>NZ_LBJC01000024.1 GCF_004114535.1 Bradyrhizobium nanningense
CCGGGCGCCGCCGCCGAACGCGGTCGGCGGCGATGTCGGCATGCGCACGGGCGCAGCCGACACCGGCGCGGCGGAGGCCACCGGGGCGGCCGGCACGCTGCTGCGCGCAGCTCCGCCGCCGCTCACGACCGGCGATCCGCCCCCGTTCTGCTCCAGCATCCTGATCGCTTCGTCCGGCGTCGGCAGGTCGGCGACATAGGCGATGCGCACCAGCACCATCTCGGCGGCCGCTGCGGGGCGCGTCGCGGCCTGCACCTCGGTGATGCCCTTGAGCAGCATCTGCCACATCCGCGACAGCACGCGCATCGAGATCTTCGAGGCGAATTCCCTCGCGCGCACGCGCTCTGTCTCGCCATAGGCGACGTTGTCGGCAGTCGCCGGCACGATCTTCACGCGGGTGACGAAATTGACGAACTCGGCCAGATCCGAGAGCACCACGATCGGGTCGGCGCCGACATCGTACTGGTCGCGGAACTCCTTGAAAGCCGCCGCGATGTCGCCGCGCGCCAGCGAATCGAAGAGGTCGATGACGCGGGTGCGGTCGGCAAGACCCAGCATCTGCCTGACGGCGTCGGCCTTCACAGTGCCCGCCGCATGCGCGATCGCCTGGTCCAGCAACGACAGCGAATCGCGCACCGAGCCTTCGGCGGCGCGCGCGACGATGCCGAGCGCCTCCGGCTCGATCTCGACGTTTTCCTTCGCCGCGATATTGGCGAGGTGCTTCATCAGCACGTCGGCCTCGACGCGGCGAAGATCAAACCGCTGGCAGCGCGACAGCACCGTGACCGGAACCTTGCGGATCTCAGTGGTCGCGAACACGAATTTGGCGTGCTCCGGCGGCTCCTCGAGCGTCTTCAGGAAGGCGTTGAACGCCGCCGTCGACAGCATGTGGACTTCGTCGATGATGTAGACCTTGTAGCGCGCGCTGGCCGGCGCATAGCGCACGCTGTCGTTGATCTGGCGGACGTCGTCGACGCCGGTATGCGAGGCCGCGTCCATCTCCAGCACGTCCATGTGCCGGCTTTCCATGATCGCCTGGCAATGCACGCCCAGGGACGGCATGTGGATGGTCGGGCCCTTCACCGAGCCATCCGGCATCTCGTAGTTGAGCGCACGGGCCAGGATGCGCGCGGTGGTGGTCTTGCCGACACCGCGGACGCCGGTGAGGATCCAGGCCTGCGGAATGCGCCCGGTTTCGAACGCATTGGAGACGGTTCGGACCACGGCCTCCTGGCCGATCAGATCGTCGAATGAGGAGGGACGGTATTTGCGCGCCAGCACCCGGTAAGGCGCGTTGCCGGCCGGGCCGGCGCTGTCGGGATTGGGAGGGGCGCCAGCGTCGGTCATCGGTCGATCCGCAATGAAATGTCTCTTGGCCGGCTTTTGCGGAAAGGAGCGCGCTGGCGGCAGGTGCCGCCGGCGCTGGTTCGCTCGAAAAACAGGTAGGAGACTGACGAGCGACCCGATCCGGACCTCGTTAGGGCTGCTTCCTTCCGGACCTGACCCGGTTGGCGAGTGGCTCGTCCACCGCCAATCTCCCGATCCCTATTTGGGGCCAAAAGGGGCGGAAAGCAAGCGGGGTCTGGGGCTGTTCCCACGGCCGCTGGGGGCTTCCGGCCCGAACCGCTCCGCTCCGCCCCTTCGGGCCTGTTTCTCAGCGACGGAAGCGCGTGGTTTACCCGACCTAGCGCATACGGACCACGACGCATACGCATGTTGTCTGGGGGCGTGGTCTCTGCGACGGTAAGAATCAATCCAGAGAAGCCTTCATGCCCGAACCCGCCTGGTCGCTGCACTCCCGCCTGAAAGAGGACACCATCGATATCGGCGATTTGCCGCTGTCCAAGGTCCTGGTCATCAAGGACGCGCATTACCCCTGGCTGCTGCTGGTGCCGCGGCGGCCCGATACGGTCGAGATCATCGATCTCGACGAGGTGCAGCAGGCGCAGCTGATGACCGAGATCTCCCGCGTCTCGCGCGCGCTGAAGGAGATCACCAAATGCGACAAGCTCAATATCGCGGCGCTCGGCAACCTCGTGCCGCAGCTTCACGTCCACATCATCGCGCGCCGCACCAGTGACGCCGCCTGGCCGCGGCCGGTCTGGGGCGTAATGCCGCCATTGGCGCACGACGCCGCAGAGGTTCAGAATTTCATCAGCGTGCTTCGCCGCAAGATCTGGTTGGGTTGAAAGAACGATAATGTCAGCATTCGACGCATTTCCGCTGGGGCAGCCGGCCTTCGTCACCAACATCCTCGATCGCGCCGCGCATCTGCGGCGCGACGACGAGAAGCTGTTCGCGATGGAGCAGAAGCCGAGCTCGCGCGCCTATGTCGTCTATCGCGACTCGCTGCTGGTGAAGCGCGAGGGCGACAAGGTGCGCGCGCTGCTCGCGATCGACGAGGCGCTGAAGTGCGGCGCCAATCCCGGCACGATCTTCCTCGGCCTGCGCGACGGCGCCGCGATGTTCGGCATGGGCCTGTCGCAGGCCGCCGCCGAGAAGCTGGTGGGGCGCGAGGACTACACATTGACGGAGCTGCGCGGCATGGCGATGCAGGGCGCGATCCCTCCCGACCAGCTCTCGGCGATCGCGATGGCGAAATCGATGGTGAGCTGGCACCAGCGCCACGGCTATTGCGCCAATTGCGGCACGCGCAGCGCGATGAAGGAAGGCGGCTGGAAGCGCGACTGTCCGGCTTGCAAGGCCGAGCATTTTCCGCGCACCGATCCGGTCGTGATCATGCTGGTCGCCTCCGGCGACAAGTGCCTGCTCGGCCGCCAGAAGCAGTTTCCGGCAGGGATGTATTCGTGCCTCGCCGGCTTCGTCGAGGCCGCCGAGACCATCGAGGACGCGGTGCGCCGCGAGATTCTGGAAGAATCCGGCATTCGCTGCACCGACGTGCAATATTACATGACCCAGCCCTGGCCCTATCCATCGTCGCTGATGATCGGCTGCAGCGCGCGGGCCGTGAGCGAGGACATCGTCGTCGATCGCATGGAGCTGGAAGACGCGCGCTGGTTCACGCGCGAGGAGGCCGCCCTGATGCTGACACGGACGCATCCGGACGGGCTCGCCGGCCCGCATCCCTTCGCCATCGCCCATCACCTGCTCGGCCGCTGGGTCCACGACAAGAGCTGACCACCGATGGCGCACCTTAAGGCCGCGCCGCGCATCCTCTGCATCGGCATTCCCGTGCGCGACCTCACCTTTCGGGTCGAGGCCGTCCCCGCGCGCGGCAGCAAGGCCAACGCCACGCATCTCGCCGAGATCTGCGGCGGCAACGCGCTCAATGCCGCAATCGCCATTGCACGGCTTGGCGGCCGTGTCGCGTTCGCGGGCCCCATGGGCGATGCGCGGGAGATGTCGAGCGGCTTCATTCTCGCGCAGATGGCGCAGGAGGGCATCGACACCACGCACATCGTGCGCATGCCCGATGTGACCACGCCGGTTTCCGCGATCATGATCGACGCGACAGGTGAGCGGACGCTGACGATCTATCGCGATCCCGGTCTGTGGACGATCAGGCTACCCGACGCCGACGACCTGCTTGCGGACTGCCGCGCGGTTCTGGTCGAAAGCCGCTGCGCATCGTTCTGCGTGGACCTTTGCGCCGAGGCACGCCGGCGCGGCATTCCCGTCATCGTCGGCGTCGACCGTGCGATGTCGTTGCAGGACGGCCTGCTGACGGCGGCATCGCACCTGCTGTTCGCCAGCGAGCAGGTGCAGGAGACCGCTGGCATTGCCGACGACGGCGAGGCCTTGAGGCGCTTGGCCGTGCTGACGCCCGCCTTTCTCGCGGCCACCCGCGGCCCGAATGGCACGATCTGGCTGAACGAGACGGGCGAGCTGGAGGAGACCGCGGCCTTTCCGGTCGAGGCGGTCGATACGCTTGGCGCCGGCGACGTCTTCCATGGCGCTTTCGCGCTTCGCCTCGCCGAGGTCGAAGGGGTACGGGAGGCGCTGCGATTCGCCGCGGCCACCGCAGCGCTGAAATGCACCCGCCATGGCGGCGGCCAAGCCGCCCCGCAACGCGTTGAAGTTGAAGAGCTTTTACGCGACGTCCGAATAGCGCCGGCCGGCATTGAGCCGCGATAATGAGCTTGCTATAGAAATATTTTCTCTATATCAGGGAAATAGAACCCTGAAATGGAACAAAGTTCTTCAAATGACCGACCTTGCTGTCCAACCTCCCGAGACCAGCCGCCGCCTCGATGCCATCGACCGTAAGATCCTGATGGTGCTGCAGGAGGATGCCTCGCTGTCCGTCGCCGAGATCGGCGACCGCGTCGGCCTGTCCTCGACCCCCTGCTGGAAGCGCATCCAGCGCCTGGAGGCCGATGGCGTGATCCTCAAGCGGGTCGCCCTCGTCGACCAGAACAAGATCGGGCTCGGCATCTCCGTGTTCGTGTCGGTCGAAAGCTCCGACCATTCCGACGCCTGGCTGAAAAAATTCGCCGAAGCCGTCAGCGCCATGCCCGAGGTGATGGAGTTCTATCGCATGGCCGGCGACGTCGATTACATGTTGCGCGTCGTGGTCGCGGACATGCAGGCCTATGACGTGTTCTACAAGAAGCTGATCAGCGCCGTGCCGCTGAAGAACGTCACCTCGCGCTTCGCGATGGAGAAGATCAAGTCGGTGACGGCGCTGCCAATCCCGGCGGTGGTGGCGGCGTAGGCTCACCGCACGAAAGGTGTCATCGCCCGGTTTAACCGGGCGATCCAGTATTCCAGAGACGTCAGTGATCGAGCCGAGAAGCCGCGGCGTACTGGATGCCCCGGTCAAGCCGGGGCATGACGGCGGAGTTTTACGGCGGTGTTGTGCTCCCCTGACACTCCTCAAATCTTCTGATTGTACTCGCCGACTTCGGGATGGTTGCGCAGCACGCTGTTCACCATCTCGAACATGTCGTGCATGCGCTGTTCCGAGACCGGGCTCTCCACCACCACGACAAGCTCGGGCTTGTTGGAGGAGGCGCGCACCAGACCCCAGCTGCCGTCCTCCACCGTGATGCGGACGCCGTTGACGGTGACGAGATCGCGGATCGCCTGGCCGCTGATCTTCGCACCCTTGGCCTGCAGGCCTTCGAAGTGCTTCACCACCTTGTCGATGACGCCGTACTTGGTCTCGTCGGCGCAATGCGGCGACATGGTCGGCGACGACCAGGTCTTTGGCAGCGCCTCCTTCAGATCCGCCATCGACTTGCCCGGCGCGCGGTCGAGCATGTCGCAGATCGCGATCGCCGAGACAAGGCCGTCGTCATAGCCGCGGCCGAACGGCTTGTTGAAGAAGAAATGGCCCGACTTCTCGAAACCGGCGAGCGCGCCCATCTCGTTGGTGCGGCGCTTCATGTAGGAATGGCCGGTCTTCCAATAGGCGACCTTGGCGCCCTGCCTCTGCAGCACGGGATCGGTGACGAACAGGCCGGTCGATTTTACGTCGACGACGAACTGCGCATCCTTATGGATCGCCGACATGTCGCGTGCCAGCATCACGCCGACCTTGTCGGCGAAGATCTCCTCGCCAGTATTGTCGACGACGCCGCAGCGGTCGCCGTCGCCGTCGAAGCCGAGGCCGACATCGGCCTTGTGGTGCAGCACCGCATCGCGGATCGCGTGCAGCATCTCCATGTCTTCCGGATTCGGATTGTATTTCGGGAAGGTGTGATCGAGCTCGGTGTCGAGCGGAATCACCTCGCAGCCGATCGCCTCCAGTACCTGCGGCGCGAACGCGCCGGCGGTGCCGTTGCCGCAGGCCGCGACCACTTTCAGCTTGCGCGTCAGCCTCGGACGGGAGGTGAGATCGGCGATGTAGCGCGCCGGATAATTCTCGTGGAATTGGTAGGAGCCGCCCGCCTTGTTCTTGAATTCGGCATTGAGCACGATCTCCTTCAGCCGAGTCATCTCGTCGGGGCCGAAGGTGAGCGGACGGTTGGCGCCCATCTTCACGCCGGTCCAGCCGTTGTCGTTGTGCGAGGCCGTGACCATGGCGACGCAGGGCACGTCGAGATCGAACTGCGCGAAATAGGCCATCGGCGTCACCGCGAGCCCGATGTCGTGCACCTTGCAGCCCGCGGCCATCAGGCCGGAGATCAGCGCGTATTTGATCGAGGCCGAATAGCCGCGGAAATCGTGGCCGGTGACGATCTCCTGCTTGACGCCGAGCTCGGCGATCAACGCGCCCAGCCCCATGCCGAGCGCCTGCACACCCATCAGGTTGATTTCCTTCTGGAACAACCAGCGCGCGTCGTATTCACGAAAGCCCGTCGGTTTCACCATCGGCTCGGATTCGAAGGCGTAGGTGTTGGGCAGCAATACGGATTTCGGCTTCGGGAACATTGAGACGGTCTCGTAAATGGGGGGCAGATGCAGCCTTAGCGAATGCCAGGCCACAGCGGAAGGCGGGAATGCAGGCTTATGGCCGATAATTGCGGCAGTTTGGTAACGAAGAAACGTTACCGCGAGGGCGGTCGAGGCAAAGAGATGTCTTTGGAATGAATTGCCGCTGATCGCAACAGGCTCTGCCTATTGCTCCAACACCATCTGGCCGTTGGAATATTCGAAGCGCTTCAGGCGGGACAGGAAGGAGAGGCCGAGCAGGTTCTCCGACAATGCCGCGTCGGGCAGCACCATGGCATCGACGTCGCGCACGATGAGGCCGCCGACATCGAGCATGGCGATGCGGGTGCGCGCGGCCTTGATGGTGCCGTTGGCGGTGGAGACGGTGGCGTTGTATTCGCTGCGCGAGGGACGCAGGCCGAAGCGGGCCGCCGAGCTCTCATTCAGCGCAACCACGGACGCGCCGGTGTCGACCATGAAGCCGATGCGCTGGCCATCGATCCGGCCCTCGGTCTGGAAATGGCCACGGCCATCGCGGGAAATGGCGAGGCTGCGGCCCCCGGCCGGCGCGGTCGCCGCAACGGCGACCGTCGTGCGCGGCGCTGACGTGGCGGAAGCCGAACTCATCTTGTCCGCCATCTGCGCCATGAAGGTGCCGAGGCCGATCATGACGGCTGCGATAATCATTATGTTACGCATCACACCACTTCCGAGCCGAAAGCTCGATTTCACCACGCGAGACGCCCGTCCGCGAGCGGAGCCACGCCGGAGCCCGTGTCATTTTGATGAAAAGGATGAGCGGACGGTTAATGGGCTGGCGCGTTTCTCACGTCCCGCGCGGCTTCGCCCGCCGGGTTGGCACGGCGCTCGCCGGATCGTCCGGCCAGGGATGGCGCGGGTAGCGGCCGCGCAGGTCGGAGCGCACCGCGCTGTAGCTGCCGCGCCAGAAGCCTGGGAGATCACGCGTCACCTGCACCGGGCGCTGTGCCGGCGATAGCAGCTCCAGCACCAGCGGCACCTTGCCGGCGGCGATCGAGGGATGGGTGTTGAGACCGAACAATTCCTGCAGCCGCACCGCGATGGTCGGCCCCTGCTCGGCCTCGTAGTCGATCGCGAGCACGCTTCCGGTCGGCGCCTCGAAATGCGTCGGCGCCTCGCGGTCGAGCCGCGCGCGCATCTCCCAAGGCAGCAGCGCCATCAGCGCATCGGAAAGATCGCCGGGGGAGATCTCCTTCAGCGCGATCTTGTCGTAGAGCGCCGGCACCAGCCAATCGTCGCGCCGCGCGATCAGCCCGTCATCCGACAGGTCGGGCCAGCTGTCGCCCTCGGCCTTGCGCAAGAACATCACGCGGTCGCGCCATTGCTTGGCCGCCTTCGACCACGGCAGCCGGTCGAGACCGGCAGCGATCAATCCATCGGCGAGAATGCGCGCGGTGTCCTCGGACGGCGACAGTGCGAGGGTGGCTTCCGACAGCGTGATGGCATGGAGCGCGCGCCTGCGCCGCGCGCGCAGCGCCATCGCGCCGCGATCGAACGAAATCTCGTCGACGGTCTCGATGTGCTCGGCAAGATGCCGCTCGATCTCGTCCTCGGTGATTTGCGCGGCGAGCAGGATGCGGCCGCTCGCGGCCGTGCCCGTCATCTCGCCGATCGCGATATAGGGCGCGCGGGCGAGCGAGGAGGTCTGCTCGACGGCGGCGCCCCGGCCATTGGCAAGCACAAAGCTGCCATTGCCGCGATTGCGCGCGACGCGGTCCGGGAACGCATAAGCGAGCATCAAACCGGTTGAGAGATCCTCCTGCGGCCCGGCCTTCTCCGAGGCCGCCACCTGCGATGCCCAGCGCCGCGCCAGGTCGCGCGCGCTCGCAGCGCGCGGCGAGCGGTCACGGCGAAACTGGTCGCGCCGATGCTCGAGATCGACGCTGTCGCCGCCAAGGCCGCGTTCGGTGATAATGGCCGCGATCTCAGCGGCGGCCTCGCCCTCGCCGGCACGATGCGAATCCACGATCATGCGCGCCAGCCGCGGCGGCAGCGCCAGCGCGCGCAGGCTTTTTCCCTCTGCGGTGATGCGGCCGTCGCCATCGAGTGCATTGAGCTCGGCGAGAAGGCTCTTGGCTTCCTTCCAGGCCGGCGCAGGCGGCGGGTCGAGGAACGACAGCGCGGTGGGGTCGCTGACGCCCCATTGCGCGAGATCGAGCACCAGCGATGACAGATCCGCGCTGAGGATTTCCGGCTGGGTGTAGGGCGCCAGCGAGGTCGTCTGCGGCTCGTCCCAGAGCCGATAGCAGACCCCCGGCTCGGTGCGACCAGCGCGACCTCGGCGCTGGTCCACCGCCGCGCGTGAGGCACGCACGGTCTCGAGTCGAGTCAGGCCGATGTCGGGCTCGTAGCGCGGCACGCGAGCGAGCCCGGAATCGACTACGATGCGGACACCTTCGATCGTCAGCGAGGTCTCCGCGATCGATGTGGCCAGCACCACTTTTCGCCAGCCCTTCGGAGCCGGTGCAATGGCGCGGTCCTGCACGGCGGCATCGAGCGCGCCGAACAGCGGCACGATCTCGATCGAAGCGTCCTGCACGCGCTCACTGAGAAAATTCTGGGTGCGGCGAATTTCGGCGGCGCCCGGCAGGAATGCCAGCACCGAGCCGCTGTCGGCGCGCAGCGCAGAAGCAATCGCATCCGCCATCTGCCGCTCCACCGGCGCGTCCATCTTGCGGCCGAGATAGCGCGTCTCGACCGGGAAGGCGCGGCCCTCGCTTGCGACGACGGGCGCCTCCCCGAGCAGCTTTGCCACGCGCGCGCCGTCGAGCGTCGCCGACATCACGAGGATGCGCAGATCCTCGCGCAGGCCGGTTTGCGCGTCACGCGCCAGCGCGAGGCCGAGATCGGCATCGAGCGAGCGCTCGTGGAATTCGTCGAACAGGATGGCGGCAATGCCGGACAGTTCGGGATCGTCGAGGATCTGGCGGGTGAAGATGCCCTCGGTCACCACCTCGATCCGCGTGGCGCGCGAGATCTTCGAGCCGAAGCGGACGCGATAGCCGACGGTCTCTCCAGCGCGTTCGCCCAGCGATTTGGCCATGCGGTCGGCGCTGGCGCGCGCCGCGATACGGCGCGGCTCCAGCACGATGATCTTCTTATCCTTCGCCCAGGGCGCATCGAGCAAGGCCAGCGGCACGCGTGTGGTCTTGCCGGCGCCGGGCGGCGCCACCAGCACGGCGGCATTATTGGTCTCCAGCGTGCGCGAGAGCTCCTCGAGCACGGCATCGATCGGGAGGGGCGTGTCGAAACTGCGGGGCAAGGAATCATCCCGTCGTCATGCCCGGCCTTGTCCCGCCTGCGCGGCCGAAGTCGCTTCGGCGGGGCGAAGGCCCGTGCATCCACGTTCTTTCATCTGGCAGTGAACAAGACGTGGATGGCCGGGACAAGCCCGGCCATGACGGCTTCGTTCAAGAAGAATGTGTTACGATCAGCCCTGCACCGGCGGACGACCGATGCTCTCGTACACGAAGCCGGCGGCAGCCATCTCCTCGGGGCGGTAGATATTGCGCAAGTCGACGACGACGGGCTGCGCCATGACGCTTTTCAGCCGGTCAAGATCGAGCGCGCGGAACTGCACCCATTCGGTGACGATGACGAGCGCATCGGCACCTTGCGCGCAGGAATAGGCGTCCTCGCAATAGGTGATGTCAGGCAGCTCGCCCTTGGCCTGCTCCATGCCGACGGGGTCGAACGCCTTGACCTTCGCGCCCATGTCGATCAGCCCGGTCACCAGCGGGATCGACGGCGCATCGCGCATGTCGTCGGTGTCGGGCTTGAAGGTGAGGCCGAGCACCGCGATGGCCTTGCCGCGCAGCGAGCCGCCGAGGGCCTGGCTCACCTTGCGTGCCATCGCGCGCTTGCGGTTTTCGTTCACGGCCAACACGGATTCGACGATGCGCAAGGACACGTCGTAGTCCTGCGCGATCTTGATCAGCGCCTTGGTGTCCTTCGGGAAGCACGAGCCACCGAAGCCGGGACCGGCATGCAGGAACTTGGTGCCGATGCGGTTGTCCAGGCCAATGCCGCGCGCGACCTCCTGCACGTTGGCGCCGGCTTTCTCGGAGAGATCGGCGATCTCGTTGATGAAGGTGATCTTGGTCGCCAGGAAGGCATTTGCCGCGTATTTGATCATCTCGGCGGTGCGACGTTCCGTGAACATCAGCGGCGCCTGATTCAGCGACAGCGGCCGGTAGATGTCGCCCATCACCTTGCGGCCGCGCTCGTCGGAGGTGCCGACCACGACGCGATCGGGAAACTTGAAGTCGCGGATCGCCGCGCCCTCGCGCAGGAACTCGGGGTTCGAGGCGACCACGACGTCGGCGTTGGGATTGGTCTCGCGGATGATGCGCTCGACCTCGTCGCCGGTGCCCACAGGCACGGTCGACTTCGTCACCACGACGGTGAAGCCGGAAAGCGACTGCGCGATCTCTTTCGCGGCGGCGTAGACGTAGGACAGATCGGCGTGGCCGTCGCCGCGGCGCGAAGGCGTGCCGACCGCGATGAAGACGGCATCGGCGTCGGCGACCGGCTTGGAGAGGTCGGTGGTGAAGTCGAGCCGCTTCGCCCTGACGTTGGTCGCGACCAGCTCGTCGAGCCCGGGCTCGTAGATCGGGATCTCGCCGCGGTGAAGCGCCGCGATCTTCTTCTCGTCCTTGTCGACGCAGGTGACGTCGTGACCGAAATCAGCAAAGCAGGCTCCGGACACCAGTCCCACATAGCCCGTGCCGATCATCGCGATACGCATGGAAATCCCTGTTCTAGATTGGTTAACGAAAACGAAACCCCGACGCGGGGCGGTTTAGCATTTTCCCGCGGGGAAGGAACAGTCCGCATGCAAAAAAGCGGCATGGGAATTGAACGGTAAAGAAGTCGGAAACCGCTGCGGCCCCACACTGCTCCACACCCGGACAGGACGGGCGGAACACGCCTCGAAAAGAGACACCATGGCACCATCAGGCACAATCGCAGGAAGCGTAGGCACCAAAGCCCCTTCCGCCGCCCGTGTCGACTGGGTCGACTACGCCAAAGGCATCTGCATCATCATGGTCGTGATGATGCATTCGGTGCTGGGCGTCGAGCTCGCCGCGGGCGAGACCGGGTTCATGCATGTTGCCGTCGCCTTCGCAAAGCCGTTCCGGATGCCGGACTTCTTCCTGATCTCGGGCCTGTTCCTGGCGCTGGTGATCGACCGGGACTGGCGGACCTATCTCGACCGCAAGGTGGTGCATTTCGCCTATTTCTATGTCGTCTGGGTGACGATCCAGTTCGGCTTCAAGGCGCCTTCTTTCGCGGCGGAGACGAGCTGGCATCACGTCGGCCTGCTGTATCTGGAATCCTTCGTCGAGCCGTTCGGCACGCTGTGGTTCATCTATCTGCTGCCGATCTTCTTCGTCGTCACAAGATTGACACGCAAGGTCCCGCCGCTCGCGATCTGGCTGGTCGCCGCCGCGCTGGAGACGGTCCGCATCTCGACCGGCTGGACCGTCATCGACGAGTTCTGCTCGCGCTTCGTCTATTTCTATTCGGGCTATCTGTTCGCGCCTTACGTGTTCGCGCTGTCGGATCGGGCGCGCAAGCATCCGGCGCTTGCGCTCGCATCGCTCGCGACCTGGGCGCTGGTCAATGCCGGCCTCGTCATGGTGGGGGCCAGCGAATGGAAGCTCGTCTCGCTGCTGCTCGGCTTTGCCGGCGCCTGCGCGATCATCACGATGGGCACGCTGCTGGCACGCGCCCAATGGATGAACGCCTTGCGCTTCTGCGGCGAGCATTCGATCGTGATCTATCTCGCCTTCTTCCTGCCGATGGCGGCGACACGGACGCTGCTGCTGCGCACGGGCGTCATTGCCGACATCGGCACCGTGTCGCTGATCGTCACCATCGCCGGGGTGATCGGGGCGCTGCTGATTTGGCAGGCCGCCTTGCTGTTCAACGCGCGCTTCCTGTTCGAGCGGCCGGATGCGTTCTGGATCGCGCCGAGGAAGGCGGGGCCGGTGTTGCAGGCGGCGGAGTAGCTCGCTGTCGTCGCCCGGCTTGACCGGGCGACCCAGTACGCCGAGACGCCAGTGATTGTGCCGAGAAGCCGCGGCGTACTGGATTCCCCGCCTTCGCCGGGAATGACAGTGGGGATAGTGGCGCCACCGTGCCAAAAATCCCCCTCTCAAGGCTGTCAAAGCCCGCAAAAATTCATACATTGCGGCCATGCCCAAAACCTCTCCGAAGACCACCGCCAAAGCCGACACCAAGGCCGCGTCCAAAGCCGCCGACAACAAGCCTGCTGCCAAGGCAACCGCCGCGCCAGCTGCTGCCAAACCGGTTGCAGCGAAGGCCGCCGGCAAGGGCGACCACGTGTTCCTGGTCGACGGTTCCTCCTACATCTTCCGCGCCTATCACGCGCTGCCGCCGCTGAACCGCAAGTCCGACGGGCTGCAGGTCAACGCCGTGCTCGGCTTCTGCAACATGCTGTGGAAGCTGCTGCGCGACATGCCGGAAGACAACCGTCCGACGCATCTCGCCATCATCTTCGACAAGTCGGAGATCACCTTCCGCAACAAGATCTATCCCGAATACAAGGCACACCGGCCGCCGGCGCCTGACGACCTGATTCCGCAATTCGCCCTGATCCGCGAGGCGGTGCGCGCCTTCGACCTGCCCTGCCTGGAACAGACCGGCTTCGAGGCCGACGACCTCATCGCGACCTATGTGCGGCAGGCCTGCGAGCGCGGCGCGAGCGCGACGATCGTGTCGTCGGACAAGGACCTGATGCAGCTCGTGACCGATTGCGTCACCATGTACGACACCATGAAGGATCGCCGCATCGGCATCCCCGAAGTGATCGAGAAGTTCGGCGTGCCGCCGAACAAGGTCGTCGAGGTGCAGGCGCTGGCCGGCGATTCCACCGACAACGTGCCCGGCGTGCCCGGTATCGGCGTCAAGACCGCGGCGCAGCTGATCACCGAATATGGCGACCTCGACCAATTGCTGTTCCGTGCCGGCGAGATCAAGCAGCCCAAGCGGCGCGAGGCGCTGCTGGAGAACGCGGACAAGGCGCGGATCTCGCGCAAGCTCGTGCTGCTCGACGACAAGGTGGAGCTGGACGTGCCGCTCGACGACCTCGCCGTCCACGAGCCGGACCCGCGCAAGCTGATCGCCTTCCTGAAGGCGATGGAGTTCACCACGCTGACGCGGCGCGTGGCCGAATATTCGCAGATCGATCCGGCCAATGTCGATGCCGACCCCGGCTATGCCCGCGGCGCCAGCGTGTTCACGCCGCTGCCAGCGTCGGACGTCGTGCCCGCACCGGGGACCGGCGCATCGGCGCAAGCCGCACCTGGCCAGCCCAACAAGTCAGCTGGCAAGGAGGACAAGGCTGCGAGCCCGAAAGGCGCGCCGATCTCGCTCGCCGCCGCGCGTGAAGAGGCGCTGCGCAAGCTTCCGGTCGACCGCAGCAAGTATCAGGCGATCAAGACGCTGAGGGAACTCAACGCCTTCGTCGCGCGCATCCATGATGCCGGTCATGTCGCGATCGAGACGAGAGCGAATTCGATCGACCCGATGCAGGCCGATTTCTGCGGCATTGCGCTGGCGCTGGCGCCGAACGATGCCTGCTACGTGCCGCTGGCGCACAAGCAGTCTGGCAGCGGCGCCGGCCTGTTCGACACGGGCCTCGCGCCCGATCAGGTCAAGCACGCGGATGCCATCGAGGCGCTGCGACCGGTGCTGGAATCGGCCGGAATCCTCAAGATCGGCTTCGACGTCAAGTTCACCGCCGTCATGCTGGCGCAGCACGGCGTCACCTTGCGCAACATCGACGATGCGCTCCTGATCTCCTACGTGCTCGATGCCGGCCGCGGCTCCCATGCGCTGGAGCAGCTCGCCGAGCGCTGGTTCGGGCATGCCATGATGAAGGAGGGCGAGCTGCTCGGCAGCGGCAAGGGCAAGATCACCTTCGACCAGGTGCCGATCGACAAGGCCGCCGCGCTGTCGGCCGAAGGCGCCGACGTCGCCTTGCGGCTCTGGCGCGTGCTGAAGCCGCGCCTCGTCGCCGAGCACATGACCACCGTCTACGAAACGCTGGAGCGGCCGCTGGTGTCGGTGCTCGCGCGCATGGAGCGGCGCGGCATCTCGATCGACCGCCAGGTGCTGTCGCGGCTGTCCGGCGACTTCGCCCAGACCGCAGCGCGCGTCGAGGCCGAGATCCAGGAGATCGCGGGCGAGCCGGTCAATGTCGGCAGCCCCAAGCAGATCGGCGACATCCTGTTCGGCAAGATGGGACTGTCAGGCGGCACCAAGACCAAGACCGGCGCGTGGTCGACCACCGCGCAGGTACTGGACGAGCTCGCCGAACAGGGCCACGACTTCCCGAAGAAGATTCTGGAGTGGCGCCAGGTCTCGAAACTGAAATCGACCTACACCGACGCGCTGCCGACCTATGTCAACCCGCAGACCCATCGCGTGCACACCACCTACGCGCTGGCGGCGACCACGACGGGCCGGCTGTCCTCGAACGAGCCGAACTTGCAGAACATCCCGGTGCGCACCGAGGACGGCCGGAAGATCCGCCGCGCCTTCATCGCCACGCCCGGGCACAAGCTGGTGTCCGCCGACTATTCGCAGATCGAACTCAGGCTGCTCGCCGAGATCGCCGACATTCCCGTGCTGAAGCAGGCCTTCCGCGACGGCCTCGACATTCACGCGATGACTGCCTCCGAAATGTTCGGCGTGCCGATCAAGGGCATGCCGAGTGAGATCCGCCGTCGCGCCAAGGCGATCAATTTCGGCATCATCTACGGCATCTCGGCCTTCGGCCTCGCCAACCAGCTCGGCATCGCCCGCGAGGAAGCCTCGGCCTACATCAAGAAATATTTCGAGCGCTTCCCCGGCATCCGCGCCTACATGGACGAGACGCGCGACTTCTGCCGCAGCCACGGCTACGTCACCACGCTGTTCGGCCGCAAATGCCACTATCCCGACATCAAGGCCTCCAACGCCTCGGTGCGCGCCTTCAACGAGCGCGCCGCGATCAACGCGCGCCTGCAGGGCACCGCCGCCGACATCATCCGCCGCGCCATGACGCGGGTGGAGGATGCGCTCGCCGCAAAGAAGCTGTCGGCGCAGATGCTGCTGCAGGTGCACGACGAATTGATCTTCGAGGTGCCGGACGCCGAGGTCGAGGCGACGCTGCCGGTCGTGCAGCACGTCATGCAGGACGCGCCGTTCCCGGCGGTCCTGCTATCGGTGCCGCTGCACGTGGATGCGCGCGCGGCGAACAATTGGGACGAGGCGCACTGAGCTCTTCTTTACCTCTCCCCGTAAGAACGGGGCGAGGGAGCGCACCGAATGCGCGGCGAGATACTGAATTGTCCTCCGAGCAATTGCGCGATGGCTCCGCGAGGTCCCGCATATTAGAACCGCGGCATCTCCCGCAGCGGTCACCCCATGCCTCACACCTCCGCCCTGCTCGGCTTCGCCCTCGTCTGCCTTGGTCTCGTGCTCACGCCTGGGCCGAACATGATCTATCTGATCTCGCGCTCGATCACGCAGGGGCCGGCGGCGGGCATCGTCTCGCTCGGCGGCGTCGCGCTCGGCTTCGTGTTCTACATGCTGTGCGCGGCGTTCGGCATCACGGCGCTGCTGCTCGCCATTCCCTTTGCCTATGACGCGCTGCGCTTTGCCGGCGCCGGCTATCTGCTCTGGCTCGCCTGGCAGGCGGTGAAGCCGGGCGGGCGCTCGCCGTTCCAGGTCAGAAAGCTCGCCATCGACAGCCCGCGCAAATTGTTCGCGATGGGCTTCGTCACCAACCTGCTCAATCCGAAGATCGCGATGCTGTATCTGGCGCTGCTGCCGCAGTTCATCGATCCCGCCACGGGCAGCGTGCTGACGCAGTCGGTGGCGCTCGGGGCGATCCAGATCGCGATCAGCGTCAGCGTCAACGCGATGATCGCGCTGGCCGCCGGATCAATCGCGCTGTTCCTGGCGAACCGGCCGAGCTGGATGCTGGTGCAGCGCTGGCTGATGGGCACCGTGCTGGCCGGGCTCGCGGTGCGGATGGCGGTTGAAGCGAAGAAGGTGTGAGGCACACTGTCATGCCCCGGCTTGACCGGGGCATCCAGTACGCCGCAGCCTCTCGGCTGAATCACCGCCGTCTCTGGAATACTAGGTCGCCCGGTCAAGCCGGGCGACGACAGCGTCAGCTCAATCCAGCTTCGCCTCCATGCCCCGCTTCACCGCCGGACGAGCCATCAGGGCCTCATACCAGCGCTTGACGTTGGGGAAGTCGGCCAGATCAACCTTGTGGCGAGGGTGGCGCCAGGCCCAGCCCAGGATGGCAAAATCGGCAATCGAGAGGTCGCCGGCGACGAAGTCGTGGTCCGCCAGTCGGCGGTCGAGCACGCCGTAGAGCCGGCGCGTCTCCGCCATGTAGCGCTTCAGGCCGTAGGCGCGGTCCTGCTCGTTCTCGAGTGCGATAAAATGATGCACCTGGCCGGGCATCGGGCCGAAGCCGCCCATCTGCCACATCAGCCATTCGTAGACGGGGATACGCGCGGAAAGCGATTTCGGCAGGAATTTGCCGGACTTTTCACCGAGATAGAGCAGGATCGCGCCGGATTCGAAGATGCTGATTGGCTTGCCGTCCGGACCTTCGGCGTCGACGATGGCGGGGATCTTGTTGTTCGGGGACAGCTTCAGGAACTCGGGCGCCATCTGCTCGCCCTTGGTGATGTTCACCGGGATCACCGTGTAGGGCAGCCCCATCTCCTCAAGCGCGACCGAGATCTTGCGGCCGTTCGGCGTGTTCCAGGTGTGCAGCTCGATGGTCATTCCCATTTCCTTCCCGAGGAGGCGTCGCGCCCGATCTGGGCTCTCAACTACTCCAGATGGTTGCGGCCCCACAACCGGCGGCCCGGGATGGCCGATCCCTGTTGACGAGGGACGCTCCCTCTGGAATGTCGCAGCCGTCGCGGATAAATTCCGCCTCCTCCAAAAAGCTGTTCGAGGGACCGCCGTGTCGAAATCCGCCTCCCGCGCCCGCCTGTTCGAAATCATCCGCCGGCGCTCATTCGGCCGCGGCGAGGTGACGCTCGCGTCGGGCCGCAAGAGCGATTTCTACTTCAACCTCAAGCCGACCATGCTCGACCCTGAGGGGGCGACCCTACTCGCCGAGCTCACTTACGAGGCGTTGAAGGACGACAATCTCGATTTCATCGGCGGCCTCGAGATGGGCGCGGTACCGCTCGCCGGGGCGCTGGCGCAGATCTCCTGGATCAAGGGCCATCCGATCGCGGCATTCTTCGTACGCAAGAAGCCGAAAGAGCACGGCGCGAAGCTCGCGATCGAGGGCCTGCCAAAGGGCGAGACGCTGGCAGGCAAGCGCGTCGTGATCGTCGAGGACGTCACCACGACAGGTGGCTCGGCGATGAAGGCGGTGGAATCCGTGCGCGAGACCGGCGCCGAGGTGGTGCTGGTGCTGACCATGGTCGACCGCGAGGAAGGCGCCACCGACACGTTCGGCGCGGCCGGCCTGCCGTTCCGCTCGCTGTACAAGGCCTCGGAGTTCTTGAAGGCTTAGAGCTCTCGTGTCCCGGGCGCGGCGCAGCGTTCCGGCGATGCGCAGCATCGTCCGGTACGGTGCGACGCTGAACCGGGACCCAGCTTGCTCACCATCGGCAGGGGCCCCGGCTCTGCAGCGCACCGCTGAAGGAGCGCGGCGCTGCGTCCGGGGCACGAGACCAACTCTCCCTCAACCGCTCATTTACCATCGCGCTCTATGGTGAATCATGTGCTGAGATCCCCTGGGGTCCCGGTCGGTTTGATAGCGTCGGGTGGAGTGAGCGTTGCGTACAGTCCTGTCCCATGCGCGCCGGCGGCGTCGCGCGATGCTTGTGGCCGCCACGCTTGCGGCACCGCTGCTCGCGGCTCCAGCCCCGGTTTCGGCCGAAGGCCTGTTCGACTTCTTCTTCGGCGGCATGCAGCAGCAGCGTCCGCAGCGCGAGGTGCCGCAGCAGGCGAGCTCCTACGCCGATCCCTTCACCGGGCAACAGAACGCGGCAACCCCGCAATATGTGCCACCGACCCGCGCGGCAGCGGCCGGCGGCTCCGGCCCGGCCTTCTGCGTGCGCAGTTGCGACGGCAAATATTTTCCGCTGATGCGCGGCCTCGCCTCGCCCGCGCAGATGTGTCAGGCGTTCTGTCCCGCCACCGCGACCAAGGTCTATTTCGGCTCCTCGATCGACGGTGCCGCCTCACAGACCGGCGAGCGCTACGCCGACAGCGAGAACGCGTTCGCCTACCGCAAGGCGTTGCGCGCCGATTGCACCTGCAACGGCCGCGAGCCGGTCGGTCTTGCTCCGGTCGATCTCGCACTGGACTCCTCGCTGAAGGCCGGCGACGTGATTGCCACCACTGACGGCCTTGTCGCCTATACCGGCATCCGCGTCGGCAACGATCAGGCTGCGGACTTCACCCCGGTCGCCTCCTATCCCGGCCTCACCGCCCAGGTCCGCGCCCGCCTCGGCGAAATGAAGGTGGCGCCGGTGCGGGCAGAGACGGTATCGGCGGACACGCCTGCTGCGGAGATCGTGCGTGAGACGCTGCCCAATGTGACGGCGCCAAAGACGACGGCGCAGAAATCGGCGAAGCGGGCGGGGCTGGAGTAGCTCTCGTGTCCCGGACGGCGGCGCAGCGCGAAGCGATGCGACGCTGAGCCGGGACTCAGCTCTTCTGGGCCCCGGCTCTGCAGCGCACCGCTGGCGCGATGCGCTTTGTCCGGGGCACGGCGATCACCTTCCGATGATCACCCCGATCACGTTCGGCGCCGCCAGATATTTCTCCTCGATCGCCGCGCGCGCAGCGGCGCGGTTCTCCGGCGTCAAGAGGCCGCGCTTCTCGGCCAGGATCATCCAGCAAAAACCCCACCAGTCGGTCAGCATGCCCTGATCGCCAACGAGGTCATAGCCCTGCTCGGCCGCGAAGATGCGCGCCTGCGCTTCGTCCAGCGTGTCGAGAAACAGATGATCCTCGACCGAGAACAGATCGTCGCTGACGTCATCGATGGTGTAGCCCCAGATCGACTGGCACACCGCGTTGAACTCGCGGTCGAACTGGTCGTCGTCGATCCTCTGGCGCCGCGCCGCCTGATGCAGCCGCGACAGCGAGCGCGCGAAATCGGCGATCCGGGTGAGGGCAAATTGATCGAAGGCGATGGTGGACATCTAGTCCTCGCAAAGTCTGACAGACGCTAGATATTGTGTCGGCATTGCGCCGAATCACAATGATATATCAAAGACTTGCTAAAGTGTTCTTAATTTGTTCCGGACTCGACAAGGATCGCCGCTAAGCTCGTCTCGGATCGCGGAATCGAAAGGGGCCGCCTCGCAGCGACCCCTTGCCGGTTACAATCTTGTTCGGGATCAGAAATTCCAGCCCCGGCAAGCGTCACGCTAGAGCCGGCAACAGACTTGGGCGATTCCGGAAAACTACCGAACGCAGTGCTGTCCTAATTTCCGCGGGGCTCAATAGCAGCGCGAGGCCGCAATGGCGTGGACGCGGCGGTCGCCGAGCAGATGGGCGACGAAGCCATTGGCCGGAAAGATCTTTGCGAATGCCGCGTCGCGGATGCTGAGGCCGCCGGCATAGGCGCCGAACGCCGGCATCACCGCGCGCATCCCATCGGAGGCGAAGCAGCGGCGCTCCATCGAACGGCCGCGCGCGGAGACGCGCGCTTTGGGATGGAGATGGCCGGCGATCTCGCCGTGTGCACCGGTCGGCTCGTGACGGAAGGTGATCGGGCCGATCGCGACCTCGCCCGTGACGGTGCCGCCAAGATCGCGCGGCAGCGCCGGATCGTGGTTGCCGGAGATCCAGATCCAGTCGCGCCCGGTCTGCAGCGCGGCGACGGCATCGCGATCCTCTGCGGACAACCGCTCATGCGCGCTACGATCGTGAAAACTGTCGCCGAGCGCGATGACAATGCGCGGGTCATGGCGGGCGATCACCGCAGCGAGACGGCTCAGCGTCGCAGCGGTATCGTAAGGCGGCAGCAGCACGCCGCGCATGGCGAAGCTGGAGCCTTTCTCCAGATGCAGGTCGGAGACGACGAGCAGGCGCTGCTCGTCCCAGAACAGCGCGCCGGACAGATCGGCGGCGAAAGTCACATCGCTGATAGTGACGGTGGACACGCGCATGTCGTCGACATCCCCCGAAACCTGCGCCCCTGCCCTCACGTCGAAACCTGCTTCTATCCCATCGCCTCTTTGACGAGCTCATCGGCGGCTTCGGCCAAGAGCTCGTCTGCAGCTTCGCCATAAACTGACTCGCGGCCGATTTCCAGCATGACGGGGACGGCGAGCGGCGAAACGCGGTCGAGTTCCCGGAGCGTGATGCGCCCCTGGATGCGCATCAGCATGTCGCTGAGGCGGCGCAGATCGAGCAGGCCGGTGGCGGCATCGGCGCGCGCGGCGCGCAGCAGGACGTGATCGGCCTGGTGCTTGCGTAGCACGTCATAGACGAGATCGGTCGAGAACAGCACCTGGCGGCGACTCTTCTCTTCGCCGGTGTGGCGACGCGCGATCAGGCCGGAGATGATCGCGCAATTGCGGAAGGTGCGCTTCATCAAAGCCGATTCGGCGAGCCAGGCTTCGAGATCGTCGCCGAGCATATCGGGGTCAAACAGCGCGTCGAGGTCGATGCGGCCGTCGCGGATCATGACGGACATGTCGCCGAGCGCCCAGACCGCGATTGCGTATTCGTTGGCGACGAAGCCGAGCGGCCGGGCGCGGGCGCGCTCCAGGCGGCGCGTCAGCAGCATGCCGAGAGTCTGGTGCGCGAGGCGGCCTTCGAACGGATAGCAGACCAGATAATGCTTGTTGGCGCGCGGAAAGCTCTCGACCAGAAGCTCGCGCACCGCCGGCACGCGCGAGACGTCCTTTTGCAGCGACAGCCAGTCGCGCACCTGCTCCGGCAAGCCGCCCCACGCGCGGCCGTCATCGAGCAGGCGGCGCACGCGCTCGGCGAGATAGGTCGAGAGCGGAAACTTGCCGCCCATATAGGACGGCACCTTCGGGTCCTTGTCATGGGCCCGCGAGACGTAGACCTGATCCTCGACCAGGGTCTCGTAGCGCACCACTTCGCCCGAGAACACGAACGTATCACCGGGGCTCAAGCCCTCGATGAAGGCTTCCTCGATCTCGCCGAGCAGCCGGCCGCCGCGCGCAATCACGCCGGTCGATCCGCCTGCTTTTCCTGCACCGCCGGCGCGCGAGCGCACCAGCCGTACCTTTAGCATGTCGTCCTCGACGATGGTGCCGACATTCATCCGGTAGCTCTGCCGCACCTTGGGATTGGCGACGCGCCAGCGCCCTTCCTTGTCCTGCTTGATGCGGGCGAAGCGCTCATAGGTCTTCAGCGCGTAGCCGCCGGAGGCGACGAAATCGACGACGTCGTCGAAATCCTGCCGCGACAGATCGGCGTAAGGCGCGGCGGTGCGAACCTCGGCATAGAGTTCATCGGAGAGGAACGGCTCGCCGCAGGCACAGCCCAGCACATGCTGGGCCAATACGTCGAGCGCCCCCGTGCGCAAGGGCGGCGTGTCCTGCGCGTTCTCGGCGATGGCGTCGATGGCGACGCGGCACTCCAGCACTTCGAAACGGTTGGCTGGCACCAGTACCGCGCGCGAGGCCTCGTCGAGACGGTGATTGGCGCGGCCGATCCGCTGCATCAGGCGCGAGGAGCCCTTGGGCGCGCCGATATTGACGACGAGATCGACATCGCCCCAGTCGACGCCGAGGTCGAGCGAGGAGGTGCAGACCACGCCGCGCAGCCTGCCCGCCGACATCGCGTCTTCGACCTTGCGACGCTGGGCGACGTCGAGCGAGCCGTGATGCAGCGCGATGGCGAGGCCGTCGTCGTTCATGCTCCAGAGATTCTGGAACAGCATCTCGGCCTGACTGCGGGTGTTGACGAAGATCAGCGTGGTCTTGTTCGCCTTGATCAGCTCGTAGATCTCAGGGAGCGCGTGGCGCGCGCTGTGGCCGGCCCAGGGCAGGCGCTCGCGCGTGTCGAGCATCTCGACCTCGGGCGGCGCGGCACCGCCGGCGACGACGATATCGGCGGCTCGCTCCTGGCCGCCAGGCTGCGGCACCAGGAAGCGCGCGAGCTGCTCCGGCTCGGCCACGGTTGCCGACAGGCCGATCGCGCGCAGCTGTGGCGCCAGCCGCCACAGCCGCGCGAGCCCAAGCGAGAGCAGATCGCCGCGCTTGGACGTCACCAGCGCATGCAATTCGTCCAGCACGATGCGCTTCAAGGAGGAAAACAGAAACGGCGCGTCGTCGGAGGACAGCAGCAGCGCAAGCTGCTCGGGCGTCGTCAGCAACACGTCCGGCGGATAGCGGCGCTGCCGCTGGCGCCGTGACACCGGCGTGTCGCCGGTGCGGGTTTCGACCTTGATCGGCAGCGCCATCTCCGCGATCGGCCGCTCCAGGTTGCGCGCGATGTCGACCGCCAGCGCCTTGAGCGGCGAGATGTAGAGCGTGTGCAGGCCGCCGGAACGTTGCACGCTGCGGCCGGTGGAGACGAGGCTTTGCTTCGCACCCGCCTTCCGTTCGGCCGCCTCGGTCGACAGCTCCACCAGGGTCGGCAGAAATCCCGCCAGCGTCTTGCCGGCGCCGGTCGGTGCGATCAGCAGGGCGCTAGCGTCCTCACGCGCCTTCTCCAGCAGCGCCAATTGATGCGCGCGCGGCGACCAACCCCGGGCCACGAACCATTGCTGGAAGCGGCTTGGCAGCAGCGTGGTCGGCTCGACCGATGTTTGGAGGGTACGGGGCGGCACAACATGACAGGTAAGCCGTAGGGATGGCTTCGTCGAGGGGGCCTGCCCTCCCGGCCCGCACGAGGAGGGTTATCGCATATGAAGACTATCTCTGCGGCCATCCTTCGAGACGCCCGCCTTCGGCGGGCCCTCAGGATGAGGACGGAGTGTGCGGCACCAGTTTCAACAGTCCGCGATGCCGCTGAGCCTCATCCTGAGGAGACCGCGAAGCGGCCGTCTCGAAGGACGAGGCGCGCGCTCCGGAGCCGCTGAGACCATATGCGTCACCCTCCCCGCCTGCGCAACGAAGGTCCGCAGTCTTACGCCCCGGCCGGCACCTGATCGAGGAATCCGGTCACGCTTCTGATGCGGCCGTCCTTCAGCACGGCGAAATCAGTGCCCTTGATCGGGCTATCGGCGCCGTCGGGACCGAGTCCCCAGGAAAAGCGGATGTGGTCGCCGAAGCCGTTGGGCTCGCCGATCAGGCGGAATTTGAAATCGGGAAAGCGCTGCTGCACGCCGGCGACCAGCGCCTCGATGCCGTCGCGGCCGTCGCCCTTCATCAAGGGATCGACATAGCTCGCATCATTCGTCCAGTTTTCGCTGAGCAGCTCGCGGCGTCGGGCGGCGGTGCGCTCGTTCCAGAGCTCGATGTAGCGGCGGGCGATGGTGACGGGGTCGGTCATGGTGCTCTCCTTCGATGGCGCCGTATTCGGCTCACCGTCACTATCGGAGGTTCACGCGCGTCGATCGATTACCTCGCAGGTCATCGCTGCGCAAAAAAAGAGCGCGATGATGTTGTCATCGCGCTCCGTTCGCATGGAATTGGTCGTGAAGACTACTTCGCCGCCGTCACCATGATCTCGACGGTGTATTGCGGCGCCGCCAGCTTGGCTTCGACCGTGGCGCGCGCCGGGGTATTGCCGGGCGACACCCAGGCGTCCCACACCGCATTCATCTCGCCGAAGGTCTTCATGTCGGTGATGTAGATCGTGGCCGAGAGCAGCTTCGACTTGTCGGTGCCGGCCTTGGCGAGATGACTGTCGATGGTCGCCAGGATGTCCTGGGTCTGCTTCGTCACGCTTTCGCCGGCGGCCTTGGTAGCGACGACGCCGGCGAGATAGACGGTGTTGCCGTGCACGACGACCTGGCTCATGCGCGGGCCGGTTTCAAAACGCTCAATGCTCATTGGGATCTCCTCACTGGAATGGCGGCCCTGTCTAGCCCAGCACCTTGCGCTCTGCCACCCCCGGTACGCATGCGTGGCCCGGCACGCATGCGTGGCCGAACGCGCATGCATGTCCAGTCAGATTTACATCCCGGTCGGGCGATGAGTGGCGCAGCGCGGGATGCGGTTAGACCACCGCCTTTGCGGCCGACCGGCCGGCGTTGCGGCCCGAGAACAGGCAGCCGCCGAGGAAGGTGCCTTCGAGCGAGCGATAGCCGTGCACGCCGCCGCCGCCGAAGCCGGCGGCTTCGCCGACCGCGTAGAGGCCGGGAATGACGCTGCCCTCGCCGCCGAACACGCGGGACTCCAGGTCGGTTTCGAAGCCGCCCAGCGTCTTGCGGGTGAGGATGTTGAGCTTGACCGCGATCAGCGGCCCCTGCGCGGGATCGAGGATCCGGTGTGGGGAGGCGGTGCGGATCAGCCTGTCGCCGATATAGCGGCGCGCATTGTGGATGTTCATCACCTGCGCATCCTTGACGTAAGGATTGGCGATCTCGCGGTCGCGCGCCTCGATCTGCGTCCTGATATGTTCGAGCTTGAGGAGGTCGCTGCCGGCAAGCTTGTTCATCTCCGCAACAAGATCCTCGATCTTGTCGCGGACGATGAAGTCGACGCCATGGCTTTTGAACGCCTCCACCGGCGCCGGCGCGCCCTTGTTGGTGGCGCGGCGCAAGGTCATGCGCCAGCTCTTGCCGGTCAGGTCAGGGTTCTGCTCCGAGCCCGACAGCGCAAACTCCTTCTTGATGATGCTCTGGGTCAGGATGAACCAGGAATAATCATAGCCCGTCGACATGATGTATTTGAGCTGGCCGAGCGTGTCGGAGCCGGGGAAGAGCGGCGCCGGCAGCCGCGTGCCTGTTGCGTCGAACCACATCGAGGAAGGGCCTGGCAGGATGCGGATGCCGTGTCGCGGCCAGATCGGTGACCAGTTCTGGATGCCCTCGACATAATGCCACATGCGGTCGCGGTTGATCAGCCGCGCGCCTGATGTCTCCGTGATGCCGATCATGCGGCCGTCGACATGATCGGGCACGCCGGAGATCATGAATTTCGGGGGCTCACCGAGCCGCTTAGGCCAGTTCTGCCGGACCAGTTCGTGATTGCCGCCGATGCCGCCGGACGCGACGATCACGGCCTGGGCCTTGAGCGCGAACTCGCCGATCACGTTGCGCGAAGAGCTCTTGCCGCGCTCGACGCTATCAGGCGCGAGGACGGCACCACTGACGCCATCCACCGTGCCGTTGGTGATCGAGAGCGCGTCGACGCGATGGCGGAACTTGAAGATCAAGCGGCCGCTCTTCATCGCCTCGCGCGCGCGGCGCTCGAACGGCTCGACGATACCGGGCCCGGTGCCCCAGGTGACGTGAAAGCGCGGTACCGAATTGCCGTGTCCCATCGCGTCGTAGCCGCCGCGCTCGGCCCAGCCGACCACGGGAAAGAAGCGATGGCCCATCGCCCGCAGCCAGGCGCGCTTCTCGCCGGCCGCGAATGCGACATAGGCCTCGGCCCATTGCCGCGGCCAGAAATCCTCGTCGCGGTCGAAGCCGGCGGCGCCGATCCAGTCCTGCATGGCGAGGTCGAAGCAATCCTTGATGCCGAGCCGGCGCTGCTCCGGCGAATCGACCAGGAACAATCCGCCGAACGACCAGAAGGCCTGGCCGCCGATCGACTGCTCGCCCTCCTGGTCGACCACGATCACGCGCTTGCCCGCGTCGGCAATCTCGGTGGCGGCCACGAGGCCCGACAGTCCCGCGCCGACGACGATGACGTCTGTTTCCTCAGCCATGCATGTCCCCCTCCATGAGTTCCCCCCTGTAATTGCCCGGATTGAAGCCAGCGGTTGTAACTGAGATCAAGGGCATGGCGCGCAAGACATCGTTAACTTGTTCCAGTCTGGGATAAAGACCCCTCGAGTGCAGCGCGGACGCAACACTGGATTTGAATTTGTTTTGGGCCAGCCGGCCTGCCTAGACAAAACCTTGGTTACGACGGACGCTAGCCGTGCATCACCACCTGACACGCAGATTCGAATTCGACTGGGGCGGGGAACAATGAAGTTTCTGACGGGGTTGCTTGCGGCGGTTCTGTTGATCGCTGGCATGGGGGCTTCTCACGCGGTGGTTCGGATCGCGGATGACCGCGGTGGCCGGATTGGAACCTACGTCGACAGGTATCAGGACCTGCGTCAATCAGGCGAGACCGTCATCATCGACGGTCTGTGCGCCTCCGCCTGCACCATCGTCCTCGGCGCCATCCCGCATGACCGCATCTGCGTGACCTCGAGCGCGACGCTCGGCTTCCACGCCGCCTGGGATTTCGGCAGCAATGGCCGCGCCGTCACCAATCCCGAGGCGACCCAGATGCTCTATGCGATGTACCCCTCGCAGGTGAAGCGCTGGATCAGCCAGCGTGGCGGCCTCACCCCGCACATGCTGTTCCTGAAGGGCAAACAACTCCAGACCATGTACAAGCCCTGCTACCTGGACGCGCAGGCTTCGACCATCAAGCCGTCCCGCCGGCCCCTCCCGCAAGGGGACCAGATCGAATCCGCCCGGGGCCAGCTCGCGCGCTGACATTCTCGGCCTGACTGGATCGTTCCGGCCCGCCTGCGGCTTGTCCGCAGGCGGGCCAAAGCTTATCTGAAGGTATCCTATCTAGAAGGCTTGGGAACCGGGGCCTTTCGCCCTCGATCGTTGTCATGGCTCAACCACTGCACCCGACGCATCCGTTACAGGACAATTCGTCCACTGCCGGCCGGACGCCGCCCGTGCTGCTGTTGTCGGGCGCGGCGACCTGTGGATTGCTCGTGCTCGGCGCGCTGGCGCTGTGGTTCCACTACGGCACGCAGATGTTCTTCGAAATGATCAGGACCGGTTTCGCCGCCTGCTTCTGATCCGCGACAGGAAGTTTTCCGCTCATGAGCTCCGCCACCCGTCCGCTGGTGATCGCGACCGCCTTCGCCGCAAGCCTCGTTGTCGGGCTCCTGATCATGTTCTGGGCCATGGGCGGGGTCAGCAAGGTGGCACAACCGGCCGCGATCGGCGGCCCGTTCCAGCTCACCGACCAGAACGGCAAGGCCGTCACCGACACGAGCCTCAAGGGCAAGCCGACCCTGATCTTCTTCGGCTACACCCATTGCCCAGACGTCTGCCCGACCTCGCTGTTCGAGATCTCGGAAGTGCTGCGCGCGATGGGCAAGGATGCCGACAAGGTCAACGCCATCTTCATCTCGGTCGATCCCGAGCGCGACACGCCGGCGACCATGAAGGAGTATCTGTCGAGCTTCGATCCGCACCTCGAGGGCCTGTCCGGCGATCCCGCCGAGACCGCCAAGGTCATCACCTCCTACCGGGTCTACGCCAAGAAGGTCCCGACCAAGGACGGCGACTACACCATGGACCACACCGCGCTGATCTACCTGATGGACCGCGACGGCCGCTTCGTCTCGCCGTTCAACCTGAAACGGACTCCGGAAGAAGCCGCGGCGGATTTGAAGAAGTATCTCTGAGAACTGGTCGACCTGCCGCGAACTCCGCTGCTCCCTCCCCCGCTCACGGGGGAGGGAGCGCACCTTCGCCTTGGCCGCATTTCGGCTCGCGTTCCCGCCGGGATGGTCTATAACGCCCTCCGATCCCAACGAAATTCGTTCATTTCCGGCCGATGGCTCCATCGCACCAAGCGAAATCGATTAAATCTGCCCGTAGCTTGCTGACGGGGCTGGCTGTCGGCGCCTGCCTGCTCACGGGCCTGTCCGCCGCAAGCGCCCAGGCTCCCGCCAAACGGCCCCCGGCGGCGCCTCAGGCGACGCCGCAGGTCTCGCCCCAGGCCGCTCCACAGGCCGTGCCCGGCTTCTGGGACCCCAGGCGGCGGCCGGAACGGCCGGACCTGTCGCGCCTGACCGTGATCCGCTTCCTGACCGAGACCGACTATCCGCCGTTCAACTACACCGGCGCCGACGGCAACCCGGCCGGCTTCAACGTCGATCTCGCGCGCAGCCTGTGCGAGGAGATCAAGGTCACCTGCACGGTGCAGATGCGCCGCTTCGAGACGCTGGTCGACGCGCTCTCTTCCAACCGCGGCGATGCCATCATCGCCTCGATGGCGGTGAGCCCGCAACTGCGTGCCCGGGTCGACTTCACCGATCCCTATTATCGCGTGCCGGCGCGCTTCGCCTCGCGCAAGGACGCGGTGATGCCGGAGATCCGGCCGGAATATCTCGAGGGCAAGAAGGTTGGCGTCATCGGCGGCTCCGCGCACGAGGCGTATCTGAAGGCCATGTTCACCGACGCGGAGCTGCATGCCTATCCCAGTGACGAGGCGATGCGCGCCGCGTTGCGCAAGGGCGAGGTCGATTTCATCTTCGGCGACGCCATCTCGCTGGCGTTCTGGATCAACGGCACCGATTCCGGCGATTGCTGCGCCTTCTCCGGCGGCCCCTTCGTCGAGAGCCGTTTCTTCGGCGAAGGCATCGGCATCGCCGTGCGCAAGGGCAACGACGTGCTGCGCCAAGCCCTGAACTGGGCGCTGTTCCGCGTCTGGGAAAAAGGCCGCTACACCGACCTGTGGCTGCGCTATTTCTCGGTGAGCCCGTTTTAACGTCGTCGTCGCTCTCTCCGCCGTCATTGCGAGGAGCCCTTGCGACGAAGCAATCCAGACTGTCACCGCGGAAGCAGTCTGGATTGCTTCGCTTCGCTCGCAATGACGGTGCAAGAGGCAATACCGTCCACGAAATTGCATTCTGCCCGGAAATCGCTATTTTCCGCGGCCCGGAGGCCCTTCTCGATGTCCGTTATCGATCCCAGCATGAGCCCGAGCGATCTGCGTGCGCTCGCCGAACAATCCAACGCCTGGCCGTTCGAGCAGGCGAAGGCCATTGTCGCGCGGCTGAAGAAGAGCCCGAAGAACGAGGTGTTGTTCGAGACCGGCTACGGGCCGTCCGGCCTGCCGCATATCGGCACGTTCGGCGAGGTCGCGCGCACCTCGATGGTGCGCCATGCCTTCCGCGTGCTGACCGAGGACAAGATCAAGACGCGCCTGCTCGCCTTCTCCGACGACATGGACGGCTTCCGCAAGGTGCCGGACAACGTCCCCAACAAGGAGATGCTGGCGGAGCATCTCGGCAAGCCGCTGACGCGGGTGCCGGATCCGTTCTCCAACGAGTACCCCTCGTTCGGGCACCACAACAACGCACGCCTGCGCGCCTTCCTCGATCATTTCGGCTTCGACTACGAGTTCGCGAGCTCGACCGACTACTACACGTCAGGCCGCTTCGACGCGACGCTGCTCAAGATGCTAGCTGCCTACGACAAGGTGATGGACATCATCCTGCCAACGCTGGGCCCCGACCGACGCGCCACCTATTCGCCGTTCCTCCCCATCAGCAAGACGTCAGGCGTCGTGCTGCAGGTGCCCATGATTCGCCGCGACGTCGCGGCCGGCACGGTGACCTATGTCGACCCCGATACGAACGAGGAAGTCGAGACATCGGTCACCGGGGGCAACGTCAAGTGCCAGTGGAAGGCCGACTGGGCGATGCGCTGGGTCGCGCTCGGCGTCGACTACGAGATGGCCGGCAAGGACCTGATCGACTCCGTGAAGCTGTCCGGCGCGATCGCGAGAGCGCTCGGCGCCACGCCGCCGGAGGGTTTCAACTACGAGCTCTTCCTCGACGAGAAGGGCCAGAAGATCTCGAAGTCGAAGGGCAATGGCCTCACCATCGACGAATGGCTGCGCTACGCCTCGCCGGAATCGCTGTCACTGTTCATGTATCGCGAGCCGAAGGCGGCCAAGCGGCTGTATTTCGACGTCATCCCGCGCAACGTCGACGACTATCAGCAGTTCAGCGACGGTTTTGCCAAGCAGGACGGCAAGCAGCAGCTCGGCAATCCGGTCTGGCACATTCACAACGGCAAGCCGCCGAAGGGCGACATGCCCGTCACCTTCCAGCTGCTGCTGACGCTGGTGTCGTCGTCGAACGCGGAGAATGCCGAGACGCTGTGGGGCTTCATCGGCCGCTACCGCCCCGGCGTGTCGCCGCAGACGCATCCGAAGCTCGACGCGATGGTCGGCTATGCCATCAACTATTACCGCGACTTCGTGGCGCCGACGAAGCAGTTCCGCGTGCCGACGGACACCGAGCGTGCAGCGCTGCAGGATCTGCGCGATGCGCTCTCGCAGCTTGCGCCGGACGCCTCGGCCGAGGACATCCAGAACGTCGTCTACGAGATCGGCCGCCGCGAGCCGTTCCTCGACCAAGTCAAGAAGGGCAAGGACGGCCGCCCCGGCGTCACGCTGGACTGGTTCAACATGCTTTATCAGGTGCTGCTCGGCCAGGAGAAGGGCCCGCGCTTCGGCTCCTTCGTCGCGGTGTATGGCGTGCAGAACGCGGTGAACATGATCGACGGCGCGCTGGCGCGGAGTGCGTAAGGCTGCGACATTCTCCATCGTCGTCCCGGCGAACGCCGGGACCTAGAACCCCAGAGAGAGGTTAGGCGAAGATTCGTAGTTGCGCTTGAGTCGGGATGAAGACCGCCGCTCTTCGATAGATCACGCGGTATGGGTCCCGGCGTTCGCCGGGACGACAGCGTGGTGTGGAGCGCCACCTCAAATCGACCGCAGCACGTACCGCCGGTTGTCCTTCTGCACCGGGCGCGCATTCATCGGGTAGAGCTTTGCGAACGCGGCGACGTCGGCGGCCGAAACCTGGATCGGGGTGGTCAGCAGCAGCCATTCGACCACTTCCGAGCACGGCGGCGTCGTCAGCGAGCCGGGATAGCGGAAATAGCTGAGCTTCGAGGGCAGCAAAGCGTGCGGATCGATGCCGGCATCGGCCTTCACCGCCGGGCCTTCCGCCGCCGGCATGGTCTTGACGATCTTGCCGAAGGCCGGATTCGCCCTGCCCTCGGCCATCAGCACGCCGACCACGGCGAGCCCGCCGGCCTCGTTGCGATGGACGAAATGCGCCTCCATCGGAAAATTCTTGCCGCCGATCATGTGCTCGCTCGGCCGGTGGAAGTGCACCTGCAGCAGCTTGTACTTGACGTCGCCGAGCATCAACGTGCTGCCCTCGGCGAAGTTGAGCTGGATCGTGTGCCCGTTGTTGACGATGGTGTCGGCGCTCTTGCCCCAGTTCAGCTTCAGAACCGGCAATTGCGACTTGATCGTCCCCTCGATGTCGATCGGCGATTGCTGCAGGCCGACCGCGCAGGCCTTGTTGGCTGCGTCGAGATCGCCCCATTTGGCCGGACCACCGGCGCCTTCATAACTCCAATGCGCGCCTTCGGCGGCGAAAGCCGGCTTGCACAGCGGACAAAGCGCAAGACCGGCGAGAGCCTTCAATGCGTGACGGCGATTCATCATATTCCCCTAAGATAAAGCTGGAGCCGTAATATCGGCGGCAACCTATGCGAGAGGGCCGCTGAGTCGCAATGGCGATCGGGATGAAATGGGGCCCGCATGAATGCGGATCACGACGCCGTCAAGGTCACGGTCACTGGCTGGTCCACACGATCCGCGCGATCCACGCCACATCGCCTGCCGCCATCGTGCGCACGGCCTGCGACGCATCGAGCGGCTGCAGCTCCAGTGCCTTCGCGGCGCGGCGCCTCAGCGTTGCGATCGTCACCTCGCCCGTCTTGCTTCTCACCACCACGCGATCGCCCTTGCGGATCGGCGCGCCCGGCGAAACCAGCACGATGTCGCCGCCGCGGTAGACCGGGGCGAACGCATCGCCGGAAATCTCCAGCGCAAAGGTGTGGCCGTCCTCGGTGGCGGGAAGCGCGGTTGCGGTCCAGCCCTTTCCCGAGGGAAGGCCGGACTCGTCGAACGCGCCGCTCGCACTGGCCAGCGCGAAGTCGAGCATCGGGACCGAGCGCCCGTCGCCCGTGTCATCGTTGTCGATCAGCCTCGCAAAGCTTTCGATCGAGGAATCGGCGGCCGCCAGCGCCTTTGCGATCGATTCAGTCGAGGGCCAGCGCTCGCGGCCGTCCGAGGTGACGCGCTTGGACCTGTTGAAGGTGGTGGGATCGAGCCCGGCGCGCTTGGCAAGGCCGGACGGCGACAGACCGGCGCGCGCCGCCAGCCGATCCAGCGCGACCCAGATCTGGTCGTGCGTCAGCATCCTCTGCGCTTTGGCCTGTCTGACCATGGAAGGTCCAGCCCGTCGCAACCCAGGAAAATTGTCCTCAAATCAACCGGTTTTCTGTTTTTCGCGCAAGGGGCGATGGGAGAAGGCGTTTTCAAGCGAAGCGGGGACCGGTTCGCGACAAGAAAATGCGTCAAAACCGGAATTGAGAGCCCCGTTCCGATTTCATCGGAACGGAAATGGCTCTAAGTCTTGAGTTCGGCAGAGCCGGCCTTTACGGTCGCGCCGGGGTTTTGAAGACCCGCAACAGACGAAAAAACCCAAAAGACTCAAAGAGCAAACAGGACTGCGCAAGCGGTGGTCAAGATCTACAAAATCTGTCCGGCCTCGGCCTGGCGCGAGGCGGAACGGCAGGGCGTCTACCGCGGCAGCGCGGACGATGCGCGCGACGGTTTCATCCATTTCTCGACCGCCGCCCAGGTTCCCGAGACCTTGCGCAAGCACTATTTCGGGCAGCGTGCGCTGTTCCTGGTCGAGGTCGACGGCGACGCGCTCGGCAGCGAGCTGCGCTGGGAGCGCTCGCGCAATGAGGAGCTGTTTCCGCATCTCTATGGCGAGCTCGATCTCGGCGCCGTCATCGCGGTGATGAACCTCAACATCCGCTCCGACGGCGGCCACGACGTTCCGGAGCTTGCCCCGTGATCCGCGCTTTCGACGCCTTTTCGCTGCCGGTGCTGCGCTGGCTCGATCCGGAAGACGCGCATCGCCTGGCGATCCAGGGCCTGCGCTTCCTGCCGCCGATCAAGCCGCGCGCGGACGATCCCAAGCTCGCGATGCGCGCCTTCGGGCTCAACTTTCCCAATCCCATCGGCATGGCCGCCGGCTTCGACAAGAGCGCGGAGGTGCCGGACGCGCTGCTGCGGCTCGGCTTCGGCTTCGTCGAGATCGGCTCGGTGACGCCGAAGCCGCAAGCCGGCAACCCGCGGCCGCGGCTGTTCCGGCTCGAGCGCGACGAGGCCATCATCAACCGCATGGGCTTCAACAATGACGGCGCGGACGCCGCATTGCGCCGCCTGGCTGCGCGCGCGCAGCACGGCGGCATCGTCGGCGTCAATGTCGGCGCCAACAAGGATTCGCCCGACCGCGTCGCCGATTACGTCACGCTGATCGAGACTTTTGCGCCGGTTGCGAGCTATTTCACCGTCAACGTCTCCTCGCCGAACACGCCGGGCCTGCGCAATTTGCAGGAAGGCGCGCTGCTCGACGATCTCCTCGCACGCGTGATCGATGCGCGCGAGCGTGTCAGGCAGAAGGCCGGCGACACGCCGGTGCTGCTCAAGATCGCGCCCGATCTCAGTCTTGCCCAGCTCGACGACGTCGTGCAGGTTGCGCGTTCGCGCCGGGTCGACGGCATGATCGTGTCGAACACGACGATCGCGCGGCCGAGCACGCTGCGGGAGGTGATGCGGGCCAAGGAGCAAGGCGGCCTGTCCGGCCGGCCGCTGTTCCGCCTGTCGACGCGGATGGTGGCGGAGACCTATGTGCGCGTCGAGGGGGCATTCCCGCTGATCGGCGTCGGCGGCGTGGATTCCGGCGGCGCCGCGCTGACCAAGATCCGCGCGGGCGCAAGCCTGATCCAGCTCTATTCGTCGCTGGTCTACAAGGGCCTCGGCCTCGTCGACGAGATCAAGCGCGACCTCACCTCGACCCTGCTCCGCACCGGGCGGGATTCGCTGTCCGAGATCGTCGGCGCGGATGCTGCGACGCTCACGGCGGAAGACTGGCCGGGGATGTGAGACGGTCTCATGCCCCGGACGCAGCGCAGCGCGCCGTCTTCCGCGTGATGCGCTGCAGAGCCGGGGCCCATGTGGCAGCGAATTCGAGGAGAGCTGGATTCCGGCTCTGCGCAGCAGCGTTTCACGCTGCAGCGCGTCCGGGACACGATCGTCACAGTTTCGAAAACGTCGCCCTGAACTGTGCCGGATAGCGCGCGGCCTGCAACCCGCCGCGCGAGAGGTAGGAGGCCATCAGCGCCCACCACAATCCGGCATTGCCGAACGATTGCAGCGCCCACCAGGTGCCGAGGAAGATCGCGAGCGAAGCCAGCATCAGATTGCGCATCTCGCGCGCCCAGGTCGCGCCGATATAGATGCCGTCGAAGCCGAAGGCGAACACGCCGGGGATCGGCGCGAGCACGACGAAGGGAAGGAATTCGCGCGCCGCCCGGCGCACGTCCTCGCTCGCCGTCATGACATCGATCAGCCCCGGCCCGAACAGCGCGAACAGCACGGCGACGACGATGGCGAAGCCGAGCCCCCAGAGCAGCACCAGCCGGGTCGAGGCGGCAAAGCCTCTTGCATCGCGTGCGCCGAGAGTGCGGCCGCAGAGCTGCTGGGCCGCGTTGGCGAGGCCGTCGAGGAAGAAGGCGCTGACCAGCAGGAAGTTGTTGAGCACGGAGTTGGCGGCCAGCGTGACGTCGCCGGCCTGCGCGCCCTTGGCGGTGAAGAACAGGAACACGACGATCAGCGCCGCGGTGCGGATCATGATGTCGGAATTCACCGCCAGCATCCGCAACAGCTTGTCGCGGTCGAGCAGGGTTGCGATGGGCAGGGCGAAGCCGCCATCGGCATAGTGACGGCAGACGACCAGACCGAGGGCGAACCCGACCGCTTCCGACGACAGCGCGGCGATCGCGGCGCCGGCGATGCCGGCGTGGTAGACCAGCACCAGCAGGATCGTCGCCGCCATGTTGACGAGGTTGACGACGACCTGAAGCAGCAATGCTGAATTGGCGCGGGCCTGGCCGATCAGCCAGCCGAGAATGACGTAATTGGCGAGCGCGAACGGCGACGACCAGATCCTGATTCCGAAGTAGGTCTGTGCTGCCCGCGTCACGCCTTCGCTGCCGCCCATGAGGTCGAACAGCACCGCGGCCAGCGGCAATTGCAGCGCGATCAGCGCGGCGCCGATCAGGCCGGCGACGATGAAGCCGCGCGCCAGGATCGCGCTCGGCTCACGCACCTCGCCTGCGCCCAGCGATTGCGCAGTGAAGGCGAGCGTGCTCATGCGCAGGAAGCCGAACAGCCAGAACAGGCAGTCGAAGATCACCGACGCGATCGCGACGCCGCCGAGCAGGGCGGCATCGTCGAGGCGGCCAATCGCTGTGGTCGAGACAATGCCGATCAGCGGCGTGGTCAGGTTCGCGACCATCGCGGGACCTGCGATGGCGAACACCTGGCGGGAGCCGATCTTGAGGGGAACGGGCGCGTGCATTTCAGAATACGAGGACCATGCCGTCTTCGGCGGCGAGATGCGCAATATCGTCCAGGCGCGAGAGCATGTCGTCGCTCATATGGGTGAGGACGAGCCGCTTGGCGCCGATTGCAGGAAGATGCTGTTCCAAGGTCTTCAGGCTGAGATGGTTCTTGACCACCTTCTCGTACATATAGGCCTCGGCGATGAAAAGGTCCGCGCCGTACGCCAGCGGAATGAGCGTTTCCGTCCATTCGGTATCGGCGCTGTAGGCGAGCGTGCGGCCCTCGGCCTCGACGCGGTAGGCGAGGAAGGGCCCCCCGGATTCGCCGTGCACGACGGGATAGGGCATCACCGTCACGGTGCCGAAAGTCCGGCTTTGCTCGGGCGCAAGCTCGACGACATCAAGCTCGAAGCGCTGTTTTGTCTTCGAGGAGTGCTCGAACAGCGCCTCCATGACCTCACGCAGCCGCCTCTCGATGCCTTGCGGGCCCGCGATCGTCAGCGGCCGCGTCCGCCGCGAGAACTGCGCATCGAGCAGCAGGAACGGCAGCCCGGCGAAATGATCGCCGTGGAAATGCGTGATCAGGATCAGATCGATCTCGTCGCACGCGATCTCCAGCCGCTTCAGCGCCGGCAAAGCCGACGCGCCGCAATCGATCAGGAAGTTGGCCTCGCGCCCGGAGACGTGAAAGCAGGTGTTGAGCCTGCCGCCGGAGCCGAAGGCGTCGCCGCAGCCGACAAAGCGCAATTGCATCGGCTGCGGGCTCCCAATTCCTTACCGGCCGCGCGGCGCGCCGAACACGCGCGAGAGCAGCCAGATCGGGATCACGATGACCGCGCCGAGCAGGAAGTAGCGCCACAACCAATTCACGGTGTCGAAGCCGAGATCCCAGAGGCGCTGGAACAGGAGGCGGATGCTGGTGATGATGTTCCAGGGATCGAATCCGATCGCGGCCAGCACGACACCGACCAGGATCGAGAGCAGCACCAGGCGGAACGCGACAGCCAGCGGCGAGCCGCCGAGAAAGCGGTGCAGGCCATCGCTGCGGCCGGCCGGCAAATCTCTGACGTCTTGGACCATCGCAAACTCCCGAAGCGGATTCGACCCCATTATAGGGCACGGCGAGGCACATGGGGAACCCGCAAGCGAGCGTCAATCGGGTTACGGGAGTTTAATTCGGGCATGCGCCTGCCGCGGGTTGCCGACCTCTCCCGCTTGCGGGGGAGGTCGCGCCCCGGGCGATGCGAAGCATCGTCCCGCGCGCGGGTGAGGGCTTTACCCTCTAGGCGACTGTCCCAATGCGGAAACACCCTCTCCCCAACCCTCTCCCGCAAGCGAGCGGGAGGGTGAGCGCACCGCCATCGCGGCGAGATCGAGGCCCTCACACCTCGATTTCCGCTGCCTCCTCCTTCAGCATCCGCTCCAGCGTTTCCAGCCTGTCCGCCTCCCGCGGCGGCTTGTCCCAGCGCAGGCGGCTGATGCGGGGGAAGCGCATGGCGACGCCGGATTTGTGGCGCGGCGAGCGCTGCAGGCCCTCGAACGCCACCTCCAGCACCAGCCCCTTGTCGCCCTCGTGCACGACATGGCGGACGGGACCGAACTTTTCCGTGGTGTTGCGGCGGACGAAGCGGTCGATCTGCAAAAGCTCCTCGTCGGTGAAGCCAAAATAGGCCTTGCCGACCGGCACCAGTTCGTCGCCGCCCCCGCCTGCGGTCCAGACACCGAAGGTGTAGTCGGAATAATAGGACGAGCGCTTGCCGTGACCGCGCTGCGCATACATCAGCACGGCATCGATGATGTGCGGATCGCGCTTCCACTTCCACCATTGGCCCTTCGGCCGGCCCGGCAGATAAGGTGCATCACGCCGCTTCAGCATCACGCCCTCGACGGCCTCCGCATCTTCGCCGGCGCCGGCACTCGCGGGATTGGCGCGCGCGGCGGTCAATGCCTCCCAGCTTGCGAAGGGAACGGTCGGCGACAGATCGATGCGGGGATCGCTAAGCTTCTTGATGAAGCTCTCCAGCCGCTCGCGCCGTTCCGCGAACGGCAGCTCGCGCAGGTCGTTCTCGTCGTCGCCGAGCAGATCGTAGGCGCGCAAATGGATCGGAAATTCCTTGATCAGTTTTGGCGAGACGACCTTGCGGTTGAGCCGCTGCTGCAGGACATTGAAGCTCTGCACGCGGCCCTCACGCAGGATCAAGAGCTCGCCGTCGATCGCACCCGGCAAATGCAGTGACGGCACAAGATCCGGAAAGCTCCCGGTGATGTCCTCGCCGGTGCGAGAATAGAGCCGCGCCGTGATGTGGCCGCGCTCGTCACGCCCCGCCACCGCCTGCACGCGGATGCCGTCCCATTTCCATTCGGCGATGTAGTCGGCGGGATCGAGCGCGGCGAAATCGCTGTCCTCGATCGCATGCGCCAGCATCACGGGCCGGAACGGCGCGGGATCGCGGTTGACCGGCTTGTCGGCGCGGCCTTCCAGCCATGCGAACAGATCGAGATAGGGCGGGATGAGGCCCGGCCAGATCAGCTCGACCTCATGCGGATCCTTGTCGCCGAGCGCGGCCGCCGCGGTCTTGGCGAGGCGCGCGGAGATGCCGATGCGAAGTGCGCCAGTGACGAGCTTCAGCAGCGCCCAGCGGCCGGTCTCATCCAGCTCGTCGAGCCAGCGCTCAAGCTGCTTCGGCAGCTCGGTCTTACCGAGCGTGCGCAGCGTGGTGACGACTTCGGTGAGAGTTGGGGGTGGCGGGTTGTTGTGAGCGGCCAGCGCGGCCTTCGGCCACATCAGCGCCACCGTCTCCGAGAGATCGCCGACATAATCGTAACTCAAGCCGAACAGCACCTCGTCCGTGCGCGACGCGATGAGATCGCGGATCAGCGCGGGCTTGGCATGCTTGAAGCTGAGCGCGCCGGTCAGCGCGGCCAGCGCGTAGCCGCGGTCGGGGTCGCCGACCTCGCGGAAATAGCCGGTGATCAGCCGCAGCTTGTTGTTCCGGCCGGGCTCGTAGGTGAGACGGTCGAGCAGTTCGGCGAAGCGGTTCATGCCTCGGCCTCGCCTTGAATGGGCGTCTCGCTCTCCTCCTCGTCGCCATAGCCGACCAGATCGAGCGGCTGCGCTTTCAGGCCTTTGCTCCGGCACCAATGCACCAGCGCATCTTCCTGACCGTGGGTGACCCAGATCTCGCCGGCGCCGGTCGCACCTATCGTGGCGGTGAGGCCGTCCCAATCGGCATGGTCGGAAATCACCAGCGGCAGCTCGACGCCGCGCTGCCGCGCCCGGGCGCGCACGCGCATCCAGCCCGAGGCAAAGGCGGTGACCGGATCGGGAAAGCGCCGTGTCCAAAGATCTGATGTCGCCGAGGGCGGCGCCAGCGTGATGGTGCCGGCCAGCGCCGCCTTCTTCATGCCCTTCACCAGCCTGAGCTCGCCGAGCTCGATGCCGCGGCTTTGGTAGTAATGCGTGATCGTCTCCATCGCGCCATGCAGGTAGATCGGTGCGTCGTAGCCGGCCTGGCGCAGCAGCGCGATCACGCGCTGCGCTTTGCCGAGCGAATAGGCGCCGACGAGATGCGCGCGCTCGGGAAACAGCGCGACCGAGGCCAGCAGCTTCTTGACCTCTTCGGCAGCATCGCCATGCCGGAATACCGGCAGCCCGAACGTTGCCTCGGTGATGAAGACGTCGCACGGCACCAGCTCGAACGGCGCGCAGGTCGGATCTAACGCATCCTTGTAGTCGCCGGAGGCGACGATGCAGGTCTCCTTGCACGTGACAGCGATCTGCGCCGAGCCCAGCACGTGGCCGGCCGGGTGAAACTTCACGCAGACGTCGCCGAGCCGGATCTCCTCGCCATAGCGGATCGCTTGCGTCGAGCCAGCAAAATTCTCGCCATAGCGCAGCCGCATCATGTCCAGCGTTTCCTGCGTCGCCAGCACCGCGCCATGGCCGGCGCGGGCATGATCGGAATGGCCGTGGGTGATCACGGCCCGCTCAACCGGGCGGACAGGGTCGATATGGAAGCCGCCGGGCTTGCAGCACAGGCCGGCAGCAGCTGGCAACAGGATATCTTGGGGGCGCATGGTGGTCATATAGGGACCGACGTTCCGATATTCATCCGTCATGCGCGGGCTTGACCCGCGCATCCATCGCTCTAAACAGTTCCTTTTTTTGATGGATTGCCGGGTCAAGCCCGGCAATGACAGTCGGTTCCAGAATGCCCCTGCGCCTATTCCAGTCCTCCGGCGATCTCATGGCCGACCGCCGCTTCGAATTCGCGCGCGACCTCCAGCTCAAGGGCGATCTGCCCGCCGCTGCCGACCTCATCGAGCAGGCGCTCGAGCTCGCGCCGAATTTTACGTCGGCCTGGTTCACGCTTGGCGAGATCCGCCAGCAGCTCGGCGAGCGCGACAAGGCGATTGCCGCCTTTCGCGAAGCACGCCGGTCCGATCCCGACGACCAGCATGGCGCTCACCTGCATCTGATACGCCTTGGCGACGAGCAATTGTCCGAGATGCCCAAGGCCTATGTACAGGCCCTGTTCGACCAGTATGCGCCTCGCTTCGAGCACACGCTGATCAACGATCTCGGCTATCGCGCGCCGTCCCTGATCTTCAAGGCGGTGGTGGCTGCCCGCGTCGCGGCGAAGAAGCCCGCCCTGTTCAAGCACGCCATCGATCTCGGCTGCGGCACTGGGCTTGCGGCGGCCGCCTTCGCCAAACAGGTCGATCATTTCACCGGAATCGATCTCTCCCCCGGCATGATCAAGGAGGCGCGCGCGACGGGTCTCTATGCCGAGCTCGAAATCGCCGACATGATCCAGGGCTTGCAGGGCAAGCCCCAAGGAAGTGCGAACCTGATCGTGGCGGCGGATGCGTTTGTGTATCTGTCGGATCTCGCACCGGTGCTGACTGAAGCCAGGCGCGTGCTTGCGCCGGGCGGCGTGCTCGCCTTCACGCTCGAGACCCAGGATGGCAGCGGCATAATTCTCGGCGAGGGCCTGCGCTATGCCCATGCAGCGGAATATGTGCGGAGCGCGCTCGTCAGGACCGGATTGAAGCTCCTGACATTGCAGGCGGCGTCCCCGCGCATCGAAAACAACGAGCCGGTGCGCGGTCTCGTCGTCGTCGCCGAGAAAACTTGAGTCTAGGCGCTAACGCGCTGCGCTTTAAGCGTCATTGCGTCGCAAAGCTGCGACTTCCCACTTGCGAGCCGTGCCGCGTTGCCAGCACAATGCGCGCGCTAGGGAGAAACAATTAATGACGAAGAATCCATCGCGGCGCGATTTCAGCGCCGCCGCACTCGCCACCATCGCTGCATCCACCTTGCCCGCGCCTTACGTCTGGGCCGCGGAGAAGAAATACGATGCGGGTGCCAGCGACACCGAGATCAAGATCGGGCAGACCGTGCCGCATTCCGGGCCCGGCTCGCTCTACGGTGTGTTGGGGCGCATCGGCGAGGCCTATTTCCAGATGCTGAACGAGAAGGGCGGCATCAATGGGCGCAAGATCAAGTTTCTCACCATGGACGATGCCTACAGCGCGCCGAAATGCGTCGAGGCGACGCGGCGCCTGGTCGAGCAGGAGGAAGTGCTCGCGCTGTACGGTTCGCTCGGCACCGCGCCGCAGACCGCCGTGCACAAATACCTGAACTCCAAGGGCGTGCCGCAGCTGCTGCTCAACACCGGCGCGTCGAAGTGGAATAATCCGAAAGAGTTCAAATGGACGATGGCGGGCCTGCCGCTCTATCCGACCGAGGCGCGCATCCTGGCCCGCCACGTCATCAGCGTGAAGCCGAACGCGAAGGTCGGCATCCTCTACCAGAACGACGATTTCGGCCGCGACTTCTTAGGTCCCTTCAAGAAGGTGCTGGCGGACGCCGGCGGCACCGCGCAAGTGATCATGGAGCAGACCTACGATCTCACCGATCCCACGGTCGATTCGCAGCTCATCAACCTCTCGAAATCCGGGGCCGACGTCTTCTACAACATCTCCACCGGCAAGGCGTCGTCGCAGTCGATCCGGAAAGTCGCCGAGCTCGGCTGGAAGCCGCTGCAGCTCCTTTCCGCCGGCTCGACCGGCCGCTCGATCCTCAACGCCGCGGGCCTGGAGAACTGCGCGGGCATCGTCGCGATCCGTTACAACAAGGAGGTCGGCCTGCCGAAATGGGAGAAGGATCCCGACGTGATGGCGTTCGAGGAGCTGCGCAAGAAATATCTGCCCAGCATCGACCCCGACAACACCATCGCCTTCGCCGGCTATGGCCAGGCCGTGACCATGGGCGAGATCCTGCGCCGCTGCGGCGATGACCTCACCCGCGCCAACGTGCTGAAGCAGGCTTCGACGCTCAAAGGCTTCCACTCGCCCTACTTCCTCGACGGCGTCACCTACAGCTACACGCCCGAGGACTACACGCCGATGAAGACGCTGTTCATCTCGACCTTCAGCGGCAAGGACTGGGACATCTCCGACAAGCCGATGTCGGAGTAGAGTCGAGGGAGTTCGCGATCTGCCAGCTGTGCATACTCCCTCTCCCGCTTGCGGGAGAGGTAAACACAAGCCGGAGCGGGACGCTTTAAGTCGCGACAGCCAGTCGATACACCGCTGCGGCATTCACGCCAAAAGCCTTGTCCCGCGCCTGCGGGCCGAGCTTTGCGAGGCAAGCTTCCAGCGCGTCCTTGATCTCGCCGTAGCTTCCCGCAAGCAGGCACACCGGCCAGTCCGAGCCGAAGATCAGCCTGCCTTCGCCGAAACAGCTCGCGGCGTGTACGACGAACGGAGACAGGCGCTCCGCATCCCAGTCGTTCCAGGCCGCTTCGGTCGCGAGCCCTGAGATCTTGCACCAGACATTGCCGCAGGCCCCGAGCGCCTTGATGCGGGCGGCCCATTCGGAGCTGCCGCCGGCGGCGATCGGCGGCTTGGCCGCGTGGTCGAGCACGAAGCGCGCTTGCGGAAAGGCCTGCGCGGTCGCGATCGCGGCCGGCAGCTCGCGGCTGCGGACGAGAAAATCGTAAGCAAGATCATGCGCGAACACTGCGGTGAGCCCGCGCTGGACGTCCTCACGCAACAGCCAATCAGGATCGGGCTCATCGTGCACCTGATGGCGGATGCCGACGAGCTTGTCCCCGCCCGGCAAGCCGCGCAGCCGCTCGAGCGTGTCGCCGAGCGCCCCGTCCGTCAGGTCGGCCCAGCCGACGACGCCGATCACCGACGGCGTGGCATGCGCGATGCGTAGGAACTCCTCGGTTTCTTCCAGCGCGGAGCGGCATTGCACCAATATGCTGGCGTCGATGCCGTTCGCCGTCAGCAGCGGCGCGAGATCGGCGGGACCGAAAGCGCGGCGGATCGGTGCGAGCTCGTCCGCTGCCATCCAGGGATAGTCGGCGCGCGCGGGATCCCAGAAGTGCTGGTGAGCGTCGATGATCATGCCTTACGCTCCGCCCGGCAGTGGCGCGCGCGCATCGACGAGCTTTCGCGCGCGCAGCTCCTGCCAGAACGCCGGCGGCACCGCCAGCTCCGACATCGCGATGTTGTCGGCCACCTCCGCGGCGTTGCGCGCGCCCATTACCGCGACCGTGACCGCCGGATGCGCCATGCAGAACTGGAGCGCGGCGGCTTTCAGCTCCGTGCCATGCTTGCGGCAGAGCGCGTCGAGCTCCTGCGCCCGCGCAACCAGCGACGCATCGGCGTCCTGATAATTGAACTTCGCGCTGGTATGCGGATTGGCCAAAATGCCGCTGTTGTAGATGCCGCCGAGCAGGATGCCGATGCTCTTGGCCGTGCAGACCGGAAACAGCGCATCGAGCGCGCCCTGGTCGAGCAGCGTGTAGCGGCCCGCGAGCAGGAAGCAATCGACCGGCACGACTCGCGCAAAACGCGTCAACATCTCCGACTGGTTCATGCCGGCGCCGATCGCCTTGACCGTGCCGTCCGCGCGCAGCCGCTGCAGCGCACGGAAGGCACCGTCGACGGCCTCGTCATGGTGATCGTCGGGATCATGCACCAGGAGGACGTCGACGCGGTCGAGCCCGAGGCGAACAAGACTCTCCTCCACCGATCGCATCACGCCGTCATAGCTGAAATCGAACACCGGCCGCTCGCGCGGTGTGCCCTTGTAGTGCTCGTCCTCGGAAGCAGCGCCCTCCGGCGCACGCAGCAGGCGGCCGACCTTGGTCGAAATGGCGTAGGACTCGCGCTTTTGTTGTCGCAGGAAGGCGCCTAACCGCCGCTCGGCGAGGCCAAAGCCATAGAGCGGCGCGGTATCGAAGAAGCGCACCCCGAGTGACCAGGCGCGCGCGATCGTCGCCTCCGCATCGGCGTCGCTGACAGGGGCGAACAATCCGCCCAGCGGCGCGGAGCCGAGCCCGATTGAGGTGACGTCGAGCGAGCCGAGCCGCGACCGTTTCATTCCCATGGCCTTCTTCGTTCCAACGATCAAATCATCTCCCCCGCTTGCGGAAATCGCAAGCGGGGGAGGCATGCAGGAGCGCGGGGCTGGCAGGCGCTCCTACTTCAACATCTGCGCGACGTTGTCCTTGGTGACGAGATCGAGGCCGGTGTAGACGATCTCCGGAACCTTCTCGCCCTTCTTGATGGCGAGCAGCGTATCCATGGCCTTCTCGCCCATCTCGAACGGACGCTGGCCGACCAGCGCATTGGCATAGCCGTCACGCAAGAGCTCGAGTTGCATCTTCAGCGTATCGGCGACGACGAGCGTGAACTTGCCGGAATCGATGTCCTTCTTGTTCCTGCTGGCGAAGGCCTTGAAGCCTTCGGGCGCGAACATCGGCCAGCCGCCGATGGGAACGATGGCGGCAAGATCGGGCGTTGCGGTGCGCATGTCGGTCATCTGCTGGACCGCGAGCGCGGGATCGTCGTTGCAGAAGGTCGGAGAGCCCGCGACCTCGGTCCATTTCGAGCCCTTCAGCGCCTCGCGCACGCCATCGACGCGCTCGGCGAGGTTCTTGGCGCCGGGACCGCCGGAGACCATGGCGTATTTGCCGCCGTCAGGCCGCATCTTCAGCAATTGCTTGCCGAGCGCGACGCCGAACTCCTTGTTGTTGGTGCCGATATAGGCGATGCGCTTGGAGCCGGGCGCATCGGCATCGAAGGTGATGACGGGGATGCCGGCGGCGGTTGCCGCCTCGATCGACTTGGTCATGGCCGCGACGTCGGCGACCGAGATGGCGAGGCCGTCGACCTTCTGGGTGACGAAGTCCTGGATGATCTGCGCCTGCGTCGCCGGCTCGTGCTCGACCGGTCCCTTGTAGATGCACTCGATATTGCCGAGTTCCTTGGCGCGCTTCAGGCAGCCGTCGCGCGCAAAGTCGAAGAACGGATTGTTCATCGCCTTGGGCACGATGACGAAGCGGTAGTTCGCGGCGAATGCCGGCGTCGCCATCATCGCAACCGCGATGCCGGCCAGAAGAAATTTCCTCATTGTCTCCTCCACCCTTGTTTGGTGCCCGTCCTCTCGAAAGTGCCCGGGAAGCGGACAGGCGGCATTTTCGTTGCCTTCCCGAGATGACGTCATTTCAGGTCATCCGCGAGCGGATGCGATCGACCAGCACGGCCAGGATGATGATCACGCCGACCAGCGTCTGCTGCCAATAGGAGGAGACCTGCGCCAGCACGAGGCCGTTGCGGATCACCTCCAGCAGCACGCAGCCGACGATCGCTCCCAGCGGACCACCTATACCGCCAGCAAGATTGGCACCGCCGATCACGGCCGCCGCGATCACGTTGAGCTCGTAGGACGTCGCCATGTTGGCCGGCGCCGACCCGAGCCATCCGGAAATGATGATGCCTTGCAGGCCGGCGGCGAGCGCGCAGATCACGTAGACCTCGATCTTCACCCGCACCACCGGGATGCCGGTCAGCTCGGCCGCCTTCTCGTTGCCGCCGAGCGCGAAGACGTGGCGGCCGAACGAGGTGTGGTGCAGCACCACGGCCATCGTCAGCGCCAGGATCATCAGGTAGATGAAAGGCACGGGCACGCCGAGCACGTCGCCCGAGGTCGCTGCGTAGAAATAATCGGCGTCGGGTCCGCCCGGAAAACTGCCGCGGCCGTTGGAGACGACATAGCCAAGTCCGCGCACGATCGAGAGCATGCCGAGCGTGGTGACGAAGGGCGACAGGCCGAGCACGGCGATGCAGAAGCCGTTGACGAGGCCGGCGATCAGCGCAACCCCGAGACCCGCGAGGACCGAGACCAGCAGGATCAGTCCCGGCACGTTGGCCAGCACCGTCTTGCCGTCAGCCGCCATGTGCACCAATGGCGAGCCGGGCGCCGACAGCTCGGTCATCACCATCGAGGTGATCATGGCGGAGAAGCACATCATCGATCCCACCGAGAGGTCGATGCCGCCGGTGATGATCACGAAGGTGACGCCGAGCGTCGCGATGGCGATGAAGGAGAAATTCTTCGCCACGTTCTGCATGTTGCCTTCGGTGAAGAAATACGGGCTGGCGAAATGCATGATCACCAGCAGCACGGCCAGCGCGAGCAGCACGTAGCCGGTCTGCGAGGCGAAGATGCCGCGCTGCCACCATTTGATCCGGCCCACATTGGTGAAGCTGATCGGAGATTCCATGGGCATGGCCATTACGCCGCCTCCTTCGCGCCGGTGATGAGGGCGGTGACCTCCTCTGGCGAGGTCTCGTGGATCGGCTTGTCGGCCCGCTTCTCGCCGCGGCGCATGACGATGACGCGATCGCACACCGCGAACACGTCGGGCATGCGGTGCGAGATCAGCATCACGGCAACCCCCTGCTCCTTCAGCCGATGGATCAGGCCCAACACCTGTTCGACCTGACGGACCGAGATCGCGGCGGTCGGCTCGTCCATCATCACCAATCGCGCATTGGAGAGCCGCGTGCGCGCGATCGCAACCGCCTGGCGCTGGCCGCCGGACATCTGCTTGACGAGATCGTCGGGACGCGTTTCCGAGCGCAGCTCGCCGAACAGCTCCAGCGCGCGCGCCGCCATCGCCTTGTGGTCGAGCAGCGCGACAGGTCCGAATTTGCGCTTCAGCTCGCGGCCGAGGAACACGTTGGCGGCGGCCGTGAGATTGTCCGCCAGCGCGAGGTCCTGATACACGACCTCGATGCCGACCGCGCGGGCATCGACCGGCCGGCTGAAATGGACCGCGTTGCCGGCGAAGCGGATCTCGCCATGGCTGGGGCGGAAGTTGCCGGCGATGATCTTGACCAGCGTCGACTTGCCCGCGCCGTTGTCGCCCATCAGGCCAACCACCTCCCCCGGCAGAACCTGCAGATCGACGTCGTGCAGCGCGCGGATGGCGCCGAATTCCTTGCCAATGCCTGAGAGCTCGAGGACCGGTGTCGTGTCAGCATGTGCCATCAGCGGTCTTTCTCCCTCAGACATGGCGATTGACCAGGGATTCCAGATATTCCTGTCGGCCCGAGCGCGGCTGCGGATCGAAGCCAGGCTGAAGCGCGCGGTCGGCGAGCTCGGCGAGCGAACGCTGGCCGGCGAGAATGGCGCGGCCCTCGGGGCCGGACCAGCCTTCGTAGCGCTTGGCAAGCGGCGTGGTGAGCACGCCGGCGTCGACCATGTCGGCGGCGGCGAGGAAGGCACGCGCGCAGGCATCCATCGAGCCGACATGGGCGTGGATCAGATCGTCAGGATCGATCGACTGGCGACGGATCTTGGCGTCGAAATTCAGCCCGCCCGAGGTGAAGCCGCCGCGGTTCAGGATTTCGTGAAACACCAGCGCCAGCTCCGGCACGTTCATCGCGAACTGGTCGGTGTCCCAGCCGAGCAGATCGTCGCCACGGTTGATGTCGAGCGAGCCGAACACGCCGAGCGCTTCGGCCAGCGCGACCTCGTGATGGAACGAATGGCCGGCGAGGATGGCGTGGTTCTGCTCGATATTGAGCTTGACGTCCTTGAGTAGGTCGTAGCGTTCGAGGAAGCCGTAGCAGGTGGCGACGTCGAAATCATATTGATGCTTGGTCGGCTCCTTCGGCTTCGGCTCGATCAGGACCGGGCCCTTGAAACCGATCTTGTGCTTGTGCTCGACGACAAGCGAGACGAAACGGCCGAGCTGGTCGAGCTCGCGCTTGAGATCGGTGTTGAGCAGCGTCTCATAGCCCTCGCGCCCGCCCCACATCACATAGTTCTGGCCGCCGAGCCGATGCGTCACCTCCAGCGCGGCGCGGACCTGGCCGGCAGCATAGGTGAATATCTCTGGGTCGGGATTGGTCGCCGCGCCCGCCATGTAGCGGCGATGCGTGAACAGATTGGCGGTGCCCCAGAGCAGGCGGACCTTAGCTGATGCCATCTTCTGCTCGAACAAATCGGCAATCGCGTTGAGATTGGCGACGGACTCGGCGAGCGAAGCGCCCTCCGGCGCCGCGTCGACGTCGTGGAAGGTGAAGTAGGGCACATCGAGCAGGCGGAATAGCTCGAACGCGACATCGGCTTTTGCCCGCGCCTGCGCCATCGCATCCGTGCCGTGGTGCCAGGGCCGCAAAAACGTCTCGCCGCCGAAGGGATCGCCGCCCGGCCAGCAGAACGAATGCCAATAGCAGACCGCAAAGCGTAGGTGATCCTCGAGCCGGCGGCCGTGAACCACGCGATCCTTGTCGTACCAGCGGAACGCGGGCGCCTGTCCCGCGTCCTGGCCGGCAAAGGCGACAGGTGCGCTTGCATCGAAGAATTTGGCTGACGCGTTCACTTAAAGAGACTCCTTCAATGCGGGATAAAGCGCGCGCCATCGCCGATAGGCTTCGTCATAGGCGGAGGCGACGGAAGCGCGGGGCGTAAAACTCGCAAGCCGCCGCGGGCGGGTGCAGACCGCCGCAGCGCTCTCGCCCGTCGCAGCGAGCCGGCCCAGCCGCGCGGCGCCGAGGGCCGCTCCCACCTCGCCCTCTTCGGCGCGGTGAACGGGAATGCCGAGCACGTCGGCGCAGATCTGCGCCCATAACGGCGAGCGCGAGCCGCCGCCGACGAGATCGACCTCGCTAATGGGCCCGCTCGCCGCACTCAGCGCCGCCAGATTGTCCCGTGCGGCAAAGGCCACGCCTTCGAGCACAGCCTGGACGATCTGCGTTCGCCCGGTCGCAGCGCGCAGGCCGACAAAGGCTCCGCTCGCGGCCGCATCGTTGTGCGGCGTGCGTTCGCCGTCGAGATAGGGCAGGAATCTGATCGGGCTGGGCGCATCGACGCGCTCGCCGAGCGGCGCCAGCAGGGCCGCGGCCGGCGTCTCCATCACGCCGGCGAGCCAGGCGAGCGAAGCTGCGGCCGACAGCATCACGCCCATCTGGTGCCAGAGGCCGGGCAATGCGTGACAGAAGGCGTGCACGGCCGAGGCCGGCGCCGGCGCAAAGCGATCGGTGACGCGGAACAGGACGCCGGACGTTCCCAGCGACAGGAACGCATCGCCCGGCGCGATGGCGCCGAGCCCGATCGCGCTCGCGGCATTGTCGCCGGCGCCGCCCGCGACCACGACGTCTTTCCTCATGCCCCAGCGCTGCGCATAGTCCGGCGCGAGCACTGCGCTCGCCGCGCTGCCCTCGACGAGGCGCGGCATGTGGTGGAGATCGAGCCCGGTGGCGTGCAGCAGCAGGGCCGACCAGCGCCGCTGGCCGACATCGAGCCACAGCGTGCCGGCGGCATCGGACATGTCCTCGACCATCTCGCCGGTGAGGCGATAGCGGACATAGGCCTTGGGCAGCAGCACCTTTGCGACACGCTCGAAAATCTTCGGCTCATGCCGCGCGATCCACAGCAGCTTCGGCGCAGTGAAGCCGGGCATGGCCAGATTGCCGGCGATCGCGTGCAGCGACGGACAGCGCCGCTCCAGCACCGCGCATTCGGCCTGCGAGCGGCCGTCGTTCCAGAGAATCGCCGGGCGCAGCGGCTTGCCGTCCTCGTCGAGCAGCGTCGCGCCATGCATCTGACCCGACAGGCCGATGCCGGCCACCTGAGCAATCTCGCGCGGAAGACGCGCCGCGAGATCGTCGACCGCACCGATCGTCGCATCGACCCAGGAATCGGGGTCCTGCTCGGACCACAGCGGCGCCGGATGCGACAGCGCGAGCTCGCGCGTTGCCGTCGCGACGACCGCGCCGGCTTCGCTCACGAGCACCGCCTTCACGCCGGACGTGCCGATGTCCAGTCCGAGATACAATTCGTCCTCCTCTCTACTTATTGCGATGCGCGATCTTGACGTCGCGCTCTCCGCCACGGCCCGTTCGATAGCCACCTGCCGCTAGGGCAGATTGTCCCGCATCACGATGTCGATCCTGATCTTCTCCTGTTCGCGCAAGATCGGCTCGCCGCGGGCGAGCGCGAGCAGCACGCGCACGGCGGCGCGCGCTTCATGTCCGGGGTTCTGCGAGATCGCGGCATCCATCACGCCCTGCAGCAGGAGGCGGCGCGTCAGCACGGTGACGTCATGACCGACGAACACCACCTCGTCGCGGCCGGCATCGCTCAACGCTTTGGCGACGCCCTGGGTGCCTGCGCCGACGTTATAAAGCCCGACAATGTCGGCATGCTCGCCGAGCAGCCGCGCCAGCACCTGCTCCGAACGATCGTCCTGGTCGCGCCCTTCCAGCACTGGCAGCACGCTGAGACCGGGGAATTCCGACGCCATCACCTGGTTGAAGCCGAAGATGCGCTCGGCATGGTCGCGCAGGCCCTGCGAACCCGCGACGATCGCGACCTTGCCGGAGCTCTGGCCGACCAGCCGCCCGACCAGCGCGCCGGCGGTGCGGCCGGCCGCGATGTTGTCGATGCCGACATAATGGTGGCGGCGCGACGACGGCACATCCGACACCAGCGTCACCACCTTGGTGCCGGCATCGACAAGGTCGTTGATGGCGGCGCGAACGCTGGGGTGATCCAGCGCCACCACGGCGACGCCGTCGTAATCGCCCGACAGCGCCTCGAGCGAGGCCGCAAGCACCGAGGGATCGAACACGTCGGTAGCGACCATCTCGACGCCGAGGCGGCGGGCCGCGAGCCAGCCGGCCATCTCGCCGAGATAGGCCTCGATCTGCTGCATGAACGGGTTCGGCCCCGACGGCATCACGAAGGCAAAGCGGCGGGCGCGGCCGCGGGCGAGCTCGGCGGCGGCGACATGCGGCTGGAACGAATGACGCTCGATCGCTTCCCGGACGCGCCGCACCGTGTCCGGCCGGACGCCCGGCCGGTTGTGCATGACGCGATCCACCGTCGCGAGGCTCACGCCCGCCTCGCGGGCGATGTCCTTCAGCGTCAGCGCGGTCGTGGTGAGGGTCTCAGCCATGGCTGAAGGCTAGCAGAGGTGTTTTGAGGTACGCAACTCATTTTGAGGGGCATGAATGCAGTTTCGAGCTCGGGTTGAACCAAGCACCGCGCCGGCAGTCAGCCCCGGGTCAGATCCAGCGTGAGGAAAAGGCTATTGGGGTCCTCGACGTAGCCTTCGAACGGGCCGCAGAGCACGAAGCCGTGCGCCCGGTAGAGCGCATGCGCCGGCTTGAAATAAACCCATGAGCCGGTCTCGAGGCTGAGCCGGTTCAGGTCGCGCGCATGGGCCTCGGCGATAATGTGGCGGAGCATCTGGCCGCCGAAGCCGCGCCGCCGCGCGGTCTGAAGCGTGTGCATCGACTTCACCTCGCCATGATCGGCCGAGAGCGTCTTCAACGCGCCGGTGGCGACCAAGTGCTCGCCGTCCCAGCCGGTCCAGAACGCAACATCGCGCGCGCGAAGCCCCGCCAGATCGAGCGCATGCGCGCTGCCCGGTGCGGTCTGCGCCCGCGCAGACGTGACATGGTGATCGAGCAACGCGATGACGCGCGGATCGAAGGTGTCGCCGGTGCGGATCTGCATGGTCAGGGCCTCACGTCGCTTGCAAGGAGCTTCTGCATGAAGACGAGGTCGAGCCAGCGGCCGAACTTGCAGCCGACCTCGGGCATGCGGGCCACCTCGGCGAAGCCGAGCGAGGCGTGCAGTCCGATCGAAGCCGCGTTGGTGCCGTCGATGCCGGCGATCATCGCGTGCTTGTGCATGGCGGTGGCACGCTCGATCAATGCGGCGACAAGACTGCGGCCGATGCCCGCCCTGTGATGCCGCTCGTCGACATAAACGGAATTCTCCACGGTATGGCGATAGCCGGGAAACGGCCGGAAGTCGCCGAACGAGGCGAAGCCGACGACATCTCTGCCCTTCATCGCGACCAGCACGGGATAGCCCGCTTGCTGCCGTGCGAGAAGCCATTGACGCCGCGAATCCAGATCGGAGGGACCGTCGGTCCAGACCGCCGTGGTGTTGAGTGCGGCGTAATTGTAGATGGCGAGGATATCCTCGGCATCCTCCAGCGTGGCATCCCGCACGATCAGCGACATCACATCTTCCCGTAGGAGGAGCCGCGCCGCGTGATGATGACGTAGCGCGCGTCCTGTTTGGTTTCGTTCTCGAAGGTCACCGCACGCATCACGTCGAAATCCAGGCAATCGCCCTCGCGCAGGCGGACCGTCTTGGCGTCGATGTACACGGCGATCGCGCCCTCCAGCATCAAAAGCTGCTGGGTGAAGGCATTGCGGCCCCAGGGGCTGTACGGCACCCGCGCGCCGGCCGGCAGGTCGACCACGATGATCTCGATGCCGCTCGCCGCATCCGTCGGCGAGGCATGCCGCCGGCGATAGCCGCTGTCGGGATCGCGCCAGTGCGGTTGGTCGGCAAGCCGCACCAGGCGCTCCGGCGGCTTCTCGGCGAGTGCGACGACATCGCTGAGCGAGACGTCGAGCGCGGCACAAAGCCTGCCGAGCAGCGCAGCCGTGGCGCTGCTCTGGGCCCGCTCGACCCGCCCGATCATGGCCCGGCTGACACCGGAGCGGCCCGCGAGTTCGTTCAACGTCATGCCCGCCTGCGTCCTCAGCGTCTTCAAGCGGCGACCGATCGCACGGTCGAGTTTCTGCTGGTCCATTGGCTTTCATCCGAACATTGCCCGGTGCAGGGACCGTAGCCGCCGGGCGAGAGGAGCTTAGGGCGAGCAAGGCGGGCGTGCCGGGAGCGAAAGGCTAACATATTAGAATCTTCGGCAACCGCTCGCCGAGAATACTCGGGCTCAATGGCCAAGCGACGCTTTCGGCGCCCTCGCTCTACCCATTCTCGTCTTTGGAAAAAATGGCCTCAATATCCTGCCTGCCATCAAGCACTCGCACGATCTCGGCGCGGTCATCCTTCAAGCGATAGAAGACGACTTGCGGCGCAACCGCCAACGAACGCAGGCCGGAGCGAATTTCATCGCGCGCCAGTCCGGCGTTGGGGAAAATCCTCGATGACCGCAACGGCTTGCCCGATCTGACGCAAGATCCTGTCGGCGGTGCCGACTCCTGCCATCTCAGCGTAGTAGTCCCAAAGCTGATCAATATCGTCGAGCGCTTCTGGGGACCAAATGACTGGAAGCTTATGCCCCACCATGCCGTGAGTTCTTCTTGCGAAGAAATTCTTCCATGTTCAGGGCTGCGCCCTTGCCTGCATCGAGCGAATGGATTCCACGGTCCATTTCGGACCGAAGAGCGTTGAGCTTTTCGACGTGCGAAAGCAATTTCCGGCCGATCTCTTCCTGATCTGCCGCCGGCAGCTGGGAAATTTGCGCGATGGCTTGTTCGAGCGTCCTGACCATGGCTTCAGCCTATCACATCCCGCAGACCGGCCGGGCCGAAAACTTGGAGCGGGCGAAGGGAATCGAACCCTCGTATGCAGCTTGGGAAGCTGCCGTTCTACCATTGAACTACGCCCGCGAATGCGCTTCGCGCCCGTCCTGATTAGCCGAGACGGCGCGCCTCGCCAAGCGGTTTGGCGCACCCGGCCGGGCCGTTGTTAACGTCCTGATAAGATTCCAGGTGCGCCGGATTGTGGCGGTGTTATGATTGCGGGTCTGGGGAGAGACGTGCACTGAGTGGGGCGTGTGCATGGTGGGGCGCGGCTATTCGATATTCGACACGACCATAGGCCGCTGCGGCATCATCTGGAGCGGCACCGGCGTCGTCGCCGTGCAGTTGCCGGAGGCGCGAGAGATCGACACCCGCCGCCGGATCTTCCAGGTCCATCCCGAGGCGCGCGAACAGCGGCCGTCCGAAAATGCCGAGCTTGCGATCGAGGGCATCGTGGTCCTGCTGCAGGGCGGAGATCCCGATTTTTCCGAGGTCAGCCTGGATGCAGGCGGCGTGTCCGGCTTCAACCGGCGCGTCTATGAGTTCGCCTGCTCGATTCCGCGCGGCGAGACGCGGACCTATCACGAGGTCGCCAGGGCGCTGGGCGCCTCAGGCGCGGCGCATTCGGTGGCGCAGGCGATCGCCAAAAATCCCTACATGCTGATCGTGCCCTGCCACCGGGTGCTGGAAACCGGCAATTACACCGACCGGCTCTCGCCCTATGGCGGGGTGATCTCCAAGCGGCGGCTGCTGGCACTGGAGGGCGCCCATCCCGTCGCCAGCAAGACGCTGTTCGAGGTGCTGCTGCCGGTTGCTCCGCCCCGCGCGCCTACCTAGATAGGCGGGATGGACGCGACCACACTGCTGACGTCACAATCGATGACGGTCTGCGAGTTTCGCTGCGATGCGGGACCGGACGATACGCCGTTTGCCGAATGCCGCACCGGGCATTCCATCGCCTATGTCCGCTCCGGCAGCTTCGGCTGCCATTGCCGCGCCGGCTTCTTCGAGCTGGTGGCGGGCTCGATGCTGGTCGGCGCGCCCGGCGAGGAATACACCTGCACGCATGAGCATGTCAGCGGCGATGTCTGCCTGGGATTTTTCCTCAGCGAGGACATGGTCGATGCCCTCAGTGGCCGGCGCGAGATCTGGCGGGTCGGCGCCACCCCGCCGCTGCCCGAATTGATGGTGCTGGGCGAGCTCGCCCAGACGGCGGCAGATGGCAACAGCGACATCGGCCTCGACGAAGTCGGCCAGATCCTGGCAAGCCGCTTCATCGACGTCGTCTCGGGCAAACCGCGCAAGCCGGCCACGCCCAATGCGCGTGACCGCCGCCGCGCCGTCGAGGCCGCGCTGTGGATCGACGACAATTCGCATGAAGAGGTCGATCTCGAACAGGCAGCCAGGCAGGCGGGCCTCAGCCCGTTCCATTTCCTGCGGCTATTCTCGAGCGTTCTCGGCGTCACGCCGCATCAATATCTGGTGCGGTCGCGGCTGCGGCACGCGGCACGGCTGCTCGCTGATGATGGGATCGCGGTCACTGACGTCGCCTATGACGTCGGCTTCGGCGATCTCTCCAATTTCGTCCGCACCTTCCACCGCGCTGCCGGCCTATCGCCGACCAAGTTCCGCCAGGCCTCGAAGGGGATGCGCAAGATTCTCCAAGAGCAGCTCGCCCTCAATTGAATAGCTTCGTCTCCGGCGCGTGCCATTTTCGGCGCGCTTTGCACATGGAGACGAACATGTACGACCACATCGGACTTCGCGTTGCCGACCTCGACGCCGCGACGCGCTTCTACACCGCGGTGCTGGCGCCGCTCGGCTACGTCCTGTGCTCCAGCGGCGACGGTTATGCCGGCTTCGGGCCGAAGGGCGCGCCGGCGCTGTGGCTGCACCTCGACAAGGGCCGCAAGGCCGATGGCGCGCACATTGCGTTTCGCGCCGCGAGCCATGACGCGGTCAAGGCGTTCCACAGCGAGGGCTTGAAGAGCGGCGGCCGCGACAATGGCGGCGCCGGACCGCGCAAGGATTACAGCCCGACCTATTACGCGGCGTTCCTGATCGATCCCGATGGCAACAATGTCGAGGCGGTTTGTACCTGAACTCTCTCCTCCGTCATTGCGAAGAGCTCGCGACAAAATTGCGAAGCAATTTTGCGCTGATGCGACGAAGCAATCCAGACTGTGCCCGCGGAGACATTTCTGGATTGCTTCGCTGCGCTCGCAATGACGGTATCTGTGGCACCACTTATCGCAATCAAGGACACCTTCATGGCCTCCATCCACAACGACATCCCCCTCCCCGCCCCGGCGCGCGACGTCTGGGACGCGGTGCGCGACTTCGGCGCGCTGCATGAACGGCTGGCGCCCGGATTCGTCACGGCCTGCACGCTCGATGGCGATGCGCGCATCGTCACCTTCGCCAACGGTTCGGTGGCACGCGAGGTGCTGGTCGATTGCGACGACGCGCGGCGGCGTCTGGTCTATGCCATCAGCAACGAGCGGCTGAAGCACTACAGCGCCTCGGTGCAGGTGATCGCCGACGGCGAGCGGAATAGCCGCCTGGTGTGGATCATCGACATGCTGCCGAACGAGCTTGCAGCCTATGTCGAAGGGCAGACCCGGGAGGCCGTGGCTGCCTTGCGCAGAGCATTCCCACCGGTTGCAGCCTGATCAAGCTCTGTGATTTTCTCACAGAGCTCCGCCCTCGCGTCCGCCACAGGCATCGCTAGTCGGCAGCGCCTGATAGCACCGGTCTGATCGCAGGCTTGCTGATGCGCGGTCCCCAGCGCGTCAGCACGACGCTGGAGGACGAGAGCAGGCCAAGCACGACCATCGAGCTCGCAGCCAGCCAGAAGAAGCTCTGCGCGGTCGCCGCGTGCGTCGACAACCACCAGCCGACGGCGGAGATGTAGATCAGCCGCGCCGTCTGCGCCAGCACCGGCCCGATCACCTTGGCCGCGCCTTGCGAGGAGAAGTACATCACCGTGGCGATGCCGAAAAAGGCGTAGAACGGCCCGACCGTCGAGAGATATTGATGACTCGCCGCGCGCACGGCCGCGCTGTCGGTGAAGATGTTGATCCAGAGGTCGGGGAACATTGCAACGACGCAGGCCGGTGCGCCGACGGCCACGAAGGCGGCTGCACTGGCGATCCAGGCGATGCGCCGGGCGCGCGCGACGTTGCCTGCGCCGATCGCCATCCCGACCATCGGCACACAGGCGATGCCGAACGAGAACGCGATCGAGGTCAGCAGGAATTCGAGCCGCGCACCGATGCCGTAGCCGGCGAGGATCGCGGTACCGAACTGCGCCAGCATGTGGGTGAAAATCGAGATCGTCAGCACCGATTGCAGCGGCGAGAAGCAGGCGATGGCGCCGACCTTCAGGATGTCGAAAAACATCGCCCATTGAATGCGCAGGCCGCGCAGCTTCGGTACGACGCGCGCGCGGCCGGAGAACAGGTACCAGCCCATGATGCAGATGTTCATGGAATAGGCCATCAGCGCGCCGGCCGCGACGCCGCGCATGCCGAACTGCGGCACCGGGCCGAGCCCGAGGCCGAGCGTGCCGCCGAGCACGATCTGCCAGGCCGCGGAGTTGAGGATCAGGAACGACGGCAGCTTCATGTTGCCGGTGCCGCGCAACACGCCGGCCATGGTGTTGAGCAGCCAGGGCAGCACGGCGCCGCCGAAAAACACCTGCGTGTAGGCGATCGCATGGGTCAGCACATCGCCGCGGCCGCCGAGCATTTCCAACACTTTGGGTCCGAAGATCAGCATGCCCAGCATGAAGACGAGGCCGAAGCTGATGCCGATCAGCATCGCGTGCGCGGCGAGCGTGCCGGCGCGCTCACGGTTCCCGGCACCGAGCGCGCGTGCAATGGCGGACGCCACCGCGCCGCCCATGGCGCCGCCCGACATCGTCATGGTCAGAATGATGGTCGGGAACACCAGCGCCATCGCCGCCAGCGCCTCGACGCCGAGCCGGCCGATATAGGAGGTTTCCGCGATCACCGTGCAGGTGCCGGCCGACAGCGCGATCGCATTGGGCCAGGCGAGGCCGAGCAGCGTGCGCAGGATCGGCCCGTCGGTCAGCGCGCTTCGCACCGGCCGCGGCGGCGGCGGCAGCGGACGCTCTTTCTCATCGACCGGGATCTCGGCGATGTCGGACATGTCCTCTCCGGGGCTCGGGCGCCCTTTGCGGCGCGGCAATGCGTAGGTGTGCCAATCAATTTGTTCGCGCACAGGGCGCGGTGCACGCTTGTTAGCACGGCACGGAGCGATTCCTCCTGCGCCAGATGCAGGCGTGCCCTGCGACAGCGCATTTCGATGGATGGAATTGCGGCTCTCTCCTCTCCCTCTCCCCGCCTGCGGCGAGGTGGTAGCCGCGGCAGCACTGCCGTCTATCCAATCGTCCAGAGCAGCGGCGGTCGCCCGCCAGCGGCAGGGCGCAGATGCACGGCGATATGCCGTCCGCATCCGGCAGCCAGGCCTTCGAACAATCCCTCCAGCACCCTGGCGCAAGCGGGGTGATAGTCGGCAACGTCGTCCATCAGCCTCCAGCTCTGCTGGCGAAGTTCAGACGTGCCTTCCGACTGCTTCATCTCGGCCAGATCATCCTGCGCGGCGAACAGCGCATTCAGGAATGCTGCAAATTCGCTCACCCCGCCGCGGCTCATCGCCAGCGCGGCTGCGACCTCGTCGAAATATTGCATCCCGATCAGCTTGCCGGTGAGGCGCAGCAGATAGCCGGCGTCTTCAGGGCCGAACAGCTGCACCATCACGGGCGCCGCGGTGCGCACATATTCCATCGCGTAATTGCGATAGGCCTTCTCCAGACGCGGCCTCGGCCAGCTCGCGACCGGCAAAGCCGGCGCGGTCTTCGCATCGAATGGCGGCGCTTCGAGGTGGCGCGCGAAGACGAGCCGCTGGTCCAGCTCGAGCGGATGATCGTACTGATGGTAATAGCCTTCGAGCCCGTCCTGGCCGTCGACACTCTGCTTGGTGCAGACGAAGCCGAGGCGGAGATCTCCGAGCGCTGCGCCATTGTTGGCGTGCCAGCCGCGCAGCATCGCACGGGACACCTCGCCCGGCACGCCGCAGATCGCCGTGCCCTTCCAGATCCAGCGCGGCGGCGGATAACGGATCCAGGCCTTGGTGTCGCTCTCGTACATGTATTCGACGTGCACGCCGCCGATCCAGTTGGAGAGATAGTGATATTGCGCAGCCGCCACCGCCGGCGGCAGATGATCGATGCCGAGCTTCCTCAGGCCCGGCAGGAAGCGCTCCTGCTGCTGACGGCGAAATACGCGGAAGACGAACTCGGCTGCATCCGCAGTGCCGCGTCGTGTCACGACGGTGAGGATGAGGCCGGTGAAATAGGCGTGATAGAGGTCGGCGACCGCGCGCCAGCGCTTGTATTGGGCTTCCTGCGCGGCGTCTACAGCGGCGGCCATGTTCACTCCCGATCATTGTTTCGATCGAGTGTGTCACTGCACCCCACGGCAGGCAACATGACGCCCGTGCAGGGCGCCCTGCGCGGACGCCCGCCCATTCCGCATCACGAAGTTTGCGGCCGCGCCTTGGCCGCGCGCTCACGCTCGACCCGTTCGGTGACATCGCGCGCCATCGCCACGGACCCCAGGACGTTGCCGCCGGAATCCCGCACCAATGCGAACGTCATCTCGATGTAGAGCTTGCGTCCGCTCTTGTGCAGCGCGCGGGTCAGCGTCGGCTTGCCCGCGAGCTTCATGGCGCCGCTCGCGAGTGCGGCCTCGAAACCTTTCCAGTGCGCGGCGCGCAAATGTTCTGGAATGATCAGATCGAGATTCTGGCCGAGCGCCTCAGCAGCAGAGAAACCGAACAGGGCCGCCGCGGCACGGTTCCACCGCATGATCGTGCCGGAACGATCCGAATAGATCAGCGCATCCGCGACGTCTTCGGCGATCTTCGCGTCGAGTTCGGATTGATTGCTCATGTCATTTCCTTCGCCATGTCCGCGATCTTGCCTGGCACTCCGACACACACCGGTGTCATCGCCCGACTTGATCCGGCGATCCAGTATTCCAGAGGCCGCGGTGATTGAGCCGACAAGCCGCGGCGTACTGGATGCCCCGGTCAAGCCGGGGCATGACAGTAGGATGTGCCGCTACACCCGAAAATGCTTCGATAGTTTGAGGCCCTGGGCCTGGTAGTTCGAACCGATGCGCTGGCCGTACATCGCGTCGGGACGGGCCAGCATCTTCTCGTAGACGAGACGGCCGACGATCTGGCCGTGCTCGAGGATGAACGGCACTTCGCGCGAGCGAACTTCAAGCACGGCACGCGATCCCAACCCGCCGGCACCGGCATAGCCGAAGCCGGGATCGAAGAATCCGGCATAATGCACGCGGAATTCGCCGACCAAGGGATCGAACGGCACCATTTCCGCGGCGTAGTCGGGCGGCACCTGCACGGCTTCCTTCGAGGCGAGGATGTAGAACTCGCCGGGGTCGAGGATCAGGCTGCCGTCGGGACGCGCCGACATCGGCTCCCAGAAATCTTCCACCGCGTAGCCGGAGCGGCGATCGACGTCGACGACGCCGGTGTGGCGCTTGGCGCGGTAGCCGACGAAGCCGCTCGCTTTCTCGCCGGACAGGTCGACGGAGACCGCAACGCCCCCCGAGAGATCGGCATCGTCGACGTCGACGAGACGTTCAGTGGCATGCAAGCCATCGAGCTCGTCGGCGTTGAGGATGGCATCGCCGGTGCGGAAGCGCACCTGGCTGAGGCGCGAGCCCTCGCGCACCAGCACCGGAAACGTCTTCGGGCTGATCTCGGCATAGAGCGGACCGTGATAGCCGGCGCCGATCATGTCGAAGCGGCGGGTGCCGTCGGCGATCACGCGGGTGAAGACGTCGAGCCGGCCGGTGGAGCTCTTCGGGTTGGCGGCCGCGACGATCTCCGGCGGCAGCGCCAGGCTCTCCAGCAGCGGCACGATGTAGACGCAGTTTGTTTCCAGCACCGCACCGTCGGCGAGGCTGAACTCGTGCAGCTTCAATTCGTCGATGCGCTCGGCGACGGTGGCGCCGGGACCGGGCAGGAAGCTGGCGCGGACGCGATAGGCGATGTCGCCAAGGCGCAGATCGAGGCTCGCCGGCTGGATCTGGCTCTCGACGAAGTCATAGGCGGGCAGGATGAGCCCCGCCTCCGCCATCGCCGCGATCATGCGGTCGGGCAGGATACCATTGGCGTCGGGCGCGACCGTGAACGTCAACCGGGGGTCCTCATCAGGGGTCTCATGCATCCGGGCATGCCGGAAATACAAGTCTTTTACGGCTATCCGATGGACGCCTTGACGGAAAGGGCATTGCGGAATATGAGCATCACTTATCCCGTGGTGATTTGAGCCGGCCGGCTTGCAGCCACGTTAAATAAGTCGCTAAACAGGCCGGGGACCTCTGTGATCCCGGCCCGTGGAGATATCCAGGCCGGTTTTTTTGTGACCGTTTTCGACAAGACGGTCATGTCGGAGGTACCTATGTCGAAGTCGCCTGCCAACTACCGTCCCGAAACCCGCCTGGTCCATTCCGGCACCCTGCGCTCGCAATACGGCGAGACGTCGGAATCGCTGTTCCTGACCCAGGGCTACGTCTACGACACCGCCGAGCAATGCGAGGCGCGGTTCAAGGGCGAGGACCCCGGCTTCATCTATTCGCGCTACTCCAATCCCACGATCGCGATGTTCGAGCGCCGCATGATCGAGCTCGAGGGCGCCGAGGCGGCGCGCTCGGCGGCGACCGGCATGGCCGCGGTGACGACCGCGATCCTGGCGCCGCTGAGGGCCGGTGACCACGTCGTCGCCTCGCGGGCGCTGTTCGGCTCGTGCCTCTATGTCGTGCAGGACCTGTTGCCGCGCTACGGCATCGAGACCACGCTGGTCGACGGGCTCGACCTCGACCAGTGGCAGCGGGCGCTGCGGCCGAACACCAAGACGTTCTTCCTGGAGAGCCCGACCAACCCGACCCTGGATGTGCTCGACATCCCCTCGATCGCCGAGATCGCGCACAAGGGCGGCGCGCGGCTCGTCGTCGACAACGTGTTCGCAACCCCGATCTGGCAGAGCCCGCTCGCGCTCGGGGCCGACGTCGTGGTCTATTCCGCGACCAAGCATATCGACGGCCAGGGCCGCTGCCTCGGCGGCATCATCCTATCTTCGGAAGCCTTCATCGCCGAGCACATCCACAATTTCATGCGCCAGACCGGGCCGTCGATCTCGCCGTTCAACGCCTGGGTCCTGCTCAAGGGCCTGGAGACGCTGGGCGTGCGCGTGCGCGCGCAGACCGATACCGCGGCGCGCATCGCCGAGGTGCTGGCGAGCCACCCGAAGATCGCACGGCTGGTCTATCCCGGCCGCGCCGATCACCCGCAGGCGGCGCTGGTGAAGAAGCAGATGCGCGGCGGCTCGACGCTGGTCGGCTTCGAGGTCAAGGGCGGCAAGGCGGCCGCGTTCCGCGTGCTCAACGAGCTGAAGCTTGCGAGGATCTCGAACAATCTCGGCGACGCCAAGAGCCTCGTCACGCATCCGGCGACCACGACGCATCAGCGCCTGAAGCCGGAAGACCGCGCCGCCCTCGGCATCGGCGAAGGTTTTATTCGCTTCTCGGCGGGGCTCGAGCATGCCGATGATCTGATCGAGGATCTGACCGCGGCGCTGGAGAAGGCGTGAGCCGACGGAGGCCTCGTAGGGTGGACTAGCCCTGCGACTGCGCGAAGCGCAGTTCGCACGGCGTAATCCACCAACTTCGGTCGGCATCCGTTGATGCAGGGTGGGTTACGCCGAGCAGATTGCGCTTCGCGCATCTGCAGGGCTAACCGACCCTACGGCACCGTTACATCGGCCGATACGTCCGCACATCGGCCGGCACGTTCACGCCGAGCTTGATCTGGCCGACGGAGCGGATGATGTCGTCGCCGAGCAGCTGGGCGAAGCAGGCATAGCCCCAATCGTTCATGTGCAGGCCGTCCGCAATGACGAAGCTCTCCACCGGGATCGATTGCTTCTCGTGCCAGTCGCGCATCACCTCGAAGCGCGGGAAGATGCCGACGTGACGAAGCTCGGCGACATTGCCGAGCAGCTTCACCATCTTGCCGGCGCTCTCCTTGCGCTGGTTGACGGCCGGCGAATATTGCGGATCGACCAGCACGATGTCGGAATCACCGGCGGCCTGGATGCGGCTGATGCCGTCCTCGACCAGCTTTGCGGTCTCGCCGGGATCGAGATTGCGCAGCACGGCGTTGGTGCCGACCTGCCAGATCACGAGATCCGGATGCACGTCGATTACCTGCGTCTGCAGGCGCTTCATCATCTCGGGCGCGTCCTCGCCGCCGACGCCGGCATTGACAACGGTGATGTCGGCGGTCGGATAGTGCCGGCGCAGCTGCGCGGCGAGGCGGTTCGGATAGTTGAACTCCGGCGAGCTGGCGCCGAAGCCTGCCGTCGACGACGAGCCGAACGCGACGATGACGACGGGCTTGCCCGCGACGAGCTTGCCCGCGACATGCGGCAGCGAGCCCATCGCTTTCGATCCATCCTTCGGCGGCAGGCAAGGCACGCGGCTGAAAATGTCGGCGGCGGATTTGGCGACCTGCTTCACCTTGTCGATGGCGCGCGACGTGACGCCGCGTTGCTCCGGTGAGGTCACGGCCACGGTGGTCTGGGAGGGCGAAGCGGGAGCGGGATCAGCCGACTGCGCCGGTGCTTGTGTCGTCTGTGCGGCTTGCGTCTGCGCATGCGATTGCGCGGCCGGCGCCAGCAACAACAGCATTGCTGCTGCAGGCGCGGCCAGCCATGCCGTCAGGCAAAAAGGGCGGAGAGAACTCATTAACGCTAGACCTCAATTTTGCTGCTGGGCCGGCTCCAGATGGGCTGCGTCGATCACGAACTGTGCCAACGCCCGGCCAAGGCAATCATGAACCTGTTTCGCCAGCTCGGGCCCGCGGGACGGGCTGAACAGGTCGAACTGACCCTGATCGTTCCACTGCCGCATGATCGCGAAACGATCGAACAACGGAATATCATGCTCCTGTGCCACCACGCGCATATTATCGAGAAACGGTTGGGCCGAGATCATCGTTTCGGTGCGCGGGCTGTACTGCAAATTCATCAAGACGACGTCGGCCCCTGCCTTTTGCAACGCAACAACCCCTGCGGTCACCGCGCTGCGAAATTCATCGGGATCGATGGATCGGATGGCGTCCACGGTCCCGGTCTGCCAGATCACCAAAGTAGGCGGTTTTGCTTCCATCAGCTTAACGAAGGTGGAGGCGGCCTCCTCCGCCGTTCGCTTGCTCTGTATTTCTACGGAGATGTGCACCACCTCGGATGCCGGCAGCTTCTCCTTGAGGATCGCCTCCATGCGCGCCGGATAGGAGCTGCTCTCCGACGACGGAATCGTGGTGGAGCGGCTGCCGACGACCAGGATCTCGAGCGGCTTGCCGGCCTTGACGGCGTCGGCGACCTTGGGAAGCTGACTTTCGCTGGTAAGCAGATAGGACGGCACTTCGCAGGTGGCGGGCGCAGTGGATGCCGCGGGCGCAGCATCACCCGCGCGCGCCGCAGGCGCGGCGAGGCTACCGCATAGCAGGATCAGGCTCAGGAGAACCTTCGCCTTCATCAGCCCCCTCCCGCCAGATCGGCGTTCTTGGTTTTCGTGCCGCTCTTGTCAGCCACGCGCTTGTACCACGAAATCACCCAGGCTACGCCCCACATGATCAGCACCCCCGAGAGACTAATCAGCGCATGCATGGCTGCACCGCCGGAGACTTCGGCGAGAATGAAATGGCCGGCAAAGGCCAGGAAGACGCCGAGGCAGAAGATCTCGAGGGAGTGCTGCCCACATAGAATCAATGGCCGCAGCCAGCGCGATTTCAAGCCCGGCCAATCCCGGGGCAGGAAGCGCACGGTGAGCGCCGCCAGCGCCAGGAAATGCGTGAAGCGCAGCACGTCCAGGTCGGTCTTGTCGATCGGGTACATCCACTGCTCGATCCGCTTCGGCATGAATTGGGAGAGCTGCGGCACGTACCAGGTCAGCGTCACGTAGAACGCCGCGGCGAGATAGGCGATCGAGATCCACATCGTCACCGGAGAGGCCAGGATACGCGACATCCGGCGCGCACCTCCGAGCGCGCACCATGCACCGAACACGAACAGCAATTGCCAGGCCAACGGATTGAACGCCCAGAAGCCATTCGGATAGGCGGAGAAGTAGAGGTCGAATTCCCAGGTCACCGCATAGAGCACGACCGAGAGGCCGAGCGTGACGTCCGGCCGCCACTTCATCGAATAAAGGATCAGCGGCAACGCCAGCATCAGCACGATGTAGAGCGGCAGCACGTCCATGTTGACGGGACGGAAGCGCAACAGCAGCGCCTGCACGATGGTGACGTCGGGCTGCTTGAGGAAATCCATGATCCCCATCTCTTCGGTGTAGAGCGGGTTCTCGAAGCTGGTCGCCACATAGGAGATCTCGGCGAGGAAGATCGTGAACAGGAAGACATGGGCGACGTAGATCTGCCAGACGCGTCGCAGGATGCGCGCGGTGGCGATGACGAAGCCGCTCTCCAGCATCGCCCGGCCATAGACGAAGGCGGCGGTGTAGCCGGAGATGAAGATGAAGATCTCCGTGGCGTCGCTGAAGCCGTAATTACGGATCGTGAACCAGGTCAAAAGACTGGTCGGCAGATGGTCGATGAAGATCAGCCACAGCGCGAGCCCGCGGAACAGATCGAGCCGAAGCTCGCGCTCACCGATGGTGGGCAGCGTGATGGCCGGCGCCCTCGCGCGCGGCTTCGCCTCCGCGGGCTTGGCGGTTCCCGTGATCGTCGATCCCGTCACTTGGTCGGCAATGGTCATCGGGGCCCAAAAACCCTTCCGCAAATCGCGACGTCTCGAGGAGTGTACCGGTCCGGTCATTGTACCGCAAAGCGGCCGGATACTATGGGGGATCTCTCGCGGGCGTTTCCCTTTGGGGTATTTCCTGCGGGTGTTTCCCTCGTGGGTGTCATTCCCTTCGAATTCTGGCGGGACGATGTCGCCAAAGCCGTCTGCGGCGTTTGGTTCCTGCGCCCGATTTCGGTATGGTAGCAGCCATGTACCGCGCCGTGACCCGCCAGATCGAAGTGACCGTCGAGCCGAACTTTGTTCCGGAGCAGTCGTCGGCCGACCGCTCCCGCTACTTCTGGTCCTACACCATCGTCATCACCAATTCCGGCGAGGAGACCGTGCAGCTCAAGACGCGGCACTGGATCATCACCGATGCCTCCGGCCGCCAGCAGGAGGTGAAGGGCGAAGGCGTGGTCGGCGAGCAGCCGATCCTGGCCCCCGGCGAACGGTTCGAATACACCTCCGGCGTCCCACTCTCGACCGCCTCCGGCTTCATGACCGGCCGCTACCAGATGGTCAGCGAAAGCGGCGAGCGCTTCGAGATCGACGTGCCGGCGTTCTCGCTGGACAGCCCCGACAGCAAGCGGGTGTTGAATTAGGGGCACTCTCCTGTCCCGGACGCGCTACGGCACGCAGTGGCTCTGCGCAGAGCCGGGACCCAGAAGGCGACACCGGCGGTCGCAGTGAGATGGACCCCGGCTCAGCAGCACACCGATGAAGGAGCGCTGCGCTGCGTCCGGGGCACGAGAACGAAGTGAGGCGCGCGCTCTCTCAGCGTCGTCATTGCGAGCGCAGCGACTTGTCCGCCGAAGCCTTGGCGAAGGCGGAAGCAATCCAGAATCCCTCCGCGGAAAGACTCTGGATTGCTTCGTCGCAAGGGCTCCTCGCAATGACGGAGTGTGAGCCCGACCGCTTGCTTCTCCAAGTGACGCTGTCATTCCCTGCGAAAGCGGGGAATCCAGTACGCCGCGACTTCTCGGTTCAATCACAACTACCTCTGGAATACTGGATCGCCCGCCTTCGCGGGCGATGACACTGAGTGCGTGGTGGCAGACGCGCCTTCGCAGCCTCGCGGCGCGTTTCGCCCGAGCTTTGCTTCGTTGCTCCACCCTCAAAGCCAAGAGGGCACAGGGAAGGCCGGGTGCTGACCTCGCACCCGCGGTCCGCTGCGCGAAAAGCGCACGCAGGAAGAACCGCACAGCAGCATACAGGTGGTGCCGATCACTCGGCCTTCCCTGCGCGATGGTCGGACGGCTTATGCCGTGATCTCCCGGGAGCCGAACTTTCCTTCTGGCCTCCCTCGCCCCGCGAATTGGATGATGCAGTCCGCCCGGTTGGGCTCGTTCGCATCTTCGCAAGGCTTGACCGTAGCAACGACGGCCAGGACCACACGGTTTTGCCGTACGCACGGCCCGCCATGTCGCCGCAGTTTTTCCAGCCCTGTCGACGAAGCCGGAAACCCACAGACGAGACGAAGCCTAGCAGCGCCGTTCGTCCGCACGCGGGGTTCGAGCTCACAGGGACTACCCGCCCTGCCCGCCCCATCTCGTGCCGACGCTGCCGCGTCCACCGCAAGCCCGGCTCGCGAACGTGACGACACATGATCGCCCCTCTTGGTGAGCCGGGATGGTCGACACATACGCTAAAACCGAATTTCGGTAAAGTGGAATATTTTCGCGGGGAGAGGTTGACAGCGGGCGACACAGCAAGGTGCCGTAGGGTGGGCAAAGCGAAGCGTGCCCACGTCTTTCGCCGTCGTCGAGAGCTCGTGGGCACGGCGCAAGAGCGCCTTTGCCCACCCTACCGAGAGCTCGCTACGCGTCTTCCACGCCCGCCTCGTGCGGGGTGAACTGGTACACCGAGCTGCAGAACTCGCAGGTCACGACGACCTTGTCGTCCTTGACCATGGCGGCGCGGTCGTCGGGCGAGAAGCTCTTCAGCATCGCGGCGACTGCATCGCGCGAGCAGGAGCACTGCGCCTTGAAAACCAGCGGATTGAACACGCGCACGCCGCGCTCGTGGAACAGGCGAAACAGCAGCCGCTCGCCGGAGAGCTCGGGATCGATCAGCTCGACGTCCTCGACGGTCTCGATCAGCGAACGCGCCTCGACCCAGGCGTCGTCCTCGGTGACGGCATGCACCTCGACGCCATCAGGGGCATCACCGGGATGCAAGTCCGCCTGCCGCGCGCGCTCCGGCGCCTTCGGCAGAAACTGCATCAGCATGCCGCCGGCGCGCCAGCGGTGCTTGCCGCCGTCGCTGGAGCGCCACTCCTCGCCGACAGCAAGGCGCACGCGCGTCGGGATCTGCTCGGAGCGCAGGAAATATTCGTGGGCGGCGTCTTCCAGGCTGCCGCCGTCGAGCGCGACCAGACCCTGGTAGCGGCTCATGTCGGGGCCCTGGTCGATGGTCATGGCAAGATGACCGCGCCCGAGCAGCGCGCCGGAGTGCATGCGGGATTCTTGGGCGTCGCCGAGGCGCGCGGCATCGAAGCGCGCATAGGCGCGCAGGCGATCCGGCGCCTGATAGTCCACCACCAGGAACGACACCGGACCGTCGGTCTGGGCCTGCAGGATGAAGCGGCCCTCGAATTTCAGCGCGCTGCCGAGCAGCGTCGTCAGCACGATGGCCTCGCCGAGCAGCTTGCCGACCGGTGCCGGGTAATCGTGCTTGGTCAGGATGTCGTCGAGCGCCGGACCAAGCCGCACCAGCCGGCCACGCACGTCGAGCGCGTCGACCTCGTAGGGCAGCACGGCGTCATCGATCGGAACTGCTGATGGCGCGCGAACCGGACCTTCGGACCCGGTTTTCATGTCAGGGGATTGGGAAACCATGGCGCTCTATCTGGGGTCGGAGGGTGGAAATGGAAGGGGGCGCGGGAGCGGCGTGTTCCGGATGCAGGTGAAGTTGTACGCAGCCACCACAAACGCGATGTCGTCCCGGACAAGCGTAGCTCCCGATAACGCGTAGCGTTGTCTTGAGCGGAGCGCAGATCCGGGACCCATAACCACAAGCTGCGATTTGGCGAAGACTGCCTGCCTCTGGCCGCCATTCCACAAGAGAGATTCCGCGGTATGGGTCCCGGATCGGCGCGCGCTTGTGGCGCGCTTGTCCGGGACGACAATTGTATGCGAGGCGGCAGCCGGGCTTCCAGCGCGGCTACTTCACCGCGTCGAAGCACCAGGCCAGAATGCCCTTCTGCGCGTGCAGGCGGTTTTCGGCCTCGTCGAACACGACCGATTGCGGGCCGTCGATCACCTCGTCGGTGACCTCCTCGCCGCGATGGGCTGGCAGGCAGTGCATGAACAGCGCATCGGGCTTGGCGAGCGACATCAGCTTGCCGTTGACCTGATAGGGCTTGAGCACGTTGTGGCGATGCTCGCCTTCCTTGTCGCCCATCGACACCCAGGTGTCGGTGACGACGCAATCGGCGCCGCGCACGGCGGCTTCCGGATCGGTGCCGAGCACGATCGGCGCCCCGGTCGCCTTGATAAAGTCGCGCATCGCCTTTTTCGGCGCGAGCTCCGGAGGGGTCGCGACGTTGAGCTGAAACTTGAAGCGCTCGGCGGCATGGGCCCAGGACGCCAGCACGTTGTTGTCGTCGCCGGTCCAGGCCACCGTCTTGCCCTCGATCGGGCCGCGGTGCTCCTCAAAGGTCATGAGGTCGGCCATCACCTGGCAGGGATGCGAGCGCCGCGTCAGGCCGTTGATGACGGGCACGGTAGCGTTGGCCGCGAGCTCCAGCAGCGCCTCGTGATTGAGGATGCGGATCATGATGGCGTCGACATAGCGCGACAGCACGCGCGCGGTGTCGGCGATGGTCTCGCCGCGGCCGAGCTGCATCTCGGCGCCGGTGAGCATGATGGGCTCGCCGCCGAGCTGGCGCATGGCGACATCGAACGACACGCGCGTCCGGGTGGACGGGCGTTCGAAGATCATCGCCAGCGTCTTGCCTTCGAGCGGCTTGACCGGCTGATGCGCTTTCTGCTTCGCCTTCATGGCGGAGGATGCGGCAAGCATGCGCTTGAGCTCCGACAGCGGCAGCTCGTTGATGTCGAGGAAGTGCTTCGGCGACTTGTTGGGGGACTTGCTCATCAGCTTGCCGCCCGCTTGGTCTGGCTGACCGACAATGCGGTGCAGGCCCGCTCCAGCCGCCCGACGCTGTCCTCGATCTCGGCTTCGGTGACGATCAAAGGCGGCAGGAAACGCACGACGTTGTCGCCGGCCCCGACGGTGAGCAGCTTTTCGTTACGCAAGGCGGCCACGAGATCGCCCGAGGGCACCACGGCCTTGATGCCGATCAGAAGGCCCTCGCCGCGCACCTCGCTGACGATGTCGGGATGGCGGTCGATCACGGAGGCGAGCTTCTGCTTCAGCAGCAGCGACATCTTCTGCACGTGGTCGAAGAAGCCGGGCTTGAGCATGACGTCGAGTACGGCGTTCGCCGCGGAGATCGCCAGCGGGTTGCCGCCGAAGGTCGAGCCGTGCGAACCGGGCCCCATGCCGGCCGCAGCATCCGCGGTCGCCAGCACCGCGCCGATCGGGAAGCCGCCGCCGAGCGCCTTGGCCAGCGACATCACGTCGGGCGTGACGCCGGTGCGCCTGTAGGCGAACAGATCGCCGGCGCGGCCCATGCCGGTCTGCACCTCGTCGAAGGCGAGCAGCAGGCCCTTCTCGTCGCAGAGCTGGCGCAGCGCCTTGAGGAAGGCGGGCGGTGCCGAACGCACGCCACCCTCGCCCTGGATCGGCTCGATCAGGATGCCGGCGGTCTCCGGGCCGATCGCCTTCTTGACGGCTTCGAGGTCGCCATGCGGCACCTGGTCGAAGCCATCCATCGGCGGACCAAAACCTTCGAGATATTTTGCAGACCCCGTTGCAGCCAACGTCGCCAGCGTGCGGCCGTGGAAGGCGCCTTCGAAGGTGATGATGCGATAACGTTCCGGATGGCCCTTGGAGAAGTGATGATGGCGCACCAGCTTGATCACACCCTCCAGCGCTTCGGCGCCGGAATTGCAGAAGAACACGAAGTCCGCAAAGCTCTCGTTGCACAGGCGCGCGGCGAGCTTCTCGCCGTCCGGGCTCTGGAACAGGTTCGACATGTGCCACAGCTTCGTCGCCTGCTCCTGCAAGGCCTTGATCAGATGCGGGTGGCAATGGCCGAGCGCATTCACAGCGACGCCCGAGGTGAAATCGAGATAGCGATCGCCATTGGTCGCGATCAGCCAGCAGCCTTCGCCGCGTTCGAAACCGAGGTTGGCCCTGGCGAAAACGGGGAGCAAATGCGGGGCTGCGCTGTTAGTCATGACGTTCACTTGAATGTTGCGGACGGTGTGACGCGTGCATTGCGCAACGCACCATTGACCGGCCCGGAAAACGAAACGTGCCGCCTTTTAAGGGCGGCACGCGGCACTATCTTATGCCTGGTGAAACGGGTGTCAATGCCGCCCGGAAAGCCTCAGGAAACGCTGATTCCGTAGTCTTGCGGTGGCGATTTTGCGGGTTTTTCACCACGGAACATGTGGAAGCGAGTCGGCGGACTCTTGCGCGTGAGTCACGCCATATTGTAGCGTTTGGCTTGTCAGATACGACATCTCGTGCAGCGGTTCTGATCCCAAGAGTCCTCATGTACCGGCGTAAACGTTCGGGCGTTAGTTGCGCGCCCGGCGAGCCTTAAGGGATTCCGGCGGCACGGGTTTTTCGAGGCTTAGGCATTCGCCGCACCGACCGCCAGGATGGCAGTCGCGCAGCGAGGGAAAGGGTGCAATGACGGTTTTGACCTGGTCCGACGATCGCGTCGAGCAGCTGAAGAAGCTCTGGGAGGCCGGACTTTCGGCCAGCCAGATCGCAGCAGAGCTCGGCAATGTGACCCGCAATGCCGTGATCGGCAAAGTGCACAGGCTCGGTCTGTCCGGCCGCGCCAAGAGCCCTTCGTCGGCCGCGCCCCGGCCGCGCAAGGCACGCCCGGCGCAGCACATGATGCGGGTGACCCGCCCCATTGCGCGCGGTAACACCGCGCTGGCGCAGGCCTTCGAGGTCGAGGTCGAGGCCGAGCCGCTCACCTACGACAACGTGGTGCCGATGAGCCAGCGGCTGTCGCTGCTCGAATTGAACGAGGCGACCTGCCACTGGCCGGTCGGCGATCCCTCGAGCCCGGATTTCTTCTTCTGCGGCGGCAAGGCATTGTCCGGCCTGCCCTACTGCGCCCAGCACTCGCGCGTGGCGTATCAGCCGGCAGCGGACCGTCGGCGCGCAGCACCGAAGCCGGGCACGCGGTGAGTTCGCGGATCTAGCTGATTGCAAGAACGGTAGCCGTCACACGACGGCGCCTCGACACACCCGATGTCGTCCCGGACAAGCGCGCCACAAGCGCGCGCAGATCCGGGACCCATAGCCACCGCAAGATGTGGTTACGGGGACTCGGAGTTACCTTTTCGCAAAACAATTGCTGCCTGTGGTTAATCGCGACGAGCGCAAGCGCTCACGCTGAGGTCCCGGATCTGCGCTGACGCTTGTCCGGGACGACACCGTTGTTGTGGCCGCAGCTGCCAACCACGGCTCGCAAACCTTACGTCTGCTCGGCCTTCGCGAAGCGATCGTCGAGCGCGTAGCCGGCGCCGCGGACGGTGCGGATCGGATCCTGCTCGCGGCCGAGATTGAGCAGCTTGCGCAGGCGGCCGATATGGACGTCGACGGTGCGCTCGTCGATGTAGATGTCGCGGCCCCAGACGCTGTCGAGCAGCTGCTCGCGCGAGAACACGCGGCCGGGATGCTCCAGGAAGAACTCCAGCAGGCGATATTCGGTCGGGCCGAGATCGATCGGGCGGCCCGAGCGCGCCACGCGGCGCTTGTCGCGGTCGAGCTCGATGTCGCCATAGGCCAGCACCGTCGCGAGCCGCTCAGGGCTGGCGCGCCGCAAGAGGCCCTTCACCCGCGCGAGCAGCTCCGGTACCGAGAACGGCTTGACGATGTAGTCGTCGGCGCCGGTCGCAAGTCCCCGCACCCGCTCGCTCTCCTCGCCGCGTGCGGTGAGCATGATGATCGGCAGCTGCTTGGTCTCGGGACGGGTGCGCAGGCGCCGGCACAGCTCGATGCCGGACAGGCCCGGCAGCATCCAGTCGAGCACGATCAGATCGGGAATGTGCTCCTTGAGGCGGGTGTCGGCGTCGTCGCCGCGCATCACCGTCTCGACGTCATAGCCGTCGCCTTCGAGGTTGTAACGCAGCAGCTCGGTGAGAGCTTCTTCGTCCTCAACCACCATAATGCGTGCGCCCATGGTGTCGTCGCTCCTTAAGTCTTCAGGTATTCGGGATCGTCGTGGCGAACGTCGTCATGTCGCCCTTCGGCCGCTTGTCGGTGATCGCCTGGCCCTCGATCATGTAGAACACGGTCTCGGCGATGTTGGTGGCGTGGTCGCCGATCCGCTCGATGTTCTTGGCGCAGAACATCAGATGAATGCAGAACGAGATGTTGCGCGGATCCTCCATCATGTAGGTGAGGAGCTCGCGGAACAGCGAGGTGCAGATCGCGTCGACTTCCTCGTCGCCCTTCCACACCGCCATCGCCGCCGGCAGATCGTGCGCGGCATAGGCATCCAGCACCGACTTGACCTGCTGCTGCACCAGGTCGGTCATGTGCTCCAGGCCGCGGAACAGCTTGAGCGGATGGAAGTCGGTTTCCAGTGCGGCGACGCGCTTGCCCATGTTCTTGGCGAGATCGCCGATGCGCTCGAGGTCGGTCGCAACCCGCATGGCGCCGACGATCTCGCGTAAGTCCACCGCCATCGGCTGGCGGCGGGCGATGGTGAGCACCGCGCGCTCCTCGATGCGCTTCTGCAGCGCGTCGAGATCGGCATCGGTGGTGACGACGCGCTGGCCGAGCGGAACGTCGCGGCGGATCAGCGCATCGACGGAATCGACGATCATGCGCTCGGCGATCCCGCCCATCTCGGCGACCAGGCGGGTGAGCTCCTGAAGGTCGGTGTCGAAAGCCTTCGCGGTATGTTCAGTACCCATATTGCGTCTCCTCAGCCGAACCGGCCGGTGATGTAGTCCTGCGTACGCCGATCGGTCGGCGACGTGAAGATCTTGCTGGTGTCGTCGAACTCGATCAGCTCGCCGAGATACATGAAGGCGGTCTTGTCGGAGACGCGCGCCGCCTGCTGCATGTTGTGGGTGACGATCGCGATCGTGTAGTTCTCGGCCAGCTCCTGAATCAGCTCCTCGACCTTGGCGGTCGAGATCGGATCGAGCGCCGAGCAGGGCTCGTCGAACAGGATCACCTCGGGCCGCACCGCGACGGTGCGGGCGATGCACAGGCGCTGCTGCTGGCCGCCGGAGAGCGACAGACCGGAGGCGTTGAGCTTGTCCTTGACCTCGTTCCACAGCGCGCCGCCGCGCAACGCCTTCTCGACGCGATCGTCCATCTCGGACTTCGAGATCTTCTCGTAGAGCCGGATCCCGAAAGCGATGTTCTCGTAGATCGTCATCGGGAACGGCGTCGGCTTCTGGAACACCATGCCGACCCGGGCGCGCAGCAGGTTGAGGTCGAGCTTGGGGTCGAGGATGTTGGTCTGGTCGAGCATGAGCTGGCCGGTGACGCGCTGGCCCGGATAGAGGTCGTACATCCGGTTGAAGATGCGCAGCAGGGTCGACTTGCCGCAGCCGGACGGGCCGATGAACGCCGTGACGCGGTTGGTGCCGAGCGTCAGGTTGACGTTCTTCAGCGCGTGGTGCTCGCCGTAATAGAAGTTGAGGTTGCGCACCGTCACCTTGGCGGGCGCTTCCGGCAGCGGATGCGACGCGAGATGAGCGCTGGAACTCACGGATACGGACAGATCGGTCATTTTGCAGTCCTCTCGGCGCCGAGGATGCGGGCGCCAATGTTCAGGGCGAGCACGGTGAGCGTGATCAGCAGCGCGCCGCTCCAGGCGAGCTGCTTCCAATAGGCGTAGGGGCTCTGGACGAAGTTGTTGATGGTGACAGGCAGGTTGGCCATCGTCTTGTTCAGGCCGAGGCTGAAGAACTGGTTCGACAGCGCGGTGAACAGCAGCGGCGCGGTCTCGCCGGCGACGCGGGCAGTGGCGAGCAGCACGCCGGTGATGAGGCCGGAGCGCGCGGCGCGGTAGGCGATGCGCTTGATCACCAGCGAGCGCGGCAGGCCGAGCGCGCTTGCCGCCTCGCGCAGCGCGTTCGGCACCAGCAGCAGCATGTCCTCGGTGGTGCGCAGCACCACCGGGATGACGATGACGGCGAGCGCCAGCGCGCCCGCGATCGCCGAGAAGCCGCGCATCGGCACCACCACCGCGCCGTAGATGAACAGGCCGATGATGATCGAGGGCGCCGAGAGCAGGATGTCGTTGATGAAGCGGATCACCGAGGTCAGCTTGTCGTTGCGGCCGTACTCGGCGAGATAGGTGCCGGCGAACAGGCCGAGCGGCGCGCCGATGCCGACGCCGAGCACGGTCATGATGATCGAGCCGACGATGGCGTTGCGCAGGCCGCCCTCCGTCGAGCCCGGCGGCGGCGTGTCCGCGGTAAAGAGCTCGAGATTGAGCCCCGCAACGCCGTTGTAGAGCAGCGTGATCAGGATCAGCGCGAGCCAGGTGACGCCGAAGGCGGCGGCGGCAATGCAGAGCCCGCGGACCACGATGTCCTTGCGGCGGCGGCGTGCGTAGATCGGGTTCATGGCGCTAGTTTCCCGCCTTCTTTTCCAGACGCATCAGCATCAGCCGCGCAGCGGCGAGCACGAAGAACGTCAGCACGAACAGCAGCAAGCCGAGCAGGATCAGGCCGGACTGGTGCAGGCCGTCGCTCTCGGCGAATTCGGATGCGATCGCCGCGGAGATCGTGGTGCCCGGGGCGAAGATCGACGAGGAGATCCGGAACGAGTTGCCGATGATGAAGGTCACCGCCATGGTCTCGCCGAGCGCGCGGCCCAGCGCCAGCATGACGCCGCCGATGATGCCGACGCGGGTGTAGGGGATCACTACGCTGCGGACGACTTCCCAGGTGGTGCAGCCGACGCCGTAGGCGGCTTCCTTCAAGACCGGCGGCACCGTCTTGAACACGTCGACCGAGATCGAGGTGATGAAGGGCAGCACCATGATGGCGAGGATCAGCGCGGCGTTGAACAGGCTGAGATAGGACGGAGGACCTGCGAAGATCGCGCCCAGCACGGGGACGCCGTCGAAGATCCTGATCATGAAGGGCTGGAAGGTGTTGGCCAGGAACGGGCCCAGCACGAAGAAGCCCCACATGCCGTAGATGATCGAGGGAATGCCGGCGAGCAGCTCGATCGCCATGCCGATCGGGCGGCGCAGCCATTGCGGGCAGAGCTCGGTGAGGAAGATGGCAATGCCGAGGCCGACGGGAATGGCGATCAGCATCGCGATGAAGGAGGTGACGAGCGTGCCGTACATCGGCCCGAGCGCGCCGAGCACGGGCGGATCGGCGGACGGCGCCCAACGCTGCGTCCACAGGAAGGAGAGGCCGTATTCCTGCATCGCCGGGAACGCGCCGACGATCAGCGAGATGATGATGCCGCCGAGGATCAGCAGCACCGAGATCGCGGACAGCCGCGTGATCCAGTAGAAGGTGACGTCGCCGAGCTTGAACGCGCTCAAGGCCTTGGCGCGGTCATACGGTCCGGCGTCGTCGATTACATCGCTCTGAACGGCCATTTCTGCCACGCCGATCCCCTGTACCCGTTTTATACGCTTGTTTTTAGTGCCGTGCCCCGGATGACGCAGCGCCGATCCGGGGCCTGGTTTCTTCAGGTCCCGGCCCAGCGCAGCGGCGCCGCGCGTCCGGGAGAGGCGTGCCTTAGCTCTTGATCTCGGCAGCCCAGGTCTTCTCGATCTGCTGGACGACGCTGTCCGGCATCGGGATGTAGTCGAGCTCCTCGGCCGCCTTGCCGCCGTTCTTGAAGGCCCAGCGGAAGAACTTGATGGCTTCCTGCGAGGCCGCCTTGTCGGTGGCGGACTTGTGCATCAGGATGAAGGTCGCCGCGGTGATCGGCCAGGACTTGTCGCCGGGCTGGTCGGTGAGGATGACGTAGTAGCCGGGCGCCTTGGCCCAGTCGGCGTTGGAGGCGGCCGCCTGGAACGCTTCGACGGTCGGCTGCACGGTCTTGCCGGCCTTGTTGACGAGAGCGGTATAGGTCAGCTTGTTCTGCTTGGCATAGGCGTACTCGACGTAGCCGATCGAGTTCTTGGTCTGGCCGATGTTGCCTGACACGCCTTCGTTGCCCTTGGCGCCGACGCCGACCGGCCACTCGACCGCGGTGCCCTCACCGACCTTGCTCTTCCAGTCCGCGCTGGCCTTGGAGAGATAGTTGGTGAAGTTGAAGGTGGTGCCCGAACCGTCCGAACGGCGGACCACGGTGATCGCCTCCGACGGCAGCTTCACGTTCGGATTGAGCTTCTTGATGGCCGGATCGTCCCACTTGGTGATCTTGCCGAGATAGACGTTGGCCAGCGTTTCGCCGTCGAACACCATCTCGCCCGGCTTCACGCCCTCGAGGTTGACCACGGCGACGATGGCGCCCATCACCATCGGCCATTGCGCAAGTCCGTCCTTCTCGAGCTGCTCGGCCTTGAGCGGCATATCGGTCGCGCCGAAGGTCACGGTCTTGGCCTGGATCTGCTTGATGCCGCCGCCCGAGCCGATCGACTGGTAATTCAGACCATTGCCGGTCTCTTTCTTGTAAGCGTCAGCCCACTTCGAATAGATCGGGAACGGGAACGTCGCGCCGGCGCCGGTGATGTCGGCCGCAAAGGCCGCCGTCGTCGATGCGGCGACCAAGCCGGCAGCGACCATCGTCTTGAGGAAATTCATGCTGGTCTCCATTGGGGGGAGCGAAGCGCCATCCGCGCCCGATCGCGCTCCCCGCGCCGCCCCTTTAGGAGCGGTCAGCTGTGCTTTTACGAAGGTTTCGTGACAGTCGAATGACACCAGCAAGCAATTGAAATCGCTTGAATTTCAGGCCGGAGCCGAAGTCCTGATCTGGGGAAAACAGGCGGTGAAAGTCGCCCCCTGTTTTGGCACGCTTTCGATCAAAAGCCGGCCGCGATGGCGGTTAAGAATATGTTTCACCAGCGATAATCCGAGTCCGGTTCCACCTTGCGAGCGGCTGTCGCCGACGTCCACGCGGTAGAACCGCTCGGTCAGCCGCGGCAGGTGCTCGGGCGCGATGCCGGGGCCGAAATCGCGGACCATGATCCGGATTTCCTGAGTTCCGTCAGCGGCCGCGCCCGAGGTCAGCGACACGATGACGCGTCCGCCGGAGGCGCCGTATTTGAGCGCGTTCTCGATCAAATTCTCGAACAGGCGGAGCAGCTCCTCGCGGTCGCCCGCGATCATCACCGGGCTATCAGGCAAATGGATCTCGACCTCGACCTGGCGCTCGCGCGCCAGCGGCTCGAGCCCGTCCGCAACCTGGCGGATGATCGGCAGCAGATCGACCAGGGTGTCGGGCCGGACATGGGCCGACAGCTCGACCCGCGACAGGGACAAGAGGTCGTCGATCAGGCGCGCCATGCGGGTGGCCTGGTTGTGCATGATGCCGAGGAAGCGCTCGCGGGCCTTGGGATCGTCCTTGGCCTGCCCCTGCAGCGTGTCGATGAAGCCCGACAGCGCAGCCAGCGGCGTGCGCAGCTCGTGGCTGGCGTTGGCGACGAAGTCGGCCCGCATCTCCTCGACCCGGCGCAGCGGCGTCTGGTCGTGGAAGGTCATCAGCATGCATTTGTCGGCGCCGCCGAAGCTGGTCGGCACCGGCACCGGCGTGATCATGAGCTCCATCCAGCGATCGACCGGGACATGGTCGAGATAGGTCGCGCGCCGCGGCTCGGTGGTCGCGATCGCCTCGCGCAGCGCCGTGATGATCTCCGGCGAGCGCAGCGCGAACTGGGCGAGTTCGTTCCTGCGCAGCGCCGGCGCGAGCTGGGCGGCGGCGGCGTTGAGATGGATGACGCGGCCGGCGCGGTCGAGCAGCACTGCCGGATCCGGCATGCCGGCGACGACCGCGGCCACCGCCGCGCTCTCGACCGGGTTGATGCGCCTGACGTCGTCACGGGACGCTGCGGTATCATGCAGGCGCCACGGGATCAGCGCAGCGGCGGCGATGCAGAGGAACACGATCGCGGCGTGCAGCGCCGACAATTCGCCGAGCGAGACGATGACGGACAGCGCCAGCGCCGCGGCGATCAGGATGATCGTCGAGTGCCGCAGCCGGTCGGACCAGGGCTGGGCGGAGGGAGAAGATGGGGCGTCGATCGCCATCGGGCGGACTTCTCCTGGAGGGCTTGTCCTAAGATTTGGCGCCGTCGCTACGCTCTCTCACATAGGCGGCTTCGCGCGCCGGGCCGGGGTCGAGCTTGAGCGCCGCCTGCTGCAGGCGCTTCGATCGTGCGCCGATAATAACTTCGCGAAACGTCAGCAAGATTACAGAGATGACGAAGGGGGACAGATAATAGAGGACGCGGAACAGCAGCATGCCGCCGAGAAGCTCCTCGCGGTCCATCTGCCAGAGGCCGACCAGCATCGCGGCGTCGAACACACCGAGCCCGCCGGGCGAATGGCTGGCGAACCCGAGCAGCGTCGCCGAGACGAAGATCACCGCGACCACCACGAAGCCGAGATTGGGCTCGTCCGGGACCAGCACGTACATCGCGAGCGCGCAGAAGCCGAGATCGATGATGCCGATCGCGATCTGGAGCAGCGTCAGCGGGCCGCCCGGCAGCACCACGGTCCAGGGTCCGCGGCCGACCACGCGCGGCTGGGTCCAGACCCAGACCACGTAGCCGACCAGGCCCGTGACGATCATCAGCGCCAGCGCCCGGTTCAGCCATGGCGGAAGCTGATCGATCGCGGCGGCGGCCTCGGGATGATAGGAGATGCCGAGGCCGAGCACGGCGGCATTGCCGAGCCAGAAGGTCAGGCCGGCGAGGAAGCAGATCTTGGCGACGTCGATCGCGTTCAGCCCATAGGCCGAATAGATGCGGTAGCGCACCGCGCCGCCGGTGAAGACGGATGCGCCGACATTGTGGCCGATCGAATAGCTGGTGAAGGCGGCGAGCGCGTTGATGCGATAGGGCACCTCGGCGTGGCCGATCGCGCGCACGGCAAACAGGTCGTAGAAGGTCAGGGTGAAATAGCCCGCGGCGACGAACAGCGCCGCCATCGCGATCTGCCTCGGCTCGGTGCTCTTGATCGCTTCGAGGACCTCGTTGAAGTCGATGCCGCGCAGCATGTGGTACAGCACATAGCAAGCGATGCCGATGACCGCGACGCTGATCACAACTCCAAGCTTATGCAGGATTTGCTTCTGGCGCAGAAACGTCATCGCTCTGCGTATGGCTTCCAGCATCTAGACCTCGAATAACGCTTCAGCGGCCAGAGTGGCCGGCGGACGGGCGGACGACGCACAGGCGCTCAACGAACCCTCGCCGCCGGCTCCGGCATCGCGCATGCCCCCTGCCCCTCCACTAGCGCGTTTTCGGGCGGAGTGGAATTCGCCAATTCGAACAAAAACACGTGCCTTCAATATTTTAGGCAGGGTTGCGGGCTCCTGATGCACGGTTTGGCGCCTTCGGCGGCAAGGCTTGACGCGAATCTCCTTGGCAATCCTGCGCAGACGCCATGAAGTTTTGATGATTTCGGCCGCACAATGTTCCGTCACGCCTTAGGCTGACGTCAATCTATGTGGCGGGTTCGCCTGTTGAAAGAGGGCGGCGACCAGGCACCGTTCACCGGTTTTCCGATGCGCCGGAAGGTCGCGGCAGCGAAAGGCAGGCCAGGGAGCGGCCGGATCGCGGCGCCGACAGGCGCCGGTGCGATCCTTCGCGGGCCGGAGGCTCAGGCCGCAGGCTGGCTGCGCGAGACCACCCGATCACGCAGCCAGGCGCCGATGGTGCAGCCGACGAGGTAGCAGGCGAACATGATCAGGCCGAGGTCGAGCCAGTAGCCGAAGCGGCCGGGGACCACATGGGCAAACGAGGCAGCGACCAGGGCGGCAGCAAGCGCGGCGAGCCAGCGCGCGGTCACCTTCGAGGTGCCGTTGCCGCGCTGGACCACCGAGATCCAGCCCATGCAGAAGCCCAGCAGCACCGAGCCGATCAGCCAACCCAGATGGAACGAGACGAGATAGGGCATCGTCACCTCACCAGAAATTCGATGCGGCGGTTCTGCGCCTTGCCGTCGTCGGTATCGTTGCCGGCGACGGGCTGCGTGCTGCCATGGCCGACCGCGGTGAAGCGATTGGCGGGCAGGCCGGCCTTGACCAGATAGTCGATCACCGCCTGCGCGCGCTTCTCCGAGAGAGCCCGGTTGAAGCCGTCCTCGCCGTCGGCATCGGTGTGCCCGGCAACCTCGATATTCACGGTCGGGCAACGTAGCGCCGTCTCGATCAGATGATCGAGGATGGCGGCGGAATCCGGATCGATGTCGGCACGCTTGGGCGTGAAGCGGATCTTGCCCTTGCCCAGGAGGTCCGTGAACAATTGCTGGCACACCGTGCCGTCGACCGGCCCTGCCGCAGGCTTCACGGTGATCTCCGGCTTGTACTGCCAGTTCTTCGGGAAGTCCTTGCCGAGGCCTGCACGGATGTCGTTGGCGGCCCCTTCGTAGAGCGCATCGCCCGACAGCTTCACCTCGCGATCGGACACGACGAGCGTGCCGGTCGACAGTCGCGACAGCGCGCCGAGCGCTGCGACCACGGCCGTGTTGAAGGAGCCGGGGGCGCCGATGCTGGCCTTGAGATTGTCGACGACCTTCTCGGTGAAGAATTTTCGCGCGGCGCTGGTGGCGATCGCCGTGTGCACATTGTTGTCGGGCACGTAGCCGGTCAGCGTCACCGTCGCCGCGACCGGATCCTTGTAGGCCTGGAAGATATAGGGCGGCGCCTTGACGTCGTTGGCGGCGATCGAAAAGCCCTCCGGCAGGTTCTTCAGCGCAGCTGCGATCGCCTCCCGGCCGCCGAGCTCGCGCGCCATGCCCGACAGATTGACCTTGGTATCCGTGATCGTGATCTTGCCGTCCTTCAGCCTGCCGATCTGATCGAGCAGCAGCATCGCGGCGGCCTCGAACCGCGGCGGCGCGCCGCGCGCCAGCCCCATCTGGTCGGCCACCTCGGCGCCGCCGACCTCCTTGCGGGCCGCCTCGGTCAGCCGGCCCTTGATCGACGGCAGCGGCGCGGAGCCCGACAGCGTCACCCGCACCACGTCGCGTTCGGCGTTCCAGACGAACGGCTGGGCCTCGGGAACGAGGCGGGTGCGGTCGTCGACCAGGCGCACGCCGGGGACGGTCTCGACCGCCGTCACGGCGTCGCGGCGCCCCTCCTCGGAGAAGGCGTCCGCGACCAGGCTGACGTCGCGGCCGTCGACCGCGATCCGGGTCTTATCCAGGACGGTCCCTTTCAGCGCCGCCGAGCTGCGGGCCGACAGGTCGGCCTCGACCGGTAAGGTGTTATTCCAGGCCGCAAATCCCCACATGACGGCCAGGGGAATCAGCCCCGGCCACCATTTGCTGGCCCACCTGAAAAGCTTCTGCATTCGACGACCCGAACTCTGGAACCGGAGACAAAACAAACCCTTGGCAGGCTGTCAAACCGGAAATGGTGCCCTTCCGAAGGCACGGGGTCGGACAATCGGAATAACTTTTTCTTCAAGGGTTCTTCCGTAAGTTGAAGACGGAATGCCAGAGTCCGCCAGCGGGTCATGAAACAACTGCGTAACAACGTCATCCGCGCCGGGCTGGGAGCACTCTATTTCAGCGGGGCGCACCACCTGCTGCGCCCGCTTTTGTCGGGCGTCGGTGCCATTTTCATGCTGCACCACGTCCGGCCGGCCCGCGACGCCGCGTTCCAGCCGAACCGGCATCTCGAGGTCACCCCCGAATTCCTGCGCGCGACGCTGTGCCATTTGCGCTCGCGCGACATCGACATCGTCACCATGGACGAGCTGCATGAGCGGCTGGTGCAGGGCCGCTTCGACCGCCGCTTCGCCGCCTTCACCTTCGACGACGGCTATCGCGACAATCTGGACCACGCGCTGCCGGTGCTGCGCGAGTTCGACGCCCCGCTGACGGTCTATGTCGCGAGCGATTTTGCGGAAGGGACGGGACGGCTATGGTGGACGGCGCTGGAAGCCGTGATCGCCAAGGCCGAGCAGATCGACGTCAAGATCGGCCATTCCGCGCTGCGGCTCGATGCAACGACGCCTGCGGCCAAGCAGGCCGCGTTCGACCGCCTGCACGACTGGCTACGTGCGCTACCGGGCGAGCATGATCTGGCGCGAGAGATCGAGGCGCTCTGCACGACGTACGACGTCGACATGGCCGCGCTGTGCCGTAGCCTCTGCCTGTCCTGGACCGAGCTGAAGGCCTTTGCCGCCGACCCGCTGGTCATGATCGGCGCCCATAGCGTCAGCCATTGCAACCTCGCCAAGCTGGCCGAAGACATCGCCGCGCAGGAGCTGGCCGTGAGCCGCGCGCGGATCGAGCAGGCGCTGCAGTGCCCCGTGCTGCATCTCGCCTATCCCTATGGCGACCGCGACGCCGCCGGGATGCGCGAATTCGGCCTTGCTGCAACGGCCGGCTTCAAGACCGCGGTGACGACGCGGCCCGGCATGCTGTTTGCCGAAAATGCCGGCCAGATGACGGGGCTGCCGCGGGTCTCGCTCAACGGCAACTACCAGGACGCGCGAATCCTGCCGGTATTGACCTCGGGCGCCGCAACCGCGATGTGGAACGGCTTCCGCCGGATCGCGGCGGCGTAGCCCCTCCAACCTCCGCTGTCGTCCCGGACAAGCGCGCCCTCAGCGTGCGCAGATCCGGGACCCATACCGCGTGACCTCTCGATCGGTATGCGCTGCCAATCCCGAACGACCAATCTTCACCAAACCACTCCCTGTGGCTATGGGTCCCGGATCTGCGCTTACGCTTGTCCGGGACGACACCGAGTTGGTTGAGCCGCTGTCGTGTCTCACTCCGATCTCACCCAAGCCCCTTCCTTGACTCCCCTCCCCGGCCCGCCCAAAACAACGCCAACCAAGGGAGGCATCATGTTCAACGATCTGTTCTCGCTCAAAGGCCGTGTCGCGCTGGTGACCGGCGGCTCGCGCGGCATCGGCAAGATGATCGCGGCGGGATTTCTCAGCGCCGGCGCCGCAAAGGTCTACATCACCGCGCGCAAGGCCGGACCTTGCGAGGCGACCGCCAAGGAGCTCACCGCGCGATATGACGGCGAATGCATCGCGCTGCCGATCGACATCTCCACCATCGAAGGCTGCGACAGGTTGGCCTCCGAGATCATCAAGCTGGAGCCGAAGCTCGACATCCTCGTCAACAATGCCGGCGCGGCCTGGGGCGCGGAGTTCGACGAATTCCCCGAAAGCGGCTGGGACAAGGTGATGGACCTCAACGTCAAGTCACTGTTCTTCCTGACCAAGGCTCTGGCGAAACCGCTGCGCGCGGCGGCGCGCGCGGACCGTCCGGCGAAGGTGATCAACATCGCCTCGGTCGACGGCATCTTCGTCAATCCGGGCGAGACCTATTCCTACGCCGCCAGCAAGGCCGCGGTGATCCACCTGACGCGGCGCCTGGCGACCAAGCTGATCAAGGACAACATCAACGTCACCGCGATCGCGCCCGGCGCCTTCAAGTCCGACATGAACCGGGCCGCGCGCGACCACTCAGACGAGGTCGCAAAGCGCATTCCGTCGCGCCGGATCGGCACCGACGAGGACATGGCGGGGGTCGCGATCTATCTCGCCTCGCGTGCGGGCGACTACGTGGTCGGCAACACCATCGCGGTCGACGGCGGCGTGGTGTACGCGAATGCCGGGTTGGAGATCGCGGGGTAGTTTCCCGCTTCAAACTCCGCTGTCATGCCCCGGCTTGACCGGGGCATCCAGTACGCCGCGGCCTCCCGGCTCTATCACAACAGTCTCTGGAATACTGGATCGCCCGGTCAAGCCGGGCGACGACAGGTGAGTGTGTGGCGCGCGCTGCGCCTCGCTTTCAGCTCTTACGACTCGATCTTCACGTACTCGAAATCGCCGGGCTTGTTGTCGATGCCGACCTTCGGCGGCGAGATCCACGAGGCGTACTTGCCGGTCTCGGTGACGGGCTGCATCAGCGAGGTGATGAAGTCGCCGTCGCTGGTCGAGGGCAGCCACTCGTCCTTGCGCCTGGCCCAGGTGGCGTCGTCGATCAAAATGCCGTCGGGCGTGGCGTGCACGTCCTTGAACTCGCCGATGTGGCGGTGGAAGGCGACGTTGGGCAAGGCCAGCTTGAAGTCGTAGCCCGCGGTCGAGATCACCTTGTTCCAGCGCAGCATGCCCTTGACGCAGTCCTGGCTGTAATCGTCGCGCAGGCGCATGTTGAGCGCGGTCAGCGCCGGCTCGTCCACCAGCTTGATCTCGCCGTTGATGAACTTCAGCACCGGATAGGTGGCGTTCTTGAGCTGGTGATCGTCCTCGATCTGGGTCTCGTGATAGCGGCCCTTGATGCCGGCGTTGAAGGCGTTGGCCGCGTTGGTCGAGACTTCCGAGCCGAACAGGTCGAGCGACAGCGTGTAGTGCAGGTTCAGCTTCTTCTGGATGGTCGGAAGATCGATCACCCCGAGCGCGCGGACCTTTGCGATGTCGGTGGGATCGGTGATGCCGGCTTCGCGCATGGCGTCGCAGGTGCGCTGCACGACGCGGGTGATGCCGGTCTCGCCGACGAACATGTGATGCGCTTCCTCCGTCAGCATGAAGCGGCAGGTGCGCGACAGCGGATCGAAGCCGGACTGCGCGAGCGAATGCAACTGCATCTTGCCGTCGCGATCGGTGAAGTAGGTGAACATGAAGAAGGACAGCCAGTCCGGCGTCGCCTCGTTGAAGGCGCCCAGCATGCGCGGCGCGTCGGCATCGCCGGAGCGGCGGCGCAGCAGATCGTCCGCTTCCTCGCGGCCGTCGCGACCGAAATATTTCTGCAGCAGATAGACCATCGCCCAGAGGTGACGGCCTTCTTCGACGTTGACCTGGAACAAATTGCGCATGTCGTAGAGCGAGGGCGCGGTCTTGCCGAGATGGCGCTGCTGCTCGACCGAGGCCGGCTCGGTGTCGCCCTGGATCACGATCAGGCGGCGCAGCATGGCGCGGTGCTCGCCCGGGACTTCCTGCCAGGCCGGCTCGCCATAATGCTCGCCGAAGGGCACGACGCGGTTCTCTTCCTGCGGCGCCAGGAGAATGCCCCAGCGATATTCGGGCATGCGCACATAATCGAACTTGGCCCAGCCGCGCGGATCGACCGAATAGGCGGTGCGCAAATAGACCAGCGATTCCTGGAAGCCTTCCGGCCCCATGTCGCTCCACCAATCCATGTAGCCGGGATGCCAGCCCTCCAGTGCCTTGAGCACCTGGCGGTCTTCGGCGAGATTGACGTTGTTCGGAATCTTGGTCGAGTAGTCGACGTTCATGATGTTCATGTTCATGGCCGTGCTCCTTGCTCCGGTCTCGTGTCCCGGACGCAGTGCGGCGCGAAGTGCTGCACTGCTGAGCCGGGACCTATGTCTGGTCCGTCTGGGTCCCGGTTCTGCGCAGCATCACTTTGTGCCGCAGCGCGCCCGGGACACGATAGCTACACTCGCGTCATATCGAATTTCGGCTTCTGGCCGCTACCGTAGCGGCGCAGCGCGCCTTCCTCGCCGACCGCGTTGGGCCGCTGGAAGATCCAGTTCTGCCACGCGGTGAGGCGCGCGAAGATCTTCGATTCCATCGTCTCGGGGCCGACGAAGCGCAGGCTTGCCTCCATGCCGGTGAGGCTGTCGGGCGAGAAGCTGGCGCGCTCCTCGAGAAAGACGCGAACCTCGTCGTCCCAGTCGATGTCGTCGAGCGCGAAGGTGACGAGGCCGAGCTCCTCGGCTTGTTCGGCGTCGAGGCTGGTGCCGAGCGTTGCTTCCGCGCGCTCCACATCGGAGGGATCGGCCTGGAAGCGCGATTGCAGCCGCGTCAGGCCATGGCTCATCGGATAGGGGCCGAAATTCATCGCGGAGAGCTCGATCGACGGCGGCGGACGGTTGTCGCCCTGGCGCGTGCCGATCAGCATGTAGGAGCGGTCGGCGGCGAAGACGAGCTCGGCGAGCGTTCCGGCAAAGCAGGAGCCGGGCTCGACCAGCGTCACCAGCGTGCGCGAGGTGACGTCGATGCGCTTCAAGACGCGCTTCCAGTAATGGCGGATCTCGTTGACCAGCCAATGCGCCTTGTTGGCTTCGAGGAAGGCGTCTGCCGCGAGCACGTGGGCGCGGTCGCCATGGCTCTTGAACACCAGCATGGCAATCTCGAGCTCGTTGATGCGCAAATGCAGGATGGCATCGTCGAGCTCGCGCGCCACTTGCAGCGGCCAGAACGAGGCGCCTTGCGCCATCATGCCGTCGATGTCGGCGGGCGGCGCAGTCTCCGGCGCCTTGATCGAGATCGCGGCGAGGCGGGCCGTGCGATCGATGTCGACCGTGACGAAGCCGTAGCGGATGCTGTTTTCGTCGATCAGGCGCTTGAGCGGCGTCAGCGCGATGCCCTTGCCGCTGCCGTTGCGCTTCGAGGCCGCCGCGAACTCCTTGGCACGCTCGGCGATCTTGGTCTCTAACTTGGAGTTCGGCGCGATCTCGTCGACCAGACGCCATTGCACGGCGCGCTTGCCCTTCACACCTTCCTCGATGGTGCAGAAGAAATCAGCGTGGTCGCGGCGCACCTTGCGCTTGTCGACGACGCGCGTGAGGCCGCCGGTGCCCGGCAGCACCGCGAGCAGCGGCACCTCGGGCAGCGCAACGGCAGAGGAGCCGTCGTCGGCGAGGATGATGTGGTCGGTCGCAAGCGCCAGCTCGTAGCCGCCGCCGGCGGCCGAGCCGTTCACCACCGTGATGAAGCGCTGGCCGGAATTCTCAGAAGAATCTTCCATGCCGTTGCGGGTCTCGTTGGTGAACTTGCAGAAATTGACCTTGTGGGCGTGCGTGGAGCCCGCGAGCATGCGGATGTTGGCGCCGGCGCAGAACACGCGGTTCTTGGCCGATCGCATCACCACGACCTTGACCTCGGGATGCTCGAAGCGCAGGCGCTGAAGCGCGTCCGCAAGCTCGATGTCGACGCCGAGATCGTAGGAATTGAGCTTGAGCAGATAGCCCTCGAACAGGCCGCCATTCTCGTCGACATCCATGGTCAGCGTCGCGACGCCGCCCTCGACCGCGAGCTTCCAGTGCTTGTAGCGGGACGGTTCGGTCTGAAAATCGATGAATGTCGCGCCGCCTGCGAGGCGCCGATCTTCCCCGGCCATGGGTCATCCCTGAGTTTGATTATGCATGATCGCCGTAGCGTTAGATGCACAATAGTGCATCTTTTTGGGCGCGTCTACCCCTTAAACGGGCTCACATGCATTTTGTTTCATCTAGAGGGAGACGGACGGCGCGGACGCTCCGAGCCCGTTGCGTTCTGCGGGTTCGGTATCTGTCAGACCGCCGCCGCCATCACGCCGCGCGGCCTTGCAGCCCCTGATCATCGCGTAGCGCCGCTGTCGCGAACTGCGCGATCGCCTCGAGCGTCGCCACCGGCGACTCACGCTGCGGCGAATGGCCCGCGCCAGAGATGATCTTCACGTCGACCGGGCAGTAGCACTCTTCCTGCGCGATCTCGACCTGACGCAAGGTGCCGTACTGGTCGTCCTTGCCCTGGACGACAAGGACTGGGACGCGGATATAAGCGAGGTATTCGGAGATGTCCCAATCGCGGAATTTTGGATCGAGCCAGGCGCCGTTCCAACCATAGAAGGCGTTGTCGACGTCCTTATGCCAGCGCGACAGCTTTGCCTTGAGGTCGGTGGTCTCGAACGTCGTCTTGATCGCCGCGATCGATTTCACCGAGACGTCCTCGACGATGAAATGCGGTGCGATCAATGCGATGCCCTGCAGACGGTGATCCTGGTGTGAGCCGGCATAGATCGCCGCAATCGAGGCGCCGTCGGAATGGCCGAGCAGAAGGCCGCGCTTGAAGGAAATCGCGTCGAGCACTTTCGGCAGCACGTCGAGCGCCTCGCGCTGCATGTAATCGAGTGGGCGCGGCAGCGCGACGGAGCTCGATTGGCCGTAGCCGGCGCGCGCGTAAAGGAAGATGCCGGCGCCGGTGGCCTGCTGCAGCTTCTCGGGGAAATCGCCCCACAGGCCGACCGAGCCGAGGCCTTCGTGCAGCATGACGATGGTGGGCGCGTCGGCGGATTGCGGCGCGAGCCATTTGTATTCGAGGCTGGCGGTGCCGATGCTGAGGAAGCCGGTGGGAGTGAGGTTGGTCATGGAGCGTCGCTCTTTCTCTCCGTCGTCATGCCCGGGCTTGACCCGGGCATCCACGTCTTTCCTCCTTCGCGGTGGCACGTGGATGGCCGGGTCAAGCCCGGCCATGACGAACCGTCGTGCCTGGTCGACTAATGCGTCCCTTCCCGCAGCTTGAACCGCTGGATCTTGCCCGTCGCCGTTTTCGGCAGCGAGTCCACCACGTCGATCCAGCGCGGATATTTCCACGGGCCGATCTTCTGCTTGACGTGCTCCTTGAGCATCTCTTGCAACCCCGCCGTTGTCGCGCCGGGGCGCAGCACGACGAAGGCTTTTGGCTTCAACAGGCCTTCCGGATCGGCTTCCGGCACGACGGCCGCTTCCAGCACAGCGGGATGCGTGATCAGCGCGCTCTCGACCTCGAACGGCGAGACCCAGATGCCGGAGACCTTGAACATGTCGTCGGCGCGGCCGCAGAACGTGTAACGGCCCTCGCTGTCGCGGACATATTTGTCGCCGGTGCGGGTCCACGGTCCCTCGAAGGTGCGGCGGCTCTTGTGGCGCTGATTCCAATAGCCTTCGCCGGCGGAGGGCGCATCGACCAGCAATTCGCCGACCTCGCCGTCGGCGACGTCCTGCCCGGCTTCGTTGACGAGCCGGACCGCATAGCCCGGCACCGGCCTGCCGGACGAGCCGTATTTGATGTCGCCGGGGGCGTTCGAGAGAAAAATATGGAGCAGCTCGGTCGAGCCGACGCCGTCGAGAATGTCGACGCCGAAGCGTGCCTTCCAGCTGTGGCCGACGGATTCCGGCAGCGCCTCGCCGGCGGAGGTGCAGATGCGCAAGCTCTTGCCGCCACGCTCGGCCTTCATCGTCTCGTCGTTGAGCATCGCCGCGAACAAGGTCGGCACGCCGTAGAGGATCGAGGGGTTGTAGCGGTTCATCAGGTCGAACATGCGCGCCGGCGTGGGACGCTCGCTGTTGAGGATCACACTGGCGCCGACCGACATCGGGAAGGTCAGCGCATTGCCGAGCCCATAGGCGAAGAACAGCTTTGCGGCGGAGAGACACACATCGCTCTCGCGGATACCGAGCACCTGTTTGGCATAGGTGTCGGCGGTCGCCTGCAAATTGGAATGGATGTGGCGCACGCCCTTCGGCATGCCCGTTGACCCCGACGAGTAGAGCCAGAACGCCGGCTCGTCGGGATGCGTCGCGGCGGTGGTGAACTGATCACTCTCGCCGGCGAGCTCCTCGGCAAGTTGCTTGTGGCCGTTCTGCTTGGCGCCGGAGACCACGACATGCTCGAGGTCGGGCATGCGGCCGACGACGTCCCTGATGACGGGATAGAGCGCTTCGGAGACGAACAGCACGCGCGCACGGCAGTCGGCGAGGATGTAGGCGTATTGATCCGCGGTCAGCAGCGTGTTCAGTGGCACCGGCACGATGCCGGCGCGGATCGCGCCCAGGAACACGATCGGAAAGTCGACCGTATCCAGCATGATCATCGCGACACGCTCCTCGCGGCGGACGCCGAGCCGGCGCAGCATGTTCGCGGCGCACCGGGTCTGTTGCTGGAGTTCGCCATAAGTGAGCCGCGAGACGGTGTCGTCGAAGGCCAGCTTGCTACCCCGGCCCTCCCTGACGTTACGGTCGAGCAGCCAGGTCACCGCGTTGTAGGATCCCTCGCTCACGGACTTCTCCCCCGAATTTAGAATTATAATTCATAGAAAGACACCGCGGCGGCTTGCTGTCAATGCCAGCAGGCACTATGTTTCATTAAAATGCGCCGCAGGACAACCTTCAAGAAGACATCCCTTAAAGAAGGCTCATGACCGACAGTCCCGACGCCGAATCCCACTTCCTCGAACAGCTCGGCCAGCGCGTGCGCACCATGCGCGCGTTGCGCGGCATGTCGCGCAAGGTGCTCGCCAAGGTATCAGGAATCTCGGAGCGCTACATCGCGCAGCTCGAAAGCGGCAAGGGCAACGTCTCGATCGTGCTGCTGCGCCGCGTCTCCGACGCGATGGGCGCGCATCTCGAGGACCTGCTTCCCTCGGCCGAGCCGACGCCGGACTGGCAGATGTTTCGCGATCTCCTGCGCAAGGCGACGCCGGCGCAGATCGCGCAGGCCAAGGATCTGCTCGCCGGGGGCAGCGCCACCGCGCCGCGGCGCGCGCCGTTCTGCGGCATCGCGCTGATCGGCCTGCGCGGCGCCGGCAAGTCGACGCTCGGCAAGATCCTGGCGAAGAAGATCGGCTGGAGCTTCGTCGAGCTCAACAAGGAGGTCGAGCAGCAGAACGGGCTCTCGGTCGCCGAGATCATCGCGCTCTACGGCCAGGAGGGCTTTCGCCGCATGGAGCAGGCGGCGCTGCAGCAGCTGCTGGCGCGCAACGAGCTGATGGTGCTGGCGACCGGCGGCGGCATCGTCTCGGAGCCTTTGACCTTCGACCAGATCCTGACCTCGTTCTACACGATCTGGCTGAAGGCCGAGCCCGAGGAGCATATGGCCCGGGTCCGTCGCCAGGGCGACCTGCGTCCGATGGCGGACGATCGCTCTGCAATGGCGGAGCTGCGCAACATCCTGCTCAGCCGCGAGCCGCTGTATTCGCGCGCGACCGCCGTGGTGGACACTGCGGGCCTCTCCGTTGATGCGGCCGCCGCGCGGCTGATCGATGCGGTAAGGCCGGTGCTGCAGAACGAGGCCCGCAGCTTCGGGCTGCGCAGTGTGGCGCTGTAGGGCGATTGGATCTCGCTAGAGCTACACTCTCCGCTGTCGTCCCGGACAAGCGCGCCCCAAACGCGCGCAGATCCGGGACCCATACTCCCAGGGAGAAGTCGTTGCGCGAGCTGGCAACCACGAGTCTTCGCCAGACATCTCCCTGTGGCTATGGGTCCCGGACCGGCGCTCCGCTCTCGACAACGCGTTGCGTTGTCCAGAGCTGCGCTTGTCCGGGACGACAGCGGGGATTTTGCCCAACATCCCGCGACACGATATCAACGTCCATCAGCAAGCCTTGGGACCGACAATGACCTCTACCGACGTCACCTCCATATTCGAGCGGATCGGCGGCAGCGCCACGATCGACGCCCTCGTCGATCGCTTCTACGAGCGCATGGACACGCTGCCGGAGGCGAAGGTCATCCGCGCCATGCACGCGGACGACCTCGGCCTGATCAGGGACGTGCTGAAGCGTTATCTCACCGAATGGACCGGCGGCCCGCGCCTCTACACCCCCGAGAAGGGCCATCCGCGGCTGCGCCAGCGCCATTTCGGCTTTGCCATCGGCGATGCCGAGCGCGATGCGTGGATGCTCTGCATGCGCGGCGCGATGGAGGAGACGATCACAGATAGCACTGCGCGGCAGGAGCTCGACAAGGCGCTATCGGGGCTTGCCGACTGGATGCGCAACCGGCAGTGAGACGGAGGCAGCGCCTCAGCGCAATTCGAAGGCGCACCATGCACCCGTATCGCGTGATTTGAGTTCCGCGGCGATCGCCTGCTAAGCTCTGGACATGACCGACATCCTCCCCGACACCATCCGCCGCCTCTACACCGATCCCGGCGAGTACATCGACAGCGATCATCCCACCGTGCAGCACTTTGCGAACGACGCGGTGCGCGCGGATGCGAGTGCGCGCGAGAAGGCGAGCGTGCTCTACAAGGCGGTGCGCGACGGCATCCGCTATAACCCCTATGTCAGCATGCGCGTCGCCGAGACGTTTCGCGCCTCGAGCGTGCTTGCCGCGGGCCAGGGCTATTGCGTCGGCAAGGCCGCGCTCTACGCCGCCGCCTGCCGCGTCCACGGCATTCCCGCACGGGTCGGCTTTGCCGACGTGAAGAACCATCTCACCACCGAGAAGCTGCGCGCGAGCATGGGCACCGACATCTTCACCTGGCACGGCTTTACGGAGGTGCATGTCGATGGCGCCTGGCGCAAGGCGACGCCGACCTTCAACGACACGCTGTGCGCCAAGGTCGGCGTGGCGCCGCTCGATTTCGACGGTCACACCGACGCGCTGCTGCATCCCTTCGACGCCGAGGGCCGCGCCTACATGCAATACGTCAACGACCGCGGCACCTATCACGACGTCCCGGCCAAGTTCCTGATGCGCGAGATGGCGCGTGACTATGCCAACATGCAGGGCGAGGACCTTTCGGGCCGCGACATGGAGCGCGAGGCCGAGGCCCGGTAGCGCACGATGAGCGCGCCTCCCGACGCCGTGTCCGCACCGTTAGACGCGCAGCCAGGCCGACTTGCTAGACCGACCAATAATGCGGATGCGGGTAGGACCGCGAACGGTCACCCCAGTCGAACGCATCGCCATCGAACTCGCACGGGCCGCTGCTGAGTTCGTCCAAAGTCAACTCGATCTGGAACGCCTCGCGCCGCGGGTCGTATTTCAACGCGCTCCACTGCAGAGGGTAGTGATGATGGGTATCGAGCAGTCCGCCGGTCTTGATCACCGCATAGGCAACCATTCCGCTCATCTTGTCGAGCATCAGCCGTTCGATCGTGCCGAGCTTCGTACCGTCGCGGCCGTAAACGGCGACGCGCTCCACGCGATCACTGGGAACCATGGTATGATTCATGGCGTCCTCCCTGTTCTCTCATGCTTGCATTATAGCACCAGTTTCGAGACAGCGGGAATGGCTCTACTCTACAGGAGTTGCGACCGCAACGACGCCGCCCCCGCCTGCAGCAACGGCAGGAAGCGATCGATCAGCTCCTGCGCCGGCACGCGATCGACATGGGCGCCCATGTTGATGGCGGCGACGATCACGCCGTCGTAACGGCGGATTGGGACCGAGATCGAGCGGAAATGCGGTTCGGCCTCGCGGTCGACCAGGGAATAGCCTTGCGCGCGGTCGGCGGTGATGCGGGCGAGCAGCGCCTTCGGGTCCGTCACCGTCTGCGGCGTCAGCGCCTCCCGCGTCATCGCCTTCAGACGCGCGGCAAGGGCCGCATCGTCGAGCTGGCCGAGCATGGCGCGGCCGACCGAGGTGCAGAAGGAAGGCAGGCGGTAGCCAATCTCCAACCCGCCCGAGAACACCCGCGCCGGACTCCCCCGGGCAATGAACACGACGTCATCGCCGTCGAGCACGGCGAGCGATGAGATTTCCTGCGCGGCGGCCGCGATGCGATCGAGCACGGGCTGCAGCACCGCGACGAGCTGATTGGACCGCAAATAGGACGCTGCCAGCGTCAGCACGTGCGGCGTCAGCGAGAACAGCTTGCCGTCGCCGCTGACAAAGCCGCCGCGCTGAAGCGTGAACAGCATGCGCCGCGTCGTGGCGCGCGGCAGATCGGCGGCGCGGGCAAGATCGCTCAGCGTCATCGGGCCTGCATTCGTGCCGAAACATTGCAGCAGGCGCAGGCCGCGATCGAGCGCCTCGACGAAATCCGTCGCGCGCTCCTCGCTCTCGCTCCGCTTCAGCTTGGGCATGGGTGGGACAATCCTGCAAAATAGTGCTTGCTGCCGGTCCAAGGCATGTCATAATTCGCCCATTCGTTCAATAGGCGAACAAACGCCACTCCACAAGGATGCATGCGCCATGATGAGCCAGGAGCAGAACGACCTGATCACCCGCACCGGGCCGAAGGATCCGTGCGGCAGACTGATGCGGAGCTACTGGCAGCCGGCGGCGCTGGTGGACGAGCTGGAGGGCGCTCGCCCGATCCGTCCGGTCAAACTGCTCGGCGAGAACCTGGTGCTGTTCCGCGACGAGACGGGACGCTACGGCCTGATGGATCGCCACTGCGCCCATCGCGGCGCCGACCTCGCCTTCGGGCGGCTGGAGCATGGCGGCCTGCGCTGCGCCTTCCACGGCTGGCTGTTCGACGCGACCGGCCAATGCATCGAGACGCCGGCCGAGCCGAAAGACTCAAAGCTCTGCCAAAACATCCGCCAACGCTCCTATCCCGTGGTCGAGAAGAGCGGCATCCTTTGGGCCTATCTCGGCGAGGGCACCCCGCCCGCCTTCCCGGAGATCGACTGCTTCGTCGCGCCCGGCACGCACACCTTTGCATTCAAGGGCCACATGGCCTGCAACTGGCTCCAGGCGCTGGAGGTGGGCATCGATCCCGCGCACGCCTCCTACCTGCATCGCTTCTTCGAGGACGAGGACACCTCCACCGCCTACGGCAAGCAATTCCGTGGCGCCTCCGCCGGGTCCGATCTGCCGATGACGAAGATCCTGCGCGAGTACGACCGTCCGATCATCAATGTCGAGCACACCGAATACGGCCTCAGACTGATCGCGCTGCGCGAGATCGACGAGGAGCGCACCCACGTGCGCGTCACCAACCAGCTGTTCCCGCACGGCTTCGTCATCCCCATGAGCACGGAGATGACGATCACGCAATGGCACGTTCCGGTCGATGACCAGAACTGCTACTGGTACGCGATCTTCACCAGCTATTCGAACCCGGTCGACAAGCAGAAGATGCGCGACCAGCGGCTCGAGCTCTATGAGCTGCCCGATTACAAATCGCGCAAGAACAGAGCTAACGATTACGGCTTCGATCCACACGAGCAGCAGACCGCGACCTATACCGGCATGGGCACCGACATCAACGTCCACGACCAGTGGGCGGTGGAATCGATGGGCGCGATCCAGGACCGCACCAAGGAGCATCTCGGCTCGAGCGACAAGGCGATCGTGCAGTACCGCCGCCTGCTGCGGCAGGAGATCGAGAAGGTCTGCGGCGGCGAGAAGCCGATGCTGTTTCTGGACGAAGCCAATGCGCGCTCGATCCAGGGACCGGCGACCATGGACGGCATCGGGCCGACGCGGGGCTGGGAGACCTATTGGATGGAAGTCGACGTCAAGCGCCGCCGCGGCGCGCCCTGGACCGCCCCGGTGCCGAAGGAGATCGCTGATAACGTGCATAAGCTGACGGCGGCGGAATAGGAGTGACGGCCTATCCCCGTCATTGCGAGCGCAGCGAACCAATCCAGACTGCCTCTCAGGAGAGACCCTGGATTGCTTCGTCGCAAGAGCTCCTCGCAATGACGGAGAATGTGGCGCATGCTTCGCGCCTCACGACTGAAGGAGTACCAAAGTGACTTTCGTCGCGCGTCATGCGCTGTGGTCGGATGAGCAAACGGACGCCGCAGCGCGCATGCGCCGTCTCGTCGAGGAGAAGAATCTCGAGGTCATTCGCCTCGCCTTCCCCGACCAGCACGGCATCCTGCGCGGCAAGACCATCATCGCCACTGAAGCGATCGCCTCGCTGGAGAGCGGCTGCTCCATCACCACCACCATGCTCGCCAAGGACACCTCGCACCGCACGGTATTTCCCGTGTTCACCGCGGGCGGCGGTTTCGGCATGAAGGAGATGGAGGGCGCGGCCGACGTGCTGATGGTCGCCGACCCCACCACGTTTCGCGTCTTGCCATGGGCGCCGGCGACGGGCTGGGTGCTGTGCGACCTCTATTTTGCCGACGGCCGCCCGGTGCCGTTCGCGACGCGCTCGCTCTACCGCAAGGTGCTCGACGAGCTCGCCGGCCGCGGCCACGATTTCGTCGCCGGCCTCGAGGTCGAATTCCACATCTTTGGGCTCGACGACGCGCATATGCGGCCCGAGGATGCCGGCCAGCCCGGCACGCCGCCGTCGGTGAGCCTGCTCAGCCACGGCTATCAATACCTCACCGAGCAGCGCTTCGACCAGATGGAGCCGGTGCTGGAGATCCTCCGCCGCGACATCGTCGCGCTCGGGTTGCCGCTGCGCTCGGTCGAGGTCGAGTTCGGGCCGAGCCAGTGCGAATTCACCTTCGCGCCGCGGAAGGGGCTGGAGCCCGCCGACAACATGGTGCTGTTCCGCTCCGCGGTGAAGCAGATCGCGCGCCGCCACGGTTATCACGCCACCTTCATGTGCCGGCCGAAGCTGCCGAACGTGTTCGCGAGCGGCTGGCATCTGCATCAGTCGATCGTCTCGCGCGCGAGCGGCGAGAACCAGTTCATGGCGAAGGACGGCGGCGAACCGTTCAGCGCGTTCGGCAAGGCCTACCTCGCCGGCCTGCTCGACCACGCCCGCGCCTCGACATTGTTCACCACGCCGACCATCAACGGCTACAAGCGCTACCGCTCCTATTCGCTGGCGCCGGACCGCGCGATCTGGGGCCGCGACAATCGCGGCGTGATGATCCGCGTGCTCGGCGGCGCGGGTGATGCCGCAACGCGCCTGGAGAACCGCATCGGCGAGCCCGCCGCCAATCCCTATCTCTACATGGCCTCTCAGATTCTCTCCGGCCTCGACGGTGTCGACCGCAAGCTCGATCCCGGCCCCTCCGCCGACACGCCCTACGAGACCAAGGCGCCGCTGCTGCCGAAGAGCTTGCGCGATGCCGTCGCCGCGCTGAAGGACGATCCGTTCTTCCGCGAGAAGCTCGGGGCGGAATTCGTCGACTATTACACCCACATCAAGAACGCCGAGATCGACCGCTTCCTGTCCGAAGTGACCGACTGGGAGCACCGCGAGTATTTCGAGGTGTTTTGAGCTGTATCGCCCCAGGGAGTCGTTGGAGAGGGACACCGCTCTCTCCACCGTCATTGCGAGCGCAGCGAAGCAATCCAGAGATGTTTCCGCAGAGGCAGCCTGGATTGCTTCGTCGCTCCTCGCAATGACGAGTGTGCGGCGCGGGCTCTTTGCCCCTCACGCGGCCTCAAATCCCCAGATACTTGTGCTGCAGATCCGGCTCGGCCATCAGCTCGTCGGAGCTGCCGCTCCACACCGTCTTGCCGCGCTCGATGATGTAATGGCGATCGCAGATGCGGGCGAGATGGTCGACGTTCTTGTCGACGACCAGGATCGACTGCCCCCGGCTCTTGAGCAGCGACAGACAGTGCCAGATTTCTTCGCGGATCAGCGGCGCGAGGCCCTCGGTCGCTTCGTCCAGAATCAGCAGCTTCGGATTGGTCATCAGCGCACGACCGATCGCGAGCATCTGCTGCTCGCCGCCGGAGAGCTGGTTGCCCATATTGGCCGCGCGTTCGGCGAGACGCGGGAACAGCACGTAGATCGCCGCCAGCGTCCAGGGATTGGGGCTGCCGAAGCGATCGGCGGCGGCCGCGACCAGGTTTTCGCGCACGGTCAGGTTCGGAAAGATCTGGCGTCCCTCGGGAACGAGACCGACGCCGAGTTTTGCAATTCTGTAGGACGGCAGCTGCCTGACCTCGGCGCCGGCAAAACGGATCGCGCCTGCGCGGGCCGGCGTCAGGCCCATGATCGAGCGGATCGTGGTGGTCTTGCCCATGCCGTTGCGGCCCATCAGCGAGACCATCTCGCCCGGCTTGATCGACAGCGACAGGCCGAACAGCACCTGGGAGAGGCCGTAGCAGGTCTCGATGCCGTCGACGTCGAGCAGCGTGTCAGCCATGATGCGTCACCACATGCTGGTCGCCGAGATAGGCGCGCTTGACGTCCTCGTTGGCCCGGATTGCGGCGGGATCGCCGGAGGCGATGACGCGGCCATAGACCAGCACCGAGATGCGGTCGGCGAGCGCGAACACCGCCGGCATGTCGTGCTCGACCAGCACGATCGAGACCTCTTTCCGCAGCTCCTGGAGCAGCTTCACCATGCCCTGGGATTCGGTGACGCCGAGGCCGGCCATGGGCTCGTCGAGCAGCAGCAGTTTCGGCTTGCTGGCGAGCGCGACCGCAAGCTCGATCTGGCGCCGCTCGCCATGGCTCAGCTTCGACACCAGCACATCGGCGCGATGGGCGAGACCGACGCGGTCGAGCGCGGCATGCGCGGCATCGCGCAAGGGTCGCTCTTTGCGCGCATTGGCGAAGAAGCGGAACGAGGTGCCGGCATGCGCCTGCGCCGCCAGCGCGACGTTGTCCGCAGCGGTGAAATCGAGCAGCAGCGAGGTGATCTGGAACGAACGCGCGAGACCGAGCGCACAGCGGCGATAGGCCGGTAAGTATGTGATGTCGCGCCCCGCCAGCGAGACGCTGCCGGAATGCGGCGCGAGATGCCCGGTGAGCTGGCTGATCAGCGTGGTCTTGCCGGCACCGTTCGGGCCGATGATGGCGTGCAGCTCGCCGGCCGCGACGTCGAGCGAGACATTGTCGGTGGCGATGATGCCGCCGAAGCGGCGCACCAGCTTTTCGACGCGAAGCAGAGGTTCAGCCACGGCCGACCCTCCCGAGCATGCCCATGATGCCGCCGCGCCCGAACAGCACGATCAGCAGCAGCAGCGGGCCCATGATCAGCGCCCAATATTCGGTGATCTGCGACAGGAATTCTTCCAGCAGAAGATACACCACCGCGCCCATGATCGGGCCGAACAGCGTGCCCATGCCCCCTAAGATCACCATCACCATGAGGTCGCCGGAGCGGGTCCAGTACATCACCGCCGGGCTGACGAAGTCGGTGTTGTTGGCGAGCAGCGCGCCGGCAAGGCCGCACATGGTGCCTGAGATGACGAAGCAGACCAGTTGGTAGCGCTTGGCGGGAAAGCCGATCGCCTGCATGCGCTGCTCGTTGGAGCGCAGCCCCTGCACGACGAGGCCGAAGCGCGAATTGACGATGCGCCAGATCAGGAAGATCACGCCGAGCAGGCAGGCAAGGCAGAGATAATAGAACTGCGTGCGGTTCGAGAGGTTGATCAGCCCGGAGAAGTCGCTGCGCTTGTAGACGGTGAGGCCGTCGTCGCCGCCGTAACGCGCAAGGCCCGAGGCGACGTAGTAGGCCATCTGGGCGAAGGCGAGCGTGATCATGATGAAATAGACGCCGCGGGTGCGAAGTGAGAGCGCGCCGATCACCAGCGCGTAGATCGCGGAGGCCGCGAGCGCGACCGGAAACTGGATGAAGCCGGAGCCGACGCCTTCCTGCGCCAGCATGCCGACGGCATAGCCGCCGATGCCGAGATAGGCGGCATGGCCGAAGCTCATCATGCCGCCAAAGCCCATGATGAGGTTGAGGCTCGCCGCCGCCAGCGCCAGGATGATGATGCGGGTGAACAGCGTCAGGATGAAGACGTTGCCGGACGCTTGCGAATAGAGCGGCAGCAGCACGAGGCCCGCCAGCATCAGGGCCGTGACGGCCTTGCTCACAGTCAAATTCTTCATCGACGGTTGGCCGGAAACAGCCCCTCCGGCCGCACCACCAGCACGATCGCCATCAACAGGTAGATCAGCATGGAGGACAGCGCGGGCGCGGCGGTGGAGGCGGCGGCGCCGCTCAAGACCTGCCGGAGCAGATTGGGCAGAAAGGCGCGGCCGAGCGTGTCGATCATGCCGACGAAGATCGCGGCGAGGAACGCGCCGCGGATCGAGCCGATGCCGCCGATCACGATGATGACGAAAGCGAGGATCAGGATGTTCTCGCCCATGCCGATCTGCACGGTGAGGATCGGCGCCTGCATCAGCCCGGCCAAGCCTGCGAGCGCCGCACCTAAGCCGAACACCAGCGTGTAGAGCAGCTTGATGTTGATGCCGAGCGCGCCGATCATCTCGCGGTTGGAGGCCCCTGCCCGGATCAGCATGCCGATGCGGGTTCGCATCACGCCGAGATAGAGCAGGAGCGCCACCAACAGCGCCACGATGATGATGGCGAGGCGATAGGCGGGATAGTGAATGCCGGGCAGGATCGGCACCGGCACGGTGAGCCAGGCCGGCAGCGGCAACGCGAGGCCGGCGGGGCCCCAGATCAGCCGCACGGCTTCGTTGAAGAACAGGATCAGGCCGAAGGTCGCGAGCACGTGGTCGAGATGGTCGCGGCCATAGAGATGCCGCAGCGCACTCATCTCGAGCACGATGCCGAGCACCAGCGTCGCGCCGAGCGCCATCAGCGCACCGAGCAGGAAGCTGCCGGTCCACGCCGCGAAGGTCGCGGCGAAATAGGCGCCCATCATGTAGAGCGAGCCGTGCGCGAGGTTGACGAGATCCATGATCCCGAACACCAGCGTCAGACCGGCGGCGAGCAGGAACAGCAGCAGGCCGAACTGCAATCCGTTCAAGAACTGTTCGACGACGAGCAGCATCAAGACTCTTTCAGGCGCACGCAGCGTCGCGCCGATGTTCGAACGATGTCGCCATCAGTGAAAGAGCTCCCCCTGCCTCTTCAAGGCCGAAAAATGGGTAATGGCAGTATCGTTCCGAGGCAAGAGCGATTCGACACCAAACATGCACTTTGTTGCATCCCGGCGCGCCGCAAAATCCGCCCGGCCAGAACCAAAACGCCTTGCCAAAGCGCTTGCAAGAAAGCTGCCGTGCAGGCTGGGGCAACCTGCCGCAGGACGTCATGCCCGGGCTTGTCCCGCCTGCGCGGCCGAAGCCGCTTCTGCGAGGCGAAGGCCCGGGCATCCACGTTCTTCGTGCCATGTGGCTGGACGTGGATGGCCGGGACATAGGCGAGCGAAAGCGACACCGTCCTTCGGACGGCTATGCCCGGCCATGACGCCGTGGAGCCTTTAGCGGCCAATCTCTTGGGTCCACATGCAATCATCCTCCCCTCGGCTTGTTGTCCGAGGAGAGGATGCGGACTTCGTCGAAATGTAAAGGCGGATGCGTCTAGTGCGACGTCATCTGCTGGGGAAGGTCATCCGGTTCGGCGAGCACGCTGTTGGCCGTCGAGGCCTCCAGCGCCGCCATCCGGAACAGATAGGCGAGCGTCGCCAATCCGGTGTCCTCCGCCATCTGCGCCAGCTCGAGCGCCATGTCGGACATGTAGCCGAGAGTTTCGTCCCTGGTCTGCGCCATGATCTGGCTGTCCCGCATCATGTTCGACATCTCAGGCACTCTTTCGTTGCGCGGCGGCCGTGCCGCAAAGGTTGGCACGGGCGATACAGTCGATCAGCGGACCGTCCTGCTGGACCACGTTCGTCATCCCGATACGGTCACGCACGACATCGAGCGACTCCTGACGGACCTCGATCGTTGCCGCCATGGTCCAGGAATTTTCCACCAGGGCGGGCAGTCCCAGCGGCGTGACGACGAAACCGATGTCGTGGAACCGCGGCAACCACCAGGTCTCCATGACGAGACAAAGTCGCTCGATGCCTTGCTCGAGGCAGAACTCCTGCGCGGCCGCCATCAATTGCAGATTGAATGCGCCGTCGCGGCGCTCGCGCGAGACGAAGAAGCGCGACCATTCCCAGACCAGCGGATCCGACGGACAACCGCGCACCGCCGCGAGGTGCGGGAACACTTCGCTCATCATCGTCGGCTTGGTGGTCGGATACAGGCGGGAGCCGCCGAGCACCCGGCGGTTTTCCAGTGCCAGCAGGTAGATCGCGTCGTCATTGTCGTAGGTATCGATCTCGCGTCCATCAGGCTTGCGCAACGCCTCCCATTTCCGCTCCTCGACAAAGATCTCGTGGCGGACCCGGAAATGCTGTTCGAGGACGTCCTCGTAGAGGTGCCGATTGACGGCAGAAATCACGTGAATCATGAACTCCCCCATGGCTCGCAATACAGGGAAGCCTCAGCGAAAACGGCCGAGCCGACTATTGGGAAATTTCCCAGTAGGCGAATATTTCAGAGATTGATGATTCTGTGGCGGATCGCGATCGCGACCGCATGCGTCCGGTTGACGGCACCGAGCTTGCGCGCGGCAGTTGCAAGATGCTCTTCTGCGGTGCGTTGCGTGATGTGCAGGATCTCGCCGATCTCCCAGGCGGACTTGCCTTGCGAAGCCCAGGCCAGCACCTCGCGCTCGCGGGGGGTGAGGCGCATCGACGGATGCGGCGCCGGATCGAGCAGACGGCGGATGTGATCGAAGCCGTACATCCCGATCAGGTGCAGCGCCGGCTTGCTGCGTGCATTGAGATCGAGGTGGACGCCGCCGAGCGAGACGCCGGCCTCGTAGCCGGTCAAGCCGTGGATCGGCACGACGAAACCGCGCGACATGCGGAAATCGGCAGCGCGCCGCATCACCTCCACCGCACCCGGCTCCAGTTCCGGATCGTACGGCGCTTCAGACCACTCGAATGGGTTCACCGTCTGCCGGCATTTGCGGATCACGGGATCGACGCGGTCGTAGCTCTTTTGGGTATAGAGGCTGAACCACTCCGCCGGCCATTTCTTGGCGAGCACCATCTGGGAAAAGCGCTGCTCGGGATTCGGCAAGCCCGTCACGATGATATGTTCGAAGCCATACCGGCCGAACGCGGTTGCAAGCGCGTCCATGGCGTCCGGAACCTTGGTATAGGCTCCGAGCCCTTCGATGAAGTCGAGCGCCTCGCGGCCATAATCAACGCCATCAACGGCGGACATCAGTGCGTTTCCTGACCTTCGCTCTCGCATATAGCACGTATTTGGGGACTGCCTCAATTCGCTGCTTCCCGTAGTTTGCCGGTGTTCCCGTCTGCTTCGAAGATTTAAACTACTTGTGGCAGAATTGGTGTCACGATACACCTGAACGCGTCCGAAGCGGGAAAACCACGATGGAAGACGAGGACATCGCCCTCAACAGCGTGCTCGGCCTGGAATTGAATCGCGTGTTTTTCGCCGTCCGCGAAACGGCAAACAAGCAGAAGATCATCGAGTTCGCGCGCGAGGTGCTGCAAAGCGAGCGTGCGGAGCTGGCCGACAACATCTCGCCCGAGGGACCGGCGAGCTAGAGCGCAGTTGCGGTCAACGACAATGCGACAGACCGCGCGCCGACACCGCTCTTCCATTGCCACGCGCTGATTTTTGTCGAAACAATCTGACGGCGAAGTTCATCTTCCTTCTCCCCTTGTGGCAACGTTGACGAACCCAGGCGCTCGCGTGCCCCGGACGCAGCGCAGCGTCTCTTCGACGAGGCGCTGCAGAGCCGGGGCCCGGCCATCCGCAACTTCCTCTCTGGCGTTCTGGGTCCCGGCTCTGCGCCGCAACGCCAAGGGCGTTGCAGCGCGTCCGAGACACGAGCGCGGCCCGCTCTCCACATCGACGCACTTGCCGCTGGATGACACCACGGCTCTCGTGAGATGATCGGCGCCACGATCGTCTTTCGGGTGCCAAGAGCATGATGACGCTGCGTCAGGTTGAAGTGATCCGTGCCGTGATGGTGACGGGCACCATTGGCGGCGCGGCGAAGCTGCTCAACGTCTCGGCGCCGGGGATCAGCCGTCTCGTCAAATACACCGAGCGCTCGCTCGGCATCCGCTTCTTCCAGCGCCAGAACGGGCGCTACTTCCCGACGCCCGAAGCCGAAAACATCTTCGAGCAGATCAACGGCGTCTACAAGAAGGTCGATGATCTCTCCGAGATCATCTCAAAGATCGGCCGTGGCGGGTTGTCCGAACTGCGGATCGGCTCGGTGCCGAGCATCTCGCAGGTGATGGTGCCCCGCGCGATCGAGCGCGTCCGGCGCCGCTATCCCGATCTCGGCATCGACATCAACATCCTCAAGCTCGAGGAGGCCATCGACTACCTGATGCTCGGCCGCGGCGAGTGCGTCGCGATGAGCTACCGGCTGGAGCATTCCGCGCTCGACTTCATGCCGCTCGCCTCGGGCGAGCTGTACTGCATCGTGCCGCCGGGCCACGAGCTGGCCGGCCGCAAGCAGGTCTCGGCCGCCGAGATGACCCGCTATCCGCTGATCGGCATCGATCCCAACGATCCCTACGGCCGGATCATGGCCGAGATCTTCGCGCGTAACCGGCTCGACTACAACATCACCATCCGCGCGCGCTTCGGCACCACGGTCTGCGCGCTGGTGAAGGCGGGGCTCGGCATCGCCATCATCGACCAATTCACCGTGGCCCATGGCGGCTATCCCGGGATCGAGCTCCTGAAGATCGCCGAGCCGACGCGGTTCGACACCTACATCGCGGTCAAGCGCGGCGCGCCGCTGTCGCTCCATGCCGAGTATTTCATCGCGTCGCTGCGCGCCGAGATGCGCGCGGTCGAGCCGTCCCGCGGCAACGGCAGAGCCGCGCCGGTGCGGGGGCGGAAGAAATAACATGATGTTAGGTTTGCCGGATAAAAGGGTAATTGTGTTAGGCGGGAGAAAGGCTATCGTCGGACCTGGAAGCCCTGTTGCAAGCCCCCTTGGAATTGCGCGGGTTTCCCCGCTAATGACCGGGACCGAACGCTCCCTTTGAGGCGATAGCGAACCATGTCCACGCGCGGATACGCCGCCAGCAAGAAGCTCCTCACCGGCCTGATCGGTGCGCCGATCGCGCATTCCGCGTCCCCTGCCATGCATGAACGTGCCGCCGAGGCGCTCGGCCTGCGCGGCCATTATCAGCTGATCGAAGTTGCCGGCGCCGATGCGACCGGGCTCAGCATGATGCTGGAAGGCGTGCGGCGGCTCGGCTTTGCCGGCGTTAACGTCACCTACCCCTACAAGGAAGCGGTGGTCCCGCTGCTCGACGCGTTGGCGCCCGGCGCGGCCGCGATGGGCGCGGTCAACACCGTCGTGGTCAAGGAGGGCCGCCTGACCGGCCACAACACCGACACCACGGGCTTTGCGCGCGCGGTCGCGCCGCTGCTGGCGCCGGCGGGCAACGCCGTTGCGGTGATCGGCGCCGGCGGCGTCGGCAAGGCGATCGCCTTTGCGCTGGCGAGCTTGAACGTTTCCGACATCCGCATCTTCGACAGCGAGCCGGCGCGCGCCGCGACGCTCGTCTCCCTGCTGGCGCCGCGAGGCGGCGCAAGGATCGCTGCAAGCGTCGAGGACGCGCTCCACGGCGCAACCGGTCTCGTCAACGGCACCCCGGTCGGCATGCTGCCGAGCCGGGGCATGCCGGTGGCGGCCGCGCTGCTGCATGAAAAGCTGTGGGTGGCGGATGCCGTCTACTCGCCGCTGATCACGCCGCTGCTGGCGGCCGCCGAAGCCAAGGGCGCGAAGATCATGACCGGGCGGGAGCTCGCGATCTATCAGGCGGCCGACGCTTTCGAACTGTTCACGGGCCTTGCCCCATCGACCGAGGTCATGGGAGAGGCATTTGACGAGGTGATGGCGGCACGAAGCTCAGCCTATCACGCAGCGTAACTGAAGCGGCCGGGCACAAGGCCGCGGACAATCTCGACGAAAAATGGGAGGAGACATCATGAAATCGACCCTGCTGGCAGGCGCTCTGCTTGCCTTCGCGACTGCAACCAGTGCCCACGCCCAGGCGATCAAGCTCGCCGACGTCGCCGAGCTCTCCGGCGGCGGCGCCACCGTCGGCACCAATTGGAAGAACGGCATCGATCTCGCGATCGAGGAGATCAACGCCAAGGGCGGCGTGCTCGGCCGCAAGCTGGAGGTGACCCACGCGGACTCTCAGTCCAATCCGGGCGTGGCGCGTGCCCAGGTGCAGAAGGCGCTCGATGCCGAGCCCTATGTGCTGCTCGGGCCCGGCTATTCCGGCTCGGTAAAGGTCACAGCCCCACTCGCGGCCGAAGCCGGCATCGCGCAGATCATGGGCGGCGAAGCCGCCGAGCTGACGCAGGCCGGCAACAAATTCCTGTTCCGCACCTCGTTCGGCCAGCAATCCTCGATGCCGAAGGTCGCGAAGTACATCCACGACGAGATGAAGGCGAAGACGGTCGCGGTGGTCTGGGTCAACAACGACTTCGGCCGCGGCGGGCGCGACGTCGTCATCAAGGAGCTCGACCGTCTCGGCTCCAAGGTGGTCGCCGACCTCTCCACCGAAGCGGGCCAGGCCGATTTCGCCGCCGACGTCGGCAAGATCAAGGCGGCCAATCCCGATGCCGTGTTCGTCTACCTCAACGAGGAAGAGAGCGCGCGCATCCTGAAGGAGCTGAAGCGCCAGGGCGTCACCGCGCCGCTGATGGGCGAGACCACGCTGATCGGCCAGAAGGTGATCGAGCTCGCCGGCGATGCTGCCAACGGCGCGCGCGGCCATGTCGGCCTCACCACCGATGCGCCGGTCGACCTGATCAAGCAATTCCGCGAGAAGTTTTCCAAGAAGTACAATTACGTCCCTGATCATAACGGTCTGAAGGGTTATCTCGCCGTCTACATGGTGAAAGCCACCACCGAGAAGATGGGCAAGGTCGACCCGAAGAAGTTTGCCGACACGCTGCACGGTCTCACCATCAAGGCCGCGGACGAGCCGGGCATCCTGATGGACGTCACCTTCAGCGACACCGGCGACATCGACCGCCAGAGCTTTCTGGTCGAGGTCGTGGAAGGCAAGCAGGTCGTGAAACAGGTTCTGCCGAAGGTGAAGTGAGGTTTTCTTCGCCTTCCTCTCCCTCTCCCCGTTCTTGCGGGGAGAGGGAGAGGGTGAGGGGCCGCCTCCGCGAATTCAACAGTCACTGTGTTCGCGGAAAGAACCCCTCGCCCCACCCTCTCCCCGCGAAGAGCGGGGAGAGGGGGTGATAGAGCTGAATTCGCGTCGCATTCACTCGGGCTCTAACGATCAAAGAGAACCCATGTCCAACCTATTCGATCTTCTGGTCGCGGGGCTTGCCACCGGCGCGATCTATGCGCTGGTCGCGGTCGGCTTCACGCTGCTGTGGCAGACTTCGCAGACCATCAATTTCGCGCAAGGCGAGTTCGTGATGCTGCCGGCGTTCCTGATGCTGGCGGCGATGCATGCCGGCGCGCCGTTCTGGCTCGCGATCATCCTCGGCATCCTGCTCTCGATGATCCTGCTCGGGCTCGCTTTCAAGATGCTGCTGGTCGATCCGATGATGCGCCATGGCGTGCTGCCGCTGGCGATCGCGACCATGGCGCTCGCGATCGGCCTCAAGGAAGCCGTGAAACAGTTCTTCAGCGCCGAGGCCTCGCCCTTCCCGTCGATCGTGCCGACCGGTGACATCTTCATCCTCGGCCACGCCGTCTCGCTGCAAAGCATCGGCGTGCTCATCGTCGCCATTCTTGCGGTGTTCGGCCTGACTGCGCTCCTCAACCGCACCTCGCTCGGCCACCAGATGCAGGCGGCTGCCCAAAACCCGACGGTGGCGCGCATCATCGGCGTGCCCGTCGAGCGGATGATCCTGCTGACGTTCCTGATCAACGCCCTCCTGGTCGCGCTGGCTTCGCTCTTGATCACGCCGATCTACCTTGCAAAATTCTCGTCCGGCGAGGTGCTGGGCCAGGCCGCCTTCATCGCCGCCATCGTCGGCGGCTTCAACCAGGTGCGCGGCGCGATCGCCGGTGGCCTCTTGATCGGCGTGCTCGACAATCTCGCCGCCGCCTATGTCTCGACGCAATACCGCGCCGCCGTGCCGATGATCTTCCTGATTGTCGTCATCCTGTTCCGGCCGCAGGGCTTGCTCGGCCGCGCCGAGGAGCGGACGGTATGAGCAGCTTTGGCAAACCCTTGAAGATCGCGCTCGGCCTTGCCGTCATCGCCGCGTTGATCATTGTTCCCATGAACTTCAACCGCTACGGCCTGTTCATCCTCAGCCAGTGGGCGGTGATGAGCATCGCCGCGATGGGCCTCAACCTCACACTCGGCTATGCCGGCCAGGTCTCGCTGGCGCAGGGCGCGTTCGTCGGCATCGGCGCTTATGCGGCGGCGATCATGACCACCCATGGCTGGCCACTGCCGGCGGCGATCCTGGTCGCGATCGCCTTGAGCTTCGCGGTCGGCTGGGTGCTCGGCTATCCTGCGCTACGCGTGCAGCACCATTACCTCGCCTTCGTCACGCTGGCCTTCTCCACCCTCGCCTTCCTGGTGTTCCGCAACGAGAGCTGGCTCACCGGTGGCATCTACGGCATCTCCAACATCCCGCGGCCGCATATTTTCGGCATCGCGACCAACAAGCCGCTCCCCTTCTACTATGTCTGCCTCGGCTCGCTCGCGATCGTATCGCTTGCCGTGTGGTGGCTGATCCGGTCGCCCTGGGGCCGCGCCTTCATGGCGCTTCGCGAAAATCCGCTGCGCGCGCAATCGCTCGGCATCGACACGCGGCGCTACACGCTGATGGCGTTCGCGATCGGCTCGGCGCTCGGCGGCATCGCCGGCGCGCTCTATGCGCCGTTGACCCAATATATCGACCCTGTTCCCTTCAACCTGTCGCTCTCGCTCGACCTGCTGATGATGGTGATCGTCGGCGGCGCGGGCTTCTATTTCGGCCCGTTCCTGGGCGCAATGATCGCGGTGCTGCTGCCGGAATGGCTGCGATTCACGGAAGGGTATTATCTGATGCTCTATGCCATTGCGGTGATGCTGCTGCTGATCTGGTCGCCGACCGGCATCCTCGGAATCCTCGATCGCTATCTCGCCGAGCGCCGCACCAAGGCGGCGTCCGCCTTGCGCGCCGTCGCAAAGTCGCGCCTGGAGACGGTGCAATGAGCGCGGTCCTGGAAGTCTCCGAGATCAAGAAGAATTTTGGCGGCATCAGCGCCGTCGACGGCGTCTCCTTCGACGTGCGCGAGGGCGAGATCCTCGGCCTGATCGGTCCGAACGGCTGCGGCAAGTCGACCCTGTTCAACTGCATCCTCGGCCAGCTCACGCCGTCGGGCGGCGAGGTCAAGCTCGACGGCAAGCTTGTCACGGGCCTCCGCCCCGCCGAGCTCAACAAGCTCGGCGTCAGCCGCACCTTCCAGCTGTTGCAGGTGTTTCCAAAACTCTCGGTGCGCGAGAACCTGATCCTCGCGGGCCAGGAGCACCAAGGCAATATGGCCTCGCGCCTGGTCGGCCGCTCCGATGCCGGACTGACCGAGGCCGCCAACCAGATGATCGGCTTCTTCAAGCTCGATCATCTCGCCGATGAGCCCGCCGGCGGATTGTCCTACGGCCAGCAGAAGCTGCTCGATGCCGCCATGGCCTTCATGGGCGGCCCGCGCCTCGTGCTGCTCGACGAGCCCGCCGGCGGCGTCAACCCGTCGATGCTGGTGGACCTCAAGGACCGCCTGGTCGCGATCAACCGCGAGAAGAACGCCACCTTCGTCGTGATCGAGCACAACATGGAATTCGTGATGTCGCTGTGCTCGCGCGTGATGGTGATGGCGGAAGGCAAGGTGCTGGCGATGGGACGGCCGGACGAGGTGCGCAAGAACCCCGCCGTGATCGAAGCCTATCTCGGACATTAGGGAGAGCGAGCCATGAGCGACCCAATCCTCTCGGTTCACAATCTCGTCGGCGGCTACGGCAAGATGACGATCTTGAACGGCACCGCCTTTGCCGTGCCTCAAGCCACGATCACGACGATCATCGGCCCGAACGGCGCCGGCAAGTCGACCGTGTTCAAGGCGATCTTCGGCCTGCTCAGGCTGCGCGAGGGCAAGATCAGCTTTGCCGGCCGCGACGTCACGAATTTGAGTCAGCGGGCGCTGCTCAATGCCGGCATCTGCTACGTGCCGCAGGGCCGCAACATCTTCCCCGAGCTGTCCGTGCGCCACAATATCGAGCTCGGCGGCGTCGCGGCCGAGAAGGGCCTCGACTTGCCGAAGCGGATCGAGGCGGCGCTCGACCTGTTCCCGGCGCTGCGGCGGAAGTCGACACAGCAGGCCTCGACGCTCTCGGGCGGCGAGCAGAAGCAGCTCGAGATCGCTCGCTCGCTGCTGCTCGAACCCAAGCTGGTGCTGATCGACGAGCCCTCGATCGGCCTGTCGCCGCTGATGGTGCAGCAGACCTTCGACATCCTGAAGAGCTTGCGCGACCGCGGCGTCACCATCCTGATGATCGAGCAGAACGCACGCTCGGCGCTGGAGATCTCCGACATCGGCATCGTGCTCGAGCTTGGCCAGACCCGCATGGTCGACGACGCCAAGCGCATTTTGAACGATCCACGCATCGGCCAGCTCTTCCTCGGCGGCGCCATGGAGGAGAGTGCGGCATGAGTGCGCGAATGCGCATCGCTGTTGCGGGCGCCGGCCTGATCGGCCGCCGCCATATCGAGCTGATCGCAGCCTCAAAGGAGTGCGAGCTCGCCGGCATCGCCGATCCCTCGCCTGCCGCCAGGGACTACGCGCAGGCCCAAGGCACGCCCTGCTATGCGGATCATCGCACGCTGCTGGCGCAGGAAAAACCCGATGGCCTGATCATCGCCTCGCCCAACACGCTGCATCTGCCGATGGCGCTCGATTGCGCGGCGGCGGGCGTGCCGGCGCTGATCGAGAAGCCGGTGACGGAGACGGTGGCGACTGCGCAGCGCCTTTGCGCTGCGATCAGGCGAACCGGCGTGCCGATGCTGATCGGCCATCACCGCCGGCACAATCCGATCATCAAGGCTGCGCGCGAGACAGTGGCGAACGGTAGGCTCGGCCGGCTCACTGCCGTGGTCGGGCTGTGGCTGCTGAAGAAGCCCGATGATTACTTCGAGGTGACCTGGCGCCGCGAGCAGGGCGGCGGGCCGCTGCTGATCAACCTGATCCATGACATCGACAATCTCCGCTTCATCTGCGGCGAGATCACCGAGGTGCAGGCGCTGACGTCGAACAAGGTGCGCGGCTTCGCGGTCGAAGACACCGCGGCGCTGCTGCTGCGCTTTGCGGGTGGCGCGCTCGGCACCGTGACCGTTTCGGATGCGACACCGGCGCCGTGGAGCTGGGAGCTCTCTTCCGGCGAGAACTCTGCTTATCCGAGACAGGATCAGCCCTGCTACATCTTCTCCGGCACCGGGGGATCGCTGTCGGTGCCGAATATGGAGCTGTGGTCCTACGCACAGCAGCCCGGCTGGTACACGCCGCTGTCGCGCGAAACGATTGCACCGCCTGCATTCGATCCGCTGGTCGAGCAGCTCCGGCATTTCTGCGCGGTCATCGCGGGCCAGGAGCAGCCGTTAATCACGGCCGAGGACGCGATGGGGACGCTCGCCGTCGTCGAAGCCGTCAGCGAGGCCGCGCGCACGGGCCAGACAATCTCACCGGGGCGAATCATGGAGCAGGCCGCATGAACAAGCGCTCGATCGCCACGGTCTCCCTCTCCGGCACCCTCGACGAAAAGCTCCGCGCCATCGCCGCTGCCGGCTTCGACGCGGTCGAGATCTTCGAGAATGATTTGCTGTCGTTCGGCGCAGGCCCGCGCGACATCGCAAAGCTCTGCGGCGATCTCAACCTGACGATCTGCGCGTTCCAGCCGTTCCGCGACTTCGAAGGGATGCCGGAACCGCAGCGGTCGCGCAATTTCGCCCGCGCCGAGCGGAAGTTCGATTTGATGCAAGAGCTCGGCACTGATCTCCTGCTGATCTGCTCCAACGTCTCGCCCGCCTCGCTCGGCGGCATCGACCGCGCCGCCGACGATTTTCGCGAGCTGGGCGAACGCGCCGCCAAGCGGTCTTTGCGCGTCGGCTACGAGGCACTGGCCTGGGGCCGCCATGTCAACGACTACCGCGATGCCTGGGAGATCGTGCGCCGCGCCGATCACCCGGCGATCGGCGTCATCCTCGACAGCTTTCACGCGCTGGCGCCGGGCTTTCCAACCGGCGCGATGGCCTCGATCCCCGGCGACAAGATCTTTCTGGTGCAGCTTGCGGACGCGCCGAAGCTCGAGCTCGACATTCTCTCCTGGAGCCGGCACTTCCGCTCCTTCCCCGGCCAGGGCGATCTGCCGGTCGGCGAGTTCATGACGGCGGTCGCGGCGACCGGCTATGCCGGGCCGCTGTCGCTGGAGATCTTCAACGACCAGTTCCGTGCCGGCTCGGCCGCGCAGACCGCGCTCGACGGCCTGCGCTCGCTGATCCTGCTGGAGGACCAGCTCGCGCCGGATTGGCCGAGATTCGCCGCCGAGCCGCTGGCGCCGAAGGCAAAGAGCCGCGGCATCGGCTTCGTCGAGTTTGCCGTCAACGAGAGCAAAGCCGGCGACCTCGCCCGCCTGTTTTCCCAACTCGGCTTCCGCAAGACCGGCGCGCATCGCAGCAAGGCGGTGGAACGCTGGTCGCAAGGCAAGGTCGAGCTCGTCATCAACAGCGAGACCGACGGCTTTGCCCATTCTCACTACGTCACCCACGGCCCCGGCGTCTGCGCCATCGCGCTCGATGTCGACAATGCCGGTCTTGCCATGCAGCGCGCCGAGATGCTGAAGGCGCGCACCTTCTACCAGCCGGTCGGACCGGGCGAGCTGGAGATCCCGGCGATCCACGGCGTCGGCGGTAGCCTGCTCTATTTCCTGGATCAGGCCGGCAAGAACTGGGACACCGATTTCGAGCCTGTCCCGAGCAAGGCGCACGCAGACGCGCTGCTCGCGGTCGATCACATCGCGCAGTCGATGCCTTATGACGAGATGCTGTCCTGGCTATTGTTCTACACCGGCATCCTCGACCTCAAGCGGCTGCCGCAAATGGAGATCGCCGATCCCAGAGGCCTCGTGCAGAGCCAGGCCATCGTCAACGCCGACCAGAGCCTGCGCTTCGTGCTCAACGGCTCCTCCGCCAACCGCACGCTGCCGGCGCGCTTCATCTCGGAGTTTTTCGGCTCAGGCGTGCAGCATGTCGCGTTCGCGTGCCGGGACATCTTTGCGACGGTCGCAGACATGCGCAGGCGCGGCGCGGATTTTCTCGACATCCCCGCCAATTACTACGATGACATCGAAGCCAAATACGACCTCGCGCCCGAGCTGATGGCGCAGCTGCGCGCCAACCACATCCTCTACGACCGCGAGGGCGACGGCGAGTTCTTCCAGGTCTACACCCACATCTTCGACGAGCGCTTCTTCTTCGAGATCGTCGAGCGCAGGACCTATCAAGGCTTTGGCGCAGCCAACGCCGGCATCAGGCTCGCCGCGCAAGCCCGCGAGGTGCGCCCCCCCAGCATGCCGCGGGTGTAGGAGACGCTCTACGCGCCGTCATTGCGAGGAGCCCTCGCGGCGCTCGCAATGACGGAGGAGATAGCTAGGAGAGCCCCTCTCCCCGCTTGCGAGGAGAGGGAACGGCAAAGCCTCACTTCATCTTGCACTTGTCGTGGAAACGATCCTGGTCGTTCTCCACGATGGTCGCCACCGTCTTCAACGCGAGCTGGCCTTCGGCGTCCTTGACGACGTCCTGGAGATAGAAGCTCTGCACCGGGATGTGGTTGTTGCCGTATTTGAACGCGCCGCGCAGCGACTTGAAGTTGGCCTTCTCCATCTCGGCCTTCATCGCGTCCTTCTTGCTGGTGTCACCCTTCACCGCGACCACCGCGCTGTTGATGAGCTGGGCGGCGTCATAGGCTTGCGCGCCGTAATAGGTCGGGCGCAGCCCGGTGTACTTCTTGCGGTAGTCGGCGACGAAGCGCTTGTTCTGCTCGTTGGGCAGGTCGTTGACCCATTCCTGTGCGCCGGGCACCCCGAGCGCGTTCTCCTTCTGCAGCGGCAGCGACAGCTCGTCGACGGTGAAGGCGGTGTAGAGCGGCATCGTGCTCTTCAGGCCGGCCTGCGCATATTGGTTGAGGAATTGCACGCCGGCAGCGCCCGGATAGAACACGAAGATCGACTCGGCGCCCGACGCGCGCGCCTTGGAGAGCTCGGCGGAGAAATCGAGCTGGCTCGGCCAGACCGTGTACTCCTCGCCCTTGACCTCACCCTTGAACGTGCTCTTCACGCCCGCGAGCATGTCCTTGCCGGCCGCGTAGTTGGGGCCGATCAGGAACACGCTCTTGACGCCCTTCTGGTTCATGTAGAGGCCCATGGCGGCGGGCGTCTGGTCGTTCTGCCAGGAGGTCGAGAACACGTAAGGCGAGCAGAGCTCGCCGGCGAGCTGCGACGGGCCGGCATTGGCCGAGATCAGGAACGTCTGCGAATCGACGGCCGTCTTCAGCGAAGCCAGGAGCACGTTCGACCAGATATAGCCGACGATGAAATCGACCTTGTCCGACTGCACCAGCTTCTCGGTCTTCTGCTTGCCGACATCGGGCTTCTGGCCGTCGTCCTCGTAGATGACCTCGACCGGCTTGCCGTCCATCTTGCGGCCCATGTGATCCAGCGCGAGCTCGAAGGAATTGCGCATGTCGTTGCCGATCACGGCGGTCGGTCCGCTGAAGGTCGAAACGAAGCCGATCTTGATGGTGTCGCCGGCGAAAGCCGGGCTCGCCAGCACCAGCGCCGCTGCGCCCGCCAGCCAGAATGCCGTCCTCATAATCACTCCCCTCCTTATGATTGAGCCCGCGAGCGGGGTGATCGCCGCCCCGGGCCTTCTCTATTGAACGCAAAATCTGTCGAGCCGCCAATGGCTCAGCGCCTGCCCCTGCACCATATTTCGCCCCCATCGCGGATGGCAAGAAATATAATTCTACTTAGTTCGACCAAGACTGCGGTGCTTTTCGCGCCGGATCGATACGTCCAGCCTATGCCGCGATTGATGACGGCTATTGGACCGCGACACCCGATCCGCACTTAAATGAGGAAGAAGCAGCAGCAAGATTCGAGGGCGTATCATGGCCGCACATCTCCATCGCGTCGTCATCGTCGGCGCCGGCTTCGGCGGGCTGGAGGCGACCTACCGGCTCGCGGGCGCCCCGGTCGAGATCACCCTGATCGACCGCCGCAATCATCATCTGTTTCAGCCGCTGCTCTACCAGGTCGCGACCGCATCGCTCGCGACCAGCGAGATCGCCTGGCCGATCCGCCATCTCATGCGCGACCGCCGTGAAGTGACGACGCTGTTCGCGACCGTGAGCGGCGTCGATGCCGAAAGGCGCTGCGTGCTGATCGACGACGGCAGCGAGGTGCCCTACGACACGCTGGTGCTGGCGACCGGCGCGCGGCACGCCTATTTCGGCCACGACGAGTGGGAGCAATGGGCGCCGGGCCTGAAGACGCTGGAGGATGCGACCACGCTGCGCCGCCACATCCTGGTGGCGTTCGAGCGCGCCGAGCGCGAGACCGATCCAGCGAGGCGCGCGGCGCGGCTGACCTTCGTCATCGTCGGCGCCGGGCCGACCGGCGTCGAGCTCGCCGGCACCATCGCCGAAATGGCGCACCACACGCTGCCCGGCGATTTCCGCAACATCGACACGACGAAAGCGCGCGTCGTGCTGATCGAAGCGGGGCCGCGCGTGCTCGCGGGCTTCGCCGACGATCTCTCGGCCTACGCGCAGGCGTCGCTGGAGAAGATCGGCGTCGAGGTCGTGCTCGGGCAGGCCGTTACCGAGATCAATCGCGAGGGCGTCGTGTTCGGCGGCAAGCTGCTCGAGGCCAAGACACGGATCTGGGCCGCCGGCGTGCGCGCCTCGCCCGCCGCCGAATGGCTGGGCGCACCAGCCGATCGCGCCGGCCGCGTGCAGGTCGAGGCCGACCTCACCATTCCCGGCCATCCCGAGATCTTTGCAATCGGCGACACTGTCAGCATCAATGCCTGGGACGGCAAGCCGGTGCCCGGCATCGCGCCGGCGGCGAAGCAGCAAGGCCGTCACGTCGCCGAGACCATCAGAGCGCGGCTAGGCGGCGCTGCGACCGGCCCGTTCCGCTACAAGCACGCCGGCAGCCTCGCCCAGATCGGCAAGCGCCTGGCGGTGATCGACTTCGGCAAGGTCAAGCTGCGCGGCACAATCGCGTGGTGGATCTGGGGCATCGCCCACATCTACTTCCTGATCGGCCTCCGCCACCGCCTCAGCGTCGCGCTGAGCTGGCTCTGGATCTACGCGCGCGATCAGCGCGCAGCGCGGCTGATCACGCAGGGGTCAAGCAAGGTGGTGTAGGGACGCTCCTCTTGTGTCCCGGACGCGGCGCGGCATGAAATGACGCGGCGCAAAGCCGGGACCCAGCAGCTATGGGCCCCGGCTCTGCGGCGCATCGCTTCGCGCTGCACCGCGTCCGGGGCACGAGACTTACTTCACCAGCTCACACCCGCCCTCCGCCAGCGGGCGGAAGGCTTGGTCCGCGGGAATGGTCGAGACCAGCTTGTAATAGTCGTACGGATATTTCGACTCCTCCGGCTTCTTCACCTCGAACAGGTACATCGGATGTACGACGCGGCCGTCCTGCCGGATCGTGGTGTCGCCGAACAGCCTGTCCTTGCCCTTGAACTTCTTCATCTCGGGCACGACGTCCTTGGCAATGTCGCTGCCGGTGGCGGCGATGGCATTGAGATAGGCCAGCGTCGAGGCATAGACGCCGGCCTGGTTACCGCTCGGCATCTTGCCGTTCATGCCGGGCCGCGCAGCGAAGCGCTTGGCGAACGCGCGCGTGTCATCGTTCATGTCCCAGTAGAAGGCTTCCATCAGCTGCAGGCCCTGCGCGACCTTGATGCCCATGCCGTGGACGTCGTTGATGAAGAGCAGGAAGGCGACGAGCCTCTGTCCGTTCTGCTGGATGCCGAACTCGGCGGCCTGCTTCACGGCGTTGATGGTGTCGCCGCCGGCATTGGCAAGGCCGATCACCTGCGCCTTCGAACTTTGCGCCTGCAGCAGGAAGGAGGCGAAATCGGAGGTGCCGAGCGGATGTTTGGACGAGCCAATCACCTTGCCGCCATGAGCCTCGATGTATTTCTGCGCCTCCGATTCGATGCCCTTGCCGAGCGCAAAATCGACCGTGAGGAAGTACCAGTCCTTGCCGCCGCGCGAGACCATGGCCGCCGCGGTGGTGTTTCCCGTGGCCCAGGTGTCGTTGACCCATTGGATGGTGTTGGGGGAGCAGGCCTTGCCGGTGAGATCGGAGCTTGCGGTCGAGGACGCCAGGAAGGTCATGCGGCTGTCGCGCAACAGCGTATTGATGGAAAGACCCACCGCCGAGTTCGGCACGTCGACGATGGCATCGACGCCTTCGACGTCGAGCCACTTTCGCGCGATCGCCGAACCCACGTCGGCCTTGTTCTGGTGGTCGGCATAGACGATCTCGACCTTGATGTTCTTGCCCCCGCCGTTGAAATCCTCCGCCGCCATGCGCGCGGCTTCCACCGAGCCCATGCCGTTGGTGTCCTGGAAGATGCCGGAGATGTCGTTGAGCACGCCGATTCGCACGACATTGTCCGAGATCTCGGCGCTTGCCGCGCCGGATATCAGGCTTGCGGCCAGCACAAGCGCGCACTTCAAATGCTTCATGGTTCCCTCCCCTGTTGATGCGTTGCCGCGCCGGTCGTTGCCGGGAGCGGTTGAAAAATCAGACCTGCCGTTCCGGCAGTCTCACGATGAGCCCGTCGAGCTCGGGCGTGACCTTGATCTGGCAGGACAACCGGCTCGCCGGCCGCCGTTCGCTCGCGGTGCCGTCGAGCAGCGCGTCCTCGTCATCGGCCATAGCAGGCAGGCGCGCGAGCCAGCTTTCATCGACATAGACGTGACAGGTCGCGCACATGGCGTTGCCGCCGCATTCAGCCAGAATGCCGTCGAGGCCGTGACGGGTCGCCGCCTGCATGGCGCTCTCGCCGCTCGCGGTCTCGACGCGCTCGGACTTGCCGTCCGGATGGATGAAGGTGATGGCGGGCATGAAGCTCCTCGTCAGGCCGGGGTGATCGTCACAGGCAGGCTGTCGAGCCCGCGCAGCGTGTTGTTGAAGCGGCGTTTCGGCTCGCCCGTGATCTCGATTTTCGCGACACGGCGCGCCAGCGCGGTCAGCATCACCTCGCCCTCGAGGCGGGCGACTAGCTGGCCGACGCACATGTGGATGCCCGAGCCGAAGCCGACATGACCGGAGGTCCGGCGGGTGACGTCGTAGCTGTCGGGCTTGTCCCAGCGCCTGGGATCGCGATTGGCGGCGGCCAGGAACATCAGCACTTTCTCGCCCTCGCCGATCCTGGCGCCTGAGAGCTCGACGTCGCGCGTCGTGGTGCGGAAGAAGGTCTGCACCGGGCTCTCGAACCGCACCGCCTCCTCGAAGGCGTTGCGCGCCAACGTCAGGTCGTCGCGCAGGCGCTGCCACTGGTCGGGGAAGCGCGCCAGGCAATAGACGGCGGCACCGATGCCGTTGACGGTGGTGTCGAGGCCGGCCGACAGCAGCGAGCGCACCAGCAGCGGCGCCTCGGTGGCCGTGATCTCGCCGTCGTCGACGCGGGCATGAATGCAGGCACCGAAGCCGCCGGGCGCCAGATTGTCGCGCTGGCACTGCTCGGCAACATAGGCCTGGTGCGGCGCCGAGCGCGCGATCGCCTCCTGGCGCAGCTCATTCGGCGGGCCGAATGCGTTGAACACGACGCTGGCGTAGGGAATCAGATGCTCGCGCCCCTCCGGCTTCAGGCCCAGCGCATCCGGAAAGATCGAGAGCGGATAGGCTTCCGCAAGATCGGCGATCGCGTCGAAGCTGCGCATTTCGATCAGCGCGTCCACCCGCTGCTCCGCCGCGGCGGCAAAGCGGTCGCGCACCTGCTTCATCGCGGTCGGCGACAGCACTTTCGACAGCACGGCGCGGGTGCGGGTGTGCGCGGGCGGGTCGGCTTCGAGGATCAGGCTCGGCGGCCGCCACGGCGTCTCCTTCTTGAAGTCGGACAGGCCGACACCGCGGCTGGAGCAGAAGGTGGCGGGATCGTTCAACACCGCATGGACCTCGGCATAGCGCGCCACGCCATAAACGTTCCACTTGTCGAGATAGACCACCGGTCCGGCCTCCCGCAGCAGCTGATGTGCGGGATAAGGATCGGCAAAAAACGTCATGTCGAAAGGATCGACGTCGAGATGCGGGATGGAAGCAGGGCCCGTCGATGCCGGGGTGCCGGATGCGGTCATGGGAGACCTCCCTCATTTTGATCTTGTGAAAGAGCGGCGCATGCCATTAGGTCTTTGGGCCCACCGCGAGTCAGAACCCCGACATGCCTGCGCCTTCGACCAGATCCCGCCAAAAGCCTGCGCCCGTTGAGGCGGGACCGACGCTCGATCTCGACCGTTACGTCCCGGCGTTCGTCACCTTCATCGCCAACAAGCTCTCCAACAGCGCGACCGCGTTCTATCAGCGGGAATTCGGCGTCAACGTCACGGAATGGCGGATCATGTCGCTGCTGGCGATCGAGCCGGGCATTCCGGCCTCGCGCATCTGCCACGTCATCGGCTTCGACAAGGGGCCCGTGAGCCGGACGCTGGCTGGCCTCGAAAAGCGCGGCCTGATCTCGATCCGCACCGACCCGAACGACGGCCGCACCCATTCGATCGCGCTGACGGCAAAGGGCCGCGCCACGCATGACAAGGTGATCGTGGCGGCGCTCGAGCGCGAACGACAGCTGCTGTCGTGCCTGAACAAGGACGAGCGCGAGATGCTGATCGATCTGCTCCGCCGGCTGCACGAGAATCTCGGCGCGGTCACTGGCATCGAGTCCTGACGGGTCGCGCTTCAAGCGCCACCTTCCGTCGTATCCAGGCATGCGCCGGCGTTTGCCGACGGCACCATGCGGGCCGAGCATCGTTTCCTCCAGGATCAGACGCGGCAGTTTTCCTGCCGTCATCGCTCCCTGGAACGGTTCGCATAAATTAGTTGCTTAGGCAACAAAATAATCAGAAATATATTGCGGCAGGAGCTGGCTTGGTTCGTCGGCCCGGATCTCGTGTCCCGGACGCGCAGCAGCGTGAAACGCTGCTGCGCAGAGCCGGGACCCATGTCGCCGCGGTGCACTGAGATAGATGGGCCCCGGCTCTGCAGCGCAGCACACCGGACGATGCTTCGCATCGCCGGGAGTGCTGCGCTGCGTCCGGGGCATGAAAGGATTATGCGGAGCTACAGCATATCAGCCGGCGCAACCGATCCACGCGCCCGACGCATCGTCGTTCAGCCGCGTCACGGCATCGGCACGCCGCGTCAGCACGGCGCGCTGGTTGATGTAGCCCTTGTCGGTGATCTCGCCGCCGTCGACCGACGGCGGCTCGGCGAGCAGCAGCGCGCGGGTGGCGTGGCCGGAGGAGTTGGGGCCCTGCTGTTTCAGCTTTCCGAGGCCCTGCGCGATGGCACTCCTGACCATGTCATGGGCGAGCACCTCGTTCACCTCAGCCGTGTCGGGTAAACTGGCATGGGCGCGGCAGGCCGCGATGTTCGGGAACACCAGAAAGCGCACCTCGTCACCACCGTGGCCTGCGACCACGATGTCCTGCGCCAGCGGCGAAAGCGCGGCGATGCCGGCAACGCGCAGCGTGCCGACATTGACCCAGGTGCCGGAGTTGAGCTTGAAATCCTCGGCGACACGGCCATCGAAGAACAGGCCGCGCTCCGGCCGCGCACGATCAGCAAGCTTGACGGCATCGCCGATCAGGTAAAAGCCCTCATCGTCGAACGCCTGCCGGGTCAGCTCCGGCGCCTTCCAATAACCCGGCGTGACGTTGGGGCCGCGCACGCGCACCTCCAGCTTGTCGCCTGAGGTGACGAGCTTCAATTCGGTGCCGGGAATCGGCACGCCGATATTGCCGGAGCGCTCGGCGAGGAAATGGCAGTCGGTCGCAAGCGGCGAAGTTTCCGTCGAGCCCCAGGCCGAAACCATAGGCAGCGCGCGGCCGACCGTCTTGATCGAGAGTTCCTCGATAGCATCCCAGAGATTTTGCGGCAGCGCGGCGCCGGCATAGAAGCCAAATTTCACCTCGCTGAAGAAGCGGCGGCGCAGCTCCTCGTCGCCGCGCAGCGCCGCGATCAGCATGTCGAAGCCGCGCGGCACGTTGAAATAGACCGTCGGCATCACGCTTTTCAAATTGGCCAGCGACGTCGCGAACAGGCCGGGCGCGGGCTTGCCGCCGTCGATATAGAGCGAGCCGCCGTTGCGGAGCACGAGATTGAAATTGTGGTTGGCACCAAAGGTGTGGCTCCAGGGCAGCCAGTCGAGAATGACGAGATCACCACGCGTCTGTTCGAGAAAGGTCCAGGTCTGCGCCTTGGCCTGTTGGCTCGAGGTCAGCATGCGCTGGGTGTTGATGACGGCTTTCGGCGTGCCGGTCGAGCCTGACGTGAACAGGAATTTTGCGATCGTGTCCGGCGTCACCGCCGCAAACGCCGTTGCGACGTCGCGTGTCTCGGGCGTTGCCGCGACGGTGCGGAAGGCGAGCGCGTCGGCATCGTCGGCATTGCCGCTGATGATCTGCGCATTGTGCAGCGGCGCGATGGCGGCCAGCGCGGCCGCGAAGGGTTTGGTCCCAGAGACGTAAATCGCGCCCGGCTCGAGCAGCGTGATCATGCTCTTGAGCTTCTCGAAATCCCTCGACATCAGCGAATAGGCCGGCGAGATCGCGGCGGAGGGCACGCCGACATGCTGGGCGGCAAGCGCGAGCAACGCGTGATCGATGCTGTTGTCGGAGAGGATCGCGAGCGGGCGCTCCGCGCTGAGGCCCTGCGCCAGAATCCAGGACGCCGCCGCACGCACCTGGCGCAGCGCCTGCGCATAGGTGACATTGGTCCAGGGCGCATCGACATTGCCGCGCTCGGCGAGGAAGATCGCATCCGGCGTCTGCCGCGCAAAATGCTCCAGCCAGTCGCCGACGCAGCGCGCGCCATCCCGCAACGGATCGAGCGAGCGCAGCACGATGCTGCCGTCGGGGCGATGCTCTGCGACGGTCCGCGGGCTTGCGAACAGGCCCGCAACGTCACCGCGTGGGGCGACTGTCATGTGTGTCCTCCCTCCGGCCGGATCCGGGACCGGCCGCAGCCTCGTCCGGGCTGCTTTGGCCATAATGTTGGGCATGACAATTGTTGTCGTCAACAACAATCTTTCGCCGGGACCTGCGAGGCGCTAAGGTTGCCGGGCGGGAGACACGATGTGACAGCCAGCGCAACCCAGACTGCCCCACGCAAGCGCGCCGGCAACGGCGCGGCGCCTCACGATGTCGCCGACGAGATCGGCCTCGATGCGCTGGTCGGGCACGCCGGCTATGCGGTGCGGCGCTTCCAGATCTGGATCTTCCAGGACTTCATCAAGACGCTTGGCGCGGTCGACATCCGGCCGACGCAATATTCGGTGCTGACGCTGATCGGCGCCAATCCGGGCCTGTCGCAGATGGCGGTGGCAAAGCGCCTCGGCATCGAGCGCGCCCGGCTGGTGCATCTGCTCGACAGCCTCGAGCAGCGTAACTACGTCAAGCGGGTCAAGTCGAAGGTGGACCGGCGCTCTCATGCGCTCCACCTGACCACGCAGGGCGAGACGGCGCTGGCAAAATTCAAGCGGCTCGCGGCCGAGCACGAGCGGCACGTCGAAGAGAAGATCGGCAAGGAAAACCGGGCGCAACTGCTCCGGATCCTCGCCGGCTTCACCTGATCTCGGCTGCCTACGATTTGGGCGGATACCTTGTCGCAGGGCGACGGTGTCGCCGCCGACGAGCTTGTCGAAATACCTCCTAAGCCACTGATTACACGATAGTCTTCCAGAGCGATCGTACCGCCCTGATATTGTACACAATGGCACATCGCTTGCTTCCCTCGCGGGTAGGGACAGATTGCCGGAGTTTTGTCGCCATGTGGGCTGAGCAGCCAGAAACGATCGCCGCGATCGTGGCCGCGCATCGCGCGGGCACGCTGACGCCGGCAGAGACGATCGCGCGGACCTATCAGCGCATCCGCGACCACGACGATCCCGCCATCTTCATCAGCCTGCGCGACGAGACGGATGCGGTCGCGGAGGCCGAGAGGCTCGCTGCGCGTGCGGATGCCGCCGACCTGCCGCTCTACGGCGTGCCGGTCGCGGTGAAGGACAATATCGACGCGCTGGGCTTTGCGACCACCGCGGCCTGCCCGGCCTTCTCCACTACGCCGACGCGCGACTCGACCGCGGTGGCTCGCCTGCGTGCCGCCGGCGCCATCGTCATCGGCAAGACCAATCTCGACCAGTTCGCGACCGGCCTCGTCGGCGTACGCTCGCCCTACGGCATTCCCAAGAATTCGGTCCGTGACGATCTCATCCCCGGCGGATCGAGCTCGGGCTCCGCAGTCGCCGTCGGCGCCGGCCTCGTTCCGCTGTCGCTCGGCACCGACACCGCCGGGTCGGGCCGCGTGCCGGCGATGCTCAACAACATCGTCGGGCTGAAACCGAGCCTCGGCATGATCTCGAATGCGGGCCTCGTGCCGGCCTGCCGCACGCTCGACTGCATCTCGGTATTCGCGCTGACAGTGGATGATGCTGCGCTTGCCCTCTCCGTGATGGCAGGCCCGGACCCGGCCGATCCGTTCTCACGCGACCGGCCGCCGGGCCCGCTCACACAATTCCCCGCAAATCTCCGCCTCGGCGTGCCGCGCAACGGACAACTGATCTTCTTCGGCGACAAGAAATCGGAAACCGCCTACGCCGATGCGCTGAAGCGCTGGACCGCGCTTGGCGCGACGCTGGTCGAGTTCGACCTCGAGCCGTTCTACGAGACGGCGCGACTGCTCTATGAGGGCCCGTGGGTCGCCGAGCGCTACCTCGTGATCAAGGATCTGCTCGCCTCCGCGCCTGACGCGATCCATCCGGTGACGCGCGAGATCACGGCGGCGGGCGCGCGGCTCACGGCGGCCGAGACCTTTGCGGCACTGTACCGCCTGCAGGGCCTTCGCAAGATCGCCGAGCGCACCTTTGCCGATATCGACGCGCTGGTGCTGCCGACGGCGCCGACCGCCTATACGACCGCGCAGGTGCTCGCCAACCCGATCGAGCTCAACAGCCGGCTCGGGACCTACACCAATTTCGTCAACCTGCTCGACCTCTGCGGCCTCGCCGTGCCGGCCTCGATGCGCGCCGACGGCATTCCGTTCGGCATCACGCTGCTCGCCCCCGCGGGACATGACGCGCTGCTCGCGAGCATTGGCCGCGTCTTCCAAGCGGATACGAAGCTCGGTCTCGGCGCGAAGGGCGCGGCTCAAGCTCTGCTCCCGCCGCTGCCGGCAAGCGGTGGCGACGACATTCCGATCGCGGTCGTCGGTGCGCATCTGTCCGGCATGGTGCTGAACGGCGAATTGAAAGCGCTGGACGCTAAGCCGATCGAGGCGACCAGGACTGCGCCCGATTACAAGCTCTACGCGCTCAAGACCACGCCGACGAAGCCCGGCCTGCTGCGTGTCGCAGCCGGCAAGGGCGCGTCGATCGAGCTGGAGATCTGGTCGCTGTCGCCATCCGCCTTCGGCAAGTTCGTCAACGCGATTCCATCGCCGATGGCGATCGGCACGGTGCGGCTTGCGGACGGCCGCTCGGTGAAGGGGTTTTTGGTCGAGCCCGAAGTGCTCGGCGATGCCCGGGACATCACCAGCTACGGCGGTTGGCGGAAGTTCATGGCGGAAGCGGCGAAGGAGTGATTCCGCTCCGCTGTCGTCCCGGACAAGCGCAGCTTTGGACAACGCATCGCGTTGTCCAAAGCGAAGCGCCGATCGCGGGGACGACAGCGAGTGTGTAGCAACAACCCGCCCTACACCGACACCGCGTAGATCTCGTACTCCCCGCGCACCAGCTCGATATGCGCGCGCATCGCGGCGGCGGCGCCCTGCTTGTCGCCGCGCATGATGGCGACGACGACACGATCGTGCTCGGCTTGCGATTTGGCGAGGCGTCCGAGATTGCGGAACTGGGCGCGACGGAACGGCTGCACGCGGACGCGGGTCGCGAGCGTGATCTCGGCGATGTAGCCGTTCTGCGAGCCCGCGTAGATCGCGTTGTGGAAGCGTTCGTTGACCTCGTGAAAGCGATCGGGATTGCCGGTGTAGCTCAGCACCCGCAGCTCCTCGTGGATGGCTTCCAGGCCGTGGCGCTCGGCCGCGGACATGCGCTCGGCAGCAAGGCCGGCGCACAGCGCCTCGAGCTCCGCCATCGCCTCGAACATGCTCTTGAGCCGCTCGATCGAGGGCTGCGCCACCACCGCGCCGCGATGGGCACGCGCTTCGACGAGGCCGCTTGCCACGAGCTGACGCAGCGCCTCGCGCACCGGCGTCCGTGAGACGTTGAAGCGGCGCGCGACGTCGGTCTCGTCCAGCGGTGCGCCGGGGGCCAGGGCGCCGCGCACGATCTCGTCGGCGAGCTGCAGGCGCAGTTCCTCGGCGCGCGTGACCTTATGCACGCTCCGCTGCGCCCGGTCGACGCGCGGCACCACCGGTTCGGTCGGCAATGCTCCCTGCGGAAGATCGTCAAGCGTCATGCGATCTCTTTCGGCTCGTCGATGACGCTGACATGGGCAGCGACGACGCGCCAACCCTCGGGAAAGCGGATCCAGGTCTGCATCTGCCGGCCGACTTTGCCCGGCGCCGTGTCGCGATAGAACAGGGTGGAGGCGACGGCCGTATCGCGGCCATAGCTGGTGATGACCGTCTTGGCGGTGCGGCGGTTGAGGCCGACCGGCGAGCGCGCGGCGCGGAATCCGCTTATCGCCTCATAGCCGTAGAGGTTCTCGCCGATGCCATAGCGCAGCGTACGGGGATCCTTGCGAAAGAGCTCACCGAGCACGGCAACGTCGTTGCTGACGAGGGCCTGCTCATAACGATCGAACGCGGCTTTGACGTCCGCGATCACTTCGGGGAGATCGATCTCCATCTCAAATTCCTCTCGGCGACGGCGCAGCGACGACGCCCATCTTTTCCAACGCATACGCAACGCGGAGCGCAATGTCCTCGCGCCAGGGCGCAGCGATGATCTGCACGCCGATCGGCAGCGGCTCGAGCGGCACCGGGACTGCCACCACCGGCAGGCCGATGAACGAGATCGGCTGGGTGTGGATACCGATATTGGCGCGCACCGGCAGCTCGACGCCGTCGAGATTGAAATTCACCTGGCCGAGCTTCGGTGCGGTGCAAGGCGTTGCCGGCGCGAGCAGCACGTCGACTGACTTGAATATCTCCGCGAGCTGAGCGCGATACCAGCGGCGGAATTTCTGGGCGCGGTCGGCCAGCGGCGCCGGCACCATGGCGCCTGCGATCAAGCGGTCGCGCACCGCCGGATCGAAATCGTTCGGGCGCTTGCGCAGGCGATCGAGATGCAACGAGGCGCCTTCGGTGGTGGTGATAACATAGGCCGCCGCGCGGGCGCGCGCGGCTTCGGGGATATCGATCACGTCAGTGGCACCAAGCGCCTTGGCGACGCGGCTGACCGCTTCGACGGCTTCCGGAAACACGTTCTTCTGGAAGTATCCCCCGGCAACCGCAATGCGCAGGTCCGACACCGGATTGGCGAGCAGCGGCAGCGTCGGCTCCAGCCCGCGCGTGGTGCAGGCGCTGTCCTCCGCGTCCGGGCCCTGCATCGCGTCATAGGCGAGCGCGAGATCGGTGGCCGAGCGTGCGAACGGGCCGAGATGGTCGAGGCTCGCGACGAACGGGAACGAGCGCGCCCGCGACAGCCGGCCATAGGTCGGCTTCAGGCCAAAGATGCCGCAGAACGAGGACGGCACGCGGATCGAGCCATTGGTGTCCGAGCCGAGCGCGATCGGCACCAGCGCGCCGCCGACGGCGCTGCCCGAGCCGCCGGACGAGCCGCCGGTCATCCGCGTGGTGTCGTGCGGATTGCGCGAGGGACCGTCATGGACGTTCTCGCCGGTGAAGTCGTAGGCGTATTCGCCCATGTTGAGCGCGCCGACCAGCACGGCGCCGGCCGCCTCCATCCGCTCGATCAGCGTGGCGTCACGTTTGGCCGGTGCGAGGTCGCGGTTGATCTTCGAACCTGCGCGCGTTGGCAGCCCGGCGACGTCGAACAGGTTTTTCACCGCGAAGGGGACACCGGCGAGCGGGCCGATCGGCTTGCCGGCGGCAATGTCGGCATCGATGGCGCGCGCCTTGGCGCGGGCGCGATCGGCAGTGACGTCGGTGAAGGAATTGAGGATGCCATCGTGCTGCTTGATGCGCGCCAGCGCTGCTTCCGTGGCATCTAGCGCGGACATTTTGCGGGCCGCGACCGCGCTCGCTATTCCTGCGGCCGTCATCTCTGGCTTGCTGGTCATGGCAACATCAAGCGGTGAAAATCGGCGCCGGCTCGGTCTCGTCCGGCAGCGCGAATTCGTCGACCATGCGGCCAAGCCGCAGCGAGACTTCGAGGTTGGCGCGCACCGCAGGCCTCCAGGCCTCTTCCACCGGCAGCGCCAGCGCTTTCGATACGGCGTCGATATAATCGTCCAGCGGTTCGGCCATCACGCGTCCCAAACAATCTCTCAATGCACCGGCAACGGCGGATGCGGGATCGCCGTCAGCAGCTCCTTGGTGTAGTCGTCCCGCGGATCGCGCAAGACCTGCTCGGAAGAGCCTTCCTCGACGATTCGACCCGTCCGCATCACAATGACACGATCGCACAACAAGCGCACCACATTCAAATCATGCGAGACGAACAGATAGCTCATACCTAGCCGCGCCTTGAGGTCCTGAAGCAGGTTCAACACGACCGCCTGAACCGAGACGTCGAGCGCCGCCGTCGGCTCGTCGAGGATGACGAGCTTTGGATGCAGCGCGATGGCGCGGGCGATGCCGACGCGGGCCTTCTGCCCGCCGGACAATTGATGCGGGAAGCGGTCGAGCAGATTGTGCGGCAGGCCGACCATGGTGGCGAGCTCCTCGCAGCGCGCGCGGAGCGCGTCGCGTCCCCTGATATCGCCGAGCTGCAGAAGCGGGTCCGCAATGGCGCGCGCGGCGGTGAAGCGCGGATTGAGGCTGTCGGTCGGATCCTGGAATACCATCTGGATGCGGCTGCGCTGCGGCAGGCGGGCGAAAGAAGCGGGAGCGATGCCGCCGATATCCTCGCCGTCGAACCGGATCAGGCCGGAGCTCTGGTCCAAAAGCCGCATCACCATCATCGACGTCGTCGATTTGCCGCAGCCGGATTCGCCGACCAGCCCGACGCTCTCGCCATGGCCGATGGCGAAGCTGATACCGTCGACGGCGCGGAACATTTCAGGCTCGACGGGCGGCTTGCGGCCGAACAGCTTTCCGAGCACCGCGGTGGCGCCCTGGCGGGGATATTCTTTCACGAGCTTGTCGACGAGCAGGAGGGGCTGGCTCTCACCACTCGCTGTGCTGCGCGTGTCGGCCTCTCCCCGCACGCGGGGAGAGGCGAAGGAGGCCGCCGCAGATTCTTCCTCCGGCAGCAAGTCTCGCAACGACACACCAAGCCGCGGCGTCGCGCGCATCAGCTTCTTGGTGTAGGGATGCTGCGGGTTGGCAAAAATGTCGGCAGCCTTGGCTGTCTCGACCACGCGGCCCTTCTCCATCACCACGACGCGGTCGCAATAGGCGGCAGCCAAGCCGAGATCGTGCGTGATCAGAATGGTCGACATCGCGCGGCGCCTGGTCAGCTCGACGATCAGGTCCATCACCGCCTTCTGGGTGGTGACGTCGAGGCCGGTGGTCGGCTCGTCCGCGATCAGAAGCTGCGGATTGCAGGCGAGCGCGAGCGCGATGACGACGCGCTGGCACATGCCTCCCGAAAGCTCGAACGGATAGGCGTGGTAGCGCTCGCGCGGTCGGGCGATCTTGACCTGCTCCAGCGCCTCGATCGCCTTCTCGCCGTGATCTCTAACCTGGGCCTGCTGCACATGGGTGCGCAGCACGTCCTCGATCTGATCACCGACTTTCCGGATCGGATTCAGTGCCGCACGCGGGTTCTGGAAAATCATCGAGACTTCGCGGCCGCGCAGATCGCGCAACTGGTCTTCGCTCGCCGCCTTGACGTCGATGCCGGAGAACATCACCGAGCCTTCGGCGATGCGGCCCGCACGATCGAGGATGCGCATCACCGCATAGGACGTCACCGACTTGCCGGAGCCGGACTCGCCGACGATGGCCAGCGTCTCGCCCTTGGCGACGGAGATGTTGACGTGCTGCACGGCCTTGACGATGCCGCGGCGGGTGGTGAATTCGACGGTGAGGTCTCGGACGTCGAGCAGCGGCTGGGCGGTCATGCGGGCCTGCCGTCATTCAAAAAATGCGAGAACAACCCCATGCACAGTAGAATGGCGTTGGAATCGTTGGAGAATTTTGGCCGAACATTTGCCATCACGTCCTCCGCTGGGGGTCGACGATGTCGCGCAGGCCGTCGCCGAGGAGGTTGAAGCAGAACACGGCGATCATCAGCGCGAGGCCCGGGAAGAGCGCGATCCACCATTCGCCTGAGACCATGAAGCCGGCGCCTTCGGCGACCATGATGCCCCATTCGGCCGTAGGCGGACGGACGCCGAGGCCGATGAAGGACAGGCCCGCGGCATTGAGGATGGCGTAGCCCATGGTCAGCGACATCTGCACGATCATGATCGGCATGATGTTCGGCAGGATGTGCACCAGCAGGATGCGGAATTCGCCGTTGCCGGAGAGCCGCGCGGCCTGCACGAAGCCGGCATTGCGGCGGACATTGGCCTCAGCGCGCGCGACGCGGGCATAGAGCGGGAAGTTCACGATGGCGGTCGCCAGGATGATGTTCTGCACACTGTTGCCGAGCGCGGCGACGATGCCCATCGCCAGCACGAACAGCGGGAAGGCCATGATGGTGTCGGCGATGCGGCCGACGATGCGATCGGTCCAGCCGCCGAAATAGCCCGCCGCGATGCCGGCGAGCCCGCCCATCAGGAACACCAGCGCGACCGAGGCGACCGCGATGAAGGTGTCGAGCCGTGTCGCCACGATGACGCGGCTGAAGATGTCGCGGCCGAGCTGGTCGGTGCCGAACCAGTGTGCCGCCGACGGCGGCTTCAACGCCGCGGCGGTGTCGGAGGCAAGCGGATCATAGGGCACGACATAGGGGCCGAAGATGGCGGCGGCGAGGATCAGGACCAGCAATGCGAAGGCAAAGCCGGTGACCTTGTTCTCGCTGAGAACATAGCGGGTCTGTTCGAGGATCGCCGATAGTCCCGGGGTGCGGGCCGGGCCGACAGGTTCAACAGCAGGCGCAACGGAGCTCATGCAGTCCCCCTAGCCTTCAAGTCTCACACGCGGATCGATCACGCCGTACAAGATGTCGATCACGAGATTGAGCAGCACGTACATGACGGCCATGGTCAACACGAAGCCCTGCACCGGCGCGAAATCCGACGAGATCAGCGCTTCCACCGCATAGGAGCCGATGCCGGGCCAGGCGAACACCTTTTCCACCAGCACGTTGGCGCCCAAGAGGAACGAGAACACCATGCTGAGCGTGGTGATGACGGGCAACATCGCGTTGCGGAAGGCGTAGGTGACGATCACGGTCGCCGGCGACAGGCCGCTGGCGCGCGCGGTGCGGACGAATTCCGATGCCAGCACCGCCAGCATCGAGGCGCGCGTCATGCGCGCGATCGGCGCCAGCGAGAAGATCGCCAGCGTCGTCGCCGGCAAGATGAGCTGGCTCAGCGCCGAGCGGAACGCCTCGAGGTCGCGCGCGATCAGGGTGTCGATCAGATAGAAGCCGGTCACGGTCGGCGGCGCGCTGTAGAACACGTCGAGACGACCGAGCGGCGCCGGCGACCAACCGAGCCGGAAGTAGAACACATAGACCAGCACGAGGCCGGTGAAGAACACCGGCAGCGAGACGCCGGCCGTCGTCGTGACACGGCAGAGATGGTCGATCCATGACCCCGGCCGTGTCGCAGCTAACACGCCGAGCGGAATGGCGATGACGACCGAGACGATCAGGCCCAGCAGCGTCAGCTCGGCGGACGCCGGCAGGCGGTTGCGGATTTCGGCGGCGACCGGCTGGCCCGTGGTGAGCGAGTTGCCGAAATCGCCATGGGCGAGATCATTGGTGTAGCGGAAGAATTGCTCGATCAGCGGCTTGTCGAGGCCGAGCTTCTTGCGGATCTGCTCGACGGCTTCCTTGGTCGCGGCGGGACCGGCGAAGTAGGCGGCGGGATCACCCGGCAGCGCGCGCGTCAGCAGGAAGGTGACGATGACGACCCCGATCAGCGAGGGAATCGCGAACATCAACCGCTTGCCGATCATGGTCAGCATGGGCGACTTCCCGTGGAGAGAGAAGATGACGCAACAGGCACAACTGCGCCCCCTCTCCCGCTTGCGGGGGAGGGTTGGGGTGGGGGTGCTTCCGCATTGGGGTTCTCCGTGTGGAGAGAACCCCCACCCGCCGCGCTCTTCGAGCGCGTCGGCCTCCCCCGCAAGCGGGAGAGGCGACCCGAACCAGCCGATAAGCCTCCGAACGCCATATCCGATTGCCTCGCCCTACTCGCCAATCGCCTGACCTCACCCCTTCGCCATCGCGCGATAGTCCAGCCGCCGGTGGAACCAATATTGGTAGCCGCTGATGTTCTTCTGCATCGCGACGTTGACGAACGGCTGGTACAGCGGGATGCGCGGGATGTCGGTGAAGGCGAGATCGACGAAGCCCTTCACGTCGGCATCGTAGGCCGCCTTGTCGCCGCTTGCCGCTGCGGTGCGCGCGCCGTCGATGAGCTTGTCCATCTCCGCCGACTTGTAGCTCATGGTGTTGAAGACGGAATTGTTGCCGTGATAGCACCAGTAGAAGAAGTATTCGGGGTAATCGAGCCAGCCCGAGAACACGTTGGTGAAGAGCGGCATCTCCTTCTTGTTCAATTCGGTGCGCCAGTTGGCGCCGGGCACCTTGTTGATGGTGGTCTTGATGCCGATCTGGGCGAGGCTCTCCTGCACCAGCACGCAGAGCGGCTCGTTGACGCCGGCGAAGTTGAGGTCGAACGAGATCGTGGTCTCGAAACCGCCTGCATAGCCGGCTTCAGTCAGCAGCGCCTTCGCCTTCTCCATGTCGGTGTTGAATTTGTGCGGCTGCGGCCAGGCGACCTCGGTCGGCTTGTCCTTCGCCGCGCCGAACATGGGGTTGGCGAGGCCGAACATCACGGCGTCCATGATCTTCTGATAGGGCAGCGCGTAGGCGACGGCCTGGCGCACCTTCGGATTGTCGAAGGGCGGCTTGGTGACGTTCATGCCGATATACTGGATGCCGTTGGAGAACGGCAGCGACACCACGTTGAGCTTGCCGTTCGCCTTCATCTCCTGAAAGTCCTTGTTCGGCAGCTCGTAGGAGATGTCGGCGTCGCCGCGCTCCAAGAGCGCGCGGCGGTTGCCGGCCTGCGGCACCATACGCCAGATCACGCGCTTGATCTTCGGCAGCGGACCGCAGACCCAGTCGTCGTTGCGCTCCATGATGACTTCGGTGCCGGCGGTCCACTTCGTCACCTTGTAGGCGCCGGAGCCCGCGGTCTGCTGCTTGGTGAATTCCAGACCCCAGGGATCCTTCTCGCTGGCGTTCTTCTTCACGAGCTCGGAGTTGACGATGCAGGGCACGATCACGGCGAGATCGGGAATCGTCAGCTTGTCCTTCTTCAGGAAGTCGACGCGTACGGTGTAATCGTCGATGACGACGAACTGCTCCGGCTTGGTCAGCGAGCCCGCGCTCATCTGGAAGGTCGGAAAGCCGCCGACGCTGACGGCACGATCGAGCGACCATTTCACGTCCTTGGCGGTGACGGGCGTGCCGTCGTGGAATTTGGCGTTCTTGCGCAGCTTGAAGGTGACCGACATGTCGTCGATCTTGAAGTCCTCGGCGAGCTCGCCCTTGAACTTGTCGCGGTCGTAATAGGGGACGCCGCCGGGACCGCTCTTCATCTCGTGGCTGATCAGGCGGTCGTAGCAATTCCAGGACACCTCATAGCCGGGCACGTTGGTGCCGACGCCGTGGATGTCGAGATTGTTGGGGCCGCCTTCGGAGACGATCAAGAGCGTCTCCGAGCGGGCATCGGCATAGGCGGTGGAGATCGCGGACGGCACGGCCGGAAGCGCCGCTCCGGCGGCCAATCCGGACACGGACTTGAGGAAATCGCGGCGCTTCATGAAATGCTCCAACGCAAAAGTTTTGGTTGGAACTGGATTCGCAAGGTTCGTGCCAAGGCTTAAGAGTGGCTCAAGCGCCGCCCAAGCCATTGAAAATGAAGGATATACGGGTCATCGCGATCGCCGTACGAGGTCGAGCGAGCCTCATCGTTGCATACAAAGAGATGATATTGATCAAAAAATAAGCAGGCAAATTTGGTAGCCCTGTTTGCCGGCACCTCCTTCAGGCGCCTTATCCCATGGGTCGCGGCTCTCGAGAGGATCGGGGCTCGTGCAGCAAACCCGTCATTGCGAGCGCAGCGAAGCAATCCGGACTTTTGCCGCGGCGACAGTCTGGATTGCTTCGTCGCAAGGGCTCCTCGCAATGACGGGGAGGCGTGGATCGCTCACCCCGGCCAGATCAGCTCTTGAAGCTCAACCAAATCATCCGCCTGCTCCTGCCAGCCCTCGATGCAGATGTGGCTGTTGAGGTCGCTGGCACGGTGCAGCAGCATCAGGGCCATCAGCCGGCGCTTGAGCGCGAAATCAGGTTTTGAATAGCCAAAGCCTTCGAGCAGGCTCTTCACCCGGCCCGGTCGGCCCGCCGCCATGAACGCACTGGGGCCGAGCAGGTCGTAATCGCGCCATCCCGCCAGCACGTCGCCGAAGTCGAACAGGCCGGCGAGCGACCACTCGCCATCGTCGCAGGCAAGCAGGAAGTTCTCGGGAATATATTCGCCGATCAGAATCACCGGCGGCGCATCCATCGGGATGAGCTTTTCCGCATCGCGTAGGAGATCATCGAGGCCAGCGAGAAACTTTGGCGCAAGGCCGAGACGGGTGTGCCGTGCCTTGCAGCCCTGGATCTGCTGCCGCATGAAATCATCCCAGCGCGGCTCGATTCCAGCGAGCGGCCCGGGCGGGACGCGCTGGACGGCCGCGATGGTCTCGCCGATATGGCGCAGCACGCGCTCCTTCTGGTGTTCCGGCAGAGAAGGCCAGACCTCCGAGCCGAGCGTGCCGGCAAGGCGCGTGATGATCAGATAAGGCCAGCCGTCTCGCACGCCTTCGGCAACGATCTCGGGGATCGGCAGGTCGAGACGGCCCTTCAGCTGCGTCAGCGAACCGCGCTCGGAGACGAATTGGGCGCGGAGCAGCGGCGGGAATATCTTCAGGATAAGCTTGTCGCCGAGGCCGATCACCAGATTGGTGCCGGTCGCAAACTGATGCGGCGCGCTGGTATCGAGACCATGGCCGCGCGCGATGTCGAGCGCGATTGGGAGCCAACGCGGCGCATCGGAGCGGAAGGCGCGGAAGCTCTGGGCGTCGGTGAGGTCTGGCAGCTGTCGCGACGGCGCGATTGTCATTAGCGCTTGCGTATCGAAAACGGGGTTAGCTTTGGTTGTCTCGGTACAAGCCAGAGAGACGTTGCACCTCTCCCGCTTGCCTTGCGGGAGAGGTCGCGCCGAAGGCGCGGGTGAGGGTTTTCTCCTCTGGGGGATTATCCCGTTGTGGAGACACCCTCTCCCCAACCCTCCCCCGCAAGCGGGAGAGGGAGCGCATCGTGCTCGCGGCCATAGCTCCGCTCATTCGCAACATGCTACCTGTCCGGACTGGCGCGCTCGAACTGGCGGAGCAGCTTGTTGCCGCGCTCGACGGCGGAATCGAGCGCTGCTTGCGCGCTCTTGTGGCCGGCAAAGGCCTGCTCCAGCTCGTCCTCGATCGCGCCGCGGATCAGGACGAAGGAGCCGAGCCGGATGCCCTTCGAATTCTCGGTCGGCGGATGCAGCGTGATCTCCTCGAACGAGATCGCCGAGCCCGGATTGCGCTCGTAAAAGCCTTGCGACCGCGTCAGCTCGAAGGCGGCGCGGGTGATCGGCAGGTACCCGGTGTTCTGGTGCCAGGCGGCCTGCACGCCGGGCTGCGACAGATAGGCGAAGAACCGCGCCACGCCCTTGTATTCCGCGCGCGGCCGGTCGCGCAGCACCCACAGCGTAGCGCCGCCGATGATCGAGTTCTGCGGCGCATCCTTCACGTCGGGCCAATACGGCATGATGCCGTAGCCGATCTCGAATTTCGAGTTCGCCCTGATGTCGGCGCGCGTCGCCGAGGAGCCGATGAAGATGCCGCATTCGCCGTTCTGGAAGCTCGGCTCGGCCGCTTGTCCGCGGCCGCCATAGTCGAACACCTTGGTCTTCTGCCATTCGGCGAGCTGGGCGACGTGACGCACGAGAACGGAATTGTTGATGGTCAATTCCGCATCCAGCCCGGCAAAGCCGTTGGCCCGGCTCGCCACCGGCAGATTGTGGAAGGCGGAGAAATTCTCGACATGGATCCAGGACGGCCAGGACGTGGTGAAGCCGCACACCGCGCCATGGTCGCGCAGGCGCTTTGCGGCGATGCCCAATGCCGGCCAGGTCTTCGGCGGCATCTCCGGATCGAGGCCGGCGTCGCGGAACATGGTCTTGTTGTAGTAAAGGATCGGCGTCGAGGAATTGAACGGGAACGACAGCAGATTGCCCGCCGCGTCGGTGTAATAGCCGGAGACCGCGGGCAGATAGTCGGTGAGCGAGAACGGCTCGCCCTGGTCCCGCATCAGGCTGAACACCGGATAGATCGCGCCCTTGGCCGCGGTCATGGTGGCGGTGGCGACCTCGTTGACCTGGACGATCGCGGGCTGGCTGCGCGAGCGGAAGGCGAAGATCGCGCCCGTCACGGTCTCGGTGTAGTTGCCCTTGTAGGCCGGCACGATGCGGTAATCGGACTGCGAGGCGTTGAAGTCGGAGACGAGCTTTTCGAGCTGCCGCCCCAGCTCGCCGGACATGGCGTGCCACAGCGCGATGTCGGTGGTAGCGCCCGCTGGGACAGCCCATGAGAGAGCCGCAATGGCGGCGACGACATGCAAAAAGCGCAATGCTGAAGTCACGGTGGCTCTTCCCGAGCCGCACGACAAAAAGGCGGCCGCCCTGCTTACGGCGCGGCATATCCGGTTTCAACCGGGAATGCGCGCCGGCCGCGCCGCACAATCGGTCCCAGCCCCGCGGCGGGATGGCCTTCCCCTGACCATCTGCTAGATTGCATTGAACCTTTTGCCCCCGCCATAGACTCCACCACTGAGGGGTTGAGTGTGCCAGTGTTGAACCGTGCCGAACTCTCGCGGACCGGGGTGATCTTCGTCGCGCTTCTGCTCGCCGCAGTCTCGATGAGCATGCGCGCGACGGGTGCCGCTGCGCGCGAATTTCGCGCCGCCGACACCCAGACCGAGGATTACCCGACCGTCCAGGCGCTGCGCTACATGGGCGCCCTGATCGCCGAGCGCAGCGGCGGCCGCCACGAGATCAAAGTGTTTCACTCCCGTCAGCTCGGCGAGGAAAAGGAGACCATCGAGCAGACCCGGGCCGGTGCGATCGACCTCAACCGGACCAATGTGGCGCTGATCGGCAACTTCGTTCCGGCGATGAACGTGCTCGCCATGCCGTTCCTGTTCCGGTCCATCGAGCACATGCAGAAGGTGCTGGACGGGCCAATTGGCAGTGAGATCCTTGATAGCTTCGAGCCTTACGGCTTCGTCGGGCTCGCCTTTTACGATTCCGGCGCGCGGTCGATCTACAACGGTGTCCGGCCGGTGAGGAGTCTTACGGATCTCAAGGGATTGCGGATCCGGGTACAGCAGTCGGAGTTGATGAGCCAGATGATCCGCGCGCTCGGTGCCGAGCCGGTCGAGCTGCCCTATGGACAGGTGCTCACCGGGCTCGCCAATCATTTGATCGACGGCGCCGAAAACAACTGGCCCTCCTTCGTGACGACGGACCATTACAAGCTTGCCGGCCATTACACCCTCACCGAGCACACGATGAGCCCCGAGGTGCTGGTGATCTCGCTGAAGGCCTGGCAGAGCCTGTCGCCGGACGACCAGAAGATCTTCCGGGAGGCCGCGCAGCGCTCCAGCCGGTTCATGCGCGAGAAATGGCGCGACCTCGAGGAGCAGTCGCAGCGCAAGGCGCAGGACGCCGGCGTCACCATCATCAGGGACATCGACCGCGAGCCGTTCGAGGACGCGATGGCCCCGATCTACGCCAAGGCCGCGCGCGATCCCGCCGCGGCCGCGCTGATCGAACGCATTCGCAAGGTGGAGTGAGCCGCGTTGGCTGCGCTTGGACATCAGGATCACGCGGAGCAGCCGCCCGGCCCGATCGGACGGCTGCGCGCGCGCATCGTCGGCGCGTTGCGGGCGGTGCCGATCCGCTGGCGAATCCTGTCGATCGCCGCGCTGAATTCCGCCGTGGTGGTGGTGCTGGTGGCGATGATCTGGAACGGCGCGCAGGTGCTGGGCTCGGCCTGGGACGACGTCCGTCAGGTGCGCGAATCCGACCGGATCCTGGCGCTGCTCGAAAGCGAAACCGGGCGCCTGCACAATCTGATCCACCGCTACATCAACCAGCCGAGCCCGGACCTGTTCGCCGAGATCCTGCTGCTGCGCGAGGCGGTGCTCGGCACGCTGTCCAACCGCGCCGCCAAGGATCCGATGCTGTCGGGCTCGGTCGAGGAGCTGGAGCGCACAACCGACCGCTTCCTTAACGGATTCGGCGAGCTGCGCAGCGTGCAGGCCACCATCGCCAAGACCTATGAAGAGCAGGTGCAGGGCCCGGCCCGGGACATGGCGGGCCTCTACTCCATCATCGAAGGCGCCACCGGCCACCGCGACGCGCTGATCTGGCCCTCGCTCGGTAAATCCCGCGAGGCCTTCACCGCGATGCTGGTGGCGGCCAATTCCTATTACCTGTCGCTGTCGACGGGCGCGGCCGACGACGCGCGCCGCAATACCGAAACGATTGAGAGGACCATCCCCGTGATGATCGATCTCGCCGATAACGATCTCCAGCGCATGGCGCTGCAGCGGCTCGGGGCCCGCACCGCCGCGCTGCGCGAGGGCTTTGCAAAGCTCTCCGAGCAGCTTGCGAGCCGCACCGAGCTCTTGCGCAACACCATCGACGCCAGCCAAGCCGAGGCGATCGGCGCCATCGACGACCTCTCCACCAAGATGCGCCAGCGCGAGCAGAAGGCGCAGGAGACGTTTGACCGCACGCTGGCGGATATTTCGCGGCGGGTGCTGTCGATCGCGGTGATCTTCCTCGGCATCATCCTCACCGCCGGCGTCATGATCGCGCTGTCGATCCGGCTGCCGCTGCAGCAGATCATGGCGGCGATGCGCGCCATCACGCTCGGCGACCTCGACCGCGAGGTGCAGGGCACCAAGGCCCGCGACGAGGTCGGCGCCATGGCGCGCGCGGTGGAGGTGTTCCGCGAGAACGCGATCGCCAAGCGCCAGACCGAGGACGAGCTGCGCGCCTCCAAGGAAAAGGCCGAGAGCGCGCTGTTCGAGCTCAATACCGCACAGCAGAATTTGATCGATGCCGAACGGCTGGCGGCGCTCGGCGGCCTCGTTGCCGGCGTTGCGCACGAGGTCAACAACCCGATCGGCATCAGCCTGACCGTTGCCTCCAGCTTTGCCCGACGCAGCGAGATCTTCGAGGCCCAGCTCAAGGGCGACGGGGGCTTGCGCCGCTCGCAGCTGGAAGAATTCGTGCAATCCTCGCGCGACGCCTCGCAGCAGCTGGTCGCCAATCTCCAGCGCGCCGGCGAGCTGATCCAGTCGTTCAAGCAGGTCGCGGTCGACCGCTCGCATGCCGAGCGGCGGCAATTCTCGCTCAGCGAGGCCACCGACCAGATCATCGCCAGCCTGCGTCCGATGCTGAAGCGCTCGCCGATCACACTCCAGGTCGATGTGCCCGAGGGGCTGCTGCTCGACGGCTATCCGGGCTCCTATGGCCAGATCCTGACCAACCTGTTCCTCAACGCCGCCAACCACGCCTTCGCCGACGGGCGCGCCGGCACCATCACGATCTCGGCGCGGCCACGCGGGACCGAGGACATCGAGATCATCTTCACCGATGACGGGGCCGGCATGACCCCCGACGTGCAGCGCCAGGCTTTTGACCCTTTCTTTACCACCCGGCGCAATGAAGGCGGCACGGGCCTCGGCCTGCACATCGTCTATAACCTCGTCACCCAGCAGCTCGGCGGCCGCATGATGCTGGAATCCAAGCTGGGACAAGGCACTACTTTTCGCATTATCATGCCCCGGGTCGCCAAGGGCGGCGCGCAAAGCACAGAAAGTGACGGGACTTCTCAATGGCCGAACAGGACGATGTCCTCCACCTGATCGACGACACCGGTACCGCGTCGGAGGATAGCAACGCCCGGAAATGGAAGATCGCCGTCATCGACGACGATCCGGCGGTGCATGACGGCACGCGCTTTGCTCTCTCGGATTACAGCCTGAACGGCCAGGGCATCGAGATCCTGTCGGCCTATTCGGCGGCGGAAGGCCGCAAGCTGATGGCCGAGCATAGCGACATCGCCGCCGTGCTGCTCGACGTCATCATGGAGACCGACGTCGCCGGCCTCGAGCTGGTCGAGTTCATCCGCAACGAGATCCGGAACGAGACCGTGCGCATCATCCTGCGCACCGGCCAGCCAGGCCAGGCGCCCGAGCGGCGCGTGATCGTGCAGTACGACATCAACGACTACAAGGCCAAGACCGAGCTCACCGCCGACAAGCTGTTCACCTCGCTGACCGCGGCTTTGCGCTCCTATCAGCAGCTCGAGCGCATGGTGCAGACGCGGCGCGGGCTCGAGATCATCATCGACGCGGCATCGACCCTATACGACTTCAAGTCGATGCAGCGGCTCGCCGAGGGCGTGCTGACCCAGCTCGCCTCGCTGCTCAACGTCGACTGCGCCGGTATCCTGGTTCTGCGCGACAATGGCGGCATCGATCCCGAACTCTCGGTGCTCGCCGGCAGCGGCTGCTACAGCCGCTTCATCGGCACCACGACGTCGAAGGCGCTTGACCCCGATCTGCGCGAGATGGTCGAGGCCGCGTTCCAGCGCCGCAAGAACGAATTCGCCGACCACCGCAGCGTGATCTATTTGCGCACCGGATCCGGCCGCGAGGTGGTGGTGCTGCTGCAGGCCGAGCGCGATCTGTCCGAGACCGACCGCTCGCTGGTCGAGATCTTCTCCTCCAGGCTCTCGATCGCCTTCGACAACGTCATCCTCTACCAGCAGCTCCAGGACGCCAACACGCAGCTGGAGGACCGAGTCGCCCAGCGCACCCGCGCCTTGATGCAGGCCAACCGCCGCCTCTCCGCGCAATGGCTGCGGCTGCAGCGCGCCAACGGCTTCAAGAATGAGATTTTGGGCACCGTCGCGCACGATCTGAAGAATCCGCTCGGCGTCATCCTCGGCCGCACCGAGATGCTGAAAGAGCTGATCTCGACCGGCGCATCGCAAAGCGGCGTGGCCGCCCAGGTCGACCACATCCGCGACGCCACCAAGCGCCTGACCACGATGGTCGACCATCTGATCTCGGACGCGATGGCCGATGCCTTCGACATCACCATCCGCCGCGAGCCGGTCGACGTCGCCGCCCTGGTCAAGGAGGTCGCCGAAGCCAACCAGCCGTTGGCCGTCAACAAGCAGCAGGCGATCAGCGTCACCGCCCCGGCCAACATCGTCACCATGTGCGACACCGATCGCATCCGCGAGGCGATCGACAATCTCATCAGCAACGCCATCAAATATTCGCCGATAGGCGGCAGGATCGACGTCACCGTCAGCCACGAGGGCAGCGACACCATCGTCTGCGTCAGCGACGAGGGCGCCGGCCTGTCGCCGGAGGATCTCGGCCGCCTGTTCGGCCGCTTTCAGCGGCTGTCGGCCAAGCCGACCGCCGGCGAGAGCTCGACCGGGCTTGGGCTCTCCATCGTCAAGCGCATCGTCGACATGCATGGCGGCGAGGTGACTGCCGATAGCGACGGGCCCGGCAAGGGCTCGACCTTCACCATCACCCTCCCCGCGACCGAAATGCCGTGATCAAGCCGCCATGACCCAAAGCCAGCACATCATGATCGTCGACGATGAAGCCCCGGCCCGGGAGATGGTCGGCGATTATCTCAAGATGCACGGCTTCACCGTGACGCTGTGCGACGGCGGCAAATCGCTCCGCACCGCGATCCAGAGCAGCATGCCCGATCTCGTCGTGCTCGACCTCAACATGCCCGAGGAGGACGGCCTCTCGATCATCCGCGACCTCAAGAGCCGCATCAACGTGCCGGTCATCATGCTGACCGCGACCGCGAGCCCGATCGACCGCGTCGTCGGGCTCGAGCTCGGCGCCGACGATTACGTGGCCAAACCCTGCGAGCTGCGCGAGCTGATGGCGCGGATCCGCTCGGTGCTGCGTCGAAGCGTGCCGGCGAAGGCGGCGGCGCCGGAGGCGGCGGCGAAATCGGACAAGGAGCAATTGGTACGGTTCGGGACAAAGTGGCTCGATCTAGAAGCCCAGGCCTTGCGCGACGACGAGGGCAACGAGCATCCGCTGACGGCGTCCGAGTTCGGGCTGTTGAAAGTGTTCGCGGCCAATCCGAAGCGCGTGCTGTCGCGCGAACGCCTGTTGGAATTGGCCAATGCGCGCGACGCCGAAGCTTTCGACCGCGCCGTCGACCTGCGCATCATGCGCATCCGCCGCAAGATCGAGCCCGATCCCGCCAAGCCGGCCGTGATCCGCACCATCCGCGGCGGCGGCTATCTGTTCTCGCCGCAGGGCGAAAAAGCGTAAGGGCGCGCGGCGCAGATAGGTGCCGTAGGGTGGGCAAAGCGGAAGCGTGCCTACCGTTCTCTCCATAATAGCGAAAAGATCGTGGGCACGGCGCTTCGCGCCTTTGCCTACCCTGCGACATCGCCGTCCCGGCTACCCGCTTCGCGCCCCGGGACGACAGCGCGGCACGCCGGAACGCAAATCGCCGGGATTCGTTCCGGGGCGCCCGCGGTCGCCTCCCAACCCCCAGTCCCGTATTTTCCGTATATTGAAATTCCACGCTTTTTTGCCCCGAATGTTTCGTCGCGGCCGTTTCGACGAAACAATTTGGCGGCGCACGAAACCATTTTCCGCTTTTCGTGCAGACGTCCCGAAACGTTGGCTCATTAACACTTTGGTCCAAGGAAACGCCGCTCGGTTGCGGCGCTACGGGGAGCCAAGTCCATGCTGAACGTCATCGCCATCAACGCCCAGGCCAGCCAGAGCATCATCGCCGCTCAGGCGACTTCGGACGACATGCTCCTCGAGAGCATTGCCGACGGCAACCGCACGGCCATGCACATCCTTTATTGCCGCCACAATGTGCGGGTGTACCGCTTCATCCTGCGCATCGTGCGTGACGCCACCGCGGCGGAAGACCTCGTCAGCCAGGTGTTTCTCGACGTGTGGCGGACCGCCGGCCAGTTCCAGGGCCGTTCCCAGGTTTCGACCTGGCTGCTCTCGATCGCCCGTTTCAAGGCCCTGACCGCGATGCGCCAGCGCCGCTTCGAGGACATCGACCAGGAGGACGTGCGGCAGATTCCTGACGGTAACGACACGCCCGAGACCTCGCTCGACCGCAGTGACACCAGCGCCATCCTGCGCGCCTGCGTGCAGAAGCTGTCGCCCGCGCATCGCGAGATCATCAACCTCATCTATTATCACGAGAAGTCGGTGGAGGAGGTCGGACAGATCATCGGCATCCCCCAGAGCACCGTGAAGACGCGGATGTTCTACGCCCGCAAGCAATTGGCCGAATTGCTTAAAGGCTGCGGCGTCGAACGTTTCGCCGCCTGATTTCAAGGATTTCAAAGGGATAGGGCCCGATCTCGGGCCCTGCCCCGGGGACACGGAAGTGTTACCGCCCACGAAACAATTGAAACAAAGCACAACATCAGGCGGAAAAACTTCCCCCCTATAAAGCTTACATACGGTTTTGCTTAAACCTCCCAAGAACCTCCAGCGACCCGGACGGGATGCCCCCCTCCGGGTCGTTTTGTGTTTGGCGGGCTCCGCCCGTCGTCGCGGGCTCCCGCCTCTCCGGCTTGCTTGCGGCCGGGTGAGGGTTCTTTCCTCTGGGGGAGCGTCCCGTTGCGGAGATACCCTCTCCCCACCCCTCCCCCGCAGGCGAGGGAGCGCACCTCCCGTTCCGCTCGCAGCTGTCCCCGTCACGAAGGCGTGACGCCGCGTAACGGGCGCCCCACCGCACCCGAACTGCCCTCGTGACCTCCATCGCGAGTGCGCCATGCTCGAACTTCTCTTCGCTCTCCTTGCCGGCATCCTCACCATCGCCGCGCCATGTACGCTGCCGATGCTGCCGATCCTGCTCGGCGCCTCGATCGGGCGCGCGGGGCACCTGCGTCCGGCGATGATAGCGCTCGGCTTCGTCGTGTCCTTCTCAGCAGTCGCGCTGCTGCTCGGCGCAATCACACGGCTGTTCGATTTCGATCCGAATCTGCTGCGTGAGGCCGCCTCGATCCTGCTGCTCGGCTTCGGCCTGCTGATGCTGTGGCCGGCGCCATTCGAATGGCTGTCGATCCGGCTCAATGGCTGGCTCGATCTCGGCAATTCCAGCGCCACGCAACGCGACGGCGCGCTCGGCGGACTCGTGCTCGGCACCACGCTGGGCCTGGTCTGGACGCCTTGCGCCGGCCCTGTGCTCGGCTCGATCCTGACGCTGGTTGCGACATCGAAAAATCTCGGCTGGGCCGGCACGCTGCTGGTCGCCTACGCCATTGGCGCGGCGATCCCGATGCTGGGAATAGCCTATGGCGGACAGGCCGCGACCACGCGCGTGCGCAGCCTGGCGCGAATCTCACCGCGCCTGCAGCAGGGCTTCGGCATCGTCGTGATCGCCTTCGCGCTCGCCGCCTATTTCCAATACGACACGCTCATCGTGGCGTGGCTCACCGGCTTCTACCCGACCGGCCAGATCGGCCTGTGATCCCTCAGTCTTCACCGAAAGGACGCACCCATGACTTTCAAACTGCTCGCCGTTTCCGCCGCTCTGATCGGCATGGCCGTCACCGGCGCCGCCATCCCCGGCCTCTGCGACGAGGCCGCACGTGCAACGCCTGTCGTCACCGCCGATGCAGCACCGATCCAGGTCGCCGCAGCAAGCCAGCAATCCGCGCCCGACTTCGCCGGCATCAACACCTGGTTCAACTCCAAGCCGCTCAGCCTCACTGAGCTCCGCGGCAAGGTCGTGCTGGTCGACTTCTGGACCTATGGCTGCGTCAACTGCGTCAACACGCTGCCGCACGTCACCGAGCTCTACGCCAAGTACCGGGACAAGGGCCTCGTCGTGGTCGGCGTGCACACACCGGAATTCCCGTTCGAGCGCTCGGCTTCGAACGTGCAGGCCGCGCTGAAGCGCCACGGCATCACCTATCCGGTGGCGCAGGATAATGATTCCAGGACCTGGAGCGCCTACCGCAACCAATATTGGCCGGCGCAATACATCATCGACCAGAGCGGCAAGATCGTGTTCCAGCACGCCGGCGAAGGCAGCTATGACGAGATCGACCGCACCGTGGCCAAGCTGCTGAACGCCAGCAGCTGATGCGGCGCGGACGTCGCGGCGGGTTTTGATTGTCGGCCTTGTTGCTTGACTCCACGGACCCGTCCGTGGAGTTTCCAGGGCGACGCAATCATCCGCCCGCGATGGACGACACGCCCCCCAGCACCGACATTCGCCTCCGTGAAGGCTCTTCGATCGCGCAGCGGCTGGTGATGTCCGCTTTTGCGGCGGCCGTCGCGCTCTGCTTCACGCCGGGCCTGTTCACGCACGACACCATGGAGATCATCATCTCCGTGGTCGCGCTGCTCGTCGGCGCGGGATTCGTCGTCGGCATCATGATGGCGCCGGCGGTGGTGTGGATCATCACACCCGACGAGATCCTGATCGGGCACCAGCGGCCGTTCGGGAAACTGCGCACGCGGATCGTCGCGAGAGACGACATCGCCGGCTTGCAGGTTCCCGGCAGCAAGAGGGCAAAGGCCCGCTTCCAGCTGGCGTTCACGCTGGCCTCGGGTGAGCGGCTGACGTCGCCTCCGATTTCCGATGTCACGCACGTTCATGACACCGTGGCGCGGATCGCCGAACAGTTCGGCGTCCCCAATGTCGAGACGCCGGTCAATCCGCTCGATGCCAGCAATCCCGAGATGCGTCTCGGTGAGCCGCTCGAGCCGTTTCCCGCAAGGGACATCAGGATCGTTGCGTTGATCGCCGTCGCGTTGTCCGCCGTGCCCTACGCCTACAAGCTCTGGCGGGGGCTATCGCCGAGCCATGTCGACATCCTGCTGCTGCCGCTCGGCGCGCTCGCCGCCTTCGCGGTCTACCGATACGCCAATCTCGTCACCGGCGCGTTCTGGATCATCAGGCAAGCCGACATTCGCGTTGAACGCCTGTGGGGCGACGGTACGCCGCGCGCGGATCATATCAAGGGGCACGATGTGAAGACGATCACGGTCGAGCGCCGCGGCCGGTCCGATGACGAGCACTGCATCGTGGTGATCCGATTGCATTCGGGACAAAGGTTTCGCAGCCCCCGCATCGGCTCGCGCGTCGAGGCGCGGGCCGTGGCGACGGAGATCGTGCGGCGACTCGGGATCGCGCCGGAGAGCAACAAGATCTGACATCGATGCCTGTTGGCTCAGGTGATCTAGCTGCGAGCTCGGAGCAACCTCTCCCGCTTGCGGGGGAGGTCGGCGCGTAGCGCCGGGTGGGGGCTCTCTCCTATGGGGGAGTCTCCCTAGAGGGGACACCCTCTCCCCCGCAAGCGGGGGAGGGAGCGCAGCACCGCCTTGACCACGACCTAAGCTTTTCGCGCCATCCCCTGTTTGTGGCATTGCCTGGGGCGCGTCAAAAACCCAAAGCATTCTCATGACATACTAGGGCGACGCGCCATCAACTTGCCATGAACTTGCCCCTCAGGTTTGATGGCTTTGAATGATTTGCGCTGTGGCAGCGGGGAGAGCATCACATGACCGATTTTCGTCGCCGGACCGGGCTGCTTGTGGCGGCCTCCGTCGCAGCCTTGAGCCTCGTCATGTCTGCGCCCCCCGCCTCCGCCCAGCAGCCTGACCGCGGCGACGAGCCGGGCCTCGTCGCCGACGACGCCTACCAGCTCGAGCCGGAATGGCAGAAGCAGGTCGTTTACTTCCGCACCACCGAAGCGCCGGGCACCATCATCGTCTCGACCGCCGAACGGCACCTCTATCTGGTGCAGCCTGGCGGGCGCGCGATCCGCTATGGCATCGGCGTCGGCCGCGACGGCTTTCAATGGCAGGGGTTGGTGACCATCACCAACAAGAAGGAGTGGCCTGACTGGACGCCGCCGCCGGAGATGATCCAGCGCCAGCCCTACCTGCCGCGCTTCATGGCCGGCGGCCCCGGCAATCCGTTAGGGGCCCGCGCCATGTATCTCGGCACCACCGTCTACCGCATCCACGGCACCAACCGCCCCGACACGATCGGCACCAAGGTGTCCTCGGGCTGCTTCCGCCTCGTCAACAACGACGTCGCCGATCTCTACGACCGCGTCCCTGTCGGCACCAAGGTGGTCATCCGGCAGAAGCCCGAGCTCTGAGAATCACGCTCATGGCATGATCTTCCGGATCATGCTCTGCGCTCCCCTCCCAATTCCTTTTCCCGATTTTTCGAGAGAGTAACATGATGCGCACTTTTCGAGGCGGCCTGCTGATCGGGCTCGCGGTCGCCGTGCTGGTCGCCGTTCTCGCCATCATCTACGAGTTTTACGACACCCGCACGCTGAAGCGCACCGTGCGCCGCGGCGAGGTGCTGTGCGGCGTCAACAAGGGCCTGCCGGGCTTCTCGATCCCCGACGACAAGGGCAACTGGACCGGCTTCGACGTCGATTTCTGCCGCGCGGTCGCCGCGGCGATCTTCAACGATCCGGGCAAGGCGAAGTTCGTTCCGCTCGACGCCAGCGAGCGCTTCAAGGAATTGCAGAGCCGGAAGGTCGACATCCTCTCGCGCAACTCGACCTGGAGCATGGCACGCGAGCTCGACTACGATCTCTACTTCCCCGCGGTCGCCTATTACGACGGTGCCGGCTTCATGCTGCCGCGGTCACGCAACAAGGAGACCTCGCTGGACCTGACCGGCAGCAAGGTCTGCGTGCAGACCGGGACCACCACCGCGCTCAACGTCGCCGATTACTTCCGTACCAACAACATGAAGTATGACGAGGTGAAGTTCGACAAGCTCGACGATGTCGTGAAGGCCTACGACACCGGCAAGTGCGACACGCTCTCGGCCGACGTCTCGCAGCTCTACGCGCTCAGGCTGAACCTGACCAAGCCCGGCGATCACATGATCCTGCCGGACATGATCTCCAAGGAGCCGCTCGCCCCCGTCGTGCGCCAGCGCGACGACGACTGGATGATGATCGTGAAGTGGACGCTCTACGCCATGATCAACGCCGAAGAGCTCGGCGTCAGCTCGGAGAACATCGACGAGGCCCTGAAGTCGAAGAAGCCGGAAGTGATGCGCCTCGTCGGCACCGAGGGCAATTACGGCGAGCAGCTCGGCCTCACCAAGGACTGGGTCGTCCGCATCATCCGCAACGTCGGCAATTACGGCGAGATGTACGAGCGCAATATCGGCGAGAAGTCGAAGCTGAAGATCCCGCGCGGCATGAACCAGCTGTGGAATGCCGGCGGCGTGCAGTACGCGCCGCCGATGCGGTAGGAAAGGGCGACTCTCCCTGGTGTCGTCCCGGCGAACGCCGGGACCCATACCGCGTGATCTATCGATAAGCGCAGGTGACAGTACCGCGGAGAGACACTCTAAACTCCGAGCCTTCGTCAAACTATTCCCTGGGGTTATGGATCCCGGCGTTCGCCGGGACGACACCCGGGTTGAGGCACCATCCTGCTGCCCCTTGAGGCCGTCGCCTCAATACCCCCGCGCGCGCGCCAGCTGCTCGGTGTGGTAATTGGCGTCGCCGAACAATTCCTCGCAGACCCTTGCGCGCTTCATGAAGAAGCCGATGTCGAACTGGTCGGTCATGCCCATGCCGCCATGCATCTGCACGCCCTCCTGCACCGCGCGCGTGGCGGTGGTGCCGGCGCGGGCTTTTGCGACGGCGACTGCTGCGGCGGCCTTGGCGACATCGGCATCCAGCACCTGGAGCGCCTTCATGGTGGCGGCGCGGGTGATCTCGATGTCGACATAGAGCTCGGCGGCGCGGTGCTGCAGCGCCTGGAATTCGCCGATCAGCTTGCCGAACTGCTTTCTGTTCTTGAGGTACTCGACGGTGCGGCCAAAGACCTCGTCGCTGAGGCCGACCATCTCGGCGGCGACCGCGCCGCGGCCGATGTCGAGCACGCCGTCGAGCAGAGCGGCGCCCTGATCGACCTCGCCGAGCACGCTGTCGGCATTGACTTCCACATTGGCGAACTCGATCCGCGCCGCATTGTGCGCGTCGACCATGATGGTGCGCTCGATCGCAACGCCCTTGGCTTTGGGATTGACCAAGAACAGCGTCAGCCCTTCGCGCTCCCCTGCGGAGCCGACGCTACGTGCGGCAACGATCAGGAGATCGGCGACGTGGCCGTCAACCACCAGCGCCTTGGCGCCGGAGAGCTTGAACCCGTTGCCGGCGCGCACGGCCTGCAAGCTGGTCTGGAGCGGGCGATGTTTTGCGCCTTCGTCGATCGCCAGCGTCGCGAGCAGCGAGCCGTTGGAAATCTTCGGCAGGTATTCCGATTTCTGCGCGGCATTGCCGCCGCGGCTCAGCGCGGACGCCGCAACCACTGAGGTCGCGAGGAAGGGCGACGGCATCAAGGTGCGGCCGATCTCCTTCATCACGATTCCGGCTTCCATGAATCCGAGACCGCTGCCGCCGAATTCTTCCGGCACCAGCAGGCCGGCAAAGCCCATCTCGGCGAAGGAATGCCAAAGCTCCTTGGAGAAGCCGGTGGGATCCTTGCTGTCGCGCAAGTGCCGCAGGTGCGACACCGGCGCCTTGTCGCTGATCAGCCCGCGCGCTGAATCGCGGAGCATCGATTGTTCTTCGGTGAGGACGAGGGCCATGATGGGCTCCAGAAAGGACTGTCGAGTGAATTCGGTGGCGACCCTCATGGTGAGGAGGCGCGTCGCGCCGTCTCGAACCGTGAGGCCGTGGCCATCCTTCGAGACGCGGCATGATGGCCGCTCCTCAGGATGAGGACTGAACTTAAGCCCCCGGCAAATCGAGGATACGCTTGGCGACGATGCCGAGCATCACCTCTGTCGTGCCGCCCTCGATCGAGTTGGCCTTGGTGCGCAGCCAGGCGCGCGGACGGGCGCCCTGCCTGGAGCGCTCGCTTTCCCATTCCAGCGCGTCGACGCCGCCGGCCGACATCAGGATCTCGTAGCGGCGCTTGTTGAGCTCGGTGCCGTAATATTTCATCGCCGAGGAGAACGCCGGATGCGCCTGCCCTGCCTTGGCGAGATCGACGGCACGCTCGGCGCAGGCGGCGAGCGCGGCCTCATCGACGTCGAACGTGGCGATCTTGCCGCGCAGCATGGCATCGTCGAGCTTGCCCTGCGCATCGGTGCCGACGGAGTCTGCCGCGATCTGGCCGAGCGGACGGCCGACGCCGCGCTCACCCATCCCTGAGATCATCGCGCGTTCGTGCTGCAGCAGATATTTCGCGACGTCCCAGCCGCGGTTGATCTGCCCGACGACATGCGATTTCGGCACGCGGACGCCGTCGAAGAAGGTCTCGCAGAACGGCGAGTAGCCGGAGATCAGGAGGATCGGCTTGGTCGAGACGCCCTTCGAGGCCATGTCGAACAGGATGAAGCTGATGCCGTCGTGCTTCTTGGCCGTGGGATCGGTGCGGACCAGGCAGAAGATCCAGTCGGCGTAATTGGCGTAAGAGGTCCAGATCTTCTGGCCGGTGATGATGAAGTCGTCGCCGTCGCTTTCGGCGCGGGTCTGGAGCGAAGCGAGATCGGAGCCGGCATTCGGCTCGGAATAACCCTGGCACCAGCGGATTTCGCCCGCCGCGATTTTCGGCAGATGCTCCTTCTTCTGGGCGTCGTTGCCGTATTTCAAGAGCGCCGGCCCGAGCATCCAGATGCCGAAGCTCGACAGTGGCGGACGCGCGCCGAGTCTTCCCATCTCAGCGCGGAGCACCTTATGCTCGGCAGCGCTCAAGCCGCCGCCACCATATTCCTTCGGCCAATCCGGCACGGTCCAGCCCTTGTCGCGCATGCGCTCGAACCAGATGCGCTGCGGCTCGGAGGAGAACTTGGCGTTGCGTCCGCCCCAGAATACGTCGGCGTCCGACGTCGCGGGCTTGCGCATCTCCGGCGGGCAGTTGGCTTCCAGCCAGGCGCGCGTCTCGGCGCGGAACGTTTCGAGCTCGGCGGATTCAGTGTCACTGCTCTTGGATTCAGACATTGGTCGTTTCCATCAATCAAGATCGGCTTGTTGGGCGCGACTCTGGGCCAAGCTTCCGCGGAATTCAACCACTTCCGCGCGCCGCATTCCGCTATAGTCGTAGGCCGAGACGGTGCTTGAAAACAAAGAGGAAACGACGATGCGCCTAAGACTTCTTTCGCCTGGCGAAATGAGCGAGAGCCAGCGGCAGACCTATGACGAGTCGGTTGCCGGCAAGCGCGGCAAGCCGCCGGCACCGATGATGGCCTGGCTCAGCAGTCCCGACATGGCCCGCCACGCCACGCGGCTCGGCGAGGTGTTGCGCTTCGACACGATCTTCCCGGCCAGTCTCTCGGAGATCGCGATCCTGGTGACGGCGCGGCACTGGACCGCGCATTACGAATGGTACGCCCATAAGCGCCTCGCGCTCGCCGGCGGCATGGATCCAAAAATTATCGACGCCATCCGCGATCGCCGCACGCCCGCGTTCGACGATCCCAAGGCGAAGATGATCTACGACCTCGCGAAATCGCTGCACGAGGGACACGGCGTCGAGAAGGGCCTTTACGATGAAGCGGTCAAGCTGCTCGGCGAGCGCGGCGTGGTCGAAGTGATCGGCCTGTGCGGCTATTACACGATGGTGTCGATGACGCTGAACACCTTCGAGTTCGAGCTGCCCGAGGGCGAGGTCAAGGAGCTGGCTTGAAGCGCTAGAGATTGTGCCCCGACGCAGGTGCGTCCCCTCTCCCGCTTGCGGGAGAGGGTTGGGGAGAGGGTGTTTCCTCAATGGGACAATCCCCAAGAGGAGAGAACCCCTCCCGGCGCTTCGCGCCGACCTCCCCCGTAAGCGGGAGAGGTTCACCGAGCCTGGAGAAACATCGGTTTCAACCAACACTCGTTCCGCTCTGTTTTGAATCCGGAAACGCTGGGTTTCGGGATAGGCCAATGGCACTGTCCCGAGGCTCGCCTTATGTGGACGTTGTCAATGGAGCATTCACATGTCGCAGAGCCCCGTTCATGCCGGCACACGGATCGGCCACGTCCACCTCAAGGTCGCCGACCTCGATCGGGCGCTCGGCTTCTATTGCGGCGTGCTCGGCTTCGAGCTGATGCAGAAGATGGGCTCGGGTGCGGCCTTCATCTCGGCCGGCGGCTATCATCACCACATCGGGCTCAACACCTGGGAGAGCAAGGGCGGCTCGCCGCCGCCATCAGGCACGACCGGCCTCTATCACACCGCGATCCTCTATCCGACGCGGCCGGCGCTGGCGGATGCGCTGCATCGGGTGCTCTCGGCCGGCATTGCGCTGGACGGCGCCAGCGATCACGGCGTCAGCGAGGCGCTATATTTGCGCGACCCGGACGAGAACGGCGTGGAGCTGTATTGGGACAAGCCGCGGGAGCAATGGCCGTTCGGGCCGGATGGGAAGCTGGCGATGTTTACGAAGCGGCTGGATGTGGAGGCGCTATTGAGGGAGCGGGAGGGGTGAACTCCCGATCTCTCCCGGTCATTGCGAGCGCAGCGACTTGTCCGCCGAAGCCTTTGGCGTAGGCGGAAGCAATCCAGATTGTCTCGGCGGAAACAGCCTGGATTGCTTCGTCGCAAGGGCTCCTCGCAATGACGGAGTTTGTTGAGACGCCGTCGCGGCTTCGCACAGGTGCCGTAGGGTGGGCAAAGCGGAGCGTGCCCACGGACTTTTGTGAGCCATTGAGAAATCGTGGGCACGGCGCTTCGCGCCTTTGCTCACCCTACGAGAGCTTCGCTTTTGGTTTGCCCCGCACCATGATCAACGCCGCGGCCACAACCTCCAGCGCAATGCAGAGATAGAACGGCAGCGAATAGCCGCCGGACCAGTCGCGCAAGGCCCCGACGACGCCGGGGCCGAACGCATAGGTGACCTGGTTGATCGCGGTATTCAGACTGATCAGCACACCGAACGCGGCGCTGTCGAACTCCTGCTGCACGATCAGCGACGGCAGCGTGATGAGGTTGCCGACCGAGAAGCCGAACAATGCGCAGGCCGCGATCAGCACGAAATCATTGTGCAGGTTGATGACGACCAGAAGCGCCGCGGCCTGGCTGAGGAACGACAGCGCCGAGGCGAGGCGCTGGTTGAGACGGTCGATCACCAGCGAGAACAGCACGCGGCCGACCACCGCCATCGCAGTCAGCACCGCGACGGCGACCGCGGCGCGCTCGCGGCCGATCACGGGATCGAGGAACGAGATCAGGTGCACGATGAAGCCGACCTGCGCGAACAGCACCAGCGCAAAGGCAATGGTCACCGTCAGGAAGCCGACATCACGCAGCGCCCAGGCGCGGATCTGCGTCGATGATTGCACCTTGGCCTTCGCCGCCGCGTGCCAGCCGTGGTGATCGGGCGGCCGGCCGACGAGAAAAAGGATCACCGGCAGCAACAGCACCAGCATGGCCCCGGCGGCGGCATACATCGCACTGGCAAAGCCGACATGGCCGATCAGCGTGACCAGCAGCGGCACGCCGACGATGCCGCCGAAGCTGGCGCCGTTGAGCGCGAGGCTGATCGCCATGCCACGCTTGTGGTCGAACCACAGGCTGATCGTGTTGGTGATCATGGCAAGACTGGTGCCGGCCCAGCCGAAGGCGAGCACGGCATTTGCGAGATAAAGTTGCCAGGGCTCGCGCACCGCGCCGATCGCGACGCTAGCTGCCGCCATCGCCAGCGTGCCGGCGATCAGGCTGAGGCGCGGACCGTATGTCCGCACGGCTTCGCCGACGAAGACGACGAGCAGCGCACCGAACAGATAGAAGAATGTCGTGCCGGCGGAGATCAGCGTGGTCGGCCAGCCCCGCGCGCGCTGGAGCTCGGCGACATAGACGCTCTGACCATAGAAGCCGAGCCCCCAGCCAAAGGTCGCGAGCAGGAAGCAGACCGCGACGATGCGCCAACCTTCGTAACGGAGAGAGGATTCGTCGATTGGAGAGATGGTGCGGGGGTTGTCGAGCATTTGCGCTGGTCCTTCGTTGCCCCCGCGAGCGCTGTGCTTCACGTTCGCCTGTTGATGACGAGCATCATGTAACAACCCGAGCACCGAAAATCACTTCGACCTGGATCGAAGTATTGACGTTGCTGACAGCCTCCTGCCAGTCACACCGCGTCCGGGAACTCGCCCATCGCGGCATCCAGCCGCGCCCTGCGGCGGCGGGCCCAGGAGACCAGCGAGAGCGCGACGAGACCGAGGATCACCGGTGGGAACACCACCAGGTTCACCGCCGACCAGCCGTAATTGGCGAGCAGCTGGCCCGAGGAGAACGAGCCGATCGCCATCATGCCGAACACCAGGAAATCGTTGAAGGCCTGCACCTTGTTGCGCTCCTGCGGGCGGTGCGTCTCCAGCACCAGCGCGGAGGCGCCGATGAAAGAGAAATTCCAGCCCACGCCGAGCACGGCCAACGTGGCCCAGAAATGCATCGCGGTGAGGCCGGAGAGTCCGATGCCGGCGGCGCCGGCTTCCAGCAGCAGGCCGGCAGCCACGACCTTCGGAGCGCCGAGGCGGGCGATCAGAGTGCCCGTGAAGAAGCTCGGCCCGTACATGGCGACGATGTGCCATTGAATGCCGAAATTGGAATCGGATACGGACAGGCCGCACATCTTCATGGCGAGCGGCGCCGAGGTCATCACCAGGTTCATCATGGGATAGGAGATCACGCCGCACAGCGCCGCGGCGACGAAGCGCGGCTGCGTCACGATCGTGAAGAGCGGCCGGCCGCCATGCAGATCCGCCGGCGCGGGCTTCGGCATATCGACGCCGGCCACGATCCCCATGGCGATCAGCGCCACGGCGGCCTGCACCAGGAAGCTGAAGGCGAACAGATAGGGCTGCCAGACGTCCATGGTCCATTGCACGAGCTGCGGACCGAGCACGCCGGCGAACACGCCGCCCGCCATCACCCAGGACACCGCCTTGGGCCGGTAGGCCGCGCTGGCGCCGTCGGCGGCGGCGAAGCGATAGGACTGCGCGACGGAGCCGTAGAGGCCGCCGAGGAAGGTCGCGATGCAGAACAGCGCGAACGAGCCGTGCAGGATCGCGAACGAGCCGAGGAGGCCGGTCAGCGTGCCGAGGCCCGTGCCGATGACGAAGGCGACGCGGCGGCCGAAACGGCGCGAGATCGCGCCGGTCGGCAGCGTGCCGGCAGCAAGTCCGACCACATACATCGAGATCGGCACGGTCGCGAACGACATGTCGGGCGCGAGCGTGGCGCCGACGATCGCGCCGGTGGCGAAGATCACCGCCGAGTTGGCGCCGGTCAGCGCTTGGGCTGCGGCCAGGCGCACCACATTGGCGCGCGCACGGGCGTCGTCGGCGATCTCATGGGCTGCAGTCACGTCAAGCATCGGCTTTTCCGCCCCCAAGGGACTTTCAAGGGGCTCACGAGGGCTTTGTTGATTCCCGGGCACTATGGAGGGGTGCGGGAGGGCGGGCAACCGGCGCAAACGGGCGCAGGCCATGCCTCTGACGCAATCGGTCGGATGATAGCGGGCCGCGCCCTTGACGGCTTGCGCTCGATCAAATCCTATCCGCCGCGATCTTTGGGAGTTTCGTTCATGACCGTCGATGACCGGCCCACGCTCAGCGCTCCCGACGACGATCCTTTCCTGTGGCTGGAGGAGATCGAAGGCAAGCAGGCGCTCGATTTCGTCGAGCGGCAGAACGAGCTGACGCTCCAGGCGTTCGGCGGCAAGGCCTACGAGCACGGCCGCGACGTCTTGGCTGCGATCTACGACCGCCCGGACAACATTCCCTATGTCACCCGGCGCGGCACCGACCTGCACAATCTCTGGAAGGATGCCGCCAACCCGCGCGGCCTGTGGCGGCGGACGACGCTTGCGGAGTTTCGCAAACCCAGTCCTGCGTGGGAGACCATGCTGGATATCGACAAGCTCGCAGCGCGCGAAGGCGAGGACTGGCTGCTGAGCGGGATCGCCACGATGCCGGGAAGCCCACGCGCGATTCTGAGCCTGTCGCGCGGCGGCAGCGACGCCGTGACGTTGCGCGAATTCGACATGGATACGAAGAGCTTTGTCACGAACGGCTTTACGCTGCCGGAAGCCAAGGGCGGCGTCGACTGGCTCGATGCCGACACGCTGCTGCTGTCGAGCGCGCACGGCGAGGGCATGGCGACGAGCTCGGGCTATGCGCGGACGGTCCGGCTGTGGCGGCGCGGCCAACCTGTCGAGCAGGCGGAGGTGATCATCGAAACCACCGCCGATCACATGGTGATCTATGGCATGGTCGACGACACCGGACCTGAGCCGCGGGTCTGGATCGTCGACCAGATCGACTTCTTCAATCATGCGATCTGGCTGCGCGATGCCGCCGGCACCACAATCAAGCTCGATCTGCCGACCGGCATCTGGCTGCAGGCGCATGGCGACTGGTTCGCGATGAAGCTGCGCAAGGACTGGACGGCCGGGGGGCGGACCTATGCCACCGACACCGTGCTCGGCATCTCGCTCTCGGCATTCCTTGCCGGCAGCCGCGATTTCGCGGTGCTGTTCGAGCCGGCGCCGCGGCGCGCGCTGCAGGGCCTGTTCTGGGCGGCGGGCAAGCTCGTGCTGTCGATCCTCGACGAGCTGCGCCCGCGCTTCGAGATCCGCACGCCATCCGCCACCGGCTGGAGCCGCGACACGCTTCCAGGCCTGCCTGAGATCGGCGTCGTCGACGTCTGGCCGCTCGATCGTCATCCATCCGAGAGCAACGGCGATTTGCTCGCCAACGTGCAGGATCCGCTCACGCCGCCCTCGCTGCTGTTGCTCGAACGCGGCGTCGCCGGCCCGGTCGTGCTGAAGCAGGCGCCGAAGACGTTCACCGCCGACGGCCTTGTGGTCACCCAGCACGAGGCGGTCTCGGTCGACGGCGAGCGCATTCCCTATGTCCAGACCGGCCCCGCAAAGGAGACCGGCGATGCGCCGGTCTATATGAGCGCCTATGGCGGCTTCGCGCTTGCCGTGAAGCCGTATTACAATTCCTCGCTCGGCAAGCTGTGGCTGGAGCGCGGCGGCACGACGGTGCAGGCGAATTTGCGAGGCGGCGGCGAGTTCGGCACGCGCTGGCATGATGCCGGCCGGCTCGCCGGCAAGAAGCTGTCGCATGATGATTTCGCCGCGGTCGCCGCCGATCTCGTGCGACGCGGCGTGACGAGTGAAAAACGGATCGCGGCGCAGGGCGGATCGAACGGCGGCATCCTGATCACCAACATGCTGGTGCGCTACCCCGAGCGCTTCGGCGCACTGTTCTGCACCATCCCGCTGATCGACATGCGCCGCTACACCAAGCTGCTCGCGGGCGCGAGCTGGATCGCGGAATATGGCGATCCCGACAAGCCCGAAGAATGGGAGTGGCTGAAGACCTACTCGGCCTATCACAACGTGAAAGCCGGCCAGCCCTATCCGCCGATCCTGATCGCCACCACGCGGCGCGACGACCGCGTCCATCCCGGCCACGCGCGCAAGATGGCGGCGAAGCTCCAGGCGATGGGCTATGAGGCCTGGTTCTACGAGCCGGCAGCCGGCGGTCACGGCTACGGCAAGGACAACAAGGAACGTGCGGGGTTCGAGGTGCTCGGCTTCCGGTTTTTGAAAGAGAAGATCGGGTGGAAGGACGGCGAGGCGTGACAGCGTGTTGACTTGACCAACGCGAACCCACCGGCCGATGCACCTCTCCCGCTTGAGGGAGAGGTCGCCGCGCGAAGCGACGCGGGTGAGGGCTTTCTCCTCTTGGGGGTTCTCGCCCGCGGAGACACCCTCTTCCCGACCCTCCCCCGCAGGCGGCGGAGGGAGCGCACCTCCCGCGTGGCTACCGCGCAAACACCAGCGTGAGATTGTTCGCGGGCATGTCGATGGAATCGACGAGGCGAAGGCCCGCGGCCTTCGCGAGCGCCTCGACGTCGCCGATGTCGCGCACGCCCCATTCCGGATTGCCTTCACGCAAGGAGGTGTCGAACACCGCATTGCTGAGCGCGGTGTGCTTGCCGTCGCGCTTGAAGGGGCCGTAGAGGAACAGCTTGCCGTCGGAGCGCAGATAACGGCCGGCACCGGCGAACAGGCCCTCGGCCACCGCCCAGGGCGCGATGTGGATGACATTGGCGCAGAACACGGCGGCAAGGCTCGTCGGCGCCTGCCCGTTTTTCATCTCCGGACACCAGTCGGGATCGGTGAGATCGATCCGCAGGGGGCTGCGGATGTTTGGCAGGCCCGCATACACGCGCCAGGCCTCGATGCTCCTGAGATGGCGCTGATTGAGGTCGCTCGGCCACCAGATCAGGCCGGGCGTGTGGCCGGCGAAATGGACCACATGCTGGCCGGTTCCGCTGCCGAGCTCGACCACGTTGCCGGTCAGCCCAGCGAGGTGCTTTTCCAGCGCCGCCCAGATCGGCACGTGATTGCGATGGAACGCCGGCGCATCGAGCCGCCCATCCGGCTCGACCCGTCCACCATCCCTGCCAAACTCGACGACATATTCAGCCAAGCGAGACCCCCAAAATATGTGAAACAGAAAGGAAGGCCCGAGGGCCAAACGCCCTAGAATAATTTGCTAGTGCCGCCCTGTTGGATGAACGAACTATCTCGCCGGTTGCAATGCGGAGGATATTAACTCCATTTTGCCGCGTGCATAGTCTTGATTGTCAGGCGATGCCCTTTGTGCTTTGGAACGCCTATATATTTCCACAAACGAGATCATCGACATAACGCTTGGGACGATGCCTTGACCGCCTTTCCTTGCAAGCCTGCCATCCTGGTGGCGCTGGCCCTCTTCGCCGGCGCGCCTGGGGCACAGGCGCAATCCAGTGTGGCCGACGGCCAAAAGCTCGCTTTCGACCGCGGCAAGGGCAATTGCCTGACCTGCCACGTCATCAAAGGCGGCGACCTGCCGGGAACGATCGGCCCGGAACTGAAGGGCCTCAAGGCCAAGTATCCCGATCGCAACGAGCTCACCGCGATCATCTTCGACGAGACCAAGCGTAATCCGCAAACCATGATGCCGCCGTTCGGCCGGAACCGGATTTTGACCGAACAGGAGATCAGCGCGATCGTTGATTTCCTGCAGACCCTGTAACGGCCGGCTGCCCAGGAGACCAGAGATGACCACGACCACCGGCCCGCTTGCGACAAGGCGCCTGATCCTTCAGGGCGCGGCCTCCGTCGCACTGCTCGGCCTCGGCAATCTGCCGTTCACGGCGAGCCCCGCGCGTGCCGCGGCCAACGACAAATATCCGGAAGAGGCCTTCAGGCAGAAGAACGAGGCCGATGCCATCAAGGCACTCTACGGCAAGACCGCCGAGCCCTCCGACAAGGTCAGGCTGGATGCGCCCGAGATCGCCGAGAACGGCGGCGTCGTGCCGGTGTCGGTGACGACGACGCTGGACAAGGTGAGCTCGATCTCGTTCTTCGTGGCCGAGAACCCGTACGCGCTCGCAGCGTCCTACAAGCTCGCCGAAGGCGCGATTCCGGCTGTCGCCAACCGACTGAAGATGGCCAAGACCACCAAATTGGTCGCCATCGTCGAGGCTGACGGCAAGCTCTACAGCGCCAGCAAGGAAGTGAAGGTCACCGTCGGCGGCTGCGGCGGCTAGGAGGATCGGTCCGATGGCATCAAGCATTCGCGTGCGCGCAACATCCAATGGCGACATCACCGAGGTGCAGGCTCTGATCCAGCACCCCATGGATACCGGCCTGGTGAAGGACCCCAAGGGCGAGCTGATCCCCGCGCATTACATCCAGCAGCTGAAATTCGAATGTAACGGCAAGGACGTCTTCGTCGCCGATTGGGGCACCGCGGTTTCCAAGGACCCCTATGTGAAATTCAGCTTCAAGGGCGCCAAGAAGGGCGACGAGCTCAAGATCTCCTGGACCGACAACCAGGGTGCGTCGGATACGACCACCGCGAAGATCGCGTGATGAAGACCCGGTCTGCCCTGCTGCTTGGCTCGCTCAGCGCCGCGCTCGTGGCGTTCGCCCTCACCTCTCCGCGCGTCGTCGCAGCCGACAAGATCGATCCCGTCGCCGACGCCAAGGCGTTCCAGAACTTCTTCTTTAAGAAATTTCCGAATGTGAAGCACGAGGACTTCGTCAACGGTCCGTATTCCATGAACGCGGATTTGAAGCGGCAATGGCAGGAGAAGGAAGAATTCCCGCCTTATGAGTTCGCGCTCGATGCCGGCAAGGAGATGTTTGCAACGCCATTCAAGAACGGCAAGACCTATGCCGACTGCTTCCCGGACGGCGGCATCGGCATCCGCCAGAACTATCCCTATTTCGACACGAAGGAAGGCAAGGTCGTCACGCTGGAGCTCGCGCTCAACCGCTGCCGCGAGGCCAACGGGGAAGCGCCCTACTCCTACGTCAAGGACGAGATGGCCTCGCTGACCGCGTACATGGCCTACACCTCGCGCGGCAAGCCGATGGACATCAAGATCCCCGATGATCCGCGTGCGCTCGAAGCCTTCGAAAACGGCAAGCGCTATTTCTACACCCGCCGCGGCCAGTTGAACTTCTCCTGCGCAAGCTGCCATGTGCAGAGCCCGGGCGAGCGCATCCGCGCCGAGACCCTGGCGCCGGCGCTCGGCATCCTGAACGCGATGCCGATCTACCGTTCGGAATGGAGCGGCATGGGCACGATCAGCCGCCGCTTCGCCACCTGCAACAGCCAGACCCGTGCGGTTCCGCTGGAGCCGCAGTCGGACGAATACCGCGACGTCGAATACTTCCTGTCCTACGTCGCCAACGGCCTGCCGATATCGGGCCCGGGAGCACGGCCATGAAGCGGACACTTGCCTTGGCCATGCTGCTCGCGCTCGGCCTCGTGGCCACGGCGCGCGCGGCAAATGAAGCGGACTACAAGGCAGCCTACACGGCCGCCGAAGCCGCATCGAAGCAGGCTGCCGGCTTGCGCAACCAGTGGACCGTGACCGTCTCGACGCTGACCGCCGCCAAGAAAGCCGCGGATGGCGGCGATTTCGACCGCGCCACCGCCGCTGCCAAGGAGGCCGAGGCGCTGGCAAAGGCGTCGATCTTCCAGGCGACGTCTGAAAAAGACGCCTGGAAGGCGATGGAAATCCGCTAGACTGTTTCCGAGTGGAACGGTCCAGCGATCACCTGAGGGCGCGGAGAATTTTTGGATGGCGATCCGCCGCCGCGATTTCCTGAAGTCTGCAGGCCTTGCCGCCGCATCGCTCGGCCTGCCGCGACTTGCGCGTGGCACCGAAACCGCGAGCATTTACGACCTCGAGCGGTTCGGCAATGCGCGCATCCTGCACATCACCGACACGCATGCGCAGCTCAACCCGGTTTATTTCCGCGAGCCCAGCGTCAATATCGGCATCGGCGACATGGCTGGACGGCCGCCGCATCTGGTCGGCCGCGCTTTCCTCGAGCGTTTCGGCATCCGCTCCGACAGCGCCGATGCCTATGCCTTCAGCTGCGTCGAATTTGAGAAGTCCGCAGCCCGCTTCGGCAAGCTCGGCGGCTTTGCCTATCTGAAGACGCTGGTCGACCGCTTGCGCGGCGAGGTTGGCGAGAAGCGTTCGCTGCTCGTCGATGGCGGCGATCTCTGGCAGGGCACCGGGCTTGCCAACGTCATGCAGGGCCGCGACATGGTCGAGGTCGCCAATCTGCTCGGCATCGAGGCGATGACGGGACATTGGGAGTTCACCTATGGCGAGCAGGTGCTGCGCGACAATCTCGAGCGCTTCAAGGGCGAGTTCCTGGCGCAGAACGTCTTCCTGACCGAGGAAGCCGCATTCAACGACGCCCCCGCCTTCGACAAGACCAGTGGGCGCGTGTTCAAGCCATCTGTCATCAAGGAGATCGGCGGCCATCGGGTCGCGATCGTCGGTCAGGCCTTCCCTTACGTGCCGATCGCGCATCCCAAGCGGTTCACGCCGGACTGGAGCTTCGGCATCCGCGAAGAGGAATTGCAGAAGCATGTCGATGCCTTGCGCGGCACCGACAAGGTCGATGCGGTCATCCTGCTGTCGCACAACGGCATGGATGTCGACCTCAAGCTCGCAAGCCGCGTCACCGGCATCGATGTCATCCTCGGCGGTCATACCCATGATGCCGTGCCGCAGCCGATTGCGGTGAAGAACGCCGGCGGCACCACGCTCGTCACCAATGCCGGCTCGAACGGAAAATTCCTCGCCGTGCTCGATCTCGCGATCGACAAGGGCAAGGTCAGCGACGTTCATTATCATCTGCTGCCGGTTTATTCCGAACTGCTGAAGCCCGATCCCGCCATGGCCGAGCTGATCGGCCGGCTGCGCGCGCCGCATGTGACCGACTGGTCAGCGAAGATCGCAACGCCCGACCGCCTGCTCTATCGCCGCGGCAATTTCTCCGGACCGGTCGACGAGCTGATCTGCACCGCGCTCCGCACCGAGCTCGATACCGAGATCGCGCTGTCGCCGGGATTCCGCTGGGGCGTCACCGCGCTGTCCGGCCAGGCGCTGACCATGGAAGATGTGCTCGCGGAAACTGCGATCACCTATCCCGAGACCTATGTGCAGGAGATGACGGGCGCCCAGATCAAGGACGTGCTGGAAGACATCTGCGACAACCTCTTCAACACCGATCCCTATTACCAGCAGGGCGGCGACATGGTGCGCGCCGGCGGGCTCAGCTACACCTGCGCGCCGACCGCCGCGATCGGCAACCGCATCTCGGAGTTGAAGCTCGATAGCGGCAAGGCGCTCAGCGCCAGTCACCGCTACAAGGTCGCAGGCTGGGCTTCGGTCACCGGCCAGCAAGGCGCGCCGGTGTGGGATGTCGTCGGCAAATATCTGCGCTCGGGCCGGATGTTTCAGGAGCGGCTCGGCTCCGGTGTCACGCTGAGGGGGGTCGACGACAATCCAGGCATTGCGGGACAGGGATGAGGCGGGCGCAGATCCTATCCGCGCTGATGCTGGCGCTGCTCATCTTCGCCGCCGCCCCGCCAGCCTCGGCGCAACAGGTGCTGCTCCAGGACAAGCCGTTCGCCGAGCACAAGATCGTGCTGCAGCTCTCCGACGGCGATGCGAACAAGCAGGCACTGGTGCTCAGCGTCGCCAACAACCTCCTGAAGGCCTACGCCCCCGACAAGATCGCGATCGAGGTGGTGACGTTCGGTCCCGGCATCGACCTCTTGCTGTCAGGCAGCGAGCGCCGCAAGCAGGTCGAAAGCCTGATCGCGCAAGGCGTGCGTTTCGACATCTGTCTGAACACAGTGGATACGATCGAGCGCGAGACCGGCAAGCGGCCGGAGTTCATTCCCGCGGCGACACCCGTGCAGGTGGGCGCCGGGCAGATCCTGTTCCTGGCGGAGAATGGGTACACACTGGTGCGGCCGTAGAAGGCGCTGCGCTCTCGCGTCGCATTCCGCTGTCGTCCCTGCGCACGCAGGGACCCATACCGCGTGATCTATCCATCGCGGCGGTAGCAGTACCGAACGACTGGTCTTCGCCAAACTCCTCCCTGGGGTTATGGGTCCCCGCGTGCGCAGGGACGACGGCGGATTTGTGGATCGGCCACCGCGTCCACTCGTCCCGCGCAAATAACAATCTTCTAAATTATCTCCTCCACGCAGCAAATTGCTTCTCTATCCTGGCGCTGGCGTAGTAAAATCCTCGAAATCAGTTCCACCGCCGGATCTCATGCCATGATTTTCCGTCAGCTCTTCGACAGCGTTTCGGGCACCTACAGCTATCTCCTCGCCAGCCGTCCCGGCGGCGAAGCGTTGATCCTCGATCCCGTGCTTGAGAAGGTCGACCGCTACTGCCAATTGCTGCGCGAGCTCGACCTCAAGCTGGTCAAGGCGGTCGATACCCATCTGCATGCCGACCACGTCACCGGCCTCGGCGAGCTGCGCGACCGCACCCATTGCATGACCGTGATGGGGGACCAGACCAAGGCCGACGTCGTGGCGATGCGGGTCGCCGACGGCGACAAGGTGACGATCGAGGGCCTGTCGCTCGACGTGATGTACACGCCCGGCCACACCGACGATTCCTATTCCTATCTGATGGGCGATCGCGTCTTCACTGGCGACACGCTGCTGATCCGTGGCACCGGCCGCACTGATTTCCAGAACGGCTCCTCGCGCGCGCAGTACGATTCGATTTTCAACCGGCTGCTGAAGCTGCCGGACGAGACGATGGTGTTCCCGGCGCACGACTACAAGGGCGACACCGTCTCCACCATCGGTGAGGAGAAGCGCTACAATCCCAGGCTCCAGGTGCGCTCGGTCGACGAATATATCGAGCTGATGGCCAATCTGAAGCTGCCGAATCCCAAGATGATGGACGTGGCCGTGCCCGCGAACATGCATGTCGGCCTGCATCAGGAGGAACTCGAGAAAGAAGGCCGCGCGCTCAGCGCCATCGAGGCGATCCGCAGTCTCGGCCGGCCCGACATCCTGCTGGTCGATCTGCGCGAGGCCAACGAACGTGCCAAGCACGGCATGCTCGAAGGCGCGCTACATACACCCTATCCGTCAGTCGAGGAGAGCCTCAAGCCCGGCGGCATGCTGCGCGAGGTCGCAGCGGCCACCGGCCGCCGCATCGTGTTCTTCTGCGCCTTTGGCGAGCGCTCGGCGATGGCGGTGGCTGCGGCCAAGGAGGCCGGCCTCGCCAACACGGCGCATATCGCCGGCGGCGTGGATGCCTGGAAGAAGGCTGGCGGGCCGCTCGTGCACTGACGGCAGAAGACCATCCTCGGGTGCGATGATTGCGCCAAGTCAGGGACCGCACATATTTTCGGGTTAGGATCGGGTGCAGCATCACCATCCGGGATCAGCCATGACCAAGATCGGCAAACCGAGCGCGCCTCCCAAAATCGCCGACAAAAAGCCGGCGGATGACAAGGCGAAGATTCCCCCGTCTCCTCGTGATGACGACGACTACGAGGACGGCGACATCGCAACGCCGAAACGCGACCGCTACGGTCCGGACGACGAGCCGTTGTGAGGGTGTGGCCCCAAACTCCGCTGTCATCCCTGCGAACGCAGGGATCCATAACCCCAGGGAGGAGTTTGGCGGAGGAGCGGCGTTCGGTACTGCGACCGGTCGCAATCGAGAGATCACGCGGTATGGGTCCCTGCGTTCGCAGGGACGACAGACCGCCCGCGCTACCTGCCATGCGCCTGCGTTTATGGACAAATAACTGCTCTCCGATAGTTTCCGCGCTTCTGGGGAGTGAAACGGAACTGCAATGGTCGACGTTCTCGCCGCACCGCAACAAGGCAAGGCGGCCAGCGCGCTGCGCACGCTGACGGGAATCTCGATCGCGCATTGGGTCAGCCATTTCCATTTGCTGGTCCTGCCGATGCTGTTCCCGTTTCTCAAAGCGCAGCTCGGCGTTGGCTATATCGAGCTTGGCTTCGCGCTCACCGTGTTCGCGGTGGTGTCCGGACTGACGCAGGCGCCGACCGGCTACCTCGTCGATCATTTTGGCGCGCGCAGAATCCTGATGATCGGCCTCACGCTGGGCGGCTTAGCGCTGATCCTGCTCGGCCTGCACCTCAGCTACGTCTCGCTGATTGCCTGCGCCGTGCTGCTAGGCCTCGCCAACAGCGTCTATCATCCCGCGGACTACGCGATCCTGGCCGAGCACATGGACGAGGCGCGGATGGGGCGCGCCTTCTCGATCCACACCTTTGCCGGTTTTCTCGGCGGAGCGGTGGCGCCGGCGATCGTTGCCGCACTCGTCGCCCTGTCCGGTGGCGTCGGCGCGCTGATCGCATCTGGCGCGATCGGCATTCTGGTGGCACTGCTGCTGCTCGTCATGAACATTCCCGACGCCGGCGCCAGCAAGACGAAGCCGGGCACGGAAAACGCGTCGAAGCAGGCCGTCATCACCCCGGCGCTGATCACGCTGACGGCGCTATTCATGCTGCTCAGCCTGTCGGTCGCCGGCATCAACAACTTCGGCGTCGTCGCGCTGATGAGCGGCTATGGGACCTCCTATTCGGCAGCCAACGTCATGCTGACCGCGTTTCTCGGCGCCAGCGCCGCAGGCGTGCTCGCCGGCGGCTTCCTCGCCGATCACACCGAACGCCACGGCTACGTCGCCGCGGCCTGCTTTGCCGTGAACGCGGCCATCGTGCTGCTGATCGCACTGGTGACGCTGCCCGGCTGGATCCTGACCGCCGCGATGACGGTGGCGGGCTTCCTCTCCGGCGTGATCGCCCCCTCGCGCGACATGCTGGTGCGCAATGCGGCTCCTCCCGGCGCGGCAGGCCGCGCCTTCGGCATCGTCTCCACCGGCTTCAATCTCGGCGGCATCGTCTCACCCCTGCTGTTCGGCTGGATCATGGACCAAAGCGCGCCACACTGGGTGTTCGGCGCGTCGGTGATCTTCATGATGGCGACAGTAGTGCTGTCGCCGTTCACAGAACGGAAGCGGCAAGGCACGGCATGAGCTACACATTCGGTCGTCGTCCCCGCGAACGCGGGGACCCATAACCACAGGGAGATGTTGCGGCGCGAGACTGGTCACTCCGAGTCTTCGCAAAACATCTCCCTGGGGTTATGGGTCCCGGATCTGCGCTTCGCTTGTCCGGGACGACCGCTGAGAGAGACTCGCACAACAAGCAACAACAAACCGGGAAGAAACACCAATGAGCATCCCTGATCTCGTCATCCGCGGCGGCACCGTTGCGGATGGAAATGGCGGCGAGCTGTTCGAGGCTGATGTCGCCATCACCGACGGGAAGATCAGCGAAGTCGGCAAGGTTGGGTCGAAGGGCCGCGAGGAAATCGACGCGCGCGGAAAATTGGTGACGCCGGGCTTCGTCGACGTGCACACCCATTACGACGGCCAGGTCACCTGGAGCCAGGACATCACGCCGTCGTCGCAGAACGGCGTCACCACCGCGATCATGGGCAATTGCGGCGTCGGATTCGCGCCGTGCAAGCCTGAGGATCAGACCCGGCTGATCCAATTGATGGAGGGGGTCGAGGACATTCCCGAGCCGGTGCTGAGCGCCGGCATTCCCTGGGCCTGGGAGAGCTTTCCGGATTACATGGACTGGCTGTCGAAACGCGATTTCGACATCGATGTCGGCGCGCAGCTGCCGCATGCGGCGCTGCGGGTCTATGTCATGGGCGAGCGCGGCGCGCGGCGCGATCCCTCGACCGCACAGGACAATGCCGCGATGGCAAGGCTCGCGGTCGAGGCGGTGCGCGCTGGCGCGCTCGGCTTCTCAACCTCGCGCACGCTCAACCACCGCACCTCGACCGGCGACTTCACGCCGACGCTGAAGGCCGGCGAGGACGAGCTCACCGCGATTGCCGGCGCGATGCATCGGCAGGGTCGCAGCGTGCTGCAATTCGTGCTCGACCTCTCGACCATCCACGAAGACCTGCCGATGATGCTGCGGGTGGCGGACGCCACCAAATGCCCGATCTCGTTCTCGATCACGCAGAACGACAAGGCGCCAAACCGCTGGCGCCAGACGCTGGACGAGATCAACGCGGCCGCCAGGCGCGGCCTCTCCATCACCGCGCAGATTGCGGCGCGCCCGGTCGGGCTGCTGCTCGGGCTCGAGCTGTCGCGCAATCCGTTCCAGACCCATCCGAGCTACAGGACAATCGCGCATCTGCCGCTGACCGAGCGGCTGGCGCGGCTGCACGAGCCAGAGGTGCGCAAGGCGATCCTGAGCGAGAAGGCGACCGCGACCGACGATCCGCTATTCTTCCGGCCCAACTACGACAAGATGTTCCTGCTCGGTGATCCCCCCGATTACGAGCAACCGCCGGAGAATGCGCTGGGGCCGCAGGCGCGCAGGCAGGGGCGCCAGCCGGAGGAGCTGGCCTATGATGCGATGCTGTCGGACCAGGGCCGCGGCATGCTCTACGTGCCCTTCCTCAATTATTCCGACGGCAATCTCGATGCGACGCGCGAGATGCTGATCGACCCGCAATCGGTGCCGGGGCTGTCCGACGGCGGCGCCCATTGCGGCATCATCTGCGACGCCAGCTTCCCGACCTATCTCTTGACGCATTGGACGCGCGACCGCACGCGCGGCGAGAAGCTGTCGATCCCGTTCGTGGTCGCGGCGCAATCACGCAAGACCGCGCTCTCGGTCGGCCTCACCGACCGCGGGCTGATTGCGCCCGGCTACAAGGCCGACGTCAATGTGATCGACTATGACCGCCTGCACCTGCATCCGCCGAAGGTGCATTACGATCTGCCCGTGGGCGGGCGACGGCTGTTGCAGGATGTCGACGGCTACGAGGCGACGATCGTGTCAGGCGTGGTGACGCGGCGGCAGGGCGAGGCGACGGGACGGCGGCCGGGGAAGCTGATCCGGGGCGCGCAGGGGGTGAACTAGCGCAAGCGCGTTGAGATCGAAGGCCGCGCCTCGATCTCAGTGTCGTCCCCGCGAACGCGGGGACCCATAACCACAGGGAGTGGTTGTGGAGTTAACTGGTAACTCCGAGTCTTCGCCAAACCACTTCCTGTGGTTAATGGGTCCCGGATCTGCGCTCCGCTTCGCTGCGCTTGTCCGGGACGACAGTGTTGGTTGGGTAAATAGCCCCCCTTACGTCGGCGACACCGCGCCCTTCAGCGCTGTGCCTTGCGTCGCGGCACCGCGCGTCAGCCTGGCCTTTTCCGTGTTCGGCCAGAGCAGCAGCAGGCCGAGCAGGCCGGAGCCGACCATGATCACGGCGTTGATGGTGAAGCCGGTCATGTAGCCGTCGATGGTGCTGCCGGCACGCTGGATCGTCGCCCCCATCACGGCCGGCGCGACGATGCCGGCCAGCGTGTAGAGCGCACCGTAGATCGCGAGGATGGCGCCGCGCTGCGAGGTCGGCGTGAACTCGCCGAGCATCGGCGGGCAGACGACATAGATCGCCCCGCACAGGCCCGAGCCGACCACGAGCAGCGCGATCTGCAGGCCCGCACCCTGAACATGCGGCATCGTCGACAGAATCAGCCCGCCGATCACCAGCGGCACCGAACCGAGAACGCCGCGCGCCGCGCGGGTGTTGTAGCCGCGCGCCATCATCACCTGCGAGATCCACCCGGTGAGAATGACGGTGGTGGCGCCGAACACCCAGGGCAGGATCGAAATGAAGCCGGCCTGGCTCTGCGAGAAGCCGAGCCCCTTGACGATGAACGGCGTGAACCAGGTCAGGCCGAGCGACAGCGCCCAATAGGCACCGAAGGTCGCCGCGACGCAGCCGATGAAGGTGCGCGAGGTGAGAAGCTGCAAGTAAGGGATCTTCTGCTCGGTCGCGGCCAGGACCTGCGTGTCCTCCAGCGGTCCTTCCTTGCCGAGCGCGAGCCAGGCACACACCCAGATCAGACCGACGACACCGAGCGCGCCGAAGGCATAGTGCCAGGAATGATTGACGATGACCCAGTTCAGCGCCGGCACGGCGAGGATCACGCCGAAAGCCGAGCCCTGCGACAGGATCGCGGTCGGCAGCGTGCGCTTCTCGTCGGGGAACCATTTGTAGATCGCGTGCGCGGCGACCGAGAAAGCCGGGCCTTCGCCCGCGCCCAGCACGACCCGGCAGATCAGGAGCGTGGTGAAGGAGACGGCGCCGACCATCGGAAACTGCGCCAGCGCCCAGACCACCGCAAGCGCCAGCAGCACCCAGCGCGTCGGCACCTTGTTGACGATGAAGCCAACCACGATGGCGGCGATCGAGAACAGGAAGAAGAACGAGGAGCCGAGCAGGCCGAACTGCTCCGGCGAGAGCTTCAGATCGGTCATGATCGGCACACCGGCGAGGCCGACAACGATCTTGTCCGCAAAATTCACGACCATGAAGAGAAAGAGGAGAAAAGTGACGGTCCAGGCGCCCTTCGGCGTTGGCTTTGCCGAATCCCTGGATTCTCCTGCCGTCCTGCCCGCCGCATTGGGCGTTCCCTGAGCGCTCATCATTCTCCCCGCATGTCTTTTTTGGCACTTTTTTGATTTGGCCGTCTTGGGAGCTAACAACGGCTTCGAGACCAACGCAACCCGGCATTTCCGCAGCAGGTGTGCTACGCAACAAGTCCGTTAATTCCGTCCGGCGCCATTCATCGTGCTGAGCATTCGAAATCTTTCCAAGACCTTCTCCTCGGCCGGCGAACCGGTCCATGTGCTGCGGGGCGTCGATCTCGACCTGAGGGCCGGCGAGCGCGTCGCGCTGACCGGCGAGTCCGGCAGCGGCAAGAGCACGTTGCTGCACCTGATCGCGGGGTTAGACGCCGCCGATGGCGGCACGATCCGGCTGGAGGACACCGAGGTCACCAAGCTCTCCGATGCAGGGCGCGCGGCCTTGCGACGCGACCGGATCGGCCTGGTTTTTCAGCAGTTCAACCTGATCCCGAGCCTGTCGGTCGCGGACAATCTGGTCTTCCAGGCGCGGATCGCCGATCGTCACGATGCGACCTGGACCAAAGAGCTGGTCGAACGTCTCGGGCTCGGATCACTTCTGAAGCGCTATCCCGAGCAATTGTCCGGCGGCCAGCAGCAACGCGTCGCGATCGGCCGGGCGCTGGCAACAAAACCCTCACTGCTGCTGGCGGACGAGCCGACCGGCAATCTGGATGAAGACACCGCCGAGGACGTGCTGGCGCTGACGCGCGATCTCGTCGCGCGCACCGGATGCGGCTTCCTGATGGTGACGCACAGCCTGCATCTGGCCGGCGCGCTCGACCGTCACCTCACCTTGCATGCGGGACGGATCGCATGAGGCGCGCGCTCTGGATCCTCGCGGTGCTGCTCAGCCATTGGCGGCGTCACAAGATGCAGTTCGCGACGCTTCTGGTCGGGCTGATCGCGGCGACCGCGCTGTGGAGCGGCGTGCAGGCCATCAACCAGCAGGCCCGCACCGCCTATGACCGCGTCGCGGCAACGTTCGGCGGCAGCCGCACGGCGATGCTGGTCGCGCCCCATGCAGCGACCTTTCCCCAAAACTTGTTCATAAAACTCCGCCGCGCCGGCTGGCCGGTGTCGCCGGCGCTGGAGGGCCGGGTCCAGATCAACGGCCGCTCGGTGCGGCTGCTCGGGATCGAGCCGGTCACGCTGCCGGTCGACGTCGGCAACGCACCGCGCCTCGGTGCTGCGGATTTGAGCAGCTTTATTGCACCGCCGGGCCAGACATTGGTGGCGCGGGAAACGCTGAGCGACTTGCAGGAAACGGAAGGCGCGGCGCCGCCGATCAGCAGCGGCGCAAAGCTGCCGCCGCTGCACGTGCTGCCGCAGCTGGTGCCCAACGTGCTGGTGGTCGATATCGGCGTGGCGCAGCGCCTCCTAAACAAGCCGGATCAGGTGTCGCGGCTGCTGATCGGCCGGCCGAAGAGCAAGCCTGCGCCGCTCGCAAGCATTGTCGGCGACCAATTGCAACTGATCGAGCCGACGGCGGAGACCGAGCTGGAGCGCCTGACCGACAGCTTCCATCTCAACCTCACGGCGTTCGGCCTGTTGTCGTTCTTCGTCGGTCTCTTCATCGTCAATTCGGCCGTCGGCCTCGCCTTCGAGCAGCGGCTGCCGATGCTGCGGACGCTGCGCGCCTGCGGCGCCTCTGCGCGGCTCGTCAACACCGTGCTGGTGGTCGAGCTGGTGGCGCTGGCGCTGGTCGCCGGTCTGATCGGACTGGTCTGCGGCTATTTCATCGCGGCGGTGCTGCTGCCCGACGTCGCGGCGTCGCTGCGCGGGCTCTATGGCGCGCAGATTCCGGGGCAACTCTCCCTGCGGCCTGAATGGTGGCTCGCCGGCATCGGCATCAGCGTTGCGGGCGCGCTCGTCGCGGCGACGACCAGCCTGATCAAGGCGGTCAGGATGCCGGTGCTGGCGACCGCGCAGCCGCGCGCCTGGCAGCAGCGGCAGCGCCGCTGGCTGGCCCTGCAGAGCTGTGCGGCCTGCGTCGTGTTCGCGGTCGCGCTGTTGCTGCTTCGCTATGGCGAATCGCTGATTGCGGGCTTTGGCGTGCTGGCGGCCCTGATGCTCGGCGCGGCGCTGATCCTGCCGGCCTTCCTCGAACTTCTCCTGCTCGCAGGCCAGCGTAGCGCGCGAAGACCGCTTGCACTGTGGTTCTGGGCGGACAGCCGGCAACAACTCTCCGGATTGTCGCTGGCGCTGATGGCCCTGCTGCTGGCGCTCGCCGTCAATGTCGGCGTCTCCACCATGGTGGAGACGTTCAGCCGCACCTTCATCGGCTGGCTCAACGGCCGGCTCGCCGCCGACGTCTACATCAGCGCCTCCGACAATGCCCAAGGCGTCGCGATTCGGAACTGGCTGAAGCAGCGCAGCGACGTGCAGGCGATCCTGCCGGGCGGCCGCGCCGAGGTGCAGGTTCAGGGCCAACCGGTCGAGCTGCTCGGCCTGCCCGATCACGCGCTCTATCGTGAGCGCTGGCCGCTGCTTGAGGCCGCGCCGCGCGCCTGGTCCCGGCTGGTGCCCGGCAACGCCGCCTTCATCAGCGAGCAGCTCAGCCGCCGCCTGAATGTGCGCATCGGCGACGTCGTCGAAGTGCCGGCACCTAGCGGAAGCTGGGAGTTCGACATCGTCGGCATCTATGCCGATTACGGCAATCCCAAGGGGCAGCTGACCGTGAACGTCGCTGCGCTGATCCGGCAGTTTCCGCAGACGCCGCAGACACGGATCGGCCTGATCGTCGCCAACGAGAACATTCCCGGCCTGATCGCGGCCCTGCAGAAGCAGTTCGCGCTCGACGACCGCAGCGTCGCCGATCAGGCCACGGTGAAAGCGGAATCGATCCGTATCTTCAACCGCACCTTTGCGGTGACCTCCGCGCTGAACGCCTTCACGCTCGGCGTCGCCGGGATCGCGCTGTTCACGAGCCTGCTCACGCTGGCGAATTCCCGCCTGCCGCAGCTCGCGCCGCTATGGGCGATCGGCATCACGCGGCCGCGTCTTGCCGCGATCGAATTGACCAAGACGCTGTCGGTGGCGCTGTTCACGGTGCTGCTCGCGGTGCCGCTCGGGCTCCTGGTGGCGTGGTGCCTGATCGCGATCGTGAACGTGAAGGCGTTCGGCTGGCGGTTGCCGTTCCATGTGTTTCCGGCACAATTGATCGGGCTGGTTACGGTGGCGCTACTGGCCTCGTTACTGGCGGCCCTCCTGCCGGTCGTGCGGCTGGCGCGGATGCAGCCGGCCAGCCTCGTCAAGGTGTTCGCCAATGAGCGCTGATCGCATGTCGCGCCGTGCCTTCACCGGCGGGATCGCTGCGCTGGCGCTCGCACGCCGCGCCGGCGCGCAGGGCTATGCCGGGCTCGGCGCGACGGCGGACGGCTTTGCGAAGGTCGCGCCGGGAAAACCGTTCGCCTTTCCGGTCGATCACGGGCCGCATCCGGAGTTTCGTATCGAGTGGTGGTACCTCACGGCCAACCTCGTCGACGGCAGCGGCGCGGCTTGCGGCCTGCAATGGACGCTGTTCAGGCAGGCGGCGCAGCCGGGTCCGCAAGGCGAAGGCTGGGCCAATCAGCAGGTGTGGATGGCCCATGCCGCGGTGACGCGCGCCGACACCCACCGCTTCAACGAAGTGTTTTCACGCGGTGGCATCGGGCAGGCCGGAGTCACGGCCAAGCCGTTCGCGGCCTGGATCGACGATTGGGAGATGAAGGCCGTTGAGCGTACCGACGATCGCGCTTTGGCGCCGCTGACGCTGAAGGCGTCCAGCACCGATTTCGGCTACGCGCTGACGCTGGAGACCGATCGTCCGGTCGTATTGCAGGGCGATCGCGGCTACAGCCGCAAATCGGAGCGCGGCCAGGCGTCCTATTATTACAGCCAGCCGTTCTACCGCGCGCGCGGCACGCTCACCATCGACGACAAGCCGGTCGATGTCTCGGGCCAGGCCTGGATGGACCGCGAATGGAGCAGCCAGCCGCTCGACGCCGACCAGACCGGCTGGGACTGGTTGTCGCTGCATCTGTCGTCGGGCGACAAGCTGATGCTGTACCGGCTGCGGCAGAAGGACGGCAAGGACTATCCGTTCGGCAATTGGATCAGCGCCGCCGGCGAGACGCAGATGATCGCAGGTGCCGACATCCAGATGCTTCCGAAGGCGACGGCGGAGGTCGCGGGACGCAGGCTGCCGGTGGAATGGCAGATCGCGATCCCGTCGCGATCGTTCTCGATCCTCTGCAGGCCGCTCAATCCCAGGGCCTGGATGGGGACCGGCTTTGCTTATTGGGAAGGACCGATCAGCTTTGCCGGCACGCATGACGGCGTTGGCTATCTCGAGCTGACCGGGTATTAAGCGCGGTCTGTTTGAAGGGACCCGCAATGTATCACCTCACCGCCCTCGTCACGCTGCTGGCGATCGCATTTTATTTCTTCACCAGCCTCAACGTCTCGCGCGCACGCACGAAGACCGGCGTCAAGGCGCCCGCGATGTCGGGCCATCCGGATTTCGAACGCGCCTTCCGCGTCCAGATGAACACGCTGGAATGGATGCCGATTGTCCTGCCGGCGCTCTGGCTGTTCGCGGTCTATATCAGCGACGCCATTGCGGCCGGACTCGGCGCAGTCTGGATCGTCGGGCGCGTCGTCTACTTCGTGGGCTATTCGAAGGCGGCAGCCAAGCGCGGCCCCGGTTTTGCGATCCAGGGCATCGCCGCCATTGCGCTGTGGGCGGGGGCGCTGGGAGCGGTGATGTTGCGGCTGGTGAAGTGAAGCACGAGCGGCAACCACACACTCGCTGTCGTCCCGGACAAGCGCAAGCGCAGATCCGGCACCCATAACCACAGAAAGAAGTTGTAGCGCGAGCAGTAACTCCGAGTCCCCGTAACCATGTCCGCCTGTGGCTATGGGTCCCGGATCGGCGCGCGCTTGGGCGCGCTTGTCCGGGACGACACTGAGTTTGTTGAACCGCCGTCCCCTTACTTCGTCAGCGGACAGCCGCTGTCCTTGGCGGTGAAGAACGCCTTGTCGCCGGGGACGGTGGCGAGCAGCTTGTAATAGTCCCACGGCTTCTTCGACTCCGCGGGCTTCTTGACCTCGAACAGATACATGTCGTGGACCATACGGCCGTTCTCGAGCACCTTGCCGCCTTGCGCGAAGTCGTCGTCGACCGGCAGCTCCTTCAGCTTCTTGGCGACCGCTTCGGTATCCTTGGTGCCGGCGGCCTTCACGGCCTTGAGATAGCTTAGCGTCGCCGAGTATGTGCCGGCGTGGATCATGCTCGGCATGCGCCCGGTGCGCTTGAGGAAGCGCTCCCCGAGATTGCGCGTGCGGTCGTTGAGATCCCAGTAATAGCCTTCCGTCAGCACCAGGCCCTGCGCGGCCTGCAGGCCGAGGCCGTTCACTTCGGCAAGCGTCATCAACAGGCCGGCGAGCTTCTGGCCGCCGGAGACGATGCCGAATTCGGACGCCTGCTTGATCGAGTTTGTGGTGTCGAGGCCGGCATTGGCGAGGCCGACGATCTTGGCCTTGGAGCTCTGCGCCTGCAGCAGGAAGGAGGAGAAGTCCGAGGAGTTGAGCGGCACGCGCACCGAGCCGACGACCTTGCCGCCATTGGCGGTGACGATCTCGCTGGTGTCCTTCTCCAGCGCGTAGCCGAAGGCGTAGTCCGCGGTGAGGAAGAACCAGGTGTCGCCGCCGGCTTTCGTCAACGCGCCGCCGGTGCCGACGCCGAGCGCGCGGGTGTCGTAGGCCCAGTGGAAGCCGTAGGGCTGGCAGGCATCGCCTGTCAGCCGCGAGGTCGCGGCGCCGACGACGATGTCGATCTTCTTCTTTTCCTTGGACAGCTCGTGGATCGCGAGCGCGACCGAGGACGTCGTCAGCTCCGTGATCATGTCGACGTTCTCGACGTCGTACCAGCGCCGCGCGATCGAGGTCGCGAGGTCAGGCTTGTTCTGGTGATCCGCGGTGACGAGCTCGATCTTCTGGCCCAGCACCTCGCCGCCAAAATCCTCGATCGCCATCTTGGCCGCCTCGACCGACCATTTGCCGCCGTAATCGGCATAGACGCCGGACTGGTCGTTGAGGATGCCGATCTTGACGCCTTGCGCGGAGGCCGGCGCCGCCAGCATAAGGGCAGAGGTTGCGACGGCGGCCAAAAGTGCTGATTTCATCTGTTAGCTCCCAGCAGTTTTCTGTTTTGAAATCGCGCGGATAGTAGTGAAGAACCCCGCGCCTGCCCATCCATTTCACGTTGGTCGTTAGTATGGAGGTGTGCGCTGCATTCTCCGCTGTCGTCCCGGACAAGCGCGCGCAGATCCGGGACGACGGCAGGGGTGGGGAGGTGCCGGTGGCCATCACTTGCACTTAGGAAGCCACGACCTCCGGCTTCTTGTCCCTGCGTCCTTCCGCAAGGTTCCGCACCACTACATAGAAGATCGGCGTGAACAACAGGCCGAACAGGGTGACGCCGATCATGCCGAAGAACACGGCGACGCCGACCGCCTGCCGCATCTCCGAGCCTGAGCCGGTCGAGATCACCAGCGGCAGCACGCCGAGGATGAAGGCGAAGGAGGTCATCAGGATCGGCCGCAGGCGCAGGCGGCAGGCCTCGATGACGGCCTCCAGCCGCGGCCTGCCCTCGTTCTCGATGTCGCGCGCGAATTCGACGATCAGGATCGCGTTCTTGGCCGCCAGTCCCACCAGCACGACGAAGCCGATCTGGGTGAGGATGTTGACGTCCTGCCCCATGATGCGCACGCCGATGGTGGCGGCAAGCAGGCACATCGGCACGATCAGGATCACCGCAAACGGCAGCGTCCAGCTGCCATATTGCGCAGCGAGCACGAGATAGACGAACAGCACGCAGATCGGGAATACGTAGAGGCCGGCATTGCCGCCGGTGACCTGCTGATAGGATAGATCCGTCCATTCGAAGGTGAAGCCGCTCGGCAGGGTGTCGTCCGCCAGCTTCTTGATGGTGTTGAGCGCGGTGGTCGAGCTGGTGCCCGGCGCCGGCTCGCCCTGGAGCTCGGACGCGGCATAGAGATTGTAGCGCGCGACGCGGTCAGGCCCCGAGACGTCCTTGAACTCGACCACGCTGCCGAGCATCACCATGTCGCCGGAGGCGTTGCGCGTGCGCAGGCGGGCGAGATCGCTGGGCTCCTTTCGGAACGGGAAGTCGGCCTGCGCGGTGACGTGATAGGTGCGGCCGAACAGGTTGAAGTCGTTGACATAGGTCGATCCGAAATAGCTCTGGATCGTCTCGTTGATGTTGGAGATGGGAACGCCAAGCTTCTGCGCCTTGGTGCGGTCGATATCGACGAAGAGCTGCGGCGTGTTGGCCGTGAACGGCGAGAACACCGAGGTGAGGGTCGGCGCCTTGCGCGCGGCAGCGACCAGCTCGTCGGTCGCAGCGGCGAGCATTTCGGGTCCGCGCCCCTGGCGATCCTGGACGCGAATGGTAAAGCCGCCGCCGGTGCCAATGCCGGGCACGGCCGGCGGCGGGATGACGATAATGAAGGCACCCTGGATCGCCAGGAGACGCTTGCGCAGCTCCGCGGTGATCGCGTTAGCGGACAGCCCCTTCTTCAGCCGCGCCTCGGGCTCGTCGAACACCGGGAACAGTGCCGCCGCGTTACCGGCTTGCGTACGGGTGGCGCCGGAGAAGCCGGCAAAGGCGGCGACGCGGACGATGCCCGGCGTATCCAACGCGATCCGCTCGATCTCGCGCACAACCTCGGTGGTGCGCGCCAGCGAGGCCGCACCCGGCAATTGCACGGAGACGATGACGTAGCCGCGATCCTGCGCCGGAATGAAGCCTTGCGGCGTTGTCCCGATCAGCCAGCCGGCGCTGCCGATCAGCACGACGTAGATCAGGATCATCACCACCGAGTGCCGGATCACGAAATTGGCAAGACCCGCATAACCGTGCGCCAGCCGGTCGAACACGCGGTTGAAGACCCCGGTGAAGGCGCGCCACGCCCGCGCGATGGCATTCCACGCGGCGGGCGGCCGCTTCGCTTCATGCGGGGTGAGGATCTGCGAGGCCAGCGCCGGCGACAGCGTCAGCGAGCAGAAGCAGGAGATCGCGGTCGCAACCGCAATGGTGACGGCGAATTGCTGGAAGAACTGCCCGGATATTCCACCCAGGAAGGCGGTCGGCACGAACACCGCGCACAGCACCAGCGCGATCGAGACCAGCGCGCCGCCGACCTCCTCCATGGTTTTCAGCGCGGCGTCGCGCCGGCTCAGGCCGTGCTCGAGATGACGCTCCACGTTCTCCACGACCACAATCGCGTCGTCGACCACGATGCCGACGGCGAGCACGAGGCCGAACAGAGTGAGATTGTTGATGGAGAAGCCCAGCGCCGCCATCACCGCGAAGGTGCCGACCAGCGACACCGGGATGGCGATGATCGGAATGATCGCGGGCCGCCATCCCTGCAGGAACACCAGCACCACGACGACCACGAGCAGCATGGCCTCGTAGATCGTCTTGATCAGCTCGTGGACGGACTGCGCGATGAACTCGGTCGGGTTGTAGCCGATGTTGTAATCGAGGCCTCTCGGGAAGCTCTGCTTGAGCCTCGTCATGGTGTCGTTAATGTTCTTCGCCGTCGCGAGCGCGTTCGATCCCGGCCGCTGCGTCACCAGCATGGCGACCGCGGATTTGCGCAACAGGAAGCTGTTGGTGGAGTACGCCAGCGCACCGAGCTCGATGCGGGCAACGTCGCGCAACCGCACGACGCGGCCGTCTGAGCCGGCCTTGATCAGGATGTCCTCGAACTGCTTCTGGTCCTTCAGGCGCCCCGTAAAGGTCAGGTTCGGTTGGAAGGCGCGGTCGGCAATCGGCGGCTCGGCGATCTGGCCGCCCGCAATCTGCACGTTCTGCGCGCGGATCGCGGCCAACACTTCGGCCGAGGTCAGGCCGAGATTGGCGATCCGGTCGGGGTCGAGCCACAACCGCATCGAATAGTCGCGTGCGCCAAAGATCTGGATGTCGCCGACGCCGTCGAGCCGCAGCAGCTGGTCGCGGACCTGGAGCAGTGCGTAGTTCGAGATGTAGAGCTGGTCGAACGTGTCGTCCGGCGACAGCATGAACACGACCATCAGGATGTCGGGCGAGTTCTTGCGCGTGGTGACGCCGTTGCGCTGCACCTCCTCGGGCAGCCGCGGCTGCGCGATGGCGACGCGGTTCTGCACCAGCACCTGGGCCTTGTCGAGATCGGTGCCGAGCTTGAAAGTGACGGTGATGGTGAGCTGGCCGTTCGACGTCGCCTGGCTGTAGAGATACAGCATGTCCTCGACGCCGTTGATCTCCTGCTCGATGGGAGCTGCGACCGTGTCGGACACGGTCTGCGCGGAGGCGCCGGGATATTGCGTGGTGACGACGACGGTCGGCGGCACCACTTGCGGATATTCGGAGACCGGCAGCGTGGTGTAGGCGAGCGCGCCGACGATCAGGAGCACGATCGACAGCACCATCGCGAGGATGGGCTGATTGATGGAGAGGCGGCCGAGATTCATGACTTGCCACCGGCCGGCGCCTGCGCCGTCTGCGGGGCGACCTTGGCGCCGACGCGGGCGCGCTGGATGCCGTTGACGATGACGCGGTCCTCCGCCTTCAATCCGTCGCGGATCACGCGCAGGCCGTCATCCAGCGGCCCGAGCACCACAGGACGCGCCTCTACGGTGTCGTCGGGTTTCACCACGAACACGATCTTGCGGGACTGGTCGGTCGCGACGGCGGCATCCGGAATCAGCAGCGCCTCATACGGCGCGCTGCCGATCAGCCTGACACGCCCGAACTGGCCGGGCAGGATCGACAGATCGGTGTTCTTGATCACCGCGCGGCTGCGCAGCGTGCCTGTCGAGACATCGAGTCGGTTATCGAGAAAGTTGATGGTGCCTTCATGCGACGGCTTGGTCTCGCCGGCGAGCGTCACCTGCACCGGGTTCGCCGTCTCGCGCGAACTCGGGCGCCGCCCTTCGAACCACAGCTTGCTATATTTGATGAAAGTCGCCTCATCCATGTCGAAATAGACGTAGATCGGATCCAGCGTGACGATGGAGGTCAGCAATGTCGACGTGCCGCTGTCGCTGCCCTGCACGAGATTGCCGGGACTGACGAGATGGCGGCTGACGCGGCCCGTCAGCGGCGCCGTCACATGCGTGAATTCGATATTGAGCCGGGCGGCCCTCAGCGCGCCATCGGCCTGCATCTCGGCGGCGTGGGCCGCCTGCAAGGCCTGACGCCGCTGATCGACGACCTGCTCGGAGACGGCGCTGGTTTGCACCAGGCTCAAACCGCGATCGAGCTCGCGCTTGGCGAGCTCCACCTTGGCCCGGGCATCCGACAGCTGGCCCTCCGCCTGCGTCGCCACCGCCTCGAACGGACGCGGGTCGATCACGTAAAGCAGATCGCCCTGATGGACGATGGCGCCGTCCTGGAATTCCACGGAGTTGACGAAGCCGCCGACGCGCGGCCGCACCTGAACCTCCTCGACCGCCTCGAAGCGCCCGGTGTACTCGTCCCAATCGGTGACGGTGCGCTTGACCGGTTGGGCGACGGTCACGGGCGCTGGCGGGGGAGCAGCTCCTTGCGAGGCTGGCTGCCCGCAACCGCTGAGCGCGAATGTCGCGCCGACAAACGCGGCGATTGCGCCTAGTCGAACCGGAACGAAATCGTGCTTTTTGACAAACGGCTCGCTTCCATCCGGTCGGCTCATCCCAGGTCCTCGCACAAAAGCCGCAGAAAAGGCAGGGTACGCCCCTACCTGCGGGCGTCCCAAGATGGGTGGCAAAGATGAACTCTTCAAGGCCGCGGTGCGCGCAATGCTCGGACGAACGCCCTGGCCGGATGGCGGGTTGACAGCCGGATAGCCAGCCTCGCGCCAAGTGATGAGCGGGCGGGTCGCGAATGGCATTATTCGCGGAGGTCATGAATTGGGAGGGTGCCTCCCTTCGCCTCTCCCCGCGTGCGGGGAGAGGCCGGAGCGCATCGCAAGATGCGATCCGGGTGAGGGGGAGCCTCCGCGAGTCCGACTGTCAGCTCCCTCGCGGATAGCCCCCTAACCCGACCCTCTCCCCGCACGCGGGGAGAGGGAGAAGAGCCCCCAGCGCCTTCACACATGACGGCGGCCGGCGGCTCGGCTAGATTGCCCGCACAAGAACAAGACGAATTGTCCGGGAGGACAGGCGTGCACCAGGGACGTGTCGTTTTCGGCGCGATCGAGGAGGTCGTGTTCGGCCATGCTGCGGCCGGCGCCATTGTCGCGCAGATGGACCGGCTCGGAACGCGCCGCGCCTTCCTGATGGTCTCCGGCACGCTCAACCGGCAGACCGACGAAATCGAGAAGATCAAGCAGGCGCTGGGCTCCCGCTGCGCCGGCCTGTTCGACGCCATGCCGGCGCATACGCCGCGCGAGGCCGTGATCGCGGCCACAAATGCGGCGCGCGGAGCGAATGCCGACCTGATCGTCACCGTCGGCGGCGGCTCGATCACCGACGGCGCCAAGGCGGTACAGCTTTGCCTCGCCAACGGCATCACCGATATCGACGGCATCGAGCGCATCCGCGTCCACAAGGGCGTCGCGCCCGAGATGACCGCGCCCACGGTGCGGCAGATCAGCGTGCCGACCACGATCGCCGGCGGCGAGTTCAGCGCGATCGCCGGCGTCACCGACCGCCGCACAAATGTAAAGCAGATGTTGCGGCATCCGCTTGTCGTGCCGCGCGCGACCATCCTCGATCCTGCCATCACCGTGCACACGCCGGAATGGCTGTTCCTGTCGACCGGCATCCGCGCCATCGACCATTGCGTCGAGGCGATCTGCTCGCGTGAGACGCATCCCTATGCCGATGCGCAATCGGTGAAGGGCCTCGCCATGCTCGCCGACGCGCTGCCGCGGGTGAAGGCGGACCCTGGCGATCTCGACGCGCGGATGGATGCTCAGATCGGCACTTGGCTGTCGATGGGCGCGCTCGCCGCCGGCGTGCCGATGGGCGCGAGCCACGGCATCGGCTATGTGCTGGGCGCGGCCTTCGATGTGCCGCACGGCTACACCTCCTGCATCATGCTGCCGGCGGTGATGCGCTGGAATGCGCGCGACAATGCCGAGCGGCAGATGATCGTCGCCGCCGCCATGGGCTTTCCCGGCCGCAACGCCGCCGACGTGCTCGATGCCTTCATCCGCGCGCTCGGCATGCCGTGCAGCCTTAGCGAGGTCGGCGTCTCGCCGGAGCATTTCGAGACGATCGCCGAACAGGCCATGCGCACGCCCTGGGTGCCGCGCAACCCGCGCAAGATCGAGGGTCCTGCCGACGTGCGGGAAATCCTGCTTCTCGCCGCATGATCCCGGAGGATAGATGTACACTGGTCACCACGCCCGCCTGCGTCCGCTGCAGCCCGCCTTCATCATGGCTGCCACAGGCGAGGCCGTCACCTATCGCGAGCTGGAGGCGCGCAGCAACCGCCTGGCGCATCTGTTCCGCAAGCGCGGCTTGAGGCGGCTCGACCATTACTCGATCTTCATGGAGAACAATTCGCGCTACCTGGAGGCCTGCGGCGCGGGCGAACGCTCCGGGCTGTACTATACCTGCATCAACTCCTTCCTGACACCGGGCGAGCTCGCTTATCTCCTCGTCAACAGCCAGTCGAAGATCCTGATCACTTCGGTGGCGAAGCTCGACATCGCGCGCGAGGCGATCCACGCCTGCCCCGAGATCAAGCTCTGCATCGTCGCCGATGGCCCGGGCGAGAGCGAGCGCATCGTCGGGCTTGCGGACGTGACCGCGGACATGCCGACGACACCGATCGCGGACGAATGGCTCGGCACGGCCATGCTCTATTCGTCCGGCACGACCGGGCGGCCGAAAGGCATTCTGCGGCCGCTGCCGGAAGAGCCGCCGAAGCACAATCTGCCGCTGTTCGATTTCCTGACCAAACTCTGGCACTACCGCGAGGGCATGGTCTACCTCTCGCCGGCCCCGCTCTATCATTCCGCCCCGCAAGCCGCCGTGAACCTCACGATCCGCATGGGCGGCACCGTAATCATCATGGAGAGCTTCGATCCCGAGCGTTACCTCGAGCTGATCCAGCGCTGGGGCATCACGCACACCCAGCTGGTGCCGACGATGTTCTCGCGCATGCTGAAGCTGCCGGAGGAGGTCCGCAAGCGTTACGACCTGTCCTCGCTGGAGATCGCGATCCACGCCGCCGCGCCCTGCCCCGCTTTGGTCAAGGACGACATGATCAAATGGTGGGGACCCATCATTCACGAATATTACGGCGCGACCGAGGGCCTCGGCTTCACCGCCTGTAACAGCGAGGAATGGCTTAGCCATCGCGGCACCGTCGGCAAGGTGCTGCTCGGCGACCTCCACATTCTCGACGAGAACATGCGGGAGTGCCCGACCGGCACGCCGGGCCAGGTCTGGTTCAAGACCGCCTCGCCGTTCGAATATTTCAACGATCCGGAGAAGACCAAGGAGGCGCGCTCGGCCGACGGCAGCATGAGCACGGTCGGGGATGTCGGCTATGTCGACAAAGACCGCTTCCTGTACCTGACCGACCGTGCGACCTTCATGATCATCTCCGGCGGGGTGAACATCTATCCGCAGGAATGCGAAAACCTCCTGATCACCCATCCGAAGGTCGCCGATGCCGCCGTGTTCGGCGTGCCCAATGCCGATCTCGGCGAAGAGGTGAAGGCGGTGGTGCAGCCGATGCCCGGCGTCGTGCCCGGCGAGGCGCTCGCCGAAGAGCTGATCGCGTTCTGCGCAAAATCGCTGTCGCGGCAGAAGGTGCCGCGCTCGGTCGATTTCGACAAGGAATTGCCGCGGCTGCCGACCGGGAAGCTGTACAAGCGCCTGCTGCGGGACCGGTATTGGGGCAACAAGGCGTCGAGAATCGTGTGAGGTGGCTGTTCACTCAAGCGCGAGACGTCGCCAAACAGAAGGTGTCGTCCCGGGCCGCGACGACGTCGCGAACCCGGGATCCATAGCCACAGGGGGTGGTTGTCGCGCGAGCAGGCAACTCCGAGTCATCGCAAAACTCCTTCCTGGGGTTATGGGTCCCGGATCTGCGCTTCGCTTGTCCGGGACGACGATGGATGCTTGAGAAGCAGCGAGACACTTCAGTTCCGTCTCTCTCTTCGCACCTGCACTCTCACATTGTGAGATATGAACCCCTGCGGCCTTCTGTCATCCGAATTGTCGAGGCGGCATGCGGCGCTATCGGGGTTGCCTCCTTCGGCTTGCGTGCTATCGTCGCGACAAACAGGCTGCAAAAGGCCGAGGTCCAGGGAGGATGAGCATGCGGAGCGTGTGGGCGCTCGCCGTAATGGCGGCGCTATCTGTGCTGACGGCCTCAACCACCACGCTTGCCGGCGAGCCCAAGCAGGGCGGAACCTTGCGGATATATCACCGCGACAGTCCAGCCAACGCCTCGATCCTCGAAGGCGCGACCTATTCGGTCAACGTGCCGTTCATGGGGGTCTTCAACAATCTCGTCATCTATGATCAGCACATCGCGCAGAACAGTCCTGATACCCTGAGGCCCGAGCTCGCCGAAAGCTGGTCCTGGAGCAGCGACAACAAGAAACTGACGTTCAAGCTGCGTCAGGGCGTCAAATGGCACGACGGCAAGCCGTTCACGTCGGCCGACGTCAAATGCAGCTTCGATCTCTTGATGGGCAAATCGCAGCAGAAGCTGCGGCAGAATCCACGCAAGGCCTGGTACAACGAAGTCAACGAGATCACGACGAGCGGCGATTTCGAGGTCTCGTTCGACCTGAAGCGGCCGCAACCCTCGCTGCTGGCAATGCTCGCGTCCGGCTATACGCCGATCTATCCCTGTCACGTCTCTCCGGCGGACATGCGCACCCATCCGATCGGGACCGGACCGTTCAAGTTCGTCGAGTTCAAGGCCAATGAATCGATCAAGCTGACGCGAAATCCGGACTATTGGAAGAAGGGCCTGCCCCATCTCGACGGCATCGAGTACACGATCATCACGAACCGCTCGACCGCGATCCTCGCCTTCGTCGCCGGCAAGTTCGACATGACCTTCCCGACGCACATCACGATCCCGCTCCTGAAGGACATCAAGTCGCAGGCGCCGAACGCGACCTGCGTCGTGGAGCCGACCAACGTTTCGACCAACATCATCGTCAATTCGTCCTCCCCGCCATTCGACAACATCGATATTCGCCGGGCCGTGGCACTTGCGCTCGACCGCAAAGCCTTCGTCGACATCCTGTTCGAAGGTCAGGCCGATATCGGCGGCACCATGCTGCCCCCGCCTCAAGGCATCTGGGGCATGCCCAAGGACAAGCTCGAGACCATTCCGGGCTACGGTCCGAACGTGAACGCGAACCGCGAGGAGGCGAAGAAGCTGATGCAGAAGGCGGGCTACGGTCCCGACAAGCATCTCGCGGTGAAGGTCTCGACCCGCAATCTCGCGGAATATCGCGACCCCGCCGTGATCCTGATCGACCAGCTCAAGAGCATCTATATCGACGGCGAGCTCGACGTCGTGGAAACCGCGAACTGGTTCCCGAAAGTCGCGCGCAAGGACTACATGCTCGGCCTCAATCTGACCGGCAATTCCGTCGACGATCCCGACCAGTCGTTCTACGAGAACTATTCCTGCGGCTCGGAACGGAACTACACCAATTATTGCAACAAGGAGATCGAGAAGCTGTTCGACGTGCAATCGCAGGAGATCGACATCAACAAGCGCAAGCCGCTGGTGTGGGATATCGACAAGAAGCTGCAGGAGGACGTTGCCCGCCCGATCATCTTCCATGCGCGGGCCGGCACTTGCTGGCAGCCTTATGTCAAGGGCGTCACGATCATGTCGAACAGCTCCTATAACGGCTTTCGCTACGAGGATCTGTGGCTCGACAAGTAACGCGCCTGGCTGAAGACTAGCGGCTCGCGGAGGGCGAAGGATGTTTGCCTATCTGGTGCGACGCCTGTTGCTGATGCTCGTGACCCTGTTCGGGATCTCGGTCGTCATCTTCGTTCTGCTGCGCATCGTGCCCGGCAATATCGTCGACATCCTGTTCGCTGCCGCCGGCTATGTCGATCCCGCCGACAAGGCCAACCTGGAGAAGGAGCTCGGCATCGACCAGCCGCTGATCGTACAATATTGGCACTGGATCAGCGGTTTTCTGCGCGGTGATCTCGGCTATTCCTACGTCTCCGAGAAGCCGGCGCTGCAGGAGATATTGCCGCGGATCCCGATCACGGCGCGGCTCGCCGGCCTCGCGCTGCTGTTCTCCGCGTCGATCGGCATTCCGCTCGGCGTCATCAGTGCCGTGAAGCAGGGCACACGGCTGGACTACGCCCTGCGCGTCGTCAGCCTCAGCGGCCTGTCGTTGCCCTCGTTCTGGCTCGGCCTTTTGATCCTGACCGCGTCGGTGGCGATGTTCGGCCAGATGCCGATCTTCAATCCGAATCCGCAGACCTGGCTCGAGGCGTTCGCAACCTATGCCGTTCCAGCCGCCGCCGTCGGCTTCCGCAGCGCGGCGCTGACCTTGCGCATCACGCGATCCTCGATGCTGGAGGTGCTGCGGCAGGATTACATCCGCACTGCGCGCGCCAAGGGGGCCTCCGACGCCGCCGTGAACTATCACCACGCGCTGAAGAACGCGATTCTGCCTGTGATCACCGTGATCGGCATCGAGGCGGCGTTCCTGATCGGCGGCCTGATCGTCACCGAGACGGTGTTCAACATCCCCGGCGTCGCCCGCTTCCTGGTCGAGGCGATCCGCTGGCGCGACTATCCGATCGTGCAGAACCTCGTGATGTTCATCGCCGTGGTCGTGGTGGTCGCGAATTTCACTGTCGACATGCTCTACGCGGTGTTCGACCCGCGGATCAGGTACACGGATTAGGAGAGCTGTTTGGCCGCGATCGACTACGATCTCGAACTTCGGCGGGCCGGCGCGCATGCGACCGGTGGGTGGCGCCGCGTGCTGTTTCTGGCGCAGCGGCACGTGCTGGGCGCGGCCGGGCTCATCATCATGACTATGTTCGTATTCACCGCGATCTTTGCCGACTTCATCGCGCGCTACGACCCCCTGACCGTCGATTCCGCGCGCGCTCTCGCTCGCCCGAGCTGGGCGCACTGGATGGGGACGGACTCGTTCGGCCGCGACGTGTTCAGCCGCATCATTCACGGCGCGCGGATCTCGCTCGCCGTCGGCATCGGCTCGACCGCGCTCGGCGGCACCATCGGCGTCATCGTCGGACTGACGTCAGGCTATCTGTCCGGCTGGGTCGATCTCGTCTTCCAGCGCGTTTCCGACGTACTTCAGGCACTGCCGCTGCTGGTCCTCGCGCTGATCATGACGGCGGCACTCGGTCCGTCCTTGCCGAACGTCATCATCGCGATCGCGATTCCGCTGATCCCGACCGTGTCGCGCGTCACCCGCGCCAACACGCTGGCGCTGCGCGAGCAGCCCTTCGTCGAGGCTGCCAAGTCGATCGGCATGAGCGAGGTGCGCATCGAGCTGCGCCATGTGCTGCCGAACACGCTGGCGCCGCTGATCGTGCTCGCAACTGCCCAGCTCGGCTCGACCATCCTCACCGAGGCTTCCCTCTCCTTCCTCGGCCTCGGCATTCCCGAGCCTTATCCGTCCTGGGGCCGCATGCTCTCGGAATCCGCCGCCGAATATGTCCGCACGGCGCCCTGGCTCGTGATCTTCCCGGGCATCGCCATCAGCCTCGCCGTGTTCGGCGCCAATCTGTTCGGCGATGCCCTGCGCGACATCCTGGACCCGAGGCAACGCGGCTGATGGCTGACAAATCCGACCTCGTGCTCGATGTGAGAAACCTGAAGACGGTGTTCTTCACCAATTCGGGGCTCTTCAAGGCCGTCGACGACCTCTCCTTCACCGTGAAGCGCGGCGAGACGCTGGCGATCGTCGGCGAATCCGGCTGCGGCAAGAGTGTCACCGCGCTGTCGCTGATGCGCCTCGTGCCCGACCCGCCGGGCCGCATCGTCGGCGGCTCCGTCTCGCTCGAAGGCACCGATCTGCTGGCGCTGGACGAAACCGAGATGCGTGCCGTCAGAGGCAATCGCATCTCCATGATCTTCCAGGAGCCGATGACCTCGCTCAATCCGGTGATGCGGATCGGCGACCAGATCGTCGAGGCCGTGCGGCTGCATCGAGACGTCTCGGCCAAAGAGGCCCAGAATATCGCCGTCGAGATGCTGCGTCTGGTGCGGATCCCCGAGCCCGCGCGACGTACGCGCGAGTATCCGCATCAGCTGTCCGGCGGCATGCGGCAGCGCGCGATGATCGCGATGGCACTGGCCTGCCGGCCGGCGCTCTTGATCGCGGACGAGCCGACCACCGCGCTCGATGTCACCATTCAGGCGCAGATCCTGGCGCTGATCCTCGACCTGCAGAAAGAGCTCGGCACCGGGCTGGTGCTGATCACGCATGATCTCGGTGTCGTCGCGCAGACTGCGCAGCGGGTGATCGTGATGTATGCGGGGCGGAAGGTCGAGGAAGCCAGTGTCGAAGCGCTGTTCGCCTCGCCAAAGCATCCTTACACGCGCGGACTGATGGCTTCGATTCCAGCGGTCCCCGCGCCCGGAATCGCCGCGCCGGCGCGGCTGAACGAGATTCCCGGCACGGTGCCATCGCTGGTGCGGTTGCCCAGGGGTTGCGCCTTCGCGCCGCGCTGCAAGCTCGCCATCAAGCGTTGCGAGGCCGAATATCCGCCGCTGGAGGATTGCGGCGGCGGCCATCTCGCCGCCTGCTGGCGCGCGGAAGAGGTTGCGGAGGTGGCATGACCGGAGCACTGCTCGAAGTCACCGATCTCAAGAAGTATTATCCGGTGCGTGCCGGCGTGCTGCGGCGGCAGGTCGGCACCGTGCACTCGGTCGACGGCGTCTCGTTCTCCCTTCAGGCCGGCGAGACGCTAGGGCTCGTCGGCGAGTCCGGCTGCGGCAAGTCGACGGTGGCGCGCAGCGTGCTGCGGCTGGTCGAACCGACCTCGGGCCAGATCCGCCTCGACGGTGAGGACATCACGCATCTGTCCAAGTCGGCGCTGCGCCCGCACCGCCGCTCGATGCAGATCGTGTTCCAGGACCCATTCGCCTCGCTCAATCCGCGCATGACCGCCGGCGACATCGTCGGCGAGCCGCTCGCCGTGCACGGGCTCGCAAGCGGCAAGGAGCTGGAAGCACGGGTCGCACAATTGTTCGAGCAGGTGGGCTTGCGGCCCGACCAGATGCGCAACTTCCCGCATCAGTTCTCCGGCGGCCAGCGCCAGCGTATCTGCATCGCACGCGCGCTCGCGCTGGGGCCGCGCCTGATCGTCTGCGACGAGCCGGTCTCCGCGCTCGACGTCTCGATCCAGGCGCAGGTGATCAACCTGTTGGTCGACCTGCAGCGGCAGCACGGCTTTTCCTATCTCTTCATCGCGCACGACCTCGCCGTGGTCGCACATATCAGCCACCGCGTCGCGGTGATGTATCTCGGCCGCATCGTCGAGATCGCCGGCAAGGACGAGTTGTTCCGCAACCCGCGCCATCCCTACACGCAGGCCCTGCTCGCCTCCGTGCCGATCGCCAACCCGCTCGCGAAGAAGCTCGCGCCGCTGGTCGACGGCGACGTGCCGAGCCCGGTCAATCCGCCGCCCGGCTGCGCGTTTCACACCCGCTGCCGGTTTGCGATGGAGCGGTGCCAGATCGAGCGGCCGGCGCTGCTGGATGCCGGCGACGGGCATCAGGTGGCGTGTCTGCTCAATGAGGGGACGGGGCGAAGCAACGCGACTGCGTAGGGTGGGCAAAGCGAAGCGTGCCCACCACCTCTATGCCAATCGAAACGAATGGTGGGCACGGCGCTATGCGCCTTTGCCCACCCTACGATACTGCGATCTCCGCCACGATCCTGCCGGTTGTGACCTGATCCCCCTCGGCGACGTCGATCGCCGTGACCACGCCGTCGATGCCGGCCTTGTGGACGTGCTCCATCTTCATCGCTTCCAGCGTCAGCACCGGCTGACCGGCGGCGACACGGTCGCCCGGCTTGACCAGCACGGCGACGACGCGGCCGTTCATGGCGGCGCGGACCTTGCCGTCGCCGCCGTTGGCGGCGGCGGCCTTGGGCGCGGCGAGGGTGAGATCGGTCACCGCGAGCGGGATGCCGCGGTGCTGGAGGTAGAGCCGATCGCCATCTCGCAGGAATTTTGCGCTGTCCATCACGCCGTCGTGGCGGAAGCGGATCGTATCGGCGTCGAGCTGCTCGATCTCGAATCTGTCCTGGCGGTCGTCGCTGACAACGGTGTAGCTGCCGTCACGCTCTCGCGTGACTTCGAGCTCCAGCGTCTCGCCGGCGATCTCGATCTTTGCCGGCAGCGGGAACGTTGCCGACAGGCTCCGGCCGCTTCGCCATGATGGTGCACGCGGATTGGTGACATAGAGCAGCAGGCCCGCCAGCGCCGTATCGAATGCGGCTCCGGCGCGCGGCGCCAACAGCTCGTCGCGGTGTGTTTCGATGAAGGCCGTCGTCGCCTCGCCCTTGGCAAAGCCGGGATGACGCAGGCAGGACATCAGAAACGACTGATTGGTGGTCACGCCGAACGCGGTGAGCTGCTCGAGGCCGACGATCAGCCGCCCCCTCGCCTCCTCGCGCGTGGTGCCATGGCCGATCACCTTGGCGATCATGGAATCGTAGAACGGCGGGATCTCCGAACCCGATTGCAACGCATGCTCGACGCGGATGCTTTCAGGCACCTGCCAACGTGCCATGCGGCCCGACTGCGGCATGAAATCGTGCGCTGCATCCTCCGAGCACAGCCGCACCTCGATGGCATGGCCGGCGAACTTGATGTCCTGCTGCTTCACCGGCAATTGCTCGCCGCGCGCGACGCGCAACTGCAGCTCGACGAGATCGAGCCCGGTGATCGCCTCGGTGACGGGGTGCTCGACCTGGAGACGCGTGTTCATCTCCATGAAGTAGAACTCGCCGCTCGCATCGAGCAGGAATTCCAGCGTGCCCGCGCCCTCATAACGCAGTGCCTTGACGGCGGCGACCGCAACTTCGCCCATTCTGGCGCGCAGCTCCGGCGTGACCGCGGGCGACGGCGCCTCCTCGATCAGCTTCTGGTGCCGCCGCTGCACCGAGCAATCGCGCTCGCCGAGATGAATGGCGTTGCCATGGCTGTCACCGAACACCTGGATCTCGATGTGGCGGGGGCTCTGGATCGCACGCTCGAGGATCACAGTAGGATCGCCGAAGGCGGCCTTGGCTTCCGACCGCGCACTGCGCAGGGCGTCAGGGAACGAGGCCACTTCGGTAACTAGCCGCATGCCGCGGCCGCCGCCGCCGGCGACGGCCTTGATCATCACGGGAAAGCCGATCTTCCTGGCCTCCGCCAGCATCACCTCGTCGCTCTGGTCGGCGCCCTGATAGCCGGGCACGACGGGGACGCCGGCTTTCTTCATGATCTCCTTGGCGCCGGCCTTGTTGCCCATCGCCTCGATCGCCTGCGGTGACGGACCGATGAAGACGAGGCCGGCATCCTTGCAGCCTCTCGCGAAGTCTTCGTTCTCGGCGAGGAATCCGTAGCCGGGATGGATGGCGTCCGCGCCGCTTACCTTGGCCGCTGCAATGATCGCGGGGATGTTGAGATAGGACTGCGCCGGCAAGGCTTCGCCGATATGCACGGCTTGGTCCGCTTGCCGCACATGGAGTGCGTCGCGATCGGCATCCGAATAGACCGCGACGACGCCAAGGCCGAGCTGCCGCGCGCTGCGCATCACGCGCAGTGCGATCTCGCCGCGATTGGCCACCAGAACCCTGAAGAACGGCCGATGCTGCACTGATCCGTTCCTCATGGGCGGGCCACCGAGAACTGCATGCGCTGAGGCGTGCGCGCATCGCCCTCGCGGCAGATCGCGAGCACTTCCGACAGCACCGCGCGGGTGTCGCGCGGATCGATCACGCCGTCGTCGAGCACGCGGGCGCTGGTCGAGAACACATCCATCTGGCCGTCGAACACGCCGATGATCTGCGCCTTCATGGTCTCCAGCTTGTCCTTTTCGATGGGCTTGCCGCGGCGCGCCGCGGCGGCCTCGGTCACGATCGCCATGGTTTCCGCCGCCTGCTCCCCGCCCATCACGGCGGTCTTGGCGTTCGGCCAGGAGAAGCAGAAGCGCGGATGGAAGCCGCGGCCGCACATGCCGTAATTGCCGGCGCCGAACGATGCACCGCAATAGATGGTGATCTGCGGCACCGTCGCCGAGGTCACGGCCTGGATCATCTTCGAGCCGTGCTTGATCATGCCGGCTTCCTCATAGGCCTTGCCGACCATGTAGCCGGTGGTGTTGTTGAGATAGAGGATTGGCGTGCGGGTCTGGCAGCAGGCCTGGATGAAATGCGTCGCCTTGTTGGCGCCGGCGGGATCGAGCGGACCGTTGTTGGTGATGATGCCGATCGCCTGTCCTTCGATGCGGGCATGGCCGCAGACGGTGGCCGGGCCGTAATTCGGCGCCATCTCGGTGAAATCGGAATCGTCGACGATTCGGGCGATCACCTGTTTCATGTCGACGGGACGCTTGTGGTCCATCGGCATGATGCCGAGCAGTTCGTCCTGATCGTAGCGCGGCGGCTTGAACTGGGCAGCCGCCTTGCCCGGCCGCTCCCATTCCATCGCTGCCATGATCTCGCGTGCGATTCGCAGCGCGTCGCGATCGTCCTCGGCGAGGTAGTCGCCGAGTCCGGACACCTGCGTATGCATCTCGGCGCCGCCGAGCTCTTCCTCGGTCGCGATCTCGCCGGTCGCGGCCTTCAGCAGCGGCGGACCTGCAAGGAAGGCGCGGGTGCGGCCGCGGACCATCACGATGTAATCGGAGAGGCCAGTCTGATAGGCGCCGCCGGCGGTCGAGGAGCCGTGCGTGACGGTGACGACAGGCAGGCCTGCCGCCGAGAGCCGCGCCAGATTGCGAAAGATGTTGCCGCCGCGAACAAAGTCCTCGACGCGGTAGCGCAAGAGATTGGCGCCGGCGCTTTCGACGAGCTGGACATAAGGCAGCTTGTTCTCCAGCGCGAGCTCCTGCGCCCGCAGCGTCTTGTCGAGGCCGTAAGGTTGCAGCGCGCCCGCATCGATGCCGGAATCACTGGCGCTGACCATGCAGCGGATACCCGAGACGAAGCCGATGCCGGCGATGACACCGCCGCCGGGCACGCTCTTGCTCGCATCCGGCACGTCGAACATGTAGCCGGCGAGCGTCGACAGCTCGATGAAGGGCGCGCCGGGATCGAGCACCAGTGCGACGCGCTCACGCGGCAGCAATTGGCCGCGCTTGTGGAAACGGTCTTTCGCCGCCGCCGACGCCGCCCGCGTGCGCTCTTCCAGCGCGCGCATGCGGTCGATCAAAGCGAGCATGCCGTCGCGGCTGGCGAGATAGGCGGCGCCGCTGGGGGAAATGGTGTTTTCGAGAATGGACATGGCTCTATCCTACCCGTCATTGCGAGGAGCGAAGCGACGAAGCAATCCAGTCTGTTTCCGCGGAGGCACTCTGGATTGCCTCGCTTCGCTCGCAATGACGGCTGAGGCTACGTTCAGCGATTCGTCCCAAAGATCTTCCGCGCCTCGGCCGGGCTTGCGATCTCGCGGCCCGCACGCCTTGCGCAGGCGGCGACGGCCTCGATCAGCTGGCCGTTCGATGTCACCTTCTTGCCGTCGGCGAGATAGAAGGTGTCTTCCAGACCGGTGCGCAAGTGGCCGCCGAGCTCGGCGCAGCGCTGGTGCAGCGGCCAGATCTCCTCGCGGCCGATGGCGGTGACCTGGAAATGCGCCTCGGGACGCTTCAGCTTGATCAGGATCGGCAACAGCTCGGGATCGGCGGGCATGCCGGAGGCGACGCCCATCACGAAGTTATATTCGAGCGGCCCCTTGTACATGCCGACCTGGCGGTACATGCCGACGCATCGAACGATGCCGACGTCGAAGCATTCGAACTCGGGGATGGTGCCGGCCGCGTTCATGACGTCGAGATAGTCTTTCACCTTCTCGACCGCGTTGTCGAACATCATCGGTGGCCAGGCCCAGGTATTGTCGGCCTTGACCTTCAGATAATTCAGCGAGCCGGCGTTGCACGCGGCGATCTCCGGCCTGGTTTCCCGGATGCAGTCGAGCGCGCCTGAATAGTTCGGCCCCGACACGCCCGAGGTGTGGTTGATGATCACGCCCGGGCAGGCTTCGCGGATCGCCTGCTGGATCTCCTTGCTGACGCCGACTTCCCAGGACGGCAGGTGCCCCTTGCCCGGCGCCTGCTGGCGCAGGTGGATATGCATGATGGACGCGCCGGCATCGAATGCAGCCTTGGCCTCGCGCGCCATCTGCTCGGGCGTCACGGGCACGTTGTGCTGCTTCGGATCGGTGAGCACGCCGTTCAGCGCGCAGGTGATGACGGCCTTGTCGCTCATGCAAAGATATCTCGCACGTTGAGAATTCAACGCCTGCGATCATGTGATGGGTGGCATGCGGCTTCTTGCGCGGAGAAGCTGGGAAATGAGATGCTGTAGGGTGGGTTAGCCGAAGGCGTAACCCACCACTTTAGTTTCCGCGGAGACAGACGTGGTTGCTTACGCCAGCGGCCCGCGCTTCGCGCAGCCGCGAGCTAATAACCCACCCTACGAATCTACGAAGCCTCCGCCAGCCTCACCGTCTCGGTGCTGCGGTAGATCGCAAGGTCGCGCGAGCCGACGAAGATCGCACGCGGCTTCAATCCGTAGAAGCGGCGGATCGAGTGGCTGAAATGGGTCGAGTCGGGGTAGCCGATGTCCTGCGCGAGATGGGCGAGGTTGAGGTCCTGATTGGCGAAGTGCAGCAAATGGCGCGCACGCTTCCAGGCGCGGAAGGACCGGAAGGAAATGCCCGTTTCTTCCTTGAACAGATGCAGGAAGCGCGAGGCCGAGAGGCCTGCTTCTGCCGCGCAGGTGTCGGCCGTCACCGGCTCACCGGAGAAACGCTCGATGCGGGCGACGGCGCGGGTCACGCGCGGATCGAGCACGCGGCGCGGCAGCGCCTCGCCGAAGCACATCTCGTCGAACTCGGCGGTGGTGATGTCGCCATAGCGGCGCTGGCGCAGCAACGCGTAGGCGGCCAGGATCTTGCGGGCATAGGCGGCTTTGTCCGGCCTCCGCAGCCGCTCGGCCAAGGCCTCGATCACGCCATCCGGCATGCTTTCCGGCTCCAACGTCACGCTGATCACGGTGCGATAGTCGCTGGCGATGGTGTGCCGCTGGTTTGGCAGGGTCACGATCAACTCGTCCGACGTGTGGACGTCGTCGATCGTCAGATGCAGGCTGCCCTTCACCGCGACATAGACATGGCAGCAGCCGGGGGTCCGCTTGCGAGGGCGGCCGAGCAGGCCGGCATAGAATACCCGCTCCGGCGTGATCAGCATCAGATGGTCGGATTCGCGACCTTTATCTTCCATGGGGATCCTCCTCGCGCGGCTCTCTGGCCGCTGCGGACGGGGGTCACCTTAGCGGAAATTTGGGCGCTGTCACGATGGGATAGCGCTGTCATCGCAACATGCGCCGTCGTTCCGGGGCGGTCCGTGGGATCAGACCCGGAACCTCGAGATTCCGGGTCTGATGGCTCCGCATCGCCCCGGAATGACAGCCTCCCTTACGCCCTCGCGCGCGGTGCAACATTCTGCTCGACGCCGGCCTTCTGTTCCGCGGCAACGGCACGCTTGAAACCGTCGCGCTGCTGGAGCCGCGCCCAATAGGCTGCGACATTTGGCCCAAAATCCCTGGCGAGCCCGATATTGTCGGCCAGCCGAAGCGCATAGCCGATGACAATGTCAGCGGTGGTGAGGCGCCCGGCGCACAGGGTTTCGGCATTTGCGGTTGCTGCTTCGACGGCGCGCAGGCGTCCCAGAAACCATTTCGCATAGTCGCCGGCGACCTGCGGATTGCGCCGCTCCTCCGGCTCGAGCTGGCTGTATCGAAGCACCAGCGTCTGCGGAAAGGTTAACGTGGCATCGCTGAAATACATCCAGTTCAGAAAAGCGCCATAGGCGGGATCTTCCGGTCCGACCATCAGCGGCGTCGGGCCGTATTTGACGCCGAGATAGTGGCAGATGCCGGAGGACTCGGTCATCTTCGTCTCGCCGTCGACCATGAAGGGAATCGTGCCGAGCGGATTGATCGCCAGATAGTCCTTGGCGAAGACCCGCGGCGGGAACGGCAGCATCTTCAGCTCATACGGCAGCCCCATCTCCTCCAGCATCCAGAGCGGACGAAACGAGCGCGCGGCGTCGCAATGATAGAGCGTGATCATCAGGTGTTTCCTCTACTACCCGGCAGCGTGCCCATCATCTTGCACAGGACCATCAGCATGACCTCGTCGGCGCCGCCGCCGATCGAGGTCAGGCGGCTGTCGCGATAGGCGCGGCTGACCGGCGTCTCGTTGGTAAAGCCCATCCCGCCCCAATATTGCAAGCAGGCATCGGTGAGCTCGCGGCCGAGCCGGCCGGCCTTCAGCTTCGCCATGGTCGCAAGCCGCGTCACGTCCTCGCCGGCAACCAGTTGCTCGGCGGCGCGATAGATCAGCGCCCGCAGCAGCTCGACCTCGGTCTGCATCTCCGCGAGCTTGAAGTGCACGACCTGGTTGTCGAGGATGCTCTGGCCAAACGCCTTGCGATTGCGGGTGTATTCGATGGTCTGGCCGATGATGTATTCATGCGCCTTCAGGCAGGCCGCCGCGCCCCAGAGCCGCTCCTCCTGGAACTGGATCATCTGGTAGGTAAAGCCCTTGCCCTCCTCGCCGATCCGGTTGCGCTTGGGCACCCGGACATTGTCGAAGAAGATCTGAGCCGTGTCGGAGGAGCGCATCCCCATCTTGTCGAGCTTGCGCGCCACAGTGACGCCCTTGGCTTTCATGGGCACGCAGATCAGCGACTTGTTGCGGTGAACGGGCCCGTCGCCGGTGTTGGCAAGCAGGCAGATCCAGTCCGCTTGCGTGCCGTTGGTGATCCACATCTTGCCGCCGTTGATGACGTAATCGTCGCCGTCGGAGCGCGCCTGCGTCTTGATCGAAGCGACGTCCGAGCCCGCGCCGGGCTCCGAGACGCCGATGCAGGCGACGAAATCGCCCGAGATCGAGGGCGCCAGAAACTCGCGCCGCACCTCGTCCGAACCGAAGCGCGCCAGCGCCGGCGTCGCCATGTCGGTCTGCACCCCGATCGCCATCGGCACGCCGCCGCAGGTGATGGCCCCTAACTCCTCCGCCATCATCAGCGCGTAGGAATAGTCGAGGCCGGAGCCGCCGAACTCAACCGGCTTGTTCAGGCCGAGGAAGCCGAGGCTGCCCATCTTCTTGAACAGCTCGTGCGCCGGGAAGATGTCGGCCTTCTCCCATTCATCGACATGAGGATTGATCTCATTGGCGATGAATTTCTGCAAGCTGCGGCGGATGTCGTCGTGGTCGGCGGTGAATAGCATTTTGTCAGCTCAACTCTCGATATCTCGAATTTGCTCGTCATGGCCGGGCTTGTCCCGGCCATCCACGCCTTCGTCATCCGGCAACAGAACGTGGATGCCCGGGACAAGCCCGGGCATGACGGAGAACGCGGCTACAACCCCATCTGCCTTGACGCCAGATCCTTCATGATCTCCTCGGTGCCGCCGCCGATGGCGTTGACCTTGACCTCGCGGTAGATGCGCTCGGCCTTGATGCCGCGCATGAAGCCGGCGCCGCCGAAAATCTGCACGGCTTCGGAGGCGCAGAACGCCATGGTCTGGGTCGCCTGGTTCTTCATCATGCAGATTTCCGCGACCGGGCTTTCGCCCTGCTCGAGCCGCCAGGCCAGCATCTCGAGCATCGCCTGGGACGCTGCGACCTTCTGCGCCATGTCGACGATCTTGTGCCTGATGACCTGGTGCTGGGCGAGCGGCTTGCCGAAGGTCTTGCGCTCCTTGGCATAGGCGATCGCCTCGTCGAGGCAGACCCGGGCGAAGGCGGTGCAGCCTGCGGCCATCCCCATGCGCTCGCTGTTGAAGTTCTGCATGATGATCTTGAAGCCCTGCCCCTCCTCGCCGATCAGATTTTCGGCCGGCACGGGGCATTCGTCGAAATGCAAAGTCGCGGTGTCGGAGGCCCACCAACCCATCTTCTTGAGCCTGGTGCGCGACAGGCCCGGCGTATCGCCTTCAATCAGGAGCAGACTGACGCCGCCGGCGCCCTCGCCCCCGGTACGCACGGCAACGGTCAGATAATCGGCGCGCATGCCTGAGGTGATGAAGGTCTTCTCGCCGGTCACGACGTAGTGATCGCCGTCGCGCTGGGCCCTGGTGCGGAGGCCTGCAACGTCCGAGCCGCCGCCGGGCTCGGTGATCGCGAGCGCGGAGATCTTCTCACCGGACAGCACCTGCGGCAGCACACGCGCCTTCACCTCGGCCCGTGCGGCGCGCGCGATCGGCGGCGAGCCGATGGTGTGGCTCATCAGGCTGGCGCTGACACCGCCGGCGCCGGCGCGCGCCAGCTCCTGGCTGGCAACGATCTTCATGAACTGATCGGCAGCGATCCCGCCATATTCCTCGGGGAATCCGAGTCCCAACAGGCCGATCTCGGCCGCCTTGCGATAGAGCCCGCGCGGAAATTCGCCGGCCTCGTCCCACTCATGGGCGAAAGGCGCGATCTCCTTCTCGACGAAGCGGCGCATCACGTCGCGAAACGCGTCGTGCTCGGCGGTATAGAACGGGCTCTTCATCGCACTCTTGCCTCGTGGACGGATTCGTCGCGCCAACCATGGCCGGAACCTTGGCGGCTCACTTGCGCGGAGTGGCTGACTGGAGCCGACGCTCCGGGCAAGGCAGCAACTAGCAACTCAACGCAAGACGATTTTCGCCGCTCGCAGGCCAACTCTGGCGCAAAAAAACGTTGCTGCACAGACTCCGGCGGGCCCCGAGGGCCACGCCGGGCATGGTGCGCCGAGGGAGGTATTTTTGGCCGTTCGTTACTACGACTGGATCGTCCATCATGGCCGCCGCACGCCTGACAAGGTCGCGGTCATCGACCTCGCGAGCGAGCGCCGCTTCACCTATGCGCAGCTCAATGGCCGCGTCTCGCGCCTCGCCTTCTTCCTGCGTCACACGCTGAACGTCTCGCGCGGTGACCGAGTCGCGGTGCTGGCACTGAACACGACCGATACGCTGGAGGTACAGTTCGCCTGCGGGCGCCTGGGTGCGATCTTCGTGCCGCTGAATACCCGTCTCACCGTTCCCGAGCTTCAGTTCATCACCGGCGACTGCGCGCCGAAGGTGATGATCCACGATACCGATCTCGCCGAGACCGCGCTCGCCGTCGCCAAGCTCTGCGGCATCGCGACCAGCCTGCTGCTCGGGCCCGGCGGGTCCTGTGAGGCCGGCATCGCCGCCGCAAAGCCGCTCGACCGCGCCGAGGAAGTCACGCTCGATGACGTCTCGACCATCATGTACACGTCGGGCACGACGGGACATCCGAAGGGCGCGACCATCACCCATGGCATGACCTTCTGGAATTGCGTCAACCTCGGCGGCCCCGCCTGCATCGGGCCATCCTCGGTGCTGCTCACCGTGCTGCCGCTGTTCCACACCGGCGGCCTCAACTGCTACACCAATCCCGTGCTGCATGCCGGCGGCACCGTGATGATCATGCGCGCCTTCGATCCCGGCACGGCGCTCGGCCTGATCAACGATCCCGCGCAGGGCATCAACGTGTTCTTCGGGGTGCCGGCGATCTACCAGTTCATGGCGCAACACCCCGCCTTCGCGACGACCGATCTCAGCCGGCTGATCGTCTGCGGTGTCGGCGGCGCGCCGATGCCAGTGCCGCTGCTCAAGGTGTGGGAAGCGCGCGGCGTCGCCCTGCAGCAGGGTTACGGCATGACCGAGACCTCGCCGGCGGTGCTGGTGCTCGATCGCGAGGATGCCGCACGGAAAGCGGGCTCCGCCGGGAAACCGGTGCTGCATACGGAAGTGCGCATCGTGCGCCCTGATGGCAGTGACGCCGACGTCGGCGAACTTGGCGAGCTCTGGGTCAAGGGGCCGAACATCACGCCGGGCTATTGGAACAGGCCGGAGGCGAACAAGACCTCCTTCACCGACGGCTGGCTGCACACGGGCGACGCGACGCGCGTCGACGAGGAGGGCTTCTACTACATCGTCGATCGCTGGAAGGACATGTACATCTCCGGCGGCGAGAACGTCTATCCGGCCGAGGTCGAGAACGTCCTGCACCAACTCGAGGTCATCGCGGAAGCCGCCGTGATCGGCATCCCCGATCCGCAATGGGGCGAGGTCGGCCTTGCCATCGTCGCGGTCAAGCCCGGCCAGAAGCTGACCGAGGCCGATGTCTTGGCGCATTGTGCGGCCAATCTGGCGCGCTTCAAATGCCCGCGCCAGATCCGCTTCGTCGACGCGCTACCGCGCAACGCCACCGGAAAGATCCACAAGCCGACCTTGCGCAAGGAGTTCTCGGTGGCCTCGGAGGTCGACAAGAAGGTCGCTAATGCCTGACCAGAGCGCCCCTTGTGGGCGCTCTATTTTTTGAAGTGCCTGCCCACCCCACAAGAAACTCCAAGGAATTTCCATGAAGAACAAGAAACTCGCCCTGCTTGCCGCGGCAACGGCCCTGACCCTGCTCTCGGTTCAAAGTGCCTCCGCGCAGAAGAAATACGACACCGGCGCCAGCGACACCGAGATCAAGATCGGCAATGTCGAGGCCTATTCGGGCCCGGCTTCGGCCTACGGCATCATCGGCAAGACCGAAGAAGCCTATTTCAAGATGATCAACGACCAGGGCGGCATCAACGGCCGCAAGATCAACTGGATCTCCTACGATGACGGCTATTCGCCGCCCAAGACCGTGGAGCAGGTCCGCAAGCTGATCGAGAGCGACGAGGTGTTCCTGGTCTTCAACGCGCTGGGCACCCCGACCCAGACCGCCGTTCAGAAATATCACAACGCCAAGAAGGTACCGCAGCTCTTCCTCGCCACCGGCGCCAGCAAGTGGAACGACCCGAAGAATTTTCCCTGGACCATGGGCTTCCAGCCGAGCTACCGCGTCGAGGCGCGGATCTTCGCCAAGTACATCCTGCAGGCCAAGCCGGACGCCAAGGTCGCGATCTTCTATGCCAACGACGATTTCGGAAAAGACTACGTCGCCGGCATCAAGGAGATCTTCGGCGACAAGGCATCTTCGCTGATCATTGCCGAAGAGAGCTACGAGACCACCGAGCCGTCGATCGATTCCCACATCGTCAAGCTGAAGGGCACCGGCGCCAACGTCTTCGTCAACATCTCGACGCCGAAATTCGCGGCGCAGGCGATCAAGAAGATCGCCGAGCTTGAATGGAAGCCGATGCATGTCATGACCGACGTCTCGATATCGATCGGCGCCGTGATGAAGCCGGCGGGCCTCGACGCATCGGAAGGCGTGTTGTCGGCGACCTATCTGAAGGACGCGTCCGACCCGCAATGGAAGGACGATGAGGGCATGAAGAAGTTTCTCGCCTTCATCGACAAATACATGCCGGGCGCCAACGTCTCCGACACCAATCTCGTCTACGGCTATTCCGCCGCACAGACCCTGGTCCAGACGCTGAAGCAGTGCGGGGACAATCTGACGCGGGAGAACGTGATGAAACAAGCCGCCAGCCTGAAGGACTTTGCGCCCGATACGCTGATCCCCGGCATCAAGATCAACACCGGCGCCAACGATTTCGCGCCGATCGAGCAGCTCAAGATGATCCGTTTCAAGGCCGGCCAGTGGGAGCTGTTTGGCGATATCATCAGCGCCGAAACCGGCGGCTGACGCGCCCTACCACAGCGCGACAAGATGCCGAATGGCGGCTGAGAGGCCGCCATTCTTGTTGCAGGCGGGCCGACAAGTTGTGCAGGACCATTTTTCGCGGCCTATTGCGTCAAAAACAGCGCAAAAGACTCGTCGACCGTGCGGCGCAGATGCTTTCGATACAAGGCATGGTTGGCGTCGTCGGGCGCAACCCGCCCCAGGGACGGCTGCGGCACGTTCCTGAGCGGCACGTAGGCGATCGGCGCCGCGATCGGCGTGAGCTGCGAACCGGGGCCCGCGCGGAGCGTCGAGATGATGCCGTACATCTCGCCGGCGACCGTCGGCCGCGACACCGTGATCACGCGGTGCTGGCCGTGCTTGATGATGACGAGGTAGATGAAGCCGGACTGATGGGGAACGGCGACCTCGCCGGTATGCTCGTAGGCAGCATCGGTCCGGTCGCCCTCGCGGAAGACCAGCGAAGAGACCTTCGGCTCCCAGACGATCTCGGTGCGGTAGGCGAAAATCGCGTCCTTGTCGCCGAACGACGGCCGCAGCGTGATGTAGACGTCCTCGAGCCAGGTCACGGCGCGATGCGCATAGGAGCCGAGGCTGTCGGGAGCGACATCATTGGCGGCGGGAGGCGCCACCACGACGGGGTTTTTGCGCAAGGAGACGCCCAGCGCCTGCTCCAGCCGCACCGTGGTCGCCAGCGTGAACGGCCGCCGCCCGCCGAGCACCTTTTCCAGCGTCGACAGGCTGAGCTTGGCCAGCTCGGCCAGCGCCTGCCGGGAGATCCGGCGTCTGGCGAGCTCCTCGCGAATTGTCTCGGCGATCTCGCGGCTCTGTTCGTCGGAAAGCTGCTTGTCGGTGAATTTATCCTGCATCTGCATCGCTAGCCCTGCTCCAGCACGGCCATTCTAGCAGGCCGGACAAACCAGCACAAAACCGCACATGGCCACCCCGGCCACGGCGCACCCGGCCGGCCGTGGCGGAACATTGCCGATCATTATGCTCGCGAAATCGGCCGCTCCCGGCGAATGCTCGGAGCCAGCAAACGCCCTTTCGGGAGCAGGCCAAATGAACACCTACGACACCGCCGACAACGACGAACACCCCTTGTTGAAGGGACTGATCAAGCTCGGATTGTTTCTTCTCGCGCAGGGCATCGCGGTGATGCTGATGGCCTTCGTGGCCCTGCTCGTCAGCTTCGGGACGAGTTGGTCGGCAACGACCGAGCAGGCCAGCCTGCTCCAGCCCGGCGATGCCAGGTCCGGAAGCCTGCTCCTGAAGGACGACGGCGGCACCACGGAAGCGATCCGCCTCGGCATCGACGTCGACATCACGGTTTCAGGCCCGACCTTGCGCGCCCGGGTTACTCAGGTCTTTCGCAACCCGAGCAAGGATTGGGTCGAGGCAACCTATGTCTACCCGCTCGCGACCGGCGGCGCCGTCGATACGCTCAAAATGGTGGTCGGCGACCGCATCATCGTGGGAGACATCAAGGAGCGGCGGCAGGCACGATTGATCTACGAAGAGGCGCGCCGCGCCGGTCAGAGGGCCGCGCTCACCGAGCAGGAACGGCCGAACATCTTCACCAATTCGGTCGCCAATATCGGCCCTGGCGAAACCGTGCTGGTGCAGATCGAATATCAGGAGCCGGTGCATCAATCCGGCAACGAATATTCGCTCCGGCTGCCGCTGGTGGTCGGACCGCGCTACAATCCGGCGCCGATCGTCCAGAGCGTCGACTTCCGCAAGGACGGATCGGGCTGGGGCGCGACGACGTCGGACCCGGTAGCAGACCATGACCGCATCTCGCCGCCCGTGCTGGATCCCGCCAAGAACGCACCGGTCAATCCGACCAGCATCACGGTGCGCCTGAAGGCCGGCTTCGCGCTTGGCGAGGTCAAGAGCCACCATCACAAGGTCAAGATCGAGAGCCCGGACAGCGCGACACGCCTCGTCACGCTCGCCGACGGCGCTGTCCCTGCCGACCGCGACTTCGAGCTGACCTGGAAGCCCGCCGCCGAGAAGGCGCCGTCGGTCGGCCTGTTCCGCGAACATGTCGGCGATGCCGATTATTTGCTCGCCTTCGTCACCCCGCCCAGCGCCGAGCAGGCGACACAAAAGCCGCTGCCACGCGAGGTCGTGTTCGTGATCGACAATTCGGGGTCGATGGGCGGCACGTCGATCGTCCAGGCCAAGGCGAGCCTCACTTACGCGCTCTCTCGGCTTCAGCCGACCGATCGCTTCAACGTCATTCGCTTCGACGACACCATGGACGTGCTGTTTCCCGCTTCCGTGCCTGCAGATGCTGCGCATGTCGGTGAGGCGACCTCGTTCGTGAGCGCGTTGCAGGCGCGCGGCGGCACCGAGATGGTGCCGGCGATGCGCGCAGCGCTGGCTGACAAGCTCGGCGACACCGGCATGGTTCGCCAGGTCGTTTTCCTGACCGACGGCGCAATCGGCAACGAGCAGCAATTGTTCGAGACGATCACGGCGATGCGCGGCCGCTCGCGTGTCTTCATGGTCGGCATCGGGTCGGCGCCCAACACCTATCTGATGACACGCGCCGCCGAGCTCGGCCGCGGGGCCTTCACCCATATCGGCTCCGTCGAACAGGTGGAGGAGCGCATGCGCGGCCTGTTCGCCAAGCTCGAAAACCCGGCCGTGACCGGCCTCACCGCGAAGTTCTCCGAGGCCTCGGCCGACGTCACCCCCGCGATCATCCCCGACGTCTATCGCGATGAGCCGCTGGTGCTGGCGGCAAAGCTCGACAAGCTTGCAGGCTCGCTCGAGATCAAAGGACGCGTCGGCGATCGTCCCTGGTCGGTGACGCTGCCGCTGCAACATGCGGCCGAAGGCAAGGGCCTGTCGAAGCTCTGGGCCAGGCGCAAGATCGGTGACGCCGAAGTTGCGCGCGCCATGCGCGAGCTCGCGCCCGGGGAGGCTGATAAGGCGATCCTTGCGCTGGCGCTCGACCATCAGATCGTCACGCGCCTGACCAGCCTGGTCGCCGTCGACAAGACGCCGAGCCGCTCCGAAGGTGCGCCGCTCAAGCTCAGCGAATTGCCGATCAACCTGCCCGCGGGCTGGGATTTCGAGAAGGTGTTTGGCGAACGGCCGCATATCCCGGCGCAGTTGCGTGAACGCCATGCCGATGCGGGCACCTCACCGGCGGCACGGCGTCCGACACCCGCAGCGCAGGATGCGATCCGTCTGCCCAAGACGGCAACCTCAGCCGAGCTGAAGATGATCGCGGGGCTGATCCTGATCGTGCTTGCCCTGTTCCTGTTCGCGTTCAACCGGCGTCGGCCCTTGCTCACCGACGCTGCTTGAGAGAGGAGCTCCCCCGACTCCTCTATTAACGCGCGCGGTCGCCCGTCCCGTACCCAACGGCCGCGCGCGTCTTTTTTCTCGACGTCATTGCGAGGAGCGAAGCTGCGAAGCAATCCACGCTGCCGCTCCGGAAACAGTCTGGATTGCTCGCTTCGCTCGCAATGACGGAAGGCGAAACACGATGCCCCGCCTCATATCTCCTCTGGTTCTGGCCTTGATCGGCCTCATCCTGTTCGGTGACGGCGCCTATATCCATGCCAAGGCGTGGCTCGCGCAGGTGCTGCTGGAGCGCGCCTTCGACAGAAGCCTTGCGACGAGCCAACCAGTCAAGCCATGGTCATGGGCCGATACCTGGCCGATCGCGCGCATCGAGGTGAAACGGATTGGCGCCAGCGCCATCGTGCTGGAAGGCGCGAGCGGACAGGCGCTTGCTTTCGGACCCGGCCATATCCAGCACACGGCCGATGCGGGCGAACGCGGGACAGCCGTCTATGCCGCGCATCGCGATACTCATTTCCGCTTCCTGCGGAATGTCGCCATCGGCGACGTCATCGATGTCACACGAAGTGACGGCCGACATTTTCGCTATCGGGCGGATTCCTCGGCCGTGGTTCGTTTCGATGCATCGGGGATCGACGCCACGGCACGAGATTTCGAGCTTGTTCTCGCGACCTGCTGGCCGTTCGATGCCGTCACTCCCGGACCCGAGCGCTACATCCTGCATGCGACGTTGATTGGCACCGACGGATAGATTGCCCACCGGGCTGACACGCACCGATGCGCACTTCATTCCACCACACGGCATACCACCCGCACGGTTGCCACTCCGAGGGACTCGCCATACAACAGAGTGACGCGCCACCAAACAAGAACAACAGGTGAGATCACGCCATGGAAGCCCATGTGTCTGCTGCGTCTGCGTCCCGCCCATGGTCTCCATCGCCCGATGCCAGCGACATCGTCAAGCGCATCCACGCCATGCTGCACCCGCACAACATCGTGCTGGTAGGCGCGACCGACAAGCCCGGCAATTATGCCGAGCGCATCTGGAACAATCTGGTCAAATACGGCTTCGAGGGCGGGCTCTATCCGGTCAACGCCAAGCGCGAGGTCATCTGGGGCGTCCCCTGCTACAAGGACCTTGCGAGCCTCCCGGAGAAGCCCGATCACGTTCTGGTGCTGGTGCCGGCGCGCTTTGCCGTGCAGGTGATCCGCGACGCCGCCGCGGCCGGCGCGCGGTCGGCCACCATCGTCACCTCTGGCTTCAGCGAGTTGCAGGACGTGGAAAGCCAAAAGCTCGCCGCCGAATTGCAGGCGGCCGTGCGCGAGACAGGACTTGCGGTCACCGGCCCGAACTGCCTCGGCAATCTGAGTGCCGGCGAAAAGCTCTTCACCAACATCGACGACCGCGTCGTGACCATGGAACAGGGCGCGGTGGCGATCGCCGGGCAGTCCGGCGCCATCGTCATGGCGATCCGTCAGGCGCTGGAGGACCGCGGCGTCGGCGTCGGCTACATGGTGACATCAGGCAACGAGGCCGGGCTCGAGACGCCGGATTTGATGCGCTATTTCGCCGAGGATCCGAGCATCAAGGTGATCGTCGTCTACCTCGAGGGCGTGCGCAATACCAAGGCATTCCGCGATGCCTGCAAGGCGGCGCGCGCCGCGAGCAAGCCTGTGATCGCGCTCAAGCTCGGTGCGTCCGAGGGCGGCCGCGCCGCGGCGATGGCGCATACCGGCGCGCTCGCGGGCTCGATCGAGACGTTCGACGCCGTTGCAACGCGCGAGGGCGTGATCCGGGTCGGCGGGCTCGACGAGCTGATCGAGACCACCGAATGCTTCGTTCACGCGGCGGTGCCCAAAGGCAACCGGCTCGCCGCCGTCACGCTGTCGGGCGGAAAGCGCGGCATGCTGCTTGACGCCTTCTACAAGGAAGGCCTGAACTTCGCGCCGCTCAGCCCGCACGTCGGCTCGGAGCTGGCGAACATGCTCGGACCGGGCTCGATTGTCGGCAATCCGCTCGATGCCGGCTTTGCCGCGGTGGTCGATCCCTCCGTCTACATGAAGTCGATCAAGCTGATGATCGACGATCCCGATATCGACATCGTCATCGTCGATGCCGAACTGCCCAAGGCGCCGCATGAGCTGCGCGAGCGCAATTTGCGCATCGTCGACGAGATGGCGCGCCAGGGCGGCAAGCCCGTGATCTACATCAGCGCGATGTCCATCGGCTTCACGGAGTTCACCAAGACCTTGCGCAAATCGCTGCCACATCTCGCAGTCATGCAGGGCATGGACCGCGCGGTGACCGCGATCAAGTCGCTGCTCGACTACGCCAAGCTGCGCAAGGAGGTGCCCGACATCGTCTCGAGCTCGAAGCCTGCCGCGCGCGCCGTGCTGGAGAAGGCGCTGAAATCGGCAAGCGGCGCCGCACTCGACGAGGTCGCCTCGAAAAAGCTCCTGAAGGCGTATGGCATTCCGATCTCGAAGGAGGCGATCGCGCAGACCGCGACGGAAGCCGTAGAGATCGCCAAGCAGATCGGCTTTCCTGTCGTGGCGAAGGTCGTCAGCGCGGAGATCCTGCACAAATCCGACATCGGCGGCGTGGTGTTGAACCTGGACAGCGCGGCCGAGGTGAAGAAGGCGTTCGCCGAGATTACCGCACGGGTCGCGAAGCTGAAGGGCAAGCCGAAGCTCGACGGCATCCTGATCGCGCAACAGGTCAAGGCCGAGCTCGAGCTCGTGGTCGGCGCCTCGCTCGATGCCGAGATGGGGCCTGTCGTGCTGTTCGGCACCGGCGGCATCGACATCGAGCTGATGAAAGACGTCGCGCTCGCCGGCGCGCCCCTGGACGAGGCCGAGGCGCAGCTCCTGATCGGCCGCACCAAGGCCGGGATCAAGATGCGCGGCTATCGCGGCAAGCCGGCCCTGCACGAAGCTTCCGCGGTGAAGGCGCTGGTCGGCCTGTCCAATTTGATTGCGGATGCCGGCGACCGGATCGCCTCGATCGACATCAACCCGTTCCTGATCAACACCAGGACCGGCGTGGCCGTCGATGCCCTGATCGTCCTCAACAACGCCGCGGCAAAACGCGCGGCTGGGCATTAAAGTACCGTAGTCCGTAGGGCGGATTAGCGCAGCGTAATCCGCCACTTTGTACGACAGGCGAAGAAGGCGGCGGGTTACGCTTCGCTAACCCGCCCTGCTTACCATCCGGCCTTCCAACTTTCCTGCTTTGGCCGTAAAACCCTCCCCGTATGGCACGTGCGAGCAATCTGGTGATCGGAACGGCGACGCTGGCGGTGATCGCCGTGGCGTTCGGCGGCCTGCTCGGCGTGCAGAAATGGCGCACCATCCAGAGCCGCAGCCAGTTGCGCGTGGTGTTCGAGGGCGGCTCCGCCAGCGGTCTGCGCCGCGGCGGGCCGGTCAATTTCGACGGTGTCCCGGCAGGCCAGATCCTGTCGATCAAGCTGGATAGTCCGCGCAGGATCGTGGCGCTGGTGATGCTCGACAACACGGCGCCGATCCGCAAGGACACCGTGGCGGGCATCGAGTTCCAGGGCCTCACCGGTGTCGCCGCGATCTCGCTGATCGGAGGCGCTCCCTCCGCGCCACCGGTGCCGCTGGACTCGGACGGCGTCCCCGTGCTGACCGCCGATCTCAGCGACGCCGAATCCATCGTCGACACCCTGCACAGCGTCGATCGCACGATCGTCAGCAACGCCCCCGCGATCAAGGACGGCCTGAGCACGTTCGAAAACTACACCGACGATCTTCGGAACAAGGGCACCGAGATCGATTCCGTCATGGCCAAGGTCGACAGCGCCTTCGCTGGCTTCGACAAGGCGGTCACGAAGATCGAGGGCGTGGTGCCCGGCTTCGTCGACGGCAAGGCCGACGAGCTGTTCGAGAAGATCAAGGGGCTGCACGAGCTTGCCGACACCATGAAGAAGAAGTCGGCGGGCTATCTCGAGGACATCCGCCGCTCGCTGCTCGACGTCAGCGAGGCCGCCAGCAAGATGAGTGGGACCCCCGCGCCTGCCGCCGCTCCGCGCCCACCGCGCAAGCCGCAGCAGAAGCGCTAATCTAGTAGTTGGACGCCGCCGCCCCATTCGGGATGCCGTCGATCGGACACTCGTCGGTCCCCGGCGTCGCGCGGGTCATCGCCTCGACCATGTCGCGCGTGCCTTCAGGATCCTTGATCCAGTTTTTGTAGAAATCATACGGGCAGGCCGCAACGCCGCGCGGGCTGTCGCCGGAATTGATCATGCCGGTGTAACCGCGGTGGACGAGCTTGTAGAGATGGTTCTGCGACTGGCCGTTGCGGCGCGCGTCGCGGATCAGATGTTTCGACAGCTGCGCGTATTGGATGCCGTAATCCTCCTCGCCGCACTCACCGAGCGTGCGGCCATCGAAGCCGATGATCGCGGAGTGGCCGAAATAAGAATAGACGCCGTCGAAGCCGGCGGCGTTGGCGACCGCGACATAGACGTTGTTGGCCCATGCCATCGCCTTGGAGATCATGACCTGCTGCTCCTTGGCCGGGTACATATAGCCCTGGCAGCGCACGATCAGCTCGGCGCCCTTCATGGCGCAGTCACGCCAGATCTCCGGATAATTGCCGTCGTCGCAGATGATCAGGCTGACCTTGAGGCCTTTCGGACCTTCGGACACATAGGTGCAATTGCCGGGATACCAGCCCTCGATCGGCACCCACGGCATGATCTTGCGGTACTTCTGCACAATCTCGCCCTTGTCGTTCATCAGGATCAGGGTGTTGTAGGGCGCCTTGTGAGGATGCTCCTCGTGGCGCTCACCGGTCAGCGAGAACACGCCCCAGACCTTGGCCTTGCGGCAGGCTTCGGCGAAGATCGCGGTTTCCTCGCCCGGCACCACGGAGGCCGTCTCGTACATCTCCTTGGAATCGTACATGATGCCTTGCGTGGAATATTCCGGGAAGATCACGAGGTCCATGCCCGGCAAACCGGCCTTCATGCCGACGATCATGTCGGCGATCTTGCGGGCGTTCTCGAGCACCTCGGCCTTGGTGTGCAGGCGGGGCATCTTGTAATTGACCACCGCGACGCCGACGGTATCGCTGCTGCTGGAGATATCACCGTGAAGCATGTTGGGCGCTCCTGTCTTTTGTTCGTTTGAGATCTTCGCGTGGGTTAGTGGCTGATCATCCAGGGCCGCGCCGTCGGAAAACCCTTGGCCCCGGTTCTGGACTTCGTCACCAGCCGCGCCGGCTTCTTCTTGTCCGACGAGCTTTTGTCCTTCACCGTCTTACCCGACGAGCAGCAGCCGCAGCCGGGGCCGTGCGCAGCCTTGTATTGCGCCAGCGTCTGCGGCGCGTGCGAGCTGCGCTCGTTGACGGCGTGCGCCTTGCGCCTGTCCGCCGGCATGCAGAAGAAGTTCGGCGCGGTCAGGATCACCCGCGGCGCCATGGTCTCGCAATGCGGACAGCTTTGCGGATCGTCGCATTCGGCCATCGGGCGCAGATCCTTGAAAGGTCCGCAGTCGTCACAGAGATATTCATAGACCGGCATCGCATCATCCCAAATGCATGTTCAACACAGCTCGCGGTTCCCGCTCACGCGGAGGCAGCCCCTCATCCGCCCCTCTCCCCGTACGAACGGGGAGAGGGAGCGCAGGCGTCATTTGTCCGGCGAGATCGGCATCTGGACGTCGCCGGTGATGTGCTTGATGGGTCCGGCCGCCGACGGCATCACGTCGAAGTCGAAGATCTCGGTCGGCAGCCACAGCGTGGCGCAGGCGTTGGGCACGTCGACCACGCCGGAGATGTGGCCCTGGCACGGCGCGGTGCCGAGGATCGAATAGGCCTGGGCGCCGGAATAGCCGAACTTCTTCAGATATTCGATGGCATTGAGGCAGGCCTGACGATAGGCGATGTGGACGTCGAGATAGTGCTGCTTGCCGGCCTCGTCCACCGAGATGCCTTCGAAGATCAGATAGTCCTTGTAGTTCGGCGTGATCGGCGACGGCTTGAAGATCGGGTTCTTGATACCGTATTTCGACATGCCGTCCTTGATCACTTCCACCTTCAAGTGCAGCCAGCCGGCCATCTCGATGGCGCCGCAGAAGGTGATCTCGCCGTCGCCCTGGCTGAAGTGCAGGTCGCCCATCGAAAGACCGGCGCCGGGCACATAGACCGGGAAGTAAATCTTCGAGCCGCGCGAGAGATCCTTGATGTCGCAATTGCCGCCATGCTCGCGCGGCGGCACGGTGCGCGCGCCTTCGGCGCCGATCTTGGCCTTGACGTCGCCCTTGGCGCGGCCGCCATGGGCGGTCGGCGCGAACGGCGGGTTGGCAAGCCCAGGCACACGGGTCGGGTTGGTCGAGATCAGCTCGGCCTCGCGCTTGTTCCAGGTCTCCAGCATCTTGGGATCGGGCAGACAGCCGATCAGGCCGGGATGGATGAGACCCGCGAAGTTCACGCCGGGCACGTGGCGCGACGAGGTGTAGAGGCCCTTGATGTCCCAGATCGACTTCTGCGCCAGCGGGAAATGGTCGGTGAGGAAGCCGCCGCCGTTCTGCTTGGAGAAGAAGCCGTTGAAGCCCCAGAGGCTCTCCTTCATCGGGCCGACGTCGAGCAGGTCGACCACCAGGAGGTCGCCGGGCTCGGCGCCCTTGACGCCGATCGGACCGGACAGGAAGTGCACGATCGACAGGTCGATGTCGCGCACGTCGTCGGCGGAATCGTTGTTCTTGATGAAGCCGCCGGTCCAATCATAGGTCTCGATGATGAAATCGTCGCCGGGATTGACCCAGGCCACGATCGGGATGTCGGGGTGCCAGCGGTTGTGCACCATGTCGTTTTCATAGGCCGACTTGGTGAGATCGACCTTGATCAGTGTCTCTGGCATCGAGATGCTCCCCTTTACTACGGTTGGTTAGACGGACAGATATTTCGAGACCTGCGCGGCATCGACGGCGTCGCGCGGATCGTCACGCACGATCTCGCCGTTCTCGATCACCAGCACCCGGTCGGCGATATCGAGCGCGAAGCTCAGGACCTGCTCGGACACCACGATCGAGAGCCCCTTCTCGTCGCGGATGCGCTTCAACGTGCGCGCCATCTCCTTGATGATCGACGGCTGGATGCCTTCGGTCGGCTCATCCAGAAGCAAGACCTTCGGCTTGGTCGCGAGCGCACGCGCGATGGCGAGCTGCTGCTGCTGGCCGCCGGAAAGGTTGCCGCCGCGACGGCCTTTCATTTCCAGCAGCACCGGGAACAATTCGTAGATATCGCCCGGCACCTCGGAGCCACCGGAGACGACGAGGCCGGTTTCGATGTTCTCCTTCACCGTCATTGTGGAGAAGATCATGCGGCCCTGCGGGACGTAGGCGAGGCCCTTGGCGACGCGCTCAAAGCTCTTGAGGCTGCCGAGCTCGGTGCCGTCCATGGTCACCGAGCCGCTTTTGGCGGGCAGGATGCCCATCAGCGACTTCATCAGCGTGGTCTTGCCCATGCCGTTGCGGCCCATGATCGCCACGATCTCGTTCGGCGCGACCTTGACGTTGAGCCCGTGCAGCACCTCGCTCTGGCCGTAGGCGACGTGGAGATCGGAAATTGCCAGCATCAGTGCGCTCCTTAGTGGCCGAGGTATACTTCAACGACCTTGGGATCGTTCTTCACCTTCTCCATGGTCCCCTCGGAGAGGATCTGGCCCTGGTGCAGCACGGTGACCTTGTGCGCGATGTCCTCGACGAACTTCATGTCGTGCTCGATCACCAGCACCGAGCGGTTCTTGATGATGCGGTTGAGCAATTCGGCGGTCTTGGCGCGCTCGGACACGCTCATGCCGGCGACGGGCTCGTCGAGCATCAGGAGGTCCGGGTCCTGGATCAGCAGCATGCCGATCTCGAGCCACTGCTTCTGGCCGTGGCTGAGCTCGTCGGCATAGGTGTTGAGCTTGTCCTTGAGGAAGATCATCTCCGCGACCTCTTCGACCCGGTCCGTCACCGGCTGGTCGCGCTGAAAGGTCAGCGAGCCGAATACGGTGCGGCCGCGCGGGAACGAGATCTCGAGGTTCTCGAACACGGTGAGGTCCTCGAACACCGACGGCGTCTGGAATTTGCGCCCGACGCCGGTCTGCACGATCTCGTTCTCCCTCATCTTCGTGAGCTCCTTGCCACGAAACTGAATCGAGCCCGAGGTCGCCTTGGTCTTGCCGCAGATCAGGTCGAGCACGGTGGTCTTGCCGGCGCCGTTGGGACCGATGATGACGCGAATCTCGTTCTCCTCGACGTAGAAGGAGAGATCGTTGACCGCCTTGAACCCGTCGAACGAGACGGTGAGGCCGGAGACCGCGAGCAGGAAGTCCTTGGGCTGGTGTCCGATGAGCACGATGTCCTCCTCACTCTGCCGGCGCGCCGTCGGCGACCGAATTGTCGTTCCAGCCCGGCTTCGCCTTGCGCGAGGCGAACAGCCGATCGATGCGCGGCTGCACGTAGTCGGCCCATAGCCCGGACAGACCATTCGGGAAGGCGAGCACCACCGCGATGAACAGAGCGCCGAGACCGAACAGCCAGAGTTGCGGGAAGGATTCCGACAGGCTGGTCTTGGCGAAATTCACCAGGATGGCGCCCCAAATCGCGCCGAAGATCGACATCCGCCCGCCGACCGCGGTGTAGATCACCATCTCGATCGACGGCACGATGCCGACAAAGGACGGCGACATGAAACCGACATTGAGCGCGAACGTGGCACCGCCGATCGCGGCGAAGACCGCGGCCATGCAGAAGGCGAAGATCTTGAAATTGGCGACGCTGTAGCCGGAGAAGCGGACGCGGTCCTCCTGTTCGCGCATCGCCACGAGAATACGGCCGAGCTTGGTCAGGCGGATGAACTGCGCGATGCCGATGCAGGCGAACAGCAGCACCACCTCGACGAAGTACAGGACGATCTTGGCGTGGTCGGGCCGAATGTCCCAACCCTTGAGCGTACGCAAATCGGTCATGCCGTTGATCCCGCCGGTATAGCCCTGTTGACCGACGATCAGGATCGTCAGGATGGCGGCCACGGCCTGGGTGATGATCGCGAAATAGGTGCCGCCGACGCGGCGCTTGAACATCGCGGTGCCGATGATCAGGGCGAACAGGCCGGGGACCAGGATGATGGCGAGGATGGTGAAGGCGAGGCTGTGGAACGGCTGCCAGAACAGCGGCAGTGACGTGATCTGATTCCAGTCCATGAAGTCGGGGATGCCGGGCGTCGACTGGATCTTGGTGTTCTCGACGCTCGAGGCCTCGAGCTTGAGGAACATCGCCATGCAATAGCCGCCGAGGCCGAAGAACACGCCCTGCCCCAGGCTCAAGATGCCGCCATAGCCCCAGCACAGCACGAGGCCGAGTGCGACAAAGGCGTAGGTCAGGTATTTCGCGACCAGATTGAGGCGGAAGACGTCGAGCGTCAGCGGCAGGATCACGAACAGCACGGCCGCGAGAGCAATGAAACCCATGAGCTCGGATCGATTGAAGAAGCGTGAGGTGATGATCATGACTTGCCTGCTTCTCGTTATTTGCGAACCTTGAGGGCGAAGAGGCCCTGCGGCCGCAGCATCAGGATGCCGACGACAGCGAGCAGCGTGAGCACCTTGGCCATCGAGCCCGACATGAAGAATTCGAGCGTCGATTGCGTCTGCGAGATCGAGAACGCGGAGGCGATGGTGCCGAGCAGGCTGGCGGCGCCGCCGAACACGACGACCAGGAACGTATCGACGATGTAGAGCTGTCCCGACGTCGGCCCGGTCGAGCCGATCATGGTGAAGGCGCTGCCGGCGATTCCGGCGATGCCGCAACCGAGGCCGAACGTGTAGCGGTCGACCTTCTCGGTATTGATGCCGACGGCGCCCGCCATGATGCGGTTCTGCACCACGGCACGCACCTGCCGGCCCCAGCGCGACATGTAGAGAACGTAGGCGACAGAGATGGTGATCAGCACGGTGAGGCACATCACGAAGACGCCGTTGATCGGCACTTCGATGCTGTCGGTGACGTGCAGCGAACCGAGCATCCATTGCGGCAGCTCGACGCCGACCTCGCGTGCGCCGAACACGGAGCGATAGGCCTGCTGCAGCATCAGGCTGAGGCCCCAGGTGGCGAGCAGCGTATCGAGCGGACGCTTGTACAGATGCCGTATCAGCGCCCATTCCACCAGCATGCCCAACGCACCTGACGCGACAAAGGCCAGGATCATCGCGAGAAAGAAGTAACCGCTGAACAGGCTCGGCAAATAGGCCTGGAAGAGATTGGAGGTCATCCAGGTGACGTAGGCTCCGAGGATCATGAACTCGCCATGGGCCATGTTGATGACGCCCATCTGGCCGAAGATGATGGCAAGCCCGAGCGCCATCAGGACGTAGACCGAGAACAGGATCAGCCCGGCAAAGCCCTGCATGACGAAGATGGAGCCGAGATCACCAAGCGAGTAGTCGCCGAACATCGATGTCCTCCGTCAGGGATAAGGGTCCCGCGTCGCGATGCAGAGTGGCGACGCGGGGTCTTGAGGCTTGGACTTGCGATCCACGCCAGGGAGCGGCTTGCCTTTTCGGGAAACTGCGGCGGACGCCGCGGCTCTTATTGATAGCCCTTGGGGAACGGATCCGGCTCGACGAGATCGGCGGTCTCGTAGATCAGCTCGAACTGGCCATCGAGCTTGGCGCGCCCCACCCGGGTCTTCGACCAGAGGTGATGATTCTCGTGGATGCGCACGTAACCTTCCGGAGCCCCCTTGAACTCGACGCCCGGCGAGGCCGCCGCGATCTTGTCGACATCGAAGGAGCCGGCCTTCTCGACCGTCAATTTCCACAACCACGGGCCGAGATAGGCAGCCTGGGTGACGTCTCCGATGACGGTCTTCTCGCCCCACATCTTCTTGAACGCCGGCACGAAGGCCTTGTTGTTCGGATTGTCGAGCGACTGGAAGTACTTCATGCAGGCATAGGCGCCCGCAATGTTTTCGCCACCGATGCCATCGATTTCGTCTTCGGTCACCGAGATCGTCAGCAGCGCTTGCTTGGAAAGGTCGATGCCGGCGGCCTTGAGCTGCTTGTAGAAGGCGACGTTGGAGCCGCCGACGACGTCGGTGAAGATGACGTCGGGCTTGGTCAGCTTGATCTTGTTGATGACCGAGTTGAACTGGGTGTTGCCGAGCGGATAATACTCCTCGCCGACCACCTTGCCCTTCAGCACGTTCTCGACGTGCTTGCGCGCGATCTTGTTCGAGGTGCGGGGCCAGATGTAGTCGGAACCGATGAAGAAGAACGATTTTGCGCCCTTCTCCTTGGCGATCCAGTTCAGGCCGGCGAGGATCTGCTGGGTCGCTTCCTGGCCGGTGTAGATGACGTTCTTGGACTGCTCGAGGCCTTCATAGAAGGTCGGGTAGTAAAGCATACCGTTATACTGCTCGACGACCGGCAGCACCGCCTTGCGCGAGGCCGAGGTCCAGCAACCCATGATCGCTGCGACCTTGTCGTTGACCAAGAGTTTCTTGGCCTTTTCCGCAAAGGTCGGCCAATCGCTGGCGCCGTCTTCCTGGATGAACTTGATCTTGCGCCCGAGCACGCCGCCGGCGGCGTTGATCTGCTCGATGGCGAGCTTTTCAGCTTCGATCGAGCCGGTCTCGGAGATCGCCATGGTGCCGGTCGCCGAGTGCAGGATCCCGACCGTCACCTCGGTGTCGGTGACCGCGAGGCCCGTGGTGTTGACCGCCGAGGTCGCGGGAGCCTGGGCAAAAGACGCCCGCGGCAGCATCGTCATGGCCGGCACGGCGGCCATTCCCATCAATAATTTGCGCCGAAGCGGCGATAACAGGCCCTTGTTTGCTTCGTCCGACATGAGCACCCCACTTTTTGTTCGAGAACACGCGATTGGTGCCGTGAGGATGGCTCGGATCTGGGCGGCAAAAGCATACGCAAGATCGCGTATACTGCACCGCAAAATGCCGACGTAGGCTTTTGGTACGGAATTTGCGAGGGGCTCCGGGTCCGTATCGGGAGTGGGGTAGAGCGTGGCAGGGCGGCAGCGAATAGACCGCGTCAGGCGCCAGTACAACCAGTGGGTCGCCAACCAGACGTTGGAAGACTACGCGCTGCGCTTCACGGCCAAGAGCGCGCGCCGCTGGTCCGCCGCCAGGGTCGCCAACACTGCGCTGGGCGCGATCTCGTTCCTGGCGATGGAGGCGATCGGCGGCACCATCACCCTGAACTATGGCGTCACCAACGCGACCGCCGCCATCCTCGTGGTCTCTCTCATCATCTTCTGCTGTGGTGTGCCCATCGCCTATTATGCCGCCAAATGCGGCATCGACATCGACCTGCTCACGCGCGGCGCCGGCTTCGGCTACATCGGCTCGACTGTCACCTCGCTGATCTACGCGTCCTTCACCTTCATCTTCTTTGCGATCGAAGCCGTGATCCTGGCGTCCGCGCTCGAGATGTGCTTCGGAATTCCGCGGCCGGTCGGCTATCTCATCAGCGCCGTCGTGATCATCCCGCTGGTGGCTTACGGCATCACGTTGATCAGCCGCTTCCAATTGTGGACGCAGCCGCTGTGGATCGTGCTCCACATCATTCCGTTCGCGGCGATCGCCTGGCACAACCCGCACTCCTTCACGGAATGGCGCAAGTTCGCGGGTGAGCACGGCGATCTCAACGGCCACTTCGATCTGCTGCTGTTCGGGGTTGCGGCCTCGGTCGTGTTTTCGCTGGTGGCGCAGATCGGCGAGCAGGTCGACTTCCTGCGATTCTTGCCGCGCGACCGCCGCGCGTCCAGGGCCTCCTGGTGGTTGGCGCTGATGAGCGCAGGGCCGGGCTGGATCGTGCTTGGTGCGCTGAAACTCCTGGCGGGCTCATTCCTCGCCTTCTTCGCGCTCAGCCATGGCGTGCCGCCCGAGGAGGCGGCCGAGCCGGCGCATATGTATCTCGAAGCGTTCCGCTACGTGCTGTCGCAGCCCGATCTTGCGCTGGCCTTGACCGGCACGTTCGTGATCCTGTCGCAGGTCAAGATCAACGTCACCAACGCCTATGCCGGCTCGATCGCCTGGTCGAACTTTTTCTCGCGCCTGACCCACAGCCATCCCGGCCGCGTGGTGTGGCTGGTCTTCAACGTCATCGTGGCGCTGCTGTTGATGGAGATCGGCGTCTACAAGGCCCTGGAGCAGACGCTGGCTCTGTATTCGAACGTCGCGATCGCCTGGGTCGGCGCGCTGGTCGCCGATCTCATCGTCAACAAGCCGCTTGGATTGCGGCCACAGCAGATCGAATTCAAGCGCGCGCATCTCTACGACGTCAATCCGGTCGGCGTGGGCGCGATGACGATCGCAACCATCGTCTCCATCAGTGCCTTTTACGGTCTGTTCGGGCCTACCGCGAAGGCGTTGTCGGCCTTCATAGCGCTCGCGGCTGCCTTCATCACCGCACCGTTGATTGCCTGGGCCACAGGCGGCAAGTACTACATCGCACGCAAGCCGAAGCGTAGCTGGCAGAACATCGAGTCGATCCAGTGCTGTATCTGCGAACACGCGTTCGAGCCGGAGGACATGGCCTCCTGCCCCGCTTACGCGGGGCCGATCTGCTCCCTGTGCTGTTCGCTGGACGCCCGCTGCCACGATCTCTGCAAGCCGCACGCGCGGATCCAGGCGCAAGTGTCGGAGACGCTGGGCAAGCTGATGCCGCAGCCGATTTACGCGCGGATCAACTCGCAGCTCGGCCACTATGTCGGCGTGTTCGTGGTCTCCGCGGGCCTCGTCGCGCTGGTGCTCGGACTGATCTATCTGCAGACATCGGCGAGCGTGCATGGCGAGACCACGCTCGTCTCCGAGGTGCTCTGGAAGGTGTTCTTCTCGCTCAGCATCATCATCGGCGTGGTGGCCTGGCTGTTCGTGCTGGCGCAGCAGAGCCGCCGCGCGGCTGAAGCCGAGACGCGCCGGCAGACCACGCTGCTGATCCAGGAGATCGACGCCCACAAGCGCACCGACGCCGAGCTTCAGCGCGCCAAGGAAGTCGCCGAATCCGCCAACCTCGCCAAAAGCCGGTACGTGGTGGGCCTGAGCCACGAGCTGCGTTCGCCGCTGAATGCGATCAGCGGCTATGCCCAGCTGCTGGAGCAGGATGCGACGCTGAGCATCAAGCCGCGCGACCAGGTCCGCGTCGTCCGCCGCAGCGCCGACCACCTCTCCGGCCTGATCGACGGCATTCTGGACATCTCCAAGATCGAGGCAGGGCGACTGTATCTGTCGCGCGACGAGGTGCGCCTCGGCGAATTCCTCGACCAACTCGTCGGCATGTTCCGCCTGCAGGCCGCCGCCAAGGGCATCGACTTCGTGTTCCGGCGGCCTCCACACCTACCGCTCGTGGTCTATGCCGACGAGAAGCGGCTGCGCCAGGTGCTGATCAACCTGCTCTCCAACGCGATCAAGTTCACCCAGACCGGCAGCGTGCAGTTCGTCGTGCACTATCGCAGCCCCGTCGCCGAGTTCGAAGTGATCGACACCGGCCCAGGCATCCAGGGCGACGACCTCGAGCGCATCTTCGCGCCCTTTGAGCGCGGCGCGCTCGGCGTCTCGCAGCCGCAGACCGGCACCGGACTCGGCTTGACCATCAGCCGCCTGCTGGCCGGGGTGATGGGCGGCGATATCAAGGTGACGAGCACGGTCGGCACCGGCTCGACCTTCAAGGTCAAGATCCTGCTCTCCGAGGTCACAAATCCGCAGCGCATCGCGCCGATTGAGGCCCCGGTCTCCGGCTATCACGGCGCGCGCAAGACCATCCTCATCACCGACGACGATCCGGTTCATCGCGACCTCCTGCGCGAGGTGCTGACGCCGCTCGGTTTCATCCTGCTCAGTGCTCCCGACGGTCCCGGCTGCCTCGCGCTGGCGCAGCATTGCCGGCCCGATTTGTTCCTGCTCGACATCTCGATGCCGGCCATGGACGGCTGGGCCGTGGCGGAGGCCTTGCGCGCGAGCGGCCACCGCCAGGCGCGCATCCTGATGGTATCGGCGAGCGCGCTGGAAGCCCACGGCACGCCGCTGGCACAGCCCTTCCACGACGGCTACCTGATGAAGCCGATCGACATTCCCCGGCTCCTGGAGACGATCCGCCAGCTGCTCAAAGTCGAATGGCAATACGGCTCGGACGAGATCGCGGTGTCGTTCTGGCGTCCCGAAAGTGGATCAACGCCGCCGGCGCGGCACATCGAGGCGCTGATCGGGCTCGGCCAGATCGGCTACGTCAAGGGCATTCAGTTGAAGCTGGACGAGATCGGCAGCGAGCATCCGGAGCACGCCGACTTCGTCGCGCAGATGCGGTCGCTGGTCGATCGCTTCGATCTCGAGCAATACATGGCCACATTGAAGACATTGCATGCGCATGAGCATTGAGCCGAAGAAGCGCGACGTCGCGCTCGTTGTCGATGACTCTCCGGAGACGCTGCGGCTGCTGACCGACGCGCTCGATGGCGCCGGCATGACGGTGATGGTGGCGCTCGATGGCGCAGCCGCGATACGCATCATCGACCAGATCACGCCCGACATCGTGCTGCTCGATGCCGTGATGCCCGGCATCGACGGCTTCGAGACCTGCCGCCGGCTCAAGCGCGATGCGGACCTTGCCAATGTCCCTGTGATCTTCATGACGGGCCTTGCCGAAACCGAGCACATCGTGCGCGGGCTCGAGGCCGGCGGCGTCGACTACGTGACCAAGCCGATCGCGATCGAGGAGATGCTGGCGCGCATTCGCGTCCATCTCGGCAATGCCCGGCTGACACAGAGTGCGCGCGCCGCGCTCGACGTCTCTGGCCGCTTCCTGTTCGCGGTCAACCGCCAGGGCAATTTGCTCTGGGCGACGCCGCAGGCGCAGAAGCTGATGTCCGACCATCAAGGCGCACAGGCCGACGACTTCGTCCTGTCGCCAACGCTGCTGCAATGGCTGGAGCAGGCCAAGGCCAAGGGTAGTTCGAAATCTCAGGCGACCTCGTTACCAGACAATCCGCAGCTCCGGCTCTATTATATGGGCGAAACGGCGCCGAACGAGTTTCTGCTGCGGCTCTCCAGGGAGTCCGGCACCGCGCTCCCGCCCGAATTCACCAGCGAGCTCGGCCTCACCACCCGCGAGGGCGAGGTGCTCGCCTGGCTCAGCAAGGGCAAGACCAACCGGGACATCGCGCAGATCCTGGGCCTCAGCCCGCGCACGGTCGACAAGCATCTCGAGCAGATCTATGCCAAGCTCGGCGTGGAGAACCGGACGGCAGCCGCGGCGATTGCCACGAATGCAACGCGAAGGAATTCGTGAGCTGCTGGAGATGAGTTGGCGCGCCGCTGACCCAACAACCGCTGTCGTCCCGGACAAGCGAAGCGCAGATCCGGGACCCATAACCACAGGGAGACGTTTGGCGAAGGCTCGGAGTGACCCGCTCGCTCCATAACCACGCCCTGTAATTATGGGTCCCGGGTTCGCTACGCGCCCCGGGACGACAGCGGAGTGTGTGGTGAGTGCCGCCGCCCCTCACGCGATCCCTCGCCAAGGACCACCCTCACCCGTACACAAACGCCTTGTCATCCAGATCCGTCTTCGGGATCTCGTCCTTCTCGGTCCAGTAATCCTGGCTGTGCTGCCATTCCGGCTTGTCGCCGCGCTTGGGCAACAGGTCCATGTTGCGCATCATGTAGCCGGGATTGAAGTTTTCCGGATCGATCCAGGGCAGGATCGGCATGTTGTGGTCTTCGGGGCGCAGTTTCACCTCGACCTTCTTGGCGCCCTTGGCCTTCATGTGGCCAAGCAGCCGGCAGACGAAATCGGCGACGAGGTCGACGCGGAGCGTCCAGCTGGCGCGGAAATAGCCGAACACCCAGACCATGTTCGGAACGCCCGTGAACATCATGCCGCGATAGGTGACGGTGTCGCCGAAGGCGAGCGGCTTGCCGTCGATCTCGAAGGCGATGTCGCCAAGCGCGGCGAGATTGAAGCCGGTTGCGGTCACGATGACATCGGCCTCGAGCAGCTTGCCCGATTTCAGCTGGATGCCGTTCTCGACGAAGCATTCGATCTCGTCGGTGACGACAGAAGCCTTGCCGCTGGCAATGCCCTTGAACAGGTCGGCATCCGGCACAAAGGCGATGCGCTGCCGCCACGGCCGGTAGGTCGGCGTGAAGTGCGTCTCGACATCGTAGTCGGGACCGAGCACCGCGCTGATCTGGCCGATCAGGTCCTTCTTCACCTGCTCGGGCTTGGACACGCAGAGCTTCGTGAAGGCATCCTGCTCGAACAGGATCTTGCGCCGCACGATCTCGTGGATCCACTCCTCGTCGACCTGAAGCCGGCGCAGCTCCTCCGCGATCTCGATGGCGTTGCGGCCGAGCCGGAAATAGGTCGGCGAGCGCTGCAACATGGTGACATGCGCGCATTTGTCCGCGATGTTCGGCACCAGCGTCGCTGCCGTCGCGCCCGAGCCGATCACGACGACCTTCTTGTTGGTGAGATCGATATCATCAGGCCAGGTCTGGGGATGGACGATGCGCCCCTTGAAGCGGTCCATGCCCTTCCATTCCGGCGTGTAGCCTTCCGAATGGCGGTAATAGCCCTGACACATCCAGAGGAAGTTTGCGGTGAACGTCTTAGGCTCCCCGGTGTCGGTCGTCACCGCCTCGATGGTCCAGAGATTCTGCTCGCTCGACCAGCTCGCGGAATTGATCCTGTGCTTGTAGCGGATGTGTCTTGCGATATCGTTGTCGTCGATCACCTCTTTCATATAGGAGAGGATCTCCTCGGCGGTCGCAATCGGCGGGCCGACCCACGGCTTGAAACTGTAGCCGAAGGTATGGAGGTCGCTGTCGGAGCGAATGCCGGGATAACGATGTGTGCTCCAGGTGCCGCCGAACGTTTCCTGCGTCTCGAGGATGACGTAGCTCGTGCCTGGCAACTGCTTCTGGACGTGATAGGCGCTGCCGATGCCGGAGATGCCGGCGCCGACGATCAGCACGTCGAAATGTTCGGAAGCTTGCTTGGTAGCGGTGTGACCGCGAACAGCGACATTCATTGTTGCTTCTATGCCTTGGTTGTTTTGTGGTCACCCTTGACGGGCGACGCGTTTCCTCCGCGGCCGACATGATCACCCGCCGCGCTTCCGCTTCAAAATGACATAGATCAAGTCGCGGTCAAATCACAGCGCCGCACCCCAGCTCCGCGCGGTCTGCAAGATCCAATCGCGGTACAGCGTGAGCGGCGTGACGCCGGTCAATCCGCCGCAACCGGCGGCGCCGTTCGGCCCCGTGGACCAGCTGACGAGGCCGACGAGAACGGCACCATTCGGCTTATCTTCGAGCACAGGACCGCCGGAATCGCCCGTGCAAGCACCGATTCCCTCGCGAACCCCGTTGGTTAAGGGATCGACCAGCCGGATCTGGAGCGTGCCGGGCTGGCCGGTGGCAACGAGCGCGGCGACACGCGTCGTGCCGCCGCTCTTGCCGTCACCGCGGACCGTGACGCCAATGCCGGCGATGACGAAGCGGCTGCCGACCTGGATTGGGATCGTCGGCATGCCGATCGTCACCGTGGATTTTCCCTTGAGTGGAATTTCCAGTTGCAGCAATGCCACGTCGGCGGTGGCACGGTGCGACTGCATCGCCTGCATGTTGAAGTCCGGATGGATCGCGACCGCGCGGACATTCAGCAATTGCGGCGTGCCGTCGGCTCCGCGATCGACGATCTTGTAGTCCGCGCCGGGCTGCACGCAGTGGGCGACCGTCAGGACCACGCGCGGTGCAATCAGGCTGCCCGTGCAGAAATTGCCTCGCGAGCCGACGATGGTGACGACGGCGCGCGCGACACCATCGGCCTGCGGCGTGCCGCCGCCGACGATGGCATGAGCTGGCCCGACTATCAGCAGCGCAGCTATGACGAGAGTTGCAAGCTTCTTCATGGGAACATGCTTCGGCATCGGTGACAGCGGGAGATTGCTTCGGACTGGCCCTTGCCGATAGCGCATGCTAGCCGTCTTGGAAAGGAATTGACGAGGGCAGGATAGTGGCGATCGAGGCTGTGATCTTTGATTTTGGCGGCGTGCTGACGAGCTCGCCGTTCGAGGCGTTCGCGCGGTTCGAGACGGCGCGCGGCCTGCCCGTCGATATCATCCGGCGCACCAACGCCGCCAACCATCTGGAAAACGCCTGGGCCAGGTTCGAGCGCGCCGAGGTCGATATCGAGACGTTCGATCGTCTGTTTGCCGAGGAATCGCTGGCACTCGGCGCTGAGGTGCGCGGCCGCGAGGTGCTGCCGCTGCTGCAGGGCGACCTCCGCCCCGAGATGGTCGAGGCCTTGAAGCGCATCAAGGCGCAATTCAAGACCGGCTGCATTACCAACAATCTGCCGGCCAATGCCATTGGCAGCATGACGGGGCGATCGCTTTATATCGCCGAGGTCATGGTGCTGTTCGATCACGTGATCGAATCCGCCAAGATCGGCCTGCGCAAGCCTGACCCGCGCATCTACAAGATGATGGTGGAGACGCTGAAGGTCGATCCGGACAACTGCGTCTATCTCGACGATCTCGGCGTCAATCTGAAGCCCGCGCGCGAGATGGGCATGACCACGATCAAGGTGACCAGTGGCGCGCAGGCGATCGCCGAGCTTGAAAAGGCGACAGGCCTGAAGCTGGGGTAGTCGTTCCTCGTCATTGCGAGCGAAGCGAAGCAATCCAGAATCCCGCCACGGCGACAGTCTGGATTGCTTCGTCGCAAGGGCTCCTCGCAATGATGGTGGGAACGATCTCGCCTGGCAGGTCGACGGGCTGTAGGGTGGGCGAAGCGAAGCGTGCCCACCACAAGCAGGTGGTGGGCACGGCGCTTCCGCGCCTTTGTCCACCCTACGAGAGCTATTTCGCCGCGGACGCGATGCGCTCCGGGAATGCCGCCGCCAGCGCGGCACGATCGGGCTTGAGCACGCCGCGCTCGGTGATGAGGCCGGTGACAAGCCGCGCCGGCGTCACGTCGAAGGCATAGTTCGCGACCGGCGAGCCCTCGGGCACGATGCGCACCGTCTCCAGCCGGCCGTCCGCGGTGCGGCCGGTCATATCGGTAACCTCAGCGCCGCTGCGCTGCTCGATCGGGATGTCGCGAATGCCGTCATGGACGGCGAAATCGATCGTCGGCGAGGGCAGCGCGACGTAGAACGGCACGTTATTGTCGTGCGCGGCCAGCGCCTTGAGATAGGTGCCGATCTTGTTGCAGACGTCGCCATTGGCGGCGACGCGGTCGGTGCCGACGATGGCGAGATCGACCAAGCCGTGCTGCATCAGGTGGCCGCCGGTGTTGTCCGGGATCACCGTGTGCGGCACGCCGTGATGACCGAGCTCCCAGGCGGTGAGCGAGGCGCCCTGATTGCGCGGACGCGTCTCGTCGACCCAGACATGGATCTTGATGCCGCGCTCATGCGCAAGATAGATCGGCGCCGTCGCGGTCCCCCAGTCGACCGTAGCGAGCCAGCCGGCATTGCAATGGGTCAGCACGTTGACCGTCTCGCCCGGCTTCTTCGCTGCGATCGCCTCGATCAGCTTCAGGCCGTTGTCGGCGATGCCACGATTGATCTCGACATCCTGCTCGACGATCTCGTCAGCGCGCGCGTAGGCTACCTCGGCCCGCTCGAGCGGGTCGATCGGCGCAAGCGTCGCGCGCATCTCGTCCAGCGCCCATTTCAGATTGATCGCTGTCGGCCGCGCCACCACGAGCGTGTCGTAAGCACGCTTCAGGCCGGCGTCGGAGGCGTCCTCGCGCATGGCGAGCGCCATGCCATAGGCCGCGGTCGCGCCGATCAGCGGCGCGCCGCGCACCAGCATGTCGCGGATTGCGACGGCTGCGTCTTCGCATGAGGTCAGCTTCGCGACGACGAACTCATGCGGCAGCCGGCGCTGATCGATCGCGCCGACCGACCAGCCATCGCGTTCGCGCCAGATGCTGCGGAAATGCCTGCCGTCGACCTTCATGGCATTCTGCCTTTCGTCTCACGCCCGCAGCACGCGCCCCGCCACCGCGTCGAGCTTCCTAAGGAGCTCCGGATCGCGCGCCTCGGGCGCCGTGATCAGCGCGGTGTCGAGCGCACGGTCCGAGCCGATCGGGCACGGCTCGTGCTCGCGCGGAAGATCCTTTGCCAGCCGCGCCACCAGCGCCTTCGCCTTGTCGGCGTTCGACGTCAAGACGCGGATGATGTCCTGCACCGTGACGGCATCGTGGTCGGGATGCCAGCAATCGAAATCCGTCACCATCGCAACCGTGGCGTAACAGATCTCCGCCTCGCGTGCGAGCTTCGCCTCGGGCATGTTGGTCATGCCGATCACGGAATAGCCCAGCGTCTTGTAGGTCATGCTCTCGGCGTAGGTGGAGAATTGTGGCCCCTCCATGCAGACATAGGTTCCGCCGCGCGCAATCGCGATGCCCTCCGCTTCGGCGGCCGTGGCGAGGTGGATGCGCAACCGCGGCGAGACCGGATGCGCCATCGACACATGCGCGACGCAGCCCTTGCCGAAGAACGAGCTCTCCCGCTTGTGGGTACGGTCGACGAACTGATCGACGAGCACAAAGGTGCCGGGCGGCATCTCCTCTTTGAACGAGCCGCAGGCGGATAGCGAGATCAGGTCGGTGACACCGGCGCGCTTCAGCACGTCGATATTGGCGCGATAGTTGATGTCGGAGGGCGACAGCCGGTGACCCCTGTCGTGCCGCGGCAGGAACACGATCGGCAGGCCGGCGATGGTGCCGCGCCTTAAGGGAGCCGACGGCTCGCCCCAAGGGCTGCTGATCACCTCTTCGCGCGCGCCCTCGAGGCCCGGCAGATCGTAGATGCCTGAACCGCCGATGATGCCCAATACCGCCTGCGCCATGCCTGCTCCACCCATCCGCCACGTGCGAGATGGCTAAGCTATGCCAGTTTTGCGGCGGTTTTGGAACGGGGGGTAGTGGGAAGATGCTGGTGCTGCGAGGGGCAAAGCGCGGACCTCGTACACGGTGTCGTCCCTGCGAACGCAGGGACGACCCGGGGAGAGATCGGGGCTCTAGTCAAGCCGCGTTCGCCAGCCGCAACTGAGTCGCCACCATCCGCTCCAGCGTCTCGACGGACTGGAAATTCTCCGGCGTGATCTCCGACTGCGGGATGGTGAAGTCGAACTCGGCTTCCACGCCGAGCATCAGATTGACCATGTCCATCGAGGTCAGACCGGCATCGACCAGCTTGGCGGACGGCGTGACGTCGGCGCTGAGCGAATTCTGTTCGAGGATGCCCTTCACCAGCTTGATGATGCGATTGCGCAATTCGGTATCAAAGGCCTGCATCGGCAAATTCCCGTCTGTCTGTCAAAAATCGGACCGGCTTCCGGCTACAATGGGCATGGCCTGCCGATCCCGCAATGGAGAGCACCATTACTTCGCGTTTCTTAGTAAACGATGACTCAGATTGTCTGGAATTCGGGCTTCTTCCAGAATCCTAACGCGATGCTGGAAAATCGGGTGGTGCAAACAACCCGACCTTAACTGTTCATTCGGAATTGGCCTTTGTTTACCCTCTATTTCATCGACGAATTTGAATTAAATCCGTAGCCTCGTCTCACAAGCAAAGATGACCGGAGGATCGCCGGCGGCATCGCGAATGATGCCGGCGATCTCGAACGGCAAACCGGAGGCGGACGAGTATGAACGTGCGTGAAGTGGTCCTCACTGTCGACGAAACGCAGACGAGCTTCCTCGAGCAGGGTCCCTCCCTGATCGAGCGTGCCGCCCGGACCGCCGCTGCGGCGGCGGCCGACGCGGACGAGGTCGATCGCGACGCCCGCTTCCCGCACAAGGCTTTCGAGGTCGCGCGCGAGCAGAAGCTGCTCGGCGTCATGATCCCGGTCGAGTTCGGCGGCTTCGGCGCCTCCATCTACGACGTCACGGACATCTGCTACGCGCTCGGACGCGCCTGCGCCTCGACCGCGATGATCTACGCGATGCACCAGACCAAGGTCGCCTGCATCATCAGGCACGGCCACGGCATCCCGTGGATGGAAACCATGATGCGCCGGGTTGCCCGCGACCAGTGGCTGCTCGCCTCCTCCACCACCGAAGGCCAAAACGGCGGCAACATCCGCGCCAGCGCCGCTGCCGTCGACCACGCCGGCGACACCGTCTCGCTGGTGCGCGATGCCACCGTGATCTCCTACGGCGCCGAGGCCGATGGTCTCGTCACCATCGCCCGTCGCGCCACCGATGCCGCCGCCTCCGACCAGGTGCTGCTGGCACTCGCCAAGGACGACTATTCGCTGAAGCGGACGCTGGGCTGGGAAACGCTCGGCATGCGCGGCACCTGCTCGACCGGGTTCGAGCTGAAGGTCGATTGCCCCGCCGACCGCGTCTTCCCGGAATCCTATGACAAGATCCACGCCCAGACCATGACGCCGTTCGCGCATCTGTGCTGGTCGTCGGCCTGGGCCGGCATCGCCGCAGCTGCCGTGACCCGCGCGCAAGCCTTCATCCGTAAGGCGGCCCGCAGCTCAGGCGGCCAGATGCCGCCGGCCGCGGCCCATTTCACCGCTGCCAAGATGTCGCTGGCAAGACTGCGCGCGCTGTTGTCGGCCAATGTCGATGCCTTTGCGCGCGCCGAGCATGACGAGCGCGCGCTCGGCTCGCTCGACTTCCAATCCTCGATCACGCTGCTGAAGGTGCAGGCCTCCGAGCTCGCGGTCGAGACCGTGATGCATGCGATGCGCACGGCCGGCCTCTCCGGCTACCGCAACGACGGCGAGTTCACCATGGGCCGGCACCTCCGCGACGTGCTGTCGTCTCCGATCATGATCAACAACGACCGCATTCTGGCCAATGCCGCGACATCGACGCTGATGAGCGGCGTGCCGACAAGCCTTCGCGACTAAGTGCTTGGCGACTGAACCAACAAGAACAATTTTGAGATAGCAGGATATCGAATCATGAACATTGCCGTCCTCCCCGATTCGCCCGCGACCGCGCCGCAGACGATCGATCCGCTCGATCATCTCGCCGACAAGCTGTTCCATCGGATGGGTGCCGACGGCGTCTATGCCCGCACTGCGCTCTATGAAGGCGTCGTCGAGAAGCTGGCCGCGCTGATCACCGGCCATCGCGAGACCGTCACCGAGGTGATGCGCTTCCCGCCGGTGATGAGCCGGGCTCAGCTGGAGAAATCCGGCTACCTCAAGAGCTTTCCGAACCTGCTCGGCTGCGTTTGCGGCCTGCACGGGACCGAGCGCGAGATCAACGCCGCGGTGAGCCGCTTCGATGCCGGCGGCGACTGGACCACCTCGCTGTCGCCCGCCGACCTCGTGCTGTCGCCCGCCGCCTGCTATCCGGTCTATCCGATCGCGGCGAGCCGCGGCCCCCTGCCGAAGGGTGGTTTGCGTTTCGACGTTGCAGCGGATTGCTTCCGCCGTGAGCCGTCAAAGCATCTCGACCGGCTGCAATCGTTCCGGATGCGCGAATATGTCTGTATCGGCAGCCCCGACGACGTCGCCGATTTTCGCGAGCGCTGGATGGTGCGGGCGCAGAAGATCGCGACCGACCTCGGCCTCACCTTCCGCGTCGATTATGCCAGCGACCCGTTCTTCGGCCGCGTCGGCCAGATGAAGGCGGTGAGCCAGAAGCAGCAGCAGCTCAAGTTCGAGCTCCTCATTCCGCTGCGCTCGGAAGAGCAGCCGACGGCCTGCATGAGCTTCAATTATCACCGCGAGCATTTCGGCACCACCTGGGGCATTCGGGACGCCAATGGCGAGCCGGCGCACACGGGCTGCGTCGCTTTCGGCATGGACCGGCTCGCGGTCGCCATGTTCCACACCCACGGCACCGACCTTTCGGCCTGGCCCGCCGGGGTGCGGGAGATCATGGGCATGCAGCCGTCGGCGACGGTCGGCGCCCATGGCGAAGGCTGGCGCTAAGAGCATGATCCGGATCCGAAGAACCGCGTCAGCGAAAAGTGCGAAGCGGTTTTCCGAAAAGATCATGCTGAAACAATAGACCAAACGAGGCCTGTCATTTCCACGGGTAAAACGAGCGTGATCCACACCAAGGTCCGATGCCGCGAGATCACCGAGTCCGACGCAGACGCGATTGCGGACTTGCTGACGCGCGGCTTCGTGGGCCGCTCGCGCGATTATTGGATCCAAGGCCTGCGCCGGCAGGCCTTCCGGCCCGTGCCGGAGGGCTATCCGCGCTTCGGCTACATGCTCGACAATGACGGCACGCCGGTCGGCGTGCTGCTGCTGATCTATACGGAACGCAGGAATGGCGAAGAGACCGCCATTCAGTGCAACCTGTCGAGCTGGTATGTCGATCCGGCCTACCGCAACTACGCTCCGCTGCTGACCAAGATCGCCCAGCGGCACAAGGACGTGACTTATCTCAACATCAGCCCGGCGCCGTGGACCTGGCCGATCATTGAGACCCAGGGCTTTCGTGCCTATTGCCGCGGCATATTCTTCTCGGTACCTGCACTGGCGCGCGTTCCGCGCTGGAGCGATATCGAGGTCGTCTCGCCTCACGCCAAGACGATCGAGGGGCTTTCCGAAGCCGAAACCGAGCTGCTGACGCGGCATGCGCGATACAATTGCCTCAGTCTGGTCTGCCGCTCGCCGCAGGGAACATTTCCCTTCATTCTGCAACCCGTGCGCATCCGCCGCGGCTTCATCGCGCCGCCTGCGATGAAGCTGATCTATTGCCGCAGCGCTGCCGAATACGCCGCCTGCGCAGGCCGTATCGGCCGGCTGCTGCTTCGGCTTGGCAAGATCGCGGTGGCGGTCGATTCCGATGGCCCGATTCCCGGCCTCGTCGGTATTTATACCGAGCGTCGCGGCCGCAAATATTTCAAAGGCCCGCATCGGCCGCAGCTCGGCGATCTCACGGATACGGAACTCGTGTTGTACGGGCCTTAAGCTGTCGTCCCTGCCTAGTGCGCAATTGCGCGCTAGGCAGGGACGACAGCGGAGTTTGCCGCACGATGGCGGCCGGCTCTCGCTTGCACCTCTTCATTTCCGACACTCTCTCCATCGCCGGTCACCCTCCGTAAACTACGGCACTTAAGGGAATTTTCCGGCCTCTTCGCTACGCTCAGTGGCTGAATTAGGTTGCGTTAAGTCTATTGCTCGCCGAGATCCCGCCGATCCCCATGACGTCGACCTGCGACAACGAGCTTGGTGCACGCCGCGAGCAGGCCCCTGAGGCCCTGGTCGCGCTGAGCCAGCTTGCGCTCGACCACATGGAACAGGGCGTCTGCGTCTACGACGCCGACAACCGGATCGTGCTGGTCAACCAGCGTTACCTGTCTCTGTTCGACATGTGGGCCGACATCGTGCGGGTGGGCACGAGCTACCGCGAGGTGCTCGCGCACAGCGCCGGACGCGGCAACTTTCCGGAAGGCGAGCTTGACGCGCTCTATTCGGCGCGGATGGCCCAGATCGCCGGGGGAAAACCGTTCCGGACCGAGCAGCGGCTAGCGAGCGGCCTCGTCATGTCGCTCGAACTGAAGCCGCTTCCCGGCGGCGGCTGGATGACGATCTGCGACGATGTCACGCGCCTCGCCCGGCTCGAAGCGGAATTGCGCGTGCAGACCGAGCGCAGCCAGCACGCGCTCGCCAACATGTCGCACGGCCTCATCATGTACGACGCCGACAGCCGCGTCGTCGTCTGCAACGAACGTTTCCTGAACCTCTACGACCTCGATCCCGGGATCGTGAAGCCGGGAGTCTCGCATCGTACGGTGCTCGACCATTGGGTGTCGCGGGGCAATTTACCGGGCATGCCGGCCGACGAATTCCATAATTCCAGATTGGAGGACGTGCGCGCCAGGCGGGCGAAATCCCTGCTGGTGATGCGTTATGACGGACGCATGGTGCAGACGGTCTCCCGCTTCCTGCCCGACGGCGGCTGGGTGACCGTGCACGAGGACGTCACGGAGCGGCTGCAGTACGAGGAGACGCTGAGGCAGCAGAACGTCATGCTCGATGCGGCGCTGGAGAACATGGCGCATGGGCTCGCCTTCTACGACAGCGACATGCGGCTTCGGGTCTGCAACACCACCTACCGAAAGCTCTACCGACTATCGCCGGAGGAGACCAGGCCCGGCACGCATATCGCAGAGCTGATCGAGCGTTCGATGGCGAACGGGGCGTTTGCTTCCGAGCATAGCCCTCGGCAAATCCTCGAAGCCGCCCGCGCGCGGATCGCTAACCGCGATAGCTCGCCGATGCGGCGGAGCATGTCCAACGATACCGTGCTCTCGGTACGCTATTGCGCATTGGCAGACGGCGGCTTCGTCGCCACCTATGAAGATATCACCGAGCGGGAACATGCGATCGGGGAGCTGAGCGAGCAGTACCGCCGCTTCGACGCGGCGCTGAACAACATGAGCCAGGGTCTGTGCATGCTCGATGCGAGCCTGCGCGTGATCGTATGCAACCGCCGCTATATCGAGATGTACGGCCTCTCGCCCGATATGGTGAAGCCCGGCGTCTCAATGCGCGAGATCATGGAGCACAGCTGCGAGCTCGGCATCCATCCGAACATGACGGGTGCCAAGCTCTACGCCGACTATGTCGAACGGCTGCGTGAGGGCGAGCACACGCTGCACCGGCATTTGAACGACGGCCGCATCATCAAGCTCAATCACAAGCGCATGGAGCAAGGCGGCTGGGTCGTCACCTATGAGGACGTCACCGAGCGTCACAAGGCCCAGGCCCGGGTGGCGCATATGGCGCGGCACGATTCGCTGACCGACCTGCCCAATCGCGCGCTGTTCCGCGAGAAGATGGGCGAGGGGCTGAACCAGGTCGCGATCGCCGGCGGCGCGATGGCGGTGCTGTGCTTCGACCTCGACAATTTCAAGACCGTCAACGACCGCCTCGGCCATGCCGCGGGCGACCGCCTGTTGCGTTGGGTCGCAGCGCGGTTGAAGGAGAATGTCGGCGAGCACGACACCGTCGCACGCCTCGGCGGCGACGAATTCGCCGTGCTGCAGCGCGGTCCGCAGCCGCAATCGGCGGAGAAGCTCGCCAGGCGACTGGTCGAGGTCATCGGCCGCCCGCCGCCGCTGGAGAACCAGTCGATCCATGTCGGCGCCTCGGTCGGAATCGCGATCGCGCCCGATCACGGGCTCGATGCGGACGAACTGATGAAGTGCGCCGACCTCGCGCTGTACCAGGCCAAAGCCAAGGGGCGCGGCGCCTACCAGCTGTTCGAGCCCGAGATGGAAGAAGAGGCGCGCAGCCGGCACGCGCTGGAGCAGGATCTGCGCGGCGCGCTGGAGGCACGCGAATTCCACCTGGTGTTCCAGCCGCAGATGCGGCTCGATTCGTCGGAGCTCACCGGCTTCGAGGCACTGCTGCGCTGGAAGCATCCTTCGCGCGGCTTCATCTCGCCGGCCGAGTTCATTCCGATCGCGGAGGAAAACGGGCTGATCGTGCCGATCGGCGAATGGGTGCTGCGCAGCGCCTGTGCGACCGCCGTGTCCTGGCCCGATGTCACCGTCGCAGTGAACCTGTCGCCGGTGCAGTTTCGCTCGCGCGGCCTAGTGGCAATGGTCACGAGCGCGCTGGCTGAAGCCGGTCTGCCGCCGCGGCGGCTCGAGCTCGAGGTCACCGAGACGGCCCTGCTCGACGACAGCGAGGCGACGATCGAGATCCTGCACCAGCTCCGCGCGCTGGGGATACGCGTCAGTCTCGACGATTTCGGCGTTGGCTATTCCTCGCTGAGTTACTTGCGCAAGTTTCCGTTCGACCGCATCAAGATCGACCGATCCTTCGTCGGCACGCTCGGCGAAAGCCCGGAGAGCGTGGCCATCGTCCGCACCATCGCAAGCCTCGGCTCCGTGCTCGGCGTCGAGACAACGGCGGAGGGTGTGGAGACCGAGGAGCAGCTCGATTTCGTGCGCGAATGCGGCTGCACTGCCGTGCAGGGCTATTATTTCGGCAAGCCGTGCCTCGCATCGGAGGTCAGCCGCACCATCGAGACACTGACCACGATCCGGCGCGTGGCGTAGCGGCTTTCTGCTCCCTCAAATTCCGCCTCTTGGCACACGACCAAACGACGAATTGTCGCATGTCCCGGTTTGACCGGGATTGCCGCACCGACCGCCGCGCGATTGAATCGATGAACGCTAGCCCGCCGCAGGCAGCGCGTTCTCCGCCGCCGTACCCCACGGCCGCTCGGCCGAGGCAAGCCCGATCAGGCGGCCCTGGATGTAGTCGCAGCCCCAGTCGCGCAGCATGATTGCGGCTTCCTCGTCCTGCACCCATTCGGCGACCGTCTTGATGTCGAGGCGTCGGGCGAGGTCGATCAGGGTCTGCACGAAGGCGCGGTCGTCGGCGGAATGGGTGATGTTCTGCACGAACGCGCCGTCGATCTTCACGATATCCACGCCGAGCTTGCGCAGGTTTCGGAACGAGGTGTAGCCGGCGCCGAAATCGTCGATGGCGATGCGGCTGCCGAAATTCTTCAGCCGCGTGACGAAGCCACGGACATCGTCGATGTCCTGGATCGCGACCGTCTCGGTGATCTCGACGATCAACCGCTCGGCAACGCCGGGATGGGCCAGCATCAGCGATTCGATTCCCGCCCACCAATCCGGATCCATGGTCGTATCGGGCGAGATGTTGAGGCTGAGGCTGACATCGGGCGCGGCGGCGAGCTCGGCGACCACGAGCTCGAGCACGCGGTGATCGACCAGACGGATCAGGCCGAGCCGTTCGGCGACCGGCACGATGTCGGGCGCGAGCAGCACGTGGCCGTCGCCCTGGTCCATCCGTACCAGGCATTCGTGGAACGCGCGCTCGCGCGAGGCGGCCGCCACCACCGGCTCATAGGCGAGCTTGATGCGGCGCTCGTTCAGCGCGGTGACGATTTCGTCGGTGACGCGGATGTTGACGCGGCGCTGCGCGTCGCGTGCGGCATCCGGACGCCACGCGGCGAACGAGCCGACGCGGCGGCGCTTGGCGGCATCCAGCGTCTCATGGGCGCGGTTGACGGCTTCGTCGGTGTTGCGGGCATAGCGCGGCACGCTGACCGCGCCGATCGAGGCGGTGACCGAGACCGGACCGGATTTGGTCGGCACGACCTCGTCGCGAATGGCGGCGAGGAAGCGCTCGGCGGCGACGTTCATGTCGTCGACGGTGCAGTTCTTCAGGATCAGGCCGAACTTGTTGCCGGAGAAGCGGCCGAGCACGTCGCCGCCGCGCAGGCGCGAGCGGATGCGCTTGGCGATGTCGAGGATGACGGCATCGGCAACGTCGAAGCCGAAGGCGTCGTTGACGCGGGCGAGGTGATCGATGCCGACCAGCATGAACGCCGCGGTCGAGCGGAAGCGGGTGGTCTCCTCGATCGCCTCGGCCAGCGCCGCAATCAGGTGGGAGCGGTTCAGCTCGCCGGTCAGCGGATCGAGCCGGGCCAGCTTGGTCAGCTCCTCGTCGCGGGCATGGCGCTCGTTGTTGATACGGATCGAGCCGATCGCGCGCACCGGGCGACCGTCGGGGCCGGCGAACCAGCGGCCAGTCTCCTCGATCCAGATCACGGGATCGGCGGCGCTCATGCGAACGCCGTACTCGACCCGGTAGGGCGTGCCGTCGGCGCCGTGCACGGCGGACGTCTGCGCCAGCGCGGCGGTCCGCAGCGCCGGCCCGGGCTCGATCAGCTTGGCGAATTCGGCGCCGGTCGCCAACCGCTCGGCGGGAATGCCGGGAAAAACGCTGGCGACCTGATCACCCCAGACAATGGCATCGCTGGCGATATCCCAGGCGAACACGGCCTGACCGAGCGCGGCCAGAATGTCGGAGGCTTGCGGCAATGCAGGGGTCAAAATCGCCTCGTTTCGGAACAGCAGGGAGTCCTGGGCCGGCACAGGATAGAGCCAGATTCGTCTCCGACCCTAGGCAAAGTTGATAAACAATTTGGAAACCACGTTCCCAGAACACCCAGGAACCAATTAAGCTCGACCGGCATAGGCCTTGCGAGACCATCACGTGCACCGGCGCCGATGTCCCAAAACGCGCCAGCTCAATCTGATGAACGGTGTTGCGATGGCGACGGCGGATGGAATCGAAGAGGTAGAGCGGCAGGCCGGCACGGCCCTGGTACCGCTGATGCCGACGTTACGATGGGTGCACAAGGCGCCGCCGCCGCGCCCTGATCCGAGCTTCGTCGCCCAGCTCATCGCCAATGCCGAGCAGCTGCCCCAAACGAGCCGGCTTCGCCGCGCCTCTCCCGAAGACGCGCAGATGGCCTATGGCAGCAAGCGCCCGCTGCAAAGCGTCAGCGCAAGGACGCGGCAGGTGGCTTGACGCTGGGTCAGCGCGGCGGCGTGTCGGAGGACGGCGGCGTGCCGTTACCCGGCTGAAGCTGCGGCGAGGGAATTTCTGGCGAAGACGCGCCCTGCACGGGCTTGGGCGCAGGATGATCCATCAGCACGGATTCGGCGACGGATTGCGCCGAGGCTGCGGGAGGCTCGACCGGTGCCGGCTGCGGCGCAATCACCGGCTCGAACTTGCGCTCGGACACCACATCCGGCGCGTCGACCTGGCGCTTGGCCTTGCGCGGCGCCGGCACCGTCGTCTCCGCGACGTAGGTGACGCGGCGGCGCGTGCGTTGGGCAATGCCGCCGAGGAAATCCGCCATCGCGAGCAGCACCAGCAGGAAATAGGTCGAGTTGCCGAACTTGGGCCACATCACGAATTCGGCCGCCGCCGCGCCAAAGACGATCAGCGACAGCAGGTGGTCCATCAGGAACTTCGATCCGGGCCGCGCGCCCTTGACCACTTCGAGCAACAGCAACACCACGCCGAGCGCGAGCAGGAGATCGGCGAGCGTGACCGGCCAGGCCTCGCCCGTGATCATCGGCACCTTGAACAGCACGTCCGAGAAGGACACGCTGGGCATCAGGAAGGCGATGATGTTGTAGACCGCGAGCGGAATCAGAAGCAGCGGGAAACCGACCATCGGCAAAATGCCTCTCGATCATGATATCCGGACAGAACAATGCAGCGGCGAAGCATTCGCTCCGCCGCCGTCACCGTCTATCTCATGGATGGGCCGAAATCAGGCAAGCCAGATCATCCTGCCCAAAGCAAGGTCCTGACCTCAGGACTCTTTCTTCTTCAGGACCTGCCGGCCCTTGTACATGCCGGTCTTGAGGTCGAGATGGTGCGGACGACGGAGCTCGCCGGAGTCCTTGTCTTCCACATAGGTCGGCTTCTTGATGGCGTCTGCCGAGCGGCGCATGCCACGGCGCGACGGCGAGGTTTTTCTTCTCGGAACGGCCATTTCAATATCCTCTAGGGATTGGTGTCATCAGGGCATCGTCCGCGGAGGGACGGCTCAGCACCCGCAATAGGAGGCGAGCTGAATGCCGATCAAGGCCGGGCTTATAGAGGAAGGCTGGCCGTAAAGCTAGGCTCTTGGGCCGGAAAATACGCCCGGAATGGGCTCAAAATCAGCGATTTTCGCGCCAGCAGGTCGCAAGCGAGCTCGCCTGGCCCCGCGCCATATAGGTGGCGGCCAGCCGCCGGACACCCGGCCCGGGGGTTTTAGCGCTGCGTTTGGCCGGATTCGGCAGGATCGAGGCCAGAAGGGCCGCCTCTCGGGGTGAGAGGTCCTCGGCCGACTTGCCGAAGGCATAGGCGCTGCCGGCCTCGACGCCAAACTGCCCTCCCGGACCGAACTCCGCGATGTTGAGATAAATCTCCAGGATCCGTGGCTTGGGCAGGACGAGATCGATCCAGAGCGCCAGCGGGAATTCGAGCGCCTTGCGGACGAAATCCCGGCCCTGCCAGAAAAACAGGTTTTTCGCGACCTGCTGGGTGATCGTGGAGGCGCCCCGGAAGGCGGTGCCGTCTTCCTTTGCGTCGTCGATCGCCTCGCGCAGCGCGCCCCAGTCGATACCGTGATGCTTGCAGAAATGGGCATCCTCGGCAGCGATCACCGATCGCGGCAGATAGGGCGACATCGCCGCCAGATCGATCCATTCCCTGTGCATCGGCGCGCCGCGAAGCGAGCGCCAGGCCATCAGCGTCGAGACCGGATGGCCTGTGCGGTAGAATGGCGCGATCACATAGGGCGCGAGCAGCGCAACCGCGAGCACCAGGAGAAGGATTTTGACGATGCGCAAATCAGCCTTTCCGGCGCAAAATGAAACGCAGCCGCGGATCCTGCCATTAAGTCTGTGATAATTCGGGCCTTTTCCAGCACTTTTTAGGCCTTCCAGACGATTGACTGGGGCGGGCGCATAAAGGATTGTCCCGCCGAATTTTAGTTCTGGAGCCCTTCTTGATGACCAGCACGTCCCCGTCCGATTTCGCCAAACGTCTGGACAAGACCGCTGATGATACCGAAGCCCTGCTCGGGCGCCTGCTGTCGGACGACATCCTGCATGATGAGATCGCCCGGCCCAAGCGGCTGATGGACGCAATGCGCTATTCGAGCCTGAACGGCGGCAAGCGTTTGCGGCCGTTCCTCGTGGTCGAGAGCGCAGCCGTATTCGGCGTGCCGCGCGAAGCGGCCCTGCTCGTGGGTGCCGCGCTCGAATGCATCCATTGCTATTCGCTGATCCATGACGACCTCCCGGCGATGGACAATTCGGACCTGCGCCGCGGCCGCCCCACCCTGCACAAGCACACCGACGACGCGACCGCGATTCTCGCCGGCGACGGCCTGTTGACGCTCGCCTTCGACATCGTCACCCGCGACGAGATCCATCGCGACGCCAATGTGCGGCTGCTTTTGACGCGCGCTCTGGCGCGCTGCGCCGGCATCGGCGGCATGGTCGGCGGCCAGATCCTCGATCTCGCCGGCGAAGGCCGCTTTGGCGGCAACGAGCCAATCGACGTCGCGCGTATCCAGCAGATGAAGACCGGCGCGCTGCTGCGCTACGGCTGCATCGCCGGTGCCATTCTCGGCCAGGCCTCGCAGAAGGAATATCAGGCGCTCGACGATTACGGCCGCGCGCTCGGCGAAGCCTTCCAGATCGCGGACGATCTGCTCGACGTCGAAGGCGATGCCGCCGCGCTCGGCAAGCCGGCCGGCGCCGATGCCGCGCTTGGCAAGACCACGTTCGTCACGCAGCTCGGCATCGAAGGCGCCAAGCAGCGCGTGCGTGACCTGCTCGCCCGGGCCGACAGCGCCGTGTCGATCTTCGGCGACCGCGCCGCCGTGCTGCAGGCGGCGGCGCGATTCGTCGCCGAGCGGAAGAACTGACGCATACCGATGGCGGTCGAGGGCAAAGAAGACCCCGTCCTTGCCCGCTTCCGCAAGATGTCGCGGCCGGTGCGGCTGATCTATGCGCGGCCGCGGACCTTCATCGCGCTCGTGGCCGGCATCCTGGTCAGCCTGCTGCTGCCGGGCTCGTACCGGCTGGTGACGCGGCTCCTGTTCGGCTGGGATGCGTTGATCGCGGTCTATCTCGTCCTGGTCTATGCGATGATGCTGTGCAACGACCACCAGCACATCCGCCGCGGCGCCGCGATGCAGGACGACGGCCGCTTCGTGATCCTGCTGGTGACGGCGACCGGCGCCTTCGCCAGCATCGCGGCGATCGTCTCCGAACTCGGCATGCAACATCGCGGAGTTCTGGAGTTGAGCGTCGCGATCACCACAATCGTGCTGTCGTGGGCCGCCGTGCACACGACCTTCGCGCTGCATTACGCGCATGATTATTACCGCGGCGCCCAACCGGGCGGCTTGCAATTCCCGAGCGGCGACAAGGAAGACCACGCCGACTATTGGGACTTCGTCTATTTCTCGTTCGTGATCGGCATGACCGCGCAGGTCTCCGACGTCGGCATCACCGACAAGACGATCCGCCGCACGGCTACCGCGCATGGGATCGTGTCATTCATCTACAACACGGCCTTGCTGGCCCTGACGGTGAACATCGCCGCGAGCGCGATTTCGGCATAATCTGTCGTCCCTGCCTGGTACGCAATCGCGCACGGGCGCAGGGACAGAGGAAGACTTCCAACCTCAGCAACAAACCTCGGCATTGGCGTCGTTGCCGGGGCCGCCGAACGGATCGTCCCGGCAGGCATCCAGGACGACGAGGCGAAGCTGCTTGGCAGGCTCGTCAGGGCGTTCGAGCCCCCTTTGGGACCGCTTTAGCAGGATCTGATGGCGATGCTTGCAATGGAGGTCACGAAGACTGCATCGACGACTACCCGAAAGCCCCGTTGTTTGTCGCACCAACGCGGTCGCGGTTCGCTGCCAAGCCGACGTCAGGCCGACTTCCCTTAGCCTTCACCGATATGCCCCCGATATTGCGGCAGATGGTCTGTAATTTCGTGCCAGGGCGCCTTCGAGGCTGTGAAAATATGGGCGCTCGGCCGGATCGAAGGGGCATCGACCAGGACTCCCATGGCGACATGGACCCATTGTCCGTCGCGCACCCGGGAATAAAGCAGCGACCCGCATCGCCCACAATGGACGTCATGGGTGGTGTCGTCGCCAAATATGAGCCGCTGGTCGTCACCCCTCACGATGCGGAGCTTGTCCTGCGGGATGCCGGCGAACGGCTTGAAGGCCGAGCCGGTGGTCCGGCGGCAATTCGAACAGTGGCAGTTCATCGCATAGGAAAATTCGTCGGCCACCTCAAACCGGACGGCGCGGCAGCAGCATTCGCCGATCAGGATACGAGCGTTCGAATTTTCTGATCCGGTCATGGCAAGCCCTGGCGCAAATGGCTGACACACCCATAGCGCATTTTGATGCGTAAGGCTAAGTTCGCCCCAAGCATCATGCAAAAGGATGACTCATGAGCCAGAACCGTTCGAGCGTCGAAGCCGTCGTGCAATCCTATTTCGATGGTCTTTACGAGGGCGATGCCGAAAAGCTCGGCGCCATCTTCCATCCGTCCGCCGATTTGCGCTGGGTCGAGAAGGGCGAACTGCAGGTGCTGACCGTGCCCGACTGGCTCGACCGCGTGCGCAAGCGCCCCTCCGCCAAGGCCGAAGGCAAGCCGCGTGAGGATTTTGTCGTCACCATCGACCGCTCGGACGACAAGACCGCCTTCATCAAGGTCCGGTGCCAATTGCCGCCGCGCTATTTCACCGACTATCTGGTGGCGATGAAGCTCGCCGACGGCTGGCAGATCGTGTCGAAGTCGTACCGATATGACCTCAGGGAGTGAGCGGCTGCTCGAAGTTCGCCCAATATCTGCCGCGCTCGATATCCATGCTCCATCATTGCGAGCGTAAGTCTCTCGGCTCGTCCATTGCGAGGAGCTTTTGCGACGAAGCAATCCAGAACCCCTTCACGGAGAGACTCTGGATTGCTTCGCTGCGCTCGCAATGACGATGCGGATGAAGCGCACGCTCCATTTTGCGCCTCAACCTGCCTGAAAATCCTCATGCCTCTTGATCGCCGCTCCCTGCTCGCCTCGCTCTGCTGGATGGTCGCGTCTCCCGCGCTTGCCGTGGAGGCGCCGCCCGAGTTCGAATCTTACGAACGCGAGAGCGGTGGGCGGATCGGGGTCTATGCGGAGAACCTTGCAACCGGCAAGAAGCTTGCCTGGCGCGCCGACGAGCGCTTCGTGATGTGCTCGACCTTCAAGGCCTCGCTCGCGGCCTGCGTGTTGGCACGGATCGATCGCGGCGAGGAGCAGCCCACCGCCATGATCCCGTACGGCAAGGACGATTTGCTGGAATATGCGCCGGCCGCCAAGCAGAATCTCGCGGCGGGCACGATGTCCGTCACCGAGATGTGCAAGGCGATCGTCGAGCTCAGCGACAATACCTGCGCCAATCTGCTGCTGGCACGGATCGGCGGGCCGGCTGCCCTCACGACATTCTGGCGGTCGATTGGCGATAGCGCCTCGCGGCTCGATCATAATGAGCCCGAGCTCAACCGCTCACCGCCCGGCAATCCCCAGGACACCACGACGCCAATGGCGATGGCGGGTAATTTGCGGCGCCTGGTCGTGGGCGAAGCCCTGTCGCCGGCCTCGCGTGCCCTTCTCAGGGATTGGATGGAGAACTGCAAGACCGGCGCGAACCGGCTGCGCGGCGGCCTCCCCGCAAGCTGGACCATCGGCGACAAGACCGGCAACAACGGCAAGGACGCCTCGGGCGATATCGCGGTCGTCTGGCCCAAGCCCGAGACGCCGATCCTGATCGCGGCCTATACCCAGGGCGGCACGCCGAAGCCGGCGCAGATCGAGGCGGCGTTTGCGCGCATCGGCCGCATGGCGGCTGAGCGCCTCGCCTGAACCCGGCCGCATTGACGTTGCGGCCGCTTCCGGGTCAAGACAGACCATCATGGAAGCGAAGTTTCAAACCTTTCTCATCCTGCTCGCCGTACTGGCAGGCGTGGCGCTGGCCGCACGCCGCTTCAACATCGCCCCTGCCATCCTGCTGATGCTGGCCGGCGTCGGCCTCGCCTTCGTGCCGGGCATGCCCCCGGTGGAATTGCCGCCGGAACTGGTGCTGCTGATGGTGCTGCCGCCGCTGATCTACTCGGCGAGCGTCGCCATGAGCTGGCGCGAGTTCAGGAACAATTTGCGCCCGATCGTGCTGCTTGCGGTCGGCGCGGTGATCTTCACCGCAGCGATGGTGGCGGCCGCCACGCATTACCTGATCGGCCTACCCTGGACCATCGGATTCCTGCTTGGGGCCATCGTCGCGCCGCCCGACGTGGTGGCGCCGCTCGCGATCGCGCGCCGGCTCAACATGCCGCGCCGCCTCCTGGTGATCCTCGAAGGCGAAGGGCTCGCCAATGACGCCACCGCGCTGATCCTCTACCGCTTTGCGCTGGCCGCCATCATGGTCGGGCATTTCTCGCTGCCGCTCGCGGCCGGCGAGTTCCTCCTCATTGTCGCCAGCGAGATCGCGTTCGGCATCGGCGTCGGTTGGCTCTCCCTTCGCTTCCGCAAATGGTCCGGGGATCCGCAGGTCGAGCTGACGCTGTCGCTGATCACGCCCTACGTGTCCTACTGGCTGCCCGAGCATCTCGGCGGCTCCGGGGTGATCGCGACCGTCGCCTGCGGCCTCTATGTGAGCTGGAACGGCCCGTTGCTGATCTCGTCGGCGACACGCCTGCAAGGCATCTTCTTCTGGGACCTCGTGATCTACCTGATCGAAGGTGTGCTGTTCCTGCTCACCGGCTTCCAGATGCGCGCGCTCTACGAGAAATCGAAGGCGTTCCCGCTCGACGACATCCTGATCGCGACCGCCGTGGTGCTGGTGATCGTCGTGATCGCGCGTTTCGCCTGGCTCTATCCCGCGACCTATCTGCCGCGAATGATGAGCAAGTCGCTGCGCCAGCGCGATCCGTCGCCGCCCTGGCAATGGCCGTTCGCGCTCGCCTTCACCGGCGTGCGCGGCGCGGTGTCGCTCGCGGCCGCGCTGGCGCTGCCGTTCACGCTGCCGGACGGCGAAGCCTTTCCGTATCGCGACCTGATCCTGTTCGTAGCCTTCGGCGTTATCTTCGTCACGCTGATCGGCGTCGGCCTTACGCTGCCGCCGGTGGTGCGCTGGCTCGGTGTCGCTCAGGCCGGCCGCAACGAGCACATCGCCGAGCACGAGGCCGAGATCGCCGCCCGCCGCCAGGCGCTCGACGCCGCGCTGAAGTCGCTCGATGCAATGACCGCGGAACAGGAAGTCTCTGACGAGGTGATGCGGCTGCTGCGCGCCCGCCACGAGATCCGTGTCAACCAGCTGCCGGATTCACTCGATCCCACTCACCACGACGTCTCCGCTGCAGGTACCGCGCTGACCCGCGACCTGATCGCCGCCGAACGCAAGTTCATTCACAACCTGCTGCGCGACGGCCAGATCACCGACGAGACACGGCGCCGGATCGAGCGCGATCTCGATCTGGAGGAGGCGAGCCTGGCGAACCGGGAGTATCGGAGCGTGCCGCTGTAGGGCGTCGTCATTGCGAGGAGCCCTTGCGACGAAGCAATCCAGACTGCCGCTGCGGAAAGATTCTGGATTGCTTCGCTGCGCTCGCAATGACGGCTGTGGAGACAGCGAAGCAGCCTACCTCCTCGCGCAGAACTCCCCTATTGCCGCCGCTACGGCTCCGGCGACCGTCTCCTGCCTCTCCGGCGAGTTCATTGTCATTTCCTCGTCGCGGTTGATGATGGAGCCGGCTTCGAGCAGCACAGCCGCACTGCTTGTCCGCGAGAGAACGACGAGCCCGTCATAGCGGTAGACGCCGACATCCTTGTCGAGCAGTTGGCGCCGATAACGACCCATCAGCGGCAGGGTGTATTGGCTGGCATAGTGCAGGCCCTGCTCCTTCAATTGCCTGCCGATCATCCGGGCCAGCATCAGGCTGGCGGCGAAATGCGGGTTCTGCTGCGACACGAACAGCGAGTGGCCCGAAAAGCGATCGCTGAAATAGCTCTTCGCGCCGTCGAACTCCCAGGTCTCCAGCAATTTGTCCGGCACCGAATCATGATGGATCGACAGGAAGAGATCGGCCCGGCCGTCATTGGCGGCACTGACCCGCTTGAACAGGCTCGGCCGCGCCTTGCCGTCCGTGACGAGCAGGCGGGTTGCCGCAAAGCCTTCGGACTTGAGCTTCGCCGTAATGAGTTTTGCGAGAACGAAATTGAAGCCGAACTCCGGATCATTGCGCGCGCTGAGCGCGCCGTAGGAGTCCGGGGTGTGCCCGACATCCACCACGATCCGGAATCTCGGCGCCTCGCATTTGGCTGGTGGGGGCGAAGGCTTAGGTCTCGCTTTCGCAACCTTCGGAGCCGGGGCGGCACGACCGGCGTCGATCGGCGGAAGCAACAGTGCAACCAGCGACCCGAGGAGAATTGCAACGATGCGCCCTAGCAACAAGTTCTACTCCGCTGCCGCGATCCTGGGACGACCGACGAAGCCCGCGACGTCGCCAAAACGCTCCAGCATCACGGCGGGCAGATCCTTGGACTTGCTGGTCACGCAGGCACCAGAGCGCACCGCGTAGCGATCCTGGTGCGCCGCCTGCGGCGGCGGCTCGCCCTGCTGGAGCGCGCGCGCCAGATCCATCACGACCTTCCGGAAATGCATGATGCCGAGATCGGTCGGCCCGAGATGCTCGCGGGTGCGGTCGGCGATCGGCCCCTGGCTGTCCTGTACGGCGGCGTCCTGCTCGGAGACGCCCTTGATGCCAGTGTAGCTTCGGGTCTTCTGGAGCTTGCGGTCGATCATGTAGTCGTTGCCCTTGTGGCGCAGCGGCACGTAATTGTCGTCGACCTCCGCGATCACGCCGTTGCCGCGGTCATAGGCGTCGCGCTCTCCTTGCGTCAGCGGCCGCTCCGGATTCCAGGCATAGGTATAGATCCAGCAATTGGTGTCGGTAACCGGCACGAAGGTCTGCCCGAAGATGTTCTCGCCAGGCATCGCGCTCGGCGCATAAGCGTGGAACGGCATCAGGAACTGCGCGATGCGCCAATAGATGTTGTCGCCGCCGGTCAGCCGGCCGCCCGCGATGGTCAACCCCGCCTCGTGCGGGCTGATCTTGATCACCGGACGCGGGTCTTCCGCGATCCAGCGCATGTGATCGCTCGACATCCGCGCGATCGGATTCACAAAATGCTTCTTGATGTCCAGGATCTCGTTCTCCTCCTTGTCGAAGGAGAGATGGGCAAAGGTGAAATGCGCGGTGTCGATGGAGCCTTCCAACGCCTGCACCCAGTTGCAGTCCTGCCATTTCTTGCTGACATAGCGATGCGAGGGCGGCAGCAGCGCCATTTCGAGGTCGGGCAGCTCGGGCATGGCCTCAAGCGGACCCATATAGGCCCAGATCATCTCGCCCCATTCGCGCACCGGATAGGACTTGATGCGGATCAGGTCTTTTGCGTTGAGATCGGGATAAGAGGTCGGCATGTCGACGCAGCGTCCGTCGGTGTCGAACTTCCAGCCGTGATAGACACAGCGGATGCCGCATTCCTCAACGCGCCCGAGCCAGAGATTGGCGCCCCGATGCGGGCAGTATTGGTCGATGATGCCGACCACGCCGCGGGAGTCGCGGAAGGCGAGCAGCTCTTCGCCAAGCACGACGATCTTCTTCGGCTCGCCATCGGGTTCCGGGAGTTCTTCGGAGAGCAGGACAGGGATCCAGAAGCGGCGCAACAATTCGCCCATGCCCGTTCCGGTGCCTGATTCGGTCAGGAATTTATTGTCCTCTGCGCGAAGCATGGAAAATCCTCCCGATTTGTTTTTGGGAAGATTGGCGCGGGAGGAGGAGGACGTCAACGTGGGAGCTGCACAGATTCTGCCGTAGGATGGGCAAAGGCGCTCTTGCGCCGTGCCCACCATCGTTCCGCAATCACAACCGAAGTGGTGGGCACGCTACGCTTTGCCCACCCTACGACGCCGGCTTCTAAACCGGCCGCTCCCCCTTCACCGTCACGCGGGTGCCCGAACGCGTATGCGGCCAGTAATCCCACATCGCGCGGTGCTGGGTGCAGCGATTGTCCCAGAACGCGATGGCATTCTCGGTCCAGCGGAAGCGGCATTGGAACAGCGGGTTTTCGGCGTGCTGGTAGAGATAGGCGAGCATCGCGTCGCTCTCGTCGCGGGGGATGCCATTGATGTGCCGGGTGAAGCCGCGGTTGACGTAAAGCGCTTTCTTAGCGGTGACCGGATGCGTGCGCACCACGGGATGCTCGGCGTGCGGATAACTCGGCCTGTCGGCGACGCCATAATTCGCATAGAGGCCGCGATAGATCGGCTCGCCGTCGTGCAGCGCCGTGAGCCCATCGAGATAGGCCTTCATACGGTCCGACAAAGCTTCGTAAGCCGCATACATGTTGGCGAACAGCGTGTCGCCGCCGCGCGGCGGGCATTGCTTGATGTAAAGGATCGAGCCCATCGGCGGCTCGAGATCGCAGGACACGTCGGAGTGCCAGCCCTCGCCGTTGGCCCGCGGCGAGTTCTTGTCGGCGTAGATCTTCATCAAGGCGGGATCTTCGTCCTCATGCGGCGCCGCCGGATGAAAGTGCAGCTCGCCGAACTTGCGGCCGAAGGCGAGGTGCTGCTGCGGCGTGATGTGCTGATCGCGGAAGAAGATGACAAGATTTTCCGCGAGCGCGCGGTGGATCTCGTCCATCTGCCGGTTGGAGCGCGCTTCGCCCTCGACGAGCTTACCGAGATCGACGCCCGAGATTTCCGCGCCGATGATGGGTGTGAGCTTTTCGACCGCGATGGTCTCGTAAGGCGCACCGTCCTCGGCCGTGTGACGGTAGCGCGGGCCCTGCTTGCCGGCGAGTGAGCTCATGGCGTGTCTCCCGATCATTTTGATTGGGGACATGGTAGCGCACGCGTGTGGATGTGCAATCTGCACCGCAAACTCCCCTGTCGTCCCGGGCAAGCGTAAGCGCAGATCCGGGATCCATAACCACAGGGAGAGGTTTGACGCGAGATTGGTAACTCCGAGTCTTCGCCAAACCACTCCCTGTGGTTATGGGTCCCTGCGTTCGCAGGGACGACAGCGGAGTGTGGCGCGCGAACGGAGTGAAACTACTCCGCCGCCGTCACCGGCACCTTGGCGCCCTGGCCGTAGCGCTGCTCGATATAATCGATCACCAGCGCCTTGAAGTCGGCGGAGATGGTCGGGCCGCGCAGCGTGCGGAACTTCTTGCCGTCGACGAAGACAGGTGCGGCCGGCGCTTCGCCGGTGCCCGGCAGCGAGATGCCGATATTGGCGTGCTTGGATTCGCCGGGGCCGTTGACGATGCAGCCCATTACCGCGACGTTGAGCTCCTCGACACCGGGATATTTCGTCTTCCAATTGGGCATCTCGTCGCGGATGAAATCCTGGATCGAGCGCGCCAGTTCCTGGAACGTGGTCGACGTGGTGCGGCCGCAGCCGGGGCACGCGGCAACCAGCGGCACGAAGGTGCGGAAGCCCATGGTCTGCAGCAGTTCCTGGCCGACCTGCACTTCACGCGTCCGGTCGCCACCGGGCTCCGGCGTCAGCGAGATGCGGATAGTGTCGCCGATGCCCTGCTGCAAGAGGATGCCGAGCGCGGCCGAGGACGCCACGATGCCCTTCGAGCCCATGCCGGCTTCGGTCAGGCCGAGGTGGATGGCGTAATCGGAACGGCTGGCAAGATCCTGATAGACCGCGATCAGATCCTGCACCGCCGAGACTTTTGCGGAGAGGATGATGCGGTTCTTGGGCATGCCGAGCTCTTCGGCGCGCGCGGCCGAGAGCAGCGCGGACTGCACCATGGCCTCGCGCGTCACGGCGCGCACGTCGCGCGGATTGGCGGAGGCGGCGTTCTCGTCCATCAGCTTGGTCAAGAGCTCCTGGTCGAGCGAGCCCCAATTAGCGCCGATGCGCACCGGCTTGTTGTTCTTGTTCGCGATCTCGATGATGTCGGCGAACTGGGTGTCGCGCTTGTCCTTGAAGCCGACATTGCCGGGATTGATGCGGTACTTGGCGAGCGCTTCGGCGCAGGCCGGATAGGCCGCGAGCAGCTTGTGGCCGATATAGTGGAAGTCGCCGATCAGCGGCGTATTGATGCCGCGCTTGGCGAGACCATCGCGAATGTGCGGAACGGCGGCCGCGGCTTCCTCGCGGTCCACGGTGATGCGGACCATTTCGGAGCCGGCGCGCGCGAGCGCTGCGACCTGGGCAATGGTACCGTCGATGTCGGCGGTATCGGTGTTGGTCATCGACTGCACGACGATCGGCGCACCGCCGCCGACGGCGACGTCGCCGACCTTGACCTGGGTGGTATGATGGCGCGGTGCGGGTCCCGCGATGTCGGAATCGATGGTGGTTTCGGGCTTGTTCATGAGGTCCAAATATCAGGTTTTGGTGACGTTCAGCAATGCATCAGCTGGCGCCGCAGCCGTTTGGCTCGGACGGTTAACCAGAAAAAGCCCAGCAATTACAAGGAGAGCGGCTGCCCCGAACGCCAAGCTTAGGGTGTCGTGCATGATGAAATAGCTACCCACCACGCCAAACAAAGGGGTGATGAAGGTAAAAGCGGACAATTTGCTGGCCGAATAGGCCTTCACTAGCGCGAACCAAAGCGTGAACGTGGTTCCAACGACCCAGATCGCCTGGAACGCCATCAGGCCGAGCGACAGCGGCGCCGGCGTGTGCGTGATGGTCTCGCCGAACAGCCAGGCCGCCAGCCCCAGGATCGGGACCGAGGTGGCGACCTGATAGCCGAGCGCCTTCTCGGGCGCGGCAAACCGCAACCGCGTGCCCTTGGCAACCAGCGTCGTCGCCGCCCACAGCGCGGCGCCGCCGACGATCATGAGATCGCCGAGCAGGACATGCGAATCGACATTTGGCTGCGGCACGCCGATCGCAAGGGCGACGCCGGCAAAGCTGATGGCAAGGCCGAGCCATTGCGAGGCGCCAAGCCGCTCGCCGAGCACCTGGTAGGAGCCGAGCGCAACGAAGAACGGCGCGGTGTAGAGGAACACCACCGCGCGCGAGGCCGAGGTGAGGCGCAGACCCTGGAAAATCAGCACGAATTCGATGCCGAACATTAGCCCGGCGATCAGGCCCGGCTTCCACGTGTCGTCGTTCTCGAAGAATCTGACGCCGCGAAGCGTGCCGATGATGAACAGCACCGGCAGCGCGCCCGCCGAGCGGATCGTGGCCTGCAGCATCGGCGGGATGTCCGGCAGCACCAGCTTCACCGCGATCTGGTTGAATCCCCAGGTCAGGCACAGCATGAGCATCAGGGCGATGGCGCCGGCACTGAGGGGACGTGCGGCGAATGGATTGGCTTGCGGTGAGGACATGTCTTCCCAAGAAACCGGCTTTGCGCCGTTGTTGCTTTATGCAGCTTTCTGACAATGGGTGCAGACGCCCGTGATCTCCACCACGGACAATTTGGGAGCGAAGCCCGAGCTGCGTGCCGCGGCATTGAGATCCCCGGCGAATGACGCCGACGGGATCTCGCCGACCAGGCCGCAGCGCTCGCAGATCAGAAACGCCACCGCCGAGGTCGCGTCGTGGTCGTGGGCGGCACAGGCGAGGTAGGCGTTGCGGCTTTCGATGCGATGCACGAGACCGTTGGCCATCAGGAAATCGAGCGCGCGATAGACCGTGATCGGCGCCGGCCGCGACATCGATTTGGCGAGTTCGTCGATCACCTCATAGGCACCGAGCGGGCGGTGGCTGGAGAGCAGCGCTCCCAGCACCTGCCGTCGAATCAACGTGAATTTCTGCGCGCGCTGCTCGCAGACCTCCTCGGCATGCGCCAGCGCATCCGCGGTGCAGCGGCCGTGGTCGTGATCGGGCGCGGGAAATGCCGGCTTGGCGAGGGTCATGCACCGATAACCTTAGCATCCAGGCTGGGGAACCCAAAGCGCGACCATGCGACCGGCTGCCAGCCATGCTCACGCTGCGGGGCAGCCTCCTCTCAATTCGCCATGAAATAATCATAAGCTTGCTTATTATATGCCAAGCTTACTGGAGACCAAGCTCATGAGCCGCGGCTCTGTCGACCAGAACTTCCTGTTCACACTGGGCGAGCTCTACCGCCTCTTGCGCGTCTATGCGGACAAGGAGGCATCCCGCTTCGGCATCACCCGCGCGCAATGGGCGGTGTTGGCCAAGGTCGAGCGCAGCGAGGGCATGAAGCAGTCGGAACTCGCCGAATTGCTCGAGATGCAGCCGATCACGCTGACACGTCTGATCGACAAGCTCTGCGACAATGACTGGATCGAGCGCCGCAGCGATGCTTCGGACCGCCGCGTCAAGCGCCTCTATCTCAAGAAGGCCGGCCGCCACTTGCTGGGCCGGATGAGCGGATTGAAGTCCGAGCTGACGGCCAACGCTCTCGACGGCATCACGCCAGCGGACGCCCATCGCCTCCTCACCCAGCTCGAAACCATCAAGGAAAACGTGCGCACCGCGATCCAGACATCCGGCGCGGAGCAAGCACGTAAGGAGCAGCGCTATGGCTGACCAAGTCCTCAAGTTCCAGCCCGAGCAGAAGACCGACAGCGGCAAGCCGACCAAGAAGGCCGGCACAGATCCGCGCCGGCGCCTGCTGGCGGGCCTACGCCGCTATCGCCGCTTCCTGCTCCTGGTCGTGCTGCCTGTTATCGCCGCCATCAGCGGCCTCACGTTCTACCTGCATGGCGGCCGCTATGTCGGCACCGACGACGCCTATGTCGGCGCTCAGAAGGTGCTGGTGACGCCCGACATCTCCGGCAAGATTCTGAAGGTGGTCGTGAAGGAAGGCCAGTCGGTCAAGCGCGGCGACGAGCTGTTCGAGATCGACTCCGTTCCGTTCCGCTTGGCGGTGGAGGAGGCCAAGGCGCAGCTCGCGCAGGCGCGCACGACCTATGACAACCTGGTCGCCAACATCAAGATCTATGGCGACATGCTCGATCTGGCCCAGCAGGGCATCGATCTGAAGAAGCGGGACGTCGAGCGCAAGCAGGCGCTGGTGAAGAACAATTTCGGCTCGCAGCTCGATCTCGACAACGCCTCGAATGCACTGGTCACCGCCGGCGCGCAGGCGCAATACATCAAGCAGCAGCTCTCCAACGCCAAGACCCAGCTGCTCGGCGACACCGAACTGCCGCTGGAGCAATTCCCGCCCTACGCACAGGCGAAAGCCAAGCTGGACGATGCCCAGCGCAACCTCGATCACACCGTGCTGCGCGCGCCGATGGATGGCGTGGCAACGCAGGTCGAGCAGATCCAGCTCGGCCGTTTCGTCACCGCCGGTACGCCGGTATTTTCCATCATCGACGTCGCCCATCCCTGGGTCGACGCCAATCCGAAGGAGAGCGACCTCACTCACGTCACCGAGGGGCAGCCCGTCACGCTCGAGGTCGACGCGTTCCCGAACCACGTCTTCAAGGGCAGGATCGGCTCGCTCTCGCCCGGCACCGGCGCGCAATTCGCGATCCTGCCGCCGCAGAACGCCACCGGTAATTTCGTCAAGGTGGTGCAGCGCGTGCCGATCCGCATCTATTTCAACGAGACCGACAAATACGTACGGAAGCTGAAGGCCGGCATGAGCGTCTATGCCACCATCGACACCGGCCATCGGCGCTCGCTCGCCGGCCTGCTCGGCCTATCGGCGACCGCGAGCCAAGATAAAGACTGACAAGGACTGATCGGATGTCCGGTCCCAACGCCAATCTGATGGTCCCCGGCCTGCGCCGGAACATGGTGACGATCTGCGCCATGACCGCGACCATCATGCAGGCGCTGGACACCACCATCGCCAACGTCGCCTTGCCCTACATGCAGGGCACGCTGTCGGCCTCGCAGGATCAGATCAACTGGGTGCTGACCTCCTACATCGTCGCCGCCGCGATCATGACGGCGCCGGTGGGCTGGATCGCCAACCGCTTCGGCCGCAAGCGCATCTTCATCATCTGCTCGGCCGGCTTCACCATGGCCTCGGTGCTGTGCGGCCTTGCGCAGGACATCAACCAGATGGTGCTGTTCCGCCTGCTGCAAGGCGTGTTCGGCGCCGCTCTGGTGCCGCTGTCGCAATCGGTCATGCTCGACTATTACACGCTCCAGGAGCGTGCCAAGGCGATGTCGATCTGGGGCATGGGCGTGATGATGGGCCCGATCATGGGCCCCTCCCTCGGCGCCTGGCTGACCGAGACCTATTCCTGGCACTGGGTGTTCTTCGTCAACCTGCCGTTCGGCGTCATCACGGTGCTCGGGCTGATCGTCTTCATGGACGAGACCAGGAAGGACCTCAGCCTCAAATTCGACTGGTTCGGCTTCGCCGCGCTGGCGATCGCGATCGGCGCGCTTCAGCTTGCGCTCGACCGCGGCGAGCAATTGGGCTGGTTCGAGTCAGGCGAGATCGTCGCGGAATTCATCGTCTCGGCGGTGGCGTTCTACTTCTTCCTCGCGCACTCGTTCACGACCTCGACCCCGTTCATCCGCTTCGCGCTGTTTCGGGATCGCAACTTCGTCACCGGCTGCGTGTTCATGATCGTGATGGGGCTCGTGCTGTTCTCGACCATGGCGCTGGCCTCGCCCTACATGCAGAACGTGATCGGCTATCCCATCATCACCGCCGGCCTCTTGCTGGCGAGCCGCGGCTTCGGCACCTTCTTCGCCATGATGCTGGTCGGCCGCATGATGCGCTATTTCGAGGCGCGCACGCTGATCATCTCCGGCCTGACGCTGACCGCGGGCTCGCTGTTCCAGATGACCGGCTGGACCGATCTGACCCAGGTGCCGGAAATCGTCACCGTCAGCGTCATCCAGGGCTTCGGCTTCGGCCTGGTCTTCGTGCCGCTCTCGACCGTGGCGTTCCTGACGCTGTCGAACGATCTGCGCACCGACGGCACCGCGATGCTGACCCTGATGCGCAACGTCGCGAGCTCGGTCGGCATTTCCGTCGTCATCGCCGAGCTGACGCAGGGAACGCGGCGGACCTATGCGATCCTTTCCGAGCACGTCAATCCGTTCAACCACGCGCTGCAGATGCCCGACGTCAGAGGCCTGATCAACCTGTCCACCGACGCCGGACGCGCCATGGCGGACAGGATGGTCAGCGTGCAGGCGCAGATCATCGCCTTCGCGCATGACTATCAGCTGGTGATGCTCTTCATCCTCTGCACCATCCCGCTCGCTTTGCTGATCGGCTCGACCAAGGCCACGCTGCGCAAGCAGACCGCGGGGCCGGAACATGCGGTGATGGAGTAGGCGCGATCGAGCTACGATCTCCGCCGTCGTCCCGGACAAGCGCAGCGAAGCGGAGCGCAGATCCGAGACCCATAACCACAGGGAGAGACTTGGCGAAGACTCGGAGTTACCAGTCTCGCGCCAAATTGCTGCTTGTGGTTATGGGTCCCCGCGTTCGCGGGGACGACACCGAATTTGCGGCGCGCCTCTACAACAATTCCTCGCACCCCAAATCATCCACCGCCGCAAACACCCGCTCCAGATTGTTCCACCAGATCAGTGGCGGGAGGTTGATACTCCATTGCCAGACCGGCTTGGTGATGTGCCAGAGCACCGACCGGCGGTAGTCCTGGTCGAGTGCGCCGCGCGTATAACCGGCTACGCCGTGCGAGATCAGGGTCTCATGATAGCGGTTGAGCAGCTGGCGCTCGAGCGTCTGCCGACGCTCCGGATACCATTGCGTCGCCATCATGTAGGCGAGGTCGTGGGTCGGCACGTTGATACGCCACTGGTCGAAATCGAAAATGCGCACGGTGCCGGCAGTGTCAGCGCGCGGCAGCAGGAAATTCCAGGTATGAGCATCGCCGTGGGCAATAGAGAGATGCCGATGGGAATGATAGCGCTCGAGCAAACGATCCGACTGCTCGATGAACCGACGATAAAGGATACGTCGTTCTTCGCTCAGGCGGTCGCCAAGAAGATCGGCGAAACGATCGTAATGGCCAGCAAAGGTCTCCATCAACTTTGACGTATCAGCGGCGCTCATCCAGTCACCGACGGTCTCGCCGAGATCGGGATGGTCCCACCAGGCCGCATGCCAGCGCGCCAGTGTCGTGACGATCGCCATTGCCTGTTCGCGCGAGGGTGGCAGCGGCCATTGGGTTGCGATCTCATGACTATCGGTGAGATCTTCGAGCAGGAGATGCCAGACAAGGCTCTCCTCGTCGAAATGCCCGTCGAAGCAGCGCGGCGCCACACCCGGCGGCATTGTCGGCGCGAGCTGGGTATAGAAGGCCACTTCGTGCCGACCGGAATTGACCAATGTCTTGGCGTAGGTCGGCTGCGGCATCTTGAGGATGACGGAGTGCGGTGCCCCGGCGGATTCTCCGACATAGCGCAGCCCAAGGCGGATGACCTGCGACACCAAGGCTGGGTGCTGATGCAGCACCTTCACCTCACGGACCGCGCCGGCGTCCAGCACGCCGCCTCGGCGTAGCGCGGCTGTCAGTCGGGCGGGCTCAACGACCGCCGGCAGTTGTGGAGGTGTCATAGCCACGATGCCCCTGTCCCGGACCATACTGCACGATCACAACCATCGGCACCAGCGGCAGGCATCGCCCCAGGCTCAGGCTGCTGCGGTCGAATCGCGCACCGTCCGCACCACGACCGACCGCAGCTGTTCGAGATTAGCCGCCATGCCGGCGATCGCCTGCCTGACCTCCGCGGCGCGCTCGTTCACGGACGCGGCGTCGCGGCTGACATTGCCGATCTTGGCCGAGACCTCTTTCGCCGCGGACGCCGATTCTGAAATCGATCGCGTGATCTCCCGCGTCGCGGCGTCTTGCTCTTCCATCGCGGCGGCAACCGAGGTCGCTACGCCGTCGATCTCGACGATGTGCCCTCCCATCGTCTCGACGGCATCGACCGCAGCCTGCGTCGAGGCCTGGATCTCGGCAATCAGCCGCGCGATCTCCTCGGTGGATTTGGCGGTCTGATCCGACAGAGATTTCACCTCGGCGGCGACCACGGCGAAGCCGCGACCGGCCTCACCGGCGCGCGCTGCCTCGATCGTGGCGTTGAGCGCCAAGAGGTTGGTCTGGCCGGCGATGCCGCCGATGAGGTCGGTGACCTCGGCGATCTTCTTCACCGATCCGGCCAGCGCCTGGATGGTCGAGCGCGCCTGCTCGCGGCCGGCGACCGCCGATTTCGTGACCGTGCTGGTCCGCGCGACCTGGCTCGCGATCTCGCGGATCGAGGCGCTCAGCTCTTCAGCTGCGGCCGAGACGGTCTGCGAACTGCCGAGGGCCTGGGTGGAGGCTGCGGCAACGGCCTGCGACTGCGCGGAGAGCGAACTTGCGATCTCGGACAGGCTGGTGGCAGCCCGCTCGACGCCATGGCTCGCCGCGCTTGCCGTGTCGACCGACCGGCCGGTCTCGCGTTCGACGGTCTCGGCCATCTGGTGCAGGGCCGAGCGCTTGGCCAGCGCCGCCTCCTGCTCCTGCCGCAACTGTTCCTCGCGCAGGCGGGAATTCTCGACCGCCGCCTGCTTGAACACCTGGAGCGCCCCCGCCATCGAGCCGACCTCGTCCTGGCGGTGCGCGAACGGAATGTCGGCGGCGAGATCGCCGGTCGAAAGCTTCTGCATCGTTTCCGTCATGCGCACGATCGGGCGCACCACGCCGAGCGCGACGCCGAGCAATCCCGCGGCGATGAAGGTGAGGACGGCGGCAGAGACGCCCAGGAGGATCCAAAGCATCGCGCCGTCGCGGTCCGCGGCCAGCTTTTCCATGGCGGCATTCTGCTTGTTGGCGTTCTCGACGATGCTGTCGATCACGGCGCGATGCGCCGTGTAGGCGTCCTTGAGCGCGGCATAGGCGCGTTCGGACGCAGCCGCGTCCTTGGCCTTGAGGGCCGGCAGGAGCTGGTCGGACGCCTTCCAGAATTTCTGCACCTCGGCGTCGGATTTCGGCACCAGCGCCGTCTTCAGGTCGGCCGAGAGGCTGGAGGAGACCCAGAATGCCTTGCGCTCATCGTAGTCCTTGCGGAGCTGAACCAGCCGTTCGCCGTGGGCCGCCAGCTGATCCGGCTCGCGCATGGCCAGGGTCGCCTCAAGATAAGCCTCGATGACATATTCCGGCGGCGGCAGGATGTCCGCGATGAGGTCGTTGCCGAGCTTGATGTCGGAGTAGAGCGGACCGCCGACCTTGAGCTCTTTTAGGGCGTACAGACTGGTCGAAACCACCGCGGCAAAGCCGATGGCGAGAACGATGCCGAATGCAATGATCGCAGAGGATAAAGACAGACGAAATTTCATGAAACAATCCAGGGTGGAGTCGAAACTGGATCCACCCTAGACCAATGCGGTAAATACGGAATTGCTTCGCGCTGAAATTGCATCGGGAGAAACCCCGCATAACCACGGGAATTGGGCTCGAGCCAGCCGTATTTGAGTCAGCAACGCTGACGCACCAACGCAGGAAGAGACCGTGCGAGCCTGCATGAGACTGCGCGCCGAGGACCGGGCCGCCCGGCGCTCATGGCCTCAGATGTCGAAGAACACCGTCTCGTTGTCGCCCTGGAGCCGCAAGTCGAGCCGATAGACCGATTTGCCGGCCTCGCGCACCGCGATCAACGTGGCGCGGCGATCAGCGGGTACCAGCGACAGCACGGGGTCGGCTGAGTTGTCGGCCTCGTCGCTGAAATAGATGCGGGTGTAGAGATGCCGCAGCATGCCGCGGCCGAACACCGCGACGAGGATGTGCGGCGCCTGCGGCTTGCCGTCGGGATCCGGCACCGCGCCCGGCTTGATGGTCTCGAATGCGTAATTGCCGTCCTTGTCGGTGCCGCAACGGGCAAAGCCGCGGAAGCTCGCATTCGGCAGCGCACGCTTGTCCTGCGGGTCGGCAAAGCGGCCTTGCGCGTCCGCCTGCCAGATCTCCAGCATGCAATCCGGCACGGCGACGCCATCGCCATCGAACACGCGGCCTTCAATACGGACGCGATCACCCGTGACGTCGGGGGTCAGCGTCGAGTTGGTGAACGCGTCGTTCCAGGCGTACTCGCCGGTCGGCGTCAGGCCGTATTTGAAGAACGGACCGACGGTTTGCGATGGCGTGATCCCATTGGGCTTCCCAGACTCTTGCACTTAATGGTTCTCCATGGGGGTGGCGTTCTTGCCGCGCAGCACGATGTCAAAGCGGTAGCACAGCGCCCATTCGGGCTGGGTATTCTCGAGGTCGAACGACGAGACCATGCGCGCCCGCGCCTTCTCGTCCGGCACCGAGTTGAAGATCGGGTCGAACGGGAACAGCGGATCGGCCGGGAAGTACATCTGCGTCACGAGGCGCGTGACGAAGGAATGGCCGAACACCGACAGATGAATGTGCGCCGGCCGCCATGCATTGTGGTGATTGCCCCACGGATAGGCGCCGGGCTTGATCGTCACAAAGCGGTAATAGCCGGAGGCATCGCTCACAGTGCGGCCCGCGCCGGTGAAATTCGGATCGAGTGGCGCCGGATGCTGGTCGCGGACATGGACGTAACGCCCGCAGGAATTGGCCTGCCAGATCTCGACCAATGAGCTCGGCACGCCCCGGCCATCCTCGTCGCGCACATGGCCGTGGACGATGATGCGCTCTCCGAGCGGCTCGCCGCTGTGCTGGCGGGTGAGATCGTTGTCGCCCTCGCGCACGGTCTCGTGGCCGTAGACCGGACCGGTGAGCTCCGACAGCGTATGACGCATCGGGATCAAGGGCTTGTTCGGCGCGCGCTTGATCGAGCTCTTGTAGTCGGGCGACAGCGGCAAAGGATGCGCCTTGTTGCTGTCGGTCGGATAGATGAATGTCATTGGCGAACTCCTCCCCGGCCATTGTGGTCCGGCCGGTCAACGTCCGCCAATCATTATAGGACATAACTAATTTGGGGAAGCAGGTTTAGCGGCCCGCCTGCGCGCCGGATTTGGTCCGAAGGCCCTATTTGATCGGCGGCCGCGGCAGCGTGGCCTCGCCGGCTTCGAGCCGATAGGTGTGATCGAGCGAATACCAGGGCGCGACGACGTCCGGCACTGCCGGATGCGGCGAGTCATGGCGCTGGAACTTGCCGATCAGCGCCCGTGTCACGCCGAACTGCACATCGCTGTCGATATGCGGATCGGCGGGGTCGTAGACCTGCGAGATCAGCGTCTTGAATCCGGGCTTGAAGATCAGGGCGTGCAGATGCGCGGGACGATAGGGATGCCGGCTCTGCGCCGCCAGCAAGCGGCCGACCACGCCATTGGTCGGGATCGGATAGCCGACCATCATCACCGAACGGAAGGAGAAGCGCCCATCCTGGTCGGTCGTGAACTTGCCACGCAGGTTCATGTCAGCCTGCTCAGGATCCTGGTTCTCGTAGAGGCCGACCGGGGAGGCGTGCCAGACATCGACCTCGGCGCCGGCAACGGGACGGCCATCCTGACCCACAACGCGGCCGCTGACGAACAGCGGCGCGCCCGGGGTCTCGGAGCGCACGATCGAGCCGCCGTTCTCGACCCGCGGCGAGTTCAGCCGCCAGAACGGCCCGAGCAGTGATTGATCGGTTTCCGTATTCCCCTGATCGCCATTGTTGAGCAGGCACACCAATGAGGAAACGCCGAGTGAGCCTGCCATCAGCACGGCTTCGTTGTGCGTGTCGGTCGAGAGCTTGCCGAGCTCGGCCACGATCGCCGTGGCGTCGCGAAACTCCTTCTCGGTCAGGCGGACGTCGCGAATGAAGGCATGCAGATGCTTGACCAGGGAGAGCATGATCTGGCGCATGCGCGGATCGGAGGTCTGCTCCATCACCGCCAGTGCCGCGGCCGTGACGTCCTGCTCGCGCTCGATGATCATGCCGCTAATTTCTCCCTGTCATTCCGGGGCAGCCCGACAGGGCTGAACCCGGAATCTCGAGATCCCGGACTCCGCCCTATCGGGCGGCTCCGGGATGACCGGACGCTAAGCGTCCGGTCAGTTCAGCTTCTCGATCGCAACGGCCACACCCTGGCCGACGCCGACGCACATGGTGGCGAGTGCGAGCTTGCCGCCGCGCTTTTCCATGCCGTGGACGGCGGTGAGCGCGAGGCGCGCGCCGCTCATGCCGAGGGGATGACCGAGCGCGATGGCGCCGCCATGCGGATTGACGAAATCGGCATCATCAGGCACGCCGAGCTGGCGCATGCAGGCGATGCCCTGGGACGCGAAGGCCTCGTTGAGCTCGATCAGGTCGAAATCGCTGATCTTCTTGCCGAGGCGCTCCATCAGCTTGCGGGTCGCGGGCACCGGACCGATGCCCATGATGCGCGGCGGCACGCCGGCCGAGGCAAGACCGAGGATGCGGGCGCGGGGCGTCAGGCCATGCTTCTTCACAGCCAGCTCCGAGGCCAGGATCATCGCGGCAGCGCCGTCATTGACGCCGGAGGCGTTGCCGGCCGTCACGGTGCCGGGATTGCGCACGATCGGCTTCAGCTTGGCGAGGCCTTCCAGCGTCGTCTCGGGGCGCGGATGCTCGTCCTTGTCGACGGTGATAGGGCCGGCCTTGCCGCCGGGAATGGTGATCGGGGTGATTTCCTCGGCGAAATAGCCGGCGGCGATTGCCTTGCCGGCGCGCTGCTGCGAGCGGATGGCGAAGGCGTCCTGGTCGGCGCGCGAGACCTGGAATTCCTCGGCGACGTTCTCGCCGGTCTCCGGCATGGCGTCGACGCCATACTGCGCCTTCAGCAATGGATTGATGAAGCGCCAGCCGATCGTGGTGTCGAAGATCTCGGCCGAGCGCGAGAAGGCCTCCTGCGCCTTGCCCATCACGAACGGCGCCCGGGTCATCGACTCGACGCCGCCGGCGATGGCCAGCTCGATCTCGCCGGAGCGGATGGCCCTGCTGGCAGCACCGACCGCATCGAGGCCGGAGGCGCACAGGCGGTTCAGGGTCTGGCCGGGAACCGAATCCGGCAGGCCTGCAAGCAGGAGCGCCATGCGCGCCACGTTGCGGTTGTCCTCGCCGGCCTGGTTGGCGCAGCCGAGGAAGACTTCGTCTACCTGCGCCCAGTCGAGATTGGGGTGCTTGGCCATCAGGGCCTTGATCGGAGCGGCGGCGAGATCGTCGGCGCGCACCTTGGCGAGCGAGCCGCCGAAGCGGCCGATCGGGGTCCGCACGGCATCGCAAATAAAGACGTCACGCATCGTTGTTCTCCCTGAATGCCGCGGTTCGGCCCAAATTCTTCAATGTCGGCGGAGTTTTAGGAGGGCGCCCGCGGCAGGTCAATTGACCGATGCACGCGTGTTCCGAGGGGTCTGCACGCCGGCCACGCATGCCGCAATGCGGACAACGTGGAAAACCTCCCCTTCCCGGCCAAAGCGATAGGAGCAGGTGTCGAAATTTTGTAGGTTGCGCCGCCCATGACAGTGCAACAGCCGATACCCGTCCCGCCCCCCGACGAAGCGCCCGCAGCGCCGGCGGAAGCCGCCGCGCGCGTCACGCCGATGATGGAACAATACCTGGAGATCAAGGCGGCGCACCAGGGCCTCTTGCTGTTCTACCGGATGGGCGATTTCTACGAATTGTTCTTCGAGGACGCCGAAATCGCCTCCAAGACGCTCGGCATCGTCTTGACCAAGCGCGGCAAGCATCAGGGCGCCGACATCCCGATGTGCGGCGTGCCCGTCGAGCGCTCCGAGGACTATTTGCACCGCCTGATCTCGGCCGGTCACCGCGTCGCGGTCTGCGAGCAAACCGAGGATCCCGCCGCTGCGAAAGCGCGCGGCAACAAGAGCGTGGTCCGCCGCGGCGTGGTGCGGCTGGTGACGCCGGGCACGCTGACCGAGGACACGCTGCTCGATGCGCGTGCCAACAATTACCTGCTGGCGATCGCGCGTGCCCGCGCCTCCGGCGGCGGCGACCGTTTCGGCCTCGCCTGGATCGACATCTCGACCGCCGAATTCATGGTCACCGAATGCTCCAGCGGCGAGCTCGCCGCGACGCTGGCGCGCATCAATCCGAACGAGGCGATCGTCACCGACGCACTCTTCAACGACAGCGAGCTCGGACAGACCCTGCGCGAGCTGCCGGCCGTGACGCCGCTGACCCGCGACGTGTTCGATGGCGCCACCGCCGAAAAGCGGCTGTGCGACTATTTTGCGGTCGCGACCATGGACGGGCTGGCACAGCTCACGCGCCTCGAGGCCACCGCGGCGGCCGCCGCCGTCACCTATGTCGACCGCACCCAGGTCGGCAAGCATCCGCCGCTGTCGCCGCCCGCGCGCGAGGCTTCGGGCGCGACCATGGCGATCGATCCGGCCACCCGCGCCAATCTCGAGCTGACGCGAACGCTCGCGGGCGAACGCCGCGGCTCGCTGCTCGACGCGATCGACTGCACCGTGACGTCGGCGGGATCGCGCCTGCTGGCGCAGCGGTTGGCGGCACCGTTGACGGATGCGCCCGCAATTGCGCGGCGGCTCGATGCGGTCAGCACCTTCGTCGCCGATTCAGCCGCACGCGAGGACATCCGCAGCATTTTGCGCGGCGCGCCCGACATGTCGCGGGCGCTGGCCCGTCTCTCGGTCGGTCGCGGCGGGCCGCGCGATCTCGCCGGCATCCGCGACGGCATCATCGCCGCCGACCAGGTGCTGACGCGGCTTTCCGAACTGGATCAACCGCCGCAGGAGATCGCAGCGGTGATGGCAGCGCTGCAAAGGCCGTCGCGCCAGCTGGCGGCGGAATTCGCCAGCGCACTCGACGAGCAGTTACCGCTGATCAAGCGTGACGGCGGCTTCGTTCGACAGGGCTATGAGCCTGCCCTCGACGAAGCGCGAAATCTGCGCGACGCCTCGCGTCTCGTGGTGGCCTCGATGCAGGCCCGCTACGCCGACGCGACCTCCGTCAAGGGCCTCAAGATCCGCCACAACAACGTGCTCGGCTATTTCGTCGAGGTCACCGCGCAGCACGGCGACAAGCTGATGTCGGCCCCGTTGAACGCGACCTTCATCCATCGCCAGACGCTGGCGGGGCAGGTGCGCTTCACCACCTCGGAACTGGGCGAGATCGAGGCCAAGATCGCCAATGCCGGCGACCGCGCCCTTGGACTGGAGCTCGAGATTTTCGAGCGGCTGTCAGCGAAGGCCATGGCGATCAGCGACGACCTGCGCGCCGCCGCCCACGCTTTTGCCTTGCTCGACGTCGCAACATCGCTGGCGAAACTCGCGGTCGACGATAATTACGTGCGACCGGAGGTGGACGACTCCCTCGGCTTTGCGATCGAAGCCGGCCGCCATCCCGTGGTCGAGCAGGCCCTGAAGCGCAATGGCGAACCGTTCATCGCCAATGCCTGCGATCTCTCGCCGGCTCCTGGTCAAAAATCCGGCCAGCTCTGGCTGCTCACCGGTCCCAACATGGCCGGCAAATCGACTTTCCTGCGTCAGAACGCGCTGATTGCGCTGCTCGCCCAGATCGGCAGCTTCGTGCCGGCCACGCGGGCGCGGATCGGCATCGTCGACCGGCTGTTCTCGCGCGTCGGCGCCGCCGATGATCTCGCGCGCGGCCGTTCCACCTTCATGGTGGAGATGGTCGAGACCGCGGCAATCCTGAACCAGGCCGGCGAGCGCTCGCTCGTGATCCTGGATGAGATCGGCCGCGGCACCGCGACCTTCGACGGACTCTCGATCGCCTGGGCCGCGATCGAGCATCTGCATGAGAGTAACCGTTGCCGCACCCTGTTCGCCACGCATTATCACGAGCTGACCGCGCTCTCGGCCAAGCTGCCGCGGATGTTCAATGCCACCGTGCGGGTGAAGGAGTGGCAGGGCAATGTCGTGTTCCTGCACGAGGTGCTGCCGGGCTCGGCCGACCGCTCCTACGGCATCCAGGTGGCCAAACTCGCCGGCCTGCCGCCCGCGGTGATCACGCGCGCGAAATCGGTGCTCTCCAAGCTGGAGGCGCAGGACCGCGGCCAGACCGCGCGCGCGCTGGTGGACGATCTGCCGCTGTTCGCCGTGCCCTCGCGTGCCGCGGCGGAAGCCGCCCCGCCGAGCGAAGCCGAACTGCTGATGGAGGCCGTGAAGGCGCTGCATCCGGACGAGATGTCGCCGCGCGAGGCGCTCGATGCACTGTATGCGCTGAAGGCGAAGCTGCCGAAGCAGTGACGGTGCCGTAGCCCAAATGAGCGAAGCGACATGCGGGCTACGACGGTGTCTGCGCCGAAAGAGAAACGCCTACCTACGCCCGCGCCGCGATCGCCGCCGCTTCTGCCGCCGCCCGCTGCATGCTGGTCGACATCTCGTTCGTCACCGTGCTCTGCTCCTCGACGGCCGCAGCGGTTGAGGTCACATATTCGCTGACATTGTTGATGGCCTGCTTGATCGAACCGAGCGCGCTGACGACGTCGCCGGAGATGCCGTTGAGGCTGCCGATCTCCTGGCCGATCTTGTCGGTCGCCTGCTTGGCCTGATTGGCGAGGCTCTTCACCTCGGAGGCGACCACGGCAAAGCCGCGACCGGCTTCGCCGGCCCGGGCGGATTCGATCGTGGCATTGAGCGCGAGCAGATTGATCTGGCCGGTGATGTTGTTGATCATCTCGACGATGCCGCTCATCGACTGCGCCGCCTCGGTAAGGCGCTGTGCCTGTGCATCGGCCGAGGAGACCTGCTCCACCGCGCTCATCGCGGTCTCGCGGGACTTCGTCATCGCTTCGGAGATCTCCCGGACCGAGGCGTTCAACTCCTCGGAGCCCGCCGCGACCGATTCCATCATGCCGCGCACGCGCTCGTTGCCCATGCGGACCAGCACCTGCTTGGTGGTGTCGGTGGCATATTTGACGACCTTGAACGGCTTGCCGTTGAGATCGAGAATCGGATTGTAGGACGCCTGGATGTAGACCTCCTTGCCGCCCTTGCCGATGCGCTTGTATTCGGCCGCCTGGTACTGGCCGCGGTTGAGCGCCGCCCAGAACTCACGATAAGCAACCCCGTCGCGCTCGTTGGGCTCGACGAACATGCTGTGATGCTTGCCCTTGATCTCGGCCAGCGAATAACCGAGCGTGGCGAGGAAGTTGGCATTCGCGGTGATGATCGTGCCGTCCATGTTGAACTCGATCACGGCCTGCGCTTTGTCGATGGCCGCGATCTGACCGGCGAGGTCGGCATTCTTCAGCTTCTCCGCGGTGACGTCGGTCGCGAACTTGACGACGCCGTACGGCTTGCCTGCCTCGTCGAGCAGCGGGTTGTAGGAAGCGAGAATCCAGACCTCGCGGCCGCCCTTGCCGATACGCTTGAACTCGCCGGCCTGGTAGTCGCCGCGGTTGAGCGCAGCCCAGAACTCGCGATAGGCCGCGCTGTTGCGGTCGGCCTCGGCCACGAACAGGCTATGGTGCTTGCCCTCGATCTCGGACAACGAATAGCCGAGCGCCTTGCAGAAATTCTCGTTGGCGGTGACGATGGTGCCGTCGAGCCTGAACTCGATCACGGCCTGGGCGCGGCTGATGGCGGCGATCTTCGAAGCATCCGTCATGCTCCGCATCTTCTTCGCGGTGATATCGGTCGCAATCTTGGCGACCATCACCGTCTTGCCGTTGCCGTCGAGCACCGGATTGTAGGATGCTTCGATCCAGACTTCGCGGCCGCCCTTCGCGATCCGCTTGAACTCGCGCGCCTGACACTCGCCACGGTTCAACGCAGCCCAGAACGCCTTGTAGTCGGCGCTGTCGCGCTGGTCGGCCGGCACGAACATGGAATGGTGCTTGCCCTGGATCTCGTCAAGCTGATAACCGAGGGCGTCGAGAAAGTTCTTGTTGGCCGTGATAATCGTGCCATCCAGATTGAATTCGATCATGGCCTGGGAGCGGCCGATCGCATCGAGCCGTGCTTGTGCATCAATCTGGGACTTGCGACCGAACATCAAAGAATCTCCATCTCGAAATAATGCCTGGAAGGACACATCCGCCGGGATGCCCCCCTGCGGCGCCACAGCTGCATTCCAATCATCCCGCGGGTCCGTACAGTCGGATACAGATCGGACAAAGTTTCACGCCGACGACAGCGGAAGCGGGTATGCAAGATAGTTCGTACGGGAAAAGCTCGAACAAAGTTCTAATACAAGTGTCGGAAATCGGCGGGAACCAAAACGACCTCTGTCCACGTGCCGATCAGTCCCGGCCGCGGCACGACTTGAAATGACGCATCTCATTCAATGGCTTGCGAAGATGCGGCATTGCCATCGAGCATGCCGGACACGACTCTTCGCGACGTGGCGTCGCGCTGATCCGTAGTCTTACGGCTGCTGTCGCGCCTTGTGCATCGCTCGCCGGCCGATCCCCCACAGCGTCAGATTCCAGGCGATGCAGGTGCCGAGCGCGAGACACAGACCGACGGCCGAGCCGAACGACACGACCGCAACGTGCAGAACTGCGATTGCCGTGCCGAAACCGAGCAGGCCCCAGGCGGAGTTGGCGAGCACGGCGGCGGTCGGCGGGCCGCCGATGCGCGGATGCAGGATCACCATGATGCTGGAGAAGACCACGGGATACAGCGCGATGATGCCGCTGATGCGGGGACCGACCCAGCCCGAGGTCGAAACAACGATGGCGACGAGGGTCGCCACCAATGCAGCTCGCATCGGTACGTCATACCAGCGGCGCGTCACCAGCGGCATTTTCACATGGCGATAGCCGCTCAGGAGCGGAATGCAGATGCCGAAGGCGATCAGGTTAGCGGCCAGCCCGGCGGTGAGCGCCCAGTCGAACTGACGGACGATCGAAGCAAGCACGATCCAGACCGCGACTGCGCTGCCACAACTCACCAGAAGATCGTGCCGCTGCGCCAGCACGACATAGGTGAGACACATGAAGATCGTCGCCGCATTGATCGGAAGGCTCGCCAGCGCGCCCTGCGCGATGAAGGCGGCGTCGTGGTCGAGCGCGAGGAAGACGTAGGATGGACCGGCCGACACCGGCAGGGTCGCGACCAGCGCGCCGATCACCGGTCCCGCGCGTTCGGTGATGATCGACGCCGTCACGACGAACGCCGCCGCGATCGCCATGCGCAGGAGAAGGAAGAGGATGAAGTGGAGGTCGGGGGACATCTGTCTGTCATTCCGGGGCGTGCAAAGCGCGAGCCCGGAATCCATAACCACAGGCCGGAGTGGTTTATGAGCTGGAGCAACGGCCGTCTGAAATCACGACGGCTTGGGGTTATGGGTTCCCGGGCTCGCGCCAAGCAGCGCGCCCCGGGACGACACCGATTGTTGTGCTGCGCCTCGCGCCTTACATCCGCTGCATCGACACCGACACCTTCGGGCCGTTCTTGATGGTCTGGTAGACCACGCAATAGCGCTCGGTCAGCTTGAGCAGAAGATCGAGCTTGTCCTGCGGCGCGTCGGTGTCGACCTCGAAGCGCAAACGGATCTCGGCGAAGCCGACAGGGGTCTCCTTGTCGACGCCGAGCGTGCCGCGAAAATCGAGATCGCCCTCGGCGTATACATTGCCGGTCTTCAAGGGCACCTCGATCGCGGTCGCAACTGATTTCAGCGTGACACCGGCGCAGGCGACCAAGGCTTCGAGCAGCATGTCGCCGGAGCAGAGCTCGAGACCGGAACCGCCGGTCGCCGGATGCAGGCCGGCCATCGCGATGGCGCGGCCGGTCTCGACCTTGCAGGCGATGCCTTCGCTATCGGTGGAGCCCTTGGCCTTCAGTGTGATCAGCGCGGTCTTGGGATCGGTCTTGTAGCGCTCCTTGATCGGAGCCTGCATTTGGCGCAGTTGGGCGGCGTCCATTTTCGTTCTCTCCCGGCATATCGCATCTGACGAGCGGTATAGAAGGCGATCCGTTTCGTGTCAGCCCGTGATTGATGGAAGGCTGCCATGAGCGTCCGGAACTCAAGCCGGAAACTCCAGTATATTCATTATGTTACGGACGCTTATCAAGAGCGGCGCCGCGGCCCTCCCATCTGGGTAACCAGGTTCACCCGTCGACCTCTCACGAAGTCTCGTGACAGCGCCTGCCACCTCTTATATCCGATGAGACATGGACAGCGTCACGACTGAGCACAGGGCAGAGGTGGACGATCGTTTCGACACTGCGCGGATCACCGCCGCGGTCGATGCGCTCGCCGAAAAGCATCAGGGACGCGAAGACGCGTTCCGCACGGCCATGGCTCAATTGCTCAAGGCCGAGCTGATCGCGGCGCGCGCGGCGGCACAGGAAATCCTTTTGAAGGACCGCCACGGCCGTCGCTGCGCCGAGCGGCTGTGTCACGTCCAGGACGAGATCATCCGCATCCTGTATTCGGCGGCGACCCGGCATCTCTACCGCTCGCCGATCCCGACCGGCGCCGAGCGCATGGCGGTTGTCGCGACCGGCGGCTACGGCCGCGGTCTGATGGCGCCCGAATCCGACATCGATCTGTTGTTCATCCTGCCCTACAAGCAGACCGCCTGGGGCGAGCAGGTCGCCGAAGCCATCCTCTATTGCCTCTGGGACATGGGGCTGAAGGTCGGTCACGCCACACGCTCGGTCGACGAGTCGATCCGGCAGGCGCGCGGCGACATGACCATCCGCACCGCGATCCTGGAGACGCGCTTCCTGACCGGTGACAAGCCGCTCTATGACGAGCTGGTCGCGCGCTTCGACAAGGAGGTGGTGCAGGGCACCGCCTCGGAATTCGTCACCGCAAAGCTCGCCGAGCGCGAGGAGCGGCATCGCCGCGGCGGCCAGTCGCGCTATCTGGTCGAACCCAACGTCAAGGACGGCAAGGGCGCTTTGCGCGACCTGCACACGCTGTTCTGGATCGCCAAATACGTCTACCGCGTCCGCGACACCAGCGAGCTGGTCGAGCGCGGCGTGTTCGACGCGCAGGAATACCGCACCTTCCGCCGCTGCGCCGATTTCCTCTGGTCGGTGCGCTGCAATCTGCATTTCTACTCTGGCCGCGCCGAGGAGCGCCTTTCCTTCGACCTTCAGCGCGAGATCGCGGTGCGGCTCGGCTACACCTCGCATCCCGGCATGCAGGACGTCGAGCGCTTCATGAAGCACTACTTCCTGGTCGCCAAGGAAGTCGGCAACCTCACCGCCATCCTCTGTGCCAAGCTCGAGGACCAGCAGGCCAAGCCCGCGCCGGTGCTGAGCCGGATGATGGCGCGCCTGCGGCCGACCGCGGTGAAGCGGCGCGTCCCTGAAAGCGACGACTTCATCGTCGACAACAACCGCATCAACGTCGCCGCGCCCGACGTCTTCAAGCACGATCCGGTCAATCTGATCCGCATCTTCCGCCTGGCGCAGAAGAACAACCTCGCCTTCCATCCGGATGCGATGCGCGACGTGACGCGGTCGCTTGGCCTGATCAATGCGCAGCTTCGCGAAAATCCCGAGGCCAACCGGCTGTTCATGGAGATCCTGACCTCCGACAATGCGGAGATCGTGCTGAGGCGGATGAACGAAACCGGCGTGCTCGGCCAATTCATCCGGGCCTTCGGCAAGATCGTCTCGATGATGCAGTTCAACATGTATCATCACTACACCGTCGACGAGCACCTGATCCGCTGCATCGGCTTCCTGCAGGACATCGAGCGCGGCGGCGTCGAGGAGTTCGCGCTCGCCAGCGACCTCATGCGCAAGTCCCGGCCCGAGCACCGCGCGGTGATCTATATCGCGACGCTCCTGCACGACGTCGCCAAGGGCCGGCCGGAGGATCACTCGATCGCCGGCGCCAAGGTGGCGCGCCGGCTCTGCCCGCGGCTCGGCTTCAGTCCGGCCGACACCGAGCTCATCGCCTGGCTGATCGAGGAGCATCTGACCATGTCAACGGTCGCGCAGTCGCGCGACCTGTCCGACCGCAAGACCATCGAGAATTTCGCCGCCGTGGTGCAGTCGGTCGAGCAGATGAAGCTCTTGACCATCCTCACCACCGCCGACATTCGCGGCGTCGGTCCCGGCGTGTGGAACGGCTGGAAGGCGCAGCTCTTGCGCTCGCTCTACTACGAGACCGAGCCGGTGCTCACAGGCGGCTTCTCCGAGGTCGATCGCGGCAAGCGCCTCGCGGCTGCCTATGCCGAATTCCGCATGGCCTTTGCCGAATGGCCGGAGGACGAGCTCGATGCCTATATCGGCCGGCACTATCCGGCCTATTGGCTCAAGGTTGAGCTGCCGCGCAAGATCCGTCACGCCCGTTTCGTCCGCTCCAGCGAGCAGGCCGGCCACAAGCTCGCGATCAACGTCGGCTTCGACGAGGTGCGCGGCGTCACCGAGCTGACGATCTTCGCGGCCGACCATCCCTGGCTGCTCTCGATCATCGCCGGCGCCTGCGCCTCGGCCGGCGCCAACATCGTCGACGCCCAGATCTACACCACGACCGACGGCCGCGCGCTCGACACCATCTCGATCTCCCGGGAATACGACCGCGACGAGGACGAGGGACGGCGCGCCACCCGCATCGGCGAGATGATCGAGGACGTGCTGGAAGGCAAGCTGCGCCTGCCGGAGGTGGTGGCGCGGCGCACCGTGCGCAGCAAGGCGAAGCCGTTCGTGATCGAGCCGGAAGTGACCATCAACAACCAATGGTCCGACCGCTACACCGTGATCGAGGTCTCGGGCCTCGACCGGCCCGGCCTGCTCTACGAGCTGACCACGGCAATCTCGAAACTCAACCTCAACATTGCGTCAGCCCACGTCGCGACCTTCGGCGAGCGCGCGCGCGACGTGTTCTACGTCACTGATCTCCTGGGCGCACAGATCAACGCGCCGACCCGCCAAGCCGCGATCAAGAGCGCACTGACCCATGTGATGGCCGGCGACAAGGCAGTTCAGCCGGCGGCGTGAGGTTTCTCGTCATTCCGGGGCGCGCGGCCCTCTCCATTCGTCATTCCGGGGCGCCGCGCAGCGGCGAGCCCGGAATCCATTCATCGGCACCGTCGGTGTTGCCCGATGGATTCCGGGTTCGCGCTACGCGCGCCCCGGAATGACAGGGTGGCTAGATCTCCACCCCCTCGTGCCTTAGCAGCCACCTCTTCCGCTCAAGCCCGCCGCCATACTTCACCAGCGAGCCATCCGCGCCAATGAGCCGGTGGCATGGCAGCACCACGCTGATCGGGTTGGAGCCATTGGCATGGCCGACGGCGCGAATCGCTTTGGGCATCTCGATCTTCGCGGCCATCGCGCCATAGCTCAACGTGGTGCCGGCGGGGATTTGCGCGAGCGCAGTCCAGACCTTCTGCTGGAACGGCGTGCCGGCGATCCGCCAGGCGATACCCGAGAGCTGGCCGAGATCGCCCTCGAAATAGCCCGACAGTGCCGTCCGCATGGCCGCGGGCGCAGGCTGGTCGCTCAGATCGACCGCGCCGTAATGCAGGCGCAGGAGCTCGCGCATGCGGTGCTCGTAATCGTCCCAGTCGAGCGCGCGCAAGGCACCTTCGGCATCGGTGACGAGCAGCGCGATGCCGATCGGCGTCGTCAGGCGATCGAGGCCGAAGCTGACGGAGGGTTTGGTTGACCGGCTGGCCATTGCGACACCATTGCATCGAAACGTGTCCGTCGCACTTGCCATGCCGGCCGTGCTAACGTCCACCCGAAAGCTGACGCTTTGGGGGAGCTCACCTTGATTCTGATCGCCAATGTCCTGGTGGCGCTGGTCGCCGCGCTGCACGTCTTCTTCCTGATCCTGGAGATGTTTCTCTGGGACAAGCCGCAGGGCCTGAAGGTGTTTCGCAACACACCGGAGAAGGCCGAGATCACGAAGGTGCTGGCCGCCAATCAGGGCCTCTATAACGGTTTCCTCGCCGCGGGCCTGATCTGGGGTCTCGTCCACGGCAACCCGGCCTTCGCATTCCAGATCAAGGCGTTCTTCCTGCTTTGCGTGATCGTGGCCGGCGCCTATGGCGCCGCGACCGTCAGCAGCCGCATCCTGATCGTGCAGGCACTGCCGGCGGCAGTCGCGCTGGCTGCGTTGTTCCTGGCTTAGCTCCTGGCCTGAGACGCTACGGCGCAGCGCCGCGATCCTTGCGCGGCGCCGAGCCTTCCTCCACAATCTTCGGCAGCGATGGCGACCGTTGCAATCAACGGAAAAGACCGTCGGCCGAAAATTCCGTCAGGAGGAACAACCAATATGAACAATCGCAGAGGCTTCCTAACTGCTACGATGGCGCTCGCCTTCGCGTTCTCCGCGAGCCAAGCCTTCGTAAGTCAAGCTCTCGCCCAGAAGAAATACGACACCGGAGCGAGTGACACCGAGATCAAGATCGGCCAGACCGTGCCGTTCTCCGGGCCCTATTCCGTCTACGCCAATATCGGCAAGACCCAGGCCGCCTATTTCAAGATGATCAACGATCAGGGCGGCATCAACGGCCGCAAGATCAACCTGATCCAATATGACGACGCTTACTCGCCGCCGAAGACGGTCGAGCAGGTGCGCAAGCTCGTCGAGGGCGACGAGGTGCTGTTCACGTTCCAGCTGATCGGCACCGCGGCCAATGCCGCCGTGCAAAAATATCTCAACGGCAAGAAGGTGCCCCAGTTGCTGGCTTCGACCGGGGCGGCCCGCTTCAACGATCCTCAGAACTATCCCTGGACCATCGCCTACAATCCCAACTACGTGTCCGAGGGACGCATCTACGCCAAATACATTCTCAAGCAGCATCCGAACGCCAAGATCGGCGTGCTCTACCAGAATGACGACATGGGCCGCGACTATCTCGCGGGCCTCAAGAGCGGCCTCGGCGACAAGGCCGCCAGCATGGTCGTCGGCGAGGTCTCCTACGAGGTCACCGACCCGACCGTCGACTCCCAGGTGGTCAAGCTGAAGTCGATGGGTGTCGACGTGTTCTTCGATGCCTCGACGCCGAAATTCGCGGCACAGGCGATCAAGAAGCTTGCCGACCTCGGCTGGACGCCGGTGCACATCCTCGACATTAATGCGAGCCCGATCTCGGCGACGCTGAAGCCGGCCGGCCTCGACATCTCCAAGGGCATCATCTCGACCCAATATGGCAAGGAGCCCAGCGATCCCCAGTGGAAGGACGATCCCGGCGTGAAGGCCTTCTTCGCTTTCATGGACAAGTATTTTCCGGAAGGCGACAAGCTCAACACCGTCAACACCTATGCCTATTCGGTGGCGGAGTTGTTGGTGCAGGTTCTGAAGCAATGCGGCGACGACCTGACGCGTGAGAACGTCATGAAGCAGGTCGCCAACATCAAGGACTTCACGCCGAGCTTCGCGCTGCCCGGCATCAAGATCAACACCGGGCCGAACGACTTCCGCGTCAACAAGCAGATGCAGATGATGAAGTTCAACGGCGAACGCTGGGAGCTGTTCGGACCGATCATCGAAGACACCGGACCGTCGGGCTAGCGAATGCGTTGGGTGGGTTAGCGCAGCGGATTGCGCAAAACGCAAACCGCTGGTCGTAACCCACCCTACGAACGCCCACCTTGCATCGCAACACACGTTCCTCCACACTCGCCCTCAGCGATGGCATCGGACGCACAATGTGTCCGACAGATCATCGGCAATAACAGATTGAGGGAATTGCGAATGAGGAATGGAAAACTGCATCTGGCCATGGCCACGGCGCTGACTCTGGCGCTGTCGATTTCAGCGGCCAATGCCCAGAAGAAATATGATCCCGGCGCGTCGGACACCGAAATCAAGATCGGCCAGACCAATCCGTTCAGCGGCCCCGCCTCCGCTTATGCCACGATCGGCAAGACGCAGGCCGCCTATTTCAAGATGATCAACGATCAGGGCGGCATCAATGGCCGTAAGATCAACCTGATCCAGTACGACGACGCCTATTCGCCGCCGAAGGCCGTGGAGCAGGTGCGCAAGCTCGTCGAGAGCGACGAGGTGCTGCTCACCTTCCAGCTTCTCGGCACCCCCTCGAACGCTGCCGTGCAGAAATATCTCAACGCCAAGAAAGTGCCGCAACTGTTCGCGGCCACCGGCGCCTCGAAATTCACCGACCCCAAGAACTTCCCCTGGACGATGGGCTTCAATCCCAACTACTTCGTCGAGGGCCGCATCTACGGCCAGTACATCATCAAGAACCATCCGAACGCCAAAGTCGGCGTCCTCTACCAGAACGACGATCTCGGCAAAGACTATCTGAACGGCATCAAGGCCGGGCTTGGAGACAAGGCCGCCAGCATGATCGTCGCGGAAGCTTCATACGAGGTCTCCGATCCCACCATCGATTCGCAGATCCTCAAGATCAAGTCGGCAGGCGCGGATTTGTTCTTCAGTGCCACGACGCCGAAACAGGCTGCGCAGGCGATCAAGAAGATCGCCGAGCTCGACTGGCATCCCGTGCACATTCTCGACATCAACGCCACGTCGGTCGGTGCCGTGATGAAGCCCGCAGGACTTGAAGCGTCCAAGGGCGTGATCAGCGTCAACTATGGCAAGGATCCGCTCGATCCGACCTGGAAGGACGATCCAGGCATGAAGAAATATTTCGAGTTCATGGCCAAGTATTATCCGGACGGCGACAAGGACTCGAGCTTCAACAGCTACGGCTACTCGACCTCCCAGTTGATGGCTTACGTGCTGCAGAAATGCGGCGACAACCTCACCCGCGAGAACGTCATGAAGGTCGCCACCAGCCTGAAGGACGTGGAGCTCGACCTGTCCCTGCCCGGCATCAAGGCCAACACCTCGCCGACCGACTACCGCGTCAACAAGCAGCTTCAGATGATGAAGTTCAACGGCGAGCGCTGGGAGCTGTTCGGCCCGATCCTGGAGGACGCGGGTCCGGCGGGTTAGTGGTTGCTTGAAGTTCGCGATGTGATCGGCGGCCTCCTGGCCGCCGATTTTTTTGAGAGCTTGGCCCGATTCATCACCGTCACCCTGAGGCGGCCGCCCCTTGGCGGCCCCACGAAGGGCGACGGCCCGACTGGTCGCCGCGCAGAAGCATCGGGGCCGCGCATCCTTCGAGGCCCCCCGGCGCGATGCAATGCATCGCGCCACTCGCACCTCAGGATGACGGGGAGAGAGTGGCGCGTGAATGCGCCCTACGTCGGTATCTCGCCAAAGTTCTTGCCCACCGGCAGCACTGCGTGCCGGATCAGCCGGGAATCCTCCACCGCCGCCTGGCGATGCTTCACTGCCTCGCGGTAAACAGGATCGCGGATCATCTCGACGAAAGCCGCGACGCTCGGATATTCCGCGATGAAGCAATGGTCCCAGCGTTCCTCCTGCGGGCCGATCAGCATCAGCTCGAACTTGCCCTGCCAGACAATGCGGCCGCCGAGGCGCTCGAACACCGGGCCGCTCTCACGGCCATAGGCGGCATAGGCTTCCGCGCCGCTCGCCTTGCGTCCGTCCGGATAGGCCGCTTCTTTACGCAACCGCACCAGGTTGAGCATGTGGATCGGACCGGGACGGTCGTTCTCCCGGAACTGCGCGAAGATCTCCTTGGTCGGATCGATATGGCCCATGTGCGCTCCCTCTTCTTTATGCCGACGATCCTAGCTTTGCCGCCGAGAATGCGGAACTGCGGGGTGCGAATGCCCCACCTCCTAATCACGCGTTAACGCCGGGGTAACCGGGCCTTAAACAGCGACCGCTAGCGTGCGGCGGGGCGGGCTGACCGGGCGTTGTGCGTATGGCGTGGGGAAAGAAAAAGGGTGGGCGGAAGGAGCCGCTGTTCGGCTTGCCCGCAGCGCTCGCCGATCTGCGCCTGACCGCGGCGGATCGCATTCCCGGCGGCGGCGACGACAAGCCGAAGAAATCTGCGAAATCATCCGGCAAGCGCAAGAGCGACGATGCCGGCGACGAGCCCCCGCGCGAGCGCAAGGCGCCGGCCGGCCGCAGCGGTGCCAAACGCCGGTCGAAGTCGCGCGGCGGGTTCAGCCTGGGCCGCTTGGTCTACTGGGGCGCGGTGCTGAGCTTGTGGGGCGTCATCGCCGTGGTCGGCGTCGTGATCTATGTCGGCGCCCATCTGCCGCCGATCCAGTCGCTGGAAATCCCCAAGCGGCCACCGACGATCCAGATCGTCGGCGTTGACGGCAGCATGCTGGCGCAACGCGGCGAGATGGCCGGTGCCAATGTCGCGCTGAACGACCTGTCGCCTTATCTGCCAAAGGCGTTCATCGCCATCGAGGATCGCCGCTTCTATTCGCATTTCGGCATCGATCCCGTCGGCATTTTGCGCGCCCTCGTCACCAACGTTCTCCACCGCGGCGTGTCGCAGGGCGGCTCGACGCTGACGCAGCAGCTCGCGAAAAACCTGTTCCTGACCCAGGAGCGCACCATGCAGCGCAAGCTGCAGGAGGCGGAGCTCGCGATCTGGCTGGAGCGCAAGCATTCCAAGAACGAGATTCTGGAGCTCTATCTCAACCGCGTCTATTTCGGCTCCGGCGCCTACGGCGTCGAAGCCGCCGCGCAGAAATATTTCGGCAAGTCGGCCAAGAACGTCACGGTCGCCGAAGCGGCGATGCTCGCCGGCCTCGTCAAATCGCCCTCGCGCCTCGCGCCGAACCGCAATCCCGAAGGCGCGGAAGCGCGTGCGCAAATCGTGCTCACGGCGATGGCGGATGCAAACTTCATCACCGACGCGCAGGCGAAGGCCTCGATCGGCCATCCCTCCTACAATGTGAAGCCGGCCGGCGCCGGCACGGTCAACTACGTCGCCGACTGGATCGGCGAGGTCCTGGACGACCTGGTCGGCCAGATCGACGAGAGCATCAAGGTCGAGACCACGATCGATCCGAAGCTGCAGGGCGTGGCGGAAGCCGCCATCATCGACGAGCTCGCGGCCAAGAGCGTGAAGTTCAACGTCAGCCAGGGCGCCCTGGTGGCGATGACGCCTGATGGCGCCGTGCGCGCCATGGTGGGTGGGCGGAACTATTCCGAGAGCCAGTACAACCGCGCGGTCACGGCAAAACGCCAACCGGGCTCCTCGTTCAAGCCGTTCGTCTATCTGACGGCGCTGGAACAGGGCCTGACGCCTGACACGATGCGCCAGGACGCGCCGATCGAGGTCAAGGGCTGGAGACCCGAGAACTACACCCATGAATATTTCGGCGCGGTGACGCTGACGCAGGCGCTGGCGATGTCGCTCAACACCGTCGCCATCCGCCTCGGCCTCGAGGTCGGACCGAAGAACGTGGTGCGCACCGCGCACCGGCTCGGCATCTCCTCGAAGCTCGAGCCGAATGCCTCGATCGCGCTCGGCACGTCGGAAGTCTCGGTGGTCGAGCTGGTCGGCGCTTACGCGCCCTTCGCCAATGGCGGCTTCGCGGTGGCGCCGCATGTCGTGACGCGGATCAGGACGCTGAGCGGCAAGCTGCTCTACATGCGCCAGCCGGAAGAGCGTAATCCGGTCATCGATCCCCGCTATGTCGGCATGATGAATGCGATGATGCGAGAGACGCTGATATCAGGCACCGCCAAGAAGGCGGAGATCCCGGGCTGGCCCGCGGCCGGCAAGACCGGCACCAGCCAGGATTATCGCGATGCCTGGTTCATCGGCTACACGGCGAACCTCGTCACCGGCGTCTGGCTCGGCAACGACGACAACTCGCCGACCAAGAAGGCCACCGGTGGCGGCCTGCCCGTGGAAGTCTGGTCGCGCTTCATGAAGACGGCGCACGAGGGTGTGCCGGTGGCAGCCCTGCCGAGCGCACCAGGCGGCTGGGGCCTGTCGAACCTCGCGCAGGCAGCCTCGCAGGTGACAGCGCCGGCAGCAGTCACGCCCGGACCGGCAGCGGTCAACAATGGCGGCTATCGCCCGCCGCCGACGCGCGCCAATGCGCGGCCGGAGGCTGCGGCAGGGCTCGATGGCTGGCTGATGGACCGGTTGTTTGGCGGAAACCGATAGGCGCGGCTTGAGGTCCGCATGGCCTCAAGACAAGAAATGCGAAAACAACCCCATGCACAGTAGCCGGCGATAACAAAATCAACGGCTTGCGCGGGCGGCACAAACGCCGGGAGCGCGGGCTTGCACCAGCTGCAACACTTCGGCAAGTCCTCCCTAACCACCAGCCGCTCCTCTCCGCTGTCATTCCCCGCGAAAGCGGGGAATCCAGTACGCCGGGGCTTCTCGATTCAATCAGTGCCGTCTCGGCGTACTGGATCGCCCGGTCCCGGCTCCGCCAAGGCTTCGCCGAGGCCCACACCTGCGCTCGGCGCGCCGAAGCTTCAGCGAAGGCGGCAAGCCGGGCGATGACACCTTTCAAGACGTTAGCAGCGAGGGCCTAATCCTCGACCCCGTAGCGATGCAGATCATTGCCGTAGGTATCGAGCCACTTTTTGGCGCGCTCCATCGACGGGCACACCTTGCCGCAGACGCGCCAGAACCGCGCCGAGTGGTTCATCTCGACGAGATGGGCGACCTCGTGGGCGGCGAGATAGTCGAGCACGAAGGGCGGCGCGAGGATCAGGCGCCAGGAGAACGACAGCGACCCGGCAGAGGTGCAGGAGCCCCAGCGGCTGGACTGATCGCGGATCGAAAGGCGCTTGACCCTGACACCGAGCTCGGCGGCGTGGGCTTCCGCCGAACGCTGCAGATCGCGGCGCGCCTCGCGCTTGAGGAAGTCGCTGACGCGGCGATCGACATGTTCGAGCCCGCCGGCAACGCAGAGGATGCGTTCGCCGCTATCGCGCATTTCGGTCCATACCGTGCCGCGCGTGCCGGCACGATGAACGATGCGATGCGGCGTGCCGCGGAGCGGTATCACCGTGCCAGGCTGGAACGGCGCGGCCTTCGGCAAGCGCCCGAGACGTGCCGCGATCCACGCGCCGTGACGCTGCGCAAAGTCTTTCGCTTCGGCGAGCGTGCCGCGCGGCGGGATGGTGAGAATGGCTTCGCGATCGCTCGGATGAATTCTGAGCGTGTAGCGGCGCGCGCGGCGATGCCGGCGCAATCGGATGGCAAAGAATTGCGATCCGTGGGTGATGACGAGGGTCTTTGGTTCGTGGGGCCGCCGATAAAGGAGTGCGCGAGTGGCCATGTCTGTCAGTCCGGGGGGCAGGAGGGCGCCCGGATTCTGCCATAACCGCCGCCATGGGAAGCGCTCGGCGCAAAAACAAATCATTTGCCCAATATACAGCGGTCAGACGTCCGGGAGACCCTACAGACTGGGGTTGGAACCAGCTTTTTTCTCCCTCGCTGAGTGCATGCGGCACCCCCAAGGGGTGAGTGCTGACTCACTCCTATAAAGCTACCTAAATACCGCGAATCCGACCCGGAATTCACCCCGCCGGAGCCTCGGTCCAAGCCTGGATTTTCGACGGGAAAGCCGAAAACGAAGCTTATTCGGCAGCGCGAGCCTGCAATGAACTCGGATTCGCAGCCGAAACCATGAAGTCGTGGATTCGCGGCACGATTTCCGACTTGAAGCGCGAGCCGTTGAACACGCCGTAATGTCCGACGCCCTTCTGGACGTAATGAACGCGGCGATGATCAGGGATCGAGCTGCACAATGAATGCGTTGCTTCGGTCTGACCGAGACCGGAGATGTCGTCATTCTCGCCTTCCACCGTCATCAGCGCAACGCGCGTGACCATGGAGGGATCGACGCGTGTTCCGCGATGGGTCATCTCGCCCTTCGGCAGCGAGTGCTTCACGAACACGGTATCGACCGTCTGCAGGTAATATTCGGCGGAGAGGTCCATCACGGCGAGGTATTCGTCGTAGAACTCGCGATGCTTGTCGACGAGGTCGCCGTCGCCCTTCACCAGATGGGCGAACAGCTGCTTGTGCGCATCCATGTGCCGGTCGAGATTCATGCTGATGAAGCCGTTGAGCTGCAGGAATCCCGGATAGACGTCACGCATCATGCCCGGATGCGGGAACGGCACCTTGGTGATGACGTGGTTGCGGAACCAGTCGATGCCGCGCTCCTGGGCGAGGTCGTTCACCGCGGTCGGATTGCGGCGGGTGTCGATCGGGCCACCCATCAGTGTCATCGAGGTCGGCACGAACGGATCGCGCCGCGCTTCCATGATCGAGACGGCGGCGACGACGGGCACGGAGGGCTGGCACACCGCCATGACGTGGGTGTTGCCGCCGAGAACATGCAGCATCTCGATGACATAATCGATGTAATCGTCGAGATCGAAGCGGCCGTCGCTGAGCGGCACCATGCGGGCGTCGGCCCAATCGGTGATGTAGACCTCATGCGCGGGCAGGAAGGCTTCGACCGTGCCGCGCAGCAGCGTCGCGTAATGGCCGGACATCGGTGCCACGATCAGCACGCGCGGCTGCGGGCTGCGCAAGGGCCGCGCGAACTTGCGATCGAAGTACAGCAGCCGGCAGAACGGCTTTTCCCAGACCGAGCGGATCTCGACAGGGACGCGGATGCCGTTGACCTCGGTGTCGTTGAGACCCCATTCCGGCTTGCCGTAGCGGCGCGTGGTGCGCTCGAACAATTCGCACGCCGCGGCGACCGACTTGCCTACTTCGGTGCGCGCCCACGGATTGAGCGGATTCTGAAACAGCAGCTTGGTGGCGTCAGTGACCGCACGTGCCGGATTGAGGGAGGCGTGCGCCATCTCGTACATCCAGTACATCGGCGTCGTCAGGACCGGACTGCCTTCAGCCGCCAGGGGCGGCGCGCCGCCAAACTCACCAATGGGCATCGCTATATTCCTCTTCGCATCGCAGCATACTGCCGAATGCGTAATATTGCGTCAATGCATGGTTCCGTACATCTACGTGGCGGAATCGGCTCAACCAGCCTGAATCCACGAGAAAGTGACGCTATTCGCCGGCCGACAGCAGCGAGCCGTGCTTTTTGGCGCTGCGCAAAAGGGCAAGGAATGCCCCAAAAGATGCAACCAGAAGCACTGAATTGATGGCCAGTGCATCCAGCATCAGGTCGGTGCGGAAGGTGTTCTCGATCAGCAGCGCACGCATTCCTTCGAATACGTAAGTCGGCGGCAGCGTCCAGGCGACGTATTGCAGCCAAATCGGCAGCACGCTGACGGGATAGTAGATGCAGGCGAGCGGCATGATCACGAACATCAAGGTCCAGACGATGCTCTCGGCGCCGAGCCCGTTTCGCAGCACCAGGCCCGAGACGAAGATGCCGACCGACCAGCTCGTGAAGATCAGATTGCAGAAGAACGCGATCAGCGGCAGGCCGAGCGCGTAGACGTTGAAGTGAAACAGGAACAGCGCCAGCAGCGTCATCGGGATGATTCCGATCGCGAGCCGGATCAGGCTCATGACCATCAGCGACAGCAGAAACTCGATCGGCTTCAGCGGGCTCATCATGAGGTTGCCGAGGTTGCGCGCCCACATCTCTTCCAGAAACGAGATGGAGAAGCCGAGCTGGCCGCGGAACAGGATGTCCCAGAGGATGACGGCGCCGATCAGCGTGCCGCCGGCGCGCGCGAAGAAGCTGGCGTTCTGCGCGATGTAATACTGGATGAAGCCCCAGGTGATGACCTGCAGCGCCGGCCAATACAACAGCTCGAGCAGCCGCGGCCAGGACGACAGCAGCAGGTACCAGTATCGCAGGATCATCGCGCCGATGCGGTGAGCGGAGATGCCGTGGTGGAGGGAGATGTCGGTCATGGCAGCACCGCATAGCCCGGATGAGCGAAGCGACATCCGGGTCTTTGCTCGCTGCGTTCCCGGGTATCGCTACGCTCACCCGGGCTACAATGACGGCCTCCTCTCACCTCACCGCCTCCTTCGCGCCGTTCACCCGGCCGCGCGCGACGTCGAGAAACACCTCCTCCAGCGTGGTGCGGTTGTAGCGCGCCATGATCGCCTCGGGCGTGTCGTCGTCCTCGATGCGGCCGCGCTTCATGATGATGACGCGGTCGCAGAGTCGCTCGACCTCGAGCATGTTGTGCGAAGCCAGAAGGATGGTGGCGCTGTTCTCCTTGCGATAGCGCTCCAGATGCGCCCGTACCCAGTCCGCGGTATCGGGGTCGAGCGAGGCGGTCGGCTCGTCCAGGAGCAAGAGCTCGGGCTGGTTGATCAGCGCTTTGGCAAGCGCGACGCGGGTCTTCTGCCCGGCGGACAGCTTGCCGTTGGCGCGATCGAGGAAGTCGGCGAGATCGAGATCGTCCGCGAGCTCTTTGATGCGACCGGCGAGGTTCTTCACCGCATAGAGCTTGCCGAACACGGTGAGGTTCTGTCGGACCGTGAGCCGCATCGGCATGTCGACATAGGGGCTCTCGAAATTCATCCGCCCCAGCACCGCCGCGCTGTCCTCGGGCATCCGATGTCCCAGCACCTGCACGCGGCCGGAGGTCGGCAGCACCAGGCCCATGATCATCGCGATGGTCGTGGTCTTGCCGGCACCGTTGCCGCCCAGAAGCCCGGTGATGCTGCCGCGCGGCAGCGAAAAGGAGATATCGTCGACGGCGCGGGTCTGCTTGTAGACCTTGACGAGGTGATCGACCGTGATCGCCGCGGGCGAGCTGCTCTCCGCGACAGTCGGCCGACTTGAAGCCTTGTCATTCTCGGTCATGCTGACCGTTCTTCTGCTATTGCGGCAGGGAGCGCAAGGCTTGTAATCCGGTGGTTCCGCGAGCCCAACGTTTGTGACCTTGGAAGGCACCGCCACATTGGCCGATATGACCGAAATTGCCGCCTCCAACTTCCGCCACGCGCAGCGGCATATCCGCCTGGACACGATTTTGCGGCTGCGCTGGCTGGCGGTGCTGGGCCAGCTCGCCGCGATCTTCATCGTGGCGCAGGGGCTGGAATTCAACGTCGAGATCGTCCCCTGCGTCAGCATCATCGCCTTGTCGGCGGCACTGAATCTGGCGCTCCAGACCGCGGCCAACCCGATGCGGCGGCTGGAGCCGATGCAGGCGGCCGGCCTGCTCGCGCTGAACATCGTGGAACTGGCCGGTCTGTTGTACTTCACCGGCGGCTTGCAGAACCCGTTCTCGTTCCTGTTCCTCGCGCCGGTGCTGATCTCGGCCACGGCCCTGCCGGCGCGCTTCACCTTCGGCCTCGGCCTGCTCGCGGTCGCCTGCGCCTCGGTGCTGTTCTTCTTCCACCTGCCGCTGCCCTGGGATTCCGACGATCCGCTGGTGCTGCCGCCGATCTATCTCGTCGGCGTCTGGCTCTCGATCGTGCTCGCGATCGGCGTCACCAGCCTCTACTCGTTCCAGGTGACCGAAGAAGCGCGCAAGCTCGCGGACGCCCTGGCGGCGACCGAGCTGGTGCTGACGCGCGAGCAGCATCTGACCCAGCTCGACGGCCTTGCCGCGGCCGCCGCGCACGAGCTCGGCACGCCGCTCGCCACGATCTTCCTGATCTCGCGCGAGCTGGAAAAGACGGTGAAGGACGCCAGTTTTGCCGCCGACCTGAAGACGCTGCGCGAGCAAACTCAGCGCTGTCGCGACATCCTGAGCAAGATCACCCAGCTCTCCTCCACCGGTGCGCCGTTCGACCGCATGAAGCTGTCGGAGCTGATCGAGGAGGTGGTGGCCCCGCACCGCGATTTCGGCGTCGAGATCAAGGTGCGCATTGCAGTGGCCATCGTCGCCGAGCCGGTCGGCTCGCGCAACCCGGCGATCCTGTACGGCGTCGGGAACATCGTCGAGAACGCGGTCGATTTCGCCCGCACCACCGTCGAGGTGAATGCGTGGTGGAACAAGGACATGATCGAGCTCGTGATCTCCGACGACGGCCCCGGCATTCCGCCCGACATCCTGAAGCGGATCGGTGAGCCCTATCTGTCGCGGCGGCGAACCATGGACGAGGGCGGCGGTGAACGACGCGGCCTCGGATTGGGCGTGTTCATCGCGCGCACGCTGCTGGAGCGCACCGGCGCCAAGGTCTCGTTTACCAATCGGACCTTTCCGGAATACGGGGCCGTGGTCCAGATCACTTGGCCGCGACAACGATTTGAGGCTATCGAGACCTTCGAAGAAACAATAGGATAGGGCATGATCCGGAAAAGTCTTCAGCGGTTTTCCGGCAGGATCATGCCGAAAACAAGAATCGCAAGCGCGATGACGATTCATCGCGCTTGAGGCCGCGACCTTGCGTCGCACAACAGGGCCGATCGACTATCGGCGGCCTTGGCACCGCCCGATTGCGAGGCCATATGTCAACGCGTTGGAGAGAGGACAAAACCTTGAACGCCATCGCCGAACTGAACGAACAGACCGACCGCTCGCTGCTCATCGTGGAGGACGACAAGCCGTTTCTGGAGCGGCTGTCGCGCGCCATGGAAACGCGCGGCTTCGCGGTGACGTCATGTGACACGGTCTCGGACGGTCTTGCGCAGATCGGCAAGGCGGCGCCCGCCTTCGCCGTGGTGGATCTGCGGCTCGGCGACGGCAATGGCCTCGACGTGGTCTCGGCGCTGAAGAAGAAGCGGCCGGATGCGCGCGCGATCGTGCTGACCGGTTATGGCAACATCGCCACCGCCGTCACCGCGGTGAAGATGGGCGCGATCGATTATCTCTCCAAGCCCGCGGATGCCGACGACGTCGTCGCGGCGCTATTGTCGACCAGCGCGGAGAAATCCGAGCTGCCGACCAACCCGATGTCGGCTGACCGCGTGCGCTGGGAGCACATCCAGCGCATTTACGAGATGTGCAACCGCAACGTCTCCGAGACGGCGCGCCGGCTCAACATGCACCGGCGCACGCTGCAGCGCATTCTGGCCAAGCGCGCGCCGCGGTAAGTTTCTGCCGCGCTCGTGCCCCGGACGCAGCGCAGCGTCTCTTCGACGATGCGCTGCAGAGCCGGGGCCCATACCTAAGTTCGCGCTGCCGCTTCCTGGGTCCCGGCTCTGCGCAGCAGCGTTTCACGCTGCAGCGCGTCCGGGACACGAGACTGCCGCTACTCCCAAAACTCCGCATGCCCCTGGGGATCGACCAAGCGGTTGATCCGAAGCGCCGCCGCCATTGCAAACCGCACCGTCATCTGCTTGCGCGTGGCGGCAGCAAGCTTGTGCTCGGGCGCCTCGCAATGCAGGTGCGCGCCGTAGGCGTCGGCGACGATCAGGCCGGTGTCTTCAGGAAAGATCTCGCACGGCAGGTCCTGCGTGAAGGCGAAGAACAGCCGGTCGCAATGAGCGCGGTATTCGTGCCATTTCTGGTCGGCACGCAGATCCTCCACCGACGATTTGATCTCGACGATCCAGATCTCCCCGCGTTCGTTCAGCGCCACCAGATCGGCGCGCCGGCCCGAGGGTAGCGGCAATTCGCTGATGCAGGAAAAGCCGAGCGATCTTAAGAGGCGCGATGTGCCGCGCGCGATCGCGAGCGCCGTCTCGGATTGGCGGCGGTCGGGCGGCGGAACGAGGCTGATGCGGGCAGTGTTATCCATTGGCCGGAGGATAGCCGATTCCGTTCGGGGCGGACACTGTTCGATGGGGGCGAGCTGCAGCCTCAATCTCCACTGTCGTCCCGGACAAGCGTCAGCGCAGATCCGGGACCCATAGCCACAGGAGGCAGTTGTGGCACGAGCTGGCAACTCCAAGTCGGCGCAAAACGGCTCCCTGTGATTATAGGTCCCGGATCGGGGCGCGCTTGTCCGGGACGACACCGTGGATGCGGGAGCGCGGAACCTCCCCTTCCCCACGCACTTATCACGCAGCCGCCGTACCTCGGCGGAACCACCGAGGCGGCGCGCGCATGATCGACGATCTCTGGTACAAGAACGGCGTGATCTACTGCCTGTCCGTCGGCTCCTATATGGACGCCAACGGCGACGGCGTCGGCGATTTCAAGGGCCTGCTCCGCCGGCTCGACTATCTGCACGGCCTCGGCATCACCACGATCTGGTTGATGCCGTTCCAGACCTCGCCGGGCCGCGACGATGGCTACGACATCGCCGATTATTACAGCGTCGATCCCCGCTACGGCACGCTCGGCGATTTCGTCGAGTTCGCCCATGGCTGCAAGCAGCGCGGCATCCGCATCATCATCGACCTCGTCGTCAATCACACCTCCGACCAGCATCACTGGTTCAAGGAGGCGCGGCGCGACAAGGCCTCGCCCTATCGCGACTGGTATGTGTGGTCCGACACAAAGCCGGCCGGCGCCAACAAGGGCATGGTGTTTCCCGGCGTGCAGAAATCGACCTGGACGCGCGACAAGGAAGCGGGAGCCTATTACTTCCACCGCTTCTACGATTTCCAGCCCGATCTCAACACCTCGAACCCGCATGTTCAGGCCGAGATCCTCAAGATCATGGGCTTCTGGATCCAGCTCGGCGTCTGCGGTTTCCGCATGGACGCGGTGCCCTTTATCATCGCGACCAAGGGCGCCAAGGTGAAGAACCCGGTCGAGCAATACGACATGCTGCGCGCGTTCCGCGAATTCCTGCAATGGCGGCAGGGCGACGCCATCATCCTCGCCGAGGCCAACGTGCTGCCGAAAACGGACATGGAGTACTTTGGCCGCGACGCCGACCGCATGCACATGATGTTCAACTTCCACGTCAACCAGCATCTGTTCTATGCGCTGGCCTCCGCCGATTCGCGCCCGCTGGCGAAAGCGCTGAAGGCGACCAAGCCGCGCCCCGCCACGGCGCAATGGGGCCTGTTCCTGCGCAATCACGACGAACTCGATCTGGGACGCCTGACCAAGGCGCAGCGCGACACAGTGTTCAAAAGCTTTGGCCCCGACAAGGACATGCAGCTCTACGACCGCGGCATCCGCCGCCGGCTCGCGCCGATGCTGGGCGGGGACCGCCGGCGGCTCGAGCTCGCCTACAGCCTGATGTGCACGCTGCCGGGAACGCCGGTGATCCGCTACGGCGACGAGATCGCGATGGGTGATGATCTGTCGCTGCCCGAGCGCAATTGCGCGCGCACGCCGATGCAATGGTCGACCGAGCCGCACGGCGGCTTCACCAAGAGCGACAGGCCGGCCTGCCCGGTGATCGACAAGGGACCGTACGGCTATCCGCACGTCAACGTCGCCAAACAGCGGCGCGACCCCAATTCCATGCTGAACTGGACCGAGCGCATTGTCCGCATGCGGAAGGAAGTGCCGGAGGTCGGCTGGGGCGATTTCGTCATCCTTCCGGTGCGCGATCCCGCCGTGTTCATCATGCGCTACGACTGGCGCAATAATTCGGTGCTGTTCGTGCACAATCTCGACGAAAAGCCGCGCGAGATCGCGTTCTCGGTCGGGCTACCGGGCGAGGCCGGCGCGCACCTGATCAATCTGCTCGCCGAGGACCACAGCCACGCCGACAAGCGCGGCCAGCACCGCGTCGTGCTGGAGCCCTACGGCTATCGCTGGTACCGCGTCGGCGGGCTGGATTATCTGTTGAAGCGGAGCGATATCGACGGCGATACGGCGCGGGGAAAGAAGCATCCGGGGTAGATGTATCGACGCCCACCGCTGTCGTCCCGGCCAAGCGCGCCTCGAGCGCGCGCAGATCCGGGACGCCATCTTACGGTGGCGCGACTACCACGCCCTCATTGCCACGCAGATCCAGCACGCCTTCGATCTGCTCGCCCTCGCGATCCAGGAATGTCGACAGCAAGATCCTGCTGCCGAAAGGCACTGCGCTCGTCGTCACGGTGACCGGGTCCGCGCCGAGATTGAGCGCCACGATCACCGCCCGGCCCCCGGCCTCGCGGCGATAGATAAGGAGATCGCCTTGCGCGGCGATCGGATGATATTCGCCGGCGATCAGCGGCGGACAGCTCTTGCGAAAGCCGATCAGGCGTTTGTAGAGACTGAGGATCGAGTGCGCATCGGCATCGAGATTGACGACATTGTCGCGCACATAATGCTCCGGCAGCGGCAGCCATGGCCGCACGGCGGAGAAGCCTGCGAATTCGGTCGCATCCCATTGCATCGGCGTGCGGCAGCCGTCGCGACCTACTCCGATGCCGGGCACGTTCTTCTCGAAGGGATCGCGGACATCCTCGGGCGCAATGGCCACCTGGTGCATGCCGATTTCGTCGCCGTAATAGAGCGTCGGCGTGCCGCGCAGCGTCAGCAGCAGCATGGCGGCGACGCGGGCCTGCTCCGTCCCGACGCGGCTGGCAACCCGCGGACGATCGTGATTGCCGAGCACCCAGTTCGGCCAGGCGCCGCGCGGCAGCGCCTTCTCGTAATCCTCGATGATCTTCTCGATCGAGCGCGCGCTCCAGAACGTCGAGAGCAGCGCGAAGTTGAACGGCATCTGCGCGCCGGTGAGGTCGTTGCCGTAATAGGCCATGAGACGGTTCAGCGGCAGATAGATCTCGCCGATCAGAACGCGCGCGCGATACGCATCGGTGACGCGGCGCATTTCGGCGATGACGTCATGCACCTCCGGCTGGTCGGTGGAATATTGCGTCAAGATTCTTTCGTTCGGCGGCCGGCCCTCGACGTAATGCGGATTGGGCGGATTGTCGCGGAATTCGGCGTCCTTGACGAGGTGCCAGATCACGTCGACGCGAAAGCCGTCGACGCCCTTCTCCAGCCAGAACCGCATCACGTCGTAAATGGCGTTGCGGACATCCGGATTGCGCCAGTTCAGGTCCGGCTGCTGGGCGAGGAAGGCGTGGTAATAATATTGACCCGTGGTCTCGTCGAACTGCCACGCGCTGCCGCCGAACTCGGACAGCCAATTGTTCGGCACGCCTCCGTCATGCGCGGGATCGCGCCAGATGTACCAGTCGCGCTTGGGATTGTCGCGCGAGGCGCGGCTTTCGACGAACCAGGGATGCTGGTCGGAGGTGTGGTTGGGCACGAGATCGAGGATCAACTTCAGGCCGTTGTCATGGACAGCCGCGATCAGCGCATCGAAATCTTCCATCGTGCCGAACAGCGGCTCGATGCCGGTATAGTCGGAGATGTCGTAGCCGAAATCGGCCATCGGCGACGGGAAGATCGGCGACAGCCAGATCGCATCGACACCGAGCGATTTCACATAAGGCAGCCGCCGCAAGATGCCGGCGAGATCGCCGACGCCGTCACCGTTCGAATCCTGAAACGAGCGCGGGTAGATCTGATAGAAGATGCCGTCGCGCCACCAATTTTCGTTGCTTTGAGCCATGCGGGGAGACCACCCAAAATCTGCATCTTGCGCGGGAGAACGCGACAACACCGTTCCGGTTCAGATTGGCAGGCCAATTGGGACAGCCGTGTGACTATTGTTCCCGGGAGCCGTGACGAATCTTTTGCTTGGCGGCCTGGCAAAAATCGGCATTCTGGCGCCATGACCGAGCAAAATGACACCAAAGCCAAGGCCGGCGCGATCATCGTCCCCGTGACGCTGTTCGAGCAGAACTGCACCATCATCTGGGACGAGCCCTCCAAGAAGGCCGTGGCGATCGATCCCGGCGGGGACGTGCCGAAGATCCTGGACGCGATCAAGCAGACCGGGGTCACCGTCGAGAAGATTTGGCTGACCCACGGCCATATCGACCATGTCGGCGGCGCAGCAGATTTGCGCGATGCGCTGAAAGTGCCGATCGAGGGGCCGCATGAAGCGGACAAATTCCTGCTCGACAACGTGGTCGAAAGCGGCGCGCGCTTCGGCATGACGGGGGTGCGCAACTTTGCGCCCGACCGCTGGCTCAACGAGGGCGACACCGTGTCGATCGGCGACCTCGCGTTCGACATTTTCCACTGCCCCGGCCACTCGCCGGGCAGCGTGGTGTTCTTCAACAAGGAGCTGCGCTTTGCCCATGTCGGCGACGTCCTGTTCGCGGGCTCGGTCGGACGCACCGATTTGCCCGGCGGCAGTCACGCCACGCTGATCAACTCGATCAAGACTAAACTACTGCCGCTCGGCGACGACGTCGGCTTCATCTGCGGCCACGGCGCAGGCTCGAGCATCGGCCAGGAGCGGATGACCAATCCGTTCATCACCGGCGAGATGTGAGATTTATTCTGCCGCGTCCGCGAGCGCGGCCGTCTCGCTGAGGTGACGTTCGCCCCATTCACGGATTGCCGCGACGACGGGCACGAAGCTCTTGCCTTTGCGGGTGAGGCGATACTCGACCTTCGGCGGCACCTCGCCGAAGTCCTTGCGGTCGATCAGGCCGCTCGCCGTGAGCGCCTTCAGTTCGCGGCTGAGCACGCGCGGCGTGATCTCCGCGCTGCCGTTGGCACCGCGCAGAAGGCCGCTTCGGATCTCGCCATAGCGGCGCGGGCCGTCCTTGAGGTCCCAAACGATGCGCAGCTTGTACTTGCCGCTGATCATCTTCTGAAAGGCCGCAACCGGACAGCTGCGCGCCGGATTCGCCTTTGCCATGTCGTCTGCTCCACGCGCAATCAGCCTGCGGCAGGATAAGAGCAACGAAGAAAAAGTCCATACTATCAATTTTGTCCATACTTGCGGCAGCGCCCACAAGGCGCAGATGATGACGCACAAGTCGAACAGGGAGCGTCACATGAAGCACTTCATGATCAAATACGAATTCAAGGACGGCGCCACAGAGGCCTGGCACCAGGAGATCGGCCGCTTCATCAAGGCGATCGACAGCGATCCGGAGCTGAAAGGGCGGATCGGCTATCGCGTCCTGAAGAATCGCGACGACGGCCACTACTTCCATCTCGCCAGCGTCGCCGACGAGGATGCGCAGAAGACGCTGCAATCGCGCGACTTCTTCAAGGCCTATTCGGCGATGACACGACAAGTCTCCGGCGGCGAGGTGACGGCAACGCCGATCGAATGGATCGGCCAGACGGCGTAGCCGCAAACTCAGCTGTCGTCCCTGCGAACGCAGGGACCCATAACCACAGGGAGCGGTGAGTATGGGAACTCGGTGTTCGGTACTTCTACCGGCGCCGATCGATAGATTCCGCGGTATGGGTCCCTGCGTTCGCGGGGACGACGGCGGTGGTTACTTCATCAATCCCGCGGCGGTCAGCGCCCGCGTGATGATCTGGCCGAGATCGAAGCTACGGGCCTGCTCGCGCTTCGGCTCGGCCGGCTGTTCGGCGACCGACGCGCGGATCGAGCGGGCGAGATGCGGCGCGGGCGAGAGCACCGGCTTTGCTACAGGCTTCGCTGCCGGCTTGGCTTCCGCCTTTGCAGCGTCTGCGATCCAGTCGGTGAGGCCGAAGAACTTTGCGATGTGGTAGGACGAGGAGATCCCGGCCTCGATCAGGAAGGAGCCTTCGACGCCATAGCGCTGATCGTTATCGGCAAGGCCAAGCGGCGTGCCATGCGCCATGTCGGTGATGGCGTAGGATTCCACCAACGTCTCGCCGTCCTTGCCCCACCAGGCCTGGCGCGGATAGCCGTCAACGATGGTCTCCGCCATCGGCGCTTCCGGCAAATCGTGCAGATCGAGCCACTGCTTGACGATCTCGTTGGCATTGCCGGGATTGACGGTGCGGTCGGCACTGCCGTGCCACACCGACATTTTCGGCCAGGCACCGCGATGATCTGAGGCGTTACGCACGAGATCGCCGAGCTCGCGCGCCGGACGCGCCGGGGAATGAAACATGCCGTCGAGCGCCTCGCGCAGGTTGGTGGCGATGCCATAGGGTAGTCCCGCAATGACCGCGCCGGCCGCGAAGACTTCCGGATAGGTCGCGAGCATGACCGAGGTCATGCCGCCACCGGCGGACAGGCCGGTGATGAAGACGCGCCCGGGATCGATGCGGTGTGCCCGGATCATATGTGCGATCATCTCGCGGATCGAGTACGCCTCGCCGCTGCCTCGCGCCGTGTCTTCCGGGTTGAACCAGTTGAAGCAGGTGTTGCCGTTGTTGATGCGCTGCTGCTCGGGCATCAACAGCGCGAAGCCATAGTGCTGAGCCAGCGTCGACCAGCCGGCGCCGAGATCATAGGCTGCTGCTGTCTGCCCGCAGCCGTGCAGCACGACGACCAGCGCGCGCGGCTTCTGCAACTGCGCCGGCACGAATGCGAACATGCGTAAGCCACCGGGATTGCCGCCGAAGCCGGTAACCTCCTGCAACGGACTTGACACATCCGCGCCGCGCCCAAGCCCGGCAAAGCGCAGACCGTCCAGCCTGGGCAGACGTCTCAACAGATCAACATTTTTGGCAAGCGACACGGCAACTTCCTGGTGGGCGACGTTCAACGTTCAGCCAAACCAGATAGTTGCTGCGTTGCAAAATAAAAAGACCGTGCGCTGTCAATTCAGCGGAAATCACGGGAAATCTCGCGGGAATCACGCGTATTAACCGCACTGCCTCGACTTCATGCAGATGCGCGGCGCAGCCACGACAGAAATGTGACGCAGATCAGGATTAATGTCACAAACAGTCCGAGCGAGACCAGAAATCCTGCGCGCGTTGATTGCAAGGCTTCGACCGCGAAGTACACCGCGCCGATTGCGGCCACTCCGGCCGCATTTCCGATCTGCGCAATGGTGCCGTAGACGCCGGAGGCCGAGCCTGCGGCGACGGGCTTCACCGTCGAGAGCACCGCGCCGGAGAGCGGCGCCATCACCAATCCCTGGCCGTAACCGAAGATGATCATGGTGAACGCGAGCAGGATTGGCGTCGGCGCATCGACAAACCCTGCGACAAGCGCGAGCGCGGCGAGGCCAACGATCTGGATCGCGCAGCCTTCGATCAACACCCTGCTGCCGCGATGTCGCGCCCGCGCACCGCTGTGGCGCGACGCCACGACGAAGGCCAGCGCGAGCGGTAGGAAGGCCATGCCGGCCGTGAGCGGCGGGATCTTCAGGCCGCGCTGCATCAACAGCGTCATGACGAGGTAGAAAGAGAGATTGGCAAGGAAGAAGAAGAGGGCGGCAACCAGCCCGCGCAGGAACGCGGCGTCCGCCAGCAGCGTGAGATCGATCAGCGGCATGCCGCCGGCGCGCGCGACCGCATGCTCCAGCTTCAGGAAGGCGGCCAGAATGCCGCCACCGACCGCCATCACGGCCCACAGCCAGGGCGCCCAGCCGACATCGTGACCGAACAGCAGCGGGCCGATCAGGCACAGCAGCCCCGCGAACAGAACCACGCTGCCTTTGATGTCGAGCCTTGTTCCTGATTGCCGCGGCACCGACGGCATGATGCGCCAGGCGACAAAAGCAATGACGAGGCCGGCGGGAACGTTGACGAAGAACACCGAACGCCAGCCAGTGCCGGCAAGATCGACCGTGATCAAGAGGCCGCCGAGCAGGAAGCCGGCCGCGCCGGCCAGCCCGAGCACGATGCCGTAGATGGCGAAGGCGCGGCTGCGCTGGCCGTCCGTGAACAACAGATGCAGCGTTGCCAGCACCTGAGGCACCATCAGCGCCGCGGTCGCGCCCTGCGCCAACCGGGCGATGATCAGCTCCGCGCCTGACAGCGCGAGGCCGCACCACAGCGACGTCAGGGTGAAGCCAAGCACACCGGCCAGGAACACGTTCCTGGTGCCGTGGATGTCGCCGAGACGGCCGCCGGTGACGACCAGCGTGGCGTAGGCGATCAGATAGATCGCGATCACGGATTCGATCTGTGCCGGCGTCGCCTTCAGCTCCACCGCGATGGTGGGAATGGCGACGTTCACGATAAAGGCATCGACGCCGAACATGAACTGCGCGGCCACGACGGTCGCCAATATCCACCAACGCCGGGTCGAATCGATTGGCTTTGTGACGATTTGATGCATCGGTGCAGGTCCTTGGGCTCGCGGCCGATGATCTCAAACCACATGCAGCACCGCGATTACCTCAGAGGTAAGGTTCGTGCGCTCCTCGCCTCCCCTCGTTTGCGGGGAGAGGCCGGAATTCAAACGGAGTTTGAATTCCGGGTGAGGGGAATCTCCGCGAGTTGGATGTCGCTGGAACAACGCACTCTCAACACATCATTGCGAGCGTAGCGAAGCAATCCAGAATTCCTGCGCGGAAGAACTCTGGATTGCTTCGCTGCGCTCGCAATGACGGCGCGGGGCATTTCGGAAGTCCAACTGACACCGTCCCCGCGGAGACTCCCCTCACCCCGACCCTACTCGGGCGAGCAAGCTCGTCCCGGCCCCAAGCGGGGAGAGGGAGGAAAACACGCATGCCTGCATTCCGTAACACGGGACACCGCGCAATTGCGTTCGCCCCGTCCGGCACGTAGCCTTGCAGCTCCAACAAACAGAAAATCAAAGCCGGAGAAAACGTCATGGCACGCCTGAAGTTCGGAGCCTTCCTTGCCCCGCATCACCCGATCGGGGAGCATCCGATGCTCCAGTTCCGGCGCGACCTCGACCTGGTCGAGCAGCTCGACGCGCTCGGTTATGACGAGTTCTGGTGCGGCGAGCACCATTCATCCGGCTGGGAGATGATCGCCTCGCCGGAGATGTTCCTGGCCGCGGCCGGCGAGCGCACCAAGCGGATCAAGCTCGGCACCGGCGTGGTGTCTCTGCCCTATCATCATCCCTACAACGTCGCCCAGCGCATGGTGCAGCTCGACCACATGACCGGCGGCCGCGCCATCTTCGGCTCCGGCCCCGGCGCCCTTGCCTCGGACGCACATACGCTCGGCATCGACCCGATGACGCAGCGCGACCGCCAGGACGAAGCCATCGGCATCATCCGCCGGCTGTTCAACGGCGAGCGCGTCACCGCCAAGAGCGACTGGTTCACCATGAACGACGCCGCGCTGCAGATCCTCCCCTTGCAAGAGGAGATGCCGTTCGTCGTGGCCTCGCAGATCTCGCCCTCCGGCATGACGCTCGCCGGCAAATACGGCATCGGCATCATCTCGCTGGGATCGATGACGACGCAGGGCCTGATGTCGCTGCAGCAGCAATGGCAGTTCGCGGAGGACGCCGCGAAAAAGCACGGCACGAAGGTCGACCGTGCCGACTGGCGCGTGCTCCTGACCTTCCACATCGCCGAGACCCGGGAGCAGGCGCGCAAGGAAGCCGGCGCCGGGCTGATGCGCTGGCACAACGAATATAATGTCGGCACGCTGCAGCGGCCGGGCCTTACCGCCTTCTCCTCGCCCGACGAGGCCGTGGACAAGACCGCTTTCGTCGAGGGCGCAGCCTCCACCATCGGCACGCCCGACGATCTCGTCAAAACCATCAAGAACGTGATGCAGGTCTCCGGCGGGGTCGGCGCCATCATCGGTTTCGTGCACGACTGGGCCAATCCGGAAGCGACGCGCCGGAGCTGGGACATGGTGGCCCGCTACGTCGTGCCGGAGATCAACGGCTATATCGATGGCCTGCGCAGATCGCAAAAATTCGTGATCGAGAACCGCGCGATCTTCGAGCGCGCGGGCCAGGCGGTGATGGCCAAGATCATGGAGAACGAGAAGGCCGCCGAGGCGCTCAAGGTGACCGGCCCCGGCCGCGTCGCCATTCCCGCCGTCAACGCCCCGGATCTGCAGAAGGAGGCGGCGAAACGGTAGATCGCACTGCACTCGTCGTCCCGGGGCGCGTGCAGCGCGAACTATGATGCGCAATTGCGCATCTGAGGACCCATAACTACAGGATGCAGTTTTACGAAGACTCGGAGTTGCCGGCTTCGCGCCATAACCTCTTCCTGTGGGTATGGGTCCCCGCCTGCACGAGGACGACGATGTCGTCTGTGGTCATTTGCGCCAGCAACCGTCGCATCACCGTGCCCGGACTGTGCTACGCTGGCGGAGCCTGCCAACCGGAGCAACCGTCATGTCGATGCAGAACGTGGTCGCAACGGCGCCCGACTACACCGCGCCCAAACGCAACGCCCTGACGCACATTCCCGGCGATGAAGGCTGGCCGATCATCGGCAAGACCCTCCAGGTGCTGGCCGATCCCAAAGGCCATATCGAGGCGAACGGCGCCAAATACGGCCCGATCTACCGCACTCATATTTTCGGCGAGACCAATGTCGTGCTGCTCGGGCCGGAGGCCAACGAGCTCGTGTTGTTCGACCAGCAGAAGCTGTTCTCCTCGACCCACGGCTGGAACAGAGTGCTCGGCCTGTTGTTTCCGCGCGGATTGATGCTGCTCGATTTCGACGAGCACCGGCTGCACCGCAAGACGCTGTCGGTCGCATTCAAGTCCGGGCCGATGAAATCCTATCTCGCCGATCTCGACCGCGGCATCGCCGCGCGGGTCGCGCAGTGGAGGTCCAAGCCGGGGGAAATGCAGCTTTACCCGGCGATGAAGCAGCTCACACTCGATCTCGCCGCGGCCTCGTTCCTCGGCGCCGACATCGGGCCGGAGGTCGACGAGATCAACCGCGCCTTCGTCGACATGGTCGCGGCTGCCGTCGCCCCGATCCGCCGCCCGCTGCCCGGCACCCAGATGGCGCGTGGCGTCAGGGGGCGCAAGCGCATCGTCGCTTATTTCCGCGAGCAGATCCCGCTGCGCCGCGGCAATCACGGCGGCGACGATCTGTTCTCGCAGCTGTGCCGCGCCACCCACGAGGACGGCGCACTGTTGTCCGAGCAGGACATCATCGACCATATGAGCTTCCTGATGATGGCGGCGCACGACACGCTGACCTCGTCGCTGACGTCCTTCATCGGCGAGCTTGCCGCCAATCCGGACTGGCAGGACCGGCTGCGCGCGGAAGTTCTCGCGCTCGGGCTTGCGCCGGGCGCGCCGAGCAGCTTCGACGATCTCGAAAAGATGCCGCTGGCGGAGATGGCGTTCAAGGAGGCGCTGCGGATCAAGCCGCCGGTACCCTCGATGCCGCGCCGCGCCATGCGCGATTTCACCTTCAAGGGTTTTACGATTCCCGCCGGCACCGCGGTCGGCGTCAATCCGCTCTATACCCATCACATGAAGGATATCTGGCCGGAGCCGGACCGCTTCGATCCCATGCGCTTCACCGAGGAGGCCCAGCGCGGCCGCCACCGCTTCGCCTTCGTCCCGTTCGGCGGGGGCGCGCATATGTGCCTCGGCCTGCACTTCGCCTACATGCAGGCGAAATGCTTCGCGCGGCACTTCCTGCAGAACATCGAGGTGTCGCTGGAGGAGGGCTACAAGCCGGACTGGCAGATGTGGCCGATCCCGAAGCCGCGGGACGGGTTGCGAGTGAGGGTGAAGGCGGTGTAGCGCCGCGCTCGTAGGGTGGGTTAGCTCGCGGCCGCGCGAAGCGCGGTCCGCTAGCGTAGCCCACCACTTCTGTCGCCGCGGACACCAAAGAGGTGGATTACGCCTTCGGCTAATCCACCCTACGGCACTACGGCACCGGCCCCGGAGCTGCTACGCCCCCTGATCGAACGCCTTGCGCAAGGCCACATAGCCCTGCTGCTGCTGGCTCCAGTTGCGGCCGCCGGTCATGGCGCCGTCGACGACGAGATCGTGGCCGTTGATGAAGCTGGATTCGTCGCTGGCCAGGAACAGTGCGGCCTGGGCGATGTCGTCGGGAAGGCCCGCCCGCGGGATCGGCTGCGCGGTCTTGTAGACCTCGCGCATCACCGCCGGCGTCTTCTCCGCGGCGTCGGTCGACAGCCCGAGCGCCTTGCCGAAGATGCCGGTCGCGATCGCGCCAGGCGAGATCGAATTGACGCGCACATTGGACTCGCCGAGCTCCATCGCCACGCATTTGGTGAGGTGAATCACCGCCGCCTTGGCCGCGCTATAGACCATCGAGGACGAGAAGCCGGCGAGGCGACCGGCGATGCTGCCATTGTTGATGATGCTGCCGCTCCCCTGCTGCTTCATGACGGGCGCGGCGTGCTTCATGCCGAGTATGACGCTGCGCACCAGCGTCGCCATCGCCGCATCGAAGCGCTCGACCTCGAGGCCCTCGATGCCGCCGGTCTGCGCCGGGCCGCCCGCATTGTTGAACAGGCAGTCGATCCGGCCGAACTTGTCCACGGCGAGCGCGATCAGGGCCTGCATCTGCGCTTCGACCGTCACGTCGGTCTGGCGGAAGATACAATTAGCCCCGAGCCGCTTCGCCAGCGCCTCGCCTTCCGGTACGCGCCGGCCCGCGATCACAATTTTGGCACCTTCGGCAACGAAGACTTCCGCAGTGCGCAATCCGATCCCGCTCGTCGCTCCCGTAATCACCGCAACCTTGCCGTCCAGCCTGCCCATGGAATGTTCCTGTTTTCGAACCACTCGACGCCGAATGGCGGACACCGGTCGATGACGGCGCCGCGTCAGTCGGCGCCGCGACGGTCACTATTCCTGCCGGCTCCCGACAACGCAAGCTTTGCTTGCGCTGCCGGCATGCGTAACATTCCCGGTGACCGCTCGATTTTCGGACGCATATCGCAACCGGGCTGCACATGAGGAAGTTGATCGACGAATTCCGAAGGGGTTGGCAGGGCGTGGCACCGCCATCGCTCGGTCTGAGCCTCGCGTTTGCGGTCGTCTGCCTGATCGTTGCGACGTTGGCGCGCTGGGGTCTCGCGCATGTGCGACCCGATGTCTACTTCACGCCGTATTTCCCGGCCGTGTTCTTTGCCGCCGCGTTCGGGGGCTTCCGTATCGGCGTGATCACGGCGCTCGTCGGGGGCGTGCTCGGCGTCGTCGTGAATTTCAGCGATGCCTTGGCCGATCACGCGCGGTTTGCCTTGCTGGCGCTTTACTGGGCCGTGAGCGCGCTGACCATCTGGGGGGTCGAGCACTATCGCACCCTGCTGGTGGAGCAGCGCCGGATCTCCAGGCGCCTGATCGAGGAAGAGGACTATCGCAAGCTGCTGGTCGACGAGCTGCAGCACCGGCTGAAGAACAAGCTGTCGACTGTGCATGCCGTGCTGCATCAGGTGCTGCATGACCAGCCAGAGGTCTGGGCCCGGGTCGATCCGCGACTGCGATCGCTGGCCGCAACCGACGATTTGATCTCGCGGATCGATAAAGGCGGCTGCGATATACGGGATCTCCTGATCTCGGAGCTTGGCCCCTACGGCCATGTCCGCTTCACCCTCAATGGCGAGCGACTGTTCCTGCCGCCGAAGCTCGCGGTCACGCTGTCCTTGATGTTTCACGAGCTCGCCACCAACGCGGGCAAGTACGGTGCTTTCTCCTCACCGCGCGGCCTGTTGCAGGTGTCGTGGACCGTCAGCGACGACCGTCTGACCATCACCTGGGACGAAACCGAGGGGCCGAGCGTGGACCAGGTGTCCGAGCCCGGCTTCGGCACCAAGCTGCTGAAATCGGCACTGTCGGCCTTCGATGGCAGGACCGAGATCACTTACCTGAAGACCGGGCTGCATTGCATCATGCAGTGCCGGATCCCGCGAAGCGAATAAACGTCGCGACGTGAAAGGTGTGCTCCCTCCCCTGGAGGGTCGCTTGCGGGGGAGGGTTGGGGAGAGGGTATCTCCGCAATCAAGAACCCCCAAGAGAAAGAGCCCTCACCCGCGCCTCTGGCGCGACCTGGTGCACCGCCCTTGCGGCCAACCGATTCAACCTAAGCAAGCCTTTCGCTAGACTCGAAACAAACGAAAGAGAAGCCTGAACGCTACCCGCGCTGTTGACGCTCTGTTAATGACGATCGTCAGCGCGCGCCGCTTTGTCCCAGGTTTCCTCCAAAACAGCCCCGTATTTCTCCGGACCCCTTAACCAAACTTAAGAGGGAACCGCGCAAGATCGCGTCTATTGCAAAAGCGCGCTGAAACAACAAGATTCATGACGTCTATGAACGACAACGAATATTCCGGCGCGACTGAAGCCGAGCTCGGTTTTCTCAAGGAAATCGTTAGAATGCTGCCGGCCGGCCTGACCGTGCAGGATGCGCATGGCGAGCTTCTGCTGGTCAACGATGCCGCCGCCGCGCAGCTCGGCTTGGACGGCAGCCGTCCCTCGCTTGATCCGTCATCGCGCCGCGAAGCCTGTCGCCGGGCCCTGAGCGCCGGCCAGCCTGTCGTCACCGAAGAGGCGCTTCACGATGGCGCCGTGCGCCAGGTGCTGCTCACGACCCATCGTCCGGTTCGCCTCGCCGGGCGCGAGCTCCTGATCTCGGCGTCCTCCGACATCACCGAGCAAAAGAATTTCGAGGATCAGCTGTTCCGCTCGGCCTATTTCGACGAGTTGACCGGACTGCCCTCGCGGCGCGTGATCGAACACCGCGCCAACACCCTGCTTGCGGAGAACAGCGGTGGCGAGCGTTTCGCGCTGGCCTTCCTCGACGTCGACAATTTCAAGCACATCAACGACTATTACGGCCACGCCGTTGGCGATGCGCTGCTGGTCGAATTATCGAAGCGGCTCGGACGCGACTTACGCGATTCCGACATGCTGTCGCGCATCTCCGGGGACGAATTCCTGCTCCTGCTGTCGCCGATTCAGAGCCTGGAGGAGGTCGCCGAATTCATGCAGTCGACGCTGGAGCGGCTGACGGCGCCATTCTTCATCGACAATTCGGAAGTCTTCGCCTCCACCTCCGTCGGCGTCAGCCTTCATCCCGATCACGGCCGCAGCTTCGAGACGCTGCGCCAGAACGCCGACATCGCGATGTACCGCGTCAAGAACGACGGCAAGGGATCGGCGGCCTTCTTCGACTCCAGCATGGAGCGCGAGGCATTGGCGCGGATGAAGATCGAGCAATCGCTGCGGCTCGCCATCCTGGAAAAGCGCTTCTGCTGCGCTTTCCAATCCAAGGTCGACATCCGCACCCAGGCCGTGAAGGGCATCGAGGCCCTGGTGCGCCTGCGCGACGACGAAGGCGTGATCCAGGCGCCCGGCTCGTTCATCAATCTGGCCGGCGAGCTCGGCCTGATCGACGAGCTGACTCACCTCGTGCTCGCCGAGATCGTCAAATCGATCGACCCGATCAACGCGACGTTCGGCACTGACGCGACCATCAGCATCAACGTCGCCGCCAAGCAGGCCGGCAATCCCGAATTCATGCGCAGCTTTGCGCGGGCGCTGGACGCGACCGGCTTTCCCCAGCGCTTCATGATCGAGGTGACGGAAGATGCCTTCGTCGCCAAAAATCACTTCCAGGCCGAGATCCTGCCGATGTTCCGCAAGCTCGGCGTCGGCATCTCGATCGACGATTTCGGCACCGGCTATTCCTCGCTCTCGGCGCTGGCCGACATCACCGCGGACGAGATCAAGATCGACCGCTCCTTCATCACCGACATCCATAAGCGCCCGCGCAGCCAGGGCATCCTTCGCGCGATCGAATCCTTGAGCGAAGCGCTCGGCATGACCGTGATCGCCGAAGGCCTCGAATCCTTCGAGGAGCTCGCCTATCTCCAGGCCGCGACCAAGATCCGCTACGCGCAGGGCTATTACTTCTCCCGTCCGATCTTCCTGGAGGAGCTGAAGCTCGCAACCCCGCTCTCCAGCGAGGCGCGGGCGAGCGTCGCGAGCCGCCCACACCAGCAGAACCGCCAGGGCTATTCGCGCGCGAGCGGGTATCGGCGGTAGGGACGCTCCTTGACGATGCGCTGAGCGCTGATCGTTCTCCGTCATCCTGAGGTGCGAAGCCCGCGATGCGAACGCATCGTGGGCCGAGCCTCGAAGGATGAACGGCCGAGCTGCCAGCCGGGCCGTCGCCCTTCGAGGGCCGCTGAAGAAGCGGCCACCTCCAGCGACAATGGCTTCGCCATTGCGCGGGGGTGACGGGGGATAGACTTGCGATCGGCTCAGAGACCCATTTCCCCCTTTGAAATTGCTGCCCTTTTGCTAATACACGGGCGGACCTCCCCGAGGCATGTCATGTCCGCTTCCTCCTCGATCAGCGACCCCTCCTATCTCCGTGCGCGCGCGATGGAGACGTTGTTCGAACGGCTGGAAAAGCTCTGCGAGGGCGCCATCGCGATCGACCGCGGCGGGCGGGTCGTCTACGTCAACGAAAAATATCTCGCGGCGCTCGGCCTCAAGCGGACCAGCGAGGCGATCGGCCGGCCGATCGAGGAGGTCATTCCGAACAGCCTGATGCGCAAGGTGGTCGAGACCGGCGAGCCGATCCTGCTCGACATCATGGAGCTCGGCGGCGAGCAGCTCGTCGTCACGCGCATGCCGATCGAGGACGAGAACGGGACGGTGATCGGCGCGATCGGCTTCGTGCTCTATGACCATCTCGAAAGCCTGAAGCCGCTGCTCGCCCGCGTCGCCCAGCTCGAGAGCGATTTGCGCCTGGCGCGGCGGCAATTGTCGAACGCGCGTGCGGCGCGCTTCACCTTCGCCGACTTCGTCGGCACCACGCCTGCTATCGCGCAGGCCAAGGCGCTCGCAAGCCGCGCCGCGCGGCAGAGCGTCACGGTGCTCCTCACCGGCGAGACCGGAACGGGCAAGGAGATGCTGGCGCAGGCGATCCACAATGCTTCCACGCGTGCGGAGAAGCCGTTCGTCAGCGTCAATGTCGCCGCGATTCCCGACACGCTGATCGAGTCGGAATTCTTCGGCACCGCGCCGGGCGCCTATACCGGAGCCGACCGCAGGGGACGCGAGGGCAAGTTCCGCATCGCGGACGGTGGCACGCTGTTCCTCGACGAGATCGGCGAGATGCCGCTGCAATTGCAGGCCAAGCTGCTGCGCGTGCTGCAGGAGCGCGAGATTGAGCCGCTCGGCTCGGACAAGATATCCAAGGTCGACGTGCGCGTGGTCGCCGCCACCAATGTCGACTTGCGCAAGCGCGTCAGCGACGGCGCGTTTCGGCCCGATCTCTATTATCGGCTGAACGTGCTCTCGATCGAGCTGCCGCCGCTGCGCCAATGCCTGGACGATCTTCCAGACATCTGCGCCCGGTTGCTCGAGGACATCAGCGCATCCGGCGACTACGTCAAGGCGAAGATCACGCCGAGCGCGCTCGCCGCGCTCGCGCGCTACGACTGGCCGGGCAACGTCCGCGAGCTCCGCAACATCCTGGAGCGGGCGTTGATCCTCAGCGATTCCGGCCGGCTGACCGGCGAGGACGTCGCGCGCATCCTTTCCGTCGGCACCGAGGTCAGGCCTGCGGCATCCGAGCGCCCGGCCGGCATCGTCGTGCCTTATGCCGAGGCCGAGGCGGAGTTCGAGAAGCACACGCTCGAACAGGCGCTCGCCGCCAGCAACGGCCAGATCACCGAGGCCGCCAGGTTGCTGCGGATCTCGCGCGCGACCTTCTACAAGAAGCTCGCCAAGTTCGGTCTTGCCGCGGGACCGGCCTCCGTCTGAGTTTCGAGACACGGACCTGTCCGGAGTCTCGGATTCCGGACAGGGCGCCGCGCCCCTCTTTCGGCCGGTCACGGCGGAAATTGCCGTGTTTTCCGCCAGTTTGCGCAAACCGTCCGCATCTGGCGCGGACCTTGCTCTTCGCTCTGCACAATGACGCATGCTGCACATGCGCATTCTTAAACCAGGGAGGACGCAAGATGAGTGAAGCGATCTCGGTCCATCAGCTTCAGGCGAAACAGCCCTCGCACGTCACGGTCGCCACCGCGAGCCTGATCGGCACGGCCATCGAGTGGTACGACTTCTTCCTCTACGGCACCGCCGCCGCGCTGATCTTCAACAAGCTGTTCTTTCCGACCTTCGACCCCATGATGGGAACGCTGCTGGCGTTCGCGACCTACGCGCTCGGCTTCATCGCGCGCCCGCTCGGCGGAATCGTGTTCGGCCATTACGGCGACAAGATCGGCCGCAAGACCATGCTCTATCTGACGCTGCTGATCATGGGCGCCGCGACCGCCGCCATCGGCTTCCTGCCGACCTACGAGTCCGCGGGCATCTGGGCCGCGGTCCTGCTGGTCGCCTGCCGGCTGATCCAGGGCTTCGGCCTCGGTGGCGAATGGGGCGGCGCGGTGCTGATGGCGGTCGAGCATGCGCCCGCGGACAAAAAGGGTTTTTACGGCAGCTGGCCGCAGCTCGGCGCACCGCTCGGCCTCGTGCTCGGGACCTTGGTGTTCTCGGTGGTCTCAGCAATGCTGACCGACGCGCAGCTCTATGCCTGGGGCTGGCGCATCCCGTTCCTGTTCTCCGTCGCGCTGGTGCTGGTCGGCCTCTGGATCCGCTTCACCATCGCGGAATCGCCGGAGTTCCAGAAGGTCAAGGACACCAAGCAGGAGGTGAAGATGCCGATCCTCGAGGCGATCCGCATGTACCCGAAGAACATCCTGCTGGCGATGGGCGCGCGCTTTGCCGAGAACGGCTTCTTCTACATCTACGCGACCTTCGTGCTCGCTTACGCCACGCAATCGCTCGGCATGAACAAGCAGGACATGCTCAACGGCGTGCTGATTGGCGCGGCGATCGAGACCTTCACCATCCCGGCGTTCGGTGCGCTGTCCGACCGGCTCGGGCGGCGGCCGATCTACATCTTCGGCGCGGTGTTCTCGGCACTGATGTCGTTCCCGCTGTTCATGCTGCTCGCGACCAGGAACCCGCAGGCGGCCTGGATCGCCATCGTGCTGGGTCTCGCCGTCGGTCACGCCGCGATGTACGGACCGCAGGCGAGCTTCCTGTCGGAGCTGTTCGGCACCAAGGTGCGCTATAGCGGCGTCTCGCTCGGCTACAATCTCGCCTCGATCTTCGCCGGCGCGCTGTCGCCGCTGATCGCGACGGGATTGATGACGGCTTATGCGCCGGCAACCTGGCCGATCTCGCTTTACATGATCGCGCTCGCGCTGATCACCGTGGTGTCGGTCTATTTCGCCACCGAAACACGCAAGATAGTTCAGGGCTGAATGGCCCGATCGTGTCGGCCGTCGCGAGGAGCAAGCTGTTCCACAGCTGTTCCTCGCGATAGGATCAAGCAACAACGGCATACGGTCGAAGGGATCGGGAGGACCACCGTGAGCCATCATCCAGCTCTGCCCTATTTGCGCAATTCCGAGAAAGGCAAGGTCGTCACGGCGGCCGAAGCGGTCATGCTGATCCGCGACGGCGACACGGTGGCGACCGGCGGCTTCGTCGGCATTGGCTTTGCCGAGGAGATCGCGATCGCGCTGGAGGAGCTCTATCTCTCCAACGAGGGCGATGCGCCCTATACGCAGGGCAAGCCGCGCAATTTGACGCTGGTCTATGCGGCAGGCCAGGGCGACGGCAAACAGCGCGGCCTCAACCATTTCGCGCATGAAGGCCTGGTCCGCCGCGTGATCGGCGGACATTGGGGACTTGCGCCGAAATTACAGCAGCTCGCGATCGCGGGCCAGATCGAGGCCTACAATTTGCCGCAGGGCGTCATCACGCATCTGTTCCGCGACATCGCCGCGCACCGGCCCGGCCATGTCACCCGCGTCGGCATGGGCACCTTCGTCGACCCCAGGCAGGGCGGCGGCAAGCTGAACGCACGCACCACCGAGGACATGGTGGAGCTGATCACGATCCACGGCGAAGAGTGCCTGCTCTACAGAACCTTTCCGATCAATGTCGGCATCATCCGCGCCACCACGGGCGATCCCGACGGCAACCTCACCATGGAGAAGGAGGCGTTGACGCTGGAAGCGCTCGCCATTGCGATGGCGGCGCATAATTCCGGCGGCATCGTCATCGCCCAGGTCGAACGCGTGACCGAGGCCGGCAGCCTCAATCCGCGCCAGGTCAAGATTCCCGGCATCCTGGTCGACTGCGTCGTGGTGGCAAGGCCCGAGAATCACTGGCAGACGTTCGGCACGCAATACAATCCGGCCTTCTCGAGCGAGATCCGCGTCCGTGCCGCTTCGCTGCCGGCGATGCCGGTCAGCGAGCGCAAGATCATCGCGCGGCGCGCCGCGCTCGAACTCAAGGCCAACAGCGTCGTCAATCTCGGCATCGGCATGCCCGAGGGCATTGCCTCGGTCGCCAATGAGGAGCGGATCATCGACCTCATCACGCTGACGGCGGAGCCCGGCGTGATCGGCGGCATCCCTGCGAGCGGCATCGATTTCGGCGCGGCGATCAACACGCAGGCGGTGATCGACCAGCCCTATCAGTTCGACTTCTACGACGGCGGCGGCTTGGACGCCGCCTTTCTCGGGCTCGCCCAGGTCGATCGCGCCGGCAACCTCAATGTCAGCAAGTTCGGGCCGAAGCTCGCGGGCGCCGGCGGCTTCATCAACATCAGCCAGAACGCCAAGGAGGTCATCTTCGTCGGCACCTTCGGTGCGGGCAAGCAACGTATTGCGGTGAACGACCGGAAGCTCATCATTCTCGACGAAGCCAAGTCGCGCAAGTTCGTAGGTAACGTCGAGCATGTCACCTTCAGCGGCCCGTTCGCCGCCGCGCGCAAGCAACGCACGCTGTATGTCACCGAGCGCTGCGTGTTCGAGCTCCGGCCCGACGGCCTCGAGCTCACCGAGGTCGCACCAGGTATCGACGTCGAGCGGGACATTTTGCGCCTGATGGATTTCAAGCCGCTGATCCCGCGCGACCCGGCGCTGATGGACGACCGCATCTTCCGCGAAGGCCTCATGGAGCTGCGCGAGCGCCTGCTCACCATTCCGCTCGACCAGCGCTTCACGCTGGACGAACAGCAGAACCTGTTCTTCGTCAATCTGGAGCGCTATCCGCTGCGCAGCAAGGCCGAGATCGATACCATCGCCGCGATCGTCGAGGCCAGGCTCGCGCCGCTCGGTCGCCGCGTCTACGCCATCGTCAATTATGACAATTTTTCCATCCTGCCGGAGTTGATGGACGATTATTCGGCCATGGTCCGCAGCCTCGTCGATCGCTTCTATTCCGGCGTGTCGCGCTATACCACGTCCGGCTTCCTGCGCATCAAGCTCGGCGAAGCCCTGGAGAAGCGCGGCGTCGCGCCGCATATTTTCGAAAGCGCGGACGAGGCGCAGTCGGATCGGCGTCTGGCCGAGGGAGCCGGCAATGCGCGGCCAGCTCAAAGATGACGCAAGTTCGAACGGCCAACAGGCCCGGCCGGAAGGTGCAATTGCAATGTTCGTAGCGTTGTGCAAATCGCTGTTGCCAGAAACTTTACATCAGGAGGGACCATCGTGCGTCGATCATTCATCATAACAACAACCATTCTCGCGCTCGCCGCGGGCACCTCCGCGCGAGCCGACGATCTCAAGATCGCGCTGATCTACGGCAAGACCGGCCCGCTCGAAGCCTACGCCAAGCAGACCGAGACCGGCCTGCAAATGGGCTTTGAATACGCCACCAAGGGCACGATGACGCTCGACGGCCGCAAGATCGTCATCATCACCAAGGACGACCAGGGCAAGCCGGACCTCGCCAAGGCTGCGCTCGCGGAAGCCTATCAGGACGACAAGGCCGACATCGCGATCGGCACGACCTCGTCGGCAGCGGCGCTCGCAATTCTCCCCGTCGCCGAAGAAAACAAGAAGATCCTGATCGTCGAGCCCGCCGTCGCGGACCAGATTACCGGCGAGAAGTGGAATCGCTACATCTTCCGCACCGCGCGCAACTCCTCGCAGGACGCGATCTCGAATGCGGTTGCGATCGGCAAGCAGGGCGTCACCGTGGCAACGCTGGCGCAGGACTATGCGTTCGGCCGCGATGGCGTCGCTGCCTTCAAGGAGGCGCTCGCCAAGACCGGCGCGACGCTGGCGGCGGAAGAATACGCGCCGACCAACACCACCGACTTCACCGCGGTCGGCCAGCGTCTGTTCGACGCGCTGAAGGACAAGCCGGGCCGCAAGGTGATCTGGGTGATCTGGGCCGGCGCCGGCAATCCGCTGGCCAAGCTCCAGGACATGGACCCGAAGCGCTACGGCATCGAGCTCTCCACCGGCGGCAACATCCTGCCGGCGCTGGCCGCCTATAAAGGGCTGCCCGGCATGGAAGGCGCGACCTACTATTTCTACGAGATCCCGAAGAACCCGGTGAACGACTGGCTGGTCGCCGAGCACCAGAAGCGTTTCAAGGCGCCGCCGGACTTCTTCACCGCCGGGGGCTTTGCCGCCGCGATGTCCGTCGTCGCCGCCGTCACCAAGGCGAAGTCGACCGATACCGAGAAGCTGATCACGGCGATGGAGGGCCTGGAGTTCGACACGCCGAAGGGCAAGATGGTGTTCCGGAAAGAAGACCATCAGGCGCTGCAGAGCATGTACGCGTTCAAGGTCAAGGTCGATCCGAACGTCGCCTGGGCCGTGCTCGAGCCGGTGCGCGAGCTGAAGATCGAGGACATGGACGTTCCGGTCAAGAACAAGCGCTGAGCTTGCTTGCTTCACCTCTCCCGCTCGCGGGAAAGGCCGGGAGAGGGTTTCTGCTCTAGGGGACCGCCCCGTTGCGGAAGCACCCTCTCCCCCGCCCTCCCCCGCAAGCGGGGGAGGGAGCGCAGCGCACCCCCGCGGTCAAGTCTTGGTCCTCATCATTCACCTGACATTACATGTCCCTCACCCTCGAAACCCGCGACCTCACCATCCGCTTCGGCGGCCACGTTGCGGTCAACAACGTCTCCTGCACGTTCCGTCCAGGCGAGCTCACCGCGATCGTCGGGCCGAACGGCGCCGGCAAGACCACCTATTTCAACCTGATCTCTGGCCAGTTGCGTGCTTCACACGGCAGCATCCTGTTCGACGGCGCCGACATCACCCAGCTTTCTGCGCCGCTGCGCACCCGCGCGGGCCTCGGGCGCGCTTTCCAGCTCACCAATCTCTTTCCGAACCTCAGCGTGGAAGAAAACGTCCGCCTCGCGGTGCAGGCGGCAAACGGCACCCACTACGACATGCTGCGGCCCTGGATGGTGCGCCGCGACCTGATCGCACGCGCAGACAGCATCCTCGACCAGGTCGCGCTCGGCAGCCGCCGCGGCGTCGCCGCGACCGCGTTGTCGCATGGCGACCAGCGCAAGCTCGAGGTCGCGCTGATGATCGCGCTCGAGCCGAAGGTTTTCATGTTCGACGAGCCGACCGCCGGCATGAGCATCGACGAGGTGCCTGTCGTCCTCAACCTGATCGCACAGCTCAAGCAGGACAACAGCAAGATCATCCTTCTGGTCGAGCACAAGATGGACGTGGTGCGCTCGCTCGCCGACCGCATCATCGTGCTGCATAACGGCCAGCTCGTCGCCGACGGCCCGCCTGCCGAAGTGATCGCTTCGCCGATTGTGCAGGAAGCCTATCTCGGCGTCGCGCCGAAGACCGCTGCCGAGAGTGCCGTATGACCGATTTGCTCAAACTCTCAGGCGTGCACACCCATATCGGCCGCTATCACATCCTCCAGGGCATCGATCTCACCGTCCCGCAAGGACAGGTCACGATGCTGCTCGGCCGCAACGGCGCCGGCAAGACCACGACGCTGCGCACCATCATGGGGCTTTGGCAGGCCTCGAGCGGCGAGATCAGCCTCGGTAGCGAGCGCATCGAGAGCCGCGCCACGCCCGACATCGCAAGGCTCGGCGTCGGCTACGTGCCGGAGAGCATGGCGGTGTTCTCCGATCTCACGGTGAAGGAGAACCTCGTGCTGGCGGCGCGCGACGGCCCGCTCGACGACAGCCAGCTCGACTGGATCTTCGGCTTCTTCCCGGCGCTACGCCGATTCTGGCTGTCGCGCGCGGGAAGTCTCTCGGGCGGACAAAAGCAGATGTTGTCCATCGCCCGCGCCATCATCGAGCCGCGCAAGCTGCTCTTGATCGACGAGCCGACCAAGGGCCTTGCGCCTGCGATCGTTATGGCACTGATCGAATGCCTGAAGGAAATCAAACGCAAGGGCGCAACGATCCTGCTGGTCGAACAGAACTTCTTCGCCGCCCGCGAGCTCGGCGACAACGTGCTGGTCATGGACAACGGCACCATCGTCCATCGCGGCGAGATGGCGGCGCTCGCCGCCGACGTGCCGCTGCAGGAGCGGCTGCTCGGCCTGAGCCTGGAGGCACATCAGTGACTGAACTTGCCGCAACCGATCCCCTGCCGAAGCCGAAGCGCGACATCGCGCCGGTCCTGCTGCCGGTCGCGCTCGCGCTGCTCGTGATCCCGCTGATCGGCTCGACCTCCTCCTGGCTAACGCTGACCGCCGCCAGTCTCGCCATGGGCATGATGATCTTCATCATGGCTTCCGGGCTGACGCTGGTGTTCGGCCTGATGGACGTGCTCAATTTCGGCCACGGCGCCTTCATCGCCGTCGGCGCCTATGTCGCGACCCTGGTGCTGGCGCCGTTCGCAGCCTCCATTCAGGCCGATTCGCTGTGGATGAACCTTGCCGTGCTGGCACCGGCCGCGCTGCTCTCGATGGCAGTGTCGGGCGCCCTCGGCCTCGTCGTCGAGCGGGTGCTGATCCTGCCGGTCTACGGCCAGCATCTGAAGCAGATCCTGATGACGACAGGCGGCCTGATCGTCGCCGAGCAGACGCTCTATGCGCTGTGGGGACCGCAGATCATTCCGATGCCGCTGCCGACATCGCTGCGCGGCTCCTTCATCCTCGGCGACGTCGCGATCGCCAAATACCGCGTGCTGGCGATGCTGATCGGCCTCGCCGTCTTCATCGCGATCCAGCTCGTGCTCAATCGCACCAAGCTCGGCCTTCTGATCCGAGCCGGCGTCGAGAACCGCGAAATGGTCGAGGCGCTCGGCTATCGCATCCGCCGTCTGTTCCTCGGCGTCTTCATGACGGGATCGGCGCTCGCCGGCCTTGGCGGCGTGATGTGGGCGCTCTATCGCGAGCAGGTCCACGCCTCCATGAGCGACGACCTCACCGTGCTGATCTTCATCGTCGTCATCATCGGCGGCCTGGGCTCGATCGGCGGCTGCTTCATCGGTGCGATCCTGGTGGCCATGGTCGCCAATTACGGCGGCTTCCTGGTGCCGAAACTCGCCCTCGTCTCCAACATCCTGCTGATGGTCGCCGTTCTGATGTGGCGGCCGCGCGGCCTTTATGCGGTGACCAGCCGATGATGATCCTGTCAGGCGATCCCCCGCGTAGCCGCGTCCTCACGCTCGTTCTCGTCGTCATCATCCTGGCGCTGGCGGCGACGCCGTTCCTGTTTCCGGGTGCCAAGGCGCTGAACGTCGCGGCCAAGATTTGCGTCTTCGCCGCGCTGGTCGCCTCCTATGACCTCCTGCTCGGTTATACCGGCTCGGTGTCGTTCGCCCACACCATGTTCTATGGCATCGGCAGCTACGCCATCGCCATCGCGCTGTATGGGATGGGCCCGAATTGGGCCGCGGTCGCAACCGGCATCGTCGTCGGCCTGCCGCTCGCAGCTCTGCTCGCGCTTGCCATCGGCCTGTTCTCGCTGCGGGTTGCGGCGATCTTCTTTGCCATGATCACGCTCGCGGTCGCCTCCGCCTTCCAGGTGCTGGCCTCGCAACTCTCCTGGCTGACCGGCGGCGAGGACGGGCGCAGCTTCCAGCTGCCGGAGCTGCTGCGCCCCGGCACGGTGCTGATCTCCAAGAGCCTGCTCGGCTTCGAGATCAACGGCCGCATCCTGACCTTCTACCTGGTGTTCGCCGTCTCGGCTCTGATGATCCTCGCTTTGCTCCGCGTCGTAAACTCGCCGTTCGGGCGCGTGCTGCAGGCCATCCGCGAGAACCGCTTTCGCGCCGAGGCGCTCGGCTTCCGCACGGTGTTTCATCTGACTTACGCCAACTGCCTCGCCGCGCTGGTCGCCGCCGCAGCCGGTATCTTGAACGCGCTGTGGCTGCGCTATGCCGGTCCCGATACCTCGCTCAGCTTCTCGATCATGCTGGACATCCTGCTGATGGTCGTGATCGGCGGCATGGGCACGATCTACGGCGCGATCATCGGCGCCAGCATCTTCATCCTCGCCCAGAACTATCTGCAATCGCTGATGGGCGTCGCCTCCAAGGCGGCCTCGGAAGCCGGCCTGCCGCTGCTGCCCGGGCTGTTGCATCCCGACCGCTGGCTGCTGTGGCTCGGGCTATTGTTCATCGCCAGCGTCTACTTCTTCCCGACCGGCGTGGTCGGCCGGCTGCGCAATCCCGCCGGCGGCAAGAGCGCCGGCAGGTCGCATTAAACCGCGATTAATGATGCAGCGCGGCGATTGTCGCGCGCACGGCACAACCGCGAGGCGATTCCCGCTCCGCTGTATGCGAACGCGACGGCGCAACTCGATTAATGTTTAGGTAACTGGCTTTCCTAAGGTTTAGGCCATTTGTGCGGTGTATTCGTGTCCCTCCAGGGAGGGGGGAATGCGCCAGGTCTTTTCCACGGTGGCAACCGGAATGTCTCTAGCCGCAAGGAACGGCTGGGAGGTCTTGGCGCGGCGTGGTCCTGTCCTGTGGTTGACCTTGTGCGGCGTGTTGCTGGTCGCGGGCATCTTCGCAGTGACCGCCATGGCCGTCGGCGAGTTTCGCGAGCGCACCCTGGCCAATCGCGAGCGGGAGCTCGAAAACACGGTGCAGCTGATCGCGCGGCACTTTGATCAGCAATTCGAGGATTCCGACGTCGTCGCCGCCGATCTGATCGGGCAGATGAACCTGGTGGAGATCACCTCGCCGGCGATGTTCCGCGAGCGCATGTCCGGACCTGCGGCGAACCAGATGCTGCGCAGCAAGATCAGCTCGGTGTCCTACCTCGGCGATATCGCGATCTACGATGCCGACGGCGACCTGATCAACTGGTCGCGGGCCCAGCCGCTGCCCAAGATCAACATTTCGTCCCGGACCTACTTTCAGACATTCAAGACGAACCCCCGGTCCGAACCGGTGCTGCTGGAATCCGTCCGCAGCTTCATCATCAGCAAATGGACCACGATCGTCGCACGCCGCTTGAACGGCGCTGACGGCACATTCCTCGGCGCGATGGTCCGCCGGATCGATCCGGACAGCTACCAGCACTATTTCGCATCCGTCGCGCTCGCCGAAGGCACGGCCATCTCGCTGTTTGATCGCGAAGGCAAGATGCTGGCGCGCTATCCGCATGTCGAAGAGCTGATCGGGCGGAGCTTCAAGGATGCTCCACTGATGCAGAAGGTGCTGACCGAGGGCGGCCCGCAGAAGCTTCGGGGCAAGAGCCCGGTCGACGGCGAGGAGCGGCTCGGCTCGGCAGCGTCTCTGACACACTTCCCGCTTGTCATCATCGCCACCAACACTACGGCAGCGGCCCTGGCAGATTGGCGGCAGCAGACCAGCTTCATGGTGACCACCGCCGTACTTTCGGCGGCCGTCATCGCGCTCATCCTCTATCTGATCATCCGCCTGATCAACCGGCAGAACCGCGAGGCGCAGGAACGTCTGGAAGCGGAGCGGCTGCGGCTCGACACCGCCTTGAACAACATGACCCAGGGGTTGATCCTGTACGACGCGAGCGGCTACATCGTCACCTGCAACCGCCGTTACGCCGACATGTTCGGTCTCTCTCACGACGTCATCAAGCCCGGCTGTCACATCCGCGAGGCGATGTACCATCGCAAGGAGCGCGATGCGTTCGACGGCGACGTCGAGGCGTTCTGCGCCAACGTCATGAGGGTCGTCGCCGAAGGCACGGTCTCCACGCGTATGCATCAGCTTGCCAACGGCCGCGCCTTCCAGGTCATCAATACGCCGCTCGCACAGGGCGGCTGGGTCGCCACGATCGAGGACATCACCGAACGCCGCCACCTCGGGCAGGAGCGCGACCGCAACCACACGTTCCTGCGTGAGATCATCGACCACATCCCGTCCCAGATCACGGTGAAGGACGCCCGCACGCGGCAGTATCTTCTGCTGAACGGCGTCGCCGAGCAGCTGTTCGGCCAGTCGCGGCAGGAGGTCATGGGCAAGACCGCCTTCGACATCTTCCCCGAGGCGCACGCCGCCCGCATCACCGAAGACGACACCAACTCGCTGCAATCGGCCAAGGGACTGTTCAAGGACGAACACGGCTGGCACATGCCGGGGATGGGGCTGCGCTACATTACGTCGACCCGGATCGGCATTCGCGACGATGCCGGCGAGCCGCGCTATCTCATTCACGTCATCGATGACGTCACCGAGCGGCGCCGGGCCGACGAGAAGATCGCACATATGGCGCATTACGACGCGCTGACCGATCTGCCGAACCGCACGCTGTTCCGCGAGCAGATCGAACGCGAGCTGACGAAAGTCGCCGACGGCGGTCAGTTCGCACTGCTCTATATCGACGTCGACGAATTCAAGGGCATCAACGATTCGCTCGGTCATCATGTCGGCGACGAGCTGTTGAAGGCGATCGCGAGCCGCCTGCGCGGCTGCCTCAAGGAGGGCGACCTGATCGCGCGGATCGGCGGCGACGAATTCGCCGTGATCCAGACCGGAATCCAATCTTCCGCTGACGTGCTGTCCTTCGTGACCCGGATCTACCAGGCGATCCGACAGCCTTATCATTGTCTCGGTCATCAGCTCTCCACCGACGCGAGCATCGGGATCGCGCTTGCGCCGCAGGACGGCACCGATCTCGACCAGCTGGTCAAGAATGCCGATCTCGCGATGTACGGCGCCAAGGCCGAAGGGCGCCGTACCCACCGCTTCTTCGAGCCGGCAATGGATGCGAGCGCCAGGGCGCGCCTGAGCTTGGAGCAGGATTTGCGGCAGGCGCTGGTGAATGGCGGCTTCGAGATCTACTATCAACCGCTGGTCGACCTGCGCTCAGGCGAGGTCTCGGGCTGCGAGGCGCTGCTGCGCTGGCGGCATCCCGAGCGCGGCATGGTGTCGCCGGCGGAGTTCATTCCGGTCGCCGAGGACACCGGCCTGATCACCGAACTGGGCGATTGGGTGCTGCGCATGGCCTGCAACGAGGCCGCAACCTGGCCGACGCATATCCGTGTCGCGGTCAACGTGTCGCCGGTGCAGCTCAAATGCGACACGCTGGCGCTGCGGATCGCCGGCGCGCTCGCCGCCTCTGGCCTCGACCCGCGCCGACTCGAGCTCGAGATCACCGAGGCCGTGCTGATCCGCGACGACGAGGCTGCGCTCTCGATCCTGCACCAGCTCCGCTCGATCGGCGTGCGCATCGCGCTCGACGATTTCGGCACCGGCTATTCCTCGCTCAGCTATCTCAAGCGCTTCCCGTTCGACAAGATCAAGATCGACCGCTGCTTCGTCGCCGACATCGCGGAGACGAGTGGCGCGCCCGTGATCGTGCAGGCGGTGGTCAACATCGCCGCCGCCAGCAGCATGACCACGGTCGCCGAGGGCGTCGAGACCGAGGCGCAGCGCGAGATGCTGCGCGCGCTCGGCTGCACGCAGATGCAGGGCTATCTGTTCAGCGCGCCGAAGCCGGCCGCCGAGGTGCGTAAACTGTTCGGCCCGAGCGATGGCCTGCCCGGAATCTTGCCGGTGGCGGCGGTGGCCTGATGGCAAGACCATTGAAGTCGTCGAGCAAGACGCCAAGAAGAACTTCGGCCAAGACCGTCGACGTCGCGGATTCCTATGCCGTGCGGCTGATGCAGCATCTGGTGGTGCCGACTTTCGTGATCGACCCGAAGCGCCGCGTCGTGATCTGGAACAGGGCGTGCGAGCGGTTGACCGGCCTCGCCGCCTCGGAGGTGATCGGCACCAGCAAGCACTGGCAGGGGTTCTACGAGACCAGACGCCCTTGCCTCGCCGATCTCGTCGCGCTCGACCGCCCCGAACGGCTTCCGGAGTTCTATTCGGAATATGCCGCGCGCGGCCATAACGGGCTTGGCTTTTCCGCGGAGAACTGATGCACGATGCCGAAGCTCGGCAGCCAGCTCTATCTCGCCATCGACGCCGGCCCGATCCACGACGAGGCCGGACATCTGATCGCCGTGGTGGAGACGCTGCGCGACCTCACCGACCAGAAACGGGCCGAAATGGCGCTGAAGGAGCTCGCCACCAAGGACGGGCTGACCGGGCTGGCGAACCGCCGCTCCTTCGACCAGATGCTGACGACGGAGTGGGCCCGCGCCCACCGCACGCGAAGGCCGTTGGCGCTGCTGTTCGTCGACGTCGATCATTTCAAACTGTTCAACGACCACCACGGCCACCAGACCGGCGACGAATGCCTGCGGGCAATTGCCGCCGTCGTCAGCCGGCACGCCGTGCGCCCGCTCGATCTCGCCAGCCGCTACGGCGGCGAGGAGTTCGCGTTGATCCTGCCTGACATGGATTGCGATAGTGCTTGCGTCATCGCTGAGGACATCCGCGGCGCCGTCATGGCCTTACGGATCGGCCATGGCGCTGCGGGCGCCGGCGACCACGTCACCCTCAGCGTCGGCGTCGCCAGCCAGATTCCCGGCTCGGTCGACGGCGCCCCCGACCGCCTGTTGGGCGCGGCCGACGAGGCGCTCTATGTCGCCAAGCGGCTCGGCCGCAATCGCGTCATCTGCGCCGAACGGGTGCTGGTCGAGTTCGCCAGCCTCGGCCGGCAGGCCGCAACGGTTCCGGGCCCTGTCCGGCGCAAATCGGCGTAAGGCCCATTACGGCGAGAACGGTTGCTCCCCCCTCGCCAATCGGCTAAATGAACCTGCGACTGCACCCGTAGCTCAGCTGGATAGAGCGTTGCCCTCCGAAGGCAAAGGTCACACGTTCGAATCGTGTCGGGTGCGCCACTTCGGTACAAAACTGGGCACTCCAAAACCTGCCGATTTTGCGCTGGACGCAGCGACCAGCGTGCGCAGGAGCACGCTTTTCGATCCCATGATGCGAACTTCTTTCGCGTCTACCTCGATGCGCTGGGCCAGCGCGCGCAGGTGGTCCCGGCGGTAACCGCCCGACTCGGTCCGCATCCGCCTGCGGGCCTGGCTGGCGAAGGTTTTGAGCGCCTGGGGTGTGATGCTCGGCCCAGCCCGATCCAGCGCGCCCTCGGCCCGCTCTGCGTCGGCGCGGGCCTGGTCGCGGATGGACTTCAGCTCGGTCACGCGCTCCTTGAGTAGCGGATCGGAGACGTCAGCGATCCCGTTTTCGATGGCATCGTACAGCCGCTTGAGTTTGGCTTCTGCTTCGGCCGCACGCTTGCGCAATTCGGCGATATGCGTCGTTCGGCGCTCAGCGCGCTCTTTCCGGCGGTGCAGGACGGCCGATAGAACTTCCTCGAGACGTTTGGGCTGCAAAAGGCGCTGCTCGATGTGCTCGGCCACCGCGCTGTCGAGCTTTTCCATCGGAACCGTACGGCCCTTGCAGCCAGTCTCGCCCTGCCGGGCTTTGGTCGAGCAGGTGTAGTACCTGTATCTCCCGCTCTTTCCGGTCCTCAGCGTCATCGCCCCGCCGCAGGTCGCGCAAAAGCAGATGCCGGTAAGAAGGGTGGGTCCGCTGACCACGCGCGGCGCGGTCATTGCGGGACTGCGCGATTTGAGCAGCGTCTGCACCACTTCGAACTCGGCCGCGTCGATAATCGGCGGCACCGCCATCTCGACAACTTCAGCGTCCGGTTTTCGTTCGCGCGTTTTCCAATGCTTGGTGTTGAAGCGGTGGCGGCCGATATACGTCGTTCGCGTCAGTACCTTGTGCACGGCATCGAGACCCCAGCGTCCGCCATCGCGCGTTCGGATGCCGGACTCGTTCAGATGCTTGGCGATCGACTTGACGCCCATCGATCCGGATGCGCCGTTTCCTTCGCGCGCCAGGCGATAGATTAGCCGCACAGTCTCGGCCTGGATGGGATCGATCTCCAGCATCTTCTTCGTGCGGTGGCCGCGCTGCTCGGCGGCTTCCACAACGCGGTAGCCGATCGGCGGCAGCGCGCCATTCCAGAAGCCTTGACGGGCGTTCTCCTTCATGGCCCGCAACGTATGCTTGGCGTTCTCCTTGGACTGGTACTCGTCGAACAGCGCCATGATCTGGCGGATCATGTTGCTCATCGGATCGTCGCCGAGCTCCTGGGTGATCGACACCAGACGCACACCGCTCTTGGCAAGTCGGCGGACATAAAACTCAAGCTGGAACTGGTCGCGGAAGAACCGGCTGAAGCTGTGCACGAGGATCACGTCGAACGCCGGCGGCTTGACCGTCGCCGCGTCGATCATGCGCTGGAACTCCGGTCGCCGATCGTCCGTGGCGGACGCGCCGGGCTCGACATAGTCGGCGACGATCTCCCACCCACGCGATGCGCAATAATCCTTCGCCTGGCGGCGCTGATCTGGGATGGAGAGATCGCTGTCGGCCTGCCGCCCCGTCGAGACTCGCAGGTAAAGAGCCGCCCGAACCGTTGCAGCCATGTTGATGTCCCCTCAGTCCTTTCCAAACAACTCGTCGAACAAATCACCGAACCAGGCCTCGAAGACGTCGATCTCCGTTTCAGTCACCGGCACGTCCTTCGGCCAGTCGTCCGTCACCGCCCACGTCACCGAAGCGCGCTTCGCTCGTCGTCGACCAGGACGCGCGGACGCACGCGCATAGTCGTAGAGATCTTCAAGGGTGGCGCGGTCCGGCGGGCGCCGCAGCTGCGATTTGTGAGAGGGAGCCATGGCGCCACTGTGGCAAGCCGGGCCGATCCACAGAACGGCCGATGTCTACGCCAAGTCACGCTGTAGCCCTGCGAACTCGCACTTTCTCTGCAGCATGAGCGCGATCGCGCAGAGCGGGCCATGAACGCATGGAAGCAAAAGAGCCGGGCCAGCGGAGCGCAGTCAAGGCCGCAAGCCGGCGGAGCCGGTCGCGCGAAGCGCGAGCCTTGACGGCGTTCCGTTGGTCCGGCAGCGGCCTTCCATGTGATTATGGCGGGCATCCATGCCGAGCCTACGCAACAAGACGCTACCCCGCGAACGATGTCGCTCGGAACGTTGATTTTGAATGCTTTCTCGGTTCGAACGGCACCGGGCCTCCTAATGCGGTGCCGTTGAAGTGCCATCCAAAACAATGTGCAGACAAACACTTGCAACCCCCGACGGCCCGGAGCGACACCGTCGCTTTTATCTAGCCGTCCCAATTGGTCGAGATCTGCGCCCCATCAATTCTGACGACGAACGCGGCTTCGGTCGGCAACGCGGGGGATTGTCAATAGCGAACGAGAAGGCGGACTTGGCAATATCGACGCCGATGACCTGAAGCGGACACAAGCGCCGCTGACGTGCTAGGGTCGGCTCAGCAGATCGGAGCATTGCTTAATGCGGAGCGAGAACGTGGCCACGACGAGTGTAAGCAAGGATCGCTTCACAATGTGGCCGACTGCATTGGCCTGCTGTTTTCCCATGATCTTGATCATCCTTTGGAGTGGGCCGTTCGATCTGGCCTTCTTAGGCGTGCCGGTCTTGTTTATCACATGGACTTGCTCGGCAATGCTCGCATTCGGGATGGCGATTTTTTCCGTAAGTGCCCGTCAATGGTGGCGGGCAGTTTCGATGTCAGTTCTCCCACTCGCCACACTTGGCGTAATCGCTAATGCGGGCATCGTCTGGTCACTAGCAATGGAGACCGGAGAGAGAATCCATTTCCAAGCTATGCGCCGCAGCTATCTTGAGGATGTGTCGAAGCTTCCGTCGTCGGGTGAACCTCGTTTCGCTATATGGCACTGGGGTGGATTTGGAATCGGGCACGCCGTTGTCTACGACGAGAGCGATGAAATCGTGTCGCCGGAGCAATCGTCAGCTTGGAAGAAGAGAGTTGCAAATACCGAAGTCGGATCATGTGGCGCGTGGGGATCGCCGTTGGGCAATCACTTCTACCTCATTCGGACTGGTTGCTGAGCCTTTCACGGGCCAACGTCCTGCTGGACTAGACACACTGACCGTGGCGCCCGAGTGCCGGTTTTAGCCCTGAGCCGGCTTACGCGCGGCCGCAGCGGCCATCAAGATTCGTTCGACGATGCCGTCAAACTCGCTCTGGCCGATCGGGTCCAGCCCATCATAGGTTAGGTGACGCGGCCACCACCCATGACGAGTCCCCTCGTCGTGCAGCACTCTTGCTGCGGCCTGAACCTCTGAGTAGCTTGGACGCAATTTCGCTGCTCAATCCCAACGGTCTAGCCGCCGACGAACGGTGCCATAGCCGACGATCTGCGGACCCTCGCGCACAGTAAACGTAACGCCGGGCGCCAGCTTATCGCACATGGGGTGAGGGAAGTACATCAGCGTCAACACTGTTCTCATCTCCATGCCGACTTGAGGGACCGGCGGCCCCTGATGGAAGGCGACCCCGATGTACTCTTCAAGGCTGCGGTTGTGGTCTGTCACTATAGCCCGACGTTGGGCTGGGTCACCGATCGCGAGATGTGGCCGATAGGCATCTCCTGACAGGGCTCCTGGCGGCAATGGAGAGGTGCGACCACCCTCACTTTCCGGTAAGAAGACGACTGAACACTCGATACGCGCTGGTCTTCCTTTGGATATCTCGTCACTTTCCGACACGATCGATGTCTCACAGTCCCACAGGGAATGGTTCAACAAAACCGAAATAGACCGTACTACCCCGACAAAATCGGCAGAGCAGCTTTTGAGCATAGCATAAGATCGAAGACCGTCGCAGATTAAGCTGTTGGGGCGCATGGTTAGCGGCGGGATCATAGTGCCACGGCGAAGCAATAGTGCCCATCTTCATCGGCCGTGGCGCGCCAGTTGCGCCAGAGCATGCCGACGTAGCAAATCTGCGTCGTCGTTTCCCGGCAATGCTTCAGAACCTCTATCCCGCGCTCTCGTCGGAGGCAGATGGAACGTGGCGCTGAAGGTCTATCCTGTCGTGGAGTATCCGTACGATTTCGATCGTGCTGTTAGGTGCTGCCCTATACATCAGGAAGTGACTTCCGCGACGACCCCGTCGCGCAACGTGGAGCGTGCGAAGACCTGCCATGATCTCGTCCGGCGTCTTGGAGACTACGACATCGGGGCCGTTCGCGAGTTCGCCGATCGCCTGAACGAGCGTGTCCCGATAGGTGCGCGATAGTCGCGTGCCAAAATTCTCTGTGGTCCATTTGAGGATGTTGGCAAAGTCGACTTCTGCGGCAGCGCCGAGACGAACCCGCCATCTTCGCTCGGCCATGAGGGCTCTATTCGGCTGTTCTGGAGATGACCCTCTCCGAGAGGTCATTCAAATAGACTTGCAGCTCCTCGATATTCCCAAACTCTCTGAATTCTCCTCGGTCCAACGCCCCGACACCTGCGCGAGCTGCCGCGCGCAATGCTTTCAGCTTGCCCGCATCCTCCGCCTCGCGCTGCTCCACGAGCCGCAACCCGTCGCGCAGCACTTCGCTGGCATTTTGGTAGCGACCAGACTTGACGAGGGTCTCGAGGAGTTCTTCCTGACGCTCCGTCAGGACCACGTTCCGAGTGGGCATTTAGCATCCTCCGGGAGCTGGTTTGTCATGGCATAATATGCCATGGGCCCTTGGCGGGCTCAACCCGCAAGTTGTGGTCGGCTACCGCGGAATGCGATTGTCGATCCCGATCGCAGCAGCGGCGTCCTCGTCATAGCGTCACGGCGAATGAGTAGTGCCCATCTCCATCGGCCGTGGTGCACCAATCGTGCCGCCGTCGTCACGGCGGCACGATCGAGGCTGAATGTGTCAGTTCAAACGCCAGATCGCCGCGTTGAGCACGCCGGCGAACCCGACCCAGGCTGCGTAGGGCAGGAACAGCGCGGCTGCCGGACGATCACGTGACAGTTCGAGACCGATGTAGGTGACGATTGTAACGAACAGGCAGATGAGGATGACGAGCGCGGCCCCGATCTGGTGCATCGTGAACATGACCGGAGACCAGGCGAAATTGAGCACCAGTTGCGCAGCCCAAACTAGCATCGCACTGCCTAATGGTTCGCGGCTAAAGGTCCGCCAGCCCGCAATTGCGATCATGACGTAGAGGCTGGTCCACGCCACGGGGAACGCCCAGTTCGGCGGCACGAAGCCCGGCTTGGCGAGACCGGCATACCATTCTCCCGGAAGATTGGTTGCGCCGATCAGCCAGCCGATGCCGAGCACACCCATCACGAAGACCAACAACTGCAACATCCATCACCTCGCGCTTCCCATCGCGCGATTGTATCATCTTTCCATGAGCGAATCCGACACGGTGACCGGCGAGCCCTCGCCGGTGCGCAAGATCATCCATATCGACATGGATGCCTTCTATGCATCCGTGGAGCAGCGCGACAATCCGGAGCTGCGCGGAAAGCCGGTCGCGGTGGGAGGCTCGGCGGAGCGCGGCGTCGTCGCGGCCGCGAGCTACGAGGCGCGCAAGTTCGGCGTTCGCTCCGCCATGCCGTCGGTGACGGCGAAGCGGCAATGTCCCGATCTGATCTTCGTCAGGCCGCGTTTCGAGGTCTACAAGGCTGTCTCCAGGCAGATCCGCGACATCTTCGCCGAGCACACACCGATCATCGAACCATTGTCACTCGACGAGGCCTATCTCGACGTGACGGAAAATCTGCAAGGCATCCCGCTGTCGCGGGACATCGCGCTGCGGATCCGCGAGAAGATCAAGGCCGAGACCGGCCTCAACGCTTCGGCGGGCATTTCCTACAACAAGTTTCTGGCAAAGCTCGCCTCCGATCATCGCAAGCCCAACGGCCAGTTCGTGATCGCGCCGGAGATGGGACCGGCCTTCGTCGAGACACTGCCAGTCGGCAAGTTTCACGGCATCGGGCCGGCGACAGCTGCGAAGATGAACGCGCTCGGCCTGTTCAGCGGTCTCGACATCCGCAACCAGACGCTGGAGTTCATGAACGCGAATTTCGGCAAGTCGGGCGCTTATTATTACTGGATCTCGCGCGGCGTCGACGACCGGCCGGTCCGGGCCAATCGGATTCGCAAGTCCATCGGGGCGGAGAACACCTTCTCGACCGACCTTGCCGAATATGACGCGCTGGCCGCCGAACTCAGGCCTCTCGTCCACAAAGTCTGGCGCCATTGCGAGGCCACCGGTCATCGCGGCCGCACCGTGACCCTGAAGATCAAGTTTGCCGACTTCGAGATCATCACGCGCAGCAGGTCCGTCGTAGCCGCGGTCAGGGACAGCGACGGTCTTGAGCGGTTAGCCTGCGGCCTGCTCGAGGCCGAGATGCCGCTGCGAAAGCGCGTCAGGCTGCTGGGTGTCTCGCTGTCCGCCCTCCAGGCTGGAGACGATGCGGAGCCGCAGCTGACATTGGGCATTTGAGGCTCCCCGACAGCGGCATAGCGCTCGCGATGCACGAGCGACGGTGGCGGGCCTTTCCAGGACCCGTCACCGATGAAGGAGACTCGCTCGGGCCCTCAATGCCTCACGTGCTCGAACACCACGATCACGCCGGTCGGCTCGGGCTCGTGCGCCATAAGACGCGTCAGGTCGGAATCGCCCCAATCGGCGAGGCTGACGACTTCACCGCTCTGGCGATCGGCACCGACCGACGCGGTGGGCTCGAGGACCTTGAGGCCCATTTCGTCGACGAAGAAGGTGTGCTCGCCGAACATGCTGTTGAGCTGCGGCATGGCGGGATGTTCGTCGGGCAGCACCTGAGCGCCGAGTTGGTTGACGGTCTGCTTCACCTGTTCGGATGTGAGCTTCATGAGCTGCTCCGTTTCTGTGTCCGGTTTCATTGGCCGGGGCGGGAGCGCGCGTTCCCTGCGCCTTTGTCCGCCTGGCTCAACCCCGAACAGGTGCTGCGGGCAAATGTTCCGGCGAAATGTAATTTGTGATCGCGCGCTGCATCTGCCGCGCTCACGGCACGAGATCGCCACAAGATGCACACGATCTGCCCGCGAGCTGCGCTAATCGGCGGCTTGGACAATCCGGATGCGGTCGGCGCCGTCTCCGAGCAGGTCGTGCGGCCTGGTAGGCGCTTCTCCCGAGGCGTTCTGCTATTCGCTGCGGTTCTCGCCCACCGATAGCGCGCAGATGCGTGACAGATAAGTATAGGGCAGGCCGGTCTCCTCGGCCCAGGCGTTGAACTGCGCTTGCACCTTGGCGAGATCGCCCTTCGACTTGACCTCTTCGGCAATGTCGAGACCGGCGTCGCGCAGGCAGACGACGACATCTTTTGACGTGACAAAACCGTCCCACCCGACGAAGCGCAGCAGCATCTGGCCGGTGTTGCCTCCGAGACGGCTGCCGCGCTTGGTCAGGAGATCGAGCAGGCCGATCTGGTCGGACGAGGGCCATTTCGCCAGGAACTTGCCGAAGCTGCCATGCTCCTTCGCGATCTCCTGCACGAAAGCGGCGTTGTCGCGTACCGACATGATCTTGGCCCCGTTGCGCACGATGCGCGCGTCGCGCAAAAGGCCTTCCCAATAGTCCTCGGGCTGGAAGCCGAGCTTGGCCGGCTGGAAATGCAGGAAGGCCTCTTCAAAGCCATCCCATTTCTCATCGATCACGCTCCAGGCGAAGCCGGCGCAGAACACGCGCTTGGTCATCTCGGCCAGCATGCGATCGTCGCCAAGCTTCGCCAGACGCTTCAGGTCGGGCTTCGCCGGCATCAGCTTTTCCAGGGCCTTGGGCCCGCCCTTGCGTTTCTCGGCACGGGCGCGAATGGTCTTGAAGGGCGGCATGCGCACACAAGCAATTGAGGGCACGCCACGACACCAGAATTCGACGATGCAGTCCAGCCCCGCGGATGGACGCAGCGCCGCAGTTCGACCGCTCGGTCTTCGCGGGCAAGCGGGTTTACGGCAGGCCCGGCTATCGCGACAGGCGTTTTGCGAGATGAACCGACTGCCAGTCTCCGAGCCCGGTATCGCTAAATCCGGCCTTCCTGGCGAGACCGCGCATCTCGGCGTTCGTGCGCGCCGTCTCGGCGGCGATCATCTCATGGCCGAGATCGATCGCGAGCGTCTCCATCGCCGTCATCATCTGAAGGCCAACGCCGTTGCGCTGGAAGGCATCGGCGACCGAGATGGCAAATTCGCCGTGCCGTGCCGCCGCGTCGTAGGCGTATCGCGCTTCGCCGACGATCCTGCCCCGCCCGTCCTCTCTGAGCTCGGCGAGCAAGGTGAAATGATCGAGACCGCCGCTCTTGGCGATGCATTCGGCCGCGACCGCGCCGGGGTCCGCTCGCGCACCGCTGAAGCGCTTGTTGCGCGACGTCGCGGAAAGGCCGGTGAAATAGACCGACAGATTCTCCACATCGGATGCGCTGGCGGTTCTGATGCAGACAAGGCCCTTCGCTTCGGCCAGCTCGACCGGCTCGACGACGGCTCCCGGAAACAGCTGTGACATGCGTGACGCTTTCGGCAGGTTGCTGGGGGTTGCACACCTAACCGAGGCCGCACGCCAGCCGCTTGGACATGGCTGCCAATCATGCGGCTGAAAACGAACAGCTCGTTTGCACGTGCCGCGCGTCACACACGGGAGAGTGACGGCACCTCCTCGGGCATGATCGCCTGAAGGCCGCCGAAGCGGCGCTCGCGGCCGTGGAAGGAGGCCAGGGCCGCGGCGAGATCGCCCGCGTCGAACTCGGGCCACATCCGCTCGGTGAAGTGCAGCTCGGCATAGGCGCCTTCCCAGAGCAGGAAGTCCGACAGCCGCTTCTCGCCCGAGGTGCGGATGATGAGATCGACGTCGCGCAGGCCGGCCTCGCCGGTGACGAGCTGCGAGAAGGCTTCGCGGGTGATGCTGGTCAGCGCCGCCGCCTTCGCCGCAGCATTGAGGATGGCGTCGCGCGCGGAATAGTCGACCGCGATGCGCAAATGCAGCGCGTTACCTTCGGTGGTAGTTTGCTCGGCGCGCGCGATCGCGCTGGCGATGCCTTCAGGCAGGCGATCGCGACGCCCGATCACGGTGAGGCGCACACCGTTCTTGACCAGGCTCTGCACTTCATTGGCGAGATAGAAGCGCAGCAAGGTCATCAGTGCGGCAACCTCGGCCTTTGGCCGCCGCCAATTGTCGGTCGAGAAGGCGTAGAGCGTCAGCGTGCCGATGCCCTGCTTGGGCGCGGCCTCGACGATGCGGCGGATGGCCTCGACCCCGGCCTCGTGGCCGCGCAGGCGCGACAGGCCGCGCCGTGTCGCCCATCGCCCGTTGCCGTCCATGATGATGCCGACATGAAGCTTCTCGTTAAGGGACGCATCACTTTGCATTGCAAAGTCTCCGGTCAAAAAAGGGGAGGATCAGGTCGAGACGATGCCGAGCCGGCCGAGCGGCGGCGCCTCGCGGCCGGCGGCCTTGGCGGCGTCGCGCACCAGGCGCTCCAGCACGGCGAGATAGTCGAGGAAGCGGCGGCGCCCGGTCTTGGTGAGGCGGCAGGTGGTGTGCGGACGGTTGCCTTCGTAGCCCTTGGTCACGTCGACGAGGCCGGCCTCCTGGAGCACGGCAAGGTGCCGGCTGAGATTGCCGTCAGTGAGGCCGCACAGCTGCTTGAGGTCGGCGAATGCCAACCCCTTGGGATGCGCCATCAGCGAGGTCAGAAGCCCAAGCCTCGCCTTCTCGTGGATCACGCGATCTAGCCCCTCGTAGGAGAAGGGTGCGCTGTCAGTCTTCGACATCATGGTCTCCGGATGCGACATGCAGAATGGCCGCCATCACCGACTGCCCGATCACGAAGGGCAGGCCCATGGTCCATGGCGACAGCGCGTGGGTCTGGCTCGCAATCACCACCACTGAAAAGCCGGACACGAAATACCAGGCGCCGGCGAACGCGACGGTGCGCGGCAGCGAGCGGACGGAGGCGAAGATGCCGAGTGACACCAGGATCTGCCACAGGCCCGGCAGCAGCCACAACGTCTCGGCCGCGAACTTCCACATCACCACCGCGAGCAGCACGCCGGCAACGCCCGCGGGCAGGAACTGCTCGACCGCCTGGTGGATCATGGCATCGGCCAGACCCGAATGATGGCGGCGCGAACGCGCGCGCATCTCGACCCCGATGATCAGGACGGACAGTGCGGCGGCGACAAACCAGCCGACGAAGAAGCCGAGCGGCTCAGTGGTGGGATCGCCGAGCAGCCAGAATTGCAGGACGGCCGTGATGAGTGCGACGGCACCGGTCGCGGCCATCGTCGCCGGGCCGTAACCGCGGAATGCCGTGCCGGCCGCGATCTGGCTGCGGATCGCCACGATATCGGCCAAAGCCTTGTCGAGATCGCGCATTGGCAACGCCGAAGCCTCGTTCCGCTCATTTCGGGATTGCTGTCCCGTTACTTTGTATTGCAAAGTATATAGCGCTGCAAAGTAAAGGCAAGTCCGAAAGTCGCCGCGAGAGGATTCCGTCGGGACGGACAACTGCCGGTTGCGCGGCGCCCGCTTCCGCAGATAAGATGCGTCCAAGAGCGTTCCGGGGGCTGGTATGTGGCTTAGGTCATTAATCGTCGCGTCTTTTTTGCAGATGGGTGTCGTCGGAGCCGCGAATGCGGCGGGGCCGTTCGGCTCCGTCAATGTCGGCAACTGGATCGGCGGTGCCTTCAGCAACGACCAAACGGGCGCCTTCTCCCATTGCGCAGCAACGGCACCTTATGCAAACGGCGTCATGCTCGTCGTGGGCCAAAATGCTGCCGGTTCATGGACCCTGAGCTTCGCGAGTCCCAGCTACCGCTTCAAGCAAGGCGAGAACGCCGCGATCGATGTCATCTTCGATGGGCAGGAGCAGGCTCGGCTGTTCGCCACGGCCAATCAACCGAACATGCTTACCGCGGTCATGCCTGCCAACGTCACGCGAACGTTTCAGAAGGCAGGCCTGATGGTCGCAACGAGTGGGCGCACTGTCCTCAATTTCGACCTGACGTCCGCCGGAACCGTGGTCACGGCATTGGCCAATTGCGTTACCCGGGTAAAAGCCGATGGGCTCAGCAAGGCCGGTGACCTCACCAAGGTGGCCGCCAAGCCGCAGGCCGCGCCGGACAAGCAGGCGCCGCCGGCGTCCGGCAAATCCGGCAGAGGCAAGAGCGGCACCGGCTTTGTGGTGAGCGCGAGCGGGCACCTCGTCACCAACAATCATGTGATCAATGGCTGCGTCGGCGACATCAAGGGCAACCTCACCGGCGAGGCCGCGATGGTGCTGCGCGTCGTTTCGACCGACGCCAACAATGACCTCGCTTTGCTTCAGGCGCCGTCGACGACGGCATTCAAGGACTTTGCCCGTATCCGCGACCGCTCGTTCCACTCCGGCGATTCCGTCGTCGCGATCGGATTTCCCTACCACGGACTGCTCAGCTCGGACTTCACCGTGACGACGGGTATCGTGAGCTCATTGAGCGGCATGCGCAATGACACGCGTTTCCTGCAAATCAGCGCCCCCGTGCAGCCCGGCAATAGCGGCGGCCCGCTGTTCGACACCACCGGCCAGATCGTGGGCGTGGTCACCGGCAAGATCCCGGGATTGCGCATCGCCGCTGTGACTGGCGATATTCCCGAGAACATCAACTTCGCCATCAAGACCGGCGCGCTGCGCGACTTCCTTGACAATTCCGTGGTGCCCTACCAGACCGCCGAGCCCAAGGGAGAGCTCAAAACCACCGACATCGCCGGCAACGCCCGCGCCTACACGATGCTGATCTCGTGCACCGCCACGGAGCAGGCGGACGCGAAGCGGTAAAACGGCGACTTGCGCCACCCCAAACGCCGCCATCGTCCTGGCAAGGCCAGGACGACATTGCTGAGCGAGGTGCCCCCTCACTCGTGGCAGCACGCCTCCTTCGTCGCCTGCGGTTCGTACTGGTCGCTCAGGCGAACCCAGTCCATCGGATAGGGCAAGCCCTCCTCGTGACGGCCGAGCGGCGTGAGGTCGAGGTATTGATAGGCGGCGTTCATCATATCGAGGCCGCGGGCGAAGCATGAGTAGGTGTGGAAGATCTCGCCAGCCTCATTGCGAAAGAACACGCTGATGCCGGGCAGCTCGGGTCCGTAGAACGGCGTGGTGCCGAAATTGTATTTCGGCACACCCTTGTCGATCTGCTCGCGCGTGAACGAGACTTCGTAATCGTAGTTGAAGTCGTTGCTTCCCGAGGAGACCCAATCGAAGGTCCAGCCCATCCGCTTCTTGAACGCGTCGAGCTTGGCAACGGGCGCAAGTGAAATCGCAACCATGCTGGTGTCGCGCGCGGCAAGATGCGGCACCATGCGCTCGAAACCGTCGGCCCAGAACGAGCAGCTCTTGCAGGCGGCGTCCCAATCCGGTGCGAACATCACGTGCTGCACCACGAGCTGCGGCCGGCCCTTGAAGAGATCGCCGAGCGTCAGCTTGCCGTTCGGTCCGTCGAACACGTAGTTCTTGTCGACCTTGACCCAGGGCAAGGCACGGCGCTCCTCGGCCAGGCGTTCGCGGGCCGCAGTGAGCTCCTTCTCATGGGCCAGATGAGCCTTGCGGGCGGCGATCCATTGCTCGCGCGAGACGATCTGATGTTGCTGCATGGTGTCCTCCTCTGATCGGGATCAGGCGACGAAGGCATCGAGCTTGTCGAAGAACGAGCTCCAGCCGCGCAGATGGTTGTCGCGGGCGGTTTCGTCGAAGAACTGCGCGTGATGGAAGACCATCAAGGTGCCGGCGCTGTCCGGCTTCAGCGTGATCGTCACCAGCGATTCGCGCTCCGGCGTCGAATGCCAGGCCCAGGTGAAGACCAGCCGCTCGTTCGGCACGACGTCGCGATAGGTACCGCCGGCCTCGAAATATTCGCCGTCATCACGGGTGAAGCTGATGCGAAAGTTGCCGCCGGTGCGGACGTCGAGTTCGGCTCGAAGCGTCGCAGGCTTCATGTGCGGCGGCCCGAACCATTGCGCTAGCTGCTCGGCTTTCGTCCAGGCCGCGTAGACCCTTTCCGGCCGCGCGCGGAGCCGGCGCGTGAGCGTGAGGCTTGGGCGTTCCGTTGCGCGCTCGGCGGCACTGAGTTCGGCGTTGACGGCTGCGTTGGCCATGTCTCTTCCTCCACGAAGGCGGCAAGGCGATCGAGATTGTCGGACCAGAATTGCGCGTAGCGATTGAGCCAGTTCATCGCCTGCTCCATCGGCTGCGCGGTGAGCCGGCAGGCGACCGTGCGCCCGGTCTTCTCCCGCACGATCAGGCCCGCATCCGTGAGCACGTCGAGATGCTTCATGACCGCCGGCAGCGAGATCGGGAACGGTGCGGCCAGTTCGCTCACCGACAGGCAGTCCTGGTCGCCGAGCCGTGCCAGCAGGGCACGGCGCGTCGGGTCGGATAGCGCCGCAAACGTCCGGTCCAGCGTCTCGTCCTGATACTTAACCATAAGGTTTAGTATAAGTGCAAACGGGAACGCGTCAAGCCAGAACCTCAGCACACGGTTCTGCACGAGTGCGTGATCAGGCAGCGCTCAGTAGGGAACGTTGATCGCGCTAGTACGGCGCGACGGGCCGCGTGCGTCGGTGGGGCCGAGGTTGCGGCGGCTGCTCCTGGCCGTAGCCAAAGCGAGGATTGCGATCGCAATACAGCAGCCGGCCCGACACGCTGGCCTGGCATTGTTCATAGCTGTTGTAGGCGCATTCGCCGGGATAATCATACTCGCCACCCTGGGCGCACCATGGATAGTCGCGCGCCGCGGCGGGCGTGACGGTGGCGAAGCCGGCAAGGACCGCCGCCCCGAGCATCAGCAGCACCAATTGCGTCTTGCGCATGATCCAACTCCTCTCTAGCTGGCACGGGATACGGCGCCATCTATCATCAGGTTTCGCAGTGCCGTTTTATTCCGCATCAACGAAACAAGCCACGCAAGAAAAAGCCCTGCCGCAAGGCAGGGCTCCATGTCTGGCCATCAAAAGATCGCTAGTCGACCTTCAGGCCGGCGAACTCGACGACCTTCTTCCACTTCTCGGTCTCGGCCTTGATCTCCTCGCCGAACGCCTCCGGGGTCTGCACCCGCGGCTCGCCGCCGAGCTCGACCAGACGCTTGGTCATGTCGGGCTCCTTCATCAGCGTGTTGATCTCGCTGTTGAGCTTGGCGATGATCTCCTTCGGCGTGTTCTTCGGAGCGCCCATGCCGAACAGCGCACTGGCCTCGTAGCCCTTCACGGTCTCGGCGATCGCCTGCACGTCGGGGAGCTGCGGCGAGCGCTCTGCGGTGGTGACGCCGATCGCACGAAGCGAGCCGGAGCGGATGTGCTGGATGATCGAGGGCATGTTGTCGAAGATCACCTGCACCTGGCCGCCGAGCATGTCGGTGATCGCGGGCGCGGCGCCGCGATAGGGCACGTGCTGCATCTTGCAGCCGGTCATGGCCATGAACATCTCGCCGGACAGATGCACCGAGGTGCCGTTACCCGACGAGGCCATGTTGACCTTGCCGGGATTGGCCTTCACATATTCGATGAACTCGACGACGTTCTTGGCCGGCACGTCCTTGTTGACGGTCATCACGTTCGGAACGCGCTGGAACGAAGCGACCGGCGCCATGTCCCGCACGAAGTTGAACTTCAGATTGGTGTAGAGCGAGGCGTTGATGTAGTTGGCCGGGTTGACCAGCTGCAACGTGTAGCCGTCGGGCTCGGCATTGATGACCGATTCGGTGGCGATGTTGTTGCCGGCACCCGGCTTGTTCTCGATCACGAATTGCTGGCCAAACTTTTCCGAGAGCCGCTGGCCGATCAGTCGCGCCAGGATGTCGGTGGCGCCGCCCGGCGGATAGCCGACCACCCATTTCACGGGCCGGGCCGGATAATCGGCGGCAAGAGCCTTCGACAGCGGGGTGGCTGCAAGCGGACTGGCGGCGAGCAGGCCCAGCGCGGTACGGCGAGTGATCATCTCAAGGGTTCTCCCAACGTGTTGTTCTTGAAGCCGGATAGCTTGAACCCGGCGTCGGCGGGGTTGTAACAAAGCTTGCCGCAGGCGGAAAGTGCACGGGACGCATCACGACGAAAGGATAAGGCATGCCGGTCAAGGTCGAAGCTCTCGATCATCTCGTGATCAACGTCGCCGATGTCGCGGCCAGTGCGGAGTGGTACCGCAGGATTCTCGGCATGGAAGTCAAGGTGTTCGATCCCGGTGGCGGCAAAGCGCCGCGGACTTCGCTTCACTTTGGTAACCAGAAGATCAACGTCCGGCCGCGCGATGCCGACAAGGTGGAGTGGTTCACCGCGGACCAGGCGACCGCCGGCAGCGAGGACCTCTGCTTCCTCACCTCCGCTGCGCCCGACGAGGTGGTGGCGCATCTGCAGGCACACGGCGTCGCGATCGCGGAAGGCCCGGTTCTCAAGCAGGGCGCCTGCGGCACGCTGCGCTCGGTCTATTGCCGGGATCCGGATGGCAGCCTGATCGAGATCTCGTCGTACGAGGATTGAGGCAACCAGGCGCTACAAACTCGGTCGTCATGCCCGGGCTTGTCCCGGGCATCCACGTTCTCCGTGCTGCATGGCCAAGACGTGGATGGCCGGGTCAAGCCCGGCCATGACGGGGAGAGACCGAACACGCCTCACTTCGCGCCAGCGCTTCCCGATTTGCTCCCGGCCTCATCCGATGGCAGGAAGACGCAATCATCAAGAGACGGCCGCCATCAAGATGCAGGCTGCACGGGGAGGAGCCATGCCACTTCAACAAACCACCGCCGGAATCGTGGGCCCATTCGACGGGATCGACGTGCCCTGGTTGCTCAAGATGCGCGCCGAGGTCCGGCGTGACCATCCGTTCCTGATCTGGGCGCCGTTCGATGCGCCGGCGCGGCGCTGGAGCTATGGCGCGTTTCACGAGCGGGTCGGCGCGCTCGCGGCGGGGCTGGCACGGCGCGGCGTCCGGCCTGGCGAATATGTGCTCATTCATCTGGACAATTGCATCGAGGCGATGCTGGCCTGGTTTGCCTGTGTCGAACTCGGCGCCATCGCGGTCACCACCAACACCCGCTCGGCGCCGGCCGAGATCGCGTATTTTGCCGATCATTGTGGCGCGGTCGCCGCGATCACGCAGCCGGCCTATGCGGAAATCATCGCGCAGAACTGCCGCAACATAAGCTGGATGGCGGTGACCTCGCATGATGCCGGCGCAGCACCTGCGCAAGCGACCTCGCGCGGCGACAGCTTTGAATCCCTGTACGACGATGGCGTCGACCGCCCGAAACGCGCGACCGATCCGCTGGCGCCATGCAGCGTGCAATACACTTCAGGCACGACCTCACGCCCCAAGGCCGTGCTGTGGACCCACGCCAACGCGCTGTGGGGCGCCAAGGTCAACGCCGCGCATGAGGACCTGCATGCGAGCGACGTGCATCAGGCGTACTTGCCACTGTTCCACACCAACGCGCTCGCCTACTCCATGCTGGCGACGCTGTGGGTCGGGGCGACTTGCGTGATTCAGCCGCGCTTCTCCGCCAGCCGCTTCTGGAGCGTCGCGCGCGAGCACGGCGCGACCTGGACCTCGACGATACCGTTCTGCATGAAGGCGCTGCTCGAGCAGGAGATCCCTGGAGATCACAAATTCCGTCTCTGGGGCACCGCGATCAACGAGCCGCCCGCGTTCGCCGCTTTCGGCATCAAGATGATCGGCTGGTGGGGCATGACCGAGACCATCACCCACGGCATCGTCGGCGAAGTCGATCAGCCCAACATCCCGATGTCGATCGGCCGCGCCGCTCCCGAGTATCAGATCCGCATCACCGACGATGACGGGCGGCCGACCGAAATCGGCGGCACCGGCAATCTATCGATCAAGGGCATCCCCGGCCTGTCGCTGTTCGCCGAATATCTGCACAATGAGAAGGCCACGCGCGAGAGTTTTGACGAGCACGGCTTCTTCCTCACCGGCGATCGTGTCGATCGGCTCGAGAACGGCTTCATCAAGTTCGGCGACCGCGCCAAGGACATGCTGAAGGTCGGCGGCGAGAACGTCGCGGCCTCCGAGATCGAGCAGGTGATCGCGCTCGTATCAGGCGTGCGCGAGGCCGCCGTGGTGGCGAAGCCGCACCCGATGCTGGACGAAGTGCCTGTTGTCTTCATCATCCCGCAGGGCGGCGTCGCGGGCGCCGCGCCCGATCTGCACGAGCGCGTGATGGAAGCCTGCCGCAAGGGTCTTGCCGACTTCAAGGTGCCACGCGAGATCAGGCTCGTCGACGACATGCCGCGCTCGACGCTGGAGAAGGTGGCGAAGGCGGAGTTGCGGAGGATGCTGGGGTGAGCGCGTAGGGTGGATTAGCCGAAGGCGTAACCCACCATGCTTCAGAGAATGCCGAACGAAGTTTGGTGGATTACGCCTTCGGCTAATCCACCCTACGGCATCTCGCCTAGAACGACCCCAGCGCCACCGGGCGGAACGCCTGCAGCAGCTGCTGGTCGAGCTTGCCGACCATGCCTTCCATCATGCCGAACGCGCGCGAATGCGTGAACGGCATGCGGTAGGCGCGCTTCTCGATCAGCGCGGCATAGATGTCGACGATCGTCGTCAGACGCACGATGTCGCTGATCTGGTTCGACGACAGGCCGTTCGGATAACCGCTGCCGTCGAGAAATTCGTGGTGATGCAGGATCACATCGAGCATCTCCGGCGGGAAGCCGCCTTGGACGGCGAGCGCATCATAGCCGCGGCGCGGATGCTGGCGGACCTCGGCCATCTCCTCGTCGGTGAGCTTGCCGGGCTTGTCGAGCAGCGCGGCGGGAACGAAGGCCTTACCGACGTCGTGCAGCAGCGCGGCACGGGTCAGGCGGCGCTGGTCGTCCTCGCGCATACCGAGATGCTGCGCGAAGGCGACGGCGAAGCCGGTGACGAACAGGCAGTGACGATAGCTGCCGACATGGTGGCAGCCGACCGTGGTGAGCCATTCGCGCAGCGAGGAATGCTTGATCGCCTTCAGGATCTTGCTTTCCGCGGCGATGACGTCGTCGAAGGTCAAGGGCACGCCGAGCGGCAGCTTCTCGAACATCTTCGCCAGCACCGCATGCGCCGCCTCGACGCCGCGGTTGAGCGTCTTGCCGCGGTCGGTCGCATCATAGGCGGCGGTGTCCGGGAAGGCGGCGCGAATGCGCTGCAGGATGGCGTCGGCCTGGAGCGGCCGCGAAATCGTGTCGGTGGCGCCCAGCGCCCACGCCTGCATGGTGCCGTGATGCAGCGCGTCCGCAAGCACGAACAGCCGCGGCATCGACCGATAAGCATCGCCGCGCAGCTTGTTGCGTACCCGCTGCACGCTCTCGGGCGAGCGCAGGTTGATGTCGACCACGAGCCCGGAGAGATCGCGCGAGGGCTTGTCGGGGATCTCCTGCGTCGTCACCGTCGAGACGTCGCCGACTGCCTTCAGGATGCTGGCGAGCTCGGAGCTTTCGTCGCTCCGGTCGGAGGCGAGCAGAAGCCGGCGTTTGGCGGCGGATTTGGCTGGCGCGTTCATGGCTTCCCCAAGGCGTGGGATTGGGATTTGGCCTCAAGCCTAAGCCGGATCAGGTTCTCTGGCCCTTAAGAGGCGTGCTCAATGGAACCCTGCGGAATTCGGTGCAATTTTAAGGGTTTTCGGTTCCGGGGCCGGGAACTTCAAAACCGTGAAAACAACCCCATGCACCGTAGAATGGGCTTGATGGATAAGGGGAATTTGGGACGCTTTCGCTCCCCCCTTCCGCTGTCGTCGCCCGGCTTGACCGGGCGACCCAGTATGCCAAGGCGCCGCGGAACCGAAAAGCCGCGGCGCACTGGATACCCCGCTTCCGCGGAGCATGACACCGAGATTGTGGAGACGATCTCCCAAAACAAATCCGCCGGAGGCTGCCCTCCGGCGGATCATCTCATTCGGCAATCGCAAGCTCGCCTTACGCCTTCATGCTCGCCTTCACGGCCTCCGCCGTGATCGGCAGCGCCCGGACGCGGGCACCTGAGGCGTTGAAGATGGCGTTGCCGATGGCGGGCGCGACCACGGTCACCGCGGGCTCGCCGACGCCGGTGGCCTTCTCGCCATTGGCGATCACGGCGACTTCGGGCGTCTGGCTCATGCGCAAGGGCCGGTAGCTATCGAAATTAGTCTGCTCGATGCCACCGTCCTTCAGCGTCGCCTTCTCGTACATCGCCAGCGACAGGCCCCATAGCGCCGCGCCCTCGACCTGGGCACGGATGTTGTCGGGATGCACTTGCGTGCCGACGTCGGTCGCGACCGTGAGCTTCTTCACGGTCACCGCGCCCGACGGCGCCACCGCGACATGGGCGACGCATGCCGTCCAGCTTGCGGACTCCCGTTCCTGCGACGAGACGCAGGCAACCCCCATGCCCTCGCCTTTCGGCAGCTGCTTGGTGCCGTAACCGGAGAGCCCCATCGCGGCGAGCAGCGTGTTGCGCAGCCGCTGCGCGCCGCCACCGTTCTTGCCGGCGCCGTCGAGCAGCGAGATGCGGAATTGCGCGGGATCCTTGCCCGCCGCCGCCGCGATCTCGTCGATCATGCTTTCGACCGCCCAGAAGGTCCAGCCCGGCGCCACCGAACGGAGCTGGCCCGACGGTGTGGCATTGTGCGCGAGCTCGTTCTTGATCGCGCGCACATAATGGTTGGGCACGGTGTAGAAGAAGTCGGCCCCGTTCACGGTGAAACTATCGAGCGAACCCTTCTTGTCGACAGCGGGCGATAACATATCGGGGATCCCCCAGCGCGCGGTCGGCCAGGCCGAGACCACGTCGTGGCTGAGCGCGACGAGCTTGCCGTCGCCATCCACGCCGGCCTTGACCTTCTGATAGGTGAGCGGTCGCGAGAAATCCATCGTCATGTCGTTCTCGCGCGAGTAGATCACCTTGACCGCCTTGCCGACCGCCTTCACCGCCTGCACCGCCGGGACCATCATGTCGGCATCGAGCCTGCGGCCGAAGCCGCCGCCGAGCCAATGCTGGTGCATCACGACGAATTTCGGATCGATCCCGGCGGCGCCCGCCGCGATGGCGCCGGAGCGCGTCGCGAACTGGTTGCCGGAATAGATGTGCAGGATGTCGCCCTTGAACTCCGCGGTGGCGTTCATTGGCTCAAGCGGCGCATGGATGTTGATGCTGGTGGTGTACTCGGCCTCGACCACTTTCGCCGCCGTGCCGAACGCCGCGTTGGGATCGCCGTCCTTGACGAAGAACTGGCCGGAATCCTCCAAGCCCTGAAGCCGCTTGGCTTCATCCAGCAGCGACTGGCTCGACAGCTTCGCGTTCGGACCACCGTCATAGGCGATCTTCAGCACGTCCGCCGCCTTGCGGGCGTTGGCATAGGTGTTGGCCACCGCGACGACCCAGCCGGACGTGGTTCCGGTCTTGTCGTCGAGGATGACGGCCTTCATGAAGCCGGGCACTTTCTTGGCTTCACTGTCGTCGACCGATTTCACCGTGGCGCCGAAGCGCACCGGCGGAGTCACCACCTTGCCGTAGACCATGCCCGGCAGCATCACGTCGATGCCGTACTTGGCCGTGCCGTTGGTCTTGGAGGGGATGTCGAGCTGCGGCACCGAGACGCCGATCATGGTGTACTGGTCCGGCGTCTTCAGCTTGATCGCCTTCAATTCGTCCGGCGTAAAGGTCTTCGTCGCCTTGCCGCTCTTGACGATCTCGGCAAAGGTCATCTGCTTCTTCGACTTCGGATGCGAGATCACGGAGTCGCGAACGACGAGCTGGTCCTTGAAGTAGGGCGGCAAGCCCATGGCCGCGGCGGCGGCCTCCGTCAAGGCGATGCGACCGGCCGCACCGGCCCGGCTCATCGCCTCGAAGTTCATCATCGTCGACCAGCTGCCGCCGGTGATCTGCGCGCCCAAGACCGGATCGTTGAACTTCGGATCGTTGGGGGCGAGTTGCACGCGCATGTCGCTCCACTTCGCGCCGAGTTCCTCGCAGACGATCTGCGCCATCGTCGAGGCGATGTGCTGGCCCATGTCGGCCTTGCCGCAGGTCACGGTGACGAGACCGTCCGGAGAGATCGCATACCAGACGCTCGGCTCGAAATTGGCGGGCGCCGCGGCCGACGCGGAATTAATGCCGGGGACGCCGGCATAGCCGAGCACGAGGCCGGTCGCGGCGGTGCCGACCAGGAAGGAGCGGCGGCTGAGATCCGTCGTCTCGGGGGTGACGTTCTTCACATGCTCGTTCATGTGGGCCTCCGCTCGTTGGAGGTGGTGGACGCGGTGCGCATCTCGGATGCGGCACGCATGATCGCCTTCTGAATCCGCGAATAGGTCATGCAACGGCAGAGATTGCCGTCCATGTGCGCGACGACCTCTTCCTTGGTCGGGTTGGGATTCTTCGCGAGCAGCGAGGCTGCCTGCATGATCTGCCCGGACTGGCAATAGCCGCATTGCGGCACCTGCTCGGCGATCCATGCCTTCTGCAAGGGATGATCGCCCTTGGCGGAGAGGCCTTCGATGGTGGTGATCTTCTTGCCGGCGACGTCGCCGACCATGGTCTGGCACGAGCGCACGGCTTCGCCGTTGACGTGCACGGTGCAGGCCCCGCACAACCCGGCACCGCAGCCGAACTTGGTGCCGGTCATCTGCAATTGCTCGCGGATCGCCCAGAGGAGCGGCGTGTCGTTCGCCGCATCCACGGACAGACTCCGCCCGTTGATGGTGAGAGTTGGCATAGGCGTCTTCCCCTGCCGGTGCATGAAGCCGCTTACGGCGGCAACTTGAATGGCGGACGCCCACCGGGCTGGCGCCAACCTTGGCGGCGAGAATGATCGCGTTCGGTTGCCGTGGCAAATGCAATTTGGAACGAATAGAAGAAACGGTCTCCGCACCCGCGCGTTGTGGGCCGCGCCAATGACGCCGACGCAGCTACTGGACACAACAGCGCGTGCGTCAGGCATGCGTGCCTCGGCGACTCCGGCGGTTTCCTCCGAGTAACCCAGCAGGCTAGGATGCGTGAGGAAACAACAGCAACAAACAACAAGGGTGGGCGAAATGCCTGAGATCAATCGGGACGGCGTCAATATCTACTACGAGGTTCACGGCGAGGGGCCGCCTCTGCTGCTCACGCATGGCTACTCATCGACGTCGGCGATGTGGCATGGGCAGGTCGATGCGCTCGCCAAGGAGCACAAGCTCGTCTTGTGGGACATGCGTGGCCACGGCCAGTCCGACTACCCCGATGATCCCAGGGCTTACAGCGAAGCGCTCACGGTGGGCGACATGGCCGCGATCCTCGATGCCGTCGGCGCCAAGCGCGCGATCATCGGCGGATTGTCGCTCGGCGGTTACATGTCGCTCGCCTTTTATCGCGCGCATCCCGAGCGCACCCGCGCGCTGCTGATCATCGACACCGGCCCCGGCTTCAAGAAGGACGACGCGCGCGAGGCCTGGAATGCACGGGCGTTCGCCACCGCCGACAGGCTCGATCGCGAAGGCCTCGACGTCCTGAAATCGGCAACGCGTGAGCGCGCCTCAGCCAGTCACCGCAACGCCCAGGGACTGGCGCTCGCAGCACGCGGCATGCTGACCCAGCGCGATGCCCGCGTGATCGAGCTGCTGCCCGACATCAAGGTGCCCTCGCTGATCGTGGTCGGCGCCGACGACACGCCGTTCCTGGCCGCGTCCGATTACATGGCGGCAAAAATCCCCGGCGCACAAAAGGTCGTGATCCCCGCCGCCGGTCACGCCGTCAACATCGATCAGCCCAAGGCTTTTGTTGACGCCGTCGAGCCTTTCCTGAAGAACTTGCCGGCATAGGCTCAGGCAATGGGGACGTCGACCATGATGCGAGCGATCTTCGCGGCGGGCGCAATCGCCGCGCTATCGTCGGCGGCGGCGCAGGCCGAGCCGTTCGGCGCGGTGCCGCCGCGCCGGCCCTTCGTCGCGACCTCGTCCAACAACATTCCGCTCGCCTTCGGCATGGATGCCGAACAGACCGCCCGCGCGCTCGGACAGCCGCTACAATATGTGCGCGGACGTCCCGGCAACGAGATCTACCTCGCGCTGCGCGACATCGGCGGCAGCGGCTTGATCCCCCACCGTCACCGCCTGTTCCTGCAATTCCGCCATGGCCGGCTGGCGGGATGGAAGGAAGATTACGGCGAGAACTGGATGTGGGAGTGAATCTATCCCCTCATGGTGAGGAGCGGCGTAGCCGCGTCTCGAACCATGCAGGCCCGGCCCTCGCATCTCGGCCTTGCATCCTTCGAGACGCGCGAAGGGCGCGTTCCTCAGGATGAGGGGAGAGAGTGAATTACGTTACAAAAGAGAAGGACAACCCGCGTGGGACAAGACATCAAACTGAGGGCGTCGGACAATTTCCAGCTCGGCGCCTATCGCGCTGACCCTGCAGGCGCGCCGAAGGGCGCGGTGGTGGTGATCCAGGAGATCTTTGGCGTCAATCATCACATCCGCTCGGTCTGCGATCGCCTCGCTGGCGAAGGCTATGTCGCGATCGCGCCATCGATCTTCGACCGCACCGCGCCGAACTTCCAGTCGGGCTATTCGCCCGACGAGATCGCCGAAGCGCGCAAGTTCGTCGCCAATCCCGATTGGGCCGCGATGCTGCGCGATACGCAAGCGGCAATCGATGCCGCCAGAAGCGTCGGGCCCGTGGGCATCATCGGCTTCTGTCTTGGCGGCAGCATCGCCTTTGTCGCGGCGACGCGCTTGACCGGCCTGAAGGCCGCGATCGGTTATTACGGCGGCGCCGTCGTGCGCTTTGCCGACGAGACGCCGAAGGTGCCGACGCAATTGCATTTCGGCGAGAAGGACCAAGGCATTCCCCTAAGCGACGTCGAGACCGTCAAGGCGAAGCGGCCGGACGTGGAGGTCTTCGTCTATCCTGGCGCCCAGCACGGCTTCCATTGCGACGAGCGGGCGAGCTACGACAAGACCAGCGCCGACATCGCCTGGCCGCGCAGCATGGAATTCTTCGCGACGCATTTGAAGAAGTAGCGCCCGCCTCTCTCTCCTCCCTCAGAGCGGAAATCGGGTGGGCGCAGCGTGGTGCGCGGCGATAGAGCTGGCCAGTCAAGCCAACTCACGCCGGAGATCGCCATGCAGCGAGCCATCACGCACCTCGTCATCCGCAATCCGTTTGGAACCATGGATGTCCCCTCGCCCGATGATTCCGAAGTGATGGACTATGCCGCGACGGCCACGCTGCCCGGCGATGCGGCGGACCGCAATGCGGCGGCATGGGCATCGATCGCAGCGCCATCCGATCCGATCGAGGGTCTCTGGGCGAGCCGCTGGAATGGCGGCGCCGATCCGACCATTGCCGGCGACACGCCGGACAAGTGGAAACAGGGGCGCGCGGACATCCGCATCGCGGGGAGCCGGATCTATCTGCGCTTCGACTGGGACCATGGCCACCGGCACGGGCTGATCGATGCCGCGCGCGACGGCGCGGAGCGCCTAGTCGGGAAATACATCAATTTGACCACGCCGGCGATCACCAGGCCGTGGGTCGGGCGCGTGGTCGACGCTGACAGGATCGACGGATGTTTTCCGAACGGGCGGCTGGATTTCAGGCGGTGAGCTAGAACCAGCGCTCGCCGACGAACACGGTGTCGCCAGGATTCAAGGGGGTGCCGAGCGGCACCACGGCGCGCATGGAGCCGCCTTGCTCGGTATGCGTGACGGTGACCACGTCGCGCTTGGCGCGGGGCGAGAAGCCGCCGGCGATCGCGACCGCGCTTTCGACCGTCATGTTCGGCACATAGGGATATTGGCCCGGCGCGGTGACTTCGCCGAGAATGAAGAACGGGCGATAGGATTCGATCTCGACCGCGACCGAGGGTTCGCGGATATAGCCGTTGCGCAGGCGCGCGGCGATCTCGCCGGCAAGGCCGGCGGTGGTGCGGCCGCGTGCCGGCACCGCGCCGATCAGGGGCATGGTGATGGAGCCGCCGGCATCGATGGCGTAGCTGTTGGTGAGGCCTTCCTGGCCGTAGACCACGACGCGGAGCTTGTCGCCGGCGTCGAGATGGTAGGAGGCGTCGTAGCGCACCGGCCCCGCCATCGGCGCGGCGTAGCCGACCGGCATGGGTGCGGGCGAAGCGGCAAAGGAATTGCTGAGCGCCGCGATGGCACCGCCGCCATTGTTGGCAACGACGACCGGCTGCGGAGCGCCATAAGGCTGGCCATAGGCCATCGAGTCGAGATCGGCGCGAGCTGGCATCACCGCGACGGGACCGGCGGTCTGCATGCAGCCGCCAAGGGTCAGCGCGGCGGACGCTGCCAAGGCCACTGCCGTGATCGACGATCGAAACGCGCGTGCAACTGGCACCGGACCCATCCCTCGAAACGAGACAGTTCCAGTGATGCACCGGTTATGGTTAATAAAGCGTTTGCGGGGAGCGATGACCCGACGATGCCCGCCATGCGCGCGGTACGCTCCCTCTCCCGCTTGCGGAGGGAGGGCTGGGGAGAGGGTCTCTCCACGATGGGACAGTCTCCTAGAGGAAAGAGCCCTCACCCGCATCTGCGATGCAATGCGACTTCTCCCGCAAGCGGGAGAGGTGCATCGAGTTCGCGGCTAGCTTACGCGCTCACGCCCACTCCGATCGGGCAGGACACGCCGGTGCCCCCTAAGCCGCAATAGCCGGCGGGATTCTTCGCCAGATATTGCTGATGGTAATCCTCGGCGAAATAGAATTCGCCTGATGGCGCGATCTCGGTGGTGATGGCACCGAGACCTTTTGCTGCGAGTGCCTTCTGATAGAGCGCCTTCGACTCGTCAGCCGCCTTCTTCTGCGCATCGGAAGAGGTGTAGATCGCACTTCGGTACTGCGTGCCGACGTCGTTGCCCTGGCGCATGCCCTGCGTCGGGTTGTGACTCTCCCAGAACGTCTTCAAGAGCGCCTGGTAAGAGATCTTGTTCGGATCGAACACGACCAGCACCACTTCGGTGTGGCCGGTGCGGCCCGAACAGGTCTCTTCATAGGTCGGGTTCGGCGTGTGGCCGCCGGCATAGCCGACAGCGGTGGTGTAAATGCCATCGCCGAGCTCCCAGAATTTCCGTTCGGCGCCCCAGAAGCAGCCGAGCCCGAACACCGCTTGCTCGAGGCCGGCGGGATAAGGCGGCTTGAGCCTGCTGCCGTTGACGAAATGGGTGGTCGCGGTCGGAATGGCCTGCGCACGGCCGGGCAGCGCGTCAGCTGCGCTCGGCAATGCGGTGGTCTTGCGCATGAACAGCATGATGGGTCTCCGAAACGAGCCGTCCGTCGCCTGAGCCAGATGCTCGAGGCGGCGTGCTCGCGATCAGGTGGGAATATAGCGATCTACGTGAGCGTGGGCAGAGTTGTTACGCCGCGCGCCGCGCAGCGCTCAATCCCGGCGGGAATTGAGGATCAATCCCGGGAATAGCCGATTAGCGGTTTCCGCGGCCGGAACAGGATCATCAGCAGGATGCCGAGAATGCCGAGGACGGCGAAGACCGGCTGATCCAGCAGCAGGCGGATCACGGAGGTCCAGAGCCAGGGCGCCTTGGCCTCGACCCAGGTGCGGAAGGCCGACTGGCTGGCCTGATTGATGTCGTTCCAGAACTGGCCGAACCGGGTGAACTTCAGGGTCTGGTCGGCCACCCAGCGGGCGCCGTCATAGACCATGAAGATGAACCCGCCGGCGAGCAGCAACAGCCCAATCAGTCGGAAAAAGCCGCGGATCATGCCTCACCTTATATGGTCGCCCGATCGGAGGACCCGATATAACGCCGCCAGCCAATAGCCGGGCGACGGCAGAAATTCAACCTCTTCAGGGCGTTACGGCGCCCCCTGGAGCGCCCTGAGGCCGCTTTTCCGGCCCAGAAAGCGTTGACGGTGCCGAAGACCCTCTCTATAAGGGCGCCAACTGGCGGCGGGCGCAATCCTGCCGCCGCTGTTCTTTGAGCAGTTGCAGGCTCCTTGAGCTTAGAGCTCTATGAGGCCTCATGTTCCCGGGACGGCCCAGCAACCGAACACCCTAAATCCGAGCGTCGATTACGCGGTCAAGCAAGCCGGCGCTACCCGACCAAGACGCGACCGGTACCCGCAAAGGATATTGAGACCATGGCCAATACCACTTCCGCCAAGAAAGCGACGCGCAAGATCGCCCGCCGCACCGCCGTCAACAAGTCGCGCCGCACCCAGATGCGCGGTGTCGTGCGGACCGTCGAGGAAGCCATCGCCACCGGCGATCGCGCCGCAGCCGTGAAGGCGCTGGCGAATGCCGAGCCCGCGTTGATGCGTGCCGCGCAGCGCAACATCATTCACAAGAACAACGCCAGTCGCAAAGTCTCGCGCCTCACCGCGCAGATCGCCAAGCTCGCCAAGTAAGCTCGGCAAGTCAGGGCGGATCGATCGGTCGACTGATCGATCGAACATCGCACGCGTCAAACAGCCCGGCATCGCGCCGGGCTTTTTTGTTGCCTGTCATATTCACGGAAAGGCGACACGCACGATCGATCTTCGATTGGAAGGTTCGCATCGCCTGCGCTATTCTTCGTTCCGTAGTTCTACCTGCCGCTGAGTTGCAACAGCGGAAACTTTCACTGCATTGCGAAAAGTGCTGTGCTGCGGGCCCGAATTGAATCCGCAGGCGACGAAAGTTCTACACACCGTAGATTCACAGGAGCGCATGCAGCGTGGGAGTTACCCTGTGAAACGAGACTCAAAAAACGATGTCTCGCTAATCACTTATCAACATAGCGACCGCAAGCATTTGGAAAATTCGTCCCGCGCGTCGAGTGCATGACGAAATTGTAAAAAAAATTGGCGGTGGCGGAGAATTGTCACATGAGGTCTGGCGTTCTCGATTCTGTGCACGAATCCAAAAACTTGCTCCGAAGCCTGTGCACAAGTCGCGCGCGACGTTAACCGAGGTCAAGTTTTTTGATGCCTCAAGTGTGAATCAATTCCGTTGCGAGTCTTTCCGCTTAGTGTATTCCTTAGGTCGTCAGCGGCGCCCACGATCTTCAGACCAGCGCGGTTTAGGAAACGGGGCGAGCGTGCAAATCGGCGGCGGTGTGCACGTAGGCGACGCTTCAACAAGCGATGTCGGTTCACAACCCATAGCAATATGGGAATGGTAGCTGTTTGTCTGAATGTCTCCAAGCGGGATCTTCCCGCCTCGTGCCAAGCGCATATGAGGGACATCGCAAAGCTACCCCGGCACGCAAGGCGGCGAAGTCGAACGGACGATTAGTACACGGGCAGGCATCCGCGACATCGTAAGCCGCGGCTGTCTTTTGGACACGCAGGACCTTGTCGTGAGTAATCACGGCAGGACGGGGAGGTATCATGTCTTACGGACTCAACGCGGTATTGAAGCACGTCTCCAATTCGAACGATGCCGGTTTAGATCAGTCCGACCTCCAGCCCCCCGCGTGTGACGGAGCGCCGAGTACGCGCTGACCTCGCGAACCCTCCATCTCTGACATCGCTGACCGGACGCGGCGTTCTCGCCGAGCGGCCGAGCTATGCCTGACGATGGACTCGCTCTGAGGTCGCACCATGACAGAAACCCTGACAGCAGGAACTCTTCATGGCGCTCACCACGCAACTAAATCTCTCAAGAGAAGTTTTCTGACGATGACAATGGAACAGGATCGCTGGTCACGCGTGAAGGGTCGGCTGCGCTCGAGCGTTGGCGAGGACGTTTACACGAGCTGGTTTGCACGCATGGATCTGGAAGGCGTGCAGGACGAGAGCGTGCGGCTCTCGGTGCCGACGCGCTTCCTGAAGAGCTGGATCCAGGCCCATTATGCCGAGCGCGTGCTGTCGTGCTGGCAGGCCGAGATGCCGGAAGTGCATCGCATCGATCTCACCGTCCGCTCCGCGGTGCGCCCGGTGGCGCAGCCGAAGGAAGCACCAGTGCCGGTCGAGACGCGACGTATGCCGACGCCGGAGCTGCGCTCGACCGCGACGGCGCCGGTCTCGGCCAATCATGACGCGCTCGGCGGCTCGCCGCTCGATCCGCGCCTGACCTTCGCGAGCTTCGTCGTCGGCCGCTCCAACACGCTGGCGCATGCGGCTGCGCGTCAGGTCGCGGAAGGCCGCCGCGGCGACCCCGTGATGTTCAACCCGCTCTACATCCATGCCGGCGTCGGGCTCGGCAAGACGCATCTGCTGCAGGCGGTGACCTGGGCCGGCAATTCCGGCAATGAGCGCAAGGTGCTGTACCTGACTGCGGAAAAGTTCATGTACGGCTTCGTCGCCGCGCTGAAGACGCAGACGGCGCTGGCCTTCAAGGAGGCGCTGCGCGGCATCGACGTGCTCGTGATCGACGACCTCCAATTCCTGCAGGGCAAGTCGACCCAGGCCGAGTTCTGCCACACGCTGAACGCGCTGATCGACGCCGGCCGCCAGGTCGTGATCGCGGCCGACCGTCCGCCGTCCGATCTCGAAAGCCTCGACGACCGCGTGCGCTCGCGGCTTGCCGGCGGCCTCGTTGTCGAGATGGGCTCGCTCGGCGAGGAGCTGCGCCACGGCATCCTCAAGTCGCGCGTCGCGGCCGCCCGCGCCCATCACGCGACGTTCGAGGTGCCGGAGGAGGTGCTGCATTATCTGGCGCGCACCATCACCCATAACGGCCGCGACCTCGAAGGCGCGATCAACCGTCTGCTCGCTCACTCGAAACTCAACAACCGGCCGGTGACGCTGGAGATGGCGGAGCACGAGGTGCGTGACCTGGTGCGGCCGCAGGAGCCGAAGCGGATCAAGATCGAGGACATCCAGCGCGTGGTGGCCCGGCAGTATAATGTCAGCCGCTCCGACCTGCTCTCCTCGCGCCGCACCGCCAACGTGGTGCGCCCGCGCCAGGTCGCGATGTATCTCGCCAAGACCCTGACCCTGCGCTCGCTCCCCGAGATCGGCCGCCGCTTCGGCGGACGCGACCACACCACGGTGCTGCACGCCGTGCGCAAGATCGAGGCCCTGGTCTCCAAGGACAATGCGCTGTCGGAGGAAGTGGAGTCGCTGAAGCGCCAGCTTCAGGAATAAACGCCTATCCGTTTTCACCTCTCCCCGCTTGAGAGGTCGGAATGCGCGCGCAGCGCGGATTCCGGTGAGGGGGTACAGATCCAACGACCGCCTCACCCGCGGAGAGAGGCCCCTCACCCCACCCCTCTCAGGGCGAGCGAAGCTCGTCCCGGCCCCGTAAGAACGGGGCGAGGGAGCGCAGCTGTGCCCGGGCGACGGCTCTCGTTTTGGGCGGGTAAATCGTGGGGAACTGCCTCCGATCTCTTGAAACCGGGGGCCATCCAAGCCACCTTGCGCGACCCTGACAGCTTTGGTCATATCGGCTGGATGATCCGGCTTTCCGGGGTCTTCGGTGCCGTGGCGCGCGTCCCGCCGCCCGGCGTTCTCAACGTTGTGTTTCCTTGGGGATCGGGCGAGTAGTGCAATGAAGGTTACGGTCGAACGCGCGCAACTCCTGAAGTCGCTGGGCCATGTCCACCGCGTCGTCGAGCGCCGCAACACGATTCCGATCCTCGGCAACGTGCTGGTCCGGGCCGAGAACGCCAAACTGTCGCTGAAGGCGACCGACCTCGACCTCGAGGTGACGGAAACGCTGCCCGCGGAAACCGCGACCGCGGGCTCCACCACGGTGCCGGCGCACATGTTCTACGACATCGTGCGCAAGCTGCCGGATGGCTCGCAGATCGTGCTGGAGGCGGATGGCGACCGCGCCGTACTGGCGATCCGCGCCGGCCGCTCGCGCTTCACCCTGCAGACGCTCCCCGAGAACGACTTCCCGGATCTGGCCGCCGGCGACATGTCGCATTCCTTCTCGCTCGCCGCCAAGGACGTCAAGCGGCTGATCGACCGCACCCAGTTCGCGATCTCCACCGAAGAGACGCGCTATTACCTCAACGGCATCTATCTGCACGCGGCCGGCACGGCCAAGGCCGCGACCCTGCGCGGCGTCGCCACCGACGGCCACCGCCTCGCCCAGCTCGATTTGGTGCAGCCCAAGGGCGCCGAGGGCATGCCCGGCGTGATCGTGCCGCGCAAGACGGTCGGCGAGGTGCAGCGCCTGATCGAGGACACCGACGCCGAGATGACGATCGAGCTGTCGCAGGCAAAAATCCGCTTTACGATCGGCAACGTCGTGCTGACCTCGAAACTGATCGACGGCACCTTCCCCGATTACGGCCGCGTCATTCCGCAGGGCAACGACAAGGAGCTCGTCGTCGACAAGAAGGACTTTGAGAACGCGGTCGACCGCGTCTCGACGATTTCGAGCGAGCGGGGCCGCGCGGTCAAACTGTCGCTGTCGCCGGGTAAGCTGGTGCTGTCGGTGACCAATCCGGATTCCGGCAGCGCGACCGAAGAGCTCGAGGTCGAATACGCCTCCGACGCCCTCGATATCGGCTTCAACTCCCGCTACCTGCTCGACATCGCCGCCCAGATCGAAGGCGACGTCGCCACGCTCAAGCTCGCCGACCCCGGCTCGCCGACCCTGGTGCAAGACCGCGACGACAAGAGCGCGCTGTACGTGCTGATGCCGATGCGGGTGTGAGACCTAGCGGCATCCAGACCTGTTACTACATCGTCATGGCCGGGCTCGTCCCGGCCATCCACGTCTTCAGAGCCAAGAACGTGGATGCCCGGCACAAGGCCGGGCATGACGGAAAACGGATCTCATGACTCCCTCCCGCATTCACCGCCTGACGCTGACGCATTTTCGTAATTACCGGGCGGCGGGGCTCGAGACGGCGGCTGACCTGGTGGCGCTGGTCGGGCCGAACGGGGCGGGCAAGACCAATTGCATCGAGGCGATCTCGTTCCTGTCGCCGGGGCGGGGCTTAAGGCGCGCCACGCTGGAAGACGTCGCCGACAACCAGGGCGACGGCTCCTGGGCGGTATCGGCGCAGGTCGAGGGCGCGCTGGGGCTGGCGACGCTCGGCACCGGCATCGATGCGCCGCGGCCCGACAACGCGGTGAGCCGGCGCTGCCGCATCGACCGCGAGCCGGTGGGGTCGGCGGCAGCCTTCGGCGACCACATCCGCATGGTGTGGCTGACGCCGGCGATGGACGGGCTGTTCATGGGCGCGGCGTCCGAGCGGCGGCGCTTCTTCGACCGCCTGGTGCTCGCCATCGACAGCGAGCATTCCAGCCGCATCAACGCGCTGGAGCGCTCCCTGCGCTCGCGCAACCGGCTGCTCGAGACCCGCAATTACGACGATCATTGGTGTGACGCGATCGAGCGCGAGACCGCGGAGCTTGCGGTCGCGGTCGCGGCGACGCGCGGCCAGACCGCAGCTCGGCTGACCGGCATGCTCAACGCGCGCGCGCAGGCTTCCGCGTTTCCGTCCGCGCAAATCGCGCTCGATGGCTGGATGGAGAACGCGCTGCTGAGCGAGACCGCGACGTCGGTCGAGGACCGCTACCGCCAGATCCTGCGCGACAACCGTCCCCGCGATGCCATCGCCGGCCGCACCACCGACGGCCCGCATCTCACCGACCTCCAGGTGATCTATGCACCGAAGAGCATGCCGGCGCGCGACGCCTCGACCGGCGAGCAGAAGGCGCTGCTGATCGGCCTCGTGCTGGCGCATGCGAGCCTCGTTGCCGAGATGACCGGCATCGTGCCGCTGCTGCTGCTCGACGAGGTCGTGGCGCATCTTGATCCGAGCAGGCGCGCCGCGCTGTTCGACGAGCTGAAGAAGCTCGGCGCGCAGGTCTGGCTGACCGGCGCGGACCCGGCGGCCTTCGCCGAGATTGGCGCAGGTGGCGAAGTGTTTGACGTCGAGAGCGGACGAGTCTCGGCCCGAACGTAGAAGCGGCATTGAACCCGCTCGTTTCCGTCAGCGACTAGCTGCTTGAGGCCGTAACACGCGGCCATCGCGCGACTATCTTGGACACGCGATATCCTTGGAGCATTGGCATGACGACGCTGAGGCATGGGGCGCAAGCTCCGGCACGATGGCAGCTGTTTGCGTGTGGCCTTGCGCTTCTCGCAAGCTGCCTGCTCGCGGCAAGTGCCGGCGCCCTGGTCTCCAATCTGCCGCCGCTGTTCTCGGCCGCGCTCACGCCGGATCCCGCGGCCAGACTGCCTGCGCCAACCCGCTACCTCTATCGCGGCACCCACACCACCGTGATGCCCGGCATCGAAGCCCCGCTCCGCACCAGGCTCGAAACCACCGTGCCTGCAGAGCTCGGCGACGTCCTCACCTTCTATCGCACCGAGCTCGGAAAGCTCGGCTGGCAGCAGAAGCCCGATGGCGCGGTGATCGCAGCCGACCACGCCCAGCTCGCCTTCGCCTCCCCGCTCGGGCCCGCCGCACTGGAGCTCGCCCGCAAGGGCGGCAGCACCTCGGTTCATCTCGTGCAGAAGAACGCCGAGGCGGCGACCCGGGCGAACGTCCTGCCCGAGCCCGACCAGGCGAAACTGGTGTTCAGCAATATCAGCGGGACGGACGCCGTGCTCACGATCGACGCGCGGACCGTCAGGCGTACCGCCGGCGCCCACGCGGTCTCACTGGATCTGGCGCCCGGCAGATATTCCTACGAACTGCGCGTGCCGGACCGCTCCGCCACCACGAATGTCCTCACCATTGCCGCCGGCGATGCCTGGGAGCTCACGGTCGGGCGCGACGGAGACGCCTGGCCACCGCTGCAGTTGTATTGAAGGCTTCTGAGGCTTCGGCGAGCTTTGAATCTCACGGGACCAAAGACCCGGACCAGCCTTTTCCAGGCGCCCCGGCCCCTCCTACCGCCCGCAAAACCACGCCTTTCGAAGCCCCAAAACGCCCCTCGAATCGCTTTTTTGCAGCGCCCTAAATCGGCCTCGAGAAGGCTTGAAAACTCGCCAGAAAACCCTATTTATTCAAAGGGTTGCGGCGGCATACTTTGCGCTAGGCGCAATCCCGCTTTCATGGCACAAATAGCTCGCAAATCAGCGCCTTCTGCGCGGCTGATTCGGGCGACATCTCGAAGGCATCTCATGACTGAACCTGCTCGGCAGCCCGCTGCCGAAAACGAGCCCTCCAATCCGAACGAATACGGTGCGGAATCGATTCGCGTGCTCAAGGGTCTCGATGCCGTCCGCAAGCGCCCCGGCATGTATATCGGCGACACCGACGACGGCTCGGGCCTGCACCACATGGTCTACGAGGTCGTCGACAACGCGATCGACGAGGCGCTGGCGGGCCACGCGACGCGCGTCGACGTGATTCTCAACGCCGACAATTCCGTTACCGTGCGCGACGACGGCCGCGGCATTCCCGTCGACATCCACAAGGGCGAAGGCATCTCGGCAGCCGAGGTCATCATGACCCAGCTGCACGCCGGCGGAAAGTTCGACCAGAATTCCTACAAGGTTTCCGGCGGCCTGCACGGCGTCGGCGTCTCCGTCGTCAACGCGCTGTCGAGCAAGCTTGGCTTGCGGATCTGGCGCGACAACAAGGAGCATTATATCGAGTTCGCCCATGGCGATGCCGTCGCGCCGCTGAAGGTCGTCGGCGATGCGCCGGGCAAGCGCGGCACCGAAGTGACGTTCTTGGCTTCGACCGAGACCTTCAAGAACATCGAATATGATTTCGCCACGCTCGAGCATCGCCTGCGCGAGCTCGCCTTCCTCAATTCCGGCGTCAACATCGCCCTCTCCGACATGCGTCACGCGGTCGAGAAGCGCGAGGAGATGCACTATTCCGGCGGCGTCGAGGAATTCGTCAAATATCTCGACCGCAACAAGAAGGCGATCGTGCCGGCCCCGATCATGGTGCGCTCGGAAGCCAACGGTATCGGCGTCGAGGCGGCTTTGTGGTGGAACGACAGCTACCACGAGAACGTGCTGTGCTTCACCAACAACATTCCGCAGCGCGACGGCGGCACCCATCTGGCCGGTTTCCGCGGTGCGTTGACGCGCCAGGTCAACGGCTATGCCGACGCCAACGCCAAAAAGGAAAAGATCGCGCTGACCGGCGACGATTGCCGCGAAGGTCTCACCGCCGTTTTGTCGGTGAAGGTGCCCGATCCGAAATTCTCGTCGCAGACCAAGGACAAGCTGGTGTCCTCGGAAGTGCGACCCGTGGTCGAGAACGTGCTCAACGAGGCGCTGCAGGCCTGGTTCGAGGAGCACCCGTCCGAGGCCAAGATGATCGTCGGCAAGGTGATCCAGGCCGCCGCGGCCCGCGAAGCCGCGCGAAAGGCGCGTGAGCTGACCCGCAAGAGCCCGCTCTCGGTCTCCTCGCTGCCGGGCAAGCTCGCTGACTGCCAGGAGAAGGATCCGGCCAAGTCAGAACTGTTCATCGTCGAGGGCGACTCGGCAGGCGGCAGCGCCAAGCAGGGCCGTAACCGCGAATTCCAGGCGGTGCTGCCGCTGCGCGGCAAGATCCTCAACGTTGAACGCGTCCGCCCCGACAAGATGCTCTCATCCGAGCAGATCGGCACGCTGATCACCGCGCTCGGCACCGGCATCAGCGACGAGTTCTCGATCGAGAAGCTGCGCTATCACAAGATCATCGTGATGACCGACGCCGACGTCGACGGCGCCCACATCCGCACGTTGCTCCTGACCTTCTTCTACCGGCAGATGCGCGACATCATCGACGGCGGCTATCTCTATATCGCCCAGCCGCCGCTCTATAAGGTCTCACGCGGCAAGTCCGAGCAGTATCTGAAGGACGAGCGAGCGCTGGAAGACTATCTGATCGACGCCGGCCTCGACGACTGCGTCTTCATTCCCGGCACCGGCGGCGACCGCATCGGCCGCGACCTGCGCTCGCTGGTCGACGACGCGCGCGTGGTCCGCAGCATTTTGCGCAATCTGCACAGCCGCTATAACCGCAAGGTCATCGAGCAGGCCGCCATCACCGGCGTCCTGAACAAGGCGATCTACGGCGATCCCGAGAAGGCCGCGGCCGCCGCACAGTACATCGCGGGCCGGCTGGACAACCAGGCCGAGGAGGTCGAGCGCGGCTGGATCGGGCAATACGTGGAGGGCCAGGGCTTCCAGTTCGAGCGCACCGTACGAGGCGTCAAGGAAGCCGCTGTCATCGACGACGCCTTCCTGGGGTCCGCCGAGGCACGCAAGCTCGACGAGTACACGGTGAAGCTTCAAGACGTTTATGCCCGCCCCGGCAACCTGCGGCGCAGGGATGTCGAGCACATGGTCTACGGCCCGGTCGACCTGTTCGAGGCGGTCACCGATGCCGGCCGCAAGGGCATCGCGCTGCAGCGCTATAAAGGCCTGGGCGAGATGAACCCGGAGCAGCTCTGGGAGACGACGCTCAACACCGACGTCCGCTCGCTCTTGCAGGTGAAGGTCAAGGAGGTCGACGAGGCCGACGACATCTTCACCAAGCTGATGGGCGACGTGGTCGAGCCGCGCCGCGACTTCATCCAGGAACATTCGCTGAGCGCGACGATCGATATTTGAGGCCTTTGGCTTCAGGTGCGATCTCCTGGCCATGGGCGTGTCGCTGCTGATCGTCATCCTTTATGTGGTAGCGAATATCATCGGCTTGTTCTAAACGCCTGACGCAGCGGGCCTGTTCAAGGCCAATGAGCGGCTTCCGCCGCGACAAGTGCAGAATTGCTACCCTGCTCAATTCTCGGTAGTTTCCGCTCCCGAAGCAGCCCGCCCCAACGCAACAGGACAGCGAGAAACCCCGTGGCGCCCATCCAATACATCGTCGAGGGCGGTCACCGGCTCTCGGGCTCGATCGAGCCATCCGGCAACAAGAATTCGGCGCTGCCGATCATCGCCGCCGCCCTGCTCACCGAACACCCGGTGACGCTGGAGAACGTGCCGCGGATCCGCGACACCGAGACGCTGGTCGAGCTGATCCGCTCGGTCGGCGCGTCCGCGGAATGGACCGCTCGCAACACGCTTCACATCCACGCCAAGAGCATCCGCGCCGCCGATCTCGACCCCGAGCTGTGCGTGCGGATCCGCGCCTCGATCCTGCTCGCCGGCCCCCTGCTCGCGCGCTGCGGCGAAGTGATGCTGCCGCCACCGGGCGGCGACGTCATCGGCCGCCGCCGGCTCGACACCCACGTGCTGGCGCTGGAGCAGCTGGGAGCAAAAGTCACCGCGACCGATCGGCTCGAATTCCGCGCGCCCAAGCTTGCCGGCGCGGACGTGTTCCTGGACGAGCCGAGCGTGACCGCGACGGAGAACGCGCTGGTCGCGGCGGTCGCCGCCGACGGTGTCACCATTTTGCGCAATGCGGCCTCCGAGCCGCATGTACAGGACCTCGCCAACTTCCTGGTCGCGCTCGGCGCCAAGATCGAGGGCATCGGCACCAACACCATGATCGTGTACGGGCCGGCGACGCTGGGAGAAGCGACCTACCGGATCCAGCCCGACCATATCGAGGTCGGCTCGCTGATCGGCCTTGCCGCGGTGACGCGCTCTCCCTTACGCATCACGCGCGCCGGCGTCGAGCATCTGCACTCGATCCGCATGGGGTTCGAGCGGCTCGGCATCGTCTGCCGCATCGAGGGCGACGATCTCATCGTGCCGTCCAATCAAACATTGAAGATCCAGGACGATTTCGGCGGCCACGTGCCGAAGCTGGAGGACCAGCCCTGGCCAGCGTTCCCCGCCGATCTGATGTCGATCGCGATCGTCACCGCTACGCAATGCGAGGGCGTCATCCTGATGTTCGAGAAGATGTTCGAATCCAGGATGTTCTTCGTCGACAAGCTGATCGCGATGGGCGCGCGCATCGTGCTGTGCGATCCGCACCGCGCGATCATCGCCGGTCCGAGCCGTCTGCACGGCGCAACCATGACCTCGCCCGACATTCGGGCCGGCATGGCGATGCTGCTCGCGGCCGTGTGCGCCCAGGGCACCTCCACCATCAACAACGCCGACCAGATCGAGCGCGGCTACGAGCGCATCGAGGAACGGCTGAATGCGCTGGGCGCGAAGATCAAGCGCGTGCCGGAGCGGAAGGGCTGATCTTCGCCTCTCCCCGCTTGCGGCAGGGTAATCGCATTTGAACATTCAGCAGAGGTCGTCATGCCCGAGCTTGTCCCGGGCATCACGTTCTTTGTGCTGCGTGGAAAGGCGTGGATGGCCGGGACAAGCCCCGGCCACGACGCTGTGGGTACTGTCGGTGCCCCCAGCCCACACCTCATATGCGATTGCCCTGCCGCGTGCGGGGAGAGGCCGGAATTTGCGAGAGCAAATTCCGGGTGAGGGGGACTCTCCGCGAGTCCAACTGCCATCTTTTCTGCGGAAACAGCCCCTCACCCAAACCCTCTCCCCGTAAGAACGGGGAGAGGGAGAAGAAGCGTCGGGCCATGTTTTCGTCGCGCGGCCGTGCTATTGAGCCGCCATGCTCGACACCGTGCAACATCGTGCGCAGCCGCAGGCCGGCGTGCCGCAAAACCATCTCGCGCAGGAATTCGTCGAGACGCTGCGGCTGGCCGTGCCGCTGATGCTGACGCAGCTCGGACAGATCGCAATGATCACGACCGATCTCGCGCTGATCGGGCGGCTCGGCGAGGATGCGGTGGCCGCGGCGGCGCTGGCCCACACGGTCTATTTCGTCAGCTTCACCTTCGGGCTCGGATTGATGGCCGCGGTGTCGCCGCTGGCGGCGCAGGCATTCGGTGCCGGCGACGTCAGGCTGATCCGGCGCTCCTTGCGTGTCGGACTATGGGTCGCGTTGCTGATCTCACTGCCGATGATGGCCTCGCCGCTCTATGGCGAGCAGATCCTCCTCGCGCTGGGACAGGCGCCGCAGCCAGCCGCGCTGGCGCAGCGCTATCTCAATGGCCTCGCCTGGGGCATCGCGCCGGCGCTCGGCTTCATCGCGCTGCGCAGCATGATGAGCGCGGTGAACCGGCCGCAGCCGCCGCTGTGGATCACGCTGGCGGCGATCCCGGTCAATGCCGTGCTGGTCTACGCCCTGATCCACGGCCTGTTCGGCCTGCCGGAGCTCGGCCTGTTCGGCGCGGGACTTGCGACCACGATCGTCAACCTCGGCACGTTCGTCGCGACCCTTGCCATCGCGGGGCTGCGCAAGCCGTTTTCGGACTATCGCCCGCTCGCCCGCCTGTGGCGGATCGACTGGCCTCTGATGCGGCAGCTGATCGCGCTCGGCGCACCGATCTCGTTTTCACTGCTGCTGGAATACGGCCTGTTCTCCTCGGCCGCGCTGCTGATGGGATTGATCTCGACCACCGCGATTGCCGCGCATCAGATCGCGCTGCAGGTCACCGCCGTGCTGTTCATGGTGCCGCTCGGCATCGGCATGGCGGCGACGGTGCGGGTCGGCCACGCCTTCGGCCGCGGCGACCCGGCCGCGGTGAAGCGCGCGGGGCTGGCCGCCGCCGTGCTCGGTATCGCGCTCGTGTCGGCGCTGACGCTCGCCATCATTCTCGGTCGTTATCAGCTGGGGCGATTGTTCTTCGGCAGCAATGAAGCCAGCGCGCCTACGGTCGCGCTGACCGCGACGCTGCTGCTGGTCGGCGCCACCTTCTTCATCGCCGACGGTCTCCAGACCATCATGGGCGGCGCGCTGCGTGGCATCAACGACACCAGGATGACTCTGCTGTTCGCGGCGATCGGCTATTGGGGCATCGCCTTTCCCGTCGCCTGGGTGCTGGCATTCCATGCCGGGCTCGGCGCGGTCGGCGTCTGGATCGGATTCTCGGTCGGCACCTTCGTCTATGCCGGGCTATTGATCTTGCGCTTCCGGATGCTGACGCGCAGACTGGCGGGATGACGGCGACAGTCCACGAAGTCATGCCCTTCCACAAGCTAGTCGTCCGCGGCATGATGGGACAGATCGTGGAGCGGGCCGATGACTCTGTCAGTTGATCTTTTCTTCTCTTTCCGCAGCCCGTTCAGCTATCTGGCGCTGCCGAAGACACTGAAACTCGTGGAGGAGTACGATCTCGCCGTCAACCTGCGGCCGGTCTATCCGCTCGCGGTGCGCGTCCCCGGCTTCTTCAAGAAGGCCAGCCCGAACTTCATTCGCTATGTCGTGCTCGACAGCACGCGCGTGGCGCAGCACGAGGGCATTCCGTTCCGCTTTCCCCGCCCCGATCCGATCGTGCAGGACAAGACGAATTTCGATGTCGCGGCCGAGCAGCCCTATATCCACCGCCTGACCCGGCTCGGCGCGATGGCGCAGCTCGATGGCCGCGCGCTCGCGTTCACCAATGCGATCGCCCGCGTGCTGTGGGACGGTTCGGTCGCGGGGTGGAACGAGGGCGATCATCTCGCGCGCGCGGCCGCGGACGCCGGCTTCGATCTCGCGGCGATGGATGCCGCGATCACCGCCGATCCGGATCGCTACGAGCAGGTGATTGCCGACAACGAGAAGGACCACGCCGCGTCAGGCCATTGGGGCGTACCGACCTTCGTGTTCGAGAACGAGCCGTTCTTCGGACAGGATCGCATCGACCTGCTGGTCTGGCGCATGCAGGGCAAAGGGCTGACGCGGCGTGCGGGCCAACATCGATGAAGACTGCCGTGTTCAACCCACGGGCCCCGGGGTCCAATTGTCCCCTGCAAGCGGACTAACTCTCACGTCAGTAATGACTCCGAGGTCCATGCTTGGATCAAAATGGCGCATCGTCCGCTCATTGAGGTCAATGATGCGGCCAGGTCTTAGTGGCCCCACGTCATTTATCTTGACGATGACCTTCTTGCCCACGGCCTCGACAAGGGCATATTTCGGCCTCGTGCCAAATTGAACCCCACCGAATTTCCGACGCAAGCTCGTCTTGATGGCGGCCGTCCAGGCAGAGGGATCATAACGCTCGCCGGTCGCTGTCTTCAGACCTCCCTCCTCCTTGCCGGGCTTGAACGGATTGTATGTGGACGCCGCGCCAACAATTGCATTGCCAGAGGCGGCATCGACGACGTCCTTTGAGGGATCCCCACGTGTTTCACTTCGAGCACTGGCAACAGAAACGGCAAGCGCAATCAGGGCGCCGCAAATTGCGGCGCTCGAGCGGAAGAGCATCATAAGTCCTGTGATTTTCTGGATTGTCCGGTTCCAGAACCGCAAACATGGTCAAGCCGAACGCAGAAGCGTCCATGAACTTGCGCCAATCTTTTGCGGATTCGAGCCAACCCCTGGCTACGGAACCGTTGTGAGAACCGGAGTTGGTCCTCACGTCGTGTTTAGCTTCTCATCCAATAAGACAGAGATTGCGTCAGCAGCATGACCCGATGGAACCTCGTGCGCGCAACGTCTCAGGGTCGCAGGCAGCCGATCGGGGCCAAGCCGCGCGACATGCGCATTGCTGTCGAAAGCCGACGTTTACGAGGTGGGGCCCGAACTCACTCCGCCACACGCACGGACTTGCCGCTCGCGACCTCCGACCATTCGCCGACGACGCGGTCGAGATCGCAGAGATTCTGGTGCATCTGCTCCAGCGAGAAACCGAGTGCGAAGAAGCGTTCGGCGGTGTCGCCGGCATGGCCGCGGATCAAACCGTCCTGACGGACGGCGGCAACCGCCTCCGCGTAGTGCTGGAGCGCGACGTGGACGGGATGGATCGGCGGCGCGCCCGCGCCTTCGCGCAAGGCGCTAGCGGCCGAACGCAGGAAGCGCGCGATCGCGGTCGACACTTCCGTCAACGGAGCAGCTAACCGCATCTGCACCTCGACCGGCAACGGCACCACGGTCGCGCGGCCGATCATCACGACGTCGTGGCGCAGCCGCAGCACGGTGCGCAACAGCGGGCCGGTGTCGGGCCCGCTCGACAGCCGCGCGGCGCGCTCGCGTTCGGCTTCAGCGCCGATGGCATTCATGCCCACCATCGCGGTGCCGATGCCGTCCTGGATCCGGTGCAGCGCGTCGTTGTCGCGGCCGCGCGTGAGGCCCGCGAGCAGCTCCGTGAAGGCATCCGCGATCAGCTCGAGCAGGATCGCCGCACTGGCACGAATCTGGCGCACCGCGCGCGAAGGCAGCACCAGAAACGACACCAGCAATCCCGTGATCGCGCCAACACCGACCTCGCTGACGCGATCGATCGCCGAGGTCATGGGATCGGAATGATGCATGGTCGGAACCAGCAGCACGATCACGGCCGTCACCGTGGCCGCGCTGAGGCTCGGATTGATCGCGGCGATGAAGGCGAGCGGCGCGACGGAGAGCACCAAGAGCCCCAACAGCCCCGCTTCACTGGAATAGGGGATCAGGATCGCGATGGCGCCGCCATAGATCGCGCCGCCGATCGTGCCCAGCATGTAGTCGCGCGTCGCCTTCAGCGAGCGGCCGACGCTCATCTGGGTGACGATCAGCGAGGTCAAGACCGCCCAGAGCGGCAGCAACAGATGCAGCGCGGTGGCGAGCGCATAGGCCGCGGTCGCGGCGACCGTGACCCGGATCGCCAAGCCCAGTTGCGTCCGCCGCGACCTGATCCGGTCGAACAGCTCGTTTGCGAGTGCCATCGTCTGAAGTCCCGATCCTCTCGAGGCCAGGCAAAAGCATGGCTGATGCCCGCGGCCGCAAGGCCGCTTGAAAGGCCAAATCAGCCCGCCTAACTTGCGCGCCAAAACGAGGAAACACGATGGCTCACGAAACCGCAACGCTCGCCGCCTATGTCTTCAATCTGAAATACGGGGATATTCCGGCTGAGGTGCTGGATCGCGCCAAAGTACTGACGCTGGACTTCCTCGGCAGCGCGATCCGGGCGAGGCGCGAAGCAGAATCGACCCCGTCGATCCTGAAGATGCTGGAAGCGCTGGCGCTCGACACCAAGGGCGAGTCCACCGTGTTCGGCGACAACAAGACGTGGACGCCGGCGGTCGCAGCCCTCCTCAACGGTGCGCTCGGCCATTCCCTCGATTTCGACGACACCCACGCCGATTCCTCGCTGCATCCGAGCGCGCCGGTCGTTCCGGCCGCATTCGCCGTCGGCGAGATGGTCGGCGCGTCGGGCCGCGACGTGCTGACCGCGATCGTCGCAGGCTATGAGGTCTGCTGCCGGCTCGGCAACGCGCTCGACCCGACCTCGCATTACGCGCGCGGCTTCCACCCGACCGCGACCGCCGGCACCTACGGCGCGGCAGCTGCCGCGGGCAAGCTGTTCGGCCTCTCCGAGCAACAGCTCATCTCCGCCTTCGGCGTCTCCGGCAGCCAGGCCGCGGGCTCGCTGCAATTCCTGGTCAATGGCGCCTGGAACAAGCGCTATCAGGTCGGTGCCGCCGCGATGAACGGCGTGATCGCCGCGACGCTGGCGCGCAACGATTTCGTCGGCGCGACGGAATCGGTCGAGGGCAAGCACGGCCTGCTCGCCGGCTACACCGACGATGCGCATCCGGACAAGGCGGTCGCCGAGCTCGGCAAGACCTATGAGACGATGAAGATCGGCGTAAAGCCCTATCCGAGCTGCCGCTATACGCATGCGGCGATCGACGCGCTGATCGCGATGCGGCGCGAGCACAATCTGACACCCGACCAGGTCAAGCGCGTCGAGATCGGCCTGCACCGCAACGGCATCACGCTGACCGGCGATGCCGCGACCAAGCGGCATCCGACGTCGATCGTCGGCGGCCAGTTCTCGATGTTTTTCACCGGTGCGCTTGCGCTCGACCAGGGCTCGTTCGGCTGGGACGATTATAATCGCCTCGGCGATGCCGCGATCGAGGCGCTCGCCGACAAATTCGATGTGGTGCAGGACGACCGGCTCGAGATCGGCCGCACCCACCCGTTCGGCGCCCGCGTCAGCATCACCACCGACGACGGCGTGCACGAGCGGCTTTATGCGGATCCCTCGGGCGAGCCGACCTCGTTCCCGGATACTCAGGCGATGCAGCAGAAGTTTCTGACGCTGGCACGCCCCGTGCTGAACGCGCGCGCGGAGAAGTTTGCCGATGCGATCATGACGCTGGAGCGGTTCGATCGCGTCGCGAAGGCGACGGAGCTGGGCCGGTAGCAAATTCTCGCCGCGCAGACGGTGCACCCTCGCCCCTTGTGGGAGAGGGTGGATGCGCGAAGCGCAGCCGGGTGAGGAGACGGCACTCCGCTCTCAATCCGCCCCCGCCAATTTCCCTTTCTCGCGCGTCGCGGCCACCACCTCGCGCACGAGATCGAACACGCCGTCCGCTTGCGGCGGCACGTTCGGCGAGCGGCCGAGCCGCACGATCACCAGCTTCTCCGACGGGATCACGATGGTGTATTGCCCGATCGTGCCCTTGGCGAAGAAGGCGTCGCGCGGCCAGCCGTGCTCCACGCGAAACTTCGCGTCAAAGCTGTCGCCCTGGTTGGTCCAGAAGCCGGCGCCGATGCCGACCCAGGCGTTTGGCGTGGCCGTCGCCGAATAGTTTACCCAGCCCTCCGGCAAGATGCGTTTGCCGCCGGCGACGCCGTCATTGAGATAGAGCTGGCCGAAGCGCGCCCAGTCGCGTGCGGTGGCGAGCATCTCGCTCGACCCTTCGATCGTGCCGGAGCCATCGAGCTGGAGCGTGACATGGCGCATGCCGAGGGGCGCCAGCAATTCGCGCCGCGCGAAGCGCAGGGCAGCTTCGGGCGCGCCGCCGGCGGCGTTGCGGATCAGGCGCGAGAGGATGAGCATGTTGCCGTCGTGATAATTCCACGCGGTGCCGGGCGCGGTCTCGAGCGGAATGGTCTCGGCATAGGCCGCCATGTCCGTCTCCACGAACTTCATGCGATTGATGGGCTCGAAGGCGGAGCCGAGCGAGGCCTGGAGCGAGCTGCCGAGCGCAAGCCCTGCGGTGTGGCGCAGAAGCTGATCGACCGTGATGGCGTGGCGCGGATCATCCGGATTTTTCCAGGCCGCGACCGGCGCGGGCTCGTCGAGCTTCAGCTTGCCCTGACGCACCAGCACGCCGATCAGGGCGGACACCACGGATTTCGTCATGGAGAAGCCGAGCAGCGGCGTCTCCGGTCCAATGCCATCGGCATAGCGCTCGGCGATGACGCGGCCCGATTTCATCACGACCACCGCGCGGGTGCGCCGGTGAGGCGGCTGGGCGGGCTCGGTGAAGGCGCGGTCGAGCGCGGCGGCAAGCGAGGGGCTCTGCGGCGGCACGATTCCGGGGCCGGCAATCTCCGGCAGCAGCGCCGGCTGCCCGTCCTCCGCCGGTACCTGCACATCGGCGAGCGGCACACCATGGTCGAGCGTGCAACCGAGGCCCTCGCGATAGACGGCATGGCTGCGGCCGAGGCCGAACAAAGTCACCGTAACGTCCTTGCGGACACGGTCGACCCGGTAGTCCATCGCCCAGGTGATCAGGCTGGTCCCGGGCATGGCATCGGTGGTTTCCGTGAAGGTGCGCTGCGGATCAAGGCCGGAGACAAAGGTCTCCGAGCACAGGATGTCGGCGACGAAGCCGGTCGCGACCTTCGACACGTCGCGGGCACGCGCCGCGCCGAGCGCGAGCCCGGCACAGGCGATGGTGGTGGTGAGGAGGGTGATCTTACGGCGGCGGGTCACTGGCTTTCTCCGGCTGGGGCGTAGGCCGGAAGGACGCCGGAGTGGGCGGAGAAGCGCTCGCCGGATTTGGAAAATGGCCTGGTTGAAGTCAGAAAGAGGCTGATCGATACTGAAATATTACAGTGATTACAGCGACTTGGATCTAAGCCGCATTCACCTTGAGTCGCCGGTACTCCGTCGGCGTCACGCCCGTGACCGCCTTAAAGGCGCGGTTGAAGGGCCCGAGCGACTGGAAGCCCGCGTCCATGGCGATGGTGATGACGGGCACCTCGGCCTGGGCGGGATCGGCGAGTGCGGCCTTGGCCTCCTCGATCCGGTGGTTGTTCAGGAACACATTGAAGTTGCGGTAGCCGAGCCGCTGGTTGATCAGCCGGCGGAGCCGGTACTCGGGAATCTTCAGCCGGCCCGCCAGCACGCCGATGGTGATGTTCTCCTGGCGATAGATCCGCTCGTCCGCCATCAGCCGCATCAGGGCATCGATGAGCTTTTGATCGGCGGCGTCCTCGGTGGCTTGCGGAGAGAAAACGACCGCCGGTGCGGCCTTCGCTTCGAGCGGAAACAGATCGCTGGCGTCGACGTGCATCATGGCGTAGGCGATGGCCGCAACGATACAGGCGAGCACGCCCGTATTGATCGCGTCGGCGACATCGCCGACTTGGCTGCCCGCGACGGCGATCTGGAGAGCCGCATTCACGCCGCCATAGAGCGCGCCCGCACAGACGATGAAAACGCGAACGCGGCGGCGGCGCTCGACCAGGTCGGCCGGCCATGAGGCGATCGTCTGCCCGATCGCAAGCGCGATGAAACCGAGCACGATCAGGTTGACCACCGTCACCGAGAATCGCACATGGCCGCTTGGCGCAATCCAGACACAACCTGCGAAGCTGAACGCCGTCACCAGCGCCCAGACCCATCCATGCCACCAGCGGAGGCGAAACTCGTCGTCGAATAGCGCGCGCGTGAACAGCCAGAACACGACGATATTGCCGGTCGACAGTGCAATCAGCGGCGCATGCGACGCCGAGATTCGCGACGTGACACCCACCGAATAGCTCACCGCATGCGCGGCCAGGCCCAGTGCGAGGGCGGCACCGAGCCGTCCCGCCAGCACGTTGCGGAAATCGGAAAGCAATGACGCCGCCAGAATCAGCAGCAGCGCGACGCTGGCAGCGCGGAAAGCAAGCTCGGTTGCGGCAAGTGTCATCGGGTGATGCGATCGGTCGCGGCTGGAAGCAGCCGAACATCGTTCGTTGCGCCGACTTTTTCAAGGACGATCCGCACTCACAACTGTCGTCGCCCGGCCAGCGCGCAATTGCGCACTAGGAACGGGCGATCCAGCACGCCGAGAGGGTCGTTATTGAACCGATGGGCGGCGGCGTACTGGATGCTTCGCTTTCGCGCGGCATGACAACGGAGTGGAACGATGACAGCGGAGTATGCGAAGCCATTCGCCGCGACGTCCGGTCCCGGCTTTGTCGCGACGCCACTTCAAAATCCTGCTACGATCATACCAACAAGAAACAGGAGTCCACTATGAGCTGGCAACCCTCGAACGATCCCGTGCTCGGCGATCCCATGTCCTGCGATGCGCTCGACCTCGTCATCGTGCCGCGGACGCGCGATCTCGGTGACGGGTTCGCAGTCCGGCGTGCGCTGCCGCACGGCAAGCGGCAAATGGTCGGGCCGTTCATCTTCTTCGACCATTTCGGGCCGGTGCAGTTCGTCTCCGGCAAGGGCTTGGACGTGCGCCCGCATCCGCATATCGGGCTTGCCACCGTCACCTATCTGTTCGACGGCGCGATCATGCATCGCGACAGCGAGGGCAATGTCCAGGAGATCGCGCCCGGCGCGATGAATTTGATGACGGCGGGGCGCGGCATCGCGCATTCCGAGCGCACGCCGGATGCGCAGCGCGCCTCGGGCCAGAAGATGCTGGGCTTGCAGAGCTGGATTGCGCTGCCGGCCGGGTCGGAAGAGATCGCGCCGTCGTTCCAGCATTATGCGGCGGGCGACCTGCCGATGATCTCCGAGCGCGACTTCACCGTACGCGTGATCGCGGGCTCCGCCTTCGGCATTTGCTCCCCCGTGTCGATGGTCTCGCCCTGGTTCTACACCGAGGTCACGGCCGCGGAAGGCGCGAGCATGCCGCTCGACCCCGACCACGAGGAGCGCGCGATCTATGTCGTCGATGGCGAGGTCGAGATCGCGAACGAGCGCTATGAGGGGCCGCGGCTACTGATCTTCCGCCCGGGCGACCGCATCACCGTGAAGGCGCTCAAGGTCACGCGGATGATGTTTCTCGGCGGCGATGCGCTGGAGGGGCCGCGCCATATCTGGTGGAATTTCGTCTCCTCCAGCAAGGAGCGGATCGAGCAGGCCAAGCAGGACTGGAAAACCGGCCGTTTCGCGGCAGTTCCGCAGGAACATGAGTTCATTCCGCTGCCGGAATAGGCTAATCCGGTGTCCGGCCGTGCCATCAGGCGCGGCCGGATGTTCTGCCTGAAGGCCTTGTCCGCGAAAGCTTTGCCGATGACCACCATGCTCTCCAGCGACCTGCCTCTGCCCAAGATCGGACGCGGCAAGGTGCGCGATATCTACGCCGTCGACGACGACCGCCTGCTGCTCGTCACCACCGACCGCATCAGCGCCTTCGACGTGGTGATGGGCGAGACCATCCCGATGAAGGGCGCGGTGCTGACGCAGATCAGCGCGTTCTGGTTCAACGAACTCGAAGGCGTGGTGCCGCATCACATGATCAGCGCCGACACCGACGAGATCATCGCGGCCATGCCGGCGTTGAAACCGCACCGCGCCGAGATCCTCGGCCGCGCCATGCTGTCGCGCCGCACCACCGTCTTCCCGATCGAGTGCGTGATCCGCGGCTATCTCTCGGGCTCGGCCTGGAAGGAGTACGCCGCCAGCGGCACGCTCGCCGGCGAGAAGCTGAAGGCGGGTCTCGTCGAGAGCGAAAAGCTGGAGCCGGCGATCTTCAGCCCGGCGACCAAGGCCGAGACCGGCCATGACGAGAACATCACCATCGCGAAGATGCGCGCGGTCGTCGGCGACGAGGTCGCCTACACGCTGGAGAGCATGACGCGCGCGATCTACACGCTCGGCGAGGAGCTGGCGCGTGAGCAGGGCATCATCATCGCCGACACCAAGTTCGAGTTCGGCCGCGACAAGGACGGCCGCATCATCCTGATCGACGAGGTCATGACGCCGGACTCCTCGCGCTTCTGGGCGGTCGATGCCTACAAGCCCGGCCAGCCGCAGGCGAGCTTCGACAAGCAGCCCTTGCGCGACTATCTCGACGTCGAGCGCCGCGCTGGCCGCTGGAACGGCGACGCCCCCCCGCCCCCGCTGCCGGCGAGAGTGGTGGAGGCGACGAGCAAGCGATATCTGGAAGCGTATCGGCGGGTGACCGGAGCGGAGCTGAAGATCTAGCTCCCACTTTGCCGTCGCGACAACACGCGTCGCCTCAAGCGTCCGACGACACGATGCGTTCGGCAACGATCGATCGGTGACCGGCTTCAGCGCCGGTCGCGCGATCCGCATCCAAAGCCAGCAGCAGCTCGGCAACCCGGTTGGCGGACGCCGTCCATTCCGCGAGCTTGGCGTAGTTGTCCGTAAACCAGTTGAAGGCGGTCTGGACAACGACGAACGCCGCCGAGGCCTGAACCACCTCGCCGAGCGTCATGGTGTCATCGAGGTACTTGGGCAGGCAAAGCAGCAGGCCGACCACCGGCGTCACCAGAAGCCCCGTATAGGTGACCAGCGTCATCCGCATCAATTGCCAGCAGTAGATTCGCCAGATGGCGATCACGGCTTTCAAAGCGGCGCCGACGGCGTGGCGGTCGTTCGTGCCGGCCTCCTCCACCACCTTGCCTTCGCGGGTCTCGCGCACATGCGTTCCGATCGCCCGCAGCTCGGCTTCCATGCGCTTATTTTCCTCGATGACCCGAGTCAGACGGCCGGCTGTCAGCCAGATGCCGATCACCAACAGCCCGGAATATGCGATCACCGCGAGGACGAGATAGCCGGGAATCGCAAAGGCGATGCCGTCGACGTTGACCGCCAGGCTCCCACCGACCGACCATAGCACGCCGACGAAGGTTGCGATCGTGAGCACCGACTGCAGCAGACCGGTGACCAGATCGATCGGGAGGTCCGTTGCCACCTTGGCATCTTCGGCGATGCGATATTCCGGCGCCTCGTGATGTCCCTCGATGGAGCTGCGCCCCGCAGAACGATCATCCGCCAGCCAGTCGCCATAGAGACGGCTGCTCAGCCACTCGCGCCAGGAACGCTGCAGGGTCATGCGCGCCCACACCGAGAACACGGTCAAGGCGATGCTCGCCGCCGCCAGCGGCAGAAACCGAAGTGCCTGGGACAGCAGCTCCGCCTGATCCTTCCGGCCGACGGCGTTGAAGAAATCCCGATTCCAGAAGTTCAGTCCGTACTGCGTCAGGAGTTGGAGGATGACGTTGATAATCAACGCGACCACCAAAAGCCACGCTGTCCAGGCGGTTGGTCCGCGCCAGTATCCCGAGGCGCTCTGCCAGAAGCGGCCTAGAAGCTGCTTTTCACCCGGAACGAAAGAGGTCCTCGTCAGCATCAGCGAGCCGCAAATCCTGCGCGCGCGCCATCCCTATGATGCCGCGCGTCCCAAATTAGGCGGTCTTGGCCGAGGCCTCTTGACCTGCGTCAAGCGATGCTGGCGGCTACACCCCCGCCATCATCACGTATTTGATCTCGACATATTCTTCCATGCCGTGGCGGGAGCCTTCGCGGCCGAGGCCGCTCTCCTTGACGCCGCCGAAGGGTGCGACTTCGGTGGTGATCAGGCCGGTATTGACGCCGACCATGCCGGATTCCAGCGCCTCGGCGACGCGCCAGACGCGGCCGAGATCGCGGGAGTAGAAATACGAGGCCAGGCCGAACGGCGAGGCGTTGCACATCGCAATGACATCGGCCTCGTCCTTGAACCGGATCACCGGCGCGAGCGGACCGAAGGTTTCCTCCTGCGACACCAGCGAATCCGACTTGACGTCGGCCAGCACAGTCGGCTCGAAGAACGAGCGTCCGAGCTCGCTGCGCTTGCCGCCGGTCACGACCTTGGCGCCGCGCTTGACGGCATCCGCGATGTGGCGCTCGACCTTGTCGACCGCCTTCATGTTGATCAAGGGCCCTTGCGTGACGCCGCTCTCGGTGCCGTCGCCGATCTTCATCGCCGCGACCTTTGCCGACAGCTTCTGCACGAACTCGTCGTAGATTTTGTCCTGGGCATAGAGACGGTTGGCGCAGACGCAGGTCTGGCCCATGTTGCGATATTTCGAGACGATGGCGCCCTCGACCGCAGCGTCGATGTCGGCGTCGTCGAACACCACGAAGGGCGCGTTGCCGCCGAGCTCCAGGCCAAGCCGCTTCACGCCGACGGAGGCCTGCTGGTAGAGGATCTTGCCGACCGCGGTCGAGCCGGTGAAGCCGACGAAGCGCACCGCCGGATGCTCGCACAGCACCTTGCCGATCGGCGGCGCATCACCGGTGACGATGTTGAGCACGCCCTTGGGGATGCCGGCCTTCTCGGCGAGCACGGCGAGCGCCAGCGCCGACAGCGGCGTCTCGTTGGCGGGCTTGAGCACCACGGTGCAGCCGGCCGCGAGCGCGGGGGACACCTTGCGCGTGATCATCGAGTTCGGGAAATTCCACGGCGTGATCGCGCCGCAGACGCCTATCGGCTGCTTGATCGCGAGCAGGCGCGCATCGGGGCGCTGCGTCGGAATGGTCTCGCCATAGACGCGCCTTGCTTCCTCGGCGAAGAATTCGATATAGGCGGCGCCGATATCGACCTCGCCGAGCGCCTCCGAGAGCGGCTTGCCCTGCTCGGAGGTGAGGATCAGCGCGAGATCCTCGCGGTTGGCGATGATCAGCTCGAACCATTTGCGCAGGATGTTGGAGCGCTGCTTGGCGGTGTGCTTGGCCCAGGCCGGAAAGGCGCGCTGAGCGGCTTCAACCGCCTTGGTGGTCTCGTCCGCGCCGAGCTGCGGGACTTTTGCCAGCTCGACGCCGGTCGCGGGATTGTTGACGGCGAAGACCGGCGTGCCGACCCAGGCGCCGTCGATGTAGCAGGCCTCCTTCAGGAGCGAAGGGTCCTTCAACCGGTCGCGCAGGGTGGCGGTGGCTTGCGGGGCGCGTGCGGCGGCGGTCGGTGTCATGGCGTACTCCCTTAGGCAATCGGACTTGGGACGATCGGATTGGCCCGGAATATAGGGGCAAGCGGTGCCCGATGCACCGCCCCGCAACGCACATCTGATGGGAGCTAAAGTTGGGAGCGGTGCTGTTATCCCTCCCCAGCGGGGAAAGGTTTGGCATCGCGATCGAGGTCAGGCCGCGCCGCTCATATAGGTTTCGCGCCGGCCGATCATGCGCTCGGCGGCGGCCTTGGCGTCGGCCTTCGAGGAGGTCGCGCAGGTCCGGTATTCGAGATCGGGCACGTCGGACGCGTTGCGACGTCCGAACCAGGATTTCGAGCCGACCGGCAGCAGCGCCAGGGATTGCGCCAGATTGTCGACCGCGCCGAAGGAATAGAGCGCGCCGGTGCCGGCGACTCGGACTTCGTAAATGCCGGGCGAGATCGGCGCCTCCAAATTCTCGCCCCGTCCGGGCCGGGGATAGCGCTTCCATTCACTCCAGGTCGAAATCATTTGAGGTCCCCCTCGCGGCCGGTCAGCAGCCGCCAATTTGCATCAAGTCTTAATGTCGCCGGCCGATTGGCCGCGTGCTCAACCGCCGCAACGCACAAAATGTTTCAAGTGCTTCAAACAGGTGAAACATATCGCCAGAGCCCATCCACGGTCACTTCGACGTGCGGCCATCCACCGCAGATTGTGCCGGAGTGTTGCCGTTCAGCTCACCTGTCGTCCTGCGTGGGGCACGGACCGTCAAGTCACGACATCGCGACCGAAGCGGGCATCCCGACGCGCTTGCCGCGCGGAGCGTGCGGGAGGACAATCGGCTACTACCAACAATAATCAAATCCGAGGAAACGCCATGCAAAGCAAAGCCCAGATCGATGAGATTCTGCGTCAGAAGAGCGAGGCCAAGGAGATCCCCGGCGTCGTCGCGATCGCCGCGAGCGGTAACGACGTGCTGTATCAGGGCGCCTTCGGCAAGCGCGACCTGTCCAAGCCCGATCCGATGACCGCTGACAGCGTGTTCTGGATCGCCTCGATGACGAAGGCGGTGACATCGGCGGGCGCGATGCAGCTGGTCGAGCAGGGCAAGCTGTCGCTGGATGCGCCGATCGGTGAGCTGTTGCCCGACCTCGCCAATCCGCAAGTGCTTGAGGGCTTCGACGCCAAGGGCGAGGCGAAGTTGCGGCCGGCCAAGCGGCCGATCACGCTACGCCAGCTCATGACCCACACCGCCGGCTTCTGCTACAATATGTGGAACGGCGATCTCGCGGTCTATCTCGACAAGCACGGCATTCCCGCCATCACCACCTGCCAGAACGCGGCACTGAAGACGCCGATCATGACCGACCCCGGCACGCGCTGGGAATACGGCACCAACATCGATTTCGTCGGCAAGGCCATGGAGGCCGTCAGCGGCAAGCGGCTGGATGCCTATTTGCGCGACAATCTGTTCGCCCCGCTCGGCATGAGCGACACGGCGTTCAAGATCACCGACAGCATGCGCAAGCGCCTCGTCGGCATGCATGCGCGCGGCGAGGACGGCCAGCTCGCATCGATCCCGTTCGAGCTCGAGCAGGAGCCGGAATTCCACATGGGTGGTGGCGGCCTCTATTCGACCGCGGCCGACTACATCAAGTTCACCCAGATGATCCTCAACAAGGGACGCGGCAACGGCAACCAGGTGCTGAAGGCGGATACGATCGCCATGATGAGCCAGAACCAGATGGGCGATCTCAACATGACCAAGATGACGACGGCGGCGCCGATGTACACCAACGACGTCGACCTCTATCCGGAGCAAGTGAAGAAATGGGGCCTCAGCTTCATGATCAACACCGCCAAGACCGCGGAAGGGCGCAGCGCCGGCAGCCTCGCCTGGGCGGGTCTCGCCAACACCTATTACTGGATCGACCCGGCGCGTGACGTCACCGGCGTCATCCTGATGCAGCTGCTCCCGTTCGCGGATGGAAAGTGCCTCGAGGCGTTCGCGGGCTTCGAGCGCGGAGTCTATGCCGGGCTCGATGCGGGAAGCGGTCAGAAGGCGGCATGACAGGGAGCCGCTCTCTTTCCACGCGTCATGGCCGGGCTCGTCCCGGCCATGACGACCCAAAAAGATCGTGCTGATCATTCTTCGATGGGGATTTCGACTTGGCTGACAATTTGGCTGACAAAGCGGACAGTTACGTTTGCGGTATCTCGGACACGCCGCTGCTCGGCGACACCATCGGTCGCAGCCTCGACCACGCGGTGCGGCGCTGGGGCGATCGCGAGGCGCTGGTCTCGCCCAGTCACGGCGTCAGATGGACCTGGAGAGAATTCGCCGAGCGGGTCGATGCGCTCGCCGCGGGCTTTGTCGCGCTCAGGCTCGAACGCGGGGATCGGATCGGCATCTGGTCGCTGAACCGGCCGGAATGGACGCTGACCCAGTTCGCCGCCGCCAAGGCCGGCCTGATCCTGGTGACGATCAATCCCGCCTACCGCCTCAGCGAACTGGAATTCGCGCTGAAGAAGGTCGGCTGCGCGGCGATCGTCACCGCCACCGCGTTCAAGACCAGCAATTACATGGAGATGCTCAATACGCTGCTGCCGGAGCTGGCGGGCGCCACGCCCGGACAATTGCAGGCGGCGCGATTGCCGGCCTTGCGGATGGTGATCCAGATCGGCGGCCCGGCGGCCTCAGGCACGATCCCTTTCGAGAATGTCGCGCGCATGGGCGGACCCCCGCACCGCGAACAGCTTGCCGCGCTCGGCGCTGCGCTTCAGTTCGACGACCCCGTCAACATTCAATTCACCAGCGGCACCACGGGATCGCCGAAGGGTGTCACGCTGACTCACCACAACATCCTCAACAACGGCTATTTCACCGGGCGCGCGATGCGCCTGACCGAACAGGATCGCATCTGCATTCCGGTGCCGCTCTATCATTGCTTCGGCATGGTGATGGGCAATCTTGCCTCGGTCACGCTCGGCACCACCATGGTTTACCCGGGCGAGGGCTTTGATCCGCTCGCGACACTGCGCGCGGTCGAGCAGGAGAAATGCACCGCGCTGTACGGCGTGCCGACCATGTTCATCGCCGAGCTCGATCACCCCGAGTTCAAGAATTTCAATTTGAAATCACTGCGCACCGGCATCATGGCGGGCGCGCCCTGCCCGATCGAGGTGATGAAGCGCGTCAACACCGAGATGAACATGCGCGAAGTCACCATCGCCTATGGCATGACCGAGACCAGCCCGGTCAGCTTCCAGAGTGCGACCGACGATCCGCTCGAGCGGCGCGTCTCCACGGTCGGGCGCATTCACCCGCATGTCGAGGTGAAGGTCGTCGATCTCGAAGGTCGGATCGTCAAGCGCGGCGAACGCGGCGAGCTCTGCACCCGCGGCTACAGCGTCATGCTGGGCTATTGGGAGGAGAAGGAAAAGACCGCCGACGTGCTCGACGCCAATGGCTGGATGCACACCGGCGACCTCGCCACCATCGACGCCGCCGGCTATTGCAACATCGTCGGCCGCATCAAGGATCTGGTGATCCGCGGCGGCGAGAACCTCTACCCGCGCGAGATCGAGGAGTTCTTGTACCGGCACCCCAAGATCCAGGACGTGCAGATCTTCGGCGTCGCGGACACCCGCTACGGCGAGGAGCTCTGCGCCTGGATCCGCGTCAGGCCGGGCGAGACGCTGACGGCCGAGGAGGTGCGCGCCTTCTGCGACGGCCAGATCGCCCACAACAAGATCCCGCGCTACGTCGAGTTCGTCGACGAGTTTCCGATGACGGTGACGGGCAAGATCCAGAAATTCGTGATGCGCGATGCCGTGGAGCAGCGGCTGGGATTGAAGGCGGCGAAGACGGCGTGAGGGGCCGAACGCTCTCGCCACGCCGTCATTGCGAGCGCAGCGAAGCAATCCAGGCTGCCTCCTCGGAGAGATTCTGGATTGCTTCGTCGCTGCGCTCCTCGCGATGACGAGGAGAGAGACGCGCCCTACGCCGTCAGCCCGCGCTGCCCGGCCAGCTCTTTCAGCGACACCAGCGGACGGGCGCCGATGTGCTGGATCACTTCGGCGGCCGCGAGTGCACCGAGCTCGCCGCACTGCTTGTACGCAAGATTGCGCGCCAGGCCATACAGGAAGCCCGCGGCGAAGAGATCGCCGGCGCCGGTTGTGTCGACCACCTTGTCGACCGGGAATGCCGGCGCGGCGACGGCATCTTCAGACGAGACCACCATGCAGCCCTTCTCGCTGCGGGTGACCACGCCGAGATTGACGTCGTTGCGCAGCTGCTTCAGCGCGGTGTCGAAGTCGGAGGTCATGTAGAGCGAATGCAGCTCGGATTCGTTGGCAAAGACGATGTCGACGGTGCCGTTGCGCATCAGTGAACGAAACTCGTCGCGATAGCGGTCGACGCAGAACGAATCCGACAGCGTCAGCGCCACCTTGCGCTTGGAATCATGAGCGATCTTGGCCGCCTTGACGAAGGCGTCCTTGGCGTTCTTGGGGTCCCAGAGATAGCCTTCGAGATAGACGATGGCCGCGCCGGCGATCTCGGCCGGATCGATATCGGCGGGCGACAGGTCCTGCGCCGCGCCGAGATAGGTGTTCATGGTGCGCTCGCCATCATCCGTGACGAGGATGTAGGAGCAACCGGTGGCGGGACCGTCCGTCGCGGCGGGCGTGTTGAAGGCGACGCCGGAAGCGCGGATGTCGTGGACATAGAGCTTGCCGATCTGGTCGTCCTTGACCTTGCCGACATAGGCGGCACGTGCCCCCAGGCTGCCGATGCCGACGATGGTGTTGGCCGCCGAGCCACCCGAGACTTCCGTGGCCGGCCCCATGTCCTTGTAAATGGCCGCCGCCCGCGCCTCGTCGATCAGGGACATGCTGCCCTTGGTCATGCCGTGCTTGGCCAAAAAGGCCTCGTCGGTCCTGACCAGCACGTCGAACAGCGCGTTGCCGATGCCGAGAACGTCATATTTCACGTCAGCCATTCACCTTGATCCTGTTTGGCGGATTGCGAACCCTGCGAAAATCCGCTTCCTGTCAGCCTGAAATCCGGTTCGCGGCCTATCACGACCGAGCCTTCGCGGGCAAGCAACGGTATTATCAGAGAGCATGATCCGCTCCTTCCTGACCGTCTCGACGGGAACATTGGCCTCGCGGCTGCTGGGTTTTGCGCGCGATTCCATGATTGCCGCCCTGTTGGGCACGGGCGCCGTGGCGGACGCGTTTCTGGCGGCCTTCCAGCTCGTCAACGTGGTACGCCGGCTGCTCAGCGAGGGGGCGCTGAATGCGGCGCTGATTCCGGCTTGGCTGCGGGTCCGCGAGGGCGACGGCGAGAAGGCCGCCTCCGCGTTCGCAGGGCGCGTGCTCGGCACGGTCAGCGCGGCCCTGATCGCGACCTCAATCGGGATCGCGCTGGTGATGCCGTTGATCATTACGGTGATCGCGCCCGGCTTTCTCGGCAGCGCGACGCTCGATCTTGCCGTCGCGAACGCGCGGCTGATGCTGCCTTATCTCGCCTTCGCCGGCCCCGTCACGGTGCTGATGGGCCTGCTGAACGCGCAAGGACGCTTCGCCCTCACCGCCTTCTCGCCGCTGCTGTTCAACATCGCGCTGATCGCCGCGATCGCGACGCTGCTCGTCGGACATGCTGACGCGCGCCTCGCCGCCTGGCTGCTGGCGGCCACCGTCGGCATCGCCGGGCTGCTGCAACTCCTGATGCTGCTGTCGCAGCGAAGTGCGCGACTAGCGACGCCGCTGCGCGTCAGTTTCGACAAGGAGATGCGCGGTTTCTTCGCCAAGGCCATTCCCGGCATGATCGCAAGCTCCGGACCGCAATGGCTGATGGTGGCCGGTGCGATCATCGCATCCGCGACGCCGTCCGCGGTGTCCTGGCTCTATTTCGCCAACCGGCTGATCGAACTGCCGCTCGGGATCGTCGGTGTCGCCATGGGCACCGTGCTGGTGCCGGAGCTGACGCGCGCCGTCGCCAGCTCCGATCGCGAGGCGGTGGCGCATGCCGAATCGCGCGCGCTGGAGCTGGCGGCCGGGCTGGCGCTGCCCGCCACGCTCGGCCTCATCGTGCTGGCCGAGCCGATCGTGCGGCTGCTGTTCGAGCATGGCGCTTTCGGCGCCGAGGACAGCATGGCGACCGCGCATGCGCTGATGTGGCTGGCGCTGGGCCTGCCGGGCCACGTGCTAATCAAGGCACTGTCGCCGGCCTTCTATGCTCGCAGCGACACGATGACGCCGCTCACGGCCACGGCCAAGGGTTTTGCGGTCGCTGTCGTGCTTGCCGTGTTGCTCGGCCATTTTTTCGGCGCGAGCGGGATCGCGGCGGGCATCGCGGCCGGCGCCTGGAGCAGCGCGCTCTCGCTGCTCCGGAAAGGTGCGGCCGAGTTCGGCTTCTCGGTCGACGCCGCTGCCCGCAACCGGCTGCCGCGGATCGTGCTCGCCGCGGCTGCGATGGGCGCCCTGCTCTGGCTGACCACAGGCCTCGTGCCCTCGGAGGCGCACAGCCTCGTCTGCTTCATCGTGCTGGGCCTGCAAATCGGGGCCGGGATCGCGGTCTATGGCCTGCTGCTGCAAATCCTCGGCGCGGCCTCGTGGCGCGAGGCGGTTACCGCGTTGAAACGGTCCAGCTAAACCACGCGCCCAGCGAAATACTCTTGACGAGGCAGCGCCGCTGTTGGAAACGACGGCCGAATACCTATGGGAAGGCTTACCATGCCATTCGTTGAACGGGTCTTTTCGGGCGTCCAGCCGACGGGCAATCTGCACCTCGGCAACTATCTCGGCGCGATCGTCAACTTCGTGAAGATGCAGGAAACCCACAGCTGCATCTATTGCGTCGTCGACATGCACGCGATCACGCAAGGCGTCGACGTCTGGGGCGGTCCGGCCGAGCTCACGCGCAACACCCGCGAGGTCACCGCGGCGTTCATCGCAGCCGGCATCGATCCCAAGAAGCACATCGTGTTCAACCAGAGCCAGGTCTCGGGCCATGCCGAGCTCGCCTGGATCTTCAATTGCGTCGCGCGCATGGGCTGGCTCGGCCGCATGACCCAGTTCAAGGAGAAGGCCGGCAAGGACCGTGAGAACGCCTCGGTCGGGCTGTTCGACTATCCCGTGCTGATGGCCGCCGACATCCTGCTGTACCGCGCCACCCATGTTCCGGTTGGCGAGGACCAGAAGCAGCATCTCGAGCTCTCACGCGACATCGCGCAGAAGTTCAACAACGACTTCGCCGATTCCATCCGCGCGCAAGGCGCCAATGACGGTCTGTTCTTCCCGTTGCCGGAGCCGCTGATCACGGGCCCGGCAACGCGCGTGATGAGCTTGCGCGACGGTACCAAGAAGATGTCGAAGTCCGATGCGTCGGACAATTCGCGCATCAATTTGACCGACGACGCCGACACCATCGCGCAGAAGATCCGTAAGGCGAAGACCGACCCGGAACCGCTGCCGACCGAGGAGAAGGGCCTCGAAGCGCGTCCCGAAGCCGACAATCTCGTCGGCATCTTCGCCGCGCTCTCCGGCCGCTCCAAAGCGGACGTGCTGCGCGAATTCGGAGGCGGCCAGTTCTCCAGCTTCAAGAACGCGCTGGCGGAGCTGTGCGTCACCAAGCTGGCGCCGATTGCGGGCGAGATGAAGCGTCTCGTCGCCGACCCCGGCCATATCGACGCGATCCTGAACGACGGCTCCGACCGGGCCCGCGCGCTCGCCGACGAGACGATGAAGCTCTCCAAGGACATCGTCGGCTTCATCCACCGGCGCTGAAGCATGATCCGGAAAAGTGCGCAGCGGTTTTCCGAAAAGATCATGCTTAAACAACGACCTAAAGCGCGATGGCGATTCATCCTAATTGCATCGCGCTTTGCAGACGGCCGGCGCCTGAGCGCCGACCCGCATCTCCTCTCCCCAAGCTTGCGGGAGTGTGGCAGCATGCCGTCCCTGCACATTCCGGGACATGCATGACCAGCAAGCGACTTTGCTACGAGCCGGGTCACAAGCCCAAATGCCTCGTCATCGTCGATGACACCGCCGAATGGGATCGCGCGGTCTATTATGCCAGCCGCTGGGCGATCCGCGCCGGTGGCGGCGTGGTGATGCTGCGTATCATCGAGCCCGAGCAGCAGAGCCAGGAATGGCTGGGGGTCGCCGACATCATGCGCGCCGAGGCGCAGGAAGCGGCGGAGGCCGCGCTCGACCGCGCCGCGGGCCGTGCCAACGGCATCGCCGCGATCACCCCGGAGCGGGTGATCCGCGAGGGCGCGCCGATGGAACAATTGCTCGCCGTGATCGACGAGGACCCCGACATCGCAATGCTGGTGCTCGCCGCCAATCCCGGCGCGGAGGGGCCAGGGCCGCTGGTCGCACTGCTCGCGCACGCGGTGGGGACGTTCCCGATTCCCGTGACCATCATTTCCGGCGCGCTCAGCGACCAAAGCGTGGATTCGCTGTCGTAGCGGCGGTGCCTCTTACCCTCCCCCCTTGCGGCCCTCCAGGAGAGGGTAAAGCGGAGCCAACCCTCTGAATTCGTGGACTAATATCGTACCTTCCCCTTGATCGTGCGTTCGCCGTCGCCATCTGCTAGGGAATGGAGCACGCGCCGGCCTTGAACCGGCGACGTCTGGAGAAAACCATGTTCATTCAAACCGAAGCCACCCCCAATCCCGCCACGCTGAAGTTCATTCCCGGCCGCGTCGTGGTCGACGGCAGCCCGATGGAATTTTCGAGCCGCGAAGCCGCAGGCCGCTCGCCGCTGGCCGAAAAGCTGTTCGAGGTGCCCGGCGTCACCGGCGTGTTCTATGGATCGGATTTCATCACCGTGACCAAGGCGAGCGGCGAATGGCAGCAGCTCAAGCCCGCGATCCTCGGTGCCATCATGGAGCACTACATGTCCGGCGCGCCGCTGCTCGCGGACGGCGCGGCTGCCGATGATGCTGATCTGGACGACGAGGACGAGTTCTTCGACGAGGCCGACGCCGAGACGGTCGACATGATCAAGGATCTGATCGAGACCCGCGTGCGGCCGGCGGTCGCCAACGACGGCGGCGACATCACATTCCGCGGGTTCAAGGACGGTATCGTCTATCTCAACATGAAGGGCGCCTGCTCCGGCTGCCCGTCATCGACCGCGACGCTCCAGCACGGCATCCAGAACCTGCTCAAGCATTTCGTGCCCGACGTGGTCGAAGTCCGGCCGATGTAGGCGAGCTGCCGTAGGGTGGGCAAAGCGAAGCGTGCCCACCTGCTCTCTCGGCGACAAAAGTGGTGGGCACGGCGCAAGAGCGCCTTTGCCCACCCTACGAAATGCAGCGCTCTCAGAGGCAACAAATAGCGAATGACGAATGGCGGATAGGCGTGTGGTCCGCTAAACTATTCGCCATTCGCCACTCGCCATTCGCTTTTTCATGCTGATCCTCGCCATCGATACCGCGCTCGACGCCTGCTCCGTCGCCGTGCTCGACACCGAAACGGCCGAGCTCCTTGCGCAGGAGCAGCTTCTGATGAAGCGCGGCCACGCCGAGGCCTTGATGCCGATGATCGCGCGCGTCATGCAAGCGGCCGATCTCGCCTTCACCTCGCTCGACCGCATCGCGGTCACCGTGGGCCCCGGAAGTTTCACCGGCCTGCGTGTCGGCATTTCGGCGGCGCGCGGCCTTGCGCTCGCGGCCGAGCGGCCGGCGATCGGCCTCACCACCTTGTCGGCCTATGCCGCCACAATCGTCGGCCAGAGCAAATCGGCGCCCGTGATCTCCGCGATCGACGCGCGGCACGACCACGTTTATTTCCAGATCGTCGCCGGCGACGGCAGCCAATTGGTGCGGCCGCGCGTCGCTTCCATCGACGAGGCGATCGCCGCCTCGCAGTTCGGCGCGCCGCATCTGGTCGGCAATGCGGCAAACATCCTCGCCGAGCGCTGGCCGAAAGATGGCGAGCAGCCGGTCGCCGTCGACGCGCAAGCAGCGCCCGATATCGGCTGGGTCGCATGGCTCGGCGCTGCGGCCGATCCCGAGACAAATCCGGCGCGGCCGTTCTACCTGAAGGCACCCGACGCCAAGCCCGCCGCAGCTCCGCCGCTCGCAGCACAAGCCGCAACCTCATGATGAGATGGCTGTCGGAATGGTGGCGCGGCGGCACCGCCGCCGTCGAGCCAGCCTCCGCGCGCGACGCCGCGCGCCTGGCGCAGCTGCACGGCACCTCCTTCGCACATGGCTGGGGCGAAGGCGAATTCGAGACTATGCTCAGTGAGCGCAACACGCTGGTGCACCGCTTGCGCCTGGGACGCAGGATCATCGGCTTCGCGGTGTCCCGGATCGGTGCGGACGAAGCGGAAATCCTCTCGATCGCGGTGGACGAGGCCTATCGCGGCCGTGGCCTCTCCCGCACGCTGCTGATGACCCATCTCGGCCACCTCGCGGGGCGCGGCGTCCGCACAATATTTCTCGAGGTCGAGGAAAACAACCAGCCGGCGCGGCGGCTCTACGCCGGGTGCGGATTCATGGTGGTCGGGCGCCGCGAACGCTATTATAAGCAGCCGAACGGGGAACAATTGAACGCCCTTCTGATGCGACGTGACTTGTCGTAACATTGGTGGCAGAAAGCGCCCCCGCCAGGCAGACAAACAATGACCGCACTGAAACCTTCTTCCGCATCCAAGGCGTCCGGCATCGAGGCGCGCTGTGCCGCCACTGGCATGCGCATGACCGAGCAGCGCCGTGTCATCGCCCGCGTGCTTGCGGAGGCGATCGATCACCCCGATGTCGAGGAACTGTACCGGCGCTGCGTCGCCGTCGACGACAAGATCTCGATCTCGACTGTCTATCGCACCGTCAAGCTGTTCGAGGACGCCGGCATCATCGAGCGCCATGATTTCCGCGAGGGTCGTGCACGCTACGAGCAGATGCGCGACAGCCATCACGACCACCTCATCAATCTGCGCGACGGCAAGGTGATCGAGTTCACCTCCGAGGAGATCGAGAAGCTGCAGGCGGAGATCGCCCGCAAGCTCGGCTACAAGCTGGTCGACCACCGGCTTGAACTCTATTGCGTCCCGCTCGACGACGACAAGCCCACCAACTAAGTGCCGGTCGATCTCATCATCTTCGATTGCGACGGCGTGCTCGTGGACAGCGAGGTGATCTCCTGCCGCGCCCATGCCGATGTGCTGACGCGGCACGGCTATCCGATCACCTCGGAGCAGGTGTTCGCGCGCTTCCTCGGCCGCTCGACGCGGCAGGCCAATCTCGAAATCGAATCCGAACTCGGCCGAAAACTGCCTGAAGCCTATCACGGCGATCTGCAGGACGAGCTGTTCCGCTCGTTCGAGGCCGACCTCGAAGCGATCCGCGGCATCCATGAGGTGCTCGACGTGGTGCCTCAACGCGTCTGCGTCGCCTCGAGCGGCTCGCATCAGCGGATGCAGGTGAGCCTCGGGAGCACCGGCCTCTACGAGCGCCTCGCGCCAAATATCTTCTCAGCCTCACAGGTGACGAACGGCAAGCCGGCGCCGGACCTGTTCCTGTTCGCGGCAAACGAAATGGGCGTGCCACCCCAGCGCTGCGTCGTGATCGAGGACAGCTTGGCCGGGATTGCCGGCGCGCGGGCCGCCGGCATGACCGTGTTCGGCTTTTACGGGGGCAGCCATTGCCGCGACGGCTATGCCGAAACGCTGCGCGAGGCCGGCGCCGACCTGGTCTTTGCCGACATGCATCGATTGCCGGAGCTGGTCCGGCGGGTCGGGGCGGACGCCCTGGCGGGCTGATCTTCGCCCCTCGCAGTCATTCCGGGGCACGCGCGGCGCGCGTGAACCCGAAATCAGAGGTTTTTGGCTCGAGATTCCCGGTTCGCCGCTTTGCTGCTCCCCGGAATGACCGTTTTGGGGCTACTCGCTGGATTTTCGCCTCTCCAGCCTCTATTTGATGGCCGTCCTCCACCGCCATTTTCGGGTTCCATGACGCCGCCGCGCAAGCTGCACATCAAATCATATGGCTGCCAGATGAACGTCTACGATGCCCAGCGCATGGTGGACACGCTGGCTCCAGAGGGATTCGTGGAGACGGCCAGCGCCGAGGACGCCGACCTCGTCATCCTCAACACCTGCCATATTCGCGAGAAGGCTTCCGAGAAGGTCTATTCCGAGCTCGGCCGCCTGCGCGTCGCCAAGGACGAGGCCGCGCGCGGGGGCCGCGCGATGCAGATCGCGGTCGCCGGCTGCGTGGCGCAGGCCGAGGGTGAGGAGATCGTGCGCCGCGCGCCTGTCGTGGACGTCGTGGTGGGGCCGCAGAGCTATCATCATCTGCCGAAGCTCTTGAAGCGCGCCGGGAACGAAGGCCGCGCGATCGAGACCGAATTTCCGGCGGCCGACAAGTTCGGCTTCCTCGCCCAGCCCAAGCCTGACGCCATCCGCGCGCGCGGCATTTCCGCTTTCGTCACCGTGCAGGAAGGTTGCGACAAGTTCTGCACCTTCTGCGTCGTGCCGTACACGCGGGGCTCGGAAGTCTCGCGCCCTGTCGCGAAGATCGTCGACGACGTGAAGCGGCTCGCCGACAACGGCGTGCGCGAGCTCACGCTGATCGGGCAGAACGTCAACGCCTATCACGGCGAGGGGCCGGACGGGAAAACCTGGCCGCTCGGCCGATTGCTCGAACATCTGGCGACGATTCCCGGCATCGCGCGGCTGCGCTATTCGACCAGCCATCCCCGCGACGTCGACGACAGCCTGATCGCAGCCCATCGCGATCTCGGTGCCCTGATGCCGTTCGTGCACCTGCCGGTGCAGTCGGGCTCGGACCGGATTCTGGCGGCGATGAACCGGAAACATACCGCTGATGATTACCGCCGGGTCATCGACCGTTTCCGCACCGCACGCCAAGACATTGCTTTTTCATCAGATTTTATTGTCGGTTTCCCCGGCGAGAGCGAGCAAGATTTTCTCGCCACCCTCGCGCTTGTCACGCAAATCGGCTACGCTGCGGCTTATTCGTTCAAATATTCCGCCCGGCCGGGAACGCCGGCCGCGGACATGCAGGAGACGGTGTCCCCCGCCGAGATGGACCAGCGATTGGAGCGGCTCCAGGAACTGATCGACAGCCAGCAATCGGCCTTCAACAAGGCGGCGATTGGCTCAACGGTCGACGTGCTGTTCGAACGACCGGCGCGCAAGGACGGCCAGATCGTCGGCCGCACCGCCTTCCTCCAGCCCGCCCATGTGATGGCCTCGCCCGACATCATCGGACAGATCCTGCCTGTGCGGATCGACAGCCTCGAGCGCTACAGTTTTCTCGGCGAGCTCGCCACACCGCGCGACGGGCGCGAGCCCGCTTTATCGCAAGCCATTGGAGCCTGAACCCTTGCCAAAAAGCGCATCGGATTCGTCTTCGTTCGCTCCCCGCAAATTTGACCGCGACATGCAAGTTCCGCCCGAGACCCAGGTCGTCATCGACTTCGACGACAATCGCGCCGCTTCGGCACTGGTCGGCCCCTACGGCCAGCATTTGGCGCAGGTCGAGCGGCGGCTTGGCGTCGTCGTCGATTCCAAGGGCAACCACATCACGATCGGCGGCACGCGCGACGGCTGCGACGCCGCGCGCCGCGTGCTGGAGATGCTCTACGCGCAAGCCGTGAAGGGACAGGATCTCGACCAGGGCGAGGTCGAAGGCGCGATCCGCGCCGTGATCGCCCAGGGCTCGCTGTTCGAGTTCGACGCCAAATCCGCCAAATCGGCCTTCGACAGCATCAACTTGCGCAAGCGCCCGGTGCGCGCGCGCACCGCCGCGCAGGACTCCTACATCCGCGCGCTGAAGCGCCACGAGCTGGTATTCGGCATCGGCCCGGCCGGCACCGGCAAGACCTGGCTCGCAGTTGCTCATGCCGCGCAGCTGTTCGAGCGCAAGGAGGTCGACAAGATCATCCTGTCGCGCCCGGCGGTGGAGGCCGGCGAGCGGCTCGGCTTCCTGCCCGGCGATCTCCGCGAGAAGGTCGATCCTTATCTTCGCCCGATCTACGACGCGCTCTACGACCTCATGGATGCGCGCATCGTCGAGCGCGCGCTGCAGACCGGCGAGATCGAGATCGCGCCGCTCGCCTTCATGCGCGGTCGGACGCTCACCAACGCCGCCATCATCCTGGACGAGGCGCAGAACACCACCTCGATGCAGATGAAGATGTTCCTGACCCGTCTCGGCGAGAACAGCCGCATGATCATCACAGGCGATCCCTCACAGATCGACCTGCCGAACGGCCAGACCTCGGGCCTCGCCGAAGCGACCCGCCTGTTGAACGGCGTCGAGGGCATTGCCCAAGTTCATTTCAAAGCCGAGGACGTGATCCGCCACGAACTCGTGGCGCGAATCGTCGCCGCCTACGAAGGTTCGCCGCAGCGGCCGGCCACCGGCCAATCCTGACGAGGCAACAGCTGGACCCCGGAGGGCGCGGACACGGCGCCTTTTCGTCCCAGACAACACAATGTCCCATCCCAACCTTCCCATGACCGAAGTCCTCGTCGTCGCCGATTGCTGGCAGCGCGAACCCGATTCCGAAGCCGTGATCCAGCGCGCGGTCGCGGCCGCCGCCGAAAGCGTCGACGAAGACGTTGCCGACGCGGAAGTGGCTGTCATGCTGACCGATGACGCCGGCATCCGCACCCTCAACAGCAACTGGCGGGGCATCGACAAGCCTACCAACGTGCTATCGTTTCCCGCGCTCCAGCCGGAAGGCGAGTGGAAGCCGGGCGATGCGCCGCGCATGCTCGGCGACATCGCGATCGCCTACGAGACCATGCGGCGCGAGGCGGACGAGGAACAAAAGCCGTTCGACCACCATTTGAGCCATCTCGCCGTGCATGGCTTCCTGCACCTGGTCGGCTACGACCACGAGAACGACGGCGACGCCGAGGAGATGGAAGCGCTGGAGACCCAGATCCTGGCTCACCTTGGAATCCCCGATCCCTATGCAGACCGCGCGGGGACGCACTGAGATGCCCGATTCCGACCCGATCCACGACAACCCGCGCAACACGGCCAATCTTCCGGCCGTGGTGACGCCAGGCGAGGTGATGCGCCCGACCGCCGACGGCTGGCTGTTGCGCGCCATCCGCACGCTGTTCGGCTGGAAGGCGGGATCGGTGCGCGACGACCTCCAGGTCGTGCTCGATGCGACGACGCCTGGCGATTCCGGCTTCTCGGCGGTCGAGCGCACCATGCTGCGCAACATCCTCGGCCTGCACGAGCGCCGCATCGCCGACGTCATGGTGCATCGCGCCGACGTCGTCGCGGTGAAGCGCGATATCCCGCTCGGCGAGTTGATGGACCGCTTCGAGAGCGCCGGCCATTCGCGCCTCGTGGTCTACAACGAGACGCTCGACGATCCCGTCGGCATCGTCCACATCCGCGACCTGCTCGCCTTCATGACCGCGCGCGCCCGCGCGTCGGAAACCACCAAGACCAAGCGCAAGAAGCCGCTGCCGGCCGGGCTCGACCTGCGCGCCGTCGATCTCGCGCTGCCGCTCGAGGAAGCGCGCATCATCCGCAAGCTGCTCTACGTGCCGCCGTCGATGCGCGCGATCGACCTGCTCGCGCAGATGCAGGCCACGCGCATTCACCTCGCGCTGGTGGTCGACGAATATGGCGGTAGCGACGGGCTGGTTTCGCTCGAGGACATCGTCGAGCAGATCGTCGGCGAGATCGATGACGAGCACGACAGCGACGAGCCGCCCTCGATCGTGCGCCTGCCCGACAACGCCTTCATCGCCGACGCGCGCGCCAGCCTCGACGACGTCCGCTCGGTGATCGGAGAGGATTTCGTCACCGGCGAAGCCGGCGAGGAGGTGGAGACGCTGGGCGGTTATCTCGTCAGCTTCGTCGGGCGCCTGCCGGTGCGCGGCGAGGTGATCTCGGGCCCCGGCACTTACGAGGTCGAAGTGCTCGATGCCGATCCGCGCCGCGTCAAGCGGCTGCGCATCTCGACGCGGAAGGAGCGTCCCGCGCCGCGGACCCAGCGCGAGAGAAGCCGCCGCGAGGCCGCGCCGGATGGCAGCCAGCCGCAGGCCGGCGACACGCCCAGCCCGCCGCCGAGCGACGGGACCGGCCAACAGTGAGTCCGTTCCAGCGACTTCGGCAGATCGCGCTTGCCATCATCCTCGCCTGGGGATGGAAGCGCGCCGTGATCGCCATGGCGTGCGGAGCGCTGTCGGTGCTGGCACTGGCGCCATTCAATTTTTTTCCAGTGCTGTTCATCACCTTTCCAGTGCTGGTCTGGCTGATCGACGGCACCGGCGCCGGACGATATGGCGGCGTCCCCGCCGCGGCGTTGACCGGCTACTGGTTCGGGCTCGGCTATTTCGTGCCGGGACTCTACTGGATCGGCTACGCCTTCTTCGTCGATGCCGATGTGTTCGCCTGGCTGACGCCGTTCGCCGTCCTCGGCCTGCCGGCCTATCTGTCCATCTTCACGGCCATCGGCTTTGCGCTGGCGCGCCTGCTCTGGACCAAGAACGCCACGCGCGTGCTTGCGCTCGCGGCAAGCCTCACCGTCAGCGAATGGGTGCGCGGCCACGCGCTGACCGGCTTCCCCTGGAACGCGTTCGGCTATGCGCTGTCCGAGCCGCTGCCGCTGGCGCAGACGGCGTCGCTGATCGGCCTGTGGGGCATGACGTTCCTGACGGTTGCGATCTTCGCGAGCCCCGCGACGCTGATCGACCGCACGCCCGATCGCCGCCTGCCCTGGCGCGCGCCGGCGGCGGCCATCGGGCTCCTGATTGTCATGAGCGTCTTCGGCGCGATCCGCCTGTCGCTGCATCCGACCACGATGGTCGCAGGCGCCAAGCTGCGCCTGATGCAGCCAAACCTTCAGCAGGACGCGAAATTCAACTACTCGGCCAAGCCGGAGGTGATGAAGAAATACCTGGCGTTGTCGGACCGCGCCTCGGGCCCGCGATCGACCGGCGTGCGCGATGCCACCATCCTGATCTGGCCGGAATCCGCCTTTCCGTTCTTCCTGACCCGCGAAGCCGACGCGATGGCGCAAATCGCCGAGCTTCTGCCGAAAGGCACCGTGCTGATCACGGGTTCGGTCCGCGCGCCTGACCTACCGCGGGGCACGCCGATCACCCGCGCCTACAATTCGATCTACGTGATCGACCACGACGGCAGCATACTGGCCGTGTACGACAAGTTGCATCTGGTGCCGTTCGGCGAATTTCTGCCGTACCAGACGTTGATGGAGACGCTCGGATTCGAGCAATTGACGCGTGTGCGCGGCGGCTTCATTCCCGGCACGGTACGGCATGCGCTGCCAGTACCCGGCGCACCGGCCGCGCTACCGCTGATCTGTTACGAAGCCATCTTTCCCGGTGAAGTGGCCGGTCGCAACGAGCGTCCGGGCTGGATCGTGAACCTCACCAATGACGGTTGGTTCGGCATCTCGACCGGCCCCTATCAGCATCTGGAGCAGGCGCGGATGCGCGCGATCGAACTCGGATTGCCGCTGGTCCGCTCCGCCAATACCGGGATCTCCGCGGTGATCGATCCGGTGGGCCGCACCGTCGCAAGCCTCGGTCTTGGAATCGAAGGCATATTGGACGCAAACCTGCCCGCCGCGATCCCGCCCACCGTCTATGCGCGGGTGGGCGATGCGCCCGCAGCCATGCTCGTCGCGCTGGCCGTGATTCTGGCGGTCCGCCGACGCGTCACCAAGCGGAAGAGCTGATCGCGCCGTCGCCGCGGAGGTAGCCGGAAACTTTTGACAACCGCAGTCCCACGGTTGACAGACTGCACACAGGCTCCCCATTCTGCACCGGCTGCAAAAGACAGTGGTGCATTGCTAAATTTCTCCGCAATGTTTCCCAATAACAGGGTTTGATTTGACGTTGCTTGCACCTGAGGCACTCCGGTTGATTGCGCTGAAGGTGGTGTTTGGAGGGGTGAGGAAATGTCGAAAGCGCCCAACCCTGTTGACAAATATGTCGGCAGTCGCGTGCGTATGCGCCGCATCATGTTGGGCATGAGTCAGGAAAAGCTCGGTGACGCTTTGGGCCTGACTTTCCAGCAGATCCAGAAATACGAGAAGGGCACCAACCGGGTCGGCGCGAGCCGCATCCAGCAGATCGCCGAAATTCTGCAGGTGCCGGTGTCGTTTCTGTTCGAGGGCGGTCCGAGCGGCGTGCCGGGGCCGGATGGCTTCAGCGAAGGCGCCTCGCCGTCTTACGTATCGGATTTTCTCGCGACCTCCGAAGGCCTGGCCTTGACCAAGGCGTTCACGCGAATCACCGATTCGAAGATGCGTCGCTCGATCGTCGATCTCGTCGAGCAGATTGCGGCTCGCGAAGGTCCCGACAAGCGCTGACGCGCCGTCTCGATGGCGATTTGAGACCGCGTCAAATCTGGCCTATGTCGTCATTTGTGGCCGCGCCTCGACGTGCGTCCGCTTCGATGATGCGATTCAAAGGCACAGATGCACCCATGGTCAGCACCAATTGGTTCGATTCTCAAACTATTCTCGATGGCATCCGCCGCTGGGTCGAGATCGAGACGCCGACGGAAGCGCCTGAACAGGTCAACAAGCTCGTCTCGGTCGTCGCGGAGCAATACCGCGATCTGCCCGTCACGCTCGAGCGCGTCGCCGGCGTCGATGGCTGCGGCGATCATCTGCTGGCGCGCTCGACCTGGGGCCAGGACCAGCCGGGCATTCTGGTGCTGAGCCACCTCGATACCGTCCATCCCATGGGATTCATCGAGCGTCTGCCGTTCAAGGTCGAAGGCGACGTCGCCTACGGTCCCGGCATCTACGACATGAAGGGCGGCGCCTTCATCGCCCATCACGCCTTTGGCGCGCTGTGTGCGACGGCCGATCGACCGCCGCTCGGCATCACGCACCTGTTCACCTCCGACGAGGAGATCGGCAGCCCGACCTCGCGCGCGCTCATCGAGCAGGAAGGACGCAAGGCCAAATACGTGCTGGTGACGGAGCCGGCGCGCGACGGCGGCAAGATCGTCACCGGACGCAAGGGCGTCGGACGCTTCCGGGTGTTCGTCAAGGGCGTGCCGGCGCATGCCGGCTCGCGGCCCGAGGACGGCCGCAGTGCCGTCCGCGAACTCGCCAACGTCATCCTGGCGCTGGAAGGCATGAACGACCTCGAGCGTGGCGTCTCCGTCAATGTCGGCGTGGTGCGCGGCGGCACGCGCCCCAACGTCACGCCGGAAGAGGCCTATGCCGAAGTCGATCTGCGCGTGCTGAGCCTCAAGGATGCAGACGAGTTCGTCGGCAAGATTCTCGCTCTGACCTCGAAAACCGAGGGCGTCGCCGTCACCGTCACGGGCGAGCTCAACCGTCCGCCTTACGAGAAGAGCAATGCGGGCGCCTCGCTGTTCGAGCATGCGAAGACGCTCGCCAGCGAAATTGGCTTCGAGCTGATCGACACCCACACCGGCGGAGGCTCGGACGGCAATTTCACCGCCCCGCACACTGCAACGCTGGACGGGCTCGGCGTCGACGGCAAGGGCGCGCACACCCATTATGAGCAGCTCTATGTCTCGTCGCTCGCGCCGCGCGCGCGGCTGCTCCATCGGCTGTATCAGACGCTGCGATGAGCGAGCGCAAATCAGACCCCGATCGCGACGACAGCGAGCGCGCCTTCTTCGGGCGCCGCAAGGGCCACAAGCTCAGGCAGCACCAGGCCGAGCTGGTCGATCACCTACTGCCGCATCTTGCGCTCGACATCCACAGTGAGACACCGACGGACGCCCGCGAGATCTTTGGCCCCGCAACTGAAGATGTCCGGCTCGAGATCGGCTTCGGCGGCGGCGAGCATCTTGCGGCCGAGGCACAGAAATTCCCCACGACCGGCTTCATCGGCTGCGAACCCTACGTCAACGGCATGGCGAAGATCCTCGCGCAGATCGAGGCCGCCAACATCGGCAACATCCGCTTGTTCGCGGGCGATGCCGCGGAGCTGCTGGCCTGGCTGCCGAAGGGATCGCTGTCGCGGATCGACCTGATCCATCCCGATCCCTGGCCGAAGCGGCGGCACTGGAAGCGGCGCTTCGTCCAGGACCGCACCATCGCCGCGATGGCGCGCGTGCTAAGGAGCGGCGGCGAATTCCGCTTCGTCTGCGATATCGACGATTATTGCGCCTGGACGCTCTCGCATCTTGCGCGCTCGCAGGACTTCGTCTGGCTGGCCGAACGCGCCGATGACTTCAGGCAGCCATGGCCGGGCTACACCATGACCCGCTACGGCCGGAAGGCCGCGCGCGAAGGCCGCAAGGCGGCATACTTACGGTTCAAGCGAGTTTAAATCGTCTGCCGGTTGCGCCAGAAATTCACGACGCGTTCGGCGGTCGTCGGCATCAGGCGCGTGAAGTTCACGCGCGCGGCCTCGATGTCGGCATCGGCGGGCGTGCGATGCGGACCGTACCAGAGCAGGATGAGCGCACGCACCGTGGGCCAGCCCAGATTCAGCACGCGGCCGACGATGAGAATCGGATCATAGCGGTCGCCTGAAATCAGGCGGTCGAGAACCGAGAGGCGAACACCGGACATCGCCGAGAGCGAGGCGATCGATTCCTCGTATTTGTTCGCCTTGGCGAAGCCGAGCAGCGCGCTCTCGCCAAGATTGCCCCCGCGATGCAAGGAGAGCACTGTGCGCTGGGCCGCCGAGAAATCGCGCCGGGGTCCGGGCGGCAGCGCGGCTTCCTCGATCGCCGCCATCGCGCGCTTGATCTCGACCTGGCGCACGGGATTGACCACGCTGGAGAGGCGGCGGCGGATGACGTCGAGTGTCCCGTCGAGAAGATGCTTCAGGTTCTCACCGGAAAGATCGGTGCGCTGGCCGATCTTGAGCGTCAGCACGCCGTCCCGCGCCGCGCGCTTGATCATCTCGGAATAGCTGGCCGGTGAGAACACCGCACCGGCATTGCCGGCGGCGCGGCGTACGACGTCGCGATCGCCGCGCTCGATCAGCACGTCGGTGATTCCGGCGGACAATGCCGGGCGCTCCGTCATCGCCAGCAGATGACCCTGGCCCTTCAGCCTCGCGATCTCGACCAGAGCGGCGTCATCGAGCACGGGCGAGCGGCGCAGCACGGGGCCGGCCACCATAATCTCGTTTTCGCGCGCGAGTTGATTGACCAGATGCGGCGGCGCGTTGTTCAGGTGCGAGAAGCGCTCGGCCAGGTCGGCGCGCGAGGCAAGCTCGGCATGCGGCACGAGATCGATCAGGAGATTGTCGAAGAGATCGATGAGCTCGGGACGAAGATTGGCGGCACCCTGAAAGAACAATTCGGAGATGGCGCGCGCAATCTCGCCGCGCCGCCGCGGATCGCCGCGTTTGACGATATCGTCCAGTCCGGGAATGAGCGACGTGGCAACGGTCATGAAAACGCAACTCGAGCAGGGCACGCCGCGGGTGCGCCCTTGGTCCAAGCCGCCCCACAATCATGGAATTTAGCCTCCCCAGGTGAAGGAAGCGTTAGGCCCGGGACGCCGCGAATCGGGCGCAAAAAGCCTCGTTTGACCCGCGATGGGCCTTGTCCGGGCGGATCAAAAGCGCTATATCAGCGCCAATTCATCTTCTCATACGATCCGCGTAGTGAGAGTGGGCCCGAAAGGACCCGCTCTTTTTTATTACCTGAACGCGGCTTGGCGGAAGATGCGCGGCCCGACGCGTGTCGGGGAAGTTCCGAAGCGGGCTTTGAGATCTTAACCAAGCCTTAACCATCGAGCGCCTGATCCTGGACATGACCGAACCGAACCCTGGTTCCACGGACGCCGAATTGCTGGCCGAGCCGAGACTCGTGGTCGAGCCGGGCGTGGCGGCACGGGTGTCCGCGGTCGCAGCGCCGGTGCTCGAGGGCATGGGCTACCGCCTGGTGCGAATCCGCATTTCCGGCGAAGCCGGCTGCACCGTGCAGATCATGGCCGAGCGGCCGGACGGCTCGATGCAGCTCGAAGATTGCGAGGCGATCTCGCGGGCGCTGTCGCCCGTGCTCGATGTCGCCGACCCGATCGATCGCGCCTATCGGCTGGAAATTTCCTCGCCGGGGATCGACCGTCCGCTGGTGCGCCGCTCCGATTTCGAGCGCTATTCCGGCCATCTGGTGAAGATCGAGATGGCCGTCGCCCATGAAGGACGTAAGCGGTTCCGCGGCATGCTCGGCGCCGTCGAAGGCGACCGCGTGCATCTGCGTCGCGACGACGTCAAGGCGGGCGATGATCCCGACGTGCTCCTGACCATGGAGGACATCGGCGAGGCCCGGCTGGTGCTGACCGACGAGCTGATTGCGGAATCGATGCGCCGCGGCAAGGCCGAGGAGCGCAAGATGCGCAGGGATCTCGGCCTGGAGCCGCCGGCTGCCCCGCACGCGGAGATCAGCGCGAAGACCACCAAGAACACCAAGCCGAAGAAGAAGCCGGCCCCGACCAATACAAAGAAGCATCGCCTGGCCGCCGAACGTGCGCGACGGGGCGAGATCGAGCCTGACGAAGGAGACTAGCCATGGCAGTCAGCGCCAATCGACTTGAATTGCTCCAGATCGCCGACGCCGTTGCGCGCGAGAAATCGATCGACCGCGGCATCGTCATCGCGGCGATGGAAGACGCCATCGCCAAGGCCGCGCGCGCCCGTTACGGCAGCGAGACTGACGTTCACGCCGAGATCGATCCGAAGAAGGGCGAGCTGCGGCTGTCGCGCCATATGCTGGTGGTCGAGAAGGTCGAAAACCATTCCAACCAGATCTCGCTGGTCGACGCGCAGCGCGCCAATCCCGGCGCCCAGGTCGGCGATACCATCGCTGACACCCTGCCGCCGCTGGAATATGGCCGCATCGCCGCGCAGTCGGCCAAGCAGGTCATCGTGCAGAAAGTGCGCGAGGCCGAGCGCGACCGGCAATACCAGGAATTCAAGGACCGCATCGGCGACATCGTCAACGGCGTCGTCAAGCGCGTCGAATATGGCAGCGTGATCGTCGATCTCGGCCGCGGCGAAGCCATCATCCGCCGCGACGAGATGCTGCCGCGCGAAGTGTTCCGCAACGGCGACCGTGTCCGGGCCTACATCTTCGACGTCCGCCGCGAGACGAGAGGCCCGCAGATCTTCCTCTCCCGCACCCATCCGCAGTTCATGGCGAAGCTGTTCGCGCAGGAAGTGCCGGAGATCTATGACGGCATCGTCGAGATCAAGGCGGTGGCCCGCGATCCGGGCTCGCGCGCCAAAATCGGCGTGATTTCCCGCGATTCCTCGGTCGATCCGGTCGGCGCCTGCGTCGGCATGCGCGGCTCGCGCGTGCAGGCCGTGGTGAACGAATTGCAGGGCGAGAAGATCGACATCATCCCCTGGTCGCCTGATATCGCGACCTTCGTGGTCAACGCGCTGGCGCCGGCCGAAGTGTCCAAGGTCGTCATCGACGAAGACCGCGAGCGCATCGAGGTCGTCGTGCCCGACACCAACAACCAGCTTTCGCTGGCGATCGGCCGCCGCGGCCAGAACGTGCGTCTGGCCTCGCAGCTCACCGGCTGGGACATCGACATCCTGACCGAGCAGGAGGAATCGGAACGCCGTCAGGCCGGCTTCGAGAACTCCACCCGCGTCTTCATGGAATCGCTCAATGTCGACGAGGTTGTCGGCCAGCTGCTCGCGTCCGAAGGCTTCACCGCGGTCGAGGAAGTCGCCATGGTGGACCTCAAGGAACTCGCCGGCATCGAGGGTTTCGACGAGGAGACCGCGCAGGAACTCCAGAACCGTGCCCGCGAATATCTCGATCAGCAGGAAGCCGAGATCGAGGCCAGGCGCAAGGAGCTCGGTGTCGAGGACGCGGTCAGGGACGTGCCCGGCGTCACCTCCAAGATGCTGGTGAAGTTCGGCGAGAACGACATCAAGACGGTCGAAGACCTCGCCGGTTGCGCCACTGACGATCTGGTCGGCTGGACCGAGCGCAAGGAAGGCGGAGAGCAGACCAAATTCCCGGGCGCCCTCGATGGAATCGATATCTCCCGCGACGATGCCGAAGCGATGATCATGCAGGCCCGCGTCAAGGCCGGCTGGATCACCGAGGCCGACCTCGCCAAGCCCGCCGAAGAGGCTGAGGCGACCGAAGATCAGCCGGCTTGAGGCGTATTCAGCAAAAGTGGAGGCCGGTTTTGCTTAGAGAACACGCGACTTAGAAGGCGAAGGAGGATGTCGCCCGGATGCTCGCCAATACTGACAGCGAACTCGACAATGGACCGCGGACCGAAAGGTCCGCGACCATGCGGATGTGCGCTGTCAGCCGGCAGGTCCGGCCGATCGACGAGCTGATCCGCTTCGTCATTTCCCCGCAGGGCGACGTAGTTCCAGATCTCAAGCGCAAGCTGCCCGGACGCGGCATGTGGCTCACGGCCTCCCGCGGGGTGGTTGCGGAAGCGGTGCGGCGTCACCAATTTAGCAAGGCCTTCAAGCGCGAGCTGCGCCCCCCACAGACGCTTCCTGCCGACATCGAGGCGCTCCTGGTTCGGAGCGTGACGGAAGCCCTTGGGATCGCCGCCAAGGCCCGCCAGATCGTGACTGGCTTCGGCAAGGTCGAAAGCGCCCTCAAGGAAGGCACGGTCGAGGTCCTGATCCATGCCAGCGACGGGGCCGCGGACGGAATCCGCAAATTGGACACGCTGGCACGTCAAAATGCCGGAAATCGCGGCGCCAAGCCGCAGATTCCCGTCGTCACCGCACTGAAATCGGTAGAATTGGATTTGGCACTGACCCGGTCAAATGTGATACATGCTGCCCTGCTCGCGGGCCCGGCGAGCAAGTCATTCCTGTCACGTAGCCAGATGCTGGTCCGATACCGGATGGCGGACGATGACAAGACTGCCGAAAAGCACGGCCAGGATTTCTGAGAGACAACGACGACCCAATTGGACGGTGCGGCAACGCACAACACTGATAAATCAGGATTAGGACTGCTGAATGGTTGATACCAAGACCCCTGGCGACAAGAAGCTGAGCGTTCCGAGCAAGACGCTATCGCTCAAGCCGCGCGTCGAAACGGGCACTGTGCGCCAGAGCTTCAGCCATGGCCGCAGCAAGCAGGTCGTGGTCGAGAAGCGCGGCAAGCGCCGCATCGACGGCACCCCTGAGCCGCAGGCTGCCGAGGTGGCGAAGCCCGCACCGGCCGCGCCCACGCCCGCCCCGTCACGGCCCGCGCCGCCGCGCAACTCCGGATCCGGCGTGGTGCTGCGCACGCTGACCGAGGACGAACGCTCCGCCCGCGCCAGCGCGCTGGCCGATGCCAAGGTGCGCGAAGTCGAAGAGCGCCGCCAGGCCGAGGAAGAGGCCCAGCGCCGCGCGGTCCGCGAGGCCGCCGAACGCGCCGAGCGCGAGGCCGCCGAATCCCGCCGCAAGGCCGAGGAAGAGCGCCACCGCCACGAGGACGAGGCCAAGCGCAAGGCCGAGACCGAAGCCAAGAAGCGCTTTGGCGAAGGCGAGCAACCGCAATCCGCTCCGCGCCCCGCAACCGCGGCCCCGGCCGCTCCTGCGCCGCGTTCCGGCGCGCCCGCAGCGCGCCCCGGCACCACGACCACGGCACGCCCGGGAACGACGACGGCGCGCCCCGGAACCAGCACGCAGCGGCCGGCCGGCGGACCTTTGGGTCGCACGCCCGCGGTCGCGGCCGGACCGGACGAGGACGATGGTCCGCGCCAGATCCGTCGCGGTCCCGGCGGCGCCGCGCGTCCTGTGGCGGCCCCCAAGACCACCCACAAGCCCGGCCCGCAGAAAGAGCGCGGCCGCCTGACGGTCGTCACCGCGCTCAATGCCGACGAGGTGCGCGAGCGCTCGATCGCCTCGTTCCGCCGCCGCACCCAGCGTCTGAAGGGCCACGCCTCGAACGAGCCCAAGGAAAAGCTGATCCGCGAGGTCGTCATCCCGGAAGCGATCACCATCCAGGAACTCGCCAACCGCATGGCCGAGCGCGCCGTCGACGTCATCCGCATGCTGATGAAGCAGGGCGCGATGCACAAGATCACCGACGTGATCGACGCCGACACCGCGCAGCTGATCGCGGAAGAACTGGGCCACACCGTCAAGCGCGTTGCCGCCTCCGACGTTGAGGAGGGCCTGTTCGACCAGGTCGACGATTCCACCGACACCGAGACCCGCTCGCCCGTGGTGACCGTGATGGGTCACGTCGACCACGGCAAGACCTCGCTGCTTGATGCGCTCCGTCACGCCAACGTGGTCTCCGGCGAGGCCGGCGGCATCACCCAGCATATCGGCGCCTATCAGGTCGTCTCGCCCGAAAGCGGCAAGAAGATCACCTTCATCGACACGCCCGGCCACGCCGCGTTCACCGCGATGCGCGCCCGCGGCGCCAAGGTCACCGACATCGTCGTGCTGGTGGTCGCGGCCGACGACGGCGTGATGCCGCAGACGGTCGAGGCCATCAACCACGCCAAGGCGGCGCGGGTGCCGATCATCGTTGCCATCAACAAGATCGACAAGCCCGACGCCAAGCCCGAGCGCGTACGCACCGAACTGCTCCAGCACGAGGTGCAGGTCGAATCGTTCGGCGGCGACGTCGTCGACGTCGAGGTGTCCGCCAAGAACAAGACCAATCTCGACAAGCTGCTCGAGATGATCGCGCTCCAGGCCGACATCCTCGACCTCAAGACCAATTCGGAACGGCCGGCCGAGGGTACCGTGATCGAGGCCAAGCTCGACCGCGGCCGCGGCCCGGTCGCGACCGTGCTGGTCCAGCGCGGCACGCTCCGGGTCGGCGACATCATCGTCGCCGGCGCCGAAATGGGCCGCGTCCGCGCGCTGATCTCCGATCAGGGCGAGACCGTGCAGGAAGCAGGTCCGTCGGTGCCGGTCGAAGTGCTCGGCTTCAACGGTCCGCCGGAAGCCGGCGATCGTCTCGCCGTGGTCGAGAACGAAGCCCGCGCCCGCCAGGTCACCAGCTACCGCGCGCACCAGAAGCGCGAGAACGCGGCTGCCTCGATCTCCGGCATGCGCGGCTCGCTCGAGCAGATGATGTCGCAATTGAAGACCGCGGGCCGCAAGGAATTCCCGCTGATCATCAAGGCCGACGTGCAGGGCTCGCTGGAAGCGATCCTCGGCTCGCTGGAGAAGCTCGGCACCGACGAAGTCGCAGCCCGCATCCTGCATGCCGGCGTCGGCGGCATCTCGGAATCCGACGTGACGCTGGCCGAAGGTTTCAACGCCGCGATCATCGGCTTCTCGGTTCGAGCCAACAAGGAAGCCGCTGCGGCCGCCAAGCGCAACGGCATCGAGATCCGGTACTACAACATCATCTACGACCTCGTGGACGACGTGAAGAAGGCGATGAGCGGCTTGCTCGCGCCGACCTTGCGCGAAACCATGCTCGGCAATGCAGCGATCCTGGAGATCTTCAACATCTCCAAGGTCGGCAAGGTCGCCGGCTGCCGCGTCACCGACGGTACCGTGGAACGCGGAGCCAATGTGCGCCTGATCCGCGACAACGTCGTCGTGCACGAGGGCAAGCTGTCGACGCTGAAGCGCTTCAAGGACGAAGTGAAGGAAGTCCAGTCCGGTCAGGAATGCGGCATGGCCTTCGAGAACTACCACGACATGCGCGCCGGTGACGTGATCGAGTGTTACCGCGTGGAGACGATCCAGCGCTCCCTGTAAGTCCAAATCTTACCGAAGCGCCCGGATCTTTTTGAACTGAAATTGCGGGAGTGCGATGGCCGGATTTTTTCCGACCATCCACCCCTCTTCGTTTCAACAGGACAAATGACAATGCCCGTGTCCCAAACACGGGCATGACGAGGTGATTTTCGAGAATGCCACGCCATCATCAGAAGAAGAGTTCCGCACCCGGCGGAGGCTCGCAACGTCAGTTGCGCGTCGGCGAGCAGGTTCGCCACGCGATGGCCGATATTCTGGCGCAAGGCAATGTGCACGATGCGGACCTCGAAGGTCACATCATCACCGTGCCGGAGGTGCGGATGTCGCCCGACCTGAAGCTCGCGACAGTCTATGTGATGCCGCTCGGTGGCCGCGACACCGAGATCGTCATCGCTGCGCTCGAACGCAACAAGAAGTTCCTGCGCGGCGAAGTCGCGCGGCGCGTTAACCTGAAATTTGCACCCGACCTTCGCTTCCGCGTCGACGAACGATTCGACGAAGCGGAACGAATCGAGAAGCTTTTGCGAACACCTGCGGTGCAGAAGGATCTGGAACAGGATCCGGAGACGGATCGGGAAGAAGAACGATGACGATGGACCCGGCTCACGACACGATCAGCGGCGAACAGGCCGATCAGCGCGACGTGCAGAAAAATAATTTTCCGGACATGGGCGGCAATTCTGAGCCGCATCACGAGCCGCGCCGCGTCAACAACGATCCGCGCGCCAGGCAGCAGAAGGGCAACCAGGTTCGCCGCGACCGGCGCGACGTCCACGGCTGGGTCGTGCTCGACAAGCCGATCGGGATGACCTCGACGCAGGCGGTTGCGGTGCTCAAGCGCCTGTTCAACGCCAAGCGCGCCGGACACGCCGGCACGCTCGATCCGCTCGCCTCGGGCGGGCTGCCGATCGCGCTCGGGGAGGCCACCAAGACCGTTCCCTTCGTCATGGACGGCCGCAAGCGCTACCAGTTCACGGTGTGCTGGGGCGAGGAGCGCGACACCGACGACATCGAGGGCCGGGCGACCGCGACCTCCGACCAGCGTCCGACCCGGGAGGCCATCCTGGCCCTGTTGCCCCGCTTCACCGGGGTGATCGAGCAGATCCCGCCGCGCTATTCCGCGATCAAGGTCCAGGGCGAGCGCGCCTACGACCTCGCTCGCGACGGCGAGGTGGTGGAGCTGGCCCCCCGCCCGGTCGAGATCCATCATTTAACCCTTGTGGATCAACCGGATAACGACCACGCCGTATTCGAGGCCGAGTGCGGCAAGGGCACCTATGTCCGCGCGCTGGCCCGCGATATGGGCCGGATTCTCGGCACTTTCGGCCATATTTGCGCGCTCAGGCGGACCCTGGTCGGCCCATTTGGCGAAAACGACATGATTCCGCTGGATCAGTTGGAGGCTTTGTGCGATAGAGCCGCGTCCGGCGAGGGCAGCCTCGCCGACGCGCTTTTGCCCGTTGAGACCGCGCTGGACGACATCCCGGCACTGGCCGTCACTCGGGCTGATGCGGCAAGGCTCCATCGGGGCCAGGCCGTTTTGTTGCGCGGACGGGATGCGCCCACTTGTAGCGGCACAGTCTATGTCACGGTGGCAGGCCGGCTTCTCGCGCTTGCTGAAGTCGGCAATGGCGAAATCATCCCCAAGCGTGTGTTCAACCTGACCGGCCTGACTGCCAGCCCCGGTCGCAACGAGAGAAATTGACGATGTCGATTGCCGCAGAACGCAAAGCGGAAGTCATCAAGACGAATGCCACCAAAGCCGGCGATACCGGCTCGCCCGAGGTTCAGGTCGCAATCCTGTCGGAACGCATCAACAACCTCACCAGCCATTTCAAGACCCACGTGAAGGACAACCATTCGCGTCGCGGCCTCCTGAAGCTGGTCTCGACCCGCCGCTCGCTCCTCGACTACCTCAAGAAGAAGGACGAGGCGCGGTACAAGGCGCTGCTCGAGAAGCACAATATTCGTCGTTAAGAGTCCCTGCGCGCGCCACCGGCGCGCGTTTTCGCACGCGGTTTCGAACGAAAGCACTTATTTAAAGCTTTTTGATCGAGGTTGCGCGCACGTCGGATGCGGGCCGTTGACGGCCAGCATCCGGGGCATGATGGGCGAAGACCGAAGGTTCGGTGTTCGCATTCGTGCCGACTGACAGTCCAGCAGCAATCCGGCGGCTGGGCACAACGGGCAAGGCGCCCGTATGACCCGAAAGGATGGACGCCATCCGAAATCCAAAAACCATGGCAGGATCGCAGGACGCTGATCATCCGCTCCGATCAGCGTCCCGCAATCTTGCGCATGGTTTTTGTTTTTCGGGGTCGCCCCTCTTTCGAGAACCCATGAAAGAAGACCTCTATGTTCAATAAGCATTCAGTCGAGATCGACTGGGGCGGACGCCCTCTCAAGCTCGAAACCGGCAAGATCGCCCGCCAGGCCGACGGCGCCGTCGTCGCCACCTATGGCGAGACCGTGGTGCTTGCCACCGTCGTCGCGGCGAAGGCGCCGCGCGAAGGCGTCGACTTCCTGCCCCTGACCGTCGACTATCAGGAGAAGACCTACGCTGCTGGCCGCATTCCCGGCGGCTATTTCAAGCGCGAGGGCCGTCCGACCGAGAAGGAAACGCTGGTCTCCCGCCTGATCGACCGTCCGATCCGCCCGCTGTTCGTCGACGGCTGGCGCAACGAGACCCAGGTGATCGTCACCGTGCTCTCGCACGACATGGAGAACGACCCTGATATCGTCGCGCTGGTGGCCTCGTCCGCGGCGCTGACCCTGTCCGGCGCTCCGTTCAAGGGACCGATCGGCGCGGCCCGCGTCGGCTTCGCCAATGACGAGTTCATCCTCAATCCGACGCTTGACGAGATGGTCGACACCCAGCTCGACCTGGTCGTCGCCGGCACCGCCGACGCCGTGCTGATGGTGGAATCGGAAGCCAAGGAGCTGAACGAAGACATCATGCTCGGCGCGGTGATGTTCGGTCATCGCCACTTCCAGCCGGTGATCAACGCCATCATCGAGCTCGCCGAGAAGGCCGCCAAGGAGCCGCGCGAAGTCACCGTGATCGACAATGCCGCGCTCGAGAAGGAGATGCTCGGCCTCGTCGAGCAGGAGCTGCGCGCCGCTTACGCCATTCCGGTCAAGCAGGACCGCTACGCCGCGGTCGGCAAGGTCAAGGAAAAGGTGATCGCCCACTACTTCCCCGAAGGGCAGGAACCGAAATACGACAAGCTGCGCATCGGCGCCGTGTTCAAGGAGCTCGAAGCCAAGATCGTTCGCTGGAACATCCTCGACACCGGCAAGCGCATCGACGGTCGCGACAGCAAGACCGTGCGCAACATCGTCGCCGAAGTCGGCGTGCTGCCGCGCGCCCACGGCTCGGCGCTGTTCACCCGCGGCGAGACCCAGGGCCTGGTCGTCACCACGCTCGGCACCGGCGAAGACGAGCAGTACATCGACGCGCTGTCGGGAACGTACAAAGAGACGTTCCTGCTGCACTACAACTTCCCTCCCTACTCGGTCGGTGAGACCGGCCGCCTCGGCGGCACCAAGCGCCGCGAGATCGGCCACGGCAAGCTGGCCTGGCGCGCGATCCATCCGGTGCTGCCGCCGCATCACGAGTTCCCCTACACGATCCGCGTGGTCTCGGAGATCACCGAATCCAACGGCTCCTCGTCGATGGCTTCGGTCTGCGGCGCTTCGCTCGCGCTGATGGACGCCGGCGTGCCGTTGAAGCGGCCGACCGCGGGCATCGCGATGGGCCTGATCCTCGAAGACAAGCGCTTCGCGGTTCTCTCGGACATCCTCGGCGACGAAGACCATCTCGGTGACATGGACTTCAAGGTCGCCGGCACGGAAGCGGGCATCACCTCGCTCCAGATGGACATCAAGATCGAGGGCATCACCGAAGAGATCATGAAGGTGGCGCTCGGCCAGGCCAAGGAAGGTCGTATTCACATCCTCGGCGAGATGGCGAAGGCGCTCACCAACGCCCGCGCCGAGCTCGGCGAATACGCGCCGCGCATCGAGACCTTCAAGATCGCCACCGACAAGATCCGCGAAGTGATCGGCACCGGTGGCAAGGTGATCCGCGAGATCGTCGAGAAGACCGGCGCCAAGGTCAACATCGAGGACGACGGCACCGTGAAGGTCGCCTCCAGCGACGGCGAAGCGATGAAGGCTGCGATCAAGTGGATCAAGTCGATCGCGTCCGATCCTGAAGTCGGCCAGATCTATGACGGCACCGTCGTCAAGGTGATGGAGTTCGGCGCCTTCGTGAACTTCTTCGGCTCCAAGGACGGCCTCGTTCACATCAGCCAGCTCGCGGCCAACCGCGTGCAGAAGACTTCCGACGTCGTCAAGGAAGGCGACAAGGTCAAGGTCAAGCTGCTCGGCTTCGACGATCGCGGCAAGACCCGCCTGTCGATGAAGGTGGTTGATCAGACCACCGGCGAGGACCTCGAAGGCAAGGGCGGCGAGGGCGAGAAGGCCCCGCGCGAAGCCGCCGGCGAGTAGTCGCTTCACTGTGTCAGAAATAGAAAGGGCGGCCGAAAGGCCGCCCTTTTTGTTTGTGTTCGCTCCGGGCGATCTGCGCCCCCTCTCCTGCTTGCGGGCGAGGGTCGGGGAGAGGGTGTTTCCTCAGCGAGACTCCCGACGCGGAGACTGCCCTCACCCGCGCCTTCGGCGCGACCTCTCCCGCAAGCAAGCGGGGGAGGTGAAGTGCCTCATGTCGCGACGTCGTAGCGGTCGAGGTTCATCACCTTGGTCCAGGCCTTGGCGAAGTCCTGCACGAACTTCTCCTTCGCATCTGAGGTCGCATAGACCTCGGCGAAGGCGCGGAGCTGCGAGTGCGCGCCGAAGATGAGATCGACGCGCGTGCCGGTCCACTTCACCGCATTGGTCTTGCGGTCGCGGGCCTCGTAGCTGCCGTCGGCGGCCGGCGTCCACTGCGCGCTCATGTCGAGCAGGTTGACGAAGAAGTCGTTGCTGAGCGTACCCACCTTCGACGTGAGGACGCCGTGCTTCGAACCGTTCGCATTGGCGCCGAGCACGCGCAGACCGCCGACCAGGACCGTCATCTCAGGACCGGTCAGTCTGAGCAACTGGGCACGATCGACGAGGGCTTCTTCCTGCTGCAGGAACTGATGCTTCTTACCGACATAGTTGCGGAAGCCGTCGGCCCGCGGCTCGAGCGGTGCAAAGGATTCCGCGTCGGTCTGCTCCTGCGAGGCATCCATGCGGCCCGGCGTGAAGCCGACCTTCACGTCCACGCCGGCATCCTTCGCGGCTTTCTCGACCGCAGCGGTGCCGCCAAGGACGATGAGGTCAGCGAGCGAGACCTTCTTCGCGCCTGACGAGGCGTTGAAGTCCTTCTGGATCGTTTCCAGCTTGCCGAGCACCTTCGAGAGCTGAGCCGGCTGGTTGACCTCCCAGTCCTTCTGCGGGGCCAGGCGAATGCGCGCGCCGTTCGCGCCGCCACGCTTGTCCGAGCCGCGGAACGTCGAGGCCGACGCCCAGGCAGTCGAGACCAGCTCGGGCACCGACAGGCCCGATGCCAGGATCTTGCTCTTCAGCGCGGCGACGTCCTGCTCGCTGACCAACTCGTGGTTCACCGCCGGAATCGGGTCCTGCCAGATCAGCGTCTCCTTCGGCACCAGCGGGCCGAGATAGCGCTGGATCGGACCCATGTCGCGATGGGTGAGCTTGAACCAGGCGCGGGCGAAAGCGTCCGCGAACTGAGCCGGGTTCTGAAGGAAGCGCCGCGAGATCTTCTCGTAGGCCGGGTCGAAGCGCAGCGAGAGGTCGGTCGTCAGCATCGTCGGCCGATGCTTCTTCGACTTGTCGAAGGCGTCGGGGATGATCGCGTCGGCGCCCTTGGCGGTCCACTGGTGCGCACCGCCCGGGCTCTTGGTCAGCTCCCATTCGAAATTGAACAGGTTCTCGAAGAAGTTGTTGCTCCACTTCGTCGGCGTCGTCGTCCATGTCACCTCGAGACCGCTGGTGATGGCATCACCCGAATGACCCGACGCGTGCTTGCTCTTCCAGCCGAGGCCCTGATCCTCGAGCGCGCCTGCTTCCGGCTCCGGTCCGACCAGCGAGGGATCGCCCGCGCCATGGGTCTTGCCGAAGCTGTGGCCGCCGGCGATCAGCGCGACGGTTTCCTCGTCGTTCATCGCCATGCGCGCGAAGGTCTCGCGGATGTCCTTGGCCGCGGCGACCGGATCCGGCTTGCCGTTGGGGCCTTCCGGATTGACGTAGATGAGGCCCATCTGCACCGCGCCGAGCGGCTCGGCGAGCTGGCGTTCGCCGCTGTAGCGCTCATCGCCAAGCCAGGTGCCCTCGGGACCCCAATACAGCTCTTCCGGCTCCCACACGTCGGCGCGGCCGCCGGCGAAACCAAAGGTCTTGAAGCCCATCGATTCCAGCGCGACGTTGCCGGCGAGCACCATCAGGTCGGCCCAGGAGAGCTTGCGGCCATATTTCTGCTTGATCGGCCAGAGCAGACGGCGCGCCTTGTCGAGGTTGGCGTTGTCAGGCCAGCTGTTGAGCGGCGCGAAGCGCTGTTGTCCGGCGCCGGCGCCACCGCGGCCATCGGTGATGCGATAGGTGCCCGCGCTGTGCCAGGCCATGCGGATCATGAGGCCACCATAATGACCGAAGTCGGCGGGCCACCATTCCTGTGAGTCGGTCATCAGAGCGGTCAGGTCCTTGATGACCGCGTTCAGATCGAGCGACTTGAATTCCTTGGCGTAGTCGAACTCCTTGCCCATCGGATCGGACAGGCTGGAATTCTTGTGCAGCACCTCGATATTGAGCTGCGTCGGCCACCAGTCGCGGTTCACGCGCGTGGGTTTTCCGCCCGAAAACGGGCACTTCGAAGTGTCGTCCATGATTACCTCCTCTGGTGGCGTCCGACGGCGCCTTGGACCAGGTAGAACCACTCTAAGCGTCGCAATCGATCAGGGGAAGTTGACTTTAATGATCGCTGCGATAGGTTTTTCTGATGATCAACGTGACGCTGCGTCAACTCCGGTACTTTGATGCGCTGGCGCGCCACGGTCATTTCGGCCGTGCGGCCGAGTCTTGCTCCATCTCGCAACCGGCCTTGTCGATGCAGATCAAGGAGTTGGAGGAGGCGCTGGGCGGCCTGCTGCTGGAGCGCAGTGCGCGCCAGGTGGCGCTGACCCGGTTCGGCGAGGAGCTCGCGCAACGCGTCCGCGACATTTTGCGCTCGGTCGATGAGCTCGGCGATTTCGCCCGCGCCTCGCAGGATCGCTTCGCGGGCCGCTTACGCATCGGCATGATCCCGACCATCGCGCCATATCTCCTGCCCACGATCACCAAGAATCTCACGCGCCTACATCCAGAGCTCGACATCCGCGTGCGCGAGACCATGACGCCGCGGCTGATCCAGGAGCTGGTGGAGGGGCGGCTCGACACCGCCATCGTCGCGTTGCCGGTGTCGGAGCCCTCGCTCACCGAAGTCGCCTTGTTCGAGGAAAAATTTCTCCTGGTCCGGCCAAGCTCCGACGAGGGGACGCCGGCCCCCTCGCGCGAGAGGATGCGCGAGATGCGGCTGTTGCTGCTCGAAGAGGGCCACTGCTTCCGCGATCAGGCGCTGTCGTTCTGCAACATGCAGTCGGCGCCGCCGCGCGAGATGCTCGATGCCAATTCGCTGTCGACGCTGGTACAGATGGTGAGCGCCGGCATCGGCGTGACCTTGATCCCGGAGATGGCGGTGCCGGTGGAGACGCGCTCGGCCTCTGTCTCGCTGACGCGCTTCCGCGACCCCGAGCCGTCGCGCACCATCGGCATGGTCTGGCGCAAGACCAGCCCGCTGGCCCGGCAGCTGCTGCAGATCTCCGAAGTGGTGTGCCTGTCGGCTGGCAAGGTGCGGGCGGGTCCGGCCGCGCGCATTCACCGGACCTGAGCGCCAGATGTCGCATCCGGTCATCCGTCCCGCCCGCGCAGACGAATACGATGAGGTCGGCCGAGTCTGGATGGAGAGCTGGGTCTCGACCGGCCTCGGCGAGGCCAGCGACTTCCTGCTGGCAAACCTGCGCGCGCGCATCCGGCGCGAGATCGAGGACGGCTGGAGCCTGTTCGTCGCCGATGATCGCGGCACCATCGCCGCCATGCTGGCGCTGCATCTGCCAAAGCATTATCTCGACATGCTGTTCGTCGCGCCGGCCTATCAGGGCCGATCGCTCGGCCGGCAATTGCTTGCCTTCACTCGCACGCAGATGCGGGATGAGATGTACCTGCGTTGCGTCCGCGAGAACGAAAAGGCCTGGCGCTGGTACGAGCGCGAGGGTTTTGTGTTCGAGAAGGAAGAGATCGAGCCGTCGAACGGATTCATGATGAAATATTATCGGTGGAAGCGGCAGCGATCCAACGGATAGGCGACGATCTCGGGGGGCAGCTTGCGGTTGTCACGACCCCCCCTTAGTGTGGTGCGTGCGATGACCTCCTGCTTCTGATCCCCTCTGGAATCCATGTTTCGATCTGCTGCCTCAGTGCTCGTTCTGCTGATCTTTCTGGCTCCGGCAGCAGCACAATCCCCGCCTGCAACCACCGGGCCCGCCGCTCAGTCCGCGCCACAGGCAAAGCCGACAGCCAAGAAAGCGACCGCGAAACCAAAGGCGGCAGCCAAGTCTGCGGAGCCAGCGACGACCGGTCCTTGTGGCGTCGGCGTGATTGCGGGGATCGGAGACGTCTTCGTCGTCCAGAAGATCGGTCTGACCGTGTTCGGCAACGACTACGCAGAAGTCCCGGTATCTTGGGGTCTCGACGATCTCGTCTTTGCGCGGGCGCGGGCCGCAGCAGGCAACGCGCCGGTCCGACGCATTGCTTACGCCAAGGGCGCGCTCGATTCCTACTATCACCCCAAATCGGGCCTGTTCCGCAATCAGCGCCAAGAGTTGTCGAACCTGATCCGACAGATTGCGGGCAATGCCGGTTGCGAGCGCTATCTCGTCATCATGCGTAGCGAAGGACAGCTTGACGGAACCAATCAGTCGCTCAGCGGCGTCGGCATCTTCAGCCGGGGTGTCGGTCTCATCTCCTACGCCTATGTCTTCGCCTATATCGGCGTGACATGGGTCGACGGCCACACCTTCGAAATCATGAAAGGCCCCGCCGTGACGTTCGAAGGTGTTATGAAGCATATGGCGGACAACTTCGTGTCGAACGAGCTTTTGCAGAAGGTGGACAAGTCCATGTTTCCGGAGGCGGCCGCGGACTCCGCCAACAACACCGCCCTGCACGACACCACGCGCGACCTTCTGACAAAGCGGCTCGACAAGATCTTGCCGCCCTACTTCGCGCAGTAAGACGCGTTCGGGTGCGACGATGAACATTCTCGCTGCGGTACTGGTATCGTATGCGCTGCTGTCGCCGACGGGCGGGCAGGTGCAACCGGCGCCGAAGCCGGAGGTGGTCAGGCCGCCTGCGGCGAAGAAGCCGGCTGTCGCTCCACGTGTTCCCGCAGAAGGGGGTCCGTGCCAGATCGGCGTCATTCCGATTGCCGGCGACCTGTTCATGGTTGAGAAATTCGGTCCCCTGAAGTTTCTCGACAAGTATGCGCGGACTTCGGTCGCGGCGTGGGCGCTCGACGACCTCGTCGTCTCGCGCGTTCGCGCCGCCGCGTCCGGCAGTTTGGTCCGGAGAATCCCGTATGCGCCGAAAGAGCTCAGATCGGGAGGTCGTCAGGAGCAGACTTCACTCTTCAGGCCCTACCGCGAAGCGGCGGCGATCGGGAGCTTCGTTCAATTTCTCGCGCCACGGCTCCGCTGCGAACGCTACCTGGTCGTTCACCGGCACGGCGGAACGCAGCGGGAATACGGCATCGGCATCTCGCAATACCCGTATGGCGGACCCGTACACCTCTTCGCCATGATGTTCATCCGGATCTATGACGGCCGGACCTTCGAGTTGCTCAAGGAGGCGCCTGCCTTGATGACCGAGGACACCTATATCGAGCGCATGCGGGCTAATTTTCTCGGCGGCCCCTCGATGCAGTTGGAACGCGCGATGTTTCCGGAAAAGCCTGCGGACGTGGTCGGCAATCCTGTGCTCCGCGAGGGCGTACGCACGATGTTGACGAAAAGCCTCGACAAGACATTACCCTCCTTGCTGCAACGACCGGCGCAGACTCAGCCGCGCTGACTGAAGACGCCCGCCGGATTTGTTGACCAAGTTGTGGCTCTCGGACGCCGCATACGCCCAGGCGTAGTACGTTGCGAATGCGCGGCAAACGCGGCATGAATCGCCTGCTCTTCGCCTCTCGCCCACGAAAGGTCCCTCGCCATGATCAAGCTCTATTGGTCGCCCCGCTCGCGCTCGTTCACGACGCTCTGGCTGATGGAGGAGAGCGGCCTGGCCTATGAGCGCGTGCTGACCGACATCTCGACCGGCGCGCAGAAGGCGCCGGACTATCTGAAGATCAACCCGATGGGCAAGGTGCCGGCGCTGACCGACGGCGACGTCGCGCTCGGTGAAGCCGCCGCGATCTGCGCCTACATTGCCGACCGTTATCCCGAGACCAAGCTGGCGCCGGCGGTGACCGATCCGCGCCGTGGACGGTATCTGCAATGGCTGTTCTTCTCGCCGGGTTGCATCGAGCCCGCCATCATCCAGATCTTCACCAAGATCGAGATTCCGACCTCGACCGCGGCCTGGGGCAGCGCCGCGCAGGTATTCGACGTGCTGGACAATGCGCTCGCCAAGGGACCGTGGATTCTGGGCGAGGACTTCTCGGCCGCCGACATCACCATCGGCTCGGGCCTGAATTTCGCAGTGCGCCTGTTCAAGATGGTGCCGACGCGCCCCGCCTTCGATGCCTATCTGGCGCGCTGCATGGCGCGGCCGGCGTTCCAGCGCGCGGAGAAGATCGCGGCGGGGTGAAACCGCACGCTTACAACTTGATCTTGAGCACGGCGAGCCCGGACTGCTGAAGCAGTCCGGAAGATGTCGCCGCAACACCGTAGCGGATGCCGAGATCAAACCCCTTGCCGTCGGCCGCGACGAGGCCCAGTGCGGTCGAGTAGATCCAGGGCGACAACGCAAGGCCGCCTGTGACGAAACTATCGCCGCCGCCGGCAAACGCCGACTTGATCTGCAGTCCCTGGCTCAACGTGTTGTAGCCGACGCCGACATCGCCAGTGAGATAGACCTGCTTCGTGATCTGGTACGCGCTCTTCAGCCCTGCCGTCAGTGTCAGTTCGCGATAGGTTTGCGAATCCACGTTGAGGCTGAAGCCGCCCGCGCCACCCTCTTGATAGGCGGGTGAGCGAACCTGCCCATAGTCCAGCCGCGCCGACGGCGCGATGGTAAGCCCCGGCTCGGCCGAAATCAGCTTGCGGACGCCGGCCCCCACGTGACCGCTGTAGGAACGATAACCGGCGGCGGCCATGCCGTTGATGAACGTGAGCGAGCGGCTCTCGCCGCTGTCATTCAGCGCGACGTCGAGCTGACCGTCGACCTGAAAGCCATGGCCGAGGACATAGGCCCCGTAGAGACCCGCCTGATAGGAATCGATGGCAAGCCGGTTCGGGACGGCATCGTCGCTGCCGGTGATGGCTTGATGCGAATAGGCAAACACGCCGCCGAGCATCGCGCGCGAGGTGATCGTCGTGTCCGCACCGACGGCAATGCCCCCGCCGGACGCGTTATAGCCCGGTACGCCGCCGACGCTGTCCTGCCGAATGCTGCCGCCGAGCGGCTTCATCCAAAGATTCCGCTCAGGCGTGACGCCGGTGTTCAGCCCAATCACATCGTCCAGTCGCCCCGTCATCGCCTGCTGGAACACGCGCTGCGTGGCGTAGGTCGCCTGCGATGCCGCACCGGTGAGAACCGGCAAGGTCTGGTTGACCGCGTTGACCAGACCGGAACCGCTGAGATTGTCGAGCGCGGTGAAGCCGGTTGCCATGCTGCCGGTCCAGCCGAGCGATGTCGCCGACAGGCGATAGAGCATGTCGGCCGCGCCTAAGCCCGCGCGGCTGTTCTGCGCCCGAAGCGTTTCGGCATAGGGGCGCACCAGGGAGAGATAGGCGACCCCGCCAGTGGGATTGCCCGAGAGATCGTAGGTGCTGACGAGCATCTGTGCGCCCGACGCGTCGCCGCTGGCGGTGCCATAGAGGCTGGCGAGCGTGCCCTTCGAGAGCGTGTTGAAGAGGACATTGCCTTCTGGAGTGGCAGATCCCAGCAGCGTGAAGTTGGCGGCAGAGCTGCCGGCCGGTGCAACGCCCGCGCCCCAGAAATATCCGTTCTGGTAATTCGTAATGACGAAACGGCCGGGGGCCGACGTGCCGAACAACGCGTTGCTGGCAATCCGCCACGGCGTGCCCGAGGTCCACGCCCATTGCGGGACGGAGTTGGCGGGAACGGGCTGCGAGGCCGGCGGCGTGAACGTCGCGGGATCGTAGGGCAGCATATAGGCCCAGTGCGTCACCAGCAGATTGTCGCCTGTGATCATCTGCATTTCCATCGCGGTGACGCCGTTGATGGTTCGCATGTGGCCGAGGCCGACCGTCACCGCGCCGCCCGACGTCGGCGTGAACAGCATCGTGATCTGGCCCGCGGTCGTGACGAAACCCTGGATGGTCGAGGTGTCGGTCAGCAGCGCCGGCCCAAGCTTGAGCTGCGCAACGCTCGTTCCCGTGAACGAGCCGTTGGTCGCCGTCGCGAGCGACCACAGCGTCTGGTCGCCGATCGGGATCGGACTGGAAAAGCCCGTCTTCGGCGCGGCATAGGCCAGCAGCTGCGCCGTGGGGACGTACCAATTTGTGTTGGAGAGGGTCGGGTCCCAGATCGCCGACTGTGCCAAGGCATGCGAAGCCCCGCAGAGCAGCATGGCGCCCGCAACGGACGCCAGCGCGCTCGCGCGACCCATCGCATGCACCGTCGGCACGACCACTCCTCCCGAACCGCAGGAGATACGACCCTGCGGCGCCACCGCGGGAAGCATGCATAATTCTATTGCGGAGTCAGCCCCATGATCGTGGGGCAGGAGGAAACGTCGCGGCGCGATCGCCGAGAGATGGTGGGCACGGCGCGCGAAGAACGCGCCTTTGCCCACCCTACGCCATCTTGCCTATTCCGACTTCAAATCGTCCGGCCGCGGCATCAGGACGATGTTGTAGCCGGAATCGACATAGTGGATCTCGCCGGTGACGCCGCCGGAGAGATCCGACAAGAGATACAGCGCCGAGCCGCCGAGCTCGTCGAGCGTGACGCCGCGGCGCAGCGGCGAATGCTTTTGCATGAAGGCGAACATCGCGCGCGCCTCGCCGATGCCGGAGCCCGCGAGCGTGCGGATCGGACCTGCGGAGATCGCGTTGACGCGGATGCCGCGCGGTCCGAAATCCGAGGCGAGATAGCGCACCGAGGCTTCCAGCGCCGCCTTGGCCACGCCCATCACGTTGTAGTTCGGCATCGCGCGCTCCGAGGCGCCGAAGGTCAGCGTAATCATGCTGCCGCCCTCCGTCATCAGCTCGGCGGCGCGCTTGGCGACTTCCGTGAACGAGAAGCAGGAGATCACCATCGTGCGCGAAAAATTCTCGCGGCTGGTGTCGGCGTAGCGACCCTTCAGCTCGTTCTTGTCGGCGAAACCGATGGCGTGAATGACGAAGTCGAGCTTGCCCCATTTTTCGCGGAGCACGGCGAAGGTGGCATCGACGCTGGCGATGTCCTCGACGTCGCAAGGCAGCACCAGATCGACACCAAGCTGCTCGGCCAGCGGCTTGACGCGCTTGCCCAGGGCTTCGCCCTGGAAGGTGAAGGCGAGCTCGGCACCGTGGGCATGCAGTGTCTTCGCCATGCCCCAGGCGATCGAATGATCATTGGCGATGCCCATGATCAGACCGCGCTTGCCTCTCATCAAACCTTCCATCTCGCGATTACTCTCCGCTGTCCGTCATGCCCGGGCATAGCCGTCCTAAGGACGGCGTGGCTTCGCTCGCCTATGTCCCGGGCATCCACGTTCTTCCGCAACCGGTAGCAAAGACGTGGATGGCCGGGCCTTCGCCTCGCCGGTGCGGCTTCGGCCGCGCAGGCGGGACGAGCCCGGCCATGACGAAGAAACTACCAGTTCGTACGCAAGGCCTCACACATCCATCCGGCTGAACACCAGCGTGGCGTTGGTGCCGCCGAAGCCGAAGGAATTCGACAGCACGGTGCCGATCTTGACGTTGTCGATGCGCTTGCGCACGATCGGCATGTCGGCGAAAACAGGATCGAGCTCCTGGATGTGGGCGCTTTCGCAGATGAAGCCGTTGTTCATCATCAGCAGCGAGTAGATCGCCTCCTGCACGCCGGTGGCTCCCAGCGAGTGGCCGGTCAGCGCCTTGGTCGCCGAGATCGGCGGGCACTTCTCGCCGCTGCCGAACACCCGACGAAGCGCGTCGATCTCCGGAGGATCGCCGGCCGGCGTCGAGGTCGCGTGCGGATTGATGTAGTCGACCTTGGTCTTCACAGTCGACATCGCCATGCGCATGCAGCGCTCGGCGCCTTCGCCTGACGGCGCGACCATGTCGTAGCCGTCCGAGGTCGCGCCGTAGCCGACGATCTCGCCGTAAATACGGGCGCCGCGCGCCTTGGCATGCTCGAGCTCTTCCAGCACCAGCACGCCGGCGCCGCCGGCGATGACGAAGCCGTCGCGGTTGACGTCGTAGGGACGCGAGGCCGTGGCGGGCGTGTCGTTGTACTTCGAGGACATCGCGCCCATGGCGTCGAACAGCACCGACAGCGACCAGTCCAGCTCCTCGCAGCCGCCGGCGAAGATGACGTCCTGCTTGCCGATCTGGATCGTCTCATAGGCATTGCCGACGCAATGATTCGACGTCGCGCAGGCCGAGGAGATCGAGTAGTTCACGCCCTTGATCTTGAACCAGGTCGCAAGCGTCGCGGAGGCCGTGGACGACATCGCCTTCGGCACTGCAAACGGTCCGACGCGCTTCGGTCCCTTGGTGCGGGTGATGTCGGCGGCCTCGACGATGGTGCGGGCGGATGGACCGCCAGAGCCCATGATGATGCCGGTGCGGATGTTGGAAACTTCGTCAGGCGACAGGCCGGAGTCCTGAATCGCCTGCTCCATCGCGACATGATTCCACGCCGCGCCCTGACCGAGGAAACGCATGGCGCGGCGGTCGACCACGGTCGCAGGATCGAGCGACGGCGCGCCTTGCACCTGCGAACGAAAGCCGAGCTCGGCATATTTCTCAGCCCGAGAAATGCCCGACTTCGCCTCGTGAAGGCTCGCAAGCACTTCCTGGGTGTTGTTTCCGATCGACGAGACGATACCCATCCCGGTGACCACAACCCGCCTCATGACAGCCTCGCCCTGCTCGTTGTCTTCTCGTTCTCTTCGTGGTGATGCGCGTTAGCCCAGGCTCGTGCCCTGCTTGAACAGACCGACCTTCAGGTCCTTGGCGCGATAAATAATCTGCTCGTCGACCGAAAGCCACCCGTCGGCGATACCGAGCACCAGCTTTGAACGCATCACGCGTTTGATATCGACGTTGTACACAACCTTGCGCGCCTCGGGCAGCACCTGGCCGCTGAACTTCAGCTCGTTCAGGCCGAGCGCGCGACCACGACCTTCGCCCCCGGTCCAGCCCAGATAGAAGCCGACCATTTGCCACAGCGCGTCGAGGCCGAGGCAGCCGGGCATCACCGGATCATTCTTGAAATGGCAACCGAAGAACCAGAGGTCGGGCTTCACGTCGAGCTCGGCCCGCACTAGCCCCTTGCCGAATTCGCCGCCATCCTCGTTGATGTCGGTGATGCGATCGAACATCAGCATCGGCGGCAACGGCAGCTGGGCATTGCCCGGGCCGAACATCTCGCCGCGGGCACAGGCCAGCAGATCTTCGTATTCGTAACCGTTGCGCCTGTTCAGCATGGACGAGCCTCTGTTTGAATTCCGGTTGAGCGGCGTTTTTTGGCGAAAATGGGCCCCGTCTCGGTCGGAGAGCAACGCCAATTGCCACCGTCAGGCGCGGCTCCCGCATGTCCCGGATGGACTGCCGGCCGGGCTTCCGTGCCCGGCTGCGCCAAAATCGGCTAAGCGGAACCGCGCGCTCTCTAACACAGGCCATTCGGGTGGCAAAGTGCATCCATGAAGGTAAAATGACGCGATCCCGGCCGGGTTCCAAGCTTGATTAGAACCTCTCTAGTTGCGAGAAACTTGCATCTGCATCTTTCTGTTCTTATATTGCGGAGAGATATTGTTCACGCGTGCCCGAAATCTGGAAATGAGCGAGAATACCGCGCCCCATCACGACGACGACGTCCACGCCGCGGCCCTCTTGTCCGGCCGCCAGCCGGCTTTGACCGGCTGCCCCTGGCACGACGTCAACGAAATGCTCCAGTCCGCCGGGCTCCGTCCGACGCGCCAGCGCATGGCGCTGGGCTGGCTATTGTTCGGCAAGGGGGCACGCCACCTGACGGCTGAAATGCTGTACGAGGAAGCGACCCTGGCCAAGGTCCCGGTGTCGCTGGCGACCGTCTACAACACGCTGAACCAGCTGACGGATGCCGGCTTGCTCCGACAGGTCAGCGTCGACGGCACCAAGACCTATTTCGACACCAACGTCACCACCCACCACCATTACTACCTCGAGAACAGCCATGAGCTGGTGGACATCGAGGATCCGCATCTGGCGCTGTCCAAGATGCCGGAGGTGCCCGAGGGTTACGAGATCGCGCGCATCGACATGGTCGTGCGGCTGCGCAAGAAGCGCTGAGATCGTCCTGAAATCGAACTGAGACGTCATGGCCGGGCTTGTCCCGGCCATTGTCGTTTTACGGGGTCATTCCGGGGGCGGTGCGCAGCACCGAACTATGGTGCACGCTCGCGCACCTGAGGTCTGGTGCTTCGCACCATCGCGGGATGACGCTTCGCGTCAATTCACCTGCTCGTCCGAATACACGCCCCAGAGTCGTTCCTGCTGGATCCAGCCGTCGAAGCCGTTGCCGGTGACGCGGCACCAGTTTGCGGCGCACTTCTTCACCTGGGTGACGACGCCGGCCTGGAGCCTTGCTGCAACTGCACTGTCGGGATCGGCGCGATCGTAAATCGGGGCGAGATCGTCCTTGTGCTTCATGGTGACTACCGCGGTGCGGCGGCCCGACAGCAGCGAGTGATAGACCCAGCCCTCGGCGCCCTCGGAATCGCGCACCCGGCGCCAATTCTCGAACTCAGCGGTAATTTCGACCGGCAGGCCCGCGCGGGTATAGACCCAGGCCACGTCATTGTCCTTGGTCGGGCCGGCGCGAACATTGACGTGATCCGACTTGAGGCTGACGTAACGCGGCACCGGCAGGCCGCTGGCGGTCTGCGGGGTATTATCCTTGGCCGAATGCGAGGGACCGACCGAGGCGCTCCACCAGGTGCAAACGAGCGCCATCACCGAACAAAAACGCCCCAACGCCATCAACCCGTCTCCTGTCGAGGACCCGGCCTTGCCGGACCCTCACCCCGAAATTCCAAACCCTGCCGCGCAGATCCCGACCCGCCCCACGCGGGTGTTCCCCAAGCCTCGCCCGTGGTTCTTGTCTTGGCCCGGCCTTCTGCTAGAGAGGACGGGCACTTGAACAACCAGTTTGCCCCGATTTTCCGGCCGGAAATCTCGGGAGAGCTTGAAGGAAACGCCGGGGACGGACACGGCAAGGGCAGTGTCGAACAACCGGGTTAATGAGGCCTCAACGACCAGCCTTTGGCGACAGAGGCGGCCTGCGACGCCTCATGAGAGCAGGACATGTCGGTGAAGAAAAAGCCCCTCGTCGTCGTGACGCGCAAGCTGCCGGATTCGATCGAGACGCGCATGCGCGAATTGTTCGACGCGCGGATCAATCTCGATGACACGCCGATGTCCACCGAACAGCTCGCCGAAGCCGCGCGCACCGCCGACGTGCTGGTTCCGACGGTCACCGACCATATCAGCGCCGACATCGTCAACCAGCCCGACTGCAAGCTGCGGCTGATCGCCAATTTCGGCAACGGCGTCGACAATATCGACGTCCAGGCCGCCCACGCCCGCGGCATCACCGTCACCAACACGCCGAAGGTTCTCACCGAGGACACCGCCGACATGACTATGGCGCTGATCCTCGCCGTGCCCAGGCGAATGATCGAAGGCGCCTCGATCCTGACCGAGGGAAAACCCTGGGCGGGCTGGTCGCCGACCTGGATGCTGGGCCACCGCATCGGCGGCAAGCGCCTCGGCATCATCGGCATGGGCCGCATCGGCCAGGCGGTCGCGCGTCGCGCCCGCGCCTTCGGCCTGCAGATCCACTATCACAACCGCCGTCCCGTCGCGCCTGTCATCGCTGAAGAGCTTGGCGCGACTTATTGGGAAAGCCTCGACCAGATGCTGGCGCGGATGGACATCATCTCGGTGAACTGCCCGCACACGCCGGCGACTTATCATTTGCTCTCGGCGCGGCGGCTGAAGCTGATCCGCAAGGACGCCTATATCGTCAACACCGCGCGCGGCGAGGTCACCGACGAGGACACGCTGATCAAGCTGATCGAAGGCGGCGAGATCGCCGGCGCCGGGCTCGACGTCTACGAGCACGAGCCCGCCGTCAACCCGAAGCTGGTGCGGCTCGCCAAGGCCGGCAAGGTGACGTTGATGCCGCATATGGGTTCAGCCACGATCGAAGGCCGCGTCGAGATGGGCGAGAAGGTGATCATCAACATCCGCACCTTCCTCGACGCCCACAAGCCGCCGGATCGCGTGCTGCCAAGCATGCTCTGATCGCCGCGACGCTCAGGTGCGATGGGCGCTGAGGTCGGCGACCACAGGCCCGTCGCCGTTGAGCGGATTGGCCGGATCACGCGCGTAGCGCAGCGTCTCGAAGCGCATCGCGCGCGCATCGATCATCAGGAGGCGGCCGACCAGGCCGTCGCCGAAACCGACGATCTCGCGGATCGCTTCCAGCGCCATCATCGAGCCGAGCACTCCCGCCAGCGCCCCCATCACGCCGGCTTCGGCACAGGCCGGCACGGTGCCGGGCGGCGGCGCTTCCGGAAACAGGCAGCGATAGGTCGGGTTGAATTCGCCCTGCTCGTTCCTCTCATGCGCGCGGATGGTCGTAAGCGAACCGTCGAAGGTACCGAGCGCCGCGGTGATCAGCGGCCGCTTGGCGAAGAAGCAGGCGTCCGAGGCCAGATAGCGCGTCGAAAAATTGTCGGAGCCGTCGAGTACGAGATCGTAGTCGCCGATCAGGCTGAGCGCATTGTCGGCATTCAGCCAGGTGGCGTGGCCGACGAAGCGGACATGCGGATTGAGCGCCGCGATCCGTTCGGCGGCGCTCTCGACCTTGTGCCGGCCGATGTCGGGCGTGGCGTGGATGACCTGGCGCTGCAAATTGGACAGCGACACCACGTCGTCATCGACCACGCCGAGCGTGCCCACGCCGGCAGCGGCGAGATACATCAGAGCGGGCGCGCCGAGGCCGCCGGCGCCGATCACCAGCACGGAGGACCGCTTCAGCGCGGCCTGGCCGGGACCACCGACATCGCGCAGCACGATATGGCGGGCATAGCGTTCGAGTTCGTCCGGGCCCAGCATCGTCTTTCGTTCCTCTCACTCCTCATGGTGAGGAGCCAACACCTGAACCACCCCAATATTGTTCGCGACCAACGAGATGTGCTTCAATGGCACTGCGTTCAATGGGCTGGTTGGATTTGTCATGAGATCGATGCTTGCGGCAACCTTGATGTTTGCGGCTGCCACGGCTGCGAACGCCCAGATGACGACGCCGCAGATCCCCGGCACCAAGCCGAAGACGGTCCAGACCGTGCCGATCCACCCTCCCGCGATGCAGACGCCGTCGGCGACGGCGGATGCCATGGCAAAAGCCGAGCGGCTGGCGCTGCAATCCGACCTCGCCTGGGTCGGCCAGTACAACGGCGCCATCACCGGCGACGTCAGTGAGCGCATGGTCAACGCCATCAAGGAATACCAGAAGGCCAAGGGCGGCAAGCCGACCGGCGTGCTCAATCCGCAGGAGCGCGCCGCGCTCGCAGAGACGGCGCGAAAGAAGCAGGACAGCGTCGGCTGGAAGATCGTGACGGAGCCGACCAGCGGCGCCCGGCTGGGCATCCCCTCGAAACTGGTGCCGCAGCAGACGAGCGACGCCAACGGCTCGAAATGGACCTCGCCGACTGGGACCGTGCAGGTGCAGCTCAGCCGCCGCAAGGAAGCGAACCCGACCGCGGCAAAACTCGCGGAGCTGGAGAAGGGGCCGTCCGGGCGCAAGGTGGACTACACCGTGGTGAAGCCCGACTTCTTCGTGCTGTCGGGCTTGCAGGGCCTGAAGAAGTTTTACGTCCGCGGCACCTTCAAGGGCGACGAGGTCCGCACCATGACGATCCTCTACGACCAGGCGACGGAGAACACGGTCGAGCCGGTCGTGATCGCGATGTCGAGTGCCTTCAATCCGTTCCCGCCGGGACCGCAGGCCGGGCCGCCGCCGCGCAAGACCGTCGAATACGGCACCGGCCTCGTCGTCAGCGACGATGGCGCGATCGTTGCCGACCGCCTCGTCACCGACAGCTGTCTTGCGATCACCATCGCCGGTCACGGTAGTGCCGATCGCCTTGCCGAGGACAAGGAGCATGGTCTTGCGCTCCTGCACATCTACGGCGCACGCGGCCTGAAGCCGCTCAGCCTTGCCGGTGGCGCAGCGAAGACGAGTGTCGATATCGTCGGTATCGCCGATCCGCAGAGCCAGGGCGGCGCAGGCGGCGTGTCGATCGTCAAGGCTGCATTGGCGCCGGTCCCGAGCAGCGATTCCGTGCTGTCCTCGCCGCCGGCGGTCGGATTTTCCGGTGCTCCGGCGATCGATGGCGACGGCAAGTTCGCCGGCATTGCGCTGTTGAAGCCGGCAATGGTGGCAGGACCTGCGATATCGGTGCCGGCCTCGCAGGCGGTGATGGTGTCTGCCGATGCGGTGCGCGATTTCCTGAAGGCGAACGGTGTCGCGGCGAACGGCACGTCGACGGATGCTAAATCTGCCGTCGTCCGTGTCATCTGCGTTCGGAAATAGCATGTTGCGGCGTCTCATCCCTCTTTCCGCGACGGCAGCGACTGCGCTGCTGAGCTTTTCGGCTTGGGCACAATCGCCGGCGCTGCCAACGCCGAAAGTGGAGGAGGTAATGGTGAAGGTGGCGCTGCTGTCGCTCAACGACGCCAATCTCACCGGCAACTACGATGTCCTCTATGCAAAAATGGCGAGACCCTTTCGCGAACGCTTTTCAGCCGCCACGCTGAAGCAGGCATTCGCGACCTTTGCCGGACATCACATCGACGCCATTGCCGGCATGCCGATTGTGACCACGGAAGAGCCCAGGATCGGCGAGAACGGCGCGCTATTGTTGCGCGGCCATTTCGACACGGCTCCATCGCGGCTGAGCTACGCGCTGGACTACGCCATGTCGGAGGGCGAATGGAAGTTGATCACGATCGACGTCAAGATCCGATCGCTCCAGACCAATGCGACCGCCACCGACCTTGTTGCGCGCGCCGCTGCCGACCTCGCGGGCAGCGGAGCACAAAAATGAGAGCCGTCAGGCGAGCCTGAACCTGATCCCGCTCCCCGCAAGGCCGCCCGAAATGCCGACCGGCGTACCGTCGGCGCGCCAGCAGGCGGCGCCGGTCATGGTGCCGTCGTCGTGGAAGGCGATCCCGTTCATGCCGCCGGCGACGGTCGCAACGGGCAGCACCGTGTGGCCGAGCCCGGTCAGCTTCGCGCGCACATTCTCCGGCACCGTCTGCTCGACCTCGAGCGCGTTGCCCTCGGTCCAGACCCTGGGCGCCTCGACGGCCTCCTGCAGGCTCATGCCGTGGTCGATCAGATTGACCAGTGCCTGCATCGCGCTCGGGAAGATGCGCTTGCCCCCCGGCAAGCCGAGCGCATAGCGCAGCTTGCCGCCCTTTAACGCCATCATCGGCGACATCGAGGTGGTGACACGCTTGCCCGGTGCCAGCGAGAGCGCGTGGCCCGGCCGCGGATCGAATAGATTCATGTAGTTGTTGGCGATGGCCCCCAAGCCCGGGATCATGATCTTGGCGCCGAACAAATTGTTGATGGTCTGCGTGGTCGCGACCACGTTTCCGAAAGCGTCTGCCGCCGTCATGTGCGTGGTGTGCGCGCCTTCGAGCTGCGACACGCCGGCGCCCCACGTCTGCGCCCGCGCTGGGTCGATGGCGCGGCGGCGCTCCTCGGCATAGGCTTTCGAGGTCAGCTTTTCCACGGGAACGCCAACATAGTCAGGATCGCCGCTGGCCGCGGCGCGGTCGGCGAAGGCGATCTTCAGCACCTCGGCGAGATAGTGGATCGTCTCTGACGTGCCGAAGCCGAGGGCGCCGATGTCGTAGCCCTCCAGAATGTTGAGCATCTGCGCGATGTGAACGCCGGACGCGGCGGGCGGCGGCGGGCCGAGGATGGTCCAGCCGCGATAATCGGCACGGATCGGCTGCCGCTCGACGGTCTTGTAACCGGTGAGATCGTTGCGACGGATGAAGCCGCCGGACTTCTCCATGTAGTCGACCAGGATATCGCCGAGGGATCCCTCGTAGAGCGCCTTCTCGCCGTGATCGGCGATGGTGCGCAGCGTGTCGGCATATTCGGCCTGCACCACGCGCTCGCCGACCTTCAGCGGCTCCCCGCCAGGCAAGAAGATCGCCGCGATCGTCCGGTCCTTGCGCATCTCGTCAGCGCACTCGCTGATGCACTCGTGGAGGTACGGCGTCGCCGCATAGCCGCGGGCTGCATGTTTGATCGCGGGCTGCATCACGTCGGCGAGGCTCATGGTGCCAAACCGGTGCAGGGTCTCGCACCAGGCCTTTAGCGAGCCCGGCACCGCGACGGCCTTCGGACCGTTGAGGTTCTCGTTGCCGACGGTGTCGAACACGTCATGCGCCGAGCCGGGCTTCGACGTGTAGGTGGTGTCGCGAACGGCCGAGGGCGCGGTGCTCTGGCCGTCGATGAAGCGATGGCTGCCGTCGGCCAGCCGGATATGCGCCATGCCGCCGCCGATGATGCCGACCATCATCGGCTCGACCACGGTCAGCGTGAACAGGGTCGCGATCGCCGCATCGATGGCGTTGCCGCCGGCGGCCAGCATCTCGGCGCCGGCGCTGGAGGCCAAGGGATGGTTGCTGACCACCATGCCGCGGCTTGAGACCGCCGGCATCTTCTGGCAGTCAAAGGTGGTTGTTGTCCGGTCGCGCCAGTTGCCGCTCATCGCCTGCCCTTTCCGTTCACCGCAGCGAGCACATCATACGTGCGACTACTGGTCCAGTAATGGTACGGATTAGCTGGCATTCGCTATTCCGCCATCATCGTTGCCGTTGATTCGGACCTCCGCGATCCCCTTTGGATCGGGCCGGCACGTCCTGAGCGAGAAGAGCTCGGCATCGAGATCGATGCACGTTCGCGTGGCGTATTCCTGACCCAGGCACTCCAAAGGATTGAACTTCAAATGCACACGATCGTACTGGCCACCCAAAAGGGTGGCAGCGGCAAGAGCACGCTCGCTATCGGCCTCGCGCTCGCGGCCAAGCAGGCCGGCTTCACCGTCCGCCTGATCGAGACCGACCCGCAGGGCACCCTGTCGAACTGGCAGCGCCGCCGCACCGCCGATGATCTCGTCGTCGAGCCGATCTACCATGCCGCCGACATCGAGCCGCGCCTGAAGATGCTGGCTGACAGCGGCCTGCAGCTCGCGATCGTCGACACCGCGGCAGGCCTGTCCGCCGCCACCACCGCTGCGATCCGTCATTCCGATCTCTGCCTGATCCCGGCCCGCCCGAGCGTCGCCGACATCGAGGCGACGGCCTCGACGCTCAACGTCGCGCGCGCCTGGAAGCGGACCTACAGCTTTGTGCTCAACCAGACGCCGATCCGCGGCCAGCGCATCGACAATGCCGCGGGCGCGCTCGCCGAGGAAGCTTCGCTCGATCTCGCAGAGGTGCTCGCGCGCCCGCTGATCGTGATGCGCAATGATCACCAGGATTCGCTCGCGCGCGGTCTTGCGGTGAGCGAATTCGCGCCGAACGGCAAATCTGCGGACGAGATCCACGGCCTCTGGCGCTGGATCGAGACCCGGCTCGAGCTTGAAGCCACGACCAATGTCCCGATCGACCAGGTGATGGCGGTTGCAGACGGCATGCTGCATGTCGCCGCCGATCTTTCGACGGACGACACCACGACACTGGCGTCCTGAGCGGACGATCGCTCAGACGGAGGTCGGCCCTTCGCCATCCGGAAGTGCCCAGCGACGATGCAATCCAGCCACCGGCCCGGTCGGATTGCTTCGCTTCACGTTTTTACGGAATGCTTTATCCGCTCGTCATTGCGAGGAGCCCTTGCGACGAAGCAATCCAGAGTTGGACCTCCCCTAAATCGGTGGACACCTATAGCTTAGGCAGCGAGAGGTGTCAGATGGCGAAACGGCGGCGTCGGTCCTATTCGGACGAGTACAAGCGACAGGCGGTTGATCTGGCTTTGTCGAGTGGTCGCTCGGCGAAGTCGGTATCGAAGGAGCTCGGGCTTGACGGCTCCCTGCTCAGCCGATGGGTGAAGGAGCGGAGCACGGTGGCAGCCTGGATTGCCTCGCTGCGCTCGCAATGACGAAGTAACTCTCACCGAGAATGCGCTTCGCGCCCTCGCAACCAGGCCTCACGCCGCACGATCCATTTCTCGGCCTTCGACTGCCCTCCGTGATGTGGCAGCTCGATGAAGCCGACGAACTCCGCGCCGGTCTTCTGCTTGACTCGCCGCGAGGCTTCGTTGGTTGCGGCATTGCAGACGTAGAAATGATCGAGGCCGAGTGTCAGGAACGCAAAATCGTTTACGGCGATGATCGCTTCCGTCATCAATCCGCGGCGCCAGTAAGGCTCTGCCAGCCAAAAGCCGCGATTGCCTTTCAGGCCTTCGGCGCGCGGCCGAAGATGGATGTTTCCGATCGCTTCGCCGTCACCGCCCCTAAGCACCAGCACCCAGAGACGGATTTCCTGGCCGGCTGAGACCTTGTCGAGCTGCGTCCTGACGAAAGTTTCGGCGCCGTCCGCCGGATACGGCCAGGGCACGACAGTGGAGAGATGCCGGATGATATTCCAATTGTCGAAATGGCGCTGGATCGCCGGCACGTCGGAGAGTGCGAGCGGACGCAGGATCAGCCGTTCGGTTTCAAGCTGCGGCGTCTGCATGGGCAGCTATTTCTGACATTTCGGACACCAGAAGGTCGACCGGCCGTTCTGCGTGAACCGCTTGATCGTGCCACCGCAGCGCGGTGTCGTACATTTCTCGCCCTCGCGGTCATAGACCTTGAACGAGTGCTGGAAGTAGCCGAGTTCGCCCGAGGTCTGGCGATGGTCGCGCAAGCTGGAGCCGCCGGCCTTGATGGCATCGTTCAGCACGGTGTGAATTGAGCTGACCAGCCTCTTCGCATGATCGGTCGGCTCGCCCCCGCCGACGCCCTTGGTCGCGAGCGTCGCGGCGATCCGGCGCGGCGACAGATGCGAGCGATGCAGCGCCTCGCAGACATAGATGTTGCCGAGTCCGGCGACCACGCGCTGGTCGAGCAGGGCCGCCTTCAGGCTCGTTGTCTTGCCTTCGCAGGACCGCGCCAGCATCGCGGCGTCGAACTCGTTGCCGAGCGGCTCGGGACCGAGCCCACGCAGCAACGGCTCATCTTCGAGCGTATTGCGCGCGATCACTTTCATGTAACCGAAGCGGCGCGGATCGTTGAAGACGATGTCGGCACCGGAGGACATCCGAAACAGCACGTGGTCGTGCACGGTATCCTTCCCCCGCGGGTAGTGAAACTCGCCAGGCACGGCGTCGTTGTCCGGCTTGATGACGCGGAACGAGCCCGACATGCCCAGATGCATCAAGAGCACATCGCCGGAGGCGAGATCGGCCATGAGATATTTTGCCCGGCGGCCGAGCCCCGTGACGACCTGCCCCTGGAGCCGGGCCACGAAGTCCGGCTGGAACGGAAAACGCAGGTCTGGCCGGCGAGCCTCCGCGACAAGGATTTTCGCGCCCTCCATGACGGGCTGAAGGCCGCGGCGGACGGTCTCGACTTCGGGCAATTCAGGCATGGTCAGGCATTCACCTTATGAGGGCGGTGTGATAGCGCCATTGCGGCGGGCGCGCTATGGTCCGCCCAGTGGAGTAGAGTAATGGATCGGCCGGGCGAAACCACGCATTTTGGCTTCAAGGACGTTCCCCTCGGGGACAAGCAGACGCTGGTGAACGACGTGTTTCACAGCGTGGCGTCGCGCTATGATTTAATGAACGACCTGATGTCCGGCGGCCTGCACCGGGTCTGGAAGGACATCATGATCACGGCGCTCGATCCGCCCAGGAGCGATCGGCCGTTCGCACTGCTCGACGTTGCCGGCGGCACCGGCGACATCTCGTTCCGCGCCGCCAAGGCCGCAGGTGCGGGCTTCCATGCCACTGTCTGCGACATCAACGCCGACATGCTGGCGGTGGGCCGCGAGCGCGCCGTCAAACGGCATCTCGAAACCCGGGTCGATTTCGTCGAAGGCAATGCCGAAGCGCTCGGCTTCGCCGATCGCAGCTTCGACGCTTATACGATCGCTTTCGGCATTCGCAACGTGCCGCGGATCGATCTGGCGCTGCGCGAAGCCTATCGCGTGCTCAAGCCCGGCAGCCGCTTCCTCTGCCTGGAATTCTCCACCGTCGAGATGCCCGGGCTCGACAAGCTCTATGATCTGTTCTCGTTCAAGGTGATTCCGCCGCTCGGGCGCATGGTTACGGGCGATGCCGAATCCTATCAATATCTCGTCGAATCGATCCGCAAGTTTCCGAAGCCTGCCGCCTTCGCGGACATGATCCGCGACGCCGGCTTTTCCCGCGTGAGCTGGCAGACATTGTCCGGCGGCATCGTCGCACTGCATTCGGGCTGGCGTTTGTGATCTCTGCCTTCACCCACATTTCGCGCCTGATCCGCGCCGCGTTCGTGTTTGCCCGCGAGGGCGTGTTCGGCTCGGTCGATCCGAGCCTGGTGCCGCCGCCGGGACAGCTCGCGCTGAAGCTGGCGCGTCTCGTCGAACGCCGCGGCGTCAAGCACGGCCCGCGGATATCTCGCGCGCTGACGCGGATGGGCCCCGCCTATCTCAAGCTCGGGCAATTCCTGGCCACGCGCCCCGACGTCGTCGGCGTCATCATGGCCCGCGACCTCGAAAGCCTCCAGGATCGTCTGCCGCCGTTTCCGCAGGACGAAGCCGAGGCCGCCATCGCGATATCGCTGGAGCGGCCGCTGAAGGACGTGTTCGTGAGCTTCGGCCCTCCGGTCGCGGCTGCCTCGATCGCGCAGGTCCATCGCGGCGAGGTCTTGCGCGACGGCATCAGCAAGTCGGTCGCGGTCAAGGTGCTCCGGCCGAATGTTGCCGCGCGTTTCCGCCGCGATCTCGCCGACTTCTTCTTCGTCGCATACAAGGCCGAGACCTACTCGGCGGAAGCGCGGCGGCTGCGCCTCATCGAAGTCATCAACACCATGTCGCGCTCGGTCGCCATGGAGATGGACCTGCGGCTGGAGGCGGCTGCGCTGTCGGAGATGGCGGAGAACACGCGCGACGACCCCGACTTCCGCGTGCCCGCGGTCGACTGGGACCGCACCACGCACAACGTGCTGACGATGGAGTGGATCGACGGCATCGCGCTGAACGATCACAAGCGCCTGGAAGAGGCACAGGTCGATTTACCCGATCTCGGCCGCAAGGTGATCCAGAGTTTTCTGCGCCACGCGCTGCGCGACGGCTTCTTCCACGCCGACATGCATCCGGGCAATCTGTTCCTCGATGACGCCGGCCGTCTCGTCGCGGTCGATTTCGGCATCATGGGCCGGCTCGGCATGAAGGAGCGGCGCTTCCTCGCCGAAATCCTGCTCGGCTTCATCACCCGCGATTATCGCCGCGTCGCCGAGGTGCATTTCGAGGCGGGCTACGTGCCCGCGCATCACTCGGTCGAGAATTTCGCGCAAGCGATCCGCGCCATCGGCGAGCCGATCCACAACCGCACGGCGGAAGAGATCTCGATGGCGCGGCTCTTGACGCTGCTGCTCGAGGTCACCGGCCTGTTCGACATGAGGACGCGGCCCGAGCTGATCCTGCTGCAGAAGACCATGGTCGTGGTCGAAGGCGTGGCGCGCGGCTTCGATCCCAGGCTCGACATCTGGAAGGTCGCCGATCCCGTGGTGCGCGAATGGATCGAGCGCAATCTCGGTCCGATCGGCCGGGTGCAGGGCGCGCTCGCCGGAACCGGGGACGTCGCGCGGGTGCTGATGCGCCTGCCGGAGATCGCCGAGCGGTCGGTGAAGGTGCTCGAGCAGCTCGAAACCATGACGCGGGAGGGCATCAGGCTGTCGCCGGAGAGCATCGCCGCGATGGGTCGCAGCGAGGGCCGCAAGAACCGTTGGCGGACCATCGCGCTCTGGATCATCGCCGCGACCTTCATCGGGATCCTGATAGCCGTCCGGAATTTGTGATTGCATTGCAATCATTCGAATGATAGCATCGCTATCATTTCGTGCTGGAGGGCGCCGTGGCAAGCCTGACCATCCGTAAGCTCGACGAGGGCGTCAAAACCTATTTGCGGCTGCGCTCGGCCAAGAACCACAGGTCGGTCGAGGAAGAGGTCCGGGTCATCCTGCGGGAGCTAATCGAGGGCCGCGAGGAGCCGCTGACGCCGTTTTCGGCGCCGCCAGCCCCATCCACCGCCCCGACGCCCCAGCGCACCGGCGCCGTTCCCGAGGCCAGCGTCACCCTGATCATCGGCGGCGGCATCGCCGCCTATAAATCGCTCGACCTGATCCGCCGGCTGAAGGAGCGGCGCATCGAGGTCCGCTGCGTGCTGACCAAGGCGGCACAGCAATTCGTCACGCCACTGGCGGTGAGCGCGCTGTCCCATGAGCGCGTCTACACCGATCTGTTCGATCCGCAGAGCGAGTTCGACGCCGGACACATCCGTCTCGCGCGCGACTGCGACCTGATCGTGGTGGCGCCGGCCACCGCCGATCTGATGGCGAAGATGGCCAATGGTCATGCCGACGATCTCGCCAGCGCCATCCTGCTCGCGACCAATCGCAAGGTGCTGCTGGCACCGGCGATGAACCCGCTGATGTGGACCAATGCGGCCACGCGCCGCAATGTCACGCAGCTTCAGCGCGACGGCGTGGTGCTGATCGGGCCCAATTCCGGCGAGATGGCGGAGACGGGCGAGGCCGGTGTTGGCCGCATGTCGGAGGCGATCGAGATCGCCAGTGCCGCCGAGCGCCTGCTGCGGCCGCCGGTGCCAAAGCCGCTCGCCGGCAAGCGCGTGCTGATCACCGCAGGCCCCACGCACGAGCCGATCGATCCGGTGCGCTACATCGCCAACCGATCCTCGGGCAAGCAGGGTTTTGCGATTGCCGCGGCCGCGCAGGCCGCCGGCGCCGAGGTGATCCTGGTGAGCGGCCCGGTTGATCTCGACGATCCCACCGGCGTTACGGTGAAGCATGTCGAATCGGCCCGGCAGATGCTGGAGCAGGTGCAGGCCGCACTGCCCGCCGACATCGCGATCTTCGCCGCCGCGGTCGCCGATTGGCGCGTTGCCAATGAAGGTGAGCAGAAGCTGAAGAAGACTTCCGCCGGCATGCCGCCGCTGCAGCTGGTCGAGAACCCCGACATTCTCGCGACGATCGCCAAGCTGACCGACAAGCGTCCGCCGCTGGTGATCGGCTTTGCCGCGGAGACCGAGCACCTCATCGACAACGCCAAGTCCAAGCTGGCCCGCAAGGGCTGCGACTGGATCGTCGCCAACGACGTCTCGCCCGCCACCGGCGTGATGGGCGGCGACCGCAACACCGTGCATCTGATAAGCCGCAAGAATGGTGAGAAGGACGGCGAGATTGCAGTTGATTCCTGGCCGGTGATGACCAAGGAACAGGTCGCGATCGAACTGGTCGCGCATGTCGCAAAAAGCGTGAGCGGCAAATCCGTGGAGCCGGCATCTTGAGCACGAAGGTCACCGTCGAACTGCAGCAACTGTCTCATGCCGACGGCCTGCCGCTGCCGGCCTATCAGACCACAGAGGCCGCCGGGCTCGATTTGATGGCGGCGGTGCCGGACAGCGCGCCATTGACGCTCGCGCCCGGCCAATATGCGCTGGTGCCGACCGGGCTTGCGATCGCCTTGCCGCCCGGGCACGAGGCGCAGGTACGGCCGCGCTCGGGACTTGCGGCCAAGCACGGCGTCACCGTGCTGAACTCGCCGGGCACGATCGACGCGGACTATCGCGGCGAGATCAAGGTGATCCTGATCAATCACGGCGCGACACCGTTCGTGATCAAGCGCGGCGAACGCATCGCCCAGATGGTGATCGCGCCCGTGGTGCAGGCCGCGCTGGTTCCCGTCGCCATCTTGTCGGCAACCGATCGCGGCGCCGGCGGCTTCGGCTCGACCGGCCGCTAACACACGGCAATCCCAGCCGAATCATCCGAAGAACTACGTGCGTTGGAACACCACAGCCTGCATTTTTTTGGAGCCGCCTTTACGTTCACGATCTGGACTCTTACCGGCGGAGTCACGGTGAGGGTATTGTCTTTTGATTCGCGCGCGACGGGGGTCGCCGCGCGTAGATTCGTGCGGTCTTGGGGCAACTATGTCAGGCGTGATCGTGTCGATGCGTCGGACGCTGTTGTCGTGCACATCGCTTGCGCGCAACGGCTTGTTGGGAGGCGCTCTTGCAGCGCTGCTGCCGGCTGCGCCGGCTGAGGCCGCCGACCTCATCGACACCCTCTCCATCATGCTGGATTTCAACCGGCAGGAACTCGCGGTGCTCGCCACCGCGCTGGCCCTGCTCGGCTTCTCGGTGATGGCCGCGATCCTGTTGATGCGCACGCGGGTGCGCACGGCGAAGAACGAGGCGCGGTTGCACGCCCGGATCGGGGAACTGCAGCTGCAGGCCGATCGCTTCGGTGCGCTGCTGTTCGCCGAGCCGCAGATTCTGATCTCCTGGCCGGCCGGCGATAATCGCGCCCAGATCTCCGGCGACATCTCCATGGTGCTGCCGCGGGATTCTTCCCCGCAACGCGTGCTCGCATTCGGAACCTGGCTGCCGCCGGAACCCGCGCTGCAGATGGACCACGCGGTCGACGCGCTGCGTGACCGCGGCGACGGATTCCAGCTCACACTGACCACCGCGCATGGCCATACGCTGGAAGCGATCGGCCGCGCCATCGGCGGCCAGGCCATCGTCCGGATTCGCGAGCTCTCGGGGCTGCGGCGCGAGCTCGCCGAGACCAATCTGCGCTACAACGCGCTCTCCGACGAGACCGAGATGCTGCGCGGGTTTGCCGCCGCCGCACCCTGGCCGATCTGGGCCAAGGGCGAGAACGGCGCGCTGACCTACGCCAACCCGGCCTATGTCCGTGCGACCGAGGCGAACAGCGTCACCGACGCGCAGGAGCGCAAGCTCGAGCTGCTCGACAGCGCCGACCGCACCGCGATGGAGCGGGGCCTGAAGGACGCGGCCAATTTCAACGCGCGGCTGCCGATCGTGATCGGCGGCGAGCGCCGTATTTACGACGTGCGTGCCGTCAATGTCGGCAGCGGCAGCGTCGGCGTCGCCATCGATGCCAGCGAGGCGGATGGGCTCAGCGCGGCGCTGGTGCGGATGGCGGAGGCGCATCGCCGCACGCTCGACCAGCTTTCCTCCGGCGTTGCCGTGTTCGACGGCCAGCGGCGCCTGGCCTTCTACAACGATTCCTACCGCCGGCTGTGGGACCTCGACCGCAGCTTCCTCGACGCCAACCCCGACGATTCCAGCGTGCTCGACCAGCTCCGCGCCGCGCGCAAGCTGCCGGAGCAGCCGGACTTCCGGGCCTGGAAGGCCAAGCTGCACGAGGCCTATCGCGCGGTCGAGACCGCGAAGGAAACCTGGTATCTGCCCGACGGCCGCGCGCTCTCGGTCGTCACCACCCCGAACCCGGAAGGCGGCGTCACCTATCTGTTCGACGACGTCACCGAGAGCCTCGACCTCGCCCGCCGCTTCGACGGCCTGATCCGCGTCCAGCGCGAGACGCTGGACAGCCTCGCCGAGGGCGTCGCGGTGTTCGGCAGCAACGGCAAGGCGCAGCTGTTCAACCCGGCCTTCGTCCGGATGTGGAAGCTGTCGAGCGATGCCATGCGCGACGAGCCGCACATCCAGACGGTGGAAGGCTGGTGTCATCAGCTGTTCGACGACCCCGCGGTCTGGCGCCAGATTCGCGAGGCCATCACCTCGATCGAAAACCGCGCCGACGTGCCGCTCAAGCTGGAGCGCAAGGACGGCAGCGTGCTCGACGGCATGATCCGCCCGCTGCACGACGGCGCGACCATGCTGACGTTCCAGGACATCACCGACACCGAGAACGTCGAGCGCGCGCTGCGCGAGCGCAACGAGGCGCTGGAGGCCGCCGACCAGATGAAGGTGGATTTCGTCCACCACGTCTCCTACGAGCTGCGCTCGCCGCTCACCACCATCATCGGCTTCGCGCATTTCCTCAGCGATCCCTCGACCGGGCCGCTGACGCCGAAACAGGCCGAATATCTCGACTACGTCACCAAATCGACCAACGCGCTCTTGGCGCTCACCAATAACATCCTCGATCTCGCCACCATCGACGCCGGCGCGATGAAGCTGGAACTCGGGCCGGTCGACGTCAGCAAGACCATCGAGCTCGCCGCCGAGGGCATCCAGGACCGGCTCGCCACCGACCGCATCCGCCTCAAGGTCGAGATCGCGCCCGATGTCGGCAGCTTCGTCGGCGACGAGAAGCGCGTGGTGCAGGTGCTCTATAACCTCCTCGCCAACGCCGTCGGGTTTTCTCCACAGGATTCCACCGTTGGCATCAGCGCGCGGCGCACCGAACGCAGCGTGGTCTTCACCGTGACAGATTCCGGGCCTGGAATACCTGCCGACATGAAGGACAAGGTGTTCAACTGGTTCGAAAGCCGCTCGCAGGGCTCGCGTCACCGCGGCGCCGGGCTCGGCCTGTCGCTGGTGCGCTCCTTCGTCGAGCTGCATGGCGGCAAGGTGCGGGTGGATTCGATCGTCGGCCGGGGCACGGTCGTGATCTGCGATTTCCCGACCGACCAGGCGGCGCATCGCGACGCCGCCGAATGACAGAACCCACCAAACTCTCCGTCGCGCTTCACAACGAGACGGCCACCGCACAATTGATGGCCGATCTCGCGCTGCTGGTCGGTCCCGGCGACGTCATCACACTCACCGGCGATCTCGGCGCCGGCAAGACCGCCGCCGCCCGCGCGCTGATCCGCTACCTCGCCGGCGACGAGGAACTGGAGGTGCCGAGCCCGACCTTCACGCTGGTGCAGGGCTACGAGCTGCCGCCCTTCCCGGTGCTGCATGCCGATCTCTACCGCGTCGAGGACGAGAGCGAGCTCGAGGAGATCGGGCTGTCGCCGCTGCCCGATGCCATGCTGGTCCTGATTGAATGGCCGGAGCGCGCACCATCGGCGATGCCGCAAGACCGCATCGACATCGCGCTGACGCACCGGCCGGCGCTGGGCTCGAACGCACGCGCGGCCGACGTCACCGGTTACGGCAAGGGTGCCGCGCAAGTCGCGCGGCTGAAGGCGCTGCGCGAGTTCCTCGCCGCATCCGGCTATATCGACGCGACGCGTCGGCGCATGGCCGGCGATGCCTCGACCCGCTCCTATGCGCGGCTGTTGCGCAACGACGAGATCGTCATCCTCATGAACTTTCCGCAACGCCCAGATGGCGCTGCTCTCTACAACGGAAAATCCTACAGCGCCGCGGTGCACCTCGCCGAGAACGTCAGGCCCTTCGTCGCCATCGACGAAGGCCTGCGTGCGCAGGGGATCTCGGCGCCCGCGATCCACCATTTCGACCTCGAACATGGCTTTCTGATCTCTGAAGATTTCGGCAGCGAAGGCGTGATCGAAGGCGATCCGCCACGCCCGATCGCCGAGCGCTATGAGGCCGCAACCGAATTGCTGGCGGCGCTGCACGGCAAGACGCTGCCGGAGACGCTGCCGCTAGACGGGCAGACCTACGCCATTCCCGTCTTCGACATCGAAGCGATGCTGATCGAGATCGGGTTGATGCCGGAATGGTATCTGCCCGACCGCAACGCACCGTTGGCCGACGAGAAGCGCGCGGAATTTTTTGCGATGTGGCGCGAGCTCTTGAAGAAGCCGCTCGCCGCGCCGAGGACGTGGATCATCCGCGACTATCACTCGCCCAATTTGATCTGGCTCGGCAATCGCACCGGCATCGAGCGCGTCGGCGTCATTGATTTCCAGGACGCCGTGCTCGGTCCGCAATCCTACGACGTGGTGTCGCTGCTCCAGGACGCCCGCATCGACGTGCCCGAAAGTCTCGAGCTGACGCTGCTGTCGCGTTACATCAAGGCGCGGCGCGCGGGCGATGCCGGCTTCGATCCGGCCGGCTTCGCCGAGCTCTACGCGATCATGTCGGCACAGCGGAACACGCGCCTGCTCGGCACCTTCGCCCGGCTCAACCGCCGCGACGGCAAGCCGCATTATCTGCGGCACCAGCCCCGGATCTGGACCTATCTCCAGCGCTCGCTGGCCCATCCCGCGCTGGGCTCCTTGCGTGACTGGTATCTCGCCAACGTCCCACCCCCTCAAGGCTGATTTACCGGCCGTTAGCCAAGATGTCGCTATTCTGGCGGCGAGGCAGCCGGATCATTTACGGGGCTGGAGCAAGGCAGATGGCGGCGAAAACGGATCAGCGCGGAAATAGCAGGGTTATTTTCGAGCGCGGGATTCCGGCCCAGATGATGGGAATCGACGGGACCTGGCGGCGCGAATGCACCATGGAGGACGTCTCCGATAGCGGCGCCAAGCTGACCATCGACGGCTCGGTCGAAGGCCTCCACCTGAAAGAGTTCTTTCTGCTGCTGTCGTCCACCGGACTGGCCTACCGGCGCTGCGAGCTTGCCTGGGTCAATGGCGACCAGATCGGTGTCAATTTCCTGAAAGTGGGTGACAAGAAGAAAAAGGTCCGTTCCACAGCCGTCGGGGCATGACGGCAACACCCGTCGTACAACCGTCACGGCGGGTGGCTAAGGCGGTTGAGATGCGATGCGGTTGATCGAACCTCGTGTTAGGATTGCTGCGAACGCGAAAGGTCTGAGAAAGCGAAGGATGTCCGTCAAACCGACCAAAGCCATGGTGCTCGCCGCGGGGTTCGGCCTGCGCATGCGTCCGCTGACGGACAAGATGCCGAAGCCGATGGTGCCGGTGGCCGGCCAGCCGCTGCTCGACCACGTGCTCGACAAGCTCGGCCTGGCCGGCGTGAGCGAGGCCGTGGTCAACGTGCATTACCTGCCGGATCAGATCATCGACCACGTCGCATCGCGCCAGCATCCGCGCGTGACCATCTCGGACGAGCGCGACCAGGTGCTGGGCACCGGCGGTGGCGTCGTCAAGGCGCTGCCACTGCTCGGCGACGCGCCGTTCTTCCACGTCAATTCCGACACGCTCTGGATCGACGGCGTGCGTTCGAACCTGATGCGGCTCGCTGAAAACTTCGATCCCGCGCGCATGGACATCCTGCTGCTGATGGCGCCGACCGCGACCAGCATCGGCTATAGCGGCCGCGGCGATTACGGCATGCTGCCCGACGGCGCCTTACGCAAGCGCAAGGAAAAAGAGGTCGTTCCGTTCGTCTATGCGGGCGCTGCGATCCTGTCGCCGTCGATCTTCGAAGGCGCGCCGGCGGGCGAATTTTCGTTGACCAAGATGTTCGACCGCGCCAACGAGCAGGAGCGGCTGTTCGGCCTCCGCCTTGACGGCGTCTGGATGCATGTCGGCACGCCCGACGCCGTGCACGCGGCCGAAGAGGCGTTTCTGGAGAGCGTGGCATAAGGGCTACTCTCGTGTCCCGGACGCGGTGCGGCGCGAAGTGCCGCTCCGCAGAGCCGGGACCCAGAAAGCTGCACGGCAAGCGCGGCGAGTGGACCCCCGCTCTGCAGCGCACCGCTGAAGGAGCGCTGCGCTGCGTCCGGGGCACGAGAGTTGAGGTCGGCGAACAGCGGGGACTACTCGCGCACACCCATGACCATTTGACCCCGCCTCCCTATATTGCCTGATCCTTCGAATCAGGCAGCTCATGCGCGTTTTCAGCGTTCCCATCTCGGTTCCGTTCCTGCGCACGGTCGTCACAGCGCTGCTCGACGGCCGCCTGGTCGAGGGATTCGAGGCGCGCAAGGAACCGGCGCGGCTGGCCGATGCCACGCTGTATTTGCCGACCCGGCGCGCCATGCGCGTCGTGCGCGAGATCTTCCTCGACGAGATGAAGGCGGACGCCGTGGTGCTGCCGCGCATCGTCGCGCTCGGCGACATCGACGAGGACGAGCTGGCGTTCGCCGGTGAAGGCGAGCAGTTCTCCGGCGCGATGCCGCTCGACATTCCGCCGCGGCTCGGCGAGCTCGAACGGCGGCTGACGCTGGCACAACTGGTCGCTGCCTGGGCCAAGGGCCCGGTGCTGGCGCCGCTGGTGGTCGGCGGGCCCGCCTCGACGCTGGCGCTCGCCGGCGACCTCGCGCGCCTGATCGACGACATGGTCACGCGCGGCGTCGACTGGAACGCGCTCGACGGCCTCGTACCTGATAACCTCGATCGCTACTGGCAGCACTCGCTCGAATTCTTGCGCATCGCGCGCATCGCCTGGCCCCAACATCTCGCCGAGATCAACCGGATCGAGCCTGCGGCGCGGCGCGATCTCCTGATCGCGGCGGAAGCCAAACGGCTGACCGCGCACCCGAACGGGCCGGTGATCGCGGCGGGATCGACCGGCTCGATGCCGGCCACCGCGAAGTTCCTGCACGCAGTCGCGTCGCTGCCGCATGGCGCCGTGGTGCTGCCGGGCCTCGACACCGATCTCGACGAGGATGCCTGGCGGACCATCGGCGGCGTGCGCGATGCGCTCGGCAAATTCGTGGAGCATCCGGCCTCGAACCATCCGCAATATGCCATGCACGCACTGTTGCAGCGCTTCGGCATCAAGCGCAGCGACGTCGAGATCCTTCAGCTGCCGGCGGAAGGCGGCCGCGATCTGCTCGCCTCGGAATCGATGCGGCCGTCGGCCAAGACGGAAATCTGGCACGACCGGCTGAAGCAGCCGGATGTCGCCAAGAAGATCTCCGGCGCCATGAAAAACCTCGCGGTCGTCGAAGCCCCTAATCCTGAAATGGAAGCCCTCGCCATCGCAATTGCGATGCGCGAAGCACGGCATATCGACAAAACGGCGGCGCTGGTGACGCCCGACCGCGCGCTGGCGCGACGGGTGATGGCTGCGCTGACCCGGTGGGGCCTCAATTTCGATGATTCCGGCGGCGACGTCTTGATGGAAACCTCGGCCGGAATCTTCGCACGCCTTGCGGCAGAGGCGGCGACGAAGGGATTGGAGCCACCAACGCTGCTGGCGCTGCTGAAGCATCCGTTGTGCCGGCTCGGCCGCGCGCCCGGCGCGTGGAAGGCGGCGGTCGAAGGCCTCGAGCTCGCGGTCTTGCGCGGCACGCGTCCGCCTGCCGGCACGGCCGGCCTCCTGCGCGAATTCAACCGCTTTCGCGAGGAGCTTGCAAAATTGTGGCGCAGCGAGGTCTCCGCGCTCCACCGCGCCGAGCCGCGCGCACGCCTCAAGGCCGAGGATCTCGATCGGATCCAGGGCCTGATCGATGCCTTGCAAAAAGCGCTGGCGCCGATCGAGAGCCTGGCATCATCGAAGCCATATGACTTCGCCGAGCTGGCGCACCGGCATCGCGAGATCATGATCGAGCTGTCGCGCCACGAGCAGGGCATTCCGCTCGCGTTCGAGGAGCGCGAGGGTCTCGCACTCGCCGCCGCCTTCGACGATCTCCTGCGCGGCGGCACGACCAGCGGATTGATGGTGCCGCTGCCCGATTATCCCGATGTCTTCCAGACCGCATTCAGCGATCGTGCGGTGCGGCGGCCAGACAGACCGGGCGCGCGCTTGCAGATCTACGGCCCGCTGGAATCGCGCCTGATGCAGGCCGACCGCATCATCGTCGGCGGCCTGATCGAAGGCGTCTGGCCGCCGGCGCCGCGTATCGATCCCTGGCTGAGCCGGCCGATGCGGCACGAGCTTGGTCTCGATCTGCCGGAACGCCGTATCGGCCTGTCCGCGCACGACTTCGCGCAGCTGCTCGGCGGCGATGAGGTCATTCTCACCCATTCCGCCAAGTCAGGCGGCGCACCGGCCGTGGCTTCGCGCTTCCTGCACCGGCTGGAGGCGGTTGCGGGAGATGATTTCTGGAAGGCGGCGACTCGCACCGGTGCGAGATACGTGCAGTTCGCGAGCGCGCTGGACCAGCCCGTCGAGGTCAAGCCGATCAAGCAGCCCGAGCCACGGCCGCCGCGCGCAACGCGCCCGCTGAAGATGTCGGTCACCGCGATCGAAGACTGGCTACGCGATCCCTACACGATCTACGCAAAACACATTTTGCGGCTGGATGCCCTCGACCCCGTCGACATGCCGCTGTCGGCCGCCGATCGCGGCTCGGCGATCCACGAGGCGATCGGCGAATTCACGGAGCGCTATGCGACCCGTTTGCCCGACGATCCCGCGCGCGTGCTGCGCGCGATCGGCGAGAAGCACTTCTTGCCGCTGATGGAACGTCCCGAGGCGCGAGCCCTGTGGTGGCCGCGCTTCCAGCGTATCGCACGCTGGTTCGGCGAATGGGAGACCGCGCGCCGCGAAGCGATCGAGGCGATCACCGCGGAGACCCGCGGCGAGATCTCGATCCGGCTCGACAATGCGCGCACGTTCTACCTCTCCGCGCGCGCCGACCGCATCGAGCGCCGCCAGGGCGGCAGCTACTCCATCCTCGACTATAAGACCGGGCAGCCGCCGAGCGATAAACAGGTGCGCATTGGCCTGTCGCCGCAACTAACGCTGGAAGCGGCAATCCTGCGCGAGGGCGGCTTCCCTGATATCGACGCTGGATCGTCTGTGAGCCAGCTCATCTATGTCCGCCTAAGTGGTAACAATCCGGCGGGTGAGGAGCGCATCGTCCAGCTCAAGGTCAATAAAGGTGACGAACCCATTCCGCCCGACACCGCGGCAGCCGAAGCACGGGCCAAGCTGGAGACGCTGATCCGCGCCTTCGAGGACGAGAACCAGCCCTACACGTCGCTGAACCTGCCGATGTGGACCAACCGCTACGGCACCTATGACGATCTCGCCCGGATCAAGGAATGGTCCGCGGCCGGCGGATTGGGGATCGAGGAATGGTGAAGGCACCGCGCCCCATTCCCGACGAGGTGCGCGCAAGGCAGGCGCGCGCGTCCGATCCGATTGCCTCCGCTTTCGTGTCGGCCAATGCCGGCTCGGGCAAGACCCATGTGCTGGTGCAGCGCGTGATTCGTCTCTTGCTCTCCGGCGTGCCCCCGGAAAAGATCCTCTGCATCACCTTCACCAAGGCCGCCGCGGCCAACATGGCCGAACGCGTGTTCACCACGCTCGGTCATTGGGTGACGCTGGACGACACCGCGCTCGATGCGGCGATCCGCGCGGTCGGCATCCCGCATCCGAGCGCAAGGCTGCGTCGTGACGCGCGAAAACTGTTCGCCTGCGCGCTGGAGACGCCGGGCGGATTGAAGGTGCAGACCATCCACGCGCTGTGCACGCGCCTGCTCCAGCAATTTCCGTTCGAGGCTAACGTTCCCGCGCGCTTCGCCGTCATCGACGAGCGCGACCAAAATGACATGATGGAGCGCGCCAATCTGAAGGTGTTGCTGGAAGCCGCGCGGGCGCCTGACAGCGTCACCGGCCGCGCGCTGATGGCCGCGATGGAGAGCGCCGCCGACGTCACCTTCAAGGATGTCGTGCGCGAGGCGTGCCTCAGCCGCGATCATTTCATGGCCTGGACCGATGAAGCCGGCAACGCCGAAGCGGCCGCCGCGCAGATGGCGGCGGCACTGGGCGTCGATGCCAGCGACCGCATCGAGGACGTCGAGACCGAGATTCTCGACGGCCCCTTCCTGCCGCGATCGCGATGGGACGAGATAGCCCTCGTACTTGACAATGGGAACAAGACCGAAAAAGGCCATGCTGATTGCTTGCGGACTGCGAAGCCTTCCTCGGGCGGTGCGCAAGTTGATGCTTATCTTGGCGTATTCCTTACCGATGATAAGAAGCAACCGCGTAAGGCGCTGCTGACGAAGCAGTTTTGCAAGGACCATCCGTTCGTTGCGGATCTTTTAGAGAAAGAGGCGCAGCGTCTCGGCGCTCTGATAGAGAAGCGCCGCGCCGTGACCATGCGCGACCGCACCGCGGCACTCCTGCATATCGCGACCGCGGCCGCCGCGAACTACCGCCGCGAGAAGCAGGAGCGCGGCCTGCTCGACTACGACGATCTCATCGATAAGACGCTGGCGATGCTCGACCGCGTCTCCTCGGGCTGGGTGCATTACAAGCTCGACCGCGGCGTTGATCACGTCCTAATCGACGAGGCCCAGGATACGAGCCCGCGGCAATGGGATATCGTCGCGCACATCATCTCGGAATTCACGGCCGGCCAAGGCGCGCGCGAGGGGCTGAACCGCACTATCTTCGCGGTCGGCGACGAGAAGCAGTCGATCTTCTCGTTCCAGGGCGCAGCGCCGCACGAATTCGACGCGCGCCGGCGCGAGCTGCACCGCAAGTTCACCGCCGCCGGACTGAAATTCGATCCCGTCGCCTTCACCTATTCGTTCCGCTCGGGCGCCACGATCCTGCACTCGGTCGACCACGTCTTCCGCGATCCCGCGATCTACAAGAGCATTCATGCGGTCGAGATCGGCCATCCCCTGCACAATGCGCTCGCTGACGCCGGTCCCAGCGTGATCGAGCTGTGGGATCTTGCCGAGCCCGACGATCGGCAGGACATCGAGGGCTGGCGCGCGCCGTTCGACGGCGTCGCCGTCACCAGCCCCGAGGTCAAGCTCGCGCGCCGCATCCAGGCCGAGATCAAGCGGCTGGTCGAAAGCGGCACGCTGACGGGACACGAAGGCGAGCGCCGGCCACTGCGTTACGGCGACATGCTGATCCTGGTGCGCCGGCGCGGCAACGCGTTCGATGCCGTGATCCAGGCGCTGAAACACGCTGGCGTACCCGTCGCCGGCGCCGACCGGCTCAAGCTCACCGAGCACATCGGCATTATCGATTTGATGAACCTCGCCGACGCGCTGCTGCTGCCGCAGGACGATCTCGCGCTCGCGGTGGCGCTGAAGAGCCCGCTGTTCGGGCTCGACGACGACGACCTGTTTCAGCTGGCCCATGACCGCAAGGGGTCGCTGCGCCGCGCGCTCGGCGAGCACGCGGCCGCAAGCGACAAGTTCGCGACTGCGCTGCGCCGCCTGGAAGCCTGCGAGATGCGTGCGCGCGAGGAGACGCCGTTTGCCTTCTACGCCTGGCTGCTCGGCGGCGACGGCGGCCGCGCACGCATCCTGCGCCGGCTCGGCCATGAGGCCAATGACGCCCTCGACGAGTTCCTGGAGCTGGCGCTGAACTACGAGCGCAAGGCGCCGGCCTCGCTGCAGGGCTTGATGGCCTGGCTGCGCTCCGCCGACACCGAGGTGAAGCGCGACATGGAGATCTCGCGCGACGAGGTCCGGGTGATGACAGTTCACGGCGCCAAGGGCCTCGAGGCCTCGGTCGTGTTCATGGTGGACACCACATCGTCGCCCGCGGACTCCCAGCGTCTGCGGCTGATCCACGTGCCGCGCAGCAATGGCGGCGAGGTCGTGGTCTGGGCCGGCCGCAAGGCGGACGATCCCAAGCCGGTCGCCGGAGCACGCGATGCGATGCTGGAGGAGACTGAGGACGAATATCGCCGTTTGCTCTATGTCGCGATGACGCGGGCGGCTGACCGGTTGATTGTCGGCGGCTGCCTGCCGGGCAACAGGAAGGACGTCCGCAAGCTCAGCTGGTATGACTTGGTCGACACTGGGCTCGCCGGCTCGGGTCTGGACAAGCAGGTCATCGAGACGCCCCTCGGCAAGGTGACTCAATTCGCCCGACCGGAGGATGTGGCGGCGCTGGGTACGCCGGCGGCGTCCATGGATCAGACCGTCGCCCTCCCCGATTGGCTAAGGGCGCCGGCGCCACGCGAGACCACCGACGATGATCTGGTGCGCCCGTCCGGTCAGCCGGCCGAGGAGGGGCGTGCCGTGCGATCCGGCGAATCGGTCCAGTCCCGCGCTCTCGCATTGCAACGCGGCACGCTGGTGCATCGGCTGCTGCAATCCCTTCCCGACATCGCCGTTGAGCGGCGGCGCGAGGCGGCGCTCGGCTTCATGGCGCGCAATGCCTCGGACTGGACCGAGGCCGACCGCACCGCGCTGGCCGACAAGGTGCTCGCCTTGATCACCGAACCGCGCTTTGCGCCGGTCTTTGCCGCCGGCAGCCGGGCGGAAGTCGCCATCGTCGGCCGGCTGGAGCGGCCCGGTCGCCCCCCGGCATTGGTGTCGGGGCAGATCGACCGGCTGATCGTTCGATCGGATGAGGTTTTGATCGTCGATTTCAAGACCAACCAGGCCATGCCGAAGAGCGCCACTGATGCGCCCGCCGCCTATGTCCGGCAGCTGGCGCTGTACCGAGCCGTGCTATCGCGGCTTTATCCCCAAAAGCCCATCCGCGCGGTCCTGCTCTGGACCGAGGCCCTTGAATATATGGAGATTTCAGCCCCCGCGCTGGACGCGGCGCTGGCATCTCTTCATCTCGGTGTGAGCGTCCTTGACCCGGCAAGGGGCCGTTCATAGGTTGAAGCCATGATCCGCGGCGCGATTCCCATGCGCGCCGATTCTCTTTCAACCGAGTGAGGTACTCCCAATGGCCGTTGGCAAGGTTTCTGACACCGACTTCGAAGCCGAAGTGCTCAAGGCGAACGGCCCTGTCGTCGTCGATTTCTGGGCCGAGTGGTGCGGCCCCTGCCGCATGATCGCACCTGCGCTGGACGAGATCGCCGGCGCGATGGGCGACAAGGTCAAGATCGTCAAGCTGAACGTCGACGAGAGCCCGAAGACCGCCTCCAAGTACGGCGTGATGTCGATCCCGACCCTGATGATCTTCAAGGGCGGCGAGATGGCCTCCCGCCAGGTCGGCGCGGCGCCGAAGGCGAAGCTGCAGCAGTGGATCACCTCCGCGGTCTGATCCGCCTCGCGTCAGATTATTTTCGACGACGGCCGGCGAAAGCCGGCCGTTCTGCGTTGATGGGACGTGTCCAGCGTATGACGAGTCCCGCCCTTGCCTGCTCCTCCCGCGAAGCGCGCCCGAAGATCGACCTCTCTGGTTGCGATGGAGGCGCGGTCGGTCGACGAGATCCCGCGCGGCAAAGAGTGGCAGTACGAGCCGAAATGGGATGGCTTTCGCTGTCTGCTCTCGCGGAATGGCCGTGATGTCGATCTGCGCTCGAAGTCGGGCGAGGATCTCGCGCGCTATTTTCCGGAAGTCGTTTCCGCTGCGCTGAAGCTGAAAGCGGACCGTTTCACACTCGACGGCGAGATCGTCGTGCCGCACGGCAAGGGCTTTTCCTTCGACGCGCTGCTGCAACGGATCCATCCCGCTGCAAGCCGCGTAAAGAAGCTCTCGCAGGAAACGCCGGCGCTCTATCTCGTTTTCGATCTGCTTGCGAGCGCCAGAGACAAGCAGCTTGCCGAAAGGCCGCTGAGCGAACGGCGGCCGGCGCTGGAGGCATTTGCCAAAGCCAATCTGAAAGGCAGCCTCTTTCATCTCTCGCCGACGACGACGAGCTATGCCACGGCCAAGAAATGGCTGGCGCAGTCCGGCGGCGGCTCGGACGGCGTCATCGCCAAGCGCATCGATCTGCCCTATCAGGCGGGAAATCGCGACGGCATGCAGAAGATCAAGAAATTCCGCAGCGCCGATTGCGTGGTCGGCGGCTTCCGCTATGCCATCAACAAGATCGCCGGCCGCAAAGTCGTCGGATCGCTGCTGCTCGGGCTCTACGACGCGAAGGGACTGTTACACCATGTCGGCTTCAGCTCGGCGATCAAGGCGGAGGAGAAGCCCGCGCTGACCGACCGGCTGGAGGCGCTGGTCGGCGAGCCCGGCTTCACCGGCAACGCACCGGGTGGACCGAGCCGGTGGTCGACCGATCGCTCGGCCGAATGGTGCCCGCTGAAGCCGAAGCTGGTGATCGAGATCTGCTACGACCATTTCAGTGGCGAACGCTTCCGCCACGGCACCTCGATCCTTCGCTGGCGCCCAGACAAGGCGCCGCGGCAATGCAGCTTTGAGCAGCTGAAGCAGAAGGCGGCCGATCCGATGAAGCTGGTGAAGTGAGCGCAGCTGCAGCTCGGGACCACCCTACCTGATCCATCCCGTCGCGAGCGCATTCGCGAGCTCTGGCTGATTGTTGCGACGAGCCAGCGCCGCCATGGCCTCATGATCATACGCGACGTGGCGGAATGTCACCTGCCAGGCCCCCTTCACCAGTTCGAGGATCGCATAGCGTGCGTGCGGCGTGCCGGCTTCGACGACATGTGGATGCGGATGCTTGTCGCGGAAGCCCGGGCAGCCGACGCTGCCGGGATTGACGATCAGCCGGCCGTCGCGCAGGCGCACGGCACGGGCGAGATGGGTGTGGGCGCAGAGAATCAGCGATTGCGTGAGCCCCAGCGCGAATTGCTCGATCCGGTCCAGCGGCGACAGCGCCACCGCGCCGTCGGGATGCACAATGTCGAGCCAGTACACCTCGTCATCGCCGGGCGTCGCGTGACAGAGAAACACCCGGTCGTGGAACACCCGCGCCATCGGCTGCGCCCGCAGCCAGTCGAGCTGCGCGGCGTCAAGCGCTGCATGGGCAGGACGATCCCACGAGCCCATCTTCTCCGGCGGACGGTCGAGCAGATACCGGTCGTGATTGCCGAGCACGTGCACGGCGTCGAGATTCATCAGGATCTCGATCGTGCGGCGGGCATCGAGCGGGCCGCTCAGCATGTCGCCGAGATTGACGATGTCGGCGATGTCATGCGCGCGGATGTCGGCGAGGACGGCTTCAAGCGCAAGGTAGTTTCCGTGGATGTCGGCGATCGCGGCGAAACGCATATCGTATCCCTACTCTCGTGCCCCGGACGCAGCGCATCACGCAGTGGTGCGCTGCTGAGCCGGGGCCCATGGCGCGGCATTCTGGGTCCCGGCTCGCGCTTCGCGCATCCGGGACGCGAGACCGTCTATGCAGGCGGCGTGCCGTTGATCGCGAGCACGTGACCAGCCAGATACAGCGAGCCGGTGATCAGGATACGCGGCGGCACTTCATAGGCGAGCTTGGACAAAGCCCGTAGCGCGGCTTCGACGCTGGGCGCGGGCTCGACGCGCATGCCGAGGCTGCGCGCGGCGTCCGCGAGGCGGTCGGCCGGCATCGCATTCTCGGTGTCGGGGATCGGCACCGCAATGATGTGACGGGTGAGGCCGGCGAAGTTGGCGAGGAATCCTTGCGCGTCCTTGTTGGCCATCATGCCTGATATGACGACCAGCGGCCGCGACACCCGCTCTTCGAGATCGCCGAGCGCAGCGGCGGCGACGCGGCCGCCTTCGGCATTGTGGCCGCCGTCGAGCCAGATCTCGGAGCCCTGCGGACCCCACGACAGCAGTTCGCCCGAAGTGATGCGCTGCATCCGCGCCGGCCATTCGGCACCGACGATGCCGGCCTCAAATGCCGCCTGACTCACCTTGAAATTGGAGATCGCGCGTAGCGTCGCGATGGCAAGGCCGGCATTGGCGAATTGGTGGCGGCCGAACAGACGCGGCGCCGGGAGATCCATCAAGCCGCGGTCGTCGGAATAGACCAGACGGCCGCGCTCGACATTGACGTGCCAGCTCTCGTTCGCGGCGAACAGCGGCGCACGCATGCGTTTGACTTGCGCCTCGATCGCGGCCATCGCCTCCGGTGCTTGCTCGGCGCAAATCACGGGCACGCCGCGCTTGATGATCGCCGCCTTCTCGCCGGCGATCGACGCCAGGGTGTCGCCGAGGAAATCCATGTGGTCCATGCTGACAGGCGTGATCACGCAGGCCGCCGGTGTCTCGACCACATTTGTCGAGTCGAGCCGGCCGCCGAGGCCGACTTCGAGCAGCAGCACATCGGCCGGGTTCTGCGCAAACAAAAGAAAGGCGGCTGCCGTCTTCAGCTCGAACAAGGTCGCGGCTTCGCCGGCATTGACGCGCTCGACCTCTTCCAGAGCCGCGCGCAACTCGTCGTCACCGACCAGCACGCCGCCGCCAACGCGGCCGAGCCGGAAGCATTCGTTGATGCGGACGAGATAGGGCGAGGTATAGGCGTGGACGCGCAAGCCCGCGGCCTCCAGCGTCGCGCGCAGATAAGCGAGCGTCGAGCCCTTGCCGTTGGTGCCGGCGATGTGGATCACCGGCGGCAGCTTGGCTTCAGGATGCCCGAGCCGCGCGAGCAGCCGGTGCATCCGCTCCAGCCCGAGATCGATGCGTTTCTGATGCAGGACCGACAGCCGCCCGATCAATTCGCCGAGCGGGGTCTTGGTGCTGTCAGGGGACGCGTTCACGCGTGGGGCGCAGCCGGCGCCGTCTCAGCGGCCGATACGATCTGTGCCGGACTGGTGACGGCCTGCGTCGGCTTCGATGCGCCTTCCTGCGCCGGCGCCTTGGTCAGCAGGCGGCAGAGCCGCGCCAGGGTCGGGCGCAACTCGTGGCGATGCACGACCATGTCGACCATGCCGTGCTCCTTGAGGTACTCGGCGCGCTGGAAACCTTCCGGGAGCTTTTCACGAATGGTCTGCTCGATCACGCGCGCGCCGGCAAAGCCGATCAGCGCGCCGGGCTCGGCGATCTGCACGTCGCCCAGCATCGCGTAGGAGGCGGTGACGCCGCCGGTGGTCGGATTGGTCAGCACGACGATGTAGGGCAGCTTTGCCTCGCGCAGCATCTGCACTGCGACCGTCGTGCGCGGCATCTGCATCAGCGACAGGATGCCTTCCTGCATGCGCGCGCCGCCCGATGCTGCAAACACGATGAACGGCGAGTTCTTCTCGACCGCAAGCTCCATCCCGCGCACGATGGCTTCGCCTGCGGCCATGCCGAGCGAGCCGCCCATGAAGTCGAAATCCTGTACGGCGACGACGACGGCGGAGCCTTCGAGCTTGCCGTAGCCGACCTTGACCGCGTCATTCAGGTTGGTGCGCGCGCGCGCGTCCTTGATGCGGTCGACGTATTTCTTCTCGTCGCGGAACTTGAGCGGGTCGGGGGTGACCTCGGGCAGCGCGACGTCGAACCAGGTCTCGTTGTCGAAGATCGATTTCAAGCGCGCCACCGCGCCCATGCGCATGTGGTAATTCGAACCGGGGATGACGAACTGGTTGGCCTCGACGTCCTTGTAGAACACGAGCTGCCCGGAATCCGGGCATTTGATCCACAGGTTCTCCGGCGTCTCCCGCCGCAGCATGTTGCGGATCTTCGGCCGGACCACATTGGTAAGCCAGTTCATGGTTTGCTCCGATGTGCGATGCCGCCTGGCGGATCGCCTGAAAGGGTATATGGCGGCCAGGCCCCTGCCCGGCAAGCCGCCGTGTCGCCCGCCTCAAAAGCGGAATTATGGCCTATTCGGCCGCCTGTTGCGCGCCCTTGACGCCCTGGGCCAAGGCCGCCGTCAGCTCAGCCACGGCGTTAACGGTTTTGCCGGTCGCCCGCCCCTCGGCATCGAGGCTGTTCTTGAGTGCATCGACCAGCGCGGTGCCGACTACCGCCCCGTTCGCATGCGATGCGATGGCGCGCGCAGTTTCGGGCGTGCGGATGCCGAAGCCGACGCAGACCGGCAGCTTGGTGTGCCGCTTGATGCGGGCCACTGCCTCGCTGACGGCCGAAGAGTCCGCCGCAGCGGCGCCGGTGATGCCGGTAATCGAGACGTAGTAGACGAACCCCGAGGTGTTGGCGAGCACCGCCGGCAGGCGCTTGTCGTCGGTCGTCGGCGTCGCCAGGCGGATGAAGTTGAGGCCGGCCTTCATCGCAGGCAGGCAGAGCTCGTCGTCTTCCTCCGGCGGCAGATCGACGATGATCAGACCGTCGACACCGGCGCTCTTGGCATCGACGAGGAATTTGTCGACGCCGTAGATGTAGATCGGGTTGTAGTAACCCATCAACACGATTGGCGTTGCGTTGTCGTCCTTGCGGAAGCCGCGCACCAGCTCCAGCGTCTTCTTCAAGGTCATGCCGGCCTTGAGCGCACGCAGGCCCGCGGCCTGGATCGACGGGCCATCGGCCATCGGATCGGTGAAGGGCATGCCGATCTCGATCACGTCCGCGCCCGATTTCGGCAGCGCCTTGATGATCGCGAGCGAGGTCGCGGGATCGGGATCGCCGGCCATCAGGAAGGTCACGAAGGCCGAGCGGCCCTGCTTCGCAAGCTCGGCAAAACGGGTGTCGATACGCGTGGTCACTTCTTGCCCCTCAGGATGTCGCCGACCTGCGGGACGTCCTTGTCACCGCGGCCAGAGAGATTGACGACCATCAGGTGATCCCTGGGCCGCTTCGGCGCGAGCTCCATCACCTTGGCGATGGCATGCGCTGGCTCGAGCGCGGGGATGATGCCTTCGAGCTTGGACAGCAGCTGAAACGCGGCGAGTGCCTCGTCATCGGTCGCGGAGAGATAGTTGACGCGGCCAACCTCGTGCAGCCAGGAATGCTCGGGCCCGATGCCGGGATAGTCGAGGCCGGCCGAGATCGAATGCGCATCCTGGATCTGGCCGTCCGCGTCCATCAAGAGATAAGTGCGGTTGCCGTGCAGAACGCCGGGACGTCCGCCGGCGATCGAGGCTGCGTGCAGCTGCGTCAGGCCGTGGCCGGCGGCCTCGACGCCAAAGATCTCGACCGAGGGATCGTCGAGGAACGGATGGAACAGGCCCATCGCGTTCGAACCGCCGCCGATGCAGGCGACCAGCGAATCCGGCAGGCGTCCCTCGACCTCCTGCATCTGCGCCTTGGTCTCGTTGCCGATGATCGACTGGAAGTCGCGCACCAGGGTCGGATAGGGATGCGGGCCCGCCACCGTGCCGATGCAGTAGAAGGTGTTGTGCACGTTGGTGACCCAATCGCGCAGCGCCTCGTTCATGGCGTCCTTCAGCGTCCGCGTGCCCGACTGCACCGGCATCACCTTGGCGCCCAGCATCTCCATGCGGATAACGTTGGGCTGCTGCCGCTCGACGTCGACGGCGCCCATATAGACCACGCATTCGAGGCCAAAGCGCGCGCACAGCGTCGCGGTGGCGACACCGTGCTGGCCCGCGCCGGTCTCGGCGATGATGCGCTTCTTGCCCATGCGCCGCGCCAGCATGATCTGGCCGAGCACGTTGTTCACCTTGTGCGAGCCGGTGTGGTTGAGCTCTTCGCGCTTGAGGTAGATCTTGGCGCCGCCGAGATGCTCTGTCAGGCGTTCGGCGAAATAGAGCGGCGAAGGCCGGCCGACATAGTTCTTGAGATAGCCGTTCATCTCGGCCTGGAATGCCGGATCGGCCTTGGCGGCGGTGTAGGCCTTCTCCAGATCGAGGATCAGCGGCATCAGCGTCTCGGCGACGAAGCGTCCGCCGAAAATGCCGAAATGGCCGCGCTCGTCGGGGCCGCTGCGGTAGGAATTTGGCTTGGCGATGTTCATCTGACGCTCAACTCTTGACTTGCATCTTGGGTAGCGCGCGCGGCGCGAATGAAGGCCTTGATCATTTGGGGGTCCTTCACGCCGGGGGCGCTCTCGACACCGGAGGAGACGTCGACGCCGCCGGCGCGGGTGACACGGAGAGCCTCGGCGAGGTTGTCGGCGTGAAGCCCGCCCGAGACCATGTAGGGCAATTTCAGATCGAGGTTTTCAAGCAGGTGCCAGTCGAACGGTTCCCCGAGACCGCCGGGCCGCGTCGCCTCCTTCGGCGCGCGCGCATCGAACAGGATGCGGTCGGCGACCGCGGCATAGCCCGGCAGCACGGCGAGATCGGCTGAGGTCGCGATCGGAACCGCCTTCATCACCGGGCGGCCGAACCGCTGCTTGATGTCACGCAGCCGCGCGACGCTTTCCTTGCCGTGGAGCTGGAAAATGTCCGGCGACAGCGCGTCCATGATGTTGTCGAGCGTCGCATCGTCGGCATCGACGGTGAGCGCCACCTTGAGCGCGCGACCGCTCACCTGGCGGCCGAGATCCCGGCCGAGTTCCAGGGACAGGTGCCGCGGCGAAGGCGGGAAGAACACGAAGCCCACCATATCCGCACCCGCCTCGAGCGCCGTTTGAAGCGTCTCGCGCGTGGACAGGCCGCAGATTTTGACGAGCAGGGACATGGTCTCAAAGCAAATGGAGGCCGCGGGTCCGCGGCCGGAAAACGGGGCTTTCGGTTGCGGCCGCTTCTACAACGTCGCGCGCTGCTTGTCTCGCCCGACGGGCCCGTAAAGCCCCACCCCGATCGGGGTGGGAAGACGCTGGGATTCCGGCCTTGCCGCGACCGCCTGGGCCCGCAGATCGGCCAGCTCACCTCTTGCCGCCCGGGCATCCGCCTCATGCCGGCGCGCGGCGCGCCGCCAGTGCCGCTGGCCGAACCAGACCGCGCAGCCGCCGGCGAAGACCCCGATGGCGGCCACCAGGATCAGCAGCAGAAACAGCGGCAGCGTGATCTCCAGTGACGGGTCGTTCGCAATGAAGGGATCGAACGAGACCGTGACGAAATGCCGGTTGGCGACGGCAAACGCCACCAGGATCAGGCCCAGCGGAATGACGATCAGCGCGGTCAGGAACTTTCGCATCGCGATCGCTCGTCTTGAATCAAGCTTGCTGTCGCATCAGGGGGCCGTTCGGTTAAAGGCCGGACGACAGCGGCTTCTTTAATCGGGCGCGCCGGGATCCGGATGGTCGCGGTTCAGCCGCTCGCGCATTTCCTTGCCTGTCTTGAAGAACGGAACGCTCTTCTGGTCGACGGGCACATGGGCGCCGGTGCGTGGATTGCGCCCGGCGCGTGCAGGGCGATGCTTGACCGAGAAGGCACCGAAGCCGCGCAGCTCGACGCGATCACCGCGTGCGAGGGCCGCTACGATCTCTTCGAGAATCGCATTCACAATGTTCTCGACATCCCGCTGGTACAGATGCGGGTTGTGCTCGGCGATACGCTGAACAAGTTCGGATTTGATCATCGAGAGATAGGACCCGGGAGCGTGCGGATAACCATTTCCGTGAAAATACCGTGATCTGTCAAGACGCTAAATCAAGATTGAGCGTCGTGAAAATGCGTGACAAATGCCGAAAAACCAGGCTGCCCCGACGCTCGTCAGACGGGAAAACCCCGGGACGCTCGCCCAACCCCTCAGTTTGAGGTGGCCGGTTGCCACAGGGCCAGCATTCCATCCATTCCGAACCGATCGACCGCCTGCGCAACGCCGGTTTGCCCGATTTGATGCGCAATCGAGCCCAAACCAAGCGCTTCCAGCGTGACGGCGGCCGCCGTTTTGAGGAACGTCAGATCGCCAAAGCGCGGCTCGAGCTTGTAGTCGCGTACCGGCAGACCCTTCTTGACGCTCTTGTTCTCGACAAGCCAGGACACCGCCGTCTTCTCGTCGCCGATCTGGTCGATCAGCTTGAGATCGATCGCCTGGCGTCCGGTGAAGACGCGGCCATCGGCCACTTTCTCGAGCTGCGTGTCATCCATGCCACGCCGCTCCTTCACCAATCCCCTGAACCAGGCGTAGGAATCCTTCACCAGCGCATCGAGGGCGGCCCGCGCTTCGGGACTGGTCGGCTCGAAACCGTTGGGCGCGGCCTTCAGCGGCGACGACTTCACCTCCTCGACCTTGACGCCGATCGTCTTCAAGAGCTCGGAGACGTTGGGATATTGGAACAGCACGCCGATCGAACCGACCAGCGAGCTCTGCTGGGCGATGATGTGATCGCTCGCGATCGCAGTGATGTAGCCGCCGGAGGCAGCCAGGCCCTCGACCACCACGACGAGCGGCTTCTTCGCCTTCAACCGGACGAGCGAATCGTAGAGCTGCTCGGAGCCGGCGGTGGTACCGCCCGGCGAGTTGATGTGAACGATGACGGCGGCGGCGTGCGAGTTCTCGAGCCGCTCCAGCGCCTGCGTGCGATCGGAATCGCTGCGGATCAATCCCTCGATATGAACGCGCGCGATCGAGCCGGCGGATACGAAGCTGCCACGCGCGCCGGGCGTCGCAATCAGCGCAAAGCTTGCGATCGCCGCGATCGCGATCAGCGCGGCCATGACGCGCCAGAACGTCAGCTTGCGACGGATCCGGCGGCGATCGACGATGATGTCCGAATCGAGCGACATCGGAATATCTCCAAATAGAAGACTGGACGCGTTGTGCCGTCACGAGATGACCGACGGCTTATCTGGATACATCAATTGCGGCGCAATTTGAAGAAAACAAGGCCTCGTGAGGCCCAGCAAGTCGCCACAAATCCAGTCGTCATCCCCGCGAACGCGGGGATCCATAACCACAGGGAGAAGTCGTCGCGGAGACCGGCAACTCCGAGTCTTCGCCACACCACTGCCGGTGGTTATGGGTCCCTGATCTGCGCTCCGCCCTGGACAACGCGGCGCGTTGTCTAGGGCCCCGCTTGTCAGGGACGACAACGGAGTATGCGACAACAAAAAAGCCCCGGCGCGAGCCGGGGCTTTGATGCAGCGAGACGCGTTTCGCTTACTTGCTGTCGCGGTTCTTGAGCGCGGTGCCCAGGATGTCGCCGAGCGTCGCACCCGAATCGGAGGAGCCATACTGCGCGATGGCTTCCTTCTCTTCGGCGACTTCGAGCGCCTTGATCGACACCTGGACCTTGCGGGCCTTCTTGTCGAACTGGATCACGCGGGCATCGACCTTCTCGCCGACGGCGAAGCGTTCGGCGCGCTGGTCGTTGCGGTCACGGGCAAGCTCGGAGCGCTTGATGAAGGTCGAGAAGTCGGTACCGGCGATCTTCACCTCGATACCGCTCTCCTTCACTTCGAGCACTTCGCAGGTCACGACCGCGCCCTTCTTGACATCGCCCGGCTCGGCGAAGGGGTCGCCTTCGAGCTGCTTGATGCCGAGCGAAATGCGCTCCTTCTCGACGTCCACATCGAGCACCACGGCCTTCACCATGTCGCCCTTCTTGTAGTTGTCGATCACCTGCTCGCCCGGAAGCTTCCAGTCGAGGTCGGAGAGATGGACCATGCCGTCGACGTCGCCCTCGAGGCCCAGGAACAGACCGAACTCGGTCTTGTTCTTGACTTCGCCCTCGACCACCGAACCGGTCGGGTGACCTTCGACGAAGACCTCCCAGGGGTTGCGCATGGTCTGCTTGAGGCCGAGCGAGATGCGGCGCTTGACGGAATCGACTTCCAGCACCTGCACTTCGACTTCCTGCGAGGTCGAAACGATCTTGCCGGGGTGCATGTTCTTCTTGGTCCACGACATCTCGGAGACGTGGATCAGGCCTTCGATGCCCGGCTCGAGCTCGACGAACGCACCGTAGTCGGTGATGTTGGTGACGCGGCCGGTGAAGCGGGCACCCAGCGGGTACTTGGCTTCGATGCCCTGCCACGGATCGTCCAGCAGCTGCTTCATGCCCAGCGAGATGCGGTGCGTCTCGTGGTTGATCTTGATGATCTTGACCTTCACGGTCTGCCCGATCGAGAGCACCTCGGTCGGGTGGTTGACGCGGCGCCACGCGATGTCGGTGACGTGCAGCAGGCCGTCGATGCCGCCGAGATCAACGAACGCACCGTAATCGGTGATGTTCTTGACCACGCCGTCGATGACCTGACCCTCTTCGAGGTTCTGCACCAGCTCCTGGCGCTGCTCGGCGCGGGTCTCTTCGAGAACCGTGCGGCGGGACACCACGATGTTGCCGCGGCGGCGGTCCATCTTGAGGATCTGGAACGGCTGCGAGTTGTTCATCAACGGCGCAACGTCGCGGATCGGACGGATGTCGACCTGCGAGCGCGGCAGGAAGGCCACGGCACCGTCGAGGTCGACGGTGAAGCCGCCCTTGACCTGGTTGAAGATGACGCCGTTGACCTTTTCGTTGTTCTGGAACGCCTTCTCGAGCTTGCCCCAGCTCTCTTCACGGCGCGCCTTGTCGCGCGAGAGCACGGCTTCGCCGAGGGCGTTCTCGATGCGATCGAGGAACACTTCGACCTCGTCGCCGACCTTCAGTTCACTGTCACGGCCGGGGCCGGAAAATTCGCGCAGGGCGACGCGGCCCTCGGTCTTCAGGCCGACGTCGATGACGGCCATGTCCTTTTCAATTGCAACCACCTTGCCCTTGACGACGGAGCTTTCCTGCAGGTTGCCGCCTGCGAAGGACTCGTCGAGCATCGCGGCGAAATCGTCGCGCGACGGGCTATAGGTATCAGCAGAAGTCGAAGCCATTTGTTCTCCAGTTGCGGATGTCGTGCCGGCCGTTGGGTTCATGGGCGCATCGCACACGCAGTGTCGGAAGGCCCGCAAGACCTTCGAGCGACCGCTCGCTGTCCAGGCTCGGCGCCAGAACGGCGGAAGCGGGCCGGCTGAGGCCCGCGCGTTCGATACGTGGAAATCTTGTGTCCGGAGCCTGGATCGCGCCGGTCCCAAAACGGAGGGACCTGACGTATCGACCTCAAAGAGCGGGAGCGGGCACTTCCTCCAATGACGGCAGCGGCTTAACCCCGCGACCGGCCCGCTCGGACGGCCTCGATAATGTCGATGGCGGCCCGGACGCCGCCTTCTATATCCAGTTGGGAGTTATCTAGCAAGTAAGCATCCGGGGCCGGCTTTAAAGGCGCAATCGGGCGGTTCTTGTCGCGTTCGTCGCGTTGGATGATGTCGGCGAGCACGGCCGCCTCGTCCGCCTCCTCGCCCCTCGCTTTGGCTTCCATGGTCCGGCGGCGGGCGCGGACCCTGGGGTCGGCGACCACGAAGATCTTCACATCGGCATGCGGACAGATCACGGTTCCAATGTCCCGACCGTCCAGTACCGCCCCCGGTGGGTCGGCGGCGAATTGCCGCTGGAAATTGAGCAGGACCTCGCGGACGCGCGGGATCGCCGAGACGATGGAGGCGCCTTCGCCGGCCAACTGGGTCTTGAGGGCCGGATTGCCGAACTTTTCGGGGTCGAGCTCCAACGCCGCCGCGACGGCCGCGGCCTCGTCCCGGAGATCATGACCTGATTGCATCAGGGCGTAGGCCACCGCGCGGTAGATCACGCCGGTATCGAGATGACGATAGCCGTAATGGTGCGCGAGACGCTTGCCGAGCGTCCCCTTGCCCGAGGCCGCGGGCCCGTCGATGGCGATGATCATGTCACTCAAACCTTGACTGTCTGGGGCCCGCGGGCGCGTCGCAGGGGCCGCTCTTCGGTAAGTATGTTGCGAGACGCGAACTCCGCGGGACTCGCAAACGTGAGATATTCGCGCATCGCGTCGGACGGCGACGATGTGGTGAACCATGGCTCGGCGAGCCGCCGCGCGGGATCGCAGACCCACGCCGGCACCCGGCCGAGACGACGTTGCTTAGGCAGATATTCGGCGATCGCGCCGACAAGCGCGTCGAGCCGGTCGTCCTGCGTCAGCACCGGCTCGTCCTTGATCGTCTCGTATTGAGCCTCGCTCGAGCCGGCCAGATCGAACGTGTCCACGAAATCGGCCAAGGTCGTATCCTGTGGCGCTCCCGCCCGGATACGGCCGACGGCTTCAGCGAGGGTATTTGGGCGCATCCGCTCCTCCCCCGAGATCCATGTTCTTCAGCAGGAAGCGCTGCTTCTCCGAGGATGCCGCGCTCACCGGAAAATAGCGGCCGAAGGCTGCGCTCATGGCCGCGGCCTCATGAAAACTCGGCCCCTAACGAACGCATCATCGGAATGAAGTCCGGAAAGCTGGTGGCGATGAAGGCGGTGTCGTCGACGGTCACGGGCTGATCGGAGGCGCAGCCCATCACCAGCGCGGACATCGCAATGCGATGGTCCATATGGGTGGCGACGGTGCCGCCGCCGGGAACGTGACCTCGGCCTTCGACGATCAGATCGTCGCCGGAGATCTCGACCTTCACGCCGTTGCCGCGCAGCATGGCCGCGGTGGCCTCGAGCCGATCGGACTCCTTGACGCGCAGCTCGTGCAGGCCGCGCATGATGGTGGTGCCCTCGGCGAAAGACGCCGCCACCGCCAGCACCAGGTATTCGTCGATCATCGACGGCGCGCGCTCCGGCGGCACCGCGACCCCGCGCAGTTTCGAGGCCCGCACCCGCAGTTTCGCCATCGGCTCGCCAGCGTCCCCGCGCGCCTCGCTTTCCTCGATCGAGGCGCCCATTTCGCGCAGCGTGGTGAACAGGCCGGTGCGCAGCGGATTGGTCATGACGTCAGACAAGACGACATCGGAGCCCTCGACGATCAGCGCTGCGACCACCGGGAAAGCCGCCGAGGAGGGATCGGCGGGCACCACCACCGTGGCGCCGTGCAGCTCGGGCTGGCCTTTGAGCGTGATACGGCGGCCATGCACGCCCTCCCGCGCCGAGGAGATATCGGCCCCAAAATGCTTCAGCATCAATTCGGTGTGGTCGCGGCTGGCTTCGGTCTCGATGACAGTCGTGATGCCGGGTGCGGCGAGGCCCGCCAGCAGCACCGCCGACTTGATCTGGGCGGAGGCGACCGGGGTCGTGTAGGTGATCGGCAGCGGATCGCGCGCGCCCTGAAGGGTCAGGGGCAGACGGCCGCCTTCACCACCAGAGATGACCTTCGCGCCCATCTTTTCCAGGGGATCGAGGATCCGGCGCATGGGGCGGCTGCGCAGCGAGGCATCACCGTCGAACACCGCCGAGATCGGGCAGCCCGCGACGGCGCCCATGACCAGCCGGCACCCGGTGCCGGAATTGCCGAAATCCAGGGGCGTCTTGGGCGTGGCGAAGCCCGCGACGCCGACGCCGTTGACCTTCCAGGCGAAATCGCCGGTGCGCTCGACCCTGGCGCCCAGCGCCTGCATGGATTTGGCCGTGTTGAGGACGTCTTCGCCCTCGAGCAGGCCCGAAATCTTGGTCTCGCCGACCGCCAGCGCGCCCAGGATCAGCGCGCGGTGAGAGATCGACTTGTCGCCGGGCACCCGTACTTTCCCGGTCAGGGGACCGCTGGCGCGAGACTGAAGCGGCCTCGGTTGGTCGGAATGAGTCAAGATTGTGTCCTTGGATGAGCCCTGAGGGGACTGCGGCGCAGGTACCACATGGTCCGCGCCCCGTCACGGGCATGTCGTTCTCCCGTAATGCGCTATTGACAGCGGGCCGCCAACTAGCCAAGTGAAACACCGCTTTTCAGACATTCCCAGGATTCCTGCCGTGGCCAAGTCCGAACTCGGAACTAAACGTATTTGCCCGACCACGGGCAAGAAGTTCTATGACCTCAACAAGAATCCGGTGATCTCGCCCTACACCGGCGAAGTGGTGCCGATCGCCCCGGTGGCGCCAGCGCGTATGCCCCGTGGCGCCGAAGCCCGGCACGCGGCGACAGCGGACGCTACGCCCGAGCCGGCAGAGGTCGAAGAGGTCTCGCTCGAGGAGGCCGATGCCGAGGAGAACACCGGCAAGGTCAAGGCCGTGGTGCCCGAATCCGAGGAGGATATCGAGGTCGACGAGACCCTCGACGATGACGACGACGATGATTCGACCTTCATTGCCGACGAAGAAGAGGGCGATGAGGACGTGACCGACATCATTGGTGATGTCGGAGGTGATGAAGAGACTTGAGATCAGCCCTGATCTGTGAAAAAGGGTGCACCGCGCGAGTCGCCAGGACTCGCCGGTTGGGGTGATCCACCAGATTCACCCCGTTAAGGACTAAGGGGCCATAGCTCAGCTGGGAGAGCGCTTGCATGGCATGCAAGAGGTCGGCGGTTCGATCCCGCCTGGCTCCACCAGCCTTCGCTGGCTTCGCCAGCTACGGCTCGGCAAGCCACGCCGAACTCTATCGTAGCGAAGGCTGCCGCGGCTTAGCCCGGAGGGCGAAGCCGGGCTTCAGCAGATCGAAAGCGGGTGTAAGTTCTCCCTCGACAGCCGGGGAGCGTGCCGTGAAGTACGTCTACATCCTTGAGAGCCTCGATTCCCTTCACTTCTATGTCGGGATAACCGACGACTTGCGCGCCCGACTGACAAAACACAATGCTGGCGAGGTGCCTCACACCTCGAAGTACGGACCTTGGCGTCTCAAGACTTACGTTGCGTTCAGCAACGAGAAGCAGGCCGTCGCATTCGAGTACCTGAAATCAGCGTCCGGCCGCGCCTTCGCCAAGAAGCGCCTCTAAGCTCCCCTACTCCCCGATCACCGCATTCAGCCGATCCCGTAGCGCCACGATCTCGTCCCTCATCGCGACCAGTTCCGGCACCGAACAGTCCGAGGCCGCCAGGATCGACTGCGGCACGCTGCGGGCTTTTTCCTTCAAGGCATGGCCCTGCGCCGTCAGTGCAATCAACACCTGGCGCTCGTCCTCGCTGGAGCGGGTGCGCCTGACGAGATGGGCGGCCTCCAGCCGCTTCAGCAGCGGCGTCAGCGTGCCCGAATCCAGGAACAGCCGCTCGCCGATGTCCTTGACCGGCACATCGTCGCGCTCCCACAGCACCAGCATCACCAGATATTGCGGATAGGTCAGGCCGAGCCGGTCCAGCAGCGGCTTGTAGACGCGGTTGAAGGCGTGCGCGGCCGAATAAACCGCGAAGCAGATCTGGTTGTCGAGCCGCAGCGGCGCGTCCGCTGCCGATGATTTTCGGGGCATGGAGACTCTCTTTGGATTTGTCTCATTCTGGCGCCGCGCGCCGGCACATTCAATTGCGAACAATTAAATGTGAGGCTTCGCAATTTCAATTGCGTACAATCTAATTGCCTGCAATAAAGATTGCACCCATCGAACCCCCCAGGGAGACGACAATGTCAGTGAACGTGCTCTACAAGACCAGCGCCAAGGCCACCGGCGGCCGCGACGGCCATGCTGCGACCCTCGACGGCGCGCTCGACGTCAAGCTCACCACGCCGAAGGAGCTCGGCGGTGGCGGCGGCGCCGGCAACAATCCCGAGCAGCTGTTCGCGGCCGGCTATGCCGCCTGCTTCATCGGCGCGATGAAGTTCGTGGCCTCGCAGGGCGGGCCGAAGGTTCCAGCGGACGCCTCCGTCACCTCGACCGTCGGCATCGGCCCGCGCTCCGAGGGCGGCTTCGGTCTCGATGTCGACCTCGCGGTCTCGCTGCCGGGCGTCGCCCGCGCCGAGGCCGAAGCGCTGGTCGCGAAGGCCCACCAGGTGTGCCCCTATTCCAACGCCACGCGCGGCAATGTCGACGTTCGCCTGACGGTCGTCTGATCGAACGGCGGATTGGCTGGCCCGGGATCCCCCTCGGGCCGGCCGCTTCCGCTAGAATCCGCATTTGCCACGCCGCGGGATTGACGCATGGCGGGCGCATGCGGCCCTACGCCGGGAGCCATTGCTGCTCCCTGCAAACCTCGCTAGGCCTGTGACCAAACGTCGACACAGGGAAGCGAAGGCATGAGTTCTGAAGCCGTCAGTTCTGGAGCTGCCACGGGCGCAATGAGCGGACTGCGCGTCATCGATCTCACGCGCGTGCTCGGCGGTCCCTACTGCACCCAGATCCTCGCCGACCATGGCGCCGACGTGATCAAGGTCGAGCCGCCTGCAGGCGATGAGGTGCGCGAATGGGGTCCTCCGTTCCACGAGGAGGACGCGGCCTATTTCGTCGGCATCAACCGCAACAAACGCTCGATCGGCCTCGACCTCGCCTCCGAGGGCGGCCGCGTCGTGCTGCTCAAGATGCTGGAGACGGCCGACGTCCTGATCGAGAATTTCAAGCCGGGCACGCTGGAGAAATGGGGCATCGGCAACGAGACCTTGCGCAAGAAATTTCCGCACCTCGTGCATTGCCGGATCTGCGGCTTCGGTGCCGACGGTCCGCGCGGCGGCAATCCCGGCTATGACGCCATCATCCAAGCCATGACCGGCATGATCGCCGCGACCGGCTCGCCCGAGAGCGGGCCGATGCGGATCGGCGTGCCGCTGGTCGACATCACCACCGGACTTTACGCGGCGATCGGAATCCTGATGGCACTGTCGGAGCGGCAGCGCTCGGGCCAGGGCCAATTCCTCGAGACGACGCTGTACGAGACCGGCCTTGCCATCATGCATCCGCACACCGCGAACTATTTCATGCATGGCAAGCCGCCCTCGCTCACCGGCAACGAGCACCCGAACCTCGTGCCTTACGCGATCTTCCCGACGAAAACCGACAACATCTTCATCGGCGTCGGCAATGACGGCACCTTCCGCAAGCTCGCCAAGGAGATCGGCAAGCCGGAGCTCGGCACCGATCCGCGCTTTGCTCGCAACAAGGACCGCATCGCCAACCGCGAGGCGCTGCGCGCCGAACTCGCCGCCGTGTTCAGCCAGCACGAAGCCGAGCCGCTGTGCAATCGCCTGCTTGCCGCGGGCCTGCCCGCAGGGCCCGTGCAGAAGATCGACCAGGCGCTGACCAACCCGCACACGATCGCGCGCGGCGATATTATCGAGAAGGACTGGTACAAGGGCGTGGCCTCGCCGATCCGGCTCGACCGCAGCAAGCCGAGCCTGCGCCGGCTGCCGCCGAAATTCAGCCAGCACGCGGCCGAGGTGCTGGGCGAGTTCGGTTACTCCAAGGCCGAGATCGACGCGATGGTCGAAAAGGGCACGGTCTGCGGCCCCGAGCGCAAGCGCTAAGCTAGGACAGAGATCAAGCGGCGGCGCAGGTGCGCGCCCTCTCCCGCTTGCTTGCGGGAGAGGGTTGGGGAGAGGGTGTCTCCGCAATGGGACAGTCCCCAAGAGGAAAGAGCCCTCACCCGGCGCTTCGCGCCGCCCTCTCCCGCACGCACGCGGGAGAGGTTTGGGGCCCGCGGCTTGATCGTCAGCTCACATAAGTAATGCCGCACTGCGGCGCGGGCACGATAGTGCACCGCGAACGGAGGAGGCTGCCCGCTTCGTCTTCGCCTATTTGACAGCTTCCCTTTTCCAGCGCTTGCCGCTTTCGTTTCGGCCGCTTACACAGTCATGTGAACGTCATATGGCGCTGCTAGCGCAAGCGCTTCTTTAGTGACGGGCAAGGGAGGTTTTCTTGATGACTCTTCGACACTTTGGCGCGGCTGCCGCATTTGCAATCACGGTCGGCATGAGCGCCTCGCCGGCTCTGGCCGTGACTGAAATCCAGTGGTGGCACGCGATGACCGGCGCCAACAACGACGTCATCGTCAAGCTCGCGAACGACTTCAACGCCGCGCAGAGCGACTACAAGGTCATCCCCACCTACAAGGGCAACTACGCCGACACCATGAACGCGGGCATCGCGGCGTTCCGCGCCGGCAACGCGCCGCACATCATGCAGGTGTTCGAGGTCGGCACCGCCACCATGATGGCTGCGACCGGCGCCGTGAAGCCGGTCTACAAGCTGATGGCCGAGACCGGCGAGAAGTTCGATCCCAAGGCCTATCTGCCCGCGATCACCGGCTACTATTCGACCTCGAAGGGCGAGATGCTGTCCTTCCCCTTCAACTCGTCGTCGACCGTCATGTGGGTCAACCTCGACGAGCTAAAGAAGGCCAATGTCGAGATCCCGAAGACCTGGCCCGACGTGTTCACCGCGGCCAAGAAGCTCCACGACAACGGTCATGCGACCTGCGGCTTCTCCAACTCGTGGGTGACCTGGGTCAATCTCGAGCAGCTCTCTGCCTGGCACAACGTGCCGCTCTCGACCAAGGCCAACGGTCTCGACGGCTTCGACACCGTGCTCGAGTTCAACGGCCCGCTCCAGGTCAAGCACCTCGAGAAGCTGGTCGAGCTCCAGAAGGACAAGACCTACGACTATGCCGGCCGCACCAACACCGGCGAAGGCCGCTTCACCTCGGGCGAATGCCCGCTCTACCTGACCTCCTCGGCGTTCTTCGGCAACGTCAAGGCGCAGGCCAAGTTCAACTTCACCGCAGTGCCGATGCCGTATTATCCGGACGCGAAGGGCGCGCCGCAGAACTCGATCATCGGCGGTGCTTCGCTCTGGGTGATGGGCGGCAAGGCGGCCGACGACTACAAGGGCGTGGCCAAGTTCCTGAGCTTCCTCTCGGACACCGATCGCCAAGTCTACATCCACAAGGCCTCGGGCTATCTGCCGATCACCAAGGCGGCTTACGAGAAGGCCAAGGCTGAGGGCTTCTACAAGGATCAGCCCTATCTCGAGACCCCGCTGCTCGAGCTGACCAACAAGGAGCCGACCGAGAATTCGCGCGGCCTCCGCCTCGGCAACATGGTCCAGCTCCGTGACGTCTGGTCGGAAGAGATCGAGCAGGCGCTCGCCGGCAAGAAGACCGCCAAGCAGGCGCTGGACGCGGCCGTCGAGCGCGGCAACACCATGCTGCGCCAGTTCGAAAAGACCGCCGTCAAGTAAGGTGACGGACGGCAGGCCGGCAAGCCGGCCTGCCGCTCCTGCGGGCATCATGCAAAAGCAAGCCATTTTCCAATCGAAGCTGTTGCCGTATGCGTTGGTTGCGCCGCAACTCGCGATCGTCCTGATTTTCTTCTACTGGCCGGCCCTGCAGGCCGTGATCCAGTCCTTCCTGCTTCAGGACGCCTTTGGTCTGTCGACCACCTTCGTCTGGTTCGACAATTACGTCGAGCTGTTCAGGGATCCCGCTTATTTCGAGGCGATCCTCCGCACTTTCTTCTTTTCGTTCGCCATCGCGGTCTCGTCGCTGTCCTTTGCCCTGCTGCTCGCCGTGATGGCGGACAAGCCGCTGCGCGGTGTCATGCTCTACCGCACCCTGCTGATCTGGCCCTATGCGGTGGCACCGCCGGTCGTCGGCGTGCTCTGGATCTTCATGCTGCATCCCTCGCTGGGTGTGCTCTCGCGATACTTGCGCACCCTCGGCATCGACTGGAATCCGATGCTCGACGGCGACCAGGCCGCTGCGCTGATCATCCTCGCCGCCGCCTGGAAGCAGATCTCCTACAATTTCCTGTTCTTCCTCGCCGGCCTGCAAAGCATCCCGCGAAGCGTGCTCGAGGCTGCCGCGATCGACGGCGCCCGCCCGATGCGGCGGTTCTGGACCGTGACCTTCCCGCTGCTGTCGCCGACCATCTTCTTCCTGCTGGTCGTCAACATCGTCTACGCCTTCTTCGACACCTTCGGCATCATCGACACCATGACCCGCGGCGGACCCGGCACGTCGACCGTCACGCTGGTCTACAAGGTCTATTCCGACGGCCTGCTCGGCGGCAATCTCGGCAGCTCGGCGGCGCAATCGGTGGTCCTGATGATCATGGTCATCGTGCTCACCGGAATCCAGTTCCGCTTCGTCGAACGCAAGGTGACCTACTGATGGTCGAGGAAGAAGGCTTCCGGCGCTACGTCGCCCACGTCATCCTCTGGATCGGGATCGCGATCGTCGCCTTCCCGGTCTACATCGCGATCGTCGCTTCGACCCAGGACAACGCGCTGATCGCGAACGGGCAGATGTCGCTGCTGCCGGGCGGCCACTTCTTCGAGGTCTACTACCAGACCATCTTCGTCGGCACGAGCGGCTCGACCCGCGAGCCCGTCGGCAACATGATGCTGAACTCGCTGGTGATGGCGCTGGCGATCGCGGTCGGCAAGATCGCGATCTCGATCATCTCGGCCTATGCGATCGTGTATTTCCGCTTTCCGTTCCGGATGCCGATCTTCTGGCTCATCTTCATCACCCTGATGCTGCCGGTCGAGGTCCGCATCTATCCGACCTACAAGATCGTCGCCGACCTGCACATGCTCGACAGCTATGCCGGCCTCTCGCTGCCGCTGATCGCCTCCGCCACGGCAACGCTGCTGTTCCGCCAGTTCTTCATGACCGTGCCGGATGAATTGCTAGAAGCCTCGCGCATCGACGGCGCCGGTCCCTTGCGCTTCTTCTGGGATACGCTGCTGCCACTGTCGCGCACCAACATGGCGGCGCTGTTCGTGATCCTGTTCATCCTCGGCTGGAATCAATATCTCTGGCCGCTGCTGATCACCACCCGCGACGACATGCAGACCATCCAGGTCGGCATCCGCAAGATGATCACCACCACCGATGCCCTGACCGAATGGCCGATCGTGATGGCGACCGCCGTACTCGCGATGCTGCCGCCGGTGTTCGTCGTCGTCGTGATGCAGAAATTGTTCGTGCGCGGACTGGTCGAGACGGAAAAGTAAGAAGCGAGTTTTCATGGCTAACGTCACCCTGCGCAACGTCCGCAAGACCTATCCCGGCGGCTTCGAGGCCATCAAGGGCGTCAATGTCGATGTCGGCGACGGACAGTTCTGCGTGCTGGTCGGCCCCTCCGGCTGCGGCAAGTCGACCTTGCTGCGCATGGTCGCAGGCCTCGAGACCGTTACCGGCGGCGAGATCGACATCGGCGGTCGTGTCGTCAACCAGATCGAGCCCGCCGATCGCGACATCGCGATGGTGTTCCAGAACTACGCGCTCTATCCGCATATGAGCGTCTACAACAACATGGCCTACGGCCTGCGCAACCGCGGCATGGCGGAGACCGAGATCAAGACCCGCGTCGAGGAAGCCGCGCGCGTGCTCGAGCTGTCGCCGATGCTGGAGCGCAAGCCGCGCCAGCTCTCCGGCGGCCAGCGCCAGCGCGTCGCCATGGGCCGCGCCATCGTGCGCCAGCCGAAGGTGTTCCTGTTCGACGAGCCGCTCTCCAACCTCGACGCCAAGCTGCGCATCGCGATGCGGGTCGAGATCCGCAAATTGCAGCGCCGGCTCAACACGACCTCGATCTACGTCACCCACGACCAGCTCGAGGCGATGACGCTCGCCGACATTCTTGTCGTGATGAACGGCGGCCAGGTCGAGCAGGTCGGCAATCCCCTTGCGATCTACGAGAAGCCCGCGACCACCTTCGTCGCCTCCTTCATCGGCGCCCCGCCGATGAATCTGATGTCGACGCGGCCTGAGGAGATCCGCTCGCAGCTCGCCGGCAGCAACGCTGCCGACGCCGGCATTCTCGGCATCCGCCCGGAAGATTTCGTCATCACCGACCAGACCCCCGCCAGCGGCGTCGCGTTGCCGTTGACCGTGGAAGCGATCGAGCGCGTCGGCGCGGAAACTTTCGTCTATGGCTGCCGCGAGCAGGAAGGCGAGCGTGTCGCCGCAACCCCCGGCGAACTGCCGCCCGGCGAGATCATCGTCCGCATTCCCGGAACCGAGGCCCCCGCCATCGGCCAGAAGATCCGCGTCGCGGCTTTGCGCAACAAGCTGCATTTGTTCAGCGGCGACGGGCGCAAGCGCCTGGAAGCCTGAGCGGTTCCGAAGGGCCTGACAACACAAAGCGCGAAAACAACCCCATGCACAGTAGAAGGGGCTTGTTTTCATTGGGATAAATCGCACCGCGTTTTGATCATGTCGGCCATGACGATCCGGGACCATCTGGTGCGGTGAGTGACTGCGCTGCGGCTGAATCGCGCATCCACAGCCTCTTGGCTACCTGCTTGAACCCACACGGGAACATGCCCATATTGCTGAGCAAGGGGTGCCGCGTGCGGGCCCTGATGCACCAAAGTCGCTTCTGCGAGGACTTTGTAAACTATGTCTCGTGTTCCCACGTTATCCAGTCCGTTCCTTCTGGGCTTCGACGAGATTGAGCGCGTGCTCGATCGCGTCGTCAAAGGCGCCGACGGCTACCCTCCCTACAATATCGAGAGGTGCGACCGATCGGACGGCCAGCCCGAGCGCTTGCGCATCACGCTGGCGGTCGCCGGATTTACGCGCGACCAACTCGATGTAACCATTGAGGAAAACCAGCTCGTGATCCGCGGACGTCAGCAGGACGACAAGACCCGGCAATACATCCATCGCGGCATCGCCGCGCGCCACTTCCAGCGCACCTTCGTGCTGGCGGAGGGGATGCTGGTGCTGGGTGCGGATCTGAAGAACGGGCTGTTGTCGATCGATCTGGCCCGGCCTGAACCGGAGAGGATCGTTAAGACAATCGCTATCAATGAGCACGAATAATGGAACGAGTAGCGGACTCGACCGCTTAGTGTTCCAGAGGAGTCGAGACCATGAGTGAAGGTCACGTTGCGTTCGAATACGAAGCCAAGAACGTCTCGCCCGAGACGCTGGCAACCCTCGGCGAAGGCCATATCGCCTATGTGAAGCAGATCCGCTCGGAGGACGTGCCGGGCCTGTTTCCCGAAGCGCCGAAAATCGCGCCGGGCCTCAAGCTCTTCGCGCTCCACGCCGCCGACGGCACGCCGATCATGCTGACTGACAGCCGCGAAGCCGCGGTCGCCAACGCCTGGAGCAACGAGCTGCAGGCCGTCAGCGTGCACTGAGCACGCGCACGTCGCATGAATAGAGTTTTGGCGGGCATGCCTTCGCAGGAGGGCGTGCCCGTTTTCATTTTGATGTCTCGGCATCGTCAACGCGAACTCTGCGCTCGCGTGCCCCGGACGCAGCGCAGCACTACTTCAGCGGTGCGCTGCAGAGCCGGGGCCCATGCGGCTGATGACAATCCGTGTGGCACTGGGGTCCCGGCTCTGCGCAGCAACGCTTACGCGTTGCTGCTTTGTCCGGGACACGAGAGCTGAAAACACGCGCCCCACTCTCGTTCAACGCGGGAGATAGACGATCGGTTCTAGCGACCGGCTTTCTCCAGTCCGGCGATCACCGGCCGGATCGATCGACGGAATTGAAGCTCAACTTCATCAATGCGAACTGGGTGCCTCTTCTCCGCGAGCCAAGCCAGCAGTTCAACCAACGCACCCGTGAGACAATGCGCTGCGGCATCTCGCCGCCAGCTCGCCGCAAGCCGGTCCAGATCCTCTCGGACGAGTCCAAGCACCATATCCTTGAAGCGCATCTTTTGACCGCTGCGCCGACCGACGAGCGCTCGAAGCAGCTTGCGTTGCTCGTGAGCGTGCTCGATCAGTCCGCGCAGGAACGGCAGCACATCGGGGCGCCCTCGCTTGTCCAAGCTGGCCTGCAGCGCAGCGCCTGACGAAGGTCGTCCAATCCGCCTTCCAGCAATTGCTCCTTGCTGTCGTAATGCAGGTAAAAAGTCGAGCGACCGATATTCGCGCGCTCGCAGATGCTCTGGATACTGACGTCGTCCCACCCGCGCTCTGCCATCAGCGTATGGAATGCATCCCGGAGCGCTCGTCGCGTACGCTGCACGCGGCGATCGACGAGCTTTGGGTTCGGAGAAGCCAAAGGTGCCTCCTTTCCTGGACAACAGATGCCATTGTGTCTGAAAACGAACATTCCCTGGGCCATGTGTTCTTCACATGAGAGCGCACGACTGCTTTCGAGCGTATTGATTGAGATCAAGCTGAGGCGCCACCGGATATGCAGAGGGACATGACATATCGTGTTCAGGTCTCCTCACAGGTCTAGAGGCCGTCTCCGTGTCATATCAAGCGGGTACGGATGCTTCAGGGTGGCCAAGCTCGTCAGTGAATTGCTCGGGAAAACAATACGGGGGAAGGGATGCGTCGCACTATTCTATTGTTGAGGGTCAGCTATTGGATCGGGGCGGTGACCGATGCTCTTGCTGCAATAGCCATGTTGTTTCCAAGCCTCGGGAGCATGGTCTACGGTCTTTCCAATTTCACGCCCGGCGCCGACTATCGCTACGCCATGGGATCGGCAGCATCTCTCATGTTGGGCTGGACCGCGCTCCTAGTATGGGCAGATCGCGCCCCCCTGGAACGACGATTTGTCTTGGTACTCACCGTGTTTCCCGTCATCGCCGGCCTCGCAGCGAGCGAGATCGCCGCCATCCGTGCGGAATTCCTGCCCTTTGCTTCCGTCGTGCCGACGTTTGTCCTGCAACTTGCGCTATCAGCACTGTTTCTTGGCAGCTACGTTCGTGCGGGCAGGATGTTGGCGACGTGGCCAGATCGGACGGAACGGCAAGCGATCTCGACTTAGCAACGACATCAACGCTGGTCTTGTCGCGGCGAGCATCCCAATTCGCATGCGTTGGGATATTCGACAAACCGGAGCCCTTGCCGTTCCATCGCCACAGAAGGTCGGGAGAGCGCGTTCGCGGTCGACGGCACGCCGATCATGCTGACCGACAGCCGGGAAGCCGCTATCGCCAATGCCTGGAGCAACGAGCTGCAGACGGTGAGCGTGCACCGAGCGCACGCGTCGCACGAATAGAGTTTTGACGGGCATGCCTTCGTGCGAAGGCGTGCCCTTTTCATTTTGGGCGATGGTGTCTCGGCATCGTCAACGCGAACTCTGCGCTCGCGTGCCCCGGACGCAGCGCAGCACCACTTCAGCGGTGCGCTGCAGAGCCGGGGCCCATGCGGCTGACGACAATCCGTGTGGCACTGGGTCCCGGCTCTGCACAGCAACGCTTACGCGTTGCTGCTTGTCCGGGACATGAGAGCGGAAAACACGCGCCCCACTCTTGTTCACTTCAGAAAACCAAGCCCTTCGCGCGCGGTGTCCGCGGCCCATTTGTCGCTCGGCGGCAGCGCGAGCACGCGGCTGAAATCCGCGCGCGCATGCTTTGGATCTGACATCATCATGTAGAGGAGGCCGCGATTGGCCAGGGCGAGCTGGCTTTTGGGATCGAGCCGGATCGCCTCGTTGTAGTCGGCGAGTGCACGATCGTGCCGTCCCAGGTCTCGGAACACACCCGCACGACTGTGGTAGGCCTCCAAATTCGCCGGCTTTAGTCGAATAGCTTCGTCTAAATCTGCAAGGGCACGTTTGTCGTCGCCCTTCCTGTGCAGGACCACGGCGCGAACGACATAGGCTCTCTCGAAAGACGGCATGATCCTGATGACATCATCCAGTTCGCGGATGGTGCGGTCGGAATCGTCTTTTTTCAGGAACACCATGGCCCGGCAATAGTGGCCGCCGGCATTTCCGGGCTCCAGACGGACGGCGCTATCGCAGTCATCCAGCGCCGCATCGAGGTCACCCTTGTTGAGACGAATGGTGCTCCGCAGCTCGTAGGGCCAGGCTGCGGCTGGATTGCGCTGCATCGCCTCGCCGTAATCGGCGACGGCTCGATCGGCGTCGCCCTTCGCCGCGTACGCCTCTCCTCTCATGACCAACGCACGGTAAGCCTGCTTGGGGCTGCGTTCGATCGACTCGGTGAAGCCCGCGATCGCGAGATCGAAATCACGCTTGTTGAAATATTCCTCGGCGCGCGAGGTGTAGGACGGTCCGTAAGCAGGATCGAGACGAATGGCCTCGTTGTAGTCGGCCATGGCGTGATCGCGATCGCCCTTGGCAGAATATGCGCGCCCGCGGCAGTGATAGGCCCGCCCGAAATTCGGATCGATCCTGATCGCCATACTGCAATCCTCGAAGGCACGGTTCCAGTCATGCTTGAGATACCAGGCTTCCCCACGCAGCTCGTAAGCGACCGCATTTGCCGGGTCGACCGCAAGGATCTCGGTCTTCTCCGCAATGACGCGGTCGTTCGACGCCTCGTCAGCGCGGGCCACGACCGTGACGGCGATGGTGACGGAGCAAAGCAGGCCGAACGCCCGGCCGACGGAAGCGCAAATCATGTCTCACGAATCCTGCACCGAATCCCGCAGGTTGCGCGAGGCGCAACCGATCCGGACGCGCGCGGAATACGATCGACAGCGCCCGGCTACGACATAAGTCGCAGGCGGCGCGGCGCGGGTTCGAGAGAGGCGGGAGGCTTACGCTGCGGTCGCCGGCGGCAGGGCCAGCACCGAATAGATCGCCTGGGCGTCGCGCGAGGCGCGGAGTTTTTTGGCGATGTCCTGGTCGCGCAGGAGGCGGGCGATGCGAGCAAGGGCCTTGAGGTGGTCGGCGCCGGCGCCTTCGGGGGCGAGCAGCAGGAAGACGAGATCGACCGGCTGGCCGTCCATCGCCTCGAAATCGATCGGGCGATCGAGCCGTGCAAACAGGCCAAAAATCTTTTCGAGCTTGGGCAGCTTGCCGTGCGGAATGGCAACGCCGTAGCCGACCGCGGTGGTGCCGAGCTTCTCGCGCTGCAGCAGCACCTCGAACACGGAGCGCTCGTTCTGCCCGGTCAGCTCGGCGGCCCTGGCCGCGAGCTCCTGCAAGGCCTGCTTCTTGCTGTTGACCTTCAATGCCGGGAGAATCGCCTCGGGTGCGACCAGATCGGTAATCGGCATGGAGGCTTTCCGAGGTGAATTAAACCGTCAGGTTCCGATTTGGCCAGCTTGATAGACCAAGCTGAGCCGGCGTCAATAACTTGAAGCAGGAGGCGGACTTAGCCCCGATCCTGATGTGGGGGGCTTCTACTCCAACGCAATCCCGGTGCCAACTCCCGCGTGCGGCTTTGCCCCGGTCATTGTTAAGGCCCGGGATTGTACGGACCTTGCCTTGGCCTAACCCTCAGCCTTGCCGTCGGCCTTGCTATTCGATTTGGCCCCCGGCGGATCGATCCAGCCGACGTTGCCGTCCGCCCGGCGGTAAATGATATTCACCCGACCCGACGAGCCATGCTGGAATACCAGGCAAGGTGCTCCGCTGAGGTCGAGTTCCATGACCGCCTCGCTAACCGAGAGCGGCTTCAACGAGGTGGTTTGCTCTGCGATGATCACGGGGCTGTAGCCGGTGACATCCTCTTCGCCCTCTCCGGGCGCCTCCAGCACGTAAGCCGTCGCATCGAGCGCAGCCATGGCCTCGGAGGCGACATGAGCCTTGCGGGCGGAGCGGTCCTTGAGCCGGTTCTTGTAGCGGCGCAGCCGCTTCTCGATCATCAGCAGCGCCTGGTCGGCGCTGGCATAGGCATCAGGCGCGTTCGAATCGGCCTCCAGCGTGATCCCCGAATCGAGGTGCAGGGCGCAATCGGTACGGAAGCCGAAGCCGTCCTTGCTGAGCGTGATGTGGCCGGAATAATTGCCGTCGAAATACTTGCGCAGCACCTCGTCGGTGCGGTCGGCAACGCGGCCGCGCAGGGCCTCCCCGACGCTGATGCTCTTGCCCGAAATCCGAAGAGTCATGGATGCCTCGCTTGGTTTGCTCCTCAGCTGCGACGACGTCATCGCAGCTGAAGTCGTTCCCTTCGCATGACCTCCCCACGAACACTTTCCGCGTTTGTCGGGAGAGGAAACCGCTGTGCACTTTTCCGGATCATGCGCGTGCTTGGATCGGTTGCAAAGGGGAGCCGAGAGTAGCGCGATTTCGCGCCAGCGCAATCAGGCCGGTTCGGGGTTGCGCGAGCGATCGGACAAGGCGGTGGAGAGGACGTTACCAAGGGCGCTCTGCTTGTCGCGGCGGCGTTGCACCGAGGAAGGAATGCGCATGGCTTCGCGGTACTTCGCGACCGTGCGGCGGGCAATATCAATGCCCGAGGCGCGCAAGCGTTCCACGATGGTGTCGTCCGACAGGATCGCGCTAGGCACTTCCGAATCGATCAGCTGCTTGATGTGGTGGCGCACGGCTTCGGCGGAATGCGCCTCGCCGCCGTCGGCCGAGGCGATCGAGGCCGTGAAGAAATATTTCAGCTCGAACGTGCCGCGATTGGTCGCCATGTATTTGTTGGCGGTGACGCGCGACACCGTGGATTCATGCATCTGGATGGCGTCGGCGACGGCCTTCAGATTGAGCGGTCGCAAATGCGCCACGCCGTGGGTGAAGAAGCCGTCCTGCTGGCGCACGATCTCGGTTGCAACTTTCAGGATGGTGCGGGCGCGCTGGTCGAGCGCGCGCACCAGCCAGGTCGCGTTCTGCAACGCGTCGGTGAAATAGGACTTGTCGCCGTCCTTGCCGATCTTCTTCGACAGCTCGGAATAGTAGGTCTGGTTGACCAGCACGCGCGGCAAGGTGTCGCTGTTGAGTTCGACATGCCAGCCGCCGTCGGGACCCGGGCGGACATAGACGTCGGGCACCATGGCCTGCAGACGCGCCGAGCCGAATTTCATGCCGGGCTTGGGATTGAGGCGGCGGATCTCACCGATCATGTCGGCGATGTCCTCATCGTCGACGCCGCAGATCTTGCGCAGGGCGACGATGTCGCGCTTGGCGAGGAGATCGAGATGTTCGACGAGAGCCTGCATCGCGGGGTCGTAGCGGTCGAGCTCGCGGAGCTGGATCGCGAGGCATTCGCTTAAGGAGCGCGCGCAGATGCCGGGGGGATCGAATTTTTGCAGCACGGCGAGGACGCCCTCGACGTCGGCTTGCGATGCGCCAAGACGCTCGGCGGCCTGGCCGAGATCGGGCGGCAGATAGCCGGCCTCGTCGACGAGGTCGATCAGGTACTGGCCGATCATGCGCTGCGCAGGCGCGGTGAAGGCCACCGAGAGCTGCTCGGCGAGATGGTCCGAGAGTGTCATCTCCGCGGCCACGAAGGCTTCGAGATTGTAGTCCTCGTCGCTGGAGGCGCCGCCGCCCCATTCGGTGTAGGTGGTGGGCGCGGCGTCCTGGGCGTTGCGCGCAGCTGCCTCGGCCGGCTCCTCGGAGAAGACGTTGTCGAGGCCCGTGTCCAGGGTCTGCTCGATCTCGGCGCGGGTGCCGAGATCCTTGCTCATCCATTCTTCCTGGCCCGGCTCGAAGGCCTCCGCGCTGCCGCCAAAGCCATCGTCGCCTTGACCTTCTCCTTGGCCGCCGGACTCGTCGCCACCGTACTGGCCGGCATCAGGGGGGGTCTCGCCCGCGGGGGCCTCGTCATTGGCCCGTTCCAGCAGGGGGTTCCGCTCGAGCTCCTCTTCCACGAACGTCGTGAGATCGAGATTGGACAATTGCAGCAGCTTGATCGCCTGCATCAGCTGCGGCGTCATCACCAGCGACTGCGATTGCCGGAACTCTAATCTCTGCGTGAGCGCCATGAAGCAAGAACCGTTCCCAAAAATTGGTCCGATTTTTGCTTATCCTAGTCCAAGCCCGATGTACATGTCTTGACGAAACGCAAAAACGGGCTAGAGGCGGAATTCCTCGCCAAGATAAAGGCGGCGCACGTCCGGATCGGCGACGATCTGATCCGGGCTCCCCTCAGTCAGGATTTCCCCGGCATAGACGATATAGGCGCGATCGGTGAGGCCGAGCGTCTCGCGCACATTGTGGTCGGTGATGAGCACGCCGATGCCGCGATTGGTGAGGTGGCGGACGAGGTCCTGGATGTCGCCGACCGCGATCGGGTCGATGCCGGCGAAGGGCTCGTCGAGCAGCATGTAGTTCGGCCGCGTCGCCAGCGCACGCGCGATCTCGACGCGGCGGCGCTCACCGCCGGACAACGCGATCGACGGCGATTTGCGCAGCCGCGTGATGTTGAACTCGTCGAGCAGCGAGTCGAGCTGCTGCTCGCGCTTCTTGCGCGAGGGCTCGACCACTTCGAGCACGGCACGGATGTTCTGCTCGACGGTGAGGCCGCGGAAGATCGAGGCTTCCTGCGGCAGATAGCCGATGCCGAGCCGCGCGCGCTGATACATCGGCAGCTGAGTGACGTCGTGGCCGTCGAGCTCGATCGCACCGCGATCGGCCTTGATCAGGCCGGTGATCATGTAGAACACGGTGGTCTTGCCGGCGCCGTTCGGGCCGAGCAGGCCGACCGCTTCGCCGCGGCGCACATAGATGCTGACGCCACGCACCACCTGGCGGCTGCCGAAGGCCTTTTCCACGCTATGCACAGCCAGGAAACCCGGCCGCTTCAGGAGCTGAGGCCCGCCCGTGCCATTCGATTTGGCGGCGTTCCTGAGGGGATGAACGGCCTGCACACGCGGCGGCTCGGCTTGATAGTCGGCTTGATAGTCGCCCTGATACTGATCGGGCGCACGCACCTGGTCGCGGGCGATCGGCGGTGCGTCGCGGATCGGGCTGGTCACGAGCCCGCCGACACTGTCACCGAGCGCGGTGATGTCCTGACGCGCAAATCCTGGCCGGCCGCGCTTGGCGGGGCGCCGACGGAACATGCTGAAGAGATCGACCATCCCCGCCTTCTAGCCTTTCGCGACGATCCTGCGCGCATTCGCGCGATCTGCCGCACCGGCCGTTCGATTCGCCGATGCAGCATGAGTGAAGGGATGTCTCATGCCCAGTGAAACACGCCCGAAAAGCGGCGGACCCCGCTTCGAAAGCCCTGTGCGCTAGATACAGTCTCGCCGGCCAAGCTTCAACCTCGGTTCGGGAGCATCCGAACCAAGCCGTTGAATTTATTTCGGTTTACTTGCGCCGGGCAATTGCAGAGGCGGCGCTCCGCCGGGCTTGCCGCCTTGTCCTCCCTGGCCGCAATCGCTGCCGCCGCCCTGCGGCAGCAGGGCTTGAACCCGGCCATTGTCGGATTCCACCCGCGACACGCCTGTCGTCATGTCGACCATCAAACGGTCGCCGCGCAGCACGTTCTTGCACTGCGTCAGGACCACCTGGCCGGAACCACCGAGCATGGTGATGAGATTGGTCTTGGTGTCGAACACGGCGGTGTCGCCGGTCACCACCTGGTCTTTCTGGGTGACCACGACGTTGCCGCGCGCCTCCAGCCGCTTGATCGAGGAGCTGCCGCCGGGACCGGGCGTGGCCGACTGCATCGGCGCGGACTTCGCGCCCTTTGCGGGCGCGGGCTGCGGCGTGGCGGGCTTGTCGCCGCCGGACTCGTAGAACACTACCAGCGTCTTCGAGGTCATGGTGGTGTCGCCCTGGATGACCTTGACGTTGCCGGCAAAGGTCGCCTCCTTCTTCTTGTCGCGCATCTCGAGCGAGGCGGCCTCGATCTGGATCGGCTGGTCGCGGTTCTGCGAAAAGCCCTGCATCGCGTTGGGCACGCCCTGCATCGCGCTCTGCGCGATGGCCGCACCTGTGGCGACCAGCGCGATGCCGACTGCAAGTGCAGCCACGCTGACGATGGCGCACCGCTTGTCGTCGTTGCGCGAAAAGATCCTGGTCATGAAAATCATCTTGAGTTGGCAGACTTGTTCTGAGGCGTACGTGTCTTCGCCGGCGGTGGCGGCGCAGGTGCAGGCTCGACCGCCGCAGGCTGTGCGGCGGCGGGCTCGTCCAGCTTATCCAGATGCATCACCACGTTGCCTTCGAAGCGAATGACGTCGCCGCCTTCTGTAATTCGCAAGCGATCCGCGGTCAGCGTGCCGTTGGTCAGCTTGACGTCGACACGCTCGTCCGAGGAGACCGTGCCCTTGTTCATGTCGACGAAGGCCGAGTTCAGCCGCGCCTCATAGCCGGTGGAGGTGCGCAGGAAGATATCCTTGTGCAGGTCTAGCTGCTGCTGCTTGTTGTCGAAGCGGCCGGTGCGGGCATCGAGGTACAGGGTGGATTGATCCTCCATCAACACTTTCGCGCGCAGGTCGTTGAGATCGACATGGTCAGGGTCGGTGATGTCCTGCGTCGCGGTCTTGGCCCAGAGCTCGTAGGGCCGCTGGTCCGGGGTGAAGCCGGCCAGATGCGGCGATTCCATCGTGATCTTGGTGCCCGACACCACCATGTTTTCGACCGTGAGCGGCAGCTCCGGAATCCGGAATTTGTTGAAGAACGCGATGTAGATGATCACGGCCATGGCCACGACCACGGTCGCGGGGACCCAAACCCGCAGAATCCGCACCAGACGGCTGTGGCGCGCCGCACTGGCAAACTTCGCCGCAAGCGCGGCGTCGTAGGTGGGATTATGGGCCGAATTCACCTGAGCTCCTGAGGTGTCGCTCGCCAAGCCGGGTCGAGGGCGCCCCATTGTACCCGTCACCGCCGCAATATGCAGCCTTGGACATAAGCCTTGGACATAACAGGCCTGGACAGGCCGCAGGAAAGTGTCCGAAACGGGGCGCAGTCCAGAGTCTAACCGGCTGTCGAGGGCTCAGGAATGCGCGAAAATGTCCTCTTCCGCCCAGCCCTGGAGGTCGAGCAGGGCACGGGTCGGCAGGAAGTCGAAACAGGCCTTGGCGAGCGCTGAGCGACCCTCCCGGACCAGCATGGCATCTAACCGTTCGCGCAAGCCATGCAGGTGCAGCACGTCCGAGGCGGCGTAGGCGAGCTGCGGCTCGGTCAGGCTGTCGGAGCCCCAGTCGCTGGACTGCTGCTGCTTGGAGAGGTCGACATTGAGCACCTCGCGCACGAGATCCTTCAGGCCATGGCGGTCGGTATAGGTGCGGGTCAGACGGGAGGCGATCTTGGTGCAGTAGATCGGCCCGGTCATGACGCCAAAGGTCTGGTACAGCACCGCGACGTCGAACCGCGCGAAGTGGAAGATTTTTGTGATGGCGGGATTGGCCAGCAGCGCCTTCAGGTTCGGCGCGTCGGTGTGCCCCTTGGGGATCTGCACTACGTCGGCGCTGCCGTCGCCGGGCGAGAGCTGCACCACGCAGAGCCGGTCACGGTGCGGGTTCAGCCCCATGGTCTCGGTGTCGATCGCCACCGCTGTGGTGTAGCGCGTGAGGTCGGGCAGGTCGCCGCGGTGCAGGCGTACGGTCATGGCGTTTCAAAACCTCGGGTCGAATCGGTTGCGTCGGCACAATAGCTAATTCGGATTGCCGGCGATGTAGCCATTGCTGGCGGGCCGCGCAAGCAAGGTTGCGCGGGGGTGGGCGGCGCGTTGGCCGGCGGGCTGTTGCCCTAATCCCACAACCCGGCCCCGGCTTCATATTCCAGCGCAATCTGTGCCATGCGCCCTGTGGACATCGCCCCGGCCGCCCCCATCTGCCAGTTTTGCGCGCTTCCTCCCCCTCGCCATCAAACAGGTGAACATGACCGAACAGACGCTCGCTGCGGCTATCGACGATTCATCGGAACGCCGGCGCGGCTTTTCGCGCTACCAGGCGCTTCTCATCGCGCTGCTCGCGTTCACGCAGTTCACGATCATCCTCGACTTCATCATCATGTCGCCGCTCGGCGCCATCCTGATGCCCGCGCTCGACATCACGGCCGGGCAATTCGGCGTCGCGGTGTCGGCCTACGCGTTCAGTGCGGCCATTTCGGGCGTGCTGGCCGCCGGCTTTGCCGATCGCTTCGACCGCAAGCGCCTGCTGCTGTTCTTCTATGTGGGCTTCACGCTCGGCACCGCGCTGTGCGCGGCTGCGCCGAACTACCATGTGCTGCTCATGGGCCGGATCGTGACCGGATTGTTCGGCGGCGTGATCGGCTCGGTGGTGCTCGCCATCGTCACCGATCTGTTCCCGCTGCAGATGCGCGGCCGCGTGATGGGATACATCCAGACGGCGTTCGCCGCGAGCCAGGTGCTCGGCATTCCCGCCGGGCTGTTTCTCGCCAATCACTGGAGCTGGCATGTCTGCTTCATCGCGATCGTCATCGTGTCGATCGCCGCGATCGCCATCATCGCCTTCGCCATGGAGCCGGTCGATGCGCATCTGAAGCTGAAGCAGGACAGAAACCCGTTCCACCATCTGATCGCGACGATCGCGCAGCCACGCTATACGCTGGCCTTCGCAGTCACGACGCTGCTGGCGACAGGCGGATACATGCTGATGCCGTTCTCGAGCGCCTTCACGGTGCACAATCTCGGCATCGACATCACGCATCTGCCGACGATCTATCTCGTCTCCGGCCTGTTCAGCATCGTCACGGGGCCGCTGGTCGGCCGCGCGGCCGACGCGTTCGGCAAATATCCGACCTTCGTGTTCGGCTGCGTGATGACCGTGATCATGGTGCTGATCTACACCCATCTCGGCCACGTTGCGCTCGCGACCGCGATCCTCGTCAACGTGCTGATGTTCGTCGGCATCTTCTCGCGCATGATCCCGTCGCAGGCGCTGATGTCGGCGATTCCCGATCCCGACCAGCGCGGCTCGTTCAGCGCGATCAGCGCCTCGCTTCAGCAGCTCTCCGGCGGCCTCGGCTCGGTGCTCGCCTCCGCCATCATCGCGCAGGCGCCGGACGGCTCGCTGATCCATTTCGACCGGATCGGCTACGTCGTCGTCGCGACGTCAATCATCTCGCTGGTGGCGATGTATTTTGTGCAGAAGGCGGTGGCGGAGCGGGCGGGGAAGCGGGTGGTGTGAGGGGGGCCTTGGCGGGGCAATTTGGCGTACCAGGGGACCGTTGCGACGGCGACGTAGGGACCGCCGCCCCTGACCAGCTTCAGCGAGAAGCAGCCCTGTTCGGGGACCAGATCCCGCTAAATGGTGCCCAGGAAAGGACTCGAACCTTCACGGCCGTTAAGCCACTGGCACCTGAAGCCAGCGCGTCTACCAATTCCACCACCTGGGCATGCCGTTTGGGGCACGGAGGCGGTTACTACGGTTCGGTGACGCCGTTGTCAATTCATGCTTGAAGGGCGGTTCGGGATGCCGATTGCGCATCGCAAACCGGCCCGATACAAGCCTGACAAGACGCACTCTTTTCCGCAGGAATGGCTCCCATGGCATCGAATCTGGACACGCTCGTCACGATTTTCGGCGGATCGGGATTTTTGGGCCGGAATGTCGTCCGTGCCTTGTGCAAGCGCGATTACCGGGTCCGGGTTGCGGTGCGGCGGCCGGAGCTGGCCGGGTACCTCCAGCCCTCCGGCAGGGTCGGGCAGGTCCACGTTGTCCAGGCGAACCTGCGCTATCCGGCCTCGGTCGAGGCGGCGCTGCGCGATTCGCATGTCGTGATCAATCTGGTCGGCGTCCTCGCCGAGAGCGGCGCGCAGACCTTCGACGCCGTGCAGGCCAGGGGCGCCGAAACGGTCGCCAAGGCCGCTGCCGCGGCAGGGGCCGGCCTGGTGCATGTTTCGGCGATCGGGGCCGACGCCGAGTCTCCCTCGCGCTATGCCAGGGCCAAGGCGGCCGGCGAAGCCGCGGTATTGGCCGCGGTGCCCTCGGCCACGATCTTCCGCCCCTCCGTGATGTTCGGCCCCGAGGACCAGTTCACCAACCGCTTTGCCGCGCTGGCCCGGATGTCGCCGGTGCTGCCGCTGATCGGCGGCGAGACGAAGATGCAGCCGGTCTATGTCGGCGACGTCGCCACCGCGATCGCGGACGCCGTCGACGGCAAGGCCAAGGCGGGCGCGACTTACGAGCTCGGCGGGCCGGAAGTGCTGACCATGCGCGAGATCATCGAGACCATTCTCGAGATCACCGACCGCAAGCGGATGCTGGTGCCGCTGCCGTTCGGCCTCGCCCGCTTCAAGGCCAGCTTCCTGCAATTCGCACCCGGCGCGTTCAAGCTGACGCCGGACCAGGTCACGCTGCTGGAGCGCGACAATGTCGTGTCGGACGCGGCGAAAGCCGCCGGCCTGACGCTGGAAGGGCTCGGCATCGCCGCCGACTCGCTGGAAGCGATCGCCCCGCAATATCTCTGGCGCTTCCGCGCCGCCGGGCAGTTCCAGCGCAAGAGCGCGTGAGGGGTCGTTCTCTCCGTCGTCATGGCCGGGCCTGACCCGGCCATCCACGTCTTTCTCGCGCAGCCGCCAAGAACGTGGATGCCCGGCACAAGGCCGGGCATGACGAGCTTCAACGTCGAGACTGCTGTTACCTGAACTTCGAGCCTACCGGCCCAGCGCCAGCGCGATCAGGCCGAGCGTGCCGACGATGACGCGCCACCAGGCGAACACCACGAAGCCGTGCCGGGTGACGTATTCCAGGAACGTCTTGACCACGATGATCGCGGTGACGAACGACACCACGAAACCGATCGCGACGATGCCCATATGGTCCGTCGTCATCTCGGAGCGGTTCTTGTAGAAGTCGTAGGCGAACGCGCCGATCATGGTGGGGATGGCGAGGAAGAACGAGAACTCCGCCGCCGCGCGCTTGTCGGCGCCCAAGAACATCGCGGCGACGATGCTGGCACCGGAACGCGACACGCCCGGGATCATCGCCACGCACTGCGCGATGCCGATATAGAGATACATCAGCAGCGGAAACCGGGTGGCGTCATGCTCGCGCGGCTTGAGATCGAGCTTGTCGACCCAGAGCAGGATGGCGCCGCCGACGATCAGCGTGAAGCAGACGACCCACGGATTGAACAGCACGCTCTTGATGTATTTGCCGGCGACCAGGCCGACGACGACAGCGGGCAGGAACGCCACCAGCACGCCGATCACGAAGCGGCGCGAATAGGTGTCGCCGGTGAAGAAGCCGATCACGACGTCCCACAGCTTCTTGAAATAAAGGCCGACGATCGCGAGGATCGCGCCCAGCTGAATCAGAACCGTAAACGAATCCCAGAAGGCGCCTTCACCGAGATGGAAGAAGCGCTCCGCGAGCAGCAAATGGCCGGTCGAGGACACGGGAAGGAACTCGGTCACACCCTCGATGATGCCGAGGATCACTGCCCGTATTGCGTCTGACATATTTACGGTCCATTTCGGCTTGAAAAGCGGGGCTCTTCTCGCCTATTCGCCCCCATGCCGCAATCGCAAAATGCGAAATCACGCCCTTGCCTCGCGGTTTTGAAGGACTAGTGTGGCGCCGCACAAACATTGATGGATTCTTAAGCACCATCAAATAGTCAAAGGCTTCATGTTTACGCTGTTTCATCATCCGTTCTGTCCGCATTCGCGCTTCATCCGCCTGATCGCGGGCGAATACGGGCTCGACCTGAAACTGGTGGAGGAGCGCAGCTGGGAACGGCGCGAGGCGTTTCTGCTGCTCAATGCGGCCGGTACGACGCCTGTCATGGTGGACGACGAGCAGCCGCCTGTCCCGGGCGCGGCGATCATCGCCGAATATGTCGATGAGGCCTATGGCGCCGAGATGGGACCCAAGCGCCTGATGCCGGAGACGATTTCCGAGCGCGTCGAGGTGCGCCGGTTGATGGCCTGGTTCAACGAAAAGTTCTTCGAGGAGGTCTCGCATCCTCTCGTCACCGAGCGCATCTACAAGCGCTTCATGAGCGAGGAGAACGGCGGGGGTGCGCCTTCCGCCGACGTGATGCGCGCCGCGAAGGCCAATGTGCGCTATCATCTGGCCTATATCGGCTGGCTGGCGCAGACGCGTAATTTCCTCGCCGGCGACCGGCTCACTTACGCGGACCTCGCCGCCGCGGCGCATCTTTCGGCGATCGACTATCTGGGCGACGTGCCATGGAGCGAGGACGACGCAGCAAAGGCGTGGTACGCGCGGGTGAAGTCCCGCCCGTCGTTCCGTCCGCTGCTGAGCGAATGGCTGGCCGGCGTGCCGGCGTCGCGGACCTACGTGGACCTGGATTTCTGAGCTCTGATCCGACCGAACTGAAGACGGCGCTCGCACGCGAAGCGCGTGCGCTCGGCTTCGACTGCATCGGCATCACCGCACCAGGCACGATCGAGAACGCCGGGAGATACTTTCTCGAATTCATCGCCTCGGGCGGTCATGGCGACATGGACTGGCTCGCCGCGCAGCCGGAGCGTCGCGTCGATCCGCGCGGGCTGTGGAGCGACGTGCGCAGCGTCATCATGCTCGGCGTCAATTACGGTCCCGACCAGGATCCGCTCGCGGTCCTGAAGCAGCGCACCCGTGCGGCGATCTCGGTCTATGCGCAGGGCGACGACTATCACGACCTCATCAAGAAGCGGCTGAAGGCGCTGGCGCGCTGGCTGGTCGCGACCGCGCCGTCGGACGTGAAGGTGTTCGTCGACACTGCGGCCGTGATGGAGAAGCCGCTGGCGCAGACCGCCGGTCTCGGCTGGCAGGGCAAGCATACCAATCTCGTCTCGCGCGAATTCGGCTCCTGGCTGTTCCTCGGCGCGATCTATACCACGCTGGAGCTGCCGCGCGATGAAACCGAGATCGATCATTGCGGCACGTGCCAGGCCTGCCTCGACATCTGCCCGACCGCGGCCTTCCCCGCACCCTATAAGCTCGATGCGCGGCGCTGCATCTCCTATCTCACCATCGAGAACAAGGGACCGATCCCGCGCGAATTCCGCAAAGCCATCGGCAATCGCATCTATGGCTGCGATGATTGTCTCGCCGCCTGCCCCTGGAACAAGTTCGCGCAGGAGGGACGCGAGGCCAAGCTCGCCGCGCGTGACGAATTGCGCGCGCCTAATCTCGCTGAACTGGCACGGCTCGACGACGCGGCGTTTCGGGCGCTGTTCACGAAGTCGCCCGTGAAACGCATCGGCCGCGATCGTTTTGTGCGCAACGTGCTGATCGCGATTGGCAACTCCGGGGAGGTGGCGCTGGCTGCGGAGGCGCGGCGATTGCTGCAGGATGCGAGCCCGCTGGTGCGCGGAGCTGCGGTGTGGGCGCTCGCGCAGTTGATGTCGAAGGAGGAGCTTGCGGCGATGAAGAGCGCTGCGTTGAGCGGAGAGTCCGACGATAGCGTGCGTGAGGAGTGGCGCGCCGCCTCCTAACTCTCGGTGTCATGCCCCGGCTTGACCGGGGCATCCAGTACGCCGCGGCTTCTCGACTCAATCACTGCCGTCTCGGAGTACTGGATCGCCCGATCAAGTCGGGCGATGACAGCGGTTGTTGTGGCTTGAGCGGCGCGCACCCGACCCTCATGCGACACCCACACTTGATTTCCTCACCTGTTCCCGCAAAGTCGCGCGCATGACAAATATGCCTTTCTTCACCCGCGACAGCGATGCATTCCATCCGACGGAAGTGGCCAACGGCCCGTGGGATCCGAAATCGCTGCACGGCCGCGTCATCGTCGGCCTGCTCGGCTTTGCCATCGAGGAGCGCCATTCCGGCCCCGACTTCGTGCCGGCGCGGCTCACCGTCGACATGTTTCGGCTGCCGACCATCGACAAGCCGATTCAAGTGACGACGCGCCTGGTGCGCGACGGTTTGCGCATCCGCGTGGTCGAGGCGGAGTTCGTCTCCGGCGGCGTCAGCATGGCGCGCGCCTCCTGCCAGCTGCTGCGCAAGACGCAGAATGCCGATGGCAATGTCTGGTCGCCGCCGAACTGGGACGTGCCCAAGCCGGACGACATTCCGAAGCCAACCGATCCCAGGCTCGGCATGCACGGCAAATGGACGACGCGCCCCATCGTCGGACACATGGGCTCGCTCGGGCCGCGACGGCTGTGGATGAGCGAGGTGCGCGAGCTCGTCGCCGGCGTGCCGATGACGCCGTTCGTCCATGTCGCCACCGGCGCCGATTTCGCCAGCCCCTTTGCCAACGCCGGCGACAACGGGCTCGGCTACATCAACAGCGACGTCACGATCTATCTGCACCGCCTTCCGGTGACGAAATGGATCGGTTTCGAGGTGGTGAACCATCACGCTACCGATGGCGTGGCGATCGGCGAATGCTGGCTCTACGACGAAGCGGGCCCGATCGGCACCGCGACGGTCGCCGCGCTGGCGCAGCGCAAGCCGATGGCGAATCCGTCGAAGCGGTAGGGTCTCCCCGTCATTCCGGGGCGCGCCACTTGGCGCGCGCCCTGGAATGACGGCTAGGTGAGATGCCGCTGCATCTCCGGTCGCGCCTTCAGCTCGGCGCCCTGCTTGGCGACGATCTTCGTGATTCTTTCCGGCGCGAACTTCAGATCGACGAATGCCGGCGCCGTGTTGGCGACCTCGCGATAGCTGACGATCTGCCCCTCGCGAAGCGTCATGATCGCGACGCCTTCGAACATCGCCCGCGCGCCGTCCGCTTCCGGTAGCGTCGAGCGATAGCTGAAGGTGTAGCGCGCATAGAGCGTGGTGCCGTCGGTGACGGGGTCATGCATGTCCCAGCGGAAGTCCGTCGCCGTGCGATAGAACCAATCGTCGATCATCGCGGCGATGTTCTCGCGACCTGCGAAGGCGCCGTAGAAAACGTCGTGATAGACGCCGTCCGCGGTGAACAATTCGGCGAAGGCACGGCCGTTGCGCTGCTCGACGGCGTCGCAGAAGGCGCGCAGCATGGCGGTGTCTGTCATTGGCGTTTCTCCTTCCCTCGTTCTCCGTCATGCCCCGGCTTGACCGGGGCATCCAGTACGCCGCGGCTTCAGTTCATCACAACGGCCGCGGCGTACTGGATCGTCCGCCTTCGCGGACGATGACACCGCCTGTTTGGAGATACTTCACCCGATCTCCGCGACCGCGGCAAGAATCCGCGCAATGTCCTGTGGGCGGGAGAGGCGGTGATCGCCGTCCTGGATCATGGTCAGCACAACGTCGTCGGCCGGCAGACGATGCGTCAGCGCGAAGGCGTGCTGCCAGGGCACGTCGGGATCCTGCGCGCCTTGCAGGATGCGAACCGGGCAGCCAAGATCGATGGCGCTGCCGAGCACGAGATGGCTGCGCCCTTCCTCGATCAGGTTCCGCGTGATCGGATAGGGCGAGCCATCGCCATAATCCGACGGCCGCATCCAGACACCCTTGGTCTCGATCTCCTGCTTCACGGCGGGCGAGAAATTTTTCCACATCAGCTCTTCGGTAAAATCGGGCGCCGGGGCGATCAGCACGAGCCCCGCAAGCGCGGCCTTGGCTTGTTGTTTCTCTTCTTGTTTCTCTTCTTTCTCTTGCCGCTTCTTGATCTCGCGCGCGAGCAACAGCGCCATCCAGCCGCCCATGGACGAGCCGATCAGAACCTGCGGGCCGTCGCAGAAGCGTTCGAACACCGCAATGCTGTCTTCGAGCCAGCTGCCGATGGTTCCGTCGGCGAAATCGCCGCCGGATTCGCCGTGACCGGAATAGTCGAACCGGACCATGGCGCGGCCGTGATCCCGGGCCCAGCCGTCCAGCGCCACGGCCTTGCCGCCCTGCATGTCCGACTTGAATCCGCCCAGCCAGATCAGGCCAGGTCCGTTCCCGGGACGGTGGCGCACCGCGATCCTGCGTGCGGACGGCCCCTCGCCCACATCGATGAAGTCGAGCACGGCATCGGGAATTGCATCGGTCATGGAACGTTTACTCTGGCTGTGCGGTTTGAGCTGTCCGGGGTGCCTCCTGCGACGCAATCGGACGCGGCATTGGCCCTTTGGGACGCTTGCGGAACAGATGCAAGGTGTCTATGTCGAGCACCGTGCCCAGGCGTGACCAAAATGCCTCGCATTTGAGGGTTTTTCACTTGCCGCACGAGCGACTTGCTTGCCGGCAACCGCATCTTCCTTCAAGATAGCCGCTTCTTTCACAACTTTGGAGAACCACCCATTCGCCGTCCTAATAAAGCTCCGCCCGCTGCCAGCAAAGACGGGCCGCGCATCAATGATGATATCCGCAACGCGCAGATCCAGCTGATCGATCAGACCGGTGACAATAAGGGCACGGTCGAGACGGTCTTGGCCATCAAGATGGCCCAGGAAGCTGGCATGGATCTGGTCGAGATTTCGCCGAATGTCAGCCCTCCCGTCTGCAAGATCATGGACTACGGGAAGTACAAGTATTCGGCACAGAAGAAAGCCGCCGAAGCCCGCAAGCGGCAGAAGACCGTCGAGATCAAGGAGATCAAGCTCCGCCCGATGATCGACGACCACGATTACGACGTGAAGATGCGCGCGATGCAGCGGTTCTTCGAAGAGGGCGACAAGGTCAAGATCACGCTGCGCTATCGTGGCCGCGAAATGGCGCACCAGGAGATCGGCACCAAGCTTCTGGACAAGATCAAGACCGACGTGGCCGAGCTCGCCAAGGTGGAGCAGGACGCGCGCTTCGAAGGCCGCCAGGTCGTCATGGTGCTGGCGCCGCGCTGATAGCGGCTCGTTAGGACATTAAGAAGTTCAACGGCCCGTCCGGATCTCCGGCGGGCCGTTTTGTTTGTTGACTTTGCCAAGAGTGCTGCCACGAGCGCCGCTGCACCTCTCCCCAACCCTCCCGGCAAGCGGGGGAGGGAGCGCACCGGCCGCTTGGCGACAGCTAGCTCCGCGTCGCCTGCCAGGTGCCGCTGCAGGGGTCGCCGGAAATGATGCCCTTCCACGAGCCGGCGCCGTTTACGCCGGCGAGCCGGCCGCCGCCGCTGGCATGGGAGGCGCCGACCGAGACCTGGACCGCGACAGCGCCGCCGCTATTGACCCTGCCGGAGACCCGGCCCCCGCCGGCGGACGAGACCCGGCTACCGGTGACGGTGAACGGCACGCTGTAGCCGGAGCTGCAATTGCCCCGTGTGGTGGCAAAGGTGACATTCCAGATGCCGTCATAGCTGCCGACGCGGGCATCGGCCGTCGATGGCAGCGCGGCCGTGGCGAGCACGGCGAATAGCGCCAGATGGCGCAGGCGAGCGAAACCGGTCAAAGACGAAAGCGATTGGGAAAAACGAGCCATTTTGGTCCTGCTCCAGGCGACAGACTTGGACGTGAACTTGGACATGAGAGGCGCAATTCCGGATAGTCGCGGACCGAGTTCCATCGGTTCATCGTTGCCAATTGGCTTGTCCTCTGCCATAAGCCCAGCCTTCATCGCCCGGCTGATTAAGGGCTGCCGTGGCGGTGTTCGTGCGGGTTTCGCGCTTGTTCGTAAAACCTGAGCACAATCAACGCTCTAACGAGCATTTTGACGGCCAGCCGCCTTCGCGGGCGGATCTCTGTGGCCATTAGGAGAGCCAAATGCCCAAGCTGAAGACCAAATCGGGCGCTAAAAAGCGCTTCAAGGTGACTGCCACCGGCAAAGTGATGCACGCCCAGCGCGGCAAGCGTCACGGCATGATCAAGCGGACGAAGAAGCAGATCCGTCAGCTCCGCGGCACCCGCGTGCTGTTCAAGACCGACGGCGACAACGTCAAGAAGTACTTCTTGCCGAACGCCTGATCGCGTCCACGATCACTGCCAGCCGTGCCGCGTCTTGCGCGGCAATCCGATAACCAAAGTCATCTCTGAAGGATTTCGTCATGTCTCGCGTCAAACGCGGTGTGACCGCCCACGCCAAGCACAAGAAAGTCTACAAGGCCGCCAAGGGCTTCTACGGCCGCCGCAAGAACACCATCCGCGCCGCCAAGCCGGCGGTCGAGAAGGCGATGCAATATGCCTTCCGCGACCGCAAGCGTAAGAAGCGGACGTTCCGCGCGCTCTGGATCCAGCGCATCAACGCTGCCGTCCGTCCGTTCGGCCTGACCTACAGCCGATTTATCGACGGCATGGCCAAGTCCGGGATCACCGTGGACCGCAAGGTGCTGTCGGATCTCGCGATCAGCGAGCCCGCCGCGTTCCAGGCGATCGCCGAGAAGGCCAAAGCGGCTCTGGCGGCCTGACGGTTGCGCTAGCGGGTCTTCTGGCCCGCAGCCTTCTCCGCGCGCTGCGAGTAGCGCTGGGCGACCTCCGCCCGGCAGAATGCCGCGAACGACAGATACATGGTGCCGGACTTGTTTCGGTACTTCTGGTCACAAACGCGCATCTCGCGTTTGTAAGCCTGCTGCTGCGCGAGATTGAGGCCAGGCATGAAGTCCGCCTCGCATTTCTTTTCAACGGCGGCGCCAAGCTGGACATCGCCGCTCGCGGTCAATTGGCAGTCCTGAAACACCTTCATCGCGGCTTCGCAGCTCTTCTGCTTGTTGATGGTATCGACGACCTCATCCAGCGTCATGGATGTCTCCATACAGACCATGGCGCGTGCAGGGGTGCCGGCAATGAACAAAATAACAGCCAGGACAACCAGGCAGGATTTCGAAAGCATCGCAAAAGTCTCCTCACATTCCCCTTGGTGCAGGGCCGATGCGCGAGGTTCAATCCCAACCGGGTGGGAGCCCGAAACCACCGGCTTTTCGCTTGACGTTACGCCCTTCGGGCGGCGACAACCCAGCCGAATTTTGGCAGCAAGGATTTGACTGTGTCCGACCTCGCAACGCTCGAAACCTCCATCCTCGACCAGATCGCCGCCGCCGGCGACGAAGCCGCGCTCGAAGCGGTGCGCGTCGCAGCCCTCGGCAAGAAGGGCTCGATCTCGGCGCTGCTCGCCACGCTTGGCAAGATGTCGCCGGACGAGCGCAAGACGCAAGGCGCCGCGATCAACCAGGCCAAGGACAAGGTCACCGCGGCGCTCGCCGCACGGCGCGACGTCCTGAAATCGGCGGCGCTCGATGCGCGGCTGGCATCCGAGACCGTCGACGTCACGCTGCCGCTGCGCGAGGCTCAGGCCGAGGCCGGCCGCATCCATCCGCTGAGCCAGGTCTGGGACGAGCTGACCACGATCTTCGCCGACATGGGATTCTCGGTCGCTGAAGGCCCGGACATCGAGACCGACGATTACAACTTCACCAGGCTGAACTTCCCGGAAGGTCATCCCGCGCGCGAGATGCACGACACGTTCTTCTTCCATCCGAAAGAGGACGGCTCGCGCATGCTGCTTCGTACCCACACCTCGCCGGTGCAGGTGCGCACCATGCTGAGCCAGAAGCCGCCGATCCGCGTGATCTGCCCGGGCCGCACCTATCGCATCGATTCCGACGCGACCCACACGCCGCAATTCCACCAGGTCGAAGGCCTCGTCATCGACAAGACCTCGCATCTCGGCCATCTCAAATGGATCCTGCACGAGTTCTGCAAGGCGTTCTTCGAGGTCGACCACATCAACATGCGCTTCCGGCCCTCGTTCTTCCCGTTCACCGAACCGTCGCTGGAAGTCGATATCCAGTGCCGCCGCGACAAGGGCGAGATCCGCTTCGGCGAGGGCGAGGACTGGCTCGAGATTCTCGGCTGCGGCATGGTGCATCCGAACGTGCTGCGCGCCTGCGGCATCGATCCCGACGAGTACCAGGGTTTTGCCTGGGGCATGGGCATCGACCGCATCGCCATGCTGAAATACGGCATCGCCGATCTGCGCCAGCTGTTCGACAGCGACATCCGCTGGCTGTCCCATTACGGCTTCAAGCCGCTGGAAGTGCCAACGCTTGCCGGAGGGCTGAGCTCGTGATGGCTGTGATTAGCCATACGAAGACTCTCTCCGTTCCCTTTGCGGAGACAACCCTCTCCCTTTCCCTCCCCCGCAAGCGGGGGAGGGAAAGGATGGTGCGCGCTCGTGGTGACGTTTGTCTCATGGGTACCTATTCTCCGTCCGCTCGACAGGTCGAGCTCCCTCCCCCGCTTGCGGGGGAGGGTTGGGGAGAGGGTTTCTCCGCAATGGGGCTGCCGATGGTCGATCCCAAGCACCCGGATTGGAAGGTACCGGCTAAACTGCGCGCCAATGCGCGCGCGCTCAGGCGCAACTCGATCGATGCGGAGCGTATCCTCTGGTCAGAGCTGCGCGCCGGCCGATTGAACGGCGCGCGCTTTCGCCGCCAAGTGCCGATTGATCACTACGTCGCCGACTTCATCTGCCACGCGGCCAAGCTCGTCATCGAGCTCGACGGCGGCCAACATTTCTCGGATGCAGGCGAACGGGCCGATGCGCGTCGCTCTGTTGCGATCGAAGCGAAGGGCTTCAAAGTTCTGCGCTTCAACAATCATGACGTGATGACAAACCGTTCCGGTGTTCTTGAAACAATAGTTACTGCCATTGCGGAGAGAACCCTCTCCCCAGCCCTCCCCCGCAAGCGGGGGAGGGAGCAGACCGTCTCCGTGGAGAAAAAACAGCCATGAAATTTACCCTCTCCTGGCTGAAGGATCATCTCGAGACCGACGAGCCGCTGGACAAGCTCGCCGATAAGCTCACCATGATCGGGCTCGAGGTCGAGAACATCGAGGACAAGGCGAAGGCGCTCAAGCCCTTCACCATCGCGAAGGTGATCTCGGCCGAGCAGCATCCGAATGCGGACCGGCTGCGTGTCTGCATGGTCGACACGGGTGACGGCGGCGCGCCGGTGCAGGTCGTGTGCGGCGCGCCGAATGCGCGCGCGGGTCTCGTCAGCGTGTTCTCGCCGCCCGGCACCTATATTCCCGGCAAGGACATCACGTTGGGTGTTGGCACCATTCGCGGCGTCGAGAGCCGCGGCATGCTGTGCTCGGCGGCGGAGCTGCAGATCTCCAACGACCATGACGGCATCATGGAATTGCCGGCGGATGCGCCAATCGGCGCCGGATACGCCGAATGGGCCGCGCTTGGCGATCCCGTGGTCGAGATCAATCTGACGCCGAACCGGCAGGATTGCACCGGCGTGCACGGCATCGCGCGCGACCTCGCCGCTGCCGACATGGGCAAGTTCAAGGACCCCACGATCAAGCCGATCAAGGGCGAATTCCCCTGTCCGGTGAAGGTCACGGTCGAGGACACCTCGCTCTGTCCGGGCTTCGCGCTTCGCCTCGTGCGCGGCGTCAAGAATGGCCCGTCGCCGGAATGGCTGCAGAAGCGGCTGAGCGCGATCGGGCTGCGCCCGATCAATGCGCTGGTCGACATCACCAACTTCATGACCTACGACCGCGCGCGTCCGCTGCACGTGTTCGACGCCAAGAAGGTGAAGGGCAATCTCGTCGTGCGCCGCGCGCGCGACCGCGAGACGCTGCTGGCGCTCGACGGCCGCACCTATGATCTCGATCCCGCGACTTGCGTGATCGCGGACGAGCACGGCGTCGAATCGCTAGCCGGCATCATGGGCGGCGAGGCCTCCGGCTGCGATGAGACCACCACCGACGTGCTGATCGAATCGGCGCTGTGGAACGAGATCAACATCGCGCAGACCGGCCGCAAACTCGGCATCAATTCCGATGCGCGCTACCGCTTCGAGCGCGGCGTCGATCCGGCCTTCATGGTGCCGGGGCTGGAGCTCGCGACCAAGCTGGTGATGGAGACGTGCGGCGGCACGCCGTCCGAGAACGTCGTCGTCGGCAACTCCTTCGGCGACGACCGCGTGATCGATTTCCCTGTCACCGAGGTCAAGCGTCTGTCCGGCATCGAGGTGCCGCAGCCGGAGATGAAGCGCATCCTGACCCATCTCGGCTTCATGATGGCGGGCCCGGGACCGGTCGTGAAGGTGGCCGTGCCCTCGTGGCGCTCGGACGTCCACGGCAAGGCCGACATCGTCGAGGAGGTCGTCCGCATCTTCGGCGTCGACAAGGTGCCGATGACGCCGTTCGAGCGCGGCGAGGACGCGCGCAAACCGGTGCTGACGCCGCTGCAGCTGCGCACCCGCCGGGCCAAGCGCGCGCTCTCGAGCCGCGGCATGGTCGAGGCGGTGACCTGGTCCTTCATCACGAAGTCCGCGGCACAATTGTTCGGCGGTGGCCAGCGCGAGCTCGAAGTCGCCAACCCCATCGCGTCGGATCTGTCCGACATGCGCCCGACGCTGCTCGCGGGCCTGATCGCGGCAGCCCAGGCGAACGCCAATCGCGGCGTGGGCGATGTCGCGCTGTTCGAGGTCGGCCAGGTCTTCAGGGGCGATCGCCCGCAGGACCAGTTCATGGCCGCGAGCGGCGTTCGCCGCGGCTTTGCTTCGTCCGACGGTCTGGGGCGGCACTGGTCGGGCTCGGCGCAAGCCGACGTGTTCGACGCCAAGGCAGATGCGCTGGCTGTTCTGGCTGCGGCCGGCGCGCCGATGCAGGCACTGCAGATCGTCGCCGGTGGACCGTCTTGGCTGCATCCGGGCCGCTCCGGCACGATCCAGATCGGACCGCAGAACGTGCTCGGCACTTTCGGCGAGGTACATCCGCGCGCGCTCGAAGCACTCGGCGCCGACGGCCCGCTGCTTGTGTTCGAGGTGATCCTCGACCGCATCCCGGAGGCCAAGAAGAAGCCGACCCGCGCCAAGCCCGGAATCGAGCTGTCGGCGTTCCAGCCGGTGTCGCGCGACTTCGCCTTCATCGTCGATCGTGCCGTGAAGGCCGGCGACATCGTGCGTGCCGCGCAGGGGGTCGACAAGAAGCTGATCACCGGCGTCAACGTCTTCGACGTCTACGAGGGCAAGGGCATCGACGAGGGCAAGAAGTCGCTCGCGGTCGCGGTCACGCTCCAGCCGCGCGAGAAGACCCTGACCGATCAGGAGATCGAGGCCGTCGCGGCGAAGATCGTCGCCGAGGTCGCGAAGAAGACCGGCGGCACGTTGCGAGCATGATGCCGAAAAGTGTGAAGCGGTTTTCGGACAACGTCATGCTCCAGAAACATAGAGCATGACGTTCGCGGACTTCCTTCCGAAGGACGTCAGCCTCACCATTGCGATGGCGCTCTGCGCCGTCGCTTTCGTTTCGGGCACTGCACGCGGCTTCTCCGGTTTCGGCGCCGCGCTGATCTTCATGCCGCTGGCGAGCAGCATCGCCGCGCCGCGGCTGGTCGCCGCCCTGCTGCTCGTCATTGATTTCGTCTCGGCAGCACCGCTGCTGCCGCACGCGTGGCGGAAGGCCGACCGCAAGGCCACCGCCGTGATCGCGCTGGGCGCGCTGGTCGGCGTACCCGTCGGCACCTATTTCCTCAGCGTGCTCGAGCCCGTCACCACGCGCTGGATCATCTCCTGCTTCGTCGCCGCGCTCCTGCTTCTGCTGCTGTCGGGCTGGCGCTACCGCGGCAAGGACCACGCCTGGCTCGCGGTCGGTATCGGCGGGCTCTCCGGCTTCTGCAGCGGCCTCGCGCAGACCGGCGGGCCGCCGATCGTCGGCTATTGGCTCGGCCGCCCGATCGCGCCGATCGTCGCGCGCGCCAACATCGTGCTGTTTTTCGGCGCCTCTGATTTCTTCTCGATGATCAGTTACGCGACCACGGGGCTGATCTCACGCGAGTCGCTCGCGCTTTCGCTGATCGTCGGCCCGGTCTATGCGCTCGGCGTCGCGTTCGGGGCCTCGCTGTTCGGACGCGCCAGCGAGCGAGTATTTCGCGGCATCTGCTACGCGCTGATCGCGATGGCGGTGATCGCCGGGCTGCCGGTGCTGGATGGCGTGCTGCGGTAAACCACCGTGTCGTCCCTGCGAACGCAGGGACCCATAATCCCGGTCAGCGTCTATCGCGCGAAGCTGACAACTCCGAGTCTTCGTAAAACCACTTCCTGTGGTTATGGGTCCCGGATCTGCGCGCGCCTTGGAGCGCGCTTGTCCGGGACGACAGCGGAGTTTGTGGCGAGTTGAGTGCCCTACTTCCGTGGCACGCGGCGCTTCTTCGTCGACTGCGTCGGCATGTCGGCGGGCTCGTCCTTGAGCGCGCCGATCTTGCGCAAGGCCGCGTCCGCGGCGCGCTCGCCGCTTTCCCAGGCGCCGTCGACGGTGCCCCACAGCGTCTCGTGGGTGGCCTCGCCGGCGAGGAACACATTGCCGATCGGCTCTGCCAAAATCTTTCGCGAGAGCTGGCCGCCGGGTGAAGCCGCCGACATCGCGCCCATCACGTAAGGCGAGGCGTTCCAGCGCGTGGCGCTGGTCTTCTGCACGGCGGCCGCAGCCTCGCTGCCGAACAGTTTTGTGATCCATTCCCTGGCGAAGGCGGCCATCGCCTTCTCGCCCTGCTCGGAAAGTTCGCGGCCGAACGTGCCGCCGACATCGATGGAGCAGAGCGAGGAGCCGCCGATATTGGCGAACATCAGCGCCGTGCGCGTCGAATTGCTCTGCTCGATCAGGATATCGTCGCGCGACAGGCCGAGCGGGTTGCCCGGCAATTGCAGCATGATGCGATCGTAGCTGCCGAGGCCGAGTTTTGACGCCGCGTCCAGTGTGCGCTTGGGAATATCGGGCGTGAACTTGATCGCGCCTGACGTCAGCACGTTGGTCGAAACCGTGACGATGATCGCGCGCGCGGCGATCCTGCCGGCTGGCGTCTCCACGCTGACGTCGCGGTTGCTCCAGGCTACGCGGCTCACCGGGCTCGACAGCGCCACCGGTGCCTGCTCGCCGAGCTTGGTGATCAGCGTGCCGAGGCCCTGACGGCAGGCGATCGCCGCGTTGCGGTCCTGCGCGCGCCCCTTGTCGATCGCGGATAGCTCCTTCAGGTCCTTGCCGGCAAAGCTCGCGCCCAACATGAACTCGGCCGCGCCCGCCCAGTCGCCGAGATCCTTTGGCAGCACGGACGCGCAGGAGGTATCCAGCTTTCCCCGCGCGGCCTCGTCGATGGCGCGGTTGGCGCGCACCAACGCCGCCAGGAACTGCTCGGTCTCGCCCGCACGCGCGTTGCGGCGGCCGATACGCATCTTCTGGCCGGACGGCGCCGGCAGCACGTCGAGCCCGGCACTGCGCGCCAGCCGGATCATCGGATTGGTGTCGGGATTGTGCATCCAGCGCGCACCGCGGTCGAACGGCGTGTCGAATGTCATGCTGTCGGTGATACAGCGGCCGCCGATCTGGGACGCCGCTTCCACCACGACGACCTTGCGGCCCGACGCCATGATGCGCCGCGCCGCGGCGATTCCCGCAGCCCCCGCCCCAATCACGACGATGTCGACCTCGCGCGGCAGGCTGGCTGCGTTTGCGCGCAGGACCGGCATCGCGGCAACAGCCGCCGACGCGACAAGGAAACCGCGGCGCGTGATTGTCATGTCATGGTTTCCGAGGACTTGCGGCGAACGGGAACAGTCAGTGAAACTTGCCGCATCTGATGTTGCACGGCAACCATCATGGTGAATCAATCGTGCTTGACCTCACGGATTGATGAACCGAATTGCAACACGTTTCGACCATGATAGAGAAGGGAAAAAGACGGCCGGAAAAGGCCGTGGGGGGGAGTTGGAAATGGGGACGGTCCTAGATTCAGTCGGCAAGCTGATTGCCGCGTACCTCTCCAAGGAGGTGCCGGGCTACGAGCCGTTCACACCGAGCGACCCGGAGCACCTGCGCGGCGTCATCGAGCCCGGCGACGTGCTGCTGATCGAGGGCAACAACCGCATCTCCGGCATCATCAAATATCTGACGCAGTCGACCTGGTCGCATGCCGCGCTCTATGTCGGCCCTGTCGAGGGCGCCGTGGAGCCCGACGGCGAGCCGCATGTGCTGATCGAAGCCAATATCGGCGAAGGCGTCACCTCTGCGCCGCTGTCGAAATATTTCCCGTATCACACCCGCGTCTGCCGCCCGGTCGGGCTGTCCTATGAGGATCGCACCACGGTCTGCCGCTATGCGATCAACCGCATCGGCTTCGGCTACGACACCAAGAACATCGTCGACCTCATGCGCTTCCTGTTCCCGCTGCCGGTACCGCAGCGCTGGCGGCGACGCATGATCGCGATTGGCTCGGGCGATCCGACCAAGATCATCTGCTCGGCGCTGATCGCGCAGGCGTTCGACGCGGTGCGCTACCCGATCCTGCCGAAGATCACCAAGGCCGGCAGCCGCGCCGCCCGCCGCGAGATCCTGCACATCCGCGATTCCTCGCTCTACATGCCCCGCGACTTCGACATCTCGCCCTATTTCGAGGTCGTCAAACCCACCATCGTGCACGGGTTCGACTACACCGCGCTGCACTGGGCCGACAAGCAGAAGCCGCTCGAGGAGGTAGCGGGCACATTCAGTGTGTTTCCAGAAACGATCAGTGCGCCGCCGCTCGTTCCTGAAGCGATTGACCAAGAGGCGCCGGATGAGGTTCCGGCTGAGCAAGTGAGTGCTCAGCCTGCGGCAGCCGAAACCGTCCCCGAACATGTCCCGCTGCTGAAGAAGCTGGCGATGTACCGCCCGAGGCGCCGTGGCCCGGCGCGCGAGCGGGCGGCATAGGTCGTCCCTGCCTGGTGCGCAATTGCGCACGGGCGCAGGGACCCAGACCGCGTGATCTATCGCGTGCGGACGATAGCAGTACCGATCGAGAAGTCTTCGCCAAACCTCTCCCTGGGGCTATCGCGACGAGCGTAGGCGCTCGCGCGCAGGTCCCTGCGTTCGCAGGGGCGACCTGGGGTTTGAGTGCGATCTCGCGCCTCAACATCCGTCATTGCGAGGAGCTCTTGCGACGAAGCAATCCAGACTACCTCCTCGGAGACGGTCTGGATTGCTTCGCTGCGCTCGCAATGACGGTGGAGACCTACCGCTCCGCCCGTCCGATCACCGCCATCAGCTCCGCGATCTTCTCGCGTTGGTCGGCCTTGTCGCCGCTCGCGATGGCGTGCTCGACGCAATGGGCGACGTGATCCTTCAGGATCTCCTCCTCGACCCGGCGCAGCGCGGCCCGCACCGCCGAGATCTGCGTCACGATGTCGATGCAGTACCGGTCCTCCTCTACCATTTTCGAGAGGCCGCGAACCTGGCCCTCGATCCGGCCGAGGCGTTTTCCGACAGATGCCTTGATGTCTTTGCGCATGAGGTCTATATACCCCTACCGGGTATAGGTTGCAAGACCTGGGCACAAGCGCCGGAGCAAGGCTATGAACGAACACGGGCATCATCACGACGCGAACGGACATTCCGGATGCGGGTGTTCAGCCAAAACGGACGTGACCGAGGCGACAGCGGCCAAACCGGCGGAGTCCTCCTGCTGCGGCGGGCACGGCGATCATGCCGGTGACGCTCATCATCACGCGCATGACCCTGGTGAGGGCGTGACGAAGGTCAAAGATCCTGTCTGCGGCATGAGCGTCGATCCCGCGACCTCGAAGCACCAGCTCACACATCACGGCGAGACCTTCCATTTCTGCTCGGCCGGCTGCCGCACCAAGTTCGCCGCCGATCCCGCCAAATATCTTGCCAAGGAGAAGGCGCCCGAACCCGAGATGCCCGCGGGCACGATCTACACCTGCCCGATGCACCCCGAGATCCGCCAGGTCGGCCCGGGCACGTGCCCGATCTGCGGCATGGCGCTGGAGCCGGAAGTCGCGAGCCTGGAGACCGGCCCCAATCCCGAGCTCGCCGACATGACGCGGCGGTTCTGGATCGGCGGCGTGCTGTCACTGCCGCCCGTGGTGCTGGAGATGGGCGGCCATCTCGCGGGTCCACACAATTGGATCGATGCGGCGCTTTCGAACTGGATCCAGCTCGTCTTCGCCACCCCGGTGGTACTGTGGGCCGGCTGGCCGTTCTTCGTCCGCGGCTGGCAGTCGCTGCTGACACGCAACCTCAACATGTTCACGCTGATCGCGATGGGTACGGGCGTTGCCTATGTCTACAGCGTGCTCGGCACCGTCACGCCGCAGATCTTCCCTGCCACGTTCCGCGCCCATGAAGGTGCGGTCGCCGTCTATTTCGAAGCCGCCGCCGTCATCACCGTGCTGGTGCTGCTCGGCCAGGTGCTGGAGCTGCGCGCGCGTGACGCCACCTCGGGCGCGATCAAGGCGTTGCTTCAACTGGCGCCGAAGACCGCGCGACGCGTCGATGCCGATGGCAGCGAGCACGAGGTCGAGATCGATACGCTTCATGCCGGCGACCGCTTGCGCGTTCGGCCTGGTGAGAAAGTGCCGGTCGACGGAATCATTCTCGAGGGACGCTCGTCACTCGACGAATCCCTCGTCACGGGCGAATCCATGCCTGTCACCAAGGAAACCGGCGCAAAGGTCATTGCCGGCACGCTGAACCAATCGGGTAGCTTCGTGATGCGTGCCGACAAGGTCGGCCGCGAGACGCTGCTGTCGCAGATCGTGCAGATGGTCGCGGATGCGCAGCGCTCGCGCGCGCCGATCCAGCGTCTGGCCGATCAGGTCGCCGGCTGGTTCGTGCCGATGGTGATCGTCGTCGCTCTCGCGGCCTTCGCCGCCTGGGCCTGGTTCGGACCGGAGCCGCGGCTCGCCTTCGGTCTCGTCGCCGCCGTCAGCGTGCTGATCATCGCCTGCCCCTGTGCGCTGGGCCTGGCGACCCCGATGTCGATCATGGTCGGCGTCGGCCGCGGTGCGCAAGGCGGCGTGCTGATCAAGAACGCCGAGGCGCTGGAGCGGATGGAGAAGATCGACACGCTGGTGGTCGACAAGACCGGCACGCTGACCGAGGGCAAGCCCAAGGTGGTCGCGATCGTGCCGGCCGCCGGCTTTGCGGAAGATGACATCCTGCGGCTTGCGGCCAGCGTCGAGCGCGCCAGCGAGCATCCTCTGGCCGACGCGATCGTTCGCGCAGCCAAGGAGAAGCAGCTTGCCTTCGGCCAGGTCGAGCATTTCGACTCCCCGACCGGCAAGGGCGCCACCGGCAAGGTCGACGGCAAGACCATCGCGCTCGGCAACGCGAGATATCTCACCTCGATCGGAATCGACACGGCGACACTCGACGCCGAGGCCGAGCGGCTGCGCGGCGACGGAGCCACCGTGATCAACATGGCCGTCGATGGCCGGCTTGCCGGCCTGTTCGCGATCGCCGATCCGGTCAAGGCCTCGACCCCGGAGGCACTGAAGGCGTTAGCTGCCGAAGGCATCAAGGTGATCATGCTGACCGGCGACAACCGCACCACGGCGGAAGCGGTGGCGCGCCGGCTCGGTATCGCCGAGGTCGAGGCCGAGGTGCTGCCGGATCAGAAGAGCGCGGTGGTGACCAAGCTGCAAAAGGCCGGCCGCATCGTCGCGATGGCCGGCGACGGCGTCAACGACGCGCCCGCGCTGGCCGCCGCAGAAGTCGGCATCGCCATGGGCACCGGCACGGATGTCGCGATGGAGAGCGCGGGCGTGACCCTGCTCAAGGGCGATCTCGTTGGCATCGTCCGCGCCCGAAAACTGTCGCAGGCGACCATGAGCAACATCCGCCAAAACCTGTTCTTCGCCTTCATCTACAATGCCGCCGGCATTCCGATCGCCGCCGGCATCCTCTATCCGGCGTTCGGCTTGCTGCTCTCGCCGATCATCGCCGCGGCGGCGATGGCACTGTCCTCGGTCAGCGTGGTCGGCAATGCGCTGCGCCTGCGTGCGACGCAGCTGTAGGGAAGCCGCGTAGCCCGGACGGAGCGCTAGCGAAATCCGGGAGTCCTGCCCACATCGGCACCGTCCCGGATTGCGCTTCGCTCCATCCGGGCTACGGTTCACGGAACGCAGGCGAGAGGTGCGGGGAATATCTGATGCAGCGAATTACCATCACGATCGAGGACGACCTGTTGGCGGAGATCGACGCGGCGGCGGAAGCGCGCGGTTACCAGAATCGCTCCGAGATCATCCGCGACCTCGCGCGCGCCGGTCTGCAGCAGAGCACCGAGGACACCGCGCAGACCGGCCCCTGCGTCGCCGGTCTCGTCTATGTCTACGACCACGCCGCCCGCGATCTGTCGAAACGACTGGTGCAGGAATTCCACGGCCATCACGACCTCGCGCTGGCGACCCTGCACGTCCATCTCGACGACAACAATTGCATGGAGATGACGGCGCTGAAGGGGTCGGCGGATGAGGTCAAGCATTTCGCCGACCACATCATCGCCGAACGCGGCGTCCGCTACGGCCGCGTGGTGATGATCCCGACGGGCGAGGGGAAGCCGGCGAAAGCGCGGAAGCACGGGCACGGCCATCGGCATGAGTAGGCGGGCTTGCGTGCCCCGGACGCAGCGCAACGCTTCTTCAGCGGTGTGCCGCAGAGCAGCGTTGCACGCTGCACCGCGTCCGGGACACGGCCGTGTCTTGGACAACCAACCTCCCTTGCCGAAGCCGCATTGGGTGTCTACCTCTCGCGGGTCGTTTCGTGAAAGGGTCTCCCATGCTGGATGCCGCCGTGAAGGCGCTGTCGCAAATGATCTCGCCGCCGATGCGCTCGATCCTGTGGCGATCGATCGGGCTTGCGCTCGTGCTGATCATTGTGCTGGCGATCGGCTTGCAGCGGCTGCTCAGCTGGTTTGCGACCTCTGGCGAGGTCTGGCTGGAAGGCCTGCTCGGGCCGGGCTGGCACTCCTCGCTCGACGTCTTGTCCTGGATCGTTTCGATCGCAGCGGGCCTCGGCGTCGTGTTCGGCGGCATCTTCCTGATGCCCGCGATCACCTCGCTGGTGGCGAGCCTGTTCGTCGACGACGTCGCCGACATCGTCGAGCGCGAGCATTATCCCGCCGAGCAGCCGGGCGTCGCGCTGCCCCTCAGCCAGGCGATCCTCGAGGGCGTCAAGACCGCGCTGTTGACGATTTTGGTCTATCTCGCCGCGCTGCCGCTGGTGTTGTTCGCCGGCGCGGGCTTCCTGATCTTCTTCCTCGCCGCGGCCTGGCTCCTTGGCCGCGAATATTTCGAGCTCGCGGCGATGCGCTTCCGCCCGCCGGAGGAAGCCAAGGCGATGCGGCGCGACAATGCCGCGACCATCTTCACCGCCGGGCTGTTCATCGCCGCCTTCGTCTCGATCCCAATCGTCAATCTGGCAACGCCGATCTTCGGCATGGCCTTCATGGTCCACATGCACAAGCGGCTGTCAGGTCCGCGGCCCGAGCTGATCGCGCCGGCACGGCAGTTGCGGTGATGACGCGGGCCGCGGCGCCGTCGCTCAGACCGTCTTCTCCGGCCAGCGGCAGAGATCGTTGATCAGACAGACCTCGCAGCGCGGCTTGCGCGCGAGGCACGTATAGCGGCCGTGCAGGATCAACCAATGATGGGCATGCAGCATGAATGCGGCCGGGATCACCTTTTCCAGACCAAGCTCGACCTCCAGCGGCGTCTTGCCGGGCGCTAGCCCGGTGCGGTTGCCGACGCGGAAGACATGCGTGTCGACCGCCATGGTGTGCTCGCCGAAGGCCATGTTGAGCACGACGTTGGCGGTCTTGCGGCCGGCGCCGGGCAGCGACTCGATTTCGGCGCGCGTGCGCGGTACCTCGCCGCCGAACTCGCTGAGCAGCTTGGCCGACAGCGCGATCACGTTCTTCGCCTTGGTGCGGTAGAGGCCGATGGTCTTGATGTAGTCGCGCAAGCGCTCCTCGCCGAGGTCGAGCATCTTCTGCGGGGTGTCGGCGACCTCGAACAACGCGCGCGTCGCCTTGTTGACGCCGGCATCGGTCGCCTGCGCCGACAGCACCACGGCGACCAGCAGCGTGAACGGATTGAGGTGCTCGAGCTCTCCTTTCGGTTCCGGGTTGGCTTTGCGGAAGCGACTGAAGGCGTCGTGGACCTCCGCCGGGGTCCAAGGTTTTAAGGAGCTGGGTTTGGTGGCTTTGAGCGATTTTTTCGCTGAGGCCGTTTTCTGAGCGGGCTTGGGCTTCGCGACGGCGGCCCTGGCCGTCTTCTTCGGCGCGGGCGCTTTGCGCGGAGCCGGCTTGCGGGTGATTTTCGCCATGATCGGGATATACTGACGGACAATGAGCACAGGCAACGAAATTGAGCGCGGCGAGCCTGATCAGCGCGAAGTGCAGATCTTCTCCGCACTGCTGACGCCGCACCGCTCGCTGAACCGCACCGGCTTCCTCGCCGTGATGCTGTTCCTGAGCGTGGTCAGCTTCGTCACCGGCCTCGTCTTCCTGATGATGGGCGCCTGGCCGGTGTTCGGTTTCTTCGGCCTCGACGTGCTGGTGATCTGGTGGGCCTTCAAGGCCAACTTCCGCGCGGCTCGCGCGCGCGAAGAGATCACCGTCACGACGAGCGAATTGCGCGTGCGGCGCATCAGCCACCACGGCCAGGTGGCCGAATGGACGTTCAACCCGCTCTGGGTCCGCCTCGACATGGAGGTCGACGAGGATTTCGGCATCGAGCATCTCTACCTGATCTCGCGCGGCTACCAGATCCAGATTGCCCGATTCCTGGGGCCAGAGGAAAAAGCAAGTTTTTACAAAGGCTTGGTTGAGGCGCTCAATGCCGCCAAGCGCGGCCCGACCTACAATCCGGTGACCTGAGCGCAGTCAGAAATCGGGTGGTTTCCCAGCCGCCCCTCTCCTACATTTCCGGTCATGATGACACTCGCCATACATGACCAGCGCCTGACCAAGCCGGGCCCCCAGAACGCCGCGTTGCGCGACTACGATTCGGTGCGCCGGGCGATCGCCTTCATCTCGGAGAACTGGCGCGCGCAGCCGACCATCGAGGCGATGGCGGATGCGGCCGGCGTCACGCCGGATGAGCTGCACCATCTGTTCCGCCGCTGGGCCTCGATCACGCCAAAGGCCTTCATGCAGGCGCTGACGCTCGATCACGCCAAGGGCTTGCTGCGGGACTCCGCGAGCATCCTCGACGCCGCGCTCGATTCCGGCCTGTCGGGTCCGGGCCGGCTGCACGATCTCTTCGTCACGCACGAAGCCATGTCGCCGGGCGAATGGAAGAACGGCGGCGCCGGCCTCACCTTGCGCTACGGCTTTCATCCCTCCCCGTTCGGCACCGCGATCGTGATCGCCACCGATCGCGGCTTGTCGGGGCTTGCCTTCGCCGACCACGGCGAGGAAAAGGTTGCGCTCGCCGACATGACGCGGCGCTGGCCGAACGCCACCTATGTCGAAGACCACGAGGGCACGGCGCCGCTCGCCGCGCGCATCTTCGACACCAGACTGTGGCGGCCGGACCAGCCGCTGCGCGTGGTGATGATCGGCACCGACTTCGAGGTGCGGGTATGGGAGACGCTGCTGAAAATCCCGATGGGCCGCGCGGTGTCCTATTCCGACATCGCCTGCAACATCAACAGCCCGAAGGCCTCGCGCGCCGTCGGTGCGGCGGTGGGCAAGAACCCGGTCTCGTTCGTCGTGCCCTGCCATCGCGCGCTCGGCAAGAGCGGCACGCTCACCGGCTATCATTGGGGCATCACGCGCAAGCAGGCGATGCTGGGCTGGGAAGCCGGGCAGCTGGGGATGCAGTAGTCGAGATGCCGTAGGGTGGATTAGCCCTGCAGATGCGCAAAGCGCAGCTGCTCGGCGTAACCCACCTTTTTAATCTCTGCGAGAGATGGTGGGTTACGCTGCGCTAACTCACCCTACGAGACCGGCCCTACCCCGCCAGATCCAGCTTCGACGCCACGGTCGAATCCGCATTGAGGCGATAGATGATCGGCACGCCGGTGGCGAGCTCGCGCTTCAGGATGCCTTCGGGCGAGAGCTTCTCCAGCACCATGATCAGCGCGCGCAGCGAATTGCCGTGGGCGGCGACCAGCGTGCGCTTGCCGTTGAGCACGCCGGGCAGGATCTCCTGCACGTAATAGGGCAGCGCGCGCGCGAGGGTGTCCTTCAGGCTTTCGCCGCCGGGCGGCGGCACGTCGTAGGAGCGGCGCCAGATCAGCACCTGGTCCTCGCCCCATTTCTTGCGGGCGTCGTCCTTGTTGAGGCCGGAGAGATCGCCATAGTCGCGCTCGTTCAGCGCGAGGTTCTTCGAGGTCGGCAAGCCTTCTTGACCGAGCTCACCGAGGATGATGTCGAGCGTGTGTTGCGCGCGCGTGAGAACCGAAGTGAAGGCCACGTCGAACACGAGGCCCTGTGCCTTCAGCTTGCGGCCGGCTTCCGTGGCTTCCTTCACGCCGAGCTCGGTGAGATCAGGATCCTTCCAGCCGGTGAACAGGTTCTTCAGATTCCATTCGCTCTGGCCGTGGCGCACGAGCACGAGAAGACGTTCGCTCATTGACTGCTTTCCGTTAGTTTCGATCAGATATCGGCGAGGCCGAGCACGTCGGCCATGGAATAGTGCCCCGGCTTCTTGCCGTTGGCCCACAGCGCCGCCTTCAGCGCGCCATGGGCGAACAGCATGCGGTCCTCGGCCTGATGCGACAGCGTCAGGCGCTCGAAGGGGCCGAGGAAGGTCACGCTGTGGTCGCCGGCGACGGTGCCGCCGCGCAACGAGGCGAAGCCGATATTGCCCGGCCTGCGCGCACCGGTGATGCCGTCGCGGCCTCGCTCGGAATGGTCATCGAGGGTGACGCCGCGGCCGGCCGCTGCGGCCTGGCCCAGCATCAGCGCGGTGCCGGAGGGGGCGTCGACCTTCATGCGGTGATGGGTTTCGACGATCTCGATGTCAAAACCCTGGTCGAGCGCCTTGGCGACGCGCTTGACCACCGCGGCGAGCAGGTTGACGCCCAGGCTCATATTGCCTGACTGTACCACGACGGCGCGGTTGGTGACGCTCTTGATCACGGCGTTGTCGGACATCGAGAGTCCCGTCGTGCCGACGACATGGACGATGCCCCGCTGGGCGGCGATCGCGACATTGGCGATGGTGGCGGCCGGCACGGTAAAATCGAGAATGCCGTCGGCCTCCTTCGACATCGCCCAGAGATCGGCCGAGAGCTTGATGCCGTTGGCGGGCAATCCCGCGAGCACGCCGGCATCCTTGCCGAGCAGCTCCGAGCCCGGCGCCTCCAGCGCACCCGCAAGCACCGCGCCTTGGCTCTCGGCAATCGCCCGCACCAGTGCGCGGCCCATCCGGCCGCCGGCCCCAGCAACAATCAAGCGCATGTCGGACATGGTGTGATCCTCTTCGCCGCCGTTGTAGCGGGGGGATGAAGTTCCGGCAACCGAGGGGGGACAGCGGCGGCACGTTCGGGGCGGCTCGCAGAGCCGAACCCGGAATCTCGAGATTCTCAGGTGCGCAATTGCGCACCGGGGTTCGATGCTTCGCATCGCCCCATAATGACGGCCTCCTCTCAGCCGTCCTGCGGTTGCGGGCCGTCATAGCCCTCGATGATGATGAGATCGGCAACCGAGTGCGGCTGGCGCACCTTGATGTTGGCCTGGTATTCCGGCGAATTGAAGCAGCCGATCGCGGTCTCGTAGTCCGGGAATTCGATCACGACGTTGCGGGTCCGGCTGGCGCCTTCGACGGTGGTGAACTTGCCGGCGCGGACGACGAAGCGGCCGCCCCATTTCCTGAAGATCGGACCGTTGGCGACGGCGTAGGGCTTGTAGCCCTCGTCATTGTTCACGTCGACGCGCCCGATCCAGTAGCCCTTTGCCATTGCTCTTCTCCCTGTGTTGTTGATCAGCCAAGCGCCTGCGCAATCTCGGCCTGGATGGCGTCTGCGACGGCCTTGGGATCAGCGGCTTCCACGATCGGACGTCCGACGACGAGATAATCGGCGCCGGCGGCGATCGCGCGGCCCGGCGTCATGATGCGCTTCTGGTCGCCGGTCGCCGAGCCTGCCGGCCGGATGCCCGGTGTGACGAGGTGCATCTGGTGGCCGACGATCTTGCGCAGAGCACCAGCTTCCTCCGGCGAGGACACCAGACCGTCGATGCCGAGCACCTGCGCCTGCTGCGCGCGCGCCTCGACCAGCTCGGAGACGCCGAGCCGATAGCCGGCCGCGTGCAGGTCGTCCTCGTTGTAGGAGGTCAGCACCGTCACCGCGAGTATCTTCAGGCTCGAATTGCCGCGCCCTTCGACCGCGCCCTTCATGGTCTGCGGATAGGCGTGCACGGTCAGGAAGGTGGCGCCAAGCCTGGTGATGCTCTCGACCCCTTGCATCACGGTGTTGCCGATGTCGTGCAGCTTGAGATCGAGAAAGACCTTCTTGCCCTTGTCGGCGAGCTTGCCGACCAGCGGCAATCCGCCGGCATAAGCGAGCCGATAGCCGATCTTGTAGAAGGTGACGCTGTCGCCGAGACGGTTGATCGTCGCCTCCGCGGCATCGACGCTGGGCAGATCGAGCGCGACGATCAGGCGGTCCTTTGGAGCGATCTCGGCTGGCGTCATGTCACCTCACATCATGCGTTGGGAAATGTCGATCAATTGCGCGACCAGCTCCTTCAACGCGGCGATATCGCCCTCGTTCTTGAGCTTGTCCATATCGTCATAGGCCTGGTCGGCAAAGCCGAGCGTGAGCTGGCTGGCAATCACATTGGCGTGGCAGGAGGTCAGGATCAGCCGCAGCGCCTGCAGCGCGCGCGCCGCACCGAGCCGGCTCTGCGAGGCGCCGGCAAGCGCGAAGGCGCGGTTGCGGAACACATCGCCGCGCGCCTCATGCAGCTCGTGCACGCGGCTGACCCAGTCGATCGCGTTCTTAAGCAGCGGCGGCACCGAGGCGTTGTATTCGGGCGTGACGAACAGCACGCCGTGATGGGCGCCGATCATGCGCTTGAGATTGATCGCGTGCTTGGGCACGCCGGATTTGGCCTGGAGATCGCCGTCGTAGATCGGCAGCGGAAAATCGGCGAGCGAGATGCGGGTGACGTCGACGCCGGCCCGGGCAAATTCATAGGCAGCGACCGCCGCCAGCTTCGCATTGTGCGAGCCGGTGCGCAGCGAGCCGGGAATGACCAGGATTTTCGGTGCGGACATCCGCTTCCATACGTTCGGCGAAACAAGCCCGCCGCGCAGAGAAGGAAGCCGGCGGAATTAGTCCTTGCGATACACCCAGACGCGGGCCGGCGGAAGGTTCATCCAGATCCGTTCCGAAGCCTCTGTGGACACGCCGGGCAGCGATTTCGGGATCGGCGGCACCACCGCATAGGTGAACTGGACGAAGGGCGCGCCGGGCGCCAGCGCCGTGAAGGCATCGCGGATCAGCCGCAGCCGCGTCAGCATCGGTTTTGTCACGAGCGGCAGGCCGGAGACGACCGCACTGGCCGGCGCGCTCAGGACGTTCCAGAGCGTGTCCCGCAGGCGATAGGCATCGCCCTGCACCACCTTGGCCTGCGGATAGCGGTCGCGCAGCAGCGCGCAGAAGCCGGGATTGTATTCGACGAGGACCAGACGTTTCTGGTCGACTCCGCGCTCGATGAGGGCGGAGGTGATGGCGCCGGTGCCGGGCCCGAGTTCGACCACGGGCGCGTCCGAATCGACATCGACGTAATGGGCCATGGTCCGGGCGAGCAGCTTGCCCGACGGCATCACCGCGCCCATGTGCAGCGGCTTTTCGATCCACGATCTGAGAAAGCGCACCTCGTCGTCGAGACGAGGCTTCTTCAACGCACGCGCGGACGATGGCAATGGCATGTCTGGACCGGACGGGACCGCGGGACCGCGGCGTGTCAGAAAATGGTCATAAAGACGTATAGGCCGAAGGCGGTACGGTCAAGCCGAGTCAACTCGCCCGATTACCGAAGAAATCCTTGACCTTGGCGAAGAAGCCCTCGGATTCCGGCTGGGTGTTGCCGGAGGACAGCTTTTCGAACTCGGCCAGCAATTCCTGCTGCTTCTTGGTGAGGTTCTGCGGGGTCTCGACCACCACCTGAACATACATGTCGCCCATCTGGCGCGACCGCAGCACCGGCATGCCTTTTGATGCAATGCGGAATCGGCGGTTGGACTGGGTCCCGGCCGGCACCTTCACCTTGGCCTTGCCCTTCTCGATGGTCGGCACCTCGAATTCGCCGCCGAGGGCGGCCGTCACCATCGAGATCGGCACACGGCAATGCAGATCGGCGCCGTCGCGCTGGAAGAATTGGTGCTGGGCCAGCGACAGGAAGATGTAGAGGTCGCCGGGCGGGCCGCCGCGGACCCCGGCCTCGCCTTCGCCGGCGAGCCTGATCCTGGTGCCGTCCTCGACACCCGGGGGAATGTTGACCGAAAGATTCCGCTCGCGGGTGACGCGGCCCTGGCCCGAGCAGGACGGGCAGGCATCCTCGATCATCTGGCCCCGGCCCTGGCAGCCTGGACAGGTCCGCTCCAGCGTGAAGAAACCCTGCGACTGCCGCACGCGGCCGGCGCCGCCGCAGGTCGAACAGGTCTTCGGCTTGGTTCCGGCCTTGGCGCCGATGCCCGAGCAGGCCTCGCAGGTGACCGAGACCGGAATCTCGATCTGCGCGGTCTTGCCGCCAAAGGCTTCCTCGAGCGTGATTTCCATGTTGTAGCGCAGGTCGGCGCCGCGCTCACGACCACCGCGGCCGCGCTGTCCGGCCATGCCGAACAGGTCTTCGAAAATGTCGGAGAACGAGGAGGCGAAGCCCGCGCCGAAGCCGGCGCCGCCACCGCCCTGCTCGAAAGCGGCATGGCCGTAACGGTCATAGGCGGCGCGCTTGTCCTTGTCTTTCAGGACCTCATAGGCCTCGTTGAGTTCCTTGAACTTGACTTCGCTGGTCTCATCCCCCGGATTGCGGTCGGGATGGAATTTCATCGCGAGCTTGCGGAACGACGACTTCAGCTTGCCTTCGTCGGCGTCGCGTTCGACCTCGAGGGTCTCGTAGTAGCAGCGCTTGGTGGACGTGGACATGTCGGACTCGGTCTATCCAATCGCATTCAAGTTGGAGCAAAACGACGTCGCCACGCAACGATATAGGCACCCTTCCGCCTTGTGGCAGAGGGCAGCATGCCTGCGTTCAGCATAGCGGCTGGGAATTGATTGATCGTAACGGGCACGATTGAAACAGAATCTTGGCCCGTCGAGCCCGACGCGACGGCCTCCCCCGTAAGGGAGGAGGCCGGTAGCGCGTGTGGGGTCCAAGCCGTCCGCATCGTGACCCTCTCGGGGCTTAAGCGGACTTCTTGTTGTTCTTGTCGTCGTCGACCTCGGTGAATTCCGCGTCGACGACGTCGTCCTTGGCCGCATCCTTCTTGGCGTCGGCCTCGGCCTGCTGCTTGTACATGGCCTCGCCGAGCCTCATCGAAGCTTGAGCCAGCGTGTTGGTCTTGGCCTTGATCGCCTCGGCGTCGTCGCCCTTCAGCGCTTCCTTGAGGTCGCTGACGGCGTCCTCGATGGCGCGGCGCTCGCTCTCGGCGACCTTCGAACCGTGCTCGGCCAGGGCCTTCTCGGTCGAGTGCACCAGGCCATCGGCCTCGTTCTTGGCGGTGACGGCCTCGCGGCGCTTCTTGTCCGCCTCGGCATTGGCCTCGGCGTCCTTGACCATCTTCTCGATGTCGGCTTCCGACAGACCACCGGAGGCCTGGATGCGGATCTGCTGCTCCTTGCCGGTGGCCTTGTCCTTGGCCGAGACGTTGACGATGCCGTTGGCGTCGATGTCGAAGGTCACCTCGATCTGCGGCATGCCGCGCGGAGCCGGCGGAATGCCCATCAGGTCGAACTGACCGAGCATCTTGTTGTCGGCCGCCATTTCACGTTCGCCCTGGAAGACGCGGATGGTGACCGCGTTCTGGTTGTCCTCGGCGGTCGAGAACACCTGGCTCTTCTTGGTCGGGATCGTGGTGTTGCGGTCGATGATGCGGGTGAACACGCCGCCCAGCGTCTCGATGCCCAGCGACAGCGGGGTCACGTCGAGCAGCAGCACGTCCTTGACGTCGCCCTGGAGCACGCCGGCCTGGATCGCAGCGCCGATCGCCACGACTTCATCCGGGTTGACGCCCTTGTGCGGCTCCTTGCCGAACAGCTGCTTGACGACTTCCTGGACCTTCGGCATGCGCGACATGCCGCCGACCAGCACGACTTCGCCGATCTCACCGGCGGTGACGCCGGCATCCTTCAGCGCCTTGCGGCAGGGCTCGACGGTCTTCTGGATGAGGTCGTCGACCAGCGCCTCGAACTTGGCGCGGGTGAGCTTCATCGTCAGATGCTTCGGACCGGTCTGGTCCGCGGTGATGAACGGCAGGTTGATCTCGGTCTGCGTCGTCGACGATAGCTCGATCTTGGCCTTTTCAGCGGCTTCCTTCAGGCGCTGCAACGCGAGCTTGTCGTTGCGCAGGTTGATGCCCTGCTCCTTCTGGAATTCGTCGGCGAGATAGCCGACCAGGCGCATGTCGAAGTCTTCGCCGCCGAGGAAGGTATCGCCGTTGGTCGACTTCACCTCGAACACGCCGTCGCCGATTTCGAGAATGGAGATATCGAACGTACCGCCGCCGAGATCGTACACTGCGATGGTGCCGGCCTTGGTCTTGTCGAGGCCATAGGCGAGCGCGGCCGCGGTCGGCTCGTTGATGATGCGCAGCACTTCGAGGCCCGCGATCTTGCCGGCGTCCTTGGTCGCCTGGCGCTGGGCGTCGTTGAAGTAGGCGGGAACGGTGATGACGGCCTGGTCGACCTTCTGGCCGAGGTGGGCTTCCGCGGTCTCCTTCATCTTCTGCAAGATGAACGCCGAGACCTGCGAGGGCGAGTAGGTCTGGCCGTCGGCCTCGACCCAGGCATCGCCGTTGGAAGCCTTCACGATCTTGTAGGGGACGAGCTTCTTGTCCTTCTCGACCATCGGGTCGTCGTAGCGGCGACCGATGAGGCGCTTCACTGCGAAGAAGGTGCGCTCGGGATTGGTAACGGCCTGGCGCTTGGCCGGCTGGCCGACGAGGCGCTCACCGTCGTCCGTGACGGCGACGATCGAGGGCGTCGTGCGCATGCCTTCGGAATTCTCGATGACTTTGGCGTTCTTGCCATCCATCACGGCGACGCACGAATTCGTGGTGCCGAGGTCGATCCCAATGACCTTTCCCATGGTCCTGATATCCTTCTTTTTGCGGCAGGTTGGCTGGGCCCAGAAGGCACCCAAACCGAAACCCCCTAAGATCAAACATCCGCGATATTGCGATGATTGACGCTCATATAGGAGGGGGGGAGGGGCCCGCAAGGACCGAAGCTAGGTTTCTGCCGCTAAAACATTGGGTTTTGGAAGATGATATCCGGGCTCGACCGCCCTCGCGGGTGAGGAATTATTAACAGGTTCGGGCTCCGGCAAGCCCCCGCTACCGCAAGCCCGCCCGCCCTGTTGCCGCAAGCCCAAACCCGGTAAAAGGCGGACCGGCCGGGCAGCCGCCACAGCTGCTTCGCGCGACAAAGCGGCCCGGTGGCCGACCATCGAACGGCCTCAATGTGAACCAATCAGAGTGCCCATGAAGCTGATCCGCCCCCTCGCCGCGCTCGCCCTTCTCGCCGCCTCCGCGCTTCCGGCCCTCGCTGCCGACGCCGTGTTTCCGCCCGGCTTGCGCCTCGGCATGGTGCCGCTGGTCGGCCTCAACACGGCCAAGACCTTTCCGGGCTTCGAGAGCGAGGACGGCAGCGTCAAGGTGCTGATCACCGAGCTGCCGCCGGCCGCCTATGGCGAGGTCGTGAGCGCCTTCAATTCCAATCCGGCCGGAGCGAGCGGCGTCAAGCAGGATAAGGTCGAGACCCCCGCGGGTCTTGCCTATTTCACCACTGAGACCGGCAAGGCCGGCGACAGCCCGGTGAAGCGCTATTCGATGATCGTGCCGGGTACCGGCTTCTCCGGCTATGTCGCGGTGCAGATCCCGGAGAACGCAACCAAGATCTACACCGACGAGGCGGTGCGGCAGATGTTCGCGAGCGCCACCACCCGCAAGCAGGTCTCGGCCGAGGAGCAGATCGGGCTGATGCCGTTCAAGATCACCGATCTTGCCGACTTCAAGGACATCCGCACCCTGGCGCCGGGGAGCAGCATCATCCTGGCCGACGGCAACGAGGGCTCGGGTTATGAATCGAAGCCGTTCATGATCCTCGGCGTGATCGGCGCCACCCCGCAAGCCGCCGACGACCGCGCCCGCTTCGCCCAGGAGGCCGCGCTGCAAATCCCCGGACTGCGCGAATCCCGCGTCACCATGTCCGAGCCGATCCGCATCAATGGCCAGCAAGGCTTCGAGACCAGGATCGACGGCGTCAGCGGCAAGGACAAGACGCCGGTGACCGTGGTGCAGTGGATTCGTTTCTCGGGCAGCGGCGCCTCGCTGCGCATCATCGCCAGCGCTCCGCGCGACCAGTGGCAGGCCGCCTTCACCCGCTTCCGCGCCGTGCGCGACGGAATTCAGCCGAAGGGTTGAGCGCATCCACGAGCTGGATGCGCTCCCTCCCCCGCCTGCGGGGAGGGATGGGGAGAGGGTGTCTCCGCAATCAAGAACCCCCAAGAGGAGAAAACCCTCACCCGACGCGTGGGACGAGCGCTTAGCCGCTAACCAAAGCCGGCTGCATTTTCGGGCTTCTGTTCGCTCGCGCGCAGAATTAGGCTTCGCCTCGATTGGCTCACAAGGGGAGGCGAACGATGCTGGATCGGCGACAGATTTTGGCAATGCTTGGAACGACGGCGCTCGCGACTCTCGCGCCAACCGCGCTGTTTGCGGCCTCATCGATCAAGCCGGACGAGGCCTCCGCGCTGCTCGTGATCGACGTGCAGAACTGCTTCCTGCCCGGCGGCAGCCTTGCCGTGAAGGAAGGCGAGCAGGTGGTGCCCGTCATCAACAAGATCTCGAAGGCGTTTGCGAACGTGGTGATGACACAGGACTGGCACACACCAGGCCACATTTCGTTTGCCTCAGTCCACTCCGGCAAGAAGCCGTTCGAGACCGTCGACCTTCCCTACGGCAAGCAAGTGCTGTGGCCCGATCATTGCGTGCAGGGCACCGACGGCGCGGCGCTGTCCAAGGACCTTGCGATCCCGCACGCCGAGCTCATCATCCGCAAGGGTTTTCACAAGGACGTCGACAGCTATTCGGCCTTCCTCGAAGCCGACGGCAAGACCTCGACGGGCCTTGCCGGATATTTGAAGGCGCGCAAGATCAAACGCGTCTTCGTCGCAGGGCTCGCGACAGACTTCTGCGTTGCCTGGACCGCGCTCGACGCGCGCAAGGCAGGCTTCGAAGTCTATGTGGTGGAAGACGCCTGCCGCGGCATCGACACGCAGGGTTCGCTCGCAAAGGCCTGGGCCGACATGGCCAAGGCCGGCGTGAAGCGGATTCAATCTGCGGATATCGCGGCGAGTGCGTAGGACACGCAACACTGCAAAACCCTCGTCCCGAGGAGCGCGCTACTTCGCGCGCGTCTCGAAGGATGAAGGCCCCCGCTGCGGCACCTTGGCCTTCATGGTTCGAGACGCCGCGCAAGGGCGCGGCTCCTCACCATGAGGGTCTGAGGATTCAGTTCGCCGCGCTGCTGGATTCATTGTTGTTCGCCGCGGGCGCGGGCTTTACGCCGCCCTTGGCGACGCCGACCAAAGCCGGACGCAGCACGCGATCGCCGATGGTGTAGCCGGCCTGCATGATCTGGACCACGGTGCCCGACGGCACCGACGGATCGGGCACTTCGTACATCGCCTGGTGGAAGTTCGGGTCGAACTTCTGGCCCTGCGGATCGAGCTTCTTCACGCCATGCTTTTCCAGCGCGTTGAGCAGCGACCGCTCGGTGAGCTCGACGCCCTCGATCAGCGAGATCAGGCCGGGATCGGCCGTGGCACGGGCCTCGGCCGGAACGGCATCGAGCGCGCGCTGAAGATTGTCGGCGATGTCGAGCACGTCGCGGGCAAAGCCGGTGATGCCGTAGAGGCGGGCGTCAGCGACTTCCTTGGTGGTCCGCTTGCGCAAGTTCTCCATCTCGGCCAGCGTCCGCAGCATGCGATCGCGCGCCTCGGCGACTTCCTTCTGCAAGGTTTCAACCGAGCCGGGCTCGGGATCGTCGGGCATGATGTAGGGCTTTGACACCACGGGCTCGCCAGTCGGCGCAGCCGCGTCTTCGGGTTGCCGGTCTCGATCGGTCATCGGCTCTGTTCTCGAACTTGTTCCAAGGGATTTTGCTGGCCCGGATATCGTGCTTCGGGCGTCGAAAATCAAGCGCCCGTGATCGGTTCAAACGCCGGTCAGCCCCCCAGCAGGCGACTGACGATGCGGGCGGCGTAGTCCACGGTCGGGATCACGCGGGCATAATTCAGCCGCGTCGGGCCGATCACGCCGAGGACGCCGACGATGTGGCCGGCGGCATCCCGATAGGGCGAGATGATGGTGGACGACCCCGACAGCGAAAACAGCTTGTTCTCGGAGCCGATGAAGATGCGCACGCCCTCGGCGGTCTCGGCCCGGCCGAGCAGATCGATCACGCCGCGCTTGGTCTCGAGATCGTCGAACAAGAGGCGCACCCGCTCCAGATCCTCCAGCGCGTGCAGATCTTCGAGCAGATTGGCGTGGCCGCGCACGATGAGCTGGCGGTCCTCGTTCTCGCCGCCGGACCAGCTGGCGATCCCGGCTGAAATCACCTTCTGTGCGAGCTGATCGAGCTCGGCGCGGGCCTCGCCCAGCGCAGTCTCGAGCTCGAGCCGCGCCTCGGCCAGGGTCCGGCCGCGGATGCGGGCGTTCAGGAAATTGCCGGCTTCGGTGATCGCCGAGGAGGGAACTCCGGGGGGCAGTGCCAGCACGCGGTTTTCGACCTGACCATCCTCACCGACGAGGATGACCAGCGCTTTCTCCGGTTCCAGGCGGACGAATTCGATGTGCTTGAGCCGCGCATTGGATTTTGGCGTCAGCACCACCGCCGCAGCCCGCGTCAGTCCGGATAGCCGCGTCAGCGCCTGGTCCAGCGCCGCCTCGACCGAGTGCGCCTGACCTACGGACGTGAGCTGGCTCTGGATTGACTGCCGTTCGGCCTCGTTGAGGTCGCCGACCTGCATCAAGGCATCGACGAAGAAGCGCAGGCCGAGTTCCGTCGGCAGCCGGCCGGCGGAGGTGTGGGGCGCATAGATCAGGCCGAGCTGTTCCAGATCGGCCATGACGTTGCGGACCGAAGCCGGCGACAGCGGCATCGCGATCAGGCGCGAGATATTGCGCGAGCCCACAGGCTCACCGGTCGCGAGGTAACTTTCGACAATTTGACGAAAGATATCGCGGGAACGCTCGTTGAGCTGGGCGAGGCCTGCGCGCGGCGCGATCAGATGGATCGGATCGTGATGGGCCACAGCGGTAACTCCTCTCAGATCCTCATAATTTGTCCATCCCGGGCGCTTCTGACAAGCGTTGCGTTTGCAGCCCCGGAATCAGGGGCTGAATAAGCCCTTGCCGCCCACCCTCACCCCACCTACAAGCACCGCGAACAGCCTTTCCCGTTGAGTTTTGGAGGATTTCCATGCGGCCAAGCCGCCGTGCGCCCGACGAATTGCGCCCCGTGACGCTGGAGCGCGGCGTGGTCAAATATGCGGAAGGCTCGTGCCTGGTGAAGTTCGGCGACACCCATGTGCTGGTCACGGCCACGCTGGAAGACCGCCTGCCGCCGTGGCTGAAGGGTCAGGGCCGCGGCTGGGTCACCGCCGAATACGGCATGCTGCCCCGCGCCACCTCGGAACGCACCCGCCGCGAGGCCGCCGCTGGCAAGCAGAGCGGCCGCACCGTCGAGATCCAGCGCCTGATCGGCCGCTCACTTCGCACCATCGTCGATCTCGAAGCGCTCGGTGAGCGTCAGATCACGGTCGATTGCGACGTGCTACAGGCCGACGGCGGCACCCGCACGGCCTCGATCACCGGCGCCTGGGTCGCACTCGCCGATTGCATCAACTGGATGAAGGCGCGCAACATGATCAAGGCCAACGTCATGCGCGACAACGTCGCCGCGATTTCCTGCGGCATCTACAACGGCACGCCGGTACTGGATCTCGACTATGCCGAGGATTCGGAAGCCCAGACCGACGCCAATTTCGTCATGACCGGCGACGGCCGCATCATCGAGGTGCAGGGCACGGCGGAACGCGAACCGTTCACGGAAGCCGAGTTCCTGGCGCTGATGGCGCTGGCCCGCAAGGGCGTTGCGCGTCTCGTGGACTTGCAGAAACTGGCTGTCGCGTAGTCAATAAGCCCATGCACCGCCGAATCACCGGAAAGCTCGTCATCGCCACCCATAATCCCGGCAAGCTTGCCGAGATGCGGGAGCTTTTGGCGCCCCACGGCGTCGAGGCGGTGTCGGCCGGTGACCTCGGGCTCGGCGAACCGGATGAGACCGGCACCGATTTCCGCAGCAACGCCGCGATCAAGGCGATCGCGGCGGCGCAGGCGACCAAGCTTCCCGCTTTCGCCGACGATTCCGGCATCGTGGTCGACGCACTGGACGGTGCGCCCGGCATCTACAGCGCGCGCTGGGCCGGCCCGGCCAAGGACTTCAACGCGGCGATGGCGCAAATCGAGCGCCTGTTGCAGGAGCGCGGCGCCACCACGCCGGACCGCCGAACAGCGCATTTCGTCTCCGCGCTCTGCGTCGCCTGGCCCGACGATCATCTCGAAGAGGTGGAGGCGCGCGTCGACGGCACGCTGGTCTGGCCGCCGCGCGGCACTGCCGGTTTTGGTTACGACCCGATGTTCCTGCCGGATGGCCATACGCGCACCTTCGGCGAGATGGAGAGCATCGAGAAGCACGGGCTGCCGCCGCTCGGTCTCGGCCTGTCGCACCGTGCGCGCGCCTTCGTGAAACTGGCGGAGATCTGCCTTGAGCCGCGCTAAGGAAGCCTTCGGCGTCTACGTGCACTGGCCGTTCTGCCTGTCGAAGTGCCCCTATTGCGATTTCAACAGCCATGTCCGCCACGCCGCGATCGACGAGGTACGCTTCGCCTCCGCCTTCGCGCGAGAGATCGCAGCCACCGCCGAACGTGCGCCCGGACGCGAGGTCACCTCGATCTTCCTTGGCGGCGGTACGCCGTCCCTGATGCAGCCCGCAACGGTCGGCGCGGTGCTCGATGCGATCGGCAAGCACTGGAGCGTTGCAGGCGACGTCGAAGTCACGCTCGAAGCCAATCCCACCAGCGTCGAAGCCACGCGCTTTGCCGGCTATCGCAGTGCCGGCGTCAACCGCGTCTCGCTCGGCGTGCAGGCGCTCGATGATGCCTCGCTGAAAGCGCTGGGCCGCATGCATAGTGCGCGCGAGGCGCTCGATGCCGTCGCCATCGCACGGCGCTCGTTCGACCGTTATTCGTTCGACCTGATCTATGCCCGCCCCGACCAGACGCCGTCGATGTGGGCCGATGAACTGCGTCTCGCCATCGACGAGGCGGCCGAGCACCTGTCGCTCTATCAATTGACGATCGAGGAAGGCACGCCGTTCTTCGGCCTGCATCAGGCCGGCAAATTGAAGACGCCGGATGAAGCGGTCGCGCGCGCGCTCTACGACATCACGCAGGAGACCTGCGACAAGCTTGGGCTACCCGCCTATGAGATCTCCAACCACGCGCGGCGCGGCGCCGAGTGCCGGCATAATCTGGTGTACTGGCGCGGCGACGAATATGCCGGCATCGGCCCCGGCGCGCACGGCCGCCTCGACATTGACGGTATTAGGCACGCCACCGCCACCGAGAAGCGACCCGAGGCCTGGCTGATGCGGGTCGAGACCAACGGCCATGGCATCATCACCGACGATCTCCTCAACAGCGAGGAACGCGCCGACGAGTTCCTGCTGATGGGATTGCGGCTCGCGGAAGGCATCGACCCCGAGCGCTACAAGGCCCTCGCCGGCCGTCCGCTCGATCCCCGTCGTATCGCGCTCTTGCGCGAGGAAGGCGCGATCACGGTCGATGCGACCGGACGGCTGCGCGTGACCAGCAGCGGTTTTCCCGTGCTGGATGCGGTGGTCGCGGATTTGGCGGCGTAACGAGCTCTCGTAGGGTGGGCAAAGGCGCACTTGCGCCGTGCCCACCATCTCTTCGCGAATGGATTGAAGCCGTGGGCACGCTTCGCTTTGCCCACCCTACGGCACCGTCGTCCTGAGCTACGCCCCAAAGCTCTTCGGCGAGCCCGCCACCGCAACGCCACCGCCCTGCGTCACCTTCATCACCGCAAGCCCCCGCTCATTGGTGCCGTCGGCGCGGAAGCGGAACAGGCCGTCGATGCCGGCAAATCCCGAGGGGTTGGTGAGCACATCGGACGAGAAGCGCGTGGTGCCCTGCGTCCGCGCGAGCGCGGCGACGAGGGCGACGGCGTCATAAGCGAGTGTCGCGGTGCGGATCGGCTCGCCGCCGTACTTGGTGCGATAGCGGCCCGAGAAGGCGCGGAAGCCGGCCGGGTCGGGCGCGGCATAAAGGCCGCCTTGCAGGCTCGCATTGGCATAGACGCGCGGGTTGTCCCACAGGCCGGTGCCGAGCAGCTGGATGTTGCGCAAGTTCGCGCCCGCGGCGGTCATCGCGTCGGCGACCGTCACCACGGCGTCGCCGTCATCGGCGATGAACAGCGCGTCCGCACTGCCGAGCTGCTGCGCCACCGTGCGTGCCGGCGTCGCGCGGTCGGCGCCGTATTTCTCGAACGCGACGATGCGCCCGCCGCGCCGCGGCACTGCCACCTTCGCCGCGGCCTCGACGACATTGCCATAGGCATTGTCGGGCACCAGCACCGCGATCGAGCGCTTTCCGATGCTGGCGGAATATTCGACGATCCGATTGACGTCGGACTCCGGCAGGAAGGAGAGCAGATAGACGCCGCGGCCGGCGACGCTGGAATCTGTCGAGAACGCGATCACCGGGATGCCGCGCGTGCGCGCGACCTGCGCCACGGCCGGCACCGACTGTGCGAACAGCGGTCCGAGGATGATCTCGGCGCCCTCGTCGACCGCCTGCTGCGCGCCGGCCTGCGCGCCTTGCGGGCTGCCATTGTCGTCCTTGATCAGGAGCTGGATGTTCGGATTCTGGAACTCGGCCAGCGCCATCTCGGCGGCGTTGCGCATGGATTGCGCGGCAAGGCCGGCATTGCCGGCGGCCGAGAGCGGCAGGATCACGGCGACCTTGACGCCGCCGGTGCCGGCGGTCGTCGCCTGCTGCGGGGGACCTGCCGGCTGGGCCGGCGGCGCGGAACTCGAGAACGGGTTGGAGAACTGGCTGAGACTCTGCTGTACGCCGGCGCAGGCCGACAGCAGGGGCGCGCCGAGCAACAGGCCGAGCGCGCTCCGGCGGGTCGCCCCTGACATCAGGGACCCCGGAAGGGGAGACTTTGGAAAACGCGGGCCCACCATGGCAGCTTCTCTTCTGACCCGCCGTCGCCGGCCGATCACGATCTTCTTTCCACGACAAAGGCCGCGGATTCAGGCATATTGTCGGCAAATAGTTAACCAAAACAAAAGGATAATAACCGCTTAACGCGGCCGCCTTCCTGTCCCGGCAGCTGTTCGCCGTCGCTCTTGCAGCATCAAGGCGGCGTTTCCGTCGCGAATATGGCGCGAGGGCCCTAACTCCCTCCCGACGTGATCCTGACCGATCACATTCCCGTCCGTTCCTCGCCCCTCACCTCGGCACGATCTTTTTCGGCGAGCCGGTTCCCAGCCCTGCGGATCGTGCCTAAGTTGACTTCATTATGCGCGCAAAGCCGGCCCCGATAAATACGCCTGACGCTCAAGACGCCGCCTCGCGCGGTTTCTCCATCGATGCCCATCGGCTGGCGGCGCCGAAGGCGGCACCGGGCCTCCATCTGGTCGCGACCCCGATCGGCAATCTCGGCGACATCACGCTGCGGGCGCTGCAAACCCTCGCCGGCGTCGACGTCATCGCCTGCGAAGATACCCGCATCACGCGGCGCCTGACCGAGCGCTACGCCATCGCGGCGCAGCTCAGGCAATATCACGAGCACAATGCGGAGATTGCCCGTCCAAAAATCCTGGAGGCGCTCGCGGCCGGCGGCTCGGTCGCGCTGGTCTCGGACGCCGGCACCCCGCTGATCTCCGATCCCGGCTTCAAGCTGGTGCGCGAGGTCTGCGCCGCCGGCCATGCGGTGTACGCGCTGCCCGGCCCGTCCTCGGTGCTGGCCGCGCTGTCGGTGGCGGCGCTGCCGACCGACCGCTTCTTCTTCGAGGGTTTCTTGCCGGCCAAATCCGCCGCGCGCCGGACGCGCCTGGCCGAGCTCGCACGCATCGACGCGACATTGGTGATGTTCGAGTCGGGAAATCGGATGCAGGCCACCTTGACCGATCTTGCCGAGATCATGGGTGAGCGAGACGCCGCGGTCTGCCGCGAGCTGACCAAGCTGCATGAGGAGGTCAGGCGCGCGCCCCTTGCCGAGTTTGCGCGACAAGCGGACGCGCCGGAGACGCGCGGCGAGTTCGTCCTGGTGATCGGCCCGCCTGCCGCGGACGCCGAGGTGCTGACAATGGACGCCCTCGACGGTCTGTTGCGCGAGCAGCTTGCCGCGCACAGCGTCAAAGATGCCGTGGCGCATGCGGTCGCGCTCTCGGGCCGGCCGCGCCGCGAGGTCTATGCCCGCGCGCTCGAGCTCGCAAAGGATTCGCGGGGCGGCGATGGCGAAGACTGAGATCCCCGGGGAACCAAAGGTCGCCTCGCCCGAGCGTGTCGCCGCGTTTCACACCGGCATCTCCGCGGAAAGCCGCGCCGCCGCCTATCTCATGGCCAAAGGCTATCGCATTCTCGCCAAGCGCTACCGCACGGCGCATGGCGAGATCGACATCGTCGCGCGCCGCCGCAACCTGATCGCTTTCATCGAGGTCAAGGCGCGCGCAACGCTGGACGATGCCGCCTTTGCCGTGACGCCGCGCCAGCAGCAGCGCATCATCGATGCCGCGCAAGGCTGGCTCGTAGCGCATCCCGAGCATGCCGAATTCGAATTGCGATTCGACGCCATGCTGATTGCGCCGCGCTCACTTCCGCGCCATGTGTTGGCGGCATTCGACGCCTCGACCTGAAAGGCAGACCATGAAACTGAACGTCGCCGTCCAGATGGACCCCATCGCCCGCATCAACATCAAGGGCGATTCCACCTTCGCGCTGCTGCTGGAGGCGCAGAAGCGCGGCCATGGCCTTTTCTATTACACGCCCGACAAGCTCTCGATGGTCGGCGAGGAGATCGTCGCTCCCGTTCAGCTGCTGACCGTGCGCGACGAGCCCGGCGATCATTTCACCCTTGGCGAGCCGAAGCGCGAGGCGCTGAACGGCTTCGACGTGGTGCTGCTGCGCCAGGATCCGCCGTTCGACCTCGCCTACATCACCTCGACACACTTTCTGGAGCGCATCCATCCGAAGACGCTGGTGGTCAACGATCCCGCCTCGGTCCGCAATGCGCCGGAAAAGCTGTTCGTGATGAACTTTCCGCAGCTGATGCCGCCGACGCTGATCTCGCGCGACCTCGATGAGATCAACGCGTTTCGCGACATGCACGGCGCCGTCGTGATGAAGCCGCTGCACGGTCACGGCGGCGCGGCGGTGTTCCGCGTGATGCCGCAGGACATGAATTTCGGATCGCTGTTCGACATGTTCTCGGTGACGTTCAAGGAACCATGGGTGATCCAGCAATTCATCCCTGAGGTGAAGCACGGCGACAAGCGCATCATTCTGGTCAACGGCGAGTTCGCCGGCGCGGTGAACCGCGTGCCGGCCGCGGACGATCTCCGCTCCAACATGGTGCGCGGCGGCGCGGCGCAGGAGACCGAGCTCACTCCGCGCGAGCGCGAGATCTGCGCAACGGTCGGACCGGCGCTACGCGAGCACGGCCTGTTGTTCGTCGGCATCGACGTCATCAACGGCAACCTCACCGAGATCAACGTGACCTCCCCCACCGGCATCCGCGCCATCGCGCGGCTCGGCGGGCCTGATGTGGCAGCGAAGGTCTGGGACGTGATCGAAGAGAAGCGGAAGAAGTAACTCACCGCAATGATCGCGCTGGAGAGTCCGCACTCTCTCCCCAACGTCGTCCCGGACAAGCGAAGCGCAGATCCGGGACCCATAACCACGGGAAGATATGGTTACGAGGACTCGGAGTTGCCGCTTGGCACCGCAACTCCTCCCTGTGGTTATGGGTCCCTGCGTTCGCGGGGACGACAGCGATGTTGCGGCGAGCTACTACGGCCTCACTCGCATCGTCGCGAGCTCATCACTAACCACCCATTCACCATGACGTCCCCCGTCAGGTGCCAACGCACGCGCGGAAATACGTGAATCTACGGGGCCGCTGGCCGACCGGCTAACGCGACGTTCACCATCTGCGGAAAGACCCCGGCGTGACCGGCAGGCGCGGTCGGCCTCGCAACACCCCTTATACTTTTACTCCCTACTCATCGACATGGGGGGACCCGCCAGGTGCGGTTCGAGTGCCCCGCGTATGAGTAAAGCGTATGAACACCGCACGCATTATCGTCCTCGTCATCGCGCTCGCGGCCGGCGGCGTCGCCGCGTATCTGGCGAGCGGCTATCAGAATGCCTCTGCGCCCGTCGCGCCCGTGGCTGAGAAGCTGCCGACGGTCGAAGTTCTCATCGCGAAGAACGACATCCAGCTCGGCCAGGCGCTCAAGCCCGAGGATCTGCAATGGCAGACCTGGCCGGCGGCAACTGCGAGCGGCGCGTTCATCCGCCGTGACAGCAGGCCCGAGGCCCAAAGCCAGATCGCCGGCTCGATCGCGCGCGTTCCCCTGATGCAGGGCGAGCCGATCCGCGAGCAGAAGCTGGTCAAGGCCGAAGGCTCCGGATTCATGGCCGCGATCCTGCCCTCCGGCATGCGCGCCGTTTCGACCGAGATTTCCGCCGAGACCGCCGCCGGTGGCTTCATCCTGCCGAACGACCGCGTCGATATCGTGCTGACCCGCCGGCTGAAGAGTCCTGAAGGCGCCAACGCGCCGACCGGCGGCAACGACCTCATCCTGTCCGAGGTCATCCTGACCAATATCCGCGTGCTCGCGATCGACCAGGCACCGAAGGAAAAGGACGGTCAGAACGCCGTGATCGGCAAGACCGTCACACTCGAGCTCAAGCCCGACCAGGTCGCCACGCTGTCGGCCGCGCGCCAGGGCGGCACGCTCCAGCTTGCGCTGCGGAGCATCGTCGATGCCAACGCGGCGGAAGTCACCGTCGAGGACCAAGGAGCCAAACGCTCCGGAGGCGTCAACGTCATCCGCTTCGGCGTACAGACGCGGCAGCTAACGTCACAGAAGTGATGGGGACAGAATGAAATACGGGGATGATCGGACGGGGCTGCGCATTCGGGGGAAGCGCGCGGGCTCGTTCTGGACGGGGACGATGCTGATGCTGGGGCTTCTCGCAGCGCCAGGTTGCGTCAGCGCGGCGGACGCGCCGGTCGGCGACCAGGCGCCGATGCAGGCGCCGGATCTCGGTGTGTCGCCGGTCGCGACGATCGCGCCGGCGAGGACGCGTTTTCTCTCGCTTGGTATCGGCAAATCTGTCGTCATCGACCTGCCCCGCGAGGTCAAGGACGTGCTGGTGGCCGATCCCAAGATCGCCAATGCGGTCATCCGCTCGGCTCAGCGCGCCTATATCATCGGTGGTCAGGTCGGCCAGACCAACGTCGTCTTCTTCGCCGCCGACGGCCAGCAGGTCGCCTCCTATGACATCGCGGTGAAGCGCGATCTCAACGGCATGCGCGCGGCCCTGCGGCAGTCGCTGCCGGGCGTGCAGATCGAGGGCGTCGGCGACAGCGTGATGCTGACCGGATCGGTGTCGAGCCCGGTCGAGGCGCAGCAGGCCGGCGACGTCGCCGCAAAGCTGGTCGGCGGATCGGACAAGGTCGTCAACAACATCGTCGTGCGCGGCCGCGACCAGGTGATGCTCAAGGTCGTCGTCGGCGAAGTGCGCCGTGACATCGTCAAACAGCTCGGCGTCGATCTCAGCGCCAGCCTGAATGCCGGCACGGCGGTGGTGAATTTCAACAATTCCAACCCGTTCTCGGTCTCGGGCGGACCGATCGTCGGCAGCAACGGGCTCGGCGTCGCCGGCCTCGCCAAGGGCGTCGCGACCGTCAGCGCCACCATGCGCGCGATGGAAAGCGCCGGTGTCATGCGGACGCTCGCCGAACCGAGCCTGACGGCGATCTCGGGCGAATCCGCCACCTTCATCGCCGGCGGCGAATTCCCCATCCCCGCAGGCTATTCCTGCGATCCGGTCACCCACGTCTGTACCACCCAGGTCACCTACAAGAAGTTCGGCATCTCCCTGAACTTCACTCCGGTCGTGCTGAGCGAAGGCCGCATCAGCCTGCGCGTGATGACCGAGGTCTCGGAGCTGTCGAATACGAATTCGATCACGTTGACCCAGGCGGTGTCCTCGACCTCGAGCAACTCGATCACCATCCCCTCGGTCCAGACCCGCCGCGCCGAAACCACGCTCGAAATTCCCTCGGGCGGCTCGATGGCGATGGCCGGCCTGATCCAGCAGCAGACCAAGCAGGCGATCAACGGCCTGCCCGGTGTCGACCAGGTGCCGATCATCGGCGCGCTGTTCCGCAGCCAGGACTTCGTCAACAACGAGACCGAATTGATGGTGATCGTGACGCCCTATGTGGTGCGCGCAGTCGCCCAGAAGGAATTGGCGCGGCCCGACGACGGCTTCGCGCCGGCCTCCGATGCGCAGACGGCGCTGCTCGGCCGCATGAACCGCCTCTACGGCATCACGCGGCGCGTCGATCCGATCAACGGCACGCCCGGCGATTTCGGCTTCATCATCGACTGAGGCGAACGGTTTGGAGACCGGGGCAAGAACAGGCCAAGACACGGGGCAAAAGGGGACTGGGCGATGACGACAACATCAGCCGATCGACGTCGCAGCTTTGGGATCGCGCTGGCATTGACTGGGCTGTCCGTCATGCTCGGCGCTTGCAACACCACCGGCGAGATCGTCACCCAGACGGTGCCGACCGATTACCGCCAGCGTCACCCGATCGCGGTGCAGGAGGGCAAGAAGTCGATCGTGATCTTCGTCGGCAAGGCGCGAGGCGGTCTTTCTGCCGCGCAGCACTCTGATGTCGCGGGCATTGCGCAGGACTGGGTGCGCGAAGGCACCGGCTCCGTCGTCGTCGACGTCCCCGTCGACAGCGCGAATTCGCGCGCGGCGGCCACAACCTATCGGGAGATCCATTCCGTGCTCGCATCCGGCGGCGTGCCGTCGCGGGCCATTGTCCAGCATCCCTATCGCCCTGAAGACCCCGGGCTGCTGCCCACCATCCGCCTCAGCTATTCGAAGATCACCGCCGTTGCAGGTCCCTGCGGTCTGTGGCCGGAAGACGTCGGCCCCTCCATCCTCGATCCCGGCTACAACGAGAACCGGCCCTATTTCAATCTGGGCTGCGCCAGCCAGCGCAACCTCGCGGCAATGATCGACAACCCGGCCGATCTCGAGCAGCCGCGATCCGAGACGCCCTCCTATACCGCGCGGCGCAACATCGCCTTCGAGCGCTATCGCAAAGGCACCGCGATCGCGTCTCCCAATCCCGAGGCCGACAAGGCCAAGCTCAGCGATACCGGCAAATGACACGGCTCCACGACGAAGACGCGGACGATCCGCAGCACCCCGAGGAACACATCGCGCCGGTTCCTCGCATCTCGGTGCAGGCCTTTTGCGAGACCGAACAGACGCTCGCCGCAGTGACCGCGGCGGGGCAGGACCGCCGGCTCGCCAAGGCGCACCTCACCGCCAAGGACGGCGGCCTTGCCGCGGCGATCGAAGTCTATGAATCGATGCCGACGCCGAACGTGATCGTGATCGAATCCGACGGCACGCGCGACATCCTCGAGGGATTGGACGACCTCGCCGGCGTCTGCGACCCCGGCACGCGTGTGGTCGTGATCGGCAATCCCAACGACACGGCGCCCTATCGCGAGCTCGTGCGCCGCGGCGTCAACGATTATGTGGTCGGACCTGTCGAAACCCTCGACGTCGTCCGCTCGATCTGCAGCCTGTTCTCGGCCTCCGAGACCATCATCACCGGCCGCGTCATCGCAGTGGTCGGCGCCAAGGGCGGCGTCGGCGCCTCCACCGTCGCGCACAATGTGGCCTGGACCATCGCCCGCGACCTTTCGCTCGATTCAGTCGTGATCGACCTCGACCTCGCCTTCGGCACCGCGAGCCTCGACTACAACCAGGATCCGGTACAGGGCATCGCCAACGCCGTGCTGTCGCAGGACCGGCCGGACACGGCGCTGATGGAGCGCCTGCTCGCCAAATGCACCGAGCGCCTCAGCCTGCTCGCTGCGCCTGCCACCCTTGACCGCGTCTACGATTTCGGCGCCGAAGCCTTCGACGCCGTGTTCGACACGCTGCGCATGACCACGCCCTGCATCGTGCTCGACGTTCCCCACCAATGGTCGGGCTGGACGCGGCGCGCGCTGGTGAACGCCGACGACATCGTGATCGTCGCCGAGCCCGATCTCGCGAACTTGCGCAACACCAAGAACATGCTGAGCGTGCTGAAAGCGGCGCGGCCGAACGACCGGCCGCCGCTGTACTGTCTCAACCAGGTCGGCATGCACAAGCGCGCGGAGATCGACGTCAAGGCGTTCGCCAAGACCATGGAGAGCCAGCCGATCGCGGTGATCCCGTTCGATTCGAAGCTGTTCTCGACCGCGGCCAATAACGGCCAGATGATCGCGGAAGTCTCCAAGAACCACCGCACCTCCGCGCTGTTTCAGAGCATGGCGAACCGCCTCGCCGGCCGCGGCGAGGTGAAGAAGCCGAAGCGTTCGCTGCTGGAGCCACTGCTGAGGAAGCTGAAGGGCCGGCCGGGCCGCCCATCGGCCCCGCATCGTAAGGCGTCGTAAACTGACACCAAAAAGGGCGGACTACTTGTCCGCCCGTTGCTGCTTCTTCGCCAATAGCTGCCGCAGCGCCGTGACCTTGGCCGCCGCCTGGTCCGGCGGCAAATCTGCCTTCACGAGGATTTCGGCCTCGGCCTCGCGGCCCTGCAATCCCAGCACCAGAGCCAGATTGGCGCGGACCCGCGCATCGTTCTGATTGCGCTGATAAGCGCGGCCGAGCACCTGTTCGGCCTTCGGCAGATTGTTTTGCAGCATATAGGACAGGCCGAGATTGGACAGCACGGTCGGCTCGTTCGGCACGATCTTCAACGCCGCGGCGTAGTATTGCTGCGCTTCCTCGTTGCGGCCGAGCTGGTCGAGCGCCGCGCCCTGCGCCGACAGGATGCGCCAGTCGGGGTCCTCGGGCGTATGCGCGCGGCTGAGGACGTCGAAGGCCTGCTGGAAATTGCCGCTGTCGGCGAGCGCGCGGCCATAGCCGGCGAGCAGCGCCTTGTTGCTGGGATGGGCGAGTACGGCCTGTTCCAGCACCGCGACCGCCTGCGCGCGCTGGCCGCTGTCGCGCAGCGCCTTGCCGTATTCGAGCGCGATTGCGGGATCGCTGGGCTTGGCGCGGTAACGCTCGCGGAGTGCGTCCATCTCCGGCCGGGCGTTGGCGTTGGCGGCGGGCTCCTGCTTGCCGCCGAGCGCACCGGTGACGTCCTCGAGGCCGGTGGTCTGACAGCCGCCGAGGGCAAGGATCAGAACGGCGGACCACAGAAATCTCGCCGGGGGAGAGGCGAGGGACAAACGCTTGGACATACTCTGATCACTCGGCAACTGATCAGAGATGCTTACCGATTAACGCTAAAGTCCCGTTAAGGACGCGGAGCCCTTGCGTCTCAATCGACGAATTCAGCACCGAACTCGCAGCCGATGCGCCAGCGCAGGCGGCATTGGCGGGAATAATCCGGCGCGAAGATGATGGTGAATTGCGGCGGCACTTCCAGAAATTCCGCCACCACCTTCACGCCACCATCCGAGATATCCGTGATCGTGCAGTCCCGCGGCAGCGAGCCCGCGCCAAAATGGATCTTGGCGAGCCGGCTGCACACCCGACGTTCGCTTCTCCGGCGATTTGCAAGCATTTGAATTGTTCACCCGTTAGACCACGGCCCATCCCGCAGGCTTAGGAGTAGCGAACATTCGTTGGAATGTGCTGAGGACAGAAGCCGGCATTCGAAGCGTAGTGTCGGCTTGGCGTTTACGACTTGTTAGGGATGCCCGCCTTCCCCGAACGTTCCTGTATTGTTCTTGCGAAGAGAGCCAGGCTCTGCTACCCCTAATTGTGCGAGAGGGGCAGGCTGGTTTGAGCATGGTTCAGCGGGTTTCCACCGTCGCCTTTGAGGGGATCGAGGCCCGCGCGGTCGACGTGCAGGTCCAGGTCGCGCCGGGCTTGCCGGCCTTTGCCATCGTCGGCCTGCCGGACAAGGCGGTGTCGGAGGCGCGCGAGCGGGTGCGCTCGGCGTTGATCGCCTCGGGGCTGGCATTGCCGGCGCGCCGGATCATCGTCAATCTGGCGCCGGCCGACCTGCCCAAGGAAGGCAGCCATTACGACCTGCCGATCGCGCTCGGCCTGATGGCGGCGATCGGGGCGATCCCGCCGGATGCGCTGACCGGCTTCACCGTTCTCGGCGAACTCGGCCTCGACGGCTCGATCGCGCCCGTGGCCGGCGTTCTTCCCGCCGCCATCGGCGCCAATATGCGCGAGGAAGGGCTGATCTGCCCGGCGGCTTGCGGCTCCGAAGCGGCATGGGCGAGCCCGGACATCCAGATCATCGCAGCAAGCTCGCTGATCCAGATCGCCAACCATTTCAAGGGCACGCAGGTGCTGTCGCGGCCCTCGCCGAAGGTCCACGAAGCCGCGGCGTCCACGCTCGACCTGCGCGACATCAAAGGTCAGGAAAGCGCCAAGCGGGCGCTGGAGATCGCAGCTGCCGGCGGCCATCATCTGCTCATGATCGGCGCGCCCGGCGCCGGCAAGTCGATGCTGGCGGCACGGCTGCCCTCGATCCTGCCGCCGCTGTCGCCGGGCGAACTGCTCGAAGTCTCGATGATCGCCTCCGTTGCCGGCGAGATCGAAGGCGGCGCGCTGACGGCGCGGCGGCCGTTCCGCTCGCCGCATCATTCCGCGAGCATGGCCGCGCTCACCGGCGGCGGCATGCGCGCCAAGCCCGGCGAGATCTCGCTGGCGCATCAGGGCGTGCTGTTCCTCGACGAGCTGCCCGAATTCGATCCGCGCGTGCTGGATTCGCTGCGGCAACCGCTGGAGAACGGCGACGTCGCGGTGTCGCGCGCCAATCACCGCGTCACCTACCCTGCCCGCTTCATGCTGGTCGCGGCGATGAATCCGTGCCGCTGCGGCAACGCGTTCGAGCCGGGCTATGCCTGCAAGCGCGGCCGCATCGACCGCTGCACCGGCGACTACCAGGCGCGCATCTCGGGCCCGTTGATGGACCGCATCGATCTTCGCATCGAGGTGCCGGCCGTGACCGCGGCCGATCTGATCCTGCCGCCGCCGGCGGAGGGCTCGGCCGAGGTCGCCGCGCGCGTGGCGGCGGCGCGCGACATCCAGCTCGCACGTTACGCCGATGCCGGCCTGCCCAAAGTTCGCACCAATGCCGAGGCGCCCGCCTCGGTGCTGGAGGAGATCGCCAAGCCGGACGCGCAGGGTCAAAAATTGCTGCGCGACGCCGCCGAGACGATGCGGCTGTCGGCGCGCGGCTATCACCGCGTGCTGCGGGTGGCGCGCACGCTGGCCGACCTCGATCATGCCGACAAGATCGGCCGGCTGCATCTCGCCGAAGCGCTGTCCTATCGCGCACTCGCGGAGGATGTGCGGCAGATGGCTTGATCATACCGCGCATCAACCCGGCGGTAACGAGTTTCCTTTACGCTCTGCAAACCATACGGCCCGCTGATTTCGGTTTCGCGTTCCCGAGGGCCCCGGCGAGTAGAGTGTCATGTTGCGTTTCAAGATCCTGGCCTCGGTCGTTCCCGTGTTGGCGGCTGCGGTGTTTGCCCGCGCCGAGATCGGATCGGTCTCACATCCCTGCATCGCCCTCGGCGAAACCTCGGTCGAGCTGACGTCGCTGTTCTGGACCGCCGGCGTGCACGTCGCCTTCACCGAAGATCCGGAACGGGCCACGGTACGGGTGCAGGTCACTGACGATGCCGACGCTGCGGACTTCACCGTGGTCGACGACGGCCTCGGTTCCGAGCCGGATTCCTGTCAGGCCAATCCCTCGACGCGCCTCGTCTCGATAGCCGCTCAGCCGGTCGATGGCGGCCAGGTGATCTATCTCTCCACCGAAGGACCGGCGGATTACCGCATCTATGTGCGCTCGAAGTCGTTCTCGCAGCGCGAGGCGGCGGCGCTGATCGTCGGCGCCCGCGACAGCCACCGCCATCTCCAGGCGGCTTCGCTCTGAAGCGTTAATACCTCATCAACCCTGTTTGGAGGCTGAGCCGAAGCCTCAAACTGTTCGCAAGGTCGGCGGGCCATCGTCGCATACGGCAACGGGGTTTCGGACAAGAGTCGGGGTCGGTGGCGATGGGTCGGACGTTCCGGATCAAGGTGCGCATGCGCCGCTTCAGGCGACAGCACCCCCGCATCGCCTTCGCGATCCGCTCCTTCGTGATCTTCTCGGCGACCTTCGGCGGCGCCTATGGTTTCGTGTCCGGCAGCCGGTCGGAAAACTCCGGCTACGATCCCCACGCCTTTGCGATCGGCGCGAGCTTCCTGTTCGCGCTCGCCTGCCTCGGCCTTGCGACGCTGAGCATGCGCCTGCGTTTCGTGGGCAAGCGGCTGCGTACGCTCGCCGCCCACAACGAGACGCTGATCGACCGCAATTGGGAGCTGAAGGAAGCGGAAGAACGCGCCCGCAGCCTGTTCGAGCAGCAGGGCGATCTCATCGTGCTGCGCGACACCAGCCGCCGCATCACCTTTGCCAACGAGGCCTATTGCGCGCTCGCAGGACAGAAGCGCGGCGCGCTGGTCGGCACGCGTTTCGATTTCGACGTGCTGGAGCAGGGCGACAGCGCGCGCGAGAGCAACGGCACGCGCATCCACGACCAGAAGATCGCAACCCTGCTCGGCCCGCGCTGGATCGCCTGGCGGGAGGGCTATGTCCGCCTCGATGCCGGCCAGCCCGCCGAATTGCAGAGCGTGGGGCGCGACGTCACCGATCGCACCGAGACCGAACGCGCACTGTCCGACGCGCGCGACCAGGCCGACGCCGCCAACCGCGCCAAATCGCGCTTCCTCGCAATGGCCTCGCACGAGATCCGTACGCCGCTCAACGGCATCATCGGCATGGGCGGCCTCTTGCTCGACACCAATCTGACGCCGGAGCAGGCGACCTATGCCAAGGCGGTCAAGACCTCGGGCGAAGCCTTGATGTCGCTGATCGAGGAATTGCTCGACTATTCCAAGATCGAGGCCGGCAAGCTCGATCTCGAGCAGCGCCCCTTCGCGCTCTCGACCCTGGTCGAGGAGATCACCGAGCTGCTTGCGCCGCGCGCGCAGGCAAAGTCGCTCGAGATCGCCGCCTATGTCGACGAGCGCCTGCCGCTGGAAGTCGTCGGCGACGCCGCGCGGCTGCGCCAGGTGCTGCTCAACCTCGCCGGCAACGCCATCAAGTTCACCGCTCACGGCGGCGTCGCGCTGATCGTCGAGCCCGGCATCTGGGCGAACGAGATCAGCTTCCTGGTTCGCGACACCGGCATCGGTATCGCGCCCGAGGCGCAGCAGCGCATCTTCCGCGAATTCGAGCAGGCCGACGAGCGCGTCGCCCGCACCTATGGCGGCACCGGGCTCGGGCTTGCCATCAGCGAGCGCATCGTCAAGCGCATGGGCGGCCGGATCACGCTCACCAGTGAGCCGGGCAAAGGCTCGACCTTCGAGATCGCAGTACCGCTTCCGCCGTCGCAGGCGAGCGCGGGACAGACCGCCTTTCCGAGCCCCGACCTCGCCGGCAGGTCGATCCTCCTCGTCGCCGACGGCATCGAGGCTTCGCTGATTGCGCGGCGCCTGGAGCGCTGGGGCGGCCAGACCTGCCTGGTTGCGGACGCGGCGGTTGCCGAAGCGCTGCTGCCGGAACGCTCCTGGCACGCGGTGCTGATCGATCGTGCGATCGGCCCCGCAATGACCGACCAGCTGGGCGAAAGAGCCCGCGCACATGCGCTGCAGCGCCTCGTGCTGCTGACGTCGAGTTCGCGGCATGAAAAGCTGTCGCCGGCCTTCACCGGCTTTCTGGTGAAGCCGCTGCGGGCGGCCTCGCTCGCCGCGCGTCTTGCGCTGACGCCGGCGGTCGCCTCGCCCGATCTCGCGCCGGAACCAGCGGCTGAAGCTGCCGGCGCGACCGCCGCAAAGGGCCTGTCGATCCTCGTCGCCGAGGACAACGAGATCAACGCGCTGCTGATGCGCTCGCTGCTGACGAAACTCGGCCATCGCGTCGTGATCGCCGTCCACGGCGAGGCCGCGCTGGAATCCTGGCTCGCCGCGTCGTCGGCCGGCACGCCCTATGATCTCGTGCTGATGGATATCCAGATGCCGCAGCTCGACGGCATCGAGGCGACGAAGCGCATCCGCGCGCATGAGGCGGCCACGGGCGGCCATCACACGCCGATCCTCGCGCTTACCGCCAATACGCTGGTGGAGGATCGCTATGCCTGCTTCGAGGCCGGCATGACCGGGTTTCTGATCAAGCCGCTCGATCGCGATAAGCTCGACGAAGCGCTGGCCGGGCTCGCGGCATCGCAGCGGCTGTCGGTCTGATTGGGAACCTCGCGGGAACCTAGGTCGGGCCGGCTATCGACAATTGAAATCGACCGCGTTGCGCGTCACCATCCTCCGGGGGCATTTGCACGAGAGGATTTTGCGCATGAACGTGCTTTGCCGCCTCGCACTTGTTGTCCTCCTCGCTGGAATTTCCCGACACGCCGCAGCCGATACCCCGGAGCTCATCGATTCGCTCAAGCAAGGCGGCTTTGTGCTGATCTTTCGGCACACCGCCACCGACGACAGCCAAAAGGACGTCTACCCGTTCAAGTTCGACGATATGAGCGCCCAGCGCCAGCTCAGCGACAAGGGCAGGGACATGGCGCGCCAGATCGGGGCGGCGATCAAGGCGCTCGCGATCCCGATCGGCGATGTCTACAGCAGCCGGCTGAACCGCGCGATCGAGGCCGGCAAGCTGATCTCCGGCCGCGAGGTCAAGCCGGTCGGTGCGTTGACGGACAGCAGCAATGCCAGCGCATCGGGGATGGCAAACCCGACCGGGGCCAATGCAAAGGCCGGACAGGCCGTGCGTCAGCTTGTCGATGCGCCCCCGAAAGCAGGCAACAACAATTTCCTGATTACCCACAAGACCAACATCGCCGATGCCTTCGGCAAAGAGGCCGGCGACGTCCAGGAAGGCGAAGCCTTCGTCTACAAGGCCAGCGGCTCTGGTCCCGCCACGTTTGCAGGACGCATCAAGATCGCCGATTGGGCTGCGAAAACCGGCAAGTGACAGGCCGCATCCAACCTCGGCCGCCGGCGCGACGGAGGCGGGGGCGTGACTTGCCGCTCCGCCATGGTCCTGTGCTACCAACGTCGCGTGAGGTGCGACTGGAGGCCGGCGACACGTGAGAACATCGGAAGACCGCTCATTCCTGGTCTGGCTCGGCGTCATTACTCTCGCGTTCGGCTGGCTGCTTTGGCCGTTCTCTGGCGCCTTGTTGTGGGCCACGCTGCTGGCGATCATCTTCGCGCCCTTTTATCGACGCTGCCTGCGGACGTTTCCGGAAAGGCGCAACCTTGCCGCACTTTCCACCGTCATGGTCGTGGTCGTCATGGTCCTGATCCCGGTCGGGATCGTGATCGCTTCGCTCGTCGACCAGGGAGGCGAGCTTTATCAGCGCGTTCAGACCGGCGAGATCAATCTGGCTCATCCCCTGCAGCAGCTGAAAGCCGCGCTGCCGGACTGGGCCGCCTCCATGTCAGATCGCCTGGTCGGCATCGATCTGACCGCCCTGAAAGAACGCCTGTCGAGCCTGGTGGTGCCGGCTGGCCAGCAGCTGGCCGGCCACGCGATCAATATCGGTCAGTTGACGCTGGAGTTCGTCGCGAGCCTGCTCGTGATGCTGTACCTGCTGTTCTTCTTCCTGCGCGACGGTGACGAGCTGAACCTGCGCATCCGCCACGCGCTGCCGCTGCGCGCGAGCCATACCGCCGAGATCCTGGACGCGTTCACGCTGGCCGTTCGCGGGACCATCAAGGGGATCATCCTGGTTGCCATGATCCAGGGAGCGCTTGGCGGGCTGATCTTCTGGCTGCTCGGCCTGACCGCGCCGCTGCTGGCGGGCGCCATCATGGCGCTGCTCTCGCTTCTGCCCGTGCTCGGCTCCGCCCTGGTCTGGGTTCCGGCCGGCCTCTATTTGCTTGTGGCCGGCGCCGTGACGAAGGGAATCATCCTGCTTGCGTTCGGGACCTTCGTGATCGGTCTTGCCGACAACTTCCTCCGCCCGGTCCTGGTCGGCCAGTCGATCCGGATGCCGAGCTATGTTGTGCTGCTCGCGACCCTGGGCGGCCTTGCGACCTTCGGGGCGAACGGCTTCGTCATCGGCCCGCTCGTCGCTGCAATGTTCCTGACGGCGTGGCACATCTTCATCGGGTCGAAAGAGCGACAGCAGGCCTGCAAGTGATCCGTTACGCGGCGTGAGCCATAAAGCGCGGCGCGGAGAGTTTATCAGGCGGGCCGAGAGTCCCCTTGAAGATGGTTTCCGTCTGCGCGGCGCGCTTGCAGTGCGGGCAAACAAAGAGATGCGCGATGACCGGAACCGGCTCGTCCGCGAGCAGCTCCGAGCGGTACCATCTCATCTCGATGTGGCAATCGGGGCAGGTCGGTGCTTCGAGCTGCTCCGCAGCGCTTCTCAGACGATCAACCATGGAGCCCTCGCGTTTCGAAGCTCATAGTCGAATACCTTTTGCCCGTCTGCAACAAAAGACACTTTGCCCGAACGATCCAGGATCTCGTCAACCGGCGCGATTACAGCCTTCGCAACGCCACGCTCTCCACTGCGTGATCCGCCCCCTTCTTCAGGATCAGTGTCGCGCGGGGGCGGGTCGGCAGGATGTTGTCCTCGAGATTGGCGAGGTTGGTGCGCTCCCAGATCGCGGTGGCGGTGGCGGTGGCTTCGTCGTCCGACAGCAGCGCATAGCGGTTGAAGTAGGATTTCGGATTGGTGAACGCGGTGTCGCGCAGCGCCAGGAAGCGCTTGATGTACCATTGCCGCAACGCTGCTTCGTCGGCGTCGATATAGACCGAGAAATCGAAGAAGTCGGAGACCACAGGCACCGCCTTGCCGTCGCGCGGCAGCTTGCCGGTTTGCAGCACGTTGACGCCCTCGACGATCAGGATGTCGGGCTGGTCGATCTCCGCCCATTCGTTCGGCACGATGTCGTAGGTCAGATGCGAGTAGACCGGCGAACGCACATGGCGGCGACCGGACTTGATGTCGGAGAGGAAGCTCAGCAGCAGCGGCAGGTCGTAGCTCTCCGGAAAGCCCTTCTTCTGCAGAATGCCTTGGCGCTCGAGCAGGGCCTTAGGGTACAGAAATCCGTCGGTGGTGATCAGGTCGACCTTCGGACGCGGCGACCAGCGCGCCAGCAAGGCCTGGAGCACACGGGCCGTGGTGGACTTCCCGACGGCGACCGAACCGGCGACACCGATGATGTAGGGCACCTTGCGGTCGCGGATGTTGAGGAACTGGCGCTCGGCGTAATACAGGCGCTGCATCGCATCGACGTAGATCGAGAGCAGGCGCGACAGCGGCAGATAGATGTCCTCGACTTCCTTGAGATCGAGGCGGTCGTGCAGCGAGCGCAGCCGGTCGAATTCGCCCGGCTCCAGCGTCATCGGCGTGTCGTCACGCAAGCGCGCCCATTCTTCGCGCGTATAGACGCGGTAGGGATTATACTGCTGCTCGGGTGCGCGGATATCCATGACGCCGCCTTTCCGTTGCTCTAGAGCATGATCCGGAAAAGTGTGAAGCGGTTTTCCGACAAGATCATGCCCAAACAATAACCTCAATCGCTTTTGCGCGACGCCTTTTCTTCCAACCCCGACATCGAAGTGCGCTTGCCAAGCGCCGCCTCGACCTCTTCCAGCTTTATGCCGCGTGCCTTCAAAAGCACAAGGAAATGATAGAGCAGGTCGGCACTTTCAGCGACCAGATGCGCGCGATCGTTTTCGACTGCTGCGATTACGGTTTCGACTGCCTCTTCCCCGAACTTCTTGGCGCAATGCTCGGCGCCTTTGTCCAGGAGCTTGCGGGTATAGGACGCCTCGCCGCCAGCCGCGGCGCGGGCGTCGATGGTCTCGGCCAAATCGTGGATCGTGAAACGCGGCATCGGACTTACTCGGAAAACACATGAGGCCACGGAGGCCATTCCCCGTTACCTCATGTAGCACTTTTATGCACGGGAGTCGTCAGGCATCCAGGCGCATCGCCAGCCCGCGGCGGGCCATGTGCTCCTTGGCTTCGCGAATGGTGAATTCCCCGAAATGGAAGATCGAGGCCGCCAGCACGGCCGTGGCGTGTCCGTCGCGGATGCCGTCGACGAGATGGTCGAGATTGCCGACGCCGCCCGAGGCGATCACCGGAACGGGCACGCTGTCGGCGATCGCCCGGGTCAGCGGGATGTCGAATCCTTGCCTGGTGCCATCGCGGTCCATCGAGGTGAGCAGGATTTCACCGGCGCCGAGCGAGACCACTTCCTGGGCATATTCGATCGCGTCGATACCCGTCGAGTTGCGCCCGCCATGCGTAAAGATCTCCCAGCGGTCGCCGCCCGGACGCTTCACCCGCTTGGCGTCGATCGCAACCACGACGCACTGCTCGCCGAACTTCTCCGCCGCTTCCTTGACGAACTCGCGCCGGGATACAGCGGCGCTGTTGATCGAGACCTTGTCGGCGCCCGCGCGCAACAGCGTCTTGATGTCGTTGACCTCACGCACGCCGCCGCCGACGGTCACAGGCATGAAGCAGGCTTCCGCGGTGCGGCGGACCACGTCCAGCATGATGCCGCGGTTCTCGTGAGTGGCTGTGATGTCGAGAAAGGTGAGCTCGTCGGCGCCGGCAGCATCATAGGCGATCGCGGCTTCGACGGGGTCGCCGGCATCGCGCAGGTCGACGAAGTTGACGCCTTTGACGACGCGGCCGTCCTTGACGTCGAGGCAGGGGATCACGCGGACCTTGAACATGTGTCAGCTCCTGCGCGCGTCGCGGATCAAACTGAGGGCCGCAGCCGGATCGAGCCGGCCGTCGTAAAGCGCGCGGCCGGCGATCGCCCCGGCGAGCTTTTTCGCACGGGGCGTCAGCATCGCCTTGACGTCCTCGATCGAGGCAAGGCCGCCGGAGGCGATCACGGGAATCGAGATGGCGTCGGCGAGCGCGATGGTTGCATCCAGGTTCAGGCCCTTGAGCAGACCGTCACGCGCGATGTCGGTGAAGATGATGGCGGCGACGCCGGCGTCCTCGAACCGCTGTGCGATCTCGAGCACCGTGACCTGCGAGGTCTCGGCCCAGCCCTCGACCGCGACCTTGCCGTCACGGGCGTCGAGACCGACCGCGACGCGGCCGGGGAATTTCTTCGCAGCGGACTTCACCAGCTCCGGATCGCGCACTGCGGCGGTGCCGATGATGACGCGGGTGATGCCCTTGTCGAGCCAGGCTTCGACGGTCTTGAGATCGCGAATGCCGCCGCCGAGCTGCACCGGAATCTTGATCGTCTTCAGCATCGCCTCGACGGCCTCGGCGTTCACCGGCTTGCCGGCGAAGGCGCCGTCGAGGTCGACGACATGGAGATACTCAAAGCCCTGTTTGGCAAAGCTCTGCGCCTGCGCCGCCGGATTGAGGTTGAACACGGTCGCGCGGGCCATGTCGCCTTGCTCGAGGCGCACGCACTGGCCGTTCTTGAGGTCGATCGCGGGGAAGAGAATCACGGTTTCCATCGCAAGAAGTTCGAGATCAGAGCGAGGCCAAAACGCTGGCTCTTCTCGGGGTGAAACTGCGTGCCGATGGCGGTGTCCTTGCCGACGATCGCGGTGACGGGCCCACCGTAATCGGCGCGCGCGAGCACGTCCGCCTCGTTGGCGGCGTTGAGGTGGTAGGAGTGCACGAAATAAGCATGCTGGCCCTTGGGGCCGAGCGGCAGCTTGTTCAGCACCGGATGCTCTTGCAGCAGGTCGAGCGTGTTCCAGCCCATGTGCGGGATCTTCAGGCTCTCGTCGCGCGGCGTGATCTTCTCGACGTCGCCGCCGATCCAGTTCAGGCCTTCGGTGACGACATGCTCCTTGCCGCGGCTCGCCATCAGCTGCATGCCGACACAGATGCCGAAGAACGGCCGCGCCTTGACGCGCACGGCTTCGGTGATCGCCTCGACCATGCCGTTGACGGCATCGAGCCCGCGTCGGCAATCGGCAAAGGCGCCGACACCCGGCAGCACCAGGCGGTCAGCCTCATAGGCCTGGTCCGGATCGCTGGTGACGAAAACCTTTTGCGGGTTCTCCAGGCCGCGCGCGGCGCGCTCGAAGGCTTTGGCGGCGGAATGCAGATTCCCGGAACCGTAATCGATGATGGCGACGCTCATCTTGACCCTCCCGGTTCTGGAAACAATCCAATGATGCCGCCGGCCGGAATAGGCGGCGGGTTCGAAAATTGCTGGCCCGGCACATTGCGGGTCGGCGGCGGGCCGCCGCGATCGACGGCCCATTGATCGTTGACGATGCCGTGCTGCTTCTGGCTCCAGCGCTCGAAAAAGCGGCGCTCGGCGGTGTCCTCGTCGTCCGCAACCACCACGTCGAGCTGGCGCCATTTGCCGCGCGACAGCGTCCAGCGACGCAGGCTCGCGGCCTCAAGGCCCATCAGCAGCGCAACGATGAGATCGGCGAAGAAGATCGACGAGCGTCCGACGCCAAGGCTCGACAGCCCCGCATTGAATGCAGCCACGAAGATCAGGTAGCCGATCAGAGCCAGCCACAGCCGATTCCACAGCAGCCAGAACGGGCCGAAGACCATCGCCCAGAAATGAAAACCGTCACGCACGAACACGAACTTGTCGGTCGCGCGCAGATCGGCTCCGGCCGGGGAGGGAGCATGAACTGTGTAGACAGGCATGGTGATGCCCCGTTCCTAGGGATTCAGTGATACCGCAAGCGGCGCGTGCCGCCGCTGGCCGAAAGACGTCAGCCGCCGAGCGAGCCTTTGGTGGACGGGATCTCGCCCACAGCTTTCGGATCGATCGCGACGGCGGTGCGCAGCGCCCGCGCCAGACCCTTGAAGCAGGACTCGGCGATATGGTGGCTGTTATCGCCATATAGGGTCTCGACGTGCAGAGTCACGCCGGCGTTCATGGCGAAGGCCTGGAACCATTCGCGCACCAGCTCGGTATCGAACTCACCGATCTTGTCGCGGGGGAAGTCGGCCTTGAACACCAGGAACGGGCGGCCCGAGATGTCGATGACCACGCGCGACAGCGTCTCGTCCATGGGCATGTGCACGCCGGCATAGCGGGTGATGCCCGCCATGTTGCCGAGCGCCTGCTTGACCGCCTGGCCAAGCGCGATGCCGGTGTCTTCGGTGGTATGGTGATAATCAATGTGCAGATCGCCCACCGCCTTGACCGTGAGGTCGATGCGGGAATGGCGGGCGAGAAGATCGAGCATATGGTCGAAAAAGCCGATGCCGGTCGCGATATTGGCCACGCCGGTGCCATCGAGGTTCACGGAGACCTCGATGTCGGTTTCCTTGGTCTTGCGCTTGATCGTCGCGGTGCGCATTGAAAGCTGGCTTTCATCCTAGCTAGAGAGCCGAAAACGCCTGTCTATTAACAGCCAAATGACGCCTTCGCTACTGCGGGAACGGCTGGCGGGCCCTCTACTTCTGCCTATGGTGAGCGAAATTCGGCCCGGAACGGCCCGTTGTGCCCAGGTTGTCCCCTTGCCCCCGACCGCCTAAATCAGGCCGGACAACGAGGATCATTCATGCAGGCTTCCCAGAACAGCTCGCCTAGCTGGCACGGCACCACGATTTTGACGGTCCGCAAGGGCGGCAAGGTGGTGGTTGGCGGCGACGGCCAGGTTTCGATCGGCCAGACCGTGATCAAGTCCAACGCCAAGAAGGTCCGAAAGCTCGGCAAGGGCGACGTGATCGGCGGCTTTGCCGGCGCCACCGCCGACGCCTTCACCCTGTTCGAGCGGTTGGAAGCCAAACTCGAGCAATATCCGGGGCAGCTGACCCGTGCCGCGGTGGAGCTCGCCAAGGACTGGCGCACCGACCGCTATCTGCGGCGGCTGGAGGCCATGATGATCGTGGCCGACAAGGACGTCTCCCTGGTGCTGACCGGCACCGGCGACGTGCTGGAGCCCGAGGCCGGCGTGATGGCAATCGGCTCGGGCGGCAATTACGCGCTGGCGGCGGCCCGAGCCCTGCTCGACACCGACAAGGACGCCGAGACCATCGTCCGCCGCTCCCTCGACATCGCCGCGGACATCTGTGTCTACACCAACCGCAATGTGACCATCGAGAGCCTGGCGACCGGATAGTGGAGCGTAATTTGTCCGAACGCCCATCCGCGAGCTCGGTGCGACCTCTCCCGCTTGCGGGGGAGGTCGGCGCGAAGCGCCTGGTGGGGCTCTCTCCTCTGGGGGCTGTCCCATTGTAGAGACACCCTCTCCACGACCCTCTCCCGCAAGCAAGCGGGAGAGGGGCGCAGCATAGCTTTGGTAACTGAGTGGCACCCATTTACGCCTTCCGCCCGATGACCGCCGTCGACCTGCCGCTGATCCGGCGGTGGCTCGGCGAGGTGCATGTGCGGGACTGGTGGGGCGATCCGGACGAGCAGTTTGCCCTCGTCAGCGGCGATCTCGATGAACCCGCCATGGACCAGTTCATCGTGTTGGCCGGCGACAAGCCCTTCGGCTATCTTCAGTGCTATCGACTGACCGGCTGGAATACAGGCTTCGGGCCACAACCGGAGGGCACGCGTGGGATCGACCAGTTCATCGGCGAAAGCGACATGATCGGACGCGGTCACGGCTCGGCGTTCATCCGCCAGTTCGTCGATGAGCAGTTTCGCAGGGGTCTGCCGCGCATGGTCACCGATCCTGCCCCCTTCAACGCACGCGCCTTGCGCGCCTATGAGAAAGCCGGCTTCCTCCGCGACCGCATAGTCGATACGCCGGATGCGGCGGCACTGCTGATGGTGCGTGAGCCGTGACGCTGGTCCACGCGCGCGAGAGCAAGGTCGCGTTTCCGCCGTTCGGCTGGGCCGCCATCGCGCCATCGCTGCTGGCGCTGCAGGCCGCGATCCTGTTCGCGATGGGCCGGGTGCCGATCTGCACCTGCGGCACCATCAAGCTGTGGCACGGCGTGGTGAACAGCTCGGAGAATTCCCAGCATATCGCCGACTGGTACAGCTTCTCGCACGTTCTGCACGGCTTCCTGTTCTACGGCCTGACCTGGCTGTTGTTCGCGCGCCTGCCGCTCCTGCCTCTCTCCTGGCCGGCACGGCTGATCGTCGCGATGCTGATCGAAGGTGCCTGGGAGATCGTCGAGAACTCGCCGTTCATCATCGAGCGCTACCGCGCCGGCACGATCTCGCTGGATTATTACGGCGACAGCATCGTCAACTCGGTCTCCGACACTCTGGCCATGATGCTGGGGTTCCTCGCCGCGCGCGTGCTGCCGGTCTCGATAACCGTCCTGATCGGCCTCGCCTTCGAGATCATGCTGGCGCTCCACATTCGCGACAATCTGACGCTCAACATCCTGATGCTGATCCATCCGATCGACGTCGTGAAGCAATGGCAATCCGGCCTGCCGATCATCTGACGGCTGAAAAAGCGGCTTGTCCTCGCCCGCAACTGACCCTAGCTAAGGTCCCATGACAGACTTCTCCCCCCGCGAAATCGTTTCCGAACTCGATCGTTTCATCGTCGGCCAGGCCGATGCCAAGCGCGCCGTCTCGATCGCGCTGCGCAACCGCTGGCGGCGGCAGCAGCTGTCCGGCTCCTTGCGCGAAGAGGTGCTGCCGAAGAACATTCTGATGATCGGCCCCACCGGCGTCGGCAAGACGGAAATCGCGCGGCGGTTGGCAAAACTCGCGAACGCGCCGTTCCTGAAGGTGGAAGCGACGAAATTCACCGAGGTCGGCTATGTCGGCCGCGACGTCGAGCAGATCGTGCGCGATCTCGTCGAGGTCGCGATCGCCCAGGTCCGAGAGAAAAAGCGCAAGGACGTGCACGTCCGCGCTCAGCTCGCCGCCGAGGAGCGCGTGCTCGATGCGCTGGTCGGTGCCAATGCCTCGTCCACGACGCGGGAATCCTTCCGCAAGAAGCTGCGCGCCGGCGAGCTCAACGACAAGGAAATCGAGATCGAGACGCAGTCCTCGGGCGGCGGCATGCCGATGTTCGAGATCCCGGGCATGCCGGGCGCGCAGATGGGCGCGATCTCGATCGGCGACATCTTCGGCAAGCTCGGTGGCCGCAGCAAGACGCGGCGGCTCACGGTCGAGGGCTCGCACGAAATCCTCGTCAACGAGGAATCCGACAAGCTGCTGGACAATGATCAGCTGACGCTGGAGGCGATCAGCGCGGTCGAGAACAACGGCATCGTGTTCCTGGATGAGATCGACAAGATCTGCGCGCGCGAGGGCCGCGCCGCCGGCGACGTCTCGCGCGAGGGCGTGCAGCGCGATCTACTGCCTCTGATCGAGGGCACCACGGTCTCGACCAAGCACGGCGCGGTGAAGACCGACCACATCCTGTTCATCGCCTCCGGCGCCTTCCATGTCGCCAAACCGTCAGACCTGCTGCCGGAATTGCAGGGCCGCCTGCCGATCCGCGTCGAATTGCAGGCGCTGACCCGCGACGACATGCGCCGCATCCTGACCGAGCCCGAGGCCTCGCTGATCAAGCAATATGTTGCCTTGTTGCAGACCGAGGGCGTGACGCTCGACATCACCGACGGCGCGATCGACGCGCTGGCCGACGTCGCGGTTGCCGTGAACTCGGCCGTCGAGAACATCGGCGCGCGACGGTTGCAGACCGTGATGGAGCGGGTGCTGGACGAGATCTCCTTCACCGCCCCCGACCGCAACGGCGAGACCGTCCGGGTCGATGCGGATTTCGTGCAGAAGCACGTCGGCGACCTCGCCAAGAACGCGGATCTGAGCCGGTTTATTTTGTAATTCGACAGGCCCGCGGTATTCATTCCGGCGTCGTCCCCGCGAACGCGGGGACCCATAACCACCAGCGGTCCTTGTTGAAACAGATGGCGGCTCCGATCCCGGCACACTCGACCTCCTGTGGTTATGGGTCCCGGGTCGCGCTTTGCTTGCCCGGGACGACAGCGGAGGTAGTTCGCGCCACTTCAGGTGCGGCGTGATCGCTCAAATTCAGAAAAATCCCTGGCGCCTGTTGCTCGCGATCAACGCGGCGGTCATCGTCGGCGTGTTCGTTCACAAGATCGAGCTGCCGCCTTACGTCCCCTACATCCACCTCCTGGTCGACTATCATTTCGGCTTCATCAAGCGCGCCCTGGTCGGCGCCATCGTCGCGCTGTTCACCGACAAGGTGCCGGTGTGGCTGGTGTTCGCGCTCGGCGGGGCGACGTGGCTGATCACGCTCGGCCTCTATGCAAGACTGTTTCAGAAGACCTTCGGCTTCACCGCCAAGACGCTGCCGCTGTTCGTCTTGATGGCGGGCTCGCCGTTCTTCCTGAAGAATTTCATGCACACGCTCGGCCATTTCGACATCTACGGCTGTGCGCTCGCGCTCGTCCTCTTGCTGATGCCGGCGGGCTCGCTGCTGTTCGTCGCAACAGCAGCGCTGTTCTCGGTCATCCTCGTGCTGATCCACCACATTCATCTGTTGATGTATGTGCCGACCATCGTTACCATCGTCGTGATCAGGCACTATCTCGCTTACGGGCTCAATCGCAGCAACGTCGTCTTCGGCATTATCGCCTCGCTTGTCGTCTCCGCGCTGTTCTTCGCCGCGCAATTTTGGGGAACGATGCCGATTCCGGAAGCGGACTTCGTCGCGTACTTGAAAACGCGCATGGCCGATCCGTCGCGCACCGACCTCTTGCAATTCGCCTATATCTGGTACCAGCCGCTGGCGAAGGAGGTCTCGGACACCTGGGGGCGCCTGCCGCACAACATCCTCGGCGTGCCGGTGTTCGCGCTGCTGATCTGGCTGCACACGCCGCTGTGGCGCTTCTTCGCGAGCCTGGTCGGTGCGCTCGCCAGCGATCTGCACAAGCGGCTCGTGATCGCGGCGCTGATCGGCGTCAGCCTTGCCACTCTCGTGATGTTCGCGATGGTGTTCGACTATTCGCGCTGGATTTCGAACTGGGCGGTCTGCCTGTTCCTGATCCTGCACGCGGTGAAGATGCTGCCGGCGAAGCAGGAAGCTCCGCTGATTCCGGCCGAGGATCGCAAGACAAATATCTTCGGCCTGATCATCACCCTGATCCCGCGCGTCGGCATCGTCCGGCCGTTTTAGACGGTGCGCTCCCTCTCCCGCTTGCGGGAGAGGGTTGGGGAGAGGGTGTTTCCGCAGAGGGATTCCCCAAGAGGAGAAAGCCCTCACCCGGCGCTCGGGACGATGCTTCGCATCGCCCGGGACGCGCCGACCTCTCCCGCAAGCGGGAGAGGTGTAAAACAACTAGAGCCTCGCCCGCCTGATCCGCACATACAGCGCGCCCTCGCCGCCGTGGCCGATATGGGCCGTCTCGAAGCCGACGACGAAGGCGCGGAATTCCGGCAGGCTCAACCATTCCGGCACCTGACGCCGCAGGACGCCGCTTTCGCCGCCGCTGCGGCCCTTGCCGGTGATGACGAGCACGAAGGTCAGGCCGTCGTGATGGGCGCGGTGCAGAAAGCCGCTCAGCGCGCGATGGGCGCGCGTCTGGGTCATGCCGTGCAGATCGAGCCGCGCCTCGATCTCGCTGCGGCCGCGCGACAGCTTTGTCCGCTCGCGCTTGCCGAGCGGAGCCAGCGGTGGGACGGCCGGTTTTGTGGTGCGCGGCGCCGGCGCTGCGGCAATCGGCCGAGGCGATGGCGCTGGCCGCGAGACGGATATTGCGGGCAAAGGCTCGGTGCGCGGAGCGGCGTGCGCTTTCGCCGCGCGATGCTTCCGCAGCGGCTTGACCTGTTTGGCAACGAAGTCCCACAGCGCGCGCTCCTCCTCGCTCAGCGCGCGGCGGCGCGGCGAGGGGCGAGGCTCCAGCACGGGCGGACGGGACGGTCGTTTCATTGCTGCCGATGAGGACGATTCTTCACGGGACGCCGCGGCTCGGAGGCAGGCTCGATCGCAGGACGCGGCACTGGTAGCGGGACAGGACCGGCGGTGGCAATCGTTTCGTTCTTGTTGTCCGCTGAGCCGGCGGTAGCGGCCGGTTTCGTCATCCCCTTGCTCGGATCGGTTTGCGGAAACAGCTTTGCGATCTTCTCGGTGGGGCGCGGATCAGGCACCGGCAGCCGCGCGGCGCGCACGGAGGGATCGAGGCCCTTCGGCACCAGCATCACAAAGTGCATGGGATGGCGCAGCCGGCCGGAGACGCGTCCGGCGTCCTGACCGGCGCCGAAAAACAGATCGGCGCGCGCGGGCCCGATGATCGCCGAGCCGGTGTCCTGCGCGATCATCAGCCGGTGGAACGGCGTCTTTGCGCGTTCGGATTCGATCGGCAGCTCGCCCTCGATGAAAAACGGCGTGCCGTAAACATGCAGCGATTTATCGACCGCGATCGAGCGTCCCGCCGTCAGCGGAATGCCTTGCGCGCCCACCGCCTCGTCCTTGTCGGAGAGGTTGACCTCGCGGAAGAAGATGTAGGCGCGGTTCTGGCGGCGCAGCTCCTTGGCCCCATCAGGATTCTGCGCCATCCATTCCCTGATCTTGTGCATCGACATCTCTTCCTTCGGAATGATGCCGCGTTCGATCAGGATGCGCCCCACCGCGGTGTAGGGATAGCCGTTATAGGCGTCGTAGTTCAGCCGGACCGAGCTTCCGTCGTCGAACTTGATCCGCGCCGAGCCCTGGATCTGCGCGAACAACAGATCGGTCGGGTCCTTCAGCCAGGCGATCTCCAGCCCGCGGCCGGCGATCTTGCCGTCCTCGATCTCGCCACGGTCGTAATAGGGCACCAGCTTGCGGCGGCCGATCTTGCGATAGACTGGGCCCTTGTTGGGCAGGCTCACCGAATCCTGCTTGTAGCCGCGCACGAACAGATTCGAGGGGCGGCGGTAGACCGGAACGTTGTAGATTTCGGTCTGCGTGCGCGATCCCTCCAGCACCGGCTCGTAATAGCCGGTGACGAAACCATCGGGCTCGCCGAGGCGCGAGATTCGCAGCGGCGCGAAATTCTCCTCGAAGAAAGTCTTGGCTTTGGCGTCGTCGGTGATCTCGAGCGGTTTTGCCGCCCGGCACGGTTCGCTCAGCGATCCACCGAGCGCCTTGGGTTCAGCCTTGGGTTCAGCCGCGCCGTTCTGCGCATTGATCGAGCGGCAGCTGGCGCGGAACGTCTTGTAAGCGGCGAGGTGATCGTCATCGCTCCAGCCTTTCACATCCGCCCAGGCCAGCGGCAAATATTGCGCGCCTGGAATTTCGAACGGCAGAGGAAGCTGCGGATAGGGCAAGGCCCGCAATGGTGCGGCAGGCAATTGCGGCGGATGATGATGGTGATGGTTGCGATAGTGGCGCCGCGCCGCCTCGGCGCCGAGCGAAAACGACGACAGCACGACGACGCCTGCGCAAAGCGCGGTCGCGCTGGTCTTCAGTAGGATCTTAATTCGCGCTTCCGGTGCCAACCAGCTTCCAGTTCGGATCGCGAGAGGTGATGTCGCGGGCGAAAGTCCAGATGTCGGTAATGTCGGCCACCGTGTCGGCGCTGCCGTCGACGATGTTGCCGGCCTTGTCGCGGGTGGCCGAGATCATCTGCGAGACGAAGCGCACGGTGAGCTGGGCGGTGCGGTCGCGCAGCTCGGCGCCGACGAGCTCGGCCTTGTCGATCGAGACGAAGCGGGTCTCGGTCTTCTGCTCGTTCTTCTCGCGCTCCTTGATCGCGGCGTCGAAGCTCTCATAGACCTCCGACGACAGCAGGTCGCGCAGCGCGCGGCGGTCGCCATTGGCAAAAGCCAGCACAATCATCTCGTAGGCGCCGCGGGCGCCCGAGATGAAATGACGCGGGTCGAACGTGGAATCCTTGTCGACGATGGCATCCAGGCCCTGCGCCAGCGCGGTGCCGGGTTCGGTCAGGCCCTTCCAGCGGTCGGAGGGCGGGGTCGGATCGGCCGACGGCGCCAACGGGGCCTGGTCGATCACCTTGCCCGGCATGGTCACGACGTTGTTGTCCTGGGCACCCCCCAACGCATTGCGGGCCGCGGTCCGGTCGAACGGCGGCCGTTCGTTGCCGGTCCGCTGCCCGAGCACGCTGCGCAGCCGCAGAAAGATAAAGACCGCCAGCGCCAGGAAGATGATGGTGTAGATGTCCACGTCGGATTCGCTTTCTGGTCTTTGCTCTGGGTCTTCGCTTTTGGGGTCGTCGCCGGGAAAATCAATCCGGCCAGTAGACCGTTCCCTACGGGAACGGCAAGTCTACATCACCATTTTGGGTCCACATCAGGTCCCTGGGATGTAGGCACGAAATCTTGCCCGGCCAATGGCGCCTTTTGGCACAGCACTGAGTGTAGCGCGTTTTATGCTTAAGGGGAAACCCGATCCTGCCCGGAAATCGCGTATCTTCAATCGTTTAAGGCGCTATTTTACGAAAATGGCAGGATGACCGTCACAGGTGTCGGCGCGGCCCGAATCCCCGCCCGGGACCGTTCGTCCTTGTGGAACGAGGCGGCCCTATGTTAGCCAACCGCCGCGAAATTCAGCCCAAATCGGGTAAGGAGAGACTCTCATGACCAACGGTAACGGCACCCCTCCCGAGGCGGCCCAGGCTCCCCAGCTCAACGTGCTGGCGCAATATACCAAGGACCTGTCGTTCGAAAATCCGAACGCGCCCAGCTCACTCCAGCAGCAGAGCCAGCCGCCCCAGATCAACATCCAGATCAACGTCAGCGCCAACAATCTCAGCGAACAGGAGTTCGAGGTGACGCTGTCGGTCGAGGGCAAGGCCGAGACCGCGGGTAAGATCATGTTCTCGTTCGAGCTCGCTTATGCCGGCGTGTTCCGCATCGCCAACGTGCCGAAGGAGAATCTGCATCCGCTGGTCATGATCGAGTGCCCGCGCCTGCTCTTCCCGTTCGCGCGCGAGATCATCGCGACCGCGGTGCGCGACGGCGGGTTCCCGCCGCTGATGCTGGATCCGGTCGACTTCGTCGGTCTCTATCGCCAGAACATGGAGCGGCAAATGGCCGCCCAGGGTGGTGGCCAGACCGGCCAAGCCTAAATCTGGGCTAACCGTCCGAAGCAGCAGCTGGAGCGACGAGATACTCGTTCCAGATCGCCTTGTCGCCGAGCGTTGCTATGAAGGCCCGGTGGGCCTCGCGCTCGGCGTCCGACGTCCGCGGCGCAAGCGGCACCAGGCGCTGCCGCCGCGGCGCATCGCCGGCCGCATTGACGCGAATCTCCTGAGCTTCCGACGCCAGGAGCAGCCGCGACTGCCGCGCTCCGACCAGATCGACATAGACCTCGGCCAGCAGCTCGGCGTCCAGCAGCGCGCCGTGCTTGGTGCGGTGTGAATTGTCGATTGCATAGCGCGAGCAGAGATCGTCGAGGCGGTTCGACACGCCCGGATGCTTGCGCCGCGCCAGCAGCAGCGTATCGACAAGCCGCTCACGCGGGATCGCCGCGCGCTTGATCCTGTCGAGCTCGGCGTTGATGAAGCCGATGTCGAACGAGGCGTTGTGGATCACCAGCGGCGCATCGCCGATGAACTCCAGAAACGCATCGACGACCTCGTGGAACAGCGGCTTGGTCGACAGGAATTCGGCCGACAGCCCGTGCACCGCGAAGGCTTCCGCCGGCATGTCCCTCTCAGGATTGATATAGACGTGATACGACTGGCCCGTCGGCATGCGGTTGAGGATCTCGACGCAGCCGATTTCGACCAGACGATCGCCGCGAAGCGGATCGAGGCCGGTAGTTTCGGTGTCGAGGACGATTTCGCGCATGTCTTGGCGTCAGTGTCTTGAGATCAATGTCGTGAGAGCCGTGTGAGGCGGCGAATCAGGTTCGCCGCTGCGGCATCTTAACGACCTCGGCCAGGATGTGCGCGATTTGCGCCCGCACCGGCTCAAGTCCGTGCGAGGTATCCACCACGAAATCGGCCCGCTTGCGCTTCTCGGCATCGGGCGTCTGCTTGGCGATGATGGCATCGAGCTTGGCTTCATCCATTGTGCCCCGCGCCAGCACCCGTTCGCGCTGGAGTTCCGGCGAGGTCGACACCACGACCACGGCATCCACCCGCTTCTCGCCGCCGGTCTCGAACAGGAGCGGGATGTCCAGCACCACGACCGGCGCCTTGGCGGCCTCGGCCTCAGCGAAGAATTTTTGCCGGGAGGCGCCGAGCATCGGATGAACGATCTGCTCGAGCTGCTTGATCGCGGCGGGATCGTGCACGACGCGCGCCGACAGTTTTGGCCGGTCCACCTTGCCGTTGACGGTGGTGCCGGGGAAAGCAGCCTCGATCGCGGGCGCCGCTTCGCCCTCGTAGAGCCGATGCACGGCGGCATCGGCGTCGTAGACGGGCACGCCGGCCTCCGCGAACAGTTTCGCGGTGGTGGATTTTCCCATCCCGATCGAGCCGGTCAGTCCCAGGATCCGCATCAGCGCCCAGCCATCTCCGTCATTCACACCGCAACTAGCCGTTCACGCCGCAGGAACGCAAGCAGCGGCAGCAGCGGCAGGCCGAGAATGGTGAAATGATCGCCCTCGATGCGCTCGAACAAATGGATGCCCAGACCCTCGAGCTGATAGGCGCCGACGCTGGTCGTGACGGCGTCGCCGGCAGCGTCCAGATAGGCTGAAAGCTCGCTCTCGGTCATCTCACGCATGGTCATGCGGGCGATCGAGACGTCCTCGAAAACAATCTTGCCGTCATGCGCCACGGCCACTGCGGAATTCAACTCGTGGCTGTTGCCGGCAAGATCGCGCAATTGCGCCAATGCCTGCGAACGGCCCGTGGGCTTGTTGAAGAGACGGTAGCCAAGCGCCAGCGTCTGATCGGCGCCGATCACGTAGCTCCCGGGATGACGGGCGCAGACCGCCTTGGCCTTTTCGCGCGCCAGCAGCAGGGCGATCTCGCGTGGATTTGAAAGCTCTGAAGCGGCCTGAATACCGCGTTCGTCGATATCGGCGGTAACAGCCTTGAACTCCAGCCCGGCATTGGCCAGCAGCAGCTTTCGCGCGCTGCTCTGCGAGGCCAGGATCAACGGAGATGTGCCGAGCCACAGACCCATTGCGCAAACTATTCGGAAGGTCGGTTGCGTTGGCGATCGCTGTAGAGCTTCATGATCGCCGCCGCGGTTTCCTCGATCGAGCGACGCGTGACGTCCAGCAATGGCCAATCGTGCTTGGCGCTGAGCTTGCGCGCAAAAGCGACTTCCTCGGTGACCGATTGCTTGTCGGTGTAGGTGTCGCTGCCGGACTCCGCTCCCATCGAGAGCAGGCGATTCTGACGAATCTGGATCAGGCGTTCCGGCGTCGCGTGCAGGCTGACGACCAGCGGCCGCGTCAGCGTCTCCAATTGCGAGGGCACCGGAATGCCCGGAACCAGTGGCACGTTGGCGGTGCGGATGCCGCGATTGGCGAGATAAATCGACGTCGGCGTTTTCGAGGTGCGGGACACGCCGACCAGGACGACGTCGGCATCGTTGAGGCCATCGACATGCTGACCGTCGTCGTGGATCATCGTGTAGTTCAGCGCGTCGATACGCTTGAAATATTCCGCGTTGAGGACGTGCTGAGCGCCGACGCGGCCCGTGGTCGCAGCCCCGAGATAGGCTTCGAACAGCTGCATCACCGGGCCGATGATCGACAGGCTCGGAACATTGATCTCCTTGCACTTGTCCTCGAGCCTGGAGACCAGGTCCTTCTCCAGCAGCGTGAACAGCACGATCCCCGGGGCTTCCTCGATCTCGTCGAGCACGCGATCGAGCTGCTTCTGGCTGCGCACCAGCGGATAGACATGCTCGACCGGCGTCACGTTGGCGTATTGGGCGGCAACCGCGCGGGCCACGGTGATCAGCGTCTCGCCGGTGGAATCGGAGACGAGGTGCAGATGGAAATAATTGTTCGAGGTCGGCACAAAAACTCTTGGGATGAGGGCGGGACGGATTGTGGATTTCTGTGGAGCTTAACCCCTTGGAAAGGGATGTGCGACACCAGGGGCGGGACAAGGGCCAATTTTCTTCACACCGCTGCCGGTCTGAACAAGTTCGCCGGCCCGCCGTGACGAAAAAGGGATTGCGCGGACAACCCCCTTGATAAGCTGCCGACAGAAAGGCGCAAGCCTTTGAAGCTGGTCGGCTTATCGCAAAGCGCCAAGAGCAATCCGGATATGTTGATGGGTGTGAAAAAGCGCGCGTGAACCCGCGGATGGAATTGCATGAGTCCAATCCACGGTCACATAGACTCAGACCTTAAGAATCTAAGATTCTAGATTTGAGGAAGGCGCTACGGACGGATATGTGTGCACGGTGAGACCTTAACGAGTTCTTACTATCCCCAGTTCCCTTCACTGGGCAGAAGCCGGACCCGCGAAAATGTTCGAAGACGTCTATCTCTGGATCAAGGCGCTGCATGTGATCGCCGTCATCGCCTGGATGGCGGGCATGCTCTATCTGCCGCGGCTGTTCGTCTATCATTCCGAGGCCGAGATCGGCTCGAAGCAGTCGGAAACGTTCAAGGTGATGGAACGCCGGCTGCTCAAGGCCATCATCAACCCCGCCATGATCGTCACCTGGCTCGCCGGGCTCTATCTCGCCTGGTCCGGCCATTGGTTCTCGTTCGGCTGGCTGCACGTAAAACTGGCACTGGTCCTGGCGATGTCTGCGGTCCACGGCTTTTTTTCCCGCTGGCTGAAGGATTTCGCCGCCGACCGGCGCCCGCGGACCCAGAAATTCTATCGAATTATCAATGAAGTGCCGACCGTCCTGATGATTTTCATCGTCATCATGGTGATCGTGAAGCCGTTCTAGGCAAGGCGCCTGACGATTAGCTCAGTGCTTCGGCTTGCGGAGCAGGAAGCGATTTTCTATATTGTCGATATCCCACCCAACGCAGGCGGATGTGGTTGTGTCTGAGCTTTCCAGAGGCCGGACACCGCATCAGGTTTGAAGCCTCACCGGCACTCTCCTTGCCAGACCTGCGGACTTTCTCTTCTCACGTCCGCATTTCAGAGCCTCCTCGCACCCCCCTCCTAGGTTACCCCACAGGACCACCCCAATGCGGGAAATTAAACTCGAAGACCTCAAGTCCAAAACGCCAGCCGAGCTCGTCTCGTTTGCGGAGGAGAATGGGGTCGAGAACGCCAGCACGATGCGCAAACAGGAGCTGCTGTTTGCGATCCTCAAGCAGCTCGCACTCGCCGAGACCGACATTGTCGGCCAGGGCGTGGTCGAAGTGCTCTCCGATGGCTTCGGTTTCCTCCGCTCGCCCGATGCGAATTATCTGCCGGGCCCCGACGACATCTACGTTTCGCCGTCGCAGATCCGTCGCTTCGGCCTGCGCACCGGCGACACCATCGAAGGCCATATTCGCAGCCCGAAGGAGGGCGAGCGCTATTTCGCGCTGCTGAAGGTCAACACGCTCAATTTCGAGGATCCGGAAAAGGCCAAGCACAAGGTCAATTTCGACAACCTCACGCCGTTGTTTCCAAATCAGCGTTTCCGCATGGAAATCGACGATCCGACGCGCAAAGACCTGTCTGCACGCGTGATCGACATCGTCGCTCCCATCGGCAAGGGCCAGCGCGCATTGATCGTTGCGCCGCCACGCACGGGTAAAACCGTGCTGATGCAGAACATCGCGCACTCGATCACGCATAACCATCCCGAGTGCTATCTGATCGTGCTCTTGATCGACGAGCGTCCGGAAGAAGTCACGGACATGCAGCGCTCGGTGAAGGGCGAGGTCGTGTCGTCGACCTTCGACGAGCCGGCGGTGCGCCACGTCCAGGTCGCCGAGATGGTGATCGAAAAAGCAAAGCGTCTGGTCGAGCATGGCCGTGACGTCGTGATCCTGCTCGATTCGATCACGCGTCTCGGCCGCGCCTACAACACGGTGGTGCCGTCATCCGGCAAGGTGCTGACCGGCGGTGTCGACGCCAACGCACTGCAGCGCCCCAAGCGCTTCTTCGGTGCCGCCCGTAACATCGAGGAGGGCGGCTCGCTGACCATCATCGCGACCGCGCTGGTCGATACCGGCAGCCGCATGGACGAAGTCATCTTCGAAGAGTTCAAGGGCACCGGTAACTCGGAACTGATCCTGGACCGCAAGGTCTCGGACAAGCGCACCTTCCCGGCGATCGACATTTCGCGCTCCGGCACCCGCAAGGAGGAGCTCATCACCGATCCGCAGGTGCTCAAGAAGATGTACGTGCTGCGCCGCATCCTCAATCCGATGGGCACGATGGATGCGATCGACTTCCTGCTCGACAAGCTGCGCTCGACCAAGAGCAATTCGGAGTTCTTCGACTCCATGAACACCTGAGTGCGGTGCAACATAGTCTGTTCAAGTTCAAAGGGCGCCTCCGGGCGCCCTTTTTGTTGTGCGGGCTTTGTTGCAGATGATACGCAGCATGGAAGGCGGTATGATGCCGGGGCTGCTATTCAATTAATATGTTGATTTATATAAGTAATCGTTGAAATCCCGCGGTCCATCGAGAAAGGTGTCGGGATTAATTGCAGCAAAATTCCCTGATATATTGCTGTGCAATATTAGGAATTTTTGCAGCATACAGCGCAGCAAATCGTGCCGTCTTGTCGCCGGAACGGGTATTTGCCTTTTGATCGGCAGCCGGACAAATAGGCCATGCATCCGCGAGACCAGACCATCTTTGCGTTGTCGTCCGGCCGGGCGCCGAGCGCGATCGCCGTGGTCCGCGTGTCGGGACCTCAGGCTGGCCAGATACTGACGACGCTTGCGGGCAAGCTGCCGGCACCGCGGCAGGCCAGCCGCCGGCTGCTCCGCGACAGGGCTGGCCAGCCGATCGACGATGCGGTGGTGCTCTGGTTTCCAGGACCGGGCAGCGCGACCGGCGAGGACGTCGCCGAATTTCACGTCCATGGCGGACGCGCGGTGCTGGCGGCGCTGCTTGCCTCTATTTCGGTTATTCAGAATACGCGGGCGGCCGAGCCAGGTGAATTCACCCGACGTGCGTTCGAGAACGGCAAGCTCGATCTCACCGAGGCCGAGGGTCTCGACGATCTCATCCACGCCGATACCGACCGGCAGCGGCGCCAGGCGCTGCGGCAATTGCAGGGCCTGCTTGGCGACCGCGCGCGCGACTGGCGCGAACGAATTATCGAGGCGTCGGCGCTGATCGAAGCCGGCATCGATTTTTCCGACGAAGGCGATGTGCCGGCAGAATTGCGGGCTCCGGCGGTGAAGGCGATCGCAGCGCTGCATGACGAAATCAAAGAAGTCCTTGCGGCACAGGGACATTCTGAACGCCTTCGCGACGGGCTCGTGGTCGCGATCGCGGGTGAGCCGAATGTCGGCAAGTCGACGCTAATGAACCAGCTCGCGCGCCGCGAGGTCGCGATCGTCTCGCCGCATGCCGGCACGACGCGCGACGTGATCGAGATCCAGCTCGACCTCGACGGCTACCCCGTCACAATCATCGACACCGCGGGCATCCGCGAGACCGACGATCCGGTCGAGCAGGAGGGCGTGCGCCGGGCGCGGGCGCGGGCCGAGGATGCCGACCTGGTGTTGTGGCTGGTCGAGTCCGAGCAAGCCGTGGATCCGGAGACGATGCGGACGCTTCGGAATTCCGGGAGGGATAGTGATCGGTCCGGTGGCCCGGTCTGGATCATCCGCAACAAGATCGATCTGGGCAGAGCCGGAGGCGCTGCCGTGCGCGATGAGTTTGCGATCTCGGCGCGTGAGGGCGATGGCATCCCGGAGCTGGTTGAGGCCCTCGTTGAATTCGCGGCCGAGTTCTTCGCAACCAGCGAGGGCGCCGTTGTGACCAGGGCGCGCCAGCGGGAGCTGTTGAGTCGCGCGTTGGACAGCTTGCGCCGGAGCCTTGAGCTTGTAGAAGAGGGCGAAGAGCTGGCCGCTGAGGAATTGCGAGCGGCCGCTTATGCCTTGGGCCGGCTGCTGGGCCGGGTCGACGTCGAGGACGTTCTGGGGGCCATCTTCCAGAAGTTTTGCATTGGAAAGTAGCTCTAGTTCTTCAATGTAGAACTAGCACTTGTTCCATTCCTTATGTTTCACGTGAAACGGGTCAGGTTCGCGACGTTTGTTTCACGTGAAACAGGAGCTGCCGTAACAGTCTCTTCGCTCTCTCCTTAGTGTACCCCGACTCAGCTCGCAGCTTCTGAGCCCCGGCTCGGCGCAGCAACGCGCGCGTTGCTGCCGGTCCGGGACACGGGCAGAGGACTATGGGCGTGCTTTGCTGCGGAAGAGCGCGGGTGGTTCCCATCGAATTCAGACATCTTGGGCCGCCAACCGAACTTGGTTTCACGTGAAACGTGGCTGTCCATTTGCGTCCGCGGGAAGAGCAGTCGCAACAACGATCTTTCTACTGTGTTCTCGCGAAATCGATTTCCGCTCCGAAACCGCCCCGTTTCACGTGAAACATCCACCTTCCAGTTTCCGCTTCCGGCTTTCCCGCCTCTGAGCTAGAAGTCCGCTCATGCGAACAGAGCGAGAGAGCTTCGACGTCATCGTGATTGGCGGCGGTCACGCCGGCTGTGAAGCCGCAGCTGCGTCTGCCCGGATGGGCGCGACGACCGCGCTGGTGACGCACCGCTTTTCCACGGTCGGCGCGATGTCCTGCAATCCCGCTATCGGCGGTCTCGGCAAGGGGCATCTTGTGCGGGAGGTCGATGCGCTCGATGGTCTGATGGGCCGCGTGGGCGATGCCGGCGGCATCCAGTTTCGCGTGCTCAATCGTCGCAAGGGTCCGGCTGTCCGTGGTCCTCGGGCTCAGGCTGACCGAAAACTCTATGCGGCGGCCATGCAGGCCGCGATCCGGGAGACCGAGGGACTGTCCGTCATTGAAGGCGAGGCCGACGAGCTGATCGTGGCCGATGGCCGGGTGACGGGACTTCGCCTGGCGGACGGCCGGGAGCTTCGGGCAGGGGCTGTGGTGGTCACCACCGGCACCTTCCTGCGTGGTCTCATTCATCTCGGCGAGAAGAATTGGCCGGCCGGCCGTGTCGGTGAGGCCCCGGCGATGGGTCTTTCCACGTCCTTTGAGCGTGCCGGCTTCGCCCTGGGACGGCTCAAGACCGGTACGCCGCCGCGTCTGGACGGCACCACGATCGATTGGTTCGCGGTCGAGATGCAGCCCGGAGACGAACCGCCGGAGCCATTCTCGGTCATGACCGAGCGGATCACGACCCCGCAGATCCAGTGCGGCATCACCCGGACCACGGCCGCCACCCATGAGGTGATCCGGGCCAATGTTCATCGCTCGCCGATGTACTCCGGTCAGATCAAGAGCTCCGGGCCGCGCTATTGCCCCTCGATCGAGGACAAGATCGTCCGCTTCGGCGACCGCGACGGCCATCAGATCTTCCTGGAGCCGGAAGGGCTCGATGACAGCACGGTCTATCCCAACGGCATCTCGACCTCGCTCCCCGAAGAGGTCCAGCTCGCGATCCTCGCCAGCATCCCTGGTCTGGAGCGGGTGAAGATGGTCCGTCCGGGCTATGCCATCGAGTACGACCACATCGATCCCCGTGAGCTTGATCCGACCCTCCAGACCAAGCGTCTGCGCGGTCTGTTCCTGGCGGGGCAGATCAACGGCACCACCGGATACGAAGAGGCGGCAGGGCAGGGCATCGTCGCCGGCCTGAACGCGGCGCTTGCTGCGAGCGGGGCGGCGCTGACGGTGTTCGATCGTGCCGACGGCTATCTCGGTGTGATGATCGACGACCTGGTCACCCGCGGGATCAGCGAACCCTATCGGATGTTCACCTCGCGGGCCGAGTACCGGCTCACGCTGCGGGCGGACAATGCGGATCAGCGTCTGAGCGAGAAGGGCATCGCCCTGGGATGTGTTGGAAACGCCCGGACCTTCCACCATCGCGCCAAGATGGACGCGCTGAATGCAGCCAGGACGCTCTCGAAGTCGCTGACGATCACCCCGAACGAGGCGATCAAGCGCGGATTGTCCCTGAACCGCGACGGCCAGCGCCGGTCGGCCTTCGAGCTGATGGCCTATCCGGAGATCGGCTGGAGCCAGGTCCGAACGATCTGGCCTGAGCTGGCGGGGATCGATCCTGTCATCGCGACTCATCTTGAGATCGACGCCAAGTACGATGTCTATCTTGAGCGCCAGAGCGCCGACGTCGATGCCTTCAGGCGCGACGAGGGACTGGTGCTCACAGAGGTCGATTACAGCCTCGTCCCCGGTCTCTCCAACGAGGTGCGGGCCAAGCTGGAGAAGGCGCGGCCGTTCACCGTCGGCCAGGCCGGCCGGATTGACGGCATGACGCCGGCTGCGCTCGGCATCCTCGCCGCCTATCTTCGGCGTGAGGCACGAAAGTCCTCCAAGGCCATCGCATAGGTTTCACGTGAAACAGCGCGGACCGGGCAGGGACAAAGAGCTATCGCGACGTGCCGGAGTAGGTGAGGGCGGGGCCAAGCCGAAGTTCGGCAAAGCCAGCGCCAATGATCAGGCGCTCGATTCCATCATCGCCGCCGACAAGCGCGCAGCACTGAAGCTCGCGCCCGTTTCACATGAAACGGAAGCCCGGCTCGACCGCTACATCGCACTGCTGCGGGAGTGGCAGGCCAAGACCAATCTGGTCGCGCCCTCGACCTTGCCGCACCTCTGGACGCGGCACATCGCCGATTCGCTTCAACTCGTCGATCTTGCGCCGATTGCAAAACGCTGGGCCGATCTTGGCAGCGGTGGCGGCTTTCCCGGCGTCGTCCTGGCCTGTGCCATGGCCGAGACCCCCGGCGCCAGCGTCCATCTCGTCGAGCGGATCGCCAAGAAGGCTGCGTTTTTGCGCGAAGCGATCCGCGTCACCACATCTCCGGGAGTCGTACATCTCGCTGAGATCGGGGATAATGTGGATAGAATCACTGGCCCCGTCGATTGCGTCACCGCGCGTGCGCTGGCTCCGCTACATCAGCTCATCGGCTTTGCGGAGCCGCTGATGCGCCAGGGCGCAAAGGCGTTATTTCCTAAGGGTCAAGATGTAGAGGCCGAATTGACCGAAGCCGCTAAATATTGGAATATTACGCCTCAGCTCCACCAAAGCCGCACGGGTGACGGCTGGATCGTGGAGCTCAACGCCGCCGAACGGCGCAGCTGAGGCTTCAGGGGCTGAGTGGGGAAATTCGATGACCGTGATTGACGAGCCGCAGCAAGAGCAGACCCAGGAACCGACCAGCGAGGTACCGCACGGCCATCCGCGCATCCTGGCACTGGCGAACCAGAAGGGCGGCGTGGGAAAAACAACCACAGCGATTAACTTGGGTACGGCACTCGCGGCAATCGGCGAACGCGTCCTGGTCGTCGATCTCGATCCCCAGGGCAACGCCTCGACCGGCCTCGGCATCGACCGCCGCAACCGCTCCTGCTCGACCTATGACGTGCTGGTTGGCGAAGCCGCCTTGCGCGAAGCTGTGGTCTCGACCGCGGTGCCGCGGCTGCACATCGCGCCCTCGACGATGGATCTCTCCGGTCTCGAGCTCGAGCTCGGCACCACACCCGGCCGCGCCTTCAAGCTGCGCGATGCCATCGGTGCGCTCAACAACAATGTCTCGCCGGATGCCGACTACACCTATGTGCTGATCGACTGCCCGCCCTCGCTCAACCTGCTCACGGTGAACGCGATGGCGGCCTCCGATGCGATCCTGGTGCCGCTGCAGTGCGAGTTCTTCGCGCTCGAAGGTCTGTCGCAATTGCTGCAGACGGTGGAGCAGGTGCGCTCGACGCTCAATCCGAACCTGTCGATCCACGGCATCGTGCTGACCATGTTCGACTCGCGCAACAACCTCTCGAACCAGGTCGTCGCCGACGTCCGCCAGTTCATGGGCGAGAAGGTCTACAAGACCATGATCCCGCGCAACGTACGCATCTCGGAGGCGCCGTCCTACGGCAAGCCGGTGCTGGTCTACGATCTCAAATGCGTCGGCAGCGAAGCATATCTGCGGCTCGCCACCGAAGTGATCCAGCGCGAGCGCGAGCTGCGCACGACGCATTGACGGTGCGTAGGGTGGGTTAGCGTAGCGTAACCCACCAGGTCTCTCGCCCCCGGACTAACCAATGGTGGGTTACGCTGCGCTAACCCACCCTACGATTTGAAATTCAGTTCTGGAGTGCTGCACCGTGAATCCAAGGGAGCTGGCGATGGCCGATGAAGCGCGTTCGCGACTGGGCCGGGGACTTGCAAGTCTGATCGGTGATGTCGGCGGCGAGGCCCAGCACGTCGATCGTCCGCGCGCGCAGCGCAAGGTGCCGATCGAATTCATCAAGGCCAATCCGCGCAATCCGCGCCGCACCTTTTCGGACGCCGAGCTGAAGGAGCTCAGCGAGTCCATTAGGCAGCATGGCGTGATCCAGCCGATCGTGGTGCGTCCGGTGAAGGGCGCACAGGACCGCTTTGAGATCATCGCCGGCGAGCGACGCTGGCGCGCCTCGCAGATGGCCGGCCTGCACGAAGTGCCGGTCGTCCCGGTCGACATCAGCGACAGCGACGCGCTGGAGTTCGCGATCGTCGAGAACGTGCAGCGCGAGGACCTCAACCCGATGGAAGAGGCGCAGGGTTATCACGCGCTCGCCAACGAGTTCAAACGCAGCCAGGACGAGATCGCAAAGGTCGTCGGCAAGAGCCGCAGCCACGTCGCCAACATGATGCGGCTGACAAAGCTGCCAGCGGAGGTGCAGGCTTTCATCGCGACCGGCGAGCTGACGGCCGGTCACGCTCGCGCACTGATCGGCGTGCCGGATCCGCTCGCCGCCGCCAAGCGCATCGTCGAGGAGGGACTCAACGTCCGCCAGGCCGAAGCGCTCGCGCATGAAGAGGGCGTGCCGGAGCGCAAGCCGCAAAAGGCGCGCAGCACGGGGGGCAAGGAAAAGGACCCCGACACGATCGATCTGGAGAAGCGCGTCAGCGATGCGCTCGGCCTCAAGGTCACCGTCAATCACCGCGACCCCGGCGGCTCGGTCCAGATCAACTACCGCAACCTCGATCAGCTCGACGAGGTGATGAAGCGGCTCGCCAAGGGCGCGCTGTAGGTTTCGCCCTCGTTCCGCGGCGCCGGGCGAAAACCGGATCGCGCGGCCCGTTCAGTCTATCTCCCTCACCCTGAGGAGCCGCGAAGTGGCGTCTCGAAGGGCGAGGGCCACAGGCGGGCCTGCATCCTTCGAGACGCGCGCAAGAGCGCGCTCCTCGGGATGAGGAATTACCGCCATCATTGTGATATGCGACTCTCTCCCCACGTCATTGCGAGGAGCACTTGCGACGAAGCAATCCAGAATCTTTCCGCGGAGGGATCCTGGATTGCTTCGCTTCGCTCGCAATGACGGGGAGACAGTGAGAGCCTTAATTAACCCCGCCGCTTCGCGTTCGCCGCGATCGCCATCAGTGTGCGCTGGGCGATGGCGGCGGCGAGCGTCGATTGCTTGCGGGTGTCGAGCGCGGCGGTCGCGAGCTGCTCGATGACGGCGGCGAGCTTCGCCACGCTAAAATTGCGCAGCGCGGTTTCGACCGCGGGCTTTCGCGAGAAATGCAGGCGCGGATAGCCGCCGTCGAGCACGGCGGAGGCAGGCTGGCCGTCGGCGATGGCCAGCGCGGATTTGTGCAGCCACGCCGCCTGGCGCTGCGCGGCGGAGATGATTACACCGGGATAGGTGCCGGCGATCATCGCCTTGGCGAATTCGGTCTCGACGATGTCGGGCCGCCCGGCAAAGGCGCCGTCGACGATCGGATCGAGCTTCAGCTCGGAGGCGTCCGCAACCACGGCCATCACGTCGTCCAGCGTCACCTCGCCTTTGCCATGGGCGTAGAGCGTCAGCTTGCGCAGTTCGTTGCGCGAGGCTTGGCGGTCGCCGCCGAGGAACGACATCAGCGCCGCGCGGGCATCCTGTGCGATGCGCAGATTAGCGATGCGCAACTCGTCTTCCATGAGCTTGCCGAGATCGCGCTCGGTGTCGGGATAGCAGCCGATCGCCACCGCCGTCTTGGCCTTTTCGCAGGCCTTTCGCAGCGGCGATTCCGGGCGGAGCTCGCCGGCCTCGATCACGATGCGGCAATCCCTGACGTTCATCTCGGCCAGCGTGTCGATTCCGCCGGCAAAGCTGCGCGAGCCGGCGCGCACGCGAATCGCGCGGCGGCCGCCGAACAGCGGCACCGTCATCGCCTCGTCGACGAGGCGCGATGGCTCGGCGGAAAGCTCGTCGCCGTCGAGCTTGACCAGGGAAAACGGATCGTTGGGATCATCGACGGCGGAAGCGATCAACGCATCGGCACGCTCGCGCACGAGGCCGGCATCGGGACCGTAGAGCAGGATGATCGGACGGCCCGCATCGGGGCGGGCGAGGAAGCTGTCGATCTCTTTTCCGCGCAGTGCGACCATCGGGCCCAATCGTCATTCCGGGGCGCGCGAAGCGCGAATCCGGAATCTCGATATACAATCTCTGGATTCCGGGTTCACGCTTGGCGCGCCCCGGAATGACTGGAGTGACTTACGTGCCCGCGGTGAAGAACGAGGCGAGCCGGGTCGTGATGTTCTCGGCAATCTCGTTGGCGGCACGATCCTCCGCATCGCGCACGGCGCGGTTGCGGGAGAAGCGCTGATAGGATCCCGGCATGTCGTAGGACACGCGCGAGAAAGTCGAGCCGGTCATGACGGACTTGCCGGTTGCGGCGTCGATCAGATTGTATTGGGCGTCGATGCCGTAATTTTCGTTGGTCGGCAGTCCCGTCGCGGTGCTGACGATCAATGAGGAGCGGGTGGTGGTGAACCGGATGTCCAGCCGGTGGGTCGGCGGCATGCCCGTCGCCGAGCCGTAAAGCTTGAAAGCAAGCGCGTTGCGGATCTCGACGCCGACGCGGGCCTCGCGGGAGGCATTGGGCTTGCTGATCGGGGGCAGCTCGACACCCATCAGCTTCTCGCGCAGGCCGGGGGTGCCGTCGTTTCGCTCGGCATACATCGGCTGGAAGCAGCCGGCCGTCAACGCGGCCAGGGCGGCGACCGCCAGCAAGCGGGCTGCGATGCGGATCCTAGCCGACAACATTTACGATCCTCTTGGGGACGATGATCACCTTGCGGACGGGCTTGCCGTCCAGGGCCAGCTTTACCGCATCGAGGGCCAAAACGGCAGCCTCGATTTCCGGATTCTGGGCCGCTGTTGCAACTGTGACCTCGCCCCGCTTCTTGCCATTGACCTGGACCACCAGGGTCACGCTGTCTTCAACCAGCAAATCGCGTTCGATTTGGGGCCAATTGGCCTCGGAAACCAGCCCGCTCTGGCCCAGAACCTGCCAGCACTCCTCGGCGAGGTGCGGCATCATCGGGGAGAACAGCTGGACCAGGATCTGGCCGGCTTCCCGCACTGTCCAGGCTAAGTCGGCCGCAGGCTGCCCGGGACGCTGCAGGATCTCCGAGAAGCTATTGGCGAATTCGCGGATATGGGCGAGGCAGACGTTGAAGTGCAGCCGCTCGATCCCAGTGGTGACTTTGTCCAGCGCACCATGGGCCGCCTTGCGCAAGGCGGTGGCGTCCGGGCCGAAGCTGGCCGGCCGGGCCGCCGGCGCGCTCTTGCCGAGCTCGACGGAATCGTTCACCAGCCGCCACAGCCGCTGCACGAAGCGCGAGGCGCCCTGGACGCGCTCGTCGCTCCAGATCACGTCGCGGTCGGGCGGGGAGTCCGACAGCATGAACCAGCGGGCGACGTCGGCGCCATAGGTCTCGATGATGTCGTCGGGGTCGACCGTGTTCTTCTTCGACTTCGACATCTTCTCAATCGGGCCGATCGTGATGTCTTCGCCTGTGCCAAGCAGCGTGGCGCGGCGCCCGTTGCCGCCGACTTCGACCTTGACGTCGGCCGGCTGCACATAGGTACCGTCGGCCTTCTGGTAGGTCTCGTGCACCACCATGCCTTGCGTGAACATGCCGGCGAACGGCTCGTCGAGCGCAATGTGTCCGGTCGCCTTCATCGCGCGGGTGAAGAAGCGGCTGTAGAGCAGATGCAGGATCGCGTGCTCGACGCCGCCGATATATTGGTCGACCGGCAGCATCCGGTTGGCGACCGCGGGCGTGGTCGGCGCGTTCTCGTTCCAGGGATCGGTGAAGCGCGCGAAATACCAGGACGAATCCACGAAGGTGTCCATGGTGTCGGTTTCGCGCTGGGCTTTGCCGCCGCATTTCGGGCAGGTGACGTGCTTCCAGGTCGGATGATGGTCGAGCGCGTTGCCCGGCCTGTCGAAGGTCGCGTCGTCAGGCAGCTTCACCGGCAGGTCGGCATCCGGTACCGGCACCACATCGCATTTCGGGCAATGAATGACGGGAATTGGGCAGCCCCAATAGCGCTGGCGCGAAATGCCCCAGTCGCGCAGGCGGAAATTGACCTGCCGCTCGCCGACGGGCGCGTTGCCGCGCAGCTCGCTTTCCAGACGTTTTGCGACCTCGTCCTTGGCCTGCTCGATGGTCATGCCGTCGAGGAAGCGCGAATTGATCATGCGGCCGTCACCGTCATAGGCGGTGTCGGTGATGACGAACGACTTCGGGTCCTGCCCTTCCGGGCAGACCACGGGCGTGTTGCCGAGACTGTACTTGTTGACGAAGTCGAGGTCGCGCTGGTCATGCGCGGGGCAGCCAAAGATCGCACCGGTGCCATATTCCATCAGCACGAAATTGGCGACATAGACCGGCAGCTTCCAGCTCGGATCGAACGGATGCACCGCGCGGATGCCGGTGTCGAAACCCTGTTTCTCCGCGGTGTCGATGATTTCCTGCGCGGTACCCATCTTCTTGATCTCGGCGATGAACTCCGCGAGTTTCGGGTTCTTCGCGGCCGCAGCCTGCGCCAGCGGATGATCCGCCGAGATCGCCATGAATTTCGCGCCGAACAGCGTATCCGGGCGCGTCGTGAAGATCTTCAGCTCGCTCTCGCCGGCCGGCGTCGTCGCCGCATCCAGGGCGAAGCGGACAAGCAAGCCCTCCGAGCGGCCGATCCAGTTGCGCTGCATCAGCCGCACCTTGTCCGGCCAGCGGTCCAGCGTATCCAGCGCCGACAGGAGTTCCTGCGAGTATTTCGTGATCTTGAAGACCCACTGATTCATCTCGCGCTGTTCGACGACAGCGCTTGAACGCCAGCCGCGGCCGTCGATCACCTGCTCGTTGGCGAGCACGGTCATGTCGACGGGGTCCCAGTTCACCTTGCGCTTCTCGCGCTCGGCGAGGCCTTCGCGCAGGAAGTCCAGAAACATCTTCTGCTGGTGCTTGTAATAGGAGGGATCGCAGGTCGCGATCTCCCGGGACCAGTCCAGCGACAGCCCGATCGAGCGGAGCTGTTTCTTCATCGCGGCGATGTTGTCGTAGGTCCAGGCCTTCGGCGCGACCTTGCGTTCGATCGCGGCATTCTCGGCCGGCAGGCCAAACGCGTCCCATCCCATCGGGTGCAGCACGTTGAACCCCTTGGCGCGCATGAAGCGGGCCAGCACGTCGCCGAGCGTGTAATTCCGGACATGGCCGATATGGATGCGCCCGGACGGGTAGGGGAACATCTCAAGCACATAATATTTCGGCCGCGAATCATCGTTCTTGGAGACGAAGATCGCCTGTTCGTCCCAGAGGCGTTGCCAGCGCGGTTCGGCGTCGCGGGCGTTATAGCGTTCGGAGGTCATGGAATCGTTGGGGTTTTCGTGGGTTCGGCCGTGTCAAGACGGCGGACTAGGCCATAGAAGTCCTCAAGGGGTCAATGGGTTGCCGCGATTTGGAACCATGGCCGTCGCCTCCGCATAACTACGAGGATCGGTGTTGGCGTGTGATTAAGAGCTCGATGCCAATTTGCGGCCCGACAGGACCCGCATGACCGCGATGGATTCGAGCTTCGACGATCCCGACTACGACTATGCCGCCTCCATCGCCGGACGGGCGATGCGCAGCATGGCCGAACAGCGGATTGCGCCGACCCCGGCCAATTTTGCGGTCTGGTACCAATATTTCGCGGGCAGCCATGACGATCTGCGCAACGCGATCGATCTCCTGATCGACCACAATCGTCCGTTCGACGCCCGAACCAATCAAGACCTGTTCGAGACCTATGTCGCGCCCCAGGTGAGCGCCATCGCGGTCGACACCTCCGAGCGGCTGCAGGCACTGATGGGAGCGGCCAAGGAATTTCTGGCGACCGCGATCGCTGACAATCATTCGCAGATGCAGGTCATCAGCGAGGTAGCGGACCAAGGCAAGGCCGGCGTCGATCCGAAGGCGCTGGTCGCCCAGCTCATGAACGAGCTGGCCCGGGCCGCCACACGAGCGACGCGGCTGGAAGCGGGCTTTGCGGAAAAGACCCGCGAGCTTGACGTGATCCGCGATTCGCTCTCGCGCTCCGAGGAGCGCGCCCGGACGGACACGCTGACGGGCCTTGCAAACCGGCGCGCGCTCGACGAATTCCTGCGCAAGGCGCAGGCGACCGCTTCATGGGGCGAGCCGCTCAGCGTGCTGATGCTCGACATCGACCACTTCAAGGCCTTCAACGACAATTTCGGCCACGGCGTTGGCGACCAGGTGCTGCGCCTGATGGCGAAGGTGCTGCGAGAAAAGGTCCGCGAGCAGGATCTGCCGGCCCGCTATGGCGGCGAGGAGCTGATCGCGGTGCTGCCGGACGCCGATCTCGCCACTTGCGCCGAGATCGCCGAGCGCATCAGGCGTGCGCTCGCCGAATGCACGATCACGCGCCGCTCGACCGGCGAGATCCTGCCCAACATCAGCGTGTCGATCGGTGTGGCGCAGTACCGGGCCGGCGAAGCGATCACCGATTTCATCGAGCGCTGCGACCGCGCGCTCTATCTCGCCAAGGGCAGCGGCCGCAATCGCGTGGTGACGGAAGCCGAGCTCGATCGCACGGGAGCTGCGGGTTAGGCGCTGGCCGCCATCATCATGTCCGCCGCGCCGCTCTCGATCGCCTGGATGCCGTGCTCGACGACATTGTTGCGGCCGCGGTGCTTGGCGGCGTAGAGCGCGGCGTCGGCGGCTTCGATCAAGTCGCCGGGGCGCAGACTTTCGTTGGGCTTGGTCGCGGCCACGCCGATCGAGACAGTGACGATCATATGGGCTGAGGTGATGTGCGGCAGGCATAGCTTCAGCACGGCCGCGCGCACCTGTTCGCCGATTTTCACGGCGCCATTCACATCGGTGTTCGGCAGCAGCAGGCAGAATTCCTCGCCGCCATAGCGCGCCGCAAAGCCCATCGTGTCGGCGGCGATGCCGGACAGCGATTCGCCGAGCCTGGTCAGACAGGAATCGCCTTCGAGATGACCATAGGTGTCGTTGAACAGCTTGAAATGGTCGACGTCGATCATCAGCAGCGCGAGGTCGCTGCCATATTGCTGCGCACGCATCCATTCGAAGTCGAGCCGGCTCTGGAAGCCGCGGCGGTTGGCGAGGCCGGACAGCATGTCGATCGAGGCCATCACCGTCAGCCGGTCGTTGCTCGCGATCAGCTCGCGCTCGCGCTGGCTCAGTTGTGCGGCCATCGCGTTGAACGCGCGGGCCAGGGGCACGAACTCGGCCGGCAGGCGATTGCGCGCCGCGCGGGCCGACAGGTCGCCCTCACCGAGGCGCTTGGCCATGTCGACGAGCATCTCGATCGGCTTGATGACGAGCTTTTCGGCAGCGATCAGCGCGCCGAGAAGGACGAACACGACGACGAAAGCGAGCTGGAGATAGGCGGTGCGGATGTCGCGGCTGACCGCCGCGGACACCTTGTCTTCGTCGATGCTGGCGATCAGGCGGGCATTGGTGCCGGCGATGCGGATGTAGCTGACCGCGCGGCGCGAGCCGTCGGCGGCGAGGAAAGACAGTGAGCCCTCGTCCTGGTTCGACCGCAGCGCCCGGTCGGCGATGGCCGACATCAGCGGCATGTTGTCGAGGGGACGGCCGACAGCGCTGTGCTGATCGGCCGGCGCGGCCAGCACGGTGCCTGTGCTGTCGACCAGCACGGCGGTGATGCCGGCGCGTCCGCCCAAATTGCTCATCACCTTCGACATCCAGTCGAGGTTGACCGTGGCGAGCACGACGGCATCGGCGACGCCGCTGAACGCGGACACCGGGTAGACTGCCATGACGGTCGGTGACGGTACCGGGCGCGACAGGATGAAATCGCTCAGCACGAAGCGGCCGCTCTCCTGGGCCTGCTGAAAGTAGGGCCGGTCGCTGAGGTCGAGGCCGACATACATGTTATTGGTGGCGCATTGGATGCGTCCGTCCTGGCCGGCGATCAAAAGCGTGCGGATCCAGGGCAGGTTCGACGGCAGGCTCGCGCGTAGCACGTCGCAACTCTTGCTGACGCCGCCTGCGGAGGCGCGAATGAAGGCTTCCGATTTCAGGATGGTCTCGACCGATGAGATCACCTCGCGCTGCGCATCGGCGCTGTGCCTTGCGACGGTGGTGAATTCAACCGTGGCCTGCGCGATCTGCCGGGTGCGGGTGTCTTCGAGCGAACGGATGCGCTCGAGCATCAAGGGTGCCACCAGAATCACCGCGAGCAACGCAAGCCGCGCCCGGATTCCGAGAACCTGCTTGAGTTTCGCTCGCTTGCGGTTGAGACTGATGCTGGCCATCTTCGCTACCCACCCCGATGGTCCAAGGTAAAGCGAAGGGTTCAAAGACTCTTTCTTGAACTCGGTAAAATTGGACTTACCTCCGGTTACGAACACAGCCAAACGACGTCATGACAGAACCCAACGCCGCGCCGGTAACCGGCCATTCACCAAACGCGCTCGCTGCGGTCGAAGCAGAAATCGCCCGCGCCTGCAAGGATGCGCGGCGCGATCGCGCCTCCGTGACGCTGATCGCCGTGTCCAAGACTTTCGCCGCGGATGCCATTACCCCGATCATCGAAGCCGGACAGCGCGTATTCGGCGAGAATCGGGTGCAGGAGGCCAAAGGCAAGTGGCCCGCGTTAACGTCTGTTTACCCTGGCATCGCGCTGCATCTGATCGGACCGCTACAATCCAACAAGGCGAAAGAGGCGGTCGCGTTATTCGATGCCATCCACTCGGTGGACCGTCCGAGCATTTGCCAAGCGTTAGCCAAGGAAATCGAATCCCAGAACAAGCACCCGCAGCTCTTCGTCCAGATCAACACCGGCGAAGAGCCGCAGAAGGCCGGCGTCGCGCCCGGAGAGGCCGACGCCTTCCTCGCCAGCTGCCGCGACACCTATGGGCTGACGATCTCCGGCTTGATGTGCATCCCGCCGGTCGACGAACCGCCGGCGGCGCACTTTGCTCTGACCGCCAAGATCGCCGCGCGCAATGGATTGACGAATCTCTCGATGGGCATGAGCGCGGATTTCGCGACCGCGATCATGCTCGGTGCCACCCATGTGCGGGTCGGGAGCGCGATCTTCGGGCACAGGTGAGAGTCGTTGACGAGGGATGCGCCCAGCAACCGCTATCGATTTCGTCATTGCGAGCGCAGCGAAGCAATCCAGACTCCCTCCGCGGAGAGATTCTGGATTGCTCCGTCGCAAGAGCTCCTCGCAATAACGGAGCACGTACACCGCCGCCACTCACGCTGGTGTCCCGGACAAGCTGCAACGCCCAAAGCGTTGCGGCGCAGAGTCGGGACCCAGAGCAACACGATACAGTGCGGCGAGATGGACCCCGGCTCAGCAGCGCACCGCACCGGACGATGCTTCGCATCGCCGGGGGGCGCTGCGCTGCGTCCGGGGCACGACAGCAAAGCGTTGCGTTCGCAGGGACGACAGCGGAGCATGAGGCGATTTACACGAACCCCACCGACACCTTCCCCAGCACCCCAAAGTCCGCCGCAAAATGATCGCCGGACGCAATCGGCAGCGGCGGATGGCACGTGCCTGTTGTCACCACCTGCCCTGCCCGCAAGGTGATGCCGAGCCCGGAGAGCTCATTGGCAAGCCAGGCGAGCGCGGCGCGGGGATCGCCGAGCACGTTCTTGCCGTGACCGATATACCGCTCGCCGCGCAGCGTGATCTGCGGCCGCTCCTCGACGAGATCCATCGCACGCCAATTTGCAGTCGTCGCAGCGCCCAGCACGAACAGATGCGCGCAGGCATTGTCGGCGATCAGCTGCGCTTCGCCGGCGCGGGCGAAATCGGCAAAACGCGAATCGGGAATCTCGATCGCGGGATGAAAGCTGTCGACGGCGGCCAGCACCTCGAAGGCTGTGTACGACGCTGCCCGCGGCGGCAGATCGCGTCCCATGCGGAAAGCGAATTCAGGCTCGCCGACGCGCATCTCGTTGCCCTTCATCGACGCAGTGCCGCCGTCGGCGATCACCGTGTCGCTCATGATGCGGCCGGCCAGTGGTCCCGTGACATTGATGTGCTTCTGTCCTGATACGCTCGTGGCTGCGATCTTCCAGCCGAACAGGTTTCCAAGCGACTGGCTTTCGAGCGCAGCCTGGATGGCGTAGCCGTCTGCGCGGCTCTGCGGCCGCAAGCGCTTCTCCAGCGCGTCAAGCTTGGAGCCGTCGCGCCAATGTCGAACCAGCAGGCGCGATGCGGCCGCGATCTGATCTTTGTCGAGCATGCATCCTCATCCGATGATGATTTTTGTTCGCGGGCCCAGGCGCCGCAGCAATTGCAGCATCGCAGATTTCGTCATCGAGACGCAGCCCGCGGTCGGACCGAAATTGTCGCGGGCCAGGTGCAGAAATACCGCGCTGCCACGGCCGGCGATCCGCGGCCTGGTATTGTGGTCGATCTCGATGATGAAGTCATAGAGATGGTCGGCGCGCTTGAGGCGGTCGCCGCCCTGCCCCTCGCCGCGCCGGATTCGCTGGTTGTAGTGGCGGTCGCCGGGATCCTCACACCAGGCGTCCTCTCCGGTGATGGCTCGGGTCGGCAAGAAGCTCTGCGGACGGCTATGCCGGTCGCCCCGCCACCACAATCGCCGGGGATGGAAGCTGCCTCTGGGAGTGCCGCCGTCGCCCTCGCGCTTGTTGGCGAGGATGCCGCCCCGTCCCAGCGCGACCGGTATGGTCAGCGATCCCGCAATCAGCCAGCCTCGCAGCGGATTGCCGGCCGCAGGCTTAACGCGGATTGCGGAGAGCGGTCCGGCACTGCGAATCATAGTGTAACCGATTGAAGCAGCTCTATTTTTCATGTGAACGTGCAATGTCGAATTCATTACAGGACATTCATCAAAACGCCCTGCTATTCTGGGTTAGAGTGGTTCTGGCTTGTGAATCGGTGACAGCCCACTACTTCAACACGAATAACAATAACAACAGCGACCCCTAAACTTCCCCTCACGGCTGAGTGCGGCATGGATGCGCGCCGAGCCGGACCCCAAAAGGATGACCCCCTATGGCCAATGCCCGCAAGATCCTGATCGTGGATGACGATACCGATCTGCGCGATACGTTGGTGGAGCAATTATCGCTACACGAAGAGTTCGAAGCCTCCGCCGTCGATACCGGCGCCAAGGGCGCGAGCGCCGCCAAGGCCAATGCCCCCGATCTCGTTCTGATGGATGTCGGCCTGCCCGACACCGACGGCCGTGAGGTGGTCCGCTCCTTGCGCAAGGGCGGCTTCAAGGCCCCGATCATCATGCTGACCGGGCACGACACCGATTCCGATACGATTTTGGGGCTGGAATCCGGCGCCAACGACTATGTAGCCAAGCCCTTCCGCTTCGCCGTTCTGCTGGCCCGCATTCGCGCCCAGCTCCGCCAGCACGAGGCCAGCGAGGACGCGGTGTTCTCGGTCGGCCCCTACTCCTTCCGTCCCGGCTCGAAAATGCTCACCGCGGCCAATGCGCGCAAGGTGCGGCTGACGGAGAAGGAAACCGCCATCCTCCGCTTCCTCTACCGGGCCGGCCAGATGCCGGTCTCGCGCGAAACTCTGCTCCAGGAGGTCTGGGGCTATAATTCCGGCGTCACCACCCACACGCTGGAAACCCACATCTACCGCCTGCGCCAGAAGATCGAGAAGGACGCCGCCAACCCGGAAATCCTGGTCACGGAAGCCGGTGGCTACAAGCTGGTGCCGTGATACGCTCGAAGGGCGTGCGAATCGTTTTAGATCGCATGCCCTTGAGCCTCGGATCTGAATGTCAATCGACGACGACGTAGCGCTTCTCGAGCGAGTCCCGACACTGCGCCTGTTGGGAGACGCCTCGTTGCGCATGCTGGCGATCGGCTCCGAGCAGCGCGACTTCGTCCGCGGCGACACCCTGTTCAATCTCGGCGACGATGCCGATGCCGGCTTCGTGGTCCAGCGCGGCGCCTTCCGGGTCGAGGACGGCGCCGGCGCCGAAATGATCGCCGGTCCCGGCGCGTTGATCGGCGAGCTCGCGCTGGTGGTGCCGATGAAACGCCCATCGAGCGCGATCGCGCTGGAGCACTCCTCCGTCATCCGCGTCGCCCGCAGCCTGTTCCAGCGCGTGCTCGAAAGCGACCCTGCCGCCGCCGTGCGCCTGCGCGACGAATTCGCGGTCCGCTCCAGCCAGATCGCAAGCGATATATTGATGGCGGGCGCGAAGCTGACGTCGTAGCTATCTCCACTCGTCATTCCGGGGCGAGCGTAGCGCGAACCCGGAATCCATTGAGCGTCAGAGACGGTGGATGAATGGATTCTCAGATGCGCAATTGCGCATCATAGTTCGCGACTTCGTCGCGCCCCGGAATGACAAAGGTGGCTCACACCTCCAGCGTCACCGTCACGGGCACATGGTCCGACGGCCGCTCCCAGCTCCGCGCGTCGCGCAAAATCCTAAAATCGCTGACCGCATCCTTCAGCGCGCGCGAAACCCAGATGTGGTCGAGCCTGCGGCCGCGATCGCCGACGGTCCAGTCGGGGGAGCGGTAGCTCCACCACGTATAGACCTTCTCCGACAGCGGAATGCGGTCGCGTGCGACATCGACCCATTCGCCGGCTTCGAGCGCCGCCTTGAGCTTCTCGGTTTCGACAGGCGTATGCGAGACCACCTTCAGAAGCTGCTTGTGCGACCACACGTCGTTCTCGTGCGGGGCGACGTTGAGATCGCCGACCAGGATGTGGCGATCCTGCCCACGCGGATGCAGCGGCTCGCACGCCTTCATCTCGTCGAGGAAGCGAAGCTTGTGGTCGAACTTCTCGTTCACCGCGGGATCGGGAATGTCGCCGCCGGCGGGCACGTAGAAATTATGCAGCACCAGTGGCCTTGCGATATTGGCCTTCTCGCCGAACGATACGGAGATGTGGCGCGAATCCACCTTGTCGCAGAAGGTGCGGATGTCCGTGGACTCGAACGGAATCTTCGAGACGATGGCAACGCCGTGATAGCCCTTCTGCCCGTTCAGTGCGACGTGCTCATAGCCGAGCCGCTTGAAACGCTTCAGCGGAAAGGCGTCGTCGATGCACTTGGTCTCCTGCAGGCACAGCACGTCCGGTCGCGCGCTCCTAAGGAATTTCGCGACCAGGTCGATGCGCAGCCGCACCGAATTGATGTTCCAGGTTGTCAGGGAAAAACGCATGAGGGATGCGTCTTAGCAAGCTCTCGTAGGGTGGGCAAAGGCGCAAAGCGCCGTGCCCACCGCGTTTTTGGAGTTGGAAGCAAACGCTCGGTCCGATTGCGTGCCCCGGACGCTGCGCGGCACGAAGTGACGCGCTGCAGAGCCGGGGCCCATCTTGCGGCATTCTGGTCCCGGCTCTGCGCTCCGCTTCGCTGCGCTGGTCCGGGACACGGGAGTTCAACCCGGCGCAGGGCCGTAATTGGTGAAATCGATCTTGAACATGCCGGGATCGAGCTTCTTGCTCGAATCCAGATTGTAGACCGCGATCGTGGTGTCGTAGCCCTGCGGGTCGGTGACGGTCCACTGCTTCAGCTGGCCGTCCTTGGCGCCGAACATCAGCAGCAAGCGGCTGGTGCCGACCAGCGCCTGCTTCTCCTCGATGGTGACGCTGACGAAGACGTCGTCGGCCGAGACGTTGACGACGTTGGTGTCCTTCATCAGGTCGATGCGGTCGGACAAGAGGAAGCGCAACGGCGTCTGCGACAGCGGATAGACATCCTGGGTCGCAAGCTTGCGGTCGCGCACCACCAATGACGATCCGTCGGCGACGATGTCGATCGGGCTCGGCGCATCATATTCGAAACGCACCTTGCCCGGCTTCTGGATGTAGAAATCGCCCTGCGTCTTGCTGCCGTCGGGGCCGACCTGGACGAAGTTTCCAACCAGCGTCTGCAGCGACGAGAGATAGGCGCTGACCTTGGCCGCCTGCGCCTTCTGGTTGGCATCGAAGGTCTGGAAGATGCTGCTCGGCACGTTGCGGCGCGGATCCGGAATCACCGGAGTCGGCGGCGTCTGCGTCGCGCCGGTGACAGCGGGCCCACCGCCTCCGGATTGAGCATCACGGCCCTTCGGCGCGGGCTTCGGCACAGGCACGGACTGCGCGAGCGACGTCGCAGTCACCATCGCGGCAGTGACGAGCAGCACGCCGGCCACGCGCGCGCCTCGCGCAGCGATGGTGGCAGCGAATCGAATGTCCGGATGTCTGATCAACGCGTCGTCCTAACGTGGCTGGGCGCCTTTTAGCGTGATTTCGGGCAAAAGCAGATATCGATTTTGCGTGAAATGATGTCTCGAGGCTCCGCGCCTCACATATGGCTGTCTTCTTCCTCGACCAGAATCTCGCGCTTGCCGGCGTGATTGGCGGGTCCGACGATGCCTTCCAGTTCCATGCGCTCCATCAGCGATGCGGCGCGGTTATAGCCGATTTGCAGGCGGCGCTGGATATAGCTGGTCGAGGCCTTGCGGTCGCGTTTCACGATCGCAACGGCCTGCTGGAAGAGATCGCCACCGCCGTCCGCGCCCATGCCGCTGGCGTCGAACACGGCTCCGCCGTCCTCGTCCTCGCTCGGCTCTTCGGCGGTCACCGCCTCGAGATATTCCGGTTGTCCCTGCGTCTTGAGGTGACGCACCACCTTCTCGACTTCCTCGTCGGACGCGAACGGTCCGTGCACGCGGCTGATGCGGCCGCCGCCGGCCATGTAGAGCATGTCGCCCTGGCCGAGCAGTTGCTCGGCGCCCATCTCGCCCAGAATGGTGCGGCTGTCGATCTTGGACGTGACCTGGAAGGCGATGCGGGTCGGGAAGTTCGCCTTGATGGTGCCGGTGATGACGTCGACCGACGGACGCTGCGTCGCCAGGATCACGTGCAGGCCGGCGGCGCGCGCCATCTGCGCGAGACGCTGCACCGCGCCTTCGATGTCCTTGCCGGCGACCATCATCAGGTCGGCCATTTCGTCGACGATGATGACGATGTAGGGCAGCGGGTCGAGCGAGAGCTTCTCTTCCTCGTAGATCGCCTTGCCGGTCTCCTTGTCGAAGCCGGTATGCACCGTGCGCGTCGGCTCCTCGCCCTTGGCCTTCAATTCCAGCAGGCGCGTGTTGTAGCCGTCGATGTTGCGCACACCGAGCTTGGCCATGTTCTTGTAGCGCTCTTCCATCTCGCGCACGGCCCATTTCAGCGCGACCACCGCCTTCTTCGGGTCGGTCACGACGGGCGTGAGCAGATGGGGAATGCCGTCATAGACGGAGAGTTCGAGCATCTTCGGATCGACCATGATCAGGCGGCACTGGTCCGGGCGCAGCCGGTAGACCAGGCTGAGGATCATGGTGTTGATGGCGACCGATTTGCCGGAGCCGGTGGTGCCGGCGATCAGCATGTGCGGCGTGCGCGCGAGGTCGATGATGACGGGATCGCCGCCGATGGTCTTGCCGAGGCACAGCGGCAGCTTCGCCACCGTCTCTGTCGCTTCCTTGGCGACCAGCAATTCGCGCAAATAGACCTTTTCGCGATGCGCGTTCGGCAGCTCGATGCCGATGGCGTTGCGGCCCGGCACGACGGCGACGCGAGCCGACAGCGCGCTCATCGAGCGGGCGATGTCGTCGGCAAGTCCGATCACGCGCGACGATTTGATGCCGGGCGCGGGCTCCAGCTCGTACAGCGTGACGACGGGGCCCGGATTGGCTTTCACGATCTCGCCGCGCACGCCGAAATCCTGCAGCACCCCTTCGAGCGAACGCGAATTGGCTTCGAGCTCGGCCTTGCTGAGCGGCTGGCGATCGCCGGCCTTCGGCGCGGCCAGCATGGAGACGGAGGGAAGATCGAACTTGTCGGAGGATTTCTTGGCAGGAGCCTTCGGCGCAGCCTTCTTGCGCGGGGCGCGCGCGACGGGCTCCTCTTCCTCTTCTTCCTCGTCTTCTTCGTGCTGGTCCTCGTAGTCCTCGTCTTCGGGCTGCGGTGAGATCGAGGGCGCGGCACGGCCGCCGCCGAGATTCGGCTCCTGACGGCTGAACGCCGCGGCCTTGGTCTTCGGTCCGCTCGAGACCAGCGAACGGTAGGCGGCACCACACAGCCAGATCAGCCGCGCCTTCGTGCTCATCAGCGCATGGAACAACCAGCCCAGCGACACCGAGCCTCGATCGTTCTCATCGTCTTCGTCGAGCGGCTTGTCGTCATCCTCGATCTCCGTGAGCTCGTCGTCACGCTCTCGGGCGCCAAGACCGCAGGCGATCAGGAAGGTCGCGGCCATTGCGGCGAACAGGATCGTGCCCAGCACGATGCGGTAGATCGTGCCGGCGGGTCCGAAAATCACTGCGGGCGCGCGCACCAGGGCGTCGCCGACCACGCCGCCGAGGCCGGTTGGCAGCGGCCATGCGCCGCCATGCGGCCAGCAGCTGACGAAGCCCGCCGCGATGACCGTGCAGAGAACCCAGGAGCCGAGCCGCAACGCTTCGCGGTCGAACAGGCGATGCGTCATCATGCGCCAGCCCCAGACCGCGACGGTCAGGACCAGCATGATCGCGCCGAGCCCGAGGATCTGCATCGCCAGATCGGCACCGATCGCGCCGGCATAGCCGAGGATGTTGCGGATCGGCCGCGAGGTGGCGTGGCTGAGGCTGGGATCCTGCACCGACCAGGTCATCAGCGCGGCCGAGGCGAGGCCCGCCAGCGCGATCAGGCCGAGGCCGGTGAGCTCGCGCATGCGCCGCGCCAGACTCTCGCGGATCGATGGCGGCAGATGACCGACCAGTGGAATGACACGTTCAATTGCCGACATGCTCATGGGCCCCGCCTAACCCAGAGTCTCGACCAGGCGATGCAATGCTTGCGCCGTGGTCTCACCATCCTGCACCAGCGCGAGGCGAATATAGCCCGCGCCGGGATTGAAACCGTCAGGCTGCTGCCGCGCCAGGAAGCTGCCGGGCACCACGCGCACGCCGGCTTCCCTGAAAAGCTTGAGCGTCACGGACACGTCGTCGCCGATCCCGGACGTGTTGAGCCAGACGCAGAAGCCGGCATCGGGCCGGCGATAGCCGTAGCGGTTGCCGATGATCTGGTCGGCGAGATCGAACTTGATCCGGTAGAGCCTGCGGTTCTCCTCGACATGGGCTTCGTCGCCGTAGGCGAAGGTCGCGACATGCTGGAGCGGCACCGGCACCTGCGGCGCTGCGATGTTGCGCAGCTCCAGGAACATGCCGATGAAGGTCTTGTCGCCGGCGGCGAAGCCGACGCGCAGGCCCGGCAGGTTCGAGCGCTTCGACAATGACTGGAACGCGGCCACGCGGGTGAAATCAGGGCCTGCACATTCGAGCGCGCTGCCCGGGGCTTCGCGGGTGTAGATCTCCGAATAGCACTCGTCGCTGAGGATCATGAAGCCGTAGCGATCGGCAAGGCGCTTCAGGCGCGTGAAGTAATCGCGCGAGGCGACCGAGCCCTGCGGATTGGCAGGCGAGGCCAGATAGAACGCCACGGTGCGCGCCAGCGTCGCCTCGTCGATGGCGTCGAGATCGGGCAGGAAGCCATTTTCGATCGTGGTCGGCAGATAGACCGGCTCGCAGGCTGCGGCTAAGGCGCCGGCGCCATAGACCGGATAGAACGGGTTCGGCATCAGGATGGCGGGCTTGCCGGCGCGCGGGCCGACGTAGCGCGCCGCCGCCATCGCGGCGAGGAACAGCCCCTCGCGGCTGCCATTGAGGACGAGAATCTCGCTTCGGGGGTCGAGCGGGCGCGGCAGCTTGAAGCGCGACGACAGCCAGGCGCTTGCTGCCTGGCGGAATGGGTCGGTGCCCTGGTTCATCGGGTAACGGCCGAATTCGGCGATGTGCTTGGCCAGCACCGGGCCGACGAAATCCGGCACGGGATGCTGCGGTTCGCCGACCGCGAGCGAAATCAAGGGCTTGCCGGGCTGATGCGGCGCCAGCAGCTCGTTCAGCCGGACGAAGGGCGAGCGTTCGTTGCTGGAGCTTCCACCGGCCTGCGGCGCGCGGGATGAAGCGGTCATGACCATTCTGGGCGCCAGTACTCTTGGAACGGCCGGTCGCACCACGGCGCCGGCGGGAAGCGGTTCAGTTCACCATAGATAGGGCGAGGTTAAGACGCGATTAACCATCGGCCGGCCGGCCCGTCCAGAGCGGGAATAATGAGGCCGGACAACAACGGGATGCGGGGCGGCTCTAACCTCCCCCGCAAGCGGGGGGAGAGAGCGCACCCTCATCGCGGCTTCAGCGCCCCGGCAGCTTCTCGAACGTCTTCATGCCCGCGGGAATCGCATGAAACTCCTGCATGTCGCAGGTGTAGATCGCCATCTGCGGATGGAATTGGCCAGGCTCGTCCAGGGTGCCGACCTTCACGATCGTCGCCGGCAGTCCCGGAACCTTGGTCACCAGATGGGTGCCGCATTCGGCGCAGAATTCGCGCGTGACGGGGCGTTCGAGATCCTTGCGCGTGAACTGCTTGGGTTGCCCCAGGATGTAGCTGAAGCCGGCCGCCGGCATCGCGATGAATGTGTTGGGCGCACCGCCCGAGATGTACTGGCACTCGCGGCAATGACATTGGGCCTGCATCATCGGGTCGCCCTCGGCCACATAGCGCACTTCGCCGCAATAGCATCCGCCTTCCAAACGCATGACGACCTCCCGATGATTGTTTCTTGTGGGCGATATTTCTGCGCCGGCGGCGCGGAATGGCAATCCTTTTCTTCGCTGCGAAATCAAAAGAACCCTGCAAAAAGAAAGGGGCTCCAGCTTGCGCTGGAGCCCCTCGACGGTCAGGGCATTGCCGGGTATGTGCCCGAACCGTAGTTCTGAGCGCGATCTCCTGAGGAGACCGCGCCCGGGAGGAGTTACATGTTGTAGGCGCGCTCGGTGTGCTCGGTGATGTCGAGGCCTTCACGCTCGCTCTCGACATTGGTGCGCAGACCGACGATCACGTCGACGACCTTGTAGAGGATCGCCGAACCGATGCCCGACCACACCAGCGTGGTGCCGACGCCCCAGAGCTGGGACATCATCTGCGCTGCGAAGTCGTAATCGGCGACCTTCGGCGGGATCGCGGTGTAGTCGATGATGCCGGCGCCGCCGAGGGCGGGGTTGACGAGGATGCCGGTGCCGAGGGCGCCGACAATACCGCCGATGCAGTGCACGCCGAACACGTCGAGGCTGTCGTCATAGCCGAGCGCGTTCTTCACGACGGTGCAGAAGAACAGGCAGACCACGCCGACGACCAGGCCGAGGACGATCGCGCCCATGACGCCGGAGAAGCCGGCGGCAGGCGTGACGGCCACGAGGCCCGCGACAGCGCCGGAGATGACGCCGAGCACCGACGGATGGCCCTTGATGATCCACTCCGCGAACATCCACGACAGCGCGGCGGCCGCGGTGGCGACGAAGGAGTTGGTCATGGCGAGGGCTGCGCCGCCATTGGCTTCGAGGTTGGAGCCGGCGTTGAAGCCGAACCAGCCGACCCAGAGCAGCGAGGCGCCGATCATCGACATGGTCAGCGAGTGCGGGGCCATCAGCTCCTTGCCGTAACCGACCCGCTTGCCGATCAGGAGAGCGCCGACGAGACCTGCAATACCGGCATTGATGTGCACCACGGTGCCGCCGGCGAAGTCGATCGCGCCCTTCTTGAAGATCCAGCCGGCGTCGGCGTTGATCTCGTCGAGCTTGGCCTGCGCCGCGGTCTTCGCCGCCGCGTCAGTGGCAGCAGCGAGAGCCTTGGCGGCGTCCTGGATCATGTCCGGGCCGGGCCAGTACCAGACCATGTGCGCGATCGGGAAGTAGATCAGCGTGACCCAGAGCGGGATGAAGAGCGCGATCGCCGAGAACTTCATGCGCTCGGCGAAGGCGCCGACGATGAGGGCGGGCGTGATCGCCGCGAAGGTCATCTGGAAGCAGATGTAGATGAGCTCCGAGATGTTGGCGTCGACCGAGAAGGTCGCGGCCTTCGAGTCGGTGGTGACGCCCATCATGAAGGCCTTGGAGAAGCCGCCGATGAAGTCGGAGCCGCCGGTGAAGGCCAGGCTGTAGCCGTACACGGCCCAGATCACGGTGACGACGCAGACGGTGTAGAACACCTGCATCAGGACGGAGAGCATGTTCTTGGAACGGACGAGACCGCCGTAGAACAGCGCGAGGCCGGGGATCGTCATCAACAGCACCAACACTGTCGATGTCAGCATCCAGGCGTTGTCTCCCTTGTTGACCGTTGGCTCGGCGTAGGCTGCGGTCGCAGCGAACAGGCCGACTGCGAGAGCCGCCAATCCCGCGCCATAGGGACGCTTGAACGTCATAATATTCACTCCTGATTGGATAAGGTTGAGCGCGAAATCAAAGGGCCGCGGCATCGGCCTCGCCGGTGCGGATGCGCACCGCGTGGTCGAGGTTGATGACGAAGATCTTGCCGTCGCCGATCTGTCCGGTTTTCGCGGCGGACGTGATGGCGTCGATGGTCTTGTCGACCTGATCAGAAGCGACAGCGACCTCGATCTTGATCTTGGGCAGGAAGCTCACGGCATATTCGGCACCGCGATAGATTTCCGTATGGCCCTTCTGGCGGCCATATCCCTTGACTTCCGTCACCGTGAGACCGTGAACGCCGATGGCGGTCAGGGCGTCACGGACTTCTTCCAGCTTGAATGGCTTGATAATCGCCATAACAATTTTCATGGGTCCTATCCCCGCTTGGGCCCGGTCCGGACATGGCCGGGCGTTCTCGACTGGTTCGCCACGAGGGAGAAGTTCACTACGCGGGCACAGCCGGGACCCATAGAATCAAATGCCGTGCCAGATCGGGCGTGTTGCCTAACGGACTATGAAGACGGGGGTTTTCGCGTTTGACGGGTATTGCGGTGCAGTGCGCTATTCGGTCGCGCCCAAATCATGGTCAGGCCTGCTCAAAACACAAGCACGACAGGCCTCCGACACAATGTTGCTCATGCGTCAGGCAGTGGTGAGGTAATTACGTACTGCCGGCGCTTTAGTGCAGGGCCTCGCCGTGCCGCGAGAATTATCGGACGGCCGGGCAGCTGCCCGGGATACGCGCAGGGCCGTCGATCCCGGTCGATGCTGGGTTGGGGCTTTTAGGCAGCGTCACGTTCCGCAAAGACCCGGTCGATCAATCCCCATTCGACCCCCTGCCGCGCGGTCATGAAGTGGTCGCGGTCCAGGGTCCGCTCCACCTCTTCCTCGGAACGTCCGCAATGCTGCGCGTAGAGCCGGGTGATGCGCCGCTTGGTTTCCTGCATCTCGTTGGCATGGATCAGGATGTCAGATGCCTGCCCCTGGAAGCCGCCGAGCGGCTGATGTACGTGAAGGCTCGCATTGGGCAGCGCGGCGCGGTGGCCGGGTTCGCCGGCCATCAGCAGGAACGAGCCCATGGAGCGCGCGGTGCCCATGCACAGCGTATGAACCGGCGCCTTGATGAATTGCATGGTGTCGTACATCGCCAGCCCGCTGGTGACGACGCCGCCGTAGGAGTTGATGTAGAGATTGATCGGTCTGCTCGGATTCTCCGCCTCCAGGAACAGCAGCTGCGCGCAGACGAGGCCCGACATCGCGTCATTGACCTCGCCGTTCAGGAAGATGATGCGCTCGCGCAGCAGCCGCGAGTAGATGTCGAAGGATCGTTCGCCGCGCGCGGATTGTTCGACGACCATAGGGACGAGCTGAAGCATGTCGCGCATCGGCGACCTCCATGTCTGCAGGTGATGAAGTCGTTATGGTGCTAGGCTGCCGCGCGCATCAGGCAGCAATTGGTGTTGGCTGCCTGCGGCAGCTTGATCTGATCGACGCAGGCTTGCTGGACAATACGAAAGCGGGTGCCGCCGTCCTCGCTCGGCTCGATCCGGAAGATGACGCGGCTCTCGCGATACGGCGGCTCGGAATCGCGCAGCCGGTAGCGCACCTCTTCACCGGGAATCGATGATTCCGGCTCGGCACGGGCAAGGTCGCAATCCGGCAGCCAGCGCTCGCGCAAGGCCGGAATGGTGACGGCGCGCCAGACCTTTGCCGGCGGCGCATCAAATTCATATTCCAGCACGAGGGTTTCGTCGGCACGATCGGGCATCACAGCGTCGCTCATTGATCCAGATCCTTATTGATCCATGTCCTTCAGGAGGTCGGCGAGTGCCTCCATCCGCTTCGGCCAATAGGCGCGGTAGCGCGCCAGCCATGTTGCGATGGAGGCGATTCCGTCGGGGTCGACTTCGTAATTCACAAACCGGCCTTGGCGCTGCTCGCGTACGAGGCCAGCGGTCCGCAGCACCGCGAGATGCTGGGACATCGCCGGCTGGCTGATCTCCAGACCGTCGCGCAAGGCGCTGGCATTCAAGCTGCCGCCAGCAAGCCTCTCAAAGACCTTGCGACGCGTCGGGTCAGCCAGTGCCTTGAAGATGTCGGCTTCGATCATGATAACACATAAGCAGATACTTATGTGTTGTGCAAGCCCCTATTGCAGGGCTTCGCCGTGCTGCGAAATGTCGAGCCCCTCGAGCTCGTGCTCACGGGATACGCGCAAGGGCACGAACAGGCCGACCAGCTTGAGCAGGATGAAGCTGACGCCAGCCGACCAGACGAAGGTGACGGCGACCCCATAGACCTGGATCAGCAGCTGCTGCGGATGGCCCTCGAACAGGCCGGCGGTGCCGCCGATGGCGCTGGTTGCGAACACGCCGGCGAGCAGGGTCCCGGTCAGGCCGCCGATGCCGTGGACGCCGAACACGTCGAGGGAATCGTCATAGTTGAAGCGGTGCTTCAGCCAGGTGCAGGCCCAATAGCAAACCGCACCGGCGATGATGCCGATGACGATGCCGTGCCAGGGCGCCACGAATCCGGAGGCCGGCGTAATGGTGCCGAGCCCGGCCACCGCGCCGGAGATCATGCCGAGCACCGAAGGCTTGCGCCGCGTCGACCATTCGATCGCGCCCCAGGTCAGCGCGCCGGCACAGGCGGCCAGATGGGTGGCGATGATCGCCATCACCGCGTGCGAATTGGCCGCGCCCGCCGAGCCGCCGTTGAAGCCGAACCAGCCGACCCACAGCAGGCCGGTGCCCATCACCGCGAGGGACAGGTCGAACGGCGACAGATTTTCGGTGCCGTAGCCGTGGCGGCGCCCCATCACCTTCGCCGCAACGAGGCCACCGGTGCCGGCCGACAGGTGCACCACGAGTCCGCCGGCGAAGTCGAGCACGCCCATGCTGTTGAGGAAGCCGCCGCCCCACACCCAATGCGCCAGCGGAATGTAGACGAAGATGAACCAGGCGACGGAGAACAGGAGATAGGCGGAGAACCGCATCCGGTCGGCGACCGAGCCCGCGACCAACGCCACCGTGATGATGGCAAACGTCATCTGGTACAGCATGAACAGCGCTTCCGGGATGGTCTTCGCCGCCGGGTTGATGCTGTCCATGGTCATGCCGGCGAGAAACCAGCGGTCGAGCGTACCGATCCACGGGCCATCGCCGACGAAGCACAGCGAATAGCCGAACGCGACCCAGAGAATGGAGATCAGCGCCACGGCGGCGAGGCTCTGCGCCATGGTGGCGAGCACGTTCTTCTTGCGCACCATGCCGGAGTAGAACAGCGCGAGGCCCGGAATCGTCATCATCAGCACCAGCGCGGTGGCGACGATCATCCAGGCGGTGTCGGCGGCGTTGATCTCGGAGCCGGCGGCCTTTGCCGGCGAAGCCATGATCGACACAAGTCCGATCGGCGCAGCCATGGCAGCTGCGCGGCGCAACAATCCCGCCATATCGATTCCCCCAGCATGGTCATGACATCGCACGCCGTGGCGTCTTTGCCGGTGCGATGAAGAAGACGTATCAGAGCGTCTTCGAGCGAAGCGGATCCCGGTTCGCGCAAACGAAAACGCGTCAAAGCAAAACTCTAGAGCGCGTCGCTGTCGGTTTCGCCGGTGCGGATGCGCAGCGCGTGGTCGATCGGCGTCACGAAGATCTTGCCGTCGCCGATTTGCCCGGTGCGCGCCGAGGCGGTGATCACACCGACGGCCTTGTCGGCGATGTCGGAGGCGACCGCGATCTCGATGCGCAGCTTCGGCAGGAAGTTCACGACATATTCGGCGCCGCGATAGATCTCGGTGTGGCCCTTCTGCCGGCCATAGCCCTTCACCTCGGTCACGGTCATGCCGTGCACGCCGATCGCCGTCAGGGCCTGGCGGACCTCATCGAGTTTGAAGGGTTTGATGATCGCGACGACGAGTTTCATGGTCAGGCCTGTTCCCCGGGATGCGCCGTGCCGTATGTCCCCGGCGCTGCGTCAATCTGGCATCTTTCCGGGCAAATGGCACAAAAAAGTTGCAGATTGAAGCGGAAAAACGTTTGGCCGAGGGCGGTCATGTGAACGGCCGCCTCTGTACAGGGCAACCGTTCATCCTTCACAATGCATTTTTGGCATGGATGCGGTGAACCCGCGCCGGCCAGGCGGTACATAAGTATTTTGAGGGGACGCTTCATGGCGAGTTGGTTCTACGCATCCGAGGGCAAGCAGCAGGGGCCCTTTCCGGAAGGGCAATTCCGCGATCTCGTCGCCCAGGGCGTCGTGCGCCCGGATACGCTGGTGTGGACCGAGGGCATGGCCGGCTGGCAGAAGGCCGCCGAGATCCCCGGCCTGGTCGGTGGCGGCGGTGCACCGCCGATGATGCCGGCGGGCGGGCCGCCGATGATGGGTGGCGGTGGCTATGCTGGCGGCGGAGGCGGCGGATCGCTCGCCGTCGATTTCGGCATCCTCGAGTTCACCTGGCGCACGCTCGTGCTCGTGATCGGCTCGTGCTTCATCATCCCGGTGCCGTGGCTGTTCGTCTGGTACATGAACTGGATCGTGCCCTGCGTGAAGGTCCCCGGGCGGCCGAATCTCAGCTTCACCGGGAGCGCGATGACGCTGGTGCCCTGGTTTTTCGGCTTCATCGTTCTGGCGATCGCGATCGGCTTGGTCGGCAGCCAGCTGCTGAGCAATCTGCTGTTCATCGTTCAGATCGTGCTCTACTGGCTGCTGCTCAAATGGATGGTCGCGAACCTCGCCTCCAACGGGCAGCCGCTGGGCTTGAGCTTCACCGGCTCGATCTGGGCCTATATCGGCTGGAATCTGCTTTTTGCAATTTCCATCATCACCATCATCGGCTGGGCCTGGGTCGCTGCAGCCCAGATGCGCTGGTTCTGCCGCAGCATCGAGGGCACGCGGCGCGAGATCGTGTTCAAGGGCAGCGGTCTCGACATCCTCTGGCGCGGCATCGTCGCTGCGATCCTGTGCAGCCTGATCATCCCGATTCCGTGGGTGTATCGCTGGATCATGAACTGGTTCGCGTCGCAGACTGTTCTCGCGCCGCGCGGGTCGCTCGGAGCATGATTTGAATCGCTCCAGGCGCAATTCGTTGCGCCTGGGGCGATCAGGATCTGCGTTCGCGCACGGAGCCTTCCTGCGCGACGGAGGCGATCAGCGTGCCGTCGGGCTTGAAGATCGAGCCACGAGTGAGGCCGCGGCCGCCGCGCGCGCTCGGCGAATCCTGGGCATAGAGCAGCCATTCATCGGCGCGGAACGGGCGGTGAAACCACATCGCGTGATCGAGGCTCGCCGGCATCATGCGCTTGTCGAATAGCGTGCGGCCATAGCGCCCCATGATCGCATCCAGCAGTGAGAAATCCGAGGCGTAGGCGAGCGCGCACATGTGCAGCGCCGGGTCGTCGGGCAACTTTGCCGCGGTCTTGATCCAGACATGGATGCGGCCGTCGTCGATCTTCTGGCCGAAATAGCGGCCGAGCTCGACCGGACGCAGCTCGATCGGCCGATCCGATTCGTAGTAGCGGCGGATGAACTCCGGCATCTCCTTGAACATCGGCTGCTTCGCCACCTCCTCCGCCGTGAGCTTCTCCGGTGGCGGCACGTCAGGCATCTTGTCCTGATGATCGAACGCGCTCTCTTCCTCGGCATGGAACGACACCATGATCGAGAAGATCGCGTTGCCGTGCTGGATCGCGGTGACGCGGCGGGTCGAATAGCTCTTGCCGTCGCGCAGACGTTCGACCTGGTAGATGATCGGAATCTGCGGGTCACCCGGCAGGATGAAATAACAATGCAGTGAATGCGGCAGGCGCCCCTCGACGGTGCGGCAGGCCGCGACCATCGCCTGCCCGATCACCTGACCGCCGAACACCCGCTGCCAGCTCGTCTTCGGACTGTTGCCGCGGAACAGGTTCACCTCGAGCTGCTCGAGGTCGAGGATCGAAATCAGGTCGATCAGGCTTTTGGACATGGAATGAACTCTCAAATGTCTCGTCATTCCGGGGGCATCGCGACAGCGACGAACCCGGAATGACGGAACGAAAGGCTCGCCGCCCTCGTTTCACCGCACTGTTTCGCCCAGCTCAAGTCTGCTAGCAAGACCGAGAATTGACCGGGAATTTGGGTATGTCGGTACAGGGTAGCATTGTCATTGGTGGCGGCGCGTTTGCCGGCCTCGCGCTGGCCTTGGCGTTACGCCAGGGGCTCGGCCCCGAGATTCCCGTCATTGTCGCCGATCCCGCGCTGAGCACACGGCCGAGCCGCGACCCCCGCGCCACAGCGATCGTGGCCGCCTGCCGCCGCCTGTTCGAGGCGATCGGCGCCTGGGACGACGTCAGGAGCGAGGCGCAGCCGATCCTCGACATGGTCGTCACCGATTCCAAGCTGGAGGACGCCACCCGGCCGGTATTCCTCAACTTCGCCGGTGATGTCGCGCCGGGCGAGCCCTTTGCGCATATGGTCGAGAACCGCCGCCTGATCGATGCGCTGACGGCGCGCGCCGAAGCGGAGGGCATCGATCTTCGTGCCACCACCGTGGCGTCCTATGATGCGCGTGCCGAGGGTATCGACGTGACACTGGGCGACGGCAGCGTGATCGCCGCCAGCCTGCTCGTTGCCGCCGATGGCGCGCGGTCAAAACTGCGCGAGCGCGCCGGCATCGCGACCCATGGCTGGGAGTATGACCAATCCGGCATCGTCGTCACCGTCGGCCACGAGCGCGATCACGAGGGCCGCGCCGAGGAGCACTTCCTGCCCGCAGGCCCCTTCGCGATCCTGCCGCTCTCGGGCAAGCGCTCGTCGCTGGTGTGGACCGAGCGTCGAGCCGAGGCCGCGCGCATCGTTGCGCTCAGCGATGAGGAATTTCACGCCGAGCTCGAGCAGCGTTTCGGCCTGCATCTCGGCGAGGTGAAGGCGCTCGACAAGCCGCGGGCGTTCCCGCTGTCTTATTTCGTCGCGCGCTCCTTCATTGCCGAACGGCTCGCGCTGATCGGCGACGCCGCCCATGTCATTCACCCGATTGCGGGCCAGGGCCTCAACATGGGGCTGAAGGATGTCGCGGCGCTGGCCGAGGTCGTGGTCGATGCCGCGCGGCTCGGCATGGATATCGGCGGAGCCGACGTGCTCGAGCGTTACCAGCGCTGGCGCCGCTTCGACACCATGGCGATGGGCGTTGCCACCAACTCGCTGAACTTCCTGTTCTCGAACCAGTCGACGCTGCTGCGCACCGTCCGCGACATCGGCCTCGGTCTCGTCGACCGCGCCCCGCCGCTGAAGAACCTCTTTATCCGCCAGGCCGCCGGGCTCACGGGCGAGGTGCCGCGGCTCTTGAAAGGCGAGGCGTTGTAGCCGCGCTGGCTCTCCAATCTCCGCTGTCGTCCCGGACAAGCGCAGCGAAGCGGAGCGCGGATCCGGGACCCATAGCCACAGGGAGGAGTTTGGCGAAGACTCGGAGTTACCACTTCGGTCGACAACGACGTCCTGTGGTTATGGGTCCCCGCGTTCGCGGGGATGACACCTTGTGTGTGACCACGCCATCGCTCAACAATGGCTGAAAGAGATCCTCAATCGATCTTGCGCGCCTCTTCCGGCAGCATGATCGGGATGCCGTCGCGGATCGGATAAGCGAGCTTGGCGCTGCGAGAGATCAGCTCCTGCTTGGCGGAATCGAACTCCAGCGGACCCTTGGTCAGTGGGCAGACGAGAATCTCCAGCAATTTGGGATCGACGCTGGCTTCGGGACGTTCGGTGGGCGCGTTCATTGGGGTCTCCGGCGATCGATTGCCTCTAGCACAGAAATTCGCGTCCGCCCATCGCTGCACTAGGCCGAAACCATCCGCAGAATCTCGTCGAGCGTAGCGGGGAGCCGTGCTGCCGGCACCGGCGCGTCCGACAGTGCAAAGCCGAGAAACGTCCAGTAGAGGATCTGTGCGCGGGCCTGCGCTGTCGGCGCCTCGAGCCCGCGCTTTCCCAGCAGCTGCTCGATATAGTCGAGCCTGCGGCGGTCGATCGCGCGCACTGCCCCTTGCGCCGCCGCATCGAAGGCCGCCCAGTTGCGCACCGCGCGTTCGAGATCGAGCCGCGCGCCGAACGTCCTGCGCAGTAGGGCCTTCAGCGGTTCGTCCCTGGCGGCCTCGACGTCAGCGATGATCTGCTCGGCCGCAATCTCGCGCCAGCGCTTCAGCACGGCGGCCTGGAACGCACCGAGATCGGCGAAATGCCAATAGAAGCTGCCGCGCGACACCCCCATGGCCTTTGCCAGCGGATCGGCCTTGAGCGCGGTGAAGCCGCTCCTGGCGAGTGCCTTGAGGCCTTGCTTGATCCAGTCGTCGGCGGAGAGCTGTTCGGTCATGTCGGGTTCCCGGAACTTGACCATACACTAGTGTATTGACAGCTGGCAGGCCAGTGCCTATCTCTCCATACAGTACTGTATGGATGAAGGAGGCGAGGTCTGCCGATGCGTGATCTGCTGCTGCAATGTGCCGGCGTCGCGGGAATCGCGGTCGCCCTGATCCATGGCGTGCTGGGCGAAACCAAGGTGTTCGCCAAAGCGACCATCACCCCGGAAAGCCTGCGCACGCTGATCCGCCTGGTCTGGCAGGCCGGGACGGTCGCCTGGATCGGCGGCGGCGTGCTCCTGCTTGCGGCGCCCATGCTGGGATCGGACAGCGCACGGCACTGGATCGTCGCGACCATCGTCGCCATCTACGGCTTTGCGGCCCTCGCCAACGCCTGGTGGTCGCGCGGACGAGGCTTCGGCTGGAAGGCGCTCGCGGGCGTGGTCGCGCTGGCGGTCGCCGGATACTGAACCTGCCGATGCGAGCCAAGGGAGGAGCGCGATGACCGATCGCGTCCGTGTCACCGTCGAGAATGACGTGGCCCACGTTCGCCTGAACCGACCTGACAAGATGAATGCGCTCGATCCGGCGATGTTCGAGGCACTTGCCGAAGCCGGCGCGGATCTTCGCGACAGCCCGGAAATTCGGGCCGTCGTGCTATCCGGTGAAGGCCGTGCCTTCTGCACCGGCCTCGACGTCGAACGCCTGCTCGCCGCCGCAAATGGCGAGCCGCTGCTTCCGTCCGCGGATCTGATGCGCCGGACCCACGGCATCGCAAACTTCGCGCAGCACATTGTCTGGCTCTGGCGCCAGTTGCCGGTGCCCGTGATCGCAGCGGTCCACGGTGTTGCCTTCGGCGGCGGCTTCCAGCTCGCGCTCGGTGCCGACCTGCGCTATCTCGCGCCCGATACGAAGCTCGCGGTCATCGAGACGAAATGGGGTCTGGTGCCGGACATGTGCGGCACGCAATTGATGCGCCATCTCGCGCGCGAGGATGTCGTGCGTGAGCTGACCTATACCGGGCGCGTCTTTTCGGCCGACGAAGCGCTTGCCTACGGCTTTGCGACGCGACTCGTCGATGATCCCGTGGCCGCCGCGCTGGCAACGGCGCGTGATATTGCTGGTCGCAGCCCCGGTGCGATCCGTGCCGCCAAGCGGCTGCTCAACCTGTCCGCAACTTGCGAGGCAGCAGCCGGTCTCGCCGCCGAGACCACCGAACAAGCGGCGCTGCTCGGCACGCCCGATCATATCGAGGCGGTCGGGAGCAACCTCGAAGGCCGCACCCCGCGATGGAGCCGCGCATGAGCACGCCGCACGGATTCGACCTGCAAGCACTCGCGGCGGTCAACGCGTCCGCTGCGTTCAACCGCTCCGCGGGCTTCGACGTTGTCGCGGCCGGCAACGGCGAGAGCACCATCCGCATGAATTGGCGCGACGAGCTCACCCAGTATTCCGGGCATCTTCACGCCGGCCTGATCGCGGCCCTGCTCGACACCGCCTGTGGGTTCGCCGCAGCAACGCTCGTGGGCGCGGTCAACGCGTCGCATTTCTCGATGAGCTGCCTGAGGCCGGCCATTGGTCGTTATTTCCTCGCCAAGGGAACGACGCTCCGCGCAGGGCGCAGGCAGGTGTTCGCCCGCGCCGAGCTGTTTGCGGCTGATGAGCAAGATGCGTTGACCCTCGTCGCGACAGGCGAGACCGTGCTCGTCCCCACCGGCGAGCCGTCGCGCAAGACCGACGGGAGTTGAGCCATGGCTCTGACGCTCGTCACCGGCGGCACAGGTCATCTTGGGCGGGATATCGTCGATCGCCTGGTCCGCGACGGACGTCGCGTCCGGGTGTTCGCGCGATCGCCGGGCTTGCGATCGGACGTCGAATGGGCCGCAGGCGATCTCGCCACAGGCGCGGGGCTGCGGGAAGCACTGCATGACGTCGATACGGTGATCAATGCGGCGACCTATTCGCCGATCGCGCGGCGCGGCGGCGTTCGTCCGGTCGATTTCTTCAGATCGCCCTCCGCCGTGGACGTCGAGGGAACGGAGCGGCTGCTGTCGCTCTGCGGGCAGGCCGACATACGCCATTTTCTGCATGTTTCGATCGTCGGACTCGAGCAGGCAACCCTGCCCTATGCGCAGGTCAAGCTCGCCGGCGAACGGCGGGTGCGTGCGTCAGCTCTGTCCTGGTCCATCGTTCGCGCGATGCCGTTCTATTATCTGCTCGACAAATTGCTCTCGAGCCTCGCCTGGCTTCCGGTATGGCCGGTCCCGACGACGCCGTTCAATCCCGTCGATACGTCGGATGTCGCCGATCACGTTTTGACCTGCGCATTCGACGGGCAGCGTGGCGTGCGTGCGGAGATCGGCGGCCCCGAAGCTCTCGATCTCGTTGCCTTCGCCCGCCAATACCAGGATGCAAGGCGACTGCACCGGAAAATCCTGCCAATCGGCCTGTCCGAGGCGAAGGCGCGCGGCATGGGCTTCGTCGTCAGCCAAGGGGTGCGCGGACGTCTCCGCTGGACGGACTGGCTGCAGCACAACTATCCGGGAATGCGAAGCACGGCCTAACGCAGCTGGCGAAGTTGGCAGTTTATCTGGCCCGTGAGACGTAAGGCCGCAGCGCCCCCGCGAATGCATGCTGCATGCGGAGAGCGCTGATCTTTTGGCGGTCGTTAGAACAACTCTAAATCCAAATGGCCTCGTACCGGATTGACTTCACCATCACCTTTGCTTCCTTCAGTCCCGCTTCGCGGCTCGCGTAGCGCGCACGACAGAGGAGGAGATGTTCGTGAAGGTCATTCGTGTTGTTGCCATGGCACTGACGGTCGGGATGGGCATGGGGTCGGCGGCCATGGCCGACGGTTTCAAGGACTGCACAAAGCTCGACAAGGCGTCGTGGAAGCCGGCCAGCGAAGCCGAAGCCAAGGCAAAGGCCTTGGGTTACGAGGTGCGGCGTTCCAAGATCGAAGGCTCGTGCTACGAGGTCTACGGCGTCAAGGAAGGCAAGCTTTACGAGCTGTTCTACAGCCCCGAAGATCTCAGCCTGAAGCACACGATTGCAAAGTAAATCGCCAAGTGAATGGTCAAGCAGGTCGTGACGTAGACTGCGCGAGTTGATATGCGCAAAGCAGGACTTGAGGATGGTCTTTGCTTGATTGAAGAAGCGACGCCAGAAGCGCGCGGGGCGTCCGACAGGACCCCCGCAGATCGAGCCGCTTCGCGGACGGTTGCAGTCTGGGACCTCCCGCTGCGCCTCTGGCATTGGGCTCTCGCGGCCTGCGTTCTGGCCGCGTGGTTCACGCCCACGGTCTATGATCGGCTTCACCGCATCGTCGGCTATGCGGTGCTCGGACTTCTCGCCTTCCGCCTCGTCTGGGGCTTTTGGGGAAGCCGCTATTCGCGCTTCCGCATGATCGGGGTCAGGCTTCGCGCGGCGCCAGGCTATCTCTGGAATCTGCGCCGCGGCATCACCGGCCGCTATATCGGACTTAATCCCGCCGGCACCTTGATGCTGGTGGCGCTGCTGGTCTCGCTCGCGGTCTCGACCATCACGGGCGCGATGTCGGTGACTGTCACCTTCTTCGGCGTCTGGTGGGTCGAAGATGCCCACCGTTATTCGTCGGATGCGGTCATCGTCCTGGTCGTGCTGCACGTGCTCGGTGTGCTGCTGATGGGGATTCTCCAGCGCGAGAACCTGATCCGCGCCATGATCACCGGCCGCAAACGCATCGGCCATCATCTCTGAGCGAGCCGGCCCGGACTGACGCGGCGGAAGCACGAGCTCGTTCGGTTCTGCAGAGCTTCCAGTCGGATTGCCAAGCTCGCGTCGGACGCCAGCGCAGTTCTTTCATTATTCTAATTCTAATGTCGAGCTATTCTAACTTCGCTTTCCCACGTTCCGCTTTCCAAGGCAGGAATTTGCAGGCTTTTCCTGCGGTCGAATGTCGCAAGACCTTGGGGGGAATGCATGTCATTTCACGTTCTCACGGATCCAGTCGCGCCAGCTTTCGAAAGTCGCCGATACCGGCGCCGATCAGCCCTGCTCGCGGCAACCGCCATTTCGCTTCTGAGTTCTGGTGCGGCTTACGCAGCCGAAGGCGGGGCCAACGATGCCCTGCTCAGGAAGCTGGAGAAGATGGAGCAGCGCATCCAGCAGCTCGAAGCCGAACTGAAGCAGAAGCAGGATCGCCCGGCGGCCGATGCAGAGGCAAAGCGGACGGCCAAAACGGCAGCGTTGGCGAGCGCCAATGCGGCGGCGCCATCTGCCGACACAAAGAACGCAACAGCCAAGCCCGCGGATCAAAAAACCGAACCCCAATCGTCGGAGAAATCGACCAAGCCGAAGTCGAAAGACTTCATGGCCCTGCCGCCGCTGCCGGCGGCGTCGGACAAGCCGATCCTCGGACTTGCGGATTCTCCGGTCCCCGGTCTCAGCATCGGGGCATATGGCGAGATCAAGTTCGGCACCATGCAAAATCCTGCCGCGGGCGGTCAGTGGCAGAAGGGCTTTGATGCGGCCAGGTTCGTTCTGCTGCCCACCTATGCGATCACTCCGAACATCATCTTCAATGCCGAAATCGAGTTCGAGCACGCCGGCGCCGGATTCGACAACGACGACAAGCTGCACGGCACCGCCGAGATCGAGCAGGTCTGGATCGATTTCAAGATCATCGACCAATTCAACTGGCGTTCGCCGGGTGTCGATCTCGTGCCATTTGGCTACATCAATCAGCATCACGAGCCCACGCAATTCTACAGCGTGAATCGGCCCGAGCTCTACAACGGCATCATCCCGTCGACCTGGAAGGTCCCGTCCACAAGCGTCTACGGGACGATCACCGAAGACCTCAAATACCAGGTCATGGTCAGCGCCAGTAACGAGGATTTCGGCGATTCCTTCGACAACCGCACCGATGCAAAGACCGTCCCGCTTCCCGGCACGGCGTATATTGCGGGCATTGACGGTGTGAACGCGCTCGGATTCTCGAGGCCCCCGCTCGGCGATTTCCAGCAACTCAACAACGCCACGGCCATGTCGGGCCGGCTCGACTTCACACCGACGTTCTGGGCCGGCTTCGCCGGAAGCATCAGCGCCTACTACTCGCCGAATACGACGCCGCGCGGCGCACATGATGATTTCGGCAACTTCCTCGGCAGGTCCAGCCTTGCAATGTTTGACGCCGAATTCCGCTACAGGGTGCCTGATACGGGCCTCGAGCTTCGCGGCGAATATGTCCGCGCCGAGTTCGGGCACCCGGAAAATCTGCGCGCCAATAACGACACCGATCCGACCAACAATGTCGGCAAGTCGATGTACGGTTATTCGGGCGAGATTGCCTACCACGTGCCGCTCGGCACGATTCTCAACAGCGAGTGGGAGGCTGTCCCGTTCTACCGCTACACCTACATGAACTTGCAGACGGGCGGCGTCGCCGGCACAGATGCCAATCTGCCGACGGGTCAAGGGCAGCGGCAGTATCACACGGCCGGTTTTGCCGTGTTTCCATCGCCCAAGGTTGTGCTGAAGGCGACTTATCAGCGTGTGATCGACAAGAGCGCTACCGGCGCGCTTTCGGATTCGTTTCTCGGTGGCGTCGGGTTCTTCTTCTGATTTGGACAGGGTCGTTATCTTGCAGGATCTGATGACAGGACAACGAGCGGGATGACTATGAGCTGGGTTCGATACACGGTACCGGCTGCGGCGATCTTGTCTGCCGCGTCTCCCGCTTATGCCGTTCGGTATCTGTCGATCGAGGAGGCGCAGAAGGAAGCATTTCCGTCCGCGACACATTTCTCCGAAGTTCAGACGGGCCGGGTCTGGAAAGCTGAAGCCGCCGGCAAGGTGGTCGGCTTCTTCGTGTTCGACCGGGTCGTCGGCAAGCACCTTTTCATCGATTATGCCGTGGCGCTGACCCCGGCGGGGGCGGTCCACAAGGTCGAGATCCTCGAATACCGGGAATCCTATGGTGGCGAGATCAGGAGCTCGAGCTGGCTCGCCCAGTTTGCCGGCAAGACCAGCAGCAGCGCGCTCAAGATCAATGGCGACATCAGGAACATCGCCGGTGCGACCCTGTCGTCTACCCACGTCACCGAAGGCGTGAAACGAATATTGGCGGCCTATGGCAATCGCCTCCGATAGCATCCGTCGCGCACGGCCGCTGCTCGGTACCTTCGTGGAGATCGAGATTGCGGGCGCCTGCAGATCCGACATGGATGGCGCCATCGATGCCGCATTCGATGCCATGGCGCAGGTGCATCGGCTGATGAGCTTTCATGAGCCGGATAGCGACGTCAGCCGGCTCAACCGCGAAGCCGGCCTTCACCCCCTGGCCGTTCATGCGTGGACGTTCGAGGTGCTCGACACTGCCATCGAATTGCATCGTCGCTCCAGCGGGCTGTTTGATGTCACGATCGCGCCGGCGCTGCAGACGTTGGGCTTGTTGCCGCGCCTGAAGGATAGGCCGGTGCCGGCGCCGATTGCCGCCTCCGCCGACGCGATTGAGCTGCTTCCGGACCATAAGGTCCGCTTTCGATCGACCGATGTGATGATTGACCTTGGCGGCATAGCGAAGGGCTTCGCCGTCGACCGCGCAGTTGCCGCGCTGCGCGATTTTGGTGTTCCCGGCGGCATGGTGAATGCTGGCGGCGACCTCCGCGCTTTCGGCGTTGAACCGCGCGCGGTTCACATCCGCGATCCCCGCGACCCCGGCCGATCGGTTTGCCGCATCGATGTCGCCGACGAAGCGCTGGCTTCAACGGCGCGCCGCGTCGAGCTGTTCGAGAGCCGTGAGCCTGGTGGTTCGGCGGTGATTGATCCCGGAACCCAGAGGCCGGCCAGCCGGCTCGACGGTGTCACGATTCGCGCACCATCCTGCATGATCGCCGACGGCTTGACCAAGGTCGCGATGATCTCCGGCACCGATGCGGGCCAGCTGCTCGAATTTTATCGCGCCGGCGCCTTGTTGTTCTCCGATGGCGACGTTCAGATCACCTCCGACTGGTACCACCGGGTGCACCTTGCGGGTTAGAACATCGTTTCGTTATTCGCTCTATGCGGCGTTCGCGACGCTGCTTCTGACCGGTGCCGGTTGGCTCGTGGCCGACTGGCAGAAGGACGTCGCCGGCGACGAAATCTGGCAGCAGATCGCCGCCAACATGCTGATGGTCCATGGCGGGATGGCGATGCTGGCGCTCTTGCTGCTAGGGGCGCTTGTTCCCCTGCACGCGCAGCGATCCTGGCGCAGCGGCAAGAATCTCGTTTCCGGGTCCGTCATGGCGGCGTCCAATGCCGTGCTGATCGCGACCGCATTCGGGCTCTATTACCTGGGATCGGAAGCGGTACGGCCCTTCATGAGCTGGATCCATCTGGGCACCGGTTTCTCCCTGGCCCTGCTGCTCCCGCTTCATATCTGGCTGGGTCGACGGGCGCGTCGATAGCGTCCCGGCCGTGCTACTGCAACGGCGGATCGCCCGAGGTGCGCTTCTTGGCGAGGTCCATCTCGGTGACGGCGATCAGGATCTCGGCGCGGGTCTTCAGGTCGGGCGCCTCCAGCATGGCCTGCTTCTCGGCGGGGCCATAGGGCGACATCATCGCCAGCGCATTGACGAGCGCTTCGTTGGGCGCGCTTTCGACGCCTTCCCAGTCGACCTTGAGATTGTTGGCCTTCAAGAAGTCCGCCAGCACGGCCAGCAGCGCTTCGCGGTCGACCTCGTCCTCGCCCATGCGCGCGGTGAAGTCGTCGACGAAGGCGAAGAAATCCACCTTGCACTGCCGATAGGCGGTGAGCACTTCGAGCTCCTCGACCACCTTGAAGCGCGAGACGCCGGTGAGCTCGAGGATGTAGCGGCCGTCGCCGGATTCGGCGAGCTGGGTGATGCGGCCGACGCAGCCGACCCGGAACAGCGTCGGCTTGTCGGAATCCTTCGGCGAATGCGCGACGTCAGGTTGGATCATGCCGATCAGGCGATGGCCGTCGCGAAAACTGTCGTCGACCATCGCAAGGTAGCGCGGCTCGAAGATGTTGAGCGGCATCTGGCCGCGGGGCAGCAGCAGCGCGCCCGGCAGCGGAAACACCGGAATGATCTCCGGGAGGTCGGCGGGCCCGCGATATTCGATATTGATCGGCATCTGCCCGGTCCCCCTGGCCTTGCTAGTGCATGATCCGGATCCCGAGGACCGCGTCAGCGCAAAGTGTGCAGCGGTTTTCCGAACAGATCATGCTCAAAAAGGCGCCTTACGAAAACAGGATCGTCGACAAACGCTTGCGTCCCTCGACGGTTGCATCATCCGTGCCGCCCCAGGCCTCGAAGAACTGCACGAGCTGCTTGCGGGCACCGTCATCGTTCCACTTGCGGTCGCGCTTGACGATCTCGAGCAGCTGCGCGGTGGCCGCGGTGCGGTCGCCTTGCGCGTTGAGCGCGGTCGCGAGGTCGAATCGGGCCTGATGATCAAGCGGGTTTGCGGCGACTTTCTGTTCCAGCTCCGCGACCGGCCCGAGCGATTGGGCCTGCTCGGCGAGATCGATCGTCGTCTGCACGGCCTTCACGGCGGGGTCGTTGCGCTTGGATTCCGGCACCATGGCCAGCGTCTGCTTGGCCTGCTCCATCGCGCCGGAGACGGCGTAGCATTTTGCCAGCCCGGCAAGCGCCGCGATGTTGGTCGAATCGTGCTGGAGCACCTCCGCATAGATCTGCGCGGCGGCTGCGGTGTCGCCCTCGGCGAGCACGGCTTCGGCCTCTTGCAGGATTTCAGCGATATTCGGCTCACCCGGCGCGGTCATGCCCTTGGTCAGCTTTTCGATGAAGGCGTTGAGCTGGCTCTCCGGCACTGCGCCCATGAAGCCGTCCGCCGGCTGGCCGTTGACGAAGGCGATCACGGCCGGGATCGACTGGATGCCCATCTGACCCGGGATCGCCGGGTGCTGGTCGATGTTCATCTTGACCAGCTTGACCTTGCCCTTGGCGGCCTTGACCGCCTTTTCCAGCACGGGGGTGAGTTGCTTGCAGGGGCCGCACCACTCCGCCCAGAAATCGATCAGCACCGGCTGGCGCTTCGATTCCTCGATGACGTCCTTCACGAAGGTCTGGGTGGTGGTGTCCTTGATCAGATCGGCGGCGGCCGGGTTTGCGGCTCCGTTACCCTGGTCGATGATCGTCACGGGATCCCCTCGTCTGATGTCCGGAATGGCGAGTCTTTAGCATGCTGCCACTCCATATGCTTGCTGTCGGCTCCTAAATTGGGCCGAATGGGCCGAATTTCAATCCACCGAGGCCGATTCGGCGGTTCCGGGGCTTTTTCGGTCGATTCGACCGGCTTTGGGCTCCTATCGGGTCAGAAGATGCGCATCTAGGCCGCCGGTAGCTGTTGCATTCCCCTCCCGCTTTTGGCATACGACAGCCGTTGCCGGCGCGTCATGCGACCGACATAGGATGCGGGTGTAGCTCAGTGGTAGAGCACGACCTTGCCAAGGTCGGGGTCGAGGGTTCGAGCCCCTTCGCCCGCTCCAATTTTCTCCAAAGCATCCAGCTGATCCGGACGGGAACGTGGTTTTCCACGCCGTTGGCGGCTGTGTCGGGTCCGTCATGACAATTCTGGTCACCGGCAGCGCGGGTCACCTCGGGGAAGCGATTCTGCGGATGCTCCGGGCGCGCGGTTCGCCCGTGCACGGGATCGATCTGAAGCCATCGCCCTTCACCGATGCCGTCGGCTCGATCGTCGATCCCGACTTCGTTCGGCGCCAGATGGACGGCGTCAGCGCCGTGATCCACACAGCGACGCTGCACAAGCCGCATGTGGCGACCCACGGCAAACAGGACTTCATCGACACCAATGTCACCGGCACGCTCAATCTGCTCGAGGCGGCTGCGGCGGCCGGCGTGAGGAGCTTCGTCTTCACCAGCACCACCAGCGCGTTCGGCTCGCAGCTTCGGCCCGAGGCCGGACAGGCGGCGGTCTGGGTCACTGAGAATCTGACGGCCGTTCCGAAAAATATCTACGGCACGACCAAGCTGATGGCGGAGACCCTGTGCGAGCTGTTCTTTCGCGAGCGCGGCCTGCCGGTCGTGGTGTTGCGGACCTCGCGCTTCTTTCCGGAGGACGACGATGATCCCGTGATGCGGTCGGCGTATGCGCTGGACAACGCGCAGGCCAACGAGCTGCTCTATCGCAGGCTGGATATCGCCGACGCGGTGAGCGCCCACCTGCTCGCCGCCGAGCGTGCTCCGAAGATCGGATTTGGCCGCTACATCGTCTCGGCCACCAGCCCGTTCGAGCCGCGTCATCTCGTCGCGCTGGCGCGCGATGCGGCCGGTGTCGTGCGCGAGCTCTATCCGGAATGCGCAGAGCTCTACGCGGCGCGGGGCTGGCAGCTCTTCGCGGAGATCGACCGCGTCTATGTCAACGAGCGCGCGCGGCGCGAGCTGGGCTGGCGGCCCGGATTCGACTTCGCGCATGTGCTGAACAGCCTACGTGAGGGCGCTGATTTTCGCAGCACGCTGGCGCGCGAAATCGGGTCCAAGGGCTATCATGACACGGTGTTCGACGACGGGCCCTATCCGGTCGCCTTTTAATCGCCGCCTTTGCTGTTTTGCTCGATGCGCCAAATGCCTGGCCGGTGTCACCGGGAGCAGTGCGACTTGCGCGGATCTACTGTGCATGGGGTTGTTTTCGCGTTTTTTGTTTTGCCGGCCTTCCGCGTTGCCCGCAAATGAGGCGCGCGCCGTTTGATTCCGCATTGCAGCGAGAGCGTTGTCGCCGCTGCGTTTGTCCTCGTTGACATTCCGTCTCAATTTTTTCGCGGCGCAACTGCGCTGCGTGCGCCGCGCTTCTCACCGCTGGCAGATGTGCTAACCTTTTCGCGTCTGTCGTCCCGACGGACCCGAAACTTCGCCTCTCGACTAGCAAAATATAATAATGCGCAGCCCTGGCGGCTGCCTTAGGGGAGTGACGCGATGAAATTCCATCGATCCGTCTTTCAATCCGTTCTGGCGCTTGCAGCGGCTGCCCTTCTCGCGGGGACCAGCGCCGGCAATGCGCAGCAGCAGGACAAGAGCCGGCAGCTGAAGAAATACGAATCCGGCACCAAGGAGTTCTGGACCCATCCGCCGGATGACTGGTTCCTCGGCGACGAGACCGAGGCGCAGAAGGGCCTCGCGCCGCCCTCGGGGCCGCCGACAGGCGCCTCCGACGCCGAGCTCGCCAACATCATCAAGAAGATCAAGCTGCCCGCGGGTTTCAAGATCGAGGTCTACGCTTCGGGCGTGCTGGCCGCGCGGCAGATGGCCTGGGGTGACAAGGGCACTCTGTTCGTCGGCTCGTTCGGCCTCGGCAACGTCTACGCCATCAAGGACAGTGGCGGGAAGAAAGAGGTCAAGACCATCCTCAAGGGGCTGAACATGCCCACGGGTCTTGCCGTCAAGGACGGGGCGCTCTACGTCATCGCCGTCGACAAGCTGATCCGCTACGACGACATCGAAAACAAGCTCGACAATCCCGGCGAGGGCAAGGTCGTCTATGACGACATGCCGTCCTATGCCGCGCATGGCTGGAAGTACATCGCAGTCGACAAGGAAGGCTGGTTCTACATTCCGTTCGGACCGCCCTTCAACATCGGCATCCCGCCGACCAGCGTGTCGCAGATCCGCCGCGTCGATCCCAAGACCGGCAACGCTGAAATCTATGCGCTCGGCGTGCGCAACTCGGTCGGCGGCGACGTCGATCCGCGCACCGGCAAGTACTGGTTCACCGAGAATGCCCGCGACTGGATCAGCGATGATCTGCCCTCAGACAAGCTGAACATGATCAACAAGATCGGCGAGCATTTCGGCTATCCCTACTGCCACCAGGGCAATCTGCCCGACGACAAGTTCGCGATGGGCCACAAGTGCTCCGAGTTCACGCCGCCCGTGCTGAATCTGGGCGCCCATGTCGCTCCGCTCGGCATGAAGTTCTATACCGGCGACCAGTTCCCCGCCGAGTACAAGAACAACATCCTGATCGCCGAGCACGGCTCCTGGAATCGCCACAAGTACCAGGGCGGTCGTATCATGCGCGTGATCGTCGGGCCGGACGGCAAGAATCCCAAGCAGGAGGTGTTCGCCTCCGGCTGGATCGAGGGCGACCAGGGCTATCTCGGCCGTCCTGACGACATCATCCTTGCCAAGGACGGGTCGATCCTGGTCGCCGACGACTGGGCCGGCGCGATCTATCGCATCAGCTACAGCAAGAAGTAGCGCGCACAAGATACGGGGCTGCGGTGGCCGGAAGGCACCGCAGCCTCGTTTGCTTCAAGCTCATGCGGTCGTTCCGGATTGCGCGCCAGCGGGAGTCCGGAACCCATAACCCCGAGCCGTGGTTATGGATCCAGGGCGCGTGCTCCGCACGCCCGGGAAGCGACGCAGTTGATTAGATCGGAATTTCATCATGTGCCGGCACTTCATCTTGCACGCAATCAGCGCGATTGCGCTCGTGGCGCTCGGCGCCCTTCCGGCAGACGCTGCCGATAATTCCGCGATCAAGGAGAAAGCCTCCGCCTGCTCCGGCTGTCACGGCGAGAACGGCATTTCGCAAACCGAGAACATCCCCTCGCTCGCCGGGCAGCCCGATCAATTCATCCAGTGGCAGCTCGTCTTCTTCCGCGCGGGCTCGCGCAAGAACGACCAGATGAAGCCGATCGCCGAAGAGATCACCAACGAAGACATCCGCAGCTTCGGCGCCTATTTCTCGCAACTGGCACCGCCGAAGGAACCGGAAGACGGCGATCCGGACCTGTCGAAGAAGGGGGCGCAAGTTGCCGCCGGCCGCCGCTGCGCCTCATGCCATACGGACAGCTTCGCCGGCACCAAGGGGGTCGCGCGGCTCGCGGGTCAACGCGAGGAATATCTGGTCAAGGCGCTGCACGACTACAAGGCGGGCCAGCGCGTCGGCGGCGGCGTCGCCGCGATGGCCGATGTCGCCTATCACATGAGCGACGAGGAAATCACCGCCGTCTCGCACTATCTCGCGCATTTGAAATAGCGCTGAGTCGCCGCCACAAACTCCACTGTCGTCCCGGACAAGCGCGCCTCAAGCGCGCGCCGATCCGGGACCCATAGCCACAGCATCAAGTCTTGCGGAGACTCGGAGTTGCCTTCTTCCTCAATAACCACGCCCTGGGGCTATGGGTCCCGGATCTGCGCTTCGCTTGTCCGGGACGACACTGAGTGTGTTGCCGGCCGCTACTCCACCCGCTGCTTCTCATACGCCTTCAAATGCGTATAAGCGATGCGCAGCTTCGGCACCGGCACCTTGGCGGCATCTGCGCGCGCGATGAGATCGCCGATGACATGATCGGCCTCGACCGGCAGGCCGGCCTTGATGTCGCGGAACATCGAGGCCGTCATCGGCGAGCCTTCGGTGGTGAGGTTGCCCTTCACCCGCTCGAAGAACGGGCCGCCCGGCGGATAACCCGACGCCGTGGCGATGGCGCTGGTCTCGTCCAGCATGCCGAGCAGAAAATCCCGGCCGCCGGGAGCCGCAAGGATGTTGCCGACGGAGGTTCGCATCAGGCTGGTGGATGCTGCGAGCGAGGAGAGGAACACCCACTTCTCCCACATGTCCTGCATGATGTTCTGGCTGGCGGCGGCGCCGGTGATGCCGCTCTTGAAGGCTTCGTCGATCGCCTTGACGCGCTCCGAAAGCTTGCCGTCGCGTTCGCCGTAGCTGATCGCCTGCATCGGCTGGAGCTGCACCACCTCGCGCTTCTCGTTCAAGGTCGCGGCGATGGCGCACAGGCCGCCGAGCACGCGCTCGGCACCGAATGTCTGGTCGAGAACGTCGAGATGCTTCATGCCGTTCAGCATCGGGATGATCGCGGTGTTCGGCCCGACGGCGGCCGCGAACGACCTGATGGCGTCGTCGAGATCGAACGCCTTGCAGCTGAGGAGCACGACGTCGAACTTGTCCTTGAGCGCGTCGGCCTGCACGGTCGCCGGATTCTTCAAGGTCACGTCGCCGTTCGGGCTCTTGATGACGAGCCCGGCGCTGGCGAGCTCGCCGGCCCGGCGCGGCCGGACCAGGAAGGTGACGTCGCGGCCGGCCTGCAACAGCCTGCCACCAAAATAGCCGCCGATGGCGCCGGCGCCGACCACGAGGATGCGCATGGGATGCTCCATTGTTGCTCTTGATTATTGGTCTTGGCGGCTACTTATAATCGGCATCGCGCGGGAAGCGAAGCAATCCAGAATGTCGCCACGATCACATTCTGTCGCCGGAGCATGAGCGGCTACTTCCCGAGTACCATCTCCTCGACTTCGCGGAGCTGCTCCTTGCCGAAGAACATCTCGTTGCCGACGAAGAAGGTCGGCGAGCCGAACGCGCCGCGGGCGACAGCCTCCTCGGTGTTCTTGATCAGCTTGCCCTTCACGTCGGGCTCCTGCGCGCGGGCGAACAGCTTCTGGGCATCGAGGCCGGAGGACGCCAGCGCCTTCGCCGCGACTTCAGGATCGTCCATCTTTTTCGGCTCGCGCCACATGTGGTGGAAGGCGGCCTCGACATAGGCCTCGAACACGCCCTCGAGCTGCGCGGCGATCGCTGCGCGCATCAGATTCAGCGTGTTGACCGGAAAATGCGGATTCCAGACATAGGGCTGAACTTTGAAGCGCTTGATGAAGCGCTCGGTCTCGACCTGCTGGAATTCGCGCTTGTTCTTGATGCCGGCGAGCGTCTCGGCCGGCGACTTGTTGTTGGTCGATTTGAAGATGCCACCGAGCAGGATCGGGACGTATTCAAACTTGACGTCAATGCGCTGCTCGATCGCGGGAATCGCGAGGTGACTGAGATAGGCGTTCGGGCTGCCGAAATCGAACAGGAACTGCGGGGCAATGCGGGTCAATTCGTTCTCCCAGATCTCGCTTTTCACCCATTGTGGCGCAGCGGGCCCCGCAGGTCTACCGTTTAATGACGGTCATAATACTTTGAGTGTCAGATCACGCGTTGGATCGCCCGCTTGCGCCACACCAGGAGGTAATAGCCCATCTGCAAAACGAACATGGCGCAGAACACGATGGGATAGGCGGCCCATACGCCCTGAAGGCCGATCGTGCGGCTCAGGATCACCGCAGCGGGCAACTCGATCGCGACAATGGCGAAGATCGAGAGCAGCATCGGCGTCAGCGCGACGCCCGCGGCACGCAGGGCCCCGGAAAACACCGTGGCCAGGCCGAACGGCACCGAGCTCCACAGGGCGATGTCGAGCAGGCGTTTCGCCAGATTGAGCACGGCGGGGTCGATGATGAAGATGCCGAGCACGGCGCGCGGCGCGAGATAGATCAGCGCCACCAGCCCGCCGGTCAGGACGAGGTTGAAGGCGAGCCCGGTCCGCACGATGCCGTCGAGCCGGGTTCTGTCGCCGCCGCCGACGGCCTGTGCGCCGAGGATCGAGACCGCGATCGAAATCGACATGGCCGTGAACTGCGTGTAGCCCATCACCTGGTTGACGGCGCCGTAGGCCGCGGTGGCATCCGATCCAAAGCCGTTGACGAGGCCGAGCAGGACCAGCTCCGCGATCGCCATCACCACCATGCCGATAGCGCTCGGCAATCCGATACCGAGGATCTTGCAGAGCATGGCGCCATTGAGTCTGAGCTGACGTAGCAGGGCCGCGTCCGGCGCCAGCGCGTGCTTCTTGCGCCGCAGATAGATGGCCAGGGCGATCAACGTGAGTGCGTTCGAGATCGCCGCCGCCCAGGCCGGGCTGGCGATGCCGGCCGCCGGCAATCCGAACGACCCGCGGATCAGCACCGGTGTCAGGACGAGGCCGATCGCCATCGACAACGTCAGCGCCAGCAGCGGCGTGAATGCGTCGCCGACGCCGCGGATCATCGCCGTCATCAGCAGGAAGACGAAGCCGAGCGGCATGGTGAACAGCATGATCCGCGCATAGGCGCTCGCAGGAGCGAGAATGTCCGCGGGCGTGGCGAGGGCCATCATCAGTTGACGGCTGAAGAACCCGCCGATCAGCGCGACCGAAATGGAGAGCAGAAGCCCGATCGCAAGCGTCGTGCCCACCACGATCTTGATCTTGTCGTGCTCGCGCGCGCCAAGGGCCTGACCGATCAAGACGGTCGCGCCGGTGCTGAGACCCATGACGAAGGCGAACAGAAAGAACATCACGGGGAAGAACACCGAGACCGCCGCCAGCGCGTCGACGCCGATCATCTGGCCGAGATAGACGTTGGCGACCGTGCCGAACAGCGATTGCAGCGCGTTGCTCAGCATCAAGGGTGCGAGGAAGCGGAGGAATGTTTTCCAAAGCGGCGTGTCGGCGGACATGGATTGGCCTTTCAGGGCGTGCGAAACCGTTGCCGCGCAAGGCGCGGCTCGGCCGTCGATAGGGAGATGAGGTGCGCCGTTAAGCGCGGTCGCTGTAGGCGAGCTTGACGATGTGGTCGCGGATGTCGGTCGGCCAGTCGGCGATCAGTGCGGTGAAGCGCCGCCGGTCGTCCGCAAACAGCGCGCGCGAAGCTTCCTCGAACTGCGGCAGATTGCCGGCCATGGTCGACATGAAATGATAGGCGGCATCGCGCGCCTGCCGCTCGCGGTCCTTGTCGCCGCTCGCGCGTCGCGCTTCGTCGACGAGCTTGCGCAGCGCGACCGAGGCGCCGCCCGGCTGCGCGCCGAGCCACTCCCAGTGCCGGGGCAATAGCGTCACCTCGCGCGCGACCACGCCGAGCTTCGGCCGGCCCCGTCCGCGCGGCTCGCTCGGCGGCGTGCTCTCCTCAACCGGCGGCGGGACGAGCTTCGCCAGCCGCGCCAGCACTTCGCGATCCCCGCCGCGCAGATCGAAGTCGATCGATCGGCCGGTGGCGTCCTCGAAGATGACGATGGCCTCGTCCGGCCGTGGCGCCACCCGCTTGACAACCAGCGCGACTTCGCCCGCCGGCCCGGACACCAGGCGCCGCTGACCTTGGAAGGCGGTGAAAGTCCTTTGCATTGAAATCATTGCCATATCGATGACGTTGGTGCCGTTTAATATCCGGGTAAATTACCGGAGTCAATATACCCGGATGAAAATATCCGTACCGATGGCTCGACATTGCGATCCCAGGCTGGCACGAACAGCGCCGTCGGCCGACCACGCCTAAACCACCACGCCTAGCCCCGGGGATCTCACCGATGCTGACCGTTCACCACCTCAACAATTCCCGCTCGCAGCGCGTACTGTGGCTGCTCGAAGAGTTGGGCGTGCCCTACGAGATCGTGCGCTATCAGCGCCAGCCGGACATGCGCGCGCCGAAGGAGCTGCGCGCCATCCACCCGCTCGGCAAATCGCCCGTCATCACCGACAACGGCAACACCATCGCCGAATCAGGTGCGATCATCGAATATCTCGTTGCAACCTACGGCAACGGCCGGCTGATTCCGCCGCCGAATACGCCGGAGCGGCTGCGCTTCACCTATTGGCTGCATTATGCCGAGGGGTCTGCGATGCAGCCGCTGCTGCTGAAGCTGCTGTTCACGCTGATGCCGAAGCGCGCGCCGGCGCTGCTTCGTCCGCTGGTGCGCAAGGTGGCGAACCAGGCGCTGACCACGCTGGTCAATCCGCAGCTCAAGCAGCACATGGATTACTGGGAAGGCGAGCTTGCGAAGAGCGAATGGTTCGCCGGCAACGAGTTTACCGCAGCCGACATCCAGATGAGCTTTCCCTTGGAAGCGGCGCAGGCGCGCGGCGGGCTCGAGCAGGGCCATCCCAAGGCGATGGCATTTTTGGAACGCATCCACGCGCGCCCGGCCTACGCGCGTGCGCTGGAGAAGGGCGGACCGTATCAGGTGGGGCGGTAAGCTTCCTCACCGCCTCACGCCGGCCGCTAACCCGCATGCAGCACGCGTCCGCGTGTCTCCGGCAGCGCAAAGGCGGCGATGAAGAACACCGCGTAAGCCGCCACCGCGAAGATCGCGATCGCATTCGCGAGCGATGTCGTCGCCGACAGCGCGCCGACGAGGAACGGAAACAGCGCGCCGATGCCGCGGCCGAAATTGTAGCAAAAACCCTGGCCGGAGCCGCGCAGCCGCGTCGGATAAAGCTCGGTCAGGAACGCGCCGATGCCGGAGAAATAACCCGAGGCGAAGAAGCCCAGCGGGAAGCCAAGCACCCACAGGATTTCGTTGGTGAGCGGCAGCTGCGTATAAAGCAGCACCACCGCCATGGCGCCGATCGAGAAGATCAGGAACAGATTGCGCCGGCCGATCCGGTCGGCGAGCCAGGCGCCGATGAGATACCCGATGAAGGAGCCGATGATCAACGTCGACAGATAGCCGGTCGAGCCGACGATCGACAGATGCCGCTCCTTGGTCAGGAATTGCGGCACCCAGAACGTGACGGCGTAGTAACCGCCCTGGCAGCCGGTCGCCATCAACGACGCGAGGACCGTGGTCTTCACCATCGGGAAGGTGAAGATCTCCCAAAGCTTCGGATGACTGCCCGTTTCCGCGTGCCTGGCGCGGGCCTCAGCTGCGATCTCCGGCTCGGTGACCGAGCGGCGGATGTAGAACACCAGAAGTGCCGGCAGCGCGCCGATCACGAACATCCAGCGCCACGCCGTCTCCGGCGGCAATACCGAGAACAGGATCGCCTGCGACAGCACGGCGAGGCCCCAGCCGACCGCCCAGCCCGACTGCACCGAGCCGACCGCGCGCCCACGATATTGCGGCCGGATCGCCTCGCCCATCAGCACGGCGCCCGCTGCCCATTCGCCGCCGAAGCCGAGGCCGAGCACGGCGCGCGCGATCAGGAGCTGGTCGAAATTCTGCACGACCGCGCAGACCAGCGAGAAGAACGAGAACCAGATGATGGTGATCTGGAGCGTTCTCACCCGGCCGATATGGTCGGAGAGATAGCCGCCGAGCCAGCCGCCGATCGCGGAGGCGAGCAGCGTCACCGTTCCGGCAAGGCCAGCGGAGCCGGCATCGACCTTCCACAGCGCGATGATGGTGCCGATCACCAGCGGATAGATCATGAAGTCCATGCCGTCGAGCGCCCAGCCCGCCGCGCACGCCCAGAACGTCCGGCGCTCCGGCGTGTTCATGTCGCGATAGAACGCGAGAAGGCTGGTGTCCTCGATCTCGGCGCGCTCGATGTGTTGGAGCGGATCGGTTGTCGTCATGGCGTTTTCCCGGCAGTTTCTTGGCTGTGCTTTGGTAGCACGCGTGGCAGCGAGAGCTAGCAGGCCCGCGCTCCCGTGCCATGCAACGACGTGGTTACTGCCCCGCTGCCTCTGCGCCGCGCGTGCGGGGGTCGGGCGCGCCGAGCGGTCCGTTCGGCGTCACGAGAATTGAATTGGCCGATGTCTGTCCCATCGGCTCGACGATCGCGTGGCCCATCGCCTTCAATTCGCGCAGCACATCGTCGGGAAAGCCGCGTTCGACGCGCACTTCGTCGGGTAACCATTGGTGATGCAGCCGTGGCGCTGCGACGGCGGCCGCGACGTCCATCTTGTAATCGAGCACGTCGACAATGACCTGCAGCACGCTGGAAATGATGCGGCTGCCGCCGGGCGAGCCCGTCACGAGCACCGGCTTGCCGCCTTTGAGCACGATGGTCGGTGACATCGACGAGAGCGGCCGTTTGCCGGGTCCTGGCAGATTGGCTTCGAACCCGACGAGACCATAGGCATTGGAGGCGCCGACCGCTGCGGTGAAATCGTCGAGCTCGTTGTTGAGCAACACGCCGGTGCCTTCGGCAACGAGCCCGACGCCGTAGCTGAAGTTCAGCGTATAGGTGTTGCTGACGGCGTTGCCGCCGGAATCGACCACGGAGAAATGCGTGGTGTTGCTGCCCTCGCGCGGCGAGGGGGATGCGGAAGCCAGCTCTTTCGACGGTGTCGCGCGTTCAGTAGAGATGCCGGAGCGCAGCCTGGCGGCGTAGTCCTTCGCGGTCAGTGTCTCGATCGGTGCGTTGACGAAGGCGGGATCGCCGAGATAGCGCGCGCGGTCCGCATAAGCGCGCTTCATCGCTTCGATCAGGAGATGCAGCGATGCCGTCGATCCCTGCTTCAGATCGGAGAGCTGAAAGCCCTCGAGGATGTTGAGCGTTTCCACCAACACGATGCCGCCAGAAGAAGGTAGCGGCATCGACACGATGTCATAACCCCGATAGGTGCCGCGCACCGGCGGGCGGATCGCGGCCTGATAGGATCTCAAATCCGCCGGCGTCATGATGCCGCCCGCATCAACCACGGCCTTGGCGAGCTTTTCCGCAACCGCCCCCTCATAGAAGCCGCGTGGCCCCTGTGCCGCGACGGCGGACAGCGTTTCGGCGAGGTCGCCCTGCACCAGCTTGTCGCCTTCACGAAGCGGCGTGCCATCGGGCCGCGAGAAGATTTTGGCGGTAGAAGGCCAGCGTGCCAGCCGCCGGTGCCAGCCCGGCAGCGTGTCGGCCATGTCGTCGCCGACGACGAAGCCATCGCGGGCGAGCGCAATCGCAGGCGCGAGCAATTGTGCCAGCGTGAACTGTCCCGAGCCGTATTTCTCCAGCGCCAGACTGAGTCCTGCGACCGTGCCGGGCACGCCGACGCCGAGCGCGGAATCCCGTGACTTCGCCGGATCGGGCTTGCCGTCGGCGCCGAGGAAGATCTGAGGCGTGGTCGCCGCCGGCGCCGTCTCGCGGTAATCGATCGCGATGTTCTCATTGCGGTCAGCGGAATGGATCACCATGAAGCCGCCGCCGCCGATATTGCCGGCGCGCGGATAGGTCACGGCCATCGCAAAGCCGGTCGCGACCGCAGCATCGACCGCATTGCCGCCGCGCCGCAGGATCTCGGCGCCAATTTGCGCGGATATCTTCTCCTGCGCGACGACCATGCCGTGCTCGGCGGCAACGGCGTGCACCGTGTCGGGCGCGGCTGGAACATAGGCCTGTCGGGCATCCTGGGCAGTCGCGGGCGCGAGGCCAAATGCCAGAATGGCTATGACGGCGAAAAACCTCCGCCGTGTCGAATATGACGACATGATCAAACTTCCGCCGTGGCTTCGGACCAGTTCACACACCTTGTTGCAATGCTATACGGTTTGCCCAAAGAGAGGCAAAACTGTTCGTGATGAGGACTGCGTGATGACGACGATCGCTCCCGATGCGCGCATGGCCGGTGCGCCGCGGACCTATCCGCCGCGCGCAGCCGTGGTCAGCTGGATCTTCTTCGATTGGGCCGCGCAACCCTATTTCACGTTGATCACGACCTTCGTGTTCGCGCCATATTTCGCCACCAGCGTTGCGCCGAATCCCGCCGCCGGCCAATCGCTGTGGGGATTTGCGATGGCAGCCGCAGGCCTTGCGATCGCGCTGCTGTCGCCGGTGTTGGGAGCCATCGCGGATGCCTCCGGCCGAAGGAAGCCGTGGATCGCAGGTTTCGGCGCGGTGCTGGTGCTGGCGTCTTGCACGTTGTGGATCGGTAAGCCCGGCGATCACGCCGTCATTCCGCCGCTGCTCACCGCGGTTGCGCTCGCCAGCGTCGGTGCGGAATTCGCCACCCTCTTCAACAACGCGATGATGCCGACCCTGGTGCCGCCGGAGCGGATCGGCCGGCTCTCCGGCACCGGCTGGGCGACAGGCTATGTCGGCGGCATCGTCAGCCTGATCATCGTGCTCGGCCTCCTCGCCGCCAATCCCGAGACCGGCCGCACGCTGCTCGGCTTCACGCCGCTGTTCGGGCTGGACCCCGTCACGCATCAGGGCGATCGTGCCGCGGGACCGTTGACCGGGCTGTGGTTCATCATCTTCGTGACGCCGATGTTTCTGTTCACGCCGGACTATCCGGCAAAGCGCCCTGTGCGCGAGGCGCTGCGCGAGGGGTTGGCGGAGCTGAAGCAATCGATCAGGGGTCTGCCGCAGCAAAAGTCGCTCGCGGCATTCTTGCTCGCCAACATGATCTACACCGACGGGCTGGTGTCGCTGTTCGCGTTCGGTGGCATCTATGCCGCGGGCACCTTCGGCTGGCACACGATCCAGATCGGCACGTTCGGCATCATGCTCGCGATTGCTGGCGCATTCGGCGCCTGGCTCGGCGGCAAGCTCGATGACCATCTCGGGCCGAAGCGCGTCATTGCCGGCAGCATGCTGATCCTGCTGCTGTCGGTGGCGGCGATCCTGCTGGTCGACAAGGATAGTGTGTTGTTCGTCAAGGTGGCGCCGCCGTTGCCGGGCGCGCCCTTGTTCTCCAGCGCCGCCGAGCGCGCCTATCTCGTGCTGGGTTGCCTCATCGGCGCAGCCGGTGGCCCGCTGCAGGCGGCTTCGCGCACGCTTCTAATCCGCCTCGCACCGAAAGACCGTATCGCGCAGTATTTCGGTCTGTTCGCACTGACCGGGAAGGTGACGTCCTTCATCGGCCCATTGCTGATCGGCATGATCACGGCTGCGACCGCAAGCCAGAAGGCCGGCATGGCCGTGCTGGTTGTGTTCTTTGTCGCGGGACTGGGACTGTTGATGCGGGTGCGGGAGTCCTGAGCCCCGCCGTCGCGCCAATCTCCGCCGTCGTCCCGGACAAGCGCAGCGAAGCGGAGCGCAGATCCGGGACCCATAACCACAGGACGTGATTTGGCAAAGACTCGTAGTTGCCAGCTCGCGCCGTAATTTCTCCCTGGGGTTATGGGTCCCCGCGTTCGCGGGGACGACCCCTTTGAGAGTTCAGTGTACTAAAATTTAGTGCCTGAAGTGCCGCGTGCCCGTGAACACCATGGCGATGCCGTGCTCGTCGGCAGCCTTGATCACTTCGTCGTCGCGCATGGAGCCGCCGGGCTGCACCACGGCGGTGGCGCCGGCTTCGATGCAGGCGAGCATGCCGTCGGCGAAGGGGAAGAACGCGTCCGAGGCCACCACCGAGCCCTTGGTGAGCGGCTCGGCGAGCTTCAGCTCATTGGCGGCATCCTGCGCCTTGCGCGCCGCGATCCGCGCTGAATCCACCCGGCTCATCTGACCCGCGCCGATGCCGACGGTGGCGAGATCCTTGGCGTAGATGATGGTGTTGGACTTGACGTGCTTTGCGACACGGAACGCGAATTTGAGGTCGCGCATCTCGGCCTCGGTCGGTGCCCGCTTGGTCACGACCTTGAACGTCATGTCGTCGACCACGGCATTGTCGCGGCTCTGCACGAGCAGGCCGCCCGCCACCGTCTTGGCGGTGAGGCCCGGCGCGCGCGGATCGGGCAGGCTGCCGGCGAGCAGCAGGCGCAGGTTCTTGCGCGCGCCGATGATGGCGATCGCTTCCTCGGTGGCGTCGGGCGCGATGATCACCTCAGTGAAGATTTTCGTGATCTCGCGCGCGGTGTCGGCGTCAAGCGCGCGGTTCATCGCGATGATGCCGCCGAAGGCCGAGGTGGAATCGCAGGCCAGCGCCTTGCGATAGGCCTCGACGAGGTTCGAGCCTTCAGCGACGCCGCAGGGATTGGCGTGCTTGACGATGACGCAGGCCGCGGTGCGTTTGGTGTCGAACTCGCCGATGCATTCATAGGCCGCATCGGTGTCGTTGATGTTGTTGTAGGAGAGCTCCTTGCCCTGGAGCTGCCGGGCCGTCGAGACGCCCGGGCGCTTGTCTGGCGTCGCATAGAACGAAGCGGTCTGGTGCGGGTTCTCGCCATAGCGCAACGACTGGATCAACCTGCCGCCGAAGGCGCGGAAGTCGGGCGCGTCGATCTCGAGCTGACGGTTGAACCAGTTCGAGATCGCAGCGTCATAGGCCGCGGTGCGTGCATAGGCCTTCGCCGCAAGCCGCCGGCGCAGCTTCAACGTGGTCGCGCCCTTGTTGGCGGCGAGCTCGTCGAGCACGGCCTGATAGTCCTGCGCCTCGACCACGACCGCGACGTCGTCGTGGTTCTTGGCGGCGGCGCGGATCATCGCGGGGCCGCCGATGTCGATGTTCTCGATGCAGTCCTCGAAGCCGGCGCCTTTGTCGACCGTCGCCTCGAACGGATAGAGATTGACGACGAGGAGGTCGATCGGCGCGATGCCGTGGGTCCTCATCGCCTCCGCGTGCTCCTTGTTGTCGCGGATCGCGAGCAGGCCGCCATGCACCTTCGGATGCAGCGTCTTGACGCGGCCGTCCATCATCTCGGGGAAGCCGGTGAGGTCGGAGACGTCCTTCACCTCAAGGCCGGCCGCGGCAATCGCCTTGGCCGTGCCGCCGGTCGAGACCAGCTCGACATCATGCGCGACGAGCGCTTTTGCGAACTCGATCAGGCCGGTTTTGTCGGAGACGGAGAGAAGAGCGCGGGTGACGCGGCGGGGATGGTCAGTCATGAGCAAGATCCTCTGTCTTAAGGAGTGTCTATGCCCAGGCGCGCGGCGGATATGTCCCGCGCTTCCCGATGGTGCTCCATCCAAGGTCGCCAGTCGCGCGAGCGAGGGTTCGTTAGCAGTTTTCGGCCCTCTTCTCAACGGCTAGATCACGCCGAATCGCGCCTGTTTACAGCGGAAGTTCCGGCTCGCGCCGGGCGTTGCGGCGGGCATTGGTGACGGCCGGAGAGGCGGTGGAACGCACAAAGCTCCAGCGGATCGAAGGGGCCTGGCGCGCATCCTGCCGGATCACGATCTGCGCGGTGCGGCGGGGGCCGTCATTGCCGGCCAGGAACACGCTGTCCTCGAGGTCGACCTTGTCGTCGAGCGCCTCGAAGGTCCAGACGTCGCGGTTCGGCAGCACCAGCATGACGCCGCGGGCGTCCGACAGCCGGCTGGCCTTCACGGCCGGATGCAGATGGAAGCGCACCGCGAAATCGGCATCCGCGCCCTTGAAGCGTCCACCCTGCGGCGGCGACAGCGTGTCCTCGCCGTCGATGCGCGCGCCGTCATTGGCGATCATCAGCACGCGGCGATGGATCGCGCCGAACTTAGAGAGATAACCGTCATGCGAGGTCGTGAGCAGCGTGCCGTTCTGCACGATTTCGCGATAGCTCTCGACCTCGACCGGCCCGCTGGTGACGGGCGAGCCGTGCAGGAGCCGCTTCATCGCCGACATCTCGACGAACTGACAGGACGAGGTGTCGTGATAGGTCAGCGTCGAATGCGCCGCCGTGCCGCGTGCGAACGGCCGCCAATTGTCGCGGCCCGTGGTCGGCATGCCGCAATTGGTGACGATGCGGCTGATGCCGGAGGACAGCTCGAACGACAGGCAGCCGGCATGGGCGTCGTGACTGACGCCGGCCGGCGGCGGCGGGCCGGTGTCGATGATCAGCGTGGTCTGGCCGGCATCGAGGCGCTGAAAGCCGGTATGCGGCATGTTCGCCATCGGCGCGCCGTGGGTGTCGTCATAGGCGAGCAGCGTGGCGAGCAGATCCGAAGATGTCGCGCTCATGCCGTTGAACAGCGCGAAATTGCCGTCGCCGTGTCGGAAGAAGCGCAGCATCGGCATCATGCGGTCGATCGCGTTGAGCAGCGCCGGTGGCGGCGCGATGTTGCGCGCGGCAAAGGTCTGCCGCAGCGGCAGCAGGTCGATCAAGAGTTCGATCAGCGCACCCGGGTTGCGGGAGATGTGTCCGCCATCGGGCAGGATCTGCCGCTGCAATTCGTCCGACAGCTTCTTCGATGCGCTGCGGATGTGGCTTGCCTGGTTGGCGAGGCATAGCGCCGCATAACACAGCGCGATCAGCACCTGCAGCTTCGGCACTCCGTCCGGAATGTCGACCATGGTGTAGCGCAGGAAGCGGATCTCGCGCGCGAGGGCGCGCAGGTAACGGCGGTAGAATTTGTTGTCGGTCTCGCTCAGCACCAGCGGCGCCTGCGACAACAGCGAGATCACGCGCCGGGCCAGCACATCGGCGCGGCGCGCGACCGGGCGCCGTTTGTTGGCGGGGTTGGCGATCCAGTCCTCGACCAGGGCGCGCGCATTTGCCCGGGTCAGCGCGGTGTCGGCGGCGCGCAAATGGCGCAACCAGCCGAAGCCGAGCAGCGCAACCTCCCAGTCCTCCGACGGCGGCTCGAGATCGAAGATCGAGCGGCCGTGGCAATTGACGATCTTGCCGGCGAAGACGAAGCGGCCGGCATAGATTTCGGCGGCGCGGGTCGCATCCGCGGTGCGCAGATCGTGCGGCGCGATGATCAGCCGGTCGGTGCGGCTGGGCCAGACCCGCGACAGCGCAACGGAACCGCCGCTCGCGCGCGCGAGCATGTTCCGCGCGAAGCGGTTCATGACCAGCGTCGAGATACGTCTGCGTTGAGCGACCGACACGCCTTGCCTTGAAGGGGGAGAGGATTAACGACGAATCCCTATTAATCCCAAAATCGGACGTCTGACACCACCTTGAACGGCGCGAATCAGCGCCGTGTCGCAAAATCCAGTGCAAAATCAGGATTTAACGAGGCGGGCCGCGAAAAATCCGTCGAGTCCGCCGAGCTTGGGATCGGCGTTCGGCAGATGGCTGGGCAGGGTGCGCAGATCGCCCTCCGGAGTGAGGATTTCGTCCAGGCCTGCGACCTCCGACGCCGCGATCGGGAGGCGGCGAAGCGCAGGCTCGGCCGCCAGCAGCGTCGCCACGGCCTGCTCGCCTTCTTCGGGTTCCAGCGAGCAGGTGCAGTAGATCAGCGTACCGCCCGGCTTGAGCAGCGACACTGATTTTCGCAGCAGCTTTTGCTGGAGCGCGGTCAGGGCGGCGATGTCGGATTCCTGCCGCAGCCAAGCCACATCGGGATGGCGGCGGATCGTGCCGGTCGAGGTGCAGGGCGCATCGATCAAGATACCGTCGAAGCCCTCGGCGGGGCCGGCCCATTCCACGGCGTCAGCGACGACGGTCTCGGCTTGGAGCGACAGTCGCGCCAGATTCTCGCGCAGTCGCGCCACCCGGGCCGGCGAGCGGTCGATTGCCGTGACATGTGCGCCTGCTAGCGCCAGTTGCGCGGTCTTGCCGCCAGGGGCGGCGCAGAGATCTGCAATGGACTTGCCCTTGACGTCGCCGAACAGCCGGGCCGGCAGCGCGGCGGCGGCGTCCTGCACCCACCATTGTCCTTCGGTGAAGCCGGGCAGCATTGTCACCGCGCCGTGCAGCAGCATCCGCACCGTCCCGGTCGGCAGCGTCTCGCCGTGCAGGCGGCTTGCCCATTGCGCGGGATCCGACTTCACAGTGAGATCGAGCGAGGGCTCGTGGCCGAGCGCCAGCGCCATCTCGCGTGCGGTCGCTTCGCCATAATGCGCGCTCCAACGCGCAAGCAGCCATGGCGGAAGGTCCAGTGATTGCGCGGCGACCTCCTCGACCAGCGCCTTGCCCTCGCGCGCGCAGCGGCGCAGCACGGCATTGACGAGGCCGGCATAGCGCGCGGCGCGGCGGTCGGATTGCACCAGACGAACGGAGAGGTCGACGGCCGCGTGATCCGGCACGTCCATCCAGAGGATCTGCGCCGCGCCGATCAGCAGCGCGCTCTGCGCGCGCGGCGCGTCGGAGGGAATGCCCTTGTCGAGCAGGCGCGACAGCACGTGGCCGAGCGTGCCGAGCCGGCGCAGCACGGTGGCGACCAGGCGCCGCATCAGCGCGCGGTCGCGGTCGGCCAGCGTCTTCAGTCCCGGATGGGCGCCGCCGCCGTCGAGCTGATCGTCGAGTGTGCGGTGCTTGTGCAGCACGCCGTCGACGATGTCGGCGGCGATCCGTCGCGCCGCAAGGCCGGGCACTTCGGACGGAGGAGCAAAACGTTGAGATGGCATGCGGAAGCAAGGTTCTGAGCGAGCGGCAGTTCCGCCGCAATGGGCGCATGCCTCGAGAAGGCGATCTCTGGCACGCGAATATGCCAAATGTAAGAATCGCTTCCGGCTTTTTCAGCCCTCCGGACCCGATTTCAGGAATGCGTTATTGGACGTCGCCTTGCGGCTCGTCCTGCGCTAGAAGACCGGACGATGAGTGACCAGCCTCCCGTCCCCGATCGCAAGCCGCTCTCGCCGGCAGCCCAGCGCGCGCTGGCCGAAGCCGAGGCGCGCCGGCAGGCTGCCGCCGCGGAGGCCATCAGCGAGGCCAAGGCGAAGGAGCTGCAGGGGCCGAAGGGACCCGAGCCGACCCGCTACGGCGACTGGGAGCGCAAGGGCATCGCCTCCGACTTCTGAGCCATCGCTGGTGCGGCAGGTCGTGTCTGCCCTCGGACGCTACAGATAGTGATTGTCACGGAGGTAGCGCATGATGCGTTCGCAAGCCGCGTCGGTCGACAGCTCCGAACTATCGATGGTGATTTCCGGCGCCTGCGGCGCCTCATAGGGATGATCGATGCCGGTGAACGCCGGTATCTCGCCGGCCCGCGCCTTGCGATAGAGTCCCTTGGGATCGCGACGTTCGCATTCGGCGAGCGGGGTCGCGACGTGGATCTCGATGAATTCGCCCGCCTGGACCCGCTGGCGCGCCAGCTCGCGCTCGCAGCGGAACGGGGAGATCAGCGCGACCAGCGCGATCATGCCGGCGTCGACGAACAGCGCGGCGATCTCCGCGGCGCGCCGGACGTTCTCCGCCCTGTCCGCGCTGGAGAAGCCGAGATCGCGGTTGATGCCGTGGCGAAGATTGTCGCCGTCGAGCAGCGCGGCGTGGCGTCCTAGCTCGGCGAGCCTGCGGTCGACGAGATCGGCGATCGTCGATTTGCCGGCTCCGCTCAGCCCTGTGAACCAGAGCACGCAGGGCCGTTGCTGCTTCAGCCGCGCCCGCACCGATTTGTCGATGGCAAGCCGCTGCCAATGAATGTTGGTGGCGCGGCGGAGTGAAAGGTCGATCATTCCCGCTGCGGCCGTGCAGTGGCTGATCGGATCGACGAGAATGAAGCTGCCCATGTCACGGTTGTCGCGATAAGCCTCGAACACCAATGGACCGTCGAGGTTGAGATGGGCGTAGCCGATCTGGTTGGCATCGAGCGTCTCGGCGCCTTCCTGCGCCATGGTGTCGATGGCGATGCGGTGCTTGAGCGTCATGATCACTGCGCCGGTCGAGGCCGCGCCGCATTTGAGCACATAGCGCCGGCCCGCGACCATGGCCTCGTCGTCGAACCAGACCAGATGGGCGGCCAACTGATCCGAAACCTGCGGCGCGGCCCCCGCCGTCAGGACGTCGCCGCGACTGACGTCGATCTCGTCGACCAATGTGAGCGTAACCGATTCGCCCGCCGCCGCGCGGTCGCGCTCGCCGCCGGGGGTGAGAATGCGCGCGACGTGCGTCTGACGGCCCGAGGGCTGCACCGCGACGGTCTCGCCGGTCGCAATCGTTCCGCTGGCGATCCGCCCGCAGAAGCCGCGAAACTCCGCGTTCGGCCGGTTGACCCATTGCACCGGCAGCCGGAACGGATGCTGCGAGACGTCGCCGGAAACGTCGACCGATTCCAGATAGGCCGTCACGGTCGGCCCGGTGTACCAGGGCATCCGCGCGCTCGCCGCCACGATATTGTCGCCGTCGGGCGCCACGACCGGAATGCACTGGACCTGCGAGATCCCGAGCTGCCCGGCCATGATCAGGTATTCGGCGGTGATGGCCGCAAAGCGATCCCCGTCGAATCCGATCAAGTCCATCTTGTTCACGGCGAGCACGACGTGACGGATGCCCAGCAGCGACAGGATGTGGCTATGGCGCCGCGTCTGCGTGATCACGCCCTTGCGGGCATCGACCAGCACCACGGCGAGTTCGGCGTTGGAAGCGCCGGTCGCCATGTTGCGCGTATACTGCGCATGCCCCGGCGTGTCGGCGACGATGAAGCGGCGCAGCTTGGTGGCAAAGAAGCGGTAGGCGACGTCGATGGTGATGCCCTGCTCGCGTTCCGCCTGCAAGCCGTCGACCAGCAGCGCGAAATCGAGATCGCCGCCGGTGGTGCCGACGGTCTTGCTCTCGCACGCCAGCGCGTCGAGCTGGTCGTCGAGCAGCGTCTTGGAATCATAGAGCAGGCGGCCGACCAGCGTGCTCTTGCCGTCATCGACGCTGCCGCAAGTGACGAAACGCAGCGTCGGGCGATCGTCCTGGTCCAGCCGCGGCGCATCGGAGGCGGCGATGGTGGGGGCCTCGTGATAGGACATCAGAAATAGCCTTCCGCTTTCTTGCGCTCCATCGATGCCGGACTGTCCCGGTCGATCATGCGTCCCTGCCGCTCGGAGGTGCGCGAGGCCGTCATCTCCCGCACGATCTCAGGCAGGGTTGCCGCCGTCGAGATCGTGGCACCGCTGAGCGGATAGCAGCCCAGGGTCCGAAATCGGACCGAGCGCCATTGCGGCTGTTCGCCTGCAAGCAGCGGCATCCGTTCGTCGTCCACCATGATCAACGCGCCGTCGCGCTCGACCACCGGACGCGAGGCGGCCAGATAGAGTGGAACGATCGGGATGTCCTCGAGCAGGATGTAGTCCCAGACGTCGAGCTCGGTCCAGTTCGACAGCGGAAACACCCGCATGCTCTCGCCGGGCGCAAGCATCGTGTTGTACAGGCTCCACAGCTCGGGCCGCTGGTTCTTCGGATCCCAGCGATGCGCCGCGCTCCTGTGCGAGAACACGCGCTCCTTGGCACGCGACTTCTCCTCGTCGCGCCGCGCTCCCCCGATCGCGGCGTCGAAGCCGTGAAAGTCGAGCGCCTGCCGCAACGCCTGCGTCTTCATGACGTCGGTGTAACGGGCCGAGCCGTGGGTGAAGGGGTCGATGCCCTCTCGTAATCCGTCGTTGTTGGTGTGGACGATCAGATTGATGCCGAGCTCGCGCGCGCGGCGGTCGCGAAACGCGATCATCTCGCGGAACTTCCAGGTCGTGTCGACGTGCAGCAGCGGAAACGGCGGCCTGCCGGGATGAAACGCCTTCATCGCCAGATGCAGCAGCACCGACGAGTCCTTACCAATGGAATACAGCATGACCGGCTTGCGGAACTCGGCCGCCGTCTCCCGCAGGATATGGATGCTTTCCGCCTCTAGGCGTCGAAGATGACTGGCGGCAGAGCGGTGCGCAGGGGTCTCCTCGGGCGCGTTGCGCACCGGCGAGACCTCCACGACTGATGCGATCTGTCCGGTCATGCGGCGGTGCCCAGGCCATCGCCGAACAGGCGCCCGGCGGTGTCCGGATCCAGCGAGAGGTCGCGGATGCAGGCGTCGACCGAAGCGCGGTACATGTCGTCGATGCCGTAGCGTCCGATGACCTGGAGCTGGGCCTCGCTCAGCGACGCCGTCTTGCGGCTGCGGTAGCGATAGGCGGTATCCGATCCGTGAAGGCCGACCACGGTGTAGACCTTGGGCTCGCTGAGGAAGGTGACGCCCGAGCCCTTCGTTTCGATCTGTCCGCGCTCCTTCCAGTCGGTGACGGCGCCTTCGGTAAAGCGTGCGCCGAGACCGAGCCGGTCGAACAGCTTACGCACCGATCCTGTCGCGTCTTTGCTGGCTTCATAGACGTAATGCGTCACCGGCACGCCGTGCCGCTTCGCGTAGCTCTCGACGCGCAGCGCATTCAACGAGGAGATCACGTAGTTCTGGACCAGGCGATCCTCGGGAACGCGGTCCGACCATTTCTCGAGCCACGATGCCAGCGAGCTCGCGGGATCGCGGTCGAGCATGATCATGTGGAGCTTATCGGCCGGCCAGCCGGCCTCGAGCAACGGCTGCAACGGCAGGAACAGGCTTTCCGCCAGCACATACGGCCCGGCCATTTCCTTGTTGAAGAGATGCGGCTGCTCCGATGCATGTGGCACCGCCCAGGGCTCGCCTGCATTTCCAAGCAGTCGATGGCGCAGGACGACCTTCACCGGCTGGAAGTAGGAGGGCATGCCGGCGACGCCGAACAGATTGGTGAGTGCGGTCGAGCCCACACGGCAGCGCCCCCACGCGCAGTAGAGCGTCGGGAAGTCCGCAGGCGACCAATGCCGGAATGCTTCGGCGAGGCAGTCCCTCACCTCCCACATCAGTTCGTCGAGCGCCGCCGGTCTGTTCTGGTACTTGCCGTCCGGGGCGAGGACCATCGTGTCGAGCGAGGGATGGTCGCGGCGCACGAGATCGGCCAGGCGGTCGGTTTCTTCGACGGACGTCGTGATGGTGCTCATCTGCTGACCTTTCGGGTTGAGGATCGAATCGACCACGATCTGCGCGCGGCGCAGGTTGATATCGACGGCGGCGGCATAGAAGTGCGTACCCTTCGTGGGGCCGCCGACCGCGTAGACGTTCGGATGAGCCGTGCCGTGACGGTCGTGGACGCGGCTGTCGTCGTAGCCGCAGCGAATTCCGCCGAGCGCGTCGAACGCGATCAGCCCCTGGCGCTGCATGTCCTGATAGAGCGGGCTGGTGTCCAGCCGATAGGATGGTCCTGTCGCATCGATGACGTAATCGACGTCGCGATGATCGCCGTTACCCAGGATCGCGCGGAACCGGCCGCCGGCGGCCGTCACGTTGCGCAACCGGGCGCGGGCCGAGAGCCGGCCCGAGCGCATCAGGTCGCGGATGCGGATTGCATTCTCCAGCGGCATTGCCGAGCGATTGCGAAGCCAGCCGGAATTGTAGACATCCATGAAACGTATCTTCTCGGCGTCGCTCATCCGGCTCCAGGCCTCGCACATCACGTCGATGACGCTGACGAGATAGGCGTAGACGCTGGGCTCAGCGGCCTCGGCTCGCGCGATGTTGTGCTCGAGATCGGCCAGCGCACCGCCGCCGACGTTGCGGCAAGACAGATCGCAACGTATTCCGGTGGTCTCCAGCAGCAGTTCGGAAAGACGGGCGGCAAAGGCGTCGGCTTCGATCTGGTCGCGGCGGGTCACATGGTCGTGCAGCGTGTCCCGGAAGTCGGTCGTGATTGCGGGCATCGTCACCGGCTGGACCGTGGGAAACAGGCCGCTTCTCGAGAAGCAGGTCATCCTGACGGCTTGGTGGGACTTAGCCAGCGCCGCCGCGGTGTCGACCGCACTGAGCCCGCTTCCAAGGATGCCGACCTCGACGCCGTCGTGATCGGCGAAGGTGAATTGGGCGTAGGGATCTCGGATGTAGTTCGGGTTTGCAGTCAGGCCGTAAGGATCATCGGGCGCGTTGTGGCCGGTGCAGAGGATCAGCGCGGAGGAGATATGCGTGATGTTGCGGTCGGTCGTCAGCAGAACATCGCGATCCGGCGAGAACCGCATACGGACGATTTCCGCTTGTTCGATATGAACGGGCACGCCGGCGCTGCGGCATTGCGCGATCGCGGCCGTTCGCACGGCGTCGAGGTAATCCCTGTAGACCATGCGCGGAAGGTGCTTGCTGCCGTGGCAGGAGAGCCCGCGCGCCTGAAGCCAACGCAGAAATTCATCCGCATCGCCCGGCCGGATCGACATCGTCGAGGGCTTCATGTTGAGGAGATGGCGGTCGCTCTGCGTGCGATAGGCGATCCCGCCATCGAAGCCGGCCTTGTCGAAGAGCTGAATTCCGCTGATCGCGCCGTGGTCGCGTTCTGATGCAGCGAGCTCCGCCAGGTAACGCAAGACCGTGATGCCGGTCGCGCCGCCGCCGACAATGCTGATGATCATCGCTCATTTCCCCCAGTTTGCATGTTTGACCCAGGCGCGAGCGGGGGCTCGGCGTGGGGGCCTCCCAAAGCCGTTGGTTATTCGACGTGTCAGACAGGTGGCTCGCGGCCGGCCGAGGATCGGCCGCGGGGCGTGCGGGTCCTCAGGCGGCCCGCACCGTATCGAGGAACTTCGCGACCTCGCTCTTGAGGCGGCCACTCTCGGTCGAGAGTGAGCGCGCGGATGCCAGAACCTGCGTCGAAGCCGAGCCGGTGGCGCTGGCGCCATGACTGACTTGGGCGATCTTGTCCGCGACCTCCACCGTTCCCTTGGCGGCTTCGCTGACGTTGCGGGCGATTTCGGCGGTGGCGGCCCCCTGCTCCTCGATCGTGGCGGCGATGGTGGTCGAGATGTCCGAAATCTTGGAGATGGTCGCGCCGATTTCCTTGATGGCGCCGACGGAGTCTTCCGTGGCCGTCTGCATGCCGGCGATCTGTGCACCGATCTCGTCGGTCGCCCGTGCGGTCTGGGCTGCGAGCGCCTTGACCTCGCTCGCCACCACGGCAAATCCGCGGCCGGATTCGCCGGCACGTGCCGCTTCGATGGTGGCGTTGAGCGCCAGCAGATTGGTCTGCTCCGCGATCGCGGTGATCAATTTGACGACGTCGCCGATCCGGCCCGCCGCCTTGAGCAATTCGTTGATCCGGGCGTCGGTACGCTCGGCCTGCTTCACGGCGTCGCCGGCGATGCGACTGGAATCATGGACCTGGCGTCCGATCTCGACGACCGATGCGCTCATCTCCTCGGCGGCCGATGCCACGGCTCCGACGTTGGCTGACGCTTCCTCGGAAGCCGCTGCCACCATTCCGGAAAGGTGTTCGGTCTCCTCTGCCGTTCCCGACAGCGTGCCGGCGGCGGATTCAAGCTGCTGCGAGGCGGCCGAAACCGAGTTGATGATGCCGCCGACCGCGTCCTCGAACGCACCGGCCAGCCGGATCATTTCCTGCTTGCGACGCGCGGCGGCCGCAGCCTCCTGGTCCTTCTGTTCGGCCTCCATCTGCTCGATACGGATCAGATTGTCCTTGAACGTCCGGGCCGCACGGGCATTGTCGCCGACTTCGTCACCGCGGGTGGTATAGGGAATCTCGACGGCCTTGTTGCCGCCGGCGAGTTGCAGCAGGACTTCGCCGATGCGGCGAATCGGCCGGGCGATGCTCAGCACCGAAAACAGCGCCGAGCCCGCCAGGACCAGGACCACGAGGATACCGACCGCGAGGCTGACCTGGGCCGTCAGCTCGAGCGCGGCCATGAGCTGGCTTTGCCGCAGAGCCATGAATTCGTTGTTGGCCGCAACCAGCTTGTCGACACGCGTCGTGATGTCCTTGGCAGCCGGAAGCACCCGCTCTTCGAAAATGCGCCTCTTGGTCTCTTCCGCCTTCATGGCCGCGCTGGTGGCCGTCTTGTAGCGTCCGGCGAGCGCGGCAAGCGCGTCGATACCCTCGACGATAGTCTTGTCGCCGGCGGACTGACGGACCTGTTTCAGAACGCCGATCATGGCGTCGGCGCGCTGGGCGATACGGTCCTTCTGCTCGACGTCGCCTGTCGCCGAGAAACGCCAGTCGGCCGCGCTGACCGCCTTGAGCAAGGCGTCGGCTTCGCGCAACTCGGCCTCGATGCCGAGCCGATTCTGCGATGCGGCCATTGCGGGCGACGCCAGCAGTTTCTCGACGGCCTTGTTCCAGGCCTCCTCGATCTGGTTTGCCGCGGTGAATTCGCCGAGGGCGGTGCCGCGCGCATCGCTGAGATCGTTGCCGGCCTTCAGAGAGGCCTCGAGCAGGGCCTTCACCTCGCGACAGAGCTCTTTGGCTTCAGCGCGCCTGGACCGTTCCAAGGCGGCGTCGATCTCGGTCGTGGCGTTGGCGATGGAGCCGCGCAATGTCGCGAGATGCTTGGCAAGGCCGTCGGCCGAAGATACGGATCCGATTTCCGCTATCGCGAGGCGTGCCCGGGTCACTGCGAGCTCGGCGCCCTGAGCGTTGGCCTTGTTGGCGGTGTTGATGACGACCAGCCGGCTCAATTCCGCGATTTGTTCGTTACGAATGAGCTGGTTGGCGAGCATGCCGCCGACCAGAAGAACTCCCGCGCTCGCGGTCAGCCCCAACTTTGTACCGATGCGAAACTTGAACGATGCCATGCTCTACGCTCCCCACACGCAATCCGAGTACAACCGCTTAATACTAAACAGTGCGTGAACATCAAACTCCGTACAACTACAGGAGGTATCGAACGGAGAGCGCTTGGAACAGCATGCAGAGCATAGGTATGATTTTCCGTGCCCCCCCCCCGATCCCGGGCAGCCAGCCTGCAAGTCGACGATGGCCCGTCACACAGGGAGGCAAGCCTTGTTGGTTCCCCCGACTCAGTCCTAGCGTGAGCTGATGCGGTTCCAGGATCGACCCAACCCCTACCGGCCACGGTTCGGCGGCTCGCCGTTCGGCCGCCGCTTTTCCGGATTGTTGCCTTGGATGTTCGTGGTCGGCATCGCGATAGCCGTCGTGCTCACCTTTCGCCACGGATCGGGTCGGCTTGTTCCGCGGACAGATGGCGACCGCGCCGGGAATGCCGAGATCGTTCTCCAGCAGGCGGAGCATCCCGATGTCCGCGAGCCCGTGGACGTCGTTCGCACCATCGACGGCGACACGTTCCTCGCGCGTGTTCGTCAACGCGACGGCCGCGATCTCGTCGTGCGGGTTCGGCTGCGTGGCATCGATGCACCCGAACTGAAGGCGTCCTGCCAGGAAGAGTTGGACAAGGCGGAAGCCGCCGCTCGCGCGCTGCGCGATCTTCTCGGCCAGGGCGGCGTGACCATCAGCAATCTCGGCCCCGACAAATATGGCCGCGTGCTCGCCGACGTCGCGACCCGGCGGACCGCGAACGTTTCGGCGGCGTTGCTCGCCGGTGGTTTTGCGCGAAGCTACAATGGCGGCCATCGCGACGGCTGGTGCGCACGCGGCTGGCGGTTCTGGTAACAAAAAAGCCGCATCCAAAGACGCGGCCTTGTCTTGTTGCGGCTGATCGCGGGATCAGCGCGTCACGACCACCGTCGTGCCGACGGAGACGCGGCCATAGAGATCGGTGATGTCGTCGTTCAGCATGCGGATGCAGCCATAGGAAACGAAGCCGCCGATCGAACCCGGCACGTTGGTGCCGTGGATGGCGTATTCGCCGCCGGCAAGCGTCATCGCCGCGACGCCCATCGGGTTGCGCGGCGAGCCGCCCGGAATCATGTCGGGAATGTTGGGCTTGTCACGCTTGACCTCGGCCGGCGGTGCCCAGGCTGGGTTGCGATACTTCCCGTCGATCTTCGTCGTGCCGGCCCATTGCTTACCGGATTTGCCGACGCCGACCGGATAGCGCACGGCGTGGCCGCTATCGAGAACGAGATAGAGTCTGCGCTCGCTGGTTTTGACCACGATCGTGCCCGGCGAATAGTCGGCGAGGTGCGTGCCCACCATTTCCGGCCGCGCGTCTGCCGCCGTCGACATCAAGACCCCAGCCCCGATGGTGGCGGCCATCGCCACCGCAATCCTCATCGACATCGATCTCCCCTTTGCCCCAATCGGATCATCCAAAATGACGCAGAACCCGGCAATCGCCGCCGCCAAGTCCCCATGAGGAGACATTCTTAACCGCGCCCGTTAACCGGATGGTTTCCACGCGCGGCCACCGAAGGCCGACCAGCAGGGGGAACAAAGGAAATGTTCGAAATAAAGTAAATGACCTGAAAACAACACTCGGCGGGAAAGATGCGGGCGCGCCGCCGCGCGCGCTGACAAGCGCGTGAGGGTGTGAATCGCTGTTGTTCACCGGCCCACGACAACGCGGCCGTGTCCCGGACAAGGCGCGGCGCGTGGCGCCGCGCCGCAGAGCCGGGACCCAGAAAGCCACACGTTCTGTCGTCAGATGGGCCTCGGCTCTGCAGCGCACCGCTGAAGGAGCGCTGCGCTGCGTCCGGGGCACGAGAGATCGTTACGCCTGCCTGCGGTTCTGTCGGTTCTTGACGAGGTCATCGACCACGGCAGGATCGGCCAGCGTCGATGTGTCGCCCAAGCTGCCGGGCTCGTCCTCGGCGATCTTGCGCAGGATGCGGCGCATGATCTTGCCGGAGCGAGTCTTTGGCAGGCCCGGCGCGAACTGGATCTGGTCGGGCGAGGCGATCGGGCCGATCTCCTTGCGCACCCAGGTGACGAGCTCCTTGCGCAGGTTCTCGGTCGGCTCGATGCCGGCCATCAGGGTGACATAGGCGTAGATGCCCTGGCCCTTGATGTCATGCGGGAAGCCGACCACCGCGGCTTCCGAGACTTTCTCATGCGCCACCAGCGCGCTCTCGACTTCCGCGGTGCCCATGCGATGGCCGGAGACGTTGATGACGTCGTCGACGCGACCGGTGATCCAGTAATAGCCGTCGGCATCGCGGCGGCAGCCATCGCCGGTGAAATACTTGCCCTTGTAGGTCGAGAAATAGGTCTGCTCGAAGCGGGCATGGTCGCCATAAACGGTGCGCATCTGGCCCGGCCATGAGCGGGTGAGGCAGAGATTGCCTGACGTTTCGCCCTCCAGCACCTTGCCGTCGGCGTCGACGATCTCGGGCGCCACGCCGAAGAACGGCTGGGTCGCCGAGCCGGGCTTCAGCTTGGTGGCGCCCGGCAGCGGCGTGATCAGGATGCCGCCGGTCTCGGTCTGCCACCAGGTGTCGACGATCGGGCAGCGGTCGTCGCCGACGACGCGGTGATACCATTCCCAGGCTTCCGGATTGATCGGCTCGCCGACCGAGCCGAGCAGACGGAGCGAGGCGCGCGAGGTCTTCTTCACCGGCTCGTCGCCGCCCTGCATCAGCGCGCGGATCGCGGTCGGCGCGGTGTAGAAGATGTTGACCTTGTGCTTGTCGATGACGTTCCAGAACCTGGAATTATCCGGGTAATTCGGCACGCCTTCGAACATCAGCGTTGTCGCTCCGTTCGCCAGCGGCCCGTAGAGGATGTAGCTGTGACCGGTGACCCAGCCGACGTCCGCAGTGCACCAGTAGATGTCGCCGTCATGATAATCGAAGACGTATTGATGCGTCATCGAGGCGAACACGAGATAGCCGGCGGAGGTGTGCAGCACGCCCTTGGGCTGGCCGGTCGAGCCTGAGGTGTAGAGGATGAACAATGGGTCCTCGGCGTGCATGTGCTCGACCGGGCATTCCGTCGTCACCATTGCCGCCGCCTCGTGATACCAGAGGTCGCGCGTCGGGTTCATGTCGATCTTGCCGCCGGTGCGCTTGACCACGACGACCCAGTCGACCCCGTCGGCCTTGGCGAGCGCTGCGTCGACATTGGCCTTCAGCGGCACCTTCTTGCCGCCGCGCAGGCCTTCGTCCGCGGTGATGATGATCTTGGATTGGCAATCGTTGATGCGCTGGGCGAGACTGTCCGGCGAGAAGCCCGCGAACACCACGGAGTGGATCGCGCCGATCCGTGCGCAGGCCAGCATCGCATAGGCCGCTTCCGGAATCATCGGCAGGTAGATGGTGACGCGGTCGCCCTTCTTGACGTTGCGGGTGCGCAGGATGTTGGCCATCCGGCAGACCTCGTCGTGCAGCTCCTTGTAGGTGATGTGCTTGGACTGCGAGGGATCGTCGCCTTCCCAGATGATCGCGGTCTGGTTGGCGCGCTTTGCGAGATGCCGGTCGATGCAATTGTAGGCGACGTTGAGGATGCCGTCCTCGAACCATTTGATCGAGATATTGCCGGGCGCGAAGGAGACGTTCTCGATTCTGGTCGGCGCGTGCATCCAGTCGATGCGCTTGGCCTGCTCCGCCCAGAAACCGTTCGGGTCCGAGATCGAGCGAGCGTACATCTCCTTGTACTTGGCCTGGTCGACCCAGGCGCGCTTCGCCCACTCCACGGGGACGTCGTAGATCTTCTCGGACATGCTTTCCCTCCACATCCGGCAGGCCGAACGCTAGCGACCGGCGAGCCGATTTGATCATTGGCTGATTATGCGTCGGGCTAACCGGACCCGACAAGGAGCACAAGCTGGACCTTCGGCGGGCCGCTGGCCATGCGGAAGATCAAGCCCGCCTGCGGTGACTGTCACAGATCTGAAACAGGCAAAGGCCGCCTTTGCGGTCTTTACCCAACTCTCCGGAAGCGGCCCTGCAGGGCGCCTATGCGCCGCGGGAGGTATTTAGAAACCTCCCGTCGCCGATTCGGGACTCGCAATACGGTTCGGAACACCCTAAATGGCCAACCCGGGTCCAAAGAGACCCCTCGGAACAAAAATCAGAACAGCGGCATTGACCGGTAACAGACAGGGCTAAGGCATAAGACTATGATGGATCAGCAGAATCTCGGGACGCTGCGGCCCGCTTCAGCCGATCCTGCCGCCATTGCGCTGGCCAAGGCCTTGGGACAATGGCCGAAACCGGCCGCTTTCAGGCGTCCGAGCCCCAAAAAGACCTTTGACGCGGCGCCGGCGACGGTCGAGGCGCTTGCCAAGGAGCTCGGCCTGCGGCTTGGCGACCAGAACGAGCTGAGCATTCGCCGCATCAAGCGCGGCAAGGGCTATTCCTTCGTCCGCCCCAACGGCGCACATATCCGCGACGCCCGCACCATCCGCCGGCTGCATGCCATGGCGGTGCCGCCGGCCTATCGCGAGGTGCGCTACTCGGCCGATCCGAGCTCGCATCTTCAGGCCGTGGGTCGCGATGCCGCGGGCCGGCTGCAATATCGCTATCACGCCGATTGGGAGAAGGTCCGCGAGCACCGCAAGGCGCACCGCCTGGAAAAGCTCGTCGGCGCGCTGCCAAAAATCCGGCGCAAGGTCTCGGCGTTCCTGTCGGGCGATGAGCCGACGCGTGAATTTGCGCTCTCGGCCGTGATCGAGTTGATCGCGCGCACCGCGATCCGCCCCGGCAACGAATCCTACGCCCGCCTCAACGGCACTCGCGGCGCGACGACGCTGCTGAAGTCCAACGTCACGCTGGAAGACGATTGCTTCGTGCTGACCTTCAAGGCGAAGGGCGGCAAGGCGGTGCGCAAGGAGTGCGACGCGGCCAAGCTCGTGCGCGCCATCGGTATTTTGCAGGGCGTCCCCGGCAAGCGCATGTTCCAGTATCGCGATGCCTACGGCATCGTGCGCGCGGTCAGCACCACGCAGGTGAACGCGTTCTTGCGCGAGATCGCCGGCATCAAGATCTCGCTCAAGGATTTTCGCACGCTGATGGCCTCGGCCGTGGTCGTCGAGTCCTTGTCGCGGATTACGCCGGCGACCAGCCAGCGCGGCCGCAAGAAGCAGGTATTGGATGCGATCCGCGCCGCGGCCGACCAGCTCTCCAACACGCCGGCGATCTGCCGCAAGAGCTACGTCCACGACACCATCGTCACCGCGTTCGAGGACGGCATCCTCGAGCGCTTCGCCGCGACCATGAAGGGCCAGCGCTCGCAAGCGAGGCGCGAGCAGCTTCTGGCGCAGGTGGTGGCGACCGCAGCGGTGTAGGGCCACCCTCCGAGTGCCTATGCCTTGTTGGAAACGCCTATGTCGGGACCTGGATCGCCGCCTGCGGCTGCGGTCGTGAGCCGTTCCAGATAATGCGCCCACCCTGCCGCGTGCGCGGCGGCCTGCGCTTCGCTCGGCAGGCCGCTATGGGTCATGCGCAGCAGCGTGCCGCCGTCGCGTTCGATCAGGTCGATCTCGATCAGGCTCGAGCCGGGCGGCACTTCCTGGCCGCCCTCCCAACCGAACGTGTAGGCGAGACGATGCACCGGCACGACCTCGCGGAAGGTGCCGCGGGCGCCGCCGCCGCGCGGACCGATGCCCTTGAGCAGATAGAGACCGCCGGGATGCGGCTCGGTGGTGGCGTCGGAGCCCATCCAGCTCAAAATCTTCTCGGGGTCCGTCAGGTAAGCGAAAACAATGGCGCGTGGCGCGGCGATCTGGGTCTCGCGTCGCACTATGAACGGTTCGGTCATCGGCGATCATCCCTGGGCTGACATTGGGACATGGCGGCGTCGAAGCGGCCCGTCAAGGATTGCCCGTGACAAAGACGGCCCGGTTTCGCCATGATCGAGCCATGCAGCTCGCCCCGACCCTCGCCTGGCTTGTCGATGCCGCCTCGGATAGTGCCGGGGCCGATCGCCTGCTTGCGGAACTCGGCGCACATCTGGTCGCTGACGGCCTGCCGCTTGCGGCAGGCAGTCTGACGCTGGAGGTACCGCACCCGTTGATCGCGAAGCGGACCTGGTTGTGGCGCGCCGACGGCGGCCAGGTGATCGAAGCGCTTGGCTTTGCGCCCGGCGGACTGGCCCCAGACCCGCCCAACGATGCCGGCCGCCGCTGGCTGCGCGATCTCGCAGGCGGCGAGGTGCACGAAGACATCGTCGGACGGCTCGACGGGCCACAGCTGGGCTGGATCGGACCGCGGCCGTTCACCGCAGACGAAATCGGGCAACTGCGCCAGGCCGCGCGTTTTGCCGCGACGCCCCTCGCCGTGCTGGCCGCGCGCGCCACGTTGCGGGCAACGCTGGATGCCTATCTCGGCAGGCGCAGTGCAGAGCGGGTGCTGGCCGCACCCTTGCGTCGCGATCTCGGCGAGACCATTCAGGCCGCGCTGCTCTATGCGGACCTGCGCAATTTCACGACCCTGTCTGAAACCTCACCGCCCGGGGAGGTCATCGCCGCGCTCGACGCCTGGTTCGATCGCATCGCCGGCGCTGTTCACGCCTTCGGCGGCGAGGTGCTGAAATTCATCGGCGACGGCGTGCTCGCGATCTTTCCGGTGGTCGAGGCATCGCCGCGTCGCGCCTGCGAGGCTGCCTTACGTGCTGCAGGCGCAGCCGAGGCCGGCATGGCCTATCTCAACGCGGAGCGCGGCGCCAAGGGCCTGCCCCCGCTGGCGTTCGGCGCTGCGCTCCATCTCGGTGAGATGCTCTGGGGCAATATCGGCGCCGCCAACCGGCTCGATTTCACAGCGATCGGTCCCGCCGTCAACCTCGCCAGTCGCCTCGAAGGATTGTGCAAGCCGCTCAGCAGGACCGTGCTGGTGTCGGGCGCGCTTGCCGCCGAGACGGACATGCCGCTGGTCGCGCTCGGGTCGCATTCGCTGCGCGGCATTGCCGCGCCGTGCGAAGTGTTCGCGCTGCCGGAGGCGTAGGCCCGGATATCGCTTCGCTCATCCGGGCTACTGCACCTACGCCTATATCCCGCCCATCTTGCAGACGAGCTTCCACTCCTCCGCCGTCACCGGCTGCACCGAGAGGCGCGAATACTTCACCAGCGCCATGTCAGCGAGTTTCTTCTCGGCTTTGATCGCGGCCATCGTGACCGGATTCTTCAAGGGCTTGTCGGCCTTGATGTCGACGCAGACGAATTTACCTGTCTTGTCGGTCGGATCGGGATAGGCCTCCTTGATGACCTCCGCGATGCCGACGATCTCCTTGCCCTCGTTGGAATGATAGTAGAACGCCTTGTCGCCTTTCTTCATGGCCACGAGGTTCTGGCGCGCGGTGTAATTGCGCACGCCGGTCCAGGCTTCGCCCTTGGCGCCCTTCGCCACCTGCTGGTCCCAGGACCACACCGACGGTTCGGATTTCACCAGCCAGTACGCCATGTTCATTCCTCTGACTTGAAGGGGCGCGTCAGCAGCCCCGAGATCGCGGCGTCGATCGTGCTTCGGCCGCTCAGGATCGACGCGACCGCCTCGGATACCGGCATCTCGATGTCTCGCGAAGCTGCAAGTTCGATCAGCACCGGCGCCGTGAACTCACCCTCGGCGAGCTTGCCGGCGGGCGGCGGCTCGCCGCGTCCGAGCGCGAGCCCAAGCGCGAAATTACGCGATTGCGGGCTCGCGCAAGTCAGGATGAGATCACCGAGACCGGAGAGGCCGGCGAGTGTCTCGCTGCGTGCACCGAGCGCGCGGCCGAGGCGCATCAGCTCGGCAAAGCCGCGGGTCGTCAGCGCGGCCTGCGCGGAGGCGCCGAGCTTGCGCCCGACCGCGATGCCGACCGCGATCGCCAGCACGTTCTTGGCGGCACCGCCGATCTCGACGCCGCGGATGTCGATGGAGTGATAGGGGCGGAATGTCGGCGAGCCCAGCGCCTGCACGAGCGTGCTCGCCAATCTCTCATCGCCAGCCGCCAGCGTCACCGCCGTCGGCAAGCCGCGCGCGACGTCGTCGGCAAAGCTCGGTCCCGACAGGATCGCCGGCTGCGCGCTTGGGGCGGCTTCCGCAATCACATCGGTCATGAACTTGTGGGTGCCGTGCTCGATGCCTTTGGCGCACGCAACGATCGGTGCCGGCCTCGCCAGATGCGACGCCAGCATGTTGACCACGCCGCGCAGGTGCTGCGCCGGCGTGGCGATCAGCTGGATGTCCGCGCGCGCGGCGAGTGCCAGATCGTTCGTCACGATGATATCCGGAGCAAGCGGTACGCCGGGCAGCCGGGGATTGTCTCGGGTCGAGGCGATTCGCGCCGCATGCTCCGCACTGCGTGCCCATAGCGTCACGTTCCGTCCGGCTCGCGCCGCGGCCGTCGCCAGCGCCGTACCCCAGGCGCCTGCGCCGATCACCGCGACGGATTGGAACGCGGTCATCGCTAATATCCCGCCCGCGTTTTGCCGTAGCCTGCCGGCGCCGTTGCGTTGGCATCGAGCAGCCAGCGCGCGCGCGGCTGCGCGTCCATCGTGTCGGTCATGCCGAGCGCGAGGCGCTCGGCGCCGGCCCAGGCGATCATCGCGCCGTTGTCGGTGCAGAGCGCGGGGGGCGGCATGATCAATTGTGTCCCGGCTTGCCGTGCGACGTCATCGAGGGCGCCGCGGATCGCCTGGTTGGCGGCGACGCCGCCGGCGGCCACGAGCGCGCGGGGCGCGCCGAATCGTTCGCGGAAAAGTCTCAAGCCGACGTTCAACCGGTCGGCAGTCGAATCGAGCACGGTGGCCTGGAAGCTCGCGCAGAGATCGCGGATGTCCTGCGGCGTGATCTCAGCGAGCCGGCTCGCCTCGGTGCGCACCGCCGTCTTCAATCCCGACAGCGAGAAATTGGCGTCGGGGCGTCCTTGCATCGGCCGCGGGAATGCAAAGCGCGTGGCATCGCCGCTTGCCGCCGCGCGCTCGACCTGCGGTCCGCCCGGATAGGGCAGTCCCAGCATCTTCGCGACTTTGTCGAAGGCCTCGCCGATCGCATCGTCGACGGTGGTGCCGAGCCGCACATATTGGCCGACGCCGGTGACTGCGACGATCTGGGTATGGCCGCCGGAGGCGAGAAACAGGCAATAGGGAAATTCGATTCCGTCGGTGAGGCGCGGCGTCAGCGCATGCGCCTCCAGATGGTTCACTGCGACCAGCGGTGTGTCGTGCACCATCGCGATCGCCTTCGCGGTGGTGAGCCCGACGATGACGCCGCCGATCAGGCCCGGCCCCGCGGCGGCCGCGACGCCGCCCAGCTGGGCGAAGCCGATTCCGGCCTCGCGCATCGCGCGATCGACGATACCGTCGAGCAGGTCGACATGGGCGCGAGCGGCAATCTCCGGCACGACGCCGCCGAAGCGGGCGTGCTCCTCGATCTGCGACCTTACGATGTTGGACAGGATCTTGCCGCTGCCGTCCGATGCGCGCTCGATCACGGCCGCGGCGGTCTCGTCGCAGGTGGTTTCGATACCCAGCACCAGCATTGGCGAATTGTTATCCAATTTGCGCCCTTGCGCTCATCCGTAAAGCAGAGTTCTGGTACGTCCGGTAGCATTCCGGGGCCAGATTGCGCAATCGTCACGTAGCAATCCGTTCGGGTCATGCGTCACCGCCAATTGGTTCGGGAACACCAGCGATGTCCATTCTTGTCACACGGCCGCATCCCGACAATGAGGCGACGGCGGAAAGTCTGCGCGCGCGAGGGCATGCGGTGCTGCTTGCGCCGGCGCTCAAGTTCGAGCCGGTCGCCTTCCATGACAAAGCTGAAGCTCCCTACGGTGCCATCCTCGTCACTTCGGCCAACGCGATCCGTGCCGTCGCGCCGCAATCGCGCGACCTTGGTCTCCTGAAGCTGCCGTTGTTTGCGGTCGGCGAGCATACGGCCGCTGCGGCGCGCGACGCCGGCTTTGTCCGGGTGATCGTCGCCGGCGGCGATGCCGCGTCCTTGCGCGACACGGTGATGCAGAGCGCACGCGACAAGGTGCTGAAGAAGAAGAGCACGCTGCTGTATCTCGCGGGCGCGGATCTGTCGCGCGACCTCGGCGGCGAGCTCGACGCGGAGGGTTTTTCCGTGGTCACGCAGACGACCTATCGCATGGCGCCGGTCAAGCATCTGCCGCGCGAGGTCTGCGAAGGCTTTGCCGCCCACGGGGTCGAGGCGGTGCTGCACTACTCCAGGCGCAGCGCCCGCGCGTTCCTGGACGCGGCGCGGGACGAAGGCGTCGAAATCTCGGCGCTGGCCATACCGCAATGCTGCCTGTCCGAGGCGGTTGCGAGCGCGCTGCGCGATGCCGGCGCGTCGCAGGTTCTGGTCGCCGCGACGCCGGACGAAAATGCCCTGTTTGCCACCTTGGAGCGTGCGTTGCGCACCCGTTTGGCGTAAGAGGTCGGGCCCGAATCCGACACAATCTGGTCCACCCTGGTATGGAAGTGTGAGGAACCGTCACGATGGCCGACGACAAGCCTGAAGACGCAGGATTGGCGCCCGACAGCGGTCGTGCCAAGCGCACTCCGCCCACCATTGATCTCGAAGCCACCGAAGTCTCGACCCAGCCGCAGGAGACCGCGGTCGAGCCCGAGGCTCAGCCGGCGCCGGAGCACGCCGCGCCTGAACAGGCAGAATCCGACAAGCTTGACGCGGAGCCGGAGCGTATCGAAGCGCAGGCTCCGGCGTCGTCGATTTCGCCCTGGGTCATTGCGCCGTTCTCCGGCGCTGTCGCAGCTGCGGTCGTGATCGCGGTCGGCTGGATGCTGGGTTGGCCCGCGGTGCAGGCGCCGCCCGCCGCCCCGCAAGTCACCAGCGCGACGGTCGATGCGCTGAGCGGCCGCGTTGCGGCGGTCGAAGCCAGGGCCGGCAAGCCCGTCACCGATCCGGCCATGGCGGCGCGGATCGATGCGCTGGAGAAATCCGCAAACGGCTTGCGCGGCGACGTCGCCAATCTGCGTACGCAGTTCGACAAGACCGCGAACGCACTGAGCGGCACGAAATCCGCGCCAGGCCCCGCCGCGCCCGATCTTGCCGCGCTCACCGACCGCATCGCGCAGCTCGAGCGCGCCAGCAGGACGGAGCGGGCCGAGCTCGCGCAGCAGGGCGAAAAGATCGCCGATGCGAAGGCGAAGGATGACAAGCCGCTGCGCTTTGTGGTGGCGGCGGCCCTGCTCGACGTCGCCGTTCGCCACGGCGACCCCTATCAGTCGCAGCTGTCCGCGGCGCGGTCGCTCGCCGCCAAGCCCGACATGCTGAAGCCGCTCGACACGTTTGCATCGTCGGGCATCCCGACGCCGGTCGCGCTGAGCCGCGAGCTGCTCACCATCGTGCCGAAATTGTCGCCACCGGCGGAAGCCCCGGCCCCGAGTGCCGGCATCGTCGAGCGTCTTCAGGCGGGCGCGTCAAAACTCGTCCGCATCGAGCGCACCGACGGCGTCGGCAACGATCGCGGCGCGATCGTTGCGCGAGTGACGGCGGCGGCGCTTCGCAACGATTTCGTCGAAGCGCGGCGCGAGCTCAAGACGCTGGCGGAGGCTGATCGCGCTCCGGCACAGGCCTGGCTCGACAAGGCCGATGCCCGGGACGCTGCGCTCGCCGCGTCCCGCAAATTCGCCGACGATGCGATGGCGGATCTCGCCAAATCTGATCCGGCCAAGCCTGCTCAATAAGATTCGCGCAACAATCGGCGCGTATAGGGATCGTCATGCTTCGCATCGTCCTCTTCCTCGTCCTGATCGCGCTGGCGGCGGCCGGCGCGGCCTGGGTTGCCGACCAGCCTGGCGATCTGGTCCTAACCGCAGGTCCTTTCCGCCTCTCGACGACGTTTCCCAGATTCGTGTTCCTGCTCGGCCTCTTTGCCGCGGCCGTCGTGCTGGTCTGGAGCATTTTGACGATGATCTGGCGCACACCGGGGCGCCTGCGGCGGCGGCGCCACGACAAGCGCCACGCAAGGGGCCGCCACGCCATCACGCACGGTCTGCTCGCAGTCGGTCATGGCGACACGGCGCTCGCCCGCCGTCACGCCGAGGCGGCGCGGCGGCATGCGCCGAACGATCCGCTCGCGCTGCTCCTGCACGCGCAGTCGGCGCAGCTCGAAGGCAATCGCGACGAGGCGCGGCGCGTCTTCCGCGCCATGGCCGAGCGCGAGGACACGCGCCTGCTCGGCCTGCGCGGCCTGTTCATAGAGGCGCAGCGCGCGGACGATGCGGTCGGCGCGGTGATGATCGCGGAGGAAGCGATCAAGCTGTCGCCGTCCTCGACCTGGGCCTCGCATGCGGTGCTCGGCTTCCGTTGCGCGCGCGGCGACTGGGGCGGCGCGCTCGCGATCCTCGATTCGAATTTGTCCGCAGGCCTGATCGACAAGCCGGCCTATCGCCGCCAGCGCGGCGTGCTGCTCACGGCGCGCGCGCTGGAGCTGCAAACCATGGACCGCGACGTCGCGCGCGAGAGCGTGATGGAGGCGATCAAGCTTGCGCCGACCCTGGTGCCGGCCGCGGTGCTCGCCGCAAAGTTCGAAAGCGAGGCGCATCAGGTGCGCCGCGCCATGAAGCTGGTCGAGGCCGCCTGGCTCGCCAATCCGCATCCCGATCTCGCGGACGCCTATGCCCATGTGAAGCTCGGCGATTCCGCGCGGCAGCGCCTGCAGCGGGTCGAGACGCTCGCGGCCAAGACGCCGGCCGACAAGCCCGGCCATATCGAGGGTCAGCTCGCAATCGCGCGTGCTGCGATCGACGCCTCCGAGTTCGGCCGCGCCCGCGAAGTGCTGGCGCCCTATGTTGGCGACCCGACCCAGCGCGTCGCGCTGCTGATGGCCGAGATCGAGCGCGCCGAGCATGGCGATAGCGGCCGCGCCCGCGCCTGGACCTTGCGCGCGGTGCGCGCCCGTCACGATCCGGCCTGGACCGCGGACGGTTACGTCAGCGACCGCTGGCGCCCGGTCTCCCCGGTCACCGGCCGCCTCGACGCCTTCCAGTGGCAGACACCGGTTGCGAGCCTGCCCTCGGACAAGGGCACCACGATCGAATCTTCGGCCTTCGAGGAAGCCATGCTGGCGGCCCCACCGCCGAAGCGTGTGACGGTGGCTCCCAGCGAAAGCCCGGTGGAACCGCCCGCGGCTGAGCCAGTCCCGGTGCCGGCCGCTCAGGACAATTCGCCCCCGATCGCCAAAGAAGAGGAGCCGGCCGCTGTGACCGCCGAACCGGTCCAACCGGCCTCCGAGCCCGCCGAATCATCGCCTCCGCCGGCAACACCGGTGTTCCGGACCCGGGCCGATCTCGGCAAACCCGCGGCAGCCCCGATTCCCGCGGTCATCCCGATCATCCGGCCCCCCGACGACCCCGGGATCGATGACGACGAGGGTCCGAGCGATGAATTCACGGAACAAATCGGCACACCGAAGGCCCAGGCCGGGGGCTGGCGCGGATTCTGGTCCCGCTGGGGCGCGTGAGCCGCAATTCGAAGTCGGCTTGTCCTTGCCAATTCGGGCCATGCCCGATATCAGGAGCGCGCGTATCGGGGCCGGCATCGCCCGGGCCCCGGCAGGGTTCGCCGCAATAGCTCAGTTGGTAGAGCACGTCATTCGTAATGACGGGGTCGGGGGTTCGAATCCCTCTTGCGGCACCAGCCTTTCGATTGTCCATCCAGTCCTTGCAAGCCTGCGCTCTGTTCACTGAGGCCGGCTTGCGCGTGCGCTCCGCCCTTGTGTCACTACGATGCGTTGCCGATGAATGCGCGCAACGGGCAAGCGGTGGATGCGGAGACGACGGCCAGAACGGATTGGAACGCGTGGCTGCGAATTTCCGGCCTCGTCATTCTCGCCTGGAGCATTACCGCCGTCATCGCCGCAAGATCGCTCGAAGCCTCATAGCTGCACGGGCAGTTATCCGTTCCTCCGCTTTACGAGGACGTCTCCTATTTTCTGGACGCCGTCAGGTGGATGAATGCGGTCGACGACCGGAGCATTCGCCATCAGTGTCTGGGCATCTGCTGGTAAGCCGCTCGCCCAAAGCAAATGGCCGGGCACAAGCCCGGCCATGATGCAAGAGCTTGGATCTGATCGATGGCGTTTACTGCGACACCGTCTGCACCACGCTCGAGATCGGACGCGTATTCGTGCCCGCGGTCGGCACCTTCAGCTCCTTCAGCAGCGCCTCGTCATATTCCGGCAGCGTCTGCAGCGTGGTCTTGGCCTTCATCTGGACGACCTTGTAGCCACCGGCCTTCAGCCGCGCGAGCAGCGCCGGCAGCGCTTCGCCGGTGTGCTTCTGGAAGTCGTGCATCAGGATGATGCCCTTGCCGAGCTTGTCGAGCCTGTTCATGACGGTCTCGATGATCTTCTCCGGCGTTGCACCCTTGCGGAAGTCGAAGGAGTCGATGTCGGTCGAGAACATCGCGACGTTACGGGTGCCGAAATAGCTCACGATCGCCGGATTATGCTGGAGCTGCGGGAAGCGGAAGAACGGCGCCGGGTTGGCACCCAGAGCGAATCTCACCGCGCTGATGCCCTTTTCGACCTCGTCCTTGGCCATCTGCTCGGTCATCTTCTTGCCGTTCAGATTGACGTGGGACCAGGTATGGGTGCCGACCGTATGGCCCTGAGCCAGCACCTGGCGCAGGATTTCCGGATGATAGGTCGCATGCTTGCCGACCGAGAAGAACAGGCCCTTGGTGCATTCGTCCGCGAGCGCCTTCAGCACCGCGGGCGTGTTGACCGGCCAGGGGCCGTCATCGAAGGTCAGCACGACCTCCTTGTCGGTGAGGAAGTCGAATTGCTTGAAATGGTCGAAGCCGAAGCCGGGGCCGCCGGTGGTGTCGATCTCGACCACGCGGGAGACGCCCAGCGCGTTCGGATTGGCGCAGGCCTGCTTCGGCTGCGCCGGCATAGCCGGGGCGGGCGTGGGAGCCTGTGCCTGTGCAACTGCCGCCGGCTTGGCCGCGATCGCCGCGGTGGTCTCGACGTCATCCCTGGCAGCGAGCTTCGCCGGTGCCGGCAATGGATCGGCGGCACGGGCGGCAATTGTCTTGGGAGCGCCCTGATCGGCGCGTGCGGAATAATAAAACCAACCGCCGGCGGCGATCACGACCGCCGCAACTACACTGGCCAGCATCAGGCCCAACGCATTACGCATCGCTACTCTTTCCAATTACGCAACCAAACCTGCGGAATTTCCCGCGCGACGTGCCATTAATGCGAACCAACAGTTAACGTGACACCAACACGAATGCGGTTGTGGAGGAATTTCAGGGCGGTGCGCCAACGTGACCGAGATCACAGTCGGGGCAGGGCGCGTGACGGTCATCACGGTGGAAACTGTTTTGCTGGAACATCGTAGTTCCCATCAACAACGGGCCCGCTCCGCGCGGTGCCAATGGGAGCTTCAAATGACCAAGTCCTTTTCTGCCACTATCCGCGACACCAGCCTGGCTCTGGGCTTTGCCGCCATCGTCTCGATCGCTTCGACGAGCTCGAGTCTCGCCTTCTCGGCCGAGGCGCAGCAGATGTGCACCGGCGATGCCTTCCGCCTGTGCTCGTCGGAAATCCCCAACATCCCGAAGGTCACGGCGTGCATGATGAAGCATCGCTCGGACTTAAGCGCCGGCTGCCGCGCGGTGATGGACAAGGATCTCGCCAAGGGCGCCTCGCGCAAGGTCGCTGACGCCCAGGACAGTCAGTAAGAGCTCACAACGACATCGTTTGCGTCGGTTAGCTCCCTTCGCGATGTGCCCCGGCTTCGAGCCGGAGCCACGCGGCGATGTTGGTCCCGCTCGGCAATAAACCCGTTGCGGCTTCGGGATCGTCGCACTAGCTTCGCCCGCTCATATCAAGCGGTACGAGGCATTACGCGATGACCAGATTCCTTTTCATCATTCCTTTGCTTCTGTGCGCCTCGGTCGCATCCGCGCAGCAGCAACCCGGCCATGACGCCTGCGCGCGCGATGTCAGCCGTTTCTGCCGCGCCGTGATGAACAATGGCGACAGCGCCGTGCTCGCTTGCCTGAAGCAAAATCGCACGCGGCTGAGCAAAGGCTGCGACAAGGTGCTGACCGAGCACGGGCAGTAGCGATGTCGTCGTCGCCCGGATGAGCGAAGCGATATCCGGAACTCCTGACCCCGCATGTCGCTTCGCTCATGCGGGCTACTGCTCGCAAGAGCCTACGTGCTGCTTCCTGCCGCCGTCGCGACCACTGGCAGCACCTCGGCGCCGGCGCGATCCGGCGTCTCGTCCTTCCAGCGCACCGAGCCGAACGGGCGCTCCAGCATGCGGCGGATACGCACCGGCTCCGGGCCGAGATGGAAATCGATCGCCTGCTGATGCAGCGCGCGTTCCGACTGGGTCGAGCGGTTGCGCTGACGCAAGTAGTCGAACCAGGTCGGGCAGTGATAGCGCTCCGTCCACAATTCAGGATCGGCGATGTCGCGGGCGATCGACCAGCCGTAGGCGCCGTTGCGCTGGCGGGAGAGCTGCACGTCCTGCATCACGTTGTGGAAGGCGCGCGCGTTCTCCTGCGCGACGCGATATTCGATCTCGACCACCAGCGGCCCGCTGCGCCCCGTCAGGGACAGCTTCACCTCGGGATCGGCCAGCACATCGGCATCCTCATTGCGGGCACCGACGCGCGGCATCGTGAGCCAAATCCCGAGCAATGGCGAGATCAGCATCAGGCCGGCCGCGGTCAGCAGTGCGACCTCGACACCGGCGTAGTCGGTGAGATGGCCCCAGCCCCAGGCGCCGATGGCGATGCCGCCGGAAATCGAGGCCTGGAACGCCGCGAGCGAGCGGCCGGCGACCCAACGCGGCGCCGAGAGCTGCACGCCGATATTGAACAGCGCAATCGCAGCCATCCAGACCGCGCCGGCCAAGACCAGCGCCGCTGCCGTCAGCACCGGCTCCGTGCTGAGGGCGAGCGCAGCCATCGCGAACGCCATCGAGACGGTGCAGGCGCGGATCGCGGCTTCGCCGCTCATGCGCTTGCGCAGTTCGTGGATGTTGAGTGCGCCGATCACGGCGCCCATGCCGAAGGCGCCGAGCATGATGCCGTAGGTCTGCGCGCCGCCATGCAGCAAGTCGCGCGCGACCAGCGGCATCAGCGCCATGATGGCGCCGCCGATCAGGCCCATCACCAACGTGCGCAACAGCACGATCTTGATCGGTGGCGAATTGGTGATGTAGCGGAAGCCCGAGACCATGGCGCGGTTGAGCTTTTCCCGCGGCAGCCGTGAGGGCTCGACCGAGCGACGCCACAACAACAGCACCACCAGCAGCGGTATATAGAGAATCGCGTTGCAGGCGAAGGCAGCCACTGCGCCGAGCGCGGCGACGATGACGCCGCCGACTGCCGGGCCGAAGCTGCGCGCGATGTTGTAGCTGATGCCGTTCAGCGCGACGGCCGAAGGCAGCGCGTCGGGCGGCACCTGTTCGCTGACCGAAGATTGCCACGCCGGGCCGAACAGAGCGTTGCCGCTGCCGACCACGAAGCAGAAGGTCAGCAGCAATTCGGGGGTGATCAGGTTGAAGCCGGCCAGCACGGTGAGCGCGCTCGCGCCGATCAAGGCGATCGACAGCGAGACCAGCGTGACGATGCGACGGTCATACATGTCGGCGATGGCGCCGGCCGGCATCGAGATCAGCATGATCGGCAGCATCAGGGCGGTCTGCACCAGCGCCACCTTATCGGCCGATGCCGCCATTTGCGTCATCGCCCAGGCTGCGCCCACGCCCTGGATCAGCAGGCCGAGATTGGAGAGCAGGCTGGCGAGCCAGATGCGCCGGAACACGGTGTAACGCAGCGGCGCGGTGATGCCGTCGGCGGCCATTTTCTGACGGTTTGGCTGCTCGGTCATATCCCCTTCCATATGGGCTGGCAGAAGTGGTCTTGGAGCTCTCTTTGGGCGATTCCGGCAAATTCAGTGATGCCTGCGAAAGTCATTCGCTGTCCAGTGGTTAGGCCGCTATAAGCGGTGCAAAGAGGGCGGTTGCCGGGGAGGAACAGATGAAGCTGTCGCGACGGATGATTTTGTTGGGGGCCGGCAGCTTGCCCTTCGCAACTGCGAGCTTGCGGACGGCGGCGTTTGCCCAGGCCGCGCCGGCTACGCCGGGCAATGAGGTGCCGCCGATCTTGTTCGTGCACGGCAATGGCGACTATGACGCGCTCTGGATGACCACCTTGTGGCGGATGGAATCCAACGGCATCGCGCGCGATCGCATGATGGCGATCAATTTCACGGATCCCAATGCGCGCACCGACGACACGGTCGAGCAGGCGGGCCGCTCCTCGACCGAGGACCAGCGCCGCGAACTCGCTGCTGCCATCGCCGAGTTGAAGCGCCGCACCGGTGCGCCTCGCGTGGCGCTGGTCGGCAGCTCGCGCGGCGGCTATGCCATTCGCAACGTGATCAAGAATGGCGGCGCCGGCGACGTCAGCCACGCCGTGTTGTGCGGCACGCCCAATCACGGCGTGTTCGCGACTGACGACCAGCCCAATAGCGAGTTCAACGGCCGTGGCCCGTTTCTGCGCGGCCTGAACGAAGGCGGGAGCGAGGTGACGCCGGGCGTTGCCTTCCTGACGCTGCGCAGCGACGGCATGGACAAATACGCGCAGGCCGATGGCCGCTTCATCGGCAAGCCCGGCACGCCGACCGGCATCACCGCCGAGGGGCCGGAGCTGAAGGGCGCCACCAACCTCGTGCTCGGTGCGCTCGACCATCGCGAGGTGGCGTTCCATCCACGCGCGTTCCGGGAGATCTACAAGTTCATCGCCGGACGTGAGCCCGCGCGCATCGCGATCGTGCCGGAGGTGGCCGTCAAGCTCAGCGGCCTCGTCACGGGCACGCCCGGCGGGGTGTCGAGCAATCGCCCGGTGGCGGATGCAACCGTCGATATCTTCCGCGTCGATCCCGATACCGGAGAGCGCAAGGGAGGCGTTGTGCATAGCGCAAAAACCACCGCCGACGGCCGCTGGGGGCCGGCGCAGGTCGACCCCTCCTGGTCGCTCGAATTCGTTCTGACGTCGGCGGGCGCGCCGATCACACACATCTATCGCTCGCCGTTCCCGCGCTCGTCCGACGTCGTCCATTTGCGCGCCGCACGGCCGCTCGGGTCGGCCGACAAGGACGCCGGCGCGGTCGTCATCATGTCGCGGCCACGCGGCTATTTCGGTCTGCCGCGGGACGTGGTGTTGCTGGACGGCAAGGAGCCGGCCGACGTCAAACCGGGCGTCCCGACGGATTCGACGGCAACATTGCGGCTTGCGGCCGGCGAGGTTGGACGTAACATCGTGGCTCAATTCGGCGAAGAACGGATTGTGGCGCGGGCCTGGCCCGCTTCCGAGAACAGGATTGCGATTGCCGAGCTGACTTATTAGCTGTTTGCCTGCGTACCTCTGCGGGAGAGAGCCATGAATATCGCCAGCGTACGTCGGCCCATCATCCCTCCGGCTCCCCCGCGTGCGCCCGACGACATGTCGTTCTTCGGCCGGCTTGCCGTGATCCGGCACAACATGATCGCGACCTGGGGACAGCGCGCCTATGAGGAAGACGTCATCAAGGGGCGCTTCTTCCTCCGCAACAGTTTCATCCTGAACCAGCCGGACGCGATCCGGCATGTCCTGCTCACCAATTACGAGAACTATACGCGCACGCCGGCGGGCATCCGCATGCTGCGTCCCGTGCTGGGTGACGGCCTTCTGATCGCCGAAGGTCATTCCTGGACGTTTCAGCGCCGCACCCTTGCGCCGGCCTTCACGCCGCGCGCCACCGCCAATCTCGTTCCGCACATGACGGCGGTGCTCGACGAGACCATCGCCAAGCTGGATGCGCGCTCGGGGGAAGAGGTCGACCTGCGCGAGATCATGCAGCGCATGACGCTGGAGATCGCCGGGCGCACGATGTTTTCGTTCGGCATGGACCGGCATGGTGCGACCTTGCGCAACTTCATCATGGAATATGCCGCCCGGCTGGGACGGCCGTACTTTCTCGACATGCTGCTGCCGGTGTCGTGGCCGAGCCCGATGGATTTTGCCCGCGCCCGTTTCCGCAAGCGCTGGACCGAGTTCGTTGCCATGCTGATCGCCGAGCGGCGCGCGGCCGGCAAGAAGGACGGCGCGCCGCCGCGGGACCTGTTCGATCTCATGGACGCAGCGCGCGATCCTGAAACCGGCAAAGGCTTTTCCGACGAGCAGCTTGTTGACGAGGTCGCGACCATGATCCTTGCGGGTCACGAGACCACGGCGACGGCGCTGTTCTGGGCGCTGTATCTGCTCGCGCTCGATCCGGACACGCAGGAAGAGGTCGCCTCCGAAACGCGCGGTGAACATCTCGACAGCATCGCCGACATCGACCGGCAGAAGTTCACCCGCGCGGTGATCGAGGAGACGATGCGGCTCTATCCGCCGGCGTTCCTGGTCGCGCGTGCCGCGCGCGAGAAGGACAATGCGGCCGGTATCGAGATCGGCAAGGGCGACATCATCATGATCGCGCCCTGGCTGCTGCACCGGCACGAGAAGCTGTGGGATCAGCCGAACGCCTTCATTCCAAAGCGCTTCATGACGAAAGAGGCGCCCGACCGGTTCGCCTATTTGCCGTTCGGCGCGGGTCCGCGCGTCTGCGTCGGCGCGCCGTTCGCGCAAGCCGAATCCGTGCTGGCGCTGGCCCGGTTGATCGGAGCCTTCCGTGTCGAGCTCGCCGATCAGGCAAATTCCGTGGTCCCGCTCGGCGTCGTCACGACCCAGCCGGACCACTCGCCCATGTTCCGCATCACGCGTCGGTGAGGGCCTTTCGTCTGGCCGATGACGTGATCCACCCTAGATAGAGTCTCGTCATGAGCGACATCCAGGCCCAGTTTTCCGTACTGAAGCAGACCGCTGATCCCGTCGTCGTCGAGGCCATCGCGCAGCTGATCGCCAACGGTCACGATCGCGATCTGAATCGCATCAATGCGCTCGATTTTGCCAATCGTACCGGGCTCGATCAGGAGAAGGTCATTTCCGGATTCCTGCATGCCTCCCGGCTCGGCCTGTTCGACATGAGCTGGAACGTGCTGTGTCCCGGTTGCGGAGGAGTGCTGGGTGCGCATGCAACGTTGAAGTCGTTGAAGCACGAAGACTACAATTGCGCGCTCTGTGCAGCCGGATATGAGGCGTCCGTCGACGAAATGGTCGAGGTGGCCTTTACCGTGAGTCCGCGGGTCCGCCGCATCGGTGCTCATGATCCCGACACGCTGCCGATCTGGGAGTATGTGCGGCAGATGTTCTGGAGCTCCGGAGTCGATCTCAACGAGGAATCCTTTTCCCGCCTGATCGACGAAGTGACGCTCGAAGCGCTCGAATTGCCTGCCGGCGAGAAGGCGATCCTCTCGCTCAACCTGCCCAGCCAGTTCATCATCGTCTTCGAGCCAGTGACCCATTCCGCTCATTTCCTGGATGTTCAGGGCGAGCCGACGAGCGAACGTCAGCAGCTCTCGATCATGTTCAACAGGCTGGAGGCCCCGACGGGGACCACCGTGATGCGTCCCGGACCGTTGCGTCTCACGCTCGAGAACCAATCGGACAATCGCGTGCTGCCTTCAGTCTGGATCGCCGCCGACGCGTTGCATGAGATGATCGGCAAGCGCAAGCCGATCCTGACCGCCAAGCGAATGCTGTCCAATCAGACGTTCCGCGACGTCTTCAAGGCCGATAATCTCAATGTCGACCAGCGACTGAAGATCACGTCCTTGACGTTCCTGTTCACCGACCTGAAGGGATCGACGGCGCTGTATGAGCGGGTCGGCGATCTCACTGCCTTCGATCTCGTGCGAGCGCATTTTCGTGCGCTGCTGGAGATCATCGCCGCCGAGAAGGGCGCCGTTGTGAAGACGATCGGCGATGCTGTGATGGCGACCTTCGTCAAACCGGAGCACGCCATCACCGCGGGACTGCGCATGCGTGCAGCCATGGACGAATTGAACAAGCAGCGCGGCGCCAACGACCTCGTTCTCAAGATCGGCATCCATGAGGGTCCTTGCCTCGCGGTGATGCTCAACGAGCGGCAGGATTATTTCGGCCAGACCGTCAACATCGCCTCCCGCGTGCAGAGCCTGTCGACCGCGCAGGAGATTCACATCACCGGCCCGGTGCTGGACGCGCCGGCGGTTGCGGAAATACTCCAGCAGCGCGAGATCAAGCCGATCCAGAAACAGGCGGCGCTGCGTGGCATCGCCGACAAGATGGTGGTGTACGAGATCCCGTGAGGGAAGGTCGTCGGCCGCTCCAAACCCCCGTCATTGCGAGGAGCCCTTGCGACGAAGCAATCCAGACTGCGTCTGCGGAAAGATTCTGGATTGCTTCGCTACGCTCGCAATGACGGCGTGGAGGCGGATGCGCGCCACACTCCCCGTCATGCCCGGGCTTGTCCCGGCCATGACGCCGCCCCCAATATTGCCGAAACGTAATGCGGCGCGCGGAACTGACGCACGTTGCGCCGGTTGAGTTTCCTGCTCATATAATGCTGGCAACAGCCGCGCTCCTCGCGGCTGCATCGATTTCGGTAGGATCTTATGCTCGACGGCCTGCGCCAATTCATCGCCGACATTGTCGCCCCGCAAGATCAGCACCGCACGTTCGGTGACAGCGATTATCGGTTGGCGGCCACCGCGCTGCTGGTCCACGTGGTCTCGTTGGATGGCCAGCCGACGGCGGCCGAGCGGCGCAAGCTGCACGGCCTGATCGAAAGCCATTTTGGGCTCGATCACGGCACTGCGGATCGTCTGATCGCGGACGCCACCGAGGTCGAGGGCGAGGCGGTGGACCTCTATCACTTCACCAGCGTCATCATGCGCTCGCTCGACGAAGAGGGTCGCAAGCGCATCGTTCGGATGATGTGGGAGCTGGTCTTTGCCGACGGCCAGGTCAGCGAGTTCGAGGACAACGTGGTCTGGCGCGCCTCCGATCTGCTCGGGATTTCCCAGCGGGACCGGATCGAGCTGAAGCATATTGTGGCGGAGCGCGTCGGTGGTCAGGTGAAGGATGACGCCGTCGGCGGCTGACCCGTCCGGCCCGGTGATTGCCGGACCTGCGAACCACATGACGAAACTTTAATGTAATCCCGGGCCGCCCCCGCTTTGGCGGATTCGCCTGCAAATACCTGTCCTTCCTGTCCCCCTGTCGCCCGCTCAAGGCGCCATTCCGCCAGTGCCGCTTGCCTGTCGCGCACGGCTTATGCTCTCGTTCCGCCATTGCGGGGCCAAAGACTTCAATTCAAGAGACTTGGATCAAGAGACTTGGATCGTGACTGAGCGCGTAACGTTGATCACCGGTGCCTCGGCGGGCATAGGCACGGAGTTGGCGCGTGTATTTGCCGCCAACGGACATCGCCTGGCATTGACGGCGCGGCGCGCGGATCGATTGGAGGCGCTCGCGCGCGAGCTCGCTGCCAAGGGCGGCAAGAAGCCGATCGTGATCGCCTGCGATCTCGAGGACCCCGCCGCCGGCGAGACGATCGCAGCGGCGCTCGCCGCCGAAGGCGTCGAGCTCGATCACCTCGTCAACAATGCCGGCTTCGGCGTATTCGGCGATGCAATCGAGCGCGATCGCGACGAGCAGATCGGCATCGTCGACGTCAACGTGCGGGCCCTGACGGATCTGTCGCTGCGCTTTGCCGATCAGCTGATCAGGAACAAGGGCGGTCTTCTCAATGTGGGCTCGGTCGCGGGCTTCCTGCCTGGTCCCGGCATGGCCGTCTATTATGCGTCCAAGGCCTATGTGATTTCCTTCACCGAAGCGCTCCGGGCGGAGCTTGCGCCGCGCGGCGTTCGTGTCACCGTGCTTTGCCCGGGCCCCGTGCCCACCGAATTTCAGGCGCGCGCCGGCGTCGGGTCCCAGCACGATACGGCCCTTCTGAATGTTTCAGCCGCCGATGTCGCGCAGGAGGCCTATCGTGGCCTGATGGCCAACAAACGGGCAGTGCTGCCGGGTCTTGGCATCAAGATTGTGCCGCTTGCGCTGCGCTTTTTCCCGCGCGGCTTCATCCTGGCCGCTACGAGCCGGTTCCAGAGGCGCAGGCAATAGAGAAATCCTGGAGCTCCCGTAGTGGCCCGGAGCTTGCTTCACGTTCGATGTGTGCGCGAACTCACACGATGTTAACCATCGCTTAGCTATGCTGGCGGTCTGAACCGATAGCACTCGCAGAGGCCATGTCGTTCCGGTCGGACAGGTTTGGTGGCGCAGAATTGGTGCCCTTCCGAAGGAAGGCGCCGAGCACTGCCGCCTCCGAAAGCCGGTTGCCGGTCTTGATCGTCCTGCATCAGGAATGCTCGACCCCGGGCCGCGTCGGCAACGCGCTCCGCGCGCTTGGCCACGCCTTGGACATTCGCCGTCCCCGCTTCGGCGATCCGCTGCCGGAGACGCTCGATGAGCATGCCGGCGCCGTATTCTTCGGCGGTCCGATGAGCGCCAACGATCCCGACGACTATATCCGGCGCGAGATCGACTGGATCGAAATTCCGCTCCGCGAACAGCGGCCGTTCCTCGGCATCTGCCTTGGCGCCCAGATGCTCGCGATGCAGCTCGGTGCGCGCGTCGCGCCGCATGCCGATGCGCTGACCCAGATCGGCTACTACCCGATCCGTCCGACCGCCGCGGGCCACGCGCTCTGCCCGGCCTGGCCGGCCCAGGTCTATCACTGGCATCGCGAGGGCTTCGAGCTGCCTGTCGGCGCCGAATTGCTTGCGGAAGGTGACGATTTTCCGGTGCAGGCATTCCGTGTCGGCAATGCTTTCGGCGTGCAGTTTCATCCTGACGTGACCTACGCGATGATGCATCGCTGGACCACGCGCGGCTATGACGGTTTCAGCGCGCCCGGTGCGCGGCAGCGGCACCATCATTTCGCAGATCGCGCCGTCTACGATGCCGCAGAGCGCGCCTGGCTCGACCACTTCATCAACGGCTGGCTGGCGCGCCGGCCGCTGCTGGCGCAAGCCGCCGAGTGATCGCGCCGTTGCGCAGGTCCTTGGCGCAGGTTCTTGGCGCAAGTCCTCGCGCCTCCCCCTGATATGCTAGGCTCTCCGCCAACGAGCGCGCACCAATGCGTGCCGGCAGACAAGGGAGAGCGTCATGGCCTACGAGCACATTCTCTACGACGTCAGCGACAAGATCGCGACCATCACGCTCAACCGCCCCGATCGCATGAATGCGTGGACGCCGACCATGGAGCGCGACGTGCGTCAGGCGATGGAAGCGTCAAGCGCCGATGACAATGTCCGCGTCATCGTGCTCACCGGCGCGGGCCGCGCGTTTTGCGCCGGCGCCGACATGGATGCGTTGAAGGGGCTCGATCCCGATGACGTCAGGCGCGCGTCGAACCTGCCGCCCTTCGACATGAACCGCCGTCCGGACTGGCAGACGCGCTACGGCTATTATCCGTCGATCAAGAAGCCGGTCATCGCCATGCTCAATGGCGCCACCGCGGGCATCGGCCTCGTCCACGCGCTCTATTGCGACCTGCGCTTTGCCGCCGACAACACGGTATTCACCACAGCCTTCGCGCGGCGCGGTCTGATCGCCGAGCACGGCATTTCCTGGATGCTGCCGCGCATCGTCGGTCATGCCAATGCGATGGATCTGTTGCTCTCGGCGAGACGTGTGTCGAGCGACGAGGCTCTCCGGATGGGCTTGGTGAACCGGCTCTGCGCGCCGGAGAAGCTGCGTGAAGAAACCTATGCCTACGCGCGCGATCTCGCCGATTTCGTCTCGCCGAGCGCGATGGCCGTGATCAAGCGCCAGCTCTACGAGGTGCCGTTCCAGACTCTGGCCGAGGCGACGATCGAGGCCAACCACGAGATGATGGTGGCGCTGGCCGGCAGCGATTTCCGCGAGGGGGTGGCGAGCTTCATGGAGAAGCGGCCGCCAAGGTTTACGGGGAGGTAGGGGGAGAATTCGGAGGAAGCCCGCCGTCGCCCTTCGGGCGATGGCGCGGCAGCCTTCGCTCGCTTCGCTACGAGAGACTTCCCAAGGTTTGCCTAGCCGTAGCTCGCGAACTGCATGTTTGTGGATGAAGCCCGTCTTCGCCCTGCGGGCTACGCCGAGGCAGCCTTCGCTACGCGAGGGCTTGCCCAGCCGAAGCAGGCGCAGCCTGCGAAGGCTGGTGGAGCCAGGCGGGATCGAACCGCCGACCTCGTCATTGCGAACGACGCGCTCTCCCAGCTGAGCTATGGCCCCTTTGCTGACCGCTCTGGTAAACGCGGCCGACAACCGGGCGCCATTTAAGTCCCCGCCAAGGTCAAGTCAAGGACGGGTGTTACCCGGTTTTAGCCATTGGGGGCGCCGACTTCCCTTGTTTGGGAGCGGGGGAACCGATATCTAGCGGAAGGCGTCACTTCCCACCGCAGCCAGTCTTCAAAAGCCAGAGTCTTCAAAAGCCATGCGTGCCGTTCTCGACATCGTCATCATCGTGCTCGACCTCTACGTCTGGCTGCTGATCGCCTCCGCGATCCTGTCCTGGCTGATCGCCTTCAACGTCGTGAACACCCGCAACCAGTTCGTGTCGGCGGTGGCGGAGTTCCTGTACCGGATCACCGAGCCGGTGCTGGCGCCGATTCGCAATCTCCTGCCCAGTCTCGGCGGCCTCGACATCTCGCCGATCATCCTGATCCTGCTCATCATGTTCATCGAGCGGGTGATCCTGTACTACGTCTACCCGAACGTGATCTGAGCGGGCTGGAGCGCCTTGGTCGCGAAAGAGGCCTCTAGGGAACCCTGGCGTTATTCGGCCGCAGGACTCAGCATTGCGTTGCGCGTGACGCCGCGTGGCGGCCGCGACGACATCGACGGAATCGAGCAACTGGCCGATGGCCGCAGCGTGCTCAAGGTGCGGGTGCGCGCGATCGCCGATGGCGGCGAGGCCAACAAGGCCGTCTTGGTCCTGTTGGCGAAATCGCTTGGCGTCCCCAAGGCCAGCGTGAGGCTCCTGTCCGGAGCCACCTCGCGGCTGAAGCAGATCGCGGTCGACGGCGATCCCGCACGGCTCGGCGAAGCCCTGCGCCAGCTCGTCTCGGCCAAATCGGGAGACTGAGGGAACTGACATGACCGCCAAAATCATCGATGGAAAAGTCATCGCCGCGGAGCTTCGGGCGCGCGTCACTGAGGAGGTCGCCCGGGTCAAGCGCGAGCACAATCTGGTACCGGGGCTTGCAGTGGTCCTGGTCGGCAACGACCCGGCCAGCGAGGTCTATGTCCGCTCCAAGCACACCCAGACGCAAGGCGCCGGCATGGCCTCGTTCGAGCACAAGCTGCCCGCCGACGTCTCGCAGGCAGATCTCCTGGCGCTGGTCGCAAAGCTCAACCGCGACCCGGCCGTGCATGGCATCCTGGTGCAGCTGCCGCTGCCGAAGGGGCTGAACACGGAAGCCGTCATCAACGCCATCGATCCCGCCAAGGACGTCGACGGCCTGCATCCGAACAATGCCGGCCGGCTCGCCGGCGGATTCCAGGCGCTGTCGCCCTGCACGCCGCTCGGCTGCATCATCCTGACCAAGAGCGTGCACGCTTCGCTGGAAGGCATGAACGCGATCGTCATCGGTCGCTCCAATCTGGTCGGCCGCCCTTTGGTGCAATTGCTGCTGAACGAGAACGCCACGGTGACGATCGCGCATTCGCGCTCGCGCGACCTGCCCGGCCTCGTGAGGAAGGCCGATCTCGTCTATGCCGCGGTCGGCAAGCCGGAGATGGTACGCGGCGACTGGCTGAAGCCGGGTGCGACCGTGATCGATGTCGGCATCAACCGTATCCCCAAAGAAGACGGCAAGACGCGCCTCGTCGGCGACGTCGCCTATCAGGAAGCGCTTGGGGTGGCCGGCGCCATCACGCCGGTGCCGGGTGGCGTCGGTCAGATGACGGTGGCCTGCCTGCTGGTGAACACGCTGCGTGCGGCCTGCGCGATCGCGGGGCTGCCGAAGCCGGCGGTGTAGGTGAGCTCTCGTGTCCCGGACGCGGCGCGGCATGAAATGACGCGACGCTGAGCCGGGACCCAGGGCGCCATTGTACTGGGCCCCGGCTCAGCAGCGCATCGTTTCACGCTGCGCTGCGTCCGGGGCACGGAAGCCTAGTCCTTCTTCTTCTTCGCGCGGTCCATGCCTTCCAGGATCAGCTTGTGCGCCTCCTCCGGGCCGCCCCAGCGCAGGATCTTCACCCATTTGCCCTTCTCGAGATCCTTGTAGTGCTCGAAGAAGTGCTGGATCTGCTGCAGCGTGATGTCGGGCAGGTCGGAGTACGATTTCACCTTGTCGTAGCGCTGCGTGAGCTTCGACGACGGCACCGCCAGAATCTTCTCGTCGCCGCCGGCTTCGTCCTCCATGAACAGCACGCCGACCGGGCGCACGCTCATGACCGCGCCGGGAATGATGGCGCGGGTGTTGACGATCAGGACGTCGCAGGGGTCGCCGTCATCGGACAAGGTGTGCGGAATGAAGCCGTAGTTACCGGGGTAACGCATCGGCGTGTAGAGGAAGCGGTCGACCACCAGCGTGCCGGCCTCCTTGTCCATCTCGTATTTGATCGGTTCGCCGCCCACGGGGACTTCGATGAGGACGTTGACTTCGTGTGGTACGTTTTTCCCGATCGAGATCGCATCGATACGCATTCAAGGCTCCGTTGTTGCCGAGGTAAAATCGCGCCCGGCAGCCGATTTTGGCGCTGTCATACGCGGGCTTGGCCCGCTGATCCATCGCGTTTTTGTGAAATAATGAATCCGGAAATCACCGGCTCAAAGGCAACGGTATCGACGGATGGGAAACGCTGCCGCTTCAGCTTTCAGCAGCTTAATTGGTCCAGGCGAAGGCAACCTTGTCGAGCGACTTCGGTCCGAACCGCTCCGACGAGCGCGCCACCATACGGCCCCCGAGCGCCCGGTAGAACTCGGTCGCCGGGTCGTTGTCCGAGAGCGCCCACACCACCATGCTCTTCAGCCCGCTCTGCATCAGGTCGCGGCGGGCAGAGGCAAAAAGGCGACGGCCGAAGCCGAGGCCCTGGAATTCCGGGCGCAGATAAAGCTCGTAGATCTCGCCGTCGAAATGCAGGCTGCGGGCGCGGTTGCGACCGTAGTTGGCGTAGCCCGCGATCTTGTCGCCGAACACCAGCACGCTGACGCGGCTGCCCTTGCGGATCGCGCTGTCCCACCATTGCGGGCCGCGGCGGTTGATGAGCTTTTCCAACTCGGCGCCGGGAATGATGCCCTGATAGGCCGAGCGCCAGGCTTCGTCATGAGTGGACGCCACTGCAGTTGCATCTGCAGTTTTGGCCGGCCGGACCTCGATCAGGGTTGTGCTCATGGATGCAATCAAATCAAGTCGCCGCCTCGGCGGCAAGACCTATCGTTAATTATCGGTTAACGTGTGGACTTTGTGCATCAGTATCTTGACCAGATTGTACCGAAAAAAGACAGGACGCCAACTCAAACAGCACCGGCATGCCGTGCGTCAGTGCAAAACTCTCGTCGCGGCAATGAATGAACGGCAATGGCAGCGCAGAAAGTCCGCCCATAGTGATTCGTTCCTCTAATGTGACGGTCGCTGTTCATGTTGGTCCTCGGCCAGTCATGCGATTCCTCAACACCATCGCGCTCCTGTCTCTGCTGGCCTTGCTGACCGCGCCGCCTCTGTACGCACAGGTCAGGTTTGGCCCATCGGGCGAGGAGGGCGAACCGCTTCGCCGACAAGAATGGCTGGTGCCGTCGCCGGATACCGATGTTGCCTCGCATGCCGTGCTGTTTCGCCCCGCCGGCGCAGGTCCGTTCCGGCTTGCAATCGTCGCGCACGCCTCGACGCAGAACGTATTGCGTCGTGCGCAAATGCCGCAGCCGGAATACCGTCCACTCGCCGCCTTTCTCGTCTCGCGCGGCTATGCCGTGCTGGTGCCGGAGCGGCTCGGCCATGGTGCGACCGGCGGCCGCTATGTCGAGGACCAGGGCGGATGCGACGAGGCCGACTATGCGCGTTCGGGCCGTGCAACGGCCGAGCAAATCCAGCTCGCGCTGGACCATTTGCGAAAGCAGGATTTCATTCGCAAGGAGGCCGCCATCGTGATCGGCCATTCCGCCGGCGGCTGGGGTGCGCTGGCGCTCGCCAATGCCGATCCGAAGACGATCTCGGCGATCACAGTGTTTGCACCGGGGCGCGGCGGCCATGCCAATGACGAGCCGAACCGGATCTGCGCGCCACACGCGCTGCTTGCCGCTGCTGCAGAGTTCGGCAGGGGCGCGCGTATCCCCGTCACATGGCTCGTCGCGGCCAATGAGAGCTACTTCTCGCCGGCATTTTCGAAGAGGCTGGCTGCGGCGTTTCGCGGCGGTGGCGGCAAGGCCGACTTTCACGCCTTGCCGGCCGTCGGCAGCGAGGGGCATTGGCTGATCGAGAGCGAGGCCGGCGTCAAAGCCGCAAGCAGCGAGCTCGCGCGTGTGCCGAACCTGTCCGGGCCAGCGCCTGCCAAGAAGCCACGGGATGATCGCTAGTGAACAAATGGCCCGACGATGACGTGATCCTGTTCGACGGCGTCTGCATTTTTTGCTCGCGCTGGGTCCGCTTCGTCGCCAAGCGCGATAGCGCAAAGCGGTTTCTGTTCACGCCGATCCAGTCGGATTACGGCGCCCGGCTTGCGCGCGCGTTCGGCATCGACCCCGCTGACCCCGATACTAACGCCGTGGTCCATGGCGGCGAGGTGTTCATGAAGTCCGACGCTGCACTGACTGTGCTGTCGCAGCTTCCTGGCTGGGGGTGGGTACGCGCGTTGTTTGTCGTACCGAAGCCGCTCCGAGATTCCGTCTACAGCATGGTCGCACGCAACCGCTATCGCATCTTCGGGAAGTACGACGCTTGCTTCGTCCCCGATGATGATTTGCGGGCGCGGGTGATCGAGTAGCCACGTCATTGCGAGGAGCCCGCGACAAAATTGCGAAACAATTTTGCGCTGGTGCGACGAAGCAATCCAGACTGCCTCCGCGGATGGTTTCTGGATTGCTTCGCTGCCCTCGCAATGACGGAGTGTGCGGCTAGCGCTTCCCCAAAGCCGCCAGCACTTCCCCCGCCGCGCGCTCCCCGCTGTCCCGCGCTCCATGCGCCGTCGTGAAGAAGGTTGGCGACGTCGCCTCGCCGGCAAAGAACAGCCGCCCGTCAACCGGTGCCGCCAGCACGGCGCGGTCGCCGGCGTGGCCGGGCAGCGCGTGCGAATAGGAGCCGCGCGCAAACGGATCGTGCGCCCAGCGCGACTCGTAGAGCGGCTTCAGCTTGCGCCTGATATCGTTGCCGAGGAAGCCCGCGATCTCGCTGATAGCTTGCGCGGCGATGGCGCCTTCGCCGGATTCTTCCAGCGTGCGGGCGAAGCTGCCGCCGAAAAAACCTTCGATGCAGGGCTGGCCGAACGGGCGGATGTGGTAGGTGCCCATCTCGGTGCGCATGGTGGCGCCGCGCAAATTGCCGTCCTTCGGGAAGGCTTCGGCGCCGTCGAGCGCCAGAGTCACCTTGTCGTCGACGCCGAGCGGCAGGCCGGCGGCAGCGTCGACCTTGGACGGCAACGGCGGTGAAAAACGGATCGTCCCATCGGCGATCAGATTGGTCGGCACGGTGACGATCGCCTTGTCTGAAGTCAGCGTGCCCTGCGATGTCTCGATGCGGATGCGCTTGTCCGAATGATCGATCAGCGCGACGTTGCAGTTCAGCGCCACCGGGCAGGGCGCGCCATAGGCTGAAACAAGCGCGCCATAGCCGCGGCGGACGCGCCAGTTGAGGTCCGTGTCCTCATAGGCGTCCCAGTCCAGCGTGGACATGTCCTTCAGCTCGCAGCCGTTGATGTAGGTCGAGATCGCGTCGATCATGGGATTCCAGCGATTGCCCATCTCGAGGCTGAGGCTCGCGGGTTCATCCCTGCCCTTTTGCGCGGCCTGCCAGAGGCGCTGATAGAACGCGTCCATCGCGCGCATGAATTCGTCGCGCTCGCTTTGCGGAAACGCGTTGCCATAAACGCGCTCGCGCCAGGGCGGCAGGTCCTTGTTGAGCTCGAAACCGAGCTGCTGCGCGATCGCGACGAAGGAGTTCGTGTCCGCCGAATGCAGCCAGCCGCAACCGACGTCGAAGGTCACCTCGGGCGAGGCCCGCACCGTCCAGGCGCGGCCGCCGAGCCTGTTCCGCGCCTCCAGCACGATCGCCGCGAGGCCGCAGCCCCCGAGGGCATGCGCGGCGCCGAGGCCGGCGGCACCGGCGCCGATGATCGCGACGTCGACGGAAGAGGGAAGGGAGGTCATGGCCGGGCTCTAGCACGTTCGTGGAGAGTGCTGAAGCCGGCCAGATATGCAGCTCTCGTGTCCCGGACGCGCTGCAGCGCTCTTGCGCTGCTGCGCAGAGCCGGGACCCAAGGCGGAAGGGCACAAGAGGCGAGATGGGCCCCGGCTCAGCAGCGCATCACTGCGTGCTGCGCTGCGTCCGGGGCACCAGAGAGCGGCAGCTTACGCCACCGCTTCCTTGGCCTTTTCCGCGCGCTTGCGCTCGTTCGGGTCGAGGTGCTTCTTGCGCAGGCGGATCGACTTCGGGGTGACCTCGACCAGCTCGTCGTCCTCGATATAGGCGAGCGCCTTCTCCAGCGTCATGCGGATCGGCGGGGTCAGGCGCACGGCCTCGTCCTTCGAGGTCGTGCGGATGTTGGTGAGCTGCTTGCCCTTGAGCACGTTGATCTCGAGATCGTTGTCGCGGGTGTGCTCGCCGACGATCATGCCTTTGTAGACCTTCCAGCCCGGCTCGATCATCATCGGGCCGCGATCTTCCAGCTTGAACATGGCGTAAGCCACCGCTTCGCCCTGGTCGTTGGAGATCAGCACGCCGTTGCGGCGGCCCTGGATCTCGCCCTTGTACGGGGCGTAGCCGTGGAACAGGCGGTTCATGATCGCGGTGCCGCGGGTATCGGTGAGCAATTCGCCCTGGTAGCCGATCAGGCCACGGGTCGGCGCGTAGAACACCAGGCGCTGACGATTGCCGCCCGAGGGTTTCATCTCGATCAGCTCGGACTTGCGCTCGCTCATCTTCTGCACGACGACGCCGGAATGCTCCTCGTCGACGTCGATCACGACTTCCTCGATCGGCTCCAAGGTGGCACCGGTGGCCTCGTCCTTCTGGAACACGACGCGCGGCCGCGACACCGAGAGCTCGAAGCCCTCGCGGCGCATGGTCTCGATCAGGATCGCGAGCTGCAATTCGCCGCGGCCCGAGACTTCCATCGCGTCCTTGTCCGCGGCTTCGACCACGCGCAGCGCGACATTGCCTTCGGCTTCGCGCAGCAGGCGGTCGCGGATCATGCGGCTCGTCACCTTGTCGCCTTCGGTGCCGGCGAGCGGGGAGTTGTTGACGATGAAGGACATCGACACGGTCGGCGGATCGATCGGCTGCGCCGGCAGCGGCACCTCGACGGTCGGATCGCAGAAGGTGTCGGCGACGGTGCCCTTGGTCAGGCCCGCAATGGCGACGATGTCGCCGGCTTCGGCCTCATCGAGCGGCGTGCGCTCCAGGCCGCGGAAGGCCAGGATCTTGGTGATGCGCCCGGACTCGACCAGCTTGCCCTCGGCGTTCAGCACCTTGACCTGCTGGTTCGGCTTGAGCACGCCCGACGAGATGCGGCCGGTGATGATGCGGCCGAGATAGGGGTTGGCTTCCAGGATGGTGCCGATCATCCGGAACGGACCTTCCTCGACCTTCGGTGGCGCGACGTGGCGCAGGATCAGGTCGAACAGCGGCTCCATGCCCTTGTCCTTCGGACCCTCGGGGCTGTCGGCCATCCAGCCCTGCTTGGCCGACCCGTAGAGGATCGGAAAGTCGAGCTGCTCCTCGCTGGCATCGAGCGCCGCGAACAGGTCGAACACCTCGTTGATGACCTCGGTCGGGCGCGCGTCGGGGCGGTCGACCTTGTTGATGACGACGATCGGCTTGAGGCCGACCTTGAGCGCCTTGGAGACCACGAACTTGGTCTGCGGCAGCGGGCCTTCGGCGGCGTCGACCAGCACCAGGGCGCCGTCCACCATGTTCAGGATGCGCTCGACCTCACCGCCGAAATCGGCGTGGCCGGGCGTGTCCACGATGTTGATGCGGGTGTCCTTCCACTGCACCGAGGCCGCCTTGGCCAGGATGGTGATGCCGCGCTCGCGCTCCAAATCGTTGGAGTCCATGGCGCGATCCGTCACCTTCTGGTTCTCGCGGAACGTGCCGGACTGCTGGAGGAGCTTGTCGACCAGGGTCGTCTTGCCGTGGTCGACGTGGGCGATGATGGCGACGTTACGAAGATTCATGGATGAGCTTCTTTGCGGTCGAACAATGGGTTAAGCGCGATCTCGCCGGTCAGACCGGGACCTCTTCTCGAAACAACGCTGGAAGACTGGAAACGGGGCGCTTTCCGCCCAAAAAGGAAGCCCGGCCATATCAGACCGGGCACCCTACGCGTTGCGGCGCAATATATGCAAAAACCGCCAAAAAACAATGTGTTCTTTGGGCCTTGGTTGACTGAATTTTGCCCGGGAATCTCCGGGGCTTAGCTCCCGTTCCGGGCCGGCGGGGCCTTTCGCCCCACGATGGCCGCCCAGATCAGGACGACGCCTCCGATGCCGATGAGGAGTCCCAAAAAGACCAGCGAGGCGATGTCGGAGGGGATCCGGCCACCCTCGACCACCGACATTCCGCCGAACAGGAGCGCGCAGAGGCCCGGCAGCAGCATGAAGATCCCGGCGATCGCCATCAGCGCGGTCAGGCAGCCGCTGCGCTTTTCCGCCAGGGCAGGAGGCGGTCCCGGAGGGGGTGGGTCGCTGATGCTCATGCCTGCATGACTCCTTCGGTCGCCTGCGTCGCCAGCGCCGCGCGGATGCCCTCGATCTTGCCGTTGCGGTAGAACAGATTGTAGGTGTCGAACGGAATGATCGCGCCCTGCTCGGTCACGAAATGGATGCAGCTTCGCTTGACGTTGCCGACGCAGAAATTGAAGCGGTCGAGAAACTGCACGATGGTGACGCGGAAGACGTTCTCGTAAGAGAGTCCTTCGGGCACCTGAAAGCTCGGCAGGCAGCACAAGAGTTCGCAGACGCGTTCGGAGGTGTTGAGCGGACCCGACGACAGCGAGAACAGATCGACGAACTTTTCCCGCAGCATCGGATATTTTTCCGGGCTGATCGTATTGGGCATCACCGCAACCAGCTGCTCCTGCGGAATCAGCGAGGTCAGCGGCAGCACCTTTTCGCCATTGCGCAGGCCGTAACCGATCGAGATGCTCTCGGGATTGCAGGGCAGCGGGATCATGTCCTTGTCGCCGAACACGCCGGTTTCGACGACGCGTTTGCGGATCTCCGACAGCATGATGCGGTCGGTCTTGTCATCGAAATTGTCGTTGCGGCCGGCGTCCTGCACCGGCTGCAGCGTGACGCCGCGCACGCATGTCCAGGTGAGTGCGTGGCGGACGATGTCGCCGATCTCGTCATCGTTGACGCCGCGCTTGATGGTCGCGACCAGCGTGGTCGACACGCCAAAATGTTCGAGATTTTCCAGCGCCTGCTGACGGATCTTACGCAAATCCGCGCCGCGCAGATTGATCAGCGCCTCGCGCTGCAGGGAATCGAACTGGAGATAGACCTCCAGCCCGCGCTTGTTCTCGGCGAGCCGCGCCACGAAATCCTTTTCGCGCGCGATGCGCAGGCCGTTGGTGTTGATCATGACGTGGCGGATCGGGCGGGCGCGCACCGCGTCCAGGATCTCGAAGAAATCCGGATGCAGCGTCGGCTCGCCGCCGGAGATCTGCACGAGATCGGGCTCGCCCTCGCTTGCGACCAGCGCGTCCAACATCTTCTCGATCGTTGCGAGCGGGGTGAATTTCGTTCGTGCCGGGGAGGATTCCGCGAAGCAGACCGGACAGGTCAGGTTGCAATGCTCGGTGATCTCGATCAGCGCCAGGCAGGAATGCTGCTCGTGGTCGGCGCACAGGCCGCAATCATAGGGGCAGCCGAATTCCGTGCGCTGCTGGAATTGCAGCGGCCGGTCGCCCGGTTTGATGAAATCCTTGCATAGGCGCCAATAGGCGGCATCCGTCGAGACCAGCGTCGACTGGACACCGTGCTCTCTGCAGCGCTTTTCGTACCAGACCTCGTTGTCCAGGATCTGGATCTTGGCCGGCACCAGCTTCAAGCAGGTTTCGCAGAGAGATTGGGTCTGGCCCCAGAAAATATAGGGACGCGACTTACGCAACGGCGCGTTCATGCAGGGGTCTCGCTTTGGGCGCCGTCGCCAGCATGAATGCGGCGTAGAGCAGGATGGACAGCGACAGCAGGTGAAACAGGGTGAAGGGACCGATCAGCGTGCCGTAAGGCTTGAGGAATTCCCACAGGAAGCGTTGCGCCCCGTAATAGGCGAGCGCCAGGTAGAAACCATTGGTGATTACAAAGGCGTTCCGGTTCACGACCGCCAGCACATAGATGAGCGCGAACACGGCCATGGCCGCGCTTTCGTACAGCTGCACGGGATGGCGCAGAACGCCATCGCCGAAATCATGGCCGAAGGGCAACCCCGTCGGCGTGCCATAGGTGAAGTCGTCGAGGCCTGCGAAATAGCAGCCGAGCCGGCCGATCGCGATGCCGACCGCCAGCGGCAGCGCAAACCGCGCGCCGGTGCGTAAGGAGATGCCGGCCGTCCATTTGTAGAGCTCGATCGCCACGATGCCGCCGGCCAGCGCGCCTTCGACCGAGCGCGCAATGCCGCTCTGACCCGACAGCCACAGATTGGCGGAGCCGAACAAATAGGCGCCGAGGCCGGCACCGAACACCAGCGCAGCGATATAGGGCAGCTCGAAGGATTGCGCCGGAAACCGTAAACCCTGTCGCGCCAGCCCGTAGACGGACGCGGCCGCCGCCAGCCACGCCAAGACGTCGAAGATGGTATGAAGCAAAGCCCCGCTCATGCGGAGAAGAGTATACCACGCTCACGACCAGAAAAGCGCGCCGCGCGTGATTGTGCCCTCTCCCCTCGCGGGAGAGGGCATCACCGCTACCCCGCCTCCCGCTCCTCGGTCGGATAGACGCCGCGCAGTACCTCTTCGAAGTGCATCTTCACCGCGTCGTTGCACAGGCAGGCACGAAGCCTCAGGCCGTCGCGGCTGCGAACCAGGATCGAGCCGCGCCGCGTGTCGAGAATCCGTTCTGCCTTGAACGACTGCAGCACGCGGCTGGCATAGCTGCGTCCCACCCCGAGCAGCGTCGCAAGCTGTTCGTGGGTCAGCGGCACGCTGCTCTCGTCGCCGGTCCGCTCCATCGCCGCCAAAATCCATTTGGCCGTGCGTTGCTCGATCGAATGGATCGCGTTGCAGGCGGTCGACTGGAAGATCTGTGCCAGCATGCAATCGGCATAGCGGGCAAAGATGTTGCGCATTGACGCCGAACGCAGCTTGGCCGCTTCCAGCTTGGCGACATGGACGCGCGCGAACGGCCCGCCGAATTTCACGCAAATCCGGCTATAGGCCGGCAGGTATCCCTCGCTGACGATACCGCCCACCGCGCCTTCGCGGCCGACCAGGATGGTTTCGACGTCGCGGCCGTCCTCGTTGGGAACGAGAAAGGTCGCGAGCGCGGGCCCGCAGGGGAAGTGGACGACCTGGACGTCATCGCCGGGATTGTAGAGCAGCTCGCTCGCGGCGCAGTTCTCGACGGTCACATGCGGCGCGAGGAGAGCGTAGTCGGCCTGGCTCAAACGTCTCAGCAGATTGTTGGCCGGCCGGCTCTCGACCTCGATTGTCTTGCTGATGCGCGCATCCATGGTGAACCCCCTTCCTCCTCCCAGCTTAGCGAGTTCCGTGCACTTCCTATGTGCACAAGTGGACAGACTGGAGAACGGCAATGTGGTGGTTTCGTTCCGGGAACCCCCCGATGCGCTGCGCGCAGGCATCGTGTCGCGGCAGTCCTGATCCGAAAAACCCCACACCCCAAGATCTGATCATGGCACCCGTAGTTCCCAATGGCACAGGCTGGCCGGCTGACGTCCTGATTGTCGAAGACGACCCGATCATCGCGATCGATTTCGAGGACCGCCTGCTTGGATTTGGTGTGACGGAAGTGCGGACCGTCGGGTCGGTGATCCAGGCGCTGGCCGCCATTGCCGAGCGCGCGCCCGACTTCGCCTTGCTCGATGTCGAGCTGATCCGCGAGACGAGCTTTGCGGTCGCCGAGCGGCTGGTCGCGCTGAAGATCCCGTTCGTCTTCGTCACCGGCTATGGCGCCGAGGCGCGCATTCCGACCGAATTCTCCGGCCAGCCGCGGTTGCAGAAGCCGTGCTCGAGCGACGCGTTGGAGGCGGCACTAAAGCTGCGCGCCACCGATTAGAGCGCTCTTCAACGAAGGAAGAAGCTGCAATTGTCAGCTCTGCTTCGGATCGAGCGTGGTCGACCACAGCGCGACGTCGGCGCGGTCGCGCAAGGTCACAATCATCTGGCCGGAGGCGCCATCGATCTTGACGTGACCGAAGAACTGCATGCCGGCGGAGGGCGGCAGGTTCTGGCTGTCCTTGCCCGGCGCCTTGACGAAACGCACCTCGGGTCCAAAGGTGTTGTCGAGCGCGTTCGGACCGAATGTGCCGGCATGCAGCGGTCCCGACACGAATTCCCAGAACGGCTCGAACTCCTGGAATTGCGCCTTGTTCGGATCGTAATAATGCGCGGCGGCGTAGTGCACGTCGGCGGTCAGCCACACCGTGTTGTGGATCGGTGCCATCTTGATGAAGCGCAGGATGTCGGCAATCTCGAACTCGCGGCCGCGCACCGGACCGTCGCCTTGCGCGAAGGCTTCCGAGCCGCCCTTCGGGGTGTCCGATACGACGAGACTGAGCGGCATGTCGGAGGCGATCACCTTCCAGGTCGCGCGCGAATTGAGCAGTCCGCGCTTGAGCCAGGCGATCTGGTCCGGGCCGAGGAAATAGCTGGCGGGCCCGTAGGCGGTTTCGAGATTTGGGCCGTTCGGGCCGCGATAGCTGCGCTCGTCGAGCATGAACACGTCGAGATGCGGGCCGTAGGAGATCTGGCGATAGACCCGGCCGGGCTCGTTGATGCTCTCGCGCAGCGGATACATCTCGTGGAAGGCGCGCGCGCCGCGCGCGGCGAGCAGCGCGATGTCGCGCTCCTTGTAGGCGGCCGGCAATTCCTTCGACAGCGACCAGTTGTTGGTCACCTCGTGGTCGTCCCACTGCACGAAGATCGGCACCTCGGCATTGAAGGCGCGTAAGTTGTCGTCGGTGAGATTGTATTTGTGCGCGGCGCGGTACTCGTCCAGCGTTTCGGCGACCTTGGCCTTCTCGGGGATGGTGAGGTTCTTCCAGATCTTGCCGTCGGCGAGCTTCACCTCGGACGCAATCGGGCCGTCGGCGTAGATGGTGTCGCCGGAATGCAGGAAGAAGTCCGGCCGGTGCCTGCGCATGGCCGAGAAAGTGAACATGCCACCGTCGTCAGGATTGATGCCCCAGCCCTGGCCGGCGACATCGCCGCCCCAGACGAAGCTGACGTCGCGGCGGTCGGCCGGCGCTGTGCGGAAGCGGCCCACGACCGCCTCGCCCTCGACCGCGCTATGCGAGAGATCGCGGAAGCGGACGCGGTAAAAGATGTCCTGGCCGCCCGGCAGGTTTTCGATCAGCATCTTTGCGGTGAAGTCGCTCTCGGGGAGCGCGGCGATCGGCGGCAGCGCACGGGCATCCCTGAACGTATCCGTCGTCGCCACCTCGACCAGCATCTGCGCGGGCCGGTCGGTGCGCGCCCACACCACGCCGCCATCGACCGTAACGTCACCGGACTGGACGCCGTGAGTGACCAACGGCCGATCGGCCGCGCGCGAGAGATAGGGCATTGCGATAGTGCCGAGCGCACCCGCGCCGGCGGTAAGGAAGCGGCGGCGGGAGAATGGGAAGTTCATGGAGGTTGGTTCCAAACCCGAGCTTGCAGGAAAGTCCGTCATTCCGGGGCGCGCCGTCAGGCGCGAGCCCGGAAACCGTGTCTCCTCGCGAATGCGGCGCGATGGATTCCGGGTTCGATGCTTCGCATCGCCCCGGAATGACATGAGGAGCTATATTGAGGCAATGTGACGCAGCGATTACGCGCGCAGCTGCTTACGCGTTGCCGGCGGCCCGGAACTGCGCGCCCGCGCGCTGCAGGTTCTGCGGCAGGCTGAACAGCACCGCCTTGCGGTCGGCGACGGCGGCGTGGAACTGATCCAGCGCGATGTTGAAGGCGGTGAGCGAGCCCTCCTCGATCGCGCCGTGATCGAAGCAGCGCAGCGTATCGCGCAGAATCACGTCGGCCTCGGCCTGCATCTGGTCGAGTTCGTCGGTCGTCTCGCACTTGCGCGCGGCCGCGATCATGTCCAGCAGCCGTTCGCGCAGATGGCTGTTGTTGTCGCGCTCGTCCTTCTTCAGATAGCCCGCGAACCAGGCGCCGATCGAGCCCATGGCGGAGAGCGCCATCAGGGTCCACCAGATGTAATCGCTGTATTTGTCGAGGAAGGTCTTTTCCTCGCCGTCGACGAAGGCGGCCGCGCCGGGATGCACCGGAATCACCGCATCCTTGTCGGTGTCGGGCGTCTCGATCTTGGCCGCGAGCGGGAATTCCGTCACCAATTGCTGGCGCACGGCGAACAGCTGGCGCGTGAACGCCGCGATGGTGGTTTCGGAGACGCCTTTGCGCGCCACGATGTGGTGCGAGAAGCTGATGGTCTTGACCTCGTCCTCCGGGCGGGCGGGCGAGCCGCCATAGGTGCCGGCGGGAATCTCGGACGCTTCATAGATCGGATGGTTCTGCGCGATCGCATCCGCCGACTCGATCGCGAGGAAGCTGGGCGCGCCGAAATCCTTGGTGGAGGCGGCGATCGCATCCGCCGTGATCTTGCTGTTGACCGGGCCGGCCGCGAGATAGACGTCGGCCTTCTCAGCCTTGATCGCCTCGGCGGCTTCGTTGGCCGGGAATTGCACGATCTCGACCTTGGCGGGATCGACGCCGTATTGCTGGAGGATCACCTTGAGCAGATTGACGTTGGCCTGGGTGCGGCCGACCACGCCGACGCGATGGCCGGCGAGCTGCGAGATCTTGGTGATCTTCGCGCCCCGCTTCTTGCCTTTGCCCGGGACGGACCACAGCACCACGACGTTCTTGCGCAGGGTCGCAACCGCTTGCGCGTTCTTGGGCACATCGAGATCGCCGCGCACGATGGCGAGATCGACCTTGCCTTCCGCGAGCGCATTGGCGCTGGCCGTGGCGCCGTCGGTCTGGATCGGCCGCAGCCGCACCTGGCCCTTGGTCTGCGTGAAAGCCTGCGTCAGCGCCTGCACGACCTTGACGTCGTCGCTGTTGGCGGGACCGACCGCGATCTTCAGCGTTACCGGCCGCATCGCGAAGTAATAGCCGCCGACCAGCGCGCCGACGATCGCAAGCACGAATGCGAGAGACACCAGCGCCGTCTTCCGCGCCGCGGATCGCGGCGAAGGCGGAGGGGGCGCTTCGGCCAGGTCCAATCCCCCGGTCATCGATCTCCCAAACGGGCGCTTGAGGCTCAGTTTCATCTTGGCCGGCGATTTACGCCCGCAATTGTAGCAAATTTCTTGTCCGGCGGAGTTACATCTCCGTCATGGTTAGCGGATGGCGGAAATCTCCGTATGAACCCGGGCGTCAGCTCGGTGTTAGGGTAAAGTTCCCCTGAAGGACGGAGATGATCATGGCAGAACGGCTCTCGGCGGAGGCGCGCAAGCAGGCGCTCGGCGGACTCCCCGGCTGGAACGAGGTTCAAGGCCGGGATGCCATCGGGAAGACCTTTATCTTCAAGGATTTCAACGAGGCGTTCGGCTTCATGACCCGCGCCGCGCTGGCTGCCGAGAAGATGGACCACCACCCCGAATGGCGCAACGTCTACAAGACGGTGGAGGTGGTGCTGTCGACCCACGACGCCGGCGGCGTCACGGCGCTCGACGTCGCGCTGGCCAGGACGATGAACGCGATCGCAGGCTGAGCGCGGCTGACATCTTGCGGGGGGCCGCCACATCCCCATTTTGTGATCAGCCGGAATGCGGCGATCCGCCGCCTGGGGCTGAACCGGAGTTTATCGAACATGGCTGCCGAACACAGCGTCGGCTTCGAGCCGGCCGATCGGCTCGCGGAAGATCGCGAGAGCGTGCGCCGCCGCTTCTGGCGCAAGCTGAAGCGTGTCGCCGCGCATCTGCCATTCGCGGAAGACTTGCTTGCGGCTTACTACTGCGCGTTCGACCGGCAGACGCCGCGCCACGTCCAGGCCGCGCTCTTGGGTGCGATCGCCTATTTCATCCTGCCGTTCGACTTCGTCGCCGACGTGATGCCGGTCCTCGGATTCGCCGATGACGCCGCCGTGCTCGCCACCGCCATCCGCATGGTCGCCGGCCACATCACGAATGAGCATCGCGAAGCCGCCCGTGCCGTGCTGAAGCGTGGGGTGGATGAGGCGGAGATGGACGCGGCGTAGGACTGCGTCTTTGCGGGTGAGCGTGGAGGCGAGGCCCGCGCTACTTCCTCTCCGCTTGCGCCCGCGCCTTCTCGGCGTCCCACGCCTGGAATTGCCGGAACAGCGTCTCCTTGTCGGTGTCGGACACCGCCGTGGGATTCTGCTTCAAGAAGGCCTCGAAGCGCTGCCGCGTCACCGGCTCGACGCCGTGTTTGTCGAGCCATTGCTGCGCCACCGGCAATCTGTTCCAGCCCGCAAGCGGTGCCGCGAGTGAGACCTCCTTCCACTTGGGATGGAAGGGCGGGTTCTGCAGCGTCGGGAATTTCGTGAAGAATGCGTCCACGAACAGCGCGAGCTTGCGATAGCGCTCGGTGTTGGGCGTCCAATTATAGGCCGCGAGCACCGCAGGCACCGCGATCGTGTCCACGCTCTCGCCCTCCTTGATCAGGTTCGGATAGTCCTTCGCGGTCAGCGTTGCCGGCAGATAGTCGCTCTGGAGCGGCTTGGCGTAATCGACCCGCGCGAGGTGGAAGCGGCCGTCATTGCCGAAGGTCGAGACCGATTTGTACGGCTTGCCGCCGACCACGATGACGGCGTCGATCTCGCCGGCCTTCAGCTTCTCCATCGCGATGCGCTGCTCGACATAGACGAATTTCGTCTTGATCCCGAGCCGTTCGAACACGGTGAGGGCGGTGACGAAGGTGCCGCCGTTGGGCAGATCCACGCTGACCGTCTTGCCTTCGAGGTCTTTGAGGGTCGCGACCGATTTCGGCGCGATCACCTGCATCTCCTCGTTGTACAGCTTCGTCACGTAAGTGAACTGCCGCTTGATGTCCTTGGCGAAGCCTTTGCGCTCGAGATAGTCGAGCGTGTCGGCGCGCACGATGCCGAGATCGACGCCTTGCAGGAACAGGATGTCGGCAACACTCTGCACCGAGCCGCGACCGACGATCGGCAGCACGCGGATCTTGTTGCCGTCGTCGAGAACGGAGGCGAGGTCGGCACCAAACTGCACATAGGTGCCGCCGATCGTGCCGGTGATCAGCGTGACGGTGTTGGCGTTCAGAGCCTGCTTGGTCGAGGTCGAGCCGAACTGGAAAATCGCCTTCAGGCTGTCCGAGACCTTGGCTGGATCGTATTCGGTCTGCTCGGCGCGCGCCGCGAAGGCGCAGATGGTCATGATGGCGGCCAGCGCCATTCCGAAAGCGTTACGCATGATGTCCCCTGAAATGATCTAGTTCGAGAGCTGGGCGAGGCGCTGTCGCGCCTCCGCCGATCCAAGGCTTGCGGCACGCTGATACCAGTCAAGTGCGGCCGCCACGTCGGCAATGACGCTCCGCGCGTCGCTGGTGCCCAGCACCGCGGGATCATAGGTCTGTGCCAGCAGGAGCGCGGCCGTCGCGTCTTTCGCATTGGCCGCCCGTTCGAGCAGCAGGCGCGCCGCGGCAATGTCGCCAACGCCGATCAGGCTTCTTGCGCGCGTCATCAGCCCGGCCAGCGTTTCGGCGTCGAGCGTCCTGACAGGCTCGGGCGGCGCAGGCTGTGCCGCGGGAGCTGGTGCTGGAGTTTGGACCGGCACTTGTGCTTGAGTTTGTACCTGGGCCTGCAGCGCAGTCTGGTAGGCGGTCGCGATCGCTTCGCGACTTGGCATTGTCGGAGCCGGCAGATCCTGCTTGTCGGCGCTCGCCAGCATCGTGTCGGTCACGCGGGCCGGATCCTTGAGCGGGATCTGGCGTATGGCCGGCGGGTTGGCCTGAGCTACGCCTGCTGCGCTGCCGGCATTGTCGGCAATGAAGCTACGCAGGTCCGACGGAAACAGCACGGCCGCGATCCCCGCGGCGGAGATCGCAAGCCCTGCGGCGACAAGACGAGGCGCGACCCTGGTTCTGGGGCGCAGCGCCAGCGGCACATATTCCCGCGGCTCCGGTGCTCCGCGCGGATCGGACAGAAACAGTGGAATTGGATCGTCCTGTGGAAGCTCGGCGCGCCTGGCGCGCGCCCGGATGTAGTCCGCCGTGGACGAATGTGATGCAGATCGATCGGAGTCGAGCGCGTACGACTCCTTCGACGGACGGTAGGCCGTCGTCTCCATGGTGTGATGCTCCCCATTACTGACGCAACGCAGGGGCAGTCCCGGTTTCAGTCTTCTTGTTTTTGTCCAGAAGCGCCCCGCAAACTGGAACCGGTAAATCGCCGTCCGATTCAGCCCAAAAAGCGACGGCGGTTTGCGCGAATCGGGAGATATTTGGGTTTGATTGGGGCGAGGACGCGGAATGCACCGCGATTTTACCGGCGATGGTTGAGGGGGATTTTACTCGGCGAGGGCGTGCGCAACTTTACGATGCTGCGGTCATCGAGGCTGCGCGCCACACCCTCCGCTGTCATGCCCCGGCTTGACCGGGGCATCCAGTATACTGCGGCTTCTCGGCTAAATCGCTGATGTCTCTGGAATACTGGATCGCCCGGTCCCGGCTCCGCCAAGGCTTCGCCGAGGCCCACACCTGCGCTCGGCGCGCCGAAGCTTCAGCGAAGGCGGCAAGCCGGGCGATGACAGTTGTGTATGCTGAAACAGCGTCGCGATAACATCGCGATCACGGATGCAAGATCACCTTGCCCATGGCCTGGCGTCCAGCGAGCACCTTCAGCGCGTCCGCGGTCTGGGCCAGCGGGAAGGTGCGGTCGACATGCGATGAAATCTTTCCTTCCGCGGTCCACTTCACCAGCTTCTCGAGATTGGCGCGGTTCTTGGCCGGGTTGAGCCGGGTCCAGGCGCCCCAGAACACGCCGCGGATGTCGCAGCCCTTCAGCAGCGCGAGGTTCAGCGGCATCTTCGGAATGTCGCCCGCGGCAAAGCCGATGACGAGGAAGCGGCCTTCCCACGCGATCGAGCGCAGCGCCTGTTCGGCGTACGCGCCGCCCACGGGATCGAAGATGATATCGACGCCCTTGCCGTCCGTGAGCTTGCGCAGGCCTTCCTTCAAATCTTCCTTGGCGTAGTTCAGCGTCAGCTCGGCGCCATGCGCTTTTGCGAATTCGAGCTTCTCGTCCGACGAGGCGCAGGCGATCACCTTCAATCCCATCAGCTTGCCGAGCTCGCAGGCGGCAAGGCCGGTGCCGCCGGCCGCACCGAGCACCGCGAGCGTCTCGCCCGGCTTCGGGCTGGCACGATCCTCCAGCGCATGCAGCGCGGTGCCGTAGATGATGATGATGCCGGCCGCGCGGTCGTAATCGAGATTGTCGGGGATCTTCACGATGGAGGCCGCCGGCAGCGCGATCTTCTCGCGCGCGCCGTTATGTCCGCAGGACGCGACGACGCGATCGCCGACCTTCAGGTCGGTGACGCCAGCGCCGATGCTCTCGATCACGCCGGCAACTTCGGCGGCCGGCGAGAACGGGAACGGCGGCTTGATCTGGTACTTGCCCTGAATCATCAGGATGTCGAAGAAGTTGAGCGCCGCCGCCTTGATCGCGATCACGGCTTCGCCGGGACCTGCCACCGGATCCGGCACCTCGGCGAGCACGAGATCGTCGGGCTGGCAATATTGCGAGCAGAGGATGGCTTTCATGAAGGCACCTTGGGCGTTTCGGGTGGAATTATAGTTTGGCCGTTTCTGCCGGATTTAGGCACGGGCGACAATCCGGTTTCTTTGCCAAAGCGACGCGCCGGCCTATCCTCGCGTCATTGCGAGCGCAGCGAAGCAATCCAGAGCCCGCACCGCGGAAATAGCCTGAATTGCTTCGCTGCGCTTGCAATGACGAAATCCGCGGAGAAGAGGATTCAAACGATGTTTGAAACAAGCCTGCTCAGGGACAAGCGCATTCTCATCACCGGCGGCGGCTCGGGCCTTGGCGCCGCGATGGGGAGCCGCTTCCTGACGCTTGGCGCCGAGCTCGTGATCTGCGGCCGCAAGCTCGACCGGTTGGAAGCGACGGCTGCGCAGATGCGCGCACAGAGCGGCGGCAAGGTCACGACGATCGCCTGCGACATCCGCGAGGGTGGCGCCGTCGACGACATGATGGATCGGATTTGGCGTGAGGCGCCGCTCGATATTCTCGTCAACAATGCTGCCGCGACCTTCATCGCACAGAGTGAGCATCTGTCGTTCCGCGCGGCCGATGCGATCCTGGCGCCGACGCTGCATGGCGCGATGTATTGCACGCTCGCGGCCGGCAGGCGCTGGATCGAGGGTAAGCACGGCGGCGTCGTGCTCTCGATCCTCTCGACCTCGACCATCACCGGCCGCGCCTTCACGGTACCGTCGGCGATGGCGAAGTCGGCGCTGCTGGCGATGACCAAGAGTCTCGCCGTGGAATGGGGGCCGAAAGGCATCCGCACCGTCGCCATTGCGCCGGGTCCGTTCCCGACCGCGGGCGCGTCGGGGCAGCTCCGCCCCGAAGGCCGTGACGAAGGCTGGACCGCGCGCAACCCGCTTGGCCGGACCGGAGAGCACAACGAGCTTGCCGATCTCGCCAGCTTCCTGGTCTCGGATCGCGCCGGTTACATTAACGGCGAGATGGTCGTGATCGACGGTGGCGCCCATCTGCGCAGTTCCGGCGCCGAGGATTTGCTCGGCTGGACCGAGACGCAATGGGCCGACCAGCGCGCCGCGCGATCCAAGACCTAAGTCGGCGTCGATACCCGCTAACTGCCTTCCCAAATTGGACTTTCCCGGCTATCCCTGCCACGGGGACAAAGCGCGGCCGGGCCATCTTCCAGTCACAATATTGAGGGAACCACTCCAGCATGTGGCGGGTGCTGATCTTAGCTTTGATGACTGGCGTGGCGGCCGGGGGAATCGCTGTATCTGCGCGGGCGCAGACGGCGCAACCGACGCCCAAATCTGCTCCAAAAGAGGCTGCACCGAAATCGGCTGCGCCAGCGGCCCATACCACTGCGAAGTCGGCCGCAAAGCCGGAGAGCAAATCGGCGGCTCCGCCCGCTTCAGTTGCGGGTGGCGCGGAGCCGGCCTTGATCGGCCAGTTCGGCACCTGGGGGGCCTATTCGGCGACGCCCAACGGCAAGAAGGTCTGCTTCGCGCTGGCCAAGCCGTCGTCGTCGAAGACCAATCCGCCGAACCGGCCGCGCGATCCCGCTTATGCCTTCGTCTCGACCCGGCCGGCGGAGAAAGTGAACAACGAAGTCTCGGTCATGATCGGCTACGCGCTGAAGCCGGGCTCGGAATCGACGGTCGAGGTCGGCGGCGCCGCCTTCGCCATGTACACGCAGGGCGACGGCCTCTGGATCAAGAACGCGGCCGAGGAGGAGCGGATGGTCGAAGCGATGCGCAAATCCGCCGAGCTCGTCGTCAAGGGTGTCTCGGCCAAGGGCACCGAGACCACCGACACCTTCTCGCTGAAGGGCCTCGCCCAGGCGCTCGACAAGATCGCCCAGGATTGCCGGCGTTAGCGCTGCGGGTGGGTATCACGGTCGCAATCGGCGGCGCCCGTTGCTATATAGGGGCGGTTCCAGATTTTCTTCCGTCATTCCGGGGCGATGCGCAGCATCGAACCCGGAATCTTGAGGTTCCGGGTCTGGTCTTCAAGGTCGCTTCGCGATCCCCTTCGGACCATCCCGGAACGACCACCTAGTTAGGTCTATTCATGCAACCGACGACCGAGCCGCACAACGCAATCCTGGTGGAGAAGACGCCACTCGAAACCTATGTGCCGCCGGCAAAGCCGTCGCTGATCGGTCTGTCGCGCAGCGAGCTTGCCGACCGCCTCGGCGAAATCGGCGTCGCGCCGACGCAGCGCAAGATGCGGGTGCAGCAGCTGTGGCACTGGCTCTATTTCCGCGGCGCCCAAAGCTTCGACGAGATGACCTCGATCTCGAAGGGCATTCGCGCCGAACTCGCGCAGCATTTCACCGTCGATCGTCCCGAGGTCGTGGCCGAGCAGATCTCCAACGACGGCACCCGCAAATGGCTGCTGCGGCTGCCGAGCGGCGACAACGTTCAGAAGGCGCATGAAGTCGAGTGCGTCTACATTCCCGAGACCGATCGCGGCACGCTTTGCGTCTCCTCGCAGGTCGGCTGCACGCTGAATTGTTCCTTCTGCCACACCGGTACGCAGCGCCTCGTGCGCAACCTCACCGCCGGCGAGATCGTGGGACAGGTGATGGTCGCGCGCGATCGCCTGAACGACTGGGCGGATCGCGAGGACGGCACGCGCCGCGTCACCAACATCGTGATGATGGGGATGGGCGAGCCGCTCTACAATTTCGACGCGGTGCGCGATGCGCTTCTGATCGTCGGCGACAACGAGGGCATCGGCATCTCCCGCCGCCGCATCACGCTGTCGACCTCGGGTGTGGTGCCGAACATCGTGCGCGCCGGCGAGGAGATCGGCGTCATGCTCGCGATCTCGCTACATGCGGTGCGCGACGAGCTGCGCAACGAGCTGGTGCCGCTCAATCGGAAATATCCGATCAAGGAGCTGCTGCAGGCCTGCCGCGACTATCCCGGTGCCTCGAATGCGCGCCGCATCACCTTCGAATATGTGATGCTCAAGGGCGTCAACGATTCGCTCGACGATGCCAAACTGCTGGTCAAGATGCTCAAGGGCATTCCGGCCAAGATCAACCTGATCCCGTTCAATCCCTGGCCCGGCACTGCTTATGAATGTTCGGACTGGGACCAGATCGAAAAATTCTCCGAATACGTCTTCAACGCCGGCTATTCCTCGCCGGTCCGCACCCCGCGCGGCCGCGACATCCTCGCCGCCTGCGGCCAGCTCAAGTCGGAGACCGAGAAGCTCAGCGCACGCGAACGTCAGGCGCTGCGCGCCATGGCGATGACGGATTAGCTAGCCATGCGCGCGCTCCCGCCTCCTCGTCATTGCGAGCGAAGCGAAGCAATCCGGAATGTCACCGCGGAAGCAGTCTTGATTGCTTCGTCGCACCAGCGCAAAATTGCTTCGCAATTTTGTCGCGGGCTCCTCGCAATGACGGCAGTGGTGGTTTCGGCGTCATGTCCCTGATCGGCCGCCTCATCGTCATCTTCATCGGCTTCCTCGCCGCCTGCTTCGTCGGCGGCATGATCGTCGTCGTCGCGCTATTGTTTCCGGAATTCGCCGATCTCGGCGCCGGTCCCGTCGATCAGGGCACGATCGACATCCTGCTCGGCTTCGGCTTCATCTTCGTTTCGGGCTTTGCGCTGGTGCCGGCGGCGGTGATCGTCGCGATCACGGAGGCGCTCTACATCCGCAGTGCGCTCGCCTATGCCGTCGGCGGCGGCCTCGTCGGGCTCGCCTGCTATCTCGGTCTGGTCCCGTTCCACTCCGAGACGCTGCAGTTCGAAGGCATCGTGCGACGGCACCTCGAGATCATGACCGGTGCGGGCATCGTCGCCGGAATCGTCTACTGGCTGATCGCCGGCCGCAACGCCGGCGCCTGGCGCATCCCACCGCCGCCGCGCATGCCGCCGCCGCCGTTGCCATCGAATTCAAGGCCGGACGCAAGGTGACAGTGGGGAGTGGCGCGATGCAGCGCGCTCCACCCTCAGTGTCGTCCCGGATCTGCGCTTCGCTTGTCCGGGACGACACTGTTGAGGCATCGCATTTTGACCAATTCACGCTCGCTTGCTGCGACGGAATCCGGGGTTTCCATCCCCGCCCCGCTCCGCTAAACCGCGCGCCATGAACCGTACCGGACTTTTCATCGCCCTGGCGCTGTGGCTCGTGATCGGCGTCGTTTTCGGGCTCTATCCCGAGCTCGATCTCAAGCTCGCGTCGCTGTTCTTCGATCCCCGGACGAAAAGCTTTCCGCTCAAGTTGAACGACTGGGCGGGCTTTGCGCGTGACGCGGCGATGTGGGTGGCCTGGGCCTTCGTGCTGCCGTCGCTGGTGGCGCTCGTGGTCAAGATGATCAGGCCCGACCGGCCGCTGCTGGTGTCGGGGCGCGCGATCGCGTTCCTGCTGGTCACGATCATCCTGTCGGCCGGTATTCTGACCAATCTTGCCTTCAAGTCATACTGGGGCCGGCCGCGCCCGGTGGTGGTGACCGAGTTCGCCGGCGACCAGCAATTCGTGCCGTGGTGGGATCCACGCGGCGGCTGCGCGCGCAACTGCTCGTTCTTCTCGGGCGAAGGTGCCACCGCGTTCTGGACCCTGGCGCCGGCCGCGTTGGCACCGCCGGCGTGGCGGCCGCTCGCCTATACCGCCGCCGTGGTGTTCGGCGCCGTCACCAGCGGGCTGCGCATGGCCTTCGGGGGGCACTTCTTCACCGACGTCTCGATCGCCGGCCTCGTGACCTTTCTGGTGATCTGGTTTGCCTACGCGCTGATTTACCGCTGGCCACGGACGCGATTTACGGACGAAGCGGTTGATGCCGCCCTGACCCGGCTGAACATGCCCGCCTACCGGCTCCGCCAGCGCCTGTTCGGCCGCAAGACCGGTCCCGCGCCGTCGGTTTGAGCCATTATAATGGGTGCCGAGCCCTGCGAAATTTGATATTCGCGCGGTCAAGTTCGAAACCCTCATCAGCCCCTTGAGACCCGATTGGAAGCCCCATGACCACGATCCTGAAAAGCCTGCCCAAGGGTGAGAAAGTCGGCATCGCTTTTTCGGGCGGCCTCGACACCTCTGCGGCGCTGCTCTGGATGAAGCAGAAGGGCGCGCGCTGCTACGCCTACACCGCCAATCTCGGCCAGCCCGACGAGGCCGACTACAACGAGATCCCGCGCAAGGCGATGGAGTTCGGCGCCGAGAAGGCCCGCCTCGTCGATTGCCGCACGCAGCTCGTCCATGAAGGCATCGCCGCGATCCAGTCGGGCGCCTTCCATATCTCGACCGGTGGCATCACCTATTTCAACACCACGCCGCTGGGACGTGCCGTCACCGGCACGATGCTGGTCGCGGCCATGAAGGAGGACGGCGTCAACATCTGGGGCGACGGTTCGACCTTCAAGGGCAACGACATCGAGCGCTTCTACCGTTACGGCCTGCTCACCAATCCGGGTCTGAAGATCTACAAGCCCTGGCTCGACCAGCAGTTCATCGACGAGCTCGGCGGCCGCGCCGAGATGTCGGCGTTCATGACCGCGCAGGGTTTCGCCTACAAGATGAGCGCCGAGAAGGCCTATTCGACCGACAGTAATCTGCTCGGCGCCACGCACGAAGCCAAGGATCTCGAAAGCCTCGACAGCGGCATCAAGATCGTCAACCCGATCATGGGCGTCCCGTTCTGGCGCGACGATTGCGCCGTCAAGGCCGAGAAGGTCGTGGTGCGTTTCGAGGAAGGCCAGCCGACCGCGCTGAACGGTCAGACCTTCTCTGATCCCGTCGCGCTGTTCCTCGAAGCCAACGTCATCGGCGGCCGTCACGGCCTCGGCATGAGCGATCAGATCGAGAATCGCATCATCGAGGCCAAGAGCCGCGGCATCTATGAAGCGCCGGGCATGGCGCTGTTGCACATCGCCTATGAGCGCCTCGTCACCGGCATCCACAACGAGGACACCATCGAGCAATACCGCATCAGCGGCATGCGCCTGGGCCGCCTGCTCTATCAGGGCCGCTGGTTCGACTCGCAGGCCCTGATGCTGCGGGAGACCGCGCAGCGCTGGGTCGCGCGCGCGGTCACCGGCGAGGTGACGCTCGAGCTGCGCCGCGGCAACGATTATTCGATCCTCAACACCGAGAGTCCAAACCTCACTTATGCGCCTGAAAGGCTCAGCATGGAGAAGGTCGAGGACGCCGCGTTCTCGCCCGCGGACCGCATCGGTCAGCTCACCATGCGCAACCTCGATATCGCCGACACGCGGACGAAGCTGAAGCTGTACAGCGACACCGGCCTGCTCTCAGGCAGCGAAGGCTCGCAGATCTTCCGGCTGGAGAGCGATAAGGGCTGAGGCTCTCGCTCTCGCAGGGTGGGCAAAGCAAAGCGTGCCCACCATCTTCTACGATGAGAGGGACCGTGGGCACGGCGCAAACGCGCCTTGCCCACCCTACGAGTTCTCTGAAATTCTCGTGTCCCGGACGCGATGCAGCGCGGAGCGGTGCGTCGCAGAGCCGGGACCCAGATCTTAATTGAGTTGCGGCGACGGTTTGTGGGCCCCGGCTCAGCAGCGCATCACTACGTGCTGCGCTGCGTCCGGGGCACGAGACTATACAAAACAGAAATGGCCGGGATCGCTCCCGGCCATTTGCGTTTGTATGTGCCGTTACCGCGGCGGCGCGGTGCCGGGCGGGGGTGGCGGCAACGAGGCCTGACCGCCGTTGAGCAGCGGCGTGATGTTGCGGATGGTGACGCGACGGTTGATCGCGCTCGGCCCCTGCGTCTGCTCCTTCAGGTACTGCTCGCCATAACCCTGCGACGTCAGATTCTCGGCGGGGACGCCGAACTGCTGCGTGAGCAATTCGGCCGCGGCCTGCGCACGACGATCCGACAGCGACAGATTGTCGACCTCGTTGCCGACCGCGTCGGTGTGTCCCTCGATCAGGAAGACCGCGCGCGGGTTGCGCTGGATCGCCTGGTTGAGGCCGTCGGCGATCACCTGCAGCCGGGCCGCCTGGTCCGGCGGGATGGTCCACGATCCCGTCTCGAAGTTGATCGTGTTGACGTCGATGCTCGGCATCTGCATGCGAACATTGGGGCTGTAGCGGATCTCGTCGAGCGAGTAGCGCCGCTCGATCCGCTGCACCGGCGGTGCCACCATGGTCTGGTAGATCACGTCCGGTGGCGCTTCCTGGGCATCGACGATGTAGCGATCGTAGGGGATGTTCACGACCGGGGGCGGCACGTCGACATAGAAGCCGCCGACCGCCTGGGGATCGCGATAGGTGTTGTCGATGATGATGAGCTCGCCCCCGCGGGGATCCCTGCGGATGCGCCGCATCAGCCGGCCGTCGGCGCCGACGACGGTGATGATCTCGCTGCCATCGGGACGAATCACGACCGTGCGGGTTTCGCCGCCGACGGTGTCGGTGCGGATGTCGCGGGCGCCATAGCGGAAGCGATAGAGATCGTTGCCGCGGACATAGGCCTGGCCGCCCGGATCGCGGATGATGATGCGGTCCGGCTCGGTATAGACGGTGCGGCCGCCTTCGATCGTCTCGCGTCGCTGGTTGTGGAGGTCAGCGATGGTGGCGCCGATCACGGCGCCGGCCACCACGCCTGCACCGATCGCGAGCGGCGTCAGGTCACGCTGTGGCGGACGCGGCGCCGGCGGCAACGGCGCGGCGACTGTCGGCGCGGCCCGGAAGGCGGGCGCAACCGTCGGCGGAGCGTATTGCGCCCGGTTCGGCGGTGGCGCTGCGGCCGGCGTGCCAGGGACGACGGTCGGTGCAGCCGCGCCGGCGGGAGGC
>NZ_LBJC01000025.1 GCF_004114535.1 Bradyrhizobium nanningense
GGACGTTCATCTGGTCTCTCCTTGGAACACTGAAGCTTCGCAACCTCAGCTTCCTCGGTTCAGACCAGATGGACAACCTCCTGACAGACCACAGCTAGGCCGTTCTTACCCTCCCCTGGAGGGGCCCTCCAGGGGAGGATGGGCACCTTTGATGCGGCATCGGTCCGGTCTACTCTCATAAGGAAACAGGGAGGCACATGACCGCCGTCAAACCATTCCGCATCGCCATCAGCGACGACGTCCTCACTGACCTCAAATCGCGCCTCGCTCGCACGCGCTGGCCGGAGGCCGAGCTGGTCGACGACTGGAGCCAGGGCGCGCCGCTGAAGTGGATCCGGGAGATCTGCGCCTATTGGGCCAACGACTACGACTGGCGCGCCCACGAGGCGAAGCTCAACCGCTTCGCGCAGTTCACCACCGAGATCGACGGGCTCGACATCCACTTCATCCACGTGCGCTCCAAGGAGCCGTCGGCGCTGCCGCTGATCATCACCCATGGCTGGCCCGGCTCGATCGTCGAATTCCAGAAGGTGATCGCGCCGCTGGTCGACCCCGCCGCGCATGGCGGCAATTCCGCCGATGCGTTCCACGTCGTCTGTCCCTCGCTGCCGGGCTTCGGCTTCTCGGCCAAACCCAAAGAGATCGGCTGGGGCGTCGACCGCATCGCCGCGGCCTGGGCGAAGCTGATGGAGCGGCTCGGCTATACCAGCTACGGCGCGCAAGGCGGCGACTGGGGCTCGGCGGTGACGACATCGCTCGGCGCGCAGGACCCGGCGCATTGCGCCGGCATCCACATCACGCTGTCCTTCAACTCGCCGCCGCGGATCGAGGGCGAGCCGACGGCCGAAGAGAAGCGCGCGCTGGCCGGCCTCAAGCATTATGTCGATCTCGACTCCGGCTATTCCAAGCAGCAATCGACGCGCCCGCAGACGCTCGGCTATGGCCTTACGGATTCGCCGAGCGGGCAGGCGGCCTGGATCCTGGAAAAATTCTGGGCCTGGACCGATTGCAACGGCCATCCCGAGAACATCTTCAGCAAGGACGAGCTGCTCGACAACGTCATGCTCTATTGGGCGACGGAGACGGCGACCTCCTCGGGGCGGCTCTACTGGGAGAGTTTCGGCAAGCGCCGCACCACGCCTGTCGTCAAGGTGCCGACCGGCGTTGCCGCGTTCCCCAAGGAGATCATCACGCCGGTGCGGCGCTGGATGGAGCCGAACTTCCCCAACATCACCCATTGGAGCGAGATGGAGAAGGGCGGCCACTTTGCCGCGTTCGAGCAGCCGGAGCTGTTCGTGCGTGACGTCAGGAAGTTCTTTGCGACGGTGCGGTAGCCTCCATCGTCATGCCCGGGCTTGTCCCGGGCATCCATGGCCTTAAACTGACTGACCAAGCAAGAAGAACGTGGATGGCCGGGACGAGCCCGGCCATGACGGAGTTGCTGGGAAACGCCAAGCCATGCTGACCGAAGCCAAGACCTACGACGAACTCGTCCGCAACTTCCGCTGGGACATTCCCGCGCGCTTCAACATTGCGGAAGCGTGCTGTGATCGCCATGCTGACGGCACCGGCCGGCTCGCGCTGATCTATGTCGACGACAACGGCGCGACCAGCCGCACTTCTTTCGACGAGGTTGCGGACATGTCGCGTCGCTTCGCCAATGTGCTGAAGGCGGATGGCCTTTTGCGTGGCGACCGTGTCGCGGTGTTCCTGTCGCAATCGCTGGAACTGCCGATTGCGCATATGGCGGCGTTCCGCTCCGGCCTGATCTCGATCCCGCTGTTCGCGCTGTTTGGCGAGGATGCGCTGGAATTCCGTCTGTCGAATTCGCAAGCGAGAGCCATCATCACCGATGAGGCGGGCTGGGAGAAGCTCACGAAGATCCGCGATCGGTTGCCCTATTTGCAGGACATCTATGTCACGAGCAGCGCCGTCCACGCCGGCGCAAAGCCGTTCTGGTCAGCGATCGAAGCCGCATCCGAGGACTTCGCGACCGTCGACACCTCCGCGGATGACCCCGCGCTGATCATCTACACCTCGGGCACGACAGGTAACCCGAAGGGTGCGCTGCATGCGCATCGCGTCGTGCTCGGCCATCTGCCGAACGTCGAGATGTGTCACAACTTCCTGCCGCGGCCCGGCGATCTCATGTGGACGCCGGCGGATTGGGCGTGGATCGGCGGCCTCGTCAACGGCCTGCTCGCGTTCTGGTATCACGGCATCCCGCTGGTCGGCCATCGTGCGCGAAAGTTCGAGCCGCAGGCAGCGATGCAGATGATGGCCGATCTCGGCGTCCGCAACGTCTTCCTGCCGCCGACCGCGCTCAAGCTGATGCGGCAGGCCGGCGTGAAGCACGCGGGCGTCAAGCTGCGCAGCATCTTCACCGGCGGGGAATCGCTCGGCGGCGAGCTGCTCGGCTGGGTGCGCGAGACCTTCGGCATCGACGCGCATGAAGTGTTCGGCCAGACCGAGTGCAATCTCGTGATCGGCAGCAACTCCAATTTGTTTCCGATCCGCCCGGGTTCGATGGGCAAGGCGACGCCGGGCTTCGACGTCCGCATCGTCAACGACAAGGGCGAGGAATTGCCGCGCGGCCAGCGCGGCATCATCGGCGTGCGCCAGCCATGCCCCGTCACCATGCTCGAATATTGGCGCAATCCGGAGGCGACGGCGAAGAAATATGCCGGCGCGTTTCTGCTGACCGGCGATCTCGGCGTGCAGGACGAAGACGGCTATTTCTGGTACGTCAGTCGCGAGGACGACGTCATCACCACCGCCGGCTATCGCGTCGGTCCCTCCGAGATCGAGCACACGCTGATGAAGCATCCGTCGGTGGCGATGGCGGCGGTGGTCGGCATCCCCGATCCGATCCGCACCGAATCGATCAAGGCCTGGATCGTGCTGCGGCCCGACTTTACCGGCACCGACGCGCTCGCCCGCGAGATCCAGGAGTTCGTCAAGGTCCAGCTCGCCGCGCACGAATATCCGCGTTTCGTCGAATTCGCCGAGACGCTGCCGATGACGGCGACGGGCAAGGTGCTGCGGCGCGAGCTGCGCGCGAGAGGTTAGCTTCCTGACCATGGCAAAGGCATCTCAAGCCGCGGGACTTCACCGCGCCGCGCTCGACCAGCTGCACGACCTCGATGCGGCGCTCGAGCTCATGTATTACGGCTGGCGCGGGATGACGCTGGAAGCCGACGAATACCTTGCGAAACAGGGCCTGTCGCGTCCGCACCACCGCATCCTCTACGTGGTGGCGCGCCGGCCCGATATCGCGATCGGCTCGCTGCTCGAGGTCCTCGGCATTTCCAAGCAGGCACTGAACCGGCCGCTCAATCTGCTGCTGGAGCGCAAGCTCGTCGTGTCAAAGCGCTCGCCCGAGCAGCATCGCTCGAAGCTGCTGCGCCTGACGGCTGCCGGGCAGCGCATCGAGCACCGCGCATCCGATTACGAACGCAACGTCATGCGCAAGGCGTTCGATCGCGCCGGGGCGTCGGGTGCAGCGGCTTGGATGGCCGTCATGGAGGCGATCGCCGACCACAATTGACGAGTCTCAAGTCAACATAGTTGACATGAAAGCCTGGCTTTGCCATTCTCGTCGTCGACGAGCGAGGGGAGGACCGCGTCATGGGCGGGCAGACGATGAATCGCGCGGCCGCCGGACCCTTTGTCGCGGCATGGTGCGCGAGCTGGCGCAAGGTCGATATCGATGCGGTCGTCGCGCATTTTGCCGAGGACGCGCAGATGCGCAGCCCTTTGGCGTTGACGCTGACCGGGTCTCCGGTCGTGACCGGTGCCGAGAACATCCGCGCCTACTGGCGGAAAGCCTATGGTCACATCGAAAGCGCCGACCTCAAGATATTGAGCTGGAGCTGGGACGATACGATCGCGCGGCTGATCGTATGGTGGCAGCTCGGCGACACGCGCGCCAGCGAGTTCATGGATTTCGACGATGCCGGCCGCGTCGTGCGCAGCGAAGCCTTTTACGGAAAATGACCATGCGTCTTTCGGATATCGTCCTGCTCCTCAACACGCTCTGGTTCGTCGGTGCCTTCGTCCAGTTCAGCATCGCGCAAACCAACACGCTGAAGATCTTGCTGCCGCGGGAAGAGCGGAGCAATCCGATCGCGCCGACCCTGGCGGCCAGCGTTGCGTTCCTGGGCGGAATGAACCTGCCGATCGGGCTGTTGTCGTTCTACCTCTTGGCGGCACGTCCGTCCTTCTTCCAGCCGGTCGAGGCGCAGCTCGTGCTGTTCCTGTTTTTTGCCGCCTGCCATCTCAGCCAGTTCGCCTACAACCTTCCGGTGCTGATGCGCGGCGGCCGGGTCGGGGTGGCGTACTGGCCGGTGCTGAAGGGCCCGATGCTGCGGATCTTCGTCATCGACGCGGGTCTGTTCGCGGCCAATCTCGCAGTGGCGCTTCTGCTCGCGTCGCGTTTCTAATTATCGCGACGGCGCTGCCAGGGCCGACCGCAGCATCGCGGCAAGCTGCTGCCTTCGGAACGGCTTTGTCAGAATGCGGGCGTTGATCCCGTCCGGCGTCTTGACCGGATCCTGGCTGTAGCCCGAGGTGAAGAGCACCTTGAGATCGGGCTGCAGCGCCGTTGCCTGTCTTGCGAGTTCCGGCCCGAACATGCCGCCGGGCATCACGACGTCGGTGAGCAGCAACCGGACGTCGCCGCTCTGGTGCAGCAATTCCAGCGCTGCGGGCCCGTTCGATGACGTGATGACGCGGTAGCCGAGCGTCCTGAGCTCGTTCTCGACATAAGCGCGCACCATGTCGTCGTCTTCGACGAGGAGAATGGTCTCGTGTTCCGCTTGTGTGACGATCTGCTCCGCGGGCGGCAGATCTTCGCTTGGCTGGGTTGCGAGACGGGGAAAGAACAGCCTGACGACACTGCCTTGTCCCGGCTCGGACTGCATTTGCACGAGTCCGCCGGATTGTTGTGCAAACCCGTACACCATGCTGAGGCCAAGGCCGGTCCCTTTGCCGACCTCCTTGGTCGTGAAGAACGGCTCGAAAGCGCGGCTCGCCACGTCGGGGCTCATGCCGCTGCCGGTATCCCTGACAGCCACCATGACGTAGTCTCCGGGCCGCGGCTCGCCGTTGACGTCGAGGTCGGATTCACCGAGCGAGCTGTTGCGGACCTCGACCGTCAGCTTGCCGCCTTCCGGCATCGCGTCGCGCGCGTTGAGCACGAGGTTGAGCACGGCGGTTGCCAATTGGCCGGGATCGACGCTGGCCAGCCACAGATCCGGCGCGAACGTGAAGCTGCACTCGATGTGCTCGCCCAGGGTCCGGCGCAACAGCTGCTCCATGCCGAGAATCTTTTCGGCGATGTCGATCTCTCTCGGCCGGAGCGGCTGCTTGCGCGCGAAGGCGAGCAGGCTGCGTGTCAGGTCAGAACCGCGCTCGGCGGCGGTCGCGATGTCGCCGGCGATCCGCTGCAATTCGCTATTGCCCGCCAGCCTGTCGGCAAGATGCTCCGAATTGCCGAGAATGACGGTCAACAGATTGTTGAAGTCATGCGCCACGCCACCGGTGAGCTGGCCCATGGCTTCCATCTTCTGGGACTGGCTGAGCTTGTGGCTGAGGTCCGCGATGGCGGCGCGTTGCTGCTCGAGCGACTCGGCGGTAGCGTTGAGCAGGGTCATCAATCCGCCGAGTTCGCCGCGTGGATGGGGCGTTGGAATTCGTGCGTTGAGATCGCCGCGCCCGAGCCTTTTCGCCATGACGGCGAGACGCCCGACCTGCCGCCCGATGCTCACGGTCGTGAGGATCCATAAGCCGCCCAGGAGCAGCAGCGAGGCCACCGCGAGAATCGCCATGTCCTCGTAAAGCCGGCGGTTGGCCGCCGCGACCAGTCCGTCCTTGGATCGGCCGACCAGGATGTAGAGGCCGGCCTTGCGGATCGACGGCGAGCGGGCAACCCCCCAGATCTGCGTGTGGCCCCGGCGGTCAGTGACCTCCCGAAACGGCTCGCCATCGGGCGCTACCGCGAAGCGGAACAGGTCGGAGCCCGCAATGGATCCGCCGACGGGCTCGCTCCAGCCGCCGCCCTTGGGGGCGACGACAACCGTGCCCTTGGCGTCGACGAAGAGGATATCCTTCTCGGCGAGCAGTCGCTTGTCGTGAAATTCTGCGAATTTGTTCAGGTTGAAGGACGCGAGCAGCACGAACTTCAGCGCGCCCGTCTCTGATCGCACGGGATAGGCGATCTGGAGCACCGAGAGTCCGGTGAGGCGGCCGAACACCGGTTCGACCGCGACGACGCCTTGAAGGCCCTTGACCTCTTTGAAATAGCCGCGGTCGTTCAGGTCGAGCGTGCGGTTGGTCCGCAGCGAGTCGCAGAACAGGTGGCCGTCGGGATCGATCGTCAGGATACCCGTGAACTGCGGATATTCCTCGCGGACATCCGACAGAAACGCCGAGCACGCTGCCTTGTCGCGGGTGTCGAGGTCGCGGGCACGGGCCAGCCCGTAATGAAGCTGGGCGGTGCCCTGGATCTTCTCGCTTAAGTCGCTCGCGATGTCGTCGGCGGATGCGGCCAGATTGGCCAGCGCCGCGTCGATCTCGCTGGCCCGGTTCTGCATGAACCGCAGCCCGACCAGGATCGCCGGCACGAGCATGGCCGCGATGACGAGGATCAGTAACCGGGTACGCAGGCTCATCTGTTGGGCGGTCCGTCCTGATCGTCACGCGCGCTGGTTCGAAGGTAAAACTTGCGGACGATTGCCTGCTCAGTCCATAGAAATCTGCTCGAAAATCGCACAGAAGACTAAAGAATTCGAGGCGCCGCCTTGACACCTCCGGGGGCTGGCGCCGCTCTCTTCCGTCATCCGGTATCAAGTTGCGCCTGCGCGCGGCCACGCTAATATCGTGCTCAATCTGCGCGCGACGAAAGATCGCGCCGATCTGCGGAGGATGCTGATGTCCATCTCGGGCAAGGTCGATCCGGTGGTGCGTCCCGTCGCGGCGACCGACATCGCCGAGGCGCTGGTCGAGGGGCTGCGCGATTTCCAGGCGCTGCCACTTTACGGTCTCTGCTTCGGCGCGCTCTATGCCGCCGGCGGCATCGCCATCATGCTGTGCTTCACCGCCTTCGGCATGGTCTATCTCGTCTATCCCCTGGCGGCAGGCTTCGCGCTGATCGGACCGTTCGTGGCGATCGGCCTCTACGAGGTCAGCCGCCGCCGCGAGCGCGGCGAGCCGGTCTCCTTCGGCGCGATCTGGTCCGCCGTGCGGTCGCGCAGCGAGATCGGCTGGATGGCGTTCGTCACGCTGTTCGTGTTCGTGGTCTGGATGTACCAGGTGCGGCTGCTGATCGCGCTGCTGCTCGGCCTGCACGCCTCGTTCTCCAGCCTTCAGGAATTCATGACCGTGGTTCTGACCACGAATGAGGGCCTGCTGTTCCTCGGCATCGGCAACGCGGTCGGTGCCGTGCTGTCGCTGATCCTGTTCTCGCTGACCGTGGTGTCGTTTCCGCTGCTGCTCGACCGCGAGGTGGATTTTGTCACGGCGATGGTGACGAGCGTGCGCGCGGTGGTGACGAGCCCGCTGCCGATGATCTCGTGGGCCGCCGTGATCGTGATGCTGCTCATCGTCTCGGCGCTGCCCTACTTTCTCGGGCTGATCGTGACGCTGCCGGTGCTCGGGCACGCGACCTGGCATCTCTACAGGCGGCTGGTGGCGCCGGTGCCGTAACCTCGATGTCGTCCCGGCGAACGCCGGGACCCATACCGCGTGATCTATCCATTGGAGTTGGCAGAAGTACCGAACGACGAATCTTCGCCAAACCTCTCCCTGTGGTTATGGGTCCCGGATCGGCGCTTCGCTTCGCTGCGCTTGTCCGGGACGACAGCTGGCTTTGTAGCGTCTACGGCGTCTTGATCCCCATCGCCTTCAATGCTTCCAGCATCTTCACCGGCGGAGACATCTTGATTTGGGGCGCCTTGCCTGTCTCCAGCAGGCTCTTCAATCCAGAGAGGATCGCGGGCCAGCCGGTGCGGCCGCCGGAAAGGATGTCGTCGCTGAGCTCGCGGTCGTGGCGTTCGCTCATGGTGAGGCGGACGGCTTCGCCGGCTGGCTCGATCTCGTAGGTGACGAGCGTGGTACCGAGCTTTGCGACGAGGCCCGGCCAATTGACGTTCCAGCTCACTGTGAGCTTCCTCGGCGGATCGTATTCGAACACTTCGCCGGAGATATGCTCGGAGCCGTCGGGTGCGCGCACGATGAAAGTGCCGCCGAGCCTCGGCTCCATCTCCACCGCAAAGCCGGAGAAATACTTTCGGCTGAACTCGGCCGAGGTCAGCGCCTCCCATACTTTCTCCGGCGTGGAGGCGATGTAGATGGTGTAGAGGGTCAGCGGCTTGAATTGATCGAACTTCATCACGCAAATCCTTCGATGCCGAGCGCGGCGGGCGGGATCGTCGGCGCCTTGCCGGTTTCCAGCAGGCTCTTGAGCCCGGAGAGAATGGCGGGCCAGCCCTTGGAGATGCCGTCGAGCAGCTTGCTGCCCGTGGTGAAGCCTTCGTGCGTCACCGTCAGCTTCACGAGATTGCCGTAGGGCGCCAAAGTGAAGACGACTTTGGTCGCAGCCTCGTTCCGCATCTCCTCCATCAATTCGTGCTTGAACGTGTAGGAAAGCCGCCGCGGCCGATCGGCCTCGAGGATCTCGCCGGTGTCCGTGACCTTGCCGCCCATCACGAGGGCAAAGGGCGAGCCGACCTTCCAGTCGGATCTGACTTCGGTGTCGAACCAGTATTGGCGCGTGAACGCGCTTGACGTCAGCGCCTCCCACAGCTTTTCCGGCGTGGTCTCGATATAGGTCACGTAGACGAATTCCGGCTTACTCATCGCGCTTCTCCAACTGGCGTTTCAGCTCGCCGAGCGCGGCGAGCTTGCCGCGCTCGAATTTCTTGATCCAGCGTTCGCCGATCTGATGGATCGGCACCGGGTTGAGGTAGTGCAGCTTTTCCCGGCCATGCCTGATGGTCGTGACGAGGTTGGCCTCCTCCAGAACAGCAAGGTGCTTGGTCACGGCCTGGCGCGTCATCGCAAGGCCCTCGCAGAGTTCGTTGAGCGTCTGCCCGTTCCTGGCGTGAAGCCGGTCCAAGAGCGAGCGTCGTGATGCATCGGCGAGCGCTTTGAAGACCTCATCCATGGCAACGATAATAGGCAACCAAATGGTTGCATGTCAAGATGGTGTCTTTGGCGCGCGCGAGCGGCCGTGCTAGCCTTTCATCTCAGCCAACGCAGATTGGTTCCGGGAGAACTTTCATGTTCCGTCGCGTTTCACTTGCTGCCGCCCTTGTCCTTTTCGCTTGCAGCACCGCGGCCGAGGCTCAGAAGCAAACCGTCGGCGCGCCGCCTGAAGCGTCCAACATGAAGCTCGTCGGCACCAGCGACCTCCAGGCCCGCAGCGCCTATCAGCCGACCATCCATCACCAGGGCGATCGCTGGATCGCCTATATCGGCCATCACGGCGGCACCGACGACGTGCCCGCTCCCGTCAACCCGATGACGGGTAAGGCCGAGTCGAACGGAACCTCGATCGTCGACGTCACCGATCCCGCGCGCCCGAAATATCTGCGGCATCTGCCGGGGCAGGAGGGCAAGTATGAATCCGGCGGCGCGCAGATGGTGCGGATCTGCGACGGCAAGGGGCTATCGAAGGGCGATCCCAACGCGGTCTACATGCTCAGGACCTTCGGCAGCGAGGCGCATGAGATCTGGAACGTCACCGACCCCGCCAGTCCGGTGCTCATCGCGCGCATTGGCGGGTTGAAGGACACGCACAAGAGCTGGTGGGAATGCGACACCGGCATTGCCTATCTCGTTTCGGGCGCGCCGGATTGGCGCACGCGACGCATGACGCAGATCTATGATCTCTCCGATCCCGCGCATCCGCAGAAGATCCGCGACTTTGGTCTGCCGGGCCAGGAGCCCGGTTCGACCGGCGCGGTGCCGACCGAGTTGCACGGGCCGATCTCGACCGGGCCCGATGGCAACCGCGTCTATTTCGGTTACGGCACCAACAAGGGCGGCATTTTGCAGATCGTCGACCGCGACAAGCTCCTGAACGGGGCGAAGGAGCCGACGCCGGACAATCTGCGCTATCCCGAGATTTCGCGTCTGCCAATGTCCGCCTTCAATGGCGCGCACACCACGTTCCCGATGCTCGACATGCCCATCGCCGAATTCGCCGAGGACAAGGACGGCAAGACCCGCGACATCGTCATGATCGTGGACGAGGCGATCCTCAACGAATGCGGCGAGGCGCGGCAGATGGTGTGGTTCGCCGACGTCACCACCGAGACGCGGCCGACGATGATCTCGAGCTACACCGTGCCGGAGGCGAGCGGGCAGTTCTGCCAGCGCGGCGGCCGGTTCGGCTCGCATTCCTCCAACGAGAGCATGGCGCCGGTCTATTACAAGAAGATGGCCTTCATCGCCTTCTTCAATGCCGGCGTGCGCGCGCTCGACATCCGCGATCCCTATCATCCGAAGGAAGTCGGCTACTTCATTCCGTCGATCACCAGTGCGACCGACAAGCGCTGCATTCCCATCGAAGGCGGCGAACGCTGCAAGGTGGCGATCCAGACCAACAATGTCGAGACCGACGACCGTGGCTACATCTATATCGTCGACCGCGCCAATACCGGCCTGCACATCCTCGAGCTGACGGGACCCGCGCGCGCAGTTGCCGGCCTGCCGAAGGGCTGACGATGCGGCGCGTGGCGATGATCGCAGGCCTGGCCATTGCGTTCGGTGCGTCCGCCGTCGGCGCCTATCAACTTGCACCGCCAGCGCAGGAATCGGCGCATTGGCGCGAGATCGCGTGGCCGTTTCCCCGAGACGGATGGCCCGGGGGCCGGGCATTCCGCTGCGACGGCGTCTGCGTGGGTGCCGAGCTCTACGTCCGCGCCAAGCGCGGCTTCTGCAATTGCGACACGGGCGTCGCCGATGACGACGAGGTCGATCGTGTCGCCGACATCGACCTCATCAGCCCGCGCTTTGCGGCGGTGGCAGCCGGCGCGATTGTGAGGGTGAGCGCCATGCAGGGCCGCATCAGGCATTATGGCCTCGTCATGCCTGATGGCACCCGCCACGCCGCCGCCGGGATCGCGCTGTCGCGTCGCTGCGACCTGCTCGTCGCGGTAGCCCAAGGCGCGGGCGATGCGAACACCGTGCAACGCGAGGCGCTGCTGTTTCTGGAAACGCCGGAGATGAGGACATGGGCGACGGCGGCATTGGATGGAAGGTGAGGGGACGCACGATCTCCCTACGTCTCCGCTGTCATCGCCCGCGAAAGCGGGTGATCCAGTCCTCCGCGGCGGACTCGGGAATACGGAAAGGCCGCGGCGTACTGGATACCCGCCTTCGCGGGTATGACACCGGTGGTGAGACAGAGAGATTGCGCTCATCCGGCTTCCGTTCCCGCCTCCGCCATGCATTAATATCCCAAACCGCTCTCAGCCGAGTCCTCCCATGATGTCCATGCAAGCCTATTTCGCCTTCGTCGCCGCCTGCATTGCGCTGGCGCTGCTGCCGGGGCCGATCGTCACCCTCGTCATCGCCAACGGCCTGCGCCACGGCACGCGTGCCGCGCTGACCAACGTTGCCGGTGCGCAAGCCGGCCTTGCCATCGTCATCGGCATCGTCGCGGTCGGCCTGACCTCGCTGATGGCGACCATGGGCTACTGGTTCGACTGGGTGCGCTTTGCCGGCGCCGCCTATCTGGTCTGGCTCGGCATCAGGCTGATCTGGGCGCCGGTCGAAGGCGTCAATGTCGACGAGCCGCCGGTGCCGCCGCGCGGCGGCTTCTTCCTGCAAGGTTTTCTGGTGCTGCTGTCGAACCCGAAGGTGCTGGTGTTCTTCGGCGCCTTCATCCCGCAGTTCATGGACATGAACCAACCGCACGTTCCGCAAGTCGCGCTGCTGGGCGCCACCTTCATGGTCACCGCCGTGATGACGGATGCGCTCTACGCCATCGCCGCCGGCCGCGCGCGAAAGTTCTTCTCGGCGCGCCGCACGCGGATGATGTCGCGGATCTCCGGCGGCTTCATGATCGGCGGCGGCATCTGGCTGGCGCTGACGCGGGCGAAATAACCGCTTCCGGGCCGGTTTGGGTTGAACCCCTCGCCGCGGCGATGCGTCCAATCGGGCATTGCCGCTGACGAAGGATTTTTGCCGTGCCCGATTTGCCCTGGTCCGTCTATGCGATGCTGCTCGCGCCACTTGGACTTCTCCTGGTCGCAGCCATCGTCAAGACCTGGCAGGCCCGCGAGGCGCGAAGCTGGCCGCAGGCGCCGGGCAAGGTCGTCACCTCGGTTGCGGAGGTGCGCGAGGTCAGGGTCTCCGACGACGACCGCGAGGAAGGCTATCGCCTCGAGAAACGCAATTTTGCAAATGTGACGTATGAGTATGCGGTCGGCGGCCGCAAGCTGCGCTGCAACCGCATTTCGATCGGCGAGGACCTCGGTAATTTCCAAGTCGCCGAGAAGCTGGCGAAATATCCCGCCGGCAGCATCGTCACCGTCTACTACAATCCCCGCCATCCCGATCAGGCCGTGCTCGAGCGCGATCTGCCCAAGGGCCTGTGGGGCTGCCTCGGTACCGGCACGGCGATCGTGCTGGTCATCGTGTTCGGCTCTGCGTTCGGTTTCAAGCAGAGCTACGACTTCCTCGCTCACCATATCGGGCGGCCGGATCTTGCAGGCCTCGTCGTCGGCTTCGGAGCGTTTGGGCTCGCTATCGCGCTGATGGGACTTGCCGTGCGGCGGCAGGCCTCGCTGGCCAAGCGCTGGCCGGTAGTGCCGGGCACGATTAAAGTGTCCGCGATGGAGCAATATTACGAGGCGAGCGAACCCGGCGAAAGTCGCGGCCACGAGATGTTCGGCAAGCGGGTGACTTACAGTTACAGCTATCAGAACGTCAGCTACACCAACGAATGCGCGCGTGTTGCGACCGCATTGACGTCGGATCGCGACAAGATGCTGGACAAGCTCCTGTCGCGCTACAAGGACGGCGCGAACGTCCGCGTCAGCGTCAATCCCGACAACCCGGCCGAAGCAACGCTCGACGCGCGCGGCGATGGCCGTGTCGCCTGGGTGCTGTGGGGCATCGCCGCCGTCTTTGCCGCGCTCGCGCTATTCGTAGCGACGCGAGGCGCCTAATCGACCAGCGACGCTGCTCTCAATTCGACCTCGATCTCGGCAAAAATCCGCGCCAGCCGCTCGGCCCATTGCTGTTGGCCGGATTGATCGGCAATCAGATCCTGGCGGATCTCGATGCCCGTGTTGACGAGGCCACGGCCTTCGCCGTGGACGGGAATGGTGTAGTCGGTGTGATCGTTCACCGCATAGGGCTCGTTGTCGCCGACGACGAGATCGCTTTCGGCACGTAAGTGTTTGAGCAGCAGCTGCGGCAGCACGGTGTCGCGGTTATACAGGGCGCCGATGTGCCAGGGCCGCGCGACGCCGGCATAAACAGGGGTAAAACTGTGCAGCGACACCAGCACGGTCGGCCGCTCGTCGTGCAGGCGGCGGTTGATCGCGGCTTCGATGCGGTGATGATAGGGCTCGAAAATCTCGCGCCGCCGCGCCGCGCGCTCCTCGTCCGAGATGCCCTCGTTGCGCGGGATCGCGGTGGCCTCTGAGATCACGGGGATCGAGCTCACGGCGCCGGCGGGGCGGTTGCAGTCGATCACGAGCCGCGAATAGCGCTGCGCGATCAGATGCGCGTCCAGCATCTCGGCGAGCCGCTCGGCGACGCCGGCAATGCCGATGTCCCAGGCGATGTGCCGCGTCAGCTCGGCCTCGGCGACGCCGAGGTCGCCGAGCGCGCGCGGCAGCACCCGCCCGTAATGATCCGAGGTGAGCAGAAACGGCGATGTTCCCACCGCATTCACCTCATGCACGGGCGGAATGTCGTCCTCGCCGAGCAGTTGATCGGTCGCCTCGGCCGTATGCAGGTCCATCCTGATTGCCTATGAAACGATTACGTGTCTAAACGGAGTATCGATATTGCAACGACGTCGCAACGTTAGAACAGCATGACCTCCGATCGCCTCTTCGTCTACGGCACCCTGATGCGCGGCTTCGACCATCCGATGGCGCGGCTGCTGGCGGGACACGCGGATTTTCTGGGTGAAGCGACCTGCCGCGGCCGGCTCGTTCTGGTGAAGCATTATCCGGGATTGCTGCTGTCGGAGGCGGCCTCCGATCTCGTCCATGGCGAACTCTTTCGGATGCGCGTGCCTGACGAGCTGCTGCGCGAGCTCGACATGTACGAAGCCTGCGGCGAAGGCTTTCCCGAGCCGACCGAATATCTGCGCCGGCTGGTCGAGGTGACATTGCCCGACGGCACCACGGAGAAGGCCTGGACTTACGTCTATAACTGGCCCGTCACCGATCTGCCGCGCATCGAGTCCGGCCGCTTTCTCGAGCATTAAGCCGACAGCACTTCCTTCACCGCGCGCATGTCGACCTCGCGCTCGACGTAGCTCCACTCCTCGGTCCGCCTGAGCATCGCAACCAGCTCCTCGAACAGCGAGGCATGCGCGGGGGCGAATTCGAACCAGGTGAGGAAATCGAAGGGCTCGCCGAGGTCGCGGCAATGATAGAGCTGGCGCGCGATCGCGGGCAGGAAGCGAAGACTGCTCGCGATATGGTGCGATCTGTCCTCGAAAATCTTGCGCCGCTCTTCCTGCGTCAGCTCCCACCAGGCCTGCGACTTGCGGATCGGGATCAGCGCCGCGGAGGTCGCCTCGGGACGGCCGAGCCCGGCCTGCACGGCGACAAGCTGTTGCTTCTCGGCCCGCTCGGTGTAGCGCAAGCTGCTGGCAACGCCGACCAGCCGCCAGGCATTGCGCGAGGGCACCAGCGGCAACGACACGGCCTCGCTGTCGGTCACCGACAACGCAGGGACGAAGGGCAGGGGCTCGCCCGTCACTGCTACAATCGAGTTCACCCGCCAGCCCCCGCTCTGGCCGCCTCGAAACGTCCTGAACATGGGGATATGGAAGCGTGGAACCGGGCGCGGTTCAAGCTTTTCCGCTTCCCAACCCGTCATCCTGAGGTGCGAGTGGCGCGATGCCCGGCATCGCGCCGGGAGCCTCGAAGGATGAATCGGCCCGGATGCCGCCGGGCCGCCGCCCTTCGAGGCTCGCCGAAGAGGCGAGCACCTCAGGGTGACGGATCGAGGGCCTGTGAACAGCGCGCATAATCCTCACAAACCTGACTTTTAGGCCCGTCGTCCCTATATCCCTGATCCTTCGCCCGACTCAAACGCTCGGCTAGACTCACCCCATGCGCTTCACGCCCCAGTTCCTCGACGAGCTTCGTGCCCGGCTTTCGGTCTCCGAAGTCGTGGGTAAGCGCGTCAAGCTGAAGAAGGCGGGGCGGGAGTGGAAGGGGCTGTCGCCGTTCCAGCAGGAGAAGACGCCGTCCTTCTACGTCAACGACCAGAAGGGTTTTTACCACGACTTCTCCTCCGGCAAGCACGGCGACATCATCAGCTTCGTGATGGAGACCGACGGCCTGCCGTTCGCGGAGGCCGTGGAGCGGCTCGCGGGCATGGCGGGCCTGGCGCTGCCCGCGGTGACGCCGGATGCGGCCCGGCACGAGCAGCGGCGCCGCACGCTGCATGACGTCATGGATCTCGCCGCGACCTATTTCGCGGAGACGCTGGCCTCGCGCGTCGGTGCCAAGGCTCGCGGCTATCTCGCCGACCGCGCGATCTCGCCGGCGACGCAATTGCAGTTCCGCCTCGGCTATGCCTCGCCCGATCGCTTCGCGCTGAAGGAGCACCTCGGCAAGCTCGGCATCTCCGTCGACGACATGGTCGAGACCGGCCTGTTGATCGGCGGTGACGACATTCCCGTGCCTTACGACCGCTTCCGCGATCGGGTGATGTTTCCGATCACGGATCTGCGCGGCCGCGTCATCGCCTTCGGCGGGCGCGCGCTGGAGAAGGACGTTCCGGCCAAATACCTGAACTCGCCGGAGACGCCGCTCTTCCACAAGGGCGACAACCTCTACAACCACCAGACCGCGCGCAAGGCGACGCATGATGGCGCATCGCTGATCGTGGTCGAAGGCTATGTCGACGTCATCGCCATGGTCACTGCGGGTTTTGCAGGCAGCGTCGCGCCGCTCGGCACGGCGCTGACCGAGAGCCAGCTCGCGCTGCTCTGGAAGATGGCGGACGAGCCGATCCTCTGCTTCGACGGCGACCGCGCCGGCCAGAAGGCGGCCTATCGTGCCGCGGACCTCGCGCTGCCTTTCCTCGCGCCTGGCAAGAGCCTTCGCTTCGCGCTGCTGCCGGAGGGGCAGGACCCCGACGATCTCGCCCGCTCCGGTGGTCGCGCCGCGATTGAGGAAGTGATTGGAGCGGCCCGTCCGCTCGCCGACATGATCTGGTCGCGCGAGCTCGAAGGCGGCAACTTTGCTACGCCCGAGCGCCGCGCCGCGCTGGAGGCGCGCATCAAGGAGCTCACCAACGGCATCCGCGACGAGGTGGTGCGGCGCTATTATCGCGACGAGTTCGTCGAGCGGCTGCAGCGCACCTTTGCTCCCGAAGGCGGGCGCGGCGGCTTCGGCGGCCGGGGCAATTTCCGCCAAGGCCAAGGCGGTGGCGGCCGTCCCTTCCAGCAGAGGGGCGGGGGGGCGAATCGATTCGGCGGCCAAGGATATGGTGGAGGCTTCGGTGGCGGGCGCCGCGGGCCGCCTGGCCCCACTCCGCTACCGTCAGGCCCCTACCAGGCAGCCAGCCCCCAGCTGGCGGCCAGTCCGATCATGAAGGGTCAGCGCAGCGCCATCTCCCGCCGGGAGGCCCTGATCCTGCAATGCCTGATCAACCACCCCTGGCTGCTGCACGACCACCTCGAGGAGGTCGCCGCCCTGGAGCTGGCCCATCCCGAGGCCCACAAGCTCAGGGCGGGCGTCATCGCCGCCTTCGCCAACGACCATCACCACTCGCCTGACCCCGAGGAGCAGGCCGAGAAGATGCGAGGCGATCTCGCGAAGGGGGGATTTTCGCAAGTTCTTCAAAGGGTTGAAAACGGAATCACCACCGCCGCGGTATGGGGCGCGCGCGAGGGCGCGGCGCGGGACGATGTTCTTGCGACCTGGCATCAGCTGGTTGCCTTGCATCGGCAATGGCATTCACTACTTAGAGAGCTGAAGGACGCCGAGCTGGCCTTGGGGGAGGACCCCAGCGAGGCCAATCTGGCATGGCTGCGTGACGTCAAGGCTCGGATAGGCGAAGTCGACGGCACCGAAGCCCTGATCGAGGGTTTTGGCGAGCTGTCTGGTCGGTTCCAGAAGAGTATGTGATGAAAGAATCATGCGGACGGCCGGGGCCGGAACCGCTAAAAGACTCGCCAAATCCTGGGTTTGGCGGCAAAAACAGGGTTAATCGAGGCTTAACGGTCTTGTAGCACTTTGGCCACCAGGCGGCCGCAGGCAGAACAGACGCGTCAGGACAGAATCCGCGCAATCGCTGTTGGCACTACACCTGCATCCGCTGCGACAAAGAGGCTGACGAAGCGTTAGGCAATTCCGGCGAGAGAAAGTTGGGGGTGGCGAGAGACATGTGCGCCGCCCTTTCCGTGTCGAGAGCTGCCGAAGCGAGAGCGTCGAGCAACAGGTTCATGTGAATTCAGGCAGGCGCTGCGAAGCGCCTCGCATGAAGCGCGTTTAGGAGCAATGGATGGCCACCAAGGCAAAGACGCTGCAGGCGAAGGACAAGGAAAAAGACGACAAGGCAGCGGACGCGCCGGAGAAGGATTCCCAGGACGCGCCCTCGCCGTTGCTCGATCTGTCCGACGCGGCCGTGAAGAAGATGATCAAGCAGGCCAAGAAGCGCGGCTTCGTGACCTTCGATCAGCTCAACGAAGTCTTGCCGTCGGACCAGACCTCGCCCGAACAGATCGAGGACATCATGTCGATGCTCTCGGACATGGGCATCAACGTCACCGAAGCCGACGACAGCGAAGGCGAGGAAGAGAAGGACGAGGGCGAGGACGAGACCGATAACGAGCTCGTCGAAGTTACCCAGAAGGCCGTCACCGAGGTCAAGAAGAGCGAGCCGGGCGAGCGCACCGACGATCCCGTGCGCATGTATCTGCGCGAGATGGGCACGGTCGAGCTCTTGTCCCGCGAAGGCGAAATCGCGATCGCCAAGCGCATCGAGGCCGGCCGCGAGGCGATGATCGCAGGGCTGTGCGAAAGCCCGCTGACCTTCCAGGCCATCATCATCTGGCGCGACGAGCTCAACGAAGGCAAGATCTTCCTCCGCGACATCATCGATCTCGAAGCCACCTATGCCGGCCCCGACGCCAAGGGCGGCATGAACAATGCGATGATCGCCGGCCCCACCGGCGAGGCCGGCGAAGCCCCGGCCGAGGGTGGTGACGCCGCCTCCGCCGCTGCGCCCGCGCATGTCGCCCCGCCGGCCGCACCGCCGTCGCCGACCCCGTTCCGTGCCGCAGCTGCGCCAGGCGCCGCCGAAGGCGAGGAGAAGGATCCGGGCGAGGCCGCCGCCGAGTCCGACATGGACGACGACGAGTTCGAGAACCAGATGTCGCTCGCGGCGATCGAGGCCGAGCTCAAGCCGAAGGTGGTCGAGATCTTCGACAAGATCGCCGACAGCTACAAGAAGCTGCGCAAGCTTCAGGAGCAGGACATCCAGAACCAGCTCCAGAACGAGTCGCTCTCGCCGCACCAGGAGCGCAAGTACAAGAAGCTGAAGGACGAGATCATCGTCGAGGTGAAGTCGCTCCGCCTCAACCAGGCGCGTATCGATTCACTCGTCGAGCAGCTCTACGACATCAACAAGCGCCTCGTCTCGCATGAGGGCCGCCTGATGCGCCTTGCCGACAGCCACGGCGTCGCGCGTGAAGACTTCCTGCGCAACTACACCGGCTCGGAGCTCGATCCGCGCTGGCTCAACCGTGTCTCGAAGCTTTCTGCAAAAGGCTGGAAGAACTTCGTCCACCACGAGAAGGACCGCATCAAGGACCTCCGTCACGAGGTGCATCAGCTCGCAGCCCTAACCGGCCTCGAGATCGTCGAGTTCCGCAAGATCGTGCACTCGGTGCAGAAGGGCGAGCGCGAAGCCCGCCAGGCCAAGAAGGAGATGGTGGAAGCCAACCTCCGTCTGGTGATCTCGATCGCCAAGAAGTACACCAACCGCGGCCTGCAGTTCCTCGACCTGATCCAGGAAGGCAACATCGGCCTGATGAAGGCGGTCGACAAGTTCGAGTACCGCCGCGGCTACAAGTTCTCGACCTACGCGACGTGGTGGATCCGGCAGGCGATCACCCGCTCGATCGCCGACCAGGCCCGCACCATCCGCATCCCCGTGCACATGATCGAGACGATCAACAAGATCGTGCGCACCTCGCGCCAGATGCTCAACGAGATCGGCCGCGAGCCGACCCCGGAAGAGCTCGCCGAGAAGCTCGGCATGCCCTTGGAGAAGGTCCGCAAGGTCCTCAAGATCGCCAAGGAGCCGCTGTCGCTCGAGACGCCGGTCGGTGACGAAGAGGATTCACACCTCGGCGATTTCATCGAGGACAAGAACGCGATCCTGCCCATCGACGCCGCGATCCAGTCCAACCTGCGCGAGACCACCACGCGCGTGCTCGCCTCGCTCACCCCGCGCGAAGAACGCGTCCTGCGCATGCGCTTCGGCATCGGCATGAACACCGACCACACGCTGGAAGAAGTCGGTCAGCAGTTCTCGGTGACCCGCGAGCGTATTCGCCAGATCGAAGCGAAGGCGCTAAGGAAGTTGAAGCATCCGTCAAGGAGCAGGAAGCTGCGGAGCTTCTTGGACAACTGAGCGCGGACATCGATTCCAAGCAAAACGGCGGGCCAAGGCCCGCCGTTTTTGCTTTAACCCTCATTCTCGCTCCGTCATTGCGAGCGAAGCGAAGCAATCCAGAATCTTTCAACGGACTCAGTCTGGATTTGCTTCGCTACGCTCTCAATGACGTGGATAGGGCTGCCGCCCTACTTCTTCTTCACCCCGACCCGCTCGATCCGCTTGATCTCCAGCGCCGGGCGGCCGCTCTTTTCGGCGATCTCGCGGTCCTGCTCCATGATGAAGGCGCGGGCGGGTTCGTCGCCGTCGAGGCCGCCGAGGAGTTCAGCGGGCACGCGGCGGTTGGAGCGCTGGGAATCGTCTTCATAGACGACGTTGAAGAAGGCGAATTCGCCTTTGGGATTGGTTCCGGGTTTCTTGGCCATGGCGGCTTGTCGTCGATAGATGCGCCATAGTCAAATGACTTTGCGTGGCCCCGGGGGCCGGGGCGGAGCCGTGGCCGCGGACCGCTGCATCAGAGACCCTTGTCTCAACAACCGCTCGCTTCAATAAACGGCGGGCCGAAGCCCGCCGTTTATTTTTGGTCTTTAGCGTCGCCCGGGGCTGGTGGGGCGACAACCTAAAATAGAAGACTATAGAAGGCGCCCTGCGATGGCAAGGCAAATCGTGGCGGCGTTGATGTCGCAGCGAGCGCATCAGATATGCGTCGGCTGCGATGTGTGATGTGAAAGCACATCGAAGCAATTGTTTGGATTGTCAAACCACTTGGTTCATCTTCGCGCCCTCGCGCCGCGCGCGTGTGGGGCGCGCTGTCGTCGGAACGTGCGCTGGCCTGCGACGTGCTCCCGCTTGCATGCAGATGATGTGATCCAACGCGCGAAAGCGAGTTCCATTGCGGTGCGTATCTCATTGCGAGCGCGTGCGCCGCGCCATCTCCTGCACGGCGAGCCGCGATCCGTGGCCGCCGCCTCTGCCGCTATCCTCCTTGCGCCCCTGCGCCATGATCGCGCTGCCCATCGCGACCGAGCCGAAGGTGACGAGGAAGGAGGCCAGCAGCAGCGCGAGCGCGATGCCGGGCGAGGTATCGGCGAAGATCAGCTCGCGCAGATGTCCGGGATTGAGCCAGAGCAGGCCGCCGACGAGAATCGTCGCGGCGCAGGCGCCGATCGCAAGGTTGATAGCGAGCAGGCGGAACAGGGGGATGCGGAGGAGGGAGCGGGTTGGTTGACGGTTGGACATGGCTGATTGCTTCATGCGGGCTCAACACAGTGACCGATCGCGCGGCGGCGCGGCGCAAGCAACGATATCATAGCCGCAATTCTCTCATCCGTCATTCCGGGGCGCGACGAAGTCGCGAGCTAGGATGCGCAATTGCGCATCATAGTTCGCGCTTCCGCCTTCGCTCTGCGAGCTACGGCGGACGAGCCGCGCGCCCCGGAATGACGAGAGGAAAGTGCGGCGATACCATCCGCCCTCACGCCGCCGGCGCCGTCCGGCCGGCAGCCTCGCGCTCCTGCGCCGCCTGCTGGCGCTCCATCATGGTCTGCCAGAGCGTTGCGATGCTCACTTGCGTCTGCGGCGCGATCAGGCAGTGGCCTTCATTGTCGAAGCCGCAGAACCGCACCGATGGGTCCTTTTTCACCTCCGTCAGCGCCTGGTTGATCATCTCGAGACATGTGATGACCCCATTGATGTCGGGCAGGCGGGTGTGATGCAGGATGTCCATCAGGCGGAACGTCATCACCGCGGGCTGGCCGAAGCTGATTCCGGGACGGCCGAGCTCGAGCAGCACGTTGACCGCCGGAAGCACGCCCCTGATGTGCTCGAGCACGCCGGCGACGTCCTCCACGCTGCAGGCGACGAGATGGGAAGCCTGGGGCGGGATCGTCACGGGCGCGCGCGGCGCAAGACCGAGCGAACTGATCACCTCCTGCTCGATCCATTGCCGCACCGCTGCGGGCGCATTGCGGATCTGCTCGGCGGTCAAGGTAATTCCGGTCATGGGACACTTCTCCTGGCGGCGGCTCTCCTGTCCGGTGCAATCTAGGAAGGGTAGCGTGAGACAGTTTGATGCGGATCAAGCCTCGCCCTTCAAGCCTTGTCCTTCAAGCCTTGCCCTCCAAGCTTTGCGCTTCAAGCTTTGCGCTTTGACCCTCGCTGCTTTCCCGGGCATGATCCGCGCGCGGCTTCGCGCCGGTTTTTTCAGGGGATTGCTCCATATGCTGAGACTGCTTCTCGCCGCCGCGTCCGTCCTTTGTCTGGCCGGCGGCTCGGCGCAGGCCGCGCGCTGCGGCGGTGACTTCAACAGCTTCGTCGCCACCATGGCCCAGGAAGCGCAAAGCGCCGGCGTCTCGGCGAACGTGACCAACGCCGCGCTCAGCGGTGTCACCCCCGACGGTGCGGTGCTCGCCTTCGACCGCCGCCAGCGCCACACCTTCAACAAGACTTTCGAGCAGTACGTCTCGACCCGTGTCGGGTCCAGCCGCATCAATGGCGGCCGCGCGCTTCTGCAGCGCCACGCCGCGCTGCTTTCGCGCATCGAGCAGCAGTTCGGCGTGCCCCGGTATATCCTGGTTGCGATCTGGGGCCTGGAGAGCGATTTCGGCAAAGGTGACATGGGCAAGATGCCGGTGATCCGTACGCTGGCGACGCTAGCGCATGATTGCCGCCGCACCGATCTGTTCCAGGGCGAGCTGCTCGCCGCCCTCAAGATCGTGCAGCGTGGCGACCTGCCGCTGCGCGACCTCATCGGCGCCTTCGCCGGCGAGATCGGCCAGACCCAGTTCCTGCCGTCGTCCTACATCAAATACGGCGTAGATTTCGACGGCGACGGCCATGTCGACCTCCGCCACAGCGTCCCCGACGTGCTCGCCTCGACCGCGAACCTGCTCCACACCAGCGGCTTCAAGATGGGCCAGCCCTACGGCGAAGGCACCGCCAATTTCGAGGCAATGCGCGAGTGGAACAGGGCGGTGATCTACCGCAAGACAATCGGCTATTTCGCCGATCGGCTGGCGGGGCAGTGAGGCGGGCGCTGAACTCGTAGGGTGGGCAAAGGCGCACTTGCGCCGTGCCCACCGTTCCGGAAGTGGTGGGCACGCTTTCGCTTTGCCCACCCTACGACAGCACCGAACGCGGCGACGCCGTCGCGTCCCTCACTCACGTTCCCTTCGCCATCTTCTCCAGCCGCCGCTGCAACGGCGCCCAATACGTCCCCGGGCGGAAGCGCTGCAAGAGGTCCATGAAGCGGGCGTCGTTGCCGATCAGGATGCGCGGCTCGTTGTTTTCGATGCCCTTGATGATGCGCAGCGCGGCGTCTTTCGGCGTGGTCTTCGCTGCGTTCTCGAACCGCTCGATCGACTGCGCGCGGCGCGCATTGTCGGTGACGCCGACGCCGGTACGGGAGTTGCGCGCGATCGCGGTGGCGACACCGCCGGGATGCACCACCGACAGCCTGACCGGGCTTCCCGCGACGCTGAGCTCATGCCGCACGCTCTCGGAAAAGCCCCGCACCGCGAACTTCGCCGCCGCATAGGCCGACTGTCCCGGCGGCGCGATGATGCCGAAGAGCGAGGAGAGGTTGACGATGTGCGCCTCAGGCCTCGTCTTCAGATGCGGCAGGAAGGCGCGCGTGCCGTGCACCACGCCCCAGAAATTGATGTCGAACAGCCAGTCCATCTGCGCCTGGTCGATCTCCTCGAACGAGCCCATCAGCGCCACGCCGGCATTGTTCACGACGATGCCGAGCTCCGGATGCGCGGAAGTCGCCTCGGCCGCGAACCGCGCGATGTCGGCGGGCTCGGCGACATCGACGCGATGGACGCTGACCTTGCGGTCTGGTCCGATCTCCGCAGCCAGCGTCTTCAGCCCGGCCTCGTCGCGATCGGCGAGCGCAAGATCGCAGCCGCGCCGCGCAAGCTCGATGGCGAGCGCCCGGCCGATGCCGCTGGCGGCTCCCGTGATGGCGGCGGCCCCGCGAATCGCTGTCATGATGTGCCCCGTCAAGTTTCCACAGATGGAACTATGCTTTACATTTTTTCAGAATGGAACCGAACCACACGCGAATTTGCTCCTTAACTTACGTTAGGCAAGCGAGCATTGGAGACGCCGATGGGACAAGCGCAACCATTCCGTGCCACCGCGCTGATCGTGGAAGACGACGTCATGCAGCGCGAGATGCTATGTCTCCTGCTGGAAGAGAGCGGCTACCGGGTGATCCAGTGCGAGAGCGCCGAGGCCGCGGAGCGCGTGCTCGAGAAGAGCGCCGGCGCACTCTGCCTGATGCTGACCGACGTGCAACTCGCCGGCCGCATGAACGGGGTCGAGCTCGCCCATGTCGCCAAGGACCGCAATCCCAGGCTCGACGTCGTCGTCACCTCCGGCCGCCCGCTGATGCAGCCGCTGCCCCAGGGCGCCAAGTTCTGGGCAAAGCCCTGGGCGCCGCTCGACGTGCTGCGCGAAGCCGAACTCGCGCAACTGTCCTGACTATTCTCAATCCGTCATCCTGAGGTGCGCGCGCTGCGGCGCGATAGGGTCGTAGCGCAAGCCTCGAAGGATGCACGGCCGAGCGGCAGCTACAGCCGGGCCGTCGCCCTTGCAGCTACACCCGGGCCGTCGCCCTTCGAGACTCGCCGAAGAGGCGAGCACCTCAGAGTGACGGTCTGAGACTGAAGGCTTGAGGCCTGGCTTTCTCAGCGCGGGGCGGGCTGCTAAGGTCCGCCCATGTCCTGGTCCTTCCTGCTCACCTCGCTCATCGTCGTCGCCTCGCCCGGCACCGGCGTGCTCTACACGCTGGCTGCGGCGCTGACGCGCGGCTCGCGCGCCAGCCTGGCCGCCGCCTTGGGCTGCACGCTCGGGATCGTGCCGCATATGTGTGCTGCGATGCTGGGGCTCGCCGCCGTGCTGCACACCAGCGCGCTCGCCTTCTCCGCGCTGAAATGGGGCGGTGTCGCTTATCTGCTCTACATGTCCTGGCAGGCGCTGCGCGAGAGCGGGGCGCTGGCGGTCGAGGGCGGCATCAGCGAGCGTTCCAGCGGCCGCGTCATCGTCACAGGCTTTCTGATCAACATCCTCAATCCAAAGCTGTCGATCTTCTTCCTCGCCTTCCTGCCGCAATTCATCGCCGCGGACGAGGCCCATGTGCTGGCGCGCATGCTGGAATTGAGCGGTGCCTTCATGGCGATGACGTTCGCGGTGTTCGTCGTCTACGGTCTCTGTGCGGCCTCGGTACGCGAGCACGTCATCTCCCGCCCCCGCGTCATGGCCTGGCTGCGCGCAGTTTTGCGGCAGGTTTTGCCGCGCTCGGCGCCAAGCTGGCGTTTGCGGAGCGGTAGTCTCCGGCCAATAAAAAAGCGGGCCTCATGCCCGCCACAACCCTCTTCCCGACGCCCGGGCGGAGCGAGGCTCCACCCGGGCAAAGAACAAGCCTCGTTACTTCTTCTTCGCCTTCTTGGCCTTTTTCGCCTTCTTCTTCGTCGCCTTCTTCGCTTTCTTAGCCATAGGATCCTCTTAAGGGTTAATGGTGAAACGCGACACGAGGGATGCTCGGCGGAGGGCCAGCCTCGCAACATCCTCGACGACAAACTCAGCAGATTCGCAGCTTCCTGCCCCGCACTGTCACATCGGCGTCATCGCGTTATCCACAGCTCAGATGCATTTTCGGGTGATTTTGACGCGCGAATCCGCTTTCGCCGCGGATCCGCTGGCAGAAGTGTTTGCTTAACGATGCCGGAATCCGTTCGCGGGATTCATCAATCCAAAACCAACGCCCGAGTTTGCGCGATTGCGGTGAGACTCCATTAAGCGCGTCGCGCGCATGGTCCTCCGCAAGACACGGGGGCGGGTATGTACGGACGTTTGCCAAACGAAGAGGGCGGGACCAGGCGCGTCCCGCAGTCGCCATGCTGAGCGTGCCGACACTCTGGACCGTCATCGTCATCAATTTCCTGGCGCTCGGCCTGGTCTGGGCCTATGTGGCGCGCGCCTATCCCAAATTCGAGGCGGCGCGGTACTGGACGGCGGCCGCGGTGCTGGCCGCAGCGGGCGCGGCGATCTCGATGCTGCGCGACGTGATGGACCCGCGCTTTCCGCTGATCGGCGGCGGCGGCGTGATGATCTTTTCGTCGTGGCTCGCCTGCATGGGTGTGGCGCGGTTCTATCACCGGCCGGTATCCTGGGCGGCGGCGATCACCAATTCGCTGTTCTGCACCGCCGGTCTTGCGTTCTTTCTGGTCGTCGCCGACAACATGCCGATGCGGGTCGTGATCTACTCGCTGGCTCAATCGACGCCGATCGTGCTGACGCTGCCGCTGCTGCTCGGCCAGCAGAACGGGCGGGAAAATCCCGGCGCCCGGCTCGCCGCGATCGTGGGATTTCTGCTTCTGTCCATTCACGCCGTCCGCTCCGGCGCGGCACTGTTCGGCTATGGCGGCGCCATCACGGCGATCAACTTCAACGGCTTGCAGTCGCTGATGATCCTGCTCCTGGTGTTTCTGGCCATGGGCTGGAATTTCGCCTGCCTGCTGATGGCGATCGAGCGGCTGCGCAACGAGGTCGCCGATCTCGCGCTGCTCGACGATCTCACCGGCGTCGCCAATCGGCGGCATCTGTTGCAGCGCCTGACCGAGGAATGCGCCCGCTCCGAGCGCAGCGGCGCGCCGTTCTCGCTGCTGGTGATCGATCTCGACGGCTTCAAGGCCATCAACGACACCCACGGCCATGCCGCCGGCGATGCCTGCCTGAAGCACTTCACCCTGATGGCGCAGACCCGCCTGCGGCCCGGCGACATGCTCGCCCGCACCGGCGGCGACGAGTTCTGCGTCGTGCTGCCGTCCTCGTCCTTGCGCGAGGCCGCCGCGATCGCCCGCCGCGTGCTCGAGGTCTGCCGCCAGGATGCCGAGGCCTGCACCGGCAGCGAGATCCCGATCGCGATCTCGATCGGCGTCGCGCAGTGGGATCGCGGCATCGGCGCATTCCCGGACCGCCTGATGGCCAATGCCGACCACGCCCTCTATGCCGCCAAGAAGAACGGCAAGAACGACTTTGCCGTCTACGATCCGGTGCCGCCGCTGTCGCCTGAGCCGATCGGCCGGGACCAGAGCCAGCGCACGTTCGCGTAAGGCCGTGCTACATCAGCGGCGGTGATGGGATATCGCATGATGATTGCTCGCCTGCCCGCGGTCGCCCTGGCCGCCCTCCTTTTGATCGCCCCTGCCACTGCCGAGGACGCCGAGCTCGCAAAGCTGGCGCGTGCCTCCGGTTCGCCCGAGATAGCCGGCCTGAAGATGGTCTGGCTGGCGCCATGGGGTGACGTCAGCAATGCAAGACCCTGGCGCAACATCATCGTGCACCAGACCGAAGGACCGGCGGGCTCGGCGCGCGGCGGCGCGGCGGAGCAGGCGAAGAACCCGACCCGCCGCGGCGTCACGGTGTGGGTCGAGACCGACGGCACGGTCTATTGGGCGGTCGCGGAAAACCTGGTGCCGACCCATGGCGACGGCGCCAACCGCAACGACAACAAGTACATCGACAACGGCGCGACCTATCGGCAGGTGGTGCGCGACAATTCGATCGGCGTCGAGTTCGCCGGCAATTATCCCGACGTCGCCGCAGGTCCAACCGAGGCGCAGGTCGCAGCCTGGAAGATCCTCGTGAAGGTGCTGCGCACGCGCTACGACATCCCCCTCGACCGCGTCTACGCCCACAACTGGATCGATTACAAGGACGCGCGCTATTGCGAAGGCTGCTGGCTCGCGACCCTGGCGCGGATGTGGGGGGAGTAGACGGCATTCGGGCAACCGGTGGCCGAAGCCGCCGGCGCCGAATGACCGACGTGAACGAGACACCCTCCGTTCAGGATCGCAAGTTCACACCGGCTGCGACATCCAGCCGAACAGTCGCCGCATCAGGCCCGGCCGCCCCGGCAATTCCGGCGGCTCGTCCGCGGCCAGCACGCGTTTGAAGAAGTAGTCCAGGAACACCATGTCGTTCGGCTCGGTGACGGTGAAGGACTCCTCGCCGAAGAACACGCTGTAGCTATAGAAGAACGGCCCCATCAGCGGGATCGTCGCTGTACCTGCATAGTCCTTGGAGATCACGAACTCCGACGGCTCGAGCCCGTGCTCGCGCATCGCCTGCTCGACCAGCGGCAGCTTGCGCATGAACTGGGCTGAGAAGCCGCCGACGGTGGATTGCAGGATGATCGACACGGTGTCCGTCCTATCGATGCTGTCGGTCCCATCATTTACGTCGGTCGACCGGCAGCGTGGGTTCATGGTGGGCTGGTTCTACGTCGGACGAGGGACGGGGATTGTGATGTCGCGCATGACAGCCACGACCAAAGCTGTCATCGCCCGGCAACCGGGCGATCCAGTATTCCAGAGGCGGGCAGGCGGGCGTTGAAGATCTCGCTCTTGCCATGAGCGCCGCGGCGTACTGGATGCCCCGCGCCCGTGCGCAATTGCGCACCAGGCGGGGCATGACACCGAGAGGGGGCCGCGCCGTGCCTTATTCGAACAGAACATCGCCTAGCCAACAAAAAAGCCGGCGTTGCCGCCGGCTTTCTGTCTTTCGATCCGCCAATCTCTCTTCGCGGCGAAGCCCGCTTAGTGCGCGGCTTCTAGCGCGGCCTGTTCGGCCCTTGCGATCGTGCCCTTGACCGCGGACTGCACCTTCTCGAAGGCGCGGACCTCGATCTGGCGGACGCGCTCGCGCGACACGCCGAACTCGGCGGCGAGGTCTTCCAGCGTCATCGGCTCATCGGCGAGGCGGCGGGCCTCGAAGATGCGGCGTTCGCGCGGGTTGAGCACGCCCATCGCGCCATTCAGCGCGTCACGGCGTTCGTCATATTCCTCGTGCTCGGCCAGCATGGCTTCCTGGTTCGGCGTGTTGTCGACCAGCCAGTCCTGCCATTCGCCGGCTTCGCCGTCGTCGCGGATCGGTGCGTTGAGCGACGCGTCGCCACCGAGGCGGCGGTTCATGTCGATCACGTCCTGATCGGTGACGCCGAGGCGCTTGGCAATGATCTTGACCTGGTCGGGGCGCAGATCGCCTTCGTCCAGCGCGTTGATCTTGCTCTTCGCCTTGCGCAGGTTGAAGAACAGCTTCTTCTGGTTCGCGGTGGTGCCCATCTTCACGAGCGACCAGGAACGCAGGATGTACTCTTGAATCGACGCCTTGATCCACCACATGGCGTAGGTGGCGAGACGAAAGCCCTTCTCGGGTTCGAAACGCTTCACCGCCTGCATCAGGCCGACATTGCCTTCCGAGACGACCTCGGAGATCGGCAGGCCGTAGCCGCGATAGCCCATGGCGATCTTGGCCACGAGGCGGAGATGGCTGGTGACGAGTTGGTGCGCCGCGTCGCGATCGTCATGCTCGCGCCAACGCTTGGCGAGCATGTATTCCTGCTGGGGTTCCAGCATCGGGAACTTGCGGATCTCGGCGAGGTAGCGAGATAGGCCGGATTCTCCATTGAGGACCGGCAAAGCAACGGTACGGGCCATAGTGCGCCCTCCAAAGGTTCAGGCCCCCGATAGCGGCGGGCCAGGCAGACGACCGCTGTGTCAAAGCCGGTCGGGCTGCGATGTTCCGCGTTGGTCATTTCCAACGCAGGCGCAATATACCCTATCGGGGGGCAAAAAGGGAAGGATTGCTGACGTCACGTCCCCGTGTGGCAGCTATAATCTTTTGTAATGTAACGCTTTTCTTAAAGGGCCTGCGTCATAGCGCCGCCTTCAGGGCGCTTTGAAGGAGAAGCAAATCCTCCGGCAGAGGCGCCTCCCAGTGCAGTAATTCTCCTGTCCGCGGATGCTCCAATACCAGCAGGTAAGCATGTAAAGCCTGCCGTCCGAGCGCGGCGAGGGCGGCTTGCGACTTGGGGCCGAGCTGGTTGGCCTTGGTCTTGAAATGCGGGCCATAGACGGCATCGCCCATCAGGGGATGGCCGATATGGGCGAGGTGGACCCGGATCTGGTGGGTGCGCCCGGTCTCGAGCTCGCAGGCGAGCAGCGTCGCGATCGGCTTGCCGTCGCGGCCGTTAAAACTTTCCAGAATCTCCCAATGCGTCACGGCCTCGCGGCCGCCCTGACGTACCGCCATCTTCTCGCGCGCATACGGATGGCGGTCGATCGGCGCATCGACGGTGCCGCGATGCCGGCCCGGCACACCCCAGGCAAAGGCCATGTAGCCGCGCCGCATCTCGCCGGTGCGGCCGTGATCGGCGAATTGCGCGGATAGCGAGGCGTGGGCCATGTCGTTCTTGGCGACCACCATCAGCCCTGTCGTGTCCTTGTCGAGCCGGTGCACGATGCCGGGCCGGCGCACCCCGCCGATGCCCGACAGCGAAGAACCGCAATGGGCGATCAACGCATTCACCAGCGTGCCGGTCTCGTGGCCGGCGGCAGGATGCACCACCAGCCCCTTCGGCTTGTTGAGAACGACGATGTCGTCGTCCTCGAACACGATGTCGAGGGCGATCTCCTCCCCCTTCGGCTCCGGCGCAGCCGCCTCCGGCACGTCGATTATGATCGTATCGCCGGGACTTACATGATAAGCGGGATCGCGGACCGCGGAGGCCTTCAGGTGTACTGCGCCCGCCAGGATCAGGGCTTTCAGCCTCGATCGCGAAAGGTCGGTGAGGCGCGCCGCCAGCACGCGGTCGAGCCGGGCCGAGCCCTCGTCACCGGCGACGACAACCTCCAACCTTTGCGCAGAGCCAAGACTTTCCATGACGACGTCTGATACCGCTGTTCCCGAACCGACCCCCGAGCAGGCCGCGCTGTTCGCGCGGGTGCGGCGGATGATGCTGATCGCGGGGTTGACCACGGCGCTGGCGATCTGCGCCGTTTTGATCGCGGTGGGCTACCGCCTTTTCAAGTCGGAGGGAAGGGCGGCTGAACCCGGCGGCGACGTCACCGCCACCTTGCCCAAGGGCGCCAGGATCGTCTCGACCGGGGTCGCCGGCGACCGCCTCGTGGTCACGCTGGATCTCGGCGGGGTCATCGAGATCCGGACCTTCGACGCCCATACCCTGAAGCCGGCCGGACGGCTGAAATTCGCCAATGAGCCGTAAAAGGCCCGTCGGGGTCCTTGCGGCGGACAAATTTCGAGGCTATTGGCTAGCCCTCACGCTCCCTTCGTCTAGCGGTTAGGACGCGGCCCTCTCAAGGCTGAAACAGGGGTTCGATTCCCCTAGGGAGCGCCAGATCCGCGATATTCCACGACTTTTTTCTGCGACCCCATCCGACGGCCTCCCCGTCGGGCCGCGCGATCTCGCTCGGTCATAGGTTGCGCCGCCGCAGCGTCGACGCTGATGCTGCGATCGAGTGCACCCACCCTATCGTTCACTCCGGCGCAAAGTAAGCCACATCGCGCCGTCGCCGCCGCGCGATGGTTGCATGACAAGCGCGTGGCTCGGGCTCCCCCCACGCCTGTTTGAGCGGCGATCCCGAGAGGAGCCCTGGCCGCAAGTTCAGTGATGCGCCGAAACGCTCCTCACCGTCTCGGTGAGCATATCACCGGACGCGGAACGGCTGACGTCACCCAGGCTGATGATGCCGACCATCCGCTTGCTCTTGTTGATTACCGGCAGCCTGCGGACCTGCAGCTTCTCCATGTGATGCATCGCCTTGGCGAGGTCATCGTCCTCGCGGCAGCAATGGATGCCCTCGGTCATCACGTCGCGCGCCGTCGTGCGGCCGGCATCGAAGCTGTGGCTCGCGAGCCCTTTGCAGACGATATCGCGGTCGGTCACCATTCCGACCAGCTTGTCATCCTCGCCGATCGGAATGCAGCCGATGTCATGCGCCCGCATCAGTTTGGCAAGCTCGGTGATTGGGGTGTTGGGGCTGACCCAGTCGACACCCTTGTGCATCACGTCTTTGACTTTCATGGCGAGCCTCCGTTCTTGGGTTTCAAGTGCGTTGATGCAATGCAGCGGCACCCCCAATCGAACTCCGACTAGACAAGCGCAAACACTCTCGCCGCCACCCTGTGGAACAAGTATGACGGAGACCTCGCGGTCAGAGTTCCCGCCCAAGGTCGCAACGGCAATGGGCGGCCTACAGATCCTCAGTCATGCGCGCTGAAGCGTCCGTGCGGTGCGTTGGCCGTCAGGCGCGCAAACTGCGCGTGACCCATATGGAGCAGCGTTTCATGATCGCCGGCTTCCATATAGATGTCTGGCTGTGCCTCGATGCTGTCGTCGACGATCATTTCCAATCCGTAGCATTTGCCGACGGCGGGAACCGCACCGTGTGCACAGTCGCTGAACAGCCGATTGACCTCGGTCTCATTGGCCATGTGGACATTGTCGCCGAGGCTCGTCCTCAGGTCCGACAGGCGGAGGTGATGCGATGCGGGCAAGATGGCCAGCATATATCCGCCGTCGCGCCGCAACACGATGCCCTTGGCGAGGCGGTCGCCCGAGATATGGCAGGCCTCGGCCGTTCGAGCGGATGTCATGCTGAGTTCGTGCGGGATCACCTCGTACTGGATGTTCTCAGCGGCGAAGTATTTCTGGAGCGTGGGAGCAATGGCCATGGCATCACCTCCGATGCGGAATGCGAACCATCCACCGTGAGGTCGACCACTCTCGCCATACGATGGGCGGCTGCCTGATTATAGGCCCAACATAAGTCTTCCATCAGCAAGCTGCAATTCGTCGTCGTTGACCAACTCCATGGCGAGATAGTCGGTATGCGCGTGCTGTCGGTGGTAGAGAGTACGCGCCGCAATGCGCTTCTTCTTCCGAATGGGTTCTGGCTGCTCTTCGTCCGAGCATATGCGAGGATCGCATGAGGTGGAGAGGTGCCGTTGAAGTTATATAGCGATTTCAATTACATAAAAGCTCTCAATCTATTCTGAGTGGCCCGCCAAGTCTGACCATGTCGTTCGATCGCTGATTTAGCGCCGGCTGCATCAGCCGAGCTTGCCGCCTTGAGCTGTTTCGAATTGCCCCTTTGCGCCGTCCTGCGATCTTTTTGACCGAGTTTCGAGCGTCCGCGTCCCCCACTTTGAGGCGGAGTCGCGACCGCGAATCAAGCGGCGGGCGCCCCTCATTTCCACTATAATCAAGCCATGACGATCGGGATTACCGGACCCGAACGGAAGGTACCAAGGCAAAGTGCCGTGGTCGGGCTCATTGTTGCGGCCGTCCTCATCGGGATTTGCCTGTTCCTGCTCGGGCTCGCGAGCGACTTCCTGGTCGACTGGCTGTGGTTTTCCTCGATCGGTTATCTGCAGGTTTTTTGGACGACGATCGGCGCCAAAGCTGTCGTCTTTCTTGTGGTCTGGACCGGAACCACCGTCGTACTTTGGTTGAACGGATGGTTTGCCCTGCGCTTTGCCCGACGGCAGTCGACACAGCTTGTCGCCGCGTCGGTGTGGGACTTCGCGGGCAGCGCGCCGCCAGATCTGCGTGCGCTTGTACGCGATCGACTGCCGTGGCCCCGGTCGATCGCAGGCGGGGCAGCTTTGCTCGCTCTGCTTGTCGCCGCCGCAAAAGTCGGCAATTGGGGCGTCCTCTTGCGGTTTGTCTATCAGGTGCCCTATGGCGCAGACGATCCGCTCTACAACAAGGACATCGGCTTCTATCTCTTCTCGCTGCCCGCCTACATCCTCATCAAGAACTGGATGATGCTCGCGCTCGTTCTAAGCGCGCTTTTCGCCGCGGCGATCTACTGGGTGCACGGCGATATCGAATACGGCAGTCATCGCCGATCAATGTCTTCGACGGTGATTGCCCACGGCTCGGCGCTGCTCGGTCTTCTCTTTGCGGTAAAGGCCTGGTCCTACGGTCTTGATCGCTATCTACTGCTCTACGGCGATAACGGCGTGGTCGTCGGCGCAAGCTACACCGATGTCCACGTGGGGCTGCCGGCCTTGTGGTTGATGATCGGACTTTCGGTCATCGCGGCGTTCGCCGCGGGGGCAAACCTGCGGGTGCGCACCTACCGGCTTCCTGCCGTCGCGTTCCTGCTTGTCGTGATCGGGTCTTTCGCGCTGTCAGGTGTAATCCCCTTGCTGTTCGAGCAGTTCTTCGTCAAGCCCAGCGAATTGGAGCTGGAAAGGCCCTATATCCAACGCAACATCGCGCTTACCCGGCAGGCATACAATCTCGATCAGATCGCAGCCAAGCCGTTTGCCGCCGAACAGAAGCTTAGCTTCAAGACGCTCGACGCCAACAAGGCGACGATCGACAATATCAGGTTGTGGGACTGGCTGCCCTTGTCGGACACCTACGCGCAGTTGCAGGAGATCCGCACTTACTACAAATTCCACGATCTTGACGTCGATCGCTACTGGCTCGATGGCTCCTACCAAAGCGTAATGCTCTCGGCTCGCGAACTGCGGCCCTCCTTGCTGCCGCCGAATGCCCAGACGTGGGTCAATCGACACGTGCTGTTTACGCACGGCACCGGCGCGGTGATGAGTCCGGTCACGCGCAAGAACTCCGAAGGGCTGCCCTTCTTCTATTTGCGCGACATACCTCCTGTGGCGGACGGAGGCCCCCAGATCCATGAACCGCGCATCTACTACGGCGAGGAGCCCGACAGCTACGTCATCGTCAAGGGGAGCGCACCTGAGTTCGATTATCCGAAGGGGAAAGACAATTCCTACGCGGCTTATGAGGGTACCGGTGGCGTTCCGATAGGAGCGATGGTGTGGAGAGGCCTATTTGCTTACTACTTCAACGATCCTAACCTGCTGCTCTCAAGCTACATCACCACCGACAGCCGGATCATGATCCGCCGCAATATCCAGGAAAGGGTACGAACGATCGCTCCGTTCCTGAGGCTCGATCACGATCCTTATCTGGTCATCAGCAATGGGCGGATGTTCTGGATGCAGGACGCCTACACGGTGAGTTCCTACTTCCCCTCCGCGCAGCCGGCGCAAGCCCAAGATATCAACTACATTCGCAATTCAGTGAAGGTCATCATCGATGCCTATAACGGGACCGTCGACTTCTATCTGATGGACACTGGCGATCCGGTTGCCGCGACCTACCGGCGTATCTTTCCGAATTTGTTAAAGCCATTCTCGGCCATGCCGACGGATCTGCGGAGGCACATTCGCTATCCGGAGGACCTGTTCCTGATTCAGGCGCAGCTCTATCAGAGCTATCACATGGAGGCGGCCGACGTTTTCTATAACCGGGAAGATCTCTGGCAGTTCCCGCGCCAGCCGGGCGGCGGCGGCGTTGCGACGATGGCCCCATATTACATCATCATGCGGCTGCCCGGCGAGCCGCAGGCCGAGTTCTTCCTCATGCTTCCCATGGTGCCTAGCCGCCGCGACAATATGATCGCGTGGCTCGCCGCGCGTTGCGACGCGCCCGACTATGGCAAGCTGATCGTCTACGAGTTTCCCAAGGAGAAGCTCGTCTATGGACCGTTCCAGATCGAAGCGCGGATCAACCAGAGCACCGAGATATCCCAACAAATCACGCTGTGGAACCAGATGGGTTCGCGGGTGATACGCGGTGCGAACTTGCTTGTGATCCCGATCGAGAACTCGATCCTTTATGTAACGCCGCTCTATCTGCGAGCGGAGCAAGGGCACCTGCCGGAGCTGAAACGTGTTATCGCGGCCTACGGTGAACATGTGGTGATGAAGGAGACGCTCGGCGAGGCCTTGTCGGCACTCTTCATCGAGCCTAGCGCGGTGGGGCCGGTCTCGAGCCCGAAGGAGGAAATGCCTGTCACTCGCCCGTCGGCAAGTCAGGCCCGGGAGACGCTCGACCGCTATAATCAGGCCGTTGAACGATTGAGGTCCGGCGACTGGAAAGGCTTTGGCACGCAGTTCGACGCAATGCGCGAGCTCCTGGAGGAAATGAACCGACACTCCGTCGACCGCTAGGGCCTCAACGACTTGAGTTTAGCCCGGTCTCCAACCCGGAAATTGCGTACGCGGCACGGCGCGTGAGCTCCGCTCAAAATCAGATCGCGACTTCAACAACATAAGAGTTCGCAGTTCTATTCTGAGTGCTGCGCCATTTGCGTACAAAACCACGAACCCTCTTTTCCGGCTGACAGCTGGCGATAACGGCTTGCTCAAGCGCCGTTTTTGAGCCGTGAATGCGGATGACGCGGTCATCAACCTCGACGGCATCAATTAGCGAGGGTCATATGGCAGAACTCGTGCCATTGTTTCCAAGGCAGGCCGTTCCACCTCTTCACGTTGACCTCGCCGGCGACGGCGCCTTTGAGGGTTATCTCGTCCCAGGCAACGTCATGCTTGCTCAAAAAATTGCCATGGAGACGGATGAGCTTGGCGCACTGGCGGTCGCGCATCGAGTTGTGCCGGTGGTGAGGCGCGTTGGTCCGGCGCAGTCGTGGACCTGATCGCGGTAAGGGCAGGAATGGCTATGTGCCGAATGTTACCAGCCATTTTGTCAGCGGTACTCGCCGGCATTGCTGTCGCGAATGGGTCGATCGCTTCAGGCGCCGAAGCCCCGCCGCTGCAGCTTGAAGACAAGATCCCGCTTGGCGATGTGCGCGGCCGGATCGATCACATGGCAGTCGATCTAGCCCGACATCGCCTGTTCATCGCAGCGCTCGGCAACGACAGCTTGGCCGTGGTTGATCTGGCCTCCAAACGGCTGGATCGCCTCATCGGCGGACTTCCGGAGCCCCAAGGCGTCGCTTACGACAGGGCAACTGACACGCTCTACGTTGCAAATGCGGGCGACGGATCGGTGAGGTTCTTCAACAATGGTGATCTCTCAGCTGTCGGACAGATCGAGCTTGGCAGCGATGCAGACAATATACGTATCGACTCGAGGGCAGGGCTGGTATTCGTCGGCCACGGCGACGGGGCACTGGCTGTCATCGATGCTCCCACGCGCAGCAGGACCGCAGATGTGCCATTGAAGGCTCATCCGGAGAGCTTCCAGCTCGACGCCGCGCGAATCTTCGTCAATGTGCCCAGGGCTGGCACCATCGACGTCATTGACCGTATCTCGCGTCAGAAGATCGCATCTTGGCCCACGGAAGGCCGGAGTGCGAATTTCGCGATGGTGCTCGATGAAGCCCGTCAGCATCTTCTTGTTGCGTTTCGGCGGCCTGCAGAGCTTGGAGTGTTCTCTTTGAACGATGGAGCTCTTGTCGGGACAGTGTCCACCTGCGGCGACGTTGATGATCTATTCCTCGATTCCAAGCGCAATCGGATCTACATCAGTTGCGGTGATGGCTTTGTCGACGTGCTCGCCGTGGATGGCGACACCTATCGGCAAATTGATCGCATACCGACCGCGGCTGGTGCAAGAACGTCACTTTTTGTGCCTGAACTTGATCGTCTGCTGGTGGCCGCTCCGGCCAAAGCGGATAGCGGAGCTGCAATCTTTGTCTTTCGCCCGTCGCCATGAGGAGGGCACTGACCATGCTTGCCGGAGATTCGGCGTTGGTGCGATACGTCGCGGTATCCTTAATCGCTCTTGCCGGCAGTGTGTACTCTGGACCAGCTCTCGCATATCGGCCTTTTGACGGCACCGATGCGGCTGTCGCCGCACCGGGCGAGCTTGAGGTCGAATTGCAGCCAGCGGGCGTTCAACGTGAGCAAGGTACGCACACGCTCATTGCGCCATGGACCGTCCTGAACATCGGATTGAGCGAAGGATGGGAGGCGGTCTTCGAAGGACGAGGTGAAACGCCTCTCTCACCGTCCGGTCCGACCGAACTCATCGATGCCGGCGCGTTCCTCAAGCATGTCGTGGTACCCGGGAGCCTTCAGGAAAAGACCGGGCCGAGCGTGGCGACGGAATTCGGCGTGCTTCTGCCGGACAGCACGGGCAATAGCGGGGCTGGCCTGAGTTGGGCGGGGATCGTCTCGCAGCGCTGGGATTGGGGCACGGTTCACTTCAACGTGGAAACCTTGCTGACGCGGGAGCACCGCGCCGATGTGTTCGTTGGGACCATCATCGAAGGGCCGACGAAATGGAAGGTGCGACCGGTCGCAGAAGTCTTTTACGAGAAGGAGTTCGGCTTGGAGGAGACCGTCTCGGGATTGGTCGGCTTAATCTGGCAGGTTAGCGACAAGCTATCCTTCGATGTGGCGTACCGCCACGCAGTCATCAACGCTCATCCGCTCAACGAAATTCGTGCCGGGCTGACCTTCGCTGTTCCTCTTCGGTTCGAAGGAGCCCACAACCGGTGATCGATCGAGGCCACGCACTCGAGTGGCTACGAATCCACGGCGTCCTGCTTCAGGACGACGTGATGCCTTGTGCATGCTGGTGCTGATCGGTGCGGCGCCGGAAGGCAGGAGCTACACCGCGGCTGACGATTGCAACCAGACTGCAGGCCGTCGAAGTTGCCGCGGCTCTCGATGCAACAAATGAGCGGAGGCGCGTCATTCGGCGCGGTTCGGGGCAATGGCGATGAAACGCCCCCGCTATGCAAACATCGCCTTGGCCAGCACAACGATGCCAATGATGCATGCGAAGACGATGAGGTGAATAGCCTTGAAGATAGCCGGCTTCATCTTATTCAGAAAATGCAGCGTCATCGCGGTGATGAAGCAAACGAGAACAATGGCGGCGAGCACAATCTTGACCAGCAACAGGCGCCCGAAGCTGCTTTCTGGCATCGTCGAAAGGTTCGGGAAATGGGCCCGCAACATGAGGACGCCAGTTGCATAGAGCAAGACGATCACGACCGGCATGAATGTCCGGGCGCGCTCAATGATGCCGGCTTCAATTTCCATCATCACCTTGCTTGACAGGCGCTTGTGCAGGGATTCGAGGATCAGCACCTCGAAGATCACGACCCCGCCAAAGGTCACGGCACTCAGAAGGTGGATGGTCTGGATGACGAGATAATACTCGTTCGAGAAGGCGCTCATCCTTGTCCCTACTCTGGGTTTCAAGCTGCCGTCGCATCTCGAACCGGGCAGCCCCAAGGCGTCCCTATCGGGAGTCACGCGCGCTTGTGGTCCCGCGTGACCCAGACGGCGGCACTCGATCAGGCCGCTCCGTGGCGCTCGAACCTCGGGAACAGCACGTTGTTCTCAAGATGGATATGCTCCATGACATCATCAACCAACTTGGCCGTCCCGCCATAGAGCGCCGTCCACGAGCGACATGCGCCCTTGGGCAGCGCGAAGCCCTTCGCAAGCTCTCCAGGCGGCGCAGGAGTTCGCCATGCCGATCGTGATCATCCCGCATTTGCGAGATCGGGAGCTGATTGCCGGCAGCATCCTGTTGCTGCATCAACGGGAAGAGTTCTGCCTCTTCCTTCTGCATGTGCTCCTCCAGCTCGGCCTGGATGGCCTCCAGCGTGTCGGCAAGTCCCTGCGGCACCTCGGGATGACCGGCGTGGACAGCCTCGACTTTCCGGGCCAGGCGCGCAAGCTCCGGCAGTTCGCGCCGATGCGTCTCGTGATAGCGGGTCAGGATGTGATCGATCAGCGCGCTGGTTGCTTCGGGCGCCGAACCGGATTTCCGTGGATCGAGCGCGTCGAGCGCCTCCTCTACGGCTGCAATGTCCAGAGCGCGCTTGCGGACGGCTTCGGCCAAGAGCACGTCGCCGCCGCAACAGAAGTCGAGCTTGAACCGCCGGAACACCGCGGTCGCACCGGGCAATGTCGCGGCGATTTCTCCGACGGTACGATTTCGAAGCGAGGCTTCAGTCGTCATTGTTCAGGTCCTTTCCGATCCCGATACGGCGCTTCCGGACGGAGGCGTTCTCGCTTCCCGAACGCGAAGTCCCGCTTGCTGCGGTTGTATTGACGAGATCCGTCATACAGCTCGTCCGTCACGTCCGCCGATAAGATGTATTTTATATCGATGTTAATCGAGGGCAACAGAAACATAATGCCTCGGTCCGGACGTCATGAGTTGTGTCGGCGTGCAAAGACTTGCGAGGCGCAAGTAGTTGTGCACGCCATTTCACGAGACTTTCGGCTACGGGGACCTGACCGCGGCAAGGCCGCGCTCCAGATCGGCGATCAGATCGGCCTCCGCTTCAAGACCGACCGAGAGGCGGATCAGGCTGTCGCTGATGCCGGCAGCCCGCCGCGCCTCCGGGCCCATACCGGCATGCGTCATCGTTGCCGGGTGCGCAACCAGGCTCTCGACGCCGCCGAGCGACTCGGCCAGCGTGAAGACATCAACTGCCTCGACGAAGCGGCGCACGGCGTACGTGCCGCCCGCCAGTTCAAAGCTCAACATGGCGCCGAAACCGCTTTGCTGGACCGACGCGATGGCGTGCGCTGGATCGGAGTCGAGGCCCGGATAGTGGACCGCTGCAACAAGCGGATGTCGGGCCAAGAACTGTGCCACGGCCATGGCGTTGGCTTGCTGGCGCTCGATCCGTGGAAAGAGCGTCCGCAGGCCGCGTAGCGTCAGGTGCGCATCGAATGGCGATCCCGTCGTGCCAGCGATGTTGGCCCAGGCGGACAGCGCCTCCACATCGGACGAGGCAGCGGCAATGACCGCGCCTCCGACCACGTCGGAATGTCCATTGAGATATTTTGTCGTCGAATGAATGACGAAATCCGCACCAAGCGCGATGGGTTGCTGCAGGGCGGGAGACAGGAATGTGTTGTCGACCGCGATCTTAGCGCCTGTTTCCCTGGCGCGTGCGGCGATCGCGCGAATATCGACCACCCGCATTAGCGGATTGCTCGGGGTCTCGATCAGCACGAGCTTCGGCTTCCGGCGGAGCGCGGTTGTAAGCGCCGGCTCGTTACCCTGGTCGACAAATGCGAGATCGAACTGCTTGCGGTCGCGCCGCGCGGAAAGCAGCCGATAGGTTCCACCGTAGCAGTCGTGCGGCGCGACCACAAGATCACCCGGCCGCAGTAGCGACAGCACGAGATCGACCGCTGCCATCCCGGAGGATGTCACGACCGCGCCGGCGCCGCCCTCGAGCTTGGCAATCGTTTCAGCCAACAGATCGCGGGTCGGATTGGCGGTTCGCGTGTACTCGTAGCCAAGGTTCCGCTCGAATCCCTCAAACGCAAAGGTGCTCGTCAGATAGAGCGGGGGCGCGACGGCCCTGAACGCGCGATCTGCGGCGACGCCGTTCGCCGCCGCCACGGTGCGCGGATCCTTTGTCTTTCCCACCGTCGACATCTCCAGAAGCCTCGTTGGCTATCACTACTGCAGTTGGCCGCGCGAAGGTAGGGCACCATCACTTGTTCCGCGCCGCTCGCGGCCTGTCACCTTCTCGCCGAGGCATCGCTCACAAGCGTTCGCCCCTTGCTCGAGCCGTCCATGCGTGTCTGTGCGGATCCGTCAGGCCGCCAGGCCCTGGGCGTCGAACACTCCCTCGAATAGAACCGTCGACAGACAGCGTTCGCCGGAATCGGGCAGCACCACGACGATGGTCTTACCGGCATTCTCCGCACGCTGCGCCAGACGCGCTGCGACGGCGGTTGCGGCGCCGCTGGAAATCCCCGACAGAAGACCCTCTTCACGCGCCAGGCGCAGTGCGAACTCGATGGCCTCCTCGTTCGAGACCTGCTCGATCGCATCCACGAGCGACAGGTCGAGTACGTCGGGAACGAAGCCGGCGCCGAGCCCTTGGATCTTGTGAGGCCCAGGCTTGAGCGGCTGGTTGGCCAGCGTCTGGCTCAGCACCGGGCTGCCGGACGGCTCCACGGCCACCGACAGGATGCTCTTGCCACGGGTGCGCTTGATGTAGCGCGACACTCCGGTGATGGTGCCGCCGGTCCCGACACCGGAAACAAAAATGTCGATCGATCCTTCGGTGTCGTTCCAGATTTCAGGACCCGTCGTCTCCTCGTGGATTGAAGGATTGGCAGGATTATTGAACTGCTGCAGCAGCACATAGCGATCGGGATCCAACGCCACTAGCTCTTCGGCCCTAGCGATGGCGCCCGGCATGCCGCGCCCTCCGTCGGTGAGTATGAGTTTCGCACCGAAGGTCCTCAGCAATTTGCGACGTTCGATGCTCATGGTCTCGGGCATGGTCAATGTCAGCGGAATTCCGTGCGACGCTGCAACGAAGGCCAGCGCGATCCCGGTGTTGCCGCTGGTCGGCTCGATCAGCTCTTTGCCGGGACCGAGCAGGTTACGCCTTTCGGCATCCAGAACCATCGCCGCACCGATCCGGCACTTCACGGAATAGGCCGGGTTGCGCCCCTCGATTTTGGCGAGGACCGTGGCCTTGGCGTTGCCCACGACGTGATTGAGTCGAACCAGCGGGGTCCGGCCGATCGACCGCGCGTTATCCTCGAACCATCCAGCCATATGTCACTCCTTGTCTCACGGCGCCGATCCGTCCTCGTCAGCGGCCTTGCGCGGAATTACCCATGAATGGAGAAGCGGTGACATGACCGCGGCATCAGGCTCATTGCTCTCGAACAACCAGTGAGGTCACTTGGAATGGAGGCACTGTCGAAAGCCGTTGCGGGAGAATTCTGCATCCGCAGCGGGTGCTCTCGCTAGAATGGAATTCGATGACGAAGCGGCCGGAGCATCAAAGCCTGCGCGATCGCGATTCATGTCTTTGCGCTGAGACAACGATTTGAAGCCCTGACTTCATCTAGAGCATTGGCGCGCTCGCTTGTGGTCTGGCGGAGAAATCATGATGAAGAGTAAGGCTGAGCTGCCCCTTGTTTATTCATGCTCAGGCTGTTCGAGCGTTGCCCAAATGGCAAATGACGTCGCGGTACGTCTGGACCGAGCGGAAGAGGCGGAGATGTCCTGCATTGCCGGTGTTGGCGGCGACGTCGGCCCACTCGTAAGGATCGCAAAATCAGGCAGGCCGATTCTGGCGCTTGACGGCTGTTCTCTCCGTTGCGCCGCGCAATGCCTTGAGCGGCAAGGGGTGAGCCCGACCGCCCATCTCGTGCTGACGGACATCGGCATCAAAAAACGCTTTCACGCAGGATTTGATGAGGCCGAAGCGAGCGCGATCTATCACAGGGCAGTCGCCGAGCTGAGGTCAATCGGGACGAGTTCGCTTTCAGATGCGGAAGCATCAGCGAAAAGGGGCGGCCCGGGACAGGATATCCCAGTCCGTGACGGTCCCCCGACATCGAAAGGCGTTCGGCACGTCATGGCGAAATAATCGCCTGCGCACCCGCAATAGTCGAAGGCGGCCTTCCGCCAGCCACCAGTGCGACTAGACTAGCCCCCGCGTATTTGGCGATCTCCTCGTATCCTGCCTCGGGTCGTCATGCCGTCAGCCGCCCGGACGGCGCAGCGCACTGGGGATCGGGCGATCACCGAAATCGATAGCGGACCTGCGAAGGACGCGCCCCGTCACATCCGTGCTCAGCCGCGCGCGGCGGCTGCGGTGGAAAAATGTGAGCCTAAATTCGCCGTCATGATCATCGATCCCGCGTTCGCAGACGCTCGTAATCGCGCCTTCGTGCATCAGGACCGGTACGGCGGCGGCCGAAACATTCAGGAGTTCGCCGATCAACTCAGCATCGACGTAGAACGTGGTATCGCTCCGCTGGACCATGCTGCGGGAGGGCGCAGGCGGATTCGCTTGATGGGGCCTATCCATCATCAGTATCTCCTTGCCGAGGTGCCCAATAAGATATATTACTAATATATCTTATTGTAGCGAGGTCAACCCATGACCATTCTGGCCCAACTGGAAAGCGGAGCGGAAGTGTGGCCCGTGCCGGCCGGACTTCCCAGCGCAAGGCTTCCTCCGAAGACCATGGCCAAACGCGCGGCCAAGACGCGGATAGCGCTCTCCACCGCCGAGCTCTCGTTCCGGATCTTCGCTATTTTTCGCGCGCATCCGCATATCAATAACGTACTGACGCACATTTCACGTGCGGATTGGGCGCAAGTCGAGCGAGCGCTCAATTCCATTCTCGATCCGGCGGCCGCAACCGGGCAGCTTTCACCGCTGGCGCAGAACATCATCGATCTGATGTGCGCCGAGCGCGGCATCACCGGGAAGATTCTCAAGCCCTGTTTCCACGCCGCCCTGGGCAAACTGCTCGAGCCGAAACGTGCAGAGCGGCTGATCGAACATATCGAGGCGCTGTATCGCGATCTCGAACGGAGAGCAGAACAGCCAGCGCCCGCGTCGCACGAGCTACCTAAGGAGCCGTCCATGACCGAACCAAACGCCGACGAACGCGTGATCAACGTTGCCGACATCGATCCAAAGTACCGTCACGCGATCCTCTTTCGCTTGTTCGAGCATCTTGCTTCGGATCAATCGCTTCAGATCGTCGTGGATCATGATCCCAGACGGCTCCGCCTGCAGCTTGAGGCGCAGCATGGCTCACGTTGCAACTGGTCGTATCTGGAGCGGGGACCGGACTTCTGGCGCGTGCGCCTGCGGCTGCTCCCACCCGAGGGAAAGGAGGCTTCGCGTTGAGCGATTCACATCACTATGTGCAGCCCGTCAATGAGGCGGAGCAGGTCTATCTTGAGTCGCTGATCCGCGAGGATTTCGCGCGGTGTCATCCGGGCGAGACGCTGGAAGACGTCAAGCGCCGCGCTGTCTTCTCGAAGGAGGACAAGGGGCTGCTTCGGGATTGGATGGCGGTCGCTGCCGGCCGTGCCGCAGCCGATCGAGCCCACCCGCCGTTTCTGCAAGCTGCCGAATAGCGGATCGACCCATCAGGCCGCGGGCCGCACCCCAAAATCCCTCGGCCTGAGCATCAAGTCGGCGAGCGTGTACTTGTCGAGCACGGCATTGAACGCGTCCAGGCCCTCATGCAGAACGCCGCGCAAGCGGCAGCAGCGGGTGATAACACACGCGTTGTCGGCGCCGAAGCATTCGACCAGAGCAAAATCGGGCTCGGTGGCGCGAATCACCTCGCCCAGCTTGATCTTGTGCGGTGGTTTCGCCAGCGCGAGGCCGCCCGAGCGGCCTCGCACCGCGTTCAGATACCCGGCCCTGGTGAGCGTATTGGCGACCTTCATCAGATGAGCGCGGGAGATATTGTAAACGCCGGATACCTCTTCGATCGTGATCAAACGATCCTGCCTTGCCGCAGCGTACATCAGCAGCCGGAGGCAATAATCGGAAAAATTGGTCAAGCGCATGATTTGCTCCGGAGCATTGGCACAGGCGCACGTACAGAGATCGCAGCCCGACAGTCACGCACAAAGATATATTGAATGTCCATGTTTCTCAAGTCGAGCCAACCGGCCATGCGATCACCCGAGGCTGCGCGTCAGGCGATGGAGCAACGCATTGAACCGTCGCTCGCCGCCTGGCGCGCTTCGTCGCAAGACGACGCAGGCTTTGCCTGCTATGCGGCAGGCCGCGTCGACTTCGCCCGCATCGGCAAGCTTTTGCAGAGCGTCGAGCAGCAGCAGGGCGACCTCCTGCTGCTCCTTGACGCTCTTGGCTTGGGCCGCGGTGGCGCCGGAAACGGGCAATTCTCGTATCATTGGAAGCCCAGATATTCCTTGGCGGTCGAACTCATCATGTCCGGCGTCCAAGGCGGATCATAGGTCAAGCTCACGTCAGCCCAATGGACGCCATCGACCGCCTCCTCGATAGGGTAGCTCGGAAACCCAAAGCCCACGGTCATAAGCACCTCTGCCGCGATCAGTGCCGTTAGCGCAGTGGCGAAATAGCTCAGGGTCCATCGGGACAGGGATGCGCCGATCATGGCTGTGTGCCCACGCCTCCCGGATCGGAGGGAGCGACTGGCCGCTCCCTCCGAGGGGATCTTCAGGAAGGGATATTCAGGCTGCCTTGGCGAGCTTTCCGATCTCGACGCGCCATACCGTCGGACCGCTCTCAAGATATTTCCAGGAGAACTGCTTCGGATATTCGGCCTCCAACTGGTAGTACAGCGGCTTGGGGTCGTGATCGTTCACCAGAATGAACGCGCGGCCGACTACCAGCTCATTGACGAGCTGGAAAATCTTCTGGTGCCGTTGAGCCGGCGGTAGTGTGCGTACATCGACGATCGATGCGTCTCCGTTCGAGCTGGACATTCGTAAATTTCTCCTTCTGTCGCTCGCGAGCTTGATCGATCCATCGCCCGCGACCCGGCGGAAGATCGAAGGGCGGACGAACCACCCGTAAGAGAGCAAGTCGCCTTAGCCGTCACCAGGCTTAGAACTGAAGTGCTTGGCAAACTTGTTAGGCGCGCCATTCCACGCGTCAGCGTCGCCGGGTGGCTCACCCTTCTTGGTGATGTTCGGCCAGAGACCCGCGAATTTGCGATTGAGCTCGAACCAGTGGGATTCGGATGGAATGTCAGAGTCCGGGAAGATCGCCACGGCGGGACATTCGGGCACGCATACGCCGCAGTCGATGCACTCGTCGGGGTGGATGACCAGCATGTTCTCGCCGACGTAGAAGCAGTCAACGGGACAGACCTCAACACAGTCCTTGTACTTGCATTTGATGCAATTGTCGGTGACGACGTGAGTCATCGCCCAGTCCTTCGCTCGCACCCGAACCTCGTGCCCGGCTGATTAGATGTATGATGGATATATCTTTAAGGGCGTGCCGCTGCCAAAGCAATATATAAAATATATCTTTTCGCAGCGGTGTTCGATCCGAGCTGGTTCGGAGCACCGTGGTCCCGCAGATCCAAGGACCAAACACCGCAAGCGGACCAAAGTGCGTCAAATCGGGCTGCGCGCTTTCTCAAGCGATCTTCAAGGCCGTCGTTTCCTTGATCTGCTTCACCGGTATGATCGTGCGAGTGTTGGCAACTCCGACGATGCGAGTCAGGATCTGGGTGAGAAAGCGATGAAATTCATCGAGGTCGGCGACCGCCACCTTGAGCAGATAGTCGAAATCGCCGGTGACGAAACAGCAGTCGATCACCTCGGGACGTCCCCGCATCGCCGTCTCGAAACGCCTTGAATAGGCTTCGGCCTGCTTTTCCAGCCGCACCTCGATGAAGGCGACGAAACCCGCGCCCACTGTCTTGCCATCGACCAGCGCCACGTAACGACGAATGATCCCGGCGGCCTCCAGCGCCTTCACCCGACGTAGACAGGGCGAGGGCGAGAGTCCCACGCGGGCCGCCAAGTCCTGGTTCGGGAGGGTGGCGTCCTCCTGAAGAAGCCGCAGAATCTTGCGATCGATATCGTCCATACGCAATCTCATACCATGCTTTTGTATTTTGAAGATATCAGATGCCAAAATGGGACGCGAGGCGTCGCCAAATCGCCTCCCGCTGCCGTCATCGCGCCGCTAGGCTCGTTGCGAGACCAAGGGGGCGAGGAGATTGTGATGACGCGACGGGCCAGCGACGTTCTGCTCGAGATCCTGCGCGACGAAGGGATTTCTCATGTCTTCGGCAACCCCGGATCGACCGAGATGCCGTTGATGGACGCGCTCGTCGATGCGTCCGATATCACCTATGTGCTCGGACTTCAGGAAGCGACGGCCGTCGGCATGGCGGATGGTTGGGCGCTGACGTCCGGCAGGACCGGATTCGTCAACCTTCATGCCATGGGCGGGCTCGGCAACGCCATGGGAGTGCTGGTCGCCTCCAAGGCGAGCGAGACCCCGCTCGTCGTCACGGCCGGCCAGCAGGATACCCGTCATCTGATGACCGAGCCGTGGCTCTCCGGCGATCTTGTCGCGCTCGCCGAACCTGTCACCAAATGGGCCAAGGAAGTCCGACGTGGCGAGGACCTCGGTGCCGCATTGCGTCGCGCCTTCGAAATCGCCCGCACGCCGCCGTGCGGCCCGGTCTTCCTTTCACTGCCGATGGACGTGCTCGACCAGCCGATCAGCGGATCAACGCCGGCGGCCTCGGCGGCGCCGCGTCTCGGCGCATCCCCCGATTCCGATGCCCTCGCCGATACGCTGGCCGGGTTCGATCCCGAAAAGGTCATCATTCTGCTTGGCGACGATCTGCCGGCCTCCGCAGCTCCCGGCATTGTCGCGATTGCAGAGGCCGGTGGCTACGCGGTCTGGGGCACGCAACTTACCTCGCGCTCCGCCTTTCCCTCGGCTCATCCATGCTGGGCCGGAGTCTTCAAGCCCGACTTCGCGGTGATGCGCGAACATCTGGAAACGGCGCAGGCTCTGGTGCTAGTGGGCGGTCGCGCCTTCGTCGCCTATCCCTATCGCGATGTGAGGCCGATACCTGAGGGGTTCAAGGTCCTTCATGTGGCGGATAATGCCGAGGCGTTGGGCCGCGAGCACCCTGCCGACGCAGCGCTGCTGGGCAACATCGGCGCAACGCTCCAGGCCGCCGCGATCCGTCTCAGCGGCCTCGTCAAGGGCCCGGAGGTCGCCGCGCGATTGGCACGCAGAGCCGCGACCAAGCGCGATTACGAGGCGGCGATACGTGCGCAAATCATGAGCGACATGACGGAATTGCCGCTGAGCCCCGATGCGGCCGTGCTGACCGTGTCGGACGCATTGCCAGCCAACACCTTGCTCGCGAATGACTCAGCCGCCACGTTCGGCAAGGTCCAGGACATCTTGACGACTCGGCCCGGTCGCTACTTCTTCGCTCGTGGTGGCGTCCTCGGGTGCAACATGCCCGCGGCCGTCGGCGCAGCGCTGCTCCATGACGGTCCGGTTGCGTCCTTCGTTGGAGACGGCGGCGCGATGTATTCACCGCAAGCGCTGTGGAGCGCCGCGCGCTATCGGGCCAACGTCCTGTTCTTCATCTTCAACAATCGACGCTACGGGGTGCTGCAAAATATCGCGCGCCAGCTGGGCTGCACGAATGCCGTCGCCGGGCGATTCGTCGGCATGGACGTCAACGATCCCCCGATCGATTTCCAGGCTTTGGCCGCATCGATGGGCGTCCCGGCGGTACGGGCCGACGCTCCCGATGCCATTCGAGCCGCGATCGTTGACGCGCTTGGGCGCAGTGGCCCTACACTGATCGAAATCGCGGTGAAGTAACCCGGATGCTGCCAGCGCACCGCTCGAATCTGTCCGCAGCAGGGGTGGCTCAGCGAATCTCCGTGATGGCTTGACCATTTGGCATAGCTGGATATCGCGGCGGTCCAACCACAGTCACCGCTCCAAGAGGTGCGACTGAGAACTATTGCGGCTTCTTAGGGCGCCAGTTCATCGATCAGCCGATCATGTTGTACTCGAGCGCGAAACAAGATACGCGTCGACAGACGGCCCCATGACGCTTGCGAACTCACACCTCTCCAACTCGTCGCGGACTTACGACGTCGTGGTCGTGGGGGGCGGAAACGCGGGACTTTGCGCGGCGATTTCTGCGCGTCAGGCAGGAGCGTCGGTGCTTCTGCTCGAGCAGGCGCCAAGAGCTCTAAGGGGCGGAAGCACCCGCCATGCTCGCAATTTGCGAGTCAAGTGCGACCCACCAAGTGTCCTTCCAGATCAAGCTTATTGCGGGGACGAATACTGGGCCGACTTGGCGCAAGCGACTGCTGGGCATACCGATGAAAACCTCGCGCGCCTCATGATCGAGGGGTCAGCCCACATAGTCCGCTGGATGGAGCAATGTGGCATCCAATTCGAGAAGTCGCGCATCGGAAATCGCCCATCGCGGAAAACAGCCTTTCTTCTCGGAGGAGGCAAGGCCTTGCTGAACGCATATTACCGGAAGGCAGAGCGGATCGGCGTTGATATCGCCTACGACACTGAAGTCCTTTCCGTGCCACTCGATCACGGCGTGGCTTGCGAGATACATGCCATTAGCAATTGTGCCCTGACGAGAGTCCGAACCAGAGCGGTTGTTGTTTCGTGCGGCGGATCACAGGCGAACACGGATTGGCTCCAGCATTACTGGGGAGACGCGGCAAATCGCTTTGTCATTCGGGGCGCGCGCCAGGCGAAGGGGCGCGTTCTCGCGAGTTTGCTCGATCAGAACGTGGTGCCGATCGGTGAGCCCGGGCAGTGCCACATGGTTGCGGTCGATGCGCGGGCGCCGAAGTTCGACGGTGGCATCGTCACGCGGTTGGACTGCGTGCCTTACAGTGTTGTCGTCGATCGTAACGGTCAAAGGTTCCATGATGAAGGTGAGGAGGTCGGACCAAGAAGATTTGCAGTCTGGGGCAAGCTCGTTGCGCGATGTCCGGACCAGATTGCATACGCGATTCTCGACTCAAAGGCCGAAGGTCTCTTCCGACCATCCTTCTATCCGCCGATCCGGACGCAAACGATCTCCGAATTGGCAGTGGAGCTTAAGCTGAATCCAGCGGATCTGGCGACAACGATCCACGCTTTCAATGCCGCGATCACAGACGCATCCGATCGAAAAGCAGGTCGTTTGGCGCGAGCCGAGGACATTGTACCGCCGAAGTCAAAGTGGGCGATGTCGATCGACACGCCTCCGTTCAGTGGCTATCCGCTTCGACCCGGCGTGACCTTCAGTTATCTCGGCGTGAAGGTGGACGATCATGCGCGCGTGATCATGGCAAGCGGTCGACCCGCGGCGAACGTGTTTGCCGCGGGCCAGATCATGTTGGCGAATATCTTGGCGAGCGGATATCTTGCCGGGGTCGGAATGACCCTTGGGACGGTCTTTGGGCAAATCGCGGGACGCTGTGCCGTGCGTGCTGCACGCTCCTGGTCCCCCAGATGAGCGTGCAGCGTTGATCGCACGGGGCAGGGTGCTGCGGGTCGCGATCAGTGCGCGCCATTGATCGGCCTGCGGAATGCCTAGAGGCACCATGCCGTTGTACTCTCAACGCAAACGAGCGGGCCGCCGCAGACCTATGGCGCAGGAATTCGCTTGAGATATTTGCCGTCTGCCAATCTCGGACTTCCATGTGGTGCTATTGCCGACATAGAGAAATTGCGCCAAGTGGGCCACTCCACATGAGCGCACGGCAGCATTGAACAAGGCTGGCGCCGGCATCCAAGCGATTGCGCATGTCGCGACGGCGATGAATCCCCCCAACCGCCACAACCGGCATCAGGAAATGAAGATGCGCGATAAGGGTGGCATCGGCGCCCTCGACAACGATTCCGTCGTAACCTTCTGTCCTGGCAGCTTCGGCCAGATCACCGAGATGCGGTTCGGTCGGGACCTTGAGCAGCAATGGCACTGAACGGACACCTTGAGCGGTCCGGCGCATGAGAGCCAGGCTTTCGCGCAGCGGCCAGCGCAATGAACCGCCCTTACCGCACAAGCTAAGACTGACGTAATCCGCCAGCGGAGCCAAGGCTTCAAGGCACTCGGCCACATCGTTCATTGCTTGGACGGAAGGGCTTCCGTCGTCCGGGCCGATCACGATGCCAAGCCTGGCCGGGCCGGGACGGCCGGCCGCGACCAAGGCCTGGGACAACGATGGACGCCCAACCGCGCCTCTCAGGCAGACGGTTCCGATCTCGGCGAACCCGAAGCCGAGACGACCAAATCGGCGACCGATGTGTCCGAAGGAATCGAATCCCGCCGCGACCCCGATGGGCGAGGCGAACCGCAGGCCGAAGGCGCTGGTCGCCATGAAGCCGCGCTGCGCAAGTGGCAGGCGACAGGCCAGATCGCTGGCGACGAGCGCAAGGCGATGGACGCGCGCCTTCAATCGAGCAGCAAGCCGTGCGCTCCCGCTACCATCAGGAACAGGAGCGGAATCGATAGCAGGGTGTTGACCCTCGCCGACAGGAACGTCACCCGCGAGCATTGCACCCTCTCTTTGTAGGAAGCAGGGACAAAGCCCAGAACCTTCTTCTGGTGCGGCCAAAGGACGAGCCAAAGGTTGAGCACCATCATGGTGCCAATCCAAAATCCCATGCCGATGGGAGCAGCAGTCCCCGACAGCGTCACGGCATCCATCAGCATTCCATTTCGGTGCAGCATGGCGAGGCCTGTCGACCAGACCACCACCGAGGCCCAGCGGAAGGCGCCATGTTCGCGTCGAAGCCGAGACTGAAAGTCATTCCCGGTCGCGGCCGCCGGTTCAGTATCGTCTGCAAACGGAATGAAGTCAGGCCGGGAAATGAAATTGGCGTAGTTGTGGCCGATCCAGATCAGCGCACCGCCGACGTGCAGCCAGCGCAAGACGAGATCGATCAACCCGGCATGCATCACGGATGTCCAAGGACAAGAAGGCGGATTGCGAGCGCAAGAGCAATAGTCAGCGCCAAACCGCAACCGACAGTGCCCCCGAACGAGTCGAGGATCGTCTTGCGAAAGGGAGGCGGCGGCGCCATGAGCATCCAAATAAATAGGCGGAAAAGGGACCCGAAGGTCCCTCTCCCGTCCCGACTTAGCGGACGAAGACGTAAGCGGTGACTTCGAAGCCCATACGCAGGTCGCAATAGGCAGGCTTTTCCCACTTCATGGCGCACTTCTCCCTTTGAGTGAACGTACACGCTTGAAACGTTAGGGGCCACCGACTGCCGAAAGTATCGGCAATAAGTAGTATCTACTGTGTCGAGGAAGCTACGCCGACCTCGCGCATCACCAGCGGGCGCGAATTGCGCTGCGGCCGATGTGCTTCGACGATTGCCTCCTCGACCAGATGATGGAATGGCGACTTCGAGCAGGCCGGATCGGGGTTGGCGCCATCACCGGTCAGCAAATAGGCCTGGCAGCGGCAGCCTCCGAAATCCTTCTCCCGTTCACTGCAACTCCGGCATGGCTCCTTCATCCAGGCGTCGCCGCGATAGGTGCGGAATGCCGGCGACTCTTTCCATATCCATTCCACCGAATGCTCCCGCACCGAGGGGAAGTTGAGACCCTTGAGCAGGCGCGCCTCCTGGCAGGGTAGGGCGACGCCGTCGGGGGCGATGGTCATGATGATGCTACCCCACCCGTTCATGCACGCCTTGGGGCGTCCGTTGAAATAGTCTGGAATGACGAAGTAGATGACCATCTTCTTGCCGATCCTCTGACGAAAGGAGTTGATGGCCTCTTCGGATGCCTTCAGCTCCTCGAGCGACGGCATCAGTTCGTCACGGTTGACCAGCGCCCAGTTGTAATATTGGACGTTGGCGAATTCGACATAATCAACACCGAGGTCCAGCGCCATCTCGAGATAGGCGCCGGTGTGGGCAATATTTTGCCGGACGACAGGGATGTTCAGAACGACCGGGAAGCCCTGCGCCTTGATCTCGCGGATCATAGCGATCTTGTGGTCGTGGACCGACGCGCCCACCAAAGCGTTGGTGGTCGCAGCATCGTGGGATTGCAGACTGACCTGGATCTGCTTCAGGCCGGCGGCTTTGAGACGGGACAGCCGCTTGGCACTCATGCCGACCGTCGAGGTGATCAGGTTAGTGTAGTAGCCGAGGCGATCTGCCTCGGCCACCAAATCCTCGAGGTCGCGGCGCATCAATGGCTCACCGCCAGTGAAACCCAATTGCAGGCTGCCAAGCGTCCGGCTCTCGCGCATGACCCGCTTCCACTCCTCGGTGGACAGCTCATTTTGATAGGCGTCAAGATCGAGCGGGTTGCTGCACCACGGGCATTTAAGCGGGCAACCATAGGTCAGCTCGCACACCAGCCACAATGGCCGGCCCTGCCCATCAAGTCTTAACGCGGGTCCAGCCTTTGTCATTGGCAATCTCCAGAAATGCGAGGATGTCGGCAGAAATATCCTGCCCGTCACACAGGGCCGTCAATTCTGCGACCACATCATCGATGCGGCGACCGCCGACGACCCGCTTCAGAATCTCTGCGGCGGATGAGTTGAGCTTCACGATTCCCTCGGGATAGAGAAGGACGTGAGCTTGCTCGGCCTCCTCCCACCGCAACAGATACATCGGATGGAGTTCGACGATGTCATTTGGGTCAAGCCGGGCGGCTTCAGTCATGCATCCTCCCAATTGCCGATTTGTCTTTGTTGCTTTTTCTGTTGTTGATGCCCGAGGCGGTCATCCGTTGGACTGCCGCGCGGTTATTGTGTTGGCCGCGATCGCGAAGCAGCAATAGTCCTTAGGTACTAGTCTGGAAGCCGAACATGATCGGATTGCTGTCCACCACGATCGCGGGATTGGCGCTCGGTGTGGCGGCGATCGAGATCTGGATTGCTCGCCGTGGATTGGCTTGGCTCGGACGACGGACAGAAGGCGCGGTGCTTGTCCGTGAATCCGAGCGAATCCGGCGGCTGGCGTTGCGAGGAGGCGCGCGATCGCTCCTTGCGCTGACTGCGGCATTGGGAGGGGTGAGTGCTCTGTCTCAGCTTAGCGGTCCGCTGCTGTTGTTGCCGATCGCGGTAGCGGTGCCGACATTGCTTGATGTTTCAGTGGCGGCGTGGATCCAGCGCAGGGGGCGAACTCGGGAGTGGCGCGCTTTTTTTCGGGAGCGCTTACGGCTCTTCTACGCGGAGGGGCGGCAAAGCGTTCCAGTCGCTGCCGTGGTGGGATGGGCGATGCCGGAGACCGGGTGGTGGCTGGTGGCTTGGGTGGGATTCGCGATCACACTTGTCTTGCGGGAGGCAGTTCCGCCGTCCGGCCGCGTCCTGTCCGCGATCGAGTCAGGGTCGTTGGCGACAGAGATCGAGGCGGTGATGCGACGGTCCGGACTGGAAGGAACGACGGTCCGAATTGCAAACGACCTACAACGGCCGAGCCAGATGAACGCGCGCGCCCAAGGGATCGTCGCGCGACGGTGTATTCTTCTTGATGCCACGCTGGTTGCCGGAATGCCAACCGAGCAGGTACTTGCTGTGGTGGCCCATGAGGCTGGTCACCTCGCGGGCTATCATCGCGAGTGGTTCACCGTCTGGCGCCTGACGATCGGATTGGCAACGGTGCTTGGGATCGCACAGCTGGGTGGCGGATGTGCACCACGGGAGAGCGTGGCGATCTTGCTATTGGCGTTGCCTGCGCTGGGATTGCTGGTGCGGCCGGTGGAGACTTGTTTGATCCGCAGGTGGGAGGCTGCCGCAGACCGCCACGCGGCTAATCTCGCCGGAGCGACGCTCTTTGCAGAAGCGCTGGCACGGCTATTCGGCGCCAACTTGGCGGCCCCGGAACCGGAGCCGGTATGGGCGAGCTTCCATCATCCGCACCCGCCGCCGGTAAGGCGTCTCGATCGCCTCGCAGGGCCGCCAGGCGGTCCTTGAACCATGCCGCGGTGAAATAGGCGATGTGCCGCTCGGTCTCCTCCAGGCTGTGTCGGCGAGCGATGCCAGCCGCCCTCTCACGCCGCCGTGCCGTCGATCGAGCGGCGGATCACCTGCTGCACTTCCGCATTCGACAGGAACAGGTCGTGGTTGATGATGCCCCAACCTTCCTGGGACGCATCGACCACGCGCACTCCGAGCCGCGCGATCGCGGCTTTCTCGGCGGCGCCGACCCTGGTCATGCCGCCTGCGAGCTGTCCCGACAGCGCCAGTGCACGGTCGTTGGTCGAGGCGATCACGGTGATCTTGCCGGCCAGCGGACCGATGCGCTGGATCGCCGACGAGAACACGTCCATGTCGATGTCGGGCGCGGCAAACACCACCGCGCCGATCTTGCCGGTGACCGTGTCGCCGTATCGCGCATAGAGCTGGCGCAGGCTTTCGAGCGTCAGCATGGTTCCCATGCTGTGCGCAACGATGTGGACGCGGCCAGCGCTTGGCGCGGACACGAGCGCAGAGAGCACGCGCTCGAAATCGTCGCGCGACCACATCGCACTGTCGCGGTCATAGGCATAGTCGAACAGTCCTGCCTTGGAGGGCCAGGCGAACACCATGGTCCGGCCGCGGAACTTGATCGCATCGGAGAGATAGGCGCCATCCAGCACCGCCGTCTCGAACGTCTGCTTGAAGCCGTGCACATAGATCAGCACGTCTCCGCCGCCGGCCTGCGTCGCGAGATCGGCGGCGTCGGCGGTGGCGTCGATCCGATCAAGACGCCAACTGCCAAGTCCAACCGAGGCGAGAGACAGGCGGCTCTCGTCGGGCGCCACCAGCTTGGCCCGCGCGACCGTCATGCTCGTTGCGCGCTCCGGCCCGAACCAGGGTTTGGCGCGAGCACCATTCACGGGCTTGCGCGTGGTGGCGACAAGCAATGTGGAATCGACAGAGAGTGACGAGGCATCGTAGCGCGCGCCGGTCGCACCCAGGCCGGCGCATCCGCCGAGCGCGAGCGCACTTCCTGCCGACACGAGTCCGCCGAGCAGGGCGCGACGCGAAACGGAATGATGGGAGGCTTGTTGCAGATGACGTTGGACGATCAAACGGAACCCTCGGGAACTTTGCCCCCGGTAACGCCGCCCCACCTAGCTCCCTGAATGACAATGGGGGCGAGAAGACGGCGGAGCTGCTTTGCGGCCGGTTCAAGTCGCGGCGTTCGCACGAGCGCCGGATCAGTCCGTGATTTCGATCGAATGGAGCGTGGCCACGCCGGTCAGGCCGACTGACGCCAAGCATCCGCCGTCAATAGTTCCAGCTGGGCCAAATAAGCCTTATTCGGGTTCTGATCGGGCTTCGCATCGACATTCTCGTCGCCCGATTTGGTCTCGCGCATCAGGTCGTTCATGTGTTCGGCTAGCACCGAGCCGATCGCATGGATGGCTTCGTGACGATCGAGTCCTTCGGACATCAGCCGCCCCGCGACGCGTCGCACCGGCAGCGTGGGATCGGCAATTTGGCTCTCCACGATCACATGAAAAACAGCGTGCACTTTCTCCCGCGGAAGGCGGATTCTGGCGCGCCTATGGTACGCCATCACGAGATCGATCCGTTCCTCCTCGTCCAGCGCGGCCCACACATCCGGCTCTGGCTCTATGAATGGATCATACGCCAGGGGCGTTACTTCGCCTTGCCGCGCCGACCGAACAACCTTCGGCGTCTGCGTGATCTGGAGCGAACAATATACCAAAGCAGCCTGATCTAACGAAGCGACGCCGCAAGGTCGGCGATCGATCTGTGGAGAACGAGCGCATCGTCCTTCGAGGCAATGAACCCGCGCCGTTTCCAGAACGCAGCAGCATCGGCGTCGACTGCATTGACGACCAGCGCGTCCTCCGATCAGGCCTGCGGCCGTGACGCAGCGCCGGAGTGCATGCTTGAGCAGGCCGGTGCCGATCCCCTTGCCGATCCAATTCTCGTCGGTCGCGAGCTGTCCCAGCAAGAGGCAGGGAACGGGGTCAGGCGGCTGACCGGTTCGTATCGACCGCGGCAGGGACGAGGGAACGATGGCCGTCGGTGCAAGGCCATAATGACCGACCACCCGGTTCATCTCGTGCACCACCATGACGGCGGTAAGACCCTTTTCCTGGTTGGACAGCGCTCGCGTTTTCAGCCAGCGGTCGAGCGATGGCTTGCCGCAGGAGAACTCGTCGAGTTGGTGCGCTGGCGTCAACGGTGAGCGAAACACCCCAATCCGCTGTCAACCCGGCTCAACAAAAATATTCCACTTTACCGAAATTCGGATTTGTCGTATGTGTCGGCCATCCCAGCCCACCAAAGGGGCGGTCGTACGTCGTTTCGAGCGCGGGCTGGGAGTTGCGGTGGACGCGGGCGGCGTTAAAGGCGGAGCTTGCGCGTGCAGGGCGAGATCATCTCGTGAGCACGCGTGACCCGCGAAGACGAACGGCGTCCTCGCGTACGGCGAAACCGTGTGGTCCTGGCCGTCGTTGCTACGGTCAAGCCTTTCGCGGAGATGCGAGCGAGCCCAACCGGGCAGACTGCATCATCCAATTCGCGGGGCGAGGGAGGCCAGAAGGAAAGTTCGGCTCCCAGGAGAGCGCGGCATAGGCCGTCAAACCATCGCGCAGGGAAGGCCTGGTTTCGGCTGCCCTGTGTCTCCCCTGTGCATTGCGTGTGCATCTGTTCAGCACGGGGGTCTTTACGGGTGCCAGCCGGCGCCCGGCCTTCCCTGCGCCCTTTCCTTCGAGAGGGTGTGAAGAGAAGCACAGCTCGGGCAAGTCATGCCGCGAGGATGCAAACGCATGTCTGCGATTTGCCTGCCAAATGACCTTCCTTGTGAGCATGCTGCGTCGGCTTCAGTGGAGGTGGTCGTCGCTCGCGGAATCTGCCTTGATGCGATATCGAGGTGGAGGAGTGACGATATGAGCGGCTTGGTGATCTCTGGCGGCCGGGTGGTGGATCCCGCGAGTGGGATGGATGCCGTCGGCGATGTGGCGGTGGTGGATGGCAAGATCGCTGCCGTCGGCACGGGTCTCGGCGGCGCTGAACGGGTGATCGACGCGACCGGGCTCGTAGTCGCCCCCGGCTTCATCGACTTGCACGCGCACGGCCAGTCGATCCCGGCCGACCGCATGCAGGCGTTCGACGGCGTCACGACCACGCTCGATCTCGAGGCTGGCGTGCTGCCGGTCGGGTCCTGGTATGAGCGCCAGGCCAGGAAGGGGCGCGTGCTGAACTACGGCGCCGCCACCAACTGGGCCTTTGCGCGGATCGGCGCGATGACGGGCTCCAACGCCGAGAGCTCGCTGGAGGCGTTCGGCAACGCTATGCGCGACCGCCGCTGGATGGACAACGTCGCGACCGACGCCGAGGTCGCGGGCATTCTCGAACGTCTTTCGCGCGGCCTCAACGAAGGCGGCATCGGCATCGGCATCCTCAATGCCTACGCGCCGGGCGCCGGCGTGCAGGAGCTGACCGCGGTCTGCCAGCTGGCTGCGGCCAAGAACGTGCCGACCTTCACCCATGTCGCCTTCATGTCGCGGATCGACCCCGAAAGCGCGGTGGAAGCCTATATCCGCCTGATCGGCTATGCCGGCGCCACCGGCGCGCACATGCACATTTGCCATTTCAACTCGTCGAGCAAGACCGACGTCGAGCGTTGCCGCGTGCTGATCGCAAAAGCACAGGCCCAGGGCCTGCCGATCACGGTGGAAGCCTATCCCTACGGCACCGGCTCGACCGTGCTGGCCGCCGCCTTCTTCAGCGACCCCGAATTCGTCGAGCGCAACGGCACCGGCTACGATTCCGTGCAGCGCGTCACCGACGGCTATCGCTTCCACGACCGCGAGGAGCTGTTGAAGGCGCAGGCGGAAGAGCCGTCCTCGCTGGTGCTCTGGCACATCCTCGACACCGAACACAATGCGCATCACCGCGACCTGCTCGACATGTCGGTGCTGTATCCCGGCGGCGCGATCGCCTCCGACGCGATGCCGTGGACGACGTCGGACGGCAAGACCTACACCGGTGATGCCTGGCCGCTGCCCGACGATGCCACCTCGCATCCGCGCTCGGCCGGCTGCTTCACGAAGTTCATCCGCGAATGGGTGCGCGAGCGCAAGACGGTGTCGCTGCTGGAAGGCGTGCGCAAATGCGCACTGATTCCGGCGGAAATTCTGTCGCAGAGCACGCCCGCGATGCGCGCCAAGGGCAGGCTCGCGAAAGACGCCGATGCCGACATCGTCGTGTTCGATTACGAAAGACTCTCGGACCGCGCCACCTTCACGGCGATGAACCGTCCGTCCGAGGGCGTACGGCACCTCGTCGTCAGCGGCCAGGTGCTGATCGGCGACGGCATTCTCGATGTCACGGCGCGGCCGGGCAAACCCGTGCGCCGTCCGGTCGTCGAGGGCTGACCCATGCCGGTCCCCATTCTCCTGGTCACGGGCTTTCTGGGGGCGGGCAAGACCACGGTTGTGAACCATCTGCTGGTGCACGCGGAGGGACGGCGCATTGCCGCAATCGTCAACGATTTCGGCGCCATCAACATCGATGCGGAGCTGATCGCGGGCGCCAGCGACGGCGTGGTGAGCCTTGCCAATGGCTGCATCTGCTGCTCGCTCGAAGGCGACCTGCTCCGCACGCTCTCGACGCTGCTGCGGCGCGATCCGAGGCCCGACTACATCGTCATCGAGACCAGCGGCGTCGCCGATCCCGCCGACATCGTCCGCAATCTGATGGATCCCGTGATCCTGCGCGAGGCGCCGCTGGAGACGGTGCTCTGCGTGATGGACGCTGGCACGTCGCCGGCCGCCCTCGACGATGCGCTCCAGCGCTCGCAATTGCGCGTCGCCGACATCGTGGCGCTCAGCAAGCTCGATCTGGCGGGCGAGGGCGCGGGGATGCGGATGCGCGCGGCCATTCGCGCCCAGCGCGTTCCTGCAATGGTCGTCGATGCGCCGCACGGCGAGATTCCATCCGCGCTGCTATTTCCAGCGCATGTCGATCGCGCGCCAGCGCCGCGCGAGCCAGGCCCGAAGCGGCCGGCAGAGGACCGCTTCGAAACGCTGAGCTGGACCTCGGAGCGCCCGCTCTCGCTGCCGCGCCTGCAACAGGCGATCGGCCGGCTTGCTCCGAAACTTGCGCGCGCAAAAGGCTTGTTCGAGACGGTCGAGCAGCCCGGCCGCCAGATGGTGTTTCAATTCGCCGCCGGCCGCGCCACGCTGGCCCCGGGCGATGCGCCCGCGCCGGGCCTGCCGCGCGCGCGGATCGTCTTCATCGCCGAGCTCGGGGTGCTCTCGCAGGCGGAGCTCAACGGCATCATGGAAGCCTGCGTTGCTCGTGCATGAGGCAAGCGCGATGCTTCAATCCTCGACCGGCAACCCATCCCCGTGCACATACCAGTCCGCGCGCGATGCCCAATGCACGTGGCGGTCGGGCGCCGCATCCAGTTTCTCGTCGAACGCGCCGGCATGGATGATCGCCTCGCGCCCGCTGCGTGTGAGGTGCGGCATCGGGCTACCGCAAAGCTTGCAGAACGCGGTCGCAAAGCTGCGCGCGTTGGGCAGGTCGAAGCGCGCGACGGATGCCTCACCGCGCAGCCAGCGCAGCGCCTCGGCCCTCACGATCACCTCGCAGGAATGCGCCGTCCCGGTCGCCTTGCGACAGCGCGAGCAATGGCAATTGAGGAAGCGGTCGAGCGGACCCTCGACCTCGAACGCGATCTCGCCGCACAGGCAGCTCCCCCGGAATGCGGCCATCTCACTCGCCCTCCGGCTCGATCGGCTTCTCAGTCGTCTCTTCGCCGTGAACGGGCGGAGCGCCGTGCGCGCCGCGGAGCCGGATCATGGTGTCGATCACGTCGACGTCGATCTTCAGCATATCGAGGTCGCGCGTCATCTCGCGCACCTCCTGGCCCTTGCGCGCCAGCTCCTCGGAGACGTCGACCGCCATCTTGCGTTCGGTCACGTTGCCTTGCGTGTTGACGAACAGCTTTGCGCGCATCCATTCGAGCCTCGCCCGCTGGGTGTCGCGCTCGAACTTCTTCTCCGCGTAGCGGCGTCGCGCCTCCGCATAGGCGCCGACCAGCGCGGTTTCCGGCAGGCTCCACAATTGCTCGGCCGACATGGTCATGCCGTTCAGGTTCCGAGTTCAGCTCGGCGGAGGCTTGCTCCGCAGCCTATCAGACCCTTCCGGCCGGAAATTCTCAAGAGGGGGAAATGCGCCCGGTACCCGTCAAAGCCTCAGCACAGTGCAAGCGCGTTGACCGCCCGTGTCGCCGCGTCCTCCTTGCCGGAGCCGACCAGCTGGCCGACGATGGATTCGAGTTCGCCCGGCTGCTTGCGGCGCGCGACCGCCAGCAATTGCATCAATCCGGCCTCGTCCTTCGACAGGCGCCGGCAGGATGGTGGCATGAAGCACAGCTCGCATGGGCGGCCGCTGCGCAGGATTCTGACCAGCGCGGCAGCGCGTGCCACCAGCAGCGGGCTGTCGGAGATGCCCGGCGCCTCGTCGGCAAAGCGATAGGCCGCTTCCCAGCAATCGGACGCGCCGGTCGTATAGGCCGCCCCGATGAACCGGAACAAGGACAGCGCGACGCGGCAGAAATCATCGTAGCTTTCGACGCAGGGACGCGCCGCAAGCGCGGCCTGGAGCGGACAGAGCCGCGGCTGGCCGGCGTCCGGGATCGTCACAGAACCGCAAATATCGGGGGGCATGAACGATCTCGTCAGTGCAAGGTCGGGCTTCCGACCAGCCAGCTCTTCATCGCCATGGTCCGTCCATGGTCGAAGGACCGCACCTGCCGGTCGGGCAGGATGAGACCTGCCATGCGGAAGATCGTCGCCAGGCCCCGCACGGGCGCGAGCGCCCAATCGGCGCCGACCGGCGGCAGCCAGCTCTCGAACCGTTCGCGTACGATGTCGATGCGATCCTGCTGTGCCGCGGCGATGGCGTGCAGAATTTCCTGCTCGCTGTCAGACACGCGCGGACAAGTCGGGCAGTGCACCTCGATGGCCGTATGGGCCGTGCAGGCGAAGATCTCGATGATGGATTCCAGCGAGGCCACGGCATCGCCCACGCGAAAATGGTCGTACACCTCCTGGATATCGGCTGCGGTCGGAACAGCACCTCCGCTGCGTGCCTTGGCCCGGAATCCCCAGATGAAGAGCCGTTCCGCCGCGCTGAGCGCCGGAAGGTCGAGAGACCCTCGTGATGTCGATGGATGCATGGAGCCTCTGGCCCTTGGCCGATTTCACGCCACAGCGGGCGCTGATTGTCTGCATCGATCGTTCGGCCAGAGCCCCGTCCAAGTCAACGCGCGGAAGGGCGATATCGAGGTGTTCTAGATTTGAAGAGGTTTACATTCGGATGCGGGGTCATGTCGTTGGAATACGAAAACGGTGCGCCGCCTTCGGCGGCCGCCTGGCGGAACCGGAATGATTAAAGCTTTGCTAAGGGGAGCCGGGATAACTTGGCATATCTGAACTGCCAATTTTGCGAGCTCCGATGATTTTCTCCCGCATCAGTTTCAAGCTGGTCCTCATTGTCGGCATCAGCCTGCTTGGCATGATCGCGCTGGCACCGATTGCGCTGTCGACCCTGCGCACCCAGATGGTCGCCGATCGCCAGGCCAAGACGCAACAGATGGTCGACGTCGGCTACGGCATCCTCGCCCATTATCAGAAGCTCGAGAGCGAGGGAAAACTCCCGCGCGAACAGGCTCAGGCGGCTGCCATGGCCGAGATCAAGAGCCTGCGCTACGACAAGGTGGAGTATTTCTGGATCAACGACATGACCCCCAAGATGGTCATGCATCCGATCAAGCCCGAGCTCGACGGCAAGGATTTGTCCGGCATGAAGGACCCCGCCGGCAACGCGCTGTTCATGGGCTTCGTTGACGTCGTCAAGAAGCAGGGTGCGGGCTTCTATGGCTACCTCTGGCCGAAGCCCGGCTTCGACCAGCCGGTCGGGAAAATCTCCTATGTGAAGGGCTTTGCGCCCTGGGGCTGGATCATCGGCACCGGCATCTATCTCGACGACGTCGACGCCGTCTTCCGCCAGGCCGCGATGACGTTCGGCTACGTCTGTCTGGCCGTGCTGGTCCTCGTGCTCGGCGCCTCCTTCCTGATCGGCCGCAGCGTCACCCGCCCGCTGGCCCGGATCACCGCGCTGACCGATCGCCTCGCCGCCGGCGACAGCGCCTTCGAGGTGCCCTACACCGATCGCAGAGACGAGGTCGGCGGGCTGGCCAAGGCACTCGCCGTGTTCAAGGACAATGCGTCGGCCGTTCGCCAGATGCATACCGAACAGGAAGAGATGAAGCGCAAAGCCGATGACGAGAAGCGCAAGGCGATGACCGACCTCGCCGGCAAGTTCGAGGCGAGCGTCCAGGCAGTCGTCCGCGATGTTTTCAACGAAGCGCGTGCGATGCAGCAGGCCGCGCAGGGCATGTCGGAGACCGCGAACAAGGCGAGCGACCGCGCGAGCTTCGTCGCATCCGCCTGCCAGCAGGCTTCGACCAACGTCCAGACGGTGGCTTCCGCGGCCAGCCAATTGTCGTCGTCGATCTCGGAGATCAGCCAGCGCGTCGCACAGGCCGCAACGGTAGCCGACAAGGCGGCCGCCGACGGTCAGCGCACCAACGACACCGTGCAGGGGCTGGCTGCGGCCGCGCACAAGATCGGCGAGGTCATCGACCTCATCAACCAGATCGCCTCGCAGACCAATCTGCTCGCGCTCAACGCCACCATCGAGGCGGCGCGGGCCGGCGAAGCCGGCAAGGGTTTTGCGGTGGTCGCGAGCGAAGTGAAGTCGCTGGCGAGCCAGACCGCGAAGGCGACCGACGAGATCGGCGCGCAGATCACCGCGATCCAGGCCGAGACCAATCAGGTCGTCGGCAACATCGAGAGCATCCGCGCCACCATCATGGAGGTCAACGAGATCTCCTCGTCGATCGCCGCCGCCGTCGAGGAGCAGGGCGCGGCCACGCAGGCGATCGCCCACAGCGTGCAGGAGGCGGCCTCCGGCACCGACCAGGTCTCGCAAAATATCTCCGGCGTGACCGATGCCACCGCGGCGACCGGCCAGGCCGCCGGGCTCGTGCTGCAATCGAGCGGCCGGCTGACGCAGAAGCTGCAATCCCTCGAAAACGAGGTCAGCACCTTCGTCGCGGGCGTGCGCGCCGCGTAACGAAGAAGCGCCGCGTGACGTCTGATTTTTCCGCGTCGCGGCATCGGCCGTGATGCGGAAAACTGTTTTCCTTGACATGACCTCTGCCGTGCTCGACGTGTAACGATGTCGATCGACGGCACGCGCGTGCTTTCGCGAGAAGAAAAGCAACACGGGAAGGACGTCATGAACGCGGGCCTCGACGAGAAGGATTACCTCGCCACCTTGCGCGGCCTGTGGGACAAGGCCTGGCCGAAGGGCATGCCGCGATCTCCGAACTATCTGCACGGCGAAGTTCCCTTGACGGAATATCTGCGCGCCTGGGCGAAGCGCAGTCCCGAGCGTGCCGCGGTGATCTTCTATGGCCACATCACCACCTACGCGGATCTCGACCGGCAGAGCGACCGCTTCGCGGCGCTGCTGGCGGCCAAGGGCGTGGGCAAGGACGACCGCGTCGCGGTGTTCCTGCCGAACTGTCCGCAATTCCATATCGTGTTCTTCGGCATCCTGAAGCTCGGTGCGATCCACGTTCCGGTCAGCCCGCTGTCGCGCGCGTTCGAGCTGTCCTATGAGCTCAACGACACCCAGGCCGAGGTCATCGTCGCGCTCGACCAGCTCATGCCGGTCGTCGAACAGGTCCGCAGCGAGGTGCGCCTGCGCGAAATCATCGTCACCAGCTTTGCCGATGTCGTTCCGGCAATGCCTGCCTTTCCCGCACCGGACTCGATCCGCACGCCACGCATTGCGGTCCCGGGCGCGACCGATCTGTTGCCCGCGCTCGCGGCACTGCCGACACCTATGCCGCTGCCGCCGCCCGGGCTCGACGACGTCGCCGCGCTCAACTACACCGGCGGCACCACCGGCATGCCCAAGGGTTGCGTCCATACTCATCGCGACATGGTCTACACCGCCGCCGCCAACTACGGCATCTCGGTGCTCTCGGACGAGAGCAGCGTGTTCCTGTCGTTCTTTCCCGAGTTCTGGATCGCGGGCGAGAACTTTGGCCTGATTTTTCCGCTGTTCTCCGGCGCGACGCTGGTTCTGCTGGCGCGCTGGGATGCCGTCGGCGCGATGGCGGCGATCGACAAATACAAGGTCACGATCACCGCGATGCCGGTCGACGGCGCGGTCGAGCTGATGGACCATCCGCGCTGGCGCGAGTTCGACCTGTCGTCGTTGAAGCAGGTCCGCGTCGTCTCCTTCGTCAAGAAGCTCAACGCCGATTATCGCAAGCGCTGGAAGGATCTCACCGGCACGATCCTGATGGAGGCGGCCTGGGGCATGACGGAGACCCACACCTCCAACACCTTCACATCAGGCTTCCAGGACGACGATTTCGATCTCAACAACCAGCCGATCTTCGTCGGCCTGCCGGTGCCCGGCGCCGAATTCAAGATCACCGATTTCGAGACCGGCGCGCTGCTGCCGCTCGGCGCCGAAGGCGAGATCCGCGTGCGCACGCCATCGCTGCTCAAGAGCTATTGGAACAAGCCGGAGGCGACCGCGGAGTCGCTCGTCGACGGCTGGCTGCGCACCGGCGATATCGGCACCATCGACAAGGACGGCTTCCTGCATTTCCTCGGCCGCCGCAAGGAGATGCTGAAGGTCAAGGGCATGAGCGTGTTTCCACCGGAGATCGAGGCGCTGCTCGGACAGCATCCGAAGGTGCTGGGCTCCGGCGTGGTCGGGCGCGACGATCCTGACAAGGGCCAGGTGCCGGTGGCCTATATCCAGCTCAAGCCGGAGGCGGTCGGCACTGTTACCGCGGAGGATCTGCGCGCCTGGTGCGCCGAGCGCATGGCCGTCTACAAGGTCCCGGAAGTGCGTATGATCGATGCCCTGCCGCTGACGGCGACGGGCAAGGTGAAGAAGCAGGACCTCGATCCCAATCGTTCTGCTGCGGTCTGAGTGAGAGAGACGATGTCGTTCAAGAAACTCCTGATCGCCAATCGCGGCGAGATCGCCATCCGCATCGCGCGTGCTGCGGCCGATGCCGGCATCGCGACCGTTGCGGTCCATCCCGCCGACGATGCGCTGTCGCTGCACGTGCGTGTTGCCGATGACGCCATCGAAATTCCTGGCCGCGGCGCTCGGGCCTATCTCGACATCGACGCGGTGGTGAAGGCGGCGAAAGGCGCCGGCTGCGACGCCGTGCATCCCGGCTATGGCTTCCTCAGCGAGAACGCGGCGTTTGCAAGAGCCTGCGCCAATGCAGGTCTCACCTTCGTCGGCCCAAAGCCGGAGGCGCTCGAACCGTTCGGTGACAAGGTTGCGGCCCGGCAGCTGGCAAAACGCTACGGCGTCCCCATCATCGCGGGCACCAGCGGGCCTTCCAGCCTCGAGGAGGTCACGGCGTTCTTCACCTCGCTCGGCAGCAATGCGGCCATCGTGATCAAGGCGATGGCCGGCGGCGGCGGGCGCGGAATGCGCGTGGTCGAGAATGCCTCCGATCTCGCGGAAGCCCATGCGCGCTGCCAGTCCGAGGCCAAGGCGGCCTTCGGCTTCGACGGCGTCTACGCCGAGCGGCTGATCCGGCAGGCGCGCCATATCGAGGTGCAGATCATCGGCGACAGGCATGGCGCAATCTCTCATCTCTGGGAGCGCGAATGCACTATCCAGCGCCGGCACCAGAAGCTGGTCGAGGTCGCGCCCAGCCCGTCGCTGAGCGATCCCTTGCGCGGCCGCATCATCGATGCTGCGAGGCAGCTTGCGACGGCGGCGTCTTACGACAATCTCGGCACCTTCGAGTTCCTGGTCGATGGCACCGCTGAGGACAGCTTTGCCTTCATCGAGGCCAATCCGCGGCTCCAGGTCGAGCACACCGTCACCGAAGAGGTGCTCGGGCTCGATCTCGTCCGCGCCCAGCTCGCCGTTGCTGCGGGCGCGACACTCGCCTCGCTCGGTCTTGCGCAAGGCGCGATCCCGAAGCCGCGCGGCTATGCCATGCAGCTCCGCGTCAACATGGAAACCTTGGACGAGACTGGCGCGACACATCCGACCGGCGGCGTGCTCGCCGTGTTCGAGCCACCGTCAGGCCCCGGCGTGCGCGTCGATAGCTTTGGCTACGCCGGCTACAAGACCAGCGCGGCCTTCGACTCGCTGCTCGCCAAGGTCATCGTGCACACGCCGGGCGAAGCCTGGCACGACGTCGTCGCCAAGGCTTCGCGCGCCTTGCGCGAATTCCGGATCGATGGCGTCGTCACCAACATCGCCTTCCTCCAGGCCGTGCTGGCGCACCCGGATTTCAGGACCAACCGCATCGCGACCGACTTCATCGACCGCAATATCGCAAAGCTTGTCGAAGCCGCCGATGGTGCAGCCAAGCCGCTTTACTTTGCCGCGGCGGAACGAAGCGGAACGCACGGCACTGAATCGCATGTCGCGCAAGTCGTGCCTGAAGGTACGGTGATGGTCGCGGCCCCCCTGCAAGGCACCATTGTCACCATCCAGGTCAGAGAAGGCGAGATCGTGCGTCCGGGCCAGCAGCTTGCCGTGATCGAGTCCATGAAGATGGAACATTTGGTCATGGCCGAGCAGGGCGGCCGGGTCATGAAGGTCCTTGCCGGCGACGGCGTCACGCTGCTGCATGGCGAAGCGATCATGTATCTCGAGCCGCTCGACGTCGCGGCTGATCACACGGCCGCGGAAGCCGACATCGATCTCGACCACATCCGTCCCGATCTTGCCGAGCTGATCGCGCGCCAGGCCAACACGCTTGATGCGAGCCGCCCCGCCTCGGTCGAGCGCCGCCGCAACACCAACCAGCGCACCGCGCGCGAGAACGTCGCCCAGCTCGTCGACCAAGGCTCGTTCATGGAATATGGCAGCCTTGCGATCGCGGCGCAGCGGCGCCGCCGCAAGCTCGACGATCTCATCAGGAACACACCGGCCGACGGCCTCGTCATGGGCGTCGCCACGGTGAATGGCGAGAAGTTCGGACCCGAGGGCGCGCGCTGCATCGTCGTGGCCTACGACTACACCGTGCTCGCGGGCACGCAGGGTCACATGAACCACAAGAAGATCGACCGCATGCTGACGCTGGCCGAGGACTGGCGCGTGCCGCTGGTGTTCTACGCCGAAGGCGGCGGTGGCCGACCTGGCGATACCGACCGGCTCGGCATGACCGGGCTCGACGGCCCGTCCTTCGTGCAGTTCGCAAGGCTGTCCGGCCTCGTCCCCGTCGTCGGCGTCGTCTCCGGCTATTGCTTCGCCGGCAACGCCGCGATGCTCGGCTGCTGCGATGTCATCATCGCCACCAAGAACGCCTCGATCGGCATGGGCGGTCCGGCCATGATCGAGGGCGGCGGCCTCGGCGTCTATCATCCGGCCGAGGTCGGCCCTGTCTCGTTCCAGTCGCCGAACGGCGTCATCGACATCCTGGTCGAGGACGAGGAGGAGGCGACAAGGGTCGCGCAAAAGTACCTGTCCTATTTCCAGGGCGCGGTGACGGCTTGGGAAGCTGCCGACCAGCGCCTCTTGCGCCGCGCCATCCCCGAGAACCGCTTACGGGTCTACGACATCCGCAGCGTGATCGACCTCGTCGCCGACGAGGACAGCGTGCTGGAGCTGCGCCGCGACTACGGCGTCGGCATGATCACCGCGCTGATCCGGATCGAGGGCAGACCGTTCGGCCTGATCGCCAACAATCCGCGCCATCTTGGCGGCGCGATCGATGCCGATGCCGGCGACAAGGCCGCGCGCTTTCTCCAGCTTTGCGACGCCTTCGATCTTCCGATCGTCTCGCTATGCGACACACCCGGCTTCATGGTCGGCCCGGAAGCGGAGAAGACCGCGATCGTCCGCCACGTCTCGCGCATGTTCGTGACCGGCGCGAGCCTCACCGTGCCGCTGTTCGGCATCGTGCTGCGCAAGGGCTATGGTCTCGGCGCGCAGTCGATGATCGGCGGCGGCTTTCACGCCTCGTTCTTCACCGCGGCCTGGCCGACCGGCGAGTTCGGCGGCATGGGGTTAGAGGGCTATGTCCGCCTCGGCTTCCGCAAGGAGATGGAGGCGATCGCCGACCCCGAGGAGCGCGAGACCTATTACCGCAACAAGGTCGCCGAGCTCTATGCCAACGGCAAGGCGGTCTCGATCGCCTCGGTGTTCGAGATCGACAACGTCATCGACCCCGCCAAGACGCGGCGTTGGATTATGGCCGGCCTCCGTTCGGTGCCAAAGCCGCCGGCCCGGACGGCGAAGAAGCGGCCGTGTATCGATACGTGGTGAGGGCAGTGCAGCAACAGATGAGCCCGTCATTCCGGGGCGATGCGGAGCATCCAACCCGGAATCTCGAGATTCCGGGTTCGGCTCTTCCGAGCCGCCCCGGATGACAACCGAGAGAGGCGCGCTACTCCCCGTTCCCGGTTCCCGATTGACATCCCCGCCTGTGGTGCCAGACTTTGCACAATAATACAGGGTGGAGACGTCTGCGATGGCCAGCCTTTCGGCCTCGAACCATGTCGCCCGTGTCTTGTCCGTCGCCAACCATGTGGCCGACGTCGATGCCTCTTCGCGCATCGCCAATTCCTGGCGGCGCTCCCTGATCAGCCACAAGCTCGATCCCGCCCGCCGGGGACCGCCGCAGACGTTGACCGAAGCCGAGGTCCGGCATGTCGCCGAACCGATGGAAGAGACGATCCGACTCGCAACGGCCGAGCTCGAGGATCTCGCCCGCGTGCTGCGGGACGCCGGCTATTGCGTCAATCTCGCTGATGCCAACGCGATCATGCTGTTCAGCCGCTTGCCGGGCGCAGCCGACACCGAGATCTTCCTGCGCTGGAAGGTCTATACCGGCTCGAATTTCTCGGAGGCCCATGAAGGAACCAATGGGCTAGGCACCTGCCTTGCGGAACAAAAGCCGATCCTGGTGCACCGCGACGAGCATTTTCGCGAGCAATGGGGCATCTTCTCCTGTGCGGTGGCGCCGCTGTTCGACCCCCTGGGCCGCATCGCAGGCGCCGTCAACATCACCTCTTGTCGTGACGACCTCAGCCGCGCCGCGCACCAGCTTGCGCTCGCGGTCACGATGCAGGCGGCGCGCCGCATTGAGGGCGCGATCTTCCGCGACCATTTCCGTAACGCCTGGATCGCCACCGTGCCGGGCGATGGCGGCAGCGGCCTGCTCGCCTATGACGAGGATCGACGCGTCGTCGGCGCCTGCCGCTCGGCGCGCGCACTGCTGGGCCTCACCGACGGCCTGATCGCTTCCGGCATCGACTTGTCGCGCTACATCAAGTTCGATCACCACGCTGCGCGTGGTGCGGAGGACATCGTCCAGCTGCGCCGCGCCGACGGCAGTCCGTTGGGGCGGAGCCAGATCGCGCCGCCGCAGCGCGCGCGGCCGCTCACCAAGCGCCGCGATCCGCCTGTTGATCGTTTCGATGCGCTGCATCGGCTCGCCGGCGGCGATCCCGGCATGGTCAAAAGCGTGAAGCGGCTCGGCGCCGTCATTGATCACGATCTGCCGGTGCTACTGCACGGCGAGACCGGCGTCGGCAAGGATTTGTTCGCGCGCGCCATTCACGCCGCCAGCAACCGGGCGCGCAACAATTATGTCGCGCTGAATTGCGCGGCGATGCCCGAGAGCCTGATCGACGCCGAACTGTTCGGCTACGAGGCCGGCGCTTTCACCGGCGCGCGCCGCGACGGCTCCAAGGGTCTGATCGTGCAGGCCCATGGCGGCACGCTGTTCCTCGACGAGATCGGCGACATGCCGATCGCGCTGCAGACGCGCCTGCTGCGCGTTCTGGAAAACCGCGAGGTCTGGCCGCTCGGCGCGCTCAAGCCGGTGGCCGTCGACATCCGCCTGATCAGCGCCACCCACCGCGATCTCGGCCCCATGGCGGAGCAGGGTGCCTTCCGCGCCGATCTCTATTTCCGTCTGCGCGGCATGGAGGTGCGGCTGCCGGCCTTGCGCGACCGCGCCGACCGTGACGATATCATCCGCCAAATCGCGCGCGAGGAAGCGCCGAGCTGCAGGCTCTCGAGCGAGGCCTGGTCGCAGCTTGCGGCCTATCCGTTCCCCGGCAACATGCGCCAGCTCCGCCACGTGCTGCGGCTTGCCGGCTGCACCGCGGAGAACGGCGTCATCACCGATGCGGACCTCGATCTGCCGCCGTTCGGTGGACGGGTTGAGCCGGATCTCGAAGCAGCCGAGCGCGCCACGATCGCCGAGGCGCTGCGCAAGCACGGCGGCCGTGTCACGGAAGCAGCACGGGCGCTGAAGCTGAGCCGCGCGACGTTGTATCGCAAGATCAAGGCGATGAAGATCGAGACGGCGCAGTAGCGTCGAGGAGCGAGCCTGGGCTTCGCCTCTCCCCGCGCGCGGCAGCGCACTTGCGCGCCTGAGCGCGGCGGGTGAGGGGGACTCTCCGCGAGTCCAACTGTCACCGTCCTTGCGGAAGCAGCCCCTCACCCCAACCCTTTCCCCGTAAGAATGGGGAGAGGGAGAAGAGGGAGTTTACGAAAAATCCGTCCAGCTCAAACGGCGTGAATCGAGGTCGCCGACCGTCACCGTCTCGCGCATCTCATGTGGCGTATGAAAACTGCTGCGCAGATAGACGAGCGGCCTCGCCGCATCCGAATGCGAGGCGCTGCGGACCTCGCCGACGAAGATCGAATGCGTTGTCGTCTCGAACTCCTGCGCCAGCACGCAGTCGAACGCGGCGACCGCGTCCGTCAAGACCGGTGCGCCGGTCACACCACGCGTCCACTGCCCGAAGGCGAAACGGTCGTCGCCGTTGATCCCCTTCTGGCCGCTGAAGGTGAGCGCGAGCAGCGCGTGATCCTCGTGCAGGAAGTTGATCGCAAACGCACCTTCCTCGCGGATTCGCGCATGGGCGCTGGCGTTGCGGTTGACGCAGACGATCAGCGATGGAGGATTGTCGGAGAGCGAGCAGGCCGAGGTCACCGTCAATCCCGTGCGCTTGCCGTGCTCGGCGCCCACGGTGACCAGCGCGACGGCCCCGGCGCATTGGCGCATCGCCTGCTTGAAATCCTTTGCGTCCACGCTCACGCGATGACCTCCGAAAAAAAGCGGGTGCGGCACGATCGCGCCGCACCCACTGAGCGTCAAGCCGCCTTCTTCGCGGAGCCGAGATGCGCAAGACGCGGCATCACCTCGTTCTTCAAGAGCGAGAGCGAGTGATGCCAGGCCTCGGCCTTGTGCTTGTAGTCGAAGCCGAACACCAGCAGTACGCCGAAGCCGCCGACCTCGTCGTAGATCTTCTCGATCTTCTCGGCGACGGTCGCGGGCGAGCCGACGATCCAGTTCCGCTTGGCGCAATATTCGACGGTGACGTCACTGTCGGGCACGTCGGGCGCGTGCTTCAGATAGTCCTTGAAGCCGAAATGGCCGAGCAGCGGCAGGAAGTACTCGCTCATCATCCGGCCCATCATGTCGCCGGTCGAGAGCCTCCAGGCCTCCTCGTCGGTGTCGGCGACGAACACCTCGCGCACCAGACGCCAGTCCTGCCGGCTCGGCTTGCGCCCGGTCTTGGCGGCGCCAATCTCGACGGAATCCCAATGGCTGGAGACATAGGCCGGGTTGAGGTTGAGGCTCATCGGGATGAAGCCCCGCTCGCCCGCGAGCTTCAGCGTGTCCGAGTTCTTGGAAAGGCCCGCAACGCCGATCGGCGGATGCGGTGCCTGCAACGGTTTGATGTGGGGCTTGAGGAAGTCGAACATCGTGTCCGGCTTGGTCACCGTCCAGAACTTGCCTTTGTAGGTGAAGGGTGCAGGATCGCTCCACAGTTTCAGGATGATTTCCAGCGCCTCGCGGGTCATGTCGCGGTTCTGCCCGCTCATGCCGTCGACGTTGAACATCGCCCAGTCGCTCGGCAGCCCCGAGGCGGCGACGCCGAAATTGAGCCGGCCCTCGGAGAGATGGTCGAGCATCGCGACGCGGTTGGCGAGCTCGGCCGGATGGTGATAGGGCAAGAGGAAGCCGCCCGGCCCGATGCGCAAGCGCTTGGTCTGCATCAGCGCCTGCGCGATCAGAAGGTCCGGCGTGGGATTGGGTTCCCAGGGCGCGGTGTGGTGCTCGCCGACCCAGGCCTCCTGATAGCCGAGCTCGTCGAGCCAGCGCATGACCTGCAGGTCCCAGTCGTTCCCTTCCTTCAGGCCGCACTCCGGCGGATGCGAAGGCATCGTGAAATAGCCGATCTCCATGGGTTTCCTCATCTGATGTTGACGCGTCTTGTCGCGCGTTGACGGCGTTGAGTGGGGAGGGTTCAGCAAGCGGTGTGCCAGCGCCATGGAGCCTCAAATTGGCGAGAAAAGGCTGGTTTGCCCGCGCAATAGCCGGTATCTCGACGAGGGCCCGCAAGAGATCGTCTCATTGTCGCGAGACGGCGTCTTGGTGGTGAGACAAGAACTTGGCCGTGAGACGAGGGCAGTTTCGAATGACCGAACCCGCTTATGTCGCGGTGGACTGGGGCACCAGCAGTTTTCGCCTGTGGCTGGTCGATCGTGCCGGCGAGGTGCTGGCCGAACGCCGCAGCGATGAAGGCATGCTCGCCGCCGCCAAGACCGGCTTTCCCGCCGTGCTGCAATCGCATCTTGCGGCGGTCGAGGCGCCGGATCATCTGCCGGTTCTCGTCTGCGGCATGGCGGGCGCGAAGACCGGCTGGGTCGAGGCCGGCTATGTCGATACGCCGGCGCCGCTCTCCGCGATTCTGAACCAGGCCGTGCGCGTCCCCGGGCAAGCGCGCGACATTCGAATCCTGCCGGGCATCGCGCAGCGCGACGCAAGCGCGCCGGACGTCATGCGCGGCGAGGAAACGCAGCTGCTCGGCGCGCTCGGCTTTGAAGCCGCCGGCGAGGCGCTGGTCTGCATGCCCGGCACGCATTCGAAATGGGTGCGCGTCCGGAGCGGCATTGTCGAACGTTTCTCCACCTTCATGACCGGCGAGCTCTTCAGCGTGGTCTCGCGCGAGACCATCCTGTCATTCGCGGTCGCGGGCGCCGACGAGGCCGAGGATGTCGCGAGCTTCAAGGCGGCGGTCAAGGCAGCGTACGCGGCGCCGGCCTTCGCCGCCAATCTGTTGTTCGGTGCGCGCTCGCGCCAGCTGTTGTTCGGCGGCACGCCGGCCGCGGCGCGCGAAACGCTGTCGGGCACGTTGATCGGCGTCGAGCTGGCGGCCGGGCTGTCCGGCGCCGTGCCGCAAGCGGGTGTCGCGTTGATTGCCTCGGGGCGGCTCGCGATGCTGTATCGGCTGGCTTTCGAGGCGCTGTCGGTGACGATCAGGCCGGTCGATGCGGATGAAGCCGTCCGCCGCGGCCTGTCGATGGCGGCTGCCGCGATCTGGACGAAGTAGAAGGATTCTTGAGATGAGCGTTCCCTTTCCCTCGATGAAGCGGCCGCTGGTCGCGATTCTGCGCGGCGTCAAGCCGGAGGAGACCGAAGCCATCGTCGGCGTGCTGATCGAAGCCGGCATGACCGCGATCGAGATCCCCCTGAACTCGCCCGATCCTTTCCGCTCCATCGCAATGGCCGTGAAGCAGGCGCCGCCAGGCGTGCTGATCGGCGCGGGCACGGTGCTGACCACCGCGGACGTCGATCGTCTCAACGACGTCGGCGGCAGGCTGATGGTCTCGCCGAATGTAGACGCGCAGGTGCTCGTGCGTGCACATCAATACGCCATGGTCACGCTGCCCGGCGTGTTTTCGCCGACCGAGGCGCTGCTTGCCGCGCGCTCCGGCGCATCGGGCCTGAAATTCTTTCCGGCGAGCGTGTTAGGTGCCTCCGGTATCGCCGCGATTCGCGCCGTGCTGCCGTCAGGCGTGGTGATCGCCGCCGTCGGCGGGGTCTCCGATCAGAATTTTGCGGAGTACATCAAAGGCGGCGTGACTGCGTTCGGGCTCGGCTCCAGCCTTTACAAGCCCGGTATGACAGCAGCCGATGTCGCGGTGCGCGCGAAGGCGACGGTCGAAGCCTATGATCGGGCGATTGCGAAAGGCTGAGCCGGCAATAATCTAGCCGTGAACTCTCATGGCCAGTCGTGCCTCATATCGCTGCGATGCTGGGGCCCACGATGCGGCTCGGTTCACCTCTCCGCGTCGGGAGAGGTGAGCGATCGCGCTAACTCCGCTTCGCCGACGGCGCCGGCAGCTGCTCGTGGCGGCGCTGGAAGCGCTGCCAGTACAGCACGCTGCCGATCAGCAGGGCAGGCACGAAGCCAAGCACGATCAGGAAATGCGGCAGCTCCTTCGGGGAGACGAAGGCGATCGCGATGTCCGAGATCAACCAGAGTGCCGCGAACATCACGGCAAAATCCGTTCGCGGGCAGCGAAGGTAGTAGAACACGGCGGTGATGATGATCGCGGGGCCGATCGCAACGGCAATCATGACCGCGGTCAGCTCCTTCGGCGTCACCGCGTCGAGCATCATCGAGGCCAGCAGCCAGAGTGCGGCGAACATGGCGACGATGTCGAGCGGATGCCGCAATCCAATACCTTTCGCGGGGACGCGCTATCGTTGTGGCCGGAGCCGCGGCCGTCAAGTCAAAATGCGCTTATTCCTCGTCACTTCCCGGCGTCGGGCGCAGCATGAAATGACCGAAGGCGGTGGCGATCGGCTTCTCCGCATCGTCCTGCCAGGCGCGCGCCTCGAAGGCGACGATGCGACGGCCCTGCTTCACGATCGAGACGTTGGCAAACGTATCGAGCGCGCGGCCGGAGCGTAAATAGTTAACGGTGAGGCCGATCGGCTTCGGCGGGGCGGCTGTGCCGAGCTCGCGCGCGACGCCCATGACGGCCGTGGTCTCGAGAAAGGCGCCGGTCATGCCGCCGTGGATCGCGGGCAGGATCGGGTTGCCGATGATTTTTGGCGAGAACGGCATCGTCAGCGTGCCGTCGTCGTTGACGCGGATGCCGAGCCAGCGCGCGAACGGGCTGCGCACGAACGGCCCATCGGGATCCTCCGGCGCCTCCAGCGCCGCTATGCCCAGCGCATCCATCCTGCGATCGGCGAGCATGTTGGTGCGGTTGGCGCCGATCATGAAGCAGGCGGTCGCGGTCGCCACCGGATCGTCCTCGGACTCCTGATAGGCGGTGGCGCGCACGAAGGCGATCGAGCGCGTGGTGCGGTAGCAGACCGAATGCGCCTTGATGTCGAGCCCCGGCGTTGCCGGCTTCTGGTAGTCGATGCGCAGATCGAGGGTCGCGATCGCGCGCGTGCCGTCGAGCGCAAGCTGCACCGCCATGCCGCAACTCTCGTCCAGCATAGCGGTGACGACGCCGCCATGCAGCACGCCGGTCTCGGTGTCGCCGACGAAGACCGGGCGATAGGGCAGGCTCGACCAGGCCTCGGCGGGCGCAAAGCGGTCGAGCTGCAGCCCGCTGATATGGCCGTAATCGGAGCGGCGGCCCTTGATCGCCTCGGCGAGTTCCTCGAACGGGAGCGTGGTCGATATGGTGCTCATGGGGACGTTCTAGACCAGTGTCGGGCGCCGCGCAAAACCCCCGGATAGATCCCCGCACGGCAGGCGGTTTGGCCTCGACAGAGCGGGCCGAAGCGCCGATGGTGGGCGCTTCGTTCGTCGATGAACTGTAAGGAGCGCCCATGGCCGACCCCGAAACGCCCGCCGCCAATCAGGGGCCCGTCACCATTTCGAGCTCCAGCTCTGAGCGGGCGCCGATCATCTATTTCGACGGCGCGTCCTGCTTCGGCCATCACAACGGCGCGATCCAGATCGAGCTTGCCGCGAACCTCTTGATGCCGGTCGGTGCCGCCGTCAGGGTCGACGTGGTCCAGACCGCGCACTTGCGTTGCAGCGTCGCCGCGGCGCTGGCATTGCGCGAAGCGCTCGACAAGGCGCTGGCTATGTACCAGCAAGGCCAGAAGCAGCCGGTGGCGGAGGAGATACCGGCGGTGAAGAACTGAGATCGGCGTTTCGGAGCTGGTGTTCGGTCTTCATGGTTCGAGACGACCGCTTCGCGGTCTCCTCACCATGAGGGTCTGACATCTCGCCGCGAAACCAGACCTCATCCTGAGGAGTCTGCCAAAGCGGGCGTCTCGAAGGATGGCCGCAAGCGTGGGGCCTTACGAAATCGACAGGCCCGCCTCAGCCCACATGCACCTTCGGTTTCTTGCCGCCGTTCCACTTGCCGTCGAGCGCGCGCTCGATCTGGGCGGCGAGTTGCAGCAGCAGGCCGTCATTGGCCTGCTTGGCGATCGCTTGGATGCCGAGCGGCAGGCCGTGGTCCTGCGTGGCCATTGGTATCGAGATCGCGGGCATGCCGCAGAGGTTGGCGAGCGGCGTGAAGGCGAAGAAGCGCCAGAGATTGCCGAACCAGTCGAGCACATCGGGATTGTCGGAGATGGTGAGGTATTCCCTGGTGCCGACCTTCGGCGTCGGCAGCGCGGTGATCGGCGTCAGGATCACGTCCCACTGCTCGAAGAAGGCACCGAAGCCGCGCGAGGTGGTGTTGAACACGCCCTGCATCTTCGCCCGCTCGGCGAAGCTGGTGTGCCGGCCGGCTTCCCAGATGCGGATGTTCATCGGCTCGATCAGATCTTCCGGCGGCTTTTCCAACCCGCGCGCGGCGAGCATGTTGGAGATCACCACCGCGAAATTCGAGATGTAGCAGGTGGTCTGCGCGGCGAAGGCGGCGGGCAGGTCAATCTCGGGCAGGGCGTAGTCGACGTGATGGCCGAGGCCTTCGAGGAAGCGGCCGGCCTTCGCCAGCTCGGCGGCGATCTCGGGCGTTGCCGTGTAGTCGCCCCAGGTATGGGACAGCGCGATGCGCAGCTTGCCGGGATCGCGCTTGATCATCTCGGAATAGGGCTGCGCCGTGGTCCAGAACGGCATGAACTCGCCGGGCGCAGGTCCCCTCGCATGATCGACGAAGGCGGCGGTGTCGCGCACGCTGCGCGACTGACAGCCCTGGATTGAGACGAGGCCGGTGAGGTCGGACATGTGCGGCGCGAGCGAGAAGACGCCGCGCGAAACCTTCAGCCCGATGTTGCCGTTGACGCCGGCGGGAATGCGGATCGAGCCGCCGCCGTCGGTCGCGTGTGCGATCGGCACCACGCCGGCTGCTACCATCGCGGCGCTGCCCGCCGACGAGCCGCAGGTGGTGTAGTCGGTGTTCCAGGGATTGCGGGTGACGTAGACGGCGGGATTATCGGCGGAACTGCACACGCCGAATTCCGGGGTCGTGGTGCGGCCGATCAGGTTCAGCCCGGCCTGGCGGAATTTGCCGGTCAGGAAGGTGTCGGCGCCGGCGCGATTGCCGCGCATCAAGAGCGAGCCCATTTCCTGCAGCCGGCCCTTCATGGTCGGCCCGAGGTCCTTCATCAGGAACGGCAGGCCGGCGAAGGAACCTGCGAGATTGGCGCCGTCCTTGGCGGGGTCGGCGATCACGTCCTCGAATAGTTCGACCACGCCCGACAGCGCCGGATTGACCTTGGCGACGCCCGCGGCAGCCTGCCGCGCCAGCTCCTTCGCCGTCAGCTCGCCCTTGCGGACGCGCCCCGCCAACGCGACGCCATCGTGCTGCGCCCATTCCGTCCAGCTCATCGGCAAAGTCATGACGTCAAAATCCCCTTAAGGTGCTGCCCCACCTTTTTCGCAAGGGACCGCCTGAATCAACCGAGCCGGCGCGAGGGGCAGGGTTGCGCGGGGCGGACAGGTCGGAAGACCCCCGAAATGCCGCTCGTCTCAATCCGACAGTCGCGCGATCGCCGCAACCGGGCCGCCGCCCGGCGGGCCCTGGTGCTCGGCGCCGCCGGACACGTAGACAGCCCCGGTACCGGCAAGGCCAGCGATCAGGCCGCCGACCGCGGCGCGGGCATGGCGTGTCGCGCTGATGTCGGTATCTTCGAGCATGATATGGCGAAAGCCACGCACGCTGCCGTCAGGCGAGGCCTCCGCCTTGGCGAAGATGTTGACGAGTTCGCGGCCCTTCTTTGCTTGCGGCGCGAAACCGAGTCCGACGCTTTCCAGCGCTGCGATCACCGCGGCGGCGTCGATGGCATCGCTCATCACGGCATGCCCGATCTCGAACGCGCTCACTGAGGATGCCGAATTGCCGAGCACGATGACGACGTTGTGCATCAGCTCGATGCCGGACGATGTGGAGGCGACCTTCGAGAACAGGTCGTCGCGCCGCAGCACGTCCTCGTCGCGGACGTCAGGCGCGATCTCGCCGAGCGCGACGGCGACGCCGAGCGCGGAGGCACCGCGGGAATAGGCCATCGAGGCGTAGGCGCTTGTCGTCGCCGTTTTGTTGCCGCGCGCACCGGCGGCTTCGACGCGATCACTGGTGAGCAGCGGGCATTTGATCTGCACGAAATGGACGTCGGCAGGACCAGGGATGCCGGCATCCGCCATCGCGGCCTTTACCGCTTTCGCGGTCTGCGCGATCTGTGGCGAGCGACCGAGCTCCTCGGGCGGGAAGTCGCGTGTCTGCGCTATGCCGATGCTCAGGCGCTTGCCGCTCATGCCCGCCGGCCGCCCCTCAACCTCGCGCCGCGTGAATACCGTGATGTGCGGGCTGAGCACGCCCTCGGTGCCGCCGGACATCACGAAGGCGATGCGTTGCTCGACCTCCTCCGGGGACAGACCGAGCCGCGGTGCCAGCGCAGCACACAGTGCAGCAACGGCATATTCCCTCGTGAAATCGTTGACGCCGCCATTTCCCTCGGTCTTGCCGAGGATGGCGAGGATCGATTTGGGATCGATCGCGCCGGAGCCGATCATGCTCATGAGGCCGGAGACGTCGCCGGGGCCGGTGGTAGCGACCTTGAAGACGCCGACTGATGTTGTCCGCATGAATGGTCCTCGTGTGGAGTTCAGTGGCCCGGCGGTGCAAACAGCCGTTGAACTGGCGTGTATGTCAATCCCTACCGTCGTCCTGACATCCGCCAGAAGGACAAGAGGAAAGAGCCTTCGCACCAGAACGTCCGCCGCCCCCACGAATGTGGCGAGATCGCATCGGTTCAATAAAAAAATCCTCTGTCGACGGTCCCCCGCCGCACCTTGATGAATCAACCCCGGTTGGTCCATAAGCGGCGTCCCGTGGCCGGTGCTTCGCTGCCGCACGGCGGGCTTGGATAGAGGGATTCTCGCGTGGCAAATATCAACCAGAAAATTGCGCAGGAGCTTGGGGTTCGGGCCGAGCAGGTCGAGGCGGCGGTGACGCTGCTCGACGGCGGCGCCACGGTTCCCTTCATCGCGCGCTACCGCAAGGAAGCGACCGGTGCGCTCGACGACGCGCAATTGCGCACCCTGGAGGAGCGCCTGGGCTACCTGCGTGAGCTCGAGGACCGCCGCAAGGCCATCCTCGAATCGGTCCGCGAGCAGGGCAAGCTCGATGCCGCCCTCGAAGCCTCCATTCTCGCCGCCGACAGCAAGGCGCGCCTCGAAGACATCTATCTGCCGTTCAAGCCGAAGCGCCGCACCAAGGCGGAGATTGCCAAGGAGGCCGGCCTCGAGCCGCTCGCCAACCAGCTGATGGCGGAGCCCACCAACGATCCGAAAGTCGTGGCCGAAGGCTTCGTCAATGCCGAGAAGGGCGTTGCGGATGTCGCCGCGGCGCTCGACGGCGCCCGCGCCATCCTGGTCGAGCGTTTCGACGAGGACGCCGATTTGATCGGCGCATTGCGCGAGGAGATGTGGACCAATGCGCGGATGGCCTCCACCGTGCGTCAGGGTAAGAAGACCGAAGGCGAAAAGTTCGCCGACTATTTCGATTTCTCGGAGCCGCTGACCAAGCTGCCGTCGCACCGCATTCTCGCGATGTTCCGCGGCGAGAAGGAAGAGATCCTCGACCTGCAGATCCAGGCGGAGGAGGCGCCGCCCCCGGGCGTGCCCGGCGCCTATGAATTGAAGATCATGAAGCGGTTCGGCATCGCCGACCTCAAGCGCGCCGGCGACCGTTGGCTGATCGACACCGTGCGCTGGGCCTGGCGCACCAAGATCCAGGTGCATCTCAACATCGACCTGCGCATGCGGCTATGGAATGCGGCCGAGACCGAGGCGGTGCGGGTGTTCGCCTCCAACCTGCGCGACCTCTTGCTGGCCGCGCCCGCCGGCACCCGGGTCACCATGGGGCTCGATCCTGGCTACCGCACCGGCGTCAAGGTCGCCGTCACCGACGCGACCGGCAAGGTGGTCGATACCGCCGTGATCTATCCGCACGAGCCGCAGCGGCAGTGGAACGAGTCGCTGGCGACGCTCGGCCGGCTGGCGATGAAGCACCGCGTCGAACTGATCGCGATCGGCAACGGCACCGCCTCGCGCGAGACCGACAAGCTCGCGGCCGACCTCGTCAAGGGCCTGGCCGAGCTGAAGATGTCCAAGATCGTGGTGTCGGAAGCCGGCGCCTCGGTCTATTCGGCCTCCGCCTTCGCCTCGGAGGAATTGCCCGGCCTCGACGTCACCCTGCGCGGCGCGGTCTCGATCGCGCGCCGGCTGCAGGATCCGCTTGCCGAGCTCGTCAAGATCGAGCCCAAGGCGATCGGCGTCGGCCAGTACCAGCATGACCTCGGCCAGGCCAAGCTCGCCAAGTCGCTCGATGCCGTGGTCGAAGATTGCGTGAACGCCGTCGGCGTCGACGTCAACACCGCATCCGCACCGCTGCTCGCCCGCGTGTCGGGCGTCGGCTCCGGCCTTGCGCAGAGCATCGTGGCGCACCGCGACGCCAACGGCCCGTTCAAGTCGCGCAAGGCGCTGAAGGACGTGCCGCGGCTTGGCCCGAAGGCGTTCGAGCAGTGCGCTGGCTTCCTGCGCATTCTCGGCGGCGAGGATCCGCTCGATGCCTCCGGCGTGCATCCCGAGGCCTATCCGGTGGTCCGCCGCATCCTCGCGGCCACCAAGAGCGACATCAAGGCGCTGATCGGCTCTAGCGAGATCGTGCGCACCTTGAAGCCGAAGGATTTCGTCGACGAGACCTTCGGTCTGCCGACCGTCACCGACATTCTGCGCGAGCTCGAAAAGCCCGGTCGCGACCCGCGTCCGGCGTTCAAGGCCGCGGTGTTCAAGGAGGGCGTCGAGGAGATCAAGCACCTCCAGAAGGGCATGATCCTCGAGGGCACCGTGACCAATGTTGCCGCGTTCGGCGCCTTCGTCGACATCGGCGTGCACCAGGACGGCCTCGTACACATCTCGGCGATGTCCAAGACCTACATCAAGGATCCGCGCGAGGTGGTGAAGCCCGGCGACATCGTCAAGGTGAAGGTGCTGGACTTCGAGGTCGCGCGCAAGCGGATCTCGCTGACGCTGCGCCTCGACGACGAGGTCGGGCCCAAGAAGGACGCCCCCGGCATGCAGCGCGACAACACGCGCAACAGCGCGCGGATGACATCGTCAGCGCCGCGCAAGCAGGAATCGTCCGGCGGCGGCGGGGCGCTCGCCGAGGCGATGCGCCGCGCTGCCGAGAAGAACGGCGGCAAGCGGGCGTAGTCTTCTTAACCTCTCCCCGCCCTTCTGCGGGGAGAGGTAGAATTCGCGCATAGCGCGAATTCCGGGTGATGGGAAGTCTCCGCGCGCCGGGCTGCCCGACGGACGCGAAATTCCATCCACGTCGTCATTACGAGCGCAGCGAAGCAATCCAGGAATCTCTCCGCGGAAACATCTCTGGATTGCTTTGCTGCGCTCGCAATGACGAGGAGAGAGCGAGGGGCCGCCTCCCTGACACCCGCGTCAGAAACTGGCGCATTTGTAAGTTGATGGAGACGGCTTAGGCGCTTCTCCTGATCCTCCTCGTGCAGCGGGACTAGCGCTGCACTGCAAGGAGGATATTCCGATGAAGAATAGGCTTCTCACAGGGCTTGTCGCAGCAGCAGTTGCTGCGATGCTCGCGGCTGCGGCCCCCGCTCTCGCGCGCGGTGGTTTTGGCGGTGGCGGCCACGGCGGCTTCGGCGGCGGGCATTTCGGTGGTGGTGGCATGCACGTCGGCGGCATGGGTGGCGGGATGCACGGCATGGGCGGCGGTATGCATGTCGGCGGCATGGGCGGAGCTCATTTCGGTGGCGCCCGCTTCGCCGGTTCCCCGATGGCCGCTCACGCGGCGATCGGGCCGCGCTTTGCCGGTACGCCAATCGCGACCCGCGCCGCCTTCGGCCCGCGGTTTGCCGGCACGAGCTGGCATGGCCGGCCCTTCATTGGCCGGCATGCCTTCTTCTTCCGGCATCATCGCTTCCATCGGTTCGCCTTCTTTGGCGCGCCCTTCGTCTACGCCAGCTATTATAACGACGGCTGCTGGCGCAGGAGCTGGACGCCCTACGGATGGCAATGGGTCAATGTGTGCGGAGACTATTGGTAGTCGCATCGCCGTACCGCACCATTGTCGCGGTCGCCACCGGGCGGTTCCGTCCAGCCCCGGAACGGGATAGTCTGGTGGCGATCGTCGCGCGGAGTTCGTCATGACCGGAGGTCACCGTCGCATCCTGGTCGTCGAGGACGATCCGGAAACCGCAGGCCAGCTCGTCGAGGAATTGACGACCTCCGGCTACGAGGTCGATCTTGCGGCAACGGGGCGCGAAGCCCTGAGCCACGGCGCCGCGCGCGATTATGCCGTGATCACGATCGACCGGATGCTGCCCGATATCGACGGCATCAGCGTGATGCGGCAGTTGCGCGACGACGGCGTTGCCGCGCCGTTCCTGATCATTTCCGCGCTCGGCGAGGTCGATGACCGCGTGCGCGGCTTGCGCGCGGGCGGCGACGACTATCTCGTCAAGCCGTTCTCGTTCATCGAATTGCTGGCGCGGCTCGAGGCGCTTGGCCGCCGCAGCGAGACCATCGCCAAGGAGACGCTGCTGCGGGTCGGCGATCTCGCCATCGACCTGATCGCGCGGGCTGCCTTCCGCCGCGGCCGCAAGATTTCGTTGCTGCCGCGCGAATTCCAGCTGCTTGAATATCTCGCCCGCAACGAGGGCAGAGTCATCTCGCGTGCGATGCTGCTCCAGCACGTCTGGGACCTGCATTTCGATCCCTCCACCAACATCATCGACGTCTATGTCGGTCGCGTCCGCCGCAAGGTCGACGATGCCCAGGCCTATCCGTTGATCCACACCATCCGCGGCATCGGATATTGCCTCCGTGCTCCTGGCTAAGACGCTCCGCTCCTCGACCTTCCGTCTGGCGCTGATCGCGATTGCGGCATTCGGGCTGATCGTCGCGGCGATCATGGCCTATGTCTATCTCGGGACGCTGGCCTATGTGGAGAGCCGGCTCGGCACCGCCGCCGATCACGACGGCTTTACCGGCACGATCGAACTCGCGATGGCGGCGGTCGCAGGCCTGCTGCTGGTGCTCGCTGGCCTTGCGGCCGTACTGGTGACGCGGCGTACGGTGGGGCGGATCGAACAGATCAATGCCACCAGCCGCGCCATCATGCTCTCCGGCCTCGATCAGCGCATTCCCTTGCGCGGCAGCAACGACGAGTGGGACCGCGTCGCCGAGAACCTCAACCAGATGCTGGATCGCATCGAGACGCTGATGGGCGAGGTCAAGCAGGTCAGCGACAACGTCGCCCACGATCTGCGCACGCCGCTGACGCGGATGCGCGGCCGGCTGGAAAAGGCCTATCACGCGCCGCGTAACAGCGACGCCGATGCCGCACTGATCGGCGACACCATCGCCGATCTCGATGCCGTGCTCGGCATGTTCGCATCCATCACCCGGATCTCCGAGATCGAGACCCGCGCCCGCACCGGCGCGTTCCGCGCGCTCGACCTCGCCGAGATCGCGGGCGAAGTGGTCGAGCTCTACGATGCCGCCGCCGAGCAGGTTGCGACAAAGCTCAGCCTTGCCGGAGACCGGCAGGTGGCGATCACGGGCGATCGCGACCTGTTGTTCGATGCCATCGCCAATCTCGTCGACAATTCGATCAAGCACGGTTGCAAAGGCGGGCAGGTGACCGTGACCTGCCGGAGCACCGATGGCGGCGCGGTGATCGCCATCGTCGACGATGGTCCGGGCATTCCCCCTGAGGAGCGCGATCACGTCTTCAAGCGCTTCTATCGGCTCGAACAGAGTCGCTACACGCCGGGCAACGGACTTGGTCTCAGCCTCGTCGCCGCGGTCGCGCGTCTCCATGGCGCGGAGATCGCGCTACGCGACAATGCCCCGGGCCTGACGGTCGAGCTTCGGTTTCCGCGCGCTCTGTAGAGGTGCTTGGATGCCGACCGGCGTTTCCCTAGCGCGGGATCATTGAGCCACCTCAATCTGGACGATGGCGGGTTCGCCTAGGTTTGGTTCGCTGACCAAATTCCATTAGCACGGATGGGGCGATGATAGTGAAATTTCCAGGAGCCCGGTGGACCCGAGGCGCCGCGATCGTCGTCGCGACAATCCTGCTTGCGTCGCCCGCGAGGGCGGGATGCAACTTCGGCGATATTGCAGACGCCGTCAAAGAATCGGTGTCGGCAACATTGGTTTGTGAGACGGCGTGCAAGGACGAGGCCAGCTGCGCTGCGGCGATTTACATGGTTGCAGTCCTGAGCATGCTCGCGGCCGAAGGTGGGCAGTCCAAAGTCAATTCGTTCTGCAGCGGAGTGCCGAATACCCTCGACGAGGTGGTAAGCAAGCTAAACACCGTATTCGGAAACTCGACCGTACAGAGCGTAGTCGGCGACGTTTCGAGCGAGTTGGCAAGCGTCGGCTCGCTTGCTGATGTCTTGAAATGCGCATGCGCGACCGAGCATTCCAATGCGGCGTCGGAGAACAGCATCGGCGTCTGTCTGGTGGACGCGCTGTGTACGCTTCAAGAATGGGTTGGTTTCGAAGCCTGCAATTGCCAGCCGCCGCCGCCCAAGATTGCCAATTGCGCGGCGACCAACGTGGCATGCGGCCAATGGAACAATCCTGATCCGGTGTGTCAGGGCAGCGGCAGCGACCCGATCTTCAGTTGGTATCCGGACGGTCAGACCCAGGCGCACTATTATCCATACAACGACGACTACCGCGATTGGACGAGCGTGACGACGACGCCGGAAGGCGCTCTCGTCACGTTGACGCCGTCGCCTGGCAACCAATGTGGACAGACTCTGTATTGCTACTGTCCGTCGCCGATGAAACCGACTTGGACGAAGGTCAACTGGGTCGGGCACGATGTAAGTCCGTACATCTTCTCTTGCACCTGCCCAGAAGGAACGCACGCTGGCGCAATGATGCCGAACGGGGTTTCGAGCTGCCTGTGCGACAACACGAATGAGGCGGCGAAGTTCTCTAACCTCGGCCCAGGGGGCATGTGTCCGCCGCCGGCATGCCCGGCCGGCCAGACACGCCTGGGCCAGGACGGCGAGTGCGTGACGCCGTGTTCCGATCCGAGCCAAGGCATGGCGTTCGACGGCAGCTGCTGCAATCCGGCGCAGATGACGTCCTGCGGGCAATGTTGTCCGGCGGGGACGATACCCGATTCGAACAGCGGCACCTGCGTGCCGAAGCCGATCGTGAAATGAGGCCGCAGTCATGACGCCTCGCCGATGCATGTCGATCGCAACCGCCGTCCGCCCGATGCGGCGCATCATCCTCGCATCGAGCCTGGCTCTCGTGCTCGGCAACACCGCCTCGGCTCAGGCGCCGCGTGGCATCTACGCGCCGGGTCAGGCCGTGGTCACCGGATTCTCCGGCGGTCTCCGCCCGTTCGAGATCGAGCCGGGCCAGGACGCCGATGCGCGCTCCTTCATCAATCCCGACGGGCCGTCGCTGCGCGTCGTCGATCTCAGCCGCATGGGCGGCCCGCCGGAAGCGCAGCTCGTCGGCGCGCCAAAACCATTCACGGTGAGCGCAAAGTGGATCGGGCAGGTATTCGGCGTCGCTCTGGACGACGGCTCGCCCGCCAGCATCTATGTGGCGGCGACGTCGGCCTACGGCCTCTCGATCGTCGCGCGCGGTCCCGATGACAAGCCACTTCGTGTTCGGGTCGGAACCGGGAGTGCGGCCTTCATGGCGGCGCAGTGGGGACCAGGAGGCGGCCCGGGTTCGATCTGGAAGATCAACGGTCTCACCGGCGAAGTGAAGCTGTTTGCAAATGTTGCCACCGCGGGAAAGGCGAACTCGGGCGCCGCCCTCGGCGGGCTGGCCTACGATGCCGCCACGAAATCGTTGTTTGCCGCCGACCGCGAGACCGGCCTCATTCATCGCTTCGGCATGAATGGCGCTGATCTCGGCGTCTACGATCATGGCGCTTCCGGCACGGCCGCCGTCGGGCTCGCGCCGGTGCCCGCCGCGGTGTCCGGCGTGGATCTCACCAGTCCGCAATTCGACAGCGCGCAGCCCGAGACCTGGGGCTACGCGGCGCGGGGGCGGCGCGTGTTCGCCCTCGCGGTGCAAGATCATCGGCTTTATTACGCAGTCGCCGAAGGATTGCGCGTCTGGTCTGTCGGCCTCAATGCGGATGGCTCGTTCGGCTCGGACATCAGGATCGAGCTCGCGGTACCGCCCGCAGCCGGCCCCACTGAAATCTCGCGAATTACGTTCGACGACGCTGGACGGATGTATCTCGCGGAGCGGCCCGCGCCGACCGGGACACAGGATTTCGAAGCGCTGTCGGTGCCCTCGATCGGCCGCGTGCTGCGCTATACGGTGATCGGCATGACCGAGGCAAAGCAGCCGGTCTGGCAGGCCGGGTCCGATGAGTATGCGGTAGGGTTCCCCGAGACCTTCCGCAACGATAATGGTGGCGTTGCAATCGGCTACGGCTATGACGAACGCGGCAACATCAATCCGCACTCCTGCGGCGGCTTCATCTGGACGACCGGAGAGCAGTTGCGCCACGCCACCGATTCCAAGCTCGCCGCACAGCTTGGCCAGGCCGACTTGCTCGCCATCGACGGGTTGCAGGGAAATCCTGTCTGGCGCATCCGCCGCGACGACGAGCCGCCGCGGCTCAGCTATTTCATCGACTATGCCGACGCGCCGCCGGACCTCGCCGCACGAGGACATCTCGGCGATATCGCCATCCAGCGCACCTGCGCCGGCCGGCCGGCGCAACTCCCGCCGGCCATGCTTCCGGTCGGACTACCGCTGCCGCCGCCGAGTTTTCGGACCTGTCAGACGCATGTCTGCGGTCCAGGAGGCAAGCCCGTATGCCCGGTCAATCAAGTGTGGAGCAAGGATGGCTGCGCCTCTGGCTGCGCTCAGTCGGAGATTCTGGTCAACGGCAAGTGCTGTTCAGCGGTCGATCTTCGGCCCGGTGGTGCCTGCGGCAACCCCTCGACCGACATCAGCAAGCCAAAGTGCGGAACGACGCAAACGGCGATCGGCCCCAATCACGAGTGCTGCGACAACGATCACATTTACTCCGGATCGGGCGGTGCGCAGCTTTGCTGCGCGGGCGCTCTGGTCAACGGTAAGTGCCAGCAATTCATTCCCAAGGTTCCGGGCGGGATATGTCTCGATTGCTGCTCGCCCGGTTACGTAAAGATCGCGGGCAAATGCTGCCTGAACAGCCAAGCCACCTCGAAAGGCGTTTGTTGCCCGATCGGGCAGACCCCCAGTGCCGACGGGACGCAGTGCAAGCCGACATTCAAGATTCCGAAGGTGTCGCTCTGCTGCGCCGCCGGCTATGTCCCGACCGCGGACCGCAAGTGTTGCGCGGCCGCGAACCTGACGACGAGCGGCGAGTGCTGTCCTGCTCCGGTCAATCCGAAGGATCGCTCAAAATGCGTTGCGCAAAGCGGGATGAAGTTCTCGCCGCAGCAGCCCTGCGCGGCGGGCGAAATGCGCGACGACAAGGGCACGTGCGTGGAGCGCAAGCCGGCGCCGCTGCCGGTCCCGCCTGCGCCACGACAGCCATCGACGCGCACAGCTCCGGAAAAACGCGCGCCGTCCGCCACGGTCCCGATCGCCTGTCCCCCTGGAATGGTCCCGGGGCCGCTTGGCAAGCGCTGCTGGCCGGCCCAGCGTGGTCGCATTGCGCCGCTCGCGCCTCGGCGGGTTGCGCCGCCGCCGCTCGGGAGGGAACGCTAGCCTAGAGCTTCGTCCGGTGGCTCCGGTGATGACGAACCGGCTGCCGTTGGACGATGAAGGACACGAGTGGAGGAACTAAGCGATGATTGGATGGACTGACATGCCGGAGCTCGCACTCTTCCGCATGCGCGCAGTCGCGGCGGGCGCGCTCGTGGCCGCAGCGCTCGCGATGCCGGGCGCGGCGAACGCGCAGATGCAGCGCGCTGACGTGGATGAAGCCGTCCAGCGATATCTCATCGCGCATCCTGAAGCGCTCGGTCCGGCGATCGAGAAATATCTCGTCGATCACCCGGAGGCGTTGCGCGCTGCGCTGCTGGCGCTCGTCGCCAAGCGCGCCGCATCGCAGCCGGCCCCCGCGGCCGCGGCGGTCGATGCCAGGCAGGCGATCGCGGACAATGCCAAGGCATTGTATGCTGCGCCATTGCAGACGACGGTCGGCACCGCTGACGGTACTCGCACCGTGGTCGAATTCTACGACTTCAACTGCGGCTATTGCCGCAAGGCGCTCGGCGATACGCTAGCGTTGATCGCCGAGGAGCCGAACTTGCGCGTCGTGCTCAAGGAGCTCCCGATCCTGGGGCCCGACTCCGTCGAAGCCGCGAAGGTCGCGATCGCTCTGCAGATGCATCATCCCAGCGCCGCCGAATCGCTCGAGTTTCATCGCCGCCTGCTGGCGACGCAAGGCCGGGTCGACCGCGCTAAGGCGCTCAAGGTCGCCGCCGATCTCGGCTTCAATGCAGGCGAGCTCGAAAAGGACGCGGCGAGCGCCGAGGTGAACGAGGCATTGCAGCAGAACATGCGTCTGGCTTCGGCATTGGGCATCAATGGCACGCCCGGCTACGTCGTCGGCGACAGCGTCATCCCCGGCGCAGTCGGCGCTGCGGCTCTGAAGGCGCGCATTGCGGCTCCGAAACAGCCATGATCGCATGATCTCGCCCTGACGTCACAGCTCGATCACGCCGCGGCGCGCCGCATGTGCTACCGCGTCGGTGCGGCCGGTGGCGTCCAGCTTGTCGAGCAGCGAGCCGACGTGGAATTTGACGGTATGTACGGAGATGCCGAGCCGGCGGGCGATCATCTTGTTGGAGGCGCCCTCGGCCATCAGCGCCAGCACGTCGAGCTCGCGCTGCGTCAGCGCGATGTCGTCGGGCATGACGCGCGGGTCCCGCGCGACGATTGTCGCGGCGGCTTGCTCGCCGGGCGCGGCAAGGCGAAGCCCGGCGACATTGCCGAGCAGCGCAGCCAGGCGATCGGCGAGGGCGGGGTCGTCGATCTCCAGAGCCAGCACGATCTCCGGCGTCTTGTCCTCGCTCACGCCTCCGGCCTCTCGCCGATTGTGACCTTGAAGCTAACCGGCTCGCCGCCGCGTCGCGCCGCGACATCGACCACCGCGCCGACGCTCGAAGGGCCCAACGTCCGCGATAGCGCGCGCACGCCGGACAGCTTCTGGTCGTTGACGGCAATGATCACGTCGCCCTGCCGGATGCCGGCCGCGGCAGACGGCCCGGCCTTGTCGACGTTCATCACCATCGCGCCGACGCCGTCGTCGAGCCGGACCGGCTGGAGCCCGAGGCCGAGATAGCCGCGGGCGATACGGCCGCGCGTCTCGAGCTGGGCCGCGACGCGCTCGATCGTCGCCGTCGGAATCACCAGCACGCGCCGCGGGCCGAGCACGGCCATGCCGAAGGCGTCGCCCGATGCGTCGAGCGCGACACCACCCTGCTGGGCGGGACGCACGCGGACGTCGAGTTCGATCCGCGCATCGATCTCGCCGCCCCGCAAGGAGCGCCAGCCGTTGCCGGAGGCGGACACCATCCCCAGCGCCGCGCTCGGCGTCTCGTGGTTAGTGGCGACCACGATCGCCAATGCGCCCAGCGGCGGGACGGTTGCGGCGAGCTTGACCGGGACCACCGCAATGTCGGCGCGGAGCAGCGCGATATCGGTCGTGTGGTCGCGGCCGGCGATCGTGGCGGTCAGCCGGCTGCCGTCGGGGAGGCCGATCTCGACCTCGCCCTCGTCGGCCAGCGCCTCGTCGGCGGTGACGATCAGGCCGCTCTTCCAGACGAAGCCGGTCGCGCGGGAGCGATGCGAATGCACGGAGACAATTGAGGGCGCGGTGCGCGCCACCACGTCCGCGAGCGCGGACGACAGTGAAGACAGGGGAGTTGGGTCGGTCATGCAAGACTCCTGTAAACCGTTAAGGCTCCTGTAAGCTGTCCTCAATCTGGGATGTCGCGGGCGATTGCGAAACTGGCCGGGTGGCCAGGGCAGGAATAAGCCTTCTCGACGATTCCGAAGGCAACGGCATCGATCCCTGGCGCACGCGGGTGCGGCTGATCAGGGTTTGATCGCAGGCCCGGGCGTTGCTAAGACCCGTCAGGTCAGCCAGCGCTCCGGGATCCTCACCGACATGTCCGAATTCCACGGCGTCTTTCCCTATCTCGTCTCGCCCGTCGATGCCGACGGCATCGTGCGCACCGAAGTCCTTGGCAAGCTCTGCGACGATCTGATCGGCGCCGGGGTGCACGGGCTGACCCCGCTGGGCTCGACCGGCGAATTCGCATATCTGAATGCCGCGCAACGCAGCGCCGTCGTCCAGACCACGATCGAGGCCGCGAAGGGCCGCGTGCCTGTTATCGCCGGCGTCGCCTCGACCTCGACGGCGGATGCGGTGGCGCAGGCGAAAGCCTACCAGAAGCTCGGCGCCGACGGCATCCTGGCGATCTTGGAGGCGTATTTCCCGCTTGCCGATGCCCAGGTCGAATCCTACTTCCGCGCCATCGCGGATGCGGTCGACATCCCCGTCGTCATCTACACCAACCCGCAATTCCAGCGTTCCGATCTCACGCTCGATATCATCGCGCGCCTCGCCGAGCATCCGCGCATCGGCTACATCAAGGATGCCTCGACCAACACCGGCCGGCTGCTCTCGATCATGAACCGCTGCGGCGATTCCTTGCGGGTGTTCTCGGCCTCCGCTCATATCCCGGCCGCGGTGATGCTGATCGGCGGGCTCGGCTGGATGGCGGGCCCGGCCTGCATCATCCCGCGCCAGAGCGTTATGCTCTACGAGCTCTGCAAGGCCGGCCGCTGGGACGAAGCCATGGCGCTGCAACGCAGGCTGTGGCGCATCAACGAGGCCTTTGCCCGCTTCAACCTCGCCGCCTGCATCAAGGCCGGGCTTGCGATCCAGGGCTACGACGTCGGCGATCCCGTCCCGCCGCAGGCCGCGCTGACGGCCGAGGCGCGCAAGGTCGTGGAGGCGGCGCTGCGGGCGCTGGGCTAGCTGTCATTCCGGGGCGTCCGAAGGACGAACCCGGAATCTCGAGATTCTCGGGTGCGCAAGGGGCGCACCTGAGTTCGATGCTGCGCGTCGCTCCGGAATGACGATTGCCTCAGGGCATGCCGAAATCGTGGATATCCTGCCCAAAACCGCGGCTGGTCTCGCATGCCTCGATCCGCTAAAAGGCGGCCGCATTTCAAGAGACTTCGAGGACCCCACGGAATGAACATTCTTCCCGGCAATTTGCGTTTCGGAGCGGGGCAGCCCGTCAAGCGTTTGGAAGACCTTAGGCTGCTCACCGGGAAGGGACAGTTCATCGACGACAAGCCGGCCGACGGCGCGCTGTGGCTGCACGTGCTGCGCTCGCCGCACGCGCACGCCAAGATTGTCTCGATCGACACCAGCGCCGCGGCCGCGGTGCCCGGCGTCGCTGCGGTCTACACCGGCGCCGACCTCGTCAAGGACGACATCGGCGCCATCCCGACCTTGAACATCTTCAAGCGCCCCGACGGCAAGCCGATGACGGTGCCGCCGCGCCGGCTGCTCGCTCATGAGGTCGTGCGCTATGCCGGCGAGGCCGTGGCCGCGGTGGTGGCGTCTTCGCGCGTGGAGGCACAGAACGCGGCCGAAGCGATCGTCGTCGAATACGACGTGCAGCCCGCAGTGGTCGATCCGGTCGAGGCCGTCAAGCCCGGCGCGCCGGTGGTGTGGCCGGAGGCGCCGGATAACATCGTCGGCGCGATGTCTTACGGCGATGCCGCCAAGGTGGACGAGGCGTTCGCCAAGGCGGCGCACACGGTCGAGCTCGACCTCGTCAGCCAGCGCCTCGTTCCCTCCGCGATGGAGCCGCGCTCGACCATTGCCGAGATCGACAAGAAGTCCGACCGTCTCCTGCTGCACGTGCAGTCGCAGACGCCGGCCTCGACCCGCGACGTGCTGGCGGAAGCCGTGCTCAAGCGTCCCAAGGACAGCGTCCGCGTCCTGGTCGGCGACATCGGCGGCGGCTTTGGCCAGAAGACCAATCTCTATCCGGAAGACGGCATCGTCGCTTACGCGGCAACCAAGCTGAACAAGAAGATCCGCTGGCGCGGCGACCGCACCGACGAATTCGTCGGCGGCACCCACGGCCGCGATCTGACCTCGACCGCCTCCTTCGCGCTCGACGAGAAGGGCAAGGTGCTGGCCTATCGCGTCAAGTCGATCGGCTGCACCGGCGCCTATTCTTCGGGCGCGGCCAACATCATCCCGCTGGTGCTCGGCCCGTTCGTGCAGACCGGCGTCTACGATCTGCCGCTCGTGCATTTCGAGGTGAAGTCGGTGATGACCCACACCGCGCCGGTCGGAGCCTATCGCGGCGCCGGCCGTCCCGAGGCGGTGTTCATCGTCGAACGGTTGTTCGACGCTGCCGCGCGAAAGATCGGCATGGACCCGCGCGCCATCCGCAAAGCCAATTACATCCAGCCGGCGCAGCTGCCCTACACCAATGCGGCCGGACAGGTCTACGATTCCGGCGCCTTCGCCCACATGCTCGACCGCGCCGTGAAGCTGGCGGATTGGGACGGCTTTGCCGCGCGCAGGAAGGCGGCGAAGAAGAAGGGCCTGCTCTACGGCCGCGGGCTCACCTCCTACATCGAATGGACCGGCGGCCGCGCCCACACCGAGAAGGTCAGCCTGCACGCGACCTCGCAAGGGCGCGTCGTGCTGCATTCCGGCACCATGGCGATGGGGCAGGGGCTGCAGACCACCTATACCCAGATGATCTCCGACACGCTCGGCATCGCCATGGACAAGATCGACGTCGTGCAGGGCGACACGGATCTCGCGATGGGTTTCGGCAGCGTCGGCTCGCGCTCGCTGTTCGTCGGCGGCACGGCGGTCGCGGTCTCCTCCAACGATCTGATCCAGAAGGCGCGCGAGAAGGCGGCCAACGTGCTGGAGACCTCGATCGAGGACATCGAGTATCAGGGTGGCATGCTCACCGTGGTCGGCACCGACCGCCGCATCAGCCTGTTCGATCTCGCCGAGAAAGAAAGCGGCGCCAAGCTCAGCGTCGATTCCGAAGGCGAGGTCGACGGTCCGAGCTGGCCGAACGGCACTCATATCTGCGAGGTCGAGATCGACCCCGAGACCGGCGTCTCCAAGGTGGTGCGCTACACCACGGTCGACGACGTCGGCGTCGCCGTCAACCCGATGCTGGTCACCGGACAGATCCATGGCGGCGTCGCGCAGGGCATCGGCCAGGCGCTGTATGAAGGCGTCTCCTACGATGCCGACGGCCAGCTCCTCACCGCGAGCTATCAGGATTATTGCATCCCGCGTGCCGACGACGTGCCGCCGATCGTGGTGACGCTCGACGACACCGCGCCCTGCCGCACCAATCCGCTCGGCGCCAAGGGCTGCGGCGAATCCGGCGCCATCGGCGGCCCGCCTTGCGTCACCAACGGCGTGATGGACGCGCTCGCCGAGCTCGGCATCACCCAGCTGAACACCCCGCTGACGCCGCAGAAGATCTGGCAGGCGATCCGGGACGCGAAGGCGGGAGTGCCGCAACCGTAAACCTGCGCTTCGCGCAACTGTCGCCTCAAACTCCGCCGTCGTCCCGGACAAGCGCGCCCAAGCGCGCGCCGATCCGGGACCCATAGCCACAGGGAGCAGTTTGGCGCGAAACTGGTAACTCCGAGTCCCCGTAACCGCATCTGCCTGTGGTTATGGGTCCCGGATCTGCGCGCGCTTGGCCGGGACGACAGTGGAGGACGTGGCGCGTTTGCACGCTCGACGTCGGCTCGCGAAGCTAGATTCAAATTCCCAACATCATCTTTGCAATAATGTCGCGCTGGATCTCCGAGGTGCCGCCGAAGATGGTGTAGGCGCGGCCGTTGAGATATTCCGGCACCATTGTCAGCATCTCCTCAGGGACCGCCGGTTCGTGGTTGAGCCTGTAGAGCGGGCGCATCGGCTCGACGGCAAGCGCGTCGTGGCCGATCACGTCGACACCGAGCCGCGTCACGGCCTGGCGGATCTCGCTGTTGCGCAGCTTCAGGATCGACGACACCGCGCCCGGATTTTGCCCGGTCTGGAGCGCCGAGAGCACGCGCAGCTCGGTCATCTCCAGCGCGTCGATGTCGATCTCGACTTCGGAGATGCGCGTTGCGATATCGGGGCTGTCGATGGCGCGTCCCGTCAGGTCCGATTCGGCAAGGTCCGCGATCGCCTTCAGCCCCTCGCGCAGCTTCGCTGACGCGATGCCCGAGCCGCGCTCGAACTCGAGCAGATATTTGCCGTAGGTCCACCCCTTGCCTTCCTCTCCGACGCGGTTGGCGACGGGCACGCGGACGTCGTCGAAGAACACTTGGTTGACCTCGTGATCGCCGCCGATGGTGAGGATGGGGCGTGTGGTGATGCCCGGCGTCTTCATGTCGATCAAAATGAAGCTGATTCCGTCCTGCTGCCGCGGGCCGTCGCTGGTGCGCACCAGCGCGAACATGCGGTTGGCGTGGTGGGCATGCGTGGTCCAGATCTTGGTGCCGTTGATGATGTAGTCGTCGCCGTCGCGCACCGCGCGCGTCTTCAGCGAGGAGAGGTCGGAGCCGGAGCCCGGTTCGGAATAGCCCTGGCACCAATAATCCTCGCCGGAGAGAATCCGTGGCAGATAGAAGTTCTTCTGCTCGGGCGAGCCGAAGCCGATGATGACGGGCCCGACCATCTTCACGCCCATCACGTTGACATTGGGCACGCCGGCGCGCGCGCATTCGGTCTCGAAGATCCAGCGTTGCGCCGGCGTCCAGGGTGGCCCGCCGTATTCGACCGGCCAGCCCGGCGCGCCCCAGCCGTTGGCGTGCAGCGCGCGCTGCCAGGCCGTGCCGATGTCGGGATCGGAGAACACCGACGGCGTCAGCGCGGTCGCCCGCTTCATCTCCTCGGTGAGGTTCTTGGCGATGAAGCCGCGCACCTCGCTCTGGAAGGCGCGCTCCTCGGCATTGAACGACAGGTCCATGATGCTCTCCCGGTGTCAGGCCTTGCGGCCAAGCTCGGCGTGGCGGGCATAGTGGTGGGCGCTGCCGCCGAACAGCGTGTCGAAGGCGATCAGCCGCTTGAAATAGGCACCGACCTCGAGCTCCTCGGTGACGCCCATGCCGCCGTGAAGCTGGATCGACTGCTCCCCGACGAAGCGCGCGCATTTACCGATCTTCGCCTTCGCGCCCGACGCCGCCCGGGCCCGCTCGACCGGCGGGCTCGCGGCCTTCAACGCTGCGCGTAGCGCGATCGAGCGCGCCTCGTCGACCTGCATCGCCATGTCGGCGAGGCGATGGCGGATCACCTGGTTGGCCGAGAGCGGCCGGCCGAATTGTTTCCGGATCTTGGTGTAGTCGAGCGTGGTGTCGAGCAGCGTCTGCATGATGCCGACGGCTTCCGCCCCGAGCGCGGCCATGGCGCGATCGACGGCCCATTCGATTGCCGGCAGCGCGTCGTGGCCGTCGCCGAGCAGGGCGTCCTCGGGCAGGTGTAGGTCAGCCAGCTCGATGTTGCAGGCGCGCCCGCCGCCGAGGCGGGCGTAGTCGGACAATGCGAGGCCCGGCGCGGTCGCTGGCGCCACGAACAAGCCGATCCGCCCCGAAGGGCCATGATGGTCGTGCACGAGCGCGGAGACGATGATGTCATCGGCGGCGTGGCCGTCGAGCACGGCGATTTTGCTGCCGGACAGGCGCCAGCCTTGCGCCGTCTTGGTCGCTGATGTCGCGACCTTGGCGAGGTCGAACCTTGCCGCGCGCTCGGAATGCGCAAACGCGAGCTTCAGCGATCCGTCCGCCACCTTGGGCAGGCTGGCCTGCTTCTGCTCATTGGTGCCACATCTGGCGATCAGTGCGGCTCCCAACACGACGGTCGCGACATAGGGCTCGGACACCAGCCCGCGCCCGAACGCTTCCATCAAAATGCCGATCTCGACCGCGCCGCCGCCGAGCCCGCCGAACTCTTCGGGAAGCGGCAGCGCCAGCCAGCCGAGCTCGGCGAATTGCTTCCACACCGCAGGGCTGAAGCCGAGCGGATCGTTCGCCATCTTGCGGCGGTGATCGGCATCGTAGCTTCCGGCCACGAAGCGCTCCGCGCTGTCGCGCAGCAGCCTTTGCTCGTCACTGAGATTGAGGTCCATGTCGTCTACTCCGCCGCCGTAGGCGGCTTGCGCACGGAGGGATGCAGGCCGGAGGGATCGACGATCATGCCGAACTCCTGAAGATTGTGGGCGTGGCAGAGCTGATGCAGCGCAAAGGCCTGATCGATCGCGGCGGGCTGACCCATCACGTCGACCGAGCGGTTGACGGCCTCCTTGGTCATCTTCAGCGCGAAGGATGGCTTTGCCGCGATCCGGCGCGCCAGCTCCAGCACGCGCGATGACAGCTCCGCGCGCGGCACGACCTGATTGACCATGCCGAGCTGGTGCGCTTCCTGCGCGCTCCAGCTGTCGGCGGTGAACAGGAACTCCTTGGCCTTGCGCGCACCGAGCTCCCAGGGATGCACGAACCATTCGACGCCACAGACGCCCATGGTGACGACGGGATCGCAGAACTGCGCGTCGTCGCTGGCGACGATGAGGTCGCAGGCCCAGGCCAGCATCAACCCGCCGGCGATGCACCTGCCGTGCACCTCGGCGATGGTCGGCTTGGCGAGGTTGCGCCAGCGGCGCGTGATCTGGAGATAAATTTCCTGCTCGCGCGCGAAGCGGCCATGGGCGTTCGGCTCGGCGAAACCGCCCCAATTTCCGATCGGTGGAAAATCGGTGCCGGCGGCGTTCTTGCCGCCCGGACGCAGATCGTGGCCGGAGGAGAAGTGCGGGCCGCTGCCGGCGAGAATGATCACCTTGACCGCATCGTCCTGCACCGCCGCGTCGAAGGCGGCGTTGAGGTCGTAGGTCATTTGCAGGTTCTGCGCGTTACGCGCCTTGGGCCGGTTCATCACGATCCGGGTGATCGCCGGCTCGGGCCGCTCCACGAGGATGGTCTCGAACGAGGTCATCGCGTTTCTCCCCGAGGTTCTGTCTTATTGTTTCGTCAAGTTGACTATGTCGGTCAGGGATAGGCAAGAGGCTTGCGTCAGTCGGCTGCTTTTCGCGCCGCGAGAGGGGACGCAAGACGTCTGGCGTCTTGCGGGTCTCATCTGGTAGTTTGCGCCAGATTCCACCGGGAGAAATTTAATGCGCAAGATCCTGACCGTGCTGGCGGCGCTGGCCTCGCTGAGCCTCACCAATTGCGGCTACAACGCGATCCAGAGCGAGGACGAGCAGATCAAGGCCAACTGGTCCGAGGTCGTGAACCAGTATCAGCGCCGCGCCGACCTCGTGCCCAACCTCGTCAACTCGGTGAAGGGTTTTGCCCAGCAGGAGAAGGATGTGCTGCTCGGCGTCACCAATGCGCGCGCCAAGGTCGGCAGCATCCAGGCAACGCCCGAGGTGCTGAACGATCCAGCCGCCTTCCAGAAGTTCCAGGCAGCCCAGGGCGAGCTCTCCAGCGCGCTGTCGCGGCTCCTTGTGGTCACGGAAAATTACCCGCAGCTCAAGTCCGACGCCTTGTTCAAGGATTTGATGTCGCAGCTCGAGGGTACCGAGAACCGCATCACGGTAGCGCGCAACCGCTACATCAAGGCGGTGCAGGACTATAATGTCACCATCCGCTCCTTCCCGAGCAACCTCACGGCGATGATGTTCGGCTACAAGGAGAAGCCGAACTTCACGGTCGACAACGAGAAGGCGATCTCGACCGCGCCGAAGGTCGATTTCAATCCGGCGCCTGCGCCGTCGAAGTAAGCGCGTCATTTTGCGAATGCACGTCGCCCCACCCACCGCCGTCATTCCCCGCGAAGGCGGGGAATCCAGTACGCCGCGGCTTCTCCATAGGCCGCTGGCGTCTCTGGAATACTGGATCGCCCGGTCAAGCCGGGCGATGACAGTGAGGTTGTGGTGGGCGATAGCCGTAGCCGCACTCGTCCTCGCCTTCGCCTTCCCCGCTTCCGCCGACGTCGCCGTCCCCCAGCTCACCGGCCGCGTGGTCGATCAGACCGGCACGCTGTCGAGCGGCGACATCGCCTCGCTGTCGCAAAAGCTGCGTGACTTCGAGGCGCGCAAGGGCAGTCAGATCGCCGTCCTGATCGTGCCCACCACGCAACCGGAGACGATCGAGCAGTTCTCGATCCGCGTCGCGGAGGCCTGGAAGATCGGTCGCAAGAAGATCGACGACGGCGCGATTCTCGTCGTCGCCAAGAACGACCGGCATTTGCGCATCGAGGTCGGCTATGGCCTCGAAGGCGCGCTCACCGACGTCACCGCGCGGCGGATCATCGACGAGGTCATCACGCCCAAATTCAGGAGCGGCGATTTCGCCGGCGGCATCGCCGACGGCGTCGAGCGCATGATGCGGGTGATCGACGGCGAACCCTTGCCGGTTCCGACGCCCACCGTGAACTTCGGCAGTCTCGACGATCTCGCACCGCTCTTCATCGTCACGCTGTTTGTCTCGGTCGGCCTGGGCGGCGCCTTCCGCGCCGTGCTGGGGCGGTTGCTCGGATCGCTCGTGACCGGAGGCATCATTGCGACGCTGACTTGGTTCGTTCTCGGGTCGTTCGCGATGGCCCTCGCGCTGGGCGGTCTCGGATTCATCATCGGCTTCATCGCCGATCTGTTCTCGGCGATCACGCCGGGCACGGGCCGCTCGCGCGGCGGCTCGTGGTCGAGCAGTTCATCCGGAAGCGGTTGGAGCAGCGGATCGTCAGGCAGTAGCGACAGCGGTGGCTTCAGCGGCGGTGGCGGCAGTTTTGGCGGCGGCGGCGCCTCGGGGAGCTGGTAGCGGTCATGAGCATCAAGCGCATTGCCAGACATCTCGTGCAACATCATTGGCGGGCAAAGCAGATCTTTCCGCCAAACGTGCTCGCCCGTATCGAGCAGGCGATCCAGCGCGGCGAAGCCACCCATTCCGGCCAGGTCCGCTTCGTCGTCGAAGGTGCGCTCGATGGCCGCCCCCTGTTCCGCAACCAGCCGGCGCGAGCGCGTGCGCTCGACGTGTTCTCGCACCTGCGCATCTGGGACACCGCGCACAACAACGGCGTGCTGATCTATCTCCTGCTCGCCGATCGCGACGTCGAGATCATTGCCGATCGCGGCATCGACGCAAAGGTGGGCGCTGCGGGCTGGGAGAGCATCTGTCGCGCCATGGAGGCCGAATTCGCTTCTGGCCAATTCGAGCGCGGCGTCATCGGCGGCATCGAAGCGGTGTCGCGCGAGCTGGCGCGGCATTTCCCGCCGCAGGGTCCGCATGCGAACGAGCTGCCCGACGCGCCGCTCGTGATGTAACGGACTGTGATGTGAGAGGTAGGCGCTGCCTCCACCTCGTCATTGCGAGGAGCCCATGCGACGAAGCAATCCAGGCTGTCCCTGCGGATTCTGGATTGCTTCGCTACGCTCGCAATGACGCTGTAGAGGCGGCGCTCTAAATTCTCTCGCGGTCACCCGAAGGCCGGCCTATTCCGCGGCCGTTCATCTTGGCCCGGTTACAAATTGTTTCATGCCCGCCACACCGGTTCCATCTTCCCGGCTCAATTCGGCCCCGGATAACTTCCTAAAATTTCGGTAAGCGGGTCCCAAGGTAAGGATTTCGCAAGCAATGAAAGTTACCAAAAGGTCAATCCAGAGCGGAGTATTTGAACTGTGAGCGAACCAATGGCTGAGCAGGCTGCCCAGGATAAGAGCGTCGTCGGAGCCGGGATGACAACGCCGCACACTGTCGAGGCCGAAGCCGGGATCGACGCCCCCTCGATTGCCCCCGACCACGAGGCGCCGCCCAAGCCGGATCCGGTGAATGTCGAGCCGCCGAAGATCGATCCGCCGAAGGTTGAGGTGCCGAAGCTCGAAGCCAGAATCGAGAAGGCCGAGATCAAGCCTGAGCCGAAGCCCGGCAAGCTCATCGTCATGGCGCCTGCGGAGCGGTCGTGGAATGGCTCTTGGGACCGCGAGGATTTTGCCCCGCATGTGAAGGCGGACGAGCCGCGCGAGGCCGCTGGCAAGCGGCGCCTCTCGGCGATGGCCGCGGTCGTGGCGATCGCGGCGAGCGTCGGCGCGATCAGCGGCGCGCTCGCGACCGCCGGCATGATGCATTTCGTCAGCCCGGCCCAGGCGCCGGTCCAGGTCGCCGACACCAGCGCGCTCGATGCTTCGGTCGCGCGGATCGATGCCGATCTCGTCGCGCTCAAGGCCAGTGTCGAGCACAGCACGAAAACCGGCGCCAGCCAGGTCAATCGCGCCAATGACCGCCTCGACAAGCTGGAGAAGGCCCAGGCCGAGCCGCTGGCCAAGATCGCAAAGCTGTCGGAGGCCGTCGATAAGCTCCGCGCCACGCCGCCCGCCGCTCCCGCGCAGCAGGCTGCCGCTGCCGCGCCCGCCAAGGAGACGACCGGCTCGATCGCGCCGACCCAGGTTGCGACCGCCGCCGCGCCGGCCCCGGTGGCCGCTAGCCCCAAGCCTGAGGTTGGCCGTCTGCCGACGATCGAAGGCTGGAGGCTGCGCAATGCCGCCAATGGGGGTGCGCTGATCGAGGGCCGTGACGGGCTCTACGAGGTCTATCCCGGCGATCCGATTCCGGGCGTCGGCCGCGTCGATGCGATCCGCCGCCAGGACGGCCGCTGGGTCGTTGTCACCAGCAAGGGGCTGATCGTCGCACGTTGAGCGTTCGATATCCGACTTTCGAAGAGGCGCTTCACCACTGTGTGAGGCGCCTTTTTGCTTGAATAGGCATCCCGGCGCGGTGTTACCTAAGGCATGAGCCGCGCATTGCGAATTCTCGTTGCTGCCGCCGTGTTGTTTGGCGGCGCCGCTTCGCTGTCGGCAGCGGAGACGGCGCAGCTGATGCGCGGCACGGCGATCACCGATGCCGATCTGTTGCGCCGGCTCGATGAAGGCGACGTCCTCACGATTTCGCGCCTGCTGGCGCCGGAGCGCAACGCGGATGGTTCGTTGACGACCGACCGGCTGTTCGCGTCGCTGCCGCAGCTCAAGGACATCCTGCCAGCGATCGACGCAGAGTTCGAACGCTACATCATCAGGCGGAAGGAAGCCTATCCGACTGAGACCATCGGCGTCGGCGAAGGTTTTGACGTGCAGCTGTTCGATCGGGCCAATCTGACGTCCCGCGACACGCGCTTCGTGCTGGCCGGCATCGTCAATCGCATGGACCGCGGCTATGTTTCAGAGGAGTCCTGCGGCGAGATCCGGCTGATCTATCGCCTGGCGCGGTTCGACGGCAAGCCCGACGGCGGCAAGGCCGCGACGCGCCTGCCAATGACGTTCAATCTGGTCATGAAGGCGCGCGATCCGCGCCAGACGGACGGGAACGGCAAGCCGATCGCCTGCGCCGACATCGCGCGGCGCTGGCTCGACAACGGCAATTGGCAGGAGCTGATCGGCAGCCCTGACGATGCCATGCTCGATCGCATCGAGACCAACATCCAGATCTCCGTCGCACCGAAATCGGCCCTGCACGATTTCCGCTCCGACTATCTGCTCAAGGTGTTCAAGTACGACGCTGCTTTGAAGACGTTCGCGGAAGCGGTGCTGGAGAACCAGATCGACCGCGACCGCCTGCTCGCCGACGGCGCGCTCCGGCGCGATTTCAAAGACTGGCTGCTCGCACCCGAGAACTTGCGCGAATTCGACCGCGGCACGGTGCTGATCCCGGAGAAATTCCTGGCCAAGGCTGCGGTCGTGCCGACGCCCGCGGGCCTTGACGCTTCCGCGCTGCAGCCGGAGTTCGGCATGATGCAAGGCGAGGGAAAAGGCGAGGGCAATAGCGATCCGGTCTTCACCGATCAGGACGTGGTCGGCGCGTTGAAGCAGGCGACCGCGCGGGGCATCGACATGCAGAGCGTCCGCTCGGTCGCGGGCTTCCAGCGTCGTCTCAACGACGTCACCTGCTCAGGGTGCCACCAGACCCGCGGCATCGGCGGCTTCCATTTCCCCGGCGTCGACTGGCTCGCGGACAGGCCGTCCAATTCCACCATCGTGCCAGCCTCGCCGCATTTCATCGGCGACCAGCCTCGTCGCCGCGATATCCTGGCCGCCTTCGCCACAGGCAAACGGCCTGATTTCTCACGCGGATTTGCCAGCCGGCCGCAGACCCGGGGCAGCCGGGAGCTCGCCGGCACGGAATACTGGGATGGCTGGGGCGCGCATTGTTCCCTGCAAGATGCGGGATTGGGAACGCCAGACAAGAGTTTTACGTCATGGAACTGTGCTAACGGTCTCAGCTGTCAGGCCGCCGCGGCTTCGCGCCGCATCGGCATGTGCTTCATCAAGACGCGTTAGCGTGATCCAGGAAAAGTGTGTAGCGGTTTTCCGAAGGATCACGCGCAAGATAAAGTCTCAAGCGGTTTGGATGACCCATGACGGACTCCAGCGAAGCCAACAAGGAGCGCAATCGCGAGATCGCGCGCAATGAGGAAGTCAAGCAGGTCACCGGCAGCGCCCGCGTCAGCATCTGGGCGGTCGCGATGGCTGTCCTCATCGGCGGCATCTTGTTCACCCTCGGCTGGCTGGCGCTGCGGTAGCTTCCCTTCGCCTCTCGCCGCTTGCGGGAGACGGGGAAGAGAGAGCGTCCTCACTTCGCGTAATTCGTCATCCGCTTGCCCGGCAGCAGCTCGTAGGCCGGCTTCCAGCCGGGCAGCGCGGCCATGCGGCCGAGCCAGGCGTGGATGGCGGGATGGCTCGCCGCAAAGTCAAAACCGTGCTCGTCGCTCGGATAATGCAGATAGGCCATCATCGAGATATCGGCGATGGTCGGCTTTGCGCCGATCGCGAATTCATTGTGCTGGAGATGCCCGTCGAGAATGCCGAGGAAGTCCTCGAGCCGGCGACGAAAATGCTTCAGCACCTGCGGGTCGTTCTTCTCGGTGAAGGCGCGCATGAAGCGATAGGTCGCCATGTAGCCGGTGAGCTTGTGGTTGTCCCAGAACAGCCAGCGCAGCAGCTCGAACTTTTCCTCCTCCGTCTCGGCGCCGAACCGGCCATATTGCTCGGCGAGCTTGAGCAGCAGCGGTGCGGTTTGCGTCATCTTCACGCCGTCGACCTCGAGCACGGGGATCTCGCCCATCTCGTTGACCGCCTTGCGCCATTCCGCCGTGCGCGTGACGCCGCCGCCAAAATCGGTCCAGACCGGCTCGAAGCTCTCGCCGCACAGCGTCAGCATCAGCGCCAGCTTGTAGCTGTTGCCGGATTCGGGGAAGTAGTGCAGGCGGTAGAGGGGCATGGGACCTCGCGAGGCGTGATGTCTTGCTGATTATTATACCGAGATGGTCCTGCGCCGTCATTGCGCGCGCAGCGAAGCAATCCAGCAATGCATCTGCGATGGGGTTCTGGATTGCTTCGCTACGCGCGCAATGACGGGGGCAGAGACGAGCCATCTCCTCCGCGTCGTCCCGAATCTGCGCTGACGCTTGTCCGGGACGACGGCGGAATGTGTCGCGCCGCCTTACCCGACAGCCCCCGAATCCCTCAGCTGCCTGATCGCCGCCTCGTCGTATCCCGCCCCGCGCAAAATCTCGTCACTGTGCTCGCCCACGGCGGGCGGCTTGCGCGGCTGGACTTTCCTGGCGCCGTCGATCCAGATCGGGCTGTTGATGGTGAGCATGGTGTCGTTCTCGAACGGCACCAGCACCTCGTTGTCGAGCATCTGCTTGTCGTTCGGGATGTCGTCCAAAATGGCGACGACGCCGAACACGAGGCCATTGCCGTCGAGTATCTTGCGCCATTCGGCGAGATCCCTGGTCGCAAAGGTCTCGTCCAAAATCTTGATCAGCTCGACCGAGCGGGCGTGACGATCGGTCTTGGTGGCGAAGCGGGGGTCGTTGATCAGATCCTCGCGCCCCAGGCACTTGGCCAGCGTCGGAAACTGCTTCTCCTCGCTCAGCAGCGACAGGATCAGCCAGCGGCCGTCCTTGCATTGGTAGTGGTTGGCGACCGCGTTGAGCGCGCGCTCGCGCGGGCGACGCTCGCCGAACTTGGCGCCGCAGAGCTTGGCCTGCGCCAGCACACTCGCCGCCCACACGCCGTTCGCCATCAAATTGGAGGCGACATGCGAGCCCTTGCCGGTCTTCTCGCGCTGATACAGCGCGGTGACGATGGCGCCGTAAAACGCCATGGCGCAGGGGTGGTCGCCCATGCCGGCGACCGAGCGGGCCGGCGTGGTGTCGGTGTCGGCGCGGACCAGGTCCATCAAGCCTGAACGCGCCCAATAGGCGTTGCTGTCGAAGCCGGGCTTGTTGGCTTCCTCGCCCTTCTCACCATAGCCGGTGAAGGAGGCATAGATCAGCCGGTCGTTGAGATGGGCGAGATGGTCGTAGGTGATGCCGAGCTTGGCGCGCACCGGCGGCGGCATGTTGGTGATGAAGACGTCGGCCTCTTCGACCAGCTTGTAGAGCACCGCCTGCGCCTCCGGCTTGGCCAGGTCGAGCGCGATGCTCTTCTTGTTGCGCGCTTCCAGCAGCCAGGCGAAATTGTGCTCGCCGGTGGGATAGCCCGGCAGGTTCGGCAGATTGCGATAGGGATCGCCAGCGCCGGGCGGCTCGATCTTGATGATTTCGGCGCCGAAATCCGACAGCACGGTCGCGGCCGCGGGCGCTGCGATGAAGCTCGCGCAGTCCAGAACCTTCAGGCCTGCAAAAATGCCCTTATCCATCGCAGCGTTGCTCCCTCGCTGTTGTCGTTTCCCGCGCGCTGGAATTGGCGCGGGCCACCATCGCAGCATTAGACCGATGTTTTGCGGGGATGCAACGGCGCCTGGCGCAGGGCGTTATTCCTCGCCCGCCAGCAGTGCCGCATTGCCGCCTGCCGCCGCCGTGTTGATGGTCACGGTCTGCTCGGTGGCGAAGCGCGCGAGGTAGTGCGGGCCGCCGGCCTTGGGGCCGGTTCCGGACAGGCCGTTGCCGCCGAACGGCTGTACGCCGACCACGGCGCCGATCATGTTGCGGTTGACGTAGATGTTGCCGATCTCAGCGCGATCGATGATGGCTTCGATCGTGTCGTCGATGCGCGAATGAATGCCGAGGGTGAGCCCGTAGCCGGTGCGTTCGATGACCTGCAACACGCGTTCGAGATTCTCCGCACGATAGCGGACGACATGCAGGATCGGGCCAAAGACCTCCTCGGTGAGCTGGCCGGCCTCCCCGAGCTCGAAGATGTGCGGCGCGACAAAGCAGCCCTCCGGTGCGTCGCCTGCAAAGTGCAGTCGCGCTTCGCTCTTCATCCGCGCGATATGCGCATCCAGGCGCTGCTTGGCCTCCATGTCGATGACAGGGCCGATATGGGTCGCGACATCGGAGGGATCGCCGATCTTGAGCTCGCGCGCTGCGCCCGCGATCATCTCGATCATGCGGTCGGCGACGTCCTCCTGCACGAACAAAAGCCGCAGCGCCGAGCAGCGCTGGCCGGCGGAACGAAATGCCGAGGTCACGACATCGTCGGCGACCTGCTCGGGCAGCGCGGTGGCATCCGCGATCATGGCGTTGATGCCGCCGGTCTCGGCGATCAGCGGTACGATCGGCCCATCCTTGGCGGCGAGTGTGCGGTTGATGCTGCGGGCGACCTCGGTCGAGCCGGTGAAGACGACGCCGGCGATGTCAGGATGTGCCGTCAGCATCGCACCGATCTTGCCGTCGCCGGTGACGAGATGCAGCGCGCTTCGGGGGATGCCGGCCTCGTGCAGCAGGGCCACGGCTTCGCGCGCGATGCGCGGCGTCTGCTCGGCGGGCTTTGCCACCACGCTGTTGCCGGCCATCAGCGCGGCCGTGACCTGGCCCAGGAAGATCGCCAGCGGGAAATTCCATGGCGAGATCGCGATGAAGACGCCGCGGCCGCGCATCGCGAGCGCATTGCTCTCGCCGGTCGGGCCGGGCATCGCCGTCTCGCTGCCGAACAGCTTGCGGCCTTGCGCGGCATAATAGCGGCAGAAGTCGGCGGCCTCGCGCAGCTCCGAGAGCGCATCGTCGAGCGTCTTGCCGCCCTCGGCTTGCAGGAGTGCAATGAAATGGGCGCTGCGGCTCTCCAGCAGATGCGCGGCCTGTTCCAGGGCCGCCGCGCGCGTGCCCGCCGGCGTCCGAGTCCAGGCGGCAAAGCCGGCGCGTGCCGCGGCGACCGCTGCATTGGCCTGATCCGGGGTGGCGTCGGCGACCGGCTTGAGGTCGGCCGTCTCGGCTTTGACATTCGTCATCAATTGGTGGAGTGCGGCCCGTTCGCCGAATTCGACGCCGCGCGAGTTGCGCCGCCCCGGAGCAAACAGGTCGCCCGGCAACGGAATTTTGGGATGCGCCGCCGCTTGCGGCCGGACAATGGCATCCGCCGGACGTTGCAGCAGCGCCGTAACAGGCACGCGGTAGTCGGCGCCCTGCGCCACGAAGGAGGAGTTGGCGCCGTTCTCCAAGAGCCGGCGCACGAGGTAGGCCAGCAGGTCGCGATGGCTGCCGACCGGCGCATAGGTGCGGGAGGCGATCTCAGGATGGTCCTTGGCGAGCTGCTCGTACAGCGCCTCGCCCATGCCGTGCAGGCGTTGGAATTCGAAGCCGCCCCCAGCTTGCGCGAGCTCCAGCACGGTCGCGACCGTCAGCGCGTTGTGGGTAGCGAATTGCGGGAAGATGCGCGGCCGCAAGGCCAGCAGCTTCGTCGCGCAGGCCACGTAGTTCAGGTCCGTCATCGCCTTGCGCGTGAACACGGGATAGCCGTCGAGCCCGCGCTCCTGCGCGCGCTTGATCTCGGTGTCCCAATAGGCGCCCTTGACGAGGCGCACCATCAGCTTGCGGTCATGCGCGCGGGCCAGCGCATCGACATAGTCGATCACAGCGCTGGCGCGCTTCTGATAGGCCTGGATCGCGAGGCCAAATCCGTCCCAGCCGGCAAGCGAGGGATCGGCGAGCGTTGCCGCGATCATGTCGAGCGACAGCTCCAGCCGGTCGGCTTCCTCGGCATCGACGGTGAAGTTGAGGTCATGGGCCTTGGCGCGCCGCGCCAGATCGAGCAGCAGCGGCACCAACTCGGCCATCACGCGGTCGCGGCTGATCGCCTCGAAGCGCGGATGCAGTGCCGAGAGCTTGACCGAGATGCCCGGCCGGTCGGGCAGGGGATGGTTGCCTGCCGCCTTGCCGATGGTCTCGATCGCGCTGGCATAGGCATCGAAATAGCGTTTTGCGTCCGCCGCCGTGCGCGCGCCTTCGCCGAGCATGTCGAAGGAATAACGCGGCTTCTGGCCGGAGCGTGGCCGGCCCCGCTCCAGCGCCTGCTCGATGGTTTCACCCAGCACGAAATGGTTGCCCATCAGCCGCATCGCCTGACGCGTCGCGGTGCGTACCGCCGGCGCGCCCAGTCGCTTCACGAGGCGGCCGATGGTGCCGTCGGGCGTCTCACCGGGCTGGATCACCCGTGCCGACAGGCCGAGGGCCCAGGCCGAGGCATTGACCAGGAACGCGGTGGACTTGGTCTCGTGATGGATGAAGTCGCCCTCGCCGAGCTTGTCCTCGATGAACTGGTCGGCGGTGCGCGCGTCGGGCACGCGCAGCAGCGCCTCGGCCAGCACCATCAAGGCGAGGCCCTCCTTGGTCGAGAGCGCGAACTCCCGCAACATGTCCTCGACCCCGCCAAGACCACCTGCAAGCCGGTCGTCGCGCTTGCGGATCGCCTCGATCAGCCGCGTCGCGGTACGGTCAATCCGTGCCTCCTGCGGCGAACTGAGATGGGAGGCCGGTAACAGCCGTGCGGCGATCTCGGCATCGTCAGGCGCGTAGGGGGCGCTAAAGGGAGGCGGGATGTTCGGCATGGCGTGTCCTGTGGCTGAGATTCAGGATAATGCCCGCATGACCGTAGTTCGATAGACAATCTAAGTGGTTTGCCTTAGAAAATGAAGACTGAATGGAAATTGACCGTATAGAATATGGAACTCGATCGCATCGACCGGAAAATCCTCTCGATTTTGCAGGAGGATGGGCGAATCGCCAATGTCGAGCTCGCCGAGCGCATCGGGCTGTCGCCGACCTCGATCGGCGAGCGGCTGAAGCGCTTGCAGCGCGAGGGCTTCGTCGAAGGCTATGGCGCGCGCCTCAACCCGCATCGGCTCGGCCTTGGCCTTCTGGTGTTCGTCGAAGTGCTGCTCGACAAGACCACGCCCGACAATTTCGAGCGGTTTGCCCGCGCAGTGAAGCTCGCGCCTGAGGTGCTGGAGTGTCACATGGTTGCCGGCGGCTTCGACTATCTTGTGAAGGCGAGGCTTGCGGACATGGCCGCCTATCGACGCTTTCTCGGCGAGACCCTGCTGTCGATGCCGGGCGTGCGCGAGACCCGGACCTATGCGGTGATGGAAGAGATCAAGCGCGACGCGCCGTTGCCGGTGGGCTGACGAGATGTCGTCGCGATTGTCATTGCTGCGGCGTTGAATGAGCGGTCTTCGCAGGAAAAATAGCTATCCTCGTGCAATCGCAACGCCTGTCGTCGAATGCACTGGCCGTCTTCTGAAATCTTCTTGGCCCGCTCCCGGAAGGTGATCCGGGAGGCAGCAAAGGCTGGCGGGCTTATACTTTGAGGTTCTCTGCGGAAGTCTTGCCCCGGTTTGCGATCTCTTCGTATTCCACCGTCTGTCCCTCGTTCAGGGTCGACAGACCGGCTTTCTGCACTGCCGAGATATGCACGAACACATCCTTACCCCCCGACGCAGGCTGGATAAATCCATAACCCTTCGTCGGGTTGAACCACTTGACCGTACCTTTAGCCATCACGACTTCTCCGCGGGTCTTCCTCCGAGATCGCGAACCGCCAGTCCCCGCCAACCGGCCGGTTCGGTCCTAACAGGATACGCGGAATGTGGCGGGCTTGGTAGCTCAAACCACATCGGCATTTTGCCGAATTCCGCTCAACTTCGCGGCGCTTTTGGCGGTTTTGCCCGTTTCGCGGTCAAATGGCCGGCGTGCTGCGCGCTCTCAGTCAATAGGTCGCGGCCAGGTAATCGACGATCTTGCCGACGTCGGCATCATTGATCGGCGCGCCGTAGACCTTGATCATCTTGGTTACCTCGGCCTGCCAGAAGCCCTTCTTGTCCTTCATCGGCGGCTGCGTCTTGATGTAGTCGGCCGAGTGGCAGGCGCTGCAATTGCCCTTGACGATCTCGAGATCGGGGCCCGGCTTGAACGCTGCGACCTCATCAGGGGTCTTGTAATTGATCGGCGCTGCGAGTGCCGACCCCAAAGCTGCGGCGAGGCCGAACGAGACGGCAAGGAGAACGGTGCGCTGCATGATCATTCTCCTTCAGGCGGCCGTCACGCGGACGGTTTCGACGACGTTGCGCAAATAACCCGCCGGGTTCCAGCGCGGCGTGTCCGGCTGCGTCTCGCCGCCATTTCCGGTGGCGCGCACCTTGAGCTCATGGCTGCCGGCCGCAAGCTTCACCGGCAGCTTCCATTCGCGGAAGGCGTATTTGCCGAGGTCCTTGCCGAGCTTGGCGCTCATCCAAGTCTTGCCGCCGTCGGTGGAGACCTGGACCTCCCTGACGCCCTTGCCGCCGTCGAAGGCGATGCCGCGCAGGGTGGTCGCGCCGGCCTTCAGCTTGGCGCCGTCAGGCACGCTGGTGATGAAGGAGCGGATGGTGAAGCGGTTGATCGGGATCGTCGCCTTCGGCGTGGTGCCGGGCTCGATCGAGTTGTCAGGCGTGTCGGGAATGCGATAGGCCGACTTCATCCAGAAGCCGTCAAAGACATTGTCGATGACATTGATCTCGTTGAGGTGCTTGACCCAGTAGGTGCCGTAATAGCCGGGCACGATCAGGCGCAGCGGGAAGCCGTTGAGGAACGGCAGGTCCTCGCCGTTCATGCCGTAGGCCAGCATCACCTCGCCATCGCGCGCGTGATCGACGTCGAGCGCCTTGACGAAATCAGGCGTCTTGTCGCTGACCGGCCCGTCCATGCCGTTGAAAGTGACCTGCTTGGCGCCGCTCTGAATGCCGGCCATCTCCAGCACCGCTTTCAGCGGCACACCGCGCCAGCGCGCGCAGCCCATGGCGCCGTTGGCGAGCTGGCCGCCGGCGACGCGCGGCTCGAAGAAGCCGCGGCTGTTGCCGGAGCATTGCGCCACCGCGACGATCTCCGTCGCCTTCATCTTCCGGATGTCCTTCAGCGACAGCTTGAGCGGCTTGTCGACCTTGCCCTTGACCTCCAGCGTGAATGTGTCGGGATCGAGATTGTAGGGCAGGTCGGAGAGGTGATAGCGCACGAAGAACGCGTTGTTCGGCGTGATCGGGCCGTCGTTGAAGATCGCAAACGGCGTCTCGAGCTGCGGCGGCCGGCTGGTCAGGCCGATCATCGGCCGCTTCTGCGGATATTTCACGACCGGCCGTTCGCCATTGGCAAAGGGCAGGGTGACGGTGTCGAGTGCCAACGCCCTCGTGGAATTCAGTGTGGCCGCAAGCGCGGCAAAGCCCGCTCCTTTGAGCAGGTCGCGTCGATCGAACATCCTCGTCCCCTCCCGGAGCTTTTCTTCGGTCTGCGGTTATCACCGCGGACCCGCGCTCATCTGTTGCAACGATTTGAACGAAGTCAATTCGTGCTTTCGCAGCGGGCCCATGCCGCTGCGTTGCAGCAGGCCGGTGTTACGTGGGGATGACATTGATTGCCTGGCTCGACGCCGCCGCCGGCTCGCTGCACCTCTCCCGCTTGCGGGAGAGGTCGGCACGCCCGGGCGATGCGAAGCATCGTCCCGCGTGCCGGGTGAGGGTTTTCTCCTCTAGGGGATTGTCCCGTTGGGGAAACACCCTCTCCCCAACCCTCCCCGCAAGTGGGGGAGAGAGCGCATCGATCTTGCCACTCGCACTTTACGCCGCGACCCGCTCGCTGCGGTCGACCAGCGCCGCCAGCTCCCGCGCATCCGTCACCACCCGCACCGCCATCGGCTCGTCGCGGCCGCGGATCGCGACCTCCTGTTGTGGCAGCGCATCGTCGGCGAGGCCCGCGCTGCGGCGGATCTCGTCCGAGACGATCGCCTCGCAGGCCAGCGTCTTGGTCATGTCCTGGAGGCGGGCGGCGACGTTGACGGCATCGCCCAGCGCCGTGAAGACGATGTGATCGCGATAGCCGATGTCGCCGATGATGACCTCGCCGCCGTGAATGCCGATGCCGAAGCGGATCGGCTGGCGAAGATCATGGCTCAAGAGCTGGTTCAGCTCGTCGATATGGGTGGCGATGCTGCTTGCCGCCTTCAGCGCCTGCCGGCAGGCGGTTTGCGGATCGGCCGTGAGCCCGAATAGCGCCAGCATGCCGTCGCCGACGAACTGGTTCGGCTGGCCGCCATTCTCGATGACGGCCTGCGACACCGCGCCGAGGAAGCGGTTGACGATGAACACGGTGTCGAACGGCAGCCGCTTCTCGGCGAGCTGCGTCGAGCCGCGCATGTCCACGAACAGGCTGACGAGATAGCGTTCCTGGCCGATGCTCGCCGGCGCCGAGGCATGCGCGCTCGCCGCCGACGTTTGCGGGGTAAAGAGCTGGAAGAACGAGAGGTCGGACGTCGGCCGCAACTGGCAGGCCAGCCTGATCGAGGGGTCGTTGGTGCCGACGCGGGTGAGCACGAAGGCCTCGCGCTGCGACGGCTCGGGCAGGGTGGCGTGATCGCCGATGATGCGGATGCGGCAGGTCGAGCAGCGGGCGCGGCCGCCGCAGACGCTGGCATGCGGCATATTGTGCCGCAGGCTCGCTTCCAGAACAGAGAGGCCCTTGGGAACCCGCACCGTCTTGCCGTTGCCGTAGGACAGCGCGATCATGCCGCCGCGCCGCTCGCGCCATGCCCGCACGCCGCGCGCCGCCAGCGCCAGGCCCAGCAGCCCGAAATAGGTGATGGTGAAGCCGCCGGTGATGCGATCGAGCGTCGCCGCCTCGGCCGTCGTGCCGACCTGGCGGGGGGTGAGATTGTGCGTGCGCCATTCCCCGTCATCGGCTTCGAACGCGACGCTGCGGCCGCCCTGGTAGATGCCGAGCAGCGCCAGCGTCGGGATCAGCACGGCGGCGGCGAGCAGATAGGGGGCGGCGCGCGGGAAGAAGGGCTTGAGGCGCAGCCAGAAGAAGATGCCGATGCAGCCGTGTACCCAGGCAATGAGAAGCAGGATCGTCATTTGCCAGAGCCGGCCGGGTGATGCGACGAAGAACAGATACAGCTCCTGCGGATAGAGTTTCTCGTGTTCGTACAGCGTCTGGCCGAGCCGCACGCCGATCACATGCCCCATGACCAATGCAGGGACGCTCAGCCCCAGCACGAGCTGAAGCGGCTCGATCGTCCGCCAGCGGAACTGTCGGCGCTGATACAGCGCGTAGACGCCGAGCCCCATATGCGTGAGCGCCGCCGTGTAAAAGAGGATCGCGACGGGGAGGAACCGCCAGAAGGCGATGTGATAATAGACCCCGGCCTCCATGGCCTCGACCGAGATATTGCCGAGCGCATGGTTGAGGAAATGGCTAACCACATAAGAGAACAGGATCAGGCCGCAGACAAGGCGCACCTGCCGCACGCTGGTCGCGCGGACGAATTCGGAGATGTGTGCAGCAGCGGTGGCCATGATTTGCTTGTATCAGTTCACCACGGAGAACAGCCAGCGTAGCGTTTAATTCCCGATGTGGACAGGTTGTGGGATCACATGCCTGGGAAAGCGCCTCACACCCCACCGTCGCCCCGGACAAGCGCGCCCTCAGGCGCGCGCAGATCCGGGACCCATAGCCACAGGGAGTGGCGATGGGCGAGCCGGCAACTCCGAGTCAGCGCCAAACTCCTTCCTGTGGTTATGGGTCCCGGGTCTGCGCTTACGCTTGCCCGGGACGACAGCGGTGTTTGCGACGCCACTCCCCGCATTGACTCCCACTTCCAGGTTGGCGAAAAGCGCGGCCGTGACGATCGCTCCCGATATCTCTGTGAAGCCCGGCGGCTCCGAACGCCGTCTCATCCCAATTGCCCTGCTCGTCATCGCCGCGATGACGCTGCTCCGCATCGTCTACGCCTCCGCGATCGAGCTGCGCACCGACGAGGCCTATTACTGGACTTGGTCCAAGGAGAGCGCGCTCAGCTTCCTCGATCATCCTCCGGCCATCGCCTGGCTGATCCGCTTCGGGACCGCGATCTTCGGCGACACGCCGCTCGGTGTGCGCCTTGGTGGCATCGTCGCGATGCTGCTGACGCAGCTGCTGCTCGCCGACATCGTCCGCCGCCTCACCCATGATGTGCGGGCGGTCGTGTTCGCGGTGCTGATGCCGGAAGCTGCGCTCTATTACGGCCTGCTGATGGCCAAGGTCGCGCCCGATGTCGCCATGATCCCGGTCGCGGTGGCAATGATGTGGTCGCTGGTGCGGCTGGCGCAGAGCAGCGACGGACGTTGGTGGCTGGCAGCCGGCCTGTTCGCCGGTCTCTCGATGCTGTCGAAATTCACCGCGATCATGTTCGCGCCGGCGGTCGCCGCCTTTCTGCTGGTGCCGGATTGGCGCTGGCGCTGGCTGCGCAGCCCCTATCCTTATCTCGCGGTGCTGGTTGCGATCCTGGTGTTCTCGCCGGTGCTGATCTGGAACGTGCAGCACGACTGGGCCTCGTTTCGCTTCCAGGGCGTGCGCGCCACCGCCAATTACGGCATCTCGCTGCGAACGCTCGGCGATTACATCGGCCTGCAATTCGGCCTGGTCGGCTTCGTCATGCTGCCAGTGGTGCTGACCGGCCTGGTGCTGACGGCATGGCGCGGCTATCGCACGCGCGAGCCGGTTGCGATCCTATTGTCGGCCGCAGTGCTGGTGCCGTTCGCCTATTTTCTCTTCAAGTCGACGACGCTCCGGGTCGGCGACACCTGGCCGATGTTCATGTGGCCGGTCGGCTTCGCGGCTGCGGCCGTGAATCTCGCGACGATGCTGAAGGAGGGTTGGTCGGCGCGCATGCTGAGATCGTCGGTGTTCTGGGCCAGGACTGCAATCGTCTCCGGCATCGCCTTCGTCGTCATCGTGTTCCTCTATTACGTCGTCGTGCCCTGGAATCTGCTCGGCAAGATCGACCCCATCGGCGCCGAGGCCGGCTATGAGCAGGTCGCCGCACGCGCGCAGGCTGCGCTCGACGAGACCGGTGCGACCTGGATCGCCACCACGGATTACCGCACCTACGCCATGATGCGCTGGCTGTTCAGGGGCCGCGTGCCCGTCATCGAGATCAACGAACGCGGCCGCTTCCAGGATTTTGCCGATCCCGGCATGGACCGGATCAAGGGCCATTCCGGCATCTATGTCGGGCGCGAGCCGGACAATCGGTCCTCGCTGTGGGAGAACATTCCGGCGAAGCGCGAACAGCTCGCCACGGTCGAACGCCGCTGGCGCGGGCTCGTGATGGATACCTACGCGATCGAAAAGCTCTCTGGCTGGACCCCGGAACTGTCGCCGCCGAAAGACTCGCCGCTGTTCCAGTGGAAGGTGCTGGCGGGGGAGTTCGAGAGGCGTATCCTCGGCTAGCGCGGCAGGCTCCTCTTTCCCTTCTCCCCTTGCGGGAGAAGGTGGCGCGAAGCGCCGGATGAGGGGTCTCTCTCCACACATTCAGTATCGTAGGGTGGGCAAAGCGAAACGTGCCCACCACTTCTGTCGAGTGCTGGTGGATCAGTGGTGGGCACGGCGCAAGTGCGCCTTCCCTGCGGCTTCTCCCTCTGCCCGCTTGCGGGGAGAGGCGAAGAAACTACCCCTCGTCGTCCTTCTTCCGCAGCAGATCCGTCGCGAGGTCCGCCAGCTTCGGCGGCGGCAGGGCTGCGAACGGGAGCGGCCTTGTGACGTCGATCGCGGCGAGGCCCAGCCGCGCCGTCAGCAAACCATTGAGCACGCCTTCGCCGAGCCGCTGCGACAGCTTCGCCGCGATGCCATGGCCGAGCATCTGCTGCACCAGGCTGTCGCTCGCGGCCATGCCGCCGGTGATGGCGAGGTGGGCGATGACGTGACGCAGCAGGCGGATCATGCCGAGCGCGCCCGGGCGGCCGCCATAGAGAAACGCGAGCTGGCGGATCAGGCGCAGTGCGGCGACGAACACGAACAGCACGTCGATCGCCGCACGCGGCGAGACTGCTGTGACGATCGAGACCTTCTGTGCGGCCGACGACACCAGGCGCCGCGCCTCTGCATCCAGCGGTGACATCAGCTCGCGCTCGGCGAGCCGGATCATGTCGGCGCCGTCGATGATCTCGCCGGTATGGCTCTCCAGCGTCGCACGGGCGCGCGCCAGTTGCGGGTTCTGGTGCGCGATCTTGAGGAGATCCTGCACGATGACGCGGCTTTCCTTGCGGTCGTCGCTGGCGAGCACGGCCGCCGCGCGTTGATGCAGCTTCTCGATGGTTGCGAGACGCGCGAGCCCGAACGCCTCGCGTCCGATCACCACGGCGAGCGCCAGCGCGGTGACGGAGGCCAAGGCAAGACCGACGAAACCGAGCGTGTCGCTGCGCGCGAACAGGTCCTCGATCAGATGGACCACGCCGAGCCCGGTGCCGAGCAGCGTGAGCCCGGCGAGCCCGGACCAGAACAGCGCACCCCAGGGAAAGCCGCGCCGCGCCGGCCGCGCAGCTTCGATCGGCACCGGCAGCGCCTGCGGATCGTGCTCCGGCGTGATCTGGATGGTGGCGCGGCCAAGCCGTGCCGTCTCGTCGGCTTCGGTAACGACGACGCCGGGATCGTCGAGCCGGAACGTCGCCGGCCGCCGTGGCTTCGATCGGTCGTTCATGCGAGCTTGTCTCCGATCAGGAACTGCAAGGCACGGTCGAGGCGGATGTGAGGCAGCGTCGGCGGCTCGGTGCCTTCGCGGTCGAGGGCGGGCGGACGGAAGCGCAGGAAGCGGAAATCGCTCGTCCCAGGGGTCTCGGTGGAGAGGCCGCGGAACGCATCACGGCCGTTGAACAGCGGCTCGGGATCCAAGGGCAGGTCGCCCGGAAAGGTCGCCACTTCCGTGTTGCCGTCGAAGAACTCGCCGCCCGCGCTTTCGCCCGCGGCCGGTGTTCCTAGGATCGACGGTAATTTGTCGCGGCCGCGCGCGACCTGCGCTTCTCGCGTGGCACGCACCGCGGCCAGCGCCACCACGTCGATGGCCGCGCCGGTGGTTTCCGCGCGTGCGACCGCACCCGAGACGGCGCGGCGCAGCACGGCCTCGAGCCTATCGTGGCTGGAATGATGCAGATGGTCCGCCTTGGTCGCCGCGAACAGGATGCGGTCGATGCGCGGCCGGAACAGGCTGGAAAACAGAGTGCTGCGGCCGATGTTGAAGCAGTCGAGAATGCCGGCGAGCGCGGCTTCGAGATCGTGCAGCGCCTCGGGCCCGGAGTTGAACGCGGACAGCGCGTCGGCCAGCACGATCTGGCGATCGAGCCGGGCAAAGTGATCTCTGAAGAACGGCCGCACCACGACGTCCTTGTAGGCCTCGTAGCGGCGCACCATCATCGCCCACAGCGATCCCTCCGGTGCCTGCCCGCCGATGGGCACGTCGAGCGGGGCAAAGGTTAGCGCCGGGGAGCCGGCGAGATTGCCGGGCATCAGGAAGCGGCCGGGCGGCAACAGGCTCATCGCGAAACGTTCGTCGCGGCAGGCGCGCAAATAATCGGTAAATAGCTTGGCGGCGGTGAGCGTTGCCTGCTCGTCCTCGCGCGCGTCGGGCTTGAGCATTGCGAGATGCGCGTGCCATTCGCCCGCAAGATGCGCCCGCGGCGCCTCGCGCGACAAGGCGAGGCTCTCGGCCGACCATTGTTCAAAACTCTTCTGCAGCAACGGCAGGTCGAGCAGCCATTCGCCGGGATAGTCCACGATGTCGAGCGTCAGCGTGCGGTCGGCGCCGTTGTGGCGCTGATAGTCGATGACGAGCCTGAGCTCGCTGATGTCGACGGTCGAATTCGGCCAGCGTCGCTCCTCGGTCAGCGCGCGCAGATGGCTCTCATAGGCAAAGCGCGGCACGGCATCGTCGGGCTGCGGCGCCAGAAGCGCCCGCGCGATCCGGCCCGAGGCATGGGCTTCGAACACCGGAAACCGGCCGCCGCGGGTGAGGCCGTGGATCAGCGCGGTGATGAACACGGTCTTGCCGGCCCGCGACAGGCCGGTAACGCCTAACCGCACCGTCGGGTTGAAGAAGTGCTCGCCATAGTCGATCAGCGCCTGCGCGGACAGCCGCGCTTCTTCGACCATATCCTGGAAACTAAATGCCATGTGAACGTTGGGGGATCTTGGGCGGGCGAAAAATGTGAGACCGATCACAAAAGTGGCAATTGCGTGAGGAAAATCAAGCTCCATACTTCCACCGCCTTTGTCGGAGAATCAGCCGATTGAACGACGCGCCGATCCCGAGACACCCATAGAAGAGGGCATTACCTCATTTTGCGGATTGCCATGACCGTCTTCCAACTGAAACAGCTTGCATCGACTTCCGTTCACGCCGCGGCCGATGCGATCGGCTGGAACTACGACCGCGCCGAGCTCATCGCCGACGGCATCGTCCACGCGATCGGCGTCCTCGCCGGCATCGTCGCGGCCACCGTGCTGGTGGTGCTGACGACGATCTATGCCGATGCGACCGACGTCGTCGGCGTCTCGATCTACGTGGCCGGCCTGCTCTCGATGCTGGTGCTGTCGGCGACTTATAATCTCTGGCCGGTGTCGCCGGCCAAATGGCTGCTGCGCCGGTTCGACCATTCCGCGATCTATCTCCTGATCGCAGCGACCTACACGCCATTCATCCTGGAGGTGAAGGACAGCGGGTTCGCGCTGGTGCTGCTCGCCGGCGTCTGGTGCGTCGCCATCTTAGGCATCGTGCTGAAGCTGTTCTACCCCGGCCGCTTCGACCGCGTCGCGGTCGGGATCTATCTTGCGATGGGCTGGAGCGGCGTGATGCTCTACGACGCCGTGGTCCAGGCGTTGCCGGCGCTGGTGCTGGGCTTCATCCTTGCCGGCGGCCTGCTCTACAGTTTTGGCGTGATCTTCCACGCCTGGCGGCGGCTGCGCTTCCAGAATGCGATCTGGCACGGCTTTGTCTTGGCCGGCGCGGCGTGCCATTATACCGCGGTGCTCGACCTCGTGTTGAGCTGAGCAAGCTTCAAGAAGCGGTATAAGCCAAGAGGAGACCTCGCATGCAGGTGACCGGCAAGGTGGTGGTCGTCACGGGCGGCGCAAACGGCATCGGCAAGGCGCTGTGCGAGGCGTTTTACAACGTGGGCGCGGCCAAGGTCGTGGTCGCGGATATGGACGCCGCCAATGCAAGAGCGGTTGCCGCCATGGTGGATGGCGCGGCCTTCAAATGCGACGTCGCGCAGGAGAAGGACATTTCGCATGTGATCGAGGAGACCGAGCGGCAGTTCGGCCCCATCGACCTATTCTGCTCCAATGCCGGCATCGGCGGCGGCTTCGATCCGATGTCGAAGAATGCCGGCGGCGCCTCCGACGAGCCGTGGCAGCGCAGCTGGGCGATCCACGTCATGGCCCATGTCTACGCGGCGCGGCATCTCGTCCCGCGCATGAAGGCGCGCGGCGGCGGCTACTTCCTCAACACCGTCTCGGCCGCGGGCCTCTTGTCGCAGGTCGGCAGCCCGGCCTATTCGACCACCAAGCACGCCGCGGTCGGCTTTGCCGAGAATCTCGCGATTTCGCACAAGGCCCACAACATCAAGGTCTCGATCCTGTGCCCGCAGGGCGTCGACACCAACATGCTGCGCTCGATCCCGAAAGGCCCGCAATCCGGCGACGGGGACCTGACGCCCGAGCAGGTGGCGAAAGACGTGCTCGCCGGCCTCGAGCAGGAGACGTTCCTGATCCTGCCGCACCCCCAGGTGCTCGGCTACATGCGCAAGAAGACTGAGAATTACGACCGCTGGATCGGCGGCATGGCCAAGATCCAGGCCAGGATGCGCGAGGAGTTCGGGAAGTAGGCTGGGGGCGACACGCTTGAGGCACGCCCGCGCCAAACACTCGCTGTCGTCCCGGCGAACGCCGGGACGACATCAATAATTAGGCGGCCGCCTCATCCCCCACACGGCTCTGCCTGAGCGCCCTTGCATAGAGCATCATGCCCTCGCGCACTTTGCGCTGCTCCGCTTCCGTCAGCGCCGCCAGCGCGCCGCAGACCTGTTGCCGGCCGAAGGCGTGCAGCGCCTCCAGCGTGCGGCGGCCCTTTGCCGTCAGCGACAGTCGCTTGCTGCGGGCATCCGTCTCGTCTGGCGTCTCGCGCAGCTCGCCGCAATCGATCAGCTTGCGCACCAGCCGGCTGACGCTGGATTTCTCCAGAAGCAGGAAATCGCCGAGCTCGCCTGAGGTCATCGGGCCGCGGATGCCGATCTCCAGGATGGTGTGCACGGCCGACGGCGGATAGTCCGAGGCCGCCACCGTCGCATCCATGAAGCCGAGCTCGCGCACCATCAGGCGCGAGGCGGCGCGAATGTCGTCGATCAGCGCGAGCTCAGCCATCTTGACTCCCGGCATATAGTTGTATCATACAACTATATGCGCAACGCGGCGCATGCAAGCGTTTTGGAGTGAGCCATGAGCGGAGCTTTGCCGACGGGGATGCGAATGCTGGGCAAGGTCTGCCTAATTACCGGTGGCGGCAGCGGCATTGGCCGCGCCACGGCGCTTCGGATGGCGTCCGAAGGCGCCGAGGCGATCCTGATTGCCGGCCGGCGCGAGGCCGAGATCGAGGCGAGCGCCGCGTCGTGCCGTGAGCTCGGCACGGACGCCATCGCGCTCCAGGCCGACATCACGCGCGAGGATGACGTCGAACGGCTGGTCCGCACGGCCGTCGAGCGCTGCGGCCGGCTCGACGTCGCCTTCAACAATGCCGGCTTCCAGGAGCGGCGGGCGCCGCTGCAAGAGCAGGGCACCGATATCTATGACAGCGTGTTCGACACCAATGTCCGCGCGCTGTTCCTGTGCCTGCGCCACCAATTGCCTGTCATGCTGGCGCAGGGGCGCGGCAGCATCGTGGTCAACGCCTCCGTCAGCGGCATGCGCAATCCCAATCCCGGCTTTTCGCTCTACTCGGCCTCCAAGGCCGCCGCGATCTCGCTGACGCGCTCAGTGGCGCTGGAGAACGCCCCGCGCGGTATCCGCGTCAACGCCGTCGCGCCCGGCCGTGTCGTTACCGACATGATGCTGCGCGCCGGCGTCGGCGATGTCGCGACGGTCAGCGCCGGCCTGCCGCTGCGGCGGATGGGGAGCCCGGAGGAGGTGGCGGAGGCGGTGGTGTGGCTGTCGTCGGATGCGTCATCCTACGTGGTTGGGCATGTGCTGGCGGCGGATGGGGGATTTCTGGCGTCGTGATGTGTTGGTCGGTCGCCCAAAACAACCGGTGTCGTCCCCGCGAACGCGGGAACCCATAACCGATACCGCGCCTTATCGACAGATCACGCGGTATGGGCCCCTGCGTTCGCAGGGGCGACAAGATCAATGCTTCTGCCCGTACAGCACCGGCACTGCCGAATCCACGACGACCTCGACGAGGCTGGTGCCTGCATGCGCCATCCCGCGCTTGAGCGCCTCGCCGAGCTCGGCGGCATTGCTCACCCGCACCGCATGGCAGCCCATGCCTTCGGCAAGCCGGACGAAATCGATTCCCGGCAGTTCCAGCCCGGGCACGTTGCGCACCTGCATCACCTGGCTGAACGAGCGCATCGCGCCGTAGCCGGAATTGTTGATGACGACGACGGTCAGCGGCAACTTGCGCTGCGCGGCGGTCCACAGCGCCTGGATCGAATACATCGCCGAACCGTCGCCGATCAGGCACACCGTGCGCTGCTTCGGCTTGCCGAGCGCCATGCCGACGGCGGCGGGCAGCGAATAACCGAGGCCGCCGCTCGCCATGGTGTAAAAACTGTCCTGGCCGGGCATCGGCAGAAACCTCTGCATCGCCGGCCGATGCGAGGGCACTTCCTCTACCAGTGACGCGGCCTCCGGCATCGCCTGCGATAGCGAATGCAGCAGGAATTCGACCGGCAGCGGGTCGGCAGCCTGCGGCGCCGGCGGCAGCGTGCGGCCCTTTGGCGCCCCGCGCTTGCTCTCCGGCAGCAGCTCGAGCAGCAGGCTCAGCGCCGGCTTCATCGTGGCGATGATGCTGGTGCCGACCGGCGTCACCGCGGCCGCATCCGCATCGTCCGTGATCTGGAAGATCGTCGCGCCACCATCAAAGATCGCGGCGTGGCCCTCGACATGGAAGGTGAACACCGGCGCGCCGACGACGACGACGAGGTCGTGCTCGCGCAGCGCGTCGGAGAGCTGCGCCGGCGATGCGTGCAGGAAGCCTGCGAATTGCGGATGCCGCTCCGGAAACGAGCAGCGCGCCGAGAACGGGCTGACCCAGACGCTGGCCTTGGCCTTCTCGGCCACGCGCACCATCAGATCCACCGCGCCGGCGCGGTCGATTCCGGGGCCAACGACGAGGGCAGGGTGCTTTGCGCTGGCGAGCGCGGCGACCAGCGCCTTCATCGCGTCAGGCTCGGGGCCGATCTCCCGGCTCACTTTCCGCGCCGCGACCGGCGCGCAGGCATGCGCCCAGTCGTCGATCGGGATCGACACGAAGGTCGGCCCGCATGGCGGCTGCATCGCGGTGTAATAGGCCCGCGCGATCGCGGCCGGCACGTCTTCGGGCCGCGCCGGCTCGATGCTGTATTTGACGTAGGGCCGCGGAAACTCGGAGGCGCGCTCGGCGTAGAGGAACGCCTGCAGCGGCAGGATCGAGCGCGCCTGCTGGCCGGCGGTGATCACCAGCGGGGTCTGGTTGCGGTGCGCGGTGTAGATGTTGCCGAGCGCGTTGCCGACACCGGCCGCCGAATGCAGATTGACGAAGCCGGCATTGCGCGTCGCTTGCGCATAACCATCGGCCATGCCGACGGCGGAAGCCTCCTGCAGCGCCAGTACGTAGTCGATGTCGTCGGGCCAGTCGGAAAGGAACGGCAGCTCGGTCGAGCCGGGATTGCCGAACACTTTTGTGATGCCGAAGGCGCGCAAGAGGTCGAGCGTCGCCTGCTTCACGGTGACGGACTTGCTGCCGGTCTTGCCGTTCTTGGCCATGGTTTCCGTCCCTTGTTGTTGACTGGCGCGCTATCAGCCCCACCGTCATTGCGAGGAGCTCTTGCGACGAAGCAATCCAGACTATCACTGCGGAGGGATTCTGGATTGCTTCGCTACGCTCGCAATGACGAGGAGGAGGCAGTCGTTCACCATACCGCCGTCCCCTTCATCGTCGGCTGTCCCTCCGCGTTCGCAGTCCACAGCTCCATGCCATCAGCGGTCTCATTGGCGTTGACCGAGAACTCGCTGCCTTCGAACAGCGGCTGCAGCCCGCGATAGGTGAACTTTTTCGGCGCCTTGCCGCCATGGAGCTTCGCCGCCATCTCGATGATCAGCGCCGCCTGCAACGGACCGTGGAAGATCAGGCCCGGATAACCCTCGACCTTGGTGACGTAGTCGCGGTCGTAATGGATGCGGTGGCCGTTGAACGTGAGTGCGGAGTAGCGGAACAGCAGCACGGGATCGGAGACATGGGTCTCGCGGTGCTGCGCCTTCGGCGGTGGAGGCGGAGCCTTGGCGCTCGCCGGCGCGCTGCTGGTCATCTCGCGATAGACGATGTCCTGCCGCTCGCGGATGGCGGTGCCGCGCGGCGAGGAGATGCTGTGCTCGACCGAGACGAAGCACAGCGTGCCGGTCGATCCCGTCTTCACCTGCACATTGGCGATGCGCGAGGTCCGTGTCGATTCATCGCCAACCTGCAGCGGCTGTAGGAACTCGATCTCGCCGCCGGCCCACATCCGGCGCGGCAGCGGCACCGGCGGCAGGAAGCCGCCGCGGGTCGGATGGCCATCAGGCCCGAGCATCGACATCGGAAACACCGGCTGCGCCAGGCACCAATGCACCGTGAACGGCGCGGCGTCCCCCTTCTTGGGCTCGCCGACCTCCTGGAACAGCGTCGCGCGCAGGCCCATCACGAGCTGCGCGGTGACGATGTCGGTCGCCTCCGTGCTGCGGCCGACCCATTGCCGCAAGTGATCGATGTCGAGCTTCTCGGTCATGACGCCTCGCTCTTGTTACGTCTTGGACTTTGGCTTTTCGCCGATCGCGGGCACGGCGCCATAGCTGCGCGTCTCGCCGACGATGATCGGCGCCGGCGCGGGATAGCTGACACGGCCGTTCGGCGTGTCCACCTCGATGCGGCGCAGATGCGGATGGTTGGTGAGGTCGGCCATGGTGTTGACCTCGGCGAAGGCGATGTCGGCGTCCGACAGCCGCTTCAAGAGCTCGTCGCGCGTCATCCTGCCGAAGCTGTCCGCGACCGTCTTGTCGGTGAAGTCGCGGTTGCGCACGCGCTCGACCATGTTGGCGACGCGCGGATCGGCCGGCAAATCCGGCTGATCGAGCACCTTCGCGCACAGCGTCTTCCACTCGCGCTCGCTCTGGATCGAGATCAAAATGTCCTTGCCGTCCTTCGAGGTGAACACGCCATAGGGCGCGATCGAGGGATGGCGCAGGCCCATGCGCTTGGGCGGATTGCCGGCCTCGGAGTTGAGCAGCGGCACGGTGCACCAGTCCGCCATCACGTCGAACATGGAGATGCGGATGTCGGCGCCCTTGCTGGTGCGCCCGCGCGCGATCAACGCCTCCAGGATCGCCGCATGCGCGGTCGCGCCGGTGGCGACGTCCACGATCGACATGCCGACGCGCGAGGCGCCATCGGGGTTGCCGGTGATCGAGGCAAGCCCGCTCTCGGCCTGGATCAGCAGATCATAAGCCTTGCGGTGCGCGTAGGGGCCTTCGTCGCCATAGCCGGTGATGGTGCAGGAGATCAGCTTGGGATAGTCCCTCAGCAGCCGCTCGCGCGAAAAGCCGAGCTTGTCCATCGAGCCCGGCTTGAGGTTCTGGATCAGCACGTCGGCGCTGGCGATCAGCTTCTCCAGCTCGGCGCGGCCTTCCTTCGTCGTGAGATCGACCACGGCGGATTGCTTGCCGCGGTTGAGCCAGACGAAATAGCTGCTCTGCCCCTTGGCCGCTGCGTCATAGCCGCGGGCGAAATCACCCTCGGGCCGTTCGATCTTGATCACCTCGGCGCCGGCATCCGCCAGCCGCGAGGAGCAGAACGGCGCCGCGACCGCCTGCTCGACCGCAATCACCCTGATCCCGTCCAGTGCTCCCATGGCCCAACCTCAGTACGAGCGGGGCATGCCGAGCACATGCTCGGCGACAAAGGACAGCACGAGGTTGGTCGAGATCGGCGCCACCTGGTAGAGCCGCGTCTCGCGGAACTTGCGCTCGACGTCGTATTCCTCGGCGAAGCCGAAGCCGCCATGGGTCTGGATGCAGGCGTTGGCCGCTTCCCATGAGGCGTCGGCGGCGAGCATCTTGGCCATGTTGGCCTCTGCGCCGCAGTCGAGCCCGGCCTCGTATTTGCGCGTGGCCTCCTTCACCATCAGCTCGGCCGCGCGCATCGAGGCGTAGGCCTTGGCGATCGGGAACTGGATGCCCTGGTTCTGGCCGATCGGCCGGCCGAACACGGTGCGGTCCTTGGCGTAGTTCGTCGCCTTGGCGATGAACCATTTGGCGTCGCCGACGCATTCGGCGGCGATCAGGATGCGCTCGGCATTCATGCCGGAGAGGATGTAGCGAAAGCCCTTGCCTTCCTCGCCGATCAGGTTCTCCGCCGGCACCTTCATGTCGGTAAAGAACACTTCGGTGGTGGCGTGGTTCATCATGGTGCGGATCGGGCGGATCTCGAGGCCGTTGTTCTTGGCCTCGCGCATATCGACGATGAACACCGAAAGGCCATCGGTGCGCTTCTTGACCTGTTCCTTCGGCGTGGTGCGCGCCAGCAGCACCATCAGGTCGGAATGCTCGGCGCGGCTGGTCCAGATCTTCTGGCCGTTGACGATGTAGCTGTCGTTGCCCTCCTTGCGCGCGAACGTCTTCAGCGAGGAGGTGTCGGTGCCGCTGGTCGGCTCGGTGACGCCGAAGGCCTGCAGGCGCAATTCGCCGCTCGCGATCTTCGGCAGATATTTCGCCTTCTGCTCGGCGTTGCCGTGCCGCAGCACGGTACCCATCGTGTACATCTGGGCATGGCAGCCGCCGCCGTTGCAGCCCGCGCGCTGGATCTCTTCCAGGATCGCCGCCGCAGCCGACAGCTTCAGGCCCGCACCGCCATATTCCTCGGGGATCAGCACGGAGAGATAGCCGGCCTGGGTCAATGCGTCGACGAAGGCCTTCGGGTAGGCCATCTCGCGATCGAGCTTGCGCCAATATTCGCCGGGAAACTGCGCGCAGAGCTTTGCGACGGCTTCGCGGATGTCGGCGTAATCTTCGGTGTGGTGTTCTTGACTCATGGCGTTTCCAGTTCTTGGCGACAGTTAAGATAACGCCGGCCAATCCTCTGGCGTTGTGAAAACAATGCCAGCCCCCTATGCTCATTTGTTATAGCGTATGAAGTAGCCTTCCAGGATTGGCAAGCATGGATTTCCGGCAGCTCAGGACCTTCAGTTGCGTGGCGGAGCTCGGCAGTCTCTCCAAGGCGTCCGACACGTTGCGGGTGGCGCAGCCGGCGCTCTCCAGGCAGATCAAGCTGCTGGAACACGAGCTGCGCACTGAACTCTTCACCCGCAACGGCCGCGGCATGGTTCTGACCGAAGCCGGTCGGCTGCTGCTGGCGCGCACCTCCGGCATCGTGCGGCAGATCGACCAGATTCGCGACGACATCCAGTCGTCCCAGGGGCCGCCGTCCGGGCAGGTCGTGCTCGGCCTCGTTCCGACGGTGAGTTGCGTGCTGTCGGCGCGCTTTGCGCGGCGCTGCGTCGAAAAGTTTCCCGGCATCTCGTTGCGCATCGTCGAGAGCTACAGCGGCCATCTGGTCGAATGGCTGCATCGCGGCGAGATGGACCTCGCCATCCTCTACGGCCGCTCCGCCGATCTGCATCTCAACGTGCAGAGCCTGGGGCGAGACAACATCGTCGCGGTCGGCCCGCGCGGCTGCGGCCTCGCACGCAAGAAGAGCATCGACGTCGGCTGGCTGCTGCGGCAGCGGCTGGTGCTGCCCAGTCATTCCCACGGTCTCCGCGCGCTGATCGAGCACGCGGCCGCCCAGCGCAAGATCAAGCTCAACGTCCAGCTCGAGGCGGACTCGTTCCGCGTGCTCACGAGCCTGGTCGAGGAGGGGCTCGGCTTCGCGCTGCTGCCGCCCTCGTCGGTCCATGGCGAGGTCGCGGAGGGGCGGCTGGAAACCAGTGTTGTCTCGAAGCCGATGACGCGCGAGCTCATTTTCGCTTCTCCGATCGACCGGCCGGTCTCGACGGCTTCGCTGGCCGTCACGGCCCTCCTGCGCGAGGAAGTCGCCGCCTGCCGCAAGGACGGCGTGTGGGACATCAAATTGAGTTAGATGTGCCGATGTCGTAGAACAGTCAGGCGCCGACTTGCCTTCGCATCTGGCGCGAGCTGTCATGCCGAAATTTTATAGCCGGGTGAGGGGCTGCGCATCTGACGCGAACATGCATCCTTGTCATTGCGAGCGCAGCGAAGCAATCCAGGAATCTTTCCGCGGCGACAGTCTGGATTGCTTCGTCGCAAGGGCTCCTCGCAATGACGGGAGGAGAGAGCTCAGGCCGGAATCCGCACCGGCAGCGACTCATAGCCCTTGATGAAGCTGGAATAGATCCGCTTGGGCTCGCCGACCACCTCGATGCGGTCGAAGCGCTTCAGCATCTCTTCCCAGATGATCCGCAGCTGCAGCTCGGCGAGGCGCATGCCGACGCAGCGGTGGATACCGAAGCCGAAGGAGAGGTGGGTGCGCGGGCGCGGGCGGTCGATGATGAACTCGTTCGGCTTGTCGAACATCTCGTCGTCGCGGTTGCCGGAGACGTACCACATCACCACGCGGTCGCCCTTGCGGATCGGCTTGCCGCCGATCTCGGTGTCTTGCAACGCGGTACGCCGCATATGCGCCAGCGGCGTCTGCCACCGGATCACCTCGGGCACCATGGAGTCGATCAGCTCCGGATTGGCGCGGAGCTTGTCGTACTGCTCGGGGTTCTCGTTCAGCGCCAGCACCGAGCCGGTCATGGTGTTGCGCGTGGTGTCGTTGCCGCCGACGATGAGCAGGATGATGTTGCCCATGAGATTGTCGGGGTCCATGTGGCGCGTGGCGTCGTTGTGCGCCATCAGCGACAGCAAATCGTTGCGCGGCGCCGAGTTGACGCGCTCGTTCCACAGCCTGGACATGTAGGCGTAGCACTCGTCCATCTCGCGGCGGCGCTCTTCGGCGCCAGCGACGATGCCGCTCTTGGGCAGGGCGGTCGAGACGTCCGACCAGCGCGTCAGCTTGCGCCGCTCCTCCCAGGGGAAGTCGAACAGGGTCGCCAGCATCTGCGTCGTCAGCTCGATCGAGACGCGCTCGACGAAATTGAAGGTCTCGTTGCGCGGCAGATTGTCCAGCACGGTCTGCGAGCGCTGCCGGATCAGCTTGGCCAGCTCGTCGAGATGCGTTGGCGTGAACATCGGCGACACCGTCTTGCGCTGTGCCGAATGCCGGGGCTGGTCCATCGCGATGAAGCTCGGCCAGTCGTAGCCTTCCGGCACGTCGCGGATCGAGATGCCGCCGAGCGTCGAGTCCGAGGAGAAGATGCCGTGGTTGGTGTCGACATGCATGATGTCGTTGTATTTCACCACCGACCAGTACGGATCGATCGGCGCGTTGGTGCAGTAATGCACCGGCTCTTCCTTGCGCAGCCGCTCGAACCAGGGCCACAGCGTGTCGTCCTGGAACAGCCGGGGCGCGCCGGGGTGGAATTGCGACAACGGCGTCGCATAGGCCTCCTCGCGCGCCTTTCGCATGCGTTCGGCCTTGTCCACCTTGACCGGCGCTTGGATGTTCATCGTCGTGGCTCCAGTTGGTTGTCCGACCTCTCCCGCTTGCGGGAGAGGTCGGCGCGTAGCGCCGGGTGAGGGTTTTCTCCTCTAGGGGATTGTCCCGTTGCGGAGATACCCTCTCCCCAACCCTCTCCCGCAAGCGGGAGAGGGGGCGCAGCATTGTCGTGGCATAGTTCGCAATTCACGCCGCAATCTTGACCGGCAGCTCTTCCAGACCCTTCACGAAGCTCGAATACACCCGCTTAGGTTCGCCGACCACGTCGATATGGTCGAACCGCCTAAGGATCTCTTCCCAGATAATCTTGAGCTGGAGTTCGGCAAGCCTGAGGCCCACACAACGGTGGATGCCGAAGCCGAAGGAGAGGTGCGTGCGCGGGCGGGCGCGGTCGATGATGAAATCGTAGGGCTTCTCGATCACCTCTTCGTCGCGGTTGCCCGAGACGTACCACATCACGACCTTGTCACCTTTCTTGATCTGCTTGCCGCGGAACTCGAAGTCGGAGAGCGCGGTGCGGCGCATATGCGCCAGCGGCGTCTGCCAGCGGATCACCTCGGGCACGAAACTGTCGAGCAGTGCGGGATTCTCGCGCAGCTTGCGATATTGCTCCGGGTGCTGGCTCAGCGCGAGAAGCGAGCCGGACATGGTGTTGCGCGTGGTGTCGTTGCCTCCGACGATCAGAAGGATGAGATTGCCGAGGAAGTTCTTCGCATCCATGTCGCGCGTCGCGGCGCCATGCGCCATCATCGACAGCAGATCGCTCTTCGGCGGTTGTTCGCTGCGCTCCTTCCACAGCCGGGAGAAGTAGGCCGCGCATTCCGTCAGCTCGGCCATCCGCTCGTCCTCGGTGGCAACGAGCCCGTCGGGGCCGGGAATCGTGGTGGCGATGTCTGACCAGCGCGTCAGCTTGCGGCGGTCCTCCCAGGGAAAGTCGAACAGCACCGCCAGCATCTGGGTGGTGAGCTCGATCGAGACGCGGTCGACCCAGTCGAACACCTCGCCGCGGGGCAGATTGTCCAGGCACTCGGCCGAGCGCTTGCGGATGTTGAGCGCGAGATTGTCCAGGTGCGTCGGCGTGAACATCGGCGCCACGGTCTTGCGCTGCGCCGCATGACGCGGCGGGTCCATCGAGATGAAGCTCTCGCGGCGCAGGTCCGGATCGATGTCGCGAATGGTGATGCCGCCGAGCGAGGAGGCCGAGGAGAACACCGAATGGTTGGTCTCGATCTCCATGATGTCGTTGTAGCGCGTCACCGACCAGTACGGCCCGAACATCGAGTCCTTGCAATAATGCACGGGGTCGTCCCGGCGCAGCCGATCGAAATACGGCCAGAACGTATCGGTCCTGAACAATTCGGGATCGCCCGGATCGAACTGCTCCAGCGGCAGTGAATTGGCGCGCTCGCGAAGTGCGTCGAGCTTGGCCGCACTCTCGATGGTCCCATGCATGACCGTTCTCCCTGGCACGAACCGCGCGTTCTCGTTGAATTCTGCGCTGCGGTATTTGATTTGCAATTACAGCCGGTTGTCAGCGCCGGAGCAAGGGAGAGTTTTGCCACATCCAGCTTTGCGGGAGGGCTACGGGACCTTCCTTAGCGTGATCCCCCGCACGCCGCCCGTCGCCATATCTTGTCAGAAATCGACTGGAATTGAGGTAAATCGAACCCGGCCGTGTTGGGGATCGACCAAACTCTGATCTATAGTTTGATTGCAACAGGCCAACATCCCGAGGTTGCCGCCGTGAACGACATGCAATGGACCCCCATCGGCTCCGAGCCTATTCCGCCGCCGCTGCCGCCCGCGTGCGTCGACTTTTCCGGCAACCGCTCCGAGTTCCGAAAAATGGTCACCAAAGGTGCCATGCTGGAGCTCGTTACCTTCGGCTTCTACCGGTTCTGGCTCGTCACCGACATTCGCCGTCATCTATGGGCACTCACCGCGATCGATGGCGATGCCGCCGAATATACCGGGCGGGCCAAGGAGCTTCTGGTCGGCTTCCTGTTCGCGCTCGCGATCCTGATGCCCATCTACCTCGCCTACTTCCTGATCGGCATCGAGTTCGAGCGCTGGCAGGGCTTTGCTTCGACGCCGCTGTTCATCGGCTTCTACGCCTTCGGTCAGTTCGCGATTTTTCGCGCGCGGCGCTATCGGCTGACGCGCACGGTCTGGCGCGGCGTGCGCTTCTGGATGGACGGCTCCGGCTGGGCCTATTCGTTTCGCGCCATGGCGTGGGGCTTGCTCGTATTCCTGACGCTCGGCCTGGCGCTGCCGTGGCGCGAGGCCGCGCTCGAACGCTACAAGATGCAGCACAGCCATTACGGCGATCTGCGCGGCGATTTCGAAGGCGACGGCTGGACCTTCTTCAAGCGCGCCTGGTGGCTGTGGCTGCTCAGCCCGATCGCGCTCTTCATTTTCCCGCTCGCGCCGTTCTTCTATGCCGAGTTCAAAGCGCGCCAATGGCGCTGGTGGCTCGACGGCATCCGCATTGGCGACGTCAGCCTGTCCTCGAACCTGCCTCATGACGCCTTCTACGGTCTGTACTGGAAGGTGATCGGCTGGTGGCTGCTGCTTTCGACAGCTTTCGGCTTTTATATCGGCGGCGCCACTATGCTTGCCGTCAAGTTGGGCGGCGTTCCGGCGGAGGAGATGTTCACCCCCGGCAACACCTCGAAGAGCATCCCGATACTGGTGATGATGGTGATCGGCTATTTCGCCGTGGCACTTGCGGTCAACATCATCATGCGCATCTATCTCCAACGCGATCTCTGGGCCAAGGTGCTGGAAACTGTCGAGGTGCACAACATCGGGGCTGCGGCGGATGTGCGTGGCGGCGGCCAGATTGCCAGCGCGCTCGGCGAAGGTTTTGCCGACGGGCTCGATGTCGCGGGATTCTGAGCTGTGAGTGATATATTTGCCGAGGCGCCGGCGCAGTCCACGAAGCCAACCATCTTCTACGACGGCACGTCGAGCCGCCGGCGGCAGGTGACGTTGGCGTTCGGTGATGCGCTCGAGATCGCCGAGGAGGGCGCAGCGCCGGTTCGCTGGGCTTATGCCGACATCCGCCGCGCCGACAGTCCGCCCGGGATCTTGCGTTTGGCTTGCACCACCGCGCCGCCATTGGCGCGGCTGGAGATCCGCGACGCGGCGCTTGCCGCAGACGTGACCGCCCGCTGCCTGCGGCTCGACGAACACCGGACCTCGCGTCGGGGCGTCGCAAAGATCGTCGGCTGGTCGGTGGCGGCGGCCGTCTCCATCGTCTGCGTCGTGATGTTCGGCGTGCCGCTCGCCGCCGACCGTCTCGCGCCACTGGTGCCGAAGCCTGTCGAACGGCGCATCGGCGACGCCGCCGAAGTGCAGATGAAAACCATCTTCGGCCGCAATGGGTGCGAAGATCCCGCGGGCAAGGCCGCCTTCACCAAGCTCGTCAACCGCCTGCGCGATGCCGCCGGCCTCGACGACGATTCCATGACGGCGGGCGTGCTGCCGACCCCGGTGCCGAATGCGTTCGCGCTGCCCGGCGGCAAGGTCTACGTGCTCAAGGGGCTGCTCGACAAGGCCGACAGCCCCGACGAGCTTGCCGGCATCCTCTCCCACGAGCTCGGCCATCTCAAGCATTACGACAACATGCGCGGCCTGATCTACAACGGCGGCACCTCGTTCCTGATCGGCCTCTTGTTCGGCGACGTCACCGGCTCGAGCGCGGTGATCTTCGCCTCGCGCAGTCTGGTCGAAGCCTCCTATTCGCGCGAGGCGGAGACCGCCGCCGATACGTTCGCGATCGAGATCATGCACAAGCTCGGACGCTCGCCGAAGCCCGCGGCCGAATTGATGTTCCGCATCACCGGCAAGGAAGGCGGCTCCACGCTCACGACGATCCTCGCCAGCCACCCGCTGACCGAGGACCGCCTCGCCCGCATGACCAGAGAAGATCGCCCCGCCTCCGGCCCGCCGCTGCTGACGGACAAGGAGTGGCAGTCATTGAAGCTGATCTGCGGCAGCGGGAAGGTGTGAGTCTTTGCTATCTCGTTCCGTATGCGCGGTCGCCGGCATCGCCAAGGCCTGGCAGGATGAAGCCGTTCTCGTCGAGGCCTTCGTCGACCGCAGCCGTCCAGATCGGCACGTCAGGATGAAATCCGCGCAGCCGTTCTAACCCTTCCGGGGCTGCGATCAGGCAGGCGAGGCGGATGTCCCTGGCGCCGCGCTCCTTCAGGCGGTCGATGGCTGCGACGGCCGTGTTGGCGGTGGCGACCACCGGCGTCACCACGATGGCGAGGCGCTCGCTGAGATCGGACGGCGATTTGAAGAAGTACTCGACCGCGGCAAAGCTGTGAGGCTCGCGGTAGAGCCCGATATGTGCGACGCGCGCGGTCGGCACCAGGTCCATCATGCCGTCGACGAAGGTCGTGCCGGCCCGCAGCATCGGCACGAACACCAGCTTCTTGCCGGCGATCTTGGCCGAATGCATCGTCGCCAGCGGCGTCTCAATGACGGTATCGGCGAGCGGCAAATCGCGCGTGACCTCGTAGCACAAGAGCATGCCGATCTCCTTGATCAGCTCCCTGAATGATTTTGTAGAGATGGATTTGTCCCGCACCAGGGTCAGCTTGTGCTGCACCAGCGGATGATCGACGATCGTGACGCCTTCCATGATTCAAATCTCCCGAAATTTAAATTTATCGAGTCGTCATTGCGAGCGGAGCGAAGCAATCCAGAATCTTTCCATGGAGGGGCTCTGGATTGCTTCGCTGCGCTCGCAATGACGCGCGTGATCGCAAGTCTCTGTCCATGCTCTAGAAAACCGTACCGTCGCTGATCACCTTGAGCGGCGGTGAACCGTCTGGGCGCCGCGCAAAGGCAATGGCGCGGCCGGCGGCCCAGGTGCCGCCTTCCAAGATGCTGGCGAGCGGCAAGGTCTCAGGCGTGCGGCCGAGCTTGGCACGAACCCGTTCGGCAAGCAGGTCCAGCAGTGCCACCGTCAGCGCGCGCCATTCCACGACGAGCAGCGAATCCACCGCATGTGCGCGCTCGGCGTCCGCGGGATCGCGCAGGCGCAGCACCTCGTGATCGACGAACAGGCCGCCATTGCGGTATTCGGCCAGCCCGGTCAGGCCGTCGATGTCGGTGACTTCGAGCCCGGCGCGCTGCAGCGGCTCGATCAGCGAATAGCTCAGCCATTGCGATAGCTTGTGCAGCGGCACGAGGCCCGCGGTCGCGTCGTCCGTCTTGAGCGCCGGGTGACGCCAGCAATCGCCGAGCGGAATGCCGGCAAGCTCGAGCCGCGACGGCCAGATCGGTCCGAGCTGGTTCAGAACGGCCGACAGGATCGCGGGCGCAGCAACGGCGCCGCCGTTCGCCTGCGCCGCGATGTGATCGAACAGGCCGCCAGGTCGTGGCGTGTCGCGCAGGCCGAACACCGCCGCGCGCTCCGCGACCAGCCGGCCGAGACGCTGGAGCAGATCGGTGCGTCCCTCGAGGCCGAGCAGCTGATTGGCTTCGCTCACCTGAAAGGCGGAGGTGAGGGAGGCGAGCGGCAGCTTTGCCAGCACGTCCGCATCGGCCCTGAACGGCGTGCGCGCGTCGCCCGAGAACAGGCCGCCCGCGAACATGTCGAGGCTCGCGATCGCCAGCCCCTCGGACCTGCCGATGCTTTCGCCGCTGGCCCCGTCGCGATATCGCCACGCCGCACCCGCGCCGGCATCGAGCAATACGCTGACGATGGCAAGGTCGAACTCCGCCCGCGCCCGTGCCGCGCGATCCGGCCACGAGGCCACCTTCGCAAGGTCCGTCCAGCGGTCGACGCCGCCGATCACGAAATGCCGCCAGCGCGCATGGAAGGGAATCTCCAGCGTCGGATAGGCTTGTCGCGTGACCGCGAGCACGGCCTCCGCGGCGCCATCCATGCGGTCGAGATCAATCGTGAGGTGGCTCAAGCCGCCGGCAAGGCCGATCTCGAGCATCCGCCCGGCCCGTGCGCGCACCGCCTGTGCGGTGAGCAGCGAGCGGGCCTGTCGTTCCAAAGCCTCGGCCATCGCGGGATCAGTATTTTTCCAGCGAGCGGCCGACGACGCCATCGACGTCCTTCTCGGGCGCGATGTCGGTCGAGTAATAGCCGGCCGCCTTCTTCGCGGCGATCTCGACATAGGCGTCGGCCGGGATCAGCTCCGGCGGGATCGGAACGCGCTCGACGATGTCGATTCCCTGAGAGGTCAGCGCGTCGTATTTCATGTCGCTCATCGACAGGAAACGGTCGATGCGCTTCAGACCGAGCCAGTGGATCGTATCCGGCATGAGCTGCTGGAAGCGCGCGTCCTGCACGCCGGCGACGCATTCGGTGCGCTCGAAATAGGCGGCGGCCGCATCGCCGTCCTCCTGGCGCTTGCGTGCGTTGTAGACCAGGAATTTGGTGACCTCGCCGAGCGCGCGGCCTTCTTTCCGGTTGTAGACGACGAGCCCGAGCCCGCCCTCCTGCGCGCCGCGCGCGGATTCCTCGATGCCGTGGATCAGATAGGGACGGCAGGTGCAGATATCGGAGCCGAACACGTCGGAACCGTTGCATTCGTCATGCACGCGGCAGGTGATCTTGGTGCGATGGTCCGGCAGTTTCGTCACATCGCCGAACATGTAGACGGTGGTGCCGCCGATCGGCGGCAGGAACACCTTCATGTCCGGCCGCGTCACGAGCTCCGGGAACATGCCGGCAGTCTGCTCGAACAGCGTGCGCCGCAGCTCGGTCTCGCCGGTGCCGAAGCGTATCGCAAGGCCGGGCAGGTACCAGACCGGATCGATCGCGATCTTCACCACGGAAACGCTGCCATTGGAGTGCACGACCTCGCCGTCGGCGCGCAGCCGTTTTGCGGCGAGCGCTTCGCGGATCTCCGGCAGGTCCAGCCGCGCCCGCGTCACCGCGATGCTTGGGCGGATGTCGGCGCCCTCGGCGATCTCCTGGCGAAAGTTCTCGGCAACGAGATGCCCCCAGGGATCGAGCGCGACGATCTTGGTGGGATCGCTCCATTGCGGGAACGGGCCGATGGTCGCCGCCGGAAACGTGTTGGTGAGGTCGGGCCTGCGGATCGGATCGAGCGCGCCGGCGGACACCGCGAGCGCACGGTACATCGCGTAGGAGCCGCCATGGCTGCCGATCACGTTGCGATCCCCGGCGCGCGACACCGTGCCGATGACCGGCCCGCGGGCGCGCGCCTCGGTGGCGCCCCAGTGGATCGGAAAGGCGGAGGTCCGGCCCGGCTCCGGATGCGAGGTGAGGCGGATGTGGTCGGTACGGTTGGCGCGGCTCATGTCCAGGCTCCCAAAAAGCCAACGGCCCGCCGCTCGGACGGGCCTGGCTCGCTTGCGGCACCGCTTCGGAACACAGGCGACGCAAACTCAATCCAACATATTGTAGCGCCCGTCAGCGACAGACAAGTTAATCGTACCAGGCGGGCCGGAGGCGCGCTTCCGCCCTCGTCCGGTCGGCGAATGGCGCTGCCGTGCACTCTATATCTATGGAATCTCTCGTATTTTTTAAAGGGGCGGGCGCCGCACCGCGGCCCGAACAGGTGACTGGATAAAACCTGCCTATTCGGACATATGACCGGATCGGCTCTGCCCCGGAGACCCCCATGCCCGCCAGCTACATCGACCCCCGCAACGGACAGCTCTACCCGCTCGACCAGCCGCGCTGGTGCTCGGATGAGCGCACGCCGCTGTTGGTGACGCCGGGGGCGGGGATCTCGCGTGACGATATCGACAGAAGCAGGCGCTCGCTCTGGCGCTACCGGGCGGCGCTGCCGGTCAGAATCGCAAACCCGATCACGCTCGGCGAAGGCTGCACGCCGCTGATCCAGCAGAATTGGGGCGAGCTGCGCCCGCTGTTCAAGCTCGAATGGTTCAACCCGACCGGCAGCTTCAAGGATCGCGGCTCCGCCGTGATGCTGTCCTTCCTGCGCCAGATCGGCATCTCGGCCATTCTCGAAGATTCCTCCGGCAATGGCGGCTCGTCGATGGCGGGGCTCGGTGCTGCCGGCGGCATGCGCGTGAGGATTCTCGCGCCGGCCTCGACCTCGCCGGCCAAGATCGCGCAGGTGCGCGCCTATGGCGCGGCGGTGCAGCTTGTCGAGGGCCCGCGCGAGGAATCCGAGGCCGAGGCCATCCGCCAGTCGAGCCAGACGTTCTATGCCAGCCACAATTGGCAGCCGTTCTTCCTCGAAGGCACCAAGTCGCTCGCCTACGAGATCTGGGAGGACCTCGGCTTCCGCGCGCCCGACAACGTCATCGTTCCCGTCGGCGCCGGCAGCAGCCTGCTCGGCTGCGCCTTCGGCTTCCGCGAGCTCAAGAAGGCCGGCCAGATCGCAAAGCTGCCGCGGCTGTTCGCGGCGCAGCCACTCAATTGCTCGCCGATCGATGCGAGTTTTCAGGCCGGCGTCGACACGCCTGTCGCCCGCGAGGTGAGCAAGACCGTCGCCGAGGGCACCGCCATCAAGCATCCGCTGCGCCTGCGCGAGATCATCGGCGCGTTGCGCGAAAGCGGCGGCGGCACCGTCGCGCTGACCGAGGAGGAGATCGTCGCCGCGCTCCGCCGTCTCGCGCGCCAGGGCCTGTTCGCCGAACCGACCAGCGCCAGCGCGGCCGCGGCACTGGACAAGCTTTCCGCGACCGGTGCGATCAAGGCAAACGAGACCACGGTCGCCGTCCTCACCGGTACGGGGTTGAAGGCCGCGACGATTGTAGCCGATCTGGTGGGGTAGGGCCGGCGGTTGAAGCAACGTGCGTAAATATATCACCGTCACCCTGAGGCGCCCCATCGCTCGCACCTCAGGATGACGGAACACCTCACTCCTTCAAATCATTCACCTGCTTCACCCACGCCCGCACATCCGCGAGCACTTGCGGCAGCACCGCCTTGACCTCGGCGACGGTCATGCCTGCCTTGATGCGGGGATCGTACAGCAGATTGAGGATGTACTGGTCGTAGACGTCGAAATAGCCCATCGAGACGTTGTCGTTGAACATGGTCCAGGGCACGCTCGTGGTGTCGTTGATGGGCCCAAGCGATTGCAAGAGCTCCTCATAGGCGCAGTCGAGGAAGACGAAATCGCCGTTGTCGACGGTGAGGATGACGTCGGAATGCTCGATCTCGAAATTGTCGTTCTTGCGGAAGCCGGACAGGCATTGCGGGTCGAGCGAGGTGCGGATCTCGCGCGCCTTCTCCGCGCCGTAGAAGCCCGAGATGGTGCGGAACAGATCGCGGTCGCGCACCAGCTTCACCCGCACATTCGCCGCTTCGTTGGTGTCGGTCATGGCGATGTCGAGGTGCTGCACGCGCTTGCCGATGTCGGCCACGACCTTTGCCAGCTGCACCTTGCGATCGGCGCGGTCGCTCTCGGCGTAGACGCGCACCGGTCCGTCGAACTTGCGGATGCGGTCGACGCGGCCGGCGAGGTGGTATTCGGCGCCGAACGCCGTCTTCAGGAAGCCGTCGACGATCTCGCCGTCGGTAAAGCTCTTCTTCTCGGCGCGCTGGCGCGAGGCGATCGCGGGCAATTCGCCCGCAATGGCCGAGGGCGCGATGTCGGGCGCGCAGGTGAGCGCCGCGAACGCCAGCAGGGCGGAGCGAAGGGCAGCCGAGGACGGATTCAATGCGCTCATCGTCGTGCGACGCTGCCGTATTCACGTCGCGCGCACAAGAGCGCAAGATCACGCGTCCCGCGGTTCCCGGCGTTGTCTGTAGCAAGAGAGTGACAGACTAAGCCGCGGGGCTCGCTCACCTCTCCCGCAAGCGGGAGAGGGAGCGCACCTTTCTCGTGGAGGCAATTGCGCCCTAATTGTTCAGCACCACCACCGTGGTACCGACGCCGACGCGGCCATAGAGATCGCTGACGTCGTCGTTGGTCATGCGGAAGCAGCCCGAGGAGACCGCCTGGCCGATCGTCTCCGGCTCGTTGGAGCCGTGGATGCGATACAGCGTCGAGCCCAGATACATCGCGCGCGCGCCGAGCGGGTTTTCGATGCCGCCCTTCATGTGGCGCGGCAGATCGGGGCGGCGGGCCAGCATTTGCGAGGGCGGCGTCCAGTCCGGCCATTCCTTCTTGGCGGTGATCTTGTGCACCCCGCCCCAGCGGAAGCCGTCGCGGCCGACGCCGATGCCGTAACGCAGCGCCTGGCCATTCTGGAGCACCAGATACAGCCGCCGCTCGCTGGTGTTCACCACGATCGTGCCGGGGGCGTAGTTGCCGTTATACATGACGGTGGTGCGCGGGATCGGATTGGCGCCGGAGCGGAAGAAGTTCGGGCCGCCGCCCATGATGTCGCGCGTGTCGAACTCTTCGGCGAGCGCCCCGCCCGTCGTGGCCGACAGCAGTGCGATGGCGGCAATCGGCGCGGCAAAAAACCGGATCATTGTCTCCCCCAGCAAAAAATCGATTCAACAAAGGCCACAGGCCATATTTGCGGGCTTTTCGCAAGCCACGGCCCCGTGAGATCGTCATCTCCACCGATCGGTGTTACCAAATCGGCAACCACAATTTGCCGAAAATCATTAGCCAAACCGGCGCATCGCAGCGCGGGGCAGGGCCGCGATGCCGGCTATTGCTTTGACGGGGCCTGCGAACAATGATTGATCGGATGGATCACCCTGAAAAGACCGGTTGCGGAGCAAAAAGAATGAACGGTGCGGAAAGCCTGGTGCGGACGATGGTCAAGGGTGGGGTGGACGTCTGCTTCACCAACCCAGGCACCTCCGAGATGCATTTTGTCGCAGCGCTCGACCGCGTGCCCGGCATGCGCTGCGTGCTCGGCCTGTTCGAGGGCGTGGTGACTGGTGCGGCCGACGGCTATTTCCGCATGAAGGGCACGCCGGCCTCGACCCTGCTGCATCTCGGTCCCGGCCTCGCCAATGGCCTTGCCAATCTGCACAACGCCAAGAAGGCCAATTCCGGCATCGTCAACATAGTCGGCCAGCACGCGGTCTACCACATCGGTTACAACGCGCCGCTGACCTCGGACATCGAGGGCCTGGCCCGGCCGATGTCGTCCTGGGTCCGCACCTCCCCGGATGCCAAATCGGTCGCCGCTGACGGCGCCGCGGCGATCGCCGCCGCCAAGAGCGCGCCGCCGCAGATCGCGACCCTGATCCTGCCCGCCGACACCGCCTGGAACGAGGCCGACGGCATCGCCGAGGTCCCGGCCGAGCAGCAGCGCGCCAGCTATTCGCCGCAGGCGGTCGAGCAGGCCGCAAAGATCCTGCATGGCGACGGGGAGGGCACGCTGCTGCTGATGACCGGCAGCGCCCTCAGCGAGCAGGGCCTGGCGCTCGCCGAGCGCATCGCCGGCAAGACCGGCTGCACCGTGATGGGCCCGACCTTCCGCCCGAAGATGGCGCGCGGCCACGGCCGCTATTCGATCGACCGCATCCACTACGTGATCGAGAACGCGCTGCCGATGCTGGCCAAGTTCCGGCATATCGTGCTGGTCGAATCCGACGATCCCGTGGCGTTCTTCGCCTATCCGAACAAGCCGAGCATGCTCAAGCCCGAGGGCTGCGAGGTTCATCGCATGACCTCGTGGGGCGAGAACTCGGTCGCCGCGCTCGAAGCGCTCGCCGGCGCGGTGAAGGCCAGCGCCAAGGACGTCAAGCCGCAGGCTCTGCAGGAACTGGTCAAGCCGACCGGCGCGCTGACTTTCGCCTCGATCGCGCAGGCGATCGCATGCGCGATCCCCGAGAACGCCATCATGGTCGACGAGTCCCTGACCACCGGCCGCGGCTTCTTCCCGCCGACCGCGGCGGCGGCTCCCCATGATTGGCTGCAGAACATGGGCGGCTCGATCGGTTTCTCGACGCCGCTGTCGATCGGCGCCGCGATCGCCTGCCCGGACCGCAAGGTCATCACCATGGTCGGTGACGGCAGCGCGATGTACACGATCCAGTCGCTGTGGACCCAGGCGCGCGAGAACCTTGACATCGTCACCATCGTGTTCGCCAACCGCATCTACCAGATCCTGCGCGGCGAGTTCGACAATGTCGGCGCCGGCGAGCCCGGCCAGCGCGCCAACGACATGCTCAGGCTCGACCGGCCGACGCTGGATTTCGTGGCGCTGGCCAAGGGCATGGGCGTGCCCGGCCGCGCCGTCACCAATGCCGACGAGTTCAACAAGGCGCTGGCCGAGGCGGTCGCCGAGCCCGGACCGCGGCTGATCGAAGTTCAGATGTAGGGCGTAGGCAACGCGGAGCGCCGAGAGCCCGGAGGCACGATGCAGACCGAGCTGAACAAGGTGATTGCGGGGCTCCGGGACTTCTACGCCCACGAAGGCTTCCTGTTCGAGAAGGACATCGGCGAGCGTGCCGTCACGCACCGCTTCGCCGTGCATCTGGAGAAGCAGTTTTCAGGCTGGTCGGTCGACTGCAACTACGACCGTCTCGGCGAGCGCACGCTGCATCTGCCGCACGGCAGCATCATCTCGACCGACGATCATCTGGGAAAGTCGATCTATCCCGATGTCGTGGTGCATCAGCGCGAGATCCCGAACAATCTGCTCGCGGTGGAGATCCGCAAGGCGAGCAATCACACGCCGCTGGAGCACGACCAGCACAAGCTCAGGGCGCTGACCGATGTCCACGTCTGGTTTCCCTACTGGATCGGCGTGCTGCTGGTGCTGGACAAGGACCGGGTGACGATGTCGGAGGTCTATGTCAGCGGCGCTGTCGACGACACGCTGTCGCGCTGGCTCGCGACGCGGCTCGAGGAGGCTGGCCTCGGGGTCGCGCGGTAGCACGTGCATCATGCCAGTCGGGTCAGCGCAGGGGAGGAGAAAGCGAGAGCTTGATGTGACGAGCGCCGCTCTTTCCTCCTCGCTAGCTCAGTGCAGATCGTTCAGGAGGCCGGCCACCGATACGATCAACAGGATCAACGTCCAGGCCACCGGATTATTCAGCAACGGCGACACCTGAACCTCCGAGCTCGGCGGGAAAATCCTTCAGCTTCGGCAGGCCGTCCCTCATCGGCAACACCGTCTCCGCGTAGTTGACATGTACGCCTGGAGCGAAGTCGAGGCCGGCGAGCGTCGCAGCATAGACATCGACCAGTCCGAGCGGCGGATGCTCTGTCATGAGATGGCCGCCGCATGAGTTGCAGTACTGGCGATGGCTGAGGTCGGTCTTGGCAAAGCTGGCGATCCGTTCCGCCCCCTTTGTGACCCGCACATTCTGCGGCTTCCACAAGGTGAATGCGTTGACCGGCGCTGCCGACCAGGAGCGGCATGAGGCACAGTGGCAATAGCCCATGGCCTCCGGTTCGCCCGCCGTCTCGATTTCGACTGCGCCGCAGAAACAAGCGCCTTTGTAGGTGGTCATGATGTCAGTCTCCGTGATGGATTGAAGTCGCGGGCCGGCATTGCGGACCGCGGTGGTCCGCTATGCCGGTGAAAGAGACGCAGTGCTTATTTCGAGAACCTCGTCCTGATCTCAGCGAGGCCCGCCTCGTAGACGCCGTTGAGGGCCTCGTCGGCGGCCTTCTCCTTTCCCTCGTCGGGCCGGTAGGACCCGCTCCAGGTGATCACCGACGATCCGTCTGTCTTGGCGGTGACCTTGATGGTCGCCGTGTAGTTCGAGACGGGCAGCGGGCTGGCGAGGAACTTGTAGGAATAGCTGTGCTCGGCGTCGTTGCGTGCAGTCTGTGCCTCCACAAAGGCTGCCTTGCCGTCCTTGGTCACCAGGATGCGCGTCGGCGGAGCCTTGCCGTCCTCGATGCATTGGCCGACCGGCGGCAACCAGTTCTTGATTGCGCAGAACGGCCCGATCACCGACCACACGTCTGCTACCGGAGCCTTCACCTCGAGGCTGCGCGAGATCGTCGCCGCGAATGCCGGTGCCGTGCCAAGCAGGACCAGGGCAAGCGTCGCGGCGCGCGTCGCCATCTGGCTCGGAGAAAACTGGGTCGTCGTCATTTGTCATTGCCTCGTTACAGGGGATGGGACATCTCGTGCGGCCGCCGTCAGGCGGATGGGGCGAGAGCGGTTCAGGGCCGCATGTCAGCAAGGTAGCCGGAGGACATGCGACATCGCCAGTTCAGGAACTGAATCTGCCCGGTACAGAAATTGAACTAGCTGCAGGTGCGCCTCGGCGGTACGCTGTCACGACCGACAGATGGAGTGAGGCATGGCCGCGGGCAGCTACAAGCAATTCTGTCCAGTGGCGATGGCCGCCGAGATCCTGTGCACGCGATGGACCGTGGTTCTGCTGCGCGAACTCATCGCCGGCTCGACGCGCTTCAACGATCTCAGGCGCGGCGTGCCGCGCATGTCGCCGGCGCTGCTGTCGCAGCGGCTGAAGGAGCTCGAAGCCGCAGGGATCGTCGCGCGAGAGGCATCGGCTACGGAGTCCGGCGTGTTCGAATATCGGCTGACCCCGTCCGGACAGGAACTGGGTCCGATCGTCGAAGGCTTCGGTAAATGGGGCCAGCGCCGGATCTCCGCGGCGCTATCGCTGGAGCATCTCGATGTGCAGCTCCTGATGTGGGACATGCGTCGAAACCTCAACCCGACGCCGATGCCGCGGCGAAGGAGTGTGATTCAATTCGTTTATCCGGAGCTACCTGCGACGCAAAGACATTGGTGGCTGATCGTCGATCCAGGGGAGGGCGTCGATCTCTGCTCGGTCGATCCCGGGTTCGAGATCGACCTCTACGTATCCGTCGATCTGCGTACCATGACCGCGATTTGGATGGGGCTCGACACGGTCCGGGCGGCGCTAAGCAGCCGCCGAATGATGCTGACCGGCGATCGGCAGATTGCATCCTCGATTCAGAGATGGCTCGGGCTAAGTCCATTCGCGAAGGAAAAGAAACTTGCGAGCTGAAGGCGGTTCACCTTTCCCGTAAATAGGGGGCGGCGCGCATCGGAAGATGCGATCCGGATAAGTCTGTTCTTACTGGGCGGTGGCGGCGCGCGCGATCGTCACACACGCCGCCTTCTCGTCAGTAATGATAGGGCTGCGAATACGCGTAGCGCGGGTTGATGCCGCAATAGGACGACGTGCCGGAGGCGGTCGCCGCACATTGCTGGTAGCTGGCGAACTGGCAGTTGCCGGGATAGCCCCAGCTGCGGCCTTGCAGGCAGTATCTGTCGTTTCCGGCCTGGGCCGAGGCGGGCGACAACGACGCGGCGATCAAGGTTGCGAACGATGCAAGCGTGAGGATGGTGCGACGCATTTCAGTCTCCTTCGATGATGGGGAGGAACGGCCGAGCCTGGCGTTCCCGTGGCCTGTCGGAGGCACGGTCATGCTGTGTTTGTCTCCGCGACGCCCGGATGCGTTCGAAACGAGGAACCGAAACGAGGAACATCATGGTGCAGCCGGCGGCGAGCAATGTGATCTCGGCCACAATTCTCGTTTGGGACGAGACCTTAATGTTGACGGACTTGCACGCGTCGATGCCGCAGGCCCGGGTTTGGCCTCGGATCAGGCAATTTTGGAGGTTCTGATGCAAAAGTCATACTTGATGGCCGCGACAGCGGCACTGGCGCTCGTCGTGCAAAGCGCGCTTGCGCTGGCCCAGACCGCGCCGGCTGCCGGCGGAACCGCCACGCCTGCGGCGACAACCAGTGCGCCGGCAACGACGACGGCGCCGGCTGCGACCACCGACAGCTCCAGCCAGCCGACCGGCTCCAAGAAGAGTGCATCGAAGAAGCCGGCGAAGAAGAAGATGACACGGCAGCAGGAAATCGATCATTCCATCGACACCGGCACCGTGCCCGCACGCTATCGCAGCTCCGTGCCCAAACGGTACCGGCAATATATTCCGTTCGATAAGCAGTGACGGATCGCACGGCGGCGCGGGATGCTGGGCTTCGCGCCGCTGGTGCCTTCGAAGAACGGGCTTTCGAACAGCCCTTCGTCGAGCGCTGCGACGAACCGCCTCTGCGAGGCGTCTTCCGGTCACATCCCCGGTAGCGGTCTGCCAGCGCAATGCTAGAGTAGGCCGAATCCCGGGGGGAATGATGAGTGACGACGTGAAGGATGCTGGCCTCGTGGCCATGATCAGCAGCATCCTCGGAGGCAACAAGCGCGCAGATAGTGTTGCACCGCCGCCGCTCACCGAGGGGCCGCCGACGGTGCCCTCGAACGGAGTGGAAGCGGTTTCGGCGCCCATCGCTGAGGCGACGTCGATTGGCCAAGAGGATGCGTCCCACGCTGCGCCGGCCACCTCCGAGCCGGTCGAGCAGCCTGCAAAAAAAGTCACGACGCGGGATGGCAAGCAGCTGCTGCCTGCCGAAGCGATTGCCGATCTCGTGCTGGGCCAATTGCGCAAGCTGGAGGATTTTCCGGCCACCGGCGTCTCGGTCACGGTCTATGGCTACCGGCATTGGAACGCGATGATCACCTTCGCGCCGTTCTCGACCAATTTCCAGAATGCAACGCGGTTCCGCCAGGCTTTGCCGGATATCGTCTTCAAGCTCCGTCGTTTCGTCGAACTTGAGATATAGTCCGGGAAAAGCGGCGGCGTCTGGCGTCGCCCCCGGAACAGTTCGACAGGATTCTTGCATTGAGCGTCGCCTTTACCAAGGAAGAAAGCGCCGAGACCGCGTCAGAGACGCTGCTGCCGGATCGCCCGATCTCGCCGCATCCCAACCTCGTGACGGAAGCCGGCTTGCAGGCGTTGCAGACGCAGCTTCGAGAAGCCCGCGAGGCCTATGAAGCCGCGCAAGCCATCGAGGACGTCAACGAGAAGCGCCGGCAATCGGCCGTGCCCCTCCGTGACGCCCGCTATCTGACGGAGCGCTTACGCACCGCGCAGGTCGTTCCCGATCCGGTGTCGAACGATATCGTCGCCTTCGGCAGCACGGTGACATTCAGCCGCACTGATGGCCGCGTGCAGACCTATCGCATCGTCGGCGAGGACGAAGCCGACCCGAAGGCGGGGACGATCTCGTTCGTCGCGCCGGTGGCGAAGTCACTGATGGGGAAAGCGGTCGGCGATGTCGTCGGGGCAGGCGCCCAGGAGATCGAGATCTTGTCGATCGCGTAGCGAAGCGCAGGGCCGCATCGAAGATTGCGTGGCAAAGCGCGCCATCGACAGGAGCAATCTCATTCGCCTAAAGCGTGGTCCGGAACAGCGTGAGGCCGTCGTCTCCGCCGAACAGAGCTGGATGGTTGGATGAGACGGTTTTGGTCGGGAGCATTGCCGTTCTACGCGCTGGCGGGACTGGCCATGTGCATGTATCTCGTTCTGTACAGGACGAGCCTGTTCGATCTGAACGCGATCGTCCATGGCGCGACCGGGTCGGCATGGTTTCCGGCCTTCATGTTCGTCTGCGTGCTGCTGGAAGCGGTGTTCCCGTATTTCGGCTATTTTCCCGGCACCGCCCTGATCCTGATGTCGGTGGCGCTCAATCCCAAGGCCGTGGACGGCTCCGTCTTCACCGTGGCGTGGCTCGCCATCATCCTGGGCGCCGTTCTCAGCTACGGACAGGCTCGTTTCTTCAGGCCCTTCCTGCAGCGGGTGGCCTCAAGAGGCGCGCTGAGCCGATGTGAGTCGCTGTTCGACGCCTACGGCCGTTACGCGCGCATTGCCTTGTTCGTTCATCCCAACGCCTCTGCGATGTATTTCACGGCACTCGGACTGCTCGGCCGCAATTTGACGCGAGAGCTCGCTTATCTTTGCGTGGGGGCAGCGGCGGCCGTGGGCATTCTGTTCGTCATCGTGAGCAGGATCGTGTCATCTGTCGGCCCCACCGACGATGGCGAATTGCAGGTCCTGCTGGCAGCCGCGCTGGCCGCCATCGGGACCCTGGTCGGTCTCTACACGGCGTGGCGGCCACAGAGGGCGGTGTGAAGCCTGATCCGTTATTGTGCCCTACACCTCCGGCAGCTCGACTCCCGTCAGCTTGCCTAATTTACCGATGAGCGCGTCCTGAAATCTCGGATCGGTCGCTTCACTGGCCGGCTGCTGCTGCGCGAGGTGATGCCAGTAGCGCCCCGTCACCAAAGCTGCAGCATCCTTGCTCACCGCCAGCCAGGTTTGGGTCCGTTGACCGGTGTCGATATCGACCGGCGCGCCCGCGCCACCCATCTTCGTGCGCACCCAGCCGGGATCGACGGCGTTGCAGAGGACCTTGGGCCAGCGCCGCGCCAGCGCGAAGGCCAGCGCAACCACGTGCAACTTGCTCTCGGCGTAGGCTTGGGCGGAATCCCAGGCCCGCTTGGTCCAATCGAGGTCATCGAGCGAGCCCTCTCCACCCCTGTGCAATCCGCTGCTGAGATACACGAGCCGACCGGGCCGCTGGATCAGGGCCGTCAGCATGTACGGCGCAAGCGTGTTGATGGCCAGCGTCTCGGCATGGCCTTCCGGCGTCGCGCCGCGACCGGGACGCGTGTAGACGCCGGCGTTGTGGATGACCGCGTCCATGCGTCCGATCGCGTTGACCTGATCGGCGATAGCCTTCGTCTCGGCCGCGCTTTTGAGATCGCCGACCACGATCCCTTGGGCACGTGACTTCAGCTCGCCAAGGGCATCGGCACGATCGGCCGAGCGCGCATGCAGCACCACACGGTGTCCTTGACCGAGCAGCGATTGCGCCGCCGCCCGGCCGAGGCCATCGGTGCTGCCGGTGATGAAGATGGTCGACATGCGATTCTCCCGTAGATCACATCCAAACACCCGAAAATCGTTAAGATCAGGCCGATTGCATGACGTATGAGATTCGTGGGGGACGCTTATGAAGAAGTTCCTGTTGTCCGTCGCCGCGTTCGGAATGGCTTTGGCTATGCCTGGAACAATGTCCTGCTTTACGTGAAAGGCGGCGGCGCGGCCGTCGCCGACAAATACCGAACCAACGACGTCGTCACCGGCGCGGAGTTCGATCGAGCCAGCGAAACGCGTTGGGGTGGCATCGTCGGTGGCGGCCTTGAATTCGGCTTTGCCCCGAACTGGTCGCTGGGTGTGGAATACGACCACATCTTCCTCGGCCATCGCGACGTCAGTTTCACCGGCGCCGGTGGTTTTGGCGGCGTGGCGGCCGGCGCCTTCACGCGCAGGGAGCGGATCGGCCAGGACGTGGACATCGGGCTCGTGCGGTTGAACTATCGCTGGGGCGGCCCCGTCATCGCCAAATACTAGGGGTGGCGGGCGCGCCACTGATCGTCTGCGATCAACAGATCGCTGCGCCGATCGACCCATATTTAATAATTTTAATAATGCGCCTCTGCCCGCCAAGCTTAGCGCAATACGCGAGCGGCTTCTGCTCGCCGGACTTTCTCTCTTAGGCCCTCAAGATCCTCTATTGCCTTAAGCAATCTCACCAAATCGGAAATCATGTGTTCCAGATTAGGCTTTTGCGGTTTTGAGGTCCGAGATTTCTGTTTCATCGCGAAACGACTCCCTGCCGGGACCGGTTAAGATGGGCCGGAATTGGCAAGGACCGTGCCAGCGAAGCGCAACCGGCATTTCAGAGCAGAGAGCGCGCAGGAGGCAAGCGAAAGGGTTATCTGGCTGGCGCCCCTTTCCCTCCATACCACTGGCGTTCGATCCGGCCAGTGATGTCAATGTCCTTTTCGTCAGAGAGGCGCCAGGCCGCCACTCCGAAGCAGACGGTTAGAACCACGGCTGTTGTTAGCAGCAGCATCGATAGAAACTGGCTCACACCTACACCCCCGAATGCCACGCATGAGCGAGCGACCATGGAACGTCGATTCGGAAAATGCAGATGCGTTGACCTATTGGCAGAATATCCCCAAGCCACGCGCGAAAGCGCAATTATCCTTGGTTGCAGCTGTTATCCGTTCCAACCGTGAGGCAGTATCAGGCTCTGATCGAACAGCGGAGTGCCGATCCATGGTTCGGAAAGCAGCCGCTCAAGAACGCACGCTCGAACCGGCCCGCGGCCCGGGCAAAGTGCAGGTGGGAACGTTTATTGCTGGCGCGAACCGCGTTGAGAACGTTGCAGACTTGGCATCCCGCGTTGCCGAAAGAGCGGCCGAAATAAACGATGAAGATCCAATCGTTGCTAGCGCAACGAGCACAACCCCGAAAATTAGGCTACGCATTTAAAACCTCCCTCACTCATCTCAGCATCGGACCGCGTTGTTTCAGCATTGCTTCGTTTGGCCGCCAAAATGGCTTCGTGCACGCGACCGTGAAGTGTGGATTGCTGTTGCGCTCTGGCGTCCCACGGGCTCCCTGAGCCGGAGCAGAGCCCAGCCGGCCTCAGCCGCCTAGACTGCTTAGAAAACCGCGCTCGATCTCAGTCAGGCCCGCGGGAGCTCTTCGAGGGCAATTCGACGAGCAGTCGGTGCTTCCGCATCAGGAAGGGACAAACCCATCAGGACAGGTGAGCTGAACGAATGGCCGGAAATGCAGCGGCCCCCGCACCCGTTCTCCGAGGCCGCTTTTATTTGCTCGGCAAGCGGAACGACTTTCCCAATTCCGAGTCGAATCCAGGCTCCCGACAAGTCCCCAAATCAAAAGCCCCCGTCGGGAGCAAACCTTCCCCAAGGTTGGCGACCTCGGCGCCCAAGCCGAGGTCGTTTGTCGTAAAGGTGGAAAAAGGCGTCGGCAAGGCGAGTGCGAGTAGCGCAAATCGCAACGCTTCTTAAGGCGCAGTTTGAATGGGCCGGCTGCAGTCGGGTGAGGGCGGAATTAAAGCGGATTAAATTTCCATGACAAAATGCTTTTAAATCAGCCATCTAAAGCTAGAGCGTTGCGGCAGAGACCTCAGGCTCCAGAGCCATGATTGCCGCGGCTGGCAGGTTACAGAGCATATCAACTGTTTCTGGTAAGCTTTGGGCTTGACCGGGGCATAATGCGAGTTCCCATTTAAATCTCCAGTTCGAGATGAGTCGGGATTTGCCGTGGGTATTTACTTGCTCTCACTCGCGGCGTGCGTTGTCGGGGTTCTTCTATTCATGGCATTCCATCGATAGGGCCGACAACGGGCGCAACAGTTACATTGAATCCTCAGCGCAAGCCGAAATTAATAATTTGGGCCGGTTGTTTTTGACTGTGCACAATTGCGCGCGTTCAATTCCAAAGGTTGGAGGCGAACGTGTTTTTGAATTGGTTCCTCGTTATCCTTATCGGCGTCAGCGTTGCGGTCCTGATAGCCCACGCGATTGACGCGATGCGTTCCTGAGGTGCGCTCATGGCGATGGTATCTGTAGATCTTGGCGGCAGATAGCCGCGGCCCGCAGTGGCAACTTGTGGAACTCGCCGCTTCGGTAGATCGCGCAGGCGAATTGACGCGCAGTCGATTGAAAATCAACTAACAATACGTCTGGTCGGAAGCACCTGATGGTGGAATAATTCCCGACGCTTTCTTGATTTAATTTTGACGTCGGCCGCGAACCGGCTGGCGATGTGGATTTTCATCATGGCCGCGCTTCCTCAGGACGTGGTGGCGGATTTGCAGCAGGAGAACGCGCGGCTCTTGGCCGAATTGCGCGCCGCACAAGATCGCGAGAGCGCCACTGCGGACATTCTCAAGATCATCGCCAGTTCGCCATCGGAGGTGAAGCCGGTATTCGATGCGATTGCGAGGCAGGCCAATGCCTTGCTTGGCGGATTTTCGACCACCGTATTCCGCTTCATCGACGGCACGGCCCATCTGGCGGCATTCACGCCGACGAATTCTGCCGCCGACGAGGCCTTAAAGAACATGTTTCCGAGGCCGATTGCCGAGTTTGAGAGTTTCGCAGGAGTCCAGGCAGGTAAGGCAGTACCGACTTCCGACACTGAAACGCTGACGAACGAAATCAAGTTCATCGCTCGCGCCCGCGGCTTTCGCAGCATGTTGTTCGTTCCGCTCTCGACCGGCGGCGTGGTGATCGGCATGATCAGCGTAACGCGGACCGAGCCCGGTAATTTCGCTCCGCATCATGTGCAACTTCTGCAGACCTTCGCCGATCAGGCCGTTATCGCCATTGAGAATACGCGGCTGTTCAATGAGGTGCAGGCGCGTACTGACGACTTGCGGGAGTCGCTGCAGCAGCAGACCGCGACCGCCGATGTCTTGAAGGTCATCAGCCGTTCCGCGTTTGATTTGCAGCCGGTTCTCGACACGCTGACGGAATCGGCGGCGTGGCTGTGTGGTGCCGACATGGCGGCCATCGTCCGGCAGGACACCGACGGCGCCTACTATCATGCAACGCGGTACAATTTCTCGCCCGAGTGGGCCGAGGTCTCGGCGCGCATTCGGCTCAATGCTGGACGCGGCAGCGTCGTTGGGCGCGTCCTGCTGTCCGGCAAAGCTGTCCAGATTCAGGATGTCCTGGTCGATCCCGAATATGCCTATCCCGAGCAGCAGAGGGCCGGCGGTTATCGCACCCTCCTCGGCGTGCCCCTGCTTCGGTCCGGGGAAACGATCGGCGTGTTGTTCCTGGGCCGCAAGACCGTAAACTCGTTCACGGACAAGCAGATCGACCTGGTCTCCACTTTCGCCGATCAGGCCGTGATCGCGATCGAAAATGTCCGGCTATTCGATGAGGTCCAGGCGAAGACGCGCGATCTCGCCGAATCGCTTCAGCAGCAAACTGCCACGGCCGATGTGCTGAAGGTGATCAGCCGCTCGACCTTCGACCTGCAAACCGTGCTCGATACGCTGGTCGATTCGGCGGCGCGGCTGTGCGAAGCGGAGATGGCGTTCATCATGCGCCGCGAGGGCGATGAATATCAGGCCGGAGCAGCGGTAGGGTTCTCCGAGGAATACATCGAGTTTCTGCGGGTTCACCCGATTATCCCCGGACGGAGCACGGTCACAGGTCGGGCCGTGCTGGAACGCAGACCGGTGCAGGTTCTCGATGTTGCTGCCGATCCCGAATACAGCCTGCGCGAGTCCACGACGATGGCCGGTCAGCGCACGGCGCTTGCTGTTCCCCTCCTGCGCGAGAACGAGCCGATCGGCGCGATTGTGATCGCTCGCCGGCGCGTGCAGCCTTTCACGGAAAAGCAGATCGAACTCGTCACCACGTTTGCCGACCAGGCCGTGATCGCCATCGAGAATGTGCGGCTCCTGGAACAATTGCAAACCAGGACGCGGGATCTGTCCGAGGCGCTGATGTACCAGACCGGCAGCGCCGACATCCTGCGCGTCATCGCATCCTCGCCGACCGAGGTCGGTCCCGTGCTCAAGGCCATTGTTGAAAGCGCATGCGGACTCTGCGAGGCCTATGATGCGCTGGTCGTTCTGAGGGATGGCGATGATCTCGTTATCCAGGCGCACCATGGCCAAGTTCCCGTGGTGTGGAGCCGACGATCGATCAGTGCAGAATCGCCCACCGGCCGGGCTATTATCGATCGCCGCACAGTTCATGTGCACGACCTGCTCGGGCCCGAAGGGGAGGAATTCCCGACGGGACGAGAATATGCGCTTCGCTCCAGCGTTCGCACCGTCCTCAGCGTGCCGCTTTTGCGAGAAGGCGAGAGCATGGGGGCGATCGTGCTACGCCGTACGGAGGTGCGCCCGTTCGGCGAGAAGCAGATCAACCTGCTTCAGACCTTTGCAGATCAGGCAGTCATCGCCATCGGCAACGTGCGTCTGTTCGAGCAGCTGAACGAATCGTTGGAGCGACAGACGGCAACGTCGGAGGTGCTGGAGATCATAAGCGCTTCATCGGGCGCCTTGACCCCGGTCTTCCACAAGATGCTGGAGAATGCGACCCGCATTTGCGGCGCAGGCTTCGGCACCATGAATCTCTACGAGGACGGCGGCTTCCGCACGGTTGCGCTGCATAACGCGCCACAGGCTTATGTTGACACCCGGCTATACCAGAAAATTCGCCCGCACCCGGCAAGCGGGCTCGGCACCGTCGAGAAAACTCATCAGACGGTTCATATCGACGATATCAGGACTCAGCCGCCCTACGTCGAAGGCAACCCGAACGTTCGCGCGCTTGCCGACCTTGCCGGTGCAAGGACCCTCGTCATCGTGCCAATGCTCAAGGAAGATCAGCTGATCGGCACCATCACGATCTTCCGGCAGGAAATTAAGCCCTTCACCGACAAGCAGATCGAACTCGTATCCAATTTCGCGCACCAGGGCGTGATCGCAATCGAGAATGCACGCCTGCTGAATGAACTGCGCGAGCGCACAAGGGAATTGTCGCAGTCGCTCGAGGAACTTCGGAATGCGCAGGATCGGCTGGTCCAGACCGAGAAGCGTGCCTCGCTCGGGCAACTCACCGCCGGCATTGCACATGAAATCAAGAACCCGCTCAACTTCGTCAACAATTTCGCTGCGCTGTCCTCCGAGCTGGTCGACGAGCTCCGCGACGGGCTGCGCTCAGCCCCGTTTGGCGAGGCAGCAAGGCAGGACATCGACGCGCTGATTCACCTGCTGCAGGGCAATCTGGAAAAGATCGTGCAGCACGGAACGCGCGCCGATTCCATTGTCAAGAATATGCTTCTGCACTCTCGCGCGGGGGCAGGCGAGCGCCGCTCGGCCGATATCAACGCCATCGTCGAGGAAAGTCTCAACCTTGCTTATCACGGGGCGCGCGCTGAGAAAGCAGGCTTCGATATCACGCTTGAAAGGAATCTCGATCCATCCGCAGGGGCCCTCGAGCTGTATCCGCAGGAAATCACGCGGGTGGTCCTCAATCTCGTTTCCAATGGATTCTACGCGGCGAGCAAACAAAGGGACGCCACCGGCCACGGCTTCGAGCCAAGGCTGCGCGCGACGACCACAAATTTGGGCGGCTCCGTCGAAATCCGGATTCGCGACAATGGCGCCGGCATCCCGGCCGAGGTGAGAGAGAAGATCTTCAATCCATTCTTCACGACCAAGCCCGCAGGCGAAGGCACCGGCCTCGGCCTTTCAATTTGTCACGACATCATCGTGAAGCAGCACGGCGGCAGTATCGAGGTCGATACCGAGCCCGGCGATTATACCGAGTTCATCATTACGCTGCCACGTACGCTGGCGGCACCATCGCGGACCGGAGGCAGAAGTTGAGTGTCTACATATTGGTCGTCGACGACGAGCCGGACGTCGAGGCCTTGTTTCGCCAGCAGTTTCGCCGCGATTTGCGCGCCGGCCGCTTTCTCATGGAGTTCGCATCGTCCGCGCCCGCGGCCTTGGAGCGCACGGTCGAGATGGAGGACGCCACCCTGATTCTGATCCTGTCCGACATCAACATGCCCGGAATGAGCGGGCTGGAGATGCTGCCCATCGTGCGTTCGGTCCGCCCCGATGTGCCGGTCATCATGATCACGGCCTACGGAGACGCCGAGACCAGGCGCAAGGCGCTGGCGAACGGCGCAACCGACCTGATGACCAAACCAATCGACTTCGCGGCGCTGCGCCAGGAGATAGACACGAGGCTTGAGCAGGCCGCCTGACCATTCTCGTGGTCGATGACAATCCGGGACGTCTCGCAAGGTGGAATGATCGCAGCGCATCTGACCTCAATGTTCACCAAAACACGGGGAGGTTGAAAATGAAGACGCTCTTGGTCCCGCTTCAAAATATTCCGATGATGACATCCACGCTGAATGTCGTCGTAGGCCTCGCTCAGCGTTCCGGAGCCTATATCGAAGGCTTTCCGCTTCGGTTCGGCATCCCGCCATATGTGGCCGCAGAATTGGCCACCGGCATCCTCCTGGATTCGTATGAGGCGAAGAGCGAGGCCGAATTGAGCGACATGCGCAACTTCTTCGAAGCATTCATGCTGAAGCACGACATTCATCGAGCCACTGCGGGTTCAGGTCGGCCATGCTTCGGCTGGCTGGAGAACGCGCCGGAGGGCGAAGACTTTGTCGGAAATTATGGGCGCGCTTTCGATCTGATCGTGATGGCACGGTCTGACGTCGATGCTGCGGGCCTTCACCGTCGCGCGATCGAATCCGCGCTGTTTGAGAGCGGCAGGCCGGTCCTGCTGGCGCCGTTGAATGCACCGACAAGCGTCGCGACAAACATCATGATCCACTGGAATGGTAGTACCGAGCAAGCGCGGGCAAACGCATTTGCCATGCCGCTGCTTCGCTTGGCGAAAAGGGTATCGGTTCTAACTGTCATTGGCGGCCAGGAGGTACCAGGACCATCTGCCGATCGCATCGTCGAGCAACTGCGCTACAATGACATTGCATCCGAGGCGATAAGGGTTGAGCTGGGGAATCGCGATACCGGCGAGGCGGTCCTCGATGCCGCCAGGGCTAACGGCTGCGATCTCCTGATCAAGGGTGCTTTCACCCGCACGCGTCTGCGGCAAATGATATTCGGCGGGGCGACCAGCTACATCATGGAACACGCGGATCTGCCGGTCCTGATGGCTCATTAGAGCGGTCAGGGGGCCTCATGCCCCTGTTTTGCCGATTGAGCAACAAAAATTCGGGAAAGCCGTAACCCATTGATCCGACTGACGTCGGCTACTGTGCATGGGGTTGTTTTCGACATTTTTGATTTGGACGGCCCAGACAGCCGTCAGGGTAGGGTAATCGTCCGCAACCGGCAGGGGTTCAGGAGGATGAATGGTGGGCGCACAAGGGATCGAACCTTGGACCTCTCCCGTGTGAAGGGAACGCTCTCCCGCTGAGCTATGCGCCCGGGACCATCATGCAGGCGGCCGGACCTTGTCGGCCGGCCGGCGCATCGGAGCCCGCGATTTAGAAGTGCGGGCTTGAGGTGTCAAGTTTCCAGGTGGCTCGAAGCCGGAAAAGCTTGCGCCAATCACGCCGCGCGCGTCGGAAAGGGCGGTTTTGGGCTGCTCACGCGCCCTGCTGGCGGGCGCGGGAGGCGTGAGCCTGCAGCGCCCGGATTCGCTCGGCCAGTGTTCCGCCGCCTTCGGGCAGGCTCGGCGCGCCGTTGGTTGTGGCATCGTTGGCCGGGCGCGGCGCCGGCTTCGGCGGCTGGCCGGCCTCGGCCGCCAGCAGCGCCTCGATCGGCGAGTTCGGACCTTCGAGCTGCATCGCGAGCTTTGCCACCTCGGCGGCGATGTCGTTGATGCGCTCGCGCAAAAGCGCATTCTCCATCCGCTCGGTCGCCCAGGAGCTCTCGGCCTGCTGCTGGATCGTGTTGACGTCGCGCTGGAGCTTAGCGCGTTCGTCGCGCGCGATGCGCAGCTGCTCCTCGAGCGCCGTCTTTTCCGCGCGCAGGGTCGCGACCGCGGACGACGACTTCGCGCTGCTCAGGCCCGCGATTTCCACACGCAGCTCCTTGACGGTGCGCTCGGCAGCTTCATTGGCCTGGCGGAGCTGGTTGTTCTCATAGTCGCGCTCCGCAAGCAGCTTGCCCTGCGTGGCCAGCCGTCCCTCGAGGTCGGCGACGCGGCCCGACAGCATCTCGGCTTCCTTGACCTGCCCGATCAACTGGCGATCGAGCTCGGTGACGCGCTGGCTCAGATTCTCGACCCGGCTACGGGCCTCGCCGAGTTCGCGCGAGGCGGTCTCGGATTCGGTGCGCTCCTGCGCGAGGCGCGCTTGGGTGGCGACAAATTCCTTCTCGGCGTCGCCGACGCGGTTCTTCAATTCCTCGATCTGCGCGCGCACGGCGAGCAGCTCGACCTGGCGGCTCTCCGCCATCAGCGAGCGGTCGGACAGTTCGGAATTGATTTTTGCCAGCTCGTTCTGCTTGTCGGTCAGCGCATTCTCGGCGGCGCGCAAGGCTTCGGTCTTGGCGTTGAATTCCTCTTCGGTGGCGCGGAGCTGCTCCTTCACCGCCTTCTCGCGCGCCTCGAGCGCGAAGATCGTGGCGTTCTTCTCGCCGAGCTCGATCTTCATGCGGTTGATGGCGTCGCTCTTCTTGCCGAGCTCGGCGAGCTGGCTCGTGGTCTTGTTCTTGAGCTGGTCGACGCTCATCTCGAGCCGCCGCGCCGACATGGCGAATTCGGCGCGCAGCTGGTCCTTGTCGGCCTGGATCTCCGCCATCGACAGCGGCGTTGCGGCTTCTAGCCGGCGCGTGGTCAGGCGCACGGCGCGGTTATGCACCAGAGGCACGATCGCGAGTCCGCACAGCATCGAGAGCAGGAAACCGATCGCCAGGTACATGATCGGTTCGACCATGGGCCAGAACTCCCAAGCTTAAGGAAAAATTCACCAACGACCATGCCATGGGGCGCCGGCAAAAAGCCAGCCCCGGCCTGTCGTTAACCTTGATCCGTAACCGGATGGGAGCAGAAGACCCTAGAACGGGTTCCAGGTCGCTCGCGGGGTGTATTTGAGATAGCCGATATTGGCACCCAGCCGCAGGCCGAGTCCGGAGCGGATCGGGACCAGCACGATGTTGTTGGCGGTGAGTGCCGTCATGCCGAAGCCGCCGATGATGTAGGCCGAGCCGTCGAGGCCGGCGAAGCGCTGGTAGATCGCGTTGGTGGCGGGCAGGTTGTAGACCAGCGTCATGGTGCGCGCGCCGTCGCCGCCCCAGTCGAAGCCGAGCGAGGGGCCCTGCCAGTAGACGCGCAGATCCCCGGCGTTCTTGGTGTAGAGCGTGCCTTCGCCGTAGCGCAGGCCGGCGACGAAGGCGCCGGACCCTTCCTCACCCAGGATGTAGCCGTTGGGCAGGCCCCACTGGCTGACCGCCTTCTCGATGATCGAGGCGAGCCCGCGCGAGACGTTGCCGAAGAAACGGTGCCCGGCGCCGACGAGCTCATCCGGCCCGTAAGTATTGGGCGTCGGGGTCCGCTGCGGCGGCGGCAGGTCCGGCGGCGGCGCCGTCTGGGCCGAAGCCGGCACGATCCAGCCGACCATCGCGGCAAGCGCGAGCGCAGCGAGGCGTGATGCGAAAGTCATAAAAGAACCCCTGGTATCGATTCCGGTCGCTTCCTTAACCTGACGCCAACAGACGCGGCTCTAGGTTGCGCCGGATGTCCCCTCGACTCGGATGTTATCCGCAGCAACTATGACGGCACAACGGCAGGAAGATAGCCCTTTGCGCCCCGGAATTGCCTTGATCGGCCTCCTCGTCTGCCTGCTGTCGGGCATATGGATCATCGGCTTGGGGTTGCCGGCCGAGGCTGCCACCACCGAGCGGGTCGTCGTCAACCGCTTCACCGGAATTGCCATCGAAGGCTTCGACCCCGTGGCCTACTTCGTCGACGGCCGGGCGGTGAAGGGGAACGCAGAGTTCGAGGCGAATCTCTGGGGCGCGGTCTGGCGCTTCCGCAACGAGGGCAACCGCGCCTCCTTCCTCGCCCATCCCGAAATCTATGGGCCGCAATTCGGCGGCTACGATCCCGCCGATATCGCCCGCGGCGTCACCATCGCCGGCAATCCCCGTTTCTTCACGATCGCGGCGCAGCGGCTCTATCTGTTCAGCCGGGAAGCCAATCGTGACGCCTTCGCCGCCAATCCCGAACGATTTCTCTATGAGGTGGGCAAGCGCTGGCCGGCCCTTCAGGAACAGCTCAGTCAGTAGCGGCCTGCCGCGTACGGATCGCCCCAGGCGATGAACTCCGGGATGATGAAGCCGCTCGCGTGCCGCTCGCCGAAGCGGAGCTCGCCGCCCTTGCCGTCGGTCACCCTGCCACCGGCCGCGGTCACGACCGCGGAGCCAGCCCCGACGTCCCATTCGCAGGTGGGCCCGAAGCGGGGGTAGATGTCGGCGCTGCCTTCTGCGATCCGGCCGAATTTCACGGCCGAGCCGCAGGTCGTTCTCACGGCGTTGGGCCTGGCATCGATGAACGCCTCGCTCCTGGGATCGCCATGCGAGCGGCTCACCGCCGCGATCCAGGGCTCATCCCGCGCCGGCAGCTTGCGGGTGTGGATCGGCTCGGCCGCGCCGATGGTAGCGCCGTCAAACCTCACCCGCTCGGCGCCGCGGCCGACGATGCCGCGCCAGAGCAGGCCGAGCGCGGGCGCGCTGACGATGCCCAGCAGCGGCACACCCGACGTCACGAGGGCGAGGTTGACGGTGAACTCGTCGCGCCCGGCGACGAACTCCTTGGTGCCGTCGAGCGGATCGATCAGGAAGAAGCTGCCCTCAAACGGCGGAGCGGCGAGCTGGCTCCGTTCTTCCGAGAGGGTCGGGATGTCGCCTGCGAGCTCTGCCAGGCCCTCCGCGATGATACGGTCGGCGGCAAGGTCGGCCTCGGTTACCGGCGAGCCATCCTGCTTGCCGTCGATCCGCATCGCCGCGCGGTTGACGGAAAGGATCGCCTCGCCCGCCTTTACCACCAGCGCCGTCAAGGGCTCCATCAGGCCGGATGCGGCCGCGCCGTCGATGATCCGCTTCACCTGGATGCCTCAATCATCGGCAATTCGTTCCTTCTCGACTGATTCGCCCCGCGAACGATTCGATTGGGCTTTATGACCGCCTCGACGTGATCGCAAGCTAGCTGCCGCGGGCTGGCGAATGTTAGAACCCGCAGCATCCGTCAAGCATGCGTGATTCGCGGCGTCCAGCGCCGTGCAATTCCAGGAACCCTCCAGGACCCCTTTATATGTCTGACGCCTCGTCGCCCGCGACCGCTACTGCTCCCGATATGCTCGAACTCGCCGCGCTCTTGTGCTCGCGGGTCTGCCACGATCTCATCAGCCCTGTCGGCGCCATCGTCAACGGGCTCGAAGTGCTCGACGACGATCCCAAGCCGGAGGACCGCGAATTCGCGCTCGACCTGATCCGCAAGAGCGCCAAGACCGCCTCCGCCCGGCTGCAGTTCTGCCGTCTCGCCTTCGGCGCGGCCGGCTCCTCCGGCGCGCAGATCGATCTCGGCGATGCCCAGACCATGGCGAAAGGCCACATCGAGGACGGCAAGTGCTCGATCACCTGGAATCTCCCGCGGCTCCTGTTGCCAAAGAACCGCGTCAAGCTGCTGCTCAACATGCTGGTCGTCGCCCAGCACACGATCCCGCGCGGCGGCATGCTGACGATCGACCCGATCGGCGAGGGCGAGACGATGAGCTTTCGCATCACCGCGACCGGCCATAACGCGCGCCTGCCGCAGAACATCTCCGAGCTGCTGAGTGGGGAGCGCGGGCCTGCCGCGGATGCGCATGCGATCCAGCCTTATTATACGCGGCTGCTGGCGCAGGCCTGCGGGCTTACCGTGAAGCTTGCGCCGGAAGGCGAAGCCATCACCGTTACCGCTTCGTAAACGGCGCGTCGCGCTCGACCTCTTAAGCGAATCTTTACGAGGCGCTTCGGCTTGTCCGGAGCGCCTTATCTCTTTGTTGGTTCCGTTCTTTTGCACATACTCAACCAATATTAAACGCTTTGCGGTGAAGCTGGCCCCATTCCGAAATGGCGCATCACGCCTCGTGCGCGCCCTTCCTGTATGAAGGCCTGTTTTCATGGATGATCTGTTGCGGGAGTTTCTGACGGAGACCAGCGAGAGCCTGGACACCGTGGACAATCAATTGGTGAAGTTCGAGCAGGAGCCNTTAGGCGCCTTGCGCGATATCAGCTCTGCCCGATCAATTTGCGAAACGCCGCCGCGCCGTCCTGCACGGCGTCGCGTCCCTTCCAGGCCAGATAAGTCAGCTTGCCACTGATCGTGTCGTGGCTGCGCAGCCGGCGTGACCCGAGAATATGGCCGACATTGTCGGGGAAGCGGCTTACCTCGGCCGAGACCAGGGTCGCGATCGCGTCCATCAATTGTTGAAGGCGGACGCCCCATTCGCAATGCTCGATGCCGTCGATGCGCACCTTGAGCGCATATTCGGTGTCGTAGATCTCGGCGAGCAGGTCGCGGGCGACCAGCACCCGGTTGTGCCGGAGCGCGACACGAAGCGCGAGGCGCTTGTCGTCGAGTCGGTCGAGCACCATGGGAACGACGCAGGCATAGGGCGTGGCGGCAACGTCGGCCGCGCTCTTGCTCGCGGCCGCTTTGGTGGCGAGACGCACCAATTGCCAGGACGTCGTCAGGCGCCTCGCCACCAGCGTCAGCGCGTAGGGCAGTGCTTCGGGATGGGCCTTCTTGAAGGCGTCGAGTTGCGCGGTGGTCCGAACAACCTGACCGTCGTCGAATTTCGCGATCTTCTCGGGCAGTTTTTCGTTGAATTTCGGCAGCGCATAGCCGGCGCGCAGCACATGCAGTATCTTCTTGACGTCGTCGAAGGCGCTGCGTGACGCGGTGTATTGCGCGAGCTTGCCGCGCGCGAATTCGGCGCTGTCCGCGGAAGCGAAGGTGCTCTCTAGAACCTTGACGACCTTGGTCTGGAAGGTCGACGCGATCTTCAGGACCTCCTTCTGGTTGTGGGCGGTGACCTGGTCGCTGATCGCCTTGATGTAGTCGCGTGCCATGGTCGGCAGCAGATCGCGGCAGATCCACTCCCAGATCGGAGTGAGCGTGTTACGCGAGATCCGCCCCATATTGGCGTGCTCGGGCGCGCCGTCGATCAGCAGCAGCTCGAGCGGCGCGAAGAAGTAGCGCGAAGGACTGGTGGCGCGCGCCTGGGTCGATCCATCCTTGCGAAATTCGGCGCGCAAGCGGGACTGGATCTCGGCCGAACCCGGCATGTCGATGCCGCACAGCTCGAGCCGCTCGAGTTCGCTGAGCAGACAGCTGCGCGACAGCGGCGTCAGCCTCTGCAAGAATTCCGACAGCCGATCGATCTCATTCATGGCACGCAATCTTTCGCAGCGTCTCCCGCGCGCGTGCGGGCCCAATGCGTGGAGGCATTTGCGCGCTCTCAACCTCGCTAGAGAAGCAAGTCGCCGTTAATTATTCCGTAAAAACCGGGGGGCCGACGTCGGGCGCGGGCGATTAGGGCCCGTTTGCCCCTGATTTCGGTTGAAAATTCAACCTTCGCGCGGGCGCTCGCGGACGGACGCAAGCACAAATTGTGCCTGCGCCGCCATTTTAGCGCAAAACTGCCAAAATCACCGTAGTCTTACGGAGCAAAAAGTTAACCACAGACCGCCCCGGGTTCCGCTAAATGAGTGACATGGGGTCACAGAATGATACGGCCATCGATTCGCGGCCGTCGGAATGGGACGAAAGCAGCGCTGCTCCAACTGAAGAGCTCGATTTCGTCCGCCTGAGCGCTGCCCGGGCCAAGGCGGCCGACGAAATGGCTGCCGCCATCGCCCGAGAGCTCAACGGTCCCCTGACTGCGCTGCTGCTCTACATGGGCGAGATCAAGCATCACAGCGATCAGCTCGCACCGATTGCCGGCGACCGTGCCTATTTGCAGCGGGTGGTCGAGAATGCGCTGGCACAAACCGAGCGCGTTTGCGGCCTGGTCAAGCAGCTTGCCGGCCCCGACAAGGGCGGCTTGCCGATCCCGTCCGGCGTCGAGGACACCGACACGAAGGCCATGCGCGCCCAGCAAGCCCAGCGCGTGCCGAGTGCCGAACTCCTCGGCCCGTCGGGCCAGAAGCGCCTGACCAAGCGCGAGCGCGAGGTGCTGAGGCTGATCAGCGAAGGTTACTCGAACAAGCAGGGCGCGCTTCGGATGCAGATCAGTCCGCGCACCTTCGAGAGCCATCGTGCCGAGGCGATGCGCAAGCTCGGTGCGCGCAACACCGCGGACCTCGTCCGTGCGGCGCTGCTGCATTCAATCGACTGAGGCTGGCGTGTTGCATCGCCGGCAGGCGGTGCGGACAAGGCCCGAGATGTTTTCTCGAGAAGTCTGGAAGCCGGATCGCGCTCAGAAATAGTCTTCGGCGAAGGGACGCGCGCGCGAGGCGGGGCGCAGCGGCTTGATCTCTTCTTTGGGGCCGTTCGGGATGATCGTGATGATCCAGCGGGGCGGCATGCTCGATTCCTGCTCCAGCACCGAACGCACAAAGCCGGTGACCGTCGACTCGCCAGCCTTCACCGTCGCCATCCGGCCGTTGAACTGGGCGATGCGGAAGCGCCGAACTTCTTTCTGGTCCGCGGTCTCGTAGGTGAACATGGAAACCCTCCTGGTTTTCCGGGACTATCGCCACCTATGATTAGCCATCTCTAAAAATCCCACGCCGTAGAAGTACGGCGGGAATGCACGCGCGAGTGGTCAGCGCGGCGGCTCCTGTGCGCGCGCGGCGGCATAGGCGGCATCCATCAGGTCCAGGAGATCGCGGAATTCGACGTCGCTGAGCCTCTCCGCGGTCTTCTCCAACGCGAGCGCCAGCGCCGCGAGCCTGACATAGCCGAACGTTCCGGCCGCGCTCTTCAGCGAATGCGCTTCGCGCGCGATCCTGGCCTGGTGCTGCGCGAGCGAAAGCGTCCGGAACAGTTGCAGGCGCGCGCAGGTCTCGCTCCAGAACACCTCGCGCACTTCACGGGCACCGTCCTCGCCGATCTCGCGCACCAGCGCTTCGTATGCGCGAGGCTCGCGCGGGGGCTCGGAATCGAGCGCCTTCTGCGCGGGCGCGACGGTGACGTCAAACATGGTCTTGCTGCCTTGATCACGGGTCATTGGTCGCGCGGCACGTCCCGGCGCGAGGGCACACCCCGTGTCTACGGCATTCGAATTTCAGTTCCGGTAGCAGGACATGAGGTGTTTGCGGGCCGGCATTAGCCGGCGGTTCACCATGCGAGCCGCGGTCAGCGCGCGCCGAGCAGCCGGTCGTACTGGGCCTTCACGGTGGCGTAGCATTCGCAGGTCGTCTGGCGCAGGCCGTCGAGGTTGACGATCTGGATGTGTCCGCGGCTGTAATGGATGAAATTGGCCTGCTGCAACGTATTGGCGACCAGCGACACGCTGTTGCGCCGCGCCCCGATCATCTGCGCCATGGCCTCCTGGGTCAGCAGCAGCCGGTAATCGCCGGACAGGTCGTGCGTGTGCAACAGGCAGCGCGACAGCCGCGCCTCCACCGGATGGGCGGCATTGCAGCCCGCGGTCTGCTGGACCTGGGCGTAAACCGCCAGCCCGTGGCGAGTCAGCAAGGTGCGCAAGGTGCTGCTCTGATCGGCGGCGATCCGCAGCCGGTCGAGATCCATCACCGACGCAAGGCCTGGAACCAGCACGATGGCGGTGTTCAACGCGCGCGCATCGCCCATGGTTGAGAGCGTCCCGAGCAGGCTGTCGCGGCCGATCATGGCGACCTGCACATGCTCGCCCCTGGCGAGTTTCACCACCAGCGAGATGACGCCGCGGTGGGGAAAATAGGCGCGCGTCAGCGTCTCGCCGGTCTCGACCAGCACGGCGTCATGGGGCAGATCAACTGTTCGCAGATGCGGGCGGATCAATTCATAATCGTCTGCCAGCAGCGCGGACAGGAAACCATTGGACGAGCGCACCATCGTTTCCAAAGCTGCCTCCCCGTTTCCCGCATGATCGTATCGCGATACGCGAAATCACGTCCTGCGCGAGTAGGTTCCATCATGTTTCCGTCGGGATATATTGGCAATTGGGACAAGATGTCCGCCCCGATGATCGTTCCCGTGAGGCTGCATTCACGCCGGTACACGATGATGGCCCCAGCCGTCGTCACGGCATGGCTCCACCAGGCGCAAATGGTGGGCCTTCACCGCCGCATAGCAGTCGCAGGACGTCGTCTGCAGCGCCCGCAGATCGAGGATCCGGATGTGGCCCCGGCTGTAGTGGATGACGCCGGCGCGCTGGAGGTCGTGTGCGACCAGCGAGATGGCATTTCGCCGGACGCCGATCATCTGCGCCAGCGCTTCCTGGGTCAGCGGCAGCATTTCACCATGGGACAGGTCGCGGGCGCGCAAGAGCCAGCGCGCGAGCCGGGCCTCGACCGGGTGCAACGTGTTGCAGAGCAGCGACTGCTGCGCATGCGCGAGCAAGGTCTGCTCGTGGCGGACCATCAGCAGGCGAAACGACGCGCTTGCGGCGGCGACGGCTCGGAAGGCCGCGATTTCCAGCGCGGAAGCGGTGCGGGGGACCAGCACGGCCGCGTCCGACAGCGCGATACCGTCGGCCAGGGCGGCGCCGCTGCCCACGACGCTGTCGCGGCCCAGCATCGCAACCTCGATCATCTGTCCTTCGGACAGGCCCACTGTGATTGAAACCGATCCGCTATGGGGAAAGTAGACGTATCTCAGCGCAGTCCCGGCCTCGCCCAAGACAGACTTCCTGACCATTTCGACCGTTGCGAGATGCGGACGCAGCAGATCGAAAGCCGGCGCGTCGAGCAATTGCAGCAGCTGATTGGGCGGGGGTCCGCTCGCGGTCACGCAAGTCAATCCGGCGGGTTCGATGGGGCCAATTCTGCCGTTCGTCGTTCAGTTGCACGGTGAACAAATACTATTGTAAAGGTTGTAGCGGCGTCCATATACTCGTTAGAGGGCAGACAGGCCGTCTGATTTGCGGCCGAAATAAGAAGGGCGTTGATTCGCTCGTGAGGGGCGCGTCTGCTGCATGGGCATGCAGGAAAAAGCGGTAAGGGGGCTTCATGAGCCGGAAGCATTGCATCCGTGCTGCCGATCGGACACCGGTTGACCCGCGCCGCCTCGTCCGTCGGGCGAGTGATTACGATCCTCCAACATTGCCTTGGGCCTTGGCGCCCGATGCCGCAAATCTCGTCTCCGTTCTTCTCGGCTCGCCAATGACGTTTGCGACCATCCCTCTCTTGATTGAAAGCAAAGGAGGAAGGCGTGTCCCACGGTCCGACGATTGAATCGCCGAAACCGGAAGCTCACGAGAGAACCGAGTGCCAACGCCATATTCTCGTCGTCGACGACGACCCGATGGTGTGCATGGCCATCGAGGTCTATCTTCAGCGCAACAATTTTCGAGTGACGATTGCCGATGGAGGTGAAGCCGGACTGCGCGCCCTCGAACATGGACAGTTCGACCTGATGATCGTCGACATCTTCATGCCGCATATGCGCGGGTTCGAATCGATCCGGATCTTCCACGAGCGCGCGCCGGTCGTTCCGCTGATCGCGATGTCCGGCTACGCCTTCGCCAATCTGAATTCGCCTGCACCCGATTTCCTCCGGATGGCGCTGGAACTCGGTGCCGCACGCTGTCTGCGCAAGCCGTTCACGCCGCACGCGCTGCTCGCCGCCATCAACGACTGCCTGGCGGAGCATCGTCCCGACGGCGGCATGGCCTCGGCCGCGCGGATGGGTTAGCGCAGCGCAGGCCACGATGACGACGAGGTAACCGTTCGTTTACCGCAAGCGCGGATCCTGCAGTCGGCGGCAACTACGCGAAACGAGGAGCGCGAACGCATCCGCGCTTGCGGGTGGCTCGGTCCAACGTTCCGGACTCTGGCCCTATGGTCTTTCACGAGCAGGACTTTCCCGCGCGCTTCGCCCAGCTGTTGTCGGTCTGTTTACCGCGCGCCGTCCCGCCGCTGCGGCGCAGCCGGATTTGCCGAAAAGCGCCGCGGCATGCCGCCGAACCCCAAACTTCTCTTCAATATCCGTATTAGCACGGAAGATGAAATTAACGGGACTGTGAAAGGGGATGTCTAACGATCCAGAGGAGGGCTTCCGTCTATGCCAAGGGTGGCTCGGACGTCGAAGTCCAGGTTCAGGTCAGTAAGGCGTATTTCATGGATGATCTGTTGCGGGAGTTTCTGACGGAGACCAGCGAGAGCCTGGACACCGTGGACAATCAATTGGTGAAGTTCGAGCAGGAGCCGAACAACGCCAAGATCCTGGATAACATCTTCCGCCTGGTCCACACCATCAAGGGCACGTGCGGCTTCCTCGGCCTGCCCAGGCTTGAAGCGCTGGCGCATGCCGGCGAGACGCTGATGGGCAAATTCCGTGACGGCATGCCGGTGACGGCCGAAGCGGTGACGGTGATCCTGTCCTCGATCGACCGCATCAAGGAGATTCTGGCCGGCCTGGAAGCGACCGAGGCCGAGCCCGAGGGCACCGACCGCGACCTCATCGACAAGCTGGAAGCGATGGTCGAGCAGGGCATGGCGGCAATGTCAGCGTCGACTTCGCCGATCGCGTCAGGCTCGGCGCAGCCGATGCCGGCGGCAGGTTCTGCTCCCGTTACTGACGCCCCGCCTCTGGCGCCGGAAGCCCCGGCTGCCGCACCCGCCAAGGAGATGACCTCGGGCTCGCTGATCGACCAGACCCTGGAGCGCCCGTTGCGTCCCGGCGAAGTCTCGCTCGACGAGCTCGAGCGTGCCTTCCGCGAGACCGCGATCGAAGCGCCGGTGCCTGCGCCCGTTGCCAAGGTTGAGGCTGTACCCGCGCCGGCCGCCGAAGCCCCTGTTGCGAAGGAAGCCGCAAAACCCGCCGCCAAGGAGAAGGTCGCGCCGAAGAAGTCGATGGCCGACGANAGGCATGGCGGCAATGTCAGCGTCGACTTCGCCGATCGCGTCAGGCTCGGCGCAGCCGATGCCGGCGGCAGGTTCTGCTCCCGTTACTGACGCCCCGCCGCTGGCGCCGGAAGCCCCGGCTGCCGCACCCGCCAAGGAGATGACCTCGGGCTCGCTGATCGACCAGACCCTGGAGCGCCCGTTGCGTCCCGGCGAAGTCTCGCTCGACGAACTCGAGCGTGCCTTCCGCGAGACCGCGATCGAAGCGCCGGTGCCTGCGCCCGTTGCCAAGGTTGAGGCTGCACCCGCGCCGGCCGCCGAAGCCCCTGTTGCGAAGGAAGCCGCAAAACCCGCCGCCAAGGAGAAGGTCGCGCCGAAGAAGTCGATGGCCGACGAGGTGGCGAGCGAGGGCGACCGCGTCGCCAACCAGTCGATCCGCGTCAACGTGGATACGCTGGAGCATCTGATGACCATGGTCTCCGAGCTGGTCCTGACCCGCAACCAGCTGCTGGAGATCTCCCGCCGCAACGAGGACACCGAGTTCAAGGTGCCGTTGCAGCGCCTGTCCAACGTCACCGCCGAGCTGCAGGAAGGCGTCATGAAGACGCGCATGCAGCCGATCGGCAATGCCTGGCAGAAGCTGCCCCGCATCGTCCGCGACCTCTCGAGCGAACTCGGCAAGCAGATCGAGCTGGAGATGCACGGCGCCGACACCGAGCTCGACCGCCAGGTGCTCGATCTGATCAAGGATCCGCTCACCCACATGGTGCGCAACTCCGCCGATCATGGCCTTGAGACCCCCGCCGAGCGTCTCGCGAGCGGCAAGGGCGAGCAGGGCACCATCCGCCTGTCCGCCTATCACGAGGGCGGCCACATCATCATCTGCATCGCCGACAACGGCAGAGGCCTCAACACCGAGAAGATCAAGGCCAAGGCGATCTCGTCCGGTCTCGTCACCGAGGCCGAGCTCGAGAAGATGAGCGAAGCCCAGATCCACAAGTTCATCTTCGCGCCGGGCTTCTCGACCGCGGCCGCCATCACCTCGGTCTCCGGCCGCGGCGTCGGCATGGACGTGGTGCGCACCAATATCGATCAGATCGGCGGCACCATCGACATCAA
>NZ_LBJC01000026.1 GCF_004114535.1 Bradyrhizobium nanningense
GTCCATGAAGTTGACGAGGTTCACGAACCAGATTCCGGCGAGCAGGATGAGGCCGCGCTCCAGCGCGAACGGCAGCGCCGGCACGATGCGCGCCGTCTCGGGCGAAGTTAGCACTACGGCGCCGACGCAAGCCGCCTGCAACACCAGCCGCACCAACACAGGCAACGACACGATGTCGTCGGCAAACCCGACCAGCGCGATCACGACCGTGGCAGGGACCAGCGACGGCGGGATCGCCACGTTCGCGGCCTTCGCCCACAGCGAGGCGACGATGAGCGTCGCGGCGATCACCGCGATGCCGGCGCCCTGCGGCGTCGGAATCCGGTGCGAGGACCGCGCGTTCGGCCGCGCCAGCGCGTAACGCTGGAGCAGCGGGCGTCCGGCCCAGGTGACGAGCGCCGATATCAGGGCCGCGATCCCGGCGGCAAGCAGCGAGAGCAGGAAGGCGCGGGCGTCGGCGGTCGGGCTCACTCTGCCACTCCGATCGGAGCCGATCCTTGGGCGGTCTTCTCCGCGTTGAGGATCCAGATCAGACCGATTACCGCGCCAACGATGAAGAACACGGCACCGAACAGCAGCGGGACGTTGACTCCTTCGTTCGCAGCAAGTCCGACGAAGCCGAAGGCAAGGCTCAGCGTGGCTTTACGTACGCCCGAGCCGTCGATTGAGATCGGTATCACCGAGACGGAACCAACGTTGGGTAAGCGGAACGCAGCGCTGATAACCAGTCTTAATGGATTCATCGGCAGTCACCTTCCCTGTACTTCAAACCATTAAGTGCAGTCCCGAGGAAGCAGGACCTCAGCACAATTCGGTCCAGCTTGGCCTAACTGCGAGTGTCATTGTACGGCTTGCATTCGTTCCCCCTCGACGATAGCGTCGGCAGGCCACTAAGGCCGTATTGCAGCCCCAAGTTCTTCGGCTATGGAAAGCTTATGTTCTCGAGGTGCCGCCGGAAGTTACGAGACGTCTTCGTTGCGATCGCCCTAATTTGTGCGTGGTTTATAGGTGCCGTCCTGACGTATGACGATGATCCTCAAATAACTTCCAAATTGGGCAGGCGATAGTTTGCGATATTTGCCAGCGTCGAAATGCGCTCAATATCTTAATTGCTTGCTTCATCAAAGATGCGCCAAGTAGCCGCTTTCATTCTTGTGGCTCAACAGGCCGTGAGGATCAATGTGTCGCCGTCTTCGCAGTACTGGGGCGCTGATTTGCTCGACATAAGCGAAGAAGCACTCGGCGTTCATCGATTCATCTAGCACAAAAGGTGCAAGCTAGATCGGCGAAATGATCCTGAATTAGCGGGTCCAGGAATGACCTCTCGGACCAGCGATTCGTAACGGAATAGCGTTGGCGTATGGATCGCTGCGCAGTCAGATATCCAAGAGATTACGCAGGTACGAGGCGTACTCACCCTTGCCCATTTGAGATGCCAATCGCTCCAGCTGATTCCGATCGATATAACCTTGATTGAATGCCACCTCCTCCGGGCAGGCGATGCGGAAGCCCTGCCTCTTCTCGATCGTAGCGACAAACTCGGCAGCATCGAGCAGGCTTTCGGGTGTGCCCGCGTCGAGCCATGCAAAGCCGCGTCCTAGCCGCTCCACGTGCAATTGGTCACGATCAAGGTATAGCTTGTTTAAATCAGTGATTTCGAGTTCCCCCCGGGCCGAAGGCTTGATAGTCGAAGCCAAATCCGCAACCTGTTCGTCGTAGAAGTAAAGACCTGTGACGGCGAAATTCGATTTGGGCTTCAGCGGCTTCTCTTCAATGGAGCGAGCCTTGCCGTTTCCACTAAATTCTACCACGCCGTAGCGGTTCGGATCTGCCACCTGATAGGCGAAGATGGTTGCTCCGTTTGTCCGGCCAGTAGCGTTAAGCAGCAATTGCTGAAGCCCCTGACCAAAAAACAGGTTGTCGCCCAGAATAAGCGCCGAGCGGGTACCCTGGATAAATTCAGCACCGATGACGAACGCCTGCGCAAGACCACCCGGCGTCGGCTGCTGCGCATACGAAAGCGACAGGCCCCACTGGTTGCCATCACCAAGCAGAGCCTGGAAGTGAGGGAGATCGTGCGGTGTCGAGATAATCAGAATATCGCGGATGCCGGCGAGCATCAGCGTCGTGAGCGGATAATAGATCATCGGCTTATCGTAGACCGGCAACAACTGCTTCGAGGTCACCATGGTCATTGGATACAGCCGCGTGCCACTGCCGCCGGCGAGAATAATTCCTCTCAAGATGGGCCTCCCTGCTCCTTCAAGATACGATCAATGCAGTCCTCAAGTGACGTCTGCAGCGATGGCAGCCGGATATCGAAGACGGATTGCAGCCGCTTGGTTGACAGCCGTGAATTCGCCGGACGAAGGGCGCGGGCCGCATATTCGGACGAGGAGACCGGAATGATCTCGGCCGATCCAGCCGTTTCGGCCGTATACCTCTTCGCGATCAGGAGCGCAAAGTCGTACCAGGTGACGGCCTCCGAACCGACGACGTGCGTCAATCCTGCATAATCGGATTGCCAGCCTGTCCGGATCAGCCGGCGCGCCAGCGCAAGTGCCGCGTCGGCGAGGTCCGGCGCATAGGTTGGACACCCCATCTGGTCATTGACGATCCTGAGGCGCTGCCCCTCGACGAGCCGGCGCCAGATGGTCCGCACGAAATTGCTTCCAAACGGCGCATACACCCAGGACGTCCGCAAGATGATATGCCGGACGTTCGCCGACATCACGGCTCGCTCTCCCTCTAACTTCGAACATCCGTAGACACTCTGCGGATTGGGAGCGTCGTACTCCTCGTAGGGGCTCGGCTTCTTTCCATCGAAAACGTAATCGGTCGAGAAGTGGATGATGGGAACGTCCTCGCTCGCAGCAGCCGCGGCGACCTCCCTTGCACCGTCACGGTTGATCGCAAAAGCCACGCCCGGCTCGTCTTCGGCCCTATCAACCGCAGTATAGGCGGCTGCGTTGACAACGACGTCCGGGCGAAACCTGGCAATTGCCGCCGCTACCGCTCCTGTCTGCAGCAGATCCACCTCCGGACGGCCGACGGACTGGAGAACGAGATCATTCTCCTTCATAGCGGCTTCGCGCAACGATCTGGCCACCTGGCCTTCGCGACCGACGACGAAGAGCCTCATGAGCCGTCTTTTCCGATCAGACCCAGCCGCTTGCCGCCGTAGACTCGATCCCGCAACGGACGCCACCAATCGGCGCGATCCATGTACCAGCGCACCGTCTTCTCGATGCCCGTTTCGAATGTCTCGTTGGCGCGCCAGCCGAGCTCGCTTTCGAGCTTCGTTGCATCGATCGCATAACGCAGATCATGCCCAGGACGATCTTTGACGAACGAAATCCGATCATGGTGCGAGGTGCCGGCTGGCCGGAGCCGATCCAGCAAGGAGCAGATCTGTCGCACCACGTCCAGATTGGTCCTTTCGTTGCGTCCGCCCACATTGTAGGTCTCGCCCGGACGACCCTTGGCGAGAATTGTCGCGAGCGCCCGCGCGTGATCTTCGACATAGAGCCAATCGCGAACATTCAGGCCGTTTCCGTAGACCGGCAGCGCCTTACCCTCGAGCGCATTGAGGATCATCAGGGGGATAAGCTTCTCGGGAAACTGGTACGGCCCATAGTTATTGGAACAATTCGAAACGATCACCGGCAGACCGTAGGTGCGGTGCCATGCCTTCGCCAGGTGGTCCGAGCCGGCCTTGCTGGCGGAATAGGGAGAGCTGGGGTCATAGGGTGTCGTCTCCGTGAAGACGCCCTCCGCGCCCAAGGATCCATAGACCTCGTCGGTGGACACGTGCACGAAGCGAAACGACTGAGCAACGCTCGGAGTGCGCTCGACATAGCGACGCGACACGTCCAGCAGGGTAAATGTCCCGAGTACGTTCGTCCGAACGAAGACCTCTGAATGCCCGATCGAGCGGTCGACATGGGTTTCGGCGGCGAGGTGAACGACTGCGCCCGGCTCATATTTTCGCAAAACCGATTCAACGACATTCCGGTCGCAGATATCGCCCTTTTCGAAGGCGTATCGAGGGCTGTCCGCGACCGGAGCGAGCGAGGCCAGATTGCCTGCATAGCTCAGCGTATCCAGCACGACCACGTCGAGCCCGAGACTAGAGATGAAATGACGGCAGACTTCCGATCCGATAAACCCAGCCCCGCCAGTCACAAGAACCCGCATGATCACCTACAACTTCAGTTGGAGCGCCGTGCCAGTTCGCCCAGACGCGGAAGATTACGATCCTTGTCCGATAGGGTCGCTTTGGTCGGAGAGATGCCCCAATCAATCTGGAGCGCGGGGTCATCCCAAGCGATCCCCCGTTCATGACCCGGCGAATAATAGTCCGTCGTCTTATAAATGACCTCGCAATTATCGTCCAGCGTGATATAGCCGTGCGCGAAACCCGGTGGTACCCAGAGCTGCTGCCAGTTGGCCTCCGACAGTTCGACGGCGACATGTTTCGCGTAGGTTGGGGACGTCTCGCGAAGGTCCACTGCGACGTCGAGGATCGCCCCTCTCGAGCACCTCACGAGCTTCCCCTGCGCCCGAGGCTCCATTTGATAGTGCAGACCACGCACGACTCCCCTGCGGTTTGTGACGACGTGATTGTCCTGCACGAAAGCCGCACCGACACCATTGGCCGCCAGCAGATCCGCTCGAAACGTTTCCGAGAACGAACCACGTTCGTCGGCATGCCGCAGCGGCGTCAACAGCAGCACGTCGGGAATACTCAAACGTTCGATTTTCATAGATACCGTCCACCTAGGTTGAGCGAGTTCCGGCTGCCGGAACAGCCGTCAAATCCGGCCAAAGATCGCCGCAAGATTGAGTGCGAGATTTTCGATGGCCGTCTGCCGATAGACCCCCGACTGCCAAAGTAGCCATAATCGCATGGGGAGCCAAGCCGTTCGGGCCCTGGCGAACAGTTCCAGAATCGCAACGTTCTCCGGACGCAGTTGATCACGAACCTGATTGAGTAGTTTCACATTGATCTCGTTCCATTGGACCATCTGCCCGGACGCCAGGCCGAGCGCTCTTGTCAGGCGCGCCTGGAGGCCGACGTTTTTTCCGAACACGTTCTCCCCATGCTGCCGATAGGCCAGGCTGGGTCGCAGATCGAAGTGTACGCGCCCTCCAACCCCCGTAATGACCTGATACGTCCACCAATCATGCGCAACCATTGGCGCCTCCGGCGGCGTCTTCTGCAGCGCCAATCGGGCTGCCTGGTTGAAGATCATGGTGTTGCCACCGCCCAGATTCTGAACCAACGCATTGGCGAACCCGGGCGCGCGAGCGAACTTTCGCGAAAAACCCATTGGCTTTCCTTGCCAGGTGACGAGCTGCGTACGCGTGCAGAAAAGCGCTGGCTCGCCCTGCGGAATCTGCTCGAACCAAGAGACGGCGTCCGCCAGCTTGTGATCGAACCAGACGTCGTCCTGGTCGCTGTAGCCGAATAGGTCGCCCGAAACCTCCGGGCTCCTGACCATCGAGGCAAAGTTCTGCCAGAAGCCCTGTTGCGGGCCGCGCAGCACAACCACCCGTTGTGATACGGATTTTGCGAATTCATCGACGAACGCCAGTGTGCCGTCGGTCGAGCCGTCGTCCGATACGACGAGCTCCCAGTTCGAATAGGTCTGGGAGCGATAGGATTCGAGCTGCTGGTGAATGAATTCGGCCCCGTTTCGGGCCGCGAGCAGGATCGTGACTTTGGGATGCATGGACAATGAAATTCCGCTCGCGTGCAGGCTGCCTGGGATTCACTCAAAGATTGGCCCGACCGCCCGAAATCAGACGTGCCTGCGTACCAAATCGCGGCGGCGCTTTCCACGCCCGTGTTGGCGTCCGGCCCGAGCAATCCGGCCGGACCCGACGCAGTAGCTCGGCCGCCCTCTAGCCGGAAAGCGGCTGCGATCGCCTCCTGGAGACGTAGTCCCGTAGCAGGGCGCACACCAGTCCGGCAGCCAGACCCATGACGATGCCGAAGAAGATGATGAGGCCCCGGCTCGCTCCCCCGATCCTGACCGACGAAATCCTTCCTATCATTTCAGTCGGAGATGACTGATATTTGTCGCGTCGCAGCAGCAGAAATCTCTGGTGATCGATCTCCCTTATTTCCCTGGCATTCCTTTCCATGGCCGATGCAGCCGATGCCACAGCCGCCGATCCATCTTCTACGCCCGAATTGCTCGCGGACGAAAACGCCTTCAGCAGGTTCGATTGCACTCCGCGCAGGCTCGCCAGCTCGGTTGCATATTGCTGTGCGAGGAGTTCGACTTCGGAGCGCGCCGCCTGCGTCAGCTCTCCGTGCACGGATTTCAGCCCATCGACGATCGCCGTGAGGGCATGCGTTGCCTCGTCCGCGGCAGGGGCCCGCACCGTGATGCGGATCAGCCCCGTCGACGGCACGGGATCGATCCTTACGCCCGAAAGCGGCGCGCTCTCTGAAGCCGCATCCGAACTGGGGCCGGATTGCTTCAAGGCCTCCTGCGGGAACGACTTTATCCGCATCCGCTCCTGCACTTCCTGAAGTGACTCGACGAGCCGCGGGGAGCCCGCCAATGCATCATAGACCATACCGATGTGGATCGTGGCCTGGGCCTCCCACTGCGGCTTGATCCGGCTCAGAGGCACAATCGCGATCCCCGCCACGATCACGAAGGCCGCGACGGCCCACCTCCACTGGCGCACGAATAGCTGCAGGATCTCGTTCGGTTTAATGCCCTCCGGTCGGGCGACAGCGTTCGCGGGCACCGATGCGTCTTCGTGAACCGTCATCAATCAGCTTCCTTCAACCCTTCACGCATACCACCAGGGAAAAAATGCCCGGCGACGGGGATCATCAAACAGAGCGCCACGAACCCGAAATTCGTCCAGGTAAAGGCCTGCGGAGCGAACGGCGACATGACGGACACGTAGGCAATACGAAGGAATATCAGGAAGCGCCACACGGAGACATTTCCTCGTAGCAGCACGATGCTCCACAGCAGCATACAATAGAGCAGGAACACGCTAAAGAGCGCGCCGCTCCATCCGGCAGCCATCAGGAATGGAAAGAACTCCGTGCCGACGTTGATCGTCGGCGCATCCAAGGGGATGTCCGTCCCGAGCGTCTCTACCGAGCCGCTAAAGGGAATGAGCTGGCTGAGCAGAAAATTCGCATTGTGATAGTTCTTTGCGAGGATGGAAGAGAAATTGTAGACGCCGGCGCTCACATAGAGCAGCAGCCACTTCACGCCTTCCGGGGAAATCTCGAACAAACCACTCAAGGGCAGGTTGAGATTGCTCAAGGTCCCCGAGCGAACTGCTCCCAACAATGAAAAAGCAGCCAGTCCTCCGAACAGGAGAGGCACGATGATTTTCCAGGAAAGCAGCGTCAACTTCTTCTGCAGCAGAACGAACGTGAGCACCAGCGAGAATATGGCCGCGAACAGACGATTCCGATCGATCACGAGGATGGGGAAGATCAGGCCGATCGCCAGAAGCGCGATACGCACGGCACCGCCCCTGAAACAGAGCAGTGCGAGGGGCGGCAAGACCCAGCTCAAATTCGAGATGTGGCGGACGTGATTGCGGCCATTCTCAAAGGTGGCATATGAGGAAGGATCGACGATGAGAGGGATGGGGAAAGCGGTCAAGTCGATGACGCAGAACCCGGCCACCAGCCAGCAAAGGGCCGCGGCGACCACTCCCTGAGGCGTTCCCGTGAAATCCATACCCTGAAACGATCGCAGCGGCGGCAAACGAATATCAAGCATGAAGTCCAGCACGACGATGCCGACGGCGACCGTCGCGAAGAACAGTACGCCGCCGAGCATGACTAGCGAAAACTCAAAGCTGACGGTCATCACGGACAGCGCCAGCAGGATCGGCAGCGCCAGATAGAACGATGGATAGCGCAATGCCTCGCTCACCGCAGACTTCTCGATCGCACCGGCGTCGAACCGACAAACGCCACGGCCCGCAGCCCGCCGAACATCACGACATTCCAGACCGACTTGACATGGCGCCCTTCGAGATAAGCGATCTTGGCGGCGATAAGCCTCCCCTGCGCCCTCAGCATTGTCCTGTGGCGGCCCTCGAACAGGGCGAGATTCCGGCTGACGGCCTCTGCCATGTTGCGCAGATTGGCGATGCGCCTCGCGGTGTCCTTGGTCTTGCTGGTGTTGGTGCCATGAACCCGGTAGGCGCCGACCTTGACGTCGACGAAGCCGACAGCGTCCAGCGCGGTAAGCCGCAAGAAGAAGTCCCAATCGTCAATGAGAAGGTTCTCGTTCCAGCCCTCGGCTGCATCAAGCCCTCTTTTTCGGAGCAGCGGCACCGGACCACCGATCGCCCACCGGCAGATGATTTCGCGCCGGATCCCCTCATCCGTCAGGTAGCGGGCCTTGTCGACATGGAACAGACCGACCATCGCACTGTCGTGGACGACCCTGTCCTGGTCATCGACCACGATCGAGTCACCGACGACCGCAAGCTTGGCCGGATTGGCTTCGAGGTAGGCGACCTGGGCGGTGGTCCCATCCGCGAGGAAATAATCATCGCTTGCGCCGAGCCGCAGATAGTCTCCGCTGGCCAGTGCTGTCAGTTCGTTCAGCGTCGCAGCGATCCCCTTGTTCTCCCGATCCACGTAGCGGATGTCCAGTGATGATTTATGCTTGGCTATCCACTCCGAGATGATCTCCGCCGTCCGATCTCGCGAGCCGTCATTGACGATCACGAGTTGCTTGTTGGCATATTTGTCGAGCAGAACGCTATCGAGGCACTTCTCGATGAAGTGCTCATGGTTGTAGGCCGGAATCAGAAACGAGACCAACGGACGACCCGCCGGCGGATTCGATGAAGCTTGCTCCGGACTGGCACTTATCACGCTTGCACACCTTTCCCTTGCGTAGCAGGAAACCGGCGCGACATGAACGGGCGCGGAAACGAACCGACGGCGGCACCGGTGCCGTAGCAGTGACTGCTCGCCTGAATTGAATTTAGAACTCGCAACATGCGGCTATGACTTTTGCGACCTGCTCGGGCTGCAGCGTCGGCCCAAGAGGCAAGCTGAGAACCTCGCGGTGAAGTCTCTCCGAGACCGGAAGCGTCAGATCGTGGAGGTCCGGATAGGCCTTCTGCAGGTGCGGAGCAACCGGATAGTGAATCAGCGTCTGGATGTCTCGGGATGCGAGATGACGCTGCAACGCCTCGCGCTGCTCGCATTGCACGACGAAGACATGCCAGACGTGGGTGGCGGGGTCTCCCGCGATGAAGGGAAGCCGGATCTTTGGATTCTTGATGCCATCCAGATAGGCGGCGGCAATTCGCCGGCGTGAAGCGATTTCGTCGTCGATGTATTTCAGCTTGACGCGCAGCATGGCCGCCTGAATCTCGTCCAGCCGGGAATTTATGCCCTCGCATTCGTGGTAATATTTGACTTTCGAACCATAGTTGCGAAGCGCGCGGAGCCGCTCGGCCAAACCGTCATCATTCGTCAGGACCGCGCCGGCGTCACCCAGCGCGCCCAGGTTCTTGGTCGGGAAGAAGCTGAAAGCCGCCGCGTCGCCGAACGCGCCGGCCTTTACGCCGCCGAGCATCGCACCATGGGCCTGTGCGGCATCTTCAATGAGCAGGATATCGCGCGCCCGCGCGATCGCAGCCAGTTCCGGCATGGCGGCCAATTGTCCGTAGAGATGCACGGCCATAATGGCGCGCGTCTTCGGACCTATCGCGCGCGAAACGCGTTCCGCATCGATGTTGAAGGTGCGCGGATCCGGCTCGACGAGAACGGGCTTCAGGCGGTTCTGCGTGATCGCCAGAATGGTCGCGATGAAGGTATTAGCGGGCACGATGATCTCGTCGCCCTCGGACATCCTGCCAAGCGCGATGTAGGCACGCAATGTCAGGATCAGCGCATCGAGGCCGTTCCCCACGCCTATGCAGAAGAGAGACCCGCAGTAATCTGCGAATTCGCGCTCGAACGAGTTCAGCTCCTCGCCGAGGATATACCACCCCGACTCGATCACGCGCGACGCAGCAGCCTTGAGCTCGTCCATATACGGCGCATTGGCTTCTCGCAGACTGAGAAACGGCACGGTCATTTCAGATCCACCTCATAAAAGTCGTGAACGATACCGCGCCCTCCGAAACCTTCCTTCTGTGCCACCAGGCCCTCGTTGAGAAAGCGCCCCGACTGCTCGGTCGAAATTCCGAAGCTGAAATAACGCCGATCCGCATATTGGTTGTTGACGAGCTCCGAGATGATGAGATCGAGCGCGCCGTTGACACGCCCGAGCTCGCTCGAACCCAAATATTGCGTGTGCACCGAGCTGCCGAAATCGAAGATGAGCGCCCCTGCCTGGAGCTGCCCGTCAGCCCTAGCCTCGTAAAGGACGATCTGATCCGGAAACCGCGATTTCAGCAACTGTAGTTCATGCAACGTGTGGACCACCTGCCTGCCGCGATCGCTCGCCTGCTCGCATAGCAGCTCGTGGAAGGCATCGAGCTGGTCCGACGCGGCAACGACGAGGTTCGCCTTCCTGGCCTTGTTGATCGTCCACTTCCGCCCCTTCGAGTATTTTGGAGCCTTGCCGATCTCGACGACCGACGAGATGTCGCGGCGCTGCAACCGCGCGCCCATCCGGAACAGGGCGTAAAGGTCTTCCTCGGATGGATAGCGATGAAAGACGTGGGGCACCGCTTTGTAGATCATCTTGTCCCGCCCAGCAGACGCATAGTGCGATGCGATCTTCTCAAAGGCTTCCAACGTCGACTGGGCTCGCATGTCCGTCGTCGCGAGGAGCCCGCCATAGGTCAGCCCGCCGTGACTGCTGATCGTGTCGCCGTGCAGGCTCGCCGGAAACACCGCGCAGGGCTCGCCATTCTGCAGTACGATCAGCGACTGATCAACGAAGCGATCCGAGTGGTAGTCCATGTAGGAACGAAGGTGCAGGAAATTACCCGTTCTGGACTGCAGAACGATTCCATTCCAGGCAGCCTCGTCCTGAGCCGAGTATGATCGAACGCTGATCATTCTTCCTGTCCATCAGCTCTGGCCGAGGGTACCTTTGGCGCGCGCGAGGCCAAACCCGTCGGCGCCCATGTCGTTGCCATTGTAGAACATCAGGATGCTATCACGATGCTGAATCAGCGCCGGGTAGCACAGAGTGCGGGAATCCCAGCCTAAAGGGCTCAGCGAGATTCCGACGTCCTCGTCCTTGCGGACCCACTCAATTCCGTCAACCGAATAGGCCATGCCGGGCAGATAGTCGCCTGACGTCGTTCCATAGGTGAAGTACATGACATACTTTCCACCGATCCTGTAGACGCGCGGGCGCCCAATCCGGTACTCGCTGCCCGTCGGCCGGAGGCATTCGCGCCCGAGCCGGGGCAGCTCCAGTAGATCCGAACTTTCGACGTAGCGAATGTGATATTGAGGATACGGCTTGCCGCCGATGTACTCCCATCCATCCCCGCAGGCAAACCAGATCTTCCACCGGCCCTGGTCGAACATCGCCGAATGCACGGCACCAATCGTCGTCTGCCCCGGTCCGCGATCGAGGATCGGCGCCTCGGACACTCTGGCAAAGCTTTCCCCGCCGTCGGTCGACTTTGCTAGGCCCGTAAAAGCGAGGAACTTCGCCTTGGCGACCAGCTGGAATCCGACATAGAACATGTAGATGCCGTCCGGCCTCGGAACGACGTCTCCCATGATGACCCCGTTGTCGTCGAAGCAGCCGTCCCGACCGACATCAAGGACCGGCCGGCGGGATATTCCGACGATCCTGGCGGGCGCGTCGGCAAGCACATCCACATAGCCGATGCGGCTTACGCCTGCGCCATCCCTGAAGCCCGCATAAACGCGAATGGTGTCGTCATTCAGACGCATCGGCGTAGGCGTCAGCGCAGAGTTCGCCACCCAGCTTCCGACACCATGGTCGGATGCTCGAAAGATCAGCCCTTCTTTTTCCCACTTAAGCATCCGGGCCGCTCAAGTTTCGGTGTCCTGGCTCGACTTGCCGGGGACCGCGCGCGCCGGCATGGTCGCATAGATTTTGTCCGGGTCAGTGTCCTTCGCGATCAGCGCACCGGACCCGATTACGCACCGCGGTCCGATCGTGATGTGATCGTTGATGGTTGCATTGACGCCAAGAAACGAGCTCTCGCCGATATTGCAGTACCCGGAAATGACGACGTGAGAGGTGACGAACACGTTGTCGTTGATGACCGTGCGATGCCCAACATGATTTCCGCTCCAGAGCACGCAGTTGTTGCCGACGGTGACGAAGGGCTGAATCACGTTATTCTCGAAGATGAAGGTATTCTCCCCGATCTTGGCGTTGCGCCACACGAAGGCCCGCGAGCTGACATAGGTTGCGAACCGATACCCCTTCTGCTTGGCATCGTTGTAGAAGCGTGTGCGCAAGCGGTTCAGCTGCGTGGAAGGAATCGCAACGAAGATGTCGTAATCCGCGGGCGGATAGCGATCCATCAGTTCGCCATAGGCAACGATCGGAAGCCCCTCCAGCTCCGGAGTCTTGATGAACTCCGCGTCCACAGAGAAAGCCGCAACTTCGTAGTCGGAATCGTGGGAGAAGTACTGGAACGCAATCTCAGCGAACTCTCCTGCTCCGACGATGACGAGGCGCTTCATGATTTTCTCTCCTGTTTGGCGAGCGTGCAGAACTCCTGATAGTCACGAACATAATCAGCTGGATCATAGAGCTGGTCTGCAAGCACCATCAGTACGCAATCGGAGCTGAATTCGGACATCTCGCGCCAGACCATGCTTTCCAACAGCAGGCCGCGATAGGGACTGTCGAGCGTGACCTCTGTCACCTCACACCCGTCGTCCAAATGGACCTTTACGCTTCCCGAAACCGCAATCATGATCTGCTTCAACTGGCGGTGCGCATGATAGCCGCGGCGGACGTGGGGCCTGGTATCGAAGAGGTAGTACACGCGACGAATCGTGAAGGGAATGTTGCGCCCCTCTTCGAGAGCGACCAACATTCCGCGCTCATCCCCATGTCGGCCGAAGTCGACGAACGTGACTTTCATCCCCCCAAACTTCTCCTGAAAGTACATACAGATTCGACCTTTACAGAGTTTCTCCCCCTGGTCAACGTAGCTGGGCGGATGCTGGAACAAGTTGCAATACGGCTCCGAATGACAGCCTCTTGAAGCAAAGCCCGCGTCGAAACGGAACAAGGTCGTTAGCCCGTAACGGCTCGGCAGGCATACAGAATGTTCGAAGAAGGCGGGTCGAAGCAACGCAATTTTAGGATGAGATTGGTCTAACTCGTCTAATCGGAATTCGTCCAGCCAACCGCGCCGCCATACTTGCCGCCGCAACAGATACTTCCTATTACCTTTGGGCGATCCGGCCACCACACTCACAAGCAGCCGACCCGCATCCTGTTTGGTGCAGCTCACTGCCTTTCTGGCAGTGAGAGGGCCGTCGCAAATTCTTGGCAAGACATTCAGGTCAACGGTACCTATCTACACTGCCCAAAACTGTTGCAAGCTTCATGACCTGAGTTATGCGCACATCCTCCGTTCCTCTCCTGGCTCTACCGGCGCCCACAAGGACCTGCAAACGAGTCTTACGCCGCAGATGGCTGGCGCGGAACGCCAGCCTGTTCGGCGTCGCCGATTTCTACTCCCGCAATTTCGTTCGCGTCGAGCAAACTGGGCTATCGATTCCATTCCGACAGGGAGATGGCCGGGCAGTTGGTTCCGAGCGCAGTGGTGTCGCTTTTCCGCCAGTGCATCACGGCTGATCTAATAGCTCGCGACGTGCGGCCATGTTCCGCACAGCCCAATGCGGCGCCGAAGCCGCGCGGCGTATTCTTATTCGATTATTGGTACGGCGGCGCGGAGCTGGCGCAGGGCGTCGAGAGGTGTGTCAAGGTGATCGAGCCGAAGCCGTTCCGCCTCACCCGCATTTCGCAATCCGATCAGGGCGAACAGGCCGCGGCTGTCACCGTGAACTACACGCTGCGAGGACAGGGATCACGCCAGATCCGGCGGTCGACGAAGTGCACCACATAGGCTGGTGGTTTTCGTTCCGGATCGACGCCGCGCTTGCCCCGAGCGGCTTCCAGCCCACAGCCCACTCCGCATCGCTGACGCAGGACGCGCCGAACTAGAAGAGCTGTGCAGCCTATGCAGTCGCCCAAAAGAATGTCACGCCGTGAGACCACTGCGGCTCTCCGATGCTGGAACAAGCGCTCGAAGTCGGCGGCGGCTTCCAGCAGCCGCTCAACGACCTGCTCTGGCTGCGGGACTGGGCGGCCAAGTCGGACAGCGAGATCGTGGGGTACTCGCCCGACCCGAAACCGTTAGACACCTGAAGGAGTTCGGCGTCGCGGCTCGCCTCCTCAAGTTCGGCCCGCTCGGCCATATCTTCCTGTTCCTGAAATATTGCGGGCCGTTCGATCTCGTCCAGATCACACTGAAGCTGAAGTCGGGGTTCGAACGCACACTGATCCGCGACGGCATCGATATGGTGCACTTCACCTCGACCTCGAAACGGCACCTCTTGCTCTACGAGCTGCCCTTCATCATCACGATCTTCGACGGCTGCCATCGCGGCGCGCGGGAGTTTCCGGAGGTCCGGACCTTTGGCGAGTTCGAGCGCAGCGAGATCCTGTTCGGATTCGAGAGCACTAAGGCTGCGATCGTGATCGTCAACGCGCCCGAACTGATCCGACGATCTCGGTCGTCGCTACGCCATGGAACGGGAGCACGCGGTCTGCATCCGTTCTCGCCATCGGCCTATGCCAGCCAATCCACGACCGATGAAGCTGATGACGCGGCGGTGCTGGCGAAATACCGACTTGAGCCCGGCTAATCTATTCTATCCGGCGCAGTTCTGGCCACAAGAACCACATGACGCTGCCCGCCGCGCTTGCGCGCTTGCGCGAGCAGGGGATCACCGAACGGCTGGTGCTGTGCGGTTCCGACCACGGAGGCGGCGACAAGATCAAAGCGGCGATCCGCAACTTCGGTCTGTCCAAACAATCTCCATCGCCGGCTTCGTCGAATCCGCCGAACTCGGCGCACTTTACCGCTGCGCTGCGGCGCTGATGTGCCGACCTATATCGGCCCAACCAACCTGCCGCCGTTGGAAGCTTGGGCGGCATGCCCGTGATCTATCCCGAAGCGTTCAAGGCGCAAGCCGGCGCCGCGGCAATCCTGTTCGACAATGACGATCCACTCTCGCTGGCGGACGCGATCGTCGCTCTCCGCACCGACGGCATGCGCGAGCGGTTGCGTGCGGCCGGCCATCTGCGGCTGACGCAATTTGCCGAGAAGACCGCCGCTGGACGGGAGCAGTTCGCGCGGCGCATTGACCAGCTCAAGAGCCGCCTCACACATGCTGCAGTGATAGACGCTCGATCACGCCGGTATGATGTCCATCAGACGGGAGCGCACCTTCCTAATCGCAAGCGGACTGGCAAGGACGCCGACGACGATCAACCAGATCACGCATTCGGCGATGAAATGTGCCAGGCCGGCTCCTCCAACTTGGGACGCGACCACGATGCCGATGCCCCATCCCGTCGATACGATGGCGACTGCGATTGCGGCCAGAAAGACCACGTGCCGCATCGGGTGTTGCAGGGTCTGCCAGACAACAACGCGCGCAAGCAGGCCGAGCGCAATGGCAAGATCACTGATTACAATGGCGAGAGCGGCGCCGAGCGGCCCGAGCTTCGGAATCAACACGAACGACAGCACCAGGAAGGCGGCCAGCTGCAGCAGCTTGGTACGGGCCAGCAGCGGCCCACGATTGCTGTGATAGGCGAACACCAGTGCGAGCAGCGAGGGCGCGACCGCGACGGATCCGAACAGCAGTGTGATCGCGAGCGGTCCGTCATAAGGAATTGTGCCGTGCGTCCATAGCGCGAAAAAGTCCACCCAGAACGGCAGCAGACCTCCGACGATCAGGCTGGCGATCGTCGTCACAAAGACCGATCCCCGTGCATACAGCCGACGCAGCCGCTCCCTGTCCCCGACAGCGTAGTCGTGCCCCAGCTCTGAGGCGAGCGGCATGCTCACCTGTTGACAGAGTCCTCGCAGAAGTGTCGCAATCACCCGCGTCAGGCCCCATTGAGCGACTGCGATGCGATCGACGACGAGCGCGCTCACCAGCAGGACGGGCAGATTGACGAGTGCCAGTTCCGTGAAGCTGCCGGCAGCGAAAGGCAGCGCGAGGCCGAGCTGACCGAGGCCCCATCGCCAAGACCGGCCCCGGCGCGGCGTGGCGCCGCCGCGACGCAGAAACGGAAACAGACGCGGCGCATCGAACGCGATAAGAAAAGCGGCGAAGACAATCTGCGCAGAGACAAAGGCGACCGCCACCGGGAGCAGATTGCTGAACACAACAAGCGCAACCACTTGGGCGACCTGGCTGACCAAGAGTGCCATGTTCTGTAACCAGACCACGCGACCATAGTGACCGCGCACTCGATATAGGCCCGAGCTCAGGTTGGCGGGTATCGTCAGAAGCATACCCAGCATCATCACGAGCATCGCGGCGTCAAAGTCGGCCGTCGAGTGAAATCCGAGTACCGCGGAGGGGCGCCAGAGCTGCGCGGCCCCAACAAGCAAGACCCCCAGCACGACAACGACAGAGACGTAGATTCTCAGCATGTCGGCGTAAAAGCGCGCCGTACGCCCATCGCAATCAGCGCAGGTCTTGAAGGCAAGAAAGCGGTTCACGGCGCGCAACTGCAGTCCGGCGTCGGCCACGACGACAAGGCTTCCGGCCGCATAGACGGCGAGCCAGGCCGCCAGGACATCGGCCGTCCAGATATGCAGGAAGGCCGGAATGAGGACGAGCTGCTGAGTTAGACCGAGCAGGATCTGTACCAGATTTGCCGACCAGCCCTGAATGAGCCGCCGCAAGCGAGTCGGACCGTCCGGCACAGCTGCGTCCGCCATCGTCTCCTGCCGGAACGGCGCGTCGTTCAAGATCGGCCCTCTGGAGGTCGCGCAGAATGAGCTAGTCCGCGGGCCGAATGTCGATGCTGTCGCGACGTCATGCTGGGTTCGCCGTAAGCTCAAATGTCCGATCAGCCCGTTGCGCTTGTTCCGGCAATGAGCCTTTTCCGGCGATCAAGATCGGGGTTTGTATCCGATGCAATGCCCGGCTTCAACTTCGAAGGGGCTGATCAGATGCTTCCGTTGTAGGGGGCGCCTAGGTGACGAGATGCCAGCCGCCATTGGCGTTGATGGCTCCAATTTGTCCACTCAGCGCGATCTGGGTGCCGTTCATTTCCCAGGCCGTGAGGACATGGGTCGTATTGTTCTGAAAAAGGATGTCCGACTTATGGTCGCCGTTGATATCCTCCAGCCGGGCATAGCTGTCACCCGAAGCCGCAATCCCCACTTGCGGACCGGCGATGATCTGGGTGCCGTTCAATTCCCAGACAGCGACGCCGTGAGTGTTGTCATTGAACAGCATCAGATCGGACTTGCCATCTGCATTGAAGTCGCCAGTGTCGGCAAAGCGCCAGCCGGCGAAGGCACTAATCGTGCCGATCTGCGGGTTCGCGGTCACCTGCGTGCCATCCATGAGCCAAACCGCGACGCCATGCGTAGCATCGTTGAGCAATAGCAGGTCCGACTTGCCATCGCCATTGAAGTCGCCGACGTTGGAAAAGCGCCAGCCAGCGGAGGCGCTAATTGTGCCAATCGTTGTCTCGCTGGTGACTTGGGTGCCGTCCATCAGCCAGACCTGGAGAGCATGCGTCGTGTCGTTGAGCATTAGGAGATCGGTCTTGCCGTCGCCATTGAAATCGCCGGTTGAGGCAAAATGAAATCCCGAGGCCATGGTGCCGACCTGCGGGTTGGCAAGGACACTGGTCCCGTTGAGCTCCCAGACTGCAACCCCATTGTTCACACTATTGAGGAGCAGCAGATCGGACTTCCCATCGCCGTTGAAATCGCCGACGTCGGCATAGCCCCACCCCCCAAAGGCGCTGATCGTGCCGACCGTTCCGGCCGCGCTGATCTGCGTACCGTTCATGAGCCAGACCTGGGCATCATGCGTGCTGTCGTTGAGCATGAGCAGGTCGGTCTTGCCGTCGCCGTTGAAATCGCCCTCTTTGGCGAAATGAAATCCTGCAGCCATGGTCCCGACCTGCGGGTTAGCCAGCACTTGGGTGCCGCTCAACTCCCAGACTGCTACGCCCGAAATGCCATCATTCAGAAGCAGCAGGTCGGTATTGCCGTCGCCGTTGAAGTCTGGAGAATCGGTTGCGACGTGACCGACAGCAGGTGTGACCACGCCTCCGTTCGTAAACGCAGAGCTTGCGATGAAGCCATCGGTGAACTGAAAGTATTCAATTCCCGTCAGTGTGTCGGTGCCATCTGGCGAGCCGGAACGCTGATCGGCGATCGTGAAGGTCTGCGTCGCAGAATCGTACGAGATCGCGTAGCTAGCGCTACCACCCAAGTATACCGCCGTATCGGTGCCGGTGCCGCCGATGATGGTGTCGTTGCCCGCCCCGCCCGTGATCGTGTCGTTGCCGCCGCCGCCGTTCAGCGAATTGGCGATGGCGTTGCCGACGATGGTGTCGTTGCCGGATCCGCCGATGGCGTTGTCGATGTAGGAGCGCGCATCGCCGTTGTAGAGATAGGCGTTGTAGATGTTGCCCGACGCGTAATGGCCGTCGCCGAGATAGGCCAGCTGCGTCGAGGAGAACACCGACGAGGCACCGGGATTGAGGTTGATGCTGAGGTTGGTCGTGTAGTTCGACAGATCATAGGTATCAACGCCACCGCCATCCCAGACCGTCTCGTAGATGCGGTTGGCCGAGCCGCCGACCCCGCCGCCCGGCGCGAGTTGAGGGGCCCCGTTGATGAACTCCTGCCCGGTGGTCGGATTCCAGGTATAGACGGTGCTGCCGCTCTGGGTATTGAAGTTCGCCCCGTACATCGTCTGCAGCGCGAGGATATCGTTGGCCATGTAGGTCTGCGGATATCCGTACGCTTCGTTGGTGTAACCGGACGTGGTCGAAGCGCCGACATAGCTGCGATAGCTCATGACGGTGTATTCGCTGTCGTCGTGCGCAGTCGGCACCGCGACGTTGGCCGGGCCACCGGTTTCCTGGCTGTGCTTAAGGCCGACGGCATGGCCAAGCTCGTGCAGCGCAGTCGCGAAGTAATAATTGCCGAGTTTGGCCTGCGAATAATTGTACTGAGTCCCGAACCAGATATCGCCGCCGGACGCATAGTTGCCGGGATAATAGGCGTAGGAGGTCGGGTTGGCCGCCGGCGACTGCGCGATCATGATGTCGGCGCCGTTCGTGCCTGCGTACTGGATGTTGGCGTTGGTGTAACCGTCGATCAAACCGATGGCGTAGTTGATCGCGGCCTGCATCTGGGTCGGCGCCGAGGCGAAGCCCGACGTGGTCGGCTCGCCGTAGCCGCCGGAATAGGGATAGGAATAGTCGCTGGATGCATCGGGAAAGCTATAGGTGATCGCGCCGGTCCATTTGTAACCGGACAGCAGGCCGTCGATCTCGGCGTTGTTGGTGGCACTGACATTAACAGCGGTAGCCAAAGGGGAACTCCGAATCAGCGAGCCCCGTCTTATTCGAGGCGTTAACACATGATTGTAGCTTGAGAGCTGAACGTTTGGTTTAAATGGGGCGAGACCACCAGGCCTCCAGCTATAATGCGCTGTTAGCCATTAGTTCCGTAGTCATACGGGACGCGAGTAAGGGTTTCGTTCCCGGAACACCCGTGATTTGCAGGGCTTCATGAAACGACGTTCACTTCCGGTCGGTCTGTTTGGCGCCCTGATCGCTCTCGCCGGATTGCCCCATCACCCCCTCGGAGGACTGCCTGTCATGGTGGAGAAAGCCAAGGCCGACGACAGCGGTAAGGCGCCGCGCGCGCCCTCCATGCCGATGGCCCGCGATCCTGCCGCTGCGGTGGCGGAGGAATACGAAGCCGCCCGCCGGAAGGGAACGCGGGAGGCCCTTGAGCTCTTCATTGCGCGCCACGGCGATGATCCCTTGGCCGAGCAGGCGCGTGCCGAGTTGAAGCGCCTGTCGCGCTGATCTCGCAGGCACCGCATCAGGCATGGCATTTCGGCAGGCGGGATCGGCGTCGGGCCGGCTTGTCGCGCGATCTTTCGGCCCTATGGTAGGCTCGCAATCTGTCCCGGAGCCTTTCACGATGCCCTTTCCGCATGCCTCGGAAGCCCTGTCGCGCTTCACGGTACTCGATCTGACCCGGGTCCGCTCCGGGCCGACCTGCGTGCGGCAACTGGCGGACTGGGGAGCGAATGTCGTCAAGATCGACGCACTGACCGAGGACGCCGGCGGCGAGCAGCCGGGTGGGCCCCGGCGAGGTTCCGACTTCCAGAATCTGCACCGCAACAAGCGGGCCATGACGCTGAACCTGAAGGACGAGCGCGGGCTCGCCGTGTTCAAGCGCCTCGCCGCCAAGGCCGACGTCGTGGTCGAGAATTTCCGGCCCGACGTGAAGAAGAAGCTCGGCATCGACTATGACAGCCTCGCCAAGATCAATCCGCGCATCGTCTACGGCAGCATCTCCGGCTTCGGCCAGGATGGCCCCTATCACAAGCGGCCCGGCTTCGATCAGATCGCGCAAGGCATGGGCGGGCTGATGTCGATCACCGGAGCGCCGGGCGAAGGCCCGATGCGGGTCGGCATTCCCGTCGCCGACCTGACGGCCGGCCTGTTCTGCGCCATGGGCATCCTCACCGCCCTGCTCGAGCGCGAGGTGTCGGGCAAGGGCCAGTGGGTGCAGACGTCGCTGCTCCAGGCACAGATATTCATGCTCGACTTCCAGGCCGCGCGCTGGCTGATGGAGAAGGAGGTCGCCAAGCAGGCCGGCAACAACCATCCGACCAGCATCCCGACCGGCGTGTTCAAGACCTCGGACGGCTACATCAACATCGCCACGACCGGTGGGCGGATCTGGGAACGCTGCGCGCAGGCGATCGGCGCACCTGAGCTCTATGCCCATCCCGACTATGCGACGGCCCCTGCCCGCTCCAAGAACCGCGACGCGCTCAACGCTGAGATCGAGAAGCGCACGGTAACGAAGTCGACCGAGACCTGGGTCCGCGAACTCAACGAGGCCGGCGTGCCCTGCGGGCCGATCTATGCCATCGACCAGATGTTCGAGGACGCCCAGGTCAAGCATCTCGGCATCGCGCAGGACGTGCCGAACGAGGAGGGCCGCCATATCCGCCTGGTCGGCCAGCCCGTGACGCTGTCACGCACGCCGAGCAGGATGGTGGCGCGGCCACCGGAATTCGGCGAACAGACCGACGAGGTCTTGAAGGAATTCGGCCTCAGTGCGGACGAGATTGCGAGGCTCCGGAAAGAAAAGGTTGTATGATGCCGTCTGCCTTATTGTTTGACGGGCTTCACTGCACCCTACAGAGGCAACCTCCGCCGCGTTGGTGAACGAATATGCACGTGACGCTGGCCGCAGCTTCGCCCCGCAGGGTTTCCCAGCCACAAGGCTTCGTATAGAAGTTGTCCGTTATCCAAGGGAGGGCTCATACCGTTCCGATGAAGGTCGTAATTCTAGCGGGAGGCTTGGGCACCCGAATCGCGGAGGAAACCAGCACGCGGCCGAAGCCGATGGTGGAGATCGGCGGGCGCCCCATTCTTTGGCACATCATGAAGATCTACAGCCATTACGGCTTCAACGACTTTGTGATCTGTCTCGGGTACAAGGGTTACATGATCAAGGAGTATTTCGCGAACTACTTCCTACACATGTCCGACGTGACCTTTCATCTCGCCGAGAACCGGATGGAAGTACATCGCGAAACCGCCGAACCATGGCGGGTCACGCTGGTGGATACCGGCGAGGACACCCAGACCGGCGGCCGGCTGAAGCGCGTGCTTCCTTACGTCAAGGATGAACCGTTTTTTGCGCTAACCTATGGCGATGGCGTCGCCGACATCGACCTCGCCGCGGAAATCGCCTTCCACAGGGCGCATGGGCGCCGCGCCACCGTCTCGGTGGTGCGCCCGGCCAAGCGCTTCGGTGCCGTCGCGATCGAGGGCGACCGGGTCGTTAATTTCGAGGAGAAGCCAAATGACGATGGGGGCTGGATCAATGGCGGCTTCTTCCTGCTGTCGCCCTCGGTAGGCGACCTAATCGCAGGCGACCATACGATCTGGGAGCGCGAGCCGATGGAGCAGCTCGCGCGCGGCGACGATCTGCGCGCCTATGTGCATCCCGGCTTCTGGCATCCGATGGATTCGCTGCGCGACCGCAATTTCCTTGAGGGTGAGTGGTCGGTTAACCGTGCCAAGTGGAGAATCTGGTGAAGGATCCAGCATTCTGGCGCGGCAAGAAGGTCTTTCTCACCGGCCATACCGGCTTCAAGGGCGCGTGGGCCTCGCTGCTGCTGCGCCGTCTCGGAGCTGACGTCTACGGCTATGCGCTGCCGCCGACACACCAATCCGCGCTGTTCGTCACGGCGCGCGTCGCCGACGACATCGAGCACCGCCTGGCCGACATCCGCGATCTTGCCACCCTACGCGCCGCAATGGCGGAGGCCAAGCCCGACATCGTCATCCACATGGCGGCGCAAGCGTTGGTGCGCCCGTCCTATGAAGAGCCGGTCGAGACCTTCGCAGCTAACGTGATGGGTACCGTGCACGTGCTGGAGGCGGCACGGCATCTGCGCTCGGTGCGAGTGATCCTGAACGTCACCAGCGACAAGTGCTACGAGAATAAAGGCATAAGCGGCCCCTTCGGCGAGGGCGACCGGCTCGGCGGCGACGATCCCTACAGCAACAGCAAAGCCTGCGCCGAACTCGTCACGCACTCTTACCGCCACAGCTTCTTCAATACGAGTGGCGCGGCGCGCGTCGCGACTGCGCGCGCCGGCAACGTGTTCGGCGGCGGCGACTGGGCGCGCGACCGCCTAGTGCCGGATGCGATGCAGGCGTTCCTCGCAGGCGAGGCGCTCCGCATCCGCAATCCCAATTCGGTGCGGCCCTGGCAGCATGCGCTCGATCCGGTGCTTGGTTATCTCGCGCTTGTCGAGCGATTGGCGAGCGATGAACGATTCGTCGGCGCCTGGAACTTCGGACCAGACACCGCAAGCGAGGTGCCGGTCGGGACTGTGGTCGATCGTCTGATCGGGCTGTGGGGGGACCGGGCGCGGTGGACAGCCGACGACGGTTTGCATCCGCACGAAGCCGTCTATCTGAGGCTCGATTGCACGAAGGCGCGGAGCGAACTCGGCTGGACGCCGCGGCTCGATCTGGCGCAAGGCCTTCGCCTGACCGTTGAGTGGTACAAGGCGCTCCGTGAGGGCCGGGACCTGCGCAGGTTCTCGCTCGATCAGCTCGACCAGGTCGTTGGCACCGTGCGGGCTTGATCAGCCCGGCAGATTGAGGATCCCGGCGATGCGGGCCCGGACCGATACCGCGTGCTTCAGATGTTCGCCCGATAAGACCGCCAGATAGGACTTGAGCAGCACGACGAGCGCGAGGATGGCGCGCTCGACGTCCTGCGGAAGGCCGGTTCGGCCGAAGGCGTCCCTTTGCAGGAACGGCCGGTTCTCCATGAAAGTCAGCCAATAGAGATAGTCATAGCCGGCGACGCCGCGGAATGCGTCTTCCCAGTCGATGACGCGCGGCGCGCTACCCTGGAACATGATGTTCTTCGGTCCGAAATCGCCGTGACAGAGCGCCTCTGGCAAATGCGGAAGACGTTCGGCGAGCAGCGCGATCAGCCTACGCACCTCGGCGGCACTGGTCTGGCCGAGTAGACTACGGTTGGACAGCGTATCCACTGCCTTTGCGGCGGACGCGAGATAGGGTTCGAACGAGGCAAGTCCCTCCGGCCGCCAGCCCTTGAGCCGCTCACTGCATGCGTGTGCCAATGCGGCAGCAGCAGCGGGCTCTATCGGGGCGGTCAGCGGCACGAGCACCGGCATCATGAGGCAGAGCCGCGCCGTTCCGTCTCCGAGCGGGATGTCGAAACGGTCGAGCACGATCCTGTTGCCGTAGAGCTGCGCGAGGATGTCGGCTTCTTTGGCAAGGCTGGCGCGTGCGCTCACGCCCGGCAGATGTGTCTTCAGAAAGCGCTTCTCGCCGGAAACATTCGCATCGTAGCAGGCACCAAGCGTGCCGCCCGGCGCCGGCGTGACTGTCGCGTTGTAGTCGAAGGATTGCAGTTGTTGCTGCAGCGCGCGTAGGAGGTGCGCCCGATCGGCAGCAATGTCGGGGCGGTCGTCGGTTTCGAAGAATGTGATCTTACTCAGCACGATAGAGCGGGCTAAGATAGCCGATCCGATCATAGCCAAAATGACGGGCGAGGGCCGCTGTACCTTGCGCGATCTGCCTGCGCTCTTCGTCCGAGAGTTCCTGGATCACGGCCTGGTTGTAGTCCTTTGTGCTCTTGAGCACGGTTCCCCAGGGCGCGATGGATTCCTTGATCTCAACGCCGTTCCAGCTCGGATAGAGCATGGTTTCGGCGAAGGGCACACCAATGAATTCGGCTGCCTCGGTCATGAACTTGCGCTTGTCGTCCACGAGATCTTCGTAGCGGAATATCCGCACGTTCTCCGGGTACATCCTGGCAAACATTTCGACCGTCGAGTGGTAGATGTTCCAGGTGATCAGGTATTTGGTCAGCGGCTGCGGGAACGGGCGGCGCTTGGTGTCGCGGTACGCCGAGAACGGATTGCGCACGATGTGCAACATACGGATTTCGGGAAAGTCACGCACCATGCGATCGGCATCGATTCCGATGGCGGGGGAGTAGCCGACATGGACCATGTCCGGCCGCGCCTTGGTGTAATAGTTCTCCCACGCGACGAAAGTCGCCCGGAAGAATGCCTCGATCACCTGACGGCGGAAGATCGGTGGCTGGCCGACGATTCGGGCAAACTCGGCGACTCGCTTCTTCTCGTCCATCACGCAGTCCGCATCGCGGAACTTCGAGCCGTTGCGCTTGCGCAGGAAGGTTTTCAACTCCTCGTCTATCATTTGCTCGTAGAGCTCGGTCGCCGTCAGCCCCTCCGGGAATTCGGGGTAGCGGTACTGAACGCGCTCGACCGAGGCCAGGAAGTCATTGAAGTTGCGGTTGCCGAGCTGCGACTCGAAGGGGTAGACGAGCAGATCAGGATGGCCGTCGAAGTGACGATGAGTAACGTTTCCGCCGTGCTCAAAGCCCGCGGAAACCATGGCCAGCCTGAAATCGCTCATGCATCTACCCCTTTGTCGTCGAACATCGGTCCTGGCTTCCGTTTAGCTGCGTGGGCCGGATAATCAAGTTCGGATCGTTCCCATGGGCCCGGAGCCCGGATTCTAGCCCTCATCCCGACATTGACGGACCCCGGCGGCTGATCTACCCGGGGCGCATGCGTATTTTCGTGACCGGCGCGAGCGGTTTCCTGGGCTCCCATCTCGTTACGGACCTCGTGGCGCGGGGGCACGAGGTAGCTGTCCTGTTGCGGCCGGCAGGCGCCGTGTGGCGCCTCAGGGAGGTGCATGATCGTCTGCACGTCATTCCCGGCGCTCTGGAGCAGCCGGACGGGCTGCGCGGGCCGCTCGAGGCATTCGTGCCGGACGCGGTTGTGCACATGGCCTGGCGCGGGGTCGCAGGCAACGACCGTAACAGCCCGGTTCAAGCCGCCAACGTCGTCGACACGGTGGGCCTTGCCGAACTCGCGGCCGAGGCCGGCGCCAGGATCTTCGTCGGAGCCGGATCACAGGCGGAGTACGGCCCCTATGATCGCGCGATCCGGGAGGACGACGTGCCCCGGCCGACGACGTTGTACGGCATGGCCAAGCTCGCGGCCGGATCGATGGCGATAAGCCTGTGCGAGGAGCGCGGGCTGCGTGCAGCGTGGCTCAGGATCTTTTCGACCTACGGCCCAAAGGATGCCGAGCACTGGTTGATCCCCAGCATGATTCGGAAATTGCGCTCCGGACAGCACATGGCGCTAACGGCGTGCGAGCAGCGTTGGGGATTTCTGCACGCGCGCGACGCTGCCAGCGCTTTCCGGCTCGCGATTACGCATGACGGGGCAAGCGGCCTCTTCAATGTCGGCAGTGCGGACGCGCCGCCCCTGCGCGAGACGGTAACGCGCTTGCGCGATCTCGTTCGCCCCGACGCCGCTCTCGGCTTCGGCGAGTTGGCGTATCGGTCCGATCAGGTTATGGTGCTGGCTGCGGACGTTTCGCGCATGCTCGCCCTGGGCTGGAAGCCCGAAGTGCAGTTGGATGAGGGACTACGCGAGACGGTGGACTGGCATGACGCGACCAAATCTTCCTGAAGCGAAAGAATTCGCGCGACGGATTCGTGCGCACGCCTTGCGCATGGTGCACGCCGCGAATGCTTCCCATATCGGTGGTTGTCTCTCAATGGCGGACATCCTGGCGGTGCTGTACGCGCGGATCCTGCGTGTCGATCCTGCCGATCCGCAAGCAGCAAGCCGCGATCGCTTCGTGCTCAGCAAGGGCCACGCCGCAGCGATCATGTACGCCACGCTCGCCGAATGCGGTTTCTTTTCCCCGGCTGAGCTCGACACCTATTGTCGCGACGGATCGATCTTCACCGGACATATCAGCCATGCCGTGCCGGGCATCGAGGTCTCGACAGGTTCGCTCGGCCATGGCCTGCCAATTGCCATCGGCATGGCGCTGGCCGCACGGATGGAAGGCGCGGGCAGCCGGGTGTTCTGCCTGCTCAGCGACGGCGAATGCGACGAAGGCTCAAACTGGGAGGGCATCCTGTTCGCGCCTCACCACAAGCTGGGCAATCTCTGCGTCATCGTCGACTTCAACAAGATCCAGAGTTTTGGCTCGGTCGCCGAGGTGTTGAACCTCGATCCGTTCGCCGAAAAATGGAAAGCGTTCGGCTGGCAGGTGGAGGAGATCGACGGTCACGACCTCATTGCGCTCGAGCGCGCGCTAAGCGGCGTGCCGGCAGCATCGGGCTGGCCGACAGTCGTGATCGCCCACACGGTGAAGGGCAAGGGCGTGAGCTTTATGGAGAACAACCTCGAATGGCACTACCGCTCGCCTTCGGATGAATTGCTGGCGCAGGCGCTAACCGAGATCGGCGCATGAGAACGACGTTCATCGAGAGCCTGTCGCAGGCCGCAAGCGAGAATCCCGACATCTGGCTGCTCTGCGGCGATCTCGGCTACTCCGTGCTGGAGCCGTTCGCGGCGAAGTTTCCCGATCGCTATGTCAATGTCGGCGTGGCCGAGCAGAACATGGCCGGGGTCGCCGCCGGCATCGCGCTGTCGGGCAAAACGGTCTTCATTTACTCGATCGGCAATTTCCCGACGTTGCGTTGCCTCGAGCAACTCCGCAATGACGTCTGCTACCACGGTGCCGACGTCAAGGTCGTGGCCGTGGGAGCCGGCTACGCCTATGGCAGCCAGGGCTACACCCACCATGCTTTGGAGGACGCAGGAATCATGTCGATGCTGCCGGGCATGGAGGTGTTCGTGCCTTGCGATCCCATGGAAGTGCGCGCCGCGACGCGTCTGATCGCAACAAGCGGCAAACCGTCCTATCTGCGGCTCAGCCGGGCAGGCGAGCCGAACCTCGCGACGATCGCGACCGATCTGCGCAAGCCGCGCATCCTGCGTGAGGGGCGGGAGATCGTCATCCTCGCTTGTGGACCGATCGCGTCCCGCGCGCTAGAGGCCGCCGGCGAGCTCGCGGGGCGCGGGCGAGACGTCGGTGTGGTCAGCGTCTCCTGTCTGAAGCCGCTCGACGAGATGGCGATCCGCGGGGTTGTGCGCGACGCCTCGCTCATCGTGACGCTCGAAGAGCACATTCTGCGCGCCGGCCTGTTCAGCCTGGTGGCGGGGGCGTTTGCCGGCGACGCGGTCCGGCCGCCGATTACCGGCATTGGCATTCCTGAGCAGGGCGGAAAGACCTCGCTGGCGGGATCGCGCGACGCGCTGCTCGATGCTGCGGGTCTCTCGGCTCAGGCGATCGTCGCGCGGATCGAGCAATCGCTGGCAAGACGCTAACGCCGCTTGCGCATCAGACGCCGGACGGCGGAGCGGCATCAAAATTGACGCGCTCGCGCTCGAACACCACGGGTTTATCGCGAACCTGTCCGTAGATCGCGAGGACATACTCGCCGATCATGCCCATGAAGAACAGCTGCACGCCGCCGAAGAAGAACATGGCGACGATCAGTGTGATGATGCCAGGTTCGGCGAGCTGCCGGTACAGGACGAGGCCGATCACCAAGTTGACCAGGGCGTAGCCGATGCTCACGGCCGAGATCAGGAAGCCAGCGAACAGCCCGAAGCGGACCGGTGCCGTGGTGAAGGACACCAACCCGTTAAGACCCTGGTCGATCAGCGCGCCGGCGCGGTTCTTGGAAAATCCCTTCTTGCGCTGGCGCCAGGTATAGGGCACGCCGACGGCGCGGCCGCCGCATTCGAACGTCATCATCCGCATGAACGGATAGGTGTCGCGGACGTGTCTCATGGCCTCGACCACCCGCCGGTCGACGAGTTGGAAGTCGCCAACGCCGGGCGGAACGTTCACCTCGGAGAACCGGGTCAGCAGGCGGTAATAAGCGTTGCGGATGCCGCGCATCAGTCTGCCTTCTTCGCGCACCGCGCGGATACCGTAGACGATCTCGTAGCCGGCCTCCCACAGTTTGACGAATTGTGGAAGCAGTTCCGGCGGGTCCTGGAGGTCGGCCGGCATAAAGAGCAGGACAGCGTCGCCGCTGCTTGCCATCACCCCGTTATAGGTGTTGCGAAGGGGTCCGAAATTGCGCGCATTGACGATAATCTTAACCGCGGGGTCTTGCGCGGCGATCTCGCGCAGAATCTCCATGGTGCGGTCGTCGGACGCATTGTCGCAGAAGAGGTGCTCGCGCCGATAGCCCGGCAGATGATCATCGAATATTCCGCGGATTGCCTCATAGCAATCTCGAATATTGAGGTCCTCGTTGTAGCACGGCGTAACGATGCTTACTGTTTTCACTGCCCGGATCCTGGACCGCGGGTCAGGCCGCGGTCCTGCCAAACCACGGCTTTGACCACGCATGGAATATGAATCGACTAGACCACCCCGAAAGGCATTGTGCAAGCGCCGCTTGCCGCGCTTTGCTATCAATCAAGCGAGCTGCACCATTTCCCGGATGATTGCGGCGCTGCCAAACCGCTTGTTGGTTCCGAGATCCACTCCTATCGGTCAAGCGCCTTGCGTCACGGCGACGCCGAGCGGACCGTGGAAGGTGAACCAGTCGAGCTTCTGGCCGAAACTGACGAGTGACGGCTAGCGCGATACCGAACGCGTTCCGCCGCGATTGCCCTGCGTGTACACAGACTGCGGCCCGGCACCGCCACGCTTATGACTTTGGAATGAGATCTCAAGCAGCCAGAATGCAATCAGCCTCTGAAAGACAGCAGAATCTGGTCCAAGTCGTCTGCCATACTGAGATTCATTTGCCTGCGCTTGTTTAGGAGTGCTTGTGACGGGTTCACGAATGTGAGAAACGCTCCGAAAGGCCTTCGAACGCTATTAGCGATAGCCCGAAAAGCTCCGAAAGAACGCGAAATGCACAGGTACTTACCGAAATCGCGCGCGTCGACGACACTGCTCTGCATGGTCACCCTCGTTCTCCTCCTCGGCACTTGCAATCTGGTGTTTGGCGAGATTGTTCCTGCCGGCGGCGGATTAGGGTGGGACGGCCTCACCTATGCCGAGATGGTGCGCCGACTTGGCTTTATGATCACCGACGGCCAGCTCAGCCGATACTATTCACAGCGGCTTCTTCCCTCGCTGATCGTAAAGACGATGCTAGCGGTCTGCGGAGCCCAACTTTCCGACCAGAACATCATTCGTGGCTTCCAGCTCATCAATCTTTTAGCGTTGGTTTTGGGCACCATCATTTGGAAACGAATGGCGGACCTGCTTTCGCTCGGGTCGAGCGGTGTGTGGATCGGATTTGCGAGCCTCTTCCTGAATTACTTTGCAACCAAGCATCTCAGCTATGCCCCGGTCACGACCGATGGTGTCGCGCTGCTGGTAAGCCTGCTCCTGCTATGGCTTTTTCTGGAAAGACGGCCGCTTGCGCTCGCCGCCGCAACGATAGCCGGCTCTTTCGTATGGCAGCTGACCGGCCTCTACGGAGCCATATTGCTCCTCTCACTACACCTGAAACTTCCAGGCGCCGAAAGCGTGCAACTGCCTACGGCTGCTTCCGACTGGAAACGAAATGATGGCCAAATGCGCGCCTTCCGGCTCTTTGCCGCAGCGGCGGCGCTGACGATTTCAATCCTTGTGCTGTCGCAACTTCCAGGAGCAATCAAGAATGGCTCGCTGGTTCGAGAACTTGCGATCTTTGTTACCGGGGCTCCGTCCCTGCTGGTCGTTGTCCTCGCCCTTTGGATTCTGATCGGCCCCATCCTGCTGAGCAGATCTCTACTTGCCGTTCTGACGGCCGCGCCCTTGCGCTTCTTTCTTCTTGCGGGCACAGCACTGCTCCTCCCTCAAATTGCATTCACCGCTTTGTCGAACCCGGAGGTCCCAAACCCGAGCGGCGTCTTGTATGTGCTGAACTGGATCGTCTTTCCCTTGGCTGGCAAAGGGAAGTTTCTGATGGCATTCCTCGCGGCGACGCTGCTTTGGGGGCCGGCCGTCTTGCTCATCATGCTCTGTTGGACCGACGTGAGCACCGAGTTGCGGAAGATCGGGCTCGGACCGGTCGGTATCGTCGCCGCGACCGTGCCCCTAGTGTTGGTGACTGAATCGCGCTTCATACTCGGAGCGTGGCCCTGCCTGGTCTTGGGGCTGGCTCGCGCATTGGACCGATCGGGCACATCGAAGCTCTTCGGATATCTATTTGGCGCACTGACGATTCTGAACTCTCAATTTTGGCTCAGGTTCAATATCGCCCCGTGGGAAGGCAACGACTACGCCGACCTCACGGACTTCCCGAAGCAGATGTTCTTCCTTCACTACGGCCCCTGGATGGGCTGGCCGGCTTACCTTGCGCAGCTTCCGATAGTTCTCTGCGCCGCTTACGTACTAAAGATTGCAATATACACCAAGGACGCGTAGACCAATATAGGTCCAATTAAATCGCGTCACTTCTGCGAGTAATCTTTCTTTCACGAAGTATCTTGGCTACGATGTTGACTAGTTATCGATAGCTGATCAGCCAAAGTCCTCTAATGCTGCATTTCGACTGAAGTAAAATTGCTCAATTTGTAAATCGATGCCGCGCGTCCTCTACATCAACGAGAAATTTGGCCACGATGCGACGATCATCCTGGACAGTGGAGACGCGTGTTGGATCTCCGTTGGCAAAAAGGGAGTCTTAATACGCTCTCACAAGCACAGCTTTTGGGGCGGATTGCTCGGAAGCCTGTTTGGTCCCAAGCTCTATCAGGAACGGGATGTCTACCGGGCACTCAGCGTTGCTCAAGCGATTTTGGCAACCTTTCGGCCGGTTCCTCAAATTCGATGTAGGGATGCGATGCTCAAAGCCTTCTGCACTGCAGTCTGGCACTGCCCCTCACCCGCACGCGTCAAGACCGTCTTGCATGATCCGGCTTTACTGACGGCGTGACATTGGCGCGGACGATCGCTTAACATAGTCCGTCTTCGCCTGTACGCCGTACTTGCTTTCTTCTGACCCGGCCATATTCCTGAAGTATGAATACGCGTAGAAAGACGACCACCAGCGGCCGAGAACGCGGTGGAAAGTGCAGTGGGGAGTTCCCGCCCGAGCCGCGGGAGGAGCCGCAAGGGCAGCTGCGCTCTCAGGTGACGAGCGACGGGAGATTGCTCGGAAGGCCGCCAAGGCTCGCTGGGCGCGACACCTGCCGCAGGCGACGCATCAAGGCGTCCTTCGACTTGGCGACATCGAGATCGAGGTGGCCGTCCTCGACAACGGCCAGCGTGTGATTACTCAGAATGGCTTCATGTTGGGCCTGGGTCGCTTTCGCCCCCCCCAAAGGGCGACGGTATCGCAAGAGCGGCAATTTGCCCCCTTTCTTGACAATGCAAAATCTCGAGCCTTTTATCGATGAAGGTTTGGTCGTGCTGGCTAATCAAATGGAATTCCGCACCGATCAGGGCGTGAAGGCGGTCGGCTACGCGGCGAATTTCCTCCCGGAGGTTTGCGCCGTCTTTGCGCGCGCCCAACGGGCCGGAGTCTTAAAGGTCACTCAGCGTAACATTGCTCACCGCGCCGGAATTATCGCCGAGCGCCTCCAACGCTCAGACGCGACGTCCCTCGTTGATGAAGCTACAGGTTACCGAGAAACTCGCGAGATGTAGACGGCCGGGTGGTTACGGCCGCGAGGAATAAATCCAAGCGCCCCACAATCTTGGTTCTGCGATACCAAACCAGGTCGTGTACCCATCTGTGGACGCCCCGTGAGATGCAAGCGATTTTTGAAGAAGATCGGCACTTAGTCGGATGCTGCCATCTGTCCGGCCTCTGATGGTGCAGCGATGAAGCTGCGGGCCCGTATGGGAGTTCGCAGACCGGAACCAAATCATAAATGCGTGCTCTAGGCACGATGAGTACGCCTGGTTCTTCCGGCCTCGTCTCGCCGACTGTTGAGCCATACCCTCCTTCGACCGACTACATCTCCGACGACCTCAGGTCCGCCAGGATCACGCCTTGGCTGCGACCGGAGCCCTGTAATTCTCCTACTTAACAAGTAGCGCCCAGACGATCCGCGCGATCTTGTTGGCGAGCGCTACCGTTACCAGCATGCGCGGTTTGCGAGCCAGCATCTGTTCGAGCCAAGAACCCCTCGGCGCACCGCGTTTGCTTGCCTGTTGCACAACAGCGCTGCTGCCGATGATGAGGAGGCGCCTGAGCGTTCGCTCCCCCATCTTGGACGTCGCGCCCAGCTTCTGTTTGCCACCCGTCGATTTTTGAAGAGGCGTGAGGCCCAACCAGGCGGCAAAGTCGCGGCCCTTGGTGAAAGTCTCGATCGGCGGTGCCAGGGCGGCGATCGCGGTGGCGGAGATCGGGCCAATGCCAGGAATGGTCATCAGCCTGCGCGATACCTCGTCCTCGCGAGCGCGTCGCGCGATCTCCTTGTCGAGATCCGCGATCTTGCCATTCAACTCGGCGAGAAGGTCTAGCATCACTTGGAACATGGGACGGGCCGCTTCGGGAAGGGAGCTGGCCATCGCTTCTTCCTCGATCAGGTCGGCAAGCGTTGCCACATGCGATGGCCCCTTGGGCGCTATCCAACCATATTCCGTGAGGTGTCCTCGGATCGCGTTGATGAGCTGGGTTCGCTGCCGCACCAACAGGTCCCGGGTTCGAAACACAAGACCCGCAGCCTGTTGCTCTTCACTCTTCACGGCAACGAACCGCATGCTCGGCCGCTGCGCAGCTTCGCAGATCGCCTCGGCATCGATCGCGTCGTTCTTTTGCCGCTTTACGAACGGCTTTACATAAGCGGGCGGGATCAGCCGAACCTCATGGCCAAGCTGCGTGAGCTGTCGGGCCCAGTGATGGGCTCCGCCACATGCCTCTAAAGCTACCGTGCAACTCGGCTGGGCTGCGAAGAAATCCAAGCGCTTTCCTCGGCTGATCCGTTTGCTGAATACAGCCCGTCCTTTCCCGTCCGCTCCATGAACGTGGAAAACATGCTTAGCGATATCCAGACCGATTGTGCTAACGTGCAACACGGACGCCTCCCTTAAGTGGTGCTAAACACCTCCACTTTGGCACATCGATGCCGTCGGCGGGGCGTCCACCCCATCATGAACCGGCCGATGACGCGACGAAGGTGACGTCTGCTTTGCCTCTGTAGCGACCAAGTTCGTGCGCGGAGCAATATGTCGCGATGGGCCAACAGGCGACATCGCCGCTAATTGACGCGGCCTCCAGATTGCATAAAAATACTACAATTAGGTGTTGGACGGCCCCGCAGCTTTAGTCCTAGCCTCTCGCGAGACGCACCCGGCGGATGCGGGCGGCCGGTCCTCCGCTGCTCAGATCCAGATGGTCACAGCCGTGCCGGAACTGGAGGCGAATCATGAAAGCGAGATCGCTTGCTCTCCTCAGTGCCCTCTTCATTATGCTGCCCCCGCTCGCCAGCGACGTGTTCGCGCAACTGGCGGACGCGTCCGCCAAGCGGCGGGCGATCGTCTTCGTCTGGGACGGGCTGCGCGCTGACGACCTGACACCGGAAATCACGCCGAACTACTTCGCGCTCGCGCGAACTGGTGTCGTCTTCGCCGACCATCACGCGGTGTATCCAACGTTTACGATGATGAACTCCGCCTCCATCGCGACCGGCACCTATCCGGGCACGCATGGATTCTACGGCAACGTGGTGTACGCCCCGCGCGCGAGCGGAAAGAACGCCAAAGGCGCCGAGATCGACTTTTCGGCGCCGGCCTTCATCGAGGATTTCGGCGTGGTCGAGGCGGTGCGCGAAGCCTACCAGGGCAGGTTGACGCTGGTTCCGACACTGCTGCAGGCAGCACAGGCCAACGGCCTGACCACCGCAGCCGTGGGCAAGTTCGGCGCCGCCTTCATTCAGGACTATCTACGGGGCGGCATCATTCTCGACGAGGACGCGGCGATACCGCTCGCCTTCGCCAAGGAATTGCAGAACGCGGGCTACGCGCTGCCGCGCAACAGCGTTAACGCCCATCCGGCTCGCGAATTGAATCTCGCCAAGGACAACGGCGATCCCACTGCGCCGATCCCGATCCAGCGGCTGAAGGACGGGCAGACCGCCAACCCACTCGATCGTACGGGGGCGCTGTCGCGGCGCGGCTTTCGGTACCTGACCGATGTTTTCGTCAACTACATCTTACCGGTCAAGCAACCGGACCTGACCGTGTTCTGGTCAAAGGAGCCGGACGCCACCAACCACGCCTATGGACCGGGGACCTACAATTCAATCGACGCCACCCGGATGAATGATGAGATTCTGGGCCGCGTCATGGACAAGCTTCACGAGCTTGGCTGGGAGCAATCGACCGACATTATCATCACCCAGGACCACAATCACAGCACGGTTTCCGGCGACGTCGGGCACTTCCCGTTGCGCGACATCGCCGACGGCGGCGCCGGCGCCGTCGATCCACATGGTTACTCGGTGTCGGGCTTCGTACGCACAGCCGAGCTACTGTCACGCGACGGGCTCAAGGCCTACGACGGTGTTGGCTGCCGCGCTATCCCGATCCTGTCGGGCATCCTGCCCGACGGCACGCACCTGCAGCCGCTGCGGGATGACAACGACGGAAGCATTTGCGGCAAGCCCCAGAAGCTTACCTCCGCGGCCTTTGTTGTTCCGAAGCCAGTCCCGGCGGGCGCGGTCGTCGTGGCCGCCAACGCCGGCAGCGACTACCTGTTCGTTCCGGACGGTAACCTCGGCGTGGTGAAGGCCGCTGTCGCCAGCCTGCAGAGCCGGCAGCAATTCGGCGCAATCTTCGTGAGCGACCGCTACGACGAGATCGCGGGCACGCTGCCGATGAGCCTCATCAACACGGAATCAAAAGTGGCCGGACGAGCGCCGGACGTCATCGTCAGCTTCAATTATGACGGGACCATCGCAGTGGCCGGCAAGCCGGGCATCAGCTACGCAAGCTCGGTCAACCGCCGCGGCGACCACGGTAGCTTCTCACCGACCGACACGCGTATCTCGCTGCTGGCGCGCGGTCCCAATTTCAAGGTCGGCCTCTACGACACGCTGCCCACGGCCAACGTTGATATCGCCCCGACCGTTGCACACATCCTCAAGCTCAGCATGCCGGACTTGCAGGGTCGCGTGCTCGAGGAGGCACTGAAGGACGGCCCACCGGTCACCGATTTCAGCGTGCTGCGCAAGACACACCGCTCTTCGACCCGGACCGGCCTGACCATAAAGCTGCCGACCGATCTAGACGGCCGCGGCATTGATCCGAGACTCAGCACATATGCGGTCGAGTTACACACCAAGGTGCTGAGCCGCGGCGGCAATAGCTATACCTATTTCGACTACGCGACATCGATCCGGGAGTAGGATGTCTGCTTCACCCCTAACAGCGGCGCGAGAGCGAACAATCCGAGACCGCCGCTTTGGGCCAACAGCTGACGTTTCCTACAGGTCGCGGCGCCTTGCCAGAGTCATACCGCTGGCAATCGGCAGAAGGACACGATCAACGCGCTCGTCGGCTGCAATCTTCGAATTGAGTTTTCGTAAAGCGACTGTGTCGGGATCGTTTTCATTTGGATGGGCCACGCGGCCGCGCCGAAGCATGTTGTCAGGATAATCAACCCGCCCGGCCGAACGAGCCGCAACGCTCCCTCATAATAGGTGTCGTAGCTAGTTTTATCCGCGTCGATGAAAGCAAGGTCGAAATGGCTTGTACGGCCTTCAGCCTCCAGCAGCCCCAGCGTCTCGACGGCTGGAGCAATCCGAACATCGATCCTGTCCGCGACGCCGGCCCTCTTCCAGTGTTCACACGCAATCGCCGTCCACTCGTCGTTGATGTCACAGGCGATGATGCGCCCTTCAGGCGGCAGCGCTTGGGCAATCGCGAGCGTACTGTAGCCGGTAAACGTGCCGACCTCCAGGATGCGGCGAGCGGCCATTGCCGCCACTAACAATGCAAGCAAATGGCCTTGCTCGGGGCTAATCTGCATCCGGCCATCCGGCATGGTCTGTGTCCGCAACCGCAACATTTTCAATTCGTCGTGCTCGGGCGGCTGATGGGCCAGCAGATAGCAGTAAAGGCGGGTGTCCATATGGGTGAATTTGTCAGCCATCGTTACTCCATCGGCTGAAAGCCAGATGCTTTGACGACCTCAGCCCAGTGCTGCGTCTCGGAAGCAATCAGGCGAGAAAACTCAGCTGGCGAGGCTTGCACCGGTTCAAGGCATAACCCCAGCATCCCAACTCTGACGGATTCTGCTGCGAGTGCTTCGCGAACCGACTTGTAAAGCTGGTCGACTGTATCGACCGGGGTGCCCGCCGGAACGATGAGACCAAATCGTTCGAGACTCTCCAGGGCGGGATAACCGGCTTCCCTAAACGTAGGCACATTAGGAAGCACAGAGCTGCGGCTGGGGGCGCTGGTGACAAGCGCTCGCAGGTCGTTGCTTTGAATACTGGGCAACAACGTGCCGATGGTGCTGATGCAGGCGGCGATGTGGCCACCGATCACGTCCTGCATGACCGTGACTCGCCTTTATATGGGACGTGGACTGCGTGCCTACGTGGGACGCGGGACGAGCGAACCATTGGACATGTTGCCGGATAGCCACGATGGCTGAAAATGCACGGCGGGACAGGCGAGAACCCGGCGCAGATGGATCGCCATTCATTGCAGGACGTTGCGGCGCCATGGGAACATGGCGTGGGTGTCGGGGCGACAGTACGCGCCCCGGTTGCATATTCGCGATGATTTCTTTGCTAATTTGAGAAGATTGAGATGGCCGGACCGACAAAGGCAGGTGGGCGGATCGGGTACGGGCTGAGATCCATCGTGCGTCATTCCCTGGCGACATTCCTCGCCACCACCGCGCTCGGCGTTGTCACCGCGCATGCCGTGGACGGCACCTGGACCGGCGGCTCTTCGGACTGGACCAATCCGACCAACTGGTCGTCCAACCCGAGCGTGCCCAACGGGACCGCGACCTTCGCCAACGCCGGCAGCACGGCGGTCGACAACAACAACGGCGCCGTCAGCATCGGCACGATCCGGTTCGCGAACACCTCGCAGGCCTATACGTTCACGATCGGCAATCCGTTCATCGTCAACGGAACGGGCATCATCAACAACGACACGGTCAACACCCAGAACTTCGAGGTCACCTCCGGCAACAATCTGGTGTTCCAGAACAGCAGCACCGCGAGCGGCGGCGCCGGAATCGTGATCATCACGAACGACGTCGGCGGCAACGTCAATTTCATCCAGACCGGCACGGCCGGAACGGCAAGGCTCATCAACAACGGCGTCGTCACGTTCGGGAATTCGGCCTCTGCCGGCAGCGCGACGATCACCACCAACAACGGCGCAACGACGAACTTCACCGGCGCGGCCACCGGCGGCAGCGCCAGATTCATCGCCAATGCCGGCGGCACCGTCGATATCTCAGGCCTGACTATCGACGGAATGACGGCCGGATCGATCGAAGGCGCCGGCAATTATGTTCTCGGCGCCAACACACTCAGCACCGGCAGTCTCAACACCTCGACCCAGGTCGACGGCATCATCTCCGGCACCGGCGGCCTGACCAAGGTCGGCACGGGTACGCTGACGCTGGCCGGCACCAACACCTACACGGGCGCGACGACGATCTCGGCCGGAACACTGGCAATCTCGGGCTTTGGCAGTATTTCGTCATCCAGCGTCGTCACGGTAGACGCGACGTTCGACATCTCGGCGTCCGCCGTTCCGTTCAACGCAATCACGACGCTGGCCGGCAGCGCTTCTGGCGTCGTCAACATGGGTGGCAACGGGCTAGTGATCACCAATGGCTCGACCGAGTTTGCCAGCGTGATCCAGGGCACTGGCGGGATCGAGGTGTTCGGCGGCACACAGACGCTCTCCGGCGTGAATACTTATTCGAATGCCACGCAGATCGATGCCGGAGCCACTTTGGCGCTGAAAGGCGCCGGCTCGATCGCGAATTCGGCGTTCGTCTCGTTCAGCGCGGCGAACGCCACGCTCGACGTATCGCAGACCACCTCCGGCACATCCGTCCGCGGCCTTGGTTCGCCCGCTGGCAGCGGCATCGTCGCGCTGGGATCGAAGACGCTGACGATCACGTCCGGCAGCGTCTTCGGCGGCGTGATCCGGGACGGCGGCATTGCCGGTGGTAGCGGCGGCGGCATTGTCATCTCGGCCGGTGCCGTTCAGGCGCTCGGGGGCGTCAACACCTATACCGGAGCGACCACCATCCAAGCCCTTGGGGAGCTGGACCTCGTCAACTCGGGCGGGACCGACGGCAGCATCGCGACCTCGAGCAATGTCATTGCCAACGGCATCTTGGACATCACGGGCTTGAGCATTGGCACCTCGATCAAATCGCTGTCGGGTTCGGGCAACGTCAATCTCGGCGCCAACACGCTGACGATCACGAACGGCAACGGCACCTTCGCGGGTGTGATCGATGATGCCGGCGCGGGGGGCGGCCTTACACTGACGGGCGGCACGCAGAGGCTCACGGGCGCCAACACCTATACGGGCGCCACCAATGTGAATGGCGGCACGCTGGTGGTGGACGGCTCGATCCTGAACAGCCCGACCACCGTCAATGCCGGCGGCACGCTCGCCGGCAGCGGCACGATCGCGGGCGTCGCGGTCAACGGCGGTACGCTGGCGCCCGGCAGCACGACGAACCCGTTCGGCCCGATGACGATCGGCGGATCGCTGACCTTTACCGCCGCCTCGACCTATCTGGTGCAGATCTCCTCGACCAATGCGAGCCTCACTCGGGTCACGGGCGCAGCCGGTCTCGGCGGCGCGGCGGTGAGCGTCAACTTCACATCGGGTACGATCAAAAAACAGTATACGATCCTGACCGCGGCCGGCACCCTGGCCGGCAGCACCTTCAACCCGAACGTCGCCTCCAACACGCCGACGCTCAACGCGACGCTGAGCTACGACCTCAATAACGTGTTCCTCAACGTCAACGTCAATTTCGCGCAAGGTGGCGGGCTCAACATCAACCAACAGAACGTCGCGAACACACTGACCAACTTCTTCAACACCACCGGCGGTATTCCCTCGGCCTTCGCGACACTGTCGCCAGCGGGGCTGACCACCGCCTCGGGCGAGCTCGGCACCGGTATCATCCAGTCGGCGATCAATGCCGACGGCCAGTTCCTCAACCTGATGCTCGACCCGACCGTCGTCGGACGCAGCGGTGGCTTCGCCAAGGCGGGCAGCGTCGCACAGTTCGCCGAAAGCGATGAGGCAGCCGCCTACGCCGCGATGCGGCCGGCCACCGCGCGCGAGCGCGAGGCTTACGCGATGGCGACCAAGGCGCCGCTTTTTTCCTCGCAGCCAAGCAGCCGCTGGAGCGTCTGGGCAGCCGGCTATGGCGGTTCGGCCGAGGTCGGCGGCAACGCACTGGTCGGCTCGCAGGATCTGACGGCGCGGGCCTGGGGCGGTGCGGCCGGCGCGGACTACAGGATCTCGGTGGACACGCTGGTCGGCTTTGCGCTCGGCGGCGGCGGACTGAATTACTCGCTCGCCAATGCGATGGGTTCGGGCTCGGCCGACCTGTTCCAGGCCGGTGTCTATGGCCGACACAATTTCGGACCGGCCTACGTCTCGGCTGCGCTCGCCTATGGCTGGCACGACGTCACGACCAACCGCACCGTGACGCCCGGCGGCTTCGACCAGCTCCAGGGCCGTTTCAAGGCCGACACGTTCTCGGCGCGCTTCGAGGGCGGCTATCGCTTCACGACGCCGCTGATCGGCATCACGCCCTACGCTGCGGCGCAGGTGACGAATTTCAATCTTCCCAATTACTCCGAAGTCAGCCTCAACGGCGGCGGACTGTTCGCCCTGAACTACGCTTCACAATCGCTGACCAATGCTCGCTCCGAGCTCGGCCTGCGCACCGACAAGTCCTACGCCATGCAGAACGGCGTGCTGACGCTGCGTGGCCGCGCCGCCTGGGCGCACGACTACAATCCGAGCCGCGCCGTCACCGCGCTGTTCCAGACTTTGCCGGGCACCAGCTTCGTCGTCAACAGCGCCAAGGTCGATGCCGAGTCCGCGCTCGTGAGCGGCAGCGCCGAGATGAAATGGCTGAGCGGCTTCTCGATCGCCGCCACCTTCGACGGCGAGTTCTCAGGCAACGTCACCAGCTATTCCGGCAAGGGCGTGTTCAAGTACGCCTGGTGAGCTGACGCAGCCGCGGCCCGGGCGCGGTCCCGACCGGCGTGTTCAAGACCTTGGACGGCTACATCAACATCGCCACGACCGGTGGGCGGATCTGGGAACGCTGCGCGCAGGCGATCGGCGCACCTGAGCTCTATGCCCATCCCGACTATGCTGTGACCGTCACGCACCCGCTCTCCGACGACAAAGCCCGGCGCGAGCCGGGCTTTGCTTCTTGTTGACGCCTTCTGGATTTCAGTACTTCGCGACCACCGGAGTCGGGCTGAAAGCGTAGTTGAATCCAGCTCGCAAGACATGATCGTGGAACGAGACGCTGGTCGAATTGACGGTCCCGCCAAAATAGGTGGACGATCCCAAGTCTATGTAGAGATATTCGAGCTTGGCTGACCAGTTGCGGTTAAACTTCTTCTCGACACCGGCCCCTGCGGTCCAACCCCAGCGAGTCTTGCTCTCTGAAACCGCCGGACCGACGACCGTGATGGGCGCACCGATGGGCGTGTTGCTGTTTCCATCGAATAGCTGTGCGGTCAGCGTCGCCTGAGTGCCGAACTTGACCTCACCAACAGCCAAACCACCCGTCGCATAGAGCAGCAGGCTCGGATCAGCCAAAAGTCCGGCTCGACCGCGGAAGGTCGCAAACCACGGGAAATCTGTGCTGCTGTTGGTCGAGCCGGAAAATCCAACCGAACCGATCCTGACCGCCAGAAGCGGATCAATCGAACGTCCACGCTCGCCGGTGCCCTGAATATCGGCCTCAACACCCAAAACCCATTTTGGATCGACCTGCCAGTTGTAGCCGACCTGAACGCCGCCAAGTCCTCCATCAACGTTCTGTCGGATGTTCACCCCAAGCGGTGAGGTCGGCAGGACCGAGGCATTCGACCGGCCCCAGCTATAGCCACCATTGGCGCCGGCGTAGAAGCCGGTCCAGCTCCAGATCGGATCGACCATGGCGGGGGCCTTCACGTAGGGTTTCGATGCCAGATCAGCGGCCAGTGTGCTGGTCGCGACCAGCGATGCCGCCACAATTCCCATCACAACCTGCTTCATTGCAATGCCCCGTGAAAAACAAGAAAATCTACGGGGAGCATAAGCGCCAAGGCCGGCCCCGGCTGTCGCGCCACAGCAACATCGGGAAACAACCGCTAGGCGCCAGCAACCGGACTACGGCGACATGATAGAATTAAGACTTTGATCTAACTCAATCTTTTATTGCCAGTTTATCCCGCTGCCGCCAACCGACACGGCCGAGCAAGCCGTCGATCACGGGCCAGAACAGCAGCACGATCGCCAGCGTCGTGATCGAGCCGACCAAACCGTTCGACCAGAACACCTTCAGGGTGCCGCCGGAGCCGATCATCGACAGGCGGAAGGCGTCCTCGGCGCGGTTGCCGAGCACGAGCGCGAGGGTAAACGGGGCCAAGGGAATGCCGATCTTCTTGAAGACGTAGCCGACGACACCAAAGCCGAGCATCAGCCAGATGTCGAACATCGCGTTCTGGATCGCGTAGGCGCCGATCGCGCAGGACACCACGATCATCGGCGCCACCGCAGCGAACGGCACACGCAGGATCGAGGCGAAGATCGGCACCGTCGTCAGCACCAGCACGAGGCCGACGACATTGCCGAGATACATCGAGGCGATCAGGCCCCAGACGAAGTCCTTGTGCTCGACGAACAGCAGCGGCCCCGGATTGAGCCCCCACACCATCAAGCCGCCAAGCAGGATCGCCGCGGTGCCCGAGCCGGGAATGCCGAGCGCCAGCATCGGCAGCAGCGCCGAGGTACCGGAGGCATGCGCGGCCGTCTCGGGCGCGAACACGCCCTCGATGCGGCCCTTGCCGAAACTCTCAGGCTCCTTGGCGAAGCGCTTGGCAAGGTTGTAGCCCATGAAGGAGGCCGCGATCGCGCCGCCCGGGGTGATGCCGAGCCAGCAGCCGATGAAGGAGGAGCGCAGCAGCGTCACCCAGTATTTCGGCAGATCCTTCCAGACGCTGAGCACGACGCGCAGCGAAATGCTCGCCGCATGTCCCCGCAGCGCCAGCCGCTCCTCCATCGTCAGCAGGATCTCGCTGATGCCGAACAGGCCGATGACGGCGACCAGGAAGTTGATGCCGCGCAGCAACTCCGGCGAGCCGAAGGTCATGCGCAAATTGCCCGACACGGTATCCATGCCGATACCGGCCAACAGCAGCCCCAGCGACATCGAGATCACCGTCTTGTGCTTGGCCTCGCGTCCCAATCCGACGAAGGAGCAGAAGGTGAGCAGATACACCGCGAAGAACTCGGGCGGACCAAATTTCAGCGCGAAGGACGAGATCATCGGCGCAAGGAAGGTGATCAGCAGCACCGCGACCAGCGAGCCGATGAAGGAGGAGGTGAACGCCGCGGTCAGCGCCTCCGCCGCCCGGCCCTTCTGCGCCATCGGATAGCCGTCGAAGGTGGTCGCGACGGACCAGGCTTCGCCGGGAATGTTGAACAGGATCGAGGTGATCGCACCGCCGAACAGCGCGCCCCAATAGATGCAGGACAGCATCACGATCGCCGAGGTCGGATCCATCGTGAAGGTGAGCGGCAACAGGATCGCGACGCCGTTGGGACCGCCGAGGCCCGGCAGCACGCCGACGAAGATACCGAGCACCAGCCCGACCATCATCAGGACGAGCGTCTTCCACGTCAGCAGGACGGCAAAGCCGTGAAGCAGGAGACCGAAAGCTTCCATTGCAGGCCCGCCTAGTGGCCGAAGGCCGCTTCGAGCGGCCCTTTCGGCATGATGACGTCGAAGGCGATGTCGAAGGTGACGAACATGACAGTCGTGAACAGCAAGGCCGTGAGCAGCGACTTCCACAGCGCGATCTTGCCGACGAAGCGCATGAAGCCCGCGATCAGGAAGAAGCTCGCGACATAGAGGCCGAGGAACTGCGTCACCAGGCAGAACAGCAGCGTCGGCACGAACACCGCCATCACGCGGCGCGCCTGCGCGTGCGTGACGAAGGTCTCGGCCGCCTTGCGGTGCGCGATCAGCGCCACGACCAAGCCATAGAGGCTGCCGCCGCCGAGGATGACCGAGAGATAGAACGGAAAATAGCCGGGCTCGGGCCCGGTCGCGTCCCAGGACGCGCCGGTACGCCAATTGTCGTAGCCGAGCGTGACGGCGAGCGCGAGCAGCAGGAGGCAGACGAATATCTCGATCGTGCCGGAGGACACGACGGAGGGCGAGTCGTCTTCGGGCGCGGTCGGATCGTCGACGACGATTTCGAGATCGGTTTGCGACATGAGCTGATTTGCGAAAGCCTGCGTTACATCACCTCTCCCGCTTGTGGGAGAGGCCGGCGCGAAGCGCCGGGTGAGGGGACTCTCCGCGAGTCCATCTGTCACTATCTTCGGGAAGAGAGCCCTCACCCCAACCCTTTCCCCGCAAAAACGGGGCGAGGGAGAAGAGGCAGACGACTACTTCGCGACGAAACCGGCTTCGGTCATCAGCGACTTGTTCAGCGCGTCATCCTCCTCGAGGAACTGCACCATGTCCTTGCCGGTGAGGAAGATCGGCTTCAAGGCCTGCTTCTCCATGTAATCCTTGTACTCGGCGGTCTGCGTCACCTTGTGGAAGAGATCGACATAGAACGCCTGCTGCTCGGCCGTCACCTTGCCGGGCAGGAACATCGCGCGCAGCATCAGATATTGCACGTCGACGCCCTCCTCCTTGCAGGTGGGGATGTCGGCCCAGGACTGGGTGTCCGTCACCTTGCTGGTGTAGGAAATGCGCTCCTTGTCGAACACGCAGAGCGGACGCACCTGGCCGGCACGCCAGACTTCGAGATTTTCGGATGGGTTGTTGACGTTGGCTTCGGTGTGGTTGCCGACCAACTGGGTCGCGGCCTCGCCGCCGGACTTGTAGGGCAGATAGGAGAACTTCGCGCCGGTCTTCTGCTCGAGGAAGACGGTCAGCACGTGGTCCTCGCGCTTGGAGCCGGTGCCGCCCATCTTGAACGGCGCGCTCGCGGCCTTGGCGGCCGCGACGAACTCCTTCACCGTCTTGGGGCCCGCGCTGTTGTCCCACAGCACGAACTGGTCGAGCGCGACCACCGAAACCGGGGTCAGCTCACGCCAGTTGAACGGGATCTTCGCCGACAGCGGCAGCATATAGATCAGCGAATAGGCGATCAGCACCTTGTTCGGATCGCCCTCGCTGGACTTCATGTACATCAGCGCTTCCGCGCCCGAGGCGCCGCCCTTCAGCGAGACGACGATCGGCTGCTTCATCAGATTGTTCTTCTGGATCGCGGCCTGCATCATCCGCGCCATCTGGTCGGAGGCACCGCCCGCGCCTGCCGCCACCACGATCTCGACCGGCTTGGCCGGCTCCCAGCCGGCGAAGGCCGGCGTGCTCAACAACAGCGCCGTCGCAGCGCCGACGGCTTTCACTGGAATTCGCACGAGTTTCGTCCCCTGATGTTTTTTTGAGGTGTAGTGCGGAAAATTCTATCCCTGCATAGTGCGGACTATTACTGACGAGTTCAAGAAGAGGGGCAGTTCAGCGCATATGACTTTCGACTGACGAAGCCGAAAACTTTCGAAACTTACCTGCCCTTCCAGACGGGCGAGCGCTTGTTGAGGAAGGCATCCATGCCCTCGCGGAAATCTTCGCTCATATAGGCCTTCAGGATCAGGTCCTCACCCTCTTCGCGCGACAGCGTGCGACGGATGCGGCGCACGGCTTCCTTGGTCGCCTCCAGCGTCAGCGGCGCGTGGCTGGCAACGAGCTTTGCGGTCTCGTCGGCGCGACGCTGCAGCGTCTCGACGTCGGGCACGACTTCGTTGAGCAGACCCAGCGCCAGCGCTTCCTGCGCCTCGACGAGGCGCGCCTTGAAGATCAAATCCTTGGTGCGGGCGGGTCCGACCAGCGCGACGACGCGGCTGATGTTGGACATCGACAGGCAGTTGCCGAGCGTGCGCGCGATCGGAAAGCCCATCCGCGTGGTCTCGGTGCCGATGCGCAGATCGCAGCAGGCGGCAATGCCGGCGCCACCGCCGGTACAGGCCCCCGCGATCGCCGCGATCACGGGCACGCGGCACTGCTCGAGCGTGCCGAGCACGCGGTCGATGCGCGCCTCGTAGTCGAGTGCGTCCTGCGCGGTCTTGAACGCACGGAACTGGGAAATGTCGGTGCCCGAGGCGAACGCCTTGTCGCCTGCGCCGGTCAGAATCAACGCCTTGATCGAACGGTCGGCGTTGATCTCCAGGCAGATCTCCGCCATGCGGTCATACATGGCGAAGGTCATTGCGTTGCGCGCCTGGGGGCGGTTGAAGGTGATCCGCGCGATGCCGTCCGTGATGGAGTAGAGCAGGTCTTCGTTAGCAGTCGGTGCGTTCATCGCGCTTTCACTTTCCAAGTTAGTTCAGGCCACCTGAGCTCTGGCCATCTGCACCGCGTCGCGCCCCTTCAGGACGTCCATGGCCGCCAACACACCGCCGCTCCGGTGCGGAATCTTTGCAAGATCGAGGCCCATCTCGACGCCGGCGAGCGTGCCCATCAGCATCAGATCGTTGAAATGGCCGATATGGCCGATGCGAAACACCTTGCCTTTGACCTTGTTCAGGCCGGTGCCGAGCGACATGTCGAAGTTTTCCAGCACCACCTTGCGGAACGCATCGGCGTCGTGACCCTCAGGCACGCGCACGCCGGTCAGCGCCGGCGAGTGCGCAGCCGGGTCGGAGCACTGCGTCTCCAGGCCCCAGACCTTGACCGCGGCACGCGTGGCCGCGCTGTGACGCTTGTGGCGGGTCCAGACGTTCTCCAGCCCCTCCTCTTCCAGCATCTTGACCGCTTCGCGCAGGCCGTAGAGCAGATTGGTGGCGGGCGTATAGGGGAAGGTGCCGAGCTTGTTGAAGCTGATGACTTCCTGCCAGTCCCAGTAAGAGCGCATGCCGGGATTGGCCTTGGCGACAGCGAGCGCCTTTTCCGAGACGGCGTTGAAGCCGAGGCCGGGCGGCAGCATCAGGCCTTTCTGAGAGCCGGCGACCGAGACGTCGATGCCCCAGGCATCGTGCTCATATTCCATCGAGCCGAGGCCGGAGATGGTGTCGACCATCAAGAGAGCCGAATGCTTGACCCGATCGAGCAGCTTGCGCACCTCCAGCGGCGGTGTAACGCAGCCGGTCGAGGTCTCGTTGTGCACGACGCAGACCGCCTTGATCGCATGCTGCGTGTCGGCGGCAAGGCGCTTCTCGATCTCGGCAAGATCGGCGCCATGGCGCCAGTCGCTCGGAATGAAATCGACGTCGAGCTTGAACTTGTCGGCGATGCCGCGCCACAGCACGGCGAACTGGCCGGTCTCGCACATCAGCACCTTGTCGCCGGGCGAGAACACGTTGACCATCGCCGCTTCCCAGGCGCCGGTGCCGGACGAGGGGAAGATGATCACGGGCTGCTTGGTGCGGAACACCCGCTGCATCGCGGCGAGAACCGAGAAACCGTGCTCGGCGAACTCCGGACCGCGATGGTCCAGCGTCGGCATGTCCATCGCCCGCAGCACGCGGTCGGGCACGTTGGTCGGTCCTGGAATCTGTAGGAAATGCCTTCCAGTATGCACGGTCATCGGCGTCCTTCCCGGTCTAGCCTTGATTTGGTGGGCGCCGAATAGCACCATTTGACCGGCTTGTCCTCTCTCGAAAGGGTCTGTCCGTCCATGGCGGACCGGACCGCCCTGGCCTGCCTTCCCTTCCATCGCGCCGCCTCTACGTGCCAACCACCTTCAGATGTGGCGAGGCATTGCCCTGCGGGCGCTGCTCCAGCAGCTTCATCGCGACGTCGACGCCGCCGGCGCGGTGCGGCACGCCGGCGACCGAGAGACCCATTTCGACGCCGGTGAGCGCACCGAGCAGCGTCAGCGCGTTGCATTCGCCGAGATGGCCGATGCGGAAGACTTTTCCGGCGACCTTCGACAGGCCCGAGCCGAGCGACATGTTGTAATTGTCCAGCACGACTTTCCGGAACTGGTCGGCGTCATGCCCCGGCGGCATCAGCACCGCGGTGAGCACCGGCGAGTACTCGGCCGGCTCCTGGCAAAGGATCTCGAGGCCCCAATGATTGACGGCGGCGCGCGTTGCCCCGGCAAGCCGCTGATGCCTAGCGAAGACGTTGTCGAGCCCCTCTTCGAGCAGCATCGCGATCGCCTCGCGCAGGCCGTAGAGCAGATTGGTCGCCGGCGTGTACGGGAAGAAGCCTTTTGCGTTCGGCTTGAGCATCTCCTCCCAGTCGAAATAGGAGCGCGGCATCTTGTTGCTCTTCGCCGCAGCAAGCGCCTTCTCCGAGATCGCATTGAAGCCGAGGCCGGGCGGCAGCATAAAACCCTTCTGCGAGCAGCTGACGCTAACGTCGACCTTCCACTCGTCGTGGCGATAATCGACCGAGCCGAGCGAGGAGATGGTGTCGACCATCAGCAGCGCCGGATGGCCTGTGCGGTCGATCGCGGCACGGATCTCGGCGATGCGGCTGGTCGCGCCGGTCGAGGTCTCGTTGTGCACGACCATGACGGCCTTGATGGCGTGCGCCTTGTCTTCGGCAAGTCTTGCCTCGACCACAGCCGGATCGGCACCGCGGCGCCAGTCGCCGGGAACGAAGTCGACCTCGATGCCGAAGCGGCCCGCCATCTGACGCCACAGCGTCGCGAAATGGCCGGTCTCGACCATCAGCACCTTGTCACCCGGCGACAGCGTGTTGACGATCGCAGCCTCCCAGGCCCCCGTCCCCGAGGAGGGGAAGATCACGACCGGACCCTTGGTCTTGAAAATCTGCTGGCTGCCTTCGAGTACGGTGCGGCCGAGCTCGCCGAACTCCGCGCTGCGGTGGTCGATGACCGGCATGTCCATGGCGCGCAGGACGCGCTCGGGGACCGGGCTCGGGCCCGGAATCTGGAGGAAATGACGTCCCTGATGCATAAAGACCTCCGTAGCGGCGGGTCCTGGTAAGACCTTGCCGGCCATTTTGCATTCATTTTTTGTCACTTCAATCGAATTTTGGTATGCGATTGTGGACATCGACGCGATCGAACGGGCAAACTACTGTGCGGCAAATGAAATCCACGATTCCCGACACGGGGGTTCCGATCATCCCGCCCGCCGGCAATGGCGGCGACCGCCAGGAGGCCTCGCTGCACGGCGAGATCCTGCTGCGGCTGCGCGACTACGTGGTCGAGGGCAACATCCCGGACGGAGCCCGCGTTCCCGAGCGGCAACTCTGCGAGATGCTCGGCATCTCCCGCACGCCGCTGCGCGAAGCCCTGAAAGTGCTCGCCGCTGAGGGCCTGATCGAGCTCTTGCCCAACCGCGGCGCACGGGTGCGCCAGCTCAGCCAGCGCGACCTCGAGGAGCTGTTCGACGTCATGGCAGGACTGGAGAGCCTCGCCGGACGACTCGCTTGTGAGGCCATTACCGATGCGGAAATCGCCGCGATCGAGCAATTGCATTACGAGATGTACGGCCACTATCTGCACCGCGACATGCACGGCTATTTCCAGACCAACCAGCGCATCCACGAAAGCATTGTCGCAGCCGCGCGCAACGAGACGCTGAAGACCGCCTACGCCAATTTCGCGGGGAGAATTCGCCGCGTCCGCTACTCCGCCAATTTCGCCCGCAAGCGACAGCGCTGGGCGGAGGCGATGCGCGAGCACGAGGCCATCCTCGATGCGCTGCGCCGCCGCGCTACGAGCGAGCTCAGCGACATCCTGTTCCAGCACCTGCGAAACAAGCGGACGGCCGCGATCGAGCACCTGACCGAACCCCAAGAGGATTCGCTGGCCTCGCCCTGAGGGCAGCCTGCTTGCTCATTTTGAATTCATAATATAATCGCTCAGGAAGAATAATGAATAACTCAGCAAGGCTGAGCCTTACTGGATCAGTCCGGGATCAGGGATGACAAACGCCTCCTCGTTCGAACGGCGCCTGCGGTCGGAACTGACCGGCGACGTCCTGTTCGACCCCTTCAGCCGCGGCCGTTACGCCACCGACGCCTCGTTTTACCAGATCGTGCCGGCTGGCGTGGTGGTGCCCAGGACCGTGGACGAGGCCTTGCGAGCGCTGGCGATTGCCCGCGACGAAGGGCTGAAGGTCACCCCGCGCGGCGGCGGCACCTCGCAATGCGGCCAGACCGTCAATGACGGGCTCGTGGTCGATCTCTCCAAGCACCTGAACCGGATCCTGTCGCTCGACGTCGAGGGCCGCACCTGCGTGGTCGAGCCTGGCATCGTGCTCGACGACCTCAACCGGCAACTGAAAAAGCACGGCCTGTGGTTTCCGGTCGATGTCTCCACGGCGTCGCGCGCCACCATCGGCGGCATGGCCGGCAACAATTCCTGCGGCGGCCGCAGCCTGCGCTACGGCACGATGCGCGACAACACGCTGTCGATGGAGGCGTCCCTCGCCGACGGCACACTGAGCCGCTTCGGAGAGGTCTCGTGCGATCTCTCCGACGTCGAAGTGCCCGACAGCACCCGCGCCCTGTTCCGCGACATGCTCGACCTCGGGATGCGCGAAACCGAGGAGATCGCGGCGCGGTTTCCCAAGGTGCAGCGCCGCGTCGGCGGCTACAATCTCGATGCGCTGGTGCCCCGCAACGCGCCGAACAACATGGCGCACCTCCTGGTCGGCTCGGAAGGCACCCTGGCCTTCACCACCAAGGTCGAGCTGAAACTGTGGCCGGTGATCCGCAACAAGGCGCTTGGCGTCTGCCATTTCGGCAGTTTCTACGAGGCGATGAATGCGGCCCAGCATCTCGTCAAGCTCAAGCCGATCGCGGTCGAACTGGTCGACCGCACCATGATCGCGCTCGGCCGCGACATCGCCATGTTCAGGCCGATCATCTCCGCGGCCATCAAGGGCGATCCGGATGCCGTGCTGGTCGTCGAGTTCGCCGAGGAGGACCAGGCCGATAACCTTGTACGCCTGAAGCAGCTCGGCGAGCTGATGGGCGACCTCGGCTTCGGCTGGACCAACGAACCGCGCAAATGGGGCGGCGTGGTCGAGATCACCGAGCCTGCCCTGCAGAGCGGCATCGCCGATTTCCGCGCCGCCGGCCTCAATGTCATGATGTCGATGAAGCAGGAAGGCAAGCCGGTCTCCTTCGTCGAGGATTGCGCGGTGCCGCTGCCGCACCTTGCCGACTATACCCAGCGGCTGAACGAGGTATTCGCCAAGCACGGCACCAGCGGCACGATGTATGCGCACGCCTCCGAGGGCTGCCTGCATGTGCGCCCGGTCCTGAATTTGAAGCTGGAGAAGGACGTGAAGGCGATGCGCGCCATCGCCGAGGAGGCCTTCGCGCTGGTGCGCGAGTACAAGGGCTCGCATTCCGGCGAGCATGGCGACGGCCTGGTGCGCTCGGAATTCCACGAGACCATGTTCGGCGAACGTCTCGTCGCCGACTTCAGGGCGGTGAAGCAACGCTTCGATCCCGACGGCGTGCTCAACCCCGGCAAGATCGTCGATGCCCCCAAGATGGACGACCGCTCGCTGTTTCGCTTCAAACCCGACTATCGCGTCGGCGAGCTGAAGACCAGGCTAGACTGGTCGGCTTATCCCGGCGCCGGCGGCGGCTTCCAGGGCGCGGTCGAGATGTGCAACAACAACGGCGCCTGCCGCAAGCTCGAGGGCGGCGTGATGTGCCCGTCCTACCGCGCCACGCGCAATGAAAAGGACGTCACCCGCGGACGCGCCAACACGCTGCGGCTCGCGATCTCCGGTCAGCTCGGCGCTGATGCGCTCAGCTCCGACGAGATGATGGAGACGCTGAAACTCTGCGTCTCCTGCAAGGCCTGCCGCCATGAATGCCCTGTTGGTGTCGACATGGCCAAAATGAAGATCGAGGTGCTGGCGGCACGTGCAGCGAACCACGGCCTGACGCTGCGCGACCGCCTGGTCGGGTATCTGCCGCGCTATGCCGGGCTCGCATCACGCTTCGCGCCGCTGGCCAATTTGCGCAATCGCAGCCCGCTGCTGCGAAAGCTGTTCGAGCGCTTTGCCGGCATCAGCGCGCGCCGCGCTCTCCCCGCCTTTCGCAGCGACGTGTTCGTGCCGCCGGCAGAAGCGGTTGGACCCGCGGGCGGCCGCGAGGTCGTACTGTTTGCCGACACCTTCAATCGCATCTATGAGCGCGAGAATCTCGACGCCGCGCTGCGCGTGCTCGTAGCCGGCGGCTATCGCGTGCATCTGCCGAAGCCTGCAAGCGGCAGCCGCCCGTTATGCTGCGGCCGCACCTTCTTGTCCGCTGGTCTCGTCGATGAAGCCAGAACCGAACTCGATCGTCTCGTCAGTGCCTTTGCGCCCTTCGCTGCGCGCGGCGTGCCGATCGTCGGCCTGGAGCCGAGCTGCCTGCTGACGCTGCGCGACGAGCTCGCTTCGCTGCGCAAGGACGATGACGCCAAAACGGTCGGCGCCCATGCCCTGACCTTCGAAGAATTTCTGGTGCGCGAGGCCGAGGCCGGCCGGCTGCAGCTGCCGCTCGGCAGCGTCGCGGACAAGGCAATGGTGCATGGCCATTGCCATCAAAAATCCTTCGGCGCCTTCAAGCCGGTCGAGCAGGTGCTGCGCCTCGTCCCCGGGCTCAAGGTCGAGACCATCGAATCGAGCTGTTGCGGCATGGCGGGCGCCTTCGGCTATGGCGCGGATACCTATGATGCCTCGATCGAGATGGCCGAGCTGTCGCTGCTGCCAGCCGTGCGGCGCGCCGACCAGACCACGTTGGTCGTCGCCGACGGCACTTCCTGCCGCCACCAGATTCACGACGGCGCGGGGCGCGAGGCGCTTCACGTCGCACGCGTGCTGGCACTGAGCCTCGATCGGACTGAGACCCATTCCACTTCCACTGCTGCAAAGGAACCCAGCCATGGCTGATCTCACGCTCGACATTGCCCGCAAGATCCTCGACGCCGCCTTCGCAAAATCTACCGAGTTGAAGCTGAAGCCGCTGGTCGTCACCATCCTCGACGCGCGCGGCGTGCTCAAGGTCGCCGCGGCGCAGGACGGCACCAGCCTGATGCGCGCCGAGATCGCGCACGGCAAGGCCTATGGCGCGCTGGCCATGGGCATGGGCTCGCGCGCGCTATTCCAGCGGGCGCAGGAGCAGGCCTATTTCATCGACGCCGTGAACACGATTGCCAAGGGCGCGCTGGTGCCGGTGCCCGGCGGCGTGCTGATCATGGACGGCACGACCCTGCTCGGTGCGGTCGGCGTTTCCGGTGACACCTCCGACAATGACGAGGCCTGCGCGGTGGCGGGCATCCAGTCGGCGGGGCTGAAGGCGAATGCAGGCTAGGACCGATTCGCCGGTCGACGACAGGAGCCGCAGCGCTCTGGAGTACGAGTCTCGGTCTCACTCCGGCGGACTGCATCCAGCGGAAGGCTAGCGCGCGTCTTACACCGAGGGCATTCGACTTCCAGCCAAGCAAGCCCGCCGTTGAGGCATTGGCCGATCGTCGGGGACGGCTGGGCAGGGCCGCCGTAGCCCTCCATGCGGACCGACCAGGCTTCGGCCTCCGCCCGGTCAGCCTCCCGAATGGCCTGCTCGGCACGCTCGCGGGCTCCCTGAGCGCGGATCTTCGCCCCATGATCCGACCGCCCCAGATGACTTCTCGCGACTTCGTGCCCATACCGGATAGATTCCGGCGAATGGGGAAGGTGGCAAGCCGCTAGCCCTAGAGATGCCCCGCGGCACCGTGCCCAAAGCTTGGTCAAGGACCAGCTGAGTCTTCGAAAATGTTTTTGAAATACCGAAATTCTACTTGCTCCGTCGGGCAAAACAAGGGTTCATAGGGCGCTGGCTCAACGATGAGGATCAGCGCAAATGGCGGAGGAAATCGAGGCATCTTCGGAGCTGTCAAAGATTGCAAAGCTCAATGGAGACTTCAGGAGAAATTACGGTGCGCTATTGGGCGCGTTCCTTTATCTGAGGTCGATCAGCGCGGCACGCGGCCGCTCATGGGTTTGGGGCGGTTTACTTGCGGCGGGAGTTGCGGCGGGAGTGACTTGGCTGCAGAAACAGCTGCTGCTCTGGTTATTCTCAACGTGAGGACTGAATGTCGCGACTTTGCCGGAGCCTATCGTAAATGGCACGCAATACAGAACTGAGCCGGCCGTGCCGGTAGTCAGCAAATTTGAGCTCTGACACTCGGAGCTTCCGGTCTTTCGTGAAGGGCAAATTCTTCGTGCCTAGCAAGAAGTAGTCCATGATGCTTGCGTTGGCTTCCTGCATTCGGATGATGAGAGCTTGGTCCGCCCTAGGGAACTTGAGCTTGCGAACATGCCATCGTCGGTGACGGCGGCCGTCAAGCGTACCATCTGCTACCGACCATGCGGTCGCGATCACAACCGTAAGCGCTCCATCGATCGTCAGAAGATTCAGTTCCGGAAGAAATGTCGCCTTTTCACCCCACCGCTGCAATTCGGCGATAAGCTCGTTGGCCGTTGATTGTATGACCGCATTTGCCTTTTCTCCGGTACCATAGAAGTGAAAGCGAGGGCCAGGATCGAAGCCGATGCGATCGTACGCATTCATTATTGAGCCAAAGCGTCGAGCGTACGCGGTGCAGCTGAACATCTTTTTGTCGGCCTGGATAATGTCCCGGGATAGATGCCCTTTCCTCCGCCAAAGGGCTTTGAGCTGTGAAAGCAACTCTTCGTCGGATCTTCTGCGTCCACATTCTACTTCGCTCAGGACCTTCTGAGCCTTGGCGAAGAGTTCTGGTGAAACGAGAGGGGTGAAGGCATTCTCGTGCCGTATCCACATTTCGTGTGGGTTATCTATCGGCGGCTTTTGAAGCTTGTAGGATCGGCGGTTGTAGACGATCTGGCCGAGATACTTCTCGTTCTTCAAGAGGATGTTGACCGTCTGCATTTGCCAAGGTCTCCCTTGAGAGTTGAAGATGCCCTCTCTGTTGAGATCGTTGGCAATTTCCGTTCGGGTCTTCTTCCTGGTTGCGAACTCGGTAAAGATGCGTCGGACAACGTCGAGCTCCGACTGTGGTCCGGGGACGAGAATGACGCGATCCGTTTTGTAGTGCTTCTGCTCTCCCGGACCAAGGTCAACGCGTCGATTGCCGTACTCGTCAACGGTTGATCGTCGCAATCCGTATCCTGCCGACGACCGCTGCCAAAAGCCCAAGCTCACGCCGTAGCTTGCAGCGATGAAAACCCTTTTTGATAACCTGCGGCTGAAATCGGCCGCTTCAGCTCGGCTCAGATTCTTCATGATCACGGAAGCCAGGCTGCCGTCGTTTTTGAACTCTTCCTCGCAGTAATGGACAGCTATTCCCGCGCGCTTGCATCATCTTTCGGCACAGGTAGCCCAGGCGAGACGGGACTGTCATCTGGGTTATGAGGCTCTTGGGAATCGATCTGCACTGCTATCTTGGGCGGCACCAGCTGCGCGGCGATCGAGAAGATCTGGTGGTTGTAGGGATTCGGATTCGGGCAATGGTATAGCGTAGCCTTCGGCGGTCCTCCGTCGGCCCAGGCCTTGAGCATCGGAAGTCGTGGCCTCCGCTCGAGGCCCCATCGTCTCGATTGCCTTCGGCGCGACAGCTGCGCCAGCAGGCTCCTTCCGCCGGCTCTTGATGAAGGACCAGAACCCCAGAATAAAGAAATGAACGGCGCGAAGCCGTTAGGCCTCACCGGCGACCCCGCGCGATTGCCCAAGAGAAGGCTCGTCCATTGGCCACGAACCCGCAAAGCGACCTATGGGCAATTCTGTAGTCGCCTCAGATCAAGCGTCTTACGTAACAGCTTCGATACTTTTGGTGGCCAGCCAGTTCACGAGGTGAGACCATGGCCGCCGCGTCAAAGCTAGCACTTGATTTCCTACTGCGACGGGTGACAATGGCGTCGCGTTAGCTTCCGGTACCGAACTTCATATAAGACGGGGAAAACCCGCTTGGCCACGGCAATACCGTCGCTGCTCGGGAGGGACCGTTATGACGGTAGGGTTCAAGCGCTGGCTCTGGCGGCGACACGATCCAGGCCGCCGGTCGCATCTCCGTTGCGATTGGCAACGATGTAATCGCGCCGCTGCCCTGCGAAGAATTCCCCAGTTTCGCGGCGAACTCGCCACCACGGCGCTGCAAGCGGAACATCAACAAATAATTGTCGAGCCAACGTATTGCGCAGGCGACGGCGCGTCGCATGCGTCGAACCACGGAGGCGCGATAGACTGAAAGGGACTCGGAGCCGGCGTAAGACTGGCCGAAGGGCATCAGCTCAGACACACCGAGGGAGGAATCCATGACAACAGTGACCCGACGTAACGTCCTCAAGAGCGGTGCCGCGCTCGCGGGCGGCATGGCCGGCATTCTGGCCACCGGCCGCGCGCCCGCTTTTGCACAGGGCACGACGGTGCACTGGCTGCGCTGGACCGACTTCGTTCCGGCGTCAGATCAGCTTCTGCGCAACGAAATCGCCAAGGAGGGCGAGAAGGCGCTCGGCATAAAGCTCAATATCGAGACCATCAACGCCAACGATATCCAGGCCCGCGTCACCTCGGCGATCCAGTCGGGGTCAGGCCCCGACGTCGTCTGCGTCCTCAACAATTGGGGGCAACTTTACGGCGAGAGCGTCATAGACGTCAGCAACATCGCTGAGGAACTCGGCAAGGGCCAGGGCGGCTTCTACGAAACGTCCCGCGCTGTCGCCAATGACGGCAAGAAATGGATTGCAGTGCCGTGGTGCATCGTCGGCCTGCAGATCGCGTACCGAAAGTCCTGGTTTGCCGAGATCGGCTACACCGATGGAAAATTTCCCCAGACGTGGGAAGAGTATCGCGAGGCCGGCAAGAAGCTGAAGGCAAAGGGAAGGCCCATCGGCCAAACGCTGGGCCACACCTTCGGCGATGCGCCCGCCTTCGCTTACCCCTACCTGTGGTCCTGGGGCGGCAAGGAGGTCGAGGCAGACGGCAAGACGGTTGCGCTGAATAGCCCGGCAACGGTCGAGGCGGTAAAATTCATGGTGGCCTTCTGGAAGGACGCCCACGATGAAGGCGGACTCGCGTGGGACGATTCCAACAACAACCGCGCTTTTCTGTCCGGGACATGCAGCGCCACGCTCAATGGCGCCTCGATCTACATCGAGGCCCTGCGCAAGCCGGATACCTACAAGACGGAGGCCGGCGGCCCGCTGAAGGACGACATCCTGCATGCCGCGCTGCCCAAGGGCCCCGGCGGACAGTTCAGCTATCACGTCCCGTTCTCGAACCTCCTGATGGGTTATTCGAAGAACCAGGATGCGGCGAAGAAATTCCTTGGCTGGATTCACTCCAAGGACGTCTACGACAAGTGGTTCGTCTCCCAGAAGGGCTTCTCGGTCGGCCCGACCACGGATTGGGAAAAGCACAAGCTGTGGGGCGACGACCCGATCATGCTGCCCTACAAGCAAGCCGCGCGCACAGGGCGCTTCGCTGGCTACGAGGGACCCTCTACGCGCAAGGCAGCCGAAGTCGTGACCAAGTACGTCATCGTTGATATGTACGCAAAGGCTGTCCAAGGCATGCCCCCCGAGGATGCCGTGAAATGGGCAGAGGCTGAGCTCAAGAAGGTCTACGTCTGAGGATAAGCCGCCCCCCTCCCATTTTTCGAGGGGCGGCGGAATCTTCCGGCCGACGAGGATCGAACATGGCGATAAGCGCGGTTTCCGACACCACGCTCCGCGAGGCGCCCCCTCCCCGGCGACAGCGTTTGCTCGAGGACGAGCGCTGGCTGGCGTTCGTGCTGCTGGTGCCGACCATCGTACTGCTCGGCATGTTCATCGCCTATCCCTTCATGCGAGGGATATTGCTGTCGGTCACCAGCTCGCGCGTCGGTATTCCCGGCGACTTCGTCGGCCTCGCTAACTTCTACAAGATCTTCAATGACGGGATCTTTCGCACCTCCGTTTACAACACGTTCCTCTATACGGGCGTGACCACCGTCTTCAAGCTGGCGCTCGGACTGTGGCTCGCCATGCTGCTCAACCGTAATTTCCGCGGCAAGGCTTTTACCCGTGCTTTCATCCTGCTGCCTTTCATTATCCCGACCGTGCTCTCGACTTTCGCCTGGAAGTGGATGTTCGACCCGACGTTCAGCGTTCTCAATTGGCTCCTCTACCATTTCGGCTTGATCACCGGTCGGATCAATTGGCTGGGCGATCCGGATCTCGCCATGATCTCGATTATCATCGTCAACATCTGGCGCGGGGTGCCGTTCTTCGCCATCAGCCTGCTCGCCGGCTTGCAGACCATCAGTCCCGAACTCAACGAGGCCGCCGCGATCGACGGCGCCAAGCCGTGGCAGCGGTTCTGGCACATCACCTGGCCGCTGCTGCTGCCCGTGACCATGGTCGTGGTGCTGTTCTCAGTGATTCAGACATTCGCCGACTTCCAGATCGTCTATGTGATGACGGGCGGCGGACCAGCCAACGCAACGCACCTGTTCGCCACCTACGCCTATCAGATCGCCATCGGCACCGGCCTCTTGAGCGAGGGCGCCGCCATCGCGCTCGCCATGTTTCCCATCCTGTTTCTCGTCGTCATCATCCAGCTTCTCTACATCCGCCGCGTGGAGGTCCGCTGAGCCATGATCGAAGGTGCAAGGTGGCGAAAGTGGGTGTTCTTCTACGTCCCCATGGTGCTGTTCCTGCTTTTCCTGCTGTTCCCGTTCTACTGGATGGTGATCACTTCGGTGCGGCCGGACGGCGAGCTGTACCGGCCCTGGAATTCGATCAACTACAATCCGTTCTGGACCTGGAAACCGACCTGGGAGCATGTCAGATACCTGTTCGAGGAGACGCTGTTCGCATCGTGGCTGTGGAACACGACGTTCATCGCGCTCGCGTCGACCGCTATCTCGCTCGTGTGCGGTGTGTTCGCCGGCTATGCTCTGTCGCGGCTGAACTTTCCATTTGCCGGCAGCCTGGGCACCGCCATCTTCATTACCTATCTGGTGCCTCAGACGCTGCTGTTCATTCCGCTGGCAGAGATCATACGCAACTATCGGCTCGGTGACACGCCTTGGTCACTGATTCTGACCTATCCGACCTTTCTTATTCCGTTCTGTACCTGGCTCATGATGGGCTACTTCAAGGCGGTACCCAAGGAGCTCGAGGAATGCGCGCGCATTGACGGCGCCTCGCGCTGGCAAGCTATGCTCTACATCGTCATCCCGGTGGCGATCCCGGGCATCCTCTCGGCCGGCATCTTCGCTTTCACGCTGTCGTGGAACGAGTTCATCTATGCGCTTGTCTTCCTATCCTCGCCTGAGCAAAAGACTGTGCCGGTCGGCGTCACATCGGAGCTGATCCGCGGCGACGTATTCTACTGGGGACCGCTGATGGCTGGGGCCCTGCTTGGATCGATACCGGTTGCTATCGCCTATTCGTTTTTCGTCGAGCACTACGTCGCAGGATTGACCGGATCGGTGAAAGGCTGACAGCACCACGGATCAAGGGGATTCGAAAGCGCGGATACAGACTGCGCATAGGCCGTTGGGAGGCAGGTGGAAGCGGATGGGCCAGGTCGTCCTCAAGGAGATCAACAAGTTCTTTGACGGCGTGCACGCTGTCAAAGACGTCAATCTGCAGATCCGCGACAAGGAGTTCATGGTGTTCGTCGGACCCTCCGGCTGTGGCAAGACGACGACGCTCAGGATGATCGCCGGGCTTGAAGCGATCAGTTCCGGCGACATTTCCATCGACGGCAACGTGGTCAATGGATTGGCGCCCATGGACCGCGACATCGCCATGGTGTTCCAGAACTACGCGCTGTACCCGCACATGAGCGTGTACGACAACATGGCGTTCGGCCTGAAGATGCGCAAATTCGAAAAGCCCGAGATTGACAAGCGGGTGCTGGAGGCGGCTGACATCCTCGGCATCGGCGATTTGCTAAAGCGCAGGCCACGCCAGCTCTCAGGCGGCCAGCGCCAGCGCGTGGCGTTAGGCCGCGCTATTGTGCGCCACCCCCGCGTGTTTCTGTTCGACGAGCCGCTGTCGAACCTCGATGCCAAGCTGCGGGTGCAGATGCGCGTTGAGCTGAAGAAGCTGCATCTGCGTCTCGGCACTACAGCCATTTACGTTACCCACGATCAGGTCGAAGCCATGACGCTGGGTGACCGGGTCGTCGTCATGAAAGACGGCGTGGTGCAGCAGGTGGGGGAGCCGCTCGAGCTGTACAATCAGCCCGCTAACAAGTTCGTCGCCGGCTTCATCGGCTCGCCGGCGATGAATTTCGCCGTTGTTACGGTGACCGAGGCGAACGGATCGCTGATCGCCGAGAACTCCGGCCTGCGCATCAAGCTGCCGGACGAGACCGCGCAGCGCCTGCGCGGTCATATCGGGCGCGAGGTCATGCTCGGCGTACGACCGGAGGACCTCACAGTGGCGGGTAGCGCTGATCTCGACCTCCCGTGCTTCGATGCGGTGATTGAGGTGGTCGAGCAACTCGGCTCGGAAATCCTGCTCGATATGAAGGTCGGCGAGAATATCATGGTGGCGAGCGTCGAGCCGACCGCGAGGGTGAGGGTGGGCGACAAGCTGCGCTTTGCCATGCGGCCTTCCAGGCTTCATGTTTTCAACGCGCAGACCGAGGCGGCCATCTAACGCCGGCAGTTGGCCAATTCCACTTGCGACGGGAATTTGCTCAAAGCCAGTGACCTCCCTGTCTCCAGCTTCGATGACGCCAAGAGACAGCGAAGGCACTTGGCCTAACCATTCCCGAGTCCCTCTTGCTGCGTGCCGACGCGGCGATTGATGATGCCATTTGCCTGCGGTACCGGAGTCCGTTATTGGCCTCTCTGAGACATGCGGGCCCGGCCGAATGCCCGATTTGCCGAGAAGCATGCAGCTCCATCCCGTAGATTGCAGACATGTGTCTTTCCAGTTGTGGAGATGGGGCTGGTTCTGAAACGGGCGCTTATGACTCTTTGGAAGTGGCGGGATAGGCGCGGCCCATTTTGGCGCGGGCCTTGTCTGTTGTGAACATCCATTTGACACGGGAGCGGGCGGCATTTCGCTTCCGTTCCCAGACGGCGATCTCGCGGTGCAGTCGCTTGGAATCGTCGATCCTGCGATCCAGGCACTGGCCGCGCAGGACGCCGATCTCAATCTCGACCATGTTGAGCCAGCTTGCGTGCTTGGGGGTGTAGTGGAACTCGAGCCGTCGCAAGATCCGACTGGCTTCGACGGGCGGGAACGCCTGGTACAGGGCACCGGCGGAGTGGGTCGATAAACTATCCTGAACGACTCGGATTATCTCGGCGTCGGGATAATGGATGTCGACGAGGTCGCGCATACACCGGGCGTAGTCTTCTGCCGCGCGCCGCTCGGTGACTTTGACCTTGCGCCAGGGACGATGCACGTCGAGGAGCACGAAGAGATTGACCGTACCATTGCGACGTTACTCGTAATCGTAACGTTCGAACTGACCCGACTTGGCCGGGATGGGCTGACGCGCCTCGCCAATGAGCTGCACCGGGCTTTCGTCGACGCACACCACCGGCCGCCTGGGGTCGGGCGCTTCGGCGTAGAGATCGAGAACGTCCTCCATGCGGGCGACGTACTCACCATCGACCTGCGGAATGCACCACATGTCCTTGCGCCAGGGCTTGAGGCCATTTTCGGCCAGGCGCCGCCGAACCGTCTCGTGCGACAGACTCTTGTGCTCGGTGAGACCATCGCGTCCGCCAGCAGTTCGACCGTCCAGCGGGCGCGGCCTTACGGAGGGCTGGCGCAGGCGGTTGCCACCAGCAGCGCTTCCTCCTTGCCCGAGAGCTTGCGCTCCGCTCCGGGACGCGGCTCGTCGCTAAGCGCCCGTTCCAGATTGCCTTCCACGAAGCGGCGCTTGATCCGGTACACAGTCGAGCCGCCTACGCCGACGCTCCTTGCGATCTCCTCGTCGCCGGCACCGGCATCGGCGGCCAGCGAGATCTGCGCTCGCTTGAGCTTGCGCGACGCATGCTTGCCGCTGCTGAGCAGCGCCCTGAGTTCCGAGCGCTCGATTTGGCTGAGATCGACCCAATAGCGTACATTCATGGCGTGCTTCCGTGTTCGAGGCACGCACCAACAACTGAATCGGATGGCCGACGTGAGTCCTTCGGCAAAACCCTTCACGCCCACGCAGGGGCAGTATCTGGCCTTTATCCACCTCTATACGCGCCTGCACCGCAGACCCCCGGCCGAAACCGACATGCAGGAATATTTCCGCGTCAGCCCGCCTTCGGTTCACCAGATGGTGCTCACGCTGGAACGAGCCGGCCTCATTAGGAGGCAGCCCAGAACGCCTCGCAGCGTCGAGGCCATCGTTAATCCCAAACTCCTGCCCGAGCTAATCTGATCGCCGGACGCAAACTGTCAAAATCACTGTGCAGAGACACTAGGAGCCGATGTTTCAGGTTGCTAGTCATGGCGTGCCTTCCGGCTTCGCAGCAGCGCGGTCAGATGCGCCGGCGGGCACCCGGCTCCTGCAGCGATCCCATGCCGCCGTGGGCATCGCGCCAGATCTCGACACGATCCTTATGCTTCGCCCTCCCTCGAAAAGATCGACGCAGGCGGCGTAGTTTGCGCCGGCAGTGGCCGCTCAGCGATCTTCGAGGGCCGCGACTGAACGCCCAGCTTTGCGTCGTATCGGCCGACCAGCGCCAGCAAGCGACGCCTGGTGAAGGGATCGGCCCGGTCGGCCAAAATCCGAATGCGCTGCAACTGTTCTCTGCAGAAGTCCTCGTCCATCACGCCCACCCCATACCCACGCAAGCCCCCACCGAACATCATTGCGGCGGTTTCAGTTCGCTGGCGAGCCAGCCGACCGCATCCGTCTTCATCGGATCCACGACAAAAGAGACAGTTTCAGTGCGCTCGCAAGGTCGAGCATTCGAAAGTGCGCTCTTCGGTTCCTCTTTGGCCGGGAGAGATGCGAGCCAACGCCCTCCGGTGCTTGCATACCGGACACATCGGTCGGTCGTTGGTCGAGGCAGTCATCCCTGAAACCCTGGAGAAATGGATCATGATACTTTCCGAACCGAGAGTCTTTAGCTTTTGTGCTCCCGCCCGCGTGCCCGGAGGAACGAGTCCGGTCGACCCAGGTTGACTCCACAGGTCCGCGCGCAAATGCGTGGCCTGCGTGGCTCCGCCCCCAAGCCCCCCAAAAGCCCCCCAAAGGCGGGGCTACGCTCATGCGAGTGCATCGGCTTCGAATATCGTCCCCTTTCGTGCAACATCGACCCGTGCGCCGTCAGAGGATGGAGTTGCCGCGCTTACGCGGGATGAGGTCAGTCGTGAGCGCCGCTTGTGGGTCAAAGGGCACGCCGATTCACACGTCAGGCTCTGTGCAGGATCTCGATGCAAGTGTGAAAACGCTTAGTCGGCGTCCAGAACCTCGACAACTTCATAGAGATGGGGATCGATTTGATCGGTCAAGTTGTCAAACGTGCGCCACTCCTTACGAAAGCCCGGCGATTGGTGGGCAGAATGCAGCTGTTCGCGATTTTGCCATTGGATGTAGTTGACGATGCGCCGACCGTCGAGGCTTCGATGCAAGCTGATCGATACAAAGCCCGGCTGACGCGCCATGAATCGTGCTCGATCAGCCATCAGCGAGAGAGCCTCTTTCTGCTTGGCCGGTTCGGCTTCGATGAAAGTGATCTGCGTGACCATCTGACTACCTGTTTGAATATGGGCCATGGAGCTACTCCTTCTGGGCTCAGGTTCCTCTCGAGCCCCCTCCGCCTCCAATGATGCTCATTCCGAAGGTTTGAACTCCCGAGCCGTAGTAAGGGTTCAAAATCGGGTACCATCTCAATCCGTGGTCAGGTCTTCGCATTCGGTTATTGGCGTTTTTCGAGGAGCAACAACATGAAGCAACACATTCTCGAGGTCTTTTCTCCTGGGTCGATTGACTGGAGTTCGCTCGTGATCATCGGCAGCGCGATGCCACCCCGCGATCCTGATGAAGACGAAGATGACGATGAGGAAGATGAAGAGGACCGCGCCGACGAACCACCGGTCGTGCGCGAGCCAGACGAAGACTAGACTATCCGGTCGTTGGCAGTTGGCGTTATAGTATCTCGCACGAGTTGGGATGAGAGAGACTTAGCGCTGCTCAAAGAACTCTGGGCATTGGGACACAGCGCCGCACAGATCGCGCGCGCACTCGGGTGTAGCCGTAACGCAGTTTGCGGGAGGCTGACTCGATTGCACCTGAAGCGTGGTCACAAGCCGCCAGCAGCAAAGCCCAGAATAAGGCCAGTCCCGAAGCGACGGCCGGCGTTGTCGGCCGCCTGTGCCGGCCCGATGGAAAAGGAGGTATCGAAACCGCTAGAGAGGCAGCAGCCTAATGAATTCAGCAGGCGCGAGCTTTACGCCATGCTAGCTGAGGCGGTCAGGAATACGGGCTAGGGGCTCATCGCGACATACAGCAAGACCAGGACGCGTCGCGGCCGTCTCCAACGGCCGATTCGCGCTCGCGATCACGCGTTGAGCGCGATCGACGAGGACGGCCGCCGACGCGCCGAGATCGATGCCGAGATACATGATCCTCGCAAATCGTGGACGTCGATATGGACGACGGCTCCGCAACGTCGGATAGTTAATCAATCCAAGAAGCCTGATCTCGTCAAGGGAGACGCCGCATGCTGAAATCGATCGATCCGCTTTTGAATGCCGATGTTCTCTATGCGCTGCGGTCCATGGGGCATGGCGACGATCTCGTGCTCTGCGACACGAACTTTCCGGCCGACGCGGTCGCGCGCCAGACTGTGCTGGGGCGACTGCTGCGCATCGACAACGTCACCGCAAGCCGCGCCGCCCGCTCGATCCTGTCGGTACTGCCGCTCGACAGCTTCGTGGACAAGCCGGCCTCCCGCATGGAGATCGTCGGCCAGCCCAACGAAATTCCGCCTGTGCAGAGCGAGGTCCAGGCCGAAATCGATGCGGCGCAGGGCCGATCTTTTCCGATGGCCTCAGTCGAGCGCTTTGCATTCTACGAGCTTGCGAAGAGATCCTATTGCGTGGTCCAGACCGGAGAGCGGCGCTTCTATGGCTGCTTCATCTTCAAGAAGGGCGTCATCCCGCCTGATGCTGCTTGAGGTGAACACCTCACAAGCCGTCTGGACGACGGCACGGCTGCGCGAGGCGTCTGACATAAATACGACGTCGAGATGATGTCGCGCTTGCGGAACCTGCTCATTCACGATCTCCGCGACGGTGATCGGCGCTGCACGGCATCAATCATCTTGCAGCGCGGCATTGCGAAGACTCTGCTCTGGTTCGCGCATCGACGGCACGCGCGACCTCAACTTCACGCGCATTCGTTGACTTTGATATGTGCCGCTGCATACTCGACACGGCCTCTGCCGCCATCGCCACGACGCGGAAGTCCGCCGAGCGTCATGTCATCGAGGTGCTCGGGCGAGGTGGACTTCACAAAAGAAGGTCACGCAAAGAAAGTCAAAAACGGGAGGGTATCGCGGTGAAACAGCACGATCACGATCAGCATTCCGCATTCCAGCCGAACCGGCGAACGGTGCTGAGAGGCGCGGCGAGCGCCGCAGCACTCGGCACCAGCGGAGCACTCGGCACGTTCTCGGAACTCGCATTGGCGCAAGCCAACCTACGCGCGCAGATCGCGCAAATTCCGGGTGTCGGCAAGGGTGCACCGACGGACGCCGATTGGCAGAAGGTCGGCGAACTCTGCCTCGGCCCGACCAAAGCGAGCATCAAGGAAGGCGAATTCAAGGGCGTCGAACTCTCGTTTATGGGACTCAACAATCAGAACCTGCATAATCTCCTGTTCCGCGGCTTCCTCAAGCCGTGGGAAGCTTATACGGGCGCGAAAATCTCCTGGATCGATCTCGCCCAGGCCGACTACAACCCACGGCTCCAGCAGGCGATCGCGACGGGCACGGTCGATTTCGACATCCTCGAGATGGGCGCGCCGTTCGAGGGCGATGTCTGTGGCAAGGGACTGGCATCGGAGATGCCGGACTGGGTCAAAAAGCAGATCGATATCGATGACTATGTCGAATATCTGAAGCCGCCGGTCGGAACCTGGAACGGCAAGACCTATCGCGTCACCATCGACGGCGACTGCCACAACTTCAACTACCGCACCGACGTCTTCTCCGACGCAGCCCTTGCCAAAGCCTGGAAGGACGCCGGCAATACGGGCGAATGGGGCGTGCCGAAAACCTGGCAGCAGGTCCAGGCGGTGACGAAATTCCTCAAAGGCAAGAAGATCAAGAACCAGAACGCGTTCGGCTATCTCGATGCGCCAAAGCCCTGGGGCGGCTTCGGCTTCTATTTCCTCGGCAGCCGCGCCTCTGCCTACGCCAAACATCCCGACGACAAGGCTTGGCTGTTCGACATCGATACGATGAAGCCGCGCATCAACAATCCGGCCTGGGTGCGCGCTATCCAGGACGTCATTGACGCGCTGCCATTCGAGCCGGCCGACCAACTCAACGCCGATCCGAACACCACCGGCTTCCAGCAATTTCTCGCCGGCATCGGCTCGATGATCCCCTGGTGGGGCGACATCGGCCAGGTCGCCAAGGCGAGCGACACCTCGGTCATCGGCGATATCGTCGGCTTCGACATCCTGCCGGGATCGGACGATGTCTATAATTCCAAGACCGGACAGTGGGATAAGCTCGCGAGCGGTCCGAACCACGCGCCGAACTGCGCCTATCTCGGCTGGGGCGTCTATGTGATGGCCAGGGTCAATGGCGACGAGAAGAAGCACAAGGCCGCCTGGAGCGCGGCCGCGCATCTCGGCGGCAAGGATCTGTCGCTGTGGATGGTGATGTATCCGTCGGGCTTCCAGGCCCACCGCACCAGCCACTTCCAGTTCGACGAATGGGTGGCCGCGGGCTATGACCGCAAATACATCACCTCCTACCTCAACTCGCAGCTTGGCTCCTACAATCATCCGAACCGGGCGGTCGAGCCGCGCATCCCCGGCATCTTCCAGTACTACAGCATCGCGGAGGATGAGCTGACGAAGATTTTTGCCGGCAAGGTCGACGCGCAGACCGGCGCGAACAACATCGCCGCCGCCTGGGAGACGCTGACCGACCAGATTGGCCGCGAGCGGCAGATCGGACTCTACAAGGCCTCGCTCGGCGTGTAGCCGCTTGAGCATCACGAAGACCCTCGGCTGGCGACGCTCTCGCGGTGCCAGCCGAATGCCCGGCGGCCGGCCGGCATTCAGGATCGGCAGAGTTCGATTGCCATGCAGAATTCAGCTCCCGTGACCGACGACCTGCACCAACAGCTCGCGGTAGCGCGCGCACCGGCCAGGCGGAAGGCCGCCGGCCGCGCGCTTGTCGCGCTGGCGTCGCTCGGCTTCCTGCTCGTGCTCCTCGTCCAGATCCTGCACACGACCAGTGCGACCGCGTCCGGGTTCTCCGATTGGCGACCGATCCTCATCGCCTATCTCATCTGGGCCCTCGCCTTTGCCATCGCCCAAGTGCTGATCCGCGGCGAGCGCGGCCAGCGCGCGCTGTTCCTGCTGCCGGCGGTGTTCTTCACCATTGCGGTGGTGATCTTCCCGACCATCTTCGGGATCTATATCGCCTCGCTCGACTGGAATCTCAGCTCGGTCGAAGGCCCGCGCTTCAGCGGCTTCGGCAATCTCGTCGGGATGCTCAACGACACCTATTACTGGAACGCGCTGGGCAACATGATCTTCTACGCGGTCGCAGTCCTCGGCGAGTACGCGATCGCGTTCGGCCTCGCGCTGCTGCTTAGCGCCGAGATCCGCGCGCGTAAGTTCTTCCGTGTGGTGTTCCTGCTGCCGATGATGCTGAGCCCTGTCGCGGTGAGCTGGATGATCGGCAAGTCGCTCCTCGAATATCGCTTCGGGCCCGCTGCGGCGCTGGCGCGCTATCTTGGATGGGAGAACCCGGCGTTCTTCGCTTCGCCCTGGATGGCACGCTTGAGTATCCAGGCGATGGACGCCTGGGTGTCGATCCCCTTCATCATGATCATCCTGCTCGCCGGCCTCCAGGCCATGCCGCGGGAGGTACAGGAGGCCGCCAAGGTCGATGGCGCCAACGCCTGGCAGTCGTTCTGGCACGTCACCTTTCCGATCATGCTGCCGGTCAGCATCACCGTCCTCATCATCCGCATCATCTTCAAGCTGAAGCTTGCGGACATCGTAATCAACGTGACGGCCGGCGGGCCCGGGGGCGCCACCGACACCGTGTCGAGCTTCATCTATCGCGTGTACCGCGACCGCTCCAATGTCGGATACGGCACGGCACTCGCCATGGTCTATCTGGTGCTGATCATCGTCCTCCTGACGCTGCTCCTGCGCCTGTCCAAGCGTTGGACGCAGAGAGTCGTCTAGAACCAAGGAGTCCACGCGCGTGTCGATATCGACATCGGCATTGAAGCCCGTCCGGCGGCATCCCGCGGCACCGCGCGCCAAGCGGGCGCTTGGCCGCGTGCTGATCTATGCCGCGCTCCTGTTCTGGACGCTCATTTGCCTCTTCCCGATTTACTGGACGGTGACGACGTCGTTCAAATCGGCGGTCGACGTGACGCAGGCGCATCTGATCCCGTGGGTCGATTTCCAGCCGGACTGGAAGGGATGGCGCTCGCTCGGGCTTTCGCCAGACGCGCTGTTCGGCACCTCGACCGCCCGCGCGGAGTTCACGAGCCGGTTCGTCAACAGCATCATCACCTCGGTCGGCGCGTCCCTGCTCGCGTTGATCCTCGGTTCGCTTGCCGCTTATGGCCTCAGCCGCTTCCGCTACAAATTCGCCTGGATGCGCAACGACGACATCCTGTTCTTCTTCATGTCGCAACTGATCTTGCCGCCGGTCGTGCTCGCCCTGCCCTTCCTCGTGCTCTACAAGGCGCTCGCGCTGCTCGACACCCGCTTCGGCCTGATCCTGCTCTATACGCTTTCCGTCCTGCCCATCGTCATCTGGATCATGCGCGACCAGTTCAACGCGATTCCGATCGAGCTCGATGAAGCCGCGTTCGTCGATGGACTGTCGACCTGGGGCGCGTTCCTGCGCATCGTGCTGCCGCTTGCAGTGCCCGGGATGGTGGCCGCTTTCATCCTGTCGCTGGTGCTGTGCTGGAATGAGTATTTCTTCGCAGCCCTCCTCACCAGCACGGATGCGAAGACGCTGCCGGTGATGGTGGCGAGCCAGACCGGCTCGCAAGGCATCAACTGGTGGTCGATGGCAGCGCTGTCGACGGCGGCAATCGCCCCGCTCGTCCTGGTCGGCATCTTCCTCGAGCGCTACATTGTCAGCGGGCTGACGACAGGCGCGGGAAAGTAGCACGGTCCGGCAATTGTACCGAAGATGTGGCGACGGGCGCGCCGGCCACACGCAACGTTGCATACGATACTCGCCGCCCGGCGCGGACCGGACTAACCTCAGGGTTGCTGGGCCGGTCAGCCTACCGGCCGAACCGAACCGCGAGGACGCAAAGACGACGGGTGTGACCACGCTCATGTTTCACGACGAAGGATCCAAAACGATCGCGGATCTTATCGACGGCACGGTCGGCTGCCCAACGTGCCATGCCTATTTTGCTGCCGGGGCGACGGGGCTCATCGTGAAGCCCAAGCGGAAAATCCAGCTGTAGATCCCAGTCCTCCTCAAGGTGCGACACGGAGATCGCGAGAAGCGGAAGCTCGCGGGCTTATTTCGGGTGAAGTCGGCCGAGGCACCTTCGTGCAGCGGCGACGCCCCTCGCCCAACGGCGGAGCAGCTGGACAGGGCAGCATCAATCTCGCACTGAATGTGCCACCGTCGACAGGCGAGAGCGAGCTCATCGCATCCGTGATGTCCGAATTGCTGGACGATGGCGTGCTCGAGTCTCTGCTGGGGTACCTCCCACACCAGGGCGCGGCAGCTCACAGGGAGATATTTCTGGGGTGGCTTTCCGATCTCGGATTGAAGACGGACGTTCAGAACCTCTTTATAACTCACGGCGGTCAGCACGCGATCTCGATCGCACTCAATATGGTTTCCGCACCCGGTGAAGCGGTGCTTACCGAGCAATTTACTTATTCCGGAATGGTAGCGCTGTCGTCGCAGAACGGCTATCGCTTGCACGGCGTGCCGGGCGATGCCCACGGCCTGCTTCCCGAAGCGTTGGATCGCGCTTTCGGCGAAACCGGAGCGCGCGCGCTTTTCGCGACCCCTACCTTGCAGACGCCAACCGCGACGGTGATGTCGTCCGAGCGGCGCGAGCTGATCGCGAACGTGATCAAGAAGCACGGCGCTTTCCTGATCGAAGACGACGTCTATGCGTTCTTGTTCGAATCTCCCCCTATCCCGATCTCGATGCTGATCCCCGAGCGAAGCTTTTACGTGAGCAGCTTCGCGAAGTGCCTCGCACCTGGCCTGCGCATCGGCTCACTCGTCGCTCCGGAGCCTTTCCGCGATCGCGTCATCAATGCAATCCGCGCCACGGGGTGGATGGCGTCTCCCATAATGTCGGAGGTCGTTTCGCGGCTGATCCATAGCGGCGATCTCTCGAGACAGGTGCATGCCAAACGCGGGGCGGCGGCGCGCCGCAATGCGATTGCGGACCGTGTATTGGGCAACTGGCTCTCGCCGTTGTCGGCTGCCCCGGCTTCCATCGCTGGCTGCCTATTCCGGCCGGACGGACCCTGATCGCGTTGATAACGCAGGCCGCTCAGTCCGGTATCACCATCGCTCCACCGGGAGCGCTGCAGCAGGTCGATCGCGGCACCCTAGGCATCAGGATCTGTCTGGGACATCCGGAAACCGAAGAAAAGCTGGAGAAAGCCCTTTCCGAACTCAGGCTGATCCTTGAAAGTGCAGAGGCAATGTCGTTCGTATAACGGCGACCTCATACCGACCTTCAAAGCCCGGCGTAACAAGCGAGCATCCCGGCGAGCTTCGGCTCCACTGATCGCAAATCCGCCGCGGTCATCGATCCCGACGTGGCAGATGATTTCCTGCTTCAAATTGTTCGGACCGCTCCGAACGTGGCCGAGCGACTGCAATCCCGCCTCGCGCGAAACCGGCTTGCACTAAGGGGAGTGCGGGTACGTTATCGGTTGCGGCCTATTCAGGACCCCAACAGGTTTTACCTTGTCGGAATGGCTCGGTAGCAAACTCTCGACGAAGAGCAGCTCGTGTTTGAATGAGTTCTGAGAGTTGTCGGGGGTTCGAGTCCCTGCAGCGCTACCGCTTTTCCCCACAACGGCCAAGCCTACGATATCTCAGTAGAGTCGAGGAAGGGCGCGGTTGCTCGGGCCGTGCGGCCTCGCCCCGTTTCCCTTCCCCGCTCATCAAACCGGACGTGCGGATTTACCGCATCCGGCTTTCCGACTGGCTTCATCATGAGGCACGCAGCGGCGACATTCCACGCCCGCGCATTCCAAAGCTGCGCAAGGGTTCCTACTTTCCCGGCTTCCTGGAGCCGCGCCGGATGGCCGAGAAGGCGCTCACCGCGGTGGTGCAGGA
>NZ_LBJC01000027.1 GCF_004114535.1 Bradyrhizobium nanningense
TGATGCCGACCGCGAAGACAACCATGCACCCGGCAGTGTCTCCTCAGCGATTAGATGCTTGACGCCCCGGTAGCGATTAGACAACAGCATCAACAGCAGGCTCGTGCACCGCAGCAATGCGTCGTTATTCGATCACCTCGTCAGCGCGGGCAATCAGTGTCGGCGACAAATTGAACGCCCTGGCTGCTCTTGCGTTGACGATCAATTGAAACTTGCTGGGCTGATAGAATGGGATGTCGCCAGCTTTGGTGCCATTGAGAATTTGATGGACGTCATTGGCAATTCGCTGCGCCAGCTCTCCGAGGTCCGGCGCATAGGCCATTGCTCCGCCTTCTTCGACATAGTCACGGTATGGATAAAGCACCAGCAAACGGTATTGCTCTTCGAGTGCTGCCATGAGGGTCCGTTGCGCCAGAAAGCTGCCGCCTTCATCTACTATTGCGGCATCGAATTGCTGCTCCGAAATCTCCGCGAAGGTATGGCGAAGTTGAGCATCATTCACCTCGGCCAGCTGTTTCGCGGTCAGTTCTATTCCCAATTGTCGCGCAGCTTCTTCATATGCGGACATGCCGCTTAACGCGCCGGAAAAAAGAGCCATTACTTTCCTAGTCGTTGGCATTGCTTCCTTGATGAGCTGCAAGCGCTTGCCGTAAATTTCGAGACCGGCATTGATGCTCACGCCGGTCAGATTGCCGCCGGGATGAGCGAGACTGGTGAGCAATCCGGCTGCAACTGGATCGCCAGTGATAGCAACCAGCGGGATCGTCGAAGTGGCAGCCGTGAATTTCTTGGCGAGGTCGTTGAAGTTGAGAATGATGACGTCTGGCTTGCGGCTTACGACGTCGGCGGCGAGGGGGGCGAACTGTTCGTATCGGCCTCCTGCCGAAAAGCGCTCCACGATAAGGTTCTGTCCTTCCACATCCCCCAATTCACGCAGGGTCTGGTAGACCCGTCGTACCCAGAATGGACCAGCGCTCTCGGTGAGCTGATCGGCGGGGATGCCAGAATGAACGAATGCCAGCCGACGCATCTTCTGCTGTGCGCTGGATGCACCATGCAGAAGAAGTGCGCCGACCGCACTTCCGATCAACCGCAAACAGTCGCGCCGTCTCATGGAGAGCCCCTGCCGAAGCCATCAAGCAGATTGAATTATCACAGGAAGCTTGTGCTGCGCGCCACAATAAAATCAAATGAGCGACTTCCGCCTTGGGTCATGAGCGTCGATTTCGCATGCCCTCAACCACGTCCGGTTTCCCCCAAACAGCCGACGCCAGAGTGAACGTCACGGCTCGGCGCTATGGGCCAAAACCTGACGCATGCACCGCAGCAATTGACTGCGCGCCTGGCAATGCTACTCGATAACCTCGTCCGCGCGGGCGAGCAGAGACGGCGGGAGGTCGAGGCCTATTGCCCTGGCGGTCTTTAGATTGATGGTGAAGTCGTACTTGACTGGTTGCTCGACGGGAAGAGTGCCGGGCTTCTCGCCCTTGAGAATCTTATCGACGTAAAGACCCGCGCGCCGGTACAGGTCGACCAGATTGGGACCATAGGACATCAGCAGGCCTGCCGTCACGTAGACGTCGGCAGGTGCCATCACAGGCACGCCATGCGCCATTGCAATTTGCGCCATTTTCCTGCGCTCATTGAAAAACATGGAGTCGAAAACTGTCATCACGCCGGTCTTTCGGTCTCGGGGGACTTGCGAGAAAGCGCGCTCAAAACCTTGCGGACCGAGCACCTCGACCGGCTGAACCGTTAGATTCAGCGGATCGCCCGCTGCTTGAGCATGATCGACAAAGCGCTGGGCAGTTGATCGGTTATCTGGATTGATGAGCAGCGCTACGCGAGAAAGGCCAGGAAGGCTCTCCTTGAACAGTTGAAGCCGCTTGGGGCTGACGTCCACCACTGCATATCCGGTGATGTTGCCCCCTGGACGCGAGAGGCTATCGACCAGCCCGCCTTCTACCGGGTCCGGAACGACAATGAACACAATCGGAATTGTCGTCGTTGCGACCTTCGCAGCGTACGAGGCTGCCGGCGCGGAGGTGATAATGGCATCGAGCTTGAGCTGCGCCAGCTCCGCAGCCATCGCTTTGAAGCGTTCTGGCTGTTCCGCCGCAAAGCGATGTTCGTAGACGACGTTTTGCCCTTCGACGTATCCCAGCTCAGTCATCCCTTGTAGCAGCGGCCTCAGGAAAACCGCTTCTTGCTCGGCGCTCCCCGCGTGCCAGAGCACGCCGACCCGGGCAACTTTCCGCCTTTGCTGGGCGCGCGCGGAGAGCGGCCACGTCGCCGCGCCGCCGATAAGTGTGATAAATTCGCGCCGCTTCATTGGATCACCTCACGGCAGGCCGGCAGGTCCTAGACCGAGTATGCGGGTCGGCGCCTCCGACCAAAGGAATAGCACATCTCCGTCACGTTGAGGCGCTGCGCTTCTGGTCACAACCTGCCGATATTGCGCTCGGGAAATCACGATTCTCTTGCATGATGTGAGCTGCCGCACACGCGCCCGAAGCGGGCAGCGCTTAAACTCCACGCAGACAGGAATCCGAAAGCTGACGTTCTCGTTCCTGGCAGATGCATCCGGCTGTGATAGCGTTTTCGCCTCCACCCCGTTCTTAGAGTCGCTTCCATGAAACGCGTCGGACGTTTCGGTGTAGCAGTTGGTCTCGTTCTATTTAGCGGCTCCGGCTATTTTGCCGTTAGCCGACAGAGCGTAGCCCCAGAGGCGATCCAATCTTCGGTCATTCAAAGATCAGAATTGATCGACCGCGCATGGCGGCTTCCGGTCGCGACTACGTTTAGGATGGAAATCACATGGCAATCGAATGGCTCACGCTGTGGCCCAGCCAGTGTCGCCAACACGTTTCGTTCGCTCGACGAGCAGAAGACAACCGAGACCCTGGTGCTCGAAGGAACAGGAAAATGTTGGACAGGCATTTGCTTTATGGGTCTTACGCTTGATGAGCTTGCCGATGTCGCGCGCGCCAAAACCCGTCGGAGGATCACCGTCCTTCGGAATCTGACGGGCGAGGAATTCCGCGAGCATATGAAACGCAGCAACGACCCCGGCCGCCGCTACATTGTCAATTTTGCCCGAGATAAAATCTTTGGCGCCGGGGTCGGTCACTTTTCCCCGATCGGAGGGTATTTGAAAGACGAGGATTTAGTGTTTGTCCTTGATGTGAATGAACATTACAAGCCTTGGCTGATCCAGCGTCAGCGGCTGTTCTCTGCGATGGACACCCTCGACGGCGATAAAAAACGCGGGCTGCTCCTGATCGAAGACAACTAGCGCAACGTCCGCGTAAGCCCGATAGTCCGCAATGTGGCTGCCCGCTCGTGACTTCCGACTTACCCCGAGAAACGGACATTCCCGCAGATAGTCGATAGGTCTCAAAGGGGCCAGAAGCGGTCATTCGATCACTTCGTCGGCGCGAGCCAAAAGCGCCGAAGGGACAACAAGACCAAGACTTTTAGCGCTCTTCGTATTGACCACCAGTTCAAACTTGATTGGTGTTTGAACTGGAAGTTCGCTTGCTTTCGCGCCCTTAAGGATGCGGTCGGCGTACGTGGCCCCCCTCCTATATTCCTCCACAAGGTTGGGACCATAGGAGATCAAGCCGCCGCCTTCAGCGAATGATCGGGACCAATTGATAGCGGGAACACGATGCCTCACTGTCAGGGAGATGATCTCCGCACGATGAAGTTCTGTGAAGGCATCGGGTATGATGACGAGAGCGCCATCTGTCTTACCAGCCTCACCAGTGACCTGGGCCTCAATTGCGTCCATATTTTCTACGGGTGCAAGTTTAGCTTCGACGCCCAGTGACGAAGCCGCTTTTTTGAAAGTGTCGGCATAGCTTTCGATGAAGGTCGCCGATAACGGGTTAAACAGCATCGTGATCCGACGGACGGAAGGCGCGATTTCCTTGATTAGCTCTGCCCACTTGCCACCAAGAGAAGGTACGATTGGAGCAAACCCTGTCATATTGCCGCCGGGCCGCGGAAGACTTGCAATCAGGCCCGTTCCAACCGGATCGGCGACCAATACAAAAACGACGGGAATGGTGCGGGTAGCTTCCAACATCGCCGCAGCGGCTGGTGTTGAGCTCGTGAATAGGAGGTCGGGTTGGCGCGCAACCAGCTCTGTCGCAGCTCGTTTCATCACCTCAATGTCCGCCGCTGCCCATCGGACGTCAACGGATACATTGCGGCCGACGGCCCAACCTGCTTCTTGTAACCCCTGGAGAAAGGCAACAACGCGGCTTTGACCTTCCGGATCATCGGCCGACAAGTGCATCAACACGCCAATGTGCCGCGTCCTCTCGCGCTGCTGCGCCAAAGCCCTTAAAGGCAACGACGCCCCTGCGCCCCAGATTAGACCGATAAACTGCCGCCGCCGCATGTCAGTCCTCTCAACATGATGGCGTAGTGTATCTGCCCGTACTATCCCGTTGAAGGCACGCGCGGCTGAAAATAGATAATTCCAGCGTTGCAAGCTGGCGTCCGCTATGGGTCATGAGCGTCGATTTCGCATGCCCTCAACCACGTCCGGTTTCCCCCAAACAGCCGACGCCAGAGTGAACGTCACGGCTCGGCGCTATGGGCCCCTAGGAGACATCAACGCTTTCTTCGCCGCCGAACTGTACTTGCGATTTCCGCCGCTGCATTCTGAAGTTCGCCGAGATGACGGGCCGCGAACGCTTCGATGGAGAATGCGTTCTTGAGCCACAGCATATTGATCGCTCCCAGCACGCGGGGTCCGTCCAGCAGGGGAACAGAAATTGAAAACAGGCCGTCTGAGTGCGGCGGTCCGCCATAGTAGCCTCCTGTGTGCATGGAGTTCCGTATGCCGTAACCGCGCGCCCGAACCTCATCGAGAATGGCACTCAGCCGCGCCGGTTCGCGTGCCAGCCGATCTTCCGGGCGGGTGGACGCGCGCAGCAAGCCAATGACGCGCTGTCGTTCTTTCGCAGGACAGTACGCAAGATAAGCCGTCCCCACGGCAGACCATAACCAGTTTACCGGCAATCCTATGCGCTCCTGCTGCAACAGGAACGGGCTCCGCGCTCGGGTTGTCTCGCAGATCTCCATGTGATCGCCGGCAGGCACCATCAAATCTGATGGCCAAGATACGCGCTCGCATAATCGGTCCAAAATCGGAGCCGCGGCTTCCGCAATCTTGTCGCGATGTTCACGGTGCGACGGCGCATGCTGCGAAAGCATCGCGCCGATGCGATAACGGCCGTCGCCAAGCCGTCGCGTGACGATGCCCGACCGAGCGAGGGTGTGGAGGATCCGAAGCAGGCTGGGCTTGGAGATGCCGGTCAAAATGTAAAGTTCTTGAAGCGAGGAGTCCGGCTGCATTTGCAGCGCCTGAAGCACCTGCAGCCCTCGCTCTAGGCTCTTGATGATTTTAGGTCCCGCCACCAGAGTTCCGTCCATCCAGATTCCACATTGTGGAACATAGCGTTTCACATTGCGAAACGCACGTCGATTTTTATAGCGTCTTTCATCGACCCGCTGGAAAGTCATGTGCCTGCAGGTTGCGGATTGAGAGTTCATCCCTTGATGGAGACTTCCATGACACCTCGCCAGTTTAGCCAAAGAACTGCATTGCCGATCGCGGCCGTGGCGCTTTTGATGGCTTCTAGCCTACCGATTTCAGCACAATCCTTTCCTTCTGGGACTGTTCGTTTCGTGGCGCCGAACTCGGCCAGTACGCCGCCCGACATCATAAGCCGCATCATTTCAAAGGAATTGGCGGAATCGGAAGGCTGGCGCGTGGTCGTCGAGAACCGCCCCGGCGGCGTCACGACCATTGCTGCGACCGACGTCTTAAATCAACCGGCGGACGGCAACAGCCTCTATGCGATGTCGGTGCCATCGGTCGCGGCGCCGTCCCTGTTGCCCAAAATCGCGTTTGACCTCGACAAAGATTTCGATCCCGTCATCAAGGCGACCGTATCCTACAATGTGCTGGTGGTGAATCCGTCTGTGCCGGCGACGACAGTGGCGGAGCTGGTCGCCTTGCTAAAAAGCCAGCGGGACAAGCTGACGTTTTCCTCGGGGGGGTTCGGCACGCCCGCGCATCTGATCGGCGAGCAGTTCAAGCAGCAGACCGGTACGCGCGCCCAGCACGTTCCATACGCGCAATTTTCGCAAGCAATCGGCGACCTGCTCAACGGCACCAACGCCTTCCAGTTCATCACAATTTTGCCCGTGGTAGACCTGATCAAGACCGGCAAGCTGCGGGCTCTGGCAGTGACTGGCCCGAAGCGCGTGCCGACCCTTCCTGACGTGCCAACCATCGTCGAAGCAGGTTATCCGTCGTTGGTTGTCGAGGACTGGACGGGGTTTGCGGTCAAACACGGCACGCCGAAGGAAGCGGTGACGCAGCTCAACGCAGCGATCAACAAGGCATTACAAAGGCCGTCGGTGCGGGAAGCACTGGGAAAGATCGGCGCCGAAGCCGCAGGCGGCACGCCCGAGCAATTTGGCCGCATGGTCGGCGATCAGATCACGCACTGGCACCAAGTCGTCTCCGATGCCGGCATTAAGGTCGAGTAGCAATGACCGCGGATTTCCGGGTGACGCTGCTCGGGACGGGGGTACCGATCCCCCGTCCAGATCGGTTCGGGCCGAGCACGCTTATCGAGGCGGGCGATCACACTCTCCTTATCGATGCTGGTCGCGGCGCCACGATGCGGCTCTTTCAGCTCGGTGTTCCCATCGGCAAACTCGATGCGCTATTGCTCACGCATTTTCATTCGGACCACACCGTGGGCATTCCCGACCTCTGGTTGACAGGCTGGCTGAGCTCCTATTTCGCCAACCGTCGTCGGCCGTTCAACGTGATCGGCCCGGTCGGCACCGCAAGGCTTATGCATCATCTCGAAGCGGCTTATGCGCAGGACATCGAGATTCGTATCGAGGATGAGAAGCTCGCCCGCGAGCACGCCGCTATCACTGTGAAGGAATTTTCCGAGGACGGCATCGTCTACGAGGCCGGCGATCTAAGGGTTATTGCCTTCTCGGTCGACCATGGTGAGGCGATCAAGCCGGCTTATGGTTACCGGATCGAGTACCAGAGCCGGGTTGCCGTGATCTCCGGCGACACTCGCTACAACGCCAACGTGGTGCGCTACGGCGCGGGCGCCGATCTGCTGGTGCATGAGGTAGCGATGGCGCGCCTTGAACTTTTGGATGAAATTTACATCCAGCGCATCCTCAATCATCACACCTCGCCGCAGGAGGCTGGACGGGTATTTGCGAAGACAAGGCCGAAAATGGCGGCTTTTACCCATCTCGTTATGCTTGCGAGCAGAGCCGTCGCGGCGCCTAGCATAGGGGATTTAATTTCAGCGACGCGCGAGACCTATTCCGGGCCGCTCGTCGTCGGCGAAGATCTGTTGAGTTTCGAGATAGGCAAGACCGTCACAGTTGTAGGTGCAAAATTGGAGAGCTGAAATGTCGGCATCGAGTCAATCGCGACGGTTTAGCCCAGCTTAAGTTAGTTCGGTCTACCCCTGACAGCCGACATATCCTTGGCCGTAGGACGTGGCAGCGATGGGCCAACAAGCGACATTCGCCAGTAGCGCTACTTCTGTTGCGGCTCATCCGCTGGATCGACGAAAATTGTCTTCGAAGGACCCTCAAATTGAAGTTGAACGACGGCTTCTTCGTCTAAGGTCCAAACGAAATGCGCTTGGCCAGCGGGCACGATAGCGAATGTGCCGACCTTTCCAATTTCCGGGTTGGAGGCGTCAAATCTTTCGCCCACAAATGGACAATCACGCTGACAGGAAACTCCACAGCCGGTGGTCTCCCCACGTCTGACTACCAGTTTTTCGCTTAGCTGGATTCGAGTTTCACGCGGTAGGAGCATGCTGAAATTCATGCTCCGCTTCCATGCAAGTGCGGCTATCGTTCGAATTGATGAACTCAACATATGTCAGTGCAGCTCCGCGTGTGCGCGGAGCGGGCATTGTCGACTCACATTGACGTGGCGGACATCCGCTCCTCCACACCAACAACGACAGGATGCTGAAAAGACATCGACTTCTTTGGATCAAAAGGGACGTCGCGCAAATAGCTACGGTGAGTAGCTACGAAGATGGGCCGCGCCTTACCCCGATGGCCTGACTTCCAATATCCACTGACGACGGATGAGGTATTGCTGCCAGCAATTCGACAGTTTCATGAGCTCGCGACGCGCGCCTGCAAAGCGCCGAACACCGGCTCAGGCCCGCTGATCATCGGCATCGCTTCGCCGAATTCCACTCTGCGCGATAGTCACGAAGCAACTGCTTCTGTCTAAAGTTCCGCTCAGCGAGATCCATCTCGGCCTCCAGTTGCCGTCTCGCCAGGTCTCTCTCTGCACCGATCTTCCGGACGTTCAAGGCTCGCCACGAGTGGCTGTTGCGATGCTCGGTGCGCTCATCTTGGAGCACGCTACGACGGGGTCGCGAAAGACAGCCGCCCGGCACGCATATAGGTCGATTTGAGCGCGGGCCAACTGAGCAGAACCTTCAATCTGGGCGCGCGGCTCAGCCTTTGATGACAATTTCCCGCCGGGGTGTAGCCTGTGCAAGGGCGGAGCTTGATTCGTCATGCTGGAAGCTATTCTCATGCTGCTGGGAATTGGAGCCGTGGCCCTTCTGCTTATTGCGTTTTGGGGACTGCATAGGCACGTGTGAGCGGGCCCCTCGTGCTTGAAGAATCTAAGGGTGGACGCTAGCCGGTTCACGACTGGCGATTGTCTCACTAGTCTCAAAATAGAACGAGAGGGCTCAGCAGTCCGCTCTCTCACGCACTTTGCCATAGAGACAGCAAAATTGCACTTCACCCGTTTTGATGAGGGAAACCGGCTTTAGAGATCCGCATCTCGACCTTTGTGCAGTTCGACCCCGGGCCGGCGCTCGATCAACCGCCTGCCGAGGAAGAAGGAAGAGATCGCCAAAAAGATCGCCAAGGAGATCGCCCGGAGTGAGCGAGCTGGGACAGGCGCACCAGTCTGGAAGCGATCATGGCAGGGATCGTTAACCAGCCCCAATGCTCCCGGCTGCCGATCCAATTGCGGGGTAAGAGCGCCGGAGCAACGACGAAAGGCCGCAGGAGCGCCTAAAAGCTTATAGGACGTCTCCTGCGGCCAGCGCCGCGACGTTCCGCACGATCGGCGCGGCACTGCAAGTGCTAGTACAGAGGCTCGTCAGCGTGAAGGGCAGGCGGCCCGCCAATCAGGCGATCCTATTAATTGGGAGGCTTGTCTTCCCGGTTGAGCAGTCCCAAACGCCGTTCGAGCTCTTCCTTCTTGGCCACGAGTCTCGCGGCAAGAATGTCATTGACGACCGTATGGAGTCGCCAAAGCTCTTCGAGAGACATGCTCTCAAACGGCTGCCGTTCCATGAATCCCCCCGACTCACGAAATTGCCCATAGCTCGGGCTTACGAGGGGCAGACGGCAACTCGGGGTTGGTTGCGCGGAGAGTTACCTACACCTAGGGCGCCGACCTAGTTTCTTGGAAGCTGAACGGCTCGACCTTGACCGCGAGCGGCGCAACTGAGCTTGCGCTAATCGGTTTCGCAGGACACCTAATTCAGCAATTTGACATTCGATAAATACGATACGTTGGTGCAGAGCAAAAGCGGCGTCGAAAGTTCGATCGGAAATACTCATCACGACCTCAACACTACTGGACTGAAAAATATCTCGACAATCATAGCATTACGACAGTGGACGGGCACAATTGCAAGGCGAATTCTTGAGCAATGCGCCCGACGCCGTTGCACTGATGCTTGGATCGTCGCCGGGCAGCCGGCCGAGCGGAAAAGCTGGCGCGCGCCGAAGCCGGCCCGTTGGCGTTGCCAGCGGCTGGCGCGGCTACCGCCGATGCACGAAACCATTTTACGCGATCGGCGAAGTCGTCCGGAAACAGGCAAGGTTCTAGGTTGATGGCATCAGACGCGGGGATGCCACCATGCTAGTCCTGATGAACCTGATTTGGCGACGACTTGCCTACACCATGCTGATCGGCATGAGATCCAAGCTCGTACGTCAGTGAAACTAGAGGCGGCTGTGGTCAGGAGGCCACCATGCCCAAACAGGTCGTGATAGCTCTCTGCCTTTGGGAGTTGCGTGCCGGGTCGCTTTCAGCATGGTAGCGTTGGTTGCGCAAATGCACGAATGCCCACCTGTCTCAAAAGCCTGAATTCTCGAAGCTTCTGAGCGAGTCACACGGAACTTTAAGCATATGCAAATTGAGCGTTTCAAACCGTAGTCTTCCAGCAAACCCATCGGCGGCGGCCCCTTGATGCATGGTGCGGCCGATTGTGAAATGGATCATATTGCGAGCCAGAAATGTCGCGATAGGATCATTCCACCGGAGCTGGCTGTATATTTCACTTAGATCTTTTCACCCGGTGTCTTTTGATCATGCGCGGAGTCGCTGCGGCCTTCGTGCAGGCCGGCTGCTTTTAATCACCAACAAGCTCTGTTTCCCTCGCGGCAAGTTCTAAGTTTTTCTGTACCGACAATTTGCGGAATCCAAATTGCCGTTGGAGGACGTTTATGCCCAAGGAGAATTGCCTGATTGTTCGTGCCGCCGGGAAACGACTGGACCTGTTACGAGGCGAAGCCGCCCGCATCGCCCAAGGAGCTAACGTTGGCTGGTGGACCGACCGCGCGGAGATAGGCACAAGGTTCTGCTTTGAAGATTCAAAAACAAAGGACTTATTCGCCCTCACCTGCGACGGACTCGGCATCAGCTGCCAGGACGGCTAGGCCCCAATGAAAAACCCGCCGACCTTGGAGCCGGAGGAGTTTGGACTGTAGACCAGACCGGAGAGACCTTGAGCCGTTGCAGCATGAAGGCTCGCCAGCCGTGAACGAGAGGCCGCGAGTTGAGGCGGTGGCCCACAAAGGGAAGCGGGATTGTGTCAGCGACGATCTGGACGCGCCTGGAGGGGCACGACTTTGTCCATGTCGCTGTGACCGGAGCGCCGGCTTTGCAGCTTCACCACCTGCTCAAGTTCGAGAGCCTCTATGGCGAGCTCATCTGCCAAGCGTTCGAAAAGGGCGCGCTTTTGCGGGTCGCTCGTTCGCCTGCTCATAAGGGCCAAATCCGCGGCGTCGGCACGGAGTTTGTCCAATTTTTCCCTGAGGTCCGCCATGGTATCGGCCCCGTCCTGGACCCACCTCGTCATGCGTTGACGGGATGCAGGTCAATGGCGGAACAAGCTATGAGTTCTTCCTTAACCGATTGTTAGGCCGACATTCATTAGGGTCGAGATGTGTGAACGAGCGCCCGCTAAGCTTTACCGAGCGTGCGTCTGCGGCTATTGTGCTCAATGCTTCAGTGCGCACGTGGTCACGAGCAGCATGGTCCGGCTGCATTGCCAATCGGATCCCAACATCGGTTCGTGGACTCCACGAGGAGTACCGATGGCCATAGTGGTACCAGCTGCCGCTAGAACAGCGGCGGTCAGCGCGAGCGTTCGATAGGTTGCCAAGTTCCACCTCATTGCGCTTCCCTCCAGTGGAAGCGCCCATGCTAGGCGCAGAGATACCTCCCGCTTGTGAACTACTTCACACGGCGTTTCTCACAGTCATCACAGTCGCGTGCAGCAAGCCCGCCGCGTGAACCGGCGCCACTTGAGGCGCTAGGCCGCCGAGGCGCAGTCATACGTGATGATGCAGTCCCCAGAAGGCGATCGGCAGAAGGGCTGCGGCCCCAATTCCCAGCAATAGGAGAATGGCTTCCAGCATGACGAATCAAGCTCCGCCCGGCAAAGGATCACCTTCGCGGTCGGTTGGCATTGGGCTTGCTAGGTAGGGATTGCTGGTCACTCCACCGTCCCAGTTCGTAGCAGTGCCGCCGGGTCACGATCAGGCAGGCGGTGAAGCTGCTCGCCCGCGACGATCGAGGCGCAGCAGGGCCGCGGCACCCTTGTCACGGGGACCGTGCGGCAGGATGCGGCACACGCGCAGCACTTGCGGTCCGAATTCGCTAGGGTGTTGCGAACTGTTGAGGAAATGGTCTCACGAGGTCGATCCACAAAGCGGCCAAAAAGGTAGTTCGGCGGCGGCCCAAGTAACACTAACGCACGGACGTTCTTGCGGCGATCGCGCCCAGCGCCGATACTGGATGCAGTCGCGAAGTCGTCCTCGTTTCGCGTCGCGGGGCCTTCGCGGCAAGGGGCCCCGTCACAGGCGACGGTCCCACCCATGATCAGCTCTAGTGAGCGCGCCGCGCCGCTTGGGGCACAGACGGCAGGCTCCGAGAAAACGGCTTGGCGATCGCGAGAACTGCGGCTTCGTCAGTTTCGAGCGCGATCTTCTGGGCGAGCATCACATCGCCAATTGCCAAGTCTCGGTCCGGGAGGAAGCACCACCCGATCTTAGGCTCCATTCTGTCGTCAAGCTCCAAAACATTCCCCATGGTGCCTTGATGAATTCGGTATCGTCGGCCGGTTTGAGAGCCAGTAACGTCAAAAAAGCCATTAGTATCAAATTGCGCGCGCTGTTCTGGAGATAACCATTCTCGCAAAAGGCGACGTGCACGCGCTTCCGGGCCACTTTGTCATTGAAGCTCCGATAGAGCGCACGCAGGGCACGCAAACGCGCACCCTGAGCGACGCCGTTGCGTCCGAACAAAAACATCTTCCGTACTGCGACGGCTTAACCGCCGACTAAGTGCGGATAGAACAGCGTTTCCTCCGTTGTTGGATCAAATGATCTTATCAGCTTGAGATCGCCGGACGCTGTCCGAGTGGCAGCGGTAAATCCCTCGCAGGTCAGCTTCTTGAACCGCTGCTCAGCCTCGGCGAGCCCATTGCGGTCGTCCTGCTCAAAAAAATGTCTGCTGTCGCCTGTGCTGTTCATTACGATCTGGGTAGCCATGGAAGAGAACTCCGCAAAGCCTAGCCCCCGATGAAGAACAAACCTCGCCGCGCTGAATAGTGTTCCTGCTCGAGACCAACTTTATTGTGCGCTCCTGTCAGCCATCCGTCTGGCTCGCTGAAGTCGACGAAACGCTGATCCGCCGCGACCTGACCCCGGGCAGGGCGCGAAACTGATCGCGAAGCGGAACGCGGCTTATGAGGCGGTGCACGGCCCAGCGAAGGCTGTGGGCGGCGCGTTTCGGCCGCCAAGACCGGCAAGCCTGAACGACGAGCCGGCCAGATCTTTTGTGTGATGGCCCGTGCCTTGGCCCGCAGCAAACACGTCGCTCTCGGCGGCTTCTACAGGCGCATGGCCGCACGGCGCGGCGGCTTGGTGGCGAACAAGGCCCTTGCGAGAAAACTAGCCACGCTCTTCTGGCGCGTTATGGTCAAAGGCCTCGACTTCGTCGAGACCGGCGTGGCTCAATACGAGGCGAAAGTATTGGAAACCAAGCATCGCATTCTGCGCCGACTGGCTCGTCAGCTCGGCCAGCAAATCATTCCCAATCCAGCCACCGGCGCCTGATCGGTGTTCATGGAGAGAGAGGGACCGGCCAGCTGCACGGCTTCGCCCTAGTGTCATTTGAAATCATGGCGCCTGCGGCGGGCCGCGGCTCGTTTCCCTGCGGAAATGAGCGCTCGAATGCCATAGCCAACGATGACGCCGAGGATGAACGCGGCTGCCACTAGCAACGGTACAGAGAACCACTCCATACCAGCCGAATGCGGTACGTGGCTGCAGCGTTCCTACCTGGCCCGCCGAAGGGCCGGACCGCCAAGGCTTAGTGCAGCACGCGGGCGGCTTCGGCGAGCCGGACCTTCTCTCTCAGGTCCTCGAGCTCCTGGATCATTTTTAGCAGATCGGGCAGAGGGCGCGCCCGCTTCAAAATGGGGGCCTTTTGTCCCATCGCTCTTCGCCTCCATGACACGCTGACGGCGAGCGACACCAAGGCGCAAGCACGCAAATTTTCCCCTGCAAGGGAATGGACAATCTTAACCAAATCATCGTGGACTGGCAGCTGGGTTTGATCACCCGGACCGAGAATAGAGCCGCATTCCCTGGCAGGAATTTGCCCCGACGCCTGGCAGCGTTCGGCGGCTGACGAGCCTTTGAGGCTCAGAACGGACGCGCTTGGCGGCGCGGCTCCGAACCCAACCATATTGGCCGGGGGCGAGCGTGCTGTCCAGAGGGGCAACCCTTAAAAGCGTCTCGACCAGTCTTCTCGGCTGGTGATCAACCCCCGGCTGCCGGTCTGTCACCGGCGACGGCTTTGATCGGCCGAAACCGAGAGCACCACCATGTCCAACGTCATCGAACTGGCCGCGCGGCGCGCAGCACGCGCTCTGCCGCCCGAAAACGTCCGCTCTCTCGACCTCCTCGTAACCGGCCGGCAGCGAGCCAGCCGCGGGCGCAATCCGTTGCGGCACCCCTGCCTTAGCGTTTCCCACGCTGTAACGGTTGCAGGAAAGCTCCACAGGGGCGAGGCGCTCCGGGTCGATCCCTTCATCGACGAGGCCGCCATTCTCTGGAAAGGCGTGGAGGCGGCTCGCCTCCTCCTCGCGGAGCTCTTCCAGCTCGCCGTGCAACAGGGCGGAGGGCAACAGCAATGAGCAACGCAATCCGTTTCCCCCACGCTGGACGCATGGAAAAGATCGAACGCGACCGACGAGATGCAAGGGCCTACCGCGAGTTGGAGAGCGATCTACGCGACGTGGTCAACATGGGCCGCATCGCTGCAAATCTCGCCCACGATGCGGACGGCGAACCTCCGCTCTGCGAGAAGCGAAACTTGGCTTTGTTCGCCGTGTACCATCTCTTAGAAATGCTGCAGTGCTTTGAGATGAAATACGAAGATGATGGTTGGCACGTCAGCCAGGAGGCGTCATGAAGCGCCGACGCCGAACCCACAAGACCATCGCCAGCGGCTGGCGGTGCACGCCCGCCGGCTGAGGCGGTGAAGCCTGGGCGCGGGGCTTCGGTCCCGCGCCTATATTGAAGGGCCGACGGACCCGCAGGGCTCATGGGTTTTTTTGAGCACGTGCCCGTGCCAAGTTTGGAAAATGTACCCGTTCCGACATTCACGGTGCTTTTGGGCGAAGCCAATCAAGGCCAGGACAATCAAAGCCGCTGCGACGCATCCGGCTACAACGTTCTTCATCATGGCGGCCACTCCAGCTAAACTGTGACTGGCTACTCGGCCAAGTATAGGCCATCCGGCCTCCGAAGTCCGCTTCGGCAGCGCAGTGTGGCTAGGCTGCGATGAACATCTCGCCTCGGCATCACCCAAAGCGTCTGACATGACTCGCTAATTTTCGCGAATGTCGACGCTTGAGTACCACTCCTGCGCGGCCCGCCGGTTCACACTGGCGGGCCAATCACCTCGTACTCGAATGCGACGCCTTCCGGATCGTTCTCATCGAGCCACGCTTGAGCGATTTCCTCGGTGGCGAAGACCTTCAACTCCTCGCCCTGATCGTAAATCCATACGGTCATTGCACTGTTGGCTCCTCTTCAATCTCCTGTCCGTGCAAGTGATCCATAACTTCGGCGAGGTCGCGCATATCAATCATCGCGCCACAGACTGGGCAGCGGACAAAATGTTCTGCCTCGTTTCGCACCGGCGGGCCAATGGGTCTTCCTTCGCTCGTCATAGCTCTCGCCCCATTGCAGGATGGCTCCGGTTCTTGACCTTGATCCAGTGCTTCTGCCGACCGCCGCGGTACGGCCGATCACGATGTTTGGAGACCAAGCCCTCTAGGCCCATCCGGCAAGCCGCCTGAAAGAGGTCGGGACCGATCTCGCCGCGCTCGAAGGGAGCCACCGTGATCCCGTCCGGCCGCCGGGCCAATAGGCGCTCGAGGTTTGTCTTACGGAGGTGCAGAGGCAGACCACGCAAATCGTCGCCGCCCATCGCGAGAATATCGAAGGCGTAAAGCTGCACCTCGTGATCGTATAGCCGGCTGTGCAGCGCGTTGAAGTCGCTGATGCCGTCCACCCCCAGGATGACGGCCTCGCCATCGATCACAAAGCGCTTCTGCCGGCTTTTCAGCGCTGCCTCGGCGATCCACGGATAGCGCTTGGTCCAGTCGGTGCCGTTGCGCGAGAGCAGGCGCACACGCTCATTCTCTCGAATGACCAGCATCCGGTAGCCGTCGTGTTTTACTTCATGAATCCAGTCGGGTCCTGAGGGGACTAGCTTGGCCGCGCTGGCCAAGCAGAGCTCGTACGCCATACGCATGGTCCTGAAGATAGGACTTTCCGCTGGCTTTACGAGACGGGAACAAGTGGCAATTTTGTCCGCCTCCTGCTCGGGCTCCCAACCCCCCTTGAAGCCGCAGCAGACCCCAACAGCCCCAGCCAGCCCAGCTGGGGCCGCTTTCATGGACTCGGCAGACCTCGCTGGTGCCGTTCTCCAACCGAGAACAGATTGTGACTATAATGGGCGCTGTTTTGTTCGCTGTGCGTGTATTCATAAGCGGAACGCCCCGAAGTAAGGCTCTTGTCCTAATTCCTCGACTGCCGAGCAAAAGAGGCCCCAGCTCCGTTTGGGCGGGCGAAGCTGGGGCCAGACGGGGTTATAGCCCTTGGAAAAGGGCCATCGGGAAAACTTGGCAATCGACCGAGCGTTCCCGGCCGCTAGTGGCCCAGTTTCGTTCCGATGCAGGAACAGAACTTGAGGCGCGACGGGTCGTTAAGGAGTACGTGGAAAGCCTGCGCGAGATCATCAGGAAGCTACGGCGCCGAATGAATTGAGGCCGCCTCACTTGGCGGCCGGCTTCTTCTTAGGAACCAGCTGCAAGCCTCGCGCTTGGTGCTGTGCTCCGGCTCCATGCCCCCCTGCGGGCCGGAGTAAGTCCCAACGGCCCCAGTCGCCGCCAAATGGCTGGGGCCGTTTTTTAGGCTATCGCGTTCGATGGCCCGTGATTGCAAGCCGCGGATCTCCGCGCTCGAAGTCGGGCCGTACATCGGCGCCGCGGGCGCCGCAGCCCTGACAGACGAAGCGGGGCTCAATGTCCGACAACCTCGTCCGGCCACTGATCAGCGTCCAAGGCAATGTGATGTCCGCAATGGCAGTAGACCAGGACACCGCGCAAGCCCATCTCGCGCATCTGGCCGAAGTTGATCTTGAGCGGCCGGCCGTCGGCGGTGGCGTCGGGCAGGGCGAGGCATGCAGCCATCGAAGCGCGGCGCACGCGAGAGTCAAATTGTCGATTACTGGTGGTCCGGAACGGTCGACAGCTACTGAACGTCGTAGGTCGGGCGAATGCTGCGGCGTCGGAACAGCGGACCTTGTACGGGCGCGGAGAGACGGCCCCGGCTGCAGGGGGGCTTTTGAGATGGACCGGGGCCGCTCTGCCAGCTCTAACGGCAAGCTGGCAAGACTCCGAAATTGTCGTCAGGGCTCTCAGTTCCTTTCATAGCTGCCCTCCCATCGCTCTGTGCAAAAGTGGACCGCAATAAAATTCCGGACGGGTCTAGGCTGGCTGTGCTGGCCCCCAAGGCAAGCAACCTTCAACGGCCTCGGCATTTAGGGTTGTGCTGGGCCGTTTCTCCTTCTGCCCTTGATTGCGCGTCATGTTTAACGATGCACTCTTTGATGAGTTGAGGCAGCTGGAGCGCGATGTCGTCGAAGCTGAGCGGCGACTGGCCGAGCAGGAGGCGATGATTGTCGACCTGAAACGGCAACACCAGGATTTCAGCAGCGCGCAGGCCGAACTGGAAATAATGCGCGAGAACCAGCGGCAGCGTCAGCAAGACCGACAGCGGCTTCTATCGATGCTGCAGCGCTAATGAACCTTCTGCAGATCTATGATTCCTAGCGGCTCGGAATGCGCGCAAGCTACTGCGCTTCGTGGGTGTGGAAAGTCCACAATTTGCGGGAACTTCGGACTCGCGTTTTGCGCGTGGCCCCGGCTAGTCTCATCTGATGCGGTCTGGTCCAATTTGGGTTCTGCTGGGATTTGTCGTCCAGGTGCTCGCCGGGGTCGTGCCGGTGAAGTATCCACAGTACGCTCTGCTCTCCGACCTCATTTTTTGGGCCGCAACACTCTTTCTGGTCTCGATTGTCGCATGGTGGATCTGGTTCAATCGCCACGCGCTGAAAGCAGGGGCGAAGCGCTTGACCGGACTTCAATGGCTTTTACTCGTCGGACTGGGAGGGCTTTGGCTGTTCGGGTCTATGGCGGTCGCGGCCGGAGCGTGGATGGTCTGGAACGGGTCGTCTTCGACGACGGTTGGCGCTGCTTCCATTGCGCCAGCTGCTGAGGACGGTCCTCTCAGATGGTTTGGAAATCTCGAGATGTTTGGCGGGTCAGCAGCAGGACTTAATGTCCACCAACTCTCGTTTCACGGGTTGAACGCGTCGCAACGCGAGGTCAGGCTTATTTCGGCAGCTATACGCTCGGCGATCGATGGGTCCGAGATCACTCTCAAGGTGCAAGCACCAGATCAACTGGTGGCGATCGACCAAATCAACCTTGTGCCTTCCGGTGCTCCTATCAAGCTCACCGCTGTAATGCCCAAACAGGGCGGGTTCACCGCTGATGAATTTCTGGCTTCGTGGTCGCGGTTTAATTTCATCGCGAGGGATGACGAGCGGGAGTATCGCATCCCGTTTAACGAAGCCGCCATTGCGCCTTTCTTCCCTGGCCGGGTCGGACCTCGCGTGACCAAAAAGCAGTAGTATCGCTCACGCCGAAGGTCGGCTTGCTGCTACCACGACCGTCACAAACGCCACCACCAGCACGACCCAGCCAACGACCGATATTGCATTCATGATCCGCCCCCATGCGCTGAGGGCAGAATAAGAGTCACGCATTCGCGGGGTTGTCCAAGCTACGGTTTCAGGCGTCAACCGTGGCTAAGACCGTAGATTGCTCGCGTCGCAAATAGAAAGTGGCGCATTTTCAAGAGGGTTGACAGGACCCCCCTTCTTCCGATGGTCACGAAGCTTTGCCTCCCATCACCGAGGCCGCGGGTTGCTGCCAAGGTCTCGTAAAGCTTGCGGCAGCTGAAGGCGATACCGAGTCCCCTGTGAGGCTAAGCCTATCATTCGCCACTGATAAGGTTTGGTCGCGAACCTTATCAGTTCGTCGAGGATCGAGTCCTCAAGGGGTCGGGTTGGGTAGCGCTCAGCTTCCATGTGCCTCCGGAAGGACAGGCATTCGAAGCACTGCGTTTGGCCTGAGCTTGTGAATCAATGGCTAAAGACGTGCTGCCCAATGCGGTCGGCAAGAAGGATCAGCCAGCCAAGCAGTTCCCGTTCCGAACCGGAGAGATCGGATCGGCTCGCGAGCCGGGCGACAAAAGGGCGATATTCGCTCCAGCGATGATAGAACTCGATCAGATCGCGCGGGGGCGAGCATTGCTCTTCCCGTCGCGTTAGCTTCTGGTCGTCTTCTTCGATCATGACTTTGGAAGCTAGTGCACCTTCACACGCCATGGGCGTGAAAAAAGCGTGAACTCGCTTGGACTTACTCCCGCGTGGTGCTAGCCTGGCACAGTTTTAGGTTGATTTATTTTCGGGGTTTCTCTTGTGGCGGCCAAAGCGCATTGAGATCAATCTCTTCGGGGCTTGCGTAGTACGGTCTGCGCAGTTCGGTGGCTTCGAAATCACGGGTGCCAAGCACAAGGCACTCTTTGCGCTTCTTGCGACCGCGCCTTTCGGCCGTCGCACGCGCGCGTTCCTGCAGGAGACGTTGTGGGGCACAGCCTGCTATGACACCGGCCGGCAAAGCTTGAGGCGAGCCTTATCCAATCTCCGGCAAATCATGGGCGATTGTTTCACGGAGGTGCTCAGCACCAGCCACGCCGATCTTGCGCTCGACCTCTCGCAAGTACTTTCATCGGTCGACCGGGCGCGGGCGAGTTCCTCGAAGAGATCAACCTTCGCGAAGAAGGCTTCAATCGCTGGTTGGCGGCAGTCCGTCTCGACCCCCAGCAGATCTATTCGTTGTACAGCACGCGGTCGCAGCCGCCGAGCGCGCCGATGCTCCCGCTGATCGCCGTGCTGCCGTTCCGCGCCATGAACGCCGATTCAATCGAAGCGTCGGCCAGCGACGCCGCGTTGGGAGACTGGCTGGCCGAGGAAGTGTGCCGTTCGCTTTGCCGCTCCAACCTCATCGCGGTGATCTCGCATTGGTCGAGCCGGGCGCTCGACCACCGGACCGTGGATGTTACGACCGTGCGGTCACGACTGGCGGCCGACTATTGCGTGGCGGGAACGATGCGTGTTCATCGCGGTGAGATCATCCTCGACGCCGATTTTGTCGACACCGTGTCAGGCCGTATTCTTTGGACGCGGCAGTTCGCGGGGCGAGCGAGCGATTACCTTGGCCGTTGCTCGGAAGGCGTGGTGGAGATTGTGCGCGCGATCGGCGGCACGCTGGCTGACGACGCGATCAAACATGTCGCCGGTCAGTGCTGCCCCCGGCATTGTCCGCTCGACTTCTTAGCCGGACGTTTTTCGTGATGTCGTACCGAAGCGTTCACCGAGGCGAACGACCACGCGCGAAGACGTGACACGAGCCACTCCCGTCCTTGGCGAGGACACCTCTTAGAGTGCCAAAGAGCAATCCTTTCGTCTCATCAGCGAGCTGCGCCGTAAAGTGGATTGGAGAGCGATACTTCGCCGCATTTTCAACTGGCAAGCAAACATACGAAACGGAGTCAGTTAGGCGACTGATAAGGATTGCATCGAAACCTTATCAGTCTGGTGGCGGTGAAACGATTCCGTTGCTCTCGGGAATAATGTGTGGGTCGGAGGGGGCGAGTCGCTCCGGACCTTCACGTTCTTGTGCGAAATGCCCGCCAATGCCCTAGTCCCGTGCACGTCTCAGCAAGGCTTACAGCCGCTCTCTTTGCTTCTCCCACCGATCATCCTCGGCGCGTGACCGCTTCTCAAGCGCCTCGACCTCGGCCTGGATGTCCGCTGCTTTTCTTTCGTGCTCGCGCTGGGCCTTGTCCAGCGCAGCTTGCGCTTTGGCCGTCGCCCTCTCTCGCCGTTTGCGCTCCCTTTCACGGGCGACCTGTTCCCGCCGGCGCTCGGCATCGCGGCGTTTCTGCTCCTTCTCGAAGTCTGCCGCGGCCTTTCGGGCTTCTCGTTCGCTGATTTTCGGAGCAGCTCGCTTCGCCGGCTTCGGCCGCTGTCTTCCGCGCCGGACCCCGTTCTCACCGGATCCCAGGTCGGACGGGAGATCGGACTGCTCAGCGAAGCGGCCATTCGATCCCGCCGGGCGCTTGAGCACGACGCCGGGCTTCGACATCGTTGCGGCGACCACGTCGAGGTCGTCCGTCTCCTTGGCGACGCCCTGATGGAAGAGATTGCTGCCAGCGCCCCAGGCCTCGAGCGCCGCTTTCATCGACGGCGCCGCAATCGCCAGATCGTAGAAGCCCAGCGACGTCTGGAATGTCTTGAGCTTCCTTGCCATGGATGTCGGCAGCCCGCGGCTTTCTCCTAGCGCCGGCGCGCAACCCAGGTACCGAGTAGGAAGGCGACGAAGAGCGAGGACAACGGGGCTTGCACCGTCACCTTGCGCAGCCGCTCGGCCCAGCGCAGCGCCGCCTCATTCGAAGGCTCGCGCCGCGACTTTCGGCTCCAGGCCGTCTCGGTCTGGCTGCTCGGCTGCGCTGCGCCGAGGGCATCCTGATCATCAACCAGGCCAGAGGCTTCGGTCATCGCGGAAGCTTCTTTCATATCCATGCGGTCCTCCTATTCCGACCTCAGGCTGACTTCCGTTGCGGCTTGGCCGTTGGTTTCTTTGCTGCCGTCTCCTTGGGCTTCTTGCCCTCGATCGGCATCAGCATCTCCTTCTGACCACTCGATGCCTTGCGCGCTTTCTTGGCTGGCTTTGCGGCCTTCGCCGGCGTGGCCTCCCGGCCGACGCTCCGCCGCAGCGCCTCCATGAGGTCGACCACGTTGGTCGTCGCTGGCTTGAACTTCGGCGTGATGGGCTTGCCGGCACGCTTCTGGTTGATGAGGTCGATCAGCGCGGCTTCGTAGTGGTCCTCGAATTTCTCCGGATCGAAGCTGCTGGCCTTTTGATTCACGATGTGCTTTGCAAGGTCGAGCATGTCCTTCGTCACTTTGACGTTCTCGATCTCCTCGAAATACTCGGCCTCGTTGCGCACCTCGTAGGGATAACGCAGCAGCGTGCCCACCAGGCCCTTGTCCATCGGCTCGAGCGCGATGATGTGCTCGCGATTGGTCAGTACGACGCGGCCGATGGCGACCTTGTCCATCTCGCGGATGGTCTCGCGGATCACGGCGAATGCATCGTGGCCGACCTTGCCGTCCGGTCGCAGATAATAGGGGCGAATGAGATAACGCGGGTCGATGTCGGCCTTGTCGACGAATTCGTCGATCTCGATGGTGCGCGTGGACTCGAGTGCAATCTCCTCGAGCTCATCTTTGGTGACCTCGATGTACTGGCCCTTGTCGAGTTCGTAGCCCTTGACGATGTCCTCGTTCGGCACCTCGTCGCCGGTGTCAGCGTCGACCCTGAGGTACTTGATGCGATGGCCGGTCTGCCGGTTGAGTTGGTTGAACGAGATTTTCTCGCCCTCCGAAGTCGCCGGATAAAGCGCAACCGGACAAGTCACCAGGGACAGACGCAGAAAGCCTTTCCAATTGGCACGGGGGGCCATGAAACGCGGTACTCCGAAACAAGGGTGGCCGGATTCAAGACGAACGGCAGGGCATGGTTCCGACAGCCTGACCACGCTGCAGGACCATTTTTTCTGAAGGGGCTCGACTCTGTTGTTCTTGATATGTTCTAGTTGGTCATGACCGATCGACCCGCGAGCTGGCGCATGCCGACCCGTAAGCAGATGGACAAGATGGCCGCTTCCGTCGGCAGAAACGTGGCGCCGAAGTCCGGATCGGCCCCGAACGGTGATCTGCCGCCGGAATACTGGGGGGCGCTTCTGGCCGACCCGCGCGCCGAGGGGGCCGATCCGGGACGAGGCGCATCCGCACGTGCGCTGCGGCTGGCCCAAATTGCAGAGCATTTACTGAGGGTGGGCTGCCGGCGATGCGGCAGAACTGTCGAAATCCAAAAGGTTGACGCCGTCAGGCTGTATGGTCCGAGCGCGATCTGGCTGGATGTCGGGCAGCGTCTGTTGGACAACACCTGCAGCCAGCGGAGCGGGCGCCATGAGGAAGACGGCTGCTGGCCGGCGTTCGAGTAGTCGCCGACGCTGCGTGAACTGGATGCTGCCATGGCACCGAAGTATCACCCGACGCCCCTCTCGGGAGGAGACCGCAAGGCACTCACCAAAGAGCTCGGCCGGGCACGCGCAATGACGACGATCCTCGCAGGACAGGCCGCCGAAGCCCTGGCCCAAGGCGAAGCTCTCAACCGTCAGGCCGACAAGTTGCTCTGCGAATCCTGGAACGAGCGCATGTGGGCGGATGGCGGCCCCATTGACCCGTCACCGACGGTCGACCAAGCCATCAATGGGGACTTCGCCTCTCTGGAGATCGAATGCTCGCGCTGCAAGACGAAGCGGGACGTCGATCTGGCGGCGCTGCGCCATCCGCCGACCACATTCGTCCACGACTTGGCCAGCCGGCTCCGTTGTAGCAAATGTGCCAAGGCCGGGCGTCGGCCGTCCGCTACGCTGCTGCAACTGATGTCGCGCTCCCGCCTGATCGCTCCAGAGACTTGATCGTGTGCAATCTATACTCGATGACAAAAAACGTCGACGCGATCCGTCGCCTGTTCGGCGCTCTGAACAGCCGCGTTGGCAACCTGCCATCGATGCCCGGCATTTTTCCGGACTACCCCGCGCCGATCGTGCGCAACGGTGCCGAGGGACGCGTGACCGTCATGGCACGTTGGGGCATGCCGAGTTCGCAGCGGGCTCTGATGGACGCGACCAAGAAGCGTGCGGAAAAATTACAGGCGAAGGGCCAGACCGTCGACTTCAAGGAATTGCTAAGGATGGAGCCGGACGGCGGCACGACGAACATCAGGAATGTCAGCAGCGCTCACTGGAAGCGATGGCTCGGACCGGAGAATCGCTGTCTGGTGCCGTTCACGTCGTTTTCCGAGTACGACACGATCGACGGCAAGAAAGTGCCGGTCTGGTTCGCTCAGGACGAGACGCGACCTCTGATCGCCTTTGCCGGGGTGTGGACCAATTGGACCAGTGTGCGCAAGGCGAAGGAAGGCGAGATCACCACCGACATCTTCGGATTCCTCACCTGCGAGCCGTCCATCCCAAGGCGATGCCTGTGATCCTGGCGACGGCGGAGGAATACGAGGTGTGGCTCCGCGCCCCCTGGAACGAGGCGAAGTCGCTGCAGCGGCCACTCCCGGATGGCGCGCTGCGGATCGTCGCCACCGGCGAGAAGGAGGATCCGGCACTGGCCGCGTGAGCGAGGCCATTTGGCAGCAAGCTGCCGCCAAAATTGGAGTTCGCGGCTGTACACAGGCCGGCGGAACACGTGGACAAGCGGCGGCTCCAGCGATTTTGAATCCCTGCTCTGTGCTAACCGCCGGGAACGACGCGGACGGCACAAGGAGTTCGTCCCGGCGGGAGCGATCTCGTTGCTGATGACGAAACAGAGACGGCCGGCGATCCGGACGTTGCGCGGCTGGCGATCTCCGTGCTGCAGGAAGTCGGCGCTATCCGAGAATGCGAGGAGCACGGCTGGATGCAGGACCGCGCCGAGCGCACGCCCGCGATCGCGCTTATGATATCGCTCGCCGGGATCCACCGGCAGGCGTTTCTCCCGACGAAGCCACAGATGCGATCACAGAGCTCTTGGATTCGGTCGGTGATACCTGCCCCGAGTGTCCGCCCAAGGACTTGGTCTAAGCCGCGACGGCTGGACGGCGAACGTCTATAATCTCAGGATGGTCCGGTCCGATTCAGAGCAGGGCAACTCGAACGCGCCTCACCGCAAGATCATCCACATAGACATGGATGCGTTCTATGCGTCCGTGGAACAGCGCGACAAGTCGCGACGATCCCGGCATGTCAGCGCAGCCGAGGCCAGATCAGATCTCGCGAAAACGCGACCCAAATTGACGCGAATGACCAATTTAGAGGGAGGAGTTGAACGCGCGAGCGCGATAGTACGCGAAGGGCACAGGACGGAGTATTTCGAACTCGAGTTTGCTGTGAGAAAGGGAGCACTCCTCTTCACGCGTTTGTCTCATCGCCTGCATCTGCTTCACCAGCATCTTCTCAGCACCACCGGCCTCAGAGAAGGCGAAGCGGGCAGAACTGCCGGTTAACAGGGCTGCCGAGCGGATCGACTAAAAGGGCAAGGCGGCCTTCGCTGAGCTCAAGGAGAACGACAGCGAACGCGAACGTGTTGCTCAATCCGGCTCTTCCCAAACGGGAAGGAACGAACGTTTACGGTCATAAAGATACGAAAGGCAAATTATTTCACGACGAGATAATCAAGACAGCTGAAGCGATGGGATCGGGATAGGTCTCGATCACTCGTTTCAGGAACTCGGACATACCGAGCCATCAGCAAAAATGGACAGACGTCAACTTCAATATCCAGAAATCGAACCAGTACACGATCGAGATACTGGGGCTTCGGGCGTGGCGGCCGTCTCATCTTCACTCAGGTCGTGGACCAGTCACTGATTGTTGCGGCTCCAGCCACTGACTCGTAGCCCAATAACTCACTATTCGGCGAATTACCGGCGTGGCGATCAGCACAATGGGCACCATCAAGGCCCAAGACGACAGCCAGGACGCGAGCCAGCCGAGGATGAACATGCCCTCCTTAAGAAGGTGAAGATTCGCTACACCGGAAGCAATCGCGGTTGTCAGGCCGGATTGGATTACGCCAAACGCGAAGTGCTCATGCCTGCGGGAGATCTTTGGCAAAAGATATGCTGTCATGCTGCTGCGGACTTTGATTTCCGATTGGCTTCCAGCCGCCGATCTACAAGGGTTACGATTTCCTCGAGGATTGGATGGCTCATGCCCCTCTGCGCTGCGACAAGCTGAACCAGTTTGTCCGCCCGTTCGATGTTGGGAGCGCCATTATTCAACGCACGAGCGGCTGACGCGGGACGCGATAGGTCGTGGGCAGCTGCCGCGTATTTCTCGAAGCTAACCAACTCGTCACGCGAAGCGCCAATACTCACGCACACGTCGAGCACAAAGTCATAGATCGATCGCGAGGCCTCCAGGTCAGAATAGACGGCCTCTCGTGCCGTTCGCATACCGTCTTCGGTGATGCAGCGATAGTTGCCGGCCATCAGCATCGCCCATTTGGCCAATGGAACGAACTTGGAATCGTAGAACCGCAGCTTCACCGGCAACTCAATCCTGCCTTCCCTCGTATCGAGCCGCGCGTCGTCGATATCCTGCTCCAACTGTCGGAGCACCTCGTTTCCCTTCTCGCCATCGAAACGTGCAACCTTGAAATTGGTGGGCAACGTGACCTGAAGTACGTTCACCTTCTCGTCCGGCGGCCTTATCGCTTGCGGGTCCGGACTGCACAGCGTGATGGTCACTGGATCGAATTCATCCCACACGGCTGGCGCTGTATACGCCGGCTTGAGCAGTTCAGAATTCACTCCCCGAATGCGCCTCATATAGGGGAGGGGGGGCATGTTCATGATCGAGATGCACGGCACACGCGACATCGCGATGGCTTTCAGGAGTTCTCTAACGCCCGGCGATCCATACTGTGGCTCCTGCATCGCTAAGCCGACGATGTCGAATTCTCGCGGATCGACGTCTGCGGCGGAAATCGCGGACACTCGGCCGGGTAGGCGCCGCGAATCGAGTTCGACCGGTTCGCTTCGGCCGCGAACCGGAATCCTGACGCGAAAGCCTTCGGAATTGATAAGGTCCGCCTCTGCCGGCAGGCAAACCAGCCTAATTGAATGACCGCCAAAGAGGATCTTCGACGCGAGAAGCGAACCGTACGATGCACCCAGGATAAGAATATTGTACTTGGACATGGAGCTTCCTTCAGCTTAATTGTGATATCGTTACCTTGCTGGGTAGTCGCTACGCTGGTACGCACGAAATGATCTCGGCAAGTGCCGAGAGTCCATGGGCTCGATAGTCGGGCTCCAAGCCGTGTTCGTCCATCTGCATGCGCAGAGCCTTGAACATCGTCAGCGGCGGCACAAGATCGTTATTCCGGCAGGCCTCCGCCATCGCGTCAGGCGACACCCGCTCAATCCAGACCGTGTTCAGGCCAACCGACTTTGCACCGATGGCATCCCATGGATTGGAGGAAACGAACATGACCTCCGCGGGCGTGACGCCGAGGCGACCTTCGATTAGCGAATAGGCCTCCGGGCTGGGCTTGAATATCCGCTTCGAGTCAATGCTGATGGTTGCGTCGAGGATTGCGTCTAAACCGGTATTGCGAACGAGGGTGTTCAGCATATCGGCGCTGCCATTTGATAGTATGGCGAGCTTGTACTGCTTCAGATCAGTCAGGGTCCGCCTCGCGTCCGGATAAAGATCGAGATGCAGGTACTTGTCCATGATCCGCTCGAACACGGCGGCATCGTACTTCAAACCGAGAGTTCTTAATGTGTATGCGAGCGATTCGCGGGTAATGACGGAGAAATCCTCATAGCGACGCATCAAGGAGCGTAACCAGGTGTATTCGAGCTGCTTGATTCGCCAAATCTGCGTGATCATTTCTCCATAGCCCGGAAATGCCACGTCGGTGATCGAGGCAACCGACTGGATATCGTAAAGGGTACCGTAGGCATCGAAAACAACTGCTTTGATGGTCACTGGATTAGCTCTCGTTCGGGGATGTGGGCGATAACTTCGGACAAAGGAGCATTAGAGGGGCCGGATCACTTTGGTTCTACGCCGGTGTGTACCTGGAACAGGAACGCGTCGAAGCGCTTTTCATTGTCGAAGTCGCGACCGGCCAACAATGTCCCCAGCACACCACCGAGGAAGCCCAGTGGCAGCGACACGATCGTTGGGTTGACGAGCGGCCAAAACGCATCTGCCCCGCGCATCGCCGGTCCAATCATTGCCAGCACGACAGACGATACGAGTCCCAGCGTCATTCCGCCGATCACGCCACCTGTATTGAATCGACGCCAGAAGAGCGACAGCACCAACACTGGAAAGTTGGCGCTTGCCGCTACGCAGATTGCCAGGATCACCAGCACCGCAACGTTGACGCCCTGGGCGAGAATGCCGAGTGCGATCGCAAGCGTTCCGATCAGAATGGCGCTCGCCCGCGCGATCCAAACTTCCTGTTTGCCTTCTACACGGCCGTGCTTGACCCAGTTGACGTAAAAATCATGTGCTATCGCGCTCGATGTCGACAGAGTCAAAGCCGAAACTACTGCCAGGATCGTCGCCACGGCGACCGCGGCGACGAAGCCGAGCAAGAGATCCCCGCCGGCGCTTCCTTTGCCCCCGCCGAGATACTGGGCAAGCAGGGGAAGCGCGAGATTGCCGCCCTTGTCTGCGGCCCGGATGGTGTCCTGACCGAGGAAATCCGCGGCGGCCAAACCGAAAATGGTCGTGCAGACGAAGAAAACACCGGCGAGAAACATTACCCAGACCACGGAACGTCGCGCCGCCTTGGCATCCGGCACCGTATAGAAGCGTGTCATAACATGGGGCAAACCTGCGAGGCCGAGGACATAGCCCAATCCGAGCGAGATCTGGTCGAACGGGTTCTTCAGATAATTGCCCGGCAGCAAATAACTTGCCGTGTATTTCTTCTCGGCTTGCTCAAACAGGAGCAACGGGTTGAACCTCACCATCGACAGGATCATCACCACAATGATGGCCCCTGCGCTCATCATGAGAACCGCCTTCACGATTTGGACCCATGTTGTCGCAAGCATGCCGCCGAATGCGACATAGACGATCATGCTGATTCCGACGAAGATCACTGCCCAATCGTACGAAATGCCTGTGAGCAGCCGGACGAGAACTCCCGCGCCTGCCATCTGTGGCATCAGATAGGTGAAGTTTACGACGACCGTTCCCGCAATGACGGCGAGAAGCGAGGTTCTGGTTTGCATTCGACTACGGACGATGTCGCCGAGCGTATACTTGCCCGTGTTGCGCATCGGCTCGGCAATAAGAAAAAGCACGGTGCAGAACGCCACGAGCGGGCCGAGGGCATAAAGCGCTCCGTCCATTCCGTAGAGCGCGGTAAGTCCGCTGAAGCCCAGGAACGCCGCGGCGCTGCACCAGTCGCCCGCCAGAGCAAAGCCGTTCTGGGCGGCCGTAAGTCCGCTGTCGGCCGCGTAGAAGTCACTGGTTGTCGCCGTTCGCTTGGCAGCCCAATAGGTGATCCCGATGGTGATCAGCAGTATAACCGCGAAAATTCCCAAAGTGATGTTCATTGCACTACTCCGCCTTTCGGGAAGCGGCGGCGGCGCGCGCTGCCAGCGGATCGAACTTGTTTTGGGCGATGAAGCCGTAGGCTATCGCAAGTCCCCATGACAGCAGATAATTGACAGCTATCAGGACGAAGCCGAGGTTGACGGAACCGATGATCTTCGTCCCAACGACCCCCTTGTCAAAGGCCGCGAGAATGGTGAGTCCGATGTAACAGGTCATAAACATGACCGTCATTGGCACGAGATATCGGAGTTTCTCTCCTACCAAGACCCTTATGGAGGCGTGTGCGGCCTCCGGTGACGTCTCAGTGTGGACCATGGTCCTCCCCTTATGTTTTTCAAGCTCGCGCCTTAAATGGCGCCGTGTTTTTGTTCTCACATGCCGCTGCGAGTTCACCCGGCTGAAACAAGCTGGACCGGGATATGCATCTTTACGAAATGTCCCTTAAGTGACAAAATAAATAATTGCGATGATCACTATCGTAATATCCGATTATGGAGTTGAACCCTTGAACTTCGACATCGATTGCCTTCGCTCGTTCGTTGTAGTTGCCGACAGCATGAGCGTCTCCCGCGCCGCCGACAGCGTCGGCCGTTCGCAATCGACGGTGAGCCAACAGATAGCGAAGCTGGAAACTCAGGTGGGCAAGGGCCTGCTGGTTCGTAGGAAAGGGCGCGTAATCGAACTGACCTCGGAAGGAGGCAAGCTGCTGGAATTTGCAAGGCGTATCCTGAAGCTTAACGACGAGGCCTACGCATCAATGTCCGACGATGTGCTGATGGGCTCCGTCCGGCTCGGAGTGCCCTACGATTTCTTCGGGCGCAACTTCGCTACCTGGCTTGCGCAATTTAAGAACAAGCACCCTATGGTCGGGCTGGAGATCGAGGCCAACCAGTCCGAAAATCTGATGAAGCGCAGTGCGCGTGGCGAATTCGATTTAGCGTTCTTCAAGCAGCCGACCGGAGCTAAAAACGGAATCGTTGCATTGCGCGAGCAACTTGTTTGGGCGAGCGGGCCCAACTACTCGCCTGACGCACTGAACTCCCTGCCTCTTATCTTGTTTCCGGAGGGCTGCGCGTATCGGCGATTCGCGGTCGCTGCGCTGAAGGAAAGCGGCCGGGACTGGCATCTAAGTTTTGTGAGCCCGAGCTTCGAGTGTCTCAAATCGGCAGCCGTGGAAGGCCTCGGTATCACAGTACTTGCACGCGCTTTGGTGACGCCCCCTTTACGCGTCGTTCGTCATGGACTGAGATTACCACATCTGCCGAGTGTAGAACTCGTCTACTCGTACGGGCGGCGCAGCAATTCGCGCGTGGTCAGCGAGCTTGCAAATTATTTGGCTGACAGTCTCACCGACTCCGGGCCGGCCAGTGCAATAGGTTCAGCCTGAACTTTGCGACCACACATCGTGATTGCTGCTCATTCGCCGATGCACAGCGGAACGGGAACTGCGAGACTGCAACAAGCTCCCTACCATGCTTAGTCGGACAGGGACCTCTGTGCCGTCAGACTCGCTGCAGATCCTCAAAGTCAGAAGAGATGGATGGTCAGCTATTTGGCTGCTGTCTATGAACGTAAAGCAGGCCTGCGACCTACAAATCGATGCGTTCGCATCGGTCTCCTCATACGGATAGACGCGCAGAGGGAGTCCATCAACTCACGTGGGACGAAGCCGCGGCCCATGCTTCGAAGGACGTATCAGGCTCGTTGGTGCCTTTGAAAACGACGCTGACGATGCTGACCGATTTCGAGAACGACCGCGTGGAAGGGATTTCGATCATTCCCCAATGTGAGCAACTAATCATGCGCGGAGATCTACCCGAGATGTTAGAGACGAGATTGATATCTATCAACTCTGCGTACGTCGACTCAGCCGCCCCGATCGTCGCAAAGTCGTTCTCGTCGCCTATAACTCCGCTCGTTCGCGGCATAGTACGGATGCAACCGACTCGCGCGTTGCGTTCGGCATGTTCGGCTGGCTCACGATCACGAAGTGCCGTGACGGTGTTCGACACGCTGCCAGCGGCTCGTTTGATCTGGATGTAGAGTTCTGTAGTAGCGGTGGCGGATTCAGAGATGGGACCAGAAACACGTGACATGGTGACACTCCTTGAGCAGCGACCGATTTGAAGAGTGACAGTAAGAATCCGCGATGAAAAATTGAATGTCATGAGGTATCATATACGTGCTCTATCGTCTCAAGCTTGAGGTCTCCGCGAGCGACCCATGCATTGGCTCAGCCCACATTTCGAGATGATGCTCGCGTGACCCGGATGTGCCCGGCTCTTAGGTCCGCCCGGCGCATCGAAACGGCGGGGCCACGGAAATCCCGTATCACTCGGCTTCGGCGGATCGGCGGTGCTTGGAGTCGCCGCTGGCGGGCGTCCGCTGCAGCTCACGGTCGGCGACATCCTGCTGGTTCCCGGCACATGTTCAATGATGGAAGCGGGCGTCGGTGCCGCCCCGAAATCGCTCCAAGCCTCAACCTCACGATCCGGGCACAGGTCAGGACTCGAAGGGAATCGGTGAAGACCGGCTTAGCGGGCCGCCTGCTGGAGTTCAGAGGTAGAGGCCGTGGAGAGCCTGCGTTAGCTGGTGGTAGTCGGTGGCGCGATCGCGCGTGGTGCGTACCCTCCGCATCAGTGGAGATCTGAGTATCGCGCACCGCCGACGTTGGAGGTGTAGCCGTCCAGGCGTGACGATCTCTTCGAAAGGGACTGCCTTGTTGAAGATCAGCCGGTACAATGCGATCTATATAAATTCGAGACCCTCTGGGACCGACGTATTCTCCGCCGCACCCGTTCTCCATTACTGAGCGCGCAATCGCCGGCGAGCGAGAAACTCGCCGGCGACGCGTCGCCATCAGCAGAGTGCCCTCTTAGTGTCGCATCAGGCGAACCACGTCCTGCCTCAGGAGGTAAAGCGAGACAGCGAGCAGAACGACGTCCTTCATCAGGAACGGCACGTTGCCGGTCATTGCGGGGAAACCTCCCGCGGCGACGTCCCAGCCTTCCGGCATGAACGGAATGATGGTGACTGTCGCGATAAAGGTGCCGGTCGCGCCGAGGGCACCAAGAACGCCGAGCCGCTTGTCCCAGAAGCCTAGGAGCAACAGCGAGCCGAAGGTCCACTCCGAGGCGCCCAGGAAATAGCTGGCGCCAGCGTGGCCGAAAACCGGATAGAGCCACCAGATCAGCGGCCCGTTGCTGATGAACGGGACCAGTCTTTCGAACTCGTACGGAAACCATTTCTGGTAGCCAAAGAAGAAGAACATGATCACCATCGAGGTCCGGACGATGTGGTAATCGAGATCATCCGCAAGCAGGCCGGACCTGTGCAGCGCGCGGACGAGAGGAGTTTGCGTAGTGTTGGCAAGCGTGGTCATGGTCGTAATCCTTTCGTGCAAGATCTGACGTGCGCACGGTCGCTTCACGCGACCGCGGGGAAGTCGATCTCGGTGTCGTTGATGCGGTTGAAGACGTTGGTGAATACGGTGGTCGCGAACGCCAGGCTGATCTCCACCAGCTGCGCGTCGCTGTAGCCCGCGGCCTTGATCGCGACGAAATCCTCGTCGCTGACGGTACCCCTGGACTGCGCGAGCTTGCGAACAAAGCCGATGAGCGCGTCGCGCTTGGCGTCGCCAGTGTGTTGGCCACCAAGGAGCTGCTTCAGCGGCTCCGGCTTCACGCCGGCGAGCTTGGCGAGATGGTTGTGGGCGGCGACACAGTAATCACAACCCGCTGCTTCGCTGATCACCAGCTTGATGACCTCCTGATCGGGCTTGCTCAGTGTGCCCGCAGCGAGCACCGCATCGGCGGCGAGCACTGACTTGAGGGCTGCGGGACCATGGGCGGCAAGGGCCGCGAAGGTGTTCGGCACGCTGCCGATGGCCTTCTTGATTTGCGCATAGATCTGGCCCGACGGGCCGGCTGTGGTTTCGAGATTGGGGACTGAGAGGCGGGACATGGTGGCACTCCTTTGTGAGGTTTGGTGAACGATCGCGGAGTGACAGTATGACCGCTCCATGATACGTTGAATGCCGCATCTGCTAGATTATATGCTCCATCGTCTCATGCTGGACGCATTCAGGAGGTCGCATGGATTGGCTTAGCCGGCTGTTCGAGATGATGCCGGTCCGGGGGCGGCTAGACTTGCGCTGCTCCTACGGCGCGCCCTGGCGCATCGACCAGGGGCCGGGCGAGGCGAACGAAATCCCGTATCACGCGGTCGTCGGCGGCTCAGCACTGCTGGAAGATCCGGCTGGTGGCAAGCCGCTGCAGCTGATCGCCGGCGACATCCTTCTGCTCCCTGGAAACCCCCGGCACATCATGCACGACGGCAGTGGGGCGCGAGCGAAGCGGGCGCAAAATCACCAGCACCTTAATCTTGTGATCAGTGATAACGCCGGCAGCGGCGAGCGGCTCGATTTGCTCTGTGGCCATTTTGCGATTGCGCCACCGCACGATCGGCTGCTGCGCAACTATTTGCCGCCGCGTCTGGTGGTGCATGCCGGCACTCGCAGCGGACAGCCGGCGAGCGCCGCACAACTCGCAGGCCTCGTTTCGCTGATGCGCAATGAAGCGGTAGAGGATCACCTGGGCGGTCGCGCGATGCTGAACGCGCTGTCCACGGCGATGTTCGCGCTCGTGCTGCGGCTCGCCAGCGACACCGACGCCGCCCCCCGCGGTCTCCTCGCCCTGGCTGGTCATCCCCGCTTGGCACCGGCCGTGGCCGCTCTGTTCGACGAGCCTGCGCGCGCATGGTCGCTGCCGGATCTCGCGCGCCTGTGCAGCATGTCGCGGGCCACGTTCGCGCGGCAATTCCAGGAAAAGCTTGGACGCTCGGCGAGCGATCTCTTGACCGATATCCGGATGACGCTTGCAGCGAACGAGTTGAGGAAACCTTCGATCTCGACGGCTGCGGTGGCGGAAGCAGTCGGATATCAATCCGAGGCGGCTTTCCAGCGCGCATTCAAAAGCCAAATGGGGATCACTCCCGCCCAATGGCGCAAGGCGCACGAACGGGCGGTCCTCACCGACGCGATGTCGGTCAGGACCGAAAGAGAGCGGGCCGACGACGAGAACGCCCGGACTGATGCAGCCAGTTTGGTCCGGTGCAACACGTTCTAGGCGCACGTTTCGGCATGGCCGCGCCTGGCGCGATCAGAATGCCACTTGCGTCCGCATCGCGACCGCATCGAATTTCGAGCCCACGTCTGCCGCGCTGGTCGGTGCTGCCTGTTTGGAGATGTTGCCATGCAGGTAGTTGAGCATGAAGCGGACGTTGCGATTGACGTACCAGTTCAGGCCAGCGGTGTAGATTGTCTGACGGCCGCCGGCGACGCCCGTGGCTGTCGCGAGCTGATCGTTCAGATCGATGGTCGAGACGCGGCCGGCAATCTCCCAGGCTCCCCAGCCGCCACCTGCCAACGAGAACGGGTTGGTGGGGTTAATGCCGTTATAGGCGGCGGCCGCCGGATTGTAGGTGTGAGTTTCCCCAGTCAGGACATAGCTCGCCTGCGCGTAGCCGCCCTGGAATTTCAGGCTTGGCGCGCCGAACGGCGGCAGTCCGGTCGCGGCGCCGCGATCCACATTGAACCAGTAATACTCACCCTGTAGCCAAAGCGGTCCGTAGGTCGCCGCAGTTTCGATGCTGTAGACCTGCGCGCCTGAGGCATTGGCGATGGCGCCGGTCGAGATCAGCGCGGTGGGATCGATACGCAGCTCGGGGCGGTCGCTCAGGGTCACGGTCTGCGCGCCAGTCACGAGATTGTGCGGCGGCTGGATCAGCCACTCGGCATCGGCGCCCAGATGCAGCGAATAGTCCTTGCCGCTGACGATCTGGCCGGCGGCGCGTGCCACCGCGCCATACTGCTCGGTGGTACCCGGGGGAGTGATACTGGAAGCGGAATGAATGGCGCCGGTCGTCGGGCCTGTGACGTAGGCGCCGGCCCAGAACACGTCATTCCACCAGTGCGTGCCGAAGGTCGAGCGGAAGTCGCCGGCTGCGATATTGGTCGCGATAACACCGGCCGAAGCTCGCTCCATGAACAGGATGTCGTTGGAGCTCGTCGCCTCATCAAGCGTGTACGGAATATCCATGATGCCGCCTTCGATGGCCATCTTGCCGCCAAATGGCTTTAGCCCCGTGTAGCTCAGATACGCGTTCTCAACCCCGGAAACGCCGCCGCCTGGCAGCGATCCTGGCGCCGTGCCGCCAAAGCCGTCCGACGAGCCGCCAAAGTCATAGATCAGCGCGTAATTCCAGTCGCCAAAGAACTTCCCAAGCACGCCGATGCGCGCGCGGCGCAGGTTGGTGCCGTCGTCGAGCCGCTGTGGTACCGTCCCGGCCGTGTTCGGGTGGTAGTCATAACCACCGGCATCGAAATGCACGCGGCTCGTTAGCGAAACACAGTTCTGGTCGTCCGCTGTGCAGATGGTTGGACGATTGTTTGGCATGGTCACGACGACGCCGGATGCTGGAGGCGCGACCTTGACGGGAAGTGCCGCGTTGGCATTGGCGGCCGTCTTGGTGGCCTCTGCTTTTGCATCTGCCTTGGCTGCAGCCTGCGTGTTTGCCGTCGTTTGCTTCTGCAGCCGGTCCAGCTTTTGCTCGAGCAGATGAAGCTGTTGCTTGAGTAGCGCGATCTCGTCGTTGTTGCTGGCTGACTGTGCCTGGGCCTGCGGCGCCGCCAATGCTGCTAGACCGATTGCTGCTGCAAGTGTTGTCCTGATCACCTGATCCTCTCCTTGCTGATGAATTGTTCCCCGCTCTATCCAGCGTGCGTGACTGCGCCGAGACTAACGCACGGTCTGCTGTCGGCCGCACCTGATGCGATCGTGCAGCCGAATACCCCGAAAGCGCAATGGTGACGGCGAGCATGAGATCCTATCAAAGACGTTATGAACAACCATTCGCCTGAGCTGCGACGACAAAGGACAGAGTAGGTTCCCCATCGTGCCGCGCAGCTGAGAGCAGTCCTCACCGACCGAAATCGGTGAAGACCGTCGAAGCAATATCCGAGTTGGAGTAGGCTCACGCCGCCGACGCCAGGTCGGCTGTCGGATAATCCGTGTAGCCGCGGGCATCGCCGCCATAGAAGGTCGAGCGGTCGTAGCGGCTGAGCGGGAGGCCACGACGCAGCCGCTCCGGCAGATCCGGGTTCGAAATGAAATGGCGACCAAAGGCGACGAGGTCGGCGTCACCAGAGGTGACAATGGCCTCTGCAGAAGCCGGCGCGAAGCCGCCAGCTGCGATCAGGGTCCGCGAGAACTTCGGCCGCAGATGCTGTGTGGCGATCGGCGCCTGGCCATGTGAGATCTCCTCGGTTCCCTTGATGCGCGGCTCGACGACGTGGAGATAGGCAATACCCAGGCGGTCGAGTTCGGTCGTCACGTAGCCGAAGGTTGCGGGCGGATTGCTGTCCGACATTGATCCGTAGGTGCCGCTCGGAGAGATGCGCACGCCCACGCGATCGGATCCCCAGACTGAGATGGCGGCTTGCGTCACTTCGAGCAAGAACCGGGCGCGATTTTCAATGGGGCCGCCGTATTCGTCGGTGCGCTCATTGGTCCCGTCTTGCAGGAATTGGTCGGGCAGGTAGCCGTTGGCGCCATGAATCTCGACGCCGTCGAAGCCCGCACGCAGCGCGCGCTCGGCGCCGGATCGGAACTCCTCGATGATACCTGGAATTTCCCGCAGTTCGAGGGCGCGCGGCATCGAGAACGGGGCTTCGCCGCGCTTGGTGTAGGCGTGACCCTCGGCCGCAATCGCAGAAGGCGCGACGGGTGCTTCGCCGTTCGGCTGCAGATCGACATGTGACTGCCGGCCGACGTGCCACAACTGCAGAAAGATGCGTCCGCCGTTGGCGTGGACGGCGTCAGTGACGCGCTGCCATCCCGCGATCTGAGTATCCGAGTAGATGCCCGGCGCCCCGGCATAGCCGTAGCCGCGGATTGAAACCGGGGTGGCTTCGGAGACGATCAGTCCACCGTCGGAGGCACGCTGCGTGTAATATTTGACCATCAGGTCGCTCGGAATATCGCCGGGATCGGAGCGCATCCGCGTCAGCGGCGCCATCACGATGCGATGGGACAATCGATACGGGCCGACCTGGGTCGGCGTGAACAGTCTGGACATCGTTATCTTCCTTCGGGAGCTTGAGAACGACAGCGGCCGATGGTCGCGACGGATTTGCGCCCCACCGGCCGCCTCATGCGCCGTCATGCCTTGACGGCGGTCGCCCGCTGGAGAACCGGGATCATGTCTTCTGGCTCGGGCCGACGGGTGTAGTCGGGGTTCACTTCGGAGTAGAGGATCACGCCGTCCTGTCCGATGACGTAGCGGGCCGGCATCGGCAGCGTCCAACTCGGATCATCGTTGAACGTCGGCAGATCGTTCTTGAGCTGCTTGTAGAGCTCGACCAGATAGTCGGGCATATTGAACCGCAGGCCGAATGCGGCGCCGACCTTGCCTTTTTCGTCCGACAGGATCGGGAAAGAGAGCTTGTTCTGGCGCACCGATTTACGGCTGTTCGGAGCGGTCTGCGGCGAGATCGCGACGAGCGAGGCGCCGTACTTGTCGAATTCCGGCTTGGCGGCCTCGAGTGCCTGGAGCTCCATATTGCAGTACGGGCACCAGACGCCGCGGTAGAAGCTGAGTACCAATGGGCCGCGCCTCAGCAGTTCGGTCGAATTGACCACATTGCCTTCCGGATCCTTCAACGAGAAGGACGGGGCGACATCGCCGGCCTTCTTGGCGCGCTGGGCAGCCCCTGAGTCAATTAGTTCGGCGGTGGCGCGGTGCATCGTCTCAATGACCGGGTGGGGAACGTTGTAGGGCGGCTTTCCGGCTTCGAAATCGGCTTTGAAAGCGTCGAGCTTGGCTTGAAGAGACATGGACGGTTCTCCTTTGGTTTTACGTGGACTGCGGTGTTGCGCCGGTCCAAAGGTGGATCGAGGTCGCGCGAAGAACCTAAAGAAGAACGCTGTGGTGAGTTAGGGATGTTGTCAGACTAAGGATTATTCCTGGGGGGAATATTTGAGCGGGCGCCGACAAACAGAAAGGAGCGCCTGCGAACGTGAGACGATTCACGCCCCCACCGAAATGACGAGAGAAGCAGTTTGGCCAAGGATCAGTCTGATTTTGAAGATGTTGGCAGCGGTCGCAATTGATTCCGACCGCTGCCACCTTGCTGTGCTACGCCGCCCGGCCTTAAGTGTGTGCCAATGATGCCTGCGTGGGTTCTGGCTTATGCAGACTGGTGACCAGCAACACTGCCGCGCCATTGACCCAATAGTACCAAGCGTCGAGACCGCTAAAGCCTAACGCGAGCGGCGCTATCAGGAAGATGCCGCCGACGAGAAAATCGACGGAGAGATGAAACGAGTAGGGAAGAATGCGGATCACGCCGGTTTTGTGGTCCGTGAATAGCGTTAGAGCGAATGCTGCTAGGCCTGTCACGACGGCGAGCCATTCTGCGAGAGGATTGGAGGTGCCGAGCCCCAGGATGAAGGGCAACGCAACCAGACTGATGGCAACGGGATAGTCCAGGTACGCATGCATTGTCTTGGTGACGAAGCGGGGATCCATGTGAGTAACTCCTGTTTGGTGAACCGATTGGCGTTGTGACGCGCCATTGCTGTTCTCAGCCAATCACTGCGCTAAGCGGTCGGCGGGTCCGAGCGACGGGACGATCCTGGACTTCAGTGCTCTTTCGACGCCGTTTCGACACGGGGAAAGTCGATGTCGGTTGCGGCGAGGTGATTGAAGTAATTCGTGAAGAGATTCAGGGCGACGTTGCCAAGGATCTCGAGCACGTCCTCATCGGTGAAGCCGGCGGACTTCACCGCAACGATCTCGGCGTCGCTCACCACACCACGGTTGATCACGAGCTTTCGCGCGAATGCCAGGGCAGCCTTTGCTCTCGCATCGGAGGCTTCGCCGGCGAGGTTGCGATTGATCTCGTCAGGCGCGAGCCCAGCGATCTTGCCGGCCGCACTATGAGCTGACGCGCAATAGTCGCAGGAATTGGCGCCGGCAGTGACCAGGGCGAGCTGCTCGCGCAGCGCCGGTGAGAGCTTGCCGGCGCCGATTGCACCCGAGAATGCCAGATAGCTGTTCAACACGGCCGGCGCTTGCGCCATGGTCTTGAGGATGTTCGGAACCTTGCCGATCTTGGATTTGATGACTCCGAGCGTGGCGGCAACTTCAGCTGGGGCTTTCGCCGGGTCGACTTGAGGAATGCGTTGCATGATTGACTCCTAGTGGTTGAAGCGCCGTCTCTTGGCGGCACATGCTGCAACCTAGGAGTATCAAGACGGATAAAAAGATGTGCTGGCTGATTACGAGCTTATCGGCAATTCAGTTGGGACGATGTGCAAACTCCGTAATGATTACATGCTCCGATATTCTGTAGGAGGCACTCCAAAGCGTTGGGAAAAGGCTCTGCTGAACGCGGCCGCCGATTGATATCCGGCCTGAGCAGCTATTTCCTTTATGCCGACTTCTTTGCGATTGAGGCGCAGCAAGGCCTTCTGTAACCTCCATTCGGAGACGTAAGTCATTGGTGCTATGCCAACGAGGTCCGTGAATCGCTTTGCGAAGCGACTCCTTGACATGCCGATCGTCTTTGCAAGGCTATCGACTGACCAAGGATCCTCGGGCGCTTTGTGGACGAGCTCAAGCGCACGACCGATCTGGAAATCTGTCATTGCTTTCATGACTTGGGCGAGCGGGGCGTGGTGTTCCATGCTCACGCGCACAGCCTCGATGAAGAAGACCTCGGACAGGCGCGAAATCGAAGCGGCTGCGCCAAGCTCATCAGCGAATGCTCGTCGTGCGACGAGGTGTAGCGACTCGTCGAGCAGGGGATGACGGCCACGGTCCGCTTGCGTCATGACAATCACTTCGGGCAGTGCCCTAAGGAGGGGGTGATCGGCGCCCTGCGAAAAACCCAAATGGCCACATACCATCTGGGTCGTTGCTTGCGGATCGCCTTTGCCGATCACGAATGCGCCCTTGCCGTTATAGCCAGACTCTTGGACCACCCGCTCGAGTGGTGCGGGGGTGCGGCCGGCGCTGTCGGCGAGGACATGTTGCTGGCCGCGAGGAATTAGGGCCAGATCGCCCGGCCCGAGGTTGATGCTGCGACCCGATGCGAGGCCGATATGACAGCGCCCCTGGATCACGAGATGGAAGCGCGCCGCCTGCTCGTAAGCCGGGACGGTGATCGCCCAGGGCGGCGAATAATCCGTGCGAAAGTAAAGCATTCCCCTCAGCCTGATCGTCTCAAAGACATCGCTCAGTATGTCGCTCATGCCGATCGTCCCCTTCAGTCAAACGAGTGCGTGCATGCTGGCAGGAGCGGCGTCATTGCCTCCGCCATAGTGCCACGCATGGTTATGGGCCTTTCAGAGTGCGCTCATGCCGCCATCCACCACGAGATCAACCCCGGCGACATAGCTGCTCTCGTCGGAGGCGAGAAACAGGGCGGCTGCTGCGATCTCCTCAGGACTTCCAAGCCGGTTAAGTGGGACGGCTCGGACGAAGTTAGCTCGGATCGCATCGGCGCCTTCCTTCGTTGCGGCTTGGGAATCGATAATCGGCGTGTCAACTGGCCCCGGGCTGATCGCGTTGACACGGATACCGCGATCCTTCAGCTCGGCCGTCCAGGTGCGCACGAAGGAACGGACGCTGGCCTTGGTCGCACTGTAGGCGGTGTAGCCGGGGATGCCTTTGAATGCTGCAATCGAGGAGATCACAATGATGGAGCCGCCATCACGGATCAACGAAAGCGCTTTCTGAACCGTGAGAAGCAAGCCCCGCACATTGATCCCGAAGGTCTTGTCGAAATTCGCTTCGGTCACATCGACCAGCCTCTCGGGCGCGATGAATCCGGCGTTAGCAACAAGGACGTCGATTCCGCCTTTTTCCTTGCCGATTCTGGCATAAAGGCGCGTGAGATCGTCGAGGGATTGTACGTCACCTGGTACTGCTGTGACATCGTGTCCGATCAGGTGGACTGCTTGTTTGAGCTCGCTCTGCCGGCGCCCTGTAATGTAGACATAAGCGCCTTCCTTTGCGAAGCGATGCGCTGTCGCCAAGCCGATGCCGCTGCTGCCGCCTGTGATGACGGCGACCTTACCCTGTAATTTGCGCATTGCTCTTTGCTCCTGTGTCAAGCCTGCCGGATTGGCGGTGGCGCTCAGGTAGCGGGGAGGCGGTCCGACCAGCTAGGCAGGTGGGATGAATAGACCTCATTCCGCGTTGGAATATTCGCAGGTACCGCGTCAGCGACCAAGCGAACAGCGTACTGATGTACGCCGTCCATTCTGTTGCGAACCTCATTAGGGTGCTCAAGCTGCGGTGATGGAACATTTGAGCCACGGCCCGAGGACGGTGACGCTGTCCGTTTTATTGGAGTCATAAGGGAGGCTAAAGGAGACCGCCGTTCTGGGAAGCGGGGGCGTGGGACCAGAGATTACTTCCATCGGGACTGATCGCTTCGCGACCCGGGTCAGCACCCGCGACAGATGATCAGCTTGCGGTCTAGCTCCTGGTCGAGCCGCTGTTGCTGACGCTCCGAGGCCGCGATGGCCTCAGCTGGGGATACGTCGGCTCGGCGCGGTTGGCGATGGCCAACCGGAGCAAGCCAGGGCAGGTGCGAGGTCAGCACCATGGACCGGGGCGCTGCAACGGCCGCCGTGGCGTCGGGATGATCTGCAGTCGTGCCAATCGGAAGATCAGGAAAGACGCTGGCAGGGTAGGTCGCATTTGCTGGGGAAAGCAGGCCGACGAGCACGAGAGCTGCGATGGCTTTCCGGGTTGAGCGCTTCAAGATCGGTATGCGGGACATGGCGACACTCCTTGGCAGGAGGCTCGAGATGAGCAACTCCGTTGTGTGTCACCGTACTCGTTCACCCGAAGCGCTGAATGCCGCCCGGGATCGAAGACATGCTCCTTCGTCTCATCCGCGGACGCCTCATGACCGTAGTGGCTGCTTCACTCGGTCATGCGTTGAACGCACGTTCGAAGAAGTTCACAAAAGCTCGCGCCTTCGCTGTCGCGGCGCGCCCGGTCGGAAGCACGGTCCACAGATCGAGGGCCGGGAGGCTCCATTCCGACAGGACTGCACGCACGGCTCCCGATCGTAGTTCGGGACTGAACATCCACTCCGACGCGATGGTGAGGCCAACATCGGCAAGCACCGCAGCTCTGACGCCCTCAGCAGCGGTCACCCGCAATCTGCTTTGAACGGTCACGGCCAATTCGGAGCTTTCGCGCCGAAACGACCAAATGCTGCCTTCCTGGAGATAGACGACCGCCTGATGCTTGCTTAGTTCACTTGGGGTCTTGGGCGGGCCCGCGCGATCGAAATAGGCAGGCGTCCCCAAGACCAGGCGCTTGCATCTTGCGATACGGCGGGCGGTCAGCGCCGAGTCCATCATCTTTCCCATCCGGAGAGCCACGTCGATGCCCTCCTGGACGAGGTCGATCTGACGGTCGTCCAGAACGACCTCGAGGTCCAGCTCCGGATGCTGCGCCAGAAATTTCGGCAAGAGCGGAATGAGGTGTATCCGGGCAAAGGTAACGGCGGCGCAGATGCGCAATCTGCCTTTCAGTCCGGCACTGGCCCCGCGCGCGGCGCGTTCGGCCTCGGCCGCTTCCTCAAGGGCGCGCCTGGCGCGCTCGAGATAACCGAGCCCGGCCTCCGTTGGGGTCAGGCCCCGCGTCGAGCGCGTCAGCAGCTTGACCCCGAGATACTCCTCGAGCTGCGCGACCGACTTTGAGACCGCCGGTTGTCCCACCCGAAGCTGCCGGGCCGCTCCGGAGAAAGACCCCGTTTCCACGACCCGCACGAACGTCTCCATCGAAGCCAGACGATCCATCCTATTCTCCGCAGGAATGAGCGATATCGCTCCGCTCTATCTGCCATGCCACGCGGAAATTGGCCATCTCTCCAGGCATCCGAGCAACTGCTCGGCAAAGGAGAGACGCGATGAGCACCCGTGAACACCCGATCGTGACGCTGGTCCGAAGCGTTGGTGCAGGCTTAAACCGTATGACTCGTGCGAAGGTGGTCGCGCTCCAAGCCATTCAGATCCTCAACGGGACGGCGAGGGATGCCCTGTTCGCATATGCGATGACGGGCAGCGCGGTCGCGGGTTTTGCTATCATTGCAGCGCCGCATCTGGAAACGCTTCTGCGCTGCACCTTCCATGGCCGGGGATGAGCGGGCTGCCGCGCGTGGCGCCTTCGGTAGTTGACACGGCCTCGCCAGGACATTGAATCAGGCGCGGCAAGGGCATGCCGACAAGCGGAACGAGGATGTCTCGAATGGAGCAACCGATCGAACGCCGGACAGCGGCGACCTCGCAGAACCGCGCACCGGACCGGGCCAGCCTTCCGGGCCAGGTCGTACTCGTGCTGCAGGGCGGCGGCGCATTGGGAGCCTACCAGGCCGGCGTGTACCAGGCGCTGCAAGAAGCTGGCATCGAGCCAGACTGGATCGTCGGCACATCTATCGGAGCGATCAACGCCGGCCTGATCGCCGGAAACGCACCGCAGGACCGGCTGCCACGCCTCATCGAATTCTGGAGCAGGGTGCAGCGCGCTCACCACTGGGACTTGCGGGGCATGTTGCCGGGATTCGCTGATCGATGGTCCTACTGGACCACGCTGGCGCAAGGCATACCCGGCTTCTTCAAGCCCAATCCATTAGCCCATGCAGGTGATCGCTACCCACTGGGAGCGGATCACGCTGGTTACTATTCGACAGCGCCGCTTGAGACCACTCTAGCCGAGCTCGTCGACTTCGATCTGATCAACAAGGGAAGCCCGCGCCTCACCGTCGGAGCGGCACACGTGCGCACCAGCCAGATGACCTATTTTGACAGCCGGCATTGCAAGCTCGACGCCAAGCACATCATGGCATCCGGCGCGCTGCCGCCGGCATTTCCGGCCGTCCGCGTCAACGGTGAGCTTTACTGGGACGGTGGTATCCTCTCTAACACGCCGACCGAGGTGGTGCTCGACGACAACCCGCGCAGGGACTCGCTGATCTTCACCGTCCACCTCTGGAATCCGGTAGGCGCCGAGCCGACCAGCATGGCCGAGGTCCTCAACCGCCATAAGGATGTCCAATATTCCAGCCGGATCGCAAGCCAGATCACGCGACACCAGCAAGCACATCGGTTGCGCCACGTCATCAATGAGCTCGTCGCGCGATTGCCGGACGCCGAGCGCGACAAGCCGGAGGTGCGCGAATTGATGAGCTATGGCTGCCAGACCCGGATGCACGTGGTGCAGCTGCTGGCTCCGCAACTCGACGACGAGGACCACACGAAGGACATCGATTTCAGCCCCGCCGGCATCAAACAGCGTTGGGACGCGGGCTACGCCCACACAATGGCTGTGCTCGCGCGAGAGCCCTGGGTCGGCCAGTTCGATCCGCTGTCGGGCGTGATCCTGCACGAGGCCGGAGAGTTCACGGCACTCGCCGCCAAGTAAGGTGAGGTGAGCGCCGAAAATTCTATCCGACACTGACGGGCAGCTGGTAGAGGCGCCCGGTTGCGTCGAGGTCCTCGACGCGCCATTCGCCGCCGATACCTTCGATGATCCACCTGAGCAGCGCCCACAAATCGGTGTCGACATTGGCGTCGTCCAAGGTCTCGAATGCATAGGGCAGGGCGTAAATCTCGATCCCGTCCGGAAAGGGCTCGCCGCTCCGTCCGATGAATACGAGTGCGTAGGTCATTCCGGAAGGCGCTCGCACGTACCCTGGCCTCGACAAAACTGTGGAATCCAGAGCGAAGCGACGCACGAAGAAATCCCGGAATTCGGGGTAGTGTCCGACCCGATCCTCGGTCAGCACCAGTGCCCTTCTTGTTCCATCCAGCGCAGGATTGTCGATGATTTCGATCTGCGTCATGACTGTCTCCTCTCGATGCGGTCGAGGAAACCGTTGATCTTCTGCGCGATCTCGGCACCGGAATCCTCCTGCAAGAAATGGCGCCCCGTCACCAGTTCGGGTCCTTCGGCATGCGGCACAAGTTCCTTAAAGCGCATCGCGAAGGTCTTGTAGTCGAACACTTCGTCCTCTCTGCCCCACACAAGAAGCGTCGGAAATTTCGACCGCCTCAGTTCGCGCTCAAGCCATTCGAAGCGCGAAAAGCCCCGCGCGCTCTCGTCGAGCGGAATCCAGCGCGGCCATGTCCACGTCAGAAGACGTGCCCCCGGATCCGGCAGTATGCCTTCGTAGATGCTTTGAGCCTCGGCAGCGAACTTCTTTCGATCCACCACGGACAAATACATGCCGCGGCCGGCGAGGGCATTGTGGCGGCCGAGAAGATACGGACCTACGACGGGCGCGTGCATCATCCGCCAAGGGAAAATCCGTTTGTGGAAATCGGCCGGAGGAAGCGGCCATGCCCAAGTGCTCATGATGACCAGAGCGCGCACGCGGTCGGGATTGGACAACGCAAAGCCCAAGCCCGTCGGGCCGCCCCAGTCGTGACAGACGATGGTGGCGTCCCGCACATCAAGCTGGCGCAGCAGGCTCGTTAGGTTCGCGATATGGCCGTCGAGAGTATGCGCCTGTTCGCGCACAGGCTTCTCAGAGAGCCCGAATCCGATCATGTCCGGAACGATGACACGTCGCCCGGCCGCAGTCAGCGGTTTCACGAACTTCCGGTACAGGAATCCCCATGCAGGATTGCCGTGCAGGAGAACCACTGGAGCACCCGCGCCTTCGTCGATGTAGTGCATGCGCAAGCCGTTGACGGGTCTGAACTTGGGTGCGTACGGCCATTCAACGTGTTCGAAGCGCGGGGGCAACACTTGCGTCCCTGCTGGTTCGTTCATTGCACTTTTCCTAATGATGCATGTTTTCCTAGAGGTGACGCGCTGGCTCTTACGATCTGGGCCGATAGCGAGCCACTCCTGATACGGTAATAAGTCTTATTCCATCGCGGAATAAGCTCACTGATCACCGGCTATTGATTGGTTCGCTCTATTGAATGATGATCATAAGCCAATAAACATGGATGGTTCTGAGACGCAGCGGAGAATTGCAAAAATGGGAAAGCCGAAATTCCTCATCACCGGCGCGACCGGCGATACTGGACGGAATGCGACACACAAGCTGCTCGAGCAGGGCTTCGATGTCCGTGCACTGGTCCACAAGGAGGACGAGCGATCCGCCAGGCTAAGCGCGGCCGGTGCCGAGATCGTGGTCGGCGATCTTCTCGATCTGGACCAGATCCGAAGCGCTCTCGACGGCGTAGCTGCAGCGTATTTCGTCTTTCCCATCCAGCCCGGATTGATCGAAGCAACCGTCTATTTCGCTCAAGCGGCGAAGGAGGCGGGTGTCAGTGCCGTCGTGAACATGTCGCAGATCTCCGCACGGCGAGAATCGAGGAGCCACGCCGCCCGCGACCATTGGATCGCCGAGCGCGTATTTGACTGGTCTGGCGTGCCGGTGACGCATCTGCGTCCGACATTTTTCGCGGAATGGCTGCTGTATCCGGGTAACCGCAACACCATCGTCGAAAGAGGGGTTATCGAAATGCCGCTTGGCGATGGGCGCCACGCGCCGATAGCCGCTGAGGATCAGGCGCGGCTTATTGCAAAAATCCTGACAAAACCGGAGCCTCATGCCGGAAAGACGTACTCCCTTCACGGCCCGATCGAGATGAACCAGGCAGGGATCGCCGCGGCGGTAAGTGAGATGCTCGGCCGGAAAATCACGTACCAGCCCATCACGATCCCGCAGTATCGAAAGCGCCTCGAGAGGGCGGGGCGGCCAGCGTTTTTGACGCAGCATCTCTGCGAGGTGGCCCTCGACTACCAGAACGGAATGTTCTCGGGCGAAGACGAGGTCATCGCGGAGGTGACGGGCAGAGCGCCAATGTCTGTCCACGAGTTCGTCAGGCAACACCAGGAGGCGTTCAAGTCAAATGATGCCGTTGCTTGATCCGCAATGCAATTGGTCTGACTGGTGCGCCCTCGAAGCCCAGGTTTGGCTTGTCGGGCACGACGTCATAGGAGCGGAACATCGGGCGCAGTGTGACTCGAGAGGGCATGCATGGTGCTATGAGCGCCCCGAGGTAAAAATTCCGACTGGACGAAAGCGCCGTTTTAGGCGGCTGCCTGATGCAGGGATCACGTAGCGGGGGATGGTTCGATGACCGCACGCACTCCAGGCCACGAACGCCCAGACCACTCGCGGTGACCCTGTGCTAACTCTATCATTACGACAAATGAGACTGTCCTTATCTCTGGAGCCGGCATGGCCGGTCCGACGCTTTCGTATTGGCTTGCTAGGGCGGGTCGAAGCCTATGATCGTGGAGAGCGCGCCGTCGATACCGACGCGCGTCTACGTGATCGAGTTTTGGTGGCGGCTGCGACGTCGCCGACCGAATGGGAATGTATAAAGACCTTGATCGCCTCGGCTATCGAATAAGAGGAGATGCACATCGTTGTGACCGAGCTAAGCGTAAGACTGGGTTCGGCACAACCATCTTCCGCGAGATATAAATGGAGGGCGCTTCGTCACGATCTCGCGTGGCGACCTCGCGCGCCTACTGCTAGAGAAAGCAAAGCCAGTCACGAAAATCATGTTCAGCGAGCGAATAATGGACCTTGGGCAGGATAGATGTCACGTCAAAGCGCAGTCATTCATGACGTTTAATCTTGCGATTGGCGCCCGCGGACAGGGACGGCGGCTCGAAACCGTCCTGCAAGCCACTCGCAGTCCTACTCGAGAGCCACGGGTGATTGACTCGTTGGTGAGCGGGGGTGAGGCTCGAACCCAGGGCGTGATTAGACTAGCGTTCTCCACCGGCTGAGCTACGCACCTATGGTAGGTAGGTGATGGCATTGCGGCAAAAAGCAGCGTCGAAGCGTGTATCCGGCCGGGGCTATTGCCGTTCCTCGTATCTGTTGCAGCGGCCATCGCCCAGCTGTACCCGGTTGATTTCCTGAAATGGTGGATCACAACGCAGGAGCGTATACACCTTGTAAGAGGGCGGGGGGACGCGCCAGCACAGATTCTGGCCCACGGGTATCTGGTACGTTTCCCCGTTTGCCAATGTATAGCTGCACGCGGCATTTGTGCTGTTCATTTTCGCCTCTGCGTAGGCCTGGGTGAGCGAGGTCACCGCGAGGAACATCGCCAATAATACACGCATTTTGTTCGTTCTCCGCACATCTGATCACAGATAGTAAAACTGGGATGCGGGCATCGCTGCAACAAGACAGCCCCAAGTCAAAAATTTCTGAAAAGCACGTCGGGAAAGTTACAAGCATGTGACGCGCAAGCCTCTCCGCTGTTAAGACCGTGCGCCTCGGCGGTCACCAGGTCGAGATCAGGTCAGGCTGAATGCACGGTGGTTCTCAATCTGCTCGTCCAATTTAGCCGATGACCTCTTCCGGCGAGACCGACTGCGCCAAGTCTGAGAATCCGGCGTCTGCAATGAGGGCCGCATATGGTAGCCGCTCAAGTCTATTTCGGTGTATCGGCCGGATTGACGAACTTGCGTCCGCTCGGTCCCGTGCCACTAACTTGGATCAACACAGGCTCGCGTACTTCGACGAAGTGGGCGACGTTTGCGGGCTCGGTGTAAAAGCTTCCAGCAGGAAGTTCTTTCAGCGATACCGGATCGAACTTTTCACCGTAACCGGTATACCAAGTTCCCGACAGAATCGTCACTTCCCGGGAGTCCGGGTGCGTATGTGGAGCAAGCTTGTACCCGGCAGGAAGCTTTAAACGGACCGTGTAGGGACCGGGCTTGGTTGGATCACCCTGCAGGTTTGTTTGCTCCATTCCTGGAAGTACCAAGCCGCCTTGCGGCATCCATTTCATTTCGGACGGCGCGAGCGCCATTACTCCAGGCGCGGCAGTTTGGGCTCCAGCAAGTGCGCTAATGCCCGCGGCTGCCAGAAGGCAGACCGAGGATACAAACATGTGGAGAGGCTTCCTCATAGGCTGCTCCCGTGACACTGCATTTGGTCAATGGGCCTTCCACGCACGACGTGGATCAAAAACACGGATTGTCTAATCCGCATTGATTTTTATCAGTCAACGTTGTTGACCGTCGGCTCATAGCCTGAGGCCGTGGATTTATTGCGATGTCGCTGTTTGGCCCTTCTCGGCCGCAACGGAACTCAGCTCTGAGTCCGTGATGAGTTGTAGAACGGACATTACGCGCCAAAACGAATGGCACGGGCTTTGAACCTCGCCGCCGTTCTCTCAGACCTACCTTAGGCTGGGGGAGCGGAGATTCCCCATGAAGCTTTTATTTGCATCTATATTTTTCACGGCTGCTCTGTTTGCCGCTGCAACCACCGTGCCGCCTTCACCGTCGATGAATTATGCAGCAACCGCCGGCATGGGTTCCTTGCACGATCTCCACCACACCATCGACACCAACAATCTTCCCAACGAGGACCTCGAGGATATGTCGCTGGTCTATTCGAACAATCACTAAACGCGAAGCGCGAGGTCGATCTTGTTCGACTACCGCGCGACGGCCGAACGCCGGGGCGGGGTCTGCATTAGCGGCGCCACCGTCGGACGTCGGTAAGGAAGGCTTCGCCGAAGCTGCGCTCTCGGCGCCTCTAAATGAATTTGATAGCCGCGCTTGCAAATTGCTCGGCTCACCGTGCTGTTGGCGCCAGCCAGCTCAGGTCCTGATTGGTCTCGGTTCTGATTGACCTTGCAGTTGCCGTTCAGCCTGTTCAGCGAGAAGAGCGTATTCCTCCGCCATCGTGATCAGCCGGGCTTTGGTCGCCGTGTCTCTTGTGCGTTCCGCTTTGGCGCGCGTCTGAGCCGCGCGTTGCAACCAATGGCTTGGGCTTGAGAGATCGTGCGACATTGGAGCTACGAGCTACCTCACGTTTTCGATCAACCGAGAGAAGTCTGCGATTCGGTTCCAAATGAGGCGTGGGCGCCTGCGCATGCGGGGTTGGCTAACTGCCGTTGACGCATTCGCGCCAATCAATTTAAAATGTTGAAAGCTCGGATTGGCAGAACTGCTGATGTGAAGAAGACCCGCGGCGGCGGTGATGATCAGTGTCCGGGCATACCTTGAGCAGCTTCTCGCGGCATACCGTTGGAATCCGCAGACCGACGAGGCGTCGTCGTGCGGAGACCTTCCGCGCGATGGACGAGATCGCGAGCCGTCGCTTCGCGCGAGAGGCCGTGCAGCACGCCGCCATGCTGGAGCGCCTCCGCGCCCGAGTCGGCGCTGCGCTGCAGCCGGCTGCGGCCACCGGCCCTGCGGCATGACCAAGGCTGCCGCGCGTCGGCCTCTCAGCGCCCGCACAGTGAGTTTTTCCGGTTGACGCCAACCACCCCTGCACCCGTTCTCGATCGCGGCGCCTGCGAGCTGCTGACCGGGACGGTGGCGGTACGGGGCTGGGCCACAGGGCGGCCGGATTCGGCGATGCCCCGCATCGATGGGTTCGGAATTCAGCCGGCGCCTGCCTTTCGGCGGGCCGCGATGCGCTCCTCAAGCGCACTTGCCAACGGTGTGCCGCATTGCATCAGGATGTCGACGACCGCGGTGAGTTCCGAGCTATCGAGCACCGTCGGCGAGACCGGCGCGCCAAGCAGTGCTTTGTCGATCCATTCGCACAGGCGCCGCCCGATCCCGTGATCAATCCAGAACTCGGAATTTGCGCCCTGAACCTGCCACCATGCCGCCACAGCACGGGCGATGAATGTCAGCCGGTTCGCGTGCGGCCCGATCTCCAGCAGTCCGAGGAACGCGATAGCGACAAACGTGGATCCGGCTGCCTGCTCAGCCAATTGCGTGAGTATGGGCAGGAGCGAGTCAGTGCGGGCGGCTCCAAGGGGATGGACGTAGCAGCGTGACCCTTGTCCAAAGTGGTGTTGCCCCATGAACATCGCGGCAATTGCTCCAGCAATGTGAAGCCCTGTGCCCGCGGAGCGCTTGGATGTGAGGTGGCGCCATGACGAGGTCGCCACAAGCCGCTGCGCCAGCCCCTCGCGGATCGATACGGCCATGTTGTCCGATACCGCGCCGACATTCAGCCACAAGTGATCCAATGCATGCAGCACGGCCTCCGCTGCATCGAAGAATCGCTCGTCGGGCAACTGGGCGAGGGGATCGAACGCGTACTCCTTGATACCCGCGTCTCCGATCGAGACCGCGCATGCAAGTGCGGCTGCGAAATAGGCGTTGTTCCATTCGAATGGTCGCTCGCTAGGTTCCTCATCCGGCCCACAGCCCACGCCGTTCGCGCCGGCAGTCCAAGGCCAGCAATGCCGCACCATCGCACATAGCACTTCGGGATCGGCCGTGCGCCAGAGTTCGACGGCAAGCGACAACCATGCAGCCGCTGCTGGCGCATGCAGCGCGAAAACGCGTGGTCTAGTAGGGGATCTTTTCCGTAGCGGCCGCGCGCTGCCCAGCGAGATTCTGCGTCGCTGTTTGGGCGGGTACGGATCCGGCAGTTCGGGGCATCCTGGCTCTGGCCCATCGCTTGCGAGCCAGCGCAGTTCTGCGTCAACGGCGCTCTGCAGCCTCGTCTTCTCGGCCGCCTTGCGCGCCGTCTCTTGCGCTTCATGGCGCGCACGATAGTCGTCGATGTTGCGGAAGTCGTTGTCGTCTCGATGTCGGAGGGCATGGATGGCAGATGCCAAGCCAAGGCGAACTAGTGATCGTGTGAGTTCCAGGCGCAATGGGCGCTGCGCTGCGACCTCGGCGCGGAGCACCGCTGCCATGCCTGTATCTGGTCTGGCCGCCAGGTGAAGCAGGCGACAAAGGTCCGCGGGATTAAGATCGTCGCGGTATGCGGACAGGAAACCTACGGCAGCGATCGCGGCCGCGTTGAATTGTAGTTGCTGCGGGGACCCGCGGTCGTTTGGATCGGGCTTCGCCGCCTGCGCCAACTGGGCGCGCGCCCAATCACCATGCACGGCCTTCAGCTCCGGCGATCCATCGCGCATCACCAGTGCAGCGACGATGAACCGCGTGCGCTCGACCCGCTCCTGCTCGTCCTTGTCCGGATCGTCCTGCGACGCTGACGCGTCGCGTGTCGCCCAGCGTACACCCAGCTCAAGAAGTTCAACCGAACAGGGCGGTTCGGTGAGGGCTAGCATGACTTGCCATTGAACCGCAGCCTCGTCGCCTCCAAGCTGCGCCTGCTCCGCGAACTCGTGGGCTAGCCGTGCTTCGTCGGCGGGCGGCACGTACTCGATGATTGCGCGGCCGCTGTCGTCCGTACCTCCCTGCACGTAGTTAGCAGGATTGAGCTGATTCAGCGCGCTCATGGCGGCGAACTTCGGATCGGCCATCGCGCAGCTTTCACTATCCGGCGCCCCGATTCGCGCCGCCTCGTCCCGCAGCGCCTTCGTCATCGCTTTGCGCACGTCCGCAGGCCCATTTACCCCGTAGTTGCTGAGCAGGAAGTCGAGTGGCCTGCGGCGCGAGGGGCGGCGCCGCAAGTTGTTCAACTGAACTGCGCTGGCGGGTTCAGGATGCACCCAGCCGATGGAGCTGCCGTCGGCATTGACGACGTCGTAGCCGTACCGCTGGCGATCCATCGCCAGCAACTCGGCCGATGCAGCGAACGGCCACAGGCACTCTCGCGTCTTAGGCCAATGCGACAGCAGCACATCGACCGCAACGAGTAGGTAAGCCGCCGGGGATCCTTCGGGGCCCAGAACGTCATCGATCACGGTCTGCACGGGCTCCCCGCGTTCGATGAGCAGGTGCGCCCACGCTTCCAAGGCCATCAGCGCCGACGCGGCGATATAGGCGTCCTGCGAGCGGGACCACATGTAGGATTGGCGCCAGGGGAACGAGCGCCGGCCGCTAGGAAGTGGAATCTCGATGCGGTTGTCGCCTGGCTCTCTGCCGCGAGCGCGTCGCCGTACAGCGTGCGCGATGACACCGCGCACCAGCCGCAGCCCTTCCGCCTTGTTCGCCTGAAGCAGATCAAAGAATGGTGCGCGCGCTGGCGACGCGGGGAAATACTCCAAATCCCACGCCGAGAAAACGTCCCGCAGCCGCGACCGTTCACGGTCTTCGTCGGCGTCCCCTTCGGGCAAGGCTTCCAGAAACAGGTCGGCTACGGCTCGCGGCGCTGCTTGGGGCGCAGTGCCCATAAACGGCAGCAGCTTGCGGAATAGAACGTGCCGATGCGGATGGGCAGTAACTCCCTGAAGATAGGACTCGGCGTCGGTTGGACGCAGCTTGCACCACAGAAGAAATGTCGTCCGAAGGTCGCTTTCCTGCGCCTCAGTCATCGACAATCCAGGTGCGTTCTTGGCAGCCAGCCACGTGTTGAAGTCGGACCCCGTCGGGTGGTTCTTCGCCTCGACCTCGACCAGCCACGCATATACGCGCTGAACCAGTAATGGCGACAACGCATCATGCCCCGCATAAGCGATGCACCAACGACCATAGAGGTCGACGAACTGCGGCACCGCGGCGTGCGGCAGCCGGTCCCCGATCGTGACCGACCAGACGATCAAGTTGAGCCACGCCGGACCTCGAGGCGCGACGATGTCGTCGGTGAGTTTGGTCGTGTCGAAACCAACTGCTGACAGGAGTGGCGCGGCCGGTTGGGAGTGGACGGTGATGGCCGCGCGGACCAGATCGGCAAGCAGTTCGGCCTTGTTCGCGGCCAGTGCCGGCAAGCAGCGATTCAGCACCTCGTCTGCCCGCTCCGAACGCGCGAGGGCGAGAAAGACAGCGCGTCTCCATGAGCCGTGCGCGCCGGGCGCGCTCACCCGATCAAGCAGAGCCCGCCATGCCGTAGCATCGGTGCCCAACTCCGCGTGCAAGCGGGCGGCGAGTTCCACGCCGCGCAACAGACGCACCGGCGCCGGGCTCCCCAGCTCGATTGCGGCGACGTGCTCCGGCTCCTCATACAGCAGGCAACCGATCGCCCAGTCGCGCAGCACATCGTGCTCGGGCTCGACGCGAACGGAGCTGAGCGCACGGAGTGATCCGCTTTCGGTCAGCGCTGTGACTGCATCCGCCGGTGACGTGCTGGTGTCCATCGGAGCCGACGAAGCCAGCGAATGCACGGCCAGTGACCGAAGTACGCGGCGCCGCTCCAAGCGACCTGCCGCATCTGCACCATCGCCCGTCGTCCACCACTGCCACGCCATCTGCGCTTCGCTGAACGGCGGAGCGTCCTTCGCCGGCACGCTGCGCGCCAGCCGATTCAGGCGATACAGGTTACGCACGAGCTTCTCGGCTGGATGCCCGGGCCGTAGCAGCGCGGCGAGGGCAAGATTGGCGCCCCGAAGCCAGGTCACCTCGTCGTCGTCGAGCTCCTCGATGACCAACGGCGGCGCTTCGCCGAGATCCTGCAGCGCCTGTGCCGGCAGCCACGCGCGCGCATCGGCGTCGAAGTCCAGTCGCGCTGTGATCACGACGCGGAAGGCGCGCACCTGAGCCGCGGCACGAATCAGGTCCGCGACGGTGGCCCGCTGCCCTGGGTCGTCGAAGCGGTCGAGGCCGTCGATGAACAGCGTGCCACCGCCGTCGCCTGCCAGGTCGGTCAGGAACTCGCGGGCGTTCGCGTCGCAACCGAGCTGCGCTTGCAGCGTCGCCCATCCGCCTGCTGGGACACGATGCGGAGCCACAACTACAACGCGGGACTCGGCGCCAATGCGCTGCGCAAGATCCTTAAGCACCCCCGACTTGCCGACGCCGCCGGCGCCCCGGATTTCAAGGTAGCGGGCCTGGTCAAGCGCAGCGAGTGCTGCGGCAACATGGCCGCCACGATCGATAGCCACGCCGTGTACGTGCGAGCTGATGGTGGCGAGCGTGTTCTCCGCGCCTTCGGCAAGCCGTTCACGCGCGAGATGCAAGCGGCGGTCGCCAGCCAGCCGGTAGGCGCGCTCGGCGGTGAGTCGCTCGCGAAGCGCGGGGGCGTCCAGGTCCCCGCCAGCGGCATCGACATGCAACGCGATCTGTTGCAGCGAGTCCCACAGTTCGCCCGCTCGACCCGCGTCCTGCGCCGCGAGTAGCAGCGCGCAGCGCTCGCGGGCTAGCTGCGCGCAAACCGAGCCGGGCTGCTCGAAGTCGAATGCGAGCACCTGGAAGCGAGATAGCAATCGCCACACGGATGCATCATCATGCGCCGCGCCGGCCGTGCGCATGTGACCGCAAATGCTTCGACGAAATCGCGCATCTCCTGGTGCGCGGCACCGGGCTGCGTCAGTCGACCGAAAAATCCTTCGGCGTCCTGGTACTCGCGTGCCCACTTCAGCACATTCTGGATAGGCTGCTCGATCTTGGTGGACGTGCGGCCGATCGCCACCGCGAGCTCATAGCGCGTCGTGTTGAACTCCGGCTTGGTCGCTGTCCGGCAGGCCGGCGCGACCACGTCGGCGAAAACCGGGTCGCTCGCCGTGAAGGCAATCGTGCGCTTCGCCTGCAGTTCGAGCGTGGCCGGGTGCCCTTGGCGATCGTGGCCGGTGACGATGACGTCGTCCATGGGGTGGCCGAGGCCGGCTCGTTGGAACGCCACCCGCGCAACCACGACGCCCGGAAGTCCGCGCGCCTCACCACCCGACAGCAGGGGCAGTAGATACTGCGCGCCGACGTGTCCCTCCAGCAGAGCGCCGGAAGGTCCAGCCGCGGCCGGACTGGCGACGGCGGGCGCGTCATCGACACGGCGAGGCGTGCGTGTGCGCTTGGCCCCCAACGCTCCGGATTTCTTGGCGGTGGCTTTCTTGCTCTTGGGTGGGGACTTCGAGGATCGGGTCTTACGCGATCGCGCCATGTGCGTCTGTCATTCCTGCGGCGCCCGCCATCAGCGTCAGATTCGCTCGGCGCGCAACAGGTGCTTATAGGGTCTGTCGTGGGGCAGGGGAAGCGTGGGCGCTCGCACAACGTGGGGGGCGGACCGGGCTATTCCAGCCCCTTCAGCAGCTCTCGGACTAGGTCGACGGCATGGCGCAGCGGGTGCCGGCGTGGCGCTACGGCCAGCCCATTCACCAGCATCACGCACAGCGCGGATCCCAAGGCGTGCAGGGCCAGCTCAGTGCCCGGCGCAGCTTGCGGCCACTAAAGTGTCAAACCCGCGCCCGACCTGCGCCCAGGGAGCTCGCGGCGCTGCATTGAGGGCCTGTGAGCCGGTTTAGCGGCTCAAAAGATTCTCAATGGCTGCCGCTACTGTTTCGAGAGCATTTATGGCGCCATCCATGACGAAATCGAGCGCCCGCCCATAGCCCGCGTTGACGTTTGCTGTGTCGAAACCAAGCTGCTGGAGGGTTGGCAGGCATTTCTCCATGGCCTCGTGCGCATCGGCGATTCTGAGATCATTGTTCAAGAAAAGGGTGCCATGGCTTCATTGCGGTCCTTCCAGCCCTCGCGCTCTCCATTTGAGGCAAAGGCATCGCTTGCCTCCTCATGAACATTCAAGCTTTGAATGATGTTGAGCAAGGCCTGCAGTAGCTTGAGGCTCGCGAGGTCCTTTACATCCGCTCTCGGACACCCGGCGCACACCAACAATGACTTGAGGTAGCCGTTGGGAACCCGTTGCCAAACGTCGTGCAAGCTCTTGCACCGAGCCAGGAACATCTGCTGTGTCATGTCCAATGGTGCGACCTGGGCCAACCGACCGAGCGCCGGATAGGCCATCCAACCATTGGCCGCCACCTCTGCGCGATCAAAACCCGTCAGCTCTACTGCCGACTTTTGTAGCCCCACCATTGCGCCGAGAGCGGAAAGGCCGTCACCCTATCGTAGAAGCACATCGAGCAGCCGCTGAACCTTGGCGACCACATGTTATTCATTCAGGTTCAAATGTGCCAAGTCGGCCGGATCGACCGCGAATGATCGGGCATGCAGGATCTCGCGATCTGCTCGCGCATCGGGACTTGAATCAGATTTCTTCCGATCCGACGGCAATCAGTGAAGCTCCACTGCCCTCTGTATGAAGGGCTGCTGTGCCACTGCTCCCATACATAGGTCGGCATCGAGTCCTAGAAGGTGCTCTGCTCGTACTTCTGAAGAAGCCGATCGTCGAGGTAGACCAAATCATGCCCCACGATGGCATCTGCGCGCGCGTGGGTCATCGGTTGAGCATCTCCGGGCCATGAATGCCGTCAGCAGTCTGTTCTGGACAGAGTTCTGGTCTTACTGCCTCTACCGAAGCCCAGAGCTGCAGCAGAAGTCCGCCTTTGTGCTCGCGAATGTCCAGTTCGTACCAGGCAACACCCTCGGCGGGCTTTAGGACAACCTGAGACTTCTCGCCCATAAGAGCGCGGACGTCCGGAATATCCGGCAACTGGACTGAGTAGTAGAACACCCGCACACCCCGAGCGCCACGTAGCCAAAGGTAGCGACGGAGGTACTCATTCGACATGCGCCAGCTGACGGCTCGCTTCAAGTTCCAGTGGTATTCACTCGATACCTCACCCTCAGCCACGCCGAACTCTGGAAGCCCCAAGTCATCGTAGACCAGACGCTGCTGATCATTGCCGACGCAGCGAGGGGTCAGTCCGAGAGTCATCCAGACCTTCTCAGCTAGGTTGAACGTGTAGAACGAGCCGTCACCCCACGCCGCGACGATGTAGTCATGACCAGAGATTGACGGAGAAAACACCGCCGAGCACCCGCACTCGTCTGGAATAGGGACCGAGTACTCGACTACGCCATTACTTGCTTCAGAGAGCACTTCGACCATCTGCCCCAGGAACTACAGCCATGAGCAAATGCAGATGTTCGGCGTCCGCTCCACGCGGATCGGTCTCCTGCTTGGACGCCACCTCCACAAACAGGCTTGGCGACAGGCCGACGGGTTCCAGCAGGCCGCGCAGCCTTGGCGGCATGACATGAACCGGGAGGGGAAACGCGCTTAGATAATCAAATGGCATGGTTCTTAGTGTTCCTAGCTTTGCCCAGTGGCGTCTCTATCGCTCTAGGCAGCATCTCTTGTACTTCAGCCCGCTACCGCACGGGCATAGGTCATTGCGGCCGATCTTGCCTGACGTCGCTAGTTTGCTGGGACGCGGAGGTGGCACGAACTGGGTCACCCGGTCGTTATGCTGGCAAAGGTGCGGCGTGCTGAAGAAATTCCAGTCCTTGTTCTGCTCCTCGTAGTAGGCCCTCATCTCTTGCGTCCACGTCTCGCACGGCATGAGGATGAAATCCTCTGCATTGGTGCCCCCCGAGAACTTTGGTGCGTCGATGCCGATGCCGATCACCTTCAGGAGATGCGTGAATTTGTTCTTTGCCGCTCCGCATGCGATCTCAAGCACAGCCCGGCGCTTCTCTCGATAGTCTGGCTCCCCACGGTACGCATCGGGGGCGCGCAGTTGCAGTAAGACGTAAGCGACATTCGGCTGGTATGACGGCAGGAACGTGACTTGCCGGGCGAATTGGCCGGTGCTGTCGGGAAATCGATCAGCCGCCGTCAGCATCTTCTCTGCAAGGCCGCGACGCATGAAGCGCGGCTCCTTCACCATCTCATAGATGGCGCTCTCGCCGCGAAAAATGTTGGAGTTTCCGCCGAGCCTCCCATCCAGACTGTTTTGGCACGTGCGCTGAATCAGCTCGTCCCAGAAGTACGAGATGCGATCCACTTTCTTCGTGTTCTTGTAGACCTCGGTTTGGATGAGGTCGTGCCATTCGCCTTCGCCGACCATGAGGCCGTTGACGGCCTCATCCTTCATCCCGATCACATGGCGCTTCTGACCCTCGTCGTAGTTCAGCAGGTAGTGGCCGAGAAGGTCTTCCTCTCCGCAATAGGTCAGATAGTCGAAGGCTGAAGCGGCCCGCACTTTTTCGTCGAGATACGCCGAAAGGTCGCTGACCGTATCAAGCTCACCCAGCACGATAGGCATGTTGTGGCTGTCCAGGATGTGGACCGGGTTGCGCCTGTCGATTTCGATATGGAAGGGATCGGTAGGACCGCCAGCGGTTTCGGTGTAGGTGATGGCGAGACTGCCATAGATGTTGTCCGGGGACGCACGCTCGCATGCCTCTTTGGCGCCGTGCGCGACGATGATCTTGTGAATCACAGCCTTTTCCGCATCGATGCCGAGGGGGAACAGCTCCATTGTTCGAGCATCCAAATAGATCGGTCTCCCGCTGCGGATGTAGCGTTCCGCGCCGTTCTCACCTGACGATCGATGACGTTGCGCTTCCATCGATCCCACACGACGTTCGGATTCTTGTCAGGTCCTTCTGGCAGCTCGTTCTCGCGGTCGAAGAAGATGAAGACGTAGTTGCCGAAGACAGCGAGCAGGTCGCACAGCTCGTGCCCGTCGTCCTTGAATGGATTGGGATAGCTCCACAGCTTGAGGAAGGACCTCTCGCAGAAATCGGCAAGCATCCGTTCCGTTTCCGTTACGCCGGCCGATTTTTTGTTCACAGACCACCTTCTCTTTCTCCCGTTTTTCCGGGCCACTCGGGGAGTGTGCCCATCGGTCCGAGCACGGCTTCGACGATGTCCGGTGCAGCGACCTCACGTTGAAATTGTCCGGCCCAACGGTGCAGCCCGACGTCCACAGCTTCTTCGAAGGTGAACTTGGTCTTACGGGGAATGTTGTCTTGTGTGATGGGAGGGGTCACGCTAACGTGCCTTTCGTGGTTGCAGAAGGCGCGAGACCGCCTTCGAAGATCAAATGGCCACGGAAAGCCGAGCCCGCCTGCGAAGTGTGCTCGGTTTTCCATGTGCGCTCGCGGAGTCGCGAACACACTCGGCATTGTTGTGCTTTTGCTGAGGGTCGCGCAAGGTAGCGCGATGCAGTTGCCAAAGTTATCCATCCCGTAAGATTGCGGCAGTCACCGCTGATATCGATCCGCCCGGTTCGAGTGGCTCATCGCCCCGTAGGCCTTTGCTAGCGCCTCGGCGTCATGTCTGTCCTTACGCCTGCCACGCACATCTTTAAACCGTGCCCTTGGCCTCCTCGATCGACGCGGCATCGCCGAACGGTGGGACCGGCAGGGTCACCGTCCAGAACCGGGGGCCCGGTGAGCGGTCGCTGGCATAGGGGACGCGGCCGATCGGCTGACCGTCCTCAAGGACGAGGCCGTCGTCTGGGTCGATCAGGCGGAGGGTGAGCATTCGATTTTCCCGGAGGCCGATGATCAATCCTTCACAGCACCGCACCTCAACCGCCTAGTGGCGCGGCGATGAGATTATGATCTCCACTCATCTTGCCGCACTGTTGAAATCGCTGACTTGAACGGCGGACTTGTCGCTCAGCGAAACACCTGCGCGAAGAGTCCCTCGAGCGGCACCGGGCCGCCCGGCAGGACCGGAACGAGCGCTAGGCGGAGTCGGGCCGTCGCCTGGTTGTAATTCATGAAATCCTTGCCCTGGACGAAGGCGTCCTTCCGGCGCGCCTGGTAGCCCTGATTGAAGGCCTGCAGCTTCCCGGCGCGGCGGAGCTCCTCCAGGAGCCGATCGAGTCGTCGGATTCCCTCCCGGCACGCGCGAGCGCGGTTGCGTGGGGCGTCAGCGTCACCCGGAGTTCGGCCGCGGCTTGGAGCAAGGCGTCCGTCATGGTGGCAGCATCAGGTCTGACGCCGGCCGCGGCTCGAGCTCGGCGGGCGATCTCATCGGCCTGGTCCGCGGGAACCCACCACACTGCGCCCGCGGCCTGATCGGCGCCAACGCGGAGGTGGGCCGTGCGGTCGTGGTTCGCGGTGAGACTGATGGCGCTGGCGCCGGCGGCGCGAAGGTAGGTGAGCACATCGCGGTCTCGAGGCGATGCGCAAGGCCCGGTGAAGAGCCTTGCGCCTGGTGCGCGATCATGTATTCCGATGCTCGCCATTGAATCGCGCCTCCTGCCGGTGGGTCTACCGTATGGGAGGAGTGCATGGAAGGTTCGTACAACAGGTGGCGGCCGTCGCAGGCCGAAACCGCATCCCTGCGCACCACGCGTTTGATTCCTACGGAGACGTGGTGCCCGCTCGATGGGCCACCGCCTGAGTATGTCCCCGAGCGCTGGGACGGTGTCCACTGCGGCCTGCGGCTCTGCGACGCCTTCAAGACGTTGCGGGCGCTCCCGCTGATCATCCGCGGGCAGCGATTCCGCTCCGGATATTGGCCGCAACACGAATATGATTGGGTCGACCTGCTGGCACAGCAGGAGAGCGACGTTCAGGTCAAGGAGTCCGTCGCCAACGAGCACAACCGTTCACGGGTGCATTCCACGGCGTCGGAGGATCTCGCGGATGGACACAGCGTTGTGCTGGGCGGGTCGCTATCTCGTCGACGCCGAGGACCGGCGCGTGGTGCAACGGGTGGCGCTGTTACGGTCGCACGACATGGACTTGGAAGAGATCGCGCGGCGCGTTCGGATCGGCTTGCACATGTTGCGCGTACGCTATCGGCTGGCGCTCGACATGATCGCCGGCGGGCTGAGGCGGGACTACACGCCGGTGTTCTAGACCCAAGGGTCGCGCGAGAAAACCAATTGAAACGTAGGCCTATTGTGGCCTAGCGGAATTGCCCTTGTCGGAAGCCCCTATAAAAATAGGAAAAAGCTACTTGACGGAGAAGTCGTGTGGTCCTGGCCGTCGTTGCTACGGTCAAGCCTTGCGAAGATGCGAGCGAGCCCAACCGGGCGGACTGCATCATCCAATTCGCGGGGCGAGGGAGGCCAGAAGGAAAGTTCGGCTCCCGGGAGATCACGGCATAAGCCGTCCGACCATCGCGCAGGGAAGGCCGAGTGATCGGCACCACCTGTATGCTGCTGTGCGGTTCTTCCTGCGTGTGCATTTTCGCGCAGCGGACCGCGGGTGCGAGCTGGCACCCGGCCTTCCCTGCGCCTTCTTGGCTTTGAGAGGGTGGAGACCCAAGCAAAGCTCGGGCGAAACGCGCCGCGAGGCCGAAGAGGCATGTCTGCGATAGAAGCGTGGCAAAACCCCTATGACCGTCACCCTGAGGTGCGCGCTCTGCGGCGCATCGCGCCGCGGAGCAAGCCTCGAAGGGCGACGGCCCGGCTGTATCGCGGCCGTCCATCCTTCGAGGCTCCGCTCACGATGCTTCGCATCGCAAGCCTCGCACCTCAGGATGACGGAATTGAAAGTCTCGTCGTTGCGCTCGCAGTGGAGGCGGTATGCACCACACTCTCCACTCGTGCCTCGGACGCAGCGCAGCGTTCCCGGCGATGCGAAGCATCGTCCGGGTGGACGGTGCGCTGCAGAGCCGGGGCCCATCCATCCGCATTGTGCCGTGTCGCCCCGGCTCTGCGCCGCAACGCTCAACGCGTTGCGGCTTGTCCGGGATACGAGTCAGACTCACCACGCAATCGGAATCCGCTGCGCAAATCCGCCCAGATCGGAGTCGGGGCTGAGCGGCTGCCGGTCGAGCGGCCGGTTGTTGTTGCTGCGTGCGAAGGAGGCGCCGGGCGGGAAGGCATAGTCGGTGAACTTGCGCTCGCCGGGGAGCACCTCGGTCCCGCCGTCAAGCCACGATCGCCTGCTGACATAGATGCGCGTACGCGGACCGGATTGATAGGAACGATTGGGGCCGCGCGGGCCGTACTCGTAAACCGCGTCCTGGGCCGCTCGCGGCGGCTCGCGCCTGCCGGCGGTGGCGGGATGAGCGGCGAAGGTCGAGGCGAGGAGGGCGACCAGCACCGCTCGGGTCGTGACAAGCGCGTTCATCGGACAACATCCTGTGCGAGTTCCTGATGCGGCCGCCTCTCGCACCAGCTTAAGAACCTGTAAAGAATCCCGGCGTTGCGCGATGTTGCTGAACCTCCGCTTGGGCAAGTGCCGGCGCGGCAGCTTCGAGGCGGCTCGGTCGCTGCTCACAATGCGTGCGGTCATTGCGGGCCGAGGCGCACGCGCTGCCGATCGACCAATCAAATTCAACGACCGGAAACAATACAGCAATCTCCAGGCCACACCGCGGCCACAGCCGTCTCGTTTCAGAGCAGGCGAGGTATCGTTGAGGTGTGGAATGTCGTTTTTGCGGGCCTGGCTGATCGCCGTGGCGATGAGTGCTGTATCGATTGCAAGCTCACTTCCGCTTGGGCTGTGGCCGCTGCCGGCAGCCGCGCAGGCGACGCAGACGATCGTGGTCGAAGGCAATCGCCGCGTGGAGGCCGAGACGGTCCGCTCCTATTTCAAGCCCGGCCCGGGCGGGCGTCTCGATCAATCCGCCGTCGATGACGGGCTCAAGGCGCTGATCGCGACCGGCCTGTTCCAGGACGTGAAGATCAATCAGGCCGGCGGCCGCATCGTGGTGTCGGTGGTCGAGAATGCCGTGATCGGCCGTATCGCCTTCGAGGGCAACAAGAAGATCAAGGACGAGCAGCTCTCGGGGGAAATCCAGTCCAAGCCGCGCGGATCCTTCTCGCGGGCGCTGGTGCAGTCCGACACGCTGCGCATCGCCGAGATCTACCGGCGCTCCGGCCGTTACGACGTCCGCGTCACGCCCGAGATCATCGAACAGCCGAACAACCGCGTCGATCTCATCTTCACGGTCGAGGAGGGTGCCAAGACCTCGGTCAAGTCGGTCGAGTTCGTCGGCAACAGCGCCTTCTCGGCCTCGCGCCTGCGCGACATCATCAAGACGCATGAGAGCAACCTGCTCAGCTTCCTCGGCAGCAACGACATCTACGATCCCGATCGCGTCGAGGCCGACCGCGACCTGATCCGCCGCTTCTACCTCAAGAACGGTTACGCCGACGTCCAGGTCGTGGCCGCGCTCACCGAATACGATCCGGAGAAGAAGGGCTTTCTGGTGACCTTCAAGATCGAGGAAGGCGCTCAATATCGCATCGGCTCCGTCGACTTCCGCTCCAGCATTCCCAACTTCGACACGGGCTCGCTCCGCACCTATTCGCGCGTCAGCGCCGGCTCGCTCTACAACGTCGAATTGGTCGAGAAGTCGACCGAAGAGATGCAGATCGAGGCCTCGCGCCGCGGCTATGCCTTCGCCGTGGTCCGTCCCGGCGGCGACCGCAATTTCGAGGCGCACACCGTCTCCGTCGTGTTCAATGTCGACGAAGGCCCGCGGACCTATATCGAGCGTATCAACCTGCGCGGCAACACCCGCACCCGCGATTACGTGATCCGCCGCGAATTCGACCTCTCGGAAGGGGACGCCTACAACCGCGCGCTGGTCGACCGCGCCGAGCGGCGCCTGAAGAACCTCGACTACTTCAAGAGCGTCAAGATCGTCACCGAGCCCGGCTCCTCCAGCGATCGCGTGATCCTCGTCGTCGAGATGGAGGAGAAGTCGACCGGCGACTTCTCGATCTCGGGCGGTTATTCCACCACCGACGGTGCGCTGGCGGAAGTCTCGATCTCCGAGCGCAACCTGCTCGGCCGCGGGCTCTATGCCAAGGCATCGGTCAGTTACGGCCAATATTCACGCGGCGTATCGTTGTCCTTCGTCGAGCCTTATCTGCTCGACTACCGGATGGCGCTCGGGTTCGACACCTATTGGAAGGAGCAGAAGTCGAACAGCTATACGAGCTACGGCGTGACGACACTGGGCTTCTCCCCGCGCATTGGACTGGCCTTGCGCGAGGATCTCACCCTGCAGCTGCGCTATTCGCTCTATCAGCAGAGCATCACGCTCGCCAGCGCTTACAACAATTGCAACAACAACGCGTCCAACGCCTCGCTGGCCTATAATCCGACGCCGGCCTACATCCAGAACGTCCTGGGCGGCGCGGACCCGACCAATTCCACGAGCTCGGGAGTCTATGGCTACGGCTGCTACGGCGACGGCGAGTCGAGCTTGCCGGTCCGAAAGGAGCTGGCGAACGGTGCGACCTGGACCTCGGCGCTCGGCTACACGCTGAACTACAACACGCTCGACAACACCAAGAACCCGACGGACGGATTGCTAGTCGACTTCCGGCAGGATTTCGCCGGCGTCGGCGGCGACGTCACCTATCTGAAGACCGCGCTGGACACCAAATACTACACGCCGCTCGTCTCCGAGATCGTCAGCGTGATCCACCTCCAGGGCGGTCTCCTCAGCAAGCTCGGCAACCAGGATCTGCGCATGTTGGATCACTTCCAGATGGGGGCGAACCTGGTGCGCGGCTTCGCCTCGAACGGCATCGGTCCACGCGACATCACCTATTACAACTACGGCTCCAACGGCGATGCGCTCGGCGGCACGAAATATTGGGGCGCGTCGATGGAGCTGCAGATGCCGTTCTGGTTTCTGCCCAAGGAAGTCGGCCTGAAGGGCGCCGTCTACGCCGATGCCGGATCGCTCTGGGGCTATCAGGGGCCGACCTCGTGGTCAGCCACGGGCGAAGTCAACACCAAGGCGTGCCCGACCTGCGGCTTGCAATATGACGACGGCAACACGGTGCGATCGTCGGTCGGCGTCGGCCTGATCTGGGCGTCCCCGTTCGGGCCGCTCCGCTTCGACTATGCGGTGCCGATCACGAAGGGCAAATACGACGTGGTCCAGGAGTTCAGGTTCGGCGGGGGGACGTCGTTCTAGCCCCCGAGGATCCGCCTGCAAGCATCGACGAACACCTCTGCGCCGGTGACGATATCGGCGTCGGCGGTGTTTTCGGTCCAGTGATGGCTGATGCCGCCGATCGACGGCACGAACAGCATGCCGGCCGGCATGACCGTCGCCAGCATCTGCGCATCGTGGCCGGCGCCACTGGGCATGCGGATGGATCGTCCACCGGCCAGCGCCTTGCTTGCGGCTTCGATCGCGTCCTGAAAGCGGGCGTTCATCATGGCGGGCGCACCGGTGCGCAGCTTCTCGACGGTGACGGCGCAGGGGCCGCTCGCGCTGGTCTCGTCTGCCATGGTCCGCAGCAGCTGCTCCAGCCGCGCAATGACAGCCGGATCGTCGTCGCGGATCTGGAACAGCATTTCGCCGCCGCCCGGAATGATGCTCGGCGCGCCCGGATCGAGCGTGATGCGCCCGGTGGTCCAGACCGTGCGCGGGCCGCAGGCGGCAGGAAAACGCTCGTCGATCGCCACGCAGAATCTTGCGAGCGCGAGACCCGCGTCCTTGCGTACCGCCATGCGCGTGGTGCCGGCGTGGTTCTGCTCGCCGACAAAATTGATCCGGTATTGCCAGATGCCGACGATGGAGGTCACGACGCCGATCGCGAGCTTACCGCTTTCGAGCGTGTCGCCCTGCTCGATATGCGCCTCGAGATATCCGACGTGTCGCCCCGGCTCGACGCCGACGCGCGGGCGGCCGGCAAGCCCCATCTCGGCGAGCGCATCGCGCATGGGGCGGCCGCTGGTGCGGTCGCGCGCGGCGTCGATGTCGGCCTCGGTGACCTGTCCGACATAGGATCGCGAGCCGAGGAAATGCCCAAAATGTCCTTCCTCGTCGCACCAGGCGGCAACTTCGACGGCGCCCTTGACGGAGGGATCGGCGTTGAGAACGCGCGCAGCCTCGAGCGCATAGACGACGCCGAGCGGGCCATCGAGCCAGCCGGCGTAGTTCTGGCTCTCCAGGTGCGAACCGGCCAGCAGTTTCGGCCCGGACTTGGCACTGGTCCCGAACACGTTGCCGATGCCGTCGATCGAAGCGGAGAGGCCGGCGCCGGGCAGCTTGCGCACCAGCCACTCCAGCGAAAGCTTGTGCGGCTCGGAGAAGGTCGGCTTGTGCACGCCGCTCCTGTAGGCGCCGATGGCGCGGAGCGCGTTGAGGTCGGCAAGGACGCGCGCACCGTCGACGGAAGGACGATTGTCAGGCATGTTCGGCAACCTTCAGCGCCTCGGTGCGGATCTCCTCGACCAGCCGTTCCTTGAGCTGGACGAATTCGGGCGTGGTCTTGATCTTGTAGGAGCGCGGATGCGGCAGGTCCACATTGATCTCGGCTTTGATGCGGCCGGGGCGCGCGCTCATGACGATGACGCGGCTGCCGAGGAAGATGGCCTCCTCGATGTCGTGGGTCACGAACAGCACGGTCTTCTGGTCGCGCTCCCAGATGCTGAGCAGCATTTCCTGCATCAAGGCGCGGGTCTGGTTGTCGAGCGCGCCGAACGGCTCGTCGAGCAGCAGGATTTTTGGATCGTTGGCAAGCGCGCGCGCGATCGCGGTGCGCTGCTGCATGCCGCCGGAGAGCTGCTTGGGCCAATGATTCTCGAAGCCGGACAATCCGACCTGGCGGATGAAGCCGTCGGCGATCTCATTGCGTTCCGCCTCGGACACGCCGCGCTCGCGCAGGCCGAAGGCGATGTTCTCGCGAACGGTGAGCCATGGAAACAGCGTGTAGGACTGAAAAACCATGCCGCGATCGGCGCCGGGGCCGGTCACCGCGCGGCCGTCAAGCGTAACGCGCCCGCTGGTCGGGCGATCGAGCCCGGCAACGATGCGCAGCAGCGTGGACTTGCCGCAGCCGGAGGGGCCGAGGATGGTGACGAAGTCGTTGTTGCCGATGATGAGGTCGGTCGGCTCCAGCGCCCTCGTGGGCGCGTTGCCGTGGCGCGCCGGGAAGGTGCGCGAGACCTGCTCGATCTTGAGGATCGTCATGCGAGCCTCCACGGAAACAGCCAGGCGTTGAAGGCCTTGAACAGGAAGTCCGACAGGAGGCCGATCAGCCCGATCACGATGATGCCGAAGATGATCTGGCCGGTGTTGAGCAAGGCCTGGCTGTCGGTGATCATGTGCCCGATGCCCGAGGACGAGCCGATCAGCTCGGCGACGATGACGTAGGTCCAGGCCCAGCCCAACACCAGCCGCAGGATTTCGGCGATCTCGGGCGCGGAGGAGGGCAGCAGCACGCGGCGGATGATGCCGCGGTCGCCGGCGCCCAGCGTGTAGGCCGCCTCGACCAGATCGCGCCGCGTGGCGCCGACAGTCACCGCGACCATCAGGATGACCTGGAACACCGAGCCGATGAAGATGACGAGCAGCTTCTGCAATTCGCCGATGCCGGCCCACAGGATCAGGAGCGGAATGAAGGCCGAGGCGGGCAAGTAGCGGGCGAAGGAGACGAACGGCTCGAGGAAGGCCTCGATCGGCTTGTAGGCGCCCATCAGCACCCCGAGCGGCACCGCGATGATGGCGGCAAGCGCAAAGCCGCCGACGACGCGCCAGATGGTCATTCCGATATCGTAGACGAAACCCTGCTTGGTCAAGAGGTCGAAACCCTCCTGCACCATGGTCAAGGGGTTGGCAAGGAAGGTCTTCGACACATGGCCGCCGAGCGTCGCCCACGACCAGAGGGCAACGAACAGCACGAAGAACGCAAGGCCATAGGCCACGCGCTGCTTCGATGTCACAGGATCCAGAGGACGCATCGACGATTTATCCGGGCGGTGAACGGATTTGCCGGCCCCGCCGCGAGACGGGGCCGGCACCTCCTGAGGTGACTTACTTGATGAAGCCGGCGTCGAAGAGGTCCTCGACCTTCGGCGCGGCCTTGATGATGCCGATCTCGAGCAGCAGCTCGGCGGCCTCCTTGTTGAAGGTCAGGAAGTCGCCCGCGAAGAACTTCTGGTTGGCGGCCTTGTCCTGCCAGCGCAGATATTTCGCCGAATTGCCGAACTGCTCGCCGGTCTGCTTCACGTCGGCGCCCATGATCTCATAGGCCTTGGCCTGATCCTTGGCGATCATGTCGAGCGCCTCGAAATAGCTGTCGGCGAGCGCCTTGGCGGCCTTGGGATTCTCGGAGAGGAATTTCGGCGTGCAGCCGAAGGTGTCCATGACCATCGGATAGTCCAGCGTGGTCGCGATGATCTTGCCCTTGTCGGGGGCTGCGCGCACCGTCGACAGATAGGGCTCATAGGTCATCGCGGCGTCGTTCTGGCCGGAGACGAAGGCCTGTGCGGCCGCAGCCGGCTCAAGGTTCACGACGGTGACGTCCTTCACCGACAGCCCGTTCTTCTTGAGCATCCAGGCAAGTGCGAAATACGGCGAAGTGCCGGGCGCGGAGGCGGCGACGGTCTTGCCCTTCAGGTCCTTGATCGCGGCGACGTCGTTGCGCACGGCCATGCCGTCGGCGCCATAGCTCTTGTCGAGCTGGAAGATCTGCTTGGTCGCAACGCCGTTGGCGTTCCAGGAAATCCAGGTCTCGACCGTGGTCGCCGCGCATTGGATGTCGCCCGAGGCGACGGCAAGGTGGCGGTCCTTCTGCGGAATCTTCTTGATGGTGACGTCGAGGCCGTTCTTCTTGAAGATGCCAGCCTCCTTCGCCAACGTCAGCGGCGCGAAGCCGGTCCACCCGGAGATGCCGACGCCGACCTTGACGTCATCGGCGAGCACGGGAGTGGCGGTCGCGAGAGCAATGATTGTCGCAAATATCGTCGAACTACGCATGATTGTCGTCCTCTGCCGATCGATGGATTGACGTCCTGTTGATCTGTTCACATCGGCCCATATGGACCGTTGCCCGAAGCGTTGCACGATTTGTGCCGACATATCCTCTCAGCCTCCCTTGAATCGCGCGACAAGGCGGTGAGAGTCACCGGGGTAGAGCAGGCGCACGGCGGTGATCGTGCGCGCACTGCGCCAGGTGTAACGATCGATCACGAGACAGGGCGCGCCGACGGCGATCGCGAGCGCGTCGGCCGTATGATCGTCCGCAACGATGGCGCTGATCGTGTGCTCGGCCTCCGTCCACGGAACGTGGTGAAGCAGCCACGAGCCGGGCGGTTCGCGCGAGAAATCCGCGGTCGCGGCATCAGGCACGGACGACAGGTCGATCAGCCTGTCCTCGACGGCGAACGGCACGTTGTCGGCGCTGTGCCGGCAGGTGATGGCGACCACCTTGCCGGCCTTCTTCACGCCGAGGCGATCACGGTCGGCCGCGGTCGCGGCGCGCAGCTTGCGGCCGATCAGCTCATAGCCGTAAGCGCGCCCCAGCGCGGTGATCTCGGCGCGGATGTCGGCGATCTTGAGCACCGCCGACATGTGTTGCGGCCGGCGCACGAACGAGCCGGCGCGGCGCCGCCGTTCGATCAAATCTGCCTGCGCGAGTTCCGACAGCGCTTTGTTCACGGTCATGCGCGAGCAGCCGTAACGCGCGACCAGTTCATGCTCGAACGGGATGCGATGTCCGGGCGGCCATTCGCCGGTCAGGATGCGCTTCTCGATGTCGGCGCGAATCCGCTTGTAGAGCGTCGGCTTGTCGGCGGCATCGGTCACGAGGCTCATGCAACGAGCCTCCGAACGGCCGCGTTGAAACGCGCGCGCGCCGCCTGACGCAGCCTGTGCCGGCCGCCCTCGACAACCTTCTCGCCGCCGGCCCAGACGCAGTCGATCGCGCCGCCGCCTGCAGCAAAGATCCAGCCGTCGATAGCGGCATCGCCCTGCCGCCCCGCCAGCGACGGATGCGCGGCGTCGAGCGTGACGATGTCGGCGCGCGCGCCGGGAGCCAAGCCGATCGTCGTCTGCGCCAGCGCCTGTGCGCCGCCCGCGAGCGCATGGTCGAACAGCGCGCGTCCGGTCGAGCGGCCTGCGCCGGCGGAGAGCACGTTGCGCTCGCGATGCTTGAGTCGCTGGCCATATTCGAGCTGACGCAATTCGTCGGCGGCGCCGACCAGCACGTTGGAATCGGTGCCGATACCGAGCGCGCCGCCGGCAGCGAGAAATTCACGGGCGGGAAAGATGCCATCGCCAAGGCTCGCCTCGGTGATGGGGCAGAGGCCGGCCACCGCGCCGGTCTTCGCGAGTGCGCTGACTTCCGCATCCGTCGTGTGGGTCGCGTGAATGAGGCACCAGCGCCGGTCAACCGGCGTATGCTCCAACAGCCATTGCACCGGCCGCCGGCCCGACCAGGCCAGGCAATCCTCGACTTCCTTCACCTGTTCGGCGGCGTGAATGTGCACCGGTCCGCCGTTCGCGAGCGGAACGATTACCGCGAGTTCGTCCGGCGTGACCGCGCGCAGGCTGTGCGGCGCGATGCCGATATTGGCACCGGGCAATGTGCTGATCGCCTTGCGCGAGGCCGTCATCAGCTCGGCGAACTGATCGACCGAGCAGATGAAGCGGCGCTGACCGTCATGCGGCGCCGTGCCGCCGAAGGAGCCGTGCGCATAAAAACTCGGCAGCAGCGTCAGGGCAATGCCGGAGGCCTCGGCCGCCTGCGCGATCCGCGCGGCCATCTCGGCGGGATCGGCATAGGGAGAGCCGTCGCGGTCGTGATGCAGATAATGGAATTCGCCGACGCGGGTAAAACCCTGCTCCAGCATCTCGACATAAAGCAGCGTCGCAACAGAAGCGACGTCGTCCGGCGTCATCGCGAGCGCGAAGCGATACATCGTCTCGCGCCATGTCCAGAACGTATCGGTAGAGTTGCCGCGCAGCTCGGCGAGACCCGCCATGCCGCGCTGGAACGCATGGCTGTGCAGGCTCGCCAGCCCCGGAAGTGCGATGGCGTGGCGCTCGTCGCCTGCGGCAGGCTGCACGCCCGCGGTCACCGCCGCGATCGCGCCGGGGGTGATCACCACCTGCACGTCATTGGCCCAGCCCGAGGGCAGGAGCGCGGAGGCGAAATGCAGTCGGGTCATGATTGATTACACGCCGGCTGGACAGAACCGCCTTACGATTATATGTCTAGACATATAAGTCAAGCATCCCAGGGCGCAGGGACATCCGCGAAGGGACCGTTGCATGGCAGAGCGCTTCGACCGGATCTGGCACAATGCACGCCTCGCCACGATGCGGGCCGACCGTCCGGATCTTGGCGAGATCGAGCATGGTGTCATCGCCGCGCGCGGCGGCCATATCGTCTACGCGGGTGCGGCGGGGGACTTTCCCGCGGATGCGGATGCGATCGAGCGGACCAACTGCGAGGGGCGCTGGATCACGCCCGGCCTCGTCGATTGCCACACCCATCTCGTCTATGGCGGCAACCGCGCGCACGAATTCGAGCTGCGCCTGAAAGGCGCCAGCTACGAGGAGATCGCGCGTGCCGGTGGCGGCATCGTCGCCACGGTGGCGGCGACGCGCAAGGCGAGCGAGGCAGATCTCATCGCGAGTGCGTTGCCGCGGCTCGATGCGCTGATTGGCGAGGGGGCAACCACCGTCGAGATTAAATCCGGCTATGGCCTCGACACCGAGACCGAGCTGCGGCAACTGGCGGCCGCGCGTAGCCTCGGTCGCCAGCGGCGGGTTGCGATCCGCACGTCCTTTCTCGGAGCCCACGCTCTGCCGCTGGAGGCAGATGGCAACAAGGATCGCTACATCGATCTCGTTTGCAACGAGATGCTGCCGGCCGTTGCAAAGGTGGGCCTCGCCGACGCCGTCGACGCCTTCATGGAAGGCATCGCGTTTTCGACTGAACAGACGACGCGAGTGTTCGAGACGGCGAAAGGGCTTGGGCTACCGGTCAAGCTCCACGCCGACCAGCTGTCGAACCTTGGCGGCGCGGCCCTCGCCGCAAGATTCTCGGCACTGTCGGCCGATCATCTCGAGTATACCGACGAAGCCGGCGCCGCCGCGATGGCGAAGGCCGGCACTGTGGCCGTGCTGCTGCCGGGCGCCTTTTACTTCATCCGCGAGACGCAGAAGCCGCCGGTCGAGGCATTCCGCAAGCACGGCGTTCCCATGGCGCTCGCGACCGACTGCAATCCCGGCAGCTCGCCGCTGACCTCGCTGCTGCTCACGATGAACATGGGCGCGACGCTGTTCCGGATGAATGTGGCCGAGTGCATCGCCGGAATCACCCGTGAAGGCGCGCGGGCGCTTGGTGTGCTCGATGAGACCGGCACGCTGGAGGCCGGCAAATGGTGCGACCTCGCGATCTGGGACGTCGAACGGCCGGCCGAGCTCGTTTACCGCATCGGCTTCAATCCGCTGCACCGCCGGGTGTGGAGGGGGCAATGACGGAGCAGGATACGGCGATCGTCGTCCGACCGGGGACGGTCAGCCTCGACGATCTCGCGTGCGTGCTCGATGGTGCGCCCGTCGTGCTCGATCCCTCGTTCTGGCCGCGCGTCGAAGCAGCCGCGGAGATTGTCGCAAGAGCCGCGCGAGCCGACGTCCCCGTTTACGGCATCAACACCGGATTCGGCAAGCTCGCCTCGAAGCGCATACCGCCGGATCAGACCGCGCTGCTTCAGCGCAACCTGATCGTGTCGCATTGCTGCGGCGTCGGCCAGCCCACACCCGAGCCGATTGTTCGCGTGATGATGGCGCTGAAGATCGTCTCGCTCGGGCGCGGCGCCTCCGGCGTGCGCCGCGCGGTGATCGAGCAGCTGCAGGCCATGATGGCACGGGGCGTCACTCCGCTGGTGCCGCAGCAGGGCTCGGTCGGTGCCTCCGGGGATCTTGCACCGCTCGCGCATATGACGGCGGTGATGATCGGCGAGGGGCAGGCGATCGTTGACGGAAAAGTCGTGCCGGGCGGCGAAGCGCTGGCGGCTGCCGGCCTCGTGCCGCTGACGCTGGGCCCCAAGGAAGGCCTGGCGCTGATCAACGGCACGCAATTCTCGACCGCCTATGCCATCTCCGGCGTGCTGCGCGCTTTCGGCTTGGCGCGCGCCGCGCTCGTCACCGGCGCATTGTCGGTCGATGCGGCAATGGCGTCGACGGCGCCGTTCCGTCCCGAGATCCAGGCGCTGCGCGGCCATGCCGGTCAGATCGCTGCGGCCGCGACGCTGACCGCGCTGCTCGAGGGCAGCGACATCCGTCTGTCGCACCTCGAAGGCGACGAACGCGTGCAGGATCCCTATTGCCTGCGTTGCCAGCCGCAGGTGGCGGGCGCGGCGCTCGATCTGATCACGCAGGCCGCGCGCACGCTGATCGTCGAGGCCAACGCCGTGACCGACAATCCGCTGGTGCTGGTCGAGACCGGCGAGATCGTCTCCGGCGGCAACTTCCATGCCGAGCCGGTGGCCTTTGCCGCCGACGCGATTGCGCTGGCGCTGTCGGAGATCGGTGCGATCAGTGAGCGACGCATTGCAACGCTGGTCGATCCCGCGCTCAATTTCGGCTTGCCGCCGTTCCTCACGCCCGATCCCGGACTCAATTCCGGCTTCATGATCGCCGAGGTGACGGCCGCCGCCCTCTATGCCGAGAACAAGCAGCGTGCGCTCGCTTGTTCGGTCGATTCGACGCCGACCAGCGCCAACCAGGAAGACCATGTCTCGATGGCCGCGCATGCCGCTCGGCGCCTCGCCGACATGGCCGACAACCTCGCCGCCATCCTCGGCATCGAGCTTCTGGTTTCCGCCCAAGGCATCACGTTGCGCTCGCCGCATGCGACCAGCGCGCCACTCGCTGCCGTCATCGCGGCACTTCGTGAACAGGTGCCGGCGCTCGGCGCCGACCGCTATATGGCCGGCGATCTCGCCAAGGCTGCCGCGCTCGTCGAGGCCGATGCGCTGCCGACCGTGGCGCTCACCATGCTTCCAACTGATCCGTTTCCGCGACTTGACTGAAGAGGGGTCCGCATGAACCGCCGACTGGACAATGACCGCACCATCCGCGCGCCCCGCGGCAGCGATATCAGCGCCAAGAGCTGGCTGACGGAAGCGCCCTTGCGCATGCTGATGAACAATCTCGATCCGGATGTTGCGGAGCGTCCGAGCGAGCTCGTCGTCTATGGCGGCATCGGCCGCGCCGCGCGCGACTGGGAGAGCTTTGACCGGATCGTTGCGGCCTTGCGCAAGCTCGAAGCCGACCAAACGCTGCTGGTGCAGTCCGGCAAGCCGGTCGGCGTTTTCCGCACCCATGCCGACGCGCCGCGGGTGCTGATCGCGAACTCCAACATCGTGCCGCACTGGGCGACGCTCGACCATTTCAACGAGCTCGATCGCCAGGGCCTGATGATGTATGGCCAGATGACGGCGGGGTCCTGGATCTATATCGGCAGCCAGGGCATCGTGCAGGGCACTTACGAGACCTTCGTCGAGGTCGGGCGGCGGCATTATGGCGGCAGCCTCGCCGGCAAATGGATTCTCACCGCCGGCCTTGGCGGCATGGGCGGTGCACAACCGCTGGCGGCGACCATGGCGCGTGCCTCGATGCTCGCGGTCGAATGCCAGCCGAGCCGCATCGAGATGCGCCTGCGCACCGGCTATCTCGACCGTCAGGCCGCAACCCTCGACGAAGCGCTGGCGATCATGGCGGATGCCGCGGCGACGAAGAAGGCCGTCTCGGTCGGCCTGCTCGGCAATGCCGCGGAGATTTTCCCGGAGCTGGTGCGGCGCGGCGTCAAGCCAGATATCGTCACCGACCAGACCAGTGCGCATGATCCGATCAACGGGTATTTGCCGAAGGGCTGGACGCTGGCGGAGTGGGAAGCCAAGCGCGCCTCCGATCCGAAGGCGGTCGAGCGTGCCTCCAAGACCTCGATGGTCGAGCATGTCCAGGCCATGCTGGATTTCCATGCGCAGGGCATTCCGACGCTCGACTACGGCAACAACATCCGCCAGATGGCGCTGGACATGGGCCTGAAGAATGCCTTCGATTTTCCCGGCTTCGTGCCGGCCTATATCCGCCCGCTATTCTGCCGCGGCGTCGGGCCGTTCCGCTGGGCTGCGTTGTCGGGCGATCCCGAGGACATCTTCAAGACCGATGCCAAGGTCAAGGAGCTGATGCCCGACGACAAACATCTGCACAATTGGCTCGACATGGCCAAGGCGCGCATCAAGTTCCAGGGTCTGCCGGCGCGAATCTGCTGGGTTGGCCTCGGCGATCGTCACCGCCTGGGTCTAGCCTTCAACGAGATGGTGGCGCGCGGTGAATTGAAAGCGCCCATCGTGATCGGCCGCGATCATCTCGACAGCGGTTCCGTGGCGAGCCCCAACCGCGAGACCGAGGCGATGAAGGACGGATCGGACGCGGTGTCGGACTGGCCGCTGCTCAACGCGCTGCTCAATTGCGCCAGCGGTGCGACCTGGGTGTCGCTGCACCACGGCGGCGGCGTCGGCATCGGCTATTCGCAGCACGCCGGCATGGTAATCGTCGCCGACGGCACGCCTGAGGCTGCGAAGCGCATCGAGCGGGTGCTGTGGAACGATCCCGCCAGCGGCGTCATGCGCCATGCTGACGCGGGCTACGATATCGCGATCGACTGCGCCCGCGACAAGGGCCTCGATCTGCCGAGCCTTGCGAAGTAGCTAGTCGCTCACCAGCAGCTTCGGCATCGTTGTCTTCGCGCCGTCCATGAAAGTCTGCACGGCGTCGCGGACGATCGCGTTGAGATCGGGCGGGATCGGCGTCTCGTAGATGAATTTTCGGATGGCGAGATAGAAGATGCGGCCGTGCAGGCCCCAGAACAGCTCGGTCTCGCGCTCACCGAGCGGATGGCCCTTTGCGCCGGGCAGCCCGAGTTCGTGACGCAGTTCGGCGGCGGCCGGCTCGACGATCTCGCGGCGGACGATGTCGAGATAACGGCTGGTGATGCCGAACGACTTCATGCCGGAGAACACGAAGATCCGCACCCAGTTATATTCGAACACGCGTTCGACGTAGTCGAGATAGAAGCGTGTCAGCCGCGCTTCGAGGGACAGTGAACGATCGCGGATCATCGGTCCCCAATCGGGCGACCAGCGGCTGAGATAGACCTCCTGGTAGACCCGCTCGATCAACGCCTCCTTGCTGGGGAAGTGGCGATAGATCGCCGAATGCGTGATGCCCATGCGCTTGGCAAGCTCGCGGGTCTGCCCCTCGAAGCCGCGCTCGGCGAAGAAGCGGATGGCCTCCTCCACGATCGCGCGCTCGCGGTCGGCCGCGCGCATGTTGCGACGCTTTGGCGCGGACTTGCTGCCTGTCTCGGTCCGCTTCCGAACCGGTCGCTTCGCCGTTTTCTGCGGTTTTCGGGCCATCTCGTCGCTGAATCAACGTACCGCTGCCTTCATAGCCCAAGGTGCTTTTGTGACCAAATGGTCATTTCCTGTTGACCGGTCCAGGGAGGCATGTCAGAATTTTGAGACCAGGTGGTTACAAATCTGGCATCCCGGCTGATGAGCCGAGGGATCTCGAGGAAACGGCAGTGAAGGCGAGGGCTTTCAGCTATTTTCGTGCGGCGACGATCGACCAGGCGCTGGATGCTCACGCACGCGCCGGGGATGACGCGCGCTTCATTGCCGGCGGCCAGAGCTTGGTGCCGGCGCTGTCGCTGCGGCTGCAGGCGCCGCGGCTCTTGATCGACATCACCCACATTGACGACCTGCGCGGCGTCAGGCGCGAAGGCGGCCATTTGCGCATCGGCGCGTTGACGCGTCATTGCGAGATGCTGAGCGAGCTGCTGATTGCCGAGTTCGCGCCGCTCTTGCATGCCGTGGCGCCGTTCGTCGCCCATCCCGCGATCCGCAACCGCGGCACCTTCGGCGGCAGCATCGCGCTGGCCGACCCGGCCTCCGAATTTCCCGCGATGACCCTGGCGCTCGATGCCGAGATCGAGATCGCCGGTCCCTCGGGCCGCCGCCGCGTCAGGGCCGACGATTTCTTCATCGACTTGTTCGAAACGGCGCTCCAGCCCGGCGAGTTGATTATTGCGGTCTACGTTCCGCTGTTCAAGGCCGACCAGCGCTTTGCATTCGACGAGCTGGCGCGCCGGCGTGGAGACTACGCGCTGGTCGGTTGCGGCATGCTCGCGACCTTCGCCGGTGATCGCGTCGACGACATCCGCATCTCGTTCTTCTCTGTCGGCAATACGCCGACCCGGGTGAAAGGAGCCGAGGCGATCTTGATCGGCTCGCGTCTCGATGCGGGGCGTATCGCCACCGCGCAAGGAGCGCTGGAAGGCGATCTCGCGCCGCCCGACAGCGACGAGGTGCCGCCGGCGATGCGGCTGCATCTCGCCCGCGTGCTGCTGGGGCGCCTGCTCGGACGTCTCGGAGAGGGCGCATGAGGGGCCTTGACGAGCCCCTTCTGGATGAAACCGACGAGACGGTGCGCGTGCGCTTCGTCGTCAACGGCCGCAAGGTCGCCTGCGAGGTTGCGCCGCGCGACACGCTGGTCGATTGCCTGCGCGACAAGCTCGAGCTGACTGGCACGCATGCCGGCTGCGAGATGGGTGCTTGCGGTGCCTGCCTGGTTCAGCTCGACGGCCGCGCCGTGCATTCCTGCCTGATCTTCGCGGTGCAGGCCGACGGCGCCAGGATCGAAACGATCGAGGGACTCACCGAAAGCGGGATGCTCGCCGAACTGCAGGCCGAATTCCACCGCCGCAATGCGCTGCAATGCGGCTTCTGCACGTCAGGCATGCTGATCAATGCCCACGAACTGCTCTCGCAGACGACGCAGCCGAGCCGCGACGAGATCCGCGACGCGCTGTCGGGCAATTACTGCCGCTGCACCGGCTATGAGGCGATCGTCGATGCCATCGAGGCGGTGGCGAAAGCGCGCAGCGATGGCGGAGGTGCGACATGAGCGCGCCGCTGACCTCGCTTGATCGTCCCAATTCCTATATCGGTCGGTCCGTGCCGCGGCCCAACGCCAAGCGACTGCTTGCCGGGCGGGGACGCTATGTCAGCGATCTCAAGCTGCCGCGCATGCTCTATGCCGCGTTCCTGCGCAGCCCGCATGCGCATGCGAAGATCGTTTCGATCAATATTGATGAGGCGCGCGCGATCGAAGGCGTGCATCTCGTCGCCACCGGGGCGGATCTCGCCAAGATCTGCACGCCATGGGTCGGCACGCTCGATCATTTCAAGGGCATGACCTCCGCGCCGCAAATGCCGCTGCCGCTCGATCGCGTGGTCTGGGCCGGGCAGGCGGTGGTCGCCGTTGTCGCCGAAAGCCGGGCGATCGCCGAAGATGCGCTGGAGCTGATCGAGATCGATTACGAAGACCTCCCCGTTGTCGCCGATCTCGACAGCGCGCGACAGGTCGGCGGTGCACTGGTCAATCCCGGCAGCGCCAATAACATCTGCTTCCGCAGCCAGCTCGACAACGGCACCGTCGACGACGCCTTTGCGCATGCGGCCCATGTGGTGGAGGAGGAGTTTTCCTTCGGTCGCCACACCGCGGTGACGCTGGAGCCGCGCGCGCTCGTCGCGGATTACGATCCTGCCGCGGGCATGCTCACCGTGCATCACGGCACGCAGACCCCGTATCAGTTTCAGGACCTCTATTCACGCCACTACGGCATCCCGGAAGCCCGTGTCCGCGTGATCGCGACCGACATCGGCGGCTCCTTTGGGATGAAGCTGCATGTCTATCACGAGGACATGGCGGTGGTCGGCCTCTCGATCCTGCTCGGCAGGCCCGTGAAGTACGTCGCCGATCGCATAGAATCCTTCGTCTCCGATATTCACGCTCGCGACCACCGCGTGCGCGCCCGCATGGCGCTCGACGCCAAAGGTGGGATCCTGGCGGTGGACGTCGTCGATTTGACCGCGATCGGCGCCTTCTCGACCTTTCCGCGCACCAGCGTGGTCGAGGGCAATCAGGTGATCCGTCTGATCGGCGCGCCCTATCGCTTCAAGAACTATCGCGCCACGCTCGAGGTGATCTTCCAGAACAAGGTGCAGACCAGCCAATACCGCGCCGTCGGCCATCCCATCGCCTGCGCCGTCACCGAGCGGCTGGTTGACATCGCAGCGAGCAAGATTGGCCTCGATCCCTTCGCCATCCGGGCGCAGAACGTCATCCCCGACGATGCCTATCCCGAGATCTCGCCGACTGGTTACCGCTTCGAGGCGCTGTCACATCAGACCTGCCTCAAGCGCCTGCACGAGATGATGGACTATGACGCGCTCCGCGCAGAGCAGGCGGACTTGCGCAAGCGGGGCGTCTATCGCGGCATCGGTATCGCAACCTTCGTCGAGATCACCAATCCCAGCCCCGCGTTCTATGGCGTCGGCGGGGCGCGCATCTCCTCGCAGGACGGCGCGATCGTCAGCCTGACTCCATCGGGCGAGGTGCGCTGCCTGATCTCCGTCACTGAGCAGGGGCAGGGCACCGAGGCGATCATCAGCCAGATCGTGGCCGATCAGCTTGGCCTCGCGCTGGAGCACGTCAAGGTCGTCACCGGCGATACCGAGGTGACGCCGCATGGTGGCGCCACCTGGGCCTGCCGCGGCGCCGGCATCGGCGGCGAGACGGCGCTGCAGGCCACGCGCGCGCTCAAGCGCAATATCCTGGAGGTCGCCGCGCTCATTCTCCAGGCGCAGCCGTCGGCGCTCGACATCATCGATGGCGAGGTCGTGGACGCCGTAACGCGCAAGCCGCGTCTGCCGATCTCCGAAATTGCGCGCATTGCCTATTTCCGCTCCGACACGCTGCCATCGGGCACGCAGGCGCAGCTCACCGTGAGCCATCATTTCGCGCCGCAGGGCTATCCCTTTGCCTTCACCAACGGCATTCAGGGCTGCGCGCTGGAGGTCGACGTCGAGACCGGCCTCATCAAGCTCCTGAAACATTTCATCGTCGAGGATTGCGGCCGCGTCATCAATCCGATGCTGGTCGACGAGCAACTCCGCGGCGGCATCGTGCAGGGGCTGGGCGCGGCGCTGTTCGAGGAGTGCCGCTACAGCGAGACCGGCCAGCTCATGAACGGCTCGCTCGCCGACTACCTCGTGCCGATGCCGATGGAGATGCCCGACATCGTCATCGGCCATGTCGAGACGCCGACCGCCGACACCGAGCTCGGTGCCAAGGGGGTTGGCGAAGCCGGCACCGCGGCGGCGTCCGCCTGCGTGCTCAACGCCGTCAACGACGCGCTCGCGCCGTTCGATGCCACGATCAATTCTGTCCCGATTACGCCTGCAAAAGTCCTGAAAGCCCTGAAGCGCTTCTAGAAAAAGACAATTGAAAAAGACCTTGGAGGAAATCATGCCCAAATCCGGTTCGACGTCGAAGATAACCCGCCGCACCGCGCTCGCCGGCCTCTCGGCAAGCGTAGCTCTGTTCGCTATGCCCCGGATTGGTCATGCGGCCGACGAGACGATCCGCATCGGCTTTCCGACGCCGCTCACCGGCCCGTTCGCCGCGGAAGCGCGCGATCAGGTCAAATGCGCCGAGCTCGCCGTCAAGCTCGTCAACGACAAGGGCGGCATCAGCGGCCGCAAGGTCGAGCTCCTGGTGCGCGACGACAAGCTCAATGCCGGTGAGGCCGCGACCCGCACCCTCGAGCTGATCGAGAAGGACAAGGTTCACGCCGTGGTCGGCGCGCTCTCCAGCGCCGTGCAGCTGGCGGTCAACGAGGTCACCCGGGCCCGTGGCGTGATCTATGTCTCGATCAGCCAGTCCGACACCATCAACGAGGCCAAGGACTTCAGCAAGTACACCTTCCATGAAGCGCTCAATCCGCACATGACGACGGCAGCGGTGGCGCGGCAGACCCTGAAGAAGGGCATGAAGGTCGCCCATCTCGTCGCCGACTATGCCTACGGCCATGAGATGCTGCGCGGCTTCAAGCGCGCGCAGGCCTCCATCGGTGCGGACAATGTCGGCGAGATCCTGCATCCGTTCGGTGCCGCCGACTATTCCACCTTCATCCCGCGCCTGATGTCGATGCGGCCGGACGTGCTCTGTATCTCCAATTTCGGCCGCGACCAGGCCAACGCAATCAAGCAGGCGGTGGATTTCGGCGTCAAGCGGCAGATGAAGATCGTTGTGCCCGTCATCCTGCATAATCAGCGTCTTGCCGTCGGCCCCGACGTGTTCGAGGGCGTGGTCGGCGGCGCCAACTATTATTGGGGCCTGGAGGCGCAGAGCAAATCGGCAGCCGCGTTCAACACGGCATTCAAGGCCGCCAATGGCGGCGCGATCCCGACCGATTATGGCGCCTATGGCTATTCCGGCGTCGGATCCTTGCTGGCCGCCATGCAGACGGCCGGCGGCACCGACACCGACAAGGTGGTCGATGCGCTGGAGAAGCTGCAATACGATTTGACCAAGGGCCCGCAGCACTACCGCAAATGCGACCACCAGTCGGTGCAGTCGGTGCTGGTGCTGGAATCCAAGAAGAAGTCGGCCATGGCGGGCGAGAACGATCTGTTTGCCATTCTCGCCAACGACGCCAGCTCCGACGACATGCTGCGCAGCTGCAGCGAGCTCGGCCACGCCACCTGAAGCCTGTCACGATGGACCTGCCGCTGATCATCATGCAGCTTCTCTCCGGGATCGCCCTTGGGGCGGTTCTGGTGATCACTGCGCTCGGACTGACGATCGTGTTCGGCATGCTCGGGGTGGTGAATTTCGCCCATGGCGCGCTGTTCATGATCGGGGCCTATGCGGGGCTGTATCTGGCCTCGCTGACCGGCAGCTTCTGGTGGGGGCTGCTGCTTGCGCCCATCCTGATCGGCGCTTTCGGCATGCTGATCGAGTTCGTCCTGATCCGCAGGCTTTATGGACGCTCGATCGACGATCCGCTGCTGCTCACCTTCGGCCTCAGCTACATCCTGGTCGAGGGCGTGCGCATCGTGTTCGGCAGCGACGGCATTCCGTTTCCGACCCCGCCGCAGCTGATCGGCGTGCTCGATCTCGGCATCGGCTTCTTCCCGCGCTACCGCCTGTTCGTGATCGTGCTGGTGGCCGTCGTTCTGGTGGCGCTTTGGATGACGCTGGAGAAGACCCGAATCGGACTGATCGTGCGTGCGGGTGCGCGCGATCCCACCATCATGCAGGTGCTCGGGGTCGATATCGGCCGGGTCTGGCTTGCGATCTTCGGCCTTGGCGTCGGACTTGCTGCGCTGGGCGGCGTGCTCGCCGGTCCGATGCGCAGCGTCAATCCGGAGATGGGCTCGCTGGTTCTGGCCGAAGCCTTCGTCGTCACCGTGATCGGCGGCCTCGGCTCGATCGTCGGCGCGGTTGTCGCCGGCCTGATGGTCGGCATTTCCATCAGCATGGTGGCGCTGTTCGCCCCTGAAATGGCGACCATCGTCATGTTCGCGCTGATGGCGGTGGTGCTTCTGATCCGCCCGCAAGGCCTGTTCGGCGTGAGAGGGAGGACGGCGTGACGCGTCCTTCGAGCGGTGAGGTTCTCGCAAAATCTGCGCCGAGCGGGCTCGGCCGGATTCTCGACCACCGCGTGCTGCTGTCGATCGCCGTGCTGGCCCTCTTGCCCTGGCTGCTGCCGTCCAAGGCGCTGGCCGTCAACGTCCTGATCTACGGCGTCGTGGTGATGGGCTACAATCTGCTGTTCGGCTACACCGGGCTGTTGTCGTTCGGCCAGGCGGCGTTCTTCGGTGCGGGCGCCTACTTCACCGGCATCGCGATCGGCCGCTACGGCGTGCCGTGGTTTGCCGCGGTGCCGATCGCCGTGCTGCTCAGCACCGGCCTTGCGGCGCTGATCGGCGTCGTCTCGACGCGCACCCGCGGCATCTATTTCTCCATGGTGACGCTCGCTCTGGCCCAGCTGGTCTACTACGTCGCGCTCCAGGCGGCCTCCTTCACCGGCGGCGAGAACGGCCTGCGCGGCTTCACCGTCGATCGCATCAGCCTGTTCGGCCTGCAGGTCAATTTCCTCGACCCCGTCAACAAATATTACGTGCTGATGGGCTTCGCAGGCTTGGCGATGTGGTTCCAGTCGCGCATCCTGAACTCGCCGTTCGGCGCCGTCATCGAGGCGATCCGCGAGAACGAGCAGCGCGCGCGGGCCTGCGGATATGACGTCGAACGCAGCAAGCTGGTCGTGTTCATGCTGTCGGGCGCGATCTCCTCGCTCGGCGGCTGCATGCTGGCGCTGCATCTGTCGATCGTGCCGCTCGACATCCTGCATTACCAGACCTCGGGCATGATCGTGATGATGGTGCTGCTCGGTGGCGCCCGCAGCTTCTTCGGTCCCTTCGTCGGCGCGGCGAGCTTCCTGATCCTGGAGGATGTCGTCTCGCTCTGGACGCCGCATTGGCAGATCTTCGTCGGCGCGATCTTCGTGCTGTTCGTGCTGTTCCTGCCCAAGGGCATCTGGGGCACGCTGCTGGATGCAATCGGCGTCGGAAAGGCGCGGCAATGAGCGGCGAACTGCTTCGCGCCGAAGGGATCGGCAAACGCTTTGGCGGCTTCGTCGCGCTCGAGGATATTACCCTGTCCTTTGCCGCGGGACAGCTGACCTCGATCATCGGACCGAACGGCGCTGGCAAGAGCACGTTCTTCAACATTCTCTCCGGCGCGTTGACCCCGACGTCCGGCAAGCTGCATTTCAGGGGACGCGCGCTGAACGGCCTGCCGCAGCACCGTTTCGTGCACCAGGGCATCTCGCGCTCCTACCAGATCACGAACATCTTTCCGGATCTGTCGGTGCACGAGAATGTGCGCGTCGCAGCGCAGGCGCTGACCGTGAGCTACGACATCTGGCGCAACCGCGCCCGGCTGACCGAGTTGAATACGCGGGCGGACTCCGCGTTGGATGCGGTCGGACTGCTCGCCAAGCGGAACGAGCTTGCGAAGTTCCTGTCCCATGGCCAGCAGCGCGCGCTGGAGATCGCGATCGCGCTGGTCTCCGAGCCGGAGCTGCTGCTGCTGGACGAGCCGACCGCCGGCATGGGGCCGGAAGAGACCAAGGACATGGTCGCGCTGCTGGAGCGGCTCGCCGACAAGCGCACCGTGCTTCTGGTGGAGCACAAGATGAAGATGGTGCTCGGCCTGTCCAAGCGCGTCGTGGTGCTGCATCACGGCCGCCTGCTCGCAGACGGCGCACCCTACGAGATCAGGAGCAATCCGGATGTCCGCCGGGTCTATCTCGGACAGAGTGAAGGCTATGGCTGAGACCGCATTGCTCGAAATCGAAGACCTCCACGCCTGGTATGGCGCAAGCCATGTTCTTCACGGCATCTCGCTGCACGTGAAGGAGGGCGAGGTGGTCGCCCTGGTCGGCCGCAATGGTGCCGGCAAGACCACGGCCTTGCGGGCGGCGATGGGCCTGATGCCGAAGGCGACGGGCCGCGTGCGCTTTGCGGGCAGGGAGCTCCTGCCACTGCGCGCCCATCAGCGCTTCCACCTCGGCCTCGCTTACGTGCCCGAGGAGCGGCGCATCGTTCCCGGTCTGACTGTGCGCGAGAACCTCCGGCTCGGCCTCGTCGCGGCCGGCGGCGGCATCGAGGAGCGCATCGCGATCGACGAGATTGCCGGAACGTTTCCACGCCTGAAGGAGCGCCTCGACCAGGAAGGCGTGACGCTCTCCGGCGGCGAGCAGCAGATGCTGGCGATCGCGCGCGCGCTGATCGCGAAGCCCAAGATGATTCTGCTGGACGAGCCATCGGAGGGCATCATGCCCGTGCTCGTCGAGGAGATGGGCGCGCTGTTCCGCCGCCTGCGCGACGAGGGCAAGACGCTGCTGCTGGTCGAGCAGAACGTCGAATGGGCGCTGCGCCTGGCCGACCGCGCCGTGATCATCGACCAGGGCGAGGTCGTCCATGAGAGCAGCGCTGCGGCGCTGCTCTCGGACAAGGATGTCCAGGAACGTTACTGTGCGGTGTGATTTCAGGCCACGACCTTGGCTCCGGCGCCGCCGAGGCGCTGGCGTTCACGCGCCAGATAGTCGGCGATCGCGCCGGCCGGCATCGGTTTTGCGAAATAGTAGCCCTGGATGAAGTCGCAGCCGAGCCGGCGCAGGCTGTCGAGCTGGGCGCGGGTCTCGACGCCCTCGACGACGCAGGCGATCTCCATGTCGTCGCAGAGGCCGGCAAGCGATTTGATGATCTTGTGGCTTACCGGGTTCTGGTTGATCTCGGCGACGAAGCTGCGGTCGACCTTGATCTTGTCGAGCGGCAACCGGTGCACGTGGCTCAATGACGAATAGCCGGTGCCGAAATCGTCCAGCGAAATGCCGCAACCCATCGCCTTCAGCGTTGCGATCGACTGCTGCGCGCGTACGAAATCGAAGGTGACGGCAGTCTCGGTGATCTCGAAATCGATCCGGCGCGGCGACAGACCGCTTTTCTCGATGATCGAGACCAGCGGCAATATGCCCTCGGCGGCACAGACGTCGTGAGCGGACAGGTTGAATGAGAGGCGGATGTCGTCGGGCCAGGTCTTGGCCGTAGCGAGTGCGCGCGCCAGCAGCGCCTGCGTCAGAGGACGGATCAGGCCGATGCGTTCGGCGGCGGGGATGAAGTCGGCTGGAGAGACAGAGCCCAAGCGAGGGCTATGCCAGCGTGCCAGCGTCTCGAAACCCGCGGTGTGCTCACTCATGGCATCGACGATTGGCTGGAAGACCAGCTCCATCTCGGCGCCAAAATCGGAGGTGCGCAACAGGTTCTCGATCACGCCGCGGCTGCGAATCTCGGCCTCGAGCTCGCTCGAGAAGATCACGGTGCGGCCGCGCTGATGGCGCTTGGCGTGGTAGAGCGCGTAGTCGGCACATTCATAGAGCGCTTCCGAGGTCGTCGCGGCGTTCGGGAACAATGCGAAACCGATCGAGCAGGACAATCCGGTATGGGCGGTGTCGAGCTGGTAGGGCAGCTTGACCTGACTGCCGATGCGTTCGCCGAGCCGCGTCAGGTCCGCGTCCTCGGGGTCGCCGCAGACGACGAGGCCGAACTCGTCGCCGCCGAGCCGGGCGAACTCCACGCGCTGCGGGCCAAAGGCCTCGCAGACCTCGCGGATGCGCCGGCCCGCCTCGATCAGGACGCGGTCGCCGACCGAGTGGCCGTAATTGTCGTTGATCGGCTTGAAGCCGTCGAGATCGATGATCCCGACCGCAACGCGAACGTGCCTGCGCTCGGCGTCGGCAAAGGCGCTCGAAAGCTCGGCGAAGAAGCGGCGGCGGTTCGGCAGCTCGGTGAGGGAATCGAGATTGGCGAGGCGGAAGTTCTCGTCCGAGAGTGCCTGCGTCGCCGCCTGTTGCGCAAGCAGCGACTTTCGGCTGGCGACGAGATCGGCGAAATCGCGGTAATAGATGAACAGCACCGTCACCATGGCGCCGGAAACCAAGAGGTTGTTGACGGCGATCGCCTTCAGTGTCGGCTCGCCCGTGGCGAAGAAGAACAGCACATAAGGCACGTCGACGATCAGCGTCACGATCAATGCCGCCGAGCGCAGATGCATCAGCGAAAAGATGCAGCCGATCACGGTGACCGCCATGTAGAAGGCGACCTGGCTCTTGGCGAAGGGATCGCCGTAGGGGTAGAGCGCGAAGGACCAGGCGGTGAAGCCGGCGCCGATCGGCACGGTCAGCCAGTTGGTGGCGCGCAGATTGCGCAGGATGTCGGCGTCGCTGCGCACGAGGTGACGCTGGCGCAGCCACCAATAGGTCCGCAAGCCTGCGAGCACGGTCAGCACGCCAGGCACGATCATCGTCAACCAGTCCGGCGCCACGTTCACGTAGGTGTAGGCGACGGCGATCGTGTTGCTCATGAGGATGAAGTAGAGCAGCGGGACCTGCTTGGAGAAGGCGTCGAACTGCGCGCGCATCAAATCCGGGTTGTCGACCGGGACGTGAAACAGCCGTATCGTGGCGGCGAGATGAGACTTCAAATCGGCAACAGGCATTGAAATACGAGCCCCGGATCCCCTGAAAACGCGGGTGATCTTGCACGGCGGGGGTAAAGGTCCCGTTAGATCGATCTTGCGCCAACGGCCAGCGCAGGTTGCGCGCTATCGCATCCCTTTTCGGTCGCGTGCATTGGTGAGGAGGCGTTAACGATACGCAGCCGCACAAGCAGGCGCATCGGCTGCAGGATCCGGCAAAGCTGCGGCTACGCTCTGCTAACCATGCGCCTCGGCGCAACGTCGAGCGCGCGCCTCTCTCCTTCCGGGGAGAGGTGAAAGACCGCATTCGATGGCGGTTATTTCTTTTCCAGCGCGGCGGTCTGCCTGGCGAGTTGCTTGTCGAACTCCTCCGACAGGCCGGACGCATAGGTCGCAAGTTCGCCCGGTTTGACGAACGGATTGGGCGCGCCCTCCTTCATCTGCGCACGCTTGGCCTGCATGCCGTAGACTTCGGGATGGGGGCCCAGCAGCACGTCGATCTTCATCGCTTTCACCTTGGCGTAGGTCGCCCGATAGTCGTCAACGATGCCGGGATAGGTGGGCTGGCCGACCAGCCGGTTCAGCGCCACCGTGCCGCTGCAGAAGAACAGCACCTCGCGGCTTTGATCGGCGTCCTTGACGGTCATCTCCCAGCTCGTGCAGCCGGGCGAGTGGCCGGGCGTTGCATGCGCGATGAGCGCGGTGTCGCCGAGCGTCACCTTGTCGCCTTCCTTCACGACGCGGTCGACCTTCACCGGTGCGAAAGCGAGGTCCTCGTTCTTCTCGTCGCCGGGATAATAGCCGCCTTCGAGCAGCGGCTTGTCACGCTCGCCGGCCACGAGCTGCGCGCCCGTTTCCTTCTTGATCTCGGCGAAACCGCCGGTGTGATCGATATGCGCGTGCGAGTTCAGGATAATCTTGATGTCGGCAACCTTGAAGCCGAGCTTTGTGATGCTGTCCTTGATCGTTCCGGTGGACTGGGGCATCGCCGTGTCCATCAGGATCAGGCCTTGCGATGTCTTGATGACGTAGACGGCGATACCCTCGGTCCCGACATAGTAGATGTTGCCGATGAGCTGGAACGGCTCGAACGGCGCTGTCCACTTCTGCATGACCGTGGCCAGGAAATCCTTGAGGGTCTGCGCTTGCGCGCCCGTTGCGAGCAGGGTCAGTGCGCACAACGCGGCCGTGAGTATTCTCATGGTTTGCCTCCCATAGTGTTCTTGTCGTTTTGATCGGGCGGACCTCGCGGCTCGACCGCGCGCAGGTTACGTTGCAGCCGGCGTTGCGGGCAACTGCTTCGTATGAGGAAAATTGATCTGCCGCGCGGGAGCTCAGCGCCCGACCGTCACGCCGGCGGTCGAGCGCATCGCATCCCGAAGACTCGTCGCCTTCATGTCGTCGAGCACCTGTCGCGTCAGCACGGTGGTCTGGCCCGGCGTGTTGAGGATCGACTCTCCGTGCGAGGAAGAGAGCCGATCGGCCTTGTAGGGCGCGGCTGGATCGGTGGCGGGAACGGTCGCGGCGACATGATGGGGCCGTTGACCTGCGAACGCCGGCTGTGAGATCCAGCAGGCGGCGATCACGACCAGAAGCAACGAGCTTGCGCGCATAGGCGGTCTCCCATGTCGGGATATCAGCCTAGCACATCGCGGCGGTCGTTGCAGGCGAAAGGGTCAGGCGAGAGCGGCCTGGCGCTCGCGCGCCGGTTCGCGGACTCGCTCGGGTTTCCCGGGCTCGGCGAGCCGCGTGAAACTGCGATGGCTCGCCTGCGCGGGGGCCTCGACGATGACGCCCTCACAGACGATCTGCCCGCCGAGCATCCTGAATTCAAGCTTGTCGTAGCGGGGCATCGTTTCGCCGGGTGCGGGCGGCAGCAGCCCGACGCTGCCCTGGATGTTCAGTGTGGCTTCGCCGGTGCCGTGAAGCCGAGGATTCCACATCCTGATCCCGGTTTCCGCCCAGCGTTGCCGGATCAGCGCGGTGCGATCGGCAGGTTCGGTGGCTCTCGCGCGAACTTTCGGCGGGCTGCGGACTTCCGGAGCAGGCGACACGAGCGCCGGAGCCGGCGCGATGTCGGTGATGACGCTGGCCGCATCAGTGGAACCTTGCTCCGCGACCACCGCCGCGACGGGCGCAGCAATATCCGCAGCTGCCGGCTCGATGGCCAACGCATCGTCCGGCAAGAGATCGCTGTCGAAATGATTCTCGGAGGCAGGCTCGGCCAGAACTTCGGCATCGGCAGACGTGACGCACGGCGCCTCTACGGTCGGCTCAACATCCACGATGACATCAGAGGAGCGATCGTCACTGACGACGAGGGCGGGAGCATCAACCGGAGCGATCTCGACATCGACGGAGGACGGCGATGTCTCCTCGGCGACAACAGGGTCAGCATCAGTCGGGGGCGCGGGAAGTGGATCGCTGCTGACGACGAGCTCGGCGGCGTCGACCGGTTCGCTGACAATTTCGACGGCGACCGGCTCCGCGTCGGCAGCCTCGACCTTCGTCGAGATCTCGACGGCCGGGTCATTGCTGATGACGGGTTCGGAAACATCGGCCGCCGCGTTTTCGAGTTCGACGGTCGAGACCGAGGTCTCCTCTTCGACGACCGGCTCGACATCTGACGGCTTCTGCCGGGAGGAAGCCTCGCTGCTGCCGGCATCGGTCGGCGCTGCCGGCGGGCTCTCCGCGACGACAGAGATCGCGGTATCATCGTCGGCGGTCGGAGCTGCGCCCGCGCTCCCGGCGTCGTCGCGCCCCGAAGTCGTGCTGATTTCGGCGACTTGAGCCGAAGCGGCTTCTGCGACGTCCTCGGCAGTGGCAGGTGAGACGTCTGCGGCGAACGGCGTGACGTCGATGCTGCCGCTATCCGGCACAGGCCGAAGCCGGGTGAATGCCCATTTCACCGCAGGGATACGGCGCAGCAACGATATCAGTCTCGAAAGCACTAGGAGTTGTCCAAGAGGTACTCGGCGTGAGGCAATCGCTGATTCGCCAGCAATGTGAAAAACTGCCCCGGTCGTCACACCTCTGTCAATGTAGGTGAGATCAATTGCAGAACATCTACATGCCCGCGCATGCGATGGTGAAGGATGAAGTCTCAGCCGTCGCCGCAAAGCGTCGATCGTCGTGAAGTCCACGGCAAGACCGGCCAACGTGATCGCGACCCGGCCTGTGGGGAGGGGACGATGATCCCCTCCCGGCGTTTTCGATCTTCCGACTATTTGCCCGAGCCGGAGCCGGCTCCGGCGCCCGCGCTGCCGCCGGCCTGGCTGCCCATGTTGTTGGTGTTGGTGCCGCCGGCCGATGGTTGCTGCGCACCCTTGCTGTCGCTGGCCTCGTTCTGCATGTTCGAAGCGCGTCCGGTGGTCATGCCCTTGGTGGCGGGGCCTCGCGATGAGGGGCCGACGTCGCCCTGACCGGAGGCACCTGGAGCGGGTTGTGTCTGTGCGAAGGCGCTACCGGTCGCCAGCGCCATGATGCATGCTGATGCCAAGATGATCTTTTTCATTGAATTCTCCTTGACGTTACACCCCGAGACAATCCACCTGCACCAACGACGTTCCTGCCCATTGGTCGCCATCGCTTCAACTCTGAGCGGTTGAACGTTGGGGGTTCCCGTCAACGTCCCAAGCGGCTATTGAGGACCGTCATTGCTTGTTTGGAAACGACGCATGAGGAAGATTGCCACCCTTGGAGCGATTCTGCTCTGGTCCACGATCGCGGTCGCGCAGGATCGCACCATCACGGTCGCTTCGACCACCTCGACGGAACAATCAGGCCTGTTCGGCCATCTGCTGCCGCTGTTCGAGAAGGCCGACGGCATCAGCGTGAAGGTCGTCGCCGTCGGCACCGGCCAGGCGCTGGATATCGGCCGGCGTGGCGACGCCGACGTGGTGTTCGTCCATGACAGGGCGGCCGAAGACAAGTTCATGTCGGAAGGGCAGGGCGTGAAGCGCTTCGACGTCATGTACAACGACTTCGTCATCATCGGCCCGAAGAGCGATCCCGCGAAGATTGCCGGCGGCAAGGACGTCACGGATGCGCTACGCAAGATCGCGGCGGCCAAAGCGCCGTTCATTTCGCGCGGCGACAAGTCCGGCACGCACGCGGCCGAGCTGAGGCTGTGGAAAGAGGCGGGTGTCGACCTCAGTGCCAGCAAGGACAGCTGGTACCGGGAGATCGGCCAGGGCATGGGCCCCGCGCTGAACATGGCCTCGTCGTCGAATGCCTATCTGCTGTCGGACCGCGGCACCTGGCTGTCGTTCAAGAATCGCGGCGACCTCGCCATATTGACCGAGGGTGACAAGCGGCTGTTCAACCAATACGGCGTCATGCTGGTGAATCCCGAAAAGCATCCGAACGTGAAGGCGAAGGACGGGCAGGCCTTCATCGACTGGCTCGTCTCGTCGAAGGGGCAGGAGGCGATCGCCGGGTACAAGGTCGGCGGCGAGCAGCTATTTTTCCCCAACGCGTCCCACTAGCACGAAGGCGACAGTCGACACTGCCACGCTCAGCGCGAGCAGGATCAGCCCGAGGCCGAGCGCCAGCGGCAGGTCGCCCTTGCTGGTCTCCAGCGCGATCGCGGTCGTCATCGTGCGCGTGAAGCCGCGGATGTTACCGCCGACGATGATGATGGCGCCGACCTCGGCAATGGCGCGCCCGAACGCCGCGAGAAAGGCCGTCAGCAGCGAGGTGCGGCCGAGCGCGAACAGGAGCGCCATGCTGCGCAGGGCCGACAGTCCGTCGATCCGCGCCAGGTCGCCATACTCGGCCCACAGCAGACTCGCGGGCCGGTGCACCAGCGCCACCACGATCGGGGTGGCGAGCAGCGTCTGCGCGATCACCATGGCGGCCGGCGTGAACAACAGTCCGGCCGCCCCCAGCGGACCGGACCGCGACAGCAGAAGATAGAGCGCGAGCCCGACCACGACCGGCGGAAGGCCGAGTAGCGCATTGGTCAGCACGATGATCACCTGCCGCCCGCGGAATCGGGTGATCGCTAGCAGGGCCCCGATCGGTGCGCCGATCATGAGGGCAATGATGCTCGCGGTCAGGCTGATGCGAACCGACAAGGCGACGATGCCGAGCAGCTCGGCGTCGGCTTCGCCGATCAGCGCGAAGGCGGCAGCGATGGAGCGGGAAAAATCGTTCATCCGGCCCGATGCTGTTGCACCGGCAGCAGGTCGAGCACCAGTTCAGAGGGGCGGCAGAGCCTGACACCTTTCGGCGTCACGACGATCGGTCTGTTGATCAGGATCGGATGCGCCATCATCGCATCGAGCAACTGATCGTCGGTCAGCGCCGGATCGTTGAGGCCTAGCTCTGCATAAGGGGCGGCCTTTTCGCGAACCGCCTCTCGCACAGAAATTCCCATGCGTGCGATGAGCTGCTGCAGCAATGCTCGCGATGGCGGGGTCTTCAAATACTCGACCACATGCGGTTCGATGCCGGCGTTTCGGATCGTCGCGAGCGTCGTGCGCGACGTGCCGCATTCGGGATTGTGGTAGATGATCACGTCCATTCGAAAGTCCCCAGGGGCCCAAGGGCGCCGGCCGCTCCCATGGACCCTCGCGTAGTCCCACCCGGCGAGCCGGCAACAGGCCCGTTGCCGACTAGACCACGATTCACGGTGCAGTTTCCAGAAGGGGCCGGCTAGGGCGCAAATTCGGGGCAGATCGCCTGCCAGGTGGCCAAATCGGGCCCTTTCGCGGCCGGCGGCGGCTTTATTCCGGTGATAGATGGTTTAAGGAGGGGGCCGATCAGGTCGCAGCCGCCCCGTGGCGGTGCTAGACCCTGGTGCAGAAACAATGGGCCGTGCCGTGCCGGCGCGGGCCGCAAGGATGAAGGATATGAGGCAATGATCCAGACCGTTGGCATCATCGGGGCGGGGACCATGGGGAACGGCATCGCGCAGATCTGCGCCGCGGCCGGGCTCGCGGTCGTGATGGTCGACATTTCCGATGCAGCCGTGAACCGCGGGCTTTCAACCGTTGGCGGCAGCCTCGAGCGCCTGGTCAAGAAGGAGAAGATGTCGGCTGCCGATCGCGACGCCACGCTCAAGCGCATCACCGGCACCACCGACCGGGCGAAGCTGTCGGATTGCGACCTGGTCATCGAGGCTGCGACCGAGAACGAGGAGCTCAAGGTCAAGATCCTGAAGGACCTCTGCGCCACCCTGTCGCCGCGCACGCTGGTCGCGACCAATACCTCGTCGATCTCGATCACGAAGCTTGCTGCCGCGACCGATCGTCCCGACCGCTTCATCGGCATGCACTTCTTCAATCCGGTTCCGGTGATGGCACTGCTGGAACTGATCCGCGGCCTGCAGACCTCCGACGACACCCACGCCAAGGCACTCGATTTCGCCAAGCGCGTCGGCAAGGTGGCGATCACCGCCAAGAACAGCCCAGGTTTTGCGGTCAATCGCATCCTGTGCCCGATGATCAACGAAGCGATCTTCGCGCTCCAGGAAGGGATCGCGACGGCGGAAGAGATCGACGCCGGCATGAAGCTCGGCTGCAACCATCCGATCGGGCCGCTGGCTCTGGCCGATCTCGTCGGGCTCGACACCATGCTTTCGGTGATGGAGGTCTTTTACAAGGGCTTCAACGATCCTAAATATCGGCCAGCGCCGCTGCTCAAAGAAATGGTCGATGCCGGCCATCTCGGCCGCAAGACCGGGCAGGGCTTTTACACCTATAGCGCCTGATCAGGGCGGCCCGCGGCGGGCCTTTCGGGTTTGCCGCCGGATCCCGCACTTTGCGCTGCGACAAAGACGCCGCGCGCAATTGGCCCGACAATGTCGAAAGGGCGGCCCGCGGGAATAAATAAACGAACGGACAGAGAGGACATGTCGGATCGACTGAAGGCCGAGCGCGAGGCGGCGGCCGCACGGCGGAACCTGTTGACCCAGGATGCGATCGAGCGCACTGGGATCACCGAGGAGATGATCGGGGAACTCGTCACCCGCTTCTACGGGCGGGTGCGCGAAGATGCCCAGCTGGGACCGGTGTTTGGAGTCGTGCAGAACTGGGACGAGCATCTCGCCAAGCTCAGGGATTTCTGGTCCTCGGTCGTGCTGATGAGCGGCCGCTATCACGGCTCGCCGATGCGGGCGCATCTGCCGCTAAGTCTGATTGGTGATCATTTCGACCGTTGGCTTGATCTGTTCGAGCAGACCGCGCGCGAGGTCTGCCCGCCGCCGGCAGCTAGCCTGTTCATCGACAAGGCGCGCCGCATCGCCGACAGTTTCGAAATGGCGTCGGCAACGATTGCCGGCTCTATCGCCGCGCCGCGCCACGTCCTCAGGTCCTGACGACGACCGGCTGCCTGCAATAGATGCAGAGATGTCGCGCAGCGTTTCCGCGGCGCGACGAATAGCGCGTTGCACCAATTCCGACATCATCGGTCTGATCTGCAAAATCATCATGCCGATCGCGCGGCGCGACGTTGAATCGCGAAAATGCGTTGGAATGCATTGAGTCCTGCTCAATCAAAGCGAGCAAAGCCATATTGATGCATTGCGGCGCCAATTCTTCGCCTTGTTTTCGGCAGAGTTCCAGCGCCTGCTTGTGGACATGTCCCGCGCATCGTTCACGACCAATTCGTCATCGTCCGATCACCCTAGGGAACCCGAGGCCGACGCTCGCGCCGAGCAGACGCGGCGAACGGTGCTGATCGGCGCGCTCGCCACCACCGCCTGCCTCGGTTGCTCCGCGCATGCGCGCGCGGATGAGGATCCGCCCGGGTCCGACGAACGGCCCCAGAAAGGCGATGTGCTCGTATTCTCCGAAGGCGACAAGGAGGGAAAGCTCATCACCGCGGCCGACCTCCCCGCCGGCGGCCCGCCGGTGCACGCCTGGCCGAAGGACCCCAAGACATCGGTGGTGCGCAGCGCCTCCCGCCTCAACGAGATCCTGGTGATCCGGCTCGATCCGGCCGAGCTCGACGACAAGACCCGCGAGCGCGCCGTCGACGGCATCATCGCCTATTCGGCGATCTGCGCTCATGCCGGCTGTCCCGTCACCGCCTGGGTGAAGAGCGATGTCGGCGACAAGGAGGTGTTCAAGTGCATGTGTCACAACTCCGAATACGATCCTCGTGCGGGCGCACAGGTCGTGTTTGGACCGGCGCCGCGACGGCTCGCGGCGCTGCCGCTTGCGCTTGCTGACGGCTCGCTCAGCGTCGCCGGCAACTTCATCGGAAAGGTAGGTGGCGCGCAGCCAGGATGAATGGACGGTGCGGGCCTGCGCCCGCGTCACGAGAGGCCGTATCCGCCGATGGGCGGACGGCGGGACGAACGACAAGAATTCAACACAAGAATTCAAACGGATGAAAAAGGGGAACGTCCATGAGAACGTCCATAACCAGGAAGCAATGGTTGCTGTCTGGCTTCGTCGCCTTCACCTGTCTCGCTTCGACCGCCGCAATGTCGGGTCCGATCGAGAACTATGCGCCGGTCACCTCCCAGCGGTTGGAAAATCCGGAACCCGGCAACTGGATGCTCTATCGGCGCACCTATGACGGGCAGGGCTATAGCCCGCTCGACCAGATCAACACCTCCAACGTGAAGAATCTCACGCCGGTCTGGACCTTTGCCACCGGCGTCGTCGAAGGCCACGAGGCGCCGCCGATCATCAACAACGGCGTGATGTTCGTGGCGACCCCGATGGGGCAGGTCATCGCGGTGAATGCCAAGACCGGCGACGAATACTGGCGTTACAAGCGGCAACTTCCCGACGATCTGTTCCAGCTGCATCCGACCAGCCGCGGCGTCGGCCTCTGGGAGGACAAGCTCTACCTCGCCACCACGGACGACCACGTCGTCGCGCTCGATGCCAAGACCGGCAAGGTGGTGTGGGACACCAAGGTGCAGGACTACAGGAAGGGCCAGTACATGACCCTGATGCCGCTGATCGTCGACGGCAAGGTCATCGTCGGCGGCTCCGGCGGCGAGTTCGGCGTGCGCGGCTATGTCGCCGCCTATGACGCCAAGGACGGCAAGGAGCTGTGGCGGACCTTCACCATCCCGGGCGAAGGCGAGCCGGGCCATGACACCTGGAAGGGCGACGACTGGAAGAACGGCGGCGGTTCGGCCTGGATGACCGGCAATTACGACAAGGAGACCAAGACGATCTATTGGGGCGTCGGCAACGCCGCGCCATGGCCCGGCGAGACCCATCCCGGCGACAATCTCTATACCTCCTCGGTGCTCGCGCTCGATCCCAATACCGGCAAGATCAAGACCCATCACCAATATCACCAGAACGATTCCTGGGACTGGGATGAGGTCGAGGCGCCGATGCTGATCGACCTGCAACGCGACGGCCGCAACATCAAGAGCCTGGTTCATCCGGGCCGCGACGCGATCTTCTGGGTGCTCGAACGCACACCGACCAAGATCAACTATGTCGCCGGCTGGCCGTTCGTTTCCACCGACGTCTGGAAGGGTATCGAACCCGAGAGCGGCAAGCCGATCGTCGACCCCGCGCACAAGCCGGTGATCGGCAAGCGCGTCGAGTTCTGTCCGTCGCTGTGGGGCGGCAAGGACTGGCCGTCGGCGGCCTACAGCCAGAAGACCGGCCTCGTCTACGTGCCCGCCAACGAGAACTTCTGCGGCGGTTTCACCGGCGAGAAGGTCGCGCTGAAGCCGGGCGAGCTCTGGCTCGGCACCAAGCCGGAGGACATCGGCCTGAAGACGAAGCCGGGCGCGGATCATTTCGGCGAGCTGCAGGCCTGGGATCCCGTGACGGGCAAGAAGGTGTGGCAGCACAACTTCCCGAGATCGCAGCTGTTCGGCTCGGTGACGGCGACCGCGGGCGACCTGATATTCGTCGGTGGCACCAACGACCGCAACTTCCGCGCCTTCAACGCCAAGACCGGCGAGCTGCTGTGGGAGCAGAAGACCAACTCCGGCATCATGGGTATGCCGGTGTCCTATGAGATCGACGGCACCCAATACATCGCGATTCAGTCGGGATGGGGCGTGGACGCGCAACGCATCCAGGATGCACTGGTGACCAACAACATCGGCATCGAAGCCAATGTGCCGCAAGGCGGGGTCATCTGGGTGTTCGCACTGAAGAAATAGCTCCGCGGGCGGATCGAAGACAGCGGAGCAGTAGGGGGGTGGCGAATGCGGCGGACGGCAACGTCCGCCGCATTTTGTGTTCGTGATGGGATTGCCCGCGCGCGTACTCGTCGTCATGCCCGGGCTTGTCCCGGGTATCCACGTTCTTCGTGCCGCGGCGAAGGCCGTCCCGGCCACGACGGCGCGAGGTGAGCAAACCTACTTCCCTTCGCGCTCCACCTTGTCCTTCTCCTTCTGGTTCATCTCACGAACCTTCGGATCGGGATTATGCTGTCCGGTGGTCTGGGTAGTCGATGCGGGCGGGGCATTGGCGTTGGGAAGCGAGTTCTGGTCCGGCGCGGTGGGGCGCGTGGCCGTGGTCGGGGGGCTGGTGTCGCCTTGGGCATTGCCTTGGGCGAATGCGCCGGAGGCCGTCAAAAGAAAGGCGCCCGACAGCAAGACTGCGAGCGCCTTTGAGATGTTGGTCATCGATCTGCTCCTGTCAGATCGATGGAAACGGCGCGAGACAGCTTGTGTTCCGTCTCGCGCCTCTATTCCGTCTCACGCCTCCAGCTGCTTCCCGATCGGAAGCGAGCGGATACGTTTTCCCGTCGCCGCGAAGATCGCGTTGATCAGTGCCGGCGCGAATGGCGGAACGCCGGGCTCGCCGACGCCGCTCGGCGGCGTGTCTGATGCGGGCGGCACGATGTAGACGTTGGTCACCGCAGGAGATTCGTCGATCCTGACGACCGGGAAGTCGTCAAAATTCTTCTGCTGCACCTTGCCGTCCTTGAAGCTGATCTCGCCGTATTTGGCGAGGCTCAGTCCCATGATCGCAGCGCCCTCAATCTGCGAGGCGATGCGTTCAGGGTTGACATAGGTGCCGCAATCGATCGCGGTGTCGACCCTTGGCACCGTGAGCTTGCCCTTGTCATCGACGGCGACCTCGACAATGGTCGCGATGTAGCTGACGAAGCTGCGGTGCACGGCAATGCCGAGACCGTGGCCCTTCGGCACCTGACGGCCCCATTCGCCCTTCTCGGCGACCAGCTCGACCACCTTGCGCAGGCGCGCGGTGTCGATCGGGTAGCTGTCCTGGGGCTCGCCGTAGTTCCAGAGGTCTTTCACCGCGGGCTTGACGATCCGCGGGCTGCCAATCAGCTCGAGCAGCATGTCCTTCTGGTCGCGGCCGGTCGCCTGCGCGATCTCGCCGACCATCGACTGGACCGCGAAGGCGCGCGGGATGTTCGAGACCGAGCGGAACCAGCCGATGCGGGTATGCGCGGCGGCCTCCGGATTCTCGCACGAGACATTGGCGATCTCGAACGGCATGTCGACGAGGCCCATGCCGATTTCGAAGGGCGCCTGATGCACCGTGCCGGCCGCGAAGGTCGAGGCGATGCTGGGAGCCACGCTGCGATGGCGCCAGGCAATCACCTTGCCGTTCTTGTCGAGGCCGGCCTCGATCCGCTCGGCCGAGACCGTGTGCAGGAAGCCGTTACGAATGTCGTCCTCGCGCGTCCACTGCACCTTCACCGGCGCGCCGAGCTCCTTGGAGAGCAGGGCGGCCTCGAGCGCGAAGTCGCATTTCGACTTGCGGCCGAAACCGCCGCCGAGCAGGGTCACGTTGACGGTGACGTTGCCTTCGGGAATGCCGAGCGTCTTGGCGACGTCGTCGCGGGTGCCGCCCGGGCTCTGCACCGGCGCCCAGATCTCCGCCTTGTCGCCCTTGACGTCGGCGACCGCCACCGGCGGCTCCATGCTGACATGAGCAAGATGCGGGATGTAGTACTCGCCGACGATCACCTTGTCCGCGCCCTTCAGGGCTGCATCCGCGTCGCCCTCCTTGCGCACGACGAGGCCCGGCTTGCGCGAGGCCTCCTCGAGCTCCTTGCGGAAGGCGACCGAGTCGTACTTGCCGTTGGCGCCGTCGTCCCAGGTCAGCTTCAATGCGTCGCGGCCCTTGATCGCCGCACCGGTGTTGCGCGCGATCACGGCGACGCCGCCGAGCGGCTGGAATTTGGACGGCCACGGCCAGCCCTGAACCTTCATCACCTTCTCGACGCCGGGAACCTTCAGCGCCGCATCCGGATCGAACGAGACCAGCTTGCCGCCGGTCACCGGCGGGCGTGCGATCACGGCATATTTCATGCCGGGCAGCCGCACGTCGGCGCCGTAAAGCGCCTTGCCGGTGGTGATGTCGTGGAGATCGACGATACCGATCTGGCCCTTGGTCAGGTAGCGGAAGTCCTTGGGGTCCTTCAGCTTGAGGCCTTCGATTGCAGGCACCGATTCCTTGGCGGCGTCGGCTGCGAGCTCGCCGAAACCGAGCTTGCGGCCGCTGGCGCTGTGCACGACCTCGTGATTGACGGCCTTGACCTCGGTCGCCGGCACGCCCCAGCGCTTCGCCGCGGCTTGCTCCAGCATGGTGCGGGCGGAGGCGCCGATCTGGCGCATCGGGATCAGATAGTGCCGCGTGCTGCGCGAGCCGTCGGTGTCCTGGTTGCCGAACTTCACCTCGTCGCCATGGGCCTGCTGCACCTTGACCCTGGACCAGTCGGCTTCCATCTCCTCGGCCACGATCAGCGGCAGGCTGGTGCGCACGCCGGTGCCCATTTCCGATCGGTGCCCGACAATGGTGACGATGCCGTCAGGGCCAACCGACACGAACACGCGTGGATCGACCACGACGCCGTGCGGCATCTTGCCGGCACCCGTCTCATAGGCAAGCGCCTGGCGCGACATCACGGGGGCAGCGAGCACGAAGCCGCCGGTGATGCCGAGCCCCTTCAGGATGCTGCGGCGCGAGACCTTCTCGACCTTGATGTGCTTTTCGAAGCCACGGAGCTTGCCGGGATTGTCGATGAAATTCATGTCACACTCCCGTCGATGCGAGATGGACCGCGTTCTCGATGCGCTGGTAGCAGCCGCAGCGGCAGATGTTGCCGGACATCGCCTCGCGGATCTGGTCATGCGAGGGCTTCGGGTTGTCCATCAGAAGCGCGGCGGCCTGCATGATCTGGCCGGCCTGGCAGAAGCCGCATTGCGGCACGTTGACCTGGCGCCAGGCCTTTTGCACCGGATGATCGCCGTTCGGATGCAGCCCCTCGATCGTCGTGACCTCGCGTCCGGCAACGTCGTTGACCGACGTGATGCAGGCGCGCACCGCTTCCTTGTCGACGATGACGGTGCAGGAGCCGCACAGAGCCTGGCCGCAGCCGAACTTGGTGCCGGTCAGCCCAACCTCGTCACGCAGGAACCAGAGTAGCGGGAGATCCGGGTCGCCGTCCCAGCTCTGTTCCTGGCCGTTGATCTTCACCTTGATCATGATCATCCCTCGCTCTTCATAAGCATGCCAAATTCAAAACTCGCCGACGCCGGTCGGCGCAATGCCAGTTGCGTCGCATCCCGGCCACGGTCCCGCACGGGCAGATCCCGGCAGGAGGCAGGAATGCGAATCTCGATTGTGCGGATGTGTTCGATACCTCCCGTTTTGTTCTTAATTGATTGTATTCCGTGCGGCATCGTGACGGCGCGATCGTAGCAGAGATCGCGCCGGCCCGGCGTTCACAGCCGGGTGTTCTCACCGGGAAAAGACTGCATCGATGATTTGTCAAAAGCAGGGCGCATCAGCGCGCCGCGTGGACGTCGCGTTCGCAGACAGGACTGCAACCAAAAAGGGGACTGCGACGAAAAAGGCTTCGTCCGCCACAAAGACTGCGCGGACGAAGCAGGATGCCTCAGTCGAGGGAGGGAGAAACGCAGGGGCCGGGACTTCAAGGTAGAAGTTGGCGACACTGCGCAGTCATTCAGAGACCAGGACTGAGGGAGCTCATCACCCTCGTAGACGCGTGAGTTGCAAAGGCGGCGGCATCGCCGCAATCGCCCCGGGGCCGGGCCCGTCCGGCTCGCTGGCCCTGGTCGTGGCCAGCGAGCGGACGGGGTTCGTTGAACGTCTGGCGGCCTTGCTTACGCCGCTTTGGCTTTGGCGACGTGGGTCGCGATCGCGTCCATCAGCGCCGGTGACAGGCAATCATAGGGCTCGAGCCCGATTTCCTTCAGCCGCGCACGAATGCCCGCCATCTGTTCCGGCTTCACGCCCGATTCGATCACGGAGGAGACGAAGGCGGCGAATTGCGGCGCCTGCGAGCCCTGCTCCTGGAACAGTTCGGGATGGATGAAGTCGAGACCGTAGAACGGGTGGCCCTTGTTCTCGATGCGGCCGTACATGTGCGTGCCGCAGGCCTTGCAAGCGTGGCGCTGGATCACCGCGGAGGGATCGACGATCTCGAGCTTGTCGCCGTTCTCGAGCACGGTGACGTTCTGGCGCGGCACCACGGCGACGACGGAGAACGTCGCGCCCTGCGGCTTCCAGCACTTGGTGCAGCCGCAGGCATGATTGTGGGCGACGTCGCCCTTGATGCCGACCTTGACCGGATGGTCCTTGCATTTGCAGACGAGCGTGCCGCCGGCAAAGCTGCCGCTGCCCTGTTTGAGGCCGTTATCGATCGAGGGATGGAGTGCAACAGTCATGGGTCGATCCTCCTTGGGGGTGACGCTTTCGAGCTAGAACACGACGACTGAACGGATGGATTTGCCCTCGTGCATGAGGTCAAAGCCCTTGTTGATCTCCTCGAGCTTGAGCACGTGGGTGATCATCGGATCGATCTGGATCTTTCCGTTCATGTACCAGTCGACGATCTTCGGCACGTCGGTGCGGCCGCGCGCGCCGCCGAACGCCGTGCCGCGCCAGTTGCGCCCGGTGACGAGCTGGAACGGGCGGGTGGCGATCTCCTTGCCGGATTCGGCAACGCCGATGATGATCGAGGTGCCCCAGCCGCGATGGCAGGCTTCCAGCGCCTGGCGCATCACCGTGGTGTTGCCGGTGCAGTCGAAAGTGTAGTCGGCACCGCCGTCGGTGAGGCCGACGAGATGCTGGACGATGTCGCCGGTGACCTTCTTGGGATTGACGAATTCCGTCATGCCGAACCTGCGGCCCCAATCCTCCTTGGCGTCGTTGATGTCGACGCCGATGATCTTGTCGGCACCGGCCATCTTGGCGCCCTGGATCACGTTGAGGCCGATGCCACCCAGGCCGAACACGACCACGTTGGAGCCCGGCGTGACCTTCGCGGTGTTGACGACGGCGCCGACGCCGGTAGTGACGCCGCAGCCGATGTAGCAGCTCTTGTCGAAGGGGGCGTCCTCGCGGATCTTGGCGACCGCGATCTCCGGCAGCACGGTGAAGTTCGAGAACGTCGAGCAGCCCATGTAGTGGTAGACCGGCTTGCCCTTGTAGGAAAAGCGGCTGGTGCCGTCGGGCATCACGCCCTTGCCTTGCGTCGCGCGGATCGCAGTGCAGAGATTGGTCTTCTGGCTGAGGCAGCTTTTGCACTGCCGGCATTCCGGCGTGTAGAGCGGGATGACGTGGTCACCCGGCTTCACCGAGGTCACGCCGGGGCCGATCTCGCGAATGATGCCCGCACCCTCATGCCCCAGGATCGACGGGAAAATTCCCTCGCTGTCGAAGCCGTCGAGCGTATAGGCGTCGGTATGGCAGATGCCCGTCGCCTTGATCTCGACCAGGACTTCGCCGGTCTTCGGGCCTTCCAGATCGAGCTCGACGATCTCGAGCGGCTTCTTGGCTTCGAAAGCGACGGCGGCACGTGTCTTCATCGTAAACTCCTCAGATTCTCATGTGGCGCCAAGAACTAGGTCTCGGTTGGGCTCCAAACGTTCACTTCTTGCCCATGCACGAATCTTCGTTCTTGGTGTAGGTGTCGAGCTTGTCCTCGTGCTTGCCGGGTCGGGCGCGGCCCCAGGCCTCGTTGGAGCGGGCGCGCAGATAGACGTAGAGATCGTCCATGTAACAGGCGACGTTCGGGTTATCGCCGAAGGCCGGCATGACGTTCTCCGAGGCAGTCGAAATGTTCTTGCGGCCGGAGGCGACGACGCCGAGAAAGTCGGCGTAGCTCATCGTCTTCAGCGAATCCTTCAGCGCGGGCGCGTAGGTCGAGCCCATTCCGTCCGGGCCATGGCACACATGGCAGTCCGAGTGATAGCGGCGGTATCCGGAATAGGTGTACCAGTCCACGGATCCGTCGGTGACTTTGTAGGTCGGGTTGCCTTCCTTATCGAGCCATTCGCCGGTTTCGTTCTGCTTAACGGCAGTCGGGTCGCCGGAGCCGTCCGCGACGGCAACTCCCCCGGACGCGACCAAGAACATCACGGCAATGGCAGAGCAGATTTTACGCAAGAGATTTTCCTCGGAAGGCGTTCGGTGGAGACGAGCCGGCGCGTGGAGCTTGTCCACGCGCCGGAGCGATGCTGAAGAGGCCTAGTTGGGCAGCGAGAACACGGTCAGCGTACCGCCGAGTGCCGTGTAGTTGCTGAGCGCCGCGTAGCCACCGACTGCGCCGAGACCTGCAGTCGGATCGGTCAGACCTGCCGCCAGACCGATGCCGGCCCAGCCGCCGACGCCGGAGAGCACTGCGACGTACTGCTTGCCGCCGTTCTCATAGGTGGTGACGTTGCCGATGATGCCGGAGGGAGTCTTGAACTTGTAGAGCTCCTTGCCGGTCTTGGCGTCGACCGCCTTCAGGTAGCCTTCGAGCGTGCCGTAGAACACCACGCCGCCGGCGGTTGCGAGCGCACCCGACCAGACCGAGAACTGCTCCTTGTTCGACCAGACGATCTTGCCGGTCTTGCCGTCCCAGGCGATGAAGTTGCCCATGTGGGTTTCACCCTGCGGCGGATACATCGAGAGCGTCGCACCCACATAGGGCTGGCCCGCGGTGTAGCTCACCTTGAACGGCTCGTAGTCCATGCAGACGTGGTTGGTCGGAACGTAGAACAGCTGCGTGTCCGGCGAGTAGGCTGCCGGCTGCTCGTCCTTGGTGCCGAGCGCGGCCGGGCAGATGCCCTTCACGTTGTGGTCCTCGCCCGCCTTGTCGGTCGAAGCTGCGTCGAGCACCTTCGGACGGCCGTAGGTCGGCGAGTTCTTGTCCATGTCGACGCCGGAGGTCCAGTTCACCTTCGGATCGTACTTTTCGGCGACCAGCAGTTCGCCGTTGGTGCGGTCCATGGTGTAGGCGAGGCCGTTACGATCGAAGTGCGTCAGCAGCTTGCGCGGCTGGCCGTTGATCGACTGGTCCGAGAGGATCATCTCGTTGATGCCGTCATAGTCCCACTCGTCGTGGGGCGTCATCTGATAGACCCACTTGGCAACGCCGGTATCCGGGTTGCGCGCCCAGATCGTCATCGACCATTTGTTGTCGCCCGGGCGCTGCTTCGGATTCCAGGTCGAGGGATTGCCCGATCCGTAGTACACGAGGTTCAGCTCGGGATCGTAGGAGATCCAGCCCCAGGTGGCGCCGCCGCCGATCTTCCACTGATCGCCTTGCCAGGTCTTGATGCTCGAGTCCTTGCCGATCGGCTTGCCGAGTGCGGTGGTCTTGTCGTCGACCAGAATCTGGTTGTCCGGCCCTTCCGAATAGCCGCGCCATGCCAGCTTGCCGGTCTTGATGTCGTAGGCCGACATATGGGCCTGGACGCCGAACTCGCCGCCGGAGATGCCGATCAGCACCTTGTCCTTGATGACCATGGGCGCCGACGTACCGGTCTCGCCCTTGCTGGGGTCGCCGTTCTTGGCGGTCCATGCGACCTGACCGGTCTTGACATCGAGTGCGACGAGGGTGGTGTCGGCCTGATGCAGGAAGATCTTGCCGTCGCCGTAGGCCAGGCCGCGGTTGACCGTGTCGCAGCACATCACCGGGATGACGTTCGGATCCTGCTTCGGCTCGTACTTCCAGACGATCTTGTTCTCCTGCGAAAGGTCAATGGCATAGACCTTGTTCGGGAACGGCGTGTGGACGTACATCATGTTGCCGATGATCAGCGGGCCGCCCTCATGGCCGCGCAGCACGCCGGTCGAGAAGGTCCAGGCAACCTGGAGCTTGCCTACGTTCTGTGCATTGATCTGGTTAAGCTTGGAATAGCGGGTATTGGCATAGTCGCCGGTCGGCATCACCCAGTCTTTCGGGTTCTGCGACATCTTGACCAGCTCGTCATTGGCTGAGGCGCTCCCGACGGCGAGAGCCGCCGCTGAGCCAAGAAAGGTCGCCAGTAGCACCTTGCGCATAGTCATTCCTCCGTTGGTCTCGTTTATTGTTTCCGTAGCAATATTGATTCACCGGGCTTGTTGTCCGGCGTCTGCTCGTGCAGGGCGGTCACGATTGGGACCAGAAACGATGCTGTGCTGTTTCCTCCTCCTGATGAGAGCCACGGGTCCACGTGCAGGAGCGGCCCGTTCTTGTTGTTCCTGCCGCAATCCCTAACGACTTCGTCATCGGGAAACTTGCCCAAGAGAGAAGCCGGTTTGCTCGACAGCGCACGGACGAAAAGATTTTGATTTTGCAGTAGCGAATTCAGCGGCTTCCGCACGGCGTCGAGGCCGCTTTCAACGGTCAGGTTCCCCTTGACGGCGCTGCAACTAAGGCGGAGGATTAACTTTCAAGGGTGGCAATGGAACGATGGCGCTCGTGCCAAGAGACCGCTCAAATTCGAGGTAAACGTCACGCAATCACGGCTGAGGGCTCCAGCAGCGCTGGTCGCGATTCGCGTCGAATCTCCGGATCAAACCAGTGGCTGGATTAATGTCCGACACCATTCACACGCTCTCGACGACCGGTATGACGCCGAAGCGCCAGATCCAGAGTTGGATCGACGGGCTGACGAGCCTGTGTGGGCATTTCGACGTCGATCCGTTGGAGGCGTCCTCGCTCGAGGGTCGCATCGATTACACGAGCGTTTCGCGCCTGAAGCTCTGCCAGATCGAGGTGAGCCAACATCGCATCGCGCACACGCTGGCGCGCGCCAAGGCCAATGAACATCCCTACATCAAGATCCACTTCCAGACCTACGGCGTGTCCTATTTCGAGCAGGAAGGCCGTCACATCGAAATCAATCCCGGCGATATCATCGCCTATGACGTCTCCTGCCCGCATACGATCATCAGCCCGGCCTTCACGCGTCACGACGTGGTGATCGTGCCGAAGGCGCTGCTGCGCGACCGCGGATTCCCCTCGCAGCGAATGCCCGCCTGCAAACTGACGGCGAAGACGGGCACGGGGCGGATCGCCCACGATTTCGTCCATGCGACCTTCGACGAGGCGGCCAAGCTGTCGGCGAACAGCGCGGTCGGCGTCGCCGATTCGCTGATCGACCTGTTGCTGTTGCCGCTGCGCGAAGCCGACACGATGTTCGACCGGGTCGGGCCCGAAGCGATGTATGTGCGCGCGCAGTTCTTCATCCGCGAGCACCTGCGCGATCCGGATCTGTGCATCGACCAGATCTCCGCCGAGCTCGGCTGCTCCAAGCGCTATCTGCACATGCTGTTCTCGGAACGCGGCACCACGGTGAGCGACTACATCTGGCAGGCGCGCTTGCAGAACTGCCGCCAGGAGCTCGAAGCTCACGCCGGCAAGACCATCACCGACGTCGCATTCTCCTGGGGCTTCTCCAGCTCATCGCATTTCAGCCGGGTGTTCCGGAAATACTTTGGCGTGGTGCCGTCCTCGATCCACAAGGCGCAGCAGGGCGCGGCGAGCTCGGGCGAGCATTAGACGGCTGCCGAAGTTGCGCCGGCGATCAAGCCGCTCCGGCGATCAAATGTCGTTCACGCCGATGCCGCAATGTAAGGAATGCTGACCAGGAGGGCGGCAAGCAACACGGCGTTGCAGAGCATTCCGCTCCAATGCAGCCGCCGCAGCCGACCCGCAGCACTGGTATCGCCGGCTTCGCCAGCGCTGAGCTGCTCGTCCATCCGCTGCATGAACCAGCGGCGCCCGCCGATCGCAAGAGCTGCAAGCAGGCCAACGCCCACAGCGGCCGCCGTGCGCCCGTCGAGTAGCAAAGCCATCGTCGCGATGATTCCGGCAACGCGCATCACCAGAAAATGGGCGTTGAACATTCCGCGCAGCAGCAGGGCGACCGGCCGGATATCGAGCTTCACCAGCAGGAAGGCGGGCGAGGCCAGCGTGAAATAGCCCATCGGAAAGAGCAGGATAACCATAACGGCGACGGCGACTGCATCCGGTGTCATGCGATCGGCCCTTGTTGTCTGCAGAGGCCCGCAATCATAGCGGGAAAATGCTTTTCCAACACTAGGCTTTGGTCGGAAACCGGGCGCCCCCGGAATGTCGGACGTGGGGCTCGTGCCCCGGACGCAGCGCAGCACTCTCAAGGCGATGCGAAGCATCGTCCGGCACATGAGATTGTTCTCCAATCACCGCTGGATGATCTTCGTCCAGACGTCGCCCAGAATGGCGGGCTCGCGCGGCGGCAGATAGGTGAGGCCCGCCTGCCTGCCGAATTCGGCGATCCTGCCCTCGGCCGCGAGGGCGCTCAGCGCCTTGTTGACGGCCTCGATCAGCGCGCCATCGCTGGCAAGCCCGACATAGCCGCGATTGGCGCCGATCGGATAGTAATAGCCCGACGCGGAGAGTGCCGTGTCGGGGTGCGCGGCGCGATGGGCGTCGAAGCGCGCAAGGTCGATCAGCGTCGCGTCATGGTCGCCGCGCTGGAGCGCGCCAAGGAGATCGTCGCGGCCGGGGACGAGATGGGTGATGCTGTCGATAAGCCGCCCCTTGTCGAAGGTCATCAGGATGGCGTCGCCGAGCGAGCCGCTTTCGATGACAAGGCGAAGGCCGGCGAGATCGCCGATGTCGCCGATCTTGCGGCCGCTTGCCTTCGGCCCGAGCACCACCGTCATCGGCGAATAGACGTAAGGCAGGCTCGGCGCGAGCACGCCGAGCGCGACGCGGCGCCGCCGATCATCGCGCGTGGCGCCGGCGAAATCCGGCAAGCGCGCCGTCTTCATCCCGGGGCGGACGAGCGAATCCCGCGTCAGCGCGTAGCCGCCGACGAGCGAGCAGCGCCCATCCGAGAGCAGTGCGTTGGCCTCGAGCTGGGGGCTGGAATCCTCGTCCAGCTTGCTCTCGAACCACTGGATCGCCAGCGGCCGTCCGAGCCGCTCGGCGATCGCCTGCGCCAGCAGCACGTCGAAGCCGGCATCCGGCTTGCCGCGGTGATGCATCGAGAGCGGCGGCCGGTCCTCGTCGAGACAGATCTTCAGGGGATCGTCGGTCGCAAGCGCGACCGACGCCATCGTCGAGAGAAGCGCAGCAACGCTCCATGCAACGGACCGGCTCCTCATGGCTTCCTCCGGCTGGAGATGAAGGCCCAGAGATCGCCGATCTGGTCGTCGCTGAGAATGTCGCCCCAGGGCGGCATCCTGTTGTTCTTGCCGTTTTTCACCGTGGTGACGAAGCGCGTCTTGTCGTCGGGGAAGAGACGCAGGTCCGGCGTGATGGTGCCGGAGTTCATCAGGTTCGGGCCGTGGCAGTGCGAGCATCTCTCGGCATAGGTCGACTTGCCGTGGTCGATCCGCGCCTGCATGGGATTGCCGGTTGGCTCGTCGGCGGCACGAACGGTCGCCGCAAGCGCGACCGTCAGCACCAAGGCGGCGGCGAAGATCGCCGCCGTCTCGTGAGGCATTTCTCTCAGCATCATGCCGCGGGATTACTGCTTGACCGCAAAAACCCACAGCGAGCCGCCGGGCGGCACCTTGGCAAGTCGCTCGTCGCCGGAGAACAGTGAGTAGACGCCGCCGTAGCCGCTTGTCACCGCGACATACTGCACGCCATCCTGTTGCCAGGTCACCGGCTGGCCCTCGATGCCGGACCCGGTCTGGAACTGCCAGAGCTTCTTGCCGGTGTCGGCGTCGAAGGCCTCGAACTCGCCGGTCAGGGCGCCCGAGAACACGACGCCGCCCGCGGTCGACAGCACGCCCGAGAAGCGCGGAATGTCGCTCGGGGCTTCCCATTTCGACTTGCCAGTCATGGGGTCGATCGCCTTGAGGTGACCGCGCGGCCCGTCCCCAAACTCCCAGGGATCGGTCAGGTCCATGCCGAGATACCATTCACCCTGCTTGAAGGTGACGGGCTCGGCCTTGTACTTGCCGCCGAAGTTGAGCGTGTTGGCGTAGGCAAGACCGGTCTGCGGATTGAACGACATCGGCTCCCAGTTCTTGCCGCCGAGGATCGACGGATAGACCGTCACCTTCTTGCCCTCGCGCGCGTCCTTGCTGACGTCGGTCTCGATCGGACGGCCGGTCTTCATATCGACGCCGGTCGCCCAATTGACCTTCACGTAAGGATTGGCCGCCAGCAGCTTGCCGTTGGTGCGATCGAGCACGTAGAAGAAGCCGTTGCGGTTGGCATCCATCAGCACCTTGGTCGGCTTGCCCTCGACGTTCATGTCGGCGAGGACCATCTCGGCCACGCTGTCATAGTCGAACGGATTGTTCGGCGAGAACTGGTAGTGCCACTTGATCTTGCCGGTCTTGGGGTCCATCGCCAGCACGGAGCAGGTGTAGAGGTTGTCGCCGGGACGCACCGCCGAATTGAACGGTCCGGGATTGCCGATGCCCCAATACACCGTGTTCAGCTCAGGGTCATAAGACCCAGTGATCCAGGTCGAGCCGCCGCCGAGCTTCCAGGTATCGCCCTTCCAGGTGTCGCCGCCGGGCTCGTCCGGCGAGGGGATCGAATGGGTGCGCCAGAGATGCTTGCCTGTTGCCGGATCCCAGCCGTCGATGAAGCCCCTCGTGCCGAACTCGGCGCCGGAGATGCCGGTGATGACGACGCCGTCGGCAACCAGCGGGGCCACCGTCATCGAATAGCCTTCCTTGATGTCGGCCGCCTTCTGTCGCCACAGCTCCTTGCCGTTTTTGGCGTCGAGCGCGATCACGTTGGCATCTAGCGTGGTGCGGAACACCTTTCCGTCATAGAGCGCCGCACCGCGGTTGATGATGCCGCAGCAGACGATGCGCGGCGTCTCGGCGGGATACTCGACCTTGGTTTTCCAGATCTGCTTGCCGGTCTTGGCGTCGACCGCCATGGTCGCGTTGTGCGAGGTCACGTAGATCACGCCCTGGTACACCAGCGGCTGCGATTCCTCGCTGCGATCGTCGTTGAAGGAGTAGTTCCAGACCGGGACAAGGTTCTTGACGCTGTCCTTGTTGATCTGATTCAGCGTCGAGAAGCGCTGCAGATTGTAGCCCATCCCGTAGTTGAGAACGTTCGACGTGTCGGTCGCGCCCTTGACCAGTTGCTCGGTGGTTTGTGCGCTTGCACAAGTCGATGCAAGCATGACGAGGCTCGCGGCCATCGCAAAGCGTTTCATCCGTTCCTCCCAATATGCGCGCCTTTTGACGCTGCGGGAACAACACTCCGTCGGAAACCAAAACGCGTCAATACGAAAGTCGCAAGTGTCGTGCCGATATCGCTGGTCGCTGTCGGTCACCTGACGGAAACCTTGCGGTGCACTTGTGCGGAGACGCTGAAAAAATTCCGCGCCACGAAGCAGCGCCGGGCGTAGGTCTCAGCGCGCACGGTCGAGTTCCCCGGGGGGCGTCGCGCGCGCAAGTTGCAATTCCGGACTTGAACCGGGAGCTGCTTGTGGATTTATCTCGTTGCTGGCCCGCCTCGCACCGAGGCTCTTTGTCTGGGAGGTCTTGATGATTTCGCGTCGCTCAGTTGCGCTTGCGCTCACGATCGCAATGTTGTCCGGTCCGGCGTGGTCGGCCTCCGGCAACGCCGTCAAGTTGTTCGACACCGACAATGACGGCACGCTCGATCTGGCCGAAGTGAAGAAGGCCGCCGCCGCATTGTTCGCGAAGCTCGACCCCGATCACGACGGTACGCTCGATGCGCGCGAATTGCGCGGACGGTTGACGGCGAAAGAACTCGCCGCCGCCGATCCCGACCGCGACGGGACCCTGACGCTCGACGAATATCTGTCCGTGGTCGAGCAGCGCTTTAACGCAGCCAATCCCGACAAGGACGGCACGCTGGACGCGAAGGAGCTGAATTCGCGCGCCGGCCGCCCGCTGTTGCGATTGTTGCGGTGAGCGGGGCAATCGGAACAGACGTGACGAGGGCGGCTTTTTGCGAGCATTTCCGCTCCGACACTCGGAACATCGGGCAGCTCGATCTGTTCTCCTCGCGATGTCCTGCCCGGCGCCGGGGCAGCGCGGCGGGAGAAGAGGAGATGCAGATGAACACGAAGCGTTCCGTTCTTGCCGCCTGCGCGATCCTGACGTTGAGCGCCGGCGTCGCCATCGCCGGCCCATGCAATACGGGCAGCGCCAGCACTGACAAGGATGCTGGTTCTGGTCCGGTCACCGTGGGCTCGGCGCAATCGCACTCGTCCAGCTCAGCGGGCGAGTCCAGCCAGCATCCGCCGACCAGCACGATGAATCGGGCAAGCGGCGAAACGCCGGCGTCATCCGAAGATGCGCAGCGGCAAATGCAGAGTGAGCCGACGGCGGCTCAGCAGGCCGAAGGCGCCAAGCCGAACGGCGCAGCAATGGCCGACAAGGGCTGCTGACGGCGCGATGTCGTTCGTGTCGATTCGACGCGCGGTGCGTCGCACAAGCCAGCGCCTCCCAGGTCGTGTTTGACCAAGAGAGAACTGGCTTTGTCCGAGAGAGAAATGCAGCCGTGAAGAATCGACACAGACGCGCTCGACAGACGAATCGAGGCTTGAACTGCATCTGACGCAGCCCTAGGTTTTGCGCCGCGCGATGTCGCGCTCAATACCTTGGGAGACCCGAATGGCTTGGAAAGCTCCGAAGATCGTGGAAGTGTCGGTCGGCATGGAAATCAACATGTACGCCTGCGCTTCGCGCAAGTAACGACGTGGCTTGAGAGTTCCGCGGCTTCGACGGTGAGTTCCGTCTGAGCCGCGGAAATTTTTTGGCGCTTGTGGAGAGCTTGTTGTGACGAGTCGGCCCAATCAGAGCTGCTGCCGGATGCGAGCCCGGACCATTACAACAAGGCGAGCGCACGGTCGGCACGGCTTTTGAACTGTGCAAATCGAAGCGCAAGCGTGGGCAGGACCAGCAGGTTCAGCGCCATCGACGTCATCAGGCCGCCGAGGATGACGATCGCCATCGGTCCCTCGATTTCCCGGCCCGGTTCTCCTGCGCCCATTGCGAGCGGCAACAGGCCGAGGCCCGTCACCAGCGACGTCATCAGGATCGGAATGAGGCGGTCGGCCGCACCGTCGATAGCCGTATCGGGCCCCCATGCGCGGCCTTCGACGAGAACGAGATGCTCGTAGTGCGAAATCATGAGGATGGAGTTGCGCAGAGTGATCCCGAACAGGGTGACGAATCCGACCAGTGAGCCGAGCGATAGCAGGCCGCCGGTCGAGGCCAGCGCGAACACGCCACCGACAAACGCAAACGGCAGGTTGATCATCACCAGCAACAGGTTGCGCCAGTGGCCGGTGACCATGGCGAGCAGGACGAAAATGCCGGTCCCGGCGAGCAGCGAGTTGACGAGGAGGTCGCGCCTCGACCGCGCCTGCGCCTCGGCCGCTCCGGCGAATTCGACATGCGTCCCGGGCGGCAACTTGACCTCGCGCGCGATCTTGCGCTTGGCAGCTGCAACGAAGGATTCGAGATCGCGCCCGCTGACATTTCCCGTCACGGTCTGAACGCGCTGCGCGTTTTGATGTGGGATCTGGTTGCGCCCCGCGGTCTCGTAGACGTCGGCGACCTGCTTCAAGAGAATGTAGCCCCCGCTTGATGTGCGCACCGGCATGTCTCCGATCTGACCGATGCGGGCGCGATCATACGCGTCGAGGATCACGATCACGTTGAAGACGGCGTTGCCTTCGTAGCCCTGGCCGACGACATCGCCCTGATAGGCGGTGCGGATCAGCTCGAGGACCTCGACGGCATCGAGGCCCCAGCGCTGCAGGTCGGTTGGACGCAGCGTCACGTTAACCTGGGGGATGCCCGGCGGGGATCGCTGCTGCACCTCGATCGCACCCCTGACTTCGCCGAGCTCGCGGGCGACGTCGCGCGCGGCTGCATCGAGCAGGTCGAGATCTGGCCCGTAGATGTTGATAACCACTGCCCCCGTGAAGCCGGAGACGGTTTCCTCGACGCGCTCCGTAAGGTAAGTCTTGCTCGAGGCGACAACGCCTGGAAAATCAGCCAGTGCCGCCCTGATACGCTCTTCTGTTGCAGATTGGTCGCGGCCGGAGAGGTCCGGCTGCAGGTCGACCTCGAACTCGCTGGAATGCGGGCCGACCGTGTCGATGCCGGCTTCTGCGCGGCCTGCGTGCTGCGCTACGCTGCGCACGCCCGGAATGCCGAGGAGCGCATCCGTCATCAGCTTGCCGACCCGGAGCGACTCGTCGAGCGAGGTGCCGGGAATCAGCGAGACGTGCAGGATCAGATGGCCTTCCCGCAGATCCGGCAGGAAGGTACCGCCGAAGAACGGCAGCAGAGCGGCGCCGGCGATCGTCAGGGTCGCCGTCATTGTGATCACGAGGTTTGGGAAACGGCCGATCCGGCGCAGCAGGGCCCGGTAGTGGCATTGCGACCACCGAACGGTAGGGGGCTCGTGCAGGCGCTCTCCGCCGGACCGGCCGACCAGCAGCAGCATGGTGAGCGCAGGGGTGACTGTCAGAGCCACCGCGAGCGAGGCCAGCACCGCGAGTATGTAGGCGGTGCCGAGCGGCGCGAACAGCCGGCCGGCAATGCCGGATAGCGCAAGGATCGGGAAGAACACCAGGATCACCGCGAAGGTCGCATAGGCAACGGCAGTGCGGACCTCGAGGAAGGCCTCGAGCGCGACCTGGGCTTCGGCCCTCGGCGCGGCCGCACGGCGGTTCTCGCGCAGCCGCCGCACGACGTTTTCGACGCCGATCACGGCGTCATCGACGACTTCGCCGATGGCAATGGCGAGGCCGCCCAGCGTCATCGTATTGAGGGTCTCGCCCATCCATTGCAGTGCCAATACGGCCGCAATCAGCGACAGCGGAATGGCGGTGCAACTGATGACCGAGGTGCGCCAGTCAAACAGAAACAGGAACAGGACGATGATCACGAGCGCTCCGCCGATCAACAAGGCGTACAGCACGTTCTCGGTCGCCGTGTCGATGAAATTGGCGGGACGGAACAGGTCAGCATGGAGCCGAATCCCGCCGGCTTCGAGGCCGGGTCGCAGTTCTCCGAGCGCGGCCTCGACCCGTGCGGTGACCTCACGCGTGTTGGCGCCGTACTGTTGACTAACCATCAGCATGATGCCGGGCACGCCATTGATGAGGGCGGCGCCGATCGGCGGCTCGGGCGCGGTCACGACGGTGGCAACGTCGCCCAGAACCACGCTTGCCCCGCCCTGGTGCAGGAGAACCGTGCGGGCAAGCTGGTCGGGCGTCAGAGACTGCCCCTGGGTCTGCAACGTGATGCGCTGGTTGGTCGTGTCGACGAACCCGGCACCGCGCACGCCGGTGGCCTTGCGCGCGGCGGCGAGAACGTCGTTCATGCCGACGCGGAAGCGGATCAGATCGTCCGGCCGGACCTGCACCTGAAGCGATCTGACGTCCCTGCCATAGGTGGAGACTTGCGCCACGCCGGCCACCGCGAGCAGCCGCCTCGCCACCGACCAGTCCGCGATGGTGCGCAGGTCCATCAGCGAGCGCTTGCTCGATGTCAGGCCGACGACCAGCACGGTGCCGGCGAGCGGCGTCAACGGGGTCATTGACGGCGGCTGCACGCCCTGCGGCAGCCGCGCGGCGACGACAGCGAGGCGCTCGGTCACGAGTTGCCGCGCGCGGTAGATTTCGCTGCCCGGCTGGAAGATCACGGTGACGACGGAGAGGCCCTGGATCGATGATGAGCGCAGGCTCTCGACGCCGGCCAACCCGTTGATCGAGGTCTCGATCGGCTGCGTGACGAGAATCTCGACTTGCTCGGGACTGAGGCCGGGAGCCTCGGTCTGGATCGTGATCTGGGGAGGCGCGAATTCCGGAAAGACGCCGTATTTGGCTTCGCCGAGCGCGATCAATCCGTAGCCCAGGAGCGCACATGCTAGCGCGAGCACGATGCCGCGGAAGCGAATGGCAAAGGAGACGAGAGCGACTTGCGGCCCTGATGTGGCAGTGCCAGTGCCGTCAGTCATCGTCAGCGCCGCCCCGAAGCTCGCTTCTAGCTTCCTCGGACAACAGGACCTGCGCGCCCCGGATCACGATCTCCGATCCCGACGGAATGTCCCGGACCACGTAGTCATCATCGGAGACCGGCTGATCGGTGCTGATCGGATGCCGCTTGAACGCGCCGTTGTCGACGCGAAGGTAGACCCACGACCGCCCTTGCCACCGCACGATTGCCGTATCCTCGACGAACACGCCCTCATAAGTATTGCCCGACGGCACATAGACCGTCGTGTTCATGCCGGGCAACATTCCGCTGTTGCCGGGCGCCGAGAAGAAATAGCTCAGTCCCTGGATGCGAGTGTCGGTACGCGTCGCCGGAGACACGTATGCAAGGTCGATATTCGCGTTGCGCGTCGGCGCCTGCGCGAGCGCCGTTCCCGGAGTCCCCGTGATGGTCACGCCGGGCGGTAGCGTGACTTGGACCAGAAACAGGTCGCGTTCGATCAGCCCGACCACGACGGGCGAGCGCTCGACGATTCCCTTGCCGACGATTGGTCCCCACTCCTGCTGCGCCGTTGCCGCGAGAGTCCTGAGCTGCGACTCCGCGGCCGCGAGCGCGGCCTTGTCGGTACGGAACGTTCCCTCCGCAACCTCGGCCTCCTTTTTCGGGAGCGCCGCCGACTCCACTAGATTCCTGATTCGGTCGAACGCGCTTTTGGCAACCTCGAGCCTGGCCTGTGCCGTCTGGAGCTGGGCCTGCGCGTTGGCGTAGCTGTTCGTCAGCTCCGTGATGCGGGAGATATCCAACACCGCGCCATAGGCGCGGAATTGTTCGGGATGGGGGGCAGCTTCCAGAACGGCGGTTTCGAGGCCGATCTGGCTTTGCTGGTTTGGCTTGAGCTTGACCAACGGCTGACTGGCGTCCGGGGCTCGAGAAGCCCCCTCGCGGGCCGCATTCGGACTTTCCGGCTGTGCCGATGCTGCAAGAGAACGCTGGCCCGGTCCGCTGACCACCATGCCGGCGGCCTGCACCAGCAAGCACATGGCGACCGCGAGGCCGCGCGAAGGGGTTTTCGTAAGGACCATCAGCGTGTTAGTAGTTGCATGGAACAAGCTTATTGACGAAATGAACCGGCGGCAAGGCGCTTGGGGGCGTGCAGTTCGCGCGGCCGGCACCGCCGAAGTCATTCGCCGCCTCTTTTCACACGCTCTTGAAACCTCACGCGGCGTCAAGCGTAGCCCTCTGTGCTAACTTCGACCACTGGCCGCGAGGATCCCGGCATGAGCCCGATTGACCTGGTGTTGACTGTGTGTGCGGTACTCTCGCCTGCGACCTGCGAGGAGCAGCATCTGATGTTCAACTATGGTGGGTCGCCGCGGCAATGCGCGATGGCCGCGCCGCCCTATATCGCGCAATGGGTCGGTGAGCATCCGAAATGGCAGGCGGTGCGGTGGCGCTGCGAATATCCGCACCCCAACGACAAGGCGTGAGGCGGCTTGCGCAACCCTTAATCCCTCATGGTGAGGAGCCGCGAAGCGGCGTCTCGAACCATGCAGGCCCCGCCGCTGCAGCCGGGCCCTTCATCCTTCGAGACGCCTGCTCCGCAGGCCCTCAGGATGAGGGAGAGCCACTGCGCTACTTGGTGCAGTCCTTCAGATCCTTGTCGGCAATCGAGAACACCGCATCCGCCCTGATCTCGATATCGCGAACGACGCATTGCCGCCCGTTGGGATAGCTGACCTTGGCGTCGTAGCGGCCGGACTCGACGCCGGTGATGCGCAGCCGCTCGTCGTGGTCGACCTCCTTGTCCTTGTCGTTCAAGCACTGGTTCGGGCCCCACTCGGTCTTGCCGGCGGGTGAGAGCTGGAAGCCGGAGATCGTCTCCGTCGTCAGGTTCCAGAGCCGGATGCCTTTGCCTTTGGTCTGCGCGGCGGCTTCACCGGCACACACCAACACCGCGATCAAAACGAGACACCAACGCATCACCTCATCCTCCCCAAAGCCCGCGCCGCTATTGCCTGATCAGGCGCTCACGGTTCTTTGCCTTGTCGAAATTCTTGGCCCGGTCAAGGCCGATCGGCGCAATCAGCCTGGCGGAGGTGAGATCGGCGCCGTCGAAATCGGCGTCGATGATGGTCGTGCCGGTCAGGTCGGCGCCGCCGAGCTGAGCGTTCCTGAGCGATGCGCCGGTCAGGTCGGCCCCCTTGAGAGAAGCAAATTCGAGGTCGACCCGCGACAGGTCGGCGTTGCGCGCGTTCAACCGCGCCAGATTGGCAGATCGCAGCACGGCGCGCATCAATCCCATCGACTGGTTGCGCATGTCGGCACCGAGATGCGCATCCGCGATCGACGCGCCGACAAGGCTCGCGCCGCTGAGATCGGCCGCGATGCGCGCACCGGTGAGATCGGCGCCGTCGAGGCGAGCGCGCGCCATCTGTGACGCGAACAAATTGGCTCCCTTCAGGCTCGCGCCTGTGAGATCTGCATCCAACAGCCACGCCTGATCGAGGATCGCCCCATCAAGCCGGGCGCCGGCGAGTTTCGTCTTGTTGAGCCGTGCCGTTCGGAGAATTGCGTTGGTCAGGTCGAGACCACTGAGATCGAGCCCCGATAACCGCTTGCCGGTCAAATCGGCGGGCGCGCCGGCGCCCGCTTTGGCCAGCGTGGCCTCGACCTCCTGCCGGCTCATCTCGGCGGAGACCATGGCGGGAGAAGTCAGATCTAGGTCGCGCATCAAGTCCTGCGCGCGCGCAATTGTCGCGAGCAGAGCGAGGCCAAGCGCCGTCATGGCGATCGTTCGCTTCATCAGCAGACTCCGCTGCGACCCAATCTAGCACGCGCCTCGCGCGGTTGCCTATGAGACATCCCGCCCGGCGCGTTCGTCGCCTTGTTCCCCTTGGATGCGCCGCGCAAGCCCGGCCTTGATCGCCGCAATCTCGGCATCGGCGCGCGCGTCGCGCGGGATGGCGATAGGAACCTCGGCGAGAATGCGCGCCGGGCGCGGCGACAGGAAGAACAGTCGATCGCCGAGCCGAACGGCGTCATCGAGGCTGTGGGTGACGAGCAGCGTCATCACCGGCCGGCTGGCCACCAGCGTCGCGATCTCGTCCCGCAAGCGGCCGGCGAGCGCGTCGTCGAGCGAGGCGAGGGGCTCGTCGAGCACCAGCAGATCGGGCTCGACCGCGAAAGCGCGGGCGAGCGCGACGCGCCGGGCAAGCCCGAGCGACAACTCGCCGGGAAAGTGGCTGCGATGCGCTTCAAGCTCCAGAATCCTGAAAAGCTCCGACAGCTTCGCGTCGGTTACGTCGGGCGCAGCTAACCGCACATTCTGCTCGACCGAACGCCACGGCAGCAGCCGCGGCTCCTGAAACACCATGCCGATCCGCGCCTGCGGCGGCCGCGCGATGCGCCCCTGAAATTCGTGATCGAGGCCGAGGATGATGCGCAGCATCGTGCTCTTGCCGCAGCCGGACGGACCGATGAGCACGCCGACCTCGCCGGAGTGAAGCGCGAATTTGAGCGGCGCCAGCACCTCGTGCGTTCCGCTCGTGGCACTCCTGAACGTCTTGCCTGTGATCTCGACCTCAAGCCGCACGGGGCCGCCACCGGGTTGCGCGGGCTTCGAACGGCTGCACCAGCAAGGTTTCGATCACGAGCACGACCGCGGCGAATGTCAACGAATAGGCCAGCAGCCGCGGCGTGTCGAACAGCTGGAAGGCGACGCCGATCTCGAAGCCAACGCCGTTCGGACGTCCGAGCAGTTCGGCGACCAGCACGATCTTCCACACCAGCGACAGTCCGGAGCGGGCGGCGGCCGCGATATAGGGCGCAAGCTGCGGCAGCACGACATGGCGGAACGCGCGCCAGCGCGGCATCGCGAACACGCTCGCCATCTCGTCCAGCGAGCGGTCAAGGGCGCGGGTACCCTCGCGCAAGGTGACGACCGCGGTCGGCAGCTTGTTGATGGCGATCGCCGCGATCGCAGCGGCCTCGGTCAGGCCAGCCCAGATATAGGCCAGCACGATCACCACCAGCGCGGGCAGATTGAGCAGCAGGATCAGCCAGGGATCGCCGAGCTTGTCTGCGAGCCTGACCCGTCCCATCAGGTAGCCGATGGCGCTACCGAGCGACATCGCCAGCACGAAGGCGAGTGCGACGCGCGCCAGCGTGGCGCCGAGATGCAGGAACAGCGCGCCGGATGAGGCTTCCGCGATCATCACCTCGAGCACGGCCGGCGGGGAGGGCAGCTTCGCGCCGCCGACGAACAGCGCGGCAATCCACCAGATCAAGAGAAATAGAGCGAACGACAGAAGACGCAGCACTTCAGTCTCCGGGCACGGCGTGATAGAAGGTGCCGGGATCGAGCTCGGCTGCGGGGCCGACGAGGTCGCGGCCGCCGGTCTCAGCCAGCACGCGATACAGCACGCGCGCGTCCTGTTCCTCATCAGCGATACTCCGGCGCGGAATACCGTCGCGATAGCGGTCGCGATAGGTCTTCAGCAGGGTGGCATCGCTCGTGCCGGTGAGCGGCGCGATCTTGTCCCAGGCGGCGTCCGAGGTCACCAGCAACTGCTTGGCCTTGCGGGTCATCGCGATGAAGCGCGCCACGGCGTCGCGATGGCTCGCGGCCCAATTCTCGTCGAAGACGTAGCCGACCGCGGAGACCGCGCCCTTGGCGCCAAGCTTGGGTAAAATCTCTTCGATGCCGGCGAGGCGGCGAAAACCCTTGGCTTCGAGCTGGGCACAGAAATTCCAAAAATTGAGGCTCGCCTCCATCTCGCCGTCGAGCGCCTTGGCGGCGATCAGGGGCGGTGCGCCATAGACGATGGTCGCTTCCGACTTCAGGTCGATGCCATCCTGCTTCATGCGCGCTTGCAGCAGCAGCCAGCTCTTGTCGATCGCCCCGCCGGCGATGGCGAGCTTGCGTCCCTTCAGGTCGGCGAGGGACTTGATCGGCGAGGAGGCCGGCACCATCACCGCGCCGAGCGCACTGGAGTAGGGATAGAAGGTGAGCTTGGCGCCGAGCGCCCGCTCGCGCGACACCCACAGCCAGTCCGACAGGATGATGTCGGCGCTGCCCGCGCGCATCGCGATCTTGCCGGCCTCGGTGCTCGCGAGCTCGCTGACCTCCAGCGCGAGGTCCGCTTCCTTGTCGAGAGCGCTTGCGCGGATCGCGGCCAGCTCCCAGGAGAATGTTCCGGTTTTCTGCACCGCAAGGCGGATGGTCTCCGCGGCGTGGCCGGGTGCGGCCAGCGTCAGCGCCAGCGTCGTTGCGAGCGCCAATGTTCGACCAAAGGCCTTTATCACGCCAAGTGCTCTCATCACCTTGTGAGCCGTTTCCTCTGACAGAGTGCTTTTCAGGACAATACGCATAGCATAGCTTTGGTCGCAACCCGCGGGAGGATGCGCATGAAACTGGCCGGACAGCTAGGACCGATTGTCGCCGCATTGACGGTGCTGGCGGCGAGCGCGTGCGTGGCGCGGGCCGAGGAAGCCAATGATTATCCCACGGCTGCGCGCGCGGAGTATGTCTATGGCTGCATGAAAGCCAATGGCGAGAGCCGGCAGTCGATCGAGCAATGCTCCTGCTCGATCGACGTGGTGGCCTCGATCGTCCCCTATGAGCGCTATGTTACCGCGGAGACCGCGCTCAGCATGTCACAGGTGCGCGGCAATCTCGGCGTCCAGTTCCGCACCTCGGAGCAGGCCAACACGGCGGTGAATGATTTGCGGCGGGCGCAGGCTGAGGCTGAGGTGAGGTGTTTTTAACGGCCTCGTGCTTTGTACTGACCCTGTACGTCATGCCCGGGCTTGTCCCGGGCATCCACGTTCTTGCCGTCGGCCCCAAGTTCGTGGATGGCCGGGACAAGCTCCGGCCATGAGGATCGAGATGATCACGTCCCCGGCTTCTCCACATCCCACTCGTTGCGGAACACGTGTCCCTCCGTGTCCTTTGCTTCCGCGCGGAAACGCCTGGCGCCGTTGGAGACGTAGGTGAAGCGCAGATTGGGATCTTCCGAGATCGAGATGCCGCCTTCCATCGACAGCACGGGGCTGTCGCCCTGCGTCAGCTTCAGCTGGTTGATGAAGAAGGCGGGAATATAGAGCTGCGTGACCTGGTCCATCTGCAGGCCGGAATTGTTGGGATGGCCGATCATGATCTGCGCCTCGCGGATGCGGCTCGCCGGAGCCTCCTCGCGCGCGAACTGCCGGTAGCGCATCTGGCCGAGCCGGTTTTGCGCCTCTTCGGCATTCTTTCCTGCCGGCGCCGAGCAGCCGCCCGAGGCCTTCACGTAGACCTTCGAGACATAGAGCTGGCCGTCGCTGAGCTCGGCGACCGCGTGGACGTCGGTGTAATTGTTGACGCGCACGCGCGTCGAGATCTCCGTGACATTGGCATCGGAGCCGAGCTCGAACTTTGCCGCCATCGGCGCGGGATTGCGGTCGATCACGAGCGTGATCGAACGGATACGGCGGGCATCTGCGGGCGACAGCTTGCTGCGCAGCGTCACCGGCACGATGGCCGCGTCCTCGGCGCGATACGGCATCTCGATGCCGATGACGGCACTGCCGTCATTCATCGGACGGCTATTGAAGATGTCCTGCACCAGGCCCGGCCAGGGATCGTAGGCTTCTTCAGCCTGCACCGGCACAGCAAACGCGATGCCCAGCAGTGCGGCGATCAGGGACAGGCGGCGTGTCCATCGGGTCATGTGGTCTTGATCCCCCGCGTCAGCGAAGCTGATCTCCTGCTGATGATAGCGCGCTCGCTACTCCCATTCAATTTCCGAAAATGCTGCAGTTGCGTTCCGGGCGTTGTAATCGCCGAACAGCTCCCAGCGCGACCGCTCCTCAGCAGCCGCCTTGTCGGCGGCCGCTCGGATCGGCTCGCCGTTCTTGTTCAGCGCGCGGACGTCGGACAGCAGCGTTGACAGGTAACGCCGTTCATCGGTCAGCGCGGCAGGCCAGTCACTCACGGGTCCGTGACCGGGAACGACGCGTTGCGCCGGGATGGTCTCCAACTCCCTCAATGTGTCGAGCCAGCCGCGGATGCTGCCGTCCATGACCGGAATGTGGCGAAGGAAGACGAGGTCGCCCCCGAACAGGGTCTTGGTCGTCTCGTCATACACGGTCACATCGTTGTCGCTGTGCCCGGCTCGCCAGGCGCGCAAGGTCAGGCGGCGCGAGCCGAGATCGAGCGTCATCGTGTCTGAAACCAGCAGGGTAGGAGCAATGATCTTCACGGGGTCTATCAGCTCGCGCCCCATGATGCGGCGAAAATTGTCGAGATAATAGGGTCCGCGCGTCGCGAGCGCCTGAGGCAGCTTGCTATGGCCGACGAAGATCGTGTCTCCGGCGGCGAAGGCTGCGTTGCCGAAGACATGGTCGGGGTGGCCATGGGTGTTGATGACATAGCGGATCGGCTTGGGCGTGCGAGTCCTCACGGCCGCCAGCAGGGCCTCGCCTTCGCGCAAGCTGCCGCCGGTGTCGATGACAGCCACGGCATCGTCGCCCACGATGAAGCCGACATTGGCAATGTCGCCCTCGTTCTCGCGACTCATCAGGGCAATGGCCCCGGAGTGTACGAAGATTCCGGTTGCGACTTCGCTCACAGGCAATTCGGCCGTCCCGGCCCGTGCTAGCGTTGTGATCCCCAGCAGGGACAAGGCTGCGATCACTCGAGCGATGCGAGACACTTTTCCGCCTCAGTTCAAAGGGTTTACTTCATTGCACTGCAATAAAGCGAAGCCAGCAAAGTCTGGCAAGACAATGCCTGCAGGACTTGGCGCGTCATGCGTTGCATGGATAGCATTCAAACAAAACGAGGAGGAAGCGCGATGACGGAGGCCGGACGACATCGTCGCTGGTTGTTTTCACTGTGGGTTCTGGTTGCGTCCTGCGCGCTCGGCAATATCGCCATCGCCCAGACCAATGACAGCGGCGACCTCTCGTTCGAGCTGGTCGATCCGAACGTGCTGCGCGTCTGTGCCGATCCACGCAATCTGCCGTTCTCGAACGAGAAGGGCGAGGGGTTCGAGAACAAGCTGGCCGAGCTGTTTGCAGACAAGCTCAAGAAGAAGCTCGACTACGTCTTCTTCCCACAGGCCACGGGTTTCGTGCGGATGACGCTGGGTGCGCATCGCTGCGACGTCATCATGGGCTTTCCGCAGGGCGATGACATCGTGCAGGGCACCAATCCCTATTACCGCACGACCTATGCGCTGGTCGCAAAGGCCGGCAGCGGGCTCGAGGACGTCGACACGCTCGAGGACCCGAAGTTGAAGGGCAAGCATGTCGGCATCGTCGCCGGAACGCCGCCGGCGACCAACATGGCCATTGCCGGCCTGATGAGCGATGCAAAACCCTATCCGCTGATGATCGACACGCGCTACGACAATTCGGCGCAGGCCATGATCGACGACCTCGCGGCCGGCAAGATCGATGCCGGCGTGCTGTGGGGTCCCATGGCCGGCTACTACGCGAAGAAAGTCGGCTCGCTTCATGTCACGCCGCTGGTGAAGGAAACCACGGGGCCGAAGCTGGTCTACCGCATCGGCATGGGCGTGCGTCCCGCCGACCAGAACTGGAAGCGACAGCTCAACAAGCTGATCCAGGAGAACCAGGCCGAGATCAACAAGATCCTGATCGACTTCGGCGTCCCGCTGCTCGACGAGAGCGACAAGCCGCTCGGCGCTGAGACGGCCAAGAAGACGCCATGAAGCGCCTTGCCGCTGCGCTCGTCGCTGCCGCGTTGGCGGTGCCGTCGTTCGCGCAGCAGCAGGAACCGTTCGAGCCCGAGGGTTATCGCGCCGACAATTATCGCGCGCCGGTGCCGGCGACGCTCGCCGGCGCGCGCGTGCTGACCACGGTGGAAGCCGAAGCGATCTGGCGCGCGAAGGGCGGTGCGTTCATCGACGTGCTGCCGCGCCCGCCCAAGCCGAAGAACCTGCCCGCAGGCACGGTGTGGCGCGATGCGCCGCGCAGGAACATTCCCGGCAGCACCTGGCTGCCGGATACCGGCTACAGCACTTTGCCGCCGGCCATGGAGGATTATTTCGAGCGCGGGCTCGCCCGTGTCTCGGGCGGCGACAAGGCCGCGCTGCTGGTGATCTATTGCCTTGCCGATTGCTGGATGTCCTGGAACGCCGCCAAGCGCGCGCTGGCCTACGGCTATTCCAACATCGCCTGGTACCCTGACGGTACCGACGGCTGGGAGCGCGCCAAGCTTCCCACCGAAGAGGCGCAGCCGGAGCCGCGGCCGGAGCAGTGAGTGTCTCGATTGGCTCCGCAGCTACATCGGCTCCGCACCTGCGGCCTCAAGAGCGGCGCAACTTTCTCCGCGTCATTGCTTGCAATGACGATGGGGGCGGAGCTTCGCGCATCTCCCCGCATCCGCCCTCACCGAAGCTCCGGCAGGACGAGAGCGGGGAGTGAAAGAAGCCCTACTGCTTCTGCAACTTCGTCAGCGTTCCCGTGCCGTTCGTCTCGGTCGCAGAATAGTTGACCCTGTCGCCGGCATGGACGGCGTCCAGCATCGCGGCGTCCTTGGCCTTGTACTCCTGCAGCGCGCCGGCACTGCCTGAGCTGGCCCCGACCGTGCCCTTCTGCGTCTGTTGGATCGAGATCGTGCCGTTGAGCCGATCGATCCGCGTGATCATCCCGGTCATGTCGTCAGCTAGGGCGCTGGTTGCGAGCATGCCGAGGGCCGCAGCGCCCACGAACATGAATCTTGTGGTTCCCATCGAGGCCTCCCGACGTCTTGGAGTTCACTTCGACAAGCCATCCTAGATCGATTTGGTTCCGGCAGATAGATCGGCCAAAGGTTAACGATGCCCGGGTCGATCCCGGAACTGTCGGGGCGCTATTCCATTTCCTGCTGAATCACGCGGCCGAGCGCGAACAGGCGCTGATCGATCGCGGTTGGAACCTCGCAGACGAACCGCACCACCTTGTTGCGGTCCTCGAAGATGCGGGTCTTCCAGATCAGGTCGTTGCTGAGCGCCTCGACCTTGGCCTCGTCACGCGGCGTGGCGCCCTGCAGCGTCTGGAGCTGAATTGCCTCCTCGCGGATCTTGTCGGCGGCCTCGCGCTGCTTGTGGCTGACGCGTTCGAGCCCGTTCATGACCTGTGAACGCTGGGCGTTGAGCGTATCGAACAGGCCGGCGAACAGCAGCTTTGCGTTCGTGGTCTTGTCGGCGGAGGCGGCCAAGAAGTCCTTCACCGACTTCTCGGCCTCGTCCATCGGCGTCTTGCGCGCCGACAGCTTTGCGACCAGCGCGGTGATTTTCGCGTCGTTCTTCCACTTGGTCTCGGCGTCGTCGAGCGCAGGACCGGCCCAGACGGCGGCGAGCGAGATTTCCGGCACCTTGGCCTGCGTGCAGGGCCAGTTGGGATAGCGGGGATCGGCCGCGCGGGCGGTCGTCCCCGACAGCGCGAGCGCCAGAGCAACCATCGCCAGAACCTTCATCCTTCGCCTCCTGCAGGCCCCCGTCGCGCCAGCCCACGCGAGGGATCATAGGCCCAAATCGCGCCGATCATGAAGACGATTGTGCAGGCCGCGACCACCGCGAGCGAGATCCAGTTGATTTGCCCGTAGAGTGCAAAACGGATCAGCTCGACCGCATGGGTGAACGGATTGGCCTCGCAGAGATAGTATAGATAAGGACTGCCCTCTTGCACCCGCCAGAGCGGATAGAGCGCGGAGGAGGAGAAGAACATCGGGAAGATGACGAAATTCATCACCCCGGCGAAATTTTCCAGCTGCTTGATGCCGGAGGAGATCAGCATGCCGAGCGAGCCCAGCATCAGCCCGGACAGGATCAGCGCCGGCAACACGGTGAGATAGCCCGACGACGGCGGCGTGATGTCCCAGAACCAGGCGATCAGGAGGAACGCATAGACCTGAAGCAGCGACACCGCGGTGCCGGCCAGCAGCTTGCAGAACAACAGAAAGCCGCGCGGCAGCGGGCTCACCAGCAGCGTGCGCATATTGCCCATCTCGCGGTCATAGACCATCGACAGCGAGGATTGCATGCCGTTGAAGAGCTGGATCATCGCCATCAGTCCGGGCGCGATATAGACCTCGTAGAGGATGTAGGTCTCGTAGGGCGGGATGATGGAGATGCCGAGCACCTGGCGGAAGCCGGCGGCGAAGATGAACAGCCAGACCAGCGGCCGCACCAGCGCCGAGACGAAGCGCTCGCGTTGATGCAGGAAGCGCAGGCCCTCGCGCCAGACGATGCCGGTGAGGCAGGTCATGTACTCGGCCAATGAGAAGCCACGCGGGGCCTCGCGCGTCGTGATGCTGCTCATGCGCCGCCTCCCGGCATCGCTTGCGCGCCGGTCAGGCGCATGAAGGCGGTGTTGACGTCCTGGGCGCCGGCTTCGGTGACGACGCGGCTCATCGGCCCCCGCGCCAGCACCTTGCCCTGGTGCAGCACCACGAGGTCGTCGCTGGGCATGATCTCGTCGAACAGATGCGTGGCCCAGAGCACGCCGATGCCTTGCTCCGTGACGAGCTGGCGAACCTGGCTGATGATGTCGGCGCGCGCCTTGACATCCAGGCCGACCGTCGGCTCGTCGAGCAACAATAGCCGCGGCCGATGCAGCAGGGCCCGGGCGATCTCCAGCCGCCGCATCTGCCCGCCCGAGAGATCGCGCACCTTGCTGCCGGCGCGCTCTTCGAGCCCGATGCGGCCGAGCAGCTCGGCGCTGCGCGCGGCGGCCTCGCGCCGGCTGATGCCGTGGAGCGCGGCGTGATAGAGCAGGTTCTGTGTCAACGACAGATCGAGATCGAGCGTGCGCGGCTGGAACACGACCCCGAGCAGCCGCAGCGCCTCGCCCGGGCTCTTGCTGATGTCGTGACCGAAAATGCCGACGCGGCCGGACTGGATGCCGAACAGGCGCGTGATCAGCGAGAACAGCGTGCTCTTGCCGGCGCCGTTGAGGCCGAGCAGCGCCGTAAAGCTCGCCGGCTGCACATTGAAAGAGACGTCGATCAACGCGCGGCGCGGCCCATAGGCATGGCTGACGCCGTCGATCGACAGCGCCGGCACCGCCGCCGGATCGGGCTGTGGCGTCTCGCGTTGTTCGGGAATCGGAGCGGGGCTGGTCATGGTGCGATCGCGATGCCCCAGGGCAGTTCGCCCACCTGAATGGTCTTGATCACCTTTTGAGCGGCGACGTCGATGACGGAGACGTCGTTCGACACCCCATTGGTGGTGAGCAGATACTTCTCGTCGGGCGTGAACGCCATGTGCCAGACCCGCTGGCCGACCAGCAGATATTTCGTCACCTTGCGCGAGGCGACATCGACCACGGCGATGCGGTTGGCGGGCCCGAGGGCGACGAAGGCGGTCTTGTCGTCCTTGGTCATGCCGATGCCGACGGGTTGGATCGCCTCTTTACGCAGGCCCGGGATCTCGAACACAACCTTGCCGATGACCTCGTGCTTCTTGGGGTCGATGATCGAGACGGTGCCGCCGATCTCGGAGGACACCCACAGCTCGGAAGAATCGTGCTTGAACTCGGCGAAGCGCGGCCGCGCATCGACCAGCACGTTGGCGACGATCTGGCGCTGGGCCGTATCGATGAAATGCGCCATGTTGGTCGTTTCGGACGTATTGATCAGCGTCTTGCCGTCGGGACTGATGGTCATGCCTTCGGGCTCGACGCCGACCTGGATGTCGCCGAGCCGGGCGCGCTTCTCGAGATCGATCACGGTCACCGTGTTGTCGTTCTCGTTAGCGACATAGAGGGTCTTGCCGGCGGCATCCTGGACGAACAATTCCGGATCGGGCCCGGAGGGCAGGCTGTCCACCACGCCCTGCGTCTTGGCGTCGATCATCTGGATGGTGTCGTCGTCGCCGACCGCGACCATCACGAACTTGCCGTCGCGTGTGAAATCGATGCCGCGCGGGCGCTGGCCGACCTTGATGGTCTTGGTCACGGTCCAGCTGTCGGTGTCGATCACCGAGACGGTGTTGCTCTTCTCGTTCGAGACATAGGCGATGAAGGCGTGCGCTGGCGCCGCCGCCAGCGCGAGCGCTCCTAACAAAGCTGCTCTTAGAATGTGCGATATCTGTCCGCGGGCGGTCCTCACCTCCCCCGCAAGCGGGGGAGGGGGCGCACTGTCTCTGCAGCGGCTCCATCGCATCACTTCGCTCACTTCAGCTTGCATTTGCTCTCCGGACGATCATAGCCGAGCGTGTCGAGCTCGGAGACCTGGTGCAGAAATCCCTCCTGCGGCGAGACCGACACCACCATGCGGCCGTCGACCAAAAGGATCGGTTGGCGTAGCTGCCAATTCCAGTCGCGCAGGGTCAGTCGCGTGCCCTTGAACGCGGCGACCGAGAAATCCGGGCCCTTGATGAAGTCCGTCACCTTCTTGACGTCGCCGGAATTGGTGCGCGAGGTCGCTTCGCCGATCATGCGGGCCGCGGTCCAGGCTTGCATGTCGAGCGCGGTCATGCGCCGCGAGTTCAGCTTCATGAAGCGGTTCTGCATCTGGATCGCGCCCCACTGGTCCTGCGCTGCGTCCCAGCTGCGCGGCACGAGGCCGGCCGAGCCTGCGACGGGGCGGGGATCCCAGGTGCGGTAGGGCAGATAGGCGCCGAACACCTCGCTCTCGTCGGCGGCGACGAGCACGTCATAGGCGGGCGCGCCTTGCGTGAACACCGGCATCTGGCGCTGGATCAGCGTCACGCCGCTGTCGGTGCGGCGCGCGCCGCCCTTGTCCTCGAAAGTCTTCTCCTGCACGATCTTGGCGCCGAACCGCGCGGCGGTGCGCCGGAGCGCGTCCGCGAACAGCTTGTCCTCGTCATGCGAGCCAACCACGAGCAACCAGCGCGACCACCTCTTCCAGACGAGATACTGGCCGAGCGCATCGGCCAGCATCGCGCGCGTCGGCGCGGTGTGGATGACGTTGGCGCGGCAATCGGCCTCGCGCAACCGCTCGTCGATCGCCCCCGCATTGAACAGAAGCGTGCCGCGATCGCGCAGGGCATCCGAGACTTTCAGCAGAGCATCGGCCGGCAGGTCGGTGATGATGAAGCCGTTCTTCTCCGCAAGCGTGGTGGCGGCCTGCACCGGGTCCTCGCCCTCCCTCATGCGGCGCTCTTCCAGCGCGAACCGCTGACCAAGGAATTTACCTGTGGTGTTGTTGTCCTCGATCGCGAGGCGCGCGCCGGCGACGCCGTCATTCTCCGCAGGGAGATCGACCAGCGACAGCGTCGATCGGGTAGGAGCGACGCCGAGATAGCCGACGCCGATCACGGCAGGCTCGGCCGCGAGCGCGCTCGTCGCAGCAAGACCAAAGCCGATCAGACCGGCCAACCATCGGATCATGTTTCCTCCGAACGATCCCCCCGGCTTGACCGCAGGTGGAGAATTGTCTCTGCTTCAAGCATGACCAATTTGTCAGGGCATGCAACCCCGCATTTCGCCCCCGCGCATGTGAGGCCCGGAATCACGATCATGCGAGCATTGACGGTGATCGCCGCTTTGCTGTTGACGCCTTCGGTCGCGCGCGCCGATCCGCCGAAGCTGGCCGTGTTCGATTTCGAGCTGATCGACACCAGCCTGCCGGGCGAGTTTTACGGCTCCAAGCCCGAAGAGGCGCGGCTCGTGCTCATCAGCGAGCAGCTGCGCAAGGAATTGACTGATTCCGGCAGGTTCCAGGTGCTCGACATCGCGCCGATCAGGGATGCCGCCCGTCACGCCAATTTACAGGCCTGCGGCGGCTGCGATCTCAAACTCGCCGAACAGCTGGGCGCCGAGCTCGAGATCACCGGCATGGTGCAGAAGGTCTCGAACCTGATCATCAACCTCAACATCTATCTGCGCGATGTGAAGACCGGCAACATGATCGCCGCGGCGAGCGCTGACATGCGCGGCAACACGGATGAAGCCTGGATGCGCACGATGAGCTATTTGATCCGCAACCGGTTGCTGGCGCCGAATTACGGTAAGCGGGAGTAGGATTTCTTCGCCTCTCCCCGCGTGCGGGGGAGGGAGAAGGCCTCACCCCTTCAGCTTCTCCGCATGCCAGTGCAGATGATCGCCCATGAAGGTCGAGATGAAATAATAGCTGTGGTCGTAGCCTGCCTGACGCCGCAGCGTCAGCGGGATGCCCGCCTTGGTGCAGACGGCTTCAAGCAGCTCCGGCTTCAGCTGTTCTTTCAGGAAATTGTCGGCTTCGCCGACGTCGACCAGGAAGCCGGAGAACTTTGCGCCGTCCTCGATCAGTGCCACCGTGTCGTGGCTGCGCCAGGCGTCCTTGTTCGGTCCGAGATAGCCGGTCAGCGCCTTGATGCCCCAGGGCACGAGCGAGGGCGCCACGATCGGCGCGAACGCGCTCGCGGCGCGATAGCGGTGCGGGTTGCGCAGCGCCACCGTCAGCGCGCCGTGACCGCCCATCGAATGACCCATCACCGATTGCCGTTTGGCGTCGACGGGAAAATTTCCCGCCACGAGCTTGGGCAGCTCGTCGGTGACATAGCTCCACATCCGATAATTACGCGCGAACGGCTCTTGCGTCGCATCGACATAGAAGCCGGCCCCTAAGCCGAAATCATAGGCATTGTTGGCATCGCCCGGCACGTCGGGGCCGCGGGGTGAGGTGTCGGGCGCGACGAAAATCAGGCCGAGCTCGGCGCAAGCCTTGCGGAATTCGCCCTTCTCGGTGACGTTGGCATGCGTGCAGGTGAGGCCGGACAGATACCAGACCACGGGCAGCTTCGCGCCCTCGGCATGCGGGGGAACATAGACCGAGAACACCATGTCGGTTCCGGTCGCCTGGCTCGCATGGCGATACACGCCCTGCACGCCGCCGTAGGATTTGTTGGTCGAGACAGTCTGAATCGTCATGCCTTAAGCTCCGTGGCATCTCACCACATCAAGATTGCAACGCTCGTGTGTCCGAATTTGTGGCGGCGGCCCGCGGGTCAGGCGACACCGCTGTCGATCGCCAGCCGCACCAGCTCGACCGAGGTCTTCACCCCGAGCTTCTGGCGCATGATGGACGAGGTGTTGGCGACCGTCTTGTACGACGACTGCACCAGCCAGGCGATCTCCGACAGGCTCTTTCCGGCGCTGAGCAGCCGCAGGATCTCCATCTCGCGCGCGTTCAGCTTGGATAGCGGGCTTTGCGCCAGCGCCGGCCCCGCAAAGGCGATGCTGCGCGCGATCGCGCTCGGCAAGTAGGTGCCGCCGCAGCCGACGGCGCGGATCGCCTCGACGAGGTCGTCGGGATCGCCGGTCTTGGAGACGTAGCCCTTGGCGCCGCATTCGATCGCGCGCGCGGCAAAGGCGGGGTCGTCGTTCATGCTGAACATGATGATGCGGGCCTCGGGCGCGCGCTCGAGGATGCGGCGGGCGAGCTCGAATCCGGAGACGGTCGGCAAATTGATGTCGATGATGCAGAGGTCCGGGCGTTCGACGATGAAGACGCACTCACCGTCTTCCGCGTCGGCGGCCTCCAAAATCTCGATCTCGCCCTCGTCGGCCAGCACGGCGCGGCAGCCGGAGGCGACGATGGGATGATCGTCGACGATCAGAATGCGCATAGGCGTTCCCCGAGACAGCGTTTCCTGTGACGAACTTGCCTGCTCTGCGCCGCATGATACCGACATGGGACAGGCGCGTGAGCGATGTGTCCGAGCTCGCCTCATGCAACCCGGCCGGGATTGCTGTACGCTTCCGATTAGATATCCACCGCTTCGCCTCTGTCAACGTCATCGGACAGCGGCGGGCAAGGCTTCGCGAGGCACGGGCGACCAATGTGGCAAAATCTATCCTTGCGCGGGCGTATCAACCTCCTGCTGGCGCTGCTGCTGGCGCTGGGACTCGCCGTCAATATCGGCCGCCAGGTCGCGGAGGCGGGTCCCCGCGTGCAGGCCGAGGACCAGAGCGTGATCCGCCTCGCGCGCGAGTTCATCGAGATGATCGTGGCCGATCTCAACGAAGCGCCCAATCCGGATGCCAGGCTGAACCAGATCGCGCGCGACCTCAGCCGGCTGCGCCATGTCAGCATCACGCTCCGGGATACCGGCGGCAACCCGCAGGCGCCGCCGCGGCTTGATGCCGATGCCGACACGCGCGGGCCGCCGGCCTGGTTCGTCAGCCTGGTTCATCCCGAGCAGACGGCGGTGAGCGTGCCGGTGTCGATCCATGGCAAGCCCGGCTCGCTCCTGATCACCTCGCATCCCGATGACGAGATCGCCGAGATCTGGGACGGCATCGTCACCCAGCTCGAGGTCGGCTCGGTGATCGCGCTGGCGCTGTTCTTCCTGATGATGAATGTGGTCGGCCGGGCGCTGGCGCCGCTGCAGTCGCTGGCGGAGGTGATGGGGAAGCTCGAAGGCGGGCACTACAAGGCCCGTGTCACGCCGGGCGGCGCGCCGGAACTGGCCGCGATCTGCACCAAGCTCAACCACCTGGCCGCGACGCTTCATGGGGCGGTCGAGGACAAGCGGCGGCTCGCCGAGCGCACCGTGTCGCTCCAGGACATCGAGCGCAAGGAGATCGCGCGCGAACTCCACGACGAGTTCGGGCCGTATCTGTTCTCGCTGCGCGCGCATGCCAGCGCGCTGGCGAAGCAGGCGGATGGACGCGCCCTGAACGCGGAGGCGGTGCGCAAGCACGGCAGCGCCATGCTGGAGCAGATCAATGCGCTCCAGCAGTTCAATCGCCGCGTGCTGGAGCGCCTCCGCCCCGTCGGCCTCGCCGAGCTCGGCCTGCGCCAGGCGCTGGAATCGCTGTCGAGGCTGTGGCGGGAGTCGCATCCCGATGTCGCGATCGAGACCGTGATCTCGCCGTCGCTTGGGGTTACCGGCGAGACCGCCGATCTCACCATCTACCGCATCGTGCAGGAGGCGCTCACCAATGTGTTCCGCCACGCCGGCGCGACCTCGGTCAATGTCGTGATCGAGCCGGTTGAGCAGACGGCTCACGATGGCCGCTTCTGCGCCCGGGTACGGGTCAGCGACAATGGCCGCGGCATGGAGCCGGGCCAGAAGCTCGGCTTCGGCCTCGTCGGCATGCGTGAGCGGATTCTGGCGCTGGGCGGCACGCTCAACGTCGTGTCCGGCGACGGCGGCTTGACGGTGGAAGCGCTGGTTCCGACCGCTGCTGCCTGATCGTGCCCGAGGCGATCGGGAAAAATTCCCGATTTCGTCGGGAAAACGGGTGCGGATATTGCCCGACCTTTTGTGGCTGGCGCACCCATTGCGGCCGAATACACTCGTCCCGACCAATCGGCGAAGAGCAAAACAGCCGGTGGTCGCGGATGGGAAGGCGGGGATGGGCAAGGTTCTTTGGTTCAAGCGTCGTTTGTTGATGGCCTCGGTGTCAACCGGTTTGCTGTCCGCCGTGCTGTCCGCAAGCCCCGCCGGGGCAGCGCAGGACGAGGAGACGAACGTCCAGAATCTGCCGCCGGTCGAAGTGACGGCGCCGCCGCCATCGGTGGCGCGGCGTACCGCGCCGACGCGGCCGGTCGCGCGCATCGGCGCTGCGTCGTCCGCCAGTGCCCGGACGCGCATCTACGTCTACCCGACTGCGCCGGGCACCGGCAGGGGTCTTGACGTCGACAAGGTCCCATCGTCGATCAACGCCGTCGATGCCAGCCAGATCAAGCGCACCGGTTCGCTGAACGTCACCGACGCGCTGCGCGACAACATCGCCGGCGTCAACATCACCGAGGTCACCGGCAATCCGTTCCAGCCGGACGTCGAATTCCGCGGCTTTGTCGCCTCCCCCGTGACGGGCACCCCGCAAGGCCTTGCGGTGTATCAGAACGGCGTCCGCATCAACGAAGCCTTCTCGGATGCCGTCAATTGGGACCTGATCCCGACCGCCGCGATCAGGTCGGTGACGCTGGTGACCAACAATGCCGCCTTCGGCCTCAACGCGCTGGGCGGCGCCATCAACCTGCAAATGAAAGACGGCTTCACCTATCAGGGCGCGGAGCTCGATCTGATGGGCGGCTCGTTCGGCCGCATCCAGGGCTCGGCGCAATGGGGCAAGCAGGTCGACAAGAACTACGGCGTCTATGCCGCGCTCGAAGGCCTGCGCGACAACGGCTTCCGCAACTTCTCGCAATCGACCGTGCGGCGCTTCTACGGCGATGTCGGCTACAAGGCCGGCGACAGCGAATTCCACGCCAATATGGGCGTCGCCAAGAACGATTTCGGCGCCAACGCCACCGTTCCGGCCGAGCTGCTCGACAAATATTGGGGCGCGACCTACACCACGCCGCAGACGACGTCCAACCGCGTCGGCTATCTCAACCTGACCGGCAAGGTCGATGCGACGCCGACCTGGACGCTCGAAGGCACCGCGCATGTGCGCAGGTACGAGCAGAAGCTCGTCGACGGCAATCCGACTGACGTGCAGGAATGCGCCGATCCGGCGTTGCTCTGCTTTGGCGATGACGCCACGCCCGCGAACGGCGCAGGCGGAGTGCAGCTTGCCAATCCCTTTACGCCGGGAACCATCCTCGGCGAGATCGACCGGAGCACCATCCGTTCGACCAGTTTCGGCGTGTCGGGCCAGGCCACCAACACCGATCAGTTGTTTGGGCACGACAACCGCTTCGTGATGGGCGCGAGCTATGACGCCGGCGTCACGCGCTACGACGCCACCGCCGAGATCGGCTCGATCGGAGAGAACTACGTCGTCAGCGGCAGTGGGCTCTTCCTGGGACCGACCGGCCAGCCGCAAACAGTTGCCGGTCCCGTCTCGCTGCGGACCGTCAATCAATATAACGGCCTGTATGCGATGGACACGTTCAACGTCACCGATGCCTTCGCCATCACCGGCGGCGGCCGTTTCAACGTGGCGCGCATCTCGCTGGAAGATCAGCTCGGGACCGATCTCAACGGCGACCACACCTTTACCCGTTTCAATCCCGTCATCGGCGGCACCTACAAGATCACGCCGGAGCTGACCGCCTATGCCGGCTATTCCGAGGCCAATCGCGTGCCGACGCCGCTGGAGCTCGGCTGCGCCGATCCTGTCCGGCCTTGTCTCCTTGCGGCGTTCTTGGTCTCCGATCCCCCTCTCAAGCAGGTCGTATCCAAGACCGTGGAAGCGGGCCTGCGCGGCACCAGGGAGCTGAACATCGGCACCCTCGGCTGGAAGCTCGGCGGCTTCCGAGCCACCAATTATGACGACATCGTCGCGATCCCCGCCGTCGGGCGCACTGGCTTCGGCTATTTCTCAAATGTCGGCCGTACCAGGCGGCAGGGCTTCGAGGCCGAAGTCAACATCAAGTCGCCGACGCTCCAGTTTCAGGCGAGCTACGCCTTCGTCGACGCGCGTTACCTAGACCCGCTCGAGCTCGGGTCGGAAAGCCCGTTTGCCGATCCGGCCACCCATACCATCCACGTCTCTCCCGGCAACCAGCTCCCCGCGATCCCCCGCCACCGCGTCAAGGTTGGCATCGACTATGCCGTGACCGATGTCTGGAAGGTCGGCGGCAACGCGCTGTTCGTCTCCAGCCAATATCTGGTCGGCGACGAGTCGAACCAGTTCGCAAAGTTGCCATCTTATACGGTTTTCAATCTCCACACCTCCTACCAGGTCACGAAGAACATCCAGCTCTATGGCAAGGTCGACAACATCTTCGACAAGCGTTATGCGACTTACGGACACTTCTTCGACCGCGGGGCCTTGCCCAACTTCACCAATGGCGGCGCAGATTTCACCGACCCGCGCTCGTTGAGCCCGGCAAGGCCGCGCGCGTTCTACGCGGGGATCCGGGTGACGTTCTAGGCACGGCTGCCGCGCCCCTCGTGTCCGCGATGGCGCTCGCTGAGCTTGCAGAATATTCCGCCTCCGGCATGATGGCTTCGGAGGCCTGCTTTGCCGTGTCGTTGAAGAATCCGGATGCCGTCGCTTCGATCGTTGCAGCGCTTCGGCACGTCTACGGCGATGAGATCGCGCGACTTATGCTCGTCGAGGGTATGAGCCTCGCCGACTTGATCGATGCGATGTTCTCCGCGCCGTTGAGCCACCGCGAGGCCGTTCGAGACATCACCGACGGATTGGACGATTTTGTCGTTTCACCGAACCTCGGTCTGATGTGGCACCTCAGATACATCTATGCGGATGAGCCCGGATCCCTGCACGTCGTGGACATGGAGATCGCCACGCCGAATGGCACGCTGGCAAGCAAGGACGTCTGGCTTCGTCTGTCCTCTTAGAGGGGCGGCGCTTTGGATGATTTGATCTCGGCGCCGGCGAAGGTCCGGCGGCGTCATCTTTACTAATCAGAAACCATGTCAAATGATCCGAAAACTTTAACGAAACCACTCGGTGGTCTCCGCGTCAGTTTGTCGGAGGACCCGTGTGATGACAGAGCGCCAATTGAGAGAGCAGGAATGCCGGATCGCGCGTTATCGGCGTCTGGAGCGGGAGGTGACGGATCCGCTGGCCGCGTATCTGCTTCACGGAATCGTCGAGGAGCTCGAAGCCGAGCTGCGCAAGGACAGGCCGGATTGGCACGGGCCGCATGATTAACGCTTTTTTAGCGCTAATCATGCGGATGATGTGGAGGATTGCCAGGGAGACTGCTCCCATGCTCAAGGACGGGACATATGCGGCGTGGTACAAGACGCCGCTCGACCAGGGGACCGGGATCGTCCATGTCGCGAACGGACAGATCTGGGGCCGCGACAGCCTGATGACGTATCACGGCTCGTGTCGGGTCGATGGAGATCACTTCACTGCCACCGTGTCGACGAAGCGCCATACCGACGGACGTGCAACGGTGTTCGGCGTGGAAGACGAGCTCACTTTGGACATCGAGGGAAACTGCCCCGGCAAGATCGCGACTTACACCGCGACGGCACAACAAGTGCCCGGAATGATTCTTCAGGGAACGCTCATTCTCACCGAACAGCAGGAACCTTCGCGCATCGAGCCGCCTCCGGCGTTCAACCCCGGCAAGCTGCCAAAGTTGCCGAAGCGCTCGCGCTGATCGAGGCCGTAGCACCAGTCGACTGATCGTTGAACCGGCATCTTGCCAGCGACGACCCGAACTTCGACCCCAGCAAATTCCGGCTCTGCGGCTGCCTCGCGCTTGTTGAGCTCGGCAAGTCCATGGTCACCCGGTGCAGAATGCGGACCCAGGCGGGGTCCGCAGCGGACATGCACTGTTAAGGAAGCCTTTGCAGCGGAAGCCCCGTGCTTCCAATCTGCAAGCTGAACTTGCCAAAAGCTCGGGATGCTCTTCCGCGGGGTAGATATCCCGCGCTCACTCAACCGATTAACGTGCTGTTAGCAGACTCTATCGCAAATAGTTCCGCAGGATAACGACAACCCGGCCGGGTTCCAGCACCCGGAGCATTTGCGTGAACGTACCGGCTCCCCTGACCGCAGAAGATTTCGTCGCACGCACCGCTCGCTCGGATCGATCGGTCGCGACCGTGGTGTTCGCCCTTCTGGCCGTCGCCTCGTTTCTTCCGACGCTGCTTGTCCCCATTCCGGCGATGGGGGATTACGTCAACCATCTCGCCCGCATGTATCTTCTGACCGAAATGGGCACCGCCAATGCCAATCCATACTACCAGGCGGCATGGGCTTTCTATCCGAATCTGGCGATGGACTTGGTGGTTCCGCAGATGGCGCGGCTGCTCGGCGTTGAAAATGCCACCCGGCTTTTTCTTCTCTTCAGCCAGATACTCGTCGTCGGCGGCGCGCTTGCGCTCGAATGGGTCGTGAAGGGGCGCGTTCACCTCGCCGGTTTCGCGGCGTTGATGTTCCTTTACTGCCTTCCGTTCTCCTGGGGATTCACCAACTTCGAATGCGGCCTCGGCATCGCGCTTTGGGGCATCGCCGCCTATCTGGCCATTGCCGGCCGATCAGCACCCGTACGTCTCGCGGTCAACGCAGCTTCCGTCATGGTGCTGCTTGCGGCGCATTTCTTTGCCCTGGGCGTCTACGGCGCGACGCTCGGATTCTACGAATTGTGGCGCGCTTTCGACCGGAAATGTTCCGTGCGCGAGATCGCGCTCCGGTTCCTCACGCTTGCAACACCGGCGGTCGTGCTATTGGCGACAATGAAGCTGGCCCACGGCTCGGTGGGAAACGAGGGCACCCTCTGGTATTTCGATTGCAAGCTGCTCTGGCCGTTCTTCATCGTCAATGGCTACAGCATGGCTGTCTCAGGAGCTAGCGCGATCGTGCTGCTTGTGGCGGTATACATTGCGGCGAGATGCCGTGCGCTCAAGTTGATGCCTGCCGGGATCTGGATCGCAGCCGGCTTCGCGTTACTCTATCTTGCTATTCCGCCAAGGCTATTTAACACGGCGTACGCCGATATCCGAGTTCTCCCTGCAATTGCCTTGATACTTCCGGCTTTTGGCTTGCTGTCGTTGCCCGATCGACGATGGACGATGGCTGCGCTCGTCATTGTCTGCGGCATCACGCTCGCAAATCTGGGCGTGGTGCTCAATGTCTGGCTCTCTTACCGTTCGGAGTACGCGGCCGTCATCAAGTCCCTCCAGCATATCGACCGGGGCTCGAAGATACTGATTGGGACCAGCGCGGAAGGCGAGGATCCGCCGTTCGAGGATCTCACACAATTCCCCATATATTACGCGCCGACGCTCGCCGTGCACTATGCCAATGCTTTCGTGGCGAACGTGTTCACCGAGACGGGCAAGCAGCCGATTCAGGTGCGCGACGATGTCCGCCGGCTCAGCATACCCAACGGCACGCCCGTGCCGGTGCGTTGGCTGAGCGCCATCTTCGAAGGAAAAACAGCCGTGCCCGAAGGCAGGGCTGCCATCCGCACCTGGTATCGAGACTACGACTACCTCTATTTGGTTGGCCCTGCCATGGCGAACCCGCTGCCAGACCTGCTTGAAGAATTGGACAGGTCCGGACGCTTCGCTCTCTATAAGATCCGCCGCGCACCCTGAGAGGCAAGGCAATTTGCCACGTCCGGCAATTCTGCACCCTCAGCCCTCGGCTCCCCGCTTCTCAAACCGCCCTGGACTCGCCATTGTGCGCCCGCAACAGGCTCGGAAGCGGAGAAGCATCAATGTCGGACAAGGTCTCGCGTCGCCGGTTCGCGAAACTCGCGGGGCTGTCTGCAGCCGGTCTGACCGGTTCGCTCGATGCGGCCGAGGCGAGGCCGGCAGCAGCGCCGCGCACCGGCTTTCCGGCCGGCTTTGTCTGGGGCACGGCCACTTCGTCCTATCAGGTCGAGGGCGCCGTCAACGAGGACGGGCGAGGGGCCTCGATCTGGGACAAGTTCGTGCGCATCCCCGGCAAGATCGAGGACGGCACCACTGGTGACCGCGCCAATGAGCACTATCACCGCTACAAGGAGGACATCGCGCTCATCAAGACGCTCGGCTGCAAGGCCTACCGCTTCTCGGTGGCGTGGCCGCGGCTGTTTCCGGACGGCGACGGCAAGCCTAACCCGAAGGGGCTCGACTTCTATAACCGGCTCATTGACGAGCTCTTGAAGAACGGCATCGACCCGTGGCTGACGCTCTATCACTGGGACCTGCCGCAATCGCTTGAGGATCGCTTCGGCGGCTGGCGCTCGACGGAGACCTGCAAGATCTTCGGCGACTATGCGGCCTATGTCGCCGAGCATCTGACCGATCGCGTCAAAAACGTCTTCACGCTGAACGAGAGCGGCCGCTTCGTCTATTTCGGCTACGGCATCGGCATCGACGCGCCGGGCTTGAGACTGCCGCAAGCCGAGGTCAACCAGATCAGGCACAACAGCGCGCTGGCGCACGGGCTCGCGGTCCAGGCGGTGCGCGCCCACGGCCGGCGCGGCACCAGGGTCGGGCCGGCCGAGAACGTCGATGCTTGCGCGCCCGCGATCGACACGCCGGAGAACGTTCGCGCTGCCGAGATCGCGCTGCGCGAGATGAACGCCGGCTATCTCAACGTCATCATGACGGGCCGCTATACCGACGCCTTCCTGAAATTCGCCGGGCCCAACGCGCCCAAATACACAGATGCGGAGCTGAAGATCATCTCCTCGCCGGTCGATTTCCTCGGCCTCAACATCTACGCGCCGCAGAACTACGTAGTGGCCTCCGACCAGGGCGCGGGATTCATGCCGCTGCCGATTCCGAAATCGTTCCCGCACATGAATTCGGACTGGCTGCGCATCGGACCCGAGACGATCTATTGGGTGCCGAAGCTGGCGGCCAAGATCTGGAAGACGGATGCGATCTATATCAGCGAGAACGGCGCCTCCGGCGACGATTTCGTCACGCCCGACGGCAAGATCTACGACACCGACCGCATCATGTACCTGCGCAATTATCTCGCCCAGCTCCAGCGCGCCACGGCGGAAGGCGTGCCGGTGCGCGGCTATTTCCTCTGGAGCCTGATGGACAATTTCGAGTGGATATACGGGCTGAACAAGCGTTTCGGGCTGTACCATGTCAATTTCGACACTCAGGTCCGGACCCCGAAGCTCAGCGCCAGCTTCTACCGCAACGTGATCGCGAACAACGCGGCAGGGGCGTGATCGCCGCCGTCGTGTAGAGGCCGTCATGCCCGGGCTTGTCCCGGGCATCCACGTTTCCTCGCGCGGCGTGCCAAGGCGTGATGGCCGGGACAGGGCCCGGCCATGATGTCGTGGAGGCTTTCAGCGCTAGCCGTGCAGCGGAAAATCCGGGTGAGAAGCGGTGAACGCCGCGCATTGACTCTCCTCTCCCCCTTATCCAAAACCGTCCTCAACGCTTACAACAAGAGGACACGCCCATGACCGACGCACTCATCATCGATGCCTGCCGGACCCCGCGCGGCGTCGGCAAGGCCGGCAAGGGAGCGCTTTCGGGCATTCATCCGCAGCAGCTGGGCGCAACCGTGCTGCGCGCGCTCGCGATGCGCACCGGCATCGACACCGCCGATGTCGACGACATCGTCTGGGGCTGCAGCGCGCAGGTCGCGACGCAAGGCGGCGATCTCGGCCGGATGTCGGCGCTCGATGCCGGCTACGACGTGCGCGCCAGCGCCGTGACGCTCGACCGCTTCTGCGGAAGCGGCATCACCAGCGTCAACATGGCCGCGAGCTCGATCATGGCGGGCGCGGAAGACCTCGTCATCGCCGGCGGCTGCGAGATGATGTCGATGGAAGGACGCCGCGGCTCGGGTCCGATGATGATGGACAACGGCAATCTGCGTCTGCGCGCGCGGCATCCGCAGTCGCATCAGGGCGTCTGCGCGGATGCGATCGCGACGCTGGAAGGCATTACCCGAAGGGACGTCGACGCGCTCGGGCTGGAAAGCCAGAAGCGCGCCGCGGATGCGATGGCGAACGGGTACTTCAAGAAGAGCCTCGTGGCCGTCCACCGCGAGGACGGCAGCCTTGCGCTCGACCACGAGGAGTATCCGCGGCCGCAGACCACGATGGAGGGTCTGAGCAGCCTGAAGCCGGCATTCCCTGCGATCGCCGACTACGCGCTGGACGACAAGGGCACGACCTATCGCGGCCTGATCCTGCAGAAATATCCTGATATCAAGATCGATTTCGTGCACCATGCCGGCAACTCGTCCGGCGTCGTCGACGGCGCCGCCGCGATCCTCTTGGCCTCGCCCGCTTACGCCAGGGCGCATGGTCTTAAAGCCCGCGCCCGTGTGGTCGCGATGGCGAATATGGGGGACTCGCCGACCCTGATGCTGAACGCGCCGGTGCCGGCGACGCGCAAGGTGCTGGCGAAGGCGGGCTTGACCGTCGACGACATCGATCTGTTCGAGATCAACGAGGCGTTTGCGGTGGTGGCGGAAAAATATATCCGCGACCTCAAGCTCGATCGCGCCAAGGTCAACGTCAATGGCGGCTCGATCGCGCTCGGTCATCCCATCGGTGCCACCGGTTCGATCCTGATCGGCACCGTGCTCGACGAGCTCGAACGGCGCGACCTCAAGCGCGGTCTCGTCACCATGTGCGCCGCCGGCGGCATGGCGCCCGCCATCATCATCGAGCGCGTCTAGCCAAGCGCTCGCTCACTTTCTCCCTGTTTTTACGGGGAGGAAGACCGGCGACATCGATCCGGCCCTTATTTTTCAGGGTGAATCGCACTCCGCCTTACTCAAAGGGGCCGGTCGTCGCTTGTCGAAAGCGGCGAATCAGTTCTAGCAAGATGTCGTGCGGGCCTTTGAAACAAGGCAAAATCCGCTGCCTGAGGCTTCTTTCGCTCCGGAAGTAGCTAAAAAGCAGGGTTTTTTGCCACATGGGCGCAAAAAAGCCCGCAAAACCGCGACAAAACTGTGCAGAAGGCTATAGGCCTTCGCCGGTTGGTCTAATATGCAGCCGTCACGAATCAGAGGAGACACGATGGCAACCCAAATGTCCAAATCGCAGCTGATCGAAAAGATTGCGACCGCTACCGAGCTTTCCAAACGCGACGTCAAGAACGTCATGGAGACGCTGACCGACGTCGGTCACAAGGAGCTCAAGAAGAACGGCCTGTTCCTGGTGCCGGGCTTCGCCAAGTTCGTGGTCATCAAGAAGCCCGCGACCAAGGCACGCAAGGGCACCAACCCGTTCACGGGTGAAGAGATGATGTTCAAGGCCAAGCCGGCCCGGAAGATCGTCCGCGCCCGCCCGGTCAAGGCGGCCAAGGACGCCGTGGGCTAACGACGCAAAGGCCCCCTTGGTAGAGGGGGCCTTTTGGTTGGGGCAGCCGCGAGGACTTGAGACGGAGGGCTCAACCCTTGCGGCGCTTCACCCGGACCGGAATCGGTTGAAGCTGCGGCCCGGGCGCCGCCAGCGCATCGCGAACCCGGTCGATCGCGCGATCGAGCAATCGGCGCAGCCGCTGCGTCTTCCGCGATCCCTTCGCTCTTTCCAGCAGTTTCTTCATCGCATTCACTCCGCCGCTTCGACCTTGGCCCCGACCGGCTCCAGCGCCGCCGCGATGGCTTCGTCGACGCGCTCCAGCCAGATGAATTCGAGGTTGTCCCGCGCGCTCTTCGGGATGTCGTCATAGTCCCGCTTGTTGCGCGCCGGCAGCATGACCCGCTTCAGGCCGGCGGCCGCGGCTGCGACCACCTTCTCCTTGATGCCGCCGACCGGCAGCACCAGGCCGCGCAGCGAGATCTCGCCGGTCATGGCGGTATCGCTGCGCACCGTGCGATTGGTGAGCAGGGACGTCAGTGCCGTGAACATCGCCACCCCGGCGCTGGGCCCGTCCTTCGGGGTCGCGCCCGCGGGGACGTGAACGTGGATGTCGCTCTTCTCGAACAGCTGAGGATCGATGCCGAGCTGCGCGGCACGGCTCTTCACCAGCGTCATCGCAGCCTGCACGCTCTCGCGCATGACGTCGCCGAGCTGGCCGGTCAGGATCATGCCGCCCTTGCCGGGCACCCGGGAGGCTTCGATGAACAGGATGTCGCCGCCGACCGGCGTCCAGGCAAGGCCGGTGGCGACGCCCGGAACGCTGGTGCGCTGTGCGATCTCGCCTTCGAAGCGCGGCTGGCCGAGCACGGTGGCGATGTCCTTCGCCGCTATCACGACCTTCGCGGCCGTGCCCTCGGCGACCTGCACCGCGGCATGCCGGAACAGCTTGCCGATCTCGCGCTCGAGGTTACGCACGCCGGCCTCGCGGGTGTAGCCCTCGACCACCAGCTTCAGTGCTTCCGGCTCGATCTCGGCCTGTTCGGGTGTCAGGCCATTGGCCTCGAGCTGCCGCCGCACCAGATAGCGCCGCGCGATCTCCAGCTTCTCGTCCTCGGTGTAGCCGGCGAGGCTGATCAGCTCCATGCGGTCCAGCAGCGGCCCCGGGATCTGGTCCAGCATGTTGGCGGTCGCGATGAACACCACGCGCGACAGATCGAAGGGCACGCCCAGGTAATTGTCCCGGAACGTCCCGTTCTGCTCGGGGTCCAGCACCTCCAGCATGGCCGCCGAGGGATCGCCCTGCACGCCACGCCCCATCTTGTCGATCTCGTCCAGCATCATGACGCAGTTGCGTGCGCCGGCCTTCTTGATGCCCTGAATGATGTTGCCCGGCAGCGCGCCGATATAGGTGCGCCGGTGGCCGCGGATTTCGGCCTCGTCGTGCACGCCGCCCAGGCTGACGCGCACGAAGGGACGGTCCATCGCGCGGGCGATGGATTGGCCGAGCGAGGTCTTGCCGACGCCGGGCGGACCGACGAAGCACAGGATCGGCGCCTTGCTCTGCGGTGCCAGCTTGCGCACCGCAAGATATTCGATGATCCGGCTCTTGATCTTCTCCAGGCCGAAATGGTCGGCGTCCAGGATGGCTCGCGCTTCCTTGATATCGATCGGCTTCTCCGCGGGCAGCGCCCAGGGCAGCTCGATCAGCCAGTCGAGATAGGTGCGGACCATGCCGGCTTCGCCGGCAGCCTCCGGCATGCGCTCGTAGCGACGCAGCTCCTTCTTGGCGTGCGCGTCGGCCTCGGGCGGCATGTTGGCCTTGGCGATGGCAGAAGTCAGCTCGGCGACCTCGGCCGCCTTGCCGTCGCCTTCGCCGAGCTGGCGCTGGATGGTCGCCATCTGCTCGCGCAGGATCGCCTCGCGCTGCCGCTCGTCGAAGGAGGCCTTGGTCTTTTGGCCGATTTCGTTGGAGATGCGCAGCACCTCCAGCCGCTCGGCCAGGTGCTTGGACACCTTCTCGACGCGCAAAACGAGGTCGATGGTCTCCAGCACCTCCTGCTTGTCCTGCGGCTTGATGTCCATGAACGAGGTCGCCAGATCCGCCAGCGCACCGGGCGCACTGGTGCCCTGGAACATCGCGGCCAGCTCGGGCGGTGCCTGCGGCAGCAGCTCGATCGCCTCGATCGCCTGGCGCTGCAGGTTCAGGGCGCGCGCCTCGATCTCGGGCGAGGTCGTGGTCGGCTCGGGGATCTGCTGGAAGCGCGCAACGGGGAACGGCGTCCCCGGCAGGAAGTCGAGCAGGCGCGCGCGCTGCACGCCCTGGCAGACGATGTGGTGGGTGCCGTCGGGCGCGGTGATGTAGCGCACGATGTTGGCGATGGTCGCGACCCGGTAGAGATCGTCCGGCCCCGGCTCCTCGGTCGTGGGGCTGCGTTGCAGGACGATGCCGACCGGCCGCTGCTCGCGCAGCGCCTGCTGCGCGGCGGCGATCGACCTTGCCCGGCCGATCGTGATCGGCGCGATGGCGCCGGGGAACAGCACCATCTCGCGCACGGGGATGATGATCAGCGCGTCGTCGGGGATCTTCACGTCGTTATTGGTCTGTTCGTTGTTCATCTGTTCGGTGGCCATGATCGACCTCAGGATTTGGCGAGGCGCAGTGCGACGCAGCCGTCCATCACGAAGCGGCTGATGGCGTAGCGGCCGAAGGGCAATGCAATGCGGCGCTCAAAACGCCCCTGCGGCAGCTCGAGCCGGTGGATGCGGGCGTTGCGGAGCTCCGGCGGAAGGGTGCGCTGGCCGGAGATGACGAGCACGCCGTCATGAATGACAGTCTCGACGTTGTCCGGATTGACGCCGGGAAGCGCCACCAGGATCAGAAGCTCGTGCTCGGTTTCCAGCACGTCGATCGGCGGCTCCCAGCAGGCTTCCTGGCGGCCGAACTGCTGGCGCAGCCGGTCGGCGCGGGTCAGCGAGTCCAGGGCTTCGGACAGCATCCAGTCGAGGGGATTTTTGGGTTGCATGGCAAGTCTCGGGGGGAGGCGCTGCGATTGGAAAAACAGCATATGGGGATGGTTCCCCGGAAATCCAGCGCGCGTCCGAGACATGCCTGCCCTCGACCGAGGAGCCCTTGCAGTCAAACGCATTGGCGCCGCGGACATGTTCCCGCGGCGCCGTCGGCAACATTCAGGCCACGCACGGCATCAGGCTGCGGCGCGGTACTCGTCTTCCGCTTCGAGGTTGATCACAGACGTCGCGAGCTCGGTCAGCGTGTGGTCGGTCGCCTCTTCCTCGTCGAGCGTCGCCTGAAGCAGCCTTGCCGCGTCCTGCATGCCGAGCTCCTCGGCCCAGGTGCGCAAGGTGCCGTAGCGGGAGATCTCGTAGTGCTCGACCGCCTGGGCGGCCGCGAGCAGTCCGGCATCGAGCGCCGGTGCTCCCTTGAACTCCTTCATGATCTCGGCGCCCTCGTCGGTGATGCCGTTGATCGCCTCGCAGGGCTTGCCGCGTGCGGGCTTGCCCAGCATCTTGAAGATCTGGTCCAGCCGCTTGACCTGGCCCTGGGTCTCGCGCAGGTGCTTGTTGAAGGCGGCCGTCAGATCCTTCGATTGCGCCGCCTTGGCCATCTTCGGCAGGGTCTTGATGATCTTGTTCTCGGCGAAATAGATGTCCTTCAGCGTCGCCAGAAACAGGTCGCTCAGCATCTTCGGCGCCTGACGCGGCCGGCGCGAAGCGGTCTTCTTGGTTGCGCGTTTCTTCGCTCGTTTAGCCATATGTCCTCCTCTTGAGGTGACACGGGAAGGCGTCGCCTTCCGCAATCCTCAGGCGATCAAGACTCTTCGAAAGCAAATGTTCCTCGCGAAGGCCGCCGCGAGCCGCTAAGGCTTGCTGCCTGAGCCACGCCCGAGACGCCCATGCTTGATTTCTCCCTGTCCGCTTTCGTGACGCTGCTGCTGGTGGTCGATCCGGTCGGCCTTGCACCGGCCTTTCTGGCAGCCACCGGAGGCATGCCCGACAAGGTCAAGCGGACGATCGCGTTGCGAGCGCCGCTGATCGCGGCCTCGATCCTGGTGATGATCGCGCTGGTCGGAAACTGGCTGCTCCGCCAGCTCGGGATCGGCATTCCCGCCTTCCAGATCGCCGGCGGACTGCTGCTGTTCGGCGTGTCCTACCAGATGATCTTCGGCGATCGTCCGCATCGCGAGGCCCGCGAGGCCGACAAGGCAACAGCGGAGCACGCCTCAGATGTCGCGGTGTTTCCCCTGGCCATCCCCATGATGGCCGGCCCGGGGGCGATTGCAACCACGCTGCTCCTTTCGGGCGACGCCGGCCATGGGGCAAGGCTCGCGATCATCATCGCCGTCGTCCTCTCGGTCTGCCTGCTTTGCATGCTGTGCTTCGTCTCAGCTCACCTGATCGCGCGCACCCTCGGACGCACCGGGAATGCCGTGCTCTCGCGCGTTCTCGGCATGCTGCTCGCCGCCTATTCCGTGCAGTTCGTGATCAACGGGATTGCGGCCGTCCGGAGCAGCCTGTCATAGGGCTGCGACAATCCGTGAATCCATTGGTTTTGCCGTCCGTTTCGTGGTTTTGCAGGAAAGGCGCCATGGCGGCACCCGATCCGGGCCGCTTTCGCTTGCACTGCCATGTTGCTTTGACGTACTTCCGGTCTAACAAGTCCATCGTCGGGAAAACGGGATGTCGGTGACAGCAGACGAGCTCGCCAAGAGACAGGCCATCATCGACGCCTGCCGGCGCATGAACGCGCTCGGCATCAACCAGGGCACCTCGGGCAATATCTCTGTCCGGCATGTGGACGGGCTTTTGGTCACGCCGACCAGCGTGCCATATGAGGCCATGACCCCGGACCAGATCGTCTTCATGACCATGGACGGCGCACATGCGCCCGATCAGAAGCCGTCGAGCGAATGGCGGTTTCACCGCGACATCCTGAAGTCGCGGCCCGATGTCAACGCCGTCGTGCACGCCCATCCGACCTATTGCACCATCCTGGCGATCATGGGCATGGAGATTCCACCGGTGCACTACATGATCGCGGCGGCCAGCGGCGACAGCATCCGCTGCGCGCCTTATGCGACGTTCGGAACCGCGGAATTGTCCGAGCATGCGGTGCGGGCGCTGGAGGGCCGGCTTGCGTGCCTGCTCGACCATCACGGCATGATCGCGATCGGCAAGACACTGGACAAGGCGATGTGGCTCGCCGTCGAGGTCGAGACGCTGGCGCGGCAATATCACGGCTGTCTCCAGATCGGACAACCGCCGCTGCTCTCCGGCGACGAGATCGAGCGGGTCCGCCAGCGCATGGCCGGCTACGGCCTGTCGGAAGGGTAGGGCAGGCAGAAAGTGTTCGTGCGGATCAGGCATATCGTCGATCGCAAGGGAACGAACCGGACCATGGTTCGGCTGCGCGCCCTCTTGCGCAGCAACGAGTTCTACCTGATCCCGCTGGCGCTGGTGATTGGCACGCTGGCCGGGGCGACCGTGACGCTGATGGCCGAGATCGCGCAGATCGCCCATGTGGTGATCTACGGCATCCCCATCGACGTGCGCCTCTCGTCCAACGCCTATGTGAGCCCGTGGGCGGCACTGATCGCGCCTGCGCTCGGCGGGCTGGCGCTCGGCATCATGGAATGGTCGCGGCGGCGCATGAAGATTTCGAGCGCGGTCGACCCGATCGAGGCGAACGCGCTGCGCGGCGGCAATCTGTCGATGCGCGACAGCGTGGTGGTGTCGAGCCAGACGCTGATCTCCAACGGCTGCGGCGCCTCGGTCGGCCTCGAGGCGGGCTATACCCAGATCGGCTCGGGGATCGCTTCGCTGCTCGGCAAGTTCTTCAATCTGCGCCGCAACGATCTGCGCCTGATGGTCGGTTGCGGCGCTGCCGCGGCGATCGCGGCGGCGTTCGGCGCGCCGATCACCGGCGCCTTCTATGCCTGCGAGCTGATCGTTGGCGTCTATTCGGTCGGCAGCGCGGCCCCCATCCTGGCAGCCTCGCTCGCCGGCGCGTTGACCGCGCAATGGCTCGGCGGCGCGCCTTATTCGCTGGAGATCCCCAAGGTCAGCGCCGTCGGCGTCGAGCAATATCTGGCACTGATCGGGCTCGCGCTCGTCACCAGCGGCGTCGGCATCGCCGTGATGCGCTCCTCGCCGACGTTCGAGCGCCTGTTCGCCTGGATGCCGGTCTGGCTGCGTCCGGTGATCGGCGGTCTCATCGTCGGCGGTTTCGCGATCGTCACACCCCAGGTCCTGGCGGCCGGCCACGGCGCCATGGTGCTCGATCTCTTTCACGAGATGGCGATCGGCATGATCGCGCTGATCATCGCCCTGAAGGTGACGGCGTGCCTGATCTCGCTGGCCTCGGGCTTCCGCGGTGGCCTGTTCTTCGCCTCGCTGTTCGTCGGCAGCCTGATCGGGAAGTTCTTCGCCGAGCTGCTGGAGCTGATCAGTCCGAACTTCGTGATCGACCCGCTGGTGGCGATGCTGACGGGCATGGCGACGCTCGGCGTCGCCATCGTCGGCGGCCCGCTGACCATGTCGTTCCTGGTGCTCGAGATGACCCGCAATGTCGACGTCACCGCCGTGGTGCTGGCCGGCTGCATCGTCACCTCGATCTGCGTCCGCTTCATGTTCGGCCATTCCTTCTCGACCTGGCGCCTGCATCTGCGCGGCGAGACCATCCGCAGCGCCAACGACGTCGGCTGGCTGCGCAATCTCACCGTGGAGCGCCTGATGCGCTCCGACGTCGGCAAGGTGCCCTCGACCACGACGATCGCCGCCGTCCGCCGCGAGTTCGTGCTGGGCTCGCGGCCCGGCGTCGTCATCGTCAACAATGCGGACGAATATGTCGGCCTCGTCCTGTTGCCCGATTTGTTCTCAAACGACCTCGACACCATCGCCGACGAAATCCAGGTGATCGAGCTGGCTCGCCTGATCGACATCGTGTTGATTCCGGAAATGAACGTGAAGTCGGCGATGGCGGTGTTCGACGAGGCCGAAGCCGAAATGCTGGCGGTGGTGGATTCCACCGACAGCCGCAAGGTGGTCGGCTTTCTCACCGAAAACTTCGCCCGCCGCCGCTATGTCGAGGAGATCGACAAGGCGACGCGGGGTGTGCTGGGCGCGCTGTCGTAAGCGACTTCTAACGGCGCAGCTGTTCATGATCCGCTCAGGTTGGAGGGTGCAAGCTGGATCCGGCCGTTCGGTTTACAATCGTTCAAAGCGTGGCAGATTGCCGCGATCAGGAAATCATTTCAGTGGTTTGCGCATTAAACGTGGTTTGCATATCTCTACGTTGCGCGAGAACATGGGAGGTCAAAATGACTGCTAGACCGATGATTTCTGCAGCCGGCCGCAACCTGGTGCTGGCCGCGTTCGCATGCCTGGCAATGGTCGCAACCTCCACATCGCCCTCGGCTGCGGCGTCCCTAGGGCCGGCTGAGGCGCTGTCCGCAAGGCCGGTCACGGCAGGGCAGGGCTCGTCCGACGTCACCGATTTCAGCGCAGCCCGGCGTCGCCATTACTATCGACGCGGGCCGAACGCCGCCGGTCTCGCCTTCATGGGCCTTGCGGCGGGGGTGATCGGCGGTGCGATCGCCGAGAGCCGGCGTCAGGAGTATTACGAGAACCGCTATTATTACGGCCCGCGTCCTTACTACGGTCCCGGCTATTACGGCGGCAGCCCCTATTATTACGATCCGGGCTACCGTTACGTGCCGTACTGAGCGATCTTTTTCGACGCTGCCCGGATTGGATTGCGCGCGAAGGGCGGTGCTTTGTGCCGCCCTTTTTTAGTGCGCTGGTACGTTCGTAGCCCGGATGAGCAAAGCTACATCCGGGGCCTTTGTGCTTGCCGCGCCAAATCCCGGCTATCGCTTCGCTCACCCGGGCTACGGCACCTTGCCTGTGTCGCGCTCTGTCAATCCGCTTCGCCAAAAATATTCCAATTTACCGAAATTCGGATTTGCTGCTGTGCGGTTCCTTCTGCGTGCGCTCCGGGCGATCCAGTATTCCAGAGGCGCCAGCGATAGAACCGAGAGGCCGCGGCGTACCGGATTCCCCGCCTTCGCGGACGCCTTCGCGGGGAATGACAGCGTCACTTGGAGAAGCAAGCTGACGCCTCAAACGCCGTCATTGCGAGGAGCCCTTGCGACGAAGCAATCCAGAATCCCTCCGCGGAAGGATTCTGGATTGCTTCCGCCTTTGCCAAGGCTTCGGCGGACAAGTCGCTTCGCTCGCAATGACGAGCAGGAGAAAGCGCGCGGCCACTCTCCGCTCCCGTGCCCCGAACGCAGCGGGGCGCTTCTTCAGCGGTGCGCTGCTGAGCCGGGACCCGAGCGGAGCCGGCGATGAACAGTTGCGCCCCCGAGGTCGTCTCGACCAGGCTGTGCTCAGGTCGCCCAGCCCATGCCGGCTAAATATTCGGCAATCATGCCCGCTGGCGCCGATGGACTTGCCCGCCGCAATCCGGTTCAATGGACCGATCGAGCTTTAGGCGACAACGATGTCGAGATATCTGCTGATCCTGCTGCTACTGGCCTCACCGGCGGCCGCGCAGGTCAAGATGACGGCGAAGACCGCGGCCGGACGTCAGGATCCCTGTGCTCCGATCGGGCGTACCGCAGACGGCAAGCTGGTCTACTCCATGGCATGCGAAAACCTGCCGGCACCGCTGCCGCCGCCGCAGGCGGAGCTGAAGGAGGCGCCGCAGCCTGCCGCCGAGCCGGAACCGGAGACGCGGCGGAGCGGCATTTTCGGCTGGTCCTACGACCGCAGGTGATGCGGCTGCGCCACTTGCGCGAAGCCGCCGGGAGTGCTCTTGCTTGAGAGCTTCCGGGGCCCACAGGCCCCGATCCAGAGAGATGAGATGAGCAAACTCGTTATCCGAGCCGGCGATTTCACCTTCGATGCCCGCTTCGAGGACCAGCTGGCACCCAAGACCGTCGCCGCCTTTCGCAAGTCACTGCCGTTCGAAAGCCACATCATCCATGTGCGCTGGAGTGGCGAGGGCGTGTGGATGCCGCTCGGCGATCTCGATTTCGGCGTCGGCTACGAGAACCACACCAGCTATCCCGCGCCCGGCCAGATCATTCTCTATCCCGGCGGCATCAGCGAGACCGAGATCCTGCTGGCCTATGGCAGCGTGCATTTCGCGAGCAAGATGGGCCAGCTCGCCGGCAACCATTTCATCACGCTGACCTCTGGCCTGGAGAATCTCGCGCCGCTGGGCAAGAGTGTGCTGTGGAAGGGCGCCCTGCCGATCCGCTTCGAGGAAGTCTAAGTGACCGATACAAGCTACCCGCGCGATCTCCGCGGTTACGGCCGCAACCCGCCGCACCCGCGATGGCCCGGCGATGCCCGAGTCGCGGTGCAGTTCGTCGTCAATTTCGAGGAGGGCGGCGAGAACAACATCCTGCACGGCGACCGCGCCTCGGAAGCGTTTCTGTCCGACGTGCTCGGCGCGCAGCCTTGGCCCGGCCAGCGCCACGCCAATATCGAATCCATGTTCGAATACGGCTCGCGCGCCGGCTTCTGGCGGCTGTGGCGGATCTTCACCGCGCGCAACTGGCCGACCACGGTGTTCGGCGTCGCCACCGCGCTGAAGCGCAATCCCGAGATCGTCGCGGCGATGAAGGAAGCGGGCTGGGATATCGCCAGCCACAGCCTGAAATGGATCGAGCACAAGGACATGACCGAGGCGCAGGAGCGCGCCGAGATCGCGGAGGCGATCCGCGTCCATACCGAAGCCACCGGCGCGCGTCCGCTCGGCTGGTACACCGGACGCTCCTCGATCAACACCAACCGTCTGCTGATGGAAGAGGGCGGCTTCCGCTATCTCTGCGACTCCTATGCCGACGATCTGCCGTACTGGGTCAAGGGTGCGAGCGGCAAGCAGCTCGTCATTCCCTATACGCTTGACGCCAACGACATGCGGTTCATCAACCCGCAGGGCTTTGCTGAAGGCGAGCAGTTCTTCACTTACCTCAAGGACGCCTTCGACGTGCTCTATGCCGAAGGCGAGACCGCGCCGAAGATGATGTCGGTCGGTCTGCACTGCCGCCTCTCCGGCCGGCCGGGCCGCGCTGCGGGCCTGATCCGCTTCCTCGACTATATCGCCAAGCACGAGCGCGTCTGGGTGCCGACGCGATTGCAGATCGCGCAGCACTGGCACGCCAGGCACGCGCATCTTGCCGCCGACGCATTTGAGATCGGTTGACGATGCCGCAGATCTCTCTGTCCGATCTCAATGCCGCTGCCAAGGCCGATTTCGTTGCCGCGCTCGCCAACGTCGTCGAATATTCGCCGTGGATCGCCGAGCAGCTCGCCGACAAGCGGCCGTTCGCCGGCATCAACCAGTTGCACGCGGCGCTGATGGCGGCGATCCAGAGCGCCGCCCCCGATGTGCAGCTGGCGCTGATCCGGGCGCATCCGGATCTCGCCGGTAAGACCCAGCGTGCCGCGGGGCTCACGGCGGAATCGACTGCCGAGCAGAACAGCGCCGGCCTCGACCGGCTGTCGGATGCCGAATATGCCGCGTTCGAGCGTGTCAACGACGCCTATCGCGACAAGTTCGGCTTCCCCTATATCGTCTGCGTGCGCCGGCACACCCGGGATTCCGTGCTGCACGATTTCGAGATCCGGTTGCGCAATATCGCCAAGACCGAGACGCGCCGTGCGATCGAGGAGATCGGCCGTATCTCGGCGCTGCGGCTCGATCAGCTCGTCATTGCCGACGACAAGTTGAAGGTGCATGGCCGGTTGTCGACGCATGTGCTGGACAATCACATTGGTAAGCCCGCGGCCGGCATTCCGGTGGAGCTCGTGGAGTTCTCCGCGCTTGGCGACAACCGCGTCATCGCGCGCGCGGTCACCAATGCGGACGGCCGCACTGATCAGCCGCTGATCGGCGGCCGCCCGCTGCCGATCGGCCGCTACGAGCTCAGATTCAGCGTTGCCGGATACTACGCCGAGCGCAACGTGCAGCTCGCCGACCCGCCGTTCCTCGACGAAATCCCGCTGCGCTTTTCGATCAGCGAGCCGGAAGGGCACTATCACGTGCCGCTATTGGTCACGCCGTGGAGCTATTCGACCTATCGCGGCAGCTAGCCCCCAAACTTGTCGAGCAGGTCCGGAAACAGCCGGTCCGGCTTGAATGGCGGCGCCGTGAATCGGATGCCAGTGGCATCGGCAATGGCGTTGCCGAGCGCGGCGGCGACCGGATTGTACGGACTCTCGCTCATCGACTTCGCCCCCAGCGGGCCGATGGTGTCGGACGTCTCGGCGAAGAACACCTCGGTGCGCGGCACGTCGGCGAAAGAGGGCAGGTGGTAGTCGCGGAATTTCGCGTTGATGACGCGGCCCTCGGCGTCGATCACCATCTCCTCGTAGAGCGCGGCGCCGAGCGCCTGCGCGACGCCGCCTTCGACCTGACCGCGGCATTGCGTGGGATTGGCGATGACGCCCGCATCCGCGGCATGCACGCTCCTGAGAATCCTGAGCTCGCCGGTGCCCTTGTTCACGGCGACGCGAAAACCCTGCACGTTGAAGCTGACCGACCGCGGCGTGCCGCTGGAATTGCCGCTGCTTGCGAACGGCTGTCCACGTTCACGCGCGAGCTTCGCCAGCTCGGTAAAGGGCATGCGACGAACGCCGCTGACGACGGCGTTGTCCTCGAGCACACAGGTCCCGATGTCACACAGCCACGCGCTGGCGGCGGCTGCCTTCAGTTCGGCCGCGAGCTGCATGGAAGCGGCATGCGTCGCCTTGCCGGCGACGAAGGTGCCCGCACTGCCATAGGCGCCGGTGTCATGGCCGCCATGGGCAGTATCGGATTGGCGCAGGCGGATTCGGTCGACGGTGGTCGCCAGCGTGGTCGCCGCGATCTGCCGGTGTACGGTGCTGGTGCCGTTGCCGAACTCGGCCGTGCCGACGGTGAGGTCGAAACCGCCGTCCTCGTTGAGCGCGATCACAGCGTCGGCGATGTGCCCGGCCGGCGGCACGGTGTCGATCATGGTCAGCGCGATACCGTCGCCGATCAGCCATTCCGGCGACAGGTCCGGCTGGGGACCATCGGCTTGCATGGTGCGCTCGACGAGGTCGAGACACTGGTCGAGCCCGTAAGAGCCGTAGACCACGTCGTGGTATTCGGACGGCGGCGGCGACAGCATCGAGTCACCGGGCTTGACGACGTTGCGCCGGCGCATCTCGTAGGGGCTGATGCCGAGTTGCCGCGCAAGCTCGTCGATTGCGGCTTCCACGGCGATCAGCGCCTGCGGCAGGCCGTAACCGCGAAACGCGCCCGCTGGCACCGTGTTGGTGTAGACGGCGACGCCATCGACCCGCTTGTTCGGACAGTTGTAGACGCTGATGGACTCGGCCAGCGCATGGAGCATCACGGGGCCGGCGTGATTGCCGTAAGCGCCGGTGTTGGAGAGCACATCAAGCTGGAGCGCGGTGAGCTTGCCGTCGGCGTCGGCGCCCGCCTTGATGTGGATCCGCATCGGGTGCCGCGTCGAGGTCGCGATGAATTGCTCCTCGCGGGTGAACTCCAGCTTCACAGGTTGTCCGGTCTTCAGCGCAGCGAGGGCCAGAATGTCCTCGGCGAACATCTCCTGCTTGCTGCCGAAGCCGCCGCCGACGCGCTCGCAGAACACGCGAACCTGGTCCAAGGGAAGCTGGAAGATGTCCGACAGCGCGCGCCGGGTCAGGAACGGCACCTGCGTCGAGGTGCGGACATTGAGCACGCCCGCTTCATCGAGCCAGGCGAGGCCGCCATGCGTCTCCAGGGCTGCATGCTGCACGCGATGGCTGTGGAAGGTGGCTTCGTAGGTGACGGCGGACGTGGCGAGCGCTGCTGCGACATCGCCGTACTCGCCATGCGTCTCCGCAGCAAGGTTGCGCTGGGAATCGGCGATGCGGTTCGCGGTGGTTCGATCAGGATGAATGATGGGTGCGCCCGGTGCCATCGCTTGCTCGGGATCGATCAGCGCCGGCAGAATCTCGTACTTGACCTTGAGCCGCCGGCAGGCCTCCTCAGCGGCGGCTTCGCTCTCGGCGACGATGGCGGCAACCCGCTGCCCGATGAAGCGGACGACGTCGTCGAGAACACGGGTGTCCTCGGGATCCATCCAGTCCTTCTCGTGCCGCGCGGTCGAGATCAGGATCGACGGTGCATCCTCGTGCGTCAGCACCGCGTGCACGCCGGGAACGCTCAGCGCTTCGGACTTGTCGATCGCGACGATCCTGGCATGGGCATGAGGCGATCGCGCCAGCTTTATATGGAGTAGGCCGTCGATCGCGGTGTCGAACGTGTAGCGCGCCGTGCCGCGGACGATATCGGGGCCTGCCGGCGCCGGCAGGCTGCGGCCGAAGGCTGCTCCGGCCTCGACGTTCGCCTCGACATTGGACTTGCCGAGCAGGGCATCCTCGATCGTGCGATAGCCGGTGCAGCGGCAGATGTTGCCCTTCAGCGCCGCGCCGAGATCGGCGCGTTGAGCCTGGTTCAGCGAGGCACAGGTCAGGATCATGCCAGCGGTGCAGAAGCCGCACTGAAAACCCTGCGCGTCGAGGAAGGCTTGGTGCATCGGATGCGTGCCGTGGTCTCCGCCAAGACCTTCGATCGTGGTCACAGGGCGTCCCTCGGCCCGGAACGCCGGGATCAGGCAGCTATGCACCGGCTCGCCGTCGAGCAGCACGGTGCAGGCGCCGCAGTCGCCGGCATCGCAGCCCTTTTTCACGCCGAAATGGCCGAGCTCGCGCAGGAACGTGCGCAGGCATTGGCCGGCGCGCGGCTCCTGCGCAAATGTCTTGCCGTTGATCTCGAAACTCACGGCGTTGCTCCCAAGAGCTCGCGGCGAATCTCCTCGGCGAGCCGCAGTGTCATGTACTTGCGCCAGAGCGGCTGGCCGTGGAGGTCGGTATGGTACAGATCGTCCGTGATCTGCTGTGCGATTGCCTCGCGCAGGGCGTTCGCATCCGGGGCGCCGCGAAAGGACAGCTGGATCGGCCGCACCGTCGATGCGGTCACCGTGAGCGTCAGCATGCCATCGCTATCGAGGCTGCCGATCAGCAGCGCCGCCGAGCGGCCGACCGGTGCCAGCGAGATCTGGCGAAATGCCGTGCGGCGTTTCAATGCGACAATCGGAATATCGATCTGGCGAAGCAGGTCACCCGGCGTCAGGCGATTGCGCTGGTTGCCGGTGACGAAGTCGATGACCGGAATCTTCTGCTCGCCGCCACCGGCCTTCCAGATGGTGCAGATGCCGTCGAGCGCGGAGGTGAGCGAGATCATCGGCCCTGCCGGCAGCGACATGCAGAGATTGCCGCCGACCGTCGCGGTCTTCCAGATCTTGAACGAGGCGAGAAAAGCCCGGCAGCACTGTCCGATCTGCGGCGCTGCGAGCCAGTCAGGCGGGCAGGCTAAACCATCGAGCTGGGCGATGGTGCAAGTCGCGGCGATGCTGAGATGGCCCTCGGTGACCGTCAGCGCCGGCCATTTCAGATCGGTGAGATCGATCAGCCGTGTCAGGTGGGTTTGCGGTTCCGAGAACAGCCAGGTGCCGCCTGCGAGCCAAGCATCCCCTGCCGTCCAAACCGGCAGCTGTGTGCGCGTTTGCGGATGGGCGACCGCTGTGATGGTATTCAAGTCCATGGCTGCGCCCACGCTTGCGTCGGGTGAATCGTCCAACAGAAAGTCTTGCAAGACCGGAGCCAAGTCGCAAGAAGAAGTCGAAATGACGAGTCGCGGCAAGACCGCGATCGGACCCGCCTCCGCCTTGCGGTCCCGTCGTCAGCGAATGTGAGGAGAAGCGGGATCATGAGCGATGCAAGGCCGATCTGGATCAGGGATCCCCTGGCCATCCTCGCCGACGGTGCCGAGCGTGGGATTGTGGTGACGAACGGCCGGATCGTCGAGTTGGTGCCGGCCGGCGGCACGCCTGCGACCGCTGATGTCGCGGTGCTCGATGCGAGCGAACACGTCGTGCTGCCGGGCCTGATCAATACCCATCATCACTTCTACCAGACGCTGACGCGGGCGGTGCCGGCGGCGATGGACCGCGAGCTGTTCCCCTGGCTCCAGGCGCTTTATCCGGTGTGGGCGCAGCTGACGCCTGACGCGCTCGAGCTCGGTGTCAGCGTGGCGATGTCCGAGCTTCTGCTGTCGGGCTGCACCACTACGACGGATCACCATTACGTCTTCCCGGCAGGGCTCGAGGACGCCGTGGATATCGAGGTCGGCGTTGCAAAGCGGCTCGGCATGCGCGTGCTGCTGACGCGTGGTTCGATGAACCTGTCGCAGCGCGACGGCGGCCTGCCACCCGACAGCGTGGTGCAGGACGAGGATACGATTCTCGTCGACAGCGCGCGCCTGGTTGCAAAGCATCATCAGCGCGGTCCGGACGCCACGGTGCAGATTGCGCTGGCGCCGTGCTCGCCGTTCTCGGTGACGTCCTCCCTGATGCGCGCCACCGCCGATCTCGCCGGCAAGCTCGATGTGCGTCTGCATACCCACCTCGCCGAGACCGAGGACGAGAACAAGTTCTGCGAGCAGATATATGGCTGCCGTCCGCTCGACTATCTCGAACAATGCGGCTGGCTCAATGCGCGAACCTGGCTCGCCCATGGAATCTTCTTCAACGCGGACGAGATGAAACGGCTTGGCAAGGCGAGGACGACCATCAGCCATTGCGCGTGCAGCAACCAATTGCTTGCCTCCGGCTGCTGTCCGGTCTGCGAGATGGAGGAGGCCGGCGTCGGTATCGGCATCGGCGTCGACGGCTCGGCCTCCAACGACGGCTCGAACCTGATGCAGGAGGTTCGCGCCGCCTTCCTGCTGCAACGAGCGCGCTATGGCGTGACCAAGGTCAGCCACAAGGATGCGCTGCGGTGGGCCACCAAGGGCTCAGCGGCCTGCGTCGGCCGGCCGGAACTCGGCGAGATCGCCGTCGGCAAGGCCGCCGATCTCGCGCTGTTCAAGCTCGATGAGCTGCGCTTCTCCGGCCATGGCGATCCCCTGGCCGCGCTGGTGCTGTGCGGAGCGCATCGGGCCGACCGGGTGATGGTGGCAGGACAATGGGCCGTGATCGACGGTGCGATCCCGGGCCTCGATGTCGCCGATCTCATCCGCCGCCACGGTTCCGCGGCGCGGGCCATGCAGGCGGGATAGGGGCTGAATTGAAAGAGGGGGCGACCACAAGTGCCGGGTGCTTCTGGCCACCCCCTCCGAACCTCCTCCGGGAGGAGCAGGTGATCTGGTCAAAGCAAGAAGCGTGCTACTTGCCCGGCAGCTTGTCGTCGATGCCCTTGACGTAGAAATTCATGCCGAGGATCTGGCCGTCGTCGAGATGTTCGCCGCCCTTGCACTCCACCGGCTTGCCGTCCTGCCCAACGATCGGGCACTTGAACGGATGCAGCTTGCCTGCCGTGATCGCGGCCTGGGCATCCTCCGCCAGTTTCTTCACCTCGTCGGGCATGTTGGTATAGGGCGCCATCGCGAACATGTGGCTGTCGAGGCCGCCCCAGCTGTCCTCGGACTTCCACGTGCCGGCGAGCTCGGCCTTGACGCGCTCGATGTAATAGGAGCCCCAGGTGTCGAGGATCGAGGTGAGCTGGGTCTTCGGCCCGAACTTGATCATCTCGGAATCCTGGCCGAAGGCCAGCTTTCCGCGTTCGCTGGCGATCTGCATCGCGGCAGGCGAATCCGTGTGCTGCATGATCACGTCGGCGCCCTGATCGATCAACGCCTTGGCGGCGTCGGCCTCCTTGCCGGGGTCGAACCAGGTGTTGGCCCAGATGATCTTGACCTTGATGTTCGGGTTGATGGTCTGCGCCGCCAGCATCGTCGCGTTGATGCCGGAGACGACCTCGGGAATCGGGAACGAGCCGATATAGCCGAGCACGCCCGACTTCGACATCTTGGCGGCGATCAGGCCTTGAATGTAGCGGCCCTGATACCACCTGGCCGAATAGGTCGACATGTTCGGGTTGCGTTTGTATCCGGTGGCGTGCTCGAAATGCACGTTCGGATATTTCTTGGCGACCTTCAGCGTCGGGTCCATGTAGCCGAACGACGTCGTGAAGATCAGCTTGTTGCCGGCGCGGACGAGCTGCTCGATCGAGCGTTCGGCGTCGGGACCTTCAGGCACGTTCTCGAGATAGGTGGTCTCGATCTTGTCGCCCAATTCCTTCACCAGAGCCTGGCGCGCGAGATCGTGCTGATAGGTCCACCCCAGGTCTCCGATCGGGCCCAGATAGATGAAGCCGACCTTGAGCTTGTCGGCGGCCGAGGCGGCACCGATGCTCCCGGCGAGCAAGAGTGTGGCGGCCAGCGCAAGAAGTGATTTCCTCATCATCGATCTCCAAACATCAGGGGAAAGCCACGATCCGCAACGCGCGCGCCCCATCGCGCCCGTCGCGAAAATAAAATTCAGCGGTCAGGCACGAACACGGTCCCGAGCGCGGCCGGTGCGGTCGAGCCGCCGCTGCGCGCGCGCGAGAGCAGAACCAGAACGACGATGGTCGCGAGATAAGGCAGCGCCGACATGAATTGCGAGGGAATGCCAACGCCCCAGCCTTGCGCATGCAGCTGCAGGATCGTCACCGCACCGAACAGATAGGCACCGACCACGAGCCGGCCTGGCCGCCATGACGAGAACACCACCAGCGCCAGCGCGATCCAGCCACGGCCCGCAGTCATGCCGGGGATGAAGAACGGCGTATAGGCGAGCGGCAAATAGGCCCCGGCGAGCCCGGCACAGGCGCCGCCAAACATCACGGCGAGGGTGCGGATGCGCAGCACGGGATAGCCGAGCGCATGGGCGGAGACATGGTTGTCGCCGCAGGCGCGCAGGATCAGTCCCGCGCGCGTGCGGTATAGGAACCACCAGACGCCGACGAGGAGTGCAATGGAGAAGTAGACGAAAGCGTCCTCGCCGAACAGCACGCGGCCGACCAGCGGGATATCGGTGAGGCCGGGAATGGAGAGATGAACTGCCGGCGTGATCCGCTCGCCGACAAAGCCGGCACCGATCAGTCCGGACAGCCCGACGCCGAGGATGGTCAACGCGAGGCCCGTCGCGACCTGGTTGACGGCGAGCCCGAGCGCCATCAATGCGAAGAACAGCGACATCATCGTGCCTGCGACGATGCCGAACAGCGCGCCAATGAAGATCGATCCAGTGAGCCAGGCGCCGGCAAAGCCGCAGGCCGCGCCGACGATCATCATGCCCTCGACGCCGAGGTTGAGCACGCCGGAGCGCTCGGTCACGAGCTCTCCGGTCGCCGCGATCAGGAGCGGAGTCGAGGCGGCGAGCACCGAAAGGATGATGGCTTCAACCAGCTCCACTGGTCACCTGTCGGTTTGGGAACACCAGCTTGAAGCGATAGAGGATCAGGGAATCGCAGGCGAGCACGTAGAACAGCAGAATGCCCTGAAAAACCTTGGTGACGTCCAACGGGATCTTCATTGTGATCTGCGCCTGCTCGCCGCCGATAAAGGTCAAGGCAAGGAAAAGGCCTGCAATTAATATTCCAAGCGGGTTCAGCCGGCCGAGGAAGGCAACGATGATCGCCGTAAAACCGTAGCCCGGGGAGATGCCAGGCTGGAGATGGCCGACGGGACCTGCAACCTCGATGATGCCGGCGAGGCCCGCGAGCGCGCCTGATACCGCGAAGGTCAGGATGATCAGCCGATCGGCTTTGAAGCCGCCGAACCGCGCCGCGCGGGGGGCTGCGCCGACGACGCGGATCTCAAAACCCTTGATGGTTCGCCCGAGCAGGATTGCGGCTGCCGCCACGACAAGAAGCGCGAGGATGGAGCCGAAATGAAGCCGGCCGCCCTCGATCAGCAGCGGGACGGTCGCCACCGGGTCGAACTCGGCCGTGGTCGGGAAGTTGAAGCCGTGCGGATCGCGCCAGGGTCCGCGCACGAGATAGTCGAGGAAGAGGTCGGCGACATAGACCAGCATCAGGCTGGTCAGGATCTCGCTGGCCCCGAACTTCACCTTGCAGATCGCCGGGATCAGCGCATACAGCGCACCTGCAGCGGCGGCAAGGACAAGCATGACGGGCAGCACCCAGGCGCCGGCGTCGGTGCCTTGCGTCCTCACGGCGATCCAGCTTCCGGCCACCGCGCCGATCAGGAATTGGCCTTCGGCGCCGATGTTCCAGGCATTGGCGAGATAGCACAGCGACAGCCCGATCGCGATCATCACCAGCGGCGTCGCCTTTACCGCGATCTCCTGGAGCGAATAGCCGTCGGTCAAGGGCGCGATGAAATAGGCGTGCAAGGCGAGCAGCGGATTCTTGCCGAGGATCGCGAACAGGATGACCATGGTCGCGATCGTGAGGCCGATCGCAATCAGCGGCGAGACCAGCGCGATCGTGCCAGAGCGCTCGGCGCGCTTCTCAAGCACCAACTGCATGTGCGGCCTCCTTCGGCTCCAGGCTGCTGCCGCCCATGAGAAGACCGAGCTTTTCGCGCGTCGCCTCGCTCGCGGCGAGCGGCGCTGATAACCTGCCGTGGAAAATCACGGCGATACGGTCGGCGATCTCGGCGAGTTCGTCCAGATCCTGGCTGGTCACGAGCACGGCGGCACCCGCGGTCGCGAGATCAAGCAGCGCCTGGCGAATGACGGCGGCGGCTCCGGCGTCGACGCCCCAGGTCGGCTGGCTCACGACCAACACCGCGGGGTTGCGCAGGATCTCGCGTCCCACGATGAATTTCTGCAAATTGCCGCCGGAGAGGGATGCTGCTTCGGGATCGCGCTTGGCCTTGCGGACGTCGAACGTCTCGGTTGCACGGTCGACGGTCTTCAGCGCGGCGGCGGTGTTGATGAAGCCGCGATGGACCATGCCGCTCGCGGCATGTCCGGTGAGCAGCGCGTTCTCCGAGAGTTTCATACGCGGCGCCGTGCCGTGGCCGAGCCGCTCCTCGGGAACGAAGGCGGCCCCGAGCTTGCGCCGCTCCGTGATCGAAAGGTGGCCGGCGGCAATGCCTTCGATCACCACGGTGCCCGGGTCCTTCGACAATCGCTCACCGGACAGCGCGGCGAACAATTCGTCCTGGCCGTTGCCGGCGACGCCGGCGATACCCAGGATCTCGCCGCCCTTCAGTTCGAACGAGATGTGCTCGAGCCGCACGCCATGGGCTTCGCCAGGTGCGAGCGACAGATCATTGACGACGAGTCGCGGGACGGTGGTCGTCCGGCCTGCCGCCGCCTTCACCTCCTTGATCTCTCCGCCGACCATCATGCGCGCGAGCGAAGCGGCGGTCTCGCGCCGGGGATCGCAGGTCTCGACCTTCCTGCCGCCGCGCAGAATCGTAGCGGTATCGCAGAGCCGCTTCACCTCCTCGAGCTTGTGGCTGATGTAGAGAATGGCGCGGCCTTCGGCCCTGAGGCGTTCCAGCACGATGAAGAGCTGGTCGGCTTCCTGCGGTGTCAGGACGGCGGTGGGCTCGTCCAGGATCAGGAATTTCGGGTCCTGCATCAGCGCACGGACGATCTCGATGCGCTGGCGTTCGCCGACCGACAATTGCCAGACCTCGCGCTTGGGATCGAGCGGAAGGCCGTAAGTCTTCGACACCTGCGCCAGCCGCGCGGACATGTCGTTGAAGGATTCCCGACCATCGAGGCCGAGCGCGACGTTCTCGGCGACCGTGAGATTGTCGAACAGCGAGAAGTGCTGAAATACCATGCCGATGCCGCGCTTGCGCGCTTCCGAGGGGCCGGACAGCACGATTCGTTTGCCCTGCCAGCGAATCTCGCCGGCACTGGGTTGGATCAGCCCGTAGATCGCCTTGACCAGCGTCGACTTACCGGCCCCATTTTCACCAAGCAGCGCGTGGATTTCGCCGGGCCAGATATCGATGTCGATGGAATCGTTGGCGAGGAAATCGCCATAACGTTTGGTGAGCCCGATCGTCCGCAGCAGCGGGGACTCGCCGAAATTCAGGCCGTCAGGTGTCGAATCCAACATTCGCTAATGCGCTTGCATGGGTGAAGTGTCTCGATAGTGGTCCAGTTTGAACGCCGGCGTAAGGTGTGAAAATGCGTCATCCCTTGCTCAACGCTTTGGCAGGCGCCGGGTGGCGGTGCGCTTGCTCTCGCCGGAGGAAGATCCGGGGCTCAAGCGCCCTCGCATTGCCCTGCGGCGCGGTTTCCGCGGGCGCCTGTTGCAGATTTGTGACGGTCTAAGCCAAATCGGAACCCGCTATGCAGACGTGACGCCGCAGTGAGCAAAGTTGCGCCATCACGCCGACGCACTGCGGATCGACGCAACATCGGCTCCCAACCATCGCGCTCGGCAATCGCCGCTCGATATAAAAGAAGAGCGAAATCAAACGGGAATGTCCGGCAATAGCTGGCTTCGCCTTGCCGCATGCTCCGGTGAGGTGGCGCGCAAAAACCTTCTAATTTCACGATAGAAAGCCCGCTTCTTGCCAAAACAAGCGGCATGCATTGAAAAAAGTTGAGGCTTCTCCCTCCGGGAGATCGGCGCAAGTCTCGCACCCAAGGGCGTTCATTGACGTGTCCAAACTTGGGGGTATTCAGGATGTTGTTTCGTTTCAGGGCAATTGCAGCCGCGGCGCTGTCAGTTGCTACGCTCGCCACCGGTGGCCTGGCTCGGGCCGCGGACTTGCCGGTCAAGGCTGCCAAGAAGGCGCAGGACCTTCCGTTCTTCCTGGTGATCGATAACCGCGTCACCTTCTCGTACATCTTCAACGCCTCTCAGCCCGGTGCGTGGTCGTTCCGGCCGGATGGGTCGATCGACAGCAAGACCACCAAGCAGGTCTACTCGTTCACGCATTTCGATCTCTGGGCATACGGCACGAACTTCTTCACCATCTCAATGTTCAAGTCCGATCACAATGACCCGGCCGGACCCTGCACCAACGCGGGCACGATCTTCGGCGCGCCGGCATCGTGCGCGGGTGCGACCGAAATCTATGGCCTGTTCCGCTCGACCTTCGGCTGGAACGAGATCTTCGACACCAAGGCTTTCAGTGCGGGGCCGCTGCACAACATCTCGTTCGAGGTCGGCATGGATGCCAATACCGAAAACAGGTATTTCGGCGCCGCCAAGCGCGACGTCGTCGGCGGTCTGCAGTTTGCGTTCGATCTGCCCTACAAGGGTTACGTCAACGTCGCGCCGCTCGTGTATTGGGAGTTCGCCAATCACAACTCATTCAGCCAGTGCGGCCTGTTCGGTGCGGGCGTTCCCGGCGTCACGTGTCTTGCGGACGGCAACACGTCGTTCAAGCCAACCTGGGCGGTTGAAGTCAATTACTACATGGACCTCGGCTTCCTGCCGCCGAACATGCAATATTTCTCGATCAGCGGCCGCGCCGGCTGGTACGGCAAGAAGGGCACCGACACCGAACCGCTTCCATATAGCCCGGCGAACGGCGTCTATAATACAGCGGTCGAGTTGAATTCGGAGCCCATCCGCCTGACCTTCGATGCCTCGAAGGCCGCCTGGGGCGACAAGTACTCCCACTTCGTGGACGTCTGGGTGGCTTACCGCTACTGGCAAAACAAGTTCGGTCTCGATCACAACCTTGCCGTCGGCTGTACCACCTCCGTCGGTGGCCGGACGGTGAGCACGGGGTCCTGCACTGAGTCCTCGCTCTATTCCGGTATCACCGTGAAGTTCTGATCGGTTGAGGTCGAAAGGTTCGGATGGCGCCGCGTCGAAATGCGCGGCACCATTCGCGCTTGCCAAGAGGGCTCTCGTAGGGTGGGCAAAGCGAAGCGTGCCCACCATTTCTGCTGCGGTGTTGGGATAGATGGTGGGCACGGCGCAAGCGCGCCTTTGCGCACCCTACGGTAGCGGTTGTTCAAACATCTACTTCGTCCACACGCCGTCGTGCAGCGCTTCGGCTTCGTGCTCGAGCAGTGGGCCAACGACCTCGGTCGGCCGCTGGCCGCTGGCAAAGACTTCGCGGCACGGCAGATCGAGGGTCGGATTCTCCGGATGGTTGCCGGTGACGCCGCGCAGGCGATGCTCGCTGAGGCCATAGACGACGCGGCCGATGCCGGCCCAGTAGATCGCGCCGGCACACATCGCGCAGGGCTCTGCCGAGGAATAGAGCGTCGCTGTTGCCAGCACCTCGCGGCTGAGCGCGCGGCAGGCCTGGGTGGCCGCCAGACGTTCGGCATGCGCGGTGCCGTCGTGATCCGGCATGTAACCGTTCTCGGCCTCGATCAGGACCTTGTCCCCGGCGACGACGATACAGCCGAAGGGATGATTGCCATGGGTGAGGGAGCGGCGCGCGACACCGAAGGACAGACGCAGAAAGTGTTCGTCGCGTTCCATCGAGCCTCCTCGGTCAGTGTCGCTCCGTGCGCCGGCCCACCACGGCGAGATCGGTCTCACTAGCCCAAGCTTGATACACGAACTCACCGTGGAACAGCACCGCTAACCACGCGCTGGTTGCGGCAGGACGGCGGCTGCCGCGGGAAGGACTGCCCGGGGCAGGTTGATGCAAGCCGGAGGCCGACACGTCATCTGGAAGAAATACGAATCAGCCATGCTTTGGGAGGTGGCCGCACCATTGGGAGTGACCCTAGCCCACACATGAATAGCGATATCTCGTTGTCCTCAGATCGCGGAAATCGATTTTACCAGGGGGTGGCTGCGACCTTCTTCGCCAACGCCCTCCAGGCGGTCAATTTTCTCGGGGATCGATTCCTGAGAAGATCGCATCATTCGTTATCGACCATCGAGGACCTCTACCGGCACGCGATGGACAGCGCCTTTTCGGTGACCGAGGCCTTCCTCGTCACGGGCGCGCCGCACGCGTCCGCCTATTACCCGCGCGATTTCGCCTGGTTCTATCCTGATGTTCTCGACGGAGAAACCATCATGGATGCGCAGGACGCGGTGCGGCGGGCGCGGCTGCTCGACAAGAGCATCCGCTTGTTGCTGGAGGCGGTTCGCGCCGACGTCGTCACGACGACCATCGTCCCGGCCGGGCGCGGTCGATATCTCGGTGTGAATTATTTCTCACGTCCGTCGGATACTCTGCTCGGCATTCTGGCCGGCCTGCAGCAGATGATCTCCGCCGATCAAAAGGCGCCGTTCTATTTGGCGATGTCACAATGCGCGCATGCCGGCCGCCTGCTGCTGGCCGAATATGGCGGTGACCTGAAACGTGCGATCCTCAAGCTCGCAAGCGAGCTCGAGCCGTTCGAGCATGACGGCACCTCCTATTTGCTGTGTGACGCAAGTGGCCCTCGCTCCGCCGCTACGGATACCCGCGCCGAGCGCCGGCGCTTCGTGACCAATGCCTGCGTCCATACGACCTTCGTGTGGAGCGTGCAGCTCGGAATCGTCGACGAGAACGAGCTGAAGCGGCTGCTCGAGCGCGACCTCGTGCAGTACAAGAAAGATCTGCTCCGTCTGTTCGGCCGGAACGGATACATCAGGCATTCTCTGGACGGTCCGGAGGGCCCGCCGGCGTCCTCGGTCGCGCTGGATTTCGTCAGCATGCATTGCGGCTTCTGGAATCTGAACGATGCGAGCGAGCGGGCTCTGTTCGCGGCCACGGCGGATCTGATCATCGCGGAGCCGCGCTTTCGCATACCCAGCACGTTCCACTTCCTGGTGTCCGCGGATAATCCGCGGAACAAGATGATCCACAAGATCGCGGCTCCTGCCTACCAGGGACGTTCCTCCTGGCCGACGTTCAACGTCGAATTTGCGGATCGCATGCTGGACTATGACGAATTCTCGGGCAGCGATACTTACCGGTCCTGCGCCCAGGGAATATTGAAGGACATACGGACCGCGACCGAGCTGCACGGCGGTTATCAGGAGCTGATCTCCGAGCAGGGTCTGAAATATCGCACCTGGGCCTACAAAGGCGCGGTGGCTCACTCCTGGTTTCCGCGCTTCCTGTCGGTCTGGAGGAGGGCGTACGGATCGCCGCTCCTGCAGTGGAACGAGTGACCTGCGCGGCGACATGCCGGCAGGGAATGTCGCAAATTGATCGGCGAACCTGTCACGCCACGAGATCCAGCAAGCGGCAGGAGCCGCGCACGAGCACCTTGCGCCCGGCCGGCGTTATCGCAGGTACACCGTCGTTGATGGCAACGAGGCCAAGCTCGACGAGACCTTCGACGAGATAGGACTTCGAGAGGCGACCGTTCGACAGCGGGTTACGAAGTGTACGCAGCGCTTCCCACTGGTCCGGCGTAAGTTCGAAGTCGAAATCGTTGCTCATGTTGCCTCAAGAGATCGTGCCGCTCGCGCCTCTGTTAGCGAGGCTGCATGAAGACCATGCGACGACAATGAGTCGGGAATTCGGTGGGTTGTTTAGAACGTCTCTTCACAAATTGCCGCACTTCGTTGCGACACGCGAGATAGATCGCTTGAACGCGAAGTTCGTCCCGTGGCTCGATCACTAATTGATGATCCGCAGTGATGCTGCGCTGCGAGCTACCGCAGTGCACGGGAAGTGTCACTGTCCCATGATGCGTCGCGATATGCACAGAAATCATGAAGCGAGCAATCCGGGATTCTGTTAGGTTGATCCGCGAGGAATGACTTCACGCGACCGGAGTGGCGTGCATGAACAGGCTGGTTGAAATTCGCAGTCAGGAATCCTTGTGCCGAGAGCGTGCGGCGCGCGATTTTAATCGCCGGCTGTTCTGGCTCGCGCAGGCCGAGGAATGGGAGCGGCGCGCGCTCGACGAAATTGCCTATCACTTCCGGGAGTGTAACGTCGGCCAGGCGGAGCTTGCGCGCAACTGAGGTTGGCCGCGAGCCGGACCTACTGGTAGGTTGCCACGATATCCGACACGGCGCGCTCTAGCTGTTGCGCGGTGGCGCATTGGCGCACGACGGTGCAGAAGGTCGCGTAACGCGGCATCTCGGAATCGCCAAAGCCCCAGGCAAGCCGTCCTTCGGGATTGAGCCAGACCAGTCGCTTCGAGCGTTCGGAGATGCGGCGCAGGATGTCGGCGCGCGGGTCGAGATTGTTGCTGCGGGCATCGCCGAGCATGATCACCGTGGTCCGCGGCGTCAGCGCGCTCATAAAGTCCTTCTCGAAATCGACCAGCGAAGAGCCGTAGTCGGACGAGCCGAAGCCGACCTTGGACATGATCTCGGCCATCGCCTCTTCCGGCGATTTCGTCTCCAGGATGTCGCTGACCTCGATCAGATGCGAGGAGAAGGCGAAGGAGCGGACGTCGTCGACCACTTCATGCAAGGAGTGGATCAGGAGCAGGAAGAAATCGGAGACTTGGGCGACCGAGCCGGAGACGTCGCAGAGCGCTACGATCTTCGGCCGGTCGCGATGCTTGCGTTTCCACGCTGTGAGGAAGGGCACGCCGCCCCACGCCGCGTTGCGGCGCAGCGTGCGGCGCACGTCGAGATGGCCGCGGCGCTGGCGCTTGCGCGGCTTGGAATAGCGCTCGCGCAGGCGGCGCGCGATCTGGCGGATGAGGGCGCGCATCTCGGCGACCTGGCGCCGCTCGATGCGGGCAAGCGGCGCGTTGCGCAGAATCTCGTTGCGGAGATTTTCAGCCTCCTCGCGGGCATAGAGCGCAAGTCCCTGCGAGACCGTGTCGCGCACTGCCTCGCGCAAGGCGTCGAGCGCGGCGCGCAGGCGCTCGGCCAGCGCGGGATCGGTCGCAGTGAGCCGGTCGAGATCGTCGCGCAGCCGCTGGAGGCCTATGGCGTCGAGGATGCGGCTGGAGAAGATGCCGCGCTGGGTGGAGTAGCGGATGTCAGACAGGGAGGCCGTACCGGAGGCGCTGGCGATGGCGGCTGCGATCGCATTGCGGTCCTGTGACAGCAGCATCTGCGCAAGTGGACCCAAACCCTCAGGAGCCGGACCTTCGCCCGGCTCGCTGGCCGAGCTGGAGGAGGGCGACTGATCTGCGTCCTGCGATGCGCCGTCGTTGCTCGTCTCAGGCTGATCCTGCCGCGGCTCCGGCCGACTGAAGAAGAGATCGAAACAGTCGCCGAGCGCGAGCTTCTCGTCCTGCGACTTGGCAAGCGTCAGCAGCAGCGCGTCGCGCAGCACGGCACGGTCGGAGATGCCGACTTGCGCGACCGCGCGCATCGCATCGATGCTTTCGGCGGGCGAAACGTGAACGCCGACGCCCCGCGCCGCCCGAAAGAAACGATGGAGGTTCTCGCGCATCGGCGTCAACCGAAGACGTTGGACCGTGCCGCCTTGGCAATGAAGGTCGTCACCTGCGGCGATGCGGCCTCGATGTCGGCTTCGTATTTCAGGAGCACGTTCAGGGTGTCCTTGACGATATCGGTGTCGAGCTCGGAAGCCTGGAGCAGCACCAGGACGCGTGCCCAATCGATGGTCTCACTGACCGACGGCAGCTTCTTCAGATCCAGCGAGCGGATCTCGTGGATGAAGCCGACCATCTGCCGGCGCAGCGCCTGCGAGATGCCGGGTACACGGCTTTCGACGATGCGCTCCTCGAGCCGCTGCTCGGGGAAGCCGATATGCAGATGCAGGCAGCGCCGCTTCAAGGCATCACCGAGGTCGCGCTCGCTGTTGGAGGTGAGGATCACGGTCGGCGGGGTGATGGCCGAGACGGTGCCGAGCTCGGGGATCGTGACCTGGAAGTCGGACAGGATCTCCAGCAGCAGCGATTCAAATTCCGCGTCCGATTTGTCGATCTCGTCGATCAGGAGCACGCAGCCGCCCGGCTGCTCCAGCGCTTGGAGAAGAGGACGCGGCTCGACGAATTCCTTGGAGAAAAACACGTCGCCAAAATCGTGGAGCTGGTCGAGCGCGGCATGCAGCGTCTGCGCCCCGCCCAGGACCTCGCCGAGCTTGTCCTTGAGGATCTGCGTGTAGAGAAGCTGCTTGGCGTATTTCCACTCGTAGAGCGCCTTGGCTTCGTCGAGGCCTTCGTAGCATTGCAGGCGGATCATCTTCATGCCGCGCCAGGCTGCGATCGCCTTGGCAAGCTCGGTCTTGCCGACGCCCGCGGGGCCCTCGACCAGGATCGGCTTCTCGATCTGCTGCGACAAATAGACGGCGGTCGCGATCTGCCGGCTCGCGATATAGCCCTGCGCGGCGAGGCCGCTCTCCACTGCCTCGATCGAGGTCGAGGCCTTCTGATCAGCCACGAAAGGGCGCTCCCAAAGGTCTTGCTTGAGGCTTGTTCTGCCTGCGTTCCCGGCAAAGAACAAGCCTCGTTTGGGAGACATCAGACCCGCACGAGCGGCGGTTTTTCCGCTGAACGCAAATAGTTGAGCGGTTCACCGTTCGCGATCAGTGCCGCAACACTTCCGGCTTGCGGATGGTCTGCCTGACCTCGGCGCCGCAATCGGCGCATTCATAAACAAAGTCGATCTTGGCAAGGCTCCAATGCGGCTCGACCTCGCGCACATACATCGGCAGGAACCCCATGCAGGTGGGACAATTCACGGGCGCTATTTCGCCGTCCTGATGATGCTGTACATAAGCTGGCATCTCGGCTCTCCTTCGCAGGCGACCACCAAACCCCGCGCAGAAGCTACTGCCGGTCGCTTCAGGCGCGTCATCAACTCTTTCGAACGGAGATGGAACGGCGGAGGTTTGTCGCTCGCTGTGACATTCTTGTAACGTGTCTGTACTGTAACGGGCGGACCGAATGCCTATTTCTGCGGCCAATCCGGCTTTTTCGGATCCTCACCCAACGATAAGGGAGCAACGCCCATGACGCATGCCATTCGTTTTCACAAGACCGGCGGTCCGGAAGTCCTGGTCTGGGAGGAGGTCAACGTCGGCAAGCCCGGACCGGGCGAGGCGCGCATCCGCCACACCGCGGTCGGCCTCAACTTCGTCGACATCTACAACCGTTCGGGCCTGTACCCGGCGCAACTGCCAAGCGGGCTCGGCAGCGAGGCGGCCGGAATCGTCGAGGAGGTCGGAGCCGGTGTCACCGATCTCAAGCCGGGCGATCGTGTCGCCTATGGCGCCTCGCCGCTCGGGGCCTATTCAGAGGGGCGGCTGATCCCTGCGGACCGTTTGCTGAAACTGCCGGACGGCGTCGACGACAAGACCGCGGCGGCGATGATGCTCAAAGGGCTCACCACACAATATCTGATCCGGCAGACCTATCGGGTGAAGGCCGGCGACACCATCCTGCTGCACGCGGCGGCCGGCGGCGTCGGCCTGATCCTGGGCCAGTGGGCCAAGCACCTCGGCGCGACCGTGATCGGTACCGTCAGCAACGACGAAAAGGCCAAGCTTGCCAAGGCGCATGGCTGCGATCACGTCATCATCTACACCCGCGAAGATTTCGTGAAGCGGGTCGACGAAATCACCGGCGGCAAGAAGGTGCCGGTGGTCTATGACTCCGTCGGCAAGGACACATTCCTGAAATCGCTGGATTGCCTCGCGCCGCTCGGCGTCGCCGCGTTGTTCGGTCAATCCTCCGGTGCAGTCGAGCCGCTCAATCTCGGCCTGTTGGCCCAGAAGGGTTCGCTCTACGTCACCCGTCCGACGCTGTTCACCTATGCCGCCAAGCGCGAGAACCTGATCACGATGGCGAACGAACTGTTCGACGTCGTCAAGTCCGGTGCGGTCAAGATCGAGGTACACCAGACCTATCCGTTGAAGGAGGCCGCCAAGGCGCATGCCGATCTCGCCGCGCGCAAGACCACGGGATCGACCGTGCTTACGGTGTAATGTCCGGCCGGATGGTGACGCAGGCGACCAGGCCTTGCGTCACGTCCGCTCGTGCTTGCGCAGGTCCCGGACGTGGTCGAGGCGCACTGCCTGGAGATCGACCTCTTCGGGCGGGATCTGGGGGAGGGTGGCCTCGCTCAGGATGGCCTCGGTGACGTCCTCGACCGAGTTCTCGGCGATCTCGTGGATGAACGAGACATTCCGGTATTCGCCCGACACGATGCGGGAGACGACCTCGCGTCTGGTGATCTCGGGATCGACGACTGCCTCGCGCCCCCGCCGTCCGTAGTCGATCATCACGACGAAATACTGCATGAAACGACCCCGCCGCGTCCCGTCACTCGGGAACGCGGCAGAGTATTTCCGAAAATCGGAATCAAGTCAAGCGCAATTTCCGAATAACGGAAACTGATGTCACTTGCCCTTCTTGCGGGGGCGTGCCGATTTCGCGCGCAGCCGCTCGAGCTGCCCTTTGGGCATCGACAGGCAGATCTCCCCGACCCAATCGAGCTTGACGCCGACGATCGGCTTGGCATTGAAGCTGGTGAGATTGACGACGGACGGAGTTTTCCCCCGCTCGATGGTCTTCAGATAGCGCTCGCCGGTCTTGAGCCGCACCACGGCCTCCTCGCCGTAGAAGCTCGACAGCGGATGACGCTGGTCCTTGTAGACCACGATCACGTCGCCGCTCTCGTATTTGGGCAGCATCGAATCGCCCACGATCTCGAATGCGACGGTTTCTTCCATGATCGGGAAGGGCAGCGCGATGTCGCCGAGCCCCTCCGGCGGAACCTGCTCGTAATCCGGCTCGATCACGGCGCCGGCGCCGACCCGGCCCATGATCGGCGCGAGATTGAGCTCAAGATATTCCATGATCGGAATGATCTCCGAAGCCTTCACCAGACGTTCGCCGCCGAGAATCTCCGAGACCGCGCCGGGCCGCACGCCCATGGCCGCCGCCAGGCCGCCCTTGCTCTTGCCGGTCTTCTCCAGACCCCGCTCGATCATTGCAACGTCCAACATGGTGATTCCCTCGATTGCACACCGTCTTGCCTCTTGTAATCCGAAATTCGGAATTGATGCAATTATGAATATCAGAATTATCGCTTGACTTGATCTTCGGAATACCGGAATGTGTGTTCGCCTCCCGTCGTTCGATGAGAGGAGGCGCATCACAGGACAACAGCATGGAACCGGGCCATTGGCCGTCGGAGCACTCCGACGCGCTTCGCGACTATTTTCGCAAAGGCATGTCTTATGCGGAGATCGGAAGACAGATTAACGCAAGGTTTGGAACGACTTACACGCGCAACGCGGTGATCGGCCGCGCCAAGCGGCTCGGGCTCGTCGTACCGGAATGGATCGCTAGCCCATCGGTCGCGCCATATTTGCCTGGTGAAGCTCCGGTTTCACCACGCCGCGCGGTGTTACCGAACCTGAACGTGCCGCCGAAGTCCGCAATGAAGCCGGCAGCGCCTGTCAAGTTACGCTGCGTCGGCGTTCAGCCGCGCCTGATCCAACTGGTCGAACTCGAGCCGGCCGACTGCCGCTATCCCTATGGCGGCGACAAGGACGGGGAGGAGATCGCCTTCTGTGGTCATCCCTGCCGGCCGGGCTCCAGCTATTGCGCGCCGCACGCGCGCCTGACGCACCGCTCCGGGGCTGCGTCCGCCCGTGTCCCCGGTCCCGTCGTGCTGAGGCTGGTCTCCGCTGCCTGAGCTTCCCCGTTCCATCGTCAGTTTCGCAAGGAGTATTAGAGTGGCTCGTGTCCGACGCAACAAGTCCTACAGATTGGCGCAGATCTACGACCGGCGGTCCCGCGAGGTGCCGTTCAATGCCGAAGTGGCGGAAGTCGAGGTCGACAATCCGCTGGCGCTCGATTCCGGTGAGAAGATCCTGGCCATCCGGTCGATCCGTGGCGATCCGCTGGGACGGCTGCACGCGCATCATCAGATCGACGAGGCGCAATACCGCGGCGGGCGTGCCTTCCAGAACGATTGGGAGAGGGCGGAGCGGGGACCTCAGGCGATGGACCCGACCCGGGAATATGTTGATGGCACGCGCACGCGCGAGCCCGTCACCGAGAGCCAGCGCCAGGCGGTGTTGCGGTTGAATCGGGTCGAGCGCGAACTTGGCACCGACGGCGCCGCGCTGGTGCACGACGTGCTGATCCTGGGCCTGACCATGGATCAGATCGGCGCGCGTCGCGCCGTCCGAACGCAGCGCTGGAACGATTATTTTGCGCGGCGTTTTCGCGAATGTCTGGACCGGCTGGCGCTGATCTACGGCTTTGCGACGGAAACGGGGACACAACGGGCAGGCCGGCGCGGTTGAAGACGGCACGCCGCCGGCCTCGGCCGCCGGCGTGCCCAGTCGGTTGTTTAGGGATGCGGTACGATCAGGTAAGGCGTCGTGTACGGCTCGACGCGGAGCGAGGCGTTGGCCAGAAGCCCGATCTTGGCGGTCGGAGCCTGCTGCAATTCGCCGTTCGGGCCACGATGCACGTTGTATTGCCAGACCGTGAGATCGCCCTTCTGCGCCAGCGCGTGCGCAACCGCGCTGGCATCGTTGCCGCCGAGCCCCTTAAGTTCCTCCGCCGATAACCCGACGACGATTTCGTCCTTGATGGTGATGATCTTGAACAGGTTCATCTTGGTCTCCTGCGCCCATGCGCCTGGTATCGAGAGGGAGAAAAGCGCGACCGCGGCGCCCTTGATGAGATCGCAGCGAGAAAGCATGCCGTCGTCCTTTGGTGCTGACGCGCGCCCGAATCGGAGAGTTTTCAGCCATGGCGCCCGTAATCTGCGTGGCCGTGTCGCAACGGCTTGGTCGCTCGCTCATGGACAATGGTTCACGGGCGGACACATATCCGGACCGACGAGGCGACAACCGCGCCGAGATCAGGACGCGGGAGATCAGCTTGCGAGATCGATCTTCATTTCGTCGCTGATACAACCGCCGGAGCCGGACTCAACAATTACGTGTATGCGCCGGAGAAGCGCTCATGCGCAGCCAATGTCCATTCATGTCGGAAACAAGCCGAAACGTTGTGCCAATTGACAGCGGTCGGGGCTGTATGCGTGATTGATGCCGCTTCTTGACGCAGGTGGGTGACGGCAGTCGATATTCCTGTTATCCGGAATTGCCGTGCTGCGATGCAGACGAAGCATCGCTGCACCCACGGTTGGACTTGCTGGACGGGTTGTTCCTTGGCATAATTGCAACCAAATGATTGAGCGCGTTGTGGGACATGTTGTCCCTCGCGCCAGCCGGTCGGGGCCACCTGGCCGAGAGTTCGTCGCTAGAGGTCCCGTTGTGGCGTCTTGTTACAGCGTTAGCTTCTCGGGTGGATCAAGGCCGACGCTTGTCATAGGTGCGAGATGAAGAACCTCAATTTCGCGGCTGAACTGCACCTCAAGCTCGGCGCGCCCGCAAGCGGCACGGTCGAAAGTCTTCGCCTGCTGCGCGCGTTCCTGAAGCTCGCGCCGCGACAGCGTTTCGAGGTTATCAAGCTGGTCGAAGACCTCGCCACCGAAGAAGCCCTTCCCGAGCACCCCTTGTCCTGAGCCCGGCCGCGCGCCGGCCTCATGCCGGCTCTTACGCTTTCCTGCCGTAGCCGGACCGCCGGCGAGGTTTCCCCCAGGCTGGCCGCTGGAAGGCGATCCGGCAAGTGTGGTATTCAATTGGGGAAAATGGGAGGACTGCGACCATGATCGAACCGAAGCTCGAAGTTCCGGCCGAACTGCGCGACCTGGCCGAGAAGACGATTGACCAGGCGGAAAAAGCATTCGGAATGTTTTTCGAAGCGGCCACTAAATCGATGTCGTCGGTTCCGGGCGCGGGGACCGAGGTGTCGAAGCAGGCGCTGGTTTTCACCGAGCAGAACATGAAGTCGGCGTTCGAGCATGCGCGCAAGCTGGTTCATGCCACCGACCTTCAGGAAGCGATGCGAATCCAGTCCGATTTCCTGCGCAGCCAGTTCACCAGTGCTGGAGATCACATGCGTCAGATGACCGGCAGTCTCATGCAACCGGGCAAGGGCAAATCCTGATCCTGGCTGTCCACAGCGTGCCCACACATTGAACTTGCGCGGTGTGGCGATCCGGATTTCGTTGCTGGCGCCGATCCATGCCGGGCCACCGAATGATCCTTCGCCGTCCGGCATCCCTTCTGCTGATCCCTGTCGGTCCTCCGGCAGGGATCTTTATGTGTGGCAGGTGCCGTGCTCGGCGCTCTCCTATCGAAGCGATGCGATGTAGGCCGCGATGTCGCCCGCTTCGGTCCGGCTCAAGGGGAAATTCGGCATCTTCGGGTGGGGATCGAGCAGGAAGAAGGCGAGCCTCTCCGGACTGAAGTTTGGCCTGTGCGCGACAGAGGCAAAGGAGGGGACGTCGGCGCTCGCCTGGGTCTGGCCGTTCGCGACGATATGGCAGCTTGCGCACCAGCGCTTGGCGAGGTCGGCACCGTGATCGGCATCAGCTGCGAGCGCAGACGACGTGCCGACGCTCGAGGTTACGGCAAGCAGCAGGCAGATTCGTCTCAAATGCTGGTGCATAGGGTAACCTTCATGCATTCGTTGGCGTCCGCCATGCCTATCCGCAGCATGATCCCGGAAATTGCGAGAGATCAATGCGGGCTATGATCGACCGCAGCAGCTTGCGAACCGAACGATAGAGATGCCGTACCACTGCCGGCATTCTTGCCGTGGGCAGGTTCAGGCTTCTTGCATCGAAACCCTTCGTATCAAGACTTCCGATAGGATGCGACACCTGTCTCTCCAAGGTCATATGGCTTTTCTATCCTGCTGCTTCGGAGCCGCCTTGATCTGCCGCAAGGCCGTTCCCGGCTAATAGTCGCCCGGGTTCATGATCATCGGGCTTTTCGTATCAGCCGGTGCGAGCGCGCTGCTGGCGCTGTCGCGCAGGAAGCGGTCGAGTGTTTCCTGGATCTTCTCCTTGACCGCGTTAGGGCCGCGATCGCTCATTTCCGTGTGCTGTGCGCCGGTGTGGACGATGTCGATGCCGCGCGCCTTGGCCTCTTCCGGCGTCGGCAGCACGCCGGGATCGGTCACGAAATGCGGGTCCTTCGACCGGAACGACAGGATCTTCAGGCCGTTACTGGCCACGAAAGGAACCCGAAGATTGTCGAGCGTGATCACCTTCGACACCAGTTCCGGGTGCTGATGGGCGACATACATGGAGACGTCGCCGCCGTTGGAATGGCCGACGAGGGTGATGTGGTCGTAATCGACGTTCTCCTGCTGCCTCTTCAGTTTGTCCAGTACGAAGAGAATGTTGGCCTCGCAGCGGATATAGACCTCACGCCGGCCGACATATTGCTGACCGACGTGGGTCATCAGCGGCGGGTCACTCGGCAGGTCCTGCTGGATGCTGGCAACCAGATAGCCGCGCGCGGCGAGCACATTGGCGAGGAAGGAATATTCGGTGGCCTTGACGGTGTTGCCGTTACTGATGATGGCGAGCGGGAGTTTCCAGAGGCCGAGATTGGCCTTGGCCTCGTAATCGCGCCGTACCGCCAGTTCGACCGAGATCGGCCGCTGCCGCGAGGTGTCGAACAGCGACAAAGTCTCATGGCGGATCGCGAACCGGCTGACGACGAGATATTCCCCGACGCCGAGGATGCAGAGAAACGTCAGGATTGCAAACACCCTCTTCATGGCTTCGTCTCAAATCACGTTCGGCTGAACATGGTCATTGGGAACTCCCGGATCGAGCGATCGTGAGTAGGTTACGGGATTAAATTTAGGCAAGTCTGTGGAGCAAGGCCGCGAAAGGGCCGCATGCCGGGGCGACTTGCGCAAACGACCGGGCGGCTAGAGACAGCCCGACCTGCCGCGTTCGGGGCAGAGCCGGAATGCGCTCGACAACGTGAGCAGGAAGCGGGGGCTGCGGCGCTCGTTGTCCGGCGCCCGGAAGCTCAACGGCACCGCCACGCCGAGATCGGCCTGGAGATCGTTTGGCAGGAAGAAGCGGACGCCGGCTCCGGCCGATGTCAGCGACAGGCCTTCACTCAAACGGTAGCCGTCGTTCCAGACGGCGCCGGCGTCGCCAAAGGCATAGAGCTGATAGCCGGTCCAGTAGTGGAAATTGAGCTTCTGGTCGAAGCGCAGTTCGAGCGAGCCGGCAAGGCCGTTGTCGCCGCTGATCTCGGCTGCGCCATAACCCCGGCCGAAGGCCGCGCCGCCGAGATAAAACTGCTGCGAGGTGAACAGCGGCCGCGACGCTGTCTGGCTCGCTGCGGAGAGCTTGAGCGACCAGGCATCGTTGAGTGTCTGGTAGCGTGTGAACCAGAGGTTCAGCACCGAGAAGTTCGACGAGGCGCCGTCGCGCGACAACAGATCGTCGCCGAAATGCGAGGCACCGAAGACATCGAGACCCTGGCGGTAGGTCAGCGTCGCGAAATTGGTGCCGCCGAAGTGATCCTGCAGCCTGTAGTCGGCGGTCAGGCTCGCGGTCCTGATGTGGTCGTTGTACCAGGGGCCGTAGAGGTCGTGCTCGGACACATTGCTGAAGCTCGTCGCCGCAGTCAGCGTGAGCGTGGAGGATTGCGACTGCAGCGGAACGACGCCGGCGCGAAGCTCGAAGGCCTCGGTCGTCGTGATGTCGCTGTCGAGGCGGCGGGCATCGCCCGGTCGGACCGCGCTGTACAGGACGGAAGCACCGAGACGTACGCCGTCGACGCCGACGGGCGCGTCATAGGACATCCGTGCAAAGCCGAGCTCGCGAGGATCGTTGGCAATCGTCGACAGGTTGACGGCCAGCGTGTCTCCAGGCGTGAGGTAGGAGTTGAACGCGCCGGTGGCGTAGGTCTGCCACGGGCCGACCGAGGATGATCCGAGATTGTCCAGGCCGAACGAGGAGAAGACGTGCCAGGTCTTCAAATAGACGGTGAGACGGAAGCGGCCGGACCCGCTGCCGATTTCCTCCAGCGCGCTATCGGTGATCCGAACGTCCGGCCTGGCGTTGATGAGGAAGAGCTGGCGTTCGAGTGTCGGGAGGCGCGACGGCTGCTCGGCGAGAACCGGCCCGAGTATCGGCCTTACGCCGAACTGCTCGGCGCCCTCGCCTTTCAGCTCGACCTGCACGATGGCGCCTTCGATCACCTGGATCCGGACCCGGCCGTCGGCAATGTCCTGCGGCGGCACGATCGCCCGGCTCAGATGAAAGCCGTCTGCGCGGTAGAGATCGCTGATCGCGCCGGCGATCCCGGCGAGATCCGCCTGCGAGACCTTCTTGCCGAGATAAGGCTGATAGACTGCGGCAATGCGATCGCGGGAGACGGCGTGGGCGCCGCTGACGTTAACGCCGCGCAGGACGAATTGCGGCTTGGTCTCGCCGCCGGTGTTAGGTTGGCCAACCGTCGGCAGGCTGACCGGGGGGCGGTTCAGCCTTTCCCGTTCGGTTTGGTTTTCAAAGTATTTCTCGGGCTGGCGCGGATCGAAGCCCGGCTGGTTCGCTTGTTGCGCGAACGCTTGGGGAACACCCGCAAAAATCGGGACCAACAACGCCAATGCGGTAATGAGCTGCCGCCTCCCGGCGCACGCGGCGAAACTTTCCCCGTAGTTTGACGGGGGAATTGCCACGGGACGGTAAGGGTTCGTTAGCCGCATGATTTTTCTTAGTTTTTTATGGTCAATGATTGGTTAATCTCGCCCCTCCACTGGCCGCTTCCCGCTAATCCTCTCTTGAGTGATTTCGGATACCCCTCAGATCCGGCTAACGCGGGACTGAGGATCGTCATGCTCGGCAGAATTGGAATGCGGTGCGCTGTCGTGGCGGCGCTGACCCTTGGAACGGCATCCGGTGCGTTCGCCGCGGAGGATGGCGTCTGGTCGATCAGCAAGGCCACCGGCGAGGTGTGGGTCGTAACCGACGGCGCGCAACAGGTCTCGCTGAACCAGGAAGAGACGCTCAAGCCCGGCAATACCATCCGGACCGGCCGCAATGGCCGGGTGCTGCTCGTCCGCGGCGAGGAAACGATTCTGATCTCTCCCAACTCGGTGGTCGGCTTGCCGGCCGAGAAGAAGGAGGGGCTCTCGACCACCATCATCCAGCAGGCGGGTTCGATCCTGCTCGAAGTCGAGAAGCGCAACGTCAAGCACTTCGAGGTCGAGACGCCCTATCTCGCCGCCGTGGTCAAGGGAACGCGGTTCAGCGTCACGGTGGGAGCAGGGACCACCAAGGTCGGCGTGCTCCGCGGCCAGGTCGAGGTCTCCGACTTCAAGACGGGGCAGATTGCCCAGGTCATGAAGGGACAAGCAGCAACCGTCTCCGAGCACGGCAAGCCCGGCCTCAGGCTGAGCGGTGCAGGGACGTTCAACCCGATCGAGCACGGCAAGCCGCGCGCTCCGACGATCGAGCGTGTGCCGGTGCCAAAATCAGGCCTGTCGGCGCCGCGCAATGCCGCGAGCGGCCATACGATCCACGCGCTCGGGCCAATCGACAAGGCGGCCGGCGCGCCGAAGTCATCGCATCAGGCGGCTGGGGGTCATGTCTCCAAAGCCGGCGCCGTGCGCATCTCGAACTCGCTCGGCGAGGTCAAGCTGAACTTCCACAAGGTCACGCACGGACTTGCCCACGGCGCGGTGGCTCCCGGACAGGTGCGCAACGCGAACGCCAGCCTGGGTGCCGAGACCGTCTGGAGCGATGGCAAGACCGGCACGAGCGCGTCCAACAGCGCCGTCCAGACGGCGGTGACGACCAGCGGTGCGGCAACCTCGGTCAGCAACGGTGCGTCGAACCCGGGCGCTGCAATCGCCGCAGCTGCGGCCAACAACGGAAATGCCGGCGGCAACGGCAATTCCGGCAATGGCAACAACGGCAATGCCAATGGCAGTGGCAACGGCGGCGCCACCGGCAATGGCTGGAGCAACACGGGTAGCGGCAATGCGGGCGGGGGCGATCACGGCAGCGATGGCCGTGGCCACAACAGACACTAAGGTATTTCCTGGGGGATGAGGGGCGCACCCGCGGGAGCGGGGCGGGGGAGGATCGGAGTGAAACGCTATCGGCCGCATATTCTAGTTGTGATCGCGCTTGCGATCGTGCTGTCCACGGGATGGCATGGTGCGCTTCGCAACGCGCTCACCGATCTGCGGTTCGCCTGGCAGTCGCGTGAGGCCACCGGCAAGGTCGTGGTGGTGGCCATCGACGCACCATCCATCGATCAGATCGGAGTGTGGCCCTGGCCGCGCCGGCTTCACGCAGACCTGCTGCACAGGCTTCAGGCGGCGGGCGCGGGGGACATCGCGTTCGATGTCGATTTCAGCACGCCGTCGGATCCGGCTTCCGACGATGCTTTCGTCAAGGCGCTTCGCGATGCCGGCGGCTCGACGATCCTGCCGTCCTTCAAGCAGCCGACGCCGAATGGTGGCGCTGCGCACGTCAATCGTCCCCTGAAGCCGTTCAGCAACCAGTCGTGGCCGGCGGTCGTGAACGTCGCAGTCGAATCCGACGGACTCGTTCGCCGCTATCCATTCGGCGAGAAGCTCGGCGATGCCTTGATGCCTTCGATGGCCGTCGTGCTGGCCGGGCAGGACGCCAACCGGCGGTCGCCCTTCCTGATCGATTTCGGCATTCGTGCCGCCTCCATTCCGAGCGTCTCCTATGTCGACGTGCTGCGGGGCGATGCCGCCCCGCTCGACAAGCTGAGAGACAAGAAGATCATCATCGGGGCCACCGCGCTCGAGCTCGGCGACCGTTTCAGCGTTCCCAACGGCAAGATCGTCTCGGGGCCGGTGCTCCAGGCGCTGGCCGCGGAATCGATCCTTCAGGGCCGGATGCTGCGCTGGACGTCCGATATCGGCATGATCATGGGCCTGGGCGTGATCTGCCTGCTGATGATGTATTCGTGGCGCCGCTTCGCACCAGGAATTCGCGTTGCTGTCCTCATCGCCGCCGGGGCGGCTATCGAGCTGGCTGCAGCCTTCGTGCAGGCAAGATGGTCCCTCGTGATCGACACATCGCTATTCCATATCGCGATCATCGCCTATCTGACCGCGATCGCGCTGGACGAAATCGATTTCCGTGGTCTTCTCGGACGCATCGCCGAAAGCCGCTTCCACCGTATCGCGATGTCGCTTGGCGACGGTCTCGTCTGCACCGACGAGAATCACCGGATCACGGTTTGGAATCCCGGCGCGAGCGCGATCTTCGGCTACACGCCGGCAGAAATGATCGGTCGTCCGTTCGAAACGCTGTGCGCTATGCCGGTGGCGGAAGGCGATACGAGACCGTCCATGCACGACGCCGCGCGCCAAGCGCTCCTGGTTCCAGGTGGGGCGGTCGTCGTCGAGTTCGAGGGCCGGCGCAAGAATGGTGAAACCCTCCCCGTCGAGGCAAGCTTCTCGGGTTGGCAGGGAACGGACGGCTTTCAGTACGGTGCGATTCTGCGCGATATTTCGGTCCGCAAACGTGAAGCTGAACGCGTCAAATATCTTGCCGAACATGATGCGCTGACCGGTCTTGCCAATCGCAATACGCTGCAAGCCCGACTGGTCGGCATGATTGCGGATGCGGAGCGACAGCCTCGCGAGGTCGCCTTGCTCGTGATCGGGCTCGACGGCTTCCGGCAAATCAACAACATGCTTGGGCATTCGGCCGGTGACCACGTGCTGCGGGCCGTCGCCGAGCGTCTCCGGATCGAAGTCGATGGCAAGGCAGTCGTTGCCCGGCTCGGCGGTGACGAATTCGCCATCGCGCTCGACTGTGCAGAGGCCGGCGAGCCGCTCGCGGCGTTCGCCGAGCGGATCGCGCGCGCGTTCGAAACACCGCTTGCGACGGGCACGCGGCAGCACCGCGTCAGGATCAGCATCGGAATTGCCGCCTATCCTGAAGGCGGACACAACGCCGACGATCTCCTCAGCAATGGCCATCTCGCGCTGAGCCGTGCCAAGGCGACGCGGCGCGGCGGCCATGTGCTCTTCGAGGCTGTGATCAGGCAGGAGCTGGAGAACCGGCTGACGTTGGAGAGCGAGTTGGCGCTTGCCGCGGATCGCGGTGAGTTCGAACTGTTCTACCAGCCCCAGGTTCGTCTGATCGACGGCAGCCTTGTCGGGGCCGAAGCGCTCATCCGTTGGCGGCATCCGGTGCGCGGCTACGTCTCGCCCGGAGAGTTCATGCCGGTGGTCAACTCCTCGGCCCTGTCCGAGCGGGTCGCGAATTGGGTGATGGAGACCGCGTGCCGTCAGGCGCGTGACTGGGAGCTGTCCGGCAATGGCGTGCGCGTCGCCATCAACCTCTCGCCCTCGCAGCTTCACTCCGGCGACCTCGCGAATTCGGTCGCGGCCTTGCTCGAATCGACGGGGCTGACGCCCTCGTTGCTCGAGCTCGAGGTCACCGAAGACATCCTGCTCCATGACGAAGACCGCGTCCTCGCCATGTTCAAGCGAATCCAGGAGCTCGGCGTCAGAATCCTGTTCGATGATTTCGGCACCGGTTATGCAAGCCTGAGCTATCTGAAGAAGTTTCCGCTCGACGGGCTGAAGATCGACCGGTCGTTCGTGTTCGGTCTGCTCGCCAATTCCGACGATGCCGCGATCGTCGGCTCGACCATCGGCCTCAGCAAGCAGCTCGGCCTCACGGTCGTGGCCGAAGGCATCGAGAACCGTGCAACCGCCGACTTCCTGGTCAGCATGGGATGCGAGGAAGGGCAGGGCTACTTCTTCGGGCGTCCGATGCCTGCCGAGGCATTCGACAGGCAATTTCTGGTGGCTGGGCTCGACGTGGTCACCGCGGCCTGAGCAGGGCGGCCTGGTTTCTAGCGCCGCCGCGCGACCGCCACGCCAAAGAGAAATGCGACGAACAGGCTGGCAAGCGGCGCTTCGCGCGTGATCGCCGCGACCGTCGCGAGGGTTCCGCCGGGCTTGCGCGATTCCTCGATCGTGGAGGTGAGGCGGTCGACGGCCGCATGCAGGCCTCCGGCGACTTCACCGATCGTGCGGGAGACATCCGCTGCCGTATCGATGGCACGCTCGGCCATGCCGGGTTGGGACGTGGATTGCGGTATCTCCGTGCTCAAGCGCGTGACCTCCAGGCCTGATGATGAAGACCGGCACCTTTGGCTATCCGCGCGAGCGCTCGTTTTGAACAGCGGGTCTGACGACCTTTGGCTATCCGCGACAGGCGCCGTCAATTAACGGCGGGTGCCGGCCTTGGATGGGCAATGCAGCGCGAGGGCTTTTGTTCCTCCCGAAGCGAAGCCCCCCGTGAAGCGATGGGTGCGAATCTCTGTTAGGCTGGCTCAAGCGTGTTGACTGAGGAGGCAGCCGTGACCGATCGGACCATGACGGATCGAGCCCGGCGCATCGCTTTGCTCGGCGCTCCCATCGATATGGGCGCATCGCAACGCGGCACCTTGATGGGCCCTGCGGCGCTGCGGACTGCGGGCCTTGCGACACTGCTCGAAAGCCTGGATTTCGAGGTCGTCGACTACGGCGATCTTTCCGCAAGCGAGGTCCGGGACCTCGCCGACACGCCGCCGGAACGGGCCAATCACTACCGCGAGATCCAGCGCTGGACACGCGTTCTGAGCCGCAAAGGCTACGAGATCGCGAAAACCGGTGCCCTGCCGATCTTCCTGGGCGGCGATCACACGCTGTCCATGGGGTCGGTCAATGCCATGGCGCGTCATTGGCGGGAGCGTGGACGGGAGCTGTTCGTGCTCTGGCTCGATGCCCATGCCGACTACAACACGCCGGAGACGACGATCACCGCGAACATGCACGGCATGTCGGCCGCGTTCTTGTGCGGCGAACCCGGCCTCGACGGCCTGCTCGGCGACGATCCCCGCGCGTCGATCCATCCGGACAGGCTCGACTTGTTCGGCGCGCGTTCGATCGACAAGCTGGAAAAAGAGCTGATGCGCGCGCGCCGGATCAGGGTGGTCGACATGCGTCAGATCGACGAGTTCGGCGTCGCCGTGTTGATCCGACGCGTCATCGAACGGGTCAAGGCGAGCAACGGCGTGCTGCATGTCAGCTTCGACGTCGATTTCCTCGATCCGTGCGTCGCGCCGGGCGTCGGCACCACGGTGCCAGGTGGTGCGACCTATCGCGAGGCACACCTGATCATGGAGCTGTTGCACGATTCCGGCGTGGTCGGATCGGTCGACATCGTCGAGCTCAATCCCTTCCTGGATGAACGCGGCCGGACGGCGCGCACGGCCGTCGAACTGATCGGCAGCCTGTTCGGCCAGCAGATCACCGACCGACCGACGCCGAGCAATGCGATCGCTCCGGGGGAGTGAAGCCAGGGGCCGACAGGACCACGAGCTTGCGCCTTGTTGGCCGCTTCGCGGTCCACCAGCCGGTCGACCACGCCGGAGACGTCCGATTGTGACCCCAGAGCCGAACAAGTGCCTCGCGCATCACTTGGATCGGCACTGGCCTTGGGGCACGACTTTCGTTCGCAAGTAACTGTAGGTTGCGGTTAGTAGGCGGACCAAGGAGGCGGAATTGAGTACGATAGTCGAGATTCAAGCCACAGACCCGCTTATGTCGGCAGTATATGCCTTGCGACATAATGTGTTCGTAGTCGAGCAAGGTGTCCCGGAAGAAATTGAGGTCGACGAGGACGATATGGTCGCCACTCATCTTGCCGCGGTGTCTGACGGCCACGTCATTGGCACGTTGCGCATTTTGCTCCATGGACGTACCGCGAAAATCGGCAGGATGGCTGTATCAGCGTCGTCGCGGACAGAGGGCATTGGGAGAGAGTTGATGGAGTCCGCCGCGACCACTGCCTCCAGCCGCGGTGCCGAGGAAATTATTCTCGGCGCCCAACTCACCGCATACGGATTTTACAAGCGATTAGGATACATGGAGGAAGGAGCGGTGTTCGATGATGGAGGCACACCACACGTGATGATGCGCAAGAAATTGCAGCTATGAACTTCCGATTGGCTGAAGCGACCGAAGGTCGACCATGTCTGCTTGTGGCCCAGAGCCGACCTTCAGCGCTTACTCTGACGAAGTCCGCAAGTGACGCAGAGCGGACGTGACCCACTTTATTCAAAATTCATCATTGCCCGCCCGATAGGATGGAGATTCACGCAGGGCTTTGGTTACGCCTCTCATTCGGGCATTTGAACCAACATCAAATCCGGCCACACTACATACCAAGTAGCGCTCATCATGCCTGCGCCCGGCCCTCAACCCTGCCGAATCGACGAGCAATACGGCCTGGTAATCCAATCCAGGACTTGATGAATGGATGCTCGAATGCAGTTCTTCTTTTATGAGATCGTCGCTCGCGTCGTCGCAATCTATTTGTGCGTCGATTGCGTCCGCAAAGTGCGGTCTGGACTTGTCGAGAGAAAAATCACGTCCTTCTTTCATAGTGCTGATACTCTGGACTGGTTCGTAGACGGTCTTATGGGCTGGCCGAGTCAGGTTTTTCGTAGAGACACCGCGCCGGTCCGGTACTGGATGGAAATGGGGCACCAGACAGTAGCCTTTCTTGCATGCCTCGCTGTTGCGATACTTGGGTGGTGGCAGCCAAGCGCCTGAGCATCCAGTTACGGCCCATCGCGCCGTTCCGAGCATTGATCGAAATGGCCGCAATCGAAGGGTAGTCGGACCACCCGCGAAATCGGGAAGGCAGGCGCCCATGAAGCGTAGCGCAAGATCGCAGTCCGTCGCCGGTTATCCGGTCGGATCGCCTGGGCGGCTTCCGCATCATAGCGCCACGGCGGAGCCCTTTCTCCAGCCGGGAGAGCGAGCCACCTGATAGCTAAGGACCGGGTGGTCCGGTATATTTCGATGAAGTTTGGTAGGTCCGATTGTGGGCCCGCAGCGGACCTTCACGGCAATGCCCGTTGAGGGCCGCTGTTGCCCCATCTGAGCTGGTTTCAGCCCTATCAAGGTACTCGTTTTAGCCGATAGGATGCTGTTTCTCGACCGTGAGAGAGCCTATGAAGCGGCGAAAAGCTCTTGGTGTTATAGGCGGAGCAGCAGTGTGGCCGCTCGCGGTGTTGGCGCAGCAACCCAAGCACGTTCCTCGAATTGGCTTCCTGGTGACAGGTTCGATCGAATCTCCCGAGACGCGCGCATCTCTCAAAGCTTTCGGTCAAGGTCTACGCGAATACGGCTATATTGATGGTCAAAACGTGCTCGTTGAGGTCCGAGCGGCGGACCTGAAGGTCGAGCAGTTTCCGGCTCTGGCGAGTGAACTGGTCCGTCTTAAGGTCGATCTCATCGTTGCGTCGAATTCGCTCGCCGCACGCGCCGTACAGCAAGCGACCACTACTATTCCAATCGTCGTGCCGGTTATGGGCGATCCTGTCGGAGACGGGCTCGTTGCCAGCCTCGCTCGACCGGGAGGGAACATCACAGGCTTAACTTTCCTTGGCCCGCAGCTTGTCCCCAAGCGCCTAGCCCTGCTCAAGGAAGCGCTACCCACGATTTCGCAGGTCGCCGCTCTCTGGCATCCCGGTGCCTATGGCGAGCGCACGATGAATGACATGATGAACGAAGCAGAGGCGGCGGCACTGACCCTGGGAGTTCACCTTCGACTTGTTGCCGTGCACGCTCCCGATGATCTAGATCGCGCCTTTTCCACGGTTGCCGCCGAACGGGCGGATGCCCTTCTCATCTTTCCTAGCCCGATGCTTTTCAACCAAAGAAAACGCATTGTCGATCTCGCGGCAGACAATCGGCTGCCATTAATGGCTATGGGCAAAGAGTTTGTACAACTCGGTGGGTTCATGTCCTATGGAGCGGATATTACCGACTTCAACCGGCGCTGTGTCGCCTACGTGGATAAGATACTCAAAGGCGCGAAGCCTGCTGACTTGCCCGTCGAACAACCGACCAACTTTGCACTTTTTATCAACCTCAAAACCGCAAAGACCCTTGGCGTCGAAATTCCTCCCTCGCTCCTCGCCCGCGCCGACGAGGTCATCGAATGAGAGAGATTACTTGCGAGTTTGGCCCTTCGGCGAAGTGGCGATCGCTCCGCTTCGCGCTTTCGACGAGACTACTGGCCTTTCGATAGCGAAGTGAAAGAGCCGTATCGCAAAAGCAATGGCCGCCCGGAGGCGGCCAGTTCTTGGTCTACATCTTCGCTATTTTTTTAAGGCGTCAGCAGTATCCCGCGCTGCGTCCTTCACATCTCCTGCAGCGTTATGGGCGGATCCCTTAGCCTTATCCATTTTGCCTTCTGCCTCGAGGTCCTTGTCTCCGGTAAGCTTGCCAGCCCCCTCTTTGATCGCGCCTTTTGCCTTGTCGGCGGCGCCCTTCACATGTTCACGGTCCATGATCGTTACCTCTCCTATCCGGAAGACAAGCACAACGAAATCGGTGCGCGGTCGTTCCTGCGAGACGGGCACCGCGTGTCCGTACAGTTGTAGCGGCGGATGAAGAACACGGATTGCGTTCCGTCCTGCTTTCACTGTGAAATTTGTCAACGCTGCAGTCGCAAGTTTTCATCAGTCTGGCGGAAACGTTCGGGGATGCCCACGTTGATTGAGCGGCGGGGCCTCGATGGAGAAACAGCCATGCGATACCTATCTGTGGCATTGCTTGTCGCACTTCCAGCCATATCGATGCCTGCTGCCGCCCAGCAGCAAACGGAGGCGACGTCTCAATCCGGTGTTGCTCAAAACGTGCAAACTGAAGCTGATAAGGGCATAAAGACCCGCAATTCCGGGGAGTCCGGGTATGTTGGCAACCAGGACCGGCCTGGCGCGGCTTCTCATGCACCGGGAGAGACAACCAACGCGGTCGGGACCACAACCGGTAGCAGTGCGCCCGGCAATCAATCAAACATGAATAGTTCGCAGGCCGATTACAACGCTTCCTTGAAGGATGGCTCTGCGCCAAAGAAATAACAGCTTGCGACGACCGCCTTGGAACAAGAGATCGCCCGCGATCTGCCAGCGGCACAAGGAGTGAAACCCGCGAGAAGGCCAAGCGGGTTTCTTTGTTTGTGCAGGCGTTGCCGCTTTAGGAGAACTCGGCTCTTGGTCCTAAGCGGACGCCATGCAAATGCGCCATACCGCTCCCACACGAATACGATTAGTCCGACTACATGTCCTTCAAGATTGATGGCCGCCGCCGCAACGAACTCGGCGCTAAAATCGGTGGCAAACAGGTGTTGAGGCGCTCCGAACGGGCAAAATGCCAACCCTAAAGGACAAGCTTCGATGCAAACCAGAGCACGACACACAAGCAGATGCCGATTCCCACATATGGCAACGCAACGCGCATCGGTCCCTCCTTGGCTCTGAGACGCTACGGGCCGCAGCGCGATTTGCATGTTGGCGATGCCATGACCATCCAATCGGCTCCTGCACGAACTGTGACGAGCAATCGCGGGCAATAGCGGCGGGACGGCTGCGATTCTCTGCGTTACCCACGACGCTGGGCTGAGATCGGACCGGGACGAGATTCCTCCTAAGGCCGCGGCAGAGCTGGGAAGTGCTGCGGCCGTGCAGGCTGCATCGGCAGATTAGCAGGCTCGTCGCCAAACTCCTCAGAACATCCATTTAAAATATTAAGTGCCCTTGATTTAAAATGTGATTTAAATGTAGCAACGAAACGTTGTAGATGTCCACCGTGCATCTTCACGTGAATCGGAATAAACGGAGGGGGCCATGGCGGTTTTATTCGGCGATACGACTGGATCGCTCACGGGACGCCAGCATGGCGGAAGCCAAACTCTGGTTGGTTCTGAACCGACGAACCTATTGTTCGGGGATGCGGGTTTGGACTTACTCGACCACGCAATCGGCGGTAACGACACATTGGTAACTTCCGGCGCGGGAAGTCTGTTCGGCGACGCGGGCGGTAATATTTCCGATCATGCACGGGGCGGCGATGATACGTTGTCAGCCCAGGTGCTCGCGTCTGCTATCACCATTGGCGAGACTTTCATCCTGAATATGTACGGCGATGCTGGCGGTGATATCTCGGCTTGGGCTATTGCCGGCGATGACACCCTTAATCTCGAACTGCCCCCGACCTTTACACCCGGGGTGAAAGTGAATGCCTACGGCGATGCCGGCGAAATCTTGTCCGGTCACGCCCGTGGTGGCGACGACCATTTTAGCGTTTCCGGTGGCGGGCATCAGGCGGTCACCGTGTACGGAGACGCCGGCGGCAACCTAATCAATCGCGCGGCGGGGGGCAACGACACGTTCGTTGGCCACGTCGGACCGGACAGTAATGTAGTGTTCTTTGGCGACGCGGGCGGTAGCTTGCTCGGGCATACCCGTGGCGGCGATGACAGCTTCACTGCGAGCGGATCTGAGTACAACAGCTATCTCTATGGCGATGCCGGCGGCGACATGGCTGGTCATGCGGCTGGCGGCAACGACAGTTTCGCCGTGAGCGGAACCAATCCGTTCAATTTTGTCTTTGGCGATGCCGGTGGAAACATGTCCGCCTTTGCCACCGGTGGGAATGACACCTTCAATGACTCAAGTGATGTAACCCTGACCGATCGAAATGTCTTCGCCGGCGACGCTGGCGGGAACATGTCCGGTTCCGCCCGGGGCGGGGATGACACGTTCAACAAGACCGGCTTAGGGGGAAGTACATTCTATGGCGACGCCGCAGGCGATATGTCTGATCAGGCCGAGGGCGGCGATGACACTTTCCAGGCTTCTGGCACCCAGCACCAAAATATCTTCTACGGAGACGCGGGCGGCAACATGGGTGATCGAGCCGTTGGCGGCGACGACATCTATATCGGTGGCAAGGTATTCTCTCAGCTCGCCAATCAGGCGTATGGAGATGCGTTGACCATGTCAGGCCACGCCGCAGGCGGTAACGACACGCTGGTCGGCGGCGATGATCCGAATCCGCATCCGGCAGGCAGCTACGAGACCATTCTCGTCGGCGATGCCCGATCCATGTCCGATTACGCACGCGGCGGCAGCGACAAGATTGTCAGCGGCACCGGAAATGATGACGTCTGGGGAGATGCCCAGATGATGCTCAATTTTGCGGAAGGAGGGAACGATACGTTCGTATTCAATTTCGCGAACGGCCACGACAGGATCGAGGATTTTGGACAGGGTCTCTCGAATCTGGGAATCGACCTCATCGATGTCTCTGCGCTTGGTATCCAGAGCTTCGGTGATCTCGCTATCTCGCAATTCGATCCGATGACACATGAAAGTTTGATTACCTTCAGCCCAGGTAACGATGTCACTGTTCATAGTGAGGAAGCACTCAGGCCTCAGGATTTCGTTTTCGCACCCCATCAGTACGATTTGTTGACTTGAGCCGCCCCTCGCATTGCTGCTGTAGGCCGTGAAGTGTTAGGGAAAATTAGCTCGGTGACCATGACCGGCTTAGAGTGCTGCGGGGCGTGATGCTCCAAGCCCTCGAAAGGACTTACGGGGCACCTCGCCCAAGTCAGCTATTGGCCCTTCGCTGACCTTCTCGGACGGCCTATGGATGTCAGCTTTTGACCCGATTGAGACATCGGTCGCGTTCCAGCGTACCCGATATGAAGAGCTACAACCCGCCGATTCAGGCACCGACCAAATTTGACCGGTGATCAACTTCAAGACAGCCAACCAGGGAACTGATTACGCGCCGGTTGTCACGATGCAGTTGATCACAGACGGGTAATCACTTTGCTCCTGTAAGCGAATAAATTCTTTGATTGCGCGATAACACGTCGGCATCGACGAACTTCCACCCATGCTTTGGTTCGCCCAACGATCCAACATGACATGCGTCTTGACAATTTCTGAGTTCGCCGCGCGCAGTATGCCGATGGAAGGCGAAGCCGTTTCAAATAGATACTTGTGGAAGCTGATCACGAAAGTATCGCTTCTCGGCAACCCGTTGCCATACGGAAGAGTATCCACATCCCGCACAGTCTTTATTTTGTCATAGAGCCACTGCGAATCGATCAACGCTTTCCCAATCCCTCTTCCCTCAACGCCAAGCGGAGCAATCCACTCGGGACCTGGGGCTATGGTGGACCAAAAGATCACGCGATCATCACGGCGGTTCTCCATCGCCTTGAGCATGCAGAGGAATCGTTCCTTTTGTGGATCGTTCGAATGCTCCACCTCGTACTGGAGCTTCTTGAGTTTGTCGGGCCAGGGTATGGGCGCAGGTGGGGGTGGAGGCGGCGCAGCGGGAAGATAGATTTTGCGCAGCTTCGGGTCAGCCCCGATAAATGCGTAATTGCGCCCCCCGTCAATGCTGTGGCGGCAACCCACGAGTTCTCGCAAATACCAATTCACCTCCTCGGGAACGTGCGTTTGGAAGTTGAACTCGATTAACGCCCACGCATCTATGTGCTCGCGCGCCGCAATTTTCCACCAGTCGTCTGTGTCTAAGACCGGATATTCGCGTCCGCCTTTGGGCGGCCACAAGCCGCGTTTCTGCACTGGATTAAGCGGAACTTTGATATTGACCATTCGACGCCTCCCGCACAGTCCGAACCGCAGCGCGATACGCACCGGCCACGGTAGCGAAAGAAATGAAGTTTCGCCGGAAACATCGGAATGGCAACACGTCGGCGACGCGCCGGGTATGACCTATCTCACAGTTGTTCTGGCAGCAGCCACTCGCGAACAATGCCGCTCCTTGACCCTTGGCTGGCCTTCTCGCGCAACCTATTGAGCGTCAGCTTCTGACCAAAGCGGAACGTGCATCGCTTCCGGCCCTAGCCGGGCTTTTTATTTGCTCTCTTTCTTGGCCTCGGCCTCATAGCCTTGCGCTTGTCCTTCGAGCCGCGGCCCCGGCAGGAACATTCCCGCAATTGCCAAGTTTTCCCGATGCCCTTCCCCAAGGGCGACCCCCGTATTGCCCCAGCTCGAATGCCCCCCAATATCACCCCGAGCTGGGGCTTTTTTCCCGAGACCGGGCGGCGACGCGGCCGGAACTTTGCCGACGCATCACCGTTCCCGGTGCGCAGGCGCGAACGTAGGCGGACACCATGAAATGGATGCTTGTGGTCCTCGTCGGTGGCGTCGCGCCCGTCAACACCGATCTCGTATTCGACAAGTTCAGCGACTGCCTGTCCGCCGAGGCGCAAATGCGACAGCATTACTCTGACGCGTTCGATGCCTGGGACCGTTTGGCGGCAGCAAGAATTGACCGGCGCAGCGACTATAGGAAGGCCCGCGACCTCGAGGCGAAGAGACTGCTGAGTAACGTAGGCACCTGTGTGCCCCACGGTGGGGGAGATTCCGTTGCGCCGGCGGAGCCGCCCAAGCCGCCCGCCGCATCGTCGCAGCAACCTGCTGCGCCGTCGCAGCCAGCACCGCGAACCTAGCGAAACGCCGCGCCTCATTGAAAAAGGCCGCGCTCGTTCGGAGCGCGGCCGCATTCGTGATGACGCGCGAAGCGCTCACCGGTGGTGATGATGCCAACGGTGCCGCACGACGGGATATGATCCGCGGTAATAGGCGTAGGCGGGTCGCACGACGCGGCGATAGCGATAGCCGTAGGAAACGGGCTGCGTGTAATAGGTGGTTGCGGTGTATCCGCCGCCCCATTGATACGTTGCATCGTACGCGTCGTCGTAGGCGTATGGGCCGCCATAGTAACCAGCGCCATAGCCTGGACCGTAGCCGTAATAGCCATATCCGGGCCCCCATCCATACGCCGAGGAGGCAAGCCCGCCGATCACGGCACCTGCGACAAGGCCGCCAGCGATGCCCGGTCCCCAGCCTCGCCAGTGGGCCTCAGCCGGAGACGTCGCAGCGATCGAACTCACACCAAGAGCGCCGGCCATCAGGGCCGACATTGCAATCTTCTTCATCGAGACACCTTTCACACATCGCAGTGCTTCCGCCCCTGAGACAACGGGAAAAATAAGCAATGGTTGCTCGCTGCCAGAGCGTTCGCCCAAACCATGCTCGCGGCAGCGTCGACAGCACGCGCGATGTGATCCGTTCGACTAAAGATAGCCGGGAAAAACTGGAAACATTCAGGAATGCCTTGAGTTGGCAGCGACTGGATGCCGTGTCTGGAGAGCAAGCATCGTGGACGACGCCGTCTTGAAGAACGCCACTGAAATCGCCTGGACGGTGTACCGGGCGCGGCATCCCGACGTCGACGCATTCGACAGTCGGCGATGTCTGCTGGAACGCCATCTGCACAGGAGATGGGAAGAGCGCGAGAGCGATGCCGAAGAACTCGCCAGCTTCGGGATAGCCTACCTGGACCGGCTTCCCAGCGACGAATGTTGACGAGCATGAAAACGCTCGTCGCGCGCTTAGTTCGCGGAAGCACAAGGCCGAGCTGGACGCTGCTCGCGATCTCGTTTCTCATCTCGGCGGTCATCGTGATCGCCTTGCGCATCATCTTCGGGAGTTAGTCGCGGACACGGCGCGGACTGCCGGTCCGGATCGCGCGGGAGGCCCTAGGAGGAGGGACTGCAGTCCAGCACCTTGATCCTCCCGGCGGCGTCAAACGCCAAGACGGCGCTCATGACACCCGTACTGGTGACGTAAGAGATCACGGTTCTGTCGTCCGAGGGGTTGAGATCGTCCAACATTCCGGCCGGATATTTTCGAAGGCGGTCGATCCAATAGGCACGAAGTGCCTCGCGGCCGGTGACGGTTTGGGCGCCACCGCAACCGCAGTGCACCACGGCATCATCGGCATGGAGGTCCAAGATCGCTTCGATATCGCCCGCGCGATAGGCATCAAGCCAGTCAACCGCAATGGCCATCGGGTCAAAGGAGGGACTTTTCACCTATTACCGTCCAAAAGATTTAGGCCGCGGACCCCGCTAAGCCTCTTTTTTCCATGGATTAATTGTATTTTAATGCCCCACCCGGCCGCGGCCATATGCCGAAGGACATAGAGGACCGGGCCGGGGCAAAGTCGATGTTGGACACCTCCGCCAAGCAAGGGATCTTCAAGCCGATCCGGCTTGTGCTCGTCGATCGGCAACCGATCGTCTTGCAGGGACTGAAGTCGATCCTCGGGAGCCAGCAGGACTTCGATGTGGTCGCGTCGACCAGCGACGGGACCAGCTGCCTCGAGGCCCTCAGGAATTTGTCGCCCGACGTCGTGCTCATTGCCGACAACCTGCCGGATCTGACGGCATCCGACATCCTCGTGATCGCGAAAGCCGAGCAGCTCTCCACGCGCCTGGTGTTCTTTACCGAATCCGACATCAACGAGGATCTGACCGCAGCGATTGCCGCCGGCGCCTGCAGCGCAATTTCGAAATATGCCGCTCCCGGCCCCATGCTGCGATCACTGCGGCTGATGGCGAAGAGCGGTGTGTCGCTGGAGCCGTCCGATCTCTCGCCCACCGGTAATGAGGCTGATGGCGGCGGCAAGATCGAAAAGACGCTGGAGCTATTGACGCCCCGGGAGCGTCAGATCGTTCGACTGGTCTCGGAAGGAATGTCGAACAAGGAGATCGCGCGCCAACTCGACGTTTCCCAAGGGACAGTCAAAGTCCATCTGCACAATATCTTTCAGAAGCTCGAGATCACCAACAGAACGGTGCTTGCAACCATCTCATTGTTGCAACGCACCTCTGGCTTCAGCGCGCTCGCTCTGGCCTTTCTGGCGTTCGCAATTGCCGACGAGCTCAAGGCGTCGGAGGCGAACGACAGGTTTGCGAATGATGATGGTCCAGATCAGACGGGCGAGCAGGCCGGATATGAGGTCTGGAAGAAGGCCATTCTTCAACACCGCATCGTCTCGGAATCCGGCGAGACGCTCCCGCTCACCGAGAGCGGCTTGCTTGCCAAAGCAAGCCAAGCCACGAACTCGGCTGCGGCAATGGGAGCGCTGCGCGCGGCCGAGCAATTCCTGGGCGCGAAGCCGTGGAAAGGCGGCGCTCCTGTTGGATCCGGCTCGCCAAATCTTGCTGCGCCTTTGCTGCGAGCAACCAGCGACACTCCAACCGGAGGTGGCCCTGCCGCGGAAGATCACCTTCCGCGGCTCGCTTCCAATCCGATGTCCCTTCAGGGCGGCTATGGCACCTTCGCCGCTCTCGCCGGTGCGTTGATCTACGCCCTGCACGATCCCCATCTCACCGCGCAGGCGCGTGAGTTGGATCTTAGGTCGATCGACAGCCTCCTGAGTGGCACCGGAGAAAATACGACCACAAAGCTGGCCGCGATCACGCATGTCGGCACCGATCACGCAGGCAACTCAGTCCCGGGTGTCCTCTCGCACGATCTCAGCCGGCCTTCCGGCTTTGTGACTGGAAGCGACAACGTCGCGCAACAGGGCGTTCGGGGGCATACGGGCCAGGACGCCGCGGCCGACAACGGCCAAAAACTTGATGACGTCTTGGATCGTGGTCACGCTTCCGGTCTGGGCGAATTTAGCCGCGATCAATTGATGGGCGGCAACGTCGAAAACATTGTTCATCGCGGCCCGCCCGATTCCAAGTCCGGCGCTTCCAACGCCCTCCAGGATGTCGCACCCGGGCCGAGCAGGATCAATCTTGCAGCGTTTGGGGCGCTGGCTTGGCTGCATCTGACGGCGGCAGCCAAATCGATCCCGCCACATACCCTCGCCTGGATCTACGATCCCGCCAGCAATCAAACGATCGTCTATCTGAATCCGACCGACCACGTGCTTGAGGTCGGGGATCGCGGCCTGATGGAAATCCATTTGCAGGGGATCGTTGCCATTGCCGAGACGGAGGTCGTGGCTCCGCCAGATGGCGCAGCTGTCGCGGTCACCCTGGAGCAGCTCGAACAAGCGCTGATATCGGCGATCGCAACCGATGAGATTGCTTCGAGTACGGACAGTAACCATGCGAGCGAGACTGCACTTGCGGCGGCCGGAATCTGGAGCGCTCTGGACGATGACGGCCTGAGCTTCCAATTCGCACAAGTTCGGACTGGCTTTGGAACGTCGGCAAAGTCCAGCGCCTTCACGAGCGGTTCGGGGGACAGGACGGAGGACAGTGCCGGTAGGTCCGGTATGTCAGCTTACGGATCATCAGTCGCGCCTGGTCATGGTGCGGCGCCTCCGGCAGCCGAAAATCTCACATTAAAGAGCGAGCCGGTCAATTCGAACACCAGTGTTCTGTCGACCAAGCAGACCGAGATTGTCCTATCGGGCCTCGAGACGGCCGACAGCACCGGCCACGGCAACTCTGATCACGCCTCGGAGCCGGGGTCGGCAAAGCCGGCAGCCATGGAGATGGCTGAAGCGGAGTCCAAACCCGGCAATGGTGTCGGGAATGACAATGAGCATCGTTCCCAGGATGCGGACGTTTCGCCAGCGGCAGCGAAGGCGGCGGAGCCTGGTAGCGACGAACACAGCAATTCGGGGCACTCGCCGTCCGCTAAAGAAGAGAGCGCCGCAACAACCGGCGACACGGACCACGGTAATTCGCCGCACGCTGCGGAGCCGGGGTCGGCAACGCTCGCGGCCATGGAGATGGCTGAAGCGGAGCCCAAACTCGGCAACGGCGTCGGGAATGACAATGAGCATCATTCCCAGGCTGCGGACGCTTCGCCAGCGGCAGCGAAGGCGGCGGAGCCTGGCAGCGACGACCACAGCAATTCGGGGCACTCGCCGTCCGCTAAAGAAGAGAGCGCCGCAACGACCGGCGACACGGGCCACGGTAATTCGCCGCGCGCTGCGGAGCCGGGGTCGGCAGCGCTCGCAGCCATGGAGATGGCTGAAGCGGAGTCCAAACCCGGCGATGGTGTCGGGAATGACAATGAGCATCGTTCCCAGGCTGCGGACGTTTTGCCAGCGGCAGCGAAGGCGGCGGAGCCTGGTAGCGACGAACACAGCAATTCGGGGAACTCGCCGTCCGCTAAAGAAGAGAGCGCCGCAACGACCGGCGACACGGACCACGGTAATTCGCCGCACGCTGCGGAGCCGGGGTCGGCAGCGCTCGCGGCCATGGAGATGGCTGAAGCGGAGCCCAAACTCGGCAACGGCGTCGGGAATGACAATGAGCATCGTTCCCAGGCTGCGGACGCTTCGCCAGCGGCAGCGAAGGCGGCGGAGCCTGGCAGCGACGACCACAGCAATTCGGGGCACTCGCCTTCCGCCAATGAAGCGGAAGCAGGTGAGAGCGTCGCAACGATCGGCGGCGCGGATCACGGCACCTCGCCCCACGCCGCGGAGCCGGGATCGGCCGAGCCGGCGGACGTGGAGATGGCGGAGGCGGAATCCAAATCCGGCAGCGGCGCCGGGAATGACAATGAGCATCAGTCCCAAGCTGCGGACGCTGCGTCACCGGCATGGAAGACGGCAGAGCTGGCTGTCTTGGAGCACGGCAAGTCGGGGGACGATTTGCCTTCGATCTCTCCAGACTCAGCTCCCGGGATCGTCCAACCGAGCGCCGCAGGAGACGATAACACCGCAGGCGAAGATCCGCAGCAGCCTACGCGATCTGCTGCAATCGACCCTGAAGCAAAGCCGGCCAAAACTGGATTCGAGATCAGCGGCGCAGATTACGCGTTCCGCTTCGATGACGGACCAGCTCCTGCCGCGCTCGCCGCAGCCGTCGAGCCCAAAGAACTCGGAAATCCCCACATTACGCTCGATCAGAAAGACGCCCCCCAGATGATTGCCGAAATTGTCCCCGGTGCGCTGGGTGAACAGGCGGCCGACCACGGCCTTCATGGTTCGCATCACGGACCTGCGTCACATGACTGGCTGATTTGAAGCGTTGCATCCTCGTTGACTGAACATGGACAGAGGCGCGACGGCGCGAGCCCGATGTCGAGCAATCTGTGTGGAACCCGCCTGATGGAAGCGGGAACCGGAAGGGGCGCGTCTGAATTAACCTGCGATAGGACAATAGCGGATCCTGCGATGACAAGTGGTCGTTTCGCCAATTCCATCTCCGCCGCGCTCCGCCATCCCGGCGTGATCGCGCTCATCGTGGCCGGCGTGACGATCGCAGCAATGCTGATCGTCGACCACGGCCCCTGGAATCGCGCCAAGACGCAGCCGGCCCATGTCGCGATGTATGCGACCACCGGCGAAGCGGCACGGGCCGCGGGCGCCAAGGTGCTCCCGACCACTCCGAAATCGCCGATCGAGCCGGCGCGGCCGGGGCCCAGGACGTCCCCCGTCGTCAATCCCGTGACACCGTAGTCGCGTCAGCTCTTGCGACCGTAATTCAAGAGTCCGCCGCTGGTCTTCGGCGCATGCGCGCAAGCTTCCTCTTTGCGGAAAACCGCTTCGCGCCGTTCCGGATCATGCTTTAGCTCAGCCGATCAGCGACGAGCCGAGCAAGGCGAGGACGGCCAGCGCCATCAGCGCGGTGCCGAGCCAGCCCAGCGCGATCAGCCATGACCGGGCCCTGAAGCGGCCCATGATCGTGCGGCTCGAGACGATCAGCATCATCATCGCCATGATGGGGACGGCGACGATGCCGTTGAGCACGGCGCTCCACACCAGCATGTGGATGGAGTCTATTCCCGTGAAGCCGAGGCCGAAGCCGATGATGGTTGCCGCCGCGATGATGGTGTAGAAGCCGATCGCCTCGTCGGGCTTGGCTTCCAGCGTGGCACGCCAGCCGAAGATCTCCGCGACGCCATAAGCGGCCGAGCCCGCCAGCACCGGGATTGCGAGCAGACCCGTGCCGATGATGCCGAGCGCGAACAACGCGAAGGTGAAATCCCCGGCGAGCGGCCGCAGCGCTTCGGCCGCTTGCGTCGCCGAACCGATGTTGGTGACGCCGTTGGCGTGCAGCACCGACGCGGTGGTGAGGATGATGAAGAAGGCGATGCAGTTGGACAGCAGCATGCCGGAGATGGTGTCGGCCCTGATGCGCGCAAGCTCCGGACGGCCGCCGTGCTTGAGCTCGCGCAGCGGCTTGTCGCGCTTGCCCTGGTTCATCTCCTCGATCTCCTGCGAGGCCTGCCAGAAGAACAAATATGGGCTGATCGTGGTGCCGAGCACGGCGACGACCATGAGGAAATAGTCGCCGCTGACATTGGCCTTGGGCCACACCGCGGCGAGCAGGGCCGTGCTCCAGGGGATCTTCACGGTGAAGGCGGTCGCGACATAGGCGAACAGCGCCAGCGTGAGAAATTTCAGCACCGGCGAATAGCGGCGATAGGGCAGGAAGACCTGCAGCAGGGTCGAGCCCGCCGCGAAGATCAGCGCGTGCTCGTGATTGAGCCCGCCGATGACAAGCGACAGCGCCTCGGCCATCGCGGCGATGTCGGCGGCGATGTTGAACGTGTTGGCGGCCACCAGCATAGCGACGAGGCCGAGCACCGCCCAGCGCGGCGCGACCTGCATGACGTTGGCGGCGAGCCCCTTGCCGGTGACGCGGCCGATCTGCGCGCTGACGAGCTGGATGGCGATCATGAACGGCGTGGTGAGAAACACCGTCCACAGCAGCCCGTAACCGAATTGCGCGCCGGCCTGCGAATAGGTCGCGATGCCCGACGGATCGTCGTCGGCAGCGCCGGTGATCAGGCCCGGCCCCAGTCGTTGCAGCAGCGACGGCGAGGATTTCGTCGGGGAGAGGGCGCTGTCGTTCATGGAAGGGAGGACCTTAATCGAGGGCGGTGTTCTCAATAGCAAATGCTAACGAGAGAACATAGGTTCCACGCCGCGTAGGGCAGACCCGCAATTTCTGAAAATACTAATTCAACTTGACCGCCGGGCAAAACACGTGTAGAGTCCCATCATCCCAAGAATTCTCGAGCCCCCGGACGCCTCGGCGCGCGCCTCGCGTCAGGCGCGGCCATGAATGCACGGATGAAAGGCGTGCGCCGGCTCGCTACTTGACGCTGACGAACATGCCCCAGGCGGCTGTGAGCGCTGCGCCGGAAAAGACGATCAGCGGGTTGTCGCAGAATGCACCGCCATAGGTGCATACGGTTGTGCCGAACGAGCCGATCTCGTGATGGCTCGCGGAATAGAACAGTCCCGACAGCCCCAGCAATGCAGCGGCGACGTAGTACATGGCGATCTCTCCGAAGCTCTCCCGCCTGTGTCTGCGCAAGGAGAGCGAGCGACATGCTTCAGCATGGCGCGAACAGCTTTCATTCCGCCGAATCCGATGCGCCGGATTTGGCTCAATTTGGCGTTAAATTCCTGTTTTTCCCGACGTGGCAGGGTGGATCGCTCTCACGTCAAAAAAGGCCCCGCAGTGCGGGGCCTTTGTCGTATCGGGCTTATCGCCGCGGGCCGGCGCCGTAGAGCTCGCGCTCGCGGCCGATGTCCTCCGGCGACAGCGGCGGGCTTGCGGCATCGAAATCGGTCCAGCCGCTCTTCTGCCAGGCCGCGCTGCGATCCACAAGATTCACGGACCTCTCGTGGAGCAGGGCATCGAGCCGCGCGCGGTCCTGGTCGGGCACCTTTGCTGTCACCAGCGTGCCGCCGCGGCGAACGCCCTCGGCATAGCGCGATGCATCTTCCCTGGAGACGCCGGCCTCGGTCAGGGCGCCGACGATTCCACCCGTGGCCGCACCGGCGGCTGCGCCGGCTGCCGTCGAGGCGAGCCATCCTGCAGCCACGACCGGCCCGAGGCCGGGGATGGCGAGCAGACCGAGGCCGGCGAGCAGGCCTGCCGCGCCGCCGAGGCCGGCGCCGATGCCGGCACCCGTGCCGGCGCCTTCGGCGCGATCGTCGACGCCGTCGCGGTCACGATCGACCTTGCCGGAGCGCGAGCCGTACCAATTGTCGGAATTGTTGGCGACGATGCTGATGTCGGCGTGCGGCACGCCGGCCCCCTCGAGCCGGGACACGGCGCGCGCGGCGTCGGAATAATTGTCGTAGAGGCGAGAAATGGTGGTTGTCATTTGAATGATTCCTTACTTGGCGGGGTTCACGTTGCCCTGGAAGTCCAGGCTGACGTCGGTCTTGGTGCCGGCCTTGTCGGCCTTGCCGCGCCAGACGCCCTGGTCGTCCTTGTGCAGTCCGGAGACGTTGGAATATCCGGCGCCCTCGATCCGCGATTTCGCCTGCCCCTCGGTGAAGCTGTTGCGGCCCTCGACCGGCTTGTTCGAGTTGTTGTGGTCCGAGCTGTTGACGGCGTTGTTGCCCGGCCCGCTTTGCGCGGGCTGCGACTGGGCGCCTGCGGGCACTGATGCGAGCAGCAACAAGGTTGCGGCCAGCAGAGTTAGACGTGACATGTTGTTGTCTCCTTCAAGTGATTGTGCCGGCGACAACGAGCGGGATTCGAAATGGTTGCTCGCCTTCGAAGCTGCCGAGTGCCGCGGCATGGTCTCGCTTCGATCGAGCTCGCCAAGGTGAGGCAGCGAGGAACAATTGCCACGATATCCCGTTTGCACGCGGGCGCGGCAGCGCCAACCATGCAATCACGCCAACCCTTGTTGAAGAAGGGGACAGCGCAAGATCATGGGCGGGACGAGAGGGCAATGCAGCTCGACGAAACACGCCTGAAACAATGTTGAAACCCGATTGTCCTGAACTCCGCGCGTCCGGCCCTCGACCAACGGAGCGAACAGGAGAGACAATCATGATCCAGGTCGGTTCGAAGGAAGAAGTCGCGTTCTTGCTGGCGCTGTTCGGCACCCACACCCAGCCCGTGAAGCGGCCGAAGCCGAAATCGCAGCAAAGTTGAGAGGCGAAAGATCCATGCCAGGTTTGGCCGAATGCCAGAGCCTGCTCAGGCTCCTGATCGCCAGGGGCGATCCCAAGGCCATCCCGCTCGCCAAAGGCGCCATCGACCAGTATCTGAACACGGCGCCCGTCAGCGCCCGCGGTCGGGGCTTGCGCGTGCTCCAGCGCGACGCACTCGACCAGCATGATGTGGCGGTCGGCGTGCAGCGCTCGTTCGCCGAGACGGTGGACGCCTATATCGCGCGCAAGCTTGCGGAAGAGTAAGCGGGACCGCGCGAGGCAGACGCTGTCCTGGGTTCGACGCTGACGATCCCGTGATGCAGGTGACGCTCTCATTCGCGATCGAGTCTCTCGCGTCGCGAGCGCGGTCACACGATCATTGACGCGTCAGTGTCGGTCGGGATTGCTGCTGCTGCGGCGGCCAGGATTGCTCGGAGTTGAGCACGGCGATCTTGCGGCCGAGCTGCCACACCTCGACCATGCCGTGCCGCGTGAACTGCCGCGCGAAGGCGAGGGCGGACTCGTCCGATGAGGCCTCGAAGGCTTCGGCCGAACGGAAGACGCCGTTCTCGCCGACGAGGTAAGCGCGATATTGCTGGCTCATGTCGGCGCCCTCAGGCCGGGCGAGCGCAGCCAGGCATCGATCTGCATGGCCGTCTCGTCCTGTCGCGCCCGGCGCAGCAGCATCTCGCGGCGGCGCCCCGGCGCGAGCGCACGCGCTTCCGCGCGGCAGCGTATGGCCTCGTCAGCCAATCTTTCGTTGAGTGTTTTGGTCTGCTTGAAACGACGACGCGTCAGCATGGCGCATGTCCCCTTGTTGGTGGAGGGCGGGAGCGCGAACCGGCGTTCTCATCACCGATCTCGTGCCACGGGCCTTGCGGTGATGGGTGAAGGCTAGGCCCGCCGCAGTGGCGAGTCTGTATCTTTTGATACGTGCGCAGATTAAATTTCGACAGCAATACTGAGCTTGTCGAGCGACTTACTCAATTTGAGTGCGGGGCGGTACCTGAGCTCATTCTTGGACCAAAGCGATAGCGGGCCGTTTGCATCGCACACACGCGCTGGTCAGCGCGCGTACCCGTGGCCTCCGTCTCCCGCCGAGATGATCTTCTTGCATGGGGTCGAGGATCAAGACATGTACTCATCTGTGGACGCCCCGTGAGATGCAAGCGATTTTTGAAGAAGATCGGCACTTAGTCGGATGCTGCCATCTGTCCGGCCTCTGATGGTGCAGCGATGAAGCTGCGGGCCCGTATGGGAGTTCGCAGACCGGAACCAAATCATAAACGCGTGCTCTGGGCACGATGGGTACACCTGGTTCTTCCGGCCCCGTCTCGCCGACTGTTGTGCCATACCCTCCTTCGACCGACTACATCTCTGACGACTTCAGGCCCACCAAGATCAAGCCTTGGCTGAGACCGGAGCCCTGTAGTTTTCGCGCTTTACAAGTAACGCCCAGACGATCCGGGCCATCTTGTTCGCCAGCGCGACCGTTACCAGCATGCGAGGTTTGCGAGTCAACATCTGTTCGAGCCAGGAACCCTTTGGCGCTCCGCGTTTGCTCGCCTGTTGCACAACAGCGCTGCTGCCGATGATGAGGAGGCGCCTGAGCGTTCGCTCCCCCATCTTGGACGTCGCGCCAAGCTTCTGTTTGCCACCCGTCGATTTTTGAAGAGGCGTGAGGCCCAACCAGGCGGCAAAGTCGCGGCCCTTGGCGAAGGTTTCGATCGGCGGCGCTAGGGCGGCGATCGCGGTGGCGGAGATCGGGCCGATGCCAGGAATGGTCATCAGCCTGCGCGATACCTCGTCCTCGCGAGCGCGTCGCGCGATCTCCTTGTCGAGATCCGCGATCTTGCCATTCAACTCGGCGAGAAGGTCTAGCATCACTCGGAACATGGGACGGGCCGCTTCGGGAAGGGAGCTGGCCATCGCTTCCTCCTCGATCAGGTCGGCAAGCGTCGCCACATGCGATGGCCCCTTGGGCGCTATCCAACCATATTCCGTGAGGTGTCCTCGGATCGCATTGATGAGCTGGGTTCGTTGCCGCACCATCAGGTCCCGGGTTCGAAACACCAGACCCGCAGCCTGTTGCTCTTCACTCTTCACGGCAACGAACCGCATGCTTGGCCGCTGCGCAGCTTCGCAGATTGCCTCAGCATCGATCGCGTCGTTCTTTTGCCGCTTTACAAACGGCTTTACATAAGCGGGCGGGATCAGCCGAACCTCATGGCGAAGCCGCGTGAGCTGTCGGGCCCAGTGATGGGCTCCGCCACATGCCTCTAAAGCTACCGTGCAATTCGGCTGGGCTGCGAAGAAATCCAAGAGCTTTCCTCGGCTGATCCGTTTGCTGAATACAGCCCGTCCTTTCCCGTCCGCTCCATGAACGTGGAAAACATGCTTAGCGATATCCAGACCGATTGTGCTAACGTGCAACACGGACGCCTCCCTTAAGTGGTGCTAAACACCTCCACTTTGGCACATCGATGCCGTCGGCGGGGCGTCCACCCCATCATAAACGCCGGCTTCCGAGGGCCGAGCGGATCGCTATCGACGGTAGAGTGGACACGGGGAGCGCGCTCGCGCCGACCGCCGCTTGTGTGTCCAAAGCTGGCATTTTGCGGCAAGTCTCCCGGGCGAACCACGCTCAAGCGAGCGTCGGCCCCGCGTTACAGACGAGTCCAGATTCCGCGGTATGCTTCAAACAGAGCCTGACTTGCCCTTCCATATTAGGAACAACCCCGAACAATAAACGTAGTCGAGGCAGTGCGTGGAGGAGATTATGACGACGACACGGAACCGGGTGCCTCTTCATTCCTCCGATAGCGATAATCGTCGCATCCAGCGCGTGATGCGGGCGAACGTCGCCTAGTTTGCTGAACATCGTGGCGAGATTGCCGAGCGCTTGCGCGAAATCGATCGGGAGTGGGACATCGAGAGAGCGATCGAGGCCAACGCCGCAGTGATCGGATTCACAGGGATAGCCTTAGCGGCCACCAACAGCCGGCGCTGGCTTGCGCTTCCGGCGCTGGTGACCAGCTTTCTGTTTCAACACTCGATCCAGGGGTGGTGCCCTCCGGTTCCCATGTTGAGAAAGCTGGGCTTTCGCACTTCGTACGAAATCGAAGAAGAACGCCGCGCCCTGATGGCGCTGAGAGGTGATTTCGGGCACGTGGCCGAAAGTGCGGATGCGGCCCTTCGCGCTTCCACCGGCGCTACAAATGCACCTAGGCCGGCCGTGTAGGTGCTGCGACTCAGCGGCTCAGCCAATGCAGTAGTACGGGATGTGGCCCTTTGGGTGGAGGGCACTCCCACGCAGCAATCGCGAACAGCGAAATTGTGAAGAGAATGAGAGGTCTGCCACTCATCTTGAGTTTCCTCACATGCACAACGCCGCTCTAACCGAATTTGTTGGTTAGGCGGCGCTGCTTTGTCACTGTCGCCAATCTGTGTGCGACAGATCTTGTTCCTTTTTGTCGAGACTTTCGACTGCCGGAAGTGTCCAAGGTCGGATCAGGAGGGAAAGTCGGCTGGCTTCACGTCAACGCGATCGGCGTGCAATGACCAATCTCGGGTCGAATGCAGTTCGCAGAACTCTTGCTTCGCGATGCGTACGACCTCTGCCTCACTCCGAGCGTTGACTTCCATGGCACGCTGGCACGCCTGGTAAACTTGGCCTTTATCGCCAATCACGTCTTTGAAGAACCTGACAATAGGACGGCACAGGAATCTCTTTCGCCCGAATAACCTTTGGCGTGCCCATTGGTTCCAGTTCTGCCAATAGGAGGTTAATCGCTGGCCACATGTGTCAACGACGGTATGCTTCGCGCGATCCCATTGTGAATAAGAGTAGAGATCGTGAGAACGTCGGTCCGCCGACTACTTGTTTGGTTGGCCGCGAAGAGCCTTCAGGTTTAGGTAAAGATCGCAAATATGAGCGCTGAAGATACTGGCGCTCATAACACCAAGCGATAGTGCGAGCATTTTGTCTCTCCTTGAGTGGGGAGTGTCTGATCTATCCCAACGCGCCCTTTTTCCAATTCGGGTGATTGCCTAAGGGCTGTTGCGGAAGCGTTTGTGGAGGCAGCCGGCCTATCGATCGGCCATCGCCCGGAGCGTTGCGCCGTGCTCGGTTGATCGCGCAATGTTCAATGAAGCTGCTCGCAAGTGCTCAGCTGCGGATGCAGTGGTTGCCCTGGACTCGATGTAAAGTTGCCCCGAGATCAGCGCGACAGCTGCGCAGACCAAAACAAACATCGCTAATGCAAATTGATGAGCTTCATTCATTTGCTTGCCCAAGCGTTCACAAGAACCGAATTGATGACAGGTTTTCACGCTGGCTCGATGTCGCGTTGACAGACATCAAACTCCTCGCAGGTACGATTCAGGCCAGACTATCGGTTCCGATTTCGGAACTAAAAGGCGGCATTCAAACCGAGAGGCAACTGTCACGGCGCATGAGCCCCCCGCGCGGATCTCATGGTCTTCATCGGCCTAGCACATGCCCACTACTTGCGACGGTCGGGCTCATTTTGTTGAGCGAGGTCAATGAAGGGTCGAAAGAATTGCGTTTTGAACGACATCTAAGAGTTCTCCAGGAGGAAAGCGCGATGGCTGCGCGTGAGCTGCAGAGGGTGGATGCCTCGTTTAAATTCAATCGAGCTACGGGGGCCGGCATGCCAGGCCGCTCCGAGCAGCGCGCGGTGAGGGATCATGAGTCGAGGCAAGACGGTCTGCTAGACATCGCCTTCGAGAAGTCATGGAAGTTCGTCGATAAAGATCCGTTTCTCGCGCATAGTCCCAGGGGGCTGCTGCGCGCTCGATTGCAGACGCTTCTCGAAGTTTCAGCCAGCAAGGGCGAACGTGACCTCCTGCGACTTGCGAATGGCGCTATCTGGAAATTACGAGACGAATTCGCAGGTCATTCATGATCATCAGCCGAGCGAGATATTTTTGTTTTGGCCTTGAGGAGTAGGAAATGGCGTTGGGAATCGTGAAGTGGTTCGATGCAACGAAGGGCTACGGCTTTATCCAGCCGGACAGCGGCGGGCCGGACGTGTTCGTCCATATTTCGGCGGTTCAAAAGGCGGGGCTTATCGACCTAGCCGAGGGTGCGCGCGTCAGCTATGAACTGGTGACAGGCCGCAATGGAAAAAGCTCGGCAGACAATTTGCGGGTTGCGTGAGGCGCATTTCGCTAGACGGTGCGTCCTGCACTGGCGTACGTCGAAGTGACATCGATCACTTGATGCAGGATAAAGGCAAGATTACCACTTCCGCTAAGCACCGGGCTGTTCAGCGGCTGCCAATATCGCTCCACAAAGACACCGCTGGCGTTTCGAACGTCATACCGCTGCACCGCCATGGCGTCTGATTGACCGGTTTCGGCAACCACGCGCAACGAGGCAAACAGGTTTGCAACGCCATCGGCCAGCGGCTCGTCGGGGTTGTCGGGAAAGACATCAAACATCTTCTCCCCGGCAACCCTGCCGGGCTCGATCATGGTCGCCGAGGCATAGGCCGTATTGGCATCGACGATGTGCAAGCCAGGGTTTGGATCGATCAACAATAAGGGCTTCGCTGCGGCCTCGAACTGCCACTGAAACTTGTTGGTCATCTTTGGCGCGGAACGCGCGAAGGCGCGCTCCCGCATGATTTGAGCATTGGAATGTACGCCCATTGAGGCAGCGGTGAGCGTCGCCAGCCGGCGCTTTGACGCAACCAACTGTTCTTGAATGAAGGCGCGCGATTTCTCCGGCTGCTCCTCGGACAGGAGGCGTTCGAAATGCGCGATATTCTGCTCTCCAATAAAACGCTGCATACTCAACTCTACCTAAGAAGCGGCTTTCGTTTGGCCCAGCAGTTTACCATTGAGCTAATGATGAAAGATGCTTTTGGAGCAGGCCGCGCGGACTACCAAAAAATAAACACCCTCAGGCTCCTTTGGCAGGTCGGTGAATTACACGTTCATGCCATCTAATCTAAATGCAATCTGGCAAGTCATGCCAGCAAATATTGGGCAGTGGGAGAACCGTGAAACTACCTATTTTTAGAGGATTCTCAAAATGCGCGTATGACAGTTTGCGCTAGAGCAACGACGTACGTCGAAGACCGCAGATGCTACTTCTGAGTGGGCTACCTTTGCCTAGCTTTGCGCAGTCTCTTCTATAAACAGCTTCCGTCGGTCATCAGTTAGAGGATTGGTGTCTTCACCTTTTTGTGCGCTGGGAGTTAAGATGATTGTAGGCGGACCTGGCCGCATTTTGGTCCAAACGACGGCAGTCGTCCATAAGACGCATGCAGCGGCATCGCAATACGCACTAGCGGCCATCTCGGTTACGATTGCGTTCTCTCTTCGCTTCATTCTGGAACCGGTGCTTCGGGATCAGGCGCCTTATCTGTTCTTCATGCCGGCTGTGCTGCTGGTCGCGGGTGCAGGCGGGCTCGGTCCCGGCATTTTGGCCACGGGCCTGAGCATCCCCGCCGTGTCCTACTTCATTGGAAGATTTGGCGTCGGCTGGCCCGAACTCCTCAATGGCGCAACATTTGTACTGATGGGAGTTGGTGCGGCGTGGATTGGGGGCGGCCTGAAGCAAGCGAATTCCCGCGCCGCGACGCGACAGGCCCACCTTCAGTCGATAATCGACACGATACCCGAAGCGGCGATTGTGATTAACGAGCAAGGCGCCATCCAATCCTTTAGCGCCACTGCCGAACAGATGTTCGGCTATGTCGCGGCTGAAGCCATCGGCAAGAATGTCAATCTACTGATGCCGTCGCCGTATAGGGAGGAGCATGACGGTTATCTCGAACGGTATCGCCGGACAGGAGAGCGCCACATTATCGGAATCGGCCGCTCAGTGGACGGGAGACGAAAGGATGGCTCGACGTTTCCTATTCAACTTTCCGTCGGGGAGGTTCGGATAGGCAGCGAACGCTTCTTTACCGGGTTCATCCGCGACATGACGGAAGTTCAGAAGACGCAAGCTCGCTTGCGCGAGCTCCAGTCCGAGCTGATCCATGTGTCGCGCCTGACCGAAATGGGCGAAATGGCCTCGGCCATCGCGCATGAAATCAATCAGCCATTGTCGGCGGTTGCGAACTATTTGAAGGGCTCGCGCCGTCTACTAGATGACAACATAGATCCCCGAACGATTACGACTGTTAAGGGGGCGATGGACAATGCAGCGAAACAGGCTCTGCGCGCCGGGGAGATCATCCGACGCTTGCGTGAATTTGCGAGCGGCGGCGAGAGTGAAAAACAAGTCGGAAACATCGCGAAGATAATCGAGGAGGCCGCTGCCCTCGCTCTCGTTGGAGCAAAGGAACGGGGCATCCGCGTTACATTCCAATTTGATCCCGAGGTCGATCTCGTCTTGGTCGAGAAAGTCCAAATCCAGCAAGTACTTGTGAACCTTATTCGAAATGCTATTGAGGCCATGGAGGACTGCAGCCAGCGCGAACTGACCATTCGTACGATGCCTGCGGAAGCAACGATGTTCGCGATTGAGGTGGACGACACCGGTTCAGGCATATCGGAGGAAATGGCGTCGAAGTTGTTTCAGCCGTTTGCGACCAGCAAGCCCCGCGGAATGGGAATTGGACTCTCAATTTCACGGGCCATTATCGAGGCGCATGGTGGCCGGATCGAAGCAAGTCCGCGCCTAGGCGGCGGAACGACGTTCAAGTTTACACTGCCAGCGTTACGGACTTCGGACCTCCAGGAACAGCCCGCGAGCTGCGTCTGAATTCGCTGTCTTGATGGAGAGAAGCGGTCCGCCCTATGCGCGGCGGTGGCATGCCCCAGCGCATCAGCGTCATCTCGGTCCCGGCCGACGTGCTCAACCTAGATTATCCCCTTCTTGGTAGCCCGCAAGCTGCGGACGTAATATCCTTGTGTTTGAACGGCTGATCTTATCTCGTCGCTAACTTTGGAAACCCTTTTTCTGCTCTTACGCCACTTTTGTCTGGAGCTGAGCGTAGGTAACGCAGAACCTTTGCTTAGGACGAGCAAGTCGCATTTATCGTTGCGATAGACATCAAACATTTTTGCCCCCGCTGATCGTATCGAAGTAAACAGAAAATGTATTTCAGCTATCTTGATCGGCCAGCTTACTGCCTCTGATGGCGGCGCGGGTTGTAAATGTGCAACGCTCAGCACTTTCTGCTGCGCCACGCTCCAGACCGGGGAACGAACTCATGTCAGGCTTAGCGCACTAGCACACCTGCTGTCGCACGGCGGCAACCGCAAGAAGCGCCAGTCCACCACCTTCCAAGAATTTTGGAGTGCGCGAGCACTATGTAGACCATGCTCCTCCGTGGTTCTTCCTGAGCAAACTCGATCGACAACCAGAGCGGGAGCAGCTCCTGCTGTCCTGATGACAAGGATGCAAAGGGAATCTTTCGGCCGTCATCGGAAACAACGTACGCTTGATCCCGATTGAACATAATGTTGCCGCCGAAGAGCTTATGCATCAGCTCGTTTCGATTTCGCTGCTGCTGCTCAGAGGGCCGTTTGGCACGAAACACCAGGTTGCCTCGTTCGTCTCGAATGCTCGCAAAGAACCTCCCGAAGCGAACGGTCAGAGGATCGAGCATCCCACTGTATTCGAAAGCCGCAATTGCCTTTCCAATGCTTGTGAACAAGGACCGCCCGGCAGGAACGAAAAGCTGCCAATTCGCGAACTCACCTTGAAGCTCACGCTCTAATCTCTCTCTGGCAGTAACTCGAAACCGATCCGGCTGGCGCTCGATCGGCCGGGCGTTAATTGGGACTTTGCCAGTGCTGCTTGAGACCTTCGACCTAAGTAGAGGCCCGGTATCCCTGTGCTGCGCAACTCGCGCTAGAACGTTGTTCGCACCGGGGCAGGTTATTTTAGTATGGAACAATACTTCATGCCGGTGGGCCGCAGAGCAATCTGCGGCCATTTCGTTTTCTCTATCGTATCCGTGGTGCACTGAGCGATCAGGCGACGAGGCGCAAGTCGGCTTTCGCGGACATCGTAGGCGCAGGCTCGGCGATGATCCGTCGGAGCTCGGCTGCGACGCCATCGAGCACGTTGCGCTTCTGGTTCATGCGCTTGGACCGAACGTAGACCCCGGTCACGCGAGCGACCTTCTCGCCGTCGTCCTTGGTCACGGCATGGTCGAGGCATTTGGCAATGGCCGCGTCCGAGAAGCCGAGTTCACCGGCCAGCGTCGCAGCGGTGCGGCGCAGGTCGCAAGAAAATCGAGGCGAGACATACAGCTCCAGCAACCGTAAAGCCGCGCACTCGAAGCCGCCAAACTCGGACTTCCTCTGAAACGGTCATCCCTCTTCTTTCAGGGCACGTACGCTCCCGCGCCTAATGGCTCTGCGGCTTTCGTCTTCGATCTGGGGACGACTGAGATGTCTCGTGAGCCGCCCTTCAGCGCCCCATCCGCGCCGCCTCGCGATCGGGGCTAACAGCAGGCAGGCCAAGTTCAACGCAATCAGCGCGATCAGTAGATAGAGGCCGTAAAACACGAAAATGCAGGACGCGCCCGCGACGATAAGGACGAGCAGAACGGTGGGCGGGATTCTGAAGCGAAACATGCTCACCATGGTAACACAACGTCACCTAGGTTCGCGCCTCTCCAGGAACAAGGTTTGCAGACCGTTTAAGTCTGCTGGTGGCCCTATGCGTCAGATGATCCGCGAGGATTTGATCGAGCTAAGCGAATTCGCCAAATCGATCCGCAAGAAGCTCCACTGATGCAGCTCCAATGAGAGTGTGAAGGCGACTGAACGTCGCCTTTTGGCCCGAGCCTGACCTTAGCTCGGAGCGCCGCGAGGTCTGCTTCCTAAAGGTGACCCGAACAGGGCGATGCGAGCGGGCCAAGGCAGCTTTGACCTGTCCGGACATTTTGCAGTCGTGAGCCACGGCGCGGGTTTGGATCGGGACGTCCACTTCGATTTTGACGGGAACCTTTTCCCTTCAAAGCCATCCAAGAGAGCAGCAGGCAGAGCGCCGATCAGACGGGTGGGACACGCGAACAATGCGGACGCACGCATTGGCATCGCAAGACGCTGAGCTACGGACACAGAGTGCATGTGCTCGAGGCGGTGAGACCTTTCGAGCTATCCCCAAGGAGGCACCAATGGCAAGGGCTCTTTCGACTTCCATCACCCGACGAAACATCGTCGCAGGGTTGGCGATAACCGCTGTCCCACTGGCTTTGGCGACTGCGAACAACGTGCATGCGCAGGACAAGCAAACCGCGCCTGAGAAAAGTCTTTATGAGCGGCTGGGCGGCGTTGTCGCGATTGCGGCGGTAGTGGACCACTTTAGCGATGCCGTCGTTAGGAATCCTATGGTCGGCCAGAAATCTAAGAATCCGCAGCTCCGAGAATGGCATACCAAGAGCTTGGAAAGGCTGCCCGGCCTCAAGTTCATGCGCACGCTATGGGTCTGCGACGTTTCGGGTGGGCCTTTCAAGTTCACAGCTACAAGGCCCGGCGCAACGCCGCTTGGCCTTGAGGAGGCCCACCGCAACCTCCGGATCTCACCCGCAGAGTTCGACGAGGTCGCAGCGGAACTCGGGCGGAGCCTGGATCACTTCAAGGTCCCGAAGCGTGAGAAGGCCGAAGTCCTGGAAGCCTTCGCCGCCCACAAAGATGAGGTGACCGCCGGTTATTTCGCTAAGCGCGGCTAAACCACCATGTCCTCCAGAGGATCCCGCCACGGCTAAAGCCGGGCGGAGTTGTTAAGCTGCGCGCCGACGAGGCGATCGACTAAGGCTGCGAGCTGCTGCGTTCCGACGGGGTCCGCTCTTGCTGTTGTCTAATCGCTACCGGGGCGTCAAGCATCTAATCGCTGAGGAGACACTGCCGGGTGCATGGTTGTCTTCGCGGTCGGCATCAGCCG
>NZ_LBJC01000028.1 GCF_004114535.1 Bradyrhizobium nanningense
ATCATCACCGCAGACACTCGGCTATCGGCTATATCAGCCCGGTCGAGATGGAGCTAAAATCGGCTTGAACCCTGTCCACTTTTTTGGGGGAAGGTCAACTCTGGATTGCTTCACTGCGCTCGCAATGACGGCGTATGAGGCGGCAGCTTGCTCTCCAAGTGCCGCCGTCATTCCCCGCGAAAGCGGGGAATCCTATACGCCGCGGCGTAGCGGCTCGATCACAGCCGTCTCGGAGTACTGGATCGCCCGCCATCAACCCCGACGATGACACCGCGCGTGTGGCCACGGGCGCGCCTTCGCGAACCGGGGTGAGAGTCCCACGCGATAAATCCGAATTTCGGTTAAATGGGATACTTTGCCGTTGCGGGTTGACGGCCCGAGGGACACTTGCGACTGACGTCCCTATGCGCTCACCCGGGCTACGGAACCACGGGCCGCCGGGCCGCTCGCAACATCCGCGCACAAAAAAACACCCGGCGGTTGCCCGCCGGGTGCTCGTCGAAAGACTTCGACAGATCTTACCAGTTGCGCTGAGCGCGGAGCAGCAGGGTGATGCTGTCCTGGTCCTTCAGCTCGTACAGAGCGGCCGGCTTGGCCGTCGTGCCGGCACCGGCGTAACCAACCGTGCCCGAGTACTTCTGGTCGAGGTGGGTCCAGTTCACGTCACCCGAGAAGGTCAGGTTCTTGACCGGGGTCCAGCGGGTGATCAGGCCGATCTGGGCGACCGCGAAGTCAGGATTGCAGCCGGTGACACCGGCGAGACCGCCGAACACGCCGCCTGCACCGCCAGCGCCGCAAAGCGCAGTCTTGGCGACCGAGCCGTACTGCGCCTGAGCGTAGGCACCGTAGAGCGCGGTGTTCCAGTAGGGATCCCAGTTGTGGGTGTAAGCACCGCGGAAGCCCCAGGTCTTCACCGTCTCCTGCTGGCCGCCCGTGATGAACACGGTGTCCGGAGCGGAGGCGAAGCCGACGCTCTGGTAGGCAACGCCGGAGCTGCCGAACATCGAGTAGCTGCTGCCCGCCAGGTTCTGGAAGTTGTAGCGGGTCGCACCGTCGGTGTAGACGCCCTGGATGTTGATCACGTCACCCGCACCGGTCGGGATGTTCTTGATCGACAGAGCGAGCTGAACCGCCCAGCCCCACTTGTCGTCGGGGTGACCGGTGGTCTCGGTGGCGCCGTAATAGGCCACGTGGTTGTCATGCGCAGCGACCGACGCCTGGAACATACCCCAAGCCTGGTCGACGCGGACCATACCGACGAGGTTCGGCGAACGCGAACCGCCGATGGCGTTGGAGCCGTAGGTGCCGCCGATCATGCTGCCAGCGCTGGCGCCGGTCAGATTCATGTTGCCGGCCTGATAGTAGGCCGTCGCGTCTTCAGCCGAGAAGGCCGCCGTCACGCCCTGACCGAAGTCAGCGGTGTAGGTGAACTGGTTGACACCAGTGACCGTGCCGGAACCGCCGACGAGGCTGTCGATGTTGTTGCCGGGATAGTTGGTCCAGGGCGCGTCGAACTGCGACACGGCCTTACCCATGGTGAAGCCAGCGAACTGGATGAAGGCGTAGTACACGCCGAGCGAACCGCCCGAGGTGTTGCCGTCGGTGCCGTTGATCGACGAACCAACGAGCGCCGGCGTGGCGCCGGAGGTGTTGAGGCCGAGGTTGCCGGTATAGACCGTGCCGCCCGTCGCGGAGCCGGAGCCCTGATAGCCGCCGGTGGTCCAAGTGAACACGCCGTCGAAGAAGGTACGGACGACGCCGTACTCGGTCGCGGTGCGCGTGTCGATGTTGAGATCTTCACGAGCGCGCATCTGGTAGTAGTTGCTGAGGCGGTTGTGCGCACCGGCCGGAGAGCCGTTCGAGATGCCGTAGTTGCTGTTGGTGTTGAACGCGACTTCGGCGCGCAGATAACCACCCAGCTTGATGCAGGTGTCGGTGCCCGGGATGTAGTAGAAACCGGCGCCGTACAGCGAGCAGATCTTCACGTATTCGACCGCCTTGGCCTTCACGGGAAGATCGGCTGCGAACGCCCCGGAGACGGCCATCAGGCCGGCAGCCGAGCCGAGAAAGAGCGACTTCGTCAACTTCATTAGGTAAACCTCCAGGTCGATTCAGGGGGCTCGGCTTCCTCGGAGGACACCGCTTCACCCTCATAATTTCCGTTCAATTCAGATCCGCACTGAAGGTCCGGACTGAAACGACAGTGAGGTGCCCCCCCTCCGTCGTTCCTCACGTATAGTTTATAAAAACAATCGCCTCAATTTATTGATTTAGTGAATTGTAAGTTCGGCGAGAGATGTTGCCCGAGAGCAACAGAACCTGTCGGAATGCGAACTAACATGCTGAATAAAAAGTAAAAAGCCCTCAGGGGGCATCCCGAGGGCTTTCTTGGAGGTCTCACATCGCCGTCCATCGACAGGGTCAAGAGCAGCAAAGATTGAGTGCGACGATACGTAATTTAATTAATTGCTTTTTGCAAGCATCAAATGGTCGGACGGTTTCGGCCTCATCACGACGGAAATCTGAGACGCCCTCGGAATATGCCGTTAAAAGACTGATTCAAGAGCAATAAGAAGGGATCAACGCCGAAGCGGGGGGCAAAGCCACATGATCGAGAAAAAACTCGACAGGGCGATCACGGACTTCATCTGGAACGTCGTCGAAATTCACGCGCAGCTGGAGGACATCCACGCGAGTTGGGCCGGACTGCTGGGCATTACCCAGCCGCAATGGCTGATCATGATGGCCATCACCGAGCTGGACGAGGGGCGCGGCGTCGCCGGCATCGAGATCGCGAACAAGTTGCGGGTCCATCCGGCTTTCGTCACCAACCAGACCAAGACCCTGGAAAAGAGCGGCTTGCTATCGCGACGGCCGGCAGCGGACGACGCCCGCTTCGTTCTGATGTCGCTGACGGCGAAGGCGAAGACGGAGATCGAGAAACTATCCAAGAGAAGGCTCGCCTTGAATTCGACCATGTTCAACGAGCTCGACGAGAAGACTTTAGCTGAACTGAATGGCGCGCTCGCTACGATCGCCAGGAACGCCCGGCTGGCGGCTCGATTGCTGGCGATCGACGCGTCGTAATCCGCAAATGTCCGGGACAGACTGAGTGCCCGAGCCGAACGCTGACGTCGTCGCGCCGCGTCAGGATAGCGCGCCGCTTATGCCCTGACCGGCTAGAGGTACGTCACGGGTTCATGCGGACGGGCCGCACCAAGCTTGCTGTCGAGCCATTCGAGAACGAAGTCGTCGACGGCGATGAAATTCTCGACCTCGCCGAGTGGGTGCGACACGTTGTTGGGGACGACGACCGAGCAATCCGCTCCGGTCTGCCGATAATCGGCCTGCAGCTCGAGAGCGTCCTGCTCCCATATCATGGAGCGACTCCCGACGATCATGAGCAGCGGGCACGGCAGCCGACGCGACGGCAGCAACGAACCCGTCGAGGCGCCGTCAGGGGCGGCCTGTCCGAAGCCGCTGATCCAGCGTAGCGAGGCGCGACGCATGCGCGGCGTCAACAGGCCGCCGTCGCACACCGCGGCCGCGATCCTGCGATCCGAGAGGGCAAGGCGGGACGCATGACAGGCGCCCGTCCCTTCGCCGTAGATCGCGATCCGCCGCGGGTCGACATCGGGGCGCCCCTGCAGATAGTCCAACCAGCACTGAAGCCTGTGCACCGGCTTGAAGGCACGATGAACCGTCGAATTGCCGGCATCGACGAGCAGCAGCGACATGGTCCCGCAGAGCGAGGCCGGCAACAGCCGGCTCATCATCGAGCCCAAACTGATGTCCTCGTCACTGACGCAGATCACCGCCGGCGCGGAAGGCCCATGACGGAGCGCCGGCAGAAAGAAGCCAGCCAGCACCCCTTGATCGAAGCAGTCGATCTTGACGCGCTCGATCGCCAGACCAGCCTCTGCCTCGAAGCCCCTCAGGCTGATGCCGACCTCGTCAGCGAGGTCGGCACTTGCGACATCACCCGGGCAGGACAGACGTCTGACGACTTCGAGGGCCGTCAGCGAACATAGCCACGCTTCCCGCGCAATCTGAGCGGAGCCGGTGTCGCGCGCGGATTCGGCCAATGCCCGGTAGTCGTCTGCGACCCTCAGCCAGTCCGAAATCCACAATTGCCGGTCCGTCTCACGCCCGAGCTCCGCGACGGACAGGCTTGCGAAAAATTGTGACGCGCGATCCCGCAAGCGAGCCAGGCTTTGCCCGGCGCCGTCGCACGAGCCGTAAGGCCAATGATCACCTTCCATGTCAGCCCCCGAACGGCGCCGTCAACGATTGCCCGGACTTGCGTCCAGATCCGCCGGCCTCACGTTCTGCGCAGCGCCTCGAGGCGACGAGACCCACCCCGACAATCGCTGCATCCTCGCTTCGCGCGGCGGAGGCTCTGCGCGGGACCGCCGGTATTCCAAACGAGCCGACCCGAGGCTGGCTCAACTCAATCGTCACGTCCCAGCTCCATCGCTGACACATAGTTGTTTGCCCGCGTAGACCGCCACGCTTGCGATTCGGGCCCGGTCGTTTCTTGTTGCGATCGGCGAATAGAAATGACTTCACTTCGCCGACCGAAGAGACATGCCTGCCTAGGCCGTCATTGTGAAACCACGATATGGTGAGCGATGCGGCGGATTGTCGCTTCGTCAATGCGCGCTGCGGACGTGACAAGACGATGACGGCGATACCGGCCAACGTGCCGATCATTGGCACGCGAAGCGTGACGACGTGTGATCGCACCTCACGGTGAGCCGGGACGAGCGCGACATCAGACAGATCGGAATTCGGTAAAGCCGTACAGCATTGGCGAGCGGACTGACGGCGGCAGGTACCGAGGCTTATCGGTCGGGCGAGAAACGAGCGCCCATGGCCGGATCGAGTGCCGCGCAAGGCGGGAGTCCCTGCCGGCGGACGTAATGATCGTCGAATCTTTCTTCGCTCCATCCAGGCGAGGCCGATTTCGGCGCCGCCTTGTATGCATTATCCCAGTTGCCATCCTCGCGGACTTCGCTTTACATGCCGGCAACTCGCCCGCCGGATGACGGCCGGGGCTCAAAAATCGCACAAATTGTCAAAGGGACGGAGCATGGCGCGCAACATATTGATTCTCGGGGCTTCTTACGGCTCCCTGCTGGGCACGAAGCTGCTGATGGCCGGGCACAACGTGACCCTGGTCTGCCGCGCCAAGACCGCGGAGCTGATTAACCGCGAAGGTACCGAGGTACGCATCAAGCTGCGGGACGAGGCGGTGCACCGGGCGATCTTCTCGCGCGATCTGCCCGGCAAGCTCGACGCCGTGACCCCGGCCAATGTCGATCTCTCCCGCTACGATATGGTTGGCCTTGCGATGCAGGAGCCGCAATACACCAACCACACGGTGCGCGTTCTCATGGTGAAGATCGCCGCGGCGAAGCTGCCGTGCCTGTCGATCATGAACATGCCGCCGCTGCCCTATCTGAAGCGGATTCCGGCGCTCGCCGACATGGATCTGGAAGAGGCCTACACCAATGCGCAGGTGTGGGAGCGGTTCGAGCCCGGGCTGGTGACGCTGTGCTCGCCCGACCCGCAGGCGTTCCGTCCGCGGGAAGAAGCCGCGAACGTGCTGCATGTCGGCCTGCCCACCAACTTCAAGGCGTCGGTGTTCGCCGATGAGAAGCACAACAAGGTGCTGCGCGAGTTGGAGGCCGACATCGATGCTGTGACGCTCGACGGCCACGATGTGCCGGTGAAGCTGAAAGTTTTCGATTCCCTGTTCGTGCCGCTGGCGAAATGGTCGATGCTGCTGACCGGCAATTACCGCTGCATCACGCCGCACGAGCCGCAATCGATCCGCGATGCCGTGCACGGCGATCTCAAGCGCTCGCAGACGATCTACGACCATGTCGATGCGATCGCGCGCCGCCTCGGCGCCGATCCGCAGGACCAGGTGCCCTTCGCGAAATACGCCAAGGCCGCCGAGAGCCTGCTCAAGCCGTCATCGGCCGCGCGTGCCGTCGCAAGTGGCGCGCCCTTCATCGAGCGCGTCGACCTCCTGGTGAAGCTGATCTCGCATCAGCTCGGCGTGCCCAATTCCGAGATCGACCGCACGGTCGACACTGTGGACCAGAAGCTGAACGAGAAGATCGTGCAGGGCGGATCCGGCGCGCAGTAGGCGCGCCGGTACGTGTGACCGGATCGGGATGCGCGGGCAATGTGCTGGGTTCCGGCGAGGGACCCCACTTCCGTCATCCGGCAATGACGCCGCGGATTGCATTCATCGGCAACGACGCGCTCAATCCGACGATTGAGCTGGGACCGTTCCCTGTGTGACGCAAATTTGGCGGATGGGCCGTGCCTGCATCGGGATCCAGGACAGACAGAGAAGCAGAAGTAATGGATCAGACGATGCTGAGCGTCGTCCGCGCGGTCGAGGCAGGCGCGACGACCATGAAGGGCGTGATCGACGCCACCGGGCTGTCCCGTCTCAAGATCGAGCGCGCGTTGAACGCGCTGGAGAAGCAGAAACTGCTCGTGCGCGACGGCCAGGGCTTCAAGGCGGCCGGCGTGCCGAAGACGACGCCGCTGGCCCGGCAATGCGGATCGTGCAACGCCTGCTGCGATATCCTCGAAGTGGCCGCCGTCGACAAGCCGGTGAACCAGCTCTGCAAGCACTGGCAGACCGGCACCGGCTGCACCATCTACGACCGCCGCCCCCAGATGTGCCGCTCCTTCGTCTGCGCCTGGCTGCAAGGGCATCTCGACGATGACTGGTTCCCGGCGAAGTCGGGCATCATCGTGCATTTCAGCCAGGATGCCGTGAACGTCACGGTCGACGACCATTGCCCCGATCGCTGGCGCGAGGAGCCTTATTTCGGCAAGCTCGCCGAATGGTCGCTGAACGGGATCAGGCGGATCGGAAACCGGGGCTATGCGACCCTCGTCGTCTCCGGCGCCGACCGCTTCCTGCTGCTCGGACGCACCATCGTTCCCGAGCCGACGCTGTTCGGCACGGCTTTCGTGCCGCTCACGGCCGACACGTTCCGGTTCTGGCGGGCAACATCGCCGGAGCATTTGCAGCGACTGCACGAACGCATCGCCGAGATGGAGCGGATCAGGCAGGAATTCGGCTCCTGCCTCATCCCCGCAAACGAGGACGACGATCCGCAACCGCCCTATCGGCCCGCACTTCTACGGCAATCGAACCACGCCTGAACGCCGCCGTGGGCAACGCGGCATGATCGACCCGTGCCGCTCGACGCGCGGCGGCGGGATTGATAAGCCGCTGTCCGCGAATGACGGGACTTGAGTCGGGGACATGACGGTTGCAATCGAGATGGGGCAGACCACGGCAGGCGCCGCGGCCGCCATGGACCTCGAGGAACTGCTGGCGACCCGCCTCCTGGTGCAGGGCAATTCGGGCTCCGGCAAATCGCATTTGTTGCGGCGGCTGCTGGAACAGAGCGCGCCCTGGGTGCAGCAGGCCATCATCGACCCCGAAGGCGATTTCGTCACACTGGCCGAGCGCTTCGGCCATCTGGTGATCGCAGCCGAGGATCACACCGAGCGCGGTCTTCAGGTCGCCGGCGAGCGCGCGCGGCTGCATCGCGTCTCCACCGTGCTCAATCTCGAGGGCCTCGACGCCGAGAACCAGATGCGACGCGCCGCCGCGTTTCTCGGCGGGATGTTCGACGTCGACCGCGACCATTGGTATCCGATGCTCGTGGTCGTCGACGAGGCGCAGCTGTTCGCGCCGGCGGTCGCGGGCGAGGTCTCGGACGAAGCGCGAAAGCTCTCGCTCAGTGCGATGACCAATTTGATGTGCCGCGGCCGCAAGCGTGGCCTCGCCGGCATCATCGCGACCCAGCGGCTGGCGAAGCTCGCCAAGAACGTCGCGGCAGAAGCCTCCAACTTCCTGATGGGCCGGACCTTCCTCGACATCGACATGGCGCGCGCCGCCGATCTGCTCGGCATGGAACGGCGGCAGGCCGAAGCCTTTCGCGACCTCGAGCGCGGACAATTCATGGCGCTGGGGCCTGCGCTGTCGCGCCGTCCGCTACGCCTGAACATCGGCCCGACCGACACCTCTCCGCGCAATTCGACGCCGCGGCTGATGCCGCTGCCGGAGGCGACCACTGAAGATATGCGCGCCGTGATCCTGGCCGCGCCGCCGCCCGATGCCAGCCGGCCGCAGCGCCGGCCGGCGCCGGATCTGCTGGAGCAGCTTCGCGCCGCGAAGGCCGCCGCCCCGGTGATCCAACCGGCAGCGGTCGAGGTGCCGGTCAGTGCCGAGGAGCTCGCCGAGCGGCGCGAGCGCGTGGACCGTACGCTGCGTGCCGTGCTCGCCGCGCCCGACGCCGGCTTCCGCGCCATCGGCGTGCTCTATCAGGAGTTCGTGGTTCGCTGCCGCATCGAGGGCCTCGGCACGGCGGTGCCCGATCTCAACGAATTCCGCCGCATGCTGACCCATGCGCGCGCCGGGCTCGGCGCTGATCTCACTGAAGATGACGCCTGGCAGGATGTCTCGCTGCGAGCGTCCATTTTGCCGGACGACATGCAAGGCGTATTCATGATGATCGCGCGCGCGGCCAAGGAAGGCTGGCCCTGCCCCGGCGACGCCGCAATCGCCCGCGCCTACGGCTCGCATTCGTTGCGCCGGGCGCAGCGGCTGCTCGGCTATATGGAGGAGCAGGGCCTGGTCGTGGTCCAGCTCGATGGTGGTGGACGCAGGATCGTGACGCTGGTCGAGCTGGCCTGGGCCACGGCCCCCGGTGATCCCAATGGCGATGACCTGCCGGCCGAGCAAATCGCGAGCGCGGCGTCGGCCTGAGTGCGGGACCTGAGCGCACGCCTCGTCCTTCGAGACGACCGCTTCTCGGTCTCCTCAGGATGAGGCTAAGTAGCATTGCTGCCCGTTGAAACCAGTGCCGCGCCCCCGGCCCTCATCCTGAGGGCCCGCCAACGGCGGGCCGTCTCGAAGGATGGCCACAGGCGAACAATCTCCAAATGCGATCGCCCTGACGCAAGCGGAAGAGGTTCAGACCTCTACGCCGCCTCGGAGCCGCCGAGATAGGCATCGCGCACGCGCGGATCGTCCTTCAACGCGCGCGCCGGGCCTGACAGCACGATCTTTCCGGTCTGCAGCACATAGGCTTCGTGCGCGATCTCCAGCGCGAGGCTGGCGTTCTGCTCGACCATGAATACCGAGACGCCCTCCTGGTTGATGGTCCGGATCAGCTCCAGCACGCGATCGACATAGAGCGGCGACAGGCCCATGGTCGGCTCGTCCATCACGATCATCCTGGGACGGCTCATCAGCGCGCGCGCCATCGCAACCATCTGCTGCTCGCCGCCCGACAAGGAGCCGGCGCGCTGCGACAGCCGCTGGCCGAGCTTCGGAAACAGGGTGAGCATCCTGTCGAGATCCTGCGCGATCGCCTCACGATCGTTACGCACGAAGGCACCCATCAGGATGTTCTCGCGCACGCTCATCTCCGCAAACAGCCGCCGCGCCTCCGGCACCGAGGCGATGCCGCGGCGGACGATCTGCGGCGTCGTCAGTCCGACGAGCGAGGCGCCGTCGAACGTCACCTCGCCCGAGCGCGGTTTCACGAGGCCAAGGATGATCTTCATCGTCGTCGACTTGCCGCTGGCGTTGCCGCCGAGTAGGCAGACGATGTGGCCGCGCGCGACCGATATCGACAGGTCGAAATGCACCTGGGCCTGGCCGTAGAACGTGTTGACGTTGGAGAGCGCCAGCAGCGCCTCGGGCGACGCGTTCGTCATGCCGCGCTCTCCTGCTCCGCCGTCCCTGACAGCCCGTGGCCGAGATAGGCCTCGATCACCTTGGGATCGCTCCGCACCTGTTCGCCCAGTCCTTCTGCGATCTTCTTGCCTTCGTCCATGACGATGACGCGGTCGGAGAGGCGCATCACCATCTCCAGCTTGTGCTCGATCAGCAGGATGGTCAGCCCTTCGGCCTTCAGCTCGGCGACGAGCGCTTGCATCTCCGCGGTCTCGGTCGGGTTCATGCCGGCGGTCGGCTCGTCGAGCAGCAACAGGCGAGGCTTCAGCGCGAGCGCGCGCGCGATCTCGACGCGGCGGCGGTTGGCGTAGGACAGGCTATAGGCGGGCTGGTCGACCCGGGGCAGCAGCCGCTCGCCGAAGCGGGCGAGGATGGCCTTGACCTCTTCGCGCAGCCGCTCTTCCTCCGCCTTGACGCTCGCTGGCCGCAGCAGCGCCAATCCCAGTTCAAGCAGCGGGCCGATCACCGGGAACGCCGGCTTCACAGCACGCAGCCGCGTATGCGCACCGATCAGGACGTTGTCCATCACGCTGAGATTGCCGAAGACGCGGCCGAGCTGGAACGTGCGCGCGATGCCTTCGGCCGCGAGCCGCTCCGGTGATAGGCCGGTGATGCCCTGGCCTTCGAACTGAACCGCACCCGCGTCGGGCCGATCGAGCCCTGTGACCAGATTGAACAGCGTCGTCTTGCCGGCGCCGTTCGGGCCGATGATGCTGACGAGCTCGCCTTTGGCGAGATCGAGATTGATGGCGTCGACGGCGGTGAGGCCGCCGAAGCGGCGCGTCAGCCCGCGCAGGGACAGCATGGGAGACTGCTCCACCATCAGATCGTCCCCAGCAGGCCCTGCGGCCTGAACCGCACCAGCAGCAGCAGCACGATGCCGTAGATCAGGATGCGATACTCCGCCGCGATCCGGAACATCTCGGGCAGTCCGACCAGCGCCACCGATCCGAGAATAGCGCCGACGACATTGCCGAGACCGCCGAGGATGACGACGGTCAGCGCCAGGATGGATTGCTGCGTGTTGAAGGTCTCATGGTTGATGTAGGAATACAGATGCGCCGCGATGCCGCCGCTGATGCCGGCGGCAAAGCCGCCGAAGATGAAGGCCAGCGATTTGTAGCGATTCAGGCTGAGGCCGTAGGCGCGCGCGGCGATGTCGTCGTCACGGATGGCGCGGAAGCTGCGGCCGAGATGCGAGGTGAGCAGCCGCCCCTGCAGCAGCGCCAGCACGACCATCACCGAGAGACTGAACCAGTAGATCGAGGTCGGGCTGATCAAATCATAGCCGAACAACGACAGCGGCGGGATGCCGGAGATGCCGATCGGGCCGCGCGTGACGCTTTCCCAGTTCAGGATCACCAGCGAGACGATCTCGCCGATGGCAAGCGTCGCGATCGACACATAATGCCCGCGCAGGCGGAACGAGGGTGAAATCAATGTGGTGCCGAGTGCAGCACTCATCAGCCCGCCGCCGATGATGGCGAGGCCGACTGGGACGGCGAAGGTCAGCGAGAGCAGCGCTGACGTATAGGCGCCGATCGCGAGCAGCGCGGCGTGTCCGAGCGAGACCTGGCCGATCGTGCCCGCGACCAGCGTCAGGCTGAGCGCGAGCATGCCGAGCAGCCAGGCGTTGATCAGGGTCTGGAGCACGTAGAACGACACCGGGAACAAGGGCAGGATGGCAAAGATCGCCGCCGCAACAGCCAAGGCCCAGCGCGGAATGCGCACGGGACGGCTCGGCGCGATGAAGGTGCCGGTGAGCGGCTCGGGCGGGGCCTGCCGCGCGCTGGCGAACAGGCCGTTCGGCCGCAGCACGAGCACGACGACGAGCAGCAGGAACGCGAACAGATTGCGGTAGCTGGTGCCGAACACGGCGACGCCATAGCTTTCCACCAGTCCCAGCAGCAGGCTGCCGACGACAGCACCGGGCACATTGCCGGCGCCGCCGACGACTTCGGCGACGACGCCCTTGAGCGTCGCCTGCAGGCTCATCGCGGTGTCGATCTGGTTGTAGTACATGCCGACCAGCATGCCGGAGACGCCGCCGAGCGCGGCAGCGATGCCGAACACCGCCTGATTGACGCGGTTGACGTCGACGCCCATCTGCATCGCGGCGTCGCGGTCCTGCGAGGCCGCGCGCACAGCCCAGCCGAGCTTGGAGTAGCGCAGGAACACGAACAGCAGCAGCGCGCTGGTGATGCCGACGCCGGCGATCAAGAGGTCGAGCGGGCCGATCGTGCCACCACCGACCTGGAAGCGCACGTCCGGCAACTGGCTCGGCAGCGCCCGCGGATTGGGCGAGAAGGTCAGCATCACCAGTTGATCGAGCACGAAGCTGATGCCGATGGTCGCGAGCAGTGGTGCGATCCGCACCGAGTTCTGCAGCGGCCGCAGGCCGAACCGCTCGATGATCAGCCCGACGAGTGCGGCAGCCGCAGCCACCACGATGATGGTGAGCGGCAGCGGTGTATGCAGCTGCACCACCGCGACCCAGCCGATATAGGCGCCGACCAGATAGATCGAGCCTTGCGCGAAGTTGATCAGCCGGCTGACGCCGAAGATCAGCGCCAGCCCGACCGCAACCAGGGCGTAGACATTGCCGACGATCAGCCCGTTGATGGTGTAGTCGAGCCAGGAAGACACGCAGCGTTCCTACTGAAGGGAGAACGGGCCGAAGCGGATGCTCAGGCCATCAGGTCAGGTCGGCTTGCCGTCCCAGAGCTCGAACTGGCCCTTGCGGACGACGAGCTCGGCATTCATGGCGCCCTTGACGCGGCGGCTCTCGACGTCGAACGTAGCTTGGCCGAAGATAACGCTGGAGACGTCCTTCACTTTCGCGAAGGCATCGCGGATCGCGCGGCGGTCGGTGCCGCCGATCTTGACGACCGCGGCGGCCATGTTCATCGCATCATAGGAATAGGCGTTGAAGGCATCGGGCTCCTGCCCGCCATACTTGGCCTTGAAGCCCGCGATGAACTTCTTCACCTCGGGTCTGGGATCCTGGGGGAAATAGCGCGTGCCGAGATGAACATCCTCGACCGCCTCGCCGCCGAGCTCGATGAATTTCGGCGAGTAGACCGAGCTCGCGGCGCAGATCACCTGCTTGAGGCCGACTTGCCGCGCCTGACGCGCGATCAGCGCACCGTCGGAATAATAGGAGATCAGGATCAGCCCGTCCGGATTGGCATCGCGCACGCGCACCAGCGTGGAGCGGAAATCGCGCTCCTCCGCGATATAGCCCTCGGTCACCGCGACCTCGGCGCCGTATTCCTTCGCCGCCTTGACGAAATAGTCGCGGCTGGTGCGGCCCCAATCGGTGTTGAGGTGCAGCACTGCGAGCTTCTTGAGGCCGAGACGCCTCACCGCATAGGCCGCCAGCAGCGGCTGCTCGTCGGCCTGGCTGACGGACGTGCTCCACATGAAGTCGCCGCCTTTGGTAAAATCGGGGTGCGAGTTGGTGAAGCCGAATTGCACGAGGCCGCCGCGCTGGTAGATCGGCGAGGCCGCCATCGAGGCGGGGCTGGAGAAATCGCCAAGCTCCATGACGATGCGGGGATCGGACACGAATTTCTGGGCGATCGCCACCGATTGGCGTGGATCGCTCTGGCTGTCCTCGAACTGGTAGACGAGCTTGCGCCCGTTGATGCCGCCCGCCGCCATGATCTCGTCGAGCGCGAGATCAAAGCCCTGCTTCCATTGCGTGCCATATTGCGCGTTCGGTCCCGTCAGAGGACCGCTGACGCCGAGCAGGATCGGTTCGGACGATTGTGCGAAGGCACCGCGCGAGAAGGCGGCGCCCGCCATCATGGCGGCAAGCGAGCCCTTCACCAGGGTACGACGATCGATGTTGCTCATGCACGGCTCCATCCACTCAGGTGTTGAAACGCCAGTTTAATAAGGCAGCAATTCTTGTGCCGGCGAGATTGGCTATTTCGAGGGCTCTCCGAACGACAGCATCAGCCGGTTGGCCCAGTTGAAGAACGAGGCGCCGTTGATGACGTCGACGATCTCGGCATCGTCGAGACCGGCGCGGCGCAGCTCGGCGATATTGTCCGGACCGAACGCGATCGGCGTCGCCGCCAGCGCGACCGAGGCTTTCACGATGGCGTTCCAGCGCTCGCCGAGATCGGCCCCGACGCCCTCGTCGAGCAGACGCTGCACGTCCTTGCGGCGCTTGGAATAGGTGCTGGCGAAGCGCGCATGCACGGAGGCGCAATAGATGCAGCCGTTGTAGCGCGAGGTCGCGGCAGCGGAGAGCTCACGCTCGGCACGCGGCAGGCCGTCGGCGACGTTGTAGAAGATGTCCTTGTCGGTCTTGGTGCGGGCCTCCAGCACTTCGGGATCGCGCACCAGGAGACGGAAATAGTCCGACTTGGCGCGGGCGCGATCGACCAGGCCGGCGTAGTGTCGCTCGGTCAGCTCGGCCTCGGGCAGCGGATCGATCCAGGAGACCCAACCGAGCTCGTCCTGGGTGAAGACGACAGGGGGATTGACGGCGGCGCTCATGATTGCGGCCTCCTCTTATGCGTTCACGGCTGCGAGCGTGCGCAGGCCGCTGACGACGCGCAGCTGAAACGACAGGAACGCGATGAGCTGGGAGAGGGTGACGATGCCGGTGGTCGACCAGCCGGCGTCCAGCAGCGCCTTCATGTCGGCGGACGCGGCGTCGCGGGGCCGAAACACCAGGAGATGGGCATGCTCGAGGGCCGCGACAAGCCGCGGACCGAGCGTGGCCTTGCGCTCCGCACCCACGCGAAAAATCAGGCCGGCCTTGTTCTCGATCGACAACGGGCCGGCCGGATACGCGCCATAGGGTCCTGAAGTCTTGCCCCGCTCGATCTCGACCTCGATCGCCTCGACGAGCGCTGCGGCTTCCGCGTTCGCTGCAAGCTTCTCGCGATAGAAGGCAGCGACGGGGGATTCGCCATGGAGCCCGGTCACGAAGGCTGCGACCGCGGCGCGTTCGACCAGCGAGAAATCGCTCGCGTCGATCGGCTCGAACAGCGAGAGATAGCTCGCTTGCGCATTCTCGCGCGCTTGCAGGCGGTGGGCGCGGATGACGTCGAGCGCCGAGCTCGGCTTGATCCCTGCGAGCGTGTCGATGATATCTGTTGTCGCCATCATTCAGCCTCGTGCGACGCGATCGCGTTCATAGCGGTTAACCTGCCAGCGCCACTTCGGGTGCCGTCCGGGTCCAGCCGAACGCCGGCGCGACCTTCTCCGCGACCAGCTCGATCGACCGCAGGACATGGGGATGCGGCGCATCGATTGAATGCACCTGGAACACGAGATCGGTTACCCGCTCCAGCGTGGCGTCGGCACGTAGCGAGGCGATGACGTGGTCGGCATCGCCGACATGGGTGTCGAATGCCGTGATCATCTCCTCCAGCGTCTCGCCCGGCTTGGCGTGGCCACCCTTGAGGAATTGCGGCAGCGCGCGCCGCAGCCCGATATCGGCAAAGCGCATCGCCTCATGATGATCGTCGGCGACGAAGACGCTGCGTGAGGCCATGATGCGGGGCTCGGCTCCCTTGGGCAGCGCCTCCAGATATGCGTCGATCACCGGATTCTGGATCTCGGCAAGGGTGGCTGTCGGCGCCTCCCTGGTCCGCGGCTGGGTGCGCGACAGCAACAGGCCATCGCCCGCCTTGCCGGCACGGGCGCCGCCGGCCACCGAGAACGTGGCCTGCCAGATGCGCTTGTCCAGTTGCGGCCGCTGCGGATAGATCGTGTCGCCGCCATCGAGCGGCTTGCCGACCAAGGCGGTGCGGACGACCTCGAGGTTGCGGGCAAAGATCTCGTTGCGCTGGGCGCTGTCGAGGCCGAAGGCGGCGAAGGCCGACGGATTGCCGCCGGTGCCGACGCCGAGCTCGAAGCGGCCGTTGCAGAGCAGATCCAGCACCGCGGCGTCCTCTGCCACCCGTACCGCATTCTCGAGCGGCAGCGTAACGATGCCGGTGCCGAGACGGATGCGCGAGGTCTGGGCTGCGACGTAGCCGAGCAAGATGAAGGGCGACGGCAGGCCACCCTCACGTTCGTGGAAATGATGCTGCGCGATCCACGCGGAATCGAGGCCCGCTTTTTCGGCGCGCACGATCTGCTCGACCGCGAAGCGGTAGCGGTCCGCCGGAGGGGCCTCGTCGAGCAGCCGCGTGAAGAACCCCAGGCGTTTCAGGTTTGCAAAGCGTTTCATACGACCCCTGTCGGACGAGGATGGCGAGGCCCCCGATGATGTCGGTTACTGCTGCTCCAGACAAGCGGGCATTGCGCAAGGCTCATGCGCGGGGCTGCCCGCCGGGATCGCCCTGCGCTGGGCTTTGAATGGGCAGACTGCCTACCAGCTCGGCAGCACCGCGCCCTTGAACTTGGTGAGGACGAACTCCTTCACCTCAGGCGTGTGGTAGCTGTCGACGAGGATCTTGACCCAGGGCTTGTCCTTGTCCGCCGTGCGCACCGCGATCAGGTTGACATAGGGGCCCTTGGGGTCTTCGCGCAGGATCGGATCCTTGACCGGATCGAGCCCGGCCTGGGTTGCGTAATTGGTGTTGATCGCGGCGGCATCGACGTCGTCGAGCGCGCGCGGCGCCTGCGCCGCGTCGACTTCGATGAATTTCAGCTTCTTGGGATTCTCGGCGATGTCGAGCACCGTCGGCTTGAAGCCGACACCGTCCTTGAGCTTGATCACGCCCTTGTCGCGCAGCAACAGCAGCACGCGGCCGCCATTGGTCGGATCGTTCGGGATCGAGACCTTGCCGCCCTCGGGAATGTCGGCGAAGGCCTTGTGCTTCTTCGAGTAGACGCCGATCGGGAAGTTCACCGTCAGGCCGACGGCCTCGATCTTGTAGCCGCGATCGGCCTTCTGGTTGTCCAGGTACGGCTGGTTCTGGAACGAATTGGCCTGTATCTCGCCGGCATCGAGCGCGGCGTTCGGCACGACGTAATCGGAGAATTCGATGAGCTGGATGTCGAGGCCCTGCTTGGCCGCGATCGGCTTCACCGCCTCGAGGATCTGCGCATGCGGCCCCGGCGTCACGCCGATCCTGATGGTCTCGGCGGAGGCCGAGGCCGACCAGACGGCGAGCACGGTTGCGAGGATCAGGGGGAGGCGAAACGACATCTTGGTCTCCATGGCGCGGCGAGAATAATCGGAACCGTATTCGCTTCTCCGTAGGCCGAAATCAATGAAATGGAAATCCATATTGAGTGCTTGTGGCGGGCCCGCGTTCTCCATTCGGCGGCAAACGCGAAACGAATGGACGGCGGCCGCGAAGCGTGAGGCGATCATGGCGACTCGACGCGCGGCGCGCGAGACTGGCGGCGCGACCACCAGCTGTTGAGTAAAGGCACTGCTGCTGTCGGCCGCGGCGATCGGCGTGGCCAGCGTCCGGTCGATGCCGGCTCCCCAAGGGCTCATGTGTGGCGATGGCGTGGCGGTTGCAATGAATCTCCGGGCGCTGCAACATCACGAAACTTGATGCGCCAGGAGTGATCGCGTTAGCGTTCCGGCGCGGCCTTAGAACTTCCCCAAGTTCACTTAAGTTCGCGCCGGATCGCCGCCTGGGTTTCTCAGGCGGCGATCCCGGTTCTTGGCCCGCACGGGCTCTCCACGTCGTCATTTCGTCGCAGGGCAGCCTTGCCGGCATTGCCGCCTCGCGCATGATGCAACATGATGACCGCCAGGGACGATTGTCTTCGAGGTGGAGGGTCATCTGATGAACGAGAACGAAATCCGGGGTCTGGTCGGACAGGTGAAGCAAGGCACGCTGTCGCGACGCTCGTTCATCCACAAGGTGGCCGCGGTCGGGATCGCGGCCCCGATCGCGAGCCAGATCCTGGTCTGGCACGACGTCGCGATGGCGGATGCCACGCTCCCTTACAAGCCGACCAAGGCCGGCGGCGGCGGTCCGCTGAAGCTGCTGTTCTGGCAGGCCCCGACCCTGCTCAATCCGCATTTCGCGATCGGCACCAAGGACCAGATGGCCTCGCGCGTGTTCTTCGAGCCGCTCGCCGGCTGGGACAAGGAGGGCAATCTGATCCCCTGCCTCGCCGCCGAGGTCCCGACCAAGCAGAACGGCGGCCTCTCGGCCGACGGCATGAGCGTGATCTGGAAGCTGAAGCAGGGCGTCAAATGGCATGACGGCAAGCCCTTCACCGCCGACGACGTCGTCTTCACCTGGGTTTACGCCGCGGATCTCGCGACGGCCGCCTACAGCACCGGGTCCTACAAGGACATCAAGGTCGAGAAGATCGACGACCATACGGTCAAGGTGATCTTCAAGGCGCCGACGCCGTTCTGGGCCGACCCGTTCGTCGGCTCGGTCGGCCAGATCCTGCCAAAACATCATTTTGGCGACTATGCCGGCGCCAAGTCGCGCGAGGCACCGGCCAACCTGAAGCCGGTCGGCACCGGCCCGTACAAATTCGTCGAGTTCAAGCCGGGAGACCTGATCCGCGCCGAACGCAATGCCGACTATCACATCAAGAACCAGCCGCATTTCGACACGCTCGAGATCAAGGGCGGCGGCGATGCGGTGTCGGCGGCGCGCGCCGTGCTGCAGACCGGCGAGTATGATTTCGCCTGGAACATGCAGGTGGAGGAGGAGGTGCTCAAGCGCATGGAGGCGGGCGGCAAGGGCAAGCTCGACATCACGCCCTCCGGCAATGTCGAGTTCATCATCCTCAACACCACCGATCCGTGGACCGAGGTCGACGGCGAGCGTTCGAACGCCAAGACCAAGCATCCGACGCTGTCCGATCCGGCCGTGCGCCGGGCGATCAATCTGTTGATCGATCGCGATGCGATCCAGAAATTCATCTACGGCCGCGGCGGCATCGCCACCGCGAGCTTCGTCAACGCGCCGAAGCAGTTCAAGTCGCCCAAGCTGAAATACGAGTTCAGCATCGACAAGGCCAACAAGCTCCTCGACGAGGCCGGCTGGAAGAAAGGCGCGGACGGCATCCGCGAGAAGGACGGCAAGAAGCTCAAATACGTGTTCCAGACCTCGACCAACGCGCCGCGCCAGAAGACGCAGGCCATCATCAAGCAGGCCTGCGAGAAGGCCGGCATCGAGATCGAGATCAAGGCGGTCACCGCCTCGGTGTTCTTCTCCTCCGACGTCGGCAACCCCGACACCTATTCGAAATTCTATGCCGACATGGAGATGTACAACACCACGCAGCCGCAGCCCGACCCGGAGCGCTTCCTGAACCAGTGCGTCTCCTGGGAGATCGCCACCAAGGAGAACAAATGGCTCGGCCGCAACATCTCGCGCTGGTCCGATCCCGAAGCCGACAAGGCCTACAAGGCCGCGCAGAACGAGCTCGACCCCGCCAAGCGCGCCGCGCTGCTGATCAAGGTCGACGAGACCTTTTGCGAGGCCAACATCTTCCTGCCGCTGCTCTCCCGCAACGTCGTCAACGCCCACGTCAACAACCTCATGGTCGACATGTCGGGCTGGGACGTCACCACGTGGAATCTGGCGGCGTGGTATCGGGTCTGAGCGGGCCGGATGGACGCGCGTGTCCCGGACCAGCCGCAACGCATTGAGCGTTGCGGTGCAGAGCCGGGACCCAGGAGGAGGCATGTTGCGATGCCGCGACATGGGCCCCGGCTCTGCAGCGCACCGCCGAAGAAGCGTTGCGCTGCGTCCGGGGCATGAGAGCGGAGTGGGACGCACTGCTCTGTCCACACCGTCATTGCGAGCGTAGCGAAGCAATCCAGAATCCCTCCGCGGGAATACTCTGGATTGCTTCGTCGCCAGCGCAAATTGCTTCGCAATTTTGTCGCGAGCTCCTCGCAATGACGGCGTTTGAGGCGGCAGCTTGCTTCTCCAAATGACGCGGTCATTCCCCGCCTTCGCCGCGAAAGCGGGGAATCCAGTACGCCGCGGCCTCTCGGTTCGATCACTGCCGTCTCGGAGTGCTGGATCGCCCGCCTTCGCGGGCGATGACACTGTGTGCGTGGTGGCAGACGCGCCTTCGCAACCTCGCGGCGCGTTTCGCCCGAGCTTTGATTGGGTCTCCACCCTCTCAAAGCCAAGAGGGCGCAGGGAAGGCCGGGTGCTGACCTCGCACCCGCGGTCCGCTGCGCGAAAATGCACACGCAGAAGGAACCGCACAGCAGCATACAGGTGGTGCCGATCACTCGGCCTTCCCTGCGCGGTGGTCGGACGGCTTATGCCGTGATCTCCCGGGAGCCGAACTTTCCTTCTGGCCTCCCTCGCCGTTCGAATTGGCGATGCCGTCCACCCGGTTGGGTTCGCGCGCATCTTCGAAAGGCTTGACCGTAGCAACGACGGCCAGGACCACACGGTTTTGCCGTACGCACGGCCCGCCATATCGCCGCAGTTTTTCCAGCCCTGTCGACGAAGCCGGAAACTTGCAAGACGAGACGAAGCCTAGCAGCGCCGCTCGTCCGCACGCGGGGTTCGAGCTCACAGGGACTACCCGCCCTGCCCGCCCCATCTCGTGCCGACGCTGCCGCGTCCACCGCAAGCCCGGCTCGCGAACATGACGACCACAAGATCGCCCCTCTTGGTGAGCCGGGATGGTCAACACATACGACAAATCCGAATTTCGGTAAAGTGGAATATTTTTGCGGGGAGGGGTTGACGGGGTGGCGGGTGTTTTGCCCGACGCGCTAACTCTGAGGGTGAGAGTCCGTAGGATGGGTAGAGCGATGCGAAACCCATCATCGTGCAGCGACCATTGAAGCATGATGGGTTTTCGCAAGTGCTCTACCCACCCAACAGTCCGAGCTTCACGCGGCACCTCTCCCCAGCGCTGCCATCCTCTTTTCCACTGTGTGCTTCAAGTCACAGCAGAATCACCCGCCCTCGCCTACAAACGGGCCGCATGGCCGCAAACAAGGTAACGGCGGTACGCGTAAGGCTGCGGAGGCAATCAACAGCTAGGGACTTTTCGAGGCCGCTAGGGTGAAGAGCCCGGCGGCTTTTTTCTTCATTGCACCGCGGCACTTAGAACGTGGATGCCCGGGCCTTCGCCGCGCCGAAGGGGCTTCGGCCCCGCAGGCGGGACAAGCCCGGGCATGACGACCTTTCAACAGTCCAAATGCGGCCCTTCAATCGATCGCGCAGCTTACACCTATGAAGCGCCCGAGCCTCTCCGCGCCTCGCGTTCTTCCTCGATCTGCCGTTCCGCTTCGAACCAGAACTCCAGATCCTGACCGGCTGGCCGCCCGGCCTGCTCCCAGAGCTCATAGGCACGCGCGCGCACCTGACCGCGGCCCATCATGCGGCGGAGCTTTCGCTTCAGCTCGTCGGCAAAGCTTCGGAAGCGATGGCCGGTGGTCTCGTCCTTGACGAGCGCGGCCGCTCGCGTTGCGAGTTCGATCTGGTGCTCTATCTTCTTCTGCTCGTCCACCGCCGACACTGCCGTGGGAAAGGACTGTTTTCAGAGCCCGTGCTGTCAGACACTGAATTCCTTCCGGGATGGTCTGTTCCCTCGGCAACAGCGTGGGATGAGGAGCGTATAGGATCGATCGAACGAAGCGAAACCAATCGGGTCTAGTCGACGTCGAGGCGTGATGGGTTTCGCGAGGGCTCACCCCATCCTACGCACCATCACATCGCTAGTGCCACGTCGTATCGGCTTCGACGATCACCACGCGTATCTCGGGATCTTCGGTCGTGTTGCAGGTGCAGGGCATGCCCTCGCCGCAGCGGCAGCCGCCGAGCTTCTCGCTCCAGGCCCGGAGCGGATGGTTTTCGCAGACCCATCCCAGACCCGGCAGAATGGGCAGGTCTTGTTCATCACAGCGTATCCGGCGTCCGCAACGTGTTGGACTTGTCCTCGTTGCGCAGCTCCTGCTCGGCGGCCTGCCAGAACTCGTCCTCGCGGCCTTCGGGCTTGCCGGCCTGCTCCCACAGGCGATGCGCGCGTTCTCTGATCTCTTGCTCGGTCGGGTCGGACAATGGTGTCTCCTCGCGTGACGCACGGCCCACCCTGGGGGGCAGGAGGCTTGGAGGCGGGCCGTGCAGGCCAGCAATCGGCGGCGACTCTGGCCCGCCGATTCAAGCGTCGAGCGTGCGTGGGAGTTCCTAGTCGCACGTGCTCGTGGCCAAGCAGCGCACCAACGCAGCCTAGGCTCAAGCCATGCGCAAAAAAATCGGGAGTTGAAATTATTGGTAGCGGGAGAGGGACTCGAACCCCCGACCCCAGGATTATGATTCCCGTGCTCTAACGGTATGAGTCCTTGATGAGTCCTTGCGGCGCGCATTTCGCGCGGATCCGACCCGAAATGCCAGGAAAAACCCACCGGGTCAGGCACTTGCAAGGGCGATTTTCCCTCCCCTTCCCGCCACCCCGTGCTACGATCTTGCTACGGCAGGAGTCACGGAGGTGGCCATGTCACGCTCACGCAGACCAGCTGAGAAGTCGAAGCGGGTTTTGATCACCGACGAGGTGGTGACCGGCGCGCTGGCCCGTGCGGCGCGCGCCAAGGACTCGAATGAGTGCTACGACTACTGCGACACGGAGCAACGCTACCTGGTCCTGCGCCAGCGCGGGCCCCGCGTCGGCTGGTTCGTCCGCGCCAACGGACAGATGAAGCGGATCGGCAACGCCAAGCGCGAGCCCGGCGACGACAGCTATCTTGCGGTGAAAAAGGCGCGCGACATCGCCGGCGCGCGCTACTATGGGATGCGGTCGGGCCGACGCCCGCACACAAAGGGGTGGAGCTGGGCCGACCTCGACCGCGAATTCCAGGCCTCGCGGCAAGTCAAGCGCAAGAAAGGCAAGCGCGTCAAACTGCCGGCGCCCAGCACCCTGAGCGACATCGCGGGTTGCTTCGACAAGCCCCAGTTCGCCGCCTGGCAGACCAAAAGGCTGTCCAACCTGACCGACGTCGACCTGATCGAACTGCTCGATGCCGTCCACCGCGAGCGAGGGCACGGCGCCTGCTGCAAGACGCTCGCCTGGGTTCGGGCCGCGCTGACCTGGGCCCGTTCCGAACGAACCATCGAGAGCGGACTCGTCGGCGTCGTGCCCTGGTGGGAGGAGATCAAGCCGCCGCAGCCGACGGCCGATGAAATCGAGCAGATGGAGGAGCGCGATCGCGAATTCAACGCCGCACGGGCGGCGTTCAAGGTCGAGGCGCTGGGTCAGCTGCTTGCCATCCACGAACGCTATTGCGCCGGTCGCAGCGGAAACCGGAAAGTCTCGCCTGCGGTCCGCGCCAGCCTGTGGTGGGTGGTGTTCACCCTCAACCGGAAATACACCTGCACCCAGCTCAGGCGGAGCAAGCTGCAATATGTCGATCCGCTGAACCCGTATTCCACGACGGCCCAACCCTGGGGCACGGCGGAATGGCCGGCGGAGGGCGTCAAGAACAAGCGGCGCTTCATGCTCCCGATCCCGCCATTCCTGCTCCACATCGCGCGCTGTTGCGAGCGAGATTTTGAAGCGCTCATCGAAAAAAGGCGCGGCCTGCGCATCCGGAGCGATTGGATGTTCGCCTCCTCCCGAAGAAGGAGCCGCCGCAATCACCCCCAAAACCCGGATCCCGGGCTCTATCCGAGCAGCCTGAATGCGCATTTGCGCGCCATGGGCGGCAGGAAGAAGAACGGCAAAGGAGAGTACACGGAAAACTATTTGGGAGATCTACCGCAGTTCTGGCCGCACCTGGTGCGGACTATAGCAACGGATTTCCTGAAGGAGCATCCCGACAAGGTCTCGGGGGCGGCCGTCTCGGCCCTGCTCGGCCATGTCCTGCCGCACGACCGCAGCGATCCGGACGACAAGATGTCGGAGGTCACGCGGGAGTTCTACCTCACGAGCCAAGAGATGCCATTGAAGACCGAGGCGATGAAATTGTGGAGCGACGCGGTGCTGCTGGCCTATGTCAAGGCCGGCGGCACCTTGCCCATGCCGCACGAACTCGACCCGAACAGCCCGGCGAAGCTCGGCTGGCCGCTGCCGAAGCTGCCGCAGGTCCCAGGACCGCAGCAGCACCGGGGGCGGCTCGCAGCCTCGCCGCGACCGCGGTTCACGACCGGCGGCAAACCGCGGCAAACGGCAGCAACGCCAGAGACGGCTTCGCAGCGCGTGAGATTGGCGCGTGCCGGACCGCCGCTGTCGGAAACACCGCCGGCCCTCCTGACCCGAGCCCAGCGCTTGGCCATTGGCTGAGGGCATTGGCGTTTGCGATTCCTGCCGACGCTTCGGTGCGCACCGCGCACTCGCAAGCGATGCCATCGTCGAGCTTGTCCGCACGCTTAGCCGAGCCCCAGCGACTGCATTTGTTCACTGCGGAACGGAAAAGGACTAGGATGCGTACAAACGGTGACGGACGGTCAAGACGCACTCACCTGCCCAGCGACCGCATCGTAGATTTTGACCTGCAGCATGGGAAATCTCCGCTTCAGATCCCGCGCCGCGATCTCCACCCCATCTCTCGTCGCGAACTCGGTCTTCACAAGGCCATCGATCATGATTGCGTAACCGCTAGTGGGCAGATTTCGGCTCGACTTTGACATCTTCGGCTCATGTACGAAATTGGTAGCTGTTCTTGGTTAGAGTGAGTCTACCGCCGCGGGCAAGCACGGCAGCATCGGCCTTCCGCAGCTGTTCGACGTCCGTTTGCACCAGTTTCAACCGACTTAGCCTGCCGCAAGGATTCGTCTGCCCTCTGCAAAGTCGATCAGATCATCCGGGGATGCCATTCCGAAAGATTTGGCCTCTCATCATTGAAACTATCCAAGAGCCACCGTTGCAGTTCGGATCGAGCTGGATTGATGTCGCGGAGACCAGTGGCCGTCGATCCATTCTGCTATGGAAGTCGGGACGGCGAATGATCGTTCGGAAACGTGGCGTCGTCTCGCCTAACATGGCAAACTGCGGCCTCCACCAAGCCAAGGATTCCGGGAGTGGGCGTTTGGCGATATCTGAATCCTTCCTTCAGACTCAATCGCAGCTGCGGGCGACGCTGGCCCGCAGGGTTAAGGAGCGGCGGCATTCATCGAAGATGAGCCAACGGGACCTGGCCGAACGAGCCGGGATCCGCCAGGCGCTGGTTAGCCAGATCGAGCTCGGCGAGGCCAACGTAACGCTGGACTCCCTTCTTAGAATTGCAATCGCGCTGGACGTTGATCTTGCCGGCTTGTTCGCAGCGAAGGGCGACGATCCACGGGCTGGTTCCAAGCACTCATGAGCCGGAGCCACCGGCGGCCCTTTCGAGAAGTCCGTGCATGATTACCAGTAAACTTACAAGCAAAGCTCAAACCACGATCCCCCAGGCAGTCCGGTCCGCTCTGCATCTGAAGGAGGGGGACGAGATCGCTTATACGATCACTGGTGATAAGGTCGTCATGACAAAGGCCGAGCTTACTCTGGTTGATGATCCCTTCGCCACCTTTAGCGAATGGGACAGCGAGGCAGATCGGAAAGCCTATGCCACCCTTTAGGCAGGGGGATGTCGTTAGGGTTCCGTTCCCGTACACAGATCGATCGACTCGTCAGCACCGCCCGGCACTCGTTGTGGCCACAGGAGGCATCGGGGAAAACGGCAACCTCATCTGGGTGGTGATGATCACGAGTGCGGAGAACAGAACCTGGCCCGGGGATCTTGCTATCGGTCGTTACGAAGAGGCCGGTTTCCCTGCTCCCTCCGTCATTCGACCTTGTAAGATCGCGACGATCGAGGCGCACCACGCGGAACGGCTCGGTCGTATCAAGCCTCGTTTGACGATCGAAGTCGTATCAGAGATACGCAGCAATCTGGGTAGCCGATACGCGGACAGTAGGCCACTACCCGATGTGCCGCGCGCTGACCTCCGCGCTGGTCGGTCGCTGCCGGCGCGTACTTCAACATCAGGTCCAAGACCCGGCCCGCAGAGCCGGCCTGACCCGGCGCACCGCTTATCGGCCCCGAATTGACAAACCCCGCCGTCGCCGGCGGGGTTTTATGTTTTCAGGCGAGGCGACCTATTTTGCCCCCGAAGGGGACATTCACTATCGAGATGGCAGGCTGCTTGATGCGTCGGCGTCGCCTAACATAGCGCCTCCACAATTTGCCGCTGGGCAGCTGATTGCCATATCTTCGGCACAATCTTGTGACACGCTTTAACGTGTCAACAAGTAGGCACCAACTTTCGAGTTTGGCTTGCCGACATTTGCAGCCTGCAGCATGCGAACCGGCAGAATGCCGATACTGTTGTTGAACTGACGCACTCACAGGTCTCGCCTCGCATTCAACGCATCGGAAGCGCTCGTCCTGGGCAACCAGACCGCGCTCGTGCTCGGCTTCGCTTGTCCAGCCCGGGCCCGCCGAAATCGGCCTCTGCGAATTCACCTATGGAAGGAATGCGCTCATGTTCATCGATCATCACCGTCCGGAACGTCGCCATCTACGCCCGCAACGCGTTCAGGACATCGTGTCATGCATGGCAACACCCCCCTTCGTAAGGCAGCAGCGACCACCTTCAACGGTCCGAAATGCAAGGTCGCCATTCCCGTTGAAAGCCTCCTCCTCCGTGACGCGCTCCAGGAGGCGAGCCTTGATGCGCAGGTACGCGCGCTTCAGTATCGGAAGGCTCCGAACCCATATGGTACGCCGCCCACGCTGATGAGCGTGGTGCTGCAAAGGATCGACGGAGATTTCCTGCTCGCCGTCTGTGAAAGGCGACCGCAGCGTTCCGCAGCCGACTACCAGCGACTCAGCGAGGTGCTGACGTCGGAAGGGCTGCGCCTTCTGGAACGCGATGCCGAGGACATCAGACGCGAGCCGATCTACTCCAACGTGCGAGAAGTCTGGTCCAACGCGCGCTTCCACGTATCTATCAGGGACCGACTGAAGATCGCAGCGGCGCTCGCCGAAGACGGCCCGCAAACGATACTTGAAATCGAGGAGCGCGCCCGCCCGTGCTGCGACATCTTCGCCGCCGTGTGTGCGTTGGCGTGCGAAGGGCTGGTGGAAATCGAGATCCACGACGGACCCTTAGGGCCGCGCAGCGTGGTGCGTGAGCGTTAGAGAGACACCTCGACGGCTGCACGAAAGAGCCGGGTCCGCACTCCGGTAGCGATCACCGGATCGATGTCGTTCGCCGGCTCGTCGACAGGCACAACTCTTTTCGTCACGAGACACTTCGATGGTCAATTCCAACGATTGGCGGGCCAAGCTGGTTGACGCTTATCCCGATATCTTCCACCCGGTCGGCGATCCGCCCTTGGCGCAGGGCTGGCCCGAGGTCGGCAACGGCTGGCGCGACCTCCTGGAGCGGTGCGGCGGCCGGATCCGGACGGCGGTCCAGGCCGAGGGCGGGACGTTTCAAGCCACGCAAATCAAGGAAAAGTTCGGCACGCTGCGATTCTATTGGCATGGCGCCCTGTCTCCGGACGCCGACGCCAAGGTCCAGGAAGCCATCGACCTGGCGGAAGCCCGCAGCGCCTGCTCCTGCGAGGTCTGCGGCGAGCCTGGCCGGCTGTACGGCCCAGGCTGGCTGACGACGCGCTGCACCGCGCACGCCGAGGGGCGCCGCCCCGAAGAGATCCGCCCCGGATTCGAGAACGTCCTCATCGAGGAACGGTACGTTGGCGACCGGCGCGTGGTGCGCTGCCGTCGCTACGATCGCGAGAACGACGTCTTTATCGACGTCGACCCCGCCTCGCTTGGAATCGAGGAGGAGTGAGATGGCGGGCATCGTCAAGGACTGGCAGATCGAGCTCATCGAGGCGCACCGCGGCCTATTCTGTCCGCCGGCTGGGAATCCCGGGGCTGCACTCGGGTATCCTCGCTGCGAGGGCGGCTGGCGTGATCTGATTCAGCGCTTGTGCGTCAGGCTCGAGGCGGCGCTCGGAGACGACGAGCGGATCCACCTCGATCGAATCAGGGAAGCAGTCGGCCGCCTAAGAGTATCCTGGCGCGGCCAGGTGATGCCCGCGACCATATGCAGAATTCACGAGGCTATCGCACTCGCCGAAGCACGGAGCGCCTGCACGTGCGAGCTCTGCGGGGAACCGGGGCGGCTCTATCTGGATGATGGCGTCTGCATGGCGCGTTGTGCCGCTCACGCCAGAGGCACGCCTCTCGCGGACGAATCCGAGGGCAATAGAATGCATATCGTTCGCATGCCGAGGTGCGATGGCTCCGGTTATGAGCCGCGTCGTTACGACCGCGAGAACGACAACTTCGTCGACCCGCCGCCGGACGAGGAGGAGTGAGATGGCGCAGATCGCTCAGAGCTGGCGGATCGAATTCATGCAGCCGCACCCGCGGCTGTTCGACTTCATGCAGGACGAACCGAAGGACACTTTCGGCTACCCGCTGTGTCAGGAGGGTTGGCAGGACGTGCTGGAGCGGCTGTGCGGCCGCCTCGAAGAGGCCCTGCGGGACAACGAGACCTTCGAGTTCGTCCGCATCAAGCAGAAGTTCGGGATCCTGCGCATCGGCTGGGAAGACAATGTCTCGGAGGAGACCAGGGCCAGCATCGAAGAGGCGCTCGCGCTCGCCGCGGCCCGCAGCAGCTGCACGTGCGAACTCTGCGGCGCGGAAGGTGAGAAGTATCACGCTTCCGAGGAAGTGATAGTCCGCTGCGAGAAGCACGCCGAGGGCCGGCCTATCTTGGAGACGCGCGCCAATAAGCGCCTCCACATCGTGCGCGTGGTGGCGCCAACCGAGCCGCCCGTTTGCATACTGCGCCACTATGACCGAAAGACCGACAGCTTCGTCGGGCCGCCGGTGGATGTCGACACACCACTCCATCGCGCCGCAACACAAAGATAGATAAGGAATAGCGATGGCCCGGTTTCGCTGCCGCACCTGCCACCAGGAAGGCGCATGGGTCTACGACCCAGAGCGCTACACGTGCTCGCTCTGCGATTCAATCGACGTGCAGTTCATCATTCCGCGGGACGAAGTGCCTGAGGGCGATCCATTGCTCAATGCGCCGAAGGAGAACGAGAACTTAACGCCATCGAAAAAAGCGCAGGAATAGCGGTGGCCCGGTTTCACCGCCGCACCTGCGGTAACTAAGGGACGTTCGCTTATGACGCGAAGCGTCATGAAGGCTGTGAATATGAAGGTCATTACCATCGTGGAGGACGGCGAGCGCGCGCGGTCTGTCTACGAACGCGCCGACGGCGACGTGACGGTGTTCGAGCGGGATCGCAAATTCCGGTTCCGGACCGACGTCGCGGGCGCCGAGACGACGTGGCAGATCCTTGAACGGGTGGTGCCGGCCATCGTTCATGCTGAGACCGCCAGTCTCAAGATCGAAGCCCTCGCTGATCGGTGCCGCACCGGCTGGCGCCCGGGATATCCGGACGAGATCGACTGGGATATCTCCCAACGGACGCTGCGGCGCGCGCGGTTCGGCATCGATCTGATCCGCTATCCGGATGAGCAAGAGTTCTACAGCCCGGCCACGATCTTGATGGGCATCGAGACGGGCACGGGACCATCGACGAGCCTGGTCGGGAAGAGCCACTGAACGGTATGCGTCACCGGAGAGATCCTCTGGATCGATGCCGCACGCGAGTGGGCGGTCTGCGAGGGATTGCTTCTGGTGGACGCCAGCGGAGGATTAGAGATGGCCAGATTTCCCTGCCGCGCCTGCGCCCGGGAAGGCGAGTTCACCTACGATCCGAGGCGGCACGAATGCCCGCGCTGCGGCTCGCCCAACGTGCAGTTCGCTCTTGGCATCGACGAGATGCCGGACGAGCTCATCGACCGGATCGTCCAGGGGCTGCGCCAGGCCGAGCCGCTGGACGATCATCCAACCGACGAGGACTGAACCGTGTTGTTGTGGATCCTGTCAGATCTGCATGTCGAGCTGACCCGCGGCTGGGACCTGCCGTCCGGCGATGCGCGGCCGCGGTTCGATGTGCTGGTGGTCGCCGGCGACCTTATTCCGCGTGCGGAGCGCGGGGTGAAGTGGCTGCGCGAACGCGTAACGGATCGGCCGGTGATCTACGTCGTCGGCAACCACGAATTCTATGGAGCCGACGAGTTCAGGACAGTTGACAAGGCGAAGGCTGCGGCAGCCGGCACGAACATTCATGTGCTGCAGTACGAGACCGTCCGGATCGAGCACGTGACGTTCGCCGGCGCAACGACATGGACCGACTTCGATCTGCTCGGCGATCAGCATCGCGCGATGAGCGTGGCGGCTGAAAGGATGAACGATTTCAGGAAGATCAGGACGGCGCGTTACGAGCGGCGCTTTCAGCCGCACCATGCCTATGCCCGCCATCTTGCCGCGCGCCTGTTCTTCGAGGGCCAGATGCGCAAGGAGCGGTCCGGCAAGCTGGTCGTGGTCTCCCACCACGCCCCGCATCCCGGACCCACTGTGACGCTGTCCGATCCGCCAACGCCGGACGAGATCCTGAATGCGGCATACCGCAGCGACCTGACCGCGCTGATGCGACCAGCGTCCGACGAGGGATGCGGCGCGCTCAAGCCCGCTGATCTCTGGATCTACGGGCATACCCACGAGTCCGAGGACATCATGATCGGTATGACGCGCGTGGTCTCGAACGCCAAAGGTTATGGACCTTGGCCACCGCAGCAGCGCGACTGGGACAACCCGCGCTTCGATCCGAACTTTGTCATCGAAATCTAAGGAAGGCTGGCAATGGTCGACATCGAAGCGACTGTGCGCGCCGGATTGCAGAAGCGATCTTATCCGAGCGCGACATCCACGCGGGGAGGACTAAGGATGACCCAGGAGATAACCAGCAGCTCCTCGGTGCCCTTGCCGGTCGAACTGCTGTGGCAGAGCGGCTGGCCGCCCGCGGCCCAGCTCTTCTGGTCGCGCATTGGCGAGGTCAAAAACCTATCGCGCGATCAGGTTGCTGCCGATTTCTGGTCGGGAGAAAAGGACCGCTGCAAAGCGGCCTGCCAGAGGTTCGCCGACCTCTTGTTCGCGGCGGGCCACGGCGAGGAGGCGCTCGCGGCGCTGATGTTGGCGGCTGATCCTGTCAAGCCGCAAACGTTCGAGATCGTACTGCCGCAGCTTGGCTACGCCGTTGAGCACCTCTGGGATTGGCCAGTTGCCAGCATCACGAGGAATCACGCTTTGCAGCGCCTAGCCGTCTGGTGGCGCGCCGCAAGAGGCGATTTCAAGGATAGCGACAGCAGCGTCTTCTGGACTACTTGCCTCGAACTGTTTTACCAGGACGACAACTCAGAAGGGTTGCCGGCACCGCGCGAGCAGAACCGAGGCGAGCAACAAGACGCGACAGCAGCGCTCGAGATCGTCGTCATGCCCAAAGACAAGGCTACAAAGCTCAACAACTACCACTCCGAGTTCAAGGATCTGGTGGATGCAAGGTTGCCTTTGCGGCTCGCCCGCGATATCGCCGCGATGCGAGCAAAGTTGATGGCGGAGTACCCGCACGCCACCAACGCCATCGACCTCGTACTACGCGACCTGCGCGAGGGCGCGCCCATTCGTCCAGCGCCCATCCTGCTGACAGGCCCTGCCGGCGCCGGCAAGTCGCGGCTTGTCCGCAGAATCGGTGATCTCCTCGGGGTCGGCGTGTACCGCTACGACGGATCCGGCGCATCGGACAACATGTTCGGCGGATCGCCAAAAGGCTGGGGCAACACGATCCCGTCGGCACCGGCGCGCGCGGTCAACCAAATGCGCATCGCGAACCCGATCGTGATGATCGACGAGATCGAGAAGGCCGGCACATCGTCGCGCAATGGACGTTTGTGGGACGCGCTGCTGCCGTTTTTGGAGCGCGAGACCGCGGCCAGATACAGGGACGTCTCGCTGGACGCCGAGCTTGACCTCTCATGGATCTCGTACATCGCGACCGCCAATGCCATCGTGAACCTGCCGGCGCATCTGCAGGACCGCTTCCGTATCGTCAAGGTGCTGGCGCCCCGGCTTGCCGATCTGCCGCTTCTTGCGGCTAACGTTCTGCGGGAGCTTGCCATTGAGTCCGGCGAGCCCGGGTTCGTTTGGCCGCTCGCCGAGGACGAACTTGAGGTGATCGGGCGTGCATGGGAAAGGGCCGGGTTCAGTGTCCGCAAGCTGCAGAAGATCGTGGCGGCGACGGTCGAGGCGCGCAATGCCACCGCGGTGAGGCACTAGATGCCGCCTGCACAGGACCAGCTTGTGCCGCTGGCCTAAGTCCGACACCAAGGACTATTTTAAAGACGAGGCACCTGGTCCGATTGAACTGGCGCATGCGCCGCTGCTTGAAAACTGGCGAGCGAACCTCATGTGCAAACGGGTCGAAGGTCCCTCGTACATATTCTCAAGAACGGCATGTCGCCGCCATCCATGTCATCGGCCACCCGGAGCTTGCCGATCATGAGCAGATTGAGATGGCGATATTCGCGTGGCTCGATCGCAACGGCCAGTGGGCTGGAGCGAAGGATCGCCTCGATCGGCTGGGCCGTCGTGCGGTGCTGTCCTGTGGAAGTGAAGCTTCGGCAACTCGATTGGGAAATCGGGAACATGGCGATCGGAGAGAAGGATAACGAGGCGATGTTGAGGCGCGACTTCGAGTCCTATCTGACCGGCGTGCAACCTTCGCCGGAACAGCTCGCCTGCGCGCCGCTGCTCGAGAACTGGCAGGCGGTCGTCAGGCAATTCAGCGAGGCAAGCCATTCGTTGTGCATGGTTCTGAGCGGAAGCGTTGTCAACCATCCTCTGCTCGGCCACGACAAGAGCATCCACACGTCGCAACTGATCTGGCTTGACCGCAACCGGAAATGGGCCCGCACCTGGAATCGGGTCTACCGACTCGGCGAGCCGGTCGGCAGCAACACCGAAGATGGAGTCGTGGGGCTCTGATGACAGTTCTGATCACCCGTCGCGAGACAATTCTTGGCGCAGCTGCCCCGTTACTAACTGCGGTCCCGGCGGACCAGCCTCAATGCTTGTTTGCCTATCTCGCGCTAGCCGACCACTGTGGACGGTCGCGCTGGCGTCATCCGATCTTCCTGCTCCATAAGGGGGAATTCCTGACCGGACGACTGGCTGCGTGCATTGGCTCGGCAACCGGCGAGTCATTGCCTGTTTACGCATTGCTGTTCGGCAATATTCAACTAGTCCCTTTCCCGCTCCGGGAGCAGTTCGCCCGCGCCTGCGCCGTCGATGTCTCCAGTGTTGTCGACAAGGCCGAGCGCCGTCACCGCAGCGATGCCCTGCACGTCGCGGCCAACGGTTACGCGGTCAATCACCGAGTTTGAGCGATGGGAACGATCTTCATCAGGGCGTCTGAGGATATTGGCCTTGGCTCAAGGCATCTCGTCTGGGTGTTTGTCGATCCCGATGGGCGAACCACCGCATTTGCTAGCGGACAGCACCTAAAGTTCTCGCTCGAACCGCCGCCAATGAGCGACGAGTCGCCACTCGTCCTGATTGCTCGGGTCGCTCTCGAGGCCGCCTGCATCGAGGCGTATCTGCCGCGTGGACAGGATCACGGCACCAGAGCAACGATCGAGGAACCGGTCATCGTCAGGCGACGCGGCGTGATGAGGGGCTATCGCATTCCGATAGCTCGCCGGCAATGCAGAAATCGTTCGAGTGATCGAAACGCGGCTAAGAACGGGGACCATGATGAAGTTCGCCAGGCGAGGCATCCTTCTCGGAAGCTTGACGACGATGCTCACATCGGTGTGGTCGCGCATCATCGGCGCGCCACGGCTCCCCGCGCCAGCGCCTTCGGCGAGGCCGACCTGGCCTACCGACGTCGTCAGCAAGCTCTACCGCGATATGTACCGTCGGCTGATCGACCCAGACGCATTCGATGCTGCCTTCGACCGGGCGACCGCGGTCCTCCGCGCGAGCATTGCCGGCAAGATTGACTGCGAAGAAGCGATCACGCGCCTGCTCGCGATTCGCTCGGAAGCTCTCCGGCATCCTCCGCCGCCGCGCGAAATCGCGCCGTTACGAGCGGACGAGGTGGGCGTTCATGAAGCGATGGCACTGTTGCGCCGCGCGATAGTCGGAGAGAGTCATATTGAGCTTAAGTACCCATGGGCGGAGGTCTTCCACTCCTATGGTCAATTCGCGATCGAGGGTTGGAAATTGACAGCTTTCAAACGCAATTATGGCATCAAGTATCTCGACGCGGCGCTATCGCCGGACGGACGCACCGGCACGTACGATTCGTGGCAGGCCCGGGAGGGCAACCCCGTGCACCTGCTGCTTGATGAAGAGCAGGATCGCCTGGACGAGCTAATCGAAGGCATCGACGCATGAGGATGCCTCGATCCCTCGCCGCGTTCACGGATGGTAAACCTGTGAGATTCGCATCGCTTTTGAGAGGGGATCGACTTTTGTCCCCGCCTATGAGGGCGATTCTAGACTTGGGAGCGTAGCATGAACGCGCCTTACGATTCCTACACTCAGGACAAGAGCAATCAACTATCGCTGGATTTTGGTGATCATCTCGCCTCGAGCGTACGGATTGCACTCCGACGCAAAAAGGAGGCGGCTGACCTTCTGGCCGAGCTCGCGATAGCTCTCGGCGAACTCCGCGCGGAAATCGACCTCGAAAAATACCGTGCAAGTCTGGTCAATGGTGTGGAGTAACAGCGGAGAGATCTTAGTCGCGATTGGCAGGTCAGACGACCGCCTCATCCTTCCTGCTCATCCTGGCCTTCGCTTTCGTCCGCGACGGGGAATCAGCTCCTTCGCCTGGATGGATCACATGCACTTCTGGCAGCCGCTTAAGCGCTGTGCGCCGACGGTCCGAGCCTGTACGCGTTTCTGAACGCAGGCGAACGCTCGCAATCCAGTCTCGATATGTCTGCACCTCCCGCGCGTCCGGCAAAATAAGTACAACGTCATCATAGATCCAAGCCAGCGCGAGCGCTCGGAAGCACCAATCGAACCGTCGCTTGCGGTACAGCTTCCTATTTTGATACGGGCCGACGATCAGAGCAACGACTGTCTTGGGTGGACGCCCATCCTCCACCATCCGATAATAATGGAAGTCAACTGGGGGGTCGTTCGCATTCTTGACTCGGACACCCGACGTGGAAATTGGTTCGGCAAACAGCCGGCTGACGGCTCGTTGTGCAACCCGCTCTATTCTCGACCGATAGCTCGCCTCAAGGGATTCGCTTCTCTTCTCACCGATCATCTGCTCACGTGCTTCACTCATCGCGGCAGTGAGCGACCTCACGGTGTGCTTACCTCCGGCGAACTCCTTCATCGCCCGGATCGTCCCTTCAACGTCGAAGGAATACCAGCGTGCGAATATCTCTACCACTGAAAGGGGCGCCCGGTTCAGTGTCGGCGCCCAATTGGGGTGGGATTCCACGAATCCTTCAAGGAAATTGAGAGCGAATATGGCACGGCGCAGCGTATTGACGTCTTTGCCGGCTGCAACCTTGGCGAGCGCATTCTCCCGGTCCCCGTACCTCGAACTTGAGAGGAGCAGCCTGGCCTTGGAAGCTTGCATCTTCCAATCTTGCATCGTGCCGATCCTGTGCTTTGCCGCGCATAAGAGATAGAATCTGAATCCTTGAAGAGCAATGGGGGGGCAGAGGGCGGACTGACTCAAGGATTCGGCAAGGATTTCGCGTGTCCTTCACAGACGGAAAGCGGGAAACAACAGCGCCCTACTTCGGCGATCGCATTTTGAATCGCCAAGACGACACGAGGCCCGGTTGTGCTTGAACATTTGCCACCTCAATCTCTGCCCGCGACGCGCCGGCCCTGAACGACTTGCCGTTTCATGAGGTGCTCAAGCGGCGTAGTCCTCCGGTGGGGAACCGAGGGATGAGGGAACAGAAGATTGGGAGTACTCAGTTGACTCCCGTCTGAGGCAGGTCGACTATGAAGGTACGTTACCGAAAGAACCAGGTTGGATAGCTCATCACCCTGACAGAAGACGTTTTTGTCGTAGCAATCCCAACTCACAGCGAGGACATGCCCATGACACTGAGCTTCTCTCGTCTCTTTCGCCATTTCTCTTCCGAAGGCTCGCGTGCGGCCGCCGGCAAATTGCGGCTGAAATTGGGATTCCGTTTGCGAGCGGGTTTGTATGTTCGCCATTCGCGCGGAACCCCTGTCGAGGAGTTTCTGCGACAACTGCAGACAGTCAAAGAGTATGCTGAAGCGCTGGGCGCCGTGGTCACGCGCGTTTACGTGGACACCGACACGTTCCGAACCCCGTTATCGGAAATCGAAGCCGCCGCAAGACGTGCAGATTTCGATGTGCTGATCGTCGAGAACACGGATCGCCTCACACGAAAGTTGGGAAGGCTTGTCCTTCTGACGGAGTTCGTTCACGTCCATTCCGTCGAAGGCGGCGATCTCTCGAGTGCGCGCGGAGCATGCCCGTTAGCCTTTTATAGTCCGTCCAGGGCACCCTACGGCAGGGTACCCTACTTCAGGGTACCCTACGGCTACCGGCGCCCGTCGTCGTAGCAATCCCTCATCGCTCTGCCGTTAGTGACGGCCGCTTCTCTCCAGCGGGTTTCTCTTCTTCCTGGCGAGGGCGACCATCGAGGAGATCTGTTCGCTGCTAGAGGCGCAGAGATACGTGCTCCACACGAGCAAACGGCGGACCGACCCAGGGCGACGAGATGGAATCTAGGTCAATTCACGTGTTTGCGAACTTGGCGAAAACCGAGGAGGCCCTGAAATGACGTCGAATTCTGAACTGACTGTCGCGCCTACTGTTGGCACCAAGCAAGATAGTGTCATGGGCGTGCTGGCGCCGGATTGGAAGCAGCTGCAAACTTCGACTAGCCCTGCTTCGCTAAGTAGACCCCGCCGTCGCAGGGCCGCGGTTTACATGAGATATTCCACAGACGAGCAAGACCCATACTCTTTCGAGCGCCAGCGAATGGTAGCGGAGCCATATGCCCAGCAGGTGGAGGCCGATATCGTCAAGATATATGCCGATGCTGGTAAGAGCGGTGCGTTTACCGCGAACCGGCCAGCATTTCAGGAGATGTTAGAGGACGCAGAAAAGCACGAGTTCGAGGTGCTCATAGTCGAAGAGGGCGACCGACTCTCGCGAAAACTCAGCATAATGGCAAACGCTTACAGCAAGCTCGCTGACCTTGGAATCGAGCTTCACTCGACCAAATACGGACGATGGTCACTGATGCACTGCGCATTCGCGGGCCTCATGAGCGAGGATCAGAAAAACCGCATCTTCGAACTCTTACGCTCGGGACGCGTCAAGATCTTGGCCCGCGGGCTGTGGCCGGGCACGGCTCCCTACGCTTTTGAAAAGATTCCGGGAAAGAAGGGTGACATGCGCGTCGTCCCGGAAAAGGCGGAAGTCGTGCGTAGGATGTGTGCGATGGCGCTCGCTGGAGTTGGTCCAGACCGGATTGCCGGGATTTTGCAGAGGGGGGGTGTTCCGGCTCCCCACGGCGAGTTGTGGCATGCCACGACCGTGCTTTATATCCTGCGCAATCCGATCTATGTCGGGGCGGTAATTTTTTTCAGGACCAAGAGAACCAAGATTCAAGAAGGCGAGCACGAGATCGTCACGAAGATCACCGAACGTCCGGCGGCCGAATGGATGTACGCGGAGCGTCCGGATTGGGCCATCTTGGATCTTAAAACATGGCAGGCCGTCCAAGCTCTAACACTCCAACAGGCCAAGGGCCCCGGGCCGGCGTATCTTCTTTCAAGACTAGTCTATTGCGGTGAGTGTGGGAAGAAAATGGCATTCGGGAATCTGGGTTATGGCGGTGCTCAATATTTGCAGTGCACCGCCCAACGAGTTGCTAGAGTCAGGAAACAGACAAGCTCCTGCAACGCCCGGTGCGTGCGGGCCGATCTTCTTCAGGAAGGAGTTGTCAATTTAGTAGCAAGAACCCTGAGAACCCCCAACGCTCTCAAGTTGATGCAATCGGGATATGAAGGAAAAGCATCCCAGAAATCTCGATCGTTTGAACGAGACAGAGTGAATTTACAGAAGGATCGTGCTCGCATTCTTGCTTACCTCGATCAGACTTACGATGATGCGATGAATGCCGGGATGACGACAAAGGCAGTTCTGGAGCGACGCCAATCTCTCTGCATGAGAATGGACAAGATCGATGATGAGCTCGCTAAGATTCCGATTGTCAGAGTGGCAGCAAGCCCGGCCCTGCCTGTCCCGGCTGACATTGAGGTCTTTATCGACGATCTGCGCCTCAATCGGAACTATCGCAATTGCGGCGCAGCGCACGCAAAGGTACTGGCCATCTTTCAGTCCCTCATTGAGAAGATCATCGTGAGAACGGATTGGGACCACAGGACCGTCCATGTGCAGATCGAAGGGCCAATCGCCTTTGTCGAGGAATCCGGAGAAGCCAGGCTCAGCTTGCCCACTCGATGGAGGCAAAGGATGAAAGAAAAGACCGCTGCTGCAGCTACTCAGGTAAGGACCAACATTCTGACTGACGCTGATTGGAATAAACTCAAGCCCAGACTGCACGATGAGCCAATTTGGGTCGAAGGGTTTGTTCAGCCGATCGAGTTGCGCTCCGTCCTGAACGCGATGATCTTCCAAAAGCGTGTCGGAATAGGTCGGCTTAGCCTGCCTGAAATATTCGGCCCAACTAAGCAGGTATGGGCGGCCGCTCAAAAGCTCTCGCGTGGTGGGATCGTTGATATCATCCAGCCCATCATGCGAGAGGAGCATATTGCGATAGCGAAGGAAATCGACATTAGCTTCGACAATCTCAGAACACCCGGGCCGCGAACCTGGGAGAGGTATCTTCAGCTCAACCGCGCTCGAAAAGCACGAATTTTGAACCGCGCCAATGAACGAGCCGCGCTGAGCAGCCGGCCGCTGAGCTTCGTGGGTGCTGAATAGAGTGCTGGGGACGATCCCAAGGCATCGACGGAGCTTTTAGGCTTGGGCAGTGGCCGCGATCTCAGTTCGCCACCGAAGCCACCATGGCGATTTGTTTAGCGGAAAGAGTGGGTTTTGGACGCGACGGATTCTATATTGATGCTCAGCAATTGCCGCTCGGCACAGTTCCCGTGCGGCTGAACGAGTCGTATCCAATCTCCACGTTGGACCACGATGGCGATGCGAGTCCGGTAAGATGCCGATCCATCAGGAAACCTTGCCGCGATTTTGCGAAGTGTAAACATCTTCGGACGACGGCACCCGCACTTCCCAACTTTACTTCGAAGAATTCACCCAGACAATCTCACGCGATGGCTCCCCACGCACAGTCGGCACAACACTGCCGACCGCGGTGCTGGGATGAGCACCTGGAAGAAGCGGGCACGTTCCGCGATGCTGAAACTGCGCAATGCCAAGCGAGGGGAAACGGAAAGTATCTTGTCGGCAGTGGGACAGGGCATCAATCCGAATACAGTGCGGCGCGAGGTTCAAGCCCTCGCATTCCTGGACGACCTGAGGAAATCAGATCCCGCAATCAGTCGACGTCTACGAGTTTCCTCCTTCGGGACGATCGAACTTTTGGCTCGATGGTCGTCATTTGATCCGCGAGGAGCCGCAGAAGAGGCAAGAAAGGTCGCCTCGAAAGAACACTCGCTGAAGTCACTCAAGTCCGCGCTGCAGTCTGCAATGGAACGACATTCCGTTCCCACGCGACTCGGGTTTCTGCAGGGCATCGAACCGTCGGTGAGAAGCCAGATCTGCCGGATTTTGGGTGGCAACCTAGCGCCGCTGAAGAGATCGGAAAAAGCATTGGGAAGGGCTCCCATCGACTTTTTCTACCAGCTGACCCAGCCAGGAACCGCTGACAAGTGCGTAGCAGTCTTAGTGGTCGGCCCCTATCGATACGTCGGACAATACTCCAAGCGGCGCCAAGAGGAACTCTGGCGAGCCATGGGACTGGCTTGGGCGTTTGACCATGTCGTAGTTGTCCTGCCCGAACGACGTAGTCTGATCGAATATCAACGATGGCTCGCGGAGTATGCCTTTGCCTCGCCCGCGCGTACAGCCGAAGAAGAGAATACCGCTCGAATGCGTCGACCAAGTGTTCACGTGATCGGGATCAACTAAGCTCTTCAGCTTATCGCTCTTACATCGTTGCAGATTAGCTGCAGGGAGGCGCGCTCGAAGCCCCCTCAGCTCAGCCAATGCCTGCACGGACGCTGAATTGTCCGCGCCCTCGGCCGCCGCCAGACGTCTCATCAGACGCGCGGGGCGGGTAAACCGGCAACGCCCAGGTCGATGACGCGCCGGCTCGCGGCTCGCGTCATCGGGCAAAGGCCGCTGCGCCCCCCGCTTCCAGCATGAAGACAGGGCGAGGGCGGCCAGCCATCGCAAGCTCAAGACGGCTCTAGTCAGGCACTTCGATTGGAGTGGTGCTCCGTAAGGCATCGTTCCGCTCCCGCGGCCCCGTCACCGCGGCCGACTTGGAGCGGGCCGACGTCGCCTCGGCGTGAACGGTGAAGTTGGCGGCGCGTGGCAGCGATGGTCTCCTAGCAACTCGCTAGGATTTCTGTCCGCGCCTTCCGCGAGCAGGACGAACTCGGAAGGACCTGCACCGTTCCTTTGTGGGCCGACACACGCGCTTGTGATCGATTCTTGCCGCCATGCAAGGAAGTGGAGCTGACAGTTCCGATCTGCGTTCCCCCGGGATCGGCGTAAGCAGGCAGCACATTTTCGCACAAGTCTCTCCCTTCAATGCGGCTTTTGCGCACATCACAGCAGTTTGGATAGGCAAGGCGTTCGTGCCAGCAATTGGTCAAATCGCGGCCGCGCGTCGTCGCCAACCACGCGTGCCCCCCACACCGCGCGGGATCCTGCGAATCCTTGGCCGTATCGACATCGTGGGCTTCGCCACCCGCCAGGTCAGAGCCGCTCAAAAACAAGGATTCGTAGGCGGATCGGCGGGGTGCCGATCTCGCGGCCGACCCGCCGGCAGGCGCGCCGAGCAGGGACTAACCTCGGCGTCGCAAATTTTCCGCAAGGAAAGGATTCGACGGTCGGCCCTAGAGGCGCTTCGCCGTCGCGCGAAACGTGCCTTTCTACCAAGGCGCGAACGGCCGGGAAATCGCGAGGTCGAGCGGAGCGTTAGTACATCAAGGATTCAGCAGGAACGATCGTGTCACAACAAATGGCGGATAAGGTGAAGGCATCCACATCAACAACAGATGTCGGGACCAGAGCCGGAGCGTTCTCCACTAGCGCGATTTCGCCAACGGCGGTGCAGCGAACAGCGCGGCGACATCCACGCCGAGCGCGAACGCGATCTTGTCCAGCGATTCCAATGTCGGGTTCGCGGTCGCGAGCTCGAGAGCGCTGATCAGCCCCTGACGCAAACCGGTCTCGTCGGCGAGATCGTACTGGGACCACGATCGCTCCAGACGAAGTCGTCGAAGATTGCGCGCAAGGAACCGCCTGGTATGTGCCGGATTACGACGCCTCATCCAGCAGGATGATGCATTGTCTCGGCTTGAACAAAACACGCTTTAACGTGTTAAACACCTTAAAACGTGTCCTGATCACAAGAAGCGCAGCCGACGGCCGGTTCGCGAACCCCCTCGGGCCCGCACGAGAGTACTGGGCCGTGCACGAGCAGAGTCTCGATGACGGCCGAAAGAATCGACGCAGCAGTTACGACGATTCTGGCCGAAAAGTCAGTGGCGCGTGGAAACGCCTCCTCGGACCGACGGTCGATATGGCAAACCAGCGTTCTTGTGACCTTCAACCGCGCGACTTTTGCGGGCGCTTCATGGTCAGAAGGTTCGTCACATCATGCAGATCATCTGCCGATGCGACGGCAATCGTTAGCCATTTTCCGTCGATGTATGTTTTCGCGTCATCGTAGAGTTTGATCAATTGCGGGTGCCAAACATAGCGCCGCTCCTCAAACTTTTCTCGCTCTGCTCTACCCATGACCACCACAGCTGAAACTCGTCGGAATTCCGGCACCAGGTGGCAGAACGCCTTGGTCTTCTTGTAACGCAGGGACCAACCGCGGCTCTTTCCACCGTAGAGCCAATCCGGCGCGAAAACTTCTGGGTAGGATTCATCGATCCAGGTCCGCAGCTTGGCCCAGTATTCGAAGCCATCTGCTCCGATCCATTCGCGAACGGTGCTTTCATCGGGCGATGCTGATTTGTCGGTGATCCTGTCGCCGATTTGCGGAAGCGTACTAATCATCGGAAGACCTCATGTTGATAATCCCGCGGGGGCCGGAGGTTAAACGGGCGCTTGTCAAGGCTTGCCATGGGCCCTCAGAATGCCGCCGGTGCGACCTTGTCCAGAGCACGGAGAGCATTGCGATACGGTCTGGCGATCCTCGCGCGCACGGCTGATCAAGCAGCTACGTCTCGAAGCTCTCGCACGACTGTCAAATCGATAGCGTCAATTACCTTCTCGCTCGCTAGCGCAGCTTGGCCCTCTTCAATAAATGCGGTGGCCTGCAGCGGAAGGAATTGCAGCGCCTTCAGCCCAATAGAGTTCAGTGCCAGCGTCAGATAGGGTGTGAGAAAATCAGGCTGATTTCCTCGCTGCCCGGTAAAGACGCCGCCGGAAGCGACGCCGATAAAAACCGGACGATCCGGAAGCATTCCCACCTTCCCGGCGGGCGTTGACTCCATCGTGCGGCCGACGCGTAGGACCTGGTCGATCCACGCTTTGAGAACCGAAGGGATAGTGAAGTTGTGCATCGGCGTTCCAATGACAATCACATCGGCCGCCTCGACTTCCCGAATGAGCGTTTCGGCAAGGTCCAAAGCGCCCTTCAGCGGTGCCGCCAGTGTGGCCGGCGATGACAGCGTATCCGCGTAGTCAGCCGTGGCGTGAGGCAGAGGATCAGCTCCAAGATCACGCCGCCTGATGCTCGCATCCGGCGCAACTTGAAGAAGCTTTTTGACGATCGCGGCCGAAAGCTCACGGCTATGCGATTTCGGGCGAGGACTGCTATCAATGTGGAGGATATTCATTTGACCGATCCAAGTGGCTAGGAAGCTCTTGCATCAACCGCCTCCATAGCTCCTTGGAGGCGGTTGATACCCACTGGCAGCTCAGATCGAGCCGGCCGGTGCGACTGCGGGGAAGTCCTTGTCGGGATTGAACACGTTGTTGAAGAAGTTCGTCAGCGAGTACATGGCCACAAGCGCGACGATCTCCATGATGTTCGCATCCGTGTAGCCAGCATCGCGGACGGCTTGCAGATCGGCGTCTGTGACATGGCCGCGGGTCTCGATGATTTTGCGTGCAAACTGGATGGCGGCATCCCGCTTCGGATCCCTGGCGTGCCCCTTTCGGGCGAGAATAATGTCCTCGGCGGGCAGCTTGGCCATATGTTCGGCCGTGAAGCTATGCACCGTCAGACAATAATTGCAGCCATTCACTTCGGAGACGGCGAGGCCGATACTGTCACGAGTCTTCACGTCGAGCGACTTGCTCAAGGAGCCGAGCAGTGTGGCCCACGCGTTGAACGCGATAGGGCTCTGCGCGAAGGCCGCCATCATATTCGGCGTGAACCCGATGTTCTTGGTGAACGCATCGAGTGTCTGTTTCGATTCAGCCGGCACGTGTTCCGGCTTCAGAGCGTTGGCTCTGGTCATGATATTTCTCCTTAAATGATTGATTTCAGGGTTGGTTAGGCGAAGTGCAGCACGTCGCCCACGGGCATACGCGGCTTCTGCGGCCAGTTGCCGGGCCGCTCCGGCCCGACGCTCAGCAGCATGACCGGAACTTCGTCTTCGGCCAGGCCGAACTCTGTGTGCACGGCCTCTGCATCGAAGCCGATCATCGGTGTCGAACCCAAGCCTAGCGAGCGGGCTGCATAGATGATGGCTGCGGCTCCGAAGGTAGCGGAGCGTACAGCCTCGTCGCGCTGGCGCTGGGGATGATTGTCGTAAAGACCGCGGGCGGGCGCCTCCCATTCCGGGACCATTTGTGCCGGCATGATTCCGGCTTCCACAACTGGTGCCAGGCGGTCTGGGACAGTGCTGGCATCGGCCAACTGGCCGACTATGATGAAGGTGACGGCTGCTTCGGTGATTGCGGGCTGATTCCAGGCGATCGGACGCAGCCGCGCCTTCGCTTGGGGTGAGCGCACGGCGATGAAGCGCCAGTTCTGCAGATGGAAGGATGTCGGCGCTGAAGTACCGATCCCCACCAGGTGGCGGATCTGATCATCGCTTAGGGTGGCGTTCGAGTCATAGTACTTGGCAGCACTGCGGCTCAGAATGGTTTCGATCACGGCGTTTGTCGGCAGCGGCTGCCCAAGCGAACGGCAGGGCTCCGGATCGGCAACGGCAACAGTTGTAGCGGCTTGGTTCATTGGGTTGCTCCGTTATCAAGTGACGGAGCCCAATTTACCGTTGGGCATGATCGTTTCGAGCCTCTATTGGCTCAAATTGGCGCTCAAAAGGATCATTCTGGCGACGGTTCGGACTCATCTCCATTGTGCGCCAGTCGGCGCCATTCCCCCGGTGTCATCCCCATCCTCTCCGCAAACACACGCCGGAATGCCGAAACCGATTGATACCCGACCATCTCAGCCACAGCTTCCGTGCTGATCCTTGGCTTCTTGAGCTCGTTCGCCGCCATGCTCATGCGAAGATCGGTCAACAGGTCGAGGGCGGAGCGGCCTAACTTGTCCTGAAATTGGCGCATGAATGTTGCGCGTGACATGCCGCATAGATCGGCGAGGTCGGGAAGCTTCCAGGATCGCGCCGGATCAGCGAACATCGCAGCAATGGCCGCTGCCAATCTCGGATTGCCAGCAAGGGCCAATAAGCCTTCGGTGGATTTGCCGGCTTCGCTCGCGGCGCGGAGAACGAGAGTGAACAAGACCGAAGAAAGCGCGTTCAGAATGGCGCGTCCTCCCGCTCTATCCTCAACGGACTCCATTCGCATTAGGCTCACCAGTCCGGAAAGTTGACTCGATGCCGACGCGATGTCCTCTTCCCCGTGGTCTTTCAGAGCCCGCACGACCAGATTTGCTGGCAGGTAGTTGCGGACTAATCGATCATGGGGTGGCACGACGAAAAATCGTCCGCACAGCAGATCTAGTTGCTCACCCCGTCCATTGTTCTCGCTCAACATCCATCCTGCGGAGCCCCTGCTTTCGTGCGTGTTGATTGGCGTTTTGCCGCTGCCGTCGTGCAGCACATGCGCCGAACCGTGAGGGAGCAGCACGATATCCCCGCTCCCAAGCTCCTGCACCGTTCTCGATTCAGGGTCCTCGAAAATCGCCCGGCCCTTGACTATGACATGGTAGGGGATCTCGTTCGCCGCCGCCCTAGGCCAGATAACACGCCATGGCGCGCCGTAGGCGCAGCGGACCTCAAGCTGGCCGGTAACGGTGATGATTTGCAGGAGATGACTCAACCAGTCGACTTGAGACATAAGACCTCGAGAACCTGAATTGCCCGCGCACCATATCGTATTGCGCCGAGCGCGCCTCTGATTACTACGGTCCGGAGATCAGCTCGTGTTTCCAACGATATGTGACCCTGATCTCTTCCCGGCTCCCGAGGCGGATCAGCAAAGAAGAAATGAGCGGGAGAAAGAAACCGTGAAATTGAAGTGGTCAATGCTGACGAAAGGACGGACAGAATACCCAGGGCCGTTCGTCGCACGAACCCAGTCGGCAATCATGGGAAACTCGTCATTAGCCGGTGGCGAAACCACGGCCCTCCATGAACCGGCATCCGCGGCGCTGGAACGTCGTGGTCGCAAAGCGCAAGGTACGGTTGCCCACAATCTAGCACAACTGAAGCGTGAGCGGCACAAGTCACTACAGCTGCTCGTCGCCACACCTCTTCGATTGCCGTGACGGCGCAACAATTCAGTGCTCTTCGGTCTTAAGCCCGCCGACATGCTTCTGGGTGTAGAGCTCGAGGCCGATGCGGCCGATTAGATCGAGCTGGGTTTCAAGGAAGTCGATGTGATGTTCCTCATCGCTCATCAGCTTCTCGAACAGGTCGCGCGTGACGTAGTCCTTTACGCTGTGGCAATAGGTCGCCGCTTCCTCATAGAGGGCACGCGCGCTCATCTCCGCGGCGAGATCGCACTCGATAATCTCCTTGACGTTCTGGCCGATGCGCAGGGGATCGAGCACCTGCATGTTTGGAAAACCATCGAAGAAGATAATGCGGTCGGTGAGCTTGTCAGCGTGCTCCATCTCCTCGATGGACTCCTTGCGCCAGACCTTGGCCATCTCGAGGAGACCCCAATTGTTCAGGAAGCGGTAGTGCAGCCAGTACTGATTGATTGCCGTGAGTTCGTGACGCAGCGCCTTGTTGAGATACTCGATGACTTTCGGGTCGCCCTGCATGATGAACTCCAAGACTTGAGGCCCGTTCTCGACCCTCGCAAGTTTAGAACGATTCTAACGAAGAACAAGGAGGCAGGCATACTCTGGGCATGAAACCGAGCAGCGCCTGTCCAGCAAATCAAGGGAGCCTGGGTTACCGTGGACGCGAGTTTTGGCTCATTCATCCTTGGTCCCACCACGCGGGCAGCCGGCCTGACAGGCTAGTGCACGCTCCCTGTACGCCTCGTCGATAATCGTCCTCATGGTGTGCGCGCAGCGGCCGCATTCGGCGCTGCAACCGAGCTGCCCATAGATCTGCTTGGCATTGCGTAGCGCGTCGTCAGCCGTGTTCACCGCGTGGCGAACATCCCGATCGCTGAGGACATTACAGGAGCAGATGATCATGAAACGCGAAGAAATACCCTCAGTGATACGGCGTCATCGATAGGAGACCGAGCCAGTACGTGTCGGAGGCTCCAAGCGAGGAGATGGTTGAGTGTCGACCGCCTTGGGAAGCCAGCCTTGACCTTTGATCTTTGGAGGTCAGCAGAACTCTGTTTGATCAATCGGGGCGACCGGTAGCTGCAGATCGGACGGAGAACACGGGAGCGCCGCTCCACGCCGGTCGAAGATTAACGCTTTCGGTTAAAGTAGATGACACAGCCGGAATCTGTTGGCCCTGAGTAGCAGCCGCAACCGCGTTTCGGGTATTGTTGAAGGCCTCCTCGATCCCCTTCGCTGACTCTATCTGCGAAAGAAGAGCCGTCATCAGCTGACTATGTGGTTCAGCCAGATCTTCGACGACCTGGCCAGGCGCTGCTGAGCTCAGGATGAGCGCGTCCTCACTCGTTTGAATGGGCGCAAGTCCGTGTGAGTAAGTCCTGAAGCGTCGCTCGTAAGGATTGCGGCGTGAGGCCTCAATGACTACGAGCCTGACGCGTGCTCCGGAAGTCTCAAGTTGCGAAAGGAGACGGTCAATGCTTACGCCTTGGCGTCGGACATCCCTTTCACTCCAGATCTTCGCATCGACGGGGATTAGATAATTATGTCCGTCAGATTGGACGCCGAATCCTCCGAAATAGACCAACACAATTGAGTTCAAATGTACTCTTGCACTTAGATGATCAATTGCGCAGGTCATGTCGATACGCGTCGCATTGTCAACGGCGTCGACCAGAAAGCCGTCTTTACGAAGAACATTCGTCAAGCCTTGTGCATCGCGTGTCATTTGGGGAAGAGGCGAGTCGGCATCGGGATAGGTTGCGTTTCCAATCACGAGAGCTATCCGGTCAGCATCGAGGGATGCGGATTTACCCGAACAGACGGACGCGCTCATGGGCGGGTTATGGGGCTTCTCCAACCGAATTGTCCCACCAAGGCCAGTTGAAAGTAAGCCGAGTAGGACCGCAACCTCGCCTAGTATTCTGGGAAGTGTCATTCCATTATGGTCTCCTCCGCTTCACTGAAGAGCCGGTTCTCCTCAGGATGGCTTGAACCGCCGGCATTCGCGCCTTGTCTTCGCATCCTTTCAATTGCGTCGCGCCGTCCAGTAGCCCGAGCATCGCCCCGTCCCTGAGTGGCCTCTCCAGGTCCCTTGACCGGACGTTGCAGACAGCTTGCCCGCGCCCGTGGCATATTTATCTTGGACCGTCACCGAAGCGCGAACCGCGCCGGATTTTGCGACGTAACCTCGGAATTTCACGAGATTGGGATGCGTGACAATTCCGTTGGTCACATCGACAGTAAAGCTGTAACTGGAATCGCAAGCTCCTCTTTGCGTCACGAAGACAAGCTCCCAGGAGCCGTCGTACGCCGAGCGACCATATGCTGCCGGTGCAAAGACAATGAAACAGCTTGCTGCCGCGATCAGAAGGGAACGCTTTTTCATGATAATTCTCCTAGCAGACTATGCATTCGAGCTGTTCCGTAACAGCCACTAGTCGTACTGATCGACACGAGGCGGCGCGGGTTGGGCACGCAGCCCAGCTTCTTGTCGACTTTATCGAGGATCGGCTTGGACACCGCGGTGGACTTCTCGCATTTCAGAATGGTGATATGGGCATTCGATTTTCCTACTGTAGACCGCATCCGCTTATTGGGCCGGTGACGATGCGGGTCGTCACCGCGCCGACCGTCGTGGCCAGCCTAGGGCGCGTCGCGCCGCGACGATTATGTTTCTTGTTCATGCAATCTATAACGGCCGGTCATCGGCTGAGCAGCGACCGCGCACGAATGTCACGAACCCGGACCTCGTCCTTGGTCGCGCCCAACTCGCCGCGCTGACCGGGGAGCAGCTGGCGGCGGAGCGCCCTCAACTCAGATCCGAGATGCGCTATCTGACCGGCTCGAGCGAATGTCGACGTTGGCCGGCTGTCTCTCCGCGGCAGGCCGGCGGCTCGGCTTCCCCCTACCGACCATCAGTCGAACGTCACTTACCTTAGCCCTCAGCTGCTGGTCCGCTCGATGCGGAAACTGTCGCTGATCGAGAGATCAGCGCGCAAGCGCATTCTGGAACAGGTCAACGACGCGGAATCGCAGCCTTCCGGGACTGCTCCGTTCGCGATCGAGGGCGTCGATCAAGTCTTTTCTGGCAATATCAGACCTGTCTACCGGACCAAGTGAATCCGCTCCGGCAGATTGAAGAACCAGTGTCGATCGCTCATGGCATCGTTTCTATAGCCGGAGGTGATTGGACCGACGGCGACCCGGCCCCTATCTTCAATGCAGATCAGGCAGGACTATCGCTAACGCGAAGCTACAGGAAAAACTCGAAGAGGTCTCGCAGTTGACTCCTGAGCACCGCCGTTCACGCAGACCGACGGGACCGAGCGTCCTTCGCTAACAAGACAAAGGAGCCTGCCCTCTGCGTCGACGTTCGTGCTCCGCTTCATGATCGACGGAAAGCTGATTGCGAGCACGATCCGATGACATCAGTCTACAGAGACGCTGCCTTCTTCCGCTCGCTTCTGCACTATCGAGAAACTTATTCTCGTTTAACCGAGTGATTGGATGATTGAGGTACCAAACACAGACTTCACCTTATCCCCAATTCGAAGGAGCCGGTTTCGGCAGTGCCGGATGAAGGGTACCATAGTGTCGAGAGTTCCCGCCGCGAAGAACTACGGCTCTCTCATGTTGACTTGTTGTCTGATCGTCATGTGCATGCTGATTATACCGCTAATGTGGACGATGACGTTGCCAGCTTCCTACGGTCATGATGCGACACACCCGGAGCTAAACCCGTGGTTTGCCAAGCTCCGCAGTAAATCTGGTCCCTGCTGTGACGGCTCCGACGCCCTACATCTACGGGATGTCGAGTGGACGACTCAAAACAAGAAGGAAAGCCATTTTAGGGTTCTGGTGCCAAAGACCGCCGAACTCTACAGAGCCGCCTCCGACGGTCGGGACATGAAGAAGGGCGATACCGAGTGGGTCGATGTTCCGGACGATGCACTCGTTACCGACCCGAACCTGGACCACAGCACCTTGGTATGGGTGTGGTATAGCTCCGGTTTTCAGATGACTGACGAACCGCACATTCGCTGTTTCATGCCGGGAGCGCTGACATGATCAGCGCGGTCCGCGAATACGCCGCTTTAAAAAGAAAAATACGGCCCATCGAGGTTGAGAACTTCGTCGAGACCGTTGACAGTTCGCACGGCATGACACACGGACCGAGATTCGCTCCAGCAGCCAGCTTGGTCAGTTTTTTTCCGGATAGGCCGCGCGTCAAGGGCGGGCTGAGCTGCTGCATGAACTCGGCTTCGTCGACGTTCGTCCGCCGCAGCGATTTTGACAGCGACGGGTACGGCGGATACGTGAAGCTCTTTGCAAAGCAGGAGGCTTGACAATGGTAGCGACTACAGAGCGCGCGATCTTGGCAGGAGGATGCTTCTGGGGAATGCAGCAGTTGGTGCGACGCTTGCCCGGCGTGGTCTCGACACGGGTCGGCTATTCTGGCGGCGACATCAAGAACGCCACGTACCGCAACCACGGCACACACGCCGAAGCAATTGAGATCAATTTCGAACCGAGCCAGACGAGCTTCCGCGACCTGCTAGAGTTTTTCTTCCAAATCCACGACCCGACGACGCCCAACCGGCAGGGAAACGACCGAGGTGCAAGCTACAGGTCGGCGATTTTCTACACGAGTGAGGAACAGCGTCGTGTCGCCGAAGATACCATTGCCGATGTCGAGACCTCAGGACTTTGGCCCGGAAAGGTTATGACCGAGCTCTCGCCCGCTGGCGATTTCTGGGAAGCGGAGCCCGAGCACCAGGATTATCTGGAACGCTATCCGAACGGCTACACCTGCCATTTCATCCGTTCGCATTGGAGGCTGCCGCGGAGAAACGCCGCCTGACGGCGATCGCGGTGACTGTGGCGTGCGGCGCGGCAGCTTCACGGGGTGCGCGCCATAAGTCATTGCCAAGTGGAAGCCGCGACTTCCTGTTTTTTGGATGGCGCGTGCCGGCAGCCTCATGCCGCCTGATCAGCATTCACCGGCAGCGTGAACTCAAACGTTGCGCCGAAGGGCGCGTTTGGAGTGACCCACAGCCGGCCACCGTGGGCTTCGATGATCGAACGGCAGATTGAGAGTCCCATACCCATGCCGCTGGATTTTGTAGTGAAGAAGGGCTCGAACAGCCGCCCCGCATTCTCGGTGGAGATCCCGACACCGCAATCCGTCACACTTACGTGCACTTGTTGTGTCTCTTGTTGGCCAGATTGGATCATCAGTTGCCGCGGGCGATCCGTGACCGATTGCATGGCTTCAATACCATTCATCACCAGGTTCATAACCACCTGCTGCAAATGGACCCGATCGGCCATGATCGTGGGCAGGGTTGGGGCCAACTCCAAATGCAACGACACCAGGTGGCTGGTTAACTCACCCTCCAGCAGCGCGATGACCTCATTGATGACGTCATTGACGTCGAGCGTTACTTTCTCAATCTCAGCCTTTTTCGCGAGCGTCCGGATGCGCCGGATCACCTCACTCGCTCGATTGTTAGCTTTGACGATCAATTCCAGGCAACCGCGCGCTTCGTCCAAGTCCGGAGTTGCGCGGTCGAGCCATTTCCGACAGGCCAAGGCGCCGTTGTCGACGGCCGCGAGTGGCTGTTGCACCTCGTGCGCGATCGAGGCCGTCAACTCTCCAAGGGAGATCACCCGACTAATGTGAGCAAGCTCAGCCTGCGTTTGGCGGTATCGCCGCTCGCTTTCACTGGTCTCGCGCCGAAGCCGCGCCAATTGCAGGTTTGCTTCGACGCGGGCGATCAGCTCGCGGGCGCTGAACGGCTTCAGAAGATAGTCATCGGCGCCTGCTTCTAGTCCCTCAACCTTCGCTTCCTCGCCAGCACGTGCCGAAAGCAGGACTACCGGCACGTCACGAAGAGCACCATCTCTACGGATCGCCTGAAGGAGGCCGAACCCGTCAAGCCGCGGCATCATCACATCTGTGAGGATGAGGTCCGGACGCCTCGCGCGGGCGGCGTCGAGCGCTGCCTGGCCATCCGCAACAGCCTGCACGTCATAGCGCGCGGCCAGCAGGCGCCGTACGTACTCGAGCATATCGGCGTTGTCGTCGGCAACCAACACCGTTGCACGTTCGACTGCAGCAGCGACCCGATGTGGACTGATCAGTTCCTTTTCGATCGCACCCTCGTGTGCCACACCGCCGGGGAGCGAGCGCAACGCCTCCTCGACGAAGGCTTCCGCCTGGCCCCCCGTTTGAGCCATCGTCGGCTCGCCGCCAATTCGCTCTCTCGGCAGGTGGGCGGTGCCCATCGGAATCATCACCGTGAAGGTTGTGCCGCTCCCGAGAACGCTTTGCGCCCACACCGTGCCGCCGTGCAACCTGACGAGTTCCTGTACGAGCGCTAGTCCGATCCCGGTCCCCTCCATCGTGCGGCCCTCCTGGCCCTCGACGCGATAGAAGCGCTCGAAAAGCCGCGGAAGCTCGGACTCTGGGATACCCACCCCGGTGTCACGGACGACTAGCTGTACCGAGGGTCCTGCGGGCCGAAGCACCACCGCGACTTCTCCGTTGAACGTGTACTTGAAGGCGTTCGACACGAGGTTGAGGACGATCTTCTCCCACATGTCCCGGTCGACGTAGACGGGGCCGGAGAGAGGTGGGCAGTCGATGGTGAAACGTAGGCCCGCCCGGCTCATCGCTGACCTGAAATTACTGGCGACTTCCGCCGTATAGACAGCCAAGTCGATGGGCTCATAGAGCGCCCGGACACGGCCCGCCTCAATGCGGGAGAAGTCAAGCAGCGTGTTGACCAATTTGAGCAGCCGCAGGCCGTTGCGGTGCATGATCTCAAGATCGCGCCGCTCGGAGACAATCGTGGCCGCCGTCGGATGGCGCACCAGGGCATCTTCGAGCGGCCCGAGCATCAGGGTCAAAGGCGTGCGGAACTCGTGGCTTGCGTTGGAAAAGAAGGCGGTCTTAGCGCGATCGATTTCGGCGAGGGCCTCGGACCGGCGGCGCTCTTCTTCATAGGCGCGGCTGTTGGCGACCGCCGTGGCCATTTGCGCAGCCACCAGATCGAAGAACCGTCGATACCGGACGTCGAGCTCCCGGCGGGGATTGATTCCGCCAATAAGCACACCGGTCACGCCGGCATGCTGGCCCGATTTCGCCACCGGCAAGACAATCGCCTGCCGCGTCGGCTCAGGCCAAATGCCCGCAGGCAGCGCCGCAACACGCAAATGTAGATCATCGAGCACAATCGGCTCACCGTTGCGCACGGCCCGCGCGATGGACCACCCGTCATTCCCATCCAGCGCGAGATGGCCAGCCGGATGATAGTTCGACCTTTGGAGGCCGGCCGAAGCCGCGAGTGAGACGCCCTGCCCATCGTCATCGACCAAGTACAAGAGAGCGAAAGGGATTTCCGGGTTATTTTCCCCAAGGACCTCGGCGAAGGTACGGCATGCTTCCTTGACGCTTTTCGATTCTGCGGTCCTTGCGGCCAGTTCGCGCAAAATCTGCATCCGACGCTCACTGAGAACCCGCTCTGTCGTTTCGAAGACCGCGGTGAACGCGCCGCCGACGCGACCATCGGCGGCCTTGATGGGACTATATGAGTAGGTGAAGTACGCCTCTTCGAGATAGCCGTAGCGCTCCAGCGGAAGCAGCAGGTCTTCGGACCAGGTTGCTTCACCCCCCTTCAATACACCGTCAAGCTGCGCACCAAGGATGTCCCAAACCTCCGGCCAAACCTCGATGCCCGGACTGCCTAGCGCCTTCGGATGCTTGCCCCCCGCACCGAGTATAGGCCGCCAGGCATCGTTGTAGAGCACTGTAAACTCCGGCCCCCAGAAAATAACCATTGGGAACCGCGAGTTGAGCAAGATGCTTAGGGCCATCTTGAGCGAATCGGGCCATTGCGCCGGTGGCCCCAACGGGGACTGCGTCCAGTCATGGGCACGCATGAGTGCGCCCATTTCGCCGCCACCAGAAAGAAACTCTGGGGGGCGGCTGCCCCCCTCGTCCCGTATCACCGCGCTTCCTCCAATTTTTTGGCCGCGCTCATCGAGGCGGTAGCGGTGACGTCGAGATGTTCCATCGCGACCGGCCGCGAGGACGCCTACAAACCGTACAGCGCAACGCCAAGCGGGTTGATCGGTTCCACCCTCAATCCCCTCGCCTTTGCGACGTGCTCCTCCAAACGCGGATCTGTGTGCGCGAATGCCCTCGGCGAAAGAGCTCGCCATCGGCGCTTACCGCGCTTTGAGCAGCTCGGCGCTCCCTTGAATGTCACCTCGTCGCACTTGATCTAGTGAGTACCACGCCGCACCAGCGAGGTGAACCACGATGAGGCGCAAAGATATATAAGCAAAAAGGATGCCCTCTCCCGTCAAAACCACCATCTCCTTCATAACCGCGCTGCGATGATCTCGCGCAAAGTGTGAAAGGCCGAGGCGCGCTAAGTGGCCGCGATGGTAGTGAGTGTCTTTCTGGGCGATCGATGCGCGATGGCAAAAAATGTTCAATCTGAGAGGTGGGATATCGCGACGCACGCTGAGCCAGACATTGAAGTGACTCGAACATGAGGTCACGCGAACCCCAATCCGGCGATTTCGCCGCTGACTGTGGCCGAACGGAAACAGACGCGGCTGAGAAGCACTGCGCAAGCTAGTGCTCCCGGTGGACAGGCAGCGTGAATTGAAAAATGGCACCTTGGGGCAGATTGGCGGTCACCCACAATCGGCCCCCATGGGCCTCGATGATCGATCGGCAAATTGACAGCCCCATCCCCATCCCGTGCACCTTGGTCGTAAACTGCGGTTTGAATATCAGATCGACAGCGCTCGGCTCGACGCCCTTCCCCACGTCTTCCACCGATACCAAAAGATTGACGGGGTCGTATACTTTAGACCTTAAGGAAAGTATCCGGTCCCCATCTTCAGTGGCCATTGAATCGATCGCGTTTGTGATCAAATTCACGAGCACCTGCTGCAGCTGAACCTGGTTGCCCTCTATCGGTGGGAGCGATGGGTTGTAGTCGGTTTGAACCGCTACCCGATACTTCTGCAGGTCGTCACGCACGAGATCCAGAGCTTCGCGGATCAGGTTGTTGACGTCGAGCGAGGTCCGGGTTCGCGCATCCCTCTTGAATAGCGTCCGAATATTCTCGATCACCGCGTCCGCACGGTGCCCGCTGCTAACGATTCCCTGTAATGCGGCTTTGGCCTCATCGATGTTGGGCGTCGCGCGATCAAGCCAGCGGAGGCCCGTACTGGCGTTCATAATCATCGCTGACAGTGGCTGCTTGATCTCATGCGCAACGGTGGCGGCAACCGCGTCCCCCGTCAGCAGACGCACCTCGCGCTCGCGGCGTTGGGCGAGGACTGCGCGCAACAGTTCACCGTAAAGCATCGTCACTTCTTTCATCAGTATGAGCAGCACAAAGCTGCCGGAAAGCACACCGTAAATTCGCCCGGCATACCAGCCGATGCTAAAGCGGTACGGAATTGGAAAGGCGGTGAGGGCGATCTCGACAATGTATGCAAACAAGACCAACATCAGCCAGAGATCGAGCACCGAGCGGTGCCGCAGCCATAGCAAGACGAGTGCGACGACGAATAATGCCGCCATCGGTCCGATCACGTAGTACCAGAGATAGGAAACCTCCGCCGTGTCGAGCATGATGCGCGGGAGGAGCGCATGGCCTGCTGTAACGAAAACTGTCGCGCAACAGACGAGCGCAGTAACTAATCCGACTGTCGTAAGAACCCACGCACGAATGGAGCGTGGCGATACCCACTCCATCGGATCGGCATCCTTCAGCAGGGTATAGACGATTGCGAACAGCGCGAAGCCGAGGTGCGACAGGACGTAGAGCCACACCGTACTCTGAAGGCCGCCGCCAAGGCCGCCCTCCGGCGCCAATACGCCTGGAAAAGTGAGCGTCCAAGGAATTGCGATGAGCGCCGTCAGGAAATAGCCATTCGCCAGTGCGAGGAGCGCATACGAACGTACGACGGAAAACTGCGCGAAGAGCAGGGCTGCGGTGATAGAGTCGATGACGAAAATCGCGGTGCCGTAAGCGGGTATGAAGGCGTCAACCCGCCTCAGCGGCAGGCCCGATAGCGGGCCTGCCACGATGACAAATACAACGAGCAGCACTAGTACAACCCCAAGCGCGAACCGCCTTTGAGCGACGCTGGGCGAAAGATTCGAGAGTACAAGCTCTTGCCCGTGTAATCCTGCCACTGACCTTTCCATGAACATGTTCGCCTCACGTCGAAAGTTCGCGATGGGCGGCACTTTCGAGTTCGCTGGCCTGAAAGTCGAAATCAGACTTCCAGAATGCGGTGCCTTTCCTATCCACCACTTGCCCGACAAAGTTATCCGCCCTCACTAGACCAAAGTCGCAGGGCGCCTCGACCACAGTCTAACGCCAGCGATCACCTTCGCCAATGCCGGCGCGACGCGAGTGCAATTGAGCGATATTGACGTCTGTCTGATACAACACCGCCGGAAGTTGCGCAGCCCGGCTATGAGTGGAAGAGGCCCCGGATGCCATCGGGGGAAAGGAGACGAGAGCTTCACTCGGGGTCCGCTCGCGCCGGAGCCGGGCTGACTAGGCGGTCGTTAGCTAGCCCAACCGCAAATGCGGATATCGGTTCAGAGTGTGATGCCCGACACACTCCGGCCGATTACTGCGCCCAGGAGCGTCTATTCTGGTCCGGGAATTGGCGGGGTCCCTGCCGCCGTTGGCCGAGCGGAGGTCCAGTGGAATACTGCGCCAGGAACCACCCGCCCCTGCAATCGCATCGTCGGCTTTGCAGCGCAGAAGCGCCTGCCGGCGATGTATCAATTCCCGCGAGTGCGCGGTCGCCGCAGGGTTGATCAGCTACGGGCCCAACTTCAGAGAGCTACCAGAACGCCGGAGCCTACGGCGGCCGGATCCTCAAGGGCGAAAAGCCCGCTGACCTGCCTGTCATGCAGCCGACCAAATTCGATTTCCTGATCAATCTCAGGACAGCAAGGCGCTCGGACTGACGGTGCCACTGTCGCCGCTCGCCGAAGCCAGCGAGGTGATCGAATAGGACGCAAATTACTATAAGGCCGCAAGTGGCTCATCTACGGCTTGCGCGGGGCCAAATGTCCGCCTCTCACCAACATGGGCCACCTTCCCAAGCCTCAGAATTCGACAACGTTGGAAAACAGCGACCGGTGGCTCACTTAAGGAGACTCCAACCGCTTGGTCGATCAATTTCGATTGCGCTCCCCTGTATGAATAGAAAAGCGCAGTTATGTGCGCCAGGAGATTATTCGTTCGTGAAGCCAACGACCGGGCAATTCACCAGATTCCCCGTCGTCTTTACTGCCCCCCCGGCGGGGCTCACCAGTAAACCTGACGCGCTCTTGGCTTCGAGATCATCGCCGTCAGTGATCAGTTTCCGTTGACCCTGCGAGATAGCCTCCGTGCTCCACTCGGCCAATCGCACGTCCCACATCGGAGAATATCCGGCGCTAATCTCTGTGAAGTGCGCGAGGATGTCGAGCGAGGGCCCCTCTCCCTTGATGGCGCTGTCGAGCCCTTGGCGGTTGGGATCTTTCGTACCCATGTTGCCGTTCACAATCGTATAGATCACCTCTGTCGCGCCGCTCTGCAGAATGTCGCTCTCCGCCGGCGCAAAGGTGGACGACTCGAGGGTCGCCGACTCTTCGGAGTTTGCGTCAAAGCTAAGGTAGCGGAGGTGTTTGCCGTTCGCGAAGCCAAACCGGAGCTTCAGGTCCACGGTGCCCTTATCAGGACAGATGCTCGCCACGGAGTCCGTCACAACAGAATAATCAGGACTGCCGTTGCAGAACGCGATCTTCTCTGGCCCGACGTCGAACGCGATGACCGGAGCATTAAAGACAATGTCCTTATCGTTCGTCACCCGAACCAATGGACTGTAGTGCGCATCTCCGACAGACCCGGCCCGGGCCGTCCTAGGAGGAAAAAAGTTGGGCGCCTCTCCCGCCACTAGCGTCTGCGACGGCGAGAAATCGATCCGGCCAGATTTGAACGTGAAGTTGCCCGAGTCGTCCATTTCCGCGACCCGCGTGCTCGTCAGGTCTTTGGCTTTAGCAAGACTCGGCGCCCAAGTGAGCCCCATCTTTTTTGAGGTAGCAAAATCACTTACGTCGGTAAGCACGAACCAAACAGTTTCTCCCGAAGAAAGACGCCCACGATGGAGCGGCAGCGTTACCACCTCTCGTGCGAGGTCCACCTGACCAGACGTAAGGAATTGCTTTGTGATCCTCTTATCAACAGGTGCACTGGCGGCTAGACTCCCTTGAGGTGCCGAAAGCGACACCACAAGGATCATCATCGATCCGCAAATGCATCTGCCGCGCTTTTTGCTGGACTCCATGGCTCTACCTTTTTTCTGCATTCAGTCCCGTTTTGCACACATACTTCGAGCGCAGCTCGCTAACGAACTGTCACTTTTTCAGTCCGGGATAGCCTTGCACATAGATCCAGTCGGTTGCCTTGGCGGGGATGTGGCAGCCTAGACAATCAGACTGGAAGTTCGTTGAGGTCGTTTTCACAGGGTCACCCGCGTCGAACCAAGACCAACCCCAACCATTGCCCCACAGCTTATTATCGGGATGACTGTTTTTGCTGTCCTTCACCATCATGAACCAGCCTTTGAGGATTTCTTGATGGCTCACCGTCCCGGTCGTCATATCCGAAGTGGCCGCTTCATAAACTTCCTTCACGAGGACCGAACGTTCAGGGAATTTGCCCGTCGCGCGATAGGCCGCCGCAGTTCCTGGCGAAGCGTACACGACGTGGATCTGCTTGGCGCCCTTATCACCCGCGATAGACCAGCTCCCAAGGAATTCGTATGTGGTCCGGTAATTCTTCGGGATATGCATGTTACCTGCCGCATCAACAAGTTGTTCCTGTGCACGGGCGGGTTGGCTATTGGCAGGCTGTGAGATGAGGGATCCCACGCTCACGACCATCACGAACGCGGACGCTGCGGCCGCGCTTCCACGGAATTTCATCACAGTTCTCCCTACTTCTTTATGGTTTGGCCGGGCGGCACCGGCACCTGGTCGAGCAACGCGTAGAACTGTGTCCAGACGTCATCCCGCTTTGCACTCGCAATGTGGCAGTAGGCGCATTCCTCGATCGGTCGGACACTGGCGGAGGCCGCCTTGGGCTCATAGTGATGGAAGTTGTAATAGCCCCAACCATCGGTAGCCTTATATCTCTTGGTGTCTTTGACAGTCACATCGGCCCCGTTGAACGCACCAGGGAAGAAGCCTTTTCCCGATGGCTCGGTTCTCGAACCGTCCGGATGAGTGGCAGGCTGCATGAGCTGCAGTTCTTTCACAAAGATTGTTCCCTCAGGAAAGACGCCGGTTTTCTTGTAGATCTCGTAAGAACCAGGCTCGATATAAACGTTATGAAATTCGGGAAAGTTTGCTTTGGGAGGGTTTAGGAAATTGGGCGTCAGTGGCGAACCAACATAAACCCATTCGTGAAAATTCTTTGGCAGGATGAGGTCACCCTCCTTCGTGTATTCAGGAAGATAGCGGCTGGTGGCGTGCCAATCGTCAGGTGGTGGAAGCTGCGGCTGCTGTGCGAAAACTGCGCTTGCAATAGCGCCAGCGCCGAGGATGGTGGAAAGTGCTAGTACTGTACGTTTCATGATCGCTCTCCTCTGACCAGCTGTATGTCGCCGAATGAGCAATGATGGCATTCGCACGCAGTTGGTCTCATTGACTACGCACAGGTAAGGTTAGTCGTGGCTGCCGTAATGCGAAAGAAACAAAGGGTCATGAAATTAATGCCCATCCGGAATGACGTCTTCTCGAACTAGCACACCGCGGTGAGGGGGAATTGCCGGCGTCAGTTCTTGCTTTTCGACGTCGGCGTGCTCGCGCTACATCTGCTCACTACCGTTCGGCGGCTTGCATGTTCTTGAGCGTGTAATTGTGGCAGTCGAGAACACGCCAGAGCGAATGGCCCGAATAGGGCGCTCGCACAGCTCAGCGGCTCAGCAAACGTCCCCAGCCTAATCTGGTCGGGCTCTTCGTGATCACCGCCGATATCTCGGTCGCACACTCTTCGAGCAGCGAAACGCTTTCACCACTCGGCTTCAGCGCGTGTTGCTGTTATGGTCGCGCCAGCGCTGCAGCCACTTGACTGCCGGCGCTACAGTCACCTTCAACAGTCAGAGACGCGCCAGGCCGGCCTGGGACGAACTCGAGCTTCTCATGCAGCGTCGTTGTCAGTCAGCGGCTCAAAGCGCCGCGGCACATTCCGCGTGCCGAGACCCGGCAGGAACTCACTATCCCGCAACTGGGCGGGTCAGGCTTGCGGCGTGAGACGCTGACCACCTCCCAGCCCGGGAAGAGAACTTCTTGATCGCTTTTCCGAGTCAGGACCTAGTGGCAACAACTCGTGGGGAGCGATCTGATTCGGGCCGTTACACTCATTAGGTTTGACCACCGTTTATGCTGCCCTCTCAAACGACTTTCCTGTAGCCTGAACGCAAGATAGAATGTCCCGCTGCATCGGGAACCCCCACGCCTTTAGCGCGTTCGGGGGTGATGACGGGTAACCGACATGTCGTTTACCCTGGGGCGTTCTTCAATTGCTCGGCAGCGCTTTCGCCGTACGGAGGCGAACCATGATCGAGACAACCTCATCGACAAATTACTTTCCTGCCGAGGCTTCAGTCCCCCCTGGGGCGGTATCTCTAGAAGCGATCCTTTGCACAGAGGAGCTGCATCGTCGCCCGTGGCGTCCACCCGACCACGAGAAGGAGAACCGCGCGCTGGTAGCGCTGGCCGGCGCGCTCGTTGAGTCACCATCGAATATCCTTCAGACACTTGCCGAGATAATTCTCGACGTCACCCAGTGTGATTCTTCTGGCCTCAGTTTGCTAACGAAGGATGATGGTGGGAAACGGTTTTATTGGCCGGCCATTGCTGGCGAATGGAAACGGCATATTGGCCGCGGGACGCCGCGCGATTTCGGGCCCTGCGGAGACGTGCTCGATCAAGATCGTACATTGTTGTTTCGACATTTCGAGCTGCGTTACCCATACTTCATCCCGATAACGCCCGCGGCGGACGAGTGCCTCCTGGTCCCGTTTTACATCGGGGGCAAGGCTGTCGGGACAATCTGGGCGATCACGCACGGCGAGCGCCGCAAGTTCGATTCGGAAGATGAAAGGATCATGAATACCTTGGGACAATTCGCCTCCCTAGCGTACCAAACCGTCGAGTGCATTGAAGACCTCAAATTACAAATCGCCGCGCGGCAACAGGCGGAAACAGCCGTGCGGGCGCTGGCCAATGGGTTGGAAGCGAAGATCCGGCGCTTAGTCAACGCCAACATTATCGGGATATTCATCTGGAGTTTTGATGGCCGTATCATTGATGCTAATGACGCCTTTCTCCGAATTGTGGGCTACGAGCGCGACGATCTCGTTTCGGGGCGTCTTCTATGGAAGGACTTGACGCCTGACGATTGGCGCAGCGCGGACGAGCGACGGGTCAGAGAATTAGAAACGACTGGAACTGCCCAACCGTACGAGAAGGAGTATTTTCGCAAGAATGGCGATCGCGTGCCTGTGTTGGTTGGAGGTGCGACATTCGAAGAAAAGTCAGATGAAGGCGTCGCCTTCGTGCTCGACTTAACCGATCGCAAGCGAGCGGAAGCAGCGATACGAGAGAGCGAGCGGCGGTATAGCGAAGTACAGAATGAGCTCGCACATGCCAACCGCGTCGCAACGATGGGGCAGCTGCTGGCTTCAATTGCCCACGAGATCAACCAGCCGATCGGAGCATCAATTAATTCCGCCAACGCGGCTCTGAACTTCCTGCGCGCGCAACCGCCAGATCTGGAGGAAGTCAAGCTGGCGCTTGGCGAGATCGTCAAGGTCGGCTTTCGAGCCGGTGATATTATCGATCGGACGCGGGCTCTCGTGAAAAAGGCGCCTCCACAAAAGGACAGCTTCGACATCAATTCAACAGTCCTGGAGGTCGCGGCATTGACGAGCGGCGAGATGTCGAAGAATGGCGTCGCTGTTCAGACGCAGCTTACCGAGAGCCTGCCGGCCGTGCTGGGCGATCGCGTCCAAATCCAACAGGTTCTTCTCAATTTATTTGTTAACGCCGCCGAGGCGATGAGCGGGACAGTGGAAGGACCAAAAAAATTGATAATAAGCACCGAGAGAGACGGCCCCGGGGGCGTGCTCGTGGCGGTGCGGGATTCGGGTCCCGGGCTGGCTGTCGAAAACACCGAGCGGGTGTTCGATGCTTTCTACACGACCAAAACGAGCGGTTTGGGAATGGGGCTGTCCATTTGCCGTTCCATAATTGAGGCGCATCAGGGGCAACTGTGGGCGGCTGCCAACGTGCCCCGGGGCGCCATTTTCCAATTCACGTTGCCGGAATACTCGTAGAAGAGGGGAAGGCAAAGCTCAGTCGCTAATTGACGTAATGCGAGGTTCAGGTGCCACCTGCAAGGGCGCACAGGCTTCGGCTCGGCTCGAACAATACCGAAGCTGATGCTACGCCGCTCTCGTGACCTGAGATCATCAAGGAGCCGGCCCGACCGCAGCCAACGCGACAGCCGGGCCTACAGCAGGCAAATTGCTGACTATGGGCGTCTTCTGCGGTCTCAGAGGTGGTCGGCCGCCACGCAAGTTCTTGCGGCTCCTGTTCGGGTCTTTCGCAGCCGTGATCGCAAGACTGGTACTAAATTGCGGGGAGCACCTACGGCGCGTCTGTCCCATGCATCGGTCGAACGCGCAGCGGAAACGCCGGCACGATGATCGGCTCGCATGCGAGACTGGAACGAGCAAATGCGGGCGTTCCAGAGACCTGCATCACCGACGATTGGCGACACGCTCACGCCGGCTATCTATATTTTGACCTCGAGCGCCGGGATTTGGAACCACCGATCTTCAAAGCAGATTGCGGCACCGAGTCAAAGGCGGTGCCGCCTTCGCATCAGGTGTACAGATTTCAGACCAGCATCGAACGCTGTCGTCGCCCCAGTTCACCCCAAGGCGAAAGCGATCATCCACGCCCCCGACGAGAAGCGGGACAGCTGGGTGCGCGCCCAAGGAACATCAAGGCATTGCGGAGGCGCTGCCAGATGACGCGCTCACGATGGCGATGTGTGGGGCCGACAAAGAGAATCGAGCCGCAGATGACTGTCCTCATCTTCCGCTTATAACCCCAGGCATCCTAAGGCTTCATCAACCGTGTCTGCCGTCGAGTCGCGACCGCGGTCCGGACTGCTCTGGACTTATAAGCTGCCTCAGTTGACGCCCGACTATAACCAGGGGTCATGCAAATTATAACTGAGATGAGTGAGAAGTGCTCTGCGTGATGAGCTATGGTCGAGCTACCGTTGAGGAGAGATTGAGATGCTCGATCTGGACGTATCAGAAACTTGGCGAGAAAGGCACCCGACGCGCGGATCCGTCGGTAATAGAAATTTGTACGCGGATGTTGCACCGGAGCAAAGAGCGTTGATGTCGTCCGACGAAACATTCGCTACTGCCGAAAACAATTGTGTGGCCAAGATCTATGAACGTCATTTCCATGAGTCTCTTGAGCGCCTGCACGGCGAGCGGCGCTATCGTGTCTTCGCTGACATCGAACGCATCTCTGGCCGCTTTCCTGCCGCCAGATGGCGCCGATCTGACGGGACCATTACCGAGATTACGGTTTGGTGCTCGAATGATTATCTCGGCATGGGACAGCATCCGGAGGTCGTGAGCGCGCTGACTGCAACGGCACTGCGCTGCGGCGCCGGAGCGGGTGGAACACGTAACATCGCCGGAAATAATTCGCCCTTGGTTGATTTGGAGGCAGAGCTTGCTGATCTGCATGACAAGGAAGCGAGCCTCGTGTTCACCTCGGGCTACGTATCGAATCAAACCGGCATCTCGACGATTGGTAAGCTGATCCCGGACTGTGTGGTCTTGTCTGATGCACTCAACCACAATTCGATTATAGAGGGCGTCCGTCAATCCAGCTGCGAAAAGCGGATTTTTCGACACAACGATCTCGATCACCTCGAGGCGTTGCTGCGCGAGGCAGGAGACCGCCCTAAGCTTGTCGTGTTCGAGTCGATATACTCGATGGATGGCGATGTGGCCCCGATCGGCGCCATTTGCGATCTTGCGGACCGGTATGGTGCGATGACCTACCTTGATGAGGTTCACGCGGTAGGCCTGTACGGCGCTCGCGGCGGCGGCATCAGCGAGCGTGATGGCGTGATGAACCGCGTCAGCGTGATCGAGGGGACCCTCGCCAAGGGGTTTGGCTGCATTGGCGGTTATATCTCGGCGTCGCGATTAATCTGCGACGCGGTACGCTGCTTCGCACCCGGATTCATCTTCACGACAGCACTCCCTCCACCGATTGCCGCCGCAGCCCGTGCATCAGTTCGTTACCTGAAGCATTCGTCTGCCGAGCGCGAAGCACACCAACGGCAAGCCGCCGCAACGAAGAGGGCGCTCCGAGCCGCCGGGCTTCCGGTCCTCCCGACCGAAACTCACATCGTGCCTGTGGTTGTCGGCGATGCGGAACTGTGCAAGGCGGCGGCAGATCGCCTTCTAGAGCGCCACGCAATCTATATCCAGCCGATCAACTATCCGACGGTCCCTCGTGGGACGGAGCGTCTGCGCATTACGCCGTCGCCATATCACGAGGATAGCCACATAGAGCAACTCACAGCTGCGCTCGCTGAGACTTGGGACACCCTCTCTCTTGCCTGAGAGCCTTACTTGGGAGCGTCCCCTTCGCAACTACCCCCGCCCGGACCATGCATCGGAGGGGTGTCGGGTACCCGGCGGGCGCAGACCCAGCTGGGAAGCCGTTGCGCGCCCCACGGTGCGGCCGAGGCAGCCAATTTGGGACGATGGACCATCCAAGCAAAGCCGTTTGGGGGTAGACCCGCCGATTTTCGACACGCTTCCGAAGAAAAAAGGTGATGCGCCCGAATTCAGTCCTTCTATCGCGCGACCGGTTCGCATCGGTCGTTGCCTGGCACATTTTGCTGCCGACGTTCGCAATCGGGCTTGCATCCTTCTAGTGGGCAGCCCCGAAGAACTGAAATTCCTCACTTTCTTGGGCGGTTCTTTTCAACGGGCCTTCCCTTCGCTCGAACACCCTGATCCGGACTCGAAAAGCTCTCCAACCGGATATTCAAGAACGATCCGAACCAAGCAACGGGCGACCGGAAATGAAAATGGATATCGCGCGGCGGTGCAATCTCCTGATCGAGGATCTTTCCGTCGCGCGCGGCGAGCGCGTAGTGTTCGGCGGGGTGTCTTTGCGACTGGACTCTGGCGAAATCGCCGAAGTGACGGGGCCGAATGGCGTAGGAAAATCCACACTCTTGCGCGCGATTGCCGGTTTCTTACCGCTGCGATCCGGCCGCATGTCATGGGCGGAGTCCGGGACCACGGATTCTGCAACCCTGGCGGAGCGCCTCCACTATGTGGGCCATCTCGACGCGCTGAAATCGGCATTGACCGTCCGCGAAAACCTCGAGATTGGGCTGGGGATTTTGGGGCGAGATCGGCTAACCCCGTTAGAGGCGCTGGCCCGCATGGAGTTAGCCCACGTTTTCGATCTGCCTGTCGGCTATCTCTCCGCGGGGCAGCGTCGCCGTGTCGCATTGGCCCGGCTCCTGATTGCAGATCGCCCGTTATGGCTGCTCGACGAGCCGCTAACCGCGCTCGACCAGCACGCTCGCACTTTGCTGAAGGCTATTGTGGCCGACCATCTCAAAAGCGGAGGATTGATGCTCGCCGCGACCCACGAACCACTCGGTCTGCCGGAGACGATCCAAGTCAGGCTCAGAGCGATCTGAGGGTCGTACTGTTGGGGTGCAGTCCGCACCTCCCTAGTCGCCGAGGTCGGGAAAGGGGAGGTCTAGCTCCTCTGCCGATTTCTCCGGAGCGGTCTCGAGGCGATAGCCACGCCGGACGGGGCCTATGAGCCGTATTCTCCTTGTCATTTTTCTTCGCGACCTCATGCTGGCGCGCCGCGTCGGTGGAGGCGGGGTTCTCGGCCTGGTCTTCTTCCTCAGTCTCGTGACGATCGTACCCTTTGCGATCGGACCTGACCTGCATTTGCTGTCGCGCATCGGTCCAGCCATTCTTTGGATAGCAGCGCTCCTCGCGAGTCTACTGGGTCTTGACCGTCTGTTCCAGGCGGATCACGAAGACGGTTCGCTGGACCAGATGTTGCTATCGCCGGCGCCCCTGGAACTCATTATTCTGGTAAAGTGCGTGGCCCACTGGTTTGTCACGGGGCTGCCGCTCGTTATGCTCTCGCCTTTGTTTAGTCTGATGTTGGATTTAGACGGCCCGGCTCTCTGGGCGGTGGCAGCAACGCTGTTGGTTGGTACGCCAGCTTTGACTTTTCTGGGAGCAATCGGTGCAGCTCTTACCGTGACGCTACGGCGCGGCGGTCTTTTGCTGTCAATCCTGGTCGTGCCGTTAACCGTGCCAGTGCTGATCTTCGGTGTCTCCGCGACCGAGAGTGGCACAGTGCCCTTTCTGACGCCCTTCCTGGTCCTCAGCGCGCTCGGACTCGCATCCATCGCCCTCGCTCCAATCGCCGCAGCCGCAGCGCTTCGCGGCGCGGGACAATGATGAGCACATGCGCGGAAAGAGCTTGTTTCCTGCCCCGGCCGTGGAACGATTCCCTACGTCTCCGTAGTCTAGGCGGCTTGCCCCTCAGGACAGAGTATCGTCTAGCAGAGCCGCGAGGCGATCCCGCTCGGCTCGGCTAAGTGGTGCGGCCGGCATGGGCTGCTGGCGGCGCAATCCGAACAGGAGAACGATGCCGCCCGCTGCAAGCACCAAAGCCGGCATTCCCCAGAGGAAAGCGGTTTCTAAGTCGATTGGTGGCTTCAACAGGATAAAGTTCCCGTAACGCTTTACCAGAAAGGCGCGGACCTGCTCGTCGCTCTCGCCAAGTTTAAGTCGCTCGCGCACCAGCAGCCGGAGATCCCGCGCGAGCTCTGCTTTCGAATCGTCGATCGACTGGTTTTGACAGACCAAGCAGCGCAGGCCGGAGGAAATAGCGCGCGCGCGCGCCTCAAGTTTCGTGTCGACCAGCACCTCGTCTGGCTGCACCGCCCTTGCCAAGCCGGGCGCAAGGCCCGCGAGTACAATCGAGAGCAGAAAAACGCGACAAAGCGAAGTCATTCGGCGGCCTGCGGCGCTGCGGGGTTGGCGACGGAACGTACGGTAGCCGCGCGGCGCGCGAAGCCGATTCTGAGGCGCCTATCGGATAACGACACAATCCCTCCGAACGCCATGATGACGGCGCCGATCCATATGGCCGTCACAAGTGGCTTCCAGAACATGCGCGCATCGATCGAACCATCCGGGTGCTGGTCCCCGAGCGAAATGTAGATCTGACCAAAACCCAGCGTCACGATGCCTGCCTCGGTGACGGCGGTCTGTCGTGCGGGAAAGCTGCGCTTGGAAGGCGCGACGGTCGCCACGGCCGCGCCGCCCCGGCTGATGACCGTGTTAGCCACGACTTCGGAATAGTTCGGGCCCTGCCGCGATCGAAGATTCTCGATGGTGACGTGATAGGGACCGAGATCGATCCCGTGACCTAGCTCCACGGTCGCGATCCGCTCCACGCCCCAACCGGTCGCAGCCAAACCCATAAGTGTCACGCCAAAGCCAGCGTGAACGATTGCCACCCCCCACGCCGAGCGCGGCAGCCCGACCGCGCGGGCCAGCATCACCCGAGCGGACTGCCCGCGTGCCCAGACACGCGACGCCACATCGGCGAACGAACCGACGATGAGATAGAGCGCGAGGCCGAGCCCCACCGCAGCGAGGACGGGGCCGCCTCGGACAGCAACGAGCACAAGGGCGACAAGAAGCCCACCCAACGCTGCGACCGTTACGCGTTGCGCCGCACCGAGCAGGTCGCCTCGCTTCCAAGCGAGCGACTGACCGAGCGGCATCAGCAGAACGATCAGCGCTACCAGCGGAGCTAGCGTCAGATTGAAAAATGGGGCGCCGACCGAGATCTTGTCCCCGGTCAGAGCCTCAAGCGCGAGCGGGTAGAGCGTGCCGGTTAGGACCGTAGCGCAGCAGGTGGTGAGCAGCAGGTTGTTGGCGACGAGCACGCTCTCGCGTGAGATGGGCGCGAACAGACTACGCTGACTCAGGGAAGGTGCGCGCCAGGCATAAAGCGAGAGGGAACCGCCAATGAACACGGTCAGAATAATCAAGATGAAGACGCCGCGCGCCGGGTCACTGGCGAAGGAATGAACGGAGGTCAAGACCCCTGAGCGCACCAGGAACGTGCCGAGCAGTGAGAGAGAGAATGTAACTATCGCCAGGAACAGCGTCCAGTTCTTGAGAGCTTCGCGTTTTTCCATGACGGCCGCCGAATGCAAGAGCGCGCTACCCGCAAGCCAGGGCATGAGCGACGCGTTCTCTACCGGATCCCAGAACCAGAACCCGCCCCAGCCTAGGGTGTAATAGGCCCAATATGAGCCCATCGCGATACCAAGCGTTAGAAATATCCAGGCAATCAGTATCCACGGCCGAACGTAACGAGCCCAAGCGGCGTCTAGTCGACCGCCGATCAGCGCCGCTACCGCGAACGAGAACACGATCGAAGAACCGACATAGCCGAGGTAAAGGAGTGGCGGGTGTATCGCGAGGCCCGGGTCTTGAAGAAGCGGATTAAGGTCCAGGCCTTCAATTGGGGCCGGAAATCGTCGCGCGAAGGGATCGGAGGTGAACAGGATGAAGCAGAGGAAAGCAAGGGAGATCCAGCCTTGGACCGCTAGCGTATCGGCGCGCAATTCCTTCCGCATGCCGCGCCCGAGAACCGCCACTGCCGCTCCGAAGGCCGCGAGGATCAGAACCCAAAGCAGCATGGATCCTTCGTGATTGCCCCAGACGCCCGCGATCTTGTACACAAGCGGCTTGGTGGTGAGCGAGTTCTCGGCGACTGTCACGAGACTGAAGTCGGACACCACATGGGCGTAAGTCAGTGCCGCGAACGCATATCCCAACAACAGGAACTGAGTGATTGCGGCCGGGACTGCGATGGAAGCGAGTCCAGAATCACCAGTACGGGTCCCCCAAAGCGGTAGAACTGACTGAAGCAGCGTGACAGCTAGGGCCAGAGCGAGTGCGTAATGTCCGGTTTCGACGATCATTCCTTCGTTCCCATCGGCCGTGATGTTTCGCGCAAACTGCGCTATTGCGCTCGCGCGGATCTTTGGTTCCGCCAAGTGCCTTGTTGCTTGAGCTTATCAGCTACACCCTTGGGCATGTATCGCTCGTCGTGTTTGGCGAGCACCGTATCGGCATGAAAGAGGCCCTGTGCCTCCACCGTGCCCTCGGCCACGACGCCCTGTCCTTCACGGAAGAGATCCGGCAGCAATCCAGTGTAGCTGACCCTGATGTCGTGCTTCTGGTCGGTCACTGCGAATACAACAGTCGACGATCCATTATGGGTAAGCGAGCCGGGCTTCACCAAGCCGCCGATGCGCAGACGGGTTCCTCGCGGCGGCGCCCTTTCGGCTAGCTCGGTCGGCCCGTAGAAGAAGACAATACTATCACGCAACGCAAATAGTATGAGCCCTACCGCGATGGCTAAAGTGAAGCCTGCTGCGCTGATGATGGTGAGGCGCCTGCCCTTTCTAGTCAAAGTCTATCCTTTCAAACCAAGCTGCCTGACGAGTTCATCGATGCGCGCCGGCGCTTGCGCATCGCCTGCTAGCTGGGCGCGTGCACTTGCAACGGCCGCTTCGGCCTTCTGGCGTTCACCCAATACGACATAGGACCTAATCAGGTGCAGCCATCCCTGAAGATCATGGCCGTTCTTCGAGAGCTTCTCGGCGAGCCCTTCCACCATCTCGCGGATTGCGTCGCTCCTCTGCCCCGGTAGAAGCGCTGCGATCTCGGCACGGGCTTGTTCGGCACGGATATCAGGAACGGCGGCAGCGAGGATGACGTCCCCGCCCGTGCGCCTCGATGCGATCGGCATGTCAGGCTGGCTGGGCGCGCCGACCTTGAGGTACGACGCGAGCGCGACGAGTGGCAGCACCACGACGATGGCCAACGCCGCGGCAGCGCGTCTCGTCGGCCAACCCCGCGATGCTCGCAGCCGGCTCTCCGACGGCGAGTCGAGCGACGCGAGCAGCCGCCGTTCGATCTCGGCACGCGTCGCCAAGGCATCGTCTGGCGCTACGAGCCCGCGGCGAACGTCATCATTCGCCTCGGCCAACAAACCGCGATAAAAGACCACGTCAGAATCGTGACCGCCAAAGCTCTCGCAACGCTCAGAGAGCGACCGGGCCAGCGCTAGCACGACCGCAGATGTCATCATTCCAAAGACGGCCCAGAGCACGTTTTAAGGCCTCCATCCGTTTTCGCCACAGTGCAGCGCGCCACGTTGTCGCGCATCCTCCGCGCCTGAAAATCGTAGCGCTTCCGGGTGAGTGTTTGCATGGCCCGATCGTTCACTCCTGAACGATTTAAGCAGATGGAATCCCGTACCGCCGAAGCAAGAGAATACCTTCTCTGCATCTCTCAGGCGGATAAGGGCAGCTTGTAAGCCAGTCGTCATGGACGCTCCGCCTTGGCAATTGCCACCATCAAAGCAGGTCGGCTTGCATCCGAGATGCCACCGACCAGCTTGTAGGCGATTGTGCCGTCGCCCTTGATCACATAGGTTTCGGGGACGCCATAAACGCCGAAATCGATCCCCGTTCGACCGGATCGGTCAGTGCCAACCTGTGCGAACGGGTTGCCGTTGGCGGCGAGATAGGCCAGCGCGTTTTTCGGATCGTCCTTGTAGACCATGCCAACAAGCTTCACTCCCTCGCGCTGCAGCGTCCGGTCGTTCGCCAAGGCCATCAGCTCCCCTTGCTCCTCGCGGCACTCGAGACACCATGATGCGAAGACGTTCACGATGGTCACGTGCCCACTCTGCAGATCGGCGCTGGACAAGCCAGGTGGACCGGACGTCGAGAGTCCATCAAGTGGCTCCAGCGCAAACTGCGGTGCTGGCTTGCCGATCAGAGCCGAGTGCACCAGCGATGGGTCTCCGGCGCCGAGCCGCACTAAAAGTAGTGCCGCAATTCCGAAGAAGACCAGAAGCGGGATAATCACCCATAACCGTGCAAGTGAGCGTCGAGGGGCTACGGCACTCGCTGCGAGGTAAATCGAAGTCGGAGTCTTGCTCATACGCGTTTGTTCGGATCCGAGTGGTTAGTTGGCAAGCGACGCAAGCTCCGAAGCTGAGCCCGATAGTCGATGAGGACCGCCGCGATCATTCCGGCCAAAATCGTGCCCGTCACCAGAAACGCCGCTGATATGAATCCGCCATGTTGCACGATGATATGCTCAGGACGTTACTTCAGCAGCCAGCATGCGAGCTGTCGCGGGCTCGCCCGCCGCCGCCAGCGTGATCGCAAGCCGCCGGACACGGCGTCGCATGATCTCGTTACGGACCGCCATTACGTGGAGGGTTGCGAACAGAAGCGTGTATGCGAGCGCCATAACGATTAGCGGCCACAACATCGAGCCAGCAATCGCCGTCCCTCCAATCCGGAGAACCGAAGCCGGCTGGTGGAGAGTATTCCACCAATCAACCGAGAACTTCACGATCGGAATGTTGACGAAGCCTACCAAGGTCATAATTGAAGCTGCTCGTGCCGCCCTATTCGGGTCTTCGATCGTCTGCCAGAGCCCGATCAGGCCGAGATAAATAAGAAACAGAACCAACATGGATGTGAGCCGTGCGTCCCAGACCCAATATGTGCCCCACATGGGTTTGCCCCACAGGGAGCCCGTGACGAGGCAGATGAAGGTGAAAGCTGCGCCCAACGGCGCAGCCGCCTTTTGAGCTGCATCGGCCAGTGGATGACGCCAAACTAGGGATCCGAGGGCCGACACCGCCATGAACGTGTAGGCAAGCATCGCTGTCCAGGCAGCGGGGACGTGGATATACATGATGCGCACCGTCTCACCTTGCTGGTAGTCGGGTGGCGCTGCGAACGTTCCAAACAGACCAAGGGCGAAGGCGAAGGCCGTCGAACCCCAAAGCACCGGCACCAGCTTTGCGGCAATACGCATGAAATTGCCGGGATTACTGTAAGGGGCGAAGCTCAGCGCCAAATTTCCGGTCTCCTCGAAGCCATCCTGCAGGTGGGGAATTCGCTCGCTTCCGACTGCGGCTCGCGAGAAGGGCCGCGCCCTTAGGACGTCTGCAAGCCCATGACTATCGCATCACACGGAAGACGATTTCGCCAATTGCCGTTAGTTATCGTTTCGATGCCCACGCCCGAGGTCTCGATCGCGTGATGAGGCAGATGGGTGCTCGCGACGCACCGCGCCTACAATCTGCCGCACGGTCGTCGGCTGAGTGCGGAGGCTATCTGGATTGGTGGCAGTCAGCGTGAGCAACTCCCTTGGGACGCGATGCGTACAATCCCGTAGTCCCACGGAAGTATTGGCCATGATTCTCTTGGCCCTTAAGCGTGTCCAAAGAGAATACTGATTTCGTCGGTCACGCTCGTTCCGAGCTCTATGGTTCGGCCGCGCACGCGCGGCCGACAAGGATTGAAGCTACTGTGCTAAGTTTCCTGCCGCGCGCGTGCAGCAAACGAACCCCTCACGCAAATACCGAGGACTTCGGCCCGGCTGGTCACAGTCTCGGTGATCACCGTCCCCGTGACGGCGCTCACGCAGATCAGATCAGCGGAGCCCGGCCAGCCCAAGCGCGATCGGTCGGCCCCTGATATGTCACTGGTCAACCGCGGTCCTGCACAAAACAGATCAGGAAGTGAGGTCACGCGCTCCGTCGGAGGGAGCCACTCTTCGCGATCTAAGAAATCCTGTGTGAGGATGGGATCAATTTTTCATGCGCCCGGGCGCCATCGACTGAAAGACCCCGTCGCGCAGGCAGAAGTAATGGAAGAGAGCCGCGGCTGCATGCACGCCGGCGACCCAGAGTATAGTGTCGCCGAGTATGGCGTGTATTTCCATGATCAACTGGCCCAGTCCATGCGCCTTCGCTATCCGGGGGGCGATGTCGAATCCGGGAAGCGTGACAGGAATCCCCTCGAGCCAGGTACCGAGTATCGCCGTCGCCGGAATCGCAATGAGGAGCGCATAAAGCGCGAACTGAACGAGCTTAGCGGCCGCCGCCATCCATCGCGGTATCCGCTGTTTCGCGGGCACACTGTCGATCAGCCGCCATAGTAGCCGCAGCACGACGACAACGAAGACCAGCACTCCGAACGTCTCGTGAATCCTGCGAGGTCCGTCCGCGGCGGCGGAATAGAGCGAATAGCCGTCGCCCCTACTCATCACATATGCGGCGATAACCAGCACCACAGTGAGCCAGTGGAGGGTCTGGGCGCCGGCGCCGTAGCGAGAGGAAGTGCTGCGCAAACCGATTATCTCACTCTGAATGAACCGCTGCAGCGGTTGATGAGCAATGGCGACGCGTCGCCAGAGATTTGAGCGGCTTGGTGAGCCGGCTGGTTCCCCGCCTTCTTCGATTTCATCATATAACAAACCCTTTGCCCAGAAGTCCCCAATCGGTGTCCGAGCGTCCAGCACTCGTCAACCCAGACTGCGAGAGGGTGATGATCACCGCTGTGAGGCGTTCGTGAAAAAAGCAACTATCGGTTGGCTTCTTTGCATCGTGGTCACAACCGAAGAAGCGGCTGAAGACCTCGCCGCTGGGGCATACGTCCGTCGACGTCGCGCACCGATCCGAACTTGGTCCGCTTCAGCGCCCGCCACTCGCCCCGCCCGCGCGACGCGCGCCGCAGCCTCGACTGCTCCAAGGGCGACAGAATCTCAGCAGGTGCGGCTGGTGGCATTCCTCGCTACCGCGTCACGCCGCGGCGGCAATAACGATCGTCTATCGACTCTATGGCCAGAGGTGATTTCCGTCGCCAGCGTTGCAAGGTCATTCTCCAAAGCATCGTCGTTCCAACCGCCACGCCTAGCTTCGATACCGATCGAGAAGCTGGAAGGCTCGATGCGCAAAGCAACAAAGATCTGGACAGCGTGCCGAGAGGACGGAGAGGCGGATGATGTTAGACAGCGCTGCGGCCATTCCACTTCGCACAGGCGCTCCGGATGACCGTGTGCTGGCGCGGGTGTTCGCCGCTTACGTGGCGTCGGCGGCAATCTGGCTCGTATTCAGCACAGCCGTGGGACTCCTAGTCAGCTTCAAATTCGCCTATCCCGATTTCGCGACCACGCCGGCGCTGTCGTTCGGACGGTTGCGCGCGATTCACACTAGCGGAACATTTTATGCGTGGGCGAGCCAGGCGTTGATCGGGCTTGCGCTGTTCGTCGCCGCGCGTAGTTCTGGCGCGAAGCTCTATAGCGAGCGCCTCGCATGGATCAGTCTTGCGCTCCTTAATCTCGCCGCGGTACTGGGCACTGTCACACTCGATCTCGGCTTCACCTACGGCCAGGAGTATCGCGAATGGCTGTGGTGGATTCGCGTAATCCTTGGACTTGGCTTGATCACCGCGGTCTGGAATATGATCGCCACTGTCGAGCGCCGGGAAGGCGAGCATATCTATATTTCCAACTGGTATACTATCGGGGGCACGCTGTGGACGATTGTCATGGTCGTGGTGTCGATGCTGCCATGGTACCAGTCCGGACTGGGCCAAGTCGCGGTGCAGGCCTTCTTTATGCATAACGCTGTCGGACTATGGTTCACCCCTCTATCGCTCGGTGTGTCCTACTATGCGCTGCCGAAGCTCCTGAACCGTCCGATCTATTCGTATTCTCTCGGCGTCTTTGCATTCTGGACCAATCTCATCTTCTATCCGATCATCGGCGCTCATCATTTTGAATTCAGTCCACTACCATGGTGGCTGCAGACTACGGCCATCGTCTTCAGCGTGGCCATGCTGGTTCCGGTGCTGAGCGGCACCGCGAACTTCCTTCTCACCTTCCGGGGGACTCGCGAATGGATATATCGCTCGCCCGCGATGTTCATCCTAGTCGGCGTTTACGGCTATCTACTGGGTTCAACGCAAGGCACATTCGAGGCATTCCGCTCCCTGCAGCAGCTCTGGCATCTGACTAATTACACCGTAGGGCACTCGCACCTGACGATGTACGGCTTCGTCACCTTCGCGATCTGGGGCGGGATCTATGCACTCTTGCCGCGCGCCACTGGCAAGTATCCCTACAACCTGGCCATGGGCATCCATTTCTGGCTCTCTGCCGTCGGTGTTGTCATATACGTTGCGGCGCTGTCGGCCGCCGGCACCATTCAGGGGCTCGATTGGTTTCGAGGACTCACCTTTATCCAGTCAGTCGAAGACGCCGCGCCATATTGGTTGTGGCGTTCCGTTGGGGGCTCGCTCATGTTCGCCGGTCATCTCGTCTTCGCCTTCAACGTCTGGACGATGACCTACAGTAGGTCCTACGCCGAACTTGCCGCGGCCGAGACGGTGCCGGCATGAACAGGTCATTGGCAATTTCTGGCGGTTCAACGCTGATCTACGCTGGATTAGCGATTGTTATGGGCGTGCTGCCGGGGATCTGGCTGTCGAAGGTACCTCCGACGCCGGGCCTTAAGCCACTGACGCCACTTGAGGCGCGAGGCCGTGATGTCTATGTCTCGGAAGGATGCTTCTATTGCCATACCCAGCAAGTACGCCCGCTCTCCGGAGATAAGCCTTTTGGCCGTCCGTCTGCGCCGGGCGATTATGCCTACCAAACCACTGAATTGCTGGGCTCGGAGCGCACCGGTCCCGACCTGAGCAATATCGGCACGCGGCAATCGAGCAGCATATGGCAGTACATCCATCTTTATCAGCCGCGCGCAGTGGTGCCGCAATCGATCATGCCGGCGTTTCCCTGGCTGTTCAGGGTTGTGGACGAATTACCTCCCGGAGAGAAAGCCGTGCCACTACCGCCGCAGTTCGCGCCAGGCGGTGTCGTCGTTCCCAACGACGACGGCAAGGCGCTGGCGGCCTATCTGTTGTCGCTGAAGCAGCCCGCGCTCGTTCCGACGCAGTCCGGCGCCGCCCCTTTGAGTCCTACGACCGAACCCCTAGGGTTTGATGCCACCAAGGGCGCAGCATTGTTCGCCGACAACTGCGCATCCTGCCACGGCGCGGAAGGGAAGGGTGTGCCGGGGACGTTTCCACCGCTCGCCGGAGATCCCGTGGTTAGCGCCGCAAATCCCACGGCTCACATTAGCGCAGTGCTGCGCGGACTCAGCGGAAAGGTGATCAACGTCCAAAAGTATGAAGCGCAGATGCCGGCGTTCGCCGATCAATTGGCTGATCAGCAGATCGCCGATATCATCAACCACGAGCGCTCCTCGTGGGGCAATCGTGGTGCCTTGATCAGCGCGGCTGATGTTGTCGCGGCCCGAGCCAACGAACCACTGCCGAAGCAGGCAACGTCGCCGGAACAGGTCTCGCCGATAGCGACCCCAACCCCGAGTTTCGATGCCGCGGAAGGATCGAAGCTCTTCGCCGACAACTGCGCCGCCTGTCACGGTGCCGAGGGCAAAGGTGTGCCTGGCACATTGCCGCCACTTGCGGGCGATCAGGTCGTTAATGCCACTGACCCTGCCGAACACATCACCGCCGTGCTGCGCGGGCTTAGTGGTAAGGCGATCAACGGCCAGAAGTACGAGGTAGAGATGCCGCCGTTCGCTGACAGACTCTCTGATCAGCAGATAGCCGATATCATCAATCACGAGCGCACTTCGTGGGGCAACCAGGGGCCGTTGGTGACGCCCGCTGACGTCACGAAGCTCCGCGCCAACAAATAGGAGGCGACGATGACCGATACGATTACCGCCTGGATACTCTCGGCGCTTGGCTACCTCTGCACTGCGCCTGCGACCGCTGGTGGCGCCGGCGATCATGGTCTTGCCGGCCCACTACTCGGCAACGTGCTGGTGGCGGGCGGGGCTGGGCTCGTGACCCTCAGCTGCATCGTGGCGGCACTGTGGATGCTCATCGACCCCGGCGAACGGGATGCTAATCATCCAAAATATCGCGTCCTGCATACCGACCGTTAGAGGAAAGCAACACGTGTCCGAACCGCGCATCCGCGTCTACCTCGACGAAGCGCCCGATCCCGTCATCGATCAGCGGCCGCCGACAGAGATAGCGCTCGACACCAAGAGACTTGCCGATGGCGAGCACGGGCTCCGCATCGAGGCCCAGGACGCCACCGGCCAGGTCGGCGTCCGACGTCTTCGATTCCAGGTCCGTAACGGTCCCGGGATCACCGTCAGCGGGCTTGGTGATGGGACGGTCGTTCACGGTACGCTGCGCTTCATGGTCAACGCGTTTGGAGCCGAAGAGCCATTCGAGCCGCACCGGGCTGAATCGCCATCGCCGATCCCCGTTTGGGTGTGGGTGCTGAGCCTGCTGATCGTTGCTTGGACCGCCTGGTATGTCGCAACGCTTTGGAGCGTTCCGGCGGATTACGCGAAAACGCCAACTTATTCCACGTCAATGAATCCATTCAAATAGCGCGCCCCGAGATCAAAGAGTCAACGGTGAGCTGGGGCTACCGACCCATCCCCATATCCGCGAGTCAGGACGAATACACGCGTTCATGACACACTGCGCGGAGGCGATCAGAACGCGACGCGATCTGATCGAGAAGCTTTGGCTCTTGGCGATGGCGGCTTCCCTTGGCTCAGCGTGATGGCGCAAATGATATTTCGATCACCGATCCCCTACTTTTATCGTTACGTTCTAAACGCAGGTGATAGCGGCCCACGTGCGGCCTTCGGATCGCCCCCTTCGACTTGAAATGAATGCGTGGACGCATTCGGCGCACTTGTATCCAAAGGCAAAACTCCATTCTCGTCGAACCGGCACTCTTCGTTCTCGAGTTGGTCCAGCGCCTTTCGAAAGTTGCTACCTATTTGCTGCTTCTCCGTTTCGGGCGGGAGTCAATTGATGAAATACGCTCCGAGGGAAGATGCTCATGCAAAGACTACCGCACCGGAGTTCTGCCGTGCAGCTAATCGAACAGACTGATTTTATAGCTACCTACGCAACGCTAGGAGTCGGCGAACTACTCAAGAGGCAAGAGGTTTGATTGTGGAAATTCGGCTCGGAACCAGGCGAAGTGATTTGGCCCGCTGGCAAGCCAGTCACGTCGCCGATCTTATTCGTAGCGTCGAACCGGCCGCTGAGGTACGAGTGGTCTTCGTTAGTTCGGCTGGCGATAAAGATCGACGGTCGGGGTTTCAGCAGATTGGCGGCATCGGAGCATTCACGAAGGAGAGTGAAGACTCGCTTCTGCGCAACGAAATTGACCTGGTCGTTCATTCCCTCAAAGATCTTCCGACAAAATTGCAGCCCGGCTTGGTATTGGCAGCCGTTCCCAAAAGAGAAGATCCTCGCGATGTGCTTTGCGGCGTTGCACTAGATCAGCTACGACCGGGGCTGCGCGTCGGCACTGGATCAATTCGTCGCAAGGCTCAACTTCTCGCTCTATGCAATGGTCTGGATATTCGACCTATCCGAGGGAACGTTTCTCCACGGCTGCGTAAGGCAAAGAACCGAGAGGGAATAGACGCGACTGTATTGGCAGCGGCGGGCTTGTCCCGGCTAGGATTGCTACATGAGGCCTCACAGATTTTAGACGCGCATATTTTCCCGTATGCGGTAGGCCAAGGTGCTCTCGCGGCCGAAGCTCGCGAGGAGGATACGGCCCTCATAGCCCTGCTCCAGAAGATTGAAGACCGGCAATCGCGCACCGAAGTGGATGCGGAGCGCGCGTTGATGAGAAGTCTCGATGCGGGTTGCAGCCTACCCGTCGGGGTCTCCGCCACATGGCGCGCCGGGACGTTAACACTTCAAGGACAGGTGACTCATCCGGACGGCCAAACGAAGATAGCCGATGAAAGCACTGGTCTGGCCGATCAAGCCGACGCAATAGGCAGAAGTCTCGGGCATAGACTTCTTGAGCAAGGTGCGGAGGAGATATTGAAGGCTGCGTCCCGTATCGTGGAAGAGCAAAAGCCAACCTAAATTCGCTACTTGGCATGACGACTTTGTGTTCTCTGGAAACCAACTTAGCTGCCAAACCGTCAGAACGCCGCATACGGTTTCGGCGAAATGAATTGCAAAGCCCGAAGAGTGCCCCAACCGCCCGAAACGCAAGGCTTTCGGGCGCGCTGGCCTTGACGTTCGAAGAGTTGGAAAATGACGCCACTGAAGACGAGCTAGCGGCGGAGCGCGCTGTGGCCAAGGCGACGACGGGGCGCGGATTTACGCGCCAGCGCGGCGAACGCCAGACATTGGAGGGCTATGCTTGATTAATTGCGGCATGTGGCACATGCTAGGCGACACGTGACGCGAGGGCTGCCATGACTGCCGCAGCCGAGAAGCCGGCTCCAAAGGGGCCAGGCAATGATCTGCAGAAGGTGGCCGATTTGCTCGGCGGGCCGCGTATCCTGTCGCGCCGGATTACAAGCGCCCTCGACGCCCACGAACTGCTGCTGGACGGACTGCCAGGCTCTGCGTTGACCCACTTCGTCGGTCACCTCCGTATCGTTCGAACGGACTCGTTGGAAAAAGCCTTCGGAATGAGCCTTCGCACCTTTCAGCGACGCAAGGATGCTCCGGACAAGCCGCTCAGCCAGGAGCAAAGTGGGCGGACCTGGAAGTTTGCCGAAATCCTGGTCAAGGCCACGGACGTGTTCGGTTCACAGGAAGAAGCTGAGCAGTGGCTCGAGCGTCGGGCCATCGGTCTTGACCAGCGTCGCCCGATCGACCTGCTTGCGACTCCGGCGGGCGTAGAGCTCGTTGAACAGTACCTCACACGTCTTGCATACGGCGTCTATGCATGATGCCTTCTGTAGAGCCATTGGGAGGCGGCAAGCTCATCGCTTGGCGCTTCCTTCACTCGCGTGACTGTGAAGACATTGGGACCGTGCTCAGCTGAAGACCGAAGCGCCGACGCAGTGCAGCCTATAAGCCATCCGTCGATCCCCGAGACCGGCAGCCTAATCTCCGGCTGCTAACAACCTCGTGTCAGCAGCTTTGTTAGTCGAGACGAATGATGGTACCCTAGGGGCCTACACCGGATGGATACCGTTTGCTGCCCAGCTTGAGCGCTCGTCCGCAATTCGTGTCGGGCGCGTCAAGCTGCATCTCGGCTTTAGCGCATAGCACACCTCTCGCCGCGCCAAGCCGGATGGGTCAAGGCCGGGCAGCGCTCGCGGGGCTTGGCGTTGATACGGCCGCCGCCCCAGCACCCATGCGCCTCCCGGACGCGGGCGTCGGAGGACGCCATGTAGCGTTCGGGAATCGACCGTTGATGCGCTCGAAATCGGCAAACACGCGTTAGCGCCGCTCCTCGTGTAGGCGAGCAAGCGCTAGTCCGATCCGGCGGCCGCGTATCGGGCCTGAAGGGGCGGCCGGTCCTCGGGGGAAAGGACCGGCCGCGGGGACCCACGGCGAGGGGTACGGCGCGCCGGGCCAAGCAGTTGGGAAGCTTGTCTTCATGTGCTGGCAAAAGCATTGGTATCCGGCGAAGAACATTGATGCGAGTAAAGCGGTCCAAATATCGAGAAATCGTCGTAAATGCCTATCCCGGTCCATCGTCCACATTCGCCATGAGAAGCGATCTCACCCTAAGCTCCCGTGCCGTCCTATTTGTCGATCTCAAAGCTGCCACGCCCAAAGGCGATCGGCCCGATGTTATTCATCCGATAAGCGAGCTGGGGCGTTCCCATCAGGCAAGGCTGCATCGAGGCGCTAACAAAATACGCGGGGTGACGGTCTTGATCAGCGGACGTGGCCAATTCCATGTGAAAATCCGGAAAGGCGAATCATGCTTCTCTTGCTCGTCGGATTGTAAATCCGACAGGAGTTGGTCGCGAAAGAGCAAACAACGCGTGACTGGTCCGAATGGTTGGAAGGGCGGGCCTTGGCCTGATCAGCCGAGATCATCTAAGAACTCCGTCTGCACGGTTGCCCGCAATCTCCTGTGTGCGGTCAGCCGGTTTCTGCCGACCAAAGTGCCCTTCCGTCCTTCGCAAGGCTCCAGCTGCCTGCTTTCTACCTTGGACCTTTGCCCCAAAGAGTCGACCCGCGTACCGACCTCAATTCGGATCGCCGAGCACGAAAGTGAAGGGCACAACGAAGAGCTCATCGCCCTGGTCGTCGCTGACGTGCAGGACCCAGTCACGCCAATCCTCGAGGCTGCGCTCGCCGGTTAAGGATTGCACGACGCGCGTCGCGTAATCGCGTGCCTCAGCAAGATCTTCCACCTCGGCACCGCGGCGATCAACGAATACCTTCTTCGTGTTCGAGCAGTGAAAAAATACCTGGGTCATTTTCAACCTCCTGGCTATAATACTTGCATGCCGGCGCTCTGCGGCGCCTCCTCAAAAGGCTCCTGGCGCGAAGCTCCCCAGAGCAGAGCAGTCCCGACGACGGCCGAAAGAATCGACGCGGCAAGCACAGCGATTTTGGCGGCCGAAAAGTCAGTAGTGCTTGGAAACGCCTGCCCGGCGATGAAGAGCGACATCGTGAAGCCGATGCCAGCGAGGGCTCCCGCCCCTGCCAACTGTCGCCACGTGTACTCCGCCGGCTTGACGCCTATGCCTGCGCGCACGGCCACGGCGGCCGCAAGGAAAACGCCGAGCGGCTTTCCTACGGCGAGGCCGATGACGATCACGGCGATTAGCCAGCCATGCCCGACGAAGACGCCCGGGTTGATCGTCACGCCCGCATTAGCCAGTGCGAATATCGGAAGCACCGCATAGCTCGACCGCGCGCCGGCGTGCCGGAGCAGCCGATCGGCAGGCGATTCAAGTCTGTCGTAGATCGCGTCGAGCGCGTGCAGTGCTGGTGTGGAGGGGCCGTGCCTGAGCACTTCGCCCTCGTGCCGAGCCTCGGAGGCGATGACGGTGCTCGCTTGCGTCATCAGAGCGGCCAAGTCGGCGGGCGGCCGCGTCGGAATGAACAGCGCAAGTACCACGCCGGACAGTGTAGCGTGTAGGCCGCCCATGTAGACCAAAGCCCACAAAGCGACGCCTAACAGGAGGTAAGGCGACAGAAGGTAGACCTTCGATCGGCTCAGCAGCGCCAGCGGAACCACGACCGCCGCTGCCGCGGCAAGGTAGGCCGGATGGACTTCGTTAGAGTAGAATACGGCGACAACGATGATCGCACCAATGTCGTCGACGATGGCCGCCGCGGTAAGGAAAATGCGCAACTCGACTGGGACTCGGACGCCCATTGTGGCGATCACAGCAATCGCAAAGGCGGTGTCTGTCGCCATCGGAACACCCCACCCGCGTGACCACGGCCCGGCAGGGATGACCAGCGCATACAGAAGCGCCGGCACGACCATGCCGCCGAGCGCGGCGGCGATCGGAAGAGCGGCGGAACGGCGGCTCGCGAGGTGGCCAACTGTCATCTCGCGCTTTACTTCCAATCCCACTACAAGGAAAAACACCGTCAGCAGGCCGTCGTTGACCCAATGTAGGATTGACATCCGAAATATTGCATTGCCCAGGCTCACGCCGAGCTCTTGCCGCCAGAGCGCTTCGAACGCCGCGCTGATTGGCGAGTTCGTCAAGACGATCGCCACCACGGTCGCGAGAACGAGCAAAACGCCGGCGGACGGGCCCCAACTCGCGAAGTCTAGGGTTGCCGTACGGACCCGGTGCCCGAGCGTGCCAAGCATCGCATCGACGAGAGAGCTCTCATCCCAAGGCCCGTCGTAGCGCCGCCCATTGATGTAGAAAGTCGGCGTGAATCTCACGCCGCTTGCGCGTGCGCTCGCGGCGTCCGCCTGCACTCTCGCCCTCGCGCCCCGCATGGCGTCGCTATCACCGAGCACGAAGTCGGCGTTAACGCCGAGGTCGGCGGCCACCGCGAAGAGGTCGGCCTCCGTGAGCTGCATCGACCTCGTCATCAGTTTGATGTGCGCTGACCAGAACGCTCCGGACGTCTGGGCTAGCTCGGCGAGCTCGGCGGCCCGAAACGAAAGGCTGTTGTCTGTGAGCGGCCTGTGGCGGAAGACGTAGCGGACGCGGTCGCCAAGTTGGTCGCGTGCTTGCGCGATCCGCTCGTTGGCAGCCCTGCAGTGCGGGCATGCGTAGCTGCCATACTCGACGAGCGTAATCTCGGCATTGGCGGGGCCAAGCACGTGGTCCTTCTCATGATCGACCGGACGGTCGAGGCGGCCGGGCGGGATCATGAGCTCCATCGCTAATCCAGCCTCCAGGCGCTCGCGTCGGCTACGACATCGGCGCAAGCAGTCACGGGATTGACGATGTGGAATATTCCGCCGTTAGGTGACGGCGTGCACGCGATTTCCGTGCCTACGATACGGCTCTGTACCGCCGCATCGCCGACGCGCGGGAGAACGAGGCGCACCAGCGTGCCGGCACCTCGCTCGCTCTCTATACCTATCGCGCCGCCTTGCCCTTCGGCGAATCGCCGGACATGGGCGAGTCCGAGGCCTGTGCCGCTACCAGCAGCCTTTGTCGAGAAGTAAGGGGTGAACGCCTGCGACAGGACCTCCTCGGGCATGCCCTCCCCGTCGTCGGCGACGACAATCTCGACGAATTCCCGCGTCGCGCCGGAGGGAGTTTCGACGTTCCGCGCCGCAACGGTGATCACACCGCCGTCTGGCATGGCATCGGCCGAGTTTCGGCAGAGGTTGAGTAGAGCGAGGTACAGGTCTTCCGGGTCGGCGTTGCAGGCCCATAAGTCAGGGGCGATCTCGGTGCGCAACCTGACGTCCGGACGCAATGCCTGGTCAAGCGTGCCCGCTATCGATTCGAGGCGACCGCCAGCGACACCCTTCTCGATCGACGCTGGACGCGGTTGCGCAGCGTCAAGGAGCTGCCGGCTAAGCAACGCGCCTCGCGTGATTGCCTCCTGCATCTTGTCGACTATGGCCTTTCGAGATGCAGCATCGCTCTGGCACTCGAGCAGCCGTAGGCCGCTCCCAATCACGGCGAGAAGGTTATTGATGTCGTGAACAACGAACTGCGCCACGTCCACTATCGCGCTCACACTCGGCGGCTCGCCAGCGGTGACCGCGGCTCGCGTGTCGGACCGTTGACTGGCGCAGCACAAAATCCCTGAGACTTCGCGGTCGGACCCGACGAGCGGTATCTCCACGCACCTCTTGGCGAGGCCGCCACCGCCATCATAGACGCTACCCTCCTCTGCGCTGAACGCACGCCGCACTCCAAGCGCGACGCCGGCGCTGTCCACGAGCACGACGACATCTTGCGGCAGCAGGCTTTCGATAGAACTGGGGAATGAAGCGCCAACGGTCTTTTTGATCTGCATGTCGGACTTTCTGGCCCGCGGTCCTCCAACGGAACGCCGGTTTCGGCCCGACCACGAGAGCGGGCGATGATAGATCGAAAGTTAAGTCCACGACGGACGAAAGGAAAATCACCTCGCGCCATGGACTCGATAGCCGACCGTTATCGAAATGAGTGATGGCGCCCGCAGCGCAGGACCTGTGCGCCGCGTCTCTCTGCGAGGACCCGGCGAGCGGCAATGTTGACGATTGCGAGGCAACGAGCGCAGCGGTGCGGAAGAGTTGATCACGTTCCAAAGCGCACTTCTGGCGGCAGAGCGCGGCCAACGCTCCCGGGCGACTTCTGCGACACACGGTTCCAGAAGATCTCAGGCCGGCCATAGGCCGACAGGGTGGTGTCATCCATGCCGATCAGCATAGCGCGTGGGAGCGGCGGCATCATCGCGATCACGGCCACTTCACCTCCGGTGGCAGCGACGACAGGATCGAGTCCACGTTGCCGCCGGTCTTCAGTCCGAAGATGGTGCCGCGGTCGTAGAGCAGGTTGAACTCGACGTAGCGCCCGCGGCGGATCAGCTGCTCCTCGCGGTCGGCAGCCGTCCATGGCGTCGCGAAATTGTGCCGCACCAGCTCGGGATAGATCTTCAGGAAGGCGCGGCCGACGTCCTGGGTGAAGGCGAAATCCGCCTCCCAGTCGCCGGAGTCCTGCCAGTCGTAGAAGATGCCGCCGATGCCGCGCATCTCTTTCCGGTGCGGCAAATAGAAATACTCGTCGCACCACGTCTTCAGCTTGTGGTAATCGGCGACGCCGTTCGGCCCCGAGCACGCCGCCTTCATCGCGGCGTGGAAGGCGATGGTGTCGGCATCCTCCTGCGTGCGCCGGCGGTCGAGCACGGGCGTGAGATCGGCGCCGCCGCCAAACCAGGCCTTCGTGGTGACGACGAAGCGCGTGTTCATGTGCACGGCCGGCACGTTCGGATTGCGCAGATGCGCGATCAGGGAGATGCCGGAAGCCCAGAAGCGCGGATCCTCCGCCGCACCCGGGATCTGCGCGCGGAATTCGGGCGCGAACTCGCCGTGCACGATCGAGCAATGCACGCCGACCTTCTCGAACAGCCGGCCGTGCATCATCGACATCACACCGCCGCCGCCGGCCGCGCCACTATGATCGGTGCCTCGCCAGGGCGTGCGCACGAAGCGGCCGGCCCCACCTGGATAGAGCGCGGACGAGGCATCGTCCTCCAGCCGCTCGAAGCTCGCGCAGATGTTGTCGCGCAAGCGCTCGAACCAGCCTCGCGCCCGCGCCTTGCGCTCCTCGATCACGGAAACATCCATGTTCAACCAAATCCCTGGCGCGCAGGAAGGGCAAAAGCGCACGCCGCGCAGTATCTAGCAGTTTCCTCGTCGTCCTGAATGGTGGGCCCGCTACGCCTTGCCACCATCGAGACGAACCTGCAGTGACGCCAAAACACTGGCGAAGTAGTTGCCGCCTGCAGAACTGATGCCCACAGAAGCCAGCCACCTGCTCCATCGGCATTCATAGACAATCTTCGGGGCAGTCACCCCAAACCTTGGTTTGGCGCGCAGGGGCACCAAACCGCGCCAAAGATCTGGATCACGAGAGACGTTCCGCTGCCATCTGCGGCCTCCAAAACCGAAAATTGCTGATCGCTACGGCGCAGGGTCAGCCGCAAGAAATAGAACAAGCTTCAGGATCGACGGACCGTGCCCTGGACCTCTCGCGCGACCCATTTCTCCAACAAACTTCTCTGTCCCGAAACATCGAAGCTATCCGACGCCGAAGCGTGTCAACGTGAGCCGCAAGGGCGCTGTGTGTCTGCGGCGGTGCGGCCGTACGGACGTATGCAGTCCCGACACGTCGCCAGCGCGCGCGCGCAGCGGTACCCGCGTGACCATCCCGTACGCCGAGTATCCGCGGTTATCGTTCGAATAGATGGAGAAGGTGGGGTCCGCAGCTGCGGCCGCGGCCGGCTCTGAAACGTCCCATGCCAACGCCGGCGTCGCGAGGAGTGTGGAAAGGACGACCGTTACACCCAAACAATTGAAGTTGCTCATGTCATCCTCTTTACGTGCCAAATACGGTCGACGATGGATTCAAGATTGAGTCCAAGACGATGGAAAGGGAAATCACCTCTCGCCATAGACTTGATAATTCACTGTTATCGAAATGGCTGAGAGTTTGCGCCGCGTTTGTCTGAGGATCGCCCGAGCTCCAGTCTTCTCGCAGCTGCTTTTCCGGCTGCGACGCTGGGAGCGCCTATCGAGATAATAGCTTTACTGACCGATACGTGACCAAAACGGCTGACGGCCCAACCGCCGTTCTAAGCCAAAGGGACGGCGTCGCGGTAAATGAAAACGGACCGGCCCCTCGGTGAGCGTGCCGCTTGCGCTCTTTTCGTCGAGTCGTCGGGATGGAATGCGGCTCGCACCCTTGGTGGTTTCCCCCAGGGAAATCACCACTCCTTGTCCAGTCGGTAGACGATTCTTGGCGCCGCTCACCGGCAGGAATCACGCCGCCGCGGCCTGAGCAACCTGCCTTCATATGCGAATGGGAGTCAGGACTGTCGCCGCACAATTACCGCCCGCTATGGAATCCATGAGTACCGGCCATTGGAAACTTTCGTCCCGCACTGCGACCAATGAGAGCCAGTGTCCAAACTTCATCGAATGAAGCCCAGGGCAGCCGTTTCAGCCAGCACGAACAGGAACCCCGATGTCCGACTCCTATCTGCTTCCTGCCGACCCCGAAGGCATCGACACGTCGCCGCTCGAGCGATTTCGCTCCGGCAAGGTCGGCGCGACGACGGCAGAATATGACCCGGAGGCCGTCTTCATTGCAAATGACGAAGGAGCCATCATTGATCGCACCGAGAGCGCGACTCGAGCGCGATCTCAGGCTTGGTCTGCCGTACGCCAAGGAGCGCCGTGTATTCGTTGCTGGCGGTGTCGCCCGGATCGTACTGAACCGGACTGATGGCACAGTCCCGACAGCAAGCACGTGCGGAGGCTCGACGAGCGATGTCGTGTGCCGCCCCCGCGGGTGGACGCTGCCGGCGCCTGACCGACAATAACCAAGAGACGGCAGTGCGATCGCCTCCTTGACATATGTGAGCCATGGAGCCTCTCGGCGACCGGCCCGCTCTTCAGCGCGGGGCGACGATCATCGCCAGCTAGTGAAACTAACTAGTTCAGAGATTTTGGACTTGTACGCCCGAATTGTCGGGAGACGATGAATGCGCGGCTCGATGCATAAGTTGGCACCAGTAACCAATCGGGGTCACCGAAGCGGAGCACTGCGGTTGGCATTTCTATCTGCGGTGGCTTCCCTGGTGGTTTCGTTTGCCGCGGCGGCCGCTCCGATTCCCCTTTACAATATTTACCGAACAGAGGACGGATTCACTAACGCCGACATCTCGATGGCCGTCGTCGCCTATGCCCTCGGCACCATCGCCGCGTTGTTGGTGCTAGGACGACTGTCCAATCATCTGGGCCGCCGGCTCACTGCGATCACTAGCCTCAGCCTTCTGCTGCTGGGCTGTCTGTTGTTGCTGAATGTGCACGATATCGAGACCCTGCTAGGCGGTCGGCTCCTCGTGGGCATCGGTACCGGGGTGGCCGGCAGCAGCCTGACCTCCTACATCGTCGATGCCGCACCCAGCAGGCCAGAATGGCTGGCGTCCGTCGTCTCCAGCCAAGGACCGATGCTCGGCGTCGCTGTCGGCGCCATCGCCTCCGGCGTCCTAGTCCAGTTCGGCCCCTGGCCACGCGACCTCATTTACCTCGCTTGCGTCTCCTTCCTATTGCTGTCTGCTGCACTCATAAGCGTCAGTCCGGAAACAGCACCGCCGATGCCGGGCGCTTGGCGATCGCTGTTGCCTAGGGTCAGCGTACCGGACCGGGTCAGGCATCTGCTTCCTGTCGCGGCGGCGGTGTTCCTGACGACCTGGGCGAGCGGTGGCTTCTATCAAGCGTTCATGCCTGCGCTTGTCGAAGATCAACTCCACACCCGGAGCCCGATGATCCTCGGACTGGTGTTCGCCTCCTATATGACCCCCAGCGTTCTCGGCTCTCCCATCGGGGGTCGGTTCACATCTGCGGTAGCCCAACGCGTCGGTATGATCACCTTCTTGGCCGGAATGGTCGGCATCAGCATTGCGATTACCCACGGCACGCTGGTGTTGCTCGTCATCGCGACCACGGTCGCCGGCGCCGGTCAAGGCATCGCGATCAGCGCCGCCACACGCGGTCTGTTGCACGGCAGCACCCTTGCCGAGCGGGCACCAATCTTCAGCGCGATCTACCTTCTCTGCTACAGCGGCGCCGCGTTCCCGAGCCTCATCTCCGGGCAACTTTCCAACGTGTTCTCGCTGCCGCAGATCGCGCTCGGATACGGCGGACTTGCCGTCATCGCCACACTGTTCACCCTTCTCGGTGCTCGCAATCCGCACACCGACAGGACGGGGAACAGCACGTCCGAGGGGGCGAACACTACCGGTTCACCCGAACGGAGAACAGTGTCATGAGAATCGTCGCTGTCCTAGGCGCCGCCCTATCCGGATTGAAGCGCAGGTTATTCGCCGGAACATAGCCGGCGATGAGACGAATGAAAGAGGAGATCATTCCATGAAAGCGATCGTTGTGACGGACCAGGCTGCCGGGACGGCCGGGATGAAGTTGGTGGAACGGCCCAAGCCGCAGGCAGCGATAAACGACGTCATCGTTCAGGTTCATGCGTCTGGATTCACCTCGGGTGAGCTGACGTGGCCTTCGACCTGGACCGATCGCCTCGACCGTGACCGGTCGCCGACGATTCCCGGCCAGGAGCTGGCAGGTGTTGTCACCGCTCTCGGCTATGGCACGACCGGACTGTCGGTGGGACAACGGGTGTTCGGTCTGTCGGACTCTTATCGCAGCGGCACCCTGGCCGAGTATGTGGCCGTGGAGGCACGCAATCTCGCGCCGCTTCCGGGCGACGTCGAGTTCTCCGTGGGTGCCGCCGTGGCGATGCCGGGCCTGACCGCTTGGCAGGGACTGTTCGTGCACGGTCGCCTTCAGGCAGGGCAGAGCGTTCTCGTGCACGGCGCGGCCGGCGCAGTCGGCTCAATGGTGACGCAGCTCGCACGAGAGGCCGGCGCCTACGTCATCGGCACGGGACGCCCCGCCGACCGTCAGAAGGCGCTCGACTTCGGTGCGCGGGAGTTCGTCGACCTCGAGAACGACGATCTCGAAGGCGTAGGTGGGGTCCATCTTGTTTTCGACGTCATCGGCGGCGACATCGGGAAGCGGTCGGCCGCCTTGGTTCGAACCGGAGGAACGCTGGTAAGCATCGCCGGGCCGACCGAAGCGCGGCCCGCCAACGGCTTGGCGATCGACTTTGTTCTGGTGTCCGATCGCGTCCAACTGAGTGAGATCATCCAGCGGGTACGGGACGGACGGTTGCGTACAAACATCGGTAACATCGCGACCCTTGACGAAGCAGTCGCCGCTTTCAATCCGACGCGGCGGAACAGCGGGAAGACGATCATCCGAGTTCGGCCGTGACGAAAGAGCGAAGGCGACCGTTTCTCCGCTCCCACGTAGATTGTCGGCGCCTTCCTCGCAGGCCCGTGTGCGCGTCGGAGCAGGCAGCGCCTATCCATCCCGTCGTCTCTCAGCTGATCTCACGGTCGTGCCCGGCTACTCATACCTTACCGAGGCCGTATCGTTGCCTGCTTTCCAGGATGCGCCAGCGGGGCAGCTCGACTCACACACTGGTGGAGGATTCGCCCAGTCCCGGCCCGTTGCGGCCCGCTTATCTAGGAGGAAGAAAGTGACAGTCGATCACCCAATTTTTGCGCGCTGGCCGGCGCAGTACCCCGATCGGCTGCAGCTCTTTTCCACCCCCACGCCCAATGGAGTGAAGGTCGGCATCATGCTTGAGGAAACGAGCCTTGCTTACGAGCCGCATCGGATCGACATCATGGCGAACGAAACCCAAGACCCGGCCTTTCTCGCACTCAACCCAAACGGAAAGATTCCCGCAATCTACGACCCTGATGGGCCGAGCGGAACGCCGCTCGCGCTGTTCGAATCGGGCGCGATCCTCCTCTACCTTGCCGACAAGACCGGACAATTCATCTCGGCCGATCCAAACACTCGCTATGAAACAATCCAGTGGCTGATGTGGCAGATGGGCGGAGTCGGGCCGATGTTCGGCCAGGTCGGCTTCTTCAACAAATTCGCCGGTAAGGCCTACGAAGACAAGCGCCCGCGCGACCGCTACGCAACTGAATCAGCGCGGCTACTCGGCGTCCTAGACCAACGGCTCGCCGGCCGCGACTGGGTGATGGGCGCAGACTACAGCATCGCCGATATTTCGCTGCTCGGCTGGGTACGCAACTTGATCAGCTTCTACGAAGCACGCGATCTCGTCGGCTTCGACCGCTTTCTTCATGTGCAGTCGTGGCTCACCCGTGGCCTCACTCGGCCGGCGGTGCAGCGCGGACTGCAAGTGACGGCAGCCTAGAAGGCTCCCCAAGAACTAGGAGAGGATGTCTATGATTGAAATCACCGCCGACATTGAGGCAATCATCAAACAGGTAATATTGTCGTTTGTCGCGACAGTCAACGAGGATGGAACGCCCAATCTTTCGCCGAAGGCCTCTTTGACCGCCAGAAACGGCGTTCTCTACTTCGCCGACATCGCCTCGCCTCGGACGATATTGAACTTGAAGCGCAATCCCGCCGTCGAAATTAACGTAGTCGACATCTTCCAAAGGCGCGGCTATCGATTCAAGGGCCGCGGGTTGATACTGCCGCCAGAAGATGACGAGTCCTTGACGATCGCCAACTGGGTTCGGGCGACGAATGGCCTAGAGTATCCTGTCGATCACGTTGTCAAAATCGAAACCAGTTCAATCAGCCCGTTGCTGTCTCCAGCCCATGTCTTTGCTCGCCCTGCTCGAAGTCAGGACGAAATCAGGAGCACCTACTATCAAAAATACGGTGTGAAGCCCATCGGGACATAAGTGCAGGCTCCGCGAGAACAAAGACCGGGCGATCAAAGCGTAGATGGCGAGCAACCTCGCGCCCGAAATCGCATAACGAGTAAACCGTAAGGATAGTGATCGGCGGCACTGGCGCGGCGTCACCCAAAATAGCCGTCAATACTGTCACCGGAGAGGGCCAAACAAGCCCACGGCGCACAGGGGTGATCGACGAGTCTCCCTGTTGTGACCGCCTTACTCGCCGCCTTCGGCGAATACTCCGCTCCCAAACAGAAATTGATCACGACCGCCTAGGTCCCTGGGCCGCGCTTATCTCAATCCGTCCTTGCGGATCTCCTCAAGCTGCTTAGATCCCGGCAAATTTGCTCCTCGCTAGTCGCTCGCAGAGTCGCGGAACGTCTCAGAGCACGATCGGCCCGCGGCCCTAAGCTCCCCTTCCATCCCTTTTTCCGAGCACGCAGCGCCATGCGGCAAGGCGCTCAGTCGGATGCTGATTCATCCAGTCGGCTAGCTGCGGTGCGCCCATCAGGCAGGACTGCATCGAGACGTCAGCGAAGTTCGAGGTCGTGACCGTCTGTTCGTGGCAATTTGTGGGAGAAGACAAACTGCAGAGCACTGCGATAATCGCGATCATGATACCTCCTCATCGCCGCGATCGACTTCTGCACCGATGGGCATACAGTTCGCGGATGCATCGTCCCGCTGCTCGCGGACGGGATCGGTTGGCGGAAAGGCACTGTCGTAGATGGCTCGGGGATCTCGAATAAGCCGAGCCCGCTGTTGCTCGGACTTTGGAACAAATCGCCTAACCTCTCCCATGTTCTACTCCTCATATGATGTGTTGATCCTCACTCAAGTCGCGTCGTCCCTGATATCGAGTTCGAAGGCCACGGGACAGTAACTTGGGGATAAACAACTAGCGACGCGGCGAATGTTGTAAGACAGCGGTCGTTAAGTTCGGTCGACTTAGTACGCCATGGCACTGCTTTCCACCGCGCGATCGAAGCGATCGGCGTAGATGTAGAGCGGACGGGCCGTGCCTTCCACGACTTCGCGGGAAATCACGACTTCTTCCACACCTTCCAGGCCCGGCAGATCGAACATGGTCTCGAGCAGGATCGCTTCGAGGATCGAACGCAGACCGCGCGCGCCGGTCTTGCGCTCGATCGCCTTGCGGGCGACCGCGCCAAGCGCCTCGTCGGCGAAGGTCAGCTCGATGTTCTCCATTTCGAACAGCCGCTGGTACTGTTTCACCAGCGCGTTCTTCGGCTCTGTGAGGATCTTCTTCAGTGAAGTCTCGTCGAGATCCTCGAGCGTCGCGACGACGGGCAGACGGCCGACGAACTCGGGGATAAGACCGTACTTCAGGAGATCTTCGGGCTCGACGTGGCGGAAGATCTCGCCGGTACGGCGGTCTTCCGGCGCCATCACCTGGGCCGCGAAACCGATCGAGGTCGAGCGCCCGCGCGCCGAGATGATCTTCTCGAGGCCGGCAAACGCGCCGCCGCAGATGAACAGGATGTTGGTGGTGTCCACCTGCAGGAACTCCTGCTGGGGATGCTTGCGGCCGCCCTGCGGCGGGACCGAAGCCACCGTGCCTTCCATGATCTTCAGCAGTGCCTGCTGCACGCCCTCACCCGACACGTCGCGCGTGATCGAGGGATTGTCGGACTTGCGACTGATCTTGTCGATTTCGTCGATGTAGACGATGCCGCGCTGGGCCCGCTCGACATTGTAGTCGGCAGCCTGGAGCAGCTTCAGGATGATGTTCTCGACGTCCTCGCCGACATAGCCGGCTTCGGTCAGCGTGGTCGCATCCGCCATGGTGAAGGGCACGTCGAGGATGCGGGCGAGCGTCTGCGCGAGCAGCGTCTTGCCCGAGCCGGTCGGACCGATCAGCAGGATGTTCGACTTCGCGAGCTCGACATCGTTGTGCTTGGTCTGGTGGTTGAGGCGCTTGTAGTGGTTGTGCACCGCGACCGACAGGACCTTCTTCGCATGGCTCTGGCCGATGACGTAGTCATCGAGCACCTTGCAGATTTCCTTCGGCGTCGGAATGCCGTCGCGCGACTTGACCAGCGAGGACTTGTTCTCCTCGCGGATGATGTCCATGCAGAGCTCGACGCACTCGTCGCAGATGAAGACCGTGGGACCCGCGATCAGTTTCTGAAGTGCATTGTTGGAGAGTGAATGAACCGCCATCGCGGCCTCAAACCAAGTCAAGCTGGTCATAAGCGGGAACATGATCATCCGAGAGCCCCGAGGTGGTGAGGGTCAGCTGGTGCATTTCGTTGCAAACAGGTCGCCGAAAGCGTTGATCACGGAATTAAGCGTAGTAAACATCCGCGCGCCGCCGACGCGGTCGGCGGCGGCTTGCCGCAGCATCTCGGACTCATAAAATGAAGCGGCGTAGGCGCGGCAAGTCTTCCCATTGGCGGTCGCATTATCTGGTTTGCCCGGGACGATCCCCGAGACCACGCGAGCGCCATCAACATCCTTGTTTAATTTTCGCTCCGCCGCAAACCCTGGAATTGCAGATACATTGATCAGAGCAGAAGCGATGAGAACAATTATAATCCTCATGAGCGACCTCCCGAACGCGAGTTATCGCGACGAGACTTGCATTTCTGCCGGCCTGATTTCCATTGGACGTGGGTTGTCCGATGGTACCGCTGTCGTCGCGCGACATAAACTTTGGCTTAGAACGGCGAGTGACTGTTTCGGATTCCGGCGAGGGACCGCCCTATCCCTCTTAGCGATTTTATAGGCACATCCAATCGACAGCGGACCCGGTCGCCTGCAATTCTCGCGAATAGCCGCTTTTAGCTTGGCGCAACCAAAAGGCCCGGAATGCAGCTTAGCCGCGCCGAGCCAACCAACTCTTAATCCGATGAGCCTCGCTTCGAGTTGAGCGCGCACTCCTTGCAAGAGCGCTGCCCCCTGCGTTTTCCAGCGCGGAAGCCTAGTCGGTTCGGCAACAGCTCCAACGGTAAGCGCAGCTGTTGTCGAAGCTCAAGCTGCAGCCAAAAACTCAGGAACAATGCCAGAATCGTAGCCAGCTAAATGACCGACGGCGACGCTCCAGAAGCTTCCGGATGGCTCGCCTCCGTTAGCCGCTGGTCTATCATCGCCGCAATCACAGTAATGTCTCGCGCAACGTTCCCGGTGCCCGCGAGTTGCGCTCAGTTCTTGTAAGTCGATAGAGCTACTGAGGCGACGAAACAGTAGCCGCGTCCTGGGATGTTAATGATGAAGCGGTTCCCGCCCTGACCGTCACGCAGCGCGCGACGCAACGCTGACATATGAACCGTTAGGTTCGCCGGCTCAACAAAAACATCCGGCCAAACGCGTACCATCAAGTCGTGCTTGCTGACCAACTCGCCGGGGCGTTCAAGCAAAGCAACCAGGATTTCCAGAGCGCGACTTCCGATCGGCACCGGCTTGTCATCTTCCAGCAAAAGGAACTGCGATCGAAGCAGGCGAAACGGTCCGAACGATACTTCTGTCGGCGTTGTGCCGGCTGGTTCAGTGCGTTGCTCGAAAAGCCGTCTGGCCGCATCCGGACGCTGAACGGCGCGTCTGGCGTTACGCTCCGGCTTGAAACGAAAGTGCTCTAAGCGCCCGAAAACCGCAGTCGATCGCATTATGACCTCGCTCGCGTTTGCAGTGCTGATCCCCGCAACGATGCTAACGAGCGCAATCTGATGATTTGGAGGGCTGCGAGCTATTCCACACGAGTGGCGCGTAATGACGGATTTGGTTGCGTTACCTAAACCTAAATTTACAAGCGGGGACGCGACTTCGGTCGGCGAAAGATTGTAAGTGCTCGAGATCTAGTCAGGCAGACTTCCCACGGATTAGTTCATTTCGTATGGCCGCGCGGCGCAAAATCAGAACAGTCACCACGAGAAACGTTTGAAGCTGCTGCAACTCTGCGGGAACTTCGTGATCAGTAACGATGTATAAGTGGCATTTTCCTGATTTGGTAATGCGAATCTCCTTCCGTAGATTCGCGGCATGCCGATGTACGATAGGGTCGGCGGTCCCTTCGTAGCAAGGATTCAATCGATGCTGTCCCCCCAAGTTCGCAACGGAACCGGCCCCCGTGAGCCAGCAGTTGCGCAGGAAAGGTCGGCGGCGCAGCGCCCGCCGGCCTTTTCTCTTGGTGTACTTTGGAGATTGCGCAACGCTTAATACATCGATCGTGCGAACAGCGCGCATCGCGCAAAAAAGAGCCCCCTAAGAGCGTTGCGGCGTGTCAGACACCAGCTTGAGCCGATCAGCCATCCGGCCGAGCTCTGGAAGCGAACCGGCCTGCATCTTCTGCATCGCCCTGCTGCGATGCACCTTTACGGTAGCCTCGGCGATGCCGATATCGTGCGCAATCTGTTTACTCAGGCGGCCACGCGCTACCTGAATTACGATCTCGCGCTCCCGGGGGCTTAGGGAGGCGAAACGCTGCCTAAGAGAGACCAAGTCCTTGTCATTCTCTCGGCGCGCGCTGTCGCGCGCTAACCCAAGCTGAACGGCGTCGAGAAGATCCTGGTCGCGGAACGGCTTAGTCAGAAACTCGATCGCACCCCGCTTCATTGCCTGCACAGACATCGGTATGTCGCCGTGACCGGTGACAAATATGATCGGAATCTCCCGGTTCGCCGCGGCTAGCTCGCGCTGGAAATCGAGGCCGCTTTGGCCGGGCAATCTGATATCGAGCACCAGGCAGGTGGGACAATCCGGTGGATCGGATTTGAGGAAGTCGGAAATCGAGGCAAATAGCTGAACGTTAATGCCGAGGGATCGCAGCAGGCGCCCGACCGACGCGCGGAGATCCGGATCGTCGTCGATGACCAACACCGTGGAGGTTGCCTCAGACATCGCCGCCACTCGGAAGAGATCGCGAAAATCGGCCTGCATACCGCCTTGCGGGCTCCGCAGACCTCGCTTTTTTTAATCCCAATCCTGAAACCTGAACAGTCCTTTTCTTGAGGATGCGCAGCGGGTCCGCCATAGCACGCACGCTGAGCCCACCTCGGCTCGCGTCCGAGCTCTGATCGACTTTCGACCGCGTCGCCTTGCAATCATTTAGTCCACCATGGTTCCAGCCTCCGCTGAGCAAAGCCCGAGTCTCTTCACCGGTCGCTTTTTTGCGGAATCCGACGCGTCATGACACGCTCGCGTGGTTTTCAGGTGGCCGTTCAAGAGCAATTTGGAACCAGCCCATCCAACTGTGGTCACTTTGGCGACGCTCCTTGAAGCGATCGACGCACTTCCTGGAACAAAGCGGCGTTCGCCAACAATAGTGCCGAACGAGACCAAACTTGCCCTCACAGACTGCGCATCGCATGGCCTTCTCAGAACAGTGGCTTTCGCGGCGGTAAGGCATTTGTCTTCTCCTTTTCGCCTGTGCGCATTTCGGATGCACCAAGACTAAGAGGAATGTCACCAACCGCTCAATTGATCACGAGTTAAGCTCGATACTCCAAAAGGGGCGGAACGATCATACCAAGGCTTAGGATAGGCGGACGCTTCTTAAAGTCGTCCGGTGCGATCCCGCGGCCGCTTTCGTCCCGCGGTCGCCTCGATTAACAGCCATGCCGGATTAGCGTTGCCATCATTGTCCAGATAAACCAAAGTTTACGGGGCACTCACGGCACGCTGGTGGCATTCTCTGAGCTGGCAACCAATTCGGCGCGGAGCTCCACTACAATTGGATAGTTGTCTGCCCGTAGACGGGTCCAGCGAACGGCCATGGGCGGTATGATGAAAAAGGTACTGGTTTCGGTCGTTGAAGATGATCCGTTCTTTCGTGAGTCCATGTACAGACTCATGAGATCGCTGGGCTATACGGTCGACGTTTTCTCTTGTGCGGCCGATCTTCTCGGCTCGCCGCGGCTTGCCGAAACGGCATGCCTAATCGCTGACATTCATATGCCTGGCATGACCGGGCTCGAACTCTACCGGCGCCTTATCGATACCGGCAACGCCATACCGACAATCCTGGTGACGGCGTTTCCCAATGATGCTGACCGGGCTCGAGCACTGAACGATGGGGTCTTGTGTTACCTGCGTAAGCCGGTGGACGAGGACCAACTCACACGATGTGTTTCCGCGGCTCTCATTTCCGATGGCTCGCCTGAAGAGGAATCGTGAGCTCGCGCGGGGCGGCGTCGGGCAGCGTGAATTGAAATACAGCGCCGCGAGGTTCGTTCGCTCCCGCCCATAGTCGCCCCCCGTGAGCATGGATGATAGAGCGGCAAATTGACAACCCCATCCCCGTTCCACCGGACTTTGTGGTGTAGAAGGCGTCGAAGATGCGATCTAGATACGCCGGGTCAATGCCCGGGCCGGAATCGCGCACGGAAACAAGGGCTCCCGCATGGTCCTGCTCGGTGCTAATCAACAGCTCTCTTGCCTGCTCATCAACTGAGTTCATCGCTTCAGCCGCGTTTAAAATAAGATTCAGCAAGACTTGTTGCAGTTGAATGCGATCCCCCAGAACCGGTAGCCCACCCTCCGCAAGCCGCGTCTGGACTGAAACACGATTTTGGAGGATTACGCTTCGCGCCAATACGATCACCTCATCGATTGCTACATTAAGATCGAAACGTTGCTTTGGCGGCGGCACTTTCTTGATTTGCTCTCGTATGCGATCGATGATTTCCCCGACTCGATCTGCATCCCCGACGACACAGGAGAGCGCCTCCCCGACCTCGCCGAGGTCCGGCGGCCGCATTCTCAGAAAATTCTGCGCCGCTCGCGCGTTGTTGCGCGCACTTGCAATCGGTTGTGCAATCTCATGAGAAAGCGAGGCTGCTAATTCTCCCATCATGCTGACTCGATTCATGTGTGCAAACTCCGATTGCATCTGCTGCAACCGCGTCAAGGCCTGTGTGCGATCTTCGGTATCAGTCAGCAGTGAATACCAGCGAACAATGCGGTCGGACGCGTCTCGAACCGGAATGCCTCGGATCTCAAACCAGCGAAATTCGCCGTCGAAGCGCCTCACGCGTGCTTCGGCTTCATAGGGAATGCCGGCGGAGATCGATTTTGTGAAAACTTCAGCGAGATGGGGAAGGTCATCAGGATGTATCGTTCCGTTGGTGTCCCAGCTCCTCAACTCCTCCAGTGACTGGCCACAATACTCAAAAATTTGACGATTTACGGCTTCGAGTTCACCATTCGGAGCTAAGATCGCAACGAGGCCCGGTATTCCGTCTATCGTCGAGCGCAAACTTTGCTCGCTCTCCCGTAAGGCTTGTTCGGCAAGCTTGCGTTGCGTCACGTCGACGGTCGAGGTCATAACCTCCAACAGCGCGCCCTCCGAAGAAAACAGGTGATGGCTAGTTCCTTCAAGGAATCTGACGGTGCCGTCAGGAAGTAAGATTCTGAATTCGGTTGTGAAATCCGTTTTCAGGCGTACTGCTTCTTGAACTGTTTCGCTCACTCGGTCTCGATCATCTGGGTGGATACGTCCCCACATGTCCGCACGGCTTGGGAGACCCTGCAGCGGATCGAACCCCCAGATTCTGTAGCTTTCGTCGGACCAATAGATGTAGAGCTTCGTTGTCGCATCATAGACCCAATTTCCGCTACGGCTTAACCTCTGTGCCTGGCTTAGCCAGGCTTCGCTACGGCGCAGTCGATCCTCGGCTCGCCTGCGCTCGGTCAGATCGAGGACGAACGCAAGACGATCGCCTCCTTCCTCGAACAGCGCGGCGCCCATAAGCACTGGAACGCGGCTGCGGTCCTTCCGAAAGAACTCCTTCTCAAAGGGCTGAACGATGCCAGTTGTATTTAGTGCAGCCTGGGTGATTGCATCGCGCTCGCGCCATTCGGGCGGGGACAGCTCGGTCCAGCGAACGCGGCCAGAAACCAAGTCTTCACGGGCATATCCTACGAGACGTAAGAACTCGTCGTTGGCTTCAAGAATCCGACCTTGGCGGTCAGCGATGAAGATTCCGATGATGTTGGCGTCGACCAAACGCCGAATCCTCCCTTCCCGATCGGCGAGCGCGTCATAAAGCCGCGCATTTTCAAGCGATATCGCTGCCTGCGACGCAAGCACCTTCAATAGAGCGACGCGATCTGGCGTAAAGACTCTAGGTGTCAGATTGTTCTCCAAGTAGAGAATTCCCGTAATTCTTCCCTGGTTGACTAGCGGCAAACAGAGGACAGAACGGAGGTAACGCTCAACGATATAGGGATCGTCATAAAATGGATTGTGAGATAACGCATCGTCGAGAATAACGCTTTCCCGCGTGCGCATGACATAGTGGAGCACCGACTCCGGCAGCATCGTCCCGACTACGTCATCGTCGCGCAGATGCACGGTCACCAAATCGCCTTTGGTCGTGGCTTCGGCGGCGATCCGCTGCTCTGCCCCGTGCGATAGGATCAAAAAGCCTCGTTCGGCACCGGCCTGTTCAAGCGCCGTGCGCATAAGCATTTCGAGCAGGTTCTCCAGCACGATCTCGCCCGATATCGCCTGCGACACCTTGATCACCGTCGCGAGATCGAGTTGCTCGACAGACGTTGCGATTGTGGTTGTCGAAGCTACTGCAGGCTCTTCCATTCTGAGACGCGGATGCGTCGCATCGAGTTGACGCACCTTGCCGTCAGCGCCCCAGCGCAGGTAGCAGTCGCGGGCGTTTTGCAGGTAAACACGAGCAATCTCCTCGAAGTCACATGCCTCATAGAAGTGCGCGGCGAGCTCGTAGGCGATCGCCTCGTTTTGGACGAAGCCATTGGCGCGGGCCGACCGGATGGCCCGTTCATAAAGTTCCATGGCCTCGACCATGCGGCTCTCGATCCTAGCGATCTCAGCTCCGACAAGCGCGGCACGGTCATCAAAATTCTCCGGGCTGTGCTCGGCCCACGCTTTGAGCTGCCTGTGATGTGCATGAAGCATTGCAAGATGCTGCGATCGCTCATCTGAGAGAGACGATTTGCAGCACGCTGCTCGTACAAGCGCGGCAAAGAAGTCGTATTCAGCAGCTTCGAAATAGAGACGGAATGACGGTGATTCTGACAGAAGTTGGCGGGCGTTTATTTCGGCCTCAACGGCGGATGGATAGTCGCCAGCGTAGCAACGCGCTTGCAACTTGCGGACCCAATACAAACACGCAGCAAACGCCAGCCGCGAGTCTTGATGCAAATGTTGCTCAAAGCGGGTTTCATCAAACTCGCCGTCGTTGAAGGAACCGAGTGTCGACGTGAGACCTCGAAGTGTCCGAATCAGGGCCAGTTGTCCACCGACAATATCGAAGATGAGGCCAAATCTCGCTTTGCGCGCGAATTCGAAAGCGCGCTCGGCCTCGCTCTGCGTTTCTGCGAGTGGTGTACCGCTGGCGAGAAGATTCGTCACCAGCGTGCGGAGCGCAAAACCCATGTAAACGAGATCACCGGTTTCTCGCGCCGTATCGAAAGCGCGGCGCAGCAGTGCATGGCTTGTGGAAAGGGGCTCAATCCAAGAATTCGCTATTGCAAAACCAAGATAGACCCGAGGCTTGAAACGAAAGAGTTTACGCTGCTCCATAACGTCGAGCCCAACTTTGGCGAAGCGGTACCCTGAGCGGTAATCGCCGAAGCGACAGCCAAAGGCCAAGTTAGAGTAGACGTAAGCGAAACAAGACCCGTCAGTGTAACCGTGCTCTAAACTGAGATTGATGATTCGACCGAGGACAAGACAACCGAGACTGGTGTCGCTAAATAAAGCCGGCGAAGCAAGGGTGGAAAGCACGTCAATGGTAACAGCCCAAGCAGTATCCCTCATCGGTGGTAGAGCAACCAACTGTTCGATTGAGCGATCACCGATTTGCTGCCAAATCCGATTGTACTCTTGGGCTAGTTCGTCGTTCGTTGGGTGCGGCGACCATTTGATGCCGACATGGGCAAGGAATTCTAGACCAACGTCGACCGCGGCATCGAGTCGATCCAAGATGGTGTAGAGCGCCAACCGCTGGCGTACGACCGCTGCGCTATCGATTAGGCTTACTGCTCGGCTCGCCAGGACTGAGAGTCGGTCCTCTGCTGCGGCGAATTCCGCGGTCTGGTACTCACATTCGGCGCGGTGAAGCTCGAGATCGAAAAGAAGTCGATACTGCGCACCCCAATCATCGTCCCGGAGCAAGTCACAACCCGTCGCGAGGTACGTCAATGCGGATGAATAAGCTGCCGCGTCCTTAGCGCGCCTACCCGCAATGAGATTGAGTTCGGCGACCCGTTCTCGCTCGTCCGGCGAGTCGATGAGTGAGGCGCCACGGTTGAGCTGGTTGACGATATCGAAGATCGCATCTTCTTGACGCTCTATTGGTGCCCGCGCAGCGAGGAGCCTTCCGATCCGGAGATGGGCCGCCGGACGCGAGGCTTGCGGTATTAGCGAGTAAGCGGCTTCCTGCACCCGGTCGTGGATGAACCGGTAGGAATTGCCTTGGCGTTCAACCAATTCCTGACGGACCGCATCCGAGAGAGCCAGGTCGACCTCGTCTTGCGGATCCCCCAGGATAAATGACAAGGTCGTTGTATCAGTGACGCTGCCGAGACAAGCTAGTTCTCGCAGCGCAGATTGCGTCTTGTCCGGCAGTCGAACCAGCTTGGGGACCATGAGGTCCACCACGTTGTCCGTGTACCCATTTGCTTGAATGCGCTTCGGATCCCAGGACCACCACGTCGCGTTCGGATCAAAGGTGAGGAGGCCCTCCTCGGCCAGCGTGTACAGAAACTGAATAACGAAGAATGGGTTGCCGGCAGTCTTTTCGTGAACTATCTGCGCAAGCGACGTTGCGTGTGCTGGCGCGCAGTGAAGGGCATCGCTTATTAACTCTCGGACGTGCTCACAGGCAAGCGGCGCAAGCTGGATCTCTTGTACGCGGACCTGGGTCCGGTCAATCGCTTCGAGCCTGCGCATCAGCGGATGATCCGCATCGACCTCATTGTTGCGGTAGGCGCCGATCACCATCAGATGCTGAAGCTCCGACCGGGTCAGAAGATCCTCCAAAAGGTCGAGCGTCGCCGCGTCCAGCCATTGCAGATCATCGAGAAAAAGCACCAGCGGATGCTGCGCTCGAGCGAAGACGCCAAGGAAACGTTGAAACACTAGCTGAAATCGCGCTTGCGCCTGCTGCGGCGGAAGCTCAGGGACCGGCGGCTGGTCGCCAACGATAAGCTTCAGCTCGGGAACAAGGTCGATGATGAGCTTTCCGTTCTGACCAAGTGCGTCGCGAAAGGCCTCGCTCCAGCAATTTAACTCGGCGTCGCTCTTCGCTAGAAGTGGTCGGATCAGAGACTGGAAAGCCTGCACCAAGGTCGAATACGGGATGTCACGCTTGTATTGGTCGAACTTGCCGGACGAAAACAGGCCACGTGGTGGCACGAGCACCTTATGCAGTTCGTTTACTACCGAAGATTTGCCAATGCCCGAATAGCCGGAAACCAGCACCAACTCCGGCGTGCCACTCTTGATGACTCGCTCGAACGCGGCGAGCAACATACCGATCTCGTGCTCTCTCCCATACAACTTCTCGGGGATAAGAATCCTGCTCGGAATATCGTATTCTCCAAGGGAAATTGGTTTGACTTCGTGCAGGGTCTCCCAGTCCGCGAGGCAGCGCCGGAGATCTTGTTCCAAGCCGGCTGCTGTCTGGTAGCGGTCCTCCGCCCCCTTTGCGAGCAGCCTCATAACGATTGCCGAGATCACCTGAGGTACGCACGGCACGCGGTCAGTTGGAGAGGCTGGTTGTCGAGCAACGTGGCAATGGATCCATTCCATAGGATCCGCGGCGCTAAAAGGCTGGATTCCCGTCAACATTTCGTAGAGCGTGACGCCGAGCGCATAGAGATCGCTGCGGGCATCGATCGAGCGGTTCATCCGCCCGGTTTGTTCGGGTGCCATGTAAGCAAGCGTACCGGCGATGGTCTCGGGCGGCGCGGGCGTCTGTCGCTCGCGGGGCAGGCGTGATGCGATGCCGAACCCGGTGAGCCGCACGTGGCCATCTGCGCAGTCCACCACAATGTTGGCTGGCTTGATGTCTTTGTGGATGAGCCCGCGCTGATGAAGCTTGCCAAGAGCCGAGGTAACAGCGATAGCCAGACGCAAGAAACGTCCTACCTCCATGGGCTCACCCAGGAAACGGTTGAGCGGTTCGCCGCCTGGATCATCGAGCACCAGCACGGTCCGACCGGCGTCGCGCATGAGGGCCAGCGGCCGCGCTGCCCAGGTCCTGTCGAGCATATCTTTCAGCTCGTATTCGTGCTCGAGGCGATCGAGACTTGAGCGAGACGGGTGGTCGGCGGCAGGGGCTACAAGCAGCACGGAGAGGTGCTTGCCACTATCGTCCAATCGCCGGCCACGGCGGAACACGAGCTCGCCGTCCTCCCACAACACCTGAGAGCTACTGTCCGAGTACGCGACATTCGGCGACTGCTGCACCACCTGTCAGGCTCCGGGCTAGCTTCGGCTTGAGGTCGGCTGATCAAACCCTTCGTTCTCCACACGCGTGGCCGTGCCCAACCTGACGAAATCGTACCCCATCGCCCGAGTAATGCCAGTCATCCCATGGTCTTACCGGTGTGGTGGACGTGGATCCTCTTCCTCTTAGCCCCAATTTGCAGCAATTTGCCCCGCTTTACTCGCTACGGCGGGCCAATAAGCTCCATACCCGCGGGTACCAAAGGAACTCCGAGCGCAACGGCGACGCAGAAGGGAAGATCATGACGGAACTGGAATTAAGCAAGCCGATCCTTTTCGCTTCCGCGAAGCACAACGATTCAGTCGCCGCCGTCCGCGCTTTGGCGGTGGTCGCCGCCACGCTTGATTCGATTCTGTCGGCGATAGCGCTGTCCCCCGCTTCCGTATAGCCCGCTCAGAGCGCGCCGAGCAATGAACGACCGACTCTCAACACTTAGACTGTTCGTCCGCGCCGCGCGAGTCGGGAACTTCTCCAGTGCTGGCCGCGAGCTCGGCCTGTCGCAGCCGTCTGCATCCCGGCTGATCGCCGGGCTCGAGGAGGATGTGGGAGCCACGCTGTTCAGCCGCACCACGCGCGCGGTGACGCTGACCCACGCCGGCGCGATGTACCTGATGCGCGTCGAGGCAATCCTGGCCGCGCTCGATGAGGCCGACCACGAGGCGCGCGGAACGGGGGAGTTGCGCGGCTCGCTCCGCGTAGGCACATCGTCAAGTTTCGTGCTCAGGGAAATCATCCCGCGACTTCCCGCGTTTTTGAAGGAGCACGCGACGCTGAAGATCGAACTCGTTTCTAATGATCGCCACCAAGACCTGGTGACAGAGGGCATTGACGTGGCGTTCCGGTTCGGCCCCCTGCCAGACTCAAGCGCGATGGCGCGCAAAATCATCCAGCTGCCGAGGATACTTATCGCCTCCCCAACCTATCTACAGGAGCGCGGCATGCCCACAACGCCGTCGGACCTCGCGCACCATTCGGTCATCATCGGCCCGGCGCACCCCTCGCCGACCTTTTCCTTCCGCAAAGACGGCCGCCTTATCTCCGTGCGCGTTGACAGCCAGCTCACTATCACGATCAACGAAGGAGCCACGGCAAGCGCCGTCGCCGGGCTCGGCATTGCTGCGTCGAGCGAAAATAGCGCGCGGGCAGAACTCCGGGCCGGGAAGCTCGTGCGGGTGCTCCCTGACTGGGATTTTGGCTCGATGGAAGTGAATGCTCTCTTCGCCAGCGGAAAGACGATAAAGCCAGCCGCGCGAGCATTTGCGGACTTCCTACTCAAGGAGCTCCGCCCACCTCGCCGCGAACAAGCCCGCTTCTCGGGGCCTCCAGAAAGCGTGTCCGTGCGTCCGAACCAATAGACGTTGCCGTTCCAACGCGTGCATGCAGGTGGGATCCATACCCCATGATCACGGGACCGCGCGTCAGTTGTCGAGTGCACCGCTCGTCAGTATTGACAGAAGCAACTTCACGGAGAACAACCCATGGAGCTTTATCAAGTTCGCTACTTCCTCGCCGTCGCATCCACACTGAACTTCACCCGCGCAGCCGAGCAATGTAACGTCACCCAGCCCGCCTTGACCAAGGGGGTACAGAAGCTCGAGCAGGAGCTTGGTGGCCAGTTGATTTTCCGCGAGCGCCAGCTGACTCAGCTTACCGACCTTGGGAAGGAAGTCCTTCCGATGCTGGAGCGCACATTGGCCTCGGCAGAGACGGCGCGTCGCAGAGCGAAGGAGTTCCAACGCAGGGAAGTCGCACCACTGAAGATCGGCCTCGCCCCCTCTATCTCGGCGTCGCTCATCCTCGATCTGATCTCGGAGATCGCAAAGTTTGTCGCTGGACTTCACGTCGAGCTGCGCGAGGACACAGCGGAGAAGCTCATCGACCTCTTGCTTGAGGGGGAGATCAACGCGGCAATAACCGGCGACGTGCAGGACTTGCCCGCCCGCATCGACGACTGGTTGCTGTTCGAGGAGCGCTATGTCGCGATTCTCGCGCCGACACACCGGCTCGCAAACCGCCCCTCGATCGGCATCGACGACCTCCGCAATACGGTCTTGCTGGAACGGACTGGATGCGACGTCGCACCGAAGATCCAGCGGTCTTATTTCCCCGACGAACCGCTCCGCCTGGGCCACTGTAGCGGTCACGAGTTGCACCTGCAGCAGATGGCCGCGGCTGGCTTCGGCGTGATGCTCGCTCCCGAGCACATGCCGCGCCTTCCGACGCTCAAGACCATTCCGCTCGAAGGCGACCCGGTTTCACGGGAGGTGCGGCTGCTGGCTGTGCAGGGGCGCCGCTACTCGCCGGCGCTGGATGCTTTCGTCAAAGTCGCGCGGCTTCGCGACTGGTCGGTCGAAGTCCCCAGCCGGGACATGCCGCACCCAATGCTCCAGCAGATGACGACCGCGCCCGCATGATCACGACACGTAAGCCAACCGCTTCCAGTTGATCGGATCCCCGACCCGGAATCCCACAGATGGCAAACCAGACCGATAAGATATCCGCCCGGATTCGTACCGAGTCTTTGATGACGTTCAGCGCTCTGGACTGGGAGACATACAGCCATTGGGCTGTCTGCGTGACAAAAGCGTGGCATCGCACTCGTTGAAGGTCGCGGCTATCGCTCCAGAACTCCTTCCGCCTGACGCCGAGACCATGTTCACTCCCTCGAGCAGCTGCGCCGCCACGGCCCCCTCGTCCTGAGTATGTTGAGAGGCAGCAGGTCTCCTCTGCACCGCTGAGCTGTGTGCCCTCCAAGTCGGCGCGCCGCTCACAGTTGCGACAACCGAGATGAGGACTTCCCGCGGCAGAAAGGCGGTATGCAGATCGCGCCACAAAACCACAATTCGCCGCCGTTCGTCCAGCTCAACAATCCCACATCGACTGAGGGGAAATGCGCCCTGTTGAGAACGTCGACGGTGCACCGATTCGGTCGCGTCCAGCGCACTCACGCGGTCGCGCGTGGCGGCGCCTACGCTCGCGCGGATCGAACGCTTCTCACGCGGCGTCAGATTGCACGACGGCATGTTCGACCCGGGCCGCGCTCGAGAACGGGGCGCGCTGAGCCTTGGAGCGGTATTCTGACGGGTCGCTGCCATAGTATCTGCGGAAAGCGCGCGTAAAGCTGCTCCGGCTTTGATAGCCAACATTTAGAGCAACCTGGTCGATCGACAGCGCGTTGGCTGCGAGCAGGTCAGCAGCGTGTCGCATCCTAACACGACGCAGCAGTGACATGGGCGACTCTCCGAAGGCGATGGAGAACCGCGCCATGAAGGCCGAGCGGCTGAGACCGACAGCGTGCGACAGACTCTGAATGGTGTGCGGAAAGGACGGACGCGAGACCATCTCGGCGAAAGCACGTGCGATCGGCGGGTCGCTCAACATCGAGAAGCGCTCCACCCACGCTTTCGTCGAGACCAAGCAACGCCGAAGCAGCGCGAGCAACACGAGCTTCAGTAGCGCCGCCGAAATGGGCCCTCCACCGACGTCCTGGGCGGCAAGCTCAGCCGTTGCATAGGCCATCACCCGGTCGAGCTGGTCGTGCACGTCGAACGTCTCGACAATTGGCGTTGTAATGGATGCGAACAAGTCCAGTGCTGGCCCATAATTGGCTCGGAAAGTACCGCACACAAGCACCAGTGTCGGCTCGCCATCACCGACGGCGTGCCGGTGCGACGAGCCGGGCGCGAAGGCGCCTTCGGTGCTCTTGTCGACGTTCCGTGGGGGGGTCGGGCGCTCCGTCGCGAGGAGTGTCATTGCTCGCCCGGGCGGGACGATCACCAAAGTGTGCGGCATCAGGCGTATGGGCGTTTCGTCCTCCAGGAGGATGAACCCGGCGCCTCGAAGGCAGTAGTGGATGGTAGAGACCTCCGCGCGGGCAACCGCCAGGTGAGCACCCGCCACAAGCGCGCACTCAGACAGCCTGACGAAGGCGATGTCCAACGTAGTCATCAATTTATCGAGGTCTTGTCGCGATATACGCCAAAACGGCTCACCTGCCACGTTCAGAAGCCTTTATGGTGTTGGGTTCACATCAGCTCAGCTCCGGGATGCATCTTACGCAGGCAGCCAGCGTGCGCAGCTGGCCGAAGAGGCCTTTCCCGCTCCAACCTGATCTGGGATTTTGATCGGGTTCGATCTACGTTGCATTTAGCCCGTTGCGGCTGACCGAGTAGTGGTTGCAGCCGAATTTGATATATTCAGCCGCAACATGAATAATCCGGCTGAGCGTCTCAGCGATCGGTCAGCAGCCCGGCCTCGATCGCGGAGCCGCGCTCGTGACGCACCGATCACGAACCACAGGCGTCGGGCGCGGAGGTCGCGCGGACCACCACGGACTGCTCGGTCGGCCTAACAACACCCAATGACGATAGAGGACTGTGAGCCTCGCGACGCCGGCGCTCGGTCCGTCCTTCGTCGCGCCGCGGGCACGTGGGCGCGGATATCGCTTCCTTAAAGCATGCCAAGCCAACTCAGCCACCGCAGGCCCTCACAGCAAGCGGCTTCAGGAAGTGCTGGTGCATTCCCAGGCGCCAGGTACTCGTGCGCGAGATCGATGGGAACATAGCCTCGCGGCTCCGCCAGCGCGCCCAGCACGAGTTCGGTCTTCACTCCCGCACCCGCGCCGTACTCGATCAGGACAGCCCCCGGGCCGGCAAGCTGTCGCAGTTCGGGTTGGCGCAGTTGCAGGATCGCTGTCTCCGCGCGCGTCGGATAATACTCCTCGAGGCGCGTGATCTCCTCGAACAACTCGGAACCGCGTTCGTCATACAGCCAGCGGCACGGGATGATCTTTTGAAGGCGGGACAGTCCTTCGACGACGTCGGAGCGAAAGAGGTTGTGGTTGCTATCGAAGAGCGTTGCAGTCAGATCGTGCATCGACACGTGATCCTTCAATGGCCCAACCAGAACTGCCGCGGGTACACGCCGCCGCTGCGGGAACGTAAGTCCGCTGATCGCACCGCGTATCCACAAAACGTCGCCGTTCGTCCAGACCTACAGCTCGCTTGCTTGCCGCGACGTACCTCACGGTTATTGAATGCATGTCCAATCGGAATTTCAAATTTGGTCCGCTACATCCGATCTTTGAATCTACTGGGCTGGCCGAGCGGACATGACCGGCTCGAAAAAGATTGTAACTGTTTCGCCGCGGCGCCGTGACGCGCGCGCGCAGATAAGGAGTCCCCACGAAATTACCGAGGATTGTCACCCTGTTTCTCGCCGTCTCGCGGCTCACCGCCACCGTGGCGGCACTCGCGTAGATTGCCGGAGCTGACCCAGACCTGAGACGCGGATGACCTGTTGGTCGTTGGTGCTTCCACCTATCCCTTCAATGCGGGCTGCAATCGGATACGAGCGATTGGGGTACTCGCGCTTCGACTCCGCCACAATCAGAGCGACTAAGTTGCGCCGCCGCGCACCTCTGATCCTGACCTAAAAAGGATGTCACAATGAAAGGTGCAGTAAAGATTGGAGCGATTATCGCGGCGTTCGCATTTGCGGGGGCGGCCGAAAATCCAAGCTACGCGCAGGACGCCGAGCACGGAAAAGCTATCTTCACAGCTTGCAGGACGTGCCACGCTACGGATCACTCCGATCGCGTCGGGCCGGGTCTGGCAGACATCGTTGGCAGGAAGGCGGGTACGGCCCCCGGCTTCAGCTACAGTGACGCGATGAAGAACTCGGGCATCACATGGGATGTGAAGATCCTCGATGCATATCTGGAATCGCCGCAGAAGGTGGTCCCGGGAAACAGGATGCCCTACGGCGGGCTGAAGAATCCGACCGATCGGGCTGACCTCGTTGCCTATCTTGCTACGTTGAAGTAACAGCTCGTTGTCCGAGATCGTAAGAAGCCATCACCCATTCGGGCAATGAATATCCATACCGCCGATCAACGTGAAAGAGTTTGAATTGCGTGATCGTGTGTCTGTCGGCTCATAAGCGAGGAAGACAGTAGGTGGAAAGCAACATCCGGAACGATCGAACCATGAGCCGGTTTGAAATGACCGCTTGGCGGCGGTGCGCTCGCAGTGGCGCACTAACACCGTCGACTACTCGCGTACATCCAGTCGGTGACCTTGATTGGCTTCTGGCAGTCCGCCAACCGGCGCTAGTCGGTAGAGACGCTCTGTCTTGCTGTTGCTTTGCGGAGGTCCAAGTCGAGTCCGGCAAGCCGATGCCGGAAAGAGCGAGTTAGATGAAGTTATTGTATCGTTCGCTTGGATTTATCGACAAATCGGGTCCAGCCGACGTTTAAACAACAACGAGCGCGTAGAGGTCAGCGTGTCCTTCTCGGTTTATGACATCACTGTTCCTGTCCTGGTACATGGACTGAACGTGATGGACGACTATCTCGACGTTGCCAAAGCGCTCGAACGGTCCAATGGGTTTGGGCCCGGTAGGATTCTTGGCGAGCGGCTCGCGCCCGATATGCTGACTTTCGGAGAGCAGTTCTCTGTAAGCTGCAACAAGGTCGAGGCGCACATGGCGAAGTTGATGCAACACGACCTGCCGACACCCCGTAACGTCCCCATGGTGTATCCGGCGTTGAAGGGACGGCTCCTTGACACTCGCGGTTTCCTCCAGAATGTGCTGCCGGACGAGATTGCCGGCGCGCAGTCTCACACGTACGAACTGACGCCGCCGATTGTCCGCGGGTGGTTCGGCGGTGACGACTACATTCGACACCTAGTGCTGCCAGACTTCTTCTTCCACGTCTCGATCGCGCACGCGATCCTCCGGCGCCTCGGAGCAAAGATCGGGAAGCGCAACTATCTCGGCAACCTCACTCAGCAAAGCGGCGGTGACTACTCGTGAAAGACAAGTGCAGTGCGTGCACGCGCGCACGCAGACCCAGCCGGGCACCCAGCATGGTATTGCAAACCGGCCGTGGCCGCGCCAAAGCGACCACCCCAACGGCAAGGACCATCACAAGAACCACGACCGCAAGTGTTCGCGGACCTCGCCAAATGCACTTCAGGGCCGATGCTCCATTCCGCTTGCCTTAGCAGGCGCCGGTCATATGCCCGCCTTTCAATACCGTCGATGCCGGAGTCTTGATTCCGGTTGGTTTGGCTAGAAGGTCATGGACGCGCCGTGATTGTTGATCCCGGACGCGCCATTGGACGAGCAAATGCCGTCCCGTGCGCGCTGCGACGCGCACGGGATGGTGGGCAATGACTATGACGACGACTTGAGCGACTCCGTATCGATCGGCAGGCTGCGCACACGCTTGCCGGTGGCGGCGAAGATTGCATTGGTCACTGCTGCACTGACAATGGCCGTCGGTGCTTCACCAATGCCACCCGGAGCTTCCGCGTTCTTAATCAGGTACGTCTCCACCACCGGCACCTCGTCGATACGCATCGGCAGATAGTTGTCGAAATTGCTCTGCTCGACCCGTCCATCTCTGAAGGTGATCGAGCCATGGAGCGTAGCGGTCAATCCGAAAAGCGTTCCACCCTGAACCTGTGCTTCGATCGTATCGGGATTGACGTACATGCCGCAATCAACCGCACAGACGATCCTCTTGACTTTGACAAATCCGTCGGGCGCCACTTCGACCTCGGCGACCTGCGACGCGTAGCTTCCGTATGCGAATTGTACCGAAATCCCGCGGCCATGCCCCGCAGCAAGCGGTAATCCCCACCCTGCTTTCTCCGCAGCAAGCGACAGAACAGCAAGCGCCCGCGGATTGTGGCCAAGCATTCCCTTGCGATAAGCGACGGGATCCTGCTTCGCGGCATGCGCGAGTTCATCTATGAAGCTTTCGACCACAAAAACATTGTGAGTCGGTCCGACACCGCGCCACCAAGATGTCCGGACGCCAGGGGGCTCAACCCGGACATAGTCGACGTGGATATTTGGCAGAGCATAAGGCGGCTCGGCCCCCGCTTCTATGGCGTCGGGGTCCAATCCGTCCTTGAAGTAAGGGGGATAATAGCGAGCCATGACGGAGGAGCCGGCAATCCGGTGCGTCCATGCAATCGGCTTGCCGGCCGCGTCAAGTCCAGCGGACAGCCGATCGAGATAGTATGGCCGATACATATCGTGCTGGATGTCTTCCTCGCGGCTCCAGATCACCTTCACCGGACCGTCGACGTGCTTGGCTATCTTGACGGCGAGAATTGTGCCATCGGCCTCCAATCTTCGGCCGAAGCCGCCGCCAATCAGATGGTTGTGAATCTTAATCGCATCATTTGGGAGACCGGTGAGTTCGGCCACCTGCGACTGCGTGATCGTAGGCGCCTGTGTACCGACCCAAATTTGGCAACGATCCTTCTGGAGATGAACGGTACAGTTCATCGGCTCCATCGCCGCATGGGCCAGGAAAGGCACCTGATAGATGGCGTCTATCCGTTGCGCTGCCTCCGCAAGTGCCTTCCCCACATCACCGACGTTACGCGCAACAGCCCCCGGGTTCTTCGATTCCTCCTCCAATTGCTTGACGATATCTGCGTTGCTGACTTTGCCGTTCGGCCCGTCGTCCCACGCGATGGCGGCGGCCTCGAGCCCCTTCTTTGCCGCGCCCATATGATCCGCTACCACGGCAACAGCTTCATCGATATTGACTACCTGCCGGACGCCCTTCACTGCCAGCGCGGCCTTCTCGTCCACACTTTTTAGTTTGCCACCCAGCACGGGCGAAATAGCAACCGTCGCGACCTTAATACCTGGCAGTCGCGTATCGATACCGTAGAGCGCACGCCCGTCGACCTTTATTGCACTATCCACACGCTTGGCACGCGTGCCTATCAGGATGAAGTCTTTCGGATCCTTCAACTTAACTTTGACCCCATTTGGCATAGGCAATTTCGCCGCGACCTCCGCAAGTTCACCGTAGCTCAGATGCTTCGAGCCTGATGCATCGAACACAATGCCGTCCTTGGCGTGGCACGTCGCTGGATCGACATTCCAGCGCTTTGCCGCCGCCGCAACCAGCAGACTGCGACCAACTGCCCCCGCCTGACGCAGCGGTGTCCAAAAGGCGCGGACAGAGGCGGAGCCGCCTGTATTTTGAATGCCGATGATCGAGTTGACGTAAAGCGCATGATTGGGCGGCGCGTGCTGAACCTGAATCTGGTCAAGCTTCACTTCCAGTTCTTCAGCGAGAAGCATCGAGAGCGACGTGTAAACCCCCTGTCCCATCTCGATCATCGGAATGACCAAGGTCACTGCCCCGGTTGGATTGATCCGTATAAATCCGTTCGGCGCGAAAGTACCCCTGATCTCATTTTCGACCACCTGCGAAGCCGGCGCCGCGAAGACCGCCCCGGTGCTTGCACCGGACAGCGCAAAACCAAGCAGCAAACCTGTGCCCTGAAGGAAGTCGCGTCGCGATACTGCCGTTTGGCCCGCAGCCTGATCTTTCAGAATAAGTTCATCCATGATCTCAAACTCCCGCAGCGTGCTTGATCGCAGCGCGGATGCGCTGATAGGTGCCGCATCGGCAGATATTGCCCGACATAGCCGCGTCAATTTCATCATCCGTCGGCCTCGGTGCGTCCTTCAGCAGCGCCGCCGCCGACATGATCTGACCAGACTGGCAGTAGCCGCACTGAACAACCTCCAGTTCGAGCCACGCCTTCTGCAAGGCCGCCCCCTGCGGCGTCCGGCCGACCGCCTCGATCGTAGTGACCGCGCTGTCGCCGACGCTGTCGACCGGTGTCTGGCAGGAGCGGACCGCCCGGCCGTCGACATGAACGGTGCAGGCACCGCACAGCGCCTGGCCGCAGCCGAACTTGGTCCCGGTCATGGCGAGCACATCGCGCAGCACCCACAGCAGCGGGGTGTCGGCGTCCACATCAACCTCATGGGATGTGCCGTTGATTTTTAACGCAAAAGCCATGGATGCCTCTCGGTGGCTAGGGCTGGTACAACGCAGCTGATCGACCCGAACTGCACCGGCCGACTGGATGCATTAAACCGGCACGTGTCCCTACGAACGAACGCGAATGATGGTCTTGCCCTTGCGTCGCGCGGTCTGGTTGAAGGCGGCGACGGCATCGTCGAGGGACGAGACACGACCGATGTTTGTCCGCAGTCGCCCGTCCCGCACCCGCTGGACGATCTCACCCAATTGGTCGGGATCAGATTCAACGACGAAATCGACCACCAAGCCGTTGGCGGGCCGCGCCTCGGTCGGCCCGGCGATGGTTACCAGCGTCCCTCCGGCCCGAATCAGGGCTGCGGACCGCTTCTCGATATCGCCGCCGAAGACATCGAAAACCAGATCGACTGGGCCGACGTCTTCCAAAGTGTCGTTCTCGAGGTCAACGAACTCTTGCGCGCCGAAGTCATGCACTGCCTGACGGTCGGCGGCGCGCCCGGTGCCGATGACGTAGGCGCCGGCCTCACGTGCGAGCTGGATTACCATCGAACCGACTACGCCGGCGGCGCCGTGCGCGAGGACGGTCTGCCCTGGCCGAAGGTGGCCGTGCTCGAACAGCCCCTGCCATGCGGTCAGGCCCGACATGGGCAGGCTCGCGCCCACGGTGAAGTCGACATCGCCTGGCAGCGGCGCGAGGTTGCGCGCCTCGACCGCAACATACTCAGCAAGGGTTCCGTCGCGAGTCCAGTCCGTGAGGCCGAACACCCGCTGTCCCACCGACAGTCCCGTCGTGCCATAGCCAAGCGCGGTGACAACACCGGCCAGTTCGTGCCCAGGGATCGACGGTGTTCGGTCACGATCGAGGCGATCGGTCCAGGTAGGAGGCCAGGTCAGCTCATCCCAGGTAAATCCCGACGCATGAACCTGAACGATGACGTCGTTTATCGCCGCCCGCGGCTCCGGCCGCTCCACCAGCTTCATTCCGGCCGTCCCCGCAGCCTGGTCCGTCACAACGATCGCCTTCATGGAATTATCTCCTCAGTCATTTCGCTCTACCGTACATCGGTGTCACCGCAACTCACTCCGCCGCGGCGGTCATCGCCTGGGTGTGCTTGCCCACGTTCTTACCTTCAGCGACGTTGCGCACCACCATGTAGAAGATCGGCGTGAAGATCAGGCCGAACAGTGTGACGCCGAGCATGCCGAAGAACACGGCGACGCCGACGGCCTGGCGCATCTCCGATCCGGGACCGGTGGAGAAGACGAGCGGCAGCACGCCGAGGATGAACGCGAACGACGTCATCAGGATCGGCCGCAGTCGCAACCGGCAGGCCTCGATCACCGCCTCCAGGCGCGGTTTGCCCTCAAGCTCGATGTCCCGTGCAAACTCGACGATCAGGATCGCATTCTTGGCCGCAAGTCCCACCAGCACCACGAAGCCGATCTGGGTCAGGATGTTAATGTCCTGGCCCATGATGCGCACGCCGATGGTTGCCGCAAAGAGGCACATCGGCACGATGAGGATCACAGCGAGAGGTAGCGTCCAGCTACCGTACTGCGCGGCCAGCACCAGATAGACGAACAGAACACAGATCGGGAACACATAGAGCCCGGCATTGCCACCCGTCACTTGTTGATAGGATAGATCGGTCCATTCGAAGGAAAAACCACTCGGTAATGTTTTGTCGGCTAGTAGCTTAATGGTGTTGAGCGCAGTCTTCGAGCTCACGCCGGGCGCCGGCTCACCCTGCAGTTCGGACGCTGAGTAGAGATTGTAGCGCGCGACACGATCGGGTCCCGAGATGTCCTTGAAGTCCACTACGCTGCCGAGCATCACCATGTCGCCAGCCGCGTTCCGCGTACGCAGGCGCGCCAGATCGGACGCCTCCTTGCGGAACGACAGATCGGCCTGCGCGGTGACGTGATATGTGCGTCCAAACAGATTGAAGTCGTTGACGTAGGTCGAGCCGAAGTAAGTCTCGATCGTGTCGGTGATGTTGGCGATGGGGACGCCAAGCTTCTGCGCCTTAACGCGATCGATATCGACGAACAGCTGCGGCGTATTCGCCGTGAAGGGAGAGAACACCGAAGTTAGGTTTGGTGACTTCCGCGCGGCGGCGACGAGTTCGTCGGTGGCCGCTGCGAGCAGCTCGGGGCCGCGCCCTTCTCGATCTTGGATGCGGATGGCGAAGCCACCGCCCGTGCCGATGCCTGGCACCGCGGGCGGTGGAATGACGATGATGAACGCGCCCTGTATCGCCGACAGCCGCTTGCGCAAGTTGGCGGTGATGGCGGTGGCGGTCTGGCCCTTCCTGACCCGAGCCTCCGGCTTATCGAAGACTGGGAACAGAGCCGCGGCGTTGCTCGACTGCGTGCGGGTCGCGCCGGAGAAGCCGGCGAACGCGGCGACACGGACGATACCGGGCGTATCCAGCGCAACCCGCTCGATTTCTCGCACCACCGCGGTAGTCCGCACCAACGACGCGGCGCCTGGCAATTGCACCGAGATGATGAGGTAACCGCGATCCTGCACCGGAATGAAGCCCTGCGACGTGTTGGCGAGCAGCCAGCCGGCGCTGCCGATCAGCCCGACATAGATCGCAAGCATCACCGCGGCATGCCGGATTACGAAGTCGGCAGTGGCCGCGTAACCATGCGCCAGGCGATCGAAGATACGGTTAAACAGCGCGGTGAAGACGTCCCAGCTACGCGCAATGATGTTCCAGCGCGCCGGCGGACGTTTCTCCTCGCGCGGAGTAAGAATCTGCGAGGCCAGCGCTGGCGAAAGCGTTAGCGAGCAGAAGCAGGAAATCGCGGTCGCGACCGCGATCGTTACGGCGAATTGCTGAAAGAACCGCCCGGAGATTCCTCCGAGGAACGCGGTCGGCACGAATACCGCGCAGAGCACGAGAGCGATCGAAACCAGCGCGCCGCCTACCTCCTCCATCGTTTTGAGCGCCGCCTCGCGCCGGCTCATGCCAAGCTGGAGATGTCGCTCGACATTCTCGACAACCACAATGGCGTCGTCAACTACGATGCCGACCGCAAGTACCAGACCGAACAACGTGAGGTTGTTGATGCCAAAGCCGAGCGCCGACATCGCCGCAAAGGTTCCGACCAGCGACACTGGGATCGCTATGATGGGAATAACCGCGGGCCGCCAGCCTTGAAGAAATACAAGCACCACGATGACAACGAGCGCCATCGCCTCGTAAACCGTCTTAATCAGCTCATGCACCGATTGGGCTATGAACTCGGTGGGATTGTAGCCGATATTGTAGTCGAGCCCCTTTGGGAAACTCGTCTTGAGCTGCGCCATCGTATCGGAGATATGCTTCGCGGTGGCGAGTGCATTCGATCCGGGCCGTTGCGTCACGACCATTGCGACAGCTGACTTACGAAGTATGAAACTATTCGTGGTATAGGCGAGCGCGCCAAGCTCGATCCGCGCGACGTCGCGCAGCCGCACGGTACGGCCGCCGGGACCAGCCTTGACCACGATGTCTTCGAACTGCCTGATGTCTTTAAGGCGGCCAGTGAAGACGAGGTTCGGCTGGAATGCGCGGTCCGCAATCGGCGGCTCGGCGATCTGGCCGCCGGCGATCTGCAGGTTCTGGGCCCGGACCGCCGCAATGACGTCGCTCGAAGTCATATCGAGATTGGCGATCTTGTCTGGGTCGAGCCAGAGCCGCATCGAGTAGTCGCGTGCGCCAAACATCTGGATGTCGCCGATGCCATCGAGCCGCAGCAGCTGATCGCGGACCTGCAGAAGCGCATAATTCGAGATGTAGAGCTGGTCGAAGCTGTCGTCGGGCGACAGCATGAACACCACCATCAGAATGTCGGGTGAGTTCTTGCGGGTGACGACGCCGTTGCGCTGCACTTCCTCGGGCAAACGCGGCTGCGCGATGGCCACGCGATTCTGGACCAACACCTGCGCCTTGTCGAGATCGGTACCGAGCTTGAAGGTCACGGTGATAGTGAGCTGGCCATTCGAGGTCGCCTGGCTGTACATGTACAGCATATCCTCAACGCCATTGATCTCCTGCTCGATGGGAGCTGCAACCGTATCGGACACAGTCTGGGCCGAAGCGCCCGGATATTGCGTGGTGACCGTGACGGTTGGCGGCACCACCTGCGGATATTCAGAGATCGGCAACGTCTGGTAAGCGATCGAGCCCACAATCAAGAGTACGATCGACAGCACCATCGCTAGAATGGGCTGATTTACGGAAAGACGTCCCAGATTCATGACTTGTTGCCGCTGATCTCGCCCTTGTGCGGGCTGACCTTGGCGCCGACCCGCGCGCGCTGGAGGCCATCAATGATGACATTATCCTCCGGTTTCAGGCCTGTGCGGACTACGCGCAGGCCCTGCTCCAGCGGACCAAGTTCGACCGCGCGCGCCTCCACCGTGCTATCGTTGTTGACCACGAACACTATCTTACGCGACTGATCGGTCGCGATCGCAGAATCTGGCAGAAGAAGCGCCTCATAGGGCGAAGAGCCAATCAAACGCACGCGGCCGAATTGGCCGGGCAGGATGGACAGATCGTGGTTCGGGATAATCGCCCGGCTGCGCAGCGTGCCGGTCGAGACATCGAGCCGGTTGTCGATGAAATCCATGTGGCCTTCGTGCGAAGGCTTGGTTTCACCTGTCAGCTCCACCTGCACCGGATTGGGCGTATCGCGAGAGCTTGGCCGCTTGCCCTCGAACCAGAGCTTGTTGTTCCTCAGGTAGGTTGCCTCATCGACATCGAAATAGATGTAAATCGGATCCATGGAGACGATGGTGGTCAGCAATGTCGATGCACCATTGTCGCTGCCGCTGACGAGATTTCCGACACTCACGAGATGCCGACTGATGCGGCCACTGATTGGCGCCACCACGTGGGTAAATTCAACATTGAGCTGGGCTGCCTTCAGCACGCCCTCTGCCTGGATCTCGGCGGCGTGCGCGGCCTGCAGTGCCTCGCGGCGCTGGTCAACGACCTGTTGGGAGACCGCACTGGTCTGGACAAGGGTCAGGCCGCGATCGAGCTCGCGCTTCGCAAGCTCGGTCTTTGCCTGGGCGTCGGCAAGCTGGCCATTGGCCTGCTCGGCCACCGCCTCAAACGGCCGCGGATCAATGATGTAAAGCAGATCGCCGGCATGCACGATGTCACCGTCCTTGAACTCAACATTGGTGACAAAGCCTCCGACGCGGGCGCGGACTTGCACTTCATCGACCGCCTGGAAACGGCCAGTGAACTCATCCCAGTCGGTGACGGTTTGTTTGACTGGTTGGGCCACGGTCACGGCTGGCGGAGGCGGGGCCGCCTGTGATCGCGCGTTTCCTTCGCAACCAGTCAGCGCCAGCGCGAGCAGCATAACGATCGATGCGCCGCCGCACCTTGGAAGGCCGCGAAACGGACCGCGCTCGATGCGGTTCGTCGGAGCTCTTTCAGCCGCACTCACTTTCGTCTCCCCACGAGCTAGAACGCTGCAATTTGAATTGGACGGGGTCGACACTGTCATCTCTGCGGACGAAAGAGATACCGACCGGCTCGCGAACTGCGCCAGATCGCTTTCTAGCGATGGCGAACGCCGCGAGGGACGCACAAAATGCCGTCGGGCTCCCTAGGTGCACACGCACGGCACGCAAGAACGGCAGCCACATCTGGGAAACGGAACAATTCGCTAAACTCCTCGCCAAGAGCCGCGACGGTTTTGATTTCGCCGTTGCGTTGCATATTTCGCCTCCTGGCTTCCAAATCCGGCATCGTGCTTGGTCGTTTCGGCCCTGACAATTCCGTTACGACGACGCTTTGCACAGTGACATTGCAAGACGGACACCGGAAATTACCTTTCGCCATAGAGTTGATAGACGAAAGTTATTGCCGCCTGCCGGCTCGGCATGATGTCCTAATGCGGAATGCCTCCGGCCATATCGCACCTCACCGGCGTTTCTTTTTGCAGAGACTTCCGAGCCGCGTTCAGTGCTTAATCTACAACGAACGCTGTCCCGGCGTTCACAGCCGGTGCCGCTAGGTTAAAGTTCGAACTCCGAGAGAAGCTCGTTACTGATGCAGGAGAGCGGCGCCAAGCGCAAATGCCGCCGCGGGTCATTCATGACTTGCATGAATAACTCAAATACATCTTCACGACCTAGCGGCTCTTCGACGAACGGAGCATCTTGCGCGCTAACGAACCCGCACTTCTGTCAGGGCATGACCTGCCCCTGCAGAAGCTATTTTCGCTCCATACTTTGACGCCGACCGGAGCATTCGCTAGCTCAATCGTGACGGTGATCACTGAAACGAGACACCTCGCGTATAGATAAACGACTCGCCGAAGTAACAAGAAATCGATGCACGGCCGTAAGGAGATACGTGACGCTCCAACCTGGTTCGGAAAGCTATCTCACGCACCGGTCTCTTTGCTGTGATTCAAGAGGGTTGATGATGGAAGCATTCGTTCGCCAGCAGTGTTCCAGACCGTTTCTTGAGAAGCGCTTTGACTATTTAGCTCTGGTTCCCGCGGGGGCGGCCATTTGTTATCCATTTCTGCTCGATGCTTTCCATGCCATCGTCGGCACGCAAGCTATTAACCTATCGCCGCTCGCAATCGCCGGCGCGACCTTCATCCTCCTTGTTGCGTTTGTCGTACCGTTTCTTGGGATCGCTCTCGCTTGTCGACCTACGTCCGATTCCGGTTCAAGACGCCTCGCTTATGCGAGTGTCGCATCGCCAACGCTCTATGTCTTTCTCGGCGTTGTGCAAGCCTTGATCAAGAGCCCTATTCCCGACGAGATCGTCTGGTGCGTGATTTGGCTCGCAATCGCGAACTGGTCGCGGTGTGCCCGAAATCCGGTCGCGGCAGGTGTGCCTGTGGTCGTCGGAGGTTGGCGGTTTGTCCACGGGGTAACGGCTGTGATCTTGAGCCTATATGTGGTGTTTCATCTCGCCAATCATTTGTTCGGCTTGATAGGGCCGGATGCGCATGCCGCCGTTATGAAGATCGGACGTGTGGTTTACCGCTCTGCCGCGGGTGAACCGTTGCTGGTTGCGACCATGCTTTTCCAGATTGGGACCGGCCTCTTTCTGGCGTGGCGCTGGAGCGCGGCGGCGCATGACTTCCAGCGGACCTATCAGGTCGCTTCGGGAGGCTATCTCTCTGTGTTCATTCTCGGCCACATGAATTCGGTCTTCGTCTACGCGCGAGGCTCCCTCGGCATACCGACGGATTGGAATTTTGCGATCGGAGCCCCGACTGGGCTCATTCATGACGCATGGAATATACGTCTGCTGCCTCACTACGCGCTCGGTGCCTTCTTCGTCCTGAGCCACCTTGCTTCAGGGCTGAGGGGCGTGCTGATCGCACACGGCGTCGATCAACGCAATGCTGATCGTCTTTGGGGAGTGTGCGTCATGATGAGCGCCATCGTCGCGACCGCGATTATCGCCGGAATGTCTGGCGTCAGAATCCTGGATTCCTGAGTTGCGAACGTAAATCATCACCGGCGCATACGCCGTTCTCTCCAAAGCGCGCGGCCTCCCGGGCTCCCGGTGGCGCGCGGTCAATCCCATCACAATTGGTTTCCTGTCGGACGCTCCAGGAACGATTCGTTCGCCTTGCTTATGACGCGGCCCCACGATGAGCAGTGTTCGGCGTCCTAAGCGCGCTACCGCTTGCTCATGTCAACGAACCAGACGACTCGGGACGTTATGAAGAAAGGCAGTCGGTGTCATGTTCGTTACTTGTCGAAAGGCAAACGAGAAAGCTGCGCTGCTGCCGAAGCCTACATCGGCGGCGACCTGCGAGATCCCACGCCCTGCCGAGAGTCGATCGATTGCGAGGGCTATTCTTGCTCTTTGCCGCCAAGCCTTGAAAGTCAACCCAGTTTCCGTCGGGAACATTCGGCTGATCGTGCGAATCGACGTTGCTGCGCGACGGGCAAGGTCACTTATGCGGAGGTGCATCTGCGGATCCCCTAAAGCCAGATCGGCTACGCGTCTTCCGACCACGCTCGTTGGCATCGGAAGGAACACCGGAACGTCGGGTGTCTCGATAAGCTCATGAAGAATCAATCGAACGGTAAGCTCTGATCTTTCGGGCTGTGTATCGACCTTGAAGGCCGAGAGGATCAACTCCCGTAGAAGAGGTGTAACCGTCGAGGCAAATATGTAATCGAGTGGCCTTTCCGGCGCCCACTTCTCCAAGACCGATGGGTACCAATAGATCATCCGTAATTCGGTGTCAGAAAGCATATCGACTCGATGAGGTATGCCGGCCGGCATCCAGAGCGCAAGTTGGGGCGGGACGAACCAGCGTCCAGAAGCGGTGTAGACCTGCAGCGTTCCCGACGCAGCGAAGATCACCTGTGCTTCTTCATGCGCGTGCAATCCGACGACCTCACCTCGGGGGAGCGTCCTGCCGAGAATCCGGAACGGCATAGGTAACTGCGCTTGGCGCGTCATATAGGTCGATTGGCCACACATCGTTGAGACGCGTTGGTATCATTGCGCAACGGATTGGTCGAGCGCCCCGTCGCGCAGAGCGGGTTGCCCATGTTGACCTCGCCTATTCTAACGAGAGAGCTAACGTTGAAGAGAATACCGACTACGGGTCTACAGCTATGGCCAACTCAACTCACTTGTTCGCTTAAGATTATGTACCGATCCGCAGAATCGGCTACCGCGAGTATGCGCGAGATCGGCGGCATAAACTTCGCACGGAAGATTGCATCGTGATGGGCGGCAGCGAATGCTTAACGGCGTCGAAGCGCCGCTGGGCCATGCTCTGCATCTTGCTTGGACTTGGCCTAAGTTCCCTCGGAAGCGCGATCGTTAATATCGCCTTGCCGAATATCTCGCACTCATTCGCAAGTAGCGAGGCGGCAACCGTGTGGGTCGTGAATGCCTATCAGCTTTCGGCAACGGTCTGCTTGTTGCCCATTGCAAGTCTGGTCGAGTCACTCGGTTTGAAGCGCGTTTATGCTTCCGGTCTAGCTGTTTTTGTCCTTGCGTCGTTGGGTTGCGCTCTCGCGCCAACGCTTCCGGTGCTGGTGAGTGCGCGCTTGGTTCAAGGCGCCGGAGCGGCCGGGATCTCTGTGGCCGGCATCGCACTCGTACGCACGATCTATCCCCAACGCCTGGTCAGTAAGGGCCTCGCGCTGGTCGCATTAGCGGTGGCGATACCTGGAGCATTGGGGCCTACCATCGCCGCGACAATACTTGTCGTTGCAAAATGGCCCTGGCTGTTTTTGGTGAATGCGCCGTTCGGTCTCGCCGTACCGCTATTTGTTGCCGCGGCACCACCAGACGTTCAGGTTGCTCGCCCTCTCGATCTGATCGGCATCTCTCTCAATGCGTTAGCGTTCGGGCTTTTCGCCATCGGTATCGGTACGCTAGGTAGCGGCGACGGGCCCGTTGCGATGGGAGAGATAGTAGCAGGACTTATCTGCTTTAGCCTCTTCCTTCGACAACAGCTCCAGCACTCTATGCCAATGTTGCCATTCGATCTTTTCCGTATACCTCTGTTTACCCTATCAGTGTGGACATCTATCTGCTCCTATGCAGCACAGATCCTGGCTTACGTCTCCCTGCCGTTTTTCTTTGAGACTGCGATGCATCTTTCGGCCGTGGAAACAGGTTTTCTTGTGACGCCCTGGCCGTTGATGACCGCCGTTACGGCTCCGATCGCCGGCCGCTTGACAATCCGCTACCCCGCCTCAGTAATTTGCAGCATCGGTTTGGCATTGTTGGCGGTCGGTTTGCTTCTGATGGTCTTCTTGCCGACAACCCCGGCGAAGTGGGATGTCGTATGGCGGCTCGCCCTTTGCGGTATCGGCTTTGGCCTTTTCCAAACCCCGAACAACACCGCGATGATGACGGCTGGACCAATAGGACGTAGTGGAGCTGCAAGCGGGATGAATGCTGCGGCTCGCTATGTTGGATGGTCACTGGGCTCCGCCTTGGTCTCACTCATCTTCGGTTCGGGCGGAGATCATGGCGCGGTCTTGTGTTTGGCCGCTGGAGTGGGCTTCGCTCTGATCGGCAGCGCTACCAGCAGCGCTCGTCGGTTCAGATAGTCTCCAAATGGGAGACGTCAGTAACCCCAACGAAGTCAACGAAGATTGCTGGGCGATTTCTCCGTCGCGGACAAACGTAACTTTCGATGAGGCCTCGGCAGAGTTTCTGGACTCCAGATCAGACGTGGCATCGAGAATTGGAAATGAGGTCGCCGTTGCTTCGTTTATACGTCACCCTAATGTCGGAACACCCGCTAAACAGCCAGAACATTTCTTCAATTATGCTCGCATGACGATCGGTCGCATCGCATACGCCTAGAAGGTTGCGTCCTGCGTCGGGGTGATTGCGGCCGTGAGGGCTCCTCCAATCGAGATCGCGGCGGCTATGACGAGACCGAGCTCGTATCCGGAGTCGAAAGACGCGACGCCGGCGGCAAGTGCCACGCCGATAAGCTGAGCGATCCGGCTCGTCGCATTGTTGATGCCGGAGGCGAGCCCTTCGGTCATCTGGTCAACGCTCGACATAACGGACGCTGTGAGCGGTGCCACGAGCACAGCGAAGGACAGGCCAAGCAGCGCCATGGGTATGATAACGTCAATCATCAGGGATTCTTTCTGACCGAGCGCCATCCAAACATATGCCAGTGCGGCACCTGCCGGCCCCGTGACGAGCATGGTCCGCGCGCCGATCTTGTCGGCCAACCCACCGAGTACACTCGACAGAAGGCCCACGCCCAGCGTGAAGGGCAGGAAAACCAGCCCGGCATTGGTCGATGATAGGGCGCGACGATCGATGAGATCAAAGGGTAACAGGAAGAACATGATCGAGATGCCCGTATAGATCATCAAAGTTGCGACGTTCAGCCCGAGGAAGGCGCGGTTCTCAAAAAGGCGGGGTGGCGTCATCGGGTGTTCGCTTCTGAATTCCCAGAACACGTAGACCGCTAGCCCGACAATTCCGAGCCCGGCGGCAATCGCGAGCGGCGTGCCTGTCCGGACCGGAGCATCCGCGCCGCCTTGAGCTTCACTAGGTCCGACCTGGCTGAGCGCCCAGGCGAGCGCCCCGAGCGCCGAAGCAAGGATCGCGGCGCCGATCACGTCGAACCGGCGCTGGATGCGGACATCATTGGGCGCGAAGGCCACCAGAGCTCCCACTGCTACGAGCGCGAGTGGCGGGTTGATCCAGAACACGGATGGCCAGCCCATGATCTCGGTCAGCCAGCCGCCCACGACAGGACCTCCGGCCGTGGTGAGAGCCGATGCCGCAGCCCATACGCCGATTGCGCGATTTCGCTCGGCGCGCGGATATGTTGCCCCGATCAGGGCGAGACTGGCAGGGGTTACGATTGCAGCGGCCGCTCCCTGAACGACGCGGGCGGCGATCAACCAAGCGGATGAAGGCGCCAGAGCGCAAGCCGCGGACGCCAGACCGAACAGGACACAACCGACCGCAAGTATGCGCGCTTTGCCGTAGACATCGGCAAGCGCGCCGCCGATCAATGTCAGTGAGGCAAGTGCCAGCATATACCCGTTGAGAACCCATTGGACGGAGGCGAGGCCCGCGCCCAGATCAGCGCGCAATCTCGGTAACGCAACGGGCAGCGCTGTCGCATCAATGAAGGCCATCGAGGAAGCGAGCACACAGGCGACCAGCACCATGCCCCGGTGCCGACCCGGCCCTGCCCGCCCAAGCTCTCTCGGGCACGATTCCGCGTCGATAACACCGCAGCTGCACGGCTCTACAAAGGGCTGTGCCATTCAACGAGCTCCCCGCTAATCTGCCGCCGGTCGTCAATTCTTTGCCAAGGACTTGAGGTGGCGAACAAAACTGAGCACCTCGTCGGGCATCAGACGGCCGATCGCGCGAGTCGAATAGACGGCCGTCAGCACCCGGCCTTCGGGATTGAGGACGAAGCCGGTTGCCTGGAGGCAGACGGGATCGTCATTGACGAAGGCGCCGGTAACCGCAGAAACCGCCCGCGCATTGGCGGCATAAGCGACCGGAAAGCCGAGCTTGTGCTTTTCGACAAGCATCTCCGATTTTTCTCGATCGTCTACCGATACCGAGACAACCTTGATGTTTTCCGCAGCGAATTTGTCCGCAGCTCGCGCGAAAGCGGCAAGCTGGGTGTTGCAGTACGGACACCAGTAACCGCGGTGGAACAGAACCACGCCGAACGAACCCGCCAAATCGACAGGTAAATGAATTTCGCCGCCACCGACGCGAGCAAAAGCAAGAGAGGGAAAGACATCGCCATTTTGCAGCATTACGATTGATCTCGTTGTTTGAACTGCCGGGCACTTGAAGCGTCCGCAGTTCCCCAAAAGAACGGCTCTCGCATCTGGGAATAAGGGACTTTGTTAATCCCCGAGGCGCGAGACTCAATTCCGTCGTTGCTTCGAATAGCGGGAGTCTAGCTTCTCGAAACGGGCATCGCGTATCAATCGCGGCGCCGATGGTCGACAACGACATTTCCGAGAATGACGTCGGAAGTCCGGCAATCCAAATCACCTCTCGCTATAGTTTCGATAGAGGATCGTTTATCGCCGGCAGCGGCGTCGCGTAATGCCGTGGGGAGAAATGCGACTGGCGGTATCTGCAAAAGGTTATAAGCCCGTTCGGCCGCCTTACTGGCGATCAATCCCGTCGCGGCCTGCGCCTAACGCGTGCTTATCTGCTCCTGGCGTGGATGATGTTTTAGCGGTGTTGCCCGACAGCAATTCGCGTGATGCGTGACCGGCCTGATCTTGCAAGTGCGCTGCGGGGAGGCCGCACGCCCTCAACCAACGGGAGACCAGAGCAGCAGCCGTCTTTGCGCACGCCGTCGACACTTCATCACCGCGGTGAACGCGTGGGAATGGAAACCATAACAGCCAGGTAATTCCCAAGTGAAATGCCGCTGGCGTAGCATCGCCCAAGAGATGTCAGGCGCTTCACCAGGTATCTTCGATTGAGATTAGAAGTGGAGGGCGTCATTACGGCGGTTTCGTGACTAGAGAACAAGGGAATAAGACTGTGAGTCTTATATGACGGATGATCCGCCCCCGGCCGGTCGTCGGCCCGAGCTTGTTCACTGCGCTCCTCCAGACGGTCGCTATCATGCTAACGTTGATCCCGTTGTGATGATCCGGGTCGCACACCTGCCGACGCTAATGGCAGGCCTAGCCTTCATTCCCCGTGTTGGTTACCGTAACCTCGCTGCTCGCCGGCATGCTTTGCCACCGGTACGGCCGGCGCTCGCCACTGCTCGGTGGCAGCGCCGCCCTCGCGTTGGGCTACGTCATCGCGCTCCCGCGTCGACTCGAACGCGACTTGTTGGACGGCCATACTTCTTCCCATCCTGTTGTTCCTGGCGCTGGGCACGACTCTGGCGAGCGCGCCGTTGTGCCTCTCGTTCGCACCCCCGTCGATCCCGACGCGCTGTGAATCGCGTCTGGCGTGAAGGGCGCGGTCCCGCGGCCGGGTCGCTCTTCGCGATCGCTCTGCTCGGCTTCCTCAGCAATGCGGTCCGAGGCCCGTTGTCGGGATTCCACATGGTGAGCGAAGGCGCCACGGTCGTGGCCGGGGCCCAATATGGACTTCATCCTGCTCGACTGACCCGTCGGCGCGGAAACGAAACCGATCTAACGAAAGAAGGAGAAACCCATGAAGACCCGCACCATCATCGCTACTATCTGCGCGGCCCTCGGCATACTAGCCACCCCGGTGTCGGGCCATGACAGCAAAACGGAAACTGTCACGAAGAAGTTCGAGGCGGCCATTCCCAACATCAGTGGCAAGTCGCTGCTCGCAGTGGAGGTCGATTACGCGCCGGGCGCGGCCTCTCCGTCCCACACCCACGCGAAGTCAGCTTTCATCTACGCCTACGTGATCTCGGGCGCGATCGAGTCGCAGGTGAATGACGGCGAGACGCGCGTCTATCGAGCCGGCGAGAGCTGGTCTGAAACTCCGGGGGCGGTCCATTCGATCAGCCGCAACGCGAGCAAGACCGAGCCGGCAAAACTGCTCGCTGTTTTCATTCTCGACACCAATGACAATCCTCTTACGACGCCCATTAAATAAACTCTCGGACCAATTGAGAGAAACGGGCGTCCTCGGCGACGGTAGTGATGAACAGAAAAACGATTTCGCTCGAAGGGATCTCCAAATCCCCGCAAAACTGTGTCGAGCGTCATTGCTGATGTTAGGCTTAGGAGACGACGATGGTTAACTGCTCCGCACGTCTTGGATCTGTCAGCAGCGCGCGATGCACACATTTTAACGGCAACTTTGGTCCCGTCTGGCGCTACTCGAGGCGAACGGCTATTTGTTGCAAGAACTACATCGATTGCTTCAGAGCTGCCAACCCAAGTGACCGCAATGGGGTGGACTGCCACCAGATTACCTTCAACCAGCCGCCCGAGAACTGGGCGAGGGCTTTGTGATGGTCCAGATCTCACAACGAGCTAAGGCATATTTGGAGACGGCACGGACTCTGCTCCGCGCAGCCCAAACCATGACAGACTCAGCGATTGCGAGTCAGATCAAGGCCCTTGCCGACGAGTACGAACGGAGAGCTGATAAAGCTTCGTATGTTGATGCGGCCAAAGCATTCGCCAAATCAGCTGAACGCTGAAGGCGAATTAGCGTGCACGACTGGGTGGGGCGCTGCAAACGTGTTCGTTTGAAAGCTGAGCCTCTGCTCGGGATCCAACAGGCTGAAGGCGTTCAACGTCGACCGTGTGCACGGCCACTTCAAGCGCAATCTCGGTTGCAATAAGGAAGTGATGCGGGCGCCAGGCAATTCGCCCACCGCGGACAAGGCTCACAAGGCCGTCCGGGCAAATGCGCGTCGCATTGATGGGCTCTCCAGTCGTGATTGCGCTCGCGCGATTTTGACTGCGAGCTCAGAACGTCGATTGAGAGAGAGAGAGAGAGAGAGAGAGATCCATTGAGCGGACCGCCTATGGCATAATGCTTGGCCTAGGCACGCATGTCCCGGCGCAAGCGAAGAACGTTCGAAATGAAAGATTCCCGATTCGAGCGCCTCTCTGATCTCCCGCTCGGGGGTCTTTGCATTTGAAAGCTCCAAACCCTGGCGCTGGAGAGAATGAAAATGATAGCGATCCGGCATTTCTAACAGCTCGCAGACGGGAATACCCTCCTCATACACCTCATCGATAATTGGTGGCAGCACGGGGCTCATCGAACGATCCGACGTTCGTATGCGCGGCCCTACCCTCGATGTCCAAGAATTCGATCGAGCAGCCCAGGATGCAGGAGTTTCGTCATGCCCTTTCTCTTCATCACAAGAATTATTCACACCTACCTAATCGACTATCCTGTTGCCATCGTCTTGATGGTCGCGCCATGCCGGCTGAAGCTAGGCAAGGGCAGTCCCGTCGCGCTGTGGTTTTGGGTAGCGGCGCGGTTCACCGCATTGCTGCTGCCGACCTTAACGAAGCGCGCCACGGGACTCGTCCAGCTCATCAGTTACTGGTTGCATACCTCGGCGGACGGCGGATTGGGAATCACCTCTATCACCGCCCGCACCGTTTTCCATTTTACGGCGCTTGAGGTCTGGTATTATTGGGTTCTCACCGCTGCGGTCCTGCTAATGACCTTAGTTCTCCGGACGCCCGAGATGAGCGCCGCGCAGCGAGCAAACCTCGACATGCGGAATACTATATGAGGCTCGTGTCGATTCGAGCGCGGCGTCCTGTTGCCGATTCGATCGCAAGAAATACGCCTCGCGCCGTATCGGGCTGAACAGACCAGCCAGCGACAGTGAGATCGAGGCGACATAGAGTGACCTACCGCCCAATTTAGAGCACGAGCCGCGGTGCGAGTCGACGAAGAAGCCTGCATCCTGCGCGGCGTGACCTTGGCTCAAGAGCGCGAGCTATCGGCTTCCATCGAGATATCGCTTGACCTGCTCGGGCGAGTGGGTCGCTAGCCGCCACATCACGACTAATTCCCGGACCATCGAATTGACCGAGGCTGACGAACTCCGTCGAGCCCGCCCGTCCGACCGGTTGGCCGCCATTCGACCAGAGGTGAGCGACGCCATTGGTTGGTCCAAAGTAGCGTCAATCTCAGCACTGTCTTTGCCGCGCCCCCTTATTCGCGTTTGGCCGACGGTGGTCAGTCCATTACTTTACATCCACACCTTTCCAAAATGCGATGTAGCCTTTAATTGCGGCAGCTTCATTGGTGGGCTCGGCGTAATACCATGCTGCATCTTCATTAGTCTTACCACCGACGATAAGCGAATAGTAGTTCGCAAAGCTCTTCCATGGACACCGGCTGGTCCTCGTACTCTGCCTAAGATATTGAGTATTAACGGAATCGGGCGGGAAGTAGTGATTGCCTTCGACTACAATGGTCTTGTCCGATTCCGCGATCAGTGCGCCGTTCCACGTCGCGACTGCCATTATTCATTCCTTTTATGCTTTCAGCTCGATCGAGCAATCTAGGGCTATAGCCGTTCGGTTGGTGCGAGATGACGTGGCTCGCGAATGCGCCGGTCAAACCGGCTTACGTGCTTCCGCTTCCTCGAAGGTAATCCGCCGCGCATCGATAGGCGCGTGTCGCTCACGGACGAACTCGAATGATCGTCTTCCCGGTGATTCGTTTGGTCCGATTGAAGGCGGTGACGGCGTCATCGAGAGTCGAGACGACACCGATGTTCGTCCGCAGTCGTCCGTCCCGCACCCGCTGGACGATTTCGCCGAGTTGGACACGATCGGACTCGACAACGAAGTCGACTGCCAAACCATCCGCGGGCAGTGCCTCGCTCGGCCCGACGATGGAAACCAGCGTTCCTCCGGCTCGAACCAGGCGCGCGGACCGCTTTCCGATGTCGCCGCCGATGAGATCGAATACCAAATCGACGCCGCCAACATCTTCCAGAGCGTCGTTCTCCAAGTCAACGAACTCTTGTGCGCCGAAATCGAGCGTCTTCTGACGGTCGGCCGCGCGTCCGGTGCCGATCACGTAGGCGCCCGCCTCACGGGCAAGCTGGGTCACGATTGAGCCGACTGCTCCGGCCGCACCGTGCGCTAGCACGCTCTGCCCGGAGCGAAGGCGGCCGTGCTCGAACAGTCCCTGCCATGCGGTCAGGCCTGAGATCGGCAGGCTCGCACCCACAGAGAACTCGACGTCGCCCGGCAGCGGGGCGAGATTGCGTGCTTCGACTGCTACGTACTCCGCCAGGGTGCCGTCGCGATACCAGTCGGCGAGGCCGAACACTCTCTGTCCCACCGACAGCCCCGTCGTCCCATAGCCAAGCCCGGTGACCACTCCGGCTAGTTCGTGCCCAGGGATCGACGGCTTTCGGTCGCGATTGAGGCGATCTGTCCAGGTCGAGGGCCACGTCAACTCGGTTCCGACGAACCCGGACGCATGAACCTGAACGACAACGTCGTTTATCGCCGCCTTCGGTTCGGGCCGCTCCACCAGCTTCATTTCAGCTGTTCCCGCATCCTGGCTAGTCACCACTATCGCTTTCATCGTCCACCTCTTCGAGCGTGGTATGTGGTCAGTTTCTGAATGCCCCTCATACCGCCGAAACTACGACGCAAAATTCGATCATCCAATGATCTCTGGTTATGGAATCGATGCCATCGACGCAGCGACAAAGTCGAGCGCGGTACAAGAGCTGCTTCGTGCGCCGAAGAGGAATCGTCAGCGGGTGGAAGCTGATGATGTCCAGACGACGCCGGTATAGCGGCCAGTTACTTGAACTCGAGATCGGTCCAAGCCCACACGGGCTGGTATCGAGAGCCGTGCCGGAGCCCTCGCCACGGCGACAGTGCAGCACTTCCCGCCGTGAGACGCGTCAAGGGCGATTTTCCGCAACCGCGATAAGTCATGCGCCTACCCTCTGGGCCGCTTGTATTACACGCGGTTATCGAAATCATAACTTTACGAGTCGATTCTCTATCAATAAACGCTGTCGCAATGAGCGCGGTCGTGAGGCTGCGGTCGGTGACGCACAGCTCGCTGCAATTAGAATCGCGAGCGTAGGGTCTCGCCGGGCCACTTCGACATCCAGATCGACCACGTCGCAACACTCTAAGAGGGTGATACGACCATGTTTTCAGTGATTTTCGAGGCGCTCCCAAATAAAGGGAGTTTCGATGACTACCTCGACCACTCAAAGATACTGGGTCCCGAGCTGCAGCAGATTGAGGGCTTCATCGACGACGTCCGGTACAAGAGCCTCACTCGCGAGGGATGGATACTTTCGCATTCGGCCTGGCGAGACGAGAAGTCGCTCGTGCGCTGGCGCACCCACATGCGCCATCACGAGGTCGAGCAGAAGGGCCGCAATGAAATCCTCGCCGACTACCACGTGCGCGTCGGACAGATCACCGCTGACAATCAAGTGCCACCGGGATACGCCCTCGCGGAGCAGAGGCTCGAAGAGACCGAAGTCGGCGAGGGAACGACGATCACGCTGATTAACGCCTCTCGCCCGATGGAATGGAAGAGGACCGAGAACCCGTACGATTGCGCCGAGTGGCTCGGCCTCAATCCGTGGGCCGCCGGTACTGTGTCCTGGGACGTCTTCGAGGCCTTATTCACGCCCAGCGACCTAGTTCTGCTCATATCCTGGAAGGACGCAGCTGCAGCGCAGGCCTACGAAGACTCCTCAGCACTGAATGACAAGGCGAGGGTTCGGAGAGTGCGGATCGTGCGCGACTATGGAAAATACGACCGTCGCGAGGCGCCTCAGTATTACGCAGACGTTAAGGCCAGCGAGCCCCTCCAAGGCTGACACTGCCCCGTCCAGGAGCCCGAGCGGGCTAGCCCGTGGCTTGGCGTCGAGATGTTTGTCGACGCGCCCTCAGTCTGTGAAAGGCCGGTTCCTGAACATGGCTCTGGCTTCGCGCAATGTGATTCCTTGAGCGTGCCTACCCCTTGGACACGACACGGAAATAAGTGGTCTGCCGCGTTCAGGGAGATGAAGCTCTTGGGGTGCCTCGCCGTCAGGAATACTTCGGTAGTCCCCTCGCGATGCCGACATTCTCGTCGCGCGGGCTTGTGAGATGAGAAGAGGCTTTCGCGGCGATGCGATGTCGTCCGACAGCGGCTCGCGACGTAAGTCCTCAACGAACTGCCTGCTGATCTTGAATGTCCGTTCTCCGATGCGCACGTCTGCAGCCCCGTCGCCCTCAGGCCGCGTCGCGTCGTTCCCCCGGACATTTTCCAGTAAGGCCGCTCCCGTTATCTTGTCCGAGCCCTTGCCGCTTCGCCCACCAGGCTAGGTCTCCAATGAACAACGGCAGCGACGCCCCACCGACCTGCCCTCGGGCGTCGAAAAGCCCGGACGCGTTCCCAAGACTTTTCCTTGGCGCATCCGGGCTTTTGGTCCTTGGCGCATCCGGGCTTTTGGCGCTGGCCCGCATCACATGAAAGCTTAACGGTTCCCTCGGAAACACCGGACAGCGTTCAAAGCGAGCCGGCCGGCTTAACGACGGGGAAGTCCTTCTCGGGATCGAACACGTTATTGAAAAAGTTCGTCAGGGAGTACATGGCCACCAGAGCGACGATCTCCGTGACGTTCGCGTCCGTGTAGCCGACGTTCGCGAACGGCTTTCAGATCGGCGTCATCGACATTGCCTCTAGCCTCGATTACCTTGCGCGCAAACTGGACGGCGGCTTCCCGCTTCGGGTCGGTGGAATGACCCTTCCGAGCGAGAACGATTTCACCAGCGGACAGCTTAGCCATGTGCTCGGCCGTAAAACTGTGAACGGTTAAGCAATAGTTGCAGCCGTTCACTTCGGAGACAGCGAGGCCGATACTGTCACGAGTCTTCACGTCGAGCGCCTTGCTCAACGAGCCAAGCAGGTTGGCCCAGGCGTTGAACGCGATCGGGCTCTGCGCGAAGGTCGCCAGCATATTTGAGGTGAACCCGATGTTCTTGGCGAACGCATCGAGAGTCAGCCTGGATTCGGCCGGAACCTGTTCCGAACTTTAGAGCTGCTGTCCTGGGCACCGTAGTCTCCGCCGCTGGCAATCACACGAAATCCAGCACATCGGCTACCGGTCGGCGCGGCTTCTGCGGCCAATTTCCCGCACGCTCCGCCCCTACGGATAACAACATGACCGGCACTTCGTCCTTAGCCAGTCCGAACTCGCGGTGCACCGCTTCGGCATCAAAGCCGATCATCGGCGTCGAACCGAGGCCCAGCGAACGGGCTGCATAGATCATCGCCGCCGCACCGAAAGTGCCCGTGCGCACTGCCTCGTCGCGCTGGCGCTGCGGGTACTCCATGTAAAGATCGCGAGCTGGGGTTTCCCATTCCGGCACCATCTCCGGCGGCATGATCCCCGCTTCCACGAGCGGCGCCAGACGCTCTGGTACAACACTAGAATCGGCCAATTGGCCGCAGACGATGAAGGTAACCGCCGCTTCGGTGATCGCGGGCTGACTCCAAGCGATCGGACTTAACCGAGCCTTGGCTTCCGGCGTCCGCACGGCGATGAAGCGCCAGTTCTGCAAGTGGAAAGATGTCGGCGCCGTGGTGCCGATTCGCACCAGTTCGCGGATTTGGTCGTCGCTCAAAGTGGCGGCCGGGTCGTAATACTTGGCGGCGCTTCGGCTCAGGATACATTCGATCACCGTATTGGTCATCGTGATTCCGTTGGTCATCGTAGTTCCGTTGATCATGATTGTTCCTGTGCGGGCTGAAAACGTGTGACGACGGGGCCTGTTCGACAGCCCCATGCAGAAGCAAGGGTATTTTCCCAGGTTATCCGCGGCAGGCCTGATAGGATGTGGTCGGACGATCGGGATGGCGTCGACTATCCGCGCAAGCCGACTGGTGCGTCACAACGTCTGCATCATCGTCCACCTGCTTTTGTCCGGCGGGTCGTCATCTTCCGAATTCCAATGAAAGTATTGCGGCCAAACTCGATGGACCAATGATCTTTGGTTATGGAATCGATGCCATCGAGCGGCAGCGAAAGATCAACGTGCTGCGCAAACAGGCAGCATCAACCCTGCATGAGAGCTACCGCGAAAATACGTACGTGTGAGCTTTCGTCCATCCGACGATGGATGGTACAACTATCAGTTGCCGGCAGCAACAAACGTGGTGGTTACGACCTAAGCCCGCTTGATCAGTTTTCAACCTCTGCCGCTCGAGATTGGTAACTCATCTCTCGTATATCTGCGGTAAGAGTGAGTGGCTTCGACCCGAGGTCTGGATTGGGCGCATCAAGCTCAGCAGTGCATGACTAAGCAATTTCCGACGTCTATTTTGGCAACGGGCCTGCCAGAAACACGCGATCCCAGTTGGTGGAATGGAACACGAAGATGTCCTCTAGCCGACGTCATTCGTGGAATAGAGACGGCTCGTCGGACTGGGATCCCGCAAGCTGGCGAAGCTTGTTGAGGATGTCTGACGGTTCTTGGCGGATCGTAAAGTCGGGCTCGACGAATGCGCCTCTGACGATGCCACCTTGATCGACCACGAAAGTCGCCGGGATCGGCAGCATCCACTCGGTCGACCCGTGACGGCGCCCAAAGTCGTAACCTTGCCGCGCGTAGTGCGCCTTTGTTTCGTCGGGTAGACGAAATAAAACGCCGTAGGATATAGCCACGGCATGGTCGACGTCCGCGAGCACCGTCAGATCAAGGCTCAACTCCCTTTTCAGACGCCTCGGCAAATCACCGGTCTCGGGCGACAGCACAACAAGGTTCGCCTTTAGACTATCAAATTCAGCCCTGACCGCCTGAAGAGCGCGAAGCTCTGCATTGCAGAATGGGCACCATCCACCACGATAGAAGCTCACTACAAGCGGCCCGTCACCCCGAAGGTGTTCGGACGAATGAAGTCGTCCATGCACATCAGGCAGAAGAAAATCCGGCGCCGTATCGCCAACCTGCAATGCGCCCGACGCGACATCAGTCTTGCGAAGCCAATCGACGAGATGGGTGTACGCCTCCCGATCCGTGTTACTGAGTCCAGCCAGAAGCTTGCTACGCACCTGATTGAGGGTTTTGGCTAAATTCAATTCGATGTTCATCTGCACACCAGACATCTCAAGAAATGGGCGATGCGAGCCGCGCGACCATACCGCTTGCTTCGAGGTGGCCGCGTTGCTCGGTTTGAAGAGGAGACCCCGCGGGAAGAGACCAGTCGCGCAGCCGCGCAACTTTTACAAATGCGTCAAGCGCAGGTGAGTAACGGCGCCCCTGCACCGCGAGTAGCCTTACCTCACGCCATACCGGATCTCCCTCGATTGGAAGAGCCTTTAGGGAAGGTAATCGGGGCATATGCTCCGGAGCGAGGACGATTCCGAACCCCGCGGCCGCCAAATGTTGCAAGTGCAGGTCCCGGCTGCTGCGATGATTGTAATGCGGCAGGGCGTCTGGAAAGCAGAGACGGTGAACTTTCGGAGCTACGTCACAGTCTAAGCGATCCAGAATAATGGCTTCGCGAAGCGCTTTCATTCCGATCACCGGAAGGCCCGCGAGTTCGTGCGACGGAGAGAGCACCGCGACATAACGCTCTTCGAAGAGCGCCCAATCGTCAATTCGGTCTGGCTTATCTTCGAGATCACCAACCAAGGCGAGATTTACTACCCCCTCTAGCAGAAGCTCTACCAGGCGGCTTGGCGACTCTTCTCGAAGTTCAACGTTGAGGCCCTGGACGACCTTGCGAATCTCGGCGATAGGCTCAAGAACAAGTGAGGCGGAAATGGATGGCGCAAGACCGATAGTTAAGGGAGCTACTTTTTTTTGGCGAAACTCACGCGCTCGGCGTCGAACACCTTCCGTCGAGGCAAGCGCGCGCTCGAGCATAGGAAAGACCGCCTTCCCCAAATCAGTCAGGTGAGTGAGTTGACGCTCTCGATAGATAAGCTGCCCCCCGAGCTCTTGCTCGAGCTTCTGCACACCTTTGGTAAGCGCCGGTTGCGTGACGTTGCACATCTCGGCAGCACGCGTGAAGTTGAGCGTGTTTGCAACAGCTAGAAAATATCGAACCTGGTGGAGCTCCATCGGATGTTCACCGCAAACTGTTCTTGTCACTCTTGAGCACGTGTGATGACATGAAACAACACGCGGCGCGCAGAGGCGCTATATCCTAGAGCCACGTTGCCACTACTGCCGGCGCGATGAAACCTGCGTCGGACGTGCATGGACTATCGGACACGCTTTTTGGAATCTGGAGCTGGCTATCGCTGGGATCGGTGTGCAAGCCGTGTGCGAATCTGGCTAAGGACGGGAAAGAGCTCAGTTGGATCGCAGCGTCGAGTGTAGTCGGCGCTGATATCGGCATATTCGACGATCCCTTCGGGGCCTACTACGTACCGAGCTGGCATTGTCAGCGTCCAGCTTGGCTCGCCATTCACGGCGGCGAGGTCGAGACCACATTCTATTTCGACGGCGCGCAACTCCCGGGATAGCTTCCAACGGAGGCCGAACGCCCGAGCGACCTTTCCGCTGCGGTCGACGAGGCTGGGAAACGATAATCCGTTCACTCGCTCAGTGGAGCGGCTCTCGTTGGCGGACTGCTGAGAAACCGCGATAATCGACGCACCCCATGAGCGAAGTTCCCGCGCGACAGCCTGAATCGCGCGCAAATCGAGCCGGCAATAGGGGCACCATCCCCCCCTATAAAATACAATGAGGACTGGGCCACCGTTTGAAACGGAATCGGATGAAATCGTCTTGCCATGTGGATCGCGCAGCCGGAATTCGGGAGCATAGTCTCCTGCATGAATGGCTCTTTCGGCGACTCCAGACGAGACCAAGTCGTCGATCGCTTCCTGGCGGACACGCCTACTACGCGGAGGAGTATTTTCATAGCACTGGTCCCTCAGCGCATCGAGCTCATCTTGGAGTAGCATTGGGGTCATCCTCACCGTATTCGGCCGGCTCACTCTTGACATTAGGAGGGCGTCAGTTTGGCGGTAGTGCCGACGTACAAATTTGACATATTCTCGCTCCACATGAGCGAACCACTGTCCTACAACAGCGGTCTAGGTCTCATGCCAGTCACGGAATGCGCCGATCTGAGACCCAGCGAGTACGTTAGTTGTTGCTGCGCTTCACTTCTAGCGATCGGATACCGAGAGACGCTCAATCCGGATCGATATAAGGGATTCGGAGTTCAGCCAGATCATCTTCATAGCTGGCCGGAGTGCTTGCACCGGAAGCAGTCGCGTCTGCGCTTGTACGAATATTCGCGCTAATGCCGAGAATTTCACCAACAGGGCAGAGGTTTGCGGCCTCCAGCAAGAATGCGCGCTGTTGCGCGTCGAGTTTTCCTCCCAGCACGAGCGTGCGCTCGAACGTACCTCTTTCGCCTTGGGCGCCGTGATGGAAGCTGACGCACACTTCCACCCGGTCGAGCGGAAGCTTTCGGCGCCGGGCCTGAAAATGAACGGTCATAGCGGTGCAAGCGGCGAGAGATGCGCTGAGAAGGTCGTAAGGATTGGGACCGGGTGATATATGGCCGACCCCATCCGGACCGCCGATAGAAAACTCAGATCCGCCAACGTGGCCAACCAGTGCGCTGTGATTAGCGAGATCGTTCGCGACGACAACTTCACGGACCTTGGATGCCTTGTCCTGCGGTACCATAGAGCGTCCTCCTTTTATCGTGAGTAAATCATCAAAAGCGGCGTTGTTAGCCCCCATAACGTTCCGTCTTGATCACCGCGGCGCCCAAGCCTGCCATTACGGTGGCATCGCTTGCGACATTGACGAAGGGGTTTGATCCGCAAACAAATACGTGCGTAGGCATGCTAGGAAGCCGGGCAACCAAATCGGCGACCATTGCGCTATCGATGCGTCGCGCAAAGTCGGAGGCGCGTTCTGCGCGTTCGCGAGTAATCGCCAACGCTAACATAAACTTAGGGTCAGCCATCTCCGATGCGAGCAACTCATCGGCGAACAGCACGTCGCGTCTCGTCCGGGTTGACAGAAGCAGCGCTGTCGCGACAGTCTGCGACAGGACGCGGCGTTGTCGGATCATCGCCATCAGCGGTACGACACCGGACCCGGCCCCGATCAATAGGATTGGTCCGGTTGCGCGCTCAGGCCACACGAAGTGTCGGCCGAATGGGCCTCGCAGCTCGATTTCGTCGCCAACAGCCGCAATGTCATGGAAAAACGGAGAGACTTCGCCGTCCGGGAGACGTTCGATCGTAAGCTCAATGACACTCGAGGCGCTCGGTGCGGAGGCGATCGAGTAACTGCGCATAGCGACGTAGCCGTCTGACGCCGTTAGTCGTACATCGACGTGTTGACCGGCAGTATGCGCAAATGGCTCGCTGAGCCGTAGGAAGTAGCTCTTGATGCTCGGCGTCTGCTGAATGATTTCGGCGATGGCGCATGTCTGCCAAGACGCCGATCTCGCGCCGGCCTCAGTCATTGGCGTACCGCTGCTCGCGCCATGGATCACCATATTTGTGATAGCCGCGCAATTCCCAGAAGCCCAGCTCGTCGCTTTCGGTAAATTGAAGCCCGTTTACCCACTTGGCAGACTTCCAGAAATACAGGTGTGGCACGAGGAGTCGTGCTGGGCCACCATGGTCGCGTGGAATCGGTTGCCCCTCGTAGCTCAGAGCGATCATGGCCTTTCCGGAGGAAAGATCTGAAAGGGGCACGTTCGTAGAGTAGCCATCGTAGCAGTGCGCGAGCACGAAATCAGTGGGGCCTTCCACGCCGGCATCCGCAAGGATGTCATCCACGATCACGCCCTCCCAGGCAGTGTTAAGTTTTGACCACGATGTGACGCAATGAATGTCTCTCGTCATCTTGGTCTTGGGAAGCGCGTTGAACTCCCTCCAGTTCCAAACCCTAATAGCCTTCGACCCGATCTTGAGAGTGAACTTCCAATCCGCTGTTTGGACGCGGGGCGTCGGTCCGGCTGTCAGGACAGGAAAGTGCTCCACGAGGTGCTGGCCTGGCGGAATTCGATCGGATTGGTCTCTTCCCAAATTTCGACCGGTAAAACCTCTCGTGATCATGGTGGCCTCCTTTGCATTGTCTTGGCCGCCTGGCCGATACGGCTCGCTTCTCGAACCTACGGGTCGCCACACGGCGTCTGATAGTGCGTCTCAAAAAGCCCGACTGGTGATCGCGGCAGTTTTAGATGCCGGGCTAAGGGGCGGAAACCTCTTGTTCAAGGGGGAAGACAAAGTCCGCTCGAATAGTCTGCCTCGTTTGCAGAAGCAGATCCGTCAGATATTTGACGGCCTCGGTCAGTCTGAGGAATTCTCGCGCTCGAAGCTCATCAATCTTTTCGTGTAACAGCTCGATTTCGAGTTCGGCCTTGACGTTGATCCTATAATCGTTTTCTGCCGCTCTTCGATCGATGTCTTGCTGCCTGTTTTGGCTCATTATGATAATCGGCGCCGCATAGCCAGCTTGGACCGAGAGCGCGAGGTTCAACAAAATGAAAGGAAACGGATCCCAACTTCTCGCTGCGACTAGATTGATCGAAACCCATGAAACGAGGAGAATGGTCTGGGCGATGATAAACTTCCAGGAGCCCATAATGCCTGCGACCCTGTCTGCCACACGTTGGCCGACTGAGAGCGGCTCCATCGGAGCGCGCGCTTCAGTCGGACGAAGACGCAATGAGCGGTGCAGCCGCCGCAATTCGGCGAGCAGTTCACGCTCTGTGGCCTCCATACTGTCAATTTTCCGTTCTGCGGACTCGATGGCCCTGCTCCTCATCCCTACGGCGGGCGCGACTCGCACTCTACGATATTTCCGATCAATCGCGTTTAAGCGCCGCCACATCGTCCGCGTAATTGATCCAGCCAAAGGCGCAAGGAGGTCTTCGAACTCGGTGGCCTATCTACCCTGGTCGCTGCGTTCGGTAATTAAATTCGTCGACCGCCTCCGGTAAAGCTATCATATTCATAACGGGCGGGAATGCTCCTTGAAGTCAAACGTCGGAGCTCCCCGATGACGAAATCCGTGAGCGCACGCGCACCAGGCTTATTGGTCTTCCCGCTCTTATTGACGTCGCCCTTCGCTTCGGAAGGCGATTTTCGTTCCGCGCGTTCTTGCAGCCGCCCTCCTCTAGCTCACAGAGCATGGCACGCCGCGGATGGTCTGGCAGGGCCGCGCCCGCGCTCGCGTCGCTCAATCGGGACGGACGGGTCATCCACACTGGCTCCTTCAGCAAGACGATTAGTCCGACCATTCGGCTTGGCCTTCTGATCACGCGCTAGGACTCGCCTCCCGATTCGCTGACGTAGCGGCGTGTCGCGCCGGCACCATGCACCGCGGTGCAACTCGCGGCCGCCGAGTTCGTGCGCCAGGGTCACTACATTCGCCATCTCCGGCGCACGAAACGCGCCCACGCCGCCACAAGGAAGACCTTGTTGGAATCTTCAGACAGCCTTCAGCATCGGTAGGGCTGCTGCGCCCGGCTTGGCTGTGCTACTGAAATTTCCCAAGGAAGCTCAGAATTAGTCATGGCTCACGAAGCCTCGGCATTCGCGACGGCCCCTTCCCGCTTTCAACCTGGCATGGACCGCCTAATGAGTCCTGGCTTTTGCTTGGCGTCGCGACCGCGCCGACCAAATGCTTGCTCTATCCTGCGATCGGCTGCTGGAGTATCCAACGGTCCAGCTGAGAGTCTTGAAGCTGAACCGTTGGCTATCCATTGAATTTTTCTGCTTCGCAACACGCGTTGTGCAAGCAACGACGGATTGATTGCCCGACTCAGCGATGGAACGCGCCTTAGAAGTCTTTGAGACGCTTTCGAGCTGCGAAGCTCCTCTTGGCATGCCTCGCTTCGGCATCACGTCGTGCGGCAAGCGGCAATAACGATCGTCTATCGACTCTATGGCGAGAGGTGATTTCCCTCAGCGACGTTGCAAGGCCATTTTCCAAGTATTGGCCTGATTAATCTCGGCATCCGACAACGCGATGGCGCTGGGGCGCTACGAGTGTTGACCGAACCATAGACATGGCGTGAAAGAGAAAGACCTGGATGTCTCAAAGAGCCTACGACATCGTCATTGTTGGCGCAGGCGCGGCCGGCTGCGTCGTTGCGAGCTATCTCGCCGAACACACTGATGCTTCGATCGCGCTGATCGAAGCGGGCGACACGGATCGCGATCCTTTCATTCATATCCCTGGCGGCTTCGCCAAGATACTAGCCCAGGACCGGCATGTCTGGAAATACGAGACGGTTCCCCAGCACGGCATCAAGCTGGCTTATCGCTCAGGCAAGGTGCTTGGCGGCGGCTCCTCGATCAACGCTATGGCCTACGTCCGTGGTCAAGTGCGTGACTACGCCGCGTGGCAAGACGCGGTCGGCGAAACCGGCAAATGGTCGTATAGTGACTTGCTCCCCGTCTTTATGACGCAGGAGAATAACGACACTTTCCACGACGAATTTCACGGCATCGATGGTGGTCTGGCGGTTCAGTTGCCCAAGGGCATCAACGAGCTGAACCAATATTGCCTCAAGGCCTTCCAGGAATATGGGCTTCCCTATAATCCCGACTATAACGGCAAAACACAGATCGGCGTCTCGCCGGTGCAATCTACAGTCGGAAATCAGCGGCGGTGCAGCGCGGTCGATGCCTATCTGCGTCCGCACCTCGCCTCGGGCCGCGTGACCCTTCTCACCGGCAAGACCGTCGCTCGCATCCTCATCCGGAACAATCGAGCTGTCGGCGTCGAGCTCATGGATAAGGCCCTGGAGAGGATCGCGGCCGAGGAGGTTGTGCTGTCGGCTGGCAGCGTCCACAGCCCGAAGATTCTCATGCACTCTGGCGTCGGGTCGGCCGAGCAACTGCGCGAGCACGGCATCGCGGTGATTGTCGACTCTCCGGAGGTGGGAGAAAATCTCCAGGACCACCCGATGGTGCCGGTCCGTGCCTATGTGAAGGGCGATCTTGGCTATCAAGCTGCTGCGCAAGGCCTAGGTAGCGTCAAAGCGGGCCTGCGCTATTTTGTGACCAAGGATGGCCCAGCAGCTGGCAACGGCATTGAGACGGTGTCGCATTGGAATCCGTCCGACTTTACCGCAGAACCCACGATCCAATGTTATCACGCTCCCATCATTGCGAACCAGGAACTCAGCCCCACGGGAGACCGCTCCGGCATCACTTTCGAGCTCGTAGTGCTTCAGCCCAAGAGCCGCGGCTGGGTGCGGTTGGCCGACAGCGATCCGACATCGATGCCTCTCATCAACCCGAACTTCATCGGCGAGGAGGAAGACTTGAGGGCGGTTGTGGGATCGGTGCGCGCGATTCGCAAGGTTATGGCGCAGGAGTCGTTGGCGCCAATCATCGAGGCAGAGATTGAGCCCGGGCCAAGTATCCAGTCGGACACCGAGATCGGCGCATGGGCGAAGCAGGCAGTGACAACGATGTGGCACCCGGTAGGCACATGCCGGATGGGCCAGGATCCGCGAGCAGTGGTTGATGCGAGGCTCAGGGTCCGCGGAGTTGACCGCCTCCGGGTGATTGATGCCTCGATCATGCCGAACATCACCAGCGGCAACACCAACGCCCCCACCCAGGCTCTTGCGCGGCACGCCACGGCGATGCTGGTCGAGGATCTGGCCTAGGGAGCCCCGGCGCAAGCCGCCATGGCGCGACGTAGATAGTCATGCCGAACTGACCATGTCGCACCAATATCAAAGGCCAGAGTTCTTGCGAACGCCTATCGCCCAAAACTGCCTGTCCCCGGGGGACAACAAAACGTATCAACTCTGAAGGAGAGATCAAAATGAGTATAGAGACTGCGAGAAAGCGCCGGGAGGCACCACTCGACACGCCGAGCAATCTCGGCTCCAATGCCATCAAAGATATTTCGGCTGCCCTAACTGTACTTCTGGCAGACGTATTTGCGCTTTACGTCAAGACCAAAAACTTCCATTGGCACGTTTCGGGTCCGCATTTCCGGGACTATCATCTACTTCTCGATGAGCAAGCTGGGCAGATTTTCGCGATGACGGACGACATCGCCGAAAGGGCCCGCAAGATCGGCGGCACAACGATCCACTCGATCGGCCACATCGCCCGAGTGAAGCATATCGAGGATAATGATGCCGATTTCGTCACGGCGGAGGACATGTTGGCCGAGCTGAAGGAAGACAATTTGGCGCTCACCCAGCGCATGCGGCAGACTCGCAATGTCTGCGACGAGCATGGAGATGTCGCCACAGCGAGCCTGATCGACAATTGGATTGACGAGGCGGAACGTCGCACATGGTTCCTGTTCGAGGCGACCAGGAGAGCTTAATCCAGACCAAGGTTCGGGTGACGGCCTACACTACGCAAAATCCCCGCTGGGGCCTCCGCGTCAGCCTCGTTCACTCGTAGTTGGCATTTTGCGAGCGGCTAGTCGACGCGACTGAGCTCCGTGGAGAGCGACCTCTCCCCAAGAGTACAGAGGTCCAGCCGAGAAGCGGGCGTGATTTCTGAGCGAAGGTGGCAAGGCTGCGCTGACAGCCGCGGATACGCCGAGCCGAAAGTCCAAAACACGATGCTGCCAGTCCGAAGTGGCAGCATGTGCCCTAGGACTCACGACCGTTCGGATCCAGAGTGCGCGTGCCGACGCGAGGGCACGGACAATGCGATCGGCGCACGCACTTTTACCCCCCTCAAAGAATGGACTTGGATGCCTGACTTGAGCGACACAAATGCATTGCAAGACCCCTCAGGCGTGTCGAGACCGGCTGCCGAGGATTCAGCAGCCTGTCACGAAAAGGAATTCGACGTCGATCTGTTCGTGATCGGGGGCGGTTCGGGAGGAGTCCGCGCAGCGCGCGTGGCGTCGGGACATGGCGCGAAAGTGATGCTCGCCGAGGAGTACCGGCTGGGAGGTACGTGTGTCATCCGCGGCTGTGTGCCGAAGAAGCTGTTTGTCTACGCGAGCCGTTTCCGCGACACGTTCGAGGAGGCTACGGAATTCGGTTGGCGCTTGTCGGCCCCGCATTTCGACTGGCGGTCATTGGTCGCTGCGAAGGACCGAGAGATCACACGCCTGGAAAGGCTCTACGCCGCCGGTCAAGAAGGTGCGGGCGTCGAGGTCGTGAGGTCTCGCGCTGTGCTCGAGGATGCGCATACGGTGCGCCTCATTAATAACGGCCGCCGCGTTCGGGCGCGCGTAATCCTTATTGCGACAGGCGCCCGGCCCGAACTGCCTCACTTCGACGGCATCGAACTCGGCATCACCTCAGATGACATCTTTGATTTGAAGACATTCCCAAGGCGGCTTGTCATAGGCGGCGCCGGGTACATCGCGATGGAGTTTGCTGGCCTATTTGCCGCATTGGGAAGCGACGTTACAGTCGTGTGCCGCGGAAGCAATGTGCTCCGGGGCTTTGACGAGGACGTACGTCAAGCGGTCGCCGGATCATACACAAACCGTGGCATCAAGCTGATGGTTGGAGACAGCATCCGCCGCCTTGAACGACGTGGCGGGCACGTCGGCGATGGCGACGATGCAGGAAGGATCAACGTTACGACCGAACAGGGCGGCAGGCTCGTGGCCGACCAGGTGCTGCTCGCCTTTGGCCGCACCCCGAACACGACCTCGCTCGGACTCGAGCGCGCCGGGGTTAAGACTGAAGCAGATGGCGCAATCGTTACCGACGCGAACTCCCGCACGAATATCTCAAACATCTACGCTGTAGGTGACGTGTCTAACCAGTTCAATTTAACGCCCGTCGCGGTTCGCGAAGGCCATGCGTTTGCCGACAGCATGTTCGGCAAGAATGCTTGGCAGGTCGACTATTCTAATGTGCCGACCGCGGTCTTCTCCAGCCCGGAGATCGGCACTGTCGGCTTGACGGAGCTAGCAGCCAGGGCGCAATACCTCGCCGTGGACGTCTACAAAGTCCGCTTTCGCCCGCTGAAGGCGGCCGTGACGGGTGATTGCGAGGCCTCGCTTCTCAAGGTGATTGTGGATTGCGAGTCTGATCGGATCCTCGGGATTCATATCTTCGCTCCAGAGGCAAGCGAGATGATCCAGGTGCTAGCCATCGCGGTCGGCGGCGGAGCCACCATGAAAGACTTGATGTCGGTCATGGCCGTACACCCAACAGTCGGTGAGGAGATCGTCGCGATGCGGACGCCGACGGTGCGTTACGACCGGCGCGAGGCCACGACCTCGCCCCTCGCAAGTGCCGCCGTTTAACGCGGACGTTGCGTGCTCGGAAGGGACCGCTCGGAATGCCGCGGGGCCGTGGAGTCGCTCACGGGATGGTGCAGACCTCAAGCTGCCGGGAATGAAAATCGAAAACGCCAGAACGCTTGGGGAGCGGCAAGAGCACCGCCAGCGTCGCGCGGCTACCTAAACCGGCGGCTCGTCGACCCCGGGCGTGCTGCCCTTGCGTGCGAACACTTCGAAATCTCGAAGGTGAGAGTGATGATCCGCTTCTATTTCCATCCGACGCACAATCGAGCCAAGGTCGCCCTGTTCTTGGAGGAGTCAGGGCTAACGTACGAGTTGGTGCCGGTCGACACGAGCAAGGGAGAGCAACACCAGCCCTCATTTCGCGCCATCGATCCCAGCGGCCAGGTGCCCGCCATCCTCGATACCGATGGTCCGAGCGGCAAAGAGGCGCGGGTTTTCGACTCGAGCGCTATTCTGCTGTATCTCGCCGAAAAAACAGGTCGGTTCCTTGGGCAGCCCTCCCATCGAGGTGAGCTCTTGTCGTGGCTTTTCTTCCTCGAAACTAGCCTCGGCCCCTTGTCGGAACAGGCCGAGCATTTCCAGTTTGCGGCCCCCGACGGCCTCGACTACGCCATCAATAGATATCGCCGCGAAGCGGAACGCCACTACGCCATACTCGATACTCAGCTCGCCGGCCGCGGTTACATCACCGGACCTGACTACACGATCGCGGACATGTCCGCCTGGGGATGGATCGATCGAGCCTCTCGCGTGATGAAGGGCGCAAACGATCCATTGGCGCCGTTCCCAAACGTCAAGCGGTGGTTCACCGCGATCGACGGGCGCCCCGCGGTAGCTAGGGCGCGCGGGGCCGGAAAAATCACAAGTTCAACAAGATAACCGACCAGGAAGCAAAGCGTGCACTCTTCCCGTCGAACCAGCCCGGGGGCCGCGATAATTTGGAGACTCGCTATCGCTCTTTTCGGACATATATGGGTCGCGGTGAGCTTTAGCCGCAACGCCTATAAGCCCCGGATGACCATGGCGGTTCCGGAGAGCGTCACCGGACCCGACGAGTTGGCTTCAGTTCGCACCGATGACGAGGAATGTAGGTCAAGTTCCCTAGCCTTTGCACCGACGGTGTCGAATTCAAGTATACAGCGTATGCTCTCGATTGCGAAGGGCAGCGCTTGCCCGCGTCTGCCACCCAGCGCTTGGAGGTTAGCGCGTTTCAATTGCGCACTGTCAGGCCGCAAGGTGATATAGGTCAGAGAAATGAAGGTGAAGACCGCATTACGGCGTGCGACCGAAAGCGGGCGGACGAGCGCCCATGGGTGATCGCGACAACCAGCGCCGCGGCGATTCCATTTCGTTTGGGCCGTTCCGTCTGATTGCGGCCGAAAGACTGCTGAGGAGGGGCGACGAGCCCGTTCAGCTGGGCGGCCGCGCACTCGATATCCTCATCACGCTCATCGAACGGGCCGGAGACATCGTCAGCCGCGAGGAGCTGATATCACACGTTTGGCCGGATGTGACGGTGGAGGAGGCCAACCTCCGTGTTCATATCGCCAATCTTCGAAAAGCACTTGGTGATGGCCGGGATGGTGCCCGCTACATCGCTAACGTGCCGGGCCGCGGCTATTGCTTTGTGGCCCCCGTCCAGCCTTCGACACAACGCGCCTTGTCCTCGGCCGCCATACCGGTCGGGGGCCAGACGCTGCCCGCGCGGTTGGAGCGGATGATTGGCCGCGACGAAACCGTCAAAACCGTATTTGCTGAAGTCGCTTCCAGGCGGTTCGTCAGCATCGTGGGGCCGGGCGGCGTCGGCAAGACAACAGTGGCGCTCGCGGTCACGCATGCGATGGCGAGCGATTTCGGCGACGCGGTCTGCTTCGTGGACCTCAGCGCTGTCCACGATGGAGCGCTCGTGGTTCCGGCCATCGCGTCAGCGGTCGGATGCATCAATCAGACGCAAGACTCATTACCGCGACTCGCGGCCTTCCTTGCTGACAAGCGACTTCTTCTGGTTCTCGACAGCTGCGAGCACGTGTTGGAGCCGGTAGCCTTGTTGACCGAGCGTCTCTTCCGCGAAGGGATTTCGGTACACATTATGGCGACAACGCGCGAAGCGCTGCGCGTCGAGGGCGAAAACATCCATATGCTTCAACCTCTCGACAGCCCGCGAAGCGAGATCGGCCTGACAGCAGTCGAGGCGCTCGCCTCTCCTGCAGTGCAGCTCTTTATGGATCGAGCAGCGGCCGGCGGATACCGGCACGACCTTTCCGATGATGAGGCACCCATCGTAGCGGGCATTTGCCGCCAACTCGACGGGAATCCGCTAGCCATTGAAGTTGTCGCCAGCCGCGCGGGCGCATATGGCGTCCGCGGCTTGGCGCGGCTGATCAACGATCGCTTGATACTCCATTGGCGGGGACGGCGCAGCCATCCTCGACATCAGACACTCCAGGTGACACTGGACTGGAGCTACAATTTGCTCTCGGAGTCTGAGCAGGCGATCTTTACCACGCTGTCAGTATTTGTCGGCTCGTTCACTTTGGAGATGGCACAAGCCATCATTGGCGAGCTGGACGTGCTGGAAGTCGCAAATGTGGTCGCAAGTCTGGTCGAAAAGTCGCTTATCTCGGTGTATCAGAGTGGAGACGCAAGCTCGTACCGACTTCTTGATACGACACGAGCTTATGCGGCGTTCAAGCTCTCAGGGCGGGGAGAGGAGCGTGCAATCGCGCGACGACATGCCCTCTACTACGCGGAGCGCCTAGCACCCATACGATCCAACATTTTGCAGAATCGAAACCTCTCCTCTTACTCGCGTCACGTAGGGGATATTAGAGCAGCACTCGAATGGAGCTTTTCGACGTCGGGCGATGCTTCGGTCGCGGTTGCATTAGGCGCCGGGGCGGTGCCTCTGTTCCTCGGACTATCGATGCTGCGCGAGTGTCGGCTCTGGTGCCAGCAGACGCTACGTACATTGTGTGATGAAGACCGCGGAACGACACTCGAGCTGGGTCTGCAACTATCATTGGCAATATCGTCGATCTACGTCCACGGTAACAGCGACGAGGTAGGAACGGCGCTAGAGCACGGGCTCAGCCTTGCTGATTCCTTGGGAGACTCCGAGCACCAATTGCACTTGCTGGCAGGCCTCAATCTGTTTCGCACTCGCCTTGCAGATTTTGGCGGCGCGCTGGCGGCAGCCGAACGCTATTTTGCGGTGGCCAAGAAAGTCGGCCGCCCGAGGGAGATTGTGGCCGCCGAGTGGATGCTCGGTGCGAGCTACCATCTAATAGGAAATCAGGCCTCGGCTCAGCACAATTATGAAACCGGGTTCGCGCGTGCAGCGAGCGCCGGCATAAGCCAGATACACTCCTATGGTTACAATCACCAGGTGAGGGCGTTGATTGGCGACGCACGAACATTGTGGCTGCGAGGATTCCCTGATCGGGCGGCCCGACGTGCTCGTCAAGGCATCGAGGTGGCTGAAAGACAGAACCACCCCGTCTCACTTTGCATTTGCCTTCTCTATGCCGTACCGGTGTTTCTGTGGAGGGGAGATCAGCTCATCGCAGAGGACCTCATCGAACGGCTCATCGCGTGTGCTGGCAAGCACTCGCTGGCGCCATACTATGCTGGCGGCCTGGGCTTGCGAGGCGAGCTTATGCTCGCGAGAGGGGAGACAATGCATGGCGTTGAGGCCCTACGTACCGCACTGTCTACGTTGCAGGATGAGCGGCAATATATCCTCTCGTTCGCATTTTCGCGGGCCTTGGCCGAAGGTCTCACTCGTAGCGGACACCTTGCAGAAGCGAACACCATCATCGATGCGCTCGTCACCGACGCTAGCCACGGCTCTGGGACGTTCGAACTACCGAATCTGCTCCGAGTGCAGTCGGAGGTGCTGTTGGCAGCGGCACCGGCCAATTGGCAAACGGCCGAAGCCTCGCTCATAAGTTCGCTCGCCTCTGCCCGTGAGCAGTCCGCGCTCAGCTGGGAACTGCGTTCGGCAATCGCATTGTGTCGCTTGTGGGTGGATCGTGGGCGCGCGGACGAAGCGCGTCGTCTCCTAGTAGAGCTCTACGAACGATTCACGGAAGGATTCGGGACGGCTGACCTGAGTGGAGCGGAACGCCAGCTTCGCGCACTAGGGGTCCGCCTCCCGCTTTGCTGAGGTTGCTTGGCCCTGGCAGAGTCGTCATCCGCTTTCTGCTAGCGCCGGCCGACCACAGGAAATAGTCGCCTGCTGAGCACGCGGCAGACCTTTTGACCGCTCAAGCTGAAAATTTACACTTCTTAACACCAATGAACGCGCGGCGAACCCGGCGTTGCTCCAATCTCTGGCATGATTCGGTGTACGTCGGAGAAATGGCCATGTCACGCGGCCCTCTACCACCCTTCACCCAGGGAACTGCGACAAGAAAGGTCCGGGTCGTCGAGGATAACTGGAATAGCCGCGATCCAGCCCGGGTGGCCCGTAACTACACAATCGACTGCTTCTGGCGCAATTGCATTGAGTTCCTGTCGGGTCGCGCTGCCATCGAGGTGTTTCTCGCACGTAAATGGGCGAAGGAACTTGACTCTCGACTAATCATAGAGCTCTGGGCCTTCACCGACTATCGGATAGCCGCGCGATTCGCGTGCGAATACCGTGACGACAGCGGCAATTGGTTTAGAGCCTATGGAAACGAAGACTGGGAGTTCGATACAGATGGCCTAATGCAGCGGCGCATCGCCAGCATCAATGAACATCCGATCGCCGAAGCGGACCGGATGTTCTCGTGGCCATTGGGGCGACGGCCAGATGACCACCCTGAGCTTAACGACTTCGACTTCTAGGCCCGCGGCTGGATCGTCATCTGAACATTCCTTGTAATCGCTACGGCAGCCGAAAATTAGCGCTCTCGCTTGCAGCGCGGAACTCACGTCGCGCAGCGATCATCAACCGCCGCAGCACTCCATCTTTTCGTCATCAGCGGCGCAATGGGGATTTACTATTACTTGCGACAATAAACTGGCCTCTCCACGAATACTGCGCGACGCTTCCACGTGTAATCAGGTCTTGCAATAGACACCCACTCCCCCGGCGAGAGGACATGATGTCTAGCAGGAATGGACAGATCGTGCCCGAAGTGCACAGCTGGATTTTTGGCATCATACCGACGGGCTGGCAGTCGGCAATAAGGAGCGTGGCCCTAGCAGCAAACCCGCAAGCCGCTTCTGACCTTGAGGCAGTACCGCCACCGCACGCCGGGTCGGATTATGGCGGCTGTGACGAACGTCAAGAAGCGCATGCCAGCTCGGCCGAACAGATCCACGAATACATAAGCGCCATATCTACCCGTCCGCCCATGTTGGCATCGTCGCGGCGATTAAGGGGGCGATGCGAAACACTGAGACATGCCCTTAGCCCGGCTCCCACAGCCAGCGCAAAGTTGATCTCCGCGTCCGAACCGATAGACCGAGCCGTTCCAACGCGCGCATGCAAGTGGCATCCATACGTCATTCATCGAGGTGCGCGCCGTCACACTGTCGAGAACAACAGCGCGTCAGCATAGACAGGAGCGGCGTCACGGAGAACAACCCATGGAGCTTTATCAAGTTCGCTACTTCCTCGCCGTCGCATCCACACTGAACTTCACCCGCGCAGCCGAGCAATGTAATGTCACCCAACCCGCCCTGACCAAAGGGGTGCAGAAGCTCGAGCAGGAGCTCGGTGGCCCGTTGATTTTCCGCGAGCGTCAGCTGACGCAGCTTACCGACCTTGGGAAGGAAGTCCTTCCGATGCTGGCGCGCACATTGGCCTCGGCAGAGACCGCGCGTCGCAGAGCGAAGGAGTTCCAACGCAGGGAAGTCGCACCACTGAAGATCGGCCTCGCCCCCTCTATCTCGGCGTCGCTCATCCTCGATCTGATCGCGGAGATCGCAAAATTTATCCCCGGACTTCACTTAGAGCTGCGCGAGGACACCGCGGAGAAGCTCGTCGACCTCTTGCTTGAGGGGGAGATCAACGCTGCAATAATCGGCGACGTGCAGGACTTGCCCGCCCGGATCGACGACTGGTTGCTGTTCGAAGAGCGCTATGTCGCGATTCTCGCGCCGACACACCGGCTCGCCAATCGTCCCTTGATCGGCATCGACGACCTCCGCAATGCGGTCTTGCTGGAACGCACCGGATGCGACGTCGCGCCGAAGATCCAACGGTCTTATTTCCCCGACGAACCGCCCCGCCTGGGCCACTGTAGCGGCCACGAGTTGCACCTGCAGCAGATGGCCGCGGCTGGCTTCGGCGTGGTGCTCGCCCCCGAGCACATGCCACGCCTTCCGACGCTCAAGACCATTCCGCTCGAAGGCGACCCGGTTTCACGGGAGGTGCGGCTGCTGGCTGTGCAGGGGCGCCGCTACTCGCCGGCGCTGGACGCTTTCGTCAAAGTCGCGCGGCTTCGCGACTGGTCGGTCGAAGTCCCCGGCCGGCACATGTCGCATGCAACGCTTCAGCAGATGATGGGGAGCCCGCCCGCATGATCACGACACGTAGGCCGCCGACCAACCGCTCCAACGCTCTTCTCCGATCGATTCTCGAACGAACAATTGGACTCTAACGTCCCAGTTGAGGAGACTTATCATGCTAACGGACGAACACTTTTTCCGGCTGCAGAGAACTACCGCCTGCGCGAGTGACCAACTGCCGTTGCAGGCGTCGGCGGAATCCCTGCGCGGCTTCAACGAGGAAGCCCATGAGGCAATCGATGCTATGGCAGCAGTGGTCGCGGATGCGCAGGCCGGCCTAAACTGGGTGCGTGTGGAACCGCTAGCTCTGGAAGAACTCCGGGAGGTGCTCGACAGCATCGTTAACAACGGTAAGCGAGCAGCTGACATCGTGCTTCGACTTCGAGGGTTTGCGAAAGAAGTACACAAACCGGGTGGAGTTGCCGATCACTGAGCTAATAGCGAGTGACCGAAGTAAGCGTTCGGTGTCAATCAGTTTCCAAATGTAGCCTTCATCGGCTGGCGCAAACTTTGCGCGGCTCCACTCTATTCCGCGCCTGCCGTCTGACGAGCTTGAGGCGGAATATCTGACCTTTAGTTGCCCGCTGGACAAGGGCACGTTGATCGCCGCTCGAGCCGCTGCTTCATCACTCGCAATGTCGCCAGATCACTTCGCAATGGCGCCAGCGAATGAGGCAACTAGATTAGCGGGCCCCCCTTACAAAAGGACGTGAATGAAGAAGCAGATCGGGAGGCGATTAATGCCGTTACTCGAGCGCCGGTGACGCGATCACGTCCAACGGACGCCAACTGGTGACGAGGAGGTCGCCTGATGGTGCAACTAGCGTCAAAAGCTAGCCCCCGGCATGACACGCGGCGACCGCAGCGAACCTGTTACGCTGAAGCGGATGGCGCATGTGTTGTCCGGGCGATTTTCCCAAGCCTTCCCGACGTCCATAGCAGACACGGAAAGCGTCGTCGCCTCCTGCGCCTGAAGTTCACTCCGCCCTCGGACTGGTAGTCAACGTTCGACGCCGCACTAGCCGCTCTATGGCGCCGAGCGAATGGAATGAAAACAATAACAATCTGGCATTTCTAACGGTCGGCATATCAGCATAGCCTTTGCGTCTAACCGGTCTAACCCGCGGCGGTTGCAAGCGGTGCTGGGCAGCAGGGAGCGGCGTGATGGCCGTCTTCTGTGGCTGCGTCGCGAGGACCCGTTTGAGCAACGCAGCACGTAGGAGCTATTGATGTCGTTCCGCTTTATCACCAAGGCTATCCACGCCTACCTGATCGATTATCCTGTCGCGATCGTCTTGATCGCAGCGCCGTTCGCGCTGAAGCTCGGTCAGGGCGACCCGACCGCAATGTGGCTTTCGGTTGTTGTCGGCGTCGCCGCGCTACTCTTGGCCGCAATGACCGACCATCCGACCGGGGTCGTCCGCATCATCCCGTATTGGTTGCACCTTTGGGTCGATCGAGCTGTCGGGGTGGTGTTTGCCATCGCACCGTTTGCCTTCAAATTCGCTGAATTCGACGCTCTCTACTATTGGCTCCTCGCTGCCGCTGTCCTGCTTACGACGTCAGTCTTTAACGCGCCCGAGGAGCCAGTCGCGACGCGTTCGGGAATAGCGAGGCGCACAGCCGGCTGAAGGAGGCGCTAGCGCCACCGAGGGTCGCGGCGGTGGCAATTTCGACCGGAAGGGCTCGGCAAGAGTGAGCGATTCTGACCTCCTCGGGGATTATCGTTGCCTTCGCTTAACTGCAAAATCGCCGCGCTCTACGACCCCAAAGGGTTAAGCGCGGGCCTCTCGCGGAACGGATGAACTGAGCTACTTTGCGCTCCGCTTGGTGCCAGCGGACTAGCCGATGGCCGGTGAATGGCACCAACGCCACAGGCGTTTCCTCCCTTGACTACCCGGGGCTCAAAGCGAGCTCCGGGCTCTTTTTTTTGCGGGAACGATCTGATGGAAAGGTGGAAAGCGAACTCCTCGCTAAGAAGAGCTACACCGCTGTGCTGCAATGATGAGACCAATGACGCGAGCTTGAAAGGGCAGCGAACGAGGTTTTGAATAGTGCGCAAGGGCCGCGAGGCTATAGAGCACGGACGGAAAGCCTTGTTTGGCCGCAGTCAGTCCGGTTGTGTTGTCATTTCGGCGCCGCGTCGCCCCAAACGGCAATGCAGAACAACTGTAAGACGCCCGGATCGAACCAAACCACGGATACTGCTCGCAGTGTCGCGTCTCGGCACGCGGGGCGAATGACAGGGGGGGGAATACGTCTCCGGCTCTCCGGCCTTCCAAAACTTTCTCTGTGCATCGTGCGCACCGCAGATTGGACATGTCCTTCTCTCTTACCTCGGTCGGGCACCCGGTCGGGGCGTCACGATCAAGATGGTCAAGATCGGCGCCTCGGCACGCACAACTTCGATTGGTCCAAGGGACGGGAACTCCAATCCCTGCAGGCTCTGCCGGTGGCATTCCTCGGTGCCGCACTCACGGCTCGGCAATAACGATCGTGTATCGACTCTATGGCCGGACGTGATTTCCCTCGCCAGCGTTGGAAGGTCATTCTCGCTGTGGTGGAGAGCCATTTTCAACTCAGACAGGAGCTACCATGAAGATTCAAATCCGCAGCCTCGCGATTGCGCTCGCAATTGCTGTTCCTCTCGCGCTGGCCGCCACGGCTAAGTCGTCTGCTGCGCCGATCAATGGCACGTCGATCAAGGCGGACACACCAGCCGTGACTTTGGATGTGCGCTATCAGGTGCGGCGGGCTCATCCCCACGCTTCTTACCGGGGCTATCCCGCCTATAGTTCGTACTGGGGTTATCCCGCCTATCGTTCGGATTGGGACTATCCGACCTATGACTCATATTATGGAGCAGATGGCTACGGATATTCTACTTCAGGTTGCTTGCCCTCACCTCGCGTCGCCGCTTATGCGACAGCGCCCTGGACCGACACGCCGACTTGTCCGTCGTATTAGTAAACTCCTCCGCGCTCCCGAAGGTCCGCGCGTGCGTGTCATAAGTCGGCGCCGGCCTCCAGCGGATCGGCGATCAGATCGCCGCCTCTCAACGGTGACAGTAATAATGAAGCGATCCGAGCATTGCTATTCCGACTGCTCTTGCGGCCGGTGGTGACCATGGCCGGCGGCGATTGCGGCTAGTCGTTACGCCAAAGCTTGGCGGCTTGCGGCTTCCTTGAGCCGCCGCTTGCGTGATGGAAAGTGGCCGTGGACAAATGAGGATAAATGCAGAAATGAACGAGCCTGCAGGGCCCCAGCCGGTCGACCCACGGGATGTCGCATGGGCAATCTAGCGAACTGGCTTTATCTTATCGGATCGCTGTGCTTTGTTCTTGGTACGGTGATCAACATGCTCCCGGTTTGAGGAAGGTCAACGTCTATTTGAGACATTTTTAGCGTTCCTCGGTCGTGCGCACTCGCTCTTGACATTCTAGGCGAGCCAAAGTCCTGGCCGCTAAATTAGCCCCAGGCACAGCCGTCAGACGCGCTGAGTGTCATCATTGGTCTCTTCGCTCCACTCCCGCGATCTCGCGGATGCACCCGGTGCAGAGCAGCGTCATCTTGCTGATGGACCTATAGCCCGCCGGAGGAGGTGCGGGATTCTCATCACTGGGGACGGCGGTGGTCAATTGTAAACTTTGGTATGGCCGTCTCAGACAAATGCAGCGCACTGATCGACCTCCGCGCAATGGCCCCGTCCGTCTTACGTGACTACGCTTGGATAAAGACCGGACAGTCGTCTGGAACCGCCATACAGGAAGCGCCAAAAACAAGGAAAGAGTGATGGGCTGGATGTTCGACAACGTCGAACGTTTGATCGCCCGGCTGCAGAAGCCGGCCAATCACTGTGAGACGCTCACCTCAGACGACGCGACGACGGCCTTACGTGACACACTTCAGCCCGGTGACGTCCTGCTGGTCGAGGGCAAAGGTCGTATTTCCAGCAGCATTAAGTATATCACTCAATCGACATGGTCCCATTCGGCGTTGTACGTCGGACCAATAGCGGGCGCCACAACTCGCGGCGAGCCGCACGTCCTGATTGAAGCCAATATCGACGAAGGTGTCGTGTCGGCCCCTCTGTCGAAATATTTGCCTTGCCAGACCCGCATCTGCCGACCAGTCGGCCTGAGCGAAGCGGACCGCGAAGTGGTCTGCCGCTACGCATTCGAACGCATTGGTCTCAGATACGATTTCAAGAACATCATCGACCTCATGCGCTACCTGTTCCCGTGTCCGCTGCCTCAGCGTTGGCGTCGCCAAACCATCGCGCTCGGCTCCGGCGATGCGAGCCGCATCATCTGTTCGTCGCTGATTGCGCAGGCATTCGAGGCCGTGCGTTACCCGGTCCTACCCAAGATCACATACATCGAGAATCAGTCCGCGCTGCGCGAAGTCGCCGCGATCCGTCATTCATCCCTCTACGCGCCGCGCGACTTCGATTTATCGCCCTACTTCATGGTGGTGAAGCCCACTCTCGCGCGCAACTTCAACTACAAAGACATGCAGTGGGCCGATCTTCTCCAGGTTCAAGCCGAGCAAGCCGCACCTGCACCGGAGATAGAACGCGCGATCGCGGCAGCGGCATAGCCCAATTTCCGGTGAGGTGACGCCAGACTATTGAATGCGAAACCAGTTGTGCTTTTGTCTTCAGTCGCCGTCGTGCTCTTTCAAAGGACTCGAATCCGACCATCGCTCCTCCGCAAATCCTTTGTCCGTTCTCAAAGCTTCAAAGCCAGCAGCGACCAGTCGGATGGCACGTCACGGCCAGCGGCTACTGACGCGCCGGTAGCTCTTGACCCGGCGCCCGGTCAATCGGTGGGTGTGGCCTCGCCAGCCCGACCGTTCCGGCCGGCGTGTTTTGCACGGTGCGGATATGCGTACTATTCAATGTCGTGATGTACGCGAGCGTAATCACGATGGCTACAGCAACACCAAACCAAATGACTGCCGTGCGATTGTAGTCCATTGGAACGAGCCTCCGACTACCTCCACCGGTTGCTATCTTACCCCGATGGAAGGCTAATCCAAGCCACCTCAATGGGCGGTGGCATGTCGGTCGCCGAGATCCCGCTCCGCCCCAGCGAGCATCTGCGATGCCTTCTCCCGAGCCTCTTCGGCAAACGAGGCGAGCCGATCCTTGAACGATACGGATTGCGTGAACCGACGAAGTGTGGCGCTACTTCCTTGCTGCGCTGAAGCGCCATGGGTCCTTAAAACCGGCGAGTGCCACCAGGCCGGTCGTGTAGCACTCAATTGAACGCTCCTCTAGACCAACAGGAATAGCTGAGTGAAATTGGCTCCGGCTAGGTCACTGGTCCATGACCTATTACTGCGCGAAGCAGTTTTTAAGTCGATCTACTGGCTTGGTCCCGTTCAAATTCCTTATGCCGCTCGTCAAACCAGAGGCGAAATATAGTGTCCTGCATTGACCCGGCCTTGATCGCGAACGCATCGCTTGCAGCACGATATCGTTCGTGGCGTGTCGAATACTTCTCAAAGATGCCTTTCAATGTATGTTCGGCATCGGGATTCTTTTGCATTACCCATTATAGACCGAGCATCAGAGACTAGGTAGCTGCTATGGCGCAGAGCGCTTACATTTGGGAGTGCGGCTAAATGAAGATCAGCCATGGCCGATTGCGGCTTCGAGGAATATGGCTGGAAGTGAGAGGTACAATCACCCTCGCGAGCATTTTTGTCTTGGAATAGAAACGAGAAAATTCGATCATAAGATGACAGCGCCGCCCTTTTCACACAGGCTGAGTCAGCAGCCGACATCTGCCCTGACTCAGCAATGCCGTTAAAGGGCTGACACGACCTAACATCACTTTTCGCGGGTGCCAGTATCATTGCACAAATTTGGAATACACTGCGTCCGAACTCGAAATATCCGCCTGAACGTCCCGATCGAACATCGGGGCGCCTTCAGATCGCATCGGCAAGGCCCACAGGTGCATTTGCGGCGGTGCCCTTCTCCGCCGGGCTCCGTGTTTTTTCGGCCACAGGACGTTGGATGTCTCGCGCCTCCCGGCCCCGCCGGCGAGCAGCCAGACCACCGTCGCGCCACGCAGATTCATAAAGGTGCTACCCAATGTTTCACCGAGCTCCGTCGGCAAACAAGGGCCAACGTCCGATACTCTTAGAATTGACCGGAAGATCCGCGTCACCACTTCATGCCAACGCCGATGTCGCCATTGACGCCGCCCGCGATGCGAAGTCAGCGATCAGGCTGAGCTTTGAAATCATAGGAGATTCGCCCGGCCGGCAGATAAAACAGGGCGATCACCGCGCCACCTCTTACCTCGGGATAGTGGCGGCTGCCAGGATCCGGCGCCGTCCAGCCAGGTCCTTGCCACCCCTGCAGGCCTTTCAACTCCGCGCCCTTGTTGAGCGGGACGACGAGGTTGAGCTCACCATAAGGATGACCGTGATATTGCCCACGCAATACGCCGAGATCGTCCTCGTCTTTGAACCGGCGCGGATCGGCGCTGTTCATGTAGACAGTAGTGATGCTGAACTGGAACGTTTCCGGCGTCGGCTCGAGGATGCGGCTGCGCCGGTAATTCGGGCCTGCGACCTCCTGGTTTGCCGCCCATCCCTCCTCGACGCCCACCTTGATCAGTCGAGCAAGATCCTGATACAGCGCGCTCTCTTCCCCGTATGTCTCGTTGAGCCAACGTTCCATCTTGGCGCCAGGTGTCATGTCCTTGACTTCCCGTAGGAACGGAATGCTGCGCTGAATCAAATCTTCTCGGCTTCCCATGGCCGTCTCCTTTTTCGATTGGGTTTACGCTTCGAATCCCACGAACGTGGCGAACTCATCGACTTCCGCCCGCGGCATTAACCTGTCCATCGTGGAAACCTTGGCACGGCCGATGGAGATGCCACACACCACCATCTGCTCCTCCGGAATCGACAGCAGCGAACGCAGGATTTGGTGATACTTCGAGAACGTCTCCTGGGGACAAGACTGAAGACCACGGCCCGCCGCCGCTAGCATCACGTTCTGCACGAACATTCCGAGGTCGAGCCAGCTCCCAATTTCCAGTCGGCGGTCGATGGTCACGATCAATCCCACCGGCGCGCCGAAGAACGTGTAGTTCTTCGCGGTCTGGTAGCTCCTAGCCTCGACATCGGCTTGAGCAATCCCGAGCGAGCCGTAGAACAATCGTCCGAACTCCTGTCGCCGCCGCAGATACCGATCGGGTAGATCGCTGGCGTAGTATTTGTATTCCGACACGTGCTCGTCGCTGGAGGTTTCGTGCGCTTCCAGCAGCGCCGCCGAGACCCTGTACTTGGCCGCGCCCGCAAGCACATAGACGTGCCATGGCTGGATGTTCGCACCACTTGGCGCGAACCGCGCCACACGCAGAATTTGCTCGATGGTCCGCCGTGGAACCGGAGCGTCGCAGAATTCGCGGCATGCAAACCGGCCGGCTATGATCTCGTCGATTCGGGTTTGCACGACAGCATCTGCCTTACATTCGCCGATCAGAACTTCCTCAAGAGCGGACATCTTCCCTCCTCCATCGTCCTGAACGCTTTCTCTCCCGGGATAGTCGCAAGCAACTGGTAGTAGTCGAACTTGTACTTCGGCTCCTCCGACGACTTGACGCGGAAGCGATACATGTCGCGGACCAGCCCGCCGCCCTGGCGGATCCGGCCATTCTTCGTGATGAAGTCGTTTACAGGCATTTCCCGCATCTTGGCGGCGACGGTCGGCCCATCTATTGTGCCGCAGCTTCGACTGCCTCGAGATAGTGCATTACCGCCCATAGGTGCCGGCATGGATCATGGTGGGGACTTTCTGGGTCTTCTCGATGAAACGCTTCGACCATGCGCACGTCTCGTCATTGAAATCCCAATAGAACGCCGAACTGAGCATCAGGCCCTTGGCACTCTGCAATCCAATACCCTTGGGCCTTTGACACCGGACACCACGCTGGATTTCATGATCGGTTCCTCCAAATCCGATACGGAATAATGACGGGATTGGTCGGCTGCGGAAGTGAAATTCTTGCAGATTGATCCTGAACCGGCTTCACATGACGATGCTGAGGGTACGACAGTAAAGCTCCTGGAAAATCCGATCGGTTGCATCCAACGAACCAGCTGGCTTAACTGCATACGATCCCAATATTCCGCCGAGGCGAACGATCCGCCACACAAAGGGCTCTCAACGTGTCAGTTTCCTTCAAGACGTTGGACCTGAACCTGCTCAAGGTGTTCGACGCGGTTATGGAGGAGCGCAGCGTGCTGCGGGCCAGCCAGAAAGTCGCTCTGAGCCAGTCCGCCGTAAGCCACTCGCTTGCGCGACTGCGCGAGATGCTGGAGGACGAGCTGTTCGTCCGCACTGCCGCGGGCATGCAGCCGACGGCGCGCGCGTTGACCATGGCCCCAAAGGTTCGTCAAGCGCTACGATCGCTGGAAGCAGCGGTCGAGCTGCCGACCTTCGCTCCGGCGACCTCCACCAAGCCGTTTACGCTCGCCGCCAACGACTTCACGACGATGGTGCTGGCGCCGCCGCTGCTCAAGATATTGAGCCGCGAGGCTCCTTCGATAGACCTCACCATCAAACCAGTGACGAGGATCGATCTTGCCGAGCAAATCGACCTCGCTCGCATCGACGTTGCGATCGGCGTGTTCTCGTCTCCGCCGAGCCGCTTTCGCACGGCTTTCTTGTTCGAATATGACGATGTGCTGATCGTCGGTAGAAAGCGCAAGCTCGGGCGGCTGGACAACGAAAAGCTTGCGCGCCTGCCGCTGGTCGTTGTCTCGTTTGGAGGTGAGCAGGAGGGAGCGATCGGCGGCTACATCTCCGAGCGCGGCCTCGCCAGGCGCTCGGAGATGTACGACCGCGTAGCCCTTGAGCGAGCACTGACCGAGAGCGATCGGCCGCCGCGGATCGCGGTCTCATTGCCGCATTTTCTTGCGCTGCCGGCGCTGCTGGTGGATTCAGAACTGGCGGCGATTGTACCCCGTCCACTCGCAAAGGCGCTCGCGCAAAACCATGCGATTGCGAGCTATGAGCTGCCTTACACGACGACGCCGGTGGAGGTCCGGCTGTTGTGGCATGAGCGTGTCGAAGGCGAGCCGTCGCATGATTGGCTTCACGAAACCCTCCGGCGCGCGGCCGAGGACCTCAGGCGCGAGCGCTAGAAGATCGCTGCGTCGGTTATCGAGCAGCCACTGTGCCTGATCTCGACACCCGCCTTCCAGGCGCTCAGACAGCTGGTCGAATGCATTTAGCAAAATCCTCTCGCATTCTTTCTTCGCGGTGAGCGATCCTCACCGTGGTCTTGCCCGGCGGGTCATCTGACACGACACTCTCAGAACAGCTCTCGTTAAGTTGTCTTTTTCGCTCCAAGGATTGGGGCGGCTTCAGCCGTTTCGCCCACCGTGCGCCGTACGTTTCGGCCGCCCTGGCCTTGATCGCCCTCGTCGGGCTACACACCAGGTGGCGCGAGGATCACCGCCTTATGCGGCTCGCCACTCATTCGGTTTTGGAATAAGTTGGATCCGGGACGAGGCTCGAACATAACCTAACTTCGCGCGAAGACCAGATGACTGATCGACTCCTTGCTCTAACACTCTTCGTCCGTGTCGCACATACCGGTAGCTTCTCGCGGGCCGGCAAGGATCTCGGACTTTCGCAACCTTCGGCGTCTCGGCTCATCGCTTCGCTCGAACGCGAGGTGGGCGCTTCCCTCTTCGCGAGATCTACAAGGGCCGTTGTGCTCACCGAAGCCGGGGCAGACTACCTCGCAAAGGTCGAGCCCGCGCTTGCAATTCTGGAAGAAGCGACCCAAGCGATTCACGGCAAGGGCGTGCTTCGGGGTGTCCTCCGGATAGGCTTGACGCCTAGCATGGCGATTCGGGAGGTCATACCGCGACTTCCCGCCTTCATTTCGAAGCACCCCGCACTGCGGATCGATTTGGCAATGGACGACGGTCGCCAGGACCTCATCAGGAGCGCGATCGACGTAGCGATCCGGTCCGGAAAGTTGGAGGATTCCTCCGCGACTGTAAGACGGGTAGGATCAAATCCTCTGCTCATCGCCGCCTCGCCGGCCTACCTGAAACGGGCTGGGTACCCGAAGACGCCGAACGATCTCTCCGGACATCCCGTGTTGATTGGTGTCCCGGGTTCGAATGGCGTCTGTTTTTTCGAGAAGAACGGAAGAACCGTTTCCACAAAGGTGGAAGCTCCTCTGTCCGGGAACATCAACGAAGCGGCCGTGGCCGGCGGCGTCGCCGGGATCGGGATCGTGGCCTGCAGTCTCTGGGGCTGTCGCGCCGAGCTTAAGTCGGGCGCGTTAGTGCAGATCCTCACGGATTGGAACATGGGCGCCGCGGACGTCAACGCCATTTTCCCAGCCGGACGCGGAGCGAAACTCGCGGCGCGAGCGTTCGTTGAACATTTCGCGAAGAACCTCAAGACCAATCCGTGAGTCCTGCCGAGCGTCGGCCGGTCGTCGTTCGCACGGCGCGAATTCGTGGAATGTGCCCAGCATCCGACGAGAGCATGTGGCGCACGCGTTCACTACGACTGCTTCAAAAGTCATCTAAATGCGCTGCGCAGCTCAGCGGCACCATTTGCATCGTGCCGAGGGCCGCGCGAGAAGATGATGCGCTCAGGCTCCCAGGACAGCATCGTCTGGACGGGCGCCTCCAATCCATGCCGGTGTCGCCACGATGAAATTCAGCCATAGATCACAGGACACGCCGCTGAACGGCGGTGCCATTCCGACGATCGGCGAGCGCGTGCAATCAATCATATGGCTCGGTCGCGAGCGCAAGGCGTCCGGGCCCGCGCGGGCGCACGGTCACGAACGCCGCGCCGTTCCTAGGGGAACGCCAGGCCGAAAGCGGCCGGATCGGGCTGCTCGCCGTCCCTTGGGACCAAGAAGCGCTCCAACCCACCTGGCACGAAACTGACCAGCAGGGTCGCTTGGTCGCCAATCACCTCGATCGTATGCGGCACATCGCGGGGAAGAGCTGCGTAGGCGCCTGGCCCCACCTCGACGCGAGCATCGCCGACCTGCGCGACTAGCTTCCCCTGCACCACGTAGAGCAGTTCGTCCTCGCGCGTGTGGGTGTGCAGCGGCGGCTCCTCACCGGCCCGTACTGTCCACAGGATAGTGCCATATTCGCCTCCAGACTCGCTGCTCTCCACTTTCAGCTCGATGCTCGAGCCCCCGCTCAACTTCACCGTCTTGCCGCCCCCGGACGGCGTGAGAACCGGCCTCTTTACTGGCATTTATTGCCTCCTGATTGTGGATCTTGTTAGCGTGTCGAAGTGGCGGCGTAAGCAATGGCTCGCACACTGCGAACAAGGATGACGGTGCCGCCGCCGCCGGATAAAGGGAAATGCCCAGTGGCTATTTATCCAATAACCATTTGTCATCGATTTCAATTCAGATGCGATCGCATCGCAGCGGTTTCGCCTTCTGCGGCTGCTGTGGCTAGCTCGCGCATCTTCAATCAGTGCGTTTGTCCATCACATTCAGATTCTGCCGGGACCTGTCCATACAGTTGACGAAAGTCGCGGAGAAAGCCGCTGCAGCTCCCACAATCGACCGCGCGATCTACTTAACTTAAATTTTCTCGCGGCGAAGCATGCCGGCTGCACGCTTCATCCAGATTTGACCGAGCGCGGACTGCCGGACTGCTAAGACATCCGTCCCACCACTCCCCGAAACCATGCAGATAGCGCTGGTGAGCTGGTTGTTTAGCCCGTTGAAAGCGATCCACTCTGAGCCGATTGGCCGTGCCTGCCACCTGCACAATTCGGCGGTGCATCGGCTGCGCGTTTATCGTCAAAGCGTGATGTATTCCCGCGAACCCTTCCGAGCCGATCAACCACACCTCAACGAACTCTTGCGTCCCCACCTTCGCACCGACCGACACTAGGCCAGTCTCTATGAAATAGACGTGCGCATGCGAACGCCGTAGCGATGAAGAACTCTTTTCGCCAGCGGCACCTCGAAGCGCGAAACACCTGTCAATCAGCGTTCAACCTTGGCTCTGACCGCGCCATGAGGAGATGCGACCTTCCCATCAGTCGCAAGGCCCTCGTGGGCAGGGCCTAAACCTTAGTGTATTCTTCTCAGCGAAAGGTCTGGTGAGGATCAACCTCCGCGCAATGGCTTGGCCCATCTGTCGGAGGCTACGCTCGGGTATAACGGCCGATGTGTTGAGCGGCAAGTGAACTAGGAGGGGTTCATCAATGACAACAATGGGTGCAACCGCATTTTCGGGTTTTGCTCGTAGGACTTCTCAGTTTGTCTCCGACTTCGCCAGCGTCTTTCACAACCTGATTATGGACGTGCGCGACAGCTACCGACCCGGGCTGCACCGCATTCGTGGCCCCGGCCCGAAATGGCGCGCCAAGCATCAGTCCTGGCTAAGATTCGATTCTGGATCTGTACCGACGACCCGGCAGCACCAGATGTCTCCGGTGTACGCACGCCGTTGTAACGCCGCTCACTCCACCCGATAGACAGCCAGGGAGAGGGATACATGCTCGCTCGCCGAGCGGCCACCCGAGATCGCATGTTGCTCAGCGCCGCCGCCCGTTTCGTCGCATTGCTCGGCCTGATGGCTATGCTGGGCGCTTCGGCGTACGCCGACGTCGCCCTCGAAGAACGCAAATTGCCGATGAGGTTCAGCTGGGTCACTTGCCAACCGAATTGCCGGGGCTGGGTCAGCGCGGTCGGCATCGTCACCGCCGAGACTCCAGGGGACTTCGATGAATTCGCGCGCCGTCATCAGCTCAAGGGCGAAACTGTCGTGCTGGATTCTAGCGGCGGCTCGGTCAACGACTCGATCGCGCTCGGACGCCGTTTCCGAGAGCTCGGGATGTTGACGACCGTAGGGGTGAGCGTGCTTACCCACAGCGCACGCGGCGAGCGCGCCAACGTGTCGCCGGAGGCCTACTGCGAGTCCATGTGTGTTTTTCTGCTATTGTCGGGCAAGTTGCGCTACGTGCCAGAACAGGCGCACGTCCGCGTACATCAGATCTGGATGGGTGACCGCGCTGACAATGCGCGCGCCGCGAGCTACAGCGCAGAAGATCTCATGACCGTGGAGCGCGATATCGGACGTCTCGCCAAATACACCTTCGACATGGGTGGCGCGGGTGACCTATTGTCACTGTCGCTAAATGTTCCGCCGTGGGAAGATTTACACGAACTGTCCCGGGAGGAATTGCGAGTGACTAATCTCATCACTAACGACAAAGTTGCTCAGCTGGGCAGCCCCAACGCAGCGGTGGTCGAGCTGACGTCCAAATCGCTACAGGGTCTCTTCGTGAGCATTGCGACAGCGGCGTCCGCTGGGCAAGAGTAGCGAGTAGTTCTTTCGAAGGTACGCCTCCAGAAATGTCAAAGGGCGTCGCTGTTTCCTAAGTGTCAGAAACCGTAACGTCTTGAGCTACCCTGCGTTTATCCCTCGAAAGCGGCCATTCCATAACCGCTCATTCCGCGAATTGCCCAAATACAGTCCCTCAACTTCAACTGATAAGCTTTGTGTAGTCTCGCTTCACTTCAACGATTTGCGAGGCACTGCCATCACGTTGCTGTCGGAAGCCGGCTGCACTCCCCAGGAGATCGCTACCATCACGGGCCATTCGCTAAAGTACGTGAACCATATTCTTGAGAAGCATCTCGGCTCGGAAAGCTATCGAAGAGTTCGAGACTTCGCCGAGCGCCCAGCTCATGCGCGAACTAAAGGCAGCGGACAGCATGAAGCTTTCCGATGCACCGACGGTGCCTCGGACATCGACCGCCTAGGCCGACTTCCGCCGTTGGCCCGTGGCGGGCTTCTTCGCCGAGGCTTCCTTCGCCGGCTTCTTGCCGGCGATCGGCATCAGCATCTCCTTTTGACCGGCCGAGGCCTTGCGAGGTTTCTTGGCAGGCTTTGCCGGCTTCGCCGGCGCGGTCTCCCGACCTACGCTCTGCCGTAACGCCTCCATCAGGTCGACCACGTTTTCGCCTTTGGGCCGCTCCTTCGGGCGGATGGTTTTGCCGGCGCGCTTCTGGTTGATCAGGTTGACCAGCGCAGTCTCATAGTGATCCTCGAATTTTTCGGGGTCGAACGTGCCCGTCTTTTGGTTGACGATGTGCCTTGCGAGGTCGAGCATGTCCTTGGTGACTTTGACGTCCTGGATCTCGTCGAAGTACTCCTGCTCGGAGCGGACCTCGTAGGGGTAGCGCAGCAGTGTACCGACGAGACCCTTCTCCAACGGCTCGAGCGCGATAATGTGCTCGCGCGGTTGGCGAGAACCACGCGGCCGATCGCCACCTTGTCCATCTCCCGGATGGTCTCCCTGATCACCGCAAAGGCGTCGTGACCGACCTTGCCGTCGGGACGCAGGTAGTACGGACGGATCAGTTAGCGCGGGTCGATGTCTGCCTTGTCGACGAACTCGTCAATCTCGATGGTCCGCGTCGACTCCAGCGCCAGCTCCTCGAACTCCTCCTTGGTGACCTCGGTGGCGTCGAGGCAACGCAACAAGGATTCGGCGGTTCCGGAACGATTCGAACTGTGCCAATTTGAATCGGCCGTAGCGTGGAGTTAGTCAGTGGCGTTTCAGCGTAAAATGCCGGCGGCCATCGGCGTCAAAGCGCGTCTCCCTGGCTTCATCGAACCGGCCCTGGCCACTTCGATCGAGAAGGTGCCGTCCTGAGAGCGCTGGATTCACGAAATCAAGTTCGACGGCTACCGTATTCAGGTCCATCTGGCCAATGAGACGGCGAAGATCTTCACCCGGCGCGGCCACGATTGGACGCATCGCTTCAAGAAGGTCGCTCATGATGCCTGGCGGATCAAGGCCAACTCGGCGGTGGTGGACGGCGAGATCGTGGTACCGGCTGCCGACGGCACGACCGACTTTTCGTCCTACAAAACGAGCTCAAGGGCAAGTCAAAGAGCATCGTGCTTGTAGCGTTCGATCTGCTCTATCTGAACGGCCGCGACATTCGGAAGCTGCCGCTCTTTCAGCGCAAAGCCGCACTCAAGAAGATCCTAGGCGGCACCGACATCCAGTTCAGCGAAAGCTTCGAGATCGACGGCCGCGAGATGTTCGCGCACGCCTGCAAGCTCGGCCTCGAACGCGTCATCTCGAAGGTCCGGGGCAGTACCTACCCGAAAGGATGCACGAATGATTGGGTCAAAAAAACCTGCGTACAGCGTGAGACGCTGACCATTGCCGGCTTCGCACTCGATGGACGGCATCTACGTCGGCCGGCGCAAGGGCGACGATCTGGTCTATGCCGGCAAAGTCGACCACGGCTTCGACAAGGTCTCGGCCGCCGATCTGCAGAAACGGCTTAAACCCCTCATCCGAAAGACCCAACCATACACCAAGCGCATCGGTCACAAGGGCATCTGCGTCGAACCCAAGCTTCTGGCCGAGATCGAGTATCGCGCGAAGTCGGTCGAGGGAAAGGTTCGCCACCCCTTCTTCCGGGACCTGCGGGAGGACCTTTGATGGATGCGTTCGATCGCTTCTGGCAGTGGGCGAACAAGGCCCCGAAAGTCCGTTGACGATTCCGGCCGAGCTGCATCAAGCGGTCATGGAGCTCGCTCCCGAGGACCGAGGGGACGGCACCACGGTGAACCGAGCCGCAGCGCGCGCACCAGACCCCGAACGATGATCGCTTGACGGCAACCCTTTGCCTTCCCTCGGTGCCGCCGAGCAAGAACTGCCAAGAAACTAACTCCGCGCACGCTGCAGCGCAGCTTCCAATCGCTCCCTCTCCTTATTCCAGCGATCGTCTTCGGTTTGCGATCTCCTCGCGAGAGCCTCAACCTCGGCCTGGATGGCGGCAGCTCGCTTCGCGTGCTCCTGCTCCGCCTTGTCCAGCGCAGCCTGCGCCTTGTCGACCGCCTGCTGACGGCGCTCACGTTCTCTCTGCCTGGCGGCCTCCTCCCTCGCCCGTTCACTCTCCCGGCGCCTCTCCTCCCGTTCGTAGGCAAGCGCAGCCTTCCGCTCGGCCGTCTTGTCGACGAGACGTGAGGAAGGCTTCTTCGCAATTTGGCTCTTCGATTTGCGCGGGGCGTTCGTTGATCTTCTGTCCCCGCCGAGATCGGAGGGCAGTTCGGCTTGCTCACTGAAGGATCGGTTGGATCCGACCGGGCGCCTGAGAACGACGCCCGGCTTCTTCATGGCCGCAGCGATGACGTCCGGATCGTCGCTTTCCTTCGCCGCGCCCTGGTGGAAGAGATTGCTGTTGGCGCCCCAGGCTTCGAGGGCCGCTTTCATGGAAGGAGCGGCGATCGCCAGATCGAAGAAACCCAGCGAAGTCTGAAAGGTTTTCAGTTTTCTCGCCATCGGTCTGATCCGCCCTCCTTAATCGAGCGTCAACGTCGCATGCCACGGAGCCTGCGGAACACGACGCGGCCCCGAAGCGTTCCCTAATCCTTGAAGGACGTCCATGCATTTCGCAACGTGCTCTTAAGGATTGGCCTCGAATGAGCCGGACGTCGACCCTGCCCAAGCGCCTGCAGCCGATGCTCGCTACGCTCACCGACGCGCCGTTCGACGATCCCGGCTGGGTTTTCGAGGACAAGTATGACGGCTTCCGGATGATCGCGGAAATCCGGCGAGGCAAGGTTGCGCTCTACAGCCGAAATGGCAACATCATCAGCCGCAGCTATATCGAGGTCGCCAAAGCGCTGGAGGGCGTGAAGGGCGACGCCGTCATCGACGGGGAGCTCGTCGCGATCGGAAAGGACGGCGTCTCGCATTTCCAGTTGCTTCAAAACGCGCTGCGCCATGAGGCGAAGCTCCTGTATTGCGCCTTCGACCTCATGTTCGAAGACGGTGAAGACCTGCGTGCGCTGCCGCTCCTCGAGCGCAAGAAGCGGCTCAAGGCCATCTTTCCACGCCACAAGCTGATCGCATTCAGCAATCACCGCAAAGGCAAGGGAACGAAGTTCTTCGCAGATGCCGAGCGGAGACATCTCGAAGGCATCATGGCCAAGCGCGCCGATAGCCCGTACGCGTCCGGACGCCGGACCGCCGACTGGCTGAAGGTGAAGACCGCGCAGCGGCAAGAGGTCGTGATCGCCGGCTTCACGGCGCCGAGGCGAACCCGGCCTTTCTTCGGCGCTCTCGTCCTCGCGGTACGCGAAGGGGATGCATGGCGGTACATAGGCCACGTTGGCACCGGCTTCAGCCACCAAGTTCTCGAAGAGCTTCACGGCAAGCTCATGAAGCTCAAAACCGCCAAGTCGCCGTTTCCTACCAAGGTGAAGGACGAGCGGTTAACGACCTGGGTGCGTCCTGCGTTGGTCGCGGAAGTGAAGTTTGCCGAGTGGACCGAGCTGCGCCAGCCGGTCTATCTCGGCCTGCGCTCCGACAAGAACGCGAAGGACGTCGTTCGCGAAAAGAAGTGGTCGCGAAAATAGCACCACTGAGACGAAGCTGACGATCTGGAGTCAGCCGGCGGGCCGCTCGGATGCCGAAGGCCAGGGCGGCAGGGGCGGCAACCCGAGAGCCTTACGTACGGGTCCGAACGATCTCCGGTGAGCTGCGCATGCACCAAGCCTGGCGAGCGCCCCATAGTGAGCCGGCACGGGATAGCCCTTGTGATCTGCGAATCCGTAGCCGGGGTGACGCAGATCGAGCGCCCGCATGACGCTGTCGCGCTCGACTTTCGCGAGGATGGAGGCGGCCGCGATGCTGGCGGACTTGGCGTCGCCTTTGATGATGGCCTGCTGAGGGATGTCGATTTCCTTCAAACGCTTCGCATCGATCAGCAAGTGCTGCGGCGTCAAGCCTAGCCCCCGGACCGCACGCTGCATGGCCTGGATGCCGGCCCAATAGATGTTGATCGCGTCGATCTCTTCGACCTCCACGAACGCCACACTCCAACTCTCTGCCTTTTCCTTGATCTCCTTCGCCAGTTCCTCGCGAGCGGCAGCGTCGAGCTTCTTCGAGTCATCGATTCCAACAATCCGCGTGCCAGGTTTCAGGATCACCGCGCCCGCGGACACTGGCCCCGCAAGAGGGCTCATTCCGGCCTCGTCCACGCCTGCCACGACACGATGGCCGCCTTCCCAGAGAGAGGTCTCAAAGCGCAGCATCTTGCGGAGGCGCTGCCCTTCGGACCTATTTTCAAAGCGGCGTTTATCGATTGAAGCCAGAATGGCACGCGCTCCGGCGCGGGTGTCGGCCCGCAAGATCTGCTCGACGCTGGCCTCGAGCGGTCTTTTCTCGACGACATAGCGCTGACGCAATACATCGAGTGAGTACTGGGACATTATGGCCTTCGTGAAGATTGACTGTTGGGGATCGTGTCGGTGAACTTTATGGCGATTGTCTGAAGTAGCTATACAGCCTCACCGACCGCGCAACGCCCTCTCAAAAGGAACCCGGCCAGCTCTCCCGCGCGGGTTCGGCCTCCATTTCCTCGCTATATTGTCGCTCGCCGGCTCGGTAGAAGGACCCGTGCTCAGTCGCCGTCCCGAGTAGATCGGGGCCGGCATGGCCGCAAACAAGGTAACGGCGGTACGCTTGGGGCTGGGGAGGCAGATCGATATTCCGGGACTATCAAACCGCTGCTCCCATTTGGCGGATTTTTCTTCCCTCATTCGCTACCTCAAGACGCGTTTGCTCTTGCCCGTTCGCGCGCCTCGCGCCGACGTTCACGTCTTTCGCGCCGTCGCTTGGCACGATCGGCGGGCTGCCGGAGCGGAGGAACAGGCGCCGACGAGGTCGCACTCGTCTCCAGAACTGGAGGCGCCTCAGCCCTTTCCAAGGCCGTTGGCCGCGCTTCCATCAATTCGAGCAACGCCCGTCCTTTGGACGTGATCTTCCATCCTCCGCTTATCCGTTCGACCAATCCTTGTGAGAAGATGTCGAGGTCGGGCACTCTCGCCGCGAGGCGCCTGGTCCGGTCCGCCCAGTCGCGGCCACTCGTTGCCAGGATGGCCATATCCCTCTTGAGGTCCTCCATCACGGCAAAGCCGTCCGGATAAGCTACCAAAATCTTCAGGACGGTGACTTGAAAGTTCACGCCCGCCCCGCGATCAGCGCCACATCGTCGGCGCGTGCGAGAGGGCGTCGCGACCAACCTGTTTGAGACCCTCGGGAGAGATTTCGCCTCTCGTCGCAGCCTCTAGGATTTTCGACGCGACGTGGGCACGTGCCCCGGTCTCCCGGTCCGAGACGCTTTCACAGACTTCATCGAGAATCGTGCGCAAAAGCGCGGTGGTTGCCATGTCGAACATAAGCTGCCCCCTGAGGGAAAATCTAATCCTAGCGCGGTTTCGCACGCTTGAGGATTCAAGAATGTTAAGCTTGCCGATGGTGCGCTGCACCCATGGTTGCGTACCGCGCCGATGGATTGCCTCTGCAGGTCGAAGCCCGCAAATCGAACTGATTGGGCTGAAGGCGATGCTACCAAACACTCCCAAGGGAAAATCACGCGAATTGATAAACTTCCCAGCGGCGCGCAAAGCGCACAAGACGCTATTTCAAATCGCGAGGTCGACGGCTCTATGCGCGGTTGCTTCGGCCTCGCGGTCCGCCGCCGTTCTGGCGTTGCGCACCGACCGGGCCGCCATTAGGCGGCTGACGAGATGACCTCGTATAACGTCGTCGAGATGGGAATCGCCATTCGCCGGGGCTGCCGCGGACGGCTAAGTAGTGGCCATCGGCATCACCGGATGCTTCACGACTCCTAAGCCGACTTCCGCTGCGGCTTGGCCGCCGGCTTCTTCGCCGCGGTCTCCTTCGCCGGCTCCTTGCCTGCGATCGGCATCAGCATTTCCTTCTGCCCGGCCGCCGCCTTGCGCGGCTTCTTGCCTGGTTTCTTCGGCGGCTCTGTCGCGGCCGCCCCCTCTCTTCCGATGCTCTTGCGCAGCGCGTCCATCAGGTCCACGACGTTCTCACCTCGAGGACGCGCTTTTGCGGTGATGGGTTTGCCCGCGCGCTTCGCGTTGATGAGATCGATGAGGGCGGTTTCGTACTGGTCCTCGAACTTGTCCGGCTCGAAATGGCCCGCCTTCTGATTGACGATGTGTTTGGCGAGATCAAGCATGTCCTTGGTAACTTTGACATCCTGAATGTCATCGAAATACTCATCCGCGGAACGAACTTCGTAGGGGTAGCGCAGCAGCGTGCCCATCAGTCCCTTGTCGAGAGGCTCGAGCGCGATGATGTGCTCGCGATTGGTCAGTACCACGCGGCCGATTGCGACCTTGTTCATCTCGCGGATGGTTTCCCGGATAACGGCGAAGGCATCATGCCCGACTTTACCGTCCGGACGCAGGTAGTAGGGGCGAATGAGATATCGCGGATCGATCTCGCTGCGGTCGACAAATTCGTCAATCTCGATGGTTCGCGTCGATTCCAGCGCGACGTTCTCAAGCTCCTCCTTGGTCACCTCGATGAAGGTATCGGTATCAACCTTGTAGCCCTTGACGATGTTCTCGTTATCGACCTCCTCGCCGGTGTCGGCGTCGACCTTGGCGTACTTGATCCGATGGCCGGTCTTCCGGTTCAGCTGGTTGAACGAGACCTTTTCGGATTCCGACGTGGCCGGATAGAGCGCGACCGGACAGGTGACGAGGGAGAGACGAAGGAAGCCTTTCCAGTTGGCGCGTGGGGCCATCGGGGGGGGAACTCCATTACTGATGCCGGATTCAAGACGAACGGCTTGCCTTGGTTCCGACATCCCGATCCGTCCGTCAGGCCGATTTTCGCACCTAGACCCTTGGACGGACTCGACTTTTGTTCACTTTATGTTCTAATTGAGAAATGACCAACCGACCCGCGAGCTGGCGCATGCCGACCCCGAAGCAGATGGAAAAGCTGGCCGCTGAAGCTGTCAGTAGGCCGAGCCCCTCCACTGCGGCTCCGGATGCGCCGCTTCCGGCCGGATACTGGCAATCCGTCCTCAAAGACCCTCGCGCCGGCACGACCGAGGCCCAGATACGGCAGCGGCGTCTTTCCGAAATTCAGCGCCACGTGCTGCGCGTCTCCTGCCGCCGCTGCGAGCGGACCGTGGAAATCCAGACCGCCGATGCCGTCCGACTGTATGGCGACAACGCGCTCTGGAAAGACGTGGCGCAGCGGTTGCTCGACAACACCTGCCAGCAGCGCACCGGCAGGCATGAAGAGGACGGGTGCTGGCCAGCGTTCGAGTCGCCGTAGTCGCTCTGCATTTGCCGATCCGATCTCTTTGCGCCTGGATGTCCGGATGGCCCCGAAGTATCACCCTACGCCCCTGTCGGGCGGCGATCGCAAGGCTCTGGCGAAAGAGCTCGGCAAGGCACGCGCGATGGCCAACATCCTGGCTGCCCAATCGGCGGAACTGCGGGCCAAAGGCGAGGCGATGATCCAGCAAGCCGATAGGCTGCTTTGCGAAAGCTGGAACGAGCGGATGTGGAGCGACGGCGAACCGATCGATCCGTCGCCAACCATCGATCAGGCCGTCAATGGAGGCTTCCCCTGGCTGGAGATCAGGTGCGCGCGCTGCAAGACGCCGAGCGACGTGGACCTCGCGGCGATGAAGCACCCGCCGACCACCTTCGTGCACGATCTCGCCAGCCGGCTGCGCTGCCGCAAATGCGCCAAGGCGGGCCGGCGTCCATCCGCGACTCTGCTACAGTTGACATGGCAGCCGCGCCACCCTCGAACCGAATCCTGACCGATGTGCAATCTTTACTCGATCACGACCAACCAAGCCGCGATCAGCGCGCTGTTTCGTGTCATGAACCGCTACGTCGGCAATCTAGCGCCGATGCCGGGCGTCTTTCCGGATTACAAGGCGCCGATCGTGCGCAACGGCGCCGAAGGCCGCGAGCTCGCTACGGCGCGATGGGGGATGCCATCGTCATCAAAGGCGCTGATGGACGCCACGAAGAAACGAGCCGTAAAGCTGCAGGCCAAGGGCAAGACAGTGGACTTCAAGGAATTGCTCAGAATGGAGCCGGACGGCGGGACGACCAACATCCGCAATGTGAAGAGCAAACACTGGACGCGATGGCTGGGGACCGAAAGCCGCTGTGTGGTGCCTTTTAACTCCTTCAGCGAGTTCAACAAGGCCGAGGGCGGCGATATCTGGTTCGCGCTCGATGAGAGCCGTCCCCTCGCCTGCTTCGCCGGCATCTGGACCAACTGGACATCTGTCCGGAAGGTCAAGGAAGGTGAGACGGCTAACGACCTCTACGCATTCCTCACGACAGAGCCGAACGCCGAGGTCGGTGCCATCCACCCGAAGGCGATGCCCGTGATCCTAACGACACCGGACGAAGTCGAAGCCTGGATGACGGCAGCTCCGGACGAGGCCTTGAAGCTGCAGCGGCCGCTTCCGGACGGATCGCTAAAAATCGTCGCTCGCGGCGTCAAGGAAGACCCGATCCGGCCGCCAACGTAGTCACGCCGTGTGGCCGGGCCCGACTGCGATTGCCCACAATGAACGGGATCTAAGGCGGGCTGTTCGCTAAACGATCTTGCGCAAAGAGTCGGCCCTGCGTTTCACGCCGACCTTGGGATCGAGTGACAGCGCTTTGTCGTAGCAGGCGAGTGCCTCCTTGAGATCGGCGAGCGCCTCGAGGCAGGTGCCGCGCGACCGCAGTAGCCGCGCCCGCGTGCGATCGTCACGGGCACCAAGTTTGCCGAGTGCGACATTCGCAGTACTGATAAGCCTTTATTAGAGACCTTATCAGTCCAAGAACTGCCTCCAATTGCGACCAGATCTTATAGTCGACCGAAGGTCTCGCAATGCCTCACACCGTCTGAACTCCAAGACTGCTAGGACGCTTCTGCGACGCCCTTTCTTTGACGCATGGTAGCGGATGTAAGGGCTCCCTTTGATTTTACGCTGCGCCGTCGCGGCCGGTTGGGGGGGGGAATTCAAGGCCCGCAGCATCAGCAGCCATACGCAAAAAAGGCCCCGCGCTAGGGCTCCCTTTGCGATGCAAGTGGATGCCATTCCCGGCAAGCGGTGTCGTCTATTTCCACCGACCCTTCCGGCGGGGTGGTGCAGAGATCTAACGAGAACGCTAAAATCGACCCGTAGCAAAGTCTTTCGATGGATCGCGAATGCTGTCACTAGAACCCGAACAACAGTTTTTGCTGAGAGAGCTATGGACACTCGCTTGGGCGGCATCGGTGCAACGCGCCAACCTGTATGCACCAGGTTCAAGACAGACCGGGCAACTGCGCGACATGCTCCAGGAGTTCATTACAACTCGGATACTTCCGCATTACGTTGGATCCTGCACCGAGCGGCAGCATTATCTCAACCTTGCGCAGCTGGTGGAATTCGGAACAGGGGCTCTCCCAGACTCCTTGCGAGACGGACGTTACAGATACGGCGTCGCTCAAAAGCTCCTCAATCTCGTGCTCAAGTACCACTGGTGCCTCGGCCAGATCTCCGAGCCGCCGCATTGTCCGATCGACAGGATCATCATCGAAAAGACCCACCTGCGCGGACGCGTCAACTGGACCGAGATCGTTGACGAGGACCAATATCGCGCGGTTATCGAAGCGGTTCGGCGCAAGGCCGAGCCGGAAAGCATTGCCCGCTGGGAACTGCGGAACTATCGCCGCCGCTCAAGCTTGTAGCGCTTGAACTAAGTAGGCAACCGCGCGCCTCTCGGCACAGCTCCTATTCACTCGGCGGCCTCAGCGGGTTGATTCTTAAGCTCCGCAAATTTCGCCGCCATCGTCGGATTGCCCCGAGTCAGCTTCTTGATCGTCACATCCTGCGCCTTATCATTCGCGAGGCGTAGGTTGCGGTCCGCGCCGATCAACGCATCCTTGGTTTTCTGCAGGTGATCGATGGACTTGTCGATCTCAGCGATCGCCGTTTGGAAGTGCCTGGAAGCAAGATCGTAGTTCTTCGAGAATGCGGTCTTGAACGTCTCAAGCTGACTTTCAAACTGGGTGATGTCGATATTCTGCGCCTTCACAAGCGCCAGTTCGGTCTTGTACTTGAGTGAATTGATGGCCGCATTCCGCAAGAGCGTAATCATTGGCAGGAAGAACTGCGGCCGGATGACGTACATTTTCGGGTAGCGGTGGAAGACATCAACGATGCCGGTATTGTAGAGCTCGTTGTCCAGTTCAAGCAATGAGACCAGGATAGCGTATTCGCAACCTTTCTCGGTCCGATCACGGTCAAGCTCCTTGAGGAAGTCCTCGTTCTTGCTCTTCGTCGCGGTTCTATCGCTTGCGTTCTTCATCTCGAACATTATCGAGATGATCTCGGTGCCGGCCTCGTCCAAGTCCCGGAAGATGTAATCGCCCTTGCTTCCGGTCCGCGCGTCATTGTCCTTCTCGAAATAAGCCCGCGGAAACGCCATCGAGCGCACGCGGTTGAACTCGGTCTCGCAGTGCTGTTCGAGGGTCTCGCCGATCATCTTGGTCGAGAGGCGGGCCTTCATATCCTTAAGGCGCTCGATCGCATCATCGCGATCCTTGATCTGCGTTTCGTACTTGTCCTTCAGCGACTGTTCGGAGAGCTGCTTTTCAAGCTGGACCTGCTTGATGCCGTTTTTCAGCTCATCGCGTTCTTTCTCGATCGCGCCGACCGCTTCAGTGACGGCGAGCTTCTTTTCAAGCTCAAGGGCCAGAAGCTTGGCCTTTAGCTCCTGGATTTCTTTTTCCTTGGCAGCAGTGATTTTATGCTGCTCGCTGGCCAGAAGCGCTTCGGCAAGCTCCGAGGCCGCCTTCTTTTCGCGCTCGGACTCGGCCAGCGCGTTCGCGAGCCTGTCCCGCTCCTTTTCGACGGAGCTAAGCGCTTCGCTAACCGCTAGCTTCTGGGCAACGCCGCTCCCCTCGAGCTTGGACTTCAACTCCAGGATTTCTGCGTCCTTGGCGGCCGCGGCCTGCTGCAGATCATTGCTCACCTGGGCTTTGGCCAACTCAACAGCGACCTGCTTCTCACGCTCGGCCAGTTCGAGCCGTTCGTGGAGCTGTTCTGCAAAATCGGCGTCACGGACCTGCTTCAGAATATCCGCGTAACCGGACTCATCGACCTTGAAGGCCTTGTCACAGTGGGGACAGATGACCTCGTGCATGGTTCCTGACTGGATTGTGGTCGCTGCTGTTGTGATTTCAAAATGGCATGGGCCGGCAGAATCGCACCGCACGAGAACAAAATTAGAACGAGAAAATTTGGAGGGTCAAGCCGGAAGCGGTCATTTTGCGCATCTGCTCGGGGAAATCCCCTGCTTCTTAAGGCTAATCATGCCCGCTCGCGAAAACATAGACTTATTGCGGCTAACGCCAGCGCGCCTGTTGGTCTCTAAAGCGTTGCGCCGACGTCCGATCGTCGTCCACATCTTCGGGTTCCTCGACCTCGAGGCAGAGCATCAGCAGCGCTACCGAAACCGGCCTTCTCTCGCCCTTTGCTCCCTCGGTGCTTCTCGTCCACATAGTCCACTAATGGACAGAACGTACCTGCGCGTCCCGGCGTCGAAGCTCTTGGAGGACAGTTATCGCTGTTATAGAGGGTTGGTTTTACAGCCGGCCAGCCAACCCGGTTTGGCCGATTATGCGACCGCAACGCTTACTAGAACCGAAATGTTATCTCGGCTTCCGCGCGAGATGCCTTGCCGGACGAGCTTCTCAACCATGGCGGCGGGATGTGCCAACTCCCGAAACAGCATTGCTAGCTCACTATCATCGAGAGCCTCTGTTAGCCCATCAGTGCACAACATGAGACACTCGCCGACCTCGAAGGGTGGCCCAGCAAAGACATGCGGCATGATCCCCAACGGAAACTCAGACCCGCCCAAACATTGCGTAATTCCCCGGGGTCTATCGGCTCTGCGGTCCACTGCCATGGGCACGTCGTCCTGACTGACTCTGACCAGGCATCCGCGGCTAAATCTATAGCCTCGGCTGTCCCCGACGTTGAAGCTCAGCACGGCCCGTTCCTGCACAACGAATCCCGCGATCGTCGTCCCCATCCCAAGGCAGGTAGGCTCGCGCATCAGGCCGTAAAGGTGCTCGTTCGCAGCGTGTAGCGCCTCTTCGCAGGCAGCTTCACTTCGAACCAAGCGAGCGTCAGACCCCAGGAATTGAAGCGCCGATCGACTGGCGAGAGCCCCTTGCGGGCGACCGCCTATACCATCCGCGACGGCAAGGGCTTGGGGCGTGCCGCTCAGTCGAATCGTGATCACATCCCGCAGATTTTCTTGGAATACAGAACCATCGGCAAATATTGCGTCCTGGTTCTCCTCGCGCACCCGTCCCCGATGCGTAAACAAGGCAGTGTCGTAGACCCGGCTATTCAACTTTTACCACTGACCTCGTTCTTGGCGCGGCTCAGACAGCTCTTCATTCGCAGGAGCACGGCGAAGTAAGCGTCCAACTGCTCGGCCGCGCAACCCAACGCTATTTTTCAACATCGTTGTTCTCTTCCAACGCGCGGCATTAGTCCGCTCCATCGAGATAGCGATAGCGCTCCGTGAGGTAGACCGCCCAAGCATCGCTTGAGGGTACAGAACTGATGAGGGGCACGAACAGTTCTTCCGTAGGACAATTGATGAAGTCCCCCGGCTCGCTCAGAAACGTACGGAACACCTCGAAAGCGTCATCGCCGAACCGGCGAAGCGCGGGCGCGGTCACTCGATGCAAAGAACGGTTCTCCTTTGGAGAAATGTGAAGAATCCGCACCTTTGTTGCACCATCCAGCCTCGCCTTCTGCATCTGAAAAGCAAGCATCTGCTGCCGCAATAGCTGATAGAACGGCTCCCAAAAGAAGTCTTCCAAAATAAGACCAAGGTCAGCGCGAACGGGGCCGTTCGGAGCAAATGCCAAGTCTCTGTAGCGTTGAATCCGAGTTGGATTTCCGCTTGCGGATATGGGCGCCCCATACTGCTCCGTGTATTTCCATTCGATGAGAAGAGTTTCAAGTTCGCCTGCACACTCGAACTTGACGACGGCATCCGCGCTAGTCGAATTCGATCCTCGCCTGAGGCTTCCATCTGGGCCTGCTTCATTGAGGAAATCGCGCCCGCCCCCATTCCACTCAAATGCGACGTACCATGGACGCCCGTCGGGTCCATCTTCAACTGGAAGCATTCTGACCTCGCTTGACTTCAACGCCGTCCTGACGAGCCGGGCGAGAACCTCGGGTCGCTCCGCGAGAGGCATTAAGAAGTTGAGGCAACACACCTGAGATGAGAGCGCGTGATTCGCATGCGTATGCCAAGTTATTTTCTTGGCTTCGAAGTACCTCGGCGCAATATCGCGGATTGAAGGCGCTAGGTTTAGAAACTTGGCATCGGCGGCGAACCGGTAGTCAGAGTTCTTGTAGCGAGAGCGATCGGGATGAGTCTCATCGAAGTGGGCGACTTGTTGCAAACGCTGCCTCAGCTCAAAACTAGTGATCTTGTTCATATTCGCGAATTGCCCTGCTTAGAAGAACCCAGTCGGTTCAGGTTGAGGTCTTAGCCAGATACGCGGGAGCGCCGTAAAGACAAACGACTTTTCGCATCCTTTTCGGGCCAGCGCTTTTAAAGGGAAATCAGGTGAAGTTTTCGATAAGGCTTGGCGAGACGAGGGTAGCAGATCCCCTTACGATGGTACGTGAGATAGAATAAACCGAAGCCAAGAATTCAGAGTCGCGCTCGCTCGCTATGCGCTCGACAACAAACTTGGCGGCATCTGGATCACATCGAATGATACGGTCGACATGTCTGCCCACCTTGTCCGAGAGTGCGTGTGTTCTTCGATCGCTGTTCACTTGAGGCGCAACGCCATCTCGCCGCGTCAAATGAAACTTGATGGGTTTTCCGGCAGCATCAATTTCTCGCAGCAAAGTCGATTTTGATAGCTGTTTGGTTTGACCGCTCGGTGGATGCGCAACTACGAGCAGCCGGATATCTTCGGGTCGCTTGGGCAATGCTAACTTCACCATGTCCTTGATCAATCGCTGATCATTGAGATTCTTCTCTTTCAAGAGCTTAAATTCCAGAAAGAGCTTCTCGGCTTTGCCCTCGGCGTAGAGATCTATATTGACGTCCCCCTTATTCAAACCTTCGAGCTTCCACTCACACCATTCACCGCTTATCCGCCAGCGCGGGTCTCGCCTAAGGAATTCGAAAAGGGGAATAACGAGCAAAGCTTCGCTAAGCAGACTTTCATCGAACCCAGATCTTGCTCTCTCTGCCAGCCAGCTCGTCGTGGCCGCGCCGAGACTTTTGCCCAAATTGATGATTTCGGACTGGTCCATAATCCTCCCCTTCCAGCCATTCGCTACGCATATCGAGTTCTACAGTCGGAGAGCTTTTGGCACATCCTTCGTTAAGCAATGCACGCCACCACCACCCCTGGCGATGTGATCAATACGGAGCATTCTGACTGTCCTCGTCGGGAACGCCTGCTGCAAGGCCCGGCAGGCGGCCTCGTCGCGTTCCGGATCTCCGAACCGCCCCGTTATAACAGCACCATTCGCAATATACGCGTTCAGATAGCAAGGTGCGAACGTTTCATTTGAGAACCGCAAATAGCGGTCGCGTGGTGGCAGTACAACTTTCACGGCTAGTCTGCGCCCCTTCGCATCGAGCTGACCGCGCAACGTGTCGATTTCAATCTGCCTGCGACGTCCCTCAGGCGTTTCCTCTCGATCGACTCCTTCGACAAGAAGCCTGCTATCGGCGGCGAACAGAACATAGCCATCGACATGTCCGCTCGTGATCGGTTCGTCCGAATCTCCTTCCAGCCATACAACCTTGCTGATTCCAAAGGCGGCGAGGCTCTGCTCGATTGCTTGCATCTGGTCCTCCTGTGTCCGCCCGAAAGCCTTGTTGCGGTTGGGATTGAGCAGACAACTTTTCGTGGTTATGACCATGCCCTGCCCGTCGGTAGCAAGCGCCCCTCCCTCGGCAATGAAGGATGCGGGAACGAACGGAATTGACAAGGATGCCGCCAATAAGCCTGCCAGTCGGTCACCAGGACGTGCGGGACGAACTCGTCCCGATCCCCACCCATTAAAATTCCAGTCGATGGCGCAAAGCCGACCATTCTGAAGAGCATAAGTCGGGAGAATATCGCGCATCCAAATGTCATCGACGGGAGCCGGAATAATTTCGACAGTCTCACTGAAGGCCTGCTGCTTTGCGTCAGCGAGAAAATCCGGCGGTACCAGTAGCCGGACCGGTTCGTGATCCGCGACCGCGGAGATGATTTCGCGAAGCTCGCGCTTCACCATTTCGGTATACGAGCCCCATTCCCGATGAACCGCCCAGGACATGAAGCAAAAATCATGCGGCTCCCATTCGGCGGGTATCCTGATCGCGGACATGACAGCTGGCTCTATGACGTCCCGAGAGCGATTGCCTGGGGAGCAATTCGCAGCCTTCCTTCGAACAAGCTTCCGTCACGAGCGATCTTTTCGAGCCCTAAGGAAAAACCTTTTGCAGAAAGCGCTCGAACCAGGTCCTGTATCAACGAATTCAAAGGCAGCGATCTGGCATTGCAACACGCCTCCCCATCTAGCCCGAGCATCTTGTCGTCGGTCCAAAAGAATTGATCACAGTAAGCCAGCGCCTTTCTAATTCTCGGATTTCCAGCAACCGTTTCGCACAGCGCCGGCCCGCAACCGGACCAATGCGCAAATCCGACAACAACGTCGTAGGAGTCCCGGATGTGCGGCAAGATATCAGGCCAATCAATCCGGCTAAGCCCACAGGAGCTGATATCAATGAGCGCCAGAGATGCGGATGCATCCCTCTGAGAATTGATTGCCCGCACGTGAAGACCTATGTGACCGTGACCATCAAGGTGAAACGAAAACTGTCCGACGCAGGGGTCGAATTCATACCACTCCGTTACGGCACTAAGCGCGGCTCCGACGCTTCGTGTCAAAGTTCGGAGAGAGAATACATCGTCCCAGATCACTGTCCGTCCGACTGACGCAGGGAGGCTGCTGCCGATCTCGCTGACCCTAAAACTCCAAAGATCGACGGATACGGCCTGGTCGTCCGGAAAGCATTGTCCGCTCGTCGTTGCAAAAAGACAGCCATGCCGAAGCTCATCATCGAGAATGATCGGCGAGTGCTGGATTGCGTCGCTCGTCCCAGCGTCTCGTCCACAGATCAGCGGCAAGACCGAGCAGATGCCCACTCCACCGATAAGGCTGCGTCGAGAAAGGCCTTTCAAGATGATCTCCACAATCCTTGGGTGAATGCACAATGAATGATGCGAAATTGTTGTCAAATAGCTCTAATTCCCAGACAGATTGTCGTATCTGCAGCTCCTTGCACCTTCAACGATGCCGCAGGCCTTAGCTGCCGTAAGCGCGCTGATGTCCAGTTTAAACGTCAACTTTGACTCCAGAACCATCGGTCATCACGGCGAATCTTAACAATTCGATGTCATGCTCTTTCATTGCAGCGTGAATGTCATTTGGAAGCACTCGGTCTTTCGGAATTACCAAGAATTTGCGCGGCTTCGGTTGTTCTGCCGAGTGAACAATGAGCTGTCCGATGGCGGTATAGAGAACCTGTCGGTCAACTGACGTCTTAGCTTCGTAAACTTCGGTCAGCACCCCGCTGTCCCGAACAGCGAGATCGATTAGATTGGTATTGTAGATGACCTCGCTCGGCGTTTTCAATTTGCTGCGCTTGCGGTACAGTTCGTCGATCACATCGCCATGATAGCTCAGGTATTCAACGGTGCTGTCGAGGTAACCCGTTTTCAAGCCGGCGAACTCGGGGCTGAAGTTTTGAAGCTCCTCGACAAGTTCGCGAAACTTCGGATCTTCATGATGCCCTTGTTTCACGAATTCTTTGAACAAGGCGACTCTTTTTACGAATCGTTCAACTCTCCCGACGAATGTTTCGCGATCGAGAGAACCAATCACAATTCCTGAACGCTGGGTACCGCCGGATGCATCCAAGACAGGAACAACCGGACTGCGGCTCCAGGCCAGGAAGGCGGTTTTGCCCACTCCCTTGGCTCCGCCACCAACCTTGCCGGTGTGCATTAGGTAGATCTTCTTGGTAGCCGGATCACGCGCGAAAAAGCCGGACACTCTCCCACTGTTGTCGTCGACAGCGATGTTTAGCTCGACAGTGGGAGTTTGAGCGGAACGAGATTCGTCGTAGATCCCAAGCGCGTTCCAATATCTTGGAATTTTTGCGTCCTTTAACGTCAGTGTTCTTTCACCGTACCAAAGATGGCCATCCCCCTTCGTAAAGAGTTCTAGATCGTCATTGCCGCCTGGGAATCCCACGGTTTGGACGCCTACCGAAGGCGATGCGCTCCGCACGATGCTTGACAACGTCTTCTGAAGGCGCGCTTTCTCGTTTTTGGCAATAATCAATTCAAGCATTCACTATCCTCCTCTAACACGATCAGATCGTCCAGTTTCTTAGAGCGACTCAGCCCACAGGGGGCTCACACGCCGAATCGTTTCGCCGCACCATGTATGTTGGTCTTAAACATCATCCCGCGGCTTCTGCAGACCTATCGTACCTGCCGGCGTACCAGGCCACGTGCAGTCGGGGCCAATAGTGGCGCCGGAGAAGTCGGCGCGATCAAATGCAAAACGGAATCGCGTCGCGTTGACGGTTGTGTTCCCGAACTTCGTTCGTATCAGCCGTGATCCCGCGAAAGAGTTCGGACAGTAGATGGCGTCGCCATCGAAGCGCGAGCAGGAAAGGTCCGCATCTACCAGCGACGCATGCGTGAACTGGGCGCCACAGAAATTCCCTCTCACCCGCGCCTGCTTGAAATCAGCGAGATCGAGATCCGTGTTGATGAAAGTGGCGGTGGGCGAAAAGTCGTCGGCAGAAACGTCTCCGGTCTGCCTTGCGGCTGGCCAGCCCCAGACCACGTGATTGCACAGAGCCCGACGCAAGGTTGCACCGCTAAAGACCGGGGCAGAAAGAAAGGACGATGTCATCCGTGCACCCTGGAGCGAGGCGTGGTGGAAACTCAATTCATTGCCCCTGATGCCGGAAAGATCCGCGCCCGTGAAATCGGCGCCTCGCAGATCCACAGTGCCCGGCTGGTCCGAGAGAAAATCGAGTCCCGAGAGGTCGCAGTTCGCGAGGACTGCTCGGGCGCCTTCTGTCTCGTTCGTGAGCCACCGGAAATGCAGGTCGATTGCTTCGGCGAGACCCGATTGCGTGACGCGCAGTTTGCGGTGCCTCGCAACAACCGGGCTGGCAATGCCCGGCCCTGCGCCAAGGAGGCATGCTGCCGCAAGAACGGTACGTCTGGCAAAGCGTTGCATGAAATGATCCAGCGGCTGTTTCGCTATCTCCAGCATGCACTCGCCCGGTGACAGATTCTGGCATGTCTTATGGAAGAGCCGGGAAGTCGGAGCGCCTGTAGAGAAGCACCATCTTCCTCAGCGCTTCCGGTGCCAGCACCTCGACTTGGTCACCCCACATATATAGGTGCCAGCACATTTCGAGATGACCGGAGGCCCAGAAGCGCACAATGAGCGAGCCATCGGGTTGGCTTTCGAACACCTGGCTGGGGTGGAAAGCGAAGGCACGCGCATGATCGGCTGCGGAGGGCGTGAAACGCCAGACTACCTCGCCAAATTCCGTATCATTGTGGAAAGCACCAAAAGCCTTTCGCGCGTGTTCGTGCAGGTCGAAGCCTGGATCGCGAACGAAGCTCTCGCCCGTCAGCTCACCCGACTGGATGCGCTCCGCCACAAAGTGTCGGAGCGGACCACCGGCATCGTCTTTCGCCCTTGCAACCAGATAGCGCCGGATTCCGATCAGAACACCATAGGGCTCAACCACACGCATGCTCGGCTCCGCGGCCCCTCGGGAATGATACGTGATCCTGAGCCTCCGCGAGGATTTGATGGCATTCGAGATGACAGCGGCGATTTCCGGTCTGATCCTGGCAGCCGGACCCGGCCGGGAGGCAAGGCCCTGAGCCTCCAGCAGCACCTCATGATCGGTCTCAACCCTCGCCATTTTGCTGCGCGGCACAAGCGCGAGGATTTTTTCCTTCAGACGCCGCAGCTCGGCAGCCTCGAGGCCGGACGCCGTGCGCTGAAGGGTCTCGATCGCCAGATCCAGTGCCGCAAGTTCTTCGGGCGACAAAGTCAGCAGGTCCCGTACCGCGCTGGTCTGAAGCCGCCAGCGCTTGAGTCCCTGCTCGTCGTAGCCTGACGCGGTGTCCGGAAACTGCGCTTCCAGCGCCTGCATCATGCGCTGGGCGGTACGCCGCGAGATCTCGAAACGCTCCTCGACATCCGCGAGCGTCACGCCCGAACGATGCGCCATGACGTAGGTCGTAAGATCGAGAAATTGTTGAGCTTTTTCGAAAGACATGACTGCCAACCGCAGGGGTGACAGCTATTGTCATCCATACCCGTTACGGTAGTCTTACACACGGGGGAGTTATGCGAGTTCAGGGGCAGCAGGTCCTTCTATCGGCGTCCGATCTGATGCGTTTCATGTCTTGCAAACATGCGACAGCGCTGGATTTGCGGTTTGCCCGGGGCGAGGATCTGGTCCCCACCGAGGACAGTGAAGACGCCCAGCTTCTTCAAAAATACGGGGACGATCACGAGCTCCGCTACCTCTCGGCCCTGAAGGCCGATGGCCAGAAGGTTCTTGAGCTCAACCGCGACAGCGACCTTGCGACCGCGGTGAAAAAAACACGCGAGGCTCTGGCGACTGGCCCAGACGTTGTCTTCCAGGGTGCTCTGCTCAGCCTTCCGTGGGGCGGCTGGTCGGATTTTCTTATCCGTGTTGAGCGGCCTTCTGCCCTTGGCTCGTTCTCGTACGAAGTGGTTGATACTAAGCTTAAACGCAAGCCGGATCCCAAGCACATCCTGCAGCTCGTGCTCTATTCCGATCTTCTGTCCGAAATTCAGCACCTCGAGCCCGAACATGCGCATGTCGAACTCGGCAACGGGAAGCGCTTTTCATTCCGTCTGAACGAGTACGCCGCATATTCACGTTATGCGCGGCAGCGGCTCGAGCAATTCGTGGTCGCGCCTCCGACAACGACGCCGGATCCCGTCAAAATGTGCGGGCTCTGCCGCTGGCGCGATACTTGCGAGAAATTCTGGAATGAGACCGACAGCCTCTCATTGGTGGCCGGGATCAGCCGCAGCCAGCGCGGCAAGCTGCTCGCCTCTGGCGTCACCACGATGACCCAGCTCGGGCAACTCAGGCAGCGCATTCCCAAGCTTGCCGAAGCGACCCTGCAGAAGCTCGCCGCCCAGGCGCGGCTGCAGACCCTGCGGCGCGCGGGCGGGCCCCCGTCTTTCGAGCTGAAACCGTTCGACCCCAATCGCGGCCTCGCGCTGTTGCCGAAACCCGATCCGGGCGATGTCTTCTATGACATCGAGGGCGATCCTTATTTCGAAGGCGGCCTCGAATATCTCCATGGCCTGTGGTTTCAGGATGGTGGCAACGGCGTCTTTAGAGATTTTTGGGCCCATGATCGGGCGGCCGAGGGCGAATCTCTAAGGAAACTGATGACGTTCTTCGCCGACAGGCTCGAGGAGTACCCCGGCGCCCACATCTACCACTATGCCGCGTATGAGATTTCGGCGCTTCGCCGCTTGACTTGCAGTCACGGCGTCGGTGAGGCTCTGCTTGATCAGATGCTGAGGGACCATCGTTTCGTCGATCTCTACACCGTCGTCTCGGGCAGTCTCACTGCCTCGGAGTCCGCCTATTCACTGAAAAACCTCGAAGTGTTCTACATGGAGGCGCGGGCCGGCGAGGTGAAGACGGCCGGCGCAAGCGTTGTCGCCTATGAGAACTGGCGCGACAGCCAGGATCCGAAGATCCTGCGCGAGATTCGCGACTACAATAGGGACGATTGCATCTCGACGCAGAAGCTGCGCGACTGGCTCGTGTCCAGCGTGAGGCCCGCAAACATGCAATGGGGCCCCCTGGGCGGGCCAAACGGCAAAGGCGACGGCAGACGCAACTCCGTCCATGACGATGAAGCAGCGGTCGCGGCCCTGCGGAAGAAGCTCGTCCCCATTCGCGATCGATATGGGGAAGCTATCGCCGATCTGCTGTTCGATCTCAGCCGCTTCCACCCCCGTGAAAAGAAGCCAGCCTGGTGGGCCATCTTCGACAAGATGAGCAAAGATGTTGACCATCTGATCGAGGACGCGGAATGCCTGGGCGGACTGGTTGCCAAAACACGGACCATCGACGCGGGCCGTTCCTGGGAGCGCACCTATGACTTTCCCGATCAGGAGAGCAAGCTCAAGCCGGGCGACTGCCACATCGAGGTGGATGGGCTGCCTGCCTCAGTCAATCTGATCAACCTCGATCACGCCCGCCGCACGGCTACGGTTCGGTTCTCTCAATCGCGCTTCCGCGAGGCGCCGAAATTCATCTCACTGCTGCCGGGACGTCCCCTCGACACGGATGCGATCGAGGGCGCAATCGAACGCGGGGTTGACTCTTTCATTCGCGGCGATGGGCGCTACCCGGCCATCCGCGATTTCATCACCCGATCCTCGCCCCGGTTTACGAACGCGCGCCGTCTAAAAGCTGTCGTAGATGCAGGCAAGATGTTTGTGACGGAGGTCGTTTCGGCGGTCGCGGAGCTGGATTGCAGCGTGCTGCCAATCCAGGGCCCCCCAGGAACGGGCAAGACCTATGTCAGTTCATGCGCGATCCTCGAACTCGTGCGCCGCGGCAAGCGCATCGCCGTCGCATCGCACAGCCACAATGCGATCGACAATCTCCTCTATGCAGTTCTGGATCGCGCAGCCGAGACCGGCACGACGGTCAGCATGGCCAAAAAGGGCGGCGGCGATTTCGACGCCAGGTACGGTGACCTGATCCACCAAACAGAAAGAAATGAGGATGCGCGGCTATTGTCAGCGTCGGTCGTGGGCGGCACGGCTTGGCTCTTTTCTCGAGTCGATTTTGAGGCTAGCTTCGACTACCTGTTTGTAGACGAGGCCGGACAGGTCTCGATCGCAAACACCGTGGCGATGGCGACCTGTGCGAAGAACGTCGTGCTGGTCGGTGATCCGATGCAGCTGTCGCAGCCGATCCAAGGTGCGCATCCCGGGGAGAGTGGCCAGTCGGCGCTTGAATATCTCCTCTCCGGTCATAATACGGTTCCGGTGGATCGCGGGATTTTTCTGCCCACGTCACGCCGGATGCACCCGGACATTTGCCGCTTCATTTCGGATTTCGTCTACGAAGGGCGGTTGAATAGCGATGAGGGAGCTGCCCAGCAGTGCATCATCGGCGAGACTTATCCCCTGCGTACGGGAGCCCGTCTGATCGAGGTTCCGCACGCGGGAAACGCGCAGAGCTCGCACGAGGAAATCGCGGCGATTCGAATTGAACTGCAGCGCCTGCTGGCATGTAAGTTCCGCGACCGTGCTGGACACGAGAGGAGATTAAGCCTCGATGATGTTCTGATCGTCGCTCCCTATAATCTTCAGGTTAACGCGCTCAAGGCGGCCCTGCCATCGGGTGCGCGGGTCGGAACGATTGATAAATTTCAGGGCCAGGAGGCTCCGGTCTGCCTGATCTCGATGACCACATCGTCAGGCGACGAAATCCCACGAGGCGTAGACTTTCTCTTCAGCATCAACCGCATTAACGTCGCAATCTCACGGGCGCAGGCTCTCTCGTTGATATTTGCGAGCCCACGATTGCTTGAGGTGGCCTGCAATACTGTCGAGGACATGCGGCTGGTCAACAGTCTCTGCGCGCTGCGGGAGCTTGATAGCGAAACACGTGTCGTGCGTTGATGTGGGGGATAAGAATCGCACGGTGGGCAGCAATACGTTGCTTGTCGCTTGCGCCCCTGCGTCGCAACGCCTTGGTTAAGGGGCCCCGCTGTTGCCCCTCCTCGAGCTTCAGCCTGGGCCAACACCCGTAGCATAACCGAGGTGCCGATCTCGGCGTCCGGCCTATCTTGAGGATTTCCATCCCTTCGGCCCGGAGGTCGCGTATGCGCGCTTCAACGGAAGCCTTGACTGGGCGCCGACCAAGTTTCACGCCGCGCTCCATACTGAAATCAAGTGATTTTCTACGCGGTCGGTGGGAGGAATTGCTCCATGCTGACCCAGATCTATGAGATCTCAAGTACCGAAGAGGCGCGCGCCGTTTCGGAGATCGGTATCGACCATGTCGGGATTCTGGTGGGTGACGGCGAGTTTCCGCGCGAACAGCCGCTTCCGCGGGCCGCGGAAATCGTCGCGGCGATCGCGGCGCCTGCTAGATTTTCGGCGCTCTTTCTCACGGCGCGAGTGGCCTCGATCATCAATTGGGCGCGGGCGCTCAACCCGGCCATTATCAACCTCGGCGCAGCTTCGGAGCTACTCGCTCCGGATCAAGTGGCATCCATCAAGGCGGCGGTAACCGGACAGCATGATCATGAGCGTGCCGATCTATGGCGAGGAAAGTGTCGACATAGCTCGATCTTATGAGGGCGTTGCGGATTACCTGCTGCTGGACAGCCACCGACAATCCGGCAAGCAGATAGGTGCTGGGAGTGACGCACGACTGGAACATCAGCAGGCGCATCGTCGAGGCGGTCGGCACATCGGTAATCCTCGCCGGAAGACTAGATGCTGACAATGTAGCGCAGGCGATCAATGTGGTCCGACCGGCAGGCGTGGACTCGAAGACGAAGACCGACAGACAAGCCTCTCACGCAAAGGATCTTGAACGCGTGAAGCGGTTCTACGAGGCCGCGCGCGCTTCGGCGTATCCGCTCAGTTGACGACAGTTCTCCTTCTCCGACGCGCGTCATTATATCACCGCGCGCGTATTGCCTCTTCGATCTTTTCGACAAGCTCCTTGATGGTGTTCGCCGTGTCCTGAACGAACCCCTTCGTGAATACGTCCAGTTCGCGCCCTTCCTTGTCGCGGCCGTTGCGATGGACGCAGTCGTGCCGCAGCCTGACAGCGTCGAGCAGCGCGCTTTTGTTCTTCGCCAGATCGAGGATCCTGACTCCCAAGGCGAGGTGGTAGAGGACATCGACCTTCTGAAGGTTGTGATACAGTATTGACTTCAGGTATTCGCGGACCTTCCGATTGATGAGCCCAGGGTCCTTGGCGATCTCAGGGAGCGTGAACTTCTCCTTGCTCAGGTCCCTGTCACCGTCGAGCAAACGCTCCAGCACCTTGGCGTCTGAGAACACCTCGTTGATCAGCGTATCGCCCAGGTAGGTCTCAAGTGCTGTCACCTGATGCGAGAATACCAGGCGGTTGACGAGAAAGCGGCCGTCCTCGGCGCCTTGACTGGCGAGCAAGCCAATGGTGCCTCGGTAGGACTCCAAAAATACCCAGAACGGGTCGTAGGGAGGTGCGGAGTCGAGCCATTCATCCGGCTCGGGCGGGCCGTGCTCAAGGCCGTAGTCGAAGTCATGCAGAAGTTCGTGCTGGCCGACGTCCGTCTCTCGCGCATTTTGGATGCCGACCGGGTATTCCCACAGGCTCCAAGTGAGGGTGCCCAGGTCGGCATGTTCGACCGAAGCTTCATAGCGAAACTCCGGCCCCATGCTCTGTTCATCGCCGCCGACCATGTCCCAGTCGAGGTCGTCGCTCCCAATTTCGTAGATCTCGCCGGTCTGGCTATGGCGGATGCGCGCGGTTCCGATGCAAAAGACTTCCATTTTCCCTGTCCATCAGGCCAAAAAGCTCATTGAACTTTTACGCATCCGATGTATTTAGTTCGCAGGCATTGCCTGCAGGTCTTCCGTATGGGGGCCGCACCAGAGGTCGGGGTCACACCCGACCTTTGTTGTTTCTGGATGCCGTAACCAACTCAAAACAATAGGTTTTTACGCCCAGAATAGGGGCGTGCTCGATGGCGACCTGGCTGGTCACCAAGCGACCTGATTCGGCCAGACGGCGGTAGATGCCGAACTTCCGATCGTAGCTGCCTCGGGCGATGGCATACACGTACGTGTCGGCGATCTGCATCAACCGGTTCGACTTGTCCTTCCCCTCGATGTCCAAGAGAAGGTGCTGGAAGTCGGCCGCAGTCAGCGGCAGGTACTTCGCCGAATTCTGAGCATCGAACCCCATGCCGTTGCTCTTGATCCGGTGGAAGTAGCCTTCGATCATCGCGTTGGTCGCTGGGTCCGCCATCTCATAGAAGATCTTCAGGCGGTGGCCTTGTTGCTTGGCCAGCTTGGCCGCCCTCTCCACGACGATGTCGAAGGCGCTGCGGCACAGCAGCCACTTGGAATCGCCCTCCCGCTTTCCGTAGCCGCGCGCGACATAGCCGGGCCGGTCGATCACGCATGCCGTCCCGGCCACCGGAATGCTGGCCAGGAAGGTGCGATAGCTAGACCAGAACCTATCCCTATCGTTCCCTGAAAGTCTTCCGATCCACGCGAATTTCTTTTTTTCCGACCTCATGTCGGTGAGATGCAGCGGGGCGGTGATCTGCGGCCACTGCTGCCTGAAGGCAGCGAGCGCAGACTTGACTGCATCTTCGTCCGCCGCGCGCACCAGAATTCCGCCTATCGCGAACCAGTCGTTTCCATGTTTGGTCTGGACTGCGGCCCGGTCGGGATGACGCGGGCCGGTCTCATCGAGATAAAGGTGCAGCAACGGCTGCTTCGGGTTCGGTGCTGTCAGCATGCGGTCAGCGATACCATTGCTCCGGTTGCATTTCCAATGGCGGCACGAACCCCTATCAGGTTGCATTCAAGGATTCGATAGAGGGGCAGACACTGAAGTAGATCATGCTCGATGATCCGGACCGCGCGGCGCCATTCCGGAAGGCCGACGCATCCCTGGATAGCTGGGCCGAGGCGGTCGTCTCCATGAAGCCGGCGCGGCCCGGGACGTCAGATGCAGCGCTCTGGCTTTAGGACCATCACCGCCTGCGGTTCATGTCTGCCTAGGACGCCACCGGGATCGGAAACTAACCGCTGGCTCCTTCATTTTTTTGCACACGCAGATCGATGACCTCGACGTCGATTCTTCCATCCCCCGTCAGTACAGCACCCGCCTGATCGACAAACAGGCGGTGATACTTTTCAACAAGCTCCTTCTGTCCTCTCCAACCACCGTCGCGCTGCTTGTCGGCAAGGGGCCGGTCGATAAGCGCATACTTCTTCGAAACATCAGCGGGCGCTATCGCCAACTGGCGAACTCGATCATCCGGTTCGATGTGCATCGCATCCACGATGACCGATCGGCCGTTGCTGAGGACCTTCGCGCTGCGGACCCGAACCTCGTGGAATATGTCGGACTGCACACCAGGCACTTCGCCATCGGGACTCCGTTCCTTCCTAATTTCGTCCGAAGAGACTACCTCAATCCCCTGAGCGGCCGACCAGGTGGACTTCCCGGCTCCAGAAGGACCGACGGTGAGCGTCATGCTCTGCCCGCAACGCGGCCAGTTCCAGCCCGGGATGTCGAAGTCGACGTCCCCGATTGTTGCTTCGTAGTAGTCGGAGAACCGAAGAACATCATCCGGTTCCATCAAGTCAAAGTGTGCTACCTGGTTGCGCGTGCGGCTCGCGAGGCCCAACAAATTGGCCTCATTCGGCGATAGAAGATCTTTCGTGAATTCCCTTAAGTCGTAGAACTCAAGCTTCCAGAGATTTGTCGTCGTTTTGGACCTCCCGTTGAACGTCCTGACGTACGGTTTCTCCGGAGACACCTGCTTCGCCAAAAAGTGCTGGTATCGCGCGATGAGTGATCTCAGAACGCGCTGAGTAAATGGCAGCAGAACGCTCGCCTGGGCGCTCCAGATGCGTCGACGAACGTGGTCTACGTATCCGTATTGCAAGGCCGCTGCCGCGTGCGCAGCCGGTTCATCGTCCCAATAGTCGACCAGGCCGTTCTCCCAACATGGGAAAGCATAGCGCTTCTTTGCGGCGATCCTATCGAGCAGCGGAACCGGCGAGATCTGATCTGCAGCGTCCCACCTCACCATCTCTTCCAACATCTCGCGCGACCACGCCGCGACCTCGATAGCCGCCGCGTGCCCGACGCGCGAGGTCAACCCCTGCGCTGGGCGCGCGCCGATCGCGGCAGCGTAGCTCGCGCTGTCGTACCGATCGCATATCCCCATGGTCGAGATAAGGTTTGCGGGGCCGCAGAGTGCAGAGCGATCCTCCCTGGTCAGCTCCGTCGGCAACAGGACGATCACGACCGGTCCGACCACGGTCTCCTCCGCCGGTACCGCCATCAGCTGGCGCAAGAACAAGCTCCACCGCCGTAGTTGAGTCCGATCGAGACCGTCGACAATCAGGACCCTGTCGACAAGTTGCGGATGGACGGCGAAATCGGCCACCGTGCCGATCTCGACAGCCGAGACGTCCAGGAAACCCGCCAGCAGATGTGCGATCGGTTTAGATTGATCCTCCGGTGTCAAATTGATCGACACGCTGTCGAGCGAAAGCTCGGTCCGGAGCCTACGCTCGATCGCTGCGGTCAAGCCGGATATTCTAGGATAGGGCGACGAAATGCAGACAACCCGCTCCTTCCGGGAGACAGCCAGCGCGATCTTCCCGAGAACACTCGACGGACCGGCCTGCGACCACCACAACACCTCCCGTTCCATGGCCTCACTCCGACCGGAGCAGAGCGGCGTGGACCAGCGGGTTCAGGTCGACCTTGTGAAGGCCGCGGTTGCCCGACTGATCCGGCGAGAACGAGATGATTCCGAGTACATCACAATAGACCGCTAGGACTCCTGGGACGATCTTCCGGCCATCGGTTGTACAAAGATGTTGAAAATCCCTGTACGTGATCACCGATCCATCCGCGTACTGCGCAAGTTCGCGGAAAAATGAGACGAGTTCGGCAGGGATGCCCAGTCGGTCGTACAGCCCCGGCGAGCCCAGCACCGTCTGCTTTTCAACATCGATCAATACGGAAGCTTGGCTGGGTTGATCTGATATGGCTCTGAGCAATGGACCGACAGTCTCCGACCACCCACCGGTGGCCTGGAGAATGCGATCCACTAGATCGCCAGATAGCTGAAGAGATTCCAGCCGGCCTCCTAGATACGAGCGCGTCACCGGACGAAGCCTGGCGAGCTTGATCTGCGGCTGGATGCGCTTCAGCAAGGCGGTGTCTTTAGACCAGGCGGACGCATGGATCTGGTCTCCGACAAACACAATCCTCACCTCGCCCTTCCGGACGCGCCCGAGCCGCTCCGCTTCGAGGATCCAGTCGGACCGCCAGTGGGTCTTTGAAGAAACCACCAGCACACGGGGCTTACCGGAACGCGACTGGCGCTTTGCGTCGTCGAAGAGGTCTTTCTTGGTTTCATAGGTGCGCGGCTCGACCTCAACCAAGCCGTCTCTCGTCCGCTCGGCATCCATCAGAGCTGCCTCGACATACCGCACGCCGGCGTACTCGGTGCCGAACACCACACCGATGCCGTGCGCGCTCGTCGATATGGGCGAGCCGTCTGGCTTCACCCCCGCAGCGGGCGCGAAGGGAGAAAGTAGGTCTGCCTCCTGACCGTTGGTCAAAGGCGACAGATGGCCGTTGCTATCAACCGTGGAAAGCGGCTTCGCAAGAATTCGCCGGTTGTTCTTCGGATCAAAAATGCGATCCGGCCGCCGCTTAGTGCGGTACTGCTCGAGCTTCCTCGTCAAATCGGCTTCATCGTAAGCCATCAACTCGAGGAGGCTGCGGGATCGCAGAGCAAAGCCACCCGAATACGTGTGCCGGGCGATCCCGAACCCCTCCATTTCTTCGAGCAAGTATTCGATTTCGATCGGCTCACTCCCACGGGGAAAGGCCGCCGGCCAGTATTCGGTCGCCCGCTCGGCCACTTCTGCTGGCGTCATGCCTTCAGCGGACATTCCAGAGCCATGGTCTACCAATTCGCGCGCAGCCAGGATGTAAGTGAGCAGTTCGTAGCGGCCTTCGATGGAGTTGATCGTCTTCTCGAACGTCGCGAACAATTTGCCCCTGACGTCTGCGGATTCGAGTGCTTGCTCAACCAGCGTGGTCGAAATCAGGTCTGGCAGTCGATTGGTCTGCTCGACTCGATCGTGGATGATCCTGAGAAGCTCCTCACAAAATACCTGGATGAGAACCGGATAGTAGTTCGTGAAGCTCAGGATACGCCATGCGTCCTCCCGCTTCTCGAACTCGAAGCCCATGGCGGCAAGTGGCCCACGAACCAAAAACTCGGCGTCGTCAACGTCTTCGTCGAGCAGCGGCCCGATCTTCAACGGATTGTTTGAAATGTGAACGAGCGGTGAGTTGTCCGTACGCGCGGCGCGCGAGACATTGTGTAGGCCAGCCAACACGAATTTGAAGCGGTTTCCGGTATCTGCCATAAGCCGGAGCAGGGCGCGGATGCACCGAAAGTTCGTCTCACTCTCGGAGCGAACGAAATTGTCGGCTTCATCTATCAGCAGGAGCAGTCGACGCCGTTCGTCCTCGTCTAGCCAAGTCGTAATCGTGGCGATGAACTCGTCCTCGCTCCTAACAGGCGCGGAAAAGATCGAGATGCGGCGGGACATCTGTTCGAACGCATTCGACGCGTCCACCACGGAATCCACATCGACGTAGGCGAAGATGGCATTCGCAGGTGGCGTGGCATGAATCTGCCGCAGCAGTGCAGTCTTGCCGAGCCGCCGTCCACCGAAAACAATATGAGAGCCGAAGGAATGCTCGATGGCGCTCCTCTCCCAGGAGCGGCCCTTGAACATTTCCGGAGGAACGGCCGACCGGTTGTAGTCCCGGTAGGGGTCGGCACCCGAATAGCCTTGGGCGATCTCGAGCACGGCCCTTCGATGGTCCGACTTGTCCGCGAGCGCAACCGTAACGAGAGCCTCGTCAACGACCAGCATCGATTTCCTGCGCCTGAACAGCTCTAGCCGCAGATTCTTGCGCCGTTCCTGGTTCAGCGCACCGAGGTAGATCAGAAGAACACCGCGAGGCGCAGCGCCCTCTGCCAAGTCCAGCAAAGCCGGCTGCGGCGTAGTTGAAGTAGCCACGCAGATCCGCCATGCCCCCTGCGTAAGGCTGCCGAATTCCGGCAGCAGCAGTGACTTGAAATCGACGGAGGGCAGCTTGACCTTCGCGTCGAACACGTAGACCTGCTGTTTCACCTTCGTAAGCACCTCGTCGGCGTCAAGTTTCGTAACTTCGAAAAGTAACTGCGAGACGACGGTTTGGAGCGCTTCCCTCATTTGCGACCCGGAGGCCGCCTTGATATGGCGCTTTAGCGCAGGCAACAAACTGCGAGCGATGTTGGCCGCCTGCTGGCGCTGCTCGGGCTCTAGATGGCTGTAGTCGAGCGGGCCATACGCTCGCCCTTCGTCCATGGCTCTTGCCGCCTGCAGCAGGTCGACAGCCGAGAGTTGCTGCAGAGGGAGCAACCTATTGAACTCGGCCAGACGCACATTGAGAGTTCCGCTCGGAAGATTCTGGCGGCGCGGCGCTCCCGTCCGAAGCATGTTCAGCCAATCGGCCAGGGTGGTAAACTCTCGGCGCTCCAGCAGATTGCGGAGTTCGATACCGGTCTGCCGGTCCAACTTCTTTTCTTCGTCGAGGACGGCGATCCTGCCGGCGAATTCGGCAGCGCTCTTGTCGAACTCACGCTGCGCTTCGGATTCGACCTCGCGGATCCTGGCGAACGCCGAATTGAAGTCCTCGACACGATCCCCCGCCAGGGTCTCCGGCAGGAACGAAGGCGACAACTCGGCGGGCAGGTTGTTGGGATTGATGGTCGACAACGTCTCCTTCAGCCTGGCCGACTGATCCAGCGACCCCACCGCCATCCGACGCATACGTTCAATCATGCGTTCGGCGGTCGCGAGACGCGACTTGACCTGGTTTTTCTTTGTCTCGCGGTCGGCATCGAGCTTGGCCCGCAACGATTCCGCAGTCGCTTCGCTTACGCCGAACCAATGCGCAACGTTGACAAGCATGTAAGCCGGCACGAAGGCCGATTCCGCCCGTCGGGCTTCGAACGCGCTCACGACCGCCCCGGCCGGGTCGGCGCCCTTCAAGGGCACTTTCGCATTCATAATCTCCTGGAGAATCCGCTCCTCGTTGTAGGGAGATGGCGTCCAACCGCCGGTCCAGGTCATGTTTGGCAGCCACAGCAAGGGCGTGTGGAGTCCTACCGCGAGAGGCGGCACATTACGGTCCGAGGAAGAACGGCCCTTGAGGATATCCCGTATCGAACTCAGGATGGCAAGGGAGTGCATGGCTGCGGCGGCGGTCAAAGGCGGCGCCTCTGCTCGCGGGTTCGCCAACGCCGCCTCGATCTCCGCAAGTGCCCTATCTCGCAACCGTTTGACCGTTTCCAGCCGCTGCGCCGACTTCCGAAGGGCCGCCAACCCTTCGAGCGCCCTCACCAGATCGGCGCACTGCTGACCAACCCGGGAGAGCGCGGCGAATATCCGCTCCCGCGCCTGCAGATCGACCTCTTGGGTCGATCCGTCCGGGTCGATGGTTTCGACAAGACGGAGGATCTCCTCTCTGTTGCGGAGTTTCTCAGAGACCTCGCGGGCGACGTCATGACTTGTGTCGGTCAGATTCGACAGGAGGCGGCCTAAAAGTCCTTTCGGTTGCAGCAGCTCAGCCTTGATCCGCTCGCCGTACTGAAAGCGGAACTTGGTCGATCGTAGTCCGATCACCGTGTCCTTGATCGATGCAACGGCATCGCCGACGAACGAACTCTCCCGCGCATGGGCTTCGACGGCCATGAGATTTGCTGCGGTCAGTGGGAAGTTGAAGCGCCGATTTTCCTCTACGATCGTGTAGGCCCCGCGCAAGTGTTCGAACGGCTTCGCCGACGTGATCGTGTCGACCAGCGACACGGCGGCCCCGTCGTCCGGGCGGAAGAGAGCCGCTGGGATCGCGCCTGCGAGCAGCATCGTCAGTCGCGCGATCGACCTGTCGTCATCGAGTCCGGCGAGAGATTGCGCGACGGAAAGGGCCTCGCTTCTGGCGGTCGTCAGGAACTGAACGTCTTGGCCGGAAAGCCCCATGGCACGACCATCGGCGGCAGCGAGCCGGAGCTCGTCTTCAGTGTAGATGTCCGGAGACGGCGGCAGGACCGATTTCGCGCAGCGCCTGAGGTGATACGCCAAGCCGAATTCGCCGGCGGCGAATAGCGCATCCAAGCGCTCCGATATCTCTTTCAGCAGCGGATCTTCCGCGACTTCTTCCGTTGCGTCGATGACGACCTCGGGCGCCGGCAACGCTGCCGGCAACTCGTCGACGACGTTCACATCGAGCATTCCCACATCCCCGAGGTGTTCCGGAGGCGAGGGCGCCACGATTTCTGTCGGCTGCAGCAGGACCGAGGCCGAAGCGGCAGGCGGTCCCGCGGCAGCAGCAGAAGCGTTCTCGATCGGCACTGCGACGGTTGGCTTGCTTGAAGCCGGGGGTGTCGAAGCTTCGGCATCGGGTTCGTCCAGGAAGACATCGATGGCCGCGCCGACGTAGTCCAGCACGCGCTGCAACGCTCGTTCCCTATCCTCGTCTAACGCGACCGCCTGCGCCCGAGCAGCTTTCAGGGGAAGTGTCGCTTCGAGACGTTTGATATTCTCCGCCCCCTCGTCCGCTTCCGCCATCGCCGCCTCGGCTTGAGCGCGGAAGGACTCTGCGGCAGCGAGCTGGGACTCGCTGGCCTCTATCGGCAAATGAAAGAGCCGCGAAAGAAGATGGGGAGCGGTCAACGACTCGCCGAGCAACGAGTTCAGGGAATCCGCCGCCTTGGCCGTCAGGCGTTGCAGGTTGAGGTGTAGCTCGGCAGTCGACACTTTCGCGGGCACTAGACGCGCCGCCCGGCCTTTCAAATCTTCCAAGACAGACAAGCTTGTCTTGATGGCATCGATGGTGTCGCCGGCCTCCATGGGTTCGATGGAGGAGACGGCGCCCGCCAAGGCCACGAGCCTTTCGCATTCCGAGCGCCAAGCGTTTTCTATCGCGGAGCGATCCTCGACCGGCTCGCGGGAATTCTCGACTTCCTCTATGACGGGCAGATCGGCTTCGGGCACTTTCGCTGAGAGTGCAAGTTCGGCCGATTCCACGGCTTGAGCCGCTTTGACTTGCACCTGCTTCATCGCCTGGGGAATGACGACCTCTTCCATGACCTCCCCGATGGTCCGGTCCGGACCGAACTGTCGGAAAGGACCGAACACAGCCCGCAAATATTTGGCAAGGTCGGCCCAATCGCCTCCTTCCGCCTCCAGCTTTTCCAGTCCGTCCGTAGCCGCCGAGCATCTCGCGCCCCACGCATCGTGCCCCGGCAGACCGAGGGCCTCGGCAAGTTGGGGGTCCTTTTCGCATCCGTTCTGGACACAATGCAGAATGCGCAGAAATGGCACTCCGCTCACGCCCTTCGGGATAGATCCCATCTTCCGCACGCGCTTCCAGGCGTCGTTGTTCTTGACGATGATCTGGTTCATCGGCAACCCGCGACCTCCCCTGTTGTTGTCGTCCGGGAAGAACTGATGTTGGAAGACGATGGCGAACGCGGGATACCTCAACGCCTCCTCATAGAGCCGAGGCATGTCGTCGACGGAGGGACGTTCCTCGGGCCAGGGATAACCAGTCGCCTTGCGTATCCACTCGCGATCCTCGTGCATGAGCCGCGTGTCTCGGGGCACTATGTGAATCGCCTTCGAAAGAAACTCTTCGGTGGCGAACACCGGCAACGGCGCCGATGGGCTGCGCAGCAACGTGACCAAATCCTCTAATTCAAGGGGGATTTGGTCCGGCCTAGTGCTTTCGGCGGCGGAGACTGATTTGGGCGCTTCGAGCATCGCTGGTACCTTGATTGACGTGTCCGCAACCGGCCCGACAGCGGATGGTTGGGCTTTCGGAAGGCGCAAGAGCACGGAAGGGTCCTGCGCGCGGACCTGAGGTTTCGGGTCGACGGGCTCTTCAGGCTCATGTTCGAAATCCGGAATCTCGTCTCCGGCGACGTCGACAGTGCCTTCGAACCACCGCCGGGTTTCGGCATAGCCGATCACGTCGGCCGAGACGTCGACCGTTTCGTCTTCGTCACGACGATCGTCGCCGTCGTCGATCGGATCCGGCTCGGGCTCGTCCTCGACGGCGCCGGTGCCGTATTGGTCCATGTAGTCGGTGATCTTCGACTTGAACGAAAGAGGAGCCGGCAGGAAGGTTCCGTCACCGGTGTGGGCATAGCCGTTACGGAGACCGGCAACCAAAGCGGCGATGGCGTCTTCGTCGCCCGCCTGCGAAGGGAGCACAGTCACTTCGAGCGTAACGGGAATTCTCGAAGGCATGTCCCACGGCTTGACCTGCGCCCGGCGCATTAGGATTTTCTTCCCGACTGATGATTTTGCAGGCGTCGAGGCTCCGAATTTCTGGAAACCGGCCTTGCCGCGATAAACGGACTGCCCCCGAGCTCCGCGATTGCGCATGTCGAATCCATGCGCAGTCAGGTAGTGGCGCGCCCGCGCGTTCCCTTCCGGAAGGCTTTCGATCAGACGCTCCGCGGCGGTAGCGTAGGCTTCCTCCACGGCATCAGCGACCGGTACACCCTCGCGCGTGACGGGCGTCCACTTTCTTTCGGTCAGCACGGAAAGCCGCCCAGCGGCACCTTCTCTGACCCGAACGAAGCGGATCCCTTTCCACGAGGACGGCGGCGCGGCGGCCACGTCCTCGAGATAAACGTCGGAGGAAATGTTCTCGTCGGAAAGCCACGGCCACAGAGACCGGGCGGAGGTGGAATCCACGAGCACCAGCGCGTTAGGATCTTCGGCTGCGACCTCGTCCACCACTCGGCGCACGAACGCCAGAAAATTGGACCGCCGCTCGGGCTGCTTGTCTCCGAGAGAGGTGATGCCGGAAGCGGCGACGGCTACCAGGGTCTTCGAAAGGGCTTCGAACTTTCCCGTATCCATCGCGCCGTTGCGCAGAAAACCGAGTCTTCCGGATATCCGGCCGGTGGCGACGTCGGTCTTCATCGCGGCAGCGATGGTCGCTCCCTCGGGGCGACCGGTCCGGGAGCCGGCCTGAGAGACGATCGAAATGCCGACGATCGTGCGCGGCCGAGGAGCATCGACGAAAGCGGCTTCGACGATGGGGGCAGGAACCGGTCCGAGCCCCGCGTGACCGAACAGCAGATCATAGAGAGCCGCCTGGATGCGGTGCATGTATTCAGCAGCATGGCCAGCCGCTGGCGGAAGCAGATACTGGACGTTGCTGCCGGCGACCGTAGCGAGCGTATTTCGGCCGACGCTCTTGTTGACCTCGTCTTCGTCCTTACCGTCGTATTTGAGCGCAGCCTGGATGATGACGGGCGCCCGGGGAAACCCGGAGCGGATCCGATCAGCCAGCGGCAGCCACGCCGCCCTTCGGGCCGCGGCCCTCTTGAGTCTGGTATTCCTGACGTCGCCGTCCAGTTGCTGGCGGGTGCCGTGCACCCCGGCGGGCATCGCGTGACGGACGACGTTCACCCGATCTCCGAAGATCAACGAGACGACGGAAGCGAAGAGGCGCCCCTCCTCCTCGCGCCGGCAGACGAACATCAAGTCGATAGGGACATCCTTGCCGAATGCCTTGTCGAGCCGTTCACGGTTCGCCTGTACCAGCGGTTCAAGAGGCACCGTCTTAGCTGGAGCTTCGCGGCCCCGCCTCTTCTTCTCCGGAGCGCCGAACAATTCCTCGACGCGCGCCGGCACGTCCTGCTCTTCCACCCGCCCGAAATGATGGTTGATCAGGTTATGCAGGGTCGCCTGATCATGGGATTCCTTGGGCCGCTTGATTTTCGCGTTGACTTCCCTGAGCCGCGGCTCCTGAAACCCGAGGGCGCCGATCCGCTCCTGAACCTTGCGGAAGAGATCGACCTGGTCCTGCAAGGTCACGCCCGCAGCGATCTTGGGCTCGGGTCTATACCCGTACCGGAACGGCACGCCGACGAAGAGATCTGGGGCGCGCCCGCGCGACGCAACCAATGATGTCAGATCCTCGACGAAGGATTCACCGGAATCACGGCTTGCCTCATAGACGATAGCGTTTAGCTGCGTTTTCGGCAGACCTTTTTCCAGCCTGACCGAGAATGTTACCGCCCGAGCTGGTGAATTCCTGGCGAGTACGCGGACTGAAATCCGCCGTCGTCCAGATAGTCGGTTGGCCGGCGGAAATTCGCGACACCAGATGCGCTTCGCCGCCTTGATCACTAGAAAAGGCAGGCGCGACGACGGCCGCGTCTCGACGCTAACGAGGGCCACCATCGAGAACAGGTCATCGCCGCCCGCCAATGCGGATGGCCACGTCTCGAACGCGATGGAATTTCCGTATTCGCGATCGAGAACTCGGTGGACAGGTCCCAGCCCTTCGAAGAGCTCGGTGCCTTCGAGACTAGAGGCCACGATCGCGAGCAGAACGTCAGCGTACTGCCGGAAATCGGATCGCAGAGCGTCTGGAACGTTCGTCGGCTCTGGCACCGGCGGCGCCGGAAGTTTTGCGAAGAGTTCGCGCCGCCTCCCCTTCTCTTCGAGGAGATCGATATCTCCGCAGTCCGTGCCGAGGCGTTCTGCCCAAGGCCGAAGCGTTAGTTGAATCCATGCCGCAAAGGAACGGTGCGCCGCGTCCTCGATCTCTCCCACTTCGCCGGTCGCAGCGAATAGCGGCGCGTCGTCTGCCCGCGAGAACCTGCTGTCGAGCAGCACCAGACCCGCGAGTCGAGCCTGCAGCGCGGCCCTCAAGTCTGAGTACGGTAGCTCCTTCCCCTCGGCCTTCTTCGTTTCGACGGCATTGCGCGCAATGCGCTTGAGAAGATCCCTCGTGGTCGATGCCCAACCGAAGCGCAGCGGCGGGACCGGCGAAGGGGTCGACGGAGGCAGTCCCCGCCAGACAAACGCGTTCTCGAGGATGGTCTGATCCCCATACGAACGGACGAACAACGTCTCTTCGTCGGTCATTCGGGATCCATTTCCGGGAAGATCACATTGGCGCAGTTCCGCAGCGGATGCAGGAAAGGCTCGTACAGAAGCCGATAGATCTCGCGTTCTGCCGGATCGGCGGAGGAGAGAAGCTCCTGCAGAACGTCGCGCATCGCGACGATCATGCTTGAGCGTTGACTGTCCCGCCGGTTCTTCGTCGAATTCATCGCGAAGGAAGCGTCGACGAAGAAGACCCGTGCCTTGCAACCGTTGCGCATGGCACGACCGATCGTCTGCAGCAGATCGACCATGCCGTCGGCGACGAACGGCCGGATCATTGGTCCGAGCCGGCTCATCTGCTGCGGCCGGCGCAGCAGCCGCCGCAGCGAGTCCAGCGCGTCGTCGCGGGCGCTGCGCCATTCACGGGCCAGCCGCAGGATGTCGGCGTCCGGAGGAATAACCCTTTGGTCGAACTGCAGGGCCAATTGACCGGCCAAACCGCCGGTGAACGCAAGGCTGTCCGCGGTCGGGTGCGGCCTGACGAAGAACGCGATCGAACCCAACACGGCGTCGCGCACGCGATCACCGTCCGGGAACACGATGTTCACGCCGCGGCCGATGGCCTTCATCGGGAAGATGATGGCGTCCCAGTCATCGCGCGTACCTAGCATCTCCACCTGGCTGGCAGAGACCCATTCCGCGCGCTCTTGGAGCGGGATCATGGCGATGTCAGACGTAACCCCCATGACGCGGTGAGCCGAGGACGACGTCCGCTTCAGGTGCGCCTTCATGAAGCGTACCTGCTCGTAGGAATTCACCACGATGCCGGTCCGACGCCCCCGATCGAACTGGTCATTCCGTAACTGCCGCACGTAGGGGTCCGCCCCGCCGAACCATCGGTCGGTAAGAAGCTGGAGGGCGTGACGGCGATCGCGCTCCGTGCCGGCGCCGCTGACCCTGACGAATTCTCCGGGCCGGTCGGGATCCGGAACGGGCCGGAATGCGTAAACGCTGTCGCGCCAAGCCTCGCGCTCGCCCTCGCGGCGAAGAACGTAATTCGGCCGGACCGACACGTGATAGCTCGGACTTGGCTGCAGATAGCTTGTCGCTGATGCCAGCAACACGGCCGGGCCCTTGATCCCGTCCTCCGTCAGCATCTTCGACAGGTGGTACAGCAGTAGACGGGGCACGCCGGCGAAGGACAGGTACTGCAGAGCCAGCTTCCGTTTGCCGCGCTCATCGGTTTCGTACGAGAAGCGGATGCCCGAAAGCCGCCCGATCAGTGATTCCGGCAGGTGACGGCGCATATCGAGTGAAACGCCCTGCCCGAACACGCGCTCGGTATGCACGCCTTCGGCAATCATAGCGTACTGCGCCGGCACGAGCGCGAGGAACTGCAGCACGACCGTCGTCACTTCGACCAGGAAGCGAAAAAGAATGCGTGCCTCCTGCGGATCCAGCTCCGCGCGTGGCGGAAGGATTCCAAAGAATGCCTCCTGCATCTGGTCGTAAAACTCGGCAAACCGCTCGACCAGTCGGGCATTTAGCAGCGCCAGGAGCGCATCGCGAAAGCGTGTGGCAGCAGCGACCAGCGCCGCGTGCTCAACGTGGAGATCCCGCGCGACGCGCTCCAGATCGAGATCCGAAAGCTCGTCCTCGCCATCCCCTCCGACGCCGGAAGTCAGGACCGAGCGAACCAACTGCTCGAAAAGGCGCCGAATCAGATCGAACCTGACACTGCCGTGTTCCTCCTCATCGACCTCAGGATTGAGGTACATGCTGGCGAGGATCGAATTGCCCGTGACGAAAGCGTCCTTGTACCGCGACAGCACCCCACCCTCCTCGACCATACGCTCGAGAAGATGCGCCCGCAGTCCTCGATTAAGGCGCATGAACCGGTTGGAGGCCAGCGTGTAGTTCTCGATCGAGTTCGACACCGCGAAGCCGCGCCCCGAAGCGACCGGGTCAAAGACGTCGTCCAGAAGAATGGATTCGTAGGAATCCGATGAGCCGAAGAGATCGAGTTCGGCGAAGCCCTTCTGGTCCAGTGCCGCTTGCGCGCCATCGACCTCGTCGATAATCACGAGATCGCTAGTGCGGGCCAGCATCTCGAACTCCCTCATCCGCTTCGTGTGGAAATGCGGAGAAGCCACGACCTCGGTTGAGATCACGTGCCCGATGTGAACTAGCGCAGCCGCATCAGCCAGCCGCCTCGACGATCGCTGGCGGCCGCACGCGACCGCGAGCGGACAGAGTCTATTTCCCTCCTTACCTTCCTTCCCATCCTTCTTGATCGCGGCCTGGCGCAGCGACCTGCAGGGCGGCCGACCATGCGGGAATTCGAAGCCGGGCGGCGGCACCGACACGAAACCCGCAAGAGCGCAGCGGGTACCGAGCAGCTCCGCCCCGGCCGCGGTCTGGCCGAAACCGCCGCTGTCGAGCGTCGCGATGCGTTCAGCGAGCCGCGTCGCATGTCGTCTGCGCGCATCGGGCGATTGGCCGACGAGCAGCGCCGTCGGCACCGCGTATCGCGTGAGGTCTGCTTCAAGCGCGAGGGCAAATTCGATCGACGGCACGAGCAGCGTGACGCGCCGGCCGCGCCGGGCGAGAAGGACGACCAGGAGGAAGATCAGAGTCGACTTGCCCGCGCCGGGAAGCCCGATCATGTGGCTCACATCGTCGAGTTCGATCCGATCCGTCGGCGCCAGCCCCGCACCTTGCGGCGAAAGCACCGAAAACACCGCTTCGCCCTGCTCCGACCTCAAACGCGTAAAGAAATTGCGAGGTACCCGGGTTGGATCGCGCGCATCCTCTTCGTCGAGCTCCCGAGCGACGCCCTCGAGCTCGGCGATTGTCACGCGGATCGGCGCGCGTTCCCGCATTACCTGGGCGGTCTCAGGCGGACGCGGCAAGGTGGCGATCTCGCGGGTGTCACAGATGACATCGGGCCCGGTGTCCCCGTCGACACGGAAGCGGAATCGACGCGTGTGGTCTGCGACCGGCGTTTTCTGGACGTCGTGGGGCAGCACGCCCAACAAGGAGGCGAGCATGCCGGCGCGACGTGCGTCGTCGCGTCTAACCCGCTCTCGGATTGCAAAGCCGGTGCCGGGGTCAGTCGAAATCTCGAACGGCGGTTCGACGTAATCGTCCGCGGACGAGTGATCCTCTTCCCAGGCCCGGGCTTCGGTCACTGCTTCCTGGAGATGCGCCTCGGATTCGATGTTGACGCCGAGAAGACGAAGATTGCGCAGGGCGATACGCGCTTCGGCCAAGGCGGGGTGGGTGACGATCGAGCGATACCCCGAAAACAGGGCCGGCGCACCAGCGAGCGACCGGAGGCCCAGGATGTCGTGCATCACGCACGCCATCCATTGGGCGCGTAGCGCCGGTCTGAAACCGTCCGGAGCAACCCTCATCCGAGAATCCTCGCGGCGATTTCGCTGACCTTTCCGAAAACGACGCTAGTAGAGCCGCGGTAGGCGTAGCGCAGATCCTCGAGATAGCCCGGCCGGCGGTTCACTATGGCATCCGGAATGGCCACGTACCGCTCTTCGAACGTCGTCAGACCGCCGAGCCGCTCGGACAAGGTGTCGCCGAGAAGCCGGGGACAGGCGTAGCTCTTCACGTCGATGCCGAGTTCGCTGGCCCGGCCGACATCAGCGGCATCGTCGCGGGGATAGAGCTGTACGTCCACGCCGCCCCTACGGAGCTCGTCGTACAAGCGGATCTCTGCCAGGCCGGGGCCGACCCAATAGGCCAAAATGTCGTCCTTGAAAACTCGCCAGCCGGCGGCGTCTTCAACGATCTGCCCGGCCGTCGATGAGGGCACCTCCTCTCGGCAGGGGCCGATCTTGCATCGGCCAACCGGAAAGCGGTTCGTGTCGCGGTGAGGATAGAGAAGGCCGCCGCAGTTGGCGCAGATCGCAAACGAGCCTTCACGTCGCAACGCGCCGAGCGGAATGTCGATCGACCACTGACGCATGACCTCGTCAGCGGCGACGATGCCCTGGTCTTCGAGGAAGCCGGAGAGCTCTCGGCGCTCGTACACGGGCTTGCGTACGATCCGCTCACGCAGCACGGAGTAGATCTGAAGCCGGCTCTGGCTCCGGACGCGCTGCACGATGTCGCGAAGCTGGAGGTGATGGACGCCCTCAAGGATTCCGTCAACGCCGCCTTTGCTCGCCAGCGCGCGACATTCCTCGGAAGGCGCGACCGGTTCGGAGGTTAGGAGCTTAGCCTCGGCGAAGCGGAAGGGGGCGGCGAACTGCGGAACGCCCCATTCTCCAACGGGCAGTCGACGGGCGATGTCGGAGAGGGAATGGATGCTATCGCCGAGGTCTTCTGACGCCGCAAGAACGCACAGCCTCGACAGCATCCGCATGCCGTCTCCCATGGTCTGGGGCAGCGAATAAGGATCAACGATCTCGCCGGCCCGAACGCCCTGATGCAGGTCGAGGACACCCCGACTCAGCATGCGGAGCGTAATCTCGACGTCTTCCTCCGAATCTGTTTGAGTATTTACCATGCGAATATTAAAACTGAATACACGATGACTGTAAAGTCACTATCCGAACTCGAAACCTTGCGAGGCGGCGCCGCCTTGAAGGCTCGTCTCAAGCATGTGGACGACCGACTGAAATGGTTCGGGTATTTGCGACTCGCCGACCATGCCTCCAAATTTGGCATATCCGAGGTACAAGCAAAAATAGATATAAAGACCTATCGCTACCTTTCCCCCACTCCTCCACCGGAAAGAAAACCGGGACCTGCAGCCGGCAGTCTGGGAGCAGGTGCATATCTGCGCCCCGAAAAGTTCGCTCCCGTGTTCGATGTGCCCGCCTCGATGGACGATCTCTGGGCCACGAGATTTCCGGAGGCCCGTACCGACGAACCTCTCTCATTGGAAGTATTGTCCGCTCCCGAACATCGGATCGAGCCCGACGACGTAAGAGCGCTTCTCGCTGCCACGGAACTGCGCACGAGCTGCCGCTTGAGATATCAATCGATGACAAGCGCAGAGGCCAGCGAACGCATCGTCTGTCCGCACGCCGTCGTGAAGGCGTCGGGCCGCTACCATGTCCGCGCCTTCGATTTCTCCCGCAAGCGATTCATCGACTTCTCGCTTCCTCGCGTGTTGTCGTCGGATCTTCTGCCCGACCACGCTCCCGTTCCTGCGACCCTCGACGACGACTGGCACAAAACGGTGGAGGTTGAATTCGTAGCGCATCCGAGACTATCGCCGGCCCAGCGCTCGACTATCGCTCGGGAGTACGGAATGCAGCAGGGTGCTTCGGTAATCACCGTACGTCGGGCGATGCTATTTTATCTATTGGACGAGATGCGCCTGCTGAAAGCGATCAGGCAGCAGGACAAGGACCTGGCTGACGTGCCGGTCTGGGTGAAGAATTCGAAGTACGTCGCTGACGAACTAGCCTCCATGGAAAGCGAAACGTGAATTCACGGGGCGAATGCTTTGCTTACCGATGATGTCCTTTGATCAAACGAGACGAAAACGGAGCCTACCCCTCGGTGTCACTTCGCTTTCTTCGCCTGAGAAACTCTTTGGCGGCCTGCTCCATGATATCCCAGGCGGCCCGGTGGTCGTCGATGGCAACCTGCTTGATGTCCGCGATCACGTCCGGATGCATCATCATCAGGAACTGAACTCTGTCCCCGATCGGTGTCCGCTTGCCCCTCTTGACGGCCTTTTTTTCCGACCATCGACAGCCCTGCTGCGCGATTCCCTTTCCGTTAACGATAGGGCCGCAGCGCTACTGACGCCAATGTCCAGCGAGTTCGGTAGCGTTTGAGGTCGGTGATGGCTGGGGTCGTGGGAGATTGGGTGAGGCTCACCGCGACGCCTCTTCCAGCCGCCGGCGGACTGCCCCTCAGCGGCCCAAGGCACTCCGGAGTGCGGGGAAGGCTGGCGCGACCTGCTGGACCGCATGTGCGTCCGGATCCGGACCGTCGTCCAGGCTGGTGGCGACACCTTGAAGTTCAATCAGATCAAGCAGAAATACGGCACGTTGTACGTCTACTGGGACGGCACGCTCTCTCCGGAGGCGGACGCCCTGGTCGAGGAGGCCATCGCGCTGGCAGAAGCCTCCAGCGCCTGCATGCGAGGACTGCGGCGAGAAAGGATACTTCTATCGCCCCGGCGACTGGCTCTTGACCCGCTGCCCAACCATGCGGACGAGCGTCCAGTCGAATCTTGAGAGGGCTGAGCAGCTGAAGCGAGTTCGCGGCCGATATTCGCCGGCTTCAAAACCGGTCCTCGGGCAGCGCCGAGCACGCGATCCGGCCTTGATCCATCAAGGATTAGATTGCGGACTCGGGCTTTTGTCAGAATGCGTGGCTAGTTCCACTTGATGCGTGCTGGCGCGGAGGATCGAGGGGCCTGCCGGTGCAAGCGAATGAGAAAAGCAGCAACGACAATGGCCTTTGAGTGATTATCTATGAAGGATTCAGAGCGCTCAAGGACTAGATTGCGTTCGCATGCGATGCGGCGCTACCGATGCGTTACGGACCGGGATTCGCCCCGAGGTGATGCGCCTAATCTATTGATGTTGTGGGCTTTTTTTGGTAGCGGGGGAGGGACTCGAACCCCCGACCCCAGGATTATGATTCCCGTGCTCTAACCAGCTGAGCTACCCCGCCACAGGGCCCGCGGCGGCGAATAAGGCCGATCTCGCGAACGCGCGGCATATAAAGAAGGGGGCGGCGGGAAGTCAATCCGCGTTTGCGGAAAGGTTTGCAAGACAAGCTGTGAGGATGGAAAAGCGGGCGATTTTGGCGCCGGGTTCGCCCATTTCGGGGACCAGATGCGCGGAGAGTCCCCATCACCCGGATCGCATCTATCGATGCGCTCCGGCCTCTCCCCGCAGGCGGGGAGAGGCGAAGAGCGCGAGAGGCGAGAAGCCGCCTCCGCCTACGCCAAGGCTTCGGCCCGACAAGCTATTTCGGCCGCACGTTCGGGTCGCCGCCGGGGCTGCCGGGGGGCGGGATGACCGGGGTGTTGCCCCCGGTATCGGGCGCCGGGGCGTGCATCTCGGGGTCGACGCCGGCGGGCGGGCAGAGCACGCCGTCGGACTTGGCCAATTTGTCGCCGAGCGGTTCCCGGGACTGGCCAGTGGTGGTGCCGTCCGACGAGCGGCCCGGCCGGTCCTGCGGCATGCAGTTGGCGGCATGTTGTGGGGATGGCGGCGCGGTCGCTTGCGGCGGCGTCGCCGGGGCGGGCGGGGCCTGCGCGATCGCTCCGCCGGAGGCGGCGATCAGGAGGCCAGCCAGGATGATGTTTGATGTCGTGCGCATGGGAGGGGAACGCGCGCGCGATGCCCCCTGTTCCCTGCCCGCATGATCACGATTTGCGGTAACGGATCAGCGAAAAGTGCCCCATCGGCGGCATCGGGCGCCGCTCGGCCAGCGTGATGCCGCCGTGCCTGGTCGCCCAGCCTTCGAGGCGGGCCCACGGGAATTCCGGGCGCCAGCCGAGACGGCGGGCGACGGGCGCGAAAGCGAGCTCGAACAGTTTGCGCGGACCGCTCTCGGCGCCGATGTGGTTGACCAGGATCAGCTCGCCTCCGGGCTTGAGCACGCGCACGAACTCGTCGAGCGTGCCTTCGGGATCGGGCACAGCGGTGATGACATATTGCGCCACCACCGCGTCGAAGAAGTTTTCCGGGAAGGCGAGGTTCTTCGCATCCATCACCGAGAGCACTTCGACATTGGACAGCCGAAGCGCGCGGACGCGCGCCTGCGCCTTGCGCAGCATCGGCTCGGAAATGTCGACGCCGCAGATCTTCGTGGTGCGCGAATAGTCCGACAGCGAGAGCCCGGTGCCGACTCCGACGTCGAGGACGCGGCCGCCGATGCGGTCGGCCTCGGCGATGGTCGACTGCCGGCCGGCGTCGAACACCTTGCCGAACACGAGATCATAGACGGGCGCCCAGCGGCCATAGGCCTTCTCGACCCCGGCCCGCGAGATGTCTGCTGCCATGCCCCCTGCCCTTACGCGAAACTTTCGAAAGAATTGATCATTGGTGAGATCGAAGCGAGCCCCGAAATTGGTCTAGCGCCTCTCCCACTTGCGGGAGAGGTCGACACGCTCGCAAGAGCGTGGCGGGTGAGGGTTCCTTCCTCTCGCGATATATCGCTAGCAGAGCCCCCCCTCTCCCCGCCCCTCTCTCGCAAGCGGGAGAGGGGGCGCACCGTCGTTGCGGCAACAGTCGCGCTAAATCTCGACATCCTTAGCCGCGCACGGCTTCCGCGAGCGGACGCGATGTCGCGCTGCCCTGCTTCGCGGCGGCGCTCTGGATGAAGCCGCCGCCGAGCACGCGCGCCTGCCCGCTGGCTGCGTCGTAGAACACGCAGGCCTGGCCGGGCGAGACGCCCTCCTCGCCGGCGACGAGCTCGACCTCGTAATGACCATTGCCGCCGCGCAGCCAGGCCGGCTGCGGGCTGCGGGTCGAGCGCACGCGCACGAACAGTTCGAGGCCGCCGCCGATGGCGCGGTCGATGTCACCGTCGCCGATCCAGTTGACGTCGCGCAAGGAGATGCGGTGCATCTTGAGGGCATCGCGCGGGCCGACGACGACGCGGCGGGTCGCTGCCTCCAGCCGCACCACGTACAGCGGCGCGGATGCAGCGATGCCGAGGCCGCGGCGCTGGCCGACGGTGAAATTGGCGATGCCGTTGTGCCGGCCGAGCACCCGTCCGCCGAGATCGACGATCTCGCCGGGGTCCATCGCGTTCGGCCGCAGGCGCGTGATGATGTCGGTGTAGCGCCCGGTCGGCACGAAGCAGATGTCCTGGCTGTCGTGCTTGTCGGCGACGGACAGGCCAAAGCGCCGTGCGAGCTCGCGCGTCTCGGGCTTGGTCATGTCGCCGAGCGGGAAGCGCAGGAAGTCGAGCTGTGACTGCGTCGTCGCGAACAGGAAATAGCTCTGGTCGCGATCGGCGTCGGCCGCGCAGACCAGCGCGCGCGAGCCATCCTCGCGGCGGCGCGAGGCGACGTAATGGCCGGTGGCGAGCGCCTGGGCGCCGAGCTCGCGCGCGGTCTTCAGGAGGTCGCGGAACTTGACCGAGCGGTTGCACTCGATGCACGGCACCGGCGTTTCGCCGAGCGCGTAAGAGTCGGCGAAATTGTCGATGACGGACTCGCGAAAGCGATCCTCGTAGTCGAGCACGTAATGGGGAATGCCGAGCTTGGCGGCGACGTCGCGCGCGTCGTGGATGTCCTGGCCGGCGCAGCAGGCGCCCTTGCGATGCGTCGCCGCGCCATGGTCGTAGAGCTGCAGCGTGATGCCGACGACGTCGTAGCCCTCCGCCTTCAGAAGCGCAGCCGTCGTCGAGGAATCGACGCCGCCCGACATGGCAACGACGACCCTGGTGTCCTCAGGACGGCCTTCGAGATCCAGACTGTTGAGCATGGGCCTTTAAGAGTTGCGACGGCGGCGCGCGGCGATCCGCGATTTCTTGCTTCTCGCGGGACATCGGCGATCCCCGGGAACTTCAGTTCCCGAAAGGCACGATCGCCCGGTCGAAAGCGGCTGAAAGTAACCTCTTTAATATAGGCGGCATTCTGGTGAAGCAATCACGCGGGCGGCCAGCTTACGGCAATTCTTGCCGGGGAGGCAGAAATGGCGGGGTCGCGCGGGCCCGGCAGCGGTGGTTTCGAATTAATAAGATATTGATTTTGCTACATAAATGCTTGCGCGCTGACACTGGCCCGCTCCTTGCTCCCCTGATGCCGAAGATGTTTCCAAGAGGTCGCCTGTGGTCGGTCGTACGTCAGATGTCGCGGCAAGCGTGCAAGTTCCGAGCGCGCAGCAAAAGCCTGCCCGGTCGCAGAGCGCCAAAGAGGCGTCCGCGAACGACTCCTTCGGGTCGCTGGTCGACAGCAACACCCAGGCGATCGGCACCAATGCGGCCTCACAGGCCCAGGACAGCGCGCCGCGGCGGAGCGATTCGTCCTCCGCGGACAAGGGCCCGCGCGACCCCTCGTCCACCGATCAACCCTCCCAGAGCAAGGCGAGCGACAACACCGAGGTATCCGCGCCCGCCAGGGACGACAAGGCGAGCGATACCACCACCGATCCAGCCAAGGACGCCGGCAAGGTCCAGGACAAGATCAAGGACAAGATCAAGGACAAGTCCGAGACATCCGACGCCAAATCGGCCGATACATCCGAGAAGACCAAGGGCGACAAGACCGAGGCCACCGATGGGCTCGCGGGCGCCGTCGATGCCGCACCGACCGACGCGGCGCAGGCGGCCGTGCCGGATCCCAACGCGATCGTGGTTGCCGCACCTAGCGTTCCAACCGATACGAACGCGGCGGCGAACCAAGCCGCCACCTCCTCGCCGCTGACGATCGCCGCCGCAGGCCTTGCCGCCAGCGCCTCGACCGCGGCTCAGATCGCCGGCACCAAGACCGACACCGCCACATCAGGCGACAAGAACGCCAAGACCGCCAGCGCCAAGGTCGATGCCGACACGTCGGCGACGCTGGCCGATGCCGCGACCGGAGCAACCGCCGAGATTACGGCCGACGCCAAGCCGAACGGCGGACTGATCCCCGTCAATCCCGGCACGCCGAAGACCTCGTTCCAGGCCGTCGCCGCCGCGCAAGGACAGTCCGACGTCTCCAATATCGGCCAGGACACCGGCAAGGCGAACGCCGCCCCGACGCAAGCACCGGGCACTCCGACCGCCAACGCCGCCGCGCATCCGCAAGGCCCCAAGCCGCAGGCGGATGATGCAGCGACCGAGACGAAGCCCGGCGCCGCCGACCGTTCGCCCGACGCGATCCCGGCCGCACCGGCCGCCCAGGCCCATGCCAATGCGCAGGCCGCTTTCAACACCACTGATACGAGCGCGCAAACCGCCTCCGCCGTGCAGGCGCCGCTGACCCAAACGACCTCGACCGCATCCGCATCGACCGCGACGCTGACCGCGACCGCGGCCAGTGCGACGGCGGTGCCGATCAACGGCGTGCCGGTCGAGATCGCGGCCGCGATCCGCTCCGGCAAGTCCCGGTTCGACATCAGCCTCGATCCGGCCGAGCTCGGCCGCATCGACGTGCGCATCAATGTCGACCGCGCCGGCAACGTCACCTCGCATCTCACCGTGGAGAAGCCGGAGACGCTGCAGTTGCTGCGCCAGGACGCGCCGCAATTGCAGCGCGCGCTCGACGATGCCGGCCTCAAGACCGGCAGCAACGGGCTGTCCTTCAGCCTGCGCGACCAGAATTCATCGGGCCATAACTCCGGCCAGAACAACGACAATGGCGGCAATGCCCGCCGGCTGATCATCAGCGAGGACGACACCGTCGCCGCCGCACCGGTCGGCCGCAGCTATGGCCGCACGTATGGGCCGAGCAGCGGCATCGACATCAGAGTGTAAGGAGTATTCGACATGACCACCACGACTGGCGCCACGGCCCCTGCTGTCGTCTCCGGGACGACCGACCTCCCGAAATCCTCCTCGTCGAACTCGCTGAGCTCGACCACGGGATCGACGCTCGCCGGCAACTTCCAGACCTTCCTGACGCTGCTGACAACGCAGCTGCAGAACCAGAACCCGCTGGATCCGCTCGACACCAACCAGTTCACCCAGCAGCTGGTGCAGTTCGCCGGCGTCGAGCAGCAGCTCAAGACCAACGATTCGCTGTCCCAGCTCGTCACCCTGCAGCAGACCACGCAGGCGACCCAGGCGCTGGGCTTCGTCGGCAAGACCGCGCTGGTCGACGGCTCGACCGCGACCATGAAGAGCTCGTCGGCCACCTGGCATCTCAACGTGCCGACCGACTCCACCGTCGACATCACCATCGCCAATGCCAGCGGCCAAACCGTGTTCACCGGCAAATATACCGCCGCCGCCGGCACCGACATCCCCTTCACCTGGAACGGCCAGGGCAATGACGGCACGCAATGGCCCGACGGCAAGTACACGATCTCGGCCACCGGCAAGGACGTGGCGAACAACAATGTCGGCATCGCCGCGCAGGTGCAGGGCACCGTGTCGTCCGTCGACCTGACCCAGTCGCCGCCGCTGCTCACCATCGACGGCGCCAGCTACACGCTGAGCCAGGTGAAGAGCATCATTGCGACGAGCAATTGAGGGAGTGGGTGATTCCACACGCTCGGCGTCGTCCCGGCGAACGCCGGGACCCATAACCACAGGGAGCAGTTTGGCGAAGACTGGTGGTTAGGAAGTCATTCTTGGTACTGCGACCTGCGTCTCATCGATAGATCACGCGGTATGGGTCCCAGCGTTCGCCGGGACGACCGGCTGAGAGAGCCCCTTGAGGGCTCCATTCGTTAGTAAAGTATTTACGAAGGCCCCTCGGCCGGCCCGGATGTCAGCTCTTCCGGCGGCCGACACGGCGTCGTTTCAGCATTTTCAACGAGAATTGTATTGAAGCCTTAGGCTTAGCGGATTTTTAAGCCGCCGGGCGTAGGGTTACGGGTGTGAGTTCAGTGGTTGAGAGTTTGTGAGTACGCCATGACAGAACCCCATCGCCCGAGGGTAAAATACGTCATCGGGCCGGACGGCAGTCCGTTGACGATCGCGGATCTGCCTGCACCCGGCACCAAACGCTGGGTCATCCGCCGCAAGGCCGAAGTCGTCGCCGCTGTCCGTGGTGGACTTCTCTCGCTCGAGGAGGCCTGCAGCCGTTATACCCTGACGGTCGACGAATTCCTCTCCTGGCAGTTTTCCATCGACCAGCATGGTCTGGCGGGTCTTCGCACCACCCGCATCCAGCAATATCGCCAGTAGGCGATCCGGAAATCTGCGGCTTTTGACGAAAATCGGCCCCGCCCTGCGGGGCCGATTTTTTTCATATCGCTCTTTGGCGCGACTTTTGTCCCACCTCTTAACCTTCGTTAACCATATCGAAACCATCCCCTAGGCAATAATTGCCCAGTCGGCCTTTCCGGTGAAAGCGGCCGAATCTGTTGGGGCGGTTGCTTGCAAGGTCTTGCGGACTTTTTGAAGAGTATCGGCGCCGCCCGGTTCGGGGCGATGATCGCGGTCACCGCCGCGCTCATCGGCTTCTTCGCATTCGTCATCATGCGCGTCACCACGCCGCAGATGACGACGCTGTTCACCGACCTCAGCGTCGAGGATTCCTCGGGCATTATCAAGGACCTGGAACGCCAGGGCATCCAGTTCGAGATCCGCAATGAGGGCTCCATCATCATGGTGCCCAAGGACAAGGTCACGCGCCTGCGGATGAAGCTCGCCGAGGGCGGCCTGCCCAAGGGCGGCGGCGTCGGCTACGAGGTGTTCGACAAGTCGGACGCGCTCGGCACCACCTCTTTCGTCCAGAACATCAATCACCTGCGTGCGCTGGAAGGCGAGCTCGCCCGCACCATCCGGGCCATCGACCGCATCCAGGCCGCCCGCGTCCACCTGGTGCTGCCCGAGCGCCCGCTGTTTGCGCGCGAGGCGCCGGAGCCCTCGGCGTCGATCGTGGTGCGCGTCCGCGGCGCGCTGGAAGCCCAGCAGATCCGCGCCATCCGCCACCTCGTCGCCTCCGCCGTCAACGGCCTGAAGCCGCAGCGGGTCTCGATCGTCGACGAGGCCGGCCAGCTGCTCGCCGACGGCGCGGCGGCCGATCCGGAGCAGGCGGTCGGCGACGAGCGCCGCATCTCCTTCGAGAAGCGGATGCGCAAGCAGGTCGAGGACATCGTCTCCTCGGTGGTCGGCTCGGGCCGCGCCCGCGTGCAGCTCTCCGCCGATTTCGACTTCAACAAGGTCACCCAGACCTCGGACAAGTACGATCCCGAAGGCCGGGTGCTGCGCTCGAGCCAGACCCGCGAAGAGCAGAGCATGACCGCCGACAACAACGGCCAGGTCACCGTCAACAACGAGCTGCCCGGCAACCAGCAGAACAACGGCGTCGCGGCCAAGGACCAGAGCAAGAAGACCGAAGAGACCAACAATTACGAAATCTCCCGCACCACCAAGACCGAGGTGACCGAAGCCGGCCGGGTCAACCGTATCTCGGTCGCGGTGCTGGTCGACGGCATCTATTCCAAGAACGAGAAGGGCGATCTGGCCTATCAGGACCGCACCAAGGAGCAGCTCGACCGCATCGCCGCGCTGGTGCGCTCGGCCATCGGCTTCGACCAGAAGCGCGGCGACCAGGTCGAGGTCGTCAATCTGCGCTTTGCCGATGCGCCCTCCACCGCCCCGATCGCCGAACCTAGCGGCTTCCTCGGCATGCTGCAGTTCACCAAGGACGACGTCATGTACTTCGTCGAGCTCGGCGTGATGATGCTGCTCGGCCTGATCGTGCTGTTCCTGGTCATCCGCCCGCTGGTCAAGCGCATCCTCGCCTCCGACGAGGTCGCCGCCGCCATCTCCGGCGTGCTCAGCGGCCCGGCAGCTTCCGAAGAAACCGCGCCGTCCGCCCAGCCGCTCCTGCCGAGCGGCGCCGCCAGCGCGATCGACGTCGCCACCATCCAGGGCCAGGTCCACGCCCAGTCCGTTCACCGCGTCGGCGAGCTCGCCGAGCGCAACCCCAACGAAACCGTCGCCATCGTCCGCCAATGGCTGGGCGAATCCGCAAAGTAGTACGAGAAGTGATCTGACATGGCCGCCGCATTGCAAAACGCCAACAGCAACGACATCACCAGCGTGATCTCCACGCTCGGTCAGCGTGCCAACACCCGGGCAAAGGACGGCAAGCCAGCCGAACAATTGTCCGGGCCGAAGCGCGCCGCGATCCTGATGCTCGCGCTCGGCGAGCAATACGGCGGCAAGATCTGGAGCCTGCTCGACGACGACGAGGTGCGCCAGCTCTCGCTGGAGATGTCGACGCTCGGCACCGTCGAGGTCGACACCGTCGAGGACATGCTGCTCGAATTCGTCTCGCGGATGTCGGCCTCCGGCGCGCTGATGGGCAATTTCGACGCCACCGAGCGCCTGCTCCAGCAGTATCTGCCGCCGGAGCGCGTCAACGGCATCATGGACGAGATCCGCGGCCCCGCCGGACGCAACATGTGGGAGAAGCTCTCCAATGTGCAGGAAGAGGTCCTCGCCAACTACCTCAAGAACGAATATCCGCAAACCATTGCGGTCGTGCTGTCGAAGCTGAAGCCGGAGCACGCCGCGCGCGTGCTCGGCATCTTCCCCGAGGACCTCGCGCTCGACGTCGTCAACCGCATGCTGAAGATGGAGGCGGTTCAGAAGGAGGTGATCGAGAGCGTAGAGAAGACGTTGCGCACCGAATTCATGTCCAACCTGTCCCAGACCCGCCGCCGCGACGCCCACGAGGTGATGGCGGAAATCTTCAACAATTTCGACCGCCAGACCGAAACCCGCTTCATCACCTCGCTGGAGGAGGACAACCGTGAATCGGCCGAGCGCATCAAGGCGCTGATGTTCACCTTCGACGACCTCGTCAAGCTCGATTCCGGATCGGCCCAGACCCTGATGCGCAACGTCGACAAGGACAAGCTCGGCGTCGCGCTCAAGAGCGCCAACGAGGACGTCCGCAACTTCTTCTTCGGCAACATGTCCTCGCGCGCGGCCAAGATGCTCCAGGACGACATGGCGGCGATGGGCCCGGTCCGCCTGCGCGACGTCGACGAGGCCCAGGCGCTTCTGGTCAACCTCGCCAAGGACCTCGCCGCCAAGGGCGAGATCATGCTGACCAAGAACCGCGCCGACGACGAACTGGTGTATTGATGGCCGCTCCGGCGAAATTCCTGTTCGATACTGACTTCGCGGCGCCCGAGCGGGCGACGCGCGAGAAGGCCGCGACCGCCGCCGAGATCGCCCAGAAGGTCGCGGAGGCCGAAGCGCGCGCCTACCAGGAAGGCTTTGCCGCCGGCCAGCGCGAAGCCAAGGCCGAGAGCGACCGCCGCGTCGCGCTCGCCATGGAAGAGATCAACATCGGCGTCCGCGACATCGCGGCCGGTATCGGCAACATCGAAACGAAGATGGAAACCGAGGCGGTCGACGTCGCGGTGGCGGTCGCGCGCAAGCTGTGCGCCGATCTCGTCGCCGCCGAGCCGCTCGGCGAGATCGTCGCGCTGGTCAAGGACTGCTTCTCGCACCTGGTCGCGACGCCGCATCTCGTCGTCCGCATCAATGATGCGCTCTACGACGCCGCCCGCGAAAAGATCGAGCGGCTCGCCAAGCAGAGCGGTTTCGAGGGCCGGCTGGTGATCCTGGCCGAGCCGGAGATTGCCACCGGCGACTGCCGGATCGAATGGGCCGATGGCGGCGTCGTGCTGGAGCGCGGTGCCATCGCGGCCAAGATCGACGAAATGGTCGGACGCTATGTCGCGTCCCGCAGGGGGAGTTAACCCATGAGCGACACCGACGGACAGGTCCCGCTGCCCGATCTCAACGGCCCGATGCCGCCTGCCGGCACGGACGTCGGCCACAACGAGGACGAATATGCGGCGCGTGCCGCCGCCGACCTCGAGGCCGTGTTCGACGTGCCGGTACAGGTCTCGGCGGTGCTCGGCCGCTCCAAGATGGACGTCAGCGAGCTCCTGAAGCTCGGGCCCGGCACCGTGCTCGAGCTCGACCGCCGCGTCGGTGAGGCCATCGACATCTACGTCAACAACAAGCTGGTCGCCCGCGGCGAAGTCGTCCTGGTCGAGGACAAGCTCGGCGTGACCATGACCGAAATCATCAAGACCGAACGCACGTGATAACGCGCGGCAGCGCGACCAGACGGACAGGAGACTGACATGCGGCTTCTCATCGTTGGCACATTGAAGGGCCAGCTCACCACCGCCACCAAGATCGCGATGGACAACGGCGCCACCGTGACCCACGCCGAGGATCACGAGCAGGCGATGCGCGTGCTGCGCGGCGGCAAGGGCGCCGACCTCCTGCTGGTCGACGTAGCCCTCGACATCCGCGAGCTCGTGATGCGGCTCGAGGCCGAGCACATCCACGCTCCGATCGTCGCCTGCGGCATCACCAACGACGCCCGCGCCGCGGTCGCCGCGATCCATGCAGGCGCCAAGGAATACATCCCGCTGCCGCCCGACCCCGACCTGATCGCCGCGGTGCTGGCCGCCGTCGCCAACGATTCCCGCGAGCTGGTCTATCGCGACGAAGCCATGGCCAAGGTGATCAAGCTGGCGCAGCAGATCGCCGGCTCCGACGCCTCGGTGATGATCACCGGCGAATCCGGCACCGGCAAGGAAGTGCTGGCCCGCTACGTCCACACCCGTTCGGCGCGCGCCAAGCGTCCCTTCATCTCGATCAACTGCGCCGCCATTCCCGAGCATCTCCTGGAATCCGAGCTGTTCGGCCACGAGAAGGGCGCCTTCACCGGCGCGGTCGCGCGCCGCATCGGCAAGTTCGAGGAGGCCACCGGCGGCACGCTGCTGCTCGACGAAATCTCGGAGATGGACGTCCGCCTGCAGTCGAAACTGCTGCGCGCGATCCAGGAGCGCGTGATCGACCGCGTCGGCGGCACCAAGCCTGTAGCCGTCGACATCCGCATCATCGCGACCTCGAACCGCAACCTCGCCGAGGCCGTGCGCGAGGGCAGGTTCCGCGAGGACCTGCTGTTCCGCCTCAACGTCGTGAACCTGAAGATCCCGCCGCTGCGCGAGCGCTCCGCCGACATTCTGGAGCTCGCCCAGCATTTCGTGAAGAAATATGCCGAGGCCAACGGCGTGCCGCTGCGCCCGATCTCGGCGGAAGCGCGCCGCGTGCTTTCGGCCAACCGCTGGCAGGGCAACGTCCGCGAGCTCGAAAACACCATGCACCGCGCGGTGCTGATGGCGCAGGGCGACGAGATCGGTCCCGACGCCATCATCACTCCGGACGGCGACCGCCTCGATCTCGCCAAGACGCCCCCCGCCGTGGCCCACGCCACGATGGCCGCCGAGCAGGTGACGCGCGCGCTGGTGGGGCGCACCGTGGCCGATGTCGAGCGCGACCTGATCCTGGAGACGCTGAAGCACTGCCTCGGCAACCGGACCCATGCCGCCAACATCCTGGGGATCTCGATCCGCACGCTGCGCAACAAGCTCAACGAATATTCCGACGGCGGCATCCCGATCCCGCCGGCGGGGACGCCCGGCGAATATCCGCGGATGCCGATGATGGGGGCTTGAGGTCTCTCCAGCGAATATTGAGGATGCGAATGCCCGGGCTGGTCCCGGGCATTTTTGTTTGGTGGTAAAGCGTACGCAGCGCGCCCCCTCAGTGTCGTCCCGGCGAGCGCCGGGACCCATAACCACAGGGAGCAGTTTGGCGAAGACTCGTCGTTCGGTACTCCGACTGCCCACATCGATAGCTTTCGCGGTATGGGTCCCCGCGTTCGCGGGGACGACACCGGTGGAACATGGCCGCACCGCATTCGACGACTAGGTCGCGCCTGCGCGAGGCCCTATAACCAGGCGCGAGAACCACGCGAGGATCAACATGTCTGAAGCTCAAATCACGGACTGGCTGGCATCACAGCGGCAGGCGATGATCGATCTGCTGTGCGATGTCGTGAACATCGATTCCGGGTCCTATGACAAGGAAGGCGTCGATGCGGTCGGAGCTCGGTTCGAGCGGCATTTTGCCGAGCACGGCATTCCGTCCCGCCGCGAGGCCAACGCCACCTTTGGCGATGCGATCCATGCCGAGGTGGCAAAACCCGGCAGCAACGAAAAGCCCGTGCTGTTGATGGGGCATCGCGACACCGTGTTCGGCAAGGGCGAGGCCGGGCGCCGTCCCTTCACCATCAGAGATGGCCGCGCCTACGGGCCTGGTGTCGCCGACATGAAGTCCGGTCTCGTCATGAACGTGTTCGTCGCAACCGCCTTCCACAAATTCGGCGGCAACCCGCATCCGATCAAGCTGCTCATCACCTCCGACGAGGAGATCGGCTCGCCCTCGTCCCGGCCCGTGATCGAGCGCGAAGGCCGCTCCGCCCGCGCCGTATTCAATTCCGAGCCGGGCCGCCCGACCGGCAACGTCGTCACGGGACGCAAGGGCGGCATCTTCATGCATCTCGCCATCACCGGCAAAGCCGCGCATTCCGGCGCCAACTTTGCCGCAGGCGTCAGCGCGATCGGCGAGCTCGCGCACAAGATCGTGCAAATCCACGCGCTGACCGATCTCGACAAGGGCATCACGCTGAACGTCGGTCTCGTCTCGGGCGGGCAGTCCGTCAACACCACGGCGCCCTCTGCCGAGGGTCAGATCGACCTGCGCTATGTCGATCCGGCGGATCGTGCGCGGGTGATGGAGGCGATCGAAAAAATCGTCGCGACGTCTTACGTTCCGGGCACCAGCGCAACGCTGACGATCAAGGGCGAGTTCGTGCCGGTGGTGCAGAGCGCGGAGTCCAAGACGCTGTTCGAAGGCTATCAGGCGGCCTCACGGCAGGTCGGCCTCACCACGCTGCAGGGCGAGTTCTCCGGCGGCTGCGCCGATTCCGGCTTCACCGCCGCGGTCGGCACGCCGACCATCTGCGGCCTCGGCCCGGTCGGCGGGCTCGCGCACACGCCGGAGGAATATCTCGAGCTCGACAGCATCGTGCCGCGCGCGCAGGCGCTGGCGCTGGCGATTTTAAGGGGGTAGCCACTCACTCCGCCGTCATGCCCGGCTTGTCCCGGGCATCCACGTCTCTCGCCACTCGCGGTTACATGTGGATGGCCGGGTCAAGCCCGGCCATGACGAGAGGAGAGAGCGGCGCACCACATGGTCAGGTGCGCGTTAGCCTCACGAATAACTCGGCGCGTCCGGCTTGCGGAAAATGTGGATGGGGTCGCCGGGGATGATCACGGGCTGGCCTGAGAACATCGCGTAAGCGTAGAGCGCGAGATAGGCGATCGCGAGCGCGCCGACGGCGTAGAAGGCGAAGGTCGCGATGCGCTTCATCGATCCGCTCCATTGCCGCCCCGAACGGGGAGGCTCAGAGCGCTTCTAGAGCGATGAGGCCGAAAAGGCCAGCCTGCGCGCCCCCTTCGGGCGGCGATCAAACGCCGCGCCGGCCGTGCGTGGGAACGCTGACTTCCGCGAGCCTGGCGGCGTCTTCGTCCTGGTCGACCGCCACATACTGACCGTGCCAATAGGCCAGCGCCGCACTGCGGGTGGAATTCCTGATGTCCCTGACACGGCCGATGATGATGCCGTGCGAGTGGCGCTCCATGATCTCCTCGACCTCGCAATCGAAGGCCGACAGCGCGCCGGCCAGGAGCGGCACGCCCGAGACCGCCGTCACCCATGTGGCGCCTTTGAAACGATCGGCGCCCTTCAGCCCGCCCTTGCCGGAAAAGCGCTCGGCGACATCGAGCTGGTCGGCGTTGAGGATGTTCACGCCGAAGGCACCGTGGCGCTTGATCAACGGAAAGGACGAGGCATCGCGGTTGATGCTAACCAGCAGCGTCGGCGGCTCGACCGACAGCGAGCTTACCGAGGTCACGGTCATGCCGGTGATGTCCTTGCCCCTCCCGGCGGTGATGACGCTGACGCCGCCGGTGAGATGGCGCATGGCGCCGCGGAAATCGGCGGAGGAGACGGGGATTTCAGTCATGAGATCGCGGGGCACTACATTCATGGCATGGTCCCCGAAGCGGGGTCCGCTGTATTTAGGTACGATGGTCCGCCGACAACAGGTGGCTCGCCGCTGACCGGCTCCGAGCCTAACGCGCCCCAAAAGGGTGGTGCGGTCTGCCGGAATGGTCGAGATCGCTGGAAGAAGAACAATGCGCATGCTGTTGCGCGCCCCGGCGACATGATCAATCGTTCGATCGGCGGGGCAATTGCAGGCAAATTTTTCCGCACGCAAAGGTGAGCCGCTTGGTCGGGCCAGATCACAAAAAGACGTAAAACAACCCCATGCACAGTAGCCAACACCTTGAGGGGAAAGCAATTTCCAATTTTACGAAATTCAACCTGAGGCGTCGGGCAAAACAGGGCTAGGATGTAATCGTCACCGCGGCTTGCGTAACGAGGCCTCGCGGTTAATGCAGCCACCTCACCGGCAGATTCTGCAAGCCCCGGAAGGCCCAGCCGCCGATCCGCACCGGCTCGTCATCGGCGATCTCCAGCTGCTTCGCCCGCGCGAACAATGTCGGCAGCGCGACGTCGGCGATCATGGCGCGGGAGGCGAAGGCGCCGGCGCAGAAATGCGGGCCGGCACCGAACGCGACGCTCTTGGTCACGTCGCGGCGCACGTCGAACTGATCGGCGAGCTCGAAATGCTTCTCGTCGCGATTGGCGGAGCCGAACATCAGGAACACGCGTTCGTCGGTTTCGAAGGCGACATCGCGGATGCTCCACGGCTTTGTGATGCGTCGCGGCGACATGCCGATCGGCGAGATCCAGCGGGCGTATTCCTCGAACGCCTGCAGCCAGGTCACTTCACCGCGCAGGACCAGATCGAGCTGTTCGGGATGGGTCAGCAGCGCCCAGATCGTGCCGGCGATCGCCTTGCGCGGTTCGTTCTGTCCGCCTGAGATCGCGAGCTTGACGTTGGCGCGCACGCTCTCCATCGGCATGCCCGAGGCGAGAAGGACGCCGAGGATGCTCTGGTCGGGCTGCTTGCGCATCACCGGCAGGATGTCGTCGATCGCAGCATCGATACCCGACGTCGCGGTATGGCAGCGCGACTCGACCGCGGGATCGCCGGCGTAATTGGCGATGCCCTCGATCATGCCTTGCGACCAGGCGTCCATATCCTCAAAGCCGATATTGGTGAGGCCGGTGATCGACTTCAGGCATTCGCCGGAGAACGGCAGCGCGAAATCGCGCATGAAGTCGACCCGCCCGGGCTCGATACAATCGATGATGCGGTCGGCATGGGCCTGGAACTGCGCAGTCCAGTGCGCCTTCACCGTCTTCGGCGACACCGTCGGGAACATCGCGCGGCGCTCGACCTGGTGCGCCTCGCCGTCCTTGCGCATCATGTTGTGGCCCATCAGCCGGTTCATCAGGCCGGCGGGCTGGTGCGAGGAGAACACGTCGATCTGCTTCTCGGAGATCGAAATGTCGTCGCGGCTGGTCAGCAGCGTCGAGCCGAGCTGCGGCACGAAGGCGATCGGCGCCTCCTTGCGCATCTTTGCCAGCATTGGATAGGGATCGGCCCAGAATGCGGCAGGATCGATGTCGATGCGTGGCGCTGTGCTCAAGCTTCGCTCCCTTGCTGTATCCCTGCCGAGACCTAGCGCATCGAGGCGCCGCCGTCATGGCGCAGCTTCTAGGCAGCCTGTCCAAATGCGACTTTGGCGATCGCATCGCTCAAGACATCGCCGCCCGCCCCCAACCGCGTGCCCTGCTCGGCGAGATGGCGACGGAAGGCCCGGGCGCCGGGCACGGCATGAAATGCGCCGACGAAATGCCGCGTGATCGCATGCAGCCGCGTGCCGCGAGCGAGCTGCTGCTCGATATAGGGCATCATCGCCTCGAGCGCGGCCTGCATGGATCCATGCGGGGCCGCTTCGCCAAAAATCTCCCGATCGACCGAGAGCAGCCGCCATGGCTCCTGATAGGCGGCACGGCCGAGCATCACGCCATCGACATGTTCGAGATGCGCTTTTGCTTCCTCGATTCCGGGGATGCCGCCGTTGATGATGACGGGCACCTCCGGCATCGCGCGCTTGAGCCGATAGACGCGGTCATAATCGAGCGGCGGGATGTCGCGATTCTCCTTCGGCGACAGACCGTTGAGCCAGGCCTTGCGGGCATGCACGATCAGCGCATCGCAGCCGGAGGCGACCACCCCGCGCGCAAGCGCATCGAGCGCCACTTCAGGATCCTGATCGTCGATCCCGATGCGGCATTTCACCGTGATGGGAATCGCGACCGCACGCTTCATCGCCTCGACGCATCTCGCCACCAGCTCCGGCTCCGCCATCAGGCAGGCGCCGAAGCGGCCGTCCTTCACGCGGTCCGACGGGCAGCCGACGTTGAGATTGATCTCGTCGTAGCCGAACGCCTCGCCGATCCGCGCAGCCTCCGCCAGTTCGCGCGGATCCGACCCGCCAAGCTGAAGCGCGATCGGATGCTCGACCGCGTCGAACCCAAGCAGCCGCTCGCGGTCGCCGTGAATGACGGCCCCGGTCGTCAGCATCTCCGTATAGAGCAGCGCCCGCCGTGTCAGATGGCGGTGGAACACCCGGCAGTGCCGGTCAGTCCAATCCATCATGGGGGCGACGGAAAAGCGATAGTGCTGCAATTTCAATTGGTTACTTCGTCCTATTCCCATTCGGCTCGGTTATACTAGTTCCGCGAAAATAGTATAGCCGCCGGGCATGGGTGGTCGCCAGGCGTCCGTAACGCAGCGGCCAGGTCTTGGCAGAATCCTGGGATTGCCAGACCCCGCCTCAAGGGGTTCAGGGGGCTGGATCCGACCTTGGGAGTCCCGTTCGACCTTGCTGGCGGGCCAATGAACTCGAAAGCGACTGCAAGCGCATGCCGGACGCTTGCGCCGGCTTCCCGTCATTCAATGCTGCGCAATCCGGCCGTCGACCACCTCGATGATGCGGTCACAGCGGCGCGCAAGGTCGAGATTGTGGGTGACGAGCAGGAAGCTCGTGCCACTCTGCCGATTGACCCGTCGCATCAGCTCGAAGACGGCATCGGCCGACTTGGTATCGAGGTTGCCGGTCGGCTCGTCCGCCAGCACCAGATCCGGATTCATGGCAAGCGCTCTGGCCACCGCCACACGCTGCTGCTGGCCGCCCGACATGTTGTTGGCCAGATTGTTTCCGAACCTCTCCAGACCGACCTCGGCCAGGAGATGATCAGCCCGGGCCGCGATCTCCGCGCTCGGAAATCCGCGATCCGCAAGCATCGGCATCATGATGTTTTCGCGCGCGGTGAAGGCGGAGATCAGCAAATGGTACTGAAATACGAAGCCGATGGTGTGGCCCCGGAGATGCGTGATTTCGTTGTCACCCAGCAGCCCGGTGTCGCGGCCCTTGATGAGCAGCCGTCCGGACGTCGGTCGATCGAGCAGGCCGACGATGTTGAGCAGCGTGCTCTTGCCGGAGCCGGACGGACCCATCAAGGCCAGGAATTCGCCGTGGTCGAGCTCGAGATCGATGTCGTGCAACACCTCGGTCTCGGTCGGCAGACCCACATTGTAGGACTTGCACACGCGCTCCAGCTTCAGGATCTCGTCAGCCACGGATTGCCACCACCGGATCGAGTTTCGCGGCGCGTACCGCCGGCGCTGTCGCAGCCAACAGGCCGGTGACCGTGGCGAGGATCGCCGTATAGATGAAAAGACTTCGCTCCAGGATCAACGGAAAGAACTCGGTTCCATCCGCCTGGCGGGCGACGGCATGCCAATAGATCAGCGCGAGGGCGCCCATCGCCGCGCCGACCAACGAGCCGATAAAGCCGAGCAGACCACCCTGAAGCAGGAACACCCGCAGGATCTGACCGCGCGACGTGCCCATGGCCCGCAGGATGCCGATTTCCTTGGAGCGCTGGATCACCGACACGATGAGCACCGCGGCGATGCCAAAGGCCACCGACAAGCCTACGAACAGTCGGATCAAGGTGTTGGTGTAGATCTGCGCCTGCACGGCGGTGAAGAACTGCGCATTGGTAGCGATCCAGCTGTCGGCCTCGACGGCCGTCGCGGCCTGGATCTGCCTGGCGATGGTTTCGGCCGCATAGATGTCCTTGATCGTCATGTCGATGGTGGTAACGCCGCCGATCATGCCGAGCAGAGACTGGCCGGTCCGGAGTGCGATAAAGGCCACCCGCTGATTGGCACCCTTGTTGCCGAAATCGACCAGCCCGGAGATCGTCAGCACCCGATTGGCAGAGCTTGCCGCCTGAAGATTCAACTTGTCACCCACGGTGGCGCCGAGATTCTTGGCGAGCTCGGTACCGATGATGACGTCCTCGCTGGTCAACCGCGCGCTGCCGGCGACGATATAGTCCGGCACCTTCACGATGTTGAAATACGTGTCCGGCTCAATTCCGGTCAGCGTCACCGCCCGGCTGGCGTCGCCGCGGATGGCCAGCGCCGAGCCGGTGATGGTGGGGGAGACTGCGGTGACTTCCGGCATCGCGAGCATCTGGGTTCTGATCTTCGGCCACTGGTCGATCGAGATCACCCGCTGGCTCGGCCGTTGCACCACCGCGTCCTCGATCTCGCCGGCTGCATTGCGCAAGGGGCGCGCGACCTGATCCGGCGTGAGGAGCTGGATCTGCGGCTGCGACGTCAGCACGCGCCTGATGAAATTCGCCTCCATGCCCGCGAGCATTGCCGACATGAAGACAATGACGCCAACGCCGATCGAAATGCCGCCGATGATGAAGATGGTCTGCAATCGCCCCTCGCGCAGGAAGCGCACGGCCGCGATCCACTCGAATGGCAGCCAGCGATTCATGGCAGGACGGGCCGCACCCGCTGCCCGGTCAGCACGCCGGAGCTTTGCGGAATCGCGACGTCACCTGCTTCCAGCCCCTCGACGATCTCGATGTTGCTGTTGCCGCGCAAGCCGAGCTTCACCGGACGCTTGACCACTCGACCGCCCGAGACGGTCAGGACCCAGGGCTGTCCGGAGAGGACGTCATGGACTGAGCGGACGGGAAGCACCTTCGCATCGTCCTTCGCGGCAACCTCGATGTCGACCGAGACCGTCATGTCCTGACGAAGATCCTCGGGCGGCTCCACCACCGTCAGCTTCACCTGGACGGTGGCGCGTGAAATGTCGATGCCCGGATTGATGTAGGAGACCTTGGCGGCAAAACGCCGGTCGGGATAAGCATCCGCAGACGCCAGCGCGTTCTGTCCGAGTGCGAGCTTGCCGAGATTGCGCTCGTCGATCTGCAAGACCAGCTGCAAGTCACCCGACGGCGCAAGCACCAAGAGCGCCTTCCCCGCCTGCACAACGGTGCCTCGCTCGACGCTCCGGGTGATGAGAACGCCGTCGCGAGGAGCTACGATCGTCGCATAGCCCAGGCGGGATTCCGCCGTGTCCAGATTGGCCCGAGCCTGGTTGAGCTGCGTCTGCGCCATGACATAGTCGCTGCCGCCCGGACTTGCGGTATAGACCTGGAACTCCGCCGCGCGCTTCACCGCGCGCGCGACATCGAGCGTCTTCTGCGCATCATCCAGGGCCGCCTTGGTCGCATAACCATTGCGTTCGAGCTGCGCCGTGCGGTCATAGGTCTGTTGGGCGTTGAGAAGCGTCGCTTGTGCTTGTGTCAGCGCCTCCTTTGCAGACGGCAGCGTCAGCTCTTCGAGCTGCCTGATCCTGGCTTCGGCCTGGGCTACCGCCCCCTGCGCCTGGATCACGGTCGCTTTCAGTTCCCGTGCCTCCAGCGAGACCAACGGTTGCCCCTTGGTAACCTTCTCGCCTTCCTGCACCAGAACGTCAGCAACTGTCCCGGTAATCTGACTGCCGATCTCGACGCGGTAAGGCGTCTCGACATGCCCGCTCGCCACCACGGTTTCGATCAATCGTCCGCGCGCGACCTGATCGACCACGACGGCAGGTCCGAACAAGACCCTGACGCCCTGCCAGGTGCCAAGGGCGAACAGAACAAGGATCGCGAGCACAAACCATTTGTGCGCGAGGACTCCCGACCATGCCGACGCGACAGAGAGCCGGCTCGGCTCTTCCTGATTCGAGAGGGGCAGTGTTTGCTCGACCATGACCGTGCGGGGGGGGCGAATTTTGCCGAACTCGTCGGGATGGTTCAGCTGACAAGCCAGATTACCGCACCAGACAAGTTCCAGATTGCGCCAGGTCAATACCCGCCTGGCAAATGCCAGCCGCCTCCGAGACTTTTGAGTTTGCATCGATCGATGCGTGTCGAGAGCTCCGCCGTAAGGGCGTTCGACGGCCGCGTGCTCACGTTGATGGAGATCAATTTGGCTCACGCTCACTCATCCAAACTGGCGGACAGACCCCACCGACCACGGTACAAAGAGAGGGCATGAAAAATGGCGCACAAACAGGTCCTGTTTCATTCGGCCGCTCGTGAAAAAGTATTGCGCGGCGCATCCCTCCTTGCCGATGCCGTGCGCGTCACGCTCGGGCCGAAGTCGAAATCCGTTCTGATCCAGAAGGGGTGGGGCGCACCGATCGTCTGCAACGACGGTGTCACCATTGCCAAGGAATTCGATCTGAAGGACGCGGAAGAGAATCTCGGTGCTCAGGTGCTGCGGCAGGCTGCCGAGAAGACCGGCGACGTCGTCGGTGACGGCACCAGCACATCGACCATTCTTGCTCACGCCATCCTTTCGGACGGGGTCCGGAACGTTGTCGCCGGCGCGAGCGCGATCGACCTCAAACGCGGCCTGGACCGCGGGACACGGGCCGCCATCGCCGCCTTGCACGCCATGGCCAAGCCGGTGAAGACCAGGGCCGAAAAGGTTCAGGTCGCCACGATTTCAGCGCACAACGACGTATCCATCGGCGAGCTTGTGGCGGATGCGATCGAAAAGGTCGGCGGCGACGGCGTGATCTCGGTGGAGGAATCCAAGACGACTGAGACCCTTCTGGACGTCGTGGAAGGCATGAAATTTGACCGTGGCTTTCTCTCCCCCTATTTCGTCACGGACGCCGACCGGATGGAAGCAATATTGCAAGACCCCTATGTTCTGCTCTGCGATCACAAGATCGGCGCTCTGCGCGATCTGGTCCCGCTGCTAGAGCAGGTCGCCAAGAGCGGCCGGCCGCTTCTGATCATCGCCGAGGACATCGAAGGCGAGGCGCTGGCGACGCTCATCGTCAATCAACTTCGCGGGGTGCTCAAGGCCTGCGCTGTCAAGGCGCCCGGCTTTGGTGACCGACGCAAGGCGATGCTGGAGGACATTGCCATACTCACGGGTGCACAGGTGATATCGGAGGAGATCGGCCTGAAATTGGAAAGTGCGACGTTACAGCAGCTCGGTCGCGCCGCACGAGTGGTCGCCGACAAGGAGAATACCACACTGATCGGGAGTGGCGGCGATCGCGCCCGTATCGACGCCCGGTTGGCTCAAATCCGCATCGAGATCGAGAAGACGACCAGCGACTACGACCGCCAGAAGCTCGAAGAGCGCCTCGCCAAGCTGTCGGGCGGCGTGGCCGTGATCCGCGTGGGGGCACCGACCGAAGCCGAGATGAAGGCGAAGAAGGAAGCGCTCGATGATGCGATCAGCTCGACGAAGGCCGCGGTGGCCGAGGGCATCGTGCCGGGCGGCGGACTTGCCCTGCTCCGCACGATCGCGGCTGTGACCAAAGAGGAAGCTGCCTGCGAGGGCGACGAACGAACCGGCGTTCAAATCCTGAGGCGCGCGCTAGAGGCTCCCGCGCGCCAGATTGCCGAAAATTCCGCGACCGATGGCGGCGTCGTGGTTGCGCGGATGCTCGGAAGCGAAGGCAATTTCGGCTTCGATGCCGCGCGAAAAGTCTATGTTGACCTCGTGGACGCCGGCATCGTCGACCCCGTGAAGGTCGTACGGACGGCGCTTGAAAACGCGGTTTCCGTCGCCAGCGTGCTTCTTCTGACGGAGGCGACAATGACGGAAATTCCGGAATCGAAGCGCGAGCGGCTGCCTGAGCCCGATATGGCAATGTAGCTGCGGCACGTTCCGGCCGAAAACTCGGTTCCTCAACCCGTCTGCGCGCAATCCAGGAATGGACGATGCCCTATCCCTCGAACAATGACCTTCCCGCCGGCGTGCGTCACCATCTGCCGCCTCATGCCCTCGACATCTACCGGGAGGCGTTCAACCACTCCTTTGCCTCGCATGTCGGCGATCTCCGGCAGGAAGAGATCGCTCATCGCACGGCCTGGGCCGCCGTGAAGCGCTCCTACGTGAAACTTGGCGAACAATGGGTGCCAAGGAGATCTGGTTCGCCGGCGCCCCGGTAATCGAGAAACGTCTGTGAATCTGCCCTATGTCTGGCCACGCCGAGGATGTGGATCGACGCGCAAACCGCCTTGGGCATGACCATTCCAGACGTCATCTGATCTTGCACGCACGCTTCGGAATTTGAGCGAAATCAACCAGCGAAACGATGGCCATGACTACTCTTCCTGGCGACCTAGATGGTCAACCTCGAAGGAGAATCTGATCATGGCAACCGAGACCAAATTACCCGTCACCAAATCGTCGACCGCGCCTGTAGTTGCCGGCGAAGCTTGGCAGCCGTTCCAGGCGCTGAGGAGCGAAATCGACCAGATCTTCGATGATTTCGGCAACGGCTTCTGGAAACGGCCGTTCCGCTCGCTCGCCCGGCTCGAGCGCGACCTCTCCAAGAACTTCAATGCGCCGGCCGTGGACATCGCCGAAAGCGAGAAGGCCTACGAGATCACGGCCGAGCTTCCCGGACTCGACGAGAAGAACATCGACGTCAAGCTCGTCAACGGCGGTCTCACCATCAAAGGCGAGAAGAAGGAAGAGACCGAAGAGAAGAAGAAGGACTACTACGTTTCCGAGCGCCGTTACGGCTCGTTCGAGCGCTACTTCGCGCTGCCGGATGGCGTCAATGCCGACAAGATCGAGGCGACGTTCAAGAACGGCGTTCTCAAGGTCGTCCTTCCCAAGACCGAAGAAGCTCAGCAGCCGGCCAAGACCATCAGTGTGAAGGCCGCCTGACGGCCCCGCAGGCAAGGCTGCGACAGCCGCAGCCTCGCCTCACCCAGGAAATTCGCCAGCGAACTCGAGGATACCACATGCGCGCGCATCATATCATGACGAAAGACCTCGTTGCCGTAACGCCGCACACGACGATCGAGGAAGCGGCCAAGATCATGCTCCAAATGCATATCAGCGGCCTGCCCGTTATCGACGATGCTGGCAATCTGGTCGGCGTCGTCTCGGAAAGCGACTTCCTCCGCCGTAGCGAGATCGGCACCGGCCGCAGACACGCCGCTTGGTTGAAATTCTTCATGGGACCGGGACGGGCGGCGGCGGAGTTCGTTCACGAGCGCGGCCGCAAGGTCGCGGATGTCATGACGAAGCAGGTCGTCTCGGTGCAGGAAGACACAGATCTCTCCGAGTTGATCGACCTGATGGAGAAAAACGGCATCAAGCGCGTCCCCGTGATGAGGGACAAGACACCCGTCGGGATCGTCACGAGGACGAATGTGCTGCAAGCCGTGGCGAGCCTCGTACACGAAATTCCGGATCCAACCGCCGATGAAGAGCACATTCGCGCGCGCATCACACGCGCGGTCAACGGCACCGACTGGTGTCCGATCGGCTTTGAGGTCAATGTCCGCAACGGCGTCGTGCATCTGCACGGGCTCGTTACGACCGATGAAGCCCGTCAGGCCGCGATCGTCGCCGCCGAGAACACCTCCGGCGTCAAGGAAGTGCACGACCACCTATGTTTCGTAGACACCTATTCCGGCTTCTACGTGGAATCGCCCGAAGACATCAAAGCCGCGGGCTGACCCTCCTCGAATCGAGACGACCATGCTTGGATGGCTCGTTCGGATACTCTTTGCCATAGCAGCGCCGATCACGGCGCTGTTCGTGGCACGTGACGCGCTGAACTTCGGCTTGATCCAGACGGTTGTGACCATGTTGCTCGTGACTGGCCTGGTCTGGCTGATCGCCGTCTATACCGGGCGAGACCGACAGGCCCCTCGGTAATGACCGAAGGACGCGGCGGTGTCCGATTGGATCAGATCATCGTTGACGCCTCCCGGCCTTGGCGGTGCGGGAATCCGGCCGCGACGGCAAGCACGAGGACTGCCGAAGCAGATACCTATCCGGCTCAGACATCGCCCCAACCTGGCACGCGGCATGAGATATAAATCCAGTGATCATGGAGCGTTTCGTGCCGGAGCTTGATTGCCTGAACCGTCCCCAGACTTGAGAAACCTCAAGCTGCCGCTTTCTCCCCCTGCTGATCGTCCAACGGTATTCGACAGGGCAATCTCCGCTGTCTCTCCCGTGCAGCTACGGACATCTCCTTAGGTTAAGCCCCCAAATTTCGGTCAGAGAATTTATGGCTTAGAAGGGGTTTATAAGCACGCACCAGCCAGGGGCTTGCAATGAATCACTCGATTTACACTGCGGACAAGACAACACATCTGAAGGTCGTCGTCAGCGGGTTGCTTGCCGGCATCGCGATCGCCACAACCGCGCTGAGCGTCCACTTGAACCATCCTGACATGAACGTGTCGAAGCCGAAGACTTTGGCTGTCCACCAGCCTCACCAGGTCCACGTTCTGACCAGGATCGCGCAACGTTAGCTGAGAAAGGCTGTTGGAGGATATCAAGATGACCAACGAAGCAATCAAGGCGCTCATGGTTTTCGCGATGTATGGCGTCCTCGAACTCGCGCTCTATTTTTCCTCGATGGGCAAGCCGATCAGGCAGCGGATCCGTTCGACCACCGGCCGGCTCCCTCAAGCGTCGGAAGACTAGGAGACCGCTAGGCCGGATCCCGGTCTCCATTGGCGGGGTTACAACGGCTCATCGTCCAGCGTGGACGGCTCGGCCTGCAGCGAGACGAAATCGCCACCGCCGTAGTCGTCCTCCGGATCTGGACGGGTCGACTGAAGGCACAGGCGATCATCGACGCCACGAACTCCCAAAGCATTCTCACAAGCCACGACAGCCGCCCGGCGGGCGTTGTCGCTCTTGACGACGCCGCGCAGCGTCACCAGGCCGTCCCTGACGCTCACGTTCAAACCGACGGGCTGCCAAGGCATCCCGGCCATCGCGGCGAGGACCGCGCGGCGGGTCTGATTGTCGTCTTCCGAATAGCCGGGTGCGCCGGTCAGCGGACCGGCGACTGCGGACAGGAAGTCAGACCGGGTAATGATGCCGACAACGCGATCATCGCGCATGACCGGGACGTGATTGAGGTGCCGGCGCTCCATCAAATCGGCAATCTCCGCGAGGGGAGTATCTTCCTTAACCGTCGCGGGATCACGCGTCATCACCTGCTCGACCTTGCGTCCATGCTCCTTGACGAATTCACGCGCGACCCGGTCTGCTCCGAGCAGGACGGTCAGCAGCCGGTTGCGAGTGTGCTCCGTGTCCAGCTCGGCCCGCCTGAGGAAGTCGCTTTCGCAAATGATGCCGACGAGCTTACCCGCCGCATCTATGACCGGAAGCCCACTGATGTGCTGAGCCAGCATGACTTTGATGGCATCGGCGATGGAGGCTTCGGGGCGAATTGCTATCACCCGCCGGGACATTATCTGGTGCGCGCGCATATCTTCATCTCCAGAGAGAACAGGTAGTCGCCGTCCCTGATAGGGTCTTGATCAAGATCAACGCCGACCCGCGATCAAGTGCCATGCTGCTGTCAGATCTGGGACGTTGAGCATGCGACTGCAAGCTTTGTTCATGGCCGCAAGCTTTGCGGCAGCTGCGGCGCTGAGCGCAGCAGCGCCAGCCGCGACAACACCGGTCGACGTCTCTGCCGATCTCTCCGATTTGATGACCCGGCTTCAACTGCAGCATGCCAAGCTCTGGTTTGCGGGGAAGCTCAGCAACTGGAGCTTGGCCAGCTATGAAATCCAGCGGATCGAAGCCAATCTCGAAGCCACCGGCAAGCTCTTGCCCGACCCATCGCGGATGGTTCCTGCCAGGGATCAGCTGCAAGCCGTACGCCAGGCGATTCAGCAGAAAGACGTGCCTGCGTTTACAAAAGCCTATTCAGCCCTGACCAACGAATGCAACACTTGCCATAGGGTCAGTGGCTACGCCGCGATCACCATCCAGGTGCCGGTTCGTCCACCTGTCACCAATCAGTTGTTCGTCGATCAGGTCGCCGAAGGCCGGGCACTAACCCATGCCTCCTGCGGAACGTGCCATATCGTGGAAGATGCCGCCAGGGAAGCGCCGGCGTCACGCCCCCCGGCACCGAGCTTCCTGGACATCATCAACCGCCCCTCGTTCTCCGCCGATAACGTCAGGCAATTCCTGACGTCGAGCCACCGCAGGCTCGGACCTGACCAAGCCATGCCGAACCCGCGGCTCGCGGAGTATCAGGTCGATGAGATCGTCGCGTACCTGGAAGCGTTGAGAGCCGGCCTGCCGCGCTAGGACGCGGTTGTTCCAGCACCCCTCGTTGCCGACCAGGCGGTTGATCTCCATCAAGCGTTGATCGGAAAAGTGCAGCAGTGTGGACCGATCACGATCTGAACCGCGCCATCACAAGGCAGGCACATGACGACAAAGGACGCAGCCGCTCTCTCAATTCAAGCGCGCGTGCCGGCAGCGAATTCATTTCGGTGGGGCGTCTCGACCTCGAGCTTCCAGATCGAGGCGATCCGGGCCGGGGCGAACGTCAAGGACTAAGCCGATGGTCGGGATCCTCACGATCACGCCCAATCCAGCGGTTGACGTGTCGACATCGGTGGATCGGATCGTTCCTGTCGCCAAGCTGCGCGGCATCGGCCAACGACGCGATCCCGGCGGCGGCGGCATCAACGTTGCGCGGGTCATCAAGCGCCTCGGGGGCAACGCCACTGCGCTCTATGCGGCGGGCGGCCTTACGGGAGATCTGCTGCATCAATTGCTGGACAAAGAGGATGTGGAAAGCCTGACCTTTCCGATCGCGGGCGAGACTCGACAAGATTTCTTCGTCAGCGAAATCAGCACGGGCCAACCCTATCGATTCATCCTGCCGGGCCCGCCTCTCGCCGAAAGCGAATGGCAGAAATGCCTTTCGATGCTGGCGGCGCTCGAACCGTTCCCTCGCTTCGTGGTTGCGAGCGGAAGCCTGCCGGCCGGTGTGCCCGCCGATTTCTACGCAAGGGTCGCAAGGATCGTCAAACAGCGCGGAGCCAAGATGATCCTCGACACCTCCGGTCAGGCCCTGGTTGCCGCGGTGGCGGAAGGAGTCGAACTGGTCAAGCCGAACCTGCGCGAGATGCGCGAGCTTGTCGGCCGCGGGTCGTCTGACGCCGCCGAATGGGAAGCTGCTGCCAGAACGCTGGTGCGCGCCGGCAAAGCGGCGATGGTCGCCCTGACCATGGGACATCTCGGCGCTGCGCTGGTGACGAGCGACCGGGTGCTACGCGCCAAACCTCTCGATATCACGCCCCTCGGCGCCGTTGGCGCAGGCGACAGTTTTCTCGGCGCGCTGGTTTACGGGCTCGCGTCCGGATCCGGCCTGGATCACTGCTTTCGACAGGCTGTTGCCGCCGGCGCCGCGGCCCTGCTCAATCCCGGCACTGAACTCTGCCGGCCGGACGACGTCAAACGTCTCGCCGAGCAGGTCATTCTCTCGACGGCAATTTGACCGATCTTGATCTTTCGCAATCCGATGGTGCGGAGATGCGGGAAAATTGCTGACTTCCGGACCTATCTGCAGCGCAGGAGAATGCGCGATGGACCCGTCAAGCTACATTCGCTGGTTCAGGGACATCTGTCTTGCCGACGTGCCGCTGGTGGGAGGCAAGACCGCCTCCCTGGGGGAGTTGTATTCGGCGCTGACGCCGGAGGGCGTCAAGATCCCGAACGGCTTTGCGCTGACGGCGGCCTCCTATCGCGACGCCCTGACCGACGCTGGCGCGTGGGACAGGCTCGGCTCCCTTCTCGCCGGGATCGACAAGCGGCGGATTGCCGATCTTGCCCGTCGCGCCGCTGCCGCGCGTGCGATCGTCTACGAGGCAACGGACCGGGAGGATCTGCGCCATCAGATCAAACAGGCCTACCGGCAGCTGGAGCAGGAATACGGACGCAACGTCGCGGTCGCGGTCCGCAGTTCGGCCACGGCCGAAGACCTGCCGACCGCAAGCTTTGCCGGTCAACACGACAGCTTCCTCAATATCCGAGGTGCAGACGGGTTGATGGAGGCCTGCCGTCGCTGCTTTGCGTCGTTGTTCACGGATCGTGCAATCTCCTATCGGATCGACAATGGTTTCGATCACTTCAAGGTCGCACTATCGGTCGCGGTCATGAAGATGGTCCGCTCGGACCTCGCAGCCAGCGGCGTCACCTTCACGCTCGACACCGAGACCGGGTTTCGCGACGTAGTGTTCGTGACCGGCGCTTACGGGCTGGGCGAAAATGTCGTGCAAGGGGTCGTCGACCCCGACGAGTTCTACGTTCACAAGCCGACCTTCAAGGTCGGCTTCAGAGCCGTCTTGTCGCGCCGGCTGGGATCCAAGGCAAAGCGGATGGTCTATGGCCGCGGGCACAATGCGACCCGGAACTTGGTGACGCCGGTGAAGCAGCGTCAGCAATTCTGCATCAATGACAACGAAGTTCTGACGCTCGCCGAGTGCGCGCTGCTCGTCGAGGAGCATTACTCGCAAAAGTCCGGCAAGCCGACTCCGATGGACGTGGAATGGGCCAAGGATGGCCGGGACGGTTCGCTCTACATCATCCAGGCCCGGCCCGAGACGGTCGCCTCCCGCCGCAAGCCGGAAGCGCTCGAGAGCTACGTCCTGAAAAAGACCGGAACGGCGCTGGCCGAAGGCCGCGCCGTCGGGGAAAAGATCGCGGCAGGACGCGTCCGACTGATCAGGAATGAGCGGGAGCTCCGGAAATTCCGTCCAGGCGAGGTGCTTGTCGCGACGGCGACGAGACCGGACTGGGAGCCCGTCATGAAGCTCGCCGCCGCGATCGTGACGGATCATGGCGGCCGGACCTGCCATGCCGCCATCATCGCACGCGAGCTCGGGGTGCCTGCCGTGGTCGGAACAGGCAGCTTCAGCAAGAAAGCGAAGACGGGCACCGCCGTGACGGTGTCCTGTGCGGAAGGTGACATTGGTCACGTCTTCGAGGGGACCCTGCCGTACGAGGTCGAACGGACAGCGTCCGAAAGCGTCCGGAAGCCTCGCACCGAAATCATGGTGAACCTCGGCAATCCCGAGGTCGCGTTCAAGACCGCCGCCTTGCCGAGCGATGGCGTCGGCCTTGCCCGAATGGAGTTCATCATCGACCAGCACATCGGAGTTCATCCGATGGCGCTGGCCTGCCCCGAAAAGGTGACCTCAGCGCGGGACCGGTTGAAGATCAAGCTCCTGACCTCTCGCCACAAGGAACCGTCCGATTTCTTCGTCCAGCGGCTTGCAGAGGGCGTCGGCACCATCGCCGCGGCGTTCTATCCCCGGCCGGTGATCGTGCGCCTCTCCGATTTCAAGACCAATGAATATGCGAACCTCCTCGGCGGCGCCGATTTCGAGCCTCACGAGGAGAACCCGATGCTCGGCTTTCGCGGCGCCGCGCGCTACGCGCACCCCGCCTACGCGCAAGGATTCGCCCTGGAATGCGCTGCAATGAAGCGGGTGCGCGAGGCGATGGGCCTCACCAATCTCAAGATCATGATTCCGTTTTGCCGGCGTGTCGAGGAAGCGCAGAAGGTCATCGCAACCATGGCAAATCTTGGCCTCAAGCGAGGCGAGAGCGGCCTCGAGATATTCATGATGTGCGAGATCCCGAACAACGTCATCCTGATCGACCAGTTCGCACAATTGTTCGACGGTTTCTCCATCGGGTCCAATGATCTCACTCAGCTCACGCTCGGCGTCGACCGGGACTCCGAAATCGTAGCCTTCGACTTCGACGAGCGCGATCCCGGCATGCTGCAAATGCTGTCGATGGCCGTGCTTGGCGCCAAGCGCAACCGCCGCCACGTCGGCATCTGTGGCGAAGCCCCGGCGAATTACCCGGAGATCGCGAAGTATCTGGCTGAGCTCGGGATCGACTCGATCAGCGTGAATCCGTCGAGCGTGTTGCGGACCATCGAGATCGTCCGCGCCGCGGAGCGCGACAGCGGTGGAGGTCGTCGAGCTACGGGCTAGAGGCGCTTGTCCCGACCCTGTACGCCAAGCGCCTCGCGCACCTCGTCGTCCTCTAAGGCATCCTTGATCGCGCGATCGGCCGGCCCGGTCTCCAGGAGCCGCGAGTTGCGGTCAGGTACGGGCACCTCCGCCTTTCGCTCTGCCATGCTTTTCTTCGCCGCTTGACTATCCTTGTCCATTTCACCCTCCCTGTGGCGCAGACGTCAGTGCGACATCAACAGGCAGACCGGAGCGTGCTGCAGGAGGCTCTTCGTCATGCCGCCGAAGACCCATTCTCCCAACCGGCTGTGTCCATATCCCCCGGTCACGATGAGGTCGGCGCCGACGTCGGCGGCCAGTCGAACGAGGTAGCCCGCGTCCGGCTCCGTCGTATGGACACGCACCTCATGCTGGCAACTCACGCCGTGCCGTTGCAGATACCTGGCCACGTCCCGCACCCGGCCATGAGCTGCATCCTGTTCGCTCGACGTGCAGATTTCGGCGATCGTGACCTGCGACGCTCTGGTCAGGAAAGGCAGCGCGTCACGAACCGCCAGCCGCGACTCCCGACTGTCCTTCCAGCCGACCACGATCCGGTCGCCCGACAATTTGGTCACACCATCCGGCACCGAGAGGGTCGGACGTCCCACTCGCAACATGGCCCCGGCAGCATCAAGATAGTGACCGTAATTGGGCTTCAGCTGGCTGCGACGCACCACGACAAGATCCGCAGCCCTGGATTGCTCGACCAGGAAATCGGTCGGAAAGCCGATCGCCCAACGCCATTCGACCTGCTCGCTGGGCAAGCGAACAATGCGCCTGAACCAGGCCTCCTTGCCGGACAGGGCAGCTCGTATGCGCTCAAGGTCCTCCGCGGTCGTTTGTTCGATGATCACACCTTCGGCCACGAACGGAGGCTCTATCGCGACCGCCGAGATGCCGAGCAGCGCTGCTCCGAAGTTGTTCGCGATCCCCTCGGCAAGGGCGATCTGCCCCTCGTCCTGCTGCTGGGAATCGACGTAGACCATGACGCTGGCCAGGGACATGTCACTGCTCCATTGCTCGGATGCTCCCTTATCTCGCGTTTCCGCAGTTATCCGCTTGACGCACGTCAAGCGATCCTGCCGCCAGTCGGCTACTGACCTCTGGTCAAAGCAGGGATCGTTGCTCTTACGCTGCTGATAACATCAATCCTGTACATCCTTGTCGCGGCGATCTCGATCACCGCGGTGCCGGCGGATCGCCTGGCGGCTTCACCTGCGGTCCCCTGATAGATTATCGCGATCTGGCTCGGCAATTGTTAGCCCGCTCTCGAACATGACAACGCCAGGGCCGGCGTGATTATCGGTCAAGGAGATGCTTTTCGATGTCGCCGACCGAATGCTTGGTCAGGTCCCTGGCCAGTTCCGCGACAACGCGGCGCTTTACATCAGGATGAAGGGCTGACCGGACGTCCGCCAGCGCTCGCGGCGGCGCGACGACGACCAGCGCCGTCGACCGATCGCTGCGGATGACCTGCTCCAGTGCGTCCGCAACTTGTTTGACGAACCGATGCTCTTCGAGCTCGTGCCAATCGGTCATTCCGACGGCGCTTCTATGCCCCGAAGACTTGCTCACCCGGCCGGGACGATCGGTCCCCTGGCTATGCGCCGGCGGATTCATGTCTTCGAAGACCGCCTCCACCCTGAGGTTCGGGAACTTCTCGTTGCCTTCGTTGCGTAAGAAAAGCGCCTTCCGACCGTCACCGACGAACACGACAGCATGATGCGGAATCCTGGTCATTTCGGACGGCCTCCGTTTGCCTGCCGAAAAGTACCCTCCTCGTCCAGGTACCCCTTGATCCCGATCAATCCCGCTGGCGAGAAAGACGGCAAGATGCCAGCAAGCAATATGGAGGTTCGTCATGCAAGCACAGGACGTGATGATTTCACCTGTGGTGACCGTCGGCGCACATGCAACGGTTCGCCAGATCGCCAAGATCATGCTCGAGCGCCACATCAGCGCAGTTCCCGTCGTCGATACCGACAACAAGATCCTGGGAATCGTAACCGAGGGCGATCTGTTGCATCGAACCGAATCCGGCACGGAGCGCGCTTATGCCTGGTGGCTTCGCCTCTTGACTGGCGACGCGCAAATGGCGACTGACTACGTCAAGTCCCACGCGGTCAAAGTCGAGGATATCATGACCCGCGAGGTCGTGACGGCCAGTCCCGAAACGCCGCTGAGCGACATCGCCATGCTGCTCGAGGAGCGTCAGATCAAGCGAGTGCCGATCGTCAACAAGCAGGGTCAGCTCGTCGGCATCGTCAGCCGCGCCAACCTGTTGCAAGCCGTCGCGAGCGCGAGGCCGAAGCTGGAGATCTCGCTTCCCGACGCAGCCATCAGGAAGCGATTCCTCGATGAGATCAAGAAGCAGCCTTGGGCACATACGTTCAACCTCAACGCAACGGTCCAAAACGGCGTCATCGACATCTGGGGCTTCGCACCGTCGGTGGCGGAACGTACTGCCATACGCGTGGCGGCCGAGGCGATCCCGGGCGTCGTGCTCGTGAATGATCACCTGCTCGAAACCCCGGCCTTCGTTTACTGACGCAGATCTGACCGGTTGCTCGTTCATAACGGGGATTTCATGCCGCACTTTGTCGTCAGCTTTCTGAAGGATCTTGTCGGCGACCAAGGACAAGTCTGCGAAGTATGTCAGCGCGCGATCGAGATTGATGCCGATGACGAGCTGGAGGCCGCTCAGCTGGCAAAGGTTCTGTGAGCTTCACGCCGTCCGGGACCGGTCCCTGCACGCCGACCGCCTCGACGTGCAGCCGGTTGACTTCCCTTCCTGACGGTGTTCAGCGGTGAGGTGATCGGACAAGGCGATGGAGGCACGGTCACGCTTGCGACCGGATATCCGGCTGCCGCGCTCTTCCTCCGCCGCGATGCCAGAGCGACTTGTTGGAAGAGACTAACCGGAGAGCTCCGCCACCGGTTGACCCAGGTCAAGACGTTCCTCTGTGACGCTGGGAGTATGTCTGCCTCCATCGAAGGGGTAGCGGCATGATTAAGGACATCCTTGTACACATTCCCACGGAGCGAGCGTTGAGACCAGTCGTCGACGCGGCGATCTCCCTGGGCTTGGCGTTCGACGCACATGTGGATGCCATTGCCATTGGTTACATTCCGGCCAGCGGCGCATTCGTCGTCGACGGCGGAGCAGCCGCTACCGTCGCGGCACTGTTCGAGACAGAGCAGGAGCGTGCCGCCGAGCGCAGCACGACGGCACTCTCGGTGTTCGAGATGGCGGCGCGCACGGCAGGAATTTCCTATCAATGCCGTTCGATCGAGAATTCTCCAACCGAAGCTGCGTCTGCTCTGGGCGAGGCCGCCCGTCTCTACGATCTGACGGTTGTCCTACAGCCGGACACCGCGCTGGACTCGTTCGACAATACGACGGTCGTGGACGTTCTGCTTCAAGCCGGCGGCCCCGTGTTATTCGTGCCCCACATTTTCCACGGCTCCTTCAAGGCCAGGCGCATCGGTATCTGCTGGGATGGCAGCCGGCTCGCAGGTCGCGCACTCAGGGATGCGCGGAAGTTCTTGTCTCGTGCCGACGCGGTGGTCGCCATCTCCATCAACGAGTCCGAAGTTCCCGCGGAAGCAGCCACGCAGAAGCTCGTGCAACGCCTCGGACGCACCGGGCTGACGACGAGCCTGATCGAATTGACGGCAGAGCATTCCGAGATCCAGCCATCGATCCTCTCGTTGGCCGCCGATGAAGATCTCGACATGCTGGTCATGGGCGCCTACGGACATTCCCGCCTTCGGGAGGGAGTACTTGGCGGTGTAACCCGCGAGATGCTGAAGACCATGACGGTGCCGGTCCTGATGTCGCACTAGTCGGCATCCGGGCGGTTCCCAAACATCTTATTCTCCCGCGTGGGACCCGCTTTCAGACCCGCGCGCGCCATAGCGAGGCACCAAGCAGAAGGTAGGCCGCGCACGTCCACAGCGCCTGCCAGTTCGCCGGCCCTTCGTTGAAGCCCACGTAGATCGCCGCCCCGACAAACACGCCGGCGAACAGCGACTCCGCCAGAGGACGGCTTCCCTTGTCGGGCGAATTGAGCAGCGTCATGGCCGCCAAGGGCACCGCCGCCATGGTGAGCGCGGCAAAGGGGAAGTCGATATTGCGCGGATCGAAAACAAGCGCGACCGCCGTCGCCGCTCCGATCACGGCGGTTGCCATCAAGGCGAGGCCGTAAATGCTCAGCAACATCGATTCAGTCCAGTAGCCTTTGGGACCCAGCAGTTGCTGTAGACTGGGCGGCGGGCGGCCCGACATCAGGCCGTGGGCGCCAAGCACCGGCGAGATCGTCGCCGCCACCAGAAGAGAGCTCCACAACAGCCAACCACCCGCTCCCACACTTTCGAGGAACACCTTTTGCGCGGCCACGCCAAACAGAATTCCGGCTGCAGTTGCCGATATTCCGACCGCGAACCAGGAAGTCAGGCCGGACCTCCTCGGTCTGCGACTCAAGGTCAACCATGCCGCGCCGAAGGTCAGTATCGCCAGCACAATGCCGCTGCACATCTGCAGCTTCCAGAGCGGATAGTTGCTGACGGGGATATTGGGCGGATATTTCAGCATGCGCCGCTCGCCTCCGAACAGGCCCCATGATCCGCCGACGGTGCCCTCGATGTCCCGCTTCCAGGATTCGTCATACGCCTCGAACAGGTTGACGCGGAAGTTCTCGCGCCGAGCAAGGTCGAGGACCTCCGAGACCACCCGTGCCTGATTGATACGCGAAGGTAACGCCGATTCCCGCATCCGCCCCTGGCTCGGCCAACCGATCTCTCCGATCAGGATTTCCTTGCCCGGAAATGCCGCCGCGATCCGCCTGCGAATTGCGCCGGCATGAGCGGCAGCGGATTCTGCCGGGATTGGTACGTTCTCCCAATATGGCAGGATATGGATCGTGACGAAATCAACGGCGTCGTAGAGCTCACGATTGCTCAGCCAGAACTCCCAGACGTCTGCATAGGTGACAGGGACGCTGACCTGCGCCTTCACCGAGCGGAGCGTGGCGATCAGATCGGATACGGTGATATCCTTGCGCAACAATGTCTCGTTGCCGACCACCAGCGCGATGATGGTCCCGGGATATTCCCTGGCGAGGCGTATCGCCGTCGATATCTGTGTCCGGTTCTTCTGCTGATCCTTGTCGAGGAAGATTCCCTGGATGACCTTCAGCCCCGCTTTGGATGCAAGTTCGGGGATTTGGTCGAGACCAAGATCTGTCGCATAGGTACGGATGCAGTCGGATATCTCGGCAAGTTGCGCGAGATCTTCCGCGATCTGTTCACGCGATACCTGCGTGGCGGGTGAAAGTGACGTCTGATGGTTGCGGAATGGAGCGTATGAGATACATTGTACCTTGTCGGTCGGATCGATGGGCGCGCGCACCAGATTGACCGGCATCCCCAACCACCACCAGACGGCGACGATTGCCCCCAGCGACGTCAGCAGGAGCATCAGCGGAATGTAGAGAGAATTGACGCGCCGTCCTGCCGGCGTGAGCGGCTGCGTCGTGAACCAGCTTGCCTTTCGACGATAAACCAGCCGATCACCTGCAAGGCGCGGCTTTTCGAGCGCGGCGATGTGGCGGGCGCGTCGCATCTTCAATTCACTTCTCAAACATGGGCGCAGCCCGCCTTGCCAGATCGGATCAAATCTAGAATAGCCTCGCAAGCTCAAATTGAGATGGCTCAAGGATGCGGACGTTCGTTGTGGCTTTTCCGGGCCTCCAGGATCGGCGCGATGTCGACGCGCCCATCTCACCTCCCCCATGCCTAAAGCGCAATACCCCATGACCCGATGGTCTTTTCGCTCTCACGCGGACGTGAGGAAGCTTTTGGAAAATATATGTCCTATTCCCCGGTCCCGCTGCAAAATGGGCCGTGGGTTGGAGCTTCGACCACGGAGGTCCATTGCACCGATTTGTTGCGAAAGCGAACGCCGACCACTTCATTCGTCTTCTGAACAGCAGCGATCTCACGCCTGACAAGAGAGCGGATCGCCCATTAGCTGAACCACACCAATTCTAGCGTGATGTCGGCCGCCGGCGTCAAACCGGACGCGGCCGGGCAGATTGAATTTCCGTCACTGGTTTCGACGACCACATCCCGGGCAAAAAAACGCTGGGCTCATCCAACCGTCGGCAATCACCGCAATTGACTGGCATCAAGGCGGTGAAGCTCGATGTGGGCTTGGGTTTTTCCCATGGGCATTTTCCGGCATTGCAGCGTATTTCCCCGGCTCGCCGTCATTCTCGTCGCGGTGCTTTGCGTGGCTGTCCCCTCGATGGCAGGCGCAGTCGACCTCGTCGGCGTGCGCCAGGACGGACGCGAGATCGCTTCCGCCGACGTTCCCGGCTGGAGACTTGTCTATTTCGGCTATACCCATTGCCCGGATATCTGTCCGATCTCGTTGCAGAGCATGGCTCAGGCCCTCGACGCGCTCGGGTCGATCGGAGAACGCATGACTCCGGTCTTCGTGACCGTCGATCCGCAACGGGACACGCCCGACGTCCTTGCCGAATACGTATCCAGCTTCCATCCGCGCATGATCGGCCTGACACCTCATCCCGAGCAACTCCCGGCCCTGGCCAAGGCCTGGCGCGTCAAATACGCCCGCGTCGAGCTCAAAGACGGGAATTCCTATGCGGTCGACCACACGGCCGCGATCTTCCTCGTCGACCCCGCCGGTACCGTCATCGGCCGCTACCCGCACGACCTCGACGGAAGCGGGCTGGCCGAGCGCATCCGCGCCTCGATGCTGGCAAGATGACATGAGCGCCGGTGAGAAGCTCGCGGACAGCTTCGGCGCCACCGAGGTTTCCGTCGACAAGCGGCGGCAACTGATCCGGCGCACGTTCGAACAAGTCGCGCCGCGCTATGACCTGATGAACGACCTCATGAGCATGGGCATTCACCGGCTCTGGAAATCGGGCTTCGTCGCGCTTGCGGCGCCGCGGCCGGGCGAGATCGCTCTCGACCTCGCCGGCGGCACCGGCGATATCGGCCTGGCGCTCGCCGCCGCCGGCGCCCGCGTGCTGGTCGTCGACCCCTCCGCGGCGATGATGCGGGTCGGACGGATGCGCGCGGGAGTAGAACGGATCGAGTGGATCGCTGCCGAAGCGGAGCACCTGCCGTTCCCCGACGCGTCCATCGACCTGCTCACGATCTCCTTCGGCATCCGCAATGCGACCGACGTTGCGGTCTCACTGCGCGAGATTGCCAGGGTCCTGCGGCCCGGCGGGCGCTTCTTCTGCCTGGAATTCTCGACGCCGCGCCCATGGCTGAGACCGCTTTACGGCCTGTGGTCCCGCACCACGATTCCCCTTCTCGGCGCTGTCGTCTCCGGCCGGCGCGATGCCTATCGCTATCTCGTCGAGTCGATCAGGAGATTTCCCGATCAGACGGAATTCGCATCGATGATCGCATCCAGCGGGCTGGTCGATGTGCGATGGCGCGACGTCTCGTTCGGCATCGCCGCGGTTCACTTCGCGCGCAAGCCCGCCGAATGACCTTCAAGGCGACGCGAAGCCGAGCAATTCGCGGCGAAGCGCGGGGTCTGCCCACTCGCCCTCCCCTCGCATGCGTGCGACCTCGCGTCCCTGCGCGTCGACGAGGATGGTCGTCGGCAGCGCCGCGACGCCGAGCGCGACCGCCGCCTCACGGTCGCGATCGTGATAGAGTTCGAGATCGCGTACGCCCAATTTGGACGTCGTGCGGTCGATCGCATCCCAGCCGAGCCGGTCGACCGACACCGCGACAACACGCACGCCCTCCCGGCCGAGATCGGATTGCAGCGCCGCGAGCGCCGGCAGCTCGACCCGGCATGGAACGCACCAGCTGGCCCAGAAATGCAAAACGGTCAGGCGCGCACCGAATTGCGCCGCCGTGTGTCCATCGCCGTTGCGATCGCGGACGACGTAGTCGATCTGCTTCGGCGCCAACGGCACGAAATCCGCCGCGCGGGCGGACGTCCACATCGCCACGGCGCAGAACATCGAGACGAGGCGGATCATCGCACGCTCATCAGCAGGACGGCGACAATTCCCGCGGCCAGCCCGATCTGGAAGTGCACGGTCGCGGCCAGCATCGCATTCAGCGCACGTGACACCGGTGTTCGGGCCAGCCGATGCCCCAGATACAGCGCAGCCCCAAAGGCCGCCGCGGCAACGACAATCGCGGCACGATTGATCGGCCAGAGCGCGATTCCGGCCACGATGGCAGCGCTCGCCAGTTCGAGGACGTAGAGATATGCCGTGCCGACCGGGCCGAGAACCATCGCGAGCGTCTGCCGTCCCGAAATGGCATCCTCGGCACGATCGCGGTGGTTGTTGACGGTCAGGACCGCCGCGGCCGGCAGGCCGATCGCGAGCCCGAGAAGCACTGACGTCGCGTCGAACCTGTTCGCACCGAGCCAGACGATTCCGGTCGTCGCGACCACGCCGAAGAACACGATCACGAAAACCTCGCCGAACCGGCTGGCGGAGATGGGCCAAGGGCCATAGGAATATCCCCAAGCCGCCAGCAATGAAGCCGAGCCGATCGCCAGGATCGGCGCGCCTCCATAGACGACAGCGACGCTGCCGAAGGCCGCAGCGATGAGACTGGTCACGATGGCGCCGCGCCGAACTTGCGCCGCCGACATGATGCCCGCTCCGACGAGCCGCAGCGGTCCCAACCGTTCCGATGTGTCGGCGCCGCGGCCGCCGTCGGCGGAATCGTTGGCGAGATTGGTCGTGATCTGGATGAACAGCGCCGATGCCAGGGCGGCAATGACGGGAACGGTTGCAAGCCTGCCATAGGTGACCGCTGCATAGACCAATGCTACGGCGATCGGCGTCACGGACAGCGCCAATGTTCTCGGCCGCGCGCCCAGAATCCAGGTTCCGATTGCACCTGTTGATGCCAGCGCCGTCACAGCAGATCTCCACGCCGAAACGCCCGGAAGCCAGCATAGGCCGACCCGGCTCCGAGTGCCAACGGGTAGGCCAGCGACCAGATCAGGAAGCCCGCGCGGCCGAAGACGTCGAAAACGGCATAGGCCGTCGAGCCCAGGAGCACGAGCTGCGGATCGAACAAGATCATCGATCCGATCCGGAACACCTGCAGCGGATTGAGAAGTGCGATGGCGACCACCCCTTCGACCGGCATGCGGTCGCGGATCAGGACGCCGAGCAGGACGAGATCGAGGCCGAGGATGAGGACGAGCCATAACAGGAATGCCGCGGTCTGAGCCAGATCCACCGACCTCGCCACGGACGCGATGAAGAAGCCGAGACCGACGAAAGCAAGGATCATCGCGAGCAGAATGCCGATATCGAAACCCAGCTCCGCCCAGGGAATCGCGACCGCGCGCACTGCTCCATAAGCAAGCGCCGAGGCAAGCGCGCCGACCACCGGCGCCGCCGCAAGGACGTATCGGGCGAAGAAGCGGCCGGCGTACCAGGCACCCAGTCCGACGGGGAGTCCGAGCACGTATTCGTACACGCCGGCTTCGCGATCACCCGCCAGCGAGCGCACCGTGGTGACCAGCACGAAGATCGGCAGGATGGCCATCGCGAGCTGAATATAGGCAACGAGCGTGCGCGACAGGCCCGTGAAGCCGAGCACGCGGCTCTCGGTCAGGCCGAAGACCAGCAGCAGACCCACCAGGGCGAAGAAGACGGCGGCGTAGGCCCAAAACCATCTGGCGCGGAGTGCCTGTGCGATCTCGAGCCGGAACGTGGCGGCAAATCCGGACACGGGGCTAGGCTCGAACAGAACGGACGTGGGGTTGGGCGGAGCAAGCAGCATGTCTTCCTCACGTCGGATGGGCGCAGAGCGCCTTTTCGCAAATCGCCGCGGAAGCTGTCGCGAAATCCGCTGGATGGCCCGCCTTGGCCCCCGCCGCGTAGCCGTGTCCCATCGGCGTCGCCACGCCTGCACGATATCGGGCCGAACGCGCGGGGAGCCATCTCGCCGGATCGCCCTCGTCGGCGACCCAGAAGGCGATTTCGGTCCACTCCAGCTCCTTGCGCTGGGAAGCGGCGATGACCGCGCAACCGAAATCGTCGTAGACGCGAACCCGCCCGATGTCTGCGTTCCAGATCTCGGCCGCGTATCGCGGATCCCCGATCGGCATGCCGCAATAATCACAGCTCTCGCGCTTCAGCTTGATGGCGCGGGGCGCAGGCCCGACCTCCTGCGAGCAGCCTGCCAAGCCGCCGGCCGCCGCAAGGCCCAGCGCCATGCAGACAAGTCGACGTCGCGTCGGGGCGATGCCGGCCTCAGGCGGACAAGGTATCGGCATTCACGCTCTCCCGATCGGCCTCGCGCAACTCCACGCCGGAGAGCAATCCGGCGTGGCGCGCGACGAAACCGAGAAACCTGAGCCGGTCCGGGCCGGCAATCGCGCCGCGCCAGCGGTGCCCTTCGAATTGCGTCAATCCCCATTCTCCCGCCGCACGGGCGAAGCTTGCCTCCACACGGTTGGTTTCGACCTCGACGAGAAAGCTGGATCCGAGCGCGCCGGCGTCGGTCACCGTATCGTCCAGCACGATGCGTCCACGGTCGAGCTCCACCACCCGGTCCACAAGCGGCGCGATTTCGTCGATGCGGTGGCTCGAGATGATCATGGCGGTGTGCCGGCCGCGCGCCGCGAGAAGATCGTAGAATACGGCGCGGGCGGCCGGATCGAGGTTCGCGGTCGGCTCGTCGAGAATGAGCAGCCCAGTCGGCCTGCCAAGGGCGAGTGCGATCAACAGCTTCTGCTTCATGCCCCCTGACAAACGCACGAAGGCGCGATTGCGGACCGCAGCGACATCGAGCCCAAGGCTCTTGGCAACGCCTTCGATCTCCTCGACCGAGGCACCCGACACCTCTGCCACATAGCGAATGAAGGCGCCGGTCGGCGTCTCGAGCCGCGGCGCAATCTGAGGCACGAAGCCGATCATCCGCAGCAGCCGCGCCCGGTCGCGGCGCGGATCGAGCCCGTCGATGGAGATCGATCCATGATAGCTGTATTCCCCGAGCAGGCTGCGAAACAGGCTGGTCTTGCCGGCGCCGTTGGAGCCGACCAGGGCGATCCGCTGTCCCGAAGGCGCTTCAAGCGACAGATGATCGAGCACCCGCGTTGCGCCGAACTGCTTGCTCAGCTCCTTGATGAGGATCATGCGCCCTCCTCCTCGGACTTGTCGTCGGCGCCTGAGCGGGCAAGGCCGACAATGTCGAATGTGAGGGCACCCGTCGGACAGACGTCGATGCACATGGCGCAGCGCGTGCAATCGACCCCGATCGGAGTTTCGACCTCGCGGGCGAAGCTGAGCTTGGTGATGTCGAGCACATGGGGAACGAGACAGACCTGTCGACACTTGCCTTCGTGCAGGCACTTGGTCGCGTCGTACATGACCCGCACCGGCGCCACGATGCCGGCAAGACCGTAGCCGAGGCCGACCGGGCAGACGTAGCGGCACCACAGCCGGCGCGACCAGACGATCTCGGCCAGCAGCAACAAGCCGACCCAGATGAGGCCGATGATGGTTCCATAGGTGAGCGCCCGCGACAGAATGCCGACCGGCGAGATGGCCTCGAACAGCGGATAACCGGAGACGAAGGCAAGCACCGCGAAGACGAAGAACATGATGATGCGAAGGCGCCGGTCGAGTTCATGGTCGCGGACGAGCTTCTTGCCCACGAGCTTCAGGTGCACCATCTCCGCCAGCTCCGACAGGAAATGGTAGGGGCAAACCCAGGAGCAGAACGTTCGACCGCCGATCACCGCGTAGATCAGCAAGACGGTCGTCACCCCGATCACGAGGTTGATGACCACATGCTTGTGCGCGAGCATGAGCTGCAACGAGGAGTTCACGTCCGCAAAATGGAATCCCAGCACGCGCGACGCGGTCAGCGCCCCTTCGACCAGCTGCAGGTCGATCCAGTACGAGGCCACGAACAGGCCGTTGACCGCGAAGATCGATGCCCAGCGGATCATCCGCCATTTGTGCGATTGAACGGCCTCGGCGCGCTCGTTCTCGATCGCAGCTTTGCGACGCTTGCGCTCTTCCGGGCTCTTCTTGAAAGCGAGCAGCTCGCGCGCTTCCTCGGTCATGTCCTCAGGCGTGGGCTTCTGCGGGGCTGCGCCGAGCATCAGCGCCAGATCCCGCAGCTTCCGCGCGATCAACCGGCTGCTCATGTTTTGGGCCCTCCGGGATCTCGCCCTTTGACACGGACGTCGACACGGATCGCCGCAGGCTCGGCGGGGCACATCATCTCGCAGACGCCGCAGCCGACGCAGGCATCCTTCACCATCGGCGTGCGCCGGCGGTCCTGCGGATCGCTCGACACCGGCACCAGCTCGATCGCGTCCTTGATCGGACAATGCCGCACGCAGAGATCGCAGGTTCCGAGGTCGTAGGGGTGAGAGGCAACCGGCTGCGGCTTCCATCGATCGATGTCGGAATAGCGCAGGTGCCCCTTGAACGCTTCGCCGCGCGCCAGACCCTTGAAGCCTTCGCCCTTGCGCGCCAGGCAGGCATCCGGCGCGGCCAGGCGCGCCACGCCCATGCGCGACTGCTCCTTGGCGTCGATCAGATGGCTGAGCGCGCCCGTCGGGCACGCCAGCACGCACTGCGTGGCGTCACAGGAGAAGTCGCACGCCTGCGCGCGGGCCGCAATGTACGGCACACCATTGCCGATCCCCTGGTCGAGATCGCTGAGCCTGATCGCGTCCACCGGGCAGACCTGGACACATTGTCCGCATTTGATGCAGGCGGCGAGGAAATCCTCCTCGTCGAGCGCTCCGGGCGGACGAAGTCGGGGCGCAGCCTCCACCGCGCGATGGTCGAGCAATGTGAGGAGCGACGCGCACACCACCACGCCGCCCACTGCGGCGGACCGCAGCAGACGCCGGCGAGCCTCGTCGACGCGAGGCGAAGACCTTCCTGGCGGCGTGGGGGCGGCTGCTTCGTCGTCTTTCACCGCAGCACCTCCTTGACCTGCGCGCTGCGGACTCCCGCATCTGCGACCGCATCGATACGCGGAGCCGGATCCGCCAGCACCAGGCGCGGTTCCGTGAGCGAGCCGAGCCGCTCGACGAGATCGATCATTTCGAGCGAGGGCGCGCCCCGGAAGAATTGTGCGTCGGGCACATCCATCCAAAGCCTGTCGGCCCAGGTCCAGACACGATACGGCGTATCGCCTGCACCATCGTGATTGCGGTCAAACCCATCGTAGGAATCCCAGAAATTCCCGGACCAGACGTTGCGCTGGGCGGACCCGCCGCCGGCGACCATGGCCTGGGCATGGTTGCCGAAAAACGCGTTGTCCTCGAACGCATTTCCCTCCCAGCCGGAATGGAAAGCGACCGCCACGCCGTTATAGGCGAAGCGATTGGCCTTGAAGGCGTTGTGGGATTCAGGATCGTAGGGCGAGGCATCCATGAACAGGCCGCGCGCATTCGCGAACACGTCGTTATGCTCGATGCGCGCTCCGGAGGACTCCTTGAAACCGATACCGATGCCCGACGGGCCCTGACTATACTGGATGACGTTGTCGGCGAGCACGTTGTCGTTGGCGTACATCAGGAATACGCCCACCGTGTTCGCGACAAGGACGTTGTGCCGCAAGTCGTTCTGATGCGCATACATCAGATGCACGCCGTACCGGCTGTCCCGAATCCGGTTGCCGTTGATGGTATTCTCCCTCGAATACCAGACGACCGTATCGCGTGTGCGAAATATCTCGTTGTCCTCGATCCGGTTGCCATTGGAATACCAGACGCGGATCGCATCGCCACGGAGCGCCTCGGGCAGTTCCTTGGACGAAATGCGATTGCGCCGGATGATGTTCATGTCGGACTGCTTGAGCTCGAACCCGAACAGGCAATCCTCGATCAAATTATCGCGGAAGACGCCGTGCTTGCCCCGCACGCGCACGGCGGAATCGGTCGATTCGTGCCTCTCGCCGGAATTGCGAAACGTGAGGCCGACGACCTGCACGTCATCGGCCGTCACGGTCATGATCGACCCGACGCCGCCGCCATCGACGACCGCCCCCGGCTCGCCCTCGATCCGCATCGGACGGTTCACGACGCCCGGCGCCGCGTAGACGCCGTGTGCGAGGTGCAGGACGCCACCCGTCGGGGTGGCGTCTATCAACGGCTGAAGTGCGGCCGCATCGCGCGGAAAGCGCCGCAGGCTCTCAAGCTCCTCTTCGGACCGAGGATCGGGCGGCGGAGGATGATGGTCGGCAAAGCCGGCGTCGCGCGTGAGGTCATAGACCCCGAATGTGGCGGCGACCCTGCCGAAGGCAAGAGCCACGAGCACCACGACCGCAAGCCCAGAGAGAGCGAGAGCCCCGCCCCGCACCCAACCCAGCAGTCGTAGCCGCGCAGACATCGTTCAGTCCTTTGCCGCCTTCGGCGCGGCGCGGCGCAACAGCACGGCGATGGCCATCGCCGCGCCGACCACGCACATCAGCGCGAAGCCGGTGTAGGGATAGGAGTGCGTCGAGAATTGCGCGACCTTGCCGTCACCGAACACCGTCGGCATGAACGGCTTGAGTGTAAATGCACCCATGGCATTGAGGCTATGGCCGTACCACCAGAGCCAGGCCGCATACTCCATGATGAAGGCCGCCGGCAGGATCATGGGAACGACGCCGAGCGCATAGAACAGCACCGAGCGAGATTGGCGGGCGACCCACAGGAAGGCCAGCATCGCCGCCAGCACGGCGCCATAGACGACGTAAAGCGACGTCGTCATGATGGCCACGAGCCGCGCATTCCTGGCCGGCTCGTTGAACCAGCGTCCGAGACTTTCGTCATAGTGCCATGCCATCACGTCGATCCCGCGGCCGGTCCATTGCGGCGCCGGGTCGGTCAGGCTGACCGGCGCCTTCTGCTCATAGACGGTCTTCAGGATCTGAATGAGCTGGTCCTTGCCGGCATTGCGCTCGACCTTTGGCGGTGCCGTCTCGCCGATATGGCTCTTGGCCAAAGACTCCTTGAGCTGCCGCACGACAGGGTGCAGCGTGTCGCTGCTCGCCTCATCCTCCGCACGTCCGAGACTGTCGATGAGGCCGACGATCCAGCCCCGCTCGAGATAGCGAATGCCATTCGGCGCGAACAGGGCCAGCGACATCCAGACTGCAATTCCGGCAAAACCGAGCGCCATTGCGGCGGTTCGCAAACCCGCGCCCGGCAGCGCGAAACCGACGATCAGGACGCCGAGAAAGGAAAACAGAAACGGCGACAACAACTTTTCGACCGGGCCGCCCGATGCGATCGGATACATGCCGACGAAATGATTGATCGTATCCATTTCATGGACGCAATCGAGCGCCTCCTTCTCCAGCACCTCCTTCGACTCCCGCATCACGCAACCGTTCGAGATACGGTTGACATGGAAGTTGATGCGAACGCCCTGCGGGAAGGTCTGCGGCGGATAGTTCGGAGCGGTGAGCGACACCCACCATACAGGCAGGAAGAACGAAGCCGCGAGCGCCACCAGCGCGACCAGCGACGCCACGCGCATCAACGGCATCGCCCAGGTGCGACGAAAAGCCGAGCTTGCGGGGCTGCTCGTGGGCCTCCCCGTCGTGACGCTCGCGATCTTGTTCATATGTCGATCTCCTGCATTGCGATCACCTCAACCCGCGGCCGCGAAGCCGATGGGGTGGGCCGCAATTCTCCTCGAAACCGCAGGACCTACTTGAAGTCCGGGTTCTTCCATCCCTTCGGCGCGACCAGGTCGGCCGGCGGTTTCAGGCGCGAGACGTAGTCGAGCACGGCCAGCGTATCCTTGTCCGTGAAGTTCTTGATCTGCTCGACCATCTCGGGATTCGAGTTGCGCCTCTTGCCTTCCTTGATCCAGCGATACTGCCGCACGAGATACTCGTAGTGCTGGCCCTGGATCCGCGGATAGAACTTGTCCGCGTTGCCAGCGCCGTCCGGACCGTGGCAGCGGACGCAATTGTCGGCATAGAGCTTTGCGCCCAGCGCAAGATCGTCGCCCTTGCCGACGCCATTCTCCGGATTCATCCTCAGGATGGCGATGTACTCGGCCACGTCGGCGATCGCCTGCGTGCCGCCGATCTCCGACGGCAGCGCGAACGGATACATCGTGGGATTGTCGCGGTGGCCGTCGCGAATGTCGGCGAGCTGCTTGATGATGACGGAGCGATGCTGGCCGGCGAGCTGCGGGAACGTTCCGTCGACAAGGCCCCAGCCTTCCGGCTGGTGGCAGGCCGAGCAGACCTCGTAGACGTCGCGGCCGTTGTCCTTGTTCGGCTTGAGGTTCAGCGCCTCGTCGCGCTCGCCCCCCTGACTCATCCATTCCTTCTTCTGCTTGTTCTCTTCGAACTTCTGCTGATCGACGGCGGGTCCGGCGGCGTAGACCAGGCTCGTTCCGACCAGGGCCGCGGCCAGCATGGCCGCCGAAAGTGCTCTTTTCATCGCATGTCTCCAATCTTGCTTCGGCTCATCGCCTATTTCGGGCCACGCTCGACCTGCGACAGGTAGTCGGCGATCAGAGCGATCTTCGCGTCATCGAGCTTCTTGGCGAACGGCAGCATCGTCGCGACCTTGCCCCCCTTGCGGATTCCGTCGCGGATTTCCGTCATCTGCAGCGCGACATAGTCGCGCTTCTGACCGGCAATCAGCGGATAGGTCGCAAGCGGCTTCGATCCATCCGGGCCGTGGCACGTCCCACAGCCGCTCTTCAGATAGGCGTCCTTTCCGGCGGCAAGCCGCGCGCCGTCCGGAGCCGGTTCGAGCGGACGCGGCTTTGGAGTCGGCTGGCTGGCCAGGAATTCCGCAATCGCGGCCCGCTCCTCGGCGCTCGTCAGATGCATGACGTCCTTCATGCCCTGCGTGCGCGGATAGCCCCGCGGATCGGGACCCGACACGCGGCTCCCGTCCGTGATCGCCGCCATTTGCGCCAGCATGTATTTCGCGTCCTGGCCGGCGAGATCCGGGTAGTTTTGAATGGCCTTCGCGCCATCGCGGCCATGGCAGGCCACGCATGTCTTGGCGCGGAACAGCGACTTGCCGTCGAGCACGCCGGGCGAGGCCGTTGCCGCCTGCCCTTCGCTCGGGGCGGCGGTCTGCGCAAAGGCCGCGGCCGCGGTGGCAAGGAGCGCTAGCGTGGCCAGGATACCGATTGTCTTCATCTGTCGTCGACCTCGACTTGGGATCGGACTTCGCATTGGACTTAGCGTTGGACTTGTGACTGGCCAGGCGCACTTGCGCCTGACGTCGGTGTTGAATGGGCGGTGCGGAGAGCTCTTGCCGCCACCGACGACCGGCGGCGGCAAGACTGCACCCCGACCGGTCGGCTCACTTCGCGGCGGTCTTCGCGCCGTGCTCCTCGAGGTAGGTCTTGACGCGCAGGCCGATGTCGGCGGCCTTGACCTGGTACTGCCACCACTGGTTCGCCCAGAGGGTCGCCTGCTGCCAGTCTTCCTTCTTGGCGGCGTCTTCGGCCTTCGCCTTCGCGTCTTTCACGAAGTTGAGTTGGTCCGTCGCGTCGTCGACGAGCGCGACGACGGTCGGGAAGTCCTTGTAATTCGTGGAGAGGATGTACTTGACGACGCTGTCGATGACGCCCTGTGTTTCGAGATTGGTCTTGTACTGCTTGTCGTAGTCGGCCTTGGCGTAGACGGCGCCTGCCGTGGCCTTCGCCGCAACCTGTTCGACAAGTCCTTTCGGCTTGACCATCAGGTACCCTTCCATCTCGAGATGCAGCGCCGAACAGAATTCGGTGCAATAGTACGAGAAGGCGCCGGGTCGGTCGGCCTTGAACGTCACGGATGCCGTCTTGCCGGGCTCGAGGCTAAGATTGCCGATGTACGTCGACACGGCAAAGCCATGCGTCTCGTCCTCGGCGCGCTCGGCGTTGGTCCAGTGGAACGTGACCTCGTCGCCTTCGGTGACGTCGACGATCTCAGGCGTGAAGTGCGATCGAATGACGGTGCCAAAGACGGTGACCTTGCCGGGCTCACGTACGATCTTCTCGGAGCCCGGCCGGACCGCGAAGGCGCTGTCCCGCTCCGTGCGGCTGTCAGTGCCGTACTTGTAGCGGACCAGGGGCTTCAGCTTGTCGGCGGAGATCGCCGCGGCATAGTGCGGCTCGCCGAGCGGCACCGGCATGTCGTACAACAGCTCCATCTTGTCGCCGGAGATGTCGATCAGCTGGTGGTTCTGCGGATGCAGCGGACCAACTGGATTGAAGCGGTCGATCGCGAGCTTGTTGAGGGCGATCAGGTATTTTCCGGCCGGTGCGGCGCTCTCACCTTCCATCGCCGTGAGATGCCCGATGTTGTAGTGGACCGACAGCTTGTCGAGAACCTTGCCTTCGCAATAGTCGTATTTCGCAATCTGGCTATCCACGTACAGCGAGGTGTAGGCGATGCACGGCTTGGAATCGAACTGCGTGTGCAACGGGCCGAGGCCGAGCTGAACCTGCTTGTGCAGCACCTGCTTCATGTCGAGGATCGGAATCCCGTAGGCGTCCTTGGAAGCGAATTGCTTGGCGTCGACGGCCGCCTTGATCTTCTCCCACGAATAGACCGACACGTTGGTGTCGAGCTTGCCTCCGACGATGATGTACTTGCCGTCCGGCGTGACGTCGGCGCCATGCGGCGATTTCGGCTCCGCAATCAGATAGACGAGGCCTTCCGCGATCGCAGTCTGCAACGAGATGACGTCGTGCCCGTTGATCTTCGTCGTCTTGCCGGCGGCGGCGACTTCCGCCGCCTTCTTCCAGTTGATCACGTGCAGGAAGTCGGCGTCGTTGGCCGAGCAGCCGGCCTCGAAGGGCGGCTTGCCCTGTTCGATGCCGCCGACATAGCGTTCGGCACAGAACGAATTGGTGAAAGACCAGCCGTCCGACGGACCCTTGCCGGCGTCCGACAGGTCCTGCGTGTAGGGCGGCAGCTCGATCGAGAACGACTTCGCCGTGTCGATCTGTCCCTTCTCGCGATCGAACTTCCAGTAGGTGATCGCGCCGCGGAACTTTTCGTTGAACTCGGACAGCGGCGCGTAGCCGCGGCCGAGAACGCCCGGATACTGCGCCGCCTCGATCACGTATTCGGAATTCGGCGTCACGAAGGTACCGCCGTGCTCCGACTGCATGATCGGGTTGGTGACGATCTGCCGCGTCTCGAAGTCCTTGAGCGAGATGACCGCGATACGCGGATTCGCCTTGTCGTTGATGAAGAGGAACTCGCCGTCCGGTTTACCGCCGGTCTCCGATAGTCCCGGATGATGGGTGTCGCCCCAGTTGGGATTGCGGCCATCGATCTGACCTTGCGCCAGAACCTTCTTCGATTCGTCATCGTAGCCATAGCCCTGCCAGGGCTCCGGCGTGAACACGGCAATGTATTTCAGAATGCGCATCGACGGCACGCTGTAGACGATGACCTGCCCGGACTGGCCGCCTGATGAGAAGACTAGAAACTCGTCGCGTCCGCCCGTCGGCACGTAAGTCTTGGCCGCCGCCAACACATCCTTCTGACTGAGATTGCGACGCTTCATCACGTCTTCGAGGCTTTCAGCAGCAAACAGATTCGTTCCGGCGAAGCAGAGCAAGGCCCCCGCAGCCACAGATACCCTATATAATGCCTTCATTTCGTGCTCCTGTAGCGTCCACCGCTTGCGCTCGAATACCCAAAGACGCAGCGCGACGGCATCGCCGCCAATTCGGCCTTTCGGTGCCACGTTGCCAATTCCAGCGATGAGAGCACCGCTACTCATCGCCGGCCGGATAGATAGTGAATCGCTGCTCTCGCGCGCATTGATCGGGCGCAAAGCATGACTTGACCGCGGTCAATTGAGGATCGCCTCTCCATCGCACTTGGAGACTCGAGCGAAGACGAGCGTCAACGACTCGCCGCAGCGCCCGTTGAAGCTCGCACGCCGAAAAGCGAATGGAAGCTCGGAGAACGGTTCGATTACGCGCCCTGCATATGTCTGTTCGCTTGAGCGACTCCTGCTCGACGCGAACATCTTTCGGGCCGCCTTTCTGGCCGCGTTCTTTGTCGGGGCGCAAACGTTTGGTCGTTTTTGAATCGCAGCACCGGATTCACCGGCCTGCTCGACCTTTCCTCAGTTCGACGCCATCCGCCCTGGGAGCGGAATTCCGTCAGCCCGCCGCTCGCACCTTCCCGCATGCGGAAGAGGCTTGTTCGCACTCAAAATGTAGAGCTTTCGTTGATGATCGCATGCGCAGCCCGACGCGTTGGCGCGCACTCCAAAGATCGAGGAGGGCAGCCAGGCCGCTTCTGGGTCCCGGCTCTGCAGCAGCGCTACGCGCTGCAGCGCGTCCAGGACAAGAGAGTCTGCTGGCCGATGCGGAAGATGGTCTCGCGCCCGGACGCAGCGCAGCGCTTCCTCGGCGATGCGAAGCATCGTCCGGAGCGGTGCGCTGCTGAGCCGGGGCCTATGCGAGATGCGGCGCCCCTACCCCGCCGCCTTCGCCGGCACGACGTTGATGGCGAGCTTGCCGTAGCGGTCGGTGAAGGCCTGCGTGTCGATCTCTTCCAGCTGGATCTCGCCGCTCATCACGCTCTGCTTCCAGGCCTCCTGCGCCGGGTCGTTCTGAAATTCCGGCATCACGTCGCGGCCAAACAGCTCGAGCGATTCGCAAATGTGCTCGTGGCTGTTCTTGCCGGCCTGGTTGAGCAGGATGACCTGGTCGATATGCGAAGACTGGAAGCGCTTCAGTTTCCTCCGGATGGTCTCGGGCGAGCCGATCAGGCCGCCGCGCAGCGCCGCCTCCTGCGCCTCCGGATTGTCGCGCTTCCACTTATTGTACTCGTCCCACATGTTGACGGTGTAGGGCGCGGGACGCTGGCGGTTCTGCGCGGCGCCGTAGAAGCGCAACGCGAACTGGAAGAAGGTGGCGCCGTCGGCGCGCGCACGCGCCTCTTCGTCGGTCTTGGCGCACATGAAGAACGACACCAGCGCCATGTTCGGGTTGATCTGATAATCCGCGAGCTTGTGCAGCCGCTTGGTCATGGCGTTGTAATAGGCGTGCACCCAGGCGTGCGCGGCGTCAGCGCTGACGAACTGGAAGCCGAGCGCGCCAAAACCGTGACGACCGGCGCGCTCGATGGTCGGCAGCTGCGAGCACGCCATCCACAGCGGCGGATGCGGCTTCTGCACGGGCTTGGGCACGACGTTGCGCAAGGGGATGTCGAAATACTTGCCGTGATGTTCGCTGCCGGCGTCCTTGAACATCGGGAAGATCGCGGCGACAGCCTCCTCGAACACCTCCTTCTTGGTCTCCATGTCGCGGCCGAACGGCGTCAGCTCGGTGATGGACGCGCTCTCGCCCATGCCGAATTCGCAGCGGCCGTTCGAGAGCAGATCGAGCACCGCAACGCGCTCGGCGACGCGCGCCGGATGGTTGGTGGTGAGCTGGAGGATGCCGTGGCCGAGCCGGATGTTCTTGGTGCGCTGGCTGGCGGCGGCGAGGAAGGATTCCGGCGAGGGCGAGTGCGAATATTCCTCGAGGAAGTGATGCTCGACCACCCAGGCATGGTCGTAGCCGAGCTTGTCGGCGAGTTCCATCTGCGAGAGCGCGTTCTGGTAGAGCCTCAGCTCGTCGCCGGCCACCCAGGGCCGAGGCAGTTGCAGCTCATAGAAGATGCCGAACTTCATGGCGTCGCTCTCCCGCACTGTCTTGTTATTGCGGGTATTGTATTGAGCGAGGCGATCCTGTCCACCACGCCGTCAATTCCGCGACGTGGAAGACCAGGGATCGCAAGGCGATGCGCAGCTTTCAGGCCACGTGCAGATGCTCGCTGCCAGTCGGTGGCTGACCGAGCAGAGCCGCGAGGGCCGCGATCGCCTCCTGGCGCGGCTCCGGCGTCGCTGCGACCGTCCTGAAGTATTCGCCGCAGAAATCGGTCCAGGCCTCGAGGTTGCTACTGGGAACGCCGATCACGAGGCTCTTGCCAGACTCGATGCAATGGGCAATCAGGTCGCGCAAGCCCCCGCCTTCCGCCTCGGCCTTGCCGAACTTGTTGAGAAAGACGATCTCGGCGTCGACGAGCTGGGCTTCGACCAATTGTGCCGCTTCGAGCAGGCGCGGCGTGGAGAGACGACAGGAGGTCGCGCCCGCGCCGAGGTCCTCCGAGATCGAGATCGACCGGCCGGTGGCGAGCTCGTGCAGAACCATGTCGCAGCGTGTGCGGCCCGGCTGGGGCACGTCCTCCTGGATCAGGCCGGCCAGGCTCTTGCCCGAGCGGCGAAGCTCGGCGACGAGACCTGTGAACCACCGGTTCACGGCGGGGCCCGAATCATAGACCAGGGCAACGCTGATGGCGGCCGAAGGCCTTGCGGTGCTATCGGCTGCATCGCGGGATTGCTGAAGCATGTCCATCACCTCGCCGCCTTTGCCTTGGCGACGTCGGCATCCTGCAGGAAGTCGATCATGCGCTGCACGGGGCCGACCTCGTCGATATGGTCGAGCATGTCACGATATCCCTCCTGCGCCTTCGGCGGCAGCTTGTGCGCGATGCCCTGATGGCAATCGATGCAGGTCTTGCCTTGCGCGAATGCGGTCTGGTGCAGCTTGGAGGCGCGCGGCTCCTGCACCGCATATTCCATGTGGTCGAACTTGTGGCAGTTGCGGCATTCACGCGAATCCGTCGTCTTCATGCCGCGCCACACGCTCTTGGCAAGGTCGATACGGTGCGCGTTGAACTTCTCCGGCGTGCCGATGGTGCCGAGGATCTTGTGCAGCACCTCGTTGGAGGCCTGGATCTTGCGGACGACCTTGTGGCTCCACTCGTGAGGCACGTGGCAATCCGGGCAGCTGGCGCGGACGCCGGTGCGGTTCGAATAGTGAACGGTGTTGCGGTATTCGAGATAGACGTTTTCCTTCATCTCGTGACAGGAGATGCAGAACTGCTCATTGTTCGTCATCTCCATCGCCCAGTTGAAGCCGCCCCAGAACAGGACGCCGGCGACGAATCCGACGACGACGATCAGTCCCCAGGCATAGCGCGCCGTCGGCGAGAAGAACCATCGCCACAATCGTTTCAGGAGGCCCGGCCGCGCGGCTGCGACGGCGGCAGAAGTGCTGGTGTCCTGCATATCAGCCTCACTTCGCCTGCGTCGCGTTCTGGAAGATGTTGCCGACCAGCGGCTTCGCATCGGCCTGCGGCACGTGGCATTGCTGGCAGAAGTAACGCGTGCCGGCGACCTTATCGAGCCGCACACCCTGGCGGTCGACGTAATGCGTCTCCGAGATCTTCGGCGCGTTGACCCGCGTGTTGCCGGGCCAGTCGTGGCATCCCATGCACGCGTTGTTCTCCGTGGTGATCTGGTAGCCGTCGACCTTGTGAGGGATCAGCGGCGGCTGCTGGCGATAGGCGCGCTCGAAGCCGCTCGCCGGCACGGACTGCTTGGTCACGTCGGGCGGCGCCGACATCTCGGTCAGCGGCGCTTCACGCAACGCCTTGGGCTGCTTGGCTTCCTGCGCGAGCGGTCCCGACACCGCGAACGGAATTGCAAGTGCGACGGTCACGGCCGCCGCCGCGATCAACGGAATCAGTCGAACAAACGTCATGGGAGGTCCCTTTCAAGGACGGCCGGCTGGGAAGAGACGACACGTGCCACTGGCGATGGCGCGGTCATGGAGGGGTCAGGGCGCACCGCATTGCGGCCGCGCAGACCGAGATGGAAGACCTGCTTGGAGCAGACGTCGATACAGGCGCCGCAGACCGTGCAGTCGCCCGCGGTGATGACAGGCGTGGCGCCGCTTCGCTCGCCCCTGAGCGCGGGGCCGATGACGTGCGGCTCCGGACAGACGGCGAAGCAGTCCATGCAATCGTTGCAGGCCGCACGGTTGTCGGCGGTGACGCGCAGCAGCGCGACCTTGCCGATCTGGCCGTAGAACGCGCCGACCGGGCAGAGATGACCGCACCAGCCGTGCCTGGCGACGAGGAGGTCGAACACGAAGATCGCCGCCGTGCCGCCGGCGCCGAACCAGAGCCCGAAGACCAGCGCACGATGCAGCGCCGTCACCGGATTGATCAGCTCCCAGGCGATCGATCCTGACAGCACTGATGCGGCGAGCACCGCGCCGACGAAATAGAGCCTGAGGTCCGGGCGGATCTTGGCCGTGAAGGTGATGTTGAGCCGCCGCCTCAACCAGGCCGCCAGATCGGTCGCCGGGTTGATCGGGCAGATCCAGGAGCAATAGGTCCGGCCGCCGAGCAGCAGATAGGCGGCGAGCACGATGGCCGCGCCGATCACCGACAGGCCCTCGGGCCAATGGCGCGCCGCGAGCGACTGCAGGAAGACGAAAGGATCGGTCAGCGGCAGCGTGCCGAGGGTCATGGACGACGCCAGCGTACCCTTGGCGATCCAGACACCCAGAAACGGTCCCGACAGGAACAGCGCAAGGAAGAACAGCTGGCTGGCCCGGCGCAGCACGAGAAACCGCGAGGCGGCCCAAAGCCCCTTCTGCGCGCGCGCGTCGACATAGGGTCTGGCCTTGGGTCTGGCCTTCGCCGTCATGGCGTACCTCCCTCGGGTCTGCGCACCGGCAGCTTCAGCGGCGCATCGACGAGGGCTCCGCCGGCCTTGGTCTTCTCTTCCCAGCCGCGCTTGTAGTGCTCGTCCTGCTTCAGCGCGGCGATCTCGATCGGCAGCACCTTGATCGCGGAGTCGGTCAGCACGCAGGACTTCTCGCACTTGCCGCAGCCGGTGCAATCATCAGCATGAATGACCGGCTCGAAGATCGCGTGCTTGGTCGTGCGCGCATTGTGCGAAATCTCGAGCGTGATCGCCTTGTCGATGGCCGGACAGACCCGATAGCAGACGTCGCAGCGCAAACCCTGCAGATTGAGACAGGTCTCACGGCTTGTGATCACGGCGACGCCCATCTTGGCCTTGGCGATGTCGGTCAGCGCATGCTGGAGGGCGCCGGTCGGGCAGGCCTTGACGCAAGGAATGGTGTCGCACATCTCGCAAGGCACGTTGCGGGCGACGTAGAACGGCGTACCCATTGCGGGACCGTCGGCCCAGTCCGCAAGCTTCAGGGTGTCGTAGGGGCAGTCGCGGACGCAAAGGCCGCAACGGACGCAGGCCGCGAGGAAATCCCTCTCGGGCAACGCACCCGGAGGCCGCAGCGCCTGCGCGGGCTTGGCCCGCGAGGACACGCCGAACGCCGTCAGCATCGTCGCGGCGACGGCTGCGCCGCCGCCGAAACGCGTCATATCTTGCAGCGCCTTGCGGCGACGCGGATCGCGCGGGATGCCTGAGCTCGAATCCGACATGGCTCGTCCATCGAGGGTTTAGGCCGACGTCACGCGGCAGGCGCACTTCTTGAAGTCGGTCTCCTTCGAGATCGGACAGGTCGCATCGAGCGTGAGCTGGTTGGCGAGCTGGCTTTCGTCGAAGAACGGGAAGTAGACGAGGCCCCGCGGCGGCTTGTTGCGGCCCTTGGTCTCGACCCGCGTGACCACTTCGCCGCGGCGCGTCTGGATCTTGACCGGCTGGCCACGCAACAGCTTGCGCTCGGCCGCATCGTCCGGATGCATGAACAGCGTCGCGGCCGGCACGGCACGGTGCAGCTCGGGCACACGGCGCGTCATCGAGCCGGAATGCCAGTGCTCCAGCACGCGGCCGGTGCACAGCCACAGATCGAACTCCTTGTCGGGCGTTTCGGCCGCCGGCTCGAACGGACAGAAGATGATGCGCGCCTTCTTGTCCGGCTTGCCGTAGAACGACACGCCTTCGCCCGGCTTGACGTAGGGGTCGTAGCCCTCGCGGAAGCGCCAGAGCGTCTCCTTGTTGTTGACGACCGGCCAGCGCAGGCCGCGCGCCTGGTGATATTGCTCGAAGTCCGCCAGATCGTGGCCGTGGCCGCGGCCGAACTTCGCATACTCCTCGAACAGGCCCTTCTGGACGTAGAAGCCGAACGCCGCGCTCTCCGAATTGTCGAAACCGTTCTGGCATTCGGTGACCGCGAACTTGTTCACCTCACCGTTGGCATAGAGCACGTCGAACAGCGTCTTGCCGCGCAGCTCCGGCTTCTTGGCGATCAATTCCTCCGGCCAGACCTCCTCGATCTTGAAGTACTTGGAGAACTCCATCAGCTGCCAGAGATCCGAGCGCGCCTCGCCGGGCGCCTTCACCTGCTGGCGCCAGAACTGGGTGCGCCGCTCGGCATTGCCGTAGGCGCCCTCCTTCTCCATCCACATCGCCGTCGGCAGGATGAGGTCCGCGGCCAGCGTGGTCACGGTCGGATAGGGATCGGAGACGACGACGAAGGCAGCCGGGTTGCGATAACCGGGATAGCCCTCCTCGTTCATGTTCGGGGCCGTCTGCATGTTGTTGTTGCACTGGACCCAATAGGCGTTCAGCTTGCCGTCCTTCAGCATCCGGTTCTGCAGCACCGCGTGATAGCCGATGTTGCCCGGGATGGTGCCCTCGGGAAGCTGCCACACCTTCTCGGCCGTCTCGCGGTGCTTCGGGTTGGTGACGACCAGATCGGCCGGCAAGCGATGCGCAAAGGTGCCGACCTCGCGCGCGGTGCCGCAGGCCGAGGGCTGGCCGGTCAGCGAGAACGGGCCGTTGCCGGGCTCGGAAATCTTACCGACCAGCAAGTGCACGTTGTAGATCATGTTATTGACCCACGTGCCGCGGGCATGCTGGTTGAAGCCCATGGTCCAGTAGGAGATGACCTTCTTCTTGGGATCGGCGTAGAGTTTTGCGAGCCGCTCGAGATTCTCCTTCGGAACGCCCGACATCTTGTGGGCGTATTCGAGCGTATAGGGCTCGAGCAGCCTCTTGTACTCCTCGAACCCGATCTTGTCCTTGAAGCCGGCCGGATCGAGCGCACCGTCCTTGCCGGCCTTGTGCGAGGCGTTGACCGCCTTCACCTCGAGCGCGTGGGTCGGACGCAGTCCGTAGCCGATGTCGGTCACGGTCGATGCGAACTCGACGTGCTTCTCGACGAAGTCCTTGTTCACCGCACCGGAATTGACGATATAGTTCTGGATGTAGTTCAGGATCGCCAAATCGCTCTGCGGCGTGAACACCATCGGATTGTCGGCGAGCTCGAACGAGCGGTGCTCGAAGGTCGAGAGCACGTGGACCTCGCAGCCTTCATGCGTCAGCCGGCGGTCGGTGAGGCGCGACCACAGAATTGGGTGCATCTCCGCCATGTTCGAGCCCCAGAGCACGAACGCATCGGCGTGCTCGAGGTCGTCATAGCAGCCCATCGGCTCGTCGATGCCGAAGGTGCGCATGAAGCCGGTGACGGCCGAGGCCATGCAGTGACGCGCGTTCGGATCGAGGTTGTTGCTGCGGAAGCCGGCCTTGTAGAGCTTGGCGGCGGCGTAGCCCTCCCAGATGGTCCACTGGCCCGAGCCGAACATGCCGACGGTCGACGGTCCCCCCGCCTTCAACGCCGCCTTCCATTTCTCGGCCATAAGCTTGAAGGCTTCGTCCCAGGAGATCGGCGTGAAGTCACCATTCTTGTCGAACTTGCCGTTCTTCATGCGCAGCATCGGCTGGGTCAGCCGATCCTCGCCATACATGATCTTGGACAGGAAGTAGCCCTTGATGCAGTTGAGGCCGCGATTGACCGGGGCATCGGGATCGCCCTGCGTCGCCACGATCTTGCCGTTCTTGGTGCCGACGATCACGCCGCAACCGGTGCCGCAGAAGCGGCACACGCCCTTGTCCCAGCGGATGCCGTCGGTCTTGCCCGGCTGCGCGATCGCCGCGTCCGGCAGCGTCACGCCAATGGTCGAGGCGGCAGCAACCGCGGCGGCCGCCTTCAACGCATCGCGGCGGGTCGCCGTGGCTTCATTCCCGTTCGTCAATTTCGTAACCATCGTCGGTCTCTCCGGCTCAACGAATCTCAAATTGTGGAAGCGCGCGCGTGCGCGCCGGAATTCTGGCAGAGGCCGCCGCAGCACGCGGCCGGCTCGGGCTCGACGGCGCTCTCGTCGTCGGGCGTATCGAATGCATGAAAGATCAGCGAGGCGCTGACGACGCCGGGCAGGCGATGCATGGCGGCGATCTGGTCGATCGCCAGCGAGGCCGGCGTATCGATGACGGTCAGCGCAAGCCTGTTGTCGCCGGACGCGGCCTCGAGCTCGACGCCGGGCAGCGCCAGGATCCGGTCGGTCAGATCGCGCTCCGCATCCGGGGCGAGATAGACGGCAACACCGCAGATGTTGGTGGTTTCAGCCATTGTGCACGACCAGGTTTGCAAGTTCGGATACGAGCGCTATGCGGTCCCGCGGCGCGAGCGCGATGGCTTCGACCGGACAGACCGGGATGCAGTCGCCGCAGCCGGTGCAGGCCGCAGCATCAATCACCGCGCCCAGCTTCTCGCGCGACAGAATGCGGATAGCGGAATGCTCACAGGCTTCGACGCAACGGCGGCACACCACGCCATGTCTTTCGACGCAGGCGCTCGCGCTGGAGACGGTGGCCACCTGCTCGGGGCGCGTCTCTTCGAGGCGCGACGCAAGCGCGTCGCGGCCGGATGCGAAAGGCAGAACGGCAGAAAATAGCGAGCGTCGTGACATTGGTCTCGGCATATCCGAATCCCCAACGGGCAGACCCGTGTTCAGGAATTGTCCAGGAGAATGCGCCCCATCGGGCGCATCTCGGTCGACGCCATTGTCACCGCTGCGGACCATAGGTTCGTGCTGTCCATATCGCATTGCGCTAGATCAACCGGGCCCCCTGCGAACACGCGCAAGCAACGATTAACCTGCGTGTCCACCGCGGCGTGAAATTGCGCCGATCGATCAAGGCGTTTACCCGGCCTTCATGTTTGTGCGGACGAAGCCGCTTCACGCGGTGAGAAGGCAGCCGCCAACAGGCGTTGCCGACCTCGATCTTCGGGCCGCATCCGCCTTGAAAGGACGGGTCGAATGGTTACCTTGGAGAGCGGCGAATCGCCGCGCGTCGCCCTTCCTCAAGACAACAATGCCAACCTTCACTCCGCATCAAGATGCCGCGCTCAAGGCCGTCGGCGACTGGCTCAAAGCAAAACCCGGCCGTAGTGGCACGCCGCAGGTGTTCCGCCTGTTCGGCTTCGCCGGGACCGGCAAGACGACGCTGGCCCGGCACATCGCCGACGGCGTCGACGGCGACGTGAAGTTCGCCGCCTTCACCGGCAAGGCCGCCCTCGTCATGCGCAACAAGGGTTGCGACGAGGCCTCCACCATCCACTCGCTGATCTACCGCGCCCGCGAATCCGGCGAGGAGCAGCCGAGCTTCGAATTGTGGGACGACGCGCCGGCCTCGAAGGCAAAGCTGATCGTGATCGACGAATGCTCGATGGTCGACGCCGAATTGGGGCGCGACCTGATGTCGTTCGACTGCCCGCTGCTGGTGCTGGGCGATCCCGCGCAGCTGCCGCCGATCCAGGGCGGCGGCTTCTTCACCAACACCTCACCGGATGCAATGCTGACAGAGGTGCACCGCCAGGCGCAGGACGATCCGATCGTGCGGATGTCGATGGACGTGCGCGAAGGCCGCGAGCTCGACATCGGCCGCTATGGCGAGAGCGAGGTGGTCTCGCGCAAGGAGCTCGACCCCGATCGGGTCATGGGCGCCGGCCAGGTCCTCGTCGGCCGCAACAACACCCGCCGCGCGTACAACATGCGGGTACGGCAGCGCCAGAACATCGAGGACGCCTTTCCGGTCGCTGGCGACAAGCTGGTGTGCCTGCGCAACAACCGCAAGAAGGGCCTGTTCAACGGCGGCCTGTGGCGGGTGAAATCGCGCAACACCTCGCGCTCGAAGTCGCGCATTCTCTCGATGCGGCTGTCGCCGGACGAGGATTTCGGCCACAAGGTGACGAAGGTCTCGGTGCGCGCCGATTGCTTCGAGGGCGGCATCGAGCAGATCGCCTGGGAGCAGCGCAAGCCCTATGACGAATTCGACTACGGCTACGTGCTCACCGTGCACAAGTCTCAGGGCTCGCAATGGGACGACGTCGTGCTGTTCGACGAGAGCTTTGCGTTTCAGGAGAGCCGCGCCAGGTGGCTGTACACGGGCATCACGCGAGCGGCGAAGCGGCTGAGTATCGTCGTTTAGAGTTCGCTCCCGTAGGGTGGGCAAAGGCGCAACGCGCCGTGCCAACGCTGTCTCTCTGCAAGCAAGAGATCGTGGGCACGCTTCGCTTTGCCCACCCTACGGCACTGAGCGTCGTGGTGTGATGCCGTCATCCGGACCGCGCAGATGCATTCACCAAGCGCTAGGCTTTAAGATGTATCACCGCGCAGTCGGCAGGAGGACACGCATGGCTGAGCGCTTCGGAAGACCGGTTACCTCGATACGCGCGATGATACCTCCAGCGCGAGCCGCCGCGGGTTTCTGAAGTCGGCAGGATTGGCTGACGAGGCGCTGCACCCGCGACTGGTCAAGCCGGCGATTGCCGCCGGTGGACGTTTCGCGGACGGCGTACCGGTTGGTGGCGCAAGCCATCGCGTCACGCTTCTGGCAAGTCTCTGTGGCAACAGCACCGTCTTGAACGGGCAAACGACCGCATTCGACTGGTTCAATTCGCTGATCTGAGCGGACGCGCTTTGTGCTCGTCGCAATCACCACAGGGAGTAGTTTGACGAAGACTCGGAGTGGGAGCTTTGCCTCACACTCCTCCCTGGGGTTATGGGTCCCTGCGTTCGCAGGGACGACAGCGGAGATTGTTGCTCCGCCGTCGCGTCCCACACACGTGCCGTTACTTCCCCGCGACGAAGTAAAAATCTTCCCGTCCCGGCGGCGAGCCGTAGGTGAAGGGCTGCTGCTCGTGCCTGGTCGCGGCCCAGACGTCGTCGCGGATGATGTCGAACAGTTTTCTGATCTCGACGCGGGGCTGCTTGATCTCACGGGCCAGCGCGGTGGCGAACGGGCTGTTGGCGCTGCCGTCCCCGTCGATCGCAGTCTCGCCGTGCTTGGCGGCGTAGACCACCATGAAGCCGGCACCGGGCTCGATGTTGGAAAAGCCCTTATCGACCAGCTTCAGCGACAGCGTGCGCTGCATGATCGGCGCGAACGGATTGTCGCGGCAGGCATCCAGAACCACGAGACGCATTTTTCGCGCGGCGCCGACCGCGGCGATGACCTGCTCGAGAGCGACCGCCTGCGTCTCGGCGTCCTTGTCGGCGGCGAGCTTGGCGTCGACGGGAACGAGATAATTCACCCCGCCGATCTCGAAGCCGTGGCCGGCGTAATAGACCACGGCCCAATCGGCTTTCTCCGCTTCCTCCGCGAAGGCCTTCAACGCGTCAAAGAATTTTTCGCGGGTAAGGTCACTGGCGGAAATGACGGTCTGAAAGCCGACCTCGCGCAGCACGCTCGCAATCAGTTTGGAATCGCGCGGCGGATTGGGCAAAGCATGGACGTTCTTGTAGGCGCCGTTGCCGATCACCAGAGCCACGCGGCGGCCGGTGGGTGCGCTCCCCGGCGTCTGCGGCATGAGCGCGGCGAGCCGCTCCTGCGCGGTGGCGCGGGCGCGCGCCACGTCGATCTCGTCGAACCTGGTCAGCGAATAGGCCGCGGCACGATAGTCGGCACGGGCTTGGGCGAGATCCTTCCTGCGCTCGTAGATCTGGCCGCGGCCGGAATGGGCGCGGACGTTGTTGGGGTTGATCTGGATGGCCGTGTTGTAGTCCGTCAGCGCAGCGTCGAAATCCCCCTTCATCATGTTGACGTCGGCACGGTTGTTGATCGCAAACACGTTCTTCGGCTGTTTCTCGATCAGGCGGTTGCAGTCGGCAAAGGCCTGATCGAATTGTCGCATCATGCCGTAAGTGATGCAGCGGTTGCCGGCGATCTGCGGCGCGGCCGGATCGATCGTCTCGGCCACGGCAAAATCGGCGAGCGCCCCGTCGAAATCCTTCATCAGCGTGCGCACGCGGGCGCGGTTGGTCCAGCCGAGCAGGAATTTCGGCGTGTACTTGATCGACAGGCTGAAATCGTCGAGCGCGCTTTGCAGGGCGCCGCGGCGCAGCTGGATGACACCGCGGTTGTTGTAAGGGACGCCGTAGGTCGGACGCTTCTGAAGCGCGAGATTGTAATCCGCGATCGCGAGATCCTCCTTCCCGCTGCGCTCATAGGCGAGGCCGCGCAAGTTGAGGGCGATGACGTGGTCCGGATCGAGATCGAGCGCGATGGACAGCGTCTCGATCGCGTGGTCGTAATCGCGCTTGTTGATCTGCGTGTTGCCGCGCACGGAAAGTGCGATCGCCTTATCCTTGCCGCCGAGCTGCTCGGCCTTCAAGAGACTTTCGCAGGCGCTCGCGCGGGCCTGGGCCTCCGCCTGGCGGTCGCGGCAGATGGTGAGGTCGTCGGCTCGCGGGTCGGCAGCCGCGCTGGACACGCCGGCAGCCAGGATGACGAGGGTCAGGGAAACGACGCGCAGCATGGTGTCAGCCTGCTCCAACCGGCAAGTTGGTCTTGAGTCGATGATCGATCGCCCGGGTTCATCTAGCGCGGAGTTCCCGGTCCCGCCAAGGCGGGCGCGCGCTGGGCCATCCCGCACGGCTCGTTTCACGGACTCGTGTCCGTCCCGTCGTAACAATCGGCGGCTGCGTCCGTACCTCGGATGATGTGAAAGGGCGGCCGGACAACTGTTCGTCTAGCCCTGATCGCTCTAGACTGTCAGACCTTCTGAAAGAGGATCCGCCATGCGCCGACCCGCCCTCGCCTCCCTGCTGGCCGCAACCACCGCCCTCTCGCTAACCTTTGCGCTGGCCTTTGCCACACCGTCCCGGGCTGCGGAGGATGCGGTCGTGATCCCGGCCCCCGCCATGGATGCGGCCCCCACGAGCGGGATCCAGACCGCCGTGGTCGCCGGCGGCTGCTTCTGGGGCGTGCAGGGCGTCTTCCAGCACACCGCGGGCGTCGTCAACGCGGTCTCCGGCTATGCCGGCGGCCCCAAGGCGACCGCCGACTATCAGACGGTGTCGAGCGGCCGGACCGGCCACGCCGAGTCGGTCGAGATCAAGTACGATCCGAAGAAGATCTCCTACGGCAAGATCCTCCAGATCTACTTCTCGGTGGTGCACGACCCGACCCAGCTCAACCGCCAGGGCCCGGACACCGGCCCGCAATATCGCTCGGCGATCTTCACCACCTCGGACGAGCAGAAGAAGGTGGCGGAGGCCTACATCGCCCAGCTCAACGGCGCCAAGGTGTTCAACAAGCCGATCGTGACCAAGGTCGGCGCGCTGGAGGCGTTCTACCCGGCGGAGGCCTACCATCAGGACTATCTGACCCTGCACCCGAACCAGCCCTACATCGCCTATAACGACCTGCCCAAGGTCGAGAATCTGAAAAAGCTGTTCGCGGATAACTACATTGAAAAGCCGACGCTGGTGAGTGCCAGCAAGGCCACCAACTGATCGCAAGATCACCTCAGGAACGGGAGACCCATGCCCGACACCAAAGCGAAGACCACCGATGACAAGGTCATCAAGAGCGAAGAGCAGTGGCGGCGCGAATTGTCGCCGATGCAGTATGCGGTGCTGCGCGAGAAGGCGACCGAGCGTCCCTTCACGGGCGAATATGAGCACGACCATCGTGCCGGCACTTATGTCTGCGCCGGCTGCGGCAATGTGCTGTTCGAGTCAGACGCCAAGTTCGATTCCGGCTGCGGCTGGCCGAGCTTCACCCAGCCCGCCGTTGAGAGCCATATCGACGAGGAGCGGGACGCCAGCCACGGCATGATCCGCACCGAGGTGCTCTGCTCCAAATGCAGCGGCCATCTCGGCCACGTCTTCCCCGATGGCCCCGGGCCGACCGGCCTGCGCTACTGCATCAACTCGGCCGCGCTGAAGCTGGAGCCGAAATAACCCTGCGTGGCGCCGTGTTCCCCCGTGGAACCCGACGACGCGATGTGCTTTTCTTCTTGGGCGGTGCGGCCGATCATCGCATCTCAGCCGGCCGCCAGGGAGGATGCCATGACCCTTGGGACCATCCTGATCATCCTGGTGATCATCTATCTGGTCGGCGGCCTGTCCGGCCGGTTCGGCGGCTACGGCTATGGCCTTGGCCATTCCGGCATGGGGATTGGCGGGGTCGTGCTGGTAGTGCTGATCGTGCTGCTGCTTCTGGGTAAATTGTAAACCAAACAAGCCATTGATATCGCTTGATTTATCGCAGCTGCGTAGCTGCCATGCGCGGATTCATCATCTCGCATCGCAGGGGTCGCATTTTTGTCAGATCGGCTTATATTAGGGGGCGAAAATGGCATGTGCGGCGGGCTCGCTCGATTGCGGCCCCTGCCCTCCCAAACCCCACGCGCTTAAAGCCCCAGAGAAGATCACGAGGTCTTTGACCATGCGTCCATTGCGTCCGTTCAACTTCAACACCTCCGCCGAACTCTTCCCCGCCGCGATCCGCAAGAAGAAGCGTGCGGGCTTCACCTATCGCCGGTTCGGCACCGCGGCCGAAGCCGTGCAGTTCGCGATGGAGCAGTTGCCGACGGATTCGCTGAACGGCGCCTATCTCCAGGTCGAGGAAGCGCGCTTCGACCAGAACGGCATCCGCTCGCTCTATGAGAGCGAGGCCTTCCCGCTGCCGCGCCGGCCCAAGCCGGCGCCGGTCGCCGAGACTGACGCCGACGCGGCGTAAGCTTATTCGCAAGCCTCTGATGTGCGCGGAGAGCGTGATGGCCGAAAGGTCGTCGCGCTTTTTGCGTTTTTGAGCGCCGGTGTTTCCGCAGCCGTCATGGCCGGGACAAGCCCGGGCATGACGACCGTTCGGGCATAATCAATTGCGAAGAATAGCGCGTTTAAATCCGCGGCTGCTTGTCGAGCCAGCGGCGGAGCAGACGCACGTTGCGCATGTTGGCGCGGAACATGACGTCGAAAGCGTCGCCCGCGAACGGCACCATGCCGACCACGCCGTCGAGCGCAACATTGCCGAGCATGCGCGCGGTGACGTACCAGGGCGCGCCCAGCGCACGGGCCTCGCGCACCAGCCACAGCGAGATCGCCGTGGTGATGATGTCGCCGACGACAGGGATCAGACCGATCAGCCCATCGATGCCGTAGCGGATGTTGGTGCCGGGCAGGACGAAGGCGATGTCGAGCAGCTTTGCGATCGCCTCCAGCCGCGCAATCCGCTGCTCCCGCGTCAGATTGCCGAACGGGCTTCCCGAGAACGGATTGTCCTTGCCAAACTCCACACGGAACTCGCGAAATCCCTGCTCCAGCGTTTCGGGGCGGATTTCCCGGCCGTCCTGGTCGATGATCGGCCCGCGCGCCTCTGTACCTGAAAAGGACGTGCGCGAGCCGTCCCCCGAACGGGGCCTGCGCGGAGCGAGAATATCGTCGTCGGACATGGTCATGACCTCGAGGGAACGCGCCGGCGCGGCGGAAGTTGCCGCGCCGCGCCCGAACGTCGCGCGCTCAGGTCGGCGCCGCCACTGCTTGCGGCTCCGTGACATATCTATGCACGAGCCAGGACGACATCGCCGCCGGCACGAACCCGACGAGGCCGTACAGGATGAACTGCACCGCGCCCGAATCCGGCCCGCGGGAGCTGTAGGTGAGCGCGGCCAGCACGAAGGCGAACAGGCCGACCAGCAACATCCGCAAGCCGGGGCCGATCCGCCTGACGTGGACCAGGATGTCATCGATCGCGCCGATCATCAGCGAAGGCAGCAAGCCGAACAGATAGCTATATTGCAGGGTCTTGAAGAACACTGCGAACAACTTGCCGACCTCGCCGAGACTGGTCTGGGCCCAATAGCCGGACTGATAGGTCGTCGTGAGCAGCAGCAGGAACCCGCCGACGAACGGGCCAACCAGCGCAAACACCAGATAGCGTTTCATCAAACACCCTCACACTTCTCCCGCGGTTATAGCAGCGCCGCGGGAACCTTGAATAGCGGGCGGGCTCTGCCTTTGGGGAACAAGTGAGAGGGCGACGAGTTCAGACAGGACCTGAATGATCCCTGGCAGATTGGAGTCGCCGATGGCCCGCAAATTTCTACTGGCGACAATCACGCTGGCAGCCCTGACCGGCCTGCCGAACGCACCCGCTCTTGCGCAAGGCCACATGGGCTCGCCGCAGGAGCAGCAGGCCTGCTCGCGGGACGCATCGCGCCTCTGTCGCAAGGACCTCGGCAATGACGGCGCCGTGCAGAGCTGCCTGCAAGCCAACCGAGCCAAGCTGTCGAAGTCGTGCAGCAAGGTGTTTCAGAGCCACGGCATGTGAGGCGAATACGATCCCCAGCGAACGGAGAGTGAAGCCATGTTGCACGAGGAAGAACTCTCAATCCTGCGGGATATCAGCCAATCCATTGCCTTCGCCGACGACCGGCAAGGCAAGATCGGGCAACTGATCGCCGACGGCTACGTGATGAAGGACGGCGACCTGTTCGAGCTCACGGCCAAAGGCGTCACCGCCGTCGAGGAACACGCCGCCGCGCTTGGCGCGAACGATATGGAACAAGCGAGCGCGTCCTCCGATCGGCTGATCTGATCGCACGCGCACGCCTTCTGCGTGACGTCCACGCAACAGCTGCAATTTCATTCATGCCGACCATTGCAGCCGCGCGACAATGGCGCATACTTCGCTCGGGCGGCGCAGCACTTTTCGATTCGAACATCAAGAAATCGAGCGACCACATGCGGGAGTGAGTTCCCGGCGTGAAGGCTGTGACATGCGGCAGATCAAGTCGTGTGCGGCGCCCCAAGAACCAAGCGGCTCAAGCCCAGGGACATCGGGGATCCATTCTGCATGACACGCTATCAGACCATCGCTTCGCTCTTCGCCGTCGCAACCACCGCCATCGCACTCCAGACCTCACCGGGCCTCGCCTTCTCATCCGAAGCGCAGCAGATGTGCACCGGCGATGCGATGCGGCTGTGCTCCAGTGAAATTCCCGACATTCCGCGGGTCAGGGCCTGCATGGTCCGGAACAAGGCGCAGGTCAGCCCGGGCTGCCGCGCCGTGATGGACCGCGAAGCCACCGCATCGCGCAAGCGGGAAGCGGCAGCGCAGTAACTGCAGTCGTGTCATTCCGGGGCGACACGACGGGACCGCGCAAAGCGCGGCCCGGAAACGTCGAACCCGGAATCCATCGTGCAGCGCGGCGTGCGGGGAAATGGATTCTCAGATGCGCAATTGCGCATCGTAGTTCATGCTTCGCACGTCCCGGAATGACTTCAGCGCCTCAGTCGCCCCACTGCGCGAAGGCGTCGTTGAAGGCGCGCTCGCCGGGGGCGCCCTTCTCGATGGCGATGATGGCGCGGCGCTGGTTGGCATAGACCAGCGGCACGTCGAACCACGAGCGCTCCTTCAGGAGCTGGACGTTACGCGAGCGGTCGGCGTCGACGTTGGACAGGCCGACCAGGAAGAAGCCGTCGGTGACCTTGACCGCGAGGCCTGCGAGCGGGGTGCCGCGCGCCTGCTCGTTCGACTTCATCAGGATGCCCGGCACGTTGGAGACGCTGCCGCCCGGAAAATCCTGCGGCAGGATGAAGGTCAGCTCCGCCGTGTGGCTCGCCGGCAGCGAGGAATCGGTATTGCGGCGGAACGACATCGTCATCTTGAACTTGCGGTCGGGGATCTCGATGTCGGCGCGCACGGCGACGTCGGCCTTCTGGTTGCCCGAGGCCTTGATCGGCTCCAGCCGCCACACCACCGAGCCGACATATTGCTTGCCCTTCGGATCGGACGGATCCTCGTCATAGAGCACGACCTTCTGCGCCACCGGCGCGACCGGCTGGTCGCTGGCCGAGGGCTGGCCGACGCGATCGGGAATCTTCGGCTTGGTCTGCGGCTGCGAGGCATCCTTCGGCGCCTCCACCACCTGGGTCGGCGAGGACTTGAACAGGTTGGTCGCGATCTGGAGCAGCGGCTTGCCCCAGAGGATGCCGGCACCAACCAGAATCAGCACGATGCCGACGGCGATCGCGCTCTTGAACGGAAAGGCGGAGCCGGTGCGGACACGCTTCTTGGCGTCGCGCTCGGGCGCGATGCGCGGACGCGGCGAAGGCGGCTGCGGCGTGTAGCGCTCGGCCTCCTCGATCGACTCGTCGTAGGAATAGGGCGCCTCGGATTCGCCGCCGCGGTTTTCCAGGCTCGGCTCGAGCCGGTCGAATTCCGGCGAGGGCGAGGGCACGTTGGCGTAGGTGCGCCGCGCGGCGCGGCTGGCCTGCGCGGCAGCGCCGCCGAGATCATTGGCGTCGGCCGTGATGTCGCGGAAGCCGCGCACGCCCGGTGCCGGCGGCGGCGGCGGTCCGACATCAGGCGGACGGCGCGCACCGGCGCGGTC
>NZ_LBJC01000002.1 GCF_004114535.1 Bradyrhizobium nanningense
CGCGTCACGCCGAGCCGCCGGATCGGCCGCTCCTCGTTGAGCCTGGTGAGCAACTCGCCGATCGCTGCGTTGACCTCGGCGAGGCTGTAGAAGGTGCGATGGCGCAGCCGGCCGAGCAGCCAGCGCTCGACGATGAGGACAGCCTGCTCGACCTTGGCCTTGTCGCGCGGCTTGCGTGGTCGCGCCGGCAAGACGGCCGTGCCGTAATGCGCCGCCATCTCCGCATAGGTGCGATTGATCTGCGGGTCGTAGAGGCTCGCCTTGATGACCGCGACCTTGGTATTGTCGGGCACCAGCAGCGCCGGCACGCCGTCGATCGCCGCCGAGGTGCCGACGTGGGCGCTGATCCAGTCGGCGAGTCCCTGCGTCCACGTCGCCTGCGCATAGGTGAAGTTCGAGGCGCCGAGCACGGCGACGAAGATCTGCGCCGTCCTCCGCTCGCCGGTGAGGCGGTCGACCACCACCGGCACGCCGTCGCCCGCGTAGTCGACGAACAATTTGTCGCCGGCCGCGTGTGACTGGCGCATCGTCACCGACAGGCGACCCTCCCAGGCGCGGTAGAGCTCGCAGAAGCGCGAGTACCGGTATCCGCCAGGCTCGGCGGCAATGTACTCCTCCCACAGGATCGACAGCGTCACGTGCTTGCGCTTGAGCTCGCGGTGCACCGCCGCCCAGTCGGGCTCGGCGATGCGGCGGTGACCTTGCCGGTTGCCGTTGCCGGTCTTGGCGAACAGGCGGGCCTCCAGGGCCGCGTCCGTGAGTTCGTCGGGCAACGGCCAGCTCAGACCTACGGCCTCGAACCGCCGGATGGTCAACCGCACCGTCGAGGGTGCCGCGCCCACCCGTCGCGCAATCTCGCGGCTCGGCAGCCCGGCCGCCTTCATTCTGATCACATCGCGCACACGGCGCATCGCAAGCCTCTCCGTCGGCATCCAGGTCCCCTTCGCAAAGCCGAAAGGGTTGCCCCTATGGGAGCCAGAAGAGGTCTCGTCACCCGGGCGACATCATCCCGGAATGGTGGGCGACATCATCTCGGAACGGGCGGGCGACTTCAAATCGGAATGGTGGGCGAGATCATCTCGGAATGCTGGGCGACATCGAGCGGAATCCGCATTTTGCGCAAACGCGTTAAACATGGCGGCAGTCCGAGTTAAACTTCAGGTAAGCCAAATAAGACAGAGATTGCCAACCTGCCAGAGCCCCGGATCGGAGCTCTTCGCAGCGCCAGGGGATCGCTACTTTCGGCCGGCCTTCGGCGGCAGCTTCGAGCTCGACCCCTCCTTTCAGGCATCCCTCGATTGTTACAGTGAGTATCCGGCTTAATCGCGTTCAGGAGTGTTCGAGTTGCATTGCCTTGCCATGCCGGCGCTATATACCGTTGCGCCGGCAGGATCGATGCCCCCTGGAGCGCAAACTATAGTGGGCGGCCTCACCATGCTGCGGTTGTTATTCCATATGAAGTAGAGCATGACGTAGCTGCTTTAGGCCGAGGCCGAATTTGCAGATCAATTACGTCAAGCGCGATCGATCAGAAGAAAGAGAACTTGACGCACAGCTCGCAACCCATTTCAGGCGGACTTGCTAGCATATCGAAGGGTGGTCAGAGTGGGCGCCTTAAAACCCTAGCGTATAGTATCTTCTGCCCCAAGGAAGCGCCCAACGAGAGTGCACACCCGCCAGGCTATCGTTCATTCCACTAAGAGTCCTTTTCGCCCCGTAGTACGTAGCTCGGCGAAATCTCTGTCCGAGACAAGATCGCCGGTTCCGACCATTCGACGTCGGCTTCTTTTAACGGAGCATCCGATATCGCTTCCCCACCGGTGCTGCACCGTCGGCCAGAGGTCAGCTCTCCCTTCGATCTTGGTCTCAGTGGCAGCGATAATCTCGCTGCAGAGCGACAGATGCATGCCTCCTATTGCGTCACCAACGCGTTTCAGCGTTCGCATATCCCGACATTCTTCAGCAGAGTGAGAGCTCGCTCGTTCACGGTCGCCCCTCGGGAACTAGCCAGCTAATTCGCTCTCGTCCGAAAGAAGACGATCTGATCCAGCAGACCTTTGATGGTCTGCCAACCCATAGTCGGGCCGCATAGCATCGGCTTGATTTGCGCTCTCATCGAGCTCGCAATCTGACGTAACGTAAGACTCGTTTGCTTCATGAAAATTGGATGGTGGCAGCGACGGCTTCCATAGCTCTTGGCAATGCAACGATCACCGCCGGCAGAAAGTTGATTCTTGGCCCGCGCATTCCAGCGGCACAAACCTCACGTAAATCGCCACTACAAGTGATTGCTCCCATTCTCGGGCCTGCATCATCACACGACGTTACTCGCTTGATGTTGAAAACGTCTATCAGTTGCAGAACTCTCGCACCCAAGGTTCATTGCCCCTTCTTTCCGCCATGTTCGCAACCAAAGCAGAGACGCGCTGATTGCGCACTTCGCGCGCGGCGATAGCGAGAGTCTCAGGAGACGTTTCTATGGTAAAGCCAGTGGTAATTGTGGTCGGCGCGGACAAGGGAGGAGTCGGGAAGACGACCGTATCACGAACGCTACTGGACTACTTCAGCGTGAACAACGTGCAAACACGCGCATTCGACACAGAGTGGCCTCGGGGAACGCTGAAGCGCTTTTATCCTGGGATTACTGAGATCGTCGACATGACGACGACCACGGACCAGATGAAGATCTTCGATACCTTGAATTCAGGGCTGTCCGTCACTGTCATCGATGCTCGCGCAGGCCTACTTTCCTCTGCGCTGGCTTCCTTGCGCGACATCGGCTTTCTGGACTCGGCACGGTCTGGCCAGATCACATTTGCGGTGTTCCACATCCTTGGATCATCCATCGCGTCGCTAGACGAGATCGCGGAAACCGCGACTTTCATGAGCGGCGCAAAGTACTACCTGGCCAAGAACTTCATTAACGACACTCAATTCTTCCAGTGGGACCAAGCGACTTACAATTCCTATTTTCACCGCATCAAACATGCGACTGAGTTGACCATACCGAAGCTTAACGAGATGGCCTATGAGCAGGTGGAGATCGCATCCGTCCCATTCATAGACTTCGTCGCAAACAAAGCACGGAACGATGAACCCGCGAACAACTCCTTCGTGCTGCGCGGCTATGTCCGGCACTGGCTGGCAAATGTCTGGAGCGAATTTGACCGAATCAACTTGACGGAATTGGCCGGCGCCAAGTCCGCCACCCGGACCGGCGAGAAGTAGTCGCATATCTGGCGAGCTCAGGTCGGGCCCACGTACGGAACGAAATTGATCTGCTGGCTATGTTAGCGACCCCCATCTACATCATCTGCTCTCCTAGCCCGCAGGTCGGTAAAACCCTCATCGCTCGGGCCATGAGCGAGTTCTTGCTGCTGAAAAACGGCACAGCGCTGTCGTTTGATGTCAACTTGAAAGATCCGTCATTGCTCGACTACCTTCCCAACATCACGGAGACCGCGGATGTGATCGACACTTACGGCAAGATGCAGCTGATGGACCCTCTTATCATCCACGATCGTGTAGCCAAGGTAATTGACCTCGGCTTTCACGCCTTCGACGAATTCTTCAAGATGTGCGAGGAGATTGGCTTCATGAAGGAGACAGCGCGCTGCTATGTCGCCCCTATCATCCTCTTCGTCGCAGCCGCAGACCGTATCTCCTTGCGCGCTTATGAAATGCTGCGGCGGCGAATTCCGCCGAGGTCGCTGATCACCGTCCACAATGAATTCGTGCTGCACGGCGGATTACCCGACGCGATGGATAGCGAGCGGGTGATTCGCATTTCCGCACTTCCGCTGTTCCTCAAAAGATATATAGACCGGCTTAGCTTTTCCTTCACTGGATATCTGCGCAACGAGAAGGACTGGTCCACCGAGCTGCATCAATGGATCCGACGGAACTACAGTATGTTTCGCGATCTGGATTCGAGTGTGACGCTGCGAAAGTCCGATCGACCGCGGGGGACGGATATCGATAGCCTACGTTGCACAAAGTCCACTTGAGAGTTCGGCCTGGTTGCCATCTATTCGCCCGGGCTCTGAATGGTCGTTGATCCCTGAGTTCGATGGCGTTCGCAACGCGAAGGCATGGAGTTTTGTATGCGACTCTTCGCTTGGATCTCCATCCTTACCGTAATCGTCCCGACGGACAGCACGAGGGGCAATTGACGGTGGCTCATTCGCGAATGCCTCTTTCAAAGAGCACGTCCTCGAAGGAATCGATGACTCTCTTGACGTTGTGATCGGTTAGGCGGATCGGCTGGGCCTTCCTTCGGAGGGCGCTCATAGCTCAAGGTCGAGTTTCCCGAGCACCTGATGCAAGACCGCACTTTTGATCTCCCGGGCGATCTCGTTTCGTATCTCTGCGCCGAGGACCCGCTCGGCATCGGCATCGCCTGTCAGGCCATGCTCGGCCAGTCGCCCATTCAAGCGGGTTTCAAACTGTACGCCCATGGCGTCGACGGTAAGCGTAGCGCCGAGGCCCTTCAGATTGCCTGTGCGCAGCCTTGGGAGCACCGTTAGAAGAGTCATCTTCGGCAAGGGTGCTCATAATGGACGACCATTCGGACGACATAAGACGACCGTTGACGCAGCGTATCGAAGTGTATGCTGGCGCAGGCCGGAAGCAGTGGCCGGATGCTTTGAAGGCACAGATTGTCGCGGAAAGCCTCGAGCCAGGTGCGGTTGTAACAGATATCGCACGCCGCCATGGCTGCCGGCCGCAGCAGGTGCATGACTGGCGGCGCCGGGCGCGTTCAGGTCAACTGGTGCTGCCGGCTTCGGCGGATACACTATCATTCGTGCCTTTGGTGTCGGAGACGTCGCTGCCGGCGGCTGCCGCGCCCTCCGGATCGCCCGAGGCTGCCGCTGTTACGGTTGAGTTCCTAGGGGCACGGGTGGAGGTGCGCGGAACGCCTGGGCTTGCCGTGCTGAGTGATGTGTTTGTGGCATTACGCCGGACACGTTCATGCTGACGGCTCCCGCTGGCCTCATGATTTACGTTGCAACCCGACCTGTAGACTTCCGGAATTATGCGGAGCCCACGATTATGCGGAGTGTGCGGCGGGAAGTTGGTTCCCGCCGCGGTCTTCTCGCCTGTTTCACTCCGCATAATTCGGCTTGCGTCCGGCCACATTCAGCATGGCCAGGAGCTTGTCGGGCGCCCGGAATCGACCGGGCGTCAGCATTGGCGGCGACATGGCGGCGAGCGCTTCGAGCTTCTCTGTCGGATCGGCGCGAAGGTAGACCTCGGTGCTTTGCAGGCTGGCGTGTCCGAGCCATAGCGAGACTTTCCGGACGTCGCGAGTCGCCTGAAGCGTATGCATGGCGCAGGTATGGCGCAGTACGTGCGGACTGACGCTTTTGCCGGCGATCGACGGCGCCTTGCGAGCGGCGGCGGCGACATGCTTGGTCAGGATGTATTCAAAGCCCGAGCGGGTCATTGCCTGAGCACGGGCGTTGAAGAACAGCTCAGGAGCGTCGGTGACTGGGCGCACTTTGAGCCAAGCCTTCACGGCTGCAGCCGTTTGTTTCCAGAGCGGCAAGACACGTTCACGACGGCCCTTACCCATGATGTGCACGCTGGACATGGTCTGGCGGTCGATCTGATCGAGCCGGAGGCCGACTAGCTCCGACACGCGCATGCCTGCGGCGAAGGCCAGATGCAGCATGGCTCGATCACGGATGCCGGACACGGTGCTCGCGTCTGGCGCATCTAACAGAGCCTGCAGCTCGTCACGAGTGAGATAGCCGACGAGCGCCTGATCGGTCTTCTTCATCGGGATCGCATGGATCCGACGTGATTGGTCGAGGCAGGATGGCACCCTGTATTCCAGATAGCGGAAGAACGAGTTGATCGCAGCGAGCCGGGCATTGCGAGTTCGCGCCGAGTTGCCGCGCTGCCTCTCTAGATGCTCCAGGAATGCCAAGATCAGCGGCGCGTCGAGCCGTTCGATCTCGATCTTCGATGGCTTGAGCTTGAGTCGGCCGGCGGCAAATTGGAGCAACAGCTGGAAGCTCTGGGCATACGCCTCGCAGGTATGCTGGCTCGCCCTGCGTTCTTTGGGCAGGTGCTCGCGCAGGAAGCTGCTCAGGTAGGGGGCGAGCGCAGTCATGCGGCGCCTCCAATGAGCAATGCCTCGCCGGCCTCGGCGATCTGGCCCATTAGGGTCGGCGTCGCCTGCAAGTACCAATAGGTGTCGGTCACGTGGGCGTGGCCGAGGTAGGTGCTGAGCGCCACGATATGGCGGGCGATCGCAGCACGATCGTGGCGGCACTGCTCCAGCGAGCGGACCGCGAAGGTGTGGCGCAGATCGTGGATGCGCGGATCTCGCCCCGCGCAGGCGCCCCTGAGATTGGTACTGTCGAGGAGTTGCAGGAAGATGCGTCGCACGGTGTTGTAGGGCAGCGACTGTCCGGCAACCGATACGAAGAGAGCACGATCTGTGGTGGTCAGCGACCGCCGGGTGACCAGATATCTGTCGAGCGCCAGCCGAGCTGTTGCGTGAAGTGGCAACAGCCGGCTCTTCTGGAACTTGGTCTGTCGGACGACGAGCCCATCGGCAGTTACATCGTCGATCCGCAGCGCCAAAGCTTCCGCGATCCGCATGCCGGTAGCGGTGAGCAGGCCGAAGAGCGTTACGTACATGGTCGGTCTGATCGAGCCTACCGGCCGGAGTGCCGCCGCAGCGCGAAGCAATCGTGCGATCTCGTCCGCACTATAGATATAAGGCGGTCGCCGCTTGACGACAGCGTGGCCGAGTGCATCCGCCGCCGGAACCTGATGGCGCGGATTCTCGGCGTGCATCGCCAGCGCGAACCGCCGCACGGTAAGCAACCGGTTGCGGCGCTGCTCCGGTGACGGCGCTCGTGCGGCCCATGCCAGGACCCGGGCACTTCTGATGTGCCGGTCGCCGTGCTCCTCGGCGAAGCTGACGTAGCCCCTCAGCAGGATTTGCTGGACACGGAACTTGAACCCCAGCGACTGCTGCTGGTCCACATATTTGGCCAGATATTGACTCAGCATCACGCATCTCCCGGCCAGGGCTGCGCGATCTGCAGCAGCATCGTCACGTCGACTTTGGCATAGTGCGCGGTCATGTCAGGCGAGCGGTGGCGGAGCACGGCACCAACCGTGTCGAGCGTCGCGCCGCCCCGGAGCATGGCCGTCGCGGCCGAGTGTCGAAGCAGGTTGGCCCCATTCGACGGAGCGGTGATGCCGGCCTTTCGTATTGCACAGCGCACAACGTCAGAGACTACGCTCGACCTTGTCAGTGGTCGGATTGGTGCGTTCAACATGAAGAAGATTCGACCACCGACGACGTGCGGCCGGGCTTGATCCAGATAAGCGAGCACGGCATCACCGGCGTCTTGCGGCAATGGTAATCTCGTTTCCCGGCGCCCCTTGCCACGAACCGACAGCGTGGCTTGTTGCCAATCAATGTCGGTGAGACGAAGAGAAAGAATGTCGCTGGCTCGCAAACCCAGTCGCGCCAACAGCAGCAAGATCGCCCGATCACGCACGCCAGTCGCCGTGGTCTGATCGCACGTTGCAATCAACGTCTCGACATCCGACGAGCGGATGTATCGCGGCAGCGACGACAGTCGCCACTGCGGAATGATTGGCACAGCCTGATCGAGTCCAGCTCGGCACAACCCCCGCGCGCTGAGGAACCGCAAATATCCTCTCAGCGCCATCGTCATCGTCTTCACATAGGCCAGCGAGACCTGCTTCGTCTCTGCAATGATCACGTCGCGAATGAGCTGAGCATTCCAACTTCGCGGCCTGATGCCAAGCGCCGGGAGCAGCCGCATGACCATGCGACCGTGCCGATCTATTGTCAGCTCTGTGACGCCGCGATGCTGTCGCAGCCAGTCCTGGAACTCGACCACCCGGCGGTGGGGCGTCGGTAATGCGGGCTTCGGCTTGCGCTGGACGATTCCGCGCTCGCCGAGAAACTCGATGAACCGGCGTACCCGCCTCACGTACTTCGCGGAAACGCTCCTCTCGCGACGGATGCCGGGGCATCGACAGCGATGCCGAGCGAACCGATCGGCGACGCCATCATCGATATCAGCGACTGCGATCTTGGCCAGCGTCAGCCATTGCGCGAGGTGACGGGCTGCAGCGTCATAGCCGCTCACCGTCAAGCTCTTATGCCCCAACACCGTCAGGTGTCGTGTGAACTCCGTCACCAGCGGGGCGAGATCGCCTGCGTCCATGCAGCGCAGCCCGTGGCAGTGATCCTCACTCGACTTGGCCATTCCTTGTCTCCCTTTCGTTGCCATCAAGGCAGGAAGGGAGGCCTCAGATTATGCTGAGTGAGAAAGAGGGCAGCAGGAACTAAACTGTTGATAACGAAGCGGGTCTCGGATTGAACGGCCGCACACTCCGCATAATCGTGGGCTCCGCATAATTGCGGTTATGTGGTGCACCACATAACAGAAAGGGCGCGGATGGCTTGGCACTCTTGGCGAAGGAGACGCTGGGCCACGATCCGATGAAGGGCGTGGCAGTGGTCTTCCGTGCGAAGCGTGCCGATCGGGTGAAGATCGTCGTTTGGGATGGCAGTGGCCTTGTGCTGTACTGGAAGCGGCTTGAGGGCAGCGCCTTCAAATGGCCGCCGGTTGTTGACGGTGTGATGCGGATGAACGCCGCGCAGCTGTCGGCGCTTCTGGCCGGCATGGATTGGACACGCATGCACGCACCTCGAATCCCGCAGCCGAAAGCACTTGCGTAGGGAATAAAATCTTCGCTGCATCGGGGCGCGAAGCATGGCAGACTCGGGCAATGAGTGATTTGCCTGATGTGCTGCCGAGCGATCCAGCCGAGTTGCGTGCCTTTGCCGCGGCTCTGCTGGAGCGCTGCGCCAGGCTCGAGCGGTTGCTCAAGCTTGCAAAAGATGCGCAGTTCGGTCGATCCTCGGAAAAGCTTGACGCTGATCAGCTCCAGCTTGTTCTGGAGGATATCGATCAGGCCGTCGCGGCTCTCGAAGCAGCCGAGGATCGTGCCAATCCCAAAACATGCGAGAAGAGAGCTGCCGAGCGCAGGGCCAATCGCGGTCAGTTGCCGGAGCATTTGCCACGCATCGTTGAAACACTGATGCCGGCTGCAACCTGCTGCCCATCCTGCGAAGGCGATCTCGTTGAGATTGGTCACGATGAGAGCCAGAGGCTGGACGTCGTACCGGCGCAGTATCGCGTAATCGTCACCCGCCGGCCCAAACTGGCCTGCCGCGCCTGCCAGGGCGTCGTTCTCCAGCACGCTGCTCCCGAGCGACTGATCAGGGGTGGATTGCCTACCGAGCGGCTCGTCGCGCATGTGATCGACGCCAAGTATCATTGGCATTTGCCTCTCTACCGCCAGGCGCAGATGCTGGCAACCCACGGAATTGCCATTGATCGTTCCACGCTCGCCTTCTGGGTCGGCTATGCTGCCCAGGAGCTGAAGCCCTTGTGGCGCCGTCTGCGCGAGGTTTTGCTCGCCTCGGCAAAGCTTTGTGTCGATGAGACCCCGTTTGTGTCGATGAGACCCCGGCGCCAGTGTTGGATCCGGGGCGTGGCAGGACCAAAACCGGCTACTTCTGGGCGCTCTCGCGCGATGACCGGCCTTGGGCCGGACCTGACCCACCTGGGGTGATCTATGCCTATGCACCGGGCCGCGGCGCCGTCCATGGCTTGAGGCTGCTCGAAGGCTACCGTGGCATCATCCATTGCGATGGCTATGAGGCCTACAAGACCATGACACGAGAGACGCGTGCGGACGCCCTGTCCGGTACGCTCGCGTTCTGCTGGTCGCATCTACGGCGTCAGTTTGTGAAGATCGAGCGCGAAGCGTCGCCGGCACCGGCTCCGGTTGCCCGCGAGGCCCTCGCGCGCATCGCCCAGCTCTATGCGGTCGAGAAAGCCCTCCGCGGCCGAGCGCCGCGCGGGCCGACAAGCGCATGCCCGGCCTCTGGCTGCAGCCTTGAAGCAGTGGTTCGAGGCAACGCTTGATCACCTTGCGCAGAAAAGCGACACGGCGAAGACTTTGCGCTATGCGCTGCGTCATTGGAACGGCTTGACGCTCTACCTTAATGACGGGCGCATCGAGATGGACACGAATGCGGTCGAGCGTGCGATGCGGCCGATCAAGCTCAATGCCAAGAACGCCCTGTTCGCTGGGTGCGACGAGGGTGCCGAGAATTGGGCATTGCTGGCTTCGCTCATTGAAACGTGCAAGCTCAATGGCGTCAGCGCCGAGCGCTGGCTCTCCGACGTTCTCGCGAAGCTCGTCAATGGCTGGCCTGCGGCGCGACTGGACGAACTGCTTCCCTGGGCGTCGACCTACACGATGCATGCGCACGATCCGAGGCTAGCAACATGAGCCTGAACACGACCGCCGTCCGGATCAGGGTAACCCTCAAGGACGTGAAGCCGGAGGTGATGCGTTGCCTTGTCGTACCCGTCACCCTGCGCCTTGATCGGCTGCATCTGACGCTTCAGGCGGCGTTTGGCTGGACGAACAGCCACCTCTTCGAGTTCCTAGCTGGCGAAGGACGTTGGGGCATCCCTGATCCCGACGGTGATTTTGGCCCCCAGCCGATCGATGCCCGCAAGGCGCGGCTCTCCGATATCGTTCAAGAGACAGGCGCCAAGACGATCCATTATCTCTATGACTTCGGCGACAGCTGGGACCATGTGATCAAACTCGAAAAATGGTTCGACAACACGACGATAGAGGGACTTCCCCTCCTGCTCGAGGCCGCCGGTCGTTGTCCTCCGGAGGACGTCGGCGGTGCGCCAGGCTATGCCGACTACCTCGACGCCATCGGCGACCCTACCCATCCAGAACATGAAAATATGCACCTCTGGGGGCCCGAACAGTTCGATCCCAACGTCGTCGACCGGAAGACGCTCGAGGCCGCCGTCAACGCATTGTCCGGAATTTGGAAGCCGCGGCGGCGCGCCACGCGGCTCAAATAGACGTCAAGCGTCAATCAAAAGGGCCGCAGAGCTACGCTTACCGTCGACGAGCCGCTCCTGCATTTCAGCATAGACTTGGGGTGCGATGCGCCTCACCGCACTTTCCCATGGTTGCCAGCGCGCTGCCAAATAGTTCGGAAATTCCGCCGCTTCCTGGTCCCGCACTGATGCCTCGGCCCTGGCCACATCCTCCTCGGTCACGTGAGAGACGTTCGTGAAGCGCATGTCGGGAGCGATTTGCCTCAGCTCCAGCGCGTCCCGCAGCTGGGTCTGGTAGGCAAGGTAGACCTCGATCTCATCGACGTCCGCGCCGGGATCGGCACGACGAAGCGAGTTGACCCTCTCGCGCGCGATCCCATCAAGCGCTTCCAAGCGAAACATGACGCGGCCGTTCTGAAGCAATTCGCCGACTCGCCCGTCATAGACGCCGTCCTGCACATCAGCGTTCAGGCGCGCTGTCTGCATGCCGTTCCAGACCAAAGTAATGCGATCTTCGCAGCTCGCGTTCGCTCCTGAAGCCAACTCGAAATACTACTCGCGCAAGCGCGGCCTGACAGCTGCCTGCCGCAGATCTTCGGCAACCGCCTGACGGAACGTCTCGTGATGGTAGTTCAAGGTGCTCCGGAGCCTGTCAAGGAAACGTGCATAGTCCGCGGCCCCCGGCTCATGGGCGAAGTGTTGCCAAGCGGCCACTACCGTGGGCTCGCCCTCGAGCCACTCCGCGGCAACCTCTTGCAGGGACCGCGCCGCAACCTCCAACGCTCCACTCATGGTCGAGATGAAAACCTGAGGGCCGGCATAGTGTCTGGCGCGCATCGCTGTTGCCAGGCCGACCTGCACCCAATCGGCGAGCGGATTATTCTCCAGATTAACGCTCGACTCGCGGCTTAGACGCGTCAGCAGCGTCTCGGGCACGCTGGTCAGCTGATTGTTGCTGGCGCCGAGCCATAACAGCTGGTGCGGGACGGTCTCAGGCAGGTTGGTCAGCCGGTTGTGGCTGGCGCTAAACCATTCGAGCCCGGCCGGAAGAGGCTCGGGCAGCTCCGTCAACTGATTGTACTCGACGTTCAGAAGCTGGAGCCCGGCCGGAAGCCGGGGTAGGTAGGTCAGGCGGTTACCGCTGGCGTCCAACTCCTGAAGCGTTGCTGGAAGGTGTTCGGGCAGGCTTGCCAGCCGATTGTTGTCGACATTCAGGCGGCGCACGCCGGCCAGAATGGGCGCAGTTAACATAGTCAGGGACAGGGACGACAGAGCTAGCGGCTCATCGAGATCACCCGTGCCCCGCCAAGCCCTCGTAAGACTTACCGCCTGTTGCCGATCCTCATGTTGCGCCTGCCCGTCTTCGGCAGCCCAGTCGGCCAACACCTCCTCCTGCCAGGCAGCCGCCTCGGCAGCGGACGCGTGCACGTCCCTCAAGACCTCTCCCCACTGCGACGCGGCCGGAGAGCCCGGTTGGGAGCTTTCGGAATCAGAAGTTGCGGAAGGAGTACCTGCGCCGAGCTGTTCTGCGTTCATCGATATGGTTTCTTAGGTAGCAAAATGGAGCGAACGCGCCGGGTCGGCGCATCTTAGAACTGGTAGTCCCCCCTATCGCTGACACCCCACCGGCCGACCGAAACGAGGTGTGATCCCACAATCGGGCCGTCCCGCACGACCGGCGCGAATACGCTTCTGCAGGTGCCACCGAGCAACTGCAGGCAGTGCAGCCGGCAACATCCCGCCCGTGGATCGGCTGATATCGGAGTCCACCCCGGTCTCGCCTGCGAGGTCTGAACCTTTTGAGCCGAGCCTGCGAGCGAGTAGCGATGTTCATAATGTGGAAGCTAGCTGTCGATAAGCTGACGGACACCGGAGCGACGGGAAGACTGATGGCCCCCCATCGATTTCTCAACCTTAAGCTCGGTCCTGCGCAGATGAATCAGTTCGAGCTAGACCGCCTGGTGCCGGGTGCAGGCACGACGGCAGCGGCGCCCTTACGCCGGCAACTTTGCTGTGGCTTGGGGCGAGCTAGCCCCACTGCCATTCTCCGCCTGGCTCAAGACCTAGTCCTTCTGTTTTGTTCAATTCTGTAGTTCTTGGCGATCACATCGGCGATTGCGAATGCCCGTAGCAGCGCGGATCTATTTAAGTACTCTCCGGCCACACCAATCCTGTGGAGCGCTGGAATTGTGCAGGACACACGATCGCGGCGCCGCGAAAACGCGAGGATCTGCCGCGATTTATCGTCACACGAGCAGTGTAGGGTGATATTGATTGGTAAGAGTTGCATACATCGAACTGCTCGCCGCGTCGGGGAAGAACGACGCTGGAAGTCGCAAGTCCTCGGCTCAACTAATCGGCAGGAATGCAAAGCCGAGGGACGGCCGCTCGACGACGATCGCCATGCTTGATACTCCAGGGACGAACATCTGTGATGACTTCGATTGATGATACACTAAGTGAGATCAGATGGCTGCGAAACGACATCTGGCGCTGCCGTCGGTTACTTAATGCTAGTCTTCCTGGCGCTGAGCGCAAGCTCGTTGAGAAGCGGCTACTTGAACAGCTTTCTGCCTTTGAAGGACTCTTGTCGACGGCGTTTCCTTTGGCCTTGGGGCCAAAAGTGTGTTCGGTCGAGAGGACCACGATCGGGCGAAGCCATTCCCCTGAAGCGGTCATCGAGAACGCCGCGATGGCATCAAGCGTTACATTCGGCAAGTCGATCAGCGGCTAACAAACGAGCTTCCTAGCTCAATCTGTTGTCTTGAGGCCGGCGGTCCAGCCGAAGGTAATCCCAAGCTGGGAAATGCAAGAAAAACCTGGATGGTCTTCTACCTGTCACAACCGACTTCGCCACCTTCCCTAAAATACCTAGTCGCCGACCACGACACCATAGATTGGTGAGTAGTCCAGAATTCCTGCATATGTCTGGCCCATTATCTCTACAGCTGACGCAGATTGTCCGTCGGACACTTACAGCGAACCGATAGCCCTCTGACGAATGCCTCGGAGTCGCCGAATGCTGCAGCGCTCAATAAAGCACAAATGCTGCGGTACGAAATCAAAATTCGGGGCGCACTACAACCTCGTAACACGGGTGGGTGCACCGTCTATCGCTGATCGAGGCCAATCGATTCACGGATCAGTCCTCAGATAGTTGAGCTGCACCTCGCAGGTTGATGCTCCAGCTCGATCGCCTTTCAGCCAACGACCTGGCCAAACCCCAGCGCCAGTCAGTCTGAACATCTCACTATCGTTCGAGTTCGCAACTGCCGCCCCTCACTCTCGATGAAGGCCTACGGGACGCCTATTCAGAGATTCTCTCGGTCCGTTGTTTCCGTCCGCGGCGGTTGGCATCATGCGTCGGCATTCGCGGCGCAAGTTTTTGAAATTGTCCTTAAGACAAAAAATGGCCACATCAACATCGCTACGGCCTGTAAAGCGGTCACAGAAGCGACTCACGTCTGGTTTGCACGACACCAAGACGTCCTCGGCGCGACGATCTCGCGCGCGAGCGTGTGCTGTGCACCACGTCGCTGCGATCGCGATCGCAGCGAGGGCGGCTGCACCGCGATGCGCGTTGCAAGTCCAGCCCATTCGTCGCAATTGATTCACCACACCTCTCTTAATCCGCATATGCTTCACTATTTTTCTTTGCCCCGCGAGGGCGATCCGTTTACCGGATTGCAACGCCTCGGCAGCCACCGGCTCGCTGTTCCGGGCCGACGCAATGATTAGAGGGCCCGAATCATCGTCCCTCAACGCGCAACACGCATTGCGAAGACCGGGATGCAACAGAGATCGGCCGTTTAGCGCTTGTGTACCGATGTTGGCTCCCGATATGGCGTTCTGCTTCGCAATGCCTACAACCTGACGCTACGGTCGATTCAAGCGCTTTAAGCGCGCAGGCACCGCATATCATCTCATATCAGCGCTTCTTCCAAACGACCGGCCACCGACCGTCTCCTGTGCTCAGGTCGGAAGATACACCAATCGGATGGCCTGGACTTGTGCATCATTGACGAGTCTTACGGACTCATATTCGCCAAGCACCATGGCCTCTGCGATAGGCATCGTATCATCTTCGGGTGCCATCTCGTAGCTCTTACATGCGCGGTTGGTGACGCGAACGTCCAAAGTCTTACAATAAGATGCAGCGATCTGAGACGCTGGGTGGAGACCGATACAAAAGCCTGCCTTGCCACTAGCCGCCCAGATATTCCTTGAAACGGCACAGCGATTGCTGGGTGAGGATCAGCCAGTTGCGAAGGAAGCGGTGGCGGCGGACCGGGGTTCCAATGAGGCTTATTCGATTCATTCTGATTGATCTGGCTTTGATGCTGCTCGCACCTGAGAGTGCAGAGGCCACGATTATGAGGACCTGCGCAGACTTCAAATCGGCTCGCGAAACTTTGGGATGCTTGAGGCCGATTTCCGTCCGGAAGCTGGTATTCAGCCCTGGCGTGATCCGACATCTTTGCCGGCACACCTCTCAAGCCGCGCCATTCGAACATTCAACAGAAGCCCTCGGCCCGCCAAGCAGAGTGACAACCTCGCGCGGCCGGAAAGCCGCTTACCTCTCAATGGGTAGCGCACAGGACAGCGTCTGATTGCCACGAGCCTAGCGGCTCGGAGATGCTCAATAAGACTGAAGTCTTGACACCGATCTGCGGTCCGTCCTCCCACCTTATGCCCTCACGCGAGCTGAAAACACCCTGCTGGAGCGGAATAGAATGGATCGTCGGAGGCATGGCGATCACCTCCATTGCAACCACCGGGATTGTGACACAGATGAGAAGATACAGCACATGCGCAGGTTCATCAGAGAAGCCAAAAAGGGCTATATTGAAGTTGCCTTCAACGGCTCTCCCGCAAGCATTCCGCTGGATACGCAATTCAGCCTACCCGCCAAAGGGGTCACAGCGATTTTTGGTCCCCCCGGGTGCGGTAAAACTACACTCGCTCGCTGCATCGCTGGCGTGCAGCGTCTACCAAATGGATTTTGTGCGATTGATGGGGAGATTTGGCAGGATGAGACGACGTTTCGACCACCTCATATGCGTCGCGTCGCATATGTCTTCCAGCCACCGATTCTCTCCTCTCAATTGTCTGTACGACGCACCCTTTTATACAACGCGTCAAAATCGGAACCGACACTGATCGATTTTGATGGTGTGGTCGATTTGCTCGCCCTGGCCCCACTGCTCGAGCGTTCGCCATCACATCTTTCCGGGATCGAGCGACAGCGACTTGCCCTTGGCTGCGCGCTGTTAGGCCAGCCTCGGCTACTCTTGCTGGACGATCCGCTTCTTGTGCGCGACCGCGCCGCCAAATGCGAGATCCTGCCATTTCTCGAGCGCATGCGGCAAACGCTTCCATTGCCAATGATCTACATCAGCCATGACATCGCTGATATCGAGCGTATTGCCGATCAGCTCGTCATGATGAAAGATGGCGCCGTGACTGCGGCCGGTCCACTCAATGTCGTTCAGGGCGATCCGGCGCTTGCCAGGCGCGGCGAAGCGGCAGTCTGTCTTGATACGGTGGTCGGCGGTTATGACGGGCGCTATGGGCTGATCATGCTCCGCCTCAAGAATGCGCGCTTTCTGATACCTGGAGTGCCGCTTAGACCGGGCGCGCAGCTGCGGCTGCGTATCGCTGCCGACGACGTCAGCATTGCGTGCGAGCGTCCGCGCGCAAGCTCTATCCTCAATGTATTTCGAGCACGCATAACAGCCTCCCTACCGCACGGCGAGGCTGAGGTCACCTTGGTTCTGATCCTTGAAACCGGCCGTTCTAGCGTGCCGCTTTTGGCGCGCATCACGCGCCGCTCCTTTGATGTGCTACGGCTCAGCATTGGAGCGGAAGTATTCGCGGAGGTCGCGCGCGCCGTTCCGCTCGGGCTGCCGAGCGGTAGCTTGCAACGCCCGCCGCATCCGCATGAGCACCTTCGACAGCTATACCCGGACGTGAGAAAAGCACCAACAGATTCCCGGCCGTGATCTAGCTGAAATAGATCCGAATAGCCTCGTGGGCAGTTCTCTACCTTCCAAAAGACGAGGTCGATAGGCTACTGGCCGAATTGGCTCACGATGTCGCGCAGCAAGGCGTAGGCGTCAGCCGCAGGCGCAGCGACACTCGAGGGGAGCAAATGGCACACACATTATGCTCGCAATCGAGGTTGCGACGGGACAAGATCCAGATTTACCAACCACTCGGCAGCCGAGCCTCGAGATCGGCAAATTCGCCGAACAACGAGAAACAGCTGGCTGGGGCCTTCGCGCCGAATTCGTTACCATAACCCGAGGCGTACCAGTCCTGACAGACGTTCCGAAAACATGCCTTGCCGGCTGGCGAGCCTCACCGCGAACGTTGACACGCTGCTGCCTTGCGATCGTCGACTTTTTCAGCAGCAGTGGTTCGATATCTCAAGCGGCGGCGCGCGGCAGCTGCGGTTATTGGTCACAACGATACCGGACCACTTGAAGGTGACATTGAGGCTGCCGAGTACGTCGGCTCGGAAATCGTCCATCGGACTCGTTGGCCATCTCCGGCAGCCGCCTTAGCTCGGGCGTCGGCTCCTGGCCACCTTGATGCCTTGCGAACGCGCCGATTGTGGACCTTCAATGGCGAGACGTCGCAGTTCAACCGGCTTCGTCCGCTAAATAGCCCAAGCCGATGTCAACCCCTAGTCGCCTCTGCAGTGCCCGCCGGTTGAGAACGAGATTGCTACGGTTCAGGAGTGGCTGCCGTGTTCGCGCCAACCGCCTAGCCTGCGCTCGCGTACTGTCGAGCTCAAAGGCACCGCGATCGTAGGCATTCGTCCGCTGGCGTAGGGGAGTGTTTCTCAGGGTGGCCCCAACGCGTTGTGTGCGAGCGCAGGTGCTCCAGATGACCGCCAGCTTAGCGGGATCGAGGCACCAAGCGCGCAAGCATGCCTGTAACCAGGCCGCTGGGCTTGTCTTGTTGGGCCCATTCCCGTCCTAAGAACGGGTGGCATATAGTTTGCTCCACCAGTGAGGTCACGATCCCAAAAAGCAAAATGCGTGAGGACAGCATGCTCGGAATTGGAAGTCAGTTGCCGCCGTTCGAAATCACAGGCGTGAAGCCCGGTTTTCAAGCGCAGGAAGAAGAAGGACAGAGTGCATTTGAGACGCTGACCGAAATGAGCTTTCCGGAAAAATGGAAGATCATCTTCTTCTATCCCAAGGACTTTACCTTCGTCTGCCCGACGGAGATCGCTGAGTTTGCCCGCCTTTCCAAGGAATTCGCTGACCGCGATGCGGTTGTACTGGGTGGTTCGACTGATAACGAGTTCTGCAAGCTCGCTTGGCGGCGCTCACATGTCGACCTGCACAATCTACCAATCTGGCAGTTTGCCGACACAAAGGGAATGCTCGTCGATGGTCTTGGTGTGCGTTCACCCGAAGGGGTTGCCTATCGTTACACCTTTATTGTTGACCCCCAAAACACGATCCAGCACGTCTATGCGACGAATCTCAGCGTCGGGCGCAGTCCCAAGGACACACTCCGCGTTCTGGACGCACTGCAAACCGACCAGCTCTGTCCCTGCAACCGCGAAATCGGCGGCGAAACATTGAAAGTTGCTTGACGCCGCATGTCGTCGATCGAACAAATATACGATAGGATTCCCGATTTCGCGGAGGATGTCAGGCTTAACTTGACCTCCTTGGTGACTGATGAGACGCTTTCGCCGCAACGAAAATACGGGGTGCTGGTGGCGAGCGCGATTGCCACCCGCAATTCAGCTCTGATTGCCGCGGTCGAATCGGCAGCCTCCGCCGTGATGACATCTGTAGCGATCGCTGCCGCGAAAGCCGCGGCGTCTGTAGTGGTAATGAACAACGTCTACTACCGCTTCGCTCACCTCGCTTCCAACCCGGAATACAAGACAATGCCGCCGCGGCTGCGTATGGACGTGACCGCCAATCCCGGCGTAGACAAGACCGACTTCGAGCTGTGGTCGCTTGCTGTCTCCTCCATAAACGGCTGCGGTGTCTGCATCGATGCCCATGAGAAGACACTGAGAGCCGCGGGCGTGAATTCGGAAGCGATCCAGACCGCTGTGCGCTTTGCTGCGATCATACAGTCAGTGGCGATCGCAATCGAGGCCGCTGGGCCTGTCGCCCCTCAGGCGGGAGACTGATCTTTCCTCTGCCATTCGCTCCACGGCATTGTGGCGCTACTCAGTGCGCCACAACCAGCCCTTTGCGGCTTCCGAACGAGTGCGATATCTGCAAGTCATGCCTTGCGGAGCGTCCCCATGACGTGTCTTGCTCGAATACCCGGCGCCATCCAACTGACGGTGAACGCGCCGCGGATACGGTGAGATTACGCGAAACTTGGTCTCACCACTGCGGCGTCCTCTCATCAGCCAAACTTGAACAGAACGCCATATCCGCCGCGCGGATGGCTCCATTGGATGTCGCCGGTCGGCTCGGCGATCACGCGGCAGGTACCGCACTCGATGCAGCCGTCAACTGCTATCTCGACTTGGCCGTCGTCGTTGAGCTCGTAGCATCGTGCCGGGCAGGCCTTCAAAAGTGCGAGGAGCTGCGGCGATGGCGTCTTGTGCGCACGGATCCTGACGTGAGGGTGACCGACGTCGACAAGATAGCGGTTGTAATACAACTTGTCTTCAACGCGCACGGAGGGTTCGACGTTCATGCTTTTGCGTTCCATTGTTGGGCATCACACGTTGCGGTCAGCGCCAGGCCCTGGCAAGACGACAAGCATCGCCGACCAGACCTGACCATGACCGCGCCTTGACAAAGGATTTCAGGCTCGCCTTCTCCTTCTCAGCCTTGGGCGTACCATCGACGCGCACAAAGTTCTGCATCGCCTTGGAGATGAGCTGCGGATAGGTGAGAAAGAAATTTTGGGAGTGGGTATGCATGAGGGGTGGCAAATCCTTGTACTTCTTCAGATCTTTGATGACGAAAGAGTCGTCCAGCATCTTCTTGTAGATTGACAGATTTGCTGCAGTCATCGGTTCACCGCGCGATTTGATCAGTCCGATCGCTTCGGCGGCGATACGGCCGGAGGTCATCGCGAGATTTGAGCCCTCACGATGAATGGCATTGTTCAGTTGGGCCGCATCGCCCACTACGACCCAGCCTTCCCCATAAAGCTGCGGGATGGATTTGTAACCACCTTCGGGAATGAGATGCGCCGAATATTCCTTTACTTCCGACCCTGCTATCAGGGGCGCCACAGACGGGTGCCTCTTGAATTGATCGAGCAGGCCGTACGGCGTTTGGCCCGTGCGCTGGAAGTCGGCGACGAGACAACCGATGCCAAGCGAAATGCACTCCTTATTGGCGTAGATGAAACCCATCCCGGTCATGCCGCGGGAAATCGTACCGGCTGCCTCGATCACGACGCCTTCATCGCCCTTGAGGTTGAAGCGCGCTTCAATGGTCTCACGAGGCAAGAAATGCATTTCCTTCACGGCGAGCGCAACGGTATCGGGTGTCGGACGCGCGCGCAGGCCCGCACGCGTGCCGAGCAGACCATTGACGCCTTCGGCCAGAACGACGACGTCGGCATGTATTTCCCCGTCTTGGCGATCTGTACGAACACCGACGATCCTTTTACGGTCGTCCTGCGCGAGCTCTGTGACGGTCGTCTCGCACAGAACGATCGCGCCAGCCTCCCGCACCTTGGAAGACAACCATTTGTCGAACTGAGCACGTATAATCGTGTAGCGGTTCGGCCGCTCCTCGTTGAAGTCCTCCGAACGGTAGTGCATACCGACATGGGAACGATCGTCCATCATCCAGAACCGCTGTTCGATCACGTGACGTTCGAGCGGCGCCTCCTCTCGAAACTTGGGGACCAGCTTTTCCACCATGTCCGCATAGAGGATGGCCCCCTGCACATTCTTCGATCCGGAATATTCGCCCCGCTCGAGCTGCAGCACCTTCATACCGTGTCTGGCCATCGTCAATGCCGCCGCGTTGCCGGCCATACCGGCTCCGACCACGATCGCATCGAATCTCTCTTCAATCATCAGTATCTCCTCTAGACCGCAATCCTGGCGCGCGAATCTGGCAAAAGCCGCGCGCGAAATGCGGCCGTCAGCGCCGGTAGCAATTGCATGGCATCACTGACGATCGCAAGGTGGGCAAAGTCGAAGATCGGCGCGTTCTTGTCAGTATTGACGGCCACGATCAGATCCGCGCCCTCGACGCCAACTCGGTGCTGGATCGCACCGGAAATGCCCGCGGCAATATAGAGCTTCGGCCGGATGGTCTTGCCCGTCTGGCCGATTTGCCGGTCAGGCGTAACCCACCCTTTCTGCACGAGAGGACGCGAGCAGCCATATTCAGCGCCAAGCAGAGTTGCGAGCTCGCGCACCAATCGAAAATTCTCAGGCGATCCCAGCCCCAGCCCGCCCGCAACCACCACATCGGCATAGGCAAGATTGGACGTTTCTGCATCTCGGTCGGGTAGGAACGACAATACTTTTGTGACTATATCGTCTTCGACAAGGCCGAGCGGATGAACGATGATACGAGCGGCATCGCGCACAACACGTTCAGGCATCGGCATGACCCGCGGGCGGACAGTGGCCATCTGCGGACGATAATTCAAGGTATAGATTGTGCAGAGCAGCGAGCCGCCAAAGGTTGGACGAGTCGCCGCAAGCGAACCATCGGCGTCCACGTCCAGCGCGGTGCAGTCGGCAGTGAGCCCCGTCGACAGAGTCGTCGCCACGGAACCTGCGAGATCGCGACCGAGCGTCGTCGCACCCAACAGCAGTATCTCGGGCTTGTAGGTGTTGACGAGTTCGGTAAGCGCTTTGGTATAGGACTCGTTGCGGTAATCCGACAAAACGTTGTCGCTCACGAGATAGGCCAGATCGGCGCCATAGCAAAACGCTTCAAGTGCTGCATTACGTGTGTGCTGCCCCTCCGGGCCGATAACGACGGCGGCAAGACTCACCTTTAGCTTGTCGGCAAGGCGGCGCCCCGCACCCATGAGCTCCCAGGAAACGGGATGCACTTGGCCACGCTCCAGCTCGACGAAGACCCAGACGTGCTTGTAGGACTTGAAGTGCTCCGGCAGTTCTTTTTTGGCTGCACCGCGGCCGGCCGCGGGTGGCATGGCCGTTCTGCTGACGTTGCTCATACTCTAAATTCCTCTCAACGATAGGCGCGCCCGCGCCGCGGGTTGCTTTTTCGCTCCGTTAACTGAAGTTCACTTTTGGTCAGCAAGTGGCTGGTTGCTCTGCCCGCTTGCGTGCTCGCACCGGTCGCACAACAACACGCGTCGTCGCAATAGACGTACCCGTTCGGCCGGATTTGGAGAGATCTTGCAAACTGAACCCTTGCGCGCCAGGTTCGACGAGCGCCACCGCGGCTGGCCAGGACGCCGTGCTGATTCTAACCGGCCGCTCCCAGGCCTGGTTGATGAGTCCGCTCGCCGCGCCTCCAGCGCTAGCAGTCCGTATGGGCCGATGCTACCGCTCTTCGTGGCGTAGTTTCTATCCGCCATGAGATGGAGACAAATCTCAGCGGCATCGGGAGTCGATTTGATGCGGATGCTGCTGTGCATACCCGCCACAGGAGTAGCGCGAAGGGGACACTTATTCATTGACCACCATCTCACCGTCGCTACGAAACTGCGACCGCGTCAGAGACCGTTGCGAAGGGATCTGCCGGGATCGTGCGCCTCGATACGATGGCGCAGGGCGGCTCGGCAGGCAGTAACAGCAGCATCATGGCTCCTCCTTCAAACTCATCGCCGACGCTACCATCTGTCGGCATTGATAATCGGATCAGCGGGACATCAGGCAAGTGTCGTACCAGTTGCAAAGACGGTTGAAAGTCGGTGGGAAGTAATGGCTTGCGCGACACTTCAAACAGCTGCTGATATCGTAGTCACGAACAAAACAATTCAGACATGGGCGGGAATACGACAGTCCTTGCTGGGCCGAGGGCCGCAGAGACTTGCCCCCGAAAATAGAAAGCTCGTGCCTCGGCTCCGTCGGGCAGACTTCGCTTACAGTGGAATGCTCGGTCACTTCAACTCGCTCAAAGGGACAAAGGCCGCAGGCTTCCTAGAGTCTACGACGGCATCCCTCAAAACCTTGAACACTCGCTCCTGGATCGGTGACGATGCTACGAAATCTGCATAGGCCTGTTCCAACATGGCCTTGCATCGAGCTCTGATTTCCGGCTCTGCGGCACCATAAAATTGCTCTTGGGCGAAGTATTGTCCCATGCGCTTTAGAATGTGAAGGCGCGCGACATCCACGACCTTCGGGTCGTACTCGACCCCAAGCAGCAAAAAGAAATCCTCTGCCGATGAGGCTTTGCTGAGTCGATCCAGGATGCCCGCTCCTGGTGATGAGTTGGTCATCGAACATTCTCCTTCGGAGTTCTGAATGGCGCCCACACTGAGCGGATCTGAGTACTAAAGCGACGTGCGCGCGGCTTTTGCGGTGCCTATCAATCTGATGAGAAATCGGTGACGGGGCGGAGGGAGTTCTCATCATGGACGGCGACCTCATGTTCCCAACCCCGGGATATCCTAGTACTTACTTCACCCATTCCACACGAAGTCCTGATGACCACACAGCTTGGAGGCGGTCTCGATATCGCCGGTTGGGATCACGTATTGATCATGACCGCCTTTGTTTCGATCGCCACGTCGGGACCGGTTTCCCGCGTCCGCGCACCAGCCCCGTGATAGAGAGCGGAAGATCTGCTTCGATGATGGCGCGGATGGTGGCGGTGTCTTGATTGCCCATGACGGCGTGCCGCCGCAGTCTTTGTGACTCCGCCCCACGCCGGCGGCCGCGCAATCGCCAGCTTCTCCTCGCCGGTGAACGCAATGCCAGGCGCCTGCAGGCCATGGCGTACTGGCGTCTCGTTTAGCGCGGTAGAGTTGGTGCATGGTTTTATCGGACCAAGCCGATTTGGCGGCGGTGCTGGCGGCAACCACTCGGGAACTCCTCATAGTTTGAACTGCCGACACTCCAGCAACCAGCATGCCAGCCTGTCGTAACAGTCCACCCATTGAAGAAGCTAACGCCTCTTTTTCTGATCTTCTTCAGCAAATGGATTGTGGCAAATGCGACAGCGCTACGAAACAGAACGCGCCTCCCTTCTTTTACGACGGCTTCCTTGCGGCGCACTAGGATGTGAGAATTGTAGCGGAGCACTCGATCCTGCCGCCTTGAACACACGCCATCCCCTCGCATCCACTCTCCACGAACGGCCTACAAATCCGGCAAGGCCTTCTCGGATGACGGTGCGGTTGCGGACTCTCCAGGCATTGCAAACACCCGGCCGCTGGCCACATCCGGCCAAGCTGCGGCGTGCGACAGAAAATCGCGCCGGCGCTCGGCCATCCGGCTCTCACCGCTTTCTTCACCGAAGCAGACGTTGAAGTCGTCACATTGAGTGCACACGGGTGTCGTGCACATCCCAAGGCCTTCATTCTCGCAAATCATGCGGTAGAAGAAGCGCTTCCAACGCATATTATTGACATTACGCGCGGCGAGCGGCGCGAAATGCCGGCTCAGCAGCAGAGAGAGTTCGCCACGATTGCGCAAGCCCAGAGCTTCCCAGAGATGGTCCGGCTCAATGGCGCGGCGCGCGATCATCGCGGCCAGCCAGCGGCCGATATCCCCTTCGGTTGAGCGTTGCTTGAGCAACAGATCGCGAACCATTGCGATCTCCTCGTCGTCTTCCCACCTGAAAGGCGAGGCCTGCTCCGCGGCCATGGTCTCGGTTGAGGGAAAGTACCGCTCCAGCAAGGCCGCCAATTCAACGCCGGATAGGCCAACCTTCTCAAGAAGGGAGCCACTATCCATCGTGGCAGCGGCTAGGATAGACGCCAGAACATGGCGATCGAAATTGCTATCCGTGGCGATATCGGCATCTGCAGGATGCCTACCGGTGAGCAGGCGGTAGGTTGTAATTCCCCTATGCGACTGGCTGTTAGCGTCAACAGCACAAGCAGCCACGAACGGAAAGACGTGCGGCTCGGACATAACTCTGTGGTTCTTCACAATGCAAGGTTCGTCACGGCGCATCCTGGTTTTGGCAACCGTCGTTTGTCAGTATGCCGGTCTCCCGGGATGGTGAGGGAGACCGGCATCTGTCGCGCGCCTTCACAAGGCCGCGACTCGCGACCTTTACGAGGCTGCGAGTTCGGCAGCAGTTTTGCCGATGATTGATTCATCGACGGGCTTCATAATGCCATGCTCCATGAGCATGTCCTCGAGCTCATCCATTGAGATCGGGGTCGGGATGATGCCTTTGCCGCCATTATTGTGAACCTTGGCCGCGAGCTTCCGATAGTGATCAGCCTGCTTGGAATCCGGTGCATACTCAAGCACCGTCATGCGGCGTAGCTCTGCATGCTGCACCACGTTGTCGCGGGGCACGAAGTAGATCAGCTGAGTTCCTAGCTTCTTGGCCAACGCTTCCGCCAGTTCCAGTTCCTTGTCGGTCTGCCGCTCGTTGCAAATCAGGCCGCCCAGCCGCACCCCACCAGAGTTCGCGTATTTCAAGATCCCCTTGGAAATGTTGTTTGCGGCATACATCGCCATCATTTCACCAGACATCACGATGTAGATCTCCTGCGCCTTGTTCTCGCGGATTGGCATCGCGAAACCACCGCAAACGACATCGCCAAGCACATCGTATGAGACATAGTCAATGTTCTCGTAGGCGCCGTTCTCTTCCAGGAAATTGATCGACGTGATGACACCGCGGCCGGCGCAGCCGACACCTGGCTCTGGACCACCGGACTCCACGCAGCGAATGTCCTTGTAGCCGACCTTCATTACGTCCTCGAGCTCTAGGTCCTCCACACTGCCGGCGCTCGCGGCGAGGCTCAAAATCGTGTCTTGGGCCTTGGCGTGCAGAATGAGGCGGGTCGAGTCCGCTTTCGGATCGCACCCTACAATCAGAATTTTCTGACCCAGCTCGGCTAGCGCCGCCAGCGTGTTCTGTGAAGTGGTGGACTTGCCGATACCGCCCTTCCCGTAGAACGCGATTTGTCTTAGTGAAGCCATGTTGCTCTCCATCAACCGATTATCCAAAAGCTCGCGCTTCTCGCGCGAGCTTGTTTCTCTCGCAGAAGCGGGGGCCACACGGGTTGAAGGGAAGGAGCGCATCGCTCGCCTTACGCGTCGGCCTGCACTCAGCCCTCACTCAGTGTTGCTGCCGCTTATTAGCAACGGCCGTGCCAACGCTTGGCCGCGCACCTTAAGCTTCTGATTACGTTTCCAAAAGCTAACCAGCTCTTGCGTGATCGTTGGCCGTTTTGGATCTAACAGAATCTGCGCGGCTGTCGGACATCGAACAAACAACCACAAACATCAGCGCCAAAAAAAACGAATTGACGACACCTATTCCGATGTCTCAGTTGTGGAACGGAACTTGCTGCTCCTCTGATAAGAGGGGCAAGTTGAGGAGAATGAACATGCCGGTCGGGCTCGAAACCTGGCGGACCCGCGGCGAGGGTTGCAACTACGGAACGGCGCCTGGTGCGCTGATATCGGAGATGATCAGAAAGCATTTCAAATGGGCAGCCGGATGCAGCAGCGCCGTGCCACCCGTTCGTCTCACAACGCGTACATAGGTTTGCCGTGGCGACAATCATTTTCTATCAGAAGCCCGGCTGCGCCACGAATGCGCGTCAGATTCAAGCGTTTCAATCCGCGGGCCACGACGTGGTCGTCAAAGACATCTTGACGGAGCCATGGCATGCGGACGAATTGCGCAGCTTCTTCCGCAATATGCCCGCCGGCTCCTGGTTCAACCGAGCCGCGCCTCGTATCAAGTCAGGCGAAGTCAACCCCGATTCTGTCGATGCTGCAAACGCACTTGCATTGATGGCTGGCGATCCGCTCCTGATACGACGACCGCTGATTGACGTAGACGGGGCACGATGTGCCGGACTCGATCATGGGCTCGTGCTGTCGCTACTTGGCCGCAAGGCTCACGATGAGCTCGAGGGATGCTTGCAAGAAGCAAACCGCACGTGTTGCCCGCAGACGTGAGGAAACGCTGAGCGTTTGCCATGCCAAGAATGACGTGCTCCACTGGCGGCTTGCACGAGCAGTAACAGAGTGGGCCTCTGCTGAGACCGCCCCGCGCAGGTGCCTACTCCGTAGGGAGGCATCGCCAATATTACGCTTGAATGTCGCCCGTCCGCCTTAGCGACCCGTGAGAGGATTCGCCGCAGTCGGTGGCTTTATCACGCATGACTTCCGCGGCTTGGATTAGATCAGAGCACCAAGCCGAGAGGCAGCTGCTTCGAGAGCCTCGGCTCAGACGACCTCTCGGATACACTAACGATCAGAACAGATCACCACGCTTCGCCGGTGTGATCCTAATACAACTTACAGGCATGATTGCACTAACCGCCGCTCTCATTTTGATCGATATCAAATCCTCCGGCAGTCCCAATGTGTGACAGAGACCTTGCGCGACATCTCGCGCGACTTTGGAATGGAGAATTCGATGAAAGCAAGAGCAGTTCTGGCGATGGCATCGGTCCTCGCGCTAGCGACCCCGTTGGCCAGCAACTCGGCACGTAGTGCGGATCTGGATCCGGCGCCGGTCTACTATAAAGCGCCTCCAATTGAACCCCGCAACCCTTGGATGATCCGCTTGCGCGTGCTCGGCGTTTTGCCGGATACCGCAGGCAGTTCGGTCAACGTTTCCGGGACGCCATCGCTCTCATCACCAAGTTCTGGGCTTTCGATCAGCGATCAAGTCATACCAGAGCTGGACATCACCTATTTCTTCACAAATAACTTAGCCGCTGAACTCATTCTCGGCGTGACTAACCATCACATCAGCGGCAATGGCGCGCTCACTGGGCTCGATATCGGAAAAACCTGGCTGTTGCCGCCTACACTGACCCTGCAATATCACTTCACCGATTTTGGGCCGCTCAAGCCTTATCTCGGCGCGGGCATCAATTACACTGTATTCTTCAACCAATCGGCAGCCAACACGTCGCTCGCCGGTCTTGCCGTCACCGATCTACACCTCAGAAACCAATTTGGCGCGGCGATCCAATTCGGATTCGATTACATGCTTGATCGTCACTGGGGCCTCAACTTTGACGTGAAAAAACTGTGGCTGCGGCCGGAGTACTCGGCGGCCATAAACAATGCGATTGCCGTTACCGGCCGTGCACATATCGATCCATGGCTCGTCAGCGGCGGCGTCGCTTACAAGTTCTGAAGAACGGGGTCCCAAAGGAGACTTCGTTTGATCAGCTCGGACGCAGCGAGCTCATCGAGCCCATCTCCTACTCTCACCGCACTATGGCAGGAAGCAAGCTGACGCGTCGCGTCAGCTCGCAAGAGAGTGCCCCATTCGCAGCATTGCGCCCGCTGCGAGTTACGGACTCGCGTGGCACGTGAGTGACAGTACACAAACATAAACCCGGCACATGATCATATGCCCGTTTCGTCGCGCGCTGCAACGGAGCCATTTTCCCATTTTGGCATAGAAGAAACACGGTACGCCGCGCCAAGCTCTATGGCCTGCTGTCAGCGGACTCGTGGGCGCAAGGTGCCCGGTCAACATCAGATGATCTGAGCTCCAAACATGCCGGTTCATGGACTAACAAGCCGTTCATGCTTGCTAGCCAGGGCAAGTGGCGACCCAAGCGACGCCTCTAGCTTCGCTTGAGCACCATCACGAGGCGGTCGACACGTTTGCCCTGCTTGAGGTGGGAGTTGACGATCTCGTCAACGTCCTCAGGCGTGGTCGCGCGATACCAGACTCCGTCGGGATAGACAACCAGCAAGGGACCAGTATTACAAAAGCCAAGGCAGTCCGCTGTCGTGAAGCCAATATCGTTGAGACCTTGCGCTTCGATCGCCTTGCCCATTCGATCCCAGAGAGCTTGCGCGCCCGAGGCGCCGCAACTGCCGTGCGGATGGCTTGGCGGACGCTGCGTGTTGCACGCGAAAACATGATGCCTATAGAGCTGAGGAAGATCACATTTGTTTTCTGAATTCACGCGCCTATTCTCCGATAGTGGACTTCATCTGAAGGGATGAGGTGTGAGCACATAGTCGCCCATACCCTCTAACGGTTGAACGCCCCATTGGCGATCGATACGACTGATTCCCACTCGCCTTGCGAAAGCAGCCGGAATGAGAGGGCGGCATAGTCGTTGTCGCCGCTGAGGATGAGCGATCGATACCTTGGCGTCCGAAACCGCTTCCTGATCAATACCAACGTCTTCTTCCGTCATCCCGATCTCATCCTTCATTCACCACTCACTTGTCATCGAAATTCTCCAAAGCAAGTTGCACACCAGATGCGTAACGGGCGCGTCTTACAATTCGGCGCAGTCGCAACAATGTCGGCATTCTCGCCCATAGCAGCGATCCGAGATCGGGCTAAACGCCCATGGCCTCGGTCAGAATGATGCGTCGGTCGGACTGATTCGATCTGCTCGCTCATCAAGTCGCCGACAATCAGTGCGCTGATGCCGGCCCCGCGGATTCCTGCTTGAAGGCATCGACCGCAGTCCGGCTCAGCCGAAAAACCCCTCGGCCCCGAGCGAGCGGCCGATAAGCCGAGCTCGCACGGGTGTTGAGGACATCAAACCATTGGTTCGGATTGAGCTTTGCTGGACGCTCGCTGATTTGTATCACCCGCCCGTTCGGCGCGAAGCGGACGTGGATGATGACTTCTTGAGAGTTCATACCGATTCCCGATCTTGGTCAGCAACGATCACGAGCTGGACACCGACAATCTCGATTGTAATGTGCTCGCTTTCAGACATCTTGGCGCCTGCCTCAAGCCGCGCCTTGCACGCCGAGCTGTTCTATGATCGAGCATGCCTTCTCCGCACTCACCTGGAACATTTCTCTTGCGGCTTTCTAGATGCGTTGTCTTCGGCGGCCGGCACCCTCCTGCACTGGGCGGATCACGATGTCGCTCGGCAACGTCGTACAAACCAGGTGTCCTTGGTCCGCTTGCTCATCTCTTGCGCTGACAAAACCTAAACTCACCCCCAATGAACCTCTCGTACTCTTTGTCTTGGATGACGATCATCTCAGTCAATCGCCGCGCAGGCGCCCACGTTGTCGCCACATCTTTCATGGTCTCGACGATAAACTCGATCTGCTTGTTCGCGAGACCGGTGTGAAATGGAAGCGACATGACGCGATTGGCTATCTTCTACGCAAGCAGAGAGTAGCCACGCCGATAGCCGGCGATAGGTTAGTTGCGTGCAAGCGTTTGGGCAATATGGGCGCCGTTTCAACCCGTGTGCCGCGCTGACCATCGATAACGGCGCAGTGCTCCGATCGCGTGAAGTGCACCTCAACATAACCGGGAGCATGCGATCAACTCACCTCTGTCACGTCGGGCGCAACATAAAGCGACCCGACACCTTCACATGATTGCAGATGCGCCTCGTAACACTGCTCGACCATTCGACACCCTCTTGGATTTCATCGGAAGGCTTAAAATGCACTACGCCATATTCCGCTGGTTCAGTGCTCACCGCCCAGCATTCATCTTGGCCAATACGATCCCGGTCGCTCGCGTTCGGTCGGCCGTAATCTGCACGCAGTGGTCCGATCATCGAGCAGAGGAAGATCGAAACGAGGACACTGTTGGAACGGCTGATCCGACAAATCTGACGCATCACAGCGCACACAAGCAAGCTGGGGAAAGCCGCGGCGCACCTCGACAAAGTGACCCATGTCGGCGCCATCGGCAGTATGCAGTTGTCCGAATTCGATCAATCCGTCCGTCGTGAGCGCCATCGTCGTTCCTCTATCCCTCGGACATGGCAGCCTCTCATTGCCAGAACAGGCGCTCGGGATCCGCATTCAACTCGTCGATTGCAGGAGTCAAGCGGTGATAAAGGCTGTAAAACTCCCAGACTCCCCCCGCGTGATTCTTGTGAAACAGCTTCCAGATCCCGCTCACGGAGTCATAAAGAATCAGCGCGACGTCGACCAAGGCGCCGTCCTTGTCGATGTTGCGCGAGCAACATGGACTCTCGATGAGGTAGCCGCCCCTCACTGGCGTCACGTTTGGCGAGACGTAGAGATAGCGCTTGCGCGCGCTCAAGCCGCGCTCGATCCGTTTGCGATCAAGCTCGTTGGGGTGAGGAACTATCCCCGTTGCTTTCCTCATCAGTGCGGCATTCATGACGAAAGCCTCCATTCAAAGCACTCTGATTTCTTCTTGAAGACCAGCACATGAGCAGCTCCTCACCAAAATCGCACAATAAAGATCGGCTCATAAGCTTCGTTGTTGAGAGTATCGATGACGGTCTGGCGGGTCGTTCTGGCAGCGAGCAAAGCTCCGTCGGGCTCCGTATTGGTAGATGAGTGGTCCTTGATGAGGTCGGCGGCGGGTTTGCCCCGCTGGCCCCGCCGACATTTCGTAACACCTTGCTTAGTCATGACTCCTCCGGTAATGGCAAATCATCGACCTCCTCGCAGGCATCCACTGGCTCTAGTTCCTTGCGTTTCATGCCAACGCGGCGGCCGCTTTCCAAAAACTCTACACCGTAGATGTAGAATTGCTGTAAGAACGTACCGATCGAGATGACGTAACCCACCTCGCCCTTCTTGACTAAGACGTCGCCAATCTCCTTACCGGGATAGGTGCCATCATTGCGGATGGTGCGATTGGCTCGAAGCTTCTGGCCAAAGCTGAAGACGGGCGGATCGCTTAGCTCGACGACGTCGCTGTCGCGAAGAATGATGTTCATATACCGCTCCTCATGCATCGCTCGCTCTAGAGATGCACGGACGCCGCATAGCCCCCCAGGCGACATTCCGCATCACTTCGTGGCCGCGCGCGATATTGTCAATCACATCCACGATGGGAGCGCGGCCTGGAAGGCCGCTCTCAGCATTACGACGCGCCCTCGAACCGCCGAAATGCCGCCAAGCCATGCTGCCGACCAGCAACAGCACTATCGCAGGGTAACCCAGAGGAATCGCCGTCCATAAGGGAGAGCGAACGTCGGCACCTGCGATCCAACGGGCGGCGCTTGCGACGTATTCAGCACCAGGTCCTTGCATGCCGCTCATGAGGGCGCCCGCTTTAGGCTGGCGCTTGGTAGCGAGGCAACGACGTGTCAACCACGCAGGTATTGTCGACTGGACAGGCGGCGACACATTGTGGCTCGTCAAAATGGCCAACACATTCGGTGCATTTTGCCGCTTCAATGACAAAGCTTCCCCCCTTCTCCGAGATAGCAACGTTCGGGCATAATGGTTCGCAGGCTGAGCAGCTCGTACACTGCGAGGCGATGATTTTGAACGGCACATATTTCTCCTTACGCCGCAGAGATCCGATCTCCCAACCGACACGCAGGCTCGCCGCGCTGCACGTGCTGGATCTCCCCGCGCTTCACCTTGTCGAGATAGGATCTGAACCAAGCGATCGCCGACTTCTCAATGAACTCATGAGCGAATTGATCAACTGGCTCAATTCCTGCCTCGATCAGACTGCTTTTCGGGCAGCCGCCGATCTTAGCCACGAAGACCGCGTGGCAGTCATGGATGTCGCGCATGATCGCGGATAATCTATCTTCCTCGCCATAGCCGCCCTGGCAGTAACCTTCCACACAGCGCAGACCAGCGAACTTGGCGCCGGATGTGGAAAGCTCGTACACTTGGAATTCCTTTGCATGTCCAAAGTGCTCGTTGATCAATCCGGAGCCCTTGGTGGCGACCGCCACCAGAAGAGTGATCGCCCTCATGTCTCCGGAAAGTTCCGCAAGCTCCTTTTGGTCGGCGGCAACTTTGGAAAGGCGCTCGTTCTCTACCTTTTCCTGATAAGCCTTGCGCATCGCTAAGTCGTATTGGACGTCCATTTTCATCACCCGATCATTAGTGAACTCTGCGCTGCGATCCTCGCCGAGTAGACCGACCGCATCAGCGCGGCACTGGCGGCAATGCCGCATGATGTTTATCTGCCCTTCACAAGCATCTTGCAGCGCCTTCAATTCTTGCGCCGTCGGGCCGCGCTGAGCGTTGAGGCCAAATGCTGTTCCGTGCTCGGGCGCGGAGATGAGCGGCATGATATTGTGAAGGAAGGCACCGCGCGACGTGACCGCCTTATTGACCTCGACCAGGTGGTCATCATTGATGTTGGGGATCATCACCGAGTTGATCTTGCACAAAATGCCGCGTTCGCTAAGCATCTCGAGGCCTTGCAGCTGGCGATGGGTGAGTATCCTTGCCGCCTCGATGCCGGTGTATCGCTTGTGGTTGAAGAAGATCCACGGATAGATCTTGGCTCCGATTTCCGGATCGACCATGTTGATCGTGATGGTGACGTGGTCAATTCTGGCCTTGACGATGGCATCGACATAGTCCGGCAGTGCGATTCCGTTGGTTGACAGACACAGCTTGATGTCGGGAGCGGCCTGGCTGATCAGCTCGAACGTTTTAAACGTCTTTGCTGGATTGGCCAGGGCATCGCCGGGACCAGCGATGCCAACGACGGTCATCTGCGGAATGGTCGTCGCGACCGCGATCACTTTTCTCGCCGCCTGCTCAGGGGTGAGTTTCTCGCTCACCACTCCGGGACGCGATTCATTGGCGCAGTCGTATTTTCGGTTGCAGTAATTGCACTGGATGTTGCAAGCAGGCGCGACCGCGACATGCATGCGAGCGTAATGATGATGCGCATCTTCGCTATAGCAGGGATGGTTTTTGACCTTTTCCCAGATCCCGATCGGCAGATCGCCTTGGCTGTCCTGCGAGCCGCAGCTCGCCCGCCCGGTGTTGGCCGAAGCGCGGCAGCCCTTATGCTCGGTGATGGGCTGCATGATGTTTCCGCCATTCACTGCAGCTTTGATATACTTTCCGCGTCCCACGACCGCGTTCATTCCCATTCTCTCTGCAAGCATCATCGCCCCAGGTCATTCTTGAGCGCGCTTCAGGAAGCTGCGTAGCAACTTGCATGCCATGGCGAGGATGTGCGATCGCAACCGTAGTCCACCGAGTTATCACGACGATAGCGTTGGCGCTTGCAAGAACAGCAATGATGAGCCTGTCGGCAAAGCGACAGACGCGTCGCCGTTCTCACTCAGAGCTCCATCGCTTGCGCATTTACTCTCGCGCTGGACGCGCCCGCATGCGGCTTCATCTAAACGGGCCTTCACGCGCTGCCGCTTCCAATTGGGTGGATCCGAACTGGGGGATCCGGACTTCATAAGGCTAATAGTGGGCGACACGCGCCCTACTATGACGGGCAGCAATGAGGGCCAAAGATGATGGTGCAATCGCCTGGGCCCAACTGACCGAGCGATGCCTGCGTCATCAATGCCGTCGCGGCGGGCCGACGTTTGCTGATCTTGATATGCCGCACCGACAGCTATTCGTTCCCCAAAGATCCCCCGGATAGGTCAACCGGCCGGAAGGAAGCGACCGATGCCTCTGGGGGGGGCGCAGCACATCGGATCCAATTCCGTCATGCCAGGACGAGATAGACGCCAATGGTTCCGGTCCCCAGGCGGGCGCCAATGTCCATGAGTGCCTTCACGGATCGTCGCCGTTCTCATCCCGCTTCTTCGCGTCGATTGTGATCGGTAACCGTGTGTCGCTCGCCATCTCGGGCAAATCGAGCACCCAGCCGTTAGCTACTTTGATCCAGCCCCCCCATAAGGTCTCGTACTCGGAGGCAACGATTGGCTCTTCGAGATCCTTTTTTGGCACGTAGATCGACAGGCCCGCGTCCGGAGAGCGGCGGATCATGATTTTCACGACGTCTACTCCCCGACTGTGACGCTGGATGTGGCGCGCATGCGAGCCACGATATCTGACACTGCGTACACGACCTCATCGACTTCAGCGAAGGTGGTTTCACGCGAAAGAGAAAAGCGAATGGCGCCGTGCATCCGCCACGCCGGCACCTGCATGGCACGCAGAACATGCGATGGCTGCATTGAGCCCGAACTGCAGGCTGATCCGAGCGACACGGCGATGCCCGCCCGGTTGAGACGGTGGGCAATGCCTTCGCCTTCGAGATGGTCGAAGGCAATATTGGTCGTGTTCGCCAACCGATTGCCGATGTCGCCGAGCACAGCGCACTCGCCATTGCGCAAAATTCCCTGCTCAAGGCGGTCGCGTAACGCGCCAATGCGGACGCGCTCGGGTTCAAGCCGCTCCGCCGCAAGCCCGGCAGCTTTCCCCAGTCCGACGATTCCGGGAATATTCTCAGTCCCGCCGCGTCGCCCTCGTTCCTGTGATCCGCCGCAGATCAGCGGCCGGAATTTAATCCCCTTGCGCAAATATAGCGCGCCGACCCCCTTGGGGCCGTGCAGTTTGTGCGCGGATAGCGACAACATGTCGATCGCGCTGTCCTTTAGGTTTAAGCGCACCTTACCAATCGCCTGGACCGCATCTGTGTGAAACAGTGCGCCCGCCTCACGGGTCAACCCGGCCAGAAACTCCACAGGAAACATCGTTCCGGTCTCGTTATTGGCCCACATAACCGAGGCAATCGCTGTTCGTGGCCCAAGCGCGCAGCGAAACGCCTCGATGTCGAGCCTGCCGCAAGCATCTACGGGTACAATGCGCGTCTTGATTCCCCTTGCCGCCAATTGCTCCGTTAGCGCAAGTACGGCGGGGTGCTCAACCGAAGTGGTGACCACCTCGTCTCGACCTTCTTGCGTCGCAAGCGCAGAGAGGATTGCGGCATTATTGGCCTCGGTCCCTCCCGAGGTGAAGACGATTTCGTGATCGTATGCACTACCTAACAGGCCGCTCAGGCTTCTCCGGGCCCGCCTCACAGCGACTGCGATTTCGCTGCCCAAGGCATGCCTTGACGAGGCATTGCCGAATTGCTCAGTGAAGAAAGGCAACATGGTTTGCACGACGGATGGATCAGTCCGCGTCGTTGCATTGTTATCGAGGTAAATCAGCGCTCGATTTTCACTCAATCCACCACCTCGCCTGCTGCAGCGACGAGGGCTAGGCGATCCAATCCTCCGCTCTTATCTACCAATCGCGTCTGAACGCCTCCTAACCTTACGCTCGAAAGCTTGCACGACCTGCCAGCACCGGCCCGCCTCGCCATGAGCACGCTGCTATCGTGCTGTTCAGCGAACAGTCGCCTCGGCCGGCTTGCATATTGGGCCGGATCTCGCCGTGCACGCAGCGAATGCGCCCCTCCCGCTTCGTAGTGAAAGACGATCTCCTCACTTGTTCTGGTTCGGCCGGCATGGTTCAATTCCTTCTCCTCCTGACCTCATCAATGTTTTCCGTCAGCTGAACGATTTTCCGCAGGAGCAGTTCGCGGTGGCGTTCGGGTTGTGAAAGGTAAAGCCGGAGCTCTCCGGTGCCAGCACGAAATCGATGGTCGTGCCGACCAGATGATCACGGCTCTTGTTATCGACGAACACCTTCAGTCCATCGCATTCGATCACGGTGTCGTCAGGCTTTGGCTCCTCGGCCAGGCCCATCTTGTATTTGAATCCATTGCAGCCGCCTGCTTCGATCATGACGCGCAGACCACCGGCCGGGCGCGCCGAGGATGAAATCGCGCTCTTGATCGCATTCACTGCGCTATCGGTCAGGTTGATCACGTCTTTCCCTCGTCAGCTTGGACCCAGCTGAGAGCAAGTCACGTGCCAGCGCGCAGACGCTTAATGATGCTCACTTTCGCGCCGTCGGCGTTGGAACGGCTGTCAGGATCCTGACAAAGCTACTTGAGGCGGTCCCAACCACCGAGGCGTTTTCTTTCCAAGCTGCGCTGAAGGCCGCTACGCATGCGGCGGCAGGCAATTTGCATCGCGTCTGGCACCGACCAACGGATCGGTGAAGAGCTTAGATCGAGGACACATTTAATGACTGCAATCGAGAACACCGCACTCGGCAGACTCGAGAAGGAGGGCCGCCTTCTCAACGCCGTACTCAAAGGCGCGACCACCAAGCCGGGCCGGTTCGGCTTTCGCGGGGACATCGCACTAAAGTTCCAGACTCAGGTCGCGGACGAGAAACGACCGCCAGACTATTCGATCGAGCAGGTTCTGACGATCGCGCAGGACGGAGAGCGCACTATTCCCGTGCTGGCCGGCTACTTACATTCCTTCGCGTATCTTGCTGACGTCGCAACCGTCCTCAACGGTGCCTTAAGCCCAACCGGCAGCTACTTCATTTTCTGCAACAACATCGATCTGCTGGCGAAGTACCGAGTTAACCTCGGCGATATTAACTTCCACGTGTTACCGTGCGACGAATCCACCGTTTGGAAGGAGCTGATGGACCTGGTCGGGCTGAACAAGGACGACATCAAGAAGCTCGATCCGGGCGGCAAGCTTGATTACCTCCTCGATGCCACAAAGCATCTCGATCTATCCCATGAGGAGATCTCGTATGACGACGGACTAAAGCGGATGGAGGCTGTTAAAAACCGCAACGAGAACCGGCCGGTCTGAGCGCGGTCTTCAGTTGTCGGCCGATGCATCGTCTTCCACAAGATGCACACCGACGACGCAGATGTCACCATCCATAACGACCAATGCGATCGGCGCGAGCGCTCTACCCTGACATGGACCTTCGACGCACCGCCCGGTGCCAAGTTCGAAGGTCGAACCGTGCTTGCCGCACATCAGCCTGATGCCGTATGGATCGAGGAATTGGTTCAGCTCCCAATCCAAATTGACGGCGTTGTGGGGGCATTTATTGACATAGCCGATCACCTTTTTGCCCCATCGCACCACAATGATGGGCCACGGGCGGCGATTGCCGTCATCATCGACGACTACAAGACGGAATCCCATAGCCTGGCGGCTCGGAATGTCGTTAAAGCTGCAAATCACATAGATGGGATTGTGCTGCATTCATCGCTCGTTTTATTGCAAGGCTTCATTGTTGCTGTTCAAGCGCCCCTGCAATAACCGTACGAGTGCCGAGACGTATCGCGTTTCTGGTAATCCAACGCGCAAACTTCGGCATTGCAGCAGACGTCATTGCCCGGGGCGCATAATTCAGACCAATTTGCACGAACATTGAGCCTTCTTATCTCCTCCATGCTAGCTGCAGACTTGCAGTTTTCGAGCTCGGGCTTTGCCGGACTGCTTAACGCGGTGGATGGTCGTCGCTGTTCGTTGAGGCCACGCTGCATAAGGCCGGCTACGGTGCCGTCGGATGGCGCTCCCCCGCGGCATCGCATGTGCCTTCGCAGAAGCGTCGAGTGCTCGCTTCCAGCCGGCTGGGGCGCACGCGGCGAGCGCGCGCCCCCTTTTGAATTAAGACCGTTGCGCCCGCGCTTAGAACGGTCACATGCCCCTCATTTCAGGCCAGCGCTGCTAGCGCAGCCACGTTACTCCATGCGCGTTCGGCAAAAGCGCGCTCCAAGCAAAATGAAGGGTCATCGTCCAACAATTCCCTTTCGAAAACTTCTCTGAGTGTCGATATCACTCTCTCAGCTTTCGAAAGATCGTTCAGGTTTAGCGGTTGCTTTACTCTATGCGCTGCCCTGCAAGGGCGCGCTCCAAGTAGAATGACGGGTCATCTTCGTCGGAAAAGTCCGTCTCGACGGCCGGTCCAGGGGCAGTATCACCGCCCTCTGCCGTGACAAGGTACTTCGTAGGCTTGCCTACTCGCTGCCACTCGTCGTTCTCATTCTTTGTCCACACCTCAGGATGCTGGTGAGGATCAAGCACCCAGTGATTTCGGCCCACGTGCTCAAAACCCATTTTCTCTAGGCGGGGTTCCATGCCGTCCCGGGCTGGTTTGGACAAGATCAACGGATAATCACCATCCTTTCTCAGTTGGTGTTCCAGCAGAATATCGCCCGCGTTCTCGACGAGGGGGTGAGTCACCCGAAGGTCTACCACGGAGGTGAGATCGTTGCGCCCAAACTGTTCCCGGAAGGCCTCTCCCTTAATCCGAACCGGACCTCCGACTCTTAACAGGCCAACTGTTTCGCCATCCAATGGATAGCTGTAGAAGCGCGCGGGCCTAGCCGGATCATGGTAAGTGTTGATATAGCTTCCAGTAACCGTTGCTGCGTGCTCAGCTTTCTCCGATACGAAGTCCGAGTACTCTTGCGGGTTGCTCGCGATGTGCCTGATGTCTGCCCCCAAAAATTTCTTCAGCCCTTTGTCGAAGGAATATTCGCTGATCTCTACAATGGGCGACTTGGAATCCAGAGAGTATGGAGCCCTTGTTTCAGATGACGATCCACCTGGCTCCATACCTGCAATTGTTTCCGCAAAGCGGGGGCTATCTCCCGATTCATCAGCTTGGCTAGCGCTTGTGGATTGGCTGGATGAGCCAACGATTCTGCCATACATCAGATCGCTCTCCTATCGGCAAAATTGCACGCAATTGAGCTCGTGCCGCGCAAGCTCGCGGCGAGAATATTTAACCTAACTGACCACAACCTGACCGAAGCATCTGCCGGCATTTGGGAGACTGCGGCTGCGCAATCGCACGCGAGTCACGCCCCCGCTGGTCACCGATCGAAAGCTGACGGCGCGTGATATTGCCCGTGCTTGATCCATCAAGAATGCGACCGATAATGGCGCAGATCAGCGCCACCATCCTTTTCCTCGGACCGCCGCCATTGAGCAGGCACATTGACCAATGCAGCCTTCCATCGAGGATCAGCTGCTCGCGAGCAGAATTGCTGATCGGTGCCTTTTTCGCGGCGTCCACGAACTCGCATAGGCTATTGCACCGTCATCCAATTCCGGGCTGCTTGATCCGGTCCCCAGTGGAGAATTGCGGAGGACACAGGTGCGGCCGTCACATGCGGTTCAACGCAATCGGCTATGATCGGGCAGACAGATGTCAACGCCCGTGCACCTCGGGCGACTTATGCTCCTGCCGATCCTCCAACCGGGCACGCCACAGGATAAGATGGGCACCATTGGCTCCGTAGGAAAGTCCCTAGTTCGGAAACCGGCAATTCGCAATCTTGAAGACCACGAAGGTAACCGATCGCCCTCCCCGCGTCAGGGCCAGGCGCCTTTCGGGAAAACGGGGTCCCTGCAGTACGGGACAGGCTCGCAAGCAGGCGCACTCAGCCGGTATGGCTTGCCTGGGAGCTAAGCTGCCTATGCGACCTATGCCAATATCTCCGCTCGCTCCGTCTTGCTGTTCAGTGGAAGATCGGGACCATTCGAGTCGGCCGCTGCGAGTCTCGGTTGCGGGTTGACCTGATCCAACGGGTCGTCCCCTCATGCGATCCCCCTTCGCTCATGCAGCTTCGGTTGCGGCTGAAACGTGGGTCTGGCAGTTGGCCGGGCAAACCCTATCGCACGCACCGCAGCCGATGCAGGCGCCCTGATCGTTTAGAACCATGATCTTCTTTTCGACTTCATCGTCCTCGTCATTGTCGAGATTGACAAGTTCGCCCTCCTCGTTGATTCCTTTCAAGGTCATGACATCTCGACCGCACACCTTGAAACAGCGGCCACAGCCGATGCACTTCTTGGCATCGATCGAGGTCAGGTATTGCGGCGTCCAGTCGCGGCCGTCTCGCGTTGCAAATGACATCCATTGCCCCTTCAAGTATTTTCCAGTGCTTTCAGCTCGCGGCTCTTGCGCTCGAGCTCGGCGTAGACATGGTACGCCTTCTGCGCCACAACCATGATCGACGTCCAGTTGATGGGCAATTCTTCCGAAAGGTCGTGCAGATCCATCTTGGCCTGTATCGCCTTGGCGGACACTTTCTTTAGTTCTGCCTTCAGTGTTTCACGATCGCACATGAGTGAGTATCCTCAATAGTTCGCCACGTCCGGAAATTTCCGAATCAGGCCGATTCCCTCGCTGACATATTTATCCCCCTCCTGAGCCAGCTTGACGCGACTATCGAATCCGAAGCGATGCACATCGCGCAGCTGCTTGTTTACGGCGACCAAGCGCCCTGCGATGAGCACTATGCGCCCGAAGCCTTCATGATGCAGCTTCAGAATCGGCTGAACCATAACGCCTGTCTCCCTCTCCATCGAGAGCGCGACCGCATCGAAGAATAGCTCAAGCCGCCACAGTGTGTCGGGATCGGGATCACCTATAATCGGCAATGCGCGCCGTTTCTCCCTGTCCAGGATATAGGGTTCGAGCAGATCAAGATCGCTCTTCCCTTCCCAAGATCCGTTGGTATCCTGAGCACGCCAAATCTTGACCAATTGGATGAGGAATGGTGCGTCGACCACGCTGCCCTGCTGCTCTATTTTTGCGGTCATGTCAGCTCATTCGCCGAACTCAAACGTTCGCCGTTGGTCCTTTGCAAGGACCTTGCGCAGCCAGGGAGGTGGCGTGCCCTTCAGCACCCGCTCGAGCTTTTCTAGCAACACCGGAATGCTTTCTGGTTTGCTCACCTTGATAGGATGGATTTTGTTGGCCACCACTCGCGCAGCCGCAGCACCACCAATGGCAGCGACGTAAAGGATTGCGCAATCCTTGATCGCCTCGATCTTTGGCGCCAACTTGTCATCACTGCCGTCCTCCTTAAGGTCACCGTCAAACTCGATCGCTTTAAGAAACACATGACCGTCAGGCGCGACATCGTAGATTGCGATATTCTTTGCCCAACCAAAATGAGCATCGACGCGTTTCAGGTCCTGAGTGGCAAAAGCGACCTTCATGCAATTGGCCTTTCAGCCGCGCCGGTGGAGCGGCGATACCCAGAGCTTTGCGGCAGACCGGGCGTAGTCCGCCACCTATCGGGCGTAGGACGATCGTTCTCCTCGCGATGCGCGATCACGAGATTGGCGATTTCGAAGATTACATTGCGGGTACCACGATAGCCTACGGACATTTGGTGGCCCGCGCCAAGCCGATCGAACATCGGAAAACCTGTACGATAGAACGGCACCTTCAGCCGCGCCGCCGCTTGCCTTCCATGCGAATGCGTGATCAGCATGTCGCAACGCTTCTGTTTGGCAAGTCCTTCCAGATCTTCGAGATCGCCAATGAGCACCTCCTTGGTCTTGATCCGCTCGATCACCTCCGATTGAGTGGTCGTCACGGCGACGGTCACCTGCGCTCCCATATCGTGCAGCATGCTCGATAGATCGAACAGAAGGTCTGGCTCAGCACCGATCGCGACCTTGCGACCGCCTATATGGAAGTGAGCATCGAGCATAGCGTCCGCGAGCTGACTGCGCTGGCGTCGATATTTCAAGGGTATTGGGCGGCCGCTAATCTCGCTCAAAAACGTCATGAATTCGTCGTTCGGATGGAGACCACACAGCCGCTCGAACACGCGAAAAGGCACGCCGGTCTTAGCCTGCATGATCTCAGCCGCGCGCTGCATCTGAGCACCGATTGCAATCGTCCATCCTGCGCGCCCCATGCTCGCGATTTCGTCGACGTCAATGCCGCCGATGGTCGTTGACGTAAACTCATCGGGGATATGCCCGTCGAGGGACCCCGCCAGGTCAGGGAGGAAGAAGGGGCACAATCCGAAATCCTCCAGTAAGACACGGAGTTCATCAATGTCGCCGGGCGTCAGGTGACACCCCGGCAGAACATTCACCTTCGATGGATACCACAGGCCATTGGCGCTGGGCCGGTCCACCAGCACCTCCACCATGCGTGCAACAGCCTTCTCCCAGCCATCCTGGAACGAGCCCTTGAAATCTGGCGTCGAGACATACACCAGTGGCAACTTTGCGAGTTGCGGATGATTGCTCCGGATTAGCTTGAGGTAGGCATCCACATCGTCGCCGTTGGTTTCGGTGACCCCGGTCGAGCAGATTCCGATGATCTTTGGCTTGGTACGGTTATAGATGTTCAGTATCGCCTGCTCGAGATTCTCATAGCCGCCGAGTACGGTCGCAACCTCGCTCATCGCGGTGGTCTGCAGCGGTATTGCTTCTTTGAAATGCCGGACAAAGAGCGTGAGCCCGAAGGATGTGCACCCCTGGGAGCCGTGCAGAAGCGGCATCGCCCCGCGCAGCCCCATGAACGCGTATGCGGCGGCGATCGGCTGGCTCATCTTCAGCGGGTTGACAGCGCAGGCTTTTGTTGGCGCCGTGACGAGGGCCATGACGACTCCCTACTCTGCGGCCTGTCGCATGTCAGACGGCTCGGACACAAACATATCTTCGATGCGTCTTCGACAGCAGCCACCGCCCGCATTGGTATGCTCTCGGACCGCTGCGACGCTCCTCAGGTCGTGCACGCGGATTGCATCCTCAATCGTGCCCAGATCAACGCTCTTACACACGCAGATCTTCCTCGCGCGCCGCGCGGTTTCGGCGAGCGCCGGGTCGCAGGCGATTGCGGCCATCGGCGATTGCATCTGCTCCCTCGCCTTGGCCAATGCCTCCCATGGCCCTGGTCGACGTAGCTGCTCCCACATCGGACTGGAGAGTGACTTATCGATCTCCTCCACCAGCTTAACCATTCCGACATAGCCCATATAGGCGTGGCAACGCTCCTGGTTGATATCAAGCCACGGCACCGCCGCCTTCAGCGCGACAAACTGCGACTTGCCGCCTGATAGCATGATGTCCGCTTTTGCGTCCTTCAACATCTTGTACATTTCGCGCGCGGTCATGTCCTCGATCATGTGGGCATCCTGCCCCATGAGCTCCTTGATGCGCTCCTTGTCTTCCCTGGTCGATTTCTTCACGCTAGTTCCGACCAACTCCAGCCCGGCTTCCTGGAGTGCCGCAACGACCGACCATGACTTGACGCCGCCCGTCACCAACAAGGCCTTTTTGCCTTCGAATCGCGGCTTGTACGGCTCGATGGCAGCCCACGCCCGCGCTTCCTCGCGCGCGATCACCGCTTCGGTGCGCCCGAGCAGATCTGTCGGGGCGCCGCGTTCAACCAATAAGCGGGCGAGCTGGCGTAGCGATTCGCTTGAATCCTGAATACCGTAGAACGATCCCTCGAAGAACGGGATCCCGTAGCGTTGCTCCATCTTGCGTGCCACGTTGATCATGGACTTTGAGCACACCAACATCGCCGCCCGCGCGCGATGAGATGAAGCGGCTTCGCGATATTTACCATCGCCGGAGATGCAGCAGAGAATTCGCACTCCCAGCTCGTCTAGCAATGGCTTCACTTGCCAGAGCTCTCCCGAAAGGTTGTATTCTCCGATCAGATTGATGTCGTACGGCGTGGTGTAGTCCGGTTCTCTCGTCCCGATCACATAGTCGAGCAAGGCCTCGCCGGCGAGCTTGTTACCGAGGTTCTTCGAACCGACGAAGCCCGGAGAATTGATCGGGATCACCGGCTTTGAAAATCTTTGAGATGCTGCCTTGCAGACTGCGTTGATGTCATCGCCGATCATCGCCGGGATGCAGGTTTGATAGACGAAGATGGCGGGCGGATCGTACTTGTCGATGATCTCCTTGATCGCTTTGCAGAGCCGCTTCTCGCCTCCGAAAACAATATCGGTTTCGCTCAAATCGGTTGTGAATGCGGTGCGCCACAGATCCGAGCCGGACGACGCCGCGCCGCGATTGTCCCAGGAATTACCTTCGCACGCGATCGGACCATGTACCAAGTGAGCGACATCGGTGAACGGCTGCAGCGCAACCTTGGCGCCATCGAAAGCACAGCCGCCGGCAGCGCTACCCGGCTGCAATTGTCTGGTGCAGCCGTTCCTGCGTTCGGCCCCCGACTTACTGCCATTCTTGGCGCAGCCCGGCTCGTCGAAGATATTCTGGACCGTGGCCGCTAGTGAACTCATCCTGTTTCCTCTCAGGGCAAATGAATTGCAAATTCCACCTTCACGTGCTCGTGCCATCGTCCTGTGCTTGGGCGATGGCACTTGTAATCGCTCATCAACGAATGATGTCGAAGCTGTAGTCCGTCTTGCCAAGAACGTTGGTCTTCTTGTCGATCTCGTCAAAGATCTTGTCCAGGATCTTCACCAATACATTCAGACCGCCCTGATAGCCCCATACGGGGGAGCGGTGATGGTGATGCCGATCAAAGATCGGAAAGCCAATGCGGATCAGTGGCGTTCCGGTATCACGCTCCAGGTACTTCCCGTAGGTGTTTCCAATCAGAAAATCGACCGGCTCGGTGAACAAGAGCGAGCGCATGTGCCAGAGGTCTCGACCCGGATAGACTTGGCAGCCCTGCCCAAATGGCGAGCTTGCAAGTAGCGCCTGCATTTTTTCCTGCCACGCTTTGTTGCCGTTGGTGGAAAGCACATGAATCGGTTCGGCGCCGAGTTCGAGCAGAAACGCAGCCAATCCATAGCAAAGATCCGGGTCGCCATAGATCGCGAACTTCTTGCCGTGAACATGAGCGCTGGAGTCGGCGATGGCATCAACCAGGCGACCACGTTCTCGCGCGAGTTGCTCGGGAATCTCCTTGCCGCTGATGCGTGACAGCGCGACGATAAAGTCATCCGTTGCAGATAAGCCCACCGGATAGTTGAAGGATACGATGTCCTGGCCGTGTTCCGCCACGAATGTCAGCGTTTTTTCCGTGCACCACTGCTGCATGGAAATAGTCGCCTTGGCGTGAATCGCGTTCGCCGCATCCTCCAGCGTCGTACCACCTTCATACATCCGGAATTCGCCGTCTGTCGGGGTATCGAACACTTCAGAATTGTCGGCGAGAACCGTGTGGTCGATGGCCATCAATTCTAAGATGCGCTTGATCTCTCGAAGGTTCCCGACGGTATAGCCATCGAACCCACCAATGATGTTGATCGCCCCATTCGGTTTGCGCTCCAGCTTCGGAGCTGTTCCGGCCTTTCCGTCCCAAAAATGCTCCAGAATGCCCTTGAGCGCATTGTCATAACCAGTGATGTGGCTGCCCACGAACGCCGGCGTGTGAGCGAACGGCACGTCGAAGTCCGCCGGAACCGAGCCCTTTTCTTTCGACGTCTTGATGAAGGCGTTGAGGTCGTCGCCGATCACCTCTGCCATGCAGGTTGTGGAAACCGCAATCATCTTGGGCTTGTACATGTTGTAGCTGTTCGCGAGCCCGTCGGTCATGTTGTTCAGACCGCCGAATACGGCAGCGTCTTCCGTCATTGATGAAGAGACACAGGAGCTAGGCTCCTTGAAGTGCCGCGACAAATGACTGCGGTAGTAGGCCACACAGCCTTGCGAGCCGTGGACGAAGGGCAACGTGCGCTCAAACCCAACGGAGGCGAATACGGCGCCAAGCGGCTGGCAAGCCTTGGCCGGATTTACCGCTAGCGCCTCCCGCGCAAAGTTCTTTTCGCGATACTCGGCGGTTTTCGTCCATTCCTTGATACGTTCGACCTCGGCAGGATCGCGAGGATTCTCGAATATCTTCTTCTTGGCCAGCATCTGCTGGTATTCTGGATCGCGGAACAGTTCGACATGATCGAGCACGTGTTCAGCACTCTGCGCCATTGGTGAAATCCTTCACTATCGAGATTTGTATCGCCCCGGCTTTCCCAGAGAGCGAGATGAATTGCTTTACTCTGCAGCCTGGAGCTTGGCGCTCGAAGCTTCCTTCCAGGGAGCCTTCGTTTTCTTCCAAACCGGCGAGTTGACGGCCATGTCCATGTCGCGCGCAAAGATCGCAAAGCCGTCATAACCGTGATATGGACCCGAATAGTCCCACGAATGCATCTGCCGGAACGGCACACCCATCTTTTGGAAAACGTACTTTTCCTTGATGCCCGAGCCGACAAGGTCAGGCTGGAGCTTCTCGACGAAGCGCTCGAACTCATAGCCATTGACGTCATCATAGATGAGCGTGCTGTCCTTCACGTAGTGCTGAGCTGTGCGCTGATAGTCGTCGTTGTGACCGAACTCGTATCCGGTGCCAATTACTTCCATCCCTAGGTCTTCATATGCGCCAATAACATGACGCGGACGGAGCCCGCCGACGTACAGCATCACCGTCTTGCCCTCCAGGCGCGGGCGATATTTAGCGATCACCGCGTTCACGAGCGGCTCGTACTTCTCGATCACCCGCTCGGCGCCTTCCTTGATCTTGTCGTCGAAATAACCCGCAATCCTGCGCAGCGACTCTGCGATCTTTGAAGGTCCGAAGAAATTGTACTCGCACCAGGGGATACCGAACTTTTCTTCCATGTGGCGGGAGATGTAGTTCATTGAGCGATAGCAATGCAGAATGTTGAGCTTTGCCTTCGGCGTTGCTTCGAGCTCTGCCAGCGAGCCGTCGCCGGACCACTGCGCGATCACGCGCAGGCCCATCTCCTCCAGCAGAATTCTTGATGACCACGCATCGCCGCCGATATTGTAGTCTCCGATGATCGCAACATCGTACGGCGTCGGCTCGAACTTTGGTTTGCCGTCGCCCTCGAGGTGGCCGAAAATCCAATCGCGCACCGCATCGTTAGCGATGTGATGGCCTAATGACTGCGACACGCCCCGGAAGCCCTCACAACGGACCGGCACGATGGTTTTGCCGCCATATTCCTTGGATTTCGCTCTTGACACGGCCTCAATATCGTCGCCGATCAGCCCTATCGGGCATTCCGATTGGATCGTGATGCCGTTGTTAAGTGGAAACAGCTCTTGGATTTCATCAAGGATTTTGTCCAGTTTTTTGTCTCCGCCGAATACGATATCCTTTTCCTGGAAGTCGGAGGTGAACTGCAGAGTCACGAAGCTATCGATGCCCGTCGTGCCGACGTAATAGTTGCGTCGCGAGCCCCACGAATACTGACCGCAGCCGACCGGGCCATGGCTGATATGAACCATGTCCTTGATTGGTCCCCAGACCACTCCCTTTGACCCTGCATAGGCGCAGCCTCTGATCGTCATCACGCCAGGTATGGATTTGATGTTGGACTTCACCCCGCAGTCTGACTTGCCGGCTTGGTGGACGTTGAGGTGCTTGGCACGCCGTTTCGCGGTTTTTTCCGGATAGACCTTAAGCACCTCCTCGATCAGCTCTTTGTTGCGAGCCCTGATTTCTGCGATGCTCTGGGTCGTGGCGAGACTCATCTGATATCCTTCAAAGGTTAGCTGTTGCGAGGGCGGCTTCTTGACCCAAGTTTTGCAACCAGCATGCCAGCGTCTCGTCAGCACAAAAAACCGAACAATCAAAGTTGCTTAGCGCGCCTCGTGCGGGAAAAGATGTGTTGTTGCGAATCCGACATCGCGCTTTGCGCAGAGAACTCTTGGTTTGGGCCTGTTCGAAATGGAACAAGGTGGGCTGTGCGTGAAATTCCCTGGCGTATCCGGCACCGCAGCTGGGATCGAAGGCGGAAGGCGGCTGCAAGGCCGGCTGACCGATACAGGCTTGCCAATGCTATCTATGCTGACCTACAGGTGCTCGCCTGCTGCAATGCTGATGAGGTGCACGATTGCATCCTCCCAGAGCTCTATGCGAGCGGCCTCGCCGCGTGGCGCCCAGTGCAGTTGCCGCGCTCGATCGGGGCACGCACGAGCACATCGATCTCTCCGCGTGCATTCTAAAGTCCAATGGACCCACGGCACGTCGCCAGCACGCCGAATTGGTTGAGCAGCGGCATCGCACAGTGCGCCCGCCCCGCTACACCGGCGCGGTCCATAGGTGGAAGCCAGCCTCTCCTGCGCGTAAGCGATTGCCTGCGGATCTGCAATGTAATCGATAGGCGCGCTTAAAGCGATGGCTTCGGCGATCGGCGGCGTACGCGCTTCGAACCGGCGTAGCGGATCGCCATAAATGGCACCGCAACGCGAGACCTCGCGGATCATGTCCCCACGGCCATTAGAGGGCGCCATCGATGCCGGATGCGCAGACTTGCCGTAAGCACAGCAATCCCAGTCGGACCACGCCGGTCATGACGTAGAATTCGCAATCGATATCGCAGACTTCGGCGGTCGGATGGACGTATCCTTGCCACCCGTCGACCAGCACCGGATACCGCGGGCATGCGCATCCCCACCGCGTCTTTCGGCGGCAACACGGCTCAGAGCACGCGACATTTGTGTGATCGCTACCCGTGGTGCGCGGGCTCAGGAGTCGCTCAAAATCATCGAGCAAGGAATTGCCGTCACCGACCGCCGGGGCCCATTTGATCACTGCGCCAGGAAGCATCGACCAACGTGGAAGAACTCATACGTTCGCGTTTGCCTTCTTTAAGGACTGGCGGAAATCTACGATTGCTTCTCAATCCTCGAACGGACCGATGATCGAAGCTGCGACTCGGGCCAGCGACTGAGTAAAACAGGAGATGGATTGAAAAGGCGGCGGCTGTCGAGTATCTCCATAAATTCGTGCGGGAGCTCCTCTCATCGGCTACCCCACCTTTGCCGGCACGCATGTATCGGGCACCGGGCAAACGACGGCGCATTGCGGTGCGTCAAAATGGCCCTCACATTGGGTACACTGGGACGTATTGATCACATATATGTCGTTCTTCAGGCTGATCGCGGCATTGGGACACTCGAACTCGCACGCACCGCAGACGGTGCACTGGGATGCGATTATCTTGTAGGCCATCACTGCGATTCCGTAAGCAAAAGTGCGGGACGGTTTCTTGCTATCAAGTCTTGTGCCAGACAGTTTGAGCTTGGTTCGTCTGCAGTATTTTCCATAACGCAAGTCGCCGCCTCGACACGGTGTCGCAAATCCTACAAGGGGCCTGACAGCAGCGCATAGCGGGAGTCATCGCCGGTCCGCGCCTCACAGGCAGTCGGAAAGCTCGCGGTGATCGCTCCAGATAAAGTCGCTCCGGAAATGCGCGTCCTCCTGGGACCCGCGGCAGGCATTCTCAATTGCCTTGGATTATCCGACAACACCGGCATTCATAGGCGCTGTATGAGTGAAAGTACATTGTCTTCCCATCGTGCGGGCGACTAAAGCCAGGCGTTCGTCTGGTGATCCTCCGCTTCGCCCCACGCTAGAAAAATGCCGGCGTCAGCAGATCGATGGAGCCAAAAAAAAGCCACCCCGAAGGGTGGCCTAAGTCAGGGAGGAAACGCCCATGAGGGCCTCTGGGATCAGGCCGCAGCCTGTTCGATCGGTGAGAAGGGCAGCCCGAGGCTCTCGGCCACCGCTTTGTAAGTTAGCCGGCCCCGATGGACGTTGAGGCCCGCCCGCAGATGTGGATTTTCGAGTACGGCGGAAAAACCGTTGTTGGCCAGAGCCAAACCAAACGGCAGGGTCGCGTTATTCAGTGCCTGGCTCGAGGTCAGCGGTACGGCACCGGGCATATTGGCTACGCAATAATGAATGACTCCATCCACTTCGTAAGTTGGATCAGCGTGAGTGGTTGGGTGCGATGTCTCAAAGCACCCGCCCTGATCGATAGCGACGTCCACGAGTACCGCCCTCTTGCGCATCGAGCTCAGCATGCTCCGGCGAACCAACTTCGGGGCGCTCGCACCTGGGACGAGCACCGCACCAATCACCACGTCCGCCGCAAATACCTCTTCCTCCACAGACTCGATGGTCGAAAACCTGGTGCGAACGCGTCCTTCGAATAGCTCGTCCAGCTCACGGAGGCGGATTATCGAACGATCGATGATGGTCACTTCTGCTCCCAGACCGACCGCCATGCGCGCCGCGTGCGTACCGACGACGCCACCTCCAATCACGACGATTCGAGCAGGCTGAACGCCGGGCACCCCACCGATCAGCAGCCCTCGGCCGCCTGTACTCCGCTTTAGAGCGCTACCCGCCGCTTCGATCGCAAGCCGACCCGCGACCTCGCTCATCGGCGCCAGCAGTGGAAGACCACCATGCGCATCAGTTACGGTCTCATAGGCGATCGCGGTGCATCCAGATTTCAAGAGGCCGGTAGCCTGATCCGGGTCCGGGGCCAGATGCAAATAAGTGAATAGGATGTGATCCTCGCGCAGCTGGGACCATTCGGCCGGCTGAGGCTCCTTAACCTTTACGATCATCTCGCTCGATGCGAATACCTCAGCCGCCGAAGTTAGAATCGTTGCGCCAGCATTGCGATAATCGTCATCGGTTGCACCAATGCCGGCGCCGGCATCAGTCTCGATCATCACGCGGTGGCCCGCTGCCACGTATTCTCGGGCAGCTCCAGGGGTAAGGCCGACGCGATATTCGTGCGCCTTGATTTCCTTCGGAACTCCGACCTTCATTTGAAACTCCCTGCCTGACCCGCCCTTCTTATCTGAAGCGTGCAGCGATATCGCGACGCAGCCCACCAAAATGGCGCAGGAATTCAGCGATATTTTACAGGCTTCGCAGGATTTCAAACCGACGGGTTGCCCAGATCGTGCGATCCCGTTCCGCGCGATACCGATGAATCGTTCCGAATTGCGGTCTCGCCCCGCAGAAAAGCTAACAACCGAATCCAGCCTCGCCGAACTTCTCAAGCCGCAAAGACGGCAATTTGCCGATGGGCAGGATTGCCTATCAAGCGAAGCCTTGTGGAGCTGGTGGCTAATCACCATCGATAGGAGCTAATCACCATTGATAGTAAATGGCCGCCAAAAAAGGACGTTGCGCAGCCTGTTCAACAGATCCGAGGCAATTGTTCGCCCCACAGCCAGTCGACGATTCGTCGGCCGCCGAAATCGGTCGTCATCTGAACAAATTTGTGATCGTCAGCCACCGCCTCGCCAATATCAGCCGCATTGGACCCGAGCGGGTGCGCCTTCATGGCTGCAAGAACGGCATCGGCCGAATCAGGCGCCACGATCGCAACGAGCTTGCCTTCGTTGGCGACATGGATCGGATCGAGTCCAAAGAGTTCGCAGCTAGCCGCAACAGCGGGCTTCACCGGAATGGTTGATTCCTGCAGATGAAACCCGAGGTCGGATTGCTGCGCAATCTCGTTGAGAGCAGCAGCGAGCCCACCGCGCGTGGGGTCGCGCATCACCCGGATGCCTCCCCCACCTGCGGCAAGCATGGCCGCTACGAGATTATGCAACGCTGCTGAGTCCGAGACGATTTCGGTTTGAAAAGCGACGTTCTGACGTTTTGACATGATCGCCACCCCATGATCGCCGAGGCTACCTGACAGCAGCACACGATCCCCGACCCTTGCCTTTTCGGCGGAGAGATCGAGCCCCCGGGCCACAAGCCCGATCCCGGCCGTAGAGATGAACAGACCATCCGCCTTGCCCCGCTCTACGACCTTGGTGTCCCCGGCAATGATGTAAACGCCGGCCCCTCGCGCCGCCGCGCCCATCGAATCCGCGATCGCCTTGAGATCGGAAAACCGGAAGCCCTCCTCGATGATGAAGCTGGCTGACAAATAGAGTGGACGCGCGCCGGACATCGCGACATCATTGATCGTGCCGTGCACAGCCAAGGACCCGATATTGCCGCCGGGAAAAAACAGCGGCGAAACCACATAGCCGTCAGTCGTCATCACCATCCTGCCTGCCGAAACATCAAACGCCGACTGATCATTGCACCGGGCGAGCCATTCATTACCGAAGGCCTGGTGAAAAAGGCCGGAGATCAGCTGTGCCATGGCACGGCCTCCAGAGCCGTGGGAAAGTTCGACGCGTCCGTTCTCCAGGTCGAGGCTGCGTTGATCGGCTTTCACGCTCATGACGTCTGCCTCATCTGCTCATCGCGAACTCGGCCATAGGTCCAATACGCCGCACAAGCCCCTTCTGATGACACCATGCAGGCCCCTATGGGCGTTTCCGGCGTGCACACATTTCCAAACAACTTGCAATCGACCGGCCGTTTGGCGCCACGCAGGATCGCGCAGCACTCACAGGCCGGATTGTCTGCGACACGCATGTCGTGGATCGCAAAACGCGTCTCCGCGTCGAACTTTGCGTAAGACCGCTTAAGCTTCAGTCCGCTGTTGGGTACAAGTCCAAGCCCACGCCATTCAAACTGCTCACGCAGTTCGAATACCTGCGATACCTCCTTCTTGGCGCGCCGATTGCCATCGCGTGTCACTGCACGGCTGTATTGGTTTTCTACCTCGTAGCGGTCTTGGTTCACCTGCCGCACCAGCATCAGGATAGCCTGCAGCACGTCGAGTGGTTCAAATCCGGCGACCACGATCGGCTTCTCGAACTGTTCCGCCAGGGGCTCGTAAGGCCGCGTACCGATAATGGTGCTGACATGTGCAGGCCCGATGAAGCCGTCAATGGGGACCCCACCTGTGTTGCGGATCATCGGGTTCTCGAGAATGCTGTGCATCGCCGAGGGTGTAAGCACGTGATTGCAGAACACGCTAAGGCCCTCCAACCGTTTGTTCTCGGCAATGCGAATCATGACCGCCGACGGGGGCGTCGTGGTCTCAAATCCGATGGCAAAGAAAACCACTTCACGGCCCGGCGTCTGTTCGGCCAGCCGGATAGCGTCGAGGGTCGAGTAGACCATCCGAATGTCGGCCCCGAGCGCTTTAGCTCGCAACAGGGACTGCCCTTGCGACCCGGGCGCGCGCATCAGGTCGCCGTAGACGCACAGAGTGACCTCTGGTCGCTCGGCGAGCCGGATCGCCATGTCGATACGGCTCGCCGGCAGAACGCAGACGGGACAACCGGGCCCGTGGATCATCCGGACGTTCGCGGGCAGCAGATCCTCCAGACCGTAGCGGGAGATGGCATGAGTGTGTCCACCGCAAAATTCCATGAACCGGTAGGCTCTTTGTGAACTGACCTCAGTGTCAATCGCGCGCGCAAGTCCCTGCGCGATGGTCTTGTCGCGAAATTCGTCAAAATATTTCACGATCGGCATTCCTGCGCTGCGCTGCCTAGCTCCTGCAGGAGCTCTAGCGTGCGCTTGGCTTCTGTCGGATCGATCTTAGCGAGCGCATAGCCGACATGGACTAGGACGCAATCGCCAACCTCAAGCTCGTCGATGAGGGCAATCGATATCTCCAGGCTGATGCCATCGATGGACACGAGGGCCATTTGGTTGGGAAGAATCTTGGCGATCTTTGCCGGAACCGAAAGACACATATCAGGCAGTTCCTCCCCTGGCGGGCGACTGTTGAGCCATCTGTAGAGCGGCAATCCAGGCCTGGCCAAGGCTCAAACCGCCATCATTGGGCGGCAGCCGCTGCGGCACCAGCGGGGTAAGACCGGCATCACTGCAACCGCGCGGGATTTTGTCCGCCAGCACCGCGTTCAGGAAGCAGCCGCCGCTCAGAACCACGGTATTAACGCCCGTTGTCCGCGCAGAGCGCGTGACCCAGTCAACGCAGGCGGCGGCGAAAGTGCCATGAAACAGCCCGGCTCCGCCGGCGACGTCAAAGTCATCAGCAATCAACCGCGAGAATAGCGGACCAAGCGACAGCACGCCGCCATCGATGGTCCAGCCGGCTTCCAGAATCGCAGTCTGCCGCACCAGCGCTTCGAGCTTCATCGCTGCTTCGCCGTCATAGCTCTGCAAATTCGCAATCCCCAGCAGCGCCGCTGCCGCATCGAACAACCGTCCCGCACTGGTCGTGGTGGTCCCGCCCGGCTGGTCGAGCAAGTCCGACAGCCCCCCGGCTTGGCCCTGCGCCGCAAAGCGCTGCCCGATTTCGTTACCCCGGCCGAGCCCGTGTAATACTGCGCTCGCCATGCGCCACGGCTCGCGGGCTGCACGATCTCCACCAGGCATCTGCAGAGGCGCTAAGTGCCCGATGCGTCGGGACCACGTCCCTTCGCACAACAATAGTTCGCCACCCCAGTTACCGCCCTCGGAGCCAAAGCCATGTCCATCGAGCACCAGGGCAAGCGCAGGTCCCGCATGGCCGTGCTCGGCGATCACTGCGGCAGCATGTGCGTGGTGATGCTGAACCGCGACCAGCGCGCGGGCATTTGCCTCCGCAAACCGGGTAGAAGCCATGTCGGGATGCAAATCATGGGCGACGGCGACGGGCTCCACGTCAAGGCTCGATGTGAGGTGTCGGATCGTCTTCTCAAACGCACGGATGCCTTCGGCTGTATTTAGATCGCCAATATGCTGAGAGACGAACGCTTGGTCGTCCCGCGTGATGGTGACGGTCGATTTCAGTGCCCCGCCGACGGCGAGCACGGGCGGGACGGACCTTGCAAGCCGTATCGGTTCGGGAACATAGCCGCGAGCACGGCGAACGAATTGGGCCCGGCCGGCCACCACTGAAACCACGGAATCATCAGCACGCGTCAAGATATCGCGATCATGGGACACGACCAGGTCGGCGACCCCCTTGAGTCGCCGCAGCGCCTGAGCGTTATCGGTCAGGAGCGGTTCGCCGCAGAGATTTGCACTGGTGACGACGATGACCGGGCCAGACCCCGCACGCGCCTGCGGCGAGCGAAACGCATGGAAGATGAGGTGATGCAGCGGCGCTACGGGCAGCATGACACCCACTCGTGATAAACCAGGAGCTATGGCGGGCGCCAGATTGTTGCGCGTTGGCAGGAGGACGATAGGACGTGCGATGGATTCGAGCAGCGTAAGCTCGGCCGCGTTCGCCTCCGCGATCTCGCTAACGCGCTCTTTCGACTCGACCATAACTGCGAGCGGCTTCTGAAGGCGGTGCTTTCTCCTGCGCAAACGCAGCACGGCCTCCTGATTACGTGCATCGCAAAGAAGCTGGTATCCGCCCAGCCCCTTTATCGCCACGATCTGTCCCGCCGTGATTGCCGCGACAATGGCGCTGATCCCATGGCTGAGCCGAGGACCGCATGCCGGACACGCGATCGCCTCCGCGTGAAACCTGCGGCTCGCCGGATCGGCATAGTCGGCCGCGCACGCGGCGCACAACCTAAAAGCCCTCATCACAGTGTTGCGACGGTCGTACGGTAGCCGCTCGGCGATAGTGTAGCGTGGCCCGCAATGGCAGCAGCTTATGAAGGGATAAAGGTAGTGCCGATCTTCCGGATCAAATAACTCGCTCACGCATTGCCGGCAAACGGCAGCGTCGGCGACGATCTGCGTCGACAGCTTGCCGACTTCGCTCGGACCGATGGAAAAGTCCTTCGCCGCGAGCGCCACAGTCTCCCGAACGCAGATTTGGTCGATGCGTGCCAATGGAGGCGCCTCGAGCGGTAACGTGGCAACAAACTCCGACGCACGGTGACCCTCGACCTCGATGATAACGCCCTCGGGGCCATTGATGACAAACCCGGCCAATCCGTACCGCATGGCGAGTCCATAAACGTAAGGACGAAAGCCGACCCCTTGCACTGCCCCGCTCACGCGCACGCGCAGCCGTGTTCGGTCGCGGGTGGCTGCGGCGTTCATAGCCTTGTGTCCTCTACGATGCGCCTCTGATCGCCCGCCTGCTTATCGATCCAGGCGTAGAGCGCGCCAAAGCCCTCTCCAGTACGAGCCGAAACGACAAGCACGTCGATCTTTGGATTGACGCGTCTGGCGTATTCGATGGTCTTTCCCAAATCGAATTCAAGCAGCGACGCCAGATCAATCTTGTTGATCACCATGAGGGACGAAGCGGCAAAAATATCAGGGTATTTGAGCGGCTTGTCTTCACCTTCCGTAATCGAAAACACTACGATCTTGCGGGCCTCGCCAAGATCGAAGGCAGCGGGACAGATCAGATTGCCGACGTTCTCAATGAAGAGAATACCGCCTGTGAGCGGCGGCAAGTGGCGATAAGCCTCGCCAATCATTGCAGCATCGAGATGGCAATTCTTGCCGGTATTGACTTGAACGGCTGGCACGCCGGTCGCCCGAATACGTTCGGCATCGTTCGAGGTCTGCTGGTCGCCTTCAATGACTCCGATCGGCCGCCTACGTTTCAGCTCGGACACGGCGCGGACCAGCAGTGTCGTTTTACCTGCTCCGGGACTGGACAAAAGATTAAAGACAAGCAGGTCGTCGGCAACGAAGAGCGCGCGGTTGACGGCCGCAATCCCATTATTCTTGCCCAGAATATCGCGCTCGATCTCAATGATCTGCTTTCTGCTCATGCCCCCGACCCTTAAACCAGCCGAGCCGGCGCCGCCGCTCGGAAGGGCCTGATGATGAGCCGACCAACGGCGGTTATAACTAACGCCACCGTCGTTTGAGAGCGGCGGCCTTTGGTCGGGCGGCGGAAGGACAGAATGGCTATCGCAATCGTCCTGCACATGGTCAGCGTATCGCTCATGGCTCTCCGCATCATTCGCCTCCAAGTGTTTGGTCGACGGCGTCCCTTCCGTGCAGCCGCAAACGGTACACATCAATCGATCTCCAGCTCTTTTACTCGCATCTGTTCGCCCGCAATCACCTGCAATCGATAGCTGCCGCAGCAAGGACAGCACTCACCGCGTCGTGAAATTTCGACACTTTTCGAACAGCTCATGCACCAGGCAACGCCTGGTAGTTCAACGATATTAAGAGCGGCGCCCTCGGCAACGGTTCGCGTTGCGGCGACAGCAAAGCAGAACCTGATCGCTTCCGGCGCGGCATGACTCAGCGCTCCCATCTCTAAACAGACGCTCCGCACCCGCGAAGAGGATCGCTCCCGTACCTTCTCCTCGACGATCTGAATGATCCCAAGACAAATCGCCATTTCATGCATCGCGAACTTCGCGAAAATTGAGGGTGAACCCGACGCATGGATCGAGCGATGCAATCAATGCGCGCACTTCATCACAGCGTCGTCGAGCCGTCAGCACCGCCCCGTGCAGGTTCCGTACAAGCGGTCCGCGCCGGTGGAAATTCCACTCCGTCGGCGCAAGGAATTCGAAGCGGGATATCCGGCCCTGAGCATCAAGCTCAACCGCGTGGTAGAGACGGCCCCTGGCGCATTCGACCGCGGCCGCTGCACGGCCGGGCCCTAGCTTATATCTTTCGATAATCCCATGCTCCGCGGCGTCAATCTGAGCGCCGTCCTCAAGCCAGGCACATAGCCGGACGATTTCAACAATTCTGGCCGTCAGCCGCTCGGCTGCACCGAAGGGTCTCAGCGACAGCCGATCCCGGGTCATTTGGCGCGCCCATGGACCCGTCTCGGGCACATGTCCTTCGAGATCGGGGCAGCAGCAAAACGTCGAGTCATCCCCGAGCAACCGCTTCGTGATGCTGAGGTCGTCAGCAGCGGACAGGAACGAGTGTCCCGTCGGAGCCGACTTCAGGCCGACCTCATTAAGCGCCGCAACGCGACGCGCCAGTGGGCTACCGGACCTGAGCGCGCCCCCCTCATTCGGTACGCCCAGCGCGCCCATCGCAGCGACAATCCGTGCTGTTGCTTCCCTTTGAGGGGAGCCCCAGGCTAGTTGTTCGGAGCGGACAAGCGCTGACAATTCCGACATCAGGGAGCCGATTGCCGCAGCACTGGCGACGTCTAGCGTAAGATGTCCGACAAACAGCCCCCGTACCAACTCCACGATGCGCTCGGTAACGATAAGCGCAATACGACGCTGTTTTGTTGCGAGGGTGATCACTTCGTCGCGCGCGGTTTCGATCGCGGATAACAGTGCGGTTTGCTGCGCAGCGGCACACAACGCGAAGAGCCGCGGCACGACATTGAGCAGCGACGAGGCCGGCTTTCCGGCGAATATCCGCGCCAGCGGCGGCCGGACTCGCGGCAGGACCTCGACCGAGGCGACTACGTCGGCAGCTAGCAATACGCGGACATGGATTTTGTTGCGGGCAGCGATGATCATGCGCAACGCTGCCCCATCATCGCGCGCAAGTTATGGCCCATGCGCACGCGCCGTCTACGGGATCCTACCTGATGCCAAATGCCCGAGCGCTTCATGTGAAGTACGCCTTAATGATTTCCTGCAAGCGTTCGGCAGAGTCTTGGAAATCCTCGTCGGCAGCCAACGCAACAATCGGCACGCCCCCAATCTCCAGCGTATCAAGGATGATGTTGTCCGTGGAATTGAAGAACTGCACGGACCAAACATTCCTAGTCCCGGTCGCCTGCACTCGGCAGGGGCCGTAGCCCCGCAACATGAGTTGGACCGGTCCGTTGCCCAAGCTTTGCTGCAGGAACGTCAAGTCGACCATGCTCATTGGTAGCAATGTGAGATTGATGATATGCGCATTCATGCCAAATCGCCACACGCTAGCCCGCTCGCGTATTTCGGCCAGCACCGGTTGAACGTTCATCGCGCCATGCGGCGGCGTGCCAATCACAAGATCGGCGGACGTCAGGTCAGTTGCGGCACGCCGGACAATCTGCGGAATCCCTCCGACCTCAACATATTCGTTTGCCGGTTCGGTCCCGATGCGCACGCGCCAGATTCCCGCAAGCACGGATTCACGGATTTGCGCCAAACAGCCATCGGGCAGCGCAACCACGCCGGTCACCTCGCCTTCTCCGAGCAATTCGTCGATCAGCTTGTGCTCGGCATCGCTGAGATATGCGAGATCGTACAATTGTGTCGGAGAACCGCTTCTCTGCCTCCCAACGGCAGCAGCGGCATTTGACAACAGCAAGGTGGCGTTCGGGTGCTTCCTTGCACGTTCGTCGCAATCGCGCCAGGCGCGCTTGACGAGCGCACTCGTCGCGGGGCGATAGAATACATCGAGACATCCAGATCTGGTGGTAACGTCGCTCGCCGCCCGGTCGGCGGCGCCGGATACAACGGGGATCGCTGTTTTCACGATGCGATGTTCCATTGTCTGTATCCACGGGCATTGCACTTGCCGACGCCGATGCTGCCGGCGTGTGCCCGAATGATCGGCCCGGAGATGCGATTGATCGTGAGCGAACGGACCGGTATCTTGCCGATTAGGCAGAGTATATCGTGCCTTTGGCATAGGCTCGGCGTCGACGGTCTACGCCGGCCGACTGGTGTGCCACTAGCCCCGCACGAGTGTATTGCACCTTGCATGCCTGGCCGAACAAATTCAGAAAGAAAGAATGCGAGCTGGATGATCCGGAGCATATGTAGGGGATCGGCCGCCGACAGCGGCATCACGGTCTCCTTCCCGGGAGCGTGCACGGCCAGGCGCGCATCGGCGCTGACGCCCTCCACGTCCGACTGAGTGGGTCGTGTCAGACCATGCTGCGCCGGCTGCAACTTCATCGCACTTCTTTCTGATAATGTTCGGTTCTGCTAGCAGGCGGTTAGCAAGGCGCATGCCAATCACCTTCAGCCGCGGCTCACATTCGAACCAACGGCATAGCGCCTGACATTATCCAGGCCGATGTTCCTGCGACTGGAATTCGGTCTGTGAAGAACCCCAGTCCGCGCAAGGGAGCGGAACCGTTAGCGTAGGTGCTCCGGCAATTGCGGCTCGTGACCGATCAAGTCCGCAAAGAAGCGATCGTAGTTCTGACCGTTGAGGCTGGCCTCAAGCCCGTCAAGTGCTTCGGAGATCTGCCTTGCTTCATTTTCGTCTAAGAGCCGCACTGCGCTGTCGATATGAACGAGCACCTTGGCGCCGACCGATACATCAGCGAGCAGCATGACGGAGATGCGCCGCTGTTCACTGCCATATTCGCACAGCGCGGTAATACCGTCCGTCTCGACAATCGTCATTGGCAAGCCAAGGCACATGGTCAGTCGCAGGCTTCTAGATCGGCTGCGCCCTCATTTCATAATTCGCATGGTCAATATTGTTCGCCAAGAGCCGTTCAGATGCAGCCAGCGGCGCGCTCCGCGGTCTTGCCGGCGAGTCCCACTGCTCTAGGAGTTCACAAGCGAGTTTGATCGCAGGGGCAATCTGAAGGCGCACCGGCGCGGTCAGCGGTCCGCCCCAATTCTCCAGATCCAACGGCTGGCAGCCGATAAGAGCGATCTCTCGCGGGCGGCGGCCAAGCAAATCGGCCGCGCTCAAGACCTCCTGGAAGCCGGTCTGATGCAGGCTCACTTTCTTGGCGCCCGTGAATTTTGGCACTTCGTCATCTCGTACAAGCTTCAACTGCCCGGGCAGCAATCCATAGTCGATAGCATCGAACACGATCAGGCAATCGGCCCGCTCAAGAAAACTGACGAGGTAGAGCCCCTGGGTGCCGCCATCGAGAACGGTGACGTTGTCAGCGACGGCGTAGAGGCGATGAAACTCCTCGACCGCACGCACACCAAATCCCTCATCGGCCCACAGGATGTTGCCAATGCCGAGCACCAGAATCCGCTTTTTGTCTTTCGGATTGAGCATCCGCTTCCCAGTCAATCGTCAAACCCGCGCTCACCTACTTCATAGAAGGGAAGTTGCGGCGCGACATGATGTCGTCCCGGAGCACCGCGTAGATGTGGACCAGCGCGAACATCACGATCACCCATAGGCCGAGATGATGCCAGGTGTGGACGTCCTGACTGTTCGGCCAGAGTGAAAACACCCAGCCGAACACCTTGTACTGCCAGCTGTCAGTACCAGCACCTTGCCCATAAAGTGCAAAGCCTGTGACGACCATGAATGTGATCGTCTGCGTAAACATGAAGAACATTGCGAGCTGAGCAAGGCGGTTGTGCCCGAGGCCCCTCTCAGGCTCAACCGTAAGGAAGGCATACCTGCGAATCTCGTGGTACAATTCCCGCCAAAAGCAGCCGCGCCAGAGCGGCACGCAAAAGATTTGTATGGCATTCGCGTTTCCCCTCAAAGCCCAGTAGATGCGCAGAAGAAAGCCGACGCTGAGCACATATCCCGCCGAGAAATGAGCGAAGCGGATATAGCCGAACAGGAAACTGCCGCTTGCCTTTCCCCACGTCGCTGGTGTCCCGGTTCCAATAAAATAGCCGGTTAAACTCAGCACCAGAATCGCAGCCGCATTAACCCAATGCCAGAGTCGCACCGGCGCATAAATGTAGGCGACGACGCCGCCCCTCCTGCGAGCGGTCGGTGCCGCATCGACGGCGGCAAGAAGCTTCTGAGCCCTGTCCTGCATGGACCTAACGAACTTTAACTGAAGCCATTTCTTGGCCCTCAGCACTCATCACGTGCGTCGAGCAAGCCAAGCACGGATCAAAGGAATGGATGGTGCGCAAGATCTCCAGAGGCCGCTGCGGATCGGCCATCGGGGTACCGATCAGGGAAGCTTCAAAAGCGCCAATATTGCCCTTCGAATCGCGAGGAGATGCGTTCCACGTCGTCGGCACGACACATTGATAATTGTCGATCTTACCGTCCTTGATCTTAATCCAGTGCCCGAGCGCACCGCGAGGCGCTTCAGTGAACCCGTAGCCTTTGGCTTCCTTGCGCCAGCTTTCCGGGCTCCACTTGCTGATATTGGCAGTTGCCGTATTGCCCGCCTTGATGTGGATTACGAGCTTATCCTGGAAATAGCGCATCTGATGGGCCGCCCACTGGCATTCGAGCGCCCGCGCCGCAGTACGGCCAAGCGTCGAGAACAGCGCAGTCAAAGGAAGATTGAGCTCCTTGAGCAGTCTCTCGGCTGGCTCCTTGAACTCGGCTTTGCCTTGCGCATAACCGACGATGTATCGGGCCAACGGCCCGACCTCCACGGCACGGCCGCGCCAGCGCGGCGCTTTGATCCAGGAATATTTGCCGCCCTCGTCGAGTTCCTTAATATCTGTCTTGCTGCCTTTGAGTTTTGGCCCAAGTTCAAAACTCGGCTCGGTAATACCATCCCAGGGATGCAGTCCACAGCAATCGCTGGGGTATTTATACCATGAATGCTCGACGAACTCCTGGATCTGTTCGGGGTCACCATGGTCGATCGGCAGTATCTCCTTGAGATTGCCATCAAGAATGACCCCGCGCGGCAGCTTAAAACTCTGGGCGGAACAGTCATTGGCCTTTTCCGGGATGTCGCCATAGGACATCACGCTTTTGCTCGAAAGACCACCGCCGTGGAGCCAGTCCCTATAGAACGAGCAGATCGCGGTAACGTCGGGCAGGTAGACCTGCTCGACAAACTCGATCGAGCGGTCGACGATGGAGGACACAATGTTCAGTCGCTCCATGTTGATCGCGCCCACCGCACCGATTCCCTCGATGTTGATCGCGCACGGCACGCCGCCCACGAGCCAGTTTGGATGCGGGTTCTTGCCACCATAAAGAGCTTGGATCTTGACGATCTCCTTCTGAAAGTCGAGCGCTTCCAGATAATGAGCGACCGCCATCAGGTTCGCTTCCGGTGGCAGCTTGTAGGCCGGATGCCCCCAATAGCCATTCTTGAACGGACCGAGCTGCCCTGATCCGAAGAACTTGGTGAGCCGGATTTGCAAATCCCTAAAATAGCCAGGGGATGACAGCGGCCAAGGCGAGATAGACTGCGCCAGTGTAGAGGTCGAGTGGGGATCGGCCTTAAGCGCGGAGACCACGTCGACCCAATCTAACGCATGGAGGTGATAGAAATGTACGAGGTGATCATGCACGAGCAGGCACAGCTGCATGATGTTGCGGATCGAATTGGCATTCTCCGGAATCGCAATTCCTAGTGCATTTTCAACTGCGCGCACGGAGGTGAGCGCATGGGTGCCGGTGCAGACCCCGCAAATCCGCTCGGTGAACGCCCAGGCGTCGCGCGGATCGCGCCCGCGCAGGATGACTTCGATGCCACGCCACATCGTCCCGCTTGAGACCGCATTGCGGATCACATTCTCGGAATCGAGATTGGCTTCGATGCGGAGGTGGCCTTCGATGCGCGTCAGCGGATCGATAACGATTCGCCTGCCGGAACGATCGAGATTAAACCCATTCGGCGTCTGGACGGCCACTGTCGTCCCCTCCTCAACTCGGTTTGCCTTTGTCGGCTGGGCGATCCGGCCGATGGGTCAACCGCTTCACGGCGGTGACCGCCGCGTGGGCAGCGACGGTTAGCCCCACCACGCCGGCAGCGGCCATGCCGATCTCGTCGGCGTTCTCCTCAATGCCGAACTGCCTGATGGTTGTGAGTCGGTCGTAAAATGGCCCTTTATCCCAGAAGCTGTCTTCGGAGCAGCCGAGGCAGCCGTGGCCGGATTGAATCGGAAATGAAACGCCGCCGTTCCATCGAAGTGCCGAACAGGCGTTGTAGGTGGTTGGCCCCTTGCAGCCCATCTTGTACAGGCAATAGCCCTTGCGTGCATTGGTGTCGTCCCACTCTTCGACGAATTGGCCTGCGTCGAAATGGGACCGCCGATAGCACTTATCGTGAATGCGCTCGGAATAAAACATACTTGGGCGCCCTTGGCGGTCAAGCTCGGGAAGCTTTCCGAACGTGGTGATGAAAGTCACGAGGCCACTCATGACCTCTGCGACAGGAGGGCATCCAGGCACCTTGATGATCTGCCTATTGGTGACCACCTTATCGATCGGCACCGCGCCAGTCGGATTTGGCTTGGCCGCTTGCACGCATCCCCAGGACGCACACGTGCCCCAAGCGATGATAGCCATAGCCTCTTCCGCCATCGACGTGAGCTTTTCAACGAACGGCTTGCCGCCGTCGATGCAAAACATGCCACCTTCGTTCAACGGGGGATTGCCTTCAACGGCGAGCACATACCCGCCTTTGTACTTGGCACGGGTTTCCTCCAGGATGGCCTCAGCCTGGTGTCCTGCCGCCGCCATGATCATATGATCATAATCGAGCGAAATCATCGACAGCAGCGCGTCTTTGATCAGGGGATGGGCCGAGCGGATAAAGCTTTCCGAGCAACAGGTACACTCGAGCCCGTGCAGCCAGATGACGGGCACACGCGGTTTGGTTTCCAGGGCGTGCGCAATTCTGCTTGCGGTGAGCGGACCAAGCCCCAAGCTCGCGGCCGTCAAACTGCAGAATTTGTGGAAACTACGACGCGTGATACCCTGGCGTCTGATCACGCTGTAGAACGTTTCCCTTCCGTCACCCATGAAACCGTCCATGCGAATTGTCGCCAGCCGTTACGGATTGGTGACGTTCAGCAAGAAACAGGCCAGCGAAGCGAAACACTTGAAAGATACCAAGCCGGCACTTCGAGGTCTGCGGATTGTCGAACCCGAGTAGCGTGCCAGAAGCTGGACCATTGATCTGTCACGCTCATGGCGCCCAGTTTTTGAAAGTCTATGTGAGCACTTCAACAAATCAGCACTATGGTTCACCCATGCAGGGGACTACGCTCCTGCACAACCGCGACACTCGTCATGCCGATCGTTGAATAGAACTGGTTCAGTTGTCGGGCACCGCACCCCCCGCCTCAATCAGACTTGCCGATTACTGACAAGCATGCGGTGAAGCGCTCACAGTCGCAACTATGCAGGCAGCCCGTACCAAAGCGGCTGTCGAGCGAGGAAGAGAACCCGCAATGGGCTGAGCTGTGGTGCGCACGCTGACTCGCTTTTTAGGTCTGCTTCGATCCGATCTGCCCTTGGTTTCAAAGCGGCTCGTCGCGCGGCTTTTCTACGGCGTCGTGGGCGGCGACAGAACGGAGTTTATAGCTATCGCCTCGGAGCCTTCATCGCGCAAGCCAATCGTTAGCAACGTGCGACGTCGTTGGCGCATCGCGACACCCACCTTGCTTGAAGGAGATTCTTCGCAATGGCGGAGGCGATTGCGTTTTTGAAGCATGCTGCGATTCGTCTGACGCCGATAGAAAACGGCGGCGCCTACTTTCAGTCGGCATCGATCCGTCCTAGCAATACTGTCCGCCTACTACACCAAACGGCTCATCGCGCCTTTGGGCGGAAAGCGAATTATCGGATTATCGCAGCATAGACGATATACTGGACTTGTTCGCGGTAATACTTCCGGATTTCTCCGGGCGCCGCCGTCCCGACCACCGCGACCAGACGCTCTTTTGGGTCGCAGAAAAATTGTGTCCCGTAGGCGCCAGTCCATGTGAACTCACCTGGATTGCCCGGAACCGCCGAGAGTCCCTCGTTGATGCGTACAGCCACTCCAAGCCCGAAGCCGAAGCCGGCACGGTGCGCCTCCACATTGGCAACCTTATTCTTGATCCCTGGTCCGAGGTGATCGGAAATCATGTGACGCACCGTCCTCGGGCCAAGAATGCGCTGGCCATTGAGCTCCCCGCCGTTCAGGAGCATTTGTCCAAAGCGCACGTAGTCACCGACTGTCGCAAATGCGCAGGCTCCCCCGCAGTCAAACTTCGTCGGAGTTTCGAGGAGCTCGATCTCTTGTGGTTTTCCCGTCAGCGGGTCGTCTGGAAATGGATGCGCCAGGCGCTTGCGTTGCGATTCCGACAAATGGAAAGTGGCATCTTGCATTTCGATTGGCTTCCACAAGTTGCTGGCAAGATAGTCGCCCAATCGCTGTCCGCTGACTTGTTCCACGACAGCTCCCAGCACATCGGTCGAGAAGCCGTATTCGAATTCTGTCCCCGGTTGATGCGCTAGCGGCAGCTTGGTAATGGCTTCGATGAAAGCCTGCTTATCACCCCTTAGTGCCGGAGCAGCGAAATCGGGATAGAGACGCGCCACTTGGTCTGAGCTGTTGGGGGGCGCGCCATAGGTGAGCCCGGATGTGTGGCGGTAAAGATCGTGGATCAAGATCGGAGAATTCTGCGTTTGAAATTTCAGTGAACCGTCATGCTGTGGCACTCCCACCTTCATGCCTGCGAATTCCGGATAGTAATCCGTAAGTCTGGCCTGTAGAGGCAGGCGACCTTGTTCCATGAGGATAAGACCCGCAACGGCCACCATCGGCTTGGTCATAGAAGCAAGCGCGAATATCGCGTCGAGCCGCATCGACCTTCCTTTTGCCGGATCGAGTTGTCCGTACGCCTTGTAGTGAATCAGCTTTCCGTCTCTGGCGATTGCAACCACCGCGCCCGGCACGCGTTTACTCGCGATCTCCCGAGCGAAGAACTGGTCTAGCTTTGCAAGGCGCTGCTGAGAAACGCCGACGTCATCGGCCTTCGCTTCGGGCAGTGGCGCGGACTGCACTGAATTGAAGCCGATTGTGGCTGCCGCTGCGACCATAACAAGGTTGTTCATTGTAGCCTCGAAAGGACGGATGGATCCGGTTTGTAATACTGCGGCTCGGCCGCTGTCGGATATGTGTGGCTGGCAAGGCTAGGATGATTCGGTGCCTCGCCTAGCACAATGTCTGTCGATGATGGCTAAGGTGAAGATTGTCGCAAGGGCGAACATCACCATACCAGCGGCAACCACACTTGCCTCGTGCCAACGCGACGCTTGGACGTAGTCTACGACGTAGGCCGACAACACCTTGGTCCGTCCAGGAATATTGCCGCCGATCATCATCACGACGCCGAATGTGCCGATCGTATGAGAAAATCCGAGCAGGGCTGCTTTAACAAGCTCCAGTCGCGCCAGCGGCGCGCTGATGGCAATGAAGGCATACCATGGCGAAACACGCCCTGTCATTGCCAACGGGTGATCGCCAACCGCAACAAAGGCGTTACGTATAGGCTGCACGACCAATGGCAGGGCCGACAGCACCGATCCGACCACGATACCCCCGAAGGTAAAAGCGAGCGTGCGCCCGCCCCAGAAAGAGGCGAGAACGCCACCCGGTCCGTCGGGGCCGAGCAAAACGAGTACGCAGAAGCCGAGAGCCGCTGGAGGTAGCACCAGTGGAAGTGCGATCATCGCGGCCACCGCCTCGCTCAAAAAAGTCTTTGAGCGGGCTAGCCACCAGGCGAGGGGCACACCAATCACGAGGAGGATCACGGTCGTCACGCTAGCGAGCTCGATCGTGAGCGCAACGGATTGCGAAATCTCTGACGAATCGACATTCACGTGCGTCAGCCCGCCAGTGAGCGCAGGTCGCCGTATCCTGACAGTGATCGCCTGCATGTCCGGGGCATCCAGCGATGCGGCGCGAATAGCCATTTGGTGGCGCGGCAGCTCGTTGCGGCCGCCGAATTCACGTGCGTCGCTTCTGCGAGCAATAGCAGCATCACAATCGACAACTCCTGTGACAAGTGCGCCTCGATCCGACCGACGGCGGCAGCTTCTCGTTTGTCATCAGCAATTCCTGTGCCGCGTGCGAACTGTGGCGGCTCTATGCTCAATGTAAAGAAGTTGCGCAGGCGCCGACGTCACTGTGGAGTGAATCGAGCGCTCTGTCAGATTTCAGGCATCTTTGTTCCCGAGCAGACAGTGACAGCGCGCAACAAAAACGGCAGACTTCTACACCTCGGCATATGCCTGTTTTGGTTTGTAGGCGGCTCAAACGCCGCCCTCGCCGGGGCCGGTAGCTGAACGCTCGGCAGCAACGCGAAAGATCTAGCTAAGAACTCGTCGTACGCTGCTTCTGCGACGCGGCAAAGGCGCGAGGGGCCGCGAGCGAAGGCCGCCTCTCGACCGTCCCAGCTAATGCGCAGGGTCAGCACAGGCGTGGAGACACACGCTCCGGCACTAACGAGCTTCGCCGCTAGCGGCAACGCAATTCATCCATCAAAGATCTTGTCCGCGCAATGGAATCAAAAGCCACGCTTCCATCCGGTAAATGCGTACGATCCAAAATATCAATTTTACCAATGCCACATACTGTTGCATCGATCTCAGCACTCCAGCCGAGACGTAACGGCGCTAATGCGCGTGACGGTTTTTGTTCGACCTTGCGCGAACGCGGTACGAGCACTCAAGCCGATGCGCCGAAGACAGGCTAGTTGCTGCGACTTGTTAATCGGCCGCAGTTTGGGATCTGGTGCATATCTTGCTTAGGGAGAAAGGACAACGTAACTAAACGTCTGCCTTTGGAAGGACGCGCCGGCTCTCGGAACCGTCTTCAATCAGGGCAAGGCAAAAATGATTGGTCTCGTATGACGCTGTCGTCTCTCAACAAAGCGGCGGCTCACATTCGAGTATATTCGGGAAGGAAGCGTCATGACCACCATGGCAACTGCGTTGCCTGTACGCGCGTCGCAAGCTTGGTATAAGATACTCTACGTCCAGGTGCTAATCGCGATCTTAATTGGCGTCATGGTTGGCTGCCTATGGCCGTCTATCGCCACAAACGACTGGATCAAGGCGCTTGGTGACGGGTTCATCAAGCTCATCAAGATGGTGATCGCGCCGATTATTTTCTGCACTGTCACATCTGGTATTGCGCATATTCAGGATGCCAAGAAAGTCGGGTGCGTCGGCGTCAAGGCGCTGTTCTATTTCGAGATCGTCTCCAGCTTTGCCTTGCTGTTGGGCCTTGTTATGGGCAATCTGGTCCGAATCGGCCATGGCCTTGCGGTTAAGCTGGATGCTGCGGCGGTTGCCAATTACGTCAGGCAGGCGGAAGCCTCAAAAACTGTCGACTTTGTTCTCAACATCATTCCCGATAGCGTGATCGGCGCCTTCGCTCGCGGCGATGTTCTGCAGGTTCTCCTGTTCGCGATCCTTTTCGGCTTCTCCCTGATGGCGCTGGGAAAGCGTGGGGAACGTCTGCGCGGGATGATTGACGACGTCGCGCACGCGGTGTTCGGGGTAATCGCTATTGTAATGAAAGCGGCCCCGATCGGCGCCTTCGGCGCCATGGCTTTCACGGTCGGCAAGTTCGGGCCCGCAGCACTCGGCAATCTGATCGGTCTCATCGCTCTGTTCTACGTGACGGCTGCGCTATTTGTGGTGGTGGTGCTTGGTCTGATCGCCCGCCTCGTCGGCTTTTCAATCTTCAAGTTCCTTGTCTTTATCAAGGACGAGCTTCTGATCGTGCTCGGTACGTCGTCCTCCGAAAGCGCGCTGCCGCAATTGATGGAGAAGCTCGAGCGGCTGGGCTGCTCCAAGCCGGTAGTCGGGCTGGTGGTGCCAACTGGCTACTCCTTCAACCTTGACGGCACTAATATCTATATGACACTTGCAACATTGTTCATTGCCCAGGCACTCGGCGTCGATCTCACCTTTGGCCAGCAGCTCACGATCCTGCTCGTCGCAATGCTAACGTCGAAGGGAGCAAGCGGCGTCACCGGCGCGGGCTTCATCACGCTCGCTGCGACATTATCGGTGGTAAACCCAGCTCTGGTGCCGGGTATGGCAATCGTGTTTTCGATCGACAAGTTCATGAGCGAGGTGCGCGCCCTTACCAACATCATCGGCAATGGCATCGCGGCTGTGTTCGTATCGTGGTGGGAAGGCGAGCTCGATCACATGACCCTGCAGGCTCGGCTCAGCCAGCCCACCGTTTCCACCACTATCGACACTACAAGCACAATGAGGTAGGTCCGGGATCTTAGCCGCCGCCATTCGGGCACGAATAACTATCTCATGCGCTCTCCGGTGCGCAGCCCTTGCGCGGCGGCCAGACGGCTCTCCTGGGAGGCAGGCGTGCAAAGAAGTAGGCCTTTTTCAGGGCTTCTCTCTCTTCGCGGTCAGGGCTACCGGCCACCTGAGCGCTTGTGCAACATTTTTGCCAAGCCAGATAACAAGACTGCGACAGAACACGTCCGGCGTGACGGACTAGGTATTAGTCCGCATACGAATACTCATATGCGCGTCGCTCCCCTTGCCTCACACGAGTAAGAGCGCCGGAGGGATCCTGCGGACGCAGCTCGTCATCCGTCGTTACTATGCGCGCTGCGTCATCAGATCATGGTGGGTGTGGTCAGCGTGGATTAGATGGCACTCGACGCAGGCGTGGCGAGTCGTTGCAAGGCTGCGCTCGGTTCGACGTCGATGTCGCCGCTCGATTCCAGCGAAACCAGATGGAAACGAGTCTTTCGCAGCTAGGCGGGATGGCACTTGCGCGTTCTTCGTGCCCGCGAGACCAGTGATTCGGCAGCTTGTTTCTGCTCTTTGCCGGTTTGGAGGCGCGCCTGATTTCTTTCGATTCTACCTCCCGGCTGAACTGAAACCGCTGTTCTCATTTCAGGGGTGTAAGGGGATGTATCGGCTGTAGGCTCAAGAGACTGGCCCAAAGGACTGCCGGCAGCGGCGCAAAGCAGACATTTCAGCTTCGACAGCAGCCCCGTCTGCGACGCCTATTGATAGGTTTAGGACAACTATACGTATGTTTATGATGCGTTTTTTCCCCGCTCGTGCTGAGTTCGGCAGCGGTGATCAATCTCGGACACGCTCACCCGCGGACCCAAGCGTCTAAGGCGGACCCAAGCGTCTGAGATTGCCTCATTTTTGCCTAAAATGCTATAGCTCTCCCGCCGGAGAACAGGCCGGACGGTCTCAAAATGTATAGTATCAGCAGACTTAAACTTTCAGCCCCTCAGTTGACCTTGGGCAGCATAACGCTAGCCGCGGTCACACTGACTTGCTTGTACTTTCACGCGCATTTCGCCGCCACGGCGTTCGCCTATTTGTTAGTAGTATTACTATTTTCGTTGATGGGCAGCTTCATCGCGTCATCCGCGCTTTGCATCGTGGCAATCGCTGCTCTCGCTTACTACTTTGCCCCGCCGGCGTTCAGTCTGCGAATCGATGATCCCCGCGATGTTTCTGTGGTTGTTGCATTCTTTATTGTCTCGATTGTGGGAACGCACCTGATTGGAAAACTCCGCCAGGAACGAGAGGCTGCGCGCGTGGCTGCGGCCAAGCTTCAGCGAAGTGCGACGGATTTGGAGGATCGTGAAAAACGGTGGCGCGCAATCTTCGAGCACAATCCGGCCATGTACTTCATGGTCGATGAAGCCGGCATTGTCCTCAACGTCAATACGTTCGGCGCGACACAACTGGGATACGCTTGTGCAGAACTGATCGACCAATCAGTGCTCGGCATATTTCTTGAGGAGGATCGTGCATTTGTCCGTAAATGCATTCGGGCGTGTTTTGAGGATGTTGGACAATCCCGCACTTGGGACGTCCGGAAAGTGAGGAAGGACGGCTCTGTTTTGTGGGTACGTGAACACGCCAAGGCCATGCTTTGGGCCGACGAGCGCCCCGTCGCCCTAATAGCCTGCGAAGATATCACGCAGCGCAAGCAGACCGAGCTTGCACTGCAGCGGAGCGAAGCGCATTTGGCTCAGGCGCAGGAGCTGAGTCATACAGGCAGCTTCAGCTGGAACCCCACTACGGGCGAGGCCTTCTGGTCCAAAGAAACATTTCGGATTTTCCAATTAGACCCTCAGACAGTGCCGCCGGGGCCGCAGCTCGTCGTTGAGCGCACTCATCCAGATGATAGGGCTTCGGTTAGAGAAATTATCGATCGCGCGATGCGAGACCCGAGCGATTTCGAGCACGAGTACCGGCTTCTGCTACCGGACGGCTCGGTAAAGCACATTCATGCGCAGGCACGAGCCACGAGGACAGCCTCTGGTGACATCGAGTTTGTTGGGGCAGCCACGGATATTACGGCGGCGAGGCGAGCAGAGCAGCAGCTGCGCCGCAGCGAGGCCTATCTGGCCGAGGCCCAGCATCTCACTCACACAGGCAGCTGGTCCTGGGACGTCTACGGTCTAGATTTCGTGTATCGCTCCGCCGAGGTCGATCGTCTGTTTGGCTTTAGCCCGCAAGAGCCGGTATCGATCGAGACCATTCGATCGCGCATCCATCCGGACGACTTGCCGCGGCTACAGGAGGTGCAGCGGCAGGCGATTGAACACGTGGAAGAACGGTTCGAGTATGATTTTCGTATTCTTCTGCCAGATGGCGGGATGAGGCGCATACACTCCGTTGCACACGTTGTCCTCGGCAGCGATGGTAATGTCAGCGAGCTGATCGGAACACATATGGATGTCACCGAGCAGCACGCAGCTAGGGAACGCCTGGAAAACACCCTTGTCGCGCTGCGCGAAAGCGAGCAGCGCTTTCGCGACTACGCCGAGACAGCTTCCGACTGGCTCTGGGAGACCGGGCCAGATCATCGGGTCACTCACTTGTCCGAGCACACCAGCGCTGCGGGAATTTTGGCGACAGGAGTGATGGGCCTGCTTCGCTGGGACATTGCGTGCGACATGGAAGAAGAACCCGAGAAGTGGCATCAGCATCGGGCGACGTTGCAGGCGCATCTGCCGTTTCGGGATCTCATCTACCGTACCGTGAATCGGACGGGATCTCCGATCTATGTCCGCACGAGTGGAAAGCCATTCTTCGACGGAAACGGAACTTTTCTGGGCTATCGTGGCGTCAGCACTGACATAACGGCTCTCATTCGCGCTGATCAGGCCGAACAAGAGCTGCGAAAGGCACAAGCGGAGCTTGCACATGTGACGCGTGTAACGACGCTAGGAGAACTGACGACTTCCATCGCTCACGAGATAAACCAACCACTCGCCGCTATTCTCAACAACGCCGATGCGTGCCTCGGCTGGATGGCTCGGGAAACTCCTGATCTTGCCGCCGCGCGCTCTTCGGTGGAATGGATCATCGAGGACGCAATCCGGGCAAGCGAGGTGATCCGCAGTATTCGCGCGCTCGCGAAGAAGGGCGAGATTGAGATGGTGCCACTCGACATTAATGAGGTCGTTAGGGACGTCATTGCGCTGGTAACACGAGAGCTGGTGAGCCACCGAGTGACGTTGCGAACCGAGTTGGCGGCCGCGCTGCCTAGGATTCTCGGTGACCGAATTCAGCTACAACAGGTGATCATCAATCTGGTAATGAACGGAATCGAGGCGATGGACGCAGTTACGGACCGGCCGCGCGAACTTCTGATTCAATCATCCAAGGACGATCTGGGGCACGTGCAGCTTGCCGTCGCCGATTGCGGCGTCGGGATCGCCGAGAAGGACGCTGACCACGTCTTGGATCCCTTCTTCACCACGAAGTCGAGTGGCCTTGGAATGGGCCTTTCGATCTGCCGTTCTATCGTGGAAGCTCATGGAGGACGGCTATCGCTTCTCCAGAAAAATGAACCGGGCGCGACCTTCCAGTTTGTCCTGCCCGTGCACAAGGAGGCCCTCCAGTGACAGGACGATTTGACTCGCCAGGTGAGGGTAGCAGTGCCGAGGCCTCGACGAAAGCGATGGTCTTTGTCGTTGAGGATGACATCTCCGTGCGCCGCTCGCTTACGAACCTTTTTCAACAGGTAGGGTTGGAGGTCGTTGCGTTTGGATCGGCCCGTGAAATGCTGCAGAGCACAATTCCGGACGTCACAAGCTGTCTAGTTCTTGATGTCCGGCTGCCAGGCTTGAGCGGCCTTGACTACCAGACCGAGCTGGCCAGGTTGAACATACACATCCCGATCATTTTCATCACCGGCCATGGCGATATTCCCATGACCGTCAAGGCCATGAAGGGAGGTGCGGTCGATTTTCTCAGCAAGCCGTTCCGCGATCAGGAACTGCTTGATGCCGTGGTTGCGGCGACCGAACGAGATCGCAAAAGACGGGAAGCTCAGCGAACGGTGGCGAACCTGCAGTCTCTATTTGAGACCTTAAGCCCGCGCGAGCAGGGAGTGATGAAACTGGTCGCGGCCGGCCTGATGAATAAGCAGGTAGCCGCCGAACTTGGGCTCGCCGAGATTACGGTGAAGATCTACCGGGGTCGCGTAATGAAAAAGATGCGTGCCCGGTCGCTGGCCGACCTGATCAGAATAAGCGAGACGCTGGGAATTCGCGTCAATCGTTCCGAACAAACGCAAGTATGATTTTACAATTCCATCACTTAAGCCCACTTTTCGCCGAAAGTGGCTAGCGCTTTGGCTGCCGCTGTACTGCGTCGGGAGGGCTCATCTTGTCCACGCCTTTGATTTCCGTCGTTGACGACGACGTCTCCGTCCGTGCGTCGACAGAAAACCTTTTGAAATCGCGTGGCTACGTCGTGCGGATATTTGCGTCGGCCGAGGCACTCCTGCGGTCGCCGTACTTGAATGAGACATCCTGTGTCATTACCGATGTGCAGATGTCAACTATGAGCGGGCTGGAGCTGCTGGCAGAGATGCGGACGCGTGGTTACGACACACCTTTCATTTTCATTACAGCTTTCCCCAACGAGCGCGCGCGCGCGTCAGCCCTGGAGGCCGGGGCGATTGGCTTCCTCGCCAAGCCATTTGGCAGGCAAGAGCTACTCAAGTGCCTCGACATCGCATTGACGGCATATGGCGAGCGAGGTGACATCTGATTCGATCAATCTGCGAGTTCTTGTCCGATCTAAATGCTCGTCGGAACGACGATCACGCACTGAGCAACGTCTTCTCAGTCGGAACCACGACTTGCCCGCCCACGCTTTACCGACTATGGGCGCGGCTGCAGAACAACACCCCCGCGAGAGACGGAGGGCACGCCGGCTTGATTTATTCCAGGTCGGCGCTCAAAGTAATGCTGACCCGGAGCCATCGACGCCCCTCAGCACTTCTTAACTCCATCTGGAGCAGAGCTGTCCCCGAGAGCGCTCGGCAAGCACGAAATTGGTTGTGCTGAGCCCGACTGCGGTGACGATGAAATGGAGCTTCGCCCAGGACGCCGTTCGTCTTGGTCACCGCTTTTCTGGTGAAAGAGCTCTGCACGATGCTCGTGCTCACGGCGTCGTTATGTCCGTTGACGCATACCCGCCGTCTTGTCGATCCGGCGCCGCTTCGCTGTGCATTTCCTTGCCCAACGACTCACGGCAAGCGCCCACGCCGTTACTATTTCGTAGGCCATCTGTAGAGACTTCTGGTCTCCGAGCCGTCCAACGTGCTCCGCGCAAACGCCCGGCCTCGGCGGCCGGGCGCACTTTGGTGGCACCCCAAGCGAGCATTGTCGCAATTGCCTCGCGCGGTGAGCCCCTACTTCCAATACTCAAACAATTAGCAACCGCTAAACGAAGGAGCACTGGGGCAGTATTCTGAGCCAACTCAGAGGAACTCTCGGCCGAAACGGCGATAAACACAGAGGAGCCCGGAGCAGGCTAGTGTCCTGAGTCACAAGTTCGCAATCGTAGATTCGCAGTAGATTCGCGTCGCCGTGCCAAGGTTGGAGGCTGCAGCAGCGACGGAGGATCTGATGGCGGTCCAGCAACTTGCGCCCCTGACATTGAGCGATGAAGAGCGTGCCGAACTGAAGTCGCTGACGATGCGGCGGAAGACGGCGCAGGCGCTGGCTCTGAGAGCCCGGATCGTGCTGACCTGCGCGGAAGGCGGTCAGAACAAGGAAGTGGCGGCCAAGCTGGGCCTGGACCGATCGACGGTAGGCAAGTGGCGGCGGCGTTTTGTGGAGCGGCGCGTGGATGGGCTGCATGACGAGCCGCGCTCCGGGGCGCCACGTACGGTTGACGATGCCCGCATCGAAGCCGTGATCGTGAGGACGTTGGAGAGTTGCCCCGAGAACGCCACCCATTGGAGTTCCCGCGACATGGCGAAGGCCAGCGGCCTGTCGGTGTCGACGGTGCAACGCATCTGGCGGGCCTAGGGGCTCCAGCCGCACCGGATCGAGACGTTCAAGCTCTCGACCGATCCAAACTTCGTGGCCAAAGTGCGTGACGTTGTGGGCCTCTACGTCTCGCCACCGGAGCACGCCATCGTTCTATGTGTGGATGAGAAGTCCCAAATCCAGGCGCTGGACCGCAGTCAGCCGATGCTGCCGATGCGTCCCGGCCAGCCGGCCCGAAGAAGCCATGACTACACGAGGCACGGCACCACATCGCTGTTCGCCGCCCTCGACATTGCTAGCGGACGGGTCATCGGCAAGTGCTATGGACGCCACCGTGCTGCTGAGTTCCGCAAGTTCCTCGACGAGATCGAGGCTGCCGTGCCGCGTGAACTCGACGTCCATCTCGTCATGGACAATTACGCCACGCACAAGACCCCCTTGATCCGAAAATGGCTGGCTAAACGGCCGCGTTGGCACGTGCACCTGACCCCGACCAGTTCGTCATGGCTCAACCAGGTCGAGCGCTTCTTCGCGCTCCTCACCGATAAGAAGATCAGGCGCGGCATCTATCGCAGCGTCGCCGCTCTCAGGGCTGACATCACTTCGTTCATCGACCGACACAACGCCGATCCAAAACCGTTCCGATGGACTAAGTCCGCCGATGGCATCCTTGCTTCCATCGAACGCTTCTGCCGATACAATGCCCCGGCAAAACACGACCCGATGTCGCGAACTTCTGGTTCAGGACACTAGTTGGTCTACTCCATCGGGCCAAATCACCGGTGAACCATGGTCACATAAAATCATCCTTATAGTCGTATGTTGAGCGGCTCGCTGGGATCTCGGTATCACGACCTTCACTGTCGTCATCTTTGGACAGATACAGCGCAGCAGTGCCTTTTCGCTGCCATTTGCCGTCGCTATTCCTTACCCACTTGTCTGACTTCTCTGGGTCGAGAACCATGTTGTCTGCGTCAACCTCGACGAATCCCATCTTTGCCGCACGGGCTCTTGCTTCCGAATTAGCCGGACGTAAATTGAGCAGCGGCGGCTGTCTGCCGGGTAGTCGAAGCTGGTGCTCGAGTAGGATATCACCAGCGTTCTCGACAAGCGGATGAACGACTTGAAGATCCACAGTAGAGGTAGTCCCGTCGCGTCCAGGAAATAGCTTCTTCCACCTTTTGACGTCGAACTCGGTCATGCTGTCGCCGCCTTCCGTTCTTAGAAGTCCGACACTCTTGTTGCCCAATTGATAGCTGAAGTATCGCGCATCCTCGGAATCTCGGGTTCTCCCGTAGTCTTTGGCAACTTCTGCAGTTCGCCTTGCCTTGTCGGACACGAAGTCGGAGTACTCTTGAGGGTTGTTGGCGATTTTCATGATTTCGTCACCATGATAGGCCGCCGCGGCTTCTCGGAATGACTGACGATTCAACTCTTTTATGGGAGGGCTTGAAACGAGCGAATACGGTCTTGTTGCCGAAGATGAACTGCCACTGGAACGAGATTCAGCTAAGCTCATATTTGCGAACGCATCCGAAAAGATGTCTGCGTCCATTTGCTCATCAGTTCCGACAAAGTCAGAGGATTGGAAGTAGGACGAGCTATTGATCCGATTATGGTGCTCCCGTCGGACATACATTTCCGCATCTAGTTTAGGCTTGTTAGGCCCAGCGGCGCTGATAGGGAGCCTGACTTACGAAAACCTGACGTGGCCCCCTCAAGTTGGCTTGTCATACGGCTTCCTTTTGAACGACATGGCGGCACACTCGTGCCATTGGCATTCATCAGGTTTGATCAGAGGCCACGAACACCTCCGAGGAAGCTCCTCTATTGGGAATTGGACGCTGATTGACCTGCTGACGCCAACCGGATTGTACTCTTTTAAAAGTTCCGCCCCGCCGCTTAATATTCGGGTTTTCTTTTCAACGTCAGGAGCACGCGGACCGCCCCCATAGATTGGCCGATTTCCAGACTGACCAACGATATCGCCTGCGCCAGAAAGGTCGTCTAGTTGACTCGTGGAAGCGCGACCCGCGCGTTCGGCGTCAGCGCTCATTTATCCAAATCCGCATTTTGCCTTCGTCGCGGTTACCCCAGCCGAACCACGGGACGAATGTCAGCCGCTGCGGTTCTAGCTGTCCAGGCACTTTGTTGCAGTGATAAAGCGCCGCTTCTTCAGAATGCGTGTGTTGCAACCGCGCCCGCGCCCCGGATAGTGGCCAATAGTACTCGCCTGCCGCATATACAGCCAGGGGCGCTGCGTCCTTCCGGTGTGGCGCCCCCTGCACTTGGTTTTGGGCCCTCGACCTTGCGCGGGAATGTCAGGTATCCAACAATCGATCTGATGACACCTATCAGGTCGGAGGGCCGCGGTGGAACGTTTGGTTCAAGCGGATTGCGTGAACGGCTGCCACGCGCGATCGAAGGGGCAAACTGGACTGCTAATCCTAAGCAATCGTCCCGGGGCCGAAGTGCATGCTCGACGTGCCCGACATCGCGCGGATGCTGGCAATCGGGAAAAGTAAGTTGTCGCGCATGTGCGCTGCCAGTGAATAAGCTGCGACGGAGCGGCCCGAAGCTGTTGTGCACCGACTTGTTCGTCGCCATCGGCGAGGTGGGAGGATGAGTTAGAGAGTATCTTTTGTGAACCGAGCTTCAGGCAGATTTGGCCAGATAGCGGGCTGGGTAACCGAGAACCGACTTGGATCTTCCAATTGTCCGTAATTCCCACTTATTATCGACCGATCCGCTCAACGACAGGAAGATAACGCTCGCTCCCAGTAGCGCTAGTACTGTAGCCTCATTCCACAGTCACCGATTTTGCTAGATTACGCGGCTGATCCACGTCCGCGCCCCTTACGACGGCGGTATGGTAAGCCAAGAGCTGAACCGGAATGGCATAGAGCATCGGCGTAAAGCTTGCGACCATCTCAGGCAGCACAATGGTCATGAGCGTGTCCACCGTCGCTTCCAGAGCACCCTTCGAATCGGTGATCAGGATGATCTTGCCACCCCGAGCCGCAACTTCTTGCATATTCGAGACGGTCTTCTCGAACACATCGTCATAAGGCGCGATCACCACCACAGGCACGGCCTCATCGATCAGTGCGATCGGTCCGTGCTTGAGCTCGCCGGCGGCATAACCTTCTGAATGGATATAGGCAATTTCCTTCAGCTTGAGTGCGCCCTCCAACGCCAGGGGAGCAGATGTGCCACGACCGAGATAGAGCACGTCCCTTGAATCGGCGATATAACGCGCGAGTTTCTCGATCTGCGGCTCGATCAACAGCGCCGCAGCAATCAACCGCGGCACTTCGATAAGCTCACGCACGAGCCTTGTTTCATCGATCTCGGACAGCTTACCGCGCTGTTTGCCTGCTGCGACGGCAAGCGCCGCCAATACCATCAGCTGGCAGATGAATGCCTTGGTGGAAGCGACGCCGATTTCCGGCCCCGCCAGCGTCGGCAGAACGGATTCGCTCTCGCGCGCAATCGTCGACGTCGCGACGTTGACCACAGATATCGTGTGCACGCCCTGGTCCTTGGCGTATCGCAACGCAGCTAGCGTGTCAGCGGTTTCGCCCGACTGCGAGATGACAATCGCGAGATCGCCACGGCGCAAAGGCGCGCCCCTGTAGCGGAACTCGGACGCTACATCGATCTCGACAGGCAAGCGCGCCAGCCGCTCGAACCAGTATTTGGCGATGTGCCCGGCATAGCTTGCAGTGCCGCACGCGGTAATAGAGATGCGCTGAATGGATTTAAAGTCGAACGGCAATGTGACCGGCAGGGCGACTCGCTTGGCCGCCATGTCGACATAATGCGCCAATGTCTTGCCGGCTACTGTCGGCTGCTCGTGGATTTCCTTGGCCATGAAGTGGCGATAATTCGCTTTGTCCACAAGGAGTGACGATACGCCAGACTTTGATGTTTCCCGCTGGACGACAAATCCGTCGGCGCTATAAATCACGCACATCGTGCGCGTAAGCACGGCCCAATCGCCGTCTTCGAGATAGGTGATGGTGTCGGTCAAAGGCGCGAGCGCGATGGCGTCCGATCCTAGATACAGTTCGCCATCACCATGTCCGATCGCAAGGGGCGACCCCTTACGCGCACCGATCAAAAGATCATCGTGGGCTTTGAAAAGGAACGCGAGCGCGAAGGCACCGCGCAGCCGTGGCAGCGACGCTTGTACCGCATCCTGCGGCGAGTAGCCCCTCTTGAGATAAGAGTCGACGAGATGCGCCACCACCTCCGTGTCTGTCTCTGAGTGAAAATGGGCTCCATTCCGCTCCAGTTCGGCTCGCAGCTCGCGAAAATTCTCGATGATGCCGTTATGAACGACCGCGACATTTTCCGTCGCATGCGGGTGAGCATTGCTCTCGGTCGGTTTTCCATGAGTCGCCCAGCGGGTATGACCGATGCCGGTATGACCCAACGGCGGATAATAGCGCAGCTGCTCCTCAAGGTTTCTCAGCTTACCTTCAGCGCGCCGGCGCTCGATACGGAGACCTTCGAGAGTCGCGAGGCCTGCGGAGTCATAGCCACGATATTCCAATCGCTTGAGCGATGCGACCAACTGGCCAACGACCGGACCACGCCCCAAAATGCCAACAATTCCACACATATCGATCAATGCAGCCCAAGTTCAAGGAGTCCGAGGTCCCCCTGCAGGAATCAGATCATGAAATTCGCTTGCCCGATGGTAACAGGTTTCAGGTTCGGGCCCTTTCGCGGCCGCCTGTATCGCTGCCGCATTCGCAAGCGTGAGTTAGACCTCCTTCAGCCATCATCGCTTCGCCCGGCTACATTCCGCTTTGGGCTGCCGATCGAGTACAAACTGCGCAGCAGCTCTAGCTTGAGTTGTTGTGTGCTACCGGAAACATTTTGCCGACGCGGGTTTAAGAGGCCCATCATACTCGTACCGAGGAAAGTTACGCTCATCGAGATTAGACGACTGGCAGCGAAGCTCTATTGTACGAGCGTAAACTTTCGATATCAAAACGTTGGAGCATCTATACCAACGTTTACTACTCTTGCTCATCTTGTCTTGCGTTTCTTCTCCACTGCCTGCCGCGAGCTTGATATTGGCAAGAGCGCTGATCACAGGCGATGCATCGACCGTCAAGACCGGGTGTTCTGTCCGGAAGTTAACGGTAGGGGTGCTTTCTAGACTAAGAAATTGACGTGAGGCTTGACCGTGCGCTTGCTTGCATCTCCTCATCCGGCAAATGCATCGATGACTGCGGCCTCAGCTCGTCGTCTCCCAAGCCGTGACGAGACCACGCGTATGCGTACTTGCGCCTGAGGATAGATAGGAACACAGATCCTCGGCTTCTATCTCGTTGGAGATATAGCCCGGACAAGCGCGCCCTTGCGCTTGCAACGGCGATCGCATCCTCTCGCCTGCTTAGGAACATCGCGGATATAAGCCAAGATGCGAGCGTTAGTTGAATTCGATGTTTTGAAGATCAATGCGTTGGCACACTCCAGTCCAATCTAAATCAATGTATATAGTGTGCTTTCCTACATGATGTGTATGACTGGACCTAACGATCGCTTTCCTCAAATTGCGGGTGGCGCGGGCTTGCTCATCTAGGCGTTGCCGAGAAACGGCTCCCACTAGCGTTTCACAGGGCTTTCTTTCCGGCGCAACTACGAGAGACCATGACGGCTCAAGACTCAAAGCGGCGCGTTGCGCTGATCACCGGCGTCACCGGGCAGGACGGAGCATATCTCGCCGAGTATTTGCTCGGTCTCGGCTACGACGTGCACGGGATCAAGCGCCGATCGTCCTCGTTCAACACCGCGCGCGTCGATCATCTCTACCAGGATCCGCATGCCGGCAGCGTGCCGTTCCTGATGCACTATGGCGACATGACGGATTCGACCAATCTGATCCGGCTGGTGCAGCAGATCCGGCCGACCGAGATCTATAACCTGGCCGCCCAGAGCCACGTCCAGGTCAGTTTCGAGAGCCCGGAATACACCGCCAACGCCGACGCAATCGGCGTTCTGCGCCTTTTGGAAGCGATCCGCATCCTCGGCATGGAAAAGGAGACGCGGTTCTACCAGGCCTCTACCTCGGAGCTTTACGGGCTCGTGCAAGAGGTGCCGCAGAAGGAAACCACGCCATTCTATCCGCGCTCGCCCTATGGCGTCGCCAAGCTTTATGGCTACTGGATCACGGTGAACTACCGTGAGGCCTATGGCATTTTCGCCAGCAACGGCATCCTTTTCAACCATGAGAGCCCGACCCGCGGCGAGACCTTCGTGTCGCGCAAGATCACGCGCGCCGTCGCCCGCATCGAGGTCGGCCTCGATAACACGCTCTATCTCGGCAATCTGGACGCCAAGCGCGACTGGGGTCATGCCCGCGACTATGTCGATGGCATGCACAGGATCCTGCAGGTCGACGAGCCCGGCGACTTCGTGCTCGCGACCGGCGAGACGCGGTCGGTCCGCGAGTTCGTCGAGGTGGCGTTTGCCGAGGTCGGGCGCAGCATCGAATGGCGCGGCAGGGGGGTCGAGGAGGTCGGCGTGGACAAGGCCTCCGGCAAGACCCTGGTGCAGATCGATCCCACCTATTTCCGTCCGACCGAGGTTGATCTCTTGATCGGTGACGCCAGCAAGGCGCGCGTGCAGCTCGGCTGGGCTCCGAAGACGCCGTTCTCGCAACTGGTGAAGGAAATGGTCGCCAGCGATCTCGTCGAAGCCATGCAGGATGCGACCAATGGCAAGCACAGCGTTTGAACTGAAGGGTAAGACGGTTTTCGTTGCGGGCCATCGCGGCATGGTCGGCGCGGCGCTGATGCGCCGGCTAGCACGCGAACAGGCCGATCTCTTGACGGTGCCGCGCAGCGAGCTCGACTTGCGCGACCAGGCCGCGGTGAACGCCTGGTTTGCCGCGAAGCGGCCGCAAGCCGTGTTCCTCGCCGCCGCCAAGGTCGGCGGCATCGTCGCTAACAACGCGCTGCGCGCCGAGTTTCTCCACGACAATCTGGCGATATCGAGCAACGTGATCCAGGCGGCGCATGCCAATGGGTGCGAGAAGCTGATGTTCTTCGGCTCCTCCTGCATCTATCCGCGCTTGGCGCCGCAGCCGCTGCGAGAGGATTTGATATTGACCGGCCCGCTGGAACCGACCAACGAACCCTATGCCATCGCCAAGATCGCCGGCATCAAGATGGCCGAGGCCTATCGCAGTCAGTACGGCGCCGATTTCATCAGCGTGATGCCGACTAATCTCTACGGCCCCGGGGACAATTATCACCCCGAATACAGCCACGTCGTCGCCGCGCTGATCCGCCGCTTCCACGAGGCCAAGATTTCGGGCAGCCGCAACGTCGTGGTGTGGGGCACCGGCACGCCGCGCCGCGAATTCCTCTATGTCGATGATCTCGCCGATGCCTGCATCCATCTGATGAAGACCTATTCCTCGTCGGAACTGGTCAATATCGGTAGCGGCGAGGACATCAGCATCGCCGACTTCGCACTCATGGTGGCGGCCGCCGTCGGCTTTCGAGGTGAGATCAGCTTCGATACGTCGCGCCCGGACGGCACGCCGCGCAAGCTGCTCGACGTGCGTCGGCTGTCCGGGCTCGGCTGGCGCGCTACGACTTCGCTAAAGGATGGCATTCAGCTGGCATACCGGGCCTATCGGGCTGACAGCGACGGACGGCACCAGAGTGATTCGCTTGTTCCCAGATAAGGGGGCGATCCTACGATCAACCGGCGGTGAACGTCCGGCCTAGCAGACACGCCGCTCTCGTAACGATCAATCTTGCTTCGCAAGTTGACGAACCTTCATTGTCAACAACTGCCCTCAGCTCGCCGCCAAGAACCCCTGCCGACTTGCAGGAAAAGGAGAATGATCATGATCGAGACGTACTGCCAGCACTTGAGAGCTCATCGACTTTAAATCTCAAACGCCGACGGACGATCACTAGCCGGAAGCTGCGCTCCCTTCCTCTTGACCAATGCCTTAGCGATGGTCGGTCATCATCCTCGCCGACAGCATCACGATCGACATGAGCGCGCCTAACATCCCGAACGCCATGGGCAAGCCAAAGATGTGTGCGATGAGCCCGATGCCGGCCGGCCCGACGAGTATACCCGCGTAGCCGCCTGTGGTGATGACCGCGATCGCTATGCCTGCTGGCATCACGTTCTGTTTGCCGGCGCGTCGACACAGTACGGGGACAACATTTGAAATACCCAATCCGATAAGCAGGAACCCTGCCATAGCAATCAACGCAACGCGCGCGGCCACCACGGCCAAGAAGCCTGTTACCATTAGCACAGTCCCGAGCATCAATGTGGCACGGTCGCCGATTCGCGCCACCACGGCATCTCCGCTGAGACGCCCTGCGGCCATGGCGATTGAGAAGAGCATATAACCAATGCCCCCGTGCGCCTCCGCTAGAAGATCTCGTTCAACGAGAAGCAAAGCGCTCCAATCGAGCATTGCACCTTCTACAAGAAAGGTGATACCCGCGAGCACCGCTATGAGCAACACACTGCGGTGGGGCAAGACAAATAATGGCCCCTGCTGTCTCGAACCCGTCGCCAGCAACCTCGGCCAGGCCGTCACAATCGCGATCGTTACTAACGCCGAACAGACCAGCGTCGAGAGAAGCGAGCCACACTGCAGCGAGACGAACAACGTGACCGCGGCAGAGCCGGTGACTTCCCCAATGCTGTACCGGGCGTGGAAGCCGGACATCAATAGACGGCCCGTGGCGCGCTCCAGTTCAATCGCATGGATGTTCATGGCTACATCGATCGAGCCGAGTGAAACGCCGAAAGCAAATAGCGTGGCACCGAGCCTTACAGGTGTGTCGGAAATTGCAAGGCACGGCAGGATGATCGCGAGTCCAAGTCCACCCGCGAGGATAATGGGCTTGCTGCCGTAACGCGAATTCAACACGCTGGTCAAAAGCATCGCGACGACGGATCCCGTTCCGAGACAGAGCAGCAGTAGACCAAGCATGCGGTCATCCGCCGCGAGCCGCTCCTTGGCTAGTGGCACCAAAGGCGCCCAGGCCGCGAGGCCGAATCCGGCCACAAAAAATGTCAGGCGTGTCCCAAGCAGGCCGGCAGACAAATTGGCACATGGTATCACGGACGCTCCTGAGAGAACGGACTCGCGGGCGCGGCGCCCCTCATCCTGCGTGCGTCGCCTGCGAGCGACGCGCGGCTCGACGATGATGGCCTCAGTTGACGTCCTTCATCCCTGCAAATGCGATGCCGTCACGAATACTGAACTGCGTCGTCACACGGAGAGCGACAAGGGGGTGATCCTCGAGCCCCTGGGGATGGCGGTGTTTCGGCCAATCTCTCCCGGATGAGCTGGCCATACGAGGGCGATAGTTTTTGCTTGTCTGCGACAGCTGGATCGCAACACTCAGTATGGCTTGTCGCAACGCCTACAAAGCCGACGGCGCCCCACGCCTCTATGTAGTTGGGGCTAACACGGCCGTAGTTTTTCCGACAACTTTGCACAATCGGAAGCTCTCATCACGAGTGGCGGCGCTGTCTCGCGAGATCACTACAACGAGCCCCGCTACCACGCGCAAGCGGCCAATGTCGGCCCCGATGCTTTTGATATTCGTTCGTCCTGGTTTCCGGCCGCCAGATGGTTCCCGCCATTGGGCCTAAGTTCGTTTGTTCTGGGCCACCGCCGGGAACAGCCATTTCGAGTGGCATGGCGGCAACATCAGCCTCCAACAGTTCAGGGGTGTCCTGCGATCCCGGATTCCTGGCACCGGTGGGCTGGGAAGTCTGGAGCAATCAACCAGATTTGCATGCCATCATTATCGCCGCCGAAGAGGGCGGCGTCGATCAGGTCCAGGACGCGCGCTCATTCGATACCGAGTTGCCCGCCGGCATCGTTCAAGCGCCTATATCCGCAGTTCGCCGAGACCGTCGCTTTGACCAGATTGGATTGTGCGTTGTAAAGAACAAGTATAGCAGGCAGAGATCGATCAGTATCGCCGCCGCCATCACGCTATAAGCCCAGGCGCTCTGCACTAGATCGACCTCAATCAGCACCCGTGACAAACCGAAGCCCACGATCCAAGCATCAAAGCTCATACAGATGCGTCGGAATATCTCCGGATCAAGCCGGCGAATGACGTAGGACCCCAGCGGGACGCCAAGCATGACACTCGGTACAAAAACATAGAGCAAGCTGCCGCTTTCGTAAATGAACAAGCCGAGCTGATAGTAGACGAAGGCGGTAACGCTCGATTCCACCACGCGAACCAGCGCTAGGCCGGGGCGAAATTCGTGTTTGACCAAGCCCTGGTTGTTAAACAGCATCGCTATGGGAGGCCCGGAGATTGTCGTCAGCGAACAGAGAGCGCCCAGCATCCACCCGAACGGCAGGCCGATCAGCCAGCTTGCTCCGATAGGGCGGCGCCAACCCGTTGACGAAGACCTCGATGATGACAATGGCGGGGTTGAGAATGCGATTGGTGTAGAAAACTAACGCAAAGGGTACAGTGAGCGACGAAAAGCCGTAGCCAATGGCTCCATTTACAAACGCAGCAAAAAACGTCGTTGCGGCCAGAAACCAGATAGCAGCATCAAACTCAGGCATTTCCTTAATTTTCCCACTCCGGAGGGCGTCGGGTCACACGTCGGGGAGCCAGCGCGGCCATTGGTCATCGGGTTGCGGCAGATTCTGATCATTCGCTTAGCAGCTCCGCCCGTCTTCACAATGACAGCGGCCGTTTTTGCGTTCAGCAGTCGCTCTTGTTCTCGACTTCGATCGTGCAACGCAAACTGTGCTGCACTTCCCGGTACCCGGCAACGATCATTCAGCCAAAACGCGTCGGCTTGTTTCTCGGCTTGTCGATCAATGGTCCTCGTATCGAAAGCCGTAAGTGCGTCGGTCATGGGTACGGGGCCGTTCCCAGGGAATTGAACTCGTCTCGACCCCTAAGCGGTTCAGCGCCATCATTTTTCAGCTAGCAACGCGACGCGGTTAGACGGAAGCAAACAATTCTCCTTCAAGAGCCCTGGGATAAATAGCAACGCACCTTTTGTCAGGCGAGGATCAATTCCCTTCTCCCCCGGCGATGTCGAGCTTGGGCATTCCGCTGCCTTGAAATGCACGGTGCAATACACCTTAGCGGAGCAGCCGGGGATCACCGATGTGTTCTTCCGAGCCCCCGATAGCCGCCAAGCTCGGCACCACGGCGTGAAGATCTCAATGCGTAACGGAGCGTGAAGCGATCGCAGGCTCCCTCGCTTGCCACAGAGCGAACCTGGATTGAATTCATCGTCATTGCTTGGCCAGCTGGGAATCAGCCGCGCCGGTGAGGCCGAACGCCGCGGCGTTCTTCGCGCGGCCGGAGCTCGCATCGGCGCGGTGGTCGGACGCGAACACGACATAGACCGCCGGCAGCACGAAAAGCGTGAACAGCGTGCCGACAGTCATGCCAGCGACGAGCACGAGCCCAATCGAGAAGCGGCTCGCGGCGCCAGCTCCAGTTGCAGTCAACAAGGGTATGAAGCCCGTGACCATTGCCGCCGTAGTCATCAAGATTGGACGCAGTCGGACGCGCGCCGCCATCTCTATAGCCGAGCGACGGTCAAGTCTCTCCTTGAGCTGCAGCTCATTGGCGAACTCAACCATCAGGATGCCGTGCTTGGAAATCAACCCAACCAGCGTCAACAGTCCGACCTGGGTGTAGATGTTCATAGTGGCCCAGCCAAAAAATGGCGGGATCAAGGCACCCACGATTGCCATCGGTACGCTGATCATGATGATGAGGGGATCGCGCAGACTTTCGAACTGCGCCGCAAGCACCAAGAATATGATGATGATTGCAAATGCAAAGGTAATCGCCAGTTGGTTACCCTCGTACACGTATTGGCGGGCGTCGGCCAGAAAGTCGTGGCTGAAGCCTGCGGGCAGTTTCTTTGCCTCGGCTTCCAGGAAGTCCACAGCCTGACCGATCGTGACGCCAGGCATCGGCACGGCCTGAAAGGTCGCGCAGTTGAGCTGATTGTAGTGGGTGAGAGCGTTCGGATCGGTCGCAGTCTCGATGGAGACTACGGTAGAGAGCGGGAGCATCGAGCCCGTCGCAGTCTTCACATAATAGCTCCCGATTGCTTGCGGCGCCAGGCGTTCCTGACGTGGGACCTGCGGGATCACCTGGTAGGAACGACCCTGCAAATTGAAGCGATTGACGTAGTTTCCGCCAAGTAAAGTGGCGAGCGCGCTACCGATAGTCTGCATGGTGATGCCAAGCTCGTTGGCTTTGGACCGATCAACCTTAATTCGTGCCACCGGCTGGTTGAACTCGAGGTCGGAGTCGCTCACCATGAACAGACCGCTCTTGCGCGCGACTTCCTTCAGCTTCGACATCTGCTCGTAAACGGATTGGAAGCCAACCGTCGAATTAATCACCATCTGCACCGGTAGGCCACCCGAACCGCCCGGAAGCGGAGGCAAGCTAAAGGCAAACGCGTTAATGCCTTCGATTTTGGACAGCTCGGCTTGAACAAGGGATTTTAGTACAATCGATGATCGCGTGCGCTCGTTCCACGGCTTGAGCAACATGCCGGCCATCCCACTCTGCTGGCCGCTGATGCCATTGAGCACGAAGCTCAAGTCACTCTCTGGAAATTTCTTGAACGCATTTTCAAGTTTGGTGCCGTAATAGTCGAGGTAGTCGATATTGGCGTATTTCGGCGCCTTCGTTAGCGCGAATACGATACCTTGATCCTCCTCCGGCGCCAGCTCCTTGGAAATATTCATATAGAGAAAACCGACAAGGCCTAACATGGTCAGCGCAAATAGGCCGGTAATTGGGCGATAGTCGAGCGAGCGGTCGAGCTTGCGGCCGTACCATCGTGTTATGGCGCCGAACCCGCGGTTCACAAGCCTTGCAAATCGCCCCCCCTCGGCGCGCCTCAGGAAGAGCGAGCACATCATGGGCGACAGCGTCAAAGCGATCACGCCCGACACGATCACAGCTCCCGCCAGCGTAAACGCGAATTCGCGGAACAGCGCACCGGTGAGGCCGCCGAGAAACCCGATCGGTGCATATACCGCAGCCAAGGTGATCGTCATGGAGATAACGGGACCGACGATCTCGCGCGCGCCCCTTGTAGCAGCCAGTAGGGGCGTCGCACCTTCTTCTAAATGGCGATGAATGTTCTCCACCACCACGATCGCGTCGTCGACCACGAGACCGATCGCGAGAACCATCGCAAGGAGAGTCAGGAGATTGAATGAAAACCCCAGCGCGAGCATCATGCTGCAGACACCCACGAGCGACAACGGAATAGTGACTACAGGAATGATGACCGACCGCAGCGAGGCCAGGAACAGAAAGATCACGATCACCACGACCACGACAGCCTCGATGAGCGTCTTCTCCACTTCATCGATCGATGATTGAATAAACTGGGTGGAGTCGTAGGCCACTTTCATCCTCAGCGACGGCGGCAGGTTACGCTCCATTTCTGGAAACAGCGCTCGGACGCCTCGCACTATGTTTAGCGGATTGCCTTGCGGGCTCGCCTGCACGCCGATGAAGACCGCGTGCTCGCCGTTCATCGCGACGCTAGTGTCTGTCGTCTGCGCGGCAAGCTCGACTACTGCAATGTCTTCCATGCGCACAAAGCCACCGTCATTGGCTTTGACGATCATCCGCTTGAAATCATCCACACTCCGCAGATCCGTATTTGCCGTGACATCGGAGATAGTGAAATAGCCCTTGGCCTGGCCCGCCGCGGCCTGGAAGTTATTGGCGGCGATTGCAGCCGAAACCTCAGCCGGCGACACGCCATGCCCAGCCATTTTCGCAGGATCGAGCCATAGCCGCATTGCAAAACTCTGGCCGCCCAGGATGTCTGCCGCTGCAACCCCGTCGACGGTTGAGATAACCGGTTGCACGACCCGCGAGAGGTAGTCGGTTATCGCGCTGGCCGCCAGCTCCTCGCTGGAGAAAGCGATATACATAACAGCAGTGGTCTGACCGCTCGACTTCGTGACCACCGGATCGTTTGATTCCTTCGGGATTAGGTATCTGACTGAGTTGACCTTCGAGAGCACCTCCGTGAGCGCTTCGTTTGGATCGAAATTCAGCTTGATGTAGACTTGGATCGTCGAGGCACCAAGCACAGACGAGGAACTGATGTAGTCGACGCCTTCGGCGGACGCGACTGCTTGCTCCAGGGGAGTGGTGATGAACCCCTGGATCGTGTCGGCAGAGGCGCCAGGATAGACAGTCGTGATATTGATGACCGTATTGGATAGCTTCGGATATTGCCGGATCGGCAGTAGGGTGGCGGCGCGCAAGCCGATCAGCAAGATCAGGAGACTGACGACGATTGACAATACCGGACGTTTGATGAAAAGCGCGGTAAATGCCATGTCGACTCGTATTTCCGGAGTGGGATGTAAATTTGCCAGCAACTTACTATGGCAATGATCGGCAACGCGGCGACTGTGCTAGAGCCCCAGCTACGAAGTCCCTGCCCTTTTTGCGTGCACTCGGCCAAAGATTCGAACCAAGATGTTCGTCTTAACAACTGATTGGAACGCAACGACTTCTAGCAAGGCGTTAGTTCAGGCTTCGCACTGTCCCGCAGACCGAACGATCCAGGTTCGACGTCGAAAGTACAAACGATCTGACCGGTGCTCAACTCTACAAAGGTAAGTGGGTGATATAGCCTCGGCTGCAAAGCACTATACCAAGGTTTGTCGAATTGGCCGGTGATCTCCGTCGCAAGACTTGCGGGTTGCCGGACACACAGTTCACGGCCTTACATATTCCGTGGGCACGCGATGTCGCTTCGCTACTCGCCGAACAAAGTCCTCTCGGAGCTCGCCCTCTGCTGCCAGCTCGATACACCTCTCAGAATAGTGCCTGAACGTTTCTGTCAGCTGACTAAGCTGTGCGCGGCTTGGCCACGCCTTGCGCTACCGAGTTGGCAACGCCAGGATTACTTGTCGATCAGCGCGTTGAGCCAACGTAGGCGGCCGCACATAGCATCGCGGGGAGCCGCAGTGGACTGTCGGCGGCTTTGAGCCGTGTCACCGTCGATACTGCAGTCTGTCAACCCCCTCTAAATGCGCCTTTGCGGCCGCAATCAGCTTTTCTACGTTGCGCTCTCCCGACCGAAAATCATCGAGCGCTGCGGATAGTCCCTGGTTGATCGCTAGGGCCTGCTGACGTTCTCTCTTGCTGAGATAGCGGTTGCGACTACTCATGGCGAGCCCATCCTTTTCGCGAACCGTTTGGTACGGTGATGATCTCGATAGGGAGATTGAGATCAACCACCATACGACGCACGACTGTGCAATGCTGACGATCCTTCTGGCCAAAAGACGATGTCGGGCTGCACCATGTTGAACAATTTGCATACGACAGTCGCGAAACCGCGAAAATGTCCAGGCCTCAAGGCTCCGCACAGAGGTCTCGCGAGGTCGCCAGGTTCAACAAAGGTTTCGAAATTGCTCGGATAGACCTCCTGTGACGACGCTCACATCGCATTCGCATGGCTTGCCGCAATCAGCGCCAGGTGGCCATCGTGGGGATAGCCCATCGTCGGCACGAATCCGACCCGTTGATCGCACTGCGGGATTTTGTGAGAGTGCGGCGAAGTTCAGCGACGCTCGTGATTGTTTGCATGTCGAGCTCAATATTAAATTGAGTTGGGCGGGGCCAGTTTGCAATAGCCTCGCCGACGCCTTTGGAAAGCCGATAGGACTCCTGCGGTTGCGGGAATGCACCACGGCGGACATCCGCTGCTCAGCGCGAAAGCGCATCATGCAACTGCTGAAAGCCTTCCGTACAGGCGCGGACGAATTTGGGGCGATGACCTTCAGTTAGGCCCAGCTGCGATCTGTTTACCTGTGCTGCGCTGTCGTCGCAACGCTCCGACTTCTGCGCAGGGGGCAGGCAAGATTTGGCTTAAATGAAAGAGGTCTTGTGGAGCGATCTCGTTCCACGTCTTCCTGGCGGAAACACTTGACCTCTTGGCGATGGCCTTCGCCGAAAATATTGAACTGGAGCGCGCTGCAGCCTTCGTCAGGTCACCTACGATCAAGCTTGGCACCACGGCGTTTCGGCGTCAGTGGCTCATTCTTATGGGTGTCCATTCGATCCTCAAGGGGTAGGCTAAAGTTTCGACAAGTTCAGCTTCCTCGTTCAAGATCGGACGGGCACCTACTGAAGCTCACATCTTGTGGTCTCAAAAACATGCTACCCGAACGGGCTCCACCCCATGTGGCGCCTCTAGAACCGCGCGTATGCGCGCAGCGATCTGCCGTGCTTCCTTCGGCTGCATGTTTGGATTCATGCAATCGAGTATGGCTAGCATTGCCTGAACTTCCTCGATGTTAAATGTGGCGGCCTTGCGATCTGATAGTCCCAGCGACTGATCGGCGGCACGGGCCTGATTGGCTGCAAGCACCGCAAGCGCTTGCGATCGCAGGGACGTGACATGCCGCTCGAACATATGCATTCGTTGGCCTGGCGCTACTCTGTGTGCATGGCGTCGCAAGCGCTGGTGGCCAACCCCGGTCACGAAGACTGGGGCTGGCCACCTTTGCTCCCATGAGGCTCAAATTCTCAAGGGCTACAATGTTGTATCTTCGAGAAGTACCCAGGGCACCTACCAAAATCGGTCGGTCCCATCCTCGTCGGCGACTCTCTAAGCTGAGTCTTTGCCGTAAACAATTGGAGACACAGGTGACCAGACACGCGCGCCTCGCATAAACAAGAATCACAAGCCAAACGCACATGAGAGACGCAAGAATGTTGGCGGAGTAAATCCAGACGGAGCGTAATAGAAAGCACCCCATTGCGACCGCGAAGGAGCACCTCGTTGAAGAATCGGCGACGCTGTCGGCGTGGTCGTCGCCACGGATGGCGCACACAATTGCAACAAGGCAACAGCGGACGGGATTCAGCTAGGCAATCTCCTTCCGTTCAGAGTGTTGGCGATGTGATCGGAAGCAGTGCGGGCGCGACTCGACGTCGTTTGTTGCGCTGGAGCAGACGCTGTCCCTACCCCGCCCGAATAGCAAAACTTGACTCGGCGCTTATACCCCACGGATACGCAGGGGCAGCGCACTGTCCCTGCCGCCCAGCTAGCTGCCTCAAGCTCACCTTTAACGGTGGCAAGAAACTGATCAGGAGCTTATTGCTCGCAAGACGAGCGAAATCGCCAGAATGAGAACTAACCCGTGAGTCGGAAGCTGTGCGAACGCCGCTCGGCGCTTGACGGCCTGGGCAGCATCATGAGGCACTATCCCTGCCGCATCCGAACGGCAATGCTTAACGGAAGCGTAACTCGGCACATGGTGGTCCTTCAGCTCATGCGCTGTCCCTGCCACGCCCCCGTTAAACAAACGATTCTTTATCGGGGCTGGCTTACCGAAAGCTGACGGACCTGCGCGGCAATTTACAAAACGGAAAGCGGCCCATGTGGCCGCTTGCCGTCGAGAGCAATATCGACGTTTACGTCTCAGACAATAGCCATTCGGCGCGCTTGCGATCAGCGGCAGCCGCTCGGGGCTACGCGCCGGATTGGCGCGCAGCCAATCCACTGGACATTTATGACTGATTGACCTCACGGGCTCCCCGGCTCGTGGACCGTGTGGGACTGGCCATTCGGATCGCGCATCAGTTGCTTTCGAACCGTCGCGCCGCTTACCGGGTCGGGCTCCACGCAAGTTTCTCGTATCCAAGACGATTGTGTCCGTTGCGTCAAATGCGTTACCAAGCTCCATCAGGCGCATCAGCCGGTAAGGCGTAAAAACTGGACCCGATTCGTGGAGTTCAACCAGAAAGCAGCGCGGATGCGACTCGGCGCCTATGTCCACCCGGGGAGGATCGACAAATGCGCTATCTCTGCCGCATCCGCTTCGCCGGACAGCCAGAGGCGACGTGACTCGGCACCCTCATTGGAGCAAGGAAGGCGCTGTCCCTATCACGTGCCGCTGGCTCAGTAGTCAGCCTCGGGGATCACAAGGCTACCCACCCGGCTTTCCCGTGAGGCCCCTCGCCTCTGGGTACTGGGCACTTTAGCGAGAGTGCGGGCTCGAGTGACCTACCAGCATTGGTGGTCATACACACCAATCGAGAAACTGTTGGTCAAACTTGAAGACCGTCGGCAGATTGTCGGCCTGCGCGTCATGGCATTCATCCAGGTGACGTTGGAAAAACACGTGCAGAGTGTCCGCGACGGCTTTGCTACTGAAGTCGGCCGCATCGCCGAAATCATGGACTGCTATCTCAAGGTCGGAGATCAGGATTATCTGTTGCGTGCCATTGTGTCCGACGTCTCCGACCTCGAAAATCTGATTGCACGCATATCCCGGATCGCCGGCGTCGCGAGCATCCGCTCTGGTCTCGCGGTGCGCAACGTCTCCAGCCGGCGAGCACTGCCGCTCGATGTATCCAGGCCGATCCAGGTAAAGTCGCCGTCGGCCGACTCGGAACGACATCGCCCATCCCTACATCGCCACCTACAAGCCCTCGCCTGACAAGCGACCACAGGATCGTCGTACAATTTACGGCCCGGACTGTGGCAACCGATCGCCACGCACATTGCGGGCTTATGGTGCCCTCGGAGGGTGGATTCATTTGCTCGCCGGGACTGCCCGCGTCTGCGACCTCACCGCCATGCTGCGGCCGGAGGCGGAACGACAGACCTTTGATAGCCAGGTGGACACTGGAGCAAATCAATAGCCTGCGGCGACGGGCATAACAGATTGCCCGTTTTGCTCGCTCTTGTATCCTAATCTACGACGAGCACGTGATCGGCCTGTACCATAGGATTTCCGCGCTGTATCGAATGGGTGAAGGTACAGAAACAAAGGATAAGGTCGACACCCGGTCCGGTCGTGTAACGTCCGATTCCAAATAATTTCGCACGAGACCCGTTTTGTTCTCGAAAAGCGGCTCGCCCAAGCGATTGATCGAGAAGGGCTTTTATGGTGGGCGCACGAGGGCCCGAACCTGGGACCCGCTGATTAAGAGTCCGAGATTGTCCGATTTGCACTCGGAAGCCACCGATTGCCGCATCAACGAGATGCAGCGCTTCCAAGAGCAGATTTCGCGTACACCTTGAAACCCGTCGGCCGATCCAAAGGCCTGGAGCACTCACGAGCACCGCGTTCAAGATATGCCAAAGCGCAAGATCGACAAACTCGCTCGCGCGAAAGCACGGCCCGATCCTGCCCAATGGGACGAGGACGAAGTGATGACTCTCGTCGAGGCCGCTGTCGTATTCTTTCCCCACGGTCCATTGACTTTGTCTTCGTTGCGCAGGGCCGCAGCCGCTGGGACTCTTGAAATCGCCAAAGTGGCAGGCAAAGATTTGACCACACCTCGCGCCATCCGCAAATTGGTCAAGCCATCATGCCGGGCCGTAAAGCCAAGCCCCCACGCCTCTGGTTCCGAGAGGATGATGAAATCTGGATCATCCTCGACCGTGGCCGGCAAATCCGCACAGGCTGCGGCCGCGACGACATTGACGGCGCTGCGAAGGCGCTCGAAAACTACATCGGCGAGCGGCATACCAGCACAATCGGCGCCACCGACCCCGGCGTACTCGCCATAGCTGACGTCCTCACCGCTTACGAAATTTCAAAACGTCCTAAGGACAAAAGTGACCAGCGGGCATGGGCCCAGCACGACCTGCTGCTCATTCGTTTGCTAGATCTCAATAACTTCTTTGGCGACAAGACGGTCGGCGAACTCAAGGCTCAGCTTTGTCGCGATTTCGTAGACTGGTCTACGGGCACGCCGAACGACAACAACAGGAAAGCCGGCATCAAGCCCCGCCACGGTACGGTCTCGGACCAGACCGCGCGACGTCGACTTGAGGACTTGCGGGCTGCAATTAACGCGTATCACGCGGAACACACGCTTAGGGTGGTGCCAAAGATCACTCTGCCATCAAAGGCGGAGGGGCGTCACCGATGGTTGACACGCAATGAAGCCGCCCGCTTGCTCGGCGCTGCGATTGGCTACGTGTGGGACAACGAGCGGGGCACCTGGAAACGCGGGGAAGATGGCAAGCTCATGAGACGTGAGCGATGGATTATCCGTCGGCGCTATCCGGCTGCGCGCTTCACTCTGGTTGGCATGTACAGCGCCCGCCGCGAAGAGACGATCCGCCGAACACAGTGGCTGCCGACAACGACCCATCCCTGGATGAATCTGGACGCGATGGTGTACCAGGGCAAGGGGGCTTTGGAACGGTCAACCAAGAAGCGACGCCCGCCCGCAAAGATTGCCAGCCGGCTACGCCCTCACTTGGTCCGTTGGCGGAAGATCGACCAGACGCGCTCGTCCGAGCTGCGAGCGGCGGGCCTTTTGAAGGATGGCGATCAGATTCGCTTCGTCGTCAACCGCATGCACGATGGCCAGCCGCTTGCTGGCAAGATCAGATCGGCTTGGGAGGGGATCCTGGAGGATGCCGGGCTAGGCGATGACGTGGTTCGCCACTCCTTGCGCCACACCGCGGCCACCTGGCTGATGCAGGCAGGTGTCGATATGTGGGAAGCCGCTGGCTGGCTTGGTATGACTGTGGAGCAGCTCGAGGCCAACTACGGCCATCACCATCCAGATTTCCAGGAAGCGGCCGCAGAGGCGTTTGGGGGAAAGCGCTGAGCTGAACCCTATTCGCCGCGGGCTATTCGTGCCCGGAGGTCAGCCAGAATAAGCTCGTAGGTCCGGAGGGAGGACTTGTGGTGCTTGACCATGTCCTGCGTGACGTCCCGCCAAGGCCCGTTTCCTTCGCGTTCCCCGATTGTCATTTTCCCGGCTTAGCGGCGCAAGATCGTCCCGGATCTGCTTTATCTGCTCCTCGACGCCCTTGGCGAAAGCCTTGAGATCGACGGGCATGGCTGCCGTGCCTCAAATCATTGCGCATTTCATTGCGCCCGAAAAACATAGAAACTATAAGTACTTGAAATGATGGTCGGAGTGGCAGGATTCGAACCTGCGACCCCTGCGTCCCGAACGCAGTGCTCTACCGGGCTGAGCCACACTCCGACAAGAAGGCGGCTTATAGCGTTGGGTTTGACGCACCGCAAGCGGCCGAGATGAGGAATTTTGTCCCTGTGAAAACGGGTGTTGAAACGCTGATTTTACCGGCCGGCGTGGCCGGCGCGGAAGCCGCTGCCCGGACCCTGGCGGCCGGCGGGCTGGTCGCGTTTCCGACCGAGACGGTCTACGGGCTCGGGGCCGATGCCGCCAACGCCACCGCGATCGCCCACCTCTACGCCGCCAAGGGGCGGCCGGCGTTCAATCCGCTGATCGCGCATGTCGCCGGCCTCTCGGCCGCGCAACGGATCGGGCGGTTCGACGCGCGCGCGTTGAAGCTTGCGGAGGCGTTCTGGCCGGGGCCGCTGACGCTGGTGGTGCCGAAGACGGAGGGCTGCCCGGTGGCGGATCTCGCCACCGCCGGCCTCGACACGGTCGCGATCCGCATTCCCGCCCATCCTGTCGCGCAGGCGATCCTGCGCGCCTTTGGCGGGGCGGTGGTGGCGCCGTCCGCCAACATCTCCGGTCACGTCTCGCCGACGCTGGCCGCCCATGTCGAAAGCGATTTATCGGGGCGGATCGACCTGATCGTCGACGGCGGGCCTGTGACGGTCGGCGTCGAATCGACCATTATCGGCTGCTTCGAGACGGCGATGCTGCTGCGACCCGGCGGGCTGTCGCGCGAGCGGATCGAGGCGGTGCTGGGTGCGAGCCTAGTGCGACCGACGGCCGAGGGCGAGAGCGACGACAGCCAACCGTTGGCGCCGGGCATGCTGGCCTCGCATTACGCACCGCGCGCTCCCGTGCGGCTCAACGCGCAGGAGGTGGCGCCCGGCGAAGCGCTGCTGGGGTTCGGACCGGCGCGCCTGCCCGGTATGGAGGCCGCAGCCGCCGTCATGAATCTGTCGCCCACCGGTGATCTCGATGAAGCCGCCGCCAATCTGTTCGGCTATCTTCGCAGCCTGGATGCGAAGGGGACGCGGACGATCGCGGTGATGACGATTCCCGAGGAAGGCCTCGGCGAAGCGATCAACGACCGGCTGCGCCGGGCCGCGGTTGCGCGATAAGAAGCTTGAGAAGAGACACGAGAATGAACGTCAATCAACCTGCCACCCCTCCGCTTGCGCCCGAGCTGATCGAGCAATTCCGCAAAATCGTCGGCGAGCGCCACGCCATCACCGATGCGAATGACATCGAGCCCTACGTCACCGAGGAGCGCAATTTGTTCCACGGCCGCTCGCCGCTGGTGCTGCGCCCGGGCTCGACGGCCGAAGTCTCCGAAATCTGCAAGCTCGCCTTCGCGCACAAGATCGCGCTGGTGCCACAGGGCGGCAATACCGGCCTCGTCGGCGGCCAGACCCCGCACAATGGCGAAGTCGTGGTGTCGCTGCGGCGGCTCGACAAGATCCGCGAGGTCGATACCGCCTCCAACACCATGACGGTCGAAGCCGGCGTGGTGTTGCAGGTGGCGCAAGCGAAGGCCTCCGATGTGGACCGGCTGTTTCCGCTGTCGCTGGGCGCGGAAGGCAGCTGCACCATCGGCGGCAATCTCTCCACCAATGCCGGCGGCACCGCCGCGCTCGCCTATGGCGTGGCGCGCGAGATGGCGCTGGGCTTGGAGGTGGTGCTCGCCGACGGGCGCGTGCTCAACGTGCTCTCGAAGCTGAAAAAGGACAACACCGGCTACAATCTGCACAATCTCTTCATCGGCGCCGAAGGCACGCTCGGCATCATCACGGCGGCGACGCTGAAACTGTTCCCGAAACCGCGGGCGGTCGAGACCGCTTTCGTCGGCCTGAAGTCGCCGGACGCGGCCTTGAAGCTGCTGACGATCGCGCAAGGCGAAGCCGCCAATGCGCTGACGAGTTTTGAGCTGCTGTCGGAGATGGCGGTCGACTTCTCGGTGCGGCACGGCATCGATGTGCGCGATCCGCTCGCAGAGAAGCATCCCTGGTACGTGCTGATGGAATTGTCCTCTCCCGGTGACGACGCCCGTACGCCGCTGGAGACGATCCTCGCCCGCGCCATGGAAGAGGAGATCGTCGACGATGCCGTGATCGCGTCGAGCCTTTCCCAGCGCAACGATTTCTGGAAGCTGCGCGAGGAGATGTCGGCGGCGCAGAAGCCCGAGGGCGGCTCGATCAAGCACGACATTTCGGTTCCCGTAGCCGCCGTGCCCGCCTTCATCGCCGAGGCCGACGCCGCCGTGGTGAGGCTGATCTCCGGCGCGCGCCCCGTTCCGTTCGGCCATCTCGGCGACGGCAATCTTCATTACAATGTCAGCCAGCCGATCGGGGCCGACACCGCCGATTATCTGGCGCGCTGGCACGAGGTGAACGCCGTGGTGTTCGAGATCGTGCTGCGCATGGGCGGCTCGATCTCCGCCGAGCACGGCATCGGCGTGCTCAAGCGCGACGAGCTGCCCGACGTCAAGGACAAGACCGCGATCGAGCTGATGCGCGCGATCAAGGCGATGCTCGATCCGCACGGCATCATGAACCCGGGGAAGGTGCTGTGAGCGTGTCGCTTGCGATCTCTGCGATCACCGACGCCGATGTCGAGAAGGTCGTCGCGCTGTGGCAGCGCTGCGGCCTGACGCGGCCCTGGAACAATCCGCATGCTGACACATCGACCTGGCGCGGCGGCGCGACAATTCCACCGTGCTGATCGGCCGCGACAATGGCGCGATCGTCGCGAGCGTCATGGTCGGCCATGACGGCCATCGCGGCTGGGTCTATTACGTCGCGGTCGATCCAGACTGCCAGAAGCGCGGCTTCGGCCGCGTCATCATGGCAGCGGCCGAGGATTGGCTGCGCGGAGCCGGCATTGCCAAGCTGCAGCTCCTGGTCCGCCGCGAGAACGCGCAGGCCAATGCGTTCTACGGCTCGCTGGGCTTCGAGCTATCGACGTCCGTGATGTACCAGAAGTGGCTCGACGGCCGCGCGACCACGCCAAGCAATTGAGATCCCGCCATGACCATTTCCGACCGCGTCCGCATCAAGGACGTCCGTGTGCTCTCGGACGGCTGGACCACGCTGAAGACCACCACGTTCGAGTACCGCCGCGCCAGCGGCGAATGGCAGACGCAGCACCGCGAGACCTATGAGCGCGACAACGCCGCCGCCGTGCTGCCGTACAATCGCGCACGGCGGACAGTGATCCTGGTGAAGCAATTCCGCCTGCCGGCCTTCATCCGCGGCTACGACGATCTGCTGATCGAGGCGGCCGCCGGCGTTTTGGACAATGCCGAGCCCGAGGAGCGCATCCGCGCCGAGGCCGAGGAGGAAACCGGCTATCGCCTGCATCACGTCCACAAGGTGTTCGAGGCCTTCATGAGCCCGGGCGCCATCACCGAGAAGCTGCATTTCTTCGTCGCCGAATACGAGCCCGAGATGCGCGTCAGCGACGGCGGCGGTCTCGAGCACGAGGGCGAGGACATCGAGGTGCTGGAGCTTTCCATCGACGAGGCCCTGGCGATGATCGCCGACGGCCGCATCATCGACGCCAAGGCGATCATGCTGCTGCAATATGCGGCGCTGCATGTGTTCAGGTAGGTGCTTTCTTCGCCTCTCCCCGCGTGCGGGGCGAGGGAGCGCACCTGCCGCGCGGCGAGGCATTGCGCAATGCAATTCAGGCCTGCATCCTCCCACCCCCCGTTGAGCAATCCCAGAACTATCTCTAGTCTGGTCCCGACCAGGAACCAGGAGACGCGCCCATGTCCGCTTCGCGCGACGACGAATTCGGCTTTGCGCCCGACTACGATGCCCCCATCCCCTACATGCAGCGCACCCGCGATTACTATGCGGCGATCGGTTACACCACGGCGTATCGCTGGGCGCATTACACTTCGGCACCGTTCCAGGCGCTGAAGAAGCCGCTGGCAAAGTCGCGCGTGACCATCATCACGACCGCCGCGCCGTACGATCCTGATAAGGGCGACCAGGGGCCGGGCGCGGCGTATAACGGCAGCGCGAAATTCTATCAGGTCTATGGCGGCGACACGTCGAAAGAGCACGACCTTCGCATCTCGCATATCGGCTACGACCGTAAGCACACTTCGGCCACCGACAGCGGCACCTGGTTTCCGCTGCCGCAGCTCTTGAAAGCCAGCGCCGCAGGACGCATCGGTGAAGTGGCCCCGCGCTTCTTCGGCGCGCCGACCAACCGCAGCCACCGCGTTACGCTCGACACCGATGCGCCGGAGATTCTGGCACGCTGTCTTGCCGACAAGGTCGATGCCGCGGTGCTGGTGCCGAACTGCCCGGTCTGCCACCAGACCACGGCGCTGGTGGCGCGGCATCTGGAGCGCAACGGCATTCCGACCGTGATCATGGGCTGCGCCAAGGACATCGTCGAGCACGCCGCTGTGCCGCGCTTCCTGTTCTCCGACTTCCCGCTCGGCAATTCCGCCGGCAAGCCGCACGACGTCGCCTCGCAGGCACAGACGCTCGAGCTGGCGCTCAAGCTGCTGGAGACGGCGAGCGGTCCGCAAACGACGATGCAGTCGCCGCTGCGCTGGAGCGAGGATGCCTCCTGGAAGCTCGACTACAACAACGTCGCGCAGCTCTCCCCCGAAGAGCTGGCGCGCCGCCGCGCCGAATTCGACAAGCAGAAGGAGATCGCGCGCGGCAACCGCGCCGCCTGACGTCCTCCGGCAACCAAAACAAAAAGGGAGAGCGACGTGACGCGACCGTTCGAGGGCGTGAAGATCCTGGATTTCACGCAAGTGCTGGCCGGCCCCTATGCCAGCTATCAGCTCGCGCTGCTGGGCGCCGAAATCATCAAGGTCGAGCGGCGCGAGGGCGAGGACATGCGCCGCACGCCGCTCAGCCGGGAATGGGCCGAGCGCGGGCTGGCGCCGGCGTTCCAGGCCATCAACGGCAACAAGCGCAGCCTGACGCTCGATCTGCAGAAGCCCGAGGCGATCGCGATCGTGAAGAAGCTCGCAGAGACCGTCGACGTCGTCATGGAGAATTTCCGCCCCGGCGTGATGGACAAGCTCGGCATCGGCTATGAGGCGCTCTCCGCGATCAATCCAAAGCTGATCTATTGCGCGGTGTCAGGTTTCGGCCAGACCGGCCCGGATCGCTTGCGGCCCGGCTATGACGGCAAGATGCAGGCGCTCTCGGGCATCATGGCCATCACCGGCCATCCCGAAACCGGGCCGACGCGCACGGGCTTTGCCGTGTGCGACGTGCTCTCGGGCGCGACCGCCGCGTTCGGCGTCTCGAGCGCGCTGTACCAGCGCGACCGCACCGGCAAGGGCCAGCTCGTCGACGTCTCCATGCTGGAGGCGACGCTGGCGTTTCTGTCGGGCCAGATCGCGGACTGGTCGGTCGCCGGCCATCGCCAGACACTCTCGGGCAACCAGGCGGTGAGCCGCAGGACCACGGCAAACCTGTTTAAATGCGGCGACGGCCACATCCTGCTTGCCGTCAACAACGAGAAGCAGTATCGCGCGCTGATGGCTGCGCTCGGCCGCGAGGACACGCTTGCCGACCCGCGCTTTGCCGACTGGTTTTCGCGCAACGAGAACGAACCTGCGCTACGCGCCATCATCGAGGAGGCGCTCGCCGCCAAGCCCGCGCGCGAATGGGAGAGCATTTTGGAAGACGCCGGCGCACCCTGCGCCAGCATCTGGAAGGTCGAGGAAGTGATCGATCATCCGCAAATCAAGGCGCGCGGCGCGATCCAGGAGCTGGACACGCCCTATGGCCGCCTGCGCTTTGCCGGCAGCGGTTTCAAGCTCGCGCATGGCGGCGGGAAGCTCGACCGGATGGCGCCGGAATTGGGCGCGGATACGGATGCGGTGCTGGGCGAGCTGGGATTCGATGCGGCGGAGATCGCGGGGTTGAGGGCGAAGGAGATTGTGTGAGGCGGCGCTTCACACTCGATGTCGTCCCGGACAAGCGTAGCGAAGCGGAGCGCTGATCCGGGACGACAGCGGAGTGAATGGCGGCAGCTCGGCTAAAGCAAACCCGCCTAAAACAATGATCCCTGCCCATCATCCGCCGAGCTGGCCGCGGCCTTCCGCGTCGCCTTCTTCGGCTTCGCAGCCTCTGCCTCCGCCTCCATCTCCTCCGCGCTGATCGGCAAGAGCAGCTGCTCGTCGTCGTTGGCGACGCGGTTGACGCGGGTGGAGATCGGGTGCCAGGCGAACTCGCCGATGCGCGGTGCGGCCATCAGCGGCAGGATCGAATCGATCTCGTCACTGCGGCAATCGAGCCAGCGCTCGAAATCGCGCTCGCTGATGGTGACGGGCACGCGGTCATGCAGCGCGGCGAGATCCTCGCCCGCCGCGGCGGTGAGGATCGCGATGGTGTCGAGTTCCTCGCCGTTCGGCCCGGCCCAGGTCTCGAACACAGCAGCGAAGCCGAGCGGCGCACCGTCGGCGCGGTGGATGAAGAACGGCTGCTTGCGGCCGCCCTCCACCTTCCATTCGTAATAGCCGTCGGCCGGGATCAGGCCGCGCCGCCGGCGTATCGCCTTTTTGAACGCGGGCTTCTCCAGCACCGTCTCGGAACGGGCATTGATCAGGAGCGTAAAACCCTTGGGGTCCTTGACCCAGCTAGGCAAGAGGCCCCAGCGCATCAGGCGGAAATGGCGCGCGCCGTTCTCGACCAGCACGATCGGAATGGGCTGCGTCGGGGCGACATTGTACCGGGGCGGGAAGTTCGGCTGCTCGACATAGCCGAACAATTGCCGCAAAGCCGCGGGGGCCGAAGTTATGACGAAGCGTCCACACATCCCAAGGCGTCTATATAGGGTTCGTTCAGGTCCTTTTAACCCCGAACGTTAACACTGCGGCAGATGAGCTCAACGGCCTCCCAACCCGCGCGGACGCATGTACAGACGGGCCCCGAGGCCACCGCCTGGGCCGAGCGGCTGCGCGTGGCCAATATCAATCCGCGGACCGGGCTTGCCACCGACTATCTCAACCATTTCAATGAAGCCGTGATGCTGCTGGAAATGGTTCCCGACATGCCGGAATGCGCGGAAGATTTTTTGACCTGGACGCCGCTGTCCTATGCCGAGCATTTCACGGCGTCGAATTTCAAGGCGCGCGATCTCGCCATCGAAGCCTATGAGAAGGCCGATCCCAACCTGCGCGCCCAGTTCGACCACCTCACGGACACCATGACCTCGATTTTAACGGCGGTCGGCTCGGCCATGCGCGAGGTCGAGAAGGACACGACCCGCGTCCGCCTCGCCGAGCAGGCCGCCCTCTGGGTCAAGCCGCTGATCGCCGCCTGCGGCGGCATCATCAATGGCGGCGCGGAAGCGGACGTCGACACCATCATGTCGAACTAAGCCAGATCGTTGAAGAGATGCCGGCCGTCGTCCAGCCCACCCACCCCCAGATCGCGGTCAGTGCCGCGATCTTCCGTGACGGCAGGGTGCTTCTGACCCGCCGCGCGCGCTCGCCGGCGAAGGGGTTCTATTCGTTGCCCGGCGGCCGGGTCGAGTTCGGCGAATCGCTGCACCAGGCACTGAGCCGCGAGGTCGACGAGGAGACCGGGCTTCGAATCGAGATCGTCGGCCTTGCCGGCTGGCGCGAGGTGCTGCCCGCCGCGCCCGGCGCCGGCCATTACATAATCATGTCCTTTGCCGCCCGCTGGGTGGCCCGGGAGCCCTCGCTCAACGACGAGCTCGACGATTACCGCTGGATCGCCCCGGATGCCCTCGCCAGCCTCGGCGACCTCAAGCTGACCGGGGGGCTGGAGGAGGTCATCCAGTCCGCCGCGCGCCTGATCGGCCCCTGACCACCCGCCTTGCGTCATCAGCCCCGAGGGGGCATACACCCCGCCGATGTCCACGCGATTTCTGGCCATTTTTGCCCTGATTCTCGCCTGCGCCTCCGGACCCATGCGGGCCCAGGACGTGGCGGCGCCGTTCGACGCCGATTTGCAGCGGCTGGCCGAGATCCTCGGGGGGCTGCACTATCTGCGCGGCATCTGCGGATCCAACGAGGGCAACAAATGGCGCAACGAGATGCAGGCGCTGATCGATGCCGAAACCCCCTCCGGTGAGCGCCGCACCCGCATGATCGCCGGTTTCAACCGCGGCTATAACGGCTTTCAGCAGACCTACCGCAGCTGCACGCCGGCCGCGACGGTGGCGATTCGCCGCTATATCGAGGAAGGCTCGAAGATCTCGCGGGATCTGACGGCGCGTTACGCGAACTGATTTCTTGGCGCGCCCCGCATGACAGCGGCTGGAACCCTGTCATCGACTTTGTTCACAGCCGTTAACCGTTCTTAAAGATGTGGCCTAGCGGTCGTTAACGCCCGTGCTAAACCTCTCGCACAGCGCATCGCCGTGGATCGCGCCCCAGCCCTGATCGAGTTTCATGAGCCAGCCGATTTCCTACGCCCCCGCCCGCGCGCCGCTGCCCGATCACGAGCAGAAGCAGGCCGCACTGGGCTATCTCAACGAAGCCTGGGCCGAGGCGCGCCATGACGGCGTCGACGGCGACTGCCTGGCACAGGCGAGCCTGTTTGCGGCTTTTGCCGAGCTCGTCGGCACCTATGGCGAGGATGCGGTCGCCAAGTTCGTCGAAGGCTTTCCCGGCCGCATCCGCAATGGCGAATTTTCGGTCACGCTCGCGAGGCAGTAGCCTTTCGCGAAAAGGACCCCGCCACGCGGGCGGGGCCAGTGAAAGCTCCCTCCTCCCTCAAGGCTCGATCTTGAGCGTCGCCTTCATGTTGGGATGATAGCGGCAGTAATACTCGACCGTTCCCGCCTTCTTCAGAACTGACGTCGCCGATTTCTTCGGCGGCAGTGTCACGTCGAAATCGCCGTTCTTCGCGGTGGCGGTATGGGCGAAGACGTCCTTGTTGACCCAGTTGACGGTATCGCCGACCTTGGCCGATATCTCAGCCGGAGAGATCACGAGATTCTCCATCGTGATCTCTATCGTCGCGGCGTGCGCCGGGACGACCATCGCCGCGCAGACGAGCGCGAGTGGAAGCGAAAACAGCCGTCCCGACATCATCGCACGCTCCCTATTTCAGCTCGGTCGCGACATGCTCGGCGTGCTGCTGATGGCCCTGGAAGATCTTCAGGCCGGTCTGCAGCAGGCTCTTCAGCTCGGCATTGCTGGCCGAGGGAATGAGCTGAGTCTCCAGCGCGCCGTTGACCTGCTTGTGGTAGGCCACCTCGTTGGCGACATAGGCCTTGTCGAAGGCAGCGCCGCTCAGCTTGTCGAGCTCGGCGAGCTTGTCGCTGGCCTGCTTGGACAGCGCCTTGCTGGTGTCGTTGTCTTCAGGGGTGACGTTCAGCTTCTTGACCAGCGCGAGCGCCTGCTTGTTGACGGCCTCGTGGTCGCGCAGCATGTCCTCGGCAAACGCCTTGACGTCCTTGCTCTTCGCCTTCTTCTGCGCCTGCTTGGCGGCGTTGATGTCGATGACTCCAGCGGTATAGGCGATATGGGCGATCTGCGGATCGGTGGGCTTGTCGGCTGCACTGGCGCTTTGCAGCAGCGCCGGACTGGACAACAGAATTGCGGCAGCGATCGCCGCGCTCCAACGGACAAACATGGTTTGACACTCCTGTGCTGCCGGACGTTTGCCGGCGTTGCTTCACAGGAGTTGGATGGGCGTCTTATGCGAACGTTCCCGAAAAATTTCAGCCGCCGACACCAAGGCGCTTCAACACCGCTTCGGTCAGACGCTCGCAGCGCCAGCCGGCGAACGGGAACGCGTCCATCATCACCGGACCGATCTCCTTCTCGACATTCTCGCGCAGCATGGTGCGGGCGCGATGCAGCCGCGTCTTCACGGTTTCCGGCTTCACGCCGAGCAGATCTGCGGTCTCCTCGATGTTCATGCCCTCCATGACCCGCGCGATGAAGACCATGCGGAAGACGTCCGGCAACTCGTCGATGGCGCGTTCGACGACGCGCTGGATTTCACGTTGAGCCATGGTCCTTTCCGGATCGCCTGCGGGAGAAACGGGAAATTTGATGATCTGCGCCTCGAGCGCCTCTTCCGGCACCGCGCCAAGCTCGACATGCGGCTTTGCGCTTCGCACCCGGCCAAGCGCCTCGTTGATGGCAATACGCGACAACCAGGTCGACAGTCCCGACTCGCCACGGAAGCCATCGAGATGGGTGAAGGCGCGGACATAGGTTTCCTGCACCACGTCCTCGGCCTCGCTGTCGCTGCGCAATATCCCGCGCGCGAGGCGATAGAGCCTGCGATTGTTGGCCTGCATGATCTCGCGGATTGCGGCCTCGTTCCGGTGCCGCGCGCGGTCGATCAGCTCGGCTTCCGACGTCCTGATACCGGCGGTCAGGCCGGCTGCGGTCCCTGGCATGGCGGGTATCCTGTCTCCATTGGTTCCGGACATTGGATGCAGGCCGGGAAGAAAGGTTCCGAGATTTCTTACCCTCCCCTGGAGGGGACGGCCATCGCATATAGCATTTTGCACGAGCTGAGCGCGCGCCTCGTCCTTCGAGACGACCGCTTCGCGGTCTCCTCAGGATGAGGCTAAGCAGCATCGATCCTCGTTAAAACTAGCGCAAAGCACTCGGCGTCTCGAAGGATGGCCACAGGCGAAATCGCTCCCGAGCCAACCTAATCCGTCTCGATCGGCAGCGCCGGATCCCTCGCCCATTCGCCCATCGAGGCGTCGTAGAGCGTCAGCTTGTCGTAGCCGAGCTGCGTCAGCAGGAACAGGTCGATGGTCGCCGAAATGCCGCCGCCGCAATAGCAGATCACGGTCCTGTCCCGCGTGACGCCCTGGGCCGCGAATTTGGCTTCGGCATCCGCAAGCGTCGTCAACGTCTTGTCGGCATTGGTGAGCGTCGCAGCTGATACGTTGACGCTGCCGGGAACGCGGCCGGGCCGGCCGTAGCGGCTCGGCTCGAGGCCGCGATGAAACTGCGGCCCGAGCGCGTTGACGATCACCGTCGCGGGATCGCCGATCCGCGCCTTCACATTGGTCTTGTCGACGAAGAAGCCCGTGCGCGGCGTCGCCTTGAAGGTCGTCGCGGGATAGCCTTTCGGTGCGCCTGTTGCGACCGGCCGCCCCTCCTCCTTCCATTTGTCGAAGCCGCCATCGAGCACAAGCGCGTCGATGCCGAGCGAGCGCAGCATCCACCAGAACCGCGTCGCCCACATCATGGTGCCGATGCTGTAGAGCACGACGGTCTTGCCCGCATCGAGGCCATGCCGGCCGAAGGCGGCCTCCAGTTGGGCAACATCAGGCATCATGAAGAAGTGTTGCGACGAGGTGTCGGAGAACTCGCCTTGCAGGTCGAGGAAATCGGCGCCCGGAATGTGCCCGGCTGCGAAGGTCTTGTCGCCGGGCACGGCGCGATACGGCACGTCGCTGCCGGGTGGGACCGGCTCGTTGTAGGTCGTGCAGTCGTAGAGGCGAAGGTTGGGATCGCCGAGAATGGCGGTGAGTTGCTCGGTGGTGATGAGGGCGGCTGGCTGGGACATCGGACTGCACTCCCATTCGAGAGGAAATGTAGACCCATCCCCTCGTCATTGCGAGCGCAGCGAAGCAATCCAGGCTGCCGCCGCGGATGGATTCTGGATTGCTTCGCTGCGCTCGCAAGACGGGTGGGGAAACAGTGTGCATCCCCACATCAACCTACGGCTTCAGCGTCTCCAGAAACCGCACCGCTTCGCCTTGCGCGGGCGTCACCAGCTCGCCCTGCCACATCACCCGGCGGCCGCGGACGAAGGTGCCCACGGGCCAGCCGGTGACACGCACGCCGTCATAGGGCGTCCAGCCGGCTTTCGACGCCACCCATTTGTTGGTGATGGTCTCGCTGCGCTTGAGATCAACGACCGTGAAATCGGCGTCGTAGCCGGCAGCGATGCGGCCCTTACAGGCCATGTTGTAGAGGCGCGCGGGACCGGCGCTGGTGAGGTCGACAAAGCGCGCCAGCGACAGCCGGCCCGCGTTGACGTGGTCGAGCATCAGAGGCACCAGCGTCTGCACGCCGGTCATGCCGGAGGGCGAGGCGGGATAGGTCTTCTGCTTCTCCTCCAGCGTGTGCGGAGCGTGGTCGGAGCCGAGCACGTCGATGATGCCCTGCTCGATGCCGCGCCAGATGCCGGCCCGGTGATCGGCCCCCCGCACCGGCGGGTTCATCTGCGCGAGCGTGCCGAGTTGCTCATAGCATTCGGGCGCGACCAGCGTCAGATGGTGCGGCGTCGCCTCGCAGGAGGCAACGTCCTTGTGGTCGCGCAGGAACTCGATCTCTTCCCTGGTCGAGATGTGCAGCACGTGGATGCGCTTGCCGGTCTCGTGCGCGAGCTTGACCAGGCGCTGCGTCGCCATCAGCGCCGCGGTCTCGTCGCGCCACACCGGATGCGACCGGGCATCGCCCTCGATGCGCAGCGATTTGCGATCGTTGAGGCGGTATTCGTCCTCGGCATGGAACGCGGCGCGGCGGCGGATCACCTGGAAGATGCGGCGGAGACTCTCGTCGTCCTCCACCAGCAGCGCACCGGTCGAGGAGCCGATGAACACCTTGACCCCCGCGCAGCCGGGCGCGCGCTCCAGTACCGGCAGGTCCTGCACGTTCTCACGGGTGCCGCCGATGAAGAAGGCGAAATCGCAATGCATGCGGTGATGGGCGCGCTTGACCTTGTCGGTGAATTCGGCCTCCGTCACCGTCAGCGGCGCGGTGTTCGGCATCTCGAACACGGCGGTGACGCCGCCCATCACGGCGCTGCGCGAACCGGTCTCGAGGTCTTCCTTGTGCGTCAGGCCGGGCTCGCGGAAATGCACCTGCGTGTCCATCACGCCGGGCAGGATGTGCAGGCCCTTGCAGTCGATCACCTCCGCGGCGCTGTCTTGCGACAGCGGACCCAGCTCGGCAATGCGCCCCTCCGTGATGCCGATATCGCGAACAATCTCGCCGTCCTGGTTGACGACGGTGCCATTCTTGAGGATCACATCGAAGCGCTGGGTCATGGCTGAAGGCCTCTCTCGTCCCCAAGCGCAGGGCTCGAGGTCTTGTCGTTTGTGCCTCGCGGGCTTACGTTCCGGAGCAACATGTCGCAAGAGATTTTCGCATGAAATCAGCGTTTCTTCCCGACCGGGGCGTGATCAAGGTCGCGGGCGAGGATGCGCGCAACTTCCTCAACGGCCTGGTCACGACCGACGTCGACAGGCTGAAGCCGGGCCTGGGGCGATTCGGCGCGCTGCTGACGCCGCAGGGCAAGATCATCGTTGATTTCCTGATCATCGAGGTGCCCGCAGGCCATGGCGGCGGGTTCCTGATCGACTGCCCGAAAGCGCTGGCAGACAACCTCGCCACCAAGCTGAAATTCTACAAGCTGCGCGCCAAGGTCACGGTGGAAAACCTCGATCTCGGCGTGCTCGCCGCCTGGGACGGCCAGCCCGCGACGCAGCCAGACCTTGCCTTCGCCGATCCGCGTCAAGACGGGCTCGGCTTTCGCATCCTGATCCCTGAAGATCTCAAGCAGAAGCTCTCCGACCTCATCGGGGCCGAACTGGTCGATGCGAGCGAATATGAGGCGCACCGCATCGCGCTCGGCGTGCCGCGCGGCGGGCTCGATTTCACGTACAGCGATGCGTTTCCGCACGAGACCAATATGGACCGTCTCGCCGGGGTCGATTTCGACAAGGGCTGCTATGTCGGCCAGGAGGTCGTCTCGCGCATGCAACATCGCGGCACCGCGCGCACCCGCAGCGTGAAGGTGCTGCTCGACGGCCCCTCGCCCGAAGCCGGCGCGACCATTCTCGCCGGCGACAAGCCGGTCGGCACCATCGGCTCGACGTCCGGGGGCAAGGGCATCGCTTTGGTGCGCATTGACCGTGTCGCCGACGCGCTCGATGCCGGCCAGCCGCTCACCGCCGGTGGTCTCGCGTTGAAGCTGGCAGAACCTGAGGTCGTCCGTATCCCCGCGAAGCAGCCTACCGCATGAGCCGAGCCCCCCGCCTGCATCCCGACGGAAAGACCCGCTGTCCCTGGCCGGGCGACGATCCGCTCTACGTCGCCTATCACGACACCGAATGGGGCGTGCCGGAATATGATGACCGCGCGCTGTACGAGAAGCTGATCCTCGACGGCTTCCAGGCCGGCCTGTCCTGGATCACGATCCTGCGCAAGCGCGACAATTTCCGCAAAGCCTTCGACGATTTCCAGCCGGAGAAGATCGCGCGCTACGATGCCAAAAAGGTTCATGCCCTCATGAACGATGCCGGCATCGTCCGCAACAAGGCCAAGATCGACGGCGCGATTCTGAGCGCGAAGTCGTATCTCGACATCATGGAGAAGGGCCCCGGCTTCTCGAAGCTGCTGTGGAACTTCATGGACGGCAAGCCCAAGGTCAATCATTTCAAGACCACGGGAAGCGTGCCCGCCTCGACGCCGCTGTCGACGCAGATCTCGAAAGAGCTATCCTCCCGCGGCTTCAAATTCGTCGGCCCGACCATCGTCTATGCCTTCATGCAGGCGACCGGCATGGTCAACGACCATCTCGTCGACTGCCATTGCCACGCGACCTGCGGCAAGACGCAGCGCAAGCCGCGCCTCAAGGCCAAATGACGGCGAAGAAGACCGCGCGCAACGCGCAGTCCCGTGCCTGGCAGCGCATGCTGTCGGGCCGGCGGCTCGACCTGCTCGATCCCTCCCCGTTCGATGTCGAGATCGCCGACATCGCGCACGGGCTGGCGCGCGTCGCGCGCTGGAACGGGCAGACCATCGGCGCGCATATCTTTTCGGTCGCGCAGCACACGCTGCTGGTGGAGACCGTGCTGCGGCACGAGATGCCGCGCACCGATCAGCGCATGCGGCTCGCCGCATTGCTGCATGATGCGCCGGAATACGTGATCGGCGACATGATCTCGCCGTTCAAGGCCGTGCTCGACGGCCATTACAAGGCGGTCGAGAAGCGCCTGCTCGGCGCCATCCATATCCGCTTCGGACTGCCGCCGGTCTTGCCGGAGGAGATCACGTTAGCCATCAAGGCCGCCGACCGCGGCGCGGCCTATCTGGAAGCGACCGAGCTTGCCGGCTTCAGCGAAAGCGAGGCAAGGCGGCTGTTCGGCAAGGATCCCGGCCTCACCGACAGCGTCCGGCGCGACTATCTGACGCCCTGGACCGCGGCACGGGCCGAGAAGCAGTTTCTGGAGCGGTTTGGCGCGGTGTTTGCGTAGGGCATTGTCGCGGATTGGTGGCGCCTATTATTCCGGTGTCATCCCTGCGAAAGCAGTCCTGTAGGGCGGGCAAAGGCGCTCTTGCGCCGTGCCCACCATCCTTTCGCATTTGCGACAAAGTAGTGGGCACGCGTCCGTCTTCGCTCTGCGAGCTACGGCGGACGCTTTGCCCACTCTACAAGCACCGGCTATAGTTAGCGGCAAAAAGGTCCGCCATGATCCACGTCTGTTCCCTCGCCGCGCTTCCCGAAACCGTCCGTCTCACAGGGGCCAGCCATGTGCTGACCGTGATGGCCAATGTCGAGCAGGTGGCGAGGCCGGTCTCCGTGCTGCCGGCCAATCACCTCAAGGTCTCGATGGACGACATCACCGAGGAGATGGACGGTTTCGTCGCACCGTCCGAGACGCATATCGATCAGGTGCTGACTTTCGTGCGCGGCTGGGACCGCAGCGCACCGCTGGTTGTCCATTGCTATGCCGGCATCAGCCGCTCCACCGCGAGCGCGTTTGCCGCGGTCTGCGCGCTCAATCCAAACCGCGACGAACTCGAGATCGCCAGGAAGATCCGCGCGGCCTCGCCGATCGCCTCGCCGAACCGGCGCATCGTCGGCCTTGCCGACCGTGCGCTGGGACGCAGCGGCCGCATGCTGCGCGCCCTCGACGAGATCGGCCCGGGCGCGATGATGGTCGAGGGCCGCCCCTTCGTGATCGACCTCGAATGACAGCTGGGCGCTACAAGGTAGGTGCGCCCCCTCTCCCGCTTGCGGGAGAGGGTCAGGGAGAGGGTGTCTCCGCATCGGGACAGCCCCCTAGAGGAAAAAGCCCTCTCCCGGCGCTACGCGCCGACCTCTCCCGCAAGCGGGAGAGGTTGCAGCGAGCCCGCGGAGAGCCCGCCGTTATTGATTGGCATATCTCTTCCTCACCCCCCGCGATCGCCAACGCATGAGCGAGACCCTGCTGACGCCGATCGAGATCGGGCTGACTGCGGCGATCGTCGCGATCGAGGGCCACGAGCCCCTGATCCTCACTGCGCGCGGCAGTGACGGGCTCGCCGGCCTGCCGTTCGGCCCGTTCGACGCCCTCGCGCACCGCACCTTCGAGATCGGCCTGCGCGCCTGGGTCGAGGAACAGGCGGGCTTGCGGCTCGGCTATGTCGAGCAGCTCTACACCTTCGGCGATCGCGGCCGCCATGCCGAAGCCGGCGATATCGGGGCGCATATGGTGTCGATCGGTTATCTCGCACTGACGCGCGCGGTGGACGGCGAGCTTGCAGCAAACGCGGCGAGCTTCGCGCCATGGTATCGTTTCTTCCCCTGGGAAGACTGGCGCGAGGAGCCGCCAGCGATCATCGCCAGCGACATCATTCCCGCGCTGACCGAGTGGGCCGCGGAGGAGACCCCGGAGACAACGCGCGCGCTGCCGCGCAAGGATCGCGTGCGGTTCTATTTCGGCCTCGACGGAGCGGCCTGGGACGAGGAGCGCGTGCTCGACCGCTACGAGCTTCTGTACGAGGCCGGGCTGGTCGAGGAAGCCCGGCGCGACGGCCGCCCTGCGGCATTAGCGCGCAAGACGCTTCCCCCGCTCGGGACCTCGATGCGGTTCGACCACCGCCGGATTCTCGCGACAGCGATCGCCCGGCTGCGTGCAAAACTGAAGTATCGTCCTGTGGTCTTTGAACTTTTGCCGCCCGAATTCACACTTACCGAACTGCAGCATACGGTGGAGGCGATTTCCGGCCGGCACCTGCACAAGCAGAATTTCCGCCGTCTGGTCGAAATGGAAGCCCTGGTCGAACCGACCGGGGTGATGTCGACACAGACGGGCGGACGGCCGGCGGCGCTCTACCGCTTCCGCCGCGACGTGCTCCAGGAGCGGCCCGCGCCGGGCTTGCGCGTCCGCTCCCGGCGCTAACTCGAGATTTGCGTGATCGGCCCCTGCCCGTCGATCGCCTGGAGGCTTCATGTTCGACGGCCCGTTTGACGTCTTTGCGCTGATCATCGCGATCATCGCCATCCTGATCGCAATCAAGGCCTCCAGCCAGGCGGCCGAGCTGCGCCGGCGATTCAACGCGCTGGAGGAGAGGTTCTACGCGCAACGGCAGGTCCAGCCGCCACCGCTGATGCCGATGCAGGAGCAGGCGCCCGCCCCCGCGACAATGGCCGCCGAGCCGCCGCCGCTTGCGCCTGAAGCCGAGCCGGCGCCGCCTTCGCTCGTCACTGAACAGGCGTCCCCGCCTCCGCTCGCGGCGAGCGCCTCCGCCGATGCACCGCCTCCCCTGCTGCCGCCGGCACCTGATATTCGAGAACCTGGCTTCGAGGAGCAGCTCGGCACGCGCTGGGTGGTGTGGATCGGCGGGCTTGCGCTCGCGCTCGGCGGCTTCTTCATGGTGCGCTATTCGATCGAGGCCGGTCTTCTCGGCCCCGGCGTGCGCGTGTTCCTGGGCGGCCTGTTCGCAGCGGCGCTGCTGGCAGCTGGCGAATGGACGCGGCGCAAGGAGAGCATCTCCAACATCGCGGCGCTGCCGATCGCCAACATTCCCGCGATCCTCACCGCGGCGGGGACCGCGGTGGCGTTCGCCACCATCTATGCCGCCTATGCGCTGTACGGCTTCCTCGTGCCCGCCACCGCCTTCGTGCTCCTCGGCATCGTGGCCATGGGCACGCTTGCTGCCGCCCTGCTGCACGGACCGGCGCTCGCCGGCCTCGGCGTGGTCGGCGCGTTCGTGACGCCGGTGCTCGTCTCCAGCGGCAAGCCGGACTATTGGGCGCTCTACATCTATCTTGCCGTCGTCACCGCCGCGAGCTTCGGCCTCGCCCGCATCCGGCTGTGGCGCTGGCTGGCGGTCACGACGATCGCCTTCGCCGTGCTCTGGCTCTTCCCGGGCCTCGACACCGAGCAAGTCCAGGTCGCGCCGCACGCCTTCCATGTCGTCGCGGGCTTCGCGCTGGCCGCACTGCTCGTCGTCTGCGGCTTCATGTTCGGACCTGCAATCGAGGACGGCGAAATCGAGCCGATCTCGTCGGGCTCGCTCGGCGCCTATCTGTTCGGCGCGATGCTGATCGTGCTGTCGAGCGCGCATGCGGACCTGGCGCTGATCGCGTTTGCGCTGCTCGTCGGCGCAACCCTGCTCGTCGCCTGGCGCGCGCCGGCGGCGACCGGCGCCATCGGTGCCGCCGCGGCTGCCGTCTTCATCGTGTTCGCCGAATGGGCCGTGCGCGCCAATCCCGACATGCTGGTGCTGCCGGGCGGCGCGATGTCCGGCATCGGGCCCAGCGCGATCGACAGCTCCGTGACGCTGCATCTGGTGACGGCCGCGATCTTCGCCGCCGGCTTCGGCATTGCGGGCTTCCTCGCGCAGGGCCGGTCGAATTCGGCGGTCATCCCGGTGGTGTGGTCGGCGGCAGGCGTCGCCACGCCGATCGCGATCCTGGTTGCGCTCTACGCGCGTATTGCTCATCTCGACCGCTCGATCCCGTTTGCGATCCTCGCCGTGCTGCTCGCCGCGGCCTTCGGCGCCGCGACCGAGGCGCTCACGCGCCGCGAGACCCGGCCGGGGACCATGATCTCCACCGCCTTGTTCGCGACCGGCACGCTCGGTGCGCTGGCGCTGGCGCTGACCTTCGCGCTGGAGAAGGGCTGGCTGACGATCGCGCTGGCGCTGATGTCGCTCGGCACCGCCTGGATCTCGATGCAGCGGCCGATCCCGTTCCTGCGCTGGCTCGCCGCGATCTTCGCCGGGCTCGTCACCGCGCGCATCGCCTATGATCCGCGCATCGTCGGCGATGCCGTCGGCACCACGCCGATCTTCAATTGGCTGCTCTGGGGCTACGGCCTTCCGGCGGCCTCGTTCTGGGGCGCGAGCATCTTCCTGCGCCGTCGCGCCGACGATCCGCCGCTGCGCATGGTCGAGACCGCCGCGATCCTGTTCACCGCGTTGCTCGCCTTCATGGAGATCCGGCACTTTGCGACCGGTGGCGACATGATCTCACCGCCGTCGCTGCTCGAGTTCGCGCTGCAAGTCTGCATCACGCTCGCGATGGCGATCGGGCTGGAGCGCCTGCGGCTGCGCAGCCACAGCATCGTGCACAATGTCGGCGCCGTCGCGCTCACGGCGATCGCCGGGCTCATCAGCGTGTTCGGTCTTCTGATCCTGGAGAATCCGCTGCTGTTCTCCAGCGTCAATGTCGGCGGCTTCGCCTTCAACCTGCTGCTGCTCGGCTATGCGCTGCCGGCGGTGCTGATGCTGCTGCTCTCTTACGCCGTCGCCAGCCATCGCCCTATCGCCTACGCCAACACGATCACGGGTGGCGCCCTGGTGTTCGCGCTCACCTATGTGACGCTGGAGATCCGCCGCTTCTATCACGGCCCGGTGCTGCTCTACGGCGGCACCACGAGCGCCGAGCAATATACCTATTCGATCGGCTGGCTCGCGTTCGGGGTGGTGCTGCTCGGCGTGGGAATCCTGGTCAATTCGGAGCGTGCGCGGCTGGCCTCGGCCGCCGTCATCGCGCTGACGATCCTGAAGGCCTTCGCCATCGACGTGTGGACGCTGACAGGCGTCTATCGCGCGCTGTCGTTCATGTGCCTCGGCGTCGTGCTGGTCGCGATCGGCTGGCTCTACCAGCGCATCCTGTTCCGGCGGCAGGTCGCACCGCCGCCGGCTCCGCAAACAGGCGCGTGAAGATCAGGCCGCGCGGACCGATTCCAGGAACTGCGCGACCTCGACTTTCAGACGGGTGCTGTCGGTCGCCAGCGATTTCGCGGCCGAAAGCACTTCGCCCGAGGCCGAGCCGGTGTCGATCGCGCCGCGCTGCACGTCGGTGATGTTGGACGAGACTTCCTGGGTGCCGAGCGCGGCCTGCTGGACGTTGCGCGAAATCTCCTGCGTCGCAGCGCCCTGCTCCTCGACAGCGGCGGCGATGGCTGAGGACACCTCGGACAACCGCTCGATGGTACCGCCGATCTCCTGGATGGCGGTGACGGATTCCTGCGTCGCGGCCTGAATCCCCGCGACCTGCGCCCCGATCTCGCCGGTTGCCTTCGCGGTCTGCTCGGCCAGCGCCTTGACTTCGGATGCGACAACGGCAAAGCCGCGGCCGGCTTCGCCGGCGCGCGCCGCCTCGATGGTCGCATTCAGCGCCAGGAGGTTGGTCTGGCCCGCAATGGTGTTGATGAGCTCGACGACGTCGCCGATGCGGGAGGCCGCCTGCGACAGCGCGTTGACGCGGTCGTTGGTCCGCGCCGCCTGCTCGACGGCTTCCGCGGCCATCCGCGCCGAATCCTGCACGCGGCGGCTGATCTCGGTGATGGAGGACGACAGCTCTTCCGAGGCGGACGCCACCGCCTGGACGTTGGTGGAGGCTTCCTCGGACGCAGCGGCAACGACGGTTGCGAGTTGCTGGCCGCGCTGCGCCGTGCCGCTCAGCGTGGCCGCGGAGGCCTCGAGTTCGGTCGAGGCCGAGGACACGGTCTCGACGACCTCGCCGATCATGGCTTCGAAATTGCGGGTGATGGCATCGACGCGGCGGCCGCGTTCGATCTTGGCCTCGGCGTCCCGCGCAGCCGCCTCGTCGGCGGCCTTCTTGGCGATCAGCGCCTCCTTGAAGATCTGCAGCGCATCCGCCATCGATCCGATCTCGGTCTTCTCGCCGCGATGCGGCACCTCGGCCGAGAGGTCCCCCTCGCCGAGGGACTTCATCGGACGGATGATCGAGGCTATGCCGCGAGACACATCGCGCACGAGATAATAGGCGGCGCCGATCGCGATCACGACGGAGAGCACGATGATGCCGACCAACACGCGGAAAATCGTGGCGTAGCTGTCGGCCGCCTGCTTCGTCTCCAGCTCGGCACCTTGGTTATTGAGCTCGATGCCCTTCTGAAGCAGGGGATCGGCGGCCTGGGCCATCTTGGCGACCTTGGTCTGCAACATCTCGTTGGCGTCGGTCGGGAAGCGGCCGACGCTCTTGCGCGACAGCGCCATCGTCTCCTGAACGCCATTCAGGTATTCGGCCCAAGCCTTGACCCACTGCCCGTAAATCGAGCGTTCCTCCGGCGAGTTGATCAGGCCTTCATAGACCTTACGCGTCTTCTCGATGCGCTCGCGGAGGGGAGCCATGCGCTTCTCAGCGGCGTCCTTGCCTTCAATACTCTCCTGCATCAGGTGAAGTCGCAAGACGACGCGCAGCTCGTTGATGTCGGCGCGCATCGAGCCGAGTGCACGCACGCTCGGCAGCCAGCTCTGCGCAATCTCGACCGTGTGGGCGTTGATGTTCTGCATGGTGCCGATCGCCGTCACGCCGACACCGGCGAGCGAGAGAACGAGAACTGACAACACGGTCAGAAGCTTGAAGACGATCGACAACTTCGACATCACACAAATCCCAACGATGCCTGGCAATGCGCACGTCACCTGCGCCACGGGTGTCACGACGGACGACCGGGCGGGGGTCAGTTTCAACAATGCTGGCTGGTTCTTATTCCGTAAGATTGCGCCCCATAATTGCAAGCAGGCGTTAACAGGAGCCTACGCAAAACTACGGGCCGGCCTCGTCGGGCGTTATTTTCTCCGCAACCGTCTGTTGTAGCTGCACGAACACCTGGTGCTGCGGCGCCAAATACCACGCGCCGCCACGTTCGCCTTGCGGCGGCCGCCTCAGGCCGCCCGCACCGTCTCCAGGAAGCGCGCGACCTCGCTCTTGAGCCGGTTGCTCTCCTGCGACAGCGACTTCGCGGCCGAATGCACCTGCGCCGAGGCGGCCCCGGTCTCGCCGGCGCCGCGCTGGACGTCGGCGATGTTCGACGAAACTGCCGAGGTACCTTGCGCCGCGTGCTGGATGTTGCGGGAGATCTCCTGCGTGGCAGCCCCTTGTTCCTCCACCGCGGCGGCAATGGTCGACGAGATCTCCGACATCTTCGCGATGGTGTCGCCGACCTCCTTGATTGCGCCGACGGACTCTTCCGTCGCGGCCTGGATCGCGCCGATGTGCTGACCGATCTCTCCGGTGGCTTTCGCGGTCTGCTCGGCGAGCGCCTTCACTTCGGTCGCGACCACTGCGAAACCCTTGCCGGCTTCACCCGCCCGCGCCGCCTCGATCGTCGCGTTGAGCGCCAGGAGGTTGGTCTGTGCGGCGATGGTGTTGATCAGCTCGACCACGTCGCCGATGCGGGAGGCAGCCTTCGTCAGTTCGGCGACCCGCGCATTGGTGCGCTGGGCCTGCCCGACCGCGACGTCGGCGACACGCGCTGATTCCTGCACCTGGCGGCTGATCTCGGAGATCGATGAAGTCATCTCCTCGCTCGCGGAGGATACCGACTGCACGTTGGCGGACGCCTCCTCCGAGGCCGCCGCCACGGCAGTGGCAAGCCCGTTGCCACGCTCGGCGGCGTGGGTCAGCGTGTTCGATGACGCCTCGAGTTCGGTTGCCGCCGACGACACCGTCTCGATGATCTCACCGACCGCGCCCTCGAAGTTATCGGCAAGCCGCTGCATGTCGGCCTTGCGCTGCTCGCGACCCCGCGCGTCCGCTTCAGTCTGCTCGGTGCGCAGCCGCTCGGCTTCCGCCATGTTGCTCCTGAACACCTCGACGGCACCGGCCATCTCGCCGATTTCATCCTTGCGCCCGATACCGGGAACGGAAATCGAGAGCTCGCCGCGCGCAAGCCGCGTCATCGCGCCGACCATCGCTGCGAGCGCCTTCGAGATCGCACGTCCGAGCAGGAAGCCAACCGCGGCGAGCACCACGAGGGTGACGCCGAAGGCGACCGCCATCCATAGCCGCACGGCGTCACGTGTTGCAGCCTCGGCGGTCCCGGCCTGCTTATGCTGGGCATCGACGGCAGCCTGCACCTCGGCCATGACAGGCTCGATCTCGCGGAAGGTCTTCATCATGCTGGCATCGAGGGCCGCGCTCTGCTGCGCCGCCTCCGCCCAGGCCATGAATCCGGATTGGTATTTCTGGAGCTTAGCCGTGATGTCGTCCATCACGGCCGTAGGGACTGCGACAACTTCGATTGCCTTGGAGAATTCCGCCGCGGCCTTCCTTATCTCGGCAATGTATTTCGGATCGCGCCGCAGCATGAAGTCCTTCTCGTGCCGGCGCATCATCAGCATCCAGCTCGTCGTCCTGGGATCGTCGATCTCTTTCAGCTTGGCCTCGATGTCGTGCACGGCGGTACGAAGCGAGCCGGACAGGCCGAGCGTCTCGTTGAGCCCGAGCCTGGTCTCGGCCGCCACCTGTGCGGCGAAGTCCGACGCGTAATGCCTGAAGCCGTCCTGGGCCTGCTTCACCCTGTCGGATAGCGCATTCATGCCGCTGGCCGCCATCAGCCGCCCCATCTCGTCGAAATCGCGGTTGATCGGCCCGATCAGTTCGGCATGCGCCTTGGCGAAGCTCTCGTTCCGGCGCTGCTGAAAATTCTTCTCGTTGCGGCGCGCCTCAAGCATCTCGATCGAGAGCTGCTTGTTGAGGTCGGCGATTGCGCGGGCGCGGTCAGCAGTGCTGCGGGAGGCGTCCTGGGAGAGACTGCCGATCTGGTAGATCGCGCCGAAGGCGACGAGCCCGATGAGGCCGAACAGTCCGATCGCCATGACCTTGTGGGTTAGGCGAATGGAAATGCCACTCATGAATGTGCTCCAACGATTGAGACGCAATACGCGAAAGGCGACTCAGCGCCCGGAATATTGCGGGCATCATGACTGCCTCGCTTTTCCGGAAGGTTAACCTTGTGCGCAGGGGGTCGCGGTGTGGAAATACGAACGCGCGCAGCCGCCGCGCAGTCACGCGCGACGGTTGCAAGCGGATCTGCCGAGCAATATCGGCCATCAGGCGGCGCGCACGGTGCCGAGAAACTTGCCGACCTCGAGCTTGAGGCGATTGCTGTCACCCGACAGCATCTGAGCGGCGGACAGCACCTGCGAGGAGGCCGAGCCGGTCTCGCTCGCGCCGTGCTGCACATCGGTGATGTTGGACGACACCTGATGGGTGCCCTCCGCCGCCTGCTGCACGTTGCGGGAAATCTCCTGCGTCGCCGCGCCCTGCTCTTCGACGGCAGCTGCGATCGTCGAAGAGATCTCCGACAGCTTCTCGATGGTGTGGCTGATGTCCTTGATGGCGCCGACGGAGTGCTCGGTGGCGGTCTGGATGCTGGCGATTTGCTGGCCGATCTCGCCGGTCGCCTTCGCGGTCTGTTCGGCGAGCGCCTTGACCTCGGAGGCGACGACGGCAAAGCCGCGGCCCGCCTCGCCGGCGCGCGCGGCCTCGATGGTTGCATTGAGCGCCAGGAGATTGGTCTGGCCGGCGATGGTGTTGATCAGCTCGACCACGTCACCGATCCGCGACGCGGCCGCGGAAAGCTCGCCGACGCGGTCGGTCGTGGTGCGGGCCTGGCTCACCGCCTCGCTGGCGACGCGCGCGGATTCCTGCACCTGCCGGCTTATCTCGGTGATCGACGACGACAGCTCCTCGGTCGCCGATGCTACCGACTGCACGTTGGTGGAGGCTTCTTCCGACGCCGCGGCGACCAGGGCGGTGAGCTTTTGCGTGCGCTCGGCGGTCGAGGTCAGCGTGGTGGCGGATGCCTCGAGCTCGGTCGAAGCCGAGGACACCGTGCCGACGATCTCGCCCACCGCCGCCTCGAAAGTGTCCGCGAGCTTCTGCATCTCGGCCTTGCGCTGCTCGGCCGCGATCTGATCCTGCCGCACCTTGGCTTCCGCTTCCTCGCGGGCCTTCTGCTCGGACACGACCTTGAATTTCTCCACGGCGCCAGCGACCTCGCCGACTTCGTCCTTGCGGCCGAGGCCCGGGAGCACCACTGAGAAGTCGCCGCCGGCGAGCTTCTCCATCGCCAAGGTCAGCGCGCGCATGGGCCGCGCGATGCTGAAGACGGAGAAGATGCACGCGCCGATCAAGACGAGCGCGACCAGCACGCCGGTGACCAGCGACGTCCGGGCAACCGACGCGGCCTCGGCTTCCGCTTCCGCGCGCGCCTCGAGGCTCTTCTGCTTGGCGAAATCGGTGATCTGGTTGGCCAGCTCGGTGATCTCTTCGTTGATCGGCGCAAGCGTTCCCTTGCGAAAGCGATCGACCTCGGCCACGAACTTGGCGATCTGCGCCACCGCCTCGGCGTCCTTCTTGCCGTCGAGCGCGAGCTCCTGCTTGCGGATGGCCTCGATCTGCTGCTCGCCCTTGCCGAAATTTCCGATCAGGACGGTCAGGCGATCGATCCGCTTGTGATTTTCGGCCGAGTGCGACAGCTTTGCCATCTCGCCGGAGAATTTCAGCGCCGCTGTCTGGCGGTCGTTGAAATAGGTGACCGCCTTCTGCATCTCGACCGGAGAGGACGACGTCAGGATATCGCGAATGCCGATTTGCATGCCCCGGACCGACGCCTTCGCTTCCGCAGCGTTTTGCGCGATCGCCTGCTGTCCGGACGCTTCACTGCCGAGCTTCTGAACCTCGGCGCTCCCGCTCATCTGGAGAAAGATCATGAGCGCGACGAGCCCGATGGTCAGCGCGGAGGTGACGGCGAGCTTGGTGCCAATTCGCAGGTTCTGAATGAACATCATCGAAGTATCCCCGGAGGTACGCATCTGCCGCGACGAAGCGCGTGCACAACCCGGGAAGGCTAACAGCGAAGTTCCTCATTAACGTTAAGCAGGAACTCGGCGCGCTAGGTAGAAGTACTGGAAAAGCCGCCCAACCTTTTTGGCTCCTCGCAGCTTTTGCGTGCAATGAAATCCACTTCGCGGATTTGCACGCATGGGCATCGTTAACGCCGCTCGCACCATCGCAATCGTCAGCGCACGTTCTCGCCGACGAGGCTGATGCGAAAGACCGGCTTCTTGTTCTCGTCGAGCAGCTCCATGCACCACTCGGCGTTCGGCTTCAGGCTGCGCGCGATGCCGCCGAGCAAATTGGCGCACACCTCCGTCATCTCGGTCCAGGCGGCCGCGCGATCCTCGAACTCGTACGGCTGGTCGGCGGCGCCGGAATAGCGACCGGTACTGATGCGGAAAAAGTACAGCGACATCGTTGAACCCTTTTATCGGGCCGCGCCCCCCCGGCCGTACGCAAACTGGAGCGCGAACAGCTACCAACGCATGAAAGCCGCCGTCCGTATGACTACGGCGCGGCGGCTTCATGTTCGATCGAGGTCTGCAACGATTAAGGCGTGCGGGCAGTCCCGCAGGGCCGTCTCACTGGGTCGAGCGGCGCAGCTCCAGCGGGGCCTCGTTCTTGGCGGGCTCCGACTTGATTTCCGACTTCACCGGCTCGAGCCGGCTGGTCTCGACCCGCGGCGTCTCCACGCGGGCGGCGACTTCGGTGTTGGCCGGGCCGACCGAACCGGTGTGCTCCAACCTGTGCAGCGAGCGCGGCCGCGCCGCAGCGCGCGCCATCAGCATCTGATTGCCGCCCTGGTGATGGAAATCGCAATAGGCGAAGCCCATGCCCGACACCGAGCCGCGGAAGCTGCGATCGTCGGTCTTTTCCAGGTTGAAACAGGGCTCGAACGGAATGCCCTTGATCGAGGCGCAGACATTCTGGCCGCGGATCTGGAGCGTATTGCCGGGCAGGCGGAGATGCTTGACCGGGCCTGCACCCGAGAACTGCACCGCACCGGCGGCGCCGAGATCGTCGAGGATGCGGCCTGCACCGCGGGTGCCGTCGAAACAGGTGAAGGCAAACACTTTGCCGGCCACGAAGCGACGCGCCTCGTCGGCGTTCATGCTCCCGGCAATGGCCGGCGCAAACGTCGCTGCCGCCGTGACAGCCCCCAACACAATACGCGCAAGCATGCTCAACTCCGAACCCAACCCCGCAGCGGGCGATGCCTTATCTCTTTACCCGCTGCTTACCATACTAACCATGGCAACATTGGAGCAGCTTGGTTGGTAAAGTCTAAACGTCCTTAAGCGATTTTTACCACGATGCGCCCGCGCACTTCACCGGCCAGGATTTTCGCGCCCCAATCCGAAACCTCGGCGAGCGGAATTTCCTTAGTAATTTCAGACAGTTTTGTCCGATCCAGGTCGGATGCGAGGCGCTGCCATGCGGCCTTTCTGGGCTCGATCGGACACATCACGGAATCGATGCCGAGAAGGCACACTCCGCGCAAAATAAACGGCGCCACGGAGGACGGCAGGTCCATGCCCGCCGCCAGGCCGCAGGCCGCTATCGCTCCGCCATATCTCGTCATCGAGAGCAGATTGGCGAGGGTGGTCGAGCCGACGCTATCGACGCCACCGGCCCAGCGCTCCTTGGCGAGAGGTTTGGCCGGCGCCGACAATTCGTTGCGATCGATGATTTCGGCAGCTCCCAGGTGTTTCAGATAGTGGGCCTCCGAGGCGCGGCCGGTCGAGGCGATGACGTGGTAGCCGAGCTTCGAGAGCACGGCGATCGCGACCGAGCCGACACCGCCGGCGGCGCCGGTCACCACCACCGGGCCGCTCTTCGGCGACAGACCGTGCTTCTCCAGTGCCAGCACCGAGAGCATCGCCGTGAAGCCGGCGGTGCCGATCGCCATGGCATCGCGCGCCGAGAGCCCTTGCGGAAGTGCGACCAGCCAGTCGCCCTTCACCCGCGCCTTCTCGGCATAGGCGCCGAGATGGGTCTCACCCATGCCCCATCCGGTGCAGACCACCTTGTCGCCCGCCTTCCACTGGGGATGCGAGGATGCCTCGACCGTACCGGCGAAGTCGATGCCGGCGATCATCGGGAAGCGGCGCACCACCGGCGCCTTGCCGGTGAGCGCAAGGCCGTCCTTGTAGTTCAGCGTCGACCATTCCACGCGGACCGTGACGTCGCCGTCCATCAGTTCGGCTTCATCGAACTGCGTGAGCGCGGCTTTGGTGCCCTTGTCCGCCTTGTCGATCCGGATCGCCTTGAATGTGGCCACGACTGAACTCCCTGACTTTGTTGGTCGGGGATGTTTAGCCGATCAGGCAGGCTGCGCAACCGCCCGTGCGACGGGTTTTTCCACGATCGGAAGATTGATCAGCGCGGAGAGCACGCCGAACAGGATCGAGAGCCACCAGATCGGCGTGTAGGAACCGAAGCGCTCGAACACGATGCCGCCTAACCAGACGCCGAGGAAGCCGCCGACCTGATGGCTGACGAACGCGAAGCCGTAGAGCGTCGCAAGCCAGCGCGTGCCGAACATCAGCGCCACCAGCGCCGAGGTCGGCGGCACCGTGGAGAGCCAGGTCAGGCCGGAGATCGCACCGAACGCGATCGCCGAGGACGGCGTGATCGGGAACGAAATGAAGGCGAGTGTCGCAAGCGCGCGCGTCAAGTAGATGGTCGAGAGGATGTAGCGCTTGGGAAGTGAGTTCTGGAGATAGCCGACGCTCAAGGAGCCGATGATGTTGAACAGGCCGATCGCCGCGATCACCCAGCCACCGGTTTGCGCGGAGATGCCGCGATCGACCAGGAAGGCCGGCAGATGCACGGTGATGAAGGCGAGCTGGAATCCGCACGTGAAGAAGCCGAGCACAAGCAGCACGTAGGAACGGTGACCGAAGGCTTCGGCGAGCGCCTTCGTGAAGGTCTGCTCGTCCGCCGGCGTCGCGTTCGCCGCGTGTGCGACCGGCGGCGTCGAGAGCGCCAGTGACAGCGGGATGATCAGCAACATCAGGAAGCCGAACACGGAGAGCGCCTGCTGCCAGCCGAAATTGTCGATCAACGCGACGCCGATCGGCGCGAACAGAAACTGCCCGAACGAGCCCGCCGCCGTGCCGGCACCAAGCGCAAGGCCGCGCTTCTCGGCCGGCAGGAGCTTGGTGAACGCCGACAGCACCAGATTGAACGAGCAGCCGGCAAGACCAAAACCGACCATGACGCCGGCACCGATGTCGAGCGACAACGGCGTCGTGGAGTAGCGCATCAACAAGAGGCCGCCGGCATAGAGCAGAGCTCCGACGCACATCACCCGAAACAGTCCGAAGCGATCCGCGACCGCACCGGCGAACGGCTGGCCCAAGCCCCACAACAGATTCTGCACGGCGATCGCGAGGCCAAACACGTCGCGGCCCCAGGAGAATTCGTGGCTCATCGGCTGCACGAAGAAGCCCAGCGCCGAGCGCGGACCGAAGCCGAGCATGCCGATCGCACAACCGCAGAGAATGATGACGGCCGGGGTGCGCCAGTTGGAGGAACGTGAGGCGGGAGCAAATTCGCTCGCTGATGTCGACATGGTGCTCCTCATCTGTCATTGGCGGATTCGCAAGGCGACCGCCGCGAATGTGCCATTTAATGCACTTGCATGAAAATCCCAAGCCAAAAACGGTTGCATTTCACGGGGAGCTGTCGCGGGAGCATTGCATTTCAATGTGGCCTCGGCCGACGCGTCAGGCCCGGTCTGACGGAAATGTGTGCGGACGGATCTGGCGATCCCTGGCACAGCATGTTATCTTTGATTTGCTCAGACTGAGTATATATGACCTTGAGGAAATCCGCGCCGGCCTCTCGGCCGGATTATTCAGGACTCATATATACTCAATATGAGTACAACTGAAATGCAAGGGAGGCTTCGATGCCGATCGCTGGAATTTACGGCCCCGACGACTTTGCCAACCGGCCCCAGGGCCACGTCACCGCCTCCCCTCGTGCCGCGCCGGGGCGGACCGTACCTGCGCTGCCGATGCCTTCGCTGGAATGGACGCCGGAGGTCGCACGCGCCACCGCGCCGCTCTACGAGCGCGTGAAGCATGTGATCCCGCCGATCGAGTGGCCGCTGATGGCGCCGACGATCCTGGCGATCAACGAGCTGAAGCGCGCGCGCGGCGCGGTGATCCTCGCGCACAATTACCAGGCGCCCGAGATCTTCCACTGCGTCGCCGATATCGGCGGCGATTCGCTTCAGCTCGCCGTCGAGGCCACCAAGGTGAAGGCCGGCATCATCGTCCAGTGTGGCGTGCACTTCATGGCGGAGACGTCAAAACTGCTCAACCCGCACAAGACGGTGCTGATCCCGGATTCGCGTGCCGGCTGCTCGCTCGCCGCCAGCATCACCGGCGCCGACGTGCGGCTGCTGCGCGAAAAATTCCCCGGCGTGCCTGTGGTCGCCTATGTCAACACGTCCGCGGAGGTGAAGGCCGAGGTCGACATCTGCTGCACCTCGTCGAATGCGGTGCAGGTGGTCGAGAGTCTGGGCGCGCCAAGCGTGATCTTCCTGCCCGACCGCTATCTCGCCACCTACGTGGCTTCGAAGACCGACGTGAGGATCATCGCCTGGAAGGGCGCCTGCGAGGTGCACGAGCGTTTCAAGGGCGAAGAGCTGCGCGCTTTCCGCGAGGCCGATCCATCGGTGCAGATCATCGCGCATCCAGAATGTCCGCCGGACGTGCTGGCGGAGGCCGACTTCACCGGCTCGACCGCGCACATGATCAACTGGGTGCGCGAGAATCGACCGCGACGGCTGGTGATGATCACGGAGTGCTCGATGGCCGACAATGTGCGCGCCGAGCTGCCCGGCGTCGAGATGCTGCGCCCCTGCAATCTCTGCCCGCATATGAAGCGCATCACGCTCGCCAACATCCTGGACAGTCTGCTCACGCTCCGTGAGGAGGTAACGATCGATCCCGCGCTCGCAGTGCGCGCGCGGCATTCGGTCGAGCGCATGATCAACCTGAAGAATTGAAGGCACCCCGCCGCAGCAAACACCGCTGTCGTCCCGGACAAGCGTAGCGAAGCGAAGCGCAGATCCGGGACCCATAACCACAGGGAGAAGTGGTTGCGAAGGAAGGCAAGACGCAGCTTCGCGCAACAACTTCCGTCGCAGCGTATGGATCCCTGCCTCGCAGGGACGACAGCGGAGTGAATGGAGAGAACGATGACCAACAACATCCACAACCTCACCCGCACCGACGACGTCGTCATCGTCGGCGGCGGCCTCGCTGGACTGTTCTGCGCGCTGACGCTCGCGCCGCGGCCGGTGACCTTGATCTCGGCCGCGCCGCTCGGACAGGGCGCATCATCCGCATGGGCCCAGGGCGGCATCGCCGCAGCCGTGGCCGAGGGCGACACGCCGGAAGCGCATGCCGCTGACACAATCGCGGTCGGCGGTGGCCTCGTCGACGAGGCGGTCGCACTTGGGATCGCGCGCGAGGCCGCGCCTCGCATTCACGACCTGCTCGCTTACGGCGTGCCGTTCGATCGCGATCTCGAAGGCAGGCTCGCCGTCGGACGCGAGGCGGCACATTCGGCCCGGCGCATCGTGCATGTGCGGGGCGACGGCGCGGGTGCCGCGATCATCGTGGCGTTGGGCGAAGCGGTGCGCCGCACGCCGTCGATCCGCCTGGTGGAGGGATTTGTCGCCGAGGCGTTGTTGACAGAGAACGGTGCCGTCACCGGACTTCAGTTGCGCGAAGCGGGCAGTCCCTCTGCGCTGCCGCTCCTGCTCGCCTCGCGCGCGGTGGTGCTTGCCACCGGCGGCATCGGACATCTCTATGCCGTCACCACCAATCCGCTCGAGGCCAGCGGCTCCGGCCTTGCCATCGCCGCCCGCGCGGGTGCCGTGATCGCCGACCCCGAATTCGTGCAATTCCACCCGACCGCCATCATGACCGGAGGCGATCCGGCGCCCCTCGCCACCGAAGCCTTGCGTGGCGAAGGCGCGACGCTGGTCAACGGCAACGGCGAGCGCTTCATGACGGCGCGCCATCCGCTCGCGGAGCTCGCGCCACGCGACATCGTGGCCCGCGGCGTGTTCGCCGAGATCGCGGCTGGGCGCGGCGCCTTCCTCGATGCACGCCAGGCGCTCGGCGCGCGCTTCGCTGACAAATTTCCGACCGTGCATGCGAGCTGCATCGCCGCCGGCATCGATCCAGAGACACAAATCATCCCGATTGCGCCCGCAGCGCATTACCACATGGGCGGCATCGCGGTGGACGGGCGCGGCCGCAGCTCGATCGACGGGCTCTGGGCCGGCGGCGAGGTGTCGTCGACCGGCGCACACGGCGCCAACCGGCTCGCCTCGAATTCGCTGCTTGAGGCCGTGGTCTACGCCGCGCGCATCGCCGACGACATCGCCGGCCGCGTTCTCCCCTCGCCTGCCCGCCTCCCCGACGCACCGGTCGCTCCGCGCGGCGGCACGCCCGATGCCGCAATCGTGAAACGGCTGCGGGCAATGATGAGCGCGGATGTCGGCGTGGTCCGCCAGGGCGACGGTCTCACGGAAGCCGTGCACCACTTCGCCACGCTCGAACGCGAGGCGACGAGCATCGCACTGCGCAACATGGCGGCGTCCGCCCTGCTTGTCGCAGCCTCGGCGTGGAGCCGGCGCGAAAGCCGCGGCGCGCATTTCCGTATCGACCACCCGACGGATGTGCCCGCGCTGGCGCAGCGAACGATGACCAATCTCGCCGCCGCGCGCAAGGTCGCCGAAAGCCTGAGCGAGCGGCCAGTACCACGCACCGCCCAGCCCATGATTGCCTGAAGGAAGCCCAGATGACCCCGACCTCACTGCTCTATCCCGACGCCTTCCTCTCGCCGCTCGCAATGGACACGGCCGTGCAGCGCGCGCTCGACGAGGACCTCGGCCGCGCCGGCGACATCACCTCGCTCGCGACCATCCCGGAAGCGACGAGGGCCCAGGCGATCCTCGTTGCGCGCGAGTCCGGCGTGATCGCAGGCCTGCCGCTCGCGCTTGTGACGCTGCAAAGACTGTCGCCCGACATCGAGGTGCGCGCGCATGTCCCTGACGCCGCACGCGTTGCCCGCGGACAGCAGGTGCTGACGATCTCCGGGCCCGCGCGCGCCATTCTCACCGCGGAGCGGTGTGCGCTGAACTTCGTCGGCCGCCTGTCGGGCGTTGCGACGCTCACGGCGGACTATGTCGCACGCACCGAAGGCACCAGCATGCGCATCTGCTGCACGCGCAAGACCACGCCGGGGCTCAGGGCGCTGGAAAAATACGCGGTGCGGTGTGGCGGCGGCTTCAACCACCGCTTCGGCCTCGACGATGCGATCCTGATCAAGGACAACCACGTCGCGGTTGCCGGCGGCATTCGTCCGGTGCTGGAGCGCGCCCGCAGCCACGCCGGCCATCTCGTCAAGATCGAGATCGAGGTCGATACGTTGTCGCAACTGCGCGAGGTGCTCGACACCGGGCTGGCCGACGCCGTGCTGCTCGACAACATGGATCTTGCGACGCTGCGTGAGGCTGTCAGGCTCAATCAGGGCCGCCTCAAGCTGGAGGCGTCCGGCGGAGTCACGCTGGACTCGATCGCCGCCATCGCCGCGACCGGCGTCGACTATGCGTCGGCCGGTGCGCTGACGCATTCGGCCCCGAATTTCGACTGCGCGCTGGATATCGAGATGTGATTGGCGCTCTAACGCCTCCACAACGTCTTGGCCGGGCTTGTCCCGGCCATCCACGCATTGCCACACGGCACGGAGAACGTGGATGCCCGGGACAAGCCCGGGCATGACGACCTCTTTTTGAACGTTTACCTCCGCTCGCTCACGCCCATCTCCGCGGAGCTCTTGGCTTCCTGCACGAGCTCGGCGGAGAGCGCGGCGGTCTGGGCCGGCGTGCCCCAGCTCGGTTCCTCGCTGCCGTCGCCCCAGGCGCGCGGGCGGTAGAAGGTGTGCACGCCGGTCTTGTACATCTTCTTCATCTCGGCGACCCAGGACGGGCGCACCCAATAGGCGTGGTAGTGCGTGGACTTGCCGACCTCGGGCAGCCAGATCTGGCCGTCGAGCATGGCCTTCGCGATCTTCTTGGCACGCTCCCACATCTCGGGCTCGCGGATCACGTCGGGATTGTTGTCGCAGGCAAAGGTGAACTGACAGGCAAGATGACGGTGCTTGTTCTGATAGACCGCCCCGCACACGGTGTCGGGATATTTGCCTGAGAACACGCGGTTCATCACGACTTGCGCCACGGCCATCTGGCCGCGGACGGCCTCGCCGCGGGATTCGAAATAGACCGCTTCGGCAAGGCACTTCTCGGACTTCGCGCGCGACTTGTCGTCGAGCCCGAGCCGCTCCGCCGGCGACCTCGTGCGCTGGTTGTCGGCATTGACCTCGCCCTTCGGCGCAACGCTCTCGCCGCTCTCGATGTCCTTGGCGATCTCCGCTGTAGGCGGCGACAGCGAGGCCGTCACCTTCATATCGGGGTCAGGCATCACGATCAGCGGCTCGGCGCCGGGTTGCCAGCTCTCGATGCTCTCCAGATTGCCGCCGAGCGAGGAGCTGCCGAAGAACAGGTTGGAGGTCTTGACGCTGAAGGGATCACGCACCGGCGTCGTCGGCGCGGTGGTCCGCTTGAGCGCCTCGAGCGGCGCGGTCGCGAGCGCGCGCGCAGCGTCGCTGGCCCGCGGCGCATTGGTGTATTGGGGCAGCGGCGGCGCGCGGAGCGCCTCCTGCAGTTCCGGATCGAGCGCGGCCGCGGATTCCGGCGACATCACCTGTGGCAGGGCGGCAGTCTTGGCGCCGAACACCGAACTGTTCGACGTCGCGGGATCTTCCTGCGCCGGTGCCGCTGCGGGCGCGGTCGCCTCGGGAGCCTGGCCCGGTGTCATTGTTGCGAGGCGATCACCCTTCATGGAGCGATCGACCTTGGGAAAGTCGGAAGCCTGGTAGCGCGGCGCAGCCTGCAGCGCCGGATTGCGGCTGATCGCGCCGGTGACGTCGCGGCCATCGAGGCTCGCCAGGCGAACCATCGCGCTCTGTGGAACCGAGGTGCCAAGGGGACGCGAAAAACTGTAGGTGGCGAGCTGGATCGAGGACGCCGCGGAGAACACCTGCTTCTGCCAACGCTCGGCGACGCCGGGTTGGCGCGCCAGCAAGGAGGCAATGTCCTGATAGCCGGTCTCTCTCGGCATCAATGCGAAGATGCAGAGACCGATGCCGAAGGACGCGAACCGCGCGCCCTTCGGATGGTTACGCAACACTGACATCAACACGCTCACGCTACGCTTACGCCAGAAAAATCGAAACGCAGTACATCCGTGCAATTCGATCTTTATCGTAAGTATCCAATTTAGGTTGCCGGGGCGTTAATCGGCGTTGCGCGTGCAGCACACTCAAGCGCACACAGGTGTTTTCACGGAGCGATCACGCACGGTGGCAAATGCGTCGTCACGTGAAGCGGTAAACAAGAAGTCAACGCGAATGGTGAAGGAACTCTTGCCGGCGCGTATCATTACGGGACGCGTGTGAGTTCCGTATTCGCGACAACAACAGGTGTCGTGCCCCGGCTTGACCGGGGCATCCAGTACGCCGCGGCTGATCCTCGCGCTGCCTCTGGAATACTGGATCGCCCGGTCAAGCCGGACGATGACACCGAGTGTGGGGGGCCCACAATCGCGTCATTGCGAGGAGCTCTTGCGACGAAGCAATCCAGGCTGCCTCCGCGGAAAGATTCTGGCTTGCTTCCGCCTTCGCTAAGGCTACGGCGGACAAGTCGCAGCGCTCGCAATGACGATGTGGCGAGAGTATCGCCTCAAACGAAAAGAGGCGGAGCTTGCGCTCCGCCTCTTTCATTCCAGCATTTTAATTCCGCTTACGCCTGGCTCGCGATCTCCTTGCCGAGCGCGGCTTGCGCGGCGGCAAGGCGGGCGATCGGCACGCGGTAGGGCGAGCAGGAGACATAGTCGAGGCCGATATTGTGGCAGAAGGCGACGGAAGCGGGATCGCCGCCGTGCTCGCCGCAGATACCGACCTTGAGCTTCGGGCGCGTCTTGCGGCCGCGCGCGACGCCGATCTTGACCAGCTCACCAACGCCTTCCTGGTCGAGCACGATGAATGGATCCACCGACAGGATGCCCTTCGCCACGTAGGGGCCGAGGAAGCTCGCCGCGTCGTCGCGGCTGATGCCGTAGGTCGTCTGCGTGAGGTCGTTGGTGCCGAACGAGAAGAACTCGGCCGACTGCGCGATCTCGGCCGCGAGCAGACAGGCGCGCGGCAGCTCGATCATGGTACCGACCTGATAGGCCAGCTTGGTGTTGGTGTCGCGCATCACGGCCTGTGCGGTGGCATCGATCCGCGCCTTGACGAGGTCCAGCTCGGCCTTGGTCGCGATCAGCGGCACCATCACCTCGAGGCCAACGGCCTTGCCGGTGCGCCTCTCGGCTTCGACCGCCGCCTCGAAGATCGCACGCGCCTGCATCTCGGCGATCTCCGGATAGGCGATCGCGATGCGGCAGCCGCGGAAGCCGAGCATCGGATTGAACTCCGAGAGCTCGCGCGCGCGGTCAGCCAGGCGCCGCGGGTCGGTGTTCATGGCGCGCGCCACTTCCTCGACCTCGGCGTGGGTGTGCGGCAGGAACTCGTGCAGCGGCGGGTCGAGCAGACGGATCGTGACCGGCAGGCCCTTCATGATCTCGAACAGCTCGACGAAGTCGGCGCGCTGCATCGGCAGCAGTTTTGCGAGCGCCGCGCGGCGGGACTGCTCGTCCTCGGAGAGGATCATCTCGCGCACGGTGCGGATGCGCGTCTCTTCGAAGAACATGTGCTCGGTGCGGCACAGGCCGATGCCTTCCGCGCCGAACTTGATCGCGGTCCGCGCGTCGTCGGGCGTGTCGCCATTGACGCGGACGCCGATCTTGCGGACCTGGTCGGCCCAGGTCATCAGCGTTCCGAACTCGCCGGACAGCTCCGGCTCGATCATCGGCATGCGGCCGGCCAGCACTTGGCCGAGCGAGCCGTCGATGGTGATGACGTCGCCGGTCTTGAACGTGCGCGAGCCGATGCTCATGGTGCCGCGGCCGTAATCGACGCGGATGGTGCCGCAGCCGGAGACGCAGGGCTTGCCCATGCCGCGGGCGACCACCGCCGCGTGCGAGGTCATGCCGCCGCGCGTGGTCAAAATGCCTTCGGCGGCGTGCATGCCGTGGATGTCTTCCGGGCTGGTCTCGATGCGGACCAGGATCACCTTGCGCCCATCGGCCTGAAGCTTGGCCGCCTCATCCGAGGAGAACACGATCTCGCCGGAGGCAGCTCCGGGCGAAGCCGGCAAGCCGGTCGCGATCACGTCGCGCTTGGCGTTGGGATCGATGGTCGGATGCAAGAGCTGATCGAGCGAAGCCGGATCGATGCGGGTGACCGCTTCCTTCTTGGTGATCAGGCCTTCGTTGGCGAGCTCGACCGCGATGCGCAGCGCGGCTTTCGCGGTGCGCTTGCCGCCGCGGGTCTGCAGCATCCACAGCTTGCCCTGCTCGACCGTGAACTCCATGTCCTGCATGTCGCGGTAGTGCTTCTCGAGCAGCGTATAGATCCGCGTCAGCTCCTTGAAGGCCTCCGGCATCGCCGATTCCATCGACGCCTTGTCGGAGCCCGATTCTCTCCGCGCTTCCTCGGTGATGTCCTGCGGCGTGCGGATGCCCGCCACCACGTCCTCGCCCTGCGCGTTGATCAGGAACTCGCCGTAGAGCTTGCTCTCGCCGGTCGAGGGGTTGCGGGTGAAGGCAACGCCGGTCGCCGAAGTCTCGCCCATGTTGCCGAACACCATGGCCTGCACGTTGACCGCGGTGCCCCAGGATTCCGGAATGTCGTGCAGCTTGCGGTAGGTCACCGCGCGCGCGTTCATCCAGGATGAGAACACCGCACCGATCGCGCCCCAGAGCTGATCGTGCGGATCCTGCGGGAAGTCCTTGCCGGTCTCGCGAGCGACGGCGTCCTTGTACTTGCCGACCAGCTCGACCCAGTCGTCGGCGGACAGGTCGGTGTCGAGCGTGTAGCCCTGGCTGTCCTTGAAGGTGTCGAGGATTTCCTCGAAGTGATGATGCTCGAAGCCGAGCACCACGTCCGAATACATGGTGATGAAGCGGCGATAGCTGTCATAGGCGAAGCGGCGGTCGCCCGACAATTCCGCCAGCGCTTCCACGGTCTGGTCGTTGAGGCCGAGATTGAGCACCGTGTCCATCATGCCCGGCATCGAGGCACGCGCGCCGGAGCGCACTGAAACGAGCAGCGGGTTCTTGGTGTCGCCGAAAACCTTGCCGGTCAACTTGCCGACATGGTCGAGCGCCTTCTCAACCTGCGACTGCAATTCCTTCGGATAGGATTTGTCGTGGGCGTAGAAGTAGGTGCAGACCGAGGTTGGAAGGGTGAAGCCCGGAGGCACCGGCAGGCCGAGATTGGCCATTTCGGCAAGATTCGCGCCCTTGCCGCCGAGCAGGTCGCGCATCTCCGTCCGGCCTTCGGCCTTGCCGTCACCGAATGTGTACACCCATTTGCCGGCCTTGATGGCTGCTGGCGCCGCCTTTTTCGGTGCGGGCTTTGCGGCGACCTTCGGCAGAGCCGCCTTGGTCACAGCCTTTGCCGCCGGTTTGGCGGCAGGCTTCGCAGCGGGCTTGGCAGCTGGTTTGGCAGCTGGTTTGGCAGCAGCTTTGGAGACCGGCTTCGGCGCTCTCTTGGCCAGCGCCTTGCGGGCCGGCGGCGCGGCCTTCGCGGCGGCGGAGGACTTTGATTTCGCTGGCATTTTTTTAGGCTTCGAGGCGGCTTTGGCCATAGCTTGCACACAACCTGCGAGAGGAATGGGAAATCGCGGGCCTTACACCATTTTGGGCGGGCCCGCGCAAGTCGGACAGTTCCGAAAAGTGAACGCCTAGAGGTGGAGCCACTTCAGGAGCCCAAGCCCGATCGCGCCGTTCACGATCAGGAAGATCGCGACAATGAGGTTCAACAGCCGCGGCATGATCAGGATGAGCACGCCCGCAATCAACGACAGGATCGGCGAAATGTGGGCGACGGTGATGTGCATGAATTATCTTTCTGTGGAGGGGACGAATCGCAGGCGGATCATAGCGGCCCCGGTTCCGCGAGTAGAGACGCGCAACGGGCGAGGTGAGTTCCGGCCCCACGAAAACTGCCTGAAATTGCCGCGAATGCGGCAGGGCTTTTCCCGGAACATTGCCAACACGCATGCATTGGCCAACCGGCTGCGCCATTGGCGCGTCCGAAAATAGAATCACGTCGAAGGAGTTGTCCATGCGGAACAGGATTCTTGCTCTTGCAGCGCTCGCGGCCGCGATCGGCTCGCCTCTGGCGGCGCAGGCGCAAACCAGTATCACCGTCGGACGCGCGCCCGCCGTGGTCGACAGCGGCCCAACCATCGCCGTCGAGCAGCGGCCGGCCTTCCGCGACTACGTCGTCGAACAGCGTGTGCCGGCCTTCAGCATTCCCGATCGCGTCGTGGTCGGGACCACCTTACCCGAGGCGGGCGTCACCTATTATGACGTGCCGCAACGCTTCGGCGCCACCACCTATCGCTACACCGTCGTGAACGGCGAGACCGTGCTGGTCGAGCCGCGCTCACGCCGCATCGTCGAGGTGCTGGACTGAGGCGGCATCGGACTGAGATCGACTAGATGTCCGGCGCGTCACATCAGGCTGGCGCGAGCAGTTTAGATCGGACATCAGGCCCCGCCCGGTCTTCCCCCCGCCGGGCGGGGCACTTTTTGTGCGACTCTCGCGTGTGCACGCTCGTGTCCCGGGCAAGCGAAGCGCGACCCGGGATCCAGAAGCCAAATGCACCGGACGCGGGATGGGCCCCGGCTCTGCAGCGCACCGCTACTGGACGATGCTGCGCATCGCCAGGGCAGCGCTGCGCTGCGTCCGGGGCACGAGACCAACTTAATCCTGGATCTTCGAGAAATCCGCCACCGCGCGCGTGGCGCTGCGGATCTCGTTCAGGAGCTTCAGGCGGTTCTCCCGCACCTTGGCATCGTCGTCGTTGACGCGAACCTTGTCGAAGAACGCATCGACCGGCGGACGCAGCTTCGCCATCGCACTCATCGCGGCGGCAAAATCCTCCTTGGCGACCGCAGCATTGGCTTCCGCTTTCACCTCGCCGATCGCTTTCGCCAACGCCTTCTCCTCAGCGAGGCTGTAAAGTGCAGCATCCGGCGCGCCGTCGAAGCTGCGCTTGTCCTTTTTTTCCTCGATGGAGAGGATGTTGCCGGCGCGCTTGGTGCCGGCAAGCAGGTTCTTGCCATCGTCGCTGTCGAGGAATTTGCCGAGCGCTTCGACGCGGCGGACGATCACGAGGAGATCGTCCTGACCGCCGAGCGCGAACACGGCATCGACGAGATCGTGACGCGCGCCCTGCTCGCGGAGTTGGACCTTGAGGCGATCTGCGAAGAAGGCGAGCAGATCGCTCGGAAGCCTCGAGGCATCGGCCGGCTTCACCGACAAGCCGGCGAGCGCGGACGCGGCCACCTTCATGAGCGACAGACGCAACGCGTTCTCGGCAATCAGCCTGATCACGCCCAGCGCTGCACGGCGCAGCGCATAGGGGTCCTTGCTGCCCGTCGGCTTCTCGTCGATCGCCCAGAATCCAACCAACGTGTCGATCTTGTCGGCGAGCGCCACCGCCACGCTCACCGGATCGGTCGGCACGCGGTCCGCAGGCCCTTGCGGCTTGTAGTGCTCCTCCGACGCTGCGGCGACGGACGCATCCTCGCCCTGCGCCAGCGCGTAATACTTGCCCATCAGGCCCTGGACCTCGGGGAATTCGCCGACGACCTCGGTCAGCAAGTCGGCCTTGGCGAGATGCGCGGCACGCGTGGTCTTAGCGACATCGGCGCCGACCAGCGGTGCGATCTCCGCGGCGAGGCGCTCGATGCGCTTGATGCGTGCAGCCTGGGTGCCCAGCTTCTCATGGAACACGATCTGCTCGAACTTCGGCAGACGCTCCTCGAGCTTCGTCTTCAGGTCTGTCTCGTAGAAGAACTTCGCATCGCTCAAGCGCGCGCGGATCACGCGCTCGTTGCCGGCGATGATGGTCGCACCACCGTCGGTCGCCTCGATGTTGGCGACCAGGATGAACTTGTTGGCGAGCTTGCCCGTTTTGGGATCGCTGACCACGAAGCACTTCTGGTTGTTGCGGATGGTGGCGCGGATCACTTCGCCCGGAGTCGCCAGGAATTCTGGCTCGAACGAGCCCATCAGCACGACCGGCCATTCGACCAGGCCCGCGACCTCGTCGAGCAGGTTCTGGTCCTCGACCAGCTCGAAGCCTTGCGCGAAGGCGAGCTGCTTGGCATCGGTGAGAATCGCGTCCTTGCGTCTTTCAGGGTCGAGCACGACCTTGGCGTCGAGCAGTTTTGCCTCGTAATCCTCGAAGCGGCGCAGCTGAATTGGCGCCGGCGCGAGGAAGCGGTGGCCGCATGTCGTCTGGCCGGCTTCGACGCCATCCACCGAGAACTTCACGACATCCGGCTCCTCGGTCTCGAGCCCGAAGGTCGCGGTGATCGCGTGCAGCGGGCGCACCCAGTTGAGCGAGCCGGGCTTGCCCGAGCGCGCGCCCCAGCGCATCGATTTCGGCCAGGGGAAGGTGCGGATGATGACGGGCAGGATTTCGGCGAGCACGTCGATCGCATCGCGGCCGGGCTTCTCGATCAATCCGATGTAGAAATCGCCCTTGGGGTCGCGCTGGATCTTGGCCTCATCCAGCGACTTCAGACCCGTTGCCTTCAGAAAGCCCTGCACGGCCGCATCGGGCGCGCCGATTTTCGGTCCGCGGCGCTCGGTCTTCAGATCAGGCTGGCGCGCAGGAATGCCGTGCACGGTGAGCGCAAGCCGCCGCGGCGTCGCGAACGCCTTCGCGCCCTCGTAGACGAGGCCTTCGGCAACGAGCTTGTCGGTGACCATGCGGCGCAGATCGTCCGCCGCCTTCGCCTGCATGCGCGCGGGGATCTCTTCCGAGAACAGTTCAAGCAAAAGATCGGGCATCAGGCCGCTCCGCCCGCTTCAGTGTGGATCCAGGCCTCGCCGCAGGCCTTGGCCAGCTCGCGCACGCGAAGAATGTAGCTCTGCCGCTCGGTCACCGAGATCACGCCGCGCGCGTCGAGCAGGTTGAACACGTGGCTCGCCTTGATGCACTGGTCATAGGCCGGCAGCGCCATCAAATGCTGCTTCTTGTTGCCGCCGTCGCGCCAGCCGGCGTCGAGATATTTCTTGCAGGCCGCTTCCGCCATCTTGAACTGCTCGAACAGCATCGCGGTGTCGGCATATTCAAAGTTATGGCGGGAGTATTCCTGCTCGGCCTGCAGGAAGACGTCGCCATAGGTGACCTTGGCATCACCATCGCGACCGTTGAAGTTGAGGTCGTAGACGCGGTCGACGCCCTGCACATACATCGCAAGGCGCTCGAGCCCGTAGGTGAGCTCGCCCGCAACCGGCGCGCATTCGAAGCCCGCGACCTGCTGGAAATAGGTGAACTGGCTCACCTCCATACCGTCGCACCAGCACTCCCAACCGAGGCCCCAGGCGCCCAGCGTCGGGCTCTCCCAATCGTCCTCGACGAAGCGGATATCGTGCACGGCGGAATCGATGCCGATCGCGGCGAGCGACTTCAGGTACAGCTCCTGAAGATTCGGCGGCGACGGCTTCATGATCACCTGGAACTGGTAGTAATGCTGCATCCGATTCGGATTCTCGCCGTAGCGGCCGTCCTTCGGCCGGCGCGAGGGCTGCACATAGGCGGCGTTCCACGGCTTGGGCCCGAGCGCGCGCAGCGTGGTCGCCGGATGGAAGGTGCCCGCACCCATCTCCATGTCGTAGGGCTGCAGGATCACGCAGCCCTGCTCGGCCCAGAACCGCTGGAGCGCGAGGATGAAGCCCTGGAACGAGCGTTCCGGGCGCATATGGGCGGGCAATGAGGCGTCCATCGTCAGATCAGGCTCTCGCGGGGGTTTTGAATCGCGCGGGACCGTATCGACGGCGGGGGTGGGAATCAAGGCAAAGGGGGCGGATTCGGGCCCAGTTCTCCGTCATGGCCGGGCTTGTCCCGGCCATCCACGACCTTTCTCGATGCACGAAGAACGTGGATGCCCGGGACAAGCCCGGGCATGACGACCAGCGCGGCTAACCCGGCCGATAAGCCCCGGTCACGGGGTCACGTTTCAGCGTCTGGATATCCCCCATGCGGGCGGTTTCAGCGACACGCGACAGGCGCATCTCCTCCAGCTCCTGGTTGATCCTGACAGCGGTCTTGTAGGCCCAGCGGACCACGGCAAGCCCGCCCAGCACGCCCGCGAAAGCGACGAACGGCGGCATCGGTCGATCCTTGTCTAGTGCTCAGCCCCCACGCGCATTCTCGCGCAGTCCGGGCCGCGCCGCAATTGGCATGGCGAGGGCGAAATGGCGCGGGAGGGCGCCGGCTAGAACCCGAATTTCGCCCAAATCGCCCGCGTCTCGACCGCCGAGATCAGATCGTCCGGCAGCCCGGCCATCGATTCCAGGGCCGAAAGCTGCCCCGCGCCGGGCGATTTCCGACCCAAAAGACCGGACAGCAGCCCGGTTGGCTGCGCGATCACGGGGGTGAGAACCTTCTCGCCGTAGCGGGCACGAAGAGTTGAGCGGAGATCGCCGATGCTGTCGGCAAGCCCCAGCGCGACCGAACTGTCGCCGGCCCAGTATTCGCCCGTGAACAGAGTGTCGTCGGAGCCCTTGAGGCGCGCAGCGCGGCTCTCCTTCACCAGCGAAATGAAGATCTGGTGGATCTCGCGCTGGATCGCCTTCAGCTTGGCGACGTCATCAGGATTTTCGGGCAGGAACGGATCGAGCATCGCCTTGTGCGCGCCGGCCGTATAGAGACGCCGCTCGATGCCGAGCCGCTTGATCGCCTCCTGGAAACCGAAGCTGCCGCCGACCACGCCGATCGAGCCGAGGATCGAAGACGGATCGCAAATGATCTCGTCGCCGGCGCAGGCGATCATGTAGCCGCCGGAGGCCGCAACGTCCTCGACGAACACGAGCACCGGCAGCTTCTTTTCCGCGGCGAGCTGCTTGATGCGCAGATAGATCTGGCGCGACTGCACCGGCGAGCCGCCGGGCGAATTGATCACCAGCGCCACCGCCTTGGCGTGACGATACGAGAACGCGCGCTCCAGCACTTTCGCGACTCCTGCAAGCGTCAGGCCGGGGCGCAGCGGCGTCACCGCGCCGATCACACCGGAGAGCCGCACTACCGGCACCACCGCGGCGCCGGGGCGGAAGCGCGCCGGCAGATATTGCATGAGCTTGTCGGCCAGGCCGGAACTCTCACGATCGTTCAATTGTTCGGCCATGCCGTTACCTCTGCTTAACCATTTCTTATCACGCGACTGTCATTGGAAGTGCCCGGAACGTGTTTTGCAGAAACTCCGTTGGGAGGCTGCAATGGGGCAGCGGAGAACACCATGAAAGTCTACCTGCTGATGCTGCTGATCGGTGCGCTGTTCATGGCGATTCGCCTGACGTCTCCACAAGAGCAGCAATCGGAATCGCTTCCCCAATAAGTCGTCAAGGTTCCACCAGCGGCAAGGCCGCTCTCCCCTGCAAAATCTCCGTCATCTCGCTTTTTGACACGCGCGCCTCGTCGTTGAGCATGAGGCCCGGCAGCAATCGCGTCGGGGCCCGGCCACCTTTGACCGCACGCACCAGCACGCGGATCGCGGGCCGCCCCGCTTCGCCGTGAACCGGCAGGATCGAGAGGCTGCCGAAGCCGCGCGACAGTGCCGCCAGGACAGTGGCCAGGCCATCTGCACGCCAGATCAATGTCAGCACACCATTCGATCGGAGGATGCGCCGCGCTGCATGCACCCACGCATGCAGGGTCTCTTCCGTCGCCACATGCGCGATGTGACGCGCCTGATCGGGCGAGCCGCGATGCCGGGCCGGATCGTTGAATGGCGGATTCATCAGCACCACGTCGACGCTGTCGGGCGACAACCCGTTTGACGCAAAAGCGTCGGCGCCGGCCGTGACGTCGAGCACGATCGTCTCGGCGGCAATCGCATTTGCCGCCGCGTTGCCGCGCGCGAGCTCGGCCAGTTCCGGATCGATCTCGACCAGGCTGAGGCCGACACCGGGGACGCGGCGGGCCAGCGCCAGTCCGGCCGCGCCGACGCCGGCTCCGAAATCGACCACGCGATCTCCGGGGCGGGCCTCGGTCGCCGCAGCGAGCAGGATGGCATCATGCCCGGCACGATGGCCGGATCGCTTCTGCTTCAGGCGCAACTGCCCGCCGAGAAAGGCGTCCTCGGTAATATCTGCCGGCGCCTCACTCATCGCCGCGCAGTTCGTGACTGAGGCCGGCTTGGGTGAGGAGTTCCCTCGCCTCCTGGGCATCGTCCTCATGGACGAGGATCCGCCGCGGCAAGATGCCGAGCGAGCCCTCGATGATGCTCATGTTCTGGTCCAGCACCAGATGATGGATATTGGCGCCATCGAGCAGCGCGCCGATCGCCGACACCAGCACCATGTCGTTGGTCCGAACCAGCTCACGCAAATTGCAGGTCTCCTGCCTGAAAAGGGGGCAACGGCAAATGTCAATGGTTCCGCAGCACTTGCCGCATCCGCCGCCAGTTTCTATTGTCTTTCCGTCAGAATAGCCCTTCCGGGGCAAATATTGGAGACCGGCGTGGCCGTCATCGTACCTTTCGAAACTCCCGGCGCGTCGATCGAAGAGCTGGTTGCCCTTGTCGCCCCTGACATGGAGCGCGTCAACGCCACGATCCTGTCGCGGACCGGTTCGGACGTGACCATGATCCCGGAAGTCGCCAACCATCTGATCTCCTCGGGGGGCAAGCGGCTGCGGCCGATGCTGACGCTCGCCATGGCCAACCTCGCCGGCTACACCGGCGACGGTCACATCAAGCTCGCTGCCTCCGTCGAGTTCATGCATACCGCCACGCTCCTGCATGACGACGTCGTGGACGAGAGCGAGATGCGCCGCGGCAAGCTGTCGGCGCGCATGCTCTGGGGCAACGAGGCGAGCGTCTTGGTCGGCGACTTCCTGCTCGGCCAGGCCTTCCGCATGATGGTCGAGGTCGGCTCGCTCCGTGCGCTCGACATCCTCTCCGCGGCGGCCGCCACCATCGCCGAGGGCGAGGTGATGCAGCTTGCCGCCGCCAAGAACACCGCGACCACCGAGGACGAATATCTCGCCGTGATCCGCGGCAAGACCGCCGAGCTGTTCGCCGCCGCCTGCGAGGTCGGCCCCGTCATCGCCAACCGCCCGAAGGCCGAGCAGACCGCCTGCCGCTCGGTCGGCATGAATCTCGGCATCGCCTTCCAGCTCGTCGACGACGTGCTCGACTATGGCGGCAAGAGCGCCAAGCTCGGCAAGAACACTGGCGACGATTTCCGCGAGGGCAAGATCACGCTGCCCGTCGTGCTCGCCTTCCGCCGCGGCAACGACACCGAGCGCGCCTTCTGGATCCGGGCGCTGGAGCGCGGCGAGATCGGCGACAGCGATCTCGATCACGCCCTCGGGCTGATGAACAAGCACCGCGCGCTCGAGGACACGTTGAGCCGCGCCCAGCACTACGGCGCCATGGCCGTCGACGCGCTGGCGCTATTCCCGTCCTCGCCGATGAAGAGCGCGCTGGAGCAGGTCGTGGCGTTCTGTCTGGCACGGTCGCATTAGGCTTTCTGAGTTTCGGCGCACCGCTAGCGAAACACTCGGTGTCGTCCCGGCGAACGCCGGGACCCATACCGCGTGATCTATCGACACAGTGTCGGTGCGAGTACCGATAATAACCAATCTTCGCCAACCACTCCCTGTGGTTATGGGTCCCGGCGTTCGCCGGGACGACACCGGTGAGATAGGTCCCAGCTGCGTCAACACCGTCATTGCGAGCGCAGCGAAGCAATCCAGAATCCCACCGCGGCGACGGTCTGGATTGCGTCGCTGCGCTCGCAATGACGAATACGGCGCCCGGCCGTCGTGCGCAGTCTCGCATTTCAAATCGCTGCGCAACTCTCGCTATAGCAGCCCCCTCCCGTCCTCCCTCGGCCCGTATCGCTCATCTACAGTCACTTGCATTTTGCAAGTTACTCACCTATCTTCCGCCTCATGCAGCCCAAATCTCCCTCCATCCTGGAATGCCCGGTCGGCCGCGCCGTGGAGACGGTCGGCGAATGGTGGAGCATCCTGATCCTGCGGGATGCGTTTCAGGGGGCGACCAAGTTCGACGAGTTCTCGCAAAGCCTCGGCATCGCGCCGAACATCCTGTCGCGGCGACTTGCCCATCTCACCGCATCGGGCATGTTCGTGCGTCGCCGCTACAACGAACGCCCGCCGCGCTCCGAATATGTGCTGACGGACAAGGCGCGGGATTTCTTTCCCGTCATCGTGGCGCTGCTGGCCTGGGGCAACAAGCATCTCGCGCCCAAAGGCGAGTCCATCGTGCTGGCAAACCGGAGCAACGTTCGCCCGGTCGATCCGATCGTGGTCGACGCTACCGACATGCAGCCGATCACGCTCGCCAATACCGTCGCCGTCCCCGGGCCGCGCGCCAGCCGCGGCATGCGCAAGCACCTCGCTTCACTCAAGGCCATGAACCCGGCCGTCGCGCCGGCTGGAGAATAATATGCGTCGGATCGTCGTGACAGGCATGGGCGCGGTGTCACCGCTCGGTTGCGGTGTCGAACTGTCCTGGCGCCGGCTGCTCGCCGGTCAAAGCGGGCTGCGCCCGCTGCCGGAATGGGCGCAGGCACTGCCGGCGCGCATCGCCGGTCTTGTGCCCGACAAGGCCGACGATGCCGAAGGCGGCTTCGATCCGGCAGAGGCCGCCGCGCCAAAAGACCAGCGCAAGATGGACCGCTTCATCCTGCTCGCATTGCTCGCCACGGCAGAAGCGGTCGCGCAGGCCAAATGGACGCCGCTGGACGCTTCCGCGCTGGAGCGGACCGTGACGATCATCGCCTCCGGCGTCGGCGGCTTCCCGGCGATGGCGGAAGCGGTGCGCATCACCGGGCAGCGCGGGGTGCGCCGGCTCTCGCCGTTCACGATCCCCTCGTTCCTCGCCAATCTCGCCGCCGGCCACATCTCGATCAAATACGGCTACAAGGGCGCGCTGGGCACGCCCGTCACGGCCTGCGCCGCCGGCGTCCAGGCGATCGGCGATGCCGCGCGCATGATCCGCGCGGGCGAAGCCGACATTGCGATCTGCGGCGGCGCGGAGGCCTGCATCGATATCGTCAGCCTCGGCGGCTTTGCCGCCGCGCGCGCCCTCTCGAGCAGCTTCAACGACGCGCCCGCGCGCGCCTCGCGCCCGTTCGATCGGGATCGCGACGGCTTCGTCATGGGCGAAGGCGCCGGCATCCTCGTGATCGAGGAGCTGGAGCATGCGCTGGCGCGCGGCGCTTCGCCGATCGCGGAGATCGTCGGCTACGGCACGACGGCGGACGCCTATCACATGACGTCGGGGCCGCCCGACGGCGAGGGTGCCCGCCGCGCCATGGAGATCGCGCTGCGCCAGGCGAAGCTTACACCGGCGGATTTGCAGCATCTGAATGCGCATGCGACCTCGACGCCGGCCGGCGACGAGAGCGAGCTCGGCGCGATCGCCGCGCTGTTCGGGCGCAACCGCGGCATCGCGGTGAGCGCGACCAAATCGGCCACCGGCCATCTGCTCGGCGCCGCCGGCGGCCTCGAGGCGATCTTCACGGTGCTCGCTTTGCGCGACCAGATCGCGCCGCCGACGCTCAATCTCGAAAACCCCGATGCGGGCGCTGACGGCATCGATATCGTCACCGGCAGCGCGCGGCCGATGCCGGTGCAGCATGCCATCTCCAACGGTTTCGGCTTTGGCGGGGTGAATGCCAGCGTCATCTTCCGCCGCATGGGCTAAACGACGGGCCCTGAACCGGAAGACTTGCAATCGCGGTCCGCTGCGCTACGAAAACAGGATGATCGAAACCAACATCTGGCTGTTCCTGGCCGCAGCCTGTCTCATTGCCGCCGTTCCCGGACCCGGCATCTTCTACGTCGCGGCACGGACCTTATCCGAGGGGCGCGCCAGCGGCTTTGCATCGACCGCGGGCACGGCGCTGGGCGGGCTGGTTCATGTGGTGGCGGGCAGCCTCGGCATCTCCGCAATCATCTTCGCGAGCGCAGAATTGTTCACCGCAGTCAAATTCGTCGGCGCGCTCTATCTGGTCTGGCTCGGCATCAAGACCTTCCGCAGCGCCGGCCGCGCGCTGTCGCTCGGGAGCGAGCCAGCCAGTGACAAGCGCGCGTTCCGCGACGGCGTGCTGGTCGAGGCGCTGAACCCGAAGACCGCCGCGTTCTTCCTCGCCTTCATCCCGCAATTCCTCGATCCCGCGGGACCGAACCCCACGCTGCAATTCGTCATGTTCGGCGCGATCTCGGTGGCGTTGAACACGTTCGCCGACGTCGTCGTGGTGCTGATGGCCTCCGCAACACGCGCCCAACTGATTGGACGGCCGCATCTGATGCGGCGTCTCACCCAGGGCTCCGGCATCTTCATCGCGGGCCTCGGCCTGTCGCTGGCTCTGGTCCGACGGCCGGCGAATGGATAGCGCCGCGATGCTCGCCCCGCAAAGCCGCTTCTACGAGTCACATGGTCTGCGGCTGCATTACGCCGATTGGGGCAATGAGAGCGCGCCGCCTCTCATCCTGATTCACGGCGGCCGCGATCATTGCCGCAGCTGGGACGTCATCGCCCGGTCGTTGCAGCCGCATTTTAACGTGCTCGCACCCGACCTTCGCGGCCATGGCGATTCCGACTGGACCAGGGGCGGCAGCTACGCCCTGACCGAATATGTTTACGATCTCACCCAGCTCATCCGCGTCGTCGCAGCGTCTCAGGTCACTCTGATCGGCCATTCGATGGGCGGCATGGTGAGCCTGATCTTTTCAGGATCGTTCCCCGACCAGGTCTCCAAGCTGGTCGTGCTCGACGGCGTGACCATGCTGCCGGATACGCCGAAGGCCCCAGTGCATGAGCGCATCGGCAAATGGGTCGACCAGCTCGACAAGCTGCACGACCGCACACCCCGCCGCTACACGACGCTCGAGGACGCAGCGGCGCAGATGGTGCTCCACAACAAGCGTCTGTCCCGCGATCTCGCGCTGCACCTCGCCACCCACGGCGCCCGACGGAATGAGGACGGCAGCTACAGCTGGAAGTTCGATCCGTACCAACGCGCCTCGGCGCCGCACCGGCTCTGGCCCGACGATCATGTCGCGCTGTGGGCCCGCATCGCCTGCCCGACGTTGCTGCTCAACGCCGGTGAGAGCTTTCTCGCGGGCGCCAGGGCGGCGGGCCTGGAGCGGTATTTCTCGCAAGCCCGCGTCGAGACGATCGCCGGCGCCGGACACTGGCTGCAGCACGACAAGCCGCAGGAGGTGTTGGGCGAGATCCGACGGTTTCTTGGGTTGGCTGAGGAAAGCGGCGGCTAGCTCGATATCGTAACCCGCATGAGCGCAGCGACATGCGGGACGCCGCAAGAAAGAATCCCGGATATCGCTTCGCTCATCCGGGCTACGCAGTATCGTTTGGAAATACCTAGCTCAACGTCCCCGCATGCACCCACCAACCAGGGTGGTCGCGCCGGATCCTTTCGGCGGCGGCATGCGCTTCGTTTGCCGCGCCATAGATCGCAAAGCACGTCGCGCCGGAGCCGGACATGCGGGCCAGCTTGACGCCGGCGGAGTCGCGCAAGGCTTCGAGCACCTCGCCGATCACGGGCTGGATGCGCAGCGCAGGCGCTTCGAGATCGTTGGGGACGCGTTCGAGCACTGCGACCCAATCGGCAATCGACCCGCCCTCCTCCGGCCAGGCCGGGGCGCGGATAACGTCGGTGACGCCGACCAAGAGTTCACCGTTGCGCAGGCCGAGCTCCTGGAACACGTCCTTTGTGGCGACGGGCACGCGCGGATTGACCATCACGCAAGGCATGCTCGGCAGCTTGAGCGGCAATAGCTGCTCGCCGACGCCGGTCATGTCGCAGGCGCGCGAAACGAGGCACACCGGCACGTCGGCGCCGGTCGCGAGCGCGACCTTCTGCAGCCTGGGATCATCGAGCGACAGATCGTTGAGACGCGCCAACAGCCGCAGCGCCGCCGCGGCGTCGGCCGAGCCGCCACCAATGCCGGCGGCCACCGGCAGCACCTTGTCGAGCGCGAACGCGCCCAGCTTCAGGCCCGGCACCGCCCCGGCGAGCAGCCTGGCGGCCTTGAGCACGAGATTGTCGGACGTATCGCCGCAAGCCGCAGCCAGCGGGCCGGTGGTGGTGAGCTTCAGCTCGCCGCCCGGCTCCAGCGTGAGCCGGTCGGCGCAATCGGCGAACGCGACCACGCTTTCGAGATCGTGATAACCGTCGGCACGACGGCCGACCACGCGAAGGCTCAGATTGACCTTCGCGCGCCCTTCTTCAATCAACGCCGGCATCGGCGACACGCCCCCAACTTCGCTTGATTGGGCGCATGATCTTGTCGGAAAACCGCTCCGCACTTTTCCGGATCATGCGCCAGACTAGCCGCCCTTGCCGTCGTCCTTCTTCTTGTCCGCCTGCGCGGCCGAAGAGTTCGAATTGTCGTCGGTCAGCCCGTTCGCGATCTTGGCCTCGATCTTCGGCAACTCGTCCGGCTCGGGCTTGAGATCGCGGGCGTGCGACCACTGGAATTTGGCTTCCAGCGTGCGCCCGACGCGCCAATAAGCATCGCCGAGATGGTCGTTGATGGTGGGGTCCTCAGGCTTGAGGTCGATCGCGCGCTCGAGATTCTTCACCGCTTCCTCGTAATTGCCGATGCGGTAATAGGCCCAGCCGAGCGAGTCGACGATGTAGCCGTCGTCGGGACGCTGCTCGACGGCGCGCTTGATCATCTTCATGCCTTCGTCGAGATTCACGCCCTGGTCGATCCAGGAATAGCCGAGATAGTTCAGGACATGCGGCTGGTCAGGCTGCAGCTCGAGCGCCTTCTTCATATCGGCTTCAGCCTTGGCCCACTCCTTGGAGCGCTCCTCGCAGATGCCGCGATAATAATACCAGACGCTGTTGGCCTTGTCGTTGCCGGCGGACAACGCATCGATGCCTTGCGAATAGGTCGCGCCGCAGTCGCCGAACTTCTTGCGGCCGCGCTCGATATTGCCGAGCGCCATGATGGCTTCGAGGTCCTTGGCATCCTCCGTGGTGACGCCCTTGAGGATCTTGATCGCCTCGTCGGTGCGGTCGGCGGAATCAAGATCAATGGCGAGCTGGATCTGCGCGTTGCGCTTGAGCGGCGAGCTCGCGGGCACGCGCTCATAGACCTTGATCGCCATCTGCGGCCGCTTCACCGATTCATAGAGATCGGCGAGCGAGAGCAGCGCCAGCGGATGCGTCGGCTGGAGGTAGAGCGAGAGCTGGAGATAGACCAGCGCCAGATCCTCGCCGCCGCGGCGGGTCAGCGTGGCGCCGATGCCGTAGAGCGCTTCGGCGGCGCCGGCCTGGGCGGAATCGACCAGCGGCGGCATCTTCTTGCCGGCCTTGGTGTCGTGCAGGCCTTCCTGGATCAGCGGATGGCGCGCGAGCTTCTTGTCGAAGGCCTGATAGACGGTAGTGGCGGCGGCGGAGTCCTTGTTGCGCGACAGCCAGCGCGCATAGGCCTCGGTCACGCGCAGCATGGAATCGTCGAGCTTGTAGGCGCGCTCGAAGCGGGTGCCGGCGTCCTTCTCCTTGCCGGAGAGTTCGAGGATCATGCCGGCGTGAAGGTCCTTGAACAGCGGATACCATTCGGGACCTGCCAGCTTGTCGATGGTGGCGACACCGCCCTTGGCATCGCCCGCACCATAGGCGGCCCATCCCGACAGCAGCGTGGCGACGAGATCGGTGATCGGACCGCGGATCGACTGGTTGATGTTGGTCTGCGCAGCCGCGTACTTCTTCACCTTGAGATCGTGCACGCCGACGACGAGACGCGCGACGCGGTTGGTCTTGTCGATGGTGAGGACGCGCTCGGCGAGCTTGACGGCTTCTTCGATGTCGCCGTCGGCGACCGAGGAGATGAAGGCGCGGTCGAGCAGCTCGTTGTTCTTCGGATCGGTGCGCAGCGCCGAGCGGTAGAACGCGGCGGCGGAGGCGGCATCGCGCTCGACGCTGGCGTGGCGGGCGGCGAGATAGCTGCCGGCGGTGGTGAGCGACTTCAGATCGTTTCGGCTCGGAAACTGCGCCGCCGTGTCGGAGGGATGATCCGGCGTCTGCGCCAGGACCCCGCCGGGGACGGTCGCGATCGCTGTGCCCATGAGGGCGATGGCGGCAACAGTCCAGCGGTTGAAACGTTTTGAAAACATCAGGGCTCGCCTTGAGTTGGTAGTGCCTGGGTTTACAGCAGAGGGCCGTATCGCATGCGAACGCGGCCGGAGGCATCCGGACCCGGAACCGTCGAGCCGACAATGCCGCTTTTGGCGCTTCGCCGCAAGGATTCGGACCGGACGCCGGCCTCCGAGAGGCCCAAATCAGCCAAGTATCCGGTCATGAGCAGCCCAAGACGCCGCTACTATGGCCTTATCGTGGCCGCGACCGGTAGCCGCGGCCCCATCCTCACGCGAACGTGCATCGGATCACCTTGTGACCCGATCCGCTTGCCCGGCCGCTCTTACATCGCCTCGTAGTTCGGGCCGCCGCCGCCCTCCGGGGGAACCCAGGTGATGTTACCATTGGGATCCTTCACGTCGCAGGTTTTGCAATGGACGCAGTTCTGGGCGTTGATCTGGAAACGCGGCCCCGATCCCTCCTCGATCCACTCATAGACGCCGGCCGGACAATAGCGATTCGAAGGACCGGCGAAGACGTCGTGCTCTGAAGTCTTCTGCAGGTTCATGTCCGTGACCTTCAGATGGACCGGCTGGTCCTCCTCATGGTTGGTGTTGGACAGGAACACGGAGGACAGCTTGTCGAACGAGATCTTGCCGTCCGGCTTCGGGTAGTTTTTAGGCGCGTGGCTCTTCGCCGCGTCGAGCGTGGCGCGATCGGGCTTGGCATGAGACTGGGTGCCGAACAGCGAGGCGCCGAACAGCGTGTTGCACCACATGTCGAAGATGCCGAGCCCGGCGCCGATGAAGGTGCCGAACTTCGACAAGAGCGGCTTGGCGTTGCGGACCGGGTAAAGGTCCTTGCCGACGACGGAGTCGCGCCATGCATTCTCGTATTCGACGAGCTCATCATTGGCGCGGCCAGCAACAAGCGCGGCGCTCACATGCTCGGCGGCGAGCATGCCGGTGCCCATCGCATTGTGCACGCCCTTGATGCGCGGGACGTTGACGAATCCGGCGGCGCAGCCGATCAGCGCCCCGCCGGGGAAGCTCAGCCGCGGCACCGACTGGTACCCGCCTTCGGTGATCGCGCGGGCGCCATAGGCCAGCCGCTTGCCGCCTTCGAGCGTGGTCCGCACCGCAGGATGGTTCTTGACGCGCTGGAATTCGTCGAACGGCGACAGATAAGGATCGTTGTAGTTGAGATGGACGACGAAGCCGATCGACACCAGGTTCTCGTCGTAATGGTAGAAGAACAGGCCACCGCCGGTATCGTTCTTCAGCGGCCAGCCGACCGCGTGCTGGACCAGACCCTTCTGGTGCTTGGCGGGATCGATCTGCCAGACCTCCTTGAGGCCGATGCCGAATTTCGGCGGCTCGCTCTTGGCGTCGAGCGCGTATTTCGCGATGAGCTGCTTGGACAGGCTGCCGCGGGCGCCTTCCGCAAACAGGGTGTACTTGCCGAGCAATTCCATGCCGCGGGTAAAGGAGTCCTTCGGCTTGCCGTCGCGGCCGATTCCCATGTCGCCGGTGGCGATGCCGCGCACTGCGCCACTGTCGTCATAGAGCACTTCGGCTGCGGCAAAGCCGGGATAGATCTCGACGCCGAGCGCCTCGGCCTTCCGTGCCAGCCAGCGGCAGACATTGCCGAGCGAGCCGATGTAGCAGTGATGGTTGTTCATCAGCGGCGGCATGACGAAATTCGGCAGCTTGATCGCGCTGGTCTCGGTGAACCAGAAGAAGCGGTCGTCCTTCACCTGGGTCTTGAGCGAGCAATCGGGATCGTCGCGCCAGTCCGGGACCAGCTTGTCGAGACCCGCCGGATCGATCACCGCGCCGGAGAGAATATGCGCGCCGACCTCGGAGCCCTTCTCCACCACGACGACGTTGAGATCGGCGTTGAGCTGCTTCAGCCGGATCGCGGCCGACAGGCCCGAGGGGCCGGCGCCGACGATGACGACGTCGAATTCCATGGATTCGCGCGGGGGAAGTTCTTCGGTGCTCATCTGATCTCAGCCCTTGAGACGGTCCTCGGTCGTTTGCGCCCCCTTGTTTCCGATTTTTCCGGGCAGGACAACAGCGGAAATGCGTTTCGCTGGGATGCAAGGCGCCCCAAAGTGATATAAAAGTCCGACTTTCCAAATGATCCCCGAACCCGCACCCACCGTCCGAGAGCTTCTTGCCTTCTATCTGGAGGCCGGAGTCGACTGCGCGCTCGCCGAGGAACCGATCGACCGCCTGGCGGAATTGGATGCTCCCCCCGCGACGCCGCGCACGGCAGCTGCGATCGAGCCACCGCGGCCGCTCGCCGCGCCGGCGGTGATGCGCGGCGAGGCCGCGCCTGCTCCCGACATCGCGATTGCCTCCGCGCGCGAGGCCGCGCGCACCGCGCCGACGCTGGAGGCGCTGCGCGAGCTGATGCAAAACTTCGAGGGCTGCGCGCTGAAGCATACGGCGACGCGGCTGGTGTTCGCCGACGGCAATCCGCAGGCACGCATCATGTTCGTCGGCGAGGCGCCGGGCCGCGACGAGGACATCGAGGGCCTGCCCTTCGTCGGGCGCAGCGGCAAGCTGCTCGATCTGATGATAGGGGCCATCGGCCTCAACCGCAGCACCGCCTACATCGCCAACGTGATTCCCTGGCGGCCGCCCGGCAATCGCACGCCGACGCCGCAGGAAACGCAAGTGTGCCTGCCCTTCATCCAGCGCCAGATCGAGCTGGTGAATCCCGACGTGCTGGTGACGCTCGGCAACCCCTCGACGCAGACGCTGCTGGGAACGCGCGAGGGCATCATGCGCACCCGCGGGCGCTGGTTCGACTACGAAACGGGCGCGCGCACCATCCGAGCGCTGCCGACGTTCCATCCGGCCTATCTCTTGCGCTCACCGTCCTACAAGCGGCTGGCCTGGCAGGATCTGCGGGCGATCGCGAAGGTGCTGGCGGGGTAGCGAGCTCTCGTGTCCCGGACGCGGTGCGGCACGCAGTGACGCTCCGCAGAGCCGGGATCCAGAAAGCTACACAGCACCCTAAGGAAGCATGGGCCCCGGCTCTGCAGCGCATCATTTCGTGCTGCGCAGCGTCCGGGGCACGAGACTTACCTTACGTCCCCTTCGGCCGCACGATGGCCCAGCCGATGCGCAGGAGCTGCTGGCGTCCGGTCACCAGCCATTCGAAGGCACGCGGCACTTCGGGCACGATGCCGGGAAAGCGCTTGAGGATGTCCGGCGGCGGGGTGCCGGCGGTGTCGGAAGCGCGCCAGACCACGACGCCGCCGGTCTCGCTGAACTTGGCCTGATTGATCCACGGCGTGCGCGCAGGGTCGGCGTCGATGAAAAGATGGGGCCGGCCGGAATGCAGCGTGATCAGGCTCGCAAGCTGTGTCTCGCCGGCAACTGCGCGGAGGCGCTGGTTGGTGCGGCGGGCAAAGCTGTCGTCGAAGAAGCCCGAGATCGCGCGCGCCGGCATCGAGGTCGCGATCTCCGTGCTGCCGGTCCAGGGCAGCAGCAGGACGCCGAGCACGACGCCGACGGCCGGGGCCACGACGGCCGCGGACCACACCATGCGCAGCATCCGCGCGCGGCGCATCGCAATGAGATCGCCGGCCGCGACCACCACGGCCAGCCCGGACACGACCAGCACGACGCCAGGGCCGCCGACGACGGAGTCGAGCCCGAGCAGGCCGGAGATCAGCACCCCGCCCAGCACCGGGGCCAGCGCGAAGAAATAGACGAAGTTGCGCGCCAGCGGCTCGACCGGCGGTCGGTAGATGATCGGCGGCTCCTCACCCTTGCCGGCAAACAGGCCGGTGTTGAGGAAGGTCAGCGCCGGAATCGCGGCGGCCCCGAGCACGAGGCCGCCGAGCAGCCAGGCCACGTGCAGGGCGCGGGCACTCAGCTCGGAGATTTGCGGCAGGGCCGGCATCGCAAGCGTCTCCGCCCGCATCAGCCAGGCCGCATAGGGCAGCGCCAGCACCGCGACGACGATCAGCGCGAACAGCGGATCGAGCGCGCGCAGCGTCCGGCGGCCGCCGGCGGTCGAGACCGCGAACACGACGAGCAGCAACAGCAGAAAGATCGCCGCGGGCGTCGTCAGCAACAAGAGGCCGGCCTCGATCGACCAGGCAAACCAGGCATTGCCGCGACGCTGGCCGATGATCTGCCAGGAATGCAGCAGCAGCAGCGCCCACAGCGGCCGGGCCAGGACGAGGGGGCCGAAATCGAGCGCCGACGAGGAGAAGGCGAGCACCGTCATGGTCAAGAGCACGGCGAGCACCGCCTGCTGCGAGCCGATTACGGCGCGGGACAGATGATAGAGCGCAATGAAAGTCGCGATCTCGCACAGCTCGGCCAGCACATAGACGCCGAGCATGTGGCCGCCCGCGGCGCGATAGGCGATGTCGGCGAGCCAAACCGGCAAGGGCGGACCGAGGTCGGTGCCGACCTGATATTCGCGTCCGAAAGCCAGGAGCGTCGCGAGGGTACCGGGCGGGCTGCGGTAGAACACCAGCGCCACGAACAGCCACATCGCGGCCTGGAGCAGCACGACGATCCACACGATCAGCCGCGGCCGGGCGCGGATGAGCTCGATGACCAGGGAGGTAAACCGCATGCAACGCCCGAAAGATGCAGCCAACCCATCCAGCCGGCCTATTCGCTCACATCTGTTTTGATAAAGGGCGTCACGCGTTGTGGCAACGACGGTTTGCTCGTCATGCCCGGGCTTGTCCCGCCTGCGCGGGCGAAGCCGCTCCGGCGCGGCGAAGGCCCGGGCATCCACGTTCTTCGTGCAGCAGCAAAGACGTGGATGGCCGGATCAGGCCCGGCCATGACGGAGAGAGAGAGCTGGGTTAGGTACTTAGAGCCCAGCCGACGCGTCGATCTCGACGCTGGCTTCCACCTGCACCTCGACCTCGGTCACCGCAAACAGATCCTGCACCGGCTCGACAGTCCATGGCATGTGCTTGGCGCGCGCGGCCGCGACCGGGGCAAAGAAGCGGCGATGATGGATGGTGGGGCCGAGGCGGTCGAGCGCGTCGAGGTGTTCCGGGACGGCGTAGCCTTTGTGCTGCTCGAAGCCGTAGCCGGGGCAGTCCTGCGCCAGCGCACACATCAGGCGGTCCCGCGTCACCTTGGCGACGATGGAGGCCGCGGCGATCGACAGGACGATGCCGTCGCCGCCGATCACCGCCTCGCAGTCGCATTCGGTATCGAGCCGGTCGCGGCCATCGACGAAGACATGCCTGGGCGCCTCCGGCAGCGCCACCACGGCGCGCTTCAGCGCCCAGAGCGAGGCACGCAGGATGTTGTCGCGATCGATTCGCGAGGGCGAGGCGACGGCGACCGAGACCTGCGCGGTGGCGCAGATCTTGTCGAACAGCCTTTCCCGCTCCTCGGCCGTCAGGCGCTTGGAATCGTCGATGCCGCGCGGGATGCGGTCGGGGTCGAGAATCACCGCAGCTGCCACCACGGGACCTGCGAGCGGCCCGCGGCCGGCCTCGTCGCAGCCGGCGACCGGCCAGACGCCGCGCTTGATCAGCGCGCGCTCGCGGCGAAAGCTTGGGGGAGCGACGGCAATGATACCTTTCTTGCCGGCGGGAGCGACCGTTGCTTTGGCCGCAGCCGTTTTGGCGGGCGCTGCCTTCTTCGCAGCTGCCTTCTGAGGCGCGTCTTTGGCCGGCTTCGTCGCGGACTTGTCCCGAATCATGGCCGCGATCGTGCGCAAGCGGCCCGGCCTGCGCAACCGGGAACCTCTCGCAATTCCCGTTATTCAGGCCGCCCTACACGGCCAGATGCACCCGCCTGTCGGCGCCGACATCGATGCCGGGGGCAACTACGACCTCCCAAGGATGGCCGTCGGGGTCGGCGAAATACCCGGAATAGCCGCCATAATCCGTCTCGTGCGCCGCCTTCACCAGCTTCGCCCCCTTGCCGAGGGCGAAGGCCATGACCGCATCGACCTCCTCACGCGTAGCGCAGTTCCAGGCGAGCGTCATGCCGCGGAAGGCCTGCGGCCTCGGCTGGTCCGGCAACGCCGCGTCGGCCGCGAGCTGATCCCAGCGATACAAGGCGAGCACCGGACCACCGGTGTCGTAGAACGCAACCGCCTCGCCGGTCGCCTTCAGCCGGCGCGAGAAACCGAGCGCGTCGTAAAAAGCGATGCTGGCGCGGATGTTGCTGACGCCGAGCGTAATGACGGTCAGCCGCGGCACCGGCATGTTGAGTTGATTGACCATGCGACGCCTCTTCCACTCCCGATCAGAACAGGCTGAGCTGATCGCCGTTCCGCTTCGGCCGCGCAAAGTGATCCGTCGTCAGCTTGGAGCGCCGCTTGTTGAGGCCGAGCCGCTCGCAGGCGATCTCGAAGCGGCGGCCGATGGTCCAGGCCATCGGTCCCGTACCCTTCATCCGCTCGCCCCATTTCGCGTCGTAGTCGCGCCCCCCGCGCATGTCGCGGATCAGGGTGAAGACGTGACGGTAGCGGTCCGGATAGTTCGCCATCAGCCATTCGCGGAAGAGATCGCGCACCTCCAGCGGCAGCCGCAGCAGCACATAGGAGGCTTCCTTGACGCCGGCATGGGCGGCGGCATCGAGAATGCGCTCGATCTCGGAATCGTTCAGCGCGGGGATCACGGGCGCGACCATCACGGTGGTCGGGATGCCGGCATCCGACAGCTGCTTCAGCGCCTCCAGCCGCTTCGGCGGCGTCGCGGCGCGCGGCTCCATGGTGCGCGCCAGTTTCGGATCGAGCGAGGTCACGGAGATCGCGACCTTGGCGAGGTTGCGCTTGGCCATCCGCGCGAGAATGTCGATGTCGCGCAGCACCAGCGCCGACTTGGTGACGATGCCTACGGGATGGCCAGCACGTTCCAGCACCTCGAGGAGGCCGCGCATGATTTTGTGCTCGCGCTCGATCGGCTGGTAGGGATCGGTGTTGGTGCCGATCGCGATCATCCGCGGCTCGTAACCGGGCGCGGCGAGTTCCTTCTCCAGCAGCGAAGGCGCCTCCGGCTTCACGAACAGTTTCGACTCGAAGTCGAGTCCCGGCGACAGGCCGAGATAAGCGTGGGTCGGCCGGGCGAAGCAGTAGACACAACCGTGCTCGCAGCCGCGATAGGGATTGATCGAGCGGTCGAAGCCGATGTCGGGTGAGTCGTTGCGGGTGATCACCTTGCGCGACGTGTCGACTGCGACCGTCGTCTTGAACGGCGGCAGCTCCTCCAGGCTCTGCCAGCCGTCGTCGAATGCGACGCGTGCCTCGGCCTCGTAGCGGCCGCTGGCATTGGACTGCGCGCCCCGCCCTCGCCGGCGCGCGCGGTCGATGGCGACGCCGAGTTCCGGAAAATCAGAGTCCGCACCCGCCGGCTCGGAGGGCGCCTTGACCGGCGGGTGCTTGAGAGCATGAGAGGATGCTGCTGGACTCATGTAGCCAAGATAGCATGCAAAAAGAACAAATCAAGAACGCAAACAAAGAACTGAAGAACAACCCCATGCAAAGTAGGCGCGCCCAAATTTCGAGCGCGGTCCCTTGACCTCACGCAACATGCCTGTCGCAACGATTCCGTTTGATGCCGTTCGGATCGATCGCGCCGGAACCTCGTTGGTGACGATCGCGGGGCTTCGCTCGGCAACAATCGGCAAGAACATGACAAATCAACAACAATCGGCTGCCGCGAGCAGCAATCTCGATCTGCTCGATCGCTACTGGCGCGCCGCAAACTACCTCTCCGTCGGGCAAATCTACCTGCTCGACAATCCCCTGCTGCGCGAGCCGTTGCGGGCCGAGCACATCAAGCCGCGCTTGCTCGGCCATTGGGGCACGACGCCCGGCCTGAACTTCATCTATGCCCATCTCAACCGCGTGATCGGCGCGCTTGATATCGACGTGATCTATGTCTGCGGCCCCGGCCATGGCGGGCCGGGCATGGTCGCCAACACCTATCTGGAAGGCAGCTACAGCGAGATCTATCCCGACATCGCCCGCGATGCGGACGGAATGCGCAAGCTGTTCAGGCAATTCTCATTCCCAGGTGGCATTCCGAGCCACGCCGCGCCGGAAACGCCCGGCTCGATCCACGAAGGCGGCGAGCTCGGCTACGCGCTGGTGCACGCCTATGGCGCGGCGCTGGACAACCCTGATTTGATCGTCGCCTGCGTGGTCGGCGACGGCGAGGCCGAGACCGGCCCGTTGGCTGCGTCCTGGCACTCCAACAAGTTCATAAATCCCGCCCATGACGGCGCGGTGCTGCCGATCCTGCATCTCAACGGCTACAAGATCGCCAATCCGACCGTGCTGGGCCGGATGCCGGACGCCGAAATCCGCGATCTCTTTCGCGGCTTCGGCCACGAGCCGCTGTTCGTCGAGGGCGACAATCCCAAATTGATGCACCAGGCCATGGCGGACGCGCTCGACGTCGCGCTCGTCAGCATCCGTTCGATTCAGCAGCACGCACGCGACGGGCGCGGAAGCGTCGAGCGGCCGCGCTGGCCGATGATCGTGCTGCGCAGCCCGAAGGGTTGGACCGGTCCGAAAGAGGTCGATGGCAAGAAGGTCGAGGGCTTTTGGCGCGCCCATCAGGTCCCCGTCGCGGGCTGCCGCGAAAATCCGGCGCACCTGAAAGTGCTCGAAGACTGGATGCGCAGCTACGAGCCCGAAAAACTGTTCGATGCGAGCGGCGCCCTCGTTCCCGAGCTTCAGGCGCTCGCGCCTCATGGCGGCCGCCGCATGGGCGCCAACCCGCATGCCAATGGCGGCCTCCTGAAGAAAGAGCTGAAGCTGCCGGACTACCACAGTTTCGCGATCGAGGTGCCGCGGCCTGGCGGCGTCGTGGCCGAAGCGACGCGCGAGCTCGGCAAATTCCTGCGCGACGTCATCAGCCTCAACGCGAAGGAGCGCAACTTCCGTATCATGGGCCCGGACGAGACCGCGTCAAACCGGTTGGATGCGGTGTTCGAGGCGACCGAACGCGTCTGGATGGAGCCGATCGAATCTTACGACGTGCATCTCGCGCAAGATGGCCGCGTCATGGAGGTGCTGAGCGAGCATCTCTGCCAGGGCTGGCTCGAGGGCTATCTGCTCACGGGCAGGCACGGCTTCTTCTCCTGCTACGAGGCCTTCATCCACATCGTCGATTCCATGTTCAACCAGCACGCCAAATGGCTGAAGGTCACGCGCGACCTGCCATGGCGGCGCCCGATCGCCTCGCTCAATTATCTCCTGACCTCGCATGTCTGGCGTCAGGATCACAACGGCTTCAGCCATCAGGACCCCGGCTTCGTCGATCTCGTCGCCAACAAGAAGGCCGACATCGTCCGCATCTACTTCCCGCCGGATGCCAACACGCTGCTGTGGATCGCCGACCATTGCCTGCGCACCTACAACCGCATCAACGTCATCGTCGCCGGCAAGCAGCCGGCGCCGCAATGGCTGTCGATGCGGGACGCCGCCACGCATTGCGATGCCGGGATCGGCATCTGGAGCTGGGCGGGGACGGAGAAAGCTGGCAGCGAACCGGACGTCGTGATGGCCTGCGCCGGCGATGTACCGACGCTGGAGACGCTCGCCGCCGTCGACCTCTTGCGCAAGGCACTTCCGGATTTGAAGATCCGCGTCGTCAACGTCGTCGACCTCATGACGCTGCAACCGAAGGATCAGCATCCGCACGGCCTGTCCGACCGCGACTTCGACAGCCTGTTCACGCGCGACAAGCCTGTCATCTTCGCCTATCACGGCTATCCCTATTTGATCCATCGGCTGACCTATAACCGCACCAACCATAGCGGCATGCATGTGCGCGGCTTTGCCGAGGAAGGCACCACGACGACGCCGTTCGACATGGTCGTGCTCAACGAGCTCGACCGCTACCACCTCGCGATCGAGGCGATCGAGCGCGTGCCCGGACTCGCGGCCAAGGCCGCGCAGGCCAAGCAGCAGTTCCGCGACAAGTTGATCGAGCATTCGCGCTATGTGCGGGAGCACGGCGAGGATATGCCGGAGATCCGCGACTGGGTCTGGTCCAACAGTTCCGGCGGCAACACGCCTTCCGAAGCCGGCGACTAGCCATGTCGGACACAGTCCTCGTCCTCAACTCGGGATCGTCGAGCATCAAGTTCGGCCTGTTCGACATCTCGGCGGCTGAGCCCATCCTGCTTTGCAAGGGCCTGCTCGACGAGCACGAGGCAAATCCCCGCCTCGTCGTCAAGAGTCCGGCGGGCGAAGACCTGTTCGCGACACGAAAGGAGGCACCGGATGCCGACGGCGGCCATTTGTTCGCCGAGGTGCTCGCCTTCATCGAGGAGAGGTTCGGCACACACAGCCTGCGCGCCGCTGGTCACCGTATCGTCCACGGCGGACCGGATTATTCAGGTCCGGTCGCACTGACCGACGAGGTCACCGCGAAGCTGGCGGCATTGACGCCGCTGGCGCCGCTGCACCAGCCGCGGAGCCTCGCGCCCGTTCGCGCGCTTGCGGCGATCCGGCCTGAGCTGACGCAGATCGCCTGCTTCGACACCGCCTTCCACCATGGCCTCGCGCCGCCCGCACGCCGCTTCGCGATTCCGCGGCGCTATGAGCAGCGCGGCGTCCGACGCTACGGTTTCCACGGCCTCTCCTTCGAATATGTCGCAGGCCGCCTTGCCGAGATTGCGCCGGAGCTCGTCGCCAAGCGCAGCGTCATCGCGCATCTCGGCAACGGCGCCAGCCTGTGCGCGTTGCGCCACGGCCGCAGCGTCGACACCACGATGGCACTGACGCCGCTGGACGGTCTCGTGATGGGCACCCGATGCGGCACGATCGATCCCGGCGTGCTGCTCTATCTGCAACAGCACGAGAAGATGTCGGTGGAGCAGGTCCAGCACCTGCTCTATCACGAGTCCGGTCTCCTCGGCGTCTCCGGCATCTCTGCCGACATGCGAACGTTGCTGGCGAGCGGTGAGGTCGGAGCGCGGGAGGCTGTCGATCTCTTTACTTTCCGCGCGGCGCAGCAAGTCGCGATGATGGCCACCACACTCGGCGGGCTCGATTGCCTGGTCTTCACCGGCGGCATCGGCGAGCACGCCAAGGAGATTCGCAGTGCGATCTGCGAGCGGCTCGGCTGGCTCGGCGTGCACATCGATGCTGCGGCGAATGACGCGGCGCGCGAGCGCATCAACAGCGGCGGCAGCGCTGTCGATGTGTTCGCCATCCCGACCGATGAAGAGATGACGATTGCGCGGCATTGCGCTGCTCTGATCCGCGAACGTCACGTCACGTGACATTTTTATGAATGATCTGCCGCAATGATGCCGCCGCGGTTTCGCGGCATAGAGAGCGCATCAATCATCGAGCGGATGGATCATGAAGACCCACATCATCGAAGAGCTCGGACAAGGCGGCATCCTGCTGCCCGCACTGGTGGCAGAGGGGCTCGCCGCCAACGACCGCATCAAGGTGCGGATGAGCGCACTGCAGGCGGCAGCCCAACATGCGCAAGACCCGGACCGGCCCGCAAGTGACCTTGGCGTCGAAAGCCGGACTGCGGGCATCGCCCCCGCCGGGATCGCGGCGCTGATCGGCGGCGCACATCTGATCGGACAGGGCCGGCTCGCAGCCCCTGATCTTGCGACGCTGATGCAGGAGATTTCGGACGATACGGCGACCATGATCCGCGCCGTCGGCGCTGGCGCAGCGAGCGAAGGCGAGCGAGCGCAGGCGCGCCTCGACACGATCCGCGCGGCCGGCCTGCTAGACCCCGCCGGGGAGATCGCGATGTCCCACATCGCGCGTCTGACCGGCGTGGCTGATGCAGGCGGCGACAGCCTGCATCGACTCGTCATGGATCTGCACAAGCAGCTCAACAGGCTGGCAACAAGTTGCTCGGAAGAGGCGCTTGACGGCGCCCACGTCTTCGGCCTGCACAGCGAGGACCGGCCGGCTGTCGCTGCTTTCATGAAAGGCCTGAACGCGACGCGCGGCCTCAAGTTCAATCATCCAGGCCTCGATACCATGGCCACGCGCGCCGATGGCCGGCTGCTGATCCAGAACGACATCGGCACTACGGACGCCCATGTCGTCGTGATCGCGGTGAAGAAGAACGCAGTCACGGTCACCTACACCGACGTGCATCTGGCACGCGCGAAATTCTTCATTTCCCTGTTCGACAAATTCGAGGCGATTTGGAGCGGGCTCGATCGTCACACCGCAGGTGGCCTCGGCAAAGACAATTCCTTCTATCTCGTCACCGGCCAGTATCAGGCCGGAAACGCCGCCGATCGCAACGAATTCCTCGCGACGGTCGGTGCCGCGCTGGTCTTTCTGATCGACTGGAATAAGGCGCGCAAGCTGCTCAGAACCTGGGTTGCCAAGGAGGACGCGGCACACATCCTGGAATGGGCTGCGGGTCAGCGGATCGGCCATCGCGGCTTTCTCGAGCTTGGCGGCAACGATCTGCTGGGTTCGGCGGTCCGGAACGCCGCCCCGACGCGGATCGGCTTCGGCGAGCGGCTCGACCAGGCGCTCGGCCGCAGCGCCGCGATCGATTTCCTGAAGGCGTCGCTGCGCGCCTCCACCGAGGCATTGCTCGCGGGCCGCTCGGTCCGGACGGTGCGCGACCAGATCGAAGCTGATCTGATGCGGCACCTGGATCGCGTCGATGGGGCTTTGCTGGCAGCGGTGTTGCGTCAGATCGGCCTCGCCCAGGATCTGGTCGCGGCGATCTCGCGCCATCTCGCCGCGTTGCGGGCCGGTCAGGCTGCCGACGGACGGCTGCTGACGCAGCGCTGCGGCGCAATCGAGCGGAAGGCGGACAGAATCGCCTTCGAGAGCCGCAACGAGGTCGACCGCCTCAATGCGCGGCCGCTGATCGGACAATTGATCGATCGCGCCGAGGAAGCCGTCGACGAACTGGAGCAGGCCGCATTCATCGCCTCGCTGATGCCGGAGAAGACCGATCCAGCCCTGCTGACATCGTTGGCTGAACTTTGCGCGGTGGCGGCGACCGCGACCGAAGTCGCCGCGAGCGGCGTCGCCGCCGCGATCGACGTGCCGGAGGGACGGCACGCCGATTCGGAGGACGCGCTCTCCGCTGTGACCCGTCTGATCGATGCCGAACATGCCGCCGACGACCGCGAACGTGCGACGACGGCACTGGTCTTCTGCGGCGGCTTCGACGTCGCGACCTCGCTGTCGGTGATCGAGCTCGCTCGTGCCGTCGAACGCGCCACCGACCGCTTCGCCGCGTTCGGTCATCTGCTCCGCCGTCATATCATGATCGATCTCGCAGCTTGAGGAAGCCAAAATGCATATCGTACGTATCGGCGCTGAAGCTTCCGAATTGCGGCCCGCCGAGGAGATCGGCGCCAAGGCCGCCAACCTCGCCCGCATGGCGGCGCTGGGCCTGCCGGTGCCGCCAGCCTTCGTGTTACCGGTCAAGCTCTGCGCCGACGTCATTGCCGGCCATGCGCACGCCACGCGGCACCTGCGCGATGGCTTGGCGGAGGGAATCTCGTTCCTGGAGAGCGCCACCGGAAAGCGCTTCGGCGACCGCCGGCAACCGCTCCTGGTATCGGTGCGCTCGGGTTCGGCGCGATCGATGCCGGGCATGCTCGACACCGTTCTCAATGTCGGTTGCACGCCCGATGCCGTGCATGGCCTGATCCGTGCGACCGGCCGACCGCGGCTCGCCTGGGATTGCCGGCGCCGTTTCCTGGAGAGCTTCGGCGAGACCGTGCTCGAGATCGACCAAGCCGCCTTTGCCGCGCACATCTCGGAACTCGTCGCAGCCGAATACGCCGGCAGCGACCGCGAGCTCGACAGTGAAGCGCTGGAGCGGCTCGCCAGCCGCGAGCAGACGCTGATCGAGGATCGCGCCGATGGCTCGCTGGAGGATGCCTTCGCGCAGCTCGAGGCCGCAGCCCAGGCGGTCTATCGCTCCTGGACGAGCGAGCGAGCGCAGACTTATCGAAGCCTCCAGCACCTCGAAACGCTCGAGGGTACCGCCGTGACCGTGCAGGCGATGGTCTTCGGCAATAGCGGTCTTGCCTCCGGCGCAGGCGTGGCCTTTTCGCGCGATCCGTCGACGGGCGCATCGCGCCCAATGATCGACCTCGTGCTCGATGCGCAAGGCGAAGACGTCGTTTCCGGAAAGCGCGCACCCGATACGGCCGAGGCGATCGCGCGCGAGTTGCCGAAACTGGAATCGGAACTCGGCGATATCCTGAGGCAACTGGAGCTCGCATTCGCGGATGTTCAGGATGTCGAGTTCACGGTCGAGAACGGTAGGCTCTGGATCCTCCAAACCCGGACGGCCAAGCGCACGCCGCGCGCCGCCGCAAGGATCGCGATCGACTTCGTGCACGAAGGGCTGATCTCGAAAGACGAAGCATTGGGGCGGATTGCGGAGATCGACCTCACCTCGCTCGCCGAGACCCATTTGGTTTCCTCGGGCAAACCCGCTACGACCGGCATCGGCGCATCCGGCGGCATCGGTATTGGACGGGCGGCGTTCTCGTCCGAAAGCGCTCAGCGCCTGTCGGCCGCGGGCGAGCCGGTCATCCTGCTGCGTCCCGATACCAGCACAGCCGATGTCGCCGGCTTCGCTCTGGCCGCCGGCATCGTCACTGCGGTCGGTGCGCGCACCTCGCATGCAGCCTTGGTGGCGCGGCAAATGGGCAAGCCGTGCGTGGTCGGCTGCCGTGAGTTGAAGATCGACCCTGTCGCGAAGCGGGCTCAGCTCGGAAATGCCGCTCTCGCCGAAGGCGAATGGATTACGATCGAAGGCGACGCCGGGGCTCTCTATCTCGGACGCTGCGAGACGATCCGGACGCAGCCCGAAGCCGAGCTTGCCGAGATCGCCGCGTGGAAGGCCCAATCCGGCCGACATGGCAGGCTCGCCGCCGCGCCTCAGTGAGTACCGGTCAGGATCTGAAGACATCCGATCGCGATCTCGATCACGATCAGCACCACGACGGCGATTTCGAGGCGGAGCGAGCGCTGGGTGTCGATGATGTCGGTCAGCGCGTTGGCGGTCTCCGACACCGCGGTGAGCTTGCGCTCGAGCGTGTCGAGGCGCTCCTTCAGCTCGTACTCGTCCTCGAGACGGGAATAGAGCCGGTCGAGCTCGGGCTTCTCCCAGAGCACGTCGGGCTTCTCGGCGATCGCGACGCGGCCGGCGACGCGCTGCTGCACCAGCAGTGCGTTGCCGATCAGTTGCAGGATGCCCTTGCGCCGACGCGGCGTGCGGCCACGTTCGGCAAGCTCTCGCGCAAAAGGTTCGATCACATCGAACACCGCCGCGACGCGGCGCTCGTCGCGCGCCAGCGACGTGCTCTTGGCCAGCGCATCCGCAACCAGCAGCAGCCGGTCGTCGGAGAACTTGGCGAGGCAGATCGGCCCGCCGGGCTGGATCGCCTCGGCGGCCTCGTCGTTGCAGAGCTGCGCCTGTGCGATCTCCTCCTCAAAGGGGCTGAGCTCTCCGGTCACGCGTGACTTCAGGTTGTCGATGAGAACCTTCTCTTCCGAAGGCAGCAGGCCGATCAGCACCACGACGCCGTAGCGGAAGATCACGGCAAGACCGGCATGGACACGGAAGGCCGCCGGCGTGGACGAGACCAGCGCCCCGATCTCCAGGCCGGAAGCATTGATGCGGTCCCCCAGCATCAGCGCCCGGATCCGCAAGCTCGGCGCGGCCTCCTGCTTCGGCGATGTTGTCGCCGCGCCAACAGCGAGTTGATCGGCGTTCATGTGAAGCCTCCGCCGGCACCAAAGTCACACATTTTCCTGCTCCAGCCTTTCTCGCAAGGCGCACCTTCTGCCGAAGTCGTTGCCGCGCGCTGCGCAGCGTCGCCGTAAAACCACGGATGGACTACCCGCGGGATGAGCTCGTGCCGGAACATTCGGCAATATTGCCAGCCTGCTTGTGACACAAACGGCTACGGTGACCGGTTGCGATTTACCATCCATGCCGAAGCGCCGCCAGAAAGTTGCACTCGGCAACGCGACCGGTTTATGACAGCATTGTAGCGAGCTACGCTTCTCCCGAAATGCAGACACTGAAGCCTCAATCATGCTGAGCGTCATCATTCCGACCGAAGGCGTCGAGCAGACGGCGGTGGCGACTCTGGCCGCGCTGGTGCCCGGAGCCGCCGCCGGAATCGTCCGGGAAGTGCTCCTGGTCGACGGCACCCGCAACGGCGTCATCGAGCGCGTTGCCGACGTCGCAGGCTGCCGTTTCGTCGGCTTCGAGGGATCCTCGCAGGGCGCCGCGCTCGCGGCCGGCGCGCTCCAGGCGCGTTCGCCCTGGTTGATGTTCCTGCCTGCGGGCGCCGTGCTGGAAACCGGCTGGATCGAGGAAACCACCCAGTTCATCCAGGCCGTTGCGACCAGCGGACGGGACCGGGCCGCGGTGTTCCGCTATGCGCGCTCGCCCTATGCGGATACTGGATTGCGCGACATCCTCCGGGCCGTGGCACGCGGGCTGATCGGCCCGCTCGGCGATCAGGGGCTTCTGATTGCCCGTGGCCATTACGACCGGGTCGGCGGCTACCCGCCGCAGGCCCGCCGGTCCGAGGCGCAGCTGCTCCGGCGGCTCGGCCGCTCGTCCCGGACCATGCTGCGCAGCCGGATCGTCATGGTCGGCTGAGGCCCTCCGACACTTGCCAAAGTCAAATAATTATTTGACAGTGGCAAGTATCGAGGTGACCCATGCAAATCAACGATACCGACGACCACGTTGCAGCAGTCCGCGCGTTCAACCGCTTCTATACCCGCAAGCTTGGTGTGCTCGACCAGCATCTCGGAAAGAGCCCGTTTTCCCTCAGCGAGGCCCGGGTGCTGTATGAGCTCGCGCATCGCGACGATCTGGCGGCAAAAGAGATCGGCAACGAGCTTGGTCTCGACCCCGGCTATCTCAGCCGCATCGTCCAGAGCTTCGATGAAAAGGGGCTCATCACGCGAAGGCCCCTGCCCGCAGATCGCAGACAATACCAACTCAGCCTCACCGCCAAGGGCCGCCAGACGTTCGCCAAGCTGAACCTGAGCTCGCAGAACGAGGTCGCCGCAATGCTGGCTCAGCTTTCGGCCAGCGACGCATCGCGGCTCACGCAGGCCATGGCGACCATCGAGTCCGTGCTGGAGCAACGCCGAACCCAGCCCGCGGCTTTCATGCTGCGCAGCCATCGCGTCGGCGACATGGGCTGGGTCATCTCCCGACAGGGTGCTGCCTATGCCGCGGACTACAATTGGGACATCAGCTACGAGGCTCTGGTCGCCGAGATCTGTGCACAGTTCATCAAGAATTACGACGCCGCGCGCGAGCACTGCTGGATCGCGGAATTGGGCGGCGAGCCGGTCGGCTCGGTCTTTCTGGTCAAAGCCACGGACGAGATCGCCAAGCTGCGCCTGTTGCAGGTGGAGAAGAAGGCGCGGGGGCTCGGCGTCGGCCGCGCACTGGTCGAGCAGTGCATCCAGGGCGCACGCGAGCGGGGCTACAGCAAGATGACGCTGTGGACCCAGAGCATCCTGGTCGCCGCACGCGGCATCTACAAAAGCGCCGGCTTCAAGCTCGTCGTCACCGAGCCGCATCACAGCTTCGGGCAGGATCTGATTGGCGAGACCTGGGAGCGGGATCTGTGATCATCTCGCAACGAGCACGATGCGCATGACTGTGCCCTCGCCCCTTGTGGGAGAAGGCAGCAGAGGGATCGTAGGGTGGGCAAAGGCACGCTCTTCGCGCGCAGTGCCCACCACCTTTCAGCAATGGGCAAAATCGAGGGCACGCTTCCGCCTTCGCTCTTCGAGCTACGGCGGACAAGTCGCTTTGCCCACCCTACGAGGCTGTCGGCGTGGAGCGATACCGGTCAGCTATCCGCAACTACGCCGTCGCACCCTGCGCCTTTGGGCGACGCAGATCTTCGTCCAGCCGCGGCATAATCTCGACGAAATTGCATGGCCGCGTACGGTAGTCGAGCTGGGCCGCAAGGATGCCGTCCCAGCCGTCGCGGCAGGCGCCGGGGGAGCCAGGCAGGCAGAAGATGTAGGTCGCCCCCGCAACCCCCGCAGTGGCGCGGCTCTGGATCGTCGACGTCCCGATCTTGGCGTGGCTCAGCATGTGGAACGCGATCGAGAAACCGTCCATGCGCTTCTCGAATAACGGCTCGATCGCCTCCGGCGTGACGTCGCGTCCGGTGAAGCCGGTGCCGCCGGTGGTGATGACGACGTCGACACCGCTATCTGCGATCCAGCGGCGAACGACGTCACGGATCGCCTCGACGTCGTCGGTGACGATCTCGCGCGCGGCAAGATGATGGCCGGCAGCGGAGAGACGATCGACCAGTGTTTGGCCGGACTTGTCGTCCGCAAGCACGCGCGTGTCGGACACGGTGAGCACCGCGATGTTGAGCGGGATGAACTGCTTGGATTCGTCAGTGGAGGCCATGACTCGCTCCTGTTTCCCCAATCACCGCCGTCATCCTGAGGTGCTCACCTGCGGTGCAAGCGCACCGCAGACGCGCCTCGAAGGATGGGCCGGGGGTTCGTCCTCCTTCGAGGCCCGCCGAAGAGGCGGGCACCTCAGGATGACGCCACTACTTCTGAATTCTAAGATGCGCAATCCCGCATCATATTTCGTGCCGCGTCCGGGGCACGTACTCGTGCCTACTGCACCCCCGCTCCAAACGTATTGCAGGCCTGGACCGTGCCCTGCTGGTAGCCGGTCATGAACCATTGCTTGCGCTGCGCAGCCGAGCCGTGGGTGAAGGAGTCGGGCACGACGCGCCCCGTCGCCTGGCGCTGCAGCGTATCGTCGCCGATCGCGCTCGCCGTGGTCAGCGCGGCGTCGATGTCGCCGGCCTCGAGGAAGTTCGGGCGCTTCTTCGCCTCGCGATTGACCCAGACGCCGGACAGGCAGTCGGCCTGCAATTCGACCTTGACCTGAAGCGCATTCGCCTCCGCCTTCGAGCCCGCCTGCTGCTGCAGCCGCGTCACCCGCGGAATGATGCCGAGCAGGTTCTGGATGTGATGGCCGGCCTCGTGCGCGATGATGTAGGCGGTGGTGAAATTGCAGGCGGACTTGCCGGAGCAGCCGCGGAAGCGCGTCTCGACCTCGCGGAAGAAGCCGGTGTCGAGGAAGATGGTGCGGTCCGGCGGACAATAGAACGGGCCCATCGCCGACTGCGCCATGCCGCAGCGCCCGCCATTGGTGGCGTTGCGAAACAGCACGATCTTCGGACCGGTGTAGGACTGGCCCGAGGCCTGGAAGATCTCGCTCCAGCGGTCGTCGATCTCGCCGAGAATGCCGGAGATCATGCTGCCCATCTCGTCGGTCGGCGCGCCGCGCTTGCCGGAGGAGGCCTGACGGTCGGTCTGGTAGCTCGGCGCCTGGCCGCCCCCGGTGAGGATCTCGGCGCCGCCGATCAGGATGCGCGGATCGATGCCGAAGGCGTAGCCGACCAGGCCGAGGATGATGATGGTGCCGATGCCGAGCCCGCCACCGCCCATGGGCAGGCCGAACCCGCCACCTCCGCCGCCGCCAAACCCACCACCTTCGTCGCGACGATCCTCGATGTCGTCGCTGCGGCGGAAGTCATCGTAACGCATGGCGGCCTTTCCTTTGGGGTCCCTGATCTAGGTTCGTCGGCTTCGTCGGGCGCATACACGCGAAAGCTCAACGCGCCACACACGTAAAATTTCCGTTGCTTTCATCAATATCGTGGCCGGCAAAAATTGCCTAGTGCGGCGGCATGCCGATGCCAGCAATATTTTCCGAGGGAAGAGCAAATTTTTCCGAGAGAAATTTGCGGCCTTTTTGCAGCCATGATTGCTTCCGCGACGCGGGCGAAGGCGAAATCTCCCGTAAAACACAGCGAATGCGCACGACAACATGCACGCAGAACGCGATGCGAGGCCTGCTCACCAAAGCGGCGGGTTAAGTCGATTTTTACTTTGCCGCTTCAATGTAACGGTCAGTCGGTTGTTTGGTCCCGCGTCGCCGACAGCGTCGCCTGAGTCAGAGTTCTTGAGTCATGGTAGAGTCGCGTCGCGGGGCGTCTGCAAGGGCGCCCCGCACAAATTTCGAGTCTCCGTCGCATCGCATCGTCCTCGGCGATTGCGTCGCCGAGATGTCGAAGCTTCAGGCCGGTTCGGTCGATCTCGTGTTCGCCGATCCGCCCTACAATCTCCAGCTCAAGGGCGATCTCAAGCGCCCCGACGAATCCCACGTCGACGCCGTCGACGACGACTGGGACAAATTCGATTCGTTCTCCGCCTATGACGATTTCACCCGCGCCTGGCTGCTTGCCGCCCGCCGCGCGATGAAGCCGTCGGCGACGATCTGGGTGATCGGCTCCTATCACAACATCTTCCGCGTCGGCGCGATCATGCAGGACCTCGGCTTCTGGCTCCTGAACGACATCGTCTGGCGCAAGTCGAACCCGATGCCGAATTTCCGCGGCCGCCGCTTCACCAATGCGCACGAGACCATGATCTGGGCTGCGCGCGACGAGAAGGCCAAGGGCTACACGTTCAATTACGAGGCGCTGAAGGCCGCCAACGAGGACGTGCAGGCACGGTCCGACTGGCTGATTCCGCTCTGCACCGGCGAGGAGCGCCTCAAGGGCGCCGACGGCAAGAAAGTGCATCCGACGCAGAAGCCGGAAGGCCTGCTCGCGCGCGTGCTGCTGTCCTCGTCGAAGCCCGGCGATCTCGTGATCGATCCGTTCAACGGCACCGGCACCACCGGTGCGGTCGCAAAACGCCTCGGCCGCTCCTATATCGGCTTCGAGCGCGACAAGACCTACGCCAAGGCCGCCGAAGCGCGCATCGCCGCGGTCGAGCCGCTGCCGGAAGCGAGCCTCGCCCCGTTCATGACCGCGCGCGAGGCGCCGCGGGTCGCGTTCTCCGAACTGATCGAGCGCGGCATGATCATGCCCGGCACGAAGCTGTTCGACGCCAAGAAGAAGCTCGGCGCCCTGGTGCGCGCCGACGGCGCCATCATGTTCGGCGACAAGGTCGGCTCGATCCACCGCATCGGCGCGGTGGCACAAGGCGCGCAAGCCTGCAACGGCTGGACCTTCTGGCACGTCGAGACCAAGAAAGGTCTCAAGCTGATCGACGAGCTGCGCGCCGAGATCCGCGCCGGCATGGCGGCGGAGTAGCCGCTTTCGGCGGTCCTGCAGGGTGGGCAAAGGCGCCCTCGCGCCGTGCCCACCATCTCTCCAAGACACACAGATTTCGTGGGCACGGCGCTTCGCGCCTTTGCCCACCCTACGGCACCTTGAACGGGGCGACAGCCAGCACTAGATTCGCCCGATCAGCCTCCGTCCTGGCCGGCCTGCTCCCATGCGACGACAGTCCGAGACATTGCTGCTGGTGCCGCTGCTGCCGATCTTTCTGGTCGGCATGTTTCCGATGTTCCTGATCGCCCTGCTCGGATTCTTCGGCCTCGCATTGTTCGGCGTGCTCGTCATCTCTGTCGGGCTCGCCAGCAGCAACGAGGCTCACGACAATTTCAATCACGACGTCATCGTCCACGGCTATGCCCGCGGATCGGAGCGCAAGGCGCGCGCCTCCGACATGCACCTCGCCGCGCGGCTCGGGCTGCGCCTGGAGGCGGTCGGCGCGGCGATGGTCCTTACGGCGGCGATCGGGCTTTGTTACGCCGGCTGATCTGCGTGGCGCGCAGGTGCCGCCCGGCAAACTCGCCGGTTGCCCTCTCCGACGCGGTTCGGGCAAGAGAAGCGGCGCGGCAATGACGCTGCATTCGCGTCTGGCAACAAACCCTGGGGAGATCGATGCTCAAATTCTATTTCAACGGATCGCCGAACCCGACCAAGGTCGCGCTCTACCTGGAAGAAGCCGGCCTGCCTTTCGAGCCGGTGAAGATCGACACCCGCAAGGGCGAGCAGTTCACGCCGGAATTTCTCAAGATCAATCCGAACGCCAAGGTGCCGGCGATCGACGATGGCGGCACCATCGTGTTCGACAGCAACGCCATCCTGCTCTACCTCGCCGAGAAGACCGGCAAGTTCCTGCCCGCCGCGAGCGTGCGCGGCGAGACGCTGTCATGGCTGATGTTCATCGCAACCGGCGTCGGCCCATATTCGGGCCAGGCGGTGCACTTCAAGCATTTTGCGCCGAAGGACCAGAACCACGACTACGCCCATAACCGCTACCAGTACGAGACCGACCGCCACTACAAGATTCTCGACGGCCACCTCAAAGGCCGCCGCTACATGGTCGGCGACGACTATTCGATCGTCGACATGGCGCTGTGGGGCTGGGCGCGGATGCTGCCGTTCAAGCTCGGCGACGACGCCTTCGCGCGATACCCGAACGTGAAGCGGCTGGTCGACGAGATCTCGGCGCGCCCCGCAGCAGCGCGCGCGATCGCCTTGAAGGACAAGTTCACCTTCAAGGCCGAGATGGACGACGAGGCGCGCGCCAACATGTTCAAGCACATGACGACCAAGGTCGCCTGATCGCGCGACGACGCTGTTCGGGCCACGCGCATGCGCGTGGCCCATTTGCTTTCAGGACTCAGGCGGCGTGGACCGAGCTGAGGAACTTGGCGACTTCCTGCTTCAGCCTGTTGCTGTCGGCCGACAGCGACCGTGCCGCGGACAGCACTTGCGACGAGGCCGATCCGGTCTCCGACGCGCTGCGCTGCACGTCGCCGATATTGGTCGAGACGCGCTGCGTGCCATGCGCCGCCTGCTGGACGTTGCGGGAAATCTCCTGCGTCGCCGCGCCCTGCTGCTCCACGGCGGCGGCCACCGTCGACGATATCTCCGACAGCCGCTCGATGGTGCCGCTGATCTCCTTGATGGCGCCGACCGATTGCTCGGTCGCAGCCTGGATGTTGGAGATCTGCTGGCCGATCTCACCGGTGGCTCTTGCGGTCTGCTCGGCCAGCGCCTTGACCTCGGAGGCGACCACGGCAAAGCCGCGGCCGGCATCGCCGGCGCGCGCCGCCTCGATGGTGGCGTTCAGTGCCAACAGGTTGGTCTGGCCGGCGATGGTGCTGATCAGCTCGACCACGTCGCCGATCCGCGCGGCGGCCTTGGAGAGCTCGCCGACGTGCGCGTTGGTCCTGCTCGCCTGACCGACGGCCTCGCCGGCGATCCGGGCGGATTCCTGCACCTGGCGTGCGATCTCCGACACCGAGGAGGAGAGCTCCTCGGTCGCCGAGGCAACCGCCTGCACATTGGCCGAGGCCTCCTGCGAGGCGCTGGCGACCTCCGTCGACAGGTCCTGCGCCCGCGAGGCGGTCGTGGTCAAGGTGCCGGCGGAGGCTTCGAGCTCGTTCGATGCCGACGACACCGTGTTGACGATCTCGCCGACCGCCTGCTCGAACTGGTCCGCCAGCCTGACCATGTCCTTCTTGCGGCTTTCGGCCTGCCGCGCCTCGAGCTCGGTCTGCTCCGCGCGCATGCGCTCGGTGTCGATCATGTTGTCCTTGAACACCTGGATCGCCTTGGCCATGTCGCCGATCTCGTCGGTCTTGCCACGACCGGGGACCTCGACCTCGAGATTGCCGCCGGCAATCAGCCCCATCGCGCGTGTCATCGAAGTCAGAGGACCGACGATGCTGCGGGCGATCAGGAACGCGACGATGCCGCCGAACAGGACGGCAAGACCGCCCGCAACCTCCTGGACGGTCGTCGTGCCGGCGATCACCGCTTCGGCATGGGTGCGGGAGTCCTGATAGTCCTTCTTCAGGGTCGTTTCCGCGGCCTTGAGCCTGCCGATGCTGTCGACGATGAGCGGCGCGAGGTTCTTGTGATAGATCTCGTCGGCCTGGAGCATCGCGGCGGAGGTCGTCTCGAACGCGGATTTGTAGATACCGAGCGCGGTCTTCACCGGCGCGAGCGTGGATCGCAATTCCGTGGCCTGCGGGCTCTTTTCGATCGCCGCGAGCCGTTGCGCCGCCCTGTCGACACTGGCCCGGAAGTTGGCCGGCCCCTGGGCGTCGCGCAGCGCCAGGAAGCGCCAATTTGCGATCCGGACGAGGAGGACCCTGGATTCGAGGTCGGCGACGAGCGCCGCGGTATCTTCATCGACCGCTGCGCGCGCCGCATCGACCAGCTTGCCCATCTTGACGGCCAGATCCTCGCCGCTCGGCAGCAGCGTCGCCTTGCCCGTTCTCGCCTCGTTGACGGCGTCCCCGAGATTGTCACGCAGACTACGCATCTTGGCGACATCTTCAATAAGGCCGTTGTAGAGCGCCCGCCGCTCCTCCGAGAGCGTTCCCTTGGCGCCGACCCGCAACAGCTCGGTCGCCGCGGTTTCGCGCTCTTGCGCCTCCTTCATCGCGGGTTCGTTGGCATCGTAGACGTAGCGCAGATTGGCGCGCTGGATCGCCTGAAGGTGGGTCGAGATCTCCAGCACCCGCGCCGTGCTGTCCGAGAGCGCGGATTGTCTTGCGACCTGATCCTGCACCGCCCGCAAATTCCAGACGGCAACCACCGCCATCACGAGACCAACCGCCACCAGGGCCATGAAGCCTGCGTACAGGCGTCCCCTGATCCGCAAACGAAACTTCGGCATTCCCACTGTCCACCAAGATGCATTTCACTTCGAGCGGCCGAACGATTCCGGCGATCGTCACCGGCCACCCTGGCAGCCGCGCGTCGCGTCCTTGCGACCCACGCTGCACCGCGACACAATGGAGGACACTCGTTAATTGAACCTTCAAATTCTTCGCGCGTGCGCGCATCGTCGCACATAAGATCTGCTGATTTTATCGGCAGCTATGCGAAGTCATGCAAGAATCCGCAGCGTCATGCATAGCGTGGCACGCGATCTATTAAAGGGCGCCTGCAGTTTGCCGAGTGCGCTCTCGACCACTTCGAGTGTGTACGGCTTCTGGACGACCGGCGCCGACGAGGCAAGCTCGGCCGGAAGCGGCGCGCGCTCGCCATAGCCGGTTGCGAAGATGAAGGGCACGCCGATCTCCTTCAGTTTCTGCGCCACCTTGATGCTGCTCTCGCTGCCGCTTCCTCGTCGTCGATTTATTTCCGCCGCACAGGCTTGTTCAGTTCGTAGGCAATCTCGGCGCGGGTCATCCCGCAGTCCTGAAGCTCCCGCTCGGTCATCGCAGCGAGTTGGCACCGGACCCGGGACCGCTGTCGCCGGACCCGCACGAGGTCCACCAGCGTTCGCCACATCCGCACACGCGTTGCGAGGTGTGGCGGACAGGGCCGGCCGGTGGACCCGACATCGTCCAATCCGGTCAGCTCGCAGCCCTCACGGGTGCTTGCGGAAACGAGCCCAGCGCCCTCTCGGTCAGGATCGAGTCGCAATACTCGCGGATCTCCTTGATCTTGCCGCCTTCGAGACGAAACACCAGGCAATAGTCGTTGTCGTAGCGCACGCCCTCGGGCGTGACGTTGTCGCCCTTGGCCTCCACGACGACCACATCGCCGTCGGCGATGAAGCGGTGCGCGACCGTGCGCGTGCGGTCGCGCAGGCGGGTGCGCACATAGCCGTGCAGATCATTGAGGATCGCCTCCTTGCCCGAAAAGGTGCGCGACCAGGAATACTGGCCGGTGACGACCCATTTGGCATCCTCGGCAAGGCTTGCGGTGAACAGGGCGCGATCGCGCGCGGCCGGATCGGGATTGGCGGCGGCGGCGAAAATATCCTGCATCAGTTTCTTGTTGGCGCTCGCGCTCATGGCGGCATCTCCGTTTGGTGGGCAACACGGAGATCATCGCGGTCGAACGAGAATTCTTCAAATCGATAGAGAATATGATATCTATTCACTTCATGAATTTGAATTCGCTTGACCTCAACCTGCTGACCGCACTCGATGCGCTGCTGCGCGAGGCCAGTGTCAGCCGCGCCGCCATGCGTATCCGGCTGTCGCAGCCGGCGACGAGCCACGCGCTGCAACGCCTGCGCGACATCTTTGGCGATCCGCTGCTGGTGCGCACCGGCGCGCGGATGGAGCTGACCCCGCGGGCGCTGGCCCTGCGCGCGCCGCTCGCGCAGGCGCTCGACCAGGTGCGCGGGCTGTTCGTGCCAGACGACTTCGATGCCGCGCGCAGCGAGCGGCAATTCCGTCTGATGATGCCGGACCTCGCGGTCGAGCTGTTGATGCCGCCTTTGATGGAGAAGGTGACGCGGGCCGCGCCCAGCGTCCGGATCGACGTCGTGCCGTGGCGAGGGTCGGCGATCTTCCACGCCGAGTTCGCCCGCACCATCGATCTCGTGATCTCGATCGGCAACGCCTTCAAGGGATTCCATCGCCAGCTGCTCTACACCGACAGCGACGCCCTCGCCGTGCGGCGCGGCCATCCAATGGCTGCGAAGCTGAAGCGACGCGAGACGTTCCTGGCCGCGCGCCATGTCGGCGTGATCATCCGGGGCGCCAACGAGGATCTGATCGATACCTGGCTGCGGGCCAAGGGCATCGAGCGGCACATCTCGCTGGTCGTGTCAGGCTATCTCGAGGCACTGCACGTCGCTGCCCGTACCGACCTCGTCGCCTTCGTGCCGCGTCGGCTGATCGCGGCACTGTCGAAGCAGCTTGGGCTCGTCACGGTGACGCCGCCGCTCGACCCCGGCGTCGACGAGCAGTTCATGTTCCATCCGACCCGGGCCCAGATGGACCCTGGCTCGATCTGGCTGCGGCGGCTGATGCTGGAGACGGGACGGGAGCTGGAGCAAGCCAAGCGCAAGCTCTCGTAGGATGGGCAAGGCGGAAGCGTGCTCACCACACTCGTCGACGTGGAAAGATGGTGGGCACGACGCAGAGCGCCTTTGCCCACCTTACAAGAGCTGCGTGCTGGGTCGAACGTCCTCCCAACACACTCGATTGCGCGCCCAAAGCGCGCGTAGATCCGGGACCCATAGCCATAGGTAGGAATTTGGCGAAGCCTATTCGTTCGGGACGACGACCGAGCGAAATCGACAGAATCCGCGGTATGGGTCCCGGGTCTGCGCTGACGCTTGCCCGGGACGACACCGCCTTTTGTTACGCCTTCTGGGCAGCCATGACCTTTGCCACCGCAGGGCGGTCGGACATGCGCTTGAAATGGTCGGCAATCCTGGGCGTGGCATTGATGTCGACGCTGTCGCCTTCGAGCCAAGTAGACAGGGTGTAAAGATAGGGATCGCAGATCGTGTACTGCTCGCCCATCACCCAGGGTCCCCTGAACATCTTCTGCTCGATCAGCGCGAAGCAAGCGGCCATGGTCTTCGGAACCATCGCCTTCATGTCGGCGAACGAGCTCTCCTGGGTCGCCCAGCGCGCGCCGCGCATCTTGTGGGCATGATTGATGTGCACGGTCGAGCACAGATAGGAGTTGAACGACTGCACCTGGGCGAAGTCGAAGGGATCGTCGAGCGGTGCGAGCTTCGCCTTGGGGAAGGTCTGCGCGACGTAAACCAGCATCGCGGGCGTCTCGGTCAGGATGCCGCGATCGGTCACCAGCGCCGGCACGCGGCCCTTCGGGTTGATCTTGAGATAATCCGGGCTGTTCTGCTGGTTGTCCTTGAAGCTCAGCCGCTCGGCCGTGTAGTCGGCGCCGGCCTCCTCCAGCGTGATGTAGGTGGCGAGCGCGCAGGTGCCGGTGGCGTAGTAGAGCTTGAGCATGTCGGACCTCGTGGGGAAAATCCGAGGTTAGCGGCCCACCGCCGCGCCGTCCATAGGCGACCTCTTCGCAGTTGCCCACGGCCGCCCGGCTGTGCGAAGACGCCGTCAATCGGAGGGGGATTTGTCATGACGGTACTCATCGCCGGTGGCGGCATCGGCGGGCTGACGCTTGCGCTCAGCCTGCACGGAATCGGCGTTCCCGTAAAAGTGTTCGAGAGCGTCGCCGAGCTGAAGCCGCTCGGCGTCGGCATCAACGTGCTGCCGCATGCGGTGCGCGAGCTGATCGAGCTCGGGCTGCTGGACAAGCTCGACGCCAGCGGCGTGCGGACGCGCGAGCTCGCCTATTTCTCCAAGCACGGCAAGCCGATCTGGAGCGAGCCGCGCGGGCTGGAGGCCGGCTACAAATGGCCGCAATTCTCGATCCATCGCGGCACGCTGCAACAGCTCCTGCTCGACACCGCGGTCGAGCGGCTCGGCCGCGACAATATCCTCACCAGCCATCATCTGACCGGATGGACCGAGACTGCAGACGGCGTGCGCGCCGAGTTCATCGACCGGGCAACCGGCAAGGCCGCAGGGACCTATGAGGGCGCTATCCTGATCGCCGCCGACGGCATCCATTCCGCCGCGCGAGAAAAGCTCTATCCAAACGAAGGCCCGCCGATCTGGAACGGCCGCATCCTCTGGCGCGGCGTCACGCCGGCGAAAGCCTTCCTCACCGGGCGCACCATGATCATGGCCGGGCATGAGATCCTGAAATTCGTCTGCTATCCGATCAGCAAGGAACCGGACGCGTCCGGCAACCATCTGATCAACTGGGTCGCCGAGCGGCACATGCCGCCGACCTATCAGTGGCGGCGCGAAGACTACAACCGCACCGCGCGGCTGGAAGAGTTCCTGCCCTGGTTCGAGAGCTGGCACTTCGACTGGCTCGACGTGCCCGGTCTGATCAGAAACTGCCCGCATGCCTATGAATATCCGCTGGTCGACCGCGATCCGGTCTCGCAATGGACCTTTGGCAAGGTCACGCTGATGGGCGACGCCGCGCACCCGATGTACCCGATCGGCTCGAACGGCGCCTCGCAGGCGATCCTCGATGCCCGCGTCATCACCCGCGAGATTCTCGCGCATGGCCCGACGACCGCGGCGCTGCTTGCCTATGAGGCCGAGCGCCGGCCCGCCACCACCGATCTCGTCCTGCTCAACCGCAAGAACGGTCCCGAGCAGGTGATGCAGCTGGTCGAGGAGCGCGCGCCCGACGGGTATAAGGTCGTCACCGACGTGCTGTCGCAACAGGAGCTTGAAGACATCGCCGCGAATTACAAGCGCGTTGCGGGATTCCAGGTGGAAGCGTTGAACGCGAAGCCGCCGATCGTGAGCAAGGACGCGCGGGCGGGTTAGCCCATCATCCCGCGGCGGACTTCCCTTCACCTCGCCCCGCTTGCGGGGAGAGGTCGGATTGCATTGAAGATGCAATCCGGGTGAGCGGGGTACAGGTCTCACGACAGTCTCACGTTTGGAGAGAGGCCCCTCACCCCACCCTCTCAGCGCGAGCGAAGCTCGTCGCGGCCCCGTAAGAACGGGGCGAGGGAGCGAGACCCGCCTCACTTCAGCACCCTCGCCGCTTCGAGCAGCCGCTCGCTGGCGCTCGCCGTCGCCAGCACCGTGCCATCCTCCGCCATCAGCTTCGCCTCGACGAACGCAATGGTCCTGCCGAGCTGGATCACCTTCGCTTCGCCAATAATCGTCCCGGGCTTTGCCGGGCTGAGGAAATTCACGGTCATGCTGATGGTGGTGGTGTAGAGCCGGCCCTCGCTCATCACCAGCACGGCCGGGCCCATGGTGTCGTCGAGCATGGCCGAGAGCATGCCGCCCTGAATGAAGCCCGCCGGATTGCAGAACTCCGGCCTGCCCGCGAAGGCGAGCTTGATCCAGCCTTCCTCCGGACGGGCATCGAGCAGACGCCATCCCAGCAGCTCGGCACAGGGCGGTCTTGGAAAGTTGTCGAGTGCGGTCTTGACCATTGGCAGCCTCCGTTGCGCAATCTCGTAGCGCAACGCTGCTGCCAACGTGCTGTCAGGAGGATCGGCCCGGTGGAAGGTTCAGTGCGCGTGCGATCACCTTGCGCATGACGTTGGGCAGCGCTTCACCGGCCAGGGTCGCGGTCGGCACCCAGCGCATGCCCTCGGGTGCGCGCGTGCGCGCTTCGGCCTTCGCCGTGTAGACCACGAGTTCCAGCGGAAAATGCGTAAAGACGTGGGTGACCACGCCTACCTTGCGCTGCCAGCGCGACAACCCCTTCAACTCCGGCGCACGCCGCTTCGCGGTGGCGTCGTCCTGGCCGGCAACCCAATCCGAACCCGGCACCTCCGTCATGCCGCCGAGAAGCCCCTTTTCCGGCCGGGTGCGGACCAGCAGCTCGTCGCCGCGCGTCACCACGAAAGCGGCGCCGCGGCGCAACGTGCCGCTCTTCTTCGGCGCCTTGCGCGGAAAGGTCTCCTGCGTGCCTTGCGCATGTGCGATGCAATCCTCGTTGAACGGACACAGCGAGCAGGCCGGCTTCTTCGGCGTGCAGATCGAGGCGCCGAGATCCATCAAGGCCTGCGCACTGTCGCCGGCCCGGCTGTCGGCCAGCAACGTCGCCGCCAATTGCTGGATCAGCGGCTTGGCCTGCGGAAGTTCTTCCTCGACGGCAAAGAGCCGCGATACCACGCGCTCGATATTGCCGTCGACCGGCATGGTGCGGCGGTCGAACGCAATGGCCGCAATCGCCGCCGCCGTGTACGGCCCGATCCCCGGCAGCGCGCGCAGGTCCTCCTCAGTGTCCGGAAAGACGCCGCCATGCTCGCCCGTCACCGCGACGGCGCAAGCATAGAGGTTGCGCGCGCGCGAGTAATAGCCGAGCCCGGCCCACATCCGCAGCACGTCGTCCTGCGAGGCCCGTCCGAGCGCGGTGACATCCGGCCAGCGCGCGACGAATTTTTCGAAGTAAGGCCCGACCGCCTTCACCGTGGTCTGCTGCAGCATGATCTCCGACAGCCAGACGCGGTACGGGTCCGACGCCTGCCCCGGCCCGGCGCGCCAGGGTAGCCGGCGGCGGTGGCGGTCGTACCAGGCGAGCAGCAGTGCCGGGCGCGATGTTGCTTTCGACGGCGCGGGTTCCGGCTTGGCCTTAAGGGCAGATTTGGGGCTCATGCTCTCACCCTAACGACGTTACGTCGATCTCTCCACGCCATGCCCGCGCTCGTCGTGGGCATCCACGTCTTTCTTCGCGGGAGAACGTGGATGGCCGGGACAAAGCCCGGCCATGACGGCGAAGCACATGTGGCCCGCCCGCCGAAATGCTATAAGGGCCCATGTCCAAATCCGGTCCCATCTACAAACCCGGCCCGATCAGCGCAAAGCCGCTCGGGATCCTGCTCAACGACGTCTTTGCCGAGGCCTATGCCAAGCAGGGGTTCGCGGCGCGCGAGTTGGTGACGCGATGGGCGCAGATTGCGGGAGCCGAGATCGCGGCTCATGCCGAGCCGCTGAAGATGCAATGGCCACGGCCGGTCGAGGGCCAGCCGCAGGAGCCGGCGACCCTGGTACTACGGGTCGAGGGGCCGATGGCGCTGGAGATCCAGCATTCCGCCGATGTGATCCTGGAGCGGGTCAACCGCTTCTTCGGCTGGAGCGCGGTCGGCAAGCTCGCCTTCCGCCAGGCGCCCCTGTCGCGGCCCCGGGCCCGGAAGCGGCCCGGCCCGCCGGATCCCAAAAGCGTTGCCAAGGTGGCGGAGAGCCTGGGAGATATCGAAGATGAAGACCTGAAGACGGCGCTGGCCCGGCTCGGGGCTGCCATCAAGCGAAATTGAGCCTTATTTCGCGGCCAATCTGGACCTGTCCTGGCCGCACGCCATTGCCTCAAACCACGTTTCAAGCTAGCGACAGGCCGCCCGTGTGGGAACTCGATAAACCCCTTGGGCACGACCACGCCAATTCGGGAGCCGACCGTGATCATCACCCGCCGCGCCTTCACCACGATGCTGTCGCTGACCGGGCTTGCCGCAATCGCCGGGTTCTCGCCATTGCGGTTCATCTCCGAGGCCATGGTCCCTGAAGCATCGGCACAAGCTGCTGCCGACGTGGCCAAGCCGGTGTCGCTGCCCGACATGGCGCTGGGTCCGAAGGACGCCGCCGTCACTATCACCGAATACGCCTCGATGACCTGCCCGCACTGCGCCGCCTTCAACGAGCAGGTGTTCCCCAAGATCAAGAAGGAATACATCGACGCCGGCAAGGTGCGTTACATCTTCCGCGAGTTCCCGCTCGACATCAAAGCCGCCGCCGGCTCGATGCTGTCGCGCTGCGTCGCCAAGGACGATGCGCCGAAATACTTCGCGGTCACCGACATGCTGTTCCGCCAGCAGAACGACTGGGTGGTGAAGAACACCACCGAGACCTTGACGCGGATCGGCAAGCAGGCCGGCCTCACCCAGCAGCAGGTCGAAGCCTGCCTGAAGGACCAGGCGCTGCTCGACAAGATCGCCGCCGACCAGAAATACGCCAGCGACGTGCTCAAGGTCGATTCGACGCCGACCTTCTTCATCAACGGCGAGAAGATCAAGGGCGAAGCCTCGTTCGAGGAGTTCGCCAAGAAGATCAATCCGCTGCTGAAGAGCTGATTCGCAAACGCTACAAATCTGATTCGCGCATCCAAAGCCGTATCTTTCCCGGCATAAATCCCTTGGGAAAAGCGGCTTTCGCCGGTTGCCCTCGCAGCATACCGCGGCCATTGTCCAGCCGCATGAGGCGCCTCGCGCGACTCGCCCGGATAGCGACATTGCCTTCCATGGTATTGTCCCGGCAGGGGGATTCGCGCCTGCCAACAGAGATGCGTGCTTATGAAAATCACCCGCCTGCGCCTTCACGGCTTCAAGTCCTTCGTTGAGCCCACGGACTTCGTCATCGAGCCCGGCCTGACCGGCGTGGTCGGCCCCAACGGCTGCGGCAAGTCGAATCTCGTCGAGGCGCTGCGCTGGGCGATGGGCGAGACCTCCTACAAGAGCTTGCGCGCGGCCGACATGGACGCGGTGATCTTCGCCGGCTCCGGCAACCGTCCGGCGCGCAACCACGCCGAAGTGACGATGACGATCGACAACGCCGATCGCACCGCGCCGGCGGCAATGAACGACAGCCAGCTTCTCGAAATCTCCCGCCGCATCGAGCGCGAAGCGGGCTCGGTCTACCGTATCAACGGCCGCGACGTGCGCGCGCGTGACGTGCAGATCCTGTTCGCGGACGCTGCCACCGGCGCGCGCTCGCCTGCTCTCGTCCACCAGGGCAAGATCGGCGAGATCATCCAGGCCAAGCCCGAGCAGCGCCGCCGCGTGCTGGAAGACGCCGCCGGCGTCGCCGGTCTGCATGCCCGCCGCCACGAGGCCGAGCTGCGGCTGAAGGCCGCCGAAACCAACCTCACCCGCGTCGAGGACGTGATCGGCCAGCTCGCAGGCCAGATGGAGGGTCTGAAGAAGCAGGCCCGCCAGGCGGTGCGCTATCGCGAGGTCGCGGCCAAGGTCCGTAAAGCCGAGGCCACCCTGTTCCACCTGCGCTGGATCGGCGCCCATGCCGACGTCAACGAGTCCGGCCAGACCCACGATCTCGCCGTGCGCGAGATGGCGGAACGCACCCAGCACCAGGCCGAAGCCGCCCGCATCCAGGCGATCCGCGCCGCGGAGATGCCGGCGCTGCGCGATGCGGAAGCGCGCGCCGCAGCCGGGCTGCAGCGCCTCACCAATGCCCGCGAGCTGCTCGACCGCGAGGAAGAGCGCGCCAAGGAGCGCGTCGCCGAGCTCGAGCGCCGCCTTGCCCAGTTCGAGGGCGACATCTCCCGCGCCCAGCAGCAAACCATGGATGCCGACGTCGCGCTGCAGCGGCTCGACACCGAAGATGCCGAGCTGAAGGAAGAGATCAAGTCGCGCGTCGAGAAGCGCTCCGGCGTCGACGAGCGTGTCGCCGAGGCCGAGGCGGTGCTGACCGAAACCGAGCAGCGCTTCGCCGAGCTCACCACCGCGCTCGCGGACCTCACCGCCAAGCGCAATCAGCTCGAGGCCAATGTCCGCACCCATCGTGACAAGCTCGCCCGGCTCGACCAGGAGATCGCCAACGTCGCCGCGGAAGAGCAGAAGCTTGCCGCCGAGACTGGCGGCTTCGGCGACCTCGACGAGCTGACGGCGACGGTCGAGACCGCGGAGCAGACGCTGGCGGCTTCGGAAGCAGCCGCGCAAGCCAGCGAAGCTGCCCACGTCGCCGCCCGCCAGACGCTGGAATCCTCGCGCTCGCCGCTGGTCGAGGCCGACAAGCGCGTGCAGCGACTCGAGACCGAGGCGCGCACGATCTCGAAGATCGTCAACGGCGAGACCAAGAATCTGTGGCCGCCGATCATCGACGGCATCACCGTCGACAAAGGCTTTGAAAAAGCGATCGGCGCCGCCCTCGGCGACGATCTCGACGCCCCGATCGACCCGTCGGCGCCGATGCGCTGGACCAATGTCGGCCACGCCGAAGGCGATCCGGAGCTGCCCGAAGGCGCCGTGCCGCTCGCCAATCACGTGCAGGCGCCGGCCGAGCTGGCCCGCCGCCTCGCCCAGATCGGCGTGGTGCCGCGCGAGCGCGGTGCCGAGCTGGTCTCGCAGCTCAAGACCGGACAGCGTCTGGTCTCGCCCGAAGGCGATGTCTGGCGCTGGGACGGCTTTGTCGCGGCGGCTCATGCCCCGACCGGCGCCGCCCGCCGCCTCGCCGAGCGCGCCCGCCTCGTCGACATCGAGAACGAGCTCGAGCAGGCGCGCATCGACGCCCAGATCAAGCGCCAGGCACTGGAGAACGCAGAGTCCGAGTTGCAGATGGCGGCCAGCACCGAGGGTGCCAGTCGCGAAGCCTGGCGCGCCGCACAGCGCGAGCTGAACGTCGCACGCGAGCGCCATGCCAACGCCGAGCGCGAGATCAGCCGCCATGCCGCGCGCAAGGCGACGCTGTCGGAAGCGCACAGCCGCCTCGCCGCCGACCGCGCCGAGGCCGAAGCCGCCTACGAATATGCCGAAGCCGGCATCAGTGAGCTGCCGTCCAGCGAGGACACCGAGACCCAGCTCGCCGCCGTCCGCAGCGACATCGAAGGCCACCGCCGCATGGCCGCCCAGGTCCGCGCCGAAGCGCAGGCGCTGGCGCGCGAGGCCGAGCTCGCCGACCGCCGCGTGCAGGCGATTCTCGCCGAACGCACCGAGTGGCAGAACCGCAAGGAGAGCGCGGCCTCCCATATCGACACCATCCAGGCCCGCATCGCCGAGCTCACGATCGAGCGCAGCGAGCTCGAAAACGCACCCGCCGTGTTCGCCGAGAAGCGCAGCGCGTTGATCACCGAGATCGAGTACGCGGAGAACGACCGCCGCATGGCCGCCGACGCGCTCGCCACCGCGGAAAGCGCGATGGCCGAGACCGACCGCGTCGCCAAGCTGACGCTGGAGGCGCTCTCCAGCGCCCGCGAGGCCACCGCGCGCGCCGAGGAGCGCATGGAAGGCGCACGGCGCCGGCTCGAAGACATCGAGCGCGAGATCCGCGACATGCTCGAGGTCGAGCCGCAGGCCGTCGCAGGCCTTGCCGAGATCGAGCCCGGCGCCGAGCTGCCGCCGCTGCACGACATCGAGGAAGACCTCGAAAAGATGCGACGCGACCGCGAGCGCCTCGGTGCCGTCAATCTGCGCGCCGAGGAAGAGCTGCGCGAGGTCGAGACCCAGCACACCGGTCTGGTCACCGAACGCGACGACCTAGTCGAAGCCATCAAGCGGCTGCGCCAGGGCATCCAGAGCCTCAACAAGGAGGCGCGCGAGCGCCTGCTGACCTCGTTCGAGGTCGTCAACAACCATTTCAAGCGCCTGTTCGTCGAGCTGTTCGGCGGCGGCGAGGCCGCGCTGCACCTGATCGAAAGCGACGACCCGCTGGAAGCGGGCCTCGAAATCATCGCCAAGCCGCCGGGCAAGAAGCCGCAGACGCTGTCTTTGCTGTCGGGCGGCGAGCAGGCGCTGACGGCGATGGCACTGATCTTCGCGGTGTTCTTGACCAACCCTTCGCCGATCTGCGTGCTGGACGAAGTCGACGCGCCGCTCGACGATCACAACGTCGAACGGTACTGCAACCTCTTGCACGAGATGACCGGCTCGACCGACACGCGCTTCATCATCATCACGCACAACCCGATCACGATGGCGCGGATGAACCGTCTGTTCGGCGTCACCATGGCCGAGCGCGGCGTGTCGCAGCTGGTGTCGGTGAGCCTCGCCGAGGCCGTCGACATTCTCGACCAGAACGTGGCGTGACGCGGCGGTCGCGCCACACCCATTGACGTCATCATCCGCCTTGTGCGCAAATTGCGCACTGGAGCGGATGATCCAGTACGCCGCGGCTTCTCGGTTGACGACGCTGTCTCGGAGTACTGGATGCCCCGCCTGCGCGGGCATGACTGCGGATGATGATAGCCCCCACCCTCCCCGCTGAACTCAAAGCCGCCCTCGACGGCAAGCTGCAAGGCTTCTCCCGCACCGACGCGGCCCAGCGCTCGCAAAAAATCTCGACCACCTATCGCGCCGGTGGCGGCTCCGGCGCGATCAAATCCGAGGCCGATGCGCTCGCCTACGCGCTCGCCCGCATGCCGGCGACCTACGCGGCTGTGGCGGCCAGCCTGAATGCACTCACCGAGATCGCACCGGACCTCGCGCCGGAGACGCTGCTCGACGTCGGCGCCGGTCCAGGCACCGCCAGCTGGGCGGCCGCGGAGGCCTTTCCCTCGCTGCAAGACGTCACCCTGCTCGACGCCAATGCCACCCTGAGCCGGCTCGCGCTCGAACTCGCACGTGACAGTTCGCGATTGGCGGAGTGCCGCTATCTGCCGGGCGATGCCGGCGGCAACCTCGCCGAGGTCTCGCAAGCCGATCTCGTCGTCGCCAGCTACGTCATCGGCGAGCTCGGCGAGAGCGAGCAGCGCGCCCTGACCGCGGCGATGTGGGCCAAAGCGCGCCACGCGCTGGTCGTGATCGAGCCCGGCACCCCCGCCGGCTACGCCCGCATCCTCGCGCTGCGTCAGCAATTGATCGCGGCCGGCGCCTTCGTCGCCGCGCCCTGCCCGCACGAAAGGCCCTGCCCGCTCGTCGCGCCGGACTGGTGCCATTTCTCCCAACGCCTGCCGCGCTCCCAAGCGCACCGCCAGATCAAGGGCGCCGAGGTGCCATTCGAGGACGAGCGCTTCATCTACGTCGCCCTGACCCGCACCCCGCCTGCCACGCGCGCCACGCGCGTGCTGGCGCCACCGGACGTCGGCAAGGCCGAGATCGCGGCGAAGCTCTGCACCGAGGAAGGTGTCGCGCTGGCGAAAGTCCCACGACGCGACAAGGCGGCCTATGCAAGTGCCCGGCGCTGGCGCTGGGGCGACGCCGTCATTGCCGAAAGTTAACCTCGTCCGGGGCTTTTGCCTTGAACGCGGGGGGCTTCTCATCCGACCAAGTCTCACCTCCCCCTGTACCGGGCTCTCGTTCGGCGCCAATTTGGTCTATCCTAGCGGCCCGCCTTCTTCCCCCTTCAGGAGTTCTCCATGTCGACCGGCTGGATCGTTCTCGGCGTCATCGTCGTCCTCGTGTTTCTGGCGTTCAGCGCCTACAACCGCCTGGTGGCGCTGAGCCAGCGCGTCGGCCAGGCCTTTGCCGATATCGACGTGCAGCTCAAGCAGCGTCACGATCTGGTCCCGAACTTGGTCGAGACGGTGAAGGGCTATGCCTCGCATGAGCGCGGCACGCTCGACGACGTCATCAAGGCGCGCAATTCGGCGATGTCGGCGCAGGGTCCGGCGCAGGTCTCCGCGGCCGAGAACCAGCTGTCCGGCGCGCTCGGCCGGCTGATCGCGTTGTCGGAGGCCTATCCGGACCTCAAGGCCAATGCCAATTTCCAGCAGCTCGCATCCGAGCTCTCCGACCTCGAGAACAAGATCGCAGCAAGCCGCCGCTTCTTCAACAGCGCGGTCCAGGAATACAACACCGGCATCCAGCAGATGCCCGCCGCCTTGTTCGCCGGCATGTTCGGCTTCACCAGGAAGGACTTCTTCGATCTCGGCGCCAGCCGCACCGAGGTCGAGGCGGCGCCGCAGGTGAAGTTCTGACGTTATCTCACCTTCGTCATTCCGGGGCGCGTCGCAGACGCGAACTATGGTGCGCAGTTGCGCACCTGAGAATCTCGATCGAGCGACTGAGCTCGGGATTCCGGGCTCGATGCTGTCGCATCGCCCCGGAATGACGAGGATTAGGAAGCAGTCATGGCCGCGTATGGTCTCTACACGCACATCGCCTCGAACAAATTTCGTTCGATGCTGCTGCTCGGCGGCCTGTTCGCGCTGGTCTACGTGCTGGTCTATGCCGGCGCGCTGGTTGCCGAGGTCGTCATCAACGGCAATGGCACGGTCGCCTATTATCTGAGCCGTGCCTTCACCGACCTGCTCAAGGCCGCGCCCGTCGCGACGGTCGTGGCGGCGGCCTGGATCGTGATCGCCTATTTCTTCCACCAGTCGATGATCGATGCCGTGACCGGCGGCCACGACGTCACCCGGCAGGAAGAGCCGCGGCTCTACAACCTGCTTGAAAACCTCTGCATCTCGCGCGGCATCACCATGCCGAAGCTGAAGATCATGGAGAGCCCGGCGCTGAACGCGTTCGCGACCGGCCTCAATCCCAGGCAATATTCCATCACCGTCACTACGGGTCTGCTCGATGCGCTGAATGACAAGGAGATCGAGGCGGTGCTGGGCCACGAGCTGACCCACATCAAGAACGGCGACGTCCAGATGATGGTGGTCGCCGTCATCATCGCTGGCGTGGTCGGCTTCTTCGGCGAATTGTTCTTCCGCCTGTTCACGAATTTCAATTGGAGCTCCGGCTCCGGCGGCTCATGGTCTTCGGGCTCCTCCTCGTCGTCGCGGTCGTCCTCGTCATCGAGCGACAGCAAGAATTCCGGCGGCGGCGCGGTGATCGTGATCATCATCGCGATCGTGCTGATCGTGGTGGCCTGGCTGCTGTCTCAGGTGGTCAAGCTCGCGCTGTCGCGGTCGCGCGAATATCTCGCTGACGCCGGCTCCGTTGAGCTGACCAAAGATCCTGACGCCATGATCTCGGCGCTGCGCAAGATCGAGAATCGCGGCGAGCTGCCCGGCGCGACCTCGGCCGTGATGGAGCTCTGCGTCGATAATCCCCGCGAAGGCTTTGCCGATCTGTTCGCAACCCACCCTTCGGTGCAATCGAGGGTCGATGCACTGGTCAAGTTTGCCGGCGGCCATGATCCGGGTCCGCTACCGCCGGCCGAGGAAACGGACGAGCCCGAGGCGCAAGCCGACCAGCAGGACGCCCCGCCGCCGCTCAATCACGGCCCCTGGAACGATGCCAGCGGCCCACACGCTCCGCCGCCCGTGCCCGCACCCGGCCCCTCCGGAACAGCGAGCAGCAACCCGGGCAATCCGATCGGCAATCCCATAGGCAATCCCATGGGTCCTTGGGGCCGTCATTAAGCATGCGGTGTGCCGCCATGCGCGGCAGTTTCGCCGCGATTGGGAAAAACTTCGGGAATTGCCGTTTCGACATGCCAAGGAATTGAATTCTCCCTTGTTTCTGCCATGTTCGCGCCCAACAGCAGACTTGGGACATCCTTGGGACATCGATTTGGGGCCCGGCCGATTGCGACCTCGCGATCGGGGGCGCGCGTTAGGGGACAGCAATGGCAAAGCCGGCAGTGGTTGTGGTGGGCGCGGACAAGGGCGGGGTCGGCAAGACCACGGTGTCGCGCACCTTGCTCGATTATTTCTCAGCCAACAACGTGCCGACGCGCGCCTTCGACACGGAGTCGCCGCGCGGAACCCTGAAACGCTTCCACCCCGACATCACCGAGATCGTCGACATGACGACGACGTCGGATCAGATGAAGATCTTCGACACACTCAACGCGGTGAGCCCGTCGGTGACGGTGATCGACGTCCGCGCCGGCCTGCTCTCGCCGGCCCTCGCCTCGCTGCGCGACATCGGCTTCCTCGACGCCGCCAAGGCTGGCCAGATCACGTTTGCCGTGTTCCACATCCTGGGACCGTCGATCGCCTCGCTGGAGGAGATCGCCGAAACGGCGGGCTTCATGACCGGCGCAAAATATTTCCTGGTGAAGAACTTCATCAACGACACCCAGTTCTTCCAGTGGGACCAGGCGACCTATAATTCCTATTTCCACCGCATCAAGGACGCGACCGAGCTGACCATTCCCAAGCTCAACGAAATGGCCTACGAGCAGGTCGAGGTGTCGTCCGTCCCGTTCCTGAAATTCGTCGCGAACAAGGGCATCAACGACGAGGCCGCGAACTATTCCTTCGTGTTGCGCGGCTATGTCCGGCACTGGCTTGCCAACGTCTGGAGCGAATTCGACCGCATCCGCCTGACCGACATCGTCGGTTCGAAGCCCGCCACCCGCAACAGCGAAAAATAGTTGCGGACCCCGGGCGGATACGGCTGGATTGGGCGGTGACTTCGCTCAGATAATAGTTCGTGATGCCCGCGACGCCCGTTTACATCATCTGCTCGCCCCGCCCGCAGGTCGGCAAGACCCTGCTGGCGCGGCTGCTCGCCGAATTCCTGCTGCTCAAGAACGGGAATGTCGCGGCCTTCGACGTCAATCTGAAGGAGCCGTCGCTGCTCGACTATCTGCCTGGGGTCACCGAGACCGCCGACGTGATCGACACCTACGGCAAGATGCAGCTGATGGACCGCGTCATCGTCGATGACGGAATTGCCAAGGTGATCGACCTCGGCTTCCACGCCTTCGACGAGTTCTTCAAGATGACCGACGAGATCGGCCTGTTGAAGGAAGCAGCACGCCGCCATGTCGCGCCCCAGATCCTGTTCGTTGCCGACACCGACCGCGCCTCGACCCGTGCCCATGAGATGCTGCGCGGGCAGATCCCGCGCATGAACCTGATCACGGTCGACAACGAATATGTGGTGCGCGGCGAGCTGCCGGCCGCGATGGCCGGCGGCCGGCTGTTGCGCCTGCCCGCGCTGCCCGGCTTCCTCAAGACCTATATCGATCGGCTGAACTTCTCCTTCACCGGCTATCTGCGCCAGGAGAAGGACGCCTCAACCGAGCTGCACCAATGGACCCGGCGGAATTACCTCGCTTTCCGCGAGCTTGAACTCAGCCTGATCCTGCAACGGTCCTGAATTATTTTACCCGGGTAATATTGACAGAAGGCAGGCCTGCCGCTACTCGGGTTGCGCATCAACGTCCTCAACAAGGCCCGCCCCCATGAGCATCGACCGGAAGGCAGCGATCGCCGCCTACAAGGAGCGCAGGACCATTGCGGGCGTTTTCGTCGTGCGCTGCGCGGCCTCGGGCGAGGCCTGGGTCGGCCAGGCGCCCAATCTGGAGACGATTCAGAACCGCATCTGGTTCTCGCTGCGCCAGGGCAGCCACCCCTGCCGCGGCCTCCAGGCCGCCTGGACCGCGCATGGCGAGGCCGGCCTGACGTTTGGCGAATGCGAGCGTCTGGACGACGAGGAGAGCGCCTATGTCAGGAACGCGCTCCTGAAGGAGCGCCTGCTGCATTGGCGGGCCGAACTGAAGGCCGAGCTGATTTGACCGCTGCGGCGGCTCAGTGCCCTTCGAACGTCATCAGCGTGCGCACCGGCACGTCCATGGCGCGCAGCTTGGCGGCGCCGCCGAGCTCGGGCAGGTCGATGATGAAGCAGGCAGCGACGACGTTTGCGCCGATCTGGCGCAGCAGCTTCACCGCGCCTTCCGCGGTGCCGCCGGTGGCGATGAGGTCGTCGACCAGGATCACACGCTCGCCGGGCTGGATCGCGTCGACATGCATCTCCATCTCATCGATGCCGTATTCGAGCGAATAAGCGATGCGCACCGTGGTGTGCGGCAGCTTGCCTTTTTTCCGGATCGGCACGAAGCCGGCCGAGAGTTGATGCGCCACCGCCCCGCCGATGATGAACCCCCTCGCCTCCATGCCCGCGACTTTGTCGATCTTGTTGCCGGCCCAGGGATTGACGAGTTCGTCGACCGCGCGGCGGAAGGCCCGCGCATCCGCGAGCAAGGTCGTGATGTCGCGGAACATGATCCCCGGCTTGGGATAGTCGGGGATGGTGCGAACGCTCGCCTTGATGTCATGGTCAAAGGTCATTGGTGCCTCTCAATCGACACGCGCATCCAGCCGGAACGCGTTTTCAACAATACGTAGCCCCACCTCATTGCCGAGCGACATCAGCGATTCCGGATGGAATTGCACGCCGGCGATCGGCAGGGTCTTGTGTTCCAGCGCCATGGCGACGCCGTCCTCGGTGCTGGCGGTGACGGACAGCACCTCCGGCATGCTGTCGCGTTCGACATACAGCGAGTGATAGCGGCCGATGATGATCTCGTTCGGCAGATTGCGCATCAGGCGCCCGCCGCGCACCTGCACCCGCGAGGGCCGGCCGTGGGCGGGATGGGTGAGCTGCCCGAGCTCGCCGCCGAAATATTCGCCGATCGCCTGCACGCCGAGGCAGACGCCGAACACCGGCAGCTTCCTCTCAAGCGCCGCGTCGATCGTTGTCTTGATCCCGAAATCCTCGGGACGTCCGGGACCGGGCGACAGCACCAGCAAATCCCACGTCTTCTGCTTGAGCATGTCGAGCGCATGCACATAACGGACCACGGTGACCTCCGCGCCGACCTGACGGAAGTAATCGGCCAGCATGTGCACGAAGCTGTCGTCGTGGTCGATCAGCAGCACCCGCTTACCTGAACCGGTCGCATCCGGTGCGAAGGTCGACAGCGGCTTCGGCGGATCGCCACGCAGCGCCTGGAACAGTGCGGCGGCCTTGACCTGGCACTCGCGGTCTTCTGCGGCCGGATCGGAATCAAACAGGCAGGTGGCGCCGACGCGCACTTCGGCGAGGCCGTCCTTCATGCGGATGGTGCGGATGGTGAGGCCGGTATTGATGCTGCCGTCGAAGTTCACCGCACCGATCGCGCCGGCATACCAGCGCCGCGGCGAGCGCTCGTGATCCTCGACGAACTGCATCGCCCAGAGTTTTGGCGCGCCGGTGACGGTCACGGCCCAGGCGTGGGTGAGGAACGCATCGAGCGCGTCGAAGCCGGGGCGCAGCATGCCCTCGACATGATCGACGGTGTGAAACAGCTTCGAATAAGTCTCGATCTGCCGGCGCGCCAGCACCTTGATGGTGCCGGGGACGCAGACGCGCGCCTTGTCGTTGCGATCGACGTCGGTGCACATGTTGAGCTCGAACTCGTCCTTCTCCGAGTTCAGCAATTGGCGGATCTGCTCGGCATCGCCGATCGCATCGGTGCCGCGCGCGATGGTGCCCGAGATCGGGCAGGTCTCGACGCGACGTCCGTCGGAGCGCACGAACATTTCCGGCGAGGCGGAGACGAGAAACTCTCCCTCTCCCAGATTCATCAGCGCGCCGTAGGGCGAGGGGTTGATGACGCAGAGACGCTGGAAGACTTCGGCCGGCGAGCGGTCGCAGGGCTCGGCGAACAGCTGTCCCGGCACGGCTTCAAAGAGATCGCCACGCGCGAAGGCGGCGCGCGCCGTCTCCACGGTGGCCTGATATTCGCCGGGCGCGTGATCGGCAAAGCCCTGGCGCGGCGTCTTCAGGTACGGGCTCTCGGCGGTCTCGCGCGGCAGGCCTGCGGTGGATTTGCCATTCCAGGCGAAATCGTAAGCGAGCACGACGCCGCGGCCGGTGGCGCGGTCATAGGCCAGCAGGCGATCGGGCACATAGAGCACGATGTCGCGCTGGTCCTGCTCGCGCGCGCGCTTCTGCTCGAGATCCTCGATCTGGAACACGAGGTCGTAGGCGAAGGCGCCGAACAGGCCGAGCAGCCCGTCGTCATTGGCGGAGAAGGCGGCGATGATGTCGCGCACCAGCGACATCACGCTGGCGCGCCGCGTGCGCTGGTCCTCATCGACCGGCGCATCGCCGCGGACGATGTGGCCGGCAAGGCGCACGGGCGTCTTCTCGGAGATCACGACGCAGGGCTCGCGCAGGACGTCGCCGAGGAAGGCGATCAGCACCTCTCCTCGCGCGTTGAGCGCTTCGAGCTTGAAATTGACGCCCGTAGTCTCGAGCTTGAGCGGCGGATCGGAGAAGCCGAGGTCAAAACTCTCGTAACGACCGGGAACGGTCGTGCCCGATGACAGCACCACGCCGCGGCGGCGGTCGAGCAGATTGATCAGGTCGTCGAGCCGGCTCGCGCCGCCGGTAAACTGCTCAGCCACGCGCGTGATCGCAAGCCCCGCGCGGGTCACATAGTCGCTTCTGGCCGGGAGGGCAAAGACTGTCCTGTTCATGTCGTCCTCTTACGAAACTTGCCGAGGGAACGCCACACAGGACAAACGATCAGGCCGCCGCACTGCGTTGGCGACCTCAGACGATTTGGGAAAGGAAAATCGCACCGGCCACCTCGTTAGGAGGTGCGCCACCAAAGACGGGCTGGGCGGACGGCGGTGCTCATGGGGGAACTAACACCACGGCGCGGGGGCGGCGTCAAGGGCGCTACCTGGGCTACCGGCTGGGGGGGCACGTCTTCAAACTGATCGATCGCGGGCACCGCCGATTGCTCGATGCGATGCAGCAGCGAAAGAATTTCCGTTTGTGGCAGTCAGCGTCTTGTTCTCAGGAAGCGCGATGTCGCTCTTGATCTCGGTCAGGTCCCGGCGAACTTCCGCGACGTCGCGCTCCAGACGTCCCAAACGCTCGGTATGGCGGGCCTGAGTTTCCAGAACCAAGTCCATCTTCCTGTCGAGCGAACGCAGAAACGCCAAGGTGTGGCTTGCCACCTTAGCGACATCATCATGCGTGTCTGGCTCGGCCATGACTCTAGCTCCGCTCCACTGCGGCAATATAGCGGAACGGATCCAGTGTAGTTGGTCTACATCGAGACGGAAAGTCGCTCTCACCGGAAGACCTTAGGGCCTCCTACCCCAAATGCCTGCGGAAAAACTCGGTCGCCCGGCCCCAGGCCAGCTCGGCGGCCTCGCGGTCGTGCACGGCCTGGCGCTGCTCGTTGACAAAGGCGTGCTCGGCGTCATAGCGGAAAAGCTCCAGCGACTTGCCGGCCGCCTTCATGGCCTTTTCGAAGCCGTTGACCAGCTCCGGCGTGCACCAATCGTCCTTGTTGGCGAAATGGGCCTGGAGCGGGATCTTGACGTCGGCAGGCTTGGCCGCCTGCTCCGGCGGGATGCCGTAGAACACGACGCCGGCCGCGAGCTCCGGAATCTTGGTCGCGCCGATGATGGTCACGGCCCCACCGAGGCAGAATCCGGTCAGACCGACCTTGGCGCCGTTGCGCGACAGATATTGCGTGGCGCCGCGCACCGTCTGCGTGGTGGCGTCCATGAAGTCGAGCGAATTCATCTCCTTGTTGGCGCTGTCCGTGTCGTGATACGGCACCACCTTGCCCTTGTAGAGATCGGGCGCCAGCGCATCGAAGCCGGCCAGCGCAAAGCGGTCGCACAGGCCCTTGATCTGATCCGACAATCCCCACCATTCCTGGATCACGACCACGCCCGGCGCGTTGCCTCGCGCGGCATTGGCGAGATAGCCCGAGGCGTCCTTGCCATCCGGGCGCTTGAAGGTGATGGCGGTTCCCATGATGTCCTCCGATGAGTTTCTGGGGGAGCGGTTGACGGGCATTTTGGCCGGTGCGAGCGGATGACGCAATCACCGCGCAAACAAACTCTCGTGCCCCGGATGCAATGCAGCGCGCCCCTGGCGATGCGGAGCATCGTCCAGTGCGACGTGATGCGTTGCTGATCTGGGGCAGCTATCGGCATTCCGGGTCCCGGCTCGCGCTTCGCGCGTCCGGGACACGGCCAACAAAAAAGCCCCTTTGCGGGGGCTTTTTCATTTGGTCTCGTCCATCGCCGCTCAATGCGAGTCGGCCCAGACCTTCTTCTTGGTGAAGTACATCAGGCCCGCGAACAGGATCAGGAACACGAACACCTGGAAGCCGAGGCGCTTGCGCGCTTCCATGTGCGGCTCGGCGGTCCACATCAGGAACGTGGTGACGTCCTTGGCATATTGCGCGACGGTGGCCGGCGAGCCGTCGTCATAGGTCACCTGGCCATCGCTGAGCGGCTTCGGCATCTTGATGGCATGGCCCGGGAAGTACTTGTTGTAGTATGAGCCCTCCGGAATGGTGACGCCCTCGGGGACGTGATCGTCAAAACCCTGCAGCACCGCCGAGACGTAGTCCGGGCCCTGCTCCTGGTACTGGCTGAAGAAGTCGAAGACGAACCAGGGGAAGCCGCGCTTATAGGAACGCGCCTTGGTGATCAGGGAGAGGTCCGGCGGCGCAGCGCCGCCGTTCGCCGCACGAGCGGCCTGCTCGTTCGGGAACGGCGACGGGAAATAATCCGCCGGTCGCCCCGCACGCTCGAACATGTCGCCCGCATCGTTCGGGCCGTCCTTGAGCTTGTATTCGGAGGCGAAGGCTGCCGCCTGCGCCACGGAATAGCCGGGCCCACCGGGCTCGGCGAGGTTGCGGAAGGCGACATACGACAGTCCGTGGCAGCTGGCGCAGACCTCCTTGTAGACCTTCAGGCCGCGCTGCAGCGCACCGCGGTCGAACTTACCGAAAGGGCCCGAGAACGACCATTTATTGCCGGGCGGCTGGTCGCTGCCCTCAGACGCCTTCGCACTGTCGACGGAGCCTGCGAACAACGAACCGGCGAGCGCCAGGACGATCGCGGTCGATACCATCGGCGTCGATCGGCTGCCGGTCTTGGCCAGCACCGCATCCGAAATCGAGTTCGGCACCGGCCGCGGCTTCTCGATCCGCGAGAGCAGCGGCAGCACGATCAGGAAGTAGGCGAAGTAGCACACCGTCAGGACCCGGCCGGCAACGACGTAGATGCCTTCCGGCGGCTGCGCGCCGAGATAGCCGAGCAGGATGCAGACCACGACGAAGATCCAGAAGAACTGCTTGGCCAGCGGGCGATATTTCGACGACTTCGTCTTCGCTGCGTCCAGCCAGGGCAGGAAGCACAGGATGATGATCGCGCCGAACATCGCGATGACGCCCGCGAGCTTGTTCGGGATCGAGCGCAGGATCGCGTAGAACGGCAGGTAATACCATTCCGGCACGATGTGCGGCGGCGTCACGCCCGGATTCGCCGGAATGTAGTTGTCGGCGTCGCCGAGATAGTTCGGCATGTAGAAGATGAACCAGGCGTAGAGCAGCATGAAGCAGGCCACGCCGAACATGTCCTTGATGGTGGCATGCGGCGTGAACAGGACCGTGTCCTTTTCAGACTTCGGCTCGACGCCGTCAGGATTGTTCTGGCCGGCGACGTGCAGCGCCCAGACGTGGAGCACCACGACGCCCGCGATCAGGAACGGCAGCAGGTAATGCAGCGAGAAGAAGCGGTTCAGCGTCGGGTTGCCGACCGAATAGCCGCCCCACAGCAGCGTCACGATGCTCTCGCCGAAATAGGGAATGGCGGAGAACAGGTTGGTGATGACGGTGGCGCCCCAGAAGCTCATCTGCCCCCAGGGGAGCACGTAGCCCATGAAGCCCGTGGCCATCATCAGGAGGTAGATGATGACGCCGAGGATCCACAGCACCTCGCGCGGCTCCTTGTACGACCCGTAATAAAGGCCGCGGAACATATGGACATAGACGGCGACGAAGAACATCGACGCGCCGACCGCGTGCATGTTGCGCAGCAGCCAGCCGTAGTTCACGTCGCGGACGATCAGCTCGACCGACTTGAAGGCGAGATCGGCATGCGGCGTATAGTGCATCGCCAGGATCACGCCGGTCAGGATCTGTATCCCCAGCATGAAGGAGAGGATGGCGCCGAAGGTCCACCAATAGTTCAGGTTACGCGGGGTGGGATAGGCGACGAACGAGGAGTGCATGAGGCCGAAGATCGGCAGGCGCCGCTCGATCCATTGCAGGGCCGGATTGCTCGGCTGGTAGTCGGATGGTCCGCTCATGATGCGATCCTGAGGAAATAGTACGACGAGACGGCGCGAAGCTTCGGACGAAGGCCCAAAGCTCAGCCGATCTGGATTTTGGTGTCGGAAACGAACTGATACGGCGGCACCGGCAGGTTCGCGGGCGCGGGCCCCTGGCGGATGCGGCCGGACGAATCGTATTGCGAACCATGGCAGGGGCAGAAGAACCCGTCGTAATTGCCTTCATGGGCGATCGGGATGCAGCCGAGATGGGTGCAGATGCCGATCACGACCAGCCACTGGTCGTGGCCCGACTTGACCCGGGCCTCGTCGGTCTCCGGATCGGGCAGGCTCGCGACGTTGACGCCGCGCGCCTCGTCGATCTGCTTCTTGGTGCGGTGGCTGATGTAGATCGGCTTGCCGCGCCAGAACACCTTGATGTCCTGGCCTTCGGCGACCGGGCTGAGATCGACCTCGATCGGCGCACCGGCGGCGATGGTCGAGGCGTCAGGATTCATTTGGGAGATGAAGGGCCAGAGCGCGGCCGCGCTCCCTACTGCTGCAGCTGCCCCGGTTGCAACGAATAAGAAATCACGGCGTGTCGGATGGTCCGCCGAAGACGCTGTCGTCACGATTCCAACCCTTTCTTCTTGCGCAACCGGTGGAACCGCTCCAGAGGGCGCCCATGAGGTCCCCGGAAAGGCTGCCGGCGCCCGCGGCCCCCCGCGGCGGCAGAACTTCGCTTATTCACCTCTAAACAGGCGAAACAGCAGTCCAGAATCGTTCTATTGGCACCCTTGCCGGGCGAGCGCAAGCCCGCTATCGGCGCGGGAGCGTGCCAAGCACGAATTCCCGGGCAGGCGATGTTTTATTGAGACATTTCCGCTCCACAACCAAGCCGCCACCCCCGATGCAGATAGCGCTTTTCCAGCCCGACATCCCTCAGAACACCGGCACGATTCTCAGGCTCTGTGCCTGCCTCGGACTCGACGCCCATATCATCGAACCGGCGGGGTTCCCGGTCTCCGACCGCGCGTTCCGCCGGGCGGGAATGGACTACCTCGGCCATGTCAGCATCGTCAGGCACGATTCCTGGCTGAAATTCGAGGAGTGGCGCGCCGGGCATGGCTACCGCCTGCTGCTGTTCACCACCAAGGCCGCCACCGACTATCGCGATTTCCGTTACCAGACGTCGGACATCCTGCTATTCGGGCGCGAGAGCGCCGGCGTCACCGACGCGGTGGTCGAGGCCGCGGATGCGCGGCTGGTGATCCCGATCAAAGCGGGGCTGCGGTCGCTCAATGTCGCCATGACCGCGGCCATGGCCGCAGGCGAGGCACTGCGACAGATCCGGAACCCGCAAGTTTGAAGGTTTAAAGGAGAGACGATTGAGTTACGCGGTCAAGGAAATCTTCCTGACCCTGCAAGGCGAAGGCGCCCATGCCGGGCGCGCCTCCGTGTTCTGCCGCTTTGCCGGCTGCAACCTCTGGAGCGGGCGCGAGGCGGACCGCCTTGAGGCCACTTGCAAGTTCTGCGACACGGACTTCGTCGGGACCGACGGCACCCTCGGCGGCCGCTACGGCTCGGCCGCCGAGCTCGCCGACACCATCGCCGCGCAATGGCGCGGCACCGAAGCCAACCGCTATGTGGTGCTCACCGGCGGCGAGCCCCTGCTTCAGGTCGACACCGCGCTGATCGACGCTCTCCACGCCCGCGGCTTCGAGATCGGCGTCGAGACCAACGGCACCATTGCCGCGCCTGATGGCCTCGACTGGATCTGCGTCAGCCCCAAGGGCGGCAGCGAGCTGGTGCTGCGCCAGGGGCATGAACTCAAGCTGGTCTATCCGCAGGCCCTCGCCGCGCCTGAAACCTTCGAGAACCTCGCCTTCGAGCGCTTCTCGCTGCAGCCGATGGACGGACCCGAGGTGATCGAGAACACCGCGCGCGCAATCGACTATTGCCTGCGCCATCCGCAATGGCGGCTCAGCGTGCAGACACATAAGTCGCTCGGCATCAGATAGGGACAGTTTTGTAGGGTGGGCAAAGCGAAGCGTGCCCACCATTCAGGATGACGATAAAAGACGTGGGCACGGCGCAAGGGCGCCTTTGCCCATCCTACGGCACACTCCGCGTGGTAAGCGACCGGGAATGAAGATGGACATGTCGACGATCGAAGACCGCAAGACCCACGCCCGCACCTGGTTCGAAGCCTTGCGCGACGATATCTGCGCGAGCTTCGAGCGGCTCGAGGACGACGCCCCGCAAAGTCTCTATCCGGGCGAAGCCGGCCGCTTCAAGCGCACGCCCTGGCAGCGTGCCGACCATACCGGCGCGCCCGGCGGCGGCGGGGTGATGTCGATGATGCATGGCCGGCTGTTCGAGAAGGTCGGCGTGCACTGCTCGACCGTGCACGGCGAGTTCGCGCCCGAATTTCGCGCCCAGATTCCCGGCGCGGCGGACGACCCGAAATTCTGGGCCTCGGGCATCTCGCTGATCGCGCATATGCGCAATCCGAACGTGCCCGCCGTGCACATGAACACCCGCTTCGTCGTCACCACCAAAGCCTGGTTCGGCGGCGGCGCCGATCTGACGCCGGTGCTCGACCGGCGGCGCACGCAGGACGATGCCGACACCATCGCCTTCCACGCCGCGATGAAAGTGGCCTGCGCGCAGAACAGCGGCGTTGCCGATTACGACAAGTACAAGAAATGGTGCGACGAGTATTTCTACCTGCCCCACCGCAAGGAGGCGCGCGGCATCGGCGGCATCTTCTACGACTGGCACGACAGCGGCGACTGGGAGGCCGACCTCGCCTTCACCAAGGACGTCGGACGCGCCTTCCTGAAGATCTACCCCGAGATCGTCAGGCGCAATTTCGCCAGCGCCTGGACCACCGCCGACCGCGAGGAGCAATTGATCCGACGCGGCCGCTATGTCGAGTTCAACCTGCTCTATGACCGCGGCACCATCTTCGGGCTCAAGACCGGCGGCAATGTCGATTCGATCCTGTCGTCGATGCCGCCGGAGGTGAAGTGGCCGTGACGACGATGAAGCCCGCCCTGAAGCCGCTCCCCCGCGCCATGCTGATCGACATGGACGACACCATCCTGTCGGCCTATGGCCGGCCCGAGATCGCCTGGAACACGATCGCGAACGAGTTTGCCGAGGAGCTTGCGCCGCTGCCGCCGCCGCAGGTCGCGACCGCAGTGCTCGCCTATGCGCGGCAGTTCTGGTCGACCGCGGAGCCGATCTGGCGGATGAAGCTCGGCGAAGCGCGGCGGCTCACGGTGCGCGGCGGCTTCGCCGTGCTCGCCGCAGAGGGCCATCGCGCCCTGCCCGACGATCTCGCCGATCGCATCGCCGACCGCTTCACCACCTACCGCGAGGAAGCGATCTTCGTCTTCCCCGGCGCGCATGACGCGATCGACGCGTTCAGGGCACGCGGCGTCAAGCTCGCGCTGGTCACCAATGGCGCCGCCGAGATGCAGCGCGCCAAGGTCGAGCGGTTCGAGCTGACCCATCGCTTCGACCACATTCAGATCGAGGGCGAGCACGGCTTCGGCAAGCCCGAGGAGCGCGCCTATCTGCACGCGATGGAAGCGCTCGGCGTCACGCCTGCGGACACCTGGATGATCGGCGACAATCTGGAATGGGAAGTCGTGACGCCGCAGCGCCTCGGCATCTATTCGATCTGGATCGACGTCCATGGCGACGGCCTGCCCGAAGGCTCGACCGTCAAGCCCGACCGCATCATCCGCTCGCTGACCGAGCTGGTGCCGGGCCGCTCCTGAGCGGGCCATGAGACAAAAATCGAAAAACAACCCCATGCACAGTAGACGGCCTCTGCAAGATCAAGGGGTTACGGATTTTACGAATCGCCTTTGATCCGCCGGGCAAAACAGGAGTATGACGCCATCGTCGAAATTTGCGATGGACGGATTTTTGTCTGAGCCGCAGCCGCCGGCCCGGCGAGCTGGGCCAGCGCAATTTGCGGCAGCCCGCCTGCCTCACTTGACGTGAAATGCTTCACAAGCCGAAATCCGGGATTGCGGTAGCCTTTCCGCCATGGGGCGTGGTGAGTTGGAGGCGACAATGGAGCAGGACCTTCCGAAGCAGACAGCGCGCACGCAACCGACGAATGAGGCGCCGGGCGTCTGGCAAAAGATCCAGGTCTGGGACAGCCGTCTGTCGGTCACCAAGGGCCTGACGGCCGTCACTCTGCTGACGGGCCTCGTCGGTGGATACTTCCAGTACATAAGCTCTTACGAGCAGAAGATAGGTGAGCAAGCCAAGGCCGACATGGACATGGCGACGCGAACCTTTCTCGAGATTTCGGACGCTTTCGCCGAAGTGCAGACACAGCAGGAGACCATGCTGCCCGAACAATTCGGCTCGCTGAAGGCGCAGGTCAATCCGGCCTTCATCCCCGTGGATACGAAAGCGCTGGAGACATTCCCGGATTATTGGAAGGCACGCACCGCCCTGCTGCGGAACGGCGCCATCTTCGCACGCAAGGCGGAGATCTACATCGATTGGCCCAGCGACCTCGGGCGCGATGCGGCGGCGGAGCACACCCTCGACCAGGATCCCCTGACGGCGACGCTGCTGACGAAGTACAATTTCGATTGCGACGCCGAAGCCAATCTCCCGCAGTTCAAGGGAGCCATCTACAACGGAGGCGAGGCGAAGCGCCCCAGCGAAGAACTCTGCAACGACCCGACGGCCAATGGGCTGAAATCCTATGTCGATCTCTGTGCCCGGCGCGCGGACGGCGAGATCGACCCGCTGCAGAAGGTCGTGACCATCAACTGGTGGAGCGCCAAGCACCACGTCCTGGTGATGCACCATTGCTTCGAGGTGCTCCGGGACCAGCTGAATCCGCTGCAAGCCCAGGCGTTGGGCGGCGGCGACGGACCCAACGACCGCAAGCTCGACAGCATGAAGCCGCGGGACAGCAACGAGCACAGGCTGCAGCTTCAGGCCCGCCGGCTCGACGCGTTCATGACCTTGACCATGTCACAGCTGGACCGGATCAGGGTGCGCTACCGCCCGACCGGGTTCGTCTGCCACGTTCCGCTCGTTCGTGGCGCCGTCGGCTATTTCAGCAATCAGTGCCTGCCGAACCAGCCGATCACGGGCTAGCGCCCCTAGGACGGGACCGTAAGCTCGCCCAAATTCCTCCACCTGCCGACGTAACAACCCGCCGACCCTGCCCGTAGATGACCCTGCGGGCGCTTTCAGGCCAGGAAGCCAAAGGAAGGCGCGAGGGAGGCACGGCATCGTGAGTGGACAATTGAGCATCCGGCGAGCTCAGGCGGACGATTATGTCGCCGTTCGCGGTCTCGCGGACGCATTGGCGGCCCATATCGAAGAGCCGCCACCGCCTCTGACGCTCGACCGCTATCTCGCCTTCTATGTCCGAGAGCATGCGCCAGTGCACCTCTTCGTCGCGCTGCTGGAAGATCGCGTTGTCGGCATGATCGCGTGGATCCTGACCCACGAGCTCTACAGCGCCCAGGCCGGCATCTACATCAGCGACATTGCGGTGCATGCCGATGCGCGCAGGAAGGGCGTCGGCAGAGCGTTGATGACGAAGGCAAGGGAATGGGCCTCCGATCACGGCGTGACGAAGCTCGGCTGGGATGTCTGGAAGCACAATGCGTCGGCCATGGAATTCTATGAGCACCTGGGCGCGACCGTCGACACCGAGGCCGTGCCGCATCTCCTACTGCTGACGAACGTCCCAACCCATCCTGCGAACGGCCCCGCTCCCCCCGTTTTCCGGGTGTCATGACAACTTGCTAGCCTCGCGTCCGCTCGATCAAACTCGAAAGGACAATCCATGGAATTGAAAGCCGGCGATGTGGTGATGCTGAAATCCGGCGGCCAGCCGCTGACGGTTGCGGAAGTGAAGCAGGACGAGGTGCTCTGCCTCTGGATGGGCATGGAAGGCGACCTGTTCCGCGAGACGCTGCCTCTGGCCGTGCTCGACCGCGTGGAAATCGAAGACGAGGAAGAAGAGGACGACGAGGACGAGGACGAGGAGTAGGCACGCCTGAGACCGCATCCCGGTCAGGCCGGCCAGGCGTAAGCCAGGTGCGGTGTACCCCAACTTGCCGACATCCGATGACGGCGCCCGGACTTCGTTCACGGGCCACAAGGCGACATCATATCGTATGACAAGGCCGCCAACTGAGGCGGCCTCAGTCGTTCCAGATGCGTTCGCCGCATTCGCATTCGAACAGGTGGATGAGATTTCCGGTTTCCATGTTCAGTATCGCGCGAACCAGCACTAGCTGCTTGTCGCAGACACGACATTTCCGGTCCGAATTATTTTCGATCTCTGCGATCTTCTCTGCGCGGAGCAGGTCCATAGTAAAGTCCCCTCAAGACAGCAGCGATGCTACTCCATGAGCTCCGCAATTGGATCATACAGAGGTATACTTGCCGGTGCTTCGCCACCACCAAGGGGCCGATGGAACAGACAGGCAACCAGGTCCTGCGAACCTAGGCCCGCGTCGCCTCTGGGTCGTAAACTGTCGCGGACAGATGAGCCGGACGAACCCGTTTCGCGCTCGGAGGCCGACACTTATGAGTACCGGGCTCGATACTCAGTTTAGGCGCCAACGCCCAATTGGGTCCGCTAGATCAAGAGTTGCCTCGCCGCCGCCGAGATCATCACCAGCCCTCCCGTGACGACAGCTACATCGAGGATCGCGGTGTGAATGTGCACCGGCATCCGCTCGACAAAGGCTTTTGCCAGGAACGCGCCGGGGATCGCGATCGCGCCGATCAGCAGCGCAAAGGCGAGCACCTGCGCGGTGACGGCGCCGGCGAGGCCGAACACCGAGATCTTGATCAGGCCGGTGCCGAGCGAGATCATCGCGTCGGTCGCGATCACGGCGGCGCCCTCCAAGCCGGCGGCCATCAACAGCGAGAGCAGGATCACGCCGGAGCCGGAGGTGCCGCCGACCAAGACGCCATAGCCGACAGAGCCGGCGGCAAGGCCGCTGTCGGAGATCTTGACCTCTCGGCGGCGGAGCACGCGGCGCAGCGGCACGCTCAGAATCAGCATGGTGCCGATCACGAGCGCGGCGCCCGCATTGGTCAGCCGCGTGTAGCCGTAGGCGCCGAGCGCGGTCGTGAGCGCGGCGCAGGCAAGCACGATCAGCGCGCGACGGCGGTCGGCGTAGCGCAAATAAGCAACCGCGCGGCTGCAATTGGTGAAGATGGCTGAGATCGCGATGATCGGCACCACGGGCTCGGCGCCGACCAGCGGCACCAGCACCAGCGGCATCAAGGCGCCGGTGCCATAGCCGGCGAGACCACCGATGATCGAAGCAAACAGCGCCATCAACGCGACCAGCAGGAGCTGAAAAATCGAGATGTCGGCGAAGGCTGAGACGATGGTCACGTTCTCTCGTCGCGGCTGATGCGGGCCGCAGCTTGATCGGCGATGGCAGCGAGTGCGGCTTGCTCTAAGGGAAAATCCGCCGCAAGCCAAGCGTCCTCGGCGAGTGTCAACACATGCCCGAGCCCGGGCCCTTCCGCCATGCCGCGGGCGATGAAGTCGGCGGCCTTCAGCGGAAATTTCGGCGCAGTCCAGCGCTGCGGCAGCTCAGCGAGCGCGCGCCAGCGCGTGGAGGTGACATCGCCGCCGCTCCTCGCCCAGCCGAGCAACACGCGGTCGTGATAGCGCTCGGCGCCGAGCCGGTAGAGCAATCGCCGTGCATTGGCTTCGTCCTTGATGGCGAGGCGCCACCAGCGGTGGCCCATCGAATCCAGCGCCTTGGTCTCGGCATTGGAGAGCCGCAGCCGCGCGGCGACGCGCTTGGCATCCTCGGTCACGGCGACGGTCAGCGCGGCGAGGCGCCGCGTGCTGCTCGCCGCGAGGCCGAGCTCGCGCTCGATCGCGATCATCGTCGTCAGCGGCCCGGTGTAGACGACGCCGCCGACCAGCGTCTGCAGCAGGCCGCCCTCGGCCATGGCCAGCGCGGCCGCGGATGCGCCCGATGCCACCAAGAGCTTCAACATCTCCATCCGCACCCGCTCGGCCGAGAGGCTGGCAAGGCCGGCGCGGCCGCGGATGCAGGCGAGATAGCCGTAGCGGTCGGGCTCGCCCGCGCCGAAAGCGGCGTGGATGCGGAAGAAGCGCAGGATGCGCAAATAATCCTCGGCGATGCGCTGGTCGGGATCGCCGATGAAGCGCACGCGGCGCGCTTTGGCATCCGCGATGCCGCCGACATAGTCGTAGACCACGCCCCTTGCGTCGACCGACAGGCCGTTCATGGTGAAGTCGCGCCGCTCGGCGTCCTTCACCCAGTCGCGGCCGAACGCGACCTTGGCCTTGCGGCCGAAGGTTTCGGTGTCCTCGCGCAACGTCGTGACTTCATAGGGGTGGCTGTCGATGACGAGCGTGACGGTGCCGTGATCGATCCCGGTCGGCACGCCCTTGATGCCGGCGGCCTTGGCGCGCCGCATCACCTCCTCAGGCCGCGCCGTGGTCGCGATGTCGATGTCGCCGGGCACGAGGCCGAGCAGCGCGTTGCGCACGGCGCCGCCGACCACCCGCGCCTCCTCGCCGTCAGAGTTGAGCAATTGCAGAACGCGCGCGGTCCCGCCCGAGATCAGCCAGGGCGCATCGGCAAGAACCGGCGCAAGTAACGGCTCTGCGCTCATCGTGCTGCCCCTATTTTTCCACGCCCGGCACCAGCCTGCCGTTCTCGATATGGGCGGGAACGTAGGTCGAATCTGGCGCGGCGCCGGAGAAATGCGCGAAGCCGATCAGGCCCGCGATCACCAGCGCGAGCGCCACCAAGGCAAGGCGGGCGACGACATAGACCGGCCAGGACGAGCGTGCGAACAGGCCGGAGCGCGTCGCGGCCACAAACAGCGCATAGACGGCAAAGGGAATGAGGAAGATTCCGATCTCGGTCAGAACCGGCCGGATCATGATGAATAGATCCGCTCATACAGCACACGCAGCATTCCGGCCGTGGCCCCCCAGATGTAGCGCTCCGCGAACGGCATGGCGTAGTAGAACCGCTCCATGCCGCGGAATTCCTTGCTGTGCACCTGATGGTTCACCGGGTTCATCAGGAAGGATAGCGGCACCTCGAAGGCGTCATCAACCTCGGAATGGTTGATGGTGAGCGAAAAGCCGGGCCGCACCTTAGCTACGGTCGGCAGGATGCGGAAGCCGAAGGCGGTGCCGTAGAGATCGAGATAGCCGAGCGGCTCGACGAAGTCCCTGGACAGCCCGACCTCCTCCTCGGCCTCGCGCAGCGCCGCGTCCAGCGGCGAGGAATCGGTCACGTCGATCTTGCCGCCGGGAAAGGCGATCTGGCCGGCATGGTCGTTGAGATGCGCCGCGCGCTGCGTCAAGAGGATGGTCGGCTCGGGATGGTCGACCACGGCGATCAGGACCGCCGCCGGTCGCACCGGCTGCTCGCGCGCGACGATCTCGAGCATCTTGTCGGTGCCGGGATCGCCCGAGGCGGGAATGATGTTGGGATCGTAGAGGCCGGCCGGGACGTCGAAGCCGAGCTTCGCCTTCGAGCGGGCGAAGAAATCCGCCGCGCCGAGCGCAACCGGGTCGGTCGTCAGCGTAGGCTTGTTCAAAGCGCGGCCCTCACCTGCTCCGCATCGGCCATGGCGAAGAATTCGCCGGATGATTCGACGCCGAACATCGGCTGGCCATCGACCATCCGCTCCTCACCCATGTCAACCAGATCGTAATAGAGCGCCCTCGTGACCTTGGCCCAGAGATCGGCACGGACATGCAAGTAGGGCGTCAGCCCGCCATCCGCCGCCTGCTCGAAGCGTAGCCGGTGCGCGGCATCGCAGGTGACCCAGTCGTCGACATTGGTACGGAAGCTCAGCACGCGATGGTTGCCCTCGCCGTGCTTCTGCATCTCGACCGCCATGAACGGCGCATCGTCGACGCGAATGCCGACCTTCTCCACCGGCGTCACGAGAAAATGCTTGTCGCCCTCGCGCTTGAGGATGGTCGAGAACAGCCGCACCAGCGCGGGACGCCCGATTGGCGTGCCCAAGTAGAACCAAGTACCGTCGGAGGCGATTCGCATGTCGAGATCGCCGCAAAACGGCGGATTCCACAGATGCACCGGCGGCAGGCCGTTCTTGGCGCCTTCGGCATTGGCAGCATTCTTGGCAGCGTTCTTGGCAGCGGCCGTCAGCCCTTCGAGACCGTGATTGGCGCTCTGCCCTTGGTTCGCCATGGTTTGCCCTGACTTTGTCCTTGGCACGATTGGTGCAGGTCTACGTTGTACTTAGGTGCACGGTTCCATCCGGAATAGTCCGGTGTGGGAGGTCGCCACTTCGTGATGCCGTACATAACCCGAAGCCGATAAGGTGGGGATAGGTTAATTCAACGAATACATGGCCTTCCTGCAAGTCTAGCATAGGCCCATGATCTGACGTGATGCGATGACATGACGGCCCAGGCAAGCCGCATGGCGGGCTGAAGGAGCGAACGGATGGCGGAGAGTGTCGAGAAACTCGAGGACGGGATCGTTCGTTCGGCCGAGCAGGTGTCGAGCCAGATTCGCGCAGCGAAGGATGCGATTGCGTCCGTCATATTCGGCCAGGATCGCGTGATCGAAAACACGCTGGTCACCATCCTCTCCGGCGGCCATGCGCTCTTGATCGGCGTACCCGGCCTTGCCAAGACCAAGCTGGTCGAGACGCTCGGCGTCACGCTCGGCCTCGATGCCAAGCGCATCCAGTTCACGCCTGATTTGATGCCGTCGGACATTCTCGGCGCCGAGGTGCTGGATGAGAGTACGACGGGCAAGCGCGCCTTCCGCTTCATTTCGGGGCCGGTGTTCGCGCAGCTGCTGATGGCGGACGAGATCAACCGCGCCAGCCCGCGCACGCAGTCGGCGCTGCTGCAGGCGATGCAAGAGCAGCACATCACCGTCGCCGGCGCGCGCCACGATCTGCCAAAGCCCTTCCACGTGCTCGCCACGCAAAACCCGCTGGAGCAGGAAGGCACCTACCCGCTGCCCGAAGCGCAGCTCGACCGCTTCCTGATGGAGATCGACGTCGACTATCCCGATCGCGACGCCGAGCGCCGCATCCTGTTCGAGACCACCGGCGCGGAAGAGACACTTGCCAAGGGCGCGATGACGGCGGATGCGCTGATCACCGCGCAGCGGCTGATCCGGCGCCTGCCGGTCGGCGATTCCGTGGTCGAGGCGATCCTGTCGCTGGTGCGCTCGGCCCGTCCGGGTCCCGACGCCGGTGAGGCCGGCAAGTTCATCGCCTGGGGCCCCGGCCCGCGCGCCAGCCAATCCTTGATGCTGGCCGTGCGTGCGCGTGCGCTGATCGACGGGCGCCTCGCGCCTTCGGTCGACGACGTGCTCGACCTCGCCGAGCCCGTGCTGAAGCACCGCATGGCGCTGACGTTCCAGGCGCGCGCCGAAGGCCGCACGATTCCGGACGTGATCCGGCAATTGAAGACACGGATCGGTTGATGGCAGCGGAGAACGGGCACACGGCGAAGGAGATACTCGCGATCCGACGTGCCGATGGCGAAAGCCGCACGCTCGCCGCGTCCTTGCCACGCCTGGTGCTCGAAGCCCGCCGTATCGCCGCCAACGTCATCCACGGCCTGCATGGCAGGCGCCGCGCCGGCTCCGGCGAAAATTTCTGGCAATATCGCCGCTTCGTCTCCGGCGAGCCGTCGCAGAACGTCGACTGGCGGCGCTCGGCGCGCGACGACCATCTCTACGTCCGCGAGCTCGAATGGGAAGCCTCGCACACGGTCTGGATCTGGCCCGACCGCTCGCCCTCGATGGCGTTCGCATCGAAGACCGCGCGCGAGTCCAAGCTCGAACGGACGCTGATCGTTGCCTTCGCGCTAGCCGAACTCTTGGTCTCCGGCGGCGAGCGCGTCGGGATTCCCGGGCTGATGGCGCCGACGGCGAGCCGCAGCGTCATCGACAAGATGGCGCAGGCGATGCTGCATGACGATGCCGATCGTCTCAGCCTGCCGCCGTCCTTCGTGCCTGCCGCGCTCGCCGAGACGATCGTGCTGTCGGATTTCTGGTCGCCGATCTCCGAGATCAGGACGACGCTCGCAGGGCTCTCCGGCTCGGGCGCGCATGGCACGCTGGTGCAGATCGTCGATCCCGCCGAAGAATCGTTCCCCTATTCCGGCCGCGTCGAGTTCGTCGAGCCCGAAGGGTTCGGCGTGGTCACCGCCGGCCGCGCCGAGAGCTGGGCGCAGGATTACACCGCGCGGCTCGCGCTGCACCGCGACCAGATCCGCGCCGAGACCAACAAGCTGGACTGGCTGTTCACGACGCATGCCACCGACCGCTCCGCCGCCGAGCTGCTGCTGTTCCTGCATGCCGGCATGCAGGTGAGCAAGTCGGGCGCCCGCACCACGACCATCAAGGCGGGGCCGGCCGCATGATGGGACTGCCGCTCGCCTTCACCGAACCGCTGCTGCTGATCGGCCTCGTCAGCCTCCCGGTGCTATGGTGGCTGCTGCGTGTGATGCCGCCGCGGCCGCGCCGCATCGAGTTTCCGCCGACGCGCCTGTTGTTCGACATCGCCCCACGCGAGGAGACGCCCTCGCGGACGCCATGGTGGCTGACCGCATTGCGCCTGCTTGCCGCGGCGCTGGTGATCTTCGCCGCCGCCGGCCCGATCTGGAATCCGCAAACGGGCCTCGCCGGCAGCAAGGCGCCGCTGATGATCATGTTCGACGACGGCTGGAGCGCCGCATCGCACTGGGACGTCAGGATCAGGGCTGCGGACGAGCTGATCGCCAATGCCGATAACGACCGCCGCGCCATCGCGCTGGTGCCGCTGTCCGAGCCGAACCGCGACATCACCCTGATGCCGGCGGGCGCGGCGCGCGTCGCGCTGCGGCAGCTCGCGCCAAAGCCCTATTCGATCGACCGCGTCGAGACGCTCACCGCGGTCGACCGTTTCCTGAAAGCCACCGGCGATTGCGAGATCGCCTGGCTGTCCGACGGCGTCGACACCGGCCGCGGCGAGGACTTCGTGACCGGCCTCGGCAAGACCATCGGCGAGCGCAGCCTGACCATCTTCGAAGGCGGCACCTCCTCGCCGCTGGCCCTGGTCGCGGCCGAGAACGCCGCCGCCAGGATGACGGTGAAGGTGCTGCGCACCGACAGCGGCATCGCGATCGGCACCGTGCGCGCGCTGGACCAGAAGGCCTCGCCGATCGGCGAAGCGCGTTTCTCATTCGGTCCGCAGGACAAGGAGACCGACGCCGCGTTCGATCTGCCGGTCGAGCTGCGCAACGACATCACGCGGCTCGAGATCTCGGGCGAGCGCTCTGCCGGCGCGGTGCAGCTGCTCGACAAGCGCTGGCGCCGCCGCGCCATCGGCATCGTCTCGGGCTCGACCAGCGAGACCGCGCAGCCGCTGCTGGCGCCGACCTTCTACCTCACCCGCGCGCTGGCGCCATTCGCCGACGTCAGGCTCGCCGACAAGGGGGCGCCGCAGCAGGGCATCACACAATTCCTGGACCAGAAGCTGCCGATGATCATCCTCGCCGATGTCGGCACCATCGCGCCGGAGCTGCGCGAGCGTCTCAACGCCTGGATCGACCAGGGTGGCGTGCTGGTACGGTTCGCAGGTCCAAGGCTGGCGCAGGCCGAAGACGACCTCGTGCCGGTCAAGCTGCGCAAGGGCGGACGCACGCTCGGCGGCAGCCTGACCTGGGAAAAGCCGCAGCATCTTGCGACCTTCGCGGCCGACGGCCCGTTTGCCGGCATCGCGGTCCCCAAGGACGTCACCGTGAGCCGCCAGGTGCTGGCCGAGCCCGACGCGGTGCTCGCCACCAAGAGCTGGGCCTCGCTGGAAGACGGCACGCCGCTCGTCACCGGCGAGCATCGCGGCAAGGGGCTGGTCAGCCTGTTCCACGTCAGCGCCGACATGCGCTGGTCGGATTTGCCGATGTCCGGCACCTTCGTCGAAATGCTGCGGCGGGTGGTCGACATGTCCGGCTACACGTCCAAGCCCGGCGCAGGCGCTGCCAGCGAAGCGACCACCGAGACGGTGGCGCCGCTGCACATCCTCGACGGTTTTGGCGCCTTCGGTCCGCCGCCGGCGACCGCAAAGCCGCTGCCCGCGGATTACCGCGACCGCGCCACATCCGATCATCCGCCGGGCTTCTACGGCCCGGCAGAAGGACCGCTCGCCGTGAACACGCTTGCCAGCGCCGACCGCATCGCGGCCCTCAACACCGCGAGCCTGCGCGCCCGGCACGCCACCTACACCAATGCCGAGCCGCGGGACCTGCGCGGCTGGCTGCTGTCGACGGCACTCGCGCTGTTCCTGATCGACGCCATCATCGTCGCGGTGCTCGGCGGGGGAATCGCCGCTCTGCTGCGCCGCCGCGCCGCGCCTGCAATGATCGTGCTTGGCCTGCTATTCGCATCGCTCTCGCCGACGCCGTCACGCGCCGACAGCACCACGGACGATTTCGCGATGAGAGCGACGGCGCAAACCCGCCTCGCCTATGTCGTAACCGGCAATGCCGACGTCGATTCCATCGTCAAAGCGGGGATGAACGGGCTGACGCTGTTTTTGGCCCAGCGCACCGCGCTCGAGGCCGGCGATCCCGTCGGGGTCGATCCCGCGCGCGACGAGCTCGCCTTCTTCCCGCTGATCTACTGGCCGATCGTGCCGGGCGCGCCCAAGCCGCCGCAGGACGCCATCAACAAGATCGACGCCTATATGAAGCAGGGCGGCACCGTGCTATTCGACACCCGCGATGCAATCGAGGCCCCGCCCGGTGCGAACGGCGCGGCGCAGACCCCCGCCATGCAGACGCTGCGCGAGATCCTGTCCTCGCTCGACGTGCCCGAGCTCGAGCCGGTACCGCGCGAGCACGTGCTGACCAAGACCTTCTATCTGCTGCGCGACTTCCCCGGACGCTTCGTTACCGGCCAGACCTGGGTCGAGACCCTGCCGCGCGAAGACGAGGACGAGGACGCCGCCGCGCAGCGGCCGGCCCGCGGCGGCGACGGCGTCTCGCCGATCATCATCACCTCGAATGATCTTGCCGGCGCCTGGGCCGTGCGGCCCGACGGCCAGGCCATGCTGCCGGTGACCGGCGGCGACACCCGCCAGCGCGAATTCGCCTACCGCGCCGGCGCCAACATCGTGATGTACACGCTGACCGGCAATTACAAGGCCGACCAGGTGCACGCACCGGCCCTGATCGAACGGCTGGGGCAATGATGCGGGTTTCGAATTGGGTGTTCGCCAAACAGAAAGCCGTCATGCCCGGCCTTGTGCCGAGCGTCCACGTTCTTCGTGCCGCGTGGCAAGGCGTGGATGGCCGGGACAAGCCCGGCCATGACGATGCCGAGAAAGTGACGCCATGAATTACGGTATCGCCTTCACGCCGCTTGTCCCCGCGATCGTGCTGTGGCTCGCGCTCGCCGCGATCGTCGTCGTCGCGCTCGTGCTGCTGGTGGCACGGGCGCGCGGCGCCGCCGTGCGCGTGGCCGCGCTGGCGCTGTTCCTGCTGGCGCTTGCCAACCCCTCGTTTACCCGCGAGGACCGCGATCCCCTCACCTCGGTCGCCGCAATCGTCGTGGACAAGAGTCCGAGCCAGAATTTCGGCAGCCGCAATCGTGAAGCCGCGCAAGCGCAGGAAGCGCTGGTCGACAGCCTGAAGAAGATCAAGGGGCTGGAGGTGCGCGTCGTCGATGCCGGACAGGCCGATGGCGAGACCGACGGCACCAAGCTGTTCGGCGCCCTCGCCTCGGCATTGTCCGACGTGCCGGTCGACCGTGTCGCCGGCGCGTTCCTGATCACCGACGGCCGCGTCCACGACATTCCGGCGAGCGCCGCCGCGCTCGGCTTCCAGGCGCCGGTGCATGCGCTCGTGACCGGCCAGAAGGACGAGCGCGACCGCCGCATCGCGATCACGGCCGCGCCGCGCTTCGGCATCGTCGGACAGACCCAGACCATCAGCTACCGCCTCGACGACCAGGGCGTCACGGGCGAGCGCGCCAAGGTCACGATCCGCAGGGACGGCGAGGTCATCAACGAGCGCACGCTGTCGAGCGGCCAGGCCGCGAGTGTCGACGTCGACATCAAGCATGCCGGTCCGAACATCGTCGAGATCGAGGCCTCCCCGCTCGAGCGAGAGCTGACGCCGGTGAACAACCGCGCCGTCGTCGCCATCGACGGCGTGCGCGACAAGCTGCGGGTGCTCCTGGTCTCCGGCGAGCCGCATTCTGGCGAGCGCACCTGGCGCAACCTCTTGAAGTCCGACGCCAGCGTCGACCTCGTGCACTTCACCATTCTGCGTCCGCCGGAGAAGCAGGACGGCACGCCGATCAACGAATTGTCGCTGATCGCGTTTCCGACCCGCGAATTGTTCCAGCAGAAGATCAACGAATTCCAGCTGATCATCTTCGACCGCTACGCCCGTCAGGGCGTGCTGCCGATCGCCTATTTCGACAACATCGCGCGCTATGTGCGCTCGGGCGGCGCGGTGCTGGTCTCGGCCGGCCCCGACTACGCCTCCAACACCAGCATCTGGCGCACGCCGCTGGATACGGTGCTGCCGGCCGAACCGGTCGGCGTGACGGAAAAGCCGTTCTACGCGCATCTGTCCGATCTCGGCAAACGCCACCCGGTCACGCGCGCCCTGGAGGGCTCGGCCTCCGAGCCGCCGCGTTGGAGCCGTTTCTTCAGGACGGTCGACACCCGCAATTCCGTCAATCCGCCGGTGATGACGGGCGCCGACGGCAAGCCGCTCCTGTTCCTGTCGCGCTTCGGTGACGGCCGCGTCGCGCTGCTGCTCTCCGACCACATCTGGCTGTGGGCGCGCGGCTATGAGGGCGGCGGCCCGCATCTGGACCTGCTTAGGCGGATGTCGCACTGGCTGATGAAGCAGCCCGACCTCGACGAGGAGGCGCTGCGCCTCCAGGTCCAGGGCAAGGACCTCGTCGTGGTGCGCCAGACCATGGCGGACAGCGTCCAGCCGGTGAACGTGACCTCGCCATCAGGCGTGTCGCACGATTTGACGCTGAGCGCCGGCGATCCCGGCGAATGGCGCGCCAGCTTGCCGGCGAGCGAGCTCGGTCTGTGGCAGGCGACCGATGGCACGCTGAAGGCACTGATCAATGTCGGGCCGACCAATCCGAAGGAGTTTTCGGAAGTCACCTCCACCGTCGATACCTTGCAGCCGCTGACGCAAGCGACCGGCGGCAACGCCGTGCGCGTGGCGAGTGGCGCCAGCGTCGAGCTGCCGCGCATCCTGCCGGTGCGTTCGGCCAGCGTCTTTGCCGGCGACGGCTGGATGGGGGTCAGGATGCGTGATGCCAGCGTCGTGAAGGGCGTCGGCGTGCTGCCGATCTTTGCCGGCCTGATCGGCCTCCTGCTGCTGCTCGGCGCGTTTGCTGCGACATGGGTCCGCGAGGGGAGGTAAGCTCTCCGTTGCCCTAACGCCACATCGGTCCGCCAGCCACGCTGGGTGGGCCGGAGTGCGGTTGACATCAGCTGACCGTTCGAGCGATGTTACATTATAACATCGCGACGCCCCGGGATTTGGCGCCTCGCGATGTGGGGGTAGCTCTTTCAGATGAAGTGGTTCCGGTCGCATATCAGGCACGGCGCCCGGCTCGCGTTGTTCGCGATGCTGGTGCAGTTCGCGCTGACGTTCGGCCACAGCCATTGGTTCGCGCAGGCCGCACCGCTTGCGCAAGGGACGCTCCAGCAGACCGACGGCGCCAAGGACAGTGCCAAGGACCAAGCTGCGGTCGATCGTGCGGCGGTTCACAAGCAATCGCCCTCAAGCCCCCACCGCGAGCAACCGGGCGAAGACAATTGCGCCATTTGTGCCGTCGTCGCGATGGCGGGCACGATCCTGTTCGCGACGCCGCCCCTGCTGCAGCTGCCGCAGGCGATCGACCTGCTCTACCGCACCACCGATGCCGAGTTTCTCCATCTGAAATCGGCCGGCGCGGCATTCCAGCCGCGCGCCCCTCCCGCGTCCTGACTCTCAACATCACTTGATCACGCCCGCCCTCGCCGCTTCAGGCGATCAGCCGGGAGAAGTTGAAGTCGAATTCCGTCGCACCGCGACGGCAGGCCGCCTCTGATCAGCAGACCATCGTGCGGACGGCGCCTGACTGGAATCAGGACCATGTCATTTCAATTGCGACGCGCGCAGCGTCTTGGCGGAGCAAGCCTGCTCCTGCTCGGTGCCGCCGCGACATCCGCATTCGCGCAAGAGTCGGCCCAAGCGCCTGTGCAAGACAAATCGTCGACCGAGATCCCTGCCGTCACCGTGACGGCCCCAAGCCCGATCGTGCGCAGAGCGGTGGTGCCATCCCGCAACGCAGGCCGCGGTACGCGGACCGCGCGGGTGCGCAGCCGCGAGCAAGCGGCCGAAGCAACGCCGGCAGCCGCCGCGCCCGCCGCGCCTCAGCAGGGTGTGCTGCCTGTCGTGACCAACCAGTTCGCCACCGTCACGGTGGTGCCAAACGAGGAGATCCGCCGCGAGGGCGGTGGCCAGCTCGGCGATCTCCTGTTCTCCAAGCCCGGAATCACCGGATCGAGTTTTGCTCCCGGCGCGTCCAGCCGGCCGATCATCAGGGGTCTGGACGTCAATCGCGTCGGCATCGTCGAGAACGGTACCAATGGCGGCGGCGCCTCCGATCTCGGCGAAGATCATTTCGTCCCGATCGATCCGCTCGCGACCAACCAGGTCGAGGTGGTGCGCGGGCCCGCCGCGCTGCGCTACGGCTCGACCTCGATCGGTGGCGTCGTCAGCGCCACCAACAACCGGATTCCGGATGCGCTGCCTGCCTGCGCGCCATCGTTTCAGGCTTACGGCCTGCCGACCAAGGCGCCGCTCGCAAGCGCCGCGACCTCGCCCTGCGTCACCGCCGAGACCCGCACCGCCTTCAGCTCGGTCGATCGCGGCGTCGAGAGCAGCGTGCTGCTCGACACCGGCGGCGGCAATTTTGCCTTCCATGCCGATGCCTATGGCCGCACGACCTCGGACTATTCCATTCCGAGCTATCCCTATCTGAACGATCAGTCGCGCCCGGTGAACGGGCGCCAGCCCAACTCGGCAACGCGTTCGGACGGCGCCTCGATCGGCGGTTCCTACTTCTTCCAGGGCGGCTATATCGGCGCGTCGATCACGCAGAACGACTCGCTCTATCACATCCCGGGCATCGACGGCGCCGACCACAAGACGCGGATCGACGGCCACCAGACCAAGATCAACGTCAAGGGCGAGTACCACCCTGATGCGGCCGCGATCGACACAGTCCGCTTCTGGGCCGGCGCGACCGACTACCGGCACAACGAGATCGGCCTTGCCGATCCCGCCGATCTCAACAGCGACGGCATCAGGCAGACCTTCACCAACAAGGAGCAGGAGATCCGCACCGAGGTGCAGCTGACGCCGTTCAACGCGCGCTTCGCCGAGGTGACGACCGCGCTGGGCTTTCAGGTCGGGCATCAGGAATTGAGCGCGCCGAGCCCTGACAATCCCGGCACGCTATTCAACGGCCTGTGGGACCCGAACAACAGCAACCGCGTTGCCGGTTACGCCTTCAACGAGTTCAAGTTCACGGAGGCGACACGGGCGCAGGTCGCCGGCCGCATCGAGCACGTCGAGCTGCACGGCACGACGCCGGACTTCCCAGCCGATTATTTGCCCGACGGCACGCCGCAGGCGGCGGTCTCGCGCAATCCGTCCTTCACGCCGAAGAGCGGCAGCATCGGCTTGCTGCAGGACCTGCCGGGCGGCATGGTCGGAAGCATCACCGCACAATATGTCGAGCGCGCGCCGAAGGCGGCCGAATTGTTCTCGCGCGGCGGCCACGATGCGACCGCGACGTTCGACATCGGCAATCCGAACCTCACGATCGAAACCGCGAAATCCCTCGAGCTCGGCGTGCGCAGGGCGGCGGCACCGTTCCGCTTCGAGGCGACCGTCTACTACACGCATTTCGACAATTTCATCTACCGCCGCCTCACCGGCGTGTCCTGCAATGACGACTTTGCCTCCTGCGGCACGCCGGGCGCCGAGTTGAACCAGGCGGTCTACTCGCAGCGCAATGCGAATTTCCGCGGCGGCGAATTCCAGTCGCAGCTCGACGTCGGCGCCTTCCAGGGCGGCATCTGGGGTATCGAGAACCAGCTCGACTTCGTCCGCGCCACCTTCTCTGACGGCACTAACGTGCCGCGCATTCCACCCTTGCGGATGGGCGGCGGCGTGTTCTGGCGCGACGATAATTGGCTGATGCGCGTCAACCTCCTGCACGCCTTCGCGCAGAACAACGTCGCCGCGATCGCGGAGACGCCGACGGCGGGTTACAATCTGTTGAAGGCCGAAATCAGCTACAAGACCAAGCTCGACCGCAATTGGTTCGGCGCACGCGAGATGATGGCCGGCATCGTCGGCAACAATCTCCTCAACGAGAACATCCGCAACCACGTGTCCTACACCAAGGACGAGGTGCTGATGCCCGGTATCGGCGTGCGGGCGTTTGCGAACTTCAAGTTCTGACGTCGAGCCGGTCGGGGGCTGCGGGCCCCGACATACACGCCGTCATTGCGAAGCAGCGAAGCAATTCAGACCGTCTCTGCGGAAAGATGCTGGATTGCTTCGCTGCGCTCGCAATGACGGAGTATCAGGCGGCGCCGCGGCGCCCTCAATCCACAGGGGCGCAATCTACCCCCGCGCCTTGCTCCAGTCCGGACCCACCGCTCCCGACACGCCCTCGAAGGCGCCGTCGACGAGCTCGAATACCAGGATGCGGGCGGCGTCGACCGGGCCCGGCATGGTGACGCGGCCCTTGGGGACCTGCTTGAAGCCGACGCGGCTGTAATAGGGCTCGTCGCCGACCAGCAGCACGATGGCGTGGCCCTTCGCCTTCGCGTCCTTCAGCGCGCGCTCCATCAACAGCCGGCCAATGCCGCGATCGCGGAATGGCGGCTCGACGGTGAGCGGCCCGAGCAGCAGTGCCGGTGTCTCGCCGATCAGGATCGGCAACTGCCGGACCGAGCCAACCAGCAGCGTGCCGATGCGGGCGGTGAAGGACAATTCGAGCAGATGGTCGACGTGCTCGCGAATTCGGTAGGCGCTGAGCACGAAACGGCCTGGGCCGAAGGTGCGTTCGTGCAGCCGTTCGATCGCCTGGGCATCGCCGGCGGCTTCGGGAAGGATGGTCAGTGAGAGATCGGTCATGTCGATCGCGGGATAGCACCTGAACGCGGCGCGGTCCATTGGGCAGCGAAGGCGCTCAGGTCCATTTCTGGCGCCGATCCGACAGGTGTTCCGAGACCTCAGCTTGCTCGTGTCGAATGACAATCCTCATGCGCAAGCACAGCCCGCCGTCAGCGCCACGTCGCAATCAGGGGCCGGCCGTCCAGCACTTCCGCGATCCGCAGCCGCGTACCGGGCGTGGTCCCCTCGGGCAGCGCCGTGATCGCGAAGAATCCGCATTCGACGATCTCGCGATTGGGCTCAGGGACGCGGTTCTGCCTGAACTGCCTGACCACATAGACTGCAACGTGGTCGCGGCGGGAGACGTGGCTGTTGAGGAAGATGCCATGCAGCTCGGCAGCACCGGTGAGGTCGATGTCGCCCTCCTCCTTGAGCTCACGCCGCATCGCCTGTTCCATGGTCTCGCCGTGGTCGACGCCGCCGCCGGGCAGGTACCAGCCGCTGACGTAACTGTGCCGGACCAGAAACACCCGGTTCTCGGCATCCAGCACCACGGCGCGGACGCCGAGCGTCATGGCGCGCACGACCAGGAAATAAGCGTGGAAGACTCGCCGCAACAGCGGCTCGCATGTCCGTCGGATCCGGTTCAGACGTTCTCCCATCAGGCTTCCTTGACGCGGCGGTTCAGGCTCTGCTTGCGCGTTCCTTGCGACCTTGCCATTACAGCGGAGCAATAGCGAGGCAATCGCGCCCCATGGCTCCCTTTACGCTCGCCCATCTGTCCGATCCGCATCTCGCGCCCCTGCCGAAACCGCGGCTGATCGAGCTCGCGGGCAAGCGCGCGCTCGGCTACGTCAACTGGACGCGCAACCGCCACAAGTACCAGCGCCGCGAGGTGCTCGACGCGCTGGTCGCGGACATGAAGGCGCAGGCGCCCGACCACATCGCGGTGACGGGCGACCTCGTCAACCTGGCGCTCGAAGCCGAGTTCGCGCCCGCCCGCGCCTGGCTCGACGGTGTCGGCCCGCCCGACCGCGTCACCACGATTCCCGGCAATCACGATGCCTACGTCCGCGCGACCTCGCACCGCTTCGGCGAGACCTTTGCACCCTATCTTGCGGGTGACGACGGCCGCATCGGCTTTCCCTCGGTGCGCCGGCGCGGGCCGCTCGCACTGATCAGCCTGTCGACGGCGGTGCCGACGCTGCCGCTGATGGCGACGGGCACGCTCGGACGCGATCAGCTCGCCTCGCTCGAAGGGGTCCTCGAACGGCTCGCGGCCGAGGACGTATTCCGCGTGCTGCTGGTGCATCATCCGCTGAAATCCGACGCGCGTCAGAAGCGGATGACCGACGCAGCCGCACTGCTGGCGCTGCTCAAGCGCCACGGCGTCGAGCTGATCCTGCACGGACATGACCACGTTCATTCGACCGCGTGGTTCGAGGGCCCCAACGGCAACATTCCCGCGCTCGGCGTGCCCTCGGCCTCCGCGCTCGCGCACGGACGCTACCCGGCGGCGGCGTATAATCTGTTCAGGATCGAGAAGGACAATGCCGGCTGGCGCTGCGATCAGACGGTGCGAAGCCTCGGCGCTGGATTTCAGATCGGGCAGATCAAGCATGTGCGGTTGATTTAGTCCCACGCCGTCATTGCGAGCGCAGCGAAGCAATCCAGACTGCCTCCCCGGAAAGATTCCTGGATTGCTTCGCTGCGCTCGCAATGACAATGGAGAGAGCTTCACCAGCTCCGCAAGACCGCCAGCACGGCGAGCCCGAACAGCGCGGCGGCACCGAGGATGAAGCCGAACACGAACGGCCAGAAGCGTGAACGGCGCGGCAGCGCGGTGACCGGCGCCTGCGGTTCGGGCGGGACCACCATGGCCCGCTCGCGCTCGACCATGCGGCGCGCGACGTAGTCGGTGACGGCCTCGACGATCGCCGCGGTGTCGTGCGATTCGGCGAGCACGATGCGTCCGAACCGGGTGTCCTGGACGAAGCGGTACATCCGCTTGTCGCGTCCCATCACGATGTGGGCGACGACGTCGATCCAGAGCCGCGGCGTATCGCCCTGGCTGATGCCGCGGTCGAACAGGTCGATCTGATCAGGCACCTGCGCGAACAGGGGATCGAGCGCATCGTTGAGGATCTCGAGCCGCGCCACCTCGGCGTCCCTGAGATCGACCACGACGCCGGTGCGGTCGGCGGCCTCGATCCGCGCGCGCAACAGCGCATCGCGCAGCCGCACCGGGCGCGGCTGGCCGGGATGGGTCCCGCTGGTCTCGGGCTCTGACATTGTCGGCCTCGTCCTCGACTTTCCGCCATTAACCTATCAGCAACCACACCCTCCGCAAAGGCCTACAATTCCAGAGACTTACGGCGCCCACAGCCGTTTCACCTGTACCAAAAACAGACGATCCCACCCAGGCAGAGCCTGGATGGGACCATCCGTCCTTGGACGTCTTCTTGAGTGAGGCGATCAGGCCGAGACGCGCGAGGGCTCTTCCACGATCGAGAAGCGGACACCGGCCTTGTGGCGGCTCTCTTCCGAGACCTCCTTCCAGCAGTCCTCGGCTTCCTTGCGGGTCTTGAACGGACCCTTGACCTGGGCGGAGCCTTCCACGAGCTTGTGGAAGTTCATCGAGCCGAACTCGCCGCCGATCACCCAGAAATTGCTGCCTTTGGTCATTGTCGGTCTCCTGTCCAATAGCGTGCTGCGTTAGCCGAACTGGTTCATCGTGTTGTGGGCGCCGCCCGCCTTCAGGGCCGCCTCGCCCGCGAAGTACTCCTTGTGGTCGTCGCCGATGTCGGAACCGGCCATGTTCTGGTGCCTCACGCAGGCGATGCCCTGACGGATCTCGGCGCGCTGGACGTTCTTGACGTAGCCCAGCATGCCCTGCTCGCCGAAATACTCCCGAGCGAGGTTGTCGGTCGAGAGCGCCGCCGTGTGATAGGTCGGCAACGTGATCAGATGGTGGAAGATGCCGGCGCGCTTGGCCGAATCCGCCTGGAAGGTGCGGATGCGCTCGTCGGCTTCCTGCGCCAGCGGCGTGTCGTCGTACTCCGCCTTCATCAGCTCGGCACGGTTGTACTTGCTGACGTCCTTGCCGGCTTCCTTCATCGCGTCGTAGACCTGCCAACGGAAGTTCAGCGTCCAGTTGAAGGACGGCGAGTTGTTGTAGGCCAGCTTCGCGTTCGGGACGACCTTGCGGATGCGGTCGACCATCTTGGCGATCTGCTCGATATGCGGCTTCTCGGTCTCGATCCAGAGCAGGTCGGCGCCGTTCTGCAGCGAGGTGATGCAGTCGAGCACGCAACGGTCCTCACCCGTGCCCGGGCGGAACTGGTAGAGGTTCGAGGGCAGCCGCTTCGGGCGCATCATCTTGCCGTTGCGGTTGATGATGACGTCACCGTTGCGGGCGTTCTCCGCAGTGATTTCCTCGCAGTCGAGGAAGCTGTTGTACTGGTCGCCGATGTCACCGGGCTTGTGGCTGACCGCGATCTGCTGCGTCAGGCCGGCGCCGAGCGAGTCGGTGCGGGTCACGACGATGCCGTCTTCGACGCCGAGCTCGAGGAACGCATGGCGGCAAGCGCGGATCTTCGCGAGGAAGACTTCATGCGGCACGGTGACCTTGCCGTCCTGGTGGCCGCACTGCTTCTCGTCCGAGACCTGGTTCTCGATCTGCAGGGCGCAGGCGCCCGCCTCGATCATCTTCTTGGCGAGCAGATAGGTCGCTTCCGCATTGCCGAAGCCGGCATCGATGTCGGCGATGACGGGGACGACATGGGTCTGGAAGTTGTCGATCTTCGCAATCAGCTCCTTCTCGCGGGTCTTGTCGCCTTCCTTGCGCGCCTTGTCGAGCAGACGGAAGATGTCGTTGAGCTCACGGGAGTCCGCCTGACGCAGGAAGGTGTAGAGCTCCTCGATCAGCGCCGGCACCGAGGTCTTCTCGTGCATCGACTGGTCGGGCAGCGGACCGAACTCGGAGCGTAGCGCCGCGATCATCCAGCCCGAGAGGTACAGATAGGTGCGATCGGTCTTGCCGCCGAAGTGCTTCTTGACCGAGATCAGCTTCTGCTGGGCGATGAAGCCGTGCCAGCAACCCAGCGACTGGGTGTACTTGGTCGGATCGTTGTCATAGGCCGCCATGTCGGCGCGCATCAGCGCCGCGGTGTAGCGGGCGACGTCGAGGCCGGTCTTGAAGCGGTTCTGCAGCCGCATGCGGGCGACGGCCTCGGCCGACACGCCGTTCCAGGTCGGCTGGGTCTCGAGGAGCGCCTGGGCCGCCTTGACCTCGTCCTGATACGACGACGGGCCCTGGAGGGTGCTGATGCCGCGGGGCTGGTAGTTCATGTGCCTGATCCTTTCGCTGACGATGGCGATGGCTGGCCATCGACATTCTTGACACTGCATTGCGAGATACGTGTCAGGAGCTAAACGCGAAAACAGAAACTTCGTATAGATGGCTTGTCTTTTATTGGTGATGTCATGTAACATCAGAACATGTAATAGATGTTACTTTGTAAAGTTTGTAAAAGATAGGTCAGAATAGCTGTCCTGATGCAGATGGAGATCTCAAGACATGGCCGCCGAATCCGGGAAGAAACTGTTCGTCGGCCCGCGCTTCCGGAGGATCCGGCAGCAATTGGGGCTGTCACAGACCCAGATCGCCGAGGGGCTCGGGATCTCACCGAGCTATGTCAACCTGATCGAGCGGAACCAGCGGCCGGTGACGGCGCAGATCCTGCTGCGGCTGGCCGAGACTTATGACCTCGATCTGCGCGATCTCGCCACCGCCGACGAGGACCGCTTCTTCGCCGAGCTCAACGAGATCTTCTCCGATCCCTTGTTCCGCCAAATCGACGTTCCCAAGCAGGAGCTGCGCGACCTCGCCGAGCTCTGCCCGGGCGTCACCCATGCGCTGCAGCGGCTCTATGCGGCCTATACCGAAGCCCGGCAGGGCGAGACACTGGCCGCCGCCCAGATGGCCGACCGCGACGTCGGCACGCGCTATGAGGGCAACCCGGTCGAGCGCGTGCGCGAGCTGATCGAGGCCAATCGCAACTATTTTCCGGAGCTGGAGCAGGCCGCCGAGAATTTGCGCGATGAATTGAACGTGCCGGCCGAAGGGCTCTATGCGGCCCTGGCCGCGCGGCTGCGGGAAAAGCATTCGATCCAGACCCGCATCATGCCTGTCGACGTGATGCGAGAGACGCTCCGGCGTTTCGATCGCCACCGCCGCCAGCTCTTGATCTCCGAGCTGGTCGACCCGCCCGGCCGCGCCTTCCAGCTCGCCTTCCAGCTTGGCTTGGGTGAATGCGCGCAAGCCCTGGAGAGCATCATCGGCCGTGCCGGACCGCTCGACGACGCGCCGCGCCGGCTGTTCCGCATCACGCTCGGCAACTACTTCGCAGCTGCCGGGATGATGCCCTATCCGGCTTTCCTGGCTGCGGCCGAAGCCCTGAATTACGACATCCACGTGCTGGCGCAGCGCTTCAATTCCGGCTTCGAGCAGGTCTGTCACCGGCTCACCACCTTGCAGCGGCCGAACGCGCGCGGCATTCCGTTCTTCCTGTTGCGCGTCGACAATGCCGGCAACGTCTCCAAGCGCTTCTCCTCCGGCACCTTCCCGTTCTCGAAGTTCGGCGGCACCTGCCCGCTATGGAACGTGCATTCGACCTTCGACACGCCGGACCGCCTGCTCAAGCAGGTGATCGAGCTGTCCGACGGCACGCGCTATTTCTCGATCGCACAGATGGTGCGCCGCCCGGTCGCGCCGCACCCGCTGCCGCAACCGCGCTTCGCCATCGGCCTCGGCTGCGAGATCCGTCACGCCGCGCGCCTGACCTATGCCGCCGGCATGGACCTCGAGAAAACCGAGGGCACGCCGATCGGTGTCAATTGCCGCCTGTGCGAGCGCGAGAACTGCGCGCAGCGCGCCGAACCGCCGATCACGCGCACGCTGATTTTGGACGAGACGACGCGGCGGGTGTCGAGCTTTGCATTCTCGAACGCACGGGAGTTGTGAGGATATTCGTCTCTCGTGTCCCGGACGCGCTACGGCGCTCTCGCGCTGCTGCGCAGAGCCGGGACCCAGCGAGCCACGCATACACACCACATGGGCCCCGGCTCTGCAGCGCACCGCACGATGCCTCGCATCGCCGGGGGCGCTGCGCTGCGTCCGGGGCACGAGACTGCCGCACCTCACGCCAGCGTATGCACGATCACCGGCCCGGCGGCGGCGCTCGCATGGCCGGCGAGCAGGGGGCCGAGATCCTTTTCAATCCAGGCAATGGCCCGTCTGTTCGCTTCCTCGGCCTGCTCGAACTTGTCAAAGATCGAGATCGCGGTGACCGTGTCGTCGCCGGCATAGACGACGTAATAGGCGCGGAAGCCGTCGACGTCGCTGATGATCGGAACGGCGCCGTCCTTGATGCGGCGCGCCAGCTCTTCCGCGCTCCCGCTTTTCGCCTTGGCCTGACGGATGGCGGCATACATGGCATCCTCCCCTTCCGGCTGTCTGTGTTAGGGCGTGCTGCCCTCAAAGTGAATCTACACCCGACTGCCCGACCCGTCATCCTGAGGTGCGAGGCATGGGACGCAACGCGTCCCAGGGGGAGCCTCGAAGGATACACGGCCCCCGCTGCTGCAGCTGGGCCGTCGCCCTTCGAGGGCCGCTGAAGAAGCGGCCACCTCAGGGTGACGGGGATAGGCTAGCTCGCGATATTGGCCTTGGTTAACCCGACCCTAATCCGCGCGCACGATCTGCAACCAGCGGTTAAGCACGCCTCAACATCGGTGCCTTAGTCTTGCCCCACTCACTTTTCGCAAACAACGGTGGCCTATTCTGCCGGGCGAAGTGACATCAGGGGGTTCATCATGCGCATTGCGTTGCTGCTGACCGCAACCATCGTCGGCGCGCTCTTCGCCAGTCCATCCCGTGCCGGATCGCTCGATGCCGATGCAGCGCAGCCGCTGCCGCCGGGGTTCCAGAGCTATCGCGGCTACATGTTCGACCTGTCGGAGAATTCCGATCGCAAGGACGTCGACAAGCTCACCGACAATCTGAAGCAGCAGATCGACCTTGTCGAAGGCGCCGGCCTCTCACCGCGCGTGCTGCGCTTCTTCCACACCGTTCCGATCGTCGCGAGCGAGCTGGCTTGCCTGGACGAAGGCGCGGCAACCGCGTGCTACGGCCGGGTCACGCCGGACATCCACCGCACCGCGCCGCGGACGCTCACGGTGTGGGACCCGGACAAGCAGCGCTGGACCAATCCGAATGCCGTCGATCTTGCGGTCGATTCCGGGCTCGGCGTGATCATGCTGCGCCCGGACATGATGCGCTACGAAAAGGAGGCCGTGCTGCTGCACGAGCTGCTTCATGCCTATCATGCGCGGCTGCTGCCGGACGGCTACGCCAACAAGGGCGTGATCTCCTATTACGCCCTGGCCAAGTCCAAGGACCTGTTGCCCAAGGACACCTATGCGATGAAGAACCCGATGGAGTTCTTCGCGGTGACCGCCAGCATTTTCCTGGCCGGAAAGAGCGAATTCCACGATCCGAAGTCGCGCGAGGCGCTCAAGGAGAAGATGCCGGACTATTACAAATATCTGGTCGGCGTGTTCGGCTTCGACCCTGAGCCGGCGGCGTCGAACGGCCCGGTTGCCTCGCTGAAATAAGGCGCCCCGACGAAACTTTCAAAAAGCCGCGCGGCATGCGCGGCTTTTTCAGTTTTGGCTGGCTGGAAGCTGCGGATGACGCACAGCCGGGAATTGCCAAGGCGGGGCCCGATCTGCATAGTCCCGCCCGCATCGATACCTGATTTCAAGAGGATAGAACAACATGGCGGACGCCGACCTGGATGTCGTGATCCGGCAACTGGCCAGACAGCTGCATACGGGCCTGATGACCCGCGCCAAGGAGCGGCGGGATCGCTTCAACGGCCTGGCGGCCAAGGCCAAGAGCAAGGACGCCGCCGACCGCTTCAAGATGATGGCCAAGGCCACGCTGGAGCAGGCCACCGCCGCCGCCAAGCGCCTGCAGATGTCCGCCGATAACGTCGCCGACAGCTACGCGCGGTCGATGCGGATCGCCGCCAGCACGCCGGTTGCGGCCAAACCGGAGAAGAAGGCCAAGGAAGAGAAGCCGGCGAAGAAGGCTCCGAAGGCGAAGAAGGCCAAGGCGAAGAAGAAGTAAGGCGAGGTGCCTTCACCTCTCCCCGCTTGCGGGGAGAGGTCGGAATTTGCGTCAGAAAATTCCGGGTGAGGGGGTACAGGTGCCTCGATAGTCGAGAGTGTGGAGAGAGCCCCTCACCCCACCCCTCTCCCCGTAAGAACAGGAGAGGGAGAGAGACTCCCTCACCTTCTCGACGCGGCGATCGGGGTCGGCTCGGCGCTCGCGAGTTCGGCGAGCTTGGCGCGCGCGGCTTCGCGGGCGCGGCCATCCTTGCCGGCGGGCAGCGCCAACGCCGCCTCGAAATCGGCGCGCGCATCGTCAGTCTGGCCACGGGCCAGGAATGCCAGGCCACGGTCGAGGCGAGCCTCGGCATCCCTGGGATCAAGGCGGATCGCCGTGTTGTAACTCAGGATGGCGCGATCGAGATCGCCGGTGGCAGCGAGCGCGAGACCGCGCTCGTGATAGGGCGCAGCGAGCTTGGGGTCCTGCGCGATCGCCTCGTCATAGTCGGCGATGGCGAGCTCGAGATCGCCGTTCTGACGGCGCGCGAGCGCGCGGTCCCGATAGAGCGCAGCGCGGTTAGGATTGAGGTGAATGGCCTCGTCGAAATCGGCGATCGCCCGCCTGAAGTCGCCATGGCGCAGCGCGATCCGTCCGCGCCCTTCGTAGGCAAAGGCGATCAGCGAGCCGCGCAGCGGCGAGAAGCCGATCACGGCCGAGCAGATGTCGGGATCGTCCTCGTCACCGCAATTGACGACCATGTGCGTGGACAGGCCAACGAGCACACACAGGACGAGCAGCAATGGCACGGCTGTTCTGGTCATCTTCGACGGCGGCCGGCATTGGGCCGGCCACGCATCCCCTTTCGAAGAAAGCATCATCCGCGCGTGGTAGCACCGGCTCTGGCGATCCTGTGTGCGCCAGCTCACAAAGCCGGTTTCAAATCCTGACGGGTTCCGTCAGCCCCAATGACCGCGGGAAGGACCGCGTGGGGACGAACGCCCCCACGGGCTGCGAGGGGGATAATTCTCGTTGGCGCCGACCGACGGCGCGCCCCGCGTGCCGAGCTCGGCCGCGAGTTGCTGGAGCGCGGCAATGCGGTTCTGGGTCGAGGGATGAGTGGCGAACAGGTTGTCGACACCATGGCCCGACAGCGGGTTGATGATGAACATGTGCGCGGTCGCGGGGTTTCGCTCGGCCTCGTAGTTCGGGACCTGGTGCGCGGCACCCTCGATCTTCACCAGCGCGGAGGCCAGCCACATCGGTTGTCCCGCGATGCGCGCACCGAGATTGTCCGCGGCGTATTCACGGGTGCGGCTGATCGCCATCTGCACCAGCATGGCGCCGAGCGGAGCGAGGATCATCATCAGGATCGAGCCGACGATGCCGAGACCATTGTTGTTGTCGCGATTGCCGCCGAAGAACATGCCGAACTGCGCCAGCATCGAGATCGCGCCTGCAATGGTCGCGGTAACAGTCATCAGCAGCGTGTCGTGGTTTTTGATATGGGCGAGCTCGTGCGCGATCACGCCGGCGAGCTCCTCGCGGCTGAGCTGGCGCATCAGGCCGGTGGTGACGGCGACCGCGGCATTTTCCGGGTTTCGTCCGGTCGCGAATGCGTTGGGCTGCGGCTCATCCATCAGGAACACGCGCGGCATCGGCAGGCCCGCACGGCCCGCGAGCTCGGCGACGAGACCGACCAGCTCCGGCGCGGTCGAACGGTCGACCTCATGGGCGCCGTACATCGAGAGCACCATGCGGTCGGAGTTCCAGTAGGTGAAGAGATTGGTCGCCGCCGCGATGATGAGCGCGATCATGGCGCCGGAGGCGCCGCCGATCAGATAGCCGACGCCCATGAACAGGGCGGTCAGGCCTGCAAGCAGCATTGCGGTACGAAGATAGTTCATGGCCGTCTCCCGGGCCGGCCGCGGCAGGCTGGAAGCGCCAGCGGGCCGGCAGACATGAGGTAGGGATGATCCCGGCCGGGGCGCAAGGTTTCAAGGTGCGTCGCGGAGCCGCGGCACTTGACCCAGCCTGAGCCCCCCGGCCACTATCGTTCATGCATTTCGAGATTCTCGGCGGAATTACCGAGGTGGAGACCTTCGCGAGCGGCTCGGGCATCCGCGAGGTCGCGCGGCTGCGACGAATTTATCGGCGGGGACGTTGGCGCAAGCGCAAGGGCGTCGCTCAAGTGATTATCCGATGGCTCTACCCATCTTGCCGAGTTACATTGGTATGAGGCCGCCGGCATCGGCCGCAAGGAATTCAAGATCAAGAACCTGTTCCGGGAATCATGATGAAATCGCGAAGCAAACAATTGGTGATCTGCGTGGACAACGAGGGCTACGAGGCCTCTCGCGAGAAGCGCAAGATCTACGTGACGCTGCGCGATCCCGTGGCAGACAAACTTGACATGCTGCGGATCATCGACGAGTCGGCGAGGATTACCTTTATCCGAAAACCTTCTTTCGCGAGATCGCCCTTCCCCTCGCTGTGAAACGCGCCGTATTGGCCGCCTAGCAGCGCCCTGCCAGCACCAGAGATGTCGATGCCGATGAACTGCTTTGGTTCTCGCCTTGCGGTCGCAATGATCGCGGTCTCGTTTGCCCTTCCCGCCTTCGCCCAGTTTGCACCGCCGCCAGCCAAGCCCGCTGCCCCCAAGGCGACGGCCCCCTCGCCCCGCGCCGCCTCATGCCACAACGGCGCGAGCTTCGATCGCTTTCTGGCCGAGGTGAAGCAACAGGCGGTCGCGGCCGGCGTATCGCAGCGGACGATCGCGGAGGCTTCGCCCTATCTCGTCTACGACCAGGGCATCGTCAACCGCGACCGCGGCCAGCGCGTGTTCGGCCAGCTCTTCACCGAATTCGCCGGCCGCATGGCCGCGCCCTATCGCATGCAGAACGGCCAGCAGCACATCAAGCAATACGCGGCCGCATTCGCGCGCGCCGAGAAGGAATATGGCGTACCGCCGGCGGTGATCGCCGCGTTCTGGGGGCTGGAGAGCGACTTCGGCGCCAACATGGGCAATCTGCCGACGCTGAGATCGCTGGTGTCACTGGCCTATGACTGCCGCCGCTCGGAGATGTTCGTGGGCGAGACCATCGCCGCGTTGAAGATCATCGACCGCGGCGATTTGCATCCCGACGAGATGATAGGCTCCTGGGCCGGCGAGCTCGGGCAGACGCAGTTCCTGCCCGTGCATTACGTCAACTACGCCGTCGACTATGACGGCGACGGACGGCGCGATCTGTTGCGTTCGGGTGCCGACGTGATCGGCTCGACCGCGAACTACATCGCCAACGGCCTGAAGTGGCGGCGCGGCGAGCCGTGGCTGGAAGAGATCAAGGTGCCGCCGAACCTGCCGTGGGAGAAGACCGATCTCACGGTGCGAGAGCCGCGCTCGACCTGGGCGCAGCTCGGCGTCACCTATCCCGACGGCCGTCCGTTGCCGAACGACAATCTGCCGGCCTCCTTGCTGCTGCCAATGGGACGCTTTGGCCCGGCCTTCATGGCGTACGCGAATTTCGCCGCCTACACCGAGTGGAATAACTCGCTGATCTATTCGACCACGGCCGGCTATCTCGCCTCGCGCATTGCAGGCGCAGCCCCCATGCGCAAGCCGGCCCAACCGGTGCCGCAGCTGCCGCTCAACGAGCTCATGGAATTGCAGCAGCTGCTGGTGCGTGCCGGCTTCAATGTCGGCAAGATCGACGGCGTGCTGGGCCAGCAGAGCCGAACTGCGGTGAAGGCGATGCAGATCAAGTTCGGCCTGCCCGCCGATTCGTGGCCGACGGCGGAGCTGCTGACGCGGATGCGCGGCGGCACGGCGCAGGCGCAGCCGGCGGGGGTGGTGCGGTAGAATTTTCGCATCGCACAAGCCGCTTTGCGCGATTGTATTTTTCCATGAGGCCCCCATGTGAGTGGCTCAGGTTTTCTCCTGAGATTTCCCATTCACAAGCGAGCCTCACATGTCCTTCTACGACGCCGTCGTCCCCGCCTATCTGCAAATGCTGAACAGCATGGTCGGGCTGCTCACCAAAGCCGAGGCGCATTGCGCGGCGAAAAAGATCGACCCGAGCGTCCTGCTCGGCTCCCGCCTCTTCCCGGACATGCTGCCGCTGTCGAAACAGATTCAGCTCGTCAGCGATTTCGCCGCCAAGGGCTGTGCGCGGCTCACCCACAGCGAGATGCCCTCGACGCCCGACACCGAAACGAGCTTTGCGGAATTGAAGCAGCGGCTGGCGAAGACCGTCGACTATGTGAAGTCGTTCAAGCCGGAGCAATTCGACGGCGCGGATTCCAAGGACGTCACCTTCCCGACTGGACCTGATAAGACCACGACTCTGAAGGGCCAGCAGTTTCTGAGCGCGTTCTCGCTGCCGAACTTCTATTTCCACTGCGCGACCGCCCACGGCATCCTGCGTCATAATGGCGTCGAAATCGGCAAGCGCGATTTCATGGGCTTGAGCTGATTTGCCAAGTCGCACGCGGCAGTCAAAATCCGCTGCCGCGACCGGAATTGCACATGAATTATGCTACGCGGTCGCCGCCGCGTAGCTCGCCTGCACTTTCCGTATGGCTCGTCCCTTGCGCCTGATGTCGCGATGCACAAGTGTTCCTGACCTTTCACCGTCTGGAACATCCGAAAATGAGCCGTTCGACCAAGTTGTTTGAGACCTACAAACTCGGCCCGATCACGCTGGCCAACCGCCTCGTCATGGCGCCGCTGACGCGCAACCGCGCCGTGCCCGGCACCTTCGTACCCGGCGCGCTCGCCGCCGACTATTACGGCCAGCGCGCCTCCGCGGGGCTTCTGATCACCGAAGCGAGCCAGGTCTCGCAGCAGGGGCAAGGCTACCAGGACACGCCCGGCATCTACAGCAAGGACCAGGTCGCCGGCTGGCGCAAGGTCACCGACCGCGTACACGAGCGCGGCGGCAAGATCTTCATCCAGCTCTGGCATGTCGGCCGCATCTCGCATGTCGATCTCCAGGCGAATGGCGCCGCCCCGGTGGCGCCGAGCGCGATCCGCGCCAAGGGCAAGACCTTCGTGAACGGCACCTTCGCCGACGTCTCCGAGCCGCGCGCGCTCGAGCTCTCCGAGATTCCAACCATCATCGACGATTTCAAGCGCGCGACGAAGAACGCGCTGGAGGCCGGATTCGACGGCGTCGAGATCCACGGCGCCAACGGCTATCTGCTCGACCAGTTCGCCAAGGACGGCGCCAACAAGCGCAACGATGCCTATGGCGGCTCGATCGAAAACCGCGCGAGGCTGATGCTCGAAGTGTCCAAGGCCGTTGCGACTGAAGCCGGCGCCGATCGCACCGGCATCCGCATCTCGCCGGTGACGCCCGCCAACGACATCTCCGACAGCAATCCGCAAGCCCTGTTCGATCACATCGTCGACGGTCTCAGCGCGCTGAAGCTCGTCTATCTCCACGTCGTCGAAGGCGCCACCGGCGGGCCGCGCGACTTCGCGCCGTTCAACTACGCATCCTTGCGCAAGCGCTTCACCGGCGCCTACATCGCCAACAACGGCTATGATTTCGATCTCGCCACCAAGGTGCTGAACGCGAACGCGGCCGATCTCATCGCCTTCGGCAAGCCGTTCATCTCCAATCCCGACCTTGTCGAGCGGCTGAAGACGGGCGCAGCGCTGAACGACTGGGACAAGAATACGTTCTATGGCGGCGGCGCGAAGGGATACACGGACTATCCGACGCTGGCGGCCGAGCCGGCGGAGTAAGCGGCGCGCTCTCCGCCGTCATTGCGAGGAGCTCTCGCGACGAAGCAATCCAGACTGCCTCCATGGAAAGACTCTGGATTGCTTCGCTGCGCTCGCAATGACGGTGTGGAGAGAGCGCACCGAATGCTCAGAACAAGAATAAAGGCCGGGATCGCTCCCGGCCTTTCGTTTTGGTGACTCTCTACGCGCTTACTTGGCTTCCGCGCGCTTCGGGGGAGTGGCCGGCCACGACTTGATCAGGGTGTCGTAATCGACCGTCTCGCCCTTCGGCTTCTCGTTGGCGAGCTTGCGCTGGGGCGCGATGGTGCCGTCCTTCTCGGCCTTCGCGAACCAGTACTCCGGCTTCTCCTTCTTGTGCAGCTTCGGGCCGCAGGCGCCCTGCACGCCGGACTTCTCCAGGCGCTCCATGACGGAATCCTGAGCGGCCGCGAGGGCATCCATCGCCTGTTGCGGCGTCTTCGCACCGGACGACGCATCGCCGATGTTCTGCCACCACAGCTGGGCGAGCTTCGGATAGTCGGGCACGTTGTTGCCGGTCGGGGTCCACTGCACGCGCGCGGGCGAGCGGTAGAACTCGATCAAGCCGCCGAGCTTCGGCGCACGCTCGGTGAAGGACTTGTCCCAGATGTCGGATTCACGGATGAAGGTGAGACCGACATGGCTCTTCTTCAAGCTCACCGACTTGGAGATGATGAACTGGAGATAGAGCCAGGCCGCCTTGCGCCGATCCGGCGGGGTCGACTTCAGCAGGGTCACGGAGCCGGCGTCCTGATAGCCGAGCTTCATGCCTTCCTTCCAGTAGGCGCCGTGCGGCGACGGAGCCATACGCCATTTCGGCGTACCGTCCGCGTTCATCACGGCGATGCCCGGCTTCACCATGTCGGCGGTGAAGGCGGTGTACCAGAACATCTGCTGGGCAATGTTGCCCTGAGCGGGCACCGGGCCTGCCTCGGAGAACGTCATGCCCTGCGCCTGCGGCGGCGCATACTTCTTCAGCCACTCGAGGTATTTGGTGATCGAATAGACCGCGGCCGGACCGTTGGTGTCACCACCACGTTCCACCGAGGAGCCGACCGGGCGGCAGCCTTCCATGCGGATGCCCCACTCGTCGACCGGCAGGCCGTTCGGAATGCCCTTGTCGCCGTTGCCGGCCATCGAGAGCCAGGCGTCGGTGAAGCGCCATCCGAGCGAGGGGTCCTTCTTGCCATAGTCCATATGGCCATAGACCTTGACGCCGTTGATCTCCTTGATGTCGTTGGTGAAGAACTCGGCGATGTCTTCATACGCCGACCAGTTCACGGGCACGCCGAGATCGTAGCCATACTTGGCCTTGAACTTGGCCTTGTAGTCGGGGTTGGTGAACCAGTCGTAGCGGAACCAGTAGAGGTTCGCGAACTGCTGGTCGGGCAGCTGGTAGAGCTTGCCGTCCGGCGCGGTCGTGAACGACTTGCCGATAAAGTCGTTGACGTCGAGCATGGGGTCGGTGACGTCCTTGCCCTCGCCGGTCATGTAGTCGGACAGAACGATGGTCTGGCCGTAGCGGAAGTGGGTGCCGATCAGGTCGGAGTCGTTGATCCAGCCGTCATAGACATTCTTGCCGGACTGCATCTGGGTCTGCAGCTTCTCGACGACGTCACCTTCCTGGATGATGTCGTGCTTGAGCTTGATGCCGGTGAGCTCGGAGAACGCCTTGGCCAGCGTCTGCGATTCATATTCGTGGGTGGTGATGGTCTCGGAGACGACGTTGATCTCCATGCCCTTGAAGGGCTCGGCCGCCTTGGCGAACCACTCCAGCTCCTTCTTCTGGTCTTCCTTCGACAGCGTCGAGGGCTGGAATTCCGCAATCCATTTCTGGATCACGGCGTCGTCGGCGGCGCGGACTGGCGCCGAGACGGCGAACGACACCGCGATGATAGCGGCGGCGCTGGACATGGTCAGAAAACTGCTCTTGGTCAATGGACCTTTCCTTCTCCTAAACTGTCGCATGTTGTTCCTCCGTTGCAGCGACAAACTTTTATACAGGCCCGGGTTGCCCCCCGGATCTGGCCGTCCCTTCGCGGGCTTCAGACCGTGCGGAAAATGAGCACGGCCGTCACCAGCGAAATTCCACTTGCGAGCCACAGGCGCGAGATTTCAACGCCGTCCTCGCCGATCGGCAGCGTTGCGATCGCATCGGTGCCGAAGAAGCCGATCCAGAGAAGGTGGATGACGGCCGCTGATATCAGCGAAATGAACAGGCGATCGCCGCGCGTGGTCGGGATGCGCAACACGCCGACGCGCTCGGCTTCGGGATAGACCGCCGCGAGCCACGTCATCACGGCAAGCGTGCAGGCAAGCGCAGCGAAGAAGATCGCCGTCGGCAGTGTCCAGGCCATCCATGCGATGGATTCCATTGATGCCTCCTTACACGCGACCGAGCGCAAAACCGCTCGCGATGTAGTTGCGGACGAACCAGATCACGAGCGCGCCGGGGATGATGGTGAGCACGCCGGCTGCTGCCAGGAGACCCCAGTCCATGCCCGATGCCGACACCGTGCGCGTCATGATCGCCGCGATCGGCTTGGCCGACACCGAGGTCAAGGTGCGCGCGAGCAAGAGCTCGACCCAGGAGAACATGAAGCAGAAGAAGGCGGCGACGCCGATGCCGCTCGCGATCAACGGCACCAGGATCTTGATGAAGAAGCGCGGGAAGGAATAGCCGTCCAGGAATGCCGTTTCATCGATCTCGCGCGGCACGCCGGAAACAAAACCTTCGAGGATCCACACCGCCAGCGGCACGTTGAAGATGCAATGCGCGAGCGCCACCGCCCACGGCGTATCGAACAGGCCGATCGCCGAATAGAGATTGAAGAACGGAAGCGCATAGACCGCGGCCGGCGCCATGCGATTCGACAACAGCCAGAAGAACAGGTGCTTGTCGCCGAGGAAGCGGTAGCGCGAGAATGCATAAGCCGCCGGCAGCGCCACCGAGATCGAGATGATGGTGTTGAGCACGACGTATTCCAGCGAGTGGATGTAACCGGAATACCAGCTCTCGTCGGTGAAGATGCGCTTGTAGTGCTGCAGCGTCGGCGTGTGCGGCCACAGCGTCATCGTCGAGACGATCTCGCTGTTGGTCTTGAAGCTCATGTTGACGAGCCAGTAGATCGGCAGCAGCAGGAAGATCAGGAACAGCCCCATGATGAGGCGGCGGCCGGGGATCGAATGCATCAGGCCACTCCTTCCTTTGGCTTGAGCGCGGGCACGGGCTTAATCGCGGTCGCAGGCTTCGGCTCCGCCGCCGGCTCACTTTCCGCCTGAACCTTCCGTTCGACGCCCGCGTTGGTCATGACGGTGTAGAAGATCCAGCAGACGATCAGGATGATCAGGTTGTAGACCAGCGAGAGCGCCGCGGCCTTGCCGAGGTCGAACTGGCCGAGCGCGATCTTGACGAGCTCGATCGACACGAAGGTCGTGGAATTGCCGGGTCCGCCGCCGGTGACGACGAACGGCTCGGTGTAGATCATGAAGCTGTCCATGAAGCGCAGCAGCACCGCAATCAGCAGCACGCGGTTCATCTTCGGCAGCTGAATCGCCTTGAACACGGCCCAGCGCGAGGCGCCGTCGATCTGCGCGGCCTGGTAATAGGCTTCGGGGATCGACTTCAGGCCGGCGTAGCAGAGCAGCGCGACGAGGCTGGTCCAGTGCCAGACGTCCATCACGATGACGGTGACCCAGGCGTCGATGTCGTTGGAGACGTAATTGTAATCGAAGCCCGCGGCGTTGAGGACATAGCCGAGCAGCCCGATGTCGGGACGCCCGAAGATCTGCCAGATCGTGCCGACCACGTTCCACGGAATCAATAGCGGCAGCGCGAGGATGACGAGGCAGGCCGCCACCGTCCAGCCCTGGCGCGGCATCGACAAAGCGACGACGATGCCGAGCGGCACCTCGATGGCGAGGATCACCAGCGAGAAGAACAGGTTGCGGCCGAGCGAGGCGAGGAAACGGCCGCCGAGATCGGTCGAGGGATCGAGCAATTCCTTGAACCAGCCGACGCCGTTCCAGAAGAACTGGTTGTTGCCGAAGGTGTCCTGCATCGAATAGTTCACCACCGTCATCAGCGGCAGCACGGCCGAGAAGGCGACCACCAGGAACACCGGCAGCACCAGGAACCAGGCTTTTTGGTTGACGGTCTTGTCCATCAGGCGGCTCCCTCCACCAGAAGGCTGTCGGCATAGACGTGGACGTGCGACGGATCGAACTTCAGTCCGGCCATGCCGTCCGCACTCGTGAAGCCGGCCGGCGCGCGGGCCGCGAGCTTGGCGTCGCCGAAGCGCGCGCGTGCGAAACGGATGCGGCCGAGATCGTCGAGACGCTCGATCTTCGCCGTGAGCAGACCGGGCGCGGGCGCGACGACCTCGACGAATTCCGGCCGCACGCCGATCTCGATCTTCGCGGCGGCAGACAGATTGTCGTAAGCGCGGTTGAGCGCGATGACGTGGCCGCCGACCCTGGCCTCGCGCCCCCTCACCTCGGCCGGCAGGATATTCATGCCGGGCGAACCGATGAAATAGCCGACGAAGGTGTGCGCCGGCTTGTCGAACAGCTCGGCCGGGGTGCCACTCTGCACCACACGGCCGTCGTGCATGACGACGACGGTGTCGGCGAAGGTCAGCGCCTCGGTCTGGTCGTGGGTGACGTAGATCATCGTGAGGTCGAGCTCGCGATGCAACGCCTTCAGCTTGGAGCGCAGCTGCCATTTCAGCTCGGGGTCGATCACCGTCAGCGGCTCGTCGAACAGCACCGCGGCGACGTCGGAACGGACGAGGCCACGGCCGAGCGAAATCTTCTGCTTGGCGTCGGCGGTCAGCCGCGTCGCTTTGCGATTCAGATAGGGCTCGAGATCGAGCAGACGGCCGATCTCGGCGACGCGCTTGTCGATCTCGGCCTTCGGCACGCCGCGGTTCTTCAGAGGAAACGCCAGATTCTGCCCCACCGTCATGGTGTCGTAGATCACCGGAAACTGGAACACCTGGGCGATGTTGCGCTTCTGGGTTGACAGGGGTGTGATGTCCACCTCGTCGAACAGGATTTTCCCGCGCGACGGCGTGATGATGCCGGAGATGACGTTGAGCAGCGTGGTCTTGCCGCAGCCGGATGGCCCAAGCAGCGCATAGGCGCCGCCCTGCCGCCAGGTCATGGTCACCGGCTTCAGCGCAAAGCTCTCCTGCGGCGCGTCATTGCCGCCGTAGGAGTGCGCGAGATCGACGAGGTCAATGCGGGCCATGGCGCATCTCCTCAGGAGTTCGGTGCTGCGACGAGGCGGTCAGCCGCGTCGAACACGAAGACGTCGTTGGGATCGAGCACGGCATCGAGCGTCTGGCCCGGCTCGAACTCGTGTACGCCATGCAGCACCGCCACCCAGTTCGATCCGTCGCGGGTCAGATGCACGAAACTCTCCGAACCGGTGATCTCGGTCACCGTGACAATGGCGTGGAACGCATGGCGGTCGGCCTCGCCATTGGCGAGCGCGAGCTGATGCGCGCGGAAGCCGACGCGATAGGCCCCGTCGGCAAGGCCTGAATAGAGACCGGAGGCCGGCGAAGCGGTGCCGCCGGCATATTGCACCGAGCCGTTCTTCTTCTCGATGCCGACGAGATTGAGCGGCGGATCCGAGAACACCTGGGCGACGCGAAGCGTCTGCGGGCGGCGATAGACGTTGGTGGTCTCGCCCATCTGAAGCGCCTGGCCTTCCCACATGCAGACCGTGTTGCCGCCGAGCAGCAGCGCTTCGGTCGGCTCGGTGGTGGCATAGACGAAGATCGCGCCCGAGGCCTCGAAGATGCGCGGCAGCTCGGCGCGCAGCTCCTCGCGGAGCTTGTAGTCGAGATTGGCGAGCGGCTCGTCGAGCAGCACGAGATCGGCGCCCTTGACCAGCGCCCGCGCGATCGCGGTGCGCTGCTGCTGGCCCCCGGAGAGCTGCAGCGGCGTGCGCTTCAGGAACGGCTCGAGCCGCAGCAGCTTTGCGGCCTCCGCCACCCGCGCCTCGATCTCGTCGCGCGGCTTGCCCTGCACACGCAGGGGCGAAGCGATGTTCTCGTAAACGGTGAGCGAGGGGTAGTTGATGAACTGCTGGTAGACCATCGCGACCGAACGCTGGCGCACGTCGGCGCCGGTGACGTCCTTGCCGTTCACCACGACCTTGCCACTGGTCGGCTTGTCGAGACCGGCGAGCAGCCGCATGATCGAGGTCTTGCCCGACAGCGTCGGCCCGAGCAGCACGTTCAGCGTGCCGCTCTCGAGCGTCAGCGAGACGTCGCGGATGTGCGGGATCCCATCGACGGTCCGGGTCACATGATCAAGTGTCACAGTCATGAGCGTCCTCCCGCTTCCAGCAGGGGACTTTGCGACACAGCGCGGGTCCTGATCCAGTCGTCAAGCACGGCGATCTCGTCGGCAGTTAGTCGCAGGCCGAGCTTGGAGCGGCGCCAGACCACGTCTTCGGCGGTGACGGCCCATTCATTGGCGATGAGGTAGCGGACCTCGCGCTCGGTGAGCGTCGCGCCAAAGGACTGGCCGAGATCGGCGGCCGCCTTGGCATCGCCGAGCAGCTTGATCGCCCTCGTCCCATAGGCGCGCGCGAGGCGCCGCGCATGCTCGTGGCTGAGGAAAGGATAGCCACGCTGGAGCTCGGCAATCAGCCCGTCGATGTCGGACACGTTCATGTCGCCGCCGGGCAGCGGCCATTTGCCGGTCCAGCCCTCGCGCGCCTTCGCGCTCCGCAAGTAGGGCGCGAGCCGCTCCAGCGCCTCTTCGGCAAGGCGGCGATAGGTCGTGATCTTGCCGCCATAGATCGACAGCAGCGGCGCCCCGCCGGGCGTGTCGAGCTCGAACACGTAATCGCGGGTGGCGGCCTTGGCTTCGCTGGCGCCGTCGTCATAGAGCGGGCGCACGCCGGAATAGGTCCAGACCACCTCGTCCGGCGTCACCGGCTTGGCCAGATATTCGCTCGCCGCCGTGCAGAGATACTGGATTTCCTCGGGCGTCGCCTTCACCTTGGCGGGATCGCCGTCATAGTCGCGGTCCGTGGTGCCGATCAGCGTGAAATCGTCCTGGTACGGGATCACGAAAATGATGCGGCCGTCGGCATTCTGGAACATGTACGCGCGATCGTGGTCGTAGAGCTTTCTGACCACGATGTGCGAGCCTTGCACCAGCCGCACCTTGGCCTTCGCGTTGACGCCGGCGCCGCGGCCGAGCACGTCCTCGACCCAGGGGCCGCCGGCATTGACCAGCGCCTTCGCCTGGATCTGCGAGCGCTCGCCGGTCAGCGTGTTGACCATGCCGACGGTCCAGAGGCCATTGGCCTGGCGGATCTCGGTGGCGCGGGTGCGGGTGCGAATCTCGGCGCCCTTGTCGGCGGCATCGCGCGCGTTGAGCACGACGAGGCGGGCGTCGTCGACGAAGCAATCCGAATATTCGAAGGCGCGGCTGTAGCGATTCGGGATCAGCGGCTTGCCGACCTCGTCACGCCTAAGATCAACCGAGCGGGTCGCCGGCAGCAGGTGCCGGCCGCCGATGTGGTCATAGAGGAAAAGGCCGAGACGCAGCAGCCAGGCCGGGCGCAAGCCGGCATGATGCGGCAGAACGAAACGCAAGGGGCGGATGATGTGGGGGGCGATTCCCCAGAGGATCTCGCGCTCGATCAGCGCCTCGCGGACCAGGCGAAACTCGTAATATTCGAGATAGCGCAGGCCGCCATGCACCAGCTTGGTCGACCAAGACGATGTCCCGCTCGCCAGATCGTTCATTTCGCACAGGAAAACGGTATTGCCGCGGCCCACCGCGTCACGCGCGATGCCGCAGCCGTTCACACCGCCTCCAATAATGGCGAGGTCGAAAATACGCTCCAACAGACGCATCCCCCGAACGCCGCCCGTTCCTTCGGACGACTACTTTCGCTTTTGATTAGATCACACCGAAAAACGAAAGCAAGATGAAAGAGAGGCGAAAGGAAGCGAAAGCGGAACTTTTTCGGGGGCAAAGGGGGCGCGAAAACGAGCAGCTGGACGGCAGTCCCGGAGACACCCGTCACTTGAATAGCCAACCCGGCGGCAATATAGTCATATTAGTCATTTTGGTTCTTCGCTCATGACCGATCACAATACTGCTTCCGATACTCTTCCCACGGAGGACACCTGGACGTTGGCGAACGCCAAGGCGCGGCTGTCCGAGGTGATTGATCGCGCTCAAGCCGGCCCGCAGGTCATCACCCGACACGGCAAACCCAATGCGGTCGTTGTTTCCGCCGAGGAATGGGCGCGCAAGACCGCACGCAAGGGCACGCTGGCCGAATTCCTGCTGGCCTCGCCGCTGCGCGGCGCTGAGCTCGAGCTTGAACGAGTGCACGACGCGCCACGCGACGAACTACCGTGAACCTGCTGCTCGATACCAACGTGCTGTCGGAGGTCCGGCGGCCGACGCCCTCCCCGCGAGTTTTGGCGTGGCTTGATACGATCGACGAAGATCGTGCATTCATCAGCGTTGCCTCGATCGCGGAGCTTCGCCGCGGCATCGCATTGCTGGAAGATGGCCGTCGGCGCACGGCGCTGGCTGCTTGGCTTGCCCATGATCTCCCGACACGGTTCGCCGAACGCGTCCTGCCGATCGACCAGGCGGTGGCCGAGCGCTGGGGCGACCTGATGGCGCAGAGCCGCAGAAGTGGCGTCGCATTGTCTGTGATGGATGGCTTCTTTGCGGCGACCGCGCTCGTCAACAACCTCACCCTCGTCACGCGCAACGTGAAGGATTTTGCGGCGTTCGGCGTCCCGCTGCTCAATCCATGGGACGACGTATAAGCTCTACCTCAGCCGCACCACCGGCGCGGCTTCCGGTGCCGCATCCTGGGCGTCGGCCGGCGCATCGTCGATGTCCGCCCCCTTCGGCATCGCCGCCATCACCTCGATGCCCTTGCTGTGGCAGATGGTGGCGAGACGCTCGGGAAGCTCCTGGTCGGTGACGAAGGTCTGGATCTGCGTGATATGGGCGATGCGCACCGGCGCGCTGCGACGGAGCTTGGTGGAATCGGCAACAAGCATGACGCTGCGGGCATTGGCGATGATGGCCTGAGCGACCTGCACCTCGCGATAGTCGAAGTCGAGCAGCGCGCCCTCTTCGTCGATCGCGGATGCGCCGATGATGGCATAGTCGACCTTGAACTGGCCGATCAGCTGCGTCGCAGTGGAGCCGACGACCGCGCCGTCGGCGCGCCGTACCGTACCGCCGGCGACCACGACCTCGATACGGGGATGGCGGTAGAGCAGCATCGCGACGTTGAGATTGTTGGTGATGACGAGGAGATCCTCGTGCGAGGTCAACGCGCTCGCGACCTCCTCCGTCGTGGTGCCGATGTTGATGAAGAGCGAGCAGCCGTTCGGGATCAGCGAGGCGGCGGCGGCTCCAATCGCCTTCTTCTCGTCGGCGGCGACGAAGCGACGCGCCTCATAGGCGAGGTTCTCGACGCCGGAGGCGATGATGGCGCCGCCGTGAATGCGGGTCAGCGATCTCCGCTCGCAGAGATCGTTGAGATCTTTCCGGATGGTCTGCGCCGAGACCTCGAAGCGGCGCGCGAGCTCCTCGACCATGACGCGGCCCGAGGCGCGCGCGATGTTGAGGATTTCGGCTTGGCGATGGGTCAGTCCGGTCACGGCAAGGGCCTCAAATCAGGAAGCTGCATGGTGCGGCGGTTCGCAGCTGCGGTCAATGCACGCCTCGATCACGGTTAACGGATAAGGCGGCCTCACCATGCCATCGCGGCGGCAAGGCGCACGAGCAGGTCCGGATCGTCGAAGGCGCTTGCAGAGGCAACGGCGCCGGCACCGACAAGATCGTCATGGCTGAGGCTCGTCCGGATTCCGATCGTCGGAATGCCGGCGGCGGCCGCCGATTGCACGCCGGAGCGGGAATCCTCGAACGCAACCGAGGCCGCAGCACTGCCTCCGACGAAACGCAGCCCCTCCTGATAGGGCAGCGGATGCGGCTTGCCGTGCGGCAGTTCGTCGCCGATCACGATCGCCTTGAACCGCTCGGTGATGCCGAGGCCCGAGAGCAGCAGTTCGGCGTTGAGACGCGGCGCATTGGTCACGGCGACCATGGGAACGCCGGCCGCGTCGGCGCGGTCGAGCAATGCCAGCAACCCGGCCAACGGTTCGATCTGCCCGGCCACGAGCGTACGGAAGATCGCTTCCTTCTCGGCGAGGATCGCGGCGCGCCGCTCCGGCGTTTCGTCGGGCAGAAAGCGCTCGCCAATCGATACGTTGGCGAAGCCTTGCAGCTCCCTGGAGAAGCGGGCGTGATCGAATACGTGGCCCCGGGGCCCGAGCACCTGGTTGAAGGCCTTGAGATGCAGCGGGTCGGTGTTGGCGAGCGTGCCGTCGATGTCGAACAACAATGCCCTGCCGATTGCCTCGATCATTTCCCTACTTTCCCAAATCCGCGACGCATCGATGCGGAAGACGTATCAATACGGCCTCGCACGCGCAATGACGCATCCACATGACGACAATGCACCACTCGACAAAGTCGCGCGCGGCTGCAACACTCCTCGCAAGATCAAAAAGGAGGAAACGATGATCAACCGACGCGACCTGGCTCTTTCGACTCTCGCCGTCTCCGCGCTTGCGCTCACGGCACCGGCGTTCGCCGCCTCGGCGGACGAAGAGGCGGTGGCGAAAAAGGTCGAAGCCTTCCGCCTCGCCCAGATCGCGGCTGACCCGAAGGCGCTCGGCGCGCTATGCTGGGACGATCTCAGCTACAGCCATTCCAGCGGCAAGGTCGAGGACAAGGCGACCTTCGTCGCCAACGCCACCGACGGCAAATCGAAATTCCTCTCGATCGAGTACAAGGACCCGACCATCAAGGTCGTCGGCCCCGCAGCAATCGTACGCTTCCACTGGATCGCCGAACAGGAGATGGCGGCCGATGGGAAAAAAGTGCCGACTAATCTTCACATCCTGATGAACTGGCAGAAGCAAGGCGACGAGTGGAAGCTGCTGTCGCGCGCCGCGACGAAGTTGTGACCAATGTCATTCCGGGATGCGCCGAAAGGCGCGCCCGGAATGACATTGGTCGGCAATTTCTGCAGCATGATAGATTCCGGATTCGCGCTTCGCGCGCTCCGGATCGACCGGCAGGCGCTTACGCCGCCTCCTTCACATCGCCATTCGCGAGCTTGCGCGCGGCGCGCTCGGCTTCGCGGGCGTTGCGGAAGAGCTGGCCTTCGAGACGGTTGAAGCGAGGGGACGAGGCAAAGAAGCAATAGCCTCCGGAAGAACGAACGACGATACCCGCGGTCTGCGAATCGACTTCGATGATGTAGCTGTCCGGCATGGTCCGTGGATTCCTCAGTGCGGGCAAATAACGGTGCTCCTGCCCAAAGGTTCCAGGCATTTGAGGCCGTTTCCACCCCGAATCGACACGCAACTGAGTACGCCGAGACCTCATCCGTTTTATGACTGGTTCTTGGCGAAGCCGCGACGCGGGAACGCGTCATCTGTCATCATCCGCGAAGCGGACGATCCAATACGCGGCAGCGGCAAGATGTTACACGACCGCTACTGGAATACTGGATTGCCTGCCTTCGCAGGCAATGACGGTTACACATATAATCAGGCGCGTCGTTACGTCGCGATGACAGGATCGGTCGATCGAACCGCTTGCGGGCGACCGTGTTCGTCGATCGAGACGTAGGTGAAATTGCCGTCGGTGACGAGAAACGGATGCTCCTCGCCGCGACGCAGCGCCCACGCTTCCAGATGCACGGTGAGCGAGGTGCGGCCCACGCGCACGAGATTGGCATAGACCGACACGAGATCGCCGACATAGACCGCTTTGCGAAAATTCATCGCCTCGATCGCGACCGTCACGGTCCGCGACTTCGCGGCCTTCGAGGCAAACACGCCGCCGCCGACATCCATCTGGCTCAGCAGCCAGCCGCCGAAGATATCGCCATTCGCATTGGTGTCGGCGGGCATCGCCAACGTACGGATGCAGAGATCGCCGCTCGGCCCAGTGCCGGAGCTGATAGGGGCGTGGACGTGCGTGTCGGTCATATGGCAAATCTCCCGCGGCTCTCGCCTCTCGATACAGAGCCGCGACGCCTCGCGCAACATCGACACGCGACAAGCTTGCGCTATCCAATCGGCCGCGGCGCCCCGACCAAGATGCCGGTATCGTTCAGTTTGCGTTGCCACTCCGCATCGTCGGCCCGCGGCGCGCGTCCGGTCGTTGCCGTTACCAGCCGTTCCAGCCTGCTCCAAAGCCGGAGACGGTCGCATGGATAATTGGCCCATCCATTGATGACGCAATAGCGGATGGTGTGGTCACGGTGATGACGCCAATGATGCTCGGGTGAGCAGACCAGATGCAGCCGCTGCGCCATGCGCAGGAGCGGCGGGCGGACCGGCCGGTGCGCCAGATTGTGAAAGCTCATGCCAAACAGCATGCAGGTCGCGATCACGAACCAGACGATCATCAGCGCATAAGTGAGCGCGGAAAGCGGAAACAACGCCGTAACGGCCGCCGCAATTCCGACCATGACGGCGCTCGGTGCCGCACCGAGCGACGCCTGGTCGAGGAAGTCGTAGAGCAGGACGTGGCTAGGATGGGTGTGATGCTCTCGCGTGATCGCGATGCCGCGGCCGAGCATCTCCTCGTCGAGCCAGGTGTCGACCACCCAATGCACCAACCCCGAAAAGAGGTCAGCGAGGAAATACCCGGCCAGAAGCGGCACGATCAGCCACGGCCAGCGCAATCCACCCGCGGAATAACGCCCGACGAGATAACCTGCGCAGCACAGGATCACGACGACATTGGCCCCGCAGCACAGTCGCGTGATGATGATCTCGCGCAGGGTCGCATGCTTGAAGAACGGGATTGTCGACATCGGCGATACTCCCTGCGGGCTCCACCACCCATGATAGCATCTTTCGCCGACGGCTCCCTATTGCAAACTGTCCCAGCCCGCATCCGGCGCGAAACGTCCGCCGAACCTCTCGGCGAGCCCGCGCAAGGTGGACACGACATTCTCCACGCCGCGCGTACGCGCATAGTTCAGCGGACCGCCGCGGAACGGCGCATAACCCGTGCCGAAGATCATGGCGCCATCGACCGTATCAGGATCGTCGACGATGCCTTCGCGAAGCGCCGCAACGCAGACATTGGACATCGGCAGCACCAGGCGGTCGATCAACTGGTCGGTGACGCGCGGGCCGGTCTCCGGCAGCGGCATCTTCTCCGCCTTGCCGTCCTTCCAGGTGTAAAAGCCCTTGCCGGTCTTGCGGCCGAGCTCGCCCTTGGCGACCTTGTCGCGCAACCAGGCCGGCGTCGGCGGCAGGAGATCGCCGAACTTGGTGCGCAGCATGTCGCCGACGTCGAGGCAGATGTCGAGCCCGACCTGATCGGCGAGCTCGATCGGCCCCATCGGCATGCCGAACTGCTTGGCCGCAGCGTCGATAAGGCGCTGGTCGATCTTCTCATCCAACATCACCATGGCTTCCAGCATGTAGGGCGTCAGCGCGCGGTTGACGAGGAAGCCGGGCGAGCTCTTCACAGGCAACGGCAGGCGGTCAATCGCACCGACGAAGGCGAGCGCTTGCTTCAGCACCTGTTGGTCGTTGCCGTCGTGACTGACGACTTCGACCAATTGCAGCCGCGATACCGGATTGAAGAAATGCAGGCCGACCAGCCGCTCCGGCCGCGCCAGCGTCGTTCGCAGATCCTGAAGCGGGATGCTGGACGTGTTGGTCGCCAGGATCGCCCCCGGCTTCATCCGCGGCTCGAGCCCGGCATAGACTTTCTGCTTGAGCTCGAGCTTTTCCGGCACCGCCTCGATGATGAGATCGGCATTGCGGACGCCCTCCCCGTCCATGTCGGGGACGAGACGGTCGAGTGCGTCGCGCACCTCGGTCGGCTTGCGGATGATCTTGCCATAGAGCTCGGCGGCGCGCTTCACCGCGCCCGCGATCGGCTCGGCCTTCATGTCGGCGAGCGAGACACGCAGCCCCTGCCCCGCACACCAGGCTGCGATATCGCCGCCCATGGCGCCGGCGCCGATGACATGGACGTGCTTGATCGCGTTGCCGGAGCCTGCCGCCTTCTTCATCTGCTCGCGCAGGAAGAACACGCGGATCAGATTCTGGGCGGTCGGCGTCACCATCAGCCTGGCGAAGGAAGCCTGCTCGGCGTTCAGCATCGCGGCCTTGCTGGCGCCATGGGTTTCCCAGAGGTCAATCAGCGCATAAGGCGCGGGATAATGCTCGCGGGACGCAGCCTTGGCCGCCTCCGAGCGCATGCGTTTTGCCAGGAGCCCGCGCACGGGGCCGAAATTGGCTGCGCGCGTCAGGAAACCCGGGCGCGCCCGCTTCAGGCGGCCGAACAGCGCATCCTTCACCGCGTCCCGAACGTGCCGCTCCTGCGTCACGGTATCGACGAGGCCGATCGACTTGGCGCGGCGCGCATCGATGGTGCGGCCGGTCAGCATCAAGGCCATCGACTGGGTCGGGTTGACCAGCGCGGTGAACCGCGCGGTACCGCCGAGGCCGGGATGCAGACCGAGCATCACCTCCGGGAAGCCGAAGCGCGCGCCGTCGATCGCGATGCGCGATTGGCAGGCCAGCGCAACCTCGAGCCCACCGCCGAGGCAGAAGCCGTGGATCACCGCGACCGTCGGCAGCTTCAACGCTTCCAGATGGTCGATCACGGCGTGCGCGGCGCGGATACGGGTCTCGACCATGTCCGGATCGGACGCGCCACGGAATTCGTTGACGTCGGCACCCGCGATGAAGCCCGACGGCTTTGCGGAGCGGATCACGAGGCCGGCCGGACGCTCGGTCTCGATCGCCGCGAGCACGGCGTCGAACTCCTCCATCACGTCGGAGGACAGCGTGTTGGCGCTTGCGTCAGTGCGGTCGAACAGCAGCCAGGCAACGCCATCGGCATCGCGCGTCAGCTTGAAGTGCTTGTACGGACTGTCCGTCGCGGGCTTGGGCCCGAGTTCAAGGACGCGGTCGCCAAGCGCGGTCATGATCTTGGAATCCATGGTCACACCGCCTCGATCAGCATGGCCCCGCCAAGCCCGCCACCGATGCATTCGGTGGCCACACCACGGCGCGTACCGAGCCGCTTCATCGCGTTGACGAGATGCAGCACGATGCGGTTGCCGGAGGTGCCGACGGGATGACCGAGCGAGATCGCACCGCCATCGACGTTGAGCTTGTCACGGTCGATCTCGCCGGCGGCGCCCTCGAGTCCCAAAATTTCGCGGCAGAATTTATCGTCGTTCCAGGCAGCCAAGCAGCCGAGCACTTGCGTGGCGAACGCCTCGTTCAGCTCCCAGGTCTCGACGTCCTTGATAGTAAGGCCATTGCGCTGGAGCAGCGACGTCGCTGACATCACCGGACCGAGGCCCATGATGCTGGGATCGAGCGCCGCCCAGTTGCTGTCGACGATCGCGGCCTTCGGCGTGAGCTTGTGTTTTGCGACCGCGGCGTCGGAAGCCAGGATCACCCAGGAGGCGCCGTCGGTGATCTGCGAGGAATTGCCGGCGGTGACCTGGCCCCAGGGGCGCTCGAACACCGGCTTCAGCTTTGCCAGCGTCTCGGCCGTCGAGTCCGGGCGCACGCCGTCATCGTGGTCGAAGAACTTGCCGTCGCGCGAGAACGCGGTCTCGACTTCGCCTTTCAGATAGCCCGCGCCTTGCGCATGCGCGAGCCGGCGATGGCTCTCGGCGGCATAGGCATCGGACTGCGCCCGCGTAATGCCGAAGAGATGACCGACGACCTCGGCGGTCTGCCCCATGTTCAGGTCGGTGACGGGATCGGTCAGCCCGCGTTCCAGGCCGATGATCGGCTTGAGATAGCGGGGGCGGAGCCTGAAGGCCGCGGCGAGCTTCGCGGCCACGCCCTTGCCGGTGGCGAGGCCGGCGAACCAGCGCACACCCGAATTCGACCAGACCAGCGGCGCGTGGCTCAACGCCTCGGTGCCGCCGGCGAGGATCATGTCGGCATGGCCTTCGCGAATGTAGCGATAGGCGGTGTCGATCGACTGCATGCCGGAGCCGCAATTGATCTGCACGGTGAAGGCGACCATGTCCTCGCCCATGCCGAGCCGGAGCGCGGCAACGCGGGCCGGATTCATCTCGTCCGCAATCACGTTGACGCAGCCGAGAATGACCTGGTCGAAGCTATCGGGCGCAAACGGCTGGCGCGCCAACAGCGGCCGGCCGCATTGCACGGCGAGATCGACCGGCGTGAACGGTCCTGGCCCCGAGCGTGCCTTCAGAAACGGCGTCCGGCTGCCGTCGACGATGAATACCGGTCGTGCCATCAGCCCGTCGCCCTCTGTTCACCGAGTTCCTGGAAGAACTGATGCACATTGACGGTTTTCTTGTAAATCGGCGACAGCGCCTCCGGGGCAAAATCGTCGACCTCGATCACGTCTTTGACGGCCTGATGGGCCGCGGCAAGCTGCTCGCCTTCGGCCTGCGTGATCACGCCCTTGGCGACCGCATCATTCCAGTCGCGCAGCTGCGCGGCGCGCATGCGCTTGGCGATCGCATCGCTGCCGGTGGCCAGCATAAAGGCGCGCTCCAACCGGGCAAAGCCGCCATCGTCCTCGACATGGGCCAGATCCGGCGTCAGACGCTCACGCGCCGCCGAGGGCTCCAGCACGATGCCCGCGCATTGATGCACGACGCGGTCGGACGGGCCGAGCACGCGGGCACCGAACGGCTGGACCACCAGCTTGAGAAACATTGCGACGAAGCGATTGGGCAGGTTGGCGAGAATTTCGGCGAGCCGGTTCTCGATCGTCCTGAAGCCGCTGGCCATGCACCATTCCAGCGCGGCAAAGTCCTCCTTCTGCCGGCCCTCGTCGTGCCAGCGCTTCAGCGCCGCGGAGAGCAGATACAGCTCGGACAGGATGTCGCCGAAGCGCGCCGACAGCATCTCCTTGCGCTTGAGCGCGCCGCCGAGCGTCAGCAGCGCCATGTCGGCGCAGAGCGCAAACGCCGCCGCATAGCGCGAGAGCTGGCGATAGAACGGCGTGGCGTCGCCCGCATCAGGCGCAAGCGCGAAGGCGCCAAAAGTCCAGCTCCGGCCGATGGCGCGAAACAGCGTCCGGAAGCTGTGGCCGACATGCTTCCAGAAGGCTTTGTCGAACGCGGTGAGGCCACGCTCGCGATCGGCGTCGGCGAGCGCGTTCATCTCGTCGAGCAGATAGGGATGCGCGCGGATCGCGCCCTGCCCGAACACGATGAGATTGCGCGTCAGGATGTTGGCACCCTCCACCGTAATCCCGACCGGCACGGCGCGGTGCAGATTGCCAAGATAGTTTTGCGGACCATCGATCACGGCCTTGCCGCCATGGATGTCCATGGCATCGTCGATCGCGATCCGCATCCGTTCGGTCGCCTGCAGCTTCATAATGCCGGAAATGACGGCGGGATGAACGCCGGCGTTGAGCGCCGCACAGGTCAGCCGCCGCGCCGCGTCGAGTTGATAGGCGGTGGCGACGATGCGCGCGAGCGGCTCCTCGACGCCTTCAAACTTGGAGATCGAGATCCCGAACTGCTCGCGGATGCGCGCGTAGGCGCCGGTGGTCCGCGCGGCATAGGCGGCACCCGCGGCCGAGAGCGATGGCAGCGAGATGCCACGACCGGCGGCAAGCGCCGTCATCAGCATCTTCCAGCCCTGCCCGAGCCGCTTCTTGCCACCGATGACATAATCCAGCGGGATGAAGACGTCGCGGCCCCGGTTCGGCCCGTTCTGGAACACCTGCATCGATGGCAGATGGCGCTGGCCGATCTCGACGCCGGGCAGATCGGTCGGGATCAGCGCGACGGTGATGCCGAGCTCTTCCTGCTGGCCGGCGAGATGATCGGGATCATAGGCCTTGAAGGCGAGGCCCAGCAGCGTCGCGACCGGGCCTAGCGTGATGTAGCGCTTGTGCCAGTTGAGCTTGAGCCCGATGACCTCGCGGCCATCGAACTCTCCCTTGCAGATGATGCCGCTGTCGACCATCGAGGCGGCATCGGAGCCGGCTTCAGGGCTGGTGAGGCCGAAGCAGGGAATATCGCGGCCGTCGGCGAGACGCGGCAGCCAGTGCGCCTGCTGCTCTTTTGTGCCGAAACGCATCAGGAGCTCGCCAGGCCCCAGCGAGTTCGGCACCATCACGGTGACGGCGGCGGCGATCGAGCGGGTCGATATCTTGCGCACCACTTCCGAATGGGCGTAGGGCGAGAAGCCAAGGCCGCCGAACTCCTTCGGGATGATCATGCCGAAGAATCTCTCGCGCTTGACGAAGTGCCAGACGTCCTGCGGCAGGTCGCGCCATTCCCAGAAGATCTTCCACTCGTCGAGCATGGCGCAGAGCTCGTCGACGGGACCGTTGAGGAAGGCCCGCTCCTCCTCGGTCAATCTGGCTGGCGCAATTTTCAGCAGTTTCGACCAGTCAGGATTGCCGGTGAAGAGATCCGCGTCCCACCAGACGTCGCCCGCCTCCAGCGCTTCGCGCTCGGTGTCGGACATCGCGGGCAGCACACCGCGCGCCCAGGAGAAGATCGGCTTTGTCAGGGTGTCGCGGCGGAAGCTCATGGCTGACCTCATGCATCGGCGCGGTTATCGGCATTTTAGCGGAAACTGGCTGGCGGAGGCGAACACTTCGCCTGCAAAATTGACGCGGCCGGGCGGCCGCCCCCAGGACCATAACGGCGGGGGCGCGGGGGCAGTTCCGGGGAGGGAGATTGGGGCTAGATGTCTCTCCGCCTCATTCCGGGGCGACGCGCAGCGTCGAGCCCGGATTTCATAACCACCATCGGGAGTATGGATTCCGGGTTCGCGCCTCGCGGCGCACCCCGGAATGACGGCGTGAGAGAGGCGCCTGCCTAGTCCGGCCGAACCATCTCGAACATGTTTTCGGGCTTGATCTCGAAATAATCGCCGCGGCGGCCGGCGCGGACGATCGGGCGGGCGGCGGCCGTCTGGTAGACACCGTCCTTGATCATGGCCTTGTCGATGTGCACGGCGACCACCTCCCCTAGCGTCAGCCAGGCGTCGGCGGCTTTGCCATCGGCGCCTTTGAGACGGACGATGTCGGACACCCTGCACTCGAAGGCGACCGGGCTTTCGCCGACCCGCGGCACGTTGACGAGCTTGCCGGGAACGGCGGTGAGCCCCGCAAGCTTGAACTCATCGACCTCGGGCGCGACATGCGCGGCGGTCGCGTTCATATGCTTGGCCAGATCCATCGTCGCGAGATTCCAGACGAACTCGCCGGTCTGCTGGAGATTCTCGACCGTGTCCTTCCAATTGGTGGAGGAGAAACCGATGATCGGCGGCACGTAGCAGAAGGCGTTGAAGAAGCTGTAAGGCGCGAGATTGACGTGACCCTTGGCATCGCGCGAGGAGATCCAGCCGATCGGCCGCGGCGCGATGATGGCGTTGAAGGGATCGTGCTTGAGGCCATGGCCCTTGGAGGGCTCGTAGAAATACAGGTCTTTGTCGGTCACGCGCTGCTTCCTTTTCGTCATTGCGAGCGCAGCGAAGCAATCCAGAATCCCTCCGCGGAGACAGTCTGGATTGCTTCGCTGCGCTCGCAACGACAGAGTTTGTTGGTCCGTCCTGCGCCGCCACCAACCGGTCAGCCCGAGGCGGTCGACTGCTTATAGGGAGAAACTTCCCGCCCCGTCAGTGGCGCGGCGACAGACCCGCGATGACGAAATCGATCATCTGGTCGATGGTCGGGCCCGGCTTGGTGGCACACTGGGCAATCATCTGGGGGTGGAAGAACCGCATCATCGCGGTGCAGGCGCACAGCGAGGCCAGCTGGAGGTCCGGCGCTTCGAACTCGCCGGAGGCCACGCCCTGCGCGATCATCTGGCCGACGACGCCGGCGATGCACTCCATATGATTGACGCAGACCTGCCAATCCTCCTGCATCGCGATCTCGACCATCTCGTGCAACTTGTTGTCGCCGACGTAGCGCTCGGTGTTCATGCGATGGATGGTGGTGAGCAGTTCGCGGAAGCGCTCCGGCACCGGCCCTGGCCTCGCCACGATCCGCTGCGCCTCGAGCTCGACCTCGCCCATCAGCCCGCTGGCCACCGCCTGATGGATCGCCTTCTTCGATTCGAAGAAGCGATAGACATTGGCGGGGCTCATCCTGAGCTCCTTGGCGATGTCGCCGACCGTGGTCTTCTGGTACCCGATCTGGCGGAACAGCCGTTCGGCCACCTCGAGGATACGATCCCGGGTGTCGCCTTCGATATGTTCCGCAACCAGTGTCATCTGTCAGGACTCGTCAACCAGCACTTCATCTCACCTATTCAGCCGCTTCAGCAAGCGGAATTGCGCGGGGGTCATCGCTCCCATGCTGCGGCGCGGCAGGCTGCTCGGGGTTGCCCGCCTCGTCCAGGCTCTTCCTGAACCACAGCGCATAGAGGCCCGGCAGGTACAGCAGGGTGAGGAAGGTCGCCACGAACAGGCCGCCCATGATGGTGATCGCCATCGGACCCCAGAAGGCCGAGCGCGACAGCGGGATCATGGCGAGGATAGCGGCGAGCGCCGTCAGCACCACCGGACGGGCGCGGCGGACGGTTGCCTCCACGATCGCCTCGCGCCGGGTCAGGCCGTGGGAGACGTCGGTCTCGATCTGGTCAACCAGGATGACCGTGTTGCGCATGATCATGCCGGCGAGCGCGATCAGGCCGAGCAGCGCCACGAAGCCGAACGGGGCGTTGGCGACGTTGAGGCCGAGCGAGGCGCCGACGATGCCGAGCGGCGCGGTCAGGAACACCAGGATCAGGCGCGAGAAGCTCTGCAGCTGGATCATCAGCAGCGTCAGCATCACCATGACCATCACCGGAAAGAGGATGAAGATCGAGGCGTTGCCCTTAGCCGATTCCTCGAACGCGCCGCCCGCCTCGATGCGGTAGGCCGGCTCGAGGTGATCCTTGATCGCCTTCAGCTTCGGCGCGATCTGGTTGGTCACGTCGGGCGCCTGCACGCCGTCGACGACATCGGAGCGCACGGTGATGGCCATGTCACGGTTGCGCCGCCACATGATCGGCTCCTCGTGCGCATACTCGATCTTGGCGATCTGCTGCAGCGGCACGGCAACGCCATTGCGCGAGGTGATGGTGAGGTCGCCGACACCGCCGAGGTCAAGGCGCTCGGACGGAACCGCACGCGCGACCACGCCGATCTTCTCGATGCCGTCGCGCACGGTCGTGACCTGCGAGCCCGAGATCAGCATCGCGAGCGCCTGTGAGACGTCCTGCGGGGTCAGGCCCATAGCGCGGGCGCGATCCTGATCGACGACGAGCTTGAGGTATGGCGACTGCTCGTTCCAGTCGAGCTGGACGTCCTTGACGCTCTTGTTCTGCCGCATGACGTCGCGAACCTGGTAGGCGATCTCGCGCACCGTGTTGGCGTCGGGGCCGATCACGCGGAACTGCACGGGGAAGCCGACGGGAGGACCGAAATTGAAGCGGTCGACGCGGACGCGCGCCTCGGACAGGAAGCCCTCGGCAGCCGCGTTCTCGATCTTGGCCTTGATGCGCTCGCGCGCCTCGACGCCCTTGGCGACGACGACGATCTCGGCAAAGGCCTCGTTCGGCAGCTGCGGATTGAGGCCGAGCCAGAAGCGCGGCGAGCCCTGGCCGACATAGGACGTATAGGTCTCGATGTCCTTGTCGTCCTTCAGCAATGTCTCGGCCTTCTTCACCGCCTTTTCGGTGACGTTGAAGGCGGTGCCCTCGGGCAGGCGCAGCTGGAAGAACAGCTCGGGCCGCTCCGACAGCGGGAAGAATTGCTGTTGGACATGGCCGAATCCGACGATCGAGGCGACGAAGACGCCGACGGTCGCGGCCACCACGGTGATGCGATGGTTGACGCACCATTGCACGATGGCGCGCAGGCCCCGATACATGCGGGTCTCGTAGACCGCGTGCGGATCGTGGTTGTGGTGCACCTTGATCTCCGGCAGCAGCTTGACGCCGATATAGGGCGTGAAGATTACCGCCACGAACCAGGAAGCGACCAGCGCGATCGCCACGATCCAGAAGATGCTGCCGGCATATTCGCCGACCGCGGAATTGGCAAAGCCGATGGGGAGGAAGCCAGCGGCCGTGACCAGCGTTCCCGTGAGCATCGGAAACGCAGTTGATTCCCAGGCAAAGGACGCCGCACGCATGCGGTCCCAGCCCTGCTCCATCTTCACCACCATCATCTCGACCGCGATGATGGCGTCGTCGACGAGCAGGCCGAGCGCGATGATCAGCGCGCCGAGCGTGATGCGATGCAGGTCGAGCGACATCGTGTTCATGACGACGAAGACGATGCCGAGCACCAAAGGCACCGACAGCGCGACCACGATGCCGGTGCGCCAGCCGAGCGCCAGGAACGAGACGAACAGCACGATGACGAGCGCTTCCATGAAGGAGTGCACGAACTCGCCGACGGCGTGCTCGACCACCTTGGGCTGGTCGGCGATCAGCTTGACGTCGATGCCCTGCGGCACCGCCTTCATGAAGTCAGCCGTCGCCTTCTCGACCTCCTTGCCGAGGTCGAGGATGTTGGCACCCTTGGCAGTGACGACGCCGATGCCGATCGCGGCCTTGCCTTCCTGGCGGACGACGAAGCTCGGCGGATCGACATAGCCGTGGGTGACGGTGGCGATATCCCCTAAGCGGAACACGCGGCCGTTGCTCTCGACCGGCGTTTCGGCAACGGCCTTGGCACCGTCGAGCGCGCCGGTGACACGGAGCGGCACGCGCTGCGAGGAGGTCTCAACCGTGCCGGCGGGGGTCACGTTGTTCTGCTTGGCGAGCGAATCGAACAGCGCCTGCGGCGTGATGCCGAGGGTGGCGAGTTTGGCGTGGCTGAACTCGACGAAGATGCGCTCGTCCTGGTTGCCGTAGACGTCGACCTTGGTCACACCGGGCACCTTGAGCAGGCGCTGGCGGAAGCCTTCCGAAACCTTCTTGAGCTGGGCGTAGTCCGTCCCGTCGCCGGTCATCATGTAGAGGATGGAATCGACGTCGGAGAACTCGTCGTTGACGACGGGTCCCAGGATGCCCGATGGCAGCTGACCCTGCACGTCGACCAGCTTCTTGCGCAGCAGATAAAAGAGATAAGGCACGTCCTTCGGCGGCGTGCTGTCGCGGAAGGTCACCTGCAGCGCGGTGAAGGCGGGCTTGGAATAAGTCTGCACCTTCTCGAAATAGGGCAGCTCCTGGATCTTCTTCTCGATGGGATCGGCGACTTGCGTCTGCATCTCCTGCGCGGTCGCGCCCGGCCAGATCACGGAGACGTTGACCACCTTCACCGTGAAGAACGGATCCTCGGCGCGGCCGAGCTTCTCATAGGAGAAGAAGCCGGCGACGCCGAGAATGATCATCAGGAAGAGAACCAGCGTCGGATGGCTGACGGCCCAGGCCGAAAGGTTGAAGCGCTTCATCGCTCTCTCCGAAAAGACGATCCAATTGCCAAAAACACGACAGTCACTCTGTTCAACCCGTCGTCGCGAGGCAGCGAAGCAATCCAGGGGGCTGGGCAGGTTCTGGATCGCTTCGCCGCTTCAGCCCAAGCATTGGCGCCGGGGCCGAAACTCGCCTTGCAACGACGGAACTCGACTTCTCTTGTCATTCCGGGATGGTCCGAAGGACCAGACCCGGAATCTCGAGATTCTCAGGTGCGCAATTGCGCACCTTAGTTCACGCTACGCGTGCCCCCGGAATGACGAGAGTTAAAACGACAGTGACGACACGACCCGCACCCGCTGGCCCGGATCAAGCTTCTGCACACCGAGGGCAACGATCTTGGCGCCCTCTTCCACGCCGCTGGTGATGACGACGTCGTTGCTCTCGTAGGACTTCACCGTCACCGGCTTCAGCGTAAGCGCGCCGTTGTCGTCGACGACGTAGAAGGACGGCTTGCCGCCTTCGTTGAACAGGGCCGACAGCGGCAGTCGCGCGACGCGCTCGGTCGCGGCATCCGACAGCGTGAGCGTCGCGGTCATGCCGAGCGCGACCTTGTCGTCGGCCTCGGGCAACGAGAATTTCGCAAGATAGGTGCGCGTGGCCGGATCGGCCGCTGGCGCGATCTCGCGCAGCTTGGCTGTGTATTTCTTGTTCGGCTCGGACCAAAGAGTGACGCTGGCGACGCCCGACTTGGCACGTCCAACCAGCGTCTCAGGGATCGCGACGACCGCTTCCTTCTCGGCAAAGCGGGCGACACGGATCGAAGCCTGGCCCGCGGCGACCACCTGGCCGGGCTCGATCAGCGTTGCGGTGACGACGCCACGGGCGTCGGCAACGAGCGTCGCGTAGGAAAGGGAATTCTTGCTCAATTCGAGCGCGCGCTCGGCGCGGTTCAAGCGCGCGCGGGCTTCGTCGGCGGCGGCGCGGCTCGAATCCATCTGTGCGTCCGTGGTCCAGCCCTTGGCCTTCAAATCCTTGGCGCGCTGCTCGGCGGCCGCCGCCTGGGCCAGCACGCCGGTGGCCGCGGTCTGTTCGGCGAGGGCCTGCTCGGCCTGCAGCTTCAAATCGACCTCGTCGAGGGTCGCGAGCGGCTGGCCGATTTCGACGGTCTGACCGACCTCCACGAGGCGCTTGGCGACCTTACCGGCGACGCGAAAGCCGAGGTCACTCTCGATCCGCGGCCTGACGGTGCCGACGAAGCTCCGCTCCGGCGTCTCGGAATCATAATGCGCGGTTGCGACCAGAACCGGCCGCGGCGGCTCGGCCTTCTCGGCGACGGTGTCATTGCACCCGGCCAGGGTCGCGGCCATCAGGGCCAGCGATACACCCGCCAACAGCCTGGAATAACTCGACGAAACCGACCGGACGAACATCGAAGGACACTCCTGTATCTCGAATGAGAGGAATGTCGACTAATCACTGATGAAAGTCAATAATCGTCAGTCATCAGAAAAGCGTGATCGTTAAAGTGGTGAGTTCCTACCGGATTGGCAGAGTTCTCCCATCTTGATATGGTTACATGTAACCATTGGAGGGACCCATGCCGTCCTCGTCTAAGCCAAAGTCGTCTCGGGCCAAGGTCCGCGAGCATAGAGAGCGACTGCGCGCTCAGGGACTGCGTCCGATCCAGATCTGGGTCCCAGATGTCCGTTCAGCGTCCTTCAAGGCCGAAGCCCACCGCCAGTCACTGGCGGTCGCGACGAGCCCCCACGAGCAAGAGGATCAGGCCTTCGTTGATGCGATCTCCGATTGGCCTGGCGAACCGGAATGACCTGTAGACAGATCCCAGAATTCAGTCGGCAGGGTCTCAGGTAAGAAACATTTTCGCAGGAAGCTTTGTCCAAAACTCGCCCCACTGAAACCCGTCCGCGCGCGGACGGACGTCCAGCAACGGAGCACGCCCAAGATGGCGGTTTATCGAGCAATGCGGAGAGGCGACGTTTGGACAGCAGCCGGCGGAAAGGACCATGCAGGGAAACCACGTCCGGTTGTCATCGTGCAGGACGACGATTTCGACGCAACAGAGTCGGTCACGGTTTTCCCAATAACAACATACGAAACTGAGGCGCCGATCTTCCGCCTGCTGCTTGAACCGAACGATCGTAATGGCCTCCGGGTGGCATGCCGCCTGATGGTCGACAAGATCACCACAGTGCCGAAATCCAAGATGGGGACGTCGATCGGGCGGCTCGATGACGAGGATCTCTTACGCCTCAATCGCGCCTTGCTGGTGTTTCTCGGACTAGCTGGCTCACAAAAAGCCCGTGGCGCAGATTAGCAGCCCGTACGCCACAGCAGCATCGTCCTTCCGGGATGGTCCCGAAGGCCACCCCGGAATGGCAGCCAATTCCTACTGTCGCTGCTCCACAAACTCGTGCTTGCTGTCGTGACCTCCCACAAACACCAGGATGCCGGCAAGCAGAGGCAGCACGGCGAGCACCAAGAGACCGGTCGAGGTCTGGCCCGTGGCTTCCTTGACCCAGCCGATCAGGTACGGCCCGCCGAAGCCGGCGAGGTTGCCGACCGAGTTGATCAGGGCGATCGCGCCGGCGGCCGCGGTGCCGGAGAGCCAGGCGGTCGGCAGGGTCCAGAACACACCGAAGCAGCAGAACACGCCGATGGCCGCGACAGTCAACACCACCATCGTCAGCGTGGGATCGGTGAGGTAGCTGGAGACGGCGAGCGCGACGGCGGTGAGCAGCAGCGGCGCGCCGACATGCATCACGCGCTCGCGCGTCGCATCGGAGTGCCGCGCCCACAGGATCATGGCGATGGTGCCGAACAGATATGGGATCGCGGTGACGAAGCCGGTCTGGGCGTTGGTGAGGCCGAACGCCTTGACGATCTGCGGCAGCCAGAACTGCATGCCATAGAGCGCGCCGACGAAGCCGAAATAGATCAGGCTGAGCGCGATCACCTTCGGCGACGACAGCGCCTGGCCGAGCGAGGGATGCTTCACCGCCTGCTTGATGGCGATCTCCGAATCGAGCTTCGCCTTGAGCCAGGCCTTCTGCTCGCCCGACAGCCAATCCGCCTTCCCCGGCTTGTCGGTGAGATAGAACCAGGTGACGATGCCGAGCAGTACGGAGGGGATGCCCTCGATGATGAACAGCCACTGCCAGCCCTTCAGGCCCATCAAGCCGTCGAGCCCGAGCAAGAGGCCCGAGATCGGCGCGCCAATCACGGTCGAGACCGGCACCGCGATGGCGAAGGCCGCGAGAAAGCGGGCGCGATATTCGGCCGGATACCAATAGGTGAGATAGAGGATGATGCCGGGAAAGAAGCCGGCCTCGGCGACACCGAGCAGGAAGCGCAGGACGTAGAAGCTCGTCACGCCGCTCGTCAGCGCCATCAGCGCCGAGATGATGCCCCAAGTCACCATGATGCGGGCGATCCAGCGGCTGGCGCCGAACTTCTCCAGCGCCAGATTGCTCGGCACCTCGAAGATGAAATAGCCGATGAAGAAGATGCCGGCGCCCCAGGAGAAGATCAGCGGCGTGAACTTCAGCTCGGCGTTCATGGTCAGCGCGGCGAAACCGAGATTGACGCGGTCGAGATAGGAGAAGAAGTAGGCCAGCACCAGGAACGGAATCAGGCGCCAGGAGATGGCGCGGATGGTCGAGGTCTCGATTTCGCTCTTGGCGTTCTTGGCGCCGCCGGCGGAACCGGCATAGGTGGTGGTCTGGCTCATGGCTCCCCCCGGGGTTGTTGCTTTTCTAGGGCCGAGTGGCGGTTTTGAGCATCGTGGGCGAAGAGTCAATGGAGCGAGCAATGCACGGGACGCAGCCGGATCACGCCATTGCGCCGATGCAGATGGCGATGATCCGCGCCATCCTCGCTCTGCTCGCGATCGCTTGCGGGCTATCGTTGCGCTGGTACGGCTTTTCGCTCGGCCTCCCCGCTTTCGCGGTGAAGTATGGCGGCTCGCTATTGTGGGCCACGATGGTGTTTCTGCTGGCCGGCGTTTTGCTGCCGCGACTCACGCGGACGCGGATCGCAGCCGTCGCGGCGATCATCGCAGTCGTCGTGGAATTCTCCCGCCTGGTGCACGCGCCATGGCTCGATGCATTCCGGCTGACGACGGCCGGCGCGCTGCTACTGGGGCGAATCTTCTCGCTGTGGAATCTGGTGGCATATGCGGTCGGGATTGCGGTTGCCGTGTGGATCGATCGGCTAGCCGAGAAACGTAGGGTGGATTAGCGAAGCGTAATCCACCGCTTTCGTCTCTGCAGAAACAGACAGTGGTGGATTACGCCTTCGGCTGATCCACCCTACGATCCGCCTTCACTCCGCGAGCTGAAACCGCTCGAAGCGATCGAGCTCCTCCTCGATCCTTTGCTTGAGCTCCTTGCGGCCCGCAGTCTTCTTCCCCTGCCCGATCCAGGTCCATTTCTGCATCAAGAGCTTCTTGGCCTGCCGATCGGTCTTCAGATCGAGCGCGGCGACGATCTCGTCGCCGACCAGCACGGGCAGCGCGAAATAGCCGAGCTTGCGCTTGGCCTTCGGCACATAGGCCTCGAACAGATGGTTGTAGCCGAAGATGAGATTGGTGCGCTTGCGCTGGATGATCAGGGGATCGAACGGCGAGAGGATGTGGACGAGATCGGGTGAGACCGCCTCACCGCCCGCCTCGAGCGCGGCCGGCACCGCCCAATGCTCCTGCTTGCCGGCGCCGTCGATCGCAACAGGCACGAGCTCGCCGCGGCGCACGCGCGAGGCGATCAGGCCGGCCACCGCCTTCTTGCGCGGCGCGTCGAGGTGGCAGATGGAATCGAGGCTCACCACACCTTGCGACCGCAATGCGCGCTCGAGCAGATAGGTCGTGATCTCCTTTGCCGAGGCCGGCCTCGGCAGCTTGTCCCAGCCGAAATGGCGCGTCATCAGCTCGTAGGTCTTGAGCATGCCCTGCCGCTCGCTGATGGTCACGGCGCCGGTATAGAAGGCGAGCTGCAGCGCCCGCTTCGAAGGCTTGCGGCTCTGCCACAGATGCTCCTTCTCGGTGAGCACGTCATCCTCGATGTCGCGGATCGTCAGCGGACCGGCACGCACCAGCCGCATCACCTTGCGCATGTCGGCCGGCTGCACCGAGGCGAACCATTTGTGCCCCTCGCGCTGATGTTCGCGCATCGCCGGCAGGAACATGCGGAAGTCGCCGGTCGGCACGTAAGAGAGCGCATGCGTCCAATACTCAAACACGCTTCTGTCGACGCTCTGGGCATGACGCAAATCGGCGCGGCGATAGGACGGGATACGGCTGAACAGGATGTGATGATGGCAGCGCTCGATGACGTTGATGGTGTCGATCTGCACATAACCGAGATGGGCGACCGCATCCGCGACGGCCTTTGCTCCCTCGCCGAACGGGGTGCGCTCATCCAGCCGCTGGGCATGCAGCCAGATCTGCCGGGCCTGTGTCGTGGTGAGGGGGTGGGGTTTGGGCGTGCGTGACATTGCAGAACGCAATGTAACGGGATTCGCGCCGGGAGAAAGAAGCGCAGGCAAAACGCCGAAAGAAAAGACCGCGCTGCCATCTGCTGACAGCGCGGCCGTTCGACGCCGCCCAGGCCTACTTCGCCATCATGGCCTTCTGCGACTTCATGTAATGCATGCAGGCGCTCTTCATCTTGCCATTGCTCATGTCGGCGTTGGCCATGGCCATTTCCTTGTTCGACGCCATCTTGGCCGGGGTATCGGGCGCGCCCATCATCGCGGCGGACTTCATCATGTTGTCCTTGGTGCACGCCATCATCGCGGCAGATGCCGGGGACAGCGAAAGGGTGAAGGCGACCAAGGCTGCGGCCGTGAGCAAGATCTTCATCGAAAGTCTCCTCCGTAAAACAAAACCGGCGTCATGCCGGCCTTCGCAATTACGTACTCTCTCGCGCCGACGTTTCGCGGAGAAGACAATTTTCTTGCTGCGGTGCGAAGACGGAGGGCCTAGCGGCCATCCTTCGGTGCCTTGGGCCGGTCACCAAGGCTTCCGGTGGCGACCTCGGGCTCGCACAAGGCCTTGCCGCGCCTCTCCGCCTGGCAGCGATAGATGCTGCCGGTGAGGCGGTCGACCAGCCACACGTTCTCCTCGGTCGGACCTTCGAGCCCGACATAACGCGAGGTCAGCCCGGTGATCAGCGTCGACAGCAGGATCGCCACCGCGATCATGGCTGCACCGACATAGATGGGCATCGAGTTCAGGGACACTGTCCGATCCGGCGGGCCACCGCGATAGAATTGATAGTCACGTTGATAGTCGTTGGGCCTCGGCACTGGACGGAACTCGGCTCCTTCGTTCGCGATTGCAGGGCAAGCGCCCTGCTATGCGGGCATCTTGCCGATTTCTTGTTCGCGGCCGGGCCACGCGGCGACGGCTTTGCGACGATCGGTGTGCGGAGGCTTCGGTCCAAGAGCCCGTGCACCTCAACGTGATTTCAAGCACACCGGGCCCGCCGCCGCGTGAACCTATCCCGCGGAGATTGCGACCACTGCTATTGGACGATCGGCCCTGCCTCCCGAGCGGCCGCGAAACGTGCCGGTCCGCCACGCCGGAACGCCGGGACATACTCGAAAAATGAGCCTGGAAGCAGTTGTGGCCACCGTGACCAAGGTCACATCAGGGCCTTTGAACCCGCCCTATGCTCGCAGCATCAAATCGCCATCAGGCGTAATAACGAGGATACGACAATGAGCCGTTTTGATAAGTTCTTTGGACTGAAGGCGATTGCTTTCTCGGCCGCGCTGTCGATGACGGCCGGCGTGGCTCTTGCCGGCGACAACAACGTCTCCACCGGCCAGATCCTGGATGCGCTGAAGCCGAAGCCGGCGACCCGCGGCCTGTCCGTCGATTCGCAGCCCGACGCGGCCGCGCAGGCCAAGGAAGCGACGTTCCTGAGTACCTTGCGCAACCGCTCGACCCGCTCGCTCTCGACGGGCGAGCGCGAGCAGATCGCCGAGCTCGCGGCGACCAAGCCGAAGATCGACCTGGAAATCCAGTTCGACTACAACTCGGCCGATATCGCCAAAACCTCGATGCCGTCGGTGCAGGCGCTCGGCAAGGCCCTGTCCGATCCGGCGCTCAAGGGTTCGACCTTCGTGGTCGCTGGCCACACCGACGCGATCGGCGGCGAAGAATACAATCAAGGACTCTCCGAGCGGCGCGCCGACACCATCAAGAAGTACCTGGTGCAGAACTACGGCCTCAACGGCACAGATCTCGTTACCGTCGGCTACGGCAAGACCAAGCTGAAGGATACCGCCAACGGCGCCGACCCGATCAATCGCCGCGTCCAGGTCGTGAACATGGACACCAAGACCGCGTCGAAATAACTCGCCATCATCGCTCGAAACACGCCGCCTGCCGCCTCGGCAGGCAGCGATGTCATATCCAGCTCTGGAACAGCATCAGCCGGCCGAAAGTCCGCATCGAGGTGCCGATGAAGGCCGCCGAGATCGGCAGCATGACCGCAAAACCGATCCCCGCCACGCCGACATAGACCCAAAGCAGCCAGCGCGGCAGGCCGTCCCGGCGCAGTACGTAGACCAGGGCGAGCGACGCTGCGGTGGCGGCCGGCAGATAATAGTAGATGAAACCCAGCGTGCGCGGCAGCAACGCCCAGGCGAGCCAGGGACCGAAATAGAACGCCGCGATCAGGAACGCGTCCCAGCGGCGCTCGACGACGAAGTCGCGCAGCACGAGCGCGAGCGCGAGCAGAGCCGGCCACAACACCAGCGGATTGCCGAGGAAGACGACCGCGGAGACGTTGTCTTCCGCGATCTTGTCGAACAGGAACCACACCGGGCGCGCGAGCAGCGGCCAGGATGGCCATGAACTCATATAGGTGTGGCCGGCAATCGCGGTCGTGGTGTTGTCGGCGAAGATCCGGCGCTGCGCCTCGATCAGATCCGGCAACGACAATCCATAGAGCGGAACGAAAGCGGCAAGGTAAGCCACGGCGGGCAAGACGGCGAAGCACAGCGCGACATGATGCAGCCGGAGGCCGGGCCAAAGGTCCGGCCGATACCAGTCGTCCGGCTTCGGGTCGGCGAACAGCGTGCGCCAGCTCTGCATCAGGCGGATCATTGCAACGATCGCGATGCAGACGCCGAGCGGAAACAGGCCACTCCATTTGCAGGCTGCAGCACAGCCGAACAGGCTGCCGGCGAGCGCGAACAGCGCCTGCGGCCGCTCTCGTCGAAACCCGTGCATGAAGGCGGCGGTCGCGAGCAGACCGAATCCGAGCGCAAAGATGTCGAGCATGGCGATGCGCGCCTGCACGTACAGCATCTGGTTGAGCCCCGCGATCAGCGCCGCCGCGATCGCGGGGCCTTGCCCCGAGAACAGCGCGAGGCCGCATAGATAGATCGCGACGATCGCCAATGCGCCTAACAATGTCGCGGGATAGCGCCAGCCAAGCGCGTTGTCGCCGAAGGCCGCGATCGAGATCGCGATCAGCTCCTTGCCCAGCGGCGGATGCATCGGATTGAGCATCGGTTGCGACATCGCCGGCGCCAGCATCTGCCGCGCCGCCGGCACGTAGTGCACCTCATCGAAGACGAACTTCTCCGGCGTCGTCAGTCCGATCAGCAGCGCGAGATGCGCGACCAGGAAAATCGCGACAGCGATCACTGCGCTTCGCGACATCATCGGAACCGCGGACAATTCGAGCGGCTGCTGAGGGGATATTTTGCGTGGCAAATTTGCGTCACCGCGGACAAAAATAGAAGTCTCGTTTTTCATTGAACGCATTCTGCCGCAACTGTCACTAAGCATGACGCACGTCCCGCGCCGCTTGTGATAATTCCGCCACATCACAAGCACGCGCGATCCGGTACGATCAGGGACATATCGATCGGTTGCGAAATGAATTTGCGTTTCTGGCTTTTCCCCACCCTGTTGTCGGCGGCACTCGGCGCCGCGCCCTGCGCAATGGCGCAGACGCGCATCGGCGAAGCCGTCGTGATCCGGAACGAGGTGGTGCGCGTCGCCGCGGCCACCACGCCGATCAATGTCGGCGACAGCATGCTGCGCGACGAGACCGTGCGCACCGGCGCCGACAGCGCTGCGCGCTTCGTGATGGCCGACAGCACCAATCTGTCACTCGGTCCCAGCGCCACGCTGAAGCTCGACCGCACCGTCTTCAACGACGAGCACAGCTATCGCGACGTCGCGATCCGCATGACCACGGGCGCATTCCGTTTCGTCACCGGACACTCCGAGAAGACCGCCTACAAGATCACGACGCCGCTTGCGACCATCGGCGTGCGCGGTACCACGCTCGACATCCTCTCGCAGCGCGGACGCTCCGTCGTCGTGCTTCAGGACGGCGCGGCCAGCGTCTGCACGACGAGCTTCCAGTGCGTGCAGCTGACCCAGCCGGGCGACACTGCAATCATCACCTCGACCGGCGGCAAGGTCAGCATCACCAAAACCAACTCGCCGCCTTGGACCTTCGCCGCCAACTGCGCCGCAAGTGCCGGGCTGTGCGCGGTGAACCAGTATGCCGACGCCTCGCCGACCATCACGCCCGCCGTCCATGACGACGGCATGCTGTGCGGGCGCTGACGATGGCGAAATTCAACTTTCGGCTCTTCGTTCTCACCGGCCTGCTGACCGTGGTCGCTGCGCTTGCGTTTGTCGCACTTGAGATTCGTCCAGCGGCGGCTCAGGGGACCTGCGAAATCGAATGCGGCGAGCCGACGCCTGACCCGAGCTATTCACCGTCCCCAACGCCGACATATTCTCCTTCGCCCTCTCCTTCGCCGAGCCCCTATCCCTCGCCCTCGCCCTCGCCGAGTCCAAGTCCATCACCGAGCCCGACGCCGACCGGCGCAGATTCCAGCGGCAATTCGATCGGCGGTCTCGCGGGCCAGCGCTTCAACCAGATGATCACCAACCGGGTGCTCGGCACGGTGCTGCTCGGCGTCAACGAGCAGGTCAATTGCAGCGACTGCATCAGCGCATTCGGCTCGGCCGGCTCGTTCTCGGCCGGCATCCACGGCCGCAAGGAATTGACCAACAATTTGTCGCTGCTCGCCGGCATCGCCTACACGCAATACAACGAGGGCGGCTACAAGATCACGAGCGCACCGATCGGCGCCTTCGCGCTGCGCTATGACTTCACCGACTGGGGCTCGTCGCGTCCGTTCTTCGACGTCGGCACGATCCTGACGCCGTGGGAGAAGGCGCGCTACACCCGCAGCTACGACACCAGCCTCGGCCCGGTGAGCGTGACGAGCTCGACCAACGCCTCGAACTACGCGGTCTACGGCCGCGCCGGCTGGATCAGCCGCGTGTCACCGCGCGACGAAGTCGCAGCCTCGATCGAGGTCTGGCAGCTCTGGCAGCGCGTGTCCGGCTATAGCGACAATGCGGTGGCATTCAATCCATTCGACGCCACTATCGCGACCGGCACCGACCGCACCAGCCTGGTCAAGATCGGCGGGCAGTGGACGCATCTGTTCGGCAGCAACATCGAGACCAATGTCAACGGTGGCTGGGTGCAGTCGTTCGCAAGCCACAGCGGCATCGTCGCCACCGTGACCGGCAACGGCGTGGTGGTGCCGACCATGGGCAACCAGGGCTGGTTCGAATATGGCGGCCGCCTCGGTTTCCGCGTGCAAAAGGGCTGGATCGTGGATCTCTTCGCCAACGGCACGCTGGGCCCGCAGCCGGTGGGCAACACCATCCACGGCGGCGTCGGGCTAAGGATCAATTATTAGCTGCAGGCGCGGTCTCGTAGGGTGGGCAAAGCGAAGCGTGCCCACTAACTCCCTCACGCAGGGATGGATGGTGGGCACGGCGCAAGAGCGTCCTTGCCCACCCTACGACACCTGTGTCGGCTCACGCCGCCGACTTGCCCTCGAACGCGCGCCGCAACGCGTCGACATCCAGCTTCACCATCTTCATCATCGCCTGCATCGCGCGTGCAGCCGCCGCCCTGTCCGGGCTCGACAGGAATTCGAACATCACCTTCGGCACCACCTGCCAGGCCACGCCCCAGCGATCCCTGAGCCAGCCGCACTGCTCTTCCTTGCCGCCATGAGCGAGGAAGGCATTCCAGACGCTATCGACCTGGGTCTGGTCGTCGCAATGGATCATCAGCGAGATGGCGTGGGTGTACTCCATCTTCATGCCGCCGTTGAGCGCGACCAGGGGCTGCCCGGCCACCGTGAACTCGACGACCAGCACGGAGCCTTCCTTGCCGGATGGACCGTCCGAGACGTTGCGCTGGACGTGCGTGATTGCCGAATTCGGCACGAGCGCGGTGTATAACTTCGCGGCTTCCTCGGCATCGCCGTTGAACCACATGCAGGGGACGACCTTAGGCATCGTGAATGCTCCTCTTGGATTTAGTGTTCGGGGGACGGCGGTCAGGCATTGGCCATCGCGGGCTGCGGAGGGACAGCCGCCATGTCGAGCCAGTTCACGCCCCACATGTGGCCATCCGGATCCTCGAAGCTGCGGCCGTACATGAAGCTGTATTCGTCCTTGGGGCTGGGATCGGCCACCCCGCCAGCGGCGTCGGCCTTGCCGACGATCTCGTCGACCTCGTTGCGGGTGTCGGCGGACAGGCAGAACAGAGCCTGGTTCGAAGTCTTTGCATCGGCGATCGGCTTCGGCGTGAACTGACGGAATTTGTCGTGGGTCGTCAGCATCGCGTAGATGGTCTCGGAAAAGACCATGCAGCTCGCCGTATCGTCGCTGAATTGCGGGTTTCGGGTCGCGCCGATCGCCTCATAAAAGGCAGTCGCGCGCTTGAGGTCGGTCACTGGCAGATTGAGGAAGATCATCCTGGGCATCGGAAGCTCCTTGGGCGGGGTTCTGCCCAAGGACGGATGGGCCGACAGCCATCCGACAGCGCTTCCGGATATTTTTTCAGCCCCTGGGGACGATCGGCCGCCCCCCAGGGCAGTCTTACTTCTTCTCGTTCGGATCCCGATGCACCGGATCGATCCACAGCACGGTCTCGGGCTTCTCGACGGGTTCGATGTCGAGGTTGATCGCCACGGCCTCGCCGTCGCTTCGCACCAGCACGCATTCCAGCACCTCGTCGGGGCTCGCGTTGATCTCCTGGTGCGGCACGTAGGGCGGGACGAAAATGAAATCGCCGGGGCCAGCCTCCGCAGTGAATTGCAGGCTCTCGCCCCAGCGCATCCGCGCCTTGCCCTTCACCACGTAGATGACACTTTCGAGATGGCCGTGGTGATGCGCGCCGGTCTTGGCATCGGGCTTGATGCTGACCGTGCCTGCCCACAACTTCTGCGCGCCGACGCGCGCGAAATTGATCGCGGCCGCGCGGTCCATGCCGGCCGTCGACGGCACGTTGGTATCGAGCTGATTGCCGGGAATGACGCGCACGCCGTCATGTTTCCAGCGATCGTCGTGATCGTGGTCATGGTGGGAATGCGAATGGTCATGGTGGGAATGCGAATGGTCATGGCCGGTCATGGGACTTGCTTTCTGTTGGTTCCGTGCGCGGCAAACTAACCCGAAGCCGCGCCGGCGAGCCATACCAAAATCGGAACCCTCATAGCTGCGGGACGTTACCTTTGCGAGCAAAATGCAAGGAGAGTTTCATGGGCAGCACGACCGACAAGATCAAGGGCAACGCCAACGAAGCGATCGGCAAGGCCAAGCAGGGCATCGGTGAAGCCACCGGTTCCGACCGCATGAAGGGCGAAGGCGCGGTCCAGGAAGTGAAGGGCAAGGGCCAGCAGGCCATGGGCGATGCCAAGGACGCCGCCAAGGACGCGATCGATCGCGCCGCGGCATCCGCAAAGCGCGCGGCGGAGTGACTCGCGTAGAAGCTGAAAGCGAAAAGACCGGCCGAAAGGCCGGTCCTTTTGTTTTGTCTTGCTCACTTCGTCATGGCCGGGCTTGTCCCGGCCAACCACGTCTTCGCATGCGGTATAAGAACGTGGATGCCCGGGACAAGCCCGGGCATGACGACGTGGAAACGTCAGTTACTTCACCGCGAGCAATTCCACGTCGAACATCAGCGTCGCATTCGGCGGGATCACGCCGCCGGCGCCGCGCGCGCCGTAGCCGAGCTGCGGCGGGATGATCAGCGTGCGCTTGCCGCCGACCTTCATGGAGGCAACGCCCTCGTCCCATCCGGCGATGACGCGGCCCTTGCCGATCGGGAATTCGAACGGCTCCTTGCGATCGACGGAGCTGTCGAATTTCTTGCCCTTCTGGCCGTTCTCATAGAGCCAGCCGGTGTAGTGCATCACGCAGATCTGGCCGGGCTGCGGCGAGGCGCCGGTGCCGACGGTGGAATCGATGATCTGCAAGCCTGAAGCTGTGGTCATGGTCTTTCCTGCGGTCTGGGCCGAGGCCGTGGTGGAAACGAAATGCGACACGCCTGCGATCACGGTGATCGCGAGCGCCGACATCAGGGTGAGGAGCGCGCGCTGGAAACGCTGCATAAAGACACCTTCCGTTTGTGGCGGGAGGTGTCTAGCGCAACGCGGGTGGGGTTTCCACCCCTCACACCTCGATATTTTCCAGCCGAACCGGGAGCTTGCGGATGCGCTGGCCAGTGGCGTGGTGGATCGCGTTGCAGATGGCCGCATTGGTGCCGACATTGGCGAGCTCGCCGACACCCTTCACGCCGACTGGATTGATGTGGTCATCCTGCTCCGACAGCAGAATGACCTCGACGTCGGCGACGTCCGCATTCACGGGCACGAGGTAGTCGGCGAGATTGTCGTTGACGTAACGCGCATTGCGTTCGTCGATCTCGGTGGCCTCCAGCAGCGCCGACGACATGCCCCAGATCAGCCCGCCCATCAGCTGGCTGCGCGCGGTGCGCGGGTTCATGATGCGGCCCGCAGCGAAGGCGCCGACCAGGCGGGGGCAGCGAATCTCGTGCGTGAAGCGATTGACGCGAACCTCGACGAACTCCGCGCCGAACGCATAGGCGATCTGGTCCTTCATTGCGTGACCGCCCACGAGCCGCACCTGCCCGCTATGCATGGCGCGGAAGGAATCCAGCGGCGCGCCTTCCGGCTTCCACTCGCCATATTCCTCGACGACGCCAACACCGAGCGCGTCGAACGCCTTCTCCAGGTCGAGCGGCCGGTCGCCCTTCGCCGCCTGCGTGGCCGGCGTCTGGCCGATGCCCACGGTCTCCTTGGCCTTGTCCGTCAGGCTTTGGCTGGGCATCACCGCCTTGAACAGGCGCTGCCGGATCTGATCGCACACCATCGTCACCACGGAGCAGGTGCTGGCCGTGGAGTTCGAGCCTCCGGCAACGGGCGCCGGCGGCAGATCGCTGTCGCCGATGAAGACCGCGACCTTCTCCAGCGGCACGCCGAGCCTTTCGGCCGCAGTCTGGGCAATGACGGTGTAGGCGCCGGTCCCGATTTCGTGGCCGGCGATCTCGACGCGGGTGCGGCCGTCGCGCTGCAGACGTACGCGTGCTGCGGCGGGTCCCATCTGCGTCGGATAGCAGGTTGCGGCACAGCCATAGCCGATCAGCCAATCCCCGTCCGACATCGACTTCGGCTGAGGCGAGCGCTGCGCCCAGCCGAACGCCTTGGCGGCCTCGTCGAAACAGGCCATCAGCGAGCGCGAGGTGTAGGGCTTGCCACTGATGGGCTCGTTGGTGGTGTCGTTGATGCGGCGAAGCTCGACCGGATCCATGTTCAGCTTGACCGCGAGCTCGTCCATGGCGCTTTCCAGCGCGAACAGATACGGCACCTCCGGCGGCGAGCGCATGAAGCCGGGCGTGTTGCGGTCGGCCCGAACGATCGAAACGAGACTATCGACATTCGGACAGGCATAGAGCCGCGTCGTCGTCTTGGTGCCGCCGACGCAATAGGCGTCAGGCCGTGAAGACACCTCGGCGCCCTCGTGCCTGAGCGCGACCAGCTTGCCGTCGCGGCGCGCACCGAGCTTGATCTCGTGGCGGGTCTCTGCACGATAGGTGGCGATGGTAAAGCCCTGGTCGCGGGTCGGGACCAGCTTGACCGGCCGGTTCAGGCGCTTGGCAATGCCGGCGATGATGGCGGTGCGGGGCGTCATCGAGCCGCGCGAGCCGAAGCCGCCACCGACATAGGGATTGACCACGCGCACCTTGTCGGCGTCGATGCCGAGCTGTTCGGCGACGCCGTACTTCAGGCCGTAGACGAACTGGCTTGGCTCGTAGATGACGAGCTCGTCGCCCATCCAGGCGCAGCTCGTCGAGAACAGCTCCATCGGATTGTGATGCTGGGTCGGCGTCTCGTAGGAGGCGGTCAGCTTGACCTCGGCCTCGTCGAACGCCTTGGCGAAATCGCCGACTTTCGGGTCTTCCTTGAACTGGGCATTCTGCCCCGTCGCAGCCGCAACGGTCGTCCCCGGCGAATCGAAGGTCGCGGTTGGCGCAGAGGCCGTGTAGCTGACCTTGACGCGGTTGGCGGCCTCGCGCGCCGCCTCGTAGGTTTCGGCAACGACCACCGCGATGATCTGGCCGTCATGGGCGATCTCGGCCGTCTTCAGCGGCTGGATCGTCGTGCCCGCATAGCCGCCATTGCTGAAGAGCTTCGAGTCCTTCAGCTTCGGTGCGTTCTCGTGGGTGACGACATCGATCACGCCGCGGACACGCCTGGCATCATCGAGATCGAAGCTGTCGATCCGCCCCTTGGCGATGGCGCTGGTGACGAGGAACGCATAGGCGGGGTCGACGAGCGGCATGTCGGACGCGTAGGTCGCGCGTCCCGTCACCTTTACGACCGCGTCATAGCGCGGCACAGGCTGGCCCATGTTCGTCTTCGGCTCGGGAGCAGCAGCGGTCATGATCAGATCTCCATCGTTACGGCCTGCTGGAGCGCACGTGCCACGACGCGCTTGCCGAGCGCGATCTTGAAGCTGTTCTGCCGACGCCCCTTGGCGTCCGCGAAGGCGGCATCGGCAACACGCTGCGCCAGGCCGTCATCGAATTTCTGTCCTTTCAATAGCGCCTCCGCCTCGCGCGCCCGCCAGGGCACGGTGGCGACGCCGCCGAGCGCAACACGCGCGTCCCTGATCATGCCGTCCTGTACGTCGAGGGCGACAGCCGCCGAGGACAGCGCGAACTCGTAGGACTGCCGGTCGCGCGCCTTGAGATACACCGAACGGGGCCAGCGTCCGGAAATGGAGAACGCCGAGATCAGCTCACCCGGTTGCAGCGTGGTCTCGATCTCGGGTGTGTTACCGGGCGTCTTGTGCAGCTGGGCAAAGGGCAGGCTGCGGGCACCGGATTTTCCGGTGATTTCGACGATTGCATCCAGAGCGATCAGCGCCTGCGCGAAATCGCCGGGATAGGTCGCGATGCACTGGTCGGAAACGCCGAGCACCGCATGCATGCGGTTGACGCCGTCCATGGCGGCGCAGCCGGAGCCGGGATTGCGCTTGTTGCAATTCTCGTAGGACACGTCGCGGAAATAGCTGCAACGCGTTCGCTGCATCACGTTGCCGCCGAGCGTCGCCATGTTGCGCAACTGGGCGCTGGCCGCCAGCTTCAGGGAATTGGCGATGACCGGATAATTGCGCTGGATCTCATCGTGCGCGGCAACATCCGACATCTTCGCGAGCGCGCCGAGGCGCACGCCGTCGCCCTTGGGCTCAATCGCCGACCAGTCGCGTGCGAGCGGATTGATGTCGACGAGCGCGGCGGGCCGCATCACGTCGAGCTTCATCAAATCGATCAGCGTGGTGCCGCCGGCGAGCGGCTGCGCGCGGGCCTGGGTCAGCGGATTGTTCGCGGCCGCAGCGGCGCTGAGCGCCTGCACGGCCGTATCAGGGTCTGTTGCCCTTTGATATGAAAACGGTCGCATGCGCCTAGCCTTTCATGATCTCGGGCGCGGCCTGCTTTACCGCCGCGACGATGTTGGGATAGGCGGCACAGCGGCAGATATTTCCGCTCATATATTCGCGGATGTCGGCCTCGCTCTTGGCATGGCCCTCCTTGACGCAGGCAATTGCGGACATGATCTGGCCGGGCGTGCAATAGCCGCACTGGAACGCGTCGTTGTCGATGAAGGCCTGCTGCATCGGATGCAGGCGATCGTCGGTAGCGAGGCCCTCGATCGTCGTGATCTCCTGCCCCTCGGCCGCGAGCGCGAGCGTCAGGCACGACACCACCCGCCGGTCGTCGATCAGCACCGTACAGGCGCCGCACTGGCCGTGGTCGCAGCCCTTCTTGCTCCCCGTGAGCTTGAGATGGTCGCGCAGCGCATCGAGCACCGTAGTTCGTGCGTCGACGTGCAGGCGCTTGTCCTTGCCGTTGACGCGCAACGTGACGTCGACGGGAAGTGCCGGATCCTGTGCAGCTGGGGCCCTGGCCTCCTCTGCGGCCGCGCGCGCCGTGATCGGGACGAGTACACTGCCGGCCGCCCCCGCCATGAAGGCGCGCCGATCGAATGCTGATTGTTTGGAACTTGATGAATCGGACATCGACGCCTCCGCCGCTGATCTTCAAAGCAGCGCACGCCTGCACCGCTCATCGCCCCTTAACCTGAAGCAATGAGCTCCGTTCCGAACGGGAAAGGGCGATGCGGCAAATGCCGCATCGCCCTTCGTCAACTTTTCCTGATCTCGCGCGGGGAACTAGCGCTGGCGATCAATAACCCAACGCGCAGCCGTCCTTACGCGGATCGGAACCGCCGGTGAGCGTGCCCTTGTCCCAATCGATCCAGATCGCCTGGGCGCCGCCGAGCGGACCAACCACGCTGGTGGTCTTGTGGCCGAGCTTCTGCAGGCCCTGGACGATTGCGGCCGGCACGCCGTCCTCGAGCTGATACTGGCCCTCGTAGTGCAGGCCGCGCGGCATGTCGATCGCCTCCTGCACGTCGCAGCCGTAATCGAGGATGTTGGTCAACAGATGGGTCTGGCCGGTCGGCTGGTACTGTCCGCCCATCACGGCGAACGGCATCACGGAGCGGCCGCCCTTGGTCAGCAGACCCGGCATGATCGTGTGCAGCGGGCGCTTGCCACCTTCGATGCAGTTGGGATGACCCGGCTGGATGCGGAAACCGCCGGCGCGGTTCTGGAACAGGACGCCGGTCTTGTTCGAGACGATGGCCGAGCCGAAGGAATGCGCGACCGAGTTGATGAACGAGCAGACGTTGCGGTCCTTGTCGACGACGGTGATGTAGATCGTCGACGGATTCATCGGCGGTGCGACGTTCGGCAGGTCGAGCATGCCGTCCATGCGGATCTTGCTGATGTACTCGTCGGCAAAACCCTTCTCGAGCATCTCGGCGACGTTGATCTTCATGTGCTCGGGAGAGGCGACATGCATCTCGCGGTTCATGTAGGCGATGCGCGCGGCTTCCGCCTCGAGATGGAAACGCTCGACGCTGACGGGCGCGTACTTGGTCAGATCGAAGCGCGACAGAATGTTGAGCATCAAGAGCGCGGTGACGCCCGGGCCGTTCGGCGGGCACTGCCAGAAATCATAGCCCTTGTACATGGTGCCGATCGGCGTCGTCGTCTCGGTGGTATGCGCGGCGAAATCGTCGAGCGTGTGCAGGCCGCCGATCCCACGCAGAGTCTCGACCAGGTCTTCCGCGATCGGGCCCTTGTAGAAGGCATCGCGGCCGTCCTTGGCGATCGCGCGCAGAGTCTTGCCGAGCTCGGGCTGACGGATGACGTCGCCGGCCACCGGCGGCTTGCCGCCCGGCAACAGGTAGCGGGCGGTGTTGGTGCCGGCCTTCAGTTTCTCGAACTGGTTCTTCCAGTCGAAGGCGACGCGGGGCGCGACGACGTAACCTTCCTCGGCTGCCTTGATCGCGGGCTGGAGCAGGCGGTCGAAGCCGAACTTGCCGTGATCGCGCAAGACGGTGGCGAAGGCATCGACCACGCCGGGGATCGAGACCGCATGCGCCGAGGTCAGCGGCACGGAGTTGATCTTGCGTTCGAGATACCAGTCGGCGCTCGCCGCCTTCGGCGCGCGGCCGGAGCCGTTATAGGCGACGATCTTGCCCTCGCCGCGCGGCTGGACCAGCGCAAAACAGTCTCCGCCGATACCGGTCGATTGCGGCTCGATCACGCCGAGCACCGCCGAGCCCGCCACGGCCGCGTCCACCGCCGTGCCGCCCTCACGCAGCACCTCGATCGCCGCGAGCGAGGCCTGCGGGTGCGAGGTCGCAACCATAGCGTTGGTGGCGTGGACCGTGGACCTGCCGGGGAAATGGAAGTTTCTCATCGAATTTCTTGCTTTCTTGGCGTGGGCGCAGGTGGCGCGCCATCTCGGGAAAAACCGGGTCTACATGACACATTCCCGCGGCCCTCGGCAATGCTGGCATACCAGAGAAATGGCTGCCATCCGCTGGGCGTATAGACCTTCGAGGCCGGCGGCATGTGGGTTTTCCGAGCGGCGGTCGCCTGCTAAACGAGCCGCCATGTCTGATCCGAATTCGGTTACCAAGGTCGCCGCCTTCTACCAATTCGCCGCCCTCCCGGATTACCGCGAGCTGCGCGAGCCCCTGCGCGCGTTCTGCGCCGACCTTGAGCTGAAGGGCAGCGTGCTGCTGGCGCAGGAGGGCATCAACGGCACCCTCGCCGGCGCGCCGGAGGCGATTACCGCCCTCGCCCATGAGCTGGCGCGCGGCGGCATGTTCGGCGGCAGGCTCGACAATCTCGAATTGAAATTCTCGACCGCCGAAGCCATGCCGTTCGGGCGGCTCAAAGTGCGGTTGAAGAAGGAGATCGTCACGCTCGGCGATGCGGCTGCCGATCCGACCCGTCAGGTCGGCACCTACGTCGATGCGAGCGAATGGAACGCGCTGATCTCTGCGCCCGACACGCTGCTGCTCGACACCCGCAACGCCTTTGAGGTGGCGATGGGCACGTTCGAGGGCGCGATCGACCCCGGCATCAGGAGCTTTGGCCAGTTCAAGGATTTTGCCGCAATCAAGCTCGACCCGGCAAAGCACCGCAGGATCGCGATGTTCTGCACCGGCGGCATCCGCTGCGAGAAGGCGAGCGCGCATCTGCTCGCGCGCGGCTTTGCCGAGGTCTATCACCTCAAAGGCGGCATCCTCAAATATCTGGAAGAGGTGCCGGAGGCGCAGAGCCGCTGGCGCGGCGAATGCTTCGTGTTCGACGAGCGCGTCGCGCTCGGCCACGGTCTGCGCGAACGGAATAAGGACGCAACGCGTGACGAATGACATCAAGACGCTGAGCGAGCGCATCGACACGCTGGAGACGCGCCTCGCCTATCAGGACGACACGATCGAGACGCTGAACCAGACCATCACCGCGCAGTGGAAGCAGATCGACGTGCTGACGCGGAAGATCGCGGAGCTCGGCGAGCGGCTGCAGGAGGCCGAGGTCAATGCGCCCGGACCTGCCAACGAGCCTCCGCCGCATTACTGAGCTCTGGTCCCCCCCGGCGTCCTACTGACCGGACGCCCGGGGCATCAAATTCATGAGCTCGCCGGACATCATCAGCCGGTCGCGGCCTGCCTCCTTGGCGGCATAGAGCGCCCGGTCGGCAGCCTCAACCAGCGAGGTCACGCCGGCCGTGCGCTCCAGCGCCGGCCGGCAAGTCGCACCGCCGACCGAGGCGGTGACACATCCAGACGCCAGATTGCTGCCATGAACGAGGCCGGCCTCGTGAATGGCCTTGAGGATCCGGTCGCCGACCAGGGCGCAGCCGTCGGCATCGGTGTTCGGCAGCAGCATGGCGAATTCCTCGCCGCCATAGCGCGCCGCCAGATCGCCGGCGCGCTGCGTCTCGGCCGCGATGATCTTTGCGACCACACGCAGGCAGGCATCGCCCGCGGGGTGGCCGTATTCGTCGTTATAGGCCTTGAAATGATCGACATCGATCATCAGCAAAGCGAGGCTGGAGCGGTCGCGATAGGCCCGCGCCCATTCCTCCTTCAACCGCTCATCGAAGCGGCGGCGGTTGGCAAGGCCGGTGAGGCTGTCCTCGATCGCCAGCGTCTCGAGCCTGGTTTCCAGCTTCTTGTGCTCGGTGATGTCACGGGAGATCGCGACCACGCCGTCGACGCGGCCGTTGTCCTTGCGCGTCACCCGCATGGTCGATTCCAGCCAGACTTCGCCGTTCTGCCGGGTCGAGTTGCGGTAGGTGAGGCGCGCCTCCTCCCGCTCGCCGCGCTTCATGGCGTCGACGATGGCCTGGACCGCCGGCAGATCCTCCGGATTGATGCCAGCCAGTGCCGGGGTGCCGATCAACTGGCTGGCGCGCCAGCCGACCACGCGCACGGACGAGGGCGAGACATAGCGCAGCCGCTCGTCGAGCCCGATGCGGGTCACCATGTCGCTGGAGCCTTCGGCGAGCAGGCGGAAATGCGCCTCTTTCTCGATCAGGGCCGCAGCCATTCTCTGGCCGCGCTGGAGCTGCCGCACCAGCACGGCGCCGATCACCGCGATCAGCATCACCAGCGCGAGCACGTAGAGCATGCGGGAGACGGCCGCGGCGCGCCAAGGCGCAAGCAACTCCTCCTTGTCGACAGTGGCGAGCAGAAGGAGCGGGAAACGGCTGCTGCGCTTGAAGAAGCTGACACGCTCGACACCGTCCAGCGGCGACTTGAAATGATAGGCGCCGCTCGGCCGTTGCAGGCCGGCGTCGCGGAACAACGGCTTGTCGGCAACGCTGTGTCCGACGAATGATTCGTTGCTGGGATTGCGCGCGATCATCAGGCCGTCGCCATGCGTGAGCGACACCGAGCTGTTGCGGCCGATCTCGAACTGCTCATAGAAATGCGAAAGATATCTTGAACTGATGGTCGCGAGCACCACGCCGCCGAAGCTGCCGTCGGGCTTGTTGAAGCGGCGCGACAGGGTGACGACCCATTCGCCGTCCAAGAGGCTCTTTACGGGACGGCCGACATGGGGCTCTCGTTTCGGGGAGAGCTGATGATAGCGGAAGAACGCATCGTCGCTGAGCGTCGAGCCGATCGTGCCAGGCGAGGTCAGCCAATTGCCCTGGTCGTCGATGATGGCGAGGCTGTGAATGCGCTCAACGGCCTTCTTGCGTACTTCCAGCAGGGTGCGCAGCTTGGCGATCGTGGCCGGTGCCGTGCCGTCCATCTCAAGCCGGCTGACGACGCCGACGACACCGGAATCCAGCAGATCGAGGCTGTCCTCGGCATGCTGGGTCAGCGACCGGGCGACGTTCGCCATCTCGGCCTCGGCGCCCCTGAGCACTGCATCGCGCGCAGCCCATTCGCGCCAGCCGCTGACGCCGAGGATGGTCGCGCAGGTCAGCACGACAAACGCCGCCGCGCGCAGCGGCAGACGGCTCCATCCGGTTCGTTGGGTTGCAGCGCTCATGCGGCAGGGGTCTCCGATGTTCCGGAACCTCTGCCGCTTCTGTTAGTGAACTCTGAAATCCCTACTGGAATACGCGGCGAATCCGCCCGTTCCCGGTAGTCCTACGGAGGCCGCAATCAGCGCATCGCTAACAAGATATTAGCGAGCCTATCGGAATCCGGCGTGCCTCGCGCTAGCTGAAGATCGCCTTGACCTTGTCCCAGAGCGAGGGACTGTCCGCCTCCGCATCGGCCTTCGAGGGCGTCGGCTGCGCCGCGCTCACGGGATCAGACGCTGGGAACGTATCCCTGAGCCCGGCATCGAGCTTGGACTGCCGGTCGGCGGCGAGCGCTTCACGCAGATCGTCGGCGTGCTTGTCATGCGGCGCAGGATTGAATCTCTCAGCCATGATCTCCTCCATCGGCTGGTCAACGCGGCCCTGTTGCGCTGGTTCCCCTGTTCCGCTGAGGGCCGAGGCGGTGTATCAGGGGCGATAACCCTGTTCAGGACCATTCGTGCCCCAGTCTGCAAAAAAGCCCTTCATCGACGTGCTCTCCGGTCAGCGCCAGAGCATCCCGCCCATGTGGATGATGCGGCAGGCCGGCCGCTATTTGCCGGAATATCGCGAGGTGCGCGCCAAGGCCGGCGGCTTCCTCGATCTCTGCTTCAACCCGGAGCTTGCGGCCGAGGTGACGCTGCAACCGATCCGAAGGTTCGGCTTCGATGCCGCGATCATCTTCTCGGACATCCTGGTGATCCCCTACGCGCTCGGGCGCTCGGTACGGTTCGAGGTCGGCGAGGGCCCGCGGCTGGATCCGCTGGATGATCCCGCCAAGGTCGCGACGCTGGCGCCGCGCGCCGACTTCGGCAAGCTCGAGCCGGTGTTCGAGGCGCTCAAGCTCGTGCGCAGCGCTCTGGACCCGAAGATCGCGTTGATCGGCTTCTGCGGCGCGCCGTGGACGGTCGCGACCTATATGGTCGCAGGCCAGGGCACGCCCGACCAGGCGCCGGCACGGATGATGGCCTACCGGCATCCGGAGGCGTTCGCTGAAATCATCGACGTGCTGGTCGACAACTCCATTCAGTATTTGCTGGCCCAGCTCGACGCCGGCGCCAACGCCTTGCAGATCTTCGACACCTGGGCCGGCGTGCTGCCGCCGACCGAATTCGCGCGCTGGTCGGTCGAGCCGACGCGGCGCATCGTCGAGGGCGTGCGGGCCAAGGTGCCCGATGCGAAAATCATCGGCTTCCCCCGCGGCGCCGGCGCGCTGCTGCCCGCCTATGTCGAGGCGACCGGCGTCAATGCGGTCAGCATCGACTGGACCGCGGAGCCGGCCTTCATCCGCGAGCGCGTGCAGAGCAAGGTCGCCGTGCAGGGCAATCTCGATCCGCTGGTGTTGATCACGGGCGGTGCCGCGCTCGACCGCGCGGTCGACAACGTGCTGGCCAATTTTGCGCAAGGGCGCCTGATCTTCAACCTCGGCCACGGCATCCAGCCGGAAACGCCGATCGCCCATGTCGAACAGATGATCAAGCGCGTGCGGGGCTGATCGCGGACGGTCTGTCCGCATCGTCATGGCCGGGCTCGTCCCGGCCATCCACGCCTTGCCACGCTGCACGAAGAACGTGGATGCCCGGGACGAGCCCGGGCATGACGAGCTGTTGAGGTCGGCTCAAACATGAAAACGCGAAAACAACCCCATGCACAATAGACAAGTCATTGAAAAAGCTGGGCCGGCATGAGGCGGCTCTGACCCGCGTTTGACACGTCGGGCAAAACAGGCGCGGTGTTTTCGCAATGAGGCTCAGCGCAGCCGGCTGCGCTCGATGATCTCGGCGGCGCCCTTCATCAAGAGATCAAGACCTACCGCACGGCCTAGCTCGCGCGGGCGATTGGCGGGACCTTCGCGCGAAGCCTCGATGATGGTGTTGCCGGAGAGGTCGAGCACGGACGCGGTCAGCGACATCCGATCGCCCGCGATGGTCGAGAAGCCCGCCACCGGCGAATTGCAGTGGCCGTTCAGCACCCACAGTACTTCGCGCTCGGCATCCGCAGAGGCATGCGCGGCGGGATCGTCGATCGATGACAGGATTTTTCGCGTTTGCCAGTCCTGCGCCGCGCATTCGACGGCGACGATGCCCTGCCCCGCCGCGGGCAGCATCTCCGCCGCTGTGAATTCGTAGCCGATGCGGCCGGCGAGGCCGACACGGTCGAGCCCCGAACGCGCCATGATCAGCGCATCGGCCGGCCCCACGGTGCCGCCATCCGGCAGGCGCTGCTTCTCGCCATTATCGAGCTTGCGCACCCGCGTATCGGCCGCGCCGCGGAAGTGGATGACTTCGACATCCGGAAACAATCGGCGCGCATAGGCGGCACGGCGCACGGCGTTGGTGCCGATCTTGAACCCTTTGCCGCCGGACTGACGCAGCGCCTGCAATGTCACGCCGTCGCGCAGCACCAGAGCGTCGGTCGGCGGATCGCGCGACAGCGTGGCGCCGATGACGAGGCCGGGCGTATCCTCGTTGCCGGGCATGTCCTTCAGCGAGTGCATCGCCGCCTGCAATTCCCCTGATAGCACGGCGGCCCGGATCTGCGCCACGAAGGCGCCGCCCTTGCCGCCGTGGGGCAGCAGCTTGCTGGTCTGGTCGAGATCACCCGTGGTGTCGAACTTGACGATCTCGACATCGAGACCGGGCACGGCAGCGGTCAGGCGGCGCGCGATCTCTTCCGTCTGTGCCAGCGCCATCGCGCTCTTGCGGGTGCCGATCTTCAGTCGCGTGGCCAAGCAATTGTCCTTTCGAGCCGCGAATTACCGCGCATCCTCCAATATCATGTCGGAGGCCTTTTCGGCGATCATGATGATCGGCGCGTTGGTGTTCCCCGAGACGAGGTCCGGCATGATCGAGCCGTCGACGACGCGGAGGCCTTCGAGGCCCCGCACCTTCAGCCGCTGATCGACCACCGCGAGCGCGTCGTTGCCCATACGACAGGTCGAGGTCGGATGGTAGATGGTGCTGCCGCGCTCGCGGCAATAATCCAGTATTTCGGCATCCGTGGATACCTTCGCCCCGGGGTCGTACTCGCTGACCACGAACGGCTTCAGCGCCGGCGCATTTAGGATCTTGCGCAGGATCTTGATGCCCTCGACGTTGGTGGCGCGGTCGGTCTCGGCCGACATGTAGTTGATGCGGATCTCAGGCGGCACCGTCGGGTCGGCGCTCCGGATGCGCAGGGAACCGCGACTCTCGGGACGGAGCTGGCACACCGAGGCCGTAAAACCGGAGAAATCGTGCAGCTTCTCCCCCATCTTGTCGGTCGAGAACGGCAGGAAATGCACCTGGATATCGGGCGAGGCCAGCCGCGGGCTGGTCTTGAAGAACGCGCCGGCCGTGCCGGCGGCAATCGTCAGCCAGCCCTTGCGGAACAGCGCATAGCGCGCGCCCGCCATGGTGCGGCGGAGTGGATGATTGACGGTGTCGTTGAGCGTGATCTTCTGCGAGCAGCGCATGACGATGCGGACCTGCATGTGGTCCTGGAGGTCGTGACCGACACCGGCTGCGTCCAGCACCACGTCGATGCCGTGCTTGCGCAAGAGATCAGCGGGACCGACGCCGGAGAGCTGCAACAGCTGCGGCGAGTTGTAGGCGCCGCTCGACAGTACGATTTCCTTCCGCGCCCGGGCGCGGCGTACGTTCGCGCCTTGCCGATATTCGACGCCAACGGCGCGGCGGCCCTCGAATAGCACGCGCTGGCCGAGCGCGCCCGTTTCGATCCTGAGATTGCTGCGCGCCTTGGCGGGGCCGAGATAGGCCACCGAGGTCGAGGCGCGGCGGCCGTTGCGCGTCGTGGTCTGAAACAGGCCGACGCCTTCCTGCGTGGCACCGTTGAAATCAGGGTTGTAGGGCAGACCGGTCTCGACCGCGGCGTCGATGAAGGCTTTCGACAGCGGGTCGGTGACGATCATGTTAGAGACCGGCAGCGGCCCGTCCGTGCCGTGATATTGATCGGCGCCGCGCGACTGGTTCTCGGCCTTCCTGAAATAGGGCAGCACGTCGTCATAGCCCCAGCCGGTGTTGCCGAGCTGGCGCCAGCGGTCGTAATCCTCGTGCTGGCCGCGGACATAGAGCAGACCGTTGATCGAGCTCGAGCCGCCCAGCGTCTTGCCGCGCGGCTGAAACACCTTGCGGCCCTTCAGCTCGGGCTCGGGCTCAGTCTGGTACATCCAGTTGACGCTCTTCTCCTTGAACAGCTTGCCGTAGCCGAGCGGCACGTGGATCCAGATGTTGGTATCCTTTGGGCCAGCCTCGAGCAGCAGGACGCTGTGCTTGCCGTTCGCAGAGAGCCGGTTGGCAAGCACGCAGCCGGCGGAGCCGGCGCCGACGATGATGTAATCGAATTCGGGATCGGATGGCGTAAGGGCGGAGTTTGCGTTCATGCGCTACTGTTCTTCTTGTTGGTGCGGGGCGTTTCCGTATCGTCACTAGCACAATCATGCAGCGGCGCGCAGCGCCTCGACCAGCGACTTGAACGCACGGGCATATTCCGCGCCCGCCCTTGCGATATCGGCCCGACCGGCGCAGGCGACGGCGGCCTCCGTGACCGCGCCAAGCAGCAGCCGCGCCAAGGGCTCGACCGGCTGTCGCGCGATCAGGCCGGCGTCCATCGCCGCGGACAGCGCGCGCGGGAGCTTGCCGCCGAAGTGCTTTGCGTCGATCTCGCGCCAGCGCTCCCAGCCGAGCACCGCCGGGCCATCGTGCAGGATGATCTGGCCGGTCGGGCCGTTCGCGGTCGCGGCGAAGTAATGCTGGGTGCCGGCGACCATCGCGGCAAGCACGTCCTTCTCGGCGCGGGCGGCACCGTCGATCTCGACGACGAGGTCGCGCGAGACCTGATCGAACACGGCCTCGAACACCGCCTCTTTGGTCTTGAAGTGGTGATAGACCGCGCCCTTGGCGATGCGGGCTCCATCCGCGATCTCATCCATGGTGGTGGCGGCAAAGCCTTTCGTCCCGAACAGGCGGCGCGCCGCCGTCAGGATCGCCTCCAATGTCGCGGCCCGCCGCTCCGCCTGCTTCGCCATGAGTCTCGTCTAATCCAATCGCGCTCAGGCCGCCAGTTGACTTTTCGACCACCAGTCGGTATTTACCGACTATAAGTCGGTTTTTATCCTGAGGTGCGCCATGCCGAACAGTGACATCGTCGAAGCGTTTGCCAGGCGCCTGGAGGCCGGGGATTTCATCGGCGCGATCGAACACTTCTATGCGCCGGATGCCGCAACCTACGAGAACAACGCCGCCCCGACGGTCGGGCGGGAAAAACTGGTAGCGAAAGAGCGCGGCGTGCTGGCGGCGACCAAGGAGGTCAAGGCGGCACGCATCGGTCCGAGCCTGATCGAGGGCGACCATGTCGCCACACGCTGGACCTTCAGCTTCACCAATGCCGAAGGCGTCACGCGGACGCTGGACGAGATCGCGTGGCAAACCTGGCGCGGCGACAAGCTGGTCGAGGAACGCTTTTACTATGACCCGAAGCAGCTGGGGCGCTGACGCTGCTTACGCGGCGCGTTCCTTGCCCGACCGTTCGTCCGGCTGTTCGTCTCCGGAGATCGTGGTCTCCTCCAGCCCCTTATCGTAATTGCCGGCGAACCTCTCGATACTATCCGCCCACATCCTCAGCATTGAGATCTGAAAGTTCATGATCGGCTTCAAGGCGTTCATGCCGATGGCCGTCGCCGCGGTAATGCCCCCTTGGGGATTGCGCGCGAAACGATCTGCGTTAGCGGTTTTGTCTGCCATGTCGTTTGCTCCTTCGATCCAGTGTCATGACCTACGTGTCGGTTGTGCACTGCGTGATTCCAAACACTCGGCCAAGACCTGATCTGCCGCGAGTCTCGCACTTCGGTCGTCATGCAATTCATCAAGTTTTTTCAAGTAAGCGACTGCCGCTATTTGCAGGAGATCGAAATTATCTTCGCCGGTATCGCGGAGGTTGGTGACGTAGCGATGGAGTGCGGAACGCCTGTTGTCGTTCTCGCTGATGCCGCTGTGGAGCAGCAGGTAGTTCCGCCAAGCGAACGCACACGCGCCTTCTATGGCCTGAGAAGTCATGTGCACCTCCCAAAGGCCGAGAAAGACTGACGACAGAATTTGTTCCGTCAGTTTCGCAGATGTAACGTTGTTCCGTAGCTGCGCTGCAGCGCGTTTGCAGGCCCCAGGTCGGCGGCGCAACGTGCGGATCTGAACCGATTTGGCCCAACTCGGACCTCTGGCTAGGCCCGCCGGCCTCATGCGTGAACCAAGATACCCAGGCATAGGGCCATCGCCGCGCATTTGTATCGATTTGTTAGCGATGCAACGACTTGAACACGCAGAAGTGGCCGCGCCGGCTGCCGCAGCTAAGGATAATTCATAGTTCGTCAAAGGTTTGCGGCGAATTCTTCCGATCGGGCCGGACAAGCGGCCCATGCTGCAGGCTCTGAAATGCGGACTCAAACGACCAGCTATGTCGCGCGGATGTTCGCCGGCGATCTGTCGGCCTTTGGCGGTCCCGCGACGGACGAAGCCGTGGCCGGCCATATCCGCGCCGAGCAGATGTCGCTCGTGCTCGGCTATTCGGTCGGCATCATGCTCGCCAATGCCTGCAACGCCATCGTGCTCGCGATCGCATTGTGGCAATCGCCGGATAGAATCTCCGCCCTGATATGGGCGACCGCCGTCGCCAGCGCCGCCATCGGGTTCGGTCTGCAATCCCGCGCCGGGCGCCGCATCACCAAGCCGCAATTCGTCTCGCGCCGCGCCATGCATCGGCTGGTGCGAAACGCCTTCGTCCTCGGTGCCGCCTGGGGCATCGTCCCCGTCGCCTTCTTCACCGACGCTTCGACCGGCGGCCAGCTCGTCATCACCTGCCTGTGCTCGGGCATGCTGGCCGGCGGCGCACTCGCCTTCGCCACCATCCCGATCGCGGCCATCGCCTTCACCGCCCCGATCTTCGTCGGGATCGCCATCTGCCTCGGCAGGAACGGCGATCTGGCCTTTCTCCTGATCGCCTTCCTCGTCGTGGTCTATGGCAGCGTGCTGATCCGCGGCGTGTTCGTCAATTCATTCTCGTTCGCGCGGCGCGTCACGCAGCAGATCGAGGCGGAGCGCACGGTGCGCCTCGATCCTCTGACCCACCTGCCCAACCGCGTCGCCTTCAACGAGACGCTCGAGGCTGCGCTGAAGCGGCTGGCGCTGTCCGGCGAGGAGTTTGCGGTGCTCCTGCTCGATCTCGATCGTTTCAAGGAGGTCAACGACAAGTTCGGCCATCCCGCTGGCGACGAATTCCTGGTCCAGGTCGCAAGCCGCCTGCAACGCTGCACGCGCGCCGCCGAGCATGTCGCGCGCATCGGCGGCGACGAGTTCGCGCTGGTGATGGCCAATCTGGCGCGCCCGGAAGATGCGCTCGAGATCGCCGAACGCTTCGTCGCGGCCTTCGACGAGCCGTTCCGCATCGAAGGCCGGCAGATCGCGGGCGCGACCAGCGTCGGCATCGTGCTGGCGCCACGCGACGGCACCGTGCCGCTTGACATCATGAAGAACGCCGACGCCGCGCTCTACCGCGCCAAGAAGGCGGGATCTGGCACGGTCCGTTTCTTCGAGGCAAGCGACGACAGGGTGTCACGCGATCGCAAGGCGCTGCAATCGGACCTCGAAGGCGCGATCGCGCGAAACGAGCTGTTCCTCGTGTTCCAGCCGTTCCTCGATCTCGACGGAAGCCGGATCACCGGCTTCGAGGCGCTGCTGCGCTGGCAACATCCTGGGCGCGGCTTGGTGCCGCCGAGCGAATTCATCCCGATCGCGGAGGAGACCGGGCTGATCCACGAGATCGGCGAATGGGTCATCCGCCGCGCCTGCGCAATGGTTGCCAAGTGGCCTGACGAGATCAGGATCGCCGTGAACTTCTCCGCAGCGCAGTTTCACAACGCCGGCATCCTCCAGGTCATCGTGCAGGCGCTCCGCGACGCGAAGATTGCCCCGCACCGGCTCGAGATCGAGATCACGGAATCGATGCTGCTGTCGAAATACGGCTCGGCCGAGCCGGTCCTGAACGCGCTGCTGCAGCTCGGCGTCACCGTGGCGCTGGACGATTTCGGAACGGGCTTCTCCTCCCTCACCTATCTGCGCAAGCTGCCGTTCAGCCGCATCAAGGTCGACCAGTCCTTTATCCGCGACATGCTGGTGCAGCCCGACTGCGCGGCCATCGTGAAATCGGTGATCGGCCTTGCGCGCGACCTCAACATTAGCGTGGTCGCCGAAGGCGTGGAGACCGCCGACCAGCTCGAATATCTCAGGCAGATCAATTGCGACGAGGTTCAGGGCTATCTGATCAGCCGGCCGGTGTCGGCGGATGGTGTGCTGGCGCTGCTGGAGACGAAGAAGTATCGGGCGACGTTCGCGGCATAGGCGGAATTGAGCCTTGGTGCCGACGACACGGGAGGCGCGCCCTCCCCAGCTTGCGGGGGAGGATTGGGAGAGGGTGCCTCCGCAGAGAGCCCCCTAGAGGAGAGAGCCCTCACCCGCGCCTTCGGCGCCACCTCTCCCGCAAGCGGGAGAGGCGGAGCCCGCGGCGCCGCCCAGTACTCCTGACAGACTTCGGAGCTCGCTTAAATCGCATCCGCCCGCAGCAGCGTGTCCACCGTGATGGTGCCCCGTGCGCGGGAAACGCAGGCGCAGATCTTCTGGTTGGTCTCTTTCTGATGATCGCTGAAGAAGACGTCGCGGTGGTCGATCTCGCCGTCGACCTCTACCACGTCGATGGCGCACAGGCCACATTCGCCGCGCCTGCAGTCGGACATCACGTCGTGACCGCTGGCGTTAAGCACATCCAGCATCGAGCGCTCGCGCGGGATTTCCAGCTCGACATCGGAGCCCTTCAAGCGCACACGGAATGTCTCGGTCGGGAGCGTGCCGCTGGAGCCGAAGGTCTCGTAGCGAAGTTCAGTCAGCGGATGGCCGGCCCCAATCCAGGCTTGGCGCGCGGCATCGAGCATGCGCATCGGGCCGCAGAACAGCGCCAGCGCGCCTTTCGGGACGGAGGCGAACAGGGCCTCGAGGTCGAGCCGCCGGCCTTCGTCGCCGGCATGAACAACCAGGCGATCGCCGAGCAGCGCGGCGAGATCGTCGAGATATGCGGCCTCGCTCCGCGAGCGCACCGCATAATGCAGCGTGACGTCGGCGCCGCGCCGCGCCAGCGCCTGCGCGGCGCCGAGGATTGGCGTGATGCCGATGCCGCCGGCGATCAGACAATAGCTTTCGCGGGACCAGTCCACCGCGAGCAGCGAGGCCGGCTGCGTGATATCGAGCCGCGCGCCCGGTGCGAGCTGCCACATGTAGCGCGAGCCGCCGCGGGAATCCCCGGCACGACGCACGGCGATCTTGAAGCCGGCCGCGGAGGCCTCACCAACCAGCGAATAAGACCGCGTCTCCGGCAGACCGTCGATGGTCACGCTGACGTTGATGTGGCTGCCGACCGGATAGGCCGCGCCGTCAAACTGATCGGGCCGGATCAGGAATTCACGGATGCCGGGGGCGAGATCGCGCGTCGATACGAGCGTCGCCGGAGTCCAGGTTTCGATGAAGCGCATGATGATTGCCCTCAGTCGGTTGCGGACTTGATCAGCGCGAGCGCCGGTAAGAGGTCGAGATGAGTGCGGTTGCGCAACGCGAGGCGCAAATTCCGCACCGCGAGCCGTGCATGCTCCCGCATGATGGCTTCGGCGCGCGCGCCTTCGCGGTTCTCGATCGCGTCGATCACGACGCGATGGTGCTCCTGCCCGATGATCAGGATCTGCTGCGCCTCGGGCAAGGCCGATTGCGCCATCACGAAGCCGCTTGGCGAAGCGAACGGCAACGCCGAGGCGCGGTCGATCTGGCGGATCAGCGGCGGGCTGCGCGACAATTCGGTGAGCAGCGCGTGGAAGCGCGCGTTCAGCGTGACATAGGACGAGAAGGCCTCGATCGAGATCGGCACCTGGCGCAGCAATTCGTCGATCGCAGCCAAGCACTCCTTCAGCGGCTCGAGCTCGCGCGCGGAGACGCCGCGCTCGGCCGCGAAGCGCGCCGCCAAGCCTTCCAGCGTGCCGCGCAGCTCGATGGAATCGGAGATGTCGCGCTCCGAAAACGCCTTCACCATGAAGCCGCCGGACGGGATCGCCTCCAGCAGGCCCTCCTCTTCCAAGCGCACCAGCGCCATGCGCACCGGAGTGCGTGAGGCGCCGGTGGTTTCCACCGCCTGGAGCTCGGAGATGCGCTCGCCCGGGCGCAAGGCGCCCGACAGGATCTGGTCGCGCAGCGCGAGCTGCGCCTTCACGGTCTGCGAGACGGAGCGGTCGACTTCACGCTCGGCCATGACCTACTCCGCGGCCTGAAGGCGCGGCGGTGCGCTTTCCTTCGCCACCATCCTATCGATCAGCTTGCGCGACCACATCGCGCCGGCATCGATATTGAGGTTGTAGAAGATGCGGTCCGGGTTCTCGTCCATGGCGCGCTGCTGCGCTTCGAGGATCAATTCGTCCTCGCGGAAGATGGTGGAGACGCCCTCGCGGATCTCGGACGTGATGCGCTGCTCGCCGAGCTGGTAGTTGCGCACGAAGGCCCAGAAATAGTGGCAGGTCTTCTCGGTCTCCGGCGTGATGGTGTTGAGCACGAAGCCGTTGACGCCCTGCGAGCGGTCGCCTTCCGGCGCGCCGGTGCCAGCAGGCGCGACGCCGACGTCGATCGCGATGGTGCAGGGCGCTTCGAAACGGATGATCTGCCAGCGATCGACCAGGCCGGGCTTGCCGAGCTGCTTGGCCCAGAACGGCGGCGGCTCGATATTCCGCATCCAGCGCGTCACCGTCACCGTCTTCTCGCCATGGGTGACGTCGAACGGCGCCTCGGCGACCGCTTCGTTGCCGATGGACGAGCCGTGCACGAAGGTCTCGTGGGTAAGGTCCATGAGATTGTCGAGCACGAGGCGATAGTCGCATTTGACGTGGATGGTCTTGCCGTCACCGGCCCAGGCCGGATCGTGATTCCAGTGCATGTCGGGGACGAGCGCGGGATCGGCCAGCGCGGGATCGCCCATCCAGAGCCAGATGTAGCGGTGGCGCTCGACCACAGGATAGGAGCGCACGCAGGCCGACGGGTTGATGGTCTCCTGCGAGGGCATGAAGGTGCAGCGCCCCTGCGCGTTGAACTTCAGACCGTGATAGCCGCAGACGACGGTGTCGCCTTCGAGCCGGCCCTTGGACAGCGGCACCAGGCGATGCCAGCAGGCATCCTCGAGCGCAGCGACGGAGCCATCGGCCTTGCGATACATCACGACATGCTTGCCGCAGATCGTCCGCGGCAGCAGTGCCGGCTTCACCTCGGCATCCCAGGCGGCGGCGTACCAGGCGTTCATCGGGAAGGGTTTTGTCATCGGTCTCACTCCCACGGCTTTATGTATGCGTTATGTATACAATAACGGAGAGAAAGAATTGTTCAAGGCCTTATTACACCTATCTAAATACCTATATGGCACATAATGTATACATCTTATCTTGCGTAGATGGGTCAGCAGGGGGAGGCAACCCCTCAGCAGCCCTCATGGCCGGGCTTGTCCCGGCCATCCACGCGCTTGTCGTCCGGCACGAAGAACGTGGATGCCCGGGACAAGCCCGGGCATGACGACCTCTCGCGAACCTTTAGTTGGCGATCCCCTGCCGATCAGGGCCTTACGCCCCGAACACCTTCGCCAAGCCCGCCTGAGCCTCCTCCTGAATTCGCTTCAGGTGCGCGGGACTGCGAAAACTCTCGGCGTAGATCTTGTAGACGTCCTCGGTGCCGGAAGGCCGCGCGGCGAACCAGCCGAAATCGGTCTCGACCTTGATGCCGCCGAACGGCTGGCCATTGCCGGGTGCCTTGCTCAGGGTGCTGCGGACGGGATCGCCGGCGAGATCCTTCAGGCCGAGTTGCTCGGGCGTGACGGACTTCAGGATGTTCTTCTGCGGCCCTGTGGCGGCGACGTCGATGCGGGCGTAATGCGGCACGCCGAACTCGGCGGTGAGGTCGCCAAACAGCTGGCTCGGATCGCGGCCGGTCTTGGCCATGATCTCGGCGGCGAGCAGGCCGAGGATGATTCCGTCCTTGTCGGTGGTCCAGACCGTACCGTCGCGACGCAGGAATGAGGCCCCTGCACTCTCCTCGCCGCCGAAGCCGAAGCCCCCGGTGAGAAGGCCGTCGACGAACCATTTGAAGCCGACCGGCGTCTCGACCAGCTTGCGGCCGAGCTTCCTGGCGACGCGATCGATGATCGAGCTCGACACCACGGTCTTGCCGATCGCGGCATCCTTGCTCCAATTCGGGCGGTGCGCGAACAGATAGAAGATCGCGGTCGCCAGATAATGGTTCGGGTTCATCAGGCCGCCGGTGCGCGTGACGATGCCGTGGCGGTCGGCGTCGGTGTCGTTGGCAAACGCAACGTCGAAGTGGTCGCGCATCCCGATCAGGCTCGCCATCGCGTAGGGCGAGGAGCAGTCCATGCGGATCTTGCCGTCCCAATCCACTGTCATGAAGCGGAAGGTCGGGTCGATCGCCTCGTTCACCACCGTCGCCTTCAGGCCGTAGCGCTCGATGATCGGATGCCAATAATGCACGGCGGCGCCGCCGAGCGGGTCGATGCCGATATTGATGCCGGCGGATTTGACGAGTTCGAGATCGACGACGTTGCCGAGATCGGCGACGTAGGGCGTGACGAAATCGGTGGCGCGGACGTTCGAGGATTTAAGCGCCTTGGCATAGTCCATGCGCTTCACGCCCTTGAGGCCGTCGGCGAGATAGGCATTGGCGTGCTTCTCGACGACGCCCGTAACATCGGTGTCGGCCGGGCCGCCATGCGGCGGATTATATTTGTAGCCGCCGTCCTCCGGCGGGTTGTGCGAAGGCGTGATGACGATTCCGTCGGCAAGGCCGCTGGTGCGCCCCTTGTTGTAGGTGAGGATCGCGTGCGAGATCACAGGCGTCGGCGTGTAGCCGCCGTCCTTGTCGATCATGACGTCGACGCCGTTGGCAGCGAACACTTCGACGGCGCTGACCAGCGCCGGCTCGGCCAGCGCGTGGCTGTCGATGCCGATGAAGAGCGGACCGGTGAGGCCCTTTTCCTTTCGATAGTCGCAGATCGCCTGCGTGGTCGCGAGGATATGGCCCTCGTTGAAGGTGTTCTTGAAGGAGGTACCGCGATGGCCGGAGGTGCCGAACGCCACGCGCTGCGCAGGATCCGTGACATCGGGCTTGCCGGCGAAATAGGCCGTCACCAGCCGCGGAATATTGGTGAGCGCGTCCGGCGAAGCCTGCTTGCCCGCCGCGGGATGAACATCAGCCACTGGATTATCCTCGTTCCGTCGCAACAGAGATAGCGGAGCACCATAGCATTGGCGGGCCCCCCGCCAAGGGCACAACACGCGCGAGGGGAATGGCGTTCCTTTAAGGGATTGCCGTAGCCCGCATGAGCGAAGCGATATGCGGGACCATCTGCCCCGGATATCGCTTCGCTCAACCGGGCCACAGGACGTGCTATGCTTCCCGCCATCGAGGCCCGTCGAATCGTCTTATGGCTCTGTCCCGCAAGCTGCTTCTGCTGTTCGCCGGCCTCGTCGCAGCGGTGACGCCGGCGCGCGCCGCGGAGTTCTACACCGAGGACCTGCGCATCCCCATGGCGGAGGCGGGGCCGCAAGGGCTCGAGGCCTTCCTGGTCCGCCCGGCGGGAGGAAAGCGCTATCCGCTGGCGCTGCTCAGCCACGGCTCGCCGCGCAGTTTCGACGACCGCGCGAGCATGTCCGCGCACAAATATTACGGCATCGCGCTGGAATATGCCCGGCGCGGCTTTGCCGCGCTGATCGTGATGCGGCGCGGCTACGGCACCTCGCCCGGCGGACGCGCCGACAGCGTCGGTGGTTGCGCGAAGGCCGCTTATTTGCCCGCGGCCGCGGTCGCCGTTGCCGATCTGCGCGCCGCGATCGATGCGATGGCGCGCCGCGCCGACGTGACGACGTCGGGCATGATCGCGGCCGGCCATTCCGCCGGCGGGCTCGCAACGATCGCGCTGACCGCGCAGGCTCCGCCCGGTCTCGTCGTCGCGATCAATTTTGCCGGCGGCCGCGGCTCGCGCGACGACGACGACGTCTGCAATCCGGACGGGCTGGTGCAGGCCTTCACCGCCTTCGGCAAGACCTCGCGCGTGCCGACGCTGTGGATCTATGCGACCAACGATTCCTATTTCGGTCCCGAGCTCGCGCGACGCTTTCATGACGGGTTTCGCGCCGGTGGCGGCAACGCGACATTCATCGCGGCGCCGGCTTACGGCGATGACGGTCACTACCTCTATTCGGTGGCAGGCCGTCCGCAATGGACGCCCTATGTCGACGCCTTCCTGCGCGAGCCCGGCCTCCTCGGCCGCGACATCCTGAGCCCACCCGATTCCTTGCCGCCGCCGCGCCAGCTCAACGAGGCGGCTAGAGGCGAGTTCGCGCGCTATCTCGCCAGCATGCTGCCGCACAAGGCCTTTGCGGTGTCGCCGAACGGCGGCTACGGCTGGCGCGCGGGACGCATCACGGCCGACGACGCCCAGCGTGACTCGCTGGCGGCCTGCATGAAATGGTCGCCCACCTGCACGCTCTATGCGATCGACGACCACTTGGCCGGCCCCTCGCAAACGACATCCACCGACCAGAGCGCCCGTGCGCGATAGTAACGGCGCGAGAAGCCGGTTGTTAACTCCGGCGCCTTATGACGGACCCATGCTGTGGGATCGGGCACGCTTCAATCTCGGCGCGACGTGGAGACACGTGGCGGTCATCCTGCTGCTGTCAGCCCCGCTCTGCGCGCATGCGGCGGACGGCAGCACGGAGCTCGGCGCCGGCGAAACGCCGTCGTCCCGGGCCATGATCCGGAAGATCATCGAGAGAGAAACCGCAAACACCAATTTACCAGCCGACATCGCCGAATCGGTCGTCTTCGTCGAAAGCGGCTACAATTCGGCCGTCATCGGCAGCGTGGGCGAGATCGGCCTGATGCAGGTGCGGCCCGAGACTGCGGCGATGCTGGGCTTCCGAGGCAGCGAGGCGGAACTCGCCGACCCCGACGTCAACATTCATTATGGCGTGCTCTATCTCAGCCAAGCCTGGCGTCTGGCCGGCGGGGACGTCTGCCGCGCCCTGATGAAATACCGGGCAGGCCATGGCGAGGAAGCGATGACGCCGCGGTCGCAGGTCTATTGCAACCGGGCCCGCAACCGTCTTGCCGCCATGAAGTCGACCTCGGTCGGGGCCGAAGCGGCTGCCGTTCCGGATTCCGCGCGCCTGCCCCCGGTCGCAGCTATTGCTGTGGCTGCAGCTCCGGCCAAACCGGCGAGCCGCCCGAAGGTGGCGGCGCAGCCCAAAGCCGTCTATGCCCGCTATCGTCAAGGCACCGCGGCCGCCAGCCGCGCCTATTGGGCCGCCCACGAGGCGCGTATCAGCCAGATCAAGGCTCGCATCGAAGCGCGATGGAAGCGCGTCGCATCGCGTTGACGACGATGCTCTACAGCCGCTCGCTGAGCGCGAGCTTGTAGCCGACCCCGGTGACGGTCGCGATCACGGGCGTGCCGCTGCCGACGAGCTTGCGGCGCAGCCGCGCCACCAGCGCGTCGACCGTGCGGATGTCGACCTCGGCCTGGCGGTTGCTGACGACCTCGATCAGATAGTCGCGACTGAGCGGCCGTCCGTCGGCGCCGACCAGCGCCGCGAGCAGATCGAATTCGGCGCGCGTCAACGCGACCGGCTTGCCGTCGCTGCCGAGCAATTCGCGCCGGGTCAGGTCGATGATCCAGTCGCCGAAGGCGATCGAATTGTGGTTGCGCGCCGCCTTGCGGTCGAGCGACCGCCGCCGCAGCACGCTGCGGGCGCGCGCGAGCAGATCGCGCAGATTGATCGGCTTGGTGACGTAGTGGTCGCCCGCGATCTCGAGGCCGAGGATGCGGTCGACGTCGGTGTCGCGGCGCGTCACGAAGATGATGCCCGCGTTGCTGGTCGCCTGGATCTCCTTGGCGAGCTCGAAGCCGTCGCCGTCGGGCAGCTGCAGGTCGAGGAAGACGAGATCGGTGCGCCCGCGCAGCGCCTGGCGGCATTCCGCGCAGGAGCCGGCGCCGACGACGTCGAAATTGTTGTCGCTGAAATAGCCGACCAGCATGGTCCGCGTCACCGGATCGTCCTCGACGACGATCAGCCGCTCGCGGCCGGCGGGACGCAATTCCCGAAGTGCGGTATCAACCACGGTCTTGGCTGTCCTGTGTGCCTGCGCCCCGCCTTGGATTGCCTGCGGCCCGCCTTGGATTGCCTGCGGCCCACCTTGGAAATTCAAGCCGCCGCGCAATGCGCTGTCATGTGAACGGACATTCACGACTTGTTGGAGCCCCCGAAATTAGCCGTGGGAATATTAGGCGCGTTGTGACGCACAAACAATATTGCTCATGGTCTTGAAGCATTAAGTATGAATTGGCCCACAATTCTCATTCTGCGCATCAAATGCGCAGAGATGGCTCCGGCAGGCAGCCCTGCGCCGACCGTGGCAATCGATTCCGCACATTCGGCCCAGGGCTCAGCCGCCGGTTAACGTAAAGAAGGCCTTCGGCTTCGGAAAGCCCACCTGCCCCTCTATTGTCAGGCCTGCACGATGAGAACCACGGAGCAGGCGTGATGCAGGAGCGGGCCCGATTGGCTGCCGGTCGAACCGAGCAAGGCACAGTGCCGTTCGCTCGTTCGCACACCCTCGACGTCCTGCGCGGCCTCGCCATCGCCGGCGTCATGGCGATCCACGTTTCGCAGTCTTTTCCATCGAATATCCACGCCGTCGACTACGCCTTCATGTGCGGCTGGACCGGCGTCAACGTGTTCTACTTCGTCAGCGCCATGACGATGTGCCTGATGTGGACGCAGCGTAGCGGCGAGACGAATCCGACCGGCAAGTTCTATATCCGGCGCTTCCTTCGCATCGCCCCGCTGTTCTGGCTCGCGATCCCCGTCTACCTCGCCATTAACGGCACCGGGCCGAGCGACAATGCACCTGGCGGCATCGGGCCGGTTCAAGTGGTCCTGACCGCGACGTTCCTGCACGGCTTCTGGCCGGACAGCGTCAACAGCGTGGTGCCTGGCGACTGGTCGATCGCAGCGGAGATGACCTTCTATCTCGTCTTCCCGCTTCTGATCACCGCGTTCGGGTCGCGCCGTCATCTCTATCTCGCGCTGGCGATCGTGCTGCATCTCGTCAATGTCTGCCTGTTCAAGCCGTGGGCCTTCGCGCTGTTCTCGGCCTATTACGGCCCGGGCCACGAGGGATTTGTCTGGACCACGCTACATCTCAGCTTCCTGAACCAGCTCCCAGTCTTCCTGGTCGGATGCGCGCTGTTCTTTGCGCTGCGCGACGGCTTCACCAGATCCGACGGTGCGATCTATGTCGCCTTCATCGCGCTGTCCTTCGCCGCCGACCGCGCGACCGGCTCACACGAATTCAACTACCTCATGATCAATCTCGTGCTCGGGGCGCTGGTTGCGGGTTGCATCAAGCTTGCCATCCGCTTCCAGCCGATCGAGGCGCTCGGCCGCAATTCCTATTCGATGTACCTGTCGCACTTCGCGGTGATCTATGGCCTACGTCAGATCTGGCCGCTCGCGGACGGGCTGATCTCGCTGCTCATCGCCTATGTCGTCACCGCCACGCTGAGCTATCTCGTCGCACGCGCGACATGGCATCTGGTCGAACGGCGCGCGCACGACCTGGCGCATCGCCTGACAATGGCGGGATCGGACCGGTCAAGTCTCCGGCCGGCCATCGCCGCCACTGCGGTGGTCATAAGCTGACCGACCGCCCGACCCTGCCGGCCGACGGCTTGCTTCATGGCCGCCTTCGAATCTACTGTGAAGACTCTTCACACTGGAGTGGGCACCATGGAGGTCATACTGCTCGGCACCGGCGGCCCGCGCCCGGACCCGCGCCGCATGGCGACGACCACGCTGATCAGGCTCGGTGACGAGAATATCCTGTTCGACGCAGGCCGGGGCGTCGTGGTGCAGCTCAGCAAGGCCGGCGTTCCGCTCGGCGCCATCAACACGGTCTTTCTCACGCACCATCACTTCGACCACATCGGCGACCTCTACGATGTGATGCTGAATTCGTGGATGCACGGACGCAAGGACGCGTTGCGCGTCTATGGACCGCCGGATACCGAGCGGCTCGTCAACGCGCTGGTCACGCAGGTCTACGACAAGGACATCGCCTGGCGAGATCAGGGCGAGCCGACGTTTGGCGGCTGGAAACCTGTCGTTGCAACGGACATCATACCCGGTCCCGTTCTCGACACCGGACGCTGGAAGATCAGCGCCGAGCTGGTCTCGCATGGCGATGGTCTCGACATGCAGCCGGCCTTCCTCGCGCGGTGGATGTGTCTCGGCTACCGCTTCGAGGCGGACGGCAAGATCATTGCAATTTCCGGCGACACGGTCCCCTGCCCCGGGCTCGAGCGGCTGGCACAGGGAGCCGACCTGCTCGTCCAGTGCTGTTTCCTCGCAACGCCGGAGATCAACAACGAGCATCTTCGCCGCCTTGCGAAATTCACGATCGCCTGCGGCGACACCGTCGGCAAGGTGGCGGCCAAGGCCGGCGTCAAGAAGCTCGCGCTGACCCATCACCGGCCCCGCACCGACGATGCCATGCTGAACGCACTCCTTGAAGACGTCAGGCAGGACTATTCGGGCCCTGTCGTGATCGGTGAGGATCTCACGCGGATCGAAGTCTGAAAGCCGTCGCTCAACAAGCAACGGGATGTGCGCGGAAGGCCTTCCGGCGTCAGGACGATCCGACCTCGATCCGGAACGACAAGCGCTCTTCCGTGCCTGGTGCAATGTGCATCAGGCCGGGCTTGTCGCTGAACTCGCCGTCGAATCCGGCTGGACTGGCATAACCGTGCCAGGGCTCGATGCAGAGAAACGGCGCGCCAGATGGCTTGGACCAGACGCCGAGTTCGCGAAAGCCGCGCCAGGACATCTTGAGCCAGGGGCCGGTGGGCGCGGCATAGCGGACCGCGTTGCTCGCGATCCGGTCGAAAATGACGGCGTCGTCGGTGAACAGGGCTTCGGACAAGGAGAGCACCGCACCTTTGACCGGGCTCGGCTCTGTGGCCGCGCGTAGCAATCCGCCATCGAGACGACGGACGGGAGACGATTCGGCACTCGCAAAGGTCAGCGAATAGCTCTCCTTGGCCAGTCCCGGCTGGAGCGGCCAGTTGAATGCGGGATGACCGCCGATCGAAGCCGGCAATGTCTCCTTGCCGGTGTTGGCGATCACGAGCGTCAGATCCAGACCGGCATCATCGAGCGTATAGATTGCGGCCAGCCGGAACGCGAACGGATAGAGCGCACGCGTCGTCTCGCTGTCTTCGAGCACCAGCGTGCAGCGGTGCTCGCCGCGTTCTGTCCACGCAAAGCGGTTGTCGCGCGTAAAGCCGTGCTGGGTCATCCGGTAGGTCTTGCCCCGATGCCGCAATTCGTCCCTGGCGAGGCGCCCGACGATCGGAAACAGCAACGGCGCATGGCGCAGCCATTCCGGCCCCGCCTGCCAGACGAATTCGGTGGTGCCGTCCTTCAACGAGCACAGCTCGGCGCCGTGCGCCTTGATGGTGGTGGTCAATCCACCGCTGCGGAGAGTATGGGTATCGTCACTCATGGCCGACATCTACACCGCGCCCCCACACGCAGCAAGGCGGCTCCCCTCGTGCAATCGGAGGGTTTTGGCGTCGGGCAGTGAGCTGCGTCATATTTCTGTACCTTACGATTGCTCCTGTGGTGCGCGTCCACCACCTGCCTCCGAGCCATATCCGGCCTGAAGGCCGAGGAACCCCTATGGTAGCCAATTGAAGTTCTTCATCAACGGCCGCTTTCTGTCGCAAAAGCTCACCGGCGTTCAGCGCTATGCCGCCGAAATGGTCAAGGCGATCGACACGCTCCTGGCGTCGGAGCAAACGCCTGTCTCGCTGCGGAACGCGGATTGGCAATTGCTGACGCCAAGTGATGCAAGCGAGAGCCTCGATCTCGAGCGGATCAAGATTCGCGCCGTCGGCTCCTTGCGTGGCCACGCCTGGGACCAAATCGATCTGGCGCGCGCCGCTGCAGGGGGACGCCTGATCAGCCTGGCCAATGCCGGTCCCGTCTTCCATCGCGACCACATTGTCGTGATCCACGACGCTCAGGTCTTTCGCAGGCCCGATTTCTTCAACTGGCAATATCTGACCGTCCATCGGACGATGGGGCGACTGCTCGCCCGCCACGCTGCCATCGCAACGGTGTCGGCCTTTTCCCGCCGAGAACTTTCCCAAGTGCTAAATCTATCGGCACCGCGCATTCCGGTATTTCCCAACAGCGCCGAACACTTCGCAGCGACGAAGCCCGATCCCGGCATTCTCGCCAGACTGGGCGTTCAGCCGCAGAAGTTCTTCCTCTTCGTCGGCTCGAAGACCAAGAACAAAAATCTTTCCGTGGCGATCCGTGCCGTCCAGTTGCTTGATCGGGCCGACGTTCCGCTGGTCATCGTCGGAGGAGATAACAGCAAGGTCTTTCAGGACAATTCGGGCGAGGGGGTTTCCGGCCTGCTGCTGGCCGGACGACTGACGGACAGCGAGATTGCCGCTCTCTATGCGCATGCATCGGCATTCGTGTTTCCCTCGCTCTATGAAGGTTTTGGCGTGCCGCCGCTCGAAGCCATGATCTTCGGTTGCCCGGTCATCGCCTCGACGGCCGATGCGGTCGTGGAGACGTGCGGTGACGCCGCTGCGTATTTTGACGCCAGCGATGCCGAAGCATTGAAACAACTCATGCTCGAAAGATTGGCAGCCGGCGCAATCTCGGATCAGGAACGGCGACGGCAGCAGGAACGCGTTGCGTTTTATTCGTGGCAAAAGTCGGCTAAGTCATTGCTCGACCATCTCGCGCCGCCGGCAAGGGTTGCCAGCGCTGCTTGAAGTTCAAGGCACTTCGCTTATCGCGCGCATCGGTTCTCGCGCAAACAATTTGCAACCGGCTGCAACTCGCGTGCCTTCGCATTGTTCCACGAAATGTTTTCTTTCGCATGACATTCGTGCCGCAAAGGCACGGGCGCAACATCACCACATCGCTGCCCCAATATCGCTACGTATTCGAGGAACTGTGCCGGCATCAGCGAAGCTCAGACCAAGGATACATGATGTCCGGCTCTCCGACGCAGCCCTATGCGAGGCAACCGATCAAAGTGCTGCACGTCGCCGAGACGATTCGAGGCGGGATTGCGAGCTACCTGAACGAGTTGCATCCACAGCAACAGGCAAGCTTCGGCGCGGATAGCGTGCATTACGTCGTGCCTTCGGATCATCGTCGCGATCTCCCCGGGATCGATGACGATCAGATCACGACGTTCGAGCGGCCCCGCCGCGGCGTCGCCGGATTATTCCAGATGCTGCGCGCGAGCATGCGGGCCCTGGATGCCTTCCGTCCTGATGTCGTGCACCTGCATTCCTCCTTCGCTGGCCTCGTGCTCCGCCCAGCGCTCGCGGCCCGCTCGGACGGACCGCGCGTCGTCTATTGTCCGCACGGCTGGGCGTTTTCGCGCGAGACCGGCCGCCTCAGTCACGTGGTGACGAAGGCGGCGGAGAACCTGCTCGCACGGACGTCGGACCGGATCATCTGCATCTCCGGCGATGAGTTCAACGAAGCGGTCCGCGCGGGAATTCCCGCCGACCGGCTCACGCTGGTCCATAACGGCATCTCGAAGACGCGCTCGCCGCAGCCCGTCGCGGCGGACTGGACGTCCAAGAAGGTCAAGGTTCTCTTCATCGGACGCCTTGACCGTCAGAAGGGCTTTGATCTCCTGATCGAGGCGGCGCGAACGCTCGAAGACGTGCTTGATATCCGGATGATCGGCGCCTCCGTCGTCAACAAGTACGAAGGCCCGAGCGTACCGTCCAACGTATCCCTGCTGGGCTGGCTCGACCGCCCGACCATCGAGACCCAGCTCGAGGCCGCCGATCTCGTCGTGATCCCGTCACGATGGGAAGCCTTCGGCCTCGTTGCGCTGGAAGCGATGCGCGCAGCAAAACCCATCCTAGCGTTCCGCAGCGGGGCACTGCCCGAGATCGTCGTCGACGGCGTCACCGGCGTGCTTTGCGAGCCCGTCGCCGTTCAGCCGCTCGTGGACGGTTTTCGGCGGGCGCTCGATTTCGATCTCAGGGTATTGGGACAGCGCGGCTACGACCGGTTCAAGCAGCTGTATGACGTTCAGAAGACGCATGGGCAGTTGCAGCAGGTCTATGTCGAGCTGCTGCAGAACGACCGGATACCGGTCGAGGCGAAGGCGGGACTGCAATCGGATCTCTCCAAGAATTTCTGATGGCTCCGCACCTCCCACGCACCTTGGTTCGCGACAGTGTCCGCCTCGCGAGCCTCATCGCATCCATTTTCTTGCCGGTCTCCGTCTGTGCGCAGCAGCCGAAACCGCTCGATGCCCGATTCCTGCTGGGGGTCGGCACGCATCAGGGACTGGGCGGCCCGGTCAGCACGCGCGGATACGTGCCTTCGGAGAACATCGCCCAGATCAAGCAGCTCGGCCTCAACGCCTTCCGCGATGATTTTCCCTGGTCCGATTTCGAGGTGGGGGGACGCCGGATGGGGTTCACGCCCAGGCTCGGCAGGCTCGAAGCGCAAGTCAGGTCCGGCGTCGCGCGCCCACTTCTGATCCTTGCGTTCGGTCATCATCTGGTTCCGAATTCCTCGCCGCCGACGACCGATGAGGCGCGGCAGCGGTTCGCCGATTATGCGGCGGCGGCGGCGCAATCGGTCTTGCCGCAGCATCCGCTCTTCGAACTCTGGAACGAATGGAACCTGGCGGCGAAGAAAGATGCGGCGTTCTCGCCGGAGAATTATCTGGCGCTGGCGCAAGTCGCGAGGCCGGCGGTCAAGCGGGTTGCACCGAATGCGCCGTTCTTGGTCGGCGCGCTCGGCGACGATCCGGGCTGGACATGGACGGAGAAGATGCTGCGAACCGGCATCCTTCAATATGCCGACGGCGCTTCGATCCATCTCTACAATTTCTGCATGGGCCCGAGCAAACGCACCTCGGCCGAGATCATCGACCGACTCACGGCGTTTCACCGCCTCGTCGGCCAGGCGAGCGGAAACCCCGACTTCCCGATCTATGTCACCGAGACGGGCTGGACCACGGCGACCAACAAATGCGGCGTCAGTGAGCAGGCCCAGGCCGACAATACGGCGCAGCTGATCCTGTGGGCGTCGACCGCGGCCCGCTGGCTCAAGGGCATGTGGCTCTATGAGCTCAAGGACAGTGGACAGAATCCATCGGAGCTGGAGCACAATTTCGGACTCTATCGTTTCGACAATACGCCGAAACCGGTCGCCTGCGCGGCTCAGGGCGCCTGGGCCTTTATTCGCTCCAGCCGGAGTGCAGAGCGTCGCGAGCTCGCCAGCGGCGTCGTGTCGATCAATGCATCAACGACGTCTGGCGGCAGAATTGCGGTCTGGTCCGAGGCTCCGGACCGGCGCTACGAAATTCGGCTCAAGGGCGATCAGCAAGGCGCAACCTTTGCGATGCCGTGCGACCAGGCGGCAAAGCCTGCCTCCGGGGTCTGGATCCCCGTCTCGAGCACACCTGTTCTGATTGCAGCCAATGACAGTGCCGTTCCCGCCCTGGAGATAAGGCCGGCGCGGTAAAGCCGATTTTGCAGACATGAGGTTGACGCGATGAAAGTTCTTTTGACGTCCACGCTTTATCCGACGCCTCAGGCTCCCAAGATCGTCGGCGGCGCGGAGATCTTCGCCCGTCGTTTTGCCGAAGGCCTGGTGCAACGCGGTGACGAGGTGGAGGTGATCCGGGCCGCATCCACACCCGGGCAGGCTCCGGAAGCCTGCGACGGCATCAACGTCTATTCCGCGCCCGTACAGAACATCTATCTACCCTTCACCGAGCAGAAGAACGTCGCGTTGCGCAGCATCTGGCACGCGATCGACGACTGGCAGATGGAGGCTCCCCTGATCGCGGAACGCATCCGGGCCTTCAAGCCGGACGTGCTGCACTCCAACAATTTGTCGGGTCTCACCACCGCGATCTGGCGCGTTGCCGCCCAGCTCGGCGTTCCCGTGCTGCATACGCTTCACGACTATTATCTGACCTGCCCGCGCTGCTCCCGCTTCGACAACGGACGATCCTGCGAGCACACCTGCACGAGCTGCGGAATTCTGACCTTTCATCGCAAGCGCGCCACACATTGGCTCAGCGCCGTGGTGGGCGTGAGCGAGCGCGTCCTGTCCATTCATACCGACATGGGCATGTTCGCGGAGACGCCGATCCGCACCGTGATCCGCAATGCCTCGACCGAGCCGCCGCATGCGCCCTATCCCCGCCCCATCTGCACCACGGAGGTGACGTTCGGATTCATCGGCCGCCTCACAGAGGAAAAAGGCATCGACAACCTGATGCGGGCTCTGGCTCTGCTGCCCCAGGATCGCATCCGTATGTTGATCGCCGGCCGGGTCAGCGACGAGGAGCAACGACGCCTCAGGACGCTCGCGCCGGATGCGCGAATAGAGTTCATGGGCTTCGTCGCGCCGGACGATTTCTACAAGCAGGTCGACGTGGTGGTCGCGCCCTCCATCTGGCATGATCCCGGTCCACTGGTCGTCGCGGACGCCAAGGCGGCCGGCAGGCCGCTGCTCGGAACGCGCTTTGGCGGAATGCCTGAGGTCATCGAGCACGGCGTGACGGGCTGGCTGACCGAAGCCGATCCGCAATCCCTGGCCAGGAGCATGCTCGCGGTCGCAGCCGATCCGTACAAGATCGACGAGATCAGCAGGCGCCTGATCGCCGATACCAACAAGTGGATCTTCTCCGACGTGCTGTCTTCATACAAGAATCTGTATGAACAATTGCGCGAGCAGCGGATGTCACACGTGCGCGCGGCAACGGCCGAAGCGCCACAGGGAGCGGCGATCGTCGGTAAGGAGCGCCTCATTCCGCGATGACACGCCTCTTCGCGATGGCGGGCTACGTCTATCAGAGCGCCGCGGCGATCATCCTGATCTTCGCGATCAGTCATCTGCTGCCCGCCGCCGACTACACCAACTTTTCCCTCGCACTGGCCTCGAGCCAATTGCTCTGCGTCCTGATGTTCGAATGGCTGCAGCTGGCTGGATTGCGCTTTCTGGCGGCAGCCCGGGAGACCGAGGCGGCCCGGCTGAGGTGGTCTCTCCTTGCAGCCGGCCTGTCGAGCGCGGCCGCGCTCGTCGTGGTCGGGAGCTGCGCGTCTCTGGCCAGCGCGCTCCCGACGGGGATCATCGCGTTGGGCCTGAGCATCTCCGTCCTTCAGGGCCTGACGGACCTCTATTTCCTGTCGGTCCGTCTGTCCGACCGGCTCGGCATTGCCTCCTTCCTTCTCGCGCTGCGGGCCACCGCCCTTCTGGCCGGTGCCGCCGCGGGAGGCGTGATCTCGGGAACGGCCGAAGCGGCGCTGCTCGGCATCGCGTCGGGGCACGCCCTGGGCCTCCTCGCCGGCCTCGTCGCATATCGCACGCCGATGGAGCGCGTGTCCTTGCAGGCGATGCTGGCCGACTGGAAGGACTTCTCCCGCTACGGCATGCTTGCGGCGGGCGCGTCCGTCATCCATTTGTCGGTGCCGGTACTGGTCCGTGTCATCGTCCTCGGCCGGCTGGGCGCGACGGGAGCCGGCGCCGGCTTTTCGATTGCGCTCGACCTCCTGCAACGTCCCTTCTGGGTCCTCAATGCGGCGATCCACACCGTGAGCTATCCGGAGGTGGTCAACGACTTCGAACACGGAGGCAGCGCAAAATCGGTGCAGTCTGCGCGGCAGATGTTCGAATTCATGATCTGCACGACGCTCGTGCTGCTTGGCGGTCTGATTGGATTCATTCCAGATGCAGCCCGTATCCTGGTGCCGCAGGCGAGCCTGGCTGGCTTTCTCGAGACGGCGCCGATTGTCGCCGCCTTCTATTTCCTGCACACCCATTTGCAGGCGACGATCGCGGTCGTCCCCCACCTCGAGAAGCTGGCGACCAGGCTCGTCCTCGTCGCGGCCGGCCAGCTCGCCATCGTTGTGTCCTTCTCCCTGGTCGCGGTGTCGGCCGGCCTGTCGCCGCGAGGGACGGTCGGCTGCGCTGCGGTCGCCACGCTCGCGACGATCCTGGTCGCACTCGGTCCGACCCTGCGGTTTGAGGCATTCCCGCGCTGGCCGCTGGTCATGCAGGCCGTGGTGGCCGCAATCCTGATCGGATCGCTCGGCTCGATACCGACGGAGCCCCCGACATGGCTCGCCGGCAAGATCGTGATCGCCGCGATTGCAACCGCGATCGTCGGATGGCGCGGCGACTTTCTGATGCTGGCCCGCCGCGGCTGATTCTCGCACCGACGGTCTGCGACGCAGCTCCGGTTCCGATACGGAACCGGACTGTCGCGTTCATCAGCAGCGAGCGCCTGCACCCTCTCTGAGCATCTACAACTATTGCGCGTAAATCCTATACTTTAACCGCCCATGGAAGCGGCATCTGCGAACTTCTCGTGCAGGAAAAGAGAGTGAGCTGTGCGAAGGCAGGTGACGAAGATACTCCGAACCGCGGACAAGCGAGCCGCGTCGTCCCTTCCCAACACCGTCAAATGAAATCTTTCGCGCCGCCTGCGCATACATTCAGCAGTGAAAATCGAGAAAATCTTGAAAGCGCCTTCCTCGCGCCACGCTGAACCGGCATCGCATTCATATTCTGCTGCAGCAGCCGAGCAAGTCTGTCTGTTCCTCCACAAGGAACCTCGTTTCGCTCGCGATTTGTAGCTTCGATTTTTATCTGAAATTCACACTCGACAGAGAAGCTTGAACGCAAATCCTGCGAGCAATTTCGTTCGCGCTGAAATCGAGTGTGCAATGTCCGATCAAACCATCTTGTCCGCCAGCGGCTTCATCAACTCCATTGGCGTCAACACGCACGCCGGCTTCGGGTGGACCGGCTACAACGATCTCGCGCTGATGGTCGATGACCTCAAGTATCTCGGCGTCAGCCATCTCCGCGACGCGATGGGAACCAGCCCGGCTGCGCAACCCGTCGTCGATGGTCTGGCCGCTGCCGGCTACAAATTCGACTTCCTGGTGTCGTCCGCCCTGCCCCAGACGGGCACAACCGGACTGCAGAACTACATCGTATCGCTCGAGAAGTTCGTGGCGAGCCATCCGGGCAGCATCAGCGCCATCGAAGGGCTCAACGAGGCCAATCACCAGCCCTTCAGCTACAATGGCAGCTCGAGCCTCACAGCCGCGGCTCAGTTCCAGAGCGCGCTCTATCAGGCCGTCAATGCCGACGCCGCGCTCGCCAGCATTCCCGTCTACAATCTGTCACTGGCCTACAACGATCCGCAAGGCTACAGCCAGCTCGGCAACATGTCGGGCTCGGTCGACTACGCCAATGCCCATGCCTATGTCAGCACCAGCCTGACGACCAGCAGCTCAATCTCGGCAACGCTGAGCGCCGTGATGACCGCGGCACCCGGCAAGCCCGTCGTCATCACCGAGACCGGCTACACCACGCAAGCCAACACCCAATATCTCGGCGTCGACGAAACCGTGCAGGCCAAGTCGATCCTGAATACCCTGGTCGATGCCTACAAGGCGGGCGTCAGCGCCACCTATCTCTACGAACTGCTCGACCGTGACTCGTCTGCCAGCAATACCAATCCCGAGGCCAATTTCGGACTGTTCAATTCCGACGGGACGCCGAAGCTCGCCGCCACCGCCATTCACAACCTGACGACCATTCTGGCCGACGATGGCACCGGGGGCCTGCAGCCGACTAATCCGTTGAACTACACCCTGAGCAACATGCCAGCTACCGGCAATAGCATGGTGCTCGGCAAGAGCAACGGCGCCTACGAGCTCGTCGTGTGGGCGGAGCCGAAGCTCTGGAACGATTCCACCGATACCGAGGTGTCAAATACGGCCCAGACGGTCACCGTGAACCTCGGCGCCGTGCATCATTCGGTGAAGGTGTACGACACCCTGACCGGAACCACGGCGATCGCCAGCTACACCGACGTCAGCTCGATCACGATTCCGGTCAGCGACCACCCGCTGATCATCGAGATCGACGCGCCCCCGACCACTTCGACTCCGCCGGACACAAGGACCAGCATCACGGGCACGGCTGCCGAGATCGTGCCGCAACTGTCCGACCTGAGCGAGTCCACGGCACTGCAGACCATCACGTTGACCGACTCGCACGTCCTGCCGGTTGCCTCGAAGGCGACCATGGACTACATCATTGCCCATTACGGCAGCGCCCTCTCCAAGATCCAGGGCGGCTACTCGTTCTCGGTGACGAACTCGACCTCGACCTGGAGCAGCACGAAGACCTATAATTCCAGCGGAACGCTTCTGTCGAAATCGGATACCGGCCTGAATTCGAGCGGGCAGCCGACCTCGACCACCGTGGCCTACACCGACGGCTCCAAAGACTTGATCAGCTACACCGGCGGTGTGAAGACGAAATTCGTTCATGTCGGCACCGACGGAACCACAACCACCGACACCTACAACACGGCCGGAACCCTTCTGAGCGAAGTCGTCCAGAAGTCCGACGGCTATTACTCCACCACGCTCTACTCGAGCGGCGTGAAGACCGCCGCCTACGTCAAGAATGCCGACGGCTCGCAGGACAATTACACCTACGGCATCACGGGCAAGAGCTTCACCACGCAGGTTCAGCATCTCGACGCCTCGGGGAAGGTCACCTCGGTGACCCGCAGCCATGCCGACGGCTCGCTGGACTCGACGCAGGTCTACAACAGCGACGGCAGCAGCGTGATCACCACCTATAGCGCCACAGGCGTCAAGCTGGTCGAGACTGCCTATCATGCCGATCACAGCAAGGATGTCTGGACCTACAACATCACGGGCCAGACCTACACGACCGAGCACGACGTCTACAACACCACCGGCTTCCTCACCGGCCTGACGCGTCTGCACAGCGACGGCAGTCTCGCCTTCAAGCTCGCTCAGACGACCGACGGCACCAAGACGACCGACTGGTACAATGCCGCCGGCAGCCTGACCAGCGAGGTGATCCAGAAAGCGGACGGCACCACCTCGACCACCGTCTACAGCAACGGCGTCAAGACCAATACCTATATCAAGAATGCCGACGGCAGCCAGGACAATTACGCCTTTGGCATCACCGGCCAGAGCTACACCACGCTGATCCAGCACGTCGATCCCTCCGGCAAGGTCACGGCCGTGACCCGCAAGCATGCCGACGGCACGCTCGACTATACCCAGGTCATCAACGCCGACGGCAGCAGCGTCGTCACCAACTACGATGCTGCGGGGACGCGAACCAAGGAAGCCGACTTCCATGCCGATGGCAGCAAGGACGTCTTCCTCTTCAACATCACCGGCCAGACCTACACGACCGAGCACGACATCTACGATGCGACCGGCTTCCTCACCACGCTGATTCGCGAGCATGCCGACGGCAGCATGGCGTTCCAGCTGGTGCAGAGCGCCGACGGCACCAAGACGACCGACTGGTACGATGCCAGCGGCGTCCTCACCAGCGAGGTGTTCCAGAAGCCGACCGGCTACAGCTCGACCACGGTGTACACCAACGGCGTGAAGACGGCGGCCTATATCACCAATGCCGACCAGAGCCACGACAATTACAGCTACAACATCACCGGTCAGAGCTACACCACGCAGTATCAGCACCTCGACCCAACAGGCCAGACGACCGAGGTGATCCGCTGGCATGCGGACAACTCGTTCGACTACACCCAGGTCATCAACAGCGACGGCAGCAGCGTGGTCACCAACTACGATGCGTCGGGCGTCAAGAAGACCGAGACCGACTACCACGCCGACGGGTCGAAGGACGTCTTCCAGTTCAACGTCGTCGGCCAGACCTACACGAATGAGCACGACAGCTACGATTCGACCGGCTTCCTCACCGATATCGTTCGCACCCACGCCGACAACAGCCTGGCCTTCACGCTGGTGCAGAGCGCCGACGGCACCAAGACCTCCGACTGGTACGATGCGAGCGGCGTCATCACCAGCGAGGTGACGACCAAGATCGATGGTTACAACTCCACGACCGTCTATACCGGCGGCGTGAAGACCGCCGCCTATATCAAGAATGCCGATGGCACGTCGGACAACTGGAACTACAACGTCACCGGGCAGTCCTACACCACCCAGCATCAGCACCTCGATGCCTCGGGCAAGATGGTCGAACTCACCCGGACCCACGCCGACGGCACTCTGGACTATACCCAGGTCATCCACGACGACGGCAGCAAGCTGACCGACATCTACGACAGCGTCGGCACCAAGACCCAGGAGATCGCCAACAACACCGACGGCTCGAAGGACGTCTTCCTGTTCAACTTCAACGGACAGACCGGCACCACGCAGCACGAGAACTACAACTCCGCCAACGCGCTGCAATTCTTCGATCAGACCAAGACCGACGGCACCCACAACGTCACGGCCGTCGCCAGCGGCGTAACGATCCACGGCGGGGCGGTCAACGACGTGTTCTCGGCTGCACCGGACTCGACCACCGTCGCCTACGACCACGGCCAAGACCAGATCCTCAACTTCCAGGCCGGCGATGGTACGACTCACGACGTGGTCCAGATCTCGAAACTGCTGGCCGCGGACTATAGTCACCTGCAAGTCACGCAGTCCGGCACGAACGCGCTCATCACGTTCTCCGCCACCGACTCGATCCTGCTGAAGAACGTCTATGTCTCCAGCCTGACGAGCCACGACTTCGTGTTCGTCTGAGCGCGGCGAATGAGAGCCCGGACGGGCATCAGCACCGCTTCAGGGGCCGGGACCATACAGGGTTCCGGCCCCGTCGTTTGTTGGGCGCCTGCCTGATCGATAAGCAGCGTGCCGGCTGCCATCCGCAATTGGATAGCCCCCATGAATTCGGACGAGCTGCCGCGATTGCGCCGCATCGGTCAACGCGCTCAGCGAACTTGCGTCACAATTCGCCGCTAGACACTCAGACGAACCGCGCAAGGACTCCGAGGCCCGATGCAAGCCAGTGAAGCAAGACGTTTCGTCGTTCTCGACTTCTACCGCTTCGTCGCCGCGCTCGGGGTCTTCATCTTCCACCTGAAGCTGATCGACACGGGGATCTCTCCGGCGTGGAACGGGTCCTATGGCCTGTTCGTGGACATGTTCTTCATCCTGTCCGGCTTCGTGATCTCGTACTCCTACCCGTCCGACGCGCGTGGCGTGGCTGCCTATTCCCGCTTCATGATCCGGCGCATTGCGCGGATCTATCCACTGCACCTCTTGAGCCTGCTCATCTTCGTGGTGCTCATCGGCGTCGGGCTGGAGCGCACGGCCCGCTCGACCCCGCTGGACTTCCTGTACAACATCCTGCTGCTCCAGGCCTGGGGCGTCACCGATCACCTCAGCTTCAACTCGCCGTCCTGGTCGATCAGCGCGGAATTCTTCTGCTACCTGATATTTCCGCTGCTGATGCTGTTCGCGCGCAAGGTCCAGCCGATCATGCTCGGCGCCATCGTGGCGGCGCTCTATCTGGTCCTTGCCCACGGCCATCTGCCGATCTGGCAGGAGCGGTCGCAGATGTATGGCGCCAATTTCGATTACGGAATGCTCCGCGCACTGCCGAGCTTCCTGAATGGAATCCTGCTCGCCATTCTGTTCCGGATGTCGCATCCCTACCGGAACAAGCGGATGATCTTCGCCGGCATCGGCGTGTTCGGCCTTTCCGTGCTCGTCCTCAACGTCTTCGCCAAGCCCGACCTCGCCATCCTGCTGTTCTCCTGCGCCATCCTGCTCACGGCGGTCGGCGAAAGCGCCTTCAAGGAGTTTCCGGGCGCGCGCCTGCTCGGTCGGCTCGGCAACACCTCATATGCGATCTACATGCTGCACGATGCCGTTCTCATTGCCGTGTTCAAGCCGCTATGGACCTGGCTCGGACTGCGCCCTGATCAGTTCGGCCTGTTCGCCCTGGCGTGCTGCGCGGTCCTCACCGTCATCGCGGACCGCACCTACGCCTATTTCGAAAATCCCGCGCGGCGCCTGATCAATCGCTGGGCCGACACCTCTCCCTCCTCGCGCAAGGTCCAGACGGCCAGCGCCGAGGCATCCATGCGTTTCGACAACACCGAGCGGGCAGTCAACTGACTGCCCTGCCGATGACGTGAGGGACGTTCAGGCGACCTTACCGTCGGCCACCGGCACCATCCGCATGGCACTCTCGCCCAGCAGAGGTGCGATGTTGGCGCGGGACAATTCCATGACTCCCGGCAGCGCCTGGCGGACCTGCTGGCCGACGGAGTCGTACGCACCGAGGAAGTGCAGCAGGAACTTCTCAAAGCTGTCACCGACCAGGAATTGCGACGGCGACAGCAGCAGCTGCTCGCTGACGCCGAAATGCGCGAACAGGCCCTGGAATTTGTCCTGGTAGGTAATCGCTGCGACGGGCGTTCCCTGCCCGAGCGCCGCAATCGCCAGATGCATGCGGCCGGTGATCACGCCGTCGACCAGACCGACGACGGCCTTGATCTCGCCAGCCGACAGCGCCTGATCGACGTGATGCACACGATCGCCGAGCGCGGGCTTGAGGCGGTCGGCCAGCGGTCGAAGGCAATTGTCGTCGGCGATCTCGGGACGGTAGTCGTGCGCCAGCAACACCCAGCTCGCATTGTGCTCGCGAGACAGCCGCTCCATGGCACCCGCCGCGAGGTCTATCATTTGCCGCAGCTTGGCCGGCTCCGGCCGCTTGAACAACATCGGATGAATGTTGAAGACGAAGACCTTGCGACCCTGCTCGCGCTGTCGCGCGATCGTAGCCGCGATCTGCTTCACGGCGGCGGTATCGGCCCGCGGCGTCAACATGAACGCCGCATCGGTGACGAGATGGGCGCGCTTCCGGGCGAAATCGTCGAACCGCTGAAGAGACATCGCATCGCGCAGGTTCAGGACCACGTCCGGATCCAGCAGTCGGAACACCTCGCGCAGCGCCTTCGCCGGGTGGGAGTTGAAGCTGAAGCCGAGCACGCTGACCTTGGCGCCGAACGCAGCCATCAGATCGGCAACCAGCAGCATGCGCGCGGCATCCACCGGCGAATAATAGCCGTCGAGCACGTCGGCCCCGAGAACCAACCCGAAGTCCGGCCTGGTGAGCGACAACTCCTGCGCCACCGTCTCGTAGGAGAACGGCTGTCTCCAGAGTTCGAGCGGCTTGAAGCCCATCGCGCGGACGTCCGCGCTGGCCGCTGGGGTCGCGGTAATGATGTAGACCTCGAGGTTCGGATAGGCCCGCTTCATCTCCCCGGTGGCCGCTTCGATCATGGCCTCATCGCCGCGCGACTGATGGACGCTCCAGGGATCGGAAGGAAGCACGACGAGCCGACGCGGATTGTTGCGCGGCGCGACGTTGACGCCGATATCCTTCCGGGCGATCTGCCACCTGCGCAGCTCGAGCAGATCGAGCGCCAACGGCGTATTCTTCGCGCTGTTGAGCCAGCCTCGGAGCTGCCTGCGTACGGGCACGGGGATCAATTGCTTCACGACATCCTCCTCGTCTTCATCAAGCGGTCGCACCGCGCTTCACGACGAAATCAATCAGGGACAGGGCCTGCTTCCGCCAGAACAGCAGAAGGCCCGTCAGGTAGGTCGCTCCAAAACAGGACGACAGCAGTCCAATCCGCAAATAGGGGTTCATGCCCGGCGTCGCCTCGCGGCACAGCACGACCGCGCCGTAAGCCAGGACGATGGCACAAAGGCAGCCCGCAATGGGGCGCAGAAACTGGCTCCAGCTCAAGCCCAGCAGCCGGAGCGCCAGCGCGAACGTCACGGGAGTCACCACGAGCTGGGAGAACGCGAAGATCGTGGCCAGTTGGCCTATGTCGCGCGAGGGCAGCAGGAACATGGCCGGCACGACCGTGCAGAACTTCAGAATATTGAGCAGGAAGACGTAGTTCGGCTTGCCCAGAGCGCCAAAATAGGCGCTGTTGACGAACTGCACGGTCTGGACCGCGCCAATCAGCATCAACGGCCGCATCACCGCTTCGCTGCCGCCCCACTTGGCGCCGAACAGCAGCAGGGAGAATTCCGGCGCGATCGCCGCGAGCAGCACGAAGACCGGAGATCCGATCAGCGCGCCGAGGCTGACGCTGCGCAGATACGCGCCGGCGATACGGTCCCGCTCGTGCGCGATCTTGGACAATGCGCTCAGCGCGACGTCCATGACCGCCTGGGTGAGCAGCTGCATCAGGATGATGTAGACCCGCGCACCGACCGTGTAGATGCCGAGGGCCGCAACGCCGTAGAGCGACAAGATGATCATGTCGATCGTCCGCACGATGGCGAAGTCCAGCAGCCTGTTCAGCACGACGTGGATGCTGTAGCCCGAGAGCTCGCGAAAGCTCTTCATATCGTGGCCGCGCATCGGCAGCCATCGCGGTTGGCTCCAAAGCCACAAGCCGCTGATCGCGCTCTGAACGACCACCTGGATCACGAGGCTCAGGGCGCCAAACCCGGCATAAGCGCAAGCGATGCCCACCACGCCGGACACGGCGGTTGCCACCATGGTCCTGAGCGCAAGCACGCGAAAATCCATCTTGCGCTTGTAGAGCGCTTCCTGGAACAGAGTTGCGGTCCCGATCGGAAGCGAGAGACTGGCCGCGGCGAGCAGCGGCGCGAGCCCCTTCACGCCAAGCCAATGCTCGATATGCCTCGCAAGCAGCGCAATCAGGACGGCCAGGAGCACAGAGGCTGCAAACGAGCAGAAAAAGGGCAGCGTCACGTCGGCGGCCTCGAGCGTCCGCCGCTGGATCAACGCATCGCCGAAGCCGAATTCCGCGATCGAGCTCAAGAGCAGCAGGATGAAGGCGACCAGCGCGGCAAGGCCGAAATCGGCGGGATTGAGCAGCCGCGCCAGCACCAGGAACAGCACGAACGACAACGCGCGGCCGCCCCAATTCTGTGCGAGCGACCAAAACAACGCCACCACGACCTGATGTTGTTTGCCCTGAATGACGTTCATCAACAATTCGACCCAATTCCGACAGATCCAATCACAATCGCAGACTAGACGACGTGACACGCGATGCTGCCGCACCGTCACCATCTCCGATCACAGCGGAGCAGTGATTGCTCGCGACATTACGACGGAGTGATGGCAATCAGATGAGTGCCGTCACGATTCCGATTTAGAGTGGAAGTGAGTTCAAATCGTGGACTACACTCCAATCAACCTTTGCGATGTGATGCAAAATGGATGCCTTGATGAATTCGCCCGCTCCGCGTTCTCTCCGTAGCTCCAAGCGTTTGCGCGTGGCGATCTACGCACCGCATTTTGCAGAATATTCCTATCGGCTCGCCTCGGGATTGGCTCACCATTGCGACGTCCGGCTCGTGCTCAACCGCAAAGACGCTAATCAGCAATGGGAACTGGCCGATATCGCCGTGGCAGCTCCCTTCGAGACACGCATTCGCGACCTGAGCCTGCGCCGCGGCGGCGCGATCGGCATCCCGGCCTCGTTCCTCGACATAATTTCGTTTCGTCCGGACGTGATTCATTGTCACGAAGTTCCGGAGATCTACACGTCCAAGCTGATCCAGCTCCTTCGTCCGCTCGGCATTCCGCTCGTGTTGACCGTTCACGATGCGATTCCGCATTCGGAAGGCGGCTCCGGCACCTCGCCACGTGAAGATGCCTGGCGCGAACGCATGCGCGCGGCTGCATCGGTCGTCACAACGCATGGCGAAAGCTGCATTGCCGATTTTTGCCGCGCTTCGCCTGACTTCAAGGGGCAAACGGTTTCCAGCATGCACGGCGTGCTCATGGTTCCGCCAGCGACGGGTGCGATCACCGCGCCCGACACCGCACGCATCCTGTTTTTTGGACGGATGTGGGCCTACAAGGGCCTGGACGTCTTCGTCGACGCGATCGACATGTTGGCCCGGCGCGGCGTGCCACATGAAGCGATCGTCGCCGGCCGCGGCCCCGAGATGACGCGGCTCGGCGCGCGAATGGAGGCGATGCCGACGGTCAAGACCATCAACGCCTACATTTCGCCTGCGGATACCGGGCGGCTGTTTCAATCCGCCACCGTGGTCGCCCTGCCCTATAAGGATGCAACGCAGAGCGGCGTGCTCGCCTCCGCATACGGCAATTCTCGTCCCGTCGTTGCCAGCGCCACCGGCGGCATTCCCGATGTCGTGACAGACGGCGTCAACGGGCTGCTTGTTCCTCCGGGCGACGCAGCTGCGCTGGCCGATGCTCTCGAACGCGTGCTGACCTCGAAGCCTCTTGCCGCGACATTAACTGATGGCGCACGGCAAACCGCGGCCGGCATTTTGAACTGGGACCGGATCGCCGAGCAATTGCTGGGGTCCTATCAGAAGCTCGCCGGTCGTACCGTGAGCTGACCGCGGGCACGCGGTCTCTCAGATCGATTGCCCGATCTTCAGCGGTCGAAAGAACATGCCGCGGATCGCTCCGTCCAACAGGCGCCTCAGCCTCACCTCGATCAGCTCATAGCTGATTGCGCTTGCGACCAACGACATCACCAGCCCGAGCGCGATGAAGGCGGTCCACAGCAGCCAGCGGTCGACGCCGACGGCGACCAACTTCAGGCCGATCACCTGCAAGGGGAAGAGCACGAAGGGATGCACGAGATAGAGACTGTAGCTGATCTTGCCGACATATTGCAGGGCCGGCGCGCTCAGAGCCTTGCCCAGGCCCGCCCCCGGGGCAAGCACCATGCCGAACAGCAGGAAGCCGGGAAGCAGCCCCACGAACGGGTGGAACAGCACCAGGCTCGCATACATCGCCGCTCCGCAAGCAAGCCCTGCGATCAAGCCGAGACGCCCCGGAATCGCAATGCGAAAGCCGGTTGCGCTGAAGAGCATGCCAATGCAGAAGAAGGCCGTGATCGGCCAATGCATGAGACAGGCGATGCCCAGCAGGATCAGGGGCGCGGCCAGCAGCTTGCCGCCGATGCGCAGCATTGAAAACGTGGCTGCAAACCAGATGTAGAAGGCCCACTCATAGGTCAGCGTCCAGGCATTCTGCTGGGCAATGGGCAGGCCGAGCGCATCCTGCACGAAAAACAGATTGGCAGTGAAGATGGCGAGATAGCTCGGTAGATCGATCCCGCGGAAGAACTTGTAAGCGACGATCGGACCTATCGCGAACAGCGCGAGATGCAGGACGACGAATACCGGCATGATGCGCAGGACGCGATCGAAAAAGAACCGCGGCAGCGACCCGTGCCGTACCAGGCTCGCCGGGATCAGAAAGCCGCTGATCATGAAGAACAGCTCGACGCCATGCCCGCCGACATTGATCACCGATTGTAGCCAGGGCCAGAGCGGCGGCAGGAAGCCGGGATCCGGAATGTCGTACATGCCGCCCTTCGGCATGTCGTAGAAATGATCCATCAGCACGCTCAGCGCCGCAATGCCGCGGAGCCCCTGGACCGACGGAACGAACGATCCGTCGTAGGCTCCGCCCGGCTGGTGCGGAAGCTGGGTCACTCTGCGGCTCCCTGGGTACTGAGCGCAGGCTCGAGAACGACGGCCTTTCGCCGCGCAGAGCGGAACCTCTGCCCGAACGAAATGCAGGGCTTCTCGATGAATGCGTACGTCATCCAGCTGACAAGAACCGACAACGCCAGGATCAAGACCATGAAGATCGACCATCCAAGCGGCCCGTCGCCGAACCAGACGAGGCGATGAATGAAGACGATCACGAACGGCGACATCAGGTAGATCGAATAGCTGATCACGCCGACGAACGCCATCGGGCGCCACGCCATTCTCTCGCCGAAGACGGCAAAGCCGATGAAGACCAGCGCCGCGCAGACATAGGCCGATCCGATCGAATAGCTGTAGAAGAAATTCTCGTGATACACGCCCCCGAACCGCCGGTCGGACAGTGTGGCGGCAAAGACCGCATACAGCAGCGTACAGACCGCCACGTGAGTCCATCGCAATTTTCCGCCGATGACGGTGTCGCGGATGATCTTGCCCAGGAACATCGCCGACAGGTTGAGCCCGACTTCCATCACGGAGGAAACGGTCCTGCTCTCCACCAGGAGTGCAGCGGTGGTTCCGACCAGCGCGGCCGCAACGACAATCGTCACTGCCGTGAACCGCTGGTTCAGCAGCCCCATCGCGAACAGAATGGTGCATCCGACGTAGAACAGCAGCTCGATCGCCAGCGTCCAGTAGAACACCCAGAGGTTCGGTACGTTCACGAAGGTCTGCAACATCGTCACGTTCGCAGCGACCTGTCCGAGCGGATAGACCTTCAACTCCAGCAGCTGCATCGTCACGAGCCCGACCACGAGCGAGGTCCAGTAGGCCGGATAGAGCCGGAAGAAGCGGCTGATCGCGAAGTCCCGCATGGGCGTGGCGCTGTTCGGGAAGCTGAACGGAATGACGAAGCCGCTGACGAAGAAGAACAGCACCACGCCGAACCGGCCGAAATTCATGTAGTAGCCGAACACGTCGTGGATCGGCCAGTAATAGGCACCTGTCGGGTGCTTTTCGACGATGATCTCGAAGACATGCTGGACCAGGACCGACAACACGGCAATACCGCGCAGCGTATCGATGAATGCGAGCCGTTTATGCATCGTTCGTTCTCACCTGCTTCCGCTCGCCGCCGGTATATCCGGGCGGAAGCCTTCCAATGACGGCATGGGCTGCCGCAAGACAATCGGCACGGTGTCGCCCGCCCGTGCGGACGCTGTACGGCGCGAGAACACCTCGCTGAAGCTCAATGCGATGATCAGGAGGCCAGACGCCGGGCCGTAATTCAGCACCGTGATCGTGAAAAGGTTGACGACGAAGATCAGCGTCAGCTTGTAGACGTCGGTCGCTCCGAATGTCGCCCGGAACACCATCACCATGAATGCGGCGAACGGGAGACCGAACATCAAATAGGTCCCGATGTAGAAATTGTCGACGGGCACCCAAAAAGACGCGAGCGGCGAGAACAGCTGTTGCGGATAGTTGAAGCAACCCGCACCGCAGCCAGTCACGAGGCCGACCGGCATGAGCTGGGTCAGGTAGATGAACGGCTTTTGCCAGCTGTTGTTGATGCGATCGACGATGCTGAACAGCGTCGAGTGCGGCACCGCGGCGGTACCGGAAGCGACCACGATCATGAAGAACGGCACGAAGATCGAGGCGAAAGACCACAGCGCGATGGTCCGGATGGCAGGAAAGCGCGACTTCTCCGGCAGCATCCGCACGAACACCAGCAGAATCAAGTAGAGCACGAGGACAATCATAGTCGTCTTGCTCGTGGTCAGCTTGATGGCATAGATCGCGATGGAGCCGAACAGGAGACACCACGTGGTGCTCATGCGAATGGACGTGATCGCGAACGACACCAGGATGAAGAAGGCGGCCATGGTGTTGTCGGCCGCAAAACCCATGAGGCGCTGGTCGTCGCCGCCATAAGCCCACCACAACCGGCCGGCCTCGCGTACCGCGCCGAAGGACTCGTATTTGTAGCCGACCCAAGGCATCAGGTAGAATTTCGTCAGGAAAACACCGATCACGGACAGGTAGAAGGTCACGGCAATGACCGACAGAAGCTTTCGGTATGAGCCGAGGCTCGAATCGCAGAAGCAGAATCCGACGAACACCGGCAGCATCATCTTGAACGACGAGACCGCTGCGTTGACCGTACCCAGCATGAAATAGCCGAGCACGAGCGACAGCATGATCTGCACCAACACCAGCAGGGCCAGGGTGCTGCGATTGCGCAGGATACAATGGACAAAGAACTGGACGAGGCACAGAAGCGCAACGGCGTCTGGCACGTACCAGAGCGCATTCATGTGATAGATGCTGGTGTAATAGCGGATCACGCCGCCGAAGGCGTCGCGGATCAGATAGACCGCGAGCGCGATGGCCTCGATGTTGAGGCTGATCAGCGTCATCTGGGGTCGATGCAGCGCAGAGATCGTCATGTCCGGCTCAGTTCGTCAGCCGCGCCGACCGCGCGGGAGAGCGCGCGAAATCCCGGCGGCTTCCGAGTGCATTTCGCATGAACTTGCCGCCGGGAATTTCGACGTAGAGATAAGTGAAGTGAGACACCGCCAGGACGGCGGCCAGCGAGACCACGAGGTTCAGCGTCGCCGGCAGGCCCGTCCAGACCGAATCCAGCGCGGCGATCCGCCCTGCCCCCACCGCCCGTACGAAATATTCAGCGAGCAGCACCACGAGGGCGTGCACCATATAGATCGAGTAGGAACGTTTCCCGAGCCAGACCAGCGGCCCAGCCACCAGGATCCGCGGCACCAGCAGCGCATCCGGAAAGGCCAATAGGCTGCCGAGGAAGATCGCAAACGTCACGGGCGCGAGGAAGGTTGAGGCAGGACTGGACTCCGCCAAGGACACCAGCACGATGCTGGCTATCATGGCGACGAATTGCAGCGCGCCCTGCACGGCAGGGCCCGGCTTGGCCGGCAGGCGATCAACGATCCTGACGGTCAACACGCCCAGAAAGAAGCTGACGAAGCAGCGGAGGATACCGAAGTCGGTCTGAAGCCCGAGGCTCCTCTTGTCGAGCACGAAGATGATGAAGACCAGGCTTCCGACCGCGAGCGCGCCGCAGAGGACGTAGAACCACAACAGGGAACGCATGCGCTGGGCAAAGAGGACGATCAGGCCGAACACCAGATAGGTGTAGAACTCGACGCTGATGCTCCAGCTCGGCGCGTTCCAGCTGAGATAGTCGATGAACCCCATCGAATGCAGCAGCAGGACGTTGAGACCGAAGGAATAGGCGTTGTTCACTTCGAAGGCCGCCGGCGCGGCCACAACGACACCCGTCATGACCAGGCTGATACGCAGCAGGCGAAACAACAGATTTGCCATCAGCACGACGATGTGCAGCGGATAGACCCTCGCCAGGCGCCGCACCATGAACTCACGCAGCGAGAAACGCCCGAAGTCGCTCTCGACGTAGCTGAGCGACATGACCATCCCGCTGAGAACGAAGAACAGATCGACCAGCAGCCAGGAGCTTCTGAAGAACGAGCAGTTGATCCACGCATTGTGCGGGAACGCAGCGAGGAACGTCGGCATCAGCAGGAGATGGTGAATCACCACCGATGTCGCAGCAATGCCCCGGATACTGTCGAGCGGCAGGACATGCGCCTTCTCACGATGAACCAACTCCGTCACATCAACATTCCCAGCTATTGCACCGCAGCAGTGTGTATCAGGACTCGCGCGCGTTCAATCTCCGCGATGGCGGACTCGCATTCGACGCATGACGATCGACGATAATTTCAACGCTCGCAGTTCGTTCGGACATGCGAGCGCCAAGTTCACGCCACTTTTTGCTTGAGACCGCCGTGCGTCGGCGCGCAAATCAATTCGGGCGCGATGATGGCGGGTATTTGCGTGCAAAGTGTGCGCGAAATTCGGCGCTGTTGCGGTCAAGCCGAACGCAACGGCGCTGATTTATCCGCGTGCAGGTGGTCATGCATGTCGCACCAATAATTCTTCACGGCGGGAACTAATGTCTCGCCCGGCGACTTGTGTCGGTTTTGCGACGCGACCGGCGGCGCCGGATGGAAGACGCCTCATATGTTTTCAAGTTGCAACATTCTTGGGCGCGAGCATGCCGATCTCGCAGGCATTGCATATCGTCATTTTGCAACCGATTGGGAAACGACAACGCAGCGGTTGCAATCGACGACATGGACTCCTCTTTTGCGTCGCACAAAAATTGACACAGTTACCTGCCAGGTTTCGCGTGTTCTCCTAATGCAACAAGGAGCAAGGGACACGGATGGGCTGCGGACTGACACGTCGTCATGCAAGGCCACGATGGCTAACGATCGTCTTGGCGAGCTTTGCCTTGACCGTGTCGAGCATCGATGCTTGCCGCGCTCAGTGCGTCGAATTTACAGATCGTGCCTCGCAGCTCGAGCTCGACACGTTCGTCAAGTCGCCCTCCTCGCTGCTGGAGCGACTGCGCAATGACAAGGAGAAGCTGAGATATCGGCTCTCCACCTATATCGCCACGACTACGTCGGTGTTGCCGTCCGTGCAGACACTGATCTCCGCATCGGCTTCGACCGATCGGTCCTCCATCGGCGCCGCGCTGCGCATTGCCGAAGGGCGATGCACGTCGACGAAGCCGGACGCTGCGCGCAAGATCAAGGATTTCGTGCAGCGGATTGGCGATCTCAACGTGCAAGCAGGTTATTCCGCCGCGGGAGACGACGCCTCCGGCGTCCAGGCTCAGGCGCAAGACAAAGGCCCGACGCAACCGTCCCGGGGTGGGGCGCTGCTCGACGGCGAATGGAAGACCAAGCTGGCCAATCCTTTCAAACCCGTCCCCCTTCCGAACTGATCAGCGATCGTCAGAGGCAGCGAATTAGACAATGTACCAACCCAGAGAACATTTCCAGTCGGGACACCGATTTGGCATCGAGTTTGGCGGAGCGGTCCTCAGCTTCGAGCGCGTGGCCGACGTCCTGCGCCGGCAGTGGCCGATCATCGCGGCGTGCACCGGAGCTGCGCTGGCCCTGGTGGTCGTCTATCTGGTTCTGGCGCAACCCATGTACACGGCGAACGCCCGCATCATGATGGATACGCGTCAGGCGCAGGTGCTGGACAAGGACAGCAACGCCAACAGCGCCCTCATCGACACCGGCTACGTCGACAGCCAGGTCGAGGTCATCAATTCGGACGACCTGATTCTTTCGGTCGTTCGTCGGCTGAAGCTGACGGACGATCCGGAGTTCAATGGCTCCGATCCGGGCCTGCTGTCCATCGTCCTCGGCAAAGTCATGTCGCTGTTTGGCTCCGGCGAACCGGCGTCCCAGGATCGTCTCGAGCATGCGGTGGTGGAGCAGGTTCAGAAGAACCTGAGGACGGAACGCGTCCTGACGACGTATGTCTTGTCGTTGAACTATCGCGCGCGGAGCCCAGACAAGGCCGCCAAGATCGCCAACGCCATCGCCAAGGCCTACCTGGTCGGCGCCCTGGAAGCCAAATATGAATCCACCAAGCGGGCGACCGAGTGGCTTCAGCAGCGCAGCATCGAGCTGAGCGAGCAGGCTACGGCCAGCGACCGCGCCGTACAAACCTTCAAGGCCGAGCACAATATCGTCGGAACCAGCCGCGGCCTGATGTCCGAACAGCAATTGTCGGACCTCAACACCCAGCTGGTTCAAGCGCGTGCGGCGACGGCCGAAGCCAAGGCCCGGCTCGACCGGATCACCGCGATTTCGGATCAGGACGTCGCACAGTCGACGGTGACCGACGCTCTCAACAACTCGGTCATCACCCGCCTCCGCGCCCAATATCTCGACCTTCAGGCCCAATATGCCGACTGGTCGAGGCGCTATGGCAAGCAACATCTTGCTGCGGTCAATCTGGCCAACAAGATGGAGGAGCTGCGCAAGAACATCGCCGACGAGCTACATCGGATCGGAGACGCCTATCGCAGCGACTATGAGATCGCGAAGAGCCGAGAAGCCTCGCTCGAGAAGAACGTGAAGGAGCTCGTCGCCCAGGCCGGCCACACCGGCCAGGCCGAAGTCAAGCTGCGCGATCTTGAAAGCGCCGCGGACACTTACCGCAACCTCTACAACAACTTCCTCGAGAAGCTGCAGAGCGCGACGCAGAATCAGAGCTTTCCGCTCAGCGAGGCACGCCTGATCAGCACCGCCACCAACCCGGATCGCAAGAGCTCGCCGCGCACGGTGCTGGCGCTGGTGGGAGGCCTGGTAGGCGGTCTCTGCCTCGGCTTCGGTATCGCATTCGGGCGTGAACTGCTCAGCGACGTCCTGCGGACCCCCGGCGAGGTCGAGGAGGAGCTTGGCGTCAAGTGTCTCGGAGTCCTGCCCGACATTCGTCCGCCAACGACGACCGGCGCCTTGCTTTCGACGTCGGCCAAAACAAGCTCAGCCGATCTGTCCCGCTACGTCGTCGATCATCCGTTCTCGCGGTTCGCCGAGACGTTGCGCAACATCAAGGTGTCGATCGATGTTGCGCGCCTGACCCGCGAGATCAAGGTGATCGGCATCGTGTCTTCCCTTCCCAAGGAAGGAAAAACGACGGTGGCGGCCAACTTCGCACAGTTGATCGCCCTCACCGGACATCGCACGGTCCTGATCGACGGCGATCTGCACACGCGCTCGCTCACCCGGGAGCTCGCACCCAACGCCAAGAGCGGATTGGTCGAGGCTCTGAGCGATCCGGCGAGCCTCGGCTACCATGTGCAGCGAAGCAAAGAGACGGGCCTGGATTTCCTGCCCTCCGTCGTGGCGTCCCGCATGGTCAATTCGGCCGACGTCATTGGATCGAAGGCGATGGCCGAGTTGCTCAAGGTGCTGCGAGAGCACTACGAGTACATCGTGATCGACCTTGCCCCGGTGATGCCGGTGGCGGACTCGAAGGCCGTCAGCCTCCTGATCGACGCCATGGTCTACGTGATCGAATGGGGGCAGACGACACGAAGCGCTCTTCAGGAGTCGGTTTCCGGGTCGGAAGTCCTCCAGAAGAAGCTCCTCGGTGCCGTGCTCAACCGCGCCAACCCGAAGATGCTCAAGCGTATCGAGGCGTATAAGGGCAAGCACCACAACAGCTATTACGTCGAGCACGCCTAAAGCATGATCCGGAAAAGTGCGAAGCGATTTTCCGGAAAGATCATGCGCAAACAATAACCTAAGGCGCGATGACGATTCATCCAAATCTCTTCGCGCTTTAGACTGGAGGCGCGCAGCGCCACGCCAACCGAACTTGAACGATTTCGGGCCCGTTGCCGTTGGCAGCGGGCCTTTTCTCGTGCTTTGCGGAATTGTCGCGTGAAGGCGATCGAACGCGCCTTCGTTTACGGGACCGAAGATTGCACCAAACCACTCAGACCTTGCTCAGGCCTCCGTATTCGCCCGGAATCCACAACTTGCAGTTCTTGCTCTAGCCAAAAGCAAGGATTGACGAAACCGGTGATGGCTAAGACAGTACGCCAATTGGCAGCCATCCATCGATAAGACGAGACAATCCGGTCCTCGAGGCCTCAAAATGCCGAAACCTTGGGCATCTTTCTTTTTGGGTTCCCTGGGGCTAACCTCGGCTTATATTTGCAGTTCTTTTCCGGCGGGCTCGGAATGCTGATCGTCCTGACGATTTTGACTATTTGGGTGCTGCTCAACATCCTGTTCGTGTTGATCGTGGTTCCTCCACGCAAGGCGCGCCGGCAGCCGATGGCGGCGCCGACGCTCTCACCCGCGCCCATCGATCCGAGCCGACGGGAAATCGAGCAGGACGAACCTTTCTCGATTCGCCATGTCATCGTTTCCGTTGCGATGGGGGCTTTCTTCGTACTCGTGCCGCCGTTGCTCGCCTTGCGGGATGCGATCATGCGGCTCTTCGGCAGGTCGTCGCGAGATGGAACCTGAGCTCCAGCGCCTGCCGCTTCAGATCAACGGGACATTGAACGGTCAGTAGGCTTCCTGGAACATCACCGCCGACGCCGTGCGGGCCATGATCTTGAGGTCGAGCCAGATACTCCAATTGCTGACGTACCAGACGTCGTACTCGACCCGCTTTTCCATCAGATCGATCGTCGGCGTCTCCCCTCTGAACCCGTTCACCTGAGCCCAGCCCGTCAGGCCCGGTTTCATGTGGTGCCGGTAAACGTACTTGCTGATCAGCTCGTCATAATAATTGTCATGGGCCAGCGCATGCGGGCGCGGCCCGACCAGCGACATATCCCCGCGCAGCACGTTCCAGAGCTGCGGCAGTTCGTCAATGCTCGTCATGCGAAGGAAGCGCCCGATCTTGGTGACCCGGGCATCCCGCTTGGTCGCCTGGGCAATCGTCTCACCGTTCTCGCAAACGGTCATGGTTCGGAACTTCCAGATCTCGAACGGCCTGCCGTTGAAGCCGCGGCGCGATTGCCGGAATATGACGGTTCCTGGGGAGTCCAGCTTGATCAGCATGGCAACGGTCAGCAGCAACGGCGTCAGCATCACGAGTGCGAACAAGGCCACGCCAATGTCGAGACAGCGCTTTTGCAACCGCTCGAGAATGGTGAGAGGCGGCCGCTGGATTTCGACCGCTACGGTTCCACTGACCGGCAGAAATGGACGGGCCACGAGATCCGCGACCGGGTCGTCAGGCAGCAGGCGTATAGGCTGCGGGACGGCGCGCAAGTATGGCCCCAGCTTGCGAAGCATCGGCAATTCGTTCCAGTCGATCGCAAGCAGATATTCGTCGACGTCGGCCGAACGCGACTGACGGATTACGTCACGAATCTGCCGCTCCCAATGGCCGTCATCCTGATCGGCTCCGAGCACGAAATGGCGCATCACGTCGAAGCCATTCCTCCGCAGATCCTTGAAGCGGCTCGAAGTGAAGTCGAGCGGCTTGAGGCTGAGCAGGACCACCTTGCGGTCGACCAGCCGGCTTCTCGCAAAGCTCGTGCCGAACACCGCCTGCCAGAGGAAACGGAGGCTGATCAAACCAAGTCCGCCGATCACAGCGAACACGATGACCGTGCCGCGGGATAGATTATCCGTCGATTTCAGCAAGAAGGCCGCAACGGCAAGGATCGTCAGCGACGTCAGCCAGATAAGCACCGCCTTTCGAAGCTGCCAGACGATGTTGAGCAAACGGTGCGTGGCATAGACGTCGCGAAAATAGGCGACAGCCACGAACACCGCGCCGACAAACAATCCGGCTCCCAGCGAAGCGCCATCTGTGGGCGAAGCGACGGCCGCGCCGTACAGCGAAGCCCCGGCGGCATAGCTCAACAGGATCAGCAGAAAGTCAGCAGCCATGACGACGATCTGAAACGGCCTCTGAAGAGAGCCACCGCGCGTCGACGACAGCGTGTGAGCGTTTTCAGAACCATAAGTTGCAACAGCCATTCGAACCTCTGCCTATCGAGAGAGTGCCTGACGCTCATCGTGATGCTGAAGACTCGTCACTTCCCCGCACGGAAAGTGTTGGTTGATCGCAGCGACATTGTGGCGCTGCACGCAAAACTTTTGCGGCGCAAGGATCATGCGCCGCGTTGAAATGCGCAGCGAAATTCGTCGCGCCGAAAATGTCGTCACAGTGATGACATATGAGCGAACGCGTTGCCCTATTTTGAATCAAGTTCCACATCCAGCGCGATGCATGATCGTCGCGCGAGCGCCCATCGCTCATCTTTCAGGCGAAGCGAGTCCCCGCGAGGAGGCGGAACGAGTCAGTTGCGAGAATTTCGATGGATTTCCATCTAGGCGTGCGTCTGAAAAATTGGCTCAGGCATGCAACTTTGCCGCACTCTCGCACGCAGCAATGCAATCATGCGGACCGATCATTCGCGCCGCCCGTCGCATAACCAGGTCGGCAAAAAATGCCGCGCCCTTCTTTTGGCGTGATCGAGCCGGAGAACAGGAACGCTCCCTCACCGAATTCACGTTGTTCGTGTTGGATGGAAGCTCTCCGGTGCCGGCGACTTGGGGAAATTTTTCAACCACCCGTCGATTGAGCGCCATGATATCTCTCGCCCGACCACGCCCGACCCTTCCCAAACCGCAATTGCCGGAGGGAGTCCGCATCTATGCGATCTCCGATATTCACGGATGCGCGCATCTGCTCGAGCCCATGTTGCGGGTGATCGACGCCGACGTTACCCGCAGCCGGCCGCGCTATGCGGTCGAGGTCTTCATGGGCGACTACATCGACCGCGGCCCGGATACGCGCGCCACTCTCGACGTCCTGGTCGAACGGAGCCGTCGGGGAAACGCGGTTTTCCTCAAGGGAAACCACGAGGAATTTCTTGTGAGGGTGTTCGAAGACCCTTCACTGTTCGAAGATTGGATTGCCGTCGGCGGGGCCCAGACGTTGATGTCCTACGGGCTCGCCCCGCCGGACCTGAAGCGCGACGAGCCCGCATCGATCATGCGCGATTTGATTCGGGCAATGCCCACCGAACATCTGGAATTCCTCGACAATCTGCGGCTGAGCTTCAGTTGCGGGGACTTCTTCTTCGTTCACGCCGGCGTTCGCCCGGGCGTTCCACTTGCCGAGCAGACCGAGCGCGATCTGCTCTGGATTCGCGAAGAATTCCTGCGGAGCGAGGAACAGTTCGGAAAATATATCGTGCATGGTCACACGCCGGTCCGCAGCGCCGAATTCCTGGCGAACCGGGTCAACATCGACACTGGCGCCTATGCGACCGGCAACCTTACCCTGATGAGTATCCAGGGCAGCCGCATGCTCGCAGTGTGAGGTGACGGCGGCTTGCCATCAGCCTGCCGAAGCTGGCGCGCCTCGGAAGGCTGCTGCTCACATTTCCTGATCAGAGTCTAAAGCGCGATGAGATTTGGAGGAATCATCATCGCGCTTTCGGTCGTTGTTTGCGCACGATCTTTCCGGAAAACCGCTTCGCACTTCTCCGGATCATGCTTTAGTTGAGCAAGCAGGGCTTCTCCAGCCGCGCACGCGTTGCGGCCATCCAATCGTTCCAGGCTCGCTCGTGCTTGACGTAGAGTTCCAGCCAACGTTCGCCATGCTTGTCCTGACGGACACGGTGCGCCTCGACAAGCAAGTCGGCGCCATGGCGGGCGCTTGGATTATCGAGGGCTTCGAACTCGACCGTCTCCGAGATCGTCAGCCCGACAAGCACGCGTTGTCCCGCGCCATCCACGATGTAGCGCCGGGGCGCGTCCCTCTTGGGTTCGCTCATCTCGTCATGACCCATTCGTATCCGTGAGATCCCGCGTCCTGCCAGCGCATCGGACGTTGCCTAAAAGGCTCGTCGGGCGTGGCCGAACGTTGAGGTCGGAGTCGGCCCAGTCCTTCGGCGCGAGACGCCACGGGATGAGTTCGCAGGACTTCGTTGGACGCGCCAAGCCCGCAACGCGTAGCCCAAGATGAGACCAGCGCTGAAAATGAAAGCGGAGACGAATGCAGAAGTCATGGGAGGTGCCTTGGATAGTCTAGGACTTATCAAGAGCGAGCAGTGTGTCGACATCATGATTCTTGCCGACCCTGGACGCCGAAAGATTGTTCATGCCTGACCTCTCGCGTGCATCCAGCGTAGTCTCGCGTGCATCGATCGCAACGATCAAGATTCTTCCATGAGAAGCACTCTATATAGAGAGATGTCCTCGCGCCCCCCACCCTCCAACACCGTTGCAGTCGGGCAAGCCTGACGCGCCTTCCCTCGCACCGGAAGATTCGGGCCAACCGGCCAGCCCACGGCCTTGCAACCGACCGGAACCCGTCGCATTATTTCGCATCGCATTTCAGAGGGATTCAAATCCAATGACCTTCCGCGCCCTTATTCCATCCATTGCCCTGGCCGCTCTTGGCCTCGCCGTAACGGTCTCGGTTGCGCCGGCCGCCGAGCTCGCGCTTGCTCCGTCACACCGGGCCGCCGTCGTCCAAGGCGGCCTTGTGCTGTGGGATGATGTCTACCCGCCCGCGATCTATGGTCCCCAGCTTCGTCCGGTCGAGGAAGTCGCCGCCATGAAGGCGCAGGCACGGCCCGTATCCCAGCGCTGGTGGGGATATTGGTACGTCCGGTAAATGCGACTGCGCTGAGCTGAGCTCGACTAACAACTGCCGCCCTACCGGCCAACGGGGGGCGGCAGGTTTGTTTGAGAAAGGCCATCGGCCGCGGCCCTCAAAAGCGCCACGCGTTTGGGCTCCAAGGCCGGGAAGGCCAAATTGTTCCGGCCGCCCGAAGCCTGCGCGCTTTCCCCTTCCGTTATCCATGGGCGCTCCCAGAAGTCCTTCGATGGCCCAATTGGAGGCGCTTCGGCGGTCGCAGCTCGCGGGACGCAGGTCCCGGAGCCAGATGGACCGGAACCTCCAAGGCCGATGAGCCGCTAGGCTATCAAGAAGTTGCTATTGTGCAGCGTGCCCCCCGCATTTTGCAGGCTCACGTCCATATCACTCGTTCCGTCGCCATCGATATCGATCTGGAGATAGTCGTTACCCGGCCCGAAATTCTGCAGGTGGGCTGAAGCCTGGTTACCGCCGAGCAAAGGTGCACCATCCACATACTCGATGTGACCGCCGGCGACGCTGATGCCCGAGAACGTGAAGCTATCATTGTTCGCATCGAAATTGTGGATGGTGTCGGCAGCACCGGCGGCGGAATCTGCGGTGCCGACGAAACGGAAGTTGTCATGACCTGCGCTGGCGAAGATCTCGTCCGCGCCCGCGCCGGCAGTGATGGTGGTATTGCCCGACGAGTTGCCGATCGTGATCAGGTCGAAATTAGCGGCGGCATTGATGGTCTCGACGTTGGTCACGGTCACGCCGTAGACATTCGCGTTGAAGTTCAGCGTGTCGTTGCCGTCGCCGAGATCGATCACGTTCGCCGGGCTGCCCTGCAGCGTCAGTGTGTCGTCGGACGAGCTGCCGTTGAGCAGATTCACGTTCCACAGATTGTCGAACGAATTGCTGCCTGCGGCGAGATTGAGGACGTTGGCCGTTCCCTCTCCGAGATTGACCGTTACGCCGGACACTGTGTTCAGCAGCGTGACCGTATCGTCCGACGGATTGAGATTGCCGGTAAAGTCGCTGCCGTTGAGGTTTTCGACGCCATTGATGCTGAGCGAATTGACGCCGTTGGCGAGCGACACGAAGTCGTTTCCACCGCCCAAATCGATGGTGATGCCGGCGACGTTGTTCGTCAAGCTGAGCGAATTGTCGCCCGAATTGCCGTTGATGTGTTCGATACCCGTTGCGGCAAAGGCAGCGAAGTTTCCGTCGAAGACGATCGTATCATCGCCATTGCCGAGGTCGATCGCGACGCCGTTGGCCGCCGCGATCGCACCGGTGACGGTCAGGGTGTCGTCGCTCGCCGTGCCGTTCACGTGGTTGACATCGTAGATGTTCACGAACGAGTTGGCGCCGGCAGCGAGGTTCATCGTGTTGTCGCCGTTGCCGAGGCTGATGTTCAGGCCCGCGACCGTCGTCGACAAGGTGAGCACGTCGTTGACGCCCGGCGCCGCACCGAAATCGGATCCGCTGATTCCCTCGACACCGATCAGGCTCAGCGTGTTGGCGCCGCCCGCGAGACTGAGCTGATCATTGCCGCCACCGAGGTCGACGACCAGTCCGTTGGCGTTCGTCGTGAGGTTGACGAACTCGTCGTTGCCGTTGCCGACAAGATTTTCGACACCTGCGAGATTGAGCGTGTAACCGTTACCAAAGATGCCATTGAGCAGGACGGTATCTCCCGTCCCCCCTCCCAGATTGATCACGTGTCCGAAGATATTGGCTCCGACGCGAAGGTAGTCGTCTCCAGCCGTTCCGATCACGGGGGCAGCGCCAGAAAGCTGCTGCGTCGAGAGGTCGATCGGACTTCCCGAAGCGCCCGAGGACAGCAGCATGATGGCATCGCTGAACTGCAGCACTTCGACGTTGGCCAGAATGTCGGCGCCGTCACGGCCCGCAACATTATCTTGAACCTGGATCGTTCCTGCCGTCGCGACGGTGTACTGCGATTGCGTGCCGGAGAAGGTCACCATGTCGGTGCCGGTGCCACCGTCGATCACATCGTCGCCGCCCTGACCGGTGATGCCGTCGTTGCCACCACCCGCGTTGATCGTGTCGCCGCCGCCGCCGCCGAAGAAGAACTCGTTATTGGAGCCACCGACCAACGTGTCGGCCTGGTTCGAACCCTGCACGCTGTTGACGCCACCCGTGATGACATCGGCACCCGCTGCGCCGCTCACAATTCCCGTCGAAAGGTCGACGGAAACGCCGCCTCCGCTCGCCTGAGAATAAGACACCCGCGTATTGCCGTTACCGGTGATGGTGTCGTTGCCGAGAAGGCCCTCGAACAGGTTGAAGGTTCCGAACGACCCGGCCGAGGTCACGCCGGTGAAGCCTGCGGCATTGTAAGTGTCGTTCAGGTTGCTGCCGGTCGCACTGTTGACGCCGACATAGGTGTCGGTGCCGATGGAGCCGCCGCCGGTCGCAGTCCCCGCCTGCAGGTTGATCGTCACGGCATCGATCGCGCTGGAATAGATGATACGGGTGTTGCCGTTGCCGGTGATCGTATCGTTGCCGGCGAGGCCTTCGAACTGATTGAAATTACCGCTGTTGCCCACGTTGTAAACGGCACCGTTCTGGAAGCCGGCGGCGCCGAAATTCGTGGAGGTGAAGACGTCATTGAACGTGGTGCCCTGGGCACCCTCGATGCCGCGGAACGTATCGTTGCCGATCGAAGCGTCACCGGTCGCGGTGCCCGCCGTGAAGTTGATGGTGACCGGGCCGGTCGAGAAGTAGAGGTTGTTGTAGCTGATGATGTCGAAGCCACCGCGGCCATCGATGAAGTCGTCGCCGGCAAGGCCGGTGAACGTCTCTGTAGCCGTGGTGATATTGCTGCCGCGGATGGTGTCGTTGTACATCGAGGCCATCACGGCGTTGACGCCGCTAAACGTGTCGAGGCCCGTGGATGCGTCACCGCTTGCGGTTCCTGTGCCGGGCGTCGCGCCAGTTTGCAGGTCAACGACCACGGCCCCGGTCGCGTTCGTGAACGCAATACGGGTGTTGCCGTTACCTGTGATGCTGTCGTTGCCTCCCATGCCGATGAATTCGTTGAAGGTGCCGTTTGACCCGGCATTGGTGCTGCCCGAACCGAAGCCGGTGGCGTTGAACGTATCGACGTCGTTTGATCCGCGCACGGATTCAATCGATCGAAGCGTGTCGGTGCCGACCGTGGAAGTATCACCCGTCACGATTCCCGAGGCCAGCTGAACGTTGATCCCGCCCACGGCAGCCGGATCGAGCGCGTAGTCGGCCCGGTCGAAGCCAGCCCGGCCGTCGATGAAGTCGTTCCCGGCCCGGCCTTCAAAGATCTCCACGGTGCCGGGACCATTGGTGCTGCCGAGCAGCTGGTCGGCAAATCCAGAACCGACGACACCCGCAAAGCCCGAGCCTATCAGAGTGTCGGTGCCGACCGAGCTATCTCCGGTCGCCGAATGGGCCGCCAAATCGACGGTCACGCTGCCCGTCGCGCTGCCATAAGAGATGCGTGTCAGCAGCGCACCCAGGCTGTTCATTGCTCCCGTGATGGTGTCGTTCCCTCCGCGGCCCTCGAACTCGTTGAAGCCCACATTGGTGCCGGCAATGCCGGTATCGCCCGCAAAGCCGGTCGCGTTGAACGTGTCGGCGTAGTCGCTGCCCACGATGCCCTCGATGTTCACGAGCGTATCGGTGCCGACCCCTGGACCTGTCACGGAGCCTGCCGCGAGATTTGCGGTAATGCCTCCCGTTGCAGCGGTATAGTCGGCGCGGTCGAAGCCGAGGCCGCCATCGAGCAAATCGTTGCCATCGAGGCCCTTCAGGCGATCGTTACCGGCTAGGCCGCTCAGGCTGTCGGCGTAGGCGGTCCCGACCAGCGTATTCGCGCCGGCATCGCCGATCAGGTGAACGCCAGGCGCGAAGATGAAATCCGCAGCCGTGAGGTTCGACGGATCAACGTTCTGCAGCGTCAGGCTATCGCCATTGCCGAAGTTGATGAACGTATTCAGTCCCTGCTGCGAGGCGATCGCCTGGACGTCAGCGAGGTTGTAGATGCCTGCGACGCCCGATAGGTCGATCTTGTCGGCTTGCGCATGCGAGAAGTCGCCGATGAAATCGGCGCCGCCGCCGCTCACATAAACAAAGGTGTCGGCTCCGCCGTTACCGAACAGATTGTCGGCACCGTTGCCCCCCTTCAGCGTATCGTTGAAGCCCGATCCGGACACGCTGTTCACGCCGCCGGTGATGGCGTCATGCCCGACCGAGGCATCTCCATTGACGGTGCCGCTGGCGAGATCGACGACAACGCCACCGGTTGCGTTGGCGAACAGCAGCTGCGTGCTACCGTTGCCGGTGATAACATCGTTGCCGGCAAGGCCCTGGAAGGAATTGAACCCGATAAAGCCTGTTGCATCGTACACGTCGGCAGAATTGCTGCCATAGACGCTGTTGACGCCCGTGAAGGTATCGTGCCCGACGGACACGTCCCCCGTTATCGAACCGGCGTTCAGGCTGACCGTGACGCCGCTGGTGGCATTCGAGTAGAGCAGTCGTGTGTTGCCGTTGCCGGTGATCTGGTCATCACCGCCCAGGCCTTCAAACTGGTTAAAATCGCCGAACGAGCCGGCATTGGCGCTGCCCCCGTTGAAGCCCGCTGCCACATAGGTGTCGGCATAACCCGTGCCCTGAATGCCCTCGATCGAGCGCAGCGCGTCGGTGCCGATCGACGCGTCGCCGGTCGCCGTGCCTGCCGCCATGTCGACTGTGACGCCACTCGTGACTGTGCTGAGGCTGTTGTAGACGGCAACGTCGAAGCCGCCGCGGCCGTCGATATAGTCGTCGCCGCCAAGACCGGTGAAGTTGTTGTTGAAGCTGCTGCCCAGCAGCGTGTCGGAGAACGTTGAGCCCTGCACAGCGTTGACGCCGGTGAAGGTATCGGTGCCCTCGGTTGCGCCGGTGGCGCTTCCGGCAACCGTGACCGCATTGGTGGTCCCGACAGCGCTGGTCTCGAGGTCGACGCTGACGCTCGAAGCCGCGATCTGGTAGTTCAGGCGGGTGAAGCCGTTGCCGATGATGGTGTCGTTGCCGCCGGCGCCGGCGAAGTCGTTGAAGGTGCCGGAGGACCCGACATTGGTCGCCCCGGCCCCACCGAACCCGGTCGCGTCGAACGTGTCGTCGAAATTGGTGCCGCGGGCGGCCTCCACGCTGCGAATCGTATCGGTGCCGACCGTCGCATCGCCGTTCACGATGCCCGCGGCGAGGTGAACATAGATGCCCGACGTGGTCGTCGTATCCGAATTGTAGGTGACCTGGTCGTAGCCACCGCGGCCATCGATATAGTCGTCGCCGCCGCGCCCCTCATAGGTCTCGTAAGTGAAGGCCGCATTATCGCTGCCATAGAGCGTGTCGTTGTAGGCCGATCCCCAGATCGTCGAGACGTTGGAGAAGCTGTCGTGGCCGACGGAGGCGTCGCCATCCGCGGTCCCCGCGCCAATGTCGACGGTGATCGCACTGGTGGCTCCCAGATACGACAGCCGGGTGACGATCTGCCCGAGAGCGTTGACATCGCCGATCACAATGTCGTCGCCGCCCCGCCCTTCAAACTCGCTCTGACCCGCGGCCACACCGGGCAGACCGGTCGAGCCGGTAAACCCGGCTGCATTGAACGTGTCCGCATAGTTGCTGCCGACCACCCCTTCGATGTTGACGAGCGTGTCCGTCCCGACGCCAGGTCCCGAGGCGGTGCCGGCTGCGAGGTTGACGGCAATGCCGCCGGTCGCATCCGTATAGATGGCGCGGTCGAAGCCCTGGCCGCCATCCAGGAGGTCGCTGCCGCCGAGACCCTGCAAACGGTCGTTGCCGCCGAGACCGCTGATGGATTCGGCATTGGCCGTGCCGACGAGGTCGTTCGCGTTGTCGTCGCCGACGATCGGTGCAGCCGGCGTGCCGAACAGGAAATCGCTGGCCGTCAAGCTGCTCAGATTGACGTTCTGAAGCGTGAGGCCGTCACCCGAATCGAACGTGATGACGGTATTGGAGCCGTTCTGAACCGTGTGCGATTGCAGATCGGCAAGACTGAAGATGCCGTAGACGCCGGTCAGGTCGATCTGGTCCTGGCCATGAACGAAGTCCTGGATGAAGTCGAAGCCGCCGCCGGTCGCATAGACAAAGGTGTCTGTGCCGGCGCCACCGCTGAGGAAGTCGTTGCCGGCACGACCGTCCAGAATGTCGTTGCCGACGCTGCCGGAGAGGCCGTCGTTGCCGGCGCTGCCGATGATGGTGTCGTTGAAGTTGGAGCCCAGGACGTTGAACACGCCACCGGTGATGGTATCGTGGCCGACCGAGCCGTCGCCGTCGGCCGTACCCGCGGTGAGATTGATGCTCACACCGCCGGTCGCGTTGCCATACTGGATTTGCGTATTGCCATTGCCGGAGATGATGTCATTTCCGGCATTGCCCTGGAATGAGTTGAAGTTCGCGTTGAGACCGGTGAAACCCGTTGCGTCATAAACGTCGTCAAAACCGCTGCCGGTCGCGCTGTTCACCCCGCTGAACGTATCGTGCCCGACCGAAGCATCGCCGGTCGCGCTGCCGCCCGCGAGATTGATTGTCACCCCGCCGGTCGCATTGGCGAAAATGAGGCGCGTGTTGCCGTTACCGGTGACGAGGTCGTCGCCACCGAGGCCTTCGAACTGGTTGAAAGTGCCGTTGTTGCCGGTATTGGCTCCGGTCACACCGTAACCGGTCGCATCGTAGGTATCGTTGAAGTTGGTGCCCTGAATACCCTCGATCGAACGAAGCGTATCCGAGCCGTTCGACGCATCTCCGGTGACCATGCCGGCCGCCATATTGACGGTGATGCTTCCCGTGATGAAAAAGATGTTGTTGTAGGACGAGACGTCGAAGCCGCCGCGGCCGTCGATATAATCGTTGCCGGCAAGGCCGGTAAAGGTATCGTTGGTCGCGCCGCCGAGCAGCGTGTCGTCGAACATCGATGCCTGGACGGCGTTGACGCCGGTAAAATGATCGGTGCCGACGGATGAATCGCCGGTGGCAACGCCGGTGACGAAGTCGACCTGGACACCGGCGGTCGCGTTGTTGAAACCGAGCCGCGTGAAGCCGTTGCCGGTGATGGTGTCGTCGCCGCCGTTGCCGGTGAACTCGTTGAACGTCCCGTTGGAGCCGGGATTGACGCTGCCCGAGCCGAAACCAGCGGCATTGTAAGTGTCAGCGAAGTTAGTGCCACGGATCGCTTCGATCCCGCGCAACGTGTCCGTTCCGACGGTCGAATCGCCGGTCACGAATCCGGCGGCGAGATTGACCGTAATCCCCGTCGTGGTGTTGGGATCGACGTTGTAGTCCACGCGGTCATAGCCACCGCGGCCGTCGATGTAGTCGTTGCCCGCAAAGCCCGCATACACCTCGGCGGTGAACATCGGATTGTTGCTGCCCAGAATCGTGTCGTTGTAGGCGGAGCCCCAGACGCCGTTGAAGCCGGAACCGACGAGGGTGTCGTGGCCCACCGATGCATCACCCTGGGCATACCCCGCGGCGAGATCCACCGTCACCGCCCCGGTCGCGCTGACATAGGAGACGCGCGTCAGCTCGGCGCCCTGGCTGTTGGTGTTGCTGATGATGGTGTCGTCGCCGCCTTTGCCTTCGAACTCGTTGTACCCGACCGGGCTACCCGGGACATGCGCATCGCCGGTGAAGCCGGCCCCGTTGAACATATCGTCAAAATCGCTGCCGATGGCGGCTTCGATGTTGACGAGCGTGTCTGTCCCCACGCCTGCGCCGGACGCCGTTCCCGCCGCGAGATTGATCGTGACTCCGCCCGTTGCGTCGGTATAGACGGCGCGGTCGAAGCCCTGGCCACCGTCGAGAAGGTCGTTGCCGTCACCACCCGTCAGATAGTCCTTGCCAGCACCGCCATAAAGGAAATCGTTGCTGGCGCCGCCGCTGACGCGGTCGTTACCGTCGAGTCCGTCGATCGAGTCGCTGCCATTGCCGCCAGCGAGCACGTCGTCGCCGAGCGTGCCGAGCTGGGCGCCGTCGACGTCGCCGACCACGGCGGTCGTCACCTTGGTGTTGAGGTCGGTGACAAAAGCCTGCTGGAGCTGGGTCACCTCGGTTGGATTGCCGAAGTCGGTGTTGGCGAGCTGATCGGCGGCCGCGCCCTGTGCGACCTGCCCGGCCTGCGCCAGTTCGGTGAGAGTCGTTGCCGATTGGATGCTGACGTTGGCCGCCGAGACGACGTTGGTGACGGCGTCGAGAGTCGTCTGGTCGACGTTGGCGATCGCACCGGTAATCACGGCCGACACGGTCGAGGTTGCGCTCAGGTTGATCGCAGTTGCGGGTGCGTCGATGATCACCTCTGCAATGGCCGCGACCACTGCATCCGGCGAGCCGCCTACCGCCGACACCTGCGCAATGGTGCTCTGGACCTGAATCGCGGCCGACAAGACCGTGGTCGCAGCGGCAATGGCCGTCGCATCGGTTCCATTGACGACCGCTTCTACCGGATCGAACGTCTTCAAGTCGATACCGGCACTGAGACCGAACGCCGTCTTGATCGCGCTTTCCGCGTCCGCCGCACTCAGCGGCGTGGGATCGTTGGCCGTTGAATCCACCAGCGCCGTGATCAGCGTGGTGAGCGGCGTGATGACAGTCGATCCGGCCGGCGCCTTCAGCACGCCGGTTATTGCAAGGCCGGTCGACAGGTCTGTGCCGCCGATGCTGACGAGCGTACCTGTGCCGCCCACGAGCGAAAAGCTTCCGTCGGCATTCGTCGTCGTATGGGCCTCGTCGGCATCGAGTACGCCATCGTTGTCCGCATCAGCGAAGACAGTCGCGCCTGCGATATAGCCGTCGAGAAGTTGACCGACCTGAACGTTCGCGCCGGCCGAAATATCAACCGCGATGTTCAAGATCGCGCTGCTCGCCTGATGGAGGCCGTCATTCGAGATCGCCGTGACCTGAAGCGTGAACGAACCGGGCAGAACGGCGGGATCCGGAATCAGTGCGAGGTCCGCATGCACCAGATCGGCGGCCGACAGCCCCCAGACGCCTTCGTCGATCGCGGCCCCGTAATTCAGCGTGAAGCCGGATGGCAGGCCGGTGATCTTGACCAGCAATGTGCTGCTGGTGTCGATCAGCGTGGCGGAAATCGACAGAGGAATGGACGAATCACTCGCGCCCGACGTGCTGCTGCCGACCGTAAGATCTGGCGCATCCTGCGCGCCGTGGATCGTGAAGCTGATGTCCTTCGAGGTTCCATCCAGGGATTTGACGGTGAACGTGTCGACCTTGGTCTCCGTCGCACTCAGATACTGAGTGGTGGCGTTCGCGACCGAATAGGTATAGCTGCCGTCCGCAGCAAGGCTGAGAGAACCGAGATTGCCGTTCGCCGACACGACGCTGGTCTGAAACGCGCTCTGGTTCTGGTCGGCATCGCTGATGGACAGTTGCCCGGACGCCGTGAGCGTGCCGTCCTCGGTGACATCATGCTGCGCGGGGCCGCCGATATCGGCGGCATCGTTGACACCGTGGATCGTGAACGTCACGTCCTTGGCCGTGCCGTCCAGAGCCTTGACGGTGAAGGTCTCGTCGCGGGTCTCGCCCTGGCCGAGATACTGAACGAGGTCGTTGGCGACCGAATAGCTGTAGGCGCCGTCGGCGCCGATCGTCAGCGTCCCGAGATTGCCGGGCGCCGAGACGACGGCGGTCTGGAACGAATTCTGGTTCTGGTCGACGTCGTTGATCGACAGCGTGCCGGCCGCCGCCAGGGCGCCGTCCTCGGTGACGTCATGCTGGACGGGATTTCCGATCATTGCTGCGTCGTTGGCGCCCGTGATGTTCACCACGATATCGTGGGTGGCGGTGCCGTCGACTGAAGCGACCGTCAGGGTATCGGTGACATGCTGTCCTGCGACAAGCGAATCCGACTTCAGCGGATCGAGCGTATAGGTCCAGGCGCCCGACGCCGCATTGAAGGTGAAGTTGCCGTAGGTGCCGGCCAGCGAGGCCGGGACCGCGAAATGGTCTTGGCCGTTGTCGACGTCCTGCACCGCAAGCTGGCCCGACGCGCTGGGATCGCCGGCGACGCTCCCGGCCTCTGTCACCGAGATATCCTGGCTCCCCGACACCGCGATCGTGGCCGCGTCGTTGCTGCCGGTAATTGTCACCGTGAGCGTCGAAGATCCCGTTCCGCCGTGGTTGTCGGCATTCGTGTAGGTGAACTGCTCCGTCACCTGCTGGCCTTCGGCGAGCCCTTGCACCGACGCGCTGGAATTGTTGAGCGCATAGGAGTAGGCGCCGCTCGCCTTGGTGACGACCAGCGTTCCATAGGCGCCGACGACGGTGATCGTGGTGCCGTTGTCCGTGCCTCCCGCGACGGCCGACACGATGTGGGTATCGCCGGCATCGACGTCCGTGTCGTTTGCAAGCAGATTGCCGTTGGCAACCGTCGTCAAGTCCTCCTTGACGGAGATGATATCCGCGACTGCGACCGGCGCATGATTGGCCGCACCTTCGATGACGACCTCGACCTTCTCGATCGAGGCGATCGCCAGGTTGAAGCTCCTGAACGCGTAGTCCGCACTGCCATAGCGCGCGATGAGGGTCTGGATTGCCGCAAGATCGGACCTGAACGAGGCCGAGTCCGCGAACTCTTGAGTGACGACGAGGCGGAGCGTGTCCTGGCCTTTGCCGCCGTCGTAGATATCGATAGAACCCACATTCTCGGAAACGCGGTAGATCAGGATGTCATTGCCGTTGCCGCCGCTGACGATATCGGTGCCGGCGCCGCCATCGATGATATCGTCGCCGTTGTCACCGGAAATCAGATCGTTGCCCGCCCCGCCGAGCAGCGTATCGTTGCCGTTGCCGCCGAGAATGATGTCGTTACCGGTGCCGCCATCCACCGTGTCGTTGCCATTGCCGCCCAGTATCAGATCATTCCCCGCGCCGGCGTCGACAGTATCGTCGCCATTTCCTGCATTGATGATGTCAGCCGAGCCGGTGCCGGTGAGCTGATCGTTTGCATTGGTGCCGTTAATGATCATGGCGATTCATCTCTCTCGATAGGGCAACAGGCATTGCTCGCGAGCGCGCGGAGCGGCTTGCGTTGTGCGGATGCAGGAATCTTCAATCGTCGAAAGCGGAACGCGATATGCACGCGACGCGTGACGTCGTGCGGTCGCTCATGGTGAGCCCCCTCCCGTAACCTTCTGATTTTTCAGGTTCGCCGTCAGCCCAACGGCGCGAGTTTGAAATGACGTGGTCTTGTTATTGTTCGACGCCTTGCGCCGTTGGTCGGCGTCGCCTGAATTCTCGAAGTCGAAATTCCCGACCGTCGAAAAACTTTTCTGATAATTGCAAATTGTTTCCACTGTTGCGGGACTGCGTCAAGCCGCCACGGTTGCTAACCTTAAGCAGGGTGTGAACTGAACGGTGCAGATGCGAAAGCGTGTGGCGCCGATCTGCATTCGCGCCCGGGTTCAACAAACTGGAGGGTCGAAGCTTTGCCGGGGTGCAGCTCAATGAAGGCTGGAACGAAGCCAGCGCCTTCCCTCGCCCACTTGACGCGAGGACATCGTTGAAGCTGCCAAGCAAGGGAGCTACCACCGCTGATAGCGACGGCCTGCAAGTCGCGGCCGCTCGCGCTGGATTGCATGCGACACTCTGACACACCGAGATCTCACCCCGGATCGATATCGGGAGCGGAGACCCAACACCGAAACTCATCTGGCTCGAGCGGAGCAGCGTCATCTCAAAATCCTGGACCGGAAAGTATTCCTCGCCCATGGAATAGCGCCGGCACATCTTGGCGCATGACCCGAATGGGTCATCGGATCGTGGGGACCGCGCCCTCGCCGGAATTATCTTGTTAGACTTTGGTCGAGCACCATTTTTCAGGAAAAACACGCAAGGAGGCTTGCGTCGAGCCGCCCTCTCGCGAAGCATGACCGGTCAGGGAAACGCGGCGGGAAGGCTCCAATATCAGGGGGTCTTCTGCATGGCATGGAGCGCCGGCTCACAGCAACGCCAGGGGCTCAGCGGAAGGGGGACCGCTCTTGAAAGCCAATAAAATCGACGGTGAGGAGCTATCGAAGGTTCTCAATCGACTTGGCGAGGCCGCCGTGAATCCGGAAGCATGGCGCGCCATCATGGATGACATCTGCAAGGCGGTCGGAGCATCAGCGGCCTTACTCCTTCAGAGCGATATCAGGACCCCGGACGTTCCACGCACGGAATCGATCGACGAAGGGACCAAGTTCTACTTCAGGAATAACTGGCATCTGAGGGATCCCCGGGCCAGGGCCTTTCCGCGCATGATGGCGGGCGAGGTCGTGACCGACCTCGACGTGATGACCCCTGAGCAGATTCGCGCCGATCCCATGTACAACGAGGTGCTGTTTCCATATGGATACCGGTGGTTTGCCGGCATCGGCTTCTGGGCTGACCGCGCAGCATGGGCGTTGACGATCCAGCGAACCGGCCGCGAAGGCGCATTCGAGGCGCGCGACAAGCAAATGCTTGCCCAATTGGCGCCGCGCCTGACCGAGACCGCGACGCTGGCAACAGCCATCGGACGGGTCGCGCTGACCTCGATGACCGACGTCCTCGACCGGGTGCGACAGCCCGCCTTGGTCCTCAACCGGGAAGGAATGGTCCTGCGCACGAACGAGGCGGCCGACCGTGGGTTCGACGATGAGATCCGCATCAGGGAACGGCGTCTCGTTCTCCGTGACAAGCAGGCGATGGCAAGGCTCGACCAACTGATCAGCCTGATCCGATCGACGCCGGATGCCGCCGCCGTCCCCGCTTCTCCGATCCTCGTGCGCCGGACGGCAAAGCCACCGGTCGTCCTGCGGGTCCTGCCAGTGGACGGCGCTGCGCGCTCCGTCTTCCTTGGCGCGCGCGCCATGCTGATCCTGTCCAACCTCACCCCACGCGCGGCGCCGGACCCGGGACTGATCGGCCAGGCCTTCGATCTCACCCCGGCAGAATCCCGACTGGCCGCCCTGCTTGCAACCGGCACATCGATTGCGAGCGCCGCCGAACACCTGCGCATCTCGCGCGAAACCGCGCGCAACCACCTCAAGTCGATCTTCTCGAAGACGGGAGCCCACCGCCAGTCGGAGCTGGTTACGCTGGTTTCGCAGCTGGTGTGAGCATTGGGTTTGCGCCGGTCGGCGGTCACAAATTTCGCCTGAGGCCGAACGAAAGACCTCGGCCTTTCCGGTGCTTCAGCTGAAAGGTGTGGCCTTATGGTTTGCGTATCCCTTCTCATTTTCGGCTCCGAGGCGCCACGGATACGTTCATAAGCAAGAGAAACAACGCGCTGGTCGCCTGATATCTCGCCACCACGCGCTTCCTCGCTCTTCCTCGCATGATGGCTTTTCCGTCCCGGGAGCCGATACGCCACTCCCAGCTCCGCGAACGTTTGCGCATCTCGAGCTCGAAGAACGGGAAGTCGTCCAAGCCCAACAGATCGTCTCCCAACGAGTTCGACGTCATTTCGCTACTTAACGAGGTGCCGGCATCTTGTCCCACACGAGGGCAAGAGCGCCGCCGTACATTGGAGGTTCGTAAGGCGATAGGATAAAACCCCTTGAGTGCGCCTCCCCCAAATGGGCTAGGCCGGCAGAATCAGTGGGCAGAGTTCAGTTTCTGCCCGCCGCGATCTATGGCCTCGACTCTGCCTGGTAAGGAAGTCGCAGGCAGCGCAGGCCCGGCCCGTCTCCCAGGGCTGGCGGGGGATATCGGGACGTCCGCCCACAGGCGGGATCGGCCAGTCACGGCGCGGGCGAGGAGCTTGGCGCAGGCACGCCATGAGCGCCCGAACCAGACTTGCGCGGGTCCGAAGACTCCTCCAGGTCACCGGCCCTAAGGCCGCCGACATTCAATTCCCTGGTTACAGGGAATTCTGCAGGGAAACGTATCTGCCGCAGGGGGCGCTACCGGGCATGAAATTGCGAAAGGAGCGCTGGAATCGTGGCATTGCGGCGCCATGCATTAGAGTCGGAACAGGGAAAATTCCGCTGGTGATCAGGGAATATGCTCGCGCCAAGCAGGCAACATGTCCGCCCTTCGTAAAGCACCCATTTTCTCGAGCACGCCGCATCGGCGTCGCCTGCCCGGTGAGCCGCCACGCCGCCGATGCCGGCTTCCGCCCAACTTATCCACCCAGCGTCGTAAGCAGCGAGTCGCGCAGACCCGTCCTTGCCAGCGTCGATCTCGCAGCTGGCCGAGTGACGCTCAAAAGACCCACACTTGGCTCTGGCTTGCTTGCAACGCCAGAAGCCAACCATACCAGCTTAAAAGCACGACGATAATCGCGGCGGAGATCACAAGGTATGGCAACTTGCTTTGGTTCATCGGCAGCGGGCACTCTAATCAGGCTCGTTTGGGTCGAATGCGACAATGGCTTGCATAACATCGATCGGGATCGATGCTTTACGGCGAAGGTCTTCGCGCCGAGATAATCGAGAGCGATGAGTTCGACGGCGGACTTCAACCTCTGAAAGAAGCTGAGTAGCCGATCCAGCCTGAATGGCCACTGAACCAGATACGATTCCCGTGCTGAGACCTTCCGCATCCCGCCGCGAAGAAAACGCGATCCTTCCCACCCGGACTTCGTTCCAGATAATATGGCCGGCATAGAGTTCATTAAAGATGGGCCCGGCACCGCGGCAGGTATTGCCATTGATCGTCGACGCGCTCCATCGCCGGCCGGTGGACCTTGGCCTCAAAACAGCAAAAGCGGACTTCTTGCTCCTGAGACGTGATCTCTCAGCGCGGCTGGAGGTCTGCCGGAACTTTCCCGTGCCTAGGTGCCAAAGCGATATTCCGCCGATGGAATGGTCGCGGTTGCATTCCTGGCCGTCATGGCTGCAGGCTTCGGCGAGGGCGCGATGACATCCGCCCTCGGTCGTACCAATCGGTCTGCGAGGCGAAATACCCGGTGGGATTGCCTATCCGCGAACCGGCAATCGATGACGGAATTCCGGCTGCCGGCCCATCCGAACTCGCGCAGTCCGAACTCGCGTATTCCACGGCGAAACGCTTTCAAGGGGCGCCAGTCAACGGTGCCCCAGGCGTCCGGCTGGGCGGGCACGCCCGCAGCCAGTGCAACGGTCGGCTGCAGCCCGGGCGGCGTGATCTTGACCAAGTTCAGCAGCGTCGCCGCCACGATCATCATGAGGATCCCGCCAACGCTGAGCGTGATCTGCATCGCAAGCCCTTCCGATATGTCGAGCAGCGCCAGCAGGCTAGCGAGCGTCAGCAGGACGCCGAGGCAGAAGATTGGCAACGAGTGCTTGCCACAGAGGATGGCGCCGCGCATCACCGCAGTTGTCAATGCTTGCCGATTGGGCGGCACGAACCACACCGCCACAACCGCAAGAGCCAAGAAATGCAACAGACGCAACGGATCGAGATTGGATTTGTCTAGCGAGTAAGCCAACTTGGTCAACCCCTGCGGGACTAACGCTTCCAGTGGCTTGATCCTCCAACTCAATGCGATGACAAGGCTGAAGACCAGATAGAGAGCGGCGGGCACGAGCGCCTTGCGAGATGTTAGCCAGGGGCGCACTCTTTCGCCCTCGATTATCATCCACGCGCCAAGGACCGCCAATAGCTGCCAGGCCAGTGGATTGAAAGCCCAATGGCCGCTCGGCCACGCCGGCATGGACCAGCCGAACATATGCACCAGCGCATAAAGCGTCAGCGAGGCGCCAAGCGTTACGTTCGGCATTCGGAACAGCAACCACAGCAACGGCGCGAAGAAGAGGTGGAGAAGCACAAAGATCGGCAATACGTCGGTATTGACCGGACGGTATTGCAGGATCGCTGCGTGCGCGAGCGCCGAGCCCGGCTGGTCCAACAGAATGCGCGTATTGCTCTCATCAGCAAGACGGTCTCCGCCTGCAAGGTGAACCAAGATGGCGCAGGCGAGCGTCAGCAGCAGAAATGCGACATAGATGTCCCAACTTCGCCGCAGTGTCCGGCGGATCACGCTGGTCCACCCCTCGCAGCTCCGTACCTTGCCGTAGGCCAGCGCGCATGTGACGCCCGAAACGAACATGAACACTTCCGCGGCGTCGCTGAAGCCGTAGTTCCGCAGCGTCAGCCAGCTTCCAATGTTATTGGGGACATGATCAAGAAAGATGCACCAGAGCGCGATGCCGCGGCAGGCATCAATGCGCAGGTCGCGGCTGTTGACTTTGAGCTCCGGCAGAGCGCCCGCAAATGGCTTCGGGGATGCGGTCCGATCCTGCATGGCTTACCTCGTCCAGGGTACGCAGGCTTCGAGAGAAACGATCGAAAGGAACCGAATGTGACAAAAAGCACGCTGCGGCAGCGCCGCCGTCCAGAATTGCTTCACACCGACCGGCCACGACAGCAATGCGACAATGATGATATGGCCGCGCTGCGCACAACCTTCTGGTGGAGAGGCCGACCGTCGTCATCATCGTGCAAGCGCCGCAGCCTGTAAATCGGCCGGAGGTCGGTACAGCGAGGTGCCTAGGTCCTATGACCAAGGTACGGTCCGCCCTGTCGTCTATTTGGTCAGAGCGGCTGGTTCCCGTAGTCCAAGCTCCCTTCTTACCTGACGGCGAACTGCTGCCGAGCCCGAGATGGAAGATGGACGTATTCGAAGGTGGGTGTATGATTTTCCATTGATCTCCGGGCGATCAGAGGACGGAGAGCTTTTTCGTGAAAGTGCTTGTTGTTGACGATCACACATTGATTCGGGCGGCGTTGCACGCCGTCTTGAAGCAATTAAAGCGAGAAGCCGTCATATTCGAAGCTTCGAGCGGTCGAGAGGCCATGCACATCGTCGAGGAGCATCCCGACATCAGCCTCATTTTGCTTGATATCAATTTGCCTGATCGCGACGGCTTCTCTGTCCTTTGCGAACTGCGCGATCGCTATGCGACCATTGCTGTCGTCATTCTCTCGTCCTCCGACGATCAAGACACGGTCAAGCGCGCATTCAAACTCGGCGCGCTGGGTTTCATTCCGAAAACCACGGAACGCGAGGTGATGCTCAACGCTATTGAGCTGGTGTTCTCCGGCGGAGTTTACATCCCCTTGGAGATACTGGAGAAGACAGCGGGCCCGCGGCTTGCAAACAAGCCAGTAGCGCCCGACCCGCTCAAGGGGCTCGGATTGACCGATCGGCAGATTGAAGTACTTGCGCTGCTGATGAAGGCAAAGAGCAACAAGGTTATTGCCAAGATGCTCAATATGGCAGTGCCAACGGTGAAGAATCACATCACGGTCGTTCTCAAAGCGCTTGGCGTAGCGACACGCACCGAGGCCGTCATCAAGGTCGGAAAAATGGGCTGGGAGTGGCCGCCGAAATCGGGATCATGAAACTGCCCCAGCGTCTCTCCCACCATCGTGATCCCTAAAGACTTCGTGCATGACAGCGCGGAGCTGCATTGGGTCGACCGGCTTGTGCAGCAAGACGTATCCTCTATCCTTTGCGTCCCTCAATGGTTCAGCTGCCGTATCGCCGCTGATGAGAATAGCGGGAATCGACGAGCCAAACGCCGCATTGATTTGTTCAATTGCCCTGATTCCGGTCTTCCCGCGTGCGAGATGATAGTCCGAGATTATGAGATCGGGGCGTTGTTCGCGCTCGGCAAGTCGGACCAGTGCGGCTTCATCGGATCCGGCGGCAACAACCGAGCATCCCCATTTGCTGAGCAATCCGCCCGTTCCCTCCTGCACGATGGGACTATCGGCAATAACAAGAATTGCCTTACCATCGACTGCAAAAACACCGGGGTGTGGTAAGGCGGTGGGCGCTACGGATCTGACGCATTCGTCGACCTTCGGAACCAGGACCGTGAATCGCGAACCGCGACCTACCGTCGAAGCGAGCTCGATTTGATGATTGAGTAGCAGGCGAAGCCTGTCGACAATGGCAAGGCCGAGCCCCAGTCCGCCGCACCGGTTCTGCTCCGGAGCGGGAATTTGAAAAAACTCGCCAAAAATATTCTGCTTTTGATCCTCGGGAATGCCGGGACCGGTATCGTATACTTCGATGCGCAGCATTTCACCGCGCCGGCGGCATCCGACCAGGATCCCGCCCTGCAAGGTATAGCGCACAGCATTGGATACCAGATTCAGCAATATGCGTTCGAGCAGCATGGCGTCGCTCCGTACCCAGGCGTCACTTGGCCTGACGCGTAAGCGCAAGCCTTTTTCTCGCGTCGCCTGATCAAACGCCGTCTCGATTTTTTGCAACAGGCGTCCGATCGGAAATTCGGTAATGTTAGGGACGAGCATCCCGGCATCGAGTCTCGAAATGTCCAGCAGCGAATTGAACATTTCATCCATTTCCTTGCGCGTTGCGTCGACTCGCTCGATCGTCCTTGCCCTCTCCGCCGGTTCGAGCGGCGTGCGCAGCTGGGCAACGAACAGCCCTAAGGCATGTAACGGTTGCCGCAAATCATGGCTTGCCATGGCAAAAAAGCGTGATTTTGCTGCACTGGCGAGCTCCAGTTCTTGCGTCCGCTCTGCGACCTTCCGCTCGAGCTCGACGCGCGCGCGGCGCAGACGCTCCTCTGCTTTCTTGCGCACCTCGACATCGGCGCTCAGCAACAAGCTAGGAACGGTAATGCTGATCAAGAACATCAACACCAGCAGAAACGATGCGTTAAGGTCCGCAGTTGTGAACGGACCGCCGCCCGTGAGCGTGCCCCAGATCGTGATGCCTGCAAGCACCAGGGCGACCGTCGCGGTATCGCGCGGACCGCGGCGCAGCGCCGCCCACAACATTGGCACGATCGCCAGAAAACCCAGTGGATCTCGGCCGGGCGTTTGCTCGATCAGGGGGCTGAAAGCAATGAGTCCAACAACCGCCGCTGTCGTGAGGACGCCGGCCGTCTCCAGAAAAGCATCGCATTCGAAGTCACGATAGCGGCTTGATACCCAAAGCACGATAACGGGGGCAATGACCAATGCGCCTGTCACATCTCCCAGCCACCAAGTGATCCACGCGTCCGCGAAACTCTTCTGTTCGATGTACCCGAAGATTGTCAGGCTGGTCAGTCCAATGCTGGCGCTGATCGGTGTCGCGATCACGACGCAGATCACAGCAAACTTTGCGACAGAATCGGGGCTCGAAAACGTGTTACACCCGCCCGACCACCGATTAATGAGATAAGCGCCCACAACGGCTTCAAGCGCGTTACCGGCCGCAATCGCGATTGCGGTGGCAACCGAGCCTGCCGTCGTCGCATTAGCGATTAACGCTGCCGCAAAAATTGCTGGCCAGGTCCGATATCCCCCCAACAGCACCGCCGCCAGCGCGACACCTGTCGGCGGCCAAATTGGCGTTGAACTGGGATGAATGGACGCGAGGGCAAGCCCGCCTTTGGCTAAGACGAGATAGACGGCTCCGATTGCGACCAGACTACCGACGTAGCTTACGCCCCGGCTAGAGTTTGTCGCGGGAGCTAATGATCGAGGGTTGGACATCGTCGACGTCCTGGACTAAGCAATTGGTTGGTGCACCGAAACTGACTTTTGACCTCTGGATCCAAGATCGCTTGGTCGACACGGCAGATGCGCTCAGATCGAATTAATCACAACAGTCTGCTGGCGAACTAAGAGACGGCGCATGCGATGGAGCTGGCCGACTTGCTGTTCAATCCCCGTGGATCGCATCAAGATCCACTGCGACGAACAGGGCGCCGTTGCACCCCGGCGAATTCGCACCGTCTGATGTTCACCCCGAGCCTTGGGGGGACGCATCGTACGACGAAGCTAGGCGCTCCGAAAGGCGGGAAAATTTGGACCTGGACTGGGTCGCCATATGCGACCTAGACCCATCTCTCGTTGGATTCTCGGGACTGAACCACTTACACGATAGCTTGCTGCGGCGTGTGACGAGGAAGCGGAAGCTTCGCTCAGAAACAGAAGAATCTCCACGACCGATGAGGCGACGAGTGCGCTGCATCCCGCGGCGTTTGCGATGGCCGTGGAATTCTCCTTGATCGAACTACAGTAACGAAGTCTTTGCTTGGTTCCGTGATCGAGTGGCCTCGTCTACGACCTGCACGGCAATCATCATGCTTGAAGCGCTGCGTGCTTTGTTCGCTATCGCTGACAAAACAGCGCAGTCGCGTCACCGCATCCGAGCACCTTCGAAAGCGCGGCGATAGTCCGGCGTGCTCACGCCGGTCAGAGGGCGCCAATTATCACCTGCGTGGGCGACCGCCCGATCCGAAGACGAATGCGCCGTACGACACAGCCTTCGTCCGGATTGATCGAAGCGAATTGGCGGGCATGCCGAACATTCGCCCGTATCCCGGCATGCCGGCGATCGTCCTGAGCGCGACCGTTCACTGAACCGCGTTCGAGCACATCGTCGGGCCGCTCGCAATGTCATTCGATCAATCATTCCGGCACAAATGACGCGACCCCGCAGCGGTTAGGAGCCGCATCATCAACTGAGGTGAGCAACGTCCTGTTCGCGCGCCTGTTGAACGCCGCGCACCCCGGGCGCACTCTCAGGAATCGACGTCCGGACTCAGGCGGGCTTCAGCCGAACCGTTCCCGCGGGTGCTCGCTCGGCCAGCCGCTCTTCAAGAGAGCGCGTCTGCTTCACTCGACGGCGGTGCTGGGTCATTGCGAGCCTCTTGGAGCAACGGCGAGGCGACTCTTGACGAAAACGGAGCATTCAGTTCCGGGAATGGAAACTAGGACAAGCACGATTTAACTTCGGACACTTGGAGTCAAATACGGACAGTACCGACAGCTGGATAGGAAAACTCATGACCCGGGCCAGTCCGCTCTGGGTCAGGAGCGCCCGTCGACGCGCCCGTCGTGCAAGGTCCGGTCTCCCACTGACGACCGACATGGCCGCAGCCCGTTCGCTGTTCAGGTGAGGGCCAAGAGGTGACATCCGGGATATTATTCTATCAACAGCAGCCCCCGCTTCTTATCGCCGTCGAACGTATTTGTGGCGTCGAACAGCCGCTTCCGCTCGACGAGCCATGGCTGGAAATCGAAATTCACATCGAGTACGAAAACGAGGTCCTCGGCTTCCAAATAGCCCCCAATTGGGGAATGGTGTCCACTCCCAGCACCAAAAATTTGAGCGCGATCAAAATTCACGATGTAGCGTCGCCCCGGATCGTTGGAGCGGTGGAGATACTCCAGAAACTGGGTCTCGCCGAGATCGCGCAGGACCGTAACTTTCCGGCTGGTGTGGGACTGGGCGACCTTGGCCAGCTCGTCAAGCGTGAGACCCATTATGCATACGCCTGTCCAGCAGCTCCAGGTGTCGGCCAAGACCTTGCCCTCCGTGCTCGCCGCCTCGCCAAGGGAGCGGTATGCATTCGCGACAGCGGCAGGTCCGCAGCGAGAGCCATTTGACTGCCAATCAACGTGTCTTTGGAACGTGGCTGCCACGGGCAGGTGCCACGCACGCTCTACAAGCTCGGGAGTACGCGTTACCGATGAAGCTATGGCTTCTGCTGGAACGTGCGATCGACTGACCACCAGGGCCCCGGCACACACCAGGCCCACGGCGATAACCAAGCTGCTGATGCTGACGCGGTGCCATCGCTTCATGGGTCAAAACCTTTGGTAGCAATGACGATATCGGCCGGCAAAGTTATATTCAGAAGCCAACTGGCAGGAAGCAGATTCCATGTGCGCGTCGATCAACAGGAAAAGTGGCAGCCTATCGGACCCTTTTCGGCAGCATCCCTCCGACACGTATCGGTGTCGGGATCCAGATGCTAGATTTCCGGCCCCTACCGAAGAGGAGGACGACATGCCCGATAGCGTCTACAAGGTCATTGAACTTATCGGCACCAGCACCGACTCGTGGGAGAAGGCGGCTGCCAATGCGGTCGAGCAAGCCGCTAAATCTCTCCGAGATCTTCGCATTGCAGAGGTCGTCAAGCTCGATATGCAACTGGATGACAAAGAAAAAGTCGAGGCCTATCGCGCCAAGCTCAACGTGTCGTTCAAGTTTGAGGGCACCTGAGTCTCAAGCACCTCGCCCTTGCGGGCGAGGATGGCTCATTGGAAAAAGTGCGTTGCACGGACCGACCAACCGGGCGCCATGGCCTATCCCGGAAGTTGGCACTAGTCCGACCGAGACCGATATGCTCTGATGCGAGGGAGCGCATGGCGCGTGGTGGCCCCATGTACATGGTCATTCGCAAGTACACGAAGGTTCGTTCGGTAGCGGACGTCGCTCGTCGCGCCAAGAGCGGCGTCGGTGAGATCCTGAGGCAATCGCAGGGATTTAGATCTTACCATGTGCTGGATGCGGGCGACGGCGTCGGTATCGCCGTGATGATATTCGATGACCGCGAGAGCGCCAACGCAGCGAACGCCAAGATACTGGCGTTTGTTCAGGCAAGTCTGCATGACCTCGATCTTGGGGTCCCCGAAATAACCAGCGGCGAAGTTTTGGTGGACATAGAGCCTGATGGATCTTCCGGCATAAAGTAGCGTCGCCAGTTCCATGGCGGGTGCTGCCCTTGCTCATGTCATCGAGCTGATGTCCACCCTCGCGTTTGCTACAATCGCGCCCTGAACCTACGCGTGTCGCCGCTCAGGAACATCCGACCGCGAGGGCTTTTCGAGGAGCAGCAACGACATGAAGCAACACGCCTTCGAAGCATTTTCCATCCCGGCGATCTGCTGGACACCGCTCGTACTTATAGGCACCGCGAAGCCGCCAAGAGATCCTGATGAAGAGGAAGAAGATGAGGAGGACGAAGACGACGAAGGGGAAGATGACGCCGACGAACCGGCGGTCGTGCGGGAGCCGGACGAAGACAGATTGACGCGTGTTCGGAAATCGGCGCTATAATATTCCCCATGAGCTGGGATGCGAAAGACATAGGGCTCCTCACCAGGCTCTGGTCTGCAGGACAGAGCGCGGCGCAGATAGCGCGTCGGCTCGGATGCAGTCGTAACGCGGTCTGCGGGATGCTTACCCGTCAGGGGCTGAAGCGAGGCCACAAGCCGCCCACGGCAAGGCCCAAGATAAGGCCATCCCCGAAGCTCAGGCCAACGTCGGCAGCTTGCGTCCGTCCAGCCGTAAAGAAGGTGTCGCCGAACGCACCTGAGAAGCGGCAGCCCAAGCTCAGCAAGCAGCAGCTTTACGAGATTCTGGCTGAGGCGGTCAAAAATACTGGCTAAGAGTTCACCGCGAACACCTGTTGCGCTGCAGTCAGTGTCTGTCTCGGCTCGTCGGTTTCGGAGGCGTGCACCTTGTTCGTCTGGTTCGAATGTCCGCTGTGGGTCAAAGGCTGCCTTAGCTCGCCGCATCGCCTTGTTCAGATCACCTTCAGTAAGCGGACCTCGCGGTGCTCCGGGCTGAGGTCTGGCACGGGCCAATTCCGGACTCGAGAACAGCAAAGCGACGGCTTGGCGGGATCACTACGGCGAGCGCCGCGACAGCTATGATAATGAGGTCTAAGCAAACGATTTTCCAAACTCGCGTCCTTGAGTTGACTGATTCCGTGCAGTGACATAACCGTTCTCGCGATATTAATTTCACGAACCTTGCGAGCATATGTCAGGTATCTGTTGACAAGATCGTTGTCGTTCGGATTGAACTGAATTTGCTTTTCCATAACGGCAAGATCTTCGCGCAGAGTTGCAGCGTCCAACATGAATTACGCCTCGCTGAAGTGGCACCCGTAGCCGCTTAGTGCGGTTTGCCGAGCACTGTTACGAACGGCACGTCAAAGATTTGATCGCCGTCATTATCGGTAACGTGGAGGACCCAACCGCGCCAATCTTCCGCGCTCGCTGTCATGATGAGCGACCGCACCACACGATCCGCGCGCTCGCATGCCTCCACCAAGTCGTCCACGACAGTGCCGCCTGGATCAATCAACAAGCCGCGCGCATTGGAGTAATGGAAATAGACCTCCGTCATATTCCGACTCCTACATCAGCCGAGCGCATGGTCACCCAATAGCAGGAGAAGAAACATCAGAACATTCAGGTCGATACCCTAAGGGGATATACGGAAAAAGCCGAAGGGGGCTGCTCAATCGTGTTTCCAGTTGCGCAAAGCCGTCCGACCGACGCTGTCACTCGCAAATGTCCTTAAGCAACCCACCGGAATTTCGCAAAAAGGCTTCTTGCGATATGAGAATCAAAGCGTTGACCGCGCCTAGCAGCTTAGCTCAGGAGGCCAGCATGATCTCGAAGCTTTCAAGTTTGCAGAGCAGCTCACACAATGCCACGAATCGTCCGTCCGCGAAGCAGCGATTCCTCAACTTTGACCTTGATCGATCCCGCGCCTCTCGTCGCCGTTATCGGGTCCTTTCAAGCGCCAGAAAGATAGCTGCATTGTTTCACCACGATATTAAAGCTCGCCAGAGCCTCTACTAAAGCAAGGTCTGATCGAACAAAACTCCCAGGACCGCTCTGGGTCAAAAGCTGCGGTCAGCACTCCATCGTGTGAGGTCTGGTCGCCCTCGGACAGCCGACGTGGCGACAGCTCGCCCGTTGTTCGGATCAGGGCCAGAAGCGGACGCCCAGTTTTCGCTCTTGACCCACCACTTGTCGCCTGCTCCGGCCGATTGATGTGGTTCTAAGTGCAGAGTTCTTCTAACAGTGCCTTGCCTTCCTTCAAGTCGCGGATATCGAAGCCCTCGTCGAACCAACCGTAGACCGACGCAAGAAGATCGCGTGCTTCATCATCCTTGCCCTGACGGCGCCAGAGCCGGGCGAGAGCGACGGCAGAGCGAAGCTCCCAGAGTCTCGCCTCCTGTTGGCGAGCAATCGCGATGGCGTGGCGAAATTCGGCCTCCGCCTCGACCTCGGCGCCCGGCCGAGCCGTCAGCATCAACTCGCCTCGTCGCCGGTGCAGCTCGGCCTCGAACCACCGCACCCCCAATTTCTGGGTTAGTGCCAAGGCGTCGGAGAGTTGGCCGAGCCCGGTTTCAAATCGTGCTCTCTTTGCCTCGGCTGCCGCGAGCTGCGCGAGGTAGAATGGAAGAGTCCACGCTGCGCCGGAGGCCTGGAATCCCTCGATACCGCGCCGCAGCAAGTCCACCCCGGCTTCGGCGTCGCCGGCTTCGGCCAGCGTCCAGCCGCGATATGCCGTCCCCATCGCGAGAAAGAAGGCAAAGCCCTGCTCGGTGGTGAGCGCAACCAGCTCGTCCGCCCGTCGCCCAACCATGCCCGCATCATCGAGCACGAAATGCAACCGGCAGGCGACGCTCAGCGCGAATGCGAGGCTGATCGGGTGCGACGACTCGCGCGCCTCTGCCAGGGCGTCACTGCTCTGCACGCGCGCCTGATCGGCGAAGCCAAGCAGGCCACACGTCAGCGACAGGAACGAAAGCATCGCCACGCGGGCGTTTTCTGCGAACAGGGCCGTCAGAGAGCGTTGCTGCGCCGGATCATACAGGGCGAGTCCCCGCTCGAGATGGGCGCGCGCCAAGGCCAATTGTCCGCGATGAAGCCAGCTATCGCCGACTGCCCGATGACCGGCGACAAGAATGGCCGCATCGTTCTGTCGTCCGGCCAAATCGAGCAGATTCTCGGCGATGCGATGCGATCGGTCCGTTTCACCACGAACGTGATAATGCACGAACTCGCCCCAGAGTGCCTTGAGCAGGTTCGGAGTGTCGTTCAGTGCCTCGCAGAGGCAACGCGCCCGGGCGTAGGCCCTGCCAGTCTCTTCGGCCGCATGGCCCTTCGCGGCGATCAGTGCACCGCCGAGCGCGAGTTGAAGTTCAGTTTCGGTGCGCTGGCGCCCGGAGGTGTCCGGCAGATGGGATAGCAGATCGAGCGCCTTTCGCATCTGCGCGATTGCTTCGGTCATTGCCGATCGAGCCTTTGAACGCTCACCAGCCTCCCGCCAATAGGAAACCGCCTTTTCGGCCAGGCCCGCATGCCCACAGTGATGGGCGAGGATTTCCGGCTGCTCTTGGATGCCCCTGGCGAGCCTCTCCTCGAGCGCGCCAGCGATCTGCGCGTGCAGCTCGCGACGTTGGCTGCGTAACAGTGTGCCGTATGCCGCATCCTGGACCAGTGCGTGTTTGAACAAGAAATTGGCGTCGGGCGGCTCGCCACTCCCAAACACGAGGCCGGTGCTGATCAGCCGACCGAGCGCCGCCCGCAACTCGTTGTCGCACCGCTGTGCGACCGAGGCTAGCAGGTCGTAGGAGAACTCGCGGCCAATAGCCGCGCCGATTTGCGCCACCTCCTTGGCTATCGGACCAATCCGGTCGAGCCGCGCCATCAACGAAGCATGTAGCGTCGCCGGTACGGCAAGTCCGGGCAGCGGCGCGAAGGAGATCGCTCGCGCAATACCCTCGGGGCTTGTTTCGAGCACCGCTTTGGTCAACTCCTCAACGAACAGCGGCACACCATCCGTTCGTTCAGCAATTTCATTGACGATTTCGGTCGGCAGCGTCCGGCCGCCTGCCACGCTCCGGATCAGCGCAGCGCCCGCTTTCTGGTCAAGCCGGTTCAGCGTGAGCAAGCTGACATGCGACTTTCCGGTCCATACTAACTGGAACTCGGGGCGGTAGGTGATCAAGACCAAAACCGGTAGGCTTGCTACGCGATCGACGGTTCGGTCCAGTAGCTCGCGCGAGCTTGGATCGATCCATTGCATGTCCTCGAACACGATCATGATTGGACGTCTTTGCGCGAGAGCTTCAAGCTGGCGAACCAGAGCGGCGAAGATTCTCTCCTTCTTTTGTTGCGGCGTACTCGTAACTGGCGGGTACAGATTATCGTTCGGGATCGACAGCAACTCGGCCAGGATCGTCACGTCTTCATCGGGCGGCAATGCAGGTGATAGGAGCGCTCGAAGTTTGTCGAGCTTCGCCCTCGGTGTGTCCTCACGATCGAAGCCAGCCGCTCGCTGGAGTTGTGCGGTGAAGGGGTAAAGCGCGCTTTCCTGATGATGAGGAGAGCAGAAGTAGCGCAAGCAGGTGCGCGGCTCCCGGTCGATACGCTCCTGAAGAGCCGCCACGAGGCGCGACTTGCCGATCCCAGCCTCGCCGACGAGCAGTATGACTTGACCGGTACCCGCCCGCGCACCGTGCCAGCTTCCCTCCAGCCGCGCGAGTTCTTCTTCACGCCCAACCAGCGGGGCGAGGACTGAAGGGTGCAACGCTTCGAAGCGGCTTTCCACTGTTCCCTCATGAAGTACCCGCCAGGCTTGCACCGGTGCGGCGAAGCCCTTTAGCGTCGCCGCGCCGAGATTCTCGTAGTCAAAGAGCCCGCCGATGAGCCGCCGCGTGTCCTCAGCGATGACTACCCCATCCGGTTCGGCGAGCGTTTGCAGTCGTGCGGCAAGGTTCGGTGTCTCGCCAAGGACCGCCTGCACCTCCGCCGCTTCGCTGCCGATAAGATCACCTACGACGACGAGACCAGTCGCGAGCCCAAGGCGAACCCGCAGCTCGAGCTCGGGTGGGGCTCCCGGCGCGTGCCTGGTCGCGGCGATCTCAAGCGCAGCGCGCACTGCGCGTTCGGCATCGTCCTCATGCGCTGAAGGATGGCCGAACAGGATGAGCATGCCGTCGCCGATGTAGCGGCTGACGGTGCCACCGTACTTGCGGACGACCGCCGCTACGCTGTCGCGGTACTCAGCAATTATATCTCGTAGATCTTCGGGATCGAGCTTTGTCGCAAGTGCCGTCGAGTCGACGAGGTCGCAGAACATCACCGTGAGCTGACGGCGCTCGGCGGAAGAACTTGGTGCGGCTAACAAGCCTGAGCGCTCCGTGCCCCGTGCCACGATGGACCTCGATGCGCCGGCCCCCGCTGTCACTTGCGGCGGTACTGTCGGCGTGAGCGCGGCACCGCAGTCGCCACAGAAGTTCTTGCCTGTCGGATTATCGCCCCCGCACGCGGGGCAGCGAAAGAATAGCGGCGCGCCGCAATCGCCGCAGACCTTCGTTCCCTCTGGCTCGACTCTGCCGCAATTCGGACAATCCATGCCGCACCCAATCGAATTTCGACCGACATGAGTTCGGTCCAGGTCGACTCTTCAGTACACGCTTTCCAACGCTTCTCTTCGTCAGCAGGGTAAGCCACTCGTCCGATCGGACGGACAAGCAGTCGGTCCCCAATCGCTGGACTCGTCGATTGGATTTCCGCCAGTCTTGATGACAGAAATTCCATCGCTCTGCCCAATACCCCGTCGTACGCAGGTATTTAGGAAGTGCCTCGGTCTGGGTTGGGGACCCATTCCTCCGCGGTTGAGTCCCAATGATGAGTGTCGTCGAAATGCTTCCAGAGGGGCTGTCTTTGCTTCCTTTCGCCGTTCTGCCGGGTTGCCCTTGTGCGGACGAAAAGCGCCACAGCCATCGTTACCCATTCGCGAGCACTATGTCGGGAGTTCCATTTGATTGCTGCGAGCATTGGAGGCCTCCGTCAAGGTGAGAACCTTTCGTCACATTAGCGCGCGCCACGAGCGAAGGGATGTAAGCTACTTCACAGGCATCTTCGACAGAGTCGAGGTCGATCCCGGCGCGGCGAACGCGAGCAAATCGTCGGCTTGCCCTTTCCGTTAAGCCCCAAGGCAGCGGTTGGCGGCCCTGGGCGGGATTCATCGTAAGGGAGCTGCAGGCGGCCCGAAAAGCCAGTCCACGTTCCATTGCAGAGGAGCAGATCGAAGCCGACAACCTGTTTGCGCGCGGGCGAGCTTCGGTTTGCTCGGGCCGGCACCTGCAGGTGTCCTTTCCGTCGCAAGATGGAATGGGCCGGGAATAGAAGCAGCAATCCCTGCAACAATGGGCTCGCCCAACGATGCCGCTGCGATCGTGATTGTCATCAAAGATATGGCGACTACAAGCACATCGATCACAATGCGCTTCGAAAAGTTTTTCGTCATGAATTGAGCCCTCACAACCGAGATGAAGTACTGCGCAGTTACAATCTTAGTTCGTACGCAAAATGGGTGCCCGAGCATCGCCGCTTGTGCGTTATTGCGGCCGCGGCCGCTTCAATTCGGCGCGCCGTGGCTGATTTCGTACTGCGTGTCTGTTCTGCCAACGCTTCCCTGATCAGCACGATCACAATCGGCCTGTAGGCCTTCAGGATCTTGTCCCACGATCAGAAGCTGTTTCCGCATTTCAGCGAGGCGGGCGGCAGTATTCGCGATAGAGCAGGTCGAATATGGCGGGCATGGTTGCCCCCGTCGTTTGAAAATGATCGTAGAATTTCCACTACCGAATTTTCGGATGACCTTGGCCCGTTGATCGCTGCCCGATGTGAGCCCATTCACAGCTTATGTTTGAGCGTCGGCATGGCGCGATTGGCTGACTTGGATTGTCGGCACAAAAAAGAACAGGGCTAGTTACCTAAGATATATTGTAGCAGCGCTTTGTTTCAGCAAAATTTCGTCAAACAACTTAAGAGCGCTGCTGCGCGAATAAGATCCAACTACAGCGCGAAATGACTAATACCTCCGGGTGCACAACCACTACCACCACGCAGAACAACGGCGGGCATAACAGTGACTGGTGGTCCGACAGCGCATTGACGGCCTCGTCGTTGGGGCAGACGGTCTCACCCAAATGTATCAACAAAAGATCGTTGAATGGGTGGCCGGGACGGTGATCCTCGCGATCAGCCAATCCGACGCCGATAGTGCTGGTGACTCGCACGGCGATGGGAACGACTCTGTCAGACCATCCAGCCCGTCGTGACCTGGAAACCGCTCGGTCCGACCGTCGGCCGACCGATACTCGATGATCAAATTTCGTCCTTCGAAGTAACCGAAATCGCGCAGACCTTTGCGCAGGGCCTCAAGATTGGCGGCGTTCCGTGCCGCCGGTATTGGCTCCAGAATCCCGATACGATAGACTTTCCCGCCTCGCTGCGCGCGCGCTACGAGCGGCCCGGCCGCCGCGCCGCCGAGCAGCGTGATGAATGAGCGCCGGTTCATTGCCCGGTCCCTCTGTTCTTGCGGCCGAAAGGATAGCACACCTTATTGCGGCAGGAGACTGCCGCGCTGCGGGATTTCGATCTAACTCATGTCGCAGATGGGTCACAAGCGGCGATCTTGCCGGCGCGTGGTCAGGTCCGACATACGGACGAGAGCCGGATTTCGCCGGTGTGGGCCAAAGGGCGACATTCCCGTGCCGCCAGTGAGCGTCAAGCAGCACGCATGCGGCCGCACGAAGAAGCTAGAGTAGAAAATTGCGCACTTCCTCCTGGAAAATAGGTGCGCCAGGATCCTGCGATAGCAGCATATGATTTTGACCAGGCAGCGAGACGAATCTGGCGCCCGGAATTTCTGCGGCCATATCTCGGCCCGAAGAGATTGGAACCCTGCGGTCGTCTCGAACATGCATCACGAGCGTGGGGGCCTTAATTTGCTTGAGAAGGGGTCGGACGTCGAAATTAGCTACTGTTTCGAGGTAACGTACCGCAGACTCCGCCGAGGCGCTGAGACGCTGGAGTTCATTGAAGGCGTCGACCTGCTCTTTTGTGGCGGTTGGTAACATCGAGGATGTAAAGAGCTGCCGGAAGGTTGGCTCATCCGCGCCCCAGCCCAGCTTCATCAGTGTTTTCATTGCCGCAAACCGCTCCCGGTCGGCGGCCGAAAGATTGGGATTTTTGTTGGCGCCGACAGCAAACCCGCCATACAGGATCAGGTGCGACACGCGCTCCGGATGCCGGACCGCAAACGCAATCGAAACGGCGCAACCCTGCGAGAACCCGAGAAGCGGAAACCTGTCGAGGCCGGCCGCGTCGGCCACGCTTTCCATGTCCTTGACCCAGGCGTCAAGCGAGAGCTCGCCGACGTCCCAGTCCGAGAGGCCGTTACCGCGAGCATCGTACCGGACGAGGGTGAATGACGAGGCAAGTCCGAGCAGAAAATCACGGTAGAGTGGAAGGTCCCAGTCATACTCAAGGTGGCCAAGCCAATGCGCCGATTTCAATAAGCCTGGTCCACTTCCGACCGTCGCATAGGCCAACCGCACGCCGTCCGTGGCCCTGCAATAACGGATGTCCTGTTTGAGATTAGCGGCCGACAGGACACGCGCTGCGGGCGATCCGTTCTTGTCCAGATCGATGGCATAGACTTCGATCGGTCGGGCGATGTTCTTGAGGTTCTGCCGGCCCAGCTCGCGAAAGGGGAGCTTCAGCTTACCATCGATCTGATCAAGGACCTGCCGGGAAATGCAGATGCCGCCCCGCACCGCCATGCCTTCGAGCCGCGCGGCGACGTTGACGCCGTCTCCGAAGATATCGCCCTCATCTTCGATGATGTCCCCGACATTAATGCCCACGCGGAATTCAATACGCCGATCGGGAGGGATGCTCGCGTTCCTGGTGACCATCCCGCGCTGAACTTCGACTGCACACTTCACCGCTTCGACGGCGCTCGAAAACTCCACGAGCATTCCATCACCGGTCGTTTTGATAAGACGCCCGCGATGGGACTTGAGCTTGTGATCGACCAGCTCCCGCCGGTGCGCCTTTAATCCGGCAAGAGTGCCTTCCTCGTCGTCGCCCATAAGCCGTGAATAGCCGGCTACGTCAGCTGCCAGGATCGCCGCCAGCCGGCGCTCGACGCGCGCGTGCACCACGAAAGTGTCCTCCGTCACCTCGCTCAAGCAAATCATATGCAGTGGAATGGCGCCAGCAAAAATCTCCCGTTAGCCGCCGCCTGGGCGTATCGGCTTCGGGGTTGATTACGTCGAGCATGACGTTGGTCGGTCGGATCCGGTTTTCCTTGCCAACCGGCGCAACGAAGGCTGAGCCCCTGGGCATGGGCCAAAAACAGAACTCCAGAATTCTATTTTCAAGTTAGTCTCTCGTCCGAAGTCACAAACCGCCGGCAATCCTGCCGTGCAACTAAGGCCCGCAGCGGCGGGCAAGCCCTGCTGGAGGGACGATCAATGGTGGAGTCATTGCCCAGCCGTACCGCGTTGGTGACATCGCTTATGCGAGCGCTGCATTCGCGGTCCGACCCGTCTCCTCTGCTCGATGATCCCTGGGGCGATCGACTCGTTCCCGAAGTCGAGCGCGAAAGAATGATCCAGCGGATTTTGGCTCGCATGGAGTCGGACGCGCGTGTCCGCGCAATGCGGGCAGCAGATTCCGTCTTGGACGACTTTCTACTGACCAACGCCGCCTTCCCGGGAGTAGTAATCCGCTCCCGGTACGCGGAGGATGCGCTGAGGGAGGCGACAATCAGGGGAATACGTCAGTATGTCCTGATTGGTGCCGGATTCGATAGCTTCGCGCTTCGTCGCCCCCCGTTTTCCGACGCCCTGAGAATCTTCGAAATAGACCATCCGGCGACGCAAGCGATGAAGGCTCAACGTATCAAGGAATACGGTATCTCACTTTCGCCGTCCGTACATTTCATCGCTGCCGACCTCGCGAAGGAGGATCTAGCAACGGTTTTGGCTCGCACGGCGTTCCGAATGGACGAAGCAGCATTCTTCTCTTGGCTTGGCGTTACGGTGTACCTGACGCGGAAGGCCAATCTGGCAACCCTGCGTGCGGTAGCGACTTGCGGCGCTCAGGGAAGCGAGCTCGTATTCACCTACGTTGATCAAAGCGAGCTCGCCTCTGACAGATCGCAGTCCCCCCACAACGAGAATGCCAAAGTGGTGGCGGCAATCGGCGAACCCTGGATTTCGGGCTTCAATCCCAATGAAATTATCAACGATCTCGCCTCTGTTGGGCTTGAGCTGGTTGAAAATCTGGACGGAAAGGCAATGTGGGATCGCTACCGGGGAGCAAACACCACGCTCAGGCAACCGCCTGCCAGCTTGCACATAGCCCTGGCGCGCGTTGTTAAGGGACAGCGCATCAGCAGACTTCGGTGAGCGTGGCACTGATATCGCTCTCGGGTCAAAATGCGAACAACCCCGGTTGAGCAAATCTGGTCCGGTCTGCCGCAATAAGCGGACCTCCGTTAGGCGCGCCGTAACTTCGCAGATGGGCCAGATCCGGAAGTCGCAGCTTTGGCGGCGAAATCCCGTTCGCTCCGGAATGGCGTGCTATGGTATGTGATAAAGATGTACGCCGTAGCCTTCAAATTGGTCTTCGAAAGAACCTTGTGCGAGGGTTACGCTACGGCCCTCGCCGATGACGCCAGCGGTGGTCTGACGAACGTTATTGACCGTGATCCGCGCTCTCGACGGAGAGTTCTGCATCGCGACGGCAAAGATATACGTATCGTCTTTGTACACCTTCACCATGGTTGCGATCGGGATCTGCGAGCTTACGGATACAGCCCCGGATACGCTTGGGCTCTTCAACGCTGGCGAGAGAGACAGGATCAATTGGTTAGTTCTGGTGACCTCCTCCACGATATCGGGGTAACGGAAGATGGCGTCTTCCCGGAACGTTGGCTTAAACTCATGCACGAAATAAAAAATGCCTGTCGCGCCATGAATCAATGCCATCCAGATCTCCGCCCGAACTTCCGACGCAGTCGGTCGACGAGTTGGATCTAGTGCCGTCGTCTCGATCGCCATCCATATGGTTTGCTTATCACCAGCCCTCTTCGCGAGATTGGTGACGCCACGTGCAACATATTCCAGCCTTCCTTTAACTTCAGGGGTAGTGGATCCCACTGGATAGATGTCGTACGACAATATATCTGCACCCTGGATCGCAATATCGTAGTAACCCTGATCACCGTTGCAGCTGCCGCGGCCGCGCCAGAACTCGTTGGCCACACCCTGCCCGAAATTGATCATCACGGGTCGCGCTGGGTCCCGGGCTTTCATCTCTTGCGTGCGCCGAGCCACTTCAATTGCTGGGACGCATGTTCCGTACAGTCCTGGCCCGATCGGTTGAGCATTGTCCGGTTCGTCTTCTTGCATCCACGCTTTGATAACGTGCCGGTTGACGGACTTCAGCGCAAGGTCGTTTTGGCCGGCAACGGCGAACATGTGCAGCTGCGCCAATGCGGCGAGTTGCTCTTCAGTGGGACCTTCGTACAATCCCACAAAGGTGTTGATCCCGATTGCCTTGTAATTGACAGCGCGAGTCGGCGATTGCAACCAAACGCCTATCGGGAAGAAATTGGCAGATCCATTTACCTGCAACTCGCCGCCAGATACCGAAGTGCCTGCGAGGAGCAAGAGTCCCACAACTATCCTAAAACCGAACGGCATGGTGCGACCTCCGGCTAAGTGTGTGACACAAATGAAGCTGCCCACTTCATCAGGTCGACTCCTACAGTCGTCCAATGAAGGCTAGCATATTCCAGCTAGACCTGCCGCACACATGATGCAGGCAGAACGTTCTGGAGGCGGCGCGGCGGCCTAAGGTCCGCTATGGATCACATGCGGGCGGCGCGGCGATCTCCGTCCTCGGTCCGCTCGCACCTCGCAAGCCGACGTTAGCGCGTGCAGACAGGGAAGCAGCCAAGGGCCATGAGCCTACGTCGCCCCAATCCAGCGCGACACTTGTCAGGCTTCTTAGCGGCCGTAAGGGAAGCAGCGTTGGCGATCGAGTGTGAGACCGAAATGCGCTCCCAGCGCAGCGATGGCCACGTCCTGCTCAGGATAAGGATCGGCATTGGATGCGGCAACGATGATGATCCGGAACCTGCCGCGATCCTTGCCGCCCGGTGGCAGCATCGCTGTAGCCAGTGCATTGCCCTCCCTGTCGCGCAACGTGAGGAAAACCGGCATCTCTCGCCGTACATGGGCCTCGAGGCCGATGTCGCGCTCGATCGCGTTGGGCCGCTCCGGACGCCAGGATTGGACTGCCTTCTCCCGCTCGTTGCGGAAATATTTCTCGACTGTATGGTTCATCAGGCGCGACTCATGCGCCGCTTCACCTTCCGTCTCGATACGGAACCAAGTCTTACCCTTCGGCGCGTCGCAAACATACTGCATTTCGCGTGTCCTGCGATCGTCGCGATTCTAGGACGTCTGGCCTGCAAAGCCAACATGCGATTCGCTCCCGTGTATACGGGCTGCAACACCGCGCGACTATTGACTGAGAGACGATGGTAAAGCTCCGATCTGATGAACCTTCGCAAAGCGGTCCGGTCGGTCCAGCCTAGTAAATCTGTTCACTGAAACTTCCGCTGTGGGTCCAGGAGCGCCCGTCGACGCGGCCGTCGTGCAAGGTCCGGTCTCCCACTGACGACCGACATGGCCGCAGCCCGTTCGCTGTTCAGGTGAGGGCCCAGAAGCCGACCACGACAATCCCGGCGCCTATCCCATGCACCTGTTTAGGGGGCGGGTAGGCCCCCGAACCTCGAAGGCACGATCAGCGTCAACAAACTGAGGGAGGGCTCGGCTTCACGTGGGTTTTCGGAGCTGTCGTGAGGAAGCCATCTCGGCCTCCGCCTCCTTTATTGTGTTGAGAACGTTTTTCACGGACGCTTCCAAATTGGAGACAAGATCGGGATCGGCTTCGATCCGCGGTGGACACAGTAAATTGACGGGGCGAGCATCGTCGAGGCGTGCTTCGGAGCGACGCGTCGCAGCATAGGCTAACACGCGTTGGGCATCCTTATGGCGAAAGAACAATGGGATAAAGCCAAGTGCGACGAGTGCCATCATCATCGCTAGCAGCCCGTCGAGTGACCTCGTTGTCGACGCGTCGTCATGTCCAATAACGGAGGGCGGGGTGACTTGAGTGACGTTCGCCGAGACATCTACGAATGCCGCGCCGATCGTTTGCTCGCTTTCGCGCTCGGTGGCGGGTGACGGGGTGACCTTAACTACATCCGCCGAGGCATCTACCGGCGCCGCGCCAGTCGTTTGCTCTTACGCTCGATCAAGGATGGCGGCGCTACCTGGACATCGACCCGCGGACGATTTACCCGTCGGCGTGCAGCCGTCGCATCATCGCCCTCCCCGCGACGCGCGTCCAATGAGGTTCGCGTCCCGAACGATTGCACAGATTTCTGGCCCGAGAGCATCTTCCGCATTTCGTGCGGCTTGAGCCTTGTTCGCTGAGCCTTGTGAAGCCTGTGGAGGTCAGATACGGGCGCTGCGTGCCTCCACATATCCCACCGCAGCCAGGGCGCGCGTTCGCGGAACGAATAAGAAGTATCGTCACGAACCCAGCCACCACCAGACGAGGCCTTGCTCCTTTGGATCAGCTGCATGTTCGTGCCCAGCCGGCTGGAATAGGGCAAGCTGGATGCACCAGCATCATAATGGCCCCCGCCATAACCGCCACCGGCACCACCGTTGGCAGCTCCCGCACCACCAGCGGCACCTGCACCACCGCTGCCGGCTCCAGCACCACCAGCGGCACCCGCACCACCGCTGCCGGCTCCAGCACCACCAGCGGCACCCGCACCACCGCTGCCGGCTCCAGCACCACCAGCGCCACCCGCACCACCGCTGCCGGCTCCAGCACCACCAGCGCCACCGCCACCACCGCTGCCGGCTCCAGCACCACCAGCGGCACCTGCACCACCGCTGCCGGCTCCAGCACCACCAGCGCCACCGCCACCACCGCTGCCGGCTCCAGCACCACCAGCGCCACCGCCACCACCGCTGCCGGCTCCCGCACCACCAGCGGCACCGGCACCACCGCTGCCGGCTCCCCCACCACCAGCGCCACCCGCACCACCGCTGCCGGCTCCCGCACCACCCGCGGCACCGGCACCACCGCTGCCGGCTCCAGCACCACCAGCGGCACCGCCACCACCGCTGCCGGCTCCAGCACCACCAGCGCCACCACCGCTGCCGGCTCCAGCACCACCAGCGCCACCGCCGCCACCACCACCACCGCCGCCACCACCACCGCTCCCGTGGCCAAAGGCCTGGGTGACGACCGGCGGGGTAATCAGGGTGATCAACAACGTTGCTACGACCGTAGACTTGATCACCGATCTGAGCATGTCTGCCTCCAATGCGCCCTACCCTCTGGCGCGGTGGCACTCTTCAGAGGCCAATAGGTCACAGAAGCTGAAGGAGGCCCAGTTCATTAAGCGCTAAGCGGCGCTTACTTCTGCCCGGCCGAGCTTTTCATCAGATGAAACTCGGGTCGAGCTTCTGCTCGGCCTCAAGCACTCGTTCGCGAAGCGCTTCCAGTTCGGCGAGCTGAGAGGCGAGCGTTTCGAAACGGTGACGAAGAAGGGCGGCAGCGGCAGCAGCATCCGCCCAGGGATTGCCCGCCGGCACCTTGGCCGATTTGAAGAGGTCGGCCCGGTGGGCCGACGGGGAAGCCTGGAGATCATGGAGACCACTCATGGCCGGGTCCTCCGCGTGGCGACGTACCGAGGGTTCGAACCTCCGCACGTTCCCCACCGATTTCTTCCCGAGGAGAGATGGAGTCGTGAGCCGCGCCCCGGTGGGCGACCCTCAGCTAATCTCCCCGCGTGTGACGATAGCGTTCGTGGGACCCCGCGCCCTTCCCCCCAGACGCCCGCGCCCTTCCCGCCAGACGCCGCGACAGAGTTGCTGTCGACAACAGCACAGTCACGGCAGGAGGAGTTACGGCGGCGAATTTTCCGCAGGTGTTCAAAAACTCGCGCCGCTAGGCGTATTCGTGGTGAGGACATGGCGCCCCTCATGGATATTGAAATTAAATCGACCTCCAATGCGAATAAATTAAATTACGTTAATTGAGTTCAATCACTAAATATAACGAGACCCGGTTCCCGCTAGAAACCGGCTTTCGCGTCCTAGTGCTTCGCCGGGGAGTTTTTCGCTGGTTCGTTCAAGTTTGCTCCCTGGCCGAGCTGATCGAGGCGCTTTTCGAGCTCGCGCTTTTCTGCAAAGAGTCTCGCCGCGAGGATCTGATCGACCTCCGTGTGCAGCGCCCACAATTCATCGATGGACAACGTGTCAAGGCATTCTCGATCCATGCCAGCCAGCTCCATAGGGACAGAAGAGTTTGCGCAACTGGGCACGTGCGTGCGCGCAATGCCCTGGCGCTAAAGTTTGTTCGGGTATCGCCGCGCTTTATCTCGTTTAATATTTTCGATAATTAAATTAGATTAACTCTAGGTTATTAACTTCTTCCCGTCATGTGCTCTGGCGCGAGAATTAACCGACGAGCAGCCTGAAAAGGACGTGCTGGACAGAGAGGCGAGGACCGGAATGGGTCAAAATGCGAAGAAGTGATGTCAAGCAAATCTGGTCCGCTCTGCCGCCATGAGCCGACCTCGTAATGAAGCCATGTTCACGAAGCTGTTGTGCCGCAGCGCGATAGAGGTCGTTGTCGGCTTAAGCTTTTTCGGCGTCAGCCGCGCTGCTTCTGAGAGGGAGCCTTAAACTCCACGACCTCATGCTGGTCGCACGGGTTCAAAGGCTCATTTTGTTTCACGATGAGCTCAAGTTCGAGAGCTTCGATGGCGAGTTCATCCGCCAAGCGCTTGAACAGCGCCCGCTTTTCAAGGTCCGGCGCCTGCTGACTCATCAGCGCAAAGTCTCTGGCGTCAGCGCGGACCTTCTCCAATCGTCGCCGGAGGTCCTTCATGGTGTGTTGGCCCCAGCTCCTAACCTCATCCGCCGGCCGGAACAATCACCTTGCCTGTTCGAATGGCGCCGGAGTTAACTGCCGAACCAGGACATTGGTTCTTTGCGAACGCGAAATTCGCCGCTTAGTCATCCTGCCATGCCTAGCGGTCGCCTGCTCGATCAACTCCCGGGCCGGCCGCAGATCGGCGATTGCAGGGGCTGCAACGGCGGCCGGTGGCATTTGGCTAACGGGCTCCCAGGGCGAGGCCATCCCTGTCCGGTTCTGGCCTGATGCTCCATAAGAATACCATTCCCAAAGGCGTATGAATGTTCGCAAGCATACAGACCCGAATGTTGCGCCGAACTAGGGCGCGCACTCATAACACGCGGCCAGCCATAGCCGGATAGATGCGAGTTGGACGAAGGCGAGGTAGTTGGCGGCGAGCCTGTCGTAGCGAGTCGCCACCCGACGACATTGTTTGATCCTGTTGAAGAACCGCTCGACCTGGTTGCGAGCGCGGTAAAGATATGGGCTGAAGCAGATCGGCTCGCTGCGACTGCTTTTCGGCGGGATATTGGCCCACGCGCCTCTTTTCATGGCAAGCTCTCTGATCCAGTCGGCATCATAGCCATGGTCGGCAAGCAGCATTGATCCGGATTTCAGACGAGACAGCAGCTTTCTAGCAAATCGGACGTCGTGGGCCTCGCCCGGGCTCAACGCCAGTCGCACCGGCAGACCATTGCTATCGACCACAGCATCTTGCTGGTCAATCCACCTCGCGAGCGCCCCATTGACTGCCGCCGGTTGCGTGTGATGCAAGCCCCATGCTGATGCACACGAACAATAGACGTGTCGATCATTTGCACGGCGGCATCATGGGCGCCGGCCAGTGCGCGCATAAGCTTGGTCCGCACACCCGCCCGTCGCCATCGAACGAAGCGATTGTAGCAGGTGGTGTACGGGCCGAAGTTGTCCGGCAGATCGCGCCATGGCGCGCCAGAGCGCAAGATCCAGAAGATGCCATTGAGCACGCGACGGTCATTCACTCGTGGCACGCCGCGCGGCTTATTCGGCAGCATCGGCTTGATGGCAGACCACTCATTGTCGGTGAGTTCGTAGCGCATGATTCGAGCCCCTAGTTTGGGACTTTGAATCATGGATTGGAGGGCCAGCTCAACCTGGCGCGTCAAAGGGGAAAGTTTGGGATGCTATTTGCCCGAAAGCAGTCCTTTAATGCGCTCAGCAGGACGACAAGCTTAGCTTGTCCGAGGCGATAAGTCGCCTGTGCGGCTGGGACTTACGTCGCACGGCGGTCAGGATCGCCAGAAGCAGCGCGCACGCAAAATGGCTGGCGATACGATCGACCGCATAGGCGACACAACGACCACGGCGGACGATCGGGCAAACCGCAAGCGTGATCTGCTCGACGGGCCTAAGGAGTTCGACCGCGTGCGAATTGATCGCCCCAAGCGCATCAAGCTGCGGATTCCGACGAAGTCGCCCAGGCGTACCGATATGAAGTCGCCCGTGGATTCCGAGACGATGTCGCCCACCTTTCCGATTTGATCTCGCC
>NZ_LBJC01000029.1 GCF_004114535.1 Bradyrhizobium nanningense
ACTCGTCCGAATAGGACCGACGTTGCCGTTTTGCCATCTGACACCTCTCGCTGCCTAAGCTATAGGTGTCCACCGATTTAGGGGAGGTCCAGATCAGCTTCGACAGGTCTTCCACGCGCTTGCCGCTTCACGCCACGGTCCGGCTCGAGCAGGCAGTCCTCTCGAGCTGGAACAGCGAGGCCTATTGGCCGGCGCTCGCGGTGGCCCTTGGACTGGGTGCACTCTTCGGCATCCTACTGGCGCGCAGCCGCCGGATGGAAGGGCCGGTCGCCGATCTCGATCGCGCGCTCGCGGCCGGCGAGTTCACGCCATATTACCAGCCGATCTTCGACCTCAGGACGGGCCAGATCACGGGCTGCGAGGTTCTGGCGCGCTGGGTTCGCCGGGACGGCGTCGTGGTGCCACCCATGAACTTCATTCCGCTGGCCGAATCCAGCGGGCGCATCGAGGCGATGACATGGCAAATCCTGCGATCGGCGCTCTCCGATCTGGAGGTCGTCTTGAGGGCGGACAAGAGCTTCAAGATGTCCGTGAATGTCGTGCCCAAGCACCTGCTGAGCGCCGGCTTCGTTGAAACGCTGCGCCGCACGGTCCTGGCGGCCAGGATCTCCGCACGCCAGATCGTGGTCGAGGTGACCGAGCGCGACGAGCTCGACGATCTCGATCGCGCCGCGACCATTGTGGCCGAGCTGCGTGACCATGGCTTCCGCGTCGCCATCGACGACGTCGGCGTTGGCCATAGCGGGCTGTCGCGGCTGAAGGGCCTCGGCGCCAACACGATCAAGATCGATAAGTTCTTCGTCGACACCATCACCGTGGATGCATCGACCACGACGATCGTCGAGATGCTGGTCGCGCTCGCCAAGGATTTTCGGATGACGGTCGTTGCGGAAGGAATCGAGACGGAGGAGCAGCGGCGTGCGCTGATCGCGTCCGGCGTCGAAGAAGGACAGGGCTATCTCGTCGCCGCTCCGCTGCCATTCGCCAAATTCAGCGAGCTCGTCGAGTCGCACCGCCATTCCGCATCCGCGGCGCCGGCCGGCGATGTCCTGGTGGCCTGACCGGCATATGGATTACACAGGGACTGTCTGCAGGCTTGCTCGGCCTCTCCCGCCTGCGGGAGAGGCCGACGCGCTCGCAGAGCGCGGCGGGTGAGGGCTCTCGCCGCGCCGGGACGTCCTCAGCCAATTCTCAACAATCCCAGCGCGGAGACACCCTCTCCCCAACCCTCCCCCGCAAGCGGGGGAGGGAGCCCCAGTGTCGATGCCGCTGCATCCTGCACATCATATGCGATCGCCTTGGGACCTACGGGGATCCGGATCGCGGCCAGATCTTGAGCCGTCCGCAGCCCGGAAGAGCGACGCCGCGCTTTAACGATGTTCTCGTCTTTCAAAGCGGGATGGCATCCGAGCGGCTATGGTAGGCCATGCGTCGAAACCATCTCATCGCAGCCGCAGGAATCTGCCTCGCCCTCATCGCCTATGCCACCTTGGCAAGGCTGGCGGGACGGCCCGCGCTGATGGGGCATAGCGAGGCCTATTGGATCGTCGTCATCGAGCGCTTCAGCGCCTATGGCCTGTTGGGCTTCCTGCTGTCCTTCCTGTTGCCCGGCCGGCTCGCTTTGGCCTGCTCGCTCGTCGTGGCTGTTGCGATGGGGCTGGAAGTCCTGCAAGCGCTGACCCCCGATCGTGATCCGGGCTTCCTCGACGTGCTGCAGAAGGCGGCGGGCGGGACCATCGGCGTCGTCCTCGCGCAGACGATCCTGGCCTTCCTGCCCCGGCCGCCAGCCTGAAGATCACGGCGCCGACAACCTCTTCAGCGCCGCCGGGACATCATCCCTACTTCATCATCTGCCCGCGCAGTTCGCCGCCCGGGTTGGCGGCCGTATGGATGTTCGCGTACCATTTCCCGGCCAACAGATCGGCCGCCTGAGAGTCCGTCAGCGCGGCGCTGCCCTGGATCGGGCTTTGCACCGTCTTGAACGGCAAAGCGATGCCGGCGTTCTTGCCCGCTTCACTCGGGCCGTGAAAATGAGCCCCCATCGCCGGACCCGTCAGATCGGCATAGGTGACCGTATAGGTCAGGACTTTGGTCTGGGTATCGAATGCGGCCTCGGCCTTGCCTGAGCCGGAGGAGTTGTTCGGAGGGACTTCATTGCCGCCCTTGAGGTCGGCCTGCAGCTTGACGACCTCCGCACGTGACGGCGCGGCTGTGACGATCAGCAGCCCACCGAGCATCGCCGTTCCCAACAAAGTCATGCCGATCCGATACTTGGCTTTCCTCATGGCATTCTCCTGCGGGCTCTCGGACCCGCTGTGGTTGAAACCCCGACCCCGTCTCGAAATTCTGGAAGGCGAGTCTATGCCTGATTCGCGAAAAGCTATCGGAGATCCCGCAGGCGGCGCCTGGAGCGAGCAGCCCGAGGGCGTGACGCGAGGCGCTTAAGCTGCCCCGCGCTCGCGGAACCCGGTCGGTGCCAGGAGTTCGGCCATTTGCCTGTGCGTGGTCTGGAGCGCCTCAATGGCACCGTCGAGATCGAAATCCGCTTCGCGGATCGATGCGAAGAACTTGGCGGTCAGCGCCAGGTCAAGCTTGACGCGCGTTGCTCCGTCGCGACTCTTGCGGCGGTCGAGCGACAAATGGAGAGCCCACATCCTGGCCTCTGCCGGCGTGCAGCCGCTGAGCGTCGCCAGCTCGTCGTAGGTCATCCAAATCTGAGGCATGTTCCGTCCGTCCTTTACAGCGGCCGCATCCTAGCCTTCCGCGCCTGAATGCACATTTGCCGTGCCGCGGTCGCAGCCCGTTTCATGCGACAGCGTCAACGCAAGACTAATTGTTCGAGCATGATCTCTTCGGAAAACCGCCGCGCACTTTTCCGGATCATGCTTCAAGATACGGGAGGTCTCGGAGGTACAGGGAACTGGCGCGGCCGCGACCGGCTGTCGAGGCCCTTGGGCAATTTGTCATTGAGCTTCACGACGGCGCCTCGAACCTCCGCGGCTGGCACGTCTTCCTGGCTGTAGATCAGCGTCACCTCGAACCTCACGTCGGGTGCTTCCCTGGCCGTTCCGGAGCAGGTCGCCATCGCACCGCTGCACACGCCCGCGAGGCTGACCTCGACCTCATCCAGACCGAACACGGTCGGCGGACCATCGGCATGGCGCCGCGTGGTCAGAACGGCCGTGAAGCGCTGGTCGTCTTGGAACCGATAGGAGCCGCCATAGGTGAAGAAGCTGTCGCTGCCGGAGATGCGTCCTTCCGCCAGATGCACGATGCCCGTGCCCTGGGCGCGCGGGGTCCTGAACCAGGCCGCGTATTTGCCGTCTCTCATCATGGAAGCATCCACCGTAAGATTCACCGGTATTTGCAACCAACTCTCGGGCGCGGCAATGACCGACGCGGCGAGCATTCCGCCACGGTTAACGCCCTGCAAAATCAACTGGTCAAATTGCCCCCGCCGCACGAGGCGATGCCGGCTGCGGCGTCAGAACAATTCGATGCCGTCGTCCGCGGCCTCGACCGACTCGACCCGGCGCGTGGCAGTGGTCGACTTAAGTCCGAGCGCTTGCAGGAACTCGCGATGAACGTCCCGCTCGCGCTCCATCGTGTAGCGCGCGAAGAGATCGTCGAGGATCGCCTGATCCTGCAGCTCCGGCTGTAGCCGCTGCGCAGCCGCGCTCGCAGTCTCGAGCCGCGTGGCGACCGCAGGCAAGGCCGCCGAGCTTTCGCCGAGCGTGGTCATCAGGCCTTGCGCCGAATTCATCAACCGCTCGAATTCCGCGCCTTCGTTCACGAGCCGGCTCATCAGCTTGCCGAGCCGTTCATTGCCGGCCTCGACCTCCCGCAGCGCCAGAAGGATCTGCGGCTCGAGCTTGGCAAGCTGCGTCGGATCACCCTGCACACGCAGCTCCTTCAGCTCGTTGGCCGAGCGCTCGATACCGTCGAGCACGGGCCGCAGGCGCCCGGCCCCCGCCGAGACCTGGTCGGCGGTCGCCTTGAGCTCGTTGGCGATGACGACGAAGGCGCTGCCGCGGCTGCCGAGATGACTCGCCTTGAGGCCGGCATTCATTCCGATCAGCGTGATGTCGACGGTCGCCTCGGCAAGGCCGGCGATCGCCTGACGAAATTTTGCCAGCGTGTCCTCGACGATCGCGAGCGCCTCGTCGACCGAGCGGCCCGCACTTTCGCAGGTGGCGACCAGGTTCGATGCATGTGCCAGCGTCTGCTTGATGCGTGTCAGGAACGACGACGAGCCGTCCTCCTCGCCGCCAAACAGCGTACGGCCGTGACCGGCGACGCTGCCCGCATCGCGCAGGATGGCGGTCAGCGCGCCGACGATCTGGCCGATGTCGCCGCCGAACTCGCGCTCCGCATCCCTCAGCTGGGCCGCCTGCAATTGGCAAATCGCACGCACGCCATGATCGCTCGTAACAGGCTCGGGAACGAGGCTCGGCGCGGTGACCGACGCGAGACCGAGACCGTGGGACACATGTTCGAGACGCTGACGCGTGCTGTCGCCTGCCTGCAGCGAGACGATCGCGCTGCCGACCGCTTCGGCGATCTTCCTGGTGCTGGAACTTGCGCGCTCGGCCAGATGGCTGCTCTTGCTGCGCTGCTCGCGCAAGCCGGAATAGGCCGCGCCGAGTTCGGCGCTCTCCGACATCAGTTGGGCCCGGTAGCGGCTCTCGAACTCCTTCTGCCGGCCGGAGGCGGTGGCGACCGCTTCGGACAGGCGCTGCTGGTCCCGTGCGCAGCCTTCGATCGAGTGCTGCACGGCCTTGCCGAGATCATAGGCTTCCTGCGTGAAGGCGAGAAAGCCCTCGCGGTCGCCGTCGAGCGAGGCCGCCTCGATCCGCGCGCTACGCGCGATGATGGTGATCATCTGGATGTGCTTGAACAGCGGCTTGAGCAGCGAAGATGCCTCTGTCGTGCTCTTGCCGATCGTCTCCAGCAGGGCGCTCTCCGCCGGCAGCGCCTGCGCCAGCCCGCTCAGCCGTGCGGCGATCTCCTGCAGCGCCGTTGCTGCGCCTTCGATCTCGGCGCCGGAGAGTTCTCCCGACAGCGTCGCGAGACCCTGGTTCAGCTCCTGGAAGATGAGGTGACCGCGCCCGAGGTCATGACCGACGCGCGCGAAGACGTCCTCGATGCGCGAGGAGACGTCCTCGATCGCCGCGGTCGCCTCGGCGAGCGTGTTGGCCGGAACGAGGGACATGGCCATCAGCCCGCCACCGCGGTGTGGCCGGCCTGATACCACAGCATGATCTCGCGCGGGATCTGATGCAGCGGAACGACTTTCTCGACGCCGCCATGGACGATGGCTTCCTTGGGCATGCCGAACACCACGCAGCTCTCTTCGTCCTGCGCCCGCGTCGCGGCGCCGAGCTTGCGCATCTCCAGCATTCCGCGCGCGCCGTCATCGCCCATGCCGGTCATGATGACGCCGAGCGCGTTGGCGCCGGCATGCTGGGCCGCGGAGCGGAACAACACATCGACCGAGGGGCGATGCCGCGACACCGGCGGACCGTCCTTGATCGCGATCTGGTAGCGCAGGCCGATGCGCTGGAGCAGCATGTGCCGGGCGCCGGGCGCGATATAGGCGCAGCCCGGCAGCACCGGCTCACCATCCTCGGCCTCCTTGACCCTGATCTGGCAAACACCGTCGAGCCGTTTGGCGAAGGCGGCGGTGAAGCCAGCCGGCATGTGCTGGACGATGACGATCGGCGGGGAGTGCGGCGGCAGCATCTCCAGAACGTCGTTGAGCGCTTCAGTCCCCCCCGTCGACGCACCGATGCACACGATGCGCTCCGTCGTCGGCCGCACCCTGCCCTGCACCGGCGGCGGGATAATGGCGTCAGCGGTCAGCTTCTTCTCGATGGCCCGGCGTTCCGAGCGTGGGCGCACCCGCGCGCGCGCAGCCGACTTCACGGCCTCGCGCAGCCGCGTCGAGCATTCGAGCAGCGCCTGCCGCGTGTCGATCTTCGGCTTCGGCACGATGTCGACCGCACCGGCCTCGAACGCCTCGAACATCAAGTTCGAGCCCTCCTCGGTCAGCGAGGAGCAGATGATCACCGGGATCGGGCGCTGCGCCATGATCTTGCGCAGGAACGTCATGCCGTCCATGCGCGGCATCTCGAGGTCGAGGATGATGACGTCGGGAATCTCGTCCTGGAGACGGCGCGCCGCCACGAACGGATCCGAGGCTGTTGCCATCACCTCGATGTCGGGATCATCGTTGAGGATCGTTTGCAGGATTTGGCGCACCGACGCCGAATCGTCCACGATCAGTACGCGAACTTTCTCCTTCGGCATTTTTTGTCGGCGCTCCGATCAAACCTGGAAGATGGTGGGCTGGACCTGCTTCAGACCCGGCACGGCGCTGTGAATCATCGATTCGGAATGGCCGACCAGGAGATAGCCTCCCGGCCGCAAATGGCTGCACAACCGCTCGATCACCTTGCGCTGCGTTTCGCGCTCGAAATAGATCAGGACGTTGCGGCAGAAGACGATGTCGACGTCGCGATCGACGGGATAGGACGCGTCCATGAGATTCATCCTCATGAAATGAGTCACGCGCCGCAATTCCGGCACCACCCTCACTTCGCCGCGCGACTTGTCCCGCGACGACAGGAAATATCGCTTCACGAAGTGCTCCGGCACCGGGGCGAGCACGTCCCTTGTGTAGATGGCGGTTTTGGCGAGGCGCAGCACGGCGGTCGAGATGTCGGTCCCGAGGACGCGGTATTGAAAGCGCGAGCCGTTCCGCGTCATGTCGTCCAGCACCATCGCGGTCGTATAGGCTTCCATGCCGGTGGAGCTTGCCGAACTCCAGATCTTCAGGTTCGCGTTCTTGCGTCCATGGGATTTGAGCAAAGCGGGGATCGCGACATCGCGCAAGAAGGTGAAGTGCTGCGGCTCGCGGAAGAAGTCGGTCTTGTTGGTCGTCACCACGTCGATGAGATGCGTGAGCTCGGCGTCGAAATGATCCGGCTCGAACAGGTTCTCGACATATTCGTTAAGGTCGGAGAAGTTCAGTGCGCGCACGCGCTTGTGCAGCCGCCCCTCCAGCATCAGCCGCTTGCCCTGCGGCAGCTTGATGCCGACCTGGCCCTCGATGAGTTCGGCGATGGTCCGGAAGTGCCGGTCCGACAGATGGACGGCCGTATCCTGCATGGCGGGCATCATGGCCGCCTGCCCCGGTCCGGAATGGCCACCTTTGCTGAATGTCGGGCCATCCTGGCCATCTGCAATCCTACGCTTCTACTGGAAGAACTGGGGAGGATCGGCGCGCACGCGACGGCGCGCCGATCCGCCGCGACGCATTAGCGCTGGAAGTCGGCGTCCCGGTCGTCCTCGTCGTCGTTCATGTCGAAAGCGAAGCCACCGCCGCCGGCCGCCTTCAGGGCGCGCGCCGGCTTGGCCGGCACGACCTTTTTCGCCGGACGCTCGACAGCCGCCATGGTGGCCGCCTTGGCGCGCAACTGGCTCACCGCCCGGTCGATCGGCGCCGACGCCTGGCTCTTGGCGCCCTGCTCGATGCGGAAATAGGCGATCGTGGACTGGAGCTGCTCGGCCTGCGAGGCGAGCTCCTCCGAGGTCGAGGACACCTGCTCGGAGGCGCTGGCATTCTGCTGGCCGACCTTGTCGAGCTGCTGGATCGCCTGGTTGATCTGGGCCGATCCGACGTCCTGCTCGCGGCACGCCGCCGTGATCTCCTCGACCAGCTCCGCCGTCTTCTTAATATCAGGAACGAGCTTGGCAAGCATGGCGCCGGCTTCCTGCGCGACCTTCACGGTCTCTGACGACAGCGATCCGATCTCCGCCGCGGCGGCCTGGCTGCGCTCGGCGAGCTTGCGCACCTCGGAGGCGACCACCGCAAAGCCCTTGCCATGCTCGCCGGCCCGGGCGGCTTCGACGGCCGCGTTGAGCGCCAGCAGATCGGTCTGGCGCGCGATCTCCTGCACGATCGTGATCTTCTCGGCGATGGTCTGCATCGCGTCGACCGCCCGACCGACGGCTGCGCCGGAGGCTTCCGCATCCTTCGCCGACTGCGCCGCGATCTTCTCGGTCTGGTTGGCGTTGTCGGCATTCTGCTTCACGTTCGAGGCCATCTCCTCCATCGAGGAGGAGGCTTCCTCGGCTGACGAAGCCTGCTCGGTCGCGCCTTGCGAGAGTTGCTCGGCGCTGGCGGAGAGTTCCTGGCTGCCGGCCGAGACGTTCTGCGCCGCGGTCAAGGCTTCCGAGACGATCTGGCGGAGCTTCATGACCATGCGCTCGAGCGCCAGGCCCAGCGTATCCTTGTCCGACAGCGGCTTGGCTTCCACGGTCAGATTGCCCTGTGCGATCTCGTTAGCGAGGGCGGCAGTCTGATTCAAATTCGCGGTCATCGTATTGAGCGACTTGATCAGATCGCCAAGCTCGTCGTTGCTGACGACGTCGATCTTCCGGCTGAGGTTCCCGATGGCGACGGCATCCGCAAGGTCGACGGCGCGCGACAGGGCGCGACTGATGTTCAGCGCGATCCAGGTGGCGGCAGCGACTGCAATGAGCAGCGAAGCCAGCACGAGGCTCATCAGCACGATTTCCGCCCGGCTTCCCTCGATCCTGGCGGCCTCGCTCTCTTCGGTCATCTGCTTTTTGACAAAGTTAATATACGCGCTTGCCGCTTCGAGTGCCGGCGTCGAGGCCTTCACGCCGTCAGTCATCGAGCGCTCGGCGGCTTTCGCCTTGTCCTGCTTGATCAGCTTGAGCGTTTGATCCTGCACCACGCTCCAACTGGCGTAAGCGGCAGAAAACGCATCGATCATTTTCTTGCCGGTTTCACTTGCTCCCTGATAGGCCTCATCCTTGATCCTCATCGCGCGTTCCCGCAATTGAGCGATCTGGCTGATGAACTTGTCCTGGTCGGCATCGGAGGCGAGAATGGCGTTCTTCTCGGCGCGAACCTGGAGCAGGACACTTTCCTGAAGCTCCGCCACCTTCGCCAACCGGCCGGCCCGTGCGGAGAGGTGTTCGGCGGTGCCTACCATGTCGCTCAGTTTGAGATAAGCGACGGCGCCGGCGACCATGGAGAGCAGGATGACGACGCCGAACGCGCTCGCAAGCTTGGCTTTGACTGTGAATCTCATATCAAATCTCATTTGGTTCGAATGGGGAGCGTACGCTTGACCACGCTTTACTGTTGCAAACTCAGGCGGCGCGGGGCGCGTCGGCGCCGCGATCTTCCGGAATCTCGTCATGCGCCATCAGCTTGGCGAGATCGAAGATCACGACGAACTTCTCGCCCTTGCGGCCGATGCCGGCGGCATAATCCGACTGCCATTTCCCGCCGACTTCGGGCACCGGCTCGATCGCCTGCTCGTCGATATCGGTAACCTCGAACACGCAGTCGGCGACGAAGCCGACGCCGACCAGACGATCCTTCATCGGCACGTCGAGGATGATGATGCGGGTCGCTTCCGTGTCGGCCACGGTCGGCAGGCCAAGCTTGGTGCGGAGATCGACGATCGGATAGCCGCTGCCGCGCACGTCGATCATGCCCAGCAGGAAGTTCGGCGCGTGCGGGAGCCGCGAGATCGGCCGCATGTCCAGGATTTCGCGGACGTTGCGGATGCTGATGCCGAAGGTCTCGCCGGCGAGCCCGAGCGTCAGGTATTGCGAGGTTGCGGCCATGATGCAGTCCGGGGTTCCGAAGGTTTGGAAGAGCGCGGTCCGGCGCGAGGCCGGACCGGTTGATCAGCGTTGGAACTCGGCGTCGCGGTCGTCTTCGCCGTCGTGCATGTCGAAGGCGAAGCCACCGCCACCGGCGGCCTTCATCGCACGCGCCGGCTTGCGAACAGGCGCCGGCTTCTTCGCGCCGCGGTCGACGGCCGCCATATGCGCAGCCTTGGCCCGGAGCTGACCGACGGCGCGGTCGATCGGTTCGGCCGCCGTTTTCTCCTTGTTGCGGACAGCGTCGTCGATCCGGAAGAACGAGATGGTCGACTGCAGCTGCTCGGCCTGCGAGGCAAGCTCCTCCGAGGTCGATGACACCTGCTCGGACGCGCTGGCGTTCTGCTGGCCGACCTTGTCGAGCTGCTGGATCGCCTGGTTGATCTGGGCCGAGCCGACGTCCTGCTCGCGGCATGCCGCGGTGATCTCCTGGACCAGCTCGGCGGTCTTCTTGATGTCGGGCACGAGCTTGGACAGCATGTCCCCGGCCTCCTGCGCGACCTTCACCGTTTCCGTCGACAGCGTGCCGATGTCGGCGGCTGCGGCCTGGCTGCGTTCGGCGAGCTTGCGCACTTCAGAAGCCACGACGGCAAAGCCCTTGCCATGCTCGCCGGCGCGCGCGGCTTCGACCGCCGCGTTGAGCGCCAGCAGGTCGGTCTGGCGCGCGATCTCCTGCACGATCGTGATTTTCTCGGCGATCGTCTGCATTGCCTGGACGGCGCGGCCCACTGCGACGCCGCTGGCCTCGGCATCCTGAGCAGATCGCGCCGCAATCTTCTCGGTCTGATTGGCGTTGTCGGCGTTCTGTTTCACGTTCGAAGCCATCTCCTCCATCGAGGAGGAGGCTTCCTCGGCCGAAGAGGCCTGCTCGGTCGCGCCCTGTGAGAGCTGCTCGGCGCTCGCGGACAGCTCCTGGCTTCCGGCGGAGACGTTGCTCGCCGCGGTGATTGCCTCGGCGACGATCTGCCGGAGCTTCTCGACCATGGCGTTCAACGACCTGACGAGATCGCCGATCTCGTCGTTGCTGGCGGAGGGAATGGTCTGGCTGAGATCGCCCTGGGCGACCGCGCCGGCAAGTCCGACCGCACGGCCGAGCGAACGGCTGATCGAGATGGAGATCCAGAGCGCAGCCCCGATCGCAACCGCCAGCGAGACGCCGATCAGCGTTATCAGCAGGAGCTGAGCCTGGTGTCCTTCCGCCTTGGATTGAACGGCCTGCTCAGCCATCTGCTTCTTGGTGTTGACGACATAGGCACCCATGGATTCCATGGCATCCGCGACCACCTTGCGGCCGTCACCCATCGAGCGCTCGGTGGCTTTCGGCTTGTCCGTCTTCGCCACCCGGATCGTCTCTTCCTGGTAGGTATTCATCTTCGCGTACGCGGCGGCAAAGCCGTCGAGCAGCTTCCTGCCCGCTTCGCTCGCCAGCGCGTAGACCTCATCCTTGGTCTTCGTCGCGTCGTCGCGAAGCCTGGCCGCGTCGGCGGCAAATTGTTCGACCTGGGCCTCGGTACCGAGAATCGAGTTCTTCTCGGCACGCAGCTGGAGCAGGATGTCCTTTTCGATCTGCGTCGCCTTTTCCATCCGCGTTGCGCGCAGAACCATGCTGTCGGCGGTCGCCATCATGTCGCCGAGCTTCATGTAGGCCACGCCGCCCGCGAGTGCGGATGCCGGCTTGCGCCTTGGCGAGCCCTTGCGCGCCGTCGCCCGCCTCGATCACGCTGTGACCGGCCGGCTCGAGCACGACCTTGATCATTTGCCGGATGCTGGGGGAGTCGTCGACCGTGAGAATCGTGGCCATCAGGTGCCATCTTTCTTTTGCGGGAAATGCTGATCGAGCATCGCCTCGCTGGCGAAGCCGGCGCGACGAAGGGTGTTACGCAGAGACTGTGAGAAGGAGGTCAGCACCACCGGGCGGCCTTGGGCCTCGCCCGTCTTGGCGGTCGACAGCAGAAGCTGGATCGACGTCACGTCGGCCTTGTCGACGCTCGAGCAGTCGATCTCGAGACGCTGCTCGCGCCCGAAGGCCTCGCGAATGAGATCATAAACGCTGCGAACAGCAGCGATGCTGCAATCGGCGGGTAACCGCAACGACCATTTCGGCTCCGTCGGATCGAGCGCCATCAATGCCCCGCCTCTGCTAGAATCCCGCTACACGTTTGACGTGAATAAAATGAGCAAACTACTAACGCGGCGGTCCGTACAACTACGGGTCACATTCCACCGGAATTCGCGCAGGTGCATGCAGGCGTGCACAGCCTGCTGAAATCGCATCCGGGGCGCACGGTCCCGCAGCGCATTTGCTTCGCGTTAAATTCGCTCGGGTTATGGGTGGGGTCCGTGCCTTTGCCAGCGAAGAGAGCCCGGCCGCCGATGCTGACCCAAGCGCTTCTGGTTGACGACAGCCGCTCCATCCTCAACTTCCTGAAACGTCACATCGAGGCCGAAGGTCTGGTCGAAGCCACCACCTTCCTCGATCCCGTCGAAGCGCTGACCTGTGCGCGCGAGCGCGTTTTCGACCTCGTGCTGGTCGACTACGAGATGCCGCATATGGACGGCATCAGCTTCATCCGGGTCTTCCGTACCCTGCCCGGCTGTGCCGACATCCCGATCGCGATGATCACCTCGCGACAGACCGACGACGTCAAGATGGAAGCGCTGCAGGCCGGTGCAACCGATTTCCTGCCCAAGCAGCCGCAAAGCGTCGAGATGACGGTGCGTCTGCGGAATTTGATTCAGCTTGGTGCAGCCGTGCGCAAGCTCAACGATCGCGCCGCGCATCTGGCCAGTGAAGTCGCAGCCGCGACGCGGAAGCTCGGCGAGCGCGAGGAGGAGATCATCCTGCGCCTCGCGCTCGCGGTCGAATATCGCGACAACGACACCGGAGAGCACACGCTGCGGGTCGCCCGGTACAGCCGCATCATCGCCGAGCAGCTCGGCCTGCCGGCCCGGCTCTGCCGCGACATCTATCTGGCCGCGCCGCTGCACGACGTCGGCAAGGTCGCCATTCCCGACAATATCCTGCTCAAGCCGGGCAAGCTGACCGCCGAGGAGATAGCGGTGATCCGCACCCATGCGACGATCGGCGAGCGGATCCTGGCGGATTCCGGCTGCGAGCTGATCCAGCTCGGTGCGCAAATTGCCGCAGGTCATCATGAGCGCTGGGACGGCGCGGGCTATCCGAACGGTCTCAAGTCAGACGAGATCCCGGTTGCCGCACGCGTCGTCGCGGTCGCCGACGTGTTCGACGCCCTGACGACGCGGCGCCCCTACAAGGAGCCGATGCCGATCGAGGCGGCGCGCAATTACCTGATCGAGCATCAGGGGCGGCAATTCGACCCGGCCTGCGTCGAGGCATTCCTGTCGCGCTGGAAGGAGGTCGTGGAGATCGCTGCGGGGCAGCAGGCCACGCCGTTTCAGAAGACGGACGCCGCGCTCGTTTCCGAGAGTGCAGCGGAGAGCCGTCCGGTCGAGCCCGTCCCGGCCGCCTGAGAATTCGCCCAAGAGCTTGCCGCGGCTCCGTTTTCTCCGGTCGCCGGGTTGAACCTGTTCCTGCTAGAGTGGCACCAATAACAAAGAGTGATTCTGCTCACACTTGCCTGGATGCCCTGCTGCTAAGCATCGGACCAGGACGGGGACTGGTCATACGTCGGTCAAACTGGATGAGAATTCCCATGAAAAGCCTGCTCGGCGCCGCTGTCGGCGCGTTCTGTGTTGCGGCCCCCGCCTTGGCGGAGACCCCTGCCGCCATCGTCGAGGACGTGCAAGGCAAGGTCGACGGCGTCGAATTCATGGACTACGTCGCGGCGGGCAAGATCATCAAGCTCGGACCGAAGGCCAGCATCACGCTCAGCTATCTCAAATCCTGCCTGCGCGAGACGATCAGCGAAGGCGTCGTGCTGGTCGGCGCCGAGCAAAGCACCGTGCAGCTTGGCGAGGTGCAGCGCGCCAAGGTGCCCTGTGACACCAAGGCAGCGCAGCTCTCCGACCGCGAAGCGAATCAGAGTGCCGCCACCACGTTCCGGACCATGCGGCCCGACACCAAGGCCGCTCCGTCCAGACTGCCGACGCTCTACGGCGTCGCGCCGATCGTCCAGGCCAAGAGCGGCAGCACGCTGGTGATCGAGCGCACCGACGGCAAGGAGCCCACGATCAGCGTAGCGCTCAAGAGCGACGTCATGACCCGTGGCAAGTTCTATGATTTTGCCAAGGCCGGAAAGTCGCTGACGCCGGGCGGCAGCTATCTCGCAAGCCTCGGCACCAAGCGTTACACCTTCCAGGTCGACGCCAGCGCCACCGCCGCGCCGACCCCGATCATCGGTCGCCTGCTGCGGCTCGAATAAGCGGACCTAGCGACGGGGCGATGCGGCGGATCGGGGGACGGGACATCGTTGCAGCGATCGTGATTGCGCTCGTGACGGGCGCAATTTTCACGTCTCCGCCGCTTCAAGTCCTGCAAGGCCTCTCGCTCGACATCCTCACGGCACTGCGCGGCAAGCTGATTGGCGACCGCCGCGATCCCGCGACATCGCCGGTCGTCGTCGTGGCGATCGACAGTGAAACCTACGAGACGGCGCCGTTCCAGGGATCGCCGACGCAAACCTGGACACGCGAGATCGGCCGGGTGCTCGACAGCATCAGCGAAGGCGGCGCCAAGGTGATCGGCTTCGACGTCATCTTCAAGAACTCGATCGAGCAGTCGGAGATTCCCTTTGGCGACACGTCGTTTGGCAGCCGTGTGAGAGGATTTGACCGTGACTATCTGATTGCGCTCAGGCGACTCTCGGACAGCGGCAAGCTCGTGCTCGGCGAAATCCTGAGCAACGACCATCCGGAAGTGCCCTATCGCGCCCAGCAAGTGGCCGTGCGCAACACCGTCCGGGCGCTCAATGTCCACACCGACCACGACGACGTCATCCGGCGAATGCCGTTGAGCTTCGCCATCGAGGGCCGGCCGGTCCCCGCGATGGCGGCCGAGCTCGCGGCGCGCGCGACCGGCGCAAAGCCCGAGATTGCGCCTTCCGACGCGACCGAATTGTCCGGCCGCGCGATCCCGAGCGCGGTGCCGAATACAATGACGCTCAACTTCCGAGGGCGGGGACGCGACATCCCGACCTTTTCCTTCGTCGATCTGCACGCCTGCGCCGAAAAGGGTGACCGCGATTTCTTCCGCCGCGCTTTCGGCGGCAAGGTCGTGCTGGTTGGCACGGTCCTGAATTTCGAGGACCGCAAGCTCACCTCGATGCGCCTGTCCGGCGGCTATGATGGAACGCCGGCCGCCCGATGCGCCCTGCCCGCGCCGGCAAGCTCGCCGCAAAAAGCGCGCAGCGACGTCGCGGGTGTCTTCGTGCACGCCACGGCCGTACGAAACCTGATCGAGCACGACGCCACGACCGAGCTCGGCTTTCCGATGCGGACCATTCTCACGATTGTGGTCGCCGCAATCATCGCCTGCGCGGCCTCCATATTCGCGCCGACCGGCGCGCTGGCCGCCTGGCTCGTCCTCACTGCCGTCTACACCGCAATGGCCGTCGGCGCCTTCGTTCATGCGAAGGCGCTGCCGCTGGCGGAGCCTGCGCTCGCGAGCCTTGCGGCACTCGCATCGATGATCGGCTATCGCTTCGTGCTGGCCGATCGCGACGAGCGCTTCCTGCGCAAGAGCTTTGCGCTCTATCTCGCGCCCGAAGTGATCGACACCATGGTCGCTTCCGGCAAGATGCCGGCGCTGGGCGGTGAGATGCGCAACGTCACCATGTTCTTCTCCGATCTCAGCGGTTTCTCGTCGATTGCCGAGACCATGACACCGGGCGAGCTGGTGACGCTGATGAACGAATATCTTTCCGCCATGACCGACATCATCGAAGGCCACGGCGGTTACGTCGACAAATATATCGGCGATTCCATCGTCGCCATGTTCGGCGCGCCGGCCGACGATCCCGCACATGCAACGAACGCGGTTCGCGCCGCGCTGAGGTGCCACGAAAAGCTGGCCGAGCTCAACGCCAATCACCCCGCCTTTGCCGGCCATGGCCTGTCGCACCGCATCGGCCTCAACAGCGGTGAAGCCGTCGTCGGCAACATCGGCTCGCGCCGCCGCTTCAATTACACCGTGATGAGTGACACCGTGAACGTCGCCTCGCGGCTCGAGGGCGCCAACAAATATTACGGCACCGCGATCATGGCCTCCGAAACGACGATGGCGCAGACCGGCGATACGTTTGCCTGGCGCGAGCTCGACGCGATCCGCGTACTGGGCCGCGGCGAGGCGATCAAGGTGTTCGAGCCACTGGCGGAGACAGGCGCAGAGAGCGCCGAACAGACGAAGGTGGCGACGACGTATGCGGAAGGGCTCGCCAGCTGGCGCGCGCGGGAGTTTGCGAAGGCGGCGGATGCGTTCGGGCAGATGGCAAAGACCGATTCGGCATCAGCGCTGTTCGCCAAGCGCGCGCTAGCATTCACCGCGAATCCACCGCCGCCGGATTGGACCCCGGTCAATACGCTGGAAGGGAAGTGACGGCAGGAAGTCTGCCGCTTCTCACCCTCTCCCCTTGTGGGAGAGCGTGGCTCGCCGACAACATCACCCTAAAACGGCAGTCCCACATAATTCTCCGCGAGCAGGCGCTGCGCGGTCTCCGACGAGAGCAGATAGTCGAGCTCGGTCTGCTGCAGCCGGTCCTCGTAGTCGAGCCGGTCGGGGAAACGATGCAGCAGCATCGTCATCCACCAGGAAAAGCGCTGCGCCTTCCAGATCCGCGCCAGCGCCTTGGCGGAATAGCCTTCAAGGCCGGAATCATCGCCGCTCTGAAAATGCGCGAGCAGGGCGTGGTAGAGATAGTAGATGTCGGACGCAGCGCTGTTCAGCCCGCGCGCGCCCGTCGGCGGCACGATGTGAGCGGCGTCACCGGCAAGGAACAGCCGGCCATAGCTCATCGGCTCGGCAACGAAGCTGCGCAGCGGCGCGATGCTCTTCTCGATCGACGGCCCCGTGATCAGGTTGCCGGCGACCTGATTCGGCAGACGGCGCTTTAGCTCGGCCCAGAACGCATCGTCCGACCAATCCTCCACCTTGTCGGTCAAGGGCACCTGGATGTAGTAGCGGCTGAGCACCTGCGAGCGCAGCGAACAGAGCGCAAAGCCGCGCTCGTGCTTCACATAGATCAGCTCGGGCGACACGGGTTTCGTGCGCGACAGCACGCCCAGCCAGCCGAACGGATAGACCTTCTCATATTCGCGTAGCACGTCCTTCGGGATCGATTTGCGGCTGACGCCGTGAAAGCCGTCGGCGCCGACGATATAGTCGCAATCGACACGGACGGTCTCGCCGTTCGATCGATAGGTCACGTAGGGCCGGTCCGACGTCAGATCATGCGGCGTCACGTCTTCGGCGTTGTGCACGACCTTGCCGCCGAGGCGGTTACGTGCCTCATAGAGGTCGCGCGTCAGCTCGGTCTGGCCGTAGACCAGCACCGAATTGCCGCCGGAATGCTTGTGCAGATCGATCTTGGACAGCACGCCGTCATGGGCGATCTCGAAGCCGGTGTGAATCTCGCCCTCGCGGTCCATCCGCTCGCCGCACTGCGCCTCGCGCATCAGCTTGGCGAAGCCATGCTCGAGCACGCCTGCGCGGATGCGGGCGAGCACATGGTCGCGGCTGTATTTCTCCAGCACGATCGTGTCGATGCCCTTGAGGTGCAGGAGCTGGGACAACAGCAGCCCGGACGGCCCGCCGCCGATGATACAGACCTGAACTTTCATTTTTGCGTCCTCCCGTCGGCACTTTTTTGCAGATTTAATGCCGCGGACCGATGGAGGGTTTCGCCATTGTCTTGTACTATTCGAACATGAGAGCCACAGCCCCCGCGATCCGGATCTACAATCTGTTCGGCGAGTCCGGCGACTTGCCCGACGTCGTGCATTGCGAGACCATCGCGTCCCGCTCGGTGCTGCACGACTGGACCCTGGCCGTGCACCGGCATGCCCGGCTGCACCAGGTGCTGCTGATCGAGCGCGGCGGCGGCGAAGCGACGCTGGATGGACGCGTGGTGACGTTGAGGCCGATGCAGATCGTCAACGTGCCGGTCGGTCACGTCCACGGCTTCCGCTTCGTGCCCGATACCCAAGGATGGGTGCTGACGATCGCCGCGGAGATCCTGGATGAGGCGCTGCTCGCAGCCGAGGGCCTGCGCGGCGCGCTATCGCGCTCGGCCGTGGTCCGCAGCACGCCGCAGATCCGCGCCATCATGAAGCAGATCTTCGCCGAACATGCCGCGCGCGATTTCGGCCGCGCGCATGTGCTGCGCGCGTTGTCGGCCGCCATGATCGGGCTGGTGGCCCGCGCGCTCACCAGCGAGAGCGGCGGCAACGGCACAATCGAATCCAGCCTGTTTCGCCGCTTCGAGGCGCTGCTGGAGCAGCACCATCTGGAGCGCTGGAGCGTGGCGGATTATGCCGAGGCGCTGGCCGTCACCCCGACCCACCTCAACCGGATCACACGGGCGGCGACCGGTGATACCGCCTCGCACCTCATCCTCAACCGGCTGATCCGCGAGGCCCGCCGCAACCTCGTCTACACCAATCTGCCGGTCTCGACGATCGCCTACACGCTCGGCTTCGAGGATCCCGCCTATTTCAGCCGCGTCTATGCCGCAGCCACGGGCGTGTCACCGCGCGCCTTCCGCGCGCAGCTCCATGGCGACGAGAGCTGACACATCGGACGAACGATCCGGGCGGCGCTTATGGTCGGAGGCCGGCCGCGAACTGTAATTCCGCTGGTTGTCGGTGCGGCCACTTACCTTCGTATAGGGGAAGCTACCCTTTGTACAATTGAGGAAGGGTTGCACGCGCCTTAGCGTGGCTGCATTCGGCGCCCTGGCGCTGGTGGCATCGAACCTCCCTAACCTCGGCGCAAGACGGCCCTCCTGTCCGGTCGTCTGCGTCGCTTTTTCAACAGGGCCGCCGACGCTGTCAGTGCTTTCCGGCCCACACAGCGTGCCCTGACGCCGGACCGGCTGCTTTCATTCGGAACGGGGGATTTGTGCAGAATGTCTTCGATCGAGAAGATCGCACTCTTTATCGACGGTTCCAATTTCCATGCCACCTCCAAGGCGCTCGGCTTCGACATCGATTACAGGCGCCTGCTCGACGAATTTCAAAGCCGGGGCACGCTGTTGCGCGCCTTCTACTTCACGACCGTCATCGAGGATCAGGAGTTTTCGTCGATCCGCCCGTTGATCGATTGGCTCGACTATAACGGGTACACCGTCGTCACCAAACCCACCAAGGAGTTCGTCGACGCCACTACGGGCCGCCGCAAGGTGAAGGGCAGCATGGATGTCGACCTTGCCGGTGAGCGCGATGGAGCTTGCCGAACATGTCGACCAGATCGTGTTGTTCTCGGGCGATGGAGATTTTCGTTCGCTGGTGGAGGCCCTGCGACGCCGCGGCGTCCGCGTGACGGTCGTCTCCACGCTCGCCACTCAGCCCCCCATGGTCGCCGACGACCTGCGCCGGCAGGCGGATGTCTTCATTGATCTGGTCGAACTGAGACCAAAGGTCGGCCGCGATCCGGTCGACCGGCCGGCATCGCGCGAGGTGCGGCAGCCACCGCAATTCCTCGCGCGCGGAACGATCAAGCGCGACGACCGGGTAGAGTGACCCTGCGGGACGCCGCTGATCGTCACACGTCGAAGAACACCGTCTCCTCCGGCCCCTGCAGATTGATCGTGAAGGAATACACGACCTTGCCGGCACGCTCACCGCGCTTGGCGATCAGGGTCGAGCGCCGGGACGGCTGTTCGATCAGGTTGAGCACGGGGTCGGCAGCGTTGGCGGCCTCTTCATCCGAGAAATAGAGCCGCGTGTTGAGGCCGATATTGATGCCGCGCGCGACGATCCAGACATTGACATGCGGCGCGCATTTGCGGCCCGCTCTGTCGATGATCGCGCCCGGCTTGATGGTCTCGAACGTCACGAGACCGCTCTCGAAATCGGAGCCGGCGCGGCCCCAGCCGCGAAACTCCTCACTCGGCGCGCCGGCCGAACGATCGGCCGGATGGTTGTAGCGGCCGCTAGCATTGGCCTGCCAGATCTCCAGCAGCACGTCGCGCAGCGGCGTCCCGGTGCCGTCGAGCACCTTGCCTTCCAGCGTGATGCGCTCGCCCTGCGTATTCGGCGTTGTCAGGACATTCGAGAAGTTCTTCTCGAAAATGTCGAAGCCGGCCATCGCCGAGATCAGTCCGATATGGACATAGGGACCCGCGGTCTGCGAGGCGGTTTCCTTGAGATAGTTGAGCGGCTGCGCCATGGATTTCAGTTCCCCGCGGTTCGATTTTCAAAATAGGTGGAGCGCTGGCCGCGCAGCACGATGTCGAAGCGGTAGGCGAGCGAGTCGAACGGCGTCGAGGCGTTGAGGTCGAGCGGCGCCACCAAGCGGTCGAGCGCATCCTTGTCCGGTATGGTCGTCAGGATCGGACAGATCGGGATCAGGGGATCGCCCTCGAAATACATCTGCGTGATCAGCCGCTGCGCGAAGCCGGAACCGAACACGGAGAAATGGATGTGGGCGGGACGCCAGCTGTTGACGTAGTTGCGCCAGGGATAGGGCCCCGGCTTTACGGTACGGAAATAGTAGTAGCCGGTGTCGTCCGTCAGCGCGCGGCCGCAGCCGCCGAAATTCGGGTCGATCGGGGCCAGATACGTGTCCTTCTTGTGCCGGTAGCGGCCGCCGGCATTGGCCTGCCAGAACTCGACCAGCGTGTTCGGCACGCCGCGGCCGGTCTCGTCGACCACGCGGCCGTGGACGACGATGCGCTCGCCGATCGGATCGCCGTCCTTGGCGTAGTTGCGGATCAAATCGTTGTCGAGCGGGCCGAGATCGTTGTGGCCGAACACCGGCCCCGTGATCTCGGAGATCGAATTCTCCAGCGACAGTAGCGCCTGCCGCGGCGAGCGCAGCACCGAGGATTTGTAGCCGGGCGCATGCGCCGGCGGATGGATGGAGCGGTCGCGCTGGAAAAAGCCGCCGTCTCCGAGCGGCGGCGTCAGGGGCTCGGGACGGTTGAGGCGGGGATCCCGCAAGGCTGGCGCCTGGGCATTCATCGTGTCTCTCCCTGGGGCGCCCGGTCCGGACGCGGCTTATCGGGAGATCATGGTCCGGTCTATTCCCCGGATAAATAGATCGATTATAATATATTGCATGAAAGAAATCGATCATTTGGCGCTCGACGGCCACGCGCTCGAACTGTTCCTCGCCGTGCTGGAGGAGGGCTCGGTCACCGCGGCGGCAACCCGGCTCGGCCTGACGCAATCGGCGGTCAGTCACGGGCTGAACAAGCTGCGGCGGATCGCAGGCGATCCGCTATTCGCGAAATCCGGCCGCGGCATCGTCGCCACCGCGCATGCGCAGGCCCTCGCCGCAAAGGCACGGGCACTGATCGACGAGATGCGGAGCTTTGCCGGGGGCGTCACGTTCGAGCCGGCGCGCGCGCAGCTTTCGCTGACGATCGCCGCCAATGACTTCCAGCGCGATCTGCTGCTGCCGCGGTTCTTCGCTCATGTCGCGGCACAAGTGAAGGGTCTGAACCTGCGCGTGATCCCTTCGCAGTCCCCCTCGCCTGCGATGCTGCGGGAAAACCGCTGCGACGTCCTGATCACGCCGTTGCCACCGTCCGGTATCGATATCGTGCAGAAGCGCCTCTTGAGCGATCATTACGTCTGTTACTTCGATCCCAGGATGCGCACGGCTCCGACCGGCCGCGGGGCCTATCTCGCGGCGCGTCACATCACCGTCGTCTATACCGACAACGAGCGGCTCGACTTCGACCGGCGGCTGGCGGCCAACGGTCTTCACCGCGACATCGCCATCTCGGTGCCGAGCTTTTCCGGCGTGCCGTCCTTCCTGCGCGGCACGCAAATGCTGGCGAGCATGCCGAGCCTGCTGGCGTCCGGGATCATGCGCGATTTCGCGCAAACGCGGATTCCGCTGGCGTCCCGCACGCGGACGCTGGCCGAGCTACCGATGTTCATGGTCTGGCACCAGCGCTATCAGAAGGACCCGGCCCACCGCTGGATCAGGAGCCAGCTCGAGACGGTCGCAGCGACGGCCGCCAAGGCATGATAGCGATACCGTCTTTCGGAAGACCAGCCCTCGCCAAACCCACTGGTTGCGCGCGGGCCGCCACGCTAGAATTCCCCCATGACAGTGACCGACATTGCGAGCCGGACCTACAATCACAGCTGGCGGCTGGATCCCATCATCCGCAGCCTGCTCGATACCGACTTCTACAAGCTATTGATGTTGCAAATGATTCGGGAAGACTACCCGGATCAGCAGGTGACCTTCTCGGTCATCAACCGCTCGCGCCATGTGCGGCTCGCCGAGATCATCGACGAGGGCGAGCTGCGCGCCCAGCTCGACCATGCCCGCACCATCCGCTTCACCAAGAAGGAGCTGATCTGGCTCGCCGGTAACACCTTCTACGGCAAGACCCACATGTTCTCGGCGGACTTCATCCGCTGGCTGGCTGAATTCCGCCTTCCCGAATACGAGCTGCGCAAGGTCGAGGGCCAGTACGAGCTGCATTTCCACGGGCCGTGGTCGCACACCACGATGTGGGAGATTCCGGCGCTCGCAATCCTCAACGAACTGCGCTCCCGTGCGGCGATCAAGGGCCGCGGCCGCTTCGAGCTCGACGTGCTCTATGCCCGCGCCAAGGCCAAGCTTTGGACCAAGGTGGAGCGTCTTCGCAAGCTCGAGAATCTGCGCCTGTCCGACTTCGGCACCCGCCGCCGTCACGGCTTCCTCTGGCAGCGCTGGTGCGTGGAGGCGGTGAAGGAAGGCCTGGGCTCGTCCTTCATCGGCACGTCCAACGTGCTGCTGGCCATGGACAATGATCTCGAGGCCATCGGCACCAATGCACACGAGCTGCCGATGGTCGCGGCCGCGCTCGCCAAGGACGATGAGGAATTGCGCTGGGCGCCCTATCGCATTCTCGACCAGTGGCGCCAGACCTATGGCGGCAACCTCCTGATCGCATTGCCCGACGCCTTCGGCACCAAGGCCTTCCTGCGCGATGCACCGGAATGGGTCGCCGACTGGACCGGCTTCCGGCCCGACAGCGCGCCGCCGATCCAGGCCGGCGAGGAGATCGTCGCCTGGTGGGAGAAGAAGGGTCGTAATCCCAAAGACAAGCTGCTGGTCTTTTCCGACGCAATGGACGTCGGCTCGATCGAGGAGACCTATCATCACTTCGCCGGCCGGGTGCGGCTCTCCTTTGGCTGGGGCACCAACCTCACCAATGATTTCGTCGGCTGCACGCCGGACGGATCGTTCAATCTCGATCCGATTTCGCTGGTCTGCAAGGTGTCGTCGGTCGACGGCCGTCCCGCCGTCAAGCTCTCCGACAATCCGGAGAAGGCGACCGGCATGCCCTCGGAGATCGAGCGTTACTTGCGCGTGTTCGGCGACGCCGGCCGCGTGCGCAAGCCGGTGCTGGTCTAGTCGCGGACCCCAACTCCCTTCGTCGAGCAAAGCGCGCACGACGAATGTAATGGGTTAGTTCGCCCGATTGCCCGGCATTTGAAGCAATCTGCAGGCATTCAGTTCGCGACGCTTTCACCCTGCAATGTAGTCCTCCACCCATTTCAGGTCGAGTTAAGCAACCATCGCATCTAGTTCAAGTTGCAGGCGCAGCGCTCCGCTGGGGGCATTGCGCGATTTGGGGAACGGTAGCGTGTTTCGCAGAACAGCGACGTCGAGGAAGGGACGCAGCTTCCTTCACGTCATCAAGCTCGTCTCGCCTTTCGTGATGGTCGTCGTGCTTCAGGCGGCGGTCGCGGGATTCAGTCTCGAGGTGATGTCTTCGGTTCGCGCCTATGTCGCGGGCGAAGCGTTGTGGTCGCGTTCGCAAAAGAACGCCGTCTATTTCCTCAACCTCTATCTGCATTCCGGCGATGCCGGCCAGTTCACGCAGTACCAGGCCTCGCTCGCCGTTCCCATCGGCGACGAGTTCGCGCGCTGGGCACTCGAGCGCGATCCGGTCGACGTCGAGGCGGCCCGCATCGGTTTCCTGCAAGGCGGCAATCATCCCGATGACGTTCCGGGATTGATCTGGCTGTTTCGCTATTTCAACCGCGTCAGCTTCCTGCAGGAAGCGATCCGCGAGTGGGCCGCTACCGACCCCATGCTGCTGGAGCTGAGCGTCTTCGGCGAGGTCATCCGGTCCGAGTGGGAGAACGGTCCTGTTCAGGATGCAAACCGCCTGCAGCTCCTGTCGTCACGGCTCTCCGAGCTCAACGCCCAGTTCACGGTGCACGCCAACCGGTTCTCGACCGTCCTCGGCGAAGGCTCCCGCGCCATCAAGCTGACGCTGACCGGCATCAACATCGTCACCGCCGTGACGCTGATCCTGCTCCTGATCTGGCACACCAGGCGATTGGTGCTGCAACGACAGGCGTTCGAACATGCTCTGCATGAAGAGAAGGAGCGTCTGGCCTTCCAGGCTTCGCACGACTGGCTGACCGGCTTGTCCAATCGCCGCGCCTTCGAGGCGCGCCTGCAAGGCGAGCTCGACATTGCCGCGGCGGATTCGCTCAGCCTGATCCTGCTCGACCTCGACCAGTTCAAGAACGTCAACGACAGCTGCGGACACCTTGCGGGCGATCGCCTGCTCTGCCAGGTCTCGCGCCTCCTGCAACAGGACCGGCGCCCGCACGATCTGGTGGCGCGCCTGGGCGGCGACGAATTCGGCCTGATCCTGCCGCAGTGCTCGCCTTACGATGCGGTCGATATCGCCGAACGACTGCGGCGAGCGCTGGAGCTGTTCACCTTCGCCTGGGACGGTCGCTGCTTTGCGGTGACCGCGAGCATCGGTGTCGCCTGCATTGCCGACAGCACCACCACGCTCGAGGACGCGATGCGACGCGCGGACGCCGCCTGCTATCGGGCCAAGGAAAAGGGACGCAACCGAGTCCAGGTCGACGGCGGAAGGCCGGACGTCGTCCTCGTTGCAGCACGGCCGCGCGAAGCTGCACGGGCCTGAGGCCCAAGCCTCGTTTGCTGGCCTCGTTCACCGCAAAGGCAGAATTCCGAGACCGGCGAGATGCACGTCGATAAACTGGTCGACCTGCTGGCGCAGCATCTGGGGCGGCACGGCCACCATGCGCTCCTCGAGACCCAGCGAGATGATCCCGTGCACGGCGGAAAACAGGGTGCGCGACAACAGCGCGATCTTCACGTCGTCCGCATCAGGTAGCAGCCGTACCAGCGGTGGGTGCATGAGGGCGAAAGCATCCATCACCATCTGCAGGATGTCGTCGGGATAAGGACGGTCGTCCTCCATCCGATGCTCGAACAGCGAGCGCAGCAGATTGGCGTGCTCGGCGAAGAATTCGAGATAGGTCTCGGCAAGTCCGTAGAGCTGGCGCACTGGGTCTTGGCCCGGCACCCCGCGAAGCCGGGCCGTAAGGGCCCGAACGGTCTCCCGATTGACGGTGAGGATCACGCCATCGAAGTCGCCGAACTCGTTATAGACGCTGCCAACGGAACAGCCGGCGGCCTCCGCAACGTCACGAACCTTCAATGATTTCAATCCTTTAGTCGCGATAATGCCGCGGGCGATCTCCAGGATCTGGAGCCGCCGCCGATTCTTTTTTCGATCTCGCAGCGATTCTTCTTGAACATTGTTCATTTTCGAGCTACTCACGTGAACATTGTTCAAACTAGAACGGAGACCTGCAAAATGCAAACCCTCGCTGTTGATATCGCCGCCACCTTCGTCGATGACGCCGCCGCTCTCGTGACCGGCTTTGGCCGGACCGTTCTTGGGTTCGCGATGAGGCCGATCAATCGCATCGCCAACGCCTGTGATGTCGCCGGCGTGCTTGCGGAACGTCGGGCGGCCTTCCGGATGTGGCGGGCCAGCCGCGATCGTGCACGTCTCGAAGGGCGCAAGTTTAGCATTCTTGGCCGCTTCTCGCCCTTTCGCCACCTCTCCCATCTGACCTGAGACGAGTGTGGCGGGCCCCTCCCCAGTTTGGCCCGAATTCCCAAACTGCTTGCAAGGAAGGACTCACCATGTCCGGACAATCGCGGTTGATCCCGCTGGCCTCCATGAGGCGGTTCAGGTTTTCATCATCGCCCGGGCCATATCCCGGTCAGCGCGGCCGGCGCGGCCGCGACCAGATATTTGCGAACCTAACGAGACCAGTTGGAGACCAACAGGATCGGAGGAACCGAGGGGACAGAGCAGGTCGGCGACATCCTCGCCGTGCGATCGTTCACCCCACGCGCTTCCGGTCGTGACGCTTCACAGACAACGTAACAACCTCAGGCTGCCTTTCCAAAACAGGACTAGTCATGATCAGGGAATTGATGTCGTCACGCCGCTTTGCGCCGCTGTTCTGGGCGCAGTTCTTCTCGGCGCTGAATGACAACGTGCTCAAGAACGCACTCGTCATCATTCTGCTTTACAGTGCCGCAACCGGCTACGGCGATGCGCTGGTCACGGTGGCCGGCGCCGTCTTCATCTTCCCCTATTTCATCCTCTCCGGGCTCGGCGGCCAGCTCGCCGACAAATACGTCAAATCCGTCGTCGCACGGCGGCTCAAATTCGCCGAGATCTTCGCAGCCTGCTTTGCCGCTGCCGGCTTCTTCCTGCACTCGGTGCCGCTCTTGTTCGCAGCGCTCGCACTGTTCGGCATCATCGCCGCCCTGTTTGGGCCCGTGAAATATTCCATGCTGCCGGATCAGCTCGAGCTCGGCGAGCTCGCGACCGGCAACGCCCTGGTCGAGGGCGCGACCTTCATGGCCATCCTGCTCGGCACCGTCGCAGGCGGCCAGTTCGTCGCCGGCTCCGCGCATATGGGCTGGGTCGCCTCGGCCGTGGTCGTGCTGGCCCTGCTGTCATGGGCGTTCGCGTCCCGCATTCCGCAAACGACGCCTTCCGCGCCCGACCTGCCCGTCGATGCCAATCCCTGGACCTCGACGGTGAGCCTGCTCAGGACGTTGCACGCCGACCACCGCCTGTGGGACGGCACCGTGATCGTCTCCTGGTTCTGGCTGGTCGGCGCCATCGTGCTGTCGCTGCTGCCGGCGCTGGTCAAGGATGTCGTCGGCGGCACCGAGGGCGTGGTGACGCTGTGCCTTGCGATCTTCGCGATCGGCATCGCGATCGGCTCGCTGTTCGCAGCCAGCCTCAGCCATGTTCGTCCGAACCTCGCGCTGGTGCCGATCGGCGCCATCATCATGGGATTCGCCGGGCTCGATCTCGCCTGGGCCATCGCCGTGACCGCCAAGGGCCAGAACATCGCCGCGCTCGACTTCGCAACCTCCTTCGCCGGCTTGCGCATGATGGTGGATTTCGTCGCCTTCGCGTTCGGCGGCGGCCTGTTCGTCGTTCCATCGTTTGCCGCGGTCCAGGCCTGGTCGGCAGCGTCCGAGCGCGCCCGCATCATTGCCGCCGGCAACGTGCTGCAAGCCGCCTTCATGGTGGTGGGCTCGCTGTTCGTCGCGCTGCTGCAGGCGGGCGGATTGCATGTCGGCTGGATCTTCTTCGGCCTCGGCGTCGCCAGCTTCGGCGCGGTCTGGTTCGTGCTGACCAAGTGGGGCAAGGAAGGCGTGCGCGATTTCGGTGGACTGCTATTCCGTGCGCTGTTCCGCACCGAGGTGCGCGGGCTGGAAAACCTGCCGCCTCCAGGCACGCGGATGCTGATCGCGCCGAACCATGTCAGCCTGATCGACGGCCCGCTGCTGCACGCCGTGCTGCCGATCGACGCCAGCTTCGCGGTCGATACCGGCATTGCCAAGGCCTGGTGGGCCAAGCCGTTCCTGCGCGTCGTCAAGCACTACACCATGGATCCGACCAAGCCGCTGGCCGCGCGCGACCTGATCAAGCTCGTCGCCGCCGGCGAGCCCGTGGTGATCTTCCCGGAGGGGCGCATCACCGTCTCGGGCTCGCTGATGAAGGTCTATGACGGCACCGCGATGATCGCGGACAAGGCCGACGCCGTAGTCGTGCCGGTCCGCATCGAAGGCGCGCAGCGCTCGCATCTCAGCTACCTCAATTCCAGCCAGATCAAGCGCTCGTGGTTTCCGCGGGTGACGGTCACGATCCTGCCGCCCGTCAAGCTTCCGGTCGATGAAGCGCTGAAGGGCAAGGCGCGCCGCAATGCCGCTGGTGCCGCGCTCCAGGACGTGATGATCGACGCTCTGGTGAAGAACGCCATGCTCGATCACTCGCTGTTCGAGGCACTTGGCCACGCCTATCGCGATCGCGACACCGGCAAGGTCATCATCGAGGATGCGCTCGGCACCAAGCTGACCTATCGCAAGCTGATCCTCGGCGCGCAGGTCTTGAGCCGCAAGCTCGAGACCAGCACCGCAATCGGCGAGAATGTCGGCGTGCTGTTGCCGAATTCCGCCGGCGTCGCCGTCGTCTTCATGGCGCTGCAGAACATCGGCCGCGTGCCGGCGATGCTCAACTTCTCCGCCGGCCCGGTCAACGTCCTCGCCGCCATGAAGGCCGCGCAGGTCAAGACCGTGCTGACGTCGAAGGCGTTCATCGAGAAGGGCAAGCTCGACAAGCTGATGGCCGCGATCTCCACTGAGGCGCGCGTGGTCTATCTCGAAGACATCCGCGCCTCGATCGGCGTGGCCGACAAGATCAAGGGCCTGCTCGCCGGCACGACGCCCCGCGTCGTCCGTCAGGCCAACGATCCGGCTGTCGTGCTGTTCACGTCAGGTTCGGAAGGCACGCCCAAGGGTGTGGTGCTGTCCCACCGCAACATCCTCGCCAACGCCGCCCAGGCGCTGGCGCGGGTCGATGCCAACGCCAATGACAAGGTGTTCAACGTGCTGCCGGTGTTCCACTCGTTCGGCCTCACCGGCGGAATGATGATGCCGATGCTGGCGGGCATTCCGATCTACATGTACCCCTCGCCGCTGCACTACCGGATCGTGCCCGAGTTGATCTACCAGACCGGCGCCACCATCCTGTTCGGCACCGATACGTTCCTCACCGGCTATGCCCGGTCGGCGCACGCCTACGACTTCCGCACCCTGCGCCTCGTGATCGCCGGCGCCGAGGCGGTCAAGGACCGCACCCGGCAGGTGTTCATGGAGCGCTACGGCATCCGCATCCTCGAAGGCTACGGCGTCACCGAGACCGCGCCGGTGCTGGCGATGAACACGCCGATGGCGAACCGCCCCGGCACCGTCGGCCGTCTGTCGCCGCTGATGGAGAGCCGCCTCGATCCGGTCCCCGGCATCGAGGAAGGCGGACGCCTCTCGGTGCGCGGGCCGAACGTGATGCTCGGTTACCTCAGGGCCGAGAATCCCGGCGTGCTCGAAAAGCTTCCCGCGGGCTGGCACGACACCGGCGACATCGTGGCGATCGACGCCGCCGGCTTCATCACCATCAAGGGCCGCGCCAAGCGCTTTGCCAAGATCGCGGGCGAAATGGTTTCGCTGTCGGCTGTCGAGAGCATCGCCACGACATTGTGGCCGCAGGCCGCATCGGTCGCCGTCTCGATCCCCGACCAGCGCAAGGGCGAGCGCATCGTGCTGCTGACAACGGAGAAGAGCGCCGAGCGCAGCGCGATGCAGGGCCAGGCCAAGGCGATCGGCGCGTCCGAGCTGACCGTGCCCGCGGCGATTATGGTCGTCGACAAGGTGCCGCTGCTCGGCACCGGCAAGACCGACTACGTCACGGCAACGACGATGGCCCGCGAGCAGGCGTCCGCGCCGGAGCGCGAAGTGGCGTAACCCGACCCATAGCCGTCGCACTGGCAGAGATGCCCGGTGCGACGGCTTTTCTCTGGGGCGGCTCCCAGACGCGCTTCAAGCAACGGCTTCGCTGCGCCGCTCCTGCGCATAGCGCACCAAGGCAGCGAAGCGATAGATGCCGTGCACGAACTTGCCGTAGGGCATGGTGATGAACAGCGCGAACACGGCGCCGAGATGCAGCGCGAGCAGCGGCCCCATGGCAGCGGTCTCGCGCAGGATCAACAACAGCATGCCGGTGAGGCCGGTCAGGAACAGCATGGCGATGAAGCCGACATCCATGCCGTAGCGAGTCTCGTCGAGCAGCGCCGGATCGCGCCGCATCTTGGCCGCGAAGAGACCGATCGGGCCTATCATCAGGCCGATGCCGCCGAGCGTGCCCAGCACCACAGGCAGGTCCCACCACGGATACGGTGCCTCGCGGCCGAGCAGATAATGATAGAGCGTCGCGACCGAAGTGGCCGCAAAGCACAGGATGAAGCCGTAGAAGGTCAGGTGATGATACAGCTTGCGCCGGTCGGTCGGCTTGTCGTCTTCGTTGTAGCAGCCGACACCGCCGCCATGGAGATAGCGCAGCTCGCCGGCATCGCGGATCGCCTGGAAGATCGAACCGCCGTCGGCCCGGCCGCCGATCGGGGTGCCGATGTCGCGCCAGAAGGCGCGCACGCTCATGACCAGCGCGAGAACGGCATAGAGGAATGCGGCGCTGAACAATACGGCCATCGCGTTATGCGGCATCAGTCTGTAGAAGGCGCCGGGATCGGTGTGCACGCCGAACAGCACGCTGCGGTCATTCAGGGCGGCGAAACCGAGGATGAAGGCCGCCATGCTGAACGCAGCGATGATGCTGATGACGAGACCGTTGCGGGCGAAGGCGCCGGACAGCGCGCCCGGCCAGGCATAGGCCGCATAGGACTCGGCGCGCGCGACCGCCAGCGTCTTCGGGACGTTGACGTTGAACTCGTGCGGCGGCGAGAACTGGCAGTCGACATAGCAGGCGCCGCAGGCGTGGCAGAGATTGGCGAGATAATTGAGGTCGCCGTCCGAGAAGGCGCGGCGCATCTCCATGGCAGGAAACACCGCGCAAAGACCCTCGCAATAGCGGCAGGAATTGCAGACCGTCATCAGGCGGTCGGCTTCGTCCAGGATTCTGGTTCCGTGCATGGCTCTACTTCGTCAGGCCTTTGCCCTCGAGCCATTTCTGGATCAGGGCGGCGACCTCGAGGTTGTTCTTGTCCATCATCACCATATGCGAATTGCCCTTGATGCCGGCCTGCGGGAGGTCGACGATGTCGACGCTGCCGCCGGCTGCCTTGATGGCGTCGGCAAAGGCGACGCCGTTGGCGCGGATCTTGGGCCAGCGCGAGTCGCGCTCGATATAGTCGCCGTAGATGACGAGGGTCGGAATGGTCTTCAGCACGTCCGCCTTGGCGGGATCGCCGATGCCGGCCGGCTCGATCGCGATCAGCGCCTTGACCTTGTCGGGCCGGGCTTGGGCGACCTTGAAGCCGAAGCTGCCGGCCTGGCTATGGAACAGAATCACCGACGGGCCGACGCGATCGATCTCGGCGATATAGGCGGCAATGATCGCATCGTCCGTCGTGGTCCAGCGCGGCACGTTCTGCTTGACGAAGTTCTCGTAGCCCTCGACCGGAAACTGGCTACCCGGCAACAGCTTTCGCTTGGCAGGATCGGGATCGTAGGAGCCCGGCCCCTCGCCGATGCGGAAACGCTCGAACGGATTGGCCGTGGTGAGGAAGACCGGCTCGCCCTTGAAGATGTCAGGATATTGCGCCCAGCCCGCGCGCCCGCGCTCCACCGCGTCGGAATTGTAGACCGCCCAGCCCTTGCGCAGGAAATAGTTCAGCCAGCCCTCGCGTCCGTCCGGCGTGGTCTCGTAGGTGACGCCGGTCAGTCCGCCGCCGTGCCACATCAGCAGCGGATAGGCCCCCTTCTCGTTGGCCGGCAGGAAATATTGCACGTACATCTGCTCGACCTGATACGTGCCGTTGGGATCGACCTTGGCCGGCACGCCACCGGGCGTGAACACGACCTCCTTCACCGGCTTGCCGGAGATTTCGACGAGCCGTCCGCCGACATGGAACGAGCCCATATCGCGCAGGGTGATCGGCTCGGCGGCGTGGGCGTGACCTGCGATCAGCAGCGCCGTGAGCGAAGCAATGGCAATGCGCGACATGGTTCCTCCCTGCCTTTTTTCCATTCTAGTTCTTCGCATGGCGGGCCGCTTCCCGCCCTGCGATCCGTCCGAACACGCTGCCGATGGTCATGCCCATGCCGGCCGCGTAACCCTTGCCGAGCACGTTGCCGGCCATGATCTCGCCGGCCGCGAACATGTTGGCCGAGGGCTTGCCATTAGCCATCAGCATCCGCGCTTCCTTGTTCACGCGCGTGCCGAGATAGGTGAAGGTGATGCCAGGCCGCACCGGATAGGCAAGGTAGGGCGGCGTCTCGATCTTGCGCGCCCAGTGCGTCTTCGGCGGCGTGATGTCTTCGGTCACGCAATCATCCAGGATCGTGTGGTCAAAGGTGCCCGGCCGCACCGCGGCGTTGAATTCGGTAATGGTCTTTTCCAGAGCGGCAGGATCGAGCTCGAGCTTGCCGGCGAGCTCCGCCACCGTCTGGCCGGCAATCGGCGGGAACAGCGTCGGCATGAAGCTGGTGACGACGGTGGAATCGAAAATGATGTAGGCGATCTGGTCGGGCTGCGCCGCGACCAGCCGGCCCCAGATGGCGTAGCGCTTCGGCCAGATGTCCTCGCCCTCGTCGTAGAAGCGCTGGGCGTGCTTGTTGACGACGATGCCGAACACGACCGAGTCGTGCCGCGTGATGATGCCGCCGTCGAATTTCGGCGCGCGGGCGTCGATCGCGACGGCATGGCACTGGGTGGGATCGCCGACCTCCTGCACACCCTTGTCGAGCAGCATCTTCAGGATCGAGCCGCGATTATAGGGCGTGCCACGGATCAGGAAATTATCGGCGGCCTCGCCCCAATATTGTTTCAGCCACTCGATGTTGGCCTCGAACCCGCCGGCCGCGGCGACCAGCGAGGTTGCGCGGATCTCGGTCTCGCCCCTGATCGGCCGTTTCAGGCGTGCAGCGAGGAACATGCCGTCCTCGATCACGAGGTCGGTGACCTCTGCGTCGTATTCGACGTCGACGCCGAGCCGCTCCGCGGTCAGATAGAGCGCGTTCAGCATCGCGCGGCCGCCGCCAAGGAAGAAGGAATTGGTGCGGCCAAGGCTGAGCGTACCGCCGAGCGAGGGCTGCCAGCGCACGCCCTGCTCCACGATCCAGTTCAGGATGTCCTTGGACTCGCGGATCATGTGGCGGGCGAGCACCTCGTCGGTCTTTCCGCCGGTGACGCGCAGCAGATCCTCCCAAAACTCCTCCTCGGTGTAGGGACCGGTCAGGATTTCGGTGGCAGCGTCATGAGCGCAGCGCATGTTGCGGGTGTGGCGAGTGTTGCCGCCCCGGTAGAATTTTGGCGCGCCTTCGAGCACCAGCACCGAGGCTCCGCCGCGCCGCGCCGCGATCGCCGCGCACAGCGCAGCATTGCCGCCTCCGATCACCAGCACGTCGTACTTGCTGCTCATGCCGTCTGTCCGATGCGACGAAATTGGAGACATTCTGCCCGCCGGCGGCTTCGACCGATCGGGGCGCCATTGCGTACTTTTGTATACAAAGATATACATCAGGGGCGCAAGCGGCGTCTCTGCATGGGCAGGATGCGTTGCGCGGTTCGAGGCAATATGGCCAGACGCCCGGCGAAGGCAGGCGGAACGATCGTGCGCAGCGGCGGTGTTGCGCTTGGCGAAGCCGTGTTCCGCTCGCTCTGCGAGGCGCTCCAGGCCGGCAGCTATCGCGCCGGCGACCGCTTGCGCGAGGAGGAGGTCGCGCAGCGGCTCAAGGTCAGCCGCACGCCGGTTCGGGAAGCCCTCGGCCGGCTTGCCGCACGCGGTTTCGTCGAACCGGCCGCGGGCCGCGGGGTGATCGTCCGCAACCTCGACATCTCCGAGGTGCTCGAACTCTACGCCATGCGCGAGATCATGGAAGGTGCCGCCGCGCGCCTCGCCGCCGAGCACGCCTCAGCGCCGGAGATCGACGCGCTCAGGGACATCGAGCAGGCCTTCGTCGGGGCTTCCGCGACCGACGCCGCCGAGCTGGCGAGGCTGAACCGCGCCTTCCACGAGGCGATCTGCCGCGCCGCGCGCAACCGCTATCTCGACAACGCTTCGCGCGAATTGCAGGATTGGATCGCCCTGCTCGGCCCGACCACCTTCACCATATCGGGCCGCCCCTCGACCAGTCACGACGAACACCAGGCCATCATCGACGCCATCGGCGCGCGCGATGGTGACAAGGCCGAGCAGCTTGCGCGCGCACACATCCGCGAGGCGCTGCGCTGCCGGCTGAGACTGCTGCAGAAGCAGTAGGCGCGAGCCGCCTCAGGCAATCACGTCCGCAGCGATCGCCTTCGACGCGTCCCTCACATCGGTGGGTTTGAGCCGCACCTGCAGGCCGCGCTGACCACCATTGAGATAGACGAGATCATGCCCGAGCGCGCTCTGCTCGATTACGGTCGGTACCTGCTTGCGCTGGCCGAACGGGCTGATGCCGCCGACCTTGTAACCGGTGACGCGCTCGGCCTCGGGCGGCTTCATCATCTGTGCCGACTTGCCGCCGACAGCAGCGGCGAGCTTCTTCATCGAGACTTCTTGGTCGGAGGGGACGACCACGCAGACCGGCTTGCCGTCGACCAGCGCCATCAGCGTCTTGAGGACGCGTGCCGGCTCCTCGCCGAGCGCGGCGGCGGCCTGCAGCCCGATGCTCTCGGCGTCAGGATCGTAGTCGTAGGCATGGACGGTGAAGGCAACACCAGCGGCCGTGAGCGCCCGGGTGGCAGGGGTGACTTTTGACATGCGGCATATCTACCACCGTCATTGCGAGGAGCGAAGCGGTGTCGGTGGAGGTACAACTACTCGCTACAAATTCAGGTGTCGTCCCCGCGCACGCGGGGACCCATAACCCCAGGGAGGAGTTTGGCGAAGACTCGACGATTGGTACTTAGTCCGTCTGCAATCGCGAGATCACGCGGTATGGGTCCCCGCGTGCGCGGGGACGACGGCGGAGTTTGGAAGCGCTATGCCGCCAAACTCCAAGGGGAGAAGGTCTTCCCTACTCCGCCGCGTCCCGCATTTCCACGCGCTCGGCCCTGGCCGCGCAGAACTTGAATTCCGGGATCTTGCCGAACGGATCGAGCGCCGGGTTGGTCAACAGGTTGGCCGCGGCTTCCGCGTAGCAGAACGGCATGAACACCATGTTCTCGGGCACGTCGCGGTCGGAGCGCACCTTGACCTCGACCGCACCGCGGCGGGTCTCCAGGCGAATGAAATCGCCGGGCATGAGGTTCTTCTTGCGCATGTCCTTCGGCGACATGAAGGCGACCGCCTCGGGCTCGATCTGGTCGAGGACCTGGGCGCGGCGCGTCATCGAGCCGGTGTGCCAGTGCTCCAGCACGCGCCCGGTCGAAAGCACCATGGGATATTCGTCGTCGGGAATCTCGTCCGGCGGGATCACCTTGGCCGGCACGATCTTGCCGCGGCCGCTCGCGGTCGGGAAGCCCGTGGTGAAGATGATCTCGTTGCCGGGCTTGTCGGGCGCGTCGACCGGATAGGTCACCGCGCCTTCGCGCACCAGCCGCGCCCAGGTGATGTTCTTCAGCGACGGCATCAGCTCCGCCATCTCGGTGAAGACGTCGCCGGGACCGGAATAACTCCACGGCAAGCCCATGCGCTTGCCGATCTCCTGAATGATCCAGAGATCCTGCCGCGCATCGCCCGGCGGCTTGATCACCTGACGCGCGAGCTGGACGCGGCGATCGGTGTTGGTGAAAGAGCCGTCCTTCTCCGCGAAGGCCGAGGCCGGCAGGATCACGTCGGCGTGGAACGCGGTCTCGGTGACGAAGAGATCCTGCACCACGAGATGATCGAGCATGGCGAGCGCGTGGCGTGCGTGCTGGAGATCGGGATCGGACATCGCGGGGTTCTCACCCTCGATATACATGCCCTTGATCTCGCCGGCATGGATCGCGTTCATGATCTCGACGACGGTCAGGCCGCGGACGGGATCAAGATCCTGCTGCCAGAGCTTTTCGAAGCTGCCGCGCAGATCGTCGCGCCCCACCGGCTGATAGTCCGGCAGGAACATCGGGATCAGGCCGGCATCAGAGGCTCCTTGCACGTTGTTCTGGCCGCGCAGCGGATGCAGGCCGGTGCCGGGACGGCCGACCTGGCCGGTGATCAGCGCGAGCGCGATCAGGCAGCGCGCATTGTCGGTGCCGTGGACATGCTGGCTGATGCCCATACCCCAGAAGATGATCGACGACTTTGCCCGCGCATAGGTTCGCGCCACCTCGCGCAGGGTCTGCGCCGGGATGCCGCAGATCGGCTCCATCTTCTCCGGCGTGAATTCCTTGATCTTCTCCTTGAGCTCCTCGAAGCCTTCGGTATAGCCGGCGATGTATTGGTCGTCGGTCAGGCCTTCGGTGATGATCGTGTTGATCATCGCATTCAGCATGGCAACGTCGGAGCCGGGCTTGAACTGCAGATGCTTGGTCGCGTGGCGCGACAGCGTCTGCCTACGAGGATCCATCACGAACAGCTTGGCGCCGTTCTGCTTGACGGCGTTCTTGATGAAGGTGGCGGCGACCGGATGGTTCACGGTCGGGTTTGCGCCGATCACGATGATGACTTCGGCGTCCATCGCCGCCGAAAACGGCGCCGACACCGCACCCGAGCTCAGGCCTTCGAACAGCGCGGCGACCGAGGAGGCGTGGCACAGCCGGGTGCAATGGTCGACATTGTTCGAGCCGAAACCGGTGCGCACCAGCTTCTGGAACAGATAGGCCTCTTCGTTCGAGCCCTTGGCCGAGCCGAAGCCGGCCAGCGCCTTCACGCCCTTTTCGTCGCGGATCTTGACCAGCCCCTTGGCGGCGATGTCGAGCGCTTCCTCCCAGCTCGCTTCGCGGAAATGGGTGAAGGGGTTGGCCGGATCGACCTGGTCGTTGGCATCCTTCTTCGCATTCGGCAGCCGCACCAGCGGTTTGGTCAGGCGATGCGGATGGTGAATGTAGTCGAAGCCGAAGCGGCCCTTGACGCAAAGACGGTTGTGATTGGCGGGGCCGTCGCGGCCTTCTGCATAGATCACCTTCTCGTCCTTGACCTCATAGGTGACCTGACAGCCGACGCCGCAGAACGGGCAGAGCGAATCCACCTTCTTGTCGGCATAAGTCACGCGAGTCTGCTTGTCGTCGAGCATCACGGCCGGCATCAGCGCGCCGGTCGGACAGGCCTGCACGCATTCGCCGCAGGCGACGCAAGTGGACTCGCCCATGGGATCGTCGAAGTCGAACACGATTTTCGAGTCGTGATTACGATAGGCCATGCCGATGACGTCGTTGACCTGAACCTCGCGACAGGCACGCACGCACAGGCCGCACTGGATGCAGGCATCGAGATTGACGCGCATCGCGGGATGGCTGGCGTCGGTCGCCCAGCGCTCGGCGGCGGGGAAGCGGCTCTCGGTGACGCCCGTGGTCTCCGCCCAGTGCCAGAATTTCGAATCCGGATCGTGGCTGGTCTCGCGCGCCGGCTGGTCGGCGACGAGCAGCTCCATCACCATCTTCTGCGCCGACACCGCCCGCGCGCTCTCGGTCTTGACCTTCATGCCGACCGACGGCGTGCGCTTGCAGGACGCGGCGAGCACACGTTCGCCCTCGATCTCGACCATGCAGGCGCGGCAATTGCCATCGGGGCGATAGTCGGGCGCCGGCGAATAGCACAGATGCGGGATGTCACGGCCCTGCCGTTTTGCGACTTGCCAGATCGTCTCGCCGGGTTTGGCCTCGACCTGCTTGCCGTCGAGCTCGAACGTAATCTTGGTCATTCGGCCGCTTCCTTGAACTCGTCAGGGAAATATTTGATCACGGAGCTGAGCGGATTCGATGCCGCCTGTCCAAGCCCGCAGATCGAGGCATCGCGCATCGCCTGGCTCAATTCTTCCAGCAGAGCCCGATTCCAGACCGGCTTTTGCATCAGCAGCGCCGCCTTCTGGGTTCCGACACGACATGGCGTGCACTGGCCGCAGCTCTCGTCCTCGAAGAACTTCATCAGGTTGAGCGCGGCCGCGCGCACGCTGTCCTTTTGCGACAGGATCACGATCGCCGCCGAACCGATGAAGCAGCCGTATTTCTCCAGCGTGCCGAAATCGAGCGGGATGTCGTCCATCGACGCGGGCAGAATGCCGCCGGACGCGCCGCCCGGCAGGTACGCGTAGAATTGATGGCCGTCGGCCATGCCGCCGCAATATTCGTCGATCAGCTCGCGCACGGTGATGCCCGCAGGCGCCAGCTTCATGCCGGGATTCTTGACGCGGCCCGAGACCGAGAAGCTGCGCAGACCCTGTCGCTCGTGGCGGCCGTGGCCCTTCCACCAGTCGGCGCCCTTCTCGACGATGTCGCGCACCCACCACAGCGTCTCGATGTTGTTGATCAGCGTCGGCAGACCGAACAGGCCGACCTGGAACGGATAAGGCGGCTTGTGCCTGGGCAGGCCGCGCTTTCCTTCGATGCTCTCGAGCAGCGAAGATTCCTCGCCGCAGATATAGGCGCCAGCACCGCGACGCATGTGCAGCGTCGGGCCGCCGGGCGGCAGCTTTGCGATCTCGCGCTCCAGGATCTCGCGCGAAGCCGGATATTCGTCGCGCAGATAGATGTAGACGTCGGAGGCCTGCACCACATGCGCGCCGATCAGCATGCCCTCGATGAAGCGGTGCGGATCGCTTTCGAGATAGAAGCGGTCCTTGAACGTGCCGGGCTCGCCCTCGTCGCCGTTGATCGCCATCAGCCGCGGGCCGGGTTCGCCGAGCACGGCGCGCCATTTGCGCCCCGTGGGGAAGCCGGCGCCGCCAAGGCCGCGGAGCGAAGCGTCGTCGAGCGCCTTCAAGAGATCGTCCGTCGACAATTCGCCCGAGCGCAGGCGGGCCAGCAGCTTGTAGCCTCCGCCGGCAACATAGGCGTCGTAGCCGACATAGTTCGGCAGATGGGCGTGAGTGTCGCCGGCCTTCGCGGCCGCCATCACATTGGCGACGGTCGCATGATCGACGAAATTGTGCCCGACCTCGGCTGCCGGCGCAGTGTCGCAGCGGCCGACGCAGGGCGCCCGGACGACGCGGATGCCGGGGCCGCCAGCACTTTGCAGGTCCTCGAGCAGCTTCTCGCCACCGAGCATCGCACAGGTCAGGGAGTCGCAGACGCGGATCGTCAGCGGCGCGATGTTAGGCTCGCCCTCCTTCACCACGTCGAAATGCGCATAGAAGGTCGCCGTCTCGAACACTTCGGCGAAAGCGAGCTTCATCTCGTCGGCGAGCGCGGCCAGATGCGCGGCCGAGATCTGAAGATACTTGTCCTGAACGAGGTGCAGATATTCGATCAAGAGATCGCGCCGCCGCGGCCGGTCGCCGAGCAGCTGCTCGATCTCGTGCGCGGCGGTGGGATCGACCTGGCGTCCCTTGGGCGTCGCCTTGGCGCGCCGGCGTCCCTCACCGGGATGCTCGAACGGGCGGACCTCATGCACGTCGTGGCTCATCGATTCGTCTCGATCTCGTCTTTTAGAACGGGTCCAGTTCTAGCTCCTGGCATGCCAGATGCCAAGCAAATTATCATGCTCGCGGAAGCAGTTAAGCGCAGCCCGGCGGCAGCCCTGGATCGCTGCCCGGACACGGCCTTGCGCTCGTCCAACGCGCCGATCGATCAACCGAAGCCCGAATTGGTCCGGAGATCAATAAAGGCTTCCCATGCTGCGATAGCGAAGTCGTATCGAGTTCCACTCCGAGGCTACGGGCGACCCGCCAAGACCCTAATGCTGACGAGTCAGCTCTTGCCCATGCACTCCTCGATATAGAACCAGCGCTCGTCGCCCGCGAGGCCCTTGGCCTTCACGTCCTTGCGGCACTCCTTGAGCTTCGGCTTGTTGGCGCTCCATTTAGCCTTCATGTCCTTGAGCTTCTGCGCGGTCAGCTTGAGCTTGCCGGGCTTGGCCTCGGTCGCGGCCGGCGGCGTTCCGGCCGGTGCCGCGGCGGTCTGCGCGGAAGCGGATTGCAGGGCGCCGGCGACGAGCAGCACGGCGGCGGCACAAACGAGTTGGCGAACCATCGAATTCCCCCAGGGATAATTTAAACAATCGAAATGAGCGGCGGGAGCGCGCAGGCCGCGCTCCCGCTCTTGTTGAATGTGCGCGATCAGAAGATCTTCACCGCGCTCTCCAGCGTCTTCCAGACGCCCCAAGCGAGCGGCACGCCGACGAAGGCCCAGAACATCGCGGCATTGGCGTCCAAACCGCCCTTGCCGATGCCGAACGAGCCGTGCTGGATCGATGCCTCGCTCTTCGCACTGGCCGCCTGCAATCTGGCGACCTCCTCCTGGCTCATGTTCCACTTCGGATCGACCGGCTTGATCATGTAGTTGCAGATCAGACCGGCGATCAGCATGGCGCACAGGATGTACATCGTCGTGTTGTAGAGCTGATCGCGTGGCACGCCCGCCGCGAGCTGGAACTCGCGGATGTAGTTGACCACCACGGGGCCGATGATGCCGGCGGTCGACCAGGCCGTCAGCAGCCGGCCATGGATGGCGCCGACGAACTGGGTTCCGAACATGTCGGCCAGATAGGCCGGCACCGTCGCGAAGCCGCCGCCGTACATCGACAGGATGATGCCGAAGCCCAGCACGAACAGCAATTTCGAGCCCATCGCCGCGAAGGTGGGTGCCAGCGCGTAGAGTGCGATGCCGAGGATGAAGAACGTGTAGTAGGTGTTCTTGCGGCCCATGAGATCCGACATCGAGGCCCAGAAGAAGCGGCCGCCGATATTGAACAGCGACAGCAGGCCGGCAAAGCCCGCGGCGATCGCTGCGATCGCGGCCTTCTGTTCACCCGAAAGCTGGCCGAAGGTCAGCTCCGGATGCCCGATCAGCTTGCCGGCGAAGATCTCCTGGAGCATGGGCGAGGCCATGCCGATCACACCGATGCCCGCCGAGACGTTCAAGCAGAGCACCCACCAGATCAGCCAGAATTGCGGCGTCTTGTGCGCGTTGTTGAGGTGCACATGGTGCTCGGTGATCATCGACTTCTTCTCGCTCGGCGGCGTCCAGCCCTCGGGCTGCCAGCCGGGCGGCGTCACGCGATACGAAAAGGCGCCGATCGTCATGAAGACGAAATAGATCACCCCCATCACGACGAAGGTCTGCCAGACGCCGACGTCCGACGCGCTCTTGAAGTAGTTGATCAAGAGATTGGCGAGCGGCGCACCGATCATCGCGCCACCGCCGAAGCCCATGATGGCCATGCCCGTCGCCATGCCGCGGCGATCGGGGAACCATTTGATCAGCGTCGACACCGGCGAAATGTAGCCGAGGCCAAGCCCGACGCCACCGATGACGCCGGCCCCGAGCCACATGATCCAGAGTTGATGGACGTAGATGCCGAACGCGCCGATCAGGAGGCCTCCCCCCCAGCACAGCGCCGCAACGAAGCCTGCCTTGCGCGGGCCGGCCCGCTCGAGCCAGCCGCCCCAGATCGCGGCGGAGACGCCGAGCAGGACGAAGAACAGCGTGTACATCCAGCCGAGGCTGGCGACCTTCCAGTCGCAAGTCGTGGTGAAGAGCTCCTGCCACAGCGAGATGTCGGCGCAGGCCTTGCTCTGCGAGATGCCGATCGCCCGCGACAGCGGCAGCCAGAACACCGAGAAGCCGTAGGCCATGCCGATGCACAGATGGATGCACAGCGCGGCCGGCGGCACCAGCCAGCGATTGAACCCGGCCTTCGCGATCGTGCGTTCACGATCGAGGAAGCCGGAAGCACCAACCGGTGCATAAACGGTATCGGCAGTCGTCATAAGCATTTCCTCCCAGCGCGGCCTTGCCGGCACATCGGTTTGAGACCGGCCGTGCGCATGCTTGGCAGCCGCGCATGACCGGTCGGACTTCATGCCGAAGTGGAATCGTCTGGCGCGCATCGCCTCGCGTGCGCCGAGCAAGCAACTGATCGCGAGCGATGTCCCTTCGGCTCGCAAGCAGCGTTGCAGTGACGGCTATCGCGCCCTCATCCCCCTCAACACCCTGTCTCGGGGTGAGCAATGGGCGTGCCAGAAGCCGCATCGTGACGATTCAACGACTTCCCGCAGCGCAATGCGCCGCGCCGGACAGAATGTCCCAAATCCCAGGACAAAATGTCCAATCAGGTCGCTTCCGGCAGCCACATGGTGAATGTACTTCCGGAACCGAGGTGGCTTTCGGCCGTGATCTGTCCGCCCTGGCGCTTGATCAGCGTCTGGCTGATGGAGAGGCCGAGCCCGGTGCCCTGCCGCCGTTTGGTCGTGTAGAAGGGGTCGAAGATCTTCTCGATCACCTCAGCGCTCATGCCGATGCCGGTATCGGCGACCTCGATGGCGACGCCTTGATGGCCGTCGCGCTCGGCATCGAAGGAGCGGAGCGTCAGGGTTCCGCCGTCCGGCATGGCGTGGATCGCGTTGACGATGAGATTGACCAGCACCTGCTGCAGCTCGTTCCGGTTCATCAGCACCAGCCGATTGGCGCGGTCGTCCCTGACCACCGCGATCTCGGTCTTGTTCAGAAGATGTTGCACCAGCGGCAGACAGTCGGAGATGACGCTTGCCGGCGCATGGCGCTCGACATAGCCGGCATATTCCTCCGGCCGTGCAAACTGCAGCAGCTTGGTCACGATCTGGCTGATGCGGTGAATCTGCTCGTCGAGCAGGCGAAACTCGACCTTGGCCTTGTCGGCATCGGCTCCGAACACGCTGCGGATGACGTCGAGGTTGCCCTGCATCACCGCGATCGGATTGTTGATCTCGTGGGCGACGCCCGCGGTGATCTCGCCGATCGCAGCCAGCTTCTCGGACATGATGAGCTGCTTGGTGGTCGCCTCGAGCTTGAGATTGGCGTGCTCGAGGTCCCGGGTGCGCTCCAGCACGCGGACGTTAAGCTCCTCGTTCCACTCCCGCAGCTGTCGGTCGCGTTCCTGGATCTGGTCGAGCAGGCCGTCGAGATGAACAGCGACGCGGCCGATCTCGTCGCCCGACACCGGCATCTTGGTGCGAGCGGACAGGTTTCCGCGCTCCACCTCAGCGATCGTCGCGGTGACGCGCTCCAGCGGCATGAAGATGGAGGTCGCCCAGCGCAGGAAGATCGGGACGGTCGCGGCGGTGATCGCGATGAATGCCGCGATGATGATCAACAATGTCTGGTATTTGGCTTCGCTGAACGGCTTCTCCAGAAAGCCGACATAGAGCATGCCGACCCGCTTGCCATAGCTGTCGACCAGCGGCTCGTAAGCGGAGATGTACCAGTCATTGACCACGAAGGCGCTATCGAGCCAGGTGCGCCCCTCGCCCAGCACGGCCGAGCGCACCGCCGCCGACACCCGGGTGCCGAGCGCGCGCCGTCCCTCGAACAGGCGGACGTTGGTCGAGATCCGGACGTCGTCCAGGAACAGCGTCGCGGTACCCTGGCTGCCCTCCGGCAGGCTCGCCGCGCGATAGACCAGATCGTTGATCGTGTCGATGAATTCGAGATTCTGGTTGAGCAGCGTGCCGCCGACCAGCGCCGCGGCGCGACCGTCGGGCAGCATCGCCCGACTTGCCGCATGCACGACCATGCCGCGCGTCTCCGTGCTGCGGTCGGTCGGCACCGCGTTGGGGGTCGGCACGAGGTCCAATCGCGCGCGCTCGGCCAGGGCCGGTGAAATTGCGGCGAGCTCGTCATTGCCGAAAATGTCGACGCCCGTCGCAGCGACCTCGCCCGACAGCGCCGCCATGATGATCGGCCAGTCAAGTCTCGGTTGATGCTGCAGCGGCGGCGATGAGGCCAGCACCTCGCCGCGATCGTTGGTCAGATACAGGAAGTCGAGACCGATTTCCTTGCGGGTCTCGTCGAGCAGATCCCGTAAGGAGCCGCGCGCATCCGGCGCCAGCACCTCGTGGAAGCGGGCCGACAGGCCGAGCGCCCGGATCTGGACGCCGGTCTTTTCCAGGATGCGGGCGAGATATTGGTGGGCGATAGTGAGATCGCCGTTCACCTTGGAGATCAGGGTCGCGTCGAATTTCGCGTTCCAGCGATAGATCGCGACGCCGAGCAGGAGCGGCAGGATGACCAGCATCGGCAGCAAAGCGATCGCGAGCAGCCGGAAGCGGACGGAGCGTCCCCGCACGAACTCGCCGCTGCGGCCGGCACCATCAGACATCCCACAACGCGCATTTGCGGTCGATGGTCTTGCGCGAGATACCGAGGCGCCGAGCCGCCTCCTCGCGATTGCCGTTGACCTCCTTCAGCACGCCGAGGATGTGACGGCGCTCGAGCTCGGCAAGACTGTCGGCGGGCGCCGACTGACCGTCGTTGCGGGAACCGGCGAAATCGTCGGGGAAAGCGCCGAGGATCAGCGTGCGCTCGATCAGATTGCGCAACTCCCGCACGTTGCCTGGCCAGTCATAGCTTGCGAGCGCCGCCCGCACCGAGGCGTCGATCGGCACCGGCGGCATGCCGAGCTGAGCCGACAGCTTGCTCATGAAGATGCTGGCAAGCTCCTGCACGTCATCGCCGCGATCCTTCAGGAGCGGCAAATGGATCTGCATCACGTTGAGCCGGTAGAACAGATCGGCTCGGAAACGCCCCCTCTCGACCTCCTTCTGAAGCTCGGCATTGGTCGCGAAGATGAAGCGCAGGTCGACCGGAACTTCGCGCTCGGAGCCGACCGGACGGACGCGGCGGTCTTCGAGCACGCGGAGCAGCTTGCTCTGCATCGGCAGCGGCAGCTCCCCGATCTCGTCGAGGAACAGCGTGCCGCCATGGGCATACAGGAACAGGCCCTCGCGCCCCGAATCGGCGCCGGTGAAGGCGCCCTTGATGTGTCCGAACAGCTCGGCCTCGATCATGTCGGGCGGGATCGCCGCGCAATTCACGGGCACGAACGGCTTGTCCGCGCGGTCGGACAGCGAGTGGATCGAGCGCGCCGCCACTTCCTTGCCGGTGCCGGATGCGCCGGTGAGGAGGACCGAGGTCGGCAGGCGCGCGACGCGTGCGATGGTCTCACGCACACGCAGTGTCGCCGCCGACTGTCCGATCAGATTGTCGCGCAGAAAGGCGCGGTCGGACGAGGCACGCAAAGCATAGCGCAGGACATAATTCTCGCGCTGGAGGCGGACACGGTCGAGGCATCGCGCCACGGCATTGAGGATCTGGTTGGAGCGGAACGGCTTGAGCACGAAATCGGCCGCACCCGCGCGCAGGGCCTGGATCGCGGTGTCGAGGTCGGCATAGGCGGTAATCAGGATGGCGTCGGCGAAAAAGCCGACGGCGCGCTGCTCGGCGAGCCAATCGACGCCATTCTTGCCTGGCATGATGTTGTCGAGAATGACGACGTCGTAGCGGTTGGAATCGAGCTTGCGCGAGGCTTGGTCGGTATCGGCCGCCTCGTCCACCAGCTTGCAGCGCGGTCCAAGCGTGCGCACCAGGAAATTGCGCATGCCCGGCTCGTCGTCGACGATCAGGATGGAGGCCTGCGCCAACGCGCCGAACTCCGGCCCTGCAGCCGTCTTGCCGGGCTTGACGGCAGGCTCGCGGCCCGCCGCGGGAGTTGCGGCTGCGCTTGCCCTCGATGTTGAGAAAGTCATGCCCGACGTCTTAGGTTTGAGATCATCCACCGCAACGATCGGCGCCTTTCGCATTGCAGCGAAGCTCCGGCCGTTTCCCCCGCGGGGGTATCATAGTCAAACGTCGCCGCCGTGAATATTCGCCTTTCTACGGGGCGTCGCCCTTTTCGACCAGGAACACGATGCGCGCGTCGTTGCGCTCGGTGATCTCGACCTTGTCGCCGGTCTCGCGGATCAGATTCGGAATGTCAATCACCGACAGCGGATCGGTGCAGTGAACCTCGAGCTGATCGCCGGGTTGCAATGGCTTGAGCGCCTTGCGCGTCTTCAGGGCGGGCAGCGGGCATTTCAGTCCGGTGAGATCGAGCGTCGTTCTGGTCATGGGCGCAACATGGCGGGACGAAACGATGGCGTCAACGCAAGGCCCCTAGAGCAGATCGGCGTAGGGCAAAAAGCCTACATCCTGCCCGGGCTCGACGGCCGTGATGCTCTCACCGAGTTCGACGAGGCCGTCGGTCTCGACCAGCGAGGACAAAAGCCCCGCTCCCTCGCGCGGAAACTTGATGGCTTCGAGCCGGCCGTCCTGCGCGCGTCGCAGCGAGGCGCGCACATATTCACGCCGGCCCGCCTTCTTCTTGTAGGTAAACGCGGCGCGCAACGGGATCGGCGTCAACGGCTCCGGCAGGCCGCCCGCCAGCGCCAGCACTGTCGGCCGCACCACATGGACGAATGTCACGAAACTCGCGACGGGATTGCCGGGCAATCCGATCAGCGGCGTGCCGTCGATGATCCCCATCGCCACGGGCCGGCCGGGCTTGATCGCCATCCGCCACAGCACCAGCGAGCCGATGCTCTCGACCGCGGCCTTGACGTGGTCCTCCTCGCCGGTCGAGACACCGCCGGTGGTGAGGATCAGGTCGTGGCGCCCTGCCACCTGCTTCAGGCCGCTCGCGAGCGAGGTACGCTCGTCGCGCAGAATGCCGAGGTCGCTGACCTCGCAGCCGAGCCGGCGCAGCATCGCCATCAGCATGAAGCGATTGGAATCGAACAGCTGCGAGGGCGCGCGCGGCTCACCGGGCGAGGCCAGCTCGTCACCGGTCGAGAACACCGCAACGCGAATGCGCCTGACCATGTCGAGGCTGGTCAGACCGAACGCTGCCGCGAGCGCGACGTGTTGCGGCCGCAAGCGCTGGCCCGCGGGCAGCGCAACTCGTCCCTGGGGGATGTCCTCGCCCGCGGGCCGGACATTGGCTCCAGGCTTCAGTCCCGGCGGCAGCACGATCCTGCCGGCCTCATCGATGCGGACATCTTCCTGCATGAAGACGGTCTTCGCATCCGGCGGCATCGGCGCGCCCGTGAAGATGCGCGCGGTGTGGCCGGGCTTGATCGGTGCTTGCGCAAGGCCGCCCGCCGGAATGCGGCCATCGAGTGGGAACGCCCGCTCCACGCCTTGCGGAAGATCGGCATCGCGCACGGCGTAGCCGTCGACGGCGGAGTTGGTGAAGGGCGGCAACGGCAGCGGCGCCACGACGTCGCGCGCCAGCACGCGCCCGTCTGCATCGGTGAGCCTCACCGTCTCCAGATCGGCGATCGCGTTGACGCGCGTCGTGATCAGGCCCACGGCCTCGTCGACCGACATCATCGGGCCGCCGAAGGCAAAGCAATCGTCCGACAGTTGCGCCATGGTGCCTCGTCAGCGTATTGCGGCGCTCTTCGCCACCACCTCCTCGACCGGCATCGCCGCGCGCAGCAGCAATGCCGCAGCAGCGTCGATATCGTCGAGATGGACAGTCGGCAGCCGCGTGTCAATGGCGGCATCGGTCGCGATGCCGGCAATGCCGGGATCGTCGGGAAACAGCAGCGGTTTGCCGTTCGCCGCGCGATGGACCTCGATCTTGCGATGCGGCTCGCGCTTGAAACCCTCGACCACGACGAGATCAACGGCGGAAAGCTTGCCCAATAGTTCCGGCAGCCGCGGCTCAGCCGCGCCGCGCAATTCGTGCATCAGGGCCCAGCGGTTTGACGACGCAACCAGCACCTCGGCCGCACCGGCCTCGCGATGCCGCCAGGAATCCTTGCCGGGCACGTCGACGTCGAACTGGTGATGCGCATGCTTGATCACCGAGACGCGCAGGCCTTGCGCGTTGAAATGCGGAATCAGGCGGGCCAACAGCGTGGTCTTGCCAGCACCGCTCCAGCCTGCAAGGCCGATGACTTTCATTCCAGCTCTCTCTTCGCAACCGGCGACCGCCGATGGAACCTTCGGTCCATCCCCGTCATTGCGAGGAGCCCTTGCGACGAAGCAATCCAGACTGCCACCGCGGAGATAGTCTGGATTGCTTCGCTGCGCTCGCAATGACCAGGAGGCATTTTACCCATTCCCGATCATGCTTATATCGGCTTGAGCGGAATGTCATGCTAACCTCGCGGCCATGATGAAGATCGACAAAGCTCCGGTGCCCCTGATCGTCCCCAATCCGGACGACCCACGCCTGACCCAGAGCGTGACCGGGACTGACCAGACCGGTGCCAGGGTCGAGATCAAGGTGCCAATGGAGCGGCCTCTGACGCTCTACCTGAATGCCCAGGAGATCGTCACCATGATGACGATCGGCGACTATCCGGAATATCTGGCGCTCGGCTATCTCTTGAACCAGAACATGCTGAAATATAATGACGCGGTCACCGAGGTCGAATACGACGACGACCTCCAGGTGGTCGTGGTGCGCACCGAACATCACACCAATTTCGAAGCCAAGCTGAAGAAGCGAACGCAGACCTCGGGGTGCGCGCAAGGTACCGCTTTCGGCGATCTGTTAGAGGCCGTCGAAAGCGTCGCGCTGCCGAAGGCGGAGCTGCGCACATCCTGGCTGTACCAGATGACGCAGACCATCAACACGATGCCCTCGCTCTATCTCGAAGCCGGTGCGATCCACGGCTGCGTGCTGTGCAAGGAGGGCACCCCGCTCTGCTACACCGAGGATGTCGGCCGCCACAATGCCGTCGACAAGATCGCCGGCTGGATGTATCGCCACGGCGTCGACCCCAGCGACAAGATCCTCTACACCACCGGGCGTCTCACCTCGGAGATGGTGATCAAGACGGTGCGCATGGGCATTCCGATCCTGGTGTCGCGCTCCGGCTTCACCGCCTGGGGCGTCGATCTCGCACGCCAGGTCGGTCTGACGCTGGTCGGCCGCACCCGCGGCAAGCGCTTCATCGTCCTCGCGGGCGAGGAGCGCATCGTCTACGACCAGGACCTCGCTTACGTCGAGGAGGAATCGGCGAAGCACAAGCGCAAGGGTGAAGCTGGTGACGACTGAATTTCCGGCCACGCAAGGTGTGCTGCTCGCCGGCGGTCTCGCCCGCCGCATGGGCGGCGGCGACAAGCCGATGCGCACCATCGGCGGCCGCACCATTTTGGAACGCGTGATCGCGCGCCTGAAGCCTCAATGCAGTGGGTTGATCCTCAATGCCAACGGCGATCCCGCGCGTTTCGCCGCGTTCGGCTTGCCGGTCGTCGCGGACGACGTACCCGGCTTTCCCGGCCCGCTCGCCGGCATCCTTGCCGCGCTCGACTGGACCGCGGCAAATCGGCCGGGCGTCGAATGGGTGCTCAGCGCCGCCGGCGACTGTCCGTTCCTGCCGCGCGATCTGGTCGCCCGCCTGCATGACGCGCGGAGCCGAGAGAACGCGCAGCTCGCGGTTGCCGCATCCGGCGAGCAGTCGCACCCCGTGATCGGCCTGTGGCGGGTCGCCTTGCGCGACCAGCTGCGCCATGCCCTGGTCGTCGAAGACCTCCGCAAGATCGACCGCTGGACCGCCCGCTATCCGCTGGCGACCGTGACGTGGCCGGCCGAGCCACTCGATCCCTTCTTCAACGCCAATACGGTCGAGGACATCGCCGAAGCCGAGCGGCTCGCGGCACTGGATGACGCGGCCTAACGGCCACGAAACGGCGGAGCCCGGCGGCTCGGGCAGCGACAGGATCAATCCGCCAGCGGCGCCTCCCAGGCATCGTAGCCGTAAACCCAGCTCGTATCGGTGCGCTCCTTCAACCAGATGTTCGCGCGCGAGGTTTCCTGCACCCGCGTCGTGCGCGCTTTGCGCGTCGCCTCGAAGCGGCGGAACGCATCCGCGAGCCGGTCGCGATCGACACCTTGGAGGCAACGCGACAGCACCGCAGCATCCTCGATCGCCATGGCCGCGCCTTGCGCCATGTAGGGTGTCATCGGGTGGCAGGCATCGCCGAGCAAAGTCGCCTTGCCGTCGGCCCAACGGTCGAGCGCCTCCCGGTCCATGATCGCCCATTTGTGCACGTCGGGGCAGGCCGCGAGCACTTGGCCGACTTGCGGATGAAAGCCTTCGAACGAGGCGCGCAGGTCGCGCACATCGCCCTTTGCCGACCACGACTCGATGCGGAAGTCCGGTTCGGGCTGGCTGGTGACGAGATAGACCTCGCTGCGATCAGGCTTGACGTAATAGATCACGATGTGGCGGTCCTCGCCCCACCATTTGGTGCAGTCGTCGATCTCTGCGCCTGCGAGCAATGCGGCGGGATAGGTGGTGCGGTAGGCGATGCGGCCGGTGAACCGGGCTGGCGCGGTGTCGAACAGGATATCGCGCACCGCCGAATGCACGCCGTCCGCGCCGACCACGGCATCGGCGACGGCGCTGGTGCCGTCGGCAAAGCTCAGCCGGACGCCATCTGTGGCCTCGTCGAGGCCGACCAGCTTGTGATTGAGCTTCACGAGCTCGGCCGGCACGACGCTCGCCAGTGCCGCATGCAAATCACCGCGATGGGCAAGCAGATAGGGTGCGCCGAATTTCTCTTCCGCGCTCTCCCCAAAAATCATGTCGAACTTGATGTCGCCGCTCTTCCAGTCGCGGTTGTTCCAGGAGCGTGGATAGAAGGAGTGCTCGCGCATCCGCGCTTCCAGTCCCAGCGCACGCAGCACCTTCATCGCGTTGCAGCCGATCTGGATGCCGGCGCCGATGCGGGCGAATTGCGAGGCCTGCTCGTAGACGATGACATTGATACCGACACGTCTCAGCGCCGCGGCGGTCGCAAGCCCGCCCATGCCGGCACCGACGATCGCAACCGAGAGCGGTCTCGCCATCGCGTCCCCTACCCTGTCGCGCGGCTTGAACGCCGCGTCGCCTGTCCTTACGCGGGCCGGAAGCCGGCCTGCTGCAGCGCCGCGCGCGCCTCGTCCGAGCGAAGCGCATCGAGAAAAGCCCGCACTGCCGGCCGGTCTTTGCGCGCCGTCACCAGAGCGAAATCATAATGCTCTTCCGCGAGCGGAATGAAACCGAGGCCGGCCGCATGGGCGACCGGCGCAATGGTCATGCCCCAGTCGGCGCGGTGCTGTGCCACGGCCGCCGCGACAGCGTTGTGCGACCGCGGCTGGTTCCAATAACCCTCGGGGCGCGCACCGCCGAGCAGACGGTCGATCAGGATGCGCGTGCCAGCACCCTGGTTGCGGTTGACCATGATGCAGGCGGGATCTTTGAGCGCGGCGGCGACCGCCTCCCTCGCATCAAGGCCCTCGAAACGTTGGTCGCCCTTGCGGAAGACGATGCCCTGCATCCGCCGCCAGCCCGGCACGAGTTCGAGTCCCTCGACGAGATAGGGCGAGTTGTAGGTCTCGCTCTTGTCGTCGAACAGATGGATCGGCGCGAGATCGCATTCGCCGCGCTTGGCCGCCGCGAGGCCGCCAAGACTGCCGACGGCGATCGAGCGCACGGCGAGACCGACATGCGCGAGCCCAGCGGTGACGAGATCGAGGCCCGTGCAATGGCTGCCGATAATGACGAGATCGGGCACGCGCACGTGCGGCGTGAACAGCGTCACCTCGGTTTCGGTGCCGGCCGGCATCTGGTCGGCGAGCGCATCGATGCGCAGAAAGCCGTCGGCCTGCGCGAAGGACGTGATCGCGCCGGAGCCTTTGCCGGAGGGATAGGCGATCAGGCGATGCCGCCCCTCGACCAGCGAGACCATGACGAACTCGGTGCGGCCGAGCTCGGACGCAATGCGCACCGGCACGGTCGCGCTCACCTTGGCATCCGAGCGCGGCGGCAGCCCGGCCAGCTTGCGCAGCACCGGCACGATCATGTCGTGGAAAGTGAACATCGCCGAGGTCGGAAAGCCCGGCAGGATCACCACTGGCTTGCCGTCGCACACCGCAAGGCACAGCGGCTTGCCGGGCTTGAGCGCAACACCATGCGCGATGATGCCGGGCTCGCCGAGCCGGCCGATAATGCGATGGGATAGGTCGCCGGCGCCTTTCGAGGTGCCGCCTGACAGCACCAGCATGTCGGCATCGGCGAGCGCGCCGCGCATGGCAGCTTCGAGCCTGGCTTCATCGTCGGGAATCGCACCCAGAAAGACCGCCTCGCCACCATTCTCGTCGATCGCGGCCGCGACGATGGCGCCGTTGGTGTCGTAGATCGCGGCGGGCGGAAGAGCCCCGCCGGGCTGAACCAGTTCATCGCCGGTCGAGATCACGGCCACAAGCGGCTTGCGCGCGACCTTCACCTCGGCGATGCCGCAAGCCGCCAGCATGCCGATCTCGCGCGAGCCTATGATGGTGCCGGCACGCAGCAGCGCCTCGCCGCACGCAATGTCGGATCCGGCGTAGGACACGAATTGCCCGGGAGACGTGGCGCGACGAACCTCGATTGCATCCGACCCCGCCGGCTGGGTGTGCTCGACCATGACGACGGCGTCGGCGCCACGCGGCAGCGGACCGCCGGTGGCGATCGGCGTTGCGGTTCCCGCCGCCACCTGCAGCGCCGGCGCAGTGCCGCAGTGAATGGTCTCGCCGTTCAGCGCAAGGCGCACGGCCGCGCCTTCCCCGGCCGCCGCAAGGTCGGCGGCGCGCACGGCGAAACCGTCGACATTGGAGCGGTCGAACGGGGGCACGTCGATTGGCGCCGTGATGTCTTCGGCAAGCGCTTTACCGAGCGCATCGGCGAGCTTGCGCGTTTGGCACGGAAGCGCGCGTGGAAACAGCGCCGCCTCGAAGCGCGCCAGCGCCTCCTCGCGCGAGAGGATCTTGAGGAATTGCTCCTGTTCGAGCACGCTGCGATCTGGCGGTTTTGGGATCATCGTCATGCCGGAACTGATATCACTCCCGGATTAGATAAGCATCGACCGGCTCACCTGCCGCAAATCCCTCGTGATTGCCGGGAATGAGCAACCATGCATCCGCACGGGCAATCGCCTGAAGCGGCCATTCGCCCACGGCAAGCGGCCTCCACGTCTTATGTTCCTCAGCCAGTAGCACCATTTCGGCGATGCCAACGCCGGAGGCAATCTTGCGAGATAGCGGCAAGGTGATCTGACGGCGCGGCTGTCGCGCCGACAGGCGATCGACCAGCGGAAGCACGAGCGCGAACCACGCCGAGAGCGCCTGATCCGATGAACCGGGCAAGGCGACGGCGGGAACCCTGCCGAGCCGTGCGACTGCGGCGGTGCGTCCGGGCTGAAGCGCGAAACCATGAGCAAGCACCTCGCCGCGCTCGGCCAGTGCCGTGACGGCTGCGTCGTGGCAACCGACGCCGCTGCCGCCGATCGTCACGACAAGGTCGCAGGCGTCATCGGCGAGGGCCTCCGCGATCGATGCCGCAGCACGCGTGCCGGCTTCATGCATCTCCACGTGCAGTCCCGCTGCGCGCGCGATCTCGGCAATCAAATGAGCCGTCGTCGTCGCACCGGGCACATTGATGAGACGCAACCGCGGCCGGCGCACGCTCAGCTTGCCGACACCTGCAACGCGCGCGAGCAGCAGAGTGGCAGGGGTGACCGGACGCCCCTCTGCCACAACGGCTGTACGTTCTCCGATATCGCTGCCGGCGCGCCTGACGCCCTGCCCCGGCACGCCTTCCGCAAGCACCTGCACGAGCGGCCCCGACACTTCCACCGCATCGGCATCGAGCACACAATCGCATCCCGCCGGCATCGCATCGCCAGCCTCGACCCATGCCGGCATTCGTGTCAGAGGCAGCGGCGAGTAAGAGGAGGCGCCGACGAGGTCATTGGCGCGGAGCGCCCAGCCGTCCGTGGCGGCAATGTCGTGCGGCGGATGGGCCGCAAGCAGCGGAGTGCCCGCCGCAATGCACCCGGCTGCGTCGAGCAGTGGCAACTCCACCGGTGCAAGCGGCTCGAGCCCGTTCAACAACGCGGCGAGCGCGGTGTCGAGCGGTGTCAGCGATGGCGGCAGGCGCTGGGTCATGCGCCATGATGGACCATGCATCGCCCGGTTTGGCAACCGCCGGCGGTGCGGGCCTCAACCGCCTGACCTGTCCGAATTCGGGAAGAACAGCTGCTGCCCGTCGACCTTGTAGCCGGCGATCGCGGCCTGCCCCTCCGGCGAGGTCAGCCAATCGATGAAGGTCTGCGCGAGATCCTTCTTCACGTTCGGAAACTTCTCGGGATTCACCAGCATCACGCCATACTGATTGAGCAGCCGCCGGTCGCCTTCGACGACGATGTCGAGATCGCCGCGATCCCTGAACGAGATCCAGCTGCCGCGATCCGACAGCACATAGGCATTGGCGGCGCGCGCGGCGTCGAGAGCCGAGGCCATGCCCTGCCCCGCCTCGCGATACCAGGCGCCCTTGGCGCCGGCGATGTCGATGCCGGCGACGATCCAGAGCGCGAGCTCCGCGGCGTGGGTGCCCGACCGATCGCCGCGCGTCACGAACGGCGCGCCCTTGGCTTCGATCGCCTTCAGCGCCGTCACGATGTCCTTGCCCTTCACCGCCGCGGGATCGCTCTTCGGCCCGATCAGCACATAGTCGTTGTACATCACGTCGAAACGCTTCACGCCAAACCCGTCGGCGACGAATTTCTCCTCCTGCGGCCGCGCATGCATCAGCACGACGTCGGCCTCGCCTCTTCGCGGTCCGTTGAGCACCTCGTCGGCGCGCCGCGCGATCACGGTCACCTCGATGCCGGTCTTGTCGTGGAAGATCGGCAGCAGATAGTCGAGCAGGCCGGATTCCTGTGTCGCCGTCGTCGTGGCGAGGACGATGCTACGGTCCTCTGCGGATGACGCCGCAACGCCCGCGATGAGGCCGCAAAAGAGCGCGAATACAACGAACAGGCGGCCCATGATCAGGTTCCCACTGGCTAAGACGCGATCATGATGAGGATTGATTGCGCCCCACTCGTGACGGGCTTGCGCCGCCTAGCCGGGAAATTTCGGCAACGCCGGAGCGCCTTCCGGATCGTTCACCAAAGCAAAAACTGAGCGTGCGGATGTGTTGCAAAGCAGCGAGATGATCGGGCATGGTTCCGCTGACAGAATTGAAATGCAGAATTCCACCTGCGTCGAACGTCAAAAAGAAGCAAGAATTTGCATAGGAATGCAGGATGGAATTCCTGACGACCAGCGAAGCCGCCGACTATCTTCGGCTCGGCGAACGCAAGCTCTACGAACTCGTCACCACCGGCGCGATCCCCTGCACCAAGGTGACCGGAAAATGGCTCTTCCCGCGGCACGAACTCGATCTCTGGGTGCTGTCGGGCCTCGCGCGTCCGGCCGGCATGCTGATCGCGGAGCCGCCGCCGGTGGTGGGCGGCAGCCAGGACGAACTCTTGGATTGGAGCCTGCGCGAATCCGGCTCGGGCCTGGGATCGATGAGCGAGGGCAGCCTGCGCGGGCTCGAGCGCCTGCAGCGCAACGAGGTGATGGCGGCAGCGGTGCACTTCCACGGCCGGGATGCTTCCGACGATCTCGCCGTCGATGCCAGCATCGAAGCGCTGCGCGCCGCTCCCGACCTGCATGATGCGGTGCTGGTGGCGTTCGTGCGCCGCGAGCAGGGGCTTGTGCTGCCGCAAGGCAATCCCAAGCACCTGCACGGCCTGACCGACGTGCTCGCGCTCGGCGCCAGGATGGCGATGCGCCAACAGGGCACCGGCGCGCAGATGCTGCTCGACATGCTGCTGAAGCGCGCAGGCGCCTCGACGCGGGATTTGCGCCGGATCGAGCCGCCGGCCCTGACCGGGCCGGACCTCGTCGAGATCGTCCGCGCCGGCCAGGCCGATTGCGGCATCGCGACGCGCGCCACCGCCCGCTCGGCGGGTCTGGATTTCGTGCCGCTGGTCTGGGAGAACTTTGATCTTGCGATGCGGCAGCGCAGCTATTTCCGCCCCGCCATGCAGGCCCTGCTCCGGTTTCTCTCCGAAAGGCGCCTGCGCCAGCGCGCCGAGGAGCTGACCGGCTATGATCCCTCGCCAGCAGGGCAGATCCGGTTCGCAGCCTGACATTGACGCCCGCCCCCAAATAGTTGCAAAAGAAACCAATTCAGCCGGGGGCACACCCGGGGCAACGCCGGCCAACGCGCCGGATCAGGGGAGGAGACACGTGAATCCAACGAGATTTGGACTACCGATCGCGGCCGCGTTGGCGGCAACGCTGATGTCGGGCGCCGCAATGGCGCAGCTTTCCGACGACGTCGTCAAGATCGGCGTGCTCACCGACATGAACGGTCCGGCCTCCGCGCCGACCGGCCAGGGCTCGGTGACGGCGGCGCAGATGGCGATCGACGATTTCGGCGGCACCGTGCTCGGCAAGCCGATCAGCGTCGTGGTCGGCGATCATCAGCTCAAGGCCGACATCGGCGCCTCGCTCGCGCGGCGCTGGTTCGATGTCGAGCAGGTCGACTTGATCGTCGACGTGCCGGTCTCGGCGGTCGGGCTCGCGGTGCAGAACATCGCCAACGAGAAGAAGCGGCTGTTCATCACCCACTCCACCGGCACCGCGGACTTCCACGGCAAGTTCTGCTCGCCTTACGCGATCCAGTGGGTGTTCGACACCCGCGCGCTCGCGGTCGGCACGGCGGACGCGGTGGTGAAGCGTGGCGGCGACAGCTGGTTCTTCATCACCGACGATTACGCCTTCGGCCATTCGCTGGAGCGCGACGCGTCCGCCGTCGTCACCGCCAATGGCGGCAAGGTGCTGGGCTCGGTGCGGCCGCCGCTGGCAACGCCGGACCTGTCCTCCTTCGTGCTGCAGGCGCAGGCCTCCAAGGCCAAGATCATCGGCATCGCCGCAGGCCCCCCCAACAACATGAACGAGATCAAGACCGGCTCGGAGTTCGGCGTGTTCAAGGGCGGCCAGCAGATGGCCGCGCTGCTGGCGCTGATCACCGACATCCACGGCCTCGGCCTGCAGGCGGCGCAAGGCCTGTTGCTGACCACCTCGTTCTATTGGGACATGGACGACAAGACTCGCGAATGGTCGAAGCGCTACTTGGCCAAGATGAACAAGATGCCCTCGATGTGGCAGGCCGGCGTCTATTCGAGCGTGATGCACTATCTCAACGCGATCAAGGAAACCGGCACCGATGATCCGCTCAAGGTCGCCGCCAAGATGCGCGAAAAGCCGATCGAGGATTTCTTCGCCCGCAACGGCCGCTTGCGGGAGGACAATCTGATGGTCCACGACCTCTGGCTGGTGCAGGTGAAGACGCCGGAAGAGAGCAAATATCCGTGGGATTATTACAAGATCCTCACCACGATCTCCGGCGACAAGGCGTTCGGCCCGCCGGACCCGGCCTGCGCGATGGTGAAGAAGTGAGATTGGCGAGCGGCGAATAGGGAGTAGCGAATGGATTAACTCCATTCGCTACTCACTACTCACCACTCGCCACTCGCTATTTCACCACCCCGATCTCGCGAAAATACTTCATCGCGCCGGGATGGATCAGCTCCGGCCTTGGCGCGGCGGCGACCGTGTTCGCCGCCGTGGTCTCGCAGGCCTGGACGAGCTTCTTGCAGAAATTTGCCTCACTGCCGTGCAGCGTCTTTGCGAGGCGATAGGCAACATCGTCAGGCAAATCCTCGCGCGTCAGCACAAAGCTCCAGGAGCCGAGCGAGGCGATCGGCGCGTCCTGCTTCGGATAGCTATTCGCCGGCACCAGCAGCGGCTTCAGGAAGGAATGCTTGGCGCGGATGCGCGTCATCTCGTCGGCGGTCGGCGCGATGAAGCGCGCGCCTGACGCGCTCGAGGCGACCGCCGCAAAGCCGGGCCAGCCGATGCCGGCGCCCCACAGCGCGGCGACCCGGCCGTCCTCGACCATCGCGGGGCCATCGCCGGCGCGATCGAGATAGACGGCCTTGAAGTCCTCGTCCTGCTTCAGGCCGATGCCGTCCAGCACGTAGCGCGCCAGGATCGGCAGGCCAGAGCCCTTGGCGCCGAACGCGATCGGCTGGCCGATGAGATCGCGGATGGTCTTGTAGGGACTGTGCGCGCGCACCACGAACATGCCGGGATTGGAATAAATCGCCGTCAGGATCTTGAGCCGAACCGGCGCGCGGCCGATGCCGGCGAAGGCCTCATAGGCCGGCTCGCCCGCGACCAGCGCGAGATCGAGCTCGCCTTTCTCCAGAAGCGGGATGTTCTCGTTGCTGCCCTTGGTGTTGCGGGGCGCGATCGAGATTTGCGGATCGGCTGCGTTCATTACCTCCGCAAAGGCGTTGCCATAGAGCGGAAAGCCGCCGCCGGGCGTCGCGGTGCCAAGACTGATCGTGTGGCTGAGTGTCGTGGTCGGAATGGCGTTGCCTCCGGTCTGAGCAGCAGCGGGGCTGACGAGCAGCGCTGCGGCGAGAACGATAATCGCGAATCTCATGGTCGTCCCTGACGGGCCTGCGTCAACACCGACTTGCGGCGATGTAGGCAGCCGCCCGATTTTGTGAAAGCATGCCCCTAACGACAATAATGCAATGGGAGGCGTCATGTTGCGAATTTTGCGGTGCGGTGTTTTCGGGCTCGCAGTCCTTACAGGTCTTTTCAGCGCCACGCCTCCCGCCTCCGCCGCCTATCCCGACCGCCCCGTGCACTGGCTGATTGGATTTGCCGCCGGCGGCCCGGTCGACATCGTGGCGCGGATCATGGCGCAGTGGCTGTCGGACCATCTCGGCCAGCAATTCATCGTCGAGAACCGCACCGGCTCCGGCGGCAACATCGCCGCCGCCGCCGCGATCAACTCACCGCCGGACGGCTACACGCTGCTGTTCGTCGCGCCCAACAACGCGATCTCGACCTCGCTCTACAAGAAGCTGCCGTTCGACTTCCTGCGCGACACCACCCCCGTGGCCAGCATCATGCAGCTCACCAACATGCTCGTCGTCTCCAACGCGTTCCCGGCCAAGACGGTTCAGGAGTTCGTCGACTATTGCAAGGCCAATCCCGGCAAGATCTCCTTTGCCTCCTCCGGCAATGGCACCTCGGTGCACATGTCGGCCGAGCTGTTCAAGGTGCTGACCAAGTGCGACATGGTGCACGTGCCCTATCGTGGCTCGGCCATCGCCTTCCCCGACATCATCTCCAACAAGGTGCAGCTGATCTTCGACAATCTGCCGTCGGCCATGGAGCAGGTGAAAGGCGGCACTGTCCGCGCGCTCGGCGTGACCTCGCCGCAGCGCTGGCCGAGCGTGCCCGACGTGCCCGCGATCGCCGAGACCGTGCCGGGCTTCGAATCCGTCGGCTTCTACGGCATCTCCGCGCCGAAGGGCACGCCGCCCGAAGTGATCGAGACGCTCAACAAGGCCGTCGGCGAAGCGCTGAAGGACCCGAAGCTGGTCGCGCGCCTCACCGAGACCGGCGGCATTCCCAAGCCGATGACGCCAGCCGAGTTCGGCAAGCTCGTCGCGGACGAGACCGAGAAGTGGCGCAAGGTGGTGGAGTTCGCCGGGGTCTCGGTGGACTAGCGCCGGGCTAAGCCGCGAGCCTAACATTCGCCGGCAGGACATCGGAGGGGGCGAGGCAGGCCCCCTCCCATCAAAAGTCGCAAACAACCCCATGCACAGTAGACGAGGCCAGCAATTTCAATGAGTTAGCGGACGCAAGAAAAACGACCCTCGGCAGGGCCGTTTGCTTCGTCGGGCAAAACAGGGGTATCCAGGCATCATCGCCAATTTCGGTTATTTGAAAATGACCGCCGATGCCGCTCAGGCGTTTCCGTTCGCCAGAGCCAGCATTGCACCCTCGCCTCCGTCCCTGTAAACGAACCCCGCACCGTTGCCGGCCGCGCAAGTATCGCGAGCCGCCGCGCGGCGGGGCCTGTAGCTCAATGGTTAGAGCCGGCCGCTCATAACGGTCTGGTTGCAGGTTCGAGTCCTGCCGGGCCCACCAGCCTTCGCTCGCCGCTTCGCGAGCTTCGGCTCGGCAAGCCCGTGCCACGAACTCCGAGCGAAGCGAGTGAAGGCTGTCACGCCGAAGCCCGCAGGGCGAAGGCGGACTGGAGTCGACGAAATGCGTTGCCGAGGGTTCGCCGCTTCAGCTCGATGATGAGTTTTGTGCACTCTCACCGTAATCCGAAAGCTCTCTTCAGCCTCCATGGTTTTCAAACCGGCCTCGGTTATTTTGACGACATCGGTCACGCACACCGTGCGCGGCGATGAACATGGCGACGGCCGACCGGCAACCGGACGTTCGACAACCGGCCTCTACACGTGCCCGTTTGGCTGCTCTTCTCCGCCAGTGCCGGATGGCGCTTCCAGGTTGAATGAGTATGATTGAGCATTGCAAAATCAGGAGGGCCAATCATGCCCTTGGACGGCCCCGTTCCGTTTTTCTCCCAAAACGCCGGTCAAAGCGGACCTGAGATCGATGATCCCACAGGTTGTTGGTACGCATGCGCACGAATGATGAGCGTGTACTACGGGGGCCCCTATTCCACACGCAAGGCAGTGCCGGAGCTCGACAACCCGGACGGGACTCATAAGGGGCTGCCGATGGCGGGGCCGGAGTTAAGCACCTTCCTGAGAAATGAAAGATTGGTTCCTGTTACGACACGATTGACTACGCCGGACGATTTCGATGCGGTGCTGACCAACAGCGGGCCGATCATGGTCAATTGGTGGGTCCCTGGTCGCGGCCTTCACGTGTCGGTCATCGTCGGAATCATGGACAAGGACGTCGTCTTCCATGATCCCGCCGTTGGCCCCAATCAGTCGATGTTGGTGACAATGTTGAACCTTCGGCGCACCGGTCCGATGGGCGCCGTAAGCCCAATGTATGTGCGCGACCCAAAGACCACAGGAAGGCGGCCGGTATCAACTCCGAACGAACTCGTTCTCGCATCGGACGGAGTAATTAAGAAATACCCGCTGCCGTGGCCGACGGGCTGGTGGCGCGTGTGGGACGGCGGCACATGGTACTATTACCTCGGCGACAACCGGATCGCGATGTCGAGCAAGACGGCGCCGTCCAATACCCAGCCGCCCGCCAAGACAAAGGTACACAACACCGGCACATGGGTTCGCACCTCGCCGCGGTCGCTCGTGGTCACCTGGAAGCAGGTCGCCGGCGCGCCGAAGAAGTGCGAGGAAACGTTCTGGAACGCGGTTGACGAGAGTGCGAGCGAATGAACGCGACCTCGAATTTGTACTCCCCGCTGGTGGCGACGCGGTTCCGGGCTCCGTGAAATGCGCCGGCCGCGGCGGCCCGGTTGCGCATCGAGCCGATGTGAAGCGTGGTGTCAGGCGTGCGGATCGACCGCCTTGGCAGGGAGCTTTGCCCCAGCTTGATTGGCCAACCGGCCGGCACCTGTGGGGATCAGAAAAGGAGTTGTCGCGGCGTAGGCGGCATATTCGGGAAAAGCCCGCCTCAGGATCCGCTCTTCGTTGATCATCCGTCGGCATTGGATCATCACGATCACGATGGCGAGGAGGACGGCAAGCGGTGAAAGGACCTGGAGTGTCATGCCGACGAGGGCAATCCCCTCGCAGAGATAGAGAGGATGCCGGACGATCCGATAAGGCCCTTTCGTCACAAGGCGCCTGGCTTCCGCTTGAATGCTGAAGGATTTTCCTAACCAGCGGAGCACCACGATAGAGAGCGAGGTACCCACCAGGATCAACGTCGTGGATACAGCCAACCAGATCGGGCCGAGCTCTGCCTTCGAAAAAAATGCGAGGACGATGCTCAAAAAAGTGCCCAGCAAAGCTGAGATCCGCGTCTCGATGCCCTGCGATTTCATGATTGGCGCTAGCCGGGCGATGGTTGTCAGCGCGACGAGGCCGAGGAACAGGATGTTGGCAATTCTGGCCGCAACCGCAAGCCAGCCGTGGAGATTGTCCGGCGGAAGCAGCTGAGGGACGCTGGCGGCGCCTATCAGAGCAGACCCGCCATAAACGATCACGACAATTGCCCTGGCGGTCCAATCCAACCAAGAATTGACGCCGCGCCCGGCAATCTCCTTCCGGGCTATGACCGCCTGGTCGAGTTTGGCGTCAGTCACGGAGCAACCTCGCCTGTTCGAAACGTGCCTCATCAAAGGGCAGGCTGGCGGGGAGGTCAATTGGCCGGCCAGCCACGGCGGTCATGCCGTTCCCTGTGGGTTCCACAGCCTGATCATGGGATCGCATTGAACCCGCTGCTGTCGTGGCGAGACAAACGATGGAAGAAGACCATTAAGAAGTGGTGCTGGCATGCATTTGCACCGATCTGTGACATTGCGTGGTATCCTGTTTTTTGTCGCTGCGCTGATCATCTGTCACCCGGCATGGGCTACGAATCGTGTCGCGCTCGTCATCGGAAACTCGGCCTACAAGAACGCCGCACTGCTTGCCAACCCGGCCAATGATGCTGCGATCGTTGAGGAGACGCTGAAGAAAGCGGGCTTCGACGTCGTCCAGACCCGCACGGATCTTCAGGCTGCCGAGATGCGGCGTGCGCTGCGCGATTTTGCCGATACGGCGCGCGACGCGGATGTCGCCGTCGTCTACTACGCAGGCCACGGCATCGAGCTCGAAGGTACGAACTACCTGATCCCGACGGACGCGACGCTCGAGCGCGATACGGATGTGTACGACGAAGCCTTTTCGCTCGAGCGAGTACTGCTGGCGATCGAGCCGGCACGGCAGCTGCGGCTGGTGATCCTCGATGCTTGCCGCAACAATCCTTTCGCCGATAAGATGAAGCGGACGGTCGGCTCGCGGGCTGTCAGCCGGGGGCTCGCCAGGATCGAACCGGCGACCTCGAATACGCTGGTTGCCTTCGCCGCCAAGGCCGGCTCGACGGCGTCCGACGGTGGCAGCAAGAACAGTCCCTATGCCTCGGCACTGGTGAAATATATCGCCACTCCCGGCATGGACCTGCGCCGGGTGTTCGGCTTCGTCCGCGACGACGTCATGAGGGCGACCGGCAACAAGCAGGAGCCCTATGTCTACGGCACGCTTGGTGGCGACGACGTGCCGCTCGTGCCGGCACCGGCCAAGGAAGCGTCCAAGGAAGCGGCCGCCGCAACGCCTCAACCGGCCCCACCACCGCTGCCTGCAACTCCACCGGTCTCGGCGCGTGCCGAGATTCGTCAGGACTACGAGCTAGCCCTGCAGATCGGCAACAAGGATGCGCTGAACTACTTCCTTGCCCAGTATCCGGACGGCTACTACGCAAATCTGGCCAAGCTGCAGCTCGCCAAGATCGATGCGGAAGACAAGCGCGCCGCCGCAGCCGAAAAGGCGCGCCAGGCCGAGCAGGAGCAGGCGCGACTCGTCAACCAGGGTGCCCAGCAGACGCAACTGGCCAAAGCCGCCTCGGAGCTGAAAGCGGCGCAGGACGCCCGTGTGGAGGCGGAGAAGGCCAAGGAGACCGCGCAGCAATTGGCCGCGCAGGCCGAGCAGCGTCGCCGGGAGGCTGAAATAGCAGTCGCCGCAAAATCGGGCGCTCAGACCCCGTCGCAAGACGCCAACCCGAACTCGGACGCAAAACTGGCCGCGCGGTCGGCGCCACAGACGCCCGCGCCGGCACCGCCGCCCACTCCGCCGTCCAAAGCCGAGCTTGCAAAATCGGTGCAAGCCGAGTTGCGCCGAGTCGGTTGCTTAAGCGGACCGGCCGATGGCGACTGGGACGCGGCCTCGCGGCGTGCGCTCGAGTTGTACAACAAGAATGCCGGCTCCACGCTCGATGCCAAGGCCGCGAGCGCTGAGGCGCTCGAGGCGATCAAGCTCAAATCGGCGCGGGTTTGCCCGCTAGCTTGCAAATCCGGTCAGAGACGCGACGGAGATCAGTGTGTCAAGATCACCTGCGCCGCCGGCTACTTCCTGAATGACGATAATGACTGCGAGAAGCGCAAGGCCCGTCCGACACCATCTGCAAGGCTCGAGCGCCGGTACAGGGACCCCGAAGAGGCTCCGGAACGGCCTGCAAGGCCGCCGAAGCCCGAGGCTAGCGCTAGCGGAGGCGGCGGTGGCGGCATCGGCTTCATTCCGTTCTTTCTGCCCTGAGGATGCTCGGTAGCCGTCGCATACTTCATGCACCTCGTTAGACCCATCTCAAATCGGGCTAACGCATTCCGACAATCGGGTGCCTTACACCGCGAGTGCAAGCGCTTGGAACATGGCTGAAACTGCCGCCGACGCCGCAGCGAGCATGTCGAGGCGCCCGCCTTCTTCATCGCGGCGTGGAAAGGCACAAGGCCGTCAATGACGTCGTAAGTCGATCCAACCACCGCAAGAACCAAATCGTCGGTTTGGCGTTATCCCCGCGCTACGGCACCGTCTCGCGGAGGTCTCATGATGGACAACCAGGATCGGACGGCCTTAGTCCTATCAGCAGTCGCGTTGGCCATCGCCCTTGTGGTTGCATCCACGGTCACGATAGAGCACGTCAACACGCGCACGGCCAGCAACGACACGCCTCCCGGCACGACCGGGCTTGCCAAGCCGCACCCACCGCTGGACCGTGCCGCCGGCGAACCGATACAGACGGTAGGAACGCCGTCTCATTCGAGAATTTGGCAGCGCCCCTGACCGGACGCCAGCCGGCAGGCCGAAGCTCAATCTCGCCAGACAGAATTTGTTCGGCGCGTTTCACGAAATGGGTGAAAACGAAGCGACCTTGACGCGCTGGACATCCAACCTCAAGCAAGAGCGGGAAACATGTCTCGGATGGCTCGCTCGTGCGCCAGCAGGAAGGGGACAACGTCGATGTAGTCGGACAACTGGAAGCTCATGCGGATCATCGAAGCAGCCCCCTTGCCTTGCATGCAAACGCTCCTCCAACAGGAGGAGGCGAGGCGCGACCAATGTGCTATCCTCCAGCCGGAAGCACGAACGGAGACACCCCATGCCAACCAGCGTCAAGCAAATGCTCGAAGCCGCCAACGCCGCGGTCCCCAAGATCTCGTCGGACCAGGCCGCCGAGATGATCAGAAGCGGCAACACGCTCGTCGTCGACGTTCGCGATGCACCGGAGGTCGCCGCCAGCGGCAAGATCGCGGGGGCCGTCAATGTCTCGCGCGGAATGCTGGAATTTCGCGCGGACCCGGAATCGCCCTATCACGACAAGGCGTTCGACAAGGCCAAGACCGTGATCCTCTATTGCGCGTCCGGCGGACGGTCGGCGCTGGCGGGCAAATTGCTGAAGGATATGGGCTACGACAAGGTCTACAATGTCGGCGGCTTCAAGGACTGGACCGGGGCCGTCGAGAAATAGCGATCGCCGGCCAATCGTCGCTGAGGCAAATGCGGCGCGCAGACCATCGATTTTCAAACAGAGCTGCGTGGCCGCGCATCCGCCGCCCTACTCCATCGACGCCGTCTGCCGCCGGCGCAGCTCGGACGGGCTGTGGCCGAACTTGCGGCGAAACACCGTGCTGAAGTGCGATGAGCTGCTGAAGCCGAGGCGATAGGCGATCTCGGTCACCGACAGCGCGCGCAGCTCCGGGCGCATCAGCGCGTCGTAACAACGCTGCAGGCGGCGGTTCAGGATCCATTCCGACACCGACATCTCGGTCGATCGAAACAGATAATGCAGATGCCGGAGCGAGACGCCGTTATTCCTGGCAATCTTCTCCAGCGAGAGATCAGGCTCGGTGAGGTGCTCCTCGATCCAGGCCTTGACCGAGCGCAGCCGCGCCTTGCGGGCAGTGGCGTCCTCCGAGAACTCGTCCTTGTCGCCCATGTCGAGCGCGAGCGCCAGAACGTCCATCAGCTCGTGGCCGAGCCGGCCTCGCGCCGTCTCCTCCAGGCTTGACGCCTCCGAGGCGAGCAGCGCGCAGAACTCGGCGGCGATCCGCCCCAGGCCACGTCCCGTCGCGATCGTCGCCGCCAAGGGCATCTTGCCTTCGGCGAAGCGCGAGGAAAACTCCTTGCGCGGAATTTCCAGATAGAGCGACCGGAATTGGTTCGAGCACTCCAGATCATAGGCATCGGACGCCGAAAAGATCGCGCCGATGCCCGGGCTGGTCGCCAGGGTCTGGCCGGCCTGGAGCACGTCCATGGTGCCCTGTTGCAGAAACTGGACGTAGTAACAATCCTTGTCGAGCTTGGCGATGTGCCGCTCGCGCCGCGATATGCGCTGCTCCGACAGGAAGACGTCGCTCATCGTGACCGGGCCAAATTGCGCCTCGCGGATAAAGCCCTGGTAGTCGGCCGGCTTCACCGCGTTCACGTCGACATGAACGTAGTGATCGCAAATGGCATCCTGCCAGGCCGCAAAGCGCTTGGCGGGATCCAGCTCCTCGGTCGTAAACACCAGATCCATCGGCGGCCCGTTGCAGCAGTTTGGCTGTGCAGCGCACAAAAGCTGATGGCTTCAATCTTAGGTTCCCGGCGGCGTCGCGCAAGGCACTTTGCGCGCCAGCGCAAAAGGTTTGCGCGTACACGCAAGCCATGTTGAGGCCGCTCGCCTATCAAGCGCAAAACAAGTCTTGGGACGGGGAGGCAGCGCGCGCCGAGACGGCGATCCCGCACGCGCAATGCCCTAAGGGATGGCAAGCGATGAAGCGCGTTCGGATCAGCCAACAAGAGATCGTGTTTGCGGTCTTCGCCGCACTCTTCCTGAGCTTCTCGATCTTCCTCAACGGCTTTCTTTCTGCCGACAACATGCTGACATTGCTGCAGAACGTGGCAGTGCTCGGCATTCTTGGCCTGGCCATGGCGATCGTCGTGATCGGGCGCGGCATCGACCTGTCGCTGATCGCGGCCCTCGCCGTCCCCGGCGGCCTCGTGCTGCAGATGGTGCAGAACGGCCATTCGCTGCCCGCCTCGCTGCTGGCGGCCGGTTTGCTGTCGATCGCGGTCGGTCTCGTCAACGGCTGGCTGATCGCCTATGCGGAGGTGCCGCCCCTGTTTGCCACACTTGCAACCGGCCTGTTCGTCGCCGGCCTCGGCCAGGCCGCCCTCTTCCAGCTCGACGTCGTGCAATGGAGCGACGGCATGGCCGGATTCGAGCGGCTCGGCCAGGGCAGCATCCTCGGTATCCCCACCTCGATCGTGATGTTCGCGATCGCCTGCGTGGTGGTCTTCATCCTGCTGCGCAAGACGCGCTGGGGCGCCTACATCTACGCGATCGGCGACAACCCGTTCGCGGCGCGCGTCACCGGCATCCCGACGCGGCCCATCATCGTGCTGCAATACGTCCTCGCGGGGCTGATCGGCTGCTTTGCCGGCCTCGTGATGGCGGCCTCCGTCAATTCCATGCCGACCCGCATCTTCAACTCGACATTGATCTACGACGTCATCCTCGTCGTCGTGCTCGGCGGCATCGGCCTGTCGGGCGGACGCGGCGGTGTCGTCAACGTCATCATCGGCACGCTCTTGATCGGGACGATGCTGAACGGAATGACGATCCTGAACATCCCCTATGCCGGCCAGAACCTCATCAAGGGCCTCGTGCTCCTGATCGCGGTCATCACCGACACGTTCCTCAATCCACGCAACGAAGAAACGGCCCAACAGGGCGATATCTGATCTGCCCAAGGGGAAAATGCCTGGGAAAACGCCCATCCAACAAGGAGGAAGACAATGGCCTGCATGAATAAGTTCGCGCTTGCGAGTATCGCCACACTGGCGCTCTCGGCCGCCGCAGTTCCGGCCCTCGCCCAACAGGGCCTCGACGAGCCGTTTCAGAAGACCTTCCGGGAGGCGCTTGCCGGCAAGACCGTCGCCTACGTGCCGGTCGCGATGAACTTCGACCTGACCGAAGGCTGGTATGCGGGCCTCAAGAAGGAGCTCGAGCCGTTCGGCGTCAAGTTCGTCATTCGCGATCCCAACTGGAATACCAATGCCGGCGCACAAGCCGTCACCTCGCTGATCTCGGAGAAGCCGGCGGTGATGGTGATCCACAATCCGGACGTCCAGACCTACGCAAAACTGCTTCAGCGCGCGGAGAACGAAGGCATCTTCGTCATCCAGATCAACATGGGCTCGGCCTATCGCAGCTCGGCCTTCGTCGGCGCCAACTGGATCGAGATCGGCGAGCGCCAGACCGAAGGCGTGGTAAAGGCCTGCCAGGGCAAGTCGAACAAGATCGCCATCATCCAGGGCGCGCTCTCCGCGGCGGCCAGCGCCTACACGCTCAAGGGCGTCGAAAACATCCTCGCCAAGCACCCCGAGATCAAGGTCGTCTCCAGCCAGGCCGCCGATTGGGATGCCGCCAAGGCCAAGGCAATCACCCAGACGGTGCTGAAACAGAACCCCGACCTCTGCGGCATCGTCGGCTTCTGGGACGGCATGGACATCGGCACCGCCGCCGCGATCAAGGAAGCCGGCCTGACCGGCAAGGTGTTCCTGGCGACATCGGGCGGCGGCGAGCGCAAGGGCGCCTGCGAGCTCGTGAAGAACGGCTCGTTCGATCTGAACATGAGCTACGACGTGCCGACGCAGGCAGCCCAAATGGCCGGCACGATCAAGTGGCTGTTGTCGTCGGGTGCCAAGCCGGGATCGATCAAGGGCTCCGAGTACACCACGCTGATCCCGATCACCAAGGAGAATGCCGACACCCAGACGGCGTGCTGGAATCTCTCCGATCTCAAGAAGTGATCGTATCCGAAGCTGCGCGTTCCGCCCCTTCTGATGCGGAACGCGCAACCTTGCTCATGGAATCAGCGGAAGGCAGATGCGCGAGACACTGACCAGGCTACGCTATCGCTACTGGCCGGACCATCTCCTCGGCGAGATCCTGTCCAAACGATGGACCGAGACCGCCATTCCGGTGATCCTGCTCCTGATCGTCGGCTTCGCGCTCAGCCGCTCACTCGAGCACTTCCTGTCGCCGGCGAGCCTCGCCGACACCGCGCGGCAGGCCGGCGAGATCGGCTTCATCGGCCTCGGCATGGCGCTGGTCGTCATCGTCGGCGGCATCGACCTCTCGGTCGGATCGATCTTCGCGCTGTCGGATTTCTGCGCGCTCTACCTGCTCGACGTCCTCAATTGGCCCGTCCCGGCCGTGGTGGTCGTCACCATGATCGTCGGTGGGCTGCTTGGCGCCGTGAACGGCGTGCTGATCGGGTATCTCAGGCTCCGCGCCTTCATCACCACGCTGATCACGCTGATCATCTACCGCTCCGCCTACGATCTCCTGATCCAGCGCTATTCCAACGCCATCGCCTCGGCCTTCCCCGACATTCCGTCGTGGGACTTCATCGGCGGCGGCACCGTGCTCGGCATCCCCAGCGTCGCGCTGGTCTATATCGTGATCGCGATCTTCGGTCATATCTTCCTGACGCGGTTGCGGCCCGGCTGGCACATCACCGCAATCGGCGGATCGCGGCGCTCGGCCTACAATTCCGGCATTCCCGTCCGCCGCACTATCGCGCTCTGCTATGTCGCGAGCGGCGTGCTGACCAGCATCGGCGCGCTGTTCTTTGCGGCGCGGCTCGGCACGGTCGGCGGCGACATCGGCGTCGGCCTCGAGGTGATCGTGCTGACCGCAACGGTGCTCGGCGGCATCACGCTCGGCGGCGGCAAGGGCTCGGTGGTCAAGTCCATGGTCGGCGTGCTGATCGTCCTCCTCGTCACCAACGGGCTGACCGCCATGAACGCGCGCGGCGGGGTCAACCGCATGGCGCTGGCCTCGATCCTGCTGGTGGCCGCGATGGTCGACATCCGCTGGCAGAAGAACCGCACCCGCATCATCAGCAAGGTCTACGTCGCCCCGACCTATCATGCGCTGCCGCCACCGCCACCGACCGAGATCGGCAAGGGCGGGCCGTTCGAGCAGAACGACAGGCTGCGCGACGTCTCGCTGATCGGACTCGGCCGGATCGAAGCGCCCGAGGACGTCATTCTCGATCGCAACGACGTGCTCTACGCCGGATCGCGGCACGGCGACATCGTCCGCTTCTTCCCGCCGGACTATGAACGGATGGAGGTGTTCGCGCATATCGGCGGCCAGCCGCTCGGCATGGCGTTTGACAAAGAGGACAATCTCTATGTCTGCATCGGCGGCATGGGGCTCTATCGCATCAAGCCCGACGGCACCGTGGAGAAGGCCACGGACGAGACCAACCGCAGCATCTATTCCGTGAACGACGACAGCCGCCTGCGGCTTGCCGACGATCTCGACATCACCGACGACGGGCTGATCTTCTTCTCCGAGGCGACCGTTCGCTACGAGATGGACGAGTGGCCGGTCGACGGGCTGGAGGCGCGCGGCAACGGCCGCATCATCTGCTACGACACCAAGACCGGCACGACCCATACCGCGCTGCGCGGCCTCAAATTCCCGAACGGCGTCGCGGTCGCGAGCGACGGGCAATCTATCCTGTTCGCCGAGACGTTCGGCTGCTCGATCAAGCGCTACTGGTTCGCAGGTCCCAAGAAGGGCGCCGTCGAGATCGTCATGGACAATCTGCCCGGCTACCCCGACAACATCAACCTTGCCTCGGACGGCAATTACTGGCTGGCCCTGGTCGGCATGCGCAGCCCGTCGCTCGATCTCGCCTGGAAGATGCCGGGCTTCCGCCGGCGCATGGCCAAGCGGGTGCCGGTCGACGAGTGGCTGTTCCCGAACATCAACACCGGCTGTGTCGTCAAGTTCAACGAGCAGGGCAAGATCCTGGAATCGTTCTGGGACCTCAAGGGCCTCAATCATCCCATGATCACGTCGATGCGCGAGCATCGCGGCTATCTCTATCTCGGCGGCATCGCCAACAACCGGATCGGCCGCTTCAAGCTCGACAATGCCGATCCGAACTTCGTGCAGTACGACAAGCGCTGGGGGAAGTCGTCGTGATCGCCGCTATCAGCGAATTCGCCAACCGCCTTCTCGGCCGCGGCGAGGCGGCCATCACCGTTCCGTCGTTCGACGGGGCGTTGAAGCCCAACCAGGCGCTCGAACAGGCGGATATTCTCTTCGAATGCGAAGCGCCGGAAGACGTTGCCACGGACGGCACGTCGCTGCTCATTGCCGACGGCGTGCGGCTGATACGCCTTTCCGGAAACTCGGCAACGACGGTTCGTACCTTCGAGCGACCGATCTCCGCGCTGGCGTGCTTGCCTCATGGAGGCTTGGCTGTCGCGCTGGGCGGCACGGAGGTCCGGCTCTACGACAACACCGCGGCCGAGACGCCCGCGACCGCATTTTCGCAAGGGCTGCACGCTGTCAATGCGCTGGCGCCCGCCGCCGACGGCACGTTGATCGCAACCGACGGATCGTCGTTGCGCGGTGTCGACGATTGGGCACGCGATCTGATGGAGCTCGGCAGGAACGGCCGGGTGCTGCGGCTGGATCCGAAGACCGGCGCGGTCACGCAGCTCGCCGGCGGATTGGGCTACGCTTTCGGCACTGTGGCGAGCGACGGCGATCTGCTCGTCAGCGAAAGCTGGCGGCATCGCGTGATCTCGATCGCGCCGGACGGAAGCCGCAAGGACCTGCTGCGCCACCTGCCCGTCTATCCGTCCCGGCTTTCGCCGGCGCGCGGCGGCGGCTTCTGGCTCACCGCATTCGCCGCGCGCACCCAGCTCGTCGAGTTCGTGCTGCGCGAGCCGGCCTATCGCCGCCGCATGATCGCGGAGATCGCCCCGGAATTCTGGGTCGCGCCGCGGCTGCGGTCCGGCGATTCCTTCAAGGAGCCGCTGCAGGGCGCGCACATCAAGACCATGGGGGTGATGAAGCCCTGGGCGCCGCCGCGGTCCTACGGTCTCGTCATCCGCCTCGGGGCGGACGGCCTGCCGCGCACCTCGCTCCATAGCCGGGCCGATGGCGTCAACCACGGGATCGCGGCCGCGGTCGAATTCGGAGGCGACCTCGTGATGATCGCCAAGGGGCCCGGACGCATCATCAAGCTGCCGCTGGCCTCCCTCGGCGAGGAGGCCCGCGCATGAACGACCTGGTCCTGTCGCTATCGAAGGCGACCAAGCTTTACGCCGGCGTGCCCGCCATCGACGGTGTCGACTTCGAGCTGCGGCGCGGCGAGATCCACGCCCTGGTCGGAGAAAACGGCGCGGGAAAATCGACGCTGACGAAAGTCATGGCCGGCGTCGTGACCCTGACCTCCGGCGGCATGACGGTCGACGGCGTCGAAGTCACTCCGAAGACTCCGCTGGAGGCGCGCAACCTCGGCATCGCCATGGTGTTCCAGGAGAACAGCCTGGTGCCGACGATGACGGTGGCGCAGAACCTGTTCCTCGGCCAGGAGAAGTTCTACAATCGCCTGCGCGGCATCTACATCGCGGCCCAGCAATTCCTGCAATCGCTCAACTTCGACGTGACGCCGACCGCGACGGTCGGCGGGTTAGGGGCGGCCAAGAAGCAGATGGTCGAGATCGCTCGCGCCGTCCTGCACAAGGCGAAGGTGATCATCTTCGACGAGCCGACGGCGACGCTGACGCCGGAGGAGAAGAAATACTTCTTCGATCTGGTCAAGGACCTGAAGCGGCGCGGGGTCTCCATCATCTTCATCTCGCATGCGCTCGAAGAGGCGCTGTTGCTTGCCGACCGCATCACGGTGCTGCGCGACGGCAGGCATGTCGTGACCGACGACGCCTCCCGCTTCGACCGGGCGCGCATCGTCCAGGCGATGGTGGGGCGGGATCTCTCCAACACGCTCTACGGCGCGCGCAAGACGCAGGTCCGCCCCTCGGGCAAGCGGGTGCTGACGGTGCAGAACCTCAAGATGGCGCCGATGGTGAAGAACAACTCGCTGTCGGTGTTCGCGGGCCAAATCACCGGCGTCTTCGGCCTCGTCGGCGCCGGGCGCACCGAGACGTTCAAGATCGTCGCGGGCGTCATGAAGCGCGACTTCTTCCATGGCGGTGAGGTGATTCTCGAGGACAAGCCCGTCCGCTACCGCGTCCCCGCGCCGGCGGTGCAGGCAGGCATTGCCTACGTGACCGAGGATCGCAAGGTCGAGGGGTTCTTCGAGACAGCATCCATCGCGCGGAACATCTATCTCGGCTTGCTCGCCAAGTTTCCCAGGGGACGCGCCTGGCTGTCGCGGCGCGAAAGCACGGCGGCCGGAAAGTCCTGGATCGAGCGCCTCAAGGTGCGCGCCATCGGCGACGAGGCCAAGGTCGTCGAATTGTCCGGCGGCAACCAGCAGAAGGTCGTGATCGCGAAATCGCTGATCCAGGATCCGGAGCTCATCATATTCGACGAGCCGACGCGGGGCGTCGATGTCGGCGCCATCGTCGAGATCCACGAGCTGATCAATTCGCTGGCCGACAAGGGCAAGGCGGTGGTCGTGATCTCCTCCTACCTGCCCGAGATCATGGCGCTGTCGGACCGCATCCTGGTGTGCCGGCAAGGCAAGGTCGTCGAGGAGTTTTCCGCGCTGGAGGCGACGGAGGAAGCCATCATGTACGCGGCGATCCACTGACCGCTCTGCGATCAGGGCGTCGCAGCGCAATCGGCGCGGACGGATCAGGCGGAACGCGGCCTGGAGCCGGGCTGCCCGCTCGGCTCATTCAGCAGCTTGCCCGTGGTGCTGTTGACGAAGTGCAGCGACATGCAGGCCGGGCACCTCACGGGCACATAACTGTCCGCCGGCTCGGAACGCTCGGGCCGCTCGTCATCGGTCCGATGCTGGACGTTCATGCCGGTGCGCGGGCACCTGAAGAGGATCTGGCGCTGCATGCTGCTTTCATGCGCCCTAATCTGAGCCGGCGAAATTGCGGACGATCCCTTACGGGCCTTCCCTATGGTTTGCGATGGGTCAATGCAAATGGCCTGCCGCGCCCTATCCTCTGTCCAGCATCGGGCGCGCTGTCGATCCGGTGCCGAACGAAGCGGAGCCCGGACTCCTAGGCACTCCGGGCACCGCTTCGGAAGACAGGGTGCAAGCGACCGCGATCAGGGAGCCGGCTTTGGAGAGCGGCTTCGCCGGCGGGTTCGATGGAACGAAGGCCGGTACCGCGGGTTGGATGGCCCAGCCCTGGACAGACCATGCAATCGGCCTCGGTGCCCCCTTGGAAAACCTCCTCGGAAACCGAGGCTGATTGATTTCGCCCGGCCGGCCGACACGAATGCCCGCCGCCGGCGACAGGCCACCATCGGGACCGCCTCGACCAGGAGAGCAGCCATGATGTCCGCCAACCTCGACGATCTCTCTGCGGCTGTGCGTTACGCGCTCGAGACGACGCGCGCGACCACGGTCTGCCCGTTCCACGATGAGGTGATCATCCGCGTGGGCGACGACGCCGCCGAGAGCCATGCGTACGAACGCGCCAAGCGCATCCTCAGGAGCGATGGGACGCCCTTCGAGGCAAACGCCCTCAGGGAAGAGATCGGCCACCAGCTCGCCAGCGCCGCGGACGGCCGCTGCCCGAAATGCGACTGCACCCGTCCGGCCGGCTAATGGCTGCAGAGTGCGGGGGCGTTCACCTCTACCGCTTGCTTGCGGGAGAGGTCGGCGCGAAGCACCGGGAGAGGGTTTTCTCCTCTTGGGGATTATCCCGTTGCGGAAGAAGCCCTCTCCCCGACCCTCTCCCGCAAGCGGGAGAGGGGGTGCAAACGTGATCTCATCACACGCTGGGCCTCGGCCCAACTCAATCATTGCCTAAAGGCGCATGCAGCTGCGGTCAGGATGCAGCTCGCCTGGAAGCATTCTTGCTTTGTCTGGAGCGCGCAAGGCTCCCAGGCCGCCCGATCAAATATCCCTGCATCTCGTCGCAGCCTTCCTGTACCAGGACCGACATCTGTGTTTCGGTTTCGATGCCTTCCGCAAGCACCGGCACCCCGAGCCCGTGGGCGAGGCCGATCACGGCCCGTACGATGGCCAGCGACCGCTCGCTCTGGCCGAGCGAGGCGACAAAGGATCGATCGATCTTGATGCGGTCCAGAGGAAACGCTTCGAGGTATGACAGCGATGAATATCCGGTTCCGAAATCGTCGAGCGCGATCAGGATGCCGAGCGCCTTGAGCGACTGCATCGTCCGCTTGGCGCGCGACATATCCTCGATCAGGACGCCTTCGGTGATTTCGAGCTCGAGACGCGCGGCCGCAAGCCCGCTGTCCCGGAGCGCCCGACGGACCTGCCCGTCGAGATTTTCCCGGCGAAACTGCGCCGCCGAGACGTTGACGGCCACCCGCAGCGGCTGATCCCATGACGCCGCTTCCCTGCACGCCTCCATCAGGACCCAGTCGTCGATCTCTGCGATGGAACCGCTTTGCTCCGCGATCGGGATGAATTCTCCCGGAGGGATGATACCGCGCACCGGATGCCGCCAGCGCACGAGCGCCTCATAGGCCATGAGCGTGCCGTCGCGATGCTGCTGCGGCTGATACTCCAGATAGAGCTCGCCTCGTTCGACGGCGTTGCGCAAATCGTGCTCCAGCGCGCGGCGGTCCCGCAGCTGCTGATCCATCGCGCTGGTGAACAGGCGGATGGCTCCCCTGCCCTCGTGCTTGGCGCGATAGAGCGCAGCATCCGCATTCGCCAGCAGTGAAACGGAATTATCGGCGTCTCTCGGATACAGCGCGGCGCCGACGCAGAGATCGATCTTCAGCGCATGGCCGTCAACCTCGATCGGTTGCTCGAATTGGGCCCGCATCCTGGTGGCGAGCAGCTCTGCGGTTGCTGGCAGCGGCGACTGATCGGTGATGCCGATGAATTCGTCGCCGCCGACGCGCGCCACATAGCATCCCTGCGCGGCTTCCTGCAGGCGCCGCGAGGCCTCGCACAGCACGGCGTCGCCGACGGCATGGCCGAAACGGTCGTTGATCTCCTTGAAGTGATCGAGATCGATGCAGAGCACGGCAAAGGCGCTGTCGGTAATCTCCGCTCTTTCGATCGCGGCGCCGAGATACTCGTCCAGGGCGGCCCTGTTCGGCAGTTCCGTCAGCGCATCGTGACAGGCGAGATAGCTCACCCTCTGCTGCGCCCGATTGCGCTCCGTCACATCGAAGGCGACGCAGACATGGGCGGACTGCCCGTCATAGACCAGCGGCCGGGATTCGATCACGACCTCGATCGCCTCGCCGTCCGCGGTCCTGTGCAATTCGCAGTCGCGTTCGGCTCCTGCCTGCTGCTCACCATGCGCGAGCTGATGCTCGGACATGGCGAGGAGATCCTGGCGGACATAGCCGTAATGCCGGCACATCGCGCCATTCACGGCGATGAGCTGACGCGTCTTCGCATCGACAACCCACATCGGAAGCGGGTTCTCTTCGAAGAGCAGGCGGAAAGAGGCCTCCGCTTCCGCAAGCGCCATTTCGGTTCGATGGCGCTCCGTGATGTCCTCGTGGGTCGCGACCCAGCCGTTCCCCTCCATCGGGCGATGCCGGATCCGCACGATCCGCCCGTTGGTCAATTCCACGGTCGTATCCGAGTTCTCGGCGGTCACCGAAGCGCTATTGCGCCAGTCCAGATAATCCTGCTTGGACATCTTCGGGGCGCTGCCGACCGAATAGCGGAGATCGACGATCTCGTTCAGCTTCATGCCCGGCCGGACCAGTTTCGGGTCGAGATCGTAGACCTCGAGGTACTGCCGGTTGCAGACGATCAGGCGCTGATCGGTGTCGAAGAAGCAGAGACCGTGGGACATGTTATTGAGCGCCCTGTCGAAGCGCTCCGCGAATGCGGTCGCGGTCTGCTCTGCGGTCCGCGCGCGATCACCTTCCTCGGACAGCCGTCCGTGGGTCTCGACCAGCTTCACGAAAGAACGAAAATTGGTGTTGATCATCCGGGCGAGCAGGGCAAGCAACGCCAGCAGATTGATCCCGACCGAGATCATCATGCCGTCACCGGAGAGCAGTAGGAGCGTGGCGATCGGTGCACCGGCAATCAGCATCGTCAGCAGGGACGCCGGCGGGAAGCTGCCGAGGCAATAGGCCGTTCCGACGCATCCCATGAAGATGAGAAGGGCAACCGGAGCGCGCAGGCCGGGATCCACGGCCATGAACAGCGCGAGAATCCAGATCACGAAGCTGGAGCAGATCACCACGGTGGCGAGACGAGCCCTTGCAAGCTCGCGATAGGCTTCCTCGGCGGTGAAATCGGCCTTCTTCAACCGGAGCCATTGGGCCAGCCGGAACAAACAAATGGCAAGGAGAGCGGCCGGCAAGGCAAATCTCAGCCATGCCGAGACCGTGTCCGGGAGGACCAAGCCTACGCTGATGCTGTCGACGAGGAGCACGGCGTAGAGCACCGGCACCTGCTCGCGAAGCACCCGGAACTGCTCGACGAGCAGCGCGCGGCCGAGCGGATCGGTCGTGTCGCCCACGGAGAAAGAATCACGAAGCCGCGCGAAGAAGCCCATCAATGCCGTCCCAACCACTCCGAAGGCTAGGGCAGAGAGGCGAAGGACCCGTAAAGGCGTGTGGTGTCTCCGACCTTAACGCGGCTAGCGCGAATAGGAAGAAGCCAATCCCGTCAACGAGTTCCGCGCTCCGCAACCCGCCATCGCGGAGGTTGAGGCGGTTCCAGCCGCGCTCAATCTTCAACCCGGTACAGCCGCCACCGCTCCGGCACGCCCTTGAGCTGGTGCATGCCGTGATCCCTGAAGCGGATCTCGGACTGCGCCACCAGGTCCCTGACCGCGCTCGAGACGAGAACTTCGCCGGCACGCGCCTTGGCGGCGACGCGCGTGCCGATGTGAAAGGCGAGACCGACCATCTCGCCCCCGCTCACACTATATTCGCCCGCATGCAGCCCGACCCTGATGTCGAGCCCCAGCGTGCGCACGGCCTTTTGAATCGCGGTCGCGCAGCGGATGCCGGAAGCCGGCGCCTTGAAGGTCGCCAGTACGCCGTCGCCGGTGGTCACCACTTCCCTGCCGCGCGTGCTTTTCAGCTCCTTGCGCACGGCGGCGTAATAGTGGCCCATGACCTTGGTCCAGCGCGCATCGCCGAGCTTCGCGGCCTTTGCGGTGGAGCCGACGATATCGACGATCAGGATGGTGGCGAGTGCCTGCTTGAGCTCGGCACTGCGCTCGCCGGATCGACGCCGCAGCTCGATCGGTCCGATCAACGGCTCATAGCGGTGGCTGCGGCGCCGCGCGATCGCGGCCTTCGTGTAGTCCTGGGCGCGCTGCACCGTGCCGCAGCGAACCGTCTTCTCCTGCGGCAGACGCGTCCAGTAGACCGTTCGCCCATCGCCAGCGCCCTGGACCTCCACGGCGCCCCACTTCAGGAAAACCGCCGAACCAACCCGCCGGACGCACCACGCCTTCGACGTGTACCCCGATACGTTCGACTGATGGACTCCGATGCGAAGAAATTTGGGCATGTACGTGCAGCTGATCGTAGGACCGTGGGCTGGTCGAGGTGAAGCGTAGTTGCACATTCCCGCGTTGGCAACAGGCGAACTGCCGTGCGCGCTCACCGAGCAATGGCTCGCAGTCGACTTGGATCTCGTCGATCATCCCCTCCGCGTCGGCGCAATCGTCAGACGGATTCCGATCGCGGTCAGTGCCACCCCCGCGACGAGAGAAGCATTGATCGGCTCCTTCAGCACCCACGCGGAAATCAGCAGGCCCACGCTGGGTGTCGCCAACAGCGCCATCGACATGGTGCTTGCGGCAAAGCGACGGCCGGCCTCGACCACGGCCCAATAGGCGAACGCGGTCGCGATCGGTGCTACATAGAGGAGCGTGGCCGCGCCAAGCGGCGATATTGTTGGCGGGGCTCCCTCGACAGAGATCGCGATGGGAAGGAGCAGGATTGCCGCGATGAGCATTTGCCAAGGGGCGAGGCTCAACGCCGAAGAGGTGAAGCGATGCCCCCGTACTGTCACGATGGTGATGGCCCAAGCCGTTGCGGCGCCCATCAGCATCGCGTAGGCCAGGGTTTGCCTGCCGACGACGGCAAAGGATGGCGAGGCGATAACGGCAGTTCCTGCACATCCGACCAACACGCCCGCCACCGCCTTCGGCCCCAGATCTTCACCCAGCCGCCAGGCCGCAAGCGGCGCGACCACGATAGGTGTGGCAAAGGCCAGCACGGACGCGCGCCCCGGCGGCAAGATCGTCAGGGCGAGACCGGTGAGCGCCGAATACGCCGCCATTTGAAGCGCGCCCGAAATGACGACGAAGGGGAAATCAGCGGGCGGCGGCAACGCAAGCTCACCCCGCGCAACCAGCACTGCGAACAGGATGAGCGCCGCGACCGCATAACGCAGAAAGCCATACCAGATCGGCGGAATCTGTCCGACACCAATCTTGATGACCGGCCAACTGACGGCCCAAATCAACACCAGGGACAGCAGCAGCAGCCAGTCGCGCGGCTTCGGGGCGACGGCTCGGATTGCTGCAGCGGTCGACGATCTAGAATCTTTCACTGAACGGCCGCAGATCGAGCTCATGGGTCCACGCGCTGCGGGCCTGCCGGTGCAACTGATAATAGCTCTGTGCGATCGCCGCAGGCTGAAGCAGGGTCTCCGAGGAATCGTCCTCCCGCGCGATCATGCCGTCGAGGACGACGTGCGCCACATGAATGCTCTCTGAGCCCAGCTCGCGAGCCATCGCTTGTGCCAGCCCGCGCAGGGCGAATTTCGGAGAGGCAAACGCCGCAAATCCGGCGCCGCCGCGGACCGATCCGGTTGCACCGGAGAAAATGATCGTTCCGCCTCCGCTCTCCAACATGGACGTCGCCGCGGCGCGCCCGACCAAGAACCCGGCAAAGCAACCCGTGCGCCACGCCTGCTCGAACAAATCCGCGGAAATGTCGAGGATTCCTCCCCGATCCCATATGCCGACGTTGAACACGACCAGGGATGGCGGTCCAAGTTCGCCCCGCACGCGTTCGAACACCTCTTTGACCTGCTTAGCGTCCGTGGCATCGCAAGAGTAACGGCGAACCAGATCGCGTTGGGGCTCGCCCGCACCGCCACTGCGCGAGACCGCAGCCACGCGCATGCCCTCATCCGCAAAGCGCGCAACGAGCGCGTTGCCCAATCCGGCACCCGCGCCAACAACAATGGCGATCTCATTCGAGCTCATGTCCGGGTCTCCTGGTTTCAGTTGACGTCACGCCTTGGATTTCACGTAACGGACGAAGCCGATGACGTCCTCGGCGACGAGCCGTCCGATCGCGCCGCTGGAATAGACGGCGGTGATCACCCTCCCGTTTGGGTCGAGAACAAAGCCGGTGGATTGCAGATAGCGCGGGCTTTCGTTGACATAGGCGCCGGTCACCGCAGCGATCCTATCGGCATCGACGCGATAGCCGACCGCAAAGTTCAGCCGATGCTTCTCCACTAGCGTCGCTGCGTCGATCTTGTCGTCGACGGACATGGCAACGACCTTGATTGCGAGCTCATCGAGCTTCTCCTTCGCGCGCGCAAAGGCCGAAAGCTGCGCATTGCAATACGGGCACCACGACCCGCGATATATCAGGACCACGCCGTGGTGGCCTGCCAAGTGGGGCGCGACCGAAACGGTGCCGTCGGCGACCGTATCGAACGTCAGAGCCGGAAAGGCATCGCCATTGTTGAGACGGGACATTCTTGTCTTCTCGAAAAAGTGGACTATTTAGTCCAAATACTTGCCAGCGCATTTGCTGTCAAGTACGGTGAAAGCCATGAACGAAAACGTGACTACAATGCCCAAGACGGCACGGGGCGCGGCAACACGCGCGCGCATCGTCGATGCGGCAACGGCGCTCGTGCGCGCCCGAGGCGCCGCAAACACGACGATCGATGCAGTGATCGAAGCCAGCAAGGCCAGCAAATCGCAGGTCTATCACTACTTCGCCGACAAGGATGAGCTCGTGCTGGCGGTGATCCAGCGGCAGGCTGAGTGCGTGCTGGGAACTCACGAGGGCCTGTTGCGAAAGCTCAATTCCCTCACCGGGCTTCGCCGCTGGCGCGACGCGGTGGTCGAGCTGACGGATCAGACCAATTGCGCAGGCGGCTGCCCGCTCGGCTCGTTGGCGGCAGAACTCTCGGAGACGCCGCGCACGCGCGCAGCGCTGGCGGAGAGCTTTGCGCGCTGGGCTGGCTATTTCGAAGCGGCATTCGCGAGAATGCAGACGCGGGCCGGGAAGAAGCCCACCAACGATCTGAAGGCGCTTTCAGAGGCTATGCTCGCCAGCCTGCAAGGAGGACTGCTGCTCGCACAAACCTTGCGCTCGACAAGGCCTCTGGAGTTGGCGCTGGATATGGCGATCGAGCATGTCGCCGCGCGGCTCGAGCTTTAGCCGGGCTGCCCGCCTCAGCCGTGATACGCAAACAGCTCGATCGGATCGCTGAAGCCGCGCACCTCGTGCTTGCCGACGTGCTCCAGCTCGAACTTCGGCTGCACCAGCTCCGCAAAGTCGCGCGACAGCAGCACCGTTCGTCCCAGCTGCTTGGTGAGGGCTTCGAGCCGAGAGGCCATGTTGACGGCGGGGCCGATCACGGTGAAGTCGAGCCGGCTGGTCGATCCGATATTGCCGTACATGACGTCGCCGACATGGACGCCGATGCCGTAGTTCAGCGGCGCGCGGCTCGTCGCGTTGTTTCGCTCGTTCAGGGCCACCATGGCCTGACGGGCCTCGGTGACGGCATGGAGCAGGTTTGTGCAGGCGTTGGGCTCTTGAAGCGGGAAGATGGCGAGCAGTCCGTCGCCGATGAATTTCAGGATCTCGCCGCCGTGCCGCGCGATCGGCTCCGACATCGCGTCGAAATAATCGTTGAGCAGATCGATGACATCGTCGCGCGGCCAGTTGTCTGAAATCTTGGTGAAATCTCTGAGGTCGCAGATCATGATCGCTGCGCGCACCGTCGTGCCGGTGCCGCGCCGGGTGGCGCCGGCCAGGATGAGCTCGCCGGCATGGGAGCCGACATAGGTCTCCAGCAGGGTACGCGCCAGACGGTTCTTGATGCGGATTTCGCTGACCAGCGAAAGCACCGGCAAGAGCTTCTTGAGGGCGGCGATATGCGCGTGATCGAAGCCGCCGGGCCGGTCGGTCGCGAAAGTGATGAGATGCCGCTTGCCGAGCGTATGGTAGAGCGGCCATGCCACATAGTCGGTCAGGCCCCTTTCGCGCATCTCGTCGTAAAGCGCATGCTTGCGGCCGAGCGCGGGGTCACGTTCGAGATTCTCCCGCACCTCGGTCGCGCCGTCCTGCATTTCGTTGGCGGGGCTGCCGATGTATTCGGACCGCTCGCGCACGTCATAGTCGACCCGCGCGATCTCCGCCTCGCGCATGCCGTCGGACCACATGAAGCGGGCGCCAAGCCATTGCGGATGGTGGATCAGGACATGAAGCGTCGACCGCTTCAGCGGAATGCCCACCTGCTGGAGCCGAATGCACATTTGCGCGAAGATGTTGTCGATGAAGCGCTCGTCGCGCGTGCCGTTGGTCAGCCAGTCGACGACGCCGTCGGACAGCGTGGGAGCATTGTTGGTCGGCGCGTTCATATCGTGCCCCTTAAGCTGTGGCCTGCATCGCAGCACATATCGCGCTCCAGTTGCGCGCCGTCAACCTGGCCAATTGCCCGGATTGTGCGCAGGGAGCGATCGCGCTAGCCGACCGGCCGGATCGAGCCCAGCACCGCCAGCCCCGACATCAGCGCGAGCTGCGAGGCCGCGGCGAGTTCCACCTTCAGCGTGTCCGCGTGCGAAAGCAAAAATTCTTCGCCGTCGAGGCGGATGCGGCAATCGCCGCGCGCGGCGTAAACCAGATGTGTGCCGGCGGCAAGCAGCCGCGTGCCGGGCTCGCGAAGCGCAACAAGATCGATCTCCGCCGCACCGCGCCGGGCCATCAGGTTCACAACCTCGACCGGACCTTCTTCGAGCGCGGTCACGATCTCCATCTCGCCGGTGAAGCGCACCGTCGTAAAAGGTTCACGCTCGTCGAACTCCTGCGTGGGCGACTTCAGCACCAGCCCGCGACCGCCGACGACCATCTGCAAGCGATCGATGCCCGGCATGTGAGAGAACGGGCCGGGTGCCACGATCGGCGTGGACGCAAAGCGCCAGAGCAGGCTGTCCCAATTCTTCTGCGGAGCGTCTTTGCGATAGGCATCCGCAATGTCGGTGAAGATGCCGCCGCCGTTCTTCCAGGGCGCGCGCGTGTAGTCTTCGGATCTAAGCAGTGTTGCCTTCATGGAGATCCTCGATGCGTTGAGGGTGCAGGGGAGTGCGTTCGCGCGCATCCAAGAGCGGCTCGGCCTCCTTGCGCACCAAGTCCAGATGCGTGAATAGCGAGACGTGGCGGCCGTCGGGGATCGCCAGCAGCTTCGCCTGCGGGACTGCCCGGCAGACATTCTCGGCATGCGAGAACGGCACGACATTGTCGGCGCATCCGTGCACGACAAGAACAGGCGCCGAGATCGATCCCGCGGGCAGCTGTTCCAGCGCGGCAAACTGCGCGATGTCGTTGATAGTTCCCGGAAGCCGGGCGGACAGATGTGCGAACACACTCGCTTGCAAGGTGCGCAACAGCGGACCGGCCTTCGGATGGCGCAAGGTCCGTTCGCGCATGGCGACATCGGGAATCGCGCGGCGGGCACCGGCTTGCGGATTCCGTTCAGCCTGCCACTTCAGGATGCGAGGCAATCCGGGAAGACGTGCTAGGTGGCGCATCAGGCGCAGGCGCGCTTTGATCTCCGGCGGCGTTTGCAATTGTCCCGTGCAGGCCGAGACCAGCACGAGCGAGTGGCAGCGCGAAGGGTGCCGTGCGGCGAATTGCAGTGCCGAGGGACCGCCGGCGGAGACCGCAACGACCGCCGCACTCGCAATCCCGAGCGCGTCGAGCAGCGCTCCATAGACATCGGCCTGTTCGTCGGGTGACGTGCCAAGCGCGAGGCGCGAGCCGAGATAGCCCGGGCGGGACACGGCCACCACCTGCTTGTCTCTGAGCGTCCTGGCGAGGGCGCGCGCCAGCAGCCACGACTGGTCGTGGCCGCCCATGCCGCCATGGATGGCCAGGATGGCGGGCCCCTCACCTGCGATCGCGCATTGGGCTGTCCCGCGAGAGGTCTGCACCGAAACCGGGGCAGGCCCGGCGAGCGGCAGGTCGTCCGGATTTGCGATCATGCCGCAGCTTCCGGTCGTCCGGCTGCGCTGGTCTTGAGCTGGCGCAGAAGCGCGGCCGCCTCCATCGGCGGCCGACGCTCGATCCTGCGATAGGCTCGCCCATCGGCCGTGCGTGAGACGAGGCCGTGATCGCATAGTGCGCGGCGAAGCAAGGCATCGTCGGCGAAAGCGTGTCGACTGTTCAACAGCCTCTTGACTTCCGCCTCGGCCAGACTGCACCGCGGCGGGAAGCCGGACCACAACACCCAGAGGCTCAGCTGCTGCAAATTGTGGCGGGCCGGCCAACGCAGCAGCCTGCCGTGGTCGTCGAAATGGCGCGCCGCGCGTTGCACGCGTTTCAAATCGACCGCATCGTCTTGGGCCGCGGGACTGCTGCGGTCATCCGCGGGCTTGCCGACCGCACCTGCCCGGAAGTGCTGGTAGTTCTTGTGTCCAGTCGCGCGCGCAAGAATGTTGAGCAGCTCGACGTGCCCGGGTGGCGACGTCCGCTGCAGAAGCTGGGCGCGCACGGATTTCGCGAGCGCGGAGATGTCGCTCGCAACAAAAGCAATGGGAGTTCTGGCCATGACCAATCCTCGATGTGCCGATCCGGATAGGATTGTCGGAGGTCACCGGCTTACGACGCGGCACGAGGTTTGGTGTCGGTACGAATGAGCCTTGCAGGTTTAGCTTCCCTCGCGGGACGGTGACGCCTGGGTGAACTGCAGACCCACCCAATCCTTACTATAGACGCCCGGCGGGCTCAAGAGCCTGATGTGAGATGCGCGGACGGCGCGATCGGAGCGCCGCCTGTCGCGGATTCTGACGCCGCTATTTCGACGTCAGGGCCGCCACCGCCCGCCAGGCGGCGCCGGGCGCGGCCGATGCGAGCTGCCGGCAGCGGTCGCGCATCAGTTCGGCGGGACGATCGTGGCCGCGCCGCTTCAACACCGTCTCGAAATCGGCGAGCGCGTCGGCAAAGTGCCGCGCGCGATAGCAGGCGAGGCCGCGCTCGTAATCCGCGATCCAGCCGATCGCCTCGCCGCCGATGGCGCCCTCGTTCACCATCCCGATCAGTTCGTGGACGGAAAGTCCCTCCTCCCGTCCGTAGACCGCGATGCTGTCGACCTCGCGCGTGATGACGGCGCCGCGCGCCAGACGCTCGGTGGTCTCGCCGATCAGGATCTGCGTACCATAGGATTTGTTGGCGCCTTCGAGCCGGCTGGCGACGTTCACGGCATCGCCGATCACGGTGTAGTTCAGCCGCAGCTCCGAGCCGATATTGCCGACCAGCATGCGGCCCGAATTGATGCCGATCCGGATCTGGAGCGGCTGGCCGAGATCGTCGACGAGGCCCGACTCTTCCACCGCCTTGCGACAGGCGAGCGCCGCGCGGCAGCATCGCGCGGCATGATCGTCCTGCGGCTGCGGCGCGCCCCAGAACGCCATCACGGCATCGCCGATGAACTTGTCGATGGTGCCGCCATTGGCGACGATGATCTCCGAGGTGACGTCGAGATAGCGCGACAGCAGCGGCACCACGCGATCGCCGAGCCGCTCGGACAGGCCGGTGAAGCCGGCAATGTCGATGAACATCACGCTGAGCTCCTGGACGCCGCCGCCGGGCCTCGCCTCGACACCCTGGCGCAGCAGGTCGCGGACGAGATCGGCCGGGATGAACTTGCGGAAGGCGGACAGGCCGGACGCCATCTCGGCGATCGCACCGGACAGGCTCGCGATCTCCTTGAGCCGTGAGGGATGGCGGCGGACCTGCTCCAGCGCGAAGGCTTCGACATGGCGAAGCTCACCGACGACGCGCGACAGCGGCGCAGCAATGACCGAGCGCGCCAGCATCGCCGAGGCCAGCGCCGCGAGCACGGCGCCGATGGCAAGGCCCAGGATCAGGCGGTGCAACGTCGTCTCGACCGGCCCGAGAAATTCGGCCTCCGGAATCACGGTGGCGAGCGACCAGCCGGGAAACGGCAGCGGCGTCAGCGCAACCTCGTAGGCCGCGCCGGCCGTCGTGAGCCGGCTTCGCCACGCCTCCTTGCGGCCGGCCTCCCCCGCCTTGTCGAGCGCCAGCCGCGCGAGCGGCAGCAGCGTGGTATCGCCGCGCGCCGGATGGAGCTCGTCTGCGTCCTTGTCCGGCGCCGCGACGAGCTCGCCGCTGCTATCAACGATGAAGGCAGTCCCGGTGCGCCCGACCTCGAGCTGCGACAGGAAGCGCGCGAGCCTTGTGTATTCGATGATGACGGCCAGAACGCCTTGCCGCTCCTGATAGACGTCGATCGGGCCGGCAAAGGCGATCGACGGCCGCTCGCCGGTCGCGTGGTCCATCACCCTGAACCATTGCGGATCGTCCGCGTTGAGCCCGGCCTTGAACCAGGCTTGATCGGCGACGTGGAAGCCGGTCGGCTCGAAGCGGCGATTGGCGAATTCGATGTCGCCGGGCACCACGTCATATTCATCGACGCGGCGCTGGCCCGGATGATCGGTCAGCGAGATCTCCATCATCTCCAGACGACGATCGCCGAGCTTGTGCGCGGCGAAGAAGGAGCCGTCGGGCCAGCCGAAAGCGACCCAGGAGATCGTCGCCTGCGACTGCAATTGCGAGAGAAACACGAACTCCCGCTTGTCGGCCTCGCGGGTGTCGAGCACGTTCTGCAGGAACAGCGTGCGGATCGCGGTGTGCGCGGCGCGCGCCTCGTCGACGATGGCCGAGACCTCCTTGCGCACCGCCGCCACGATCTGCTCGTTGATGGTCGAGGCGAGCTGCCGGCTGGTCGCCTCCGCCGTACGCCACCAGAGCAGGCTGGAGAGGGCGGCCGTCAGCAGGATCGCAGCCAGGACCAGCGCGGACACCGCGAGGCGGATGCTGACCGTCAGCCTTGCGATCGCACGAAGCCGTCGTTCGGGATCAACGTTCATCGCTGTCTTCGCCTGCCGGTTCACGCGCGCCACTGACATTGCTCTACGCCGCCGGCGCTCGTCCGTTACGTCTGGCAGGAAACCGACCCGCGCCGCCAATGCCCGGTGGCTACCGTCTCGATAGAGCCTAGGCATTGGCTTTGAGCCGACGCCTGCCCGCTAATACCGGCCCAAGCGCACCGGCGGTGCGCCCGATCCAATCGGTCTCACGGCTTCGTGAGCAGCCTGCAGGTAACGCAAGCTGCGCGCGCGGCGAAGGAGACCATGCGCGCATCGCCTGCCAGGCGGCGCCCATCTCGAACAGGAGAATCTCGATGTCTGCCAAACATGCCGTCACCTCGCTGGTCCTCGCCGGCGCCGTATCGACCGCGCTCGCGACCCTCGCCGCCGCCGGCCCGCTGACCAAGGCCGAGGCGGAGGCTGCGGTCGCCGCCAAGAAGGAGAAGTGCTTCGGCGTCGCGCTGAAGGGCCAGAACGATTGCGCGGCCGGACCGGGCACGACCTGCCAGGGCACCTCGACCGTCGACTTCCAGGGCAACGCCTGGAAATTCGTGCAAGGCGGCACCTGCACCAGCATCGAGCTGCCGGGCGGCAAGAAGGGTTCGCTCAAGCCGGTCTAACGGACGGCGCGACGTCGCCAGCGAGCACGAACGGAGCAGCACGATGAGCACGGTGATCCAGCCGACCCGACCGGCAGCCACGCCGCTCCGCTTCGCGACCCCGATCGGCGGCGTTGCCGGGACGAGCTTCAAGCCCGAGCATCTGCCTGATATCCGCGAGGCCGGACCTCGGCGTGGCTTCTTCGAGGTCCATGCCGAGAACTACATGGGCGACGGCGGCCCGCCGCATCGCGCGCTGGAGGCGATCCGCCGCGACCATCCGCTGTCCCTGCATGGCGTCTGCATGTCGATCGGCGGACCGCGGCCGCTCGACAAGGCGCATCTGGCGCGCTTCCGCGGCCTGGTCGCGCGCTATCAGCCGGCGCTGGTGTCCGAGCATCTGGCCTGGTCGACCCATGAGACCAGCTTCTTCAACGATCTGCTGCCGCTGCCCTATACCGAAACGACGCTGGCTTGCGTCTGCGACCACATCGACCAGGTGCAGGAGGCGATCCGCCGTCCGCTGCTCCTGGAAAACCCGTCGACCTATGTCGCCTTCCGCGAATCCTCGATGCGCGAGACCGAGTTCATCCGGGCCATCGCCCAGCGCACCGGCTGCGGGCTGCTGCTTGATATCAACAACGTATTCGTCTCGGCCACCAATCACGGCTTTTCGGCACTCGATTATCTCGCGGATTTCCCGCTGTCGCACGTCCGGGAAATTCATCTTGCGGGCCATGCCGAGCAGACCGACGACGAAGGCGATCTGCTGTTGATCGACAGCCACGACGGCCCGGTCGCGGACGCCGTCTGGAAGCTTTACGAGATCGTGATCCGGCGCCGCGGCGCCGTGCCGACGCTGATCGAATGGGACAGCAAGATTCCGGATTGGCCGGTGCTGCAGGCGGAAGCCGCTGCCGCACAGGCCATCCTCGACCGTCATCAGTCCGCGGCGACTGGAGGAGAACGTCATGCGGCCTGAAGCCAGTTTGTCCTTCGCCGATTCGTTCGCGCCGGCGCTGCTGGATCCGGCACGCAGCACGCCTGAGGTCGTGACCGGCCCGAACGGCAAGGCCGCCGGCCGGCGCTACGACGTCTACCGCAACAACGTCACGGTCAGCCTGATCGACGCGCTGGCCGCGGTCTACCCGGCGGTGCAGCGCATCACCGGCGCCGAGTTCTTTCGCGCCATGGCGCGCTTCCATGTTCGCAGCAATCCACCGACCTCGCCGCTGCTGTTCCAGTATGGCCGCGAGTTTCCCGCGTTCATCGAAGCTTACGAGCATGCGCAAGATATGCCCTGGCTCGCCGACGTCGCGCGCATCGAGCGAGCCTGGCTCGACGCCTATCACGCGGGCGACGCCGCGCCGCTGCTCCCGACTCGGCTGTCGGCGATCGCGCCGGGACGGCTCGCGGACGCCGTCTTCATCCCGCATCCGGCGATGCGGATCGTCCGCTCGCCGTTTGCCGCCGTCACGATCTTCGCCGCCAACCGCGACGACGCCCCGGTCGACCGCATCGATGCGTCCAGGCCGGAGGACGCGCTGATCACACGGCCCGAATTCGACGTCGCGGTGCGGCACCTTCCGGCCGGCGGCGCCGTCTTTGCCGCCTGCCTCGCATCCGGTCAGCCGCTCGGCGAAGCTGCCGCTACGGCACTGGATGCATCGCCCGAATTCGACATCGCCGCGAACATCGCCGGCCTGATCGAAGCCGGCGCCTTCACCTCGCTTGCTTGCGGAGACGCATCATGATCACGGACCAACGCATGGCGTCGGGCGGCGGACTGCCGTCGCTCTGGCTGCTCGTCGTCAAGGTCAATCAACTTGTGCAGACGATCGCCACCCCCTCGCTGGTCCAACTCGTGGTGCGCCTCGCGCTGGCGGTGCCGTTCTGGCGCTCGGGCATGCTCAAATGGGGCGGCTTCCTCAGGCTCAACGACACCGCCGTGACGCTGTTCAGCGACGAGTTCATGCTGCATCTGCCGGGCGGGCCCTATCACTTTCCAGCCCCGACATTGATGGCATTCCTGTCGGGCTCCGGCGAGATCATGTTTCCGATCCTGCTCGTGCTCGGGCTCGGTACACGATTCGCAGGGCTTGGACTCTTGTTCATGACCGTCATCGTCGAGCTCACGGTGCCCGACGGCTGGCCGATCCACCTCACCTGGGCGGCGATGGCGCTCGGCATCATGGCTTACGGGCCGGGAAACATCTCGCTCGACCACCTGCTCTGTCGCGCCCGATCGCACGCGCGGTAGTTACCCGATTTGTATCTCCACGAGCACTCCGTCATCCTGAGGTGCGCGCCCTTGCGCGCCTCGAAGGATGGGCCGCGGGCGCCTGTAGCCCATCCTTCGAGGCTCACTTGCGATGCGAGTGCATCGCAGGTGAGCACGCGCGGATGGAGCGCTTTACATCCCGCTCAACCCGCTATCCACCGCGAGCGTTTGCGCCGTGACGTAGACGCTTTCGTCCGACAGGAAGAACAGCACCGCGTAGGCGATCTCCCATGCCGTGGCCTGGCGGCCGAACGGAATGTGGCCCTTGCCGCGATTGGGGCGGCCGGCGCCGGCTTCGCGGCCGTTCGGGGTGTCGACGAGGCCGGGATAGACGAGATTGGCGCGAATGCCGCGGCGCGACCCGAGATGGGCGATGTTGCGCATCAGGCCGCCGAGCGCGGCTTTCGACGAATCGTACACCGCCATTTGCGAGCCGGCCTTCAGCGCGGCGATCGACGAGATGAAGACGATGGCGCCGCCATCGTCGAATTTCGGCAGCGCGGCGCGGCAGCACAGCATGGGGCCGCGGACGTTGACGTCGTAGATCCTGTTCCACTCTTCCGGGCTGACGGCATCGAGCCCGGTCTTGCCGAAGGTGCCGATGTTCAGCACCATGCCGTCGAGGCCGCCCATGGTGCGATGCGCATCCTCGATCATGCGGATAACATCGGCTTCGCTGGTGACGTCGGCGGCAATGGCGAAGGCCTCGCCGCCCTCGTCGGTGATGCGCTTGACGGTCTGCTGAGCAGAAGCGAAGTTGAGATCGGCGACCGCGACCTTCGCGCCCTCGCGTGCGCACAGAACGGTCATGGCGCGGCCATTGCCGATCGGATCGGTGGCGGCGTCAAACACGCGCTGGCCGCCGCCGACAATCAGGATGCGACGACCTTTCAGCCGCTCCCTGCCCGGCGCCTCACCCAGAGATTCCGCGCTCGGCGGACGGATATAGCGCTCCGGTTTGCGCTCGGTTTCCGTCATCTCAGCCGCTCGACTTCTTGCCGCCCTCATAGACCGTCATGCCGGCGGCGGGATCGAGATCGGTCTCGGTCGCCTCGGTCACGCGCGCCATCATCATGTAGAAACCGAGCGCGACGATAGACTCCACGATCTCCTGGTCGCTGAAGTATTTTCGCGCGGCAGCAAAGATGGCCTCGGGCACACGGACGTTCTCGACGACTTCACGCCCGAACCTCAGCAAGGCGCGCTCCGACTCATTCAGCGCGGCAGCATCGTAGTCACCGCGCTCGACCGCATCGACCTGGGCCTGCGTGCAGCCGACGCCGAGCGCGATCGGCACGTGCTGGCGCCACTCATAGGCGCCGCCCTCGAGTTGGGCCGCCTGGAGGATCAGCAGCTCGCGGTTGACGGCGGAGAGCTTCTGCTTGTGCAGGATCGAATTGCCGAGCCGCATCGCCGGAATCATGTTGGCCTCGGCATGGGCCATCATGCGGAAGATGTTGAGCTTGACTGGCATGCGGTCGAACGAGGCGCGGATGTCGCCGCTCGTCGTCTCCGGATCAATCAGAGGCAGCCTTGCCACGGTTCTCTCCCTTTGGCTTTCGTTTCTTGGTGTCGGCGCCCCCTGCCGCAATCAGCGACAGGAAGAAGGGGAGATAGCGGTCGATCGCCTCGAGCACCTTGGCTCGGGGAGACGGCACCGCGCCCATCACGTAATGCTCGAGGCGGATGTAGATCAGGCCAGCGGCGAACAGCCGCGCGGTCTCGCGCGAATCCGGCGTCGAGATCAGGCCGGCGAGCGCGAAGCCGCGGAAATAATCCGTCATCAGGCTCTGCTCGCGCGCGTAAAAATGGTCGGCGAATTTGGCGCGGATGCCCGGGACGCGGTTGCGCTCGGCGGTGATGACTTTCTGAAACTGGTGTTCGCGCGGGTCGGACCATTGCTCGACGAGGTCCAAGGCAAACTGCCGGCAGAACGCGGCGGGCTGGCGCGCGAGCTGCTTGTAGCGCGGCTCCTCCAGCCGGCTCGCCGAACTCGCGGGACCGTGCTCGGCCACGATCGCCTCCAGGATCGCGGCCTTGCCGCTGAAGTGGTTGTAGAGGCTGCTCTCGCGAATGCCGACGCGGCGCGCCAGCTCGCGCATCGAGGCGCCGCCATAGCCGCTCTGCGCGAACAGGTCGAGCGCTTCGATGAGGATGCGCTCGCGCGTCGTGGGCGCGGCTGCTTCCGCAGCGGTGGGGGTATGGACAGCCATGATGGCTTGACTAACGAACGACCGTTCGCTAGTCAAGCGTACGAACGATCGTTCGTTTTTCATATCATATGCGACGATCCGCGACCGCGACGCGGCAACAGCTCTGCATGCGCGGGGCATTTCAACTCCGTTCGATAAGCGGAGAAGCAATTGGGAGACAACGCCATGGCACGCCTCGCCCGCTTTTTGCCCGCGCGGCAAACCATTATAACGCTTCGCCTCGTCACATCGTCGCTGCTGATCCTGTCTGCGGCCGTGCCCGCACAGGCCGAGGATCCCGCCGCCTACCCCGCCCACAAGATCCGGATGCTGCTGCCCTATGCGGCCGGCGGCGGCGGTGACGTGGTCGGCCGGCTGCTTGCGGACAGGATGGGCAAGACGCTCGGACAGAGCATCTATATCGAGAACCACACGGGTGCGGCCGGCACGCTCGGCACGCAGATGGTCGCGACGTCGCCAAACGACGGCTACACCATCACCGTCGGCGGAATGACCACGCATGTGCTGGCCCCCGCCATCTATCCAAAGCTGCCCTACGATCCGATCAAGGATTTCACGACGATCGGCCGCGTCGGCACCTCCTCGATCATGCTGGTCGCGACCAGGAATTTCGCCGCCAATGACATCAACGGCCTGGTCGCGCTCGCCAAGAAGGGTGAGCCGGTCCAGTACGGCAGCTGGGGCGTCGGCTCGACCGGGCAGTTCTGTGCCGAAATCCTGATGCAGCAGACCGGCATCAAGATGGATCACGTGCCGTTCAACGGCATCGCAAAATTAGCCGGCGACCTGCTCGGCGGCCACATCTCGCTGGCGACGCTCGACGTCGCGACCGCGACGCCGCTGGTGAAGGACGGCTCGATCAAGGCGCTGGCCGCCTGCGGCGAGCGCTCGCCGAGCCTGCCTGACGTCGCCAGCTACAAGGAGCAGGGCGTGCCGTTCGACCGCAACCTGTCCTGGGCGATGTATGCGCCGGCAGGCCTTGCCGAGCCGATCGCGAAGAGACTGTCGGCGGCGCTGAAGGAGGCGCTTGGCGATGATCAGGTGAAGCAGAAGCTGCTGGCGCTCGGCATCACGCCGCAATTCGTGCCCGGCGAGGAGCAGCGCGACATCAACGCCCGCGACATTGCGGCCTGGCAGCAGGTTGCAAAGGACGCCGGCATCGAGATCAAGTGAGCAGGAGTAACGTGGCGGGCCGCTTGCGTGTGGCGATCCTTCGAGACGCCCGCCTGCGGCGGGCCCTCAGGATGAGGTCCCATCATGTGGCGAGATATCAGACCCTCATGGTGAGGAGCCCGCCAAAGCGGGCGTCTCGAACCATGCAGGCTATGCTCGTCCCACGGCCTCGCGCTGTCCTGCGTGATAGTGATGCGGTAGTTTGAGTTGAAACAAGGAGCGCGGGCATGAGCCGCATCTTCGGCGCGGTGCGCCAGAACGGGTATGTGGTGCGGGACATCCACGCTGCGATGAAGCACTGGATCGAGGTGATGGGCGTCGGCCCCTGGTACTACATGGACCGCGTCAAGACCGACTGGTTTCGCCACCGCGGCCAGGACTCTGCGGTCGAGATGAGTATTGCGCTGGCCAATTCCGGCGATCTCCAGATCGAGTTGATCCAGCAGCGCAACGACGCGCCTTCGCTGTACAAGGAATTTCTCGACGCCGGACACGAAGGCCTGCAGCACATGTCCTACTGGAGCCACGACTACCAGGCGCTCTACGACAAGGCGATCGGGCTCGGCTACAGGATCGGCCATGAGGGCCAGATCGGCGGCGACCGCGGGCGCTTTGCCTATTTCGACACCCAGGCCCATCCGGGCACGGTGATCGAGATTTCGGACATCAGCGGCACCAAGGGGCCGTTCTTCGAGCGTGTCCGGCAGGCGGCCTTGAGCTGGGACGGCACGCGGCCGATCCGCGAGGTCGGCGGCGGGAGGTCGTAGGATCGATCGCCGGTGGATTTCGCGGCGTTGCTGGCTCGCGCGGGGAGCCATGCTAACATGCACTTCGCATTCGAACCCTCAGCGAGGCAAGCATGTCCGACACTGACAAGGTTTTCGCCGGCTCGATTCCGAAAATCTATGACGAGTATCTCGTCCCTCTGATTTTCTCCGTCTATGCGGAGGACATCGCAAGACGCGTCGCCGCCCGCTCGCCTTCCGTGCTGCTCGAGATCGCCGCGGGTACCGGCGCAGTGACGCGCGCCGTGGCAGCAGTGCTGCCACCCGGCATCCGTTACGTTGCGACCGACCTCAACGAACCCATGCTTGCGGTCGCCGCACAGCGTCAGGCGGATGACGATCGCATCACCTGGCGCCAGGCGGACGGAATGGCCCTGCCCTTCGGCGACGCCGAGTTCGACGCGGTCTGCTGCCAGTTCGGCGCGATGTTCTTTCCGGACCGCATCAAGGCGTACGGAGAGGTCAAGCGCGTCTTGAAACCGGACGGCACGTTCGTGTTCAACGTCTGGGACCGCATCGACGACAATGTGCTCACGCACGAGGCGACCGACGCGCTCGGCAAACTGTTTCCCGACGACCCGCCGCGCTTCATGGCCCGCACGCCGCACGGCTATTACGACAAGGCCCTCATCAGAACCGACCTCGAACGTGCCGGCTTCCGCGACATCTCGATCGAGACGCGATCTGAAATCAGCCGCGCGCCGTCGCCCGAATACGTCGCACTCGCGCTCTGCCAGGGCACGCCGCTGCGTAGCGAGATCGAGGCAAGGGATGCCAGCAAGCTTCAGGCCGCGACTGACATCGTCGCTAAGACGATCCGCACGCGCCACGGCTCCGGACCGGTGGAAGGCAAGATTCAGGCTGTGGTGATCGAAGCGCGGCCCTAGTTGCCAAGCATGATGGGACGAGGGACGGAGGTACACTCCCTCTTCCGCTTGGGGGAGAGGGCTGGGGAGAGGGTGTATCCTCAATGGGACAATCCCCAAGAGGAGAAAGCCCTCTCCCGGCACGCGGGACGATGCTTCGCATCACACGGGACGCGCCGACCCCTCCCGCAAGCGGGAGAGATGAACGAGCCTGCGCCAATCGATTCGACCTAAAGCCAGTCCGCTTTAGGCCGCGCCCCGCGTGCTACCACCAGCTTCGCTGCATCGGCTGCGTCGACTGATAATATTGATATTGGCCGCGCTGCCGGCGCGGATTGGCCGGCTGTACGTACGGATCGCGCTGCTGGAAGAAGAAGCCGAAACCGTTGCCGCCATTGTCCCAGCCGTCATCGCTGGCGATCATGGCAGGCGCGGTCGGCTTGCGGGTGATGAAGCCGCCCTGCGGCTGGTCGCTCAACACCGCGACGAATTCGGTGCGATAGTTGGTCTCGCTGCTCAGCGGCTCGTCCGAGATGATGATCGAGGAGCGCGGCAATGCGGTCGGCCCGATGCGGTCCCACACGTCCTGCGGGATGGTGATGCGGTCGAGGGCATTGCGGGCCTCGTCACCGTTTTCGATCGTGACCACGCTCCAGCGCAGACCCGTGCCGGACTTCGCCATCGCCGTGAAGACGTGCGTGCCGAGCGGCTGCTCGGGATTGCGGATCGTGACGGGGACCTCGATGCTGGTATCGAACACCTCGCCGCCGCCGTCGGGCGCCGGCTTGTGGGTGTTTCGCCGCACGTAGAGCTTCTGCGTCGCACGGCTGATGTAGACCGAGACCGGTTCGCCCGCGAGCTTCGCGTCGGTCGCGGCCTTGACGGCGTCGGCCTTCCTGGCCGCGGCGGCCTTCGCGGCCTCCTTGGTAGCGGCGACGGCATCGCGCTTCGGCTGCGCGGCGGTTTTGGCGGCGTCGAGCTGGGTCGCTACGTCGGCAGCCTTGGCTGCCGCCTTCTGCTTCAGCTCCTCGGCCTTGGCGCGGGCCTGATCGGTCTTGGCGTTCGCGAGCGTCTTGTCGGCGAAGGCGAGTTCGGCGTCTGCACGGGCCTTCTGCTGTTCGAGCTTGCGCAGCGCGGCAGGGAGCGAGGCAGCCTCCTTCGCGGCCGCGGAAGCAGCCTTCTTGGCCTCGTCGGCGACCCGAATGGCCTCGTCGGCCTCGGCAGAGAGCTTGTCGGCACGGCTCGGCACGGCGGCGATGGCCTCCGGCTTCGGCACGAACAGCGAAGGGTGCGAGAACTCGGTCGGGACCGAGTCATACGGCGAGATGATCACCCGCATCCCGATGTTCGTCTTGTCGAACAGATTCTCGGCAAAGCCGAAGGGCATGCGCACGCAGCCGTGCGAGGCGGCATAGCCAGGCAACGGTCCCCCATGCAGCGCGATGCCGTTCCAGGTGATGCGCTGCATGTTCGGCATCCAGGCATCATCATACATCGTCGAGTGGTGGTCCTTGTCCTTCTCGATGACAGCGAAGACGCCGGCCGGCGTCTCGCGTCCCGTGGTCCCGGTCGAGACCGGCGCGCGCAGGATCCAGCCGTCCGCGTCGTAGAAGGTAACCTGCTGGCTCTTGATCGACACGATCGCCATGATCGGCTCGCCGGCCTGCCGCGGCGCCACCGCCTCGACCGGCTGGCGGGCCTGCTTGGCCGCCCCGGCCGGGGTCAAGACGGCAAACGCGACCATCGCCGCCAGCGTCACAATTCCGGGAGGGCCCCAACGCCGCATTGCCGAGGTGGATTGCGCCGTTGTCAGTCGGTTTTTCATGCCATCCTCGGTCGAATGCCGGCCCGCTCTTGCCGATCATGTATCAGATTGCGGTCATTCAATTAAGAATTCGCAGCCGCCTTACGTTCCGTCTGTGGCGACATTCGGCACGGCCCGGCAACAAATCCCTCATATACGATGGCCCGAGCCGGCGGAAGGTCGGTTGCAGCTGGGGCTGGTCCGAAGCTGGCGGCAGTCACTGCGGCAGGATGTCCGCTTCCGCCGGCCAGGACACCCGTCAGACGCGCAGAGCCTTGGCGTTGAAGCTCCGCAGGAACCGCAATGACAGTGTCCGGACATTGGCGACGTTGAGGAGCCAGGCTGCAGCAGCATAAGCGAGGCCGCCGGCGAAACTGATGATGATGAGTGCGACGAGGCCGATGCCGCTGACCTGTGAACGCGCAACCAGGATGGTGGCCGCCATCGCCGCGGCCGAAACCACAACCCCGGCGAGCCGGTTGAAGTCGAATGGCACCGGGTGGGCGCGATGCATCAGGACGACGGCAACGAGGAAACCGATCGCCTCGGTCGCGAGCGTTGCCAGCGCCGCGCCGTAGATGCCGTAGCCGGCGACCAGCGCGACCATCAGCACGACGCTGACCACCAGCGTGAGAAAGGATTGCGCCGCCAGCATGAAGGGGCGCTCGGCGAGCTGAAAGCTGATCTGCACGTAGAACTGATTGGCGATCCCGAAGAAGCGGGCGAGCACCAGGATCGGCAGCAGCGCCGACACGCCGGCGCGGAAGTCGATGCCGACGAGCGTGCCGGCGACCTGATCCGCCGCAAGCGCGAGCCAGATCGCGACGGGCGTGACGACGACGAGCAGGAGCTCGAGGCTCTCGGTCAAGCGCTCCCGCGTCGTCTCCTTGTTATGCTCTGACAAGGATCTGAACACCAAGGGCACAGTGGCGGCGGCGACGCTGGATGCGATCATAACCATGAACTGGCGCGGCAGATCGGCGGCGACGCCGAAGATGCCGGCGGCATCCTTGCCGAGCAGATAGGCGACGATGAGCCGGTCGCAGGCCGAATAGACCGCAACGGAGAGTCCGGCCAGCGTCAGCGGCAAACCGTAGCGGGCTAGCTGCATGAACTGGCTGCGCTGGAAGCGCGCGATCTTGGTGCGGTCGCCGACCAGGTTCAGGATGGTTCCGGTGAGCGACCCCAGGCCGAACGCAGCAAGCAGCCCCAATCCACCCCAGCCAAGCCAGATGCCGACGAGGCCGAATCCGACGCTCGACACGCTGCGCACGATCGAGATCGCGGCAAACCGGTAGGGACGCAGTTTGGCGCGCTCGAACTCCTGACCGACATCGACGGCATTGGCCATGATCGCGACGAACATGCTGGCAAGCAGCAGTTCGACACTGACATCGCTGCGGAACAGGACAACCAGCGGGGTCGTGGCGCAAAGCACCGCTACGGTAAGGGCGAAGGCGACCATCGCCGTGCCGCGAAAATCCACCTCCGCCGACATCGCCTGATAGCGCGACACCGACAGCTTGATCCAGGCGAAGAAGATCGCGCCCAAAATGCCGGCGAGGCTAATGCCGACGACGTAGACGCCATACTCCGCAGGCGTCAGCAGCCGCGTATAGGCCGTGACAGCGAAGAAGCCCACCGCAGCAGGCAGGATGTAGGCGACCAGATAAATCGAGAAATGGCGGTTCAGCATGCGAGCACGGGACCGGTAGCGGTCTTGCGAGTGTGACGGCCGTTAATCAATGGGACCTTGGCGAGGCGAACGAACTGCGCCGCAGCATCGCTCAAGACTGTCACATAAGTCTGCAGATCGGCCGGCAAAGGAAGCCTTGCAGCCGCTTTCGCGCGTTAGCGTTAAATTTGCCCTTCCGCGAACGGCAAGGCGCGATGGTGGGTGGAAACCGTGACTTGCAGGCGGCAGAGGTTAACCCAACAGGGTGAAACCCGGGCGTTGCCAGGCACCGCTTGGTACAATGGGGGCGTTGGTTCGAAAAGGACTGCCGTGATCAGGCTCGATAGACGCGAATTTCTCCTCGGTAGCGCCGCAGCACTCGCGGCGGGAGCAACGGCATCCGCGGCGCCGGCGTCGAAGCTTACGCAGCGCCGCCCCGGCTTTGGCGCAGCGGCGACGCTGTGGGATCTGCAGGCCGATCCCAGGCTCGGCGAAGCCATCAGCACCTATTGCACGCAGGTGGTGCCGGTGCTCGAGCTGAAATGGCCGATGCTGCGGCCAAACGCCCACACGTTCAATTTCGAGCGCGCCGACGCGATCCTGGATTTCGCGCGGGACAACGACCTGACGATGCGCGGCCACGCGCTCGCCTGGTATCACGACATTCCAGACTGGACCAAGCAGATCAAGATGACCCGCGGCGTCGAGCGCGCCTATGTCGACCACATCGGCACCGTCGCCTCCTATTACAAGGACAAGCTGACGTCGTGGGACGTCGTCAACGAGCCGATTCCCGACAACCCCCGCGGCCCAAAGGACCGGCGCGACACGTTCTGGACGCAGCATCTGGGTCAGAGCTGGATTCCGCTCGCCTTCCGCACGGCCGCCGCGGCGGATCCCTTCGTCAAGCTCGCGATCAACGAATACGACATCGAATCCGCGAAGGACTCGTTCATTGCCAAGCGCGCGGCTTATCGCAACCTCATCATGGAGCTCCTCGACCAGGGTGTTCCGCTCCACGCCGTGGGCTTGCAATCGCATCTACATGCCGAGCTCGAGATCGACACGCACGGCCTCGCTGAATTCGTCACCGAGCTGCGCTCGTGGGGGTTGGATGTACTCGTCACCGAGCTCGACGTCGACGATCAGAAGCTGGCGGGAAGTCCCGCGGAGCGCGACGCCATCGTCGCCAAGCGCGTCGATGATCTGCTGACGGCGATCTCGACCAGCGGCCCGGTGCGCTCGATCCTGACCTGGGGCCTTTCGGATCGCTACAGCTGGATCAACGGCACCTTCGCCCGCGCCGACAAGCAGCCGAACCGCCCGCTGCCGCTCGACGGCGAGTTCAAGCCGAAGCCATTCCTGGACGTGATCAGCAAGTTTACGAAAGACGCCTGAGGGCGGTGGATCTCAGCGCGCTTTCGGCACGACGAAAGCGGCCGCCTCGTCGACGTGGTCCGGTGCAAGGCTCGGAGCCCGGCGATCGCGCGAAGAGAGGCGGAACACGTCGCGGATATCGTCGACGGAGGTCGAGGAATAGGACTGGATGCAGAGCGCGACCTGCTCGGGGGAGGCGGCGCACATCATCGCCTCGATGGCGGGACGGTCGAGCGGCGTGTCGTCCCAATGCGAGACCGCGATGCTGTCTTCGGTGACCCGGTGGGCGGCCAGATGCGCGGGCGAGTTCGCGACGAAATGGCCGTACATCAGATATTCCGAGAACTTCTTCTTGCGGCACAGCGCCAGGACCCAATTCAGCCCCGTCGCCGATTTGATCGCGGCGGTCATGGCGCGCGCGGCGTCCTTGTCCCAGACCAGCGCGTTGCCGACATAATCGTCGGCGGGGAAGGAGCGGTTCTTGATGCCGAGCAGCTGATCGACGGTGCGCAGCCACAGGCCATGCAGCGGGTGATCGGCGCCGATGTCCTTCGGAGTGACGAACAGGGGCGTCTTCTCGGCGCCGGCATATTGGCCAACGTCGAATTCGCGAAAGAACAGATTGTCCGAATCCAGGATGCAAACGCGCTGCTCGGGCGCGTTGAGGACGCCGGCGATCTTCAGGATCTGCTGGATGTGCCAGCCGTGCACCGGCGACGACAGCAGCGACAGCCAGACGCGCCGCTTGCTGATGAACTGAAGCGCCGGCGGCAGGGCGAACAGCCATTTCGGCAAATAGCGCGAGGCCGGAACGATGATCCGCTTGTCGGAGGCGAAGCGCTCGAACAGCGGCACATCCTCGTCATTAACGAGAACATAATGCCGCGTGTATCCCGTCAGCCAGGTGTCGATGCTCTCGCTGAGCAGCGAAAAACGTTCGATATCCTTGGCATAGCTGGCAGTCAGCAGTGCAACGGAATGCATGGGCGCGCGCTCAAATGGCCATCAGGCCGCACTCATAGCCGCGCCGCGAGATGGGGGAAACCAACGATTCGAATCAAGGTAAAACGAAACGAAGTGTTAGCCATCTGACAGCAGCGGTACTCGATGCCGCAAAAGCGTAGCGGCCGGGGCCCGCGGCGCGCTGCCACCCATCGGCGGCGCGGCTGTCGAGGACGGCCAGAGCGACTGACATCCCGGATGACTACGGGTTCACGCGCCAAAGCTGTGAATGATCAAGTTGCGTCTTGATTATTCGACGTCACCGCGCAAGATATTCGCACGTTTTGATTTGGACGATTATTTTCAAGGGGGGAGTGTTATGGGGTTCAGCAAATTTGCCAGGGGCACCTCGTTGGGCGACAAGGACCGCAGAGCTCTCCAGAAGCTCCTGGGTGCAAAGAAGAAGTAGGATTTCGTCGGCCGGGGACGCCGTACCAATCTCAGGCTTTACTTTTTTCGAAGATGGGCCGCTCGCGTGTCGAGCTGGGGTCTCGCACAAGCTTGCAGCTGTAAACCGGCCTGCAAATCGACAAGAATTCGCCCGGGTGGACCGCTAGAAGCGGTCTGCATGGCTGATTCTTGCTCAGTTGTTTCTTCCGTCAGGACGAGGGATTTGCCCTCCGCCTGACGCAAAAGGCCCAATTGATGCCGAACGACAGAATTGAACTCTTTGTCGGACTGATCGAGTCCATCGACGCGCCGGGCGCGGTCGAGACGTGCCGACGGCTGCTCTCGGTCGACGAACGGACCCGGGCCGATCGCTTCATGTTCGAGCGGCATCGACGGCAGTATATCTTCGCGCACGCCATGCTGCGCCTGGCGCTGTCGCAGGTCGCTCCCAACGTCGCGCCCTCCGACTGGTCCTTCGGGGCCGGCCGCTACGGGCGGCCATTTGTCGCAGCGCCCGCAACCTCGACCGCGCTGCATTTCAGCCTGTCTCATGCCGACGGCTGCGCCGCCTGCGTCGTCTCGCGGCATGAGACCGTCGGCGTCGACGTCGAAGTCGTGTCGCGGCGGGCGGCGCCGCTGTCCACCGCGCTTCGCTTCTTTGCGCCGGAGGAGGTCGAGACCTTGCGGGGACTGCCGGAGCCCGCCGCGATTGAGCGCTTCTTCGACTACTGGACGCTCAAGGAGGCCTATCTGAAGGCCAGGGGCTTTGGCCTCAATCTGCCGCTCGACGCCTTCGCGATGCAGGTGTCACGCGAGGCCATCGAAATCAGCTTCAAGCCCGATATCGCCGACGATCCCGACGGCTGGCGCTTCTCGCTGTGCTCGCCGTCGCCCTCGCATCGCCTCGCGATCGCCGATGGCTCCCGCGCGAACGGAGGCCTTCCCATCAGCCGTAATGCCTGGCCGCTGCAGCAAGCGGCTGAATAGCGCCCCCGCGGCAGCGCGCTTCAAGCCTCACCTCGCTTCTTCGAATCCCGCCAGCACCGAGGTCAGGTTCGCACCCAGAATATCCGAAAGATAGCCGCCTTCCTGCACGAACACGGTGGGCAGGCCCATCCTGGCGATGGCCTGGCCGATCCGGCGGAAGCCCGGCGTGGTGACGGCCAATCCCTTGAGCGGATCGTGTTCGGAGGCATCGAGGCCGAGCGCGATCACGAGCGCGCCGGGCGCAAAGGACTCGATGGCCTTGCGCGCGACGTCCAGCGACTGCATGTAGCCGTCATCGCCGGTACCGATCGCGAGGGGAATGTTGAGATTGGCGCCGAGGCCCGGGCCTTCGCCGCGCTCATGGGCATAGCCCCACACATAAGGATAGTATGCAACCGGATCGGCATGGATCGAGATCGTGTAGACGTCGGGCCGGGCGTAGAAGATGCCTTGCGTGCCGTTGCCGTGATGGACGTCGACATCGAGGATGACGACGCGCTCGTGCTTCTGCCGCAGCTGGCCTGCGGCAATCGCGCTGTTGTTGAGGAAGCAGAAGCCGCCAGCCATGTCACGATAGGCGTGGTGGCCGGGCGGACGGCAGAGCGCGTAGACCGCATCCTCGCCGTCCATCACCATCTGCGCGGCGGTGACCGCAACGTCGGTCGCGGCACAGGCCGCGGCCCAGGTACCCGGACCGATCGGCGCCGCGGTGTCGGCGGTGTGCCAGCCGAGCTTGCCGACGATATGGGTCGGATAGGTCGCGGCATGCCGCACCGGGTGGATGTTGCCGATCATTTCTGGGCCGGAATCGCCGAGCGCGGTCCAGGCGTCCCAGGCTTCGCTCAGGAACGACAGATATTCCGGGCTGTGAATGCGCGCGCGAGGCCCCTGCCCGAACTTGGTCGGCTCGACGAGCTGGTGCTTGCCGTCCTTCAACCCCTTGAGCAGGCGGTCGGCGCGCTCCGGCTGCTCGGTGGTGCGCTTGACGACGCCGCGGACCAGGAAGAATTGCGGATCATGGCTGCGGTGCAGTTCGGTATGGACGGCTTTCACTCAAACACTCCGTGCTCGCAGGTTCTTTTGAGGTGCCACGAAAGTCTTGGTCCCCGCGGCGGCGAGATGCAAGCAAGAAGAATGCCGCACCTATCGCGCGGCTCTCCGCCGGAAGCAGATCACGCTCTAGCAGCGCCCGCGCTGGAGGCAGTGCTCGCGGCCCTGCCGGTCGGTCCGGAAGGACTCGATGAAGCCGCCCTGACGCTGGGTGACGAAGACGGTCTTGCCATCGCTGCCGCCGAAGGCGAGGTTGGTCGGCTCCTTGGCCTTGAGTGCGATCTCGCGCTCGACCGCGCCGTTGGGCTTCATCAGCGCGACCGTGCCCTTGAGAATGCGCGCGACATAGAGACGGCCGGTAACGTCGGTGCGCAGCCCGTCGACAGTGTCGGGCTGGAATGCCTTGACCAGCTTTGCGCCCGTCAGCTCGTTGCCATTGATGGCATAGGACCAGATCTGACCATTACTGGATTCCCCGACATAAAGCGTCTTGCCGTCAGGGCTGAGATCGATGCCGTTGGTGGTGCCCATCGTGCGCGGTGACGTCATCACTTGTCCCTGCACCGTGCCATCGGCGGCTTTCGCAATCCGCCAGATGTGACCTTCCCTGCCCTTCCAGTTCGGATCGCTCGCATAGACCGTGCCGTCGTGGGCGATGGTGATGTCGTTTGGCTGGTTCATCTCATCGGAGTGAAACCAGACGATAGGCTCGGTCGCGCCCTTTGGAATCGCAAAGATGTTGTGCTTCTTGTAGTCGGCGATGAACATCGTGCCGCTGCGATCGAAGCGGATGGCGTTGCCGACACTGCCCTCCGGCAGAGCCGTGAATGGCTCCGACGCCGCACCGCCCGCAGGCAGCCTGCCGATGGTGCCGGGCTTGCCGAGATTGACCACGAACAAATTGCCGTCGAGGTCGGCTGCCGGGCCTTCGATGCCGAAGGTGTATTCGCCGGCGGGCGTCACCTGCGCGCTTTCGAACAGCTTCGTTTGAGCTTGCGCGGGCGCCGTCGCAACGACGAGGAGGACGCTACTGCACAGGCACCAGAAATTCCTGCCGGATGAAATAGCCATCGCCGTCGGTGCACTCGCCATTCAGGTAGGGATCGGCCGGCCGGAAGAATTGGCTGAAGCCGGGTTTGTCTACAGCGCTCCTTTGTGTCACGACAACGACCTTCGCAGCCGGTATTTCGCCGCATTCCTTGTTCGTCTTTCCAAAGAACTTGCGCTGCGGCGGGCCGGGCTTGATCCGCATCCGCGTGCCCGGGATCATCTTCGCAACAAGCAGATCCATCGTGTCGAGCAGGCGGGCATAGCCGGGCTCGGTCTTCGGCAGGCTCTCGCCGCCCGGCGGCATCAGCTTCTCCGCGCCGATGCCGCGCAGGCGCGTGCGCAGCTTGCCGGACGAGGGGTCGCCCGGATAAATCCAGCCGTCCTGCGCGAGCATGAAGCGGAGCGCCGCCCTGTCCTTCTCGGCCTCCGATCGAGCCGGCTTCAAACCGAAATCCGAATGACAGCCGACGCAGTGCCGCTCGACGAGGCCTCTGCGCAGCGTGGTGAGCCGGGCGGTGTTCTGCGCGTCCCGGGCGACAAAGGCCGCAAGCTGGTCGATCATCGCCTCGCTGCGCGTGTCGCACGGCAGCGGTGGCGGTGGGTCGCCTGCGGCACGATCGATGCGGATCACGCTCTGGTTCTTGTCCTCGATCAGCCAGATCGCGCCATCCTCCGCGACCGTCATGCCGACCGGCGCGCCTTGCGGCCGCGCGCCGTTGACGCGGTGCCAACCCGCGATCAGCTCCTCGAACGGCGCGGCCCCCACCTCGCCGGCGTCGGTCTGAAAACTGCGCGTCGGCTCGGCCGCGCAGCTGACGTGATAGTGCACCGGTGCCGGGCTTGGCTTGGGGAAACCGTGATCATCGACGTCGTAGACGAGGACGCGGCTGCCGGTCGGGCGATAGCCGTGCAGGCCGACCAGCAGCTTGCCCTCGAGCTCTGGAAACTTGGCGCCGTGATAATAGAGCATCGCGAGCGGCGCACCGTGCGGCGGCATCAGTGTGAGCGGCGGCTTGTAGAGCGCGCCTGCCGTGCACAGCGACTTGTAGACGCCACCCTGCAGCACGTTCCTGAATTCGGGACTCGGCGTCGACAGATCGTAGCAATAGGGCCAGCCATAATGCCTGCCCTGCAGAATCGCGTTGATCTCCTCGTTCGGCTTGAAAATATCGGGCAGATCACGCCCGTTCTCGCCCTGCAGGAAGGCGTAGCCGGCATCAGGGAAATTCGGATGCAGCACTAGGGCCATCGAGTTGCGCAAGCCGCGCGCATAAACGGTGTGCGGCGGATCGGGATCGCCAGGATTCAGCGCCGGGAAGACGCCGCTCGCAGGCGGCACGAACAGCCAGATCGACGCCATGGCGGAAGCGCCCTCGGCCGCCGCGCAAGGCTTCGTGATCGGCGCCGGCGTGATGCAGTCGTCGCTGTGCGAGCCGACGTTGACGAACAGCCGCCCGTTCCTGTCGAAGACGAACTGCTTGAGCGGATGCGCGCTCTCCTCGAGCCTGGTGCCGTCGGGCAACGTGATCCGGCGCCCGGGCATGTGACGGATGATGGTTTCGACCGTGCCGCGCGGATTGTCGGCGAGCGGATCGAACCGGAAGATCGTCTCGGCGGTCGAGGCGTAAAGCTTCTTGTCCGGACCGATCGCGAGGCCGAATGGATATTCGATTCCCGCCAGAAGCTCCTTGAGCCGCCCGGCCTGCGGCGCGCGCGGATCGAGCAGCAGCAGCCGTCCGTCGGTATGGCCCCAACCGCCCATGTCGGCCACCACGAACAGGTCGCGGCCCGGCACCTGGACGATCGACCGCGGAAACTTGAGGCCATCCTCTTCGCTGGCGACGAGCCCGGCGCAAAAGCCGGCCTTCATGTCGATCTGGATTCTGGCAAAAGCGAGATCGCCGTTGCCGCAGGTGTCCGCGCCGATCGCATAGCCGCTCCGGCGGAGCGGCTCTGATGATGCCACTGAGCCGAGCCCAAGCAGAGCCGTTAAGACTCCCGCACATGCGCGCAGCCTTCGGCGTTCGCGCTTAGATGTGAAATGGCTCACGGCGGCCTCCCAAACTTCCCCGCGAAAAGGTGTTCCATGCCGTGGAAATGCCGTCCAGTTCAACATCACTCGCCTGTGATTAAACCTGTAACGACCTTGAGGCCGACCAATATCCGTAAATTCCCTTACCGGGTTCGACCCGAATGTTTCGCAAAGGCTACGGGTGGTATCGCTTTGCCATCCCAGTTGCTCCGCCAGGAGGCGCATATGGTCCAGGTCTATTTTCACTGCTCGAACACCGAGGGCACGCTGATCGACCGCTACGGCGCCGCCGTGTCCAATCTCACCGAGGCGCGCGACCGTGCCTCTCAGATCATGCGATCGATGATCCTGACGCCGAGTAACGAAGACTGGCGCGACTGGGTGATCCATGTCAGCGACGACGACGGCGAGGAGATTTTCGACCTTCCCTTCACCGCCATGCTCGGCAAGCCGCATTGAGGTGATGCCATGTCGATCGCCTCACTGAGCCTCCTCCGCCAGCCCCTGAGCTTCGTCGCTGCCAAATGGCAGACGCTGATCCGGGTCGCCGGTGACCCCTACCGCCCCGAGCTTCACTATATGCGCGGGCCCGGCCCGAAATGGCGCGCCAAGTATCAGGCCAGCCGGCTGAACCGCTCGCTCTGAGCGGCCCTGCTTTTCGACCAACAGTCTCTCCACTCGTCATGCCCGGGCTCGTCCCGGGCATCCACGTCCTTGCATCCCCACGAGAACGTGGATGGCCGGGACAAGCCCGGCCATGACGGAGCTAGGGCAGCCGTAACCCTCACTTCCCGGTAAACCTCGCCCTGCGCTTCTCGACGAAGGCCTTGCGGCCTTCGACGGCGTCGGCACTCTTGCGGATCACCGCCTGGAGCTCGATCTCGCGGCGGAATTGCGCCTCGTAGGTCGCGTGCTCGCTCTCCTCGACGAGGAGGCGGGTTGCCACCAAAGCGCGCGTCGGGCCCTCGGCCAGCCGGTGCGCCAGCGTCAGCGCCTCGTCCATCAGCTTCGCGTCGTCGACGACCTGCCGCACCAGGCCGATCTGCCGGGCTTGCTCTGCGGTCAGCGGCTCGTTGAGCAGCATCAGCTCGAGCGCGCGCTGCCGGCCGACCAGCCGCGGCAGCAGCCAGGTCGAGCCGAGATCCGGCACCAACGCGATGCGGCTGAACACCTGGATGAAGCTCGCCGACCGCGCCGCGACGATGATGTCGCCGGCCATGGCGAGGCTGAAGCCGCCGCCGGCCGCCACCCCGTTCACGGCGACGACGACGGGCACGCGGCATTCGCGCAATGCCTTGAAGGCCGGCCAGTAGAAGCGCATCACGCCGGCCGCGATGTCTTCGCCGAGCGCCTCCGACGCCTTCAGATTTTGTCCCGAGCAGAAGCCGCGTCCCGCACCGGTCAGGATCAGGGCTCGAATACTCTCGTCCTGCGACATCTCGCCGATGGCGGCGGCGAGCGCGCCGAGCAGGTCCGGCGTCATCGCATTCAGGCTTGCGGGTTCGTCGAGCGTCAGGATTCCGACCGCACCATCCCGCGCCTGTTTCACACCAGCCATGTTGCGCCTCCCTTTGGATGTTCTCGTTGGCCGCAATGTGCCATTGTCCGCGCGCTTCGCCAATCGCGGAGCAAGTCAGCGCAACGAAGACAGCCCAGAACATCAAGACGACATCATGCCCCATCAGTTCAGCCTCAACCAAACCGTCCGCAAACCCGCCGTCACGTCCAAGGGTGGCATCGTCGCCTCGCAATCGCGGCGGGCGGCCGAAGTCGGGGCACAGGTGCTGGCGGCGGGCGGCGACTGCGTGGATGCGATCGTGGCGACGACCATGGCGCTGAACGTGCTGGAGCCCTGGAACAGCGGCATCGGTGGCGGCGGTGCGATGGTGCTCTACCGTGCCAAGGAAAATCGCTACGAGGTGATCGATTACGGCATGCGCGCGCCGCAGAGCCTGCGCGTCGCCGACTATCCGCTCAGCGGCGAGGGCGCCGCTTCCGATCTCTTTCCGTGGCCGCGGGTGAAGGACGATCGCAACGTCCACGGCCCCGGTTCGATCGCCGTGCCCGGGGTCGTCGCGGGGATGGAAGAGGCGCATCGCCGCTACGCTAAAATGCCGTGGAAGGATCTGGTCGCGCCGGCAGCCAAGCTCGCCGGCGAAGGCCTGCTGGTCGATTGGTGGACCACGGTGACGATCTCCGGCTCGGCCGCCGATCTCAGGCGCTATCCCGCCAGCGCGGCGGCGTTCCTGAAGGACGGGCTGCCACCGAGCGCGCCATGGGGCATCAAGGCCGAGACCCGGCTGCCGCAGGACACGCTGAAGGCGACGCTGTCGCATCTTGCCGACGCTGGGCCGCGCGATTTCTACCAGGGTGACCTCGCCAGGAGCATCGCCTCCGACATCAAGGCCGATGGCGGTTCGCTGTCGGTCGAGGACCTCGCCGCATTCCGCGCGCATTTGCGCGAGCCGCTGGCGATCCCGTATCGCGACGGCAAGGTCTATGCGACGCCCGAGCTCACGGCCGGGCCGACCATGGCGCACGCGCTGCGCCTGTTGCAGCAGAGCCTGAAGCCGGGACGCGCGCCGGACGCGACCGCCTATGTCGAATACGCACTCGCTCTGCAGGCGGCCTTCCGCGAGCGGCTCAAGGACATGGGCGATGCCGACGGCAAACGCTCGCTCGGTGCCGAATATCTGGCGCCGGCCTGCACGACGCATTTCTCCGTGGTCGACCGGCACGGCAACATCGCCGCGGTGACGCAGACGCTGCTCTCGTCCTTTGGCTCGAGATATGTGACGCCGCACAGCGGCATCGCCATGAACAACGGCATCATGTGGTTCGACCCGACGCCCGGCACGACCAACTCGCTGGCTCCCGGCAAGCGCTGCCTTTGCAACTACACGCCGGTCATCGCCGAGACCAAGGACGGCAAGCGCCTCGCCGTTGGCGCCTCCGGCGGCCGCCGCATTCTGCCGTCGGTGATGCAGCTCGTGTCCTTCGCGATGGATTTCGGCATGGATCTCGATGCCGCCATCCATCAGCCGCGCATCGACGCCAGCGAAGGCGCGGTGGTGATCGGCGATGCTCGTTTGCCGGAGGATGTGCGCAAGACGCTGGGCTCGCGCTTCGACTATGAAGAGACCCGCGTGCAGGCCTTGCCGCAAAAGTTCGCCTGCCCGAGCGTGGTGATGCGCGCGGGCGACACGAATTTTGGCGCGGTCGAGATCTTTCAGCCCTGGGCCGACGCGGTGGCGGAAGCCTGAGGGCTAGGGATCGCTGCGCGATTCTGCCCGCGTTCGTTGAGCGCTCGCGCGATTACGCATCCAGGCGAGCATCACGACTCCTCCACATTCGCAGGGAACTTAGCTGCGCACAGTTCGTTCGTTAAACGGACAAATGCGCTCACCCCAGTGGAGGAATTGATGAAGAAACTTGCGCTCGCCGCGTCGCTGATCATCGCGGCCGGCTTTACGTTGACAGGCCCAGCTCTGGCCAAGGGCGGCCATGGCGGCGGCCATGGTTTTGGTTATGGTCATTCGATGGGTTATCATCACCTTGGCACGCCGCCGGGATGGTCGCGCGGACGCAAGGTCGGCTGGCGCGGTCACGGCTGCCCGCCCGGCCTGTGGAAGCAGGGCCGCTGCTGACATCCTATATCCGCCAATGATGCAAGGCGCTGCTCATCACCGGGGCGGCGCCTTCTTCAAATGCCGAGCCGGTCCCGCACCCGGCCCGCGATGACGGCGCTCGTCACACCCACCGGCCAGAACGCGTGCATCGGGATCGGCTTGATGCCGGTGATGGGCATGTCGATCTCCGCCCTGGCGCCGCCGATCAGCCGTCGCGCGAGTTGAGCGCCCATCGCGGTCGCGAGCGCAACGCCGCGGCCATTGCAGCCAAGCGAGATCAGCACGCCCTCGGCAGGCTCATGCACATGCGGGTAGTGATCCGCGGTGATGGCGAGCCGGCTGTTCCAGCCGTGAGTCCAGGAAACGCCTTTCAGCTGCGGCCATAGCCGCTCGGCATAGCGAATGAGATAAGCGACGTCGTACGGCGACTTGATCCAGCGCATCGGCCCGCGGCCGCCCATCAGGAGACAATTGTGCTGGTCGATACGATAATAGACGGTGATGTGACCGCTCTCGTAGAGCACCGGACGCGTCGGCATGATCGAGCCGGCAACCGCGTCGGAGAGCGGCGCGGTCGCGGCGATCGAGGAGAACACCGGCACGATGGTGCGGCGGAGCGCCGGCCAGAGATCGTCGGAGAAACCGTTGGTGGCGAGCAGGACCTTGTCGGCATGCACCACCGCCCGCGGCGTCTCGATGCGCCAGCGGTTGCCGTCGCGACGGAGCGACAGCGCCGGCGTCTCGCCATGCACCTTCGCGCCCGCCGAGATCGCGGCCCGCGCGAGGCCGCGGGCGTAGCTGAGCGGATGCAGATCGCCGCCGCGCGCATCAAGCATGGCGCCGACGTAGCGGTCGGTGCCGGTCATCTCGCGAAGCTGCTCGCGGTTGAGATAGGTCACCGGCATGCCGCGGCGGATGCATTGCCGCGCGGTCGCCTCGATCGCGGCGGCGCTGGCCTCATGATAGGCCGCGCGCAGCGTGCCGTTCTGCCGTGCCTCGCACGGGATCTGGTAGCGGCGGATCAGATCATGGGTGAAGTTGGTCGTGCCGTAGGCGAACTCGATCATGCGGCGGCCGAGCTCGGCGCCGAAATCGGCCTCGATCTGATCAGGATCGTGCTTCAGGCCCGGATTGGTGTGGCCGCCATTGTTGCCGGACGCGCCCCAACCCGGCTCCTGCGCCTCCAAAACCAGAGCCTCGACGCCCTGCTCCGCCAGATGCAGCGCGGTGGAGAGGCCGGTGTAGCCTCCGCCGACGATGGCGACGGAGACATTCTTGTCGACGTCGAGCGGCGGCGTGGCGACCGGCGCGACGGCGGTGTCGGCGTAGAGCGAGGGCGGCAGAGGCAGGCGCGTCATGGCGAAGACCGGTCAGAGCGGATGCAATACGCGCCGCAAAAAGTCCTGCGTGCGCGGGTGCTGCGGTTGGTTGAGCAGCGCCTTGGCGGGCCCCTGCTCGACAATGACGCCGCCGTCGATGAACAGCACGCGGTCGGCGACGTCGCGGGCAAAGCCCATCTCGTGGGTGACGACGACCATGGTCATGCCGTCGTCGGCGAGCTTGCGCATCACGCCGAGCACGTCACCGACGAGCTCGGGGTCGAGCGCCGAGGTCGGCTCGTCGAACAGGATCGCCTTGGGCTGCATCGCCAGCGCCCGCGCGATCGCGACGCGCTGCTGCTGGCCGCCGGAGAGCTGCGGCGGGTGCGCATCGGCCTTCTCGGCGAGGCCGACCTGGGCGAGTAGCGCGCGGCCACGCTCGAACGCCTGGGCACGCGGCTCCGTCTTCACGTAGAGCGGTCCTTCGATCACGTTCTCCAGCGCCGTGCGATGCGGGAACAGGTTGAAGCGCTGGAACACCATCGAGACCTGGGTGCGGATGTTCACGATCGACGGCGCGTCGCGGTCGACCTTGAGGCCCTCGACGCTGATCTCGCCGCGATCGTAGCTTTCCAGCCCGTTGATGCAGCGCAGGATGGTGGACTTGCCGGAGCCGGAGGGACCGACGATGCAGACCACCTCGCCCTTCTCGACGGTCGCCGAGATGCCCTTGAGCACCTCGACCTTGCCAAAGCTCTTGTGGACGTCGTTCAGCTCGATCATCGCTTCCCGGCCCGCTTCTCGAAGTGACGGACCAGCAGGATCAGCGGAATGCTCATGGTGAGATACATCAGCGCCACCAGCGTGAACACGCTGCTGTTCTTGAAGGTCGAGGACGCAATCAGCTTGCCCTGCAGCGCAAGTTCGGCCACCGTGATGGTCGAGGCCTGCGAAGAGTCCTTCAGCATCATGATCATGACGTTGCCGTAGGGCGGCAGCACGATGCGCACCGCCTGGGGCAGCACCACGCGGCGCATGGTGAGCCACCAGCCCATGCCGATCGACTGCGCCGCCTCGACTTGACCCTTGTCGATCGCCTCGATGCCGGCGCGGAAGTTTTCCGCCTGGTAGGCTGAATAGGCGATGCCGAGCCCGAGGATGGCGGCCTGCAGCGCGCTGAGCGTAACACCGAGATCGGGCATCACGAAGTAGAGATAAAACAACAGCACGATAATCGGGATGCCGCGGATCACGTTGATCAGGCTGGCGCTGAGCATCGACAGCGCCTTGATGCCGGAGACCCGCATCATCGCCCAGACGAGGCCGAGCACCGTCGAGAGCAGCAGCGAGCCGATGGTGACGACGATCGTCAGCGCGACGCCGTTCATCAGGATCGGGAAAAACTCGGCGGCGTCGTGCCAGAAGCCTTTCATCGGCCAGCCTTCATCGATCCGTCGTTGTCGATCAGCCCTGGGCCTTCAGGCCCCACTTATTCAGAATTTTGTCGATGGTGCCGTTGGACTTCAGCTTCGCCAGCGAGGCGTTGATCTTGCCGAGCAGCGCGGTCTCGCCCTTGCGTACGCCGATGCCGACCGAGCCGATGGTGACGGGCTTGTAGCCCTCGACGAGGCGCACCTCCGGGAAGCCGCCCTGCTTCAGATTGTAGGCGAGGATCGGATAATCGGCGTAGCCGGCCTTGAGGCGACCGGTGTTCACGTCGCGCAGGATGTCCGGAATAGTGTCGTAGGCTTTCACGTCGGCAAACAGGCCGGTCTTCTTCAGTGCGTCGACGAAGGCGGTGCCGACTTGCGCGCCGACCGTCTCGCCCTTCAGATCCTCCTGGGTGGCATAGGCCTTGGTATCACTCTTCGGCACGACGAGGCCTTCGCCATAGCTGTAGATCGGATCGGAGAAGTCGACGACCTCCTTGCGCGGCGGCGTGATGAACATCGCGGCGGCTATGATGTCGATCTTGCTCGAGGTCAGCGACGGGATCAGGGCCGAGAACTGCATCGGCTCGATCTGCACGTTGAAGCCGGCATCCTTGCCGACCTCGGTGATGAGGTCGACCATGATGCCCTGGATGCTGTTGGTCTTGGTGTCGAGGAAGGTGAAGGGAATGCCCGTCGGGGTCGAGCCGACCTTGAGCACCTGTTGCGCCGAGGCCGGCATGAGTACTGCAATCGCGAGTGCCGCCATCGCGGCCTGAACAATACGCTTCATCGCATCCCCCTTTTGGGTCTGGCCGATGGCGGCGCTCGCGCATGTCGTGATCAGACGTTGCGGGCCACGCCGTTTCGGCCTATTTTCACCAATATGAAAATTTGGTCACACTTTCGCGGACGATGCAAGCGGTTTTCATGCACATGAAGGAAGCGGTTTGACGTGAGCGGTGGCAAAAGAATGCGCAAACCGGCCGTTGCAAAGCCGGCGAAGCGGGTGAAGCCCAAAGCCGTCACCAAACCGGCGGAACCTGCGATGGACGTCGCGGTCGGCCGCCGCATCCGGGATCTCCGGCGTATCAGGCAATTCTCGCTGGAAACGGTCGCGGCGCGCACCGATCTATCGATCGGCTTCCTCAGCCAGATCGAGCGCGGCCTGTCCTCGCCCTCGCTGCGCGTGCTGGCCACGCTCGCCGACGTGCTCGGCGTCGGCATCGCCGCACTGTTCGGCGCAAGTCCGAGTGCCGACGGCACCTCCGACCAGGTGGTGACGCGCGGGCTGCAACGCCCCGAACTGAAGCTGTGGCGCACCGGCGTGTCCAAGCAGCTGCTGAGCCCGGCGAGCGCCGACAACAAGCTCAACCTCTTCCTCGTGCATCTGGAGCCCGGCGGCTCCACCGGCGACGAGCTCTACACCCATGACGGCGAAGAGGCCGGCCTCGTGCTCGACGGCGAGATGATGCTGACGGTGGACAGCGAGACCTGGTCGCTGAAGACGGGTGACAGTTTTCGTTTCGCGAGCCGAAGGCCGCACCGGTTTTCCAATCCGGCGCAGGATGCGAAGGCCGTGGTGCTGTGGGTGAATTGCGTGACGGGGGCGTAAGCTTCCGCTCCGCGGACTCCCTCTCAACCCGTCATCCCCGCGCAATGGCGAAGCCATTGTCGCTGGAGGCGCGAGTAGCGCGATGCAATAGCATCGCGCCGGGAGCCTCGAAGGATGCACGGCCCCGATGCGGCCGGGCCGTCGCCCTTCGAGGGCCGCTGAAGAAGCGGCCACCTCAGGGTGACGGTGATAGATTTGGACGCACATCACGTCCACATCGTCATTGCGAGGAGCCCTTGCGACGAAGCAATCCAGACTGGTCTCCGCGGAAGGAGGCTGGATTGCGTCGCTACGCTCGCAATGACGAGCTGAGAGAGTCTTACCCGAACCGGTGCTTGTACCGCTCCACCGTCAACGCACTCACATCGATGTCCGGCTTCTTGCCCGACAGCATGTCGGCGAGCACGCGGCCCGAGCCGCAGGACATGGTCCAGCCGAGCGTACCGTGGCCGGTGTTGAGATGCAGATTGGCGTAGTGCGTCGGGCCGATCACCGGCGGGCCGTCCGGCGTCATCGGACGCAGGCCGCTCCAGAATGTCGCTTTAGTGAGATCGCCGCCGCGCGGGAACAGATCGGTGAGCGAGTGATCCAGCGTTGCGCGGCGCGCATCGTAGAGCTTGTCCGAATAGCCGGAGATTTCCGCGGTGCCGCCGACGCGGATGCGGTTGCCCAATCGCGTGATCGCGACCTTGTAGGTCTCGTCCATCACGGTCGATTCCGGCGCGCCGGACGTGTCCTTGATCGGCACCGTGATCGAATAGCCCTTCACCGGATAGACCGGCAGCGAGATCCCGAGCGGAGCCATGAGGCGCGACGACCAACTGCCGAGCGCGAGCACGTAGGCGTCGGCCTGCAACAGGCCGGCGCCGGTCGCAACGCCGCTGACACGCGCGCCGTCGGTGACGATGCGGTCGATCGAGGTGTTGAACATGAAGCGCACGCCGAGCGCTTGCGCGTGCTTGGCCAGCGCCTGCGTGAACATGTGGCAGTCGCCGGTCTCGTCCTGCGGCAGGCGAAGCCCGCCGACGAACTTCTCCTTCACACCTGATAGCGCCGGCTCGACCGCGATGCAGCCCTCGCGGCTCAGCACCTCGAAGGGCACGCCATACTGCTTGAGCACGGCGATGTCTTCGCCCGTGCCGTCGAGCTGCGCCTGGTAGCGGAACAGCTGCAGTGTGCCTTGCGAGCGTTCGTCATACTGGATGCCGATGTCGCGGCGCAGATCGCGCAAGGAATCGCGGCTATACTCCGCGATCGGAATCATCCGGCTCTTGTTGACCCCGTAGCGCGCGCTGGTGCAGTTACGCAGCATCTTGAGCAGCCAGACCCACATGACAGGATCGAGCTTCGGCCGGACCACCAATGGGCCGTGCTTCATCAACAGCCACTTGACCGCCTTCACCGGCACGCCGGGGCCGGCCCAGGGCGAGGAATAGCCGGGCGAGACTTCGCCGGCATTGGCGAAAGAGGTCTCCAGCGCCGGTTCGGGCTGACGGTCGACGACCGTCACCTCGTGGCCGGCACGGGCGAGGTAGTAGGCAGAGGTGACGCCGATGACACCGCTGCCGAGGATCAGAACTTTCACGCTTGGTCAAACTCCCGCGGCATCACGCTCGCCGCTGCAAGGACACTACTCGCAACGGCGAGAGCAATTATCAGGCCACCTTCTTGATGGCGTCACCGAGGATCGAGACCATCTGGTCGATATGGCTCTTCTCGACGATGAGCGGAGGCGACATCGCGAAAGAGTCGCCGCTCATGCGCAGGTAAAGGCCGGTGTTGAAGCAGTCGACCATGACGTCATAGCCGCGCGCGCCGACGGCGCCGCCACGCGGTGCCAGCTCGACCGCGCCCATCAGGCCGCAATTGCGGATGTCGACGACGTTGGGCAGACCTTTGAGCGAATGCAGCGCATCGCGCCAATATTCGGCGATCGACGCGCCGCGCGTCAGCAGCCCCTCGTCCTTGTAGATGTCGAGCGTCGCGATGCCGGCGGCGCAGGCGGTCGGATGCGCCGAATAGGTGTAGCCGTGGAACAGCTCCATCTGGTTCTCGGGACCGACCATCAGCCCGTCGTGCACCTTGCGGCTCGCGAACACCGCGCCGCAGGGAATCGTGCCGTTGGTGATGCCCTTGGCCGTCGTCATCAGGTCCGGCGTGACGCCGAAGAAATTGGCGGCGAACGGCGTGCCCAGGCGGCCGAAGCCGGTGATGACCTCGTCGAAGATCAGCAGGATGCCGTGCTTGTCGCAGATCTCGCGCAGGCGCTGCAGATAGTCCTTCGGCGGCGGCAGCACCGCGGTCGAGCCCGGCACAGGCTCGACGATGACGGCGGCGATGGTCTCGGCGCCATGCAAGCCAACCAGACGCTCGAGATCGTCGGCGAGCTCGGCGCCATGCTCCGGCTGATCCTTGGCGAAGGCGTTGCGGGTGAGATCGTGGGTGTGGCGGATGTGGTCGACGCCGGGCAGCAGCGTCGTGAAGGCGCGCCGGTTGGCGACCATGCCGCCGACCGAGGTGCCGCCGAAGCCGACGCCGTGATAGCCGCGCTCGCGGCCGATCAGCCGGGTGCGGCTCGCCTGTCCGGTGGCGCGGTGATAGGCGAGCGCGATCTTCAGCGCGGTGTCGACCGACTCGGAGCCGGAATTGGTGAAGAAGACGCGGTCGAGACCCTTCGGCGCGATCTCGGCGAGCCGCTCGGCGAAGTCGAACGCCAGCGGATGACCCATCTGGAACGACGGCGCGAAGTCCAGCGTCATCAGCTGGCGCTCGACCGCAGCCGCAATCTGCTTGCGGCCGTGACCGGCATTGACGCACCAGAGGCCGGCGGAGCCGTCGATCACCTTGCGGCCGTCGACGGTGGTGTAGTGCATGCCCTCGGCCGAGGAGAACAGGCGCGGCGCCTTCTTGAACTGCCGGTTGGCCGTGAACGGCATCCAGAACGAGTCGGTCTTGATAGTGTTCGGAATCTGATGAAGGGTCACGGCCGCGCTCCTTTGCTGACCCCATAGCAGAGGCACGGCTTGGAATGCGCAACAAGTCCTTTTCTGCTCGGCCGCAACCCATTGATTTGACTGGGGCTGTCGGTCCATATTTGCGCGATCCGCAACACCTGCAACAGGGGACCTGGGCTATGAGCGTCGACATCGGCGGACGGCTGCGATTCATCCGGGCGCGCCACAAGCTGTCGCAGCGCGAACTGGCCAAGCGCGCGGGGGTCACCAATTCGACGATCTCGCTGATCGAATCCAACCAGATGAACCCGTCGGTCGGCGCGCTCAAGCGCATCCTCGACGGCATCCCGATGGGGCTCGCCGAGTTCTTCGCGCTGGAGCCGGAAAGCCGGCGCAAGATCTTCTACCGCGCCGAGGAGCTGACCGAGGTCGGCAAGAAGCCGATCTCCTATCGGCAGGTCGGCGACAATCTGTTCGGCCGCAGCCTGCAGATCCTCAAAGAGCGTTACGAGCCCGGCAGCGACACCGGCCGCGTCCACCTCGTCCACGACGGCGAGGAAGGCGGCATCGTGATCTCGGGCAAGCTCGAAGTCACCGTCGAGGACGAACGCCGCATCCTCAATCCGGGCGATGCCTATTATTTCGAGAGCCGCCGCCCGCACCGCTTCCGCTGCGTCGGCGGCAAGCCGTGCGAAGTGATCTCGGCCTGCACACCGCCGACGTTCTGACTACGGTCCGCCGCATCGGAAGGAACCGGCTTTTATCCTGCCAGGCTTGAGCCATCTCAATTTTCGCCGGACCCCACCGCTCTATATTGCCAAACGTAGCCGAGATATTGCCAAACGTAGCCGAGCAGCCTGGCGCAAAGGTGCTGAGGTTATGGCCCCGGGCTCCTAGGCTCGCCGGGGCCGCTTCGTAGACGGAGCCCACGCATGAAGACTACCCCCGCCAATGCGGAAGCCGAAGCCGTACCCGAACTGGCATTGCGCGATGCCGACAAGCTTCTTTCGCGCGAGCTGCGCAAGGCGATCGCCAAATACATCGAGCTGCAAAGAGAGGCGGTGAAGGACCGCCGCAGGAAGCTGAATTAATGGGACCAGGCCTCGCCCGAGCGCTCCTGAACCTTGGAGTCGCGGCGGACGACCAACCGGCAGCCACGATCTTGATCCAGCCAAGGGCCGCCAATGTTCGCCCCCTACCGCCTCGCGCTCATCACCGCGACGGTCCTGCTCGCTCCCGTCACCTGCCATGCCATGGACGATTACCTCCGCGCCGCCAGCGCTGCGCCGGTGAAGATCACGCTATGCGGCGAGGCCGACGGCAACGGTAGCGGGATCAAGCCAGCCGCCTGCAAGGAAAAGGGCTACGACAAGCTCGTCGCCGCGATCGACAGATCGTTCGACGCGGCGCTCGCCAGGACGCCCGCAAATATCCGGCCACTCCTCAAGCGCGACGAGGCCTGGTTCAACGAGATGATCTCGCAAGCCGCCGACACCGTGCAGGAGGTCAATGAGGCCGAGCTCAGCGACAATTTCGTCGCGACGCTGCGCCAGCGCAAGGACGCGCTCGACGAGATTGCCGGCGGCTTCGGCCGTGGCGGGCTCTCCGGCAAGTGGACCAACGCATTCGGAAAGCTCACCATCTCACCGGATGCAAACGGCGCGCGGCGCATCACGGTCGATATGAATGCCTATTACGGCAGTGACAAGCATCGGCAATGCAGGCTCAGCACGACGGTGACAAAGGGCGGCAGCTGGCTCAGCGGGTCGATCCAGCCGCCGGATGCCGGGCCCTCGAACAGCGCATCGGCAAGCCAGGAGCGTGCCAGGCCAGCGAAACCCGCGACGATCAAGCTCCGTCGCCAAGGCGAGACGCTTCGCGTCGTCATGATCGATGGCGACGATACGATCGGGGATCGCGACGAGTGCGATGATCCCTCGCAGATCACCGGCACTTATTTCGCGAGCGGCAGCTCCGATGTGGCCGACAAGACCGAGACCTCGTTCGCCGCGCCGACCTTCGACTGTACGCGTCCGGAGACGGCGACGGACGAGGAAATCTGCGCCGACCCGGATCTCGCCGAGAACGATCAGCGATTGAACCGCGCCTGGAAGGCGCTGCTGCCGCGGCTCGACGATCCGACGCGGCGCGCACTGACGGAGGACCAGCGCAACTGGGTGCGCACACAGACCGAGGAATTCCCGGAATTTCTCCATCCAGCCTGGAACAAGCGGACCGCGGAGATGCACTTCACGGCCGACGCACGGGATCACGTCGATGCCCTGCAGCGCGAGCGGATCGCGCTGCTGGAAGGCTTCGACGACAAGCGCGCAGGCCTCGCCGGCATCTGGCTCGCCTACAACGCGATTCTGAAGGTCACCGTCGACAAGGATGGCCGGCTGATCGCGCACGGCTGGAAATGGGAGCAGGGCGACTGGAAGGCCGGCTGCGACTACGACATGACCGGCAAGATGGTCGGCGGCACGTTCCGCGCCGACGGACAGCGCAAGAACCCGGACACGCTGGAGCGCGACCACGCCATGCTGGTCGTCAACCGTCTCGACGATTCATTCGCGAAGAAGCGCAGCGGCAAGGACGACGACGACGAGGCGAAGTGCAAGCGAAGGCTCGACAATTCCTCGACCGCACGGCTGTTTCCGGCGCGTCCCTCGCCCGACATCGACAATTTCTCCGGCTCGATCCGCTGACGGCACCGGGCACGGCGCGCCCGGTGCCGCGCGGTTCCTCAAAGCTGCGTCAGCAACTCCTCGATCCGGATCGGGAATCTGCGGACCCGCACGCCGGTCGCATGCCAGACCGCGTTGGCGACAGCGCCGGCGCTGCCGGTGATGCCGATTTCGCCGACGCCCTTGATACCGAGCGCGTTGACGTGCGGGTCGTGCTCCTCGACCGTGATCACGTCGAGCGGCGGCACGTCGGCATTCACGGGGACGTGGTACTCGCCGAGATTGGCGTTCATGATCCGCCCGGTACGGCGATCGGTAATCGCCTCCTCGTGCAGCGCAAAGGACAGGCCCCAGATCATGCCGCCGAACAGCTGGCTCTGCACCATCCGCGGATTGACGATACGTCCGGCAGCAAAGGCCCCGACCATGCGGCTGACACGCACCTGACCGAGCTCGGGATCGACCTTCACCTCCGCGAACACCGCGCCATGGGCATGCATGGCATATTCCTCCATCGCGGCAGGATTTGGCGCGCCGGTCCCGCGGGCCTCGACCTCCGCGACGCCGGCGCGCGCGAGGATCTCGGCGTAGCTCTCACTGCGGCTTTCATCGTCGCGTCTGACCAGCCTTCCCTCGCGCGCGATCACGCCGGCATTGCCGGCGCCGAACAGCGGCGAGCGCTCGTCTCCGGTGGCGAGATCGGCCAGCTTTGCGATCACGGCCGCGCCGGCGCTGTGGATCGCAGCACCGGCCGTGGCCGTATGCGCGGAGCCGCCGGCGATGCCGGCATCGGGCAGATCGGACGTCCCCGCCTTGAATTCGACGCGCGCGATATCGAGGCTGACGGCATCGGCCGCGATCTGGGCCAGCGCCGTCCAGGCGCCCTGCCCCATGTCGTGCGCACCGGTCTCCATCACGCCTGAGCCGTCGCGCCGGATCGCCGCGCGCGCTTCCGCCTGGAACATCAGCGCCGGGAAGGTCGCCGTGCCCATGCCCCAGCCGACCAGGAGGCCGGCATCGTCGCGCATCTGCCGCGGCTGCAGCGAACGTTTCGCCCAGCCGAAGCGCGCGGCGCCCTGCTCGTAACAGGCACGCAGCGCTTTCGAAGAGAACGGCTTGCCGCTGATCGGCTCGCGCTCGGCATAGTTCTTCAGACGGAAAGCCAGCGGATCCATTCCGCAAGCCCAGGCCATTTCGTCGATCGCGCTCTCCAGCGCAATCGAGCCGGTCGCCTCGCCGGGCGCGCGCATGAACAGCGGCGTCCCGGTGTTGACGCGCACGGCGTCATGCGAGGTGCGGATGGCGGGTGCCGTATAGAGCGTATGCGAGGCATCGGCCGCGGGCTCGTAAAAATCGTCGAACGTGCTCGACACCGTCCGCGCATGGTGATCGAGCGCGGTCAGACGTCCCTCGCCGTCGGCGCCGAGGCGCAGGCGCTGGCGCGTGGGGGCGCGATGGCCGACCGGGCCATACATCTGCTCACGACCCAGCACCAGCTTGACCGGCCTGCCCACCAGCTTGGCCGCCATGATGCCGAGGACCGGCGGGCCGCCCATCAGCCCCTTCGAGCCGAAGCCGCCGCCGAGGAAGGGACTGCGGATGTGGATCTTGTCGTGCGCGATGCCGAACAGCTCAGCGATGCGCGCGAGCGACAGCTTCAGACCTTGGGTCGGCATGTCCACCGACAGCCTGTCGCCGTCCCAGCTTGCGACGACCCCGTGCGGCTCCATCGCGTTGTGATATTGCGGCGGCGTCTCGTAAGTCGCCTCGATCCGCTTCTCGGCCGAGGCAAGGCCCGCTTCAACGTCACCGCGGTGATTTTCGCTGGGATTGCCGACGCCGACAACGGGCGGCACGAAACTCTCGCCGGCGTCGAGCCCGACCAGCGGAGGCAGCGTCTCGTAGCGCGGCGCCAGCAGCACCGCGCCTTCCGTCGCCGCCTCCACCGTTTCCGCGATCACGACCGCGATGGGCTGGTTGGCGTAGCGGACTTCGTTGCTCTGCAACGCTTCCATCCGGAACACGAACGGATTGGTCTTGATCTCCGGATCGATCGCGAGCGGGGGCTTGTGCTCCGGCGTCATGACGTCGACGACGCCAGGATGACGCTTGGCGGCGGCGACATCGAGGAAGGTCACGCGGCCGCGCGCGATGCTGGAAGCGGCGATCACCGCGAACAGCATGCCGGGCGGATGATTGTCGGCGGCATAGGTCGCCTGCCCCGTGACCTTAAGGACGCCGTCGCGGCGGGTCAGCGGCTGGCCGATATTCGAGCCATGCCGCAGATGGGCGGGTGCGCTGGTGAGGTTGAGCTCAGGCATGAATGGCTCCGGACGTCGAGGCAAAGGGAGACGCCGGCAGCGCCGGCAGGCGCGCGGGCGTACCGGCGGCGGCGAGGGTCAGCGCGCGCACGACGATGCGGCGCGCGAGCTCGATCTTGAAGGCATTGTCGCCGGAGGGCTTTGCGTCGGTCAGCGCACGCCAGGCGGCCTCCTGGAAGACGTCCGCCGTGGGCGCGACGCCCCTGAGCACGTCTTCCGCGGCACGGGCCCGCCAGGGCTTTGCGGCAACGCCGCCGAGCGCGAGCCGGGCTTCCGTGATCTTGCCGCCCTCGATCCGCAATGCAGCTGCGGCGGACACCACGGCGAAGGCGTAGGAGGTGCGCTCACGGACCTTGAGGTAGCGCGCATGCGCCGCGAACGCGCGCGCCGCCGGCGGCAGGCGCACCGCAACGATGAGGTCGCCGGGCTCGAGCACGGACTCGCGCGCGGGCGTGTTGCCGGGCAGACGATGCAGCTCGTCGAGCGCGATCTCGCGACGGCCGCCCTTGCCCTCGATCTCGACCATGGCATCGAGCGCGACCAGCGGCACGCAGAAGTCGGACGGATGCGTGGCGATGCAATTCTCGCTCCAGCCGAGCACCGCGTGGGTGCGGTTCTCGCCGTCGCGGGCATCGCAGCCGCTGCCGGCCTCGCGCTTGTTGCAGCGGCTGGCGGTGTCGTAGAAATACGCACAGCGCGTTCGTTGCAGCAGATTGCCGCCGACGGTCGCGGCATTGCGCAACTGCGCGGAAGCCCCGGAGAGGAGCGCCTCGGCGACGGCCGGATAGGACTTTGCAAAGGCCGGGTCATGCGCGAGATCGGCATTGCTCACCAGCGCTCCGATGCGCAACGAACCGTCGGCGAGAGTCTCGATTGCGTCGAGCCCGTCGAGATGGGTGACGTCGACGAGACGGTCCGGACGGCTGACGCCGCCCTTCATCAGATCGAGCAGATTGGTGCCGGCGGCGAGATAGGCGGCGCCGGGCTGGGCCGCGGCGGCGACGGCCTCTGCGACCGTGGCCGGCCTGACATAATCGAACGATTTCATGCCGAGCGCCTCTGGTTGGATTCGTCCATCTGTCCTTGCGCATCGAGCACGGCATCGACGATGCCGGCGTAGGCGCCGCAGCGGCACAGATTGCCGCTCATGCATTCGCGGATGCGCTCGGGGTCGTTACCGGCCTGCGCTTCCTGCATCATGCCGATCGCGCTCATGATCTGGCCTGGCGTGCAGAAGCCGCACTGGAATCCGTCATGGGCGATGAAGGCGGCCTGCACCGGGTGAAGCTGGTCGCCGCGCGCGACACCCTCGATGGTGAGGATGTCGGCCCCGTCATGGCTGATGGCGAGCGCGAGACAGGAATTGATGCGCTTGCCGTCGACCAGAATGGTGCAGGCGCCGCACTGGCCGCGATCGCATCCCTTCTTGGTGCCGGTGAGATGGAGGCGCTCACGCAGGAGATCGAGCAGCGTGACGCGCGGATCGTCGAGGACGAAGTCGCGCCGCGCACCGTTCACGGTGAGGCTGATGGAGTGGTTCATACAAGGCTCCGATCAGATTTGGACATGAGTCATCGCGCAGCGCGCCACCGCCGTGGCCGCTGTCGACATGCGCCGGCCAGGCAGACGCCGGGCCAATAGCCAAGCGAAGATACGGAGGCACCCTCCGTTTAACAAGGGCCGGTGGAAAAATATTGGAATTCGTCAAAAGCCCCTGCGCCACCAACGCGATGCAGCTAGCCAAGGGTCCGACGAGGGTTCAATCTAACCAGTTCGTGATCTAGATTGCCTGATATGGACGACCACAGCGACCAGACCAGAAAGCCCCGTGCCGATGCCGTGCGCAATCGCGAGCGCGTGCTCGAGGCGGCGAAAGCCGTGTTCAGCGCCGGCGGCCCCGAAGCGAGCCTGGAGGCCGTCGCCAAACGGGCCGGCGTCGGCATCGGCACGCTGTATCGGCATTTTCCGACGCGCGAGGATCTATTCGAGGCGGTGTACCGCCGCGAGGTCGAGCAGCTCAGCGAGCTGGCCGAGCAGTTGAAGAATTCCAAGGATCCGGTCGATGCGCTCCGCCGCTGGCTGCGCTCAGGTGTCGAATTCGTCGCCACCAAGAAGGGGATGATGGCAGCCCTGGCGCTTGCGGTGCAGAGCGGGTCCGAGCTGCACGTCTTCTCGTTCGATCGCCTGACCAAGGCGATCGGCTCGCTGCTCGACCGCGCAGTCTCGGCCGGCGAGTTGCGCCCCGATATCAGTCCCGAGGACTTGCTGCGCGCGTTCTTCGGCATGTGCTACATCCACGACCAGCCTCGCTGGCAGTCAACCGCGCTGCGGCTCCTCGACGTGTTCGTCGATGGCCTGCGCGTGCAGCCGGCGGGCAAGGCCGAGACAGGGACCAGCAAGGCGCGCGCCGCAAGGGGCGCGAAACCCGCGATGAAACGCAAGCGATAGCGCGCCCGTATTTCCCTGAGGTCATGCTAGAATAAGCATCGCCGGGATTTCAACGCGGAGCCTGCCATGCGCATTGCCGCCTTGCTCGTTGCTATCAGCATTGTCTTCAGCTCCGCCGCAGCCCTCGCCGACGATGTTGCCGCGGCGCAGGGCGTCATCCGCGCCCAGGAGCAGGCGTTTGCGCGTGACGATGCGGCCGCGGCCTATTCCCATGCCGCACCGGCGATCAAGGAGATCTTCCCCGCGCCCGACATCTTCATGGCGATGGTGCGGAACGGCTACGCGCCGGTGTACCGCCACAACAGTTTCGAGTTTGGCGAGAGCAAGATCGAGGGCGGCTGGATTGCCCAGCGCGTCCACATCGTCGATGCCAATGGCGAAGCGTGGGAAGCGCTCTACACGCTCGAGCAGCAGGCGGACGGAAGCTACAAGATCACCGGCTGCTCGCTGCTGAAGGCGGGACAGGCGGTCTAGATCGCGAAACCCGGTCCCGCCTTGGCCGCGCTCATCCGCGAGCGGATCAGCAGCAGCACGACGATGCTGATGTTGAGCGCGTTCCAGGCCACGCCGTTCGCGAACGCCGCGCCGTAGGAGCCGGTGGCATCGAAGATCACGCCCGACACCCAGCCTCCAAAGGACATGCCGACCACGGAGGCGAAGATCACGATGCCGACGCGGGTCGCCGCCTCGCTCGCCGGCATCGCCTCGCGGACGATGATGGCGTAGCTCGGCACGATGCCGCCCTGGAACAGGCCGAACATCGCGGAGATGAGATAGAGCGAGGCGAGGCTGTCGAAGAATAGATAGAACACCAGCGCAAATCCCTGCGCCAGCGACCCGACCAGCAACGTGCGGATGCCGCCGATCTTGTCGGCGAGATAGCCGGAGCCGATCCGGCTGATGATGCCGCAGCCCATCATCAAGGACAACATCTCGGCGCCGCGCGCCACGCCGTAGCCGAGATCGCCGCAATAGGCGACGATATGCACCTGCGGCATCGCCATGGCGACGCAGCAGGAGATGCTGGCGATCGAGAGCAGCACGGTCAGCGTGTTGGTCGACAGCTTGAGATCGACGCGGGGCGGCGGCGCGTTGGCATGATCGCGGATATGGTCGTCGCCCATCTGCGCGCGCAGGACGAGGACCAGAAGCGCCATCGTGCTCGCGCAGACCATGCCGATGCCAATATGGGTGTAGCGCCAGCCGATCGTCTGCGTGCCCCAGCTCACGATCGGCGGCCACATCGTTCCGGCGACGTAATTGCCGCTGGCGACGATGGTCACGGCAAGGCCGCGATAGCGCTCGAACCAATGCGAGGCTTCCGCCATCAGCGGAGCGAAGGTCGCGGAGGTGCCGAGGCCGATCAGGAAGTAGGCGGCGACGAACTGCCAGAGCTGACTAGACAGCCCCGCCAGCACATTGGCGATGCCGAGAAAGGCAATGCTGATCGCCATCGCGAGCACGATGCCGAACCGGTCGGTGATCTTGCCGGCGATCACGCCGCCGAGCCCGAAACCGAACATCATCAGCGTGAAGGCCAGCGACACGGCGCCGCGCGTCGCACCGAATTCGGCCTGCACCACGGGAATCACGACCACGACCGCCCACATGCCGACGGCACCGATCGAGCCGATCACAAGCGCAAGAACGAGGCGCACCCAGGCCTGACGCGAATCAGGCGTGAAGGAGGCCGGTGTTTGTCCTGGATGATTTGGTGCGTGCACGGCGCGGACCATGACCCGCGGATCGTCGCATGGTCAAGCATTGTGGCGCGATATTGGGCATGCGCGGTGCACTGCGGTAAGAAGGTGCTTGGCGAATGCGTGATTTGCCACTAATTTGCAATCAGCGTGTGCACCATCGCCGCGCGAAGAGCATGTCGGCGGAATGTTGCTGCGATTGACACGATCGATGCGGATCAGGGTGGGGCGCCTCGTTGCCCTCGCCTATCTGTTCTGCGTGCTCGCGCCAGCCGCAAGCCTCGCATGGGGCAGCGGCCCAGCGCCGTGTCTTGACGAGGCCGTGCTGGCGGATGCCATGCCGCTACATCACCGGATGCCGGCCGGCCACGTGCATGACGGCGCATCACATGACCATGCGGGAACCCACGCCCATCACCACACCGCCGCGCAGGATGCACCGGCGTCGCATCATCACGGCGGCAAGGGAACAGTCGGCCCCTGCTGCGCGATGATGTGCGTGAGCGCGTTGCCGGCCGATCTTCCCAGCGTCGCCAAGCCGCTTCTGCCCGTCTCCGCCTGCGCGCCCGAGATCGTGGCCAGCCTGGGCAGCGCGGCGGCCCCCCTGCACTACCGCCCTCCCATCGCCTGATCTGACCCGACGATTTCGGGCTGTTGCGCGCTTTTGCGCGCGCGGACCTGTGGTCTTTCAGATCAGGGATGAATCATGCTGACGCTTTCCGGGGCGGAGTCCGCCGCAATATTCGCGGTCGATGCGCGACACTTTCGATTCCATTGGCCGCTGCTGGCCGCACTTGCGCTGGCGCTGTCCGGCTGCGTGCCGGCAACCACGCACGTCGCGGGTGCCGATCCTGCCGATCCATCGGCAAAAATCGCGCCTGTCGGCTATCGATCGACTGTCGCGCCTTACAGCAGCCTGCGGCCAGCGACGCCGGCGCCATGGCGCGAGCGCAACGGCGCCGTCACGCCGCAACCCAAGCAAGACCGGTAGGAGCGCGCCATGACGTGCCATTTTGCGCGAGGCCTGCTCGTCCTCACCGCGTTCAGCGTCTCCGGTTGCGCCGCGTTCTCGCCCGACAGCGGCATGAGCGCGGTCTCCGAGCTGACGAGCCAGACCATCAACAAGGACGTCGCCTTCGTGCGAACGGGGGAGGGCGCCGGCGCGGTCGACGCGCGCGTTCACCAATTACTGGCGCGCACGCTGAGCGTCGACAGCGCCGTGCAGATCGCACTGCTCAACAACAAGGGACTGCAAGCCGCCTATAACGAGCTTGCATTGGCCGAGGCTGATCTGGTCGAGCAGAGCCTGCCACCCAACCCGATCTTCTCGATCTCGCGCATCACAGGCAATGGCGCCAGCGAGATCGAGCGCCAGGTGGTCGGTGATATCCTTGCACTCGCCACCCTGCCGTTCCGCTCCGACATTGCCCGCGAGCGTTTTCGCCAGGCCCAATTGCGCGCCGCGCTGGCAACGCTGCGGCTCGCCGCCGACGTCCGCCGCGCTTATTGGCGTGCGGTTGCCGGCAACGAAATGGTGGTGCTGCTGACCGACGCGAAGGCCACGGCGGAATCGACCGCGCAGCTCGCGGCCAAGCTCGGCGAGACCGGCTCGCTCAACAAGCTCGACCAGGCCCGCGAGCAGGTGTTTTACGCCGAGACCACCGCCGACCTCGCCACCGCGCGACAGACCGCAGCGAGCGAACGCGAAAGGCTTGCACGCCTGATGGGATTGTGGGACGGCGGCCTCGACTTCCGCCTGCCGAACGCGCTGCCACCACTACCGCGCCGGCCGCAGACCTTGCCTTCGATCGAGGCCGACGCGGTCGCCCATCGCATCGACCTTCAGATCGCTCGGCTGGAGCTGGCGGCGCTGGCCAAGGCCTTGAACCTCACCGAGGCGACGCGCTTCGTCACGCTGCTCGATCTCGCCGGCATCTCCCGCCGCACTCAGGATCCGGAAAGCGCACCGTTCCGCGAGCGAGGCTTTGACGTACAGTTCCAGATCCCGATCTTCGACGGCGGCGAGGTGCGGGTGCGGCAGGCCGCGGAGACCTACAATCTCGCCTTCAACCGCCTCACCGAGCGCGCCGTCAACGTGCGCTCCGAGGCGCGCGATGCTTATCGCGTCTATCGCTCGACCTACGATATCGCCAGCCATTACCAGCGCGAGATCATCCCCTTGCGCAAGATCATCACCGAGGAGATGCAGCTGCGCTTCTCCAGCATGCAAGTCGACATCTTCGCACTGCTGACCGAAGCGCGGCAGCGCCTGGCCTCGCTGCGCGGCGCGATCGACGCCAGGCAGAGATTCTTTCTCGCCCAGGCCGACTTGCAGACCGCCGTCAACGGCGGTGGCGCGTCGACCGCCGGCAGCGACAATCCAACCACCGTCGCCGCGGCAGCACCTGCCGATGGCGGCGGCCACTGAGATGGAGGCCAAGATGTTTTCCCGCCGAGGATTCTTAGGGACTGCCGCGCTCGTCGGCGCATCTGCGGTTCAAGGCCGCGTGCAGGCAGCGTCGATTCCGGAAGCCCCGCACATGGACAAGGTGGTGATGCAGCCGCCGCTGCATCCGATCAGCGGACCCGACTATCGTCCCGTGGTGACGCTGAACGGCTGGTCGCTGCCGTTCCGCATGAACGGCGACTGGAAGGAATTCCATCTGGTCGCCGAGCCCGTGGTGCGCGAATTCGCCGAGGGCATGAAGGTGAATTTGTGGGGCTATAACGGCCAGTCGCCCGGACCGACCATCGAGGCGGTCGAGGGCGACAAGGTCCGCATCTTCCTCACCAACCGCTTGCCCGAATATACCACCGTGCACTGGCACGGCATGATCATTCCGAGCGGCATGGACGGCGTCGGCGGATTGAACCAGCCGCACATCCAGCCGGGAAAAACCTTCGTCTACGAGTTCGAGATGAAGAAAAGCGGGACCTTCATGTACCACCCGCATTCCGACGAGATGGTGCAGATGGCGATGGGCATGATGGGCATGGTCGTCGTGCATCCGCGCGACCCGAGCTTCCGGCCCGTCGACCGCGACTTCGTCTTCGTGATGAGCACCTATCGCGTCGACCCCGGCACCTATCTGCCGCACGTCAACGAGATGACCGACTTCAACATGTGGACCTGGAATGCGCGGGTGTTTCCCGGCATCGATCCCTTAGCCGTGCGGCTCGGTGACAAGGTGCGCGTGCGCATCGGCAATCTCAGCATGACCAACCATCCGATCCATCTGCACGGCCACAGCTTTGCGGTGACCTGCACCGACGGCGGCTGGATTCCGGAGAGCGCGCAATATCCGGAGACGACGACCGACGTGCCGGTCGGTGCCGTCAGGGTGTTCGACGTGCTCGCCGACAATCCAGGCGACTGGGCGTTCCATTGCCACAAGTCGCATCACACCATGAACGCGATGGGGCACGACGTGCGCAACCTGATCGGGGTGTCGCGCAAGGATCTCGCCAAGGCTGTCGGCAAGCTCGCGCCTGACGGCATGGCGATGGGCTCGACCGGCATGGCGATGGGCAACATGGAGATGCCCGCGCCCGACAACACGCTGCCGATGATGACGGGCACAGGACAATTCGGCCCGATCGAGATGGGCGGCATGTTCACGGTGATGAAGATCCGCGAGGACCTCGCGCGCGACGATTACCGCGATCCCGGGCCGTACAAATTCCCGCAAGGCACCGTCGCCTACGAGGTCGCGGCGCCGGCCGCGGAGCCGGCGCGGCAGCAGCCGGGCAGCCCACCGATGAAACACAAGATGTGAGCGTTTCGATGAACCATCAACTGGAGATGACGATGAAGATGATCAAACTTGGCCTCGCGCTGGTTGCGCTGTCGACTGCGCCGGCTTTCGCGCACGACAAGCACGGGCACGCGAGCTTTTCGGCCGGCGAGCCCGGCGATCCCAACAAGCCCGCGCGCACCATCGAGATCCTGCTCAACGAGATGGACTACACACCTGCCAGGATCGAGGTCAAGCGCGGCGAGCAGATCCGCTTCGTGCTGCGCAATGTCGGCAAGGAGGACCACGAATTCCTGCTCGCCACCACCAAAGAGAATCTCGCGCATGCGGTGGAGATGAAGAAGCATCCGCATATGGAGCACGACGATCCCAACGGGGTCAGGCTCGCGACGCAAAAGACGGCCGAGATCCTCTGGAAGTTCAGCAAGCCCGGCACGTTCGAATATTCGTGCCTCATTCCCGACCACCGCGACAACGGCATGGTCGGTCACGTCACCGTCAAGTAACGCGAAGGGAGTCTCGCATGAACCGCATCATCAATATCATTGCTGCGCTGGCGCTGACGTTGAGCGTCGCCATCGGAGCCGTTGCCAACCGAGCCCTGGCGGTCGAGGCCGCCTCGATCAGCGGTGAGGTGAAAAAAATCGACGAGGGCGCCGGCAAGATCACGCTCAAGCACGGGCCGGCGAAGAGCCTCGGCATGGAAGAGCCCATGACCATGGTCTACCGCGTCAAGGACCCCGCCATGCTCAAGCAGGTGAAGGTCGGCGACAAGGTGACCTTCGAGGCCGAGGAGGCGGCGTCGGGGTACACGGTGACGAAGATGGACAAGGCGAAATAGCCTCTCCGGTCATTCCGGGGCGCGCCGCTTGGCGCGCGCCCGGAATCCATATCCCCACAATACCTGCCGCCCGATGGATTCCGGGTTCGGCTCTGCGAGCCGCCCCGGAATGACGACTGCCGCCCCGAAACACCCCGGTCCGCCCCCTTCCCACCCCCTCCGTTAACCCTTTGCTAACCATACACCCGGCAAGAATTGCCGGGTGAAGTCGAGTGTCGTCGGCCGCGTAAAACGGGAGGACCCCCGTGGACGCCAGTGCGGTGCCTCACTTTCGAAACGGCGGCCCCTCGGCCGCCGCGCAGACGTTTGGGGCGCGCGGACGGCAGTCGCGCGGGGAGGCAGCTACCATGGTCGACGTCACCGCGGGACAGGGCGTAGGCGCCGCAAGAACCGGCATCCCCTCCGTCAACGAGATCGTCACCATCCTCAAGCGCGGCGACATCGCGCTGGCGCTCGGCATCCTCACCATCCTGGTGGTGCTGATCCTGCCGCTGCCCGCGATCGTGCTGGACCTGTTCCTGGCGATCTCGATCACGCTCTCGATCCTGATCCTGATGACCTCGCTGTTCATCCAGACGCCACTGGAATTCTCGGCCTTCCCGACCGTCCTCTTGATCTCGACCATGCTGCGCCTGTCGCTCAACATGGCTTCGACCCGCCTGATCCTGTCGCACGGGCACGAGGGCACGGCTGCCGCCGGTCACGTCATCGAAGCCTTCGGCAGCTTCGTGATGGGCGGCAATTTCGTCATCGGCATCATCGTCTTCGCCATCCTGATCATCGTCAACTTCGTCGTCATCACCAAGGGTTCGGGCCGTATCGCCGAAGTCGCCGCCCGCTTCCACCTCGACGCCATGCCCGGCAAGCAGATGGCGATCGACGCCGACCTCTCCGCCGGCCTGATCGACGAGAAGGTCGCCAAGGAGCGCCGCAAGGAGCTGGAGGACGAGAGCGGCTTCTTCGGCGCCATGGACGGTGCCTCCAAATTCGTCCGCGGCGATGCCATCGCGGGCCTTCTGATCGTCTTCATCAACGTCGTCGGCGGCATGATCATCGGCGTGGCGCAGCAGGGCTTGTCCTTTGCCGATGCGGGGCGCAGCTACACGCTGCTGACCGTCGGCGACGGCCTCGTCACCCAAGTGCCCGCGCTGATCGTCTCGACCGCGGCCGGCCTGCTCGTCTCCAAGGCCGGCGTGTCGGGCGCCGCCGACAAGGCGCTGATGAAGCAGTTCTCCGGCTATCCGCAGGCGCTCGCGATGTCCTCGGCGGTCATGCTGGTGCTGGCGGCGCTGCCGGGGATTCCGACCATTCCGTTCCTGGCGCTCGGCGCCGGCGCCGGCGCGCTGGCCTGGAACGCCCGCAACCACAACCGGGTCACCGCCAAGGCCGAGGAAGCGGCCAAGGCCGCACCGGCTGCAGGTAGCCCGGGTGCGCCCGGGGCGGCCGCCGCGGAAGAGCCGATCTCCGCCGCGCTCAAGATCGACGACCTCAAGATCGAGCTCGGCTATGCCCTGCTGCCGCTGGTCAACGGCCCCGACGGCACCGACCGTCTCACCGAGCAGATCAAGGCGCTGCGCCGCTCGCTCGCGATCGAGATGGGTTTCGTGATGCCGGCGGTGCGCATCCTCGACAACGTCCAGCTCGAGGCCAACACCTACATCATCAAGATCAAGGAGGTCGATGCCGGCACCGGCAAGATCTGGCCGAACCAGTTCATGGTCATGGACCCCGGCGGCAGCCAGGTGCAGGTGCCCGGCATCCACACCACCGAGCCGACCTTCGGCCTGCCCGCGACCTGGGTCGATGCCAGCCTCAAGGAGGAGGCCTCGCTCAAGGGCTACACCGTCGTCGACGCCGCGACCGTGCTCTCGACCCACCTCACCGAGCTGCTCAAGGCCAACATGTCGGACCTGCTCTCCTACGGCGAGGTGCAGAAGCTGCTCAAGGAGCTGCCGAAGGAGCAGAGCGAGCTGGTCAAGGACATCGTGCCGGCACAGGTCACGGTCTCCGGCATCCAGCGCGTGTTGCAATTGCTGCTCGCCGAGCGGATCTCGATCCGCGACCTCTCGACCATCCTCGAAGGCATCGCCGACTCGCTGGCCTTCTCGCGCAATCCCGCGACCATGGTCGAGCACGTCCGCGCCCGCCTGGCGCGGCAGATCTGCGCGCAGAACACCTCCTACGCCGGCTATCTGCCGCTGATCGCGCTGTCGGCGAAATGGGAGCAGGCCTTTGCCGAATCCATCATTGGCCAGGGCGAGGAACGCAGCCTTGCGATGCAGCCCTCGAAGCTGTCGGAATTCATGACCGCCGTGCGCGAGGCCTTCGAGCGCGCCGCGCGCGAGGGCGAGGCTCCGGTGCTGGTCACCTCTGCGGCCATTCGCCCCTTCGTGCGGTCCCTGGTGGAGCGGTTTCGGGCCCAGACCACCGTGCTGTCGCAGGCTGAAATCCACCCCAGGGCGAGGTTGAAAACGGTCGGAAGCGTCTGATTTGCCTTAAGAAGCCGTGTGTTTTTCGGCCACAGGCAAATGGTTTTTGAGTTCCTGGCGCCTTGTGGACCAACTGGCGAAAAAGGCGCCGGACAAGCACCTTACATCTTTGAAATAATTGCGAAAATGCACGATCAAGGACCTCCGCCTGATCGCGATCTTTCACGTCCTTTCACGCTCTTGTGATGGCCTCTTGGGAACGAATCCCCCCAATACTAGGTTGATGGGCACCGGAAGCATGAACCTGCCTGAACGGCGGGCGACTACTTCGGGTAGATGGCGGCAGGAGGCTTCCATGAACCACTCGATCTACAGCGCAGATCGCGCGACCCATTTGAAAGTCGTGGTCGTCGCCCTCGTCGCAGGGATCGCGGTGGCAGGCCTCGGTATCACGGCACGCACGGGTTCGGATGAAGGCCTGACCCAGACCGCCCGCGTCATCAAGGCCGGCAAGCCGGTCGTTGTCACAAGCGCGAACGCGTCCCTCGTTCGCTAAGGAGATCTGACGAGTTTTTCGAATTCACGCGGCTCTTTACCAGCCCCCCAAAGTCGCCACGTGGATATGTAGACGACCCCAACCCCAAGTCGACTACAGAAAGCGCCCGCCCCCCACGGGCGCTTTCTCATGTCTGGGGTGATGTCGCGGAGGCCTGCAGACGCCACCCAAAGTTCGGGTTTGCGAGCGACGCGACTTGGCCGCCGAAGCCTTTGGCGAAGGCGGAAGCAAACCAGATTGCCGTCGTGGAGTGATTTTGAATTGCTTTCGTCGCAAGCGCTGCTCGCAACGATGGAGTATGGGGGCGATTGCCATGGTTTCTGTACGTGATTATCTCGCTTGGCAAGCGTAGACATCGTCAATTGCCGTGCAAGGTCGCGATTGATTTCAACTCAAAGACAGCGCGGCCGAAGAGGTAGTTAGCGGCACATCAGGTAATGTACGCAGCATTGCCCCGACTACACTGCGCGCAATTCCCACAGCCTCGATAGCCTCTTCCACCGAAAGAATTACTTCGGGGTGTATCAGGGGATTCCTATGCAGCCTCGTCATTTGTTTGATCGACTCAATTACTTTGATGTCGCCAAACTTCTGTTTTTCCATTTCTGCGGCGAAGGTGCCCAATGTCTCAAGAGAAGGCCGGATCGCCCCCTTGGAAACGTGGTCCCAATAGCGCTTCACGACCGCCTCGGTGACACGAAAGATATGGAAACCACACGCGGTTGCGAGTTCAAAGGCCAAAGCTTTCCCAACTTCTTTGGCATCGGGAATTGCCTCTGGCACTTTGGCCGAAAGGGAGACTGGGAAAAGCTTCGTGCCCTCATCGATCAGCGTATTGACTTCGTAGCTCTCTTTTCCGGCAACGAGGAACGACGGGAGGAGACTCAAGTCTGCCAAAAATATAGTCTTGAACTGATCTCGCTCGTGGCTCATCGACCATACATCGTAATCACCAATGGTTGAATTCGGATCATCGACCAATTTCAGCATGACATCGATCGCGGCGTATAATTTACCGGCCTGTTCGCGAGATGCGCGTAAGTATGCCGCGTAAATGCTCTGATTAAACAGCGCTTCAAGCTGACCTTTTGCGTTATGCAGCACGTAAGCTGACGGACGCGGTGGATCCCCCTGAAAGAAAGTGTTGGGTATCGCATCAATCGCTGACACGACATCAAGAAACCACGGCAAAGACATTCGGATCATTTGGCGGCAGCCCCACGAACGTCCGGGCGCGAATCCCCCGGCACTACTCATGGTAGCACCGGGGCATTGGATACGTATAACGTTCACTTAGACGTCCCCCAAATTCATCATTGCGAGCGGAACGAAGCAATCCAGACTCCCTCGGCGGAGGCAACCTGGATTGCTTCGGCGCAAGGGCTCCTCGCAATGAAGGAGTGCGGGGCGATGCCATCGCGTTCTCAATTCGCAATTTCATTGCAGACACACCTTCGCTTCCTCGCGACTCATCTCGCCCGAGCTTTGCACGATCTCTTCACCCTCATGAATGAATGGAGAGGGCGCAGGGAAGACCGGGTGCCAGCCGGGCACCCACGGTCCACTGTGCGAGAGATGGCAACAAGAATTTGCACAGCGGCATACAGGTGGAGCCAAAACATCCGGCCTTCCCTGCGCAGTGGTTTTACGGCTTATGTCGCGCTCTCCCCGGGGAGCGATGCACTATTGCCCCCGTCGCCTTGCGGATGACTGATGCGTGCGCCCGGTCGGGCCGCACACATCACCGCAAGCCTTGACGCACAGACCCCGGGCATCAGGACCACACGATTTCGCCGTACGCTGATCACACCGGTCGTGTGCGCGACGGTTTTGCTCACGGCTCTCCGCCCTGCAAAACCTCTTCGCGCCGATGCAATCAGCGTCCACCGCCGCCCGGCCCGCGTTCGTGACGATCGCGATACGCCCCTCTTCCTTGGGCCGGGTTACCGCGACAAATATGATATTTCCGAATTTCTGTAAATCGGAATATTTTCGATAGCGCGGATTGACCAATGGATTGGGTATTTTGCCCGTCGGGCAACGCAAGGTCTTGTAGCCCGGATGAGCGAAGCGACATTCGGGATTCTCATCGAGAGCGGCCCCGGGGTGTCGCTCCGCTCCCCCGGGCTACGAGCCTACGATTCCCCGCTCACGCCTCGTGCAATTCCGACGGCGTCGCGCCGAAGCGCTTGCGGAAGGCGCGGTTGAAATAGGACAGATCGGCAAAGCCCGAGGAATGCGCGATGTCGCTGATCTTGCGCGCCCTGGCGCCGGGATCGCCGAGCAGCTTGCGTGCCTGGAGCAGGCGCTGCTCCAGCACGAACTCGGTGAAGGTCGTACCGGCCTGCTCGAACAGGCGTTGCGCCTGGCGCGGGCTTAAGCGCGAGCGCGTCGCGACCTCGGACAGGCAGAGATCGTTGCGGCCGAGCGCGGCCATCACGTCAGCGCGCATGAGCTCGAGGCGCGCCGCGCGCATCTCCGCCGACCTCGCTCAGCTCGGTCCGACCTTGACCCGTCCGGAAACTTCGGCCGCACCTCCGCGCCGCGCCTGACGCGCAGATTTGAGTTGCATTGCTGCTATCAAGCTTAATCTCGACTTAAAGAGTCCATCTGATTGCGTCGGTGTCGGTAAAGCAGGATCATTCCAAACGGGGGTACACGACGCTGTTGGAGGAGGAGCCTGCCATGACACTTCAGGATGCCTTGGCGGTCTACCTGTATGCTTGGATGAGGGACAAATCTCTCGACGCTGACCATGAGCGGATCCTCGACGCTGCGGTGAGAATTATCGAGCAAGAGGCACAGAAGGTACTCGCCGCGCATTCGCGAAGCGATGAATAGCCTGCACAAGGACGATCACGACTAGGATCGTGCGCGTGTCGCGTGACCATCACCTCAACCATATTGCGCTGCCCAGCAGGGAGCCTCTTAAGGAGCTTTGCTAGCAGGGTCTTTGCCTTCCGACGTTTCTATTGCCGTCTCAACTTCATTTGCCAACGCGTTAAGATGGTCGGCCAACCGCGAGAACAATTCGCGCTTTTTGGGTCTGTCGCGAGATCGCGGATCAGAGCTCATTCGGGCGCGCCAGTGCGCAACTTCTCCGCGTGGGCCCGCATCTCCTTCATTGGTCGCCCTATGGTGGTGGATAGATTGCTGCGCGAGGGCGGGTTGTCCGAAGGGTGAGATACTCGTTTTGTTCGAGGATCGTTCTTACCTAGGAGAACTACGGTGTCCCCGCGGACATGCCGCTTCGTTACGGCCCTAAGCCGTCGCCACGGTAAGGTTGGGAGCGAACCTTAAAGCTCGCCACCCGCTTATCCAGCAGCCAAAGCTCGGCGCTGTGAGTGGTCACCAACTGCCGGGCCCGAAGCATGGCTGCTCGGTCGTTTGGACAGCTCAGATCGTGACGGTCAATGATGTGTCCGCTCTCATCGAGAATATAAAGCCGGTAGCCTGGCATCGATGCCGATCCACAGAAGGATCTTCGATGCTGCCTGATCCTAGCAGCTGACTTCTTGCGCTAGCGCAAAGATGGGCTCGAGGAACTCTCCCGTTCGTGACGATCGCGATACGCCCCTCTTCCACCCGGGCTACGGGGCTACGATTCCCCGCTCACGCCTCGCGCAATTCCGACGGCGTCGCGCCGAAGCGCTTGCGGAAGGCGCGGTTGAAATAGGACAGATCGGCAAAGCCCGAGGAATGCGCGATGTCGCTGATCTTGCGCGCCCTGGCGCGGGGATCGCCGAGCAGCTTGCGCGCCTGGAGCAGGCGCTGCTCCAGCACGAACTCGGTGAAGGTCGTGCCGGCCTGCTCGAACAGGCGTTGTGCCTGGCGCGGGCTCAAGCCCGAGCGCGTCGCGACCTCGGACAGGCAGAGATCGTTGCGGCTGAGCGCGGCCATCACGTCAGCGCGCATGAGCTCGAGACGCGCCGACGCATGTCCACGGCCGCGCGCGAGACTTGCATGCTCGGCATCGGTGCCGAGCAGCAGGCCGACGAGGTCCACCATGTGCTGCGCGGTGAGGCGCTGGCCCACCGCGTCGAGATGCGGCGCGTGATTGGCGGCGAGCGCGTGGTAGCGGAAGACCGTTTCGGCGACCGCGCCGTCGGAGAGCACTTGCGACAGCTTGTCCTCGGCGCGCGGATTGATCTCGAGCAGCGTGCGGCGCGGCATGCGGATGGTGGTGAAGCGGTCTTCGTCAGTGTGGCCGACGGCGCCCGTGATACTCATGTCGGCGAGCAGCATTTCGGCCGGCGCAAGCTCGACGGTGTGGCCGTTCTGCCTGACGCGGACGCGGCCCGCATGTGCGGCGATCAGGACGAGGTCGTCGCTGCCGTCGGCGAGGTGGCTCTGGGTGCGGGAATATTGCGCGGAGGCGCCTTCCGGAATGGCGAGCGTGATGTTGTCGACCACGCTGACCTGGAGCCGGCAATCGATGCTGTCGCCGTGGCTCGGTCCGATATCGAGGCCGCAGGGACCGACGGCCCGCTCGCGCCAATGCTCGAACGCCGCACCCTGCGGCAGTCCCGTGTATTGATGAACGAAGATGCCCGGCGTTTTCGCTGCATCCATCTGATTTCTAGCCCCTCTCCGGCTCCGCGATCGGCGGCGCCGACTGCAATCTCCGGAAATTTGACGTCACGAATTGCGGCGAGGTTCAAATCGGGACCGGATTCAGGGAGACTTGTCCGGATACGACGGCGGGATGGACGCTGGCGACACTTGGGATCCTGTAGCCCGCATGAGCGAAGCGACATGCGGGGACCGGCGGCCCCGGATATCGCTTCGCTCATCCGGGCGACGAATTACTTCTTGGCCGGCGCCTGCGGCTGGGACGGCGGCACGGTCTCGATCAGCTTGCCGGAAAACACCGGGGACGAGGTCGGCTGGCCATTGGGCGAGCCGCCGGCCTGCTCGACGGTGACGGCGTAAGTCGCGCCGTTGACGACCTCGGCATCATAGGAGGCGAGCAGCGGACGCGCGGTAAAATCCCCGGCGCCGATCACGCCGAGCGAGCGCGGGCGCGGCAGCTTGTCGGAGATCAGCCAGAGCTCGAAACTCTTGCCGGGCTCCGGCGTTGCGCCGACCTTGCGCACCGTGAAATTCCGCGTCGCGCCGTCGATGGTGAGGATGAAGGCGGGGCCGCCGGCCTGGTCCTGCAGCAGCGCGACATATTGCGCGGATGCCGCGAGCGGCGCGGCCGGCGTCTTCACTTCCACGGTCTGAATGCGCGGCGCTGGACGCAAGCCGTTCGGCAGCGCATCGGGCAGGAAGATCTGGAGCGACAGCGTGACGAACAGCGCGGCCGCAAGCGCGCCGGCGACGGATGCGATGGAGCGCCAGCGCTTCACCCGGCCCTCGAGACGGATCACATTGCCGTCGTCGGCGACCGCTGCCGGCGGCGCGCGAACCGATGCGAGATCCGGCGCATGGACTTGCGGGACGAACTGCGGTGCGACGTCGGCAAGCGCGTCGGGCTCGGGACGCGGCATCTCCGGTGGCCCGGCTTCGGCATGCGGCACAGCCGGGGTCTGCGCAACCTCCGTCGCCGGCTCCGCTCTCTCCGAAGCGGGCAGCTCCGATGCAGGCGGAGGTGGCGGCGGCGAAGCCTCGTCAAGCGCGGGCGGCTGCTGCGCCTGCGCCGTGCGCGCGATCTCGGACCCGATGTTCTCCCACACGATCGGACGGGGCTCGAGCGAGCCGACCATCTGGTTGAGCGCGCCGAGCCGGAAGGACCAGGCCCGCACGATTTCGGCGAACGCCTCGTCCACCGCCATCATGGTCTCGACCTGCGCGCGCTCGTCGGCATCGAGCGTGCCGAGCGCATATTCCGCGGCGAGCGCGATATGGTCCTCCGAATAGGCCATCAATTGCAGTCCAGAACCACCATCACAATAGACGCCCTCAAAGTCCGAGGCATTCGCGAATATCCAACATGCTGCGCCGCAGCCACGTCTTCACCGTGTTGACGGGCGCTGAGAATTTCTCCGCCAATTGCTCGCGGCTCCAGCCGTTGTAATAGGCGAGAAGCACGAGCCGCTGACGGTCCGGCTCGAGCCGGCCGATGCATTCCAGGAGCCGCTTCAGCTCTTCGGTCATCTCCCGGCGTGCCAGCGGGTCGGGGCTGTCGGCCGCAACCTCCATCGCCTGAGGCTCTTCCTCGATGGAGACCTCCGACTTCTTGCGCACGATGTCGATCGCACGGTTGCGCGCAATCGAGGCCATCCACGTGATCGGCGACGACAGGGCCGGATTGAACCGGCCGGCGCCGTTCCAGATCTTGACGTAGGTCTCCTGAATGACCTCCTCTGCGAGATCCTGTCGGCGCAAGATACGGAGCACGACGCCATAGAGTTTCGCGCGCGTGGCGGCGTAGAGGCGCTCGAACGCGGCCTGATCGCCCTTCGCCACCGCCTCGATCAACCCGACCAGCTCTGCTGGCGTCAGCATTCAGCCCCCCGACACGCGGCCCGTCGCGTTCCGCGAAAGCCCTGGCACCACACCACCATAGCGCGCGGCAAAGCCGACCACCAAGGGGCGCAGCGCCACACTGTGGACAGCAGATACGAAAACCCGGACCTTGCGGGTCCGGGTTTTGCGGATTTTTCGGTGGTCTTGCTTGTGGGCCGTCAGGCGACGGCGCCGATGCGGGCGCGCATCAGGCCGATGCTGTCGAGGTCGGCCTGCTCGCGGGCGTTCTCTTCGGCGCGTTCGCGGGCCTGGTCGCGCTCGTCGAGGAGCTCGACCTTCTTCAGTTCCTCGAAGGCCTCGGCCAGCGCGGCCTTGGCTTCGTCGAGCTGGCCCTTGAGCTCGTCGGCCGAGCGGGTCAGGTTCTCGCGGCGCTGGATCGCGGCCTTGGCGTAGGTCGGGTAGGCGAAGTGTGAGGGATCGTTGATCCCGGCACGCTCCTGCTCGGTCTGGATCTCGCGTTCGAGATCGACCGACATCCGCTGGAAATCGGCGATCATGGTCTCGATCTGGGTGACCCGGCGGCGCTTCTCGTCAACCTGAAATTTCTTCAGGCGAATGAGGGTATCTCGTGACTTCATCGACTCATACTCCCCAGAAGTCCCCCCGCTGCACGTGGGACGATACCGGTCACCCCACGGGCCCGATGGGGGCCCAGACCGGCTCTGCTACTCTGTGGGATCGGATGATGACCGGACAAAGTTAGCGTTCCGTTTCCAAATTGCCGAGGATTTGCGCCAACTGGCGGTAGCCGTCCGCCAGCGATGCATTTTCGTCCTTACCCTGGCGCAGGAAGGCCTCCAGCGGCTCGTGCAGGCGGATCGCCTCGTCGACCTCGGGGCTGGAGCCGGCCCGGTAGGCGCCGAGGCGGATCAATTCCTCCATGTCGGCATAGGTCGCCATCACCTGGCGCGCCCGCTGGATGACGGGCCAGAATTCCGGATCGGCCGATTTCGGCATGGTCCGGGAGACGGATTTGAGGATGTTGATCGCGGGATAGCGGCCGCGCTCGGCGATCGAGCGCTGCATCACGATGTGGCCGTCCAGGATACCGCGCACGGCGTCGGCAATCGGCTCGTTATGATCGTCGCCGTCGACCAGCACCGTGAAGATGGCGGTGATGGCGCCCTCCCCGAGGCCCGGGCCGGCGCGTTCGAGCAGCTTCGGCAACTCGGTGAAGACGGTCGGCGTGTAGCCCTTGGCCGTCGGCGGCTCGCCGGCGGACAGGCCGATCTCGCGCTGGGCCATGGCAAAGCGCGTCACCGAGTCCATCAGGCAGAGCACGTCCTGGTCCTCGTCGCGAAAATATTCGGCGACCGCGAGCGTCAGATACGCCGCCTGGCGGCGCATCAGGGCCGGCTCGTCGGAGGTGGCGACCACCACGACCGAGCGCGCCAGGCCCTCCTCGCCGAGGTCGTCCTGCAAGAATTCCTGCACCTCGCGGCCGCGTTCGCCGATCAGCCCGATGACGCTGACATCGGCGTCGACGTTGCGCGCGAGCATCGACAGCAGCACCGACTTGCCGACGCCGGAGCCTGCGAAGATGCCCATGCGCTGGCCGCGGCAGCAGGTGAGGAACGTGTTCATCGCGCGCACGCCGAGATCGAGCGGCGCGCCGACACGCTTGCGCGAATGCGCTGGCGGCGGCGTGTTGCGGAACGGCATCGGCGAGGCGCCTTGCGGCAGCGGTCCCTTGCCGTCGATCGGCTCGCCCAGCGCGTTGACGACGCGGCCGAGCCAGGCCGACGAGGGTCGCACCAGATTGGCGGCATTGGCGATGACGGCCTTGCAGCCGCGGCGCACGCCGTCGAGGCCGGCGAACGGCATCACGACGGCATTGTTGCCGGAGAAGCCGATCACCTCGCAGGGAATCGAACGGTTGGCCCCGGTCTCGATCACGAGCCGCGCGCCGACCGACATGGCGTGAATAGGTCCGGCCACTTCGACCATCAGGCCGCGTACGCCGACCACACGGCCATAAATATTGACGCCGTCGATATCGCCGATCTGTTCGGCAAGCGCCTTCATAAGGGAGCCTTCATCAGGAGCGCGCCTTCATATGAGGGCCTTCATATAGTGGTCGCCCTAGCGATCGATCCCCGGGACTTCACGGTGAAAACCTTAAGTTTCGCCATATTTCTGAACGGAGCTTAACTTCGTGTTTACCCGCATCATTAATCATTGCGTCACTGTCTTTGTGACTGAGCGTGACTCCCCTTCAGAAGAAGGCTGAGTCGCGGGAGTCGGTTAGGCCCGTCTCTTAAAGTGGAACTTGAACGGAGCTGGGTGACGAAAGCTGCTTCCCACGCAAGACCTTAGGGCGATTCGAGAAAAATTGCACCCGAAGGACTTGCGTTCCAGAATCAGAGTTTGTTAACCATCTGTTGTCAGGATCCGAATCAGTTGTTCAAAGGCGTTTTGTTGAGTGCCGCGAATGCGGCCGACCTGACGCCCAGGAGCGGCGACTATGGGGAACTGGCATGCGCGTTTTGCTGATTGAAGATGACAGCGCCGTCGCGCAGTCGATCGAGCTGATGTTGAAGTCTGAGAGCTTCAACGTTTACACGACCGATTTGGGGGAAGAAGGCGTCGATCTCGGTAAATTATACGATTACGACATTATTCTCCTCGACCTCAACCTGCCCGACATGTCCGGCTACGACGTGCTCAAGCAGCTCCGGGTTTCCAAGATCAAGACACCGATTCTGATCCTCTCCGGCCTCGCCGGCATCGAGGACAAGGTCAAGGGTCTCGGCGTCGGCGCCGACGACTACATGACCAAGCCCTTCCACAAGGACGAGCTGGTGGCCCGCATCCACGCGATCGTGCGCCGCTCCAAGGGCCATGCCCAATCGGTCATCCAGACCGGCGACCTCGTCGTCAACCTCGACACCAAGACGGTGGAAGTCGGCGGCCAGCGCGTGCATCTGACCGGCAAGGAATATCAGATGCTGGAGCTGCTTTCGCTCCGCAAGGGCACGACCCTCACCAAGGAAATGTTCCTCAACCACCTCTACGGCGGCATGGACGAGCCCGAGCTGAAGATCATCGACGTCTTCATCTGCAAGCTCCGCAAGAAGCTGGCCAACGCTTCCGAGGGCCGCAACTTCATCGAGACCGTGTGGGGCCGCGGTTACGTGCTGCGCGAACCGCACGAGCACGAAGAGCGCATTCCCGCCTGATCTCTTGGGTTACGTCGCGAGCCCCTCAGGCTCGCTCCTCCCAGCCTGGACCCCGCCGCAAATGGCGGGGTTTTGTTTTTGGGGATCGCTTCATCCCTCGCTTAACGTTTGAACCGCTATCCTTCCCCCGCCGACGAATGGTCGCTGCACGATGGGGGAATGATGATCCTGCAATCACTGGCCGGCCTGCCCGCCTTCCTGGTCTATTTCTGCACCGGGCTGATCGCGATCGTGGCGTATTTGTTCGTCTACACCCGCATCACCGCGCATAACGAGTTCCAGCTGATCAGCGACAACGACCCGGCCGCGGCGATCGCGCTCGGCCTCAGCCTGCTCGGCTTCGTGGCGCCGCTGGTCAGCGCCATTGCGCATTCGGCCAATGTGCTGGACTGCCTGATCTGGGCCATGATCGCGCTGATCGTGCAGGTCATCGTGTTTTTTCTCGTGCGCGTGCCGGTGCCGAACCTGTCGGCGCGGATCGCCGCCGGCGAGCTTGCGCCCGCAATCTGGCTCGGGCTGTCCTCGCTCGCGGCGGGCCTGCTCAACGCCGCCAGCATGATCTATTGAGATGGCCGACAAATCGTCCAAAAAGGAATTCGGCAAGCGCCGGCCGGTCGCCGAGCCACCGCCTCCACGGCCACCGGTGAAGCGCTCCGGCCATGTCGCGCTGCTGGTGATGGGCACGCTCGCGGTCGGCACCACTGCCTACACGATGATGCCGCGGCAGACCTGCGAGCCCACGCCTGGCGCCGTGCCGGGGCAGACGAGCACGACCTGCACCAGCAGCGGCCGCAGTTCGTCAGGCGGTGGCAGCTCGGGCTGGTCGTCGCGGTCGAGCTTCTTCAGCAGCGATTCCTCGAGCCATTCCTCGTCGGGGACGTCGTCCGATTCCGGCCACAGCAGCGTGAGCCGCGGCGGCTTTGGCTCGTTCGGCCATGGCTTCTCGGGCGGCGGCTGACCCATGCAGCGCATCACATGCCTCGAGCGCGATGATTGGCGAGAGACCGCAGTGCAATGCGGCTTCGTCTTCCACACCGTCGACGGCGAACGCTATTGGGACGAGCGCGCCTATTACGGCTTCACGCTCGACGAGATCGAGCGCGGCATCGAGGCGCCGACCGGCGAGATCGACGCGATGTGCCTGGAGCTTGTCGGCCGCGTCATCGGCGACGAACGCGCCTTGCGGCGCCTGAAAATTCCGGAAGCGTTCTGGAGCCTGATCGCCGAAAGCTGGCAGCGCGACGACCGCAGCCTCTACGGCCGGCTCGATCTGAAGTACGACGGCAAGTCGCCGGCCAAGCTGCTCGAATACAACGCGGACACGCCGACCTCGATCTTCGAGGCCGCGGTATTTCAATGGAGCTGGCTCGAACAGGCGATCGAACGCCGCGTCATCCCCTCGCGTGCCGATCAGTTCAATTCCATCCATGAGCGGCTGATCGCGGTGTGGAAGGAGATTGCCGCGGGCCAACATGTCCACCTCACCGGCAGCACCGACGATGCCGAGGATGCCGGCACGCTCGCCTATCTCGAAGACACCGCGCGCCAGGCCGGGCTCTCGACCACGCTGCTCGACATCGAAGAAGTGGGCTGGCGCGATGAACCCGGCGGCTTCGTCGACCTCGACGAGAACGACATCGCGCTCGCCTTCAAGCTCTATCCCTGGGAGTGGATGTTCCACGACGCCTTCGGCGCCAAGCTGAAGGACGCAGCCACGCGCTGGATCGAGCCGCCATGGAAGGCGGTGCTCTCCAACAAGGGCATCTTGCCGCTGCTCTGGGAGATGTTTCCGAACCATCCCAATCTGCTGCCGGCCTTCTTCGAGGATGATCCGCGCGCTGCCGAGCTCGGCACGTCCTATGTGCGCAAGCCGCTGCTGTCGCGCGAAGGCGCCAATGTCACGATCGTGTCCGGCGGCATGCCGCTCGACGAGCAGACGGGCCCCTACGGTGCCGAAGGCTTCGTGCGGCAGGCGCTGGCGCCGCTACCGAATTTTTCGGGCTTCTATCCGGTGATTGGAAGCTGGCTGGTGAGCCAGGAACCGTGCGGCCTCTCGATCCGCGAGGACGAGAGCCCGATCACGGGCAACCGTTCGCGCTTCCTGCCGCATGCGATTTTGTGAGGACACGTCATTCCGGGGCGCGACATCGTCGCGAGCCCGGAATCCATAACCACAAGCAGATCGAACGGCCCCACGTCGAACCATGTGCCTACTTCATCGGCCTGTGGTTATGGATTCCGGGCTCCGCGCTTACGCGCGGCCCCGGAATGACGAGAAGCGGCTCACTTCGCCGCAGCGAGCTTCAGCGGCTGCGGCATCAATCCACCCATGGGACGGCCGGAGCGCGCGGGATTGAGCTGGTAGAGACCGCGGCGCTCGGTGATGGGACGGAACGCGTCGGTGATACCGACGACGGATTCAGCGGCCCCGAGCAGCAGCGTGCCGTCGGCTTCCATCGCCTTCGCCATCCGCTCGAAGATCACCGCCTTGGTGTCCTGGTCGAAATAGATCAGCACGTTGCGGCAGAAGATCACGTCGAACGTGCCGAGATGGGAGAAGTCCTGCAGCAGATTGAGCTGGCGGAACTGGACCATCGCGCGAATGTCGGCATTGAGCTGCCAGAGCTCGCCGGTTTGCGTGAAATACTTCATCAGGTGCTGGATCGGCAGGCCGCGCTGCACCTCGAACTGGCTGTAGACGCCGGCCTTCGACTTCTCCAGCACCTCCTGCGACAGATCGGTGGCGACGATCTCGATGCGCCAGCCGGCGAGGGCGGCCCCCATCTCCTTCACGCACATCGCGATCGAATAGGGCTCCTGCCCGGTCGAGGACGCCGCCGACCAGATGCGCAGGCTCTTGCGCGCCGCGCGCGCCTGGATCAGTCCCGGCAGGATGGTGTCGCGCAAGTGATCGAACGGGATCTTGTCGCGGTAGAAGAAAGTCTCGTTGGTGGTCATGGCTTCGACCACGTCGGTCGCAAGCCGGCCGTCGCCGGTCCTGATCTTCAGCACGAGATCGGGAATGCCGGGAAGGTTGGCCTTGCGGGCGAGCGGCAAGAGCCGGCTCTCGACCAGATATTGCTTGTCGGGCGACAGATCGAGGCCGGAGCGCTCTTTCAGGAACTTGCGTAGATAGTCGTAATCGACAGGCGTCACGAGCGATCTCCCGCGAACAGGCGGTTGACCTTGGCGCCGATCTGGTTGAGCGGCAGGATCGCGGCGCAGATGCCGGCATTGGCCGCTGCGCCCGGCATGCCCCAGACCACGCTGGAGGCTTCGTCCTGTGCGATCACGCTGCCGCCGGCGGCAACGATGTCCTTGCCGCCGCGCATGCCGTCCGAGCCCATGCCGGTCAGGATCACGGAGAGGATGTTGCCGTGCCAGATGTCGATGGCAGAGGTGAAGAGCGGGTCGACCGCGGGCTTGCAGAAATTGACGGCGGGCCCGTCGTCGAGCGCGATCACGGTGTCCGCGCCGCTGCGTGCCACGCGCATGTGCTTGCCACCGGGCGCGAGATAGATCCGCCCCGGCTTCACCGGCTCGCCGTCGACCGCCTCGGCTGCCGGCCGGCGGCTCGAACGCGCCAGATGCTCGGCCAGGATGGTCGTGAAGGTCGGCGGCATGTGCTGGGTGACCAGCACCGGGAAGCGGTCGATCACCGGGCCGAGCTCGGTAACGAGCGCCATCAGCGCCTGCGGACCGCCGGTCGAGGAGCCGATCAGCAGCACCTTGGGTGCCTGATTGGAGAACGGGCGCAGGGCGAGCGACGACGCAGCCGGCGCGGCGGAAGCCGGTGCGGGCGTGACCGGCCGCGCCACGGGACCGCGCGGGGCCGGCGCCGGGCTCGCGGGCGCCAG
>NZ_LBJC01000030.1 GCF_004114535.1 Bradyrhizobium nanningense
ACCGCGCTAACAGGCCGAACACATGGCTGCTCCGACCAATACTGCGACGTGAAGATTCTCCTTGCCAACCCGGAGCCGTCCACACATGGCCCATCGCTGCCGCATCGCACGGCTGAGGATATGTCGGCTGTCAGGGTTAGACCGGACCTAACCTAAACCGGGCTAAACCGTCGCGATTGACCCAGGCTGTGTAAAAACACGGCTCCGCATCACCTCCATGCAACGTCGGGCGACCATCGGCGTCGCTCTTGAGCCCGCTGCCGCGCCTCACGCTCGCATGGCTGCCAGCAATGGCTCGACGCCGAGGATATTCAGTACACGCGTGAGATTGTAGCTGAGTACGTTCAGCGCCATTTCGGTCGCGACATTGGGCAACCGCTTCATCAGACAGTGCGTCGCCCCCATCCGCATCTTCAGTGTGGCGAACGGATGCTCGACTGTTTCGCGACGCACACGCATGGCTTGCGGGTTTCGATCGAGCCGCGTCTGCGCGGCTTCGACGACGTGTTCGTGTTCCCAGCGTCTGATGCGGCGCTCGTTGGATGTTGTGCACTGATCTTTGAACGGGCATGTGCGACACGCCTTCGTCAAGTAGATCCGCATTTTTTGGCCGTCTTCGTCAGCGGTGAAGTGGTGTGCCAGCTTCTCGCCTGCCGGGCAGCGATAGACATCGTCCTTGGCCAAATAGACAAAATCAGGTTTCCCAAAGCGGCCTGCCGGTTTGGCACCCGAGGTTTGCGGCTTGGGCAGCGTGACCGCGACGCCGGCCTGTTCGCAGGCCAGGATTTCCTCACCTTTAAAGTAACCCCGATCCGCAACGACGTCCAAAGTATCGCTGCGCAGCGCGGCTTTGGCCGGCTGCGCCATCGTCGCCAATTGCGTTCTATCGGAACCGATGTTGGTAACGTCATGGGCGACAATCAGATGGTTCGTGGTCTCGACCGCACTTTGTACGGTTGTAGGCGACCATGCCGGAGCCTCGCCCCGCTCGTTGCCATCGAGCGGCAATCAGGATCGGTCAGCGATATTTGCTTGTCGGGTGAGGCGAGCAATGTCTCCTCAATCGCAGCCAGTCGCTTCACTTCTTCTTCAAGCTTCACCAGCTTTTCCCTGAGCCGCGTCTTGGTCAGAAGCACCGCTTCAGAAGGCGCTTTACCTGCTGCAGTCTGGCGGTCGGCGGTATCGAGTTGGCTCATGTAGCGCGCCACGCTCTCTTCGATCTGCTTCTGGCGGCGCTGGATCTTGCCTTGCGTGAAGTTATTGTCGTGACTGTTGACGGCTTTGAACTTGCTGCCGTCAATGGCAACGCTGGTACTCGCCAACAGGCCGATCTTGCGGCACAACTCAACGAATTGCGCGCAAACCTTCTTGATCGCGGGACCGTTGTCCTTGCGGAAATCGGCGATGGTTTTGTGATCCGGCGCGAGCCGTCCGGTCAGCCACATCACCTCAAGATTGCGACCTGCCTCGCGCTCCAGCCGCCGGCTCGATTGGACCCGGTTGAGATAGCCGTAAATGTAGAACTTCAGCATCGGGGAAGGATGGTACGCTGGCCGACCAGTCGCGGCAGGATCAACGCCATCGAACCCGAGGTCGCGGAGCTCCAACGCATCGACGAACACATCGACCGCACGAACAGGATTGTTCTCGCCGACCCAATCATCGAGGCATTCCGGCAGCAACGTCGTCTGGTGGCGATCAACCCCTTGAACGAAACCTCGCATCACTTCCCCCCCGCCGATTCAGCACGAGATCATAGCATCGACAGGGTTTTCACACAGCCTGGACCCGAAGCGGACAAAGGGCATCCAAGGCAGAATAATCATGCGGCAATCGCAACTGGCTGGGTTTCACGTTGAGGCAGATCAACGCCCGCCCCGCTGATGCATCAGACCTTTCCACCCACGCATCCATGGTGACGGTGGCTGACATGCAACCTCTGCTCAAAGAGATCCGGAATACCCCTTTGCTCTGGATGCTGGTATTTGTGCCGACCGTGCTGGCGGCCGAGGCGGTCCTGTCAAATTCCCATACGCTACTGTTCGTGTTGTCGGTGCTCGCCATCATCCCACTGGCGGCACTGCTTAGCCACGCCACCGAGGCGGTCGCCGCGAGAACCGGAGATGCCGTCGGGGGGCTGCTCAACGCGACGCTCGGAAACCTGACAGAACTCATCATCGCCATCGCCGCATTGCGCGCCGGCCAGTACACGCTGGTCAAGGCCTCGATTGCTGGGGCTATCGTCACCAATGCGATGTTCATGCTCGGCGCTTGCCTGCTGCTGGGTGGTCTGCGCTACCACGTGCAGGAATACAACCGCGCCGGCGCGCGGCTGTCTTCCGGACTGTTGCTGATGGCAACCGTCGCCCTGCTTGCCCCCTCGGCCGTCGCCGACCTCCAACATTTGCCGCAGGATGGAAGCGTCATCCACAAGCTAAGCGTCGGCATCTCCGTGCTGCTGATCGGCGTATATGCACTCGGCCTCCTGTTTTCGCTGAAGACCCACAAGGAATTATTCGCCGGCGCAGAGCACGACAAGGGAGAAGAAGCGCCCTGGCCGATCGGGCTTGCCGTAGGCACGCTGCTGGTTATTACCGTGCTGGTCGCGCTGGTGAGCGAGATCTTCGTAGAGTCCGTACAGAAGGCAGGGGAGACCTTCGGCATGAGCCCGGCGTTTGTCGGTTTTATCATCGTCTCGCTAGTGGGCGCGGCAGCGGAATTCGCGGTGGCCTTCTCTGCGGCGCGCAAGGACCGCCTCGATATGAGCGTCAGCATTGCGCTCGGCAGCGCCTCTCAGATCGCCCTGTTCGTGGCCCCCGCGCTGGTGCTGCTCAGCTATGTTGTGGGTCCCACGCCGATGAACCTCCAGTTCTGGCCGGGTGCCGTAACCATGATAATGATTGCGACGGTTACCGCGAGTTTCATCACCGGCAGCGGCCGCTCGGCCTGGTTCGTCGGCGCCCTACTCATCTTCATCTACGCGATCTTTGCGCTAACGCTGTATGTAGTCCCGCCGGCCGGCCAAGGATGACGCGCCGTCGTTCGCCGACGCAGGACACCCCCCACGACGCTTGTCCGCCTATTGACTCCAACCGAGCACAACGAACGTCAGGTTCTGGCCGCACGGGAAACCCGGACCGGGCTCTGAGATCGTCCGGTCGTCGCGGCAGACCGGACGTGACCGGGCGGCGATCAGGCGCTGACCCACCACAGACATTGCGAAGAAGCAGCACCGCTAACAATTCATAGCCCACAAAAAAGCCCCGGCAAGCCGGGGCTTTGGTTTGCGCGGACTGGGGCGATCAGTATCTCGCCGCGACCGGGGCGCCGTAGCCGCCGAAGCGATAGTTCAAGCGCACGGTGACCATATCCACGTCTTGGCTGACTCGGTCGTTGAGTACCGCCGCAAGACGCGGATCCACCACAGAGAAGGAGTTATTTGCGTGCCCCATCCACAAGTGGTCGTATTCAACACCGACCGACCAGTTAGGCGTGAAGCCATACTCAAAGCCGACACCCAAGGTGCCGCCCCAGCGCGTGCTATCCGCGGAGACCAGACCAATCCCGGTGGTGTTGTCGAATATAGTCAAGCGATTACTGGTCACAGCCGCGCCGCCCTTCACATAGAGCAGAGCCGAATTCCAAGCCCAACCGAGTTGGCCGGTGAAAAGACCGATCGCGTCAGTCTTTGCCGTGGTTGAGAGCGTCGGGTTGAACAGGCTCACGCGAGTGTTCTTGAGGTCCGCCCAATCGCCTTGAGCTTCCAATCCGAATACAAACTGATTGGTTTGCCAGCGATATCCAATTTGTCCACCGGCAACGCCCCCGGAGCGATCACCGCAGCCGCTCGCGAACGTTCCCGCAGCGGTGACGAAATCCACGCAACTGTGGCTCTGACCCCAGCCGCCGTTCGCACCGATGTAGAAACCGGTCCAGTCGTAAATCGGAGCAACCATGGGCGGCGGTGCTTTAGTGTACGGACGGGCCGCCAGATCAGCCGCTGACGCGGGGGCGGATAGACCCGCGGCAATCATCCCGGCCGCAGCAATCACAAGCTTTTTCATTACGAGAATCTCCCCAGAAAGAATTTCAAAAAGGACACGATGCCCACGAGACGAATCAAATGCTAACTCGTTCGCCTGAAGGTTGATGTAGCTAAGCCGCAACACTCGGCTCAGATATTTGGCGCCAATTCTTTATATCTATTAAGGATTTACAGGGAACCAAATGCACTTTAACGTGCATTGTCGGTTGAAAAAATCCGCGCCCCCTCGAAAGAGAGGATGATCCTGTAGATCGCGCGGGTCCCCAATGCCAGTACTGCCGCTCATCGCAGCGTTCCCTGCCCCCGTGGCATGTCGGCTTATGGCCCGAAGCGGCAGTTGCGGAATGTCTCCTCTTGCGCCGCTGTTGGACGTTAAGCGGACACAGCCCGCTCTTGCGGGGGCTGCACTCGATAGAGACGCGGCGAACAGGAAGTGGAGCAACCGCCTGTCCGCCGCGCCACCGAGCAAACGCCAAAAGGCAGCGGCGCGTGTGGGTCCCGGGGGGCCTCCCGTGATACACGCGGGCGCGGACACTGGCTGCGCCCAAAGAGCGGTCCTCTCGATCTGTGGCTACACCGCGCTGAATTGGCGCGACGAACATTGTCGCAGGACTCGGCAACGCTAATCGCTGATTCTCATACATCACGCGGGTCGACGCGGGATCTTCGCTTCGCCCCGCTCAACGGCTCCCGCCAGGCCACGAAGTAGAGACGGCGTGATGCCCCCAGCGAGTTCGATCTCCCTGGCTGTTTTCCGAAGGAAGTTACCGAAGTTAAAGGTCTCAAGCGACAAGTCCTCGATTGGGACGAGGGTCTCCACGAGGCTGCGCAATCCGCGAAGCACCGACTCAAGTCCTTCCTGGAGTGCGTCGGCCATTGCCATGATCTCCTCTGCCGCGGCCTCTCGCTCTTCTCGCTCGGTTTCGGTGCCTAGTTTCTGCTCAGCATCAACGATCTGGGCGGCAAGCGCCGCGCATGCGTCGCTGAGGCTGGATAGCCGCAGCGTTGCCGCATCGACCGCATTTTCAAGTGTGGTGATTGCGTCGTCATTGCGGACATCGGATTCGAGAAAAAATCGCTGTTGAGCCGCTCTGGCTTTATCGAGCGACGATTGGGCTTCCGCCTTTCGCTCGTTGAGCATGGAATGCCGCGAACGCAATGCCGTGAGCGCTGTTTCGAGATTCGAAATCGTCGTCGTTTTTCTGAGTGCCATGGTGGAGATCTCTCAGTCTAATTTTTTCAGCGGAGCGGGCGTTACACGTCGTTTAAGCGTGATGACGATCTGATCGATCGTGTGCCAGTCGGGCCCAAGCTCCACGATGTCGTGCAACTCGACCAATTCTTCAAAGGCGACGACCTTCAGTGGCTCGCCATTGTTGTATTCGATCTGCGCCGCCCAGCGATGGGTCATTTGTATAGCTCCATGTTTGCAAGAACAGACTGAGATGATCCGTCGGCTCTGTGCCGCGAACGACGTTGCGTCATTGGCGCGCAGTTGGAAGAACTAGGAAGCTGGCTGCTTCGTCGTTCATGGCCGAGCGCTGCGGCCGCAGCTGTCAGCGTGCCGATCGGCAAATCGAGCGCGCCAGCCAAAGCATCTAGCACATCCCTGCGATCGAGGACGGGCATTTCTGCCTGCGGACGGGTGCGGACAGTTTTTCCGTTATCACCGTCCGGGTCGCGAGAGGGCCTACGCTTGATATGGCTAGACACGTCCGCACCCGTCCGCATGGCCGTTCAATCCCCGTTGCTGTCGCGGTTTGTTGGTTTAAAGCGGACACCGAGAAAGACCCGCGTCTTGGCGTGTCCCTTCTGCGCGCTAGTGAAGCCCCTCGCTTGCATCTGTTCGCTGAAGGCCTTCTTGCTTCCAACATTTTCATTCCCGCGTGCGGCATAAGCCGACCAGCTATCGAAAAGTGAACCGACGGGTTCCCATTTCCATATGTTGCCGATGTCGACCTCACAGGCGTCATCGAGCCACTGCCCGAACATATCTTCGCCAGCGAAGTATTGAGCCGTCGCGTCGAGAACCACGGCGGGTGGAGCAAGGCCTATGCGCTGCCACTCCAAACAGCCGTCTAACGCCCATCGTAAGATGGCAGGCCACTCCGGTTCCAGCTTTCTCGATAGGTCCTGGTCGCGCTCCGCTTCGGGAATCCTGACGGTGAAAGGAACAACAAGCAGGCGTCGCCGCATGGCTTCGTCGACGACGGTCAGGCGAGGTTTGTGGTTACCGACAATGAACAGCTTGAAGGTCGGGTCGAAATCAAAAAAGTCCTGACGCATAAACCGGGCCGTCATGCGGTCGCCGCCAGTGAGCGTCTTGATCTTCGCCTCGTCCCATTCGCGCCCCTGCTGCGTTTCCTGCGCGACCACCAAGCGCGCACCGCGCAGTTTCGCGAGGTCCGTCGGATGATTGTCATTCTTGCTGGCAATAAAGGTACTCATGGCTGCGGTCGTTGCGTAGTCTCCGAAAATCTTGACAATGGTATTGATGAACGTTCCCTTGCCGTTTGCGCCAGTGCCGTAAGCAAACACGAAGACGTGCTCGGCCGTCGTGCCGGTTAAGCAGTAACCAACGTATCGCTGTAAGAATCCCACAAGCTCTCGGTCTCCATTGGTGATCCTGCCGAGAAATGACGACCACAACGGATGCGGCGTTCCTGGCGGCGCCAATGAGCAACCCGCCTTTCGCGTAATATAGTCGTTGGGTTCATACGGGCGCTCTTCACCCGAGCGGAGTTCGATCGTTCCCACTCGTTAATCTCCGGCGTTGAATTTCCATGGATCAGCGTCCCACTGTTCTGCCGTCGCAGCGAGGCGGCGATCAGCCTTTGCCAGCCGCTCGACCGCCGCCACGGTCTTTGCGGAGGCAAGCGCTTTTGCGGAGCCTGGCTTGTTGCAAGTAGCGGCAACGTCGCGACAGATCACGCGGGCGAGATTGAAGGCATGTAGCGTGTCATCTGACCGCCAGTATTGACCGGTCCAACTCATCCAGCGCCCGAACTTGGCGACGTAACGGAGGTCGTCGGCATGGCGCTGCGCAAAAGCGATAGCAAGTGCCTCATCGCTGAAAACCGGAGCCGTATCGGCAGCATGTTGAACCTTGCCGCCGCTGCCATTTGCAAGCGGCGGCGACGGCCTCGCCCGATCGATTTGCTTGCGCAGAGCATCGGCACCATACTTCTTCGCATAATGATTGGCGTCGACCTTCCTAACCGTCATGGGGCATCGCTCCCAAGTTCGAACGGCTGGATTTCCCACACTTCGACGCCACGCTCCTGCAACGAGCGTTCGAGTTTTGCGGTATTGACGCGCCCCGCGCTGTTGTCATCGATCAGGATCGATGCGCAATCGGTCCAGTCCGGGATGCTTTCGGCGAGAGCGGGCATCCGTGACGCGCCACCTGCCGCCCATGCGCCGATGCCCATGACTTCATGCGCAGTCAACGCATCCTCGACGCCTTCGGCAATGACCAGGGCGTTGCTGCTGTCATGGAACGGCGCGCAGACAATCGGTGCGCCAGGGCATTTGCCGATCGTGCTCTTTCCCTGCGGATGGTCACGATCCCGATCGCTCCCATCAGGAAGCAGTCGGATCAGGTGGACACCGCGCACCGCGTCGTCGCGCATGTGCAATGCGCCCGGCTCGCGCTCATCTGGAAGACCGAATGCGCAGATGATGGCGTGCACATCTTTGCCCCGCGTGGGCAGATAGCCAATGGTCGGCGGGATAGCGCCGCCATACCCGCGTGCCTCCCGCAGATAGCGTTCACCCGCCGTCGCCTTGATCGGCTGTCGTTGCGACCAGAGAAACCGCGCGAGTTGCAGCCGTTTTGCGACTTCATCTCCGCGATCGCTTTGCTTCAACTGTAGTGGCCGTATCGTTGTGCGATAGATATTGCCGCCGGCAAACAGCCGGGCGAATTCCACGGCGTCGCGGAAATCACAGTTGCGCTCGCGCATGATTAGAGCAAAGGGATCGCCGCCAATGCCGATCTCGTGGTCGTACCAGCAGCCAAGTTTGCTGCCCGCAATGCTAACGGCGAACGAGCCGTGCGTGCCATACCGCAACTCACGCTTTGATGAGAGTTGCCGATTTGGATCACCGAGCAGGTGCTGGGCGAGATCGGCGGCACGTTGCGCCAGCATCGCACGCAGGTCGTCGAGGGGAATGAGGTCGCCGGAGACCACAACGGTGCTCCTAAAAGGGAATGTCGTCGTCCATGTCCTGCCGACGTTCGTTCTCCAATTCGTCGAGATCGACAAAGAGCTGGCATGCTGCATGGTTGATTGCGGCAAGCAGATCGGCGGAGAGATTTACTTCCTCTGCAATGCGGGACGGCAACTCCAACACTCGCCGCCGCCTCCTGCACGCGAAGCAACTGCAGTGAGTGATCGCGTCTGTCATCATGAAGTTGAGAACGACGGTCTCGCGCGAGCCATCGGCATCTTTCGTAAGATGCCTCATAGTGCTGCGCGCTTGCGCTAAGCGGTTCTCAGGCTTATTGGTAATAGTCATAGCGATCTCCTGTTCGGTGGTGACGAGCAGCGGATTGAGCTTTTTACTTTGTGCGCCGCCCCTTTGCCGGGGGCGGCGTTTTTTTAAGAGGCGCTGGCTACTTCGGCAGGTTTGCGCGATCGGCGCGGCTTCGCATGCGAAGGTCCGCGCAACAGACGCTTGACTTCGGCATCCCACCGTTTTCGCGGCACGAGCAGAAATTTTCCGTGTCTTTCGGCTGGTATCTGTCCCAGCTCCACGGCGCGGTAAGACTGCGCGCGGGAGAGGCCGATGCGCGATCCGGCAGCTTCCACCTTGTAGAAAAACTTCTCGCGGATCGCGCGGCTGATGACTTCGGCTCGCAACTGAGACCTCCTCGCATCATCCGAGATGAAACTTGTTTGGGTATTTCTACCCCATTAATTGGACATTGCCAACCTTCGACAAGGGTACTAGGGTCAATCTCTGATCGTCCCATGTCGTCCGATTTCAGGAAGGAAAGCTTGCGCCGATGGCACCCCGCCCAAAAAAGCAGAAGGCGACCACTCCGGCGTTCAAACGCGGGCGCGAGTTCAAGATGATATTGCCGGAGGATATTTCGAAGTGGGTTGAGGGGGAGGCCAAGGACCAAGGCCGACCGCAAAGCCGGGTCATAGTCAATCACTTGAGCCGCATCCACTATCTGGATCAGCAGGCCAAGCTTGGAGAACTGATCAGGGATATGGAAATCATCCTCGCGAGATACGGCTCGCGGATCACGTTGGCCGATCTCGGGGAGCCGCTGCTCCGCGCCGTCGATGACGTGCTCGACGCAAAGACAGATGGTGAGTTACGGGCTCGGCTTGACCGGCTGCGCGTTCTTCGCGCCGAGATGAGGAAGTCTGAGCGGGCCGCGAAAGTATGAAAGTTGCGGTTGGCCTACGGATGAACTGATTGTCGGGCTGCGCGCGATGCCCCTAGTGCGGCCCAAAGGAGACGAAAGCATGAGAATGATCAGGCCCGCTCGACCATGAATGGGGCGCTTGTCGCCGTAGCGTGTTGCGGCGAAGGGCGTCCCGAGAAAAAGGGCGAGAGCAATGACGGAAGGTGCAGCAACAGTACCTGAGCTTCGGCCAATGTTGTCCGAAGCTCAGGTCTTGCAGATTGTCCCGATCAGCAGGACGACGCTCTACAGATTGGAGAAGGCGGGCAAGTTTCCGAAATCGGTCTACATTTCGCAGAACCGGCGATGCTGGTTTTTGGACGCAGTTGTCGCGTGGCAGAAGTCGATCGACGAATGCGACCCGCATTTCGATCCGAACCGTGGACGTGGCAAGGGGCGTCGGCGCAAGGCCTGCTCGCAGGTGCAACGATGACCGGCGAGTATTTTCAGACAAGTACGAAAAAGGGTCGTGGCCGGGCACGGCGCTCGCTCGATATGATCAAGGCGATGTACGAAATCGCCGAAGACGCTCGGCCGATCACAGAGCGAGGTATTGGCTACAAATTGTTCTCGCTGGGCCTCATCCCGTCCATGAGCAAGAACGTCATGCAGGGCGTCTACCGCCTGCTGAAAGAGGCCCGTGAGGAAGGGACAATCCCGTGGGAGTGGATCGTTGATGAGACCCGTGAACTGGAACAGGTCTCGACTTGGGACGATCCTGTGGCCTTTGTTCGCTGCGTGGCCCGTTCCTATAGGCGCGACTTCTGCCAGCAGCAGCCGCAGCGGGTAGAGGTCTGGTCGGAAAAAGGCACGATCCGGGGCGTGCTGCAACCCGTGCTCGATGAGTACGGCGTCGGCTTCCGCGTCATGCACGGGTTCGGCAGCGCGACCACCATCAACGGCGTGTCGCAGTATGACGATGGTCGCCCGCTGATCATCCTGTATATCGGGGATTTCGATCCGAGCGGGTTGTGGATGTCGGAACGCGACATTCCAGAGCGGCTAGAGCGCTACGGCGGGGATCACATCTCGATAAGGCGGATTGCGCTTCTTCACGAGGACTGCATGACGCTCGGCGAGAGGCCTGCCTTCAACGTCGCAGACAAGAGGAAGGACCCGCGCGCTCCGTGGTTCTGGAAAACATTCGGTCAGCGATGCTGGGAGTTGGACGCGATGGACCCGAACGACCTGCGGGCGCGCGTCGAGGCCGAAATCAACGAGCACATCGAGCCCGAGGCATGGGAGCGGTGCCGGATCGTCAACGAGGCCGAACAGCAGTCCCTTCGGCACGTCCTTGATCGGTGGGGCGGACATTCTTGAAGACGACGACCGGGGCAGCGGCGCAACTAATCGGGGTTCAGCGGGGGCACGAGGATGAGATCGTCGCTTGGCGGAACGCGGTCAACGAGTGCGATCCGAATCGTGGCAGGGTAAAGGGCGGCTTCGGCGGGCGCGATCAGGCACACGATGGGCTGTAACCTTGGCGCGCGCGCCGAAGATCTCCGACTGGGCGCTTGATCAGCACACGATGCAGGGCAAGTGAGCGAGACATTATCCCTCGTCGAGCGGCTTAGGCTGAATGTCGAAGAGAACTTCCATAATGCTTGAAAAAGTTATCAAGCTTCACTGGTTCGCCGGTATGTCGCCAGAACAGTTTTTTACCAAGGCTGGCCGCCACTGCGAGGCGGTGGTGGCCGCCGATTAGAGTATGGTCATCGGATGCTGTGGCGATGATCTCGCCGTCTTCGTCCACGATGATCATGTGCTGCCTCCGATCCAGCGCGCGGTCAGCGCCGCCGCGATGGTGCACAATCCATCTAACCTCGTGCCGGTCCCGGCGTTCCAATGGCCGCAGGAAGGCCGCACAACGCAACCGGGCTAGGGGACGGGACCGGCCCGCGCCATGTGAAACTAGGGCCTGTTAGGGCCCAAGCAGGTTCGGACGGGCCTCTCGCTCGTCCGGCAGCAACAGAAATATACCTTTATCTTCAGGCGCTTCCGGCGATTTCAACAGGCCGAAAAAATCGCTTGCAGCAAGGACCACACGGTTTTGCCGTACGCGCTCAGCGCCGTTCGTCCGCACGCAGGGCGGGCTCACAGGGACTACCCGCCCTGCCCGCACCTCTCGTGCCGACGCTGCCGCGTCCACCGCAACCCGGCCCGCGTTTCGAACGACTCGCGAACCGCCCCTCTTCGTCGGGCCGGGCTGTGTCGATCTATCCCGTAATTCCGAATTTCGGTAAAGTGGAATATTTTTGCAGAAGAGGGTTGACGCGGGAGCGACACAGCAAGCTGGTAGGGTGGGCAAAGGCGCACTTGCGCCGTGCCCACCACCTCTACAATATCGCAACAGAAGCGTGGGCACGCTTCGCTTTGCCCACCCTACGATACTGGGCAGGGCCGGGACCCAGACCTCACGTGGAGATCGTGGTGAGATGGGCCTCGGCTCTGCAGCGCAACGCTGAAGGAGCGCTGCGCTGCGTCCGGGGCACGGCATCCTCCTACGCCACCGCCGCGTCCGGAATCCTTGCGGCTTCCATTGGCGCCTTGCCGCGGATGAGGTCCGAGGCACGATCGGCGATCATCATGGTGGAGGCGTTGAGATTGGCCGAGATCATGCGCGGCATGACCGAGGCGTCGATGACGCGGAGACCCTCCAGGCCGTGGACGCGGAGCTGGTCGTCGACCACGGCCCAGGTGGAATCCGCCGGGCCCATGCGGCAGGTGCAGCCGGGGTGGAAGGTGGTGGTACCGCGCTCGGTGGCGGCGTGCAGGAACTCGTCGTCGGTGTTGACGTTGGGGCCGGGGAAATCCTCGTAGGCGTAATAGGGCGACAGCGGCGCGGACTTGAGAAGTCTGCGCGCGAGCTTCATGCCGCCGACGATGACGCGACGGTCGAGCTCGGCGTCGAGATAGTTGGTCTGGATGATCGGCGGCGCGAACGGATCGGATGAGCGGATGCGGACATAGCCGCGGCTCTCCGGGCGCTGCTGCCAGGAGGCGACGGTCATGCCGGGCTCGTCCTCGAGCTGGCCCTGCACGCCTTCCTTGTAGGACGCCGGCGTGAAGGTGAGCTGCAGGTCGGAGCTTTCGGCGCTCTCGCCGGAGTGCCAGAAGCAATAGACCATGGTCGGCGACAGCGACAGCAGGCCGCGGCGTGCGGTCGCCCATTTCAGCGCCTCGATCCAGAGCGAGAGGCCGCGGCGGAGCTCGTTGATGGTCTTGATGTCCTTGACGCGCGCCACCGTGCGCGGGGCGTAATGGTCCTGCAGGCCTTCGCCGACCGGCAGCGCGTGACGCACGGCGATGCCGTGCTGCTGCAGCAGATCGGGCGAGCCGATGCCGGAGAGCTGCAGGAGCTGCGGCGAATTATAGGTGCCACCGGAGAGGATCACTTCCTTGTTGGCGCGCACTTCCACCGGCGTGCCGCCGCGGCCGCCCTTCATGTAGCGCACGCCGACGGCGCGCTTGCCCTCGAAGATGATCTCGGTCGCATGCGCATGGGTGTGCACATGCACGTTCGGCCGCTTCATCGCCGGCTTGAGGAACGCGGTCGAGCCGGAGACGCGCAAACCCTTGTCGATGGTGCGCTGGCAGTAGGAGACGCCTTCCTGTGTCTTGCCGTTGTAATCGGGGTTGCGGGGAATGCCGAGCGACACCGCGCCTTCCATGAAGGCTTCGCAGAGCGGATCGCGCCAGTTCATGGTGGTGACGATGAGATTGCCCTCGCGGCCGCGATAAATGTCCTCGCCCTCGCCGACGCGTTTCTCCAGCCGGCGGAAGTAAGGCAGCACGTCGGCATAGCCCCAGCCGCGGTTGCCCATCTGCGCCCAGGTGTCGAAATCCATCCGCTGGCCGCGATTGTAGATGTGGCCGTTGATCGAGGACGATCCGCCGAGCGTCTTGCCCCGTGGCGCGTAGATGCTGCGCCCGCCGGTCCAGGGCCCCGGCTCCTGCTGGTAGGCCCAGTTGATGCTCTTCATGTGGAAGGTCTTGATGAAACCCGCCGGCAGATGGATGTAGGGATGCCAGTCGGACGGGCCAGCCTCCAGCACGCAGACGCTGGTGTTGGGGTCTTCGCTGAGCCGGCTGGTGAGCACGCAACCGGCAGAGCCTGCGCCGATGATCACATAATCAAATCTATCCATGGTACCTCGGCCGCCCCTAGCGCGGCTTGTCGTTGAGTTGAAATTCCAGATGCGCCTGCACCGTCGGCCATTCGGCGGCAATGATGCTGTAAACCACGGTGTCGCGCAGCGTGCCATTCGGCGCGACCTGATGGCTGCGCAGGATGCCATCCTGCTTGGCGCCGAGGCGCTCGATCGCGCGGCGGCTCTGGTGGTTGAAGAAGTGGGTGCGGAATTCGACCGCGATGCAATTAAGCGTCTCGAAGGCATGCCGGAGCAAGAGCAGCTTGCACTGCGTGTTGAGCGGGCCGCGCTGCGCGCTTTTGCCATACCAGGTCGAGCCGATCTCGACGCGGCGGTTGGTGGCATCGATGTTCATATAGGTCGTCATGCCGACGATGTTGCCGCCGGCATCGAACACGGTGAAGGGCAGCATCGAGCCTGCAGCCTGCAGGCCCAAGCGGCGGTCGATCTCCTTGCCCATGTTCTCCGGCAGCGGGATCGCGGTGTACCAGAGTTTTGACAGCTCGCCGTCCTTGACGGCCTCGACCAGGCCCTCGCGATGCTGATGCGACAGCGGCTCGAGACGGGCGTGCTGTCCACGCAGGGTGACGGGATCGGGCCAGGGCATTTGAGGTCTCTCCGTTGTCATTGCGAGCGGAGCGAAGCAATCCAGACTGCCAACTCCTCATCCTGAGGAGCGCGTCTTCGCGCGTCTCGAAGGATGAAGGCCCGGCTGGTGGCCTCGCCCTTCGAGACGCACGCCATGGGCGCGCTCCTCAGGGTGAGGGTCTGGGAGTTGCCTCGCCTCCCGTGCAATGACGGCTTGGCTCACTTATTCAAGAAATTCAACGGCAATCCGCTGCGGGGCCAGTCCATGGCGACCAGCTCGCCCTTGCCTGACAGCGTGATGTAGGCCGTCTTCAGCTCGGGGCCGCCGAAGGCGATGTTGGTGGTGACGCGGTCGCCGGTCGGGACCTGCTCGACCAGGGTGCCGTCGGGCGCGATCACCGAGATGCAGCCGGAAACGAGAGTGGCGACGCAGACATTGCCGCCAGCTTCCACCGCGAGCGAATCGAACATCTGGTAGCCGCCGAGGCCGCAGATCGGCTTGCCCCGCTCGCCGCGATAGATCGCGTCGCGCGGCTTCAGCGTGCCGGGCGCCGAGAGCTCGTAGGCCCAGAGCCGGCCTGTCGGCGTCTCCGCGATGTAGACGGTATTCTCATCCGGCGACAGGCCGATGCCGTTCGCCGGCAGGATGCCGTGCACGATCTCGACGAGCTCGGTCATGCCGGGCTTGAGATAATACATGCCGCCGACGTCCATCTCGCGCGCGCGGCGCTTGCCGAGATCGGAGAACCAGAGACCGCCCTGCTTGTCGAACACCAGATCATTCGGCCCCCGCAGATCGTGCGCGCCGCATTTGGTCGCGACGGTCTCGACCTTGCCGGATTGCAGATCGACGCGCTGGATCGAGCCGCCGAGATAGTCGTCAGGCTGCGGGCCCGGCATGATCATGTTCCGGGTCGGGACCCAGGAGAAGCCGCCATTGTTGCAGATGTAGATCTTGCCGTCAGGGCCGAGCGCGGCACCATTCGGGCCGCCCGGAATCTTGGCGACGATCTCCTTGCGGCCATCAGGGTAGACGCGCGTCAGGCGCTGGCCGCGGATCTCCACCAGCACCACCGAGCCGTCCGGCATCACGACCGGCCCTTCGGGAAATTCGAGGTCGGTGGCGAGAACGCGGACATCAGACATTGCGAGACCCTCCCGGCTGCTTGTTATGACTTGCACGGGATGTCCGGCACGGCCCCACACGCAAGATTTGCCTGCGGTTATGACAAAGTCGCCCGGGCTTGCCAAGCAAGCGGGACGGTATGCCAGCGTTGCGGAAGCTCTACTCCCTCACCGGCACCCAGATCTCGAAGCCGCCATTGCCGGTTGCGGGATCGAAGGCCTCGCCGTAGCGCTCGAAGCTCGGCGCGTCCGCGGCCTCGAGACCCGATGCCGGCAACCACTGATTCCAGATCGTGTTGACGGTGCGACGGATCGAGGCGACGTGCTCGGTGTGGGTGAACACCGCATAGCGCTGCTGGGGAATGCGGATGCGGCCAAAGCGGCGCGGCAGGTCGGAGAAATCGGCGACCTCGACGCCGGCGATGTAGTCGAAATTGCCGGCATCGTCGCCATTGCAGCAGACGCCGTAAGCGACTTGATCTTTCCCTTGGCCGACACGTGCGGGAATGTCGGCGACCTCCTGATGGAAGCGCTGCCACAGGCCGGGGATCATGGCGCCGTTGTCGCAGGAGATACGCTCGGCGGGACCGGCGACGAGGAAAGCCTTCACGGTTTCGAAACGCGGCGGGGCGAGATGGTCGAGCATGGTGGAATCCATGAGGATCGGCTCCTGAAGCTTGAGGTGGCTGGCGCATGACGCGGCCCTGACGGCTTCGGGCGTGGTGCCGAACTGGTCGCGGAACGCGCGGGTGAATGCTTCGTGCGAGCCGTAATCCGCCTCCAGCGCCAGCGACAGGATGTCGGGCGCGCCGTCCGCAAGGCTGCGCGCGGCCTCCGTCAACCGGCGGGCGCGCACATAACGGATCACTGGCAGACCCGTGGCTGCGGCAAACGCACGTACGATGTGGAACCGCGACACGCCCGAGATCGCAGCGATCTCGTCGAGCGTCATCGGCTCGGCCAGATGGCTCTCGATATACCAGAGCGCACGCTGCGCTGGGTTCATGGCGGCTCAACCCTCGTTCGAAGCGCGGTCATGATGCGCGGCATGCGGCCGCGTCGCTTGATCGGCATTGCTGGCGGCACAGGAAGGATAATCCGACAATGGCCACTGGCAACGCTCCGGCGTTCGCGGCTACACTCGCCAGAACCGCTCACGAGAAGGGGGAACCGGATCATGGACATCACCGATGTGCGGGCGCACCATATCCGCATCCCCTATGATTCCGGTGTCGCGAGCTTTCGTCAGGGCGCGTCCGCGATCACCGCGCTCGACATGGTGCTGGTCGAGGTCTCAACCGATGCCGGGCTGACCGGCTGGGGCGATGCCTTCGCCTATGTCTGCCCGCGCACCACGCGCAGCGCCGTCGAGGAGATGATCGCGCCGCAGGCCCGCGGGCTGAAGGTGCCCGATGCCGCCGGCATTCCCGCAATGATGGAGCAGATCCAGCGCAATCTGCATCTGTTCGGCCGCTACGGCATCACCATGTTCGCGATCTCAGGGCTCGACATCGCGCTGTGGGACCTTGCTGCCAAGATCGAGGGCGTGCCGGTGCATCGCCTGCTCGGCGAGACCAGGCGCACGGCCATTCCGGCCTATGCGAGCCTGTTGCGGATCGGCTCGCCCGACAACATCGCGGCCGAATGCCGGAAGGCGCTCGCGCTCGGCTATAGCGCGATCAAGCTGCACGAGACCACGGCGCCGGCGGTGTTCGCCGCGCGGGAGGCGATCGGGCCAGCCATTCCGCTGATGGTCGACATGAACTGCCCTCTGACGGCCGCGCAGGCGATCGCGTTTGCGACGACGTGCCGCGACGCGCGACCGATGTTCCTGGAGGAGCCGGTTTGGCCGCCGGAGGATTTCGCCGCGCTCGCCGAGGTCCGCCGCAAAGGCGGGCTCGACATCGCCGCCGGCGAGAATGCCTGCACGGACTATCAATTCCGCCAGATGATGAAGGCAGGCGCGGTGAGCCACGCCCAGCCGTCAGTGATCAAGGTCGGTGGCATCACCGAATTTCTGAAGGTCGCGGCGCTGGCCGACCGGCTCGGCGTCAAGATCGGTCCGCACTCCCCGTATTTCGGTCCAGGCCTCTTGGCGACGCTGCATCTGCTCGCGACGCGCGACGACGGGCTGGTCGAGATGTTCTATCTCAAGCGCGAGGCCTGCCTCTGGGGCGGCCGCGCCGACGTCGATGCCACGGGCCACGTCGCGGTGCCGACGGGACCCGGGCTCGGCTATGAGCCCGATCGCGGCGTGATGGAGCGCTATCGCGTGGCGTGATCGCCGCGCCTACTTCGCAGCGTCCTTGGCCGGCGGCGCGTCCTGCTTCTTCTTCAGATCCTCGGCAGTCTTCGCTTGGGCGGCCTGGAGATCGAGAAGCGTCTTCTGCAAGCCGGCGATGCCTGTCTTCAATGCGTCGATCTGACGACCCGCCGCATCCAGCTTCTGCTGATGGTCGAGATTGAGCTTGGTGATCGTCTTCTGCAGGAAGTCGACATTGCTCTGCAGGCAGCTGGTGCGACGCTCCATGGTCTTCTCGACCGTGCAGATCTCGATGCCGGGCACGTCCTGCGCGTGCACCGGCGCATTCGCCAGCGTTGCGAGCAGCAATATCGCGAAACAAATGCCGGCATCTCGAAGCAGCATGAAAGGTTCCTCGTCCGATCGATCACGGCAATGTGCGCTGTTTGCGCACAGCCGGGAAAGGCTACCACACTCGTACCGCATTCTCGCGTTGAGCTTGCGTCCGTTCCCTCGGACGGGGAACGATGATCCGGACGCGGAAGAAGTGGGCGCTCGTTCCGCGGCTTTGTTTAGGGGAGATTTTTGGAATGGCAACGCGCGATAGACGACTGGCGGAATTCGATGGCGCCGGAGAACCACCGCCGGGCCTGGCGCTCGAAGTGCTGTGCGAGGACCACAGCGGCACGTACCAACTGCCCTTCGCCTGCCGCTATGTCGAGGGACGCTGGCAGAACCACGAAGCCGGCATCGCGGTCGAAGCCACCGTCATCGGCTGGCGCCTGCCGCGCGTGAAGCAGCGCGGGGCCGCCTGAAGCCGATATCTGTTCCAAAATGCAACGGCGCCGCGCTCCGCCTTAACCAACGGAACGCGGCCCGAACGAATCACGTCCGAATCAGCCGAACGGCCGTGTACGCATCTGTTCACGGCTAGATGTCGATGCTGCCGTGCAGGTGCGTACAATATCTGTGCAACGCGGGAGACGGCGTCGGCTGGTCACGATCGCCAAAGGTTAATCGTGACAAGCGTATAGCTCTCAGGCTGGGTGAGCGGATCGCCGCCGCCGAAGCAGGCAAGGCCGCGCAATGGCTGCCTAATATTCGACCTCGAGCTCCTCGATCTCGGCCGGCTCCTCCCGCGCCGCCGCGATCCATTCGGCCATCTCGGGCATCGCCATGATGGTGTCGGCATAGGCCTTCAGCAGCGGCTCCAGCTTGACATCATAGGTGACGAAGCGCGTCACCACTGGCGCGTACATCGCATCGGCCATGGTGCGCTGCGCGCCGAACAGGAAGGGGCCGCCCGACCTCTCCAGGCAGTCAAGCCAGATGGACGAGACGCGGTCGATGTCGGCCTGCGCGCGCGACCAGATCTTGAAGCCGGGAAAACGTCCCTTCAGATTCACCGGCAGCGAGGCGCGCAGCGTGGTGAAGCCGGAATGGATTTCGCCCGAGATCGAGCGGCAATGGGCGCGCTGGATGCGGTCATCAGGGAGCAGGCCGGCGCCCGGCATCACCTCGTTGAGATATTCGCCGATCGCAAGCGTATCCCAGACCACCGCGCCCTCATGCCGCAGGCACGGCACCAGGATCGACGACGACAGCAGGAGAATCTCCGCGCGCGCCGACGGATCGTCCGGCGCGGTGACGATTTCCTCCAAATCGAGCCCGGAGAATTTCGCCAGCAACCAGCCGCGCAGCGACCAAGACGAATAGTTCTTGCTGCTGATGGTCAGTGTCGCCTTTACCATATGGCCCTTCCCTGATCCCGCCTCTCCGCCGGCTCGCGGACCTGCCCTGTGCTTGCCGTGACGTGAGCAGCAAGCGACGTGCCAATTTGCGGGCGGTCCGGCTGCCGTTGGCGTCGTTATTGCATAGCACCGCGGAACGGGTGGGCATGTCAGTATGATGTCGATGTATTATCAGGCCTTTCAGAACCACATGGACCTGACGGCGCCGTGGCGCGCGGGGGCCTCGTCCGCGCTCAAGTTCGTCAATCTGGTGCCGCAGGGCATGTCGGATCAGCTCATTGGCCGGCTCTCGGCCGCCCTGGAGCTGATCTCACGTTCGACCCTGACCTATCACCGTCCGGCCTACGGCATCGAGCGCGTGATGGTGGGAAATCGCGAAGTGGCCGTCACCGAGGAGATCGCCTACGCGACGCCGTTCGGCTCGCTGCTGCATTTCAGGAAAGACGGCGTTGGCGAGCAGCCGCGCATGCTGCTGGTGGCGCCGATGTCCGGCCATTTCGCGACGCTCTTGCGCGGCACCGTGCAGACGCTGCTCCAGGACCACGACGTCTACATCACCGATTGGCACAATCCGCGCGACATTCCACGCCGCGAAGGCCGCTTCGGGCTCGACGACTACACCGAGCATCTGATCGACTTCCTGGGCCAGCTCGGCCCGCGCCCCCACATGGTCGCGATCTGCCAGCCTTCCGTCTCGGCGCTCGCGGCCGCCGCGATTATGTGCGAGGACAACCATCCCTCGCGGCCGGCGACGCTGACGCTGATGGCAGGTCCCATCGACACGCGGATCCAGCCGACCAGGGTCAACGACTTCGCCAAGAGCAGGCCGATCGAATGGTTCGAGCGCAATTTGATCAACTACGTGCCGGTGCAATGCCGCGGCGCCCTGCGCAAGGTCTATCCCGGCTTCGTACAGCTCACCGCGTTCGTCTCGATGAATCTCGAGCGCCACATCAAGCAGCATCTCGACCTCGCCAACCACATCGCCAAGGGCGAGAAGGACAAGGCCGCGACCATCAAGACCTTCTACGACGAATACTTCGCCGTGATGGATCTGCCGGCCGAGTTCTACATCGAGACCGTGCGCGACGTCTTCCAGGAGCACCTGTTGCCGCAGGGCAAGCTGATGCATCGCGGCCGTCCCGTGAACACCAGGGCCGTCAGCCGCATGGGGCTGATGACGGTCGAGGGCGAGAAAGACGACATCTGCTCGATCGGCCAGACCCTCGCCGCCCAAGACCTCTGCACCGGCGTGCGCGCCTATCGGCGGGTGCACCACATGCAGGCCGGCGTCGGCCATTACGGCGTGTTCTCAGGCCGGCGCTGGAATAACGAGATCTATCCGCTGTTACGGGATTTCGTGCACGTCAATTCGTGAGGCCACGCCACGGCGCGCTGGAGTTGCTCTTCAAGCCCGTATCGAGCCGGGCCACGCGACGACTTGCCCTGACATCACAAGGCGGTTGCGTCCGCCCTCCTTGGCGGCGTAGAGCGCCTTATCCGCAGCCGCTATCAGCGACGTGCAATCCGCCTTTTCGCCGAACGAATTATGTGTGGCCCCACCAATACTGAGGGTGACCTGCCTGGATGACGGGTTGAGCGCGTGCAGGATGCCGAGGTCTTCAATCGCCTGCCGGATTCGCTCGCCGACCTGCTCGCAACCTCCTGCGTCGGTATTCGGTAGCAGCAAGGCGAATTCCTCACCACCGTACCGGGCCGCCACGTCTGCCGGCCGTCTGGCCTGCTGCGCCAGGACCCCCGCGATCGAGCGGAGACATGAATCGCCCGCTTGATGCCCGTACCGGTCGTTGAAGCTCTTGAAATGATCGACGTCCATCAGCAGCAGTGACAGAGGCGTTCCTTCCCGCCTGGCCCGGTCCCATTCCGCCTCCAGCCGCTCGTCGAAGTGTCTGCGGTTTGCCAAGGCCGTCAGGCCGTCCGAACTGGCGAGAGCCGCCAGCCTATCCTCCAGATCCTTGCGTTCGGTCATGTCGCGCGAGATCGCCACCACGCCGTCGATGTGTCCACTCTGCGCACTCCTCGTGACGCGCAGTGCAGTTTCGACCCAGATCTCTTCCTTCTCACGATGACGGGTGCGATATGTGATTCTCGCCTCCTCGGCTTCGCCGTTCATCAATGCGGAGAGCGTTTGCTCAACTCGGGCCAGATCCGCGGGATTGATGCCGGCGAGGGCTGATGTATCCACCAATTCGTTCGGAGCCCAGCCAAGGATTCGAGCGGTGGACGGCGACGCATAGAGGATCCGTCCATCGACTGCGACGCGCATGACCATGTCTCCCGACTGCTCTGCAAGGAGGCGAAAATCCGCCTCCTTGGCGACCAGGGCAGCGGCCATCTTCTGCCGCAGGTGCAACTGGCGCACCAGAAAGAGCCCGGCAACACCGAGCCCACCTATCAGCGCCAGGACTGCGGCCATGCGCGTCAGCGCGGCTCGGCGCCAGGGGGCCAAGACGTCATCTTCCGATTCCGTAGCAACGAGGAGAACGGAGTAGCGGCTGCTGAGTTGATAAAAGCTCAGACGCCGAACGCCGTCGAGAGGCGACGTGAAGTAGTAGACGCCCGCCGCCGGCCGCTCGCGAATAGTCTTGAAAAGCGGAGCACTCGACAGATCGCGGCCCGTATATCCGTTGTCCGGGGTACGCGCGAGGACAATGCCTCCCGCGGTCGCCAGAGCGATTGAACCGTTCTGGCCAACGTCGAACCCGCGATAAAATTGTAGAAAATAGTCGACATCGATCGTCGTAAGAGCAACTCCGGCAAAACTGCCGTCAGGATGATTGAAGCGCCTTGACGCGGTGATGATCCATTGCCCGCCCGATCTGCTCTTCACCGGATTCCCAATGAAGGTCCCCCGGTCCGCCACGGCACGATGATGCTGGAAATAATCTCGATCGCTGTTGTTGAGACGGGCGAAATCCACTGGCGCGCTAGTTGCGAGCCAGCGGCCGGTCTCGTCGTAGATAAATACGGCGCGGATCCGGTTCGCGGCCTTGCGTCGGGTCAAAAAGGTCTGAATCTTGGCGATTGCCGTTGGCCCGGTTCCCTCCAATTCGAGTTGACCAACCAGCACATTCAGAACGGTGTCCGCGAGTTCGAACGTGTCGTCCGCGTGTTGCGTCAGCGACCGGGCCAGATTGGCCATGTCCGTTTCGGAGCCCTTCAGCACCGCCAGTCGCGAGGACCATTCCCGCCAGCCGCTGAGCGCGACAATCGCCATACAGGCGACCGCCACGAATGCCGAGACCCAGAACGTCAGACGCCCCTGGCGAACATCAGTACGGTGATCGATCAAGAGATGTTCCCTCCACCCTCAACCCCGTAAACGCCTTGGGCTAAGGGACAGTTGCCCGTTCCGGTTGAGTTTTTTGACAAGGCTCCGGGAGAAGACCGACGGCATCGATGAGCGGCTTGACCGTCGATCGATAACCCATCGACCGGTCGGGCGAGAAGGACACCACAGCAATCAGCCCGACTTGACGGCCTCGCTCAACGTGCCGGCCACTCGGCCAAAGTGAGGCTCAGTGAAACTGGCCGGATGCAGGCTTCGGACTCCGGCAAGATGTGCCAAATCGTCGATCCGCGGTTGAGGCCGAACGACCAGGCTCTCTGCCGGCAAACGCACCGGCGGCGAGAGCGATGCGGGCTTCGCGCCAGTTGTAACAATTTGAGGCAACGGCACGGCCATTGACCAGATGTTCTTGAGCATCGCCCTGTTCACGGAGCATGCGATGACACCGTTCTCCTTCAGACGGGCGACGGTAAAGAGCTTGCGAATCAGCAGGTCTCGTTCAAGCGATTGCGGCAAATGGAACTGCATCCCGACCAGCCGGCCTCGTTGTTGTACGATCATCGCGTCGATCCAGCCCACCTGCATGATGTGCACTCGCAGCGGTTCTCCAGCGCCAGGACAGTCAATGCCGGAGCCGAGCAGAACGCCAGCGCCAGAGAGGGAGATGTTGTTCACGCGCCCAGAAAGCCGTTCGCCGGTCCCAGTCTGGATCAAGACCGATTCATCGACGTCGAAACGCTCCTCGGCGCGTCCCATCCGAGCCTGCAGCGAGGTCATGCAGACGAAGAAGAGCACGACGATGTTCACCACCGACCAGAAGGCGACCATCGGTAAAGCGGCCGGATGATCGATCATCCGCCATTCCGGGATGGTGTTCAGAACCAGGCCGACAACCGTCAACGCCATCAGCGCCGCCGACGGCCAGAATATCTCCGCGGCGTAGCTTGCGCACCGCGCGGCAGCTCCCTTGGGCGTCACCTTGAACGCATGTCCCGTCGGCTTGACGAGAGTCCCGAGCACCGTCGGCAGAATCTTGAAGCTCTGGATCGTCGCCGACACCTGAGCGGCCAGCGGAAAGTGCACGTGCGGCGCAAACCAAGAGATGCCGCCGTTGAGCGCCAGGATCGCGGGGAACAAGTAAAAGAAGACCGACTCGGGGGTGACGTCGACGACAGGCGCTAGACCGGTCCACATGAACACGATCGGAACCACCACAACCATGAGCGCCCGCAAGCCCAATGAGAGCCAATGGGTCGGAAAGAACAGGAGCCGATGCATCAAGCCGAGTCCGGGGCCGAGCGGACCGGCGGCGAGATACAGAATCTGGATCGCGCCACGCGCCCAGCGTTGCCGTTGCACGAAAAACGCGTCAAGGCTTTCCGGCGCCAATCCAATCGCCAGGGGCTCGTGGAGATAACGGGTGATGTAGCCTTTGCGCAGCAGGACCAGCGTCAGCAGAATGTCTTCGGTAATGGACTGGGTTGGCAAGGCATCCCCAACCACGCGAAGTGCTGCACGACGCGTGACGGAGTTGGAACCACAACAAAAGGCACCATCCCAGCCGTCGCGCGCGGGCATGATGGAATCGAAGAAGAACCGTTGTTCGTCCGGCAATCCCCTGTGCAGGCCGAGATTCGCCTGCATCGGATCCTCGTTGTAAAAGGTGTGCGGGATCTGAACGATTCCGATCTTTGGATCCGCGAAGACGCCGATCGTGCGCATCAGGAATTTGCGCTGCGGCACGAAGTCCGCGTCAAAGATCGCAAAGAACTCGCCGCTCGTCTGCGTCAGCGCATGATTGATATTGCCCGCCTTGGCATTCAAGTTGTCGGCGCGCGTGAGATACCCGGCACCCTTTTCCTCGCAGAGTTCCTTGAGCCAAGGCCGGCGACCATCATCCAGAACCCAGACCTGGAAGTTTGGATAGTCCAGACACAGCGCGCCGGTGATCGTCTTTTCCAGCACCTCGAACGGCTCGTCATAGGTTGGAATAAGGACGTCGACCGATGGCAGCTCGTCATCCGGGAGGCTGCGAAGCCGACGCTCGTGCTGATCTGCCTCGCTGCGGCGATCGGTCCTGCGAAGGAAAATCAGATAAAGAATAAACTGATCCGTGAAGGTCAGGAGCTCAACGAAGAGACAGAACCAGATCCAGCAGACCTGATACCAAGTCCCGGTTGCCGGCAGCACCGTGGTGAAAATACGCCATTCGAGATAGCGGGCCACGACAAGCCAAACCGCGACAAAAACCGCGACGCGTGCCCAAAGGCGCGCGACTGGAAAGGTCGGCGCCAACAGGTACATCGCCGCAAAGATGCCCACCATCGGCGCGAACAGCTGAGAGAGAGACAGGGTCATGGCCTGCATGGAACACCTCGCTCACAGGGACGACTGGGCGAGCTCCAGGCGCGCGGTTAGCCATTTCAACTTCGAGCTGACCAATCGTAGCAAACCGTCGGCTCTGCGCTCGAAGCGCACTTCGGCCAGCCGTCCGATATCGCAGGAGCCATTGCGGTCGGCCCACGTTTCATTTGGGGGAAGCGATATCTCGACGGTAATGTTGCCGGGATCAGGCCGCGGCACCCGAGCCGCAAGCAGTCGATCATCGGCGTAAGCAGCCGATCCCCGGACTTGCCGGACCTGGCCGGTCTTCCATTCGCCGCTCCCAATCAGGCGGACGGTAGCCGCATCTCCGGCCTTGATCTTCTCGAAATCGCGCTCGGGCAGTTCAACGACAATGAAGCGGCGTTGGCAGTCTGCAAAATCGAGGACCGATTGCCCTTCCGTGACCATCGAGCCCGGGCTGGCCGCGACTGACCAGACGACATGGGCGGCAGGCAACGACAGATCGTAGTGATCGAGACGATCAAGCCGAACGCGCTCCTCGGCGATTTCCGCGGCCAGTTGCGCAGAACGTGAGCTGTTTTGCAACTCGTCCGTCTCGAGCTCCTGGCGGCGGAGAACAAGCCGCTCGCGTTGCTGCTGGGAGTAGGGCACGTCATTGGCATCGCCACGAAGATAAAGACCTTTCTCGGCCGCCCCCAACTCGGTCTTGAGGCGCTGCAGGCGTTCATCGGCCATCTGGCACCGCGTTGCGGTTGCCTCCTGCGACGCCTGGGCTTCGCCGGAGCGGATCTGCGAACTGATGCCGAGCTTCACGAGCCTCTCCATCCGGCCCGCGACATCGTTCCGCTGCCGCGCCTCGGCGAGACAGCCGCCTTTTTCAACTTCCGTTTCGCCGATTTCGTGGCTCAGCCGCGCGACCATCCCCAAACGATAGTCCTCGCTGCGCTCGCGGAGCTTGCGATCGAGCTCGGCGATTTCCTCGAGTTGCCGACGTGCGAGCTCGGCGCGTTTGGTGGACACGGCAAGCTGCTGATCGAGGTCCATGAGGTGTCGGCGGTCCGGCGAACGCGCCCCGACCAGCGGCACCACCCGGCTCTGCTGGAAATATTCGCCCTTGCGCGGAAGATCAGGCGAGAGCTGACCCGCGAAGGGTGCGGTCACCCGCATCAGCTCGGCATTGACAAAGGCGGAGGGAGCGATTCGGTAGGTCACATACGGCAACAGGGCCCATCCGCTCAGCGCGATGATCCCGAGCGCCAGGGCTCGACGAACAACCCGGCTGCGAATGAAACGTTCGACGTGCAAACGAACCACGACTGGATCTCCAATGGGCTTTGGTCGCTGCGCCTGCCGCAGCGAAGGCAAACCAATCGTCGGGCGTTGGGATGAAGTTTGCGCCTTGAGGCAAGGAGCAATCCGACAACATTGCCGCCAGCCGAAATCAGGATTCGCCACCGCGGCAGACTCGCCTTCGCAACCACGAGAAGCATACCTAGGGTTCACCACATCAGGTTAAGCCGTGTCAAAACCGGATAACTACGGCTGCCGAATCGAGGATCAGGATATCGCCCCATTCCGGCTTGAAGTCGGCGCGGCGTTTGCGCCGATCACGGCGCGGCTAACGCCCATTCCCAAGTAGCTCTTTCGCTTCCAGGACTTCGGGAAGATTTTGCTCCGCCTCGAATTCAGCGAGCACGGGAGCGAGCACCTCGGATATCGCATTCGCTCGGTCATTTGCCTCTTGCAGCCGGGCAAGTTCAAGCGCGCTGCGCAGCTCGAAAGTCCTGGTCTGCTGGTGTCGCGCGATTTCCAGCGCTCGCTTCAGGGCATCTTCGGCACTGGATCCGTCATGGCGCGACAAGAGTTTACCGCGGACACGATGCAGCTCGGCATCAAGCCAATGCTGGCCGGACTGTGCCGTCCCGGCGATCAATTCGTCCAGGATATCCAGCCCGGTCTCGACTTCGCCCAGCTCCGCATTCGCCATGGCGACATGCAGCCCCCAAAACGGTTCGCAGAGGTAGCAATCGTTCTCGCGCAGCGAGGTCCAGCCGTGACGCATGTCCGCCAATCCGGCCATTCGGTCGCCGGCGCGCCACTTGGCGAGGCCATTCAGGTAGGTGCCCGCGGCCACGTATAGCGGCATCGTGTGGTCGCGCGCGAGACCGAGCGCCAGGATCGTCTCTGTTTGCTGCAGCATGCCCCCGCATATCCCGTCGAACACTGCGCGATGAACCAGCGCATTCGCCTGGGACAGCGCTCGTTTTTCTGCCGGAGCACCCACCGCTTCCGCGGCAAGCTTGCGCGCACGAGCGGTGCTGCCGAGCGGCCAGAGCACCAGGGCAAGAAATCTCATGATCACGAACGGCAGATCCAGCGCCGAAGCCCTGAAGGTCGCGGGATCCGGCTCGGCACCATAGATCGCCAGCGCCCGCTCGAGATGCGTTCTCGCATTCAAGTAATCGCCCGCGAACCAGCAGGTGACGCCGCCCGCCCAATGGGCAACCACGGCGGCCACCGGCGAGTCCGGTCGTCGGTCAGCGGCGCTTCTGATGGCGTCCGCCAGCTCCCGCATCGGAGCGAGTTCGCCGTGCGTCAGGCAGGCATTGAAGAGTCCCGAATGCACCGGCGCCAGCTCAACGGGATCATCGATGTGGGCTGCGAACTGGCGCGCACGCGTCCATGCCGCGACCGTTTCGGGAGCGCTATGGCCGAGGCTGCCCCTGAGTGCACGGCCATATGCGATTTGAAGATGCAGCCTGCTCATCACCCGGCGCGGCTCGTCTGGCAACTGATCTGCGATCGCAATGGCCTTGCCGAGATGCGCGATCGCCTCGGAATAGGCCGAGCGTTTCAGTGCCTGCTGGCCCGCCTTGCGCCACCATTCGAGTGCGACCTCGCTCAGCCCCGCCTCAGTGAAGTGGTGTGCCAGGACTTCCGGCTCGGTCTCGGCGACGGCTGGAAACTTCTCGCGCAGGACCTCGCCAATTCGCGTGTGAAGCACCTGCCGTTTGCTCTTGAGCAGGCTCTCGTACGCCGCTTCCTGAACGAGGGCGTGCTTGAAACTATAATTTGCTTCGGGCGGCGCCCCACGGCGCAACAGCAATTCGGCCTCTTCAAGCTGTCCCAGCGCAGCCCTCAGGGTCAGATCATCGCGTCCTGCCACGGTCTTCAGCAGCGCGTACGAAAAGTCGCGGCCGATGGCCGCGCCTATCTGTGCCACCTCCTTGACCGGAGCGAGCCGGTCGAGCCGCGCCATCAGCGAATCCTGCAGCGTCGCGGGGATGGCAAGCGGCGGCAGCGGACTATTCAGGCGGTAGCGTCCGGCATCTTCGACGAGCAAGCCGGACTCCAGCACCATCTTGGTCAATTCCTCGACGAACAGCGGGATGCCGTCGGTCTTGTCGATGATCTGCTTCATCATCTCGCGTGGCAGCTGGCGGCCGACGACCACCTGCTCCACCAGCGCGCGCGTGTCCTGCCGGTCGAGCCGGTCGAGCCGCAACAGACTGACGTTGGCAAGGCCCGACCAGGAGGGCTCGAACTCCGGCCGGGATGTCATGAGCACGAGTATCGGCAGGGCCCTGATCCGATCGACCGCGAGATCGAACAGCTCGAGCGTCGTGGCATCGGCCCAATGCATATCCTCGCAGATGAGCAACAGAGGCTGGCCTCGCGCCAATCCCTCGAGCTGATCGAGAAGGACAGCAAACGTCTGTCTCCGCTGCTGCGCCGGGCTCAAGCCGAGGGGCGGGTAACGGTCGCCTATGGGAATCGAAAGCAGAGCCGCAATCAGCGGGGTTGCTCGGGCGACCTGCTGGGTTCCCAGCGCCAGCATGGCCTCGAGCTTGTCGAGCTTTTGTTCCGGCGTGTCGTTCAAGCGAATTGCGGCGGCGCGCTCGAGCTGCGCGATAAAGGGATGAAGTGCACTGTTGGTGTGATAAGGCGAACACTGATACCGCACTCGACGGTGTGTCCCCAGCGAGGGGCTTTCGGACAGTGTTGCCACAACGCGCGACTTGCCGATGCCAGCTTCGCCGGAAATCAATACGATCTGGCCCAAGCCCTGCCATGCCTCCCGCTGGCGCGAGAGAATGAATTCGATCTCGTCCTTGCGGCCGACAAAGCCGATCGAGCGCGCGGCGCGGACCGCCTCGAAGCGGCTCTCCGATACGCTCGCTCCTTCCACCGCCCAGACCGCGATGGGCTCGCTTATCCCCTTGACCTCGCGACGGCCGAGATTGCGGAAGGTGAAGAGATCGCCAAGCAGCCGGCGCGTCGATGAAGCAACGACGACCGCCCCCGGCTCCGCCAGGCTCTGCAGCCGGGCAGCGAGGTTTGGCGTATCGCCGACGGTTGCGTGCTCCTCAGATGCATCTCCGCTGATGAGGCCGCCGACCACCACGAGCCCGGTCGCGATTGCGATCCGCAGTTCAACCCGTTCGCCGGCTCCTGTCTCGAGCTGGCGAATCGCAGCGATGATGTCGAGGCCCGCCCGCACTGCGCGCTCCGCATCATCTTCGTGGGCGCGCGGATAACCGAAGTAGACGAGGATTCCGTCACCGACGAATCTGGCAATCCTGCCGTCATAAGCGGCAATGACGCGCGCGCAAGCGGCGCGGTAGGCCCGGATCACTTCCCACAGATCCTCGGGATCGAGACGCGCTGAGAGCGCAGTCGATCCGACCAGATCGCAAAACATGACGGTGAGGTGGCGCCGCTCCGCGTCGTGAGGAGGAGACGGCGACGCGATCAATGCGGCTGGATCGAGCTCGGCAATGGCACGCAGCATCTTGCGGCGATGACCGAGCAGGACTCCGAGCTTGTCAAAGTCCTCGTCCATCAGTTCGGGGAGGATGCCCACGTCGATGCCATTTTGGGCAAAACGCTCTGCGTATTGCCCAAGCCCCAGCTTCTCGAGCCACTCCGCAATCTGCATGGCTCCCACCGATCTTGTGACTGGCAGTTAGCAGAATTTTGGACCACGGCCGCGCAGAGAGAATATCCCAACGCGGTCATGATGGCACGTCTTGTTTGCCGTGCGAAAACCTAGGTTACTCAGTACCGGTACGGTTTCGATCGGGACACTGCTCGATGCGAAACGGCTGCGCTACCAAACATCGCTGGCGCGCAGCGTTGGACAGCAGAGGTTGCGATGAATCGTCGTTGCTCATTCCAGACCTGAAGCCGAACCAACACTGCGGCTTGTGCTGACGTACGATGTCAAGCGGACGTTCTTCCATGAGCGCACGTCCTTCATTGCTTGTTGATGGGCGCTTCGTAGTTGCGAGCCATCGTGCCCGCCGCAACCTGAAGCGAAGAACCAACCACCCAACAGCCGGCAACAAAGCCTATCAGGCCGTTAGGCAGATTTTGATCAAGGACAAGGATGCTGACCGACAGAGTTGCGGCGATCGCTGCGCTGAACGTACCGGCTGCACTCATGATCTCGGCCGGCTCGGAACCGTTCCATTCTTCCGAGATGCTCGATGCCGGCTTCCGTGCGACATTGCCGGCCAAGTCGATTCCGACATAATAACTGAGAGCTCCGTAGATCATTGTTATCAGTACGATCCAGCCGCTTTCAAACAGTCCGCCTTTCTGACGCAACAGGGTCGCACCCACATAGAGGCCGCAAGAGGCTCCAACGGCTCCCAGCCCAATTCTTTCAAGGATATGGGCCGACTTGATCAGACTGGAACGGGGGATCCGAAGACTGCCGACGTGCCTTGTGAGGGAAAATGCGTTGGAAAATGCGCTGCTAATCTTCATTGGGGGCTCCTTCTGAGTAAATAGCAGCCTACCGGCCGACCCGAATAGAAGCTGCCAGGACGCGTTTCTCGATGCCCTTGATTCCAATTTCTGAAAAATCTGTGCTGAGTGATGGAGCTGGCTTGCTCGTGAGCAAGACGAGGAGCCAATCCAAAGCTGCGAGCACGCGGCTGCGCAGGCATTGCATCTCACCCGTGTTCGTCAATCAGGTCCGGGTGCGGCAATTTCTTGCGGACGTGGTAGTTCAGAAAGAGAGTGATCGAGTATGAAGCGGTTCACATACCGCTGTTCCCTGTCGCGCCATCCGCTCACGATTTCCGGAGGACATGTGGAGCTCGCAGTCAGCCCGACCATTCCTCGCCCCAGACCTGCACGACGTGGCCAGGCGAGACTTCGCGATATTGCCGCACCGGCGGCTGATAATCCGGCGCACGCACGGGACTTCTGATCTCGTCGTTCGACACGTCGCGCCGCGTGCCGCGCCGCGACGGATCGGGCACGGGCACGGCGACCATCAGCTTCTTGGTATAGGGATGCTGCGGATTGCCGAACACGGATGCGCGCGGGCCGATCTCGACGATCTCGCCGAGATACATCACCGCGACGCGGTGGCTCATGCGCTCGACGACCGCGATGTCGTGCGAAATGAAGAGATAGGCAAGGCCCATGCCGGCTTGCAGGTCGAGCATCAGATTGACGACCTGCGCCTTGACCGAGACGTCGAGCGCGGAGACCGCCTCATCCGCGACGATCAGCTTCGGCCCGAGCGCGAGAGCACGCGCGATGCAGATGCGCTGGCGCTGGCCGCCTGAGAATTCGTGCGGAAAGCGCGCGGCCATGTCGGCGGCAAGACCAACGCGCACGAGAAGGTCCGCGACCTTGTCGCGCGCCTGCGACGCCGAAGCCAGCCCGTTGGCAAGCAAGGGCGCGGCGATCGCCGTCCCCACCGACATGCGCGGATTGAGGCTCGCGAACGGATCCTGAAAGATGATCTGCATGTGCTTTCGAACGTCGCGCAAGGTGCGGCCATTCATGGCGAGGACATCCTGGCCGTCGATCAGCACGGTGCCGCTGTCCGGCTCGGTCAGCTTGAGAATCGAGCGGCCCGTGGTCGACTTGCCGCAACCGGACTCGCCGACCAGCGCCAGCGTCTCGCCGGCCCGCAAGGTGAAGGAGACGTTCTCGACCGCATGGACGCGGCCGGAGACCTTGCCGAATAATCCGGAACGGATCGGAAAGCGCGTGGTGAGGCCAGCGACTTCGAGCAGCGGCCGCTCGGCCGTCGAGACGGTGTCGGGCGTCTCCGCCGGCTCGTCCGAGCTCCCCGTCACCTTGTCGACGATCGGAAACCGCATCGGCCGGGCGCAGCCGTCCATCGAGCCGAGCCGCGGCACCGCGGCAAGCAGCGCGCGCGTATAGGGATGCGAGGGCGTCGCGAAGATACGCGCAGTCGCATCCGTCTCCACCGCCTGGCCGCCATACATCACCACGGTGCGGTCGGCGATCTCGGCGACGACGCCCATGTCGTGGGTGATGAAGAGGATCGACATCCCCTCCTCCTGCTGGAGCTCCTTGAGGAGCTCGAGGATCTGGGCCTGGATCGTGACGTCGAGCGCGGTGGTCGGCTCGTCCGCGATCAGGAGCTTCGGCCTGCAGGCCAGCGCCATCGCGATCATCACGCGCTGGCGCATGCCGCCGGAGAAGCGATGCGGGTGCTCGTGGAAGCGCGACCTCGCCGCAGGAATGCGGACGCGGTCGAGCAGGCGGATGGTCTCGGCCTCCGCCGCCGCGCGCGACAGGCCGCGATGCTGGATCAGCGCCTCCGCAATCTGGAAGCCGATGGTGAGCACCGGATTGAGGCTCGTCATCGGCTCCTGGAAGATCATGGCGACATCGTTGCCGCGGATGTCCTTCATGCTCGCTTCCGGCAGCGTCAGCAGATCGCGGCCGGCCAGCGTGACACGCCCCTCGACGCGGCCGATCTCCTTCGGGATGAGCCGCATGATCGACAGCGCGGTCACGCTCTTGCCCGAACCGGACTCGCCGACGATCGCCACGGTCTCTCGCGGCGCCAAGTCGAAGGAGACGTTGCGGACGACGGGAATCCATCGTCGCTCGTCGAGCATGAACGACGTGGTGAGGCCGGAGACTGACAGCACGGGGGCTTCGGCAACGAGCTGCTCGGGTTTGGTCGCGCCGGTGCTCATACCTGGACCTCGAAGCCTGCCGCAGAGAAGGTGCGCTCCCTCCCCCGCTCGCCGGGGAGGGTTGGGGAGAGGGTGTCTCGACAACGAAGACTCCCCCAGAGGAGAGAACCCTCACCCGCGCCTTTGGCGCGACCTCTCTCGCAGGCGGGAGAGGTAAGAGGAGCTCGTGGCTGCACCAACGGTCTCATCATCATCGCGCCTCAATATCCGCGCGTGCGATCGACGCGCCCCGGCAACACTTCGCCGCGGCGGTGGCGGGCGATGACGTCGAGCACGAAATCGACGGCGGTGTCGGGCGTCGTCATGCTGGCATTGTGCGGCGTCAGCAAAATGCGCGGGTGGCTCCAGAACGGATGTCCTGAGGGAAGCGGCTCAGGATCGGTGACGTCGAGCACCGCACCTGACAACGCGCCGCTGTCGAGCGCGGCGAGAAAATCGGCCTCATTGAGATGCGGGCCACGGCCGACATTGACCAGCCCCGCCCCGCGCGGCAAGCGCGCGAACAGGTCCGCGTTCAGGATGCCGCGCGTCTCATCGGTGAGAGGCAGCAGGCAGATGAGGATGTCGCTCTGCGCAAGGAATTCGAATAGCGCTTCTGCACCCGCGTAGCAGGCGACGCCCTCGATCTCGCGCGGCGACCGGTTCCAGCCCAGAAGCGGAAAGCCGAATGCCTTGAGGCGTTCGAGCACGGCCTGCCCGAGCTGGCCGAGCCCCATCACACCGACGCGCCGACGCCTGGCCGGCGTGATCCGGATCTCGCGCCAGACCCGCTCCTTCTGTTGGCTGATGAATTGCAGGAGGTCGCGATGCAGGGCCAGCACGGCCATGGTGACATATTCGACCATGGTCTCGGCAATGCCGGGCTCCAGCATGCGGACCAGCGGAATGTGCGCCGGAACTTTCGTGGCATCGAACTGGTCGACGCCCGCGCCGACCGAGAACACGAGCTCCAGGTTCGGAAAGGTCGTCGCGATGTCGTCGGGCGGCACCCAGGTCACGAGGTAGCGCACGTCGGCGGGATCGCCGATATCGGGCCAGAGCCGGAACGGCAATTCGGGCGCACGCTCCGCAAAGAAGCGCGCCCATTCGGCGCCGCGCACCATGTTGGCCTTGTAGAGAACCGTCATGCGGCCCTCAGAACGGGCTGACCGGCGCCAGCCGCCGGCCGTCGATCATGCGCTTGTGGCTGTAGGCGGCGGGATCGACCAGCGGCGTCGCGCCGGTCACGATGTCGGCGGCGAGCTTGCCGGCCGCGGGGCCGATGCCAAAGCCGTGGCCGGAGAAGCCGGTCGCAAGGCAGAAGCCCGGCAGCGCATCGACCGGCGAGATCACGGGGATCGTGTCGGGTGTGCAGTCGATGGTGCCGCCCCAGGCTTCGGCGATCTCGATGTCGTTCAATTCCGGATTCGCCTTGATCAAAGACGCAAGCGCGGCATTGACCAGTGACATGTCGGGCTCGGGATCGCGCACGCGCTCAGTCTCGAACGGCGACGGCTTGTCGAGGCTCCAGCTGGTGCCGCGCACGATCTGCTCGAAGAAGGACTTGCCGAACGAGAGTTTCAGCCCGTTCTTGCGATGCAAATAAGTCGGCCAGAACGTGCGCGCGTAGCGGAACAGGTCGGGCGACAGCTCGACCGTGCCGCGGTTGCGCAGCGCCAGCGTGAAACCGCCATCGAGGCGGCGACGAATGCAATAGAAATCCGTGCCGAGCGCGCCGGAAGTGATCTCCGGCGCCGGCGTGGTCCGGCATGCGGTGGCGTTGACGAGGCCGATCGGCAGCTCGATGCCATGGCGGCGGCAGAACAGCGACGACCACGCCCCGCCGGAGAGCAGCACCGATTGGGTGCGGATGGTGCCCTTCTCGGTGACGACGGCGCTGACGCGGCCGCCTTGCGTCTCCAGCCCGCGCGCCGCGCAGCCCTGATGGATGCTGACGCCATGCTTGCGCGCGGCAGTGGCCAGCGCCGGCACGGCCATCGACGGCTCGGCGCGGCCATCGCTCGGCGTGTGAAGACCGCCGACCCAGGCGTCGGTATTCCCCGGCACGCGCTCGGCGACCTCTGCCGGCGTCAGCACGGTGGAGTGGACCTGCATCTCGCGCGCGACCGCGGCCCAGCGCTCCCAGCTTGCGAGCTCGTCCTTGCTCTTGGTCAGGAACAGCACGCCGGTGCGACGGAAACCGGCATCGACGCCGGCATCGTTCTGCATGTCCTCCCAGAGCCGGAGCGCCTCGCGTGCCAGCGGAATTTCCTCGCGCGCGCGGCCCTGCTGCCGGCACCAGCCCCAATTGCGGCTCGACTGCTCGCCGCCGACATGGCCCTTTTCGACCAGCGCGACGGAATGCCCCTTCTTCGCCAGATGATAGGCCGCGGACACGCCGATCACGCCGCCGCCGATGACGACGACGTCCACCTGCGCCGGCAGGCGTTCGTCGCTGTTGATGCGATTGAGCGGCGGTGACATGGGGCACTCCTGGATTTCAGTTTCGATCGAAGTCTTGTTCGTCACGGGATGTTCATGCGCGGATCGAGCGCATCGCGCAGGCCGTCGCCGAGGAAGTTGAAGCTGGTCACGGCCAACGTGATGGCAAGGCCCGGCGCGATCGCGAGCCACGGCGCGTTGGTGAGATAGATCTGCGCGTTGTTGAGCATGTTGCCCCAGCTCGCGGCCGGCGGCTGGATGCCGTAGCCGAGATAGCTGACGTAGGATTCGAGCAGGATCGCCTTCGCGACGTTCAGCGTCGCCGCCACCACGATCGGCGCGATCGCATTGGGCACGAGCTCGCGGAACATGATGCGCAGGTTCGAGGAGCCGAAGGCGAGCGCAGCGACAGCAAACTCGCGCTCCCTCAGCGATCGCACCTGGGCTTCGACGACGCGCGCCACCGCCATCCAGGCGGTCGCTGCAATCAGTACGGTGGTGGTGACGAGGCCCGGTTCGGTGAGCGCGGCAAGGGCAAGCAGAAGAAAGATCGTCGGAAAGCACAGCACGGCGTCGACAAGCCGCATCAAGATCGCCCCGATCAGGCCGCCATAGAAGCCGGCGAAGGCGCCGACGACGATACCGACCGCCATCGCGATCATCATCGCGACGAAGCCGATCGACAGCGAGACGCGCGCGCCCATCATCAGCCGCGCCAGCACATCGCGGCCGAGCTCGTCGGTGCCGAGGATGTGCGCGCCCGAGAGCGGCGGCGCGAACCGCTTCATGATGTCGATATAGGTGTCGTCGAACGGCAGCAGATACGGACCAAATGCCGAACCGAGCACGAGCACCAGAATGATGACGCCGCCGGCGAGCGCCAGACGATGCCGGCGGAAGCGCCGCCAGGCGGCCTGGCCGGGCGCGAGCTGAACGGTGGAGAGGGCCGCGGTCGCCATCACCTAGCCCACCCGGATGCGCGGATCGACGACGGCGTAGAGGATGTCGGCAAGCAGCGAGCCGATCAGCACCATGGTCGCCGAGAACATCAGGATGCCCATCACCACGGGATAGTCACGATAGCCGATGGAATCGAGGAACAGCCGCCCCATGCCGGGCCAGGTGAACACGGTCTCGGCCACCAGCGCGCCGCCGAGCAGCGTCGGAAACTGCAGGCCTGCCACCGTGATCATCGGCAGCAGTGCATTGCGCAGCGCGTGCACCGTGAGAATGCGCCATTCCGGCATGCCCTTGGCCCGCGCAGTGCGGATGTAATCCTGGTTGATGACCTCGAGCATGGAGGAGCGCATGAAGCGGCCCCACATCGCGGTCTCCACCAGCGCCAGCACCATCGCCGGCGCGATGAGATGATGCAGGAGATCGAGCAGCGAGCCGTCGCCGACGGTCTCGCGATTGCCAGCCGGCAGCCAGCCGAGCTTGACCGAGAACACGTAGATGGTGACGAGGCCGAACCAGAAGGTCGGGATCGACAGCGCGATCATGGCACCGACGGTGGCGAGCGTGTCGAACAGCGAATAGCGGCGCAGCGCGCCGAGGATGCCGATCCAGCAGCCGAGCAGCACCGCGATGATGGTCGCCGTCGCCATCAGCTCCAGCGTGGCGCCGAGATGCGAGGAGATCACCGACAGCACCGCCTCGCCGTCGCGATAGGAGCGGCCCCAATCGCCTTTCAGCATGCGACCGAACCAGTCGAGATACTGGATCGGCAGCGGGCGATCGAGGCCGAGCTGCCTGGTGACGCGATCGAGATCCTCCTGCGTCATCTGCGCGGAGGCCGCGAATTGCGACAGCGGACCGCCGGGCGCCAGATGCAGGATGGCAAAGCCGATCGCCGAGACGATCACCAGCAGCATGATCGCCTGCGCCAGGCGGTTGACGACGTAACGGGCCATCTCAGGCTGCCCTGCGCACCTGATCCGTCAGGCCCAGTACCATTCGCGGATGTTCCAGCAATTGATCGAGGTGTTGATGTTGGGGCGGAAGCCTTGCAGCCCCTCCTTCACGCCCTCGGCGATGAAGCCCTGGAACAGCGGCAGGATGGCGAGGTCGTTGCGGATCAGCTTTTGCAGCTCGCCATAGGTCGCCTTGCGCTGCGCCAGGTCGAATTGCTTGGCGCCTTGGGCCAGCAGCCGGTCGGCCTCCGCGCTCTGATATTGATAAGTGTTGTAGCCGCGGCCGCCCTTGGCGGGAATGGCGCCGGAGCCGAAGCGCGGCGTCACGTCGGGGTCGCTGCCCAGCATGAAGTTCACGCCGACGATCACCGAATTGAACTTGGATTGCTGCCAGAAGTCGCCCCAGATCACGGCCGCCGGCATGTTGTTGACGCGCATCGCAGCGCCGATCGCGCGCCAGTCCTGGATCAGGAGCTGCTGAGTCTGCTCGCGCGCTGCATTGCCCGATGTCGTCGAATTGGTGAATTCGAGCTTGACGCCGCCCTTCTCGCGCACGCCGCCGGCGCCGCGCACCCATCCTGCGGCATCGAGCAGCGCGTTGGCCTTGGCGGGATCGTATTTGTGTTGCGACAGCTCCTGCTGGAACGACCAGGCCTGCTGCGGCACGAAGCTCTCGGTCTGCGTCGGCAGGCCGTAATAGAGCGCGTCGATGATCGCCTGCTTGTTGATGGCGAGGTAGAGCGCCTCGCGCACCGCGCGATCGGCGAAGGGACCGAACTCCAGATTAGGCGCGATATGCTCCACGGATGACGTCGAGGAGACGACGATCTTGCGGCCCTTCAGCGTCTTCGCCTCCTGCACGAAGTTCGGCAAGATGCCTTGCAGGCCGGTGTAGTCGACCTGGCCGGTGCGGAACTGGGTGTAGAGCACGGTGAGGTCGGGGATGTACTTGAACACTACGCGTTCGACGTACGGTCCCTTGCCGTGATAGCCGGTGTGGGCGTTGAGCAGGATGTGATCGCCGGGCACGCGCTCACCCCAGCGGAACGGCCCGGTACCAACCGGCGCATTGTGGAACGGCGAGGCGTTCGGATCTGACACCTTCTCCAGGATGTGCTTGGGCACGATGAAGGTGAGCGAGCCCAGGATCGACATATAGGGCGAGTAAGGCGCTTCCATGCGCCAATGGATCTCGTCCGCCGCGACGACCTTGATGTCCTTGACGAGGCTGTGGCCGACGCGGCTGCGCGCGCGGAAATTGGAATCGTTGATCAGCTCGAGCGAGAACTTGACGTCGTCTGCCGTGAACGGCGTGCCGTCGTGCCACTTCACGTCGCTGCGCAGCTTGATCTTCCAGGTCAGGCCGTCGGCCGACAGGCCGCCATTCTCGATGGTCGGGACTTCGCGCGCGAGGTCGGGAACGAAATTGCCGGCGGGGTCGATGTACCAGAGCAGCGAGAACACCTGCCACCAGACGCCCTGATCGACCTCGATGCCGGGCATCAAGGGATGAAACACGGTCGGCTCCTGCGACAGCGCCGCGATCACCTGACCGCGCGGCTTGTCCGGCGGATTGGAGGGACGTTCACTCTGGGCAAAGGCGTGGCCCGGCAGCGTCAAACCCGCCGCGGCACCCGCACCGAGCTGGAAGAATTGTCGGCGGTTTGGAATGCCGAAGTGGAGTCCGCCAACGCCGAACCTGCCGGTGCTGTCTGCCATGACCAGTCTCCGTTCCCGCACGCGGCACCGTCTCCCGCGCCCCGAGACCCCGGCAAAGGGACAGGAGTGGGCTTTAGTGCTTCTAAATTTTTCAGTCAAAATTTCATCATGACTAAATACACCTGTCAATCGCATTGCTAGTATGCACAACCTTTTCACTCCGACTGAAGCCTCGGACCGACACGGCCGGGGCTCATGATGATGCACGGGAGAGCGACATGGATGGTCGCGGCGACACCAACAGTCCGAAGGACGTCCCGGGAAACGAGGCGGACGATGCGGTCGACCAGCGCCTCGGCGAAACCGTGCGGCTGCTGCGTCAGCGCGCCGGCTTCTCGATCCAGGACGTCGCCAACAAGACGGGCCTCTCCACCGGCATGATCAGCCAGCTCGAACGCGCGCGTGCCATGCCGTCGATCCGCACGCTGCGCCTGCTCAGCATCGCGCTCGACGTTCCCATCTCCTATTTCTTCGAGGCCAGCGATCCCGCCGACGTGCCGCGCTACATCGTGCGCAAGAACAGTCGCCGGCTGCTGCGCCTCACCGCCAGCGGCGTCGTCAAGGAAGCGCTCACCCCCGAAGGCAAGGGCCAGCTCGAGCTCTACGAGCTCACGCTCAATCCCGGCGCCTCCTCCGGCACCGACTTCCTGCAGCACACCGGCGAGAAGGCCGGCTACATCCTGTCCGGCAGCCTGCGGCTCTGGCTCGACAACCAGGCCCATGTGCTGGAAGCCGGCGACAGCTTCCGCTTTCCGAGCACCGTGCCGCACATGTTCGACAATCCCACCCAGCAGGCGGCGCGCGTGATCTGGGTGACGACGCTGCGCCAAACCGATTCGCCGGCAGGTTGAGGCGTCCGCCGCCCTGTACCACTGCAAATTGCCCCTCGACGCCGCCACGCCGAGTCTGTAGCTCACATGCAGCGGCCCTCCCAGGACCGGGCGGCCGATGCGGTCCGCGGCTGGCGTCTTTGGTGTGAGACCATGAAACTCAGAGGGCTTCTGACACTCGCGATGGCCGCACAGGTCATCGTGACGGCCGTAGCCCTGTTCGCTTCCTATGCCGCGACCGGCACCCGTGAATTCGGCATTGCCCAGCTGGTCGCCGTGCTGGCAAGTGCCGCGGTAGCTGTGCTGCTCGTGCGCCTCTGCGCGCGCGCGATCGAGAGGTCGGAAGAGAAACGCGCGGTCGCGCAATCGGCCGAGCTGGCGCGGGCGCGCAGCGACAGCGCACAGATGACGCAAGCCGTCATCAAGACCGCGCTCGATGCCTTCATTCAGATCGACGACAGCGGTGTCGTGCTGGAGTGGAGTTTTCAGGCCGAGGCCCTGACCGGATGGACGCGCCAGGAGGCGCTCGGTGCCGACGTCGTCGGCCTCATCGTCGCCGAGCCGCTGCGCGCCGCCTTCAGGCAGCGCATGGCGCGGCTGGTGCCGGAATTGTCGGACACGCCGTCCGGCCTTCGCTTCGAGCTCACCCTGGTCCACAGGAACGGCGAGCGGATCCTGGCCGAGGCCTCCAGCACGGTCTTGCGGCTCGGCGGACGCACCGTCGTCAACACCTTCGTCCGGGACATCACCCAGAAGCGCGCCGCCGAGGAACAACTGGTCCAGTCCCAGAAGATGGAGGCGGTCGGACAGCTCACCGGCGGCATCGCGCACGAATTCAACAACATGCTCACGGTGATCACAGGCACGATCGAGATCCTCGCCGAAGCCGTCAAGGACAATCCGCCGCTTGCGACCATCACCAAGCTGATCAGCGAGGCCGCCGATCGCGGCGCGGCGTTGACGTCGAGCCTGTTGTCCTTTGCACGCAAGCAGGCGCTGCAGCCGGTCGAGATCGACGTCAACGAGCTGCTTGAAGAGCTGGCAAAGCTGCTGCTGGCAACCTTCGACAAGAAGGTCGAGATCGTCACCCGGCTCGACCGCAACGTCTGGCTCGCCTTCGCCGACCGCGGCCAGTTGAGCTCGGCGCTGCTCAACCTGGCGATCAACGCGCGCGACGCCATGCTGGACGGCGGCAGACTGACCCTGACGACGCGCAACGTCGTGTTCGGCGTGCGCGAGGCCATGGCGGTCGGCGCCGGCTATGCCGGCGACTATGTCGAGATCGAGATTGCCGACACCGGCACGGGCATTCCACAAGCCATCCTGGAGCGCATCTTCGATCCGTTCTTCTCCACCAAAGAGGTCGGCAAGGGCACGGGGCTCGGGCTCAGCATGGTGTTCGGCTTCGTCAAGCAGTCCGGCGGCGGCATCAAAGTCGCCTCCGAAGAGGGCCGCGGCACGACCTTCACCATGTACCTGCCGAAGGCGGAGGCCAGCGCGTTGCGCCCGACCGGCTATGACGATCGCAAGATCGTCGGCGGCAAGGAGACCGTGCTCTGCGTCGAGGACGACCGCGACGTCCGCCACTACGTCGCGGTCCAGCTCGAAAGCCTCGGTTACAAGGTCATCCCGGCTGCCAATGCGACCGAGGCCCTCGCGATTGCGGCCGAAGGCACGCCGTTCGACCTGCTCTTCACCGACATCGTGATGGCCGGCGGCATGAACGGACGGGAGCTCGCCGAACAGATGGTGGCGGCGCGGCCCTCTTTGCGGGTCCTGTTCACCTCCGGCTAGGCCTACGATTCGCTGCACGCGCAGGGCAGCGCCACGATGGGCACGCCGCTCTTGAGAAAGCCCTATCGCAAGGCTGAGCTCGCCCGCATGCTGCGCCGCTGCCTCGACACCGCGGTCGACTCCGCCGGCGATGCGATCCCGACGCCCTACTCGGTGCAGGCCGACGTCGAAGCTTTTCTGCGCAAGCAGGCGGCGGAAGACACCACGACGCGGCCGCGGAAGTAGGTCTTCCGCCTCAGCTCATCCGCCGCCGCAGCGTGGCCGATGGCGTCTCGCCGAATTTTTCGCGGTAGGCGCCGGCCATGCGGCCGAGATGGGTGAAGCCGAGATCGAAGGCGATGTCGGTGATGGAAGAATCGGGCGATCCTTGCGCGAGCCGGGCGTTGAGACCGGCGAGGCGCATGTCGAGCAGCATCTGCGAGATCGACAGGCCGAAATGACGGCGGAAGCCGAGCTGGAGCGCGCGGATGCCGATGCCGGAGGCGCAGGCGAGCCGCGCGAGGTCGAGCGGCTCGCCGGCATTGTCCGCAAGATGATCGCGCGCGGCACGGAGCGCACGCGGCAGCCGTTCGGCCCGGCCGGAGAATGTTTGAATCGCATCCGACAGGCCATGTTGCTGGCCATTGAGGAGTTGATCGAGCAGCAGCTCGCGCCAATCGGCCATCGCGACCGCTGACAGCCTGCCGGAAGAACCAAGACGCTCGGCGAGCATCGTCAACTCGGCGAGGCTGCGCCGCAAAGCTTGCCCGGCCGGCGCCTCCAGGTCGATCACGGGATCGAACTCGACCGTGTCCGCCGCCCTGCCCGACAGCGCCGCGGCGCGCTGCTCGACCATGCGGCGGTCGAGCAGCAGGATCGCCTGCGCGCAGTCGCGCCACATCATTTGCGTCGGAATTGTTGGGGACAGCAGCGACGCCGTCCGCTCCGGCGCCGCATCGAGCTCGGCGACGCCGGCGCGGATGTGGGCTGTGCCCGCGAGCGGGATCTGCACCAGGAAGAAGCGCTCGAGGCAGCCGGGATCGATGCAGACCGATCCGCCATAGGCGACGTAGTTGATGGAAAAGCCGTCAAAGGCCGCGCAATTGTGCCGGGCCGAAAAGCCGGCCGCGCGCGCCTGCGCCGGCTTCAGATCGTGCGGACAGAAGATGCGGCCGATCTCTTCAGCCGCTTCGTCGACGTCGTCGGTGGTGACGCGGGCGAAATCCGCAAGCCGTTCGGCTGCGGACGCCCTTGCGGTCATTTCCAGCACGGCTGCGGACATCGTCGACCACGCTTCGCGTCGCGGAATTATTTTAAGCCTATAATAGTTTTCCGAACGCGAAAAGGGCGACCTCCCCGAAATCATCATGCTGCACGGCAACAGGCGCTCCGTGGATTCGTTTAGCGGATAGACAGGCGCCCCATTGTTGACCGAAGCTCCATCCCCGCCGGAATTCATTGGGAGCGCGCCATGACTGCACTCGAAAAAGGCATTACCGCTAAGGGCACAGGCTACGGCGGCAAGAGCTGGAACATTCTGGGCCAGGTTTATTTCCCCAAGGCCGTCACCGACTCCACCTTCGCGTTCGAGACCAACAGCGATCCCGGCCAGTTCGTGCCGGTGCACATCCATCCGACCCAGGACGAGTTCATCCTGGTGCAGGAGGGCACGCTCGACCTCAAGCTCGACGGCAAATGGGTCAAGGCCCATGCCGGCGATCTCGTGCGCATGCCGCGTGGCATCCCGCATGGCTATTTCAACAAATCCGACAAGCCGTGCCGCGCGCTGTTCTGGGTCTCGCCGATGCAGAAACTGGAGGCGCTGTTCAATCAGCTGCACAATCTGACCGACCCTGCCGAAGTCGTGCGCATCTCGGCGCTGCACGAGGTCGATTTCCTGCCGCCCGAGGCCAACGACTAGGCGGCCGCCTCCCCGTCCAATTCATCTGCTTGCAGGCCCGCCGGCCGCGCCTTGCGGCTGAACGTGGCCGCTTGCGCGCGGAAAACACATTGCGAGCAAACCCATGATCACTCCCAAGCATGTCTGCGTGATTGGCGCCGGCGTCTCCGGCCTTGCCGCCGCCAAGACCTTCTCCGGCCGCGGCCACCGCGTCACCATCGTCGAGCGCAGTAGCGGTCTCGGCGGCGTCTGGGAGCCGGCGCGCTCCTACCCCGAGGTGCAGACGCAAAGCCCGAAGGAGCTCTACCGCTACACCGACCGCGCCATGCCGGAGGCCTATCCGGAATGGCCGACCGGGCCGCAGGTTCACGCCTATCTCGCCGATTATGCCAAGAGCTTCGGCCTCGACCGCATGTTGCGCCTCGACACCGAGGTCGCCGGCATGGCGCGGCGCGCCGACGGCAAGCCGGGCTGGACGCTCACACTGAAGAGCAAGGACGGCGTGAGCACGCACGAGGATTTCGATTTCGTCGCGGTTTGCACCGGCCAGTTCAACGAGCCGCGCGAGCTGCATTGCCCGGGCGAGGACGGCTTCCTCGCGCAGGGCGGCCAGATCCTGCATTCGTCGAAATACGGCGATCCCTCGCTGGCGAAGGGACGCCGCGTCGTCGTGCTCGGTGGCTCGAAGTCCGCAACCGACGTCGCAGTCAACGCGGTGAAATCGGGCGCGCGCGAGGTCACCATCGTGATGCGCGAGCCGGTCTGGCGCATCCCCTATTTCATCGGCGGCCTCGTGAACTTCAAGCGCATCCTCTACATCCGCGCCCAGGAGGAGATGTTTCCGGGCTGGGGCATCAGCGCGATGGGGCGGCTCGCGCACCGCATCGCCGCGCCGCTGGTGTGGGCGAACTGGCGCGGGCTGGAAAGCCTGCTCAAGGCGCAGCTCAAGCTCGGCCGCTGCAACATGGTGCCGAAAGAGCGGATCGAGGACGGCGTCAACTGCTCGGTGCCGATCGCGACGCCGGGCTTCTATCCCATGGTCGCCGACGGCCGCATCAAGGCGGTGTTCGGCACCTTCGACCATTACGACGGCGACAGCATCGTGATGAGCGGCGGCGAGCGCGTGGGCGCCGATGTCGCGGTGCTCGCGATCGGCTACAAGCTCGGCGTGCCGTTCCTGCCCGAAGCCTACCGGCAGAAGCTGGTCGATGCGGACGGGCAGTACCGGCTCTACCGCCTGATCGCCAATCCCGACCTGCCTGAGCTCGGCTTCGTCGGCTTCAACTCGTCGTTCTGCACCGTGCTCTGCGCCGACCTCGCCGCCAACTGGCTGGTGCGCTATGCCGACGGCCAGCTCGCGAACCAGCCGACGGCGCAGCAGATGCGCGACAACATCGAGATGATGCTGCACTTCAAGCGCGTCGAGCGGCCGGCCGCCGGCGTCTATGGCGGTCTGTGCGTCGCGCCCTATCACTACCGCCACTTCGACGAGCTGATGGCCGACATCGGCGCGACGCAGCAGAAGCGCGGCGGGCTGGCCGGGCGCTTCCAGCCGCCGGATGCGGATGCCTATGCGAAATTCCTGGCGACCGCGCCGGACTATCGCGCGGCGTGAGGCCTGTCGGACTCCGGCAGTACCGTCTCCAGGTCCGAATCGATCACATCCGCCGTGCGCTGATAATGCTTCTGGAGCAGCGCCACGGCTTCATCCGTTCTCCGGTCGAGCACGGCCTGAAGGATCTCTGCGTGCTCGGTCCCGATCTTGCGGACCGGATAGGCCTTGGCAATCGACATCATGCGGTAGCGGTAGAGCCGGTCGGCGAGCTGCTCGCAAAAGCCGAGCAGCGGGCGCGAGCCGCACAGGCCAATCAGCGTGGCGTGGAAGGCGCGGTGAGCTCTCTCCCAGTCGGGGTTGTCTGCGAACTTGTCCGGATCGAGCGAGCGCGGCGTGCGGTCGAGGCGGTGATGCGTCACCAGAAGCGCCTCCTCCCACGCTTGCGTCGCGTTCTGCATGGATTCCCGCAAGGCCAGCCCTTCGACCCAGCAGCGCGTCTTGGTCAATTCCCGAAGCTCATCCTTGCTGACCGGCTTCACGTAGAAGCCGCGCTGCTCCATGCCGACCACGAACTCTTCCGTGGTCAGACGGTTGAGAGCCTCGCGAAGCGGAGTCTGTCCGACATTGTAGTGCTCCATCAGGAAGCGCGACTGCAGCTTGCGTCCGGGGGCAAGGCGCGTGGTCAGGATGTCGGCCTTGAGGCGGGCATAGATGCTCGTCGCCAGCGTCGCCGGCGCGTCGGTCTTCGGGCTCGACAGGTCTGAGCTCATGGCGTCCCACTGATTCATCGCGTTTTTTGTACATCAGCCCGCGAGCGACCAAGAATTTATAAATTACATCTTTACTGGCAGATTTGTATATATTAATTCTTCGCCCACAACAACCGGCTCTGGGGCGATCCGCGGCTATTCGGATGCGCCCCGTGCCTTTAGCGAGGAAGCCCGATGTCCGATTTTCCGGTGGTCGCGTTGCGCAGCGTCGAGATCGCGACGCCGCGCCTCGGCGCCTCGGCCGACTTTTATGCGAAGGTCTGGGGCCTCGATGTCGCTGCCGAAGCCGAGGGGACGATGTATCTCGCTGCGACGGGAGCGGACTTCCACGTCCTCGAGCTCACGCAAGGCGAGCGGACTGCGCTCCGGAAGATCACCTTTCGCGTCCGCTCGCGCGACGATCTCGACCGCCTCTTCGCGCGCGCAAGCGAGGCGGACTGCGAGATCATCACGCCGCCGGGGTCATCACACGCGCCATCGGGCGGCGCGCACTTCGTGATCCGCGAGCCGCAGGGCTCCTGCATGGAGTTCGTCCACGGCGATCGCACCAAGACGGCGCGCATTTTGGCTGACCGCCCCGAGCGGCTCGCCCACGTCAACATCAACAGCGCAGACATCGAAAGACTCTCGACGTTCTACCAGGAGGTGCTGGGCTTTCGCCTGACCGACCGCTCCAAGCTGATGGCATTCCTGTGTTGCAACAGCGATCACCATGCGGTCGTGCTCGCGGAAGCGCCGATCAACGGTCTCAACCACGTCGCGTTTTTGATGCCCGATCTGGAATCGGTCATGCGCGGCTCCGGCCGCATGATCGATCACGGCTTTCCGATCGGCTGGGGCGTCGGCCGTCACGGGCCCGGCAACAACGTGTTCGCCTATTTCGTCGACCCGACCGGAATCGTCGTCGAGTACACGGCCGAAGTCCTCCAGGTTGACGACAGCTATCGTCCAAAGAGCCCGGCGGAATGGGTCTGGCCACCGGGACGCACAGACCAATGGGGCATTGCGCCGCCCAAGAGCGAAGCGTGCAAGTCGGCGCAACTCGCCGTGCTGTTCGACGCAGGTCGCCGCGCATGACGACGTCCACGGCTGCCACGGAGCATGATGTGCTTGTCGTCGGCTTCGGGCCGACCGGCGCCGTCGCCGCCGGCCTGCTCGGCCGTCTCGGCCATCGCACGCTCGTCATCGACCGGCTCACCGACATCTACGACAGGCCGCGCGCGATCGCGCTCGATCACGAGATCTTTCGCCACTTCGACAATATGGGGCTGGCCGATGCGATCGCGCCTCATGTCGAGCCCTTCACCGCGTCCGAGCATTTTGGCGTTGACGGCCAATTGATCCGGCGCGTCCACATGGTGACGAAGCCCTACCCGCTCGGCTACACGCCGAGCATGGTGTTCAGCCAGCCGCCGGTCGAGGCCGAGCTGCGCCGTCACGCCTTGAGCTTCTCCTGCGTGAAGGCCGAGCTCGGCGTCGAGTTGGTCGGTCTCGTGCAGCGGCCCGACCACGTCGAGGCGACGCTGAGGGACGCGGGCGGGCAATTGCGGACCGTGACGGCGCGTTACGTGATCGGCTGCGACGGAGCCTCGAGTACCGCGCGGCAGATCGCAGGCATCGCGCTCGACGACCTGATCTTCGACGAGCCCTGGCTCGTGGTCGACGTGCGGGTGAACGAGGACGCGCTCGCCAAGCTGCCGCAGAACTCCGCGCAGTTCTGCAACGCGGCGCGGCCCGTGAGCTTCCTGATCGGCCCGAAGAACCATCGCCGCTGGGAGATCATGCTGCTGCCGGGCGAAGACGCCAAGCAGATGGAGCGCCCGGAGAACGTGTGGAAGCTGCTCGCTCCCTGGCTCGCGCCGGAAGATGGAAAATTGTGGCGCGCGGCCTCCTACCGCTTCCACGCGCTGGTCGCCGCAAACTGGCGCAACGGCCGCATCATCATCGCCGGCGACGCCGCACACCAGCAGCCGCCGTTCATCGGACAGGGTATGTGCCAGGGCCTGCGCGATGCGACCAACCTCGCCTGGAAGCTCGACCGCGTGCTCAAGGACACTTCGCCCGAGACGCTGCTCGACAGTTACACGGCCGAACGCAAGCAACACGTGATCGAGCTGACCGGCAAGATCAAGGCGATCGGCCAGTCGATCTGCGAGCGCGATACGGCCGCCGCGCGACGCCGCGACGCGCAGATCCTCAGGGACGGCGGCGGCAAGCCGCTCGAGATCACCCGGCAGGAAATCATCCCGCCGCTGCGCACGGGCTTGCTGGCTGAGCAGGATGGCGCTGCGCGCGGCAGTCTGTTTCCGCAACCACGGATCTTGCGCGACGGCGCGCCCTGCCTGCTCGACAAGATCACCGGGCCCGCCTTGCGCGTGTTCATCGACGGCCGCCGCAGCGATGCGGCCTCGCTCACGGCACTCTGCGCGGCGCATCCCGAGCTGGCCGCAACGACGATCACGCCGGCCGGCGCCGGTGCAGCCGGCATGCTCGAAGAAATCGACGGTGTGCTGGCCGGCTGGTTCGACCGCCACGCGGCCGCCGCCGTGATCGTGCGGCCCGATCATTACGTGTTCGGCACCGCGCATAGCGCATCCGAGCTCGACAGTCTCTTGCGTGAGGTCATGTCGCGCCTGCACACCCATTCCAATCCCGATCTGAAAATGGAGAAGACAGCATGAAACTCGCAACCGTTGCGATCGAGGGACGCACGACCTGGGGCCTCGTCGAGGGCGACAATTTCCTTGATGTCGGCGCCGTGCTCGCCTCGCGCTACGCCGATCTCCGGGCCGCCATCGCGGGTAACCTCGCAGGCGTTGCGGACGCCAAGTCCAAGGCAACCGCCACACCGCTCGCCGGACTCACCTGGCTGCCGGTCGTCCCGAACCCCGACAAGATCATCTGCGTCGGCCTGAACTACGAAACGCACCGCAAGGAAACCGGCCGCGCCGAGGTCGAGCACCCCACCATCTTCTCGCGCTATTCCAACAGTCAGACCGGGCATCTGAAGCCCATCATCCGGCCGCGCGTCTCGACTGATCTCGACTTCGAGGGCGAGCTCGCGGTCATCATCGGCAAGGGCGGGCGTTACATCTCCCGCAGCGAGGCGATGGGCCATGTTGCCGGCTATTCCTGCTACAACGATGGCAGCATCCGCGATTTCCAGCGCCACACCCACCAGTTCACACCGGGCAAGAATTTTCCCGATACCGGCGCGTTCGGCCCGTGGATGATGACGCCCGACGAGCTCGGCGGGCTCGGCGAGCTCAAGCTCACCACCCGCCTCAACGGGCAGATCGTGCAGGAGGCCCAGATCAAGCACATGATCTTCGATATCCCGCGGCAGATCGAATATTGCTCGACATTCACCCGGCTCGAGCCAGGTGACGTCATCGTCAGCGGCACGCCCGGCGGTGTCGGCGCCAGGCGCACCCCGCCGCTCTGGATGAAGCCCGGCGACATCGTCGAGGTCGAGGTCGAGAAGCTCGCCATCCTGCGCAATCCCGTCGTCGACGAGGCGCCGTGAGCTGTCCGCTCGACGTCTTTGCATCTCGGCGGCGGCGAAGCTTGCCTTGTTCGCCGCCGGGCCGAGGCGCCTGACTTGAAACGACACAAGCAAAAAGCCAACGAGGGGAAACACATGAGCAACACCGCCGAGGTCATCGCCGGCCCGACCGACCGCGCCGAAGCCGCGCCCATCACGCCCGCGTTCCGCAAGCTCGTGGTCGCATCCTCGCTCGGGTCGGTGATCGAGCACTATGATTTCTTCATCTACGCTTTCACCGCTCCCATCGTGTTCGATCGCTTCTTCTTCCCGAAGATGGATTCGACCGCGAGCATGCTGGCGGTCTACGCCACGTTTGCAGTCGGCTTCGTCGCCCGGCCGCTCGGCGGCATGGTGTTCGGCCACTACGGCGACCAGCTCGGCCGCAAGGCGATGCTGACGATTACCTTCGTGCTGATGGGCGTCGCGAGCTTTCTGATCGGCTGCCTGCCGAGCTATGATTCGATCGGGCTGCTGGCGCCGATCGCGCTGGTCGCCTTACGCTTTGTGCAGGGCTTTGCCTTCGGCGGCGAATACATGAACGCGGTGTCGCTGACGCTGGAGAATGCGCCGTCGGCACGGCGCGGCTTCTTCGCTTCCTTTGTCAACGCGTCCGGTCCAATCGGCGTGATCCTGGCATCCGGCTTCATCGCACTGCTCGGCTTCGTCTCGAGCCCGCAGGATTTCGCGCAATGGGTCTGGCGCGTGCCCTTCGTGCTGAGCCTCGTGCTGGTGATGCTCGGCAGCTATATCCGCCTCCAGGTCGATGAATCGACCATGTTCAGGGCGGTCCAGGCCTCGGCCGGGCGGCCGAAGGCACCGCTGCTCGAGGTGGCGCGGTCGTGGAAGAAGTCGGTGCTGTTCGGATGCCTCGCCAACATGGCCCACAGCACGTTCCAGTACATGAGCACGGTCTTTGTGCTCGGCTATGCCGTCAGGACGCTGGGCATGGCGCAGTCCAACGTCACCTTCGGCACCATGGTCGCCAACGTGCTGGAGATGTGCCTGGTGCCGCTGATCGCGGCCTATTCGGACCGCTTCGGCCGCCGCCCGTTCATCGCGCTCGGCATCCTGCTGGCCGCGGCCTGGTACCCGATCTACTTCCAGCTCGTCGCCAGCAAAGATCCGACGCTGCTCATCCTGGGCCTCGTCGTCTCGATCGGCATCATCCACGCCCTGATGTTCGCGCCGGAAGCAGCCTTCACCGCAGAGCAATTTCCGACGGAGGTCCGGGTCAGCGGTTCCTCCCTCGGCAAGCAACTCGGCATCATCCTGGGCGGCGGCATCGCGCCCCTCGTCGGCACCGCCCTGATGGGCTCAAGCGGCAGCTTCACACCTGTGATCCTCTATTTCGAGGCGATCGCGGCCTGCGCCTTCATCGGCATCCTGCTCGCCCCGGAAAGTTCGAAACGCGCGCTATAGGTGAGGAGGACGCTCGCTGGGATTGCGAGAGATTGCGTCTCGCCAGCCTCCGCGTCTGATGCTTACGATCGTGGCCACGATTCGTCAGGCGCCCGGGGAACCGCATGGGACCAAGATACCTTGTCGCCGCGACATTGACGGCGGTCGCCCTGCTGATGACGGCGCCCGCCGCCGGCCAACAGCGCGCGCTCACGCCCCGTCAATCGGAGGCGCTTGCCGCCTATGACCGCGCGCTCGCCGACTTCAAGTCGGTCCTGGCCGAGCGGCGGCGCCAGATCGAGGCCAAGCAGCCGCTGCCAAACCTGCCGGGACAGGCGCTTTATCTTGCGCGTGTCGCCGTGATCAGTACTTACAAGGATCTTACCGACGCCATGCCGTCGCGGATCGGCAGGCCCAACAAGTTCGAGATTCCGCCAGCCTATTTCGACGCCGACATCGAACCGCTGATCGACGAATATTCGAACTTGTTCGACGTCATGGAGGCGCCGCCGGCCGACGCGCAGAACTCGGCGACGCCGTTTAGGGATGTCGTCGATCTCGCCACGGTGATCGCGCGCGCCAAGGGGCTTGCTCCTGAGCATGCGGCCGCTGCGGGACGCATCAGCCTCGGGCTGTTCTTCGCAGAAACCAACGGCAAGCAGAACGTCCGCAACGGTCGCTCGAACACCTATATGGGCAGCTTCCAGACCGGCCCCTCCGAGGACCGCAACGGTCACAGGAAATGGGAGACCATCAAGAACGAGGTCGCCGCGATCGATCCGTCCCTGAGCGCGCGCGACGACAAGGAAGAGGCGCGAGCCCGCGGTACCGATCACCGCTTCAACCACTGGACCAACGTGCGCGACGCCCTGATGAACGCACATGCGGACGTGTTCCGCGAGATCCCCGCCATCGTGAAGACACTGCCCGACCCGATCGACCAGATGAAGCTGTTCGAGCTGATCCAGATCGTGCCGACCCCGACGCGCGCCGCGCTCAAATCCGGCGATCTGCTGAACTACAGGGTCTCCAGCCCCACGATCATGAAGCACTTGCGCAACAACAGCATCTTCGCGTTCGGACAGGCCGACCGGGCGCGCACCTCCGCAAGCTTCCGCGAGATCCTAGCGGCGATGTGGCTGTTCAACCGGAAGTTCGACAAAGCGATGGCGAAATACGCGGAGATCAAGCCGCGGTAGGGTCGCGTGCCAGGCGTGTTCTCCCCTTATTGCGCAGGGGAATAGCATGTGGCAGCGATTTCGCCTGTGGCCGTCCTTCGAGACGCCCGCCGTCGGCGGGCCCTCAGGATGAGGACCAAGAGCGTTGCGCCATTTTTCTTGGCGAGGATCGATGCCGCTTAGCCTCATCCTGAGGAGACCGCGAAGCGGTCGTCTCGAAGGACGAGGCATGCGCTCAACTGTCGCTCGAAGTCACATGCGATCGCCCTGCCTTATTGCAGTGCGTGCGCATTCGCGGGAGACGATCATTCCAGCAATCTCGTTTATTCCCGTAGCCCCACAGATAAATTTCGCTGCGTCGGATCATTGCGAAAATCGTCTGCTTGCTTTTAGCTGGCGCCAAGCAAGGCAAACAACAAATGGGGGGTTATATGATCCTGTCCGGCGCCGGCCTCATTCGCGTTGCCGTCTTGGGTCTCCTGCTGACCGGATCGGCAGCGGCCCACACGCCGCAGCAGCCGCCGCATCAGCTCTTCAGCGAGGGAGACCTCAAACTGGAGAGCGGCGAGGTGATCAAGGACTTCTCGATCTCCTATGTCACCCACGGCACGCTGAACGCCGACAAATCCAACGCCGTCCTGATGGTGACGGCGATCTCGGGAAATCACCACCGGGTCGACTTCATGATCGGCCCCGGCAAGGCGCTCGACCCCGAGAAGTATTTCATCATCTGCACCGACGCGATCGGCAACGGCCTGACGACCTCGCCGAGCAATTCGAAGGCGCAGCCGCGCATGCAGTTTCCGAAATTCACGATCCGCGACATGGTCGAGTCGCAACACCGCCTGGTAAAGGAGAAATTCGGCATCTCGCATCTCGTTGCCGTGATCGGACCTTCGATGGGCGGCATGCAGGTGCTGCAATGGGGTGTCAGCCATCCCGACGACATGGATGCGCTGGTGGCAATGGTCCCCCTGGCGAAAACTCCGGCCTGGAGCGTGGCCGTGCTCGAAGCCTCGCGCAAGGCCATCATGAACGATGCCGCATGGAACGGCGGCAATTACGATGCGCCGCCCGAGAAAGGCATTCGTCTCTGGCGCGACATCCTCAACCTGCTCGCGGCGCGCACGCCGGATATGTATCAGGCCCAGTTCAAGAACGGCATGGATGTCCTGCCGTGGATGAAGGAGCAGGAAGACGCGGCGATGAAGGCATTCGACGCCAATGACTGGATCTACCAGACCTGGGCCTACGAACGCCACGATGTCGGCACCTCGCCCGGCTTCAACGGCGACACCGCGAAGGCGCTTGCCGCAATCAAGGCGAAGACGCTCATCCTGACCGGCACCAAGGACCTGCTCAATCCGGAATTCGAACCGATCGCGGCGGGCAAGAACATCGCTCATGTGAGGATGGAGACCATCAGTCCAGGCACCGTCACGGGCCACGCCTCCGCGGGCGGCTTCAATCCTGCGGACGTGGATTTTCTCAACCGCGAGGTGAGGGGCTTCCTGATGCAAGGAAGCGACCGCGCCAAGCCGGCGAATTAGGGTGGGGGCTGACGAGTGGCGATGTCGGCTTCTGGCAGCGGAGCCCAGACGATTTATAGCCAACCGGTTGTAACCGATTGCTGGCGCGCGAGCCATGGTTGCAAAACCTATGTATGTGTTGACCTCTCCCAATTAGACGTGCACTGCCAATTGCCATCCTGAACATGCAGAGTGGCATGTAAGCAAAGGTGCGGGATGATTGCGGCAGCTCGGGAAGCGGTCGACCTGCTGGTGCAAGCGGGAAATGCCTGGCATTTTGATGGTACCCGACAGGGATTGCATGATCGAGACTGGATGGCCTTGCGGTTTCTGGCTCGCGCCAATCGGTTCTCACGGACCCCCTCAGCACTAGCTCAATTCGTCGGCCTTACTCGAGCCACCGCGTCCCAGATGATCAAGGACTTGGAAGGAAGGGGCTACTTGGAGCGCAGGCGTTCTCCGACAGACAAACGGTCAGTAACTCTAGCTGTGACGCCGCAAGGCGAGATGATCCTCGCAAGCGATCCAATTAAGCCGCTTGTGAATGCAATTTACGCACTTGAGCTTGGTGCAAACAAGTTTCGAGACATACTCCGTCAGGTCTTGGACGGTTTGGACACCACTCAGCACTCCCATCATGCAGACACATGCAAGGAATGCATTTTTTTGGCAGAAACGGCTCGCGAACTTCCGCGCAAGATGCAGGCCGAATTTACCTGCCGATTTTTTCGGGCAAGTATCACTAGAGGAGAGCTCGACCTTCTATGCGTTAATTTCGAACGTCGAGAAGACCATAAACGTTGAGGCGCTTCTTGCCCTCCGGCGACCTTCAACGATGTCCGCTTTTGTGCCGCCGTTCCGGGACAAGCGGACATCAGACGCGACCAAGATCAAGCATCTAATCTGCCGCTGCCGCTATTCCGTCCGGATCGGCGAATCCTTCAAACCATTATCGTCATAGGCCTTGCGCAGCGTGCCGTTGACCGTGGCCTCCGTCATGAATTTGGTGACGAAGGTCAGCGCCTCGTTGTGGCCGAGCGGCACGGCGACCGCAGTCACGGTCTTCTTGAACGTCTCGTCCAGCACCCTTGTACCCGGGATCTTCTGCGCCATCTTGTTGAGCTGATCGCGCGACAGCGCGAAGGCGTCGATCTCGCCGCTGTTCAAGAGGCCGAAGATCTCGTCATAGGTCTGATAGCCGGTGACCTTCGCATGCCTCAGATGCGCGATCGCGCCGCGCATGGTGGTGGTGGCGTTGACGGCCGCAACTTTGACGCCGGGTTGGTCCAGCGTGGCGAAATTGGTGATGCTCGACCCAGGCTTGACGATATAGGTGGCATCCGCGACCTCGTAGATCGGGCCGAACAGCATCTTGGTCTCGCGCTCGGGATCTTTGGGCAGCCAGGTCACATCCCAGGTGCCCTTTGCGGAGGCATCGGTGATCTGTCCGGAATTCTGGTGCACGACATAATCGACGGGGACGCCGAGCTCGGCGGCCATCGCTTTGCCGAGATCGACGGGCACGCCGGCATAGCCGGCTTCGGTCTTGGTCGACCAGAACGCGCCGCCTGCGGGGCTGATGGCGATCGCGACCCGCAGCTTGCCGGTCGGTGCGATCTCGTCCTTCAAGCCGTCTGCTAGCGCGGGCATGGCAACAATCGCTGCGAGAACGAGGCCGGCGTGGGCCGACCGAAATGGCGTTGGCATGTCATGGTCTCCTCACCTTTTCTTCTTCCCGGCCGCTCTGTTTGGCCGGCGCGACCTTTGACACAATTCTGGTCGATCATGCCCTCGGTGAAAAGCAGTTTGTGGTGATAAACTTGTCAAAGGCCACATCGCTCTTTGCAGTGCAAGGCCGGTGACTGCCATGGCTATGGTGTTCCGCGGCCAGTCATTTGTTGCTAGCCTGCCGCACCGACAGACAGCAATCGGGGGCTACCGAATGACCGCAGCGAATCCCGCCTCTCCCGCACGACGCAACGGAGCGTGGAGGCATATCGGGCGGGTCCTTTCCGCTGCGGCCTCCGTGGCCGTCCTCGCCGGCTGCGAGGACAAGAACACGTTCGTGGCACCGCCGCCGCCCAAGGTGGATGTGGCAACGCCCGTGCAGCGTCCGGTGACCCGCTACATCGAGGCCACCGGCAACACCGCGCCGATCAAGAGCGTCGATCTGGTGGCGCGGGTGCAGGGTTTTCTGCAATCGATCGACTATCAGGACGGCAGCTTCGTCAAGCAGGGCACCCAGCTGTTCACGATCGAGCCGGAGACCTACAAGCTCAAGCTCGAACAGGCGCAGGCGGCCGAGGCCGGCGCGCAGGCCTCGGTCCGGCAGTCGGAAGCCGATTACAAGCGGCAGGCCGAGCTGGTGCAGCGCCAGGCGGTCTCGCAAGCCACGCTCGATAATTCCACCTCGGCGCGCGACAACGCCCAGGCCAATCTGCAGCAGGCGCAGGCCAATACCAAGCTCGCCGAGGTCAATTACGGCTACACCAAAGTGACGGCGCCGTTCGACGGCATCGTCAGCGCCCACTTGGTCTCGGTCGGCGAGCTCGTCGGCGTCTCCTCGCCGACCCAGCTTGCCTCCATCGTCGCGATGGACCCGATCTATGTGAACTTCACCGTCAACGAGCAGGACGTGCTGCGCATCCGTGCCGAAGCCGCCCGCCGTGGACTGACCCCCGCCGATATGAAGCAATTCCCGATTCAGGTGGGACTGCAGACCGAGACCGGCTATCCGCACGAGGGCAAGCTCGACTACGTCTCGCCGACGCTCAATCAATCGACCGGCACGCTGGCGGTGCGCGGCCTCGTGCCCAACGACAAGCGGATGCTGCTGCCCGGCTATTTCGTCCGCGTTCGCGTGCCCTTCGACCAGGAGAACGCGGCCCTGCTCGTCCCCGACACTGCGCTGGGCAGCGACCAGGGCGGCCGCTATCTGCTGGTGGTCAACGGCGACAACGTCGTCGAGCAGCGCAAGGTGCAGATCGGCCCGGTCGACAATGGGCTGCGCGTCATCGAAAGCGGCCTGAAGCCGGACGACCGCGTCGTCATCGCGGGTCTGCTGCGGGTGATCCCGGGCCAGAAGATCGATCCGCAGGTGACGAAGATCGAGCAGCCGCAGGCCGCGAGCAAGTAAGGGCCAGCCATGATCTCAAAGTTCTTCATCGAGCGGCCCGTCCTCTCGAACGTCATCGCGCTGCTGATGATCCTGATCGGCGGCGTCGCGCTGTTCAATCTCGCCATCGCGCAATATCCCGACGTGGTGCCGCCGACCGTCCAGGTCACCACGCGCTATCCCGGCGCCAGCGCCAAGACCGTGATCGATACGGTGGCGCTGCCGATCGAGCAGCAGGTCAACGGCGTCGAGGACATGCTCTACATGCAGTCCTACAGCGGCTCCGACGGCACCTATACGCTCACCGTGACCTTCAAGATCGGCACCGACCTCAACTTCGCACAGGTGCTGGTGCAGAACCGCGTCTCCAGCGCGCTGTCGCAATTGCCGCAGGCCGTGCAGAACCAGGGCGTCACCGTGCAGAAGCGGTCGACCTCGATCCTGTTGTTCGTGACGCTGACCTCGCCGGATTCGCGATACGACAGCCTCTATTTGAGCAACTACGCCACCATCAACATCCGCGACGAGCTCTCCCGCCTGCCCGGCGTCGGCAACGTCACCGTGTTCGGCGCCGGTCAGTATTCGATGCGGGTCTGGCTCGATCCGAACAAGCTGCAGGTGCGCGGTCTGGTGCCGCAGGACGTCATCCAAGCGATCCAGCAGCAGAGCCAGCAGGTCTCCGCCGGCCAGGTCGGCGCGCCGCCGACGCCGGCGGGCCAAGCGTTCCAGTACACGCTCAACGTCAACGGACGTCTCGACGACACCAGCCAGTTCGAGAACATCATCGTCAAATCAGGCAGCAGCGGCGACGTCACGCGCGTGCGCGACGTCGGCTGGGTCGAGCTGGGCGCCCAGACCTACAGCCAGATCTTCTCGCTCAACAAGCAGCCGGCCGTCGGCATCGGCGTGTTCCAGTCGCCCGGCGCCAACGCGCTCCAGGTCGAGCAGGCGGTCGAGAAGAAGATGGCCGATCTTGCCAAGCGGTTTCCGGAAGGCATCAAATACGATACGCCGTTCGACACCACCAAATTCGTCGAGGCCTCTGTGCACGAGGTCTACATGACGCTGATCGAGGCCGGCCTTCTGGTGCTGGTCGTGATCCTCGTGTTCCTGCAGGACTGGCGCGCGATGCTGGTGCCGGCAACCACCGTGCCCGTCACCATTATCGGTGCCTTCGCCGCAATGGCGGCGCTCGGCTTCACCATCAACATGTCGACACTGTTCGCGATCGTGCTCGCGATCGGCATCGTGGTCGACGACGCCATCGTGGTGGTGGAAGGCGCCGCGCACAACATCGAGCGGGGCATGAACGGCCACGACGCCGCGATCAAGGCGATGGACCAGCTGTTCGCGCCGATCGTCGGCATCACGCTGGTGCTGATCTCGGTGTTCCTGCCGGCCTCGTTCCTGGCCGGTCTCACCGGACGGATCTATTCGCAATTCGCGCTGGTGATCGCGACGACGGCGCTTCTGTCCGCCATCAACGCGGCGACGTTGAAGCCGACGCAATGCGCGCTGTGGCTGCGGCCGACGGTGCCGCCGGAGCAGCGCAACTTCTTCTACCGCGGCTTCAACGCGGTCTATGACCGCGTCGAGCGCGGTTACACAAGGCTGATCACCTTCCTCGTCAAGCACGCCACCGTCTCGGTCGCGTTCGCGCTGCTGGTCATCGGAGCCAGCGGCTACGGCCTGTCGCGCGTGCCAACCGGCTTCCTGCCGATCGAGGACCAGGGTTATCTGATCGCCGCGATCCAGCTGCCGGACGGCGCCGCGCTGGAGCGGACCCAGAAGGTGCTCGACAGGGCCAGCGAGATCATCAAGGAGACGCCCGGCGTCCAGCAGGTCATCACCATTGCCGGCATCTCCGCGCTCGACAACAGCGCCAGCCTTGCCAATGCCGGGGTCGCCTACATCATCCTGAAGGATTGGGAGGCGCGTAAAGGGCCCGGCGAGGATCTGCGCTCGCTGGTCTATGGCCTCAACGACAAGCTCGCGACCATCATGGAGGCCCGCACCATCGTGCTGCCGCCGCCGCCGATCCAGGGCATCGGCAACGCCGCGGGCTTTTCGATGCAGGTCGAGCTGCGCGACGGCAACAGCGATTTCGCCAAGCTGCAGGCCATCACCGGCGCGATGGTCTCGAACGGCCAGAGCCAGAGCGCGCTACAGCGCGTGCAGTCATCGTTCCGTTCCTCTGTGCCGCAATTCAACGTCGAGATCGACCGGATCAAGACCCAGACACTGCATGTGACGACGGATCAGGTATTCTCGGCGCTGTCGACCTATCTCGGCTCGTCCTACGTCAACCAGTTCAACAAATTCGGCCGCGTGTTCCAGGTCTATACGCAAGCCGATCCGGCCTTCCGCCTCACCGAGCGCGACATCGCCAACATGCAGGTGCGCAACTCCAACGGCGACATGATCCCGATCGGCACCGTCGCCAAGATCACGCCGGCGACGGGGCCGTCGCTGATCAGCCTCTACAACCTCTATCCCTCCTCGACCGTCATCGGCCTGCCGGCGCAGGGCTATTCCTCCGGCCAGTCGCTGAAGCTGATGGAGGAGATCGCCGACAAGACGCTGCCGCCCGGCACCGGCTACGAATGGACCGCGATGTCGTATCAGGAGAAGGCGGTCAGTAACCAGATCTACTGGGTGTTCGGCCTCGCCATGCTGCTGGTCTATCTCGTGCTCGCCGGCCAGTATGAGAGCTGGTACGCGCCGATCTCGGTGATCCTCGCCGTGCCGCTGTCGCTGCTCGGGCCGATGCTGATCCTCTCCGGGCTCAAGATCGACAACAACCTCTATTGCCAGATCGGCCTGATCCTGCTGATCGCGCTGTCGGCCAAGAACGCCATCCTGATCGTCGAGGTCGGGCTCGAGCTGCATGGCCGCGACGGCAAGCCGATCCTGGAATCCGCGATCGAAGCGGCGCGCGCCCGCTTCCGGCCGATCCTGATGACCTCGTTCGCCTTCATCCTCGGCGTGGTTCCCCTGGTGCTCGCCACCGGCGCCGGCGCCAGCGCCCGCAAGTCGATCGGCATCACGGTCTTCTCGGGCATGCTGGCCTCGACCTGCCTCGCGGTGCTGTTCGTGCCGGCCTTCTTCGTGGTGGTGCAGCGCTTCGAGAACTGGCGGGCATCGAAGAAAGCGCCGAAGGTGAAGGCGGTGGCGGAGGTGAAGCCTTGAGAGTGTCGGTAGGATCAGCGGCGCGGCGTTCTCGGTGTAACCTCTCCCGCTTGCGGGAGAGGTCGGCGCGTAGCGCCGGGTGAGGGCTCTCTCCTCTGGGGGAGTGTCCCGATGTGGAGACACCCTCTCCCCAGCCCTCTCCCGCAAGCGGGAGAGGGAGCGCACCGTCGTCTAAGCCTTCTCCGCCGGCGCCTGCCGGGCCTCGCCGCTCGACACCAGCAGCACCGAGACCTTCGACTGCCGCAGCACGGCGTCGGCGACGCCGCCGAAGGAGAGATGATCGGCCTGGATGCGGTCGACGCCCATGACGACGAGATCGACGTCGGTAGTGTCGATCTCGCGCAGTATCGCGGTCTCCGGCGCCCGGTTCACCCGCAGCGTCGTGGTGATGTCGACCTCGTAGCGGGCGGCGAGATCGCTGGCGTCCTTCAGGATGCCCGCCTCCTGGCTGAGGCCGCGGGAGGCGCCGCGCTGCGCACCCTTGTCGCGTGTGGTCGCGACATAGATCACCCGGAGCGAGCCTGATCCGGCCTGCGCCAGCGCGACCGCGACCTCGGCGCCGCGCTTGGAGATGCCGCTGCCGGAGACCGGAACGAGGATGTTGAGGGCCTCGGGCATCGGCTGCTTCAGGTGCTTGCCCTTGGCCGCGGCGATCGCGAGCGGCCCCTCAAACGTCGCGGCAATGTCCTCGATCTTGCGGTCGAAGCGATCCTTGGTCGCGGAAACCTTGTCGATACCGACGACCAGCAGATCGAAACCCTTGCGCGCCTCGTCGGTGATGGTCTCGCCGAGTTCCGCACGGCGCGCCCGGGTGACGACGTCGACGCTGCCGGCCTCGCCCTCGCTGCTGGCGGACACGGCCGCCTTCTTCACCACGGCTTCATGGCTCTCCTCCTCGTCGCGACCCTTCTCCTGCTCCTTCGCGTTTGTGCCGATATGCAGCACCGTGATCGGCAGGCCGCGCATGCCAGCGATTAGGCCCGCGAGGTGGGCGGCAAAGGTGGCATTGACGCTTTCGTCCACCGCCAGCAAAGGCCGCTCGAGATTGGCGAGGAAGCCGCGCTTCTCGAATTCCTCCCGCTCCAGCCGATCCTTCTCCTCCTTGTTCATCGGGAGTCTCGCCAGCGCCGCGCGCAGCATCGGCGGCATCGCCATCGTGGTCACGATCGCCATGGTCACGATCATCGTGAACAGGTTCTGGCTCAGCACGCCGATGGACAGGCCGATGGTCGCGATGATGACTTCGGTCGAGCCGCGCGCGTTCATGCCGCTCGCGAGCGCCAGCGACTCCCGCGTGCTGAGACCGCCAACAGTGCCGCCGACGAAGGCGCCGCCGAATTTGCCGACGCTGGCGATCGCGACCAGGAGGCCGGTGAGCATCAGGAGATTGGGATCTCGGAGCACCGAGAGATCGGCGGCAAGGCCGGCAAGGCCGAAGAACACCGGCATGAAGAAGCTGGAGATCAACCCGCGCAGGCGCTCGTCGATCTGCCGCGTCAGGATCGGGGATTCCCCGACCAGGATGCCGGCGACGAAGGCGCCGAGAACGGTGTGAACGCCGATGGCATGCGTGATCATCGCCATCATGCCCATCAGCAGCAGGATCACCGTGATAACAGCTGCGGCGCTGACGAGGTTGTCGTTGGCCCAGCGGATGAGCTGAAACACCAGGCGGCGGCCGATCGTGAAGCTGACGGCGAGGAAGGCGAGCGTCCCCAGCAATGCCTTCGCCACTGAGGCGAAATCCGGCGCCCCTTGCGAGGCCAGGCTGAAGATGACGGCGATGATGATCCAGCCGATGGTGTCGTCGATGACGGCGGTCGCGACGATGATCTGCCCGACATTGCGGCGCATGAAGTTCATCTCGCGCACGACCACGGCGACGATCTTCACCGAGGAGATCGACAGCGCTGTGCCCATGAACAGCGAAGCCACCAGGCGCTGTTGTGGATTGGGCAGCAGCGCATCGGGCAGGAACTCGCCGAGCGCAAAGCCGCAGGCAAAGGGCACGAGGATGCCGGCGATCGAGATCGCGATCGCGGCCTTGCCGACCTTCCGAACCAGCTTGAGATCGGTCTCCATGCCGGTCAGCAGCAAAAGGAGCAGGATGCCCACTTGCGCGATGCCGTCGATCATCGCCTTCTGCTCGGGCGATTTGGGGAAGATCGCGTGCTGCGCCTCCGGCCAGATCCAGCCGAACAACGACGGCCCGAGCATGATGCCGGCGAGCAATTCGCCGATCACGGAGGGCTGGCCGATCCGCTGCATGATCTCGCCGAGGCCGCGGCCGACCGCGATCAGCAGCACGATCTGCGCCACCAGCAGGAATTCGGAGGGACCTGCCGATTTGCCCGTTTCAGCACCGGCCGCAATGGTGGTGAGGACAAGCGCCGCGGGGACAAGGCCGAACGATCGGAGCAGGCGCGATGGCATGCAGGTGTCTTTCCCCCTTCACCCCGGCTTCGGGGCCATGGGGATAGAACCCGCGGGAGGTGGAGCGGGTTCCATATGCGCGCAGCGGGCGGTGACGACAAAGGTCGATAACAATGCCCGCCAGTTTCCTCGTCATTGCGAGCGCAGCGAAACAATCCAGAGTCCATCCGCGGAGGCAGCCTGGATTGCTTCGTCGCAAGGGCTCCTCGCAATGACAGGGGAGAGAAACTGGGGCCCGCGCCCCGCTCGTACCCCGGACGCAGCGCAGCGTCTCCCCGGCGATGCGAAGCATCGTCCGGTCAGGCGGTGCGCTGCAGAGCCGGGGTCCATGCGGCACGGGAATTCGTGGCGTCTGGGTCCCGGCTCTGCGCTCCGCTTCGCTGCGCTTGTCCGGGACACGAGAGCTCACGCCGCCTGCGGCGTCCGGATCTCGCGCGGCAGGATGATCGCCGCCGCGATCGCGAGCAGGCAGAGGCCGGCGAAGGCGTGCAGCATGGTGACGAAGCCGCCCTGCTCGTAGAGCCAGGCGACCAGGCCGACCGAGGCACCGGCTGCGGTGAAGCCGATGAAATAGCGCACGGCATAGGCGCGCGAGCGCCATTCCTCGCTGGTGTATTTGCCGACCATGGCGTCGTTCACCGTGACTTGGCCGAACGCGCCCATGACGATGCCGATCGAGACCAGGATCAGCGGCAGATTGTTCAGGCTGGCGGCCAGATACAGGAACGGCGCCAGCATGAAGGACAGCGGCAGCGCCACCGTCTTCAGCGAATAACGATCGAGCAGCCGGCCGATCGTGTACTGCGTCATCGCGCCGAATACGTAGACGCAGGCGGCGATGACCCCGAGCAGCGCCGGGCTTTTCGTCAAATCCGCCAGCCGCTCCGCAAACAGCTTTGGCAGCGCCACGGTGACGGCGTTGAACGTCGTCGAGATTGCGATCACGACGATCAGCAGCGACAGCACCACGCGCCACATGTCCTGTTTTGCCACCCGCGCCTGCGCCGCCGCCTGCTTGGCGCCCTTGCGGCCCTCGTGCACGACCAGCATCGCAAAGGCGATGCCGATCAGGATCGTGACCACGCCGGGAACGATGAAGGCAAAGCGCCAGCCGAAATATTGGCCGAGCACGCCGGTGACCAGCGCCGAGGAAGCCACGCCGAGATTGCCCCAGACGCCGTTGATGCCCATCTCGCGGCCGAGCCGGTCGGCATAGGACACGATCATGGCAGTGCCGACGGGATGATAGATCGAGGCAAAAATGCCGATCGCCAGCAGCGCGGCACCGAGCTGCGCCGGGGTCTGCACGAGGCCGACTGAGATCATGGACGCCCCGATGCCGACGAAGAAGATCAGCATCATATGGCGGCGGCTCCAGCGGTCGCCGAGCCAGCCTGTCAGCAGCGAGCCGGCGCCGAAGGCCACGAAGCCGGGCGTCGCGTAAGGCAAGAGTTCCGAATAGGCCATGCCGAGCGCCGGGCCCATGATGATGACGGCGGCGGCGAAGATCAGCATCGAATAATGGTCGATGAAATGGCCTGCGTTGACGAAACTGATCACCCGGCTGGGGCTGTTCATTTCCCGAATCCTCTCCTGCTGCGAAATGAGTTATATGTCCTCCCCATGACGGGATGCTGCCAATGACTGTCTTGGAAACGCCAATCCTGCGGGAGGTCCGCAGCAACCACCGCTCGCCCGCCGGCGTGCATCTGGTTGCCCGCGACTATCCCAAGGGCATGCGGATTGATCCGCACCTGCACCGCGAGGCGCAGCTGATCTATGCGGCACGCGGCACCATGCAGGTGACGACGCCCGGTGGACGCTGGCTGGTGCCGCCGGACCGGGCCGTGTGGGTCCCGGCCGGGCTCGATCACGCCCTCGACCTCCTCGCCGACATCGAGATGCGCACGCTGTATTTCGACCTGCCCTGGCTGAAGCGCGAAAAGCGCTATGCGGGATTGACCCGGGAATTCGTGGTGCGGGTGTCGCCGTTGCTCAACCAGGCGATCCTCGCGCTGTTCGACGCGCGCAACACCGAGGAACGGACCGAGCTCTTGGTGCGCCTGGTCCTGCTGGAATTGCACCAGGCCGAGGATTCCACGACCTTCGTGCCGCTGCCGCATGAGCCACGCTGCCGCCGCGCGGCGATGATCGTGCTCGACGATCCCACCGGCCTGCACGACATCGACACGCTGGCGCGCGCAGTTGGAACCTCCGCGCGCACGCTATCGCGGCTGTTCTCGACGGAGACGCAGCTGAGCTTCAAGAGCTGGTGCCAGCGCGCACGGATCGCCGCGGCGATCCAGCGGTTGTCCACGGATGGGAATGTCTCGGTGAAGCAGCTCGCGACCCAGCTCGGCTATGCCAGCGTGCCGGCTTTCTCGGCGGCGTTCCGGCAGGTGACGGGGCGCACGCCGACGGAGTTTGCGGGGAAGTAGGCTGCCAACATTCACAACAAGTCGTCATGCCCGGGCTTGTCCCGGGCATCCACGTTCTTCTTGCCGCGTGGCAAGGCGTGGATGGCCGGGACAAGCCCGGCCATGACGATGTGGAAACTGGAGTGGCCTAAACCGTCGTATGCGAACGCACCGCCTCCACCCGGCATGCCGTCATTCCCCAAACGCATCGCCCGACTAAAGTTGCCGCATTCCCCTGCTTGATTGTGATCGGCTTCCACCCAAATCCCGTGTAAGCTTCCGCAACGCACAAACCTGACACGAAAGCCCCGATGGCCAACGCCTTCTTCTCCGACCTGCTCGCCACCATCTCCGAGCGCGGCCGCACGCTGCTTCGTCGCGGCGAGTCCGCCGGCACCAGAAGGGATGCCGATGGGCTGCTCGATCTGTGCGATGCGCTGCTCTCGGGCCGGGGCGAAGCATCGGGCATCGCCATCGCGCGCGAGGTGCTCGACATCTACCGGGAGCTGGATGCGGCGGGACGCCGCGCCTTCTTCGACGGACTGGTGCGCGATTTCGGCCCGGACCGGGAGCGCCTGGCCAAGGCGATCGAGACATGGCGCGCCGCGCCCAGCGACGAGGACGCAAGCGCGCTGCATTTCGCCTCGGAGCCGCGGCGCCAGGAGCTGATCCGAAGGCTCAACCGCGCGCCGGGCGGCACCGGCGACCTCGTCAACATGCGCGCCGATCTGCTCGGCATGATGAACGGGCACACCGATCTTGCCGCGCTCGATCGCGACGTCTCGCATCTTCTTTCTTCGTGGTTCAATAGAGGGTTTCTCGTGCTGCGCAGGATCGACTGGTCGACCCCGGCCAACATCCTCGAAAAGATCATCCGTTACGAGGCCGTGCACGAGATCTCTGACTGGGACGATCTGCGCCGCCGCCTCGATCCGGTCGACCGCCGCTGCTACGCCTTCTTCCACCCCGCGATGGTGGACGAGCCCCTGATCTTCGTCGAGGTGGCGCTGACCGAGACGATCCCGGGCGCGATCGCGCCGCTGCTCGCGGTCGACCGCCAGCATCTGCCGATCGAGCGCGCGCGCACCGCAGTATTCTATTCGATCTCCAACACGCAGCGCGGCTTGGGAGGCATCTCCTTCGGCAGCTTCCTGATCAAGCAGGTGGTCGAGGAGCTGCGCCGCGAAACGCCGAAGCTCGACACATTCGTGACGCTGTCGCCGGTGCCCGGCTTCATGCAATGGGTGAAGCAGGACAAGGACCTGCCGCTCTCCGACGAGGACCGCGAGGTGCTGAAACGCCTCGACGATCCCGAATGGTTCGAAAGCCCCGAGACGACGGCGCTGCTGCGCGGCGTGATCGAACCGCTCGCCGCGCACTACTTCCTCAAGGCGCGCACGCCGAAGGGCAAACTGATCGATTCCGTCGCCCGCTTCCATCTCGGCAACGGCGCCCGGCTCGAACGCATCAACTGGCTGGGCGACCTCTCGCCGAAGGGCCTGCGCGAATCCGCCGGCGTGATGGTCAACTACCTCTACCGCCTCGACGACATCGAGAAGAACCACGAGGCGTATGCCAATGACGGCGAGGTCGTGGCGTCCAGCGCGGTGAAGAAGCTGCTCAAGAACGAAGGGCGGCGGCTGCTGGATATGCGGTTGTCGTAGGGAGACTTCGCTCGCGCCACATCGTCATTGCGAGCGTAGCGAAGCAATCCAGACTGCCTCCGCGGAAAGTGCAACGGAAAGACTCTGGATTGCTTCGGTTCGCTCGCAATGACGGAGTGTGGAGCGGCCGTCGGGCTACTCCGCCAGCGCCTTCATTTCCTTGTAGAGATCGGACTTGCCCTCGAAGCCGATGCCCGGGAGATCGGGCATGGTGATGTGGCCGTTCTCGACGCGGACACCATCCGGGAAGCCGCCATAGGGCTGGAACAGATCGGGGTAGCTCTCATTGCCGCCGAGTCCTAGGCCGGCGGCGATGTTGAGCGACATCTGGTGACCGCCGTGCGGGATGCAGCGGCTGGGAGACCAGCCGTGGGTCTTCAGCACCTCGATCGTACGCTGGTATTCGCACAAGCCGTAGGACAGCGCGCAGTCGAATTGCAGCCAGTCGCGGTCCGGGCGCATACCGCCGTAGCGGATCAGATTGCGGGCGTCCTGATGGCTGAACAGGTTTTCGCCCGTAGCCATCGGACCGGGATAGAATTCGGCCAGCGCGGCCTGCAGCGCGTAGTCGAGGGGATCGCCGACCTCCTCGTACCAGAACAGAGGATAGTCCCGCAGCATCTTGGCATAGGCGATGCCGGTCTCGAGATTGAAGCGGCCGTTGGCATCGACGGCGAGTTGCGCGTCCTTGCCGATCTCTTCCAGCACGGCCTCGATGCGCTTGCGGTCCTCGTCGATATCAGCACCGCCGATCTTCATCTTCACGACATTGTAGCCGCGATCGAGATAGCTGCGCATCTCGCCGCGCAGCATCGACAAGCCCTTACCGGGATAATAATAGCCGCCGGCAGCGTAGACGAAGACGCGTGGATTGGCGGCGACACCGTGCCGTTCGGCGAGCAAACGGAACAGCGGCTTGCCGGCGATCTTGGCCACCGCATCCCACACCGCCATGTCGATGGTGCCGACCGCGACCGAGCGCTCGCCATGGCCGCCCGGCTTCTCGTTGGTCATCATCACGGCCCAGACCTTATCTGGGTCGAGATTGTCGCCGGCTTCATTGAGCAACGACTTCGGAGCGGCTTCGAGAATACGCGAGGCAAAGCGCTCGCGGATCAGGCCGCCCTGGCCGTAGCGGCCGTTCGAGTTGAAGCCGTAGCCGACGACGCGCTTGCCGTCGCGCACCACGTCGGTGACGACGGCAACGAGGCTGGTCGTCATCTTGGTGAAGTCGATATAGGCGTTGCGGATCGGCGATGAGATCGGTTTGGTGATTTCGCGGACGTCGACGATGCGGACGGACATGAGGGCGGCTTTCGATTGTCGAGTGAAGTTCGTGAGACTGTTTCCCCGTCATCCTTCGAGGCTCGCCGAAGAGGCGAGCACCTCAGGGTGACGGAGATGCACTTGGACGCGTCGCGCCCCATCATTGCGATGACGGCTTCGCCGTCACTTCTTATCCCTGAAATACGGCTCGACCGGACCGTGCACCTTGATGGTCAGCGGGTTGCCGTGGCGGTCCTTGGCGTTGCCGGCGGTGACGCGGACCCAGCCTTCGCTTATGCAGTATTCCTCGACATTGGTCTTCTCGATGCCCTTGAAGCGGATGCCGACGTCGCGCGCCAGAACGTCCGCGTTGTAATAAGGGCTGTTCGGATCGACCGACAGGCGGTCGGGAAATTCGTCGCTCATGATTGTCTCGCTCACAACAGTGTTTCGATTTGATGCCGCAATCCTTCGGGCCGTGCGGTCGGCGCGTAGCGCGCGACCACCTTGCCCTCACGGTCCACCAGGAATTTGGTGAAATTCCATTTGATGGAGGCTCCTAACAGGCCCGATTGCTGGCGTTTCAGGTACTCATACAGAGGGTGCGCATTTGCGCCGTTGACGTCGATCTTCTCGAACAGCGGAAAGGTGACGTCGTAATTGGTCGAGCAGAACGCCTGGATCTCGCTCGCCTGCCCCGGCTCCTGCGCGCCGAACTGGTTGCAGGGAAAGCCGAGCACGGAGAAGCCGCGCGGAGACAGATCGCGATGAAGATCCTCCAGGCCGCGATATTGCGGCGTGAAGCCGCATTTGCTCGCGGTGTTGACGATCAGCAGCACCTGCCCTTCGAAGCGGCGCAGGGCGACCTCCTCGCCGGCCAGCGAATTGGCCTTGAAGTCGTAGATGACGGACATCGCTAGCCCACGGGATCGATCGGCGACGGCGGCACGCCGCCCGCCTCGATCGCCTCGCCTGCGCGCAGGCAGAGATCCTCGCGATAGCGGCCGGACACGACGTGCACGCCGACCGGCGCCTTGCCGACCAGACCAGTGGAGACCACGAGGCCCGGCAAGCCCATGAAGGGGATGGCGATCTGCGGCAGCTGGGCTTCCCAGACCCGCTTGAAGGATTCATCGTCCTTGCAGTCGAGATGATCCGGGAACGGCAGCTCGCCCGAGACCGGCGTCAGCAGCACCGCATATTTCTCGAAGAACAGCATCCAATCACGGGTCAGCGCGGCTCTGCGGGTCAGCGCCTTGGCGTAATTGGCCTGGTCCATCGGCGTCACCCTGGCGCGGTTGCCGCGCAGGCAGGCCAGCGCGCCGGGATCGCCCTCGCGCTCGGCCGCCTCGAGCTGCGCTTCATAGCCGTCGCCGAGCCACAGCTTGATCTGCCACTCGACCGCCTCGCGCATCGGCGGCGTATCCTCGATCACATCGACGGTCCAGCCAGCGCGCTCTAGCCGCTTGCCGGCATCGCTCACCGCCGCTTTCACCTCCGGCGTGGTGGCAAGGCCGCCCGGATTGAGGCAGAGCGCGGCGCGCTTGTCCCGTGCGGGGCCTTCGAGCGGCACCGGCACGAACCAGGGATCACGGATGTCGCGCGCCGCCATCGCTTCGAGCGCGATCCTGAGATCGTTGACGGTGCGTGCCAACGGGCCCGACACCGCCATGATCTGCGGCCCGATCGGGCGCTCCGGCAGCGCGGGATTGAAGGCGGGGATGCGGCCGAGCGTCGGGCGCAGGCCGTGCACGCCGCAGGCATAGGCGGGATAGCGGATCGAGCCGGCGATGTCGGTGCCGTGGGCGACGTGGCCGATGCCGGCCGCGACCGCGGAACCGGCGCCGCCGGACGAGCCGCCCGGCGTCAGCGAGGCATCGCGCGGGTTCTTGGTATCGCCGTGGATAAGATTGGTGGTGAACCAGCGATAGGAGAAGGCCGGGCAATTGGTGCGGCCGAGCAGGATGGCGCCCGCTTTACGGAAATTGGCAACCACCGGATTGTCCTCGCGCGCGATCAATTCGCGCTGGAGCTTCAGACCGTTGGTGGTGGCAAAGCCTTCCTGGTCGACATTGGCCTTGATGGTGACGGGCACGCCGGCGAGCACCCCTAGGTCCTCTCCTCGCGCGATCGCGGCATCGACGGCATCGGCCTGCTTGAGCACGTCGTCCGGCCGGTGGTCGATCACGGCATTGAGCTTGGGATTGACGGCATCGAGCCGGGCGAGACCGGCCTTGGCGGCCTCCCGGGCGGACACTTTCTTGGACTTGACGAGGGCGGCGAGGTCGGCGGCCGACAGGCGCCAGAGATCTTGCATGGTTTGCTCCGTGTATCCGGCGTGTTTTAGCGCCGGGAACGCGGCAAAGCCATGCGGATTTCGCAGAGGCGAAAGGCGGAGAGGCTTGGATTGCTGCATCCGTTGTCATTGCGAGCGAAGCGAAGCAATCCAGAATCCCTCCGCCGAGGCGCTCTGGATTGCTTCGTCGCATCAGCGCAAAATTGCTACGCAATTTTGTCGCGAGCTCCTCGCAATGACGGGGAGCCAGATAGGGCTAATGCCGCGTCGCGGACGGATCCGGCAGGTCCAGCAGCGCCTCGGTGAAGGGAAACTCCAGCACGACCTCGCCTTCGGCGTCGGTCACCTCGATCACCGCCGCGAGCAGGGCCCGCTGGGTGCCTTCCGACTTCACCACCTCCAGGATCATCTGGCGGGCGACCTCCCAGGCGCGATCAGGATTGCGCAGGTCCTCTCCGTCAGGATCCACAATCAGTTCGTCGCCGATACGGGTGTTGAAGAAATATCTGGGCATGCCTGATCCAATGGGGTCGCCTGTAGATGATTGGAAGCCGTTCTAAACTCACAACTCGTTTATCCCGACAGGGATCACGACCTATCGGCGGTTTTTGCCTATGTCCATTGCGCATCTTTACGGCCGCATTTATGGCCGCAACACGCCCTCTTTGCAGTGCAGCAATTCCACCGACCTACTACCTAGGTCCGGGAAAATTTCACTAGCGAACTTCTCCACTCGCATTAACTTAGCGGGTGGGCGGATACGTCCGAATTCGCAAAAATGGAGAGCCAAAAATGGCATGGAAAGCCCCGAAGATCGTCGAAGTGCCCTGTGGCATGGAAATCAACATGTATGTGAGCGCCACCCGCAAGTAAGCCGGTCGGCGATTTCGCGTTCTGCGGCGGTGGATCTTTCGGTCACGACGCGTTTCCGAAAGAAAGAATCTGTGTCGGCATCTGCGTCGGCCTGAGATCCACCGCGCGTGTTCCTTTCCAGGAGACGGATCATGCTTCGCGTCGTCGTCCTGGGCGCCGCAGCCGGCGGCGGAGTTCCCCAGTGGAATTGCGGCTGCGAGGGTTGCCGGGCCGCCCGCAACGGCGGGGATGAGCTGCACCGGACACAGGCCTCGGTCGCCTTTAGCGGCGACGGCGAGCATTGGTTCCTGATCAACGCCTCTCCCGACCTGCGCCAGCAATTGAATGCCACGCCGCAACTGCACCCCAAGGCAGGCGCCTTGCGCCATACGCCGATTGCGGGCGTGATCCTGACCAACAGCGAAGTGGATGCGGTGGCGGGCCTGCTCTCGATGCGCGAGAGCTCGCCGTTCACGATCTATGCGCATGAGAAAGTGCTGGCGATCCTTGCCAGCAACAGCATCTTCAACGTGCTGAACGAGAAGCACGTCCGGCGCCAGCCGATCGGCATCAATGAGCCATTCGAGCCGCGCCTCACCGATGGCGCACGCTCCGGGCTGGAAGTGCTGCCCTTCGCGGTCCCGGGCAAGTCGGCCTGGTATCTGGAAGGCAAGGCGCATCCCGGCGGCGACAGCGGCGACGGCGACACGCTGGGCCTGAAGATCACCGACAAGGCGACCGGCAAGTGCTTCTATTTCCTCGCAGCCTGCGCCGAGGTGACCGACGCGCTCAAGGCCGAGATCGACGGCGCTTCGCTGGTGTTCTTCGACGGCACGGTCTGGACGGACGACGAGATGATCAAGTGCGGCCTCGGCCACAAGACCGGCAAGAGCATGGGGCATGTCGCCATGTCCGGCGACGACGGCGCCATCGCGCAGCTGGCCGACCTCAATATCGACAGGAAGATATTTCTGCATATCAACAACTCGAACCCGGCGCTGCTGCCTGCCTCGGCTGAACGCAAGACTGCTGAACAAGCGGGATGGCAGATTCCCGCAGACGGAACGGAGATCGTGCTGTGAATGCCGCATCCATGACTGGAATGACTGCGCTCTCGATCGGCAGGGATATCAGGCTCAACTCGGCCGAGGAGCTCGAGGCAACGCTGCGCCATATCGGGGCGACGCGCTATCACAGCCTGCATCCGTTCCATAAGCTGCTGCACGGCGGCAAGCTGAACAAGGGCCAGGTGCAGGCCTGGGCACTGAACCGCTACTATTACCAGAGCACGATTCCGATCAAGGACGCGGTGGTGATCTCGCGCTTCCGCGACCGCGCCACGCGCCTGGAATGGCGCCACCGCATCGAGGACCATGACGGCGATGTCGGTGCGGAAGGCGGCATCGAGCGCTGGATCAAGCTGACCGAAGGCCTTGGCCTCGACACGGCCTACGTGGAATCCACCGAAGGCATTTTGCCGGCGACGCGCTTCGCGGTCGAGGCTTACGTGCACTATTGTCGCGAAAAAAGCCCGCTGGAGGCGATCGCCTCCTCGCTGACCGAGCTGTTTGCGCCGAGCATCCACGAAGAGCGCATCGCCGGCATGCTGCAGCATTACGATTTCGTCAACCCTGATACCATGAGCTACTTCAAGCGCCGCCTCACGCAGGCGCCGCGCGATGCCAATTTCGCGCTCGACTATGTCAAGAGGCATGCCACGACGCCGGAGCAGCGCGCCCAGGTATGCAACGCGCTGATCTTCAAGACCAACGTGCTGTGGGTGCAGCTGGACGCGCTCCAGCACGCCTATGTCGAGGGCAATATTCCGCCGGGCGCGTTCGTGCCCAAAGCGGGCTGAAGAGGAGTAGCGATGGCCGGGCCGCGGAACATCAGCGTCAGCGAGGCGAGCCGCCCCGTGCTGCCGCGGCATGCCAAGCTGAAATATGACGAGACCCGCAAGGTCTGGGTGATCCTGGCGCCGGAACGCGTGCTGGCCCCGGACGAGATCGCGGTCGAGGTGCTGCAGCTTTGCGACGGCAAGCGCAGCGTCGGCGACGTGTCCGATCAGCTCGCGGCAAAATACGCGGCCCCCCGCGACGCGATCCTGGCCGACGTCATCGTCATGCTGCAGGACCTCGCCGACAAGGGCTTTCTGACCGAGATCAGGGAGAAGACGTCATGAGCGACGTGACCATCCCACCCAGCGACAGCCTCGCCGTGCTGGAGAAGCAGCGTTCGACGGCCGAGACCTTCGGCATTCCGCTCGCGGTGCTGCTCGAGATCACGCATCGCTGCCCGCTGCAATGCCCCTATTGCTCCAACCCGGTCGAGCTCGACCGCTCGGGCAAGGAACTGACCACCGAGGAATGGAAGAAGGTCTTGGGCGAGCTCGCCGAGATCGGCGTGCTCCAGGTCCATTTCTCCGGCGGCGAGCCGACGGCGCGGAAAGATCTCGTCGAGCTGGTGAAGCACGCGAGCGACGTCGGCCTTTACACCAATCTCATCACCTCGGCCGTGCTGCTGACGCGCGACAAGCTCAGCGAGCTTGCCGACGCCGGGCTCTGCCATGTGCAGATCTCTTTCCAGGGCATCGAAGAAGGCCTCTCCGACCGCGTCGCCGGCTACAAAGGCGGGCATCGCAAGAAGCTCGAAGTGGCGAAATGGACGCGCGAGCTCGATTTGCCGCTCACCGTGAATGCGGTGATGCATCGGCAGAACCTGCATCAGCTCCCTGACATCGTCCAGATGGCTGTCGATCTCGACGCCGACCGGCTCGAGGTGGCCAATGTACAATATTACGGCTGGGCCCTGAAGAACCGCGCCGCACTGATGCCGACGGTGGCGCAGCTCGACGAGTGCACGGCCATCGTTGAGGAGGCGCGGGAGCGGCTCAAGGGCACGCTTGCCATCGACTACGTCGTTCCCGATTATTACGCGCTGCGGCCGAAGAAATGCATGGGCGGCTGGGGCCGGCAGTTCTTCAACATCTCGCCCGCCGGCAAGGTGCTGCCCTGCCACGCCGCCGAGAGCATCACCGGGCTTGAGTTCGAATCCGTGCGCTCCAACCATTCGATCGCCTGGATCTGGCAGAACTCGGAGGCCTTCAACCGCTATCGCGGCACGGGCTGGATGAAGGAGCCGTGTAAGTCTTGCGAATTCCGCGAGATCGATTTCGGCGGCTGCCGCTGCCAGGCCTTTGCGCTGACCGGGGACGCCGCCAACACCGATCCGGCCTGCGCGCTGTCGCCGCTGCACGAGACCATCTTCAAGCAGGCCGAGCGCGAGGCCGAGGGCGAGACCAGCCGCTTCCTCTACCGCAATTTCGCCGGCGGCACCCTGGAATCCGAGAATGGGACCTGACGCCGACGCAGGCACAGCGGCAAGGCGCGCCGATCCCTTTGCGCCGCTGACCTCCGAAATGCTCGACGTCGGCGACGGCCATGAGCTCTACGTCGAGAGCGTCGGCCGCAGCGACGGCATCCCCGCGATCTATCTGCACGGCGGGCCCGGCAGCGGCTGCCAGCCGGACCATCGCCGACTGTTCGACCCCGACCGTTTCTGCGCGGTGCTGTTCGACCAGCGCGGCTGCGGCCGCAGCCGGCCCAAGGGCTCGCGCGAGCACAACACCACGGCCGATCTGATCGCGGACATGGAGACAATCCGCGAAAAGTTCGGCTTTGAACGCTGGATGCTGGTCGGCGGCTCCTGGGGCGCGACACTGGCGCTGGCTTATGCGCAGGCGCATCCCGATCGCGTCTCCGGTCTTGCACTGCGCGCGACGTTCCTCGGCACGCGGGCCGAGGTCGAGACGGCGTTCACGGTCCGACTGCGGCAATTCTACCCCGCTCTCTGCGAGGATTTTCTGAGCGTGCTGCCGCCCGAAGAGCAGGCGCAGCCGGTGGACGCCTATTGGCGCCGCATCCTCGATGCCGATCCGGCTATGCACGGACCTGCGGCGCGGGCCTGGCACGACACCGAGCGCGCGTTATCCGAGCACAAGGCGGCCAAGGCGCGGCTCGACCTCGCCTCGCTGAACGTCTGGCGCACGCTGCCGGCGACGCCGTTCATGGAGGCGCATTATTTCGTCAACAACTCCTTCATGAGCGAAGACCAGCTGTTGCGGAACGCGGGTCGGCTCGAAAGGATTCCCGGCATTATCGTGCAGGGCCGCTACGATCTGTTGTGTCCTCCCGAGACATCCCACGCGCTCGCGAAAGTTTGGCCCAGTTCCGAGCTTCGCATCGTGGAAGAAGCCGGCCATTCGCTTTATGATGCCGGCGTGAGGGACGCGGTCATGAAGTCGATCGCCGACCTCGCATCGAAGATCGGGCGATGAGAGGACAAGAAGAATGCCGCTCGCCGGGAAGGGCATGCTGCTGACGTCGATGAATATCGACGCTTCAGATGAAGCCGATTTCAATCGCTGGTACGATTGCGAACATCTGGAAGAGCGCGTCGCAATCGAGGGTTTCCTGGAAGCACGGCGCTATGTCGCGCATGCCGCCAATCCCAAATACCTCTGCCTTTACTCGACCGCGACGTTAGAGGTGCTCGACAGCCCCGCCTACAAGGCGCGGCTCGCGAACCCGACCGACTGGTCGCGGCGGACCATGGCGCGCTTCAAGGACATGCTCCGCGTCGTCGCGCGGATCACCGTCAGCAACGGCACCGGACGCGGGGTAGCCCTGGGCGTGGTGCGGCTGCGGCCGAGGGCGGACAATGCGGGGGCATGGCGTGATGCGCTGCAAGACAAACTGGCGCCTGACAGGCACGATGGCATCATCTCCATGCACCTTCTGGAGAGCGAGCCGGAATTGTCGGGCACAACGGCGGAAATACCGGCGGCGCGTAACGAAGGTGCGCGCGACTGGTTCGTGCTGATCGACGGCGCGCATGTCGGCGCGGTCTCGGCCGTGATCGCCGAGCGCTTCACCGGCCCCGCTGCCGCGCCCTTCCCGCTCCCCGTCTCCGTCGGGACCTACTGCCTGATGTGGGATCTCGCGAAGAGCGACATCGCGCGCAGCTGACGCGCTCATATCCATCGCGAATGCTGCACCGCACGCACATCACGCGCCGCCGTTAATGCTGTGCGCGCTTGGCTCCTATGAAAGAGGGGAAGCGCGAAAATTTGCCGTTGTACTTCGGAGCCGTTCTAATAAGCTAACCCAATGACGTCATTCAGAAACCAGATCGACGCGCGTTAAGCGTTCGCCAAGCTCAGAAGAGGCCGCCGGGTCTTTGAGCCCGCGCGGACAGGGTAGGAATGAAACCAACCGATATTGCGGCCCCCGACTACTTTCACAAAGTGGTCGATTGCCAATGGGCCTGTCCTGCGCACACCCCGGTTCCCGAATACATCCGACTGATCGCGCAAGGCCGCTATAGCGACGCCTACATGATCAATTGGAAATCGAACGTGTTTCCCGGAATATTGGGACGCACCTGCGATCGTCCATGCGAGCCGGCGTGCCGACGCGGACGCGTCGAGGAAACACCCGTCGCGATCTGCCGCCTCAAGCGCGTTGCGGCCGACTTCAAGGACGACATCAAGCAGCGCTTGCCGAAGCCCCCGCCGAAGAACGGCAAGCGCGTCGCCTTCGTCGGCGGCGGTCCGGCCTCGCTGACGGTGGCGCGCGATCTGGCACCGCTCGGCTATCACTGCACGGTGTTCGATGCCGATCCCGAAGCCGGCGGCATGATGCGCACGCAGATCCCGAAATTCCGCCTGCCCAATTCCGTCATCGACGAGGAGACCGGCTACATCCTGGGCCTCGGCGTCGAGTTCAAAGGCGGTCACCGGATCGAGAGCATGAAGGCGCTGCTCGCGGAGAAATACGACGCGATCTTCGTCGGCTCGGGCGCACCGCGCGGCCGCGAGCTCGACATCCCCGGCCGGAAAGCAGCAGCAAGCCACATCCATATCGGCATCGAATGGCTGGCCTCGGTCTCGTTCGGTCATACCGACAAGATCGGCAAGCGCGTGATCGTGCTTGGCGGCGGCAACACCGCAATGGATTGCTGCCGCACCGCGCGCCGGCTCGGTGGCGAAGAGGTGAAAGTTGTCGTCCGCTCCGGCTTCGAGGAAATGAAGGCCTCGCCCTGGGAGAAAGAGGATGCGCTCCACGAGGACATTCCGATCCTCAATTTCCTGGTCCCCGTGGCCTTCATCCATGACAATGGCAAGCTCACCGGCATCACCTTCCAGAAGGTGAAGGCCGAGTACGATGCCAAGGGACGCCGCAACCTCGTTCCCTCGGGTGAGCCGGACCAGACCATCGCATGCGACGACGTGCTGGTCGCGGTCGGCCAGGAGAACGCCTTCCCGTGGATCGAGCAGGATTGCGGCATCGAGTTCGACAAATGGCACATGCCCAAGGTCGATCCCAAGACCTTCGTCTCGACCAACCCAAAAGTCTTCTTCGGCGGCGACGCCGCGTTCGGCCCCAAGAACATCATCTGGGCGGTCTCGCACGGCCATGACGCCGCGCTGTCGATCCACAAGATGCTCTCGGGCGAGGACATTACCGAGCGCCCGCTGCCTGAAGTGCACGTCTCGTCGCAGAAGATGGGTATCCACGAATGGAGCTATGACAACGACATCTCCAACGACAAGCGCTACAAGGTGCCGCATCGCGACAAGGTGATTGCGCTGAAGGACATCCGTGCCGAGGTCGAGCTCGGTTACGACGTCAAGCTGGCCTTGGGCGAAGCCGAGCGCTGCCTGAACTGCGACGTGCAGACCGTATTCTCGACCTCGCTCTGCATCGAGTGCGATGCCTGCGCCGACATTTGTCCGATGGATTGCATCACCTTCACCGGTAACGGCGAGGAAAGCGATTTGCGCCAGCGCCTGAAGGCGCCCTCGGCGCATCCGGACCAGGATCTCTACGTCTCTTCGGATCTCAAGACCGGGCGCGTGATGGTCAAGGACGAGGACGTCTGCCTGCATTGCGGGCTGTGCGCCGAGCGTTGTCCCACAGGCGCGTGGGACATGCAGAAATATTTCATCGAGATGACTTACGCAGGTTCGACATGCCCGACAAAAAGCCGATCAGCAGCGTAAACGACTTCGTCGTCCGCTTCGCCAACGTCAACGGCTCGGGCTCGGCCAGCGCCAACGAGATGTTCGCGCGCGCGATCCTGCGCCACGGCGTTCCGGTCTCCCCCCGCAACATCTTCCCCTCCAACATCCAGGGCCTGCCGACCTGGTACGAGGTGCGGGTGACGGAAGACGGCCATCTCGGCGCCCGCGGCGGGGTCGACATGATGGTGGCGATGAACCCGCAGACCTGGGACAAGGACGTCGCCGGCATCGAGCCCGGCGGCTATCTGTTCTACGATTCCACCAAGCCGATGCCGTCGACCAAATTCCGCGACGACATCACCGTGATCGGCGTCCCCTTAACCGCCATCACCAACTCGACCTACACCGATCCGCGCCAGCGCCAGCTGTTCAAGAACATCATCTATTTGGGCGCGCTCTCGGCCCTGCTCGACATGGACCCCAAGCTGATCGAGCAGCTGATCGGTGAGCAGTACAAGGGCAAGGAGAAGCTCTTGTCCTCCAACGTCCACGCGCTGCATCTCGGCCGCGACTGGGCGCTGCAGAACCTGAAATGCCCGATAGGGCTGCGGGTGAAGAAGTCCGACAAGGTCGGCGACCGCATCTTCATCGAAGGCAACAGCGCCGCCGCGCTCGGTGCCGTCTATGGCGGCGCCACTGTTTGCGCCTGGTATCCGATCACGCCGTCCTCGTCGGTGGCCGAAGCCTTCACCGCCCATTGCAAGAAGTACCGGCACGACCCTGAGACCGGCAAGGCCAAATACGCGATCGTGCAGGGCGAGGACGAGCTGGCCTCGATCGGCATCGTCATCGGCGCGTCCTGGAACGGCGCGCGTGCCTTCACTGCGACTTCAGGCCCCGGCATCTCCCTGATGACCGAGTTCATCGGCCTCTCCTATTTCGCGGAGATCCCGGCGGTGATCATGAACATCCAGCGCGCCGGCCCCTCGACGGGCATGCCGACCCGCACCCAGCAATGCGACATCATCGCCTGCGCCTATGCCTCGCATGGCGACACCAAGCATGTGCTGCTGTTCCCGGAAGACCCGGCCGAAGCGTTCGAGTTCGCGGCCGCCGCCTTCGATCTCGCCGAGCGGCTGCAGACCACGATCTTCCTGATGCTCGATCTCGACATCGGCATGAACCACCGGCTCTGCCGCCCGCTGAAGTGGGACGATGCGAAGCAATATGACCGCGGCAAGGTGATGACCGCGGAGATGCTGGAAGAGGGCCGCGACTTCGGCCGTTATCTCGACGTCGACGGCGACGGCATTCCCTACCGCACCTATCCCGGCACGCACCCGACCAAGGGCTCCTATTTTACCCGCGGCACGTCCCGGGACCGCTATGCGCGCTATTCCGAGGAAGGCTCGGTCTACGCCGACAACATGCAGCGACTGATGCGCAAGTTCGAGACCGCGCAGGATCTGGTGCCACGGCCGCTGCAGGCCAATGCGGAACGGCCGACCAAATATGGCGTGATCTATTTCGGCTCGACCTCGCCGGCGATGGACGAGGCGATCGGCCTGTTGGAAGCGCGCGGGCACCAGCTCGACCGGCTGCGTATTCGCGCCTTTCCGTTCCATTCGAGCGTGGCGAGCTTCCTCGCCGAGCACGACTTCGTCTATGTGGTCGAGCAGAACCGCGACAGCCAGCTCCGCCAGCTCATCGTCAACGAGAACGGCATCGACCCGGTGCGTCTCGTGCCGATCGTGCATTACGACGGCTCGCCGATCACCGCCCGATTCATCGCAAAAGCCATCGGCGACCACCAGGATCACCTCAAGGTGACCCCGCTCCGCAAGGCCGTGTCATGAGTTGCGCGCCACTCTCTCCGTCATGCCCGCGCTTGTCGCGGGCATCCACGCCTTTCTTCTCCGCCACCAAGACGAGGATGGCCGGGTCAAGCCCGGCCATGACGGGCTTGGCATCGCAGGTGCTCGCATGACTTACATCGCAAAACCGAAATTCCATCATCCCGGGCTGAAGAAGAACGAGCTCGGCTACACGCACCGCGACTACGAGGGCAAGATCTCGACGCTGTGCGCCGGCTGCGGTCACGACTCGATCACGGCTTCGATCATCGAGGCCTGTTACGAGCTGTCGATCGAGCCGCACCGGGTGGCGAAGATCTCCGGCATCGGCTGTTCCTCGAAGACGCCGGATTACTTCCTCGGCAATTCGCACGGCTTCAACTCCGTGCATGGCCGCATGCCCAGCGTGCTGACCGGCGCCAACCTCGCCAACCGCGACCTGATCTATCTCGGCGTTTCCGGCGACGGCGATTCCGCTTCGATCGGCTTCGGCCAGTTCGCGCATTCGATCCGGCGCGGCGTCAACATGACCTATATCGTCGAGAACAACGGCGTCTACGGCCTGACCAAGGGCCAGTTCTCGGCGACCGCCGACCGCGGCTCGAAGTCCAAGAAGGGCGTCACCAACACCGACAACGCCATCGACCTCGTCGCGATCGCGCTGCAACTCGGCGCCACCTTCGTCGCGCGCTCGTTCTCCGGCGACAAGACCCAGCTGGTGCCGCTGATCGCGGCTGCGATCCGCCACAAGGGCGCGTCCTTCATCGACGTCATCAGCCCCTGCATCGCCTTCAACAACCACGCCGGCTCAACCAAGAGCTTTGACTATGTCCGCGAGCACAACGACGCCGTGAACCGGCTCGACGTCCTGGTCGGTCGCGATCCCATCGCGGTCGACTATGCCCCCGGCACGGTGCAGGTGGTCGAGCAGCATGACGGCAGCAAGATCGCCTTGCGCAAGATCGACGCCGATTACGATCCGCATGATCGGCTGGGAGCCCAGACCTTCCTCGCAAGGCACGCCGCCAAGGGGCAGATCGTCACCGGGCTTCTGTACGTCGACCCCGATGCGGAAGACCTGCACGAGCACCTCAACACGGTCGAGACCCCGCTCAACTCGCTGGAGGCGGATACGCTGTGCCCGGGCTCGGCGGTGCTGGACGAGATCAACGCCAGCCTGCGGTGAGGCGCACAGTATCAGGAGGGCATCGGCCGACGCTGGGACGCCTTAGCTGACAGGCTCGGGCTCCGTCGCGGGATGGGCCGTATATGCCAAACGGCCGGCCTTCCAATATTGCTTGCAGGTCTCGAGCAGCGTTTCGCCGTCCATCGTCAGGCCGCCGGGATTGACGAGCACGCCCTCGGCGCCGACCGCTTTGTTCATGATCGATACGATGCGCTTCAGAAGACCAACGTCGAAGCGGTCGGCGACAAGCGGGTCGAGCTTGAGCACCACGATCATGTGACTGCGATACTGCCAAACCGATATGTCCCGCACGGATCTCCAGGAGATGGTGTCATCGGCAATGCGGGTGTCGCGAAGACCGACGCGGGTGATGAAAAGGACCGGCTGCCTGGTTGAGACTAGCCTCCAGAACGTCCTGCAGGTCACGAACCCAAACAGCACGACACCGAGATAGCTAGCAGCGATCTGAAACGCGGAGAGGGTCTTGACGTGAAACCAATTGAAAGCGACCGCGGCGCACAGAAGCGTCAGCAGCAGGCCGGCGGCCAGCATCTTCAATAGCCGCGGCACGGAATAGCCAATCGCAAGGTTGGGCAAGCTCTGACTTACGGACATTTTGACCGCCACCAGTCGTCTGCAGCAACCGGAGGTTTACCGACCCTCATCCTTCTAAACTGTTAAGGCTGGAACCTGGCGCGAGGCTGCCGGCAAGGCGAGCGGCTGGGAGCGCTTGAACGCGCCGTTCGCCGCCTGCGACTAACCGGCAGTCGGCCGCCCTTCTCGTGGGGGACGACGGTTCAAACGCCCGGTGCGATCATGAAGCTTGCTCTTTTCCTGCCGCTCGCCCTTGCCGCCTTTGTCGGCGTCGCCCATGCCGATGAGGCCGACAAGGTCCGGGAGACCACCAAAGCCGAAGCTGACGCCTTCACGGCCCGGATCTATGCGGGGGCGCCCGGCGACAAGGCCTATGCCTGCTTCGTCCGCCGCTACGACGCCGAACATCTGGCGCGCCATCCCAGGCAGAAGGCGGGCTCGATGAAGCTGCTGATCTCGGCGGAGACCGACGAGGAAGACAAGCAGCTCCACAATTCCTTCCGCATGGGCTTCCGCTATCGCCATCGCAGCGGGGATTTCGACTCCAGCGGCTCGTGCGGCAGCCACGCGGTGCTTCTCAGCCAGGGCGACGAAGTCCGCATGGGCTGTGGTGTCGACTACGAAGGCGGCGGGATCGAAGTGGCGCTGTCCAAGGACAACAAGGCCGCCATCGTTCGGCTTCAACAAATCAGGGTCTGGCAGAACAACAGGCCGGACGACGAGGCCGAGCATGCGCTGGTGGCTGGCGCCGACGATAAGATCTTCCGGCTCGACCGCACCGACACCAGCGACTGCGCCTCGCTTGTGACCGACCGCAAGGAGCTCGCCGCGCTGCGTCACAAATGATATGTCTCGGGCGAATTCAGGCTTAGTCGAGGAGATCCGCCATGAACCGCCGCAACATCTTGTGGACCGCCATGTCGACCCTGGGCGCAGCGCTCGGCGCCTCCAGCGCGAAAGCCGCAACGGACGCGGGCACGGGCAACAAGCTGAAAGTGGTCTACCATCTCAGCGACGCCGGGAGGGTCAATTTCGTGCTCGGCAACATCCAGAACCATATCGAGGGGGTCGGCGGTCCCGAGCATGTCACGCTCGCGCTGGTGATCCACGGACCGGCGTTGAAGGCGTTTCGCTCGGCGCAGGCCAACCCCGACATCAGCAAGCGGATCGGCGAATTCTCCAAGGACGGCGTCGAGCTCGCCGCTTGCGGCAACACGATGAAGGCCCAGAACGTCACGCTGAAGGAGCTGCTGCCGGGCTTCGTCAGCGCGGAGAAGGGCGGCGTGGTTCGTTTGGCCGAGCTGCAGTCGCAGGGGTATTTGTACTTGCGGCCGTAGCGGCAGCGTTCGAGGCACACCTTCTTGGCCGTCATTGCGAGCGCAGCGAAGCAATCCAGAATCCCTCCGCGGAGGCAGTCCAAATCTGGATTGCTTCGCCGCATCAGCACAAAATTGCTACGCAATTTTGTAGCGAGCTCCTCGCAATGACGGCGGAGGGTGCGCGCCTCGTCCCACGTCCCTGCAGCCGCTTGACTTACCCATAACTCTGTGGTTATGAATTAACCCATAACTCCCAGGTTATGGATTTCCCATGTCGCCCGCCCCCGATCTCCTGTTCAGGACGCTCGCCGACCCCACGAGGCGGGCGATCTTCGAGCGGCTGTGCCGTGAGGGCGAGCAGACGGTCGGGGCGCTGACGGTGCGATCCGGCGTTTCGCAGCCGGCGGTCTCCAAGCATCTCGGCGCGCTGAAGCAGGCCGGCCTCGTGCGCGACCGCCATGAGGGACGCCAGACCCATTACAGCGCGCAGCCCGGCGCGCTCGATCCGCTGATCGACTGGACCAGCCAGATGGCGTCCTTCTGGCAGAGGCGGTTCGACGCACTCGACGATCTCCTGAAGAGGATGGACCAATGACTGAGACCTCGAGCCAGACGCGCTCCGTCATCGTCGAGCGCGAATTTGCTTTTCCCGCCGAGCGGCTCTGGCGCGCGCTGACGCAGCCGCATCTGATCGAGGAATGGCTGATGAAGAATGACTTCAAGCCATCCGTCGGCCATCGCTTCAATCTGCGCGGCGAATGGGGCGGCGTGCTGGACTGCGAGGTGCTCACCATCGAGCCGCAGAAGACGCTCGCCTACACCTGGAATTTCTCGCATGAGGACGCGGCCTTCGACCTCAGAAGCGTCGTGACCTTCACGCTCACGCCGACCAGCGCGGGCACGCATCTGCGCGTCGAGCAGGCGGGCTTCAGCCCGACGCAGAAGCAGGCTTTTGGCGGCGCACATGCCGGCTGGAAGCAGTTCTTCAACAAGCTGGACGAGGTGCTGGCGCGGGCGGGCTAGATTCCCCGCCGCAGCCTGACAATTATCCGATGAGTTCAAGGGAGGTTTCATTGAACGGGAATATGTGGATTCGGCAGATCCATCGCTGGCTATCCATCGCCTTCACCCTCGCGGTGATCGCCAATATCGTCGCCATGACCATGCAGCTCCAGGCCGTCTGGATCGGTTTTCTGGCGCTCGTGCCGCTGATCCCACTGCTCGCGACCGGGCTCTATCTGTTCGCACTGCCTTATCTCGGCCAGCGTCGTGACGCGCGCGGTGAGGCCAGGTCGTGAAGAAGGCGGTGGCGGCGAAGACGAGCAGCGCGAAGGAAACGGGCGCGGCTTCAGCCTCGAAACTGATCGACGGCAGGATCAAGGAACTCGCCGACTGGCGCGGCCAGATGCTTGCGCGGATCCGCGCCCTGATCAAGCAGGCCGATCCCGATGTCGTCGAGGAGTGGAAATGGCGCGGCGTTCCCGTCTGGGAGCACGACGGCATCATCTGCACCGGCGAGACCTACAAGGAAGTGGTGAAGCTGACCTTTGCCAAGGGCGCGGCACTCGATGACCCCTCAGGCCTGTTCAATTCCAGCCTCGACGGCAACGTGCGACGCGCGATCGATATTCGCGAGGGCGAAAAGATCGACGAGAAGGCGTTGAAGGCGCTGATCCGCGCGGCGGTGGAGCTGAATGCGAGCAAGGCGAAGAAGAAGCCGGCGAAGCGATCGGGATAGAAGCGCCAGGCGTTCACGTTGATCACTTTTGCCAACCGCGGCTGGCTGCAACCTCTCCCGCTTGCGGGAGAGGTCGGCGCGTTTCGGGCGATGCAAAGCATCGTCCCGCGCGCCGGCAGAGGGCTCTCTCCTCTGGGGGAGTCCCACTGCGGAGACACCCTCACCCAGCCCTCCCCCGCAAGTGGGGAGGGGGCGCACCTTCATCGGAGCGCGAACTGAGGCTCACACATCATGGGCCAAGCGTAGACGACAGCCTCACGCCACAGCGGCCGGGATCGGGCGCGGGCTCACGACGTATTCGCGCAGGACCTTGTCGTTGGCGTCGACCTCGATCAGCGCGACGTCGTAGGTCCAGAGATCGGCGAGGTGCTGCAGCACTCGCTTGGCATCGGTCTCGTTGAGCTGCGAGCCCTTGATGACGTGGTGATGCAGGATCAGGCGGCGGTCGCCGGAGAGATCGACGTCGACCACCTCGATATTGGCGTCGATGTAGCCGACATCATGCTGCCGTGCCAGTTCGCGGCGGACTCGGCGGAAGCCGCGGTCGTCGTGGATGGCGTCAACCCGGATGCCAGCGCGCTCCTCGGGATCGTCGTGCAGGTGGAACATGCGGAAGTGCCGCATCAATTTGGGACTCAGGAACTGCGCGATGAAGCTTTCATCGCGATAATTGGCCCAGACGTCGCGCAGCACGCCCATCACGTCATTCTTACCGGCGATGTCGGGGAACCATTCGCGGTCCTCGTCCCCCGGCCGGGTGACGATACGCTCGATGTCCTGCATCACGGCAAAGCCGAGCGCGTAGGGGTTGAAGCCGGAGAAGCGCGGATCGTCGAACTCGGGCTGAAACACCACATTGGTGTGCGAGCCCAGGAATTCGAGGAAGTTGCCGTCGGTGATGCGGCCCTGCTGATGCAGCTGGGTCATGATGCGATAATGGACGTAGGTCGCCGTCCCCTCGTTCATCACCTTGGTCTGGCTCTGCGGGTAGAAATATTGCGCGATGTGGCGGACGATGCGGAGCAGCTCGCGCTGCCACGGCGCCAGGCGCGGCGCGCTCTTCTCCAGGAAGTAGAGCAAATTCTCCTGCGGCAGCCCGAGCAGCTTGCGGCGGCGTTCGATGCTGAGCGCAGACCGGCTCTTCGATGCCCCCTTGGGCACGGTGCGCCAGAGGTCGTTGAAGACCTCTTCCTCGTGCTGGCGGCGGCGCCCTGCCCGCTTCTCCTCGGCGCGCAGATCGAGCTTCTTCTTGCCGGGATAGCGATCGATGCCGTGCGACATCAGCGCGTGCGCGGCATCCAGCGTGCGCTCGACCTCGATGCGGCCGTAGCGCTCCTCGCATTGCATGACGTAGTTCTTGGCGAAGTCGAGATAATCCAGGATACCGTCGGCGTCGGTCCACTGCTTGAACAGATAATTGTTCTTGAAGAAGTGGTTGTGGCCGAAGGCGGCGTGCGCGATCACCAGGGTCTGCATCGTCGCCGTGTTCTCCTCCATCAGATAGGAGATGCAGGGCGAGGAGTTGATCACGATCTCATAGGCGAGCCCCATCAGGCCCTTGCGGTAAGAGGCCTCGTGGAACGCGAAATGCTTGCCGAACGACCAGTGCTTGTAGAACAGCGGCATGCCGACCGACGAATACGCATCCAGCATCTGCTCGGCAGTGATCACCTCGATCTGGTTCGGATAGACGTCGAGCCCGAGATCCTTCAGCGCCACCTCCTCGCAGGCATCGGTGATGCGCTGCAAGGTGTGGAAATCCCAATCCGCGCCTTCGAACAATCGTTCCGTCATGGAGCGGCTTTCTCCTGGGCAGTTTCGCGACGCTGAAACAAATCGTGGAACACCGGAAAGATCTCGCTGCGTTCCGAGACCTTGCGCATCGAGAGCGGTGCGCCGCTGTTGCGCAGGCGCTCATAGAGTGTCCAGAGCGAGGAGTCGGAGAGATCGAAGGCGCTGCCGCCGGACTCCCCGACCTCGAGATAGGCAAAGAACTGGCAGATCGGCAGGATCTTGTCGGTCAGCAGGATGCCCGTCAGTTCGCCGTCGGAATAGGAATTGTCGCCATCGGAGGCCTGCGCGGCGTAGATATTCCAGTCCGACGGATTGAAGCGCTCGCGCACGATCTCGTGCATCGCCTGGAGCGCGCTGGAGACCAGCGTGCCGCCCGAGGCCGGGCCGTAGAAGAAAGTCTGCTCGTCGACCTCCTCGGCGCGGTCGGTGTGGCGGATGAAGACGATCTCGACGTGCTTGTAGCGGCGCTTCAGGAACACGTAGAGCAGCATGTAGAAGCGCTTGGCGAGATCCTTCATGTGCTCGGACATCGAGCCCGAGACGTCCATCAGGCAGAACATCACCGCCTGCGCCACCGGCCGCGGCACCGTCTCGAAGCGACGGTAGCGGATGTCGAGCGGGTCGATGAAGGGAATGCGCTTGGACTTCGCCTTGAGCTTTTCGAGCTGGGCGAGCAGCACCTCACGCTCGTCCTCGTCGGTGCAGGCGGCGACCGCAGCTTCCAGCTCTTCGATCTCCTCCTTGCGGGGACGCTTGAGCGCGATGCGGCGCGCCAGCGCGAGCTTCACCGTCCGGCTCACCGAGATGTTGGCGGGCGAGCCCGAGGTGGTGTAGCCGGCGCGCTGGATGCCCTCGCTCTCGGTCTGCGCGATCTTGCGCTTGGCGAGATCAGGCAGCTCGAGATCGTCCAGGAACAGATCGACGAATTCGTCGCGGGAGAGCACGAAGCGGAACGCGTCCTCGCTGTCGCCTTCGCCCGGGCCGGAATCCTTGGCGCTGCCCTGGCCGGAGCGCTGGAGATAGTCGCCCTCGACGAACTTCTTGTTGCCGGGCAGCACCATGTCGCGCGTCCCGCCTTCGCGGCGAAAGCGCGGCTCGTGCATGCCGTCGAGCGGGATCGTGACCTCGCCGCCCTCCAGGACGTCCTTGATGTCGCGTTCCTGCGAGGTCTTCTTGACGGCGCCCTGCACCAGGGATTTGGCCCGACGCAAGAACCGCTGGCGGTTCTCAAGACTCTTGCCGCCTGGATTCAGGCGCCTGTCAATAATGTGAATGGGCACTTTACCATTCGCCTCCCATCCGCCTCAACCGGCCTGCTTCACGCGCATATACCATTCGACGAGCCGGCGAACCTGACGCTCGGTGTAGCCACGCTCCACCATGCGTGCGACGAACTCGCCGTGCTTCTTCTCCGTCTCGCCGTCCTTCTTCGACCCGAAGGAGATGACCGGAAGCAGATCCTCGACTTGCGAGAATATCCTCTTTTCGATCACGTCGCGAATCTTCTCGTAGGAGGTCCAGGTCGGATTTTTGCCACCATTCTGGGCCCGCGACCGTAACGAGAATTTGACGACCTCGTTGCGGAAGTCCTTGGGGTTGGCGATGCCGGCCGGCTTCTCGATTTTCGTCAGCTCCTGGTTCAAAAGCTCGCGATCGAGCAGCTGGCCGGTGTCGGGATCCTTGAAGTCCTGGTCCTCGATCCAGGCGTCGGCATAGTCGACGTAGCGATCGAACAGGTTCTGGCCGTAATCCGAGTAGGATTCCAGATAGGCCTTCTGGATCTCGTTGCCGATGAACTCGGCATAGCGCGGCGCGAGATCCGCCTTGATGAATTCGAGATAACGTTTCTCGGTCTCCTCCGGAAGTTGCTCACGGCGGATCGCCTGCTCCAGCGCGTACATCAGATGCACGGCGTCGGCGGCGACCTCCTGCGGATCGTGGTTGAAGGTCGCAGCCAGGATCTTGAAGGCGAAGCGGGTGGAGACGCCGTCCATGCCTTCGTCGACGCCGGCGGCATCGCGATATTCCTGGACGCTGCGCGCCTTCGGGTCGGATTCCTTCAGGCTCTCGCCGTCGTAGACCCGCATCTTGCCGAACAGGGTCGAGTTCTCGTGCTTGCGCAGGCGCGACATCACCGAGAACCGCGCCAGCGTCTCCAGCGTCGAGGGCGCGCAAGGCGCCGAGGCGAGCTCGGAGCCCTGGATCAGCTTCTCGTAGATCTTCTGCTCTTCGGTGACGCGCAGGCAGTACGGCACCTTGATCACGCAGATGCGGTCGATGAAGGCTTCGTTGTTCTTGTTCGCCTTGAAGCTCGCCCACTCGGCTTCGTTGGAGTGCGCCAGGATCACGCCGGTGAACGGGATCGCCCCGATGTTCTCGGTGCCGATGTAATTGCCTTCCTGCGTCGCGGTCAGCAGCGGGTGCAGCATCTTGATCGGCGCCTTGAACATCTCGACGAACTCGAGCACGCCCTGGTTGGCGCGGTTGAGGCCGCCGGAATAGCTGTAGGCGTCGGGATCGTTCTGCGCGTAGGTCTCGAGCTTGCGGATGTCGACCTTGCCGACCAGCGAGGAGATATCCTGGTTGTTCTCGTCACCGGGTTCGGTCTTGGAGACTGCGATCTGGCGCAGCCGCGACGGCTGAATCTTGGCGACGCGGAATTGAGAGATATCGCCGCCGAAGGCTTCGAGCCGCTTGTAGCACCACGGGCTCATCAGCCCGGTGAGACGCCGGCGCGGAATGCCGTACTTCTCTTCCAGCATCGGTCCGAGGTTATCTGGATCGAACAGACTGAGCGGGCTTTCGAACACGGGCGAGAGTTCATCGCCGGCCTTGAGCACGTAGATCGGATGCACTTCCATCAGCGACTTCAGCCGCTCGGCGAGCGAAGACTTGCCGCCGCCGACCGGTCCGAGCAGGTAGAGGATCTGCTTGCGCTCCTCCAGGCCCTGCGCCGCATGACGGAAGAAACCAACGATTCGCTCGATGGTTTCTTCCATGCCGTAGAAGCCGGCGAAGGCCGGATAGGTCCGGATCGTGCGGTTCAAAAAAATACGGCCAAGGCGTGGGTCCTTGGCCGTGTCAATCGTCTGAGGTTCACCGATCGCTGCTAGCAGTCGTTCGGCCGCGTTCGCGTATTTCATGGGATCGCTTCGACACGATTCCAGATATTCCGCCATCGACATGTCGTGCTGGCTTCTCGCCTCGAACGACCGAGCGAAAGCGTTGAATAGAGAATCGTTGTACATGATCCCTCTCCGCGTGAGTTCCGCTACAAGCTGAAACGAAAGCAGTTACCGGACCGTTCCTCAGGCCGTTCGAATCAGCGTGAGCACATGACCATCATTGGACACCCTGGTGCCGACACGACGCAACGCACAACGTAGGCACTCGTTGAGTTACGAACAGGCACATGCCTGTAATTTGTGCGAATCTCTGTCTATATTGGCTCATTTCCAGGAAATGTCACTTGGTCGCAACATCCGGGCATTACCGGAGATGCGTTCATCCGGCGTTGCAGCATAGCGATCCGGGAGCGGCGATCTTATGACGCTTGTACGGCGAAGCCTCGAGCGCCGCGTTGGGGGTCGCGTTCATCTTCCTGCTGCAATGCGGTGCGCGGCGTGCTGGTCGCGTGCGCGTCGCGGCAAGCACGCAGGTGCTGCTGCAAGTCCGCACTCTTCAGCGGAAATTCCCGCAACCGAATCCCACGGCAGAAATTCATCGCCGATGCGGGGATCGCGGATGCCGAAGGGATTGACGACGACCACCGGGCCCCGCGCGGTGGGGAGCATCCAGATCAGCCGGACACCACGACGCCGGCATATCCCATTCGGCCGACGACTTTCTACGCAACAACCGCTACTGCCGCCCGGATCGCCATGATCGCGACGGAGTTACACTGGAGGGTATGACGCCTGTACCCTTGATTGGTTCCCTCCCGGGTGCATGTACGCTAGAGGATAGCGCGGCAGGACCGGCGCGGAAACCCCTCGCCCGCAGGCTTGGAGATAAATAAGCATCATGAATCCCGTCAAAGAACTGGAAAAGCACGGACAAGCCGTCTGGCTGGACTTCCTGGCCCGCGGCTTCATCGCCAAGGGCGACCTGAAGCGGCTGATCGACACCGACGGCGTCAAGGGCGTCACCTCCAATCCCTCGATCTTCGAGAAGGCGATCGGCAGCTCGGACGAATACGATGCTCCGATCGGCAAGGCGCTGAAGCGCGGCGACCGGACCGTGGCCGATTTGTTCGAGGCCGTCGCGGTCGAGGACATCCAGAATGCCGCCGACGTGCTCCGCCCGGTCTATGACCGTCTCAAGGGAGGCGACGGCTATGTCAGCCTGGAGGTCTCGCCCTATCTCGCCATGGACACATCAGGCACGATCACTGAAGCACGGCGGCTCTGGAAGGATGTTGGTCGCAAGAACCTGATGGTGAAGGTGCCGGCGACGCCGGAAGGCCTGCCGGCTATCGAGACGCTGATCGGTGACGGCATCAGCATCAACATCACGCTGCTGTTCTCCAGGGCGGTCTACCTCCAGGTGGCGGAAGCCTACATCGCCGGTCTCGAAAAATACGTCGCCGGCGGCGACGACCCCTCGCATGTCGCGAGCGTGGCGAGCTTCTTCGTCAGCCGCATCGATTCCGTGGTCGACAAGCAGCTCGACGAAAAGATCGCCCGCGCCAACGACCCATCCGAAAAGGAGCGGCTCGCCGCGCTGAAAGGCAAGGTCGCGGTCGCCAACGCCAAGGTTGCCTACCAGGACTACAAGCGCCTGTTCTCGGGTCCCCGCTGGGACAAGCTCGCCGCCAAGGGCGCCAAGCCGCAGCGCATGCTGTGGGCCTCGACCGGCACCAAGAACAAGGATTACAGCGACGTCCTCTATGTCGAGGAGCTGATCGGCCCCGACACCATCAATACGATGCCGCCGGCGACGCTGGAGGCGTTCCGCGACCACGGCAAGCTGCGGGACAGCCTGGAGGAGAACGTCGACGACGCTCGCCGTGTGCTGGAAGAGATGGAGCGCTCCGGCATCTCGCTCGACGCCATCACCGAGGACCTCGTCAAGGACGGCGTCAAGCTGTTCGCCGACGCCGCCGACAAGCTCTACGGCGCCGTCGCCCACAAGCGCGCCACCGTGCTCGCACCCGCGCTGGATCGGCAGCTTCTCTCGCTCGGCGCCGGCCTCGGCAAGGCGGTGGCCAAGAGCACCGAGGAATGGCGGGCGTCCGCCAAGATCCGCAGGCTGTGGCGGCGCGACAAGTCGGTCTGGACCGGTGCCGACGAGGACAAATGGCTCGGCTGGCTGGACAGCGCGACCAAGGCCGACATTGCCGATTACGAGGATTATGCCGGCCGCGTGAAGGGCCAGAAATTCTCCGACGCCGTCGTGCTCGGCATGGGCGGATCGAGCCTCGGCCCCGAGGTGCTGGCCGAGACGTTCGGGAAGAAGCCCGGCTTCCCGAAGCTGCATGTGCTGGATTCCACCGATCCGGCGCAGGTGCGCGCAATGGAGGCGAAGATCGACATCGCGAGCACAGTGTTCATCGTCTCGAGCAAGTCCGGCGGCACCACCGAGCCGAACGCGATGAAGGACTATTTCCATGAGCAGGTTGCCAAGGCGGTCGGTGCGAAGGTGAAGACCGGCCACCGCTTCATCGCGGTGACCGATCCCGGCTCGTCGCTGGAGAAGGCGGCCAAGAGCCTCCATTACGCCCGCATCTTCCATGGCGAACCATCGATCGGCGGCCGCTATTCGGTGCTGTCGCCGTTCGGCCTAGTGCCGGCGGCAACCGCCGGCATCGACGTCAAGACCTTCGTCAAGCATGCGCTCTCCATGGCCCGCTCCTGCGGGCCGGACGTGCCGCCGAGCGAAAACCCCGGCGTGCAGCTCGGCCTTGCCATGGGGCTCGCCGGCCTCGAAGGCCGCGACAAGGTGACGATCCTGGCGTCGGAGAAGATTGCCGATTTCGGCGCCTGGGCCGAACAGCTCATCGCGGAATCGACGGGTAAGGAAGGCAAGGGCCTGATCCCGATCGAGGGCGAGCCGCTGGGCGATCCCTCGGTCTACGGCAACGACCGGTTCTTTATCGACATCCGCATCGAAGGCGAGGCCGACGCCGCCCACGATTCCAAGCTCGCCGCGATCGAGGCTGCCGGCCATCCCGTGGTGCGCATCGTCATGAAGTCGATCGACCATCTCGGCCAGGAATTCTTCCGCTTCGAGATGGCAACCGCTGTGGCGGGCTCCATCCTCGGCATCAACCCGTTCGACCAGCCGGACGTGGAGGCGGCCAAGATCAAGACCCGCGAGCTGACGGCCTCGTTCGAGAAGACCGGCGCGCTGCCCAAAGAGCAACCGGTTGTCAGCACCGACGAGGCCGATCTCTACACTGACGAGGCCAACGCCACGGCGTTGCGCGCCGCCGGCGCCAACGGCGACCTCACCTCCTGGCTCAAGGCCCATCTCTCCCGGTCGGGCCATGGCGACTATGTCGCCCTGCTCGGCTACATCGCGCGCGACAAGGCGACGATCGATGCATTCCAGGCCATGCGGCTCGAGGTGCGCGAGAAACGGCATGTTGCGACCTGCGCCGAGTTCGGTCCGCGCTTCCTGCACTCGACCGGACAGGCCTACAAGGGCGGCCCCGACAGCGGCGTGTTCCTCCAGATCACCGCCGACGATGCCAAGGACCTCAAGGTGCCGGGCCAGAAGGCCAGCTTCGGCGTGATCAAGGCGGCACAGGCGCGCGGCGATTTCGACGTGCTCACCGAACGCGGCCGGCGCGCCCTGCGCGTGCACCTGAAGGGCGGGCTCAAGAAGGGTCTTGCTGCACTCAACGCGGCGCTCAACGACGCGCTGAACTAAGGAAGATTGCCAATGCAACTCGGCATGATCGGCCTCGGCCGGATGGGCGGCAACATCGTTCGCCGCCTGATGCGCCAGGGACATTCCACCGTGGTCTACGACAAGGACGCCAAGGCCGTAGCTGGCCTTGCCGCCGACGGCGCGGTCGGCTCCGCGACGCTCGAGGACTTCATCTCGAAACTCGAGCGGCCGCGCACCGCCTGGGTGATGCTGCCGGCCGGCCACATCACCGAGACGACGATCGACACGATCGCCGGCGTGATGCAGGAAGGCGACGTCATCATCGACGGCGGCAACACCTTCTGGCAGGACGACGTCCGCCGCGGCAAAGCGCTGAAGGCCCGCGGCATCCACTATGTCGACGTCGGCACCTCAGGCGGCGTCTGGGGCCTCGACCGCGGCTATTGCATGATGATCGGTGGCGAGAAGCAGGTGGTCGACCGGCTCGATCCGATCTTCGCCGCGCTCGCCCCCGGCGCCGGCGACATTCCGCGCACGGAGGGACGCGAGGGCCGCGATCCCCGCATTGAGCAGGGCTACATCCATGCCGGCCCCGTCGGCGCCGGCCACTTCGTCAAGATGATCCACAACGGCATCGAATACGGCCTGATGCAGGCCTATGCCGAAGGGTTCGACATCCTCAAGAACGCCAACATCGAGGCCCTGCCGGCGGATCATCGCTACGATTTCGATCTCGCCGACATCGCGGAAGTGTGGCGACGCGGCAGCGTGATCCCGTCATGGCTGCTCGACCTCACCTCGACCGCGCTCGCCGACAGCCCGCAGCTGTCGGAATATTCCGGCTTCGTCGAGGATTCCGGCGAAGGACGCTGGACCGTGAATGCCGCGATCGACGAGGCCGTACCGGCCGAGGTCCTGACCGCCGCGCTCTACACACGTTTCCGTTCCCGCAAGGAACACACCTTCGCCGAAAAAATTCTCTCGGCGATGCGTGCGGGGTTCGGCGGCCACAAGGAGCCGAAGCAGCCGGATGCTTCGAAGCCAAAGTAAGACGTAACAAGCGAAGGCCAACCGTTCGTGACAAAAGACCCGCAAGCCAAGCCCAAGCCGGAAAATTGCGCCTTCGTCATTTTTGGTGTCACCGGTGATCTTACTCACCGCCTCGTGATGCCGTCGCTCTACAATCTCGCTGCCGAGCATTTGCTGCCGGAAAAATTTTGCGTCGTCGGCGTGGCCCGCAAGGGCCAATCGGATAATGAGCTGCGCGACAGCCTGATGAAGGGCTTGCGCCAGTTCGCGACGCGGCCCGTGGACGACGACATCGCCAAGAAGCTGCTGGAATGCGTGACCTTCGTCGAAGCCGACGCAAAGGACCCGCCCTCGTTCGATCGCCTGCGCGAGCATCTGGATTCGCTGGAATGCGCGCAAGGCACCGGCGGCAATCGCCTGTTTTATCTGGCGACCCCGCCAGCCGCGTTCGCACCGACCGCGCGCGAGCTCGGGCGCACCGGCATGATGAAGGAGAACGGCGTCTGGCGCCGGCTGGTGATCGAAAAGCCGTTCGGCACCGATCTCGTCACGGCGCGCGCGCTGAACGCCGAGCTCTTGAAGATCATGGACGAGCACCAAGTCTACCGGATCGATCACTATCTCGGCAAGGAGACGGTGCAGAACATCCTGGTGCTGCGCTTTGCCAACGGCATGTTCGAGCCGATCTGGAATCGCAACCACATCGACCACATCCAGATCACGGTGGAGGAGAAGCTCGGCGTCGGACATCGTGGCGGCTTCTACGATGCGACCGGCGCGCTGCGCGACATGGTGCCGAACCATCTATTCCAGCTGATGTCGCTGGTCGCGATGGAGCCGCCGGCGCGTTTCGATGCGCATTCCGTGCGCTCCGAGAAGGCCGAAGTGCTCACCTCGATTCAGCAGCCGAGCCTGGAGGAAGCCTTAAGGAATTCGGTGCGCGCGCAATATCTCGCGGGGCACATCGGCGATGAGGAGATCCCGGACTATCGCAAGACCGAGGACGTCAAGCCCGGCAGCACCACCGAGACTTACGTCGCACTGAAACTCATGATCGACAATTGGCGCTGGGCCGGCGTGCCGTTCTACTTACGCACCGGCAAGGCGCTGGCCCACAAGCGCACGGAAGTTGCGATCAAGTTCAAGCAGGCCCCGCTCTCGATGTTCTCGGGCACGACGATCGACCGCCTGTCGCAGAACTTCCTGACCATCGGCATCGCGCCGACCGAGACCATCGAGCTTCAGTTCAACGCCAAGATCCCGGGGCCGAGCGTCACCATCGACGGTGTCGAGATGAAGTTTCGCTACGGCGACTATTTCCGGGCCGATCCCTCGACCGGCTATGAAACGTTGATCTACGACTGCATGATCGGCGACAACATCCTGTTCCAGCGCGCAGATGGCATCGAGGCCGGATGGCAGGCGGTGCAGCCGTTCCTGGACGCCTGGAAAGGCGCGGGCACCAACGGCATCGAGACCTATGAAGCCGGCAGCGACGGCCCGAAATGCGCCGACGAGCTGCTGCGGCGCGACGGGCGAAGCTGGCGGAAGTTTTCGTGATGGCCGTGGCGGGCCAGCCGAAGCTGATCGTCGAGGCCGACGCCGAAGCTCTGGCGCGGGCCGCGGCCGAACGGGTGATGGCACGGATCGCGGCCAATCCAGGCCGCATCGCGATCTGCCTCACCGGCGGCTCCAGCCCGAAGAAGCTCTATCAATTGCTCGGCAGCGAGGCTTGGCGCGGCAGGATTCCGTGGGAGCGCGTGCACTGGTTCATCGGCGACGAGCGCTTTGTCCCCGAGAGCGATCCCCTCAACAACATGGCGGTCGCGCGCGCGACGTTTCTCGATGGCAATGCAGCCTCGAGCCACATTCACCCGATTCCGACCGGGACTGAAACTCCCGAGGAGAGCGCCGAAGCCTATGCGCGCGAGCTGCATGCCTTCTACGGCTCTGAAAGCCTCGATCCGTCGCGACCGCTGTTCGACATGGTCCTGATGGGCGCGGGACCGGACGGCCACACCGCTTCGCTGTTTCCCGGCTTCCCGGAGATCGAGGAGACCGAGCGCTGGGTCGTTGGAGTGCCCAAGGCCAATGTCGCGCCTTTCGTGCCGCGGGTCTCGCTCACCCTGCCCGCTTTGGCGTCCTGCCGCGAAATGCTGTTCGAGATCGCCGGGCACGACAAGCAACCGATCTTGACGCGCCTCCTCAATGGCGAGACTCTGCCGGCGTTACGCGCGCGCTCGAAGGGTGAGACCGTCTGGCTGGTAGACCAAGCCGCGCTTCCGGAGGGCATTCGTGGCGGGCGTTGAAGCACCTTGTGGATTGATCGTGATGGGCGTGTCGGGGTCGGGTAAGAGCACGATCGCGGAAGCCCTCGGCCAGCGGCTCGGCTGGCGCTTCGAGGACGGCGACAGCTTTCATCCCGCCAGCAATGTCGCGAAGATGCGGACCGGCCATCCGCTCACCGACGAGGACCGCTGGCCCTGGCTCAACGCCATCGCCGACGAGATCGGGCGCGTCTGCGGTCGTGGCGAGCACATCATCATCGCCTGCTCGGCGCTGAAGCACACCTATCGTGACGTACTGCTGCGCGGGCGCGACGATGTCCGCTTCGTCTTCCTGAAAGGCACCAAGGAGTTGATCGCCGAGCGGCTCGCTCACCGCAAAGGCCATTTCATGCCGCCCGGGCTGCTGACGAGCCAGTTCGACACGCTGGAGCCGCCGGAGGCGGGAGAGCACGTCATCACCGTTTCGATCGACGAAACCGTCGAGGCGATCGTGGACGGCATCGTGCGGCAGCTGAAGCTCGGCGGGGCGAAGCGCTGAGGCAAAAACGTTAGGTCCTGTCATGACGCAAATCTCACTCGTGGTGTCCGACGTCGACGGCACGCTGCTGACCAAGGACAAAACCCTGACCGAGCGTGCCAGAACTGCCGTGCAGCGGCTGCACAAGGCCGGCATCGGCTTCACCATCACGTCCAGCCGTCCCGCGATCGGCATGCGCTTCTTGATCGAGCCGCTGGCGCTCTGGCTTCCCGTCGGTCCGTTCAACGGCTCCTCGATCGTCGACCCCGAGATGCGGCCGGTCGAGCAGCATCTGATCCCCGCGAGCGCGGCCGAGCAGTCCTTGCAGATCCTTCGCGCGTTCGGCGCCGACATCTGGCTCTTCACCGCCGACAAATGGCTGATCGACAACCCAAGCGGAAGATACGTCGCGCATGAGCAGCACACGATCCGATCCGACCCGGCCATCGTGACGGATTTCTCGCCCTACCTCGCAAGCGCCTGCAAGATCGTCGGCGCCAGCGCCGACGCCGCCCGCCTCGAGGCTTGCGAAAAGGCGATGCAGCAGGCGCTCGGCAGCGAAGCCACTGCGGTGCGTTCGCAGACCTATTATCTCGACATCACCCCGCCGGGCTTCAACAAGGGCACGTTCGTCGAGGCGATGGCCAAGCGCCTCGACATTGCGACCAGTGCCATCGCCACCATCGGCGACATGCAGAACGACCTTTCGATGTTCGCCGTCAGCGGTGTCTCGATCGCCATGGGCAACGCCGCCGACAACGTCAAGGACCAGGCCACTCACGTCACCGCGACCAATGAGCAGGACGGTTTTGCCGAGGCGATGGAGATGATCCTGAAGCGAAATGGGGTGGGCTGAGCTGGGCCGCGGGCTCTCTTAACCTCTCTCGCTTGCGGGAGAGGTCGCCGCGCAGCGGCGGGTGAGAGCTCTCGTCGCGCAGGGACGTCCTCAGTTATTATCAACAATCCCTGCGCGGAGACACCCTCTCCCCAACCCTCCGCCGCAAGCGGGGGAGGGGGCGCACCTCCGCTCTGGATACAGTCGCGACTAGCCATGTTGACTACTTCGACCGCTGCATCGCCGGCTTCTCGCTCTTCTGCCTTGCCGCCGACAGATTGTGCGCGGTGTTGATCAGCGCGATGTGGGTCAGCGCCTGCGGGAAATTTCCGGTCTGGCGCCGGGCGACTGTATCGTATTCCTCGGCCAGCAGACCGACGTCGTTCGCGATGCCGGCCACACGGTCGAGCAAGCGTTGCGCCTTGTCGAGATCGCCCGACAGCACGTGGGCATCGGCCAGCCACAATGTGCAGGCCAGGAACGCGCCTTCGAGCGGCTGCTGCCCCGCGGGCAATTCGCGCGGATCGTGCCTCAGCACGAAGCCGTCGCGCATCAGGCGTGTCTCGACCGCCGCGATGGTACCGCGAATACGCGGATCTTGTGGCGGCAGAAAACCGACGGCCGGCAGCAGCAGCACGCTGGCATCGAGCAGTTTCGAGCCATAGGATTCGACAAAGGCATTTTCCTCGGCGTCAAATCCCCTGTTGCAGACATCGCGATGAATCGCCTCACGCAAGGTACGCCAGTGCAACAGCGGCGCCTTGAAGCCGAAGGTCTCGGCGCTCTTGATGCCGCGGTCGAAGGCGACCCAGGTCATCACCTTGGAGAAGACGTAGTGCTTGGGCTGGCCGCGGCGCTCCCAGATGCCGTGATCGGGCCGGTCCCAGACCTCGGCGAGATGGTTGAGCACGGCGCATTCCAGCGCCCATGTCGTTTCATCGTCGAGCTTGAGCTTGGCCATGCGCGACTGATGGAAGGCGTCGATCAATTCGCCATAGACGTCGAGCTGAAGCTGCGCATGCGCGGCATTGCCGACGCGAACCGGCTTGGCGCCTTCATAGCCGTCGAGCCAGCCGGCCTCCCATTCCAACAGCCGCCGCTGGCCCCAGATGCCGTACATGATCTGCATGTTCGCCGGTGAGCCGGCGGCGGCGCGCAGCAGCCAATTGTGCCACGCCAGGGCTTCCTCGGTGTAGCCCGAATTCATCAGCGCCAGCAGCGTGAAGGTGGCATCGCGCAGCCAGCAGAAGCGGTAGTCCCAATTCCTGCTGCCGCCGAGCCTCTCCGGCAATGAGGTGGTGGGCGCCGCGACGATGCCACCGGTAGGGCCGAACGTCAGCGCCTTCAGCGTGATCAGTGAACGCATGATGAGGTCGTGATAGTCCCCGTCGCGGGTGCAATGGCGGCACCAATCCAGCCAGAATGTCTCGGTCTGCTTGAGCGCAATTTCCGGATCGATCGGCTTGGGCGGCGGCAGATGCGAGGGACCATAGGTCAGCACGAAGGGTACGGTCTCGCCTTCCCTCACCTCGAAGTCGGAGACCGTGGTAAGATCCTCGCCGCGGGTCTTCACCGGCGTGCGCAGCACCGTCATGTCCTGGCCGGCGATTGCCATCAGGGAATGGTCGATGCGCCGCACCCAGGGAATGTCGGTGCCGAAGCCGAAGCGGATCACGAGCTCCATCCGCATCTTCACCGTGCCCTTGATGCCGCGCACCAGCCGCACGATGTCGGACGCCTTGCCGCGCGGCGGCATGAAGTCGATCAGCGCAATCGTGCCGCCCTTCGTCTCGAAACGCGTTTCGAGGATGAGGGTGTCGCCGAGATAACGTCGCGATGTCTTCGTGACGTCCTCGCTAGGAGCGATCAGCCAGCGCCCGTTCTTGTTGGTGCCGAGGATGGCGGCAAAGCAGGCGTCGGAATCGAAGGCCGGCCAGCACAGCCAATCGATCGAGCCGTTGCGCCCCACCAGCGCAGCGGTCTCGCAATCGCCGATCAGCGCATAGTCCTCGATCCTCTGAGACAATGTCGTGCGAGCCTGAGATGCCCCGGCCGATCAACTCCCGCCGTTCAATGAACGTTCCCGCGTTGCCGCTCGCAAGGCCGTGAGGTCAACCTTGGCGGCGATCTTGTCGAGCGCGACGGGAAGACGCTGGCGCCAGTTTGGATGCTCATCGATCGTGCCGGGAATGTTGGGCTGGTCGATCACGCCGAGCAGATCCTCCATCGACACCGCGAGCAATCGCGACGGCGTGCGGGACAGGAAGGCGAGCACCGAATAGAGGTCGTTGGCCTTGATGCCGTTCTGGCGCAAAATCTCGTCGAGCCGGCCGAGCGCATCCCAGCGCGCCTGATCGTTCTCGCCGGGGTCGAGCCCGAGCGAGCGCTTCATCTTGAGGTCGCCGAAGGAGCGCCAGCCGGCATAGGTCGACAGATCATGCGTGTTCAGCGTGACCAGCGCATTGGGCCGGTAATGATCGACGTTGCGGAAATGGCCGGCTTCGTCCCGCTCGAACATCATGACGAGATAGGACCAGATGCCGAAATCCTGCATCATCTCACGGAAGCCTTCCGGCACGGTGCCGAGGTCCTCGCCGATCACGATGCATTTGTGGGCCGCGCTCTCGCGTGCCACGACGCCGAGCAGCGCCTCGAACGGCATCTGCACATAGGCGCCGTTGTCCGGCTTGAAGCCGCGCGGCACCAGATAGAGCCGCTTCAGGCCGAGCACGTGATCGAGCCTGATCGCGCCGGCGTGGCGCATCGAGGCCGCGAGCATGTCGGCGAATGGCACGAAGGATTGCGCTTCCAGGCCGCCGGCATTGAAGCCCGCAAGACCCCAGTCCTGGCCGATGGTGTTGAGCACGTCGGGCGGCGCGCCGACGGCGAGATGGCGGGAGATCGCCATCTGCTCGTTCCAGGCATCGAAGCCGTTGGACTGCACGCCGACGGCGACGTCGAGATAGAGCCCGACCCGCATGCCGAGCTGGCCGGCGAGCTCCTTGGCGGCATGCAGCTGGCTGTCCGCCGTCCATTGCGCGAATTCGACGAATTCGACCTCGCGCTTGTTGGGTCCATTGCGCAGCTCGGCGCACTTGGCCTCGTCCGGTTGCCGCCATTCCGCCGGCCATTCCCACCACGGCGCGGCGAAGCGATGGCGCAGCACCTCGAAGCAGGCAAAGCGCGACAACAACGGTGCGCGGGCGGCGCGGAAGCTGTCGAACGCCTTGCGGCGCGCTTCGCTCGCGCTCCTCACGAAGCTGTTGAACGCGGCGCGCAAGGCCAGCCATTTCAACGCCGCCATGTCGGCGTAATGCACGCGATCTCCTTCCCGCAGACGGGCGGCGGTCGCGGCCGCGTCGGGCACGAGATCGGCCGAGAATTCGGGAATGGCCTCGACGTCGATATAGAGCGGATTGAGGAACAGCCGGCTGTTCGGCGAATACGGACTGCAATCGGACGGGTGATCGTCGAACAGAACGTGCAGCGGATTGAGCCCGACGCCGTCGGCCCCGAGTTGCTTGGCGAGCCGGACAAGATCGGCGAGGTCGGTGAAGTCGCCGATGCCCCAATTGCGGTCCGAACGGACGCTGTAGAGCTGCACCGCGAGCAGCCAGCCGCGGTCGAAATCGCCGCCGAAGGCCCGCTCGGGCGCCACGATCATCGGCACCTCTTCCGTCACACCTTCCGCATCGGTCAGCGTCAACCGGTGATAACCGAGCGGCAGGCCGGCAGGCCAGGCGATCACGGGCTCGCGTGTCTCGCCTTGGGCGATCCTTTTGCCGTTTGCGATCAATTTCCATTGCAGCGGCGGCGCGCCGATGGCCGCCAATTCCGTGCGCGGATGTCCGAGCGCGCGAACCACAATCGGCCCGTTGACGAAGCGGTAAACCCGCTTCTCCGGCAGGGCGTCGAGGATGGACTTCAGGGCCACGGGGTCGGTGACCCGCAGCTTTCCGAGCGCGTCAATGAATTCGGATTGAACGCCCTTGATCCGGGCTTGGGCTAAGAGATCCATACGGCACGCAGCTTGCAGGCCACCCTTTTGCCGGGGGCATCGATTTTAATGAGGCAGCGGAGGACGTTAGTCTGGGTCAACTCACAAACCCTGCCTGCCGTTCCCAGGGGGAACTAATGACACACAAACGGCTTTCTATATAGGTATCAAGCGTAGGTTCCCGACAAGGGAAACGGGCCCCTGCTTTCTTGTCAATGGCATCACCGTGAACAAGACAATTCAAACTGTCGAAAGTGCCGCAGCCGGCAGCGCTTTCCTCATCGAAGACGTCTATCCCGCGATCGATTGCGGCCGCTTCGCCGTGAAGCGGATCGCAGGCGACCGCGTCGAGGTGTGGGCCGATGTTTACCGCGATGGCGACGCCGTGGTCGGGGCCGCGCTGCTCTGGCGTCCCGAGCAGGACCGGGACTGGCGGCGTGAGCCGATGATCCATCACAGCAATGACCGCTGGTCCGGCGCTTTCACGCCCGCGGAGCCCGGCCAATATGTCTATGCGATCGAGGCCTGGACCGACGAGTTCGCCACTTGGTCCCACGGGGTCGCGCGCAAGCAGCGAACCGGCGCCGATGTCAGCCTCGACGCCATCGAGGGTGCCGGCCTCCTGACCAAGGCGCATGGGGCGCGGCAGGCCGCCGCGGCAATCATTGTCAGACAATGCGAGGATTATCTTCAAACCGGCGATGTCACCTCGCTGCTTGCGACCGAGCTCGGCGATGCCATGGCCGAGAGTCAGTCCCGGCCCGACCTGACCCGCTCACAATCCTTCCCGCTGACCGTCGACCGCGACAGAGCGCGGTTTGGCGCCTGGTACCAGTTGATGCCGCGCAGCCAGAGCCGGATCCCCGGCCGGCACGGCACGCTCCGCGACTGCATCGCGCGCGTGCCCGACATCGCGGCGATGGGGTTTGACGTGCTCTATTTCACACCGATCCACCCGATCGGCCGCAGCCGCCGCAAAGGCCGCAACAATGCGCCGGCGGCAACCGAAGGCGAACCCGGCTCGCCCTACGCGATCGGAGCCGCCGAGGGCGGCCACGATGCGCTGCATCCCGAGCTCGGCACCATCGAGGACTTTCGCGCCCTGGTCGCGACCTGTCTCGAGTACGACCTCGAGCTCGCGCTCGACTTCGCCGTGCAATGCTCGCCGGACCATCCCTGGCTGACGCAGCATCCGGAATGGTTCAAATGGCGGCCGGACCGCTCGGTGCGGACGGCGGAGGGCCCCTATTCGGACATCGTGATTCCCGATTTCGCCTCGGTCGACCGCACCGGCCTGTGGAACGCCTTTCGCGACGCCATGCTGTTCTGGATCGATCAGGGCGTCACCATATTCGCCATCGACAATCACGACACCGCACCGCTTGCCTTCTGGGACTGGCTGATCCGCGACATCCGCCGCCGGCATCCGCAAGTGATTCTGTTCTCCAAGACGTTTGCGCGGCCAAAGCTGATGAAGGGCCTCGCCAAGCTCGGCTTTGCGCAGTCCTTCACCTATTTCGCCTGGCGCACCTCGAAATGGGAGCTGGAGCAATATCTCGGCGAGCTGACGCGCTATCCCGAGCGCGACTTCTATCGTCCGAACCTGTTCGTCAACACGCCCGACCTGCTGCCCTATCATCTCCAGAGCGGAGAAGCCTGGGCGTTCAAGTCGCGCGTTGCGCTGGCGGCGACGTTGTCGGGCAGCTACGGCGTTTACAGCGGGTTCGAGCTACTCGAACACGCGGCGGTGCCCGGCCGCGAGGAATATCTCGATTCCGAGAAGTACCAGATCAAGCAGCGCGACTGGGACCAGCCCGGCAACATCAAGTCCTACATTGCCGAACTCAACCGCATCCGCAACGACAATGCCGCGCTCCAGCAAACGGCGAATTTGCGGTTTCTGGGTGTCGAAGACAGCGAGACCATTGCCTTCGTCAAGGAGGCGGCTGAGCCCGCCAACACCGTTGTCGTCGTGATCGCAGTCTCGGGCAAGTGGCGCGAATGCTGGCTGCCGCTCGGCGACGTCACCGTTGACGCCGGCGGGCAGCGACACCATGTGACGACACTCGAAGATCTCCTCACCGGCGAACAGTCCCGCATCGAATGGGGCGGGATCAGGTTGCGTATCGACCCCGACCGCGATCCGGCGCTCTTGTTCCGCTGCCTGGCGTAAAGGGGCACGCCATGAACGTTCTATCTTCCGTGGACACCAAGAAGGCCGAGGCTGCCGAGATCGTGGACGAGCTCTGGTACAAGGACGCCATCATCTATCAGCTGCACGTCAAGGCTTTCGCCGACAGCAACAATGACGGCATCGGCGACTTCGCCGGACTGACCGAGAAGCTGCCCTATCTGCAGGAGCTCGGCGTCACCGCGCTGTGGCTGTTGCCGTTCTATCCCTCGCCCGGCCGCGACGACGGCTACGACATCGCCGACTACGGCTCCGTCAATCCCGATTTCGGGACCATGAAGGACTTCAAGCGCTTCATCCAGGAAGCGCAGAAGCGGGGCTTGCGCGTCATCACCGAGCTCGTCGTCAACCACACCTCGGACCAGCACAAATGGTTCAAGCGCGCGCGCCGCAGCCATCCCGGCTCGAGCGCCCGCAACTGGTATGTCTGGAGCGACACCGACCAGAGATACCAGGGCACGCGCATCATCTTCACCGACACGGAAAAGTCGAACTGGACCTGGGATCACGAGGCCGGCGCGTTCTACTGGCACCGGTTCTTCTCGCACCAGCCGGACCTCAATTTCGACAATCCGCGTGTGGTTAGTGCGCTCATCCAGGTGATGAAGCGCTGGCTCGACGCCGGCGTCGACGGCTTCCGGCTGGATGCCATTCCCTATCTCTGCGAACGCGAGGGCACCTCGAACGAGAATCTTCCCGAGACGCATGCGATCATCAAGCGGCTGCGCCAGGAGCTCGATTCCTACTCCAAGGGCAAGCTGCTGCTGGCCGAGGCCAATCAATGGCCGGAGGACGTGCAGGAATATTTCGGCCGTGGCGACGAGTGCCACATGGCCTATCACTTCCCGCTGATGCCGCGCATCTACATGGCGATCGCACAGGAGGACCGCTTTCCGATCACCGATATCTTGCGTCAGACGCCGGACATTCCGGCGAGCTGCCAATGGGCGCTGTTCCTGCGCAATCATGACGAGCTGACGCTGGAGATGGTGACCGACGTCGAACGCGACTATCTCTGGACCACCTACGCCAACGATCCCCGCGCCCGCATCAATGTCGGCATCCGCAGGCGCCTTGCGCCGCTGATGGACAATGACCGGCGCAAGATCGAGTTGATGAACTCGCTGCTGCTGTCCTTCCCCGGCACACCGATCATCTATTACGGCGACGAGATCGGGATGGGCGACAACATCTATCTCGGCGACCGCAACGGCGTGCGCACGCCGATGCAATGGAGCCCGGACCGCAACGGCGGCTTCTCGCGCTGCGACCCGGCGCGGCTCTACGCGCCGCTGATCATGGACCCGGTCTACGGCTACGAATCGGTCAACGTGGAGGCGCAGTCGCGCAGCCTGTCGTCGCTGCTCAGCGCCACCAAGCGGCTGATCTCAGTCCGCAAGTCGACGCTCGCCTTCGGCCGCGGCACCATGACCTTCATCCGCCCGGCCAACCGCGCCGTGCTCGCCTATGTCCGGCAATATCGCGACGAGGTGATCCTCTGCGTCGCCAATTTGTCGCGCGCCGCGCAAGCCACCGAGCTCGATTTGTCGCCCTGGAAGGACCGCATCCCGCAGGAGATGCTCGGCCGCACCCGCTTCCCGGCGATCGGCGAACTTCCCTACATGATCACGCTGGGGCCCTACGGCTTCTACTGGTTCCAGCTTCAGGAGCGCGACAAGTCCGAGCCGGTGACGCCGCGCGCGGTGCCGGAATTCGAGACGCTGGTGGTGCCGGTGAATTCCAACTGGGTGTCGCTGGCCCGCGAGCGCGGCGTCTTCGAGCGCGACGTGCTGCCGGGATTCCTGTCACGGACGCGGTGGTATCCCGAGCACAATCCCAAGCAGATCAAGACCATGCTGACTTCGGCCGTGCCGTTCTGCGACATCGGCGACAACAGGCCCTGGATCGCGTTCTTCGAGGGGACGGACCAGGACGCCGCGTCGCGCTACGTGCTGCCCATGCAGATCGAATGGGTCCGCTTCGACCGCGAGCGCTTCAACCCGAAGGCGCTCGCCGCCGTGCGCCAAGGCGCGCGCGAGGGCACGCTGCTCGACGTCGCGACCGACCAGATCTTCATTGGCCTGTTCCTGCGCAACCTGTCGCAGAACTTGGTCGTGGAGGAGAACAATCTGCGGCTCGAGTTCAACGCGACCAGCCGGTTCGCCGATTACACCATCAAGGAGCCCGAGCGCATCCGCGCGATCGAGCAGTCGAACAGCACCGCTCTGGTCGACAACCAGTACGTCGCCAAGATCTACCGCCGTCTCGAAAGCGGTGTCAGCCCCGAGATCGAGATCGGCCATTATCTCACCGAGGTCGCGCGCTTCCCCAACACGCCGGCGCTGCTCGGCAGCGTCGAGCTGGTCGAGGGCGATCAGCGCAGCGCGCTCGGCGTGCTGCACGCCTATGTCGAGAACCAGGGCGACGGCTGGACCGTGACCACGGGCTATCTCGATCGCTATATCGACGACCAACGCGTCGTGCCGATCGACGAAGCGCTGCGCGAGACCCAGGAGCAAGCGCTTTATCTGCACTTCGTCGCGCAAATCGGCCGGCGGCTCGGTGAACTGCATGTCGCTCTGGCCGCGGCAGAGCCGGCCGATCTCGCTCCGGAGCCGATCGACTCCGCATACGTCAAGCGGCTTGTATCCGACCTCAAGGCGCGCGCCGAGCGGGTTTTCGAAAGGCTGGCCGACAGCCGCGAGGGCCTACGGGAGGCGGACCGGCCGCTGGTCGATCGGCTCACGGAGGCGCGTGCGCTCCTCTCCGACCATCTGAATGGGCTCTTGCCATCCGAGATTGGTGGGTTGAACATCCGTCATCATGGCGACTTCCGGCTCGGGCAAACTCTGATCGTGAAGGACGATATCTTCATCATCGACTTCGACGGTGATCCGCGTGTGCCCTTGGCTGCCAAGCGGCGCAAGGCGCCTGCCGCCCGTGATGTCGCTGGCCTGATCCATTCGATTCATGTTTCGGTCAATGCCGCCCTCAATCGCGCACTCACGGGTGCCTCCGAGGAGCAGGACCGGCTCGCGACCGCGCTCGGCGAATGGCGCGAGCGCGCCACCGCAACCTTCCTGTCCGCCTACCGCGAAGCCATGACCGATCAGCGGCTGTGGCCGGAAGATCGGCAATCCAACAAGGGACTGCTTCGGTTCTTCCTGCTTGATCAAGCCTTCAATGACGTAGAGTACGAGCTGTCCCACCGGCCTGAGGGGCTGCATGCGCCGCTGACCGGACTGCTTCGCATTCTGTCCAGTACCGAGAGCGAAGCCCATGCCTAAACTGCCTGCCGAGGCCTATGCGATCATCGAGGGCCGCCATTCCGACCCCTTCCACTATCTCGGGCTGCATCCCGAGGGTGGTAAAAGCGTGGTGCGCGCGTTTCTGCCCGAGGCCTCTAATGTCGAGGCGGTCGGCGAACATGGCGAAGTCGCGCCGCTCGACCGCGTGCACGATGCCGGGCTGTTCATCGGCGCCCTGTCCAACGGCTCGAAGCACTACCAGTTGCGCGCGAAATTCGGCAACAGTGTCGTCGAATTCGAGGACGCCTACCGCTTTCCGCCGATCCTGACCGATTTCGACCTCTATCTGCTCGGCGAAGGCACTCACCAACGGCTCTATGACAAGCTCGGCGCCCATCCGATGCGGCTCGAGGGCATCGACGGCATCGGCTTCGTGGTGCTGGCGCCGAATGCACGGCGCGTTTCCGTGGTCGGCGATTTCAATTTCTGGGACGGGCGGCGTCATCCCATGCGGGTGCGCGGCGCCGGTTATTGGGAATTGTTCATCCCGCATGCCAAGGCTGGCGATCACTATAAGTTCGAGATCATTGGACCGCACGGCCATCTGTTGCCGCTGAAATCCGACCCGATGGCCTTCGCCAGCGAAATGCGTCCGAAGACGGCCTCGATCGTGTTCGACGAGGCGCACCTGCCGCGGCCGCACCCGGCGCCAGATGGCATCAACGCGCTGTCGGCACCGATGTCGATCTACGAGGTCCATCTCGGCTCGTGGCGGCGCAAGAACGGCGATGAATGGCTGACCTATCGCGAGCTGGCCGAGCAGTTGCCGGCCTACGCCCGCGACATGGGCTTCACCCATCTGGAATTCCTGCCCGTGAGCGAGCATCCTTTCGATGGCTCGTGGGGTTATCAGCCGACTGGCCTCTATGCGCCGACCAGCCGCTTCGGGACCCCTGAGGATTTCGCCGCCCTCGTCGATGCCTGCCACCGCGAGGGCGTCGGCGTGCTGCTCGATTGGGTGCCGGGTCACTTCCCCGACGATCCGCACGGGCTCGGCAGCTTCGACGGCACCGCGCTGTACGAGCACGCCAACCCGCTCCAGGGCCGCCACCTCGACTGGGGCACGCTGATCTACAATTACGGCCGCACCGAAGTGACGAACTTCCTAGTGTCGAACGCGCTGTTCTGGATGGAACGCTATGCCATCGACGGGCTGCGTGTCGACGCCGTCGCGTCCATGCTCTATCTCGATTACAGCCGGCCACCCGGCGCGTGGATCCCGAACCAGTATGGCGGCCGCGAAAACATCGAGGCGATCAACTTCCTGCGCCGCTTCAACACCGAGGTGTTCGCCCGCTTCCCGCAGGCGACCACGGCCGCCGAAGAGTCCACGGCCTGGCCGCAGGTCTCGCGCCCGGTCGAATTCGGCGGGCTCGGCTTCGGCTACAAGTGGAACATGGGCTGGATGCACGACACGCTGAACTACATCAGCAAGGATCCGATCCACCGCAAATACCATCACGGCGAGATTCTGTTCGGCTTGCACTACGCGTTCTCGGAAAACTTCATCCTGCCGCTGTCCCATGACGAGGTCGTGCACGGCAAGCGCTCGATTCTCGGCCGCATGCCTGGTGACGAGTGGCAGCGCTTTGCGAATTTGCGCGCCTATTACAGCTTCATGTTCGGCCATCCAGGCAAGAAGCTGTTGTTCATGGGCGCGGAAATCGCGCAGAGCAGCGAATGGAATCACGACCAGTCGCTAGATTGGCACCTGCTCGAATACAAATCCCATTCCGGCATCCAGGCGCTGATCCGCGACCTCAACCGGCTCTATCGCGCGGTGCCGGCGCTGCACCAGATGGACTGCGACCAGGCCGGCTTCGAATGGCTGATCACGGATGACGCCAACCGCAACGTGTTCGCCTGGCTGCGCAAGGGATTTGACGAGCACGCGCGGTGTCTCGTCATCATCAACTTCTCTCCCAACGTCTACCGCAACTATCGCGTTCGCGTGCCCTTTGCCGGCAAGTGGAAGGAAGTGTTCAATTCGGACTCCGCCCATTATGGCGGCAGCAATGTCGGGAACATCGGCGAGGTTCATGCCGTTGAAGGCAAGGCGCCCGAGCTCCGCCTCACCATTCCGCCGCTCGCCGCGATCTTCCTCGTTCCGGAAAGCTGACACATGCGCCTGACTGCTGGATCGCCCGCACGCCTCGGCGCAAGCTGGGACGGACGCGGCACCAATTTCGCGCTGTTCTCCGCCAACGCACAGAAGGTCGAGCTCTGCCTGTTCGATGCGCAAGGCCGCCGCGAGCTCGAGCGCATCGAGCTGCCTGAAAAGACCGAGGATGTCTGGCACGGCTATCTCAACGACGTCTCGCCCGGGCAGCTCTACGGTTATCGCGTGCACGGTCCGTATGAGCCCGAGCAGGGCCATCGCTTCAACGCCAACAAGCTGCTGCTCGATCCCTATGCAAAGCGGCTCGCCGGACGGCTGGTCTGGAGCGATGCGCACTTTGCCTACCGCACCGGGAGCCCGCGCGAGGATCTGTCCTTTGACCGGCGCGACAACGCGCGAGGCATGCCCAAGGCCGTCGTGGTCGACGAGACCTTCAACTGGGGCCGCCGCGAGATCCGTCCCAACATCCCATGGGAAGACACGATCATCTACGAGGCTCACGTCAAGGGTTTGACGCAGAAGCGCGACGACGTGCCGCCGAATTTGCGCGGCACCTATGGCGGGCTGTCCTCGCCGGCGGTGATCGAGCATCTGAAGAAGCTTGGCGTCACCACGGTCGAGCTGCTGCCGGTGCACAGCTTCGTCGACGACCGCATCCTGGTGGAGAAGAAGCTCGCCAATTACTGGGGCTACAACACGCTATCCTTCTTCGCGCCCGAGTCGCGCTACGCCCAGGATAATGCGCTCGATTCCTTCCGCACCACGGTGGCGCGCCTGCACGATGCCGGCATCGAGGTGATGCTGGACGTCGTCTACAATCACACCGCCGAGGGCAATCATCTCGGCCCGACGCTGTGCTACCGCGGCATCGACAACGCCTCCTATTACTGGCTGAACCGCGAGAACCCGCGCTTTTACGACGACTTCACCGGCTGCGGCTCGTCGGTGGACCTGACCCATCCGCGCGTGCTGCAGATGGTGATGGATTCACTTCGCTACTGGGTCGAGGTCTGCCATGTCGACGGCTTCCGCTTCGATCTCGCCACCACGCTGGCGCGCGGCCCCAACGGCTTCGATCGCGGCATCTCGTTCCTGACGGCGATCCGGCAGGATCCGGTGCTGGCGACCGTCAAGCTCGTCGCCGAGCCCTGGGATCTCGGCCTCGGCGGCTACCAGGTCGGCGCATTCCCCTCGCAATGGTCGGAATGGAATGATCGCTATCGTAGCGCCATGCGCCGCTACTGGAGCGGCGAAGGCAGCCTGATCGGCGACATCTCCAGCCGGATGACAGCGTCGTCCGACCTGTTCAACCACGACGGACGGCGGCCGCGCGCCAGCATCAACCACATCACCGTCCACGACGGCTTCACGCTCGCCGACCTCTTCAGCTACAACGAGAAGCACAACGAGGCCAACGGCGAGGACAACCGCGACGGCTCCAACGACAACCACAGCAACAATTGCGGTGTGGAGGGGCCGACCGACGATCCTCAAATCCTTGGCCTGCGCCGCCAGCTTCGCAAGAACGTGCTGGCCTGCCTGATGCTGGCGCAGGGCGTTCCGCTGATCCTCGCCGGCGACGAGGTCGGCAACTCCCAGTCGGGCAACAACAACGCCTATTGCCAGGACAACGAGATTGGCTGGGTCGGCTGGGACAACCTGGGCAAGGAGGGCGACGACATGGTCGATTTCGTCGCCCATCTCGCCGACATCCGCCGCCGGTTCTCGCAGCTTCGCAGCCATCGCTGGCTCGACGGTCGCCCCGCGGACGGTGTGTCCTACGGCGCATTGTGGCTGACGCCTGCCGGCGACGAGATGACGGAGAACGACTGGAAATTCCCGGAGGGAAGATTCCTCTCCTATGTGATGGGGCCGATGGAACCGGGTGGGGCCGCGATCTTTATCGTACTGAACGCCGCCCCCGAAGAGATCGCATTCAAATTGCCCAAAATGACCGAATACAAGAGCTGGCAGCAGATCCTGAACACGACGGATGCCAAGCTGAATACGATCGACTTCCCGCCCGGAAGCGACAGCAAGGCGCCGCCGCGCTCCGTGCTCGCCTTCGCGGGGGCGCTATGAGGCCATCCTTCGGGGCGAAGCCGACGAAGGACGGCGTGTCGTTCCGCCTGTGGGCGCCTGCCGCGCGCCGTGTCGACCTCTTGCTCGACCGAAGACACGCGATGCAGCGCCGGCAGGATGGCTGGTATGTGGCCGACATTGCCGGCCTCTCCGCCGGCAGCCCCTACAAGTTCAGGATCGACGACGAGATCGACGTGCCGGATCCGGCTTCGGCTTTCCAGCCCGAGGATGTGTTCGGCCCGAGCGAGGTGATCGATCACGACGCCTTTTCATGGCGGGCGCGCGATTGGCGCGGCCGCCCCTGGGAAGAGACGGTGCTGATCGAGACCCATGTCGGCACCTTCACGCCGAAGGGCACTTACCGCGCCATGATCGACAAGCTCGATCATCTCGCCGCAACCGGCATCACCGCGCTGGAGCTGATGCCGCTGGCCGATTTCGCTGGACGCCGCGGCTGGGGCTATGACGGCGTGCTGTGGTATGCGCCCGATAGCGCCTATGGCCGCCCGGAAGATCTGAAGACCCTGATCGACGAGGCGCATCTGCGCGGGCTGATGGTCTTCCTCGACGTCGTCTACAATCATTTCGGCCCCGAGGGGAATTACCTCGGCCGTTATGCGCCGGCCTTCTTCACCGATGCGCACACGCCCTGGGGTAGCGCGATCGATTATCGCGTGCCGCAGGTGCGCGCGTTCGCGGTCGAGAATGCGCTGTCCTGGCTCAGCGACTATCGTTTCGACGGATTGCGGCTGGATGCCGCCAATCACATCATGGCGGTGCCCGGCGAGCAGTCGATGCTGCAGGATCTCAGCGTCGCCGCCGGCGAGCTCGCCAAGGCGACAGGACGCCACGTCCATCTGGTGCTGGAGAACGGCGACAATCGCGCCAGCCTGCTCGACGCCGCGCAGGAGCCGCCGAACGGCAAATACCGCGGACAGTGGAACGACGATTATCACCACGTCTGGCACGTGATGCTGACCGGCGAGCTCGCCGGATACTACGCGGATTATCAGACGCCGCGCCTCGATCTAGCGCGCGCGCTGGCATCCGGCTTCGTCTACCAGGGCGAGGTTTCGGAGTTCTGGGGCAAGAAACCGCGCGGCGAACCGAGCGGTCAGTTGCCGCCGGCGACCTTCGTCAATTTCCTGCAAAACCACGACCAGATCGGCAACCGTCCGCTCGGCGACCGGCTCGAAAGCCTGGCATCGCCGCAGCAGATCGAAGCTGCACTTGCGGTGACCCTGCTGGCGCCGATGGTGCCTATGCTGTTTCAGGGCGAGGAATGGGGCTCGACGGTGCCCTTCCCGTTCTTCTGCGATTTCCAAGGCGGGCTCGCCGACGCCGTCCGCAACGGACGCAAGCAGGAATATGCCTGGGCCTACGAGAAGTACGGCGATGAAGTGCCCGACCCGCTCGATCCCGCAACGCTGCAATCAGCGGTGCTCGATTGGACCGGCCGCACGCCGCTGCAGGACGCACGGCTCGCGCTGGTGCGCGAACTGCTCGCGCTCCGCCGCAAGGAGATCATGCCGCGGCTGAGGGGCGCGAGCTTCGGCGAGACCGAGGCAGCCGACAACGGCCTGCTCACCGCCCATTGGCGGTTGGGCGACGGCACGGCGCTGCGCCTGACCGCCAATCTCTCCGACCACGAGATCATGCCCAATGTCAGCGCGGGGACGCCAATCTGGGGTGGCGAGACCGGCGACCGGCTTCCGCCCTGGTCGGTGGTCTGGCGCCTCGGAGGTTAGGATGCCTCCCGACATTCCGCTCGCGACCTACCGGCTCCAGCTCACCGCGGATTTCGACTTCGACAAGGCCGCCGCCGTGGTGCCTTACCTCAAGGCGCTGGGGATCACGCATCTCTACGCTTCGCCGGTGATGAAGGCGCGCAAGGGCTCGACCCATGGCTACGACACCGTCGATCACAGCCAGTTCAATCCGGATCTCGGCGGCGAAGCCGGCTTCACACGGCTGAGCGACTCGCTCGCGGCGCACGATCTCGGCCTCATCATCGATTTCGTGCCGAACCACGTCGGCGTGCATTTCGCCGACAATCCCTGGTGGCTCGACGTGCTCGAATGGGGCCAGGCCTCACCGCACGCGATCTCCTTCGACATCGACTGGGACCTGCTGCCCTACCGCGCCCGCGGCGGCGTGCTGCTGCCGATCCTCGGCAAGTCCTATGGCGAAGCACTGGAGAACGGAGAAATCGAGCTGCGCCACGATCCGGATCAGGGCAGCTTCTCCGCCTGGTATTTCGAGCATCGCTTGCCGATCGCGCCAGAGCGCTATGGCGAGATATTGCGCATGACCGTGAAGGAAGCCGATGCCGCCGAGACGGAGGCCGGCCAACGCCTGCTCTCGCTTGTGGCGCGCTACACCGGACTGCGCCGCCCCAGCCGCAAGGAAGCCCCCGCGTTCAAGACCGAGCTCAGGGAGATCGCAGGTGGCGCTGAGATCATCGCACGCGGTCTTGCCGCTTATCGCGCCGACAAGGATCGCCCCGCGCAGACGCTGGCGCTCCATCATCTCCTCGAGCGGCAGAATTACAAGCTCGGCCATTGGCGGCTCGCCTCCAGCGATATCAACTATCGCCGCTTCTTCGACGTCAACGGGCTTGCGGGTCTGCGCGTCGAGGACGCGAGCACCTTCGCGGCCACGCACCGACTGGTGAAGCAGCTCATCGCCAACGGCAAGCTGCAGGGCATCCGGCTCGATCACATCGACGGCCTGCGCGATCCAGCGCAATATTGCCAGCGCCTGCGCCGCCTGGTGCGCGACGCGCAGGGCAACACCAAGCCGTTCTACACGGTGATCGAGAAGATCCTGTGCGAGCACGAACGCCTGCCGCACTTCGCCGGCGTTCAGGGCACCACCGGCTATGAATGGATGAACGTCGTCACCCAGGTGCTGGTCGACGCCAAGGGATTAGCGGCGCTGGACGAGACCTGGCGGCAGATCAGCAACCGGCCGCCGCGGCTTGCGCCTTACGTCAAGGACGCCAAGCGGCGCGTGCTGGAGACGCTGCTCACCAGCGAATTCACCGTGCTGACGCGCCTGCTCGCGCGCATCGCCAACGGGCATTACTCGACCCGGGATTTCTCCGCCGACAGCCTGCGGCAGGCGCTGGAGCTCTATGTGCTGCATTTCCCGGTGTACCGCACTTATCTGACCAACAGCGGGCCGACGGCCCCCGACCGCAAGCTGATCGACGACACCATCGCGCGAGCCCGCGCGGAATGGTTCGCCGCGGACGACGGCATCTTCGACTTCCTGCGCGACGCCCTGACCATGGATCTGCTCAAGCCCGGCCGCCCTCCGCACAGCGCCCCGCGCGTGCGCCGCTTTGCGCTGAAGGTGCAACAATTCACCGGGCCGATGATGGCGAAGTCGCTGGAGGACACCGCGTTCTATCAATTCCACCGACTGCTCGCGCTGAACGAGGTCGGCGGCGATCCCGCCAGCACCGGCCTCACCGTTCCCGCTTTCCACGAGACCATGCAGGCCCGGGCCAAGGAATGGCCGCAAGGAATGACGGCAACCGCCACGCATGACACCAAGCGCGGCGAGGATGCCCGCGCGCGGATCGCGGCGCTCAGCGAGATTCCCGGCGAATGGACCAGCGCGGTTTCTCGCTGGAAGGTATTGAACGCGCCGCACCTCACGCTCCAGGGCAATTTCCGCGCGCCATCGGCGACATTCGAATACATGCTGTATCAGGCGCTGCTCGGCGCCTGGCCGCTGGTGGAGACGATCGATGCCGGCTTCGTCGAGCGCATCCAGGCCTACGCGTTGAAGGCGGCGCGCGAAGGCAAGGAAGAGACCAGCTGGCTCAACCCGCATGAAGCCTATGAGAACGGCGTCAAGAGCTTCATCGACAAGATCCTCGATCCCGTACAGTCCGGCGAATTCCTGGAGGCGCTGCAAACGCTGGCCCGCCGCGTCGCACTGCTCGGCATGTTGAGTTCGCTGAGCCAGCTCACCCTCAAGGCGACGCTGCCCGGCGTGCCCGACTTCTACCAGGGCACCGAGTTCTGGGACCTGTCGCTGGTCGACCCCGATAACCGCCGCCCGGTGGATTTCGGCGGCCGGCATACGGCGCTGAAATCGCTGGCCGATCCGGACTGGAACGGCTTGATCAAGAGCTGGCCGGACGGCCTGATCAAGCTGGCCTGGACACGGCGTCTTCTCAAGCTGCGCAACGAGCTCGCCGACGTCTTCGCTCAAGGCGACTACCAGCCGCTGGCGGTGCACGGCACACATGCCGACCATGTCATTGCCTTCGCCCGTCGCCACGGCCGTGCTGCGGCGATCGTCGTGGCCGGGCGTCACTTCGCGCCGTTCACGCAAGCTGGCCGGGAATGGCCCGCGCCGGAGGGCTTTGACGCCACCATCGACCTGACCGGCTACACCACGCCCGGCCTTGCCGGTGGCGTTTTGCCGCTCGCGCAGGCCTTCCGTGATTGTCCCGCGTTCGTCATCGAAGCCCGCACGGCAAGCGCCATCAGGCCCGCGCGGCCGCGCGTACGCGCCTGAGATTACTTTCCGTGGTCCTTGGTCAGCAGCAGCTGCCCGCGCTTCTTGATCGTGGCCTGCGCCATCTCGGCGAAGCGCTGCAACAGCCAGGGCAGCACCACCTCGACCCGAACTTGATCGTCGCCGACATCGACCTGGCCCGTCGCGACCTGCCCGAGCGCGCGAATGCGAAAGGCCATGTTGTCGCCGGTCCAGCGCTCCTCCTCGACCTGCATCACGGGAATGCTGGCCGCCGCGCAGCCCAGTCCGGTCTTGAGCCGGCGCACCGCCTCCTCGCGGCCGAGACGATGCGGAATGGAAACGACAAGCGGTGCTGACATGGCCCCTGCCCTATATGACTGATCCTCACATAGTGATGCCGGCTGCGCGCATAAAGGTTCCATGCATGTTGATCCGCCAGCCGTGTTTCAATGCGGGAACTTTACAATCTGCGGCAAGTTGCCCCCCGCACAACGGGACAGGTTGCAACGACCCTTTCAACGAAGGGCTGGAGGAGATTCGCATGTCAATCGGTACGATCATTCTGATCATTCTCGTCATCGCCCTGCTTGGCGGCTTCAGCGGCATCGGCGGCGGCCCGTTCTACGGCACCGGCTATTATGGCGGCGGCGGCCTCGGACTCATCATCGTCATCCTGCTGATCCTGCTTCTGCTCGGGCGAATTTAGGACGAGGGCTTGTAGGGTGGTTAGCCGCAAGGCGTAACCCACCTCTTTGCTCCACTTAGGCGAACGAGGTGGGTTACGCTCAGCTACGGCGTTTCGCGTCGTCGCTGAGCTAACCCACTCTACTTCTTCCCCGCCAGTTTCTTCATCGCCGCCTTGATCGACGCGGCGGCATCATCATAACCCTCCCACGCTTTCGATCTCGCGAGCAAGCCCGGCACGGTCCGCAGCGTATAGCGCTTCGGGTCGAGATCGCTCTTCACCTGCGCCCAGGTCAGCGGCATCGAGACCGTGGCACCTGCGCGCGCCCGCGGCGACAGCGGCGCCACCGCCGTCGACATCCGGTCGTTGCGGAGATAGTCGAGGAAGATCTTTCCCTCGCGCAGCTTCTTCGACATGTTGAGCAGATAGCGCTCGGGATCGTCGTCGGCCATCCACTGGCAGACGCCCTGCGCAAAGGCCTTGGCCTCCTTCCAGCTCACCTTGTCGCGCGCGCCGTGAAGCAGCGGCACCACCACATGCAGGCCCTTGCCGCCGGTGGTCTTGCAGAAGCTCTCCATGCCGATGTCGGCCAGCCGCTGCCGCATCTCCTTGGCCGCCTCGACCACGTCGGCAAACGCGACATCCGGCGCCGGGTCGAGATCGAACACCAGCCGGCCCGGCGTATCATAGGCAAAGGGCGCGCAATTCCAGGGATGCAGCTCGACGCCGCCGATCTGCGCCACGGCCGCGAGCCCTTCGATCCGATCGATCTGCAGATACGGCTTGCGGTCGCCGGAGACCCGCGCCAGCTCCAGAAGGTTCGACGTCCCCTGCATGGCATGACGCTGGAAGAAGCATTCGCCCTTGATGCCCTCGGGAGCGCGGATCAGCGAGCATGGCCGCCCCTTGAGATGCACGATCATCCACTCGCCGACGGCTTCGAGATAGCGCGCGAGATCGAGCTTGGTGACCGGAGCGCCATCGCCGTCGTCCGGCCATAGCTCCTTGTCCGGCTTGGAGATGACGACACCCATCACCTCCGCGGTGCCGGCGTCCTTGGACCGCTTGGCTGTCTTGGCAGCTCGCTTCCCGGCTATAGGTTTGGCAAGCTCGGTATCGACAGGCGTCTCCGCCTCCACCTCCTCGGCCGGCTTGTCCTGCCGCAGCCCCTTGAACGCGGCCTGGCGGATATTGCCGTCGGCGGTGAACCCGGCGAACTCGATCTCGGCGACGAGCTCCGGCTTCAGCCAGTGCACCTCGCGCGTCTTCTTCGGAGCATTCTTGCCGCCGAAGGGGCTTTCCTTGGCCGCCATCGCTTTCAACGACGGCATGATGCGCTTGACCTTGTCGGCGCCGAAGCCGGTGCCGACCATGCCGACGAAGGCGAGATGATCGCCGCGCTGCACGCCGGCCATCAGCGAGCGGAATTTGCCGTTGGTGGTCTTGTAGCCGCCGATCACCACTTCGTGGCCGGCGCGACATTTCGACTTGACCCAGCTCTCGGTGCGCCCCGAACGATACGGCGCATCCAGCTTCTTCGACACGACGCCTTCGAGCTCGAGCTTGCAGGCCGATTGCAGCACGGCATCGCCGCCGCTCTCGAAATGCTCGACATAGCGGATCTGGGTCGACTTCCGCTTGCGGGCTTCCAGCAGCTGCTTCAGCTGCGCCTTGCGCTCGCCGAGCGGCAGCCGCCGGTAATCCCGGCCCTCCGCGAATAGCAGGTCGAAGGCAAAGAAGATCAGCTCTTCGGTCTTGCCATCGGATAGCGCAGCCTGAAGCGAGGAGAAATTCGGTGCACCATTGTGGTCGAGCGCAACGATCTCGCCGTCGATCATCACGTCCGGCAGCGCGGCCGCCTCCTTGGCGATGGCGCCGAACTTGCCGGTCCAGTCGAGACCCTTGCGCGTCTTCAGCACCACCTCGCCGTCCTCGACCCGGAGCTGCACGCGGTAGCCATCGAACTTGATCTCGTGGCACCAGCCCTCTCCAGCCGGCGGCCGCTCGACCAGCGTGCAGAGTTGCGGCGCCACGAAGTCCGGCATCTCCGCGACCTTCTTCGCGCTGGTGGCTGTCGTGGCTTTCTTCTTCGCCGCCTTGGTCTTGGGGATCTTGTCGGCCTTCAACGCCGTGCGCGGTGCCGGCTTGACCGTACGACCCTTCGCTTCCTCGGCACGGTTGGATTGCCAGACGGCGTCAGCTTTGGCCTTGGCGCCCTTCGCCAGCATGAACGGCTTTGGCGCGCGGCCCTTGCCTTCGGCGATCTGCTCCATCGCACGGCCGGAGGCGACCGACTTGTCCTCGTCGAGAATGTCGTTGTCCTTGCCCTCGCGGACATATTCGTCGCGATGCTTGATCAGCAGCCAGTTGGTGCGCTTTTCGCCACCGCGGTTGCGCATCCGCACCAGCACCCAGCTGCCGTGCAGCTTGTCGCCGTGCAGGGTGAACTTCAGATCGCCCTTCCTAAAGCCGGCTTCCGGATCGTCCGATTCCCAGGTGCCGCGGTCCCACAGCATCACGGTGCCGCCGCCATACTGTCCTTCCGGAATCGTGCCTTCGAAATCGCCGTAATCGAGCGGATGATCCTCCACCTCGACCGCCAGGCGCTTGTCATGGGGATCGAGCGAGGGCCCCTTCGTTACGGCCCAGGACTTGAACACGCCGTCGAATTCCAGCCGGAGGTCGTAGTGCAACCGTGACGCATCGTGTTTCTGGATCACGAAGCGCCGCTGCTTCGATGGCGCTACCGCGGTCTTGCCCGATGGCTCGGGTGTCTTCTCGAAGTCACGCTTCTGTCGGTAAGTGGAGAGTTTTTGCAGCACGACCGGTCCCGCTTCTCTTTCGGGGATTCAAGCCTAACACGGCCAAAGTCCCATCCGGAACCAAAACCCTGTGGCAGGGTTGGGGTTCCAAAATACCTTGAAAACGCTGGAGAATGGAATGGCCCCGCGCGCCTATTGGAAGGGAACGTTGAAGCTGTCGCTGGTCAGTTGCCCGGTCGTGCTTTATCCGGCGACCACGGCGGCCGAGAAGACGCGGTTTCACCTGATCAACCGCGAGACCGGCAACCGGCTCAAGCAGCAGATGATCGATTCCGAGACCGGCGCCGTCGTCGAGAGTGACCAGAAGGGCCGCGGCTACGAACTACGCAAGGGCAAATATGTCGAGATCGAGCCGGAGGAGCTCGAGGCGGTCCAGATCGAGAGCAACCACACCATCGACATCGAGAGCTTCGTGCCGAGCGAGGAGATCGACCAGCGCTACCTCAACCATCCCTATTACATCGCGCCCGACGGCAAGGCCGCGGTCGACGCCTTCGCGGTGATCCGCGACGCCATGAAGGACCAGGACCGCGTCGCGCTCGCCAAGATCGTGCTCACCAACCGCGAGCATATCATCGCGATCGAACCGCTCGGCAAGGGCCTGCTCGGCACCACGCTACGCTTTCCTTACGAGCTGCGCGAGGAGGACCAGTTCTTCGACGACATCAAGAGCCCGAAGATCACCAAGGACATGGTCGAGCTCGCCGGCCACATCCTGCGGACAAAGGCGGCGCATTTCGATCCCGGCAAGTTCAAGGACGACTATGAAACGGCGCTGAAGGCGCTGGTGAAGCGCAAGGCCAGCGGCAAGACAATCGAGCTGCCGGAGCCCGAGGAGCGGCCGAGCAATGTCGTCAGCCTGATGGACGCGTTGAAGCAGAGCCTGAAAGGGCGTGGCGGGAAGAAGGCGGCAGCGAAGTCGCACGCGCGGCGTGCGACCGGGCGGCAGCGCGTGGCGAGGAAAACGCACCGGTCGACGGCGCGGCACAGGAAGGCGGGGTAGCAACCCCACCGTCATTCCGGGCGCCTCGAAGAGGCGAACCCCGGAATCTCGAGGTTCCGGGTTCGATGCTTCGCATCGCCCCGGAATGACAGTGGGGATCAATCCCCCGCTTTCAACCGGTACCCGATCCCCGTCTCGGTCAGCACGTATTGCGGTCGCTCCGGATCGGCCTCGATTTTCTGGCGGAGCTGGCGGACATAGACGCGTAAGTATTGCGCGTCGGTCAATTCGTCCCAGAGCTCCTTGAGCAGGAACCGGTGCGTGAGCACCTTGCCGGCGTGCTGCACCAGCACGCGCAGAAGATCGTATTCCTTTGGCGACAGCTTCACCTCGCGCTCGCCGACCTTGACGATGCGGCGCACGAGATCGACCGAGAGATCTCCGGTGCGGAACACCGGACGCTCGCCCTTGACCTGGAGCTGGTGGCGCAGCGCGGCGCGCAGGCGGGCCAAAAGCTCGTCCATACCGAACGGCTTGGTCAGATAATCGTCGGCGCCGAGATCGAGCGCCTGCACCTTGCCGGCTTCGTCGCCGCGGCTCGACAGCACCACGATCGGCACCCCCTCGTTGCGGGCGCGGATGGTGCGCAGCAATTCGTGCCCCTGAATGTCGGGCAGGCCGAGATCGAGAATGATCAGCGCCGGCGCTTCCTCAAGCTTCTCCAGCGCGATCTTGCCGTTCGACGCTTCCAGGATTTCGTAGCCTTGCGTCGTCAGCCCCATCCGCAGCAATTTGCGGATCGGCGGCTCGTCGTCGATGACCAGGACCTTGATCGGCGCAGCGTTCATGCGGCGGTATCCAATGTGCGGCTCTCTGCCGGAACGGGAAGACGGACGGTGAGGACAGCGCCGCGCCGGTCGCTGCGGTTGGCGGCCGAGATCGTACCGCGCATCGCCTCGACGAAGCCGCGGGAGATGGCGAGGCCGAGCCCGGTGCCGGGGCGGACATGATCGCCCTTCTGCACGCGGTAGAACTTGTCGAACACGCTCTCGAGCTCCTCAGGCGGAATCCCGGCTCCCTCGTCCACGATCTCAAGCAGGACATGATCGCCGTCGCGCCGGCTGCGGATCGAGACCGTCGTGTCGGGCGGCGAATATTTGGCGGCGTTGTCGAGCAGGTTGAACAGCACCTGCTCGAACAACACGGCATCGAGCTGGAGCATCGGCAGATCGGCGGCCAGCACCAGCTCGACCCTGTGGCCGCCAAGGATTTTGCTAGCGCGCCGCAGCGCGCTGCCCACGATCTCGCCGAGATCGTGCAGCGCCGTGTTGGGGACGATGGCGCCGGATTCGAGCTTGGTCATGTCGAGCAGATTGGCGATGAAGCGGTTGAGCCGTTCGGATTCGTCGATGACGGTGGCGAGCAGGTCGCGCTTCTCCGTGTCGGCCAAGGCCGGGGCGAGATCGCGCAGGGTCGAGGCTGCTCCCAGCACCGAGGCGAGCGGCGTCTTCAAATCGTGCGAGATCGAGGTCAGCAGCGCCGAACGCAGCCGCTCGGATTCGACGGTGCGCTTGACGCGGTCCATGTCCTCGACCAGCAGCACGCGCTCGATCGCCAGCGCGCCCTGGTCGACCAGCGCGTCGAGCAGCCGGCGCTGGTCCGGCGTCAGCAGCGGCCCGGTGCGATCATCGTCGATGCCGATCACCCCGATCGGGCCGCGGCCGGTACGCATCGGCAGGAACAGCCGCTTTGCGCCCGGCAGCGTATCCGAGCCACGGCCGGCGGGGCGGTCATTGCTCCAGGCCCAGTTGGCCGCGGCGAGATCGGCCTGGTCGAGATCGTCTTCGGGCGGGTAGCCGGATTTCACCGTGAGCAAGCCTTCTTCCGGTAGCAGAAGCACGACGCGGACCTTCAGCATCAACGCGATCTGGTAGGCCGTCGCCCACAGCACGTCGTCGAGCGTCGCGGTGCCGGCGAGCTTGCGGCTGAAAGCGTAGAGCTGCTCGGACATCCTGATCCGGCCGATGGCGGCGTCGGCCTGGATACGCACGCGCGCGGCGACGTTGGAGACGAGCATGGCCACCACCATGAACAAGAAGAACGCGGCGACGTTGGTCGGATCGGTGATCGTGAAAGTGTAGATCGGGGGGATGAAGAAGAAATTGTAGCAGAGCGACGCCGCGACCGTCGCCAGCAGCGATGGCCACAGGCCATAGCGCACCGCAACTGCCACGACCGAGGTCAGCAGCACGAGATCGACGTTCTCGATGCCGAAATAGGGCCGGATCAACTCGGCGGCACCAAGCCCGATCAGCACGATCCCGAGAGTTTTGACATAGGGCAGCGGATTGAACGGCTCGGATCGCGCAGCGGTCTGTATCGCCGTCTTGGCCGCATCCTCGGCCGGCGGTTCGTCGCCGGGGATGACGTGAACGCTGATATTGCCCGCGCGGCGAACCAGATCATGCACGACCGAGCCGCGCGTCAATTCGAACCAGCGCGAGCGGGTCGACTTGCCGATCACGATCTGGGTGACGTTGTTGCCTTGGGCGAAATTGACGACGTCGTCGGCGATGCGACGGCCGACCGCGGGAATGGTCAGCGCCTCGCCGCCGAGCGATTCCGCGAGCCGCAGCGTATCGGCCAATCGATCGCGCTGCTCATCGGTCAATTGGAGCGAGCGCCGCGTCTCGATCGAGAGCGCGGTGAACGGCGCATGCAGCCGGTCGGCCAGCCGCTTGGTGTAGCGCACGAGGCCGGCCGCGCGCGGATCCTCGCTGACGCAGACCAGGATGCGCTCGCCCGCGGCCCAGGGTCCGGGAATCGCATTCGCCTGCATGTGGGTGAGCAGTTGCTCGTCGACCCGCTCGGCGGTGCGCCGCAAGGCGAGCTCGCGCAAAGCGGTGAGATTGCCCGGTGAGAAATAGTGCTCCAGCGCCCGCTCGGCCTGCCTCGGCACATAGACCTTGCCCTCCTTCAGGCGCTGAATCAGATCGTCGGGCGTGAGGTCGATCAGCTCGATCGCATCGGCGCGATCGAACACGGAATCGGGCACCGTCTCGCGCACCCGGACATGGGTGATCTGGGCGACGACGTCGTTCAGGCTCTCGATGTGCTGGATGTTGACCGCGGTGTAGACGTCGATGCCGTGGGACAGCAGTTCCTCGACATCGAGATAACGCTTGGGATGGCGGCTGCCGGCGGCGTTGGTGTGAGCGAGCTCGTCGACCAGCGCGATTTGCGGCCGCCGCGCGATCACGGCGTCGAGATCCATCTCCTCGACGATCTGGCCCCGGTAATCGAGCCTCTTGCGCGGGACCATTTCGAGCCCGCGCATCAGCGCCTCGGTCTCGGCGCGGCCGTGGGTCTCGACGAAGCCGACCACGACATCGATACCGGCCTTGCGCTTGGCGTGGGCGCTTTGCAGCATCTCATAGGTCTTGCCAACGCCGGGCGCGGCGCCGACGAAGATCTTCAGCTTGCCGCTGACGCTCTCCTCCCGGCGTGCTGCCTCCAGCAGCGCCTCCGGGGACGGACGTTGTTCGGTATCGCGGCGCTCTCGGACCATGCTCCCAATATAATCATCTGTGCATTGCGGGCCTAGCCTGCTACTTCGCCGCCGCCCGATCGAGCGCGAGATTCAGTGCCAATACGTTAACCCTGGGTTCGCCGAGCAAGCCGAGCAGCCGACCCTCGGTGTTCGCAGCAACGAGCTGCTTGACCGCTTCCTCCGGCAGATTCCGCGCCTTCGCCACCCGCGGCACCTGGAATTGCGCGGCTTCGGGCGAAATATTCGGATCGAGGCCGCTGGCCGAGGTCGTCACGAGGTCGACCGGAACGTCGGCGTTCGGGTTTTCGGCCTTGAGCTTGTCGACGTCCTCCTTCAGCCGGTCGGCCAGAGCCTTGCTGGTCGGGCCGAGATTGGAGCCGCCCGAATTGGCGGCGTTGTAGGGCGCCGGCACCGTCTTGGTCGACTCGCTCGGGTCCGGCGCTGATGTCGCCGACGGGCGGCCGTGGAAGTACTTGTCATCCTTGAATTCCTGCCCGATCAGGGCGGAGCCGACGACCTTGCCGTCCTTCCCGATCAGGCTGCCCTGCGCCTGCACGGGAAAGAGCGCTTCGGCGATGGCCGTCATCGCCAGCGGATAGGCGAGCCCGGTGATGGCTGTGAGCACCAGCAGGAGGACGATGGCGGGGCGAATTTCTCTGAACATGTTGGGTCTCCTATGTCTTCCGTCATTGCGAGCGAGGAAGCCAGACCATCACCCTGAGGAGCCGCGCCTGCACGGCGTCTCGAAGGGCGAGGCCACCAGCCGGGCCTTCATCCTTCGAGACGCGCGTTCCACGCTCCTCAGGATGAGGGTCTGGCAGGATCGCCTCGTCGCTCGCGTTGACATGTTAAGCCAGGTGCAAGGCGACAACGACGAGGTCGATCGCCTTGATGCCGATGAAGGGAATGACGATGCCGCCGAGCCCGTAGATCAGGAGGTTGCGCCGGAGCAGTGCGCCGGCACCGACCGCGCGGTAGGCGACGCCCTTCAGCGCCAGCGGGATCAGAGCGATGATGACAAGCGCGTTGAAGATGATCGCCGACAGGATGGCGCTTTGCGGGCTCGACAGGTTCATGACGTTGAGCACGTTGAGCTGGGGGTAGAACGCCAGAAACATCGCGGGAATGATCGCAAAGTATTTTGCGACGTCGTTGGCGATCGAGAAGGTCGTCAGCGCACCGCGCGTCATCAAGAGCTGTTTTCCGATCTCGACGACCTCGATCAGCTTGGTCGGGTTGGAGTCGAGGTCCACCATATTGCCGGCCTCGCGGGCGGCTTGCGTTCCGGTGTTCATGGCGACACCGACGTCGGCCTGTGCCAGCGCAGGCGCGTCGTTGGTGCCGTCGCCGCACATCGCCACCAGCTTGCCCTTGGCCTGCTCGTCGCGGATCAGCTTGAGCTTGTCCTCGGGAGTGGCCTGCGCCAGAAAATCGTCGACGCCGGCTTCCGCCGCGATCGCGGCCGCCGTCATCGGGTTGTCGCCGGTGATCATGATGGTGCGGATGCCCATGCGGCGCAGCTCTGCGAAGCGCTCGCGAATGCCGCCCTTGACGATGTCCTTGAGCTGGACGATCCCGAGCAGCTTGCCGTCCCTGGCGACAGCCAGCGGCGTGCCGCCGGACTTCGACACGTCGTCCGCAATGGCCTGGATCTCGCGGCCAAGCTCGGAAAGCGCGGCAGGCTGCATCGCCCGCGCGGTGTTGCCGGAAGCGACAGCGGCCGGAGCGCCCCCGCCGATGTAGTTCAGCATGGCATCGACCGCACCTTTGCGCACCGACGAGCCGCCGGCATCGACGCCGCTCATACGGGTCTGCGCCGTGAATGGGATGAAGGTCGCCCCGAGCTCGGCCATGTCACGGCCGCGGATGCCGTGTTTCTCCTTCGCCAGCACGACGATGGAGCGGCCTTCCGGCGTCTCGTCGGCGAGCGAGGCGAGCTGGGCGGCATCGGCGAGCTCCTGCTCGGTCACCCCGCGCACCGGGCGGAACGCGGTGGCCTGCCGGTTGCCGAGGGTGATGGTGCCGGTCTTGTCGAGCAGCAGAGTGTCGACGTCACCGGCGGCCTCGACGGCGCGGCCGGACATCGCCAGCACGTTGAAACGCACCAGACGGTCCATGCCGGCGATGCCGATTGCGGACAACAGCGCGCCGATCGTCGTCGGGATCAGCGTCACGAACAGCGCGACCAGCACAATCACCGAGATCGAGCCGCCGGCATAGACGGCGTAGCTCGGGATGGTGACGGTGGCGAACACAAAGATGATGGTGAGGCCGGCGAGCAGGATGTTGAGCGCGATCTCGTTCGGCGTCTTCTGCCGCTCGGCGCCCTCGACCAGCTTGATCATGCGGTCGATGAAGGTCGAGCCCTGGGCCGCGGTGATGCGGACGCGAATCCAGTCGGACAGCACCTGCGTGCCTCCGGTCACCGCGGAACGGTCACCGCCGGACTCGCGGATGACGGGGGCGGACTCGCCGGTGATGGCCGCCTCGTTGACCGAAGCGACGCCCTCGACCACCTCACCGTCCGAGGGAATCGTGTCGCCTGCCTCGACCAGCACGAGATCGCCGACCGTCAGGCTCGTGCCGGGCACGAGCTTGTAGTCGCGGCCCGCGCCGCTCAGGAGCTTGGCCTGGCTCTCGGTACGGGTCTTGCGCAGCGTCTCGGCTTGCGCCTTGCCGCGGCCTTCGGCCACCGCCTCGGCGAAATTGGCGAACAGCACCGTGAACCAGAGCCAGACGATGATCTGGAAGGTGAAACCGAGGCCAGCGCCGCCGGTGACGAGGTCGCGCAGGAAGATCACGGTGGTCAGCGCAGCGACGATCTCGACCACGAACATCACGGGGTTCTTGATCATCAGCCGCGGATCGAGCTTGGTGAAGGAAGCGCGGATCGCCGGCATCACGATCTTGGGATCGAGCATTGCCGAGACGGCAGCACGTTTTTGCAGTTTGGTCGTATCCATGGAGGCCACTCCAGACAATCAGAACAGGTTGCCGGCGTTCATCGCCAGATGCTCGACGATCGGGCCGAGGGCGAGTGCCGGGAAGAAGGTCAGGCCGCCTATGATCAGGATGACGCCGACGACTAGGCCGATGAACAGGCCTCCGGTGGTCGGGAACGTACCCAGGGACGGCGGGATCGACTTCTTGGCGGCGAGCGATCCCGCGATCGCCATGGCCGGGACGATCATGAAGAAACGGCCGACGAACATCGCGCTGGCGAGGGTCAGGTTGTAGAAGAAGGTGTTGCCGGTGAGGCCCGCGAAGGCGGAGCCGTTGTTGCCGGCCGCCGAAGTGTAGGCGTAGAGCACTTCGGTGAAGCCGTGCGGTCCGGCATTGGCCATGGAGGCGACCGCCGCCGGGTAGACCACAGCGACGGCGGTCCAGCCGAGGATCATCAGCGGCAGAACCAGGATGGCCAGCATCGCCATCTTGACTTCGCGCGCCTCGATCTTCTTGCCGACATATTCCGGGGTGCGCCCGACCATCAGGCCTGCGACGAAGATCGCGAGGATGACGAACAGCAGCATGCCGTACATGCCGGCGCCGACGCCGCCGACGATGATCTCGCCGAGCTCGATGTTGATCAGCGGGATCATGCCGCCGAGCGCGGTGAAGCTGTCATGCATGGCGTTGACGGCGCCGCACGAGGCAGCGGTGGTGATCACTGCGAACAGCGAGGACGCGACGATGCCGAAGCGGACCTCCTTGCCCTCCATGTTGCCGCCGGTCAGGCCCAGCGCCTGCAGCGTCGAGGTTCCGTTCGCCTCCGCCCAATAGGTGACGGCGACGCCGGCCAGAAACAGCACGCCCATCACGGACAGGATCGCCCAGCCCTGGCGCTGATTTCCGACCATGCGGCCGAACACGTTGGTGAGCGCGGCGCCGAGCGTGAAGATCGACAGCATCTGCACGAAATTCGACAGCGCAGTGGGATTTTCGAAGGGATGCGCGGCGTTGGCGTTGAAGAATCCGCCGCCATTGGTGCCCAGCATCTTGATCGCGACCTGGGAGGCGACCGGGCCGACCGCGATGGTCTGCTTGGCGCCTTCGAGCGTGGTCGCCTCGACATAGTCCCCGAGCGTCTGCGGCATGCCTTGCCAGACCAGGAACAGCGTATAGACGACGCAAATCGGCAGCAGCACGTAGAGCGTGCAGCGCGTGACGTCGACCCAGAAATTGCCGACGGTGCGCACCGAGGCGCGCGAGAAACCTCGGATCAGTGCCATCGCCAGAGCGATGCCGGTTGCGGCTGACAGGAAGTTCTGGTGCGTCAGGCCGACCATCTGGGTCAGATAGGACAGCGTGCTTTCGCCGCCGTAGTTCTGCCAATTGGTGTTGGTGATGAACGACATTGCCGTGTTGAAGGAGAGATCTTCCGCAACCGCGCCCTGCCCGACCGGATTGAACGGCAGCGCGGCCTGGAGCCGCATCACGCCGTAGATGACGAGGAAGCCGCCGACGTGGAACAGCAGCACGGCGATTGTGTAGGTCAGCCAGTGCTGCTCGCGCCTCTCGTCGACGCCGGAGATCCGATAGATGCCGGCCTCGATGGGGCGCAGCAGCGGCGACAGGAAGGTCCGTTCGCCGCCAAACACCCGCGTCATGTACCAGCCGAGCGGCTTGGTCAGCGCAACGATGACGACGCAGAACAGAATGATCTGGAACCAACCGATCATAGTCATGGAATTAACCCTTCAGGCTTGGTGCCCGGCGCAAGAGCGGCAGAAGCACCGTCAGCAAGCAGGCGACGAGCACGGCGTCGGCCAGCAGCAATTCGACAAGCAGCAGCACCGGTCAGAACCGCTCGGGCCGCAGCAGCGCGTAGGTGAGATACATCAGCAGGCCGAACGAGACGGCACCGGCGAGCGCATAATCGAAGATCATGGTCCGCTCCGTCACAGCCGTTCGCAGGCGTAAGTGTAGCCGATCGCAAGCGCGAAGAAGCCGAAGCCCAGCGCCAGCATCAGAATGTCCATCATGGGATAGCTCCTCGTTGCGTCCCTTAAGTCCGACGCAACTTTCTCTCGATGACCCGCCCGTGAGGAAGTGGAACGCATTTCCACGGATAACAGCCGGGACTATTGACCGTGCTGAAGTGCCAGCGCCGGCATAGGTTTTCGAGACGATGGCCGCGGCGATGTTATAGGAATCTCATAAAGGCTCGCGGCGATGCTCGCGAGGCAACCACGTTGTCGTCCCTGATCGGCGCGCGCCGAGGCGCGCTTGTCCGGGACGACAGCGGCTGATGACGCACCCCTCACTTTCCTCCACCCCAACACTTATGAAATCCCTATATCTCTCGTCCGATCCTCCTCTCGTTTTCAAATGCCTTTGAGGCCATCCTGGCGATGCCGGCCGACTGACCGACGCCGTCTCCAGGAGGCCTGACATGACCGCCATTCTTCGACGCCTCGACCCGCCTTCCCTCAGACAGCAGCTTCGCGCAGCCCCGGGGATGACACGCCCGTTGATGTTCGACGTCATCGACAAGGCTTGCCGACGCGTCCACTCGCTCGGCCAGAGCGAACGCACCTCACGCCTCATGCGCCTGATCGATGCCGAAGGCTGGGCCGACGCGGCGCTGGCCCTGCTGGAGCTCGAACTGCCGATGTGGCAGGTCCGGCGCATCGCCTATGACGAGGGCGAGTGGCATTGTGCGCTGTCGCGCCAGCGCGAACTGCCGGAGTGGCTGGATGCCGCGGTCGAAGCGCACCACGCCGACCTCGCGCTGGCTCTGCTGTCGGCCCTCGTCGAGGTCCGAGCATTGGCAGTAGACGCGACGCGGCCGAGCGTGCCTTCCGTTCGCCCCCTGCCGGATCCGCTTTACGAGCCGCTCGCCTGCGACAATTTCGGCTAGGGCCACCTGAAAGGATTCCAGAAATGCCGACGTTGACACATGGCTTTGAACAATTGCTGCGCTGGACCGAACGCGAGCCACGCCTATCGAAGCCGCGCAGGGCCCAGCTCAAGCGCCTCGCGCTGCATGGGCTGACCGTGCTCTCGATGGGCAGCGTGCTCACGGCCCTGATCGCGCTGAGAGCCGCCATCTATCTCTGGCATCTCCACGCCTAAAGGGGACTGGCCCGCATGCCGCTCTTCAAGGGAAATCTCGAGCAGGTGGTCACCGTGACCATCCTGACCATGACGCTGGGCCTGATCTGGGGCGCGATCCTGACGCTCGTGATCACGCTGGTGGCGCGCGGGCTGGGCGCCTAGCTCCTCGCTTCCCTCTCGATCAGCCGCGCCAATTCCGCCGCCGCGACCTCGATCGGCCGGCCGCTGCGCTCGACGCGGGCCTGGATCAGGGCGCCCTGGAGCGCCGACCTGCAGAGCACGGCAAGCGATGCGCGCAGCGATCGACCGTGAATTGACCAGGGCTGCCTACGCCGCAAGCAACCGCGCCCGCAGCGCAGTGGCGATGCCCGGTTGAGGCCACCTGCCCCCTCCGAAAAGCCCCGCCGATCTGGCGCAATTCTGGGGAAACGTGTAGAGCGGTTTCATGAGCACAGGCAAAGTCAACGTCGTCGTCCACCCCCTGGTCCAGCACAAGCTCTCCCTGATGCGGGAGAAGGACCGCTCGACCAAGAGCTTTCGCGAGATCCTGAACGAGATCGGGATGCTGCTCGCTTACGAGGTGACGCGCGATTTGCCGCTGGAGCTGGTCGAGATCGAGACGCCGATCGCGCCGATGCAGGCGCCCAAGATCGCCGGCAAGAAGCTCACGCTGGCGCCGATCCTGCGCGCCGGCGTCGGCTTCCTCGACGGCATGCTGGCGCTGATGCCCTCGGCGCGCATCGCCCATATCGGGCTCTACCGCGACCCCGACACATTGCAAGCCGTGGAATATTACTTCAAGGCGCCGCAGGACCTGTCCGACCGCACCGTGATCCTGATGGACCCGATGCTGGCGACCGGCAACTCGGCCTGTGCCGGCGCCTCCCTGCTCAAGGCCCGCGGCGCCCGCGACATCCGCTTCGTCTGCCTTCTGGCGGCGCCTGAGGGCATCGCGCAATTCCAGACCGAGCATCCCGACGTGCCGATCTGGACCGCCGCGATCGACGAGCGGCTCAACGACCACGGCTACATCGTGCCGGGCCTGGGCGATGCCGGCGACCGGATGTTCGGCACCAAGTAGACAGGTCTGCACGATCGGGTTACTCCGCTAGCCATGAGTGCCAACGCGTTTTCCCTGCAATCGCTGCTCCGGACAGAGGCCGCCGCCGATCCCGCCTTCGTATTCGACGGCACGCCGGTCTCGCGCGCGGAATTCGAGAGAAAGATCGAGCAGACCGCCGCCTGGCTCGCGGCGCAAGGCATCGGCCAGGGCGACGTGGTCGCGGTCTGGCTGGTCAACCGGATCGAATGGATCGCCCTGCTGTTCGCCGCCGCCCGATGTGGTGCGATCGTCGCCGCCGTCAATACGCGCTACCGCAGTGCCGAAGTCGCGCATCTGCTTCGTTTGTCCGGCGCCAGGCTGATGGTGGCCGAGGCCGCATTCCGCTCGATCGATTTTGCCGCGATCCTCGACGGCATCGCCAAGCACGAAGTCCCCGCACTGCAACGGCTCGCGGTGGTCGGCGCGGATGCGATCCCGGCGCACTGGCCCTGCGTGCGCTTCGACGCCTTCGACAGGTTCTATCCTCCCGCCCCGCCGGCCCAGGACGACATCGACCTGCCGGTGCTGCTCTACACGACCTCGGGCACCACCAAGGGGCCGAAGCTCGTGGCGCATTCGCAGCGGACGCTGACCACGCACGCCACCTCCGTCGCCCGAGCGCTGCAACTTGATCCGGATCGTCATTCGCTGCTGGCCATGCTGCCGTTCTGCGGCACCTTTGGCATGACGAGCCTGCTTGGCTTCGTCGCGGCGGGTGCGACCGTTCATGTGCTCGACGCCTTCGAGGCGGCACCGGCGCTGAATATCCTCAGCGAGCACAGGATCACGCACGCCTTCGGCTCCGACGAGATGTTCCGACGCATTCTCGCCCTCACCGATGCGCCGCGCCCGTTCCCGCATCTGGAAGTCTGCGGCTTCGCCGCGTTCCAGCCCGGCTGGCGCGAGCTGGCCGCGGAAGCCGAGGCGCGCGGCCTGCCGCTGTTCGGCCTCTATGGGTCGAGCGAGGTCCAAGCCCTGTTCGCGATCGCGCAGCCTGCCGATGCCTTCGCCGATCGTATCGAGGGCGGCGGCTGGCCGATGTCACCTGACGCAAGAGTGCGCGTCCGCGACACCGAGACCGGCGAGCTTGCAGCCAGTGCCGTCTCCGGCGAGATCGAGATCAGCGCGCCGTCACGCTTCCTCGGGTATTTCCACAACCCGGATGCAACGCGCGATGCGATCACTGCGGACGGGTTCTTCCGCACCGGCGATATCGGCCGGCTGCGCGGCGACGGTTCCTTCGTCTACGAGACCCGCGCGGGCGATGCCATGCGGCTCGGCGGTTTCCTCGTCGCGCCCGGCGAGATCGAGGACGAGCTCAAATCCTATGCCGGCGTAGCCGACGCCCAGGTGGTTGCGGTCGACCTGAACGGCCAGACGCGCTGCGTGGCGTTCGTGATTCCGGCAAGGGAGCCGCCGATGCAGGAGACGCTGATCGCGCATCTGCGCGAGCGGCTCGCCGGCTACAAGGTCCCGGCACGAATCTATCTCGTGGACGCCTTTCCCGTCACCGACAGCGCCAACGGCGTGAAGATCCAGCGCGCAAGGCTGCGCGCGATGGCGACGGAGCGGATCGCCGCCGAAATAGCCTGATCTATTTCAGGTAGCTCGCGAGATTGATGCTCAGGATCTTGGCGAGGGCCGAGTAGGACGCGGTGAGCTGCGCCTGGTAAGTCGAGAGCTGTGCCGTGATGGCGGCGACGTCGACGCCGGTGAGGTCATTCGACAGCGTTTCGGCATAGCTCTTGTAGTCGGTCTGGCGGGCGCTCGCCGTCTCGATCGAGGATGCCGCGTTCGAGAGCCTCGCCTGCACCGCCGCGGTGTCGTCGAGTGCCGTGCCGGCAAGATCGAGCGCGCTGGAAATGTCCGAGGACGACAGCGTGGTGCTGTTCGCGACGAACTTCAATACGCGCATCACCTCCTCGAACGCCGAATTGTCGGCGGTGACGCCGTACGATACCGTCTCGTCCGAGGCAACGCGGACGGAGGCGATCTCGTCGTCTCCCTTGTAGTAGCTGGTGTCGGCCGCGGTGGTGGATCCCACGCCGGACGAGAAGCTGGTCAGATCGACCGGCGCCGTATCGGTCTTGCCGCCGGCAAAGACGTACCGGCCGTCATATTGCGTGTTCATCAGCGAGCCCATCTCCTGCAGCATCTGCTGGGCGGTGGTGATCACCGAATTGGTCTCGGTCGAGCCGCCGGTCGAGGCCGCGCTGAGCTGGGACCGGAGCTGCGTGAGAATGTCGGTCATCGAGCCGATGGCCGAATACATCACCTGGATCTTGCTGTCGGCGAGCGTCGCGGCATCGACATAGGACTGCGCGCGCGTGACCGAGACCTGCAAGTTGACGACATGCTGCGCGTCCGAGCCGTAACCGCCGAAATCGGTCGCGATCACGCCCGTCGATTCCTGGATCTGCTTGTTGGCCATGACCGACTCCACGCGCATCGCGTCGGCGATCATCCTGTTCGACTGCGCGAAGGTGGCGACCCGCATCGCGACCATGAGCGTGCCTCCGGCCGTTACGACTGAACGGCGGACAACAGCGCCGAATACATGGTGTTGATGGCCTGGATCAGCGCGGACGCCGCCGTGTACTTGTTCTGAAGCGTGCTGAGCTTGGCGGATTCCTCGTCGAGGTTGACGCCGGATTGCGAGGACAACGAACTGGCATAGGTCGACTGCGCGGTTTCCTTCGCCGTGTAGGTGGCAGACGCATGCGACGCCTTGCTGGCCACGTCCGACACGATGGTCGAGGCATAGTCGGCCAGGGAGCCGGTGGTGGCCGCAAGGCCGCCGGTGGATGCGAAGGTCCGAGACCCCGTCAGCGCATCGTAGAAAGCGTTGACCACTGCGGCCGAGCCGGACGACAGCACGCTGCTGCCAACGGCCAGGGTCGACGAGGAATCCAGCGTCGCGAGCTGGATCTCGTTCGTCCCGGACAGGATCTTGGCGTTGACCGCGATATCCGCCGCGCTCGTTCCGGTCACGAGATCATTGAGACCGAAATAGTCCGAAAACCCTTCGCCCAAAGCTCCGACCGAGCTCGTCATCTCGTTGATGGCGACACCATTGCCCGAGCCGGTCGCCGCGATCGAGAGATGGCCATCTGCGTCGACCGATGCCGACAATCCGGAAATGCCGTTGATGGCGGTGACGAGATCGCCGACCGTGGAATAGGACGACAGGTCGAGATCGCCGTATGAGACCAGATTGCCGCTCTGGTCAGTGACGGCGATGCGCACCGTTCCGGTGGCGGACAGCGCCGTGCCGCTGCTGACGCTGGTCGTCCCGGTGAGGCTCGTCGGCGCCGGCACCGCGGACGCGCTGTTCGAGACGCTGTTCATCACTGATGCGAGCTGCTGGGCCAGCTGGTCGAGCTGGGACTGCGCGTCCGGCAGCGTCTCGTCGCGGAGCGTAATGAGCGCACCGATGTCTCCGCCCGATATCTGCGAGGTGATGTCGACGCCGTTCACTGTGATCGCGCTGAAGCCGCCGCTCGACGAGGAACCGGCAGTGTACGTCGTCGACGCCGTCACATTGGAAGCGGCCGTATAGCTGATCGTATGCGCGGAGCTGTCGACCAGCGCCTGGCCGGACTTGGTGTAGATCTGGATATCGCCGTTCGATGCGGTGAAGTAGTTGATGTTCATCTTCGAGGCGAGGTCCTGCAGCGCGGTGTTGCGCTGGTCCTCGAGGTCCGCGGTCGACTGGCCCGCCGCCGCCGTCTGCTTGATCTGGGCGTTCAGATCCGAGATCTGCTGCAGGTCGGTATTGACGTCGTCGACCGCGGACGAGATGTCTTGGTCGGCGTCGGCGCGCAGCTTCTGGATGCCGCTCGACGTCTCCCGCAATTGGCTTGCGACATCGTCGAGTGCGCTGACGACGTTGGACTGCAGCGAGGCGCTGCTCGGCGAGCTCGCCAGCGACGACACCGCCGATTCGAGCGAGGCGATATTGTTGGCGAGCGAGGTGCCGGTTGACGAACTGTCACTGCTGCTGGTCGAGCCATAGAGGTTTCCGAGCGAAGTCAGGTAGGTATTCGTGGTATCGGCCGATCCGAGCTCTGAGGTCGCGGCGATCAGCGATTTCAGCAGCAGCTTGTCGACGGTCGAGGTGATGCCCGTCACCGTGACGCCGGTGCCGACGCCGTTGGTCACGCTGCTCGACTGGTTCGCGGTCTTCGCGGTATAGCCCCTCGTGTCGGCATTCGAGATGTTCGACGACGTCACGCTGATCTGCACGGACGTGGCCGATAGCCCGCTGAAGGCGATGGATCGCGCGATATCGAGTGACACGGCTGGCTCCTCGGCTCGTCAGGCGCTGCGGCTGGTGCCGCTGGAAACCGCGCGAGCGGCAAGCCGGCCGGAGGCGCCATAGGGCGACACCGCCGCGATCTGCTCGCGGATCGCCTGCATGACGGCCTCGATCCGGCGGTTGCTGGCCTCGATCGCTGCCCGCAGGCGCAGCAGGTTCTCGTCCATCGCGGCGCGCAGATTCAGAATCCGCTCCAGCAGCTGTTCGCGCAGGATCCGGTCCCTGACGTTCAGGCTCGTGTTGCCCGCCGCGCATTCGGCCACCGTGCGCTCGAACATCTCCGCCAGGCGGTTCTTTTCGTCGACCTGTTTCAGGCGCGAGGCGGGCAGGCCCTTGGCGAGCTCTGCATTCTCCGCCGCGACCAGCGCGGTCAGCGTATCGATCAGCGTGATCAGCGACTCGATCCGCGCATCGCTCGTCCCGGTGACTTGGCTCTTGGCCGGATTCTTGGCCTGATTCTTGGCTTTGCTCTTGGTCTGGGCTGCGGTCATCGTCATCGCCTTCTAATTATGCGGTTTGCCGCGGCCGGCCTGTGAGCTGCGCAAATAGGCGCCGATCGCGGTCGTCCTGGCGGTTGCCTGCTTCATCTGCCCTTCGATCTCCGCGCATTCGCGCAGGAGGCCGCGGCGGACCATCTCGAAATCGTCGATTAGCGCGAGCAGCTGCTTGCGGTCGCTACTCCCAACCGTTGCGGCTCGCGCCACCAACCGCCGCAACCGGCGCAGCAACGCTTCTCCGGCAGCGCTCGCGCTTTCACCGTGCATCGATCACCTCATGGCCGAGATCAGGGTGTCGTACATCTTGTTGACGGTGGAGATGACCTGGGACGCTGCGGAATAGGCCTGCTGCGCCGAGATCATGCTCGAGAACTGGCTGGAGGTGTCGGTGGTCGAGGACTCCAGCTCGCTGCCGTAGATCGTGCCCGCGCCATTCTCGCCGGAGGCCTGTAACGCAGCGTTGCCTGACGTCACTGTCGCCGAATAAATGCCGTTGCTGGACGGGGCCAGCCCGTTGGGATCGGCGAAGGTCGCGACCGCGATCTTGTAGATCGCGATCGTCTGGCCGTTGGAATAGGTGGCGTCGACGACGCCGTTCTTGCCGATCGAGATGCTGGACAGCTTGCCATAGGATAGACCGTCCGAATCGATGCTGGTGACGTTGACCGACGGTGTGGTCTCACCAGAGGCGTATTGGGTCAGGCCGTCGGTCCCTCCGACGGTGCCGAGATCGAGTGTGATCGCGCTGTCGGCGGCGCCGTCGGTCCAGCCGGTCACGGCAACGGTCGCGGGATCCGGGCTCGTGCTGGCGAGCGATCCGTCGCTGTTGAAGGTGATGTCGATCGTGCCCGAAGCCGTGCCGGTCGCAGTCGTCGTGTCCGAGGCCGACGTCGGATTGGCGAAACTGGCACTCCAGGTGTTGGTGCCGGTCTTGCTCCAGGTGATCTGCATCGTGTTCGCGGCACCGAGCGAATCGTAGACCGTCATCGAGCTGGTATAGGTATCGCCGGTCGCGGCATCCGACGGCAGGTTCGCCGCGATCGTGGTCTTGGTGGTGGCGCTGCCGCTGGTCGAGGCGACCTGAGTGTTGATCGCTTCGAGATTGCTCGCCGATTCACTGCCGACGACGTTGCCGTCCGCGTCGGTACGCCAGCCCTCGAGGTAGTAACCGTTGTTCTCGATATAGCCGGCATTGTTGATCGTGAAGGCGCCGTTGCGGCTATAGGCGACGGTGCCGCCCGACGTGGCGTCGGTCACCACGAAGAAGCCCGAGCCCTGGATCGCGACATCGGTGGCGTTGGAGGTTGCCGCGAGCAGACCCTGCTGGGTGATGTTGGCGCGGCCCGAAACTGTGACGCCGCCCGAGGCGTAAGATGTCGTGTTGCTGGAGGCCGTCACCAGCGCGTCGAACATCCCCGAGGTCGTCTTGTAGCCGGTCGTATCGGAGTTGGCGATGTTGTCGCTAATCATCGACAAGGACTGGCTCTGGGCGCTCAGCGCCGAGATCGCCGAGGACAATGCACCGGTGAGACTCATGATGAAACTCCAAGGAAATCGGGACGAGAGATCAGGACGTGACGCCGAGGATGTTGGCGGCGCTGACGGAGACGCCGTTCACCGTCAGCGAGGGCGTGGAGGTCGAGGTGTCGATGCCGGTCACCGTGCCGGTGACGGTCGTGTAATTGAGGACCGAGTTGCCAGCGGAATCGGTCGCGGTCACCGAGATGGTGTACTGGCCGCCATCCGAGAGCTGGTTGCCGCTGGAGTCCTTGCCGTCCCAGGTGAAGCTGTTGGAGCCGGAATTTCCGGTGCCGGTGCCGGTGTAGACAACGTTGCCGGAGGAATCCGAGATGCTGACCGAGACGTTCGAGGCGGCCGATGACAGCGAGTAGCCGAAGGTCGCCGAGCCGTTGCTCAAGGTTGACGTATCGGTCTTCGCCTCGACAGTGTGGCCGATATAGTTCACCGAGTTGAGCGTCACGAGGCTCGAGAACGAACCCGCGAGCGAAGTGAGACTGGAGTTGATTGACTGCTGGGAGGTGAAATTGGCGTAGGAGGTGAGCTGATTGACGAGGTCGGTCGTCGAAGTCGCATTCAGCGGATCCTGGTTCTGAAGCTCGTTGACCAGCAGGTTCAGGAAGTCGCTGGACGTCAGTGTCGACGAGGACGACGTGCTCGACGATGACGTCATCGTCGCAGTCGTCGCGGAACTCGTGGCGGAAACGGTCATCAGAAACTCCGGCTTCCCTGCGCTGCCGGCGACTTGATGTTGGTCGGCGCGCTTGAAATCTGTGTGCTGATGAAACGGCTGGACGCGCGGATTCAGGCGGCGATTCGCGCGCGCGAGAACGGCTTTCGACACGGCAAAATCTGCCGCGTGCACCTACGACAAGAGCAATGATGTGAAGCTGGTTTGAAGCCGCGGCGGCAGTGCACTCCCCTCGCCCCGCAAGCGCAGGGCAATCGCACATGGCGCTCAGCGCGACATGAGCGCGCGCCTCGTCCTCCGAGACGACCGCTTCGCGGTCTCATCAGGATGAGGCTCAGCAGCATTAGTCCTCGCTGATACTGGCGCCGCGCACCCGGTCCCCATCCTGAGGGCCCGCCAACGGCGGGCGTCTCGAAGGAAGGCCACAGGCGAGATCGCTCCCATGTGCGATTGCCCCGCCGCAAGCGGGGCGAGGCGAAGGAACGATCTCGGTAGGAGCCGTCAGCTCTCGGCCGTCTCGCCTTCCGTGCGGGGCTCGGCGGCCTCGCCCTTCATTTTGGCGGCAGCGGCGACGATGCGGTCGGCAAGGCCCGCGGGTGCGCGGACCGGCGGCGATGCGAGCGCACGGCGCAAGGTGCGCGCCTCGTCCAGCACAGCCTGCGCGGCGGGCGAGCATGCCAGCAGCTCTTCGGCGGGCGCACGCCGATCGTCGGGCCAGAGCGAGAGATCCTCGCCCAGCCGGTCGATCAGTTCCTCAAACTCGGTGACGTCCATCGTCTGCCGGTCCCGCCTTGGTCCGGCCCGTCATAAAGCATTGCGCGTGCGTCGGAAACCGGTTTCGGACCGGCTTTGGCGCCAAAAGGGCCCGGACCACTACGGAAACCAACGAAACGGACGGAAGACGTCGTCGGCCGCCCTCCCCGCATCGGAGAGAAACCACCGCCTCAGCCCCTGCGCGCCGAATCGGCCCGCGCAGCCATCCCGCCACGCGCCGTCGTGTCGACGAATTCCCAGGCCTCCCGAAGCTCGGCGAGCCCTGCGATGATACGCCCGAAACTCGCACGCGCATGCGGGCGGCCGAACGCCTTGAGGCTTGCCAGGATCATCGCGTTGTAGGTCTGGAACACCTGTTCCGCCACCGCGCCGCCCTTGGCGAAGTCGAGATTGTGGCTCAGCCCGCGCAGGATTGCGGTCGCCCTCATCAGGTGTTCGTGCCCTTCCTCGAAGCGGCGCGCTTCCTGCGCGGCCAGCGACTTATGGAGAAAGGTGATCGCTCCGCCGAGCAGCATCGAAATCGCCTTGAGTGGCGGCACGCTCGTTGCCGCGCCCCGATAGGCCTGGTTGGCCATGTACGCCATCTGTTTATGCATCATCGATCACTCTGTCTCACACGATCAATTGCTCGAGGAGCTGTTCAGCAGTGCCTTGAGGTAGGTCAGCGTGCTGTTGGCGCTCTCGATCGCCGCTTGGTACTTTGCATATTGGGTCTGGAGCTGCGACTGCAGCGTCGCGGCCGCACTGTTGATGTCGTCGACCTTCTGCTGAAGATCGTCATCGCGCGTCGTCAGATTGGTGATCAGCGTCTGCAGCACGCCGGTCGAGGACGAGTAATCCTTCGCGATCTGGTAGAGCTGCGTCGCAATGCCCGAGGTCGATGTCACGGTGATCGATTGGGAGGTCGACCCGCTGTAGGTGAAGGCCATGCCGGCGTAGATCGAACCGGCGGCGCCGATGATCGTGGTACCGCTGACCGTAAACAGCGTCGAATCGCCGCCGACCGATGCCGAGGCGAGGTTGCCGTCGGAATCGACCGTCAGATCCAGGGTGAAGGATTGCGGCGACGTCCCCGTGTTGACGACGCTGAGCTGACTCGACGAGGTCGTCGTCTGTGCCGACAACAGCTTGGTCACGCCGCTCAGATTCGTGCTCAGGATGTCCGACAGTGTCGAGGTGTCGAGCTCCAGCTCGTTGCTCTCGTTGAACGACAGACCGAGATCGGCCATGGTCATGCCGCCGACCGTGCTGTTCAGGGCATTCTGGAGCGCATCCATGATGTTGCGCATCGTTCCGTCGCCAAACAAGACCGCGCTCGAATCCGCCGTGCCGTCGGTTGCGGTCGCCTGCTGGGCGACGACCTCGTCGCGAAAGGCGTTGTAATTGGTGACGAACGTCTCCAGAGCCGATTGGATCTGGCTGGTATCGGTCTCGATGCTGATGTTCAGCGACGTTCCGTCCGGCGTCGCCTGGAGCAGGCTGAAGGTGACCCCGGTCAGCACGTCGGTGACGTCGTTGGTATCGCGGGTCATCGAGATGCCGTCGAGCGTAAATTCGGCCGACTGCGCCTCCTGGATGACGTCGGAGAAGCTTCCCGAGCTGTCGGTCACACCCAGTTGGTTCATGATGTCGTCGCCGGACGTGCTGGAATAGCTGATATCGGCCGCATCCTCGGTGCTGGTCAACACCATCTGGTACGAGGTGCTGGACACCTGCACGATGGAGGCCTGGACATTGGTCGTCGAGGTCTGGGCGTTGATGGCATCGACGACGTCCTGGAGCGACATCGTGCTGGTGACGGTGATGTCGGACGTAGTACCGCCCTCCAGACCAATGGAAAACGAGCCGGAATAGCCGAGCTCGTCGGTCTGACTCGATTGCGAAGTGCCGGCAACCTTCTGCGCGGCGGCGAGCTGGCTGATCGTCAGCGTGTGGTCGCCGGTCGCAGCGCCGCTCTTGATCGTCATGGAGAGCGCCGAGGAGGCGCTGACATGCCCGGTCGAGCTGATGCTCGCGGCACGCGTGGCAAACGCGCTGGTGGACAACGAGTTGACCACTGCGGTCGACAGCGACGCCAACCCCGAATACAGCGTCTTCAGATCGCTCTGGAGCGTCTGATAGGCCGAGATCTTGGCCTCGTTGTTCGTGATCGTGGTCGAGATCGTATCCGCCTGCGCGGTCTTCGCGTCGACGGCTGACTGGATCAGCGCCGACCAGTCGATGCTGCTCGAATTGGTGGTCCCGCTCGTGGTGACGGACACACCCGAACTTGTGCTGCTGGTGCTCGAACTGACGGAAGCCACTTTGCGTATCGGTCCCTGGTAAGAAGCGGGCCGGCATCACGCCGGCCCGCCCGTCTCGTCATCAGCCCAGCAGCTTGAGCAGGTACTGGGGCATCTGGTTCGCCGCGGCCAGCGCCGACACGGCAGCCTGGGTCTTCACTTCCGCGGAGGAGAGCTTGGACTGCTCGGCCGCGATGTCGACGTCCTTGATCGCCGAGTTGGCCGATTGCAGGTTCTCGGTCTGGGTCGAGATCGAGTCCGCGCTGAAGTTGAAGCGGGATTCCTGGGCACCGATGCTGGCGCGGGCGGCGGAGACGGTGTCGATCGCCGTATCAAGCGTAGTCAGCGCCGAGGTCGCGTCCGACAGCGAGCTGACGTCGAGCGAGGACACGCCGAGCGAGGAGGCCGTCAGGCTCGTGAGCGTGATGGTGATGGTATCCGAGCCCGAGGAGCCGACCAGCACCGAGACGCCGGAGGCGAACACGCTGGAGCCGTCGAGCAGGCTCTGGCTGGAGTAACGGGTGCCGGACGCGATCGAATCGATTTCGCTCGTGAGCTGCGTGAATTCCGAGTTGATATAGGCGCGGCTGGAGTCGGTCGTGGTGCCCGACGCCGATTCCGAGGCCAGCGACTTCATGCGGGCGAGAATGTCGGAGATGTTCGAGGCGCCGCCGTCGGCGGTCTGCAGGATCGCGGTGGCCTGCGAGGCGTTGGTCGCGGCCTGCTGCAGCGTGGTGACGTCCGAGGAGATGCGGGTGGAAATCGCAAGACCGGCGGCGTCGTCGGAAGCCGACGTGATGCGCGAACCGCTCGACAGCTTCGAGAGCGAAGAGGTCTCCTGCGATGAGTTGATGTTGAGGTAACGAACCGCGGCATTGGCGGCGGTATTGGTGTTGATTGCGGGCATTGAAAGCTCCTGTGCTGATGGGCATGGCGTGCCGCATCGTTGAAATCGACTTACGACGACGCGGACCGCAGCCCCGTCCGTTCGCTCAAACGACGGAGTGCACGGAGATCAGGCGCGAAAGCTTTCGCTGGCGCGATTTTATGGTTAGCAGTCGGTAAACGCGGTGCGGATGTCGCGCTCGTGCTTGCGCAGGAGCTGGCGAAGCTGCTGGCGTCCGCGCTTGAGCAGCGACTCGACGGCGGCCACCGTCGTGTCCATCACCTGAGCGATCTCGCCGTTGCTCATGTTCTCATGGTACGAGAAGATCACCGCGATGCGCTGCTGCTCGGGCAGGCGCTGCATCGCCAGTTCCAGCATGTCGTTCAGCTCGTTACGCTCGATGATCTCGACCGCGCCGGGCTGGCCGTCGGCGACCTCCGGCACGGTGTCGACGTTCTCGTTGCGCGGCTTGCGGCGCAGATCGATGCAGCGATTGGAAATGACACGGTACAGCCAGGTCGAGAACTTGGCGCGGCCATGCTGCCAGCGTCCACGATGGCTCCAGATCTTGAGCATGGTGTCCTGCACCACGTCCTCGGCGTCCGCCGCGTTGCCGGCGATGCGCAGCGCAATTGCATAGGCGCGATCGATGTGGCGCTCGACAAGCATACGGAAGGCAACCTCGTCGCCGGTCGCGAGCTTGTCGAGCAGCTCGCTGTCTTCATCATAGACGACGTCGTCGGCGACAGGCGCGCCGTCCGGCGCGAGCGGCACTGAGGGCATCATCGGCACCGCCGCTTCGGCCGACACCGCTGTCGCACTCCCGGCCTCGGCGGGCGCCATGACATCAGCAGCGTAACTCATCCCGCAACCTCCAACCCGCAATGCCGGGGGCGCACATGCCACACGGCTTCCAGGCGTTGAACGGGCCAATGAAGCGATCCAGGCGAAGATTTTTTGTTGTTTTTCAAGATGTTAGCCGGTCAATTTTGCCGAGTGGCGGGCAACAACTGCCGACCGCGCGCGAACTTCGCGCATCGATCCTGCAATCATCACATCGTCTCGCGCCATGGCGGATCATCCATCCTGAACAGATGCATGTGGGAGAAAACGCAGACATTACTCGGCACTAGGTGATCGAACGCGACGCGCGCGTGGCGCATCAAGAAGCGATTGTTTCCGAGCGTGACTGAACGAGAGACGACTTCCGCACTCGGCAATTTTTTCCGAATCACCTTTTTCGAACCTAGCGATTTTTTTGAATCTGTCAGTCGCGACGAACGCGATTTTGAATCGCGCGTGAAGTTTTTTTGCATTTGTGGCGCCTGACCCGACGCATGCGCACGTTAATCATCCCAGTGGGCGGGGAATTGCAGCATGAAGTTAGCTACGGTCGGCGCGGAGCGCCGCGCGCAAATTGTTTCTGCTTGGTCGTTCGATGTTTTCGATACATTTCTGTTGCGCGCATGCACGACGCCGGACGGCGTATTTGAAAGGACTTACGAGCTATCCGGCATTTCACGACCTTGTCCGAATGTTTCCGCGAGTTTCGTTCAACATCGCATCCAGGCCGAATCGCGTGCGCGCCGGACTGCGAAGGAGAAACGCGGCGCGAGCGAAGTGCGCATCGACGAGATCTATTCCTGTTTTCCATTCAAGCTGTTCGGTCTGTCACGAACCGACCTGAATGATCTGGTCGAAGCCGAGTTCACCGCCGAGGTCGAGCTTTGCCGCGTCAACCCGGACATGCTCAAGCAATATCTGGACATGAAACGCGCCGGCCATCGCGTCGGATTCATCTCGGACACCTATTGGGACTCCGGCCGGCTGGCCCGGCTGCTGCGGGCTTGCCGTCCCGGGCTGACCTGGGACTTCCTCTATGCGTCCTGCGACCATGGCAGCGGCAAGAGCGAAGCGTTGTTCGCCACCTACGTCTCCGAGCAGGGCATTGACGCCGGTGCTTCCTTTCACGTCGGCGACAATGAGAAGGCCGACATCAAGGGGGCGAGGCGCCACGGCATTCATCCCCGCTATTATCCGCAGGCGACTGCGCAGCTCGCCTCGAAGTTTCAGCGCGAGACGGCGCTGTTCGAGCTGCTGTGCGGTGGCGCGCCGTCAAGGCTCGATCATGGCGCACGAACGCTGCGGCGCATGGTCGCCGCGCGCAGCGCCAAGAGGTCGCAAGCCTTCCACCTCGGGCTGACCGTGCTCGGCCCGGCGATGGCCGCGTTCGACGCCTTCGTGACGCGGCGCTGCGAGGAGATTGCGGGTCCCGGCCGGAAGGTCGCGCTCGGCTTTCTCGGCCGCGACGGTTTCCTGTCGCACCGGATCCGGCAGGAGCTACGTGACGCCACATCGGCCTATTTCGAGATCAACCGCCGCGTCAGCCTGATCGCCTCGGCCGATACGATGCAGCCACTCGTCGATCTGCTCGGCAAGGTACTCAAGATCGACGCGCCGACCTTCCACGACATGGTGAAGATCATGCCGGCGAAAGTCGCCGCATTCTTTGCCGGCTTTCCGGACGGGATTGCCTCCGGCGCAGAGCTAGCCGAGGCGCTTCCCGGATTGATCGATCCGGCTGAGATCGTCGCGCTCGCCGCGGGCTTGCGCGCCAGGCTGCTCGCCTATCTCCGCCAGACCATCCCCGGCTTCGACGACTGCACCGACCTCGTCATCGCCGATCTCGGCTATTCCGGCAGCGTGCAGAAGGCGCTGCGCCGCATCTTCGACCTCGAAGGCATCGAGATCCGCCTCCACGGCGCTTATCTGATGTCGCTCGACGACGCCTTCGACGACCTCGCCGAGCAGGACAGCGCGGCGGGCTTCATTTCCGACCTCGTCGTCACGCCTCACGTCAAGCGCATGCTGATCCGCAATGTCGCGTTGCTGGAGCAGGCCTGCTGCTCAGCGGACGGCTCGGTGTGCGATTACGACGGCGGCGCGGTGCTGCGCGAAATCAATCCGCGTCCTCCGGAGCAGGTGGCGATTGCCGCGGAGCTCCAGGCCGGCGCACTGGCTTTCGCAGGCAGCGCGGACGGTGTCGCCCGCGACTACGACCTCGATCCCTATGCCGCACCCGATGTCGCGGCGAGCTGGTGCGCGGCGACGCTGGGCCGGCTTCTGCTGCTGCCTGACGATGACGAGCTCGCGCTGCTCGGCACGTTGAAACACGACGTCAATCTCGGCACTCACGCGCTCGCGCCGCTGCTCGATGGGCCGTTCGTGCGCAACCAGATCACCGCCCGCGGCCTCTCGGCAGCCTGCACGGCCGCCGCGCCGCCAATGTGGCTCGCGGGCAGTTTCGCCGGCCTGTCGCCATCCTATAATTATCTCTACGTGCTGTTCGGCGCCAACCGCCTGCCTGCTGACGTCTTTGAGGAACGGCCCGCCGGCCCAGTCCAGGTCGGACTGTTCCGCGCCGACGGCGGCGCAGCGCTGGAGGGGGTGACCGTTCACCGCACCGGGCTTGGCGAGCTGCGTCTGCGCATTCCCCTGTCGCGTCGCATGGCGGTCACCATGATCGCACTGCCGCTGGCGAAATTTGCGCCCGAGGGCCTGCTTCACGGCGTGACCCTGCAGCGGGGCGACGACGTTCGTGACGCCGCCGAGAGCCAGGAGGTTGTCGCCATCGCGACTGACGGGCTGATCTACGCCGGCGTGCAGCGGAATGGCGGCCACTATCGCGCCGAGACTGAAGACGGTTGCCTGCTGATCCCGGTCAGCCCGATGACGCAGGAGATCGCGGTCTACTCCGTCGCGATCACCCCGGCTCCAAATAGTGCGCCTGATCGCGCCGCCCCGGCCGTTGAAATCCCAGGGCTTACGAGGGGGCATGGAATTGCGGGACGCGACGCAGGCGAATCTTGACCAGTTGCTGCAAGCCGGCGGCATCAAGCTCGGCCGGGCCCAGCACGACCGCCTGGGCTGGCTGGTCGGCCAGTACGGCGCGCCGACGCTCGATGGCGTCCCGGACGGGCGGCACGACGGCGTCATCATTCTCAAGGAGCCACTGAGCGGCGCGGCGGCCGAGCTGTTCTACCGTTCGCTCAATCCAGCCTGCGCCGTCGTCATTCCCAGAAGCGAGAACCCCGGCTTCGATTTCCTCAAGTCCAAGCTGACCGAGTTCGGCACCGTTGGCCCCTGCGGAGCCGACGGCCCGCACGAGATGTGGTGGGGCGGCATCGGCTGGTCGAGATTCTTCGCCGCCGCCGATACCTCCCCCCTCCGGCCGCGGATCGTCTCCTGCCATCCGCGCGGCGGCGACGAGGCCGCGCCGCGCCGCCTCCGCCATTCGCTCGAACGCCTGCAGCTCGACTGTCATATCGAACCGATCGACACCCAGCTAGACGACCGCCTGCTCTGCTTCGAGAAAGCGGAGTTCATGGTGCGGATGTGGAACAAGTATCGCGAGCCGCTGCTGTTCGTCGATGCCGGTGCGACCTTGCGCGGCGCGCCGCTGCTTCCCGCCTTCCTCGGCTGCGACGTCGCCCTGCACAAGTGGAATCGCTGGGAGATGTCGGCGCGCACGCTCTATCTCGGCCGCTCCGCCCATGCGGAACGGCTGCTTCACGCTTGGCAGCAACTTGCGGCCGCCTATCCCGCGGTCTGGGAGGGCTATTTGCTGGATCAGGCCTGGAGCCTGACCTCGTCGCAGGTGCCGCTCGATACCGTATGGCTGCCGCGCACCTATCACGCACTGCAAGGCGACCTCGGAGCCTCGCGCGCCACGATCCTGCATGACCAGCAGACGACGACGCTGGAGCTCGGTCCCGATCCCGGCTTTGCCGGCATCGTGCGCGCGGCCCGCCGCGCCGGCCGCACCGGCGCCCGCGACGCCTTCATGGTGATGACCTCGAAGGCCGAGACCAGAGGCGGCATCGCCGTGATCCTGCGCGACGTCTCGGCCAGCGACGCGGGTGCGGTCGCCGCGACCGTCGAGGCCGTGACCGGCGCCTATGCCGCCGATTGCGGCGGATACGGCCGGCTCGAGCTGTCGCTCTGCGCCTGGCAGGACGACGTCGGCGTCGCGCGTGAAGCCGCCGGTCTGGCGCGATACCGCATCCTGGAGATCGCTCCGGGGCAGCGCATCGCCAACGACTTCTTCGCCGCACACGCGTCCGAGGATGCGGTCATGACCGCACGCCAACTTTTCCCCTGAGGGATATCAGAGATGCTCAAGACCATCATCCTGCTCACCGACACCGTGCAACAGCAGCAGCCGCTGGCCAATCTGCTCCGCGAGCATAATCGCGACCTCGCCTTCTGCTCGGCGCTCCGCGCATCGGACCTCGGCGCCATCGACCTGAACGTGCTGAGCGAGGCGCGGCTGGTATCTTTCGCCGCCGACGTCGCCGTGCCCGAGAAATTCCTGCTCAAGCTCGGCTATGGTGCCTACAAATTCTACGCCGCGCCGACGCAATATCCGGGCCTGCCGTCCGCGCCCGACGAGAGCGATGACGATCCGCGCTGCTACTCCGTGATCGCGCAGTCGATGACGATCTGGCCGGATTTCAAGAAGGTCGTTGGCCTCGAGACCGTCACGATCCCTGTTGGCACCGTTCCTGCCGAGCGCGAGCGGCTGGTGTTCTCACGCCTCGCTCACCTGTTCTGGGGCATGTCGCACATGATCGCCGGCGAGGCGACGGATCTTCCGGGGATCATCGGATCCAGCGAGAGCCAGCGTCCGACGCTCGCGATGATGAATTGAGCTAGCGGCGGTGAGCGAGATTCATCGCGATCTTTCCCGGGCGCCGAGCCTAATATGATTTGGCGAGCCCCAGCACCTTTTCGGCGATGAAGCTGAGCGCGAGCTGCGGGCTGACCGGCGCGATGCGTGGGATCAGCACTTCGCGCAAATAACGCTCGACGTGAAACTCCTTGGCATAGCCGAAGCCGCCATGGGTCATCACGGCCTGCTCGCAAGCCGAGAAACCGGCCTCGCCCGCAAGGTACTTTGCGGCGTTGGCCGCGGCGCCGCAGGGCATGCCCTTGTCGTATTGCCAGGCCGCCGACATCACCATCAGCCAGGCCGCCTCGAGCTCGACCCAGTTCACCGCGAGCGGATGCTGGATGCCCTGGTTCTTGCCGATCGGGCGATTGAACACGATTCGCGTCTTGGCGTATTCGGTCGCGCGCGCCAACGCCAGCTTGCCGAGGCCGACCGCCTCGGCCGCGATCAGGATACGTTCGGGGTTCATGCCTTCGAGGATGTACTGAAAACCCTTGCCTTCCTCGCCGATCCGATCCTCCATCGGGATCTCGAAATCTTCGAAGAACAGCTCGTTGGAATCGACGATCTTGCGGCCCATCTTCTCGATCTCGTGGACCTTGATCCTGTTGCGGTCGAAATCGGTGTAGAACAGGCTGAGGCCGTGGGTCGGCGAGCGCACTTCCTCCAGCGGCGTGGTGCGTGCGAGCAGCAGGATCTTGTGCGCGACCTGCGCGGTCGAGATCCACACCTTCTGGCCGTTGACGACGTAACGGTCGTTCTTGGCGACCGCGCGGGTCTTGAGCTGCGTGGTGTTGAGGCCGGTATTGGGCTCGGTGACAGCAAAGCAGGCCTTCTCGCGGCCCTCGACCATCGGCGGCAGCATGCGCTTGCGCTGCTCCTCGGTGCCGAACACGACGACGGGGTTGAGGCCGAACACGTTGATGTGCACCGCGGAAGCGCCGGACATGCCGGCGCCGGATTCCGCGATCGTGCGCATCATGATCGCAGCTTCGGTAATGCCGAGCCCCGAGCCGCCATATTCCTCTGGCACGCAGATACCGAGCCAGCCGGCATCCGCCAGCGCCTTGTGGAAGTCGTGCGGGAAGCCGCCGTCGTGGTCCTTCTTCAGCCAATAGGCATCGGGAAAGCCTTCGCAGATCTTGGCGATGGCATCGCGAATGGCTTCCTGCTGATCGGTGAGCGCGAAATCCATGATCTTGATCCCCTTCTTGGGAGCCGCGACCGCGCCATCTCCCGTCTCTCGCGTTCCCCCCGCAAGGGCCGTGGCCGCTTGTTGCGCCGCGACGTGCCCTCGCCTGCGTTCTTTAGCTCGAAAACCCCGGGTACAGATACGTGAATTTGTCCATCAACTGTGTCTACGATGCATAGGCTCATGCGGCATGACGCCAGGAGCGCGCCCGTTATTTCGCAGGGAGGAAACCGCGATGGCCGGACTTTATTTCGAAGACTTTTCCGTAGGCCAGGAGTTCAGGCATCCGCTGACCCGGACCGTCACGGAGATGGACAACACCATGTTCAGCCTGCTGACGCTCAACCCGCAGCCGCTGCATATCGACGCCCATTTCGCCGAAAAGACCGAGTTCGGCCAGCGCATTTTCAACAGCCTTTACACCCTCGGCATCATGATCGGCATGACGGTCTATGATACGACCTTGGGCACCACCGTCGCCAATCTCGGCATGACCGACGTCACGTTTCCAAAACCGGTCTTCCATGGCGATACCTTGCGGGCGACGACGAAGGTGCTTTCGTTGAGGGAATCCAAATCGCGCCCGAGAGCGGGCATCGTCGAGTTCGAGCACCATGCCTTGAACCAGAATGACGAGATCGTCGGCAAATGCCGCCGCATGGCGATGATGCACAAGAGGCCGGTCTGATGCGTTCGATGTTGTTCGTGCCGGGCGATTCCCCGCGCAAATTCGAGAAGGCGAGCGAAGGCAAGGCCGACGCTCTGATCATCGACCTCGAAGACTCCGTCGTCGCCGAGAAGAAGCCGGAAGCCCGCACCCTGACGCTGGCGATGCTGAGGAAGCGTCCCGGCCCGCACCAGCTCTATGTTCGCGTCAACGCGCTCGATACCGGCATGACGCTGGCCGATCTCGCCGCGGTGCTGCCCGGCAGGCCCGACGGCATCGTGCTGCCGAAATCGCAGGGTGGCGACGACGTGCGCCTGGTCGCGACCTGGCTCGAAGCTCTGGAAGCTGCATCCGGTATCGCGGTCGGCACGACCCGCATCGTCTGCGTCGCGACGGAGACGGCAAGCTCGATCTTCGGCCTCGGCAGCTACAAGGGCTGCTCCCCTCGCCTCGCCGGGTTGATGTGGGGCGCGGAAGACCTCTCGGCTTCGCTCGGCGCCACCGCAAAAGCCTCAGGTGGCGTGTTCCACAGCCCCTATCGTCTCGCACGCGATCTCTGCCTGATGGCAGCGGCCGCGGCCGAGGTCGCGCCGATCGACACCGTCTATACCGACATCGACAACCTCGCCGGCCTCGAGCAGGAGACACGCGCCGCGCGGCGCGACGGTTTTTCGGCAAAGGCGCTGATCCATCCCAAGCATGTCGATATCGTCAATGCGGCGTTCGAGCCGACGGACGCCGAACGGGCCTGGGCGGAGAAGGTGATTGCGGCGTTCGCCAGCAATCCGAATTCCGGCACGCTGCGGCTCGACGGCCAGATGATCGACAGGCCGCATCTCCGCGCCGCGAAGAAGATCCTCGGCCAGCCCTAGTTCGGGGCGCAAGCCCGCCACGTCGACCGGCTGCGGCCGAAGGCGACCGCTCGAAGCCGCGGTCTCAGTCGAAGCCCTGAACGGGCGGCGTCGAGCTCTGCGCCGGCACGGCGGGCGCAGCTTGAACCGGCGGCGGAGCCGGATTGGCGGCTGCTCTCACTTGACCGTTGGCTGCCATCGCCTCGCGCGTGCCTGGCGGGCTCCTGGTCGCGGCCGCGCGGCGCGGCGGCCGCCGGTGTCCGGCCGACTGCGACCCTCTCATGCCCCAGGATCGGGCGATCGAAGGTCCGGCGGTGTAGCCGATCAAGGCTCCGGCGACCGCCCCAACCGGTCCCAGCACGACCGCGCCGGATACCGCGCCGAGCGCTGCATCACCGGCGCGCTCCTGCGCAACCGCGCTCACGGGCACACAGGCCAGCATTGCGACAGCAGTAATCAGAGCTTTGGTCATCGGAGCGCCTCCCTCGCGGGAATTCACTCGTTCTCAATTATGGCCGCACGAGGTTCGCTTGCCGGCCAACAAAAGGCAATCGGCGGGTGGAACTCCGCCGTCGCAGAGCTTCCGCCGCCAACCGGCGGTTGCAGCGGCAGCTTGCAGCTACACGATCTTGATCGACATGTCCGGCAGGCCCTCGAGCTTGCATAGCAGCACGTCGCCCTTGACGACGGGACCGACATTTTCCGGCGTACCGGAATAGATGATGTCGCCGGCTTTCAGTTCGAACGCTTCCGACAGCTTTGCGATCTGCTCGGCCACGCTCCAGATCATCTTGCTGAGATCCGAGTTCTGCTTGACCGTTCCGTTGACGGCCAGCGAGATCGCGCCCTTCTCGAAATGGCCGGTCTTGCTGGCCGGATGGATTGGGCCGAGCACCGCGGCGTGGTCAAAACTCTTGCCGATCTCCCAGGGCTTCTTCTCCGCCGCCATGCCGTTCTGCAGATCGCGCCGGGTCATGTCGAGGCCGAGCGCGTAGCCATAGACGTGGTCGAGCGCCTTATCGACCGTGATATTGGTACCGCCGGATTTCAGCGCGGCAACCAGCTCGACCTCGTGATGATAGTTCTTGGTCAACGACGGATAGGGATGATCGGCGACCTCGCCGATCGCGACGTTCTGAATCGCGTCGGTCGGCTTCTGGAAGAAGAACGGCGGCTCGCGGTTCGGATCCGAGCCGCGCTCGATCGCATGTGCCGCATAGTTGCGCCCGATGCAGTAGATACGCCGGACCTGGAACACCTCTTTCTCGCCGACGATGGGGATGGTCACCATCGGCACCGGAAAGATCGGCTTGGGCCCGGCCTGCGCTGGGGCCGGAACGACGTCCGCCATGGTTGCCGCGGTCGCGACCGCTGCGGTTGCAAGCAGATCGCGTCGCGTCGGTGAGGTCCGTTTCATTGCAGGGGCTCCCCTCCTTGTCGTTGGGCCGCGTCAAGCGCGCCGCTCCGGCTGATAGTCGATCTTCAGCGTGCCCGCAACAGGGATGGCCGGGTGCGAGCTTCGAACATCTTGACAGCGGTTTCGCGTTGAATATTTCTTTCACCGAGAAAGCACTTTCTCACCCTCGAAAGATCAAAGGACCCAACGCGACCGTCTGGAGAGACGACGATGCTCGATGAGAATTTGGCCCGCATACGTGCGCACCGCAACAACATTCACCGCTATCGACGGCTGCTGAAGACAAGGCTGTCGCAGCTGGAGCGCAATTTCATCGAGAGACGCCTGGCAGAAGAGAAGTCGGCGCTCGATGCGCTGACCGCAGCGACTTTCCCTGTCGGCTTCCGCGCCTCAGGACTGCCGGCCGATGCGATCGGGTTGGCGCGATGAACAGTCAGCGGGACCTGCTCATTCGCGGCAGCGAAAAGGTGATCGGCCACTACGAGCTGCTGCTTGCAAGCGCGAAGACCGAGCATGAGCGCGAGCTCTATCGGCAGCGCATCGAGCGCGAGCGTCGGCTGATCCGCGACCTGCAAGGCGGGCCGGATGACCGCGCCGCCTGAGCAGGGGAGAGCATGCGGTCTATGACCGCTGCAGGGGCGAGCCACTTTCCTTTTGGCGGACTGCGATCTAGAGCGGAGTAGCTTTAGGTTGAATCGATTGCCGCGGGCTCGTTCACCTGTCCCGCTTGCGGGAGAGGTCGGCGCGTCCCGGGCGATGCGAAGCATCGTCCCGCGCGCCGGGAGAAGGCTTTCTCCTCTTGGAGATTGTCCCATTGAGGAGACACCCTCTCCCCAGCCCTCTCCCGCAAGCGGGAGAGGGAGTGCACCTCCGTCATCGCGGCAATCAAGCCTCATCCCATCATGCTTTAACGAACGAGGCGATTGGGGCCTGCAAGCGCGCTGCTCGGTTCAGTCGCCGGCGCCACGCGCACGGTGGCGGTGAGTGGCGCACCGTTGCGCAGCAGAGTGAGCCTCACCTCCTCGCCGACGCGTGCAAGGCCGATCGTGTTGCGGAGCTGGGCGGCGGTGCGGATCGGGCGCTCGTCGGCTGCGGTCACGATATCGCCCTTGCGCAGGCCGGCCTTCTCGGCGGGCGAGTCCGCCACGATCTCGGCGATGACGGCGCCTTGGTTCAGTCCCTTGTTGATCGACGGATGCAGGTCCTTCAGCGAGACGCCGATGCGACCGCGCTCGACGCGGCCGCTCACGACGATCTGCTCCATCACCTTGCGCGCCATGTTGACCGGAATGGCAAAGCCGATGCCGACATTGCCGCCCGCAGGCGAGATGATCGCCGAGTTGATACCGACCAGCTCGCCGCGCAGGCTCACCAGCGCTCCGCCGGAATTGCCTGGATTGATCGCGGCATCGGTCTGGATGAAATCCTCGTAGCCCTGCTTGCCGAGACCGGTGCGGCCCAGCGCGCTGACGAGGCCGGAGGTCACGGTCTGGCCGAGGCCGAAGGGATTGCCGATCGCAAGCACGAAATCGCCGACGTCGAGCGCATCGCTGTCGCCGAAGGGAAGCGCCTTGAGGCCCGCCGGGTTCTGGATCTGAAGCACTGCAACGTCGGTCGGCGGATCGCGCCCGACCACCTTGGCGGAAAACTGCCGGCCGTCCTTGGTCGTGATCTGGACCGCGGAAGTGCCTTCGACCACGTGATTGTTGGTCAGCACATAACCGCGCTCGGCATCGACGATCACGCCGGAGCCGGTCGCGCTGACCTCCTTTTCGATCTGCCGGGGAACGTCGAAGAACTCGCGGAACAGCGGGTCGCGATAGAGCGGATTGTCCTCGCGCACGCGGCCGTGCACGGAAATGTTGACCACGGCGGGTGTCACCCGGCGCACCAGCGGCGCCAGTGTCGGCACCGAGCCGCCGGTCTTCATGTCGGGGATTTGGCCGGCAGCAGGCTGTAACGCCGTGAGCGTCATCACCAGCATCGCCAGCAAGAGCGGACGCACAGCATTCATCTTTCTTCCTGCCGCGTTGTATGGATATCGGAGAACGGGGTGGCTTCACTCGTCGTGGGACGCGAGGAGCCAGCCTTGCATGGCGAGAAACGGAGCGGCGAAGGCCGCCGAGGCCTGGCCGAGCAGCACGAGTCCCAGAACGGTCTGCGTGAGCATCATGGGCTTCGCCCCTCGGCGGCGGCCCAGGGCCGCCGCAGCCGCATCGGCACGCCGCCGCCGCGCGGCGGATCGTCGTTGTCATTGTCGCCGTCGAGCTTGCGCAGGGCGGCCAGGATGTCGGCGAGCCGGACCGTGTGGCTCATTCCGGGGATCTCACGCAGAGCGGGACAGGACTCGACCGCGTACATGTCGGATGCCCAGGACGACAGGATGATCCGCTTCTCCGGCGGAGAGAGCTCGGCCGCATTCAGAACGTCGGCGGGCGAGTCGTAATGGGCCGCGGGATGAAACAGCGGATTGAGAGTGCCGGTGTTGGTATTGACATTGGTCATTGGTGAACCTCCCCTCATGCTCCTTTCCAAGGGACGGGCTTGTTGACGTTTGGACGGCGGCGGTCATCGCCGCCGTCCCGCTTTCACTCATTGCGTGTTGATCGCGATGCGCTTGACGCCTTCGCGCGCCTTCTCGGATTTCGGCAGCGACACGGTCAGGACGCCGTTCTTGAACGATGCCTCGGCCTTGTCCTCCTCGACGCCCTCTAGCGGGATCTGACGTTCGAAAGCGCCGTAATAACGCTCGGTGAAGTATCTGCCTTCGCCGTTGCGCTCCGCCTTCTTCTCGCCGCGGAGAGTCAGCACGCCATTGGCAATCTCGACCTGGACCTCCTTCTCGGTGAGGCCGGGAAGCTCGGCCGAGACGGTCAGCGTCTTGTCGGTCTCGCTGAGCTCGACCCTCGGCCAGCCGAAGCGGCCTTCCATCAGCGGCGACAGGCTGGTCCCGCCGAAGCCGCGGAAGACGTCGTCGAACAGACGGTTCATCTCGCGGTGAAGGGTCAGGAAGGGATCGAAATTGTCGCGCGCAGGGCTAAGCTCCTGTTTCCCTGACCAGGGAATGAGATCACGAAAAGCCATGGTTCTCTCCTTCATGCATCGGGGAAGCGCGGCCCACGTGTGGCGCGCCGCGCTCCGCCACCTCGCTTGCTCGGAAGCTTAAGCAGCTTTCTTCTGCTCGATCTGCGAGGCCGCAGGCGCGGCACCCGCGATCGGGATCCGACGCGGCTTAATCGCTTCCGGAACCTCGCGGACCAGGTCGATGATCAACAGTCCGTCCTGGAACGAAGCCTGCTTCACCTGGACATAGTCGGCAAGGTTGAACACACGCCGGAACGGCCGTGCGGCGATGCCCTGGTACAGATATTCTCGCGCGGCGGTCTCGGGTTTCCTGCCCTCGATCGTGAGCGCATTCTGTTCGGCCGTCACCGTGATGTCGCTGGCGCCGAAGCCTGCCACCGCAAGGCTGATCCGGTAATGGTCCTCGCCGGAGCGTTCGATGTTATAGGGGGGATAATTGTCCTCGGTCGCCTGGCGCAGCGTGCTGTCGACGAGGTCGGCCAGGTGATCGAAGCCGATGGTGGAACGCCACAGGGGCGCGAAGTCGAAACTGGTCCTCATAACCAAGTCCTCCTGAGAGCAAGATGGATACGAAGGAGCGCAGGACGGGGTCTCAGACGGGGTCCGAAGACCGGCCCGGCGCCCGCACCGGACCCGATCTGGCGTCCGGCACACCGCTCTCGCGGCGAAAAACGACTTAGAAAATGGAAAGTTGGTTTCAAGAGGCCAGCCAGAAAAAATTTTGCGGCCGCCGGACCTCTCCCAGGGGTAGCCTGCCGAACCAAGAGTTTCGACGATCCCCGGCCATTTAGCTGTGTCGCACCAGGCGTAGAAATAGCCTTGCCCCGTCGAACAGGATGGGAACTCGTTCGGCAGGGCCTTCATTGGCAGGCACCCGTGCCATGCAGACATTCCGGAGAATTGGCTTCGCGCTGCTCTTCGGCGCGACGTCGCTGGGGGCCGGCGATGGCGCGGACATGATCACGCCTGCACGCATGAAGGTATCAGGCACGATCGACGCCCGCTTCCAGTCCTACAATGTCGAGATGGTCGAGGTGACCGGCGGCCGGTTCTGGAAGCCCTACGCGCAGAAGGACATGCGTCGTGATCGCTACGCTTATCGGCCACCGGTTGATCTCTCCAACCAGCGGCTGCGCCGGCTCGCCGCGGCGCTGGGGCCCGCCTACATGCGCGTCAGCGGCACCTGGGCGAATGCGACGTTTTTCGCCGACAATGACGCTGCGGAATCCGCGCCACCCGCCGGCTTCAACGGCGTGCTCACCCGCGCGCAATGGCGTGGCGTCGTCGATTTTGCCCGTGCGGTCGATGCGGAGATCGTGACGTCCTTTGCCGTCAGTCCCGGCAGCCGTGGCCCGGACGGCGCGTGGAGGCCGGCCCAGGCGCAGCGTCTCATTGACGAGACCCGCCAACTGGGTGGCCGCATCGCCGCCGTCGAATTCATGAACGAGCCGACCCTCGCGGCCATCAACGGCCCCCCGCCGGGATATGACGCCATGGCCTATGGCCGCGACTTCAATATCTTTCGCGACTGGATACGGCGCTCGGCACCGGAGACCCTCATCGCCGGTCCGGGCTCCGCAAGCGAGTCCGCGTCCTCATCCAGCGGCATTCGCACGCGCGACCTGCTCGCCGCGACGGGGCCTGGGCTCGATCGCGTCTCCTATCATCACTACAACACGCTCTCGGCTCGCTGCGGCACGCACGACGATCCGGTGCAGGCGCTGTCCGAAGACTGGCTGTCGCGGACCGACGCCACGCTGAACATCTATCGCAGATTGCGCGACGCATTCGAGCCGGGCAAGCCGATCTGGCTGACGGAGACGGCGAATGCCGCCTGCGGCGGCAACATGTGGGATGCGACCTTCCTCGACACGTTCCGCTATCTCGATCAACTCGGCCGTCTTGCCAAGGCCGGCGTGCAGGTCGTCATGCACAACACGCTCGCGGCGAGCGACTACGGCTTGCTTGACGAAAGGACCTTTCGCCCGCGGCCAAATTACTGGGGCGCCCTGCTCTGGCGCCGATTGATGGGATCGACCGTGCTCGATCCGGACGTGGCCTCGACAGCCGGCCTCCACGTCTATGCACATTGCCATGCCGCGACAAAGGGTGCGGCATCCGTGCTTCTCATCAACACGTCGCGACACAAGTCACGTTCCGTGACGCTGGCCGTTTCGGCCGCGCGCTACACGCTTCGGGCGGATCATCTGCAAGACATCAGCGTGCAGTTGAACGGCAAGAGCCTCTCGCTGTCGGACGACGACGACCTGCCCCGCTTCGAAGCGCGCGCGACGGCGGCAGGTCGGGTCCGCCTGCCGCCAGCGAGCATCACCTTCCTGGTGATGCCCGGCGCTGCCGCTTGCCGTTGAGGTGGGCAGGACTCGAGGCCGTCGCGCGCCGCTTTTCCGGCGCCTCGGCGTCACGGCGATCCTGATGATCGGCGGGGTTGAAGAAGTTCCGCCTCTCCTCGCCCAACCAGTTCGTCATTGACAAACTTATTTGTATATATCTAATTTACCTCCAGAGCGATCGGCCGCGCCGTGCGGCCCATAAAAGAGAGGAAACAACGATGAGAGGGCTTCTGGCCTGCGCCATGCTCGCGGCCATGACGTCGGCGGCCATGACGACAGCGGCGACCGCGCAAGTCTCCGACGACGCGGTGCGGATCGGCGTGCTGACGGACCTGTCGAGCTGGGGCCGGGACAACTCAGGACCGGGCTCGGTCGAGGCCGCGAAGATGGCGGTTGAGGAGTTCGGGCCGACCGTGCTCGGCAAGCCGATCGAGATCATCAGCGCCGATCACCAGATGAAGACCGATGTCGGCGTGCAGATCGTGCGCGGCTGGTTCGACAACGGCAAGGTCGACGCCGTCGTCGACATCCCCAATTCCGGCATCGCGATCGCCGTGCACAACATGGTGCGCGAACGCAATAAGATTGCCCTGCTCTCCGGCCCCGGCGCGAGCTCGCTGACCGACGAGCTGTGCAGTCCGAACACCGTGCACTTCACCTACGACACCTACGCGCTGTCCAAGGTGACGGCCTCCGCCGTGATCAAGGAAGGCGGCAAGTCCTGGTACTTCATCACGGCCGATTATGCTTTCGGCCAGCAGCTCGAGAAGGACGCAACCCGCTTCATCAACGAGATGGGCGGCAGGGTGCTCGGCGGCGTCAAGCATCCGACCAATACCGCGGACTTCTCCTCCTTCGCGTTGCAGGCGCAGAGCTCGAAATCCGACGTCGTCGCCTTCGCCAATGCCGGCCAGGACACCGACAACGCGATCAAGCAGTCCGGCGAGTTCGGCCTGGTGCAGGGCGGCCAGAAGCTGGTCGGCCTGCTGATGTTCGACACCGACGTGCACGCGGTCGGCCTCAAAGCCGCGCAGGGCACCTATATGACGACGGCGTCGTACTGGAATATGGACGAGGCGACGCGCGCTTGGTCCAAGAAGTTCTATGAGCGCACCAAGGTGATGCCGACCATGATCCATACCGGCGTCTACGGCTCGGTTCTGCATTACCTGAAAGGCATCAAGGCCGCCGGCAGCGACGATCCCGCCAAGGTAATGGCCAAGATGCGCGAGCTGCCGATCGAGGATATCTTCGTCCATGGCGGCAAGTTGCGCGAGGACGGCCGCGTCATCCGCGACATGTACCTCGCCAAGGTCAAATCGCCCGAGCAATCGAAGGAACCATGGGACTATCTGGACATCGTCAAGACCGTGAAGGGCGAAGACGCCTTCCGCCCGGTCTCCGAGTCCAAATGTCCGCTGCTCAAAAAGTGAGGTTCAGATGACCGGCAACGAGCATAGCGCAAGCGAAACCTACGAGTGCGATGTGCTCGTGGCCGGATCGGGCTGCTCCGGCATGTCGGCCGCGATCACCGCCCGCTCCCGCGGCCTCGACGTGCTGATCGTCGAGAAGGAGCCGCGCTTCGGCGGCACCACCGCCCGCTCCGGCGGCTGGCTCTGGATTCCCGGCACCTCGCTGGCGAAGGCCTATGGCATTGCGGAAACGCCGGAGCAAGCCCGCACTTACCTGCGGCACGAGGCCGGCAACAATTACGATGCGGCACGCGTTGATGCATTTCTGTCGGCCGGCCCCGAGGCGGTCGACTTCTTCACCACCAAGACGGCGCTGCGCTTCGACATGCCGCTGGTGTTTCCGGACTATCACGCGGAGGCGCCGGGCGGCGCACAGGGCGGCCGTTCCATGGTGACGCGTCCGTTCGACGGCCGCGAGCTCGGCGACCTCATCAAGACGCTGGGCATGCCGCTGCCCGAGCTCACCGTGTTCGGCATGATGCTGGGAAGCGGCAAGGAGATCATCCATTTCATGCGCGTGACGAAGTCGCTGACCTCGGCGGTCTACGTCGCCAAGCGGCTGTCGCGGCACCTGATGGACGTGCTGCGCTATGGCCGCGGCATGACACTGACCAACGGCAATGCGCTCGCCGGGCGCCTCGCCAAATCCGCGCTCGATCTCAAAATTCCGATGTGGCTGTCCTCGCCAATGCGCGAGCTAACGGTCGAGAACGGCACCGTGACCGGCGCGATCGTTTCGCGCGAGGGACGCGACGTGCGTGTTCGCGCGCGCCAGGGCATCGTGCTCGCCTGCGGCGGCTTTCCCCATGACGCGGAACGGCGCAAGAAGATGTTCCCGCACGCGCCGACCGGCAACGAGCATTATTCGCCGGGGCCCACCGGCAACACCGGCGACGGGCTGCGTCTCGCAGAATCCGCCGGCGGGCGAGTCGAGGATCGCCTGCCCAACGCGGCGGCCTGGGTGCCGGTGTCGCTCACCACGCGCAAGGACGGATCGAAGGGCGTGATGCCGCATTTCATCGACCGCGCCAAGCCGGGCGTGATCGCGGTAATGCGCGACGGCAAGCGCTTTGCCAATGAAGGCAATTCCTATCACGACTTCGTCCAGGCCATGGTCAAGGCGGCCAGGCCTGGCGACGAGATCGCCGCGTTCCTGGTCTGCGATCACACGACGCTGCGCAAATACGGCCTCGGCTGCGTGCCGCCCTTCCCGATGCCGCTGGGTCATCACCTCCAGACCGGCTATCTCATGCGCGGCGATACGCTGGAGGCGTTGGCGGCGAAGGCCGGCATCGATGCCAAGGCCTTCGTCGAGACCGTCAAACAGTTCAATGCGACGGCGCCGCAGGGCCACGACGCCGCCTTCGGCAAGGGCTCGAAGGCCTATAACCGCTACCAGGGCGACGCGATGCACGGGCCCAATCCCTGCATCGCGCCGATCGAGAACGGCCCGTTCTATGCCATCAAGATGGTGATCGGCGATCTCGGCACCTATGCCGGCATCGTCACCGACGCGAACGCGCGGGCGCTCGACGCCGAGGGCCGGGTGATTCCTGGGCTCTATGCCGCCGGCAACGACATGGCGAGCATCATGGGCGGAAATTATCCCGGTGCCGGCATCACGCTTGGGCCGGCACTGACCTTCGGCTACATTGCCGGCCGTCATCTCGCCGACAGCGCCGCCAAGCGCGACGCGGCGTAAGCCAGACGCCAGGAGGCGCATGAAGAGGGAAAGCCGCGGCATCCAGTCGATCGAGGTCGGCGGAGAACTGCTCCGGGCCCTCGCCCGGTGCGGCGAGCCGATGATGCTGCGCGACCTCGCGCGCGAGGCCGGCATGGCGCCGGCCAAGGCGCATCCCTACCTCGCCAGCTTCTCGCGCATCGGCCTGATCGAGCAGGACGAGACCACCGGCCGCTACGAGATCGGCGCACTGGCCTTGGAGCTCGGCCTGATCAGCCTCCGCCGCCTCTCCGGCGTGCGCATCGCAAGGCCGAAGATCGCCGCGCTGGCGAGCCAGATCGGACATGCAGTCTCACTCGCAGTGTGGGGCACGCAAGGGCCGACCGTGGTCCAGCTCGAAGAGCCGGCCCAGCCGGTTCACATCGTCATGCGCGTCGGCTCCGTGATGGCGCTGCTGGAGACGGCGACCGGCCGGGCGTTCGCAGCGTTCCTGCCGGAGAAGACGATTGCCGCCGCGCTCGAGAGCGGCCTCGACCGTCATGGCGTCGGTTACAATCCCAAGCGCGCGGTGAAGGGCGCCAAGGTCGCGGAGATGCTGACCGAGGTGCGCAAGCAGGGCCTTGCCCGCGCCCTCGGCGATCCCCTGCCCGGCGTCAATGCCTTCTCCGCCCCGGTGTTCGACCATTCCGGCCATGTCGCGCTGGTCATCACCGCGATGGGGCCTGAGGGCACGTTCGACGCGCGCTGGGACAGCCCGATCGCGCATGCGCTGCGGGATTGTGCCGGCGGCATCTCGAAGCGGCTCGGTCACGGGATCAATGTTGCGGCGGAGTGAGAGGAATACTGCTCGCCTCACAACGACTGTCATTCCCCGCGAAAGCGGGGAATCCAGTACGCCGCAGCCCATCGGTTCTATCACTGCTGTCTCGGAGTACTGGATCGCCCGGTCAAGCCGGGCGACGACAGCGAGTGTGGGGCGACCTCCTCCTACTTCTCCTTCACCGGCACCGTGTAGTTCAGGACGAGCCTTCCGCCATCCGGATAGATCGTCTGCCCGGTGATGTAGGAGGCATCGTCGCTGGCGAGGAACGCGACAACGGAGGCCACCTCGCTCGGCTCGCCGCCCCTGCCCGCCGGCGTGCGTGACATCACTGTCTTGCGGGCGTCCTCCGAGGTGTAGATCGACGACGCCACCATGTCGGTCAAAATCGTGCCCGGCCCGACCGCGACGACGCGAATGTTGTGCGGGGCGAGCGCGACTGCGGCGACCGAGGTGAGCTGCTTCATGCCGCCCTTGGACATCGCGTAGGTCGCAAGCGCCGGGATCGCGAGCAGCGCATTCACCGACGACATGTTGATGATGACGCCGCCGCCACCTTGCGCGATCATCTGCCTGGCGGCCGCCTGCACGCCGAAGAACGCGCCCTTCAGGTTGATGCCGATGATCTCGTCGAATTCCTCTTCGGTGATGTCGAGGATGTCGCGGTTGCGGGCGACGCCGGCATTGTTGACCATGATGTCGAGCCGGCCGAACTCCTTCACGGCGGTGGCGACGAGCAGGTCAACATCAGTGCGCTTGGCGACATTGCCGACGACGGCGCGCAAGGTATCCGGCCGGCCCAGCTCGGCGGCCGTCGCGGCAAGGCCCTCGGCATCGATGTCGGAGATCACGACCTTGACGCCGTCGTCCAAAAGTCTCTTCGCACAGGCTTTTCCGATGCCGCGTGCGGCGCCGGTGATGGCGGCGACCTTACCAGATAATTTCATGGGTTCGCTCCAGGACTTGTGACGGTCTCGCGGACGCGCTCACGCAAAGACGCGCGGGCGCAGTCCGGCGTGAAACCAGGTGATCATGGAATAGATGTCATAAACCGGCAACCCGACCTCGGCTTGAAGCGCCGCCGCATAAGGCGGCATGTTGGTGCATTCGAGCACGATGGCGCCGACATCGGGATTTTTGGCGACGAGCTGCTTGCCGGCCTCGACCACGTCACGCTCGGCCTGTGCGACGTCCATGTCGTCCTTCTCGGCCTTGATCAGGACGCGAAAGAACTCCTTGCCGTTCTCGGTGCCGACCAGCGGCGTGTCGAGCGGCACCCCGGCGCCTTCGAGATGGGCCGGCGTCAGGGTCGAGCCCGACACCGTGACGAGACCGACGCGCTTGCCCGGCGGCAGGGTCGCCTGCACCCACGGCACCTGCATCAGCGACGAGGTCGCGACGGGAACGCCGACCGCGGCCGCGATCTCCTTCTGGAACAGCGAGAGAAAGCCGCAATTGGTGGTGATCGCCTCGGCCCCTAACCGCACCAGATCTTTGGCCGCATCGATGAAGTCGGGCAGCAGGCCGGCCGCGCCCTTCAGCACCACCTTCTCCGGCGAGGCCCCGCTCACCACGCGATAGAGCACGGGAAAGGGCCAGGTCGTGCCGTTGCCCATGTCGCCGGGAATGCGGGGGAAGCGCGCCTCCAGCATCAAGATGCCGAGCGGCGCGCCATAGATGGCCTTGCCGCCACGGGCGATTCGGGATGACGCGTTGGCTGAAATGGTCATGTTGCGACCTCAGAGAAAACGATCGGGCGCGAAGGGAAGAAGCGGAATTTCCGGTTGCTTGCCGCTGAGGAGCTGCGCGACAAGGCGGCCGGTCCGGGCCGAACCGACCAGGCCGACATGGCCATGGCCGAAAGCATAGACGATATCGCGCGAGGCGCGCGCATAGCCGATGCAGGGTCGTCCATCCGGCATGCTTGGCCGATGGCCGAACCAGGTTTTTATGCGCGAGGCCGGAATGTCTTTCGGCAGCTTGGGAAACATGCTGATGAGATGGTCGCGCAGGATCTCCGCGCGTTTCCAGTTCGGCGCGGCCTGAAGGCCCGCGATTTCGACCGTGCCGGCCGCGCGCAGGCCCCTGTTGGTCCAGTTCACCACCATCTTGGCATCGGACGCCATCATCGAGCTGCGCGGGCCCGATTCCGGATTCTCGATCATGACGTGATAGCCGCGCTCGGTCTCCAGCGGCAGGGGATCGCCGAGCGATGCGGTGAGCTGCTTCGAGCGGGCGCCAGCCGCGACGACGGCCGCATCGCAAGCGATCTCGCCGGTCTCGGTGACGACGGCCACGAGCTTGTTGCCGGACAGCTTCAGACCGGTCGCCTTGGCCCGCACATGCTTGGCGCCGCTCGCGATCGCATGATTGGCGAGCGCTGCGACATAAGCGCCGGGATCGCGGCAGCGGCCAGCCTCCTCCACCACTACACCAAAGGTGTAGCGCGGGTGCAGATCAGGCTCGCGCTGACGCATCTCGTCGGCGGAAAGCTCCAGCCATTCGACACCGACCTTCTTGCGCAGGCGCCACCCAAGGTCGTTGTCGAAATTGCCGCGCGACGGAAACACGTGCATGACGCCGTTGCGCTCGATCAATTCCGGAACGCCGGCTTCTTCGGCAAGCTTCCGGTGCAGCAGCGGCGCGTCCTTCAACAGATCACGCAGCGCAAAGGCCGTCGTCTCGACCCGCGCCGCGGTCCAGCCGGAGAGCAGATATCTGATCAGCCAGGGCAGCGCCTTCGGCAAATACGACCAGCGGATCGCAAGTGGGCCGAACGGGTCCATCAGATAGCCCGGCACCTTCTTCCAGATGCCAGGCTCGGCCGGTGGGATCACCGAGTGCGACGACAGCCAACCGGCATTGCCGTAGCTCGCTGCCTGTTCGCCGCCGGGCTCGCCCGGATCGATCAGCGTGACGCGATGGCCCTCGCGCAGCGCCTCGATGGCGCTGATCACCCCGACCGCGCCGGCGCCGATGATCGCAACGTGGCGACCGCCCGCCATCGCCTTATGCCTTCACCGCGGGCGTAAAATCCTTGCCGACCGAGATCGCTCTGGGATCGATGATGCAGTGGAGGATCGACGGCTTGCCCGAGGCCAGCGCCCGCTCGAACGCCGGCGCGAATTCTTCGGTGCGCTCGACCCGCTCGCCATGACCGCCGAACGCCTTCGCATACATCGCAAAGTCAGGGTTCTTGAGCTGAGTGCCGACGACGCGGCCGGGATAGTCGCGCTCCTGGTGCATACGGATGGTGCCGTATTGCGAATTGTCGACGACAATCACGACCAACGGCGCGTCATACTGTACGGCCGTCGCGAACTCCTGGCCGTTCATCAGGAAACAGCCGTCGCCGGCAAAGGCGACGACGATTCGATCCGGATATTGCCGTTTCGCAAGCACCGCCGCCGGCACGCCGTAGCCCATCGAGCCCGAGGTCGGCGCCAGCTGCGCCGCAAAACTGTGGAAGCGGTGATGGCGGTGAATCCAGCCGGCATAATTGCCGGCGCCGTTGCAGACGATGGCGTCCTTCGGCAGCCGGTCGCGCAGCCAGGTCATGACTTGCCCGTATTGGAACGTGCCCGGCAGCTCGCGCGCCTTGTCGGTCCAGGCAAGGTAATCGGCATGCGCCTTGGCGGCCTCGCCCTTCCAGGCCACTGCGCCCGCGGGCTTCAGCGTCTCGACGGCGGCAGCGAAGGCGGCAGGCGACGCCTGGATCGCCAGCTCCGGCTGATAGACGCGGCCGAGCTCTTCCGAGCCTGGATGCACATGAATCAGCTTCTGCTTCGGCGAGGGAATGTCGAACAGCGTGTAGGACGAGGACGGCATTTCCGACATGCGGCCGCCGATCAGGAGAATGACGTCGGCGTTATCGATGCGCGCCTTCAGGCCCGGGCTCGGCCCGATGCCGAGATCGCCGGCATAATGCGAGTGATCGGCATCGATCAGCGAGGCCCGGCGGAACGAGGTCGCGACCGGCAGGTCGAACCGCTCGGCAAAGCGCGCGATGCCCTTGGTCGCCTCGTCGGTCCAGCGCGAGCCGCCGAGGATGACCAGCGGCGCCCTGGCGCCCGCGAGCATGGCACCGAGCTTTTCGAGATCGGCCGGCCCAGGCCAGCTCACCGCAGGCTCGATGCGCATGGCATCGGCAACGGCCGCGGTCTCGGTCAGCATGTTCTCCGGCAGCGCGATCACCACAGGACCGGGGCGGCCCTGCATGGCGACGCGGAAGGCACGCGCCACCAGCTCCGGAATGCGGTCGGGGCGGTCGATCTCGACCGCCCATTTCGCCATGGCGCCGAACACGGCCTTGTAATCGAGCTCCTGGAACGCCTCGCGCTCGCGCATGCCGGTATCGACCTGACCGACGAACAGGATCATCGGCGTCGAATCCTGCATGGCGATATGGACGCCGTGGCTGGCATTGGTGGCGCCAGGACCGCGGGTGACGAAGCAGATTCCGGGCCGCCCGGTGAGCTTGCCATAGGCCTCCGCCATCATCGCCGCGCCGCCCTCGGCGCGGCAGATCATGACGTCGATCGGACTGTCATGCAGCGCATCGAGCGCGGCCAGATAGCTCTCGCCCGGCACGCAGGTGACGCGCTCGACGCCTTGCGCGACGAGCTGATCGATCAGGATCTGGCCGCCGGTGCGGGTGTTGCGGATGGTCATGTCGGCTCCCTCAAGGCTTTGGCGATGCGCTACTATTCGGGAACTGCGTAAGACAGGCCGGGAGAGCGCGCAAGCTCGAAAGCCGATCATAGCCTGCGCAGGCGGCATGCCGATCCCTGCTCCTTGCACGACCACCCGTTCGCGATGACGTGACAGCAATGACGGTGTATGAGCTGACAAGATGGTCCTTCAAATGACGCTGTCATTCCCCGCCTAGTGCGCAATTGCGCACGGGGGCGAGGAATCCAGTACGCCGCAGCCTTGATTCAAATGGCCTCAGATTACTGGATCGCCCGGTCGAGCCGGGCGATGACAGCGCGTGTGTGGCTGCAGACACGCCTTCGCATCCTCGCGGCGCTTTCCGCCCGAGTTTTGCGCTTCGCGTCACGCCCTCAGAATGAAAGGGCGCAGGGAAGGCCGGGCGCCGGCTGGCACCCTCGGTCCGCCGTGCAATCAGATGCACACGCATAGGCACAACGGATCAACAGGTGAAGCCGAAACGTCCGGCCTTCCCTGCGCGATGTTTGACAGCGTATGGCGCGCTCTCTCCGGAGACGAGTTCCTGCTTGCCTCCGTCACCTCGCGGATTGGCGGCGCGCTTTGCCCGGTCGGGCTCGGCGCACCTCCGCAAGGCTTGGCTGTAGCGACGACAGCCAGGACCACGCGATTTGGCCGTACGCACCAGCGCCGCTCGTCCGCACGAAGCAGGACCTCACGGGGTTGATCCCGCCCTGCTCCCGCCTCTCGTGCACGACGCCGCCTGCGTCCACCGCTCCCCGATCCGCGGCTCGTGACGACGTACGACCGCCCCTTTCGCCGGATCAGGATGAGCGACACATACGCCGAAACCGAATTTCGGCAAAGCGGAATATTTTGGCGCTTGCGGATTGACAAAGGCCGACACAGGCGCGTTGCCCGCTAGGCAAGCCTTTGCGACGGCTACCGAGCTTGGACGTTTTCGTCTATGGTCCGGCCGAACCCCAACGTCGAGGACATCGGAAATGCAGACCATCGGCCTGATCGGCGGCATGAGCTGGGAGAGCACGGCGCTCTATTACAAGCTGATCAACGAGCGCGTCCGCGAACGGCTGGGCAAGCTGCACTCCGCCCCGCTGCTGCTGTATTCCTACGACTTCGAAGAAATCAAGCAGATGCAGTACGCGGGCCGCTGGAGCGAGGCGGCGGCCAGCCTGGCCGAGGTCGCGCGGCGCCTCGAAAGTGCCGGCGCACGGGCGATCGTGCTGTGCACGAACACGATGCACAAGCTGGCGCCCGACATCGTCTCCAGCGTGACCGTTCCGTTCATCCACCTCGGTGACGCGACGGCGCAGCGGATTCGGGCGAAAGGTTACCGGCGCGTGGGGCTGCTCGGCACCAGGTTCACGATGGAGGAGGACTTTTACGTCGATCGGCTGCGCGCGCATGATCTCGACGTGCTGATTCCTCCCACCAAGGCGCGCGCCGACGTCAACCGCATCATTTACGACGAGCTGTGCCTCGGAATCGTCGCCGATCCTTCGCGTCGCCGCTATCAGGACGTGATGGCCGCGCTCGTCGCCGCCGGCGCGGAATGCATCATCCTCGGCTGCACCGAGATCACGATGCTGGTCGGCCCCGATGACACGTCGGTCGAGACGTTCGACACCACGGCCATTCACGCGGAAACGGCTGCGGATTTCGCGATCGGACGATCCTGATCAAGGGCCATACGCGCCCCTCCGGACCGCGACAGGCGGGCCCCGCCTCGCGCGCGATTATGGTTCTGATTGCCGTAAGCTTGGTTTGGGATTGTGGTATACGAACTCGTACGCCTGTAAAATACACGTTGGGTCATCGCCGGAAGCGGCCCAATTTGCCTTCACCTCCAGGATGATCCGTGGAAATTGGCGGGAGAAACAATAGTGCTCGAGCGCATGCCGCCCCCATCCAAGCGCATCAACGACCCTGAGCGCACCAAGCGCGACATCCTCGAAGTGGCGATGGCCGAATTCGCCTCGGAAGGCTATTCCGGCGCGCGCGTCGATGCGATCGCGGCGCGGACGCGCACTTCGAAGCGCATGATCTACTACTATTTCGGCGGCAAGGAGCAGCTCTACCTCGCGGTGCTCGAGGAGGCCTATCGCAGCATCCGCGCGCTGGAAGACCAGCTCGACATCGCGAGCTGCGACGCGCGCGAAGGGTTGCGTCGGCTGATCGAAGCGACCTTCGACCACGACGAGCGCAACCCGAACTTCATCCGCCTGGTCTCAATCGAGAACATCCATCACGGCAAGCACCTGAAGCAGAATCTGCTGCTGCGCCAGCTCAACGCCAGCGTGATCGCAACCCTCGACGCCATCCTCAGGCGCGGCCGCGAGGAAGGCGTCTTCCGCGACGACGTCGATGCCATCGACCTGCACCTCGCCATCTCCTCCTACTGCTTCTTCCGCGTCGCCAACCGCCACACCTTTGGCGCGCTGTTCGATCGCGACCTGAGCGAGCCCAGGATGCTGGCGAAGAGCCGGACGCAGATCGTGGAGATGATCCTGGCGTGGCTGGCGCCGAAGGTTTAGCTGGCGCTCAAGTCGGGCGACGACGCCGAAAGCGGAGCGGCGCTCCCCTCACCCGCCCTTCTTCTGCCGCGCGCTCGCCAGCAGCACCAGCATGAACGAGGCCGCCGTCATCAGCGTCGAGATCGCGGCGATGGTCGGGTCGATCTCGTCGCGCAGCGCGGTGAACATGCGCTTGGTCAGCGGCTGGTACTGGCCGCCCGAGATGAACAGCGCGACAATGGTCTCGTCCACCGCCGAGATGAAGGCGAAGATGCCGCCGGCGACTACGCTGGACTTGATCTGCGGCAGCGTCACCGCAAAGAAGCTGCGAAGGCGGTTCATGCCGAGGCTGCGCGCCACCATCTCCTGCGCCGGATCGAAGCTCTGTAAGCCCGCCAGCACCGAGATGACGACGTAAGGCAATCCCAGCATCACATTCGCCAGCACGAGGCCGGGCATGGTGGCGACCAGGCCGACCTTGGCATAGACGAAGAAGATGCCGACCGCGGTGATGATGATCGGCACCACCAGCGGCAGCAGCAGCGCCATATGGATCACGCGCATGATCCGCAGCTTCGACTGGCTGATGGCGTAGGCAGCAGCCACCCCACACGGCGTTGCGATCAGGACGGTCAGGACTGCGACGGTCAGCGTCACCCGCGTCGCCTGCATCCAGGCCGGGTTGGCGAAATATTGCTGATACCAGCGCAGCGAGAAGGACGGCGGCGGGAAGGTGAGGAAGCGCGCGCTGGAGAACGAGATCGGCACGATGATCAGAATGGGGAGGATTAGATAGACCAGCACCAGCGCGCTGATCGCATAGAGGACGATGCTTGCGGCCGCGGAGCGCGTCATTTCTGCCCCAACGCGCGATCGAGCGAGATGAAACGGCTGACGACGACGAAGATCGCGAGGACGCTGAGGAGCAGCACCACTGCGACGGCGCTCGCGGCCCCGAACTGGTTGTAAAGCTCGACATTGCGGCTCACCAGCATTGACACCATCACGGTGCGGCCGCCGCCCAGCAATTCCGGCGTGATGTAGAAGCCGAGGCAGAGCACGAACACCATGGTACAGCCCGCCAGCACGCCCGGCAGCGACAGCGGCAGGAACACGCGGACAAAGGTTAGCGACGGGCTTGCGCCCAGGCTGGCGCCGGCCTGCATCAGCTCGTTCGGGATCTTCTGCATGGTCGCATAAAGCGGCAGCACCATGAAGGGCAGCAGGATGTGCACCGTCGCGACGACCGTGCCGAAGGTGTTGTGGACCAGCGCGAGCGGCTCGGAGATCCATTCGAGATTGCGCAGGAGCTGATTGATCACGCCGCTGCGCTGAAGCAGCACCAGCCAGGCATAGGCGCGCACCAGCACGCTGGTCCAGAACGGCAGCACGACGAGCGACAGGATGAGGATGCTCCATCCTTTCGGCACCGAGTTGGCAAGATAAGCCACGGGATAACCGAGCAGCAGCGCGATCCCCGTGACCGCGAGGCTGATCTCGAAGGTCAGCGCGAAGCTGCGCCAGTAGACGTCTTCCGTGAACACGCGGCGATAATTCTCCAGCGTGAAGCCGTCATGGTAGATCGACTGCCAGGCGAGCCAGCCGACCGGCAGCACGATCAGCGCCAGAATCACCAGCAGCGCCGGCGACACCAATGCCAGCATCAGGCCGTGCTCGCGGCGCCGATGCTTTTGGGAGGGATCTGGCACTGATGTCGTCAGCATAAGCTCGCTCATCTCGGGTGCTGCACCTCTCCCGCTTGCGGGAGAGGTCGGATCGCGAAAGCGGTCCGGGTGAGGGTTCTGTCCTCTTGGGGATTCTTTCTCGCGGAGACACCCTCTCCCCAACCCTCCCCCGCAAGCGGGGGAGGGAGCGCAGCGTCGGCAGTGGTGCGACTCGCGCTCATCACGACTATACTTACTTCTGCATGAAGGACGCCCAGCGCTTCTCGGCGGCTTCTCCGGCAGGCGAGGACCACCAGGCGTAGGACATCAGCGCCTGCTTGGCCGCGTTCGCCGGCTCGCTCGGCAATTGCGCCGCACGCTCAGGCTTGATCACGTTCGTCTCGAACGCCTTGGGATTGCCCGGACCGTAATCGATGTGCAGCGGCAGATTGGCCTGGTGCACGGGATCGACGGCCTCGTTGAGGAATTTGACCGCGGTGGCGAGATTGGGCGCGCCCTTGAGGATGCAGAGCGAAGTGCTCTGCAGGATGCCCTGGTTGTAGGTGAAGGCGACCTTGGCACCTTCCTTGGCGACGGCGCTGACGCGGCCGTTCCAGGCCATCTCCATGTCGACCTCGCCGTCATTGAGCAGCTGCGCCGACTGGGCGCCCGAGGTCCACCACACCGTGATGTGCGGCTTGATCTCCTCGAGCTTCCTGAAGGCGCGGTCGACGTCGAGCGGGTAGAGCTTGTCCGGCGCGACGCCGTCGGCCATCAACGCCGCCTCGAGCGTGGCGATCGGATGGTTGCGCAACGCGCGGCGGCCCGGGAATTTCTTCACGTCCCAGAAATCCGCCCAGCTGTTCGGTGCATCCTTCGGGAACGTCTTCTGGCTGAAGGCGAGCACGCTGGAATAGAATTCGTAGGAGACGGAGTAAAGACTGCGATACGCCTCCGGCATCGCCGCAGCGTTGGGGATCTTCGAGAAGTCGAGCTTCTCGATCAGCCCCTGCTCCCCGCCGCGCAGGCAATAGCCGGTCGGGGTGTCGACCACGTCCCAGATCGGCTTGCCGCTGCCGACTTGCGTCTTGATCGCCGGCCAGGCGTCGGGAATCGAATCCTGGTTGATAGTGATGCCGAGCTTCTTGGCGGAGGGATCGAGGATCGCCACCGTCTGCGCCTGCTGATAGGCCCCGCCTTGCGAGACGAAGGTGATCTGCTCGGCGGCATCAGCCGCGGTGCCGCTGAGCGCGATTGCACCCACCAGAGCGCAACCGAATCCGAAATTTCGTATCGCCGTCATTCTCGCCTCCTCCAATAGAGATCTCACCGACCGATCGCATCGAGAAACTGGTACCAGCCGGCGACCATGCGCACGGCGGGCTCACGCAGCGGATAGAACGGAATCGTCTTCATGCGCCTGATATCGAGCAGGCCCACATCGGGACTTTCGCCGCGCGCGAAAGCGGCGAGATAGCGGCCCATCAGGCTCGACATCGCAACACCCGCGCCGTTGTAGCCCAGCGAGACCAGGGTGCGGTCGTCGAGCCGGCCGATATGCGGCACCGAATCCAGTGTCATCGCGACCAGGCCCGACCATTTGTATTCGAGCGGGACGTCCGCCAAATCAGGGAAGATGCCGACCATCGCCTTGCGCAAAGCGTCGAACGCGACTTGCGAATCCTGCTTGCCGAAGGCGCCGCGTCCGCCGAAGATCACGCGGTTATCGACCATGCGGAACCAGCGCATCATGCGCTTGGTTTCGGTATAAGTGCGCCCCGTCGGCATCAGCCGACCTGCGAGATTGCGCGGCAGCTGCCTAGTCGCGACCATGGCGCTGCGGAACGGGATCAGCGTGCGTTGCATGTGCGCGGTGGCGCCGGTGAGGTCGGAATAGCTGTTGGTGGCGATGATCGCCTGTTTTGCTCGCACGGCTCCCCGTGGCGTCTCGGCGACGATTCCGTCCTTCTCACGCCGCAGCCTGATGACGGGCGACTGCTGGAAGATGGAGACGCCGCGACGCGCGACGCCGTCGGTGAGGCCGCGCAGATAGTTCAGCGGATGAATGCCGCCGGAACCGGGATTGAGCACGCCGCCGACGAAGATGTCCGAACCGGTCTCGTCACGCACCCCGTTCTTGTCGAGGATGCGAACCTCGGCAGACCCCATCTCGCGCGTCATCCAGTTGGCTTCGTCGATCGCGGACCGGAGCGTCGTCTCGTTATGCGCGGCCTTGACCTGGCCGGTGCGGGTCAATGCCGCGCTGGCGATGTCGAATTCGGAGACGAGCTCCTCGACCATATCAGTCGATTCATGCGCGATCTCGTACATGCGCCGTGCCATGGCGCGGCCATGTGCGGCATCGACCTCGCGAAACGACAGGCGGAACTTTGCGGTGATCACGCCGCCGTTGCGGCCGCTCGCACCCCAGCCGGGACGGTTGGCCTCGAGCACGATTGGCGACAGGCCGCTCTTGGCGATGTGGTGCGCCGCGGACAAGCCGGTATATCCCGCACCGACGATCACCACATCCGCCTGGTGCTCGCCCGACAGCACGGGAAAATCGCGCGCCGGCGCCGCCGTGGCTTCCCACAGCGAGTTGGCCGAGGGCAGCGCGCTCCAGTCCCGTGTCATGCCCGTGCTCATGGATCTAGGCTTCCGGCCCCGATGGCCGCGTCCGCGAGCGCCTTCAACGTCGGAAAATGGAAATCCGGCTTGGTCAGCGTCTCCACCGCCGGCGTGCCGCCGAAGCCGGCGATGCCCTGGCGACGTTCGATCCAGCACACCTTGTAGCCGAGCTTCCGCGCGACCCCGACGTCGTGGTACTGGCTCTGCGCGACATGCAAAATGTCGGACTGCTTGTAGCCGAAAGCGGACTGGCGCCCCCTGTTGTAGGCGAAGAATTCAGGATTGGGTTTCGCAACGCCGGTGTCGTCGGCACACACCGTGTCGTCGAAGGGATCGCCGAGCGCGTGGGCATAGCAGGACAGCGCGACGCGGTCTGCATTGGTCATCGCCACCAAGCGGAATTTCGTGCGCAGGCGCTTGAGCGCCTCGACCGAATCCGAGAACGGTCCCCAGCGCAGCACGGCAAGCTGGAACATTTCGCAGGACGCATCATCCGATGGCAGCCCGAGCTCCTTGGCAAGGTGGCGATAGACGTGGAACATCGCCTCGCTGGAGCGCCCGTAATGCTTGTCCCGGCCGCGCTTGTAGGGCTCGAAGATCTGATCGTCGCTGAGCTCGGCCGCCGTCTTGCCCGCGATCCTGCGCACCGCGGAGAGCACGCCGGTCTCGAAATCGATCAATGTGCCGACGACGTCGAAGGTGAGAACCTTGAAATTGCTGAACGAGGCTGGGGACGACATTTCGCTTCTTCTCTCGGTTGGACAAGACTTGAGTTCAGTCCACCCTGGGCACGACGATGGTGTCCTCGGGGTGAAGGGTGACGGTGAGGCTGCCGCCGAGCGGCGGAATGCGGCCGTAGGCCTGGTGATAGGCCGGCTGGCGCAGGCTGAGCGCAATGCCGCTTTCGAGCGCCAGGAAGATGCGCAGGCTCTCGCCCTGGTAGACGATGTCGGTGACCGTGCCGGTCAGCCGGTTGCAGGCGGCGTCCTGCGCGCCGTCGTCGATCAGGAGTTTTTCGCTGTGCACGGCGAGCATCAGGGCAGCGCCTGTGGGAATGGCGCGGCCGCTGCGCAGCAGCGCATTGCCGAGCGCGACGCTAGAGGCATCGACGCGGCGAACGGGGAGCATCGTCGCTTCGCCAATGAAGCTCGCGACGAAGGAATCGGCGGGATGATCGTGCAGGCGCTCGGGTTCATCGATCTGAATCAGCCGGCCGTCCTTCATCACCGCGACGCGGTCGCTCATGGTCAAAGCTTCGCGCTGGTCATGGGTGACATAGATGATGGTGGCGCCGATGCGCCGGTGCAGCGCGCGCAGCTCGATCTGCATGGATTCGCGCAGCTGCTTGTCGAGCGCGGACAGCGGCTCGTCCATCAGGATCAGCCGCGGCTCGAAGATCATGGCGCGCGCGAGCGCCACGCGCTGGCGCTGGCCGCCGGAGAGCTGCGCAATGCCGCGCTCCTCGTAGCCGGCGAGCCCGACCATGCCGAGCGCTGCGCGCACCTTGTCGGCCCAGCTCGCCTTCGGCAGGCGGCGGGCGCGCAAGGGGAAGGCGACGTTCTCACCGACGCTCATATGCGGGAACAGCGCGTAGTTCTGGAACACGACGCCGATGTCGCGCTTGTGCGGCGGCATGTAGGTGACGTCGCGGCCGCCGAACAGGATCGTGCCTGACGACGGCAGGGTGAAGCCGCCCAAAATTCCGAGCAGCGTGGTCTTGCCCGAGCCGGAGGGACCGAGCAGCGAGACGAACTCGCCGGCGCCGACATTGAGGGAGACGTCGTCGAGGGCGCGGACGGGGCCATAGGCCTTGCTCGCGGATCTGATCTCGACGCTTTCCGCTCGTTTGTCCAACGATCGACCTCGCCCATCCCTGTAACGGCGTGCCTCACTGCGCGCCATAAGCCTGCTTTATAGAGAGGGAATGTGAGCACTCTTGATCGAAGCGTGCGCCGCACCAAATCTTCTCTCGTGAGCCCTGTCTTCAGGCAGTGATGGCAATGACAACAGACTTGGCAAAACTCGGCAATTGCCAAATTCTCACGCGGCCCATAACATGGGGTTATGCCCGAGCTGCGCCGGATGCTGCCTTCCAGTAACGCCCTGTTCGTCTTTGACGCGGCGGCGCGCAATGGCAGCTTCACGGCCGCGGCCGCCGAATTGAACGTCACGCAGCCGGCGGTGAGCCGGATGCTCGGACAATTCGAGGAGCATCTCGGCGTTCGCCTGTTCGACCGGACCGCGGGGCGCGCGGTGCTCACCGAGGAAGGCGAGCTCTTGTATCGCCGCGTGCTCGACGGCTTTCGCAGTATCGAGAGCGGTCTCGTCGAGATCGAGCGGCGCCGCAAGGGTACCGAGACGGTGACGCTGTCGGTCTCGTCAGCCTTCACCACGCATTGGCTGATGCCGCGCATCGACAAGCTTCAGAAGCAATTTCCGCAGGTCGATCTGCGCTTCCAGCTCATCTCCGGCGCGTTGCGCGGGCCGGTGGAGAATGTCGACCTCGGCATGCGCTTTCGCGATCGCGAGGAGCCGTCGTCGGGCGGCACACTCGTGATGAGGGAAGTCATGCTGCCGATGTGCAGCCCCAGCTATCTCGGCGAAACCGATCCCACCGAGGGCAACACCATCATCCGCCTTGCCGAGACGCCGGGCGACTGGGCCGCGGATTACGCATCGCTCCTCACAGGGCGCCGCGGCGCGGCCAAGGCGCTGAGCTTCACCGACTACGCCGTCGTGGTGCAGGCCGCCCTGCTCGGCCAGGGCATCGCGCTCGGCTGGTTGACGGTCACCTCGCACTGGTTATTGACCGGCGCTCTGGTGCCGGCCTCCGACCGGTTGACCACCACGCGCCGGGTCTGCGAATTCCTGCCGCCGCGCAATCGCTTGATGCGCCCCATCGCCGCCGAGATCCGCGACTGGATCATCGCGCAGATGACAAGCGAGATCGCCGCGATCGACCGGCTCTATCCGAAGCTCGGCGCGATGGAAGCGTGCTACTAGGCAGGCGGTGTTGGGTGAGGCACCCTCCCTCCCCGTCATTGCGAGCGCAGCGAAGCAATCCAGAGTCTATCTGCGGAGGGATTCTGGATTGCTTCGCTGCGCTCGCAATGCCGATGTGGAGAGAGCTTTGGCCCTACCGATGCTCGATCGCCCGGATCGCGCCACGCAGCTCGGCGAGACCGCGCAGACGGCCGATGGCGGTGTAGCCGGGGTTGGTGCGCTTGGTGGCGGCGAGGTCGTCGAGCATGCGGTGGCCGTGATCGGGACGGAAGACGATCCTCTTGTCCGACGACCGCCGGGCGTTCTCCTTCAAGAGCGCCTTCAGCACCGCGACCATGTCGACGTCGCCGTCGAGATGATCGGACTCGTAGAACGACAGCCCGTCCGCCTCGCGCTTGGTGGCGCGCAGGTGGGCAAAGGCAATGCGCGGGCCGAAGCGCTCGGCCATTTCAGGCAAATTGTTCTCGGGTCGCACGCCGAGCGAGCCCGTGCACAGGCAGATGCCGTTGGCCTTCGACGGCACCGCATCGAACAGCGCCTGATAATCGTCGGCTGAGGAGGCGATGCGCGGCAGACCGAACAGCGGCCGCGGCGGATCGTCCGGATGCAGGGTCAGCGACACCCCGAGCTGCTCGGCCACCGGCGTCACGCGCGCCAGAAACTCGGCGAGATGCTGCCGCAGGATCTTTGGCGTGATGTCGCGATAAGTCTCCAGCCGATCGCGGAATTGCGGGATGGTCATCGGCTCGGTGGTCGAGCCCGGCAGCGCGGTGGCGATCACCATGACCAGATAGTCGATATCGGCCTGGCTCATCTGGTCGAACAGCTTCTTGGCGCGCGCCTGCTGCTCGGGCGAGTATTCCTGCACGGCCGCAGGACGCTTGAGGATGTGCAGCTCAAAGGCGGCAAAGCGCTCCTGGTCGAAGCGCATGGCGCGGGCGCCGTTCGGCAGCTCCCATTCGAGATCGGTGCGGCACCAATCGACCACCGGCATGAAGTTATAGCAGATGATCTTGATGCCGGCGCTCGCGACCGCCTCCAGGCTCGCGATCCACGCCTCGGTGGACTTCGTCGCCTTAGCCCCCAGGCGCTTGACGTCGTCGGGGATTGGAATCGATTCCACCACCGACCAGGTCAATCGCGAGCGGCCGGGTCGACCGCGCTCGATGAAGTTCTTGCGCTCCTCGACCGCCTTGCGCGTCCAGGCCTCCCCAATCGGCACCTGATGCAGCGCCGAGACGATGTCACTCGCCCCGGCCTGCCTGACGTCGTCCAGCGACACGGGATCGTCGGGCCCGTACCAGCGCCATCCCTCCAGCATCATAGGCATTGTCTCCGATCAGTCCGCGGTCAGCACGACCTTGACGCTCTGCGAGCGGTCGAGCGCCAGCCGCAGCGCATCGGGCGCGGTCGACAACGGCCGCTCGGTGGTGACCAGCGACAGCACGTCGACGCTGCCATTGGAGATCAGTTCCACGGCGGTTGCGAATTCGAAGCCGAAGCGGAACGAGCCGCGCAGGTCGATCTCCTTCGCCATCACCGCATTCGACGGCGTCGGGATCTGGCCACCCGGCAAATTGCCGATCTGCACCACGATGCCACCGCGCCTGACGATGCCGATCGCGCTGGCAAGGCCTGCGGCGGTTCCGGAGACCTCGAATGCAACGTCGTATGGGCGCGAGGCCGCCTGCGCCTTGAGCCCTTCCTCGCCGCCGGAGATATTCTCGACGTGCGAAGCGCCAAGCCGGGTTGCAAAGGCGAGCGGCGCCGGCGCGATGTCGGCGACCGTGATGTCGGTCATGCCGGCGCGGCGCGCGGCGAGCATGGTCAGAAGCCCGATCGGGCCGGCACCGAAGATGATGCCGCGCTTGCCCTCGATATTGCCGGCGCGCGCGACCGCGTGCAGGCAGACGGCGAGCGGCTCGGCCAGCGCCGCGGCCTGGTAGGAGACGTGATCGGGAATCTTCACGCACTGCGCCGGGATCGCGTCGAAATAATTGGCAAAACCGCCCTGCATGTGCGGCGTCTTCGACGCAGAGCCCATGAAGTAGATGTTCTCGCAGAGGTTCGGCCGGCCCTCGCGGCAGGCGACGCAATGGCCGCACCAGCGCGACGGGTTGATCGCGACGCGGTCACCGACCTTCAGATTGGCTGCGGCGCCTGCGATTTCCACGACCTCGCCCGAGATCTCGTGGCCGAGCACCAGCGGCGACTTCACCACGAAATCGCCGGTGCGGGCATGGCGGAAATAGTGCATGTCCGATCCGCAGATGCCGCCGGCGCCGAAGCGGATGCGCACCATGCCGTCTGCGAGCTTGTCGAGCGGATGCTCGATCATGCGCAGATCTTCGGGACCGAACAGGGTTGCGGCAAGAGCGATCGAGGTCATTTGGAGAGTCCCATGTATTTTGGCAGCCAGAGGGTCAGTTCGGGAATGTAGGTGATCGCGATCAGCGCCAGCATTAGCGGCACCAGCCAGGGCAGGATCGCCACCGTCGTGCGCTCGACCGAGAGTCTTGCCACGCGGGCGAGCACGAACAGCACCATGCCGAGCGGCGGATGCAACAGGCCGATCATCAGGTTCAGCGTCATGATCAGGCCGAAGTGAATGGGATCGATGCCGAGCTTGAGCACGATCGGCAGCAGGATCGGCACCAGAATGGTGATCGCTGCTGTGGTGTCGATGAAGCAGCCGACGAACAGGATCAGGACGTTGGCGAGTGCCAGGAACACCCATTTGTTGTGGGTGACGCTGAGCATCCAGTCCGAGAGCGTCTGCGCGGCCTGCGACACCGTGAGCAGCCAGGCGAAGATCGAGGCGGCGGTGACGATGAACAGCACCGAGGCCGTGGTCTCGATCGTGTCGAACGTCGCTTTCGCCACCGTTTGCAGCGTCATGGTGCGGTAGCGGACGAGGCCGAGGAACAGCGACCAGATCACGGCGGCAACCGCAGCTTCCGTCGGCGTGAACCAGCCGAGCGTCATGCCGCCGATCAGGATCACCGGCGCCATCAGCGCCATCACCGCCGAGAAGTCGAAGTACCAGTCGATCACCAGCAGCGTGCCGAGACCGATGACCACAGACACGTTGACCGAGAGGCCGGCCATCACCATCAGCCAGATCGCGAGCGGGAACGAGAGCACGACGACGATCTCGAGGCCGGCCGAGCTGAGCTGCGGCCAGGAGAACGGCGTGTCGCTGCCCCATTTGTTCTTGTGCGCGAAATAGGTCACGGTGGCCATCATGAACAGCGTCAGGACAACGCCAGGAATGACGCCGCCGAGAAACAGCGCGCCGATCGAGACGTTCGCCATCATGCCGTAGATCACGAAAGGCAGCGACGGCGGGATGATGGGGCCGAGCGTCGCCGAAGCCGCGGTGACGCCGACCGAGAACTCGGTCGAGTAGCCGTGGTCCTTCATTGCCTTGATTTCGATGGTGCCGAGGCCGGCGGCGTCCGCGATCGCGGTGCCGGACATGCCCGAGAAGATCACCGAGCCGATGATGTTGACGTGGCCGAGGCCGCCGCGCATCCACCCCACCAGTGCGACGGCGAATTTATAGATGCGCCCGGTGACGCCGGCGATGTTCATGAGGTTGCCGGCGAGAATGAAGAACGGCACGGCGAGCAGCGGAAAGCTCTCGACGCCGGCGATCATGCGCTGCGCCAGCGTCACGTCGGGCGTCACGCCGCTGACCAGGATGTAGAGCAGCGACGAGGCGGCCATGGCGACCGCCACGGGAACGCCGAGCAGCATCAGGACGAGGAAACCTCCGAGCAACAGCAGCATGATGTCAAATCTCCGATCCGTCGTAGGCACCGGGACGTTCGAGGACCGAGTAACCCTGCCGCCAGTGCTGCAGTGCCGCCTGCAACGAGCGCACGAACATCAGCACGAAACCGAGCAGCACGGCGTAATAGACGTAGTTCTTGGGGAAGTTGATCGTGGTCATCTGCTCGTCGCCGATGATCTGGATGTAGACCCAGACCAGCTTGGTGGCGTACCCGAAGAAGGCGATGCGGATCAGGTCGATCATTGTCGACAGCGCGCGCCCCGCGGGCCGCGGCAGATAGCGGTAGACGAGGTCGACCTGGATGTGCCGCGACAGCCGCACGCACATCGAGGCGCCGATGAAGACCACCCCGATCAGGCAATAGGTCGCGATCTCCTCGGTCCAGGCATAGCTGTCGTTGAGCACGTAGCGGGTGAAGAACTGGAGGAAGACGGCGAGCGCCATCACCCAGAAGATCGCAAGCGCCACCCAGTCCTCGAACGCGTAGATGCCGAGATCGACCTTCGGCGTCGCCTCCTCCTCGAAGGTATGGGCGATCTCGTCCGCGGTGATCTGCCGGTGTATTTCGGCGGTGGACATGGGGTTACCTCTCTCCAATCGTCGTTCCGGGGCGACGCATCAACGTCGAACCCGGAATGACGTCTTTGTTCTGCTATCTACGCTTGCTCCGCTCCTCATCCTGAGGAGCTTGCGAAGCAAGCGTCTCGAAGGATGGCCCCGGGCGAGATCGGGGCCTTCATGGTTCGAGACGCGCTTCGCGCTCCTCACCATGAGGGTCTTACTTACTTGACGGCCTGGATCTTTTCCCAGTCGGCCTTGCGATAACCGAAGGTCTCGAACGCGACGTTCTTCAGCACGGTGTCGCGGAACTCGTTCTTGTCGACCTCGGTCACGGTCAGGCCCTTCTCCTTGAAGAAGGCGACGAGCTTGGCTTCGTTCTGCTTGATCTCGCCGGTGGCCTTGGCGGCGGCTTCCTGCGCCACGTCGGTGAAGATCTTCTTGTCCTCGTCAGAGAGCTTCTTCCACAGCGCGCCGGCGATCACGGTATTGAGGTGATCGACGATATGGCCGGTCAGCACGATGTGCTTCTGCACCTCGTAGAACTTCTTGGCCTCGATCGTGGTCAGCGGGTTTTCCTGCGCCTCGACGGTGCCGTTCTGGAGCGCGAGATAGACTTCGGCGAATGCGATCGGCGCGGTGTTGGCGCCGCAGGCGCGCGGCATCGCCAGGTACGCCGGCACGTCGGGCACGCGCATCTTCAGGCCCTTCATGTCGGCGCAGGTCTTGATCGGCTTGTTCGACGAAGTCTGGCGCACGCCGTAATAGGTCACCGCGACGATGTGGTGGCCGCTCTTGTCCTCATAGCCCTTGGCGAGCTCCTTGAAGATGTCGCTCTTGGTGTAGGCGAGCAGATGATCGGCATCGCGGAACGTATAGGGATAATAGGTCACCCCGATCGGCGGGAAGCTCTTGGCCGCGAAGCTCGAGCCGGAGATGATGATGTCGACCGAGCCGAGCGACAGGCCCTGGTTGATGTCGGCCTCCTTGCCGAGCTGGGAGGCCGGATAGACGTCGATCTGGTAGCGCCCGTTGGTGCGCTTGCCGATCTCCTGCGCGGCCCAGACCGAAGCGGTGTGGAACGGCTCCGAGGTCTCGTAGACATGGGCCCATTTCAGCTTGGTCTGCGCCATGCCGGCGCTGGTCGCAGCCAGCAGCGTAGCGGCGGAGATCACTGCTGCAATCGTCATCTTCTTCAACATCGACTTTTCCTCCATCATTCAAGTCTGCTTCTTGTTCGCCCGCCCCGGCACGGATGCGGACCACACAATCTCATCACCGCCGCGCGCGACCGCTCCCGGCCTGCTTCTTCGGTGGCCGCTTTGATGCCGCCGGCTTCGCCGGGGCTCGCGAAGTCCGGCTCCGCCCGGAAGAGGATCCTGCCGCTTTCTCGGCGCCGAAATTCTGCGCGAAGCGCTCCTGGGAGCGCGCCAGATGCTTTCGCATCGCCTCGCGCGCGGCGTCCGGATCATGCGCCGCGATCGCCTCGCGCACGGCGCGATGCTCGTCGAGCGCAGTGCGCCAGGTGCCAGGGCTCTCGAAATAATGCGCAAGCTGCGCGAAATAGGGGTTGAGGCGCTGGTCGAACAGCTCGCCGACCACGCGCACCAGAACGGCATTGCCGAGGCTTCCGGCGATCGCGACGTGGAAGGCGCGGTCGTGAACCATGGAGGCTTCGCCGGGATGCTCGACCTGCTCCATCGCGAGGAGGGAGGCGTCGATGCGGGCGATGTCGTCCCTCGTCGCCACGCGTGCGGCCTGTTCGGCGATCGCGCTTTCCAGGAATTCACGAGCGCGCAGCAGCTCGAACGGCCCCTCGATGACGGACGCGGCTGCGGGCGCGGCGATTGCGGCGGGCTCGATCACATAGATGCCGGACCCGACCCGGATGCGCAGGCGGCCCTCGACCTCGAGCGCGATCAGGGCTTCGCGCACGGTCGGCCTGGACACCTTGAGCTGCTCGGCGAGCTCGCGCTCGGTCGGCAAGCGACTGCCGACCGCGTACTCGCCGCTGTCGATCAGGCTTCGCAATTGATCGGCGACCTGGCGATAGAGCCGTCTCGCCTCCACAGCTTCCAGCGGCACGCTGGTCCTCCCGAAAGGGTCGCGCGGGAGCAATTCAGTCCGCGGCCCGCCAATTTTGGAAAATTGGTCTTACCAATTGACCGAAGCATTGACCTGATACGGGCGCCATGTCAAGCAGCGGCAAAGCAAAGGGGGAGACGTCCATGCGCCCAGGTTCAGCGCGTCTTGGCGGCGCCAATCTCGACCGGTTGCCGTCGGCCGTCCGCCGCCCGGCCTATGACCGTTCGCGCGTCACGCCCGGTATCGTGCATCTCGGTCTCGGCGCGTTTCATCGCGCGCATCAGGCCGTCGTCATCGACGATTGCCTTGCAGCAGGCAGCTCCTCCTGGGGCATCGTCGGGGCCAGCCTGCGCAGCCCGGACACGCGCGCCGCCCTCGCCCCGCAGGATCATCTCTACACACTTGCCGTACGCGCCGCCGAAGGCACCGAACATCGCGTGATCGGCGCACTGCTCGACAGTGTCGTCGCGCGTGAGAAGCCGGCGGCTCTGGTCGAGCGGATGGCCGATCCCGCCACCCGCATCGTCTCGCTCACCGTCACCGAGAAAGGCTATTGCCATACGCCGCAGACCGGGGATCTCGACGAGCGTCATCCCGACGTCGTGCATGATCTCAACAATTTCGACGCGCCGCGCTCGGCGCCGGGCTTCATCGTCGCGGCGCTGGCGCGCCGGCGCGCGCAGGGGTTGCCGCCGTTCACCGTGCTGTGCTGCGACAACCTCGCCGCCAATGGCCACACCGTGCAGCGCATCGTGACGCAGTTCGCCGCGCTGCGCTCCAAGGATCTCGGCAAGTGGATCGCGGACAATGCCGCCTTCCCCTCGACCATGGTCGACCGCATCGTGCCTGAAACGACGGATGCCGACCGCGACGCGGTGTCGAACGCCCTCGGCCTACGCGACGCCTGGCCCGTGATGACCGAGCCGTTCACGCAATGGGTGGTCGAGGACCGCTTCACGGCGGGCCGACCCGATCTTGCCGCCGCGGGCGTCGAGCTCGTTTCCGACGTCAAGCCGTTCGAGCTGATGAAGCTGCGGCTGCTCAACGCCAGCCATTCGGCGCTGGCCTATCTCGGCTATCTCGCAGGCTTTGAGACCATCGCCGACACCATGCGGGACCCGCATTTCGCTCGCCTCGCAGCAAAGGTGATGGAGGAGGCCGCGGTGACGCTGACGATGCCCGCAGGCACGGATCTCGCCGCCTATCGCGCTTCGCTGTTGAAGCGCTATTCCAATCCGGCGCTGCATCACCGCACCTGGCAGATCGCGATGGACGGCTCGCAAAAGCTGCCGCAGCGCCTGCTTGGCGCGATGCAGGATCGCCTCGCGCGGCGGCTGCCGATCGCAACGCATGCGCTCGCGGTGGCCGGCTGGATGCGCTACGTCAGCGCAACAGACGAACAGGGCCGCGCCATCGACGTGCGCGATCCCCTTGCCGGCGAGTTCGCCGCGCTGGCGCGTGAGGCGGGACCTGTGGCCGAGCGGCTCGCGCCCGCTCTGCTCGGCGTCGGACAAGTGTTCGGACCGCTGGGTGCCGAGCCACGCCTGCGCGAGGCCGTGACCGCGGCCCTCGGCCGTCTCTACAAGGATGGCGCGCGGCGGGCGGTGGAGTCGCTCGTGTCGGCTTGACCACAGAGCGGGCAATGCTGCACTGCGGTCCAAATCGAACACGAAGTCGAACGGAAGTCGCGCTTGATTTTTGCCTGTCCTTGCCCCACCCGAGAGCGATGGCAAAGGACAGTAAGATCATCGCCGCAAACGCGGCCTTCTACGCCGCTTTTTCAGCAGGCGACTTCGCCGGCATGGAACAGATATGGGCCGATGACGACGGCATTTCCTGCATCCATCCGGGCTGGCCGGCGATCGTCGGGCGCGCCACGGTGATCGGAAGCTGGCGCGACATCCTGCAGAATCCGGAGCGGCCGCAGATCGTCTGCGCCGAGCCGCAGGCGATCGTGGACGGCGACAGCGCCCGCGTGCTCTGCATCGAGATCGTCGACGGCACCGCTCTGGCCGCGGCGAACCATTTCCGCCGCGTCGGCAACGACTGGCGCCTGGTGCATCACCAGTCGAGCCCGATCGCGCAGATTGTCGAGCAGGTTGAGGACGATAGGACGAGCCACCGCGTCCACTGACCGCGGCGAACGGGCGGGCGTGTTCTACTGTGCATGGGGTTGTTTTTCGGTTTCTTGTTTGGCGAGCCCGAGTTCCGACAGATCATCCAGCACGAACCGTGCCGCGCTGAAATCCTCGTCGCGGAAAAACATGCTCCGGGTGATCAGAACCGGAATGCCGGCGCGTGAGGCGGCGATCAACCCGTTGGCGGAATCCTCGATGGCAACGCAGTCGGCCGCGTCCAGCTTCAGCCGCGCCAGCGTTTCCTGATAGACGTCCGGCGCGGGTTTCTTGTGCCTGACGTCGTCACCGGCGACGATGGCGTCGAACCCGAAAGCCCAGCGCGCTCCCAGCGTCTGCGACAGCAGCGCAGCAATGTTGCCGTGCGAGGTCGTGGTCGCGATCGCAAGCCGCTGGCCTCGCGCCTTCGCCGCGGCGAGCAACTCGATCACGCCCGGCCGCAACTCGCAGCAGCCAGTTTCGACCAGCTCGGCATAATGCGCGGTCTTGATGCGGTGAAGCGCGGCGATGTCCTCGTCCGGCAGCGGCGGGGTGATCCCGAGCCCGGCGTGGTAGGCGCGCATGCGCTCCTTGCCGCCGGTCACCCGTAGCAGGTCCTTGTAGACGGCGCGGTCCCACTGCCAGTCGAGGCCGTGGCGGGCGAAGGCGTGGTTGAAGGCCTGCCGGTGCAGCTCCTCGGTCTCGGCGAGGGTGCCGTCGACGTCGAAGATCAGCGCGGCCGCGCGCCGGATCAGCTCGCTGGCATCCGCCGGTGCGAAAGCGAGCGCCTTTGCCTGCATGATCGGTGCCTCCCTGTGACAAGCGAACATCGCCCGCGGCAGGAGACGAGACAAATCGCAATATCTTTTGCCGGACCCAAAAATCTCTTATGAGCGAAAGGCGCGCGACGGCGCGGACGGAACTTCGAGCTTTCAGGGAGACGCATGCGCCTCTTCATTCTTGGCCTCGGCTACAGCGCCCGGCATTTCGTCCGCAAACACGGCGGCAGCTTCTCGCATCTCGCCGGCACCGTGCGCGATCCCGCGCAACGGGGCGACCTTGCCGGCATCGACGTGGACGCCTTTTCGGGCGGCCCTCCGTCGCGCGAGACGGTCGAACAAACCCGCGATGCCGATGTGCTTCTGGTGTCGATCCCGCCCGGCAGCTCCGGCGATCCCGCCATCGCGGCGTTCGGCGACGTGCTGGCGGCGCGCCGCCGCAAGGTTGTCTATCTCTCCACCATCGGCGTCTATGGCGATCACGACGGCGGCTGGGTGGACGAGAGCACCCCGCCGCAGGCAACGCTCGACCGCGCGCGCATGCGGATTGCGGCAGAGCAAGCCTGGATGGACATTGCGCGCGGCGATGCCGCGATCCTGCGGCTTGCCGGCATCTACGGCCCCGGCCGGAATGCGCTGGCGACGCTGCGCGCGGGAAAGGCGCGGCGCATCATCAAGCCCGGCCAGGTCTTCAACCGCATCCATGTCGACGACATTGCGAGTGCGATCATGGCCGCCATTCGCCACGAAAGCGGCGGCACCTGGAATGTCTGCGATGACGAGCCCGCGCCGCCGCAGGACGTGATCGTCTATGCGGCGAAGCTGATGGGCGCGCCGCCGCCGCCCGAGGAGGATTTCGCCACCGCCGAGATGTCGGCGATGGCGCGCAGCTTCTATGCCAGCAGCGCCCGTGTCTCCAACGCGAAATTGAAGCGCGAGCTCGGCGTCACGCTTGTCCACCCGACCTATCGGCACGGCCTCGATGCGCTGTGGCGCGCGGGCGAAGGACGCTAGGGTTCCGGCATCCCGGCGCGTTCCAGACATGCCCCGCCCGCGCTTGACTTCGCGTCGGTGCGGACATGATCTAGGCATCGAGCGAGCCACCGCATAACGAGCTCGCCTGGGAGGACGCAATGAACAAGATGATCGCCATGATCGCGACGGCGGCTGCCGTCGTCGCATTCGGCACGGCCAGCGCCGCGCCACTGCCCGAAGCCAATCCCGACGACGTCGGCTTTTCCAAACAGGGCCTGGCGCGCCTCGACAATTTCTTCGCGCGCGAGATCGCCGCCAAGCGTGTGCCCGGCGCGGTGGTCGCCATCGCGCGGGACGGCAAGCTGGTGCACTACAAGGCCTACGGCCTGCTCGATCCGGAGAAGGGCACGCCGATGCCGGTCGACGCGATCTTCGCGCTGGCCTCGATGACCAAGCCGATGGCGGCGGTCGCGGGACTGACCTTGATGGAGCAGGGACGGCTGCCGCTCCAGGCCAAGCTGTCCAATTACTATCCCGGCTTTGCCGACATGAAGGTCGGCGTGACCGAGGCCGACGGTTCGCTCAAACTGGAGCCGCAGGCCTCGCCGATCTTCATCCACGATCTCTACCGGCACACGTCGGGATTGATGTATGGCGGCCGTCCCGACAGTTCGAGCCCGGTGGCGCGGCAATACCCCGATGGCGTCGCGCCGGCGATCGAGGGCGACACCCAGGCCTTCATCGACCGCATCACCAAACTGCCGCTGGCGCACCAGCCCTCGACCGAGTTCGAATACGGCTTCTCGATCGACGTGCTCGGCGCGGTCATCGAGAAGGTGAGCGAGCAGAAGCTCGGCGACTACCTCGCCGCCAACGTCTGGCAGCCGCTCGGCATGAAGGACGCGACCTTCCACCCGACCGACGCGCAGCGCCCTCGCCTCGCCCGCCCGTTCGCCAACGATCCGCTAACGGGCAAACCGCAAGCCATCAAGCTTTTGGACAATCCGACCAAGTTCGACTGCGGCGGCGCCTGCTCGTTCGCGACGATCGGCGACTACCTCCGCTTCGGGCAGATGCTGCTCAACGGCGGCGAGCTCGACGGCCAGCGCATCCTCTCGCCGAGCACCGTGCATCACATGACGACCAACCATCTCGGTCCCGAGATCAAGAACAATGTGGCCAATGTCGAGCCGCATCGCGCCGGCTTCGGCTTTGGCCTTGCAGTCGCGGTTCGCACCAGCGAGGGGCTGTCTTCGGTCCCCGGCAATCCCGGCGAGTTTACCTGGAACGGTGCCTACGGAACGCAGTTCTTCTGCGATCCGAAGGAACGTCTCGTGGTCGTGGTCGGAACGGCGGCACCCGGCGAGCTCAGGAAATATTATCGCGAGCAGGTACAAGACATCGTCTACGGCGCGATGACGAAGTGAGACCTGCGGTATTTTACAGAGAAAGGGCGGCGCCAAGGCCGCCCTTGAACTTCAGCATCAGCTCAACACGCCGTATTTCTTGAACCAGGCCTGCGCCTGCTTCCAGGCATCTTCCGCGGCGTCCTTGCGGTAGCTGCCGCGATAATCGGCATGGAAGCCGTGCGGCGCTTCCGGATAAATCTTGAACTCGGCCGTCTTCTTGTTCTGCTCGAGCGCCGCCTTCATCTGCTCGACCTGTGCGACGGGAATGCCGGTATCGGCGGCGCCGTAGAGGCCGAGCACCGGCGCCTTCATCTCGGGCGCGAGCTGCATCGGGCTCTTCGGCCACAGCGGATTGGCGGGATCGACCACGGGTCCGTAGAAGGCAACGCCGGCCTTGAGGGTGCCGCTATGGGCGGCATATTCCCAAACCGTGCGGCCGCCCCGGCAGAAGCCGATGATGCCGAGCTTGGCCGTGTCACCGCCCTGCGATCCCGCCCACGCCACCGTCGCGTCGAGATCGGACAGCAGCTCCGCGTCCGGCTTGGCATTGACGATCGGCAAGAGGTCCTTGAGCTCGGTGATCTTGGTCAGGTCGACGCCCTTGCGGAAGTAATAGTCTGGCGCGATGGCGAAGGCGCCTAGCTTGGCGAGGCGCCGCGTCACGTCCTTGATGTATTCATGCAGGCCGAAAATCTCCATCGCCACGACGATCACCGGCGCCCTGGTGTTGCCGGCAGGGCGGGCGAAATAGGCGGGCATTTCCTCGGAGCCGACCTTGATCTTGGCGTCGCCAACCTGGAGACCATTGGTGTCAGTCGTGATCACCTCGGCCCGCACGGGCCCGGCCGCAAGCGTGTAGCCGGCCGCCACCGCCGCAGTGGCGCTCATGAAGCCGCGGCGCGAGACCGGGGCGACTTTCGTCAACCCGACGACGTCGGATGTCATGGTGGTTTCGAAGCTCATCGGTCTATCCCTCCCTGCCGCTTATGCTGATGCCCCGGGCGACGCATTCGCCAATACTTGCCGGCGAAACGCAAATCACCAGCCTGCGAGCAACCGCGCTTTCAGGCCGGCCCCCGGAGGGCGAAGACGCTGCAGGTGATGAGGTCGTAGAGCTCGAGCATGTTGCCCAACAGAGGCTGCCAATGCTCCACGTGTGACGCTGAACGGCGCTGCTTGCTCGATTTCCAGCGACGCGCTGACATTCCCTGGATCGCTCGCGTGCGGACTTAACCGTCTAGCTGCGCCGCATCGCAACATCCATTAACCGAGAAAGATGGTTCTCTCCCGGCCGATCCCACCGCCGGGCGCCGCAGGCGATGCACATGTTTGCGCATTCGACACGCTCGCCCGCAACAAATGGACGCCGCAATGGCCACAATGACAATCATATTGCTCAGGCATCGCGCACGACCGTCAGATCACGGGCGAGCCGCCGTCATTTGATTGAAATTTTCAGATGAATCGAGCCGTGCGATTTACTCGAACTTTCTTTGTGACGCCTAGTTCCACGTCCGGAAGTTCCATCTCCGGCAACGGAGCTTCTTCCCCGCGCGAGGCTCGCCGTTCGGCAACGGACGAAGGGCCAAGTGGGGACTTCATTCCCGTCCCTCAGACTGCGCTACCCAAGGCTCAATTGAATAAAGCTTTATCCGACCTGGAACCGAAATGAATTTGGCTCGTGAATCGATTGAACTGTTGGAGCAGGTCGCACGAATCCTGTGGTTCGAAGGCACCAAGCACGGCTTGCGCGACCGCGAGTGGATGGCGCTGCGATTCCTCTCCCGCGCCAACCGCTTCTCCCGGACGCCTTCGGCGCTCGCAAGTTACGTCGGCACCACGCGTGGCACCGCATCGTTCATCATCGGGGAGCTCGAGCGGCTCGGTTATCTCGAGCGGAAACGCTCGGCCACCGACAAGCGCTCGGTGATGCTGAGCGTGACGCAGCAGGGCAAGAAGTTCCTGGTGCGCGACCCCGTCAACGTTCTGGTCGAGGCGATTGCCGTGCTCGACGACGAGGTCAAGATCCGCTTCCGCGACACGTTCCGGCACGTGCTGGATCAGTCGGACACAGCCGAGCAGCGGCACCACACCGACGTTTGCAAGCGATGCATCTTCCTCCGGGAAGAGCGCACCGCCATGGACAGCAAGGCGACGGCCGAGTTCAGCTGCCGCCTGTTTCGCTCGCCGATCGCGGAGGCGGAGGTCGATCTGCTATGCACCAGCTTCGAGCATCATCGCCAATAGAAGGCGGCGTTCGATCAGGGCGTCCCCTTGCGTGACGAATAGACGACGCCCCCGCTTGTCTCCACCACCAGACGCCCATTCTCGTTCCTGATCTCCTCGATGCGGCCGAGACCTGGCACCTGCTGTCCCAGCACGGCTTCGATGACGCCGTTCGGACTCTGCAGGATGGCAATTCCTTCATAGGCCTGGCGAACCGACCAGCCCTTGATCACCTTGCGCGGCGCCGACGTGCGCTCGGACGGAGACACCGAGCCGGTGAACTCCGGCGCTGCGACCGAGGCCATCATCGGCCCTTGCGGTGACGAGGGCTGTGATTGCACCATTGCCGGTGCCGGCGCCTGGACTTGCGCCTGAGCTTGTCCTTGGGCGAGCTTGTCGAGCTTTACCGTCGAGGACGAGCTCACCCGCTCGATGCGATCCAGGTTCTCGGCGAACCTGCCGAACCGGTCGTTGGTCGCCTTGCTCGATTGATCGACCGCGGTGCGGAGGCCATCGAGATTTTCCGACACGCCCGACACCTGCTTGCGCAGCTGTGCGACGGTCTCGCGCAGGATCCTGATCTCCGTATTGGCCGCAACGTTGTTCTGCGCGGGCTGGGTGGTGAGATAGGCGATCACGCCGGTGCAGGCGCAGACCACAAGTATGGCGGCGACCGCCAATGTTGCGAGCGGCGCAACCCATGCCGGACGGGGCGGCGGGGGCTTGGCCACGATCACGGCCGGCTTGATCACGGTCGGCGTGGGCTTGGGTATCGCCATCTTGTCGAGACGCGCCTTGGCGCGAATACGTTTGAGGCCCTCGAGCGCCTCCTTCGCGAGAGCTTCGTCGCTGGCCGCGGCCGACACACGCTTTGCGCCCGCAGCAGGCTTGGTCGCTCGCGCCGTATTGTCCTTTATATCGCGCGGCTCGGGAGTCGGCTTCACCGTCGCGGAGACATCAGCGGTCGCGTTGGGACGAGCTTGTCCATCGGACAACATGTGAGAATGCTCCGTTCGGTTCGATCTGTCGAACGGCGACGTTATTTGCCGAAGCTTGCCTGAAACGTGCGCGTCGAAAGATTTTCATCATGCGCGATGCGACGACGGGCGGTACGAACGCGCCATGTACGTGGCGAGAGTGCGACTCGAAAGACACACACTCGCCAAGATTTCGCCAAGCTGGAGTCTCGCCGCTATACCCGAGTCGAATTGCCGCATGTGGAAACAGGCGGTCCAGAGTCAATCCCGGGTTGAAAACCCTTCCACATGCATGGCCGCGGCACTGCCCGAAAGAGCTGTAATCGTACGGGGATACGGAACCTTAGAACCATCACGGTGCAGAACTAGTTTAATTTCTAAATCAACTGATGCGATTGAATACATCAAGCAACAACCGGAAACAAACCAACAGTATCAAGCACACGTAGCAATCGCTTTATTACGCACGCTTGATCGGGAATCGGCAATTGTTACGGTCCTAGTCAAGTGATTCTCGCCAGTTGGCGAGGAGATCGACACAGTTTCGGTGGCGTTCGGACGCAATGAGCAACTTGGCGCAGCTGTTCTAGGTCGTTTCTCAATCCGCTCCGCGAGGTGATCCGCAAGACACCCGCCGGGCCTCACACAGTAAGCGTTCAGTATCGAGTGGAAGTACCAGGCCTGCGAGACGCAGGCACTGAATGCGTAGGGCTGCCCGCGAATATCGAAACCATAACAACGGTTCGCGGGAAGGAATGTCGTCAAACAGCATCGTTGCCGAGCCGGGCATCACACCACCAACCGGCCGCGACGAATGCGAAACAGGGGCGAAAGACTGATGTATATTATCGTTGATGATCGCGAGAGCGTCGCGAACAGCTACGTCGGAGGGCTCGTCCGCGAAGGCGTATCGTCGATCGGATTCTCCTCCGGGGAATTCTGGGACTGGCTGCAATCCGCGAGCGAATCGGATCTGGCAGCGGTCGATGCCTTCATCCTCGGGGATTGCGATGCCCGCGGAAGCCTGCCGCGGGCCATGCGCAAACGCTCATCGGCTCCCATTATCGCCGTGAGCGGCCAGAAAATGCTCAAGAACACGCTCGAGCTGTTCGAATCTGGCGTCGACGATGTCGTGCACGTGCCGGTTCACCTCCGCGAAATCCTCGCCCGGACGGCCGCGATCGCGCGCCGCCGGGTGGGCGAACTGCCAAGGCCTTGCGAGACCAGGATCCAGGTCTTCTTCAACGGCCGCGACCCCGAGATCGCGGGCCACGCCCTCACCCTGCCCCGCCGCGAACTGCGCATTCTCGAATATATGGTCAGCAACCACGGCAAGTGGATCACCAAGACGCAGATCTTCAACGCGGTCTACGGCATCTTCGAGTCCACTTTCGACGAAAGCGTGATCGAGAGTCACGTCAGCAAGCTGCGCAAGAAGCTCCGCGACCGCCTCGGCTTCGACGCGATCGTGGCCCGGCGCTACGTCGGATACCGCCTCGACATCCCCGCCGGCGAAACCCTCGACGAACCGATGCAGGAGCTCGACGAGGTCGGCATCCTCCTGAACCGAGCGCATGCCGTCTCGGCCGCGTACCCGGCCGGCAACTGACGCGGCAGAAGCCTGCTGTGAAACCGACAACGGCCTCCGCGAAGCACCTTCGCGGAGGCCGTTGCACGTTTGGGGCGGAGACGCTGGGACGAGCCTTGCTGAGCCGCGATGAAGGTGCGTTCCCCTCCCCCTTGTGGGGCAGGCAATCACATGTGGGAGCGATCTCGCCTGTGGCCATCCTCGAGACGCCCGCCGGTGGCGGGCCCTCAGGACGAGGACCGGGTGCGCGGCGCCAGTTTCAGCGAGCACCAACGCTGCTTGGCCTCATGCTGAGGTGCTATCGGCCGAGCACGACTCGACGTCAAGCCGTCGCATCCTACGGCTTCTGCTGGAATTCTTCCTTGGAGACGTAGTTGAAATCCTCGACCAGGACGTCCTGGACGACGTCAGCCTGCATCCGCTCGTTGACGCGCTGCTTGATCGCCGTCGTCAGGATGGAGAGGTCGTAACGGGCGAGCTTCCTGAAGTCGAGACGGTCGTCGGCGTAGATCCTGCGAAAGGCCTCGTCGACGACGAACGGCTCCGGCGGAACGTTGAGCTGGTGCATGGTCCGCGCCTCCACGGTGTAGACGAAGCGCGCGACGATATAGCCCTGCACATTGCCGTTCTCGACCATGGGCACGCTCAGTGCCCGCGTCTTCTGGTATTGCAGCCCGTCGAGATATTCGTCCTTCGCCGGCAGAAGGCTGCCGTTTTCCTTCCAATAAGCCACGGCATAGCTCGTGCCCGCAGTGAGGATGCATACCCAGAGTCCGGCCAGCACCAGTCTGATCATTTTCCGTCCTGCGCTGCGCGACCGGTATAGGTGCCGTCCGACTCGGCCTCCTTGATCGCCTTGACGATGATGCCGGCGACCTCGCGCACCGCGTCATAGTGCATTTCGAGGATCGAGCGATTCCGCTCGAGTTTTTCGCGCAGCCGCTGAATCTCCGCGGTGACCTCGACTTCGCCGCCGAGATGCATCCGCGCCCGCATCAGGCGGACGAATTCGAGCATGCTCCGGCTCTTGCGCGCGCTGAAGTCGTCGAAATCGATCTTCTTGCCCGTGGCGAGCGCGGCCGTCTCCTCTTCGACGATGCTCTCGAGCCGGCGGATCGCAGACAGCAGGCCGCGCACCTCGTCCGATCTCACCGCATCGGCGCCGTCGACCACGGCCTCGCTGCTCACGATTGGCAGCAACACGGGAAGCAGCGCATCGCCTGCCGCTGCGTCCGTCGTGATCACCTCGGTGTCCGCGACCGGCTGTTCGATCGCCATGGCCGCCGCGCCTTCTTGTACCTGCATAGAAACTTCACCCCTCAACTTCTGTCACCCATTCGCGGACCATCATCCCGCCTTGTCCGCAACGTTCGGTGCCGCTGGATGCGCAGCAGCGAGCCGATCGGCGATGCCGATGCCCTTGCCCTTTGCCAGCTGGTTGCCAAGCTGCTCCGCCAGCATCGACTTCCAGACCCCGCCAGCCGTGCCCTTGCCGAAGACCTCCTCCGACTCCTTCGGCAGCATCGTCTCGACGAAGGTCTGGAGGATGAAAGCTTCGAACTTCCGATAGACCTCGCCGGATGCCGGCGCCTTGATCACCCGAACCGGCGCGCCGTTCACCGCGCTCGACTGCGCCTCGGACAGGTGCGCCGCGGATTGGTCGGCTGCCACTGCTGCGGCTTTGCCGACCTCTGCATCCATCGTGGCGGCGAAGTCGGCGCCGGAAGATTTCAGTGCATCGAGTTTCGCGGTCGCTGCGCGCTGCGTCACGGGATCGGCGGCCCCGAGGACGTCGAGTACGAGGTCTGGCGTCGCTGTCACGATCATGTCTTGTTCCGGTTGGCTGGCCGTGGCGTCCACGCGCGCACGGCAGGGCTTAGTCCCGTCATCTCCTCGAGAACCCGCTTCTCCGCGTCGCGGAGCTTGTCGGCCAGTGCCGCCTTCGCGACCTCCTCGAGCTGCTTCACGCGGCGGTTCTCCGCGCGAACCTGGTCGAGCTGCTGGGCGGCCTGCGCCTCGACCGCGCGCGCACCGACGCTCGTCCTGTTGAGGCGCCGCGCGATCGATTCGCTCGACGAGCCCGCCGGCGGCTTGCCGTCGTTCAAGGCTCCCACCAGCCATTCCTGCTCGTGCTGCAGGCTGCGCTCCTGCTGCCGCAACTGCGCAAGCTGCCATTCGGACAGCCGGAGCTGGAGCTTCATCAGCGAGACCATCCGGCCGAGCTTGTCCGCGCGCGAGGTCATGCCAGTTACTCCGCCAGCCAGGACGAGACGCCGAGCATGAATTGCGTCAGCAGTTCGTCGCTGGTGAGGTAGAGCAGCAGGAAGCCGCCGAACAGCACGAAGGGCACGGAGATGAAATAGACCGGAATTGCCGGTGTCAGCTTGTTGATCAGGCCGACCGCCAGGTTGACGATCACCGAATAGACGATGAAAGGGCTGGTGATCCGCAGCGTCAGCACGAACGCCTCGGACAAGCGGCCGACCAGCTGGTCGAGCGCCATGCCGCCGCCGAGCCTGTCGCCGGGATGCCAGACGTCGTAGGAGTTCATCAGCCCGCGCAGGACCTGCCAATGCTGGTCGGTCATGAAGAACAGCGTGGTGACCGATACCATGATCAGCGGCACCAGCGCCGGCGCCGGATCGCTGTCGGCAACCGGCGTCCCCGGGATGTTGCTGAGGCCAATCGCGCTCGCCATCACGGTCGCCATAGTCTGGAGCGCGAGGAAGAACACCCGCCCGCCGAGCCCAATGACGCTGCCGACCAGCAGCTCGGAGCAGATCAGGAGTGCCAGCGTCAGCGGCGCGGCGTTGTCCGTGAGAGGTTTCAGAACCGCGATCAGGATCGGCGCCAGCGCGAACGTCGTGACCAGCGCGACGAACAGGCGGACCTGGGCCGGAACGTTGACGCTGGAATAGCCGGGCACCAGCATCAGGCAAGCGCCGATGCGGCAGAACACGATGAACGTCACCAGCACGCTGTCGGCGAGACCGCTGATCACGAGATGGCTCCGAGTGCCCTGATCTCCGCGCTGCGCGCGACCTCGACATGCGACAGCACCGGCAATGTCGGGAACACCCGTTCCAGAATCATCCGGACATAGGGGCGCGCTTCGGGCGTCACCGCCAGCACCACGCTGGTGCCGCTTTCGGTGAATTTGCGGATCGCAGCGCTGGCTTCGGTTGCGAATTGCTCGATCAGGCGCGGATCGGCGTCGAATTCGACGACGTCGCCCTTGGCGTCGCGCTTCAGGCTCTGATGGAACGCGAGGTCCCAGCGGTTGCCGAGACGCACGACGTTGAGCACGCCGTTGTCGGAGAGATCGCCGCAGATCTGCTGGGCAAGCCGCGTCCGCACGTGCTCGGCGACCTGCTCGGAGCGCCGCACATGGGGCGCGATCTCGGCGATCGCCTCGAGGATGAGGTGGAGGTTGCGAATGGAGACCCGCTCGGCCAGCAGGATCTTCAGGATCGCCAGCAGGCCCGAATAGGAGATCTGCGACGGGCAGAGATCCTCGACCAGGCGCTTGTACTCGGGATCGAGCCGGTCGAGCAGCGCGCGCATGTCCTTGTAGGACAAGAGCTGGGCGAGGTTCGCCCTGATCACTTCGCTCAAGTGCGTGAGCAGCACCGACAGATTGTCGACCGGCTTGCAGCCCTGCCGCTTGATCTCGTCGGTGAAGGCTTCCGTCACCCACAGCGCCTTCATGCCGAAGGCGGGCTCGACCACCTCTTCGCCCGGCACGTCGGGCTTGCCGTCCTTGTCGACCAGCACGAGCACCTCGCCGAGCCTGAGCTCGCCATGGGCGACGCGGGTGTCGTGGATCCGGATCTGGTAGCCCTTGGGATCGATCGAGAGATTGTCGGTGAGCTTGATCTCGGGAATGACGAAGCCGTATTGCTTGGCGAACTTCTTGCGGATCTTGGCCACGCGGTGCGCAAGCTCGGTGCGCGAGCCCAGCAGATGGACCGAAAGGTGGCCGCCGAGCGCCAGCTCGATCTCGGCCGTCTTGAGCTGCTCCTTGACGGATTCCTTGACCTCGGTCTGGGCACGCTCGTCGGCCTTGAGGGCCGCCTCCTTGCGCTCCCGGGCCGCCTGCCGCCTCGGCAGCGTATAGCCGACGAAGGCCATGACACCGCCGAGCAGCACGAAGGGTGCCATCGGCAGGCCCGGCATCAGGGCGAGCACGAACATCATCAGCGCGGCGGCCGACACCGCGCGCGGATAGCCGCCGAGCTGCCGCAGCACCGCCTGCTCCGCCGACCCCCTGGTGCCGCCCTTGGAGACCAGCAGGCCCGCCGACAGCGACACGATCAGCGCCGGCATCTGCGACACCAGACCATCGCCGACGGAGAGCTTGGTATAGACGTCCGCGGCACGCGTCAGGGTCAGTCCGTGATGGGTGACACCGATGACGATGCCGCCGAAGATGTTGATCGCGGTGATGATGAGGCCGGCGATGGCGTCGCCGCGGACGAATTTCGAGGCGCCGTCCATGGCGCCGAAGAAGGCGCTCTCCTCTTCGAGCTCGCGGCGGCGGCGCTGGGCTTCCTTGTCGTCGATCAGGCCGGCGGACAGGTCCGCGTCGATCGCCATCTGCTTGCCGGGAATGGCGTCCAGGGTAAAACGGGCGCCGACTTCGGCGATACGCGTCGCGCCCTTGGTGATCACGACGAAGTTCACGGTGACCAGGATGGCGAAGATGATCAGACCGATGACGAAGTCGCCGCCCATGACGAACTTCGAGAAGCCGGCGACGACGTAGCCGGCGGCCTGTTCGCCCTCCCCGCCCCGCGACAGGATCAGGCGCGTCGTCGCGATATTCAGTGCCAGGCGCAGGATCGTCGCGATCAGCAGCACGGTCGGGAAGGCCGAGAAGTCGAGCGGTCTCTGAATCCACAGTGCGACCATCAGGATCAGCGCCGACAGCGCGATCGAGAACGCAAGGCCGAGGTCGATCAGGATCGGGGGAATCGGCAGGAACAGAATCGTGAGCATGGTCACGATGCCGGCCGCGAAAAAGGCGTCGGCCCCGAGGCGGCGCGGGCTGGGCAGGCTAGCAGCTAACGTATCGGCCATGGGTCACCGGCGGAGGAGTCCGGTTCGCAATCTGCCGCGCAAAGCTTACGCGAGGGTGGTGGCAGGTCGCCGCCAGGATCAGAAGCCGTGCTCGATCCGCGAATAGACCATCTCGGTGAAAGTGGAGAGATGCGCGCCGATGAAGGAGCCGGAGACGGCAACGACCAGCAGAATGACGATGATCTTCGGAACGAAGGTCAGCGTCACCTCCTGGATCTGGGTCAGGGCCTGGATCAGCGCGATCACGGTGCCGACCAGCATCGCGGCGCCGACCGCGGGCCCGGAGGCCACGATGATGGTCCAGATCGCCGCCTGGACGATATCGAGAGCGTCGCGCTCGTTCATGACTGGCTGATCGTGAGCCCGGGCCCGACCGCGACCTTGGTGCCGTCCTGAAGGGTCGCGATGGAGCCATCGCTGTTGATGGCGACCGAAGCGACCTTGCCGCTGAAGCTGGCACCGGTGGAGTCGGTGAAGCTGACGGTCTTCCCGATCAGGCTGTTGGCCTGCGACAAGGACTGCGACGACAGCAGCGCGTCCAGCTTCGAATTCGTCTGCATCGCCTGCTCGACCGTCGAGAGCTGGGCGAACTGGCTCATATATTGCGAGGTGTCCATCGGATTGGTCGGATCCTGGTTCTTCATCTCGGCGATCAGGAGCTGAAGAAACGTATTGTAGTCGACGCCGTTGCTCGACGTCGTCGTGGTCTGGCCAGTCGAGTTGGACGACTTGCTTGTGCTGTCGGTCGCGCTGGTGACGTTCATGTGACTCTCCGCTGTCAGGCAGCCTCGAAGGGGGAAACGGTGGCGGCGCCGGCCAGGATCGCCTGCTCCACCGGGAACAGGGCCCGGATCCGCTTGAGCGCCTCGAAGTAACGCGTCGCCTGGACCAGCTCGTCGACCGCGCCGAGTCCCTCCAGCATCTCGCGGCTCTCGCACACGGCACACAGGGCCGCGTGATGCTGCGCGTAGAGCGCGGCGGCGTCGCGGATGTCAGTCGGATTCATCAGCATGAGCTGGACGATGAAATAGAGCTGCCGCAACGCCGTGGTGGCATCGGAGGCTTGCATGACCTGCCCTTCGAGCAGGAACATCACGTCGTTGACGAGCTCGACGGAGACCTTGCGGTCCACGCGAAGCACCGCGCCGTTGATGTAGATGCGTTCGCCCGCCCGCAAGGAGACTTTCATCAAAGAGCGTCTCGGATCAGGCGGTTGATTTCAATGAGCTGCATCACGTCGTTCGATCTCTCCTCGCGAAGGCGATCGGCTTCCTTGACGACCCACAGGCCGATCGAGATGATGTCGGCGCGCAGCTTGTCCGGCAGCCCGTTTTCCGGGTGCGCGAGGTCCTCGATGAAGATCGTCCACAACCGCCGCACATAGAGCAGGCTCTCGACCAGATCCTCGAGGCTGAAGCGCCCCTTCTGGAGCCGTTCGAGCCGATCGATGCCGAGGCTGAGCGCCTGCCGCTCGCGACCCCGCGCCTCAAAGCCACTCTCGTCGACGACCGCTTCATAGGCTTCAAACGTCATCAGAACCACTCTAAACAGGAGACCGGACAGCAAGACAAAGGTTACGAGCCTTCACGAAGGAGCCTTCTCAGAGATAGTTGATCAGGCTGATCTTCTGGAGCTGCGAGGTGAGCGCCAGCGCGGTCTGGATCTGGGTCTGCAGGGTGTTGACCCGGACCGAGGCTTCGGTCGGGTCGACCGCCTCCAGCTTGACGATCTGATTGTTCAGAATGTCCTGCTGCGTCTTGAGCTTTTCAGTGGCGCCGGTAACCCGCTGCTGGACTGTGCCGACGCTGCCGCCGAGCGCAGCGAGGTCAGTGATGGCATTACCGACGAGGCCAATGGCCTTGTCCACGACGACCTGGAACGTATCCTGGCTCAGGTTCGCGTTCCCGAGATCCGCCATCATGGTGTAGGCCTCGGCCAGCTTGCGGAAGCCGGTCTGGTTGGCGCTCACGGACGTATCGGCGATCTCGGTCGTCGAGATGCGGCTTTGCATGACCTGGTCGGTGGCCGTTGACCAATTGGTGTTCCAAGCCGGGCTCGCGAATTCGGCGTCAAAGGTGGTGTTGAGGAAGGTCTGCATTTGTGCCGGGCTAATGCTGCTCACGCTGGCTGAGGATTGCGAGAAGCCGAAGGCCGCAAAGAAATCCGCAACGACCTGGTTCTTGCTGGCCGAGCCGGCCGTGTAGGCCGTGATCGGCTGGTTCTGCGTATTGATGCCCGAGAACAGATACGAGCCGTTGTAGGACACGTTCAGCGCGCCGATCAGATCCTGGAGGTTGGAGGACGCAGGCGGCAGGATGATCCGCCCGCCGCCGTCGGTACTGCGGGCCGCGATCAGGTCCTTGAGGAAAGACGTTGCGGTCGTGTTGAGCTGGGTGATGCGGTTCTGCGTCGTGTCCAGGCGCCCCGAGACGAGCGCGTTGGTATCAACGAGCTGATCGGCGAAGCTGAAGTCCGCCCGCAACGTGACGTCGCTTCCCGTTGTGGCACCAAGCTCGAGGCCGACATCGGCGAAGCGGCCGGTGGTGGCTTCCTTCGAGGCCTTGGCCAGCGCGGCCTGATTGTTCGTGATCGAGGACCTCAAGCCCGAGGACAGCATCAGGGTCGAGATGTAGTTCGCGCTCATCATGGCTTAATTCCCTACGGCAGCCAGCAGGCTCTGCAACATTTGGTCGACGGTCGAGATGATCTTGGACGATGCCGAATAGGTGCGCTCGACCTGAAGCATCAAGGACATCTCGTCGTCCATATTGACGCCGCTGACATTCGACAGCGCCGCGGTGCTGCGCTCGAGCATCGTTTTCTGGTAGCTCACGTTGGAGTCCGCGGTCTTGCGCTGGTTTTCGATCCAGCTCGTCGACGACGAAGCGAAGTCGACCAGACTGCCGTTCGGCTTGCCTTGCGTGGTTGCATCGAACGGCTGCGCCGCGTCCATGCCGCCGATGAGCTGCTGCAGCCGGGCCGAGTAGCCGCCGTTGCCGGCGGCGTTGTACTGGTACGCGGGGTTGCCGCTGATCGCGCCGTCGCGCAGCAGGTTCGGGTTGCCGCCCTGGGCCGGATCGACCGACGCCGCAACACTGATCAGGCCGGCAAGGCCGACCGAGACGGTGGCGCTCGCCGGCATCGCCGGCGCGCCGGGATAGGTGAAGAGACCGGGAACGTCGGGCAGCGCCGCGGCGGTCTGATCGCTCTCCCTGAAGGTATTGATCAGGCCGCGCGCGATTTCATCGAGCTGGTCCTGATACGTGACCGTGGCCTTGTCGCGCAGGTCAGCGAGGCCCGCGAGCTTGCCGGTCTTGATCGGCATCACCGAATTGGCGCCCGTAACAGGCACGCCGTCGATATAGACCGCGTTGCCCGTGGTACCGGCCGTGTAGTTGTTGGTCGCCGCGAAGCTGACCGAGCGCGCCGTCTTGTCGAACAGGACGACGCCGCTGTCGGTGTAGAGCGCAGCATCGCCGTTGGCGCGGATCGACATCGAGACGCCGACTTCCTGCGACATCTTCGAAACGATCGTGTCGCGCTGGTCGAGATAGTCGGTGATGTCGTCGCCGGCGATCGTTCCCTTCACGATCGCGGTGTTGACCTTATCGAATTGGGTGAGCAGCTGATTGATGTTGGCGACCGAGGTCGCCATGTCGGCGTCCGCGCCCGCGCGCACCGTCTGCACGGTCCTGGTCGCCTCGTTGAGCGAGGTCGCCATGTCCTTTGCGGACGTCACCGCGGCCTGCGCCAGCGTGGCGTTGTCCGGAGCGTTGGCATATTGCTGCAGTGCCTGCTTCAGCGCATTGAGCCGCGCCGTCGGCGACTGGCCGAGTTCCGGATCGTCCACCGTGGCCGATGCGATCTTCTGCAGACCATCGTAGATCGCATTCTGCTTGGCCGACGACGAAGTCGCGATCAAGACGTTGTTGTAGAGACCCGAGCTTGCGGCGCGCTGGATCGCCGCGACATAGACGCCGGCATTGGGCAGGTTGTCCAGCACGGCGATCTTGCGCGAATAGCCGACGGCGCCGGCACCGGCGATGTTGCGCGAGATCGTCGACGACTGGATGCCCGACGCCATGAGCGAGGCGCGAGCGGAGTCGAGAGCGGCGGTAAGGGACATGATCTGCTCTTGGCCGGGATGCGTGCCGAACGACTCAGCGCTTTAGGTTGACGACGACGTCGAGCAGGTCGGCGCCGGTCTGGAACGATTTCGAGTTTGCGGTGAAGCCGCGCTGCGCCTCGATCATCCCGGTGAGTTCGTCCGCGAGATCGACATTGGAATCCTCCAGCGCACCCGACTGAACGGTGCCGCGCCCGCCAGCAGCAGTATTCCCGACCTGCGCGTTTCCGGAATTCATACTGATGGAATAGACGTTGCCCGCTTCGGGCGTGAGATTGTCGGGGCTCGGAACGTCGGCGAGCATGATCGTGTAGAGGGGCGTTTGCTGCCCATTCTTGAGGATGGCGGTCAGCACGCCCTGGGAGTTAACGTCGACCTTCTCGATGGCAGAGGGAACGCTGCCGTTGACCGTCGCCTTGAAGTCGAAGCTGGAAGCGACCTGCGTCACGGCCGACATATCGATCGTAAAGGCTGAGCCACCGGGAACAGTCACTGTGAGCGATGTTGGACCGGTCATTGCGCCCTTTCCGGCTGCCGTCGTGTCGAAGGTGAACGTGCCAAGACCACCCGCAAGCGGGGCACCCGCTGCCGAATCGTAGACCTGGATCTGCCAAGTGTCCGTACCGGCAATCGATCCGGTCTTAGCCATATAGACGTCGAGCTTCTTGGCGTTGCCGATGTTGTCGTAGGCCACGATCGAACTCTTCGACGAATATGACGTCGGACTGGGAGGTAGGGATGCCGGCGGGACGATGGCCGCGCTGGGATCAAGATTGCCGGTCACAGTTGCCAGCGTCGACGGCACAGGCACCTGCGACACTTGTGAGACGTTCACGATCTGAAGTCCCGTCAGATTGTTCTGCGAGAAATTGGTTACGAGTCCCTGCTTGCCCAGAAGGTAGAAGCCGGCCGCATTGACCAGATTGCCCTGGCTGTCCGGCACGAACGAGCCGGCACGCGTCAGGTACTGCTGCGTGTTGTTGGCATTCGACACCACGAAGAAGCCGTTGCCCTGGACGGCGAGGTCCGTCGTCGACGTCGTGAACTGCGTATGACCGGCGTCACTGATGGCATAGCGGACCGTGGTCTCGACCGCGCCCGAATCGTAATTGCCGGAGCCGCTCTTCAGGATCAGCGAGGAGAATTCGGTGGAAGCCCGCTTGTAGCCGGTCGTGTTGACGTTGGCGATGTTGTCCGAGACCGTCGACAGCTTGTTGGACTGCGCGCTCATCCCGGAAACGCCGGTGCGCATAACACCATACAGGCTCATGAAAGGGGCTCCTTTGGTAGGTTGCAGCTACAATGGGGGGTCTTGCTTGCGCGGGGCTGATGATTGGGAACGATGCACAACTTGTCGTCGTGCCGCCGGTTGTTGCTTCAGCTCGTCAACTCAAGTTGCTTTCGGCTGGCAGAACGAGCGAGCATTGTCGGTCCAGGCGCCGAAGCCGCTCGAGACGAGATGAGCGACGATGTGGCAGACATAGCGCTTCTGGGCCGGCTGGTTGTTGGGACCGGCATTGTAGCGGGCGACCGCCATGGTCCAGCTGCCCTCGCGCTGCTTCAGCTCCTTGAGGAAACGCGCGGCATAATCGACGTTTCTGGCGGGGTCGAACATTGCCCGCACCGAGGCGAACTTGTCGCCGTGATAATAGTGGTTGATCTGCATGCAGCCGAGGTCGATCAACTTGATTCCCTTGGCTCGCATCGCCTCGAAATTCGCCATCGCGTCGTTGATGTCCTTGGCGAACACGGTCTGGCCGTCGGCGCCGAGAGCGTAGGGATGGAGCGCGCCGCGCCGTCCGGTCTCGGTGAGGCCGACCGCATAGAGAATGCCGAGTGGAATCCCGTGCTGCTGGGCCGCGCGCGCCATCTCGCGCTCGCAGGAGCGCGCGTGGTCGGTCGCCGCAGCCGCGGCGCCGGCGTTACAGATAAACAGGGCCGCGACGATTTGGCTGGCCCACGTCCTGGTCATGACGCGTCTCCTGGTTGGACTGGCGCTCCTGCCGGGCCTGTCTCGCGCCGCCGTCGGACTGCCCCGACGACGTGCCGGAGCCGTCGAACGTTCCTTGCGACTGCGACGAGGGCTGTTGCTGGCTCGGGAGCTGCGGCTGCGACTGGCCGGAGCCGCTTTGGAATCCGTCCAGCGAGCCGTGCTGGACCGGTGCGACGTCGGCGACATAGCCCGCCGACTGCATGAGATCGCGGATCTGGTCGCGCTGCTGGTCCAGCATCTGACTGGTATCCTTGCGCTCGGCCGCGAGATGGACAGCGACTTCGGTGCCGACGAGGCGCAGACGCACGGTGACGTTGCCGAGCGCCGGCGGCTCCAGATTGATGGTCAGGATCTTGAGCGGCTGATCCGGCGCATTGGTCTGGGACGCCGCAAGATCAGGCGCTGCGGGCGCCGTCGGACCAGCGGAGTCCTTCAGCTCGGCGACGACCGCATTGGCGACCTGCTGCGGGGCGTTGAATTGCGCCGGCGGCAGATGGGTCTCCTGCTGGACCACGGTGACCTTGGTCGTCTCGGGCAGTGCGTCACGGCCCGAGGCCTTGGCAGCGCGCTCGACATTGGCCGTGACCGCCTCGAAGCCCGGCGTCGCGGGCATTGGGCTCGACGGCTCACCGCCTTGTGTCGGCAGCGGCACGGCCGTCGCTTGCGACGCCGCAGCCTGCGAGCGCGCGGCGGTCGGAGCGACACCGGACGGGGCGGTATCGCCTGTCGCCGCCTTTGCGCCCTGAACGTCGCGCTTGGTCGCGGAGGACCGCTCGTCGCGCGCCGGCGCGGTCCTGTCGGCGGATTGCAACTGCATCTGCGGCTTCACGGCAGGCGCGGCAGCGATCTCCTGTCCGACACCCACGGCGATGCCCGACTGGTCCTGAACCTCCGCCCTGGCGACATGATCGACCGGATGTTGTTTCTCCGACGGCTTGTCGACCTTCTTGTCGGAAGCCCCCTCTGTGGGCTCTGCTCGCTCCGGCGCATCCATGAGCTCGTGCGCCGTCGCGTCCTTCGGCTTCGCCTTCCCGGTCGGATGAGCCAGACGCGTGCGCAGTGGCCCGGCCTTATCGGTCGTATCGCTGCCGTCGTCGTTCAGAGCCTGCTTGGCGAGGTTCGAGACGGTATGCAGCAGATCGTTGAACGACGAGCTTGTCTGCGATTTGGCGCCGGCGCTCTTTGCCGCACGCGATGTCCCGCGCATATTGAGAGTCTCGGCGAGGCCTGAAAAAAGCTGTCCGGATGTTCCACTGAGCTTGGTCATGGACGGCGGTCCCTGGTGAGGAGTTCGAGTTCGCCGAGCTGCTTCTGCGCGCGCGCAAGCGTCACGGTCGATGACGCCAGATCGAGACGCGCCGGCGTTGCCGGAGGCTTGTCGGCCGCGGCGGCGGATCCGCCCGGGAACGGCTTGCGAACATCGAGCGCGAGCTGCAACGTGGCATTCAGAAGCGGGACATCGCGCTCGGGCAGCTTCGACCGGTCGAGTGCCTTCAACTCGGCGAGACCGCCGTCATATTCGTCGGTGAGCGCTCGCGAGGCGCCGCGGAAGAAATGCGCCCGCTCGCGATCCGCGGAGGCGTCGGCGCTGAGCGTCAGCGCCCGCTCGCCGGCAAGCCGCGTCACGGCCAGCTGCCCACGCACCATCGCCGTGCGCGCGATCACGAGATAGAGCTTGAGGCGGCTCGCGCCATCGATCTTCTCCAGCATGGCAGCGATCCGCGCAAAGCGGCGCTCGTCGAGCGCCAGGCTCGATTGCGTCAGGCCGGTGGAGAAGCGCTGCCAGAAATCTCCGGCATAGATCGAGTTGCGGTAGTGGCGGAGATAGGCCAGCGTCAGGAACTCGAACTTGTCGAAGTCTTCCGCCTGCCCGACCAGCAGGATCTCGCGCCGCAGCGCCGCCTCCTCCACCAGCGTTCCGGGCAGAAGCAGGCGCGCGTCGTCCAGCCGCTCGATCGCGAGCGATGCCTCGGTACGCGCGAACAACGCGCCCTGGACCAGCGCGACCTGTCCACCGAGGCCCGAGGACAGCGTCCGCGGCTTGACCTCCTTGAGCAGCTCCCGCGCTTCCTCCTGACGACCCTCGACATAGGCGAGCGCGCCGTTGAACAGCCGCTCGTCGACGTTCATCTTGTCGCGCGGCAGCTTGCGGACGATTTGCGGCGCGCCGCCGCTGAGCAGGTAGATCACCACGGCCTGGCTGTTCTGCGGATTGCTCCACACGGTGGGATCGGCGGCGAGAAACCTCTCTCCGATCTGCCGGATCAGCGCGATGTGGCTGCCATGCGCGGCGGTATCACCATTGGCGATGCCGTCCTGTACCGCCTGCAGCGCGCGGACCAGTTCATAGGGCTCGCCCGGCTGGCGCGCGGGCTGAGCCCGTACGTTCGCCACCGTGAACGGCAGGAGCAGCAGAGCGGCGCAAAGGAGCGGCCTGATCAAGGGCGCTTCTCACGGATGAGGATTTCGATCCGGCGGTTCTGCGCGGCCGCGGGATCGTTCGGAAGCTTCGGCCGCCGATCGGCGTAACCTTCGACATGCTCGATCCGCTGCGCGTCGACGCCGGAGCGAACCAGCATGTAATAGGCCATCTGGGCGCGGGCGGTCGACAGCCGCCAATTGTCGTAAGTCTCCGAACGATACGGCCGATTGTCGGTATGGCCGCGGACAATGATCATGCCTTGGCGTTTCGTCAGCAACGGCCCGATCTTGTCGATCACGCGGATGAGCTCGGGCCGCGGCTCGGCCGAGCCGACCGTGAACATGCCGAAGCTCGCATCGTCGGTCAGGCTGATCAGGATGCCTTCCTCGACCTGACGCACTTCGGCCGCCGGTCCTGCGCCCGCCTTGATGTCCGACAGCGCGTCCGCGATCGCGGACTGAAGCTGCTTGACGGTCGGCTGCTGGGTCTGGGCCGTATCGCGCGGGTCGCTCTCCCTCGCCGCATCGCTCTGACGCGCCTGCGCGGCGGCGTTGGGTTGAGCGGTCGTTTGAGCGCTGCCCTCGCGGGGCGACTGCGCCGGCGCCGGCGGCAGCAAAGGTGACAGGTTTGCGGATGAGGCGTCCGCGCTCGGAGCTACGCTTCCGCCGGCATCGTCCGCCCTGGCACGACTTGCCTGCGGCTCGCTCTGATTTGTGGCGGGCGCGCTGTCGCGCGCGGAGGCATTCGGCTTGGGCTCGCTCTCGATCATGCGATCGGCGTCCTTGGAGGCTTGCGGCGCCAGCTTCCAATAGCCGGGGTCAAAGGGGTCGCGGTAGGCGTCGCCGCCCTTGAGGCCATCCTCTTCGGCGGACGTCAGCGCGCCGGCGCGCCGCTGCCCCGAGGACTGGTTCGCGCTGCTCGCGATCTCTGCGAGAGTCGCATAGGGATCGCGGAACAGCACCTTCTCTTCAAAGGAGGCCGGCTTTTCGTTCGTCGGCGAGTCACCGCGACGTTCTTCGTTCGAGCCAGCCGGCTGACGCTTGCCGTCCTGACCTTCGAACGACGTCGGCTCCTTCTTGGAGAGATTCTTGAGGCCCTTCGGCGCGGGGGCATTTTCCGCGAGCTGGATCGGGTTGAAATAGCTCGCGACCACCTGCTTCTGGTCCTGGTTGAGCGCGTTGATCAGCCACATGACCAGGAAGAACGCCATCATCGCGGTCATGAAGTCCGCATAGGCGATCTTCCAGACGCCGCCGTGATGCGCCTCCTCAGCGAAGGCGCTGCGCCGGCGAACGATCACGAGCTCATGCTTGACCTCTTCCATGGCGGGTTACCGGCGCGCTTCCTTCAGTCGCTCGCTCCAGGCCGATATCTGCGTCTCGATCACGGTCTGGTCCGCCACGACACGGACCTCGAGAGCCTCAGCTGCCTCGTACTCGATGCCAATTCGCCTGGAAGCTGCGAGCTGCGTCCTCACGAGGTCGAGCAGCTCGCTCGGGCCGGTGACCTTGAACGCCGGCACGGACGAGCTGCCGGTGAGCGCCGCAATCTGCTCGACCAGCGATCCGATCGCCTTGTCGCGGACCGCGTCAGCGAGGAATGGCAGCAATATCCGCGCAACGGAGCTCGCGATGTTGGTCTCGATCTCGCGGCAGGCGGCCTCGAAGCCGCTGACGATTGCGACCGCCTGCTGGTCCGACCATTTGGCGCGCTCCTCGCCGAGCCGGATCGCGCTGCGGACGCGCTCCTCGGCGAGCTTGGCATCGCCTTCCGCAACGCCCGCCGCATGGCCGCGCCGGTAGGCGTCGTCCAGCAGATTGGTAGCCGGGGCTTCCGCCTTCGGCGCCGGCGGCGGTGACTGCGGCACCGGCTGCGGCTGAGTCTGAAGCTGCGGCTGAGGTTCTCGCGCCGCCTCCTTCGGCCTGGTCAACAGATCCTGGATCCTGGGCGGTGGAGGCGGTGGTGACTTGGCCCGGCCGTTCGCATCGAACTGCGTCAGGAGCTTTCCGATTGCCGCGTTCATGCCGCCTCCTCGCGTCGCATCCAGTCTTTAAGGATCGCTGCCGCCTGCGCCTGATCGAGCCGAACGATCTGCTCCAGCCGCTTCTGCGGCGTCCGCTGCATCTTGCCTTCGAGGTCCTCGACGAGGTTGAGCTCGGGGTCCTGACTTTCGGCGAGCGCAAGGGCGGCGGCAGATTCGAGCTCAGCGGCCTCGGCGGCCTCCACCTGCTCCTGCGCCGCGCGATGGGTCAGAATGCCGTTGACCGCCGGCCGCAGCCCGAACCAGACCAGCATCGAAGCAACGGCCAGGATCGTCACCGCGTTGATGACGCTGCCGAGCTGCTTGTTGATCATCTCGACGAAGCTGATCGGGGGCACCGGCGCCAGTTCGCGCGAGCCCTCGATGAAGTCGACCGCCGTCACCTGGATCTGGTCGCCGCGCGCCTTGTCCAGCCCGCCGGCCGTCGCCGCGAGCTGGCTGATCTCGGCGAGCTTGCTGTCGACGATGGCCTGGTTGGTCTTGTCGCCGAGATCGGCGACCAGCCGCGCGCGATTGACCAGGACGGCGATGAAGAGCTTCTTCACCGAATAGCCGTCGCTCACCGTCGTCGTGGTCTTGGACGAGACCTCGAAATTGGTGACGTCCTCGCGGCGGGTCTTGTCCTCGCTGGAGTTCTTGCCGCCGCCGGCGTTCACCTGCTGATCGGGAAGGTTCTGCTGCACGGTCGTCGGCGTCGAGCGGTCGGCGTTCTGCGACGATTCCTTCTCGCGCACGTTCCGCACCGAACGCTCGGCACGGCTCTCCGGATCGTAGACGGTCTCGTTGATCTGTTTCTTGTCGGTGGAGAGCTGCGGCGCGACGCTGACCTCGAAATTGTCGAGGCCCAGATACGGCGTCAGCGCCTTGCGGATGTTCTCCTGCACCATGCCGCCGACCGTCTTCTGAAGGCTCGCCATCTTGGTCGGCGCGGCGCTCGCCTCGTCCTCTTCGGCGAGCAGCATCGAACCGTCAGCATCCAGCACCGTCACCTTGTCGCGATTCATGCCTGGAATGGCCGCGGCGACGAGATGACGGATCGACTGCGCCGTGCGCGCCTCGATCGCGCCGTCGGTGCGCAACACGACCGATGCCGAAGGCGGCTGCTGCGTCGCGCGGAACGAGCCGCGCACCGGCAACACGATATGCACCCGGGCTGCCTTGACGCCCTTCATCAATTGCACCGTGCGCGCGATCTCGCCTTCCAGCGCCCGGAGCTTGGTGACCTCCTGCATGAAGGATGTCAGGCCGAGCGAACCGATCTTGTCGAACAGTTCGTAGCCGGAATTGGCGCTGGTCGGCAGCCCCTTCTCGGCGAGCAGCATCCGCGCCTGCATGGTCTGGCTCGGACGCACCGAGAGCGCGTCGCCGGCCGTATTGATGTCGAAAGTGATGTTCTGCTCGCGCAGCGCCGCGCCCATGCGCGTCACGTCCTCGCGGGTGAGGCCGGTATAGAGCGTCTCGAATTCGGGCCGGCTCAGATAGTACGCGCCGCCGACGACGGTGACGAGAACGGCAAAGCCGATCAATCCCAAGGCCATCAGGCGTCGCGGCCCAAGCTCCAGCAGATTGTTGAGCAGTTGCTGTACCTGCGCACGACTGAGCATATGACCTCGTACCAATGCGAACATGGAGGACACTCCGCTGCCAACCTTGTCTGAAGGTTGCGCGAGGACACGATTGTGTCAGTTCGCAGGCACGGCGTTGCAATTTTAAAACGAGATTGGGCGGCGACGCGATCAGCTTGGCTGCAATAGGCCGATCGGGCACATGGCCACGCGATCGGCTGCGGGTGTTGCGAGAAGTCTGAACTCAGGCGGTCGAATTGCGGGCACGTCTTGTGCCGCCACATCCGCCGCTTACGGCGGGGACCGTGCTCCCTGAGGGAGCACGGTCGTTTTCGAAAGCGCCGCTTAGCCGCCGCGGAACAGCGACAGGATGCTCTGGCTGTTCTGGTTGGCGATCGAGAGCGCCTGAACGCCGAGCTGCTGCTGGGTCTGGAGCGCCTGCAGGCGGGTCGATTCCGCATTCATGTCGGCGTCGACGAGCTGGCCGACACCGCGGTCCACCGAGTCCATCAGGGTCTTGACGAACTCGGTGTTGGTCGAGATGCGGTTTTTGACGGCGCCGAGACCGGCAGCGGCCGAGGCCACCGAGTTGATCGCAGTGGTGACCTGCGAGATGTACCCATCGAGCGTGGTCTGGTCAGCCGCCGAATCGGTCAGCGCCGAGATGTTGATCGTGTCGACCGACGCGCTGCCGCTCACCGTGTCGAGGATGCCGCTCGTGCTCGAGGTGTAGAGCGAGTAGTTGGCGATCGTGAGCGTTATGGACCCGATCGTGGGCGTGCCGCCGACGCGCGAGAACGACGACACCAGGTTGAAGGTCGCCGGAGTGGAAGCGTTGGTGCTCAGCCAGTTCACGCCGTTGAAGGTTGCCGCGTTGGCCGTGCCCTTCATCTGCTGCTGGATCTGAGTGATGTCCGCCTGGATCTTGGTGCGGTCGATACCGGCGGTCTTGGCTTCAACCAGGAGCGCCTGGAGCTTGGTCAGGCCGCCGGTCTTATCGCCGACAACCGCGGTCAGAGCGGTATATTCGGTGTCGACGGTCGCGGCCGACAGACCGAGCGAGTCGGAGACGGCGGAGAGCGCGGCATTATCGGCCCGCATCGACGTCGCGATCGACCAATAGGCAGCGTTGTCCGACGCAGTGGCCACGCGCTGGCCGGTAGAGATCCGGTTCTGCGTGGTGGCGAGCTGCGAGCTGACGTTGCGCAGGGTCTGCAGCGCAGTCATTGCAGCGGAGTTGGTAAGGAGGCTAGAGCCCATTTTGATGTCCCTTTAGAGATTGAATGAGATTGGGGACATACCGGACTTGCACCGGTACGAGAGGGCGGCGTCATGCCTTTGGGCCGCGCAAAAGCGGATGGAGGGCCCAACCTGTCGTAGCGGAGAGGTTAGCGGCCGAAGCTTGCGCGAGGCTTGTGGCGCTGTGCCCCGGCTGCAACAGGGCGGCCCGAAATGACGACGTGCGCGCGGCGTCGCGCCAAATGGAAGGGCCGCGCTTCGCAGAAGCGCGGCCCTCCTCAGATCGTTTTGCGGCTTAGCGGAACAGCGACAGGATGCTCTGGCTGCCGTTGTTGGCGATCGAGAGTGCCTGAACGCCGAGTTGCTGCTGGACCTGGAGAGCCGCCAGACGAGTGGACTCCTGGTTCATGTCGGCGTCGACGAGCTGGCCGATACCGCGATCCACCGAGTCCATCAGCGACTTCACGAAGTCCGTGTTGGTGGAGATGCGGTTCTTGACCGCGCCGAGGTTGGCGGCGGCGGAAGCCACCGAGTTGATCGCACCGGTGACCTGCGCGATGTAACCATCGAGCGTGGTCTGGTCGGCCGCCGAGTCGGTCAGCGCGCTGATGTTGATCGTGTCGACCGACGCGCTGCCGCTCACCGTGTCAAGAATGCCGCCCGTGCTCGCGGTGTAGAGCGAGTAGTTGGCAACGGTCAGGGTGATGGAGCCCGTGGTCGGCGTGCCACCGACGCGAGAGTACGACGACACCAGGTTGACCGTCGCCGGCGTCGAGGCGTTGGTGCTCAGCCAGTTCACGCCATTGAACGTCGCCGCGTTGGCCGTGCCCTTCATCTGCTGCTGGATCTGGGTGATGTCCGCCTGGATCTTGGTGCGGTCGATACCGGCCGTCTTGGCTTCGACCAGCAACGACTGGAGCTTGGTCAGGCCGCCGGTGCTGTTGCCGACGACCGAGGTCAGAGCGGTATATTCGGTGTCGACGGTCGCGGCCGACAGACCGAGCGAGTCGGAGACGGCGGAGAGTGCGGCGTTGTCGGCGCGCATCGAGGTCGCGATCGACCAGTAGGCGGCGTTATCCGAGGCGGTGGCCACGCGCTGGCCGGTGGAGATCCGGTTCTGCGTGGTGGAGAGCTGCGAGCTGACAGACCGGAGGGTCTGGAGCGCGGTCATGGCGGTCGAGTTCGTAAGCAGGCTTGACATTGCGAATGTCCCTTTATGTACGCGTTACATTTTCATCAGGGGACATACCGGGCTTGCACCGGTACGACAGGGCGGCATCATGCCTTTGGACTGATGTGGGTGAGGTCCAACCCGCCGTGACGCATTGCTAGCACGTCGAATCTTGCCGCCGGATTAAGGCCGGCTTGAATTCCCAAGCAATATCATATGGTTAATATTACTTTCCGCTAACCATAACGAGTCGACCGATGATCGCCGCGGTTACGAGAACGAGCGCACCAGTCCGGAGGCGAGCAGATTCCAGCCGTCGATCAGCACGAAGAACAGCATCTTGAACGGCAGCGCGAGGATCGTCGGCGGCATCATCATCATGCCCATCGACATGGTCAGCGTCGCCACGATCATGTCGATCACCAGAAACGGCAGGATGATGAGGAATCCGATCTCGAACGAACGCCTCAGCTCGGAGATCATGAAAGCCGGAATGATGACGCGCAAATCGACACGCTTGTCGTCGAATTTCTTGCGGAAGCTCTCCGCGGCGAGCGACTCGAAGGTCTGCAGATCCTTGTCGCGGACATGGGCCAGCATGAACTCGCGGAACGGATCCGTGATCTTCAGATAGGCCTGCTCTTCCGAGATCTCGTTCTTCATCAGCGGCTGGACGCCGGTCTCCCAGGCGCGATCGAAGGTCGGCGCCATCACGTAGAAGGTCATGAACAGCGCGAGGCTGATCAGCACCAGATTGGCCGGCGTGGTCTGCAGGCCGAGCCCGGCGCGCAGGAACGAGAGTGCCACCGCAAATCGCGTGAAGCTCGTCACCATGATGAGCAGTCCCGGCGCCACCGACAGCACCGTGATCAGGGCCATCAGCTGGATGATCCGGCCGCTGGTCGAGCCGTTTCCGGGCGGCAGCAGCGAGTTGAGATCAGGAATCTGGGCGAGCGCCACTTCGGGCAGCACGACCATGATCAACGCGAGCAGCAGGACTTTCACTCTCACTGGATCACCAACGTCTCAATGATCAATTCGCGGACCTTGCCCGACGAGCGGATGGCGGCGCGCTCGGTCAGGTCGTCGCGCAGATGCTGGAGCCCGCGCGATCCCTCGAACTGCGCCACCGAGGCGGACCGCAAGTAAGTCACGATATCCTCGCTGATGTGGGCGGCCAGGATGCCGGCGTCCTCGTCGCTCATGCTCTCGGTCACCATGGAGGCTTCGATGCGGGCCCAATTGTTGGCCGGCGCGGCGAGATTGGTCACGATCGGAGACAATTTCCTGAGCCGCGCGCTGCCGGCGTAGCTCGACGCAAGCGGCGGCGGGGTCGCGCTCTTCTTCGCGTCGGCGACGCGCTCGGCGGTCGCAAACAGATGCAGGCCGGCCAGCGCTCCCGCGCCGATCGCGACAAGGGTCAGCACCACGATGGCCGCAATCAGGCGCATGACGTCCCCTGCCCTCGCCCGGCCCTGCCGGCAGGGCCTTCAGAATGGTGCCACGGCGTCATAGATCCGATGCCCCCATCCAGGCTGCTGCACGTCGGACAGATTTCCGCGACCGCCATAGGAGACGCGCGCCTCGGCGATCTTCTCGTAGGAAATCGTGTTGGTGCGAGAGATGTCGCGCGGGCGTACGATGCCGCCGACGTTGAGCACGCGCATCTCGGTGTTGACGCGAAACTCCTGCGAGCCGCTGATCATCATGTTGCCGTTCGGCAGCACGTCGGTGACGATGGCGGCGATCGACAGCTTGATGTCCTCGGTGCGGTCGATCTGGCCGTTGCCCTTGATCTGGGTGTTGGTGCTGAGGTTGGCGTTGGTGGAGCCCTTGTCCTGCCATCCAGCGACGTCCATCAGCCAGTCGAGCCCGAACTTGACCTGCGAGTCGCGGGAGCGGCCGGTCTTGTTGTCGAGCTTGGCCTTGTCCTGCATCGAGATGATCACGGTCACGACGTCGCCGGTGCGCCGGGCGCGGGGATCGCGGTAGAGATCGGTGCCGTCGTCCCAGGTCGAGCGATAGCTGACGGGCGTGCGCATGCGCGGCGTCACCGGGATCGGATCGGCCTGGGTCCTCAAGCCGCTGCCGACCGGCGACATTTGCGGGCCGGTGAGGATTTCGGCCGGGTCATGCAAGCACCCCGCCAGCAGCACGGACGCCAGGACGAGCGGGAGGATGCGGATCGGCGTCTTCATCTATTTGGTCTTTCCGTCATCCACGCGGCGCATTCCGCCCAGCAGGTCGGCAAGGTGTGCCGCGCGTGCCGTCTCCATCTCGTTGAAGATTGCGCTCGAGCTCCTCGGGCTGAGCTTGGCGAGCACGGCGGCGGCGGTCTCATCCGCCATGCCGGCGATCTGGGTCGCCGCGGCTTCGGGCTTCATGCGCGAATAGATCTCGACAACGCTCGCTTCGGCCTTCTTCAGGAAGTCGTCGCGGAGTTCCATCCACTTTTCATATTCGGCGCGCTTGGCCTCGACCTCGGCAATCCGCTCGCGGAGCAGGGTCTCGGCCTTCTGCAATTCCTTGAGCTGCCAGGCCAGCCTCGCATCAACGGCGGGATCGGCGACGTTGCTGCAGAACAGCGCGACCTCGTTGTCCGCGGACGCCGCGGCCTGCGGCGGCGCGGGTTTCGGCGGCGCCGTGACGCTGCCGGGCTTGACCAGTCGGGCCGGTGCAGGCGTGGGTGCGGGCGCAGCCGCTTGCGCAGGCGCAGGCGTTTCGGACGCAGGCACCGCGCCGGTGGCCGCGGGGCCCTGATCTTCGGCGGCCCATGCGGCCGCCCGGATCGAGGCATTGTCGCTTGGCGGCGCCGTGACCGGCTGCGGCTTCTGCGGCCCGGCCGCGCGGGCGCGCGCGAAGGAGAGCAGGTTCAGCGGCTTCGAGGGCCTGGCCTCGTCCAGGGCGAGCACGGGCGATGCGCCCGCGAGCATCGATGCCGCGACCAGCAGGAGGAGTTTGGCTTTGTGATCCAGCTTCAGCATCGGGCCGCGCGCGATTCTCGCTTCAGACCTCAGCATTGAGCGACCAAGCTTGCACGACGCTTATGCATCATTGCACGATGACATCGGCCTGGAGCGCGCCGGCGGTCTTGATGGCCTGAAGGATCGCGATGATGCCGGACGGCTTCAGGCCGATCTGGTTCAGCCCGCGCACCAGGCGCTGCAGATCGACCCCGCTGAGGATCGCCACCTGCGACCCGGCCTCGTTGGCCTCGACCATTGTCTGCGGGACGACCACCGTCTGGCCTCGCGAGAACGGCGCCGGCTGCGACACCACGGGCATCTCCGTGACACGGACCGTCAGATTGCCGTGCGTCACGGCAACGGTCGATATCCGCACGTCGCGCCCGATCACCACCGTGCCGGTGCGCTCGTTGATCACCACCCGCGCCGGCGTGTCCGGCTCGACCGTCAGCTCGCCGATCTCGGCAAGGAATCGGACCGGGCCGATGTGGCGCGGTTTCGACAGCACGATGGTGCGATAGTCGCGCTCGAAGGCGATCTGCGCGCGGTAGCGTCCGCCGGCGTATCGGTTGATGGCGTCGAGGATGCGCGTTGCGGTGACGAAGTCGGGGTTCTTCAGCTCAAGCACCAGGAACTCCATCTCATGGAGACTTCCCTGCACCGCGCGTTCGACGAGCGCCCCGTTCGGGATGCGCCCGGCCGTCGGCGTGCCCTGGCTGACGTTCTGCGCCTGGCCACCAACGTTGTAACCGGCGACGGTGATCGCGCCCTGCGCCACCGCGTAGACGGCGCCGTCCGCCGCGCGCAGCGACGTCATGACCAGCGTGCCGCCGAGCAGCGAGGTGGCATCGCCGAGCGACGACACCGTGATGTCCATGCGCTCGCCGGGCCCGATCGAGGGCGGCAAGTCCGCAGTCACCATCACGGCCGCGACGTTGCGCGTGCGCAGCGTCGTCGGACGCGGGGGATTGGTGGTGCTCGTGGTCTCGTTCCTGACGTTGATGCCCATGTTCTCGAGCATCGATTGCAGGGATTGCTCCGTGAAGGGAGCGTTGCGAAGCGTGTCGCCGGTGCCGTTGAGGCCGATGACGAGGCCGTAGCCGACGATCTGGTTTTCGCGCAGCCCCTTGATGTCCGCGATGTCCTTGATGCGGACGGCGGCATGGGCGCTGACGGCCGAGAGCAGCAGGACGAGCGCAAGCAGGAGCCTGGTCATGAGCCGTCCACGACCTTGACGGTGCCGTCCGGCTGGACGACGCCCCTGATAACCACCCCGGTATCGGTATTGCGCACCGGAATGAGCGCGCCGGCCGCGCCGGACTGCATCGCCGAGCCGTAGGTGACGATGGACAGCCCGCTGTCTTCCACCACGACCTTGACCATGGCGCCGCGGGCGACCGTCCAGGGATCTTCCACCGCATTGCTGGGAATGGGCTGGCCCGGCAACAGCGCGCGCCGCGCCATGCGGCCAACCAGGACCTGGCGCCCTTCGATGAACATGGCAACGCCGAGCAGGTTCGGCGCGAAGGCGCGTTCGATGATCATGTCGTCCCGGATCAGCTCGCCGGCGCGGATCGAAACCGCCGGCACGGGAAGCCGCTTCTCCTCGGCGCCAGCAAGGCGCACTGAAGCCAGAATCAGCAGCACGGCGGCCAACCCGCGCATGATCAGGCCCAGCCTGTTCAACATAGATACACCGGACCTAGCGCATGCCCTTCGAGACCGTCTGGGCCATTTCATCCGAGGCCTGGATGACCTTGGCATTCATTTCGTAGGCGCGCTGCGCCGAGATCAGCTCGGTGATTTCCTTGACCGGATCGACGTTCGAGGCTTCGAGATATTTCTGGTTGATCTTGCCGTAGCCGGCATCGCCCGGCAGCCCGACGACCGGCGTGCCCGACGCCGTGGTCTCCTTGTAGAGATTGCTGCCCAGCGGTTCGAGGCCCGCTTCGTTGGCGAAATTGGCAAGGTTGAGCTGGCCGATCTGCCGTGGGTTCACTTCCGTGTCGAGCTTGGCAAACATCTGGCCGGTGGCGTTGACCGTGACCTCGACCGTCCCCTGCGGCACCGTGATCGCCGGATCCAGCAGGTAGCCGTCGATCGTGACGAGTTGTCCGTTGGCATTGGTGTTGAACGAACCCGCGCGGGTGTATTGCACCTCGTTGTTGGGACCGAGCACCTGAAACCAGCCGCGGCCGTTGATCGCGAGGTCGTAAGGGTTGCCGGTCTGCGTCAGCGCGCCCTGGATGTGCAGCTTGCGGATCGCCGCCGACTTGACGCCGAGGCCGAGGTTGGCGCCTTCCGGAATCGGCGAGGAGCCGTTCACGTTGGCCACGCCCTGCATGCGGTCCATCTGGTAGAACAGATCGGTGAATTCCGCACGCGCCCGCTTGTACGACGTCGAGTTGATGTTGGCGATGTTGTTCGCGATGACTTCGATGTTGGTCTGCTGGGCGTTCATGCCCGTGGCCGCAATGGCAAGCGATTTCACTTAACCCACTCCTTCAGATCAAATCGACATCCGGACGACTTCTTGGTAGGCCTGCACGACCTTGTCGCGAACCGCGACCGCCGTCTGCAGGGCCTGCTCCGCCGACATCAGCGCTTCGACGACGCGCCGCGTCGATTCCTTGCCCTGCATCGCCGAGATCGACGCCGCCTCGCCCGCCTTCAGCGTCCCGATTGCATCGGTCGTCACCTGTTTCATCACCGATTCGAAGCCGACATCGTCTCCGGACTGGATTGCCGTCGTCGCGGCGGGCGAGATCGCCTGCGTCTCGGTCGCGCGGGACGCCGCCTGCCCTGCGGCGACCGCCGTGGATGAAATCGCCTCAAGCATTGTCAGCTCCTCAAGAGGTCGATGGTCATGCCGAGCATCGACCTGACCTGTTTCACGACCTGGAGATTGGCTTCATAGGACCGGTTGACTTCGCGCATGTCGGCCATCTCGATCATCATGTTGACGTTCGGCATCTTGACGTAGCCGGCCTTGTCGGCGGCGGGATGTCCGGGATCGTACTCGACGCGGTAAGGCGTGGTGTCGACGCCGATCTCCTTGACCTTCGCGAGCTGCGAGCCCGAGGCACGGTCCATCGCGGCATCGAAGGTGATCGTCTTGCGCTGATAGGGATCGGCGCCGGCCGTGCGCCCCGTCGAGGTCGCGTTGGCGAGGTTTTCCGAGACGATGCGCATCCGCGTCGATTGCGCTTCGAGCCCGGAGCTCGCGACCGTCAGGGAAGCGCTCAGTGAGTCCAGCATGTCAGTTCACCTCAGGCCTTTGCGCTCGACAGGACCATGCGGTGGAACGACCGCACGATCGCCGAATTCATCGAATAGTCGCGGTTGACGTCGCTGCCCTTGATCATTTCCTGCTCGAGGCTGACGGAGTTGCCGGAGTGAACCACGTCCCAGCTGTCCTTCTTCGCGGTTGCGCGCGTATCGGTCTCGGCCGCGGACAATTGCAGATGCGAGGGCGACGTCGTGGCGAGCCTCACCGGCATGCCGTCGAGCACCTTGTTGAAGGGCTCGACGTCGCGTGCCCTGAAGCCCGGCGTATTGGCGTTGGCGACGTTGGTGGCGATGGTCGACTGGCGGAGCTCGAGGTAGCGCGCCTGCGACGATGCGAGTTCGAAGAGATAAAGCGGTCCCACGACAGCCCCGTTCTGGTCCATTCGGGAGAAGCCTAGGGCGTTAAGCTTTCGTCAAGCTGTTGGGCCGGACGTTGCTCGGAATTCTACTGGACCTTCTCGGCGCGCGGCGCCTGCTTCGACTGAAGGAAGTAGATGATCTCGGCGACCGGCCGGAAGAACTCAGCCGGAATCACCTGATCGACCTGGACGGCCTCGTAGAGTGCGCGCGCCAGCGCCTTGTTCTCGATCACCGGGATCCGATTCTGTTCGGCGACCTCGCGGATCTTCAGCGCGATCACGTCCATGCCCTTGGCCACCACGAGGGGCGCGGGATTTTCCTCGCGGTTGTAGCGCAGCGCGATCGCGAAGTGCGTCGGGTTCGCGATCACCAGCGTCGCGCGCGCGGCGGAGGCAATCATCCGCTGCCGCGAGCGGTCGCGCGCCAGCGAGCGCAGGCGGGCCTTGATCAGCGGATCGCCCTCGGCCTGCTTGTGCTCGTCCTTGATCTCCTGCTTGGTCATGCGCAGCTCGCGCCGCCAGTGGAAGCGCGCCCAGGCGAGATCGATCGCGACCAGGATGATGGTCGCGATACAGATCGCCGAGACGATCCGCATCGCGATGTTGAGGATCATCTCCGGCAGCGCAACCGGATCGGTGTACATGGCCTCGAACGCCTTCGCCTCCGACGAGCGCAGCACGAAGACGACCACGGAGGTCACCGCGGCCAGCTTGAACAGCGACTTGGCGAACTCGACCAGTCCGCGCGTTCCGAAGATCCGGCTCCAGCCATCGACCGGAGAGATGCGCGACAATTCCGGCTTGATGCGCTCCAGCACGAAGCGCGGCGCATTCTGCAGCAGCGAGGAGGCGAGCCCGAATACCATGAGGACGACGACCAGCGGCACCAGAAAACGCAGCGCCTGGAGACCGACCACGGTGAGCAGGTTCTGCGCGTCCGCGCCGGTGGACAGCGGGAAACCTTCGGGATCGTCCAGCAGGCTCGTCAACGTCGGCGTCAATTGCTGCACGCCCTGACCGATCAGGAACGCCTGAATGACCATCAGCGCGGCCATCGAGGCGAAAATAGAGGCCTCCCGAGAGACCGGGATCTTGCCCTGTTCGAGCGCATCACGGACTTTCTTCTCGGTCGGTTCTTCTGTTTTGCTCTCCTGATCGGATGTTTCTGCCATGCCCGTTCAGCGGTCAGCGGAAGACCAGCTCATCCTCCTGCTCGGGGTTGAGCTCGATTTCGCCCTTTTCCGCGAGTTCGAGCGCGAGATCGGTGATCACGCGCCGCGCCTCCAGCACGTCGCGCTGGTTCGAGGGCTCGCCGATGGCGAGCTCGTGCTCGACGACGCGGCGCACGCGCGATGCGACCGAGGACAGGATCAGTTCGCGGAAATGCTTGTCGGTTCCCTTCAGTGCGATGACGATGCGATCGGTCGGCACCTGGTCGAAGATCATGGTGCGCGCCTTCGGCGTCAGGTTGACGACGTCGTCGAAGGTGAACAGCAGCTCCTTCAGAACCTCGGCCGACTTCGGCCGCTTTTCCGACAGGCTCTTCAGCATGTCCTCGATGTGGCCGCGCTCCATCTTGTTGATGATGTCGGCGACGCGGGCGTAAGTATCGGCGCCGAGATTGCGGGCGAAATTCAGCGTCAGATCCTCGTGCAGCGTCTTCTCGAGCACCCTCATGGCGTCGTCGGCGATCGGCTTGAGGCTCAGCACGCGCCGCATCAATTCGTTGCGCAGGCTCGAGGGCAGCTGGCTCATCACCTTGGCGGCGCAGGCCGGCTTGACCTTGGACAGGATCAGCGCCGCGGTCTGCGGATGCTCCTTGGACAGATAGCTCGCGAGCGAGTTTTCAGAGACCGACGAGACGCGGTCCCACACCGACCGGCTCGAATTGCCGAGCAGGTCCGACATGATCTGCGAGACCTGATCGGCCGGAAGCACGTCACCGAGCACGGCCTCGAGACCGCCCAGCGTGCCGAGGATGTTGGCGCCCATCGAGAACTGCTGGGCGAACTCCTCCACGATCCCCTCGAGCTCCTGCGCCGTGATCGGCCGCAGCTCCGCTGCGGCCTTGGTGACGATGCGGATCTCCTGCGGCTCGAACTGCTGAAGCACGCTTGCGGCCGCCTGCCGGCCCATGGCCAGGAGGAGCGCCGCGACCTTTTCCGTTCCCCCCAGCGTGGCAACGCCTCGCTGCTTGATGGGGGCGATGCCGACCTGTGCCGCCATGGTCAGCTATCACCCTGCCCCAGCGGTCCGACGATCTCCGTGAGCGAGACGCCGAAGCGGGAATTGTCCTCTTCGACGACGACCACCTCGCCGCGGGCGACGATGCGGCCGTTGACGACGACGTCGACGGGCTCGCCGACCCGGTGGTCGAGCGGAACCACCGCGCCGCGGCCGAGCTTCATCAGGTTCGCCACCGGAATGGTCGCTGATCCCAGCACCACCTGCATGGTGACCGGAATACGCAGGATGGCATCGACATTGGCGAACTTGCCGCTCTCCTCCGCCGTGCGCGCGGCGATCTCCGCCAGCCGCTCCAGCGGAGTCGTGTCGGTATGCCCCTCGTCGGAGGCAGGTGCTCGCGTGGCAGAGTCATAGTCGAAGGATTGCGCCATCTGGTATCGCCTCTTGGTATTTCCGCTCCCGGAGCGCCTCGACGTTCCGATCGTATTGGTCTTGCCGGCTCCGGCTTCAGTGCTTGTTCACTTCGGTGCCGCCTGCGGTCGCGGCCGGCGCAAGCCCGGTGCGGGCGTCGAGCGCCGCGATCGCCTCTTGGGCCTGATCGATCTTGGTGGTCAGCACGTTGGCGAGCCGCCCGAGATTTGCGGTGGAATCATGCGCCGCGGTGATGACCGTGTCGAAGGCGCCCGCCGTCTCGTGGACGATGGTGGAGAACTCGCCCTGGTAGCTGCGCAGCCGCGCCAGCTCGCGGTGCATCCGGGTCACCCGCATGCTGGTGAAGGCGAGCGCAATCAGCAGCACGGCATCAACGAGATAGGATATCATCGACGAACTCCCGTTTCTGATCCACGGGATCGGCCACCTGCATGGCGTAGTAGCCATCAAGCTGACCGATCTGACACCAGAACAGCACCTGACCGTTGCTCTCGAGCCGGGCCAGCGTGCGCGGCGTGGCCTCCAGCTCGAGCACCTGCCCGATCTTGAACTTCACGACGTCCTCGAGCGAGATCATCTTCTCGTCGAGCACCGCGCTCAGCGTCACCTCGGTCCTGTGGACCTCGCTCTCCATCTGCTCGCGCCAACGCGGATCGGAAGCGCGGCCGTCGCTGACGACGACGTGGGCGAGCTTCTGCCGAAGCGGATTGAGCGCGGAGTGCGGAATGATGAGGAACATCTGGCCGCCGCGGTACAGCGCCTGCAACATGATGTTCGCGCAGATCGACATGTTGCCGCTCCGCCCGATCGCCAGCGAGGCCATCGCGGTCTCGACCCGCTCCACGCGAAAGGTGACGTTGGAGGTGCCGGCGAAGGCAGATTGCAGCGCCTTGGCGAAACGCTCGAACAGCGCCTGGACCAGCCGGATCTCGATGTTCGAGAACGAGCGCTCGACGTCGAGCGGCGGCTCGGCACCGTCGGAGCCGAACATCGCCTCGACCATCGTGAACACGAAATCGCGGTCGAGCATGATGATGATGCGCGAATCCCACTGCTCGGCGTAGAGCACGGCGGCGACCGCGTTGGCCTCGTAGTCCTTGACGATGTCGCCGACCCGGTCGTTGGTGATGCCGTTGACCGAGAAATAGCAGGGCGTTCCCGCCATTGGCTGCAGGCTGTCGGTGCACGATGCCGCCATGCGATCGAAGATCACATTGAGCATCGGCATGCGTTCGACCGATATGCCGGCGGCGTCCAGCAGGTAGTTCGGCAGCTGCTTGCGCTGATCGACTTCGACGTCTCCCATCATCATGCGCGGGCAGCCTTGGGTTCGGGTTCGGTGACGACGGCCTTGGGACCTGCGATCGTCTCGTTCTCGACGACGTCGATCGACGGGCGCTCGCTGCTCGCGATCATCTTGCGGCCGTGCTCGACGGCGATCTGCGGCATCGCGCCGTTCATGAAGGCCAGCAGCGTCTGTTTGACGATGATGTAGGGCCGGCACTTCTTCTCGCGCGTCGTCTTGATCTTGATCGCGAAGGGCGAAAGGACGCCGTAGGACAGGAAAATGCCGGCGAAGGTTCCGACCAGGGCCGCGCCGATGAAGCCGCCCAGCAGCTTCGGCGACTGGTCGAGCGCGCCCATCGCCTTGATGACGCCGAGCACCGCAGCGACGATGCCGAGCGCCGGCAGCGCCTCGGACACCGTCACCAGTGCATGGTAAGGCGTCAGCTTGCTCTTCACGATGGTGTGGATCTCCTCGTCCATCAGCGCTTCGATCTCATGCGTGCGCGCATTGCCCATGATGATGAGGCGGACATAGTCGCAGATGAACTGGAGCAGCGAGGGATCTCCGAGCACGCTCGGGAACGCCTTGAATATCTCGGAGGACGCGGGATCGTCGATATGCGCTTCCACCTCGTTGCGGCCCTTGCCCCTGAGCTCGCGCATCAGGGCATGGAGCGCCCCGAGCAGGTCGAGATAGTAGCGCTCACTCGGCACCGCGCCGGTGATGGCCTGCATGCAGGCGACCCCGGTGTCTACGACCGTCTTCCACGGATTGGCTACGATGAAGGTGCCGACCGCGGTGCCCATGATGATCACGAACTCCCAGGGCTGCATGAGCACGGCCAGGTGCCCGCCCATGGCGGCAAATCCGCCGAGCAGCGCCGCTACCGTGATGAAAACCCCCACGAAACTGCCCAACACGCCGCTCCATCGCCGATCCCATCGGGAATATCTAGTCGGCGAGCCTTGCGCGAAGCTGGCTTCCCGCATCGCCAGCCTCGCGCAAGCAATTGGCGGCAGCTTGAGGCGGCGTCGCAACGGCGGCCAGAGAGGCGCGTGTCATGCTATCCACCATCGCGGACTACACCAGACTGACCAAGGACATGGGCAAGTCGCTGACGCAGGTCGCGACACAGCCGGATGTCAGCCGCGAGACCGACTACTTCCTGAGCCATATCGGCAACGTGAAGACGATCGATGACTTCCTGAAGGACTATCGCCTCTATTCCTATGCGATGAAGGCCTACGGCCTCAGCGACATGACCTATGCCAAGGCGTTCATGCGCAAGGTGCTGACCGAGGGTGTCGCGAACAAGGACACCTTCGCCAACAAGCTGACCGACGCCCGTTACCGCGAATTCGCCACCGCCTTCAATTTCGCCGCTCTCGGCAGCAACGCGACCAAGACCACCCAGGCCACGACCGGGACGGCGACCCACTATGTCACGCAGACCATGGAGCAGAAGGCCGGCGACCAGAACGAGGGTCTGCGGCTGGCGCTCTATTTCACCCGCAAGGCCTCCACGATCAGGACCGCCTACCAGGTCCTCGCGGACAAGGCGCTGACGCAGGTGGTTCAGACCGCGCTCGGTCTGCCGTCGACGATCAGCGCGGGCAACATCGACGCTCAGGCCAAGCTGATCACGAACAAGGTCGAGCTCACCGATTTCCAGGACCCGGCCAAGGTCACCAAGTTCGTGCAGCGCTTTGCGGCGATGTGGGACGCGACCCAGGCCCAGAGCGACACCTCGACCAATCCCGCGCTGGTCCTGATCGGCGGCGCGTCGGCGTCGGCCAGCATGGATAGCGACATGCTGTCGAAACTTCAGTCCATCCGGTTCGGAAAGTAGCACATGCAATCGGCCCTCTATGTGGGATTGTCGGCCCAGGTCGCCCTCGAAAAGCGCCTGCAGACGATCGCCAACAACGTCGCCAACGTCAACACGGCGGCGTTCCGCACCGACGTAGTGAAGTTCGAAACCGTGCTGTCCAAGGCGGGTCCGAACCCGGTCGCCTTCTCTTCGCCCGGCGACAACATCATCTCGCGCGAGATGGGCAACATCACCGAGAGCGGCAACCCGCTCGACGTCGCCGTGGTCGGACAGGGCTGGATCGCCTTCGCCGGCCCGAACGGCACGGTCTATACCCGCGACGGCCGCCTCCAGATCGCCCCCAACGGCGATCTTCAGACCGTGAGCGGCTTCCCTGTCGTCGATTCCGGCGGCGCGCAGATCACGCTCGACCCCAACGGCGGACAGATCTCGATTGCGCGCAACGGTGCGATCACCCAGGACAACAACGAGATCGGCACCATCGGCCTGTTCAACATTCCCGCTGACGCCAATCTGGAACGCTACGGCAATTCCGGCGTGACGCCGGACCGGCCCGCGACCGCGATCGCGGATTTCTCGCGCGACGGCTTCAAGCAGGGCTATGTCGAGGGCTCCGGGGCCAATCCCATGATGGAATTGACCAAGCTGATAGCGGCCTCGCGCGCCTTCGACGGCACCAATTCGATGATCGAGGGCACCGAGAGCTCGCTTCAGAACGCCATTCGGACGCTGGGCGAACCCGGCAAGTAGAGCGCGCCTCGCGCGCATTGAGATTGAGGTTGGACGGTTTCCTTGAACGCTCTTCGGCAACTCGAGTGGGCGCTGCTGGAGCTTCAGCAGAGCACTCCCCTGGCAAGCGTCAGCGGCGCGATCTCCGAGATCGCGCCGACGCATTTCCGTGTCTCCGGCCTGTCGCGCTTCGTCAGGCTCGGCGAGCTCATCGGCGTCAACTCGGCCGGTAAGCCCCAGATCGGCGAGGTGGTGCGGATCGACAGCGACGGCATCGTTGCCAAGCCGTTCGACCGGCACTTCGCCGGCGGCCTCGGGTCGGTCGCCTACCGGATGCCGCCCTTGTCCTTTGCGCCCGATCCGAGCTGGAAGGGCCGCGTCATCAACGCCCTCGGCGCGCCACTCGACGGACAGGGGCCCCTCACCCCGGGCTCCCTGACGGTCTCGGCAGAGGCCGACGCGCCGTCGGCCATGAAGCGCGCACGCGTGCACAAGCCGCTGCGCACCGGCGTGCGCGTCATCGACCTGTTCGCGCCGATCTGCGCCGGCCAGCGCGTCGGCATCTTTGCCGGCTCCGGCGTCGGCAAATCGACGCTGCTGGCGATGCTCGCCCGCAGCCAGGGTTTCGACACCGTCGTGCTGGCCCTGGTCGGCGAGCGCGGCCGCGAGGTGCGCGAGTTCATCGAGGACGTGCTGGGCAACGATCGTCAGCGCGCTGTCACCATCGTGTCGACCGGAGACGAAAGCCCGATGATGCGGCGGCTGGCGCCGAAGACGGCCATGGCGGTCGCCGAATATTTCCGCGACCGGGGCGAATCGGTGCTGCTCATGGTCGATTCGATCACCCGCTTCGCCCACGCTGCCCGCGAGGTCGCGCTCGCCGCAGGCGAACCCGCGGTCGCGCGCGGCTACGCACCGACGGTCTTCACCGATCTGCCGCGCCTGTTGGAGCGCGCCGGCCCGGGCGAGGAAGGCTCCGGCACCATCACCGGGATCTTCTCCGTGCTGGTCGATGGCGACGATCACAACGAGCCGATCGCCGACACCATCCGCAGCACGCTCGATGGACATATCGTGCTCTCCAGGCACATCGCCGACCAGGCGCGCTATCCGGCCGTCGACGTTCTGGCCTCGGTGTCCCGGCTCGCCCATAACGTCTGGGACCCCGAGGAGCGCGAACTGGTGAGCAAGCTGCGCGCCATGATCGCCAAATACGAGGACACGCGCGACCTTCGCCTGATGGGCGGTTACCAGTCGGGACGTGATTCGGGCCTCGACCAGGCGGTCGACATGGTCCCGAGAATCTACAGCGCGATGCGGCAGGACGCTTCGGCTCCCCCGAGCGCCGATCCGTTCCGCGAGCTCCGGGACATGCTCAAGGGCGACTAACAGGTCGAGAACGCGGGGCGCGGGCGACATGCGCCCGCTTGCCCGATGCTCGCACCTGAAGCATCGGCGTCGGCGTCGGCGATTGCGGCCGCAATGACGGTCAACAACCGACGCGTGCAATTCCTGCAAGTTCTCTCGAGCGATTCCGCCGACGCGCCATACAAGTTGTGGATGACATGCCGATACGCAAAGTCGGCCTGCACAAGCTTCAATCAATTTGCGCAGAAACACAGACAGCAAGATGAGATGCGATCAAAGTGCCGCGGCGCCGAATGCATATCGTTTGCCACCCAACGTATTGCGTTCACTATCATGTGTCCTGAAGAGCAAGATTGTCTTGAACGTTACATTCGCCTGCGACGACGTCTTGGACGCGTGAGGGTCTCTACTTGATTTTGTTGAGAAGCTCATTCATCGTTTCCGACGGAATATAAGAAACGTCTGCGTGTGACTTGAACTCAGGGGCTTCGGTTGAACTATTCCGATCCATCGTCTGCTGGCGACGGCAAACCGGGCTCCCGTGCAACCACGACACCGTTGGCATACCAACGGCGCAGTGACTCACTCCGGAGCACGCGAGCCTCACGGATAAAGATCGGGCGCGCTGCAATTCGTTCATTCGAAGGAGAGCTCGACACGACGTGCGCGGCGGACGGTTGCAATCGCTTGGTGTGCTTCGGAGCCTTCGCGGACCACAGCGCAAAGCGGCTTCGGGACGGCGCAGACGAAGTTCCGGGGACGGGGTAGATTCATGCCATTGGCGCGCGAGGCCGTCGAGCTGCTGGTTCAAGCGGCGAGGGCTTGGTATTTCGAAGGCAATCAGCATGGACTGCGCGACCGGGAATGGATGGCGCTGCGCTTTCTCGGCCGCGCCAACAGGTTTTCGCGTACGCCGTCTGCGCTTGCCGGCTTCATCGGCGCCACCAGAGCGACTGCATCGCAGATCGTGAAGACGCTGGAGAGCAAGTCCTTTCTGGTGAGGAAGCCGTCGCAGGAGGACAAGCGTTCCGTCGTCCTGCACGTCACCGCCCAGGGCGAGAAGTGCCTGAACCAGCACGACCCGATCAATCATGTGGTGAATGCGGTCACCGCGCTCGGCAACGACGAATGCGTCAGGCTGCGCGACTCGCTCCGCGAAGTCCTCAATCACCTCGACGCGGCCCATCAGCGGCTCGATGCCAGCGTCTGCCGTGACTGCATGTTTCTCGCCGAACGCGGCCCGGCCACCTCCAAGGGACGCGCAAGCACCGAATTCATGTGCCGGCTGTATCGCGCTCCGATCTCGCTCGAGGAAACCGAATTGCTGTGCACCAGTTTCGAGCGCACCCGCGACCGCCCGAAGATCGAAGAGCATCTCGACCGCGCGCGGATAGCGAGTCAGGGCTGAGGCGCGCGCAATTTCCAGGCGAGCCTATTCCTGAATACGCACGGGCGCTCTCCACATCGTCATTGCGAGCGCAGCGAAGCAATCCGGAATCCCTCCGCGGCAAGACTCTGGACCTCCCCTAAATCGGTGGACACCTATAGCTTAGGCAGCGAGAGGTGTCAGATGGCAAAACGGCAACGTCGGTCCTATTCGGACGAGT
>NZ_LBJC01000031.1:0-17822 GCF_004114535.1 Bradyrhizobium nanningense
ACCGCGCTAACAGGCCGAACACATGGCTGCTCCGACCAATACTGCGACGTGAAGATTCTCCTTGCCAACCCGGAGCCGTCCACACATGGCCCACCGCTTCCGTTAGTGCGTTGCGGCGCGACGTCCGGGATCGGGGGTAAAGTGGAAGCTCCCCACCGCTGGTCAAAGCGGCGCTGTTGACCCGGAGCGGAAGTCGAACAGTTTCCCGCACGCTTGCGCCCACGCCCGTGCAGAGCGGCACACCTGAATTAGAATCAGACCGCCAACAAGCCCGACCAATCAGTCCTCATCCAGACCAAAGTCAAACGTTTGCGCTGGACCACCCTTGCGCACAGCGGCAAATCGGTCGAGCGGCAGTGTCAGCGCTATCGGCTTAGAGTTCATATCAGTAAGGCTTAGATTCAAAGTCTGGCCGGTCTCTAGCTCTGCTATCAGAGACGCGCCCACCGGTGCCGCCGCAATGCAGATGTTGGTGAGACACCAATTGAACGGAATGTTGGTTGAGGGCCCGTGGTCTATCGATACCGTGACTCCACGCTGCAGGTCCGCTCCTTGTGGCACAAACAACTGCAAGCGGGCCGGACCGTCAGCGCGTTGAATCAGATCGACTCGTGCCACAACCTGATCGAGATCATCGATTCCGGTAGATGACGTTCGGCAGATCGTCGTCCCATCGGACGATTCAAAGCAAAGCTTTCGCCACTCTGAATATTGTATCTTTTCTGGGACACTCACGCGGGGAGGCTTGACCTGAATCTCTTCGGTGGAAGAACTGCCCGCCTGCTGTTGCGCATTGCCGGGTATTGAATGCTTCTCAAGGAATTCGCCCACAATCGGAGACCAGATCGGCAGCGCGTCAGGCGAATCGATCATGAAGTGACCGTCGTTTCCGAACGCCGAAAGCAGACGATACTCAGCGTTTCCTCCCGCCGCCACGAAAGCATCATGCATTCGCCTCGTCAATTCCGGCCCAAAATAGCTATCGTTCTCCGTGTATATCCATAGCATAGGCACTCGCGCAGTCCGACCGAAGTCGCCGGTGGCAGCGACGAGCTTGTCCGGTGCACAATTCTTGTTGGGCTTGCCGTCCACTCTGCCTCCGCGTCCCGCCGCGAACGTGACGATGGCCTGAACTGATGGCGGGTTTAGGCTTGCGAGAGCGATCGATCCCCATCCGCCGCCCGACTGTCCTACGACGACAACCCTGCCCGGCTGAACGATCTTTTTCTTCCTCATATAGTCGATGACCCACTCATTCAGGGTGGCAATGGCGAGGCCGGGACCACGGAAGTTCGGATTGTCGCAACTGCCCACATGTGCAAATACGGACCCATAGAGTCCCTGATCCTTGTCATCCAGGCTGCTGGCGCCATACCGAATCGGGGAGATTACGAAATAGCCGCGTTTCGCAAACCATTGGGCGGCGGCGCGGTATTCGATCGACGGGAACATCGTTCGTTCCTGAAGGCCCAGAGCAATCCCATGATTCATGATCACGAGAGGGAATGGACCATCACCAACCGGCTTCACCACGAATGCGAGCACGGGTAGTGCAAAGGGTAGCGCCCAAAGTTCTTCTTGGATTTTCGGCGACGCAGCAACGTCTTCTGCAGCTGCCGGAGAAAGTAAAGGCGGCAGGCAGCCCAGCCAGACTAGAAGGACTAGAAGGCGCTTCAGCATCTTCTTACTCCGTTCTCAAAGAAGGGCTTGTGGCGAAATCGGCAAGGTTCAGAGGGCCCGGCGCTAATGGCTCATTCGAAAACCTATGTAGACGAGACGCGAATCTGTTGATTTAGGTCAAGCTCCGAGACGCTGCCGATTGTGGGCTGGAAGCCCGCAGACCCTCTCGTTGATAGACTGCTCCTGGCCCGTCGCTGTCCAGCGGAATGCTCGTTGGGGTGTCGGCTGTCGGTTGTAGAGCGGAAACTGATTGCAGCGATCTGGACCGCCGATTTTGACCCCAAAGCAGACGTTTTTGGAGCGACACGAGTGATCTCGATAAGGCCAGAAAGGTTGTGACGCACAGACTGACATCTCAGGTCAGGCTTCCTATTCGACAGCTATGGCGAAATGCAGCTCTCCTTCTTCTGCTTGATGCAAATCAAGGCTTCGCTACCGATCCCGCCATAGGCAAAATCATTGGAAATAATCTTATGGAGGAAATGATGCGTTCAACCGTCTTTGCACTTCTTGTTGCTGCCCTGACTGCAATGAGCTTTTCGTCTGCCCATGCCGTATCGGAATGCCCGGCTACGGGGGTCATGTCGGACTGGGGAGTGAATTCGACTGGGTATTTCGGCGTCGCCTCCGGGGGAAGCTGCCTGTTTCCGCTTAGAATGCAGGGAAGCGCGACGAGTTCGAGTATCGCGACGAAGCCTTCGCACGGGACGCTCAAGAAGCTTAACGTTTCTACCTACGTGTACACGGCGAAAGCCGGTTACAAAGGTCCAGATACCTTTGCGGTGAGCTTCACGGGCAAAGGGCCGACAGGGCACGGTACGTCCGTAATTACGATGAATGCCACCGTTCAATAGATTCGCGAACGAAATGGCGGGGCCATCTTCCCGCCGTTTTGGCTTCTGGCCCATCTCTGACCTCAAGAGATGCCGGTCATCCATCCGCGCTTGAAGGCAATGCAGACCTAGTCCCCACGCCACCCAATGCCGCCGCTCAGCGGCCGTCCCGGTGACTTGACCACTTCCAAATTCAGGCCGAGCCGCTGCAGGCTTCGCGTGATGAACGCTCGGCATGCCAACTCAACCTTCAGCGCCGGATGCTCGCGCATGCCGGACTTGGTCATGATCATGGGACCGTCGCGCGCAACTTCGTCGGCCAACTGCTCGGCACGATCCAGTGCGGCGCAAATCTGGGCTAGGATTTCGACGCCGCCAACATCCTCGATGCGATACATCGCCTGAACACGATCCCAGAGCGCGGCCCCATGCATACCGAGCTTCCTCGACGAAGCGATTTCAGACGATGTCGATCCGACGACGGACAGAGGCGGTTGCTTGCGGATCATGGCCGCTGATCCCTGATGCTTTTGTCGTGTTCGCTGCGAAAACCGCTCGCGCGATGAAAGCTTGGTATCGTTTCAATTTGACCGTGGCGCCGGTCGTGCGGGCCAGTTCTTTTCGATTTATTTGGCTCCCCCGCCGCGCGCTGAGCAACTGTTCTCCTTGATCTACGTCAACGCGCGGAGACAAGAATCTCCGATCGTTAAGCCAGGGCCAAGTAGAGGAGACAATCATGACCGATATGCATTCCTCTGTCACAGATCATCCACACGTCTCCGAACCTAGTGAAGGGCCCGCAAGAGAGATCGATGCAAGTGCGTGGGCGGTGTTCTTCATTTGGGTCGGCATCGTTATGCTTGCCGCAATACCCTGGTCTTGGTTTCTAATCGGCGTTGGGGCCATCATGCTTGCCACGCAAGCGATGCGCCAAATGAGGACTTTAAAGGTCGAGCCGTTCGGAGTTGCGATGGGCCTTTTGCTCATTGCAGCTGGCGCATGGGACCTGCTTTCGATTCCGTTGCCGTTGATACCCATTTTGCTGATCCTACTCGGAGGGTACTTACTCAGAAAGGCTATCTTGTCAGGTGCACAATCACGTTGAGCAGCCCGCTCATGTTGGGCGACGGCGATGTCCCTCGGCGAGCATCCAATATCACCGCGATCACCCGCAATTGCCGCCCCGGCGTGCAGATGCGCAACGCGCGCCAAAACCCGAGCCGCCCTAGATCGCGCGTCGGTGACAGTATAACATTCGGATGTGTTCATTGTTGCCTCCCGAGCCATCGCGGCCTGTTTAGGGATGCGGCGTCGAGGAGAGCCTCATGTCTTGCGACCGCTTCAATTCGGCGCGCCGCAGCTAAATTCGTGCTGCGTGTCCGTCCTGCCAACGCTTCCCTGATCAGCACGATCACAATCGGCCTGTAGGCCTTCAGGATCTTGTCCCACGATCAGAAGCTGTTTCCGCATTTCAGCGAGGCGGGCGCGGCAGTATTCCCGATAGAGCAGGTCGAATATGGCGGGCATGGGGGCCCCCGTCGTTTGAAAATGATCGTAGAATTTCCAGTACCGAATTTTCGGATGACCTTGGCCCGTTGATCGCTGCCCGATGTGAGCCCATTCACAGCTTATGTTTGAGCGTCGGGCGCGATTGGCTGACTTGGAATGTCGGCACAAAAAAGAACAGGGCCAATTACCTAAAATATATTGTAGCAGCGCTTTGTTTCAGCAAAATTTCGTCAAACAACTCAAGAGCGCTGCTGCGCGAATAAAACTCCAACTACAGCGCGAAATGACTTACCACAGGATGCAAGCATCGTTGGCTGCAACGCCGCCTATTACCCACCTGATCGATGCAAGAATGGATCGACCGACGCAGCTAGTCGGTCTGCCACTTGCATCGTCGGCGTGGACTGCATGTCGGAGGGCAGCGAGCCAATAGAATTGACCGCCAGCCCGGTTCCTGCGGCAAGAACAGCTATCACAATCGCAGAGAGATATTCGATCCTCATGGCGATGATCCTCCATCGCTGACGACAAGACAATTGTGTTCGCTGAAAATTAGTTCCGTGGCAGGCAGGTCCATGGTCGCGGGGACCGGCGAAAAACTTCGGCAGGACTTGGGAGGCGTTCTCCTGGCCGCGCGGCGCTCTCAGAACAATCCGATCGAGGCGAAAAGCGCAATCTCAATTAGGACAGTGAGACCCATGATGGCGACTGTGAGAATTGCTTCGCCCGGCGGTAGAGAGGTCATGGCGTGCCTCGCATATTGCGAAGCCCCGAAGCCCAATAGCCAACCTCCCGAAATGGGGAATGTTTCAGTTCCAGACATTAGGCACGAGATGCTAACGCATTTCCAATTCCCTGATCGCCAGAGCCGCAATTTCCGCCGGGTCACGGTCACCGGTTTGCGCAATCTTGATGACGTTCCTCGCGACCATTTCCGTTAGCGGGTCGTCACGATCCTTTACACAAAGCATATGAAACGCCTGCTCGTAAGCTGCGGCGATGCGGCTGATGATCGCCGGCTTCAAATCGGCAGTTTGTAATCGCAGGTAGGTAGACATTTTCGAAGCCTCCAAGCCCACGTAAAAGGACATCATACCACTGGGAACTCGTTTGCGTCGGAGAACTACGGATCAGCCGTGTCAGTGCCTAGAAGGGGGATCAAGGTAACACGTCGCGCGTTATTATTCTGGCGGCAGGATACCCGTGCACGCATAGAAGCGGTGCACATCAAGGCCAACGGTGGCAGCCATGGCGGACACTCCTCCGACCCGCACCTATGGTCCATCCCCCGATATTGACCCGGAGCATCGCCGGGCGATCTGCAACGAGATTGGTGAGCGACTTCGCGGGACCCTCGCCGACGAGGTCACCCCGCTACCAGCGCGACTGCAAGGCATGGTAGAGCGGCTTACCGAATTAGACGGCGATGCACCGTCGACCCCGTCGGATCGCCAGGACGACGTGCCGTCGCTGCCACTCTGGAAATTTGTGTCGGCGCTTTGGCGGGTCCTCCGAAACGGGCCTTGAGGCGCGGGGGACGCGCGACGACGTCCTGTCAGCGTATTTGGTCCCCGTCTTTTCCGACTTTGCTACATCCGCTAGGCTCGCGAATTCAATGGGATAAGGCCGATGACCGAGTTAGAACGGGCATGGCGGGAATGGCGGTCGCTTTCTCCGCGGGATCGGGCCGCGTTCATCATGCTACTCCGCCAAGACTGTGCCCAAGAGCGCGCGGCAGCGGTGCGGCGACGCGGCGGCAAACATGGCGGGAGGGGATCGCGGCTTGGGGACCTGGCTCTGAGCCAGACGGACCTCCAACGGCTCCGGGTATAAATCGCCGCCTGTGCGTTCTGCCGGCCGGGGCTACTCCGGAGGCTGGCCTGCCGGTAAACGGCGGTAAATGGCTTCTACCCCATTTACCGGGGCAAAGAGCAAGTGGCGGTCGCTTCGGTAAGAGACGTCTCGACGACCTCGCTGATCAATTCGCGAGGTGACTGCACGCTCATGAGGTCGGCTCAGTGGACCGTAGCGGACTTGATGTGCTCAGCCTCAGTTCTTCGCATTTTGACCCGCTGCAGACAAGCCGCTCTATTTCAAGCGCCGTCCTCGCGCGAAGACCTCCGATGGAAGTTCTCCGAACATTTTCCGAAAGTCGTTAGCGAAATGGCCCAGGTTGCCGAAGCCGCATTTGAAGGCGATCTGAGACACGGAAGTTCTCGGATTTCCTTCCAGGAGCATTTGCCTGGCGCGTCGGAGCCGCACGGACTTTGCAAATTGCATCGGCGAATATCCGCGATACTTCTTGAAAGCCGCATAAAGGCTGCGAATGCTGGTGTTCGTTTGGGCTGCCAACTCCTCGACGAGAACAGGACGTCCCCAATTTGCTTCGATGTATTCTTCGGCCGAGCGGACTACGAGAGGCGCTGGCTCCGTCGCCGAGCTCTCCAATAGTTCGATGTAGTTGTGCCTGTGAGCCGAGAGGAACGTCATGATTAGCGCTTGCTCGAGCTCGATCAGCGTCGGTTTAGGTAGCTGCGCTGCCATAGAATTTAGCTGATCGGCCAAGAACATGGTCAGCTGACGCAACAGATGGGCCGCAGGCTGCTTCGGCGGCGCGGTGGGGTCGAACAGTAGCGTCCCACGAGGTGGTGCACCGAGAAGTGCTGCTAACGCCTTCTCTAGTGCACTCGTCTTTATGCGGAGTACCAGTTGCTCGAAGCCGGGTTCGAATATGATGGTACTCGGCTGCCCTGGCGGGGTGATGCCGAGGTGCTGCTCGTCCACCGGCACCGTCGTGGTGGTGCCCAAAACGACGCCCGCTTGCCCCTTGAGGCCGATTTGTAGCCTTGCAAAATCGCCCTCGGGAAATTCGACCACCGTTTTGGCAGCATATCCGCAAAAGCCGAGCCCGATGTTGGGCAATACCAGGTAATTTGCCACCCCCTGGAAATCACTTGAATTCGCGACAGAAAATCCAGTTGCCCCATAGACCGTATGCAGCGCATCCCTCATCTCTTCCGGGTCGCGTGTGCGGACGACCGGAGATCGGCTGAGCGGGTATTCAGCAGAATCCATATCGAACCGGACCCCGTCATATCGAGTGAAAAAATGGCATGTCTAGTGGGTTCTGAAGCTGATCTAGATCAATGCCGAATGTTGCTCAAGTTCGGCAGAGGAATACCCAATTGCTGAATTCAAGAATTGAGTAATGTCTGCAAGATCTGGCTGTAGAAAATCGTTCTGACTCGGCTGCGCATGCGGTATGAAACCAGCATGTTCGGACGGCGAGGCCCACGTGACTGACGCGATGGAAGTTTTCATCATCACTCAGAACGTCGCTCACTATAAAGTGCTGCTTGAAAGTGAAACGCACGCGGATAAGCGTGGTGTGCTTCTGCGGTTGCTTGAAAACGAAAGAGGCAAGCTGCCGGCAGGGACGAGGCGCGTCGAGATTGCGAGAGCGTTCCGGTTTTCAATCACCTGATTATATTTTTTCCTCTTTCGTTGGTGTGGCATCCCACGCGCCCCCCCAAGCCACGCTGAACGAAAAACGGGGCCGTCGAATGATGAACTCGGCGGCCCCTCTTTTAGGAAACCGGCCAACGCGGAAGCCCGGAGAACAATCTGCTGTTGTATGTAGCGTTCGTGAGAGAGGTCATGGATTCTGCAAAGCTCAAGCCATCGCAAATCAATCGTCCCGCGCTGCTGCGAGATATTCTGGCGGATGCGGTCAGACCGGTGCCAGAGGCACAGCGGGCGCCTCCGTTGATGGCCTGCCTTGCCGAGAAGATTTTGGCTTTGGCCGCCGGTGGCGAAGCAGATCCGGTTACTCTACGTCACCTCGCTATCGAGAAAGTGAAAGAGTCCTGTCCAGGCTGCCGCGCATGCGACGGATTGCAGTTGGGGCACGACGTGCGTCCGTCGCCCCCGGGCTTATAACGTCATTCCGCTTCTGGCCCCTTGGAGACCTATCGACTATCTGCGGGAATGTCCGTTTCTCGGGGTAAGTCGGAAGTCACGAGCGGGCAGCCAAATCACCGCGAATGACCCAGTGCGGACCTCGGTCTAGAGAGCATCTTCTCAGGTCTCGCCAAGCGATCGCACCGAGCGCTTCGTCACCGGCTGCAAGATTGCTTACGTGAGGACCACTCGCGGATGGATTGTCCGGCAAGAGAACTGCGCCGGACTCATCATAATGGCCGGCGCAGTAGAGGTTTTATCGTGAACTCGTCATCACTGGCTGCATAACATGCATGACGACATATTCACCGATCTGGAGGCCCATGCTCGTCCCGACGCGGGTCGAGGAGCGGTAATGGAAGCCGGACCAGATCCGAGCATTCGCCACCTCGCCGGCGAACGCCATCACGTTATCCCAACGGTGAGTTACGCCCGAAGCTGTCGGGCTTGTCATTGCGATCTCGGGAATGTCGCCAGTCCCGAGCGTTGCCTTGACTACTCCCGCAACGCTTCCGCTCAAGATGCAATGAGCACACGGGTATTCTGGGTGCATCGGCGTTTCGGCAATCGGCTGCCAGGTTGAATCGATATCTGTGGCCGGATTGCCGTCTATATCGGCGTTGCGAATTGCCGTGACGGGTCGCCAGAAATTGTAATGGTACTTGGCATCCAACACCGCGACCAATGCGTCATTGAGCGCGATTCCCCCGAGCGCCATGAATCGCGCGCTGTCAACGACATCCATCTCCTTGGCAATCGCAAGCTGCCGCAGGAAGGGGTGATATGCGACCGGGCCCGCCACGAGCCAGAAGCGGGCCGTTTCGGTCTGCTCGGCCGTTCGCTTCGCACTTTTCTGTGCGCCATAATCCTTGATCTCATTGAAGTCTTTCGCCCATTCCACGCTGTCGAGCGCAACCGGCGGGCCTGGCCGGAATTGGGAAGGACTTACCATTGCAAACGGTTTGACCTTTGGCCACATTGGGCCCCGCATGATCGGCGTTGGCACATAGACGCCGGGTGTGGTTCGCGGCCGGTAGTCATCGGGCCCCTCTGCGCCGTCGTTTGCCCTCGCCTCCCAGATCTTTGCCGCAACTGTCTCGCCGAGCTTGATGCCCTCCGACTTGGCCATACCATCTGGCATTGATGCGAGATAGCTGACGAGCTCACGTTTCATTTGCGCGGCGGTCTTTGCATCGATTGTGGCCAGGACCGCGGCGGCGGCAGCCGCTGCAGCGGCTTCCTTCGATGTCGTGGAATCCGCGGGCAACTGCACCAGATATGGCTGGTAACGCCGCTCAATCGAGTTGACGGTGTCGAACATTGCAGCGTGGACTATCCCCATCATCCGATAAGCTGCATAGGGTGTGTATGGCGACGCTGGGGCGCTCGCCAACGGCGCAACTGCGTCGATGGCTTTTGCGTCCCAATCGGTGATGACGTTGGCGCTTACGGTCGCTGGAATCGCAAGCCAGGCGCCGATCAATGCTGCCGGAATCAAGCCGATGACTTTGTGAATCGAGGGTGTACGCATGTTTTACTCCATCGATGTCTGACACTGCTTGTACGCGGTTCAATGAGGCGCGGACGGCCCTGTGATTGGCTGTTGCGTACCAGGTGCCGCGCTCGGCACGGCCCTTTGCCCCTCATCTCTGGTTGAAGGGGCAAGCACCCTTGGAGCGATCCGATTGTTAGCACCAGAAGTTCGAAAATGTATGAAGTTCTTCACAAACGAGAGGATTCGAATTGGTCGAATCGCGTCAGAAGACTTGTCTTTGTACAAGCAGGCATCATCCGAACGCGCGCGGCCAGCAATGTCAGAGGAGTTTGGGCCGCTTTCTTCCGGCACAGATGTCCGGTTGTGGCCCCGTTGCAGACAGCAGCTGTTCTAGTTCTGCATGGAGCCTCGATCTGCCTCAGGGTTCGCGGATACTTTCGTCGAGACCACGCAGCAGCGGATAGAGGAAATACGACAAGATCGTGCGCTCGCCGGCCTTGATCTCCGCGGTTACCGTCATGCCGGGGATCAGGCGGAAATTGCGCGGCACATCACGCAGGTCGGCCGCGGTCAACTCCACCCGCGCCTTGTAGTAAGGACGCTGCTGCCCATCCTTCTTCGGATCCGGCGTGAAGGCATCGTCCGTGACGGTCCGAATCTTACCGGACAGGGTACCATGCTTCTGGAAGGGCCACGCCTCGAGCTTCAGGCGGACTTGACCGCCGGTTTCGACTTGACCGACATCAAGCCCCTCGACCGAGACTTCTGCCTCTAACGGAGAGTCGAGAGGGACGAGGGTGTAGAGCGCTTCGGCTTCTTTCAGGACCGAGCCGACAGAGCGCTGCGCCACTTCGAGCACGATCGCGTCGGCGGGGGCGGTCAGCACCGTGACAGCATTCCGCCGTGCCGCCTTATCGAGTTGCTTGGCCGCGGCGTCGTGGTCGCGGCGCGCTTGGACCAACTCCTCGGCGGTCTTCCGGCGGAACTCTGCTAGGTAGGCCGCTTTCTCGGCCTTGAAACGCTCGATATCCTCCTTGAGCTCTGTCATGCTGTTGACCGCAAGCTGGATTTCGCGCTCGATCTGCAGTCGCTGACTCTTGGCATCGAGATAGTTCACCTTTGAGCCGATCTGCCTCTGCATGAGATAGTCCCGCATTGTTTCAAGATCCGTTGCTACGCCAAGGCGGACCTCCAATGCCGCGCGATCGGCGCTCTTGGTCGCCATCTCGGCTTCAACATGGCGGATCTGCTGATTGTAGGAGGCCAGCTTTGCCTTGTTCTGCTCGATTCGCCGGATCCAGATCGTCGACTGGAGGCGCGCTTCGTCATCGAGGGTTTGGGGGGCGTACGGCCTGTCGTCGAGCTCGGACTCGAGCCGCTCGATCTGCGCGGTGAGGCTCTCGACCTTTCCCCGCAACTGGCTGGCATCGGCTTCACTGAAAGTCGGGTCGAACGTCGCCAATGCATCGCCTTTCCGCACGATGTCGCCCACCGAGGCATGCAGGCTGCGCACCGTCGAGGTCTCGAGCGGCTGCACGACGATCGTTGATGCCGTCGTGACCAGTCTTCCCGGCGCGACCACGATCCGGTCGACCTTGGCCACCGCTGCCCAAATGCCAGCAATTATGATGACCGCGACAAGCACGTACAAAGTGGCTCGCGTGACCCAGGGCGGGCGCCTCTCGTCAATTTTGCGGGCATCGCCTTGAAAGTCGATCACTGCTGTAAGAAGCGTACTCATCGGGCGAGGTGCCTGTGCTGCTGGTTCCACAGCTGACGGTAAGTCATGCAGCGGGACAGGAGTTCGTTGTGCTTGCCGTAGTCGGCGATACGGCCGCGATCGAGGACGACAATGGCGTCAGCTGCCACGAGCGAAGACAGGCGATGCGACACCATGATCACGGTACGCCCCTCGGCAATGCGGGCGAGATTTGCTTGGACGATCGCTTCGCTCTCCGGGTCGAGCGCTGAAGTTGCTTCATCCAAGACCAGGATGCGCGGCCCGCGCAGCAATGCACGCGCGATCGACAGGCGCTGCTGCTGGCCGCCGGACAGATTGGTGCCGCCCTCCTCGAGGAAGGTGTCGTAGCCCTGCGGCAGTACCTTGATGAACTCGTCGGCGCCGGCCATCGTGGCAGCGTGGACGATCTCCTCGAGGCTCGCATCGGGCTTGGTGGCAGCAATGTTTTCCCGCACGGTTCCGCGGAACAGAAAGCCCTGCTGCATCACGACGCCGACTTGGCTGCGCAAGTGCGGCAGATCGAGCTCGCGAATATCGTGTCCATCGATCCGCACCGAGCCGAGCTGTACCGGGTACATGCCGCGGATCAGTCGGGTCAACGTCGTCTTGCCGGAACCGCTGCGGCCGACGATCCCGAAAACCGCCCCGGCCGGTATGGTGACCGACACATCATCCAGGGCCGGCGGGGCGCTCTCGCTGTAGCGGAAGGTAAGATGCTCGAACTCGACCGCCCCGGCGATCGGCGGGCGCAGGCCGCGTACATGCGAAGGTCGCTCTGGAGTGCGGTTCATGATTTGGCCGAGCATTCGCACCGAGAGCCCAGCTTCCTGATAGCCCTGCACCAGTCCGACGATCTGCGCGAGCGGCGTGGTGACCCGACCCGACAGCATGTTGAACGCAATCAGCGCGCCGACCGTCATGTGGCCGTTAAAGACCAGTAGGGCGCCAAAGCCTATGACCGCGACCGTCAGCAGCTTTTCGAGGAACCCGATGACTGCCTGTGCCGAAGTCGAAATCCGTCCGACATCGAATCGCGACTCGGCGGCCTGGGCGCAGCGCGCGTCCCAATCGCGCTGACGCAAGGGCTCGGTCGCCAATCCCTTGACCGTCTCCATGCCGTGGATGGTCTCGACGAGATAGGCCTGACGCTGCCCTTCGGCCTCGTAAAGGACGCGCAACTTGCGGCGGTAGAGCGGGATCAGCCCGCCGATTATGCAAGCGGTCATGCCCGAAAAGCCAAGCACAAGCGTGGCGAGGCTGCCGCTGTAGAAGAACAGCAGCGGCACGACGACCAGAAGCGAGGTGGCGTCGAGCAATGTCAGGAATAATCGACCGGTCAGAAACTCCCGGATCTTTTCGACCTGCTGCATGTGCTTGGTGATGACCCCAGCGGAGGCGCGCTCGAAGAAATCGATTGGCAATGACAGCAGGCGCTCGAAAGTCCGGATCGAGGTGCGGACATCGATCCGCGCCGAGGCGTAGACCAGCAGAATCCTCCGCAGATAGTTGAAGACCGAATCGAACAGAACTGCGGCGCTGACCCCGGCGGCGAGCATATAGAGCGTCGTATAAGCATGGTGCACGAGCACCTTGTCGACCGTGATCTGGATAAAGATCGGCAGAGCAAGCGCCAGCACCTGCAGCATGACCGCGGCTACCGCGATGTCGCGGAACGTCGCGCCGTTGCGGACGACTTCCGGGATGAACCACGCAAAGCCGAAGGGCCGGCTCTCATCCGTGAGCGCGAAGGTGCGGCGGAGCAGTAACAGCTCGCCGTTCCACTTCTTGCAGAAGGTCGCCTGGTCGAGGCGCAATACCGCGAGGCGGTCAGCCAAGGGGTCGAGAACGCCGACCTTGCCCTCGTGAAATCCGAGCAGGACGACGCTGTTGCCATTGTTCAGCCGGGCGATCGTCGGATATGCCTCGCCGAGGCGTTGCAGGTCCTTCCAGCCGACCTTCAATTTACGGCTGCGCATCCCGCTGCTGCGTGCGATCTTCGGCAACAACCGGCTGATGTCGTCGTCGGGCTTCAGTGCATAATCGTGCCTGATGCGGTCGATGGAAAGGTCGATGCCGTGGTGCCGCGCGACCGCAACAAAACATTTCAATGCGGTTTCGAGCGCGGTGCTTTCCATTGACTAATTCTCGCTAAAGTTCGGCGATTTCGGCGGCCCCAACTCCAGGGTGGGCTGGGGAACGGACCCGCCCTCCGCCCCCGAAGGGGTTGCGGATTGAGGCACCGGCTCGATGCGCGTCAGCCGCCGCACCGTCGCTACGACACCGCCCCGCTCAGGCGACGGCTCGGCGGCGGGCGGGGCGCTGGACGAGCGGATCACTCCGGCCTTTTCGAGCTGCTCGAGCATACCGTTTTGTGCCTGCAACATTTGCGAGAAGGCCTGCAGGCTGGTGATCAGCCGCTGCGTGACCTGCGGCTCGGGACCCGACAGCGATACCAGCTCGATGCGGATCATGCCGTGCTTGAACGAGATTTCGCCAAAGGCATCGACAAAGGTTTCGGGCACCGCGTCCATGACCTAATCCTAAAAAGCGGCCGGGCTTTCGGCCCGGCCGCTGTTGCATGGGCATTAAGCGTTCGCGACGTGGATCGAGAACGGGTCGCTCTTGGTGTCGTTATCGCCATCGGTGATGGTTGCCGTGAAGTTCACGTTGAGCGGCTCCGGGTTGATCGTCGTGGAAATACTGAACTCGATCACCGGGACCTTCACCGTGCCCGAACCCATGAAGAGCTGGACCGCGTCGAGGTCGTTTTTCTGGTCGACGGAGGGGATGACGAAGCTCACTTGCCCGCCCGCTTCTGGATGGAGATCCGTGCTCGCCACCTTGGTGATCGCGCCCGCGGTGATCGAGTTGTCGGCGTTGCGGGTGTAGGTCCTGTAGAAGAGGCCCTCGGTCGTGGGGTCGTAGCCGCCAACCGAATTGTCGATGAAGATCTTCATGCTGCTGACCAGGAAAGCCGTCGGGTCAACAACGAAGCTCTCGTCGAAGGCCCCATTCTTGTCGACGATGCCATCGACGCCGGCTTCGGCGTTGCCGTCGAAGTTGTTGTTGGCCAGCCCGATGCCTGACGTGCTGACGTTCATCGCCGCTGAGCTGAGATACGTGGCGTTGGTCTGGATTTGGCTCTCGCTCGCGTCGAGGAAGCCCTCGATACTGATCGGATTGGTCGTGGCATTAACTGCGGAGAATACGATCCCGCTGCTTCCGATAGTCAATGTCCGCACCGGATCCGGCCCGCCCGCATCAAGGCTTCCGTTCGCACTCGAAATCGTCGTTGTCGACGCGGGGGGAGTCGTCAGTTCGAAGTCATAGGTGGCGGGAGGACCAGCGTTCGGGTCGAATGTTAGTGTAAACTGCACCGTCTGACTGTTGGCGATGCCGTCGTCGGTAAAGTCGCCCGTGATCGACCCGCTGTAGTGGAAATTGTCCGTCTTGATCAATGAGCTGTTGGAATTGGTGGCGGTCACAGTACCATGGGTGTCGATCTCGAAGCTGTTCAGTGCCAGGCTCAGTGACTTGAGCCCATCGGCGCCGGGAGCCTCTGTCCAGGTGCCCTGGGCGCCCGCGCTGTAGGTGCCGGAGGAATCGTTGACCGTGATCGCCGGGCCGTCGTCGAGGAACTTGAAGCTTGACGTGATGTCTGCCGTCTTCGCGGCGGGATCGCCGTCGCCGTCCGTGGCGGTTGCCGTCAGCTTGACGAGATTGGTGCCCGACAGCGTCACCGAGTCGTTGGGATCGTTGGCGTTTGGATGTACCACCGCCCGCTGCTGATCGAGTGTCACGATCCCGGTCGAGGAATCGACGCTGATCACGAACACGATCGGGTCGGACAGTGTCGTTCCCGCGACCCCGACTACGTTGGCACCGCTCTGGAGCATGACCACCGTCTTACCGGTGGCGGTATCGACCAGGTTCGAATTGCCTCCAGCGGTCGAGAGCCCATAGGTCGGATTGGGCGAGCTGCCCGCCCCGTCGGCCCCGTAATTGACCGAGAACAGGCCCGAGAAATTGCCCGAATTGTTCGTGGCAAGGTCGCTCTCGTCATCTGTGACGGTCTGCGAATTTCCCGTCAAGCTGATCGTCGGCCCGTCGTCCTCGAACAACAGGTTGCCGCCGACGCCGGTACGCTCCGTCCCGCTCGTCGTGTTCGCGACGCTGAACGTGAAATTGCCGGCGTCGAAGCTGACATTGGAGCCGGAGCCGCTGGTCGGCTGGGCGTTGGCGACCACGAAGCGGTCCATGTGGCTGGACTCGGCGACCTGGAAATCGACGGTGTAGTTTTTTTTCAGGCCGTCGATGAAGTAGGACCCGTCACCCGCAGCCGTAATGGTTATGCCTGACGTGACCAGGTGCTGCTTGGCCAGGTCGGAATACACCTCGATCGTGTTGCCGAGGATCGGGACCAGCGTCTCGTCGTTGCCGGTCAAGCCGCCGCTGCCCACACTGGCGGTCGAGACAAGATTGGCGCCCTGAAGGTCATTTGTTTCGTTGAAGGCATATATGTGTACCTTGACGGTGGTATTCGCGTTGCCAGGGTTCACCTGGGTCAGCGAAAAGCTCGCCTCCGTCACCGAGCCAACATGCGTGGTGTAGCTGAGCTTCGACAGATCGTGGACGTCCGGATTCGTCAGTGGGAAGTCCGGGTAGTTCACGTGGTTGACGACGTCGACGCGCACCGCGTCACCGGGATTGAGCGCCTGCGAATTGTTGCCGAGGCCCTGTGTGCTGACGGTCACCTTCGAGCCCGGCACCAGGCCGGTGATGACCATGTCGGGATCGCTGCTGTCCGTCCCGGCGGTCGCGGTCTGCTCGATGGCCGACCAGTCGTCCGATCCGGACGGCACGTGGCTGAAATCGCCGAAATTGACGGTCGTCGTCGTGGTGAAGGTGGCCTTCACATCGACAAGGCCGGAAAGGTTGAGCGTGTCGGCGTCGTCGACTCCGCTGGTGTTGGTGTGCTTCAGCGCCTCGTACTGGATGGTCCAGACGTTGCCGCCCGTCACGTTGCCGGAGGTGATGGTCTCGTCCAGCACGATTGCGAAGGCGACGGCTCCTGTGGAACTGGCGGTCCACGTTAGGCCACCGTCTGACGAGGTGCCCTCGCGCCCGAGCAGGATGTTATTGTTGAAATCGGCGTAGAGGAAGATTTGCGCCCCGTTGTGGGTGGCGAAAATCTGGGTCGCCGTGCCGTCGGTGATCGTATTCCCGGAGGAATCCGAGAACTGCAGATCAGTGACGGTGTTCGTGCCGAGCTGGATGAAATCGGTGTTGCTGCTGCCAATCGTTCGCGTCGCGACCTGCGGAAACTGCGCGCTGGTGTCGCCAGACTCTTCGCCGGTGGCGGGCTTGATGCCGAGCGAGCCTAGCTCAGTCTGGAGCGCCGAGCTCATGTTCAGGAGCAGGTAAGACCAGGCAACTTCGTTGTCCACTCCCGCCGACACGCCCGCGTCATTATCAGTGCCGCTGGTCTGCAGGCTGGCGGCTTCGTCGATGATGAGATTGCCGTTGATGGTCAGTGCTGCCATGATTTCCTCCTTGGAAAACGCGGCGCTCGCTTGCACTCTCTCTGGACGAAGCGGCCGCCGCGTGGGCCCGCAATGGCCCAGTGAAACTTTCTAAGAAAACAAAGCGCAATGCGCCCACTCTTCAGCGATCTGCCTCATCGCCGAGATATGTCGTCAGTCTCCACAGTCATTGGAAAAGGAAAATGGGGGCGCGGCGGGAGCTTGGTGTTACTCCTCGTTCGCCTCTCCGGATCTGCCGGGTGGCCCCGTCGCGAAGACAAGCGTCGATCGATGCTCTATGGACCGATGAGCTATGGACCGCATTTGCATGCCTCCCTTCCCACGAGTGTAGGTGGAGAAGCGAACGGAAAAACCGTCGCCGACATAGCGCGATCTGCAAATTCCACTCAGCCCGACGTCATCGCGTCGGGAAGAAAAAGCAACAATAGCTCCCTAATGACATCGCGTAAAGGCGCTTAAATATATATCTTCTCGGTTAGATCCGCAGCGGCGAGCGCATTGTTCTGGCAATCCCTGCGTGATCGATCTTTGGGTCGACCAACATCAGCACAGCGTGTGGCCTCGCTATTTGCCGCCGGTGACTGAGCAAATCGCAATCCGGCAAGCGCTTGAAAACAGTTGAAGATGTGCGGACCGCGTGCGCTCCGCGAATGCGCTTCGACCTCGTTCTGGTTTAGCGGACATGCTCAGCGAACGATCAGGCGCGGCGTTAGAGCGCCGATCGAGCTTGCATCCTCCTCCCTCGGTGGTGAGGCGTTATGACGCGGATAGCGGCCCTCTCTCGCGACTCCGATCGATTGGTTGAGGGCGGGCTACTTTGTCGAGCGATTAACAACGCGTCCTGACGGATTACCGCAAAATAATAAGTCGTCGCAGCTAGGCTTGTCCGGCAAATCAAGAGATGACGCTGATCACGCTCAACGTGCTGGCGCTGACCATCTTTTCCGACGGTCTTGGCGGAGATGCACTGATGCAGTGATGCAGTGATGCAGTGATGCAGTGATGCAGTGATGCAGTGATGCAGTGATGCAGTGATGCAGTGATGCAGTGATGCAGTGATG
>NZ_LBJC01000031.1:17850-330039 GCF_004114535.1 Bradyrhizobium nanningense
GACAGGCACAAGCAATGGCAATGTTCAAGACCTTTATAAAAAAACCAGAACTACGGGGATAAATCGCAGCCGCGCGCAGCCGAAAGAACGCGAAAAGCGGCGATTTTCCTCGCTCCACGCGGCTTTGGCCGGCGAATTTGATCCTTGCCGCAGCAGATGGGAGATTGCTGCGCAGGAGTTGAATGAAATGAACGAGGCAAGGGTCGTCCCCTTTGTTAATCAAAAGGGGGGCGTGGGAAAGAGCACTGTGGTATCGAACATCGGCGTCGAACTCACCAGGCGCAGGCTACGGGTGGCGCTTCTGGATACAGATCCACAAGGGTCATTGATTCTCTGGCGCGACGGGCGCGACGCCGAGTGGCCGTTCGTTCGGTCACTGCGATCGCGAGATCTGCCGAACTGGCTCTCAAAGGCTCGCAAAGAATTCGATGCGATCCTGGTCGACACCCCCGGTCACGATATGCGCAGCCTGGCGGAAGTCGCGGTGGTGGCCGATCTGACGATGATTGTCTCCCAGGCGACGGTCCTCGCGAACGCGGCGACCGCCTACGTCCGGAAGGCGTTCATCGACGCCGGCCTGCCGTACGCGATCGTCCTGTCGCACGCGCCCGCGACGATGACCCCCCGATTGACGGCATGGCTCGATAAGCACAGGGAGCTGGGTGAGATCGCGGGCGGCTTCCTCGCTTATCGCGTCGATTTCCAGGACGCAGCGCTCCGCGGTCTCGGGGTGTCGGAGTACCGTCCCGATGGTGCGGCGGCCCACGAGGTGGCCCGCTTGACCGACTGGCTGCTGGAGCGGTTGGAGCTGACGTCGTGAAGAACCGCCCCTTAGATCAGGCCATCCGCGCGCAAGCCCTGCGCCGGGAGATCAAGCTGGCTGCCCAACGGCAGCCGGCCGACGAGGTTCGGACGACCTATTCCATTGCGCCTGATGCCCGACGCGCGTTGAGGATGCTGGCGGCCTCGCTGGACTGCGCGGCGAACGACCTCATCTGCATCGCGCTTGAAAATCTGCTGATGGCGCACGGTTCACAGCCAGTCTCCCTCACGCGAACCGACCTTCGCGACCAGTTGTCTCGCCTGGCGAGATCGCAGCCTCAAGAGCCGAACTCGGGCACCTAAGATCCGGGATGGTCCGAGCGCCCCAGTACGTTGCGCTAGATGCCTCCCGCCTTGCTCTCCGCCTCTCACGGGCAGAAATCCAATCCTTTAGGGCAGCCGACCGGAGGGACGTTGGGGGAAAGGAGGGCGGCAAATTTTTTTGTCGGCCCCCCGTTACATGGTATGAAAAAGAACACTTCCCGGACATCTTGGAACACTTGTTCGGCGATAGGTTTTCACCATAGCCGGCCGGCCTGAACTTCACCAACAAGTGTTCCGAACATCCCAACAAGTGTTCTGTCGAATCCATGAGTGTCGGTGTCGCGGCCGGCAAGTCCGGGTGCGGCGACCGCACAAGCGGCGCGGCGGGAGATCAAGCTAGCCAGTGAACGGCGACCGGCCGAAGAGGTCCGGACGACCTATTCTGTCGCGCCAGATGCCCGACGCGCTTTGAGGGTCCTGGCCGCCTCGCTGGACTGCCCGGTAAACGACCTCGTCTGCGTCGCAATCGAGGACTTGCTGACGGCGCACGGCATAGGATGTCCGCCGCTCTCTGCGGACGAGGACCGCATTGCAGGACCGCCAACAAAGCACGCCTTCACGCGGACCGCTACCCTTTCGCACACCTTGCATCAGCTGCAGCGGTACCAGCTGCGGATCCTCGTAACACCTATAACCGACTAGGTGTTAGTCGCGTTTCCCACTTGCCGAGCGGGCGTGGATAAAGCCGTCAGTACGACGAGGACATCCGCATGGGACCGCAATTCATTCGTTTCGACAAGTACGGCAAAGTCGGAGCGCACGCCAAGAATAGCTCGAAGCGCAAACGTTCGATGTTTGACATCGCTGCCGAGCAGGTGCGCGAGCCGTATGCTTGCCCTCATGTGACAGCTCCGAAGCCGCACATCCAGCGCTTCGGCTGCGATCCCCGTGAGGCGGTGGCAGTTGCGAGCGGCATTGCTGAACAAGCCGTCGATGCGCGAGGGCGTCGCCTTCGCAAGGACGCGCCACTTGTCCTTGGCGGCGTCATCTCGTGGCCCAAGCCGCTAGCCGAATGCCTTGAAGATGCCGAACAGATGGCCCGTTGGGCGGCGTTTCGTGATGATAGCATTGCCTGGATCCACCAGTATTGGGGCGACCATCTGATGAGTGTGGTCGAGCACGTGGACGAACCTCAACCGCACGTTCAGTTCATCGTCGTGGCCCCCCTCGATGCAAACCGCCGCATCCGCTTGACTAGTTTCCATCCAGGCCTCCGTGGGGAAAAGGCCGCAGCTGAGCGCGGCCTACCCAAGCGCGAGCAAAAGAAGGCCTATCGGAGCGCGCTGAAGGATTTCCAGGACAACTTTTATTATGACGTGGCCTCCCGGCACGGGTTGGCGCGCTACGGAAAGAAGCGCCAGCGCTACGAGCGCGACGAGTGGATGACCCGAAAGAAGGACAGGGAGGCGCTCGCAGAAGCAAGTCGACGCCATCGCCATCAGGCGCTCACGCTGACCGAGCGGGCTGAAGTCCGCGCGAACGAGGCCATCGCTCTGGTGCAACAGGATGCTCACCTCCAGATCGCCGCTATCGAGGCGAAGGCTGACAAGCGGCTGGCGCTCGTGACCGAAACGGCCGCTAAGCATTACAGGAATTTGGCGACAAAATACGCCGATACGCGGAACAAGCTTCTGAAGAACGAGGCGACGATCTCCGCCCAGGCGGCAGAGATCGAGCGGCTTCAGGAGAGGCTGAGAATGATTGAAGCAGCGCCTAGCGCTCCATGATCAGGTCTCGTGTGCAGAAAGTGACCCAGGCGTGACCCAAGGGCCAACACCAGCCGTTTTGGCGACCTCAGCCTACCTAACCGCACAGAAATTTCGCAAGTATTTTCAAGATGGTGGGGGGAGGCAGGACTCGAACCTGCGAAGCCATGAGGCGGCTGATTTACAGTCAGCTCCCTTCAAATCCGAACCGCAACCAGGAGCGTCCCGGGCCAGCCACCCCTCAAATCGAGAAGCACTTCACCGCCTCCGAAAGCTTCCGCGACGTCGTGATCGGGATGGTGGATGGCCTCACGGTCCCGTTCGCGCTCGTGGCGGGCCTTTCCGCGGCCGTTACCAACACGGACGTGATCGTCACTGCCGGCTTGGCCGAAGTTGTCGCGGGCGCGATCGCGAGGGGCCTTGGTGGGTATCTCGCTGCGCGCACGGATGCAGTGCATTACGCCGCGGAAGAGCAGCGGGAGCACCGCGAACGAGAGATCAACGAGGTTGAGCAGATCATCCGCGAGTATGGCCTTGAGGGCGATGCGCTCAAGTCCGTTGTCGGTGCGGTCGCGTCAAACCGGCCAGCGATGGGCCGACTTCATGATGAGATTCGAGTTGGGGCTGGAGCGTCCGGAGCCGAAGCGTGCCCCGATCGGCGCCGCCACGATCGGAGGCTCGCATGTGATCGGCGGTCTGATTCCGCTCGCGCCCTACATGTTCGCCCACGACATCGGGACGGCGCTGTATATCTCGGTCGCCGCGACCAGCGTCGCCCTGATCTGCTTCGGAGCGGTCAAAGGGCACTTCACCATTGAAGCAGAAGAGCGAGTCAGATTGGTGCAGCAGATTTTGCCCGCCGATTTTAGGTGGACGGAGGTCGAGAAATTCGAAGCGCTCGATCGTCGCCGCAGCGGTCGCGCTTTCCGCATCCCAAGGATAGCCCCTGGACGCTGAGGCGTCACAAACCTCAATGACGCGCGGGAGGTGCTTGGCACTAACGTAGCGAGACAAACAAGGCCCGGTGGAATATGCCCCTTAAGGCGACGCGACACTCGGCCGCGCGCCCGTCAGGACGCGGGATAGCTTTGGCACCGGTTGCATGGTCCACGAGTGTGGTCCAAGATGACGTTTACGGTCCATCATCTGCGGCGAAAAGCCGGTTCGGATCAAGCGCTTGATTGGGTTGCCGAGTATGGCTGGGGAACCTGGATTCGAACCAAGACAAACAGAGTCAGAGTCTGTTGTGCTACCGTTACACCATTCCCCAACGGAATAGCTGAACAAATTCAATAACTTGCTGACTTGTTCAACTGTCGCCGGAAGCGCGTTTGGCGCAAATCACGGCTCAGGCGTGGCAGGGTTCTACCCGCTCGGCTCTGGGCTGGCAAGCGCTCCGGTGGATGGATCACAGCCTAGTCCAGCTTGATGTTCGCGGCCCCGATCACCTTCTTCCAGCGCGCGGTCTCGGCGGCGATGTAGGCCGCGAACGGCTCGGAATCCACCGCGACCGCGGTGGCGCCGAGCTCGGCCAACTTCTGCACCGTCTCCGGCTGCTGCATGAAGGCGCGGATCTCGGCCGAGAGCTTTTCAACGATCGGCTTCGGCGTACCCGGCGGGGACGAAGAAGCCGTGCCAGGCCACCGCCTCGAAGCCGGGCAGGAATTCGGCGACGGCCGGCGCTTGCGGATCGAAGTCGGCGCGCTTGGGCGTTGCGGTCGCGAGCAGCGCGAGCTGGCCGGTCTTCACCTGCGGCAGCAGCAGCGGCACGTTGTCGAAGGCGAGATCGATCTGCCCGCTCAGCAGATCCGTCAGCATCTGGCTCGAGCCCTTGTACGGCACGTGCACCATCTTGGTGCCGGTCATCTGCTGGAACAGCTCGCCGGCAAGATGCTGCGAGGTGCCGACACCGGCCGAACCGAACGAGACCTTGTCCGGATTCGCCTTCAGATAGGCGATCAGCTCCGGCACGGTGCGCGCCTTGATCTTGTTGGGATTGACGACGAGCACGTTGGGCACGACGCTGATTTGGGCGATCGGCACCAGGTCCTTGTCCGGCTGGTAGCTGAGCTTCGGCCCGTAGAGCGACGGGTTGATCGCAAGCGCGGACGTGCTGGCAAGGCCGAGCGTGATGCCATCAGGCGCCGATTTCGCCAGCCGGGTCACGCCGAGGATCGAGCCGGCACCGCCGACGTTCTCGACCACGAAGGGCTTGCCGAACTTCGTCTGCAAATGGTTCGAGACCATGCGCGCGAAGATGTCCGCCGTGCCGCCGGCCGCGAAGGGAACGATCACCGTCACCTGCTTGGACGGATAAACATCCTGCGCCTTCATTGGCGACGTCGTCAGCAGTACCGCCGACACAAGACCAAGCCACATCGATCTCATCGAAGTTTCCTCACCTTTCACTGTGTTGTTGATTGACTGCCGCGCGCGACAGGACTGTTAGAACGCGACCTCGTATATGTTCAGGATCGCATCCCGACCCAGATCGCGCGGATTATTGTCGAGCAGGCGGCGAATGGCGTGCGCCTCATCGGCCATCACGCCGAGATCATGTTGGGGCACGCCGAGCGCGGACAGCCGCATCTCGATGCCGAGGTTCTTGCAGAAGGCGTAGGTGGCGTCGAATGCGAGCTTCGGATCGTTGCGTTCCGGCAACCCAAGCGCAGCCAGCACCGCGACCGTCTTCGCCTCCACGGCCGGCATGTTGAAGGCCAGCGTATGCGGGAAGATCGCCGCGCAGGCCAGTCCATGCGCCACATGATGACGCGTGCCGAGGGGATAGGCCACCGCATGGCCGGCGGTCGTGTTCACCGGTCCCAGGCAACAGCCGCCGTAGAGCGAGGCCAGCGCCAGGCCGGCGCGCGCCTCGCGGTCGTCGCCGTCGGCGACGGCACGCTCGAGATAATGTCCGACCAGCCGCGCGCCTTCGAGCGCGTAGAGGTCGATCGCCGGATGCGCCTTGCGGCTGGTATAGGCCTCGACGCAATGCGCCAGCGCATCGACGCCGGTCGCCGCCGTGACCTCCTTCGGCACGGTCATCGTCAGGTCGGGATCGACGATGGCGATGTCGGCCAGCATGAAGCGGCTCTGCACCGCCTGCTTGTTCTGGCTGACGGGATCGGTGACGAGCGCACGGGTGCCGGCCTCGCTGCCGGTGCCGGACGTCGTCGGAACCTGCATCAGCGCAACGCTGCGGCCAGCCACCTTCTCGGGCCCGACGATGTCGGCAAAGGGCACGTCATTCGTGCACATCACCGCGACCAGCTTGGCGAGATCCATCGCGCTGCCGCCGCCGAAGCCGACCACGAGATCGGGCTTGACATCGCGCGCCATCGCCACCGCCTTCTCGAGATTGGGCAGGTCCGGCTCGGGCTTGACCTCGCCGAACACCTTGACGGCGCCCGGCAGCGCCAGCGTGTCGACGCGGCGCGCGTTGAACGGGTCGGAGATCACCAGCGGCCGCTTGGCGCCGATCCGCTCGGCAAAACGCGCTGCGGCAATGATGGTGCCGTTGCCGAACTCCAGGATGGTGGGCCGCTGGATTTCGATGGGCGTGAAGGCGTTGGTCATCATGCGTTCGATCTCATGATTTCGATGCGGAGGCGCCAGCGGCCAGCCGCTCGGCATAGTCGATGGCCTCGATCAGGCTGTGTTCGTTGGCGATGCCTTTGCCAGCGATGTCGAAAGCGGTGCCGTGATCGACGGAGGTACGGATGATCGGCAGGCCCAGCGTGATGTTGACCCCAGAGAGCTCCTGCCAGCGGCCGGTCGCGGGATCGACCTGGAAGCCGAGCAGCTTGACCGGAATGTGCCCCTGGTCGTGATACATCGCGACCGCTGCATCGTACTGGCCGGCGCGCAGCTTGACGAAGATGGTGTCGCCGGGGACGGGGCCGACGACATCGAGACCATCGGCGACCGCTTTCGCGATCGTCGGCGCGGAAACGTCGATATCCTGCCGGCCGAACAGGCCGCCCTCGCCGGCATGCGGATTGAGCGCGGCAATCGCGATCTTCGGCTTGGCGATGCCGAGCCGCAGCAACGCGTCGTTGGTGAGGTCGATCACCATGCGCAACCGTTCCGGCGTCAGACGCTTCGGCACGTCCTCCAGCGCCACATGGGTCGAGACGTGGCTGACACGCATGTTGCCATGGGCGAGCAGCATCACCGAGCCGCGCACGCCGGTGAGATGCGCCAGCATCTCGGTATGACCGGGGAAATGATAGCCTGCCTTGTTGAGCGCTTCCTTGTTGAGCGGCGCGGTGACGATCGCTGCGGTCCGGCCCGCCTGCGTCAGGCGCACGCCCTGCTCGATCGCCTTGTAGGCAAAGCGGCCGCCATCGGCGCTGAGCACGCCAGGCTTGATCGGATCGCCTTCGGCGTCGGCTTGCAGGTAGCAGAGGTTGGGCCAGTCACGCTCCGCCGTCGAGACTTGAGGGATTGCAATGTCGGTCCCGAGTACAGCCTTCGCGCCATCGAGCGCCGCGCCGCTGCCGATGATCAGCAGGCGCAGATCGCCTTTCGCGATCCGGTCCTTCAGCCCGACGCAGGCCTTGACGATGATCTCCGGCCCGATTCCCGCAGGATCGCCCATGGTGATGGCAAGATGACGAGAGGTCACGTCAGACTCCCCTTGCTGATTAAATGATTGTCTCGAAGTAGATCGCGCCATAGCTCGCTCGGGCCGAATGCGCCTGATTTCGAGATGACATCGACACCGGCCCAGCGGCCGCCTTGCAGGATCGAACGCGGTAGTCCCGGCACGATACGCCCTGTCACCTGAAGCGCCTGAGCGCCAAGGGCAACGCAGGCCGCTTTCAGGGTCTCTCCACCGGCCACGATCAGCGTGCCCGGCGGTTCGAGGGCCGCGATCAGCGCCGTCATCTCGCGCGCGATCCGGCGCGCCGCCTCGGCGCGCGACAGCCCGTCGGCAAGGGCAAATTTGACCAGCGCCACGCCCTCGTCGGTCAGCTTGCCTCGAACGCCCGCACCACCCTCGCCTTCAGTCAGCGCAATCGTAGCTTCGCCACACGCCGCGAGCTGGGCCGCGGTGGCAGTTTGATCGGAGCCGAACAGGCCCAGCACCGGCAGATTCAATCGGCTCGGCGCATCGGCACGATGACCGCGGGCCAGCGCACCGGCCAAGCCGCCGCTGCCACACCACAGCATGGGCCCGGGCATGCGCCGCGCCATGTCGACGACGCGATCGAGGTCGAGGTCGCTCTCGGCATCGAACACCTGAACACCGCCTTGCGAGAGCGTGCCAGGCGTGCCCTGTCGTGCCTCGATGCCGTCTTGGCTCAGTTGATCCAGCAAATTGTCGCCGACCCGATGCCAATCGCCATGCACCGTGCGCGCGAATTGCTGGCCACCGACGGTGCGACGCCCCTGATAATCGAACGCGGGCGCGACCACGCAGGAGGCCCAATGTCCGCTGCGCAGACAGGCGCCAAGCTCGGCTGCCCACGGGCCCCGAAGGAGGCTGTCGACTTTCTTGTAGGCGATCGTCCCGCCCTGAAGGTACGGCACCAGTCGCCCAACGATCTCGACGCTCTCGGCCTTCGACCGCTCACGGGTGCCGCTATCGATTGCGAGGCTCCCGGACTCTCGCGGCGCAAACCCTTCCGACCAGATGACATCGAACGGTCCGCACAGGCCGACGAACTCCGCTGCGGTGTCGAGCGCACCGGTGAGATCGTCGGCCAACAGGCGGATGCTCGTCATCGTCATGCTGCTCCCGCGCCGAAGATCTTGCCCGGGTTCATCAAGCCGTTCGGATCGAACAGTCGCTTGATGTCGCGCATCAACTCGATGTCGTTGGGATCGGTGACGCGGGCGAGCCGGCCACGATTGGTAATGCCGATGCCGTGCTCGGCACTGATCGCCCCGCCCTGCGCCGCGGTCTCGTCGTCGACAATCTCATTGATCTCGGTCACCAGAGCAGCCGTCGCGGCCGGGTCCTGGCAACGGGCGCGATCGATCAGTGCGATGACATGGATGTTTCCGTCGCCGATATGGCCGTGCATCACCACGTTCGCATGCGGAACGGCGGCCTTGATGCGGGCTTCGACATTGGTGACGAAGACAGCCTGACGCTCCAGCGGTACCACGCTGTCATGCGACACGACATAGCCGCTGCGTTTGTTGCCTTCGGACACACTGTGCCTGACAGCCCAGATCGCCTTGGCCTGCGCGAGGTTGGACGCAAGGATTACATCCTCCGCAAGCCCGGCCTCCATCGCCTCCCCCAGCACCGTGGCGAGCGCCTCGTCGAGATCGACGCCCGCGAGCGTATCGGTGACTTCGACGATCAAATACCATGGCGTCGTCAGCTCGAAGGGAATGGTCACATGCGGCACGGTCTCGGCGATCGCCTCGATCTGCGACCGCGACATGATTTCGAGGCTGCCGAGCCGGTCGCCGACCGTGCCGCGCAGGCGCTGCATGATCTCGAGCGCCTGCTCCACGCCCTGCAATTTCAGCAACGCCAGCGCCGAGCTGCGCGGCGGCGCGAACAGCTTCAGCACGGCCGCGGTGACGATGCCGAGCGTCCCCTCTGCCCCGATGAAGAGCTGCTTGAGCGCGTAGCCGGTGTTGTCCTTGCGCAATGCGCGCAGGCCGTTGAAGACGCGTCCGTCAGCCAGCACGACTTCCAGCCCGAGCACGAGATCGCGCGTCGGCCCGTAGCGCAGCACTGCCGTGCCGCCAGCATTTGTCGAGATGTTGCCGCCGATCTGGCAGGAGCCTTCTGCCCCAAGACTCAAGGGGAAATAACGGTCGGCGGCGCGGGCGGCATTCTGCACGTCGGCTAGAATGCAGCCGGCTTCCACCGTGATCGTGTCGGCGAGCGGACTGACGTCGCGCACGGCCCGCATCCGGTCGAGTCGGATCACGACATTGCCCGGACGATCGTCCGGCGTCGCTGCCCCGCACATGCCCGTGTTGCCGCCCTGCGGCACGATTGCAAGCTGCCTCGCGCCGCAGAATTTCACGACGGCAGCGACCTCCGCGGTCGAGCCCGGTTTCACCACCGCGGCCGCGCGACCTTGATAGCGCCCGCGCCAGTCCACCACATAGGACTCCTGGTCGGACCCGGGCGCGATGACGTGCTTGTCGCCGACGATCGCAGCAAGCCCGGCCAAGGCATCCTGGAAAGAGTCGGACATCGGATCGCCCCGCCTTTCGCGCCGGCTCTAGGCGACGGCTGCGAATGCAGCGGCCGTCGCGAGCAGCTCCTTCGCCTGAGCTGACGGCAAGGACCCCAGCGGCGGCCGCAGACGCTGCCATCCGGCATGGCCGGTGCGCTCGGCCACCAGCATCTTCAGCGACGCCATCTGCGGGAAGCGCGACACCAGCTCGCGCGCCTTCACGATGCGCGCCTGCGCCGCCTTGAGCGCCGCGTCGTCGTCACTGTCGCGATAATGCTTGTAGACATAGGCAAGGTCGCGCGCGACCAGATTGGAGGTCGCGGTGATGCAGCCCGCACCGCCCCTGCGCAGCAACGGCAGCAGCAAAGGATCAGCTCCGACCAAGACTGAAAAGCCCGGGAAGCGTTCGACCATGGCGGTCATGTTGGCGAAATCGCCGGAGGAATCCTTGATGCCGGTGAAGGTGGCCGGATAGGCCTTGCGCAGCCGCTCGATCAGCGCATGCGAGATCGGCTGCGCCGACATCTGCGGGATGTGATACAGCACGACCTTAAGCCTGGCATCGCCGATGCGCTGCACGACTTCACTATAGGATGCAAAGATGCCGTCGTCCGTGACACCCTTGTAGTAGAACGGCGGCAACATCACGACGGTATCGACGCCGACCGAGAGTGCATGACGCGTCAGCGCAATGGTCTCGGTGAGCGCGGCGACGCCCGTTCCGGGAAGAAGCCGCTGCGGCGCGATGCCCGTGGCCACCGCCGCTTCGAGCAGCGCCATGCGCTCAGCCGCGGAGAACGAGTTCGCCTCGCCTGTCGTTCCCAACAGCGCGATGCCGTCGCAGCCTTCATCCAGCAGATAGCGGCAGTGCGCGACGAAGCGCGCATGATCGGGCGCGAGCTCGGCGTCGAGCGGCGTCAGCGCCGCGGAAAACACGCCATGTGGATGGAGCGATGATTTCGACAAACTTCCTCCGATCGTCAAGGTATTGTTCGGAATGCGAACATTTGTTATTAGCTTGGCCTGTCGTAAAATCAGCTGGCAGCCACGTCAAGGGCGGTAGCTGCCATGGCAAGGTATTCGAGCATGGCCAAGGTCGAAAAGAAGGCCACCAAGCGCAAATCGGAATCGCCCCCGAAAAATCCAAAGAACTACGTTGCTTCCGTCGGGAAGGCCTTTGCCGTGCTCCAGAGCTTCAGCAGCGAGGCTTTCGAGCTGACCCTGAGCGAGATTGCCGCAATTGCCGATCTCGATCGCGGGACGGCGTTCCGCCTGATCCAGACCCTGGTCGAGCTCGGCTATCTCCAGGCCGTTCCGCAAAGCCGCCGGTTCCGACTTGGCGTCGCTTGTCTCGACCTCGGTTACACCGTGCTCTCGCATGGATCGCTGCGGCCGATGGTCGAGCCGCTGCTGCGCGACCTCGTGCCGGATGTCGGCGACGCGGCCTCACTCGGCATCCTCGACGGCGGCGACGTCGTCTATCTTGCGCGGATCGGCGCGGGCCTTGATCGCCACAAGATGGACCGCCGGCCGGGCACGCGTATTCCCGCCTACAGCGCCGCACTCGGCCACGTCATGCTGGCGCATCTGGCGCAGGACGAGCAGATCGCGCGGCTGGAATCGCGCCCGCGCGTCAAACTGTCGGAGCGGACGCTGACCGATCTCGATGCCCTGCTCGCCCGGCTCGATCAGGTCAAGAAGAAAGGTCATGCCGTCTCCGACGGCGAGAACGCATATGGCCTGCGCACGCTGGCAACACCGATCTTCGACGCGCAAGGTCACGTGATCGGAGGATTGAGCGTCACCGTCGATGCGATGCGCATGGACATGGCAGCCTTCCGTGATCAGGCGCTGCCGCGGCTGATGCAGGTGACGGCCCAAGTGCAGGATCTCGCGATCAAGTCGGGATTGACGAGCTGAGCGCAGGTCGGCGCGACTAGATCACGATATGATCGAAATCGGCGGCGATCCCAGTGTTCGGAAATATCCTCGCCGCCTCGGCCAAAATCTCATCGTCCTCGTACCGTCCCGACATATGGGTCAGCACGAGTTGGCGGACGTTGTTCGCGGCCGCAAAGGCGGCCGCTTCGGCCGCGGTGAGATGGCCGTAATTCCGCGCGGTTGCGGCGTCGCGTTCGAGGAACGTCGCCTCGATTACCAGCATATCGGCGTCAGCGACGTAGTTGGACAGTCCGTCGGTGGTCTCGATGTCGCCGATCACCACGAGTTTCCTGCCGCCGCTGGGCGGGCCCAAAACCTCTTCCGGATCGACCGCCCGGTCGGCGATCACGACCGCTCGACCTGCGGCCAGTTCGCCGCGCACGGGACCATCAGGGACACCAAGCGCTTCAAGGCGCTCGGGTCGAAGGTGGCGACGTGCGGGGCTTTGGAACACGAAACCAAGACTATCGGTGTCGCGATGACGGACCGGAAAGCAGGCGATGGTGAAATCCCCCGCGTCGATGACCTGTCCTTCGGTCAGGGCTACGAACTCGACCGCGATCGGCGCCCCGCCCGCACCCCACAGGCCGGCGAGCATTCGGATGACGACGTCGAGTGTGCCCTGCCCGCCATGGACGTTCATCACCTCGGCGCTCTGCCGCAATCCCAGTGTTGAAAACAGACCGGGGATGCCGAGCACGTGGTCGAGATGAGCGTGCGTCAGCAGCACGCGGTCGAGCCGCCGAAAGCCCGCGCCGCTCCTCAAGAGCTGGCGTTGCGTGCCCTCCCCGCAATCGATCAGGATGCGCTTGCCCGCGGCCTCCACGAGGAGAGCCGGATGGTTGCGTTCCGCGGAGGGGACGCTTGCCGAAGTGCCGAGAAATGTCAGGGCGAACATGATCGTCGATGTCCAGCGACCGCCCCTCGCCGCGACGACACGGTGGACGGTCTCACCGCCCCCAATGCCACGCGAGCGGCAGCACGTACAGGCCCATCGAGCCGCTCGTGCGGTCGAGTTCGGTGACGCGTTTGACAGGTGGGGCAAAACAGCGGCACGCTGGCAGAATCGCCTTTCGTAAGTTCGTCTCCGCACCGAGGCCACCAGCCGTTCCGGACCAGGGCTGGTTCGGATCGCGAGGTCTCCAATCGGCAGCAGACCTGCTGCCCGTTGCGCGGTCTCCTCGTCACGTTTCAAACGTTGCATGATCCATGCATGGTCGGTTCGCGAATTGCAGCTTCGCGGCCGAGATGGAATGGAGGTCTTGATGCAGAGAGCCGCAGGCGCTGCTGACTTGGATTACGGCTCGATCAGCGCACTTCTCGGCGCCCTGCACGCGCGCAAGGTGTCAGCGTCGGAGTTGCTCGAACACACGATTGCGCGCATCGAGGCGCTGGATGGCAAGATCAACGCCATCATCGTTCGCGATTTCGATCGCGCGAGAGAGGCCGCGCGCAGTGCCGATGCCGCGCTTGGCCGCGGCGAACGGAAGCAGCTGCTCGGCATTCCCGTGACGATGAAAGAACCGTTCAATGTTGCCGGCCTGCCGACGACCTGGGGCTTTCCGCATTTCAGGGATTTCCAACCGACGGAGGATGCGCTCGTCGTCTCGCGTCTCAAGGCAGCGGGCGCCATTATCGTCGGCAAGACCAATATTCCGGTCGGCCTCCGGGATTTCCAGAGCTACAACGAGATCTACGGAACCACCAACAACCCCTGGGATCTCGGCCGCTCGCCCGGTGGCTCCTCAGGCGGATCGGGAGCGGCGCTGGCCGCCGGCTTCGGTCCGCTCTCGATCGGCTCGGATATCGGCGGCTCGATCCGGGTGCCAGCGCATTTCTGCGGCGTGTTCGGACACAAGCCGAGCCTCGGCTTGGTCCCGCTGCGCGGATACAGCCTGCCGCCGGCACTGCCCGTCCCTGGCCAGGGCGATCTCGCTATCGTCGGGCCGATGGCACGCACCGCCTCGGACCTCGCACTGTCACTCGACGTCATTGCCGGCCCCGACGAGTGGCGCGACGGGATCGGCTATCGCCTGGCGCTGCCCGCCCCGCGGCATGACCATCTCAAGGATTTCAGGATCCTCGTGATCGATACCCATCCGCTGATGCCGACGGGCGACGCCGTGCGTTCAGCCATTGGGCGATTGGCCGACCGGCTCGACAGATCGGGCGCACGGGTCGCCCGCTCAAGCACCTCGTTGCCCGATCTTGCGGAGTCCGCGCGGCTCTACATGAAGCTGCTCAACGCCGCACGAAGCCCGCGCCTGACGCCGGCCGCGCTCGCCGAGGCGCAAAGACTGGCCGCGGCCCTTTCGCCCGACGACCGCAGCCTTGAGGCCGAACGCGCCCGCGGCTGGGGCATGATCCATCGTGACTGGCTCGCGATCGATGCGGCGCGCCTGCAGCTGCAGCAGCGCTGGCAGCAGTTCTTCCGCGACTTCGATGCGGTGATCTATCCCGTCGCCGCCGTGCCGGCCTTTCCTCACGACCATTCCGAGCCGTTCGACGCGCGGCAGCTCGATATCGACGGCAAGCTCTACAACTACTCGGATGCGTGCTTCATCTGGGCCGACCCGGCTTCGACCTGCGGTCTGCCGGCAACCGCCGTTCCAATCGAACGAACGCCGACCGGCCTGCCCGTCGGCGTTCAGATCATCGGGCCGTATCTGGAGGACCGAACGACGATTGCGCTCGCCGGCCTGATCGAACGCGAGTTCGGCGGCTTTGTCCCGCCGCCGGGGCTGCCTGCAACGCGATCTGCGAGATAGCTACGTCTTGTCGACCGACTGCGCCTCGACCGCCTGTACGGCAACGGTCGCGACCTGCCGCAGCGCTTCGCGATCGGCGCCGGAGGACGCCATCACGCCCATGCCGACGGACACGGCCGAGACATAGCGCGCCAGCGCGGCAGGATCGGAGCTCTCCTTGAGATCGCCTTCTGCCTTGGCGCGGATGAAGCGGTCGCGGAGCTGGTCCTCGTTCTGGGCGCGGCGGGCGGCGAGCTCGAACGGGACATTCTCGGAGCCGCTGCCGCAGGCGATGCCGCCCTGCACGAGCAGGCAGCCGGGCGGATTGGCGGGATCGGTCTGCTTGTCGGCGATGCCCATCAGCATCCGCTCGGCGACGTCGCGGGCGGTCGGAGCCGCGACCACCTCGTCCATCCAGACGCCACGCAATTTGGTGTAGCGGTCGAGCGCGGCCTTCAGCAGACCTTCCTTGTTGCCGAAACAGGCGTAGAGGCTCGGGGGATTGATGCCCATGGCCTCGGTCAGCTGCGCGATGGTGGCGCCTTCGTAGCCATGGCGCCAAAACACTTCCATCGCCTGGTCCAACGCCGTTTCGGCGTCGAATTCGCGGGGGCGTCCCATGCGCATGTGCCTGTCTCCTCGGAATCGGCCAACCTTCTCAGGCTAACGCTTGCTCCTATCTATTTGTTCTAACTTTCTTTTTCTTGTGTCTTCCAATTGTCGCGGTATCGGCGTACATTTTTCTTAGCGATTGGTACATAAGTATCTTGCGCTGCGGTATCCAGCTCCACATCTGTAGTGAACACTACATATCTGGAGCGCGCAAATGCACCCCTCCCAAGAAACGTCTTCGGCCGGCCGTTTTCGCCGTCTTCTCGGCGGCGTCGCCATCGTCGGCGCCCTCGCCGCCGCCGGCTCGATCGCGACCGGCCACTACTTCCACGCCGCCCAGGCGACGGCAACGGCCGCCGCGGCTGAACAGGCCGTCCCCGTCACGGTCGCGCTGATCGAACCCAAGCAGACCGTGCTGTGGGACGATTTCTCCGGCCGGCTCGAAGCCATCCAGCGCGTCGAGCTGCGCCCGCGCGTGGCCGGTGCGATTCTGTCGACCAACTTCACCGAAGGCGCGCTGGTGAAGGCCGGCGAGGTCCTGTTCAAGATCGACCCGGCGCCTTACGCGGTCGAGGTCGACAAGGCCAACGCCCAGCTCGAGGCGGCGAAGGCGCGCGTGGTGTTCACCACCAGCGAGGTCGAACGCGGCGCGCAGCTCGTCGGCAATGCCGTGGTGACACGGCGCGATTTCGATCAGCGCGAGAATGCCAACCGCGAAGCGATCGCCAATGTGAAGGCGGCCGAGGCAACGCTCCAGACCGCAAAGCTCAATCTCGATTACACCGAGGTCCGCGCGCCCGTGGACGGCCGCGTCGGCAAGATCGAGGTCACCGTCGGCAATCTCGTCGCCGCCGGCACTGCCTCCCCGGTGCTGACCTCGCTGGTCTCGGTCAATCCGATCTACGCCTCGTTCGATGCGGATGAGGAGGTCGTGCTGCGCGCGCTGAACTCGATCGCGGATGCCACGGGCCAGCGCGGCAAGCTCGACCAGATTCCGGTGGAGATGACGACCTCGGGCGGCCTTTCCGCCAAGGGCCACATCCAGCTGATCGACAACCAGGTCAACGGCCAGAGCGGCACCATCCGTGTCCGCGCGGTGTTCAAGAACGAGGATGGCCGCCTCATCCCCGGCCAGTTCGCCCGCGTGCGCATGGGCCAGCCGAAGCAGCAGACGCTGGTGATGATCGACGAGCGCGCGATCGGCACCGACCAGGACAAGAAGTTCGTGATGGCGGTCGGCGACGACAGCCGCGCGGTGTACCGACCGATCACGCTCGGCGGCGCCGTGGATGGATTGCGCGTCGTGACCGCGGGCCTGAAGCCCGGCGACCGCATCGTCGTCAACGGCCTGCAGCGTGTGCGTCCGGGCGCCCTCCTCAAGACGGAGATCGCGGCGATGGGCGCGCGGGGGCAACAGGCTTCGAACCACAGCAACCAGGACGTGGTGCAACGCTAGTTCTCTGTCATTCCGGGGGCGCCTAGCGCGAACTACGGTGCGCAACTGCGCACCTGAGGATCTCGAAGTAACAGAACTCCGACCGTTTCACCTCCGGATTCCGGCTTGGCGCACAATGCGCGCGCCCCGGAATGACGGGGGAGTTGCCGGAGACACGAACGATATTGCCCAGGGGCAAGACCATGAATCTCTCAAAGTTCTTCATCGATCGTCCGATTTTCGCCGGCGTGCTGTCGGTCCTGATTTTCCTCGCAGGGCTGATCTCGCTGTTCGCGATGCCAATCTCGGAATACCCCGATGTCGTGCCGCCCTCCGTCGTCGTGCGTGCGACCTATCCCGGCGCCAATCCCAAGGTGATCGCGGAGACGGTGGCAACGCCGATCGAGGAGCAGATCAACGGCGTCGAGAACATGCTGTACATGTCGAGCCAGGCGACCACCGACGGCGCAATGACGCTGACGGTGACGTTCCGCCTCGGCACCGACCCTGATAGGGCGACGCAGCTGGTGCAGAACCGCGTGCAGCAGGCCGAACCGCGCCTGCCGGCGGTGGTGCGCCAGCTCGGCATCATCACCAAGAAGTCCTCGCCCGACCTCACCATGGTGGTGCATCTGCTGTCGCCGAACGGCCGCTACGATATGACGTATTTGCGCAATTATGCGGTGCTCAACGTCAAGGACCGGCTCGCCCGGATCGACGGCGTCGGTGACGTCCAGCTCTATGGTGCCGGCGACTATTCGATGCGGGTCTGGGTCGATCCGCAGAAGACCGCCGAGCATGGGCTGACCGCAAGCGATATCGTCAAGGCGATCCAGGCCCAGAACGTCGAGGCCGCCGCCGGCGTGGTCGGCTCCTCGCCCAACGTGAAGGGCATCGACCTGCAGCTCTCGGTCAATGCCGAGGGACGCCTTGCCAACGAGGACCAGTTCGGCGACATCGTGGTGAAGACCGGCGCCCGTGGCGAAGTCGTTCGCCTGCGGGACCTCGCGCGTATCGAGCTCGGCGCCTCCGAATACGGCCTGCGCTCGCTGCTCGACAACAAGCAGGCGGTGGCGATCCCGATCTTCCAGGCGCCCGGCTCCAACGCGCTTCAGATCTCCGACAATGTTCGTGCCACCATGGCCGAGATCAAGAAGAACATGCCCGAGGGCGTGTCCTACCAGATCGTCTACGATCCCACCCAGTTCGTGCGCTCCTCGATCGAGGCGGTGATCCATACGCTGCTCGAAGCGATCGCACTGGTGGTGCTGGTCGTGATCCTGTTCTTGCAGACCTGGCGCGCCTCGATCATCCCGCTGCTGGCAGTGCCGGTGTCGATCGTCGGCACCTTTGCCGTGATGCACGTGTTCGGCTTCTCCATCAACGCGCTCAGCCTGTTCGGCCTGGTGCTCGCGATCGGCATCGTCGTCGACGACGCCATCGTCGTGGTCGAGAACGTCGAGCGCAACATCGAGGCCGGGCTGTCGCCGCGCGATGCCACCTATCAGGCGATGCGCGAGGTGTCGGGACCGATCATCGCGATCGCCATGGTGCTGATCGCGGTGTTCGTGCCGCTCGCCTTTATCTCCGGCCTCACCGGGCAGTTCTACAAGCAGTTCGCGCTGACGATCGCGATCTCGACCGTGATCTCCGCCGTCAATTCGCTGACGCTGTCGCCAGCGCTATCGGCCCTGCTGCTCAAGGGACATGACGAACCGAAGGACAAGCTGACGCTGATCATGGAGAAGGGTCTCGGCTGGTTCTTCCGCCGCTTCAATCGGGCGTTCACCTATTCGTCTGGAAGTTACAGCGGCACCGTTACCAAGGTGATCTCGGGCAAGGCCGCCGTGATGGGCCTCTATGTTGTGCTGGTCGGCCTCACCGCTCTGTTGTTCCAACAGGTGCCGAGCGGTTTCGTGCCCGGTCAGGACAAGCAATATCTGGTCGGCTTCGCGCGCCTGCCCGACGGCGCGACCCTCGACCGCACCGAAGAGGTGATCCGCAAGATGAGCGACATCGCGCTGACCCAGCCCGGTGTCGAGAGTTCGGTGGCCTTCCCCGGCCTGTCGATCTCCGGCTTTACCAATTCGTCCAATGCCGGCATCGTGTTCTCGACGCTGAAACCGTTCGACGAGCGGAAGGATCCCTCGCTGAGCGGAAATGCAATTGCGGCCGAGCTCAACAAGAAATATGCCGGCATCCAGGAAGCCTTCATCGCCATGTTCCCGCCGCCGCCGGTCAACGGCCTCGGCACCATCGGCGGCTTCAAGCTGCAGATCGAGGACCGCGCCGGTCTCGGCTATGACGCACTGAACGAGGCGACCAAGGCGTTCATGGCGGCGATGCAGAAGGCGCCGGAGATCGCCGGCGTGTTCTCGAGCTTCCAGGTCAACGTGCCCCAGCTGTTCGCCGACATCGACCGCACCAAGGCGCTGCAGCTCGGCGTGCCCGTCACCGAAGTCTTCAACACGCTGCAGATCTATCTCGGCTCCTACTACGTCAACGACTTCAACAAGTTCGGCCGTACCTATTCCGTCCGCGTCCAGGCCGACGCGCCGTTCCGCGCACGTGCCGACGACATCAGGCAACTGAAGGTGCGCTCGTCGTCGGGCGACATGGTGCCGTTGTCGGCGCTGCTCAAGATTCGCCAGAGCGCGGGGCCGGAGCGCGCGATCCGCTACAACGGATTCCTGTCATCCGACATCAACGCGGCGGCCGCGCCCGGCTTCTCCTCGGGCCAGGCGCAGGAGGCGGCGACGCGGATCGCGGCCGAGGTGCTGCCGCCCGGCTTTGCCTTCGAATGGACCGACCTGACCTATCAGGAATTCATCGCCGGCAATTCCGGCATCTGGGTGTTCCCGCTGGCGATCCTGCTGGTCTTCCTGGTGCTGGCAGCGCTTTACGAGAGCCTGACACTGCCGCTCTCGATCATCATGATCGTGCCGATGGGCCTCTTGGCCGCGATGTTCGGCGTCTGGATCTCCAAGGGCGACAACAACGTCTTCACCCAGATCGGACTGATCGTTCTCGTGGGGCTCTCGGCCAAGAACGCGATCCTGATCGTCGAATTCGCGCGCGAGCTCGAATTCGCCGGGCGGACGCCAATCCGGGCTGCGATCGAGGCGAGCCGCTTGCGGCTTCGCCCGATCCTGATGACGTCGATGGCCTTCATCATGGGCGTGCTGCCGCTGGTGCTCTCGACCGGCGCGGGCTCGGAGATGCGGCGCGCCATGGGCGTTGCCGTGTTCTCCGGCATGATCGGCGTCACCGTGTTCGGCCTGTTCCTGACGCCGGTGTTCTATGTGTTGCTGCGGACCGTCACCGGCATGAAGCCGCTGACGCATCACGGCAGCGACACCAGCGCGGCGCCAGTCCAGACCGTGAGCCACTAGACCAGGGAAATCCCTGAGAGCAGCAACAACACGAGCACGGTCTTGCGAAAGACCGTCTCGTTGACGCGGTGGAAGGCGATCACACCGAGCGCCGAACCGGTGAACAACGCCGGCAGGCTGATTGCGAGATCGACGAAGACCTTGGACGACAGGTCCTGATGTCCGACCAGCAGCGTGATGGCGAAGAGCTGCATGGCGGCGATGAACGGCTGCACAAGGCCGCGTTGCTCGCTTTTGGGCATGCCGCGCATGTCGCACCAGATCGTGGGAACGGCGCCCGGCATTGCCGTCAAACCGCCGACGAGCCCGCCTCCGAACCCGATCAGCGCGACCCAATGCCGGCCGACGGCCTCGCCCGCCGTGACCAGCGTCGGCCGCAGCAGCATGTAGGCCGCATAGAGCGCGACGACGATGCCGAAGCCGCGACGGAGCAGATGCGTGTCGATGCTTTGCAGCAGCGATACCGCGATCGGAACGCCGATCAATCCGCCGACGATCAGCAGCAGACTGCCCTCCCAGCGGATGTTGCGCCGGAGCGCCCACAGATTGGTCGCCTGCACGCCGATGCTGCACGCCATCATCAGCGGCACGGCCTCAAGCGGCTGAAACACGCGCAGCAGGACAGCGCCGGCGACGGCCGAAAACGCGAAACCGGAGAGCCCCGAAACGAAGGCCCCGGCGAATACGGCAACGCTCAGCAGAATCAGAGTCGTGACATCAGGCACGGACCGTCCTCCGGTCAATCGGTAGGAATCTGCGGAGCGTCGGCATCCAGGCCCTCGGGGCAGACGGCCGCCGTGTGCGCAAACGACATTTGTGTCGCCTGGGCGCGGGACCGTTCCAGGATTGCGAGTCCGACCAGCTGAAGAGTGACCAGCGCCGCGGTCAGAACGATCGCGACGATGTTGAAATTACGCGCGCTCGAAGGCCGGCTGGCCGGTGGGACGTTCACCCGCATCAGATCCGTGGGCATTTCTCGAAATATCCTTTTCCTTGCTGACCGAAATGATGTCGTTCAAAGGCAATGTTTCGTCCGGCCGAGCCAGCAGATGGTGATAGCGCCGCAAAGCGCGCTGAGCGTCGATCTTGCGCTGCTCGCGAAACACAGCACCGACGCGAGCGATGATGTCGCGGAACTTGTCGGCCATAAGTGCGATCCTTGGCATGACGATCTCCTCTCAACCTGTACGGGATGATGTTGAGATTCACTCCAGCCTGCTGTGAGTTGCTTCACAGAAAAAACTGACACGTCGAACAAGAAGCCGTGTGACGTGTCTCTAGAAGAGAACGAAAAACATCGCGTCATTCGATCGAACGACGCGCGATAACTTTCTAATGATGTTGCTGTTGGAACCTGGCTGCGAGCTAAAGCGATCAGTCCTATAACGCGGGTGCGCGTCAGTGCAGGAGCGGATTGGAAAATCCCGCCACGAGCTTGACGAGATCGGCCTGACGGGAAACGCTGGTCTTGGCGAAGACGCGATGCAGATGCGTCTTCACTGTCGTTTCGGCGATTCCCAGCGCCGCCGCCGTCTCCGGCACACCCCCGACCTCGACGATCGACTGCAGAACCCTCAGTTCCGCAGGCGTCAATTCGAAGGTGCGGTCGATCAGACCGGCACATGAGCGGCTGTCGAGTTCCGCTTTCCAGACAAGCAAGGCTCCGACGGCCGACGTACGCTCCGTCGCGCCATCGCGCAGCAACGACGGCAGCGCAATCACGTGAGCGACGAAGTGCGATCCGTCATGCGACGTCAGAGGGATCTTTCGGCCCTCGGCCGCCGCGACGGCAACCTCTCCAGGGTCACGGAAGATGTTGCGCAGGTCCCGATTGGCCTCGGGCGATCTCGTCACCAGCCGGCCCGAAATGGAGCGCAGAACATCGTCGGCGGCGAGGATCGTCTCCGCGGCCGGATTGCTGTGGACGATCCGGCAGGCGGAATCGAGCACGATGACGCCGGCATTCAGGCGGTCCACGACGTCGGCCATCGCGGTCGCGCGTTGCTGCTTCCGCTCGATCGCGCGGTTGATCATCAGCGCCCGGCTCGCATGCGGGACGAGGGACTGCATGCGCGCACGTTGCTCGGCATCGAGCATGTCCCTGCCCGGGATGACGGTCATCAACATCGGACACGGCGACGTCGACTGCTCCAGCACCACGTTGGCGACGTCGACGCAGCCCTGGGGACGCAGCCATTCCTGATAGAAGCGCCCGCGGCGGTACTCGTCGAAATTCACGAGGTCCGGAATGTTGCGCACTTCGCCGTACCGGGGGAGCCGGGCGAGCGGATCGTACTTTGAGTAGGTTTCGGAATAGAGCTGGATGTAGTGCGGATCGACCCCGCAATAATAATGGGTCGCACCGGACTTGCTGACCGTATCCTTCGAAATCAAGCCACAGGCCCGGCTGCCGATGAACGCATTGAGCATGACGACGACTTCGGCCCACAGCTCAGGGTGGAGCCCTGCATCGTAGATGCTCTCGATCAGCTCGGCTTGCTGGGGAACTCGGGACATCCGAAGAGCTATGGTCAAACGCGATTGCGGAAAATGTTCTTCATGCCCTGCGGCTATCGTGAGTCTGTCACGGCGACAAAAGGTTCAACCCCGACAGCGGGTTTGGGCGGATCAATTGACGAACGGATTGGCAAGTCCCGCCGTGAGCTTGACGAGATCGGCCTGCCGGGGAACGCCGGTCTTGGCGAAGACGCGACGCGTTGCTCATGCCTGGTCCCAGCCCTGCTTTTCCCTACACTCCGACCAGACCGGGGCGCGATAGATCTCATTCCCGCCGGCGTCCCTGACACGGATCCAGGCGTCACGATCGCGCAGATCGTCGCGCCAAATGAACAGGTGTCTGGCCATCTCGTCGGCAACGACGAACGTCGCGCCAGCTTGCTCGAAGATCATGCCGCCGGGATCGATCTTCACGATATTGCCGACCAGGAGGTCGAAAAAGAAACGGCGCATTTGATACTCCGGCTGCCGATGCCGCACTGTGGTCGCGTGTTCGCAATCAGGGATCAGGTCGAATCCCCGCACGCGGATTGAAATTGGGAAAGTCGCGCGCGGCTACGGCATCTCGCCGCTCCTGACGTCGCTCGGCGTCGCGTTATAGGTCCGGCGGAAGCAGCGGTTGAAATACGAGAGATCGCCGAATCCGACGTCGTAGGCGATCGAGCTCACCGTCCGCTCGGCATATCCGGGCTCGCGCAGCATGCGATGCGCGCGCTTGACGCGCTGCTCGATCAGGAAGGAGGAGAACGTCTTGCCGTCGGCCTCGAACAGGCGCTGGAGATAGCGCGGCGTCACGCCGAGCTCCTGGGCGACTGAGGCTACCGACAGATCCTGCCGCCAGCAATTGTTGGCAATGGAGACTTTCGCCTTCTGCAGCCGAGCCGCCTTGACGCCGCGCCGTCCGGCCAGCTCCCGCGTCTCGCCGCTCGCGCCGAGGACGACTGCCAGAAGATCATGCAGATGCCGGACCCCGAGTTGCCGGAGCTCGGGCGTCTCGAACGCTTTCTCCCGCACCAGCGTCACCGCATAGTCGACCAGCAGCCTGAGCCCGGTGGACCATCCCGGCATGACACGCATCACGGCATCATCGACATCCACGATCATCGGCGCCAACACACGCCTCGGCACACGCAGCGAAAAGCAGCCCCCCAGCGACAACCGTTCGAACGTCGTGACGTCCTCCGCGCTTGTCAGGACCGCCTCTCCCGCATGGAGCCTCAGGTCGTGCCCTCGCTCGGATATCCCGAGAACGCCGGACCTGTTCACGATCAAGGCGAGACTGTCGTCGCCATCGGCCACCAGCTGCTTGGTGCGGATGACCCGCGCTCCGCACAATCCTCCGATCAACAACTGGGCTCCCGGCAGGACGTGCGACGTGAAGCTCGCCGCGGCCGGCTTTCCTTCTCTTGCCTCGACCTCCGCCTTCAACACTCCGCGACAATAGAAATCGCGAAGCATCGAAATGCGCTCGCATTCTGGAATTTCGTTCGTTGAAACATTGAGAACCGAAAAATCAATCATGCTGCTCACTGCAATCTCTCCAACCGACGAGCAGGCCGGCCATTTGCTGTCGTTCCCTCACACGCGCTTTCGATGCCGACGCGGCATGTTCGTGCGGCGCACGCTGCTCTTCTTTTCGGAAGCGCGATATACGAAAGTCTCGAATGACTCGCGTCCTGCGTTCGGATGACCCGCGAGATCGGCTCATCACAATGGATTGAGAGCGCGGCGCGTAACGTCGACGCATGTGAAAACGAATTATACGGCCCCGTCGCCGCCCTGCGTTCGCCGCGCGAACGGCACGGCAAAGCCGGCGGCGATCTTCACCAGATCGGCCTGCCTGCCTGCGCCTGTCTTCTCGAACAGGCGCCCAAGATGCGTTTTCACCGTGGTCTCCGCGACGCCAAGCTTTGCAGCGATGTCGGGAACGCCGCCGATCTCTATGATTGCCATCAGCACGCGCAATTCGGACCGCGTCAGCCTGAAGGCCGCCGCAATCGCGTCGCTGGCGAGCAATGGCAGCATGGAAGCTCTTTGAACGAAGAGCATCGTGGCTGCAGCGTCGCGCGGTAGATTGCCATCCCGCTTCAGCGGAAAGGCATGGAGCAGATAATGCTGCCCATCGGCCGACGTCGCAAGCTCGATCTGACGAGGAGTGTCGGAATGTGTGCCTGCATCGATTTCGCACAGGCCACGGAATATTTTGTCGGTCCGGGTGTTGCGGGCCACGATCCTGTCGCCAACCAGCGCAAGCAGGTTGGCATCGGCGAACAACTGGCGGCATGCCGCGTTGGCGTGGACGACCCGGCCGTCCGCGTCGAGCAGGCAGATCGCCGTGTTCAATCCGTCGAGCACGTCGGCAAGGTCGTCCACCGTATGAGAGCGGGCGCGGATGTGCCGGCCCATGAACTGCGACCGCTGGATGTGCGGGGCAAGCAGCCGCATGCGTTCACGCATGGAGTCGTCGACGGTTCCGCGGGAGCGATGGCGCAACACCTGGAGAATCGTGGTGCGGGCGACCGTCTTCTCGAGTGCGACCGTGGCGAGGTCGATCGCCCCTTGCGGTTCCACCCACTCGCGATAGAAGCTCGTATCCAGAAAATCCGCATGGGGCATGATGTCGGTGACGCCGATCGTCTGTTCGGACGCGCGAGAGAGATGGCGATCGAGCAGAAGGTCGAGCTCCACATAGCGGTCGCGATAAAGCTGGCGGAAACGCGCATCGGTTCCAAAATGCTGGTGAATCTCGATCGAAAGCCGCGCCGAATCCCTGGACACGATCATCGCGGCACAACCGCCGACGTAATGCGCAACCTGCTCCAGTGCGCCGCTACGCAGCGCGGGATCGACCGCCGCATCGTAGATCTCGCCGATGAGGGACGAGAACCGATTTGCCTGGTAGGTGGTCATCGGGCGGACAACGCAATCTGCGCGCGCCCCGTGCGAGACGCAGAGCCCGCGATCCGGGAACCAGGGGAGAAGACGGGCCGGTCAATTGCCGCCTTCGACGAGGAAAAGACGTGGCAGCCAGATGCTGGAATATCGAACATCGTCCTTGCGTAACGTCAACCGCAGGGTGCGGCTTGGACTGTTTCGCCAAAGACTAGGATAAATGCGAACAGCGCGCGGACTGTGTGCGATGAGTCACGCGCCTGCTCGCTGCGACTCGGGGCTGCCGTCCTGTCGGCTTCACGGCCGGCATCGGCAATCTATTTCCTGTTCTCCTCGCAGAACTTCAATGCGGCTAGCGCTTCGCCTGCGCGCGGTATCTGCATCTCGATACTGTCGTCATCATCGTCCTCGAAGTCGAGCGTGAGGCGCTTGGCCTTCGACAGGCGGTCCATCATCGACTGGTCGTACTCGAAGATGCCGCGCACGGTGGTCTTGTCCATGACCTCCCACTTCGCTTTCTTCATGATATCCGCATCGTCAGTGCCGACATCGGCCCGGAGGATCTCGCCGGTCGTCTCCCACTCCCAGCCGTCGTAGATCATCACGATCACGATCGCCTTCTCGGAATAGGTGATCACGATGACGTAGTCGCGGTTCTCGTCATCCTTGTCCTTGTAACCCCGGCTCGCATTGCAATGGGTGTCCTGCGTCCGCTTCTCGATGGTCCAGTCGCCGACCCTGGATTGTTGCGCAAGTGCCGGCCCAGCGCCCAGGACTCCCGCGGTCAGCAAGACGGCGAGAAGGAATCGTTTCATGTCGGCCTCCAGCGCGTTCCCCGGGCCGAGATGACCACCTCTGCGGGAGGGCCGCAAGGGTCCGCGCCAGCTGCAAGACGTGCCTGGATCCTTATCCGGCCCCGGCATTGGGTGCGGCCGCAGCGCACAAACCTGCCCCCTGGGTTCCGCGCGAAACCCCATTCCCCACGCGACGAAACACCCCTGAAACAGATCGCCGGTTAAGTGGTTGTCAAAACAAGTACAGGGACGGCCACCATGCAATTTCTTCTCGACCTGATCTACGAATATTCCTGCTGTCAAAACCTCGTCGCCCAGCCGCCACAGGAGGACGAGCTATGATCGAGCTGATCTCCGCCCTTCTCGCCCTTTGCAGCGTCGGCGTTTTTGCGGCGCACGCGCTGGATGCGTACCGCACCACGCATTACTGACCGCTTCGGTTCTCCGGCGCTAGAACGGCCGCCGGTAGAAATGCTCCGAATGCGTTGCCGGCGGAAACCGGTTGGCAAGCGCCAAGGCTCCCTTCTCGTCCGTCTCGAGCGCGATCTTCTGCGCCAGCATCACATCGCCGGGCACCAGAAAGCCTGACGGGACGAAGCACCAGCCCATCGTCGCATGCCCGGCCTCGTCGATCTCGTGGACATTGGCGGCCGTGCCGTAATGAATACGGTAGGTCTTGCCGGTGTCACAGCCGACCACGTCGAAGTACCGGTGCTCTTCGAACTGCGCGCGCTGCGCCGGCGACAGCCATTCGGCCAGAAGCCGACGGCCCCGGGCATCCGGCGTGTTCTCGCCGAAGAACCGCCGATAGAGTTCACGCAGCGCATGCAGACGCGCACGCGCCGGCGCGCGGAGCCAAACTGCCGCGATCATGAGCAGCTCAGATCAGCCGCCGACCAGGCGCGGGTAGAACAGCGTTTCCTGCGCGGTCGGATCGAACGATCTGATGCGGGTGACTTCGCCAGGCCCGGTTCGCAGGGCGGCGGTGAAGCCGGCGCCGGTCAGCTCCCGAAAGCGTCGTTCGGCTCGCGCCAGCGCTTCGGCATTGCCAGGATCAAACTCGTGGCGCGTATCGCCCGTCTGGTCCATCACGATCTGGGTTGCCATGTTGAGTCTCCTCATGCCCAGCCCTGAATCTGATCAAAGCAAACGTCGTGCCGTCGGTTCCCGATAGCAACAACTTTCTCGCGCCAGCGCATCACGCCTTGCTGAACAAGAGCGTTTTCGAGCGAAGTGGACGCCGGTTCGCGTAAAGAAAACGCGCCAAAACAAGAATCGAGAGCGCCGAAACGGGGCTCTCGTCAGCGCAAGGCGGCCGCCCCTCCGCCCTCGTCGATCTGCCGGCCCATCAGCGCGATCGCCTTCTGATAGACGCCGGCCGCATTCCAGGCCTCGATGGCGGCGAAATTCGGCTCGCCCGGCTGGTATCCCGCTCCCGCGCGCCAGCCATGGGCCTTAAGGAAATTCGCCGTCGAGTTCAGCGCATTGGCGGCCACATCGAGATTGCCGGTGCCGTAGGCCAGGATGTTCTTGGGCATGAACTGGGTCTGGCCGACCTCCCCGTGCATGGAGCCGCGGGTCGCCCCCGACAGCGTACCGCGGTCGATCAGCTTCAGGGCGGCATAGAGCTGGTCGGTGAAGAATTCGGGACGGCGGCAGTCATAGGCCAGGGTTGCGATCGACGACAGCATGTTCTGGTTGCCGCGTTGGCTGCCAAAGCCGGTCTCCATGCCCCAGATCGCGATCAAGGGTCCGGGCGGGACGCCGTAGCGCTGCTGGATGGAGGCGAACAAGGCAGCCTGCGACTGCTTGAGCTGCCGCCCCTTGGCGACGATGGTGGTGGCGCCGCGCTTGGCGAGGAACTGGTCGAGCGTCAACGAAAAGCTGCGCTGGCCGCGGTCGGCGGCGATGGTGGCACTGGCGTAGTTGGCCTGCATCAAGGCCGAGAGCGCGGTCTGACCGATGCCCTTGCCTTGCGCCTCCGAGCTGAACTCGCGCTTCCAGGCCTCGAAGCCGCCGGGCCCGTTGCCGCAAGTGGCGGCCTCGGCCATGGACAGAGAGAGTAGCAGCGCGGTCGCGCCAATCACCGCCGTTGCGACTGTCCTGCCCTTGATCATTGCGCGTTCCTTTTGCTGCTGCGCGACCGGCTCGCGCGAGCGCATGATCCTACGTCGGTTGCCATCGCTCAAGTCCCGACGGCACCAATCAATCCGGTCAAAGCCCTTGACACCAGCGGTCACGCCTCATCCGTTCCCAGCAGGAAATCCACCATGATGCTCTGATGCCGCTGGTACATATCCGTGCCGGTCGCCGTGACACAGCCGAGCATTCGGGCTGCTGCGATGAATGGCGAGACCTCGGGCCTGGTGATGACGCAGCCGCAATAGGCCGACGGCGCGAGTCGCGCGACGTCGACCGGCAGCGGATCGCCTTCTTTCATCCCCGCGGGCGTCGCATTGGCGACAAAATCGAAGCCGGCAGGGTCCATGGTGCCGGCCCGCACCGACGCCTTGCCGAGGGCGTTGAGCCGGCCGATCAGCGCGTCCCGGCGCCCGGCCAGGCCGTCATGAATGGCAAGCTCGCTGACGCCGGCCTCCACCAGCTCGAGTGCGATCGCCGATCCCGCACCGCCTGCGCCGACAAGCAGCGCCCGCATGCCTCTGGGATCGATCCCCTTCGCCCGCGCCGCACCGAGGAAGCCGAGACCATCCACCATGTCGCCGTGCCACGAGCCATCGGCGCGCCGCCGCATCAGGTTCACGACACCCAGGAAATGAGCGCGATCGGTCGCACTCGTGCAGGCCTGGTAGCAGGCGAATTTATGAGGGATGGTCACGACGATGCCGTCGAGGTTCTTCAGGCGCGCCGCGACCGAAAGGAAATCGGGCAAGTCCGCTGGCGCGACCTGAACGGGCATGAGAATGCCATCGTGCCCCCGCGCGGCAAAGGCGGCGCTCACGCCTGCCGGCGAGCGCACCTGCGCGATGGGATCGCCGACAATGACGTAGAGCCGTGTCGCACCTGTTGGGGCAGGAATCATGCCGTTCGAGCCGGAGCTGGGGAGCCGTCTCCCGAGGTCAGTTCGAGTCCATCCAGATTGCCTTCCTTGCGCCATTTGTCGAGCAGCCGCAGGAACGCCACCGGCCCGCGCCAATATTGGCTGTTTCTCGCCGCGATCGGATCGAACACGCCTTCGTTATTGTAGTAGCCGGGCGTGCATTCCGCGAGATAGGTCTGCCGGCCGATCGCGGCCTTGACGACCTCGTCGACCCAGGCATTCTCGGCGGCGAGCGTCGGCTCCAGCGTTCTGGCGCCGCGCTTGCGTGCCTGATCGATGACATAGGCGATGTGTCGCGACTGCTCGTCGATGATATGCGGGAAGTTGGCGCTCTGGCCGGCCTGCACCGTGACGATCAGGAAGCAATTCGGGAAGCCGCGGCTGTAGAAGCCGTGCATGGTCTTGACGCCGCCCTGCCAGCGCTTGGACAGGCTCATGCCGTCGCGGCCATAGACCTCAAAGCCCATGCGGCGGGCGTAATCGGTGCCGACCTCGAAACCGCTGGCGTAGATCAGGCAGTCGAGCTCGTAGGCCCTGCCGCCAGCTACCACGGCGTTTTCCGTAATGCGTTCGACACCCTGCCCTCTGGTGTCGACAAGATGCACGTTGGGACGATTGAAGGTGTCGAGATATTCGTCGTGGAAACACGGCCGCTTGCAGAACGCCTTGTACCAGGGCTTGAGCGCGTCCGCCGTCGCCTTGTCCTTGACGACCGCGTCGACGCGGGCGCGGATCTCCTCCATCTTGCGGTAGTCGGCCCGCTCGATGACCTTCAGCGCCTCTTCCAGCGAGGTCACCGGTTGCGGCTGACGGCGCGGCGCCAGCAGGATCTCGCCGAGCAGACCGGTCCAGCCATCCTGCACCAGATCCCGCTCGAACGGCTCGCCTGATATCACGGCGGTGAAATTGTCCATGCGCTCGCGCTGCCAACCGGGCTTGAGGCCCTGCGTCCAGCCCTGATCCGTCGGACGGTCGTCGCGCACGCCGATCGCGGACGGCGTGCGCTGGAAGACATAGAGCTCTTTCGCCGAACGGCCGAGATGCGGCACGCATTGCACGGCGGTGGCGCCGGTGCCGATGATGCCGACGCGCTTGTCGGCAAGTCCGGTCAGGCCGCCATCGGCGTTGCCGCCGGTGTAGCCGTAGTCCCAACGGCTGGTATGAAAGCTGTGGCCCCTGAAGGTTTCGATGCCGGGAATGCCCGGCAGCTTCGGCCGGCTGAGCGGACCTCCCGCGAGAATGACGAAGCGTGCGCGGATCTGGTCGCCCCGATCGGTCTCGACCAGCCAACGCGCCTCCCGCTCCTGCCACACCATCCGCGAGATGACGGTCTGAAACAGCGCGCGCTCGTAAAGACCGAAATGACGGCCGATGCGGCGGGAATGCTCATAGATCTCCGGCGCCCGGGCGTATTTGCGCACCGGCATGTAGCCGGTCTCTTCCAGCAGCGGCAGATAGATGTAGCTCTCGGTATCGCAGGCAGCCCCGGGATAACGATTCCAGTACCAGGTGCCGCCGAAATCGGCGGCCTTTTCCACGATGCGGAAATCATCGATGCCAGCCTCGCGCAAGCGCGCGCCACAGAGAAGCCCGCCGAAGCCGCCGCCGACGACCAGCACCTCGGTCTCTTCACTGACAGGTGCGCGCGCAAATCCCGGATCGGCCCAGGGATCGTCAAGGTAGCGACCGAAATCGCCTGCGACCTCGACATACTGAGCCTTGCCCTCGGCACGCAAACGACGATCGCGCTCGTCGCGATAGCGCGCGCGGAGCGCCGCAATATCGACGGTAGGTTCGCCGGCTGTACCGGTCTTGTGTCTTTCCGCTGACATGCATTTCCTCCACGGAGAACGCTGCTTCGCCGGCAGCTCACTCACGTTAGCCCTGAAAAAGTGACGCATGCAATCACGTCCAACGCTTTTTGCGTGAACGCCGCGCGGCGTTCCGCTAACCTGAAGCGCAAATCGCAAGCGTACGCCACGCAACGACGTGGCTTCCGGAGGAGACCATGCAGGGATTGATGATGGACATGCCGCTTCTGATCAGCGGCCTGATCCAGTATGCCGCCGATTATCACGGCGAGGCCGAGATCGTCGCACGCGAGATCGAGGGCGACATTCATCGCTATACCTATGCGGACGCCCACCCGCGCATCAAGCGCATGGCGCTGGCATTGAAGCGGCTCGGTATGAAGCAAGGCGACCGCGTCGGCACACTCGCCTGGAACACCCACCGTCATTTCGAGATGTTCTACGCGGCGCCCGGCATGGGCTATGTGCTGCACACCATCAACCCGCGGCTGTTTCCCGAGCAGCTTGTTTACATCATCAACCACGCCGAAGACCGCCTGCTGTTCATCGACCGCGCCACGCTGCCGATCGTCGAGGCGATCGCGCCGCAGCTCAAGACGATCGAGGCCTATGTCGTGATGTCCTCGCACGAGCGGATGCCCGAGACGAAGCTAAAGAACGTGCATTGCTACGAGGAGCTTCTGGCACGCGAGAACGACGCCGGATTCACATGGCCCGAGTTCGACGAGAAGTCTGCATCGACCATCTGTTACACCTCGGGCACGACGGGCAACCCGAAGGGCGTCATCTATTCGCACCGCGCCGCGATCCTGCAGACCATGACTTGCTGCAATTTCGACTTCCTGCCGGGCCATGTCGAAGGCGTGCGCGAGGTGATGATGCCGATGGCGCCGCTGTTCCACGGCAATGGCTGGAACATGCCGTTCACCGCGCCCTATACCGGCTCGAAGCTGGTGCTGCCCGGCCGCAACTACGAGCCCGACAAGCTCTATGAATTGCTCGAGGGCGAGAAGGTGACGCTCTCGGCCGGCGTACCGAGCTTCTGGCTGATCCTGCTCGACTGGCTCGGGCGCACTGGCAACAAATTCTCGACACTGCGCGCAACGCTGTCGTCGGGCTCGGCCCCGCCGCGGGCGATGGTCGAGAAGCTGAAGCGCGAGTACGGCATCGACTACATCCAGGCCTGGGGCATGACGGAGGCCCTGGGCTGCTCGATGCCGGGCTTGCGGCCCGGCTCGGAGCACCTCACAGAGAAGGAGAAGTTCGATCGGCGCCAGGTGTCCGGCCGCGCCTGTTTCGGCACCGCCTTGCGCATCGTCGACGACGCCGGAAACGAGCTGCCGCGCGACGGCAAGACCGTCGGTCATCTGCGCGCCCGCGGCCCCTGGGTCGCCTCCGGCTATATGAAGCTGGACGAAGGTCTCGACCGCGACGGCTGGCTGATCACTGGGGACATGGCGGTGATCGACCCGCAAGGTCACGTCACGCTGACCGACCGCTCCAAGGACGTGATCAAGTCCGGCGGCGAATGGATCTCCTCGATCCAGCTCGAGGACGTCGCACTGTCGCATCCCGATGTGCTTCAGGCCGCGGTGGTCGCGATCAACCATGAGAAATGGCAGGAGCGCCCCCTCCTGCTCGTCGTCCGCAAGAAGGGCGCGACCGTCGACGGCCAGACGCTGCTCGAGCACATGCGCCCGAAGATCGCGAGCTGGTGGATGCCGGACGCCGTCGAATTCCTCGACGAGTTTCCAATGACGGGGACCGGCAAGGTGCTGAAGTCGGCTCTGCGCGAGAAATTCAAAGAGTATCGCGTCGCGTAAGCCACCGCGCCCAAAAAGATTCCGTGCATCGATCGAGGAAGCCAAAGATGCTCTACCCGATGTCGCCGAAGGTCGTCGAGCTCAAGCGCAAGCTCGAAAGCTTCATGGACCGGCACGTCTATCCGAACGAGGAGCGGTTCTATCGCGAGGCGGAAGAGCTGGGCCCCTGGAAGGTCTATCCCATCGTCGAAGAATTGAAGCCGCTGGCGCGCGCGGAAGGCCTCTGGAATCTGTTCCTGCCGGAATCCAGCCATGGCGCGGGCCTCACCAATCTCGAATATGCCCCGCTCTGCGAAGTGATGGGCCGCTCGCATCTTGCGCCCGAGGTGTTCAACTGCTCGGCGCCCGACACCGGCAACATGGAGGTGCTGGAGCGCTACGGCACCGAAAGGGACAAGGAGCGCTGGCTGAGGCCGTTGCTCGCGGGCGAAATCCGCTCCTGCTTCGCCATGACGGAGCCTGCGGTCGCATCGTCCGATGCGACCAACATCGAAAGCTCGATCGTGCGCGACGGCGACCATTACGTCATCAACGGGCGCAAATGGTACACGACCAACGCGACCGATTCCCGCTGCAAGATCTGCATCTTCATGGGCAAGACAGACCCTGACAATCCGGACCGGCACAAGCAGCAATCGATGATCCTGGTGCCGATGGACACGCCCGGCATCGAGGTGAAGCGCCCCCTGCCGGTGTTCGGCTTCTACGGCGTGCCCGATCGGGCTTCCGAGGTCGTCTTCACCAATGTGCGGGTGCCTCGGGAGAACATGTTGCTCGGCGAGGGCCGCGGTTTCGAGATCGCGCAGGGCCGCCTCGGGCCCGGCCGCATCCATCATTGCATGCGGCTGATTGGATTAGCCGAACGCACGCTGGAGAAGATGTGCCGCCGCGTCCGCAGCCGCGTCGCCTTCGGCAAGCCGGTCTCCGAGCAGACGGTGACGCAGGAGCGCATCGCGGAAGCCCGCATCATGATCGAGCAGGCCCGGCTGCTGACGCTCAACGCCGCCTATGCCATGGACACGGTCGGCAACAAGGTGGCGAAGAGCGAGATCGCCATGATCAAGGTCGCCGTGCCCAACATGGCCTGCCAGGTCATCGACTGGGCGATCCAGGCCCATGGCGGCGGCGGCACCTCCAACGATTTCGGCTTGACGCAGGCCTATGCCACCGCACGCCTGCTGCGCCTCGCCGACGGGCCGGATGAGGTTCACCGGAACCAGATCGCACGCATCGAGCTGAAGAAATATTCGAACGCGTAGGGCGACGGTGCCCTCTTCCGCAAGGGGAGAGGGCACCGCAATGCACAGCCCTCAATTCACCACATAAACGTCGGGATCGGCGCTGGAGCTCGGCTTCTTGAAGGCGTTGCGCAAGGCGGACGACATCGGAACGTTATAGTTGAGCCCGTTCGGCGGCGTCGGCGATTGCAGCCATTTCTTGTAGAGCACCTCGATCTCAGGGCTTGCGTAGAGCTCCGCGGTGGCGCGATCGGCGAGCGCCTTGAACGGCGCATCCTCCCGCCTCAGCATGATGCCGTAAGGCTCCGGCTTGGAGAACGCCTCCTCGCTGATCATGAAGGCCTGCGGCTCCTTCGAGCGCGCGATCGCGACCGCGAGCTGTACGTCGTCGAGGGCGTAGGCCTGGGCGCGATCGGTCTCCAGCAGCAGGAAGGCCTCGGCCTGGTCCTTGGCCGGCATGATGTTGATGCCGAGATTGCGCTCGGTGTTGACCTTGGCGAGCTGCGTCAGGTTGACCGAGCCGGCCACGGCCGTGACCGCCTTGCCTTTGAGGTCGTCGATGGTGTTGATCTTCGCGGCCTTCTTGGCGGCGAAGCGCGTCGCGCTGAGGAAATGCGTGTTGGTGAAGGCGACCTGCTTCTGGCGGTCGGCGTTGTTGGTGGTGGCCGAGCAGTGCAGATCGAGCGTGCCGTTGACCATCAGCGGGATGCGGTTCGACGAGGTCACGGCGAGCGTGTCGACGGCGATGTCGGGCATGCCCAGCTGCTTCTTCACGGCCTCGACGATCCTGAGGCAGATGTCCATGGCAAAGCCGACCGGCTTTTGGTTGCCGTCGAGATAGCTGAACGGGACCGAGGCCTCCTGATAGCCGAGCGTGATCTTCTTGGTCTCTTTGACCTTCTGGAGGGTACCCGACAGATCTTCGGCCGAGGCTGCACTCGCAAGACATGTCAGGGCCAGGATAACAATAGGTAGACGCATCGGCTGCTCCTCGAGGGGGCTGGCGCCTCCATGCCGGGCGCAAGCGCGGAATTTGATAGCGCGGCCTCGCTCCAGCCGCCAGATGTGCTTGCGCCTATCAGCTATCGCAGCCTTTGATATGAAGAGTGGCCCTTACGCGTCGATGCCGCGCTGGACCAGGATGCGCTCGGCACTGTCGTTCCAGACGTCCATCTTGGTGATCTTGCCATTGCGTACCACGAAGCGGTCGACGTAACGGTTGCCCTCGAACGGAGTGCCATCCATCCATTCGCCGTAGAGCGTGCCGACGCTGTAAACTACGGTCTCGCCGTCGCCGGGGCAGACGTCGAACCGGTCCATCCTCTTCTTGACCCAGCGGTAGCGCTTGGCGTTAAAAGCGGTCGGGCCGCGCGGATGATCGAACGTGCGCCCGCCGGTGAAGGTGATCACGGTGCCCGGCGCCATATAGGCCGCTGCAGCGTCCGGATCGGGAATCATCGAAGCCGTGAGATAGGCCTCGACGATCGCAGCGTCGGACAATTGAGCGTTTTCGGCTCTTGCGGCAACGGACATGGCTGACTCTCCGGCGGATTCGCGGAATATTACGGCCACACGCGCGAAATCCGTGCATATATTTTGAACATTTGCCTCGCTACACTGCCGACAATCTGGAGCCGCCGATCCCGGCTGATTGCTCTAAATTACGTCCGCAAGAGCCATGATCACCCAGCCCGCCTTCGACCTGATCTTCCGTAGCGCATTGTTGCGATCATCCGCCACGCCCGTCGATATCGGCATGAAAGGCGGCCGGATCGCCGCGATCGAGCCAAAGCTCGCCTGCGAAGCGGTCGAGGTCGATATCGGCGGGCGTCTAACCCTGCCCGGCTTCGTCGACACCCACATCCATCTCGACAAGGCCTGCCTGCTCGACCGCTGTGGGCATGATCACGGCAGTCTCGGCGACGCTATCCGGGCGGTGTCGGCGATGAAGCGCGACTTCACCGTTGAGGACGTCTACGCCCGCGGCGCCAAGGTGCTCGAGCGCGCGATCGTGCGCGGCACGACGCGCATGCGCACGCATGTGGAGATCGATCCACGGATCGGCCTGCGCAGCTTCGAAGCAGTGAAGGCGCTGAGGCGCGATTACGCCTGGGCGATCGACCTGTCGCTCTGCGTCTTCCCGCAGGAAGGCCTGACCAACGATCCCGGGGCTGAGGACCTGCTGATCCAGTCCTTGCGCGACGGCGGCGACGTGATCGGCGGCTGTCCTTATACCGACACCGATCCGGACGCGCATCTCGAGCGCATCTTCGATCTCGCGCAGAAGTTTGACGTCGATGTCGATCTTCACCTGGATTTCGATCTCGATCCCTCCTGGTTCCACCTCGACGAGGTCTGCCGGCAGACCGAGCGGCGCAACTATCACGGGCGGGTCACGATCGGCCATGCGACAAAGCTCTCGGCCCTGCCGCCGGAGCGAATGAAGGCTGCCACCGCGCAACTGACAAGAGCCGGCGTCGCCGTCACCGTGCTGCCGGCGACCGATCTCTATTTGATGGGGCGCGAGGCCACCCACAACGCGCCGCGCGGGCTGACACTCGCCCACAAGCTCGCGGGCGATGGCGTCGTGTGCTCGGTCGCGACCAACAACGTGCTCAATCCCTTCACACCGTTCGGCGACGCCTCGCTGCTGCGGATGGCGAACTTCTACGCCAATGTCGCGCACGCCTCCGTGAACGATTTCGACACCTGCCTCGATCTCGTGACCGAACAGCCGGCACGGCTGATGAACCTCGACGATTACGGCATCAAGGTCGGCAATCCCGCCGATCTCATCGTGCTCGATACGCAAGACAGCCGCTTCGCCGTCGCCGAGCTGCCAGACATCATGATGGGCTTCAAGCGCGGCCGGCAGACCTTTGAGCGGCAGCGGCCCGTTCTGTTCCGGCCCGGGAGCTGATCGCGTTTCCAGCCGAAACTCCAATGGTAAAATCGTGGGGAAACGCGGCCGATCATCGGGCGTTTCGCGCTGATTTTGCCGCGGATCTTTCCTCAAATCCGAGTCCGGTAGAATCCCGGACCGTAGCTGCGCGCATTGCACAAGAGGCCGTCCGGATCATACTAAGGGGCGCTCTGAACCATCTGGGTTCAGTGGGGAAGTCTGTCTATGTTCAGCGCATTCAGCAGCAACGATTATCGCTCCAATCGGGCCAACACGCCTGCGGAATCGGCCGTCAAACGATTGAATGGAATCGGCGAAGTCCTATCGAGCCTCGATATCTCGGCGATCCACACGCAGGACGACATGACCCGCGCGCTCTGGACGCTCGATACCGCCGACAAGTGCATCCGCATGATCCTTTCGGAGTTTCGCACGGCGCCTGCCAAGGAGCAGGTCGTCCGCAAGGCCAAGAGCCTGATCGGTCTGATCGAGCTCGCCCGCGACGAAATCTCGAACTATCGCGACGACGGCAGGGTGTTGAGCTGAACGCACGCGTTCGGCGTCAGCGCTTGATCTTCGCCAGTATCCGGTCTGCCTCGGTACGCCAATCAGCGCTGCGGGCGAATTCCTTGGTGCCCCTGGCGCCGAACAGCCCTTCATCGGCGAGGTCAGCCACCCACGCCTGCCGTTCAGCAGTGCCTTGCGCGGACCATGGTGTCAGTCCCGCCTCACGTACGGTCTCGGCAACCTCCCGCACTTCCTCGGCACGCCGGCGTCCGTGCTCGATCACGCGCTGGAAGAAATAGGCGCCCTGCTTCTCCCAGTTGATCCCGGGAAACGTCTCCGCGAGCGAGGCCAGCACGGCATCCTCGACCCCATAGGCGCGCGCGGTCGTGAAACTCTCGATGACCATGGCCTCAAGACCCTTGATCATGATGCTGCGGCACATCTTCACCGCGGAGGACACACCGAGCTCGTCGCTCGCAACCTTCGCGGCAAAGCCGATCGCGTTCAAAAGCGGCTCGATCTCCCTCGCGCCGGGACCGCCGAGCAGCAGCGGCACCTTGATGCGATAGGGCGGCACCGAGGTCATCACCGCGCCCTCGACATAGCGACCGCCTCCGCCATCGATCAGGGCTGACGCACGCTGCTTGGCGCCGGGAGAGGCCGAATTGAAATCGAGGAACCAGGTGCCCTGGTTGATCGCGGCGGCACAGGCCTTTGCCACCGGCACGGCCTGGCTGGCGGTGACGGCGGAGATGATGAAGTCGCATTTCGCAGTCAGTTCGGCGTGCGAAACCGCGAGCGTCACACCGAATTTTGCCGCATGCTGCTTCAGCGAGGTACCCTGCTCGCTTCCGAGCTTGATGTCGTAGGCTAAGACCTTGATATCCTGCTGACGCAAATCCTCGGCCAGGATCCGGCCGACCTCGCCATACCCAACCAGCCCGATCTGCCAGCGCTTCGGATCGGCCATCAGTTCAATCCTCGTGTCGTCTCGTCGAACAGCTCCTCGACCGCATAGCGGCGCGGGATCAGCGCCTGCTGGAAGGCGTAGTCGACAATCAGCTCGAGCGGCTTCCTGTTGGCCTCGATCCCGAACGCAACGAGATCGGGTGCGGTCGCAAGCCCTACCTGCTCCTTGTTCCGCTTGAGCAGATCATAAACGCCCGCGACCACGTCAGGACGGGATTTTGCGAGCTGCTCGGTCACGACCACGAGATGATTGACGGGCACGACGCCGCGATGGGCATACCATTTGGCGGCCTCCGCGGCCGGATCGGGGAAGAGTGGTTTCAGCTTGGGATCGTTCGAAGTCTCGCCAAGCACGGCATCGAGCTCGCCGTCGAGCAGCATTTGCAGGATCTTCTTGTCCTTGGCCGCGCGCTCGGTGGTGTCGACATATTCCGCCACGTGCGGATCCTCGAAGGTGATCCAACGGATCTTGTCGAGGTTGACGCCGTAGTCGTTGGCGAGGATGCCCCTGATCCAGGCGCCGGTCGTCGTCGTGAACGACCGGATACCGACGCGCTTGCCTTCGAGATCGGACGGTCCGAACGATCCACGTGCAGGATCGTAGAGCGCATAGGAATGCTGGAAGCGCCCGAGCATGGCCGCCGGCAACAGGACCAGCGGCTTGCCATGCGCCTTCGCCATTAGAAAGGTGACGATCGCCATCTCGCAGACGTCGAAGGCCTGCTCCCTCACCATCGGCTTGAACGCGGTGTTGGTCGGCGTGTACTCGATGAAGTCCAGGTCGAAGAGGTCGGAGCGCAGCGCGCCGCTCTTCACCGCCTGCACATGGGGGTGACTGCCGAGCACGGCCTTCAGCTTGAGACGATCCATCCACCCGCTCCGCTTGTCTTCGCCTTAGACGTCCTCGGGATTGTCGACATAGACGAGCCCGGCCTTCGCCAGCGCCTCCCGCATGTTGTACATGTCGAGCCCGAGTTCGCCCGAGGCCAGGCGCTTGCGCTTGCCGCCCTCGTCCGCGTTGCGCTTCTTCGCCTTCTCGGCGACCTCGGCTGCATAACGCTTCGGCACGACGACGACGCCATCGTCATCGGCCACGACGATGTCGCCGGGGTCGACGTTGACGCCGGCGCAGACCACGGGAACGTTGACCGAACCGAGCGTGGCCTTGACGGTGCCTTTAGCCGAGACCGCACGCGACCACACCGGAAACCTCATCTCGTGCAGCGCCTTGACGTCACGGCAACCGGCATCGATGATCAGCCCTTGCACGCCGCGCGCCCTAAGCGAGGTCGCCAGCAGTTCCCCGAACATGCCGTCGGTATTGTCGGTGGTGCAGCCGACAACGAGGACGTCACCCTTTTTGCACTGCTCGACGGCAACATGGATCATCCAATTGTCGCCGGGCTGCGCCAGCACGGTGACCGCGGGGCCGGCAATCGCAGCACCGGGCCAGACTGGCCGCAAATATGGCTTCATCAGGCCGATGCGGCCATAGGCCTCGTGAACGGTCGAGACGCCATATTCCGCCATGCCGGCGGGATCGGCGCGCCTGATGTTGCGAACGACGACCGGCTTCATGCCAGCTCCTCCGCAACCGTCGGGAACAGGCGCTGATAGGCCTCGCCATAGGTCATGGGCACGCCGGTGTTGCGGCTGCCCTGGATGCCGCGGTTGAGCGCGACGCGCTCGTAATAGCCCCATAGATGCTTCTGCGCGGCCAGGATCTGGAACGCTTCGTATTTCTCCTTCCAGACCTCGTCGATCTTGAGCAGCAGATCCGGCTTGTAATTGCACTGCTCGGGCTGATGCGGCTCGAACAGGAAGACCGGCGGCGCGGAGTATTTGTACTGCGCGCCGGGCTTGTGGCCCATCGCCTGCGCGACCACGCGCGTCTCCTGCGCGAAATGCGCCGCGTTCGGATGGTCGAAATTATAGGGGTCCTCCAGCGCGTGCGTCAGCACGAAGCTCGGATTGAGCTCGCGGTAGATGTCGACCATACGGTCGAAATGCGCCTCGGTGAGCTTCAGTGGATAGTCGCCGCAGTCGAAGAACTCGATCTCGGCACCCAGCAGCTTCGCTGCGCGCTCCGCCTCGTCCTTACGCCCGGCCTTGACCGATTCCAGCGTCGCGCCCTTCTCCTTCCAGGCGAACTGGCTCTCGCCGCGCTCGCCGAAGGACAGGCAGACGATCTTCATGCGATAGCCCTTCTTCGCGTGCAGCGCGATGGCGCCGCCGGCGCGCCAGACGAAATCGCCGGGATGAGCGGTGACCACGAGACCTGTCTTCATGGGACGAATTCCCTCTTTCGTTCGTAAGCATCATAGGCTCCCTGCCTCATGCAGGCAGCAAGTTCCTCAAGCCATTGCGGCGGCTTGTTCCTCACCGTCGAGCACGCGTCTCAGCCGATCGCCATCGAGCGCCCCTTCCCATTTCGCAATCGCGATCGTCGCGACCGCATTCCCGATGAGATTAGTCGGCGTCAGCCCCTGCGACATCAGGCGGTGGATGCCCAGCACCAGCGCGACGCTCGTGACTGGGATGGTGCCGGTGGCAGACAACGTCGCCGCCAGCACGACGAAGGCGGCGCCCGCGATGCCCGCCGCGCCCTTGGAGGTCACGAGTAGGATCAGCAGCAGCTCGATCTGCTCAGCGAGCCCGAACGGCGTGTTGGTTGCCTGCGCCAGGAACACCGTGGCCGCGGCGAGGTAGAGGCAGGTGCCGTCGAGATTGAAGGAATAGCCGGTCGGGATCACCAGTCCGACCACGCTCTTCTCGCAGCCGGCCTTCTCCAGCTTGATCAGCATCCGCGGCAGCACCGTCTCGGACGACGTCGTGGCGATGCAGATCAGCAGCTCCTCCCAGATGTAGCGAATCAGTTTCACCAGCGAAAAGCCGCAGAGCCGCGCCACCGGCCCGAGCGCCACGACGATGAACATCACGCAAGTCAGATAGAAGCCGCCCAGCAGTTTTCCGAGCGAAGCCAGCGAGCCGACGCCGAACTTGCCCACCGTGAAGGCAATGGCCCCGAACGCGCCGATCGGTGCCGCCCACATCACGAAGCCGACGACCGCGAACACCATCTTTGCGGCGATATCGATCAGATGGACCAGTGGCGCGCCGTGCTTGCCGAGCTGCACCAATGCAAAGCCGCACAGCACGGAAATGAACAGCACCTGGAGAATGTTGCCTTCGGCGAAGGCGCCGATGAAGGTCGCAGGCACGATGTTCATCAGGAACGGCACGAAGCCGATCGCACCGGTCTGCTTGACGTAAGGCTCGATCGCGCTGGCATTGATGCTGGCGGGATCGATGTTCATGCCGACGCCGGGCTTGAGCAGATTGACCGCAATGAGGCCGATGATCAGCGCAATCGTGGTCATGATCTCGAAATAGACGATCGCTTTGACAGCGACGCGCCCGACGCGCGCCATATCGGCCATATGGGCGATGCCGTGCACGACGGTGCAGAAGATGATCGGCGCGATCAGCATCCGGATCGCCTTGATGAAGGCGTCCCCGAACGGCTGCATCTTGGCGCCCGTCTCGGGACTGACGATCCCAAGGGCGATGCCGGCCGCCATGGCGATCAGCACCTGGATCCAGAGCTCCTTCCACCAGGCGCGCCCGCTCGGCTTGTCGACCGAGAGCGCCGTCATCGGTCGAACTCGAACAGGCGCGCGGGATTATCGACGAGGATCTTCTGCTGAAGCTCCGGCTCCGGCGCGAGCAGCGGGATCAGATCGACCAGGTCGCCGTCGTTCGGCATCGCCTTGACGTTGGGGTGCGGCCAGTCGGTGCCCCAGATGACGCGGTCGGGCGCGGTCTCGACGATCTTTCGTCCAAACGGCACCGCGTCGGTGAACGGCGGGCCGGCCGAGGACACCCGCTCCGAACCGCAGATCTTGACCCAGCATTTCTCGTCGCGCTGCATCAGCTCGATCAGGATCTTGAACGGAAGTTGGTCGAGCCCGTCGGAGGCCTTTACCCGCCCCATATGGTCGATCGTGTAGCTCAGCGGCAACTTTGCCAGCATGTCGGCATAGTCCGGCAAATCGATCGCGTCGAAATGCAGGTCGACGTGCCAGCCGAGCGGGCTGACCATCGCGATGACGCGATCGAACACACCCTTGTCGGGCACGCCGCCGAGATGGCGGACGAAATTGAAACGGCAGCCGCGGAAGCCGCCCTCGTGCAGGACGCGAAGCCCGCGCTCGGTGATGGTGTCGTCGATATTGGCGACAGCACGATAGGCGCCGTTACTCTGCGCGATGGCATCGAGCGCCACACTGTTGTCGGTTCCGTGTACGCTGGCGTTCACGATGACGGCCCGCTCGACCCCGAGCTTGGCATGCAGGATGCGAAAATCCTCGAGCGGCGCGTCCGGCGGCGTGTAGGAACGATCCGGCGCATAAGGATATTTCGCGCCGGGCCCGAAGATGTGGCAATGCGCATCGCAGGACAGCTTCGGCAGCTTGAACCTGGGCGTGCGCGTGTTCGGATCCGGCGGCGGAATAGTCGGCGTGTACATCATCGTCATCAGCTGAACTTGAACAGGCGGGCGGGATTGTCGACCAGCAGCTTCTGCCGGATCTTTGCGTCGGGCGCGTAGAGGGGAGGCCGGTGATCTTGACCCAGCACTTTTCGCCCTTTTTCTGAAGGTCGAGCAGCGCTGTGAAGCCGGGATCGTCAAGACCTTTCGCAGCCTGCACCGTGCCCATGTGATCGATCACGTAGGGCGTCGGCAGCGCGGTGAGGACGGGCGCGAATTCGGCAATCGTGCCCGGCTCGAAATAGACGTCGATATGCCAGCCGAGCTCCGCGACGCGGTGCACGATGCGCTGGAACTTGTTCATGTCACCGACGCCGCCGAGGCGCTTGAGGAAGGCGAAACGGCAACCGCAGATGCCGGCCTTGTCGAGCGCCGCCAACTCCTTCTCGGTCATCTCGTCATTGACGTTGGCAATGCCCTTATAGGCACCCTCGCTCTGGGCGATGGCATCGGTGACGACGCGATTGTCGGTGCCGTGCACGGTGGCATTCACGATGACGCAGCGCTCGACACCGATCTTCTCATGGACGCTGCGGAACGCCTCCAGCGGCGCATCAGCCGTGTTGTAGGGACGCTTCTCCGCGAACGGGTAACGCGACGCCGGGCCGAAGATGTGAGTGTGGCTATCGCATGATTTTGCCGGCAGCTTGAACGACGGCATCTTGGGACTCGGATCCGGCGGGGCGATCGTCGGCATGGCTTTCGGCCCTGCGCCTTGCGCGCGCGCTTCGCTCGCGAGCGCGGCGCCCGCCAACCCGGTCAAGAGATGCAAGCACTCCCGCCTGTTCATGTTTCCATCACCCCGTGACATCGTCCGCCTGCGAGCGGAAGCGCCGTTACGCGCCTCCCCTCGGGTGGCTTCTTTCAAGTCTTGCTGCTGACGACCGGCCGCCGACGCGCCGGCGCGGCATGATCGAGCGGCGGCGCCTGGAACGAGGCAACCGTCGCCTGCACCAGTTGCTCGATGGCACCCGCGGCATCGCCGCCGTCGGCCTCGCCGCGCGACAAGCGCGAAACGCGGTCCGGCGTCACCAGCGAATAATAGAGCGCGCCGAGCAGGAAGTGGCTGCGCCAGACGATGTCGGTGCGCGGAATGTGCGGCAGGCTTTCGTGGATCGCATCGATGAAGGCGTGGCTGGTATCGTCAAAAGTCTGCGCGATGATCTTTCGCGCGACCTCGTTGCCTTCCGCCGACATCACGGCGCGCAGCCGCGTGAAGCGCGCCCCGCCGCCGGCGAGATCGCTGCCGGAGGTGAAGGCCGGCACCACGTAGGCGCGCACGATCGCTTCCAGCCGGTCCTGGAGATCGCGCACGCGCTTAGCTGCCGCGAGCAGCTCCGAACGGCGCAGATTCATCGGCCCGCAATGGCGCCGATAGATCTCCAGCAGCAGACCGTCCTTGGTCTTGAAATGATAGGTCACGCTGCCAGGATTGGCCCCGGCGGCTTGCGCGATGTCGCGCACCGAGACGGCGTTGAAGCCGTTGGTGGCGAATAGCTCCTCGGCCGCGGCGAGGATTGCCTCGCGCATATTCGGCTTACGGGCCGTTTCCTTGCTGGTGGGCTTGCGTACCATGTGATTTGTACTATCGTACAAAAGATCAGGTCTCGTCAACAAAAACCATGGGCGGCGTCCAAGCGGGCCGGAAGACCGACGGCAAGCACGCAAACGCCCTCAAGGAGTGCTGGGAAATGTTGGGTTTGAACAAGACGATCGGCGGTTTGGTGCTGAGTGCCGGTCTGCTGCTGGGCGGCGTCGCGCAGGCCGCCGACAATTATCCGAGCAAGCCGGTCCACATTCTGGTCCCCTATGCGGCCGGCGGCGCGGTCGACGTGCTCGCGCGCACGCTGGGCCAGGCGCTGGCGAAGACCTGGGGTCAGCAGCCGGTGGTCGACAATCGCCCCGGCGCCGGCGGCATCGTCGCCTCGCAGGCGCTGACGCAGGCCGCGCCCGACGGCTACACGCTGATCCTGGTGGCGAGCGGCCATCCGCTCAACCAGTTCATCTATCCGAGCGTGCCCTACGACACCTTCAAGGACTTTACGGCCATCACGGAAGTGGCTTCCTCTCCGCTCGCAATCGTGGTGGCGAAGGACAGTCCTTACAAGGCGCTCGGCGATCTCCTCGTTGCAGCAAAGAAAGAGCCGGACAAGCTCTCCTATGGCATGTCCGGCAACGGCACCTCGGCGCATCTCGCCGGTGAACTGCTCAAGCACATGTCGGGCGCCAGGATCGTCGCAATCCCCTACAAGGGCGGCGCACCGGCACTGACGGCAGTGATATCAGGCGAGATCCCGCTCAGCATCAATCCGCTCGCCGAAGCGATCGGCCAGCTCGAAGGCGGCCCGGTGCGCGCGCTCGCGGTGACCTCGGCCGAACGCTCCAAGGCCCTGCCGAACGTTCCGACCGTCGCGGAGTCCGGCGTGCACGGCTATGACGTCTCGGTCTGGTGGGGCGTGCTGGGCCCGGCCAAGATGCCGCCGGAGATCGTGGCGAAGCTCGAGACCGATCTCAAGGCCGCGCTGCAGGATGCGAATGTGCTGTCGACGCTCGGCAAGATCGGCGCAACTCCGGTCGGCTCGTCCGCCAAGGATTTCGACGCCTATATGCACGCAGAGGCGACGAAATGGGAGCCGGTGCTGAAGGCGGCCAATATCCGCGCGCAGTGAGACTCTTCAGATGAAGCCCTTTTCCAGATGCCGGCCGTGCACCGCGCTGTTCCTCATTGCAGTCATCAGCCTGTTCGGCACGCCTGTGCGCGCCGACGGCGAAGCCAAACTTCTGGCGCCGAGCGGGGCGCTGCGCGTCGGCGTCTATCCGGGCAGTCCGACCTCGATGGTCTCGGATGCGGCCGGCAAGCCGCACGGCCTCAGCTACGATCTCGGCGCCGAGCTGGCGAAGCAGCTCGGCGTCGGCGTCGATTATGTCAGGTTTCAGCGCGTCGCCGACATCGTCAGCGCGATCCATGACGGCAAGGTCGACTTCACCGTGACCAACGCCACGCCAGCCCGCGCAAGCGAAGTGAGCTTCAGCCAGCCCGTGCTGGCGATCGAGCTCGGCTTTCTCGTCCCGGCGAAGTCACCAATCGGCAAGATCGAGGATATCGACAAGCCGGGTGTGAAGATCGGCGTCACCAAAGGCTCGACCTCAGAGCGCACTCTTCCGACGAAGTTCAAGAACGCGACCATCGTCCCCGCCGAAAGCGTCAAGGCCGCCATCGGCATGTTCGGCCGCGGCGAGATCGATCTCTATGCGACCAACAAGCCGACACTGTTCGAGATGTCCGACCAGATGCCGGGCGCGCGGATTCTCGACGGCAATTGGGGCCTGGAGCACATGGCCATCGCGATTCCCAGGGGACGCGAGGATGCCCTTCCCCTGCTCAACCGCTTCGTGGCGGACGAGCAATCATCCGGCGCGCTCGACACGATCCAGCAGCAGGCGGGATTGCGCGGCGCGATCAAGGCCAAGCGCGAATAGGCCTTTCATTCACGGTAGCACGCGCGCCGGCGCACAGCGTGCCACGAAGCGTAGCGCGCGACTCGAGTACCGTAAGCGCGTATCGCAGCGAAACTTTAATTCCGGTTGCCGTAAATCAACGCAACAACATGGACAAAGCGTCATTTGTGTTTTGCACGGCTCTGCGCGAGCACGGTCTGGAGAACATCGAGGACGACGAATGAGCAAACCCGCATTGTTGAGACTTCATCGCTGGATTACTCTGGTCTTCGCCCTTCCCCTGCTCGCGATCATCGTCACCGGTCTGATCCTGTCCGTCGAGCCCCTCGTGCAAACGAGTGGCATTGGCGGTCCCGCGATCGAGGCCGGCCGTGTCGTCGAACTGATGAAGCGATACGATCCCGACGGCAAGGCGCGCGGGCTCTCCATCAACGCGGCCAGCCGGCGGATCACGCTGCAGGGCACCAACGTGCCGGCGATCGATCTTTCAAGCGGCGAAGCCGCCTCGACCGGTTCAACCCTGTCGGATGTCTTCCTCTGGGCGCGGTTCACGCATGAACGACTGATGGGGCAGGCCTGGCTGGTGACGGCATCCACGCTGGCCATGGTGATCATCCTGCTGCTCGGCATCGTCATGGGATTGCCGCGGCTGCGCAATACGCTCTCGGGATGGCATAAGGCAACCGCGTGGTTCACGCTGCCGCTGATCCTGCTCAGTCCATTGACCGGCCTTTGCATGGCGTTCGGCCTGACATTCCAGAGTGGAGCTCCTCCGGCCGCAACCGGCCGCCCTCTCGCCCTACCCGACGCGACACGCATGGTCGCGGCCTCGCATGAGCTGTCGCATGTGATCTCGATCGGTACGCGCGGCGGCCGCATGATGGCGAGACTTTATGACGGCGGCGAGCTGCGCGCTTATGCCGTCACGTCGTCGGAGGTCACAGCGCTGCCGCGCAACTGGCCGCGCCTGATCCACGAAGGAAACTGGTCGGCCCTGATCGCCTCGCCGCTCAATGTCGTAACGTCGATCGCGCTCTTGACGCTGCTGTCGACCGGCCTCCTGATCTGGGCGCGGCGAACTTTGCGCAAGCGGCGACCGCGCGCGGACGGGCCGGCCGGCGCGGCCGTGGTCGGCGCCGGCTGATCGCGCAGAGGGTCAATTGCGCGCGCTCGCCCGCACCTTCTCCGGTGCGACGCGCTGGAGGAGATCGCCATCGTCTTGGGCTGACGGGATCAGGATCGCGCGATCGCGCGGCAGCGCTTCCGGCATCTCGTCGCGAATGAAGGCCACGAGCCTTTCCCTGATCTCGCAGCGAAGGTCCCAGGATTGCGGCGCGTTTCGCGCGCTGACCAGCGCCCGCAGCTCGATGGTGCGGGAGTCCGCGTCGATTACCTGAAGATTGACCACCGCCCCATCCCACAGCTTGGACTGTTTCACCGCCTCCTCCAGCCAGCGCCGAATGCGCGGAACGTCGGCGCGATAGTCGACGTGGAGCGCGATCACGCCGATCAGGGATGCGGTGTCGCGGGTCCAGTTCTGGAACGGTTTTTCGATGAAATACGAGAGCGGCACCACCATGCGGCGCCAGTCCCAAAGCCGGATCACGACATAGGTCGCAGCGATATCCTCGACCCATCCCCACTCGTTCTCGATGATCACGGCGTCCTCGATGCGGATCGGCTGGGTGATCGCGATTTGCAAGCCCGCGATCAGGTTGCTCAGCAATGGCCGCGCGGCAAGACCGACGATGATACCGGCCGCGCCGGCGGAGGCGAACAGGCTGACGCCGTATTGCCTCACCGAATCGAACGTCATCAGCGCGGTCGACACCGTGATGATGACGATGATGGTGTCGGTGACGCGCTTGAACACGCGGACTTGTGTCACGTGCTTGCGCGCGACGAAATTCTCCGCGACGTCGCGGAAATTCTGCAGGTAGCGCGCCGCGCTCATGTCGACGATCCTGATCGATATCCAGCCGATCAGGGCGATGACGGCCACGACGAACAGGCGCATCAGCGGTGTGCGGATCGTGTCGTCGAGCGGCGCAAGCGGCAGCACCAATGCGACGGCCGCCAGGCACAGCGCCAGCTGGGCCGGGCCCGACGTGCGCTCGATGAACACGCCGAGGAGCGGAAGGCGGGTCCCAAAGGCGCGGGTAAGTAGCCATTTGGCGATCCGGTAAAGCGAAAGCGCAAGGAGCATTGCTCCCGCAACGAGGCTGAGACCGATGAACCATGACGGTATCCAACCGAACATCCTGTCGATGTCGGCCATCAAGGCCTGCCAATGCATCGCTATTCCCCACGTTGCTCTGCGGTAGCCGGCTCAACGTCTCTCGACCGGCTTCGCTCCCCCGCCCTGTGCAACGCAGCATTCCGTAGGTGCAAGTGTTGCCGAACTGGGCTAATTTAGGGAGCTCATGACTCGACGTAGCGGCAGCGCCGATCTTCCCTTGCACACCGGACGGGTTCCGCCGTGGCTGGCGAGCCGCATGGCCTCGCTCGGGTCGATCGTCACGCAGGCGATCGTGCATCATTACGGGCGCGACGCCTTTCTGCAGCGGCTGTCCCACCCGTTCTGGTTCCAGTCGTTCGGCGCCGTGATGGGAATGGACTGGCACTCCTCCGGCATCACGACCTCGGTGATCGGCGCGCTGAAACGCGGGCTGGGGCCGCTTCAGGACGAGCTCGGGATTTATGTCTGCGGTGGCAGAGGCCAGCATTCGCGCAAGACGCCGGACGAGCTGATGCAGCTCGGCGACCGCGTCGGATTCGACGGCGCGAAGCTGACCCGCGCCAGCCGCTTGGTGGCGAAAGTCGACAGCGCAGCCGTGCAGGACGGTTTCGATCTTTATCTCCACGGCTTCTTCGTCACCGCCGACGGCAAGTGGACGGTGGTGCAGCAGGGCATGAACGGCGACAAGCGCCAGGCCCGCCGCTACCACTGGCATTCCGAGACGTTGCAGAGCTTCGTCGATGCGCCGCACAGCGCGATTGACGGACCGCAACAGGGGGAGATCGTCAACCTCACCGACCATCGCGCCGATGTCTCACGCACAGCGCAGCTCGATCTGTTGGATGATCTCGGCCCCGATCGCATCGTCTTAGAATTCGAACGCCTCGTCGGGACTGTGTCCGAGCCGGCGCAGGCCATGCTGCCGCATCTGATCATGCCCGCGCATCACGATGTCAGGCCCAAGGACGTGTTCGCGCGCCGCCTGCACGGCACGCTCGCCGCAGCAGCCGAACGCGGCCCAGTTGATTTCCCGGAGCTCTTGCTGACGCCGGGCGTCGGTGCCCGTACCGTGCGCTCGCTGGCCATGGTCGCAGAGGTCGTTCATGGCGCGCCCTATCGCTTCGCCGACCCCGCGCGCTTCTCGCTCGCCCATGGCGGCAAGGACCGGCATCCCTATCCCGTGCCGATCAAGGTCTATGACGAGACCATCCGCGTGCTGAAGGGCGCGATCCAGAGCGCCAAGCTCGGGCGCGAGGAAGAGATGCAGGCGATGAAACGACTCGACGATCAGGCGCGGCGGCTGGAGCGGACCGCGCGCGGGCCTTCCGTGGAGAACTACATCGCCGGCGAGCGCGCCGCCTCGCCGGATCTCGACGGCCGCTCCGTGTTCGGCTGGGAGCGCGATCTTGCGGCAACAAAAAAGCGAACCGGCTGAACACCGGTCCGCGAGTTGGTCGGGAGGAACCCTCTCAGATCTCGTCGGCCTCCGGCTTCTCGTCGAGCCGGTTGGCTGAATGGTCCTGATATTGTTCGGTCTGGATGGTCTTGCCGTCCATGCCGCGAATGTCCGAATGCTGCTTCTTGTCGCGGTTGGACAGGACCATGTTGTCGCCGATCTTGTCCTTGGGGATCTCGGACAGGGCACCGGTGCCGGTGCCCTTGCCGTGCATGCCCGATCTGAAGTGCGTCTTGCTACCGTGCCCAGCTGGCATCGGTTTCTCCTGTTGCAGTGATCTCTTAGTGCTTTTGCTGCGCCGCTGTCGGTTTCGGCGGCTTGTGACCGCTCTGGCCGGGATCGTTGTGCTTGTTGTGGTCGCTCTCCTGGCTGAGGCCGCCGCGGCTCACCGGAAACTCGCTGTGGCGCGCCTCCTGCCGTGCGCGATGAACAGCGGCATCCTGGGCCCTGAGGCCTGACGCCTGATCCAGCTCTCGCGCATCGGGAGCGTTAGGCTTGCGCTCGAGAATGCGCACCTGCTGTTCGTGGGTCTTTCTGCCTTGCATGGGAATCTCCAATCTTCACCTGCCGCCGCCCTTGCCGGCCTCGTCGTGTGAGTGATGGGAGTCGTGCTCGCCTCCGCCACCCGAGACGCTGCTGTGGCTGCGCTGCGAATTGTCGGCGGGCGGCTTCTTCACCTCCAGAGGCGCCTTTGCATTCTCGTGCGAAGCGCCTGGTCCACCCTGACGGATGCTGTTGGGATCTTGGTGGATGTCGACATGGATGTCGCCCTCCTCAGCGATCTTGCTGATAGCCTTGATTGGTCGTGTTCTGCTTGATGTTGCCCTGCTGTCCCTGCTGGTCCGGGTTTTGCGCACGCTGCTGGCCGTGCGGCGTCTGATCAGCGGACATTTGCTTGCCGTCGCCGGTTCCCTTGCGGCTCTGATTTTGCGGCGGAACAGGTGGCATCTTGCTGGTCATGATCTTGTCTCCCGTTCAGACGTGATCTGCGACATCTGCGGCCATGGAACCGTCGGCGCGTCCGATGTGCCCGTGACAACAAGGACGAACGGCACACCGTTCCGGATTGATCCCGCTCGCCAAAGATTTTCCGCAGGGACGCCCGCTGGTGTCAATTCGCCGCGGTCAGGGAACGATCGATGCTTGCTTCGTTACGCGCACTCGTCCGTGTTCCGCGGCCCTCGGCCGTGACGGGAAGTTTCGCGATCGCACGCAAGCCTGGCCGCTTGCGCCAGCGGACCTCGGCGGGATCGACAGCCAAGCCAAGTCGTGGCCAGCGCACGAACAGCGCTTCCAGCGCGCAAGCCGCCTCGATGCGCGCGAGTTGATGGCCGAGGCAGAAATGGATTCCTGTCCCGAACGAGATGTGACGGTTCGGCTTGCGTTCGAGATCGAGGCTTTCGGGACGATCGTGCACCGCCGGATCCATGTTCGCGGCGGCGAGCATCACCATGACACGATCGCCCTTCTTCAAACGTACGCCATCGACCTCGACATCCCGCCGTACATAGCGCGGCTTGGAGAACTGCACCGGCGAGACGAAGCGCAGGAACTCCTCCACCGCAAGCCCGATACGGCTCCAGTCCTGCTCGAGCCAATCGCGCAAGTCCGGACTTCTGAGCAGCTCGTAGGCGGCACCACTGATGAGATGCGTGGTGGTCTCTGATCCCGCCGCGAGCAGCAGAAAGACCATCGAGACCATTTCATCCGGCGTGATTTGGCCGCCCTCGCGCTCAACCTGGATCAATTCGGCAATCAGGCCCTCGCCGCCCCGTTCGCGCGCGATCTGCAATTGGCGTTCGAGATAGGTGCGCATCTTGCGGAACGCGAATAGCAGTCGGAAGAAACTGACGACATTGGTCAGCGAGGACATCTCGTTGGCCCAGGCGATGAACCGCGGACGATCCGCCAACGGCAGGCCCAGGAGCTCGGAGATCACCGCGAGCGGGAGGATACGTGCGTAGCGCTGAACGAGATCGGCCGGACTTCCATTCGCGAACAGCTCGTCGGCGAGACCGTCGGCGATGACGCGGATGCGAGGCTCCATCGCCACGATCGCGCGGCGGCGAAAGGCTTCGTCCACGATGCTGCGCAGCCTGGTATGGTCAGGCTCGTCCATCGTCAGCATGTTGTTGGCGATGGTCCTGACGTATCGCGGCATCCACCAGCGCAGACCGGCGACGTCGCCATCTTCCTTGCGCAACGTGAAGGTCGAGCCGTCCTTCAGGACTTGCGCGGTGGCGTCATGGGTCGTGGTGATCCAGACGTCGCCGATCAGAGGGAAGCGCGTCGCGACCACGGGGCCGGACCTGCGCAACGTCGCAATGGCCTTGGGCGGATCGCGAAAGAAGGCCTCGCTAGTGAAATCGAGGCGCACGCTCATGGGATCACCGGACTGATTGCTGGCGTCTCACCCAGATGGTGCGGAGGGCGGCCGGTACAAGGGGGGGCTGCTCCTCGCCGGCTGCGAACGAAACGCGCTATCCACGTCCCGGCGAACGCTGGCCAGTCTTGCGCTGCTGCTGGGTGTAGGCGTCCCAATGGCTCCAACTGCCGTTGCTGAGGCTCTGCAGGTCAGTTGCGAGCGGACGGCGGGTGCGCTTGTCGTGATCGGCGATCACGCGCTCGGACTGCGCGATCTTGCGCTTGAGTTCCGCGATGGTCTTCTGGGTCTGGCCGTTCCGCTTCGACGAGGCGATCTCGCCCATCGTGAAGCGCGCGGTCTCCACCGCCTTCAACTCGGCGCGGTTCTTCTTCAACTGGACCCGGTGCCAGGCGATGTTGCTGTCGCTGTCCGCAACCATGTGGGAACTCCGCTGATTCGCTCCCACAGTGTATCAAGCGCCGAATCGGCGCCGCAACGCCCGCCCGAGGGCAAAAATACGGTCATTCTGCGGACTTAGCGCTCGGCGAAGGCCTTTTCGACCACGAACTGGGCCGGCTCGCCGTGATTGCCCTCGACGAAGCCTCGCTCGCCCAGGAGCACGCGGGTGTCCGCCACCAGCGCCGGGCTGCCACAAATCATGACGCGATCATGGGCGGCTTCCAGGGCCGGCAGGCCGATATCGGCGAACAGCTTGCCCGAGGTGATGAGGTCGGTGATGCGGCCCCGGTTACGGAAGGGATCGCGCGTCACGGTCGGATAGTAGATCAGCTGTTCGCGGATGTATTCACCGATCAGCTCGTCCTTCGGCAGCGTCTGTGTGATCATCTCGCCATAAGCGAGCTCCTTGACGTGCCGGCACCCGTGCAGCAGCACGACCTTCTCGAACCGCTCGTAGGTCTCGGGGTCCTTGATCACGCTCAGGAACGGCGCAAGGCCAGTGCCGGTGCCGATGAGGTAGAGGTTGCGCCCCTCCTCCAGATTGTCGATCACGAGCGTGCCGGTGGCCTTGCGGCTGACAATGATCTCATCGCCTTCCTTCAAGTGCTGGAGACGCGAGGTCAGCGGCCCGTCCGGCACCTTGATCGAGAAGAACTCCAGCGTGTCCTCGTAGTTGGCGCTGGCGACGCTGTAAGCCCGCAGCAGCGGCTTCTCGCCGACCTTGAGCCCGATCATGGTGAACTCGCCGTTGCGGAAGCGGAAGGTCGGGCTGCGGGTGGTCTTGAAGGAGAACAGCGTGTCGGTCCAGTGGTGGACGCTCAAAACGCTTTCCTGATTGAAATTGCTCATCTCACCTTCCCTGTCGCTTCCAATGCGGTTTTCGAGGCGGGCCAGCTATGCGTCGTTTGTACACGATCATTCGTATACTAATGAATAATCCTGCTTGATCCCGGGGTCAAGGCTGCCCAAGATCGAAAGCGTTGCAGTTAGGAATAAGGAGCCCCTTCCATGGCGCATGACGCACCCCAGGCCACCGGACCCTCGAAGCTCGTGATCCGGAATATCGGCCTGATCCTGTCCGGCGCTTTGGAAAAGCCGATCCTGGACGGCGACACCATCGTCGCCGAGAACGGCAAGATCACCGCGATCGGCCGCTTCAAGGACGTCGACATCGAAGGCGCGACCACCATCGTCGACGCCCAGGGCACCACGGTGGCGCCGGGCCTGATCGACAGTCACGTCCACCCCGTCGCCGGCGACTGGACGCCGCGCCAGAACCAGACCAACTGGATCGACAGCTACCTCCATGGCGGCGTCACCACCATGATCTCCGCGGGCGAAGTGCACATGCCAGGCCGCCCCCGCGACGTGGTCGGCCTGAAGGCGATGGCCGTGTTCGCCCAGCGCGCGTTCTGGACCCTGCGCCCCGGCGGCGTGAAGGTGCATGCCGGCGCGCCGGTGATCGAATGCGAGATGGTCGAGGAAGACTTCAAGGAGATGGCCGCCAACGGCGTCAAGCTGCTCGGTGAGGTCGGCCTCGGCGGCGTCAAGGACGGCCCGACCGCGCGCAAGATGGTGGGCTGGGCGCGCAAATACGGCATCCAAAGCACGATTCACACTGGCGGCCCCTCGATCCCCGGCTCCGGCCTGATCGACAAGGACGTGGTGCTGGAAGCCGACACCGACGTGGTCGGCCACATCAACGGCGGGCACACCGCGCTGCCCGACGACCAGATCCGCTGCATCTGCGAGGGCTGCAAGCGCGGGCTCGAGCTCGTGCACAACGGCAATGAACGTTCGGCCCTGTTCACGCTGCGCACCGCGCGCGAGATGGGCGATCTGCACCGCGTCATCCTCGGCACCGACGCGCCGGCCGGCTCCGGCGTGCAGCCGCTCGGCATCCTGCGCATGGTCTCGATGTTGTCCTCGCTCGGCGAGCTGCCGGCGGAGATCGCGTTTTGTCTGGCCACCGGCAACACCGCGCGGATGCGGCAGCTCGATTGCGGCCTGATCGAAGTCGGCCGCTCCGCCGACTTCGTCATCATGGACAAGGCGCAGCACTCGCCCGGCAAGAACATCCTGGAGAGCGTCCAGCTCGGCGACCTCCCCGGCATCGGCATGACCATCATCGACGGCATCGTGCGCACCCAGCGCAGCCGCAACACCCCGCCGGCGGGGAAAGTGCCGGAAGTGGTGGCGAAGTAAACCACGGAAACAGTGCCGTAGGGTGGGCAAAGGCGCGAAGTGCCGTGCCCACCATCCTCAATTTGAGGAAGAATCGTGGGCACGCTTCGCTTTGCCCACCCTACGGCACTGTCGCTACCGCAGCTTATTCAACAGCGCCATCAACGTCTCGCGCTCCTTGGCGTCGAGCGGCGCCAGGGTCTCGCGGGTAATGGCGAGCGCATTGGGCGCGAGCTTTTCCGCCAGCTGCTGGCCAGCGCGCGTCAGGCTCACAAGCAGACGCCGTCCGTCCCCGGGGTCCTGACTGGTCTCGGTCAGGCCACGCGCTGTCAGGCGGTCGATCACGCCCTTGATGGTCGCGACATCCATCGCCGTCAGCCGGCCGAGCTGGTTCTGCGAGCACGGACCGGTCTCGGCGAGCTTCGACAGCGCCGCCCATTGCGTCGGGGTCAGATTGGTGCCGATGTCGCGGGAGAAGATCGAGCTGTGGCGCTGCCAGACCTGACGCAGGATGAAGCCGACCTGCTCGTCGAGCACGTAAGGCGGTTTTCCCGGTTTGATGCTCTTCTTCGCCGTGACGCTTCTCGCCATCCGCTCGCAGCCCTTCCCTTTGCCCTTACAACGACAGATGCGCGTCGCGGATGTCGGGACGCGCGTCGAGCTCGGCCATGGTGCCGCCGAAGCAGATGCGGCCGCGCTCGATGATGTAGGCGCGGTCGGAGATCAGCCGCGCGAAATGCAGATTCTGCTCGGAGACGACGATGCTGACGCCCTCCTTCTTCATGGTCAGGATGGCATCGACCATCTGCTCCACGATCTTCGGCGACAGGCCTTCCGAGGGCTCGTCGAGCAGCACCAGCGAGGGATTGCCCATCAGCGTGCGGGCAATCGTCAGCATCTGCTGCTCGCCACCGCTCATGCGGCCGCCGGGACGGTTCTTCATCTCACCGAGATTGGGAAACAGCGCGAACAGCTTCTCGCGGGTCCAGTGCGGCGCGTTCGGACGCTTCGGCTGGCGGCCGACTTCGAGATTCTCCTCCACCGTCAGGTCGGTGAAGATGCGCCGTTCCTCCGGCACATAGCCGAGCCCTTCGCGCACGATCTCATGGGTCGGACGCAGCGAGACGTCCTTGCCCTCGAACACAATGCGGCCCGAGCGCTGCGCGACGAGACCGACGATCGAGCGGAACGTGGTCGACTTGCCGGCGCCGTTGCGGCCGAGCAGCGCCACCACCTCGCCCTCCCCGACCTCGAAGCCGATGTCGAACAGGATATGCGCCGGGCCGTAGTGGCTGTTGAGGTCTTGCACCGCCAGCTTCATGCTGAGGCTCCCTCACGATGGCGGGCGTCGTAGACGAGACCCTCGCCGAGATAGACCGCCTGCACTTGCGGATTGCCGCGCACCTCCGCCGGCGAGCCCTCGGCAATCAGCGCGCCGCGGTTGAGCACGATGATGCGGTCGGCATGCTCGAACACCACGTCCATGTCGTGCTCGGTGAAGAGCACGCCGATCGATTTTTCCCGCGCGATTCGAGCCGTGAGCCGCATCAGATCGACACGCTCGCGCGGCGCCATGCCGGCGGTCGGCTCGTCCATCAGCAAGAGCTTCGGCTGGTTGGCGAGCGCCACCGCAAGCTCGAGCCGCTTCAGGTCGCCATAGGCAAGCTCGCCGCAGGGGCGATCCGCATAACCGCCCATGCCGACCAGTTCGAGCAGACGGCCGGCTTCGTCGCGGTCGAACTTGGGTGCCGAACCGAACAGACTGAACAGCTGCTTCCCGTAGGAGATCAGCGCAACCTGCACGTTCTCGCGCACGGTCATGGTGGCGAAGGTCGCGGTGATCTGGAAGGTGCGCCCGACGCCGAGCCGCCAAACCTCGCGCGGCTTTCTGCCGGTGATCCCTTCGCCGAGCAGGCGAACATGGCCGGTATCAGGCTGGTTCTGGCCATTGAGCATGTCGAAGCAGGTGCTTTTTCCCGCGCCGTTCGGCCCGATCAGCGCCAGGATTTCGCCGGCCCGCAGCGAGAACGACACCCCGCGCACGGCGTGGATGCCGCCATAGGATTTGGTCAGACCTTCGACCGCGAGAAGTGGGGGTGCAACGCTCATTCGGCGGACTCGATCGGCTTGGCAAGCAGGGGAGATCCCGGCGGCGATGACTTCCGGCGGCGCTGCGCCAACGTTTCCAGCATGCCGACGATGCCCTTGGGGAAGACGACGACGATCAGCACGATGAAGCCGCCGAGCACGAGCTTCGACAGATCGGTCTGGCTGACCAGCCAGATGTTCAGAGCCTTGTAGACGATGGCGCCGATCACCGCGCCCGACACCGTCTCGACGCCGCCGAGCAGCACCATGACCAGCGCATCGACTGACAGCGAGATGCCGAGATTGTCGGGGAAGACGCTGCCCTTCAGATACGCGAACAGCGCACCGCCGATGCCGGCGGTCGTGCCGGCGATCACGAAAGCCGTCCACTGGATGCGCTTGGCGTTGATGCCGATCGCTTCGCTGCGCAGCAGCGAGTCGCGCGTGGCACGAAGCGCATAGCCGAACGGCGAGAACACCATGGCGCGCAGCGCGATGGTCACCAGCGCCGCAACGCCGAGCGCCAGCCAATAGAAATGCGACGGGCTCGCCGCCCACTTTTCCGGCCAGACGCCCAATATGCCGTTGTCGCCGCCGGTGACGCTCACCCATTGGAACGCGATCGACCAGACAATCTGGGCGAAGGCCAGCGTCAGCATCGCAAAGTAGACACCGGAGAGCTGCACGGCGAAGAAGCCGAACACGGCAGCGCCCATGCAGCCGAGCAGCGGACCGAGCAGCAGACAGACGATCATCGGCAGCCCCGCCATCTTGGCGAGGAACGCAACGCCGTACGCACCGAGGCCAAAATAGGCGGCGTGGCCGAAGGACGCGAGCCCGCCGACCGACATCAGGAAGTGCAGGCTGACGGCGAAGATCACGAAGATCGCGATCTCCGAGCCAACGGTCAGCGCGTAGTTGCCGGCAAACAGCGGCAGCGTCGCCGCGATGACCAGCGCCGCAAGTGCGGCCAGCCGCTCATTGGACGTCAACGGCCGCCACGGATTGACGGTGAGCCCCGGCGTCTTGCGCGCGGGCGCCTCCGGCTTGCCGAACAGACCCCAGGGCCGCACGATCAGCACCGCCGCCATCACGAGGAAGACCAGGATGATGGAGATTTTCGGGAAGATCAGGATGCCGAAGGCATTGAGCTCGGAGACCAGCACCGCGGCAACGAAGGCGCCGATGATGCTGCCGAGGCCGCCGATCACGACCACGACGAAGACCTCGACGATGATGCGCAGGTCCATCGCGTGGTGAACGGCGTCACGCGGGATCTGGAGCGCGCCGCCGAGGGCGGCCAGGAAGACGCCGACCGCGAACACCGATGTGAACAGCCATTTCTGATTGACGCCGAGCGCTGCGACCATGTCGCGGTCCTGCGTCGCGGCCCGTACCAGGACGCCCCAGCGCGTGCGCTGAAACAGCAGCCAGAGGATGCCGAGCACGACCGGTCCGAGCACGATCAGGAACAGATCGTAGCTCGGGATGTTCTGGCCGAAGAAATCGATGGCGCCCTTGAAGCCAGGAGCCCGGCGGCCGACAAGATCGTCGGGCCCCCAGATCAGCACGACAAGATCCTCGACCATCAAGGTCAGGCCAAAGGTCGCGAGCAGCTGGAACAATTCGGGCGCATGGTAGATCCGGCGGAGCAGCACCATTTCGACGATGACGCCGATCAGCGCCACGGCGAGCGCCGCCAGCACGATGCCGCCCCAGAAGCCGAAGGCCCCCGACAGGCGCTCGGTCAGCGTGAAGGCAATATACGCGCCGATCATGTAGAAAGCGCCATGCGCGAAATTCACGATCCGCGTCACGCCGAAGATGATCGACAGGCCCGAGGCCACCAGGAACAGCGACGCCGCGCTGGCGAGACCGGTCAGAAACTGTACGACGTAAAAGGCCATCGGCGGTCCGGGTTGGGTGTTGCATCTCATCCCGTGCGGGGAGAGAGAGCTTCGTAGGGTGGGTTAGCCCTGCAGATGCGCGAAGCGCATCTGCTCGGCGTAACCCACCTCCTCTGGTTCTGCGGATGCAGACCGTGGTGGGTTACGCCTTCGGCTAACCCACCCTACGGCAGCGGAGTTCAATCCTTCGGCCGCAGCTTTCCGACTTCCGCGTCGCTCGGCAGGTAGTCCGCGCCCTTCTTGTAGGACGAATCCACCATCACGCCCTTGCCGTCCTTCAGCGCGGTCTTGCCGACGAAGGCACCGAGTGTCGATTGGTGATCGATCTTGCGGAAGGTGATCTCCCCGAACGGCGACGGCACGGAGAGGCCTTCTGCCGCAGCGATCAGCTTCTCCGGATCGCTCGAGCCGGCCTTCGCCAGGATCGCAGCCGCCGACTTGATGGTCTGGTAGCCGACGATCGAGCCAAGACGCGGATAGTCGTTATACTTGGCCTGGTAGGCCTTCAGGAACGCGTCATGCTCGGGCGTCTTGATCGAGTACCAGGGGTAACCGGTGACGATCCAGCCCTCGGGCGTCTCGTCCTTGAGCGGATCGAGATATTCGGGCTCGCCGGTCAGGAACGAGACGACCTCACGGCCCTTGAACAGGCCGCGGGTGTTGCCCTCACGCACGAGCTTGACGAGATCGGCGCCGAAAGTGACGTTGAGGATCGCTTCGGGATTGGCGGCGGCAACCGCCTGCACCACCGGGCCCGCATCGATCTTGCCCTGCGGCGGCCATTGCTCGTCGACCCACTGGATGTCCGGACGCTTCTCCGACATCAGCTTCTTGAACACCGCGACCGCCGACTGGCCGTATTCATAGTTCGGCGCGATCGTCGCCCAGCGCTTGGCGGGCAGCTTGGCGGCAGCCTCGACCAGCATCGCCGCCTGCATGTAGTTGGAGGGGCGCAGGCGGAAGGTGTATTTGTTGCCCTTGGACCAGGTGACGGCATCCGTCAGCGGCTCGGCCGCGAGGAAGAACACCTTCTTCTGGTTAGCGAAGTCGCTGACAGCAAGGCCGATATTGGACAGGAACGTGCCCGCGAGCATCGCAACCCCTTCGCTCGACACCAGCTCGTTGGCCGCTGTCTGCGCGTCCGCCGGCTTGCCGCCGTCGTCCTTGGAGATGACCACGAGCTTCTTGCCATTGATGCCGCCGGCCGCGTTGACCTCCTCGACCGCGAGCTGCCAGCCCTTGCGGTACGGGTCGGTGAAGGCCGGCAGCAGCGAGTAGCTGTTGATCTCACCGATCTTGATGTCCTGCGCCATCGCCGAATGAGCCATGCCGCCCGCCAGAAGCGCGAAGGCCGCTCCCACAAAAGTGTTTCTCGCTCGCATCCCAACCTCCAGTTTTGAACTCTACGTCTTCAGCGTGACCTTGTCGGGGAAGCTGTGCCCACCTCCCCGGTTCAAACCCTATCTCAGACCGTCTTCGCCCTTGATCTCCGCAACCGTGAGCCCACCGACGCGCGGCAACGGGCGCCCGCTGTCGGTGACAGCGACGGCGACCATGATCTCGTTGGCGCGCGGCGCGTCGTTGATCTGAACTTCCATGCCGTCGAAATGGCTGCGCACGAAGGCCGCGTCCTTGTGCCCGAGCGGAATGTCCAGCGTCGTGCCGGGCCCGCCGCGCTTCTTCGACGACGGGATCAACGCTGCGCCCTTGCTCAGGACTTTACGCACCGGCGCTCCCATTTTCGGGTGAAGGATCGCGGCGGCGTGTTCCAATTCGCCGTTCTCGCCGACGGCCGCGGCCTTGCCATAGCTCTGCGCCTTCGCGCCGTCGATACCGAGCGCCGCCACCGCGCGCTTCGACAAGAGCTCGCCGAGCTCCTCGCCGATCGCGATCAACGGCGAGAGGTCCTCGACATATTGTCCAGCGAAAGGATTTTCGATCACGGCAATGGCTGCGGCACGCCGGGTCGGCGGCGAGACCTGGCGGCCCATCTCCATCTGCGTCTCTTCGACGACTGTGACGATCTTGCGGATGATCGCGCTCATGTTTCGCTTCCCTGTTCAGGCACCAACCGCGCTCTCCAGCAGACGCGGGCGCGTTCGTTGCTCTTCAATATCCTTAGGTCCGATGACAAGCATATCACCACAAAGCTGCAATACGGCACCCTCGATCAATCCGCGATCGAACAATTGACGTGCACATTCCGCGCCAGAATCGAGGGCGGCAGTGATCTCATCCTGTGACAATTGACCGACATTTCGGGTGACAAGACGCGCGCCGAGATCGTTGTCGGGCTGAAGCTCGCAGGCCGGTTGCCTGACGACGGCAGGATGCCCCGGCAGATCGACGGCGTTGGCAATCACCGTCGCCGCGGCATCGGCCTGTGAAGCCGTCGCGGCCAGCACCGTCACCGCATCGGCAATCCCGAGCGAAAAGCTGCGGCCGTGCCGCCCGCTGGTCGCGACGCCCCCGACCTGGTCATCCGCATCGACCCTCATGGCTCGCATCACGCCGTCACGATCGGGACGATCCATCAGGCCAATCGAGAAATTCTCGCCTTTGCCCAGATGAAGGGCGATGTCGCCGCCATTGTTGACATAGGCCCGATCGAGCGTCGCAGCGCCCAGCATGGCGCCGAGGATCTCCTCCGCCACGCTGCCGGCGACGGCGGCCATCGGCGTGATGAAGCAATCAGCGGCAAAGGGCGCCACCGCCGCGTGCATCCGGCACGCCACCACGCCCCTCAGCGAGGTGCGCTCCTCCGCAGCAGCGCGCAGCTCCGGCAGCTCCACGCAGAGCTCGTCAAGCAGCCCGGTGAACCGCCGCGCCGCAGCTTCATAGGCCGCTCGCACCGCGTCTGTGCGCCCCCTCGCCTCAACGATCAGGTCAATCGGTCCATCCTGCAAATGCAGCCGCCGGCCATCAGACAGCAATGCGATTTGCGGCAGCCTCGTCATGCCCGAGGTCCTGGAATGGGGCTCTGCCAGGGCAACTGCCGGACATCCTCGCCGTTCTGCACCTCGGACAGCGGCTTTACGTAATCCATGTGGCCACCGAGCGCCGCGTAATCAGACAGCTTCATCGTGAACTCGATCGGCGCGACCAGCGCCGGCGTCGGCACATAGCCGAACGCACCCGCCGGCATCTGGGTGACATCGACCATGTAGGTGATGCCGCCGCCGGGCCAGACATAGACCGGCGCGCCGCCGCTGGTGACGCGCGTCAGAGCATCCTTCACCGAGCGCGTCAGCCGCACCGGATTGTCGGTGACGCCGGCGCGCAAGGAACCACCGGCGCCGGCCATGAACAGCACCGTGCACAGCGCCGGTTCGCAATTCTCCTGGATGCGCTCGACCGAGAACTTCAGATCGGCAGGCATCTCGGTCTCGACCGGCTTCAAGGCCTCGTCGAGCACGTAGTAGGACGAGTGCTCGCCGGTCGTGGACACCATCAGCATGGTCAGACCGGGCTTTGCTTCTTTGGGATCGAACGGCCCGAGGATCGCCAGCGGATCGGAAATGTTGGTGCCGCCCCACCCCGTGCCGGGATCGGCGACCTGGAAATAGCGGCCGGGCGTCGAACGCCGGCCTTTCATCTTGATGCCGGTGTCGGCGATGTCGAGCAGCTTGCCGGCCTGATGCTCCGAGAGCACCCCGGTGATGTGATCGTCGACCACGACGACCTCGTCGACCTTGCCGTGCCATTGTTTTGCGAACATGCCGATCGTCGCCGAGCCGCAGCCGACCCGCATGCGCTCTTCCCTGATACCGTTGACGACAGGCGGCTCGCCGGCCTGCACCACCACGGTGGCGCCGCCGTCGATGGTGAGCTCGACCGCCTTGCAATTGGCGAGGTCCATCAGCGTATCGCAGGTGACGCGGCCCTCCTTCTTGGAGCCGCCGGTCAGGTGATGCACGCCGCCGAGCGACAGCATCTGCGAGCCGTATTCGCTGGTGGTGACGTGGCCGACTGCCTCGCCCTGCGCGCGCACGGTCGCGGTCTCCGGCCCGAGATAGCGGTCGGTGTCGATCTTCACCTTGACGCCGCAATAGGAGAAGATGCCCTCGGTGACCACTGTCACCATGTCGACGCCGTCGACCTCAGCTGAGACGATGAAGGGCGCCGGCTTGTAGTCGGGATAGGTCGTGCCCGCGCCGATCGCGGTGACGAAGGTCGAGGGTTCGTGGACGATCTTGCCGTCCCAATCTTCCGTTCGGCTGAACGGGACCAGCTTGCCGCCATGCGAGACGGTGCGCTCCAGGATCACGTGCGGATCGACGCGGACGAGCTTGCCGTCGTGGTTGGCGTAGCGGTCGCAGGCACCCGCTGCGCCCGGCTTGATGTAACACATCACCGGACAAGCATCGCAGCGGATCTTGTCGATGGCGGCGTTCGTTGTTTCAGTCACCATGTCGAAGCCAGCAGGACCGCGGTTATCATTCGTATACGAACGATGTTGCGCGCGCTCCCCTCCGGCTGTCAAGCGGCGGTGCAGTGCAAAAGATACAGCTGCCGCATAAAACCTCATTTGCCTATCCGCACTGTCCACAAAGAAGGCAGTCGCGCTGCAGTGCGGCATGCATGGCTTGCACGTTTGTGTACAAACGGTATCGTCGCGGTCGAGATTTGGCAGCAATTGCCGCGAGCTTGAGAATGAGGATGACGCAGACACCGATCCGCCTCACCGTGAACGGCAGGATCCACGAGATCGCCGCGGCGCCGGAGACGCCGCTGCTCTACGTGCTGCGCAACGATCTCGGTCTCAACGGCCCGAAATATGGATGCGGCCTCGGCGAATGCGGCACCTGCACTGTCCTGATCGATGGCGCGGCAGCGCGCTCCTGCGTGATTCCCGTCAGCGGCTGCGTCGGCCGTGACATCGTGACGCTCGAAGGGCTCGGCACGCGCGACAAGCCCGATGTGGTGCAGCAGGCCTTCATCGACGAGCAGGCCGCGCAATGCGGCTACTGCCTCAACGGCATGATCATGACCACCAAGGCGTTGCTCGCGATCAACCCGCGACCGACCGAACAGGAGGCGCTGGCGGCGTTGCGCTATAATCTCTGCCGTTGCGGCACCCATGTCGAAATCCTCCGCGCCGTGATGCGGGCGTCGGGCCAGCTCACCGAGGCCGCGGATTGATGGCCTTCCCTGTTTCGAACGGAGCTGAGCGCTCACCGGGCTCGCTCGTCGTCGTCCGCACCGTGGATGAGGTCACATCCGAGACCTTCGTGCGGATCACCGCCGACGGATCGGTCACGGCCTATAACGGCCATGTCGATCTCGGCACCGGCATTCGCACGGCACTCGGCCAGATCGTCGCCGAAGAGCTCGACGTGTCCTTTGCGCGCGTCGTCGTGGTGCTCGGCGACACCGCTTTGGTGCCGAACCAGGGCGCGACGATCGCGAGCGAGACCATCCAGATCACCGCCGTCCCCCTGCGCAAGGCCGCGGCGCAAGCGAGACACTTCCTGATCGCGCGCGCGGCCGAGCGGCTCGAACTTCCGGCCACTGACCTCAGGATCGAAGACGGCCTCGTCCGCGGGCACGATAATCGCAGCGTCAGCTACGGCGAGCTGATCGGTGGCGAAGAGATCAGGCTCGAGCTTGCTGACGATGTCGCGGTCAAACCGGTCGGCGATTACGCCATCGTCGGCCAAGCCGTCCCGCGCGTCGACCTGCCGGCCAAGGCCATGGGCGAGCTGACCTTCGTCCATGACATCCGCGTGCCGGGCATGTTGCATGGCCGCGTGGTGCGCCCGCCCTATTCTGGTATCGATGCCGGCCCGTTCGTCGGCACCAGCCTGATCGCGGTCGACGAAGCATCGGTCCGCAACGTTCCCGGCCTCGTGGCAGTGGTGCGCATCGGCGACTTCGTCGGTGTCGTCGCCGAGCGCGAGGAGAATGCGATCCGTGCGGCGGAGCAGCTCAAGGTAAGCTGGAAGCCGACGCCGACCCTCACCGATCTTTCCGACGTCGAGACCGCGCTGCGCGCCAATCCATCGACGCCGCGCACGCTGATCGACAAGGGCGATGTCAGCGCGGCCATCGCCGGCGCGGCCAAGCCGATGCAGCGCACTTATGTCTGGCCGTATCAGATGCACGCCTCGATCGGCCCGTCCTGCGCCGTTGCCGATTTTCAGGACGGCAACATCAGGGTCTGGTCGGGCACGCAGAATCCACACGTGCTGCGCAGCGACCTTGCGCTCCTGATCGAGCGGCCCGAGAGCGAGATCGAGGTCGTCCGCCTGGAGGCCGCGGGCTGCTACGGCCGCAACTGCGCCGACGACGTCACGGCCGACGCGCTGCTGCTGTCGCGCGCGGTCGGCCGGCCCGTCCGCGTACAGTTGACACGCGAGCAGGAGCACGCCTGGGAGCCCAAGGGCACCGCGCAGCTCATCGACGTCAATGGCGGGCTGAATGCGGACGGCGGCGTTGCCGGTTACGACCTTGCCACGCGCTATCCCTCGAACGCCGCCCCGACCCTGGCCCTGCTACTCACGGGACGGATTTCCCCGGATCCCGTAGTGCTTCAGATGGGCGACCGCACCGCGATCCCGCCCTATGACTACGACCACATGCGCGTCGTCGCCCACGACATGGCGCCGATCGTGCGCGCCTCCTGGTTTCGCGGCGTCTCCGCGCTGCCGAACACCTTCGCGCACGAATCTTTTATCGACGAGGCCGCCACCGAGGCCGGCGTCGACCCGATCGAATATCGCCTGCGCTACCTGAAAGACCAGCGCGCGGTCGATCTCGTCAATGCAGTGGCCGAGCGCGCCGGCTGGACGCCACGCCCTGTGAGGCGGGACAAGGACGGCGAAATCGTGCATGGGCGCGGCTTTGCCTATGCGCTCTATGTCCATAGCAAATTTCCCGGCTATGGCGCGGCGTGGTCGGCCTGGATCACCGACGTTGCCGTGAACAAGACGACGGGCGACGTCAGCGTGACCCGCGTGGTCGCGGGCCAGGACTCCGGCCTGATGATCAACCCGGACGGCGTGCGCCACCAGATCCACGGCAACGTCATCCAGTCCACCAGCCGCGCGCTGATGGAAGAGGTTTCGTTCGAGCGCGGCGCCGTGGCGGCGCGGGAATGGGGCGCCTATCCGATCATCCCCTTCCCCGACGTGCCGGAGATCGACGTCTTGATGCTGCCGCGTCAGGATCAGCCGCCGCTCGGCGTCGGCGAGTCCGCCTCGGTGCCGAGCGCGGCGGCGATTGCGAATGCGATCTTCGACGCCACCGGGGTGCGCTTTCGCGAGCCGCCGTTTACACCGGAACGCATCCTGAAGGGGCTTCGCGGTGAAACATCGCCCATGCCGCAGCCCCTGCCCGCGCCCGCGGCCTCGCCTCCGTCCCGCATCTGGGAAAATCCATTCGCGAAGCGCGCCGGCATCTTCGCCGCGGTCGCGGCGGTCTGCACCGCCGCGATCGGCATCGGTGCATCACTGCTCCCGGGGCGCGCCATTGCGCCGATCGCACGACCGGATGCATCGGTTTATTCCGCGGCAACCATTGCACGCGGCCAACAACTTGCGGCGCTCGGCAACTGCGCGGAATGCCACACCACGATCAATGGCGTGCTCAACGCCGGCGGCCGCGCGCTGGAGACGCCGTTCGGCATCATCTACAGCACCAACATCACGCCCGACGTTGAGACCGGCATCGGCGCCTGGTCCTATCCCGCCTTCGAGCGCGCGATGCGCGACGGCCTGCATCGCGACGGGCGGCAGCTCTATCCCGCCTTTCCCTACACGCATTTCGCCAAGGCTGGCGATGCCGACATGCAGGCGCTCTATGCCTACCTGATGGCGCAGCCTGCGGTGCGCGCGACGGCGCCGGCGAACGAGCTCGCCTTCCCTTACAATTTCCGGCCGCTGCTTTCCGGGTGGAATGCGCTTTTCCACCACACACGCGAGTTCAAGTCCGATCCCGCAAAGTCAGAAGCGTGGAATCGCGGTGCCTATCTCGTCGAAGGTCTCGGCCATTGCAGCGGCTGCCATTCGCCGCGCAACGCGCTCGGCGCCGAGCAGCGCAATGCCTATCTCGCCGGCGGTTTCGCCGAAGGCTGGGAGGCACCGCCGCTGACCTCGCTGTCGCACGCGCCGATCCCGTGGAGCGAGGACGAGCTGTTCGCCTATTTGCGCACCGGCCATTCGCGCTATCACGGCGTCGCCGCCGGCCCGATGGCGCCAGTCGTCAGGGACCTCAAGGCCCTGCCCGATCAAGACATCCGTGCGATGGCGGTCTATCTCAACTCCTTCAACGACGCCGCGGCCGATGCGCCTGCTCTTGCAACGAAGCTCGAGAGCGCAACGCAGGTCACCGTCGCCTCTTCCACCGGTGCGCGGCTCTATCAGGGCGCCTGCGCCGTCTGCCACGAGGTCGGAGGCCTGCCGCTGTTCGGCAGCCGTCCTTCGCTCGCACTCAACAGCAATCTGCATAGCGCGACGTCGGACAATCTCGTGCAGGTGATCCTGCACGGTATTGCCGAACCTGTAACGAGCGATCTCGGCTACATGCCGGCGTTCAGGAACAGCATGAGCGATGCGCAAATCGAGGAGCTCGTTACCTTCCTGCGCAGACAGTTCGCGCCGGACAAGCCGGCCTGGACCGGCGTGCGCGAAACGATCGCGCGGGTGCGCGCGTCGGCGCACTGAGGTAAGACGAAGGAAGGCGTGGCTGAAAGCTCGCCTGCGGCCATCCTTCGAGACGCCCGCCTGCGGCGGGCCCTCAGGATGAGGACGTAGTGCCTGACAGCAGTTCAATAAGGCAAAGCTGCCGCTTGGCCTCATCCTGAGGAGACCGCGAAGCGCGTCGTCTCGAAGGACGAGGCGCTTGCTCATACCTCTTCCAGCTCAGCTTTAACTCTAGCCGTGCTTCTTCGCCTCCACCGGCGGCGTGCCGTGGGTGTGGAAGGATTCGATCGTCTTCAATCCCCAGGCCTGGCCTTTCTTGCGCTCCTCCTCGGTCCACACGATCGGCTTCCAGTCGGGCGCGAGAATGAGGCGCGCGCCGGCATTGGCGACCTCGACGCGGTTGCCGCCGGGCTCGTAGACGTAGAGGAAGAAGGTCTGCTGAATCGCGTGCTTGTGCGGTCCGGTCTCGATGTGGATGCCGTTCTCCAGGAAGATGTCGGCCGCACGAAGAATCTCCTCGCGGCTGTCGAGCGCGTAGGTGACGTGGTGGAAGCGGCCCGGCACGCCGGAATGGTCGAGCGAATAGGCAAAATCGTAGCTCTTGTTCGACATTGTCAGCCACATCGCAGCTTCGCGGCCGTCATTGAGCACGATCTGCTCCGTGAGGCGGCAGCCGAGGTAATTTTCGAAGAACTCTCGATTGGCCTTGATGTCGACGGCGAGGCAGTTGAGATGGTCGAGGCGGCGGACATTGACGCCGCGCGCGGGAAAGCGCTGCGCCTGGTTCTTCAGCGCAGGCTTCAGCTCCGGCGGAGCTTGATACCATTCGGTCTCGTAGTAGAGCTCGACGATGTGACCGTCGGGATCGCGGCAGCGGAAGGTCGGGCCCTGCCCCATGTCGCCGTCGATCCAGCCGATGTCGAAGCCGGATCCTTTCAGCGCGGCGACGCGCCGCTCCAGCGCCTGCTGGCTGCGCGCGCGGAGCGCCATGTGCTCCATGCCCGAGGTCTTCGACGCGGTGAGCTTGAGCGAATACCGCTCGTAATCGTCCCAGCCGCGCAAATAGACCGACTCGCCCTTCTGGCCGCTGACGGTCATGCCCATGACGTCGACGAAGAATTTCAGGCTCTCATCGGGCTTGGGAGTCAGCAGCTCCATATGACCGAGATGGGCAAGATCGAGCATCGGTTCGGGCTGCATGTTGTCCTCCAGCACAGCTAGCGATCCGCCGGGCCGGATCGCGCGATCGGGTGTAGGGCTGCAACACGCCGCCCCGACCGAAGGCGGCACTGAAGCCGCCGGTTCATTTGTACTAATGTACAAATGATTAGGTCTCGTCAACAAATCAACGCTGTCCTGAACCGCATCAAGTTCGCGGCACAAACACCCATATTCCTCCAACGGCGGGCTGACCGGCCGGATGGTAAAATCTTCCTAAACTTGCTCTTTGGGCTCCAATGATCTGGAATTGCAGCATTTTCCCGCCGTTTCCGCCCATAGATGGGCAATCGGAACAAAGCTCCTGGCCGAATTGTCGCGGATTTAACGAAGCGGCCGCGCCTGCCGCTTAACCGTTTGTCCAGCCACGGCCGCGCATAGTCCAGGGCAAATCCCTCGCTCTTGCCAGGTTCATTGATCGTGACATCCTTTGGACGCGTGATTTCGGTTCGCGGATCGCTCGCCCGGGTCGGGCTGCTGGCGGAAAGCCAGATGCCCATCTCGGAAGTTCGGGCGACCGTGGGCCGCTTCGTCAGCATCCGCAGCGCCAGCTCGGTCATCGTCGCGATGATCACCGAGGTATCCTGCGAGAATTTGTCGAGCAGCGACAACTACATCGCGGTCGCCTCGGTCGACCTGCTCGGCGAGATCCTCAACGCCAGCGACAAGCCGAAATTCCAGCGCGGCGTCACCAACTATCCGACCATCGGCGATGCTGTCGACCTGATCACCAGCCAGGAGCTGCGCACGATCTACGCGCCGACCGGCTCGGACCAGATCAATGTCGGTTTCCTGCAACAGGACCGCTCGGTCGTCGCCTATGTCGATGTCGAGGAAATGCTGTCCAAGCATTTTGCGGTGCTGGGATCGACCGGCGTCGGCAAATCCACCGGCGTGTCACTGCTGCTCAACGAGATCCTGAAGGCGCGCCCGAACCTGCGCATCTTCCTGCTCGACGTCCACAACGAATATGGCCGCTGCTTCGGCGACCGCGCGCTGGTGCTCAACCCGCGAAACCTGAAGCTGCCGTTCTGGCTGTTCAATTTCGAGGAAATCGTCGACGTGCTGTTCGGCGGCCGCGCCGGCGTGCCCGAAGAGCTCGACATCCTGGCCGAGGTGATCCCGCTCGCCAAGGGCGTCTACACCCAGTACCAGAACGCCGACCGCATTGGCCTGAAGCGCATCGATCCCAAGCAGATCGGCTACACCGTCGACACGCCGGTGCCCTATCGCCTGGTCGACCTGATGTCGCTGATCGACGAGCGCATGGGAAAGCTGGAAAACCGCTCCTCGCGCATCATCTATCACAAGCTGATCTCGCGCATCGAGGCGGTGCGCAACGACCCGCGCTACACCTTCATGTTCGACAACGCCAATGTCGGCGGCGACACCATGGCCGAAGTCATCAGCCATCTGTTCCGCCTCCCGGCGAACGGCAAGCCGATGACGGTCATGCAGCTCGCCGGCTTCCCGGCCGAGGTCATCGATTCCGTCGTCTCGGTGCTCTGTCGCATGGCCTTCGATTTCGGCCTGTGGAGCGACGGCGTCTCGCCGCTGCTGTTCGTGTGCGAGGAAGCGCATCGCTACGCCTCCGCCGACCGCAACATCGGCTTCGGGCCAACCCGCAAGGCTGTGTCGCGCATCGCCAAGGAAGGCCGCAAATACGGCGTCTATCTCGGCCTCATCACCCAGCGTCCGGCCGAGCTCGACGCCACCATCATCTCCCAATGCAACACGCTGTTCACGATGCGTCTTGCCAACGAGCGCGACCAGACGCTGCTGCGCGCCGCCGTGTCGGACGCCGCCGCAAACCTTCTCTCCTTCGTGCCCTCCCTCGGCACGCGTGAAGTGCTGGCCTTCGGCGAGGGCGTCGCGCTGCCGACCCGCTTGCGCTTCAAGGAGGTGCCGCCGCATCAATTGCCGCGCGGCGAAGCCACCATCTCGAGCGTACCGTCCGTCACCTCCGGCCACGACATGCATTTCGTCAGCGCCGTGCTCGAGCGCTGGCGCGGCGCCACCTCGCAGCGCGACGTGCCGAACGATCCGGTGTTCTCGGCTCCGCCCGCCAAAACGCTCTCCAACGTCGAGGCCCCGCTGCTGCAACCCTCGATGGGGCTCGATCCGGACCGCTTCTCGCTCCTGAAGAAGCCGCTGCGGTAAGGCGCGGACACCACTTCCACAGATTCCGCTGTCATGCCCCCGGCTTGCCGCCTTCGCCAAAGCTCCGGCGTGCCGAGCACTCTTGTAGCCCCGGCGTAGCCTTGGCGGAGACGGGACCGGGGCATCCAGTAATCCGCGGCCTCTCGATTGAATCAGTTCTGTCTCTGGAATACTGGATCGCCCGATCAAGGTCGGGCGATGACACTGAGTGCGTGGCGGGCACCTCGGCACATTGAGGCGGCCGCCCGCATGGACTATGTTTTGCCCGCTCGAAGCCGGCTTTCCTAACCGTGGCAAGCCTGCGCACGAGTGCCGAAGACGTGACGGACAAGACATGACCGAACTGGACTGGCCCGAAATTCTGCTGCGCCTCGGAGCCGCGACGCTCGCCGGCGGCGCGATCGGCCTGGACCGCGACCTGCACGGCAAGCCGATCGGGCTGAAGACGCTCGGTATCGTCGGGCTCTCCACTGCGACCGTCGTGCTGCTTGCGGTCCAATTTGCCGAGCCCGGCAAGATGACCGATGCGGCGAGCCGTGTGATCCAAGGCATCCTGACCGGAATCGGTTTCGTCGGAGCCGGCGTCATCGTCCACGAGAGCGAACGTTTTCGCGTGCGCGGCCTGACCAGCGCGGCCTGCACCTTCCTTGCCGCCTGTCTCGGCATTGCGTGCGGCATCGGGCAATGGAAGATTGTCCTGGTCGCGCTGGCCCTTGCCTTCGTTCTGCTCACGATCGGCCGCCGCGTCGAGCGCTGGTTGCATCGGATGCTTGGTGGCAGGGATGATTCGCACCGGGTGGAGGCTTCGACAAAGACGGGCTCCCAGGACGGTGGCTAGAACCGCAACCGCCGCGCCCAGATCGGCTTCAGCAATTCGAGCACCGTGAGCACCAGCAGTCCCGTGCCGAGCGTGACCATCAGATCGTCCAGGTGCAGGGGACCAAAACGAAACAGGCTGGACGCCGGCGGCCAGAACAAGGCCGTGGCGAGAACGAGCGCGATCGACAGGAAGATCCAGAGCAATGCCGGGTTCGGGCGGAAGAAGGCAGACAAGAACGACGCGCTGAAGGACCGGTTGACCAGCACCAGCGCGACGACGCAGACGACGAGCGCAATGAAGGCGAGTGCGCGCGCCTCATCGGCAGGCATGCCGGAACGAAGCGCGACGACGAAGATCGCGGCGATCAATGCAAACGCCATCGCGCCCTGAAGAACGCTCCAGCCGACCAACGGCCACGAGAACAGCTCCGCATCGGCGCGCCGCGGCGGGCGCGTCATGACATCGCGTTCCTCCCGCTCGGCTTCGAACACGAGCGAGCACACGGGGTCGATGATCAGCTCCAGAAACGCAATGTGAACGGGACCGAGAATCAGGGGCAGCCCGAAAACCAGGGGAAGCAGGGCAAGCCCCGCAATCGGAACGTGGACGGCGAAGATGAAAGCCATCGCCTTGCGGAGATTGTCGTAGATCCGGCGCCCCAGCCGGATCGATGCAACGATGGAGCCGAAATCGTCGTCGAGCAGGACGATCGAGGAGGCCTCGCGGGCGACATCGGTGCCGCGACCGCCCATCGCAATCCCGATATGGGCAGCCTTCAGGGACGGCGCATCGTTGACGCCGTCGCCGGTCATCGCAACGATCTCACCGTTGCGCTTCATCGCCTGAACGATCCGCAGCTTCTGCTCCGGCAGGACTCGCGCGAAAACGTTCACGTTCCTGACGCGCGCCTCCAACTCGCTGTCGTCCGCGAGCTTGATCTGCTCGCCGGTCATGACCTCGTTGACGTCGAGCCCGGCCTGCGCGGCGATCGCCATGGCGGTCGCCGGATAGTCGCCCGTGATCATGACGACGCGAATGCCGGCCGAGCGGCATTCGCCGACCGCCTCGGGGACGCCAAGGCGAAGCGGATCGGCCAACCCGACGAGACCGAGGAAGCGAAACGAAAAGCCTTCCTGTGAAGTCGGCAGGACCTCGCCGTCGCAGGTCGCCGCGGCAACGCCCAGCACGCGAAGACCATTCTTCGCCATAGCCGCGACCGAATCGCGCATCGCCGCCTGCTGCGCACCATCCAGCTTGCAGAGGCGCGCAATCGCCTCGGGGGCACCTTTCGCCGAGGCGAAGATGTCCTGCCGACGCGGCAATCGCCAAACCTGGGTCATCGCCAGCAGCTCGGGCCGCAGGCCGTAGCTGCGGATCAAGGTCGGGACGCCACCGGCTTCCTCAGCCTTCGGCAGATTCGCCTGCACGAACGTATGCAGGGCCTTCTCCATCGGGTCGAACGGTTCCGGCGAGCTCGCCAGAACGCTGCAACGCGCCAGCTCGAAAAACTCTGCGCCCACAGGAGCAGGCTGCGACGAGGCAATGCGCAAGCTCGTCCCGTCGCGCAGCCTCAGTTCCGCAACCGACATCCGGTTCTGCGTCAGCGTGCCAGTCTTGTCGGTACACAGCACCGTGGCGGAGCCAAGCACCTCGATCGCGGCAGCGCGCCGCGTCAGCACGCGCGCCTTCGAAATGCGCCAGGCGCCCATGGCCATGAACACCGTGAGGACGACGGCAAACTCCTCAGGCAACATGGACATGCCGATTGCGATGCCGCCGAGCAGCGCCTGCAGCCAATCCCCGCGCAATGTCCCGTAAAGCAGGACCGCGGCCAGGCTGATCGCCACGCCGCCGAGAAAGCAAAGCCGCACCAGCCGTGCGGTCTGTTGTTGCAACCGCGGCCGCTCTGTCTGCAAGCCATGCAGCGACAGCCCGATCTTCCCGATCTCGCTGCGAGGGCCGGTGGCCTCGACCTCGGCCAAGCCCTCGCCCCGCACCACCAGTGAGCCCGAATACACGAAAGGCTGATCGTCGCCGCCCGGGCGATGCTCGGCCAAAGCGGCTTCGGGAGCCGCCATCTTGGGGGCCTGCTTGCGCACCGGGACCGACTCTCCGGTCAGCAGCGACTCGTCGACCGCCAGATCGCGCGTGCTGACGAGCAACGCATCTGCCGGAACCCGATCGCCTTCGGCCAGGACGAGAAGATCGCCACGGACGACGTCCCGGCCCGCGATCCGCTGCCGCTCCCCGTCCCTGACTACGAGCGCTCGCGGACTGGTCAGCTCTCGCAGCGCTTCCAGCACGCGTTCGGTGCGGGTTTCCTGCACGATCGTGATCACGACGGAGATGGCACCGAATGCCAGCAGCAGCAGCGCCTCGCGGAGGTCGCCGAGCAGGAGGTAAATCAGCCCGCCGAAAAGAAGGAGTGCGAGCATCGGCTCGCGCAACACCTCGAGAACGATGCGCAGCGGAGTGCGCCGTTCGGGCCGAGGCAGTTCGTTGTAACCGTCCTGTTGCAGTCGCAGCCGGGCCTCGGCTTCGCTCAGCCCGGCCGAACCGCCGCTTACTTCCTTGCTCACGTCTTCCGCCGCAGGCTCCAGAGACTTCCAGCCCCCACGATGGCCGTCACGAGCAGGACGGCGACGAAGGTCTGGATGATGGTGAAGTTCAGGGCATCACGGGCGACGAACAGCGCGGTGATCGCGCCGGCAAGGACAAAGAGGATGCGGAAGATGATGCTCATGGTCGCGTCTCCGATCGGCATGACCTGAAGCCCACCTCGCCCTCGACATCGGGGCGCAACGCTCTTCGGCATTCATGCAAGAGGACAGTACCGGCCAGCACCGACACGTACTTGCGGAATGTCAAACCGTGCCTGGGACGCGATGTCGCTGATCCCGAGAACGCCGCCGCTTGCTTCATGAGATATCCACGACAGGCCCGGCCGACGATGGGCGCGTGACACGCATGCGAAATGACGCCGCGGCGGGAAATAAAGTTCCCGCCTGACGGGAACCAAAATGAATCCACAATCGCATACGTTTTGTTAAGAGCCTCGCTCATAACTAGCACAAACACGTCGGCGCAACCTCCACAAGTTTCCGTCAAGACCATGGACGGAGACGCGGACGAGTCGTGCCTGCCAAAGGGCGCCATCTCATGAACCTGCGAGCATCCATCATTGCGACGTGCGTCGGCGCAGCATTCTTCGGGGCTGGCTACATGTGGAACTACCAGCCCGACATCGTCAATTCCGATGAAATATGGAGCCTGTTTCAATCTGAGCATCGCAAGGCCCGAGCGGCGGTCTCTCGCATGCTCCTCGAGCCACGTTCAGCTCACTTCAGCGGCCTGCGAACGGTCGAGGCAGACGCTGCGAGATACGTATGCGGCGCCGTGAACGCGAAGAACAGGGCTGGCCACGCGATCGATGCCGCGTTCGTTTACACCGTCGCCAGCGACTTCGCCCGGGTCGACGACGACGGCCGGATCACCTCCCAACACTTTCCATACAAATCGTGCCCAATCGCAACCGACGTCAGGACTGCCGAACAACAAACGCCGATAGCGCCCGGCGCGCTGGCGGTGGCCAAGGCCGTCGGGAAGGTCATCCCCCAATCCAGCGGCGGGACGATGGAGCAACAGCTTGGCCAACTGGCCGCGCAGACAGCAGCAGTCGCATCGGCTGCGGGAAGCCCGTCGGGTCCGGCGGGGACAGGACCGGCCGGGACGGGACCGGCGCCGGCAGGGCAGCCTTCAATTTCGCAGATGCGGTCTTCAGTTTCGCAAATGAAAGCCGCCCCCGACACCGAACTCACCTGGCAGACCGATCGGCCGCCGGTCGCATGGCCGGCGCTCCCTTCAGGCCAATGCCCGGCGAAATCAACGCAGGAGCCGACGGCCGCCGAAGCCTTGGCTCTTGCGAAGGAGATCGAGGCCCGCTGGGAGCAGTCGAGAACATTGGAGCCTCCGACGAAACGTGTGTCGTCGGAAGAGATCAGGAAAGCACGCTGCGCGCTGCTTGCAATCGATCCCGCCGACAAGGACTATCCGCAGGCTTGGGCAGCCTTCGTGCGGCTGCGGAACATCGATCGCGAACTGGCCGGTTGAAGCCATCCGCTCTCGCGCGCAAGGCGTTTTGCGCTAGCGCTTCGCCATCAACTCGAGCGCCGGAGCAAAGCGCTCCGCGAACGTCAACGTCTTGGCGTGGTGAACTGCGGCAAACGATGCCGAGATTCCCGCCGACGCAACCGCGAGCAAGGCAATTACGAAAACCAGACGGCGCATGTTCGCCTCCTGTGTGAGCTCGACTACTCCATAGAGATGGGCCGGCTCTGTTTCAGGACGGTTTCGTGGGTGCGGAAATTGATTTCGCTCAAGCGGCTGTGATGAGATTCGGCTTATCTGGGCGCGTGCCGCGACTACCTAATATAATAATGGTCGACGTGTTTTTGCAGCGGAGCGCGACCGGTGTTGGGAATTTCACACCCGCGGCCACGATCCTAAGCACTGCAGCGACAAGCAGCATTCGCTGGAATGGGAGTCATCGAGGACTATTCAAATGAAGATCGTGATCCAGAAGCTCAATGGCCTGTGGCACCTCATCGTCGGGTCGTGCCAGATCCGAACGCCCTTCCTGGACACCCAGGACCGCGCGCTGGTGGTCACTTACGCCCGCCGCGCCTACCCCGGCGCCAAGATCTTCCAGCGCGATTGATGAACGATCGCGTCTAATCTTCGTCCGCCGGGCCGCACCAGCCGGGCAGATAGATCGCATCCTTGCTCTTGGCCGCGGACATCGCCTTCTCGAGGGCCTTGTCGAAATCGCCCTCCACCACCTTGCGCGAAACCTTCCGGCGCAGGAAGTCGGCCCACAGGAATTCGGAGAAGGGTGTGGTGTCCTTGGCGAAGCCGCCCATGCGGCGGATTTCGCCGGCAAGGCTGCGGAACGGATCGTCCTTGAGATCGGCGATCGATTTCGGCAGATCGCGGAACGACCGCCGCTCGCCCTTGCCGTCGTAAGGGTAGACCCAGCGCTTGTTGTCCATCACGCCCCAGAACGCCTCGCGCTCGACCATGCGGAGATCGCCGACGATGGTCACCAGCACCTCCTTGACGCCTTCGTCGTGCAGCGCGCGGCCAAGATGATGATGGTCGATCACGTAATAGCGCGCGTCGGGGCCGTAGACGACGGGGATCATGTGCTTGCCGAGCAGATCGGCCTGCTTCTTCTTGTCATGCTCGCGCCAGCGCTTGCGCTTCTCCTTGACCTCGCGCATGCCGACCGTCATCTGCGTCGGCCGGAGCGACAGGATCGGGATCGGATGCACTCTCGGCTCGCGCGCGTTGGTCGTGGTCATGGTCGAGGGCCCCTCGCATGGATGCAACTGAGGTTCAGGTTCCCCCGACTATGACATGGACTTGGCGAGGGCAAGACGCGTTCGGAAGCACGCCGAGATCAAAAGCCGATGTAGACGGAAACGAACGCGCGAAGTCCTTGGCCGTCGCTTGCCCGTTGTTGCAACGCAACCCTCGCGCGCTGCCGTCGACACGACGGCCGGTTCCACGATCGCTCCGGACCGGCCCCTTGCACAGATAGCGCCAGAGCACAATTACACGCGGACATTGCGAAGATTTTCTGCAACGCGTTCATCACGTGTGCTATCTAAAACCGCTGCTTCGGAGTGATCCCTACCCTATGACGACCCGGCGGCCCATAAGCTCTGACGACGAGCACCGGGTGCTCCAGTTCAGGCCGCGCACCTCGCCTTCCCCGGCGGTCCACCGCGGCAGCGGTACCGTGCAGCCGTTGCGCGTCGCGCCCGAACCGCTCGACCTGTCACGCTACGAGCAACCCCGCGCCGAGCCGGACGATTTCCGTCACCGCATGCTCGCCAACATCGCGGCGCTGGCCTTCACCATCGCGTTGACCGCAATCGGAATTTGGCTCGCGGTCAGCACTGCCGACCTGCGTCGGACCCAGGATTGCGTGCTGATGGGCCGCCGCGACTGCGTCAAGATCACGACGCCGCATATCTAGGCCCGATTCGCCGCCAGGCCCGGCGGAAGAGGCTCCGGCGGGCATCCCCAGCCCCGTCTCCTCGCCTGCCCGGCTCCATTGAACTCGGGGCGGCGCTCCGATATACGGGCTCTCGACCCGGCCAGAGGGGGGTTGAGGGCGTCATCGGGGGCGCGATGCCCACCCACCGTGCCACTCTGGATAATCTGAAAAATACCCGCAATATATCAAAGGCTTAGTGATGTCTTCCACATTCGATCAGGTCGCCACGATCATCGCTGAAACCTGCGACATCCCGCGCGACACGATCACGCCGGATAGCCATGCCATCGATGATCTCGGCATCGACAGCCTTGATTTCCTGGACATCGCGTTCGCGATCGACAAGCAGTTCGGCATCAAGCTGCCGCTGGAAAAGTGGACCCAGGAGGTCAACGACGGCAAGGCGACCACCGAACAGTATTTCGTGCTGAAGAACCTGTGCGCCCGCATCGACGAACTGGTTGCGGCCAAGGGCGCGAGCGCGTAAGCGCGCGACCATGCAACTCGAATACTTCCACATGATCGATCGCATCGTCGACCTCAAGGTCGACGAGAAGACGATTGTCGTCGAAGCCCAGGTCCCGAAGGAGAGCACCATCTTCGAGGGGCACTTCCCGGGTTACCCCTTGATGCCCGGCGTGCTCCTGATCGAATCGATGGCGCAGGCCTCGGGCTGGCTCCAGCTCGGCGTGTTCAAGTTCGAACGCATGCCGATCCTTGCCGCCGTGAAGGAGGCCAAGGTCCGCGGCTCGGTCTTCCCCGGCGATCTCATGAGCATCGAGGCGAGCCTCACCCATGAAGGCTCCGGCTATGCCATGACCGAAGCCAAGATCAGGGTCGGCGGCAAGCTGCGCGCGAATTCAGCGCTGACCTTCACACTGATTCCCTTCCCCAATGCGGATATGCGCGGTTACATGGCGAAAGTCGCCGAGCGTGTCGGCTTTCCGCAACAGGCCGTATCGCCATGACTGACACTGCTTCGAAGCCCGGCCAGACCGAAGTCTGGATCACTGGCATTGGCCTTGCGACCTCGCTCGGCGAGGGCCTCGAGGCCAATTGGGCCGCGCTTCAGGAGAAGCGCATCAATGTCGACGAGAAGGGCTTTGCGCCCTACATCGTGCATCCCTTGATGCCGGTCAGCTTCGACGCCCAGATCCCGAAGAAGGGCGACCAGCGCCAGATGGAAGCCTGGCAGCGCATCGGCACCTATGCTGCCGGCCTTGCGCTCGATTCCGCCGGGATCAAGGGCAACAAGGACATCCTGTCGAAGATCGACATGGTGGTGGCCGCGGGCGGCGGCGAGCGCGACCTCAACGTCGACACCGGCGTCTTGACGGCCGAGGCCAAGGGGGCGAACGCGCCCGGTTTCCTCAACGAACGGCTGATGAGCGATTTGCGCCCGACCTTGTTCCTGGCGCAGCTTTCCAACCTGCTCGCCGGCAACATCGCCATCGTGCACGGTCTTGGCGGCACCTCGCGCACCTTCATGGGCGAAGAGGTGGCGGGCGCCGATGCCGCCCGCATCGCGCTGGCGCGCATCGCCTCGGGCGAGAGCGACATTGCCCTCGTTGGTGGCTCGCACAACGGCGAGCGCAAGGACCTGATGGTCCTCTATGAATTCGGAGACTTCAACCTGAAGGACAAGTTTGCGCCGGTGTGGGCGCGCAAGGACCACGCCGGCTTCGCGCTCGGCTCGGCCGGCGCCTTCCTGGTGCTGGAGTCGAAGGCGCATGCGCAGGCGCGCGGCGCAAAGCCGTTCGCAAGATTGTCGAGCGTCGTCGCCGACCTCGCCCGGCGCAAGCAGCCCGGCGACATGGCCGTCACGCTGGAAAAGCTCTGGGCCAAGCTGCCTAAGCGCGAGGGCAAGGGCGCCATCATCACGGGGGCGACCGGCGCGGAGCCGGCGACCAGCGAAGAGCGCGGCTTCCTGAAGGGCCATGCCGACTTCCCGGTGCGCTCGACCGGCACGATGTTCGGCCATACCATGGAGACGCAATTCCCGCTTGGCATCGCACTCGCCGCGCTGTCGATCTCGCGTGGTGCGCTGTTCCCGCCGAACGATTCCACGGGCACCGAGATTGAAATGCAGGGAGCCCCCACCCAGATTGTGGTGGTGGGAGCCGGACACTGGCGCGGCGAAGGCATGGCGCTGGTCGAGGCGGTTAGCTAGCTCACCCGGGGGATCGACATGACTGCACCACGCGACAAACTCGGGCGGCCCGTCGTCGTCGTCACCGGCATGGGCATCATGACCTCGCTCGGTGCCGGCAAGGCCGACAATTGGGCGAAGCTCGTTGCCGGCGAATCCGGTATCCGCACCATCACCCGCTTTCCGGTCGACGGCCTGAAGACCACGATGGCCGGCACTGTCGATTTCGTCAGCGTCGATCCGTTTTCCTCCACCGGCCTGTCCGAGCGCATGGCTGAATTGGTGACGCAGGAAGCGCTCGAGCAGGCCGGCATCGGCGCGAAGGCAGATTTCCCGGGTCCCCTTTTCCTCGCGGTCGCGCCGGTCGAGGTGGAATGGCCGCAGCGCCGCGAGCTCGGCCGCGCCGTCGGCAAGCCCGACTTCACCTATGACGATTTGCTGCGCATCTCCGGCGGCGGCAAGTACGCCGCCTATCACCACCGCTTCATGTTCGGCTCGGTGGCGGCCCACCTCGCCGAAACCTTCGGCACCAAGGGCTCGCCGATCTCGCTGTCGACGGCCTGCGCGTCCGGAGCCACCTCGATCCAGCTCGGCGTCGAGGCCATCCGCCGCGGCGAGACCGACGCCGCGCTGTGCGTCGCGACCGACGGCACGGTCAATCCTGAAGCCATGGTGCGCTTCTCGCTGCTCTCGGCGCTGTCGACCCAGAACGATCCGCCGCAAGCGGCCTCCCGCCCCTTCTCCAAGAACCGCGATGGCTTTGTCATGGCCGAGGGCGCCGGCGCGCTCGTGCTGGAGAGCTATGAAGCCGCCACCGCGCGTGGCGCAAAGATCCTCGGCGTGATCGCCGGCTGCGGCGAGCTCACCGATTCCTTCCATCGCACCCGCTCCTCGCCCGACGGCAAGCCGATCATCGGCTGCATGAACAAGACGCTGGCCGATGCCGGCATGACGACGGACCAGATCGACCACATCAACGCGCACGGCACCGCGACGCCCGAGAACGACAAGATGGAGTACAACACGACGTCGGCCGTGTTCGGCGAGCTCCTGCAGAAGATTCCGGTCACCTCCAACAAGTCGATGGTGGGCCACACCATCTCGGCCGCCGGCGCAGTCGAGGCGATTTTCTCGCTGCTCACGCTCGAGCATCAGCGCATTCCGCCGACGATCAATTACGACACTCCGGATCCCACGATCCTGTTCGACGTCGTCGGCAACAAGGCGCGGGATGCTCGCGTCACCGCCGTGATGTCGAACTCTTTCGGCTTCGGCGGCCAGAACGCCTCGCTGATCCTGACCCGCGAACCGGCCTGACCGGACGCATGGCGCTGATTCCTATCAGCACGAAGATTCGCGCGCGGAATGCAGCCAAATCGATCAGCGGCAGCCTGATCGGCGCGGCCACGGTCGGTATGCTGCGCACGACACGCTATTTCGATCCGGTCAAGACCTCGGACTTCTTCGCACGTGCGACCAAGCTGATCGGGCGGCGTCTGCGCGAGCACCGCATCGGCCGCGCCAATCTCACTGCGGCCTTCCCCGAGAAGTCGCCGGAAGAGATCGAAGACATCCTGATGGGCGTGTGGGACAATCTCGGTCGCGTCGGTGCCGAATTCGCCCATATGGACCACGTCTGGGATTACGACCGTGCCCATCCGGAAAACAGCCGGATCGAACTGCCCCAGAGCAGCGTCGAACGGTTCGACCGCATCCGCGACGACGGCAAACCGGCTTTGATCTTCGCAGCGCATCTGGCCAACTGGGAATTGCCGGCGCTCGCCGCGGTCGCGCATGGGCTGGACACCGCGATCCTCTACCGCCGCCCCAACATCGCCTCCGCCGACCGCATCATTCAGGAAATGCGCCAGGTCAACATGGGCACGCTGATCCCCGCCGGCCGCGACGCGCCGCTGCGGCTCGCGCAGGCGCTGAAGGACGGCAAGCACGTCGCGATGTTGATCGACCAGTACCTGACCGGCGGCGTCGAGGTCAGCTTCTTCGGCCGCAAGACCCGCGCCAATCCGATGCTGGCGCGCCTGCTCCGCCAGGTCGAATGCCCGATCCACGGCGTACGCATCATCCGCCTGCCCGGCTTTCGCTTCCGCGCCGAGCTCACCGAAGAGATCCCCCCGGTGCGCGATGCGGACGGCAGGATCGACATCCAGGGCACGACGCAGGCGGTCACCAATGTGGTCGAGAGCTGGGTGCGCGAGCATCCCGAGCAATGGCTGTGGCTGCATCGCAGGTGGCGGTAGCTCGTCGTCATTGCGAGGAGCTCGCGACAAAATTGCGTAGCAATTTTGCGCTGAAGCGACGAAGCAATCCAGAGTGCCGCCGCGGAGAGATTCTGGATTGCTTCGCTTCGCTCGCAATGACGAAGTGCGACCCCTCTACCTTCCCGTCTTCACCTTGGTCCAAAGCCTATTGATGATGCGCTGCGTCGCCGGCTCCCGCGCCGTGATGACGAACAATTTTGCGAGCGTCGCCTCGTCCGGATAGATGTTCTTGTCGTTCAGGATCTTCGGATCGACCAGCTTCTGGCTGGCGAGGTTGCCGTTAGCGTAGGACAGGAAGTCCGAGTTCTTGGCGGCAACGTCCGGACGGTAGAGATAGTTGATCAGCTCGTAGGCTTCCTTGACGTTCTTGGCGTCCGCCGGGATCGCGAGATTGTCGAAGAACATCTGCGCACCCTCCTTCGGAATGGCGTAGCCGATCTCGATGCCGCTCTTGGCTTCGGCGGCGCGGGCGCGGGCCTGCATGATGTCGCCGGACCAGCCGACCACGAAGCAGATCTCGCCGGTGGCGAGCGCGCTCAAGTATTCGGACGAGTGGAACTTGCGCACGGACGGGCGGACTTTTGCGACCACATCGGCGGCCTTCTCCAGGTCGGCCTGCTTGGTCGAGTTCGGATCGAGCCCGAGATAGTTCAGCGCTGCCGGAAAGATGTCGTCGGCGGAATCGAGCATGTGCACGCCGCAATCTCTAAATTTTGCCAGGTTCTCCGGCTTGAAGACGATGTCCCAGCTGTCGATCTCGGCATCGGCCCCAAGGATCTGCTTCACCTTGGCGACGTTGTAACCGATGCCCGTCGTGCCCCACATGTAGTTGGCGGCGTAGACGTTGCCGGGATCGTAGATGCCGAGGCGCTGCGTCACCACCGGCCAGGCATTGGCCAAGTTCGGCAGCTTCGACTTGTCGAGCTTCTGGAAAATGTTGGCCTTGATCTGGCGCTGCAGGAAATAGGCGGTGGGCACCACGACGTCGTAGCCGGACCTGCCGGCCATCAGGCGCGTCTCCAGCGTCTCGTTGGCATCAAAGGTGTCGTAGACGACCTTGATGCCGGTCTCCTTGGTGAAGCCCTCCAGGACATCCGGCGCCATATAGTTGGACCAGTTGTAGAAGTTGACGACCCGCTGCTCGGCCCCTGCGGGGGCGATGAGCAACGTCAGCGCTGCGGCGATTGCAAAACCAAGGCAAAGCCAGGAAAAGCAAAGCCTCAAGCGGCCGACCTTCGTCATCGCTACCTCTTGCGTCCGCGCACCGCGTCCGACAGCCGCTCCAGCGCGGTGTCGAGAGTCTCATCCTTCTTGGCAAAGCAGAAGCGAACCACCGAGGTCACCGGATCCTGCTCGTAGAACGCCGAGACCGGGATCGCCGCGACCTTATAATCCCTAACGATGCGCCAACAGAACTCGGTGTCGCTCTCGTTGAGCCCGAGCGGCGACAGGTCCACGGTGAGGAAGTAGGTGCCTTGCGACTTCAGCACGGGGAAGCCGAGGCTTTCGAGCCCCTTGGTCAGGCGGTCCCTGCTCCGCGTCAAATCCTTGCGCATCGACAGGAAGTAATCGTCGGACTTGCCGAGGCCGTAGGCCACGGCGGCCTGCAGGTTCGGCGCGGTGGTGAAGGTCAGGAACTGGTGCACCTTGGCGGCGACACGGAGCAGCGGCGGCGCGGCGCAGACGAAGCCGATCTTCCAGCCCGTCAGCGAGAAGATCTTGCCGGCCGAGCCGACCTTGATGGTGCGCTCGCGCATGCCGGGGATGGTGATCAGCGGGATGTGCTTGTGCTCGTCGAAGGTGACGTGCTCCCAGACCTCGTCGCAGATCGCGATGACGTCGAACTCCTGGCAATAGCGTGCAAGCAGCTCGAGGTCCTCGCGCGGATAGACCACCGCGGACGGATTCAAGGGATTGTTGAACAGCACCGCCTTGGTCTTTGAATTGAAGACGCTTTTCAGCATGTCCTCATTCAGCCGCCAGTGCGGCGGCTCGAGCCGGACGAGGCGCGGAATACCGCCGGCCTGGCGGATGATCGGCAAATAGGAATCATAGACCGGCTGGAAGCACACCACCTCGTCGCCGGGCTGGACCACCGCGAGGATGGCCGATGTCAGCGCCTCGGTGCCGCCGGAGGTCACCATCACCTCGCTCATCGGATCGAGCTTGAGGCCGTGCCAATGGCCGTAATGGGTCGCGATCGCCTGGCGCAGCTCCGGCAGGCCCATCATCGACGGGTACTGGTTGTAGCCGTTCAGCGAGGCCTCGGCCGCGGCGCGGCGGATGTCCTCCGGGCCGGGATCGTCGGGGAAGCCCTGGCCGAGATTGATCGCATTGTTGTCGCGCGCGGCCTGCGACATCGCCTCGAAGATGGTGACGGGAAGGTCGGCGAAGACCTTGTTCAGCGAGGAGCTCTTGGTTGTCATCGGCCCGATCAGCCACCGACCTTGCTGGGAAGACCCGCCGCCTTCCAACCGAGCATGCCGCCGGCCAGATGCTTGTCGTACGGCAGCCCCGCCGCCTGCGCCGCGAGCGAGGCCGTCACCGAGCGTTTGCCCGAGCGGCAGGCAAACACGACCTGCTTGCCCTGGGGATCGGGGATCGCCTTGGGATCGAAGGTCGAAAGCGGCACCACGACGCCGTAAGGATAGGCCTCGGCTTGCACCTCGTTCGGCTCGCGAACGTCGACCAGCAGATAGCGTCCTTCCGCGACACCTTTGGAGACCTCGTCCGGGGTCAGATCCTGTACCTGGTTTGCCACATCATCCTCCAACGTCGCGGGGCTCATGCCGGGGCGCCCCGGCCGGCGGCAACCTCGCCTCTCGGGAGACGAAAATCAAGCGCTACAAAGGCTTGAGCCGCGCGGCGCAAGTTAAAGCTAAATCGCAGCGACTTGAAGTGCGGCCTTGGTTTGGCCGCCTAGATCGCCACCTGGGTGCCGACTTCGACCACGCGGCCGCTCGGGATCTGGAAATAGTCCGTGGCATCGTTGGCGGAGCGGCTGAGCGAGATGAACAGCCGGTCCTGCCAGCGCGGCATGCCCGAATGGGCGGCGGGTTTCAGTGCCCGGCGCGACAGGAAGAACGAGGTCGACATGATATCGAACTGCCAGCCGAGCTTGCGGGCGATCGCCAGCGCCTTCGGCACGTTGGGCGATTCCATGAAGCCGAACTTGAGCGTCACCTTGGAGAAGGTCGGTGAGATCTGCTCCAGTCTGACGCGCTCGGTCGGATTGATCCGCGGGGTCTGCGCCGTCTCGATGGTGAGAATGACATTCTTCTCGTGCAGCACCTTGTAGTGCTTCAGACTATGCATCAGCGCCGTCGGCGCGCTGAGCGGGTCCGAGGTCAGGAACACGGCGGTGCCGGGTACGCGCTGCGGCGGCCGCTTCTCCAGCATCGCCACGAGGTCGGCCAGCGGGAACTCGAGCTTGCGCGACTTCTCGAACAAGAGGCGGCTGCCGCGGCGCCACGTGTACATCAGGATGATCATGATCGCGCCGAGCGCAAGCGGCACCCAGCCGCCCTCGAACACCTTGAGCAGGTTGGCGGCCAGGAAGGTGAGGTCGAGGAAGAGGAAGGGCGCTATCAGGGCTGCGGCCGCAACCGGCGACCACCGCCAGACCTTCCAGATCACGACGAAGCCCATCATCGCCGTGACCACCATGGTCCCGGTAACGGAGATGCCGTAGGCCGAGGCCAGCGCGCTCGAGGAGCGGAACAGCAGCACCAGCAGCACCACCGCGATCAGCAGCAGCTGGTTGATCCGCGGAATGAATATCTGGCCGGAATGGGCTTCCGACGTATGGCGAATTTCGAAGCGGGGCAGCAGGCCGAGCTGGATCGCCTGGCGCGTCAGTGAGTAGGCGCCGGTGATGACGGCCTGGCTGGCGATGACGGTCGCGGCGGTGGCAAGCACGACCATGCCGCCACGGACCCAGCCTTGCGGAAACAATTGGAAGAACGGACTCTCGATCGCGCCGGGATTGCCGAGGACGAGGGCCCCCTGCCCCAGATAGTTCAACGCCAGCGACGGCAGCACGATGAACAGCCAGGCGGTCTGGATCGGCCGCTTGCCGAAATGGCCGAGGTCCGCATAGAGCGCCTCGGCGCCGGTGACCGCCAGGAACACCGCGCCCAGCGTGACGAAGCCGATGACGCCGTGATGGAGCATGAACGACACGGCGTAGAGCGGGTTCAGCGCGTACAGCACTTGTGGATGCTGGATGATCGGATGGATCGCCACCATCGCAAGGACTGCGAACCAGACGCACATGATCGGGCCGAAGAAGGCGGCGACGCGGGCAGTGCCGCGCGACTGCACGGCGAACAGGCAGACCAGGATCACCACGGTCAGCGGCACGACGTAAGGCTCGAATGTCAGGGTGACATCCTTCATGCCTTCGATCGCAGACAGCACCGAGAGCGCGGGCGTGATGACGGCATCGCCATAGAACAGCGCACCGGAGATGATGCCGAGCAGGACGATGGTGGCCCCGCCGGTTCCGACCGCGCGCTGGGCCAGCGCCATCAGCGCGAGCGTGCCGCCCTCGCCATTGTTGTCGGCACGGAGCAGGATCACGACGTATTTGAGCGTCACCACGACGATGAGCGCCCACAGGATCAGGGAGAGCACGCCGAGCACGGCCGCCGGTGAGGCGACGCCCTCAGCGCCCGAGGCCGCCGTCACCGCCTCGCGGAACGCGTAGAGCGGGCTGGTGCCGATGTCGCCATAGACAACGCCGATGCTGCCGAGCGTCAGCGCGCCGAAGCCGGCCGTGGTGTGGGCGTCGCCATGCCCACTGGCCGCCGCCGTTTCCGGGGCGGGAACTGCTACGTCGCTTGTCATGGGAGAGCCAGTGGCCTCTAAGAATGCTTCACTGCACAATGGCGGAAGAGCGCGCGGGCTTATAGTCCTGCGCTACCGGCATAGCCTAGCCCGATTTCGGGTCCTTACCATGCAAAATTCACATAGGTCCGCCAGTTGCGTTCAAATGGTGACTTGTGTGCCGACTTCAACCACCCGCCCAGTGGGAATCTGGAAATAGTCGGTGGCATCATTGGCCGACCGGCTCAGCGCAATGAAAAGGTGATCCTGCCACAGCGGCATGCCCGACTGCGCGGACGCCTTCAGCGACCTTCGTGACACGAAGAACGACGTGGACATGATGTCGAACTGCCAGCCCTGCTTGCGCGCGATCGCGAGCGCCTTGGGCACGTTCGGCTGCTCCATGAAGCCGAAGCGCAGACGAACCTTGGAGAACTTGTCGCTGATCTTCTCCATGCGGAATCGCTCCGACACGTCGACCCGCGGCGTGTGGGCGGTCTCGATGGTCAGGATCACGTTGTGCTCATGCAGGACCTTGTTGTGCTTGAGATTGTGCAGCAGCGCGGTCGGCACGAACGCGGGATCGCTGGTCAGGAACACCGCGGTACCCTTGACGATGTGCGGGGGCCGCTTCTCGAGACTCCGGATCAGGTCGTCGAGCGGCACCTCGATCCGGCGCGTCTTCTGGATCAAGATCCCGGATCCCTTCCGCCAGGTCCAGATCGTTCCCGCCATGGCCGCGCCGAACAGCAGCGGCACCCAAGCGCCCTCCAGCAGCTTCAAGAGATTGGCGCTGAAAAAGCTGAGGTCGACGACGACGAAGGGCACGATCACGGCAGCAGCGGTGGCGGCGCGCCAGTTCCACAATTTCCAGATCACGACGAAGCCCATGATGCCGTCAGCAACCATGGTGGTGGAGACCGCGATACCGTAGGCCGAGGCCAGGTTGCTCGGGGTATGGAACAGCAGCACCAGCAGCATCACGCCGATCAGCAGCAGCCGGTTCACGCGCGGCAGGTAGATCTGGCCGGCATGGGTTTCCGAGGTGTAACGCACCTCGAAGCGCGGCAGCAGGCCGAGCTGCACCGCCTGATAGACCAGCGAATAAGCGCCGGTGATCACCGCTTGGCTCGCGATCACGGTGGCCGCAGTCGCAAGTCCGACGAGCGGCAGCACCAGCTTCTCGGGTACCATGCGATAGAACGAGTGCTCGATCGCGCTGGGATCGGACAGTACCAGCGCACCCTGTCCGAAATAGTTGATCAGGAGCGCGGGCAGCACGAAGAACATCCAGGCCGACTGGATCGGCTTGCGTCCGAAATGGCCGAGATCGGCATAGAGGGCCTCGCCGCCGGTCACCGCCAGGAACACCGCGCCGAGTGTCACGAGGCCGATCGTGCCATGCGACAGCACGAACTGCACTGCATAGTATGGATTGATCGCCGCCAGCACGGAGGGGTCGTCGACGATGTGGACCGCCCCCATCACAGCGATGACGGTGAACCAAACCACCATCACCGGCCCAAAGGCCGAAGCGACCAGCGCGGTCCCCTTACTCTGCACCGCGAACAGCAGCACCAGGATGAGGACGGTGAGCGGCACGACGTAGTGCTCGAGCGCAGGGGTTGCGAGCTTCAGGCCTTCCACTGCCGATAGCACCGAGATCGCCGGCGTGATCATGGAATCGCCGATGAACATGGAGGCGCCGACCACGCCGAGGGCGAGCAGGAACCAGCTCCGCCGTCCGAGCGCACGCTGGCCGAGCGCCATCAGGGAGAGTGTGCCGCCCTCCCCGTTGTTGTCGGCACGCAGCAGCAGCAGGACGTATTTGGCGGTGACGACGATCAGCAGCGCCCACAGGATCAGCGAGAGCACGCCGAGCACCATGACCCGTGAGACCGGCTCGCCATGAGCTGCGCCCCGGACAGCCTCGTGGAAGGCATAGAGCGGCGAAGTGCCGATATCACCGAAGACGACGCCGATGCTCCCGAGCGTAAGGGCCCAAAAACCTGATCGGGCCGGCCCTTCGTGGGTCTCGGCCTGTGTGATGCTCGCCGTCATGAGGGTGGAGAACGCTTCGTCCCTGGAATTGATCCGGCGCCTTTTGACGCTTCCGGCGCGCCTGTCAATCGGCGCGCCACCATAGCAGGCGCGGAGCCGGATGCCGTAACGCCGCAGCCACGCTCATCGCCAGCGCGACGACATGCCTCAGGTAAGATAGTAGCGCAAGGGGGCCAAGTCAGCCCATTTTCCGGGCATGATCACGTCGGAAAACCGGTGCCCGCTTTGCGCTAGCACTGCCCTCCGGGCCCGGATCATGCTCATGGCTTCAGATTCGGCGGCAGCGGCGGATCCTCGCGCATCAGGGTGATGGTCACCCGCCGGTTGGCTGCGAGCGAAGGATCGTCCGGAAAGAGCGGCTGGGTGTCCGCCTTGCCGGAGACGGCGAAAATGTGCGACGGCGGCAGCCCCTCGCGTTCGAGGATCTGACGCACGGCATTGGCGCGGTCGGCCGACAGATCGAAGGCGCCATAGTCGCTGCGGTTCGGCACGAAGCCGGCCGCCGTGTGGCCGGCGATCGAGACGCGGAGCGGCGTGGCCTTGAGCGGGACTGCGAGCTTCTCGACCAGGCGGCGGGTGCGATCATACGGCACCTTGGAGCCGTCGGCGAACATCGAGCGGCCGTCCTGATCGACGATCTCCAGGTTGAGCCCCTGCTTGGTCTCCTCGAACATGATGTGCTTGGACATCTCGGTCAGCTCCGGCATGTCCTGCAACGCCTGGCGCAGCGAGGCTGCGGCGAGCGCGAAATTGCGATCGACCTTGATCTTCGCCCCCGAGGTCTTGTCGCGATCTTCCTGGTCCGGGGTCGGCGTATTGGAAGCATCCTCGGGCTGGATATGGTCGACGTTCTTCAGCCGCGGACGGGTCGGCAGGCCGTCGGACTCCACGATGCCGGAATAGCGCGCCTCGCTCTGAATGCCGAACGCATCGCGCATCGAACCCGCGACGATCTTCAGCTTGTTGGCGTCCTGGGTCGAGAACGCCACGAGCATGACGAAGAAACTCATCATCAGGCCCATGAGATCGGCGAAGGTCACGAACCAGCCGTGACCGCCGCCGTGCGCATCGCCGCGTTTCTTCTTGGCCATGGCCTAAATCCTGGGGCGCGATCAGGCCGGCACCGGCTCGCCTTCGGCGTTCCGATGCTTCTCCGGCAGATAGGCCAGCAGCATTTCGCGCACCAAGGTCGGGCTCTTGGAGTCGCGGATCATCAGGATGCCGTCGATGATCAAGGTGCGATTCGTTTCTTCATCCAGCAGCTTGCCATGCAGCTTGTCGGCGATCGGCAGACAGAACAGGTTCGCGACCAGCGCGCCGTAAAGCGTGGCGAGCAGCGCCGTCGCCATGAACGGACCGAGCTTGGACGGATCGGTCATGTTGGCGAACATCTGCACCATGCCGATCAGGGTGCCGACCATGCCGAACGCCGGAGCGCAGTCGCCGATGGCGCGGTAGATCTTGCTGCCCTCGTCGAGGTGCATCAGGAAGTTGTCACGGTCGCGCTCGAGATTGTCGCGGATGAAATCAAGGTCGTAGCCGTCGGCGACGTAACGGATGCCCTTGGCCAGGAACGGCTCGTCGGTCTCGACCTTTTCCAGGCCGACCGGACCCTGCTTGCGGGCGATCTCGGCAATGCGCGCAAGCTCGTCGACGAGGTCATGCGCCGACAGCCGGCTCATGGTGAAGGCGAACTTGGCGCCAAGCGGCAGCCCATGCAGCAGAGCGCTGAGCGGAAAGCGGATCATGGTGGCGGAAACCGACCCACCGAAAATGATGATGATCGCATGCTCGGAGATGAACATGTGGAGGTCGCCGCCCAGCAGCATCATCGTCGCGATGACGATCGTGCCCGCCACGAGCCCAACGCCCGTCATAATATCCATCGGAGACTCCAACGCGTACGCAACAACGGCCGTCCTGGCCGCTGGCGCGGCCCAACCCCGAACCGCATCGGAAACCCTAGAGCGCCGCCCTTAAAGCCGCGTAAAGGTTAAGTTGAGGCGGCGCGAGGGAGCGGCACAGTCCGCTCGGAGGATGCCGGCTTTGCCGCTTGCCGACAGGATTCTCAATGCTTTGCTAACCATGATTGCGCGCTAGCGTGCCAGCCCCGTCAGTTCAGACCCAGCTCGCGCAGGCGCTTGCGCGCATCGGAATCGCCGATCTGCGGATTGGTGCGCGCGTTGATGCCGTTCAGGACGACGCGCGACGGCCCTGCTCTCTCGAGGCCGTCTTCGCTGTAATCGCTGCGCGATTGATCAAAAACCGTGGCGCAGCAAACCTGATCGGGCTGCCTCCTGACCGAACAAGGTAAGCGCGCGTCCGGCGTCGTTGCCGTAAGCTCAATGAATCTCCGCCGAGCGCTTCAGTGCGGCCTTCAGCTTCTCCAGCGAGAAGTCGGGGCTGCGGGCGATCTCCAGGATCGGCGTCTCGCGGCGGCCGCAGAGTTCGGCAGCCTCGGGCAGCTTTGCCGCGACGTCGAGCGGGATCACGATGGCGCCGTGCTGATCGGCGTGGATGAGGTCGTCAGACCTCACGGTCATGCCGGCGACTCGCACCTCGCCGCCAAAACTCTCGGCGTGGACCCAGGCGTGCGACGGGCCGATCGAGCCGGCCAACGCCTGGAAGCCCGGCGCCCATTGTGGAATGTCGCGGATCGAGCCGTCGGTGATGACGCCGAGGCAGCCGAGCGCCTTGTGCACGTTGCTCTGCACCTCGCCCCAGAACGCGCCGTAGCCGACGTCAGGACCGTCGATGTCCTGGATCACCGAGATGCGCGGCCCATGGCCGGTGCCGACATATTCGTAATATTCGATGCGGCGCTTCGATTGCTCCTCAGCCGGAAGCGAGGATCTCAACACCGAGCGGATCGCGACCGTGCGGGCATAGCCGACGATCGGCGGCAAATCGGGGAACGGGCAGACCAGTTGCTTGGTGGTGTAGCCGATCAGCCGGCGCTCGGGCGCCACGATCTCCATGGCATTGCAGATCGTCGGCGTATCATAGCGGCCCAGCGCTTCGAGGACGGAAGCGGGCAGCGGCCCGGTCGCTTTATCAGTCACGGCGTTCTCTCCCAGATTGGCGGCTGATTGACGCGACGCCGCCGTCACAGGGCGATATAGCCGAGATCGGGTCTCAACCCAACTCGGCGGTCCTCATGGCAGATATCCGCGTGTCGCCGTTCAGTGCAGCCGTCCGGGCCGGTCGTCGTCGTGCGGCGGCTCGGACAAATTCGCCAGCGTCGGCGCCGAGGGTGGCGACGAGACCTCGCCGCCCGCAGGGGCCGCCGCCTCCATCGCGCGTGCCTGGTCGCGATAGGATTTGTAGCCGAGCGGCAAAGCGAGAAGATACAGCACCGTGCCGATCGACAGCACGTGCCAGGGATAGGCGATCAGCAGTGCGATGAAGACGATCACCGCGACGAACGCCGGCAGAACCAGTTCCGGCGGCACCCGCATCCGCATGCTCTTGCCGGAGAACACCGGCAGGCGCGACACCATCAGGAAGGCAATCAGCAGCGTGTAGCCGGCCGTCAGCGCCGCAGGCCAGCGTCCCAGATCAAGGAAGACCGCATAGATCGGCAACATCACGGTGATGGCCCCGGCCGGCGCCGGCACGCCAGTGAAGAAGTTGGCGGCAAAGGCCGGTTTGTTCGGATCGTCCAGTGTGGCGTTGAAGCGCGCGAGCCGCAGGCACATGGAAATCGCAAACACCATCGCGGCGATCCAGCCGGCGTTGCCGAGCTCGTGCAGTTGCCAGAAATACAGCATCAGGCCGGGCGCGACGCCGAAATTGACGAAATCGGCGAGGCTGTCGAGTTCGGCGCCGAACTTGGACTGGCCCTTGATCATGCGCGCGATGCGCCCGTCGATACCGTCGAGCGCGGCGGCGAACACGATGGCATAGACGGCCAGCGTCATCCGCCCCTCGATCGACAGCCGGATCGCCGTCAGCCCAGCGCAAATCGCCAGCAACGTGATGACGTTGGGCACCAGCATCCGCACCGGAATCGGGCGGAACCGCCGGCGGCGAACGTCAGGATTCTTGAAGTCGTAGGGCGTCATGGCTGATCCTCACCTCAAGGCGAGATATAGCAAGCCACGCCCCTCTCCGCCATTGTGGCGGAAAGCCCTCGTCGACCGACTATTGGTTAATTGGCGCGGTAGGCGCGGCTGGGGTCGTCTACGACAAGATCGGCCAAAATCGTCTCGCCGGCGATGGCGGTCTGCCCTTCCGAAACCAGCGCCTTGGTGCCCACAGGCAGATAGACGTCCAGCCGCGAGCCGAACCGGATCAGACCGAAGCGCTCGCCGGCGCCGATCGCCTGACCTTCCCTGACGAAGCAGACGATGCGCTTGGCGATGAGGCCTGCGATCTGGACCACGCCGATGCGAGCCGTCGGTGTCGAGATGACCAGCGAGTTGCGCTCGTTGTCTTCGCTGGCCTTGTCGAGCTCGGCATTGATGAAGAGGCCCGGACGGTAGGCGATGCGGTCCACCCTGCCCGCGACGGGCGCGCGGTTCACGTGGCAATTGAACACGCTCATGAACACCGAGATGCGCGGCAATGGCCGGTCGCCGAGCCCAAGCTCGGCCGGCGGCAGCGCCATGGTGATCATCGAGACGCGGCCGTCGGCCGGCGACACCACCAGCCCCTCGCGCACCGGCGTCACGCGCACGGGATCGCGGAAAAACAGCGCGCACCACACCGTCAGGATCGTGCCGATCCAGCCCAGCGGCGACCACAGCCAGAACAGGATCAGGCTTACCAGCGCAAAGCCGCCGATGAAGGGATAGCCCTCCTTGTGGATCGGCGGGATCTGACGCTGGATCGAATCGAGAATGGACATCGTTATCTGCCGCTCAGGGTTGATGGCGCGGATCGTCGCGCGGGTCTGTTTAGGCCAGAGTTGGGACCGGAGACAAGGTCACTCCGCCGCCGCAGGCGCCGTCAGGGCGTCGTCGACCGGCGGCGGCTCCCGGTTGGGGGCCTCGCCGGTATCGGCCATCTTGGCCAGCTTCTCGCGTGCAGCCTCGGCCTCGCGCTGCCTGTTCCACATGCTGGCATAGAGACCGCCATGCGCGAGCAGCTTGGCGTGGGTCCCGCGTTCGGCGATGCGGCCCTGATCCAGCACGATGATCTCGTCGGCCCCAACGATGGTCGAGAGCCGGTGGGCGATCACCAGCGAGGTGCGGTTCTTCGCCACGCGGTCGAGCGCACCCTGGATCTCGTGCTCGGTATGGGTGTCGAGCGCCGAGGTTGCCTCGTCCAGCACCAGGATCGGCGGCGCCTTCAAGACAGTGCGCGCGATCGCGACGCGCTGTTTCTCGCCGCCGGACAGTTTGAGCCCCCGCTCGCCGACCTGGGTCTCGTAGCCCTTCGGCGCCAGGCGGATGAAATGATCGATCTGCGCCAGCTGCGCCGCCTGCTCGACCTCGGCATCATCGGCGTCCCAGCGCCCGTAGCGGATGTTGTAGCGGATGGTGTCGTTGAACAGCACGGTGTCCTGGGGCACCATGCCGATCGAGGCGCGAAGCGAATCCTGCGTCACCGCACGGATGTCCTGGCCGTCGATCAGGATCTTGCCGCCGGAGACGTCATAGAGCCGGAACAGAAGGCGCGAGATGGTCGACTTGCCTGCGCCCGACGGGCCGACGATGGCGACGGTCTTGCCGGCCGGCACCTCGAAGCTGATGCCCTTGAGGATCGGGCGCGTCGGCTCATAGGCAAAGCGCACGTCCTCGAAGCGGACGGTGCCGGCAGAGATGACCAGCGGCCTGGCATCGGGTGCGTCCTTGATCTCGGCCTCGCGGCCGAGCACGCCGAACATCTTCTCGATGTCGATGATCGCCTGCTTGATCTCGCGATAGACCATGCCCATGAAGTTCAGGGGCTGGTAGAGCTGGATCATCATTGCGTTGACCAGCACGAAATCGCCGACCGTGTTGGTGCCGTTGCGCACGCCGATCGCGCACATCAGCATGGTCGCGGTCAGGCCCAGCGTGAAGATCACCGCCTGGCCGGTGTTGAGCACCGCGAGCGACGTATAGGCCTGGACGCTCGACTCCTCGTAGCGCGCGACGGACTTGTCGTAGCGCTGCGCCTCGCGGGCCTCGGCGCTGAAATATTTCACGGTTTCGTAGTTGAGCAGCGAGTCGATCGCCTTGGTGTTCGCCTCGGTGTCGGAATCGTTCATCTTGCGGCGAATGCCGATCCGCCACTCGGTCGCGATGTAGGTGTAGTACATGTAGATCGCGACGGTGATCAACGTCGCCACGACGTAGCGCCAGTCGAACTGCCAGAGCAGCACGGCGAGAAGCAGCGAAACCTCGACGATGGTCGGGATCAGCTGCAGGATCACCATGCGCACGATGACTTCGATGCCCTCGCGGCCGCGCTCCAGCACGCGCGTCAGGCCGCCGGTCTTGCGCTCGAGGTGGAAGCGCAGCGACAGCTCGTGCATGTGGATGAAGGTGATGGTGGCGAGCTTGCGCACCGCATGCATGGCCACGCGTGCAAACAGGCCGTCGCGCCATTGCGTCAGCACCGCCATCAGGATGCGCGTCACGCCATAGCTTGCGGTCAGCAGCAAGGGCGAGGCGATCACCCAGAGATGCCAGTTATCGGCCTGTATTGGCGCGGTGTTGGCGCCGGTGAGCGCGTCCGTCGCCCATTTGAAGCTGAACGGCACCGCCAGCGTGATCAACTTGGCCGCGAGCAGCAGCACCATCGACCAGACCACCCGCATCTTCAGGTCGACGCGATCGCCCGGCCAGATATAGGGCCACAGATGCGCCAGCGTGCCCATCAGCGTGGCCCGCTCCAGCGGGCCCGCGACGGGCGGATCAGGAACGTCGGCGCCGTTCAACGATTGAGGTTGGTCCATCAAGAGCCTGAAAGCCCGCCGGATGCGAGCAGCGTTGCGATTAACGATTTTCGCCTGTCATATAGAGCCTTCCCGATGCCAGCGCACCCCGCCAGATGGCGAATCTTCGATTGTTTGTCGCCATTTACCGGTAGATTTCCGGGTGATCCGAATCAGCGATTGGGCTTGACGCATCTTCGCTGCAATGCATCATGGCACCAATGAGCACGATCAAAACCGTCTGTGTCTATTGCGGCTCCGGCCCCGGAACCAATCCCCGCTTCACCGAAGGCGCCAAGGCGTTCGGCAAGGCGCTCGCCGAGAACGACATCCGTCTCGTCTACGGCGGCGGCTCGCTCGGCCTGATGGGCGCGGTCGCGACCTCCGTGCTCGATCACGGCGGCACCGTCACCGGCATCATCCCGGACTTCCTGCGGCTGCGCGAGAACGCGCTGACGCGTGTGCAGGAGATGATCGTCACTCCCGACATGCACGAGCGCAAGCGTTTGATGTTCGAACGCTCCGACGCTTTCGTGGCGCTGCCGGGCGGGGTCGGCACGCTGGAAGAGCTGGTCGAGCAGTTGACATGGAAACAGCTCGGCCGTCACGCCAAGCCGGTGCTGCTTGCCAACATCGACAATTTCTGGGAGCCACTGTTCTCGCTGCTGTCGCATATGCGCCAGACCGAGTTCATCCGCGCCGGCCTTTCGGTCGACATCCTCAAGGCCGATCGCGTCGAGGACATTCTGCCGAAGCTGAAAGCCGCCTCGGCCCAGATCGCCGAGGCCGAGAAGAAGCTCGCGCCGGAAGTGGCGCGCAAGCTCTGAAAGTCTACGCGCTCGGGAACGTCACCGCCTCGATCCGATTGCCGTCGGGATCGGTGACGAAGGCTGCGTAATAGCGCACGCGATCGTGCGGGCGGATGCCGGGCGGGCCGTCCGAGGCCCCGCCCGCCGCGAGAGCTGCGGCATGAAACGCGTCGACCTCGCCCGTCGTCTTCGCCCGCAGGCAGATGTGCACGCCGCTTTCCCGGGCTACAGGCGGCATGTTCTCGCGCAGATTGATCCAGAACTCGGGATAGGCCTTGCCGAAGCCGACCGTCCGCGGCCGCGCGACGAGGCGCGCAAGGCCGAGAGCTGCGAGCGTGGCCTCGTAGAATCTCGCGGCGCGCTCGAGATCGCTGACGCCGACGGAAATGTGGTCGATCATTGGTTAGGCCCCTCCTCTCTCCCCACGTCATTGCGAGGAGCCCTTGCGACGAAGCAATCCAGACTGTCCCTGCGGAGGGATTCTGGATTGCTTCGTTTCGCTCGCAATGACGGCGTTTGTGGCGCCGCCGTTCCCTAAGTCATCATCCTACGCCGGCGCGCCCGACTTCACGAGCTTGTAGATCACCGAATCCATCAGCGCCTGGAACGAGGCGTCGATGATGTTCGGGGAAACTCCAACCGTGGTCCAGCTGTCGCCGTTCTCGTCCTCGCTCTCGATCAGCACGCGCGTGACCGCGCCGGTGCCGCCGTTGAGGATACGCACCCGGTAGTCGATCAGCTTCAGTCCCTCGATGTATTTCTGGTACTTGCCGAGGTCCTTGCGCATGGCAACGTCGAGCGCGTTGACGGGACCATTGCCTTCGGCGGCCGAGATCAGGTGCTCGCCGGCGACGTCGACCTTCACCACCGCCAGCGCCACGGTGACGCGCTCGCCGAGCGCGTTGTAGCGCTGCTCGACGTTGACGTCGAACTGCTCGACCTCGAAATAATGCGGCACCTTGCCGAGCGTGCGACGCGCAAGCAGCTCGAAGGACGCGTTGGCGGACTCATAGGCGTAGCCGGCAGCCTCGCGCTCCTTCAGCTCCTCGACCAGGCGCGTCAGCTTCGGATCGCTCTTCTCGTAAGCGATGCCGGCCCGGTCGAGCTCGGCGATGACGTTGGACCGTCCGGCCTGATCCGAGACCAGAACCTTGCGGTGATTGCCCACCGTTTCCGGCAACACGTGCTCGTAGGTCTGCGGGTCCTTCAACACCGCGGAGGCATGAATGCCGGTCTTGGTGACGAAGGCGCTCTCGCCGACGTAAGGAGCATGCCGGTTCGGCACGCGGTTGAGCATGTCGTCGAGCGTCCGCGAGACCTTGACGAGCGTCGCCAGCTTCTCCGTCGTGACGCCGATCTCGAAGGCGTCGGCAAAACCCTTCTTCAATTTCAGCGTCGGGATCAGCGAGCACAGATTGGCGTTGCCGCAGCGCTCGCCAAGGCCGTTCAGCGTGCCCTGGATCTGCCGCGCGCCGGCGCGCACCGCGGCAAGCGAATTGGCGACCGCCTGCTCGGTGTCGTTATGGGCGTGGATGCCGACATGATCGCCGGGGATGTGCTTCGTCACCTCGGTGACGATGGCCTCGACCTCGTCAGGCATGGTGCCGCCATTGGTGTCGCACAGCACCACCCAGCGCGCGCCGGCATCGAAGGCGGCTTTGGCGCAGGCGAGCGCGAAGCTCGCATCTTCCTTGTAGCCGTCGAAGAAATGCTCGCAGTCGAGCATGACCTCACGACCGGCGGCCTTGGCGGCCGCGATGCTGTCGCGGATCGAAGCAAGGTTCTCCTCCTTCGTCGTCTCCAGCGCGACGCGCACCTGATAGGCCGAAGCTTTCGCCACGAAGCAGATCGCATCTGCCTTTGCTTCCAACAGCCCAGCCACCCCGGGGTCGTTCGAGACCGAGCGCCCGGCCCGTCGCGTCATGCCGAACGCGGTGAAGCGCGCATGATTCAGCTTCGGCTTGGTCGCAAAAAATTCGTTGTCGAGCGGATTGGCGCCGGGATAGCCGCCCTCGACATAGTCGATGCCGAGATCGTCGAGCATCGCGGCGATGACCTGCTTGTCGGCCAGCGTGAAATCGACGCCATTGGTCTGCGCGCCGTCGCGCAGCGTGGTGTCGAACAGATAAAGGCGCTCTTTGCTCATTGCCCCGCTCCGAGCATCTTCTTCATCGTGGTATTGGCGAGCCATTCGTCGTTGACGGTGACGCTGTTGCGCTGCTGGGCCGTGTAGCCGCGCTTGGCGAAAAAGCCCTGCGCGGTATCGCTGGCATCGACGATGAGACTTTGCGCGCCGCGGCCGGCGGCAAGCTTCTCCAGCGCATCGACCAGCATGGTGGCGATGCCCTGCTTGGCTACGGCTGGATGCACATAGAGCATGCGGATATGGTCGTTGCCGCGCAACGAAGCAAAGCCGACCGGCGAGCCTTCGATCGTCGCGATCAGCGTCAGGTCGGAGGCGAGGTGCTTGCCGAACTCTTCGCCTTCCGCGACCTCCATCCAGGCCTGCTGCTGCGCTTCGCTATAATCCTCGCCGGTCAGCTCCTCGATGCTGGCGGTGAAGATCGCGGCGAGCAGGGGCACATCATCAGGCAGGAACGGCCGCAAGCCGGGCTTTGGCAAAGTCTGTCCCATCGTCCTCACCACATCCCATAGAGCTTGAGCACCAGCAGCACGGCGCCCACGAGCAGCGCGATCTTCAGCGCGATGTAATAGAGCCAGTGCCGCGGGAACGGCGTGTCGGGGCGCTTCATCGTACGACCTCCCACGTCGTTCCTTCCTTGGAATCCTTGATCGCAACGCCCATCGCGACGAGCACATCACGAATGCGGTCGGATTCCCCAAAATCCTTGCGGCTGCGCGCCGCCGTGCGCTCCGCGATCAGGCGCTCGACCTCCTTGGCATCGACGCCGCTCGCCTGTTGCTTGCGGCCTTCCCATTGCGCAGCGCTCTCGGACAGGAAGCCGAGCAGCCCCAATGACCCCGCCAGGGCGTGCACATTGCTGCCACGCAGGCTGTGCAGCGCCGCGATCGCCAGCGACGTGTTGAGATCGTCGAGCAGCGGCTCGACAACGGACGCAGCCGGCTTGCCGGGTTCGACGTCCGCCGCGACGCGATACCAGTCGTCGAGCGTCTTGGCGCTCTCCTCGAGCGACTTCATGGTCCAGTCGATCGGCGAACGGTAATGCGTCTTGAGCATGTTCAGGCGCAGCACCTCGCCCGGCCAGTCCTTGAGCAGCTCGTGGATCGTGATGAAGTTGCCGAGGCTCTTCGACATCTTCTCACTCTCGACCTGCAGGAAGCCGTTGTGCATCCAATAATTCGCCATGCGCTCTCGGTGGAAGGCGCAGCAGCTCTGTGCGACCTCGTTCTCGTGATGCGGGAACACGAGATCGATGCCGCCGCCATGGACGTCAAAGTGCTCGCCGAGATGCTTCCAGGCCATGGCCGAGCACTCGATGTGCCAGCCCGGACGCCCCTCGGCCGTGATGCCGGCCGGCGACGGCCATGACGGCTCGCCCGACTTGGACGGCTTCCACAGCACGAAGTCGGTGTTGCCTTTCTTGTAGGGCGCGATATCGACGCGGGCACCGGCGACCATCTCGTCGAGCGAGCGATTGGACAATGCGCCGTAGCGCGGCAGCGAGGAGTTGGCCGCGTTCATCGCCTGCGGCGAGAACAGCACGTGATCCTCCGCGACATAGGCGAAGCCGCCCTTGACCAGTCGTTCGATGATCTCGCGCATCTCGGCGATGTGCTCGGTCGCACGCGGCTCGACGCTCGGCCGCAATGCGCCGAGTGCATCGACGTCGGCATGAAACTGCCTGCCGGTCTCTTCGGTGACCTTCCGGATCGCCTCGTTCAGCGGCAGGCCGGGGAAATCGCGTGCGGCACGGTCGTTGATCTTGTCGTCGACGTCGGTGATGTTGCGGACATATTTGACATGCGCCTCGCCATACAGATGGCGCAGCAACCGAAACAGCACGTCGAACACGATCACCGGCCGCGCATTGCCGATATGGGCGAAGTCATAGACGGTCGGTCCGCAGACATACATGCGGACGTTGTTCGGATCGAGCGGCACAAAGGTGCGCTTTTCCCGGCTCAACGTATCGTAAAGGCGCAATTCCATATGGATACCCGTCGGCTGTTGGCCGGGCGTCCAAGGCTCTCAATGTGTTTGAGAAAAGACGGCTCCAGCCAGCGAATCGCTAGCTCGTAATCTCGCGGCAAATGGCACAGATGGCGAGGAGACCGTTCATGCGGAACATATGGGCCATCAGGCGCCCCTGCGTCAAGAGAGCCGCGAAAACGCCATTTTGCTCCTTGCAAGGCGCTCCCCTGCCACAATGGTTCATGATCCCCTAACCATTTGAGCCCATTCTGGAACCGGCAGTTCCCCTTTTTGCCCCAGGTACCTTTTCATGCGATTCTTGCCCGCGCTGATTTCCAGCGCCTTCATCGTTGCGGCATCCAGCGCCTTCGCCGAGAGCCGCGTCTTCATCATCGCCAACCAGGCGGACGGCTACGGCATCGACCATTGTCTGGCCAAAGGCGACAAATGTGGCGCCTCCGCCGCGCGCACCTATTGCCAGTCACGCGATTTTGCCCAGGCATCGAGCTATCGCCGGGTCGATCCCGACGAAATTACCGGTTCTGTCCCCAAAACCGGCACAAATTGCTCCCAAGGCCGTTGCGACGAATATGTCGCAATCACCTGCCAGCGCTGAATTTGCTCGGAGCTGGCGCAGCTTAGGCCGGTCCTTTGGCCCCTGAAACGACGTGACGATGCCGCAGGAAGCGGCTATTGGGAGGGCGCGCTTCGGCCCTCCAAGTCAAGTTGGAAAGTCACGTTGGAAAGTCACATTGGGCCGTGACCTCGCTAGAATGGCGGATATGCCTGAATTCCTGTCCCTCTCCCGTGCTCGCTTTCTCCTTGCCTGCATCGTGCTCCTGAGCACGGCCGTGCTCGCCACCGGCGCCTTCGCTCAGGCCGGTCCGCCCGGACCGCCGCCGCAAGCGGGCCAGAACGGCCTTGGGCCGAATCCGATGTGCGTGCGCCTCGAAGGCCAGCTCGCCGCGCTGGACCGCGGCGGCGGTGGCGATCCCGCGCGTGAGGAGCAGATCCGCCGCTACCAGGATTCCCAGACCCGCCAGCAGGCCGAGCTCGACCGCGTCACCATGCAGGCCAAGCGCATGGGCTGCGATTCCTCCGGCTTCTTCTCGCTGTTCAACGGCCAGTCGGCACAATGCGGCCCGGTCAACACCCAGATCCAGCAGATGCGCGCCAATCTGGACCAGATCACCGGCAATCTCGAGCGCCTGCGCGGCGGCGGCGCCGGCGGTTTCAATCCGGAGCGCGACAACCAGCGCCGCTCGGTGCTGGCGGCGCTGGCGCAGAACAATTGCGGCCCGCAATACGCCAACGCCGCGCAGTCGCAAGGCGGCGGCAACTTCCTGAGCAACCTGTTCGGCGGCAACAATGCGGGCAATCCGCAAGGTGTGCCGCCCTCCGATCTCGGGCCGCAATCGCAATCCGGCACCTACCGCACCGTGTGCGTGCGCACCTGCGACGGCGCCTATTTCCCGATCTCGTTTGCGACGGTGCCGGCGCGCTTCCCCGACGACGAGAGGACCTGCAAGGCGCTCTGCCCGGCCGCGGAAGCCGTGCTCTACAGCCATCGCAATCCCGGGGAAGACATGAACTCGGCGGTCTCGATCGGCGGCCAGCCTTACACGGCGCTGCCGACAGCGTTCAAATTCCGCAGCGAGTTCAACCCGTCCTGCTCCTGCAAGGCCGCAGGACAGACCTGGGCGGACGCGCTGAAATCTGCCGACGACAAGGCGGCGGCCGAGCAGCAGGGCGACATCATCGTCACCGAGGAGAGCGCCAGGAAGATGCAGCAGCAGCGGCTCAACAAGGGCGCGCCTGCCAATGCCAAGAAGGGCGCGGCCCCCGCGCCGACGACGGCGACTGCGCCGGCCGCAACGCCGCCGGCGGATGCAGCCCCTGCGACCTCGTCGGAGAACAAGCCGATCCGTTCGGTCGGCCCGACCTTCCTGCCGCAGCAGCAGAAGTAGACTAAGGCGCCCGCTCCAATCTCAGCTGTCATGCCCGCGCAGGCGGGGCATCCAGTCCTCCGCGGCGGGAATTTGGTGTTCACAATGTCCGCCGCGGAGTACTGGATCATCCGCCTTCGCGGATGATGACAGTACGTTATGTGGCCAGAGCGTTCGTCCAACCGACCGAGCTAGCCCCCTACCCCTCGAACGCGTCGATCGAGGCCTTGCTCCCGCGCGACACCAGCGTCTCATCCGCCGCCTGTAGTTTCTCACCCTTGTCGCGAAAGCGGTTGGTGATGGGATAGCGGCGGTCGCGGCCGAAATTTCTCGGCGTGACCTTCACGCCGGGCGCGGCCTGGCGGCGCTTGTATTCGGCGACGTTGAGCAGATGATCGATGCGGGTGACGGTCTCGCGATCGAAACCGGCGGCAATGATCTGATCCAGCGGCTCTTCGCGTTCGACAAGGCGCTCCAGAATGGCATCGAGCACCTCGTAAGGCGGCAGCGAATCCTCGTCACGCTGGTTCTCGCGCAGCTCCGCGGTCGGCGGCCGCGTGATGATGTCGGGCGGGATCACCTCTCCGGCAGGTCCGAGCGCGCCGTCCGCCTTCCAGGAATTGCGCAAGCTCGCCAGGCGAAACACCTGCGTCTTGTAGATATCTTTGATCGGATTGAAGCCGCCGTTCATGTCGCCATAGAGCGTGGCGTAGCCGACCGACATCTCGGACTTGTTGCCTGTCGTCACCACCATCAGGCCGGTCTTGTTGGAGATCGCCATCAAGAGCGTGCCGCGGGTGCGGGCCTGCAGATTCTCCTCGGTGACATCGGGCGGCAGATTCTTGAACAGGCCCGAGAGGATGGTCTCGAACCCGCTGACGGCTTCCGCGATCGGCAGGACCTCGTAGCGGATGCCGAAATGGCCGGCGAGTTCGCCGGCGTCCGCGATCGAGTGTGCCGCCGTGTAGCGATACGGCAGCATCACGCCATGCACCTGATCGGCACCGAGGGCATCGACCGCAATGGCCGCGCACAGCGCTGAATCGATGCCGCCGGAGATGCCGAGCAGCACACCGGGAAAACCGTTCTTGCCGACATAGTCACGCAGGCCCAGCACGCATGCAGCGTAATCGGCCTTGTCGCCCTCGGGCAGCGTCGCGGTCGGCCCCGCGCAGCGCCAATCGTCACCGTTTCGCGTGAAGCGCAGCGTGGTGACGCTTTCCTCGAACGCCGGCAATTGCGCCGCGAGTGAGAGATCGCCGTTGAGTACGAAGGACGCGCCGTCGAACACCAGCTCGTCCTGGCCGCCGACCTGGTTGAGATAAACCAGCGGCAGCCCGCTCTCGGTGACGCGCGCGACCGCGACCGACAGGCGCACGTCGTTCTTGTCGCGGGCGTAAGGCGAGCCGTTGGGGACCAGGATGATCTCGGCGCCGGTCTCGGCCAGCGTCTCGACCACGTTCTCGTAGTCCTCGGACTCTTCCAGCCAGATGTCCTCGCAGATCGGCACGCCGATGCGCACGCCGCGCACAGTCACGGGACCCGCAGCAGGGCCACACGCGAACAGCCGCTTCTCGTCGAACACGCCGTAGTTCGGGAGATTGCACTTGAAGCGAAGTGCGGCGATGCGGCCGCCGTCGAGCAGCGCGCAGGCATTGTAGAGCTTGCCCTCCTCCACCCAGGGCGTGCCAACCAGCATGGCAGGCCCGCCATCGGCAGTCTCGCGCGCCAGAGCTTCGATCGCGGCGCGGCAGGCGGCCTGGAAAGACGGCTTCTGCACCAGATCTTCCGGCGGATAGCCGGCGATGAACAATTCCGGAAACAGCACGAGATCGGCGCCGTCGGCGATCGCCTGCCCACGCGCAGCCCGCGCCTTGGCGGCGTTGCCCTCGATGTCGCCCATGGTCGGATTGAGCTGGGCGAGCGTGACCGCGAATGCGTTGAGACGTTCGGTCATGGCCGCTTTGTCCGATCCTGTTGGCTAGAGGAACCCCAACCGCTCGACGACGGCAAAGATCCAGAACGCACCAGCCATCAGCAGCGCCACGCCGACCGCGGCCGAGCCCATGTCCTTGACCCGGCCGATCTGCTTGTCGTGGTCCATGGTCAGGCGGTCGGCGAGCTTTTCGATCGCGGTGTTGAGCAGCTCGACGACCAGCACGAAGGCGACGGCACAAACCAGCTCGACGGCCCGCATCGCAGTCGCGCCGATCAACCAGGCGAGCGGCACCGACAGCAGGAGCGCAAAGATCTCCTCGCGGACGGCCTGCTCCGATCCAATCGCATAGGCCAGACCGTTACGGGAATTGATCGTGGCCTTCCAGATCCGCAGCAAGGTTTTAGAGCCCCGCTGCGACCGGCATCGGCTGGGCCTTGCCGGCGCGCTCCTGCTTGAGCAGTTCTGCGACCAGGAAAGCCATGTCGATGGATTGCTCGGCGTTGAGGCGGGGATCGCAGACCGTGTGATAGCGGTCGTTGAGATCCTCGTCGGTGATCGCGCGGGCGCCGCCGAGGCATTCGGTGACGTCCTGGCCCGTCATTTCCAGATGCACGCCGCCGGCATGGGTGCCTTCGGCGGCATGGATCGCGAAGAACGACTTCACTTCGGACAGGATACGGTCGAAGGGCCGCGTCTTGTAGCCCGACGTCGAGGTGATCGTGTTGCCGTGCATGGGATCGCAGGACCAGACCACCGCCCGGCCCTCGCGCTTCACGGCGCGGATCATGTTCGGCAGATGCTCGCCGACCTTGTCGGAGCCGAAGCGGCCGATCAGCGTCAACCGGCCCGGCTCGTTGTCGGGGTTGAGCACGTCGATCAGCTTCAACAGCTCGTCGGGCTTCAGCGACGGGCCGCACTTCAGCCCGATCGGATTCTTGATGCCGCGGAAATATTCGATATGGCCGTGATCGAGCTGGCGGGTGCGGTCGCCGATCCAGATCATGTGGCCGCTCGTCGCGTACCAGTCCCCGGTGGTGGAATCGACGCGGGTCAGGGCCTGCTCGTAGCCGAGCAGCAGCGCCTCGTGGCTGGTGTAGAAATCGGTGGCGCGCAGCTCGGGATGGGCCTCGAGATCGAGGCCGCAGGCGCGCATGAAATTGAGCGCGTCGGAGATGCGGTCGGCCAATTCCTTGTAGCGGCGCGACTGCGGGCTATCCTTGAGGAAGCCGAGCATCCACTGGTGCACGCTGCCGAGATTGGCGTAGCCGCCGGTCGCGAACGCACGGAGCAGGTTCAGCGTCGCGGCCGATTGGCGATAGGCCATCAGCTGGCGCTGCGGATCGGGGACGCGCGCTTCCTTGGTGAAGGCGATGTCGTTGACAATGTCGCCGCGATAGCTCGGCAGCTCGACGCCATCAACCTTCTCGGTCGGCGACGACCGCGGCTTGGCGAACTGCCCGGCGATGCGGCCGACCTTCACCACAGGCACCGCGCCGGCATAGGTCAGCACCACCGCCATCTGCAGCAGCACGCGGAAGAAATCGCGGATGTTGTTGGCGCCGTGCTCGGCAAAGCTCTCGGCGCAGTCGCCGCCCTGGAGCAGGAAGGCCTCGCCGGCGGCAACGCGCCCCAGCGCCTTCTTCAGATTGCGCGCCTCGCCCGCGAACACCAGCGGCGGAAAAGTCGCAAGCTGCGCCTCGACGTCGGCCAGGGCCTTGGCGTCGGGATAGTCCGGCACCTGTAGCACCGGCTTGCTGCGCCAGGACTCGGGCGTCCACCGCTCGGACATCGCAATCTCTCCGTGAAGCAAAAAGCACAACCTGATCTAGGGGTTGCGAGGGCCGCCTTATACACAGGCTCGCTCCGCCCCGCCAGTTGTAAATCCGTTTTGCATCGCAAACCCTTGCGGGGAAAGCCAAATTCGCATTTGCTGGGAAAGCTAGAGGAAACTGGCAGGATACCTTCTGCCCATGGACGCAGCTTTGGACGACGTTTTCATCGACGAGATCAGCTTCCCGGCGACCGACGGGTATGGGCTCACCGGCACCCTGTTCCTGCCGCGGGGCGCCAAGCGCCATGCCGTGCTGATCAACTCGGCGACCGCCGTGCCGCGGAAAATCTATCGCGGCTTTGCCTCCTATCTCGCCCATCGCGGCTGCGCGGTGCTCACTTACGACTACCGCGGCATCGGCGATTCCCGGCTGCCGGCGATGGTCGGCTACAACCGGCCGAAATCGCTGGTCGGCTTCAAGGCCTCGATGTCGGACTGGGCCGCGCTCGACGTCACCGCCGCGGTGCGCTGGATGCGCGAGCGGTACAATACGCTGCCGCTCGCCTATATCGGTCATTCCTTCGGCGGTCAGGCGCTCGGGCTGATCGCGAACAATACCGACATCTCACGCGCGACCTTCGTGGCCTCGCAGGCCGCGACCTGGCGGCTGATGACCTCACCCGAGAAGTACCGCGTCTTCGCCTTCATGAATTTTGTCGGCGTGCCCCTCACCCACGCGCTCGGCTATGCGCCGGGCTGGGCCGGAATCGGCGAGGATTTGCCCAAGGGCGTCTTCCTGCAATGGGCCGAGTGGGTCTCGAGCCCCCGCTATCTCTTCGATTCCAAGCTGCCGGCGCTGGAGAACTTTGCAAAGTTCAGGGGCGAGCTGCGCGCGCTGTGCTTTTCCGACGATCCCTGGGCGACACGGCCGGCGGTCGAGTTGCTGGCGAGCGGCTTCACTACGATCAAGCCGGAGGTGTTGACCGTGAAGCCCTCCGAGGTCGGCGCCAAGGAAATAGGCCATTTCGGCTTCTTCCGCCTCGAACACCGCGACACGCTGTGGCGCGGCGTCGCGGAATGGGTCCAGGGGGAGTGAGACACGCCTTCGCGTCCTCGCGGCTTTTCTCGCCCAAGCTTTTTGGCAATGAGGGTTGTCCCACCCCTGGCATGTTTTGCCCGTCGGGCAACGCAAGGACTTGTAGATCGTGCCCGGCAGCGGCTCGGGTTTCCACGCAGACGCTGAAAGGCGTGCGACTCCCGCGCAGCCGCCTTTGCCGACGCGCAAGCGGCCAAGCAGGAGGTCGCGGGCCGCCGGCGTAGGCATGAATCAGGACGTGTACTCATAAATGTCGGCTCGCCACCGTAAAGCGGAAGTCACCACCTTGAGCGTGATCTACTGCTCGTGACCCAAGGCGGACGTCGGAGGGAATGCGGCCTCAATGAGGTTGCTTGGCCGGCCAAGGCACAAGCCCTTCGGCCGTCAGAGCAGCAGCAACGGCAGGGCGAGATCCTACTCGCTGGCGATGCGCAAGTACCGAGCTGTACGGCGACAGATCGAAATCCACCCAGCTTGCCCAGTTCGATATGACGAAGAAGTGCGCATCTGCCACCGAATAGTCACCTCCCATCAGATATTCGTTCAATGAAAGATGACCATCGAGATAGGTGAAGCGCGCTCTGAGACGCGCGCGAAATACAGCTCTGCCTTGCTCGGGCACGCCCTCATAGAACAGCGGCGAGAAGCCACCCTTGTGCATCTCGCTTGCGAAGAAATTGAGCCACGCTTGAAGTTTCACGCGCTCGATCGTGCCGTTTGGCGGAGCAAGCTTCTTTCCGGGAACGAGATCGGCCACGTATTGAACAATCGCAGCTCCTTCCGTGAGCAACGTCCCATCGTCAAGCAAGAGAGCGGGTACGTAGCCTAGAGGGTTCACGGTCCTGTAATCGCCACCTCCCGAGATGGCCTTGGTGTGCTCGTCGATCCTGATGGGCTCGAAGGGGACTGCCGCTTCGTGAAGAACGATGTGCGGCAGTAGGGAGGACGAGCCGGGAGCGAAAAACAACTTCATGAGACTGCTACCAGCGCAAGCAGGGACAGATCGAACGACATCGTACTACGTTTCGACCATAGAAATGACGTTTGAAATGGCCCTGCGGGGCCATGTCGCTGGCTAACGGGGTTGGGTTACCGCTTAGCAGGAGTGCACACCCCATCAATCGCGGCGCTGCAGTGGCATACAAGGACCTCGATCGCCGGGCACGCTTACTCTTACCTTCGTCCTCAAATCGGGTACACTCGCCAAACCAAGGATGCGGGACGGCATGGACACCCCATCGACCATGAGGCGTTTGGCCGCGATCCTGGCAGCCGATGTTGCCGGGTACAGCCGCCTAATGTCGGCCGATGAGGAAGGCACGTTGAGGACTTTAGAGTCCTGCCGTCGTGCAATATCTGAGCTGGTATCTGAACATGCTGGACGGATTTTCGGCGGCGCCGGCGACAGCGTGATTGCGGAGTTCAGCAGTTCCGTCCAGGCAGTTCGCGCCGCAGTGGCAATTCAGCGCGCTCTTAGCCGCCACAACGCCGACCTTCCCGATGACAAGAAGATGGAGTTTCGCATTGGGGTCAATGTTGGTGACCTAATAGTTGAAGGCGATAATTTGTTCGGCGACGGAGTAAATATTGCCGCCCGATTAGAAGGAGTTGCCGATCCTGGTGGCATCTGCATTTCGGACGTGGTGCGCGATCAGATCGAGGGCAAGCTCAATTTTCCACTCATGTCACTCGGAAAACGATCGTTAAAGAACATTAGTCGGCCGGTTTCGGTGTACGCCGTGGATTGGCGGCTTCAGCATCCGGCAGCTACCGGCGTGTTGGGCGGTGACCTCTCGCTGCCGGATAAGCCCTCCATCGCGGTGCTCCCGTTCTCAAACATGAGTGGAGATCCCGAGCAGGAATATTTTGCGGACGGCATCACGGAGGACATTATTACCGCCCTGTCGCACCACCGATGGTTCTTCGTCATCGCTCGAAACTCAACGTTCGTCTACAAAGCTCGAGCCGTCGACGTGAAGCAGGTCGCTCGCGAGCTTGGCGTACGGTACATCCTCGAAGGAAGCGTACGAAGAGCCGGTCAGCGCGTGCGGATTACGGGCCAGCTGATCGAGGCGGAAACCGGAAACCATCTATGGGCCGAGCGGTTCGATCGCGACATGGCCGACATATTTGCTATCCAGGACGAGATCACCCAGAGCGTGGTCGGCGCGATCGAGCCCGAGATGTTGCTGATCGAAGGCAGACGAGCCTTTCGCAAGCCCGTCACCAATCTTGATGCATTCGACTGCTGCATGCGGGCCATGGGGCATTTTTCGCAAATAACTCCGGCGAACCAGGACCAGGCAGTCGTTTTGTTGCGACAGGCGATCAGCCTTGATCCGGCTCTCGCCCAGGCACACATGGCACTGGCGCGCACGCTGAACAGCCGGATTTGGCACGGCTGGACCAGGGATATCGCAAACGAGGCATCTGAGGCTCATGCGGCTGCGGCGCGCTCGGTTGCGCTTGATGACCGCGATCCTTACTGCCACTATGCGTTGTGCTGGACGAGTTTGGTAATGCGAATGCACGCACAAGCGCTTGCGGAGGCGCAGCGTTCGATCGACCTCAACCCGAACTTTGCACTCGGCTTTTTGAGTCTCGGTTTAGTTCGGGTCTATATCGGGCACTTCAGGGAAGCGCTCGACGCTCTGCTACGCTGTCTCCGGCTGAACCCGAACGATCCCCAGGCGGGTGCCTTTTTCAGCTTCGTCGGACTAGCACACTATCATCAGGAGAACTATGAGGAGGCTGGCCATTATGGTCAGCTTGCGATCCGCACGCGCCCCCATTATCTCGGTCTCAGAATTCTGCTGGCGAGCCTGGGCCAACTTGGACGAATTGAGGAAGCTCGGCCGTTACTGCATGATTTGATCGCCCGGCCGGCGGATCCGCAACAGCTGTTCGATGTCACTACCCCGTATCTCGAGACGAAATACCGGAAGCACCTCGCAGATGGGTTGCGTCGCGCAGGCGTGACGAGTCTGCAGTGACAGCTTCGTGGAATGGCGGCCCAGCTTCCATTGGCCCAACCGCAACGGTCCTGCCAGCGGAGAAGCGGTGCCTCAAAAGCGACCGGTTTTCAGCGCTCTCGGCAGGTCCCGTTATGGCCGTGACTGCCATTCGCCCGGATAGCCGCAATGTCGGCTTCCGGGCAGGTGAGCCGAACAGCATAGCGCTGCGCTGCCATGGGCGGCCGCATAGCGTTACCAAGGATTAATTTCTTCGACAGGAGACGGAAAGAATCGATCTTCCAAGATGGGCTTAGCTGAGGAGATCGAGTCATCGCCATGCGCCACAGCTCAGTCCTGCACGCTGTTACCGCAGCCGGTCTGTTCCTGGGATCCAGCCTCATCTCAGGTGCATCCGCCGAGACCGCCGGCCACGCCTTGGCTATCTCCGTCGACGATTTCAAATATAGAGACACGTCGAACGAGCCCGCCGATCAGACGGCCGTTCATGAAAAGCGATTGCGGGCCTTCATGACCGCGCTGCGGGACGATGTCACGGCGGACCACCGTTTTGAGCTTGTGCCGTCCTCATGCTCTTCAAATTGTCCGACCGATGAACCGACGTTGCGCGATCGGCTGCGCGCGGCGTCACAGGACGGCGCGCGGATCCTGATCATCGGCGGCTTTCATAAGATGAGCACGCTGGTGCAGTTTGCGCAGATTGTTGCTATCGATACAGAATCCCAGCGCATCGTGTTTAGGAAATACTTCCAGTTCCGCGGCGACAACGACGAGGCATGGCAGCGGGCGGAGCGCTTTATATCGGAGGAGGTCCGCGACCGGCTGCTTGAAAGCAGATCGCAGCAATAGACTACGCGACGCATGTGCATGGCGCCGTCAGCCCGCTTATGGCCCCATAGCCGACCTCCTGCGGCGCTCGGGCCGACGTCTGCAACTGGGCCCATCTGCGACCTCGGAGGCCATCCGCTCCTCGGCTGATGCTGCCGGTAAGCCGGGCGTCAGGCGGACAGCCGATTAGCGAGGCCAGGCCCTAACGGATGATCGTCGTCAGCGACGAATAACGCTTATTCGGCTTGACCTCGCCGGCCGAGAACTGCGCGAACGCTTCGCTGACGCGGACCGCCGGCGGCGTGTCGGTCGCAAACCGAAACTCCTTCGGCCGCGGCGCATAGAAGCTGGCGCGGTAATAGGCGTCGTCGAAGCGCGCCTCGCCGACCCCGAACAATGCGTCACAGACCAGCAGGAGCGCGTAGACTCCCGCGACTGCTGCGACGACCTCCCTGAGAACTGACATGCCCATAGCCCTGCCCTTTTGCAGGCAGGATGCAGATCGGTTCCAAAGGCCTGGTTTAAGGCGTCGGGCTTCTTGTCGGCAGGGTTTGCCGCCGCTGAACCGATTGCAGACAAGCTTATCGATCTCGAAAAAGAGCCCGCCGGATCGGACGATCAGGCGGGCCCAGGATCGGCCGCTCGGGAGGTCTCAGGCGGCCAGGTTCGTCAGTCGTGGCCGGCCTCCGTTCGGTGGCCGCTCTCGCTGAGGCGGTCGACCCAGGCGATGCCGATCGCAGAGATGATGAAGGTCAGGTGGATCAGCACCTGCCACATCACGCCGGTCTCGGTGAAGTTGCTGCGCGTGGTGCCGAGATTGCCGGCTTCGATGAAGGTCCTGAGCAGCGAGATCGAGGAAATGCCGATGATCGCCATCGCGAGCTTGATCTTGAGCACGCTGGCATTGACGTGACTGAGCCATTCCGGCTCGTCGGGATGCCCGCTCAGGTTCAGGCGGGAGACGAAGGTCTCGTAGCCGCCGACGATCACCATCACCAGCAGGTTCGAGATCATGACCACGTCGATCAGCCCGAGCACGACCAGCATGATCTGCTGCTCGCTGGCGTCGAACGAGTGCGCAACCAGGTGCCAGAGCTCCTTCAGGAACAGCAGCACATAGACGGCCTGCGCGACGATGAGGCCGATATAGAGCGGCAATTGCAGCCAGCGCGAGCCGAAGATCAGTTTCGGAAACAGGCCGATCGGCGGCTGCGGCGCGGTCGGCGCCGAAGGTGCTGTGGATTCAGACGTCATTGATCACTCCGGATTGCAGACAGGCATGCGCGCGTCAGAGACTCGCGATGACGGGTGCGAGCTCGAGCGAGCCCCGATAGATCATCTCGAACGCGACGTAGATGATGATGGCGAGGCCGACATAGGCGATCCAGCGTTGCTTCTGGAGCACGCGGCCGAGCAGATCGGCGGCGACGCCCATCATCGCGACCGACAGCAACAGGCCGAAGGCGAGGATGTAGGGATGCTCGCGCGCGGCGCCCGCGACCGCGAGCACGTTGTCGAGCGACATCGAGACGTCCGCGGCAACGATCTGCACCGCAGCCTGGCCGAAGGTCTTTCGCTGCGCCGGCGCAGCATCCGCGCCGGCGCCACGGCTGAACGCGAGTTGCCTCGCATGCGACTGCTCGCGCAGTTCGCGCCACATCTTCCAGCACACCCAGAGCAGCAGCACGCCGCCGGCAAGCAGCAGGCCGATGACCTGCAGCAGCTGGGTCGCGACGCCGGCGAAGACGATGCGCAGTGCCGTGGCGGCAGCGATGCCGACGATGATGGCGCGGCGGCGCTGCTCGGCCGGCAGTCCCGCTGCGGCGAGGCCGATGACGACGGCGTTGTCGCCGGCGAGCACGAGGTCGATCAGGACGACTTGAAGCAGCGCGGTCAGCGCATCGGGCGTGATGAATTCAGTCATGATCGGTCATTCGGTGCAGACGGATCGAGCCAATGCGGCTTCTTCCGCTCGACCCAATCCAGGACCTTCGAACGTGAGGAGCGCAGCGCAGGCACGTCCTCGGCAAGCAGCGCGAGACCGAGCGGCAGCATCCAGACGCCGAGAATCGGCAGGAAGGAAAGCACGCCGCCAACGATGAGCAGCGTGCCCGAGGGGATTCTGACCCAGCGGTTCGACGGTTTGAGCAGATAGGTGACGGTGTCACCCATGCGCGGCGGCAGCCGATCGACGAGCTTGTCGAGGCGCGGGTCACCGCTGGCCATCTCGCTGGCGGGACCTGCGGCCTCATTGCTGCGCTCGTCCGATGCTGCGCTCATGCTTACTTCTCCGTGGCCAACTGCCGTTCGATGCGCCCCTGACCCGATGTGACCGGCTTGGCGCGCGGCAGCGCCAGTGTCAGCAAGCGCAACAATTTGATCGCCTGCACTTCATGGGGATGGACGTCTTCGTCGGCCGCTGCGACCCGCTCCGACAGTTCCATCATATGTGACGACAGCGGCATGTCCGAGACCGGTCGCAGCGTGTCAATCACGACATTGGCGAAATCCGGCTCCTCCAGCCGTTCGGCCAGTGCGTCGAACATTGCAGACAGCCGCTCGTCGTCGAGATGCGGCGCCAATCCGCGCTCCCTGATGAACCGGATCACCTCGTCGCGCTCGACCGGCGAGACCCGCCGGTCGGCCACGGCGACGAGCGCGCCGGCAATCACCAGCGCGGCCGCGGCCTGCTCGTTCAGGCTGGACGGCTCCGCGATCTCGATCTCAACAGGATTTGAATGCTTGGCGTCAGTCATCGTTGCTCCTCAATCTTTGCGAAATGGCCGCACGGAGCTGCGATGGGGACGATGAGGTCGGAGAGAACATTAGGGGCCCGACGATCGGCCAATCCATCGCATTCGCGCGGGACAGGTCATCCGACATCACGAGGTTGGCCGACATCGTCGGCGTCCTCGCCAGAGGGGCCCGGATTCTTGTTCGTGTCAGAGATAAAGATGCGCCTGTCGGAATCAATACGAGATGACTGCGACCAGCCGCCGCATCGGGTTCCATGTCTATGGGGAACGGCCGAGGCGAACGACGCTTTCCGAACCCGTCATCCTGAGGCGTGAGGTTTGCGATGCATTGGCATCGGAGGCCGAGCCTCGAAGGATGACGGGTTGGCAATCAACGGCCGCAACATCCCGATGTCAGCTTGCGCAGGAACGAACCGTCACGCGCTCACCCCTGACAATTGCTTCAACCGCCTTGCGTGCGAGATCGTCAAAGTCGGACGGTTGCAGATAACCCTGCGCATACGCTTCCTGCGTCAATCGCTCGATGCGTTTGTCTTCGCCGGTGGACCATTGCTTCGCGATGTAGTCCGCACCGGGCTTGCCAAAGGTCTCGGGATAACGTTCGGTCTCGTTCTGACGGCGCGTGTAATATCCGCTGACCGAGCTGATGAACTGCCTCCGCCCCTCACCTGCGCAGCGCGAGCCATAGGGACGCTCGAACGCCAGCGTCGCTTCGTGGCGCGTGCTCGCTCTCCCGTGGACGAAGATCGCTTCGTTGGAGCCATAACCCGGACCGTCGGTTGGCCTCGCAGGCTCGGCTGGCTTTTGCGGCGCAAATGCCCATGCGGCGACCTGATAGACGACGAGGGCCCAGAGGATGAACCAGGCGCGGTTCATCTCGCATTCGTCCCGCGTTGCTGCGGCAGGCACACCGGAGACGGATCGGACCACAGGCCGGGCCCGGCAAACTGGAGCACCGTGAGGCGGATCTCCTCCGGGAAATCCTCCTTGACGATTCCTTTTTGTTCGAACGCCTCGGCGAGCTGCGCCTTGACGCGAACGTCAAGGGGCGTCGAATATGCGGCGTTGGCCCGATCACGCTTCTCTTCGCTACACAACATTGCCAGCGCCGGATTTGGGCAGTCGAAAATCTTCATGTAGCCCCGCGCATAAGCCGACGTGGCCGCGATGAGGTTCGCCTTCATCGTCTTGTCACACGGCGACATCGTGTAGGCGGTGCCCGCCTGCAGCGCGTCCATGCGCAGCGCATCGAGCTGCGGATCCTTGTCACTTTGCAGGGTGTGCTTGGCTTCCCACGCCTTGCGCTCGTACGCCTTGGCACTCTCGTCGCCGAATGAGGCCGTGAGTGTCGCCTTCAACTCACCGGTCGGTGAAGAGGAAGGGACGGTCATGGGAAAGCCACGCATCGCCCAGGAGACAGCGACGAAAGCGGTGACGAACGCCATGCATGTGAAAAGAACGAAGCGGCTCATGATGCGCACCCAAATTACAGGGTGCAACCTAGCCGTGTCGAGTTAACAGACGTACTAGTCTACGCGTTGCACCTCCGCAGGGTGAATGAACGTCTAAGGATGCCACGCGAAATGCGAGTCCTTCCGAAGAGGACGAACAGCTGCGGCCAGGAACTATCATGCAGGCCAATCAATTACTGCACATCACGGTATCTCCCGACAGGATACATCTCATGTGCCGCTGGATTGCATACCGGGGCGAGACGACGTCTTTCGAGCCCTATGTCACCGAGCCCGAGCATTCTCTGGTCGCGCAGAGCATCCGCTCGCTGCAATCGACGGCGGGCTCGAACGGCGACGGCTTTGGTCTTGGCTGGTACGGCGAGCATCCGGAACCCGGCCTCTATCGCGAGACGCGCCCGGCGTGGTCGGACGAAAATTTGCGCTATCTCTGCCGGCATTTGCGCTCGCATTTGTTCTTTGCGCATGTGCGCGCCGCCACCGGCACGGCGGTGACGCGGCAGAATTGCCATCCCTTTGCCTGCGGCCACTGGATGTTCATGCACAACGGATTCGTCGGAAGCTGGAACCGGCTGCGGCGCAAGGTCGAGGCGCTGATTCCCGATGCCTATTACCCTTCGCGGCTTGGCACGACCGACTCGGAAGCCGTGTTCCTGGCGATGATGGGCGCCGGCCTCGACAGCGATCCGCTTCAGGCGACGCGGCGTGTGCTGCATGCTCTCGTCGGCCTCGTCAATGAAGGCCACTTGCGCGAACGGCTGCGCTTCACCAGTGCGATCGCCAACGGCAAGGATCTCTACGCCTTCCGTGTTGCGGTCAACGACGCCGCGAACACACTCTATTTCCGTGAGGACGGCGGCGAGGTCATCGTCGTGTCCGAGCCGTTCGACAAGGAATCGGACTGGACCGAAGTGCCGCCCAATCACGCGCTGATCGCGCGTGCGTCCGAAAACGCGAAGATTGTTCCGTTCGACGCGACAATTTGCAGTGAGTGCGACGCGGAACCCGCTCCTGCCAGAAGGATTATCGCCCGGAGGTGATGCCTTTGCCGGGTGGCCTAATGACATTTGCTTCGGACGTTTTGAAATTGCTGCGCCTCGATTCCTCTCATGACAAGCAGCACCTCGTCATTCGCTCCGCCGGCGCCGGCGGCAAGGCGGCTGAATATTCGTTCGGCATCGAGGAGGAATATTTCCTGGCCGATCGACGTACGTTCGAGGTCGCGATCCAGACTCCCAACGAGCTGTTCGAATCGGCGACCTGGTCGACCGGCGGCCAGGCCATGCGCGAGATGCTGCAATCCCAGCTCGAGGTCGCCACCAACGTTCACCTCGACGTCAACGATGCCCGCGAAGAGCTTCGCTTCCTGCGTCGCGAAATCGCGAACGTCGCCGCGCAATATGGCTTCGTGATCATGGCCTGCGGCACGCATCCGACGGCAGTCTGGCGCATGTCGCAGCCGAGCCCGAAGCCGCGCTATGAGGAGATGATCGAGGATCTGCGCAGCGTCGGCCATCGCAACATGATGTGCGGCATGCATGTGCATGTTCAGTTGCCCGATCCCGAGAAGCGCATGGCGGTGATGCGGGCGATGCTGCCGCATCTGCCGCTGCTCATCGCGCTGTCGGCCTCCTCTCCGTTCTGGAATTCGCACAAGACCGGACTGAAGGGCTACCGGCTCGCCGCCTATTCCGAGCTGCCGCGCACCGGCCTGCCCGAGCTGTTCGAGGCCAAGCAGGATTACGACGAATATGTCGGCACCCTGCAGCGCTCCGGCGTGATACCCGACGAGAGCCACATCTGGTGGGCGATGCGTCCTTCGATGCGGCACCCGACGCTCGAGCTTCGTGCGCCCGACACCTGCACCTTCGTCGACGATGCCGTTGCCATCGCCTCGCTCTATCGCTGCCTGACGCGTCACCTCCATCTGCGGCCTCATCTGTCGAAAGAGGTCACGGCGGTCGAACGCGCAATCGCGGTAGAGAATAAATGGCGCGCCCAGCGCTACGGAACCGATTGCATCTTTGCCTCTCGAGACGGACCGGTCACGATCTCGGAGCTACTCTCCCGAATCATCGGCGATACCGCCGAGGACGCGGACCTACTGGGTTGCGCCGCTGAGATCGAGCATTGCCGGGTCATTGTGGACCGCGGCAGCTCGGCCGAATTCCAGCTTCGCGCCTATCGCGAAAGCGGCGAGGACATCGCAGCAGTGTCACGATGGATCGCTACATCGACGATTTCGGGATCGAGCGCGCCGATCGGACGCAATACGCCAGCGCCCTCATAGCGCCCGCGCAAGCTTCGCGAACGAGAACGTGATTTCTGAATTTGGTACGCCGTAGGGGAATGCATGACTGACATCGCCTGGTGCGCCGGTTGCGGCCACAGCCTGGTCCCGATCCTGTCCAAGAACGGTCGCGCGCGGCCAAGCTGCTTCTGGTGCGAGGGCGTCGACGTGCGGACTATGGAGATGGCAAAGTGGGCGGACAGCCCGGCCGGCAAGCCGGATCGGGCCGCGCCGCGCGCTCTTGATTAAGGCGCCCTCCGCCTCAAGCCCGTGCCACCAGCCGCGGACGGAACACGGACTCGACGGTCGGGGCCCGAGCATCGACCGACTTTCGCGTCGGCCGGCGCCGCGGGATGAAGAAATTGTTCACGAGGATCGGCTCGTGATCGCCGAGCGCGACCCGCTCCTTCGCGAGCAGGCTCATGACCGAGCGCATCTTGATGACTTCCTGCGCCACGAAGCTGCAGTCCTCGCCGCGATTGATCTGCTCGTGCATGATCGCCTCGGCTTCGCGCATGCTGACGCGGAGCGCTCTGATGGTTCTGCGAATTTCGCTGATACGGTTGTCCATGACTGCCTCCATCTCGGTGGCAGCATAAGAACAAAACATGAACATTCTGTCAATCGCCGCCTGTGCGGTCGCGACATTATTGCTGATCCCAAGAGCGGCATCGCGCCGATCTGGCACCTGCGCCGCTGCACCTGCACTGGCGTGGCTTGCCGACAAATTGGACACCCCCGTCGCCGCCCTCGGAAGCACGCGCCCCCGACACGGCGTCTGACGATCAGAACAAGCCGTCGATCTAACGTCCCGTGCAACCACCGGATTTTTTCCTGAACGGGCACGCTTGCATCGCGGCGCCGGGGCTCGCTCGCTGCTTCACAAACCAACTGGCCCAGAATTCGCAATGACGTTGTCAGCGAAGCAAAGGCGCAGAGCGGAGAACGTCATGAACGTGCATGCTGCGGGCGATCTCAAGACGACCGGCCTCACCCATCCGAATGGCGCGCCGCTCCGCCTCAGCACCCAGGACTTCGTCGCAATCGATCGCGACCGGAATGCGAAGTTCGAGGCGACGTATCGCCCGCAAGCGCTCTACAATCGCGCCAACGAAGGCTTTCACGCCAACAACGAAACCTTCCTGCTCCACGAAGTCGCGACGAACTTGCCGATCTATCGCCCCGACACCGGGCCCACCGACTTCCACCTGCATCTTCCACCCGGCGGCTTTCAGCTGGTGCTGGTCACCTCGGGCGCGTTCACCTTCGACTATGACGGGCGCTTCTACAATGTCGGCCCCGGCGCGGTGATGCTGCAAAGCGCGATCGTGCATCGCCAGCTCTTCTACACCTGGTCGGGCCTGTCGACCGAAGAGAACTTGAAGACGCCGCAGACGGTGGTGCCGGATCCGATCTCGATGGGCTATTCGGGCAAATTCCTCGAAGCCTTCATCACCGATCCCACCACCTTTCCGAATCCGACCATCGTGGGCCCCGATCAGATCGTTGAAGCTGAAACGCCGCGCGTGGCCTGGAGCCATCCGCTGCACGATCGCCCGGCCAATGCCGGCTTCTGGCTTCAGGATCCGCTGGCGCTGGATGCACTGTTCAAGCCGCTCGCGGATGGCTCGATCAAATCGCCGCTGCCGGTTTGCGTGCGCGATATCGGCATCGAGACACCGAGCGGCGAGCTCGTCACCGGCCACATCATCGCGACCGACCCGCGCGGCCAGTCGCTTCTGCCGAAGAGTACATCGGCATCCGTGGACGCCGCCTCGTTCGCCAAGGGTGAGGTCGTGATCTATCGCGTCATTCGCGGCACGGCTGAATTCAAGAACAAGGCCGGCGAGACATTCGAGCTTGCGTCAGGCGATGTGTTGACGGCCGGCAAGAGCTCGATCAGCCTCGTCGCGGTTGGCGAGAACACCCAGGTGCTCCGGCTCGGCCTTCTCAAGGGCATCGACAACCTTCGCAGCTGGACGCCGACGCAGCGCGACGAGATCGACGGTCTCGCCGGGCAGATCATCACGCGGAAGGACATTCGTCCGCTGCGCACCGAAGGTGAGCCGGTGGGGTATCTGTACGGTTAGGAGACGCCCTACTCCGACGCCTGGCGGACGTGGCGCGCGGTCGGCGTGCGCATGGTGACGAGTTCCTCGGCCGCGGTCGGATGCAGCGCGATCGTCGCGTCGAAATCGGCCTTGGTCGCCTTCATCTTCACCGCGATCGCGACGGCTTGCGTGATCTCGGCGGCGGCATCGCCGACGATGTGGCAGCCGAGCACGCGATCGGTCGCACCGTCGACCACGAGCTTCATCAGCACGCGAGTGTCGCGGCCGGACATCGTCGCCTTGATCGGGCGGAACGTCGTCTTGTAGATGTCGACGTGGCTGAATTGCGCGCGCGCCTCGGTTTCCGTCAGACCAACCGTGCCGACCTCCGGCTGCGAGAACACCGCGGTCGGGATGTTGGCGTGATCGACCCTCACCTCGCGCTTGCCGAACACGGTATCGGCGAAGGCATGGCCCTCGCGGATCGCGACCGGCGTTAGGTTGAAGCGATGGGTGACGTCGCCGATCGCATAGATGCTGTCGACCGAGCTCCTGGAGAAATGGTCGACCGCGATGCCGCCGTTGTTCGGGTTGATGGCGACACCGGCCTTCTCCAGGCCGAGATTGGCCACCGCCGGATGGCGGCCGATCGCGAACATCACCTGGTCGGAAGCGAGGCTCGATCCGTTCGACAGATGCGTGGTGAACTCCTCGCCGTGGCGATCGACCTTCGCCACCGTGCAACCGGTGAGAATGGTGATGCCTTGCTTCTCCATCTCGGCTCGGACATGGGCGCGGACGTCCTCGTCGAAACCGCGAAGGATGTTGTCGCCGCGATAGATCACGGTGACGTCGGAGCCGAAGCCGGCGAAGATGCCGGCGAATTCCAGCGCGATATAGCCGCCGCCCTGGATCACGATCCGCTTCGGCAGCTTCTTGAGATGGAACGCCTCGTTGGAGGAGATCACGTGCTCGATGCCGGGAATCGCGGCGCCGTGGTTGGGCGCGCCGCCGGTGGCGATCAGGATATATTTTGCGGTGATCTTGCGGTCGTTCTCGAGCAGACGGACGGCGTGCTTGTCTTCGATCACCGCGCGGCTCTTGACGATTTGCGCGCCCGACTTCTCGACATTGGCAGTGTAGGCCGCCTCCAGCCGCGCGATCTCCTTGTCCTTGTTGGCGATCAGCGTCGCCCAGTCGAAGCTGGCGGGCGGAACGGTCCAGCCGAAACCCGCGGCATCCTCGAGCTCATGACGGACATGCGAGCCGATCACGAACAGCTTCTTCGGCACGCAGCCGCGGATCACGCAAGTCCCGCCCATGCGGTACTCTTCCGCGATCATCACGCGGGCGCCGTGACCGGCCGCGATGCGGGCGGCACGCACGCCGCCCGAACCACCACCGATGACGAAGAGGTCGACGTCGAATTCAGCCATTGTCCACTCCGACCTCCTTCAAAGATTCCTGATCAGATAGTGTCTGTCAGATTTCCTTGCCACGCTTGCGCATCTCGGCGCGGAAGGCCCCCATCACGGTCTCGGAGAAGTTCTGGGCCCAGGAGTTCATGAAGGCCATGCTGAGCCCGATGGCGCGCGGCTCGGCGTCGATCAGCTTCTTGCCGAGCGGCGACTTGTAGAAGGTGACGAGATCCTTCAGCTCCTGCTCGGTGAACTCGCTGGCATAGATCTGCGCCATGCCTTCGCCGATCTCGTTCTGGCGGCCCTGGAGCTGCTGCGCCACGATCGGCGCGACCTCGTTGAGGTCCTTCTGATAGTTCAGGTTCTGCTGGGTCAGCGCGATCTTGGTCTTCTCGACGAGGCCGGGCACGGCGCCGGCATACATCGCATTGGCGTTCTTGATCTGCAAAATTTCCCTGGCTGCCGCAATCGCCGCGGGCGAGGCCTTCGGCTGGGCCGGCGCGGCGCCAGCCTTTGGCTGGGCGGGCTGCTGCGCCACGGCCGGGGCGGCCGTAAGGGCCAATCCCACGACGAGCGTCGCGGCCGGCAAGAACTTCAAAACGCTCTTCATTCCTAGTCTCCTTTCGGCTTGCGCCGTTCAATCACGCGAATTCCCTCAGCCCCCGCCAGAACGGCAGAGCTGGCCAAGCCGATGAACAATCCATGCTCGACCACGCCGGGGATCGCGCTCAACGCCGTGGCGAGGCTGGCAGGATCCTCGATCCGTCCGAGCTGGGCATCGACGATCCAGTGGCCGCCGTCGGTGACGAAAACGTGGCCGTCCTTGGCCTTGCGGACCGCCATTTGCCCGGAAACGCCGCATTCGGCAAATGCCTTCTCGATCGCGCGGCGCGTCGCGCCGAGGCCGAACGGAATGACCTCGACCGGCAGCGGAAATTTGCCGAGCGTCGGCACCCATTTGGTGTCATCGGCAATCACGATCATGCGATCCGAGGCCGCCGCCACGATCTTCTCGCGCAGCAGCGCGCCGCCGCCGCCCTTGATCAGGTTGAGCGCGGGATCGATCTCGTCGGCGCCGTCGACGGTGATGTCGAGATGGTCGATCTCGTCGAGCGTCGTGAGTGGGACCCCGCAACGCGCCGCGTCGAGGCGCGTCGCCTCGGAGGTCGGCACGCCGATCACCTTCAGCCCGGCGGCGACGCGCTCGCCGAGCAGCTCGACGAAATGCTTTGCGGTCGAGCCGGTGCCGAGCCCGAGCTGCATGCCGTCCCTGACATCCTCGAGCGCGCGAGCAGCAGCCTGTCGCTTCAACTGGTCCATATTCACGTTTGCGCCCACCTATGAAGTCTCGAACGTGCCGCCGATCATGGCCGCTTTCGGCGGCCTATGTAGCCTCGTTTTCCGCGCGGGAACAGGCCTATAAGGTGATCTTATGGGCCCGCCCCTTGCGTGGACACGAGCGGGCCGGTAGCGCTTGGATCATGAACTCCCCTCACACCATCGTCTTCGATCTCGACGGCACGCTTGTGGATACGGCGCCCGACCTGATCACCGCGCTGAACTACGTGCTCGACCGCGAAGGGCTGCCGCCGGTGCCGATGGCCTCGGCCCGCAACATGATCGGCGCCGGCGCCCGCAAGCTGATCGAGCGGGGGCTGGAAGCGGAGGGTCGCACCGTCACCCCCGCCGACATGGACCGGATGACCGCCGATTTCATCGGCTATTATGCCGATCATATCGCCGTCGAATCCCGGCCCTTCGAGGGGCTCGAGGCCGCGCTCGACCAGTTTTCGGCGCAAGGCCACCGCCTCGCGGTCTGCACCAACAAGCTGGAATGGCTGTCGAAGCGGCTGCTGGACGAGCTCGACCTCAGCCGCCGCTTCGCGGCGATCTGCGGCGCCGACACCTTTGGCGTCCAGAAGCCGGATCCGACCATCTTCCGCGAGACCGTGGCGCGGGCCGGCGGAGCGGTCAAAGCCAGCATCATGGTCGGCGACGCCGGAACCGATGTCGGGGTGGCCCGCCGGGCCGGAGTACCCGTGATCGGGGTCAGCTTCGGCTACACGGATGTGCCGATTGCCGAGCTGAAACCGGACCGGCTGATCCATCACATGCGCGACCTGCCGGCCGCCGCCAGCAGCCTGATGACCGTATAACGCCATCAAGCTCCTGGAATCGCGTTATTATTCCGCGATAGCCTCGCATTAACCATTCATTAACTATGCGCCGCCCGCCGGTTGCCTGCCCCCAACGACGCTCCTAAGGTCCGCGCGGGGCTTGTGTGGCGGTTCGTCGCAGTTGAAGTGGATGGGTCATGCGTCGTGTCATCGCGGTTGCGTTAGCGGGAGCGGGTCTGTTGGGGGCGGCAGGTCTTGGGGGTTGCTCCTCGATGTCCTGGGACATGTTCAAATCGGCCCCGCCGACCGTCCAGGTCCGGCTCGAATCCAATCCCCCGGGTGCGGACGCCACGACCTCGATGGGTCCGGGCTGCAAGACCCCCTGCTCCGTCTCGGTTCCCGCCCCCGAGGCCCCCTTCACGGTCGCTTTCGCGCTCCCGAAGCACCAGCCGGCAAGCGTCCCGGTGAACGTGATCAAAAATCCCGGGGATTTCACCACCCCGGCGTCGGTGACCACGGACCCGAATCCGGTCTTTGCGGAACTCCAGCCGGCGACGCCGCCCAAGCCGGTTCGCAAGCCGCACCGGCCCAGGAAGCCCAAACCGGCCGTAGCCGCGCCTGCTGCGGCACCGGCAGAGGCGGCGCCGGCCGCGGCCTCACCGTTCCCCAATCCGAACGCCGGCAAGCGGTGATCTACGTATACCACCCGATTGTCCTCGTCGCGTCCGATGCTTAGATTGCGTCCCGAGCACCGCTGAAGCCAGGGTGCGCCCATTGCCGTAGTGACAAGGCCTCTCGCATGAACGGATCCGCCGCGCTGTCGACCCCGATGACCGACCCGTTCGGGCGGACCATCAGCTATTTGCGCGTGTCCGTCACCGACCGCTGCGACCTGCGCTGCTTCTACTGCATGTCCGAGGACATGACGTTCCTGCCGAAGGCAAACCTGTTGACGCTGGAGGAACTCGACCGGCTCTGCTCGGCCTTCATCGCCAAGGGCGTCAAGAAGTTGCGGCTCACGGGCGGCGAGCCGCTGGTCCGGCGCAACGTGATGTCGCTGGTGCGCTCGCTGTCGCGGCATCTTTCGAGCGGCGCTCTGAACGAGCTGACGCTGACCACCAACGGCACCCAGCTGGCGAAGCACGCGAGCGAGCTCGCCGATTGCGGCGTCCGCCGCATCAATGTCTCGCTCGACACGCTCGATCCCAGGAAGTTTCGCGACATCACCCGCTGGGGCGAGATCGACAAGGTACTGGAAGGCATCGAGGCCGCACGCGCCGCAGGACTTGCCGTCAAGATCAACGCGGTGGCGCTGAAGAACCTCAATGAGGACGAGCTTCCCGAGCTGATGCGCTGGGCCCACGGCAAGGGCATGGGCCTGACGCTGATCGAGGTCATGCCGATGGGCGAGATCGGCTCGGGCCGCATCGACCAATATTTGCCGCTCTCGCTGGTGCGCGCACGCCTTGCCCAGCAATTCACGCTGACGGACCTCGCCGAGAGCACCGGTGGACCGGCCCGCTATGTCAGCGTCGCCGAGACCGGCGGCAAGCTCGGCTTCATCACGCCGATGACGCACAATTTCTGCGAATCCTGCAACCGGGTTCGGATTACCTGCACGGGAACGCTGCACACCTGCCTCGGCCACGAGGACGCCTCGGATTTGCGCAAACCTCTACGTGCATCTGATGACGACCTGCTGCTTGCGGATGCGATCGACCGCGCCATCGGCCTGAAGCCGAAGGGCCATGATTTCATCATCGACCGCCGCCACGACCGTCCCAGCGTCTCCAGGCATATGAGCGTCACCGGTGGCTGACACCGGCGGACTACGGCCTTATTCCCCTTAACTATCAACAAACTTCCGATTGACTGGCGGCACGCCCGCTGATTTGGTGCGGCTGCCTCATGCCTGCGCGGCGAGACAAGCCACGCGCCCGTTCGGCGCAGTCAAGACGGCCGGGGCACAATCGGGGGAGGACCTATCGTTGCAAGCGCTCTTGAAGCTGAGCCAAGGGATTGACGCGTTCACGCGCTGGACGGGCAAACGCCTGGCGTGGCTGATCGTGGCCGCCGTCATCATCTCGGCGGTCAATGCGATCGTCCGCAAGACCTTCGACACGTCCTCCAATTCGTGGCTCGAGCTGCAATGGGTGCTGTTCAGCATCGTGTTCCTGCTCTGCTCGCCCTGGACGCTGCTCGACAACGAGCACATCCGCATCGACATCGTGAACAACGCGCTGCCGAAGACGGTCCGCAGCATGATCGACGTGATCGGTCACCTGTTCTTCCTCATCCCGCTGTGCATCGTCATGGTCATCACCGGCGTGCCGTTCTTCCAGCGTTCGTTCCACATCAACGAGCAATCCGGCAATGCCGGCGGCCTGCCGCAATGGCCCGCCAAAGCCCTGATCATGATCGGGTTCGCTTTCCTGCTCGTTCAAGGCATCTCCGAGCTGATCAAGCGGATTGCGGTGATGCGCGGAATGATACCGGACCCGCATGAATCCCAGGTGTCCGCGCTGGAAGCGGAAGTCGAGCATCTCGTCGAAGCGATCGAGAAGAAGTAGCCGTTGGCGACGGTGTAGGGGAAATCATGACCGCTTTTATCATCGCCAATATGGCGCCCATCATGTTCGCGTCGCTGGTCGTCGTGCTGTTGCTCGGCTATCCCGCGGCATTCTCGCTCGGCGCCGTCGGCCTGTTCTACGCCATCATCGGCGTCGAACTCGGCCAATTCCACCCCGACTTCCTCCAGGCGCTTCCGGAGCGGGTCTACGGCGTGATGAACAACGACACGCTGCTGGCCATTCCCTTCTTCACCTTCATGGGACTGGTGCTGGAGCGGTCGGGCATGGCCGAGGACCTGCTCGACACCATCGGCCAATTGTTCGGCACCATCCGCGGCGGCCTCGCCTATGCCGTGATCTTCGTCGGCGCGCTGCTGGCCGCGACGACGGGTGTGGTCGCCGCGTCCGTGATCTCGATGGGCCTGATCTCGCTGCCGATCATGCTGCGCTATGGCTATGACCGCCGCGTGGCAAGCGGCGTCATCGCCGCATCCGGTACGCTCGCGCAGATCATTCCGCCTTCGCTCGTCCTGATCGTGATGGCCGACCAGCTCGGCAAGTCGGTCGGCGACATGTACGAGGGCGCCTTCATTCCGGGCCTCGTGCTCGCCGGCCTCTACGCCGGCTACGCCTTCCTCGTCAGCATGATCTTCCCGAAGGCGACGCCGGGCCTGCCGAAGGAGGCGATCGGCTTCCGCGAAGACAGCGGCAGCCGCGGCCTCGGTTCGCTCGGCGTGCTGTTCCTCGCGAGCGGCGTATTTGGCTGGTTCATGATGCGCAATTCGGAGACGCATGGCGCCGATTACGTCGTGCTCAGCATGTTCTATGGCATCGTCTTCGCCTTCGCCATGGCCGTCGTGAACTGGATCATCGACAAGCTCACCGGCTTCCGTTTCCTGTCGAAGATGGCGCAGCAGACGACCTTCGTCATGGTGCCGCCGCTGTTCCTGATCTTCCTGGTGCTCGGCACGATCTTCATCGGCATCGCGACCCCGACCGAAGGCGGCGCGATGGGTGCCACCGGCGCCCTCATCCTCGGCGCCGCGAAGCGGCGGCTGAGCTGGGACCTGATCAGGCAGGCCACGGAATCGACGGCCAAGCTGTCGGCTTTCGTCGTGTTCATCCTGGTCGGCGCCCGCGTGTTCTCGCTCACCTTCTACGGCGTCAACGGCCACGTCTGGGTCGAGCACCTGCTCACCTCGCTGCCCGGCGGCCAGGTCGGCTTCCTGGTCTTCGTCAACGCGTTCGTGTTCGTGCTGGCCTTCTTCCTCGACTTCTTCGAGCTGGCCTTCATCGTGATCCCGCTGCTCGGACCTGCCGCCGAGCACCTCGGCATCGACCTGATCTGGTTCGGCGTCATTCTCGGCGTCAACATGCAGACTTCGTTCATGCACCCGCCGTTCGGCTTCGCCTTGTTCTATCTCCGCTCGGTCGCACCGAAGGAGCGCTACACCGATCGCGTCACCGGCAAGCGGATGGACCCCGTCACCACGGGCCAGATCTATTGGGGCGCGGTGCCTTTCGTGGTCATCCAGGTCATCATGGTCGGCCTGGTGATCGCGTTCCCCGCGATGGTCATGCACTACAAGGGCGTGCAGTCGACCATCGATCCCAACACGATCAAGATCGAGGTGCCGCAGATCGAGCTGCCGCCGCTGGATCTCGGACCGCCGCAGAAATAGCGAGGACAACACCCGCCGTCGTGCTCCGCGCAAGTGGCGCACGACGCGCGACGGCGCGCGTGACAAGCACCGGAAACGCAGGCATACCGGGCCATCCTCAGCCCTAAGGATGACCGCTCATGCCCCGATTGCACCCTGCTCTGTCGCTCGTTGGCCGGTTGATCGCCTCACTCTGGCTGACATGTGCCGCGGCGATGGTGCAGGCCGAGCCGATCGCCGATGTCCACATGCTGGCGCAAAAGGAGCAGCAGCCGTTGCTCGACACGCTGCGCGATCTCGTCAGCATCGAATCCGGCAGCAAGGACATCGAAGGCCTGAACCAGATCGCGGAGCGCGTTGCCGGCCAGCTCAAGCAGCTCGGCGGCACGGTGGAGATCCTGCAGCCCACCGACGTCTATCGGCTCGACGACAGCCCCGAGAAGATCGGACCCGCCGTGCACGCCGTGTTCAAGGGCGCGGGAACCAAGAAGATCATGCTGATCGCCCACATGGACACGGTGTACCTGAAGGGCATGCTGAAGGACCAGCCGTTCCGCATCGACGGCGACAAGGCCTACGGCCTCGGCATCGCCGACGACAAGCAGGGCGTCGCGCTCATTCTCCACACCGTGGCGTTGCTGCAGAAATTGAACTTTAGGGATTACGGCACGCTCACGGTGCTCACGAACGGCGACGAGGAGATCTCCTCGCCCGGCTGGCGCAGCACCATCACCCGCCTCGCCTCGGATCAGGACGCGGTGTTCTCGTTCGAAGGCGGCGGCACTGACGGCACGCTGCGCCTCGCCACCAGCGGCATCGGCTCGGCCTATCTCACCGTGCAGGGCAAGTCGTCACATGCCGGCGCCAGGCCCGAGGGCGGCGTGAATGCGCTGTACGAGCTCTCGCACCAGGTGCTGCAGATGAAAGATCTGTCCAAGCCCGAGCGGGGCTTGAAGCTGAACTGGACGGTCTCCCAATCCGGCACCAACCGCAACGTGATTCCTGCGAACGCCACGGCCCAGGCCGATGCGCGCGCGCTCAAGGTGTCCGATTTCGACGGGTTGGAGAAGGAGCTGCAGGACAAGATCAAGAATCGCCTGCTGCCCGGCTCCAAGGTCGACCTGAAGTTCGAGGTGCGGCGCCCGCCGCTCGAAGCCAACGAGGCCTCGCGCCGCGTGGCGGCCTACGGCAAGACGATCTATGGAGAGATCGGACTATCCCTCAAGGTCGACGAGAAGGCGACCGGCGGCGGCACCGACGCCGCGTTTGCCGCGCTCAAGACCAGCGGAGCCGTGGTCGAAGGCATGGGCCTGTCGGGCTTCGGTGCACACTCCAACGATGCGGAATATGTGCAGCTGGGCAGCATCGAGCCGCGGCTCTATCTGGCGACGCGCATGATCATGGACCTGTCGAGCGGCAAGCTGAAGTAGCGGCGCCCTCGCCGGGTTCGGCAGTCAGCCTTGACCAAAGACGAAGCTCTCTCGTTGGAAGCCGGAAGCGGCTCATAAATCGTCTTCGAAACGACGTCCGGCGTACGCGATGGTGACGATCTCAACCTCCGTCTTCAGGACGCGGAATGCAATCGTCACGCGCCGCTCGAATCCGATGGTACGCAGGCCCGGAAGAAGATCGTCGCGGCTGGTGCCACGTTTGGGAAAGGTGGCGAGAGCCATGCATGCCTCCTCGAGACGGTCGATATAGACGCCTGCGATTCGATAGCCGGCACGTTCTGCGATGTACTCGTAAAGGCCGACCAAATCGGCCTCCGCCTCCGGTCGGAATACGACCTTAAGCGCCACGCTTGGCGGCTTTCGCGTTCCTCGCGTGGCGCGTTCGCAAACGCTTGAAAACATCCGTCGCCGCAACGCTCGGGCGCGGATCCTGGATCGAAGCCCGAACCTTGGCGGCTAGATATTCGTCAAGCGCAGCATCCTGCCGATCGAGGGCGCGAAGGGCCGAGCGGATGACTTCGCTGGCGGAGGCGTATTCGCCCGATTTCAGGCGGGCTTCCAGGCTCGCAAGCTGCGGGCCGAGGGTCACGGTAATCGGCTTGCTGGTACGCATGCTGTCCCCTTTCACCGCCCTTATAGCACATGATATGACACTGTCATACACCTGAGGTGCCATACGGCGCCTTCCTCCCTGCTCCGTTGCCCAGCCTTAAGGAGGGAGAGAGTGCAGTGTCAGTGCCGCGCGAGTTCCTCCCCGACCTCTACCTTGTCCGCCGGCCGAAAACGCAGCGTGAACTCGGCCCCGCCCCCCGGAAGATTCTCCACCGCGACCGTCGCCGCGTGATCGTCCGCCACCGCGCGCACGATCGAGAGCCCCAATCCAGCACCATCGCTGCGGCGGCGGTCGGCGCGCCAGAAGCGCTGGAAGATCAGCTCGCGCTCGGCCTCGGCGATCCCCGGGCCGGAATCGCGCACGCGCACCGAACCGTCCTCGCCCACCTCGACGTCGACTGTGGTGTCCTTTGCCGTGAACTTGATGGCGTTTTCGGCGAGGTTGAAGATCGCGCGCTGCAGCATCTCCGCATTGCCGTGGATCAGCACCGGCGCGTCGGCGCCCTTCAGCGCGATGTCCTTGTGCTGCGCGATCGCCAGCGGCGCGATCGAGGCGACCACCTCGGCGCTGACGGCGCGTAAATCCGCGGTCTCGCCGGGATCGAGCACCAGGGTGTCGAGCTCGGCGATCTCCAGGAGCTGGGCAACGAGGCGGCTCATGGTTTCGATGTCGGCATGCAGCGCCTGCCGCGCCGCGCGATCGTCAAGCGTCTCGATCCGCGTGCGCAGGATCGCGAGCGGCGTGCGCAATTGATGCGCGGCGTCCGCCGTGAACTGCCGTTGCACCCGAAAGCCGCCTTCGAGGCGGTCGAGCGCTTGGTTGACGGCGGTGACGAGCGGCAAGATCTCGCGCGGGATCTGCTCCGTCGGCAGCCGGATGTCGGTGCGCGCAGGGCCAATATTGCTGGCCTCCTCGGAGGCCTTCCATAGCGGCGCGACCGCCCGGCGAAAGATGATGATGTCGGTGGCGAGCAGGATCAGGAGGATCGGGATGGTGATCCAACCTACGCGCCGGAAGAAGTTCGAGACAATGTCGTCGATGATGACGTCGCGATGCGCGAGGTCCTCTGCAACCTGGATGCGCACCGTCTTGCCGTCGATGTCGCGGGTGACCGCGGCGCCGGAAATGCTCTCCGACGAGCGAGGTGCAGCGGCGGCGGAGCGCCGGTGCGAGGAGAACAGCAAACGGCCGTCGGCATCGCGAATGTCGTACTGATAGCGGCCATACGCTTCGGAATAGAGTCCTTTGAGACTGTCGGGTAGATTGAACGTCAACAGGCCGCCCGGCTGCGCAACGATGCGCTCCGCCAGCACTTCGGCCTGGGCGCGCATGGCATCGCGATGCAGCTGGGTGATCTCGGAATTGAGCAGCCAAAACAAGACCAGCGGCAGGAGGATCGCGACCACCGCGACCGCCAGGATGTGCAGGAACACGATGCGCCAGATCAGCGATTTGAACGTCGGCGACCTGCCATAGGACCTGGCATAGGACCCGATCTGGGCCACGCTATTTCTCCACGTCCATGAGATAGCCGACGCCGCGAATGGTGTGGATCGCGACCTTGGCGCCGTGTTCGGCGAGTTGCTTGCGCAGCCGCGAGACATAGACCTCGACCGCGTTGGAGGCGACCTCGCCGTCCAGCCCGAAGATGTGGTCCTCGACGTTCTTCTTCGGCACCACCCGCCCCTGCCGGCGCAGCAGGATCTCGAGCACCGAGGTCTCGCGCGCGGAGATGATCCGCGGCTGGTCGTCGACGAAGATCTGGCGGCTCTCGGTGTCGTAGACGAGGTTGGCGAGGCTGAGCGAGCGGCCGAGCAGCTGGCCGGGCCGGCGCAGGATCGCCTCCAGCCGCGCCACCAGTTCCTCCATCGCGAACGGCTTGACGAGGTAGTCGTCGGCACCGCTGCGCAGGCCGCTGACGCGGTCCTGCAGGCCGCCGCGTGCCGTCAGCACCAGCACCGGGAGCGGTTCCATCTTGAGCCGCAGCTCGCGCAGCACCGACAGACCGTCGCCGTCGGGTAGCCCGAGGTCGAGGATCATTGCGGCATAGCTGACGCTGCTCACCGCCTCGCGCGCCTCGGCCGCGCTGCCCACGATGTCGCTCTGGTAGCCGGCCGCCGCCAGCCCGGCCGCGACGAGCCGCGACAGCTCGGCATTGTCCTCGACGATCAGAAGGCGCATTGCATGTCCGCCAAATACTCAAGTCGCCGCCCGGCCCGCGCGGCATCTTCGCTCTCTTCCATCATTCCGGCCGCCTCGGCCAGCGAAAAGTGGCCGGAAAGCAGGTCAGCCTGTCGTCAGGTTCGCGTCAACCGATGGAACATGGCCCGCCATTTCTGCCGGACCGCTCCTCGCGAGAGCAGCGGACCTTGCTAGCTCCGCCCTTCGAAATAGGTGCACAGCTGGCTCGTCTCCTTCAGGGCTATGGATTTCCGAAAGAGCCGGCACTTGAAGTGGCGGTCTCCGTCCTCCCCGCTCGCGACCAGAAACATGCATTGACTGCAAACGTCGGTGTGATGACGGCGCTCGGCAACATCGAGCCCAACGAGGACGCGGCGAAGCGTATCGCGCAGCCGAGATCGATCGGAGCCCTCGAGTGCCACAATCTGGTCTCGCAGGGCGTGGATCGGATCGCGCTCCAGGAGCTTCTTGCCTTCGCCCGTGACACATAGCGTAATCGAACGCTTGTCCTCCGCGGAGGGCTTACGGACCACCAATCCCTTGTCCAGGAGCGCGGCGGTAATCAGAGATGCGCCGCCGCGGGTCGTCCCCAGAAAGCCGGCGAGTGCCGTCGGGGTCCTCGAAAGTCTGTTGGCAAGCGCGAGAAAGCGCAAGGCCATCCACTCACGATCGCTCAGCCCCGAACGAGTGCCTTCAAAGAGCCAACTGCCGGCCGATTGCACGAGAAGTTGTACGATTTCAGTTGCCATGCTCATTGATAAATGCCGACGGGAAACGGCCGTTCGTCATCTCGATCGGGAATCGAGACTGGCCGCATTCGGTGAAAGCTGAATTTTGGTCGGGACTGGTTGAGTCCGGTATATTGTACCGTGAAGTCCGGACGGCGGGGAAACACGCCTGAGGCCGCGACTCCAGCCCGATTGCCGGATTCCGATAGCCCGGTCGTTCCGCGAAAGGAACACCGCAAGACTACGTACCGCGTTCACGACAAGGTTACGAACGCCCAATTTCGGCGCGTCCAGCAACTTCGCCCGCTCTGAATGCCGATCCGGAATTCATCGGCTATTCGGTGCAACTCGATTTGACACTGCGTAAGGTCTCACGCATCGGCCTGTCGGCTACCCATATTTGATCGGACATCGCCGCGTCCGCCCCGTTGCGGACCTCGAGCCGCCGCCCCATCATGGGCATCATGAATCCATTATCGGTACTCATTGTGTTCGGCGGCCTTCCGGGCACCGGCAAGACGACCATTGCTCGCGAGTTGACCGTTCGGCTCGCGGCGACATATCTGCGTATCGATTCGATCGAACAGGCGTTGCGGGACGCTGGCTTTACCGTCGGTGCAGAGGGCTATGCCATAGCCAACGCGCTGGCTGCCGAAAATCTCAAGCTCGGACGCATCGTTATCGCCGACTGCGTGAATCCAGTGCAGGCAAGCCGCGCTGCCTGGCGGCAATGTGCCTTGCAGACCTCGGCCCGCATGGTTGAGATCGAAATGGTTTGCAGCGAACCGGCGCTACACCGGCAACGCTTGGAAAGCCGGACACCCGACATTGATGGCCTCAAACTCCCAACCTGGAGTGATGTCGTGAGCCGCGCGTATGAACCATGGGACCGACAGCATCTGGTGCTCGACACGGCCAATTGTTCGCTCGATGATCTGCTGGAGCGAGCGGAGACCTATGTTCGCGACAAGATTGGCTAGCTCGGCAATTGGCCTCATGGTGGAGCTCGGCAGGCCGCCGCCGCGGGATTGCCCGCCGTCCATTGGCTCGCCGTCGACAGCGACCATGCCCTGCGCAGCGCGCCTTGAACGGCGGCTGGATCGAAGCTCATCGTCATCTCCAAATGAGTGCCAACGAAACGCATTTCGGATTATTCGATTCTAGCATTCTGCCACTGTTTTGCCCGACACGTCAAAGTGCTCCTGAGTTCGCAGGAGCTGCCGGGCGAAGGCCGCTTGCACCACTGATTTCTTCACGACTTATCAAGCCGTTGGCTACTGTGCATGGGGTTGTTTTTCAGCTTTTGAGTCTGCCTCCAAACACGACAACGCCCCGGAGCTTTCACTCCGGGGAGCTGCTTGTGACAGATAAAGCGATCAGCTCTGCGAGCGCCGCGCCATGAAGATGTCGTAGCCCACCTCGGCGACCTGGAACCAGGCGTAGCCGTCGCTCGTGAACTTGTTGAGAGAGTCGTGCACCTTCTTGAAGTTGGCGTTGGTTGCGCCGACCTCGGCGTGCAGCTCCTTGGCGGCCTTGTGGCAGGCGTCCATGATCGACGGCGAGAACGGGTGCAGCTTGGCGCCGCTGGCGAGCAGCTTCTTCAGCGCCAGCGGATTGGCGGCGTCGTAGCGCGCCATCATGTAGTTGTTGGCGTAGTGGCCGGCCTGCTCCAGCACGCTCTGGTAATATTTCGGCAGCGCGTTCCACTTGTCGAGGTTGACGAAAGCCAGCAGCATCGGCCCGCCTTCCCACCAGCCGGGATAGTAGTAGTGCGGCGCGATCTTGTAGAAGCCGAGCTTCTCGTCGTCATAGGGGCCGACCCATTCGGCGGCGTCGATGGTGCCCTTCTCCAGCGCCGGGTAGATGTCGCCGCCGGCGAGCTGCTGTGGCACCACGCCGAGCTTCTGCAGCACCCGGCCGGCGAAGCCGCCGATGCGGAATTTCATGCCCTTGAGATCGTCGGGCGTGTTGACCTCTTTCCTGAACCAGCCGCCCATCTGGCAACCGGTGTTGCCCGCGAGCAGCGAGACGACGTTGTAGCTCTTGTAGAATTCGTTGAGCACGTCGCGGCCGCCGCCGAGCATGTACCAGGCCTGGTTGATGCGCATGTTGGGGCCGAACGGCACGGCCGAGCCGAAGGTGAAGGTCGGATCCTTGCCGAAATAATAATAGGAGGCGGTGTGGCCGATTTCGCAGGTGCCGTTCTGCACGGCGTCGAGCACCTGGAGGCCCGGGACGATCTCGCCGGCCGCGAAGATCTGGATCTGGAATTTGTTGTCGGTCGCCTCCGCGACCATCTTGCACATCATCTCGGCGCCGCCAAACAGCGTGTCGAGCGACTTCGGCCAGCTCGTCGGCATACGCCATTTGATTTCCGGCATGGACTGCGCGATCGCGGGAGCCGCGAGCGTGGCGGCGCCGGCCGCGCCAAGTCCTGTGACCTTGATGAAGTCTCTTCTCTTCATGATTTCCTGCCCTGATGTATCAGTGATTGTGGGCCTTCTTGCCGAGGCTTGGGGAACAGCATGATGCAAGCCGCGGCCGAATGCCATCCCGATCGCACTGCGGCAAAGAAAAAGCCCGGCCTCCATGGAGGCCGGGCTTTCCGGTCTTGCGACTTTAGGACTAGGCGATCAGCCGCGCGTGCGCGAGCGGATCATGAAGCTGTCGTAGGTATATTCGGCAACCTGCCACCACAGATATTCGTCAGAGCGGTAGGCCTGCATGGCGTCGATCGACTTCTTGAAGTCGGCGTTCTTGGCCGAGATCTCGCCCCACAGTTCGTTGGTTGCCTTGAGGCAGGCTTCCAGCACCTCGTTGGTGAAGGGACGAAGCTGAGTGCCGCCGGCGACCAGACGCTTCAGCGCCGCCGGGTTCTGCATGTCGTAGCGCGCGGCCATCCAGCTGTTGGCGTTCGCCGTCGCGTTGGCGAGGATCGCCTGGTAGCTCTTCGGCAGCGAATTCCACTTGTCGAGGTTGGTGAAGGCATGGACCATCGGACCGCCCTCCCAGAAGCCCGGATAATAGTAGTACTTCGCCACCTTGGCGAAGCCGAGCTTCTCGTCATCATAGGGGCCGACCCACTCGGCCGCATCGATGGTGCCCTTTTCCAGCGCCGGATAGATGTCGCCGCCGCCGAGCTGCTGCGGCACCACGCCGACCTTCTGAAGCACCTGGCCGGCAATGCCGCCGATCCGCATCTTGAGGCCGGAGAGATCGGCGACAGTCTTGATCTCCTTGCGGAACCAGCCGCCCATCTGGGTGCCGGTGTTGCCGCAAGCATGGCCGATTACGTTCGACTTCTTGAAGAACTCGTTGCCGAGCTCCATGCCGCCGCCTTGGTACCACCAGGAGTTCTGCTGGCGCGCGTTGAGGCCGAACGGCACCGAGGCGTAGATCGCGAAGGTCGGATCCTTGCCGACATAGTAGTACGAGACGGTGTGGCACATCTCGACGGTGCCGTTGGAGGTCGCATCGAGCGCCTGGAGCGCCGGGACGAGCTCGCCGCCGGCGAACACCTGGATCTGGAATTTGTTGTCGGTCATCTCGGCGACGTACTTCGCCACCTGCTCGGCACCGCCATAGATGGTATCGAGCGACTTCGGGAAGCTCGAAGTCAAGCGCCACTTCACCTCGGGCGAGGATTGCGCGATCGCCGGCGAGGCCACTGCGGTCGCCGCCGCGCCTGCTGCCGACACTTTCAGAAAATCACGACGCTTCATCTTCAGGTTTCTCCTTGCTGGGGCGTTTCCCCTTAAACTTCTCTTGTGCCGCCGCTGATTCCGGCGACGCGCCAGGGCGCGTCGCACCGAAGGGGCTTGGACTGCCGTGGGCCTTTAACACGGACGGCCCGGTTTCGGAACGCGACAATGGCATGACGAGGCTCTACGAAAGTCGCATGTCCTCCGAGGGAACGAGCAGGTGTGCCACGGGCGGCCGATTCAGGCCGCCGCGATGACGCCCTTGAGCTGGTCCCGGACCTGCCCTGCAATGGCACGGTAGATCGCCGCATGGGGACCGTCCGGCTCGCTATCGACGACGGGATTGCCGGCATCCGAGGTGGCGCGAATCGCCATGTGCAGCGGGATCTCGCCGAGGAACGGGACCTCGAGCTTCTCGGCCTCGTGCCGCGCTCCGCCATGGCCGAAAATGTCCGACCGCGTGCCGCAATGCGGGCACTGGAAATAGCTCATGTTCTCGACGATACCGAGCACGGGCACGTTGACCTTCTTGAACATGGCAAGCCCCCGCCGCGCATCGATCAGGGACAGGTCCTGCGGGGTCGAGACGATCACGGCACCCTTGAGCGGCACGTTCTGCGCCAGGGTGAGCTGGGCATCGCCGGTGCCCGGCGGCATGTCGACGACCAGCACGTCGAGCTTGCCCCATTCGACGTCGCGCAGCATCTGCGTCACCGCCGACATCACCATGGGACCGCGCCAGATCATCGCGGTCTCTTCCTCGACCAGGAAGCCGATCGACATGATGGCGAGGCCGAAGCGCCGAAGCGGAATCATTTTGCGCTCGTCGTTCAGTTCCGGCTTGTCGCGCAGGCCCGTCAGGCGCGGCACCGAGGGGCCGTAGATGTCGGCATCGAGCAGCCCGACCTTGAGGCCGAGGTCGCGCAGGCCCAACGCCAGATTCAACGCGGTGGTCGACTTGCCGACGCCGCCCTTGCCGGAGGCGACCGCGATCACGGCGGCGACGCCCGGAATCTCCGACTGCCGCGCCATGGGCGACCCGCCTCCCTGCGGCGGCTTGTGGGCATGGGCCGGCTGCACGCCCGGCGCGCCGCGACTGGGTTGCGGAGGCGGCGGCGGTGCGGAGCCCGGCTTACGCTCGGCGGTCAGCGCCACCATGACGGTGGTGACGCCGGGGATGGTGCGCACGGCGGCCTCGGCCTCGGCCCGGATGGATTCCCAGGCCCTGGCCTCGGCGGCTTCGACATTGATCGAGAAGAATACCTTGCCGTCGGACGCGCTGATCGCGCTCAGCACATTGGCATTGGTGAGCGCGACCCCGCGGGGCGACTTGATCCTGGCGAGGCTGTCGAGAACCTGTTGCTGCGTCACACTCAAGGTGCATCTCCTGGACGGAGCCTGATCCGGACCCGGAAGGGCCGCACCAGCGCAGAGCGTGGGCGGCTTTCCGGCAAGGTCATGCTCGAGACTTTAGGATGCCCCATTAGAGCGGAAACGCCCAAAAGGCTACTGCCTGCCGATATCGTCAGCCATCTCGGCGGGCGCCGACCCCTGCTCTTTGGCGGCCTCGTAATTCAGCTCGATCATGACCCCGTTGGGGTCGTGAACGAAGATCTGCCAGAGGTCGCCGCCGGGCACCTGGCGGGAGTCGAACTTCATCCCCTTGGAAGCCAGCCTCTGCTTCATGCCGTCGAAGCCGCGACTGACGAAGGCGACATGATGGACAACGCCGGAATCCGGCTTTTGTGGCTCCGCTGTCGCGGAAATATCGACCAGGTGCACCACCGCCCTGCCCTCGCTGTACATCCAGGCGCCGGGGAAGGCGAAATTCGGCCGGGCGCCTTTTTCCAGGCCCAGCACGTCCTCGTAGAAACGGACGGTCTCGGCCAGATTCCGGGTCCGGATGTTGAAATGATCGAGGACGCCAACGCTCACACCGCCCATGCTCTCGCTCCCTTTTTCGAAGTCCTTAGGTCCCGCCATCCTAGCACAGGGGGCCGCCAAACGAAGCCGTTGCCCTCCCGGCTTAACGGTTTATGGTGCGCCTCCGATCCGCCCTCGCAGCGGAACTTCGAGGGCGCCGCCCGGCGCCCTCGCCCGGCTACAACCGTAAAACTCAAAACTACGGACAAGGTACCACACATGGCTAAAGTCGCTTTCCTCGGTCTCGGCGTCATGGGCTTCCCCATGGCCGGACACCTCGTGAAAAAAGGGGGCCATGAGGTCACCGTCTACAATCGCACCGCGGCCAAAGCGAAGGAATGGGCTGACAAGTTCGGCGGCAAGACCGCAGCGACCCCGAAGGCGGCCGCCGAAGGTCAGGATTTCGTGATGTGCTGCGTCGGCAACGACAACGATCTGCGCGCGGTCACGATCGGCGCCGACGGCGCCTTCGCCGGTATGAAGAAGGGTGCGACCTTCGTCGATCACACCACCGCCTCTGCCGAGGTCGCACGTGAGCTGGATGCAGCCGCCACCAAGGTGGGCTTCAAATTCGTCGATGCGCCGGTCTCCGGCGGCCAGGCCGGCGCCGAGAATGGCGTGCTGACGGTGATGTGCGGCGGCGCGCCAGATGCCTATTCCGGCGCCGAGCCGATCATCACGGGCGCCTATGCGCGGATGTGCAAACTGCTCGGGCCCGCCGGAAGCGGCCAACTGACGAAGATGGTCAACCAGATCTGCATCGCCGGTCTGGTGCAGGGTCTCTCCGAGGGTATCCACTTCGCCAAGAAGAGCGGGCTCGACGTCACTGCTGTGATCGAGACCATCTCGAAAGGGGCCGCGCAGTCCTGGCAGATGGAGAATCGCTACAAGACCATGAACGAAGACAAGTACGATTTCGGCTTCGCGGTCGAATGGATGCGCAAGGACCTCTCGATCTCGCTGGCTGAAGCCCGTCGCAACGGTGCCACCCTGCCGGTGACCGCACTCGTGGACCAGTTCTATGCCGAGGTCGAGAAGATGGGCGGCAAGCGCTGGGACACATCGAGCCTGCTCGCGCGCCTGCAACGCTGAGGAACGCGTCGACGGTCGGGGCCGGGCTGCTGCGACCGTCACGGGTCTCGACGCCGCGCTTGCGCCGCGACGAGGCCCGCATCGAGCCGAAAAACGAATTCCGGGGGGACTGACTTGCTGAGCGTGATAGCCGTCGTTTTCATCGTTGCGTACGCTGCCATCGCGCTCGAACATCCGCTGGGCGTCAACAAGAGCGCTTCGGCTCTGCTGGGAGCGGGCCTGCTCTGGACCATCTACGCGATGTCCGTCGGTGACGCCTCGCTCGTCAACCACCAGCTCGACGAATCCGTCGCCTCGACCGCGCAGATCGTCTTCTTCCTGATCGGCGCCATGACGATCGTCGAGGTGATCGACGCCCACAACGGCTTCGAAGTCATCACCTCGGTGATCCGCACCACGAAGCAGACCACGCTGATGTGGATCATCGGTTTCGTGACGTTCTTCCTGAGCTCGATCCTCGACAATCTGACGACCACCATCGTGATGATCTCGCTGATCCAGAAGCTGATCGGCAACAAGGGCGATCGCCTGCTGTTCGCTTCCATCATCGTGATCGCCGCCAATGCCGGCGGCGCCTGGACCGTGATCGGCGACGTCACCACGACCATGCTCTGGATCGGTGGCCAGATCTCTCCCGTCAGCATCATGAAGGCGGTGTTCCTGCCGTCGCTGCTCAACCTGCTGATCCCGCTGCTCATCATCGGCTATTCGCTGAGGGGCAAGAACATCGTGCCCCCGTTGCAGGAACAAGCGAAGGCCCTCAGGGTCGAGCTGTTCGAGCGCAATTTGATGTTCTATCTCGGGCTCGGCACCTTGGTTGCCGTTCCGGTCTTCAAGGCCGTGACGCATCTCGCGCCGTTCATGGGTATCCTTTTCGGGCTGGGCATCCTCTGGCTGGTCGGCGAGATCGTCCACCGCCACAAGGACGAGGATGCGCGCCGTCCCCTCACCCTCGTCCATGCGCTGGCGCGCATCGACATGAGCTCGATCGTGTTCTTCGTCGGCATCCTCATGGCCGTCGCGTGCCTGGAGCACGCCCGCGTCCTTGAGCTACTCGCGAAATGGCTCGACGCCACGGTCGGCCGTCTCGACATCATCGTCATCCTGCTTGGCCTCTTGAGCGCCATCATCGACAACGTGCCGCTCGTCGCCGCCACGATGGGCATGTACAATCTGGTGCAATATCCGCCGGACAGCTTCATCTGGGAGTTCATCGCCTATTGCGCCGGAACCGGCGGCTCGATCCTGATCATCGGCTCGGCCGCGGGCGTTGCCGCCATGGGACTCGAGAAGATCGAGTTCTTCTGGTACGCCCGCCGCATCGCAGGTCCGGCGCTCGCGGGCTATCTGGCGGGGGCGATGGTCTACATCGTGCAGCACGCGGCGCTGCACTGAACGGCGCCGGCGAGATCCAAATTAACGCCGGGTTAACGTAATTCTTTAGCTCCTTAAGTCACCTCTTAAGGATTTCTTGCCAGAGATAGACAATGCAGAAGGCCCGCGTCCGGCGTGGGCAGGAATCGTTGTTGCTTGATGAGTAACCCCGCTGAAAAGCCCGAGGTTGTGCAGCTTCCGGCCGAGCCGGTGAGCGCTCCATCGGCGAGCAGCCGAAGGGCTGCGGCGCAGCGGGTGCGCGAGGCGCGCGACAGGTTAACGTCGACCAGCGGAACCCGACCGGCCTTCGACGCCGAGATGCTGCGCCAATATGCCCAGACCCGGCTGTCGGCTTCCTATGTCGTGATGCTGCTGGTGGTCGCGACCGGGGTGCTGTTCGGGCTGTGGATGCAGCCGATCCCCGCCGCAGCCTGGACGGTCGGCATGCTCTGCATCCACGCGGCGATGATCCGCAGTTGCCGGCGCTTCCTGACCGAGCCCGCCTCGCCCGCGGCGACGCGCGCATGGCGGACGCGCTTCGTCGTGCTCGATCTGCTCTATGGCCTGTGCTGGATGGCGATCCTGATCCACCCCGTGCTCGACATGGTCACGGAAACGCTGATGATGTTCCTGATGCTGCTGGTGATCGCAGTATCGAGCATGGTCGCCGCGAACTTGCCGATCGCAGCCCTTGCGGCCACCGCGCCGGTCGCGGTCGCCATGGCGCTGAGCTTTGCGATGACCGGCTCGCTGGACAATTATATCCTGGCCGCGCTCGCGCTCGCCGCCGAAGGCTATTTCGTGCTGCTGGCGCATCGCCTGCACTCCTCCACCTTCGCCACGCTGGAAGCGCGCGCCGAAAAGGACGCGCTGATCGGCGAGCTCGAACAGGCCAAGGCGATCTCGGACGAAGCGCGCCACCGCGCCGAATCCGCCAATGTCGCCAAATCGCGCTTCCTCGCGCAGATGAGCCACGAGCTGCGCACGCCGCTGAACGCGATCCTCGGCTTTTCCGAGGTGATGAAGAGCGAGATCTTCGGCGCGCATGCGGTGCCTGTCTACAAGGAGTACTCGGCCGACATCCATAATTCGGGCGTCCACCTGCTCAACCTCATCAACGAGATCCTCGATCTGTCGCGGATCGAGGCCGGCCGCTACGAGCTCAACGAGGAAGCAGTGTCGCTGGTCGGCATCGTCGCCGACTGCCACCATCTGATGAAGCTGCGCGCCTCTAGCCGCGGCATCACCATCCACGAAGTGTTCGAGCAGGCAATGCCGCGGCTCTGGGCCGACGAGCGCGCGATCCGCCAGGTCGTGCTCAACCTGATTTCCAACTCGATCAAGTTCACGCCGCAGGGCGGCGAGATCTGGCTCAAGGCCGGCTGGACCGCTTCGGGCGGACAATACCTCTCGGTGAGGGATACCGGCTCCGGCATTCCCGAGGACGAGATCCCGGTCGTGCTCGCCTCGTTCGGCCAGGGCTCCAACTCGATCAAATCGGCCGAACAGGGCGCAGGGCTCGGTCTGCCGATCGCCAAGAATCTGATCGACCTGCATGGCGGCACGTTCACGCTGAAATCGAAGCTGCGCATCGGTACCGAGGTGATCGTCACCTTCCCGCCGGAGCGTGTGATGAGCGCGCTTGCGCCGCTGTCGGATGATTCTCCACCGCTCCAGCCGGAGAATTCCGTACTGCCCGATGAGAAGCGCCGGCCGCGCCACAAGCCGATCATGAGCGCCGGCACGGGCTCTTAACCAGAAGCTTGCAGAGATGCCCGACAATCCCCCACTATATCCGAATGAGCAAAGAAACGCCGTGCGTCGCCGTCTGCATGATCGATCCCAGGACCAAGCTGTGCTTCGGCTGCGGCCGGACCCTGCCCGAGATCGCGCGCTGGCACGCCATGGAAAGCGCCGAACGGCTCGCGGTCATGGCCCTGTTGCCGGCACGCATGACGGAAGCCGGACTTGCGTCGATCGCGCCATCGCCGAAACGGACCTGACCGGCCTGCGCGCCTCCGGAGGCGCACGATGATCCGCTTCCTGCTCGTTCTCGTCACGCTCGCCGGCACGGCAGGCGCGGTCGTCGCCTATGGCGATCCCGAGCAGATCGCGCGCGCCAGCCACAAGGTCTCGCACATCTTTCGCGCGCAGACGGTGGCGGCCGCCCCCGCCGTGCAGATCCCACGCGGCCAGGGCGGCGAATTCGCACTGCGCGCGAAGATCAATGGTGTCGCGGCGCCGATGGTGATCGATACCGGTGCGACGTCGGTGGTGCTGACGTGGGAAACCGCGAAAGCCATCGGGCTGCCGCTCGAGATGCTCGAATACGATGTCGATCTCGAAACCGCGGGCGGTCATACCAAGGCAGCCCGCCTCACGCTCGACCGTCTCTCCGTCGGTCATCTCGTCGAGAAATCGGTGCCGGCCCTCGTCGTCCAACGCGGGCAGATGAAGACCAACCTGCTCGGGATGAGCTTCCTCGACCGCCTGGAGAGCTGGGGCGTCCGCGCCGACAAGCTGATGCTGACCGGCTATCCCGAGCTTCAGAGCAGCCACCGCCGCTCGCGCACGGCGATGGACTAGGTCGCAGCGGGACGTGCGGCGCCATTCGAGCGGACTCTCATTCCTGGCGACAACAAACCGCGAGAGCATGCAGGTGCGATCTGCATGCACCTAAGTGACGAACCAATTCACCGTTGGGCCCAGATTGTGAACCCGGCACTCGCCGAGAATGCCGGATCTGCCCCAGGCGTGATGGATGTGACCACATAGATGGAGCCGCGGCTTCGTCGACAGGACGGCATCGCGGATAGCGTGGCTGCCTTCGTGGGCGCCGTCCCTTTGAACGTCGGCGCAGCCGAACGGCGGCGAGTGAGTCACGAGAACCGCCCCCGGCGGACACCCGCGGATCAGATCCGCCGCCTCCGCCTCACCGAGCCGCCGATTCCAGGACTCGTCCCGCCGACCCGCGGGGATTTCAAATCCGAGGCCGAAGAACGGCACGCCTTCAACTGTCACGGCTTCGCCATGAAGAACGTGGATGGCAGTGTTGATACAACAGGCACGCCGCAACTCGTTCAGGTCGTCATGGTTGCCAGCGACGAGGACCATGGGAACGGTGATGGCGCGGAGCAGATCAACCGTCTCGCGCAGCCCGATCCCCTGGGTTGAGAAATCGCCGGCGCCCACCACGACGTCGGCCTCTCGCGAGGCACCGACGATAGCCTGTGCGGCATCACTGTCTCGATGCAAGTCGCTAAAGGCCAAGATCTTCATCAGCGCCGTCTCTCTTTGCTCATCTCAGATAGCGCTTCTCGTCGGCCCTGACTTTATCCATGCCCTGCAGACGGAAGATCTCCTCGACGGAGACGATTACCCTGTCGACATTCTGGATGCCGCCATCCTTCAGGATGGCGGCGAAAACATCCTTCATCGCCATAACGGCTGCGCGGATCGCGTGGTTGCCGTAAATGACCATCTTGATCTTTCCGAGCGCACGAATGCGTTCCGTCGTCATCTCGGGATACGCGGTCGGAACGATAACGAGCGGCACCCTGCCCTTGAAGGCGCGCACGAAACTCTCCACCTCGTCGGGCGTCTTTCGCTTGGAATGGATCAGGACCATGTCCGCCCCGGCCTCCTCATAGGCCGCAGCCCGCTTCAGTGCTTCTTGCTCTCCCAGCCCGGCTATCAACGCCTCGTCGCGCGCGACCACCAGGAAGCCGGCATCTTTTCGCGTCTGACACGCGGCTTCGATCTTGCCCTGAAACTCCTCGATCCGCAGCAACTCCTGGCGGCCATCCGTCACGAGGCTGGTCACCTTCGGAAACGACTTATCCTCGATGACGACAGCAGAGGCCCCAGCGCGCTCATACTGCTGCACCGCGTGAATCACATTGATGGCGTTGCCAAAGCCGGTGTCGATGTCGGCAACAATCGGTAGATCCACCCGCTCGGCCATGGCACGCATCATGTCGAGGTGCTGCGTCATCGAAATCAGACTGACATCGGCAAGACCGTACAGCGCCGAGAGCTCGAAGCCCGACGCCCAGATGCCGTCAAACCCCGCCTCCTGCGCGAGCAGCGCGGACAACGGGCTATGCGCCGCCATGATCTGGACGAGACCGGAATTGGCCATCTTGTCCCTGAGCAGATGTCCTTTGCCGTTCATGATCTTTATTTCCTCCGTGCGTCCAAAGCAGGCGCGGATCCGGCCTGGGGCAAAATGATAGGAATACTCACGAGCTGACAGCGCGGCAGCTGCGGCGCGATCGCCTTTCTGAAGCGATAATTGTATGAGATAATTCCTCCAGACCATCCCGAAATTCGCATCCATCTGTTAGATTTTCTAAATCATGAGACGCTTACCGCCCCTGAGAGCATTGAAGGTCTTCGAAGCGGTCGCCCGACACTCGAGCGTGACCGCCGCTGCCGAAGAGCTGTGTGTTTCTCACGGCGCGGTCAGTCAGCAGATCAGGATTCTGGAAGAGTATTTCGGCCGGTCTCTCTTCCGCCGCTCAGGGCGCGGGATCGAGCCGACGCTGGAGGCATCAGCCTACCTCGCGGATGTCAGGGCGTGTCTGGATCGTCTGGCGATCGCGTCGGAACAACTGGCGCGGCGCAGGCCAGGCAGAATTCTCAAGATCAACGCGACACCGTCTTTCGCGATGCGCTGGCTGATCCCGCAGACATCGTCATTTCAATTGGCGAATCCCTCGATCGAACTGCGCCTGTCGACATCTCCGACCGACGAGATCGATCAGCTCGGCGAGCCCTTTGATTTCATCATTCGCCGTGACGTCATGCGGCGCAGCGATCACTCTTGCGGGAAAATCGCCGATGACGTTTCGACGGCGCTCGTGAGCCCCATGCTGCTCGAGAAGCACAGCATAAATGCTCCGCGAGATCTGCTAGCCGTGCCGCTTCTTCACCTCAAATCGCGACCCGACGCCTGGAGGGGGTGGCTCGGCGCCAGTGGCGTCGTGATCGGAGAAACAGTTGCCGGACCGTACTTCGATCATTTCTTCCTGTCCCTGCAGGCTGCGATCAACGGCCTCGGCGCCGCGGTCGGGCCGTTCGCATTGATCCAGGACGACCTCGCGAGCGGAAGACTGGTCGCGCCGTTTCCGGAGCGCACGCTGGTTGGCCCTGGCTTCCATGTCCTCTACAGAACGGCGATGAAGGACCGGGCCGGACGGCTGTTTCTGGATTGGCTTCTCGCGCAGGCAGGGCGGTGACGGGCTCGCCAAGCGGGCGGGCGCAGCAGGCTAAACCAGCGGCGGGCCCTGCCGCAGATTCATGTGACGGTTGACGTCCTTGTAGAGCAGATAGCGAAACCGGCCGGGGCCTCCGGCGTAGCAGGCCTGCGGGCAGAATGCGCGCAGCCACATGTAGTCTCCGGCCTCGACCTCCACCCAATCCTGATTGAGACGGTAAACGGCCTTGCCCTCGAGGACATACAATCCGTGCTCCATGACATGCGTCTCTGCGAAGGGAATCGTCCCACCCGGTTCGAACGTCACGATGGTGATGTGCATGTCGTGGCGCATGTCCGCCGGATCGACGAAGCGGGTGGTCGCCCACCTCCCTTCTGTGCCCGGCATCGCGATCGGTTCGATGGAGTCTTCGTTGATCACGATGGCCTCGGGCACGGCCACCCCCGGCACGCGCTGGTACAGTTTGCGGATCCAGTGAACCTGTGCAGGGTCCAGGCCGCGGTTGCGAATGCTCCAGGCGCAGCCCGGAGGCACGTAGGCGAAGCTGCCGGGCCGCAGCTCAAATTCACCATCGGCCAATTTGAGACTCAACTTGCCGCCGACGACGAACAACGCCCCCTCGGCATCCTTGTCCGGCTCTGGCATGTCACTTCCTCCGGCCGGCGCGATCTCCATGAGATAATGGGAGAACGTCTCGGCGAAGCCGGAGAGCGGTCGCGCCAACACCCAGACGCGCGTGCTGTCCCAATGCGGCAGGTAGCTGACGACGATATCGCGTTGCACGCCGCTCGGGATGACGGCGTATGCGTTCGTAAAGACCGCGCGGCCGCTCAGCAGGTCCGTCTGGGGCGGATGGCCGCCCTGCGGTACGTGATAGGTGCGCGACGACATCATCAAGCCTCGTGAAGGTTACCGATCGGACGTATCAGCTTGCAGCTGACTGAACACCGATCTGCATCGGCTCGCTCAGCCAGTGTTCTTCGAGATTGGCGCCATCCCCCTTGCGGTCGACGACGAGGAACGCGCTTGCGTCCTTCAGAACCAGGAGCGGATGGTGCCAGCAGTTTCTAGCATAGTTCACGCCCTGGTGGCCCTTTGCCGCGAACGCCCGGTAGCTGGCGGGGACGCCCGGGTCTGTGCAAACGACCACGAGCCAATCCGCTCCGTTCAGGGGGACGAACATCTGGCTTCCAAGCGGATGGCGCTCCATCAGGCGGATCGCGATCGGCGCAGGCCGCACTGAGGCGACAAACCAGCCGATGTTGACCTGTCCGCCTTCCGTGGCAATGTCGATATGGGCGAGCCCGTCAAAGCGCTGAGCGTAACCCTGGTTGATCGACAGCGGCGTGTTACCTTCCGTCTCGACGACGTCTCCGAACGGAGCGAATGCCTGCTGCGTCAAAGGCTCGATCGAGAGTGTCACCATTGCGGGCCTCAAGCGCCACCGTGTTCAAAGAGTCTGCAGACCTGCGACCGGAGCATCCGCACTGTTTGGATCCAATCGCAGATTCTCGACTGAAGGGTCAATCTCGCCGTTCAGAATGCGACGCGCCTTCGCGTGATCGAGGTCTCCCTCCCATGAGGCGACGACGACTGTCGCAACGCAGTTTCCGACGTAGTTGCCGAGCGCGCGGGCGATGCCGATGAACCAGTCTACCGACAAGATGAGCACCAGTCCAATCGCCGGGATGGCCGGAATGGCGGCCAGCGTCGCAGCGAGGACGACGATGGCCGAGCCCGGGACACCATGAGCACCTTTGGAGGTGAGCAACGCGACGCCGAGGATGGCCAGCAGGTCGCCCGTGGCAAGCGGCGTATTCGTCGCCTGTGCAATGAAGACGGCCGCCAGGGTCAAGTAGATGGAGAACGCATCCAGATTGAACGAGTACCCGGTCGGGATCACCAGACCGACGGTCGATCGCTTGATCCCGAGCAGCTCGAGCTTACGCATGGTCTGTGGCAGCACGCTGTCGCCCGCGGCCGTCCCGAGAACGATCAACAGCTCTTCGCGCAGATAGGCCAGCAGCTTGAACAGGCTGAAGCCGGAAAGCCGCATGATCGCGCCGAGAACGACGACCACGAACAGAACCACTGCCAGATAGAACAGGGCAACGAGGCCCCCGAGCTGCTTGAGCGAACTGATGCCGTATTTTCCGACCGTGAAGGCGATCGCACCAAAGACACCGATCGGCGCGAGCCGGACGACGAAGTTCATCATCTTGAAGATGATCTCGTTCACCCGCTCGACGAACTCAACGACTGGCCTCGCGCGTTCGCCGCACAGTGACACGGCGCAACCGAACATGATCGAGACGATCAGGACCTGCAGAACGTCGCCGGAGCTGAAAGCCCCGACAAGCGTCGAAGGAATGAGCTTCATCAGGAATTCGGAGACGCCCCCGCCTGCGACCTGGGCCGCCGTCTGGCTGAACCCGCTGAGCGCCTTGGCGTCCAACGCCTTCGGATCGATGTTCATTCCGGCGCCCGGCTGGAAATAATAGGCAAGCGCAATGCCAAACACCAAGGCAACGGTGGTAACGATCTCGAAATAGAGAAGCGAACGAATGCCGACCCTTCCAACCTTTGAAAGGTCGCCGGCCGCCGAAATTCCCTGCACGACGACGCAGAACACGATCACCGGCACCAGCATCTTGATCAGCTTGATGAAGCCATCACCCAGCGGCTTCATCTGCAATGCGGTATCGGGATAGACGACGCCGAGCGCAATGCCGGCCGCGAGTGCAACGACGACCTGGAAGAAGAGTGACTTGAAGATCTTGGGCATGAAGAACATGGGCATGGCCTTCCTCGCTCGCTGGGCTTCCATCTGGCTTGGTCGGCCGGAGCCTTCGCCATTGTTGTCGTTGGCGGCGACGTGAGATCGCTGCGGACGGAGCGTTTCGCGGCGACAGGACGCTTGGAAGGCTCCGCCGGTCATTCGTTGACCAGGTGCGACATGAAGTCCAATATATAGAGCGACACGATTAATAGGTTTTCGCTATGGATCTCCGCCAGCTCCGGTACTTCATCGCGGTTGCCGAAGAGCGCAGCTTCACCCTCGCGGCCCGGCGGCTGAACCTCTCGCAGCCGCCGCTCAGCCAACAGATCCAGGCCCTCGAGGCAGAGCTCGCGACCCCGCTCCTCTACAGGACCAGCCGCAGGGTCGAGCTGACGCAGGCGGGCGAGGCCATGCTGGTGCGGGGCCGCGCGATCCTGCAACAGGTCAAAGCCGCGGAAGACGAGGCGCGGTCGATCGGAGCTGGCCTGATCGGAACGCTGGATGTCGGCGCGACCGGCTCGATCCTGCGCGGCCGTCTCGCAGAGCTGCTCGCGGCCTACCGGAAGGTCGCTCCGCAGGTCAAGATGACGGTGCATGAGCAGGCGCCGGCACTGCAGATCGCGGCGCTGCTCAGCCGCACGACCAATATCTGTCTCATTCGCGGAATTCCCGGCGAGCGCGACCTGACCAGCAAGCTTGCATGGCGGGAAGAGGTCGTTCTCGCAATGCCCGGCACCCATCATCTGGCCCGCCGCAAGCGCATCGCGCTCGGCGAACTGGCGTCCGAGGATCACGTCGTCCTGGATCCGAACAGCTCCGATTTCGCACGCTACGTGCAGACCTGCTGTGTCGATGCCGGCTTCCTGCCAAGAGTGTCTCAGCAGGTCGTCGATGCCCAGTCGATCCCAAGTCTGATTGCCGCGGGTTTCGGCGTGGCGCTCGTGCCGCAGTCGATTGCGCGCTTCACCACAGCCGACATCGTCTTCCGTCCGATCAGGCCGTCGCCGCCCACGGCCGACGTGTTTCTGGTCTTCAGAGCCGACGAGACGTCGATGGTGGTGCACAACTTCATCAAGCTCGCGCTTCGATACCTCAATCATCGGAAGGGTGTGGGTTGATGCTGCCGTGTCTCCTCCGCATCGCCAGGCAAATCCGTCATCCTGAGGCTTGCTCCGCGGCGCGATGCGCCGCGTAGCGCGCACCTCAGGGTGACGGCGGTGAGAGCTGAGTTCGCATTGTCAATCTTCAGGCAAGCAGACACGCCTTCGCAGCCTCGCGGCTTAATTCGCCCGAGCTTTGCTTCGTTGCTCCACCCTCAAAGCCAAGAGGGCACAGGGAAGGCCGGGTGCCAGCTCGCACCCGCGGTCCGCTGCGCGAAAATGCACACGCAGGAAGAACCGCACAGCAGCATACAGGTGGTGCCGATCACTCGGCCTTCCCTGCGCGGTGGTCGGACGGCTTATGCCGTGATCTCCCGGGAGCCGAACTTTCCTTCTGGCCTCCCTCGCCGTTCGAATTGGCGATGCCGTCCACCCGGTTGGGTTCGCGCGCATCTTCGAAAGGCTTGACCGTAGCAACGACGGCCAGGACCACACGGTTTTGCCGTACGCACGGCCCGCCATTCGCCGCAGTTTTTCCAGCCCTGTCGACGAAGCCGGAAACTTGCAAGACGAGACGAAGCCTAGCAGCGCCGCTCGTCCGCACGCGGGGTTCGAGCTCACAGTGCCGACGCTGCCGCGTCCACCGCAAGCCCGGCTCGCGAACGTGACGACCACAAGATCGCCCCTCTTGATGAGCCGGGATGCGCGACACATACGCCAAAACCGAATTTCGGTAAAGTGGAATATTTTTGGCGAGACGGATTGACAGAGCGCGACACAGGCAAGGTGCGACACCCTGGCCGCGACCCTGCTGATGGTTATCGCAGCCGATAGCTCGAATGACAGGAGACGCAGTTCTGGGTGACGTGCGACAGGGCCGTCATCGCCCCGGCGCGGTCCTGGGTCATCGCAACCTTGGCGAACTCGCTCGCCGCCGTATGCATCGACAGGCCGATGCCTCGCATGGCCTCTGGCATATAGGTCTCCATCATGTCCTCCATTGTCATCGGCTTCTGGGATCTGTTCTCCGGAGGTCGGCTTGCCTGATGCATCGACTGCGGCTTGCATCCTGCCGCCGACGGCGAGTCCAGACTCAGGCGCTCGGTGGCGACTTTCGAAGCAGCAGCATAGTCGTCCCTGGCGAGGGCATCGACGATCTCGTTCAGCGTCTGCAGGTGATCACGCATGTTGCCCAGAAAATGGGTCTGCATGTCCGGCGGAAACTGCACCATCTCGCGCGCGTCCTTGGCCGCGCCGTCATGGGACATGTGCGAACTCATCGCTTGGCCCTGACCATGGCTTTGGCCAGCTTGCATCTGATGATGCATACCGGAATGGCTCGAGGTGCCGGCCGATGCCAAGGCAGCCGTCGCCAGGATTGCGGCGCCGCCCAATGCGGCTCTGGTCGGCCACGAAACCATGATCGATCCCTCTGTTGCAGGCGCCCGCCTCTTCCCTTCTAAACCGGCGGCCGCCGACAACATATGATCTCGATCATATCGGGCACTTCAAGATGCGGATTTGTCCTTTGCCTCGTTCGATCTCGCCATCGGCCGCCATCCCGGCAAGCGTGCGATAGAGGGCTTCGTGCGTCAGCCCGAGTTCTACTGCGAGATCCTTGAACGTTCCGGGCAAGGTAACGCTGCGCCCCCTGTTATCGGCGTTGACCGTCAAATAGTGCCGGACGCGATCACGAGCCGAGTGGATGTTGCGACATTCGAGCCGGGTCCGCAGCGCCATGACCTGGCGTGCGAGCATTACCGAGAATGCCAGGAGGAGCTTTGGGTCGCGTTCGAGTTCGGCGAGCAGAGCTGGTTTGGGGTACAGCCGGACGGTCGCCTCGCTTGAGGCAATGGCGTCGCAGTGGTAGGCCGAGGAGAACAGCGACGCCTCCGCCAGCACGTCGCCAGGCGCGGCAAGCTGCAGGATAGCCTCGCGTCCGGAGCGGTCGAACCGCACCAGCCGTATCTTGCCCTTGACGACCTCGTAGAGCCCGGCCGGTCTCGCGCCGGCTCGAAACAAGGTCTGTCCGGCCCTGAGCGCGCGTTCAGTCGCAGAAGCTGCAATGTTCGCCGAAATCCAATCGATCTGGTGCATGGGTCATCTCGGCTGACAAGAAGCAAGGCGACAGGTCTTGGGGCAAGGTGGCTTATGCGAACAATGATGAGCCATGCGATCGGTTTTGCCAATCAAACGGACCGCCGCACCGAACTCAGGGCCAGCGCGACGCGAGAACGCCCAACCTTTCCAAGATTTCATGGATGTCAAACGCAGTTGATTTGATTTTGCGGCCGGCGCGGCGAGACTTCTGCCGCACCGGTTGCCTGATTGGGGATCCGGACGCTGCGATGGATGGAGCTGTCTCGATGCCGCAATTCGATCCTGAGCTCGTGTGCACCATGAGGACGGCCCTCGAGGAGGCCATGACCAAGGTGCCTGCCGACCTCGTGACCATATCGACGAAGGCATTCCTCGCCGAATGCATTCTCAAGGCGGCCGCGCAAGGGCACACCAATTATGCCGATCTTGTCGCCGCCGCGACCGATCATATCCAGACGATCGCCTCGATGTTTTCGTGAGGGTCCCGGCTTGACTGTTCGTCTGCCGGTGGGTTGCCCTGTCGCAGTCCCACGCTTGGCGTCAGACGCCGCAGGGGCAGGCTCATCGCCTGCCGCGATCGCGGTGTGGGTCACTTCGCTTCGAGCGGCGCTCCGGGACATGAATTGTGATGGGAACGACGCATTGCGGAGCTGAATTGAAAAGGCGAGACGCGGTTCATCAAACATCCGCTGCTCTGATCGATTCGGAGCAAAGTGCATCTCTGCCCGCTCATGACGGTGCCCGCACCGTCAGCTCGTAGGTGACGCCGTCGGGCAGGAAGCCGCCGAGCCAGTTGTAGCCCCTCTTCTCCAGCTGCGGAAAAAGGAACACGGGCTCGCGGCTGAGAAACGCCGTCAGTGTTTCTCCAGCTCCCAGGGTCTCCGCCGCCGCGAGGATCCTGATCATCGGCTCCGGCGGATCGAGCTCCCTGGTATCGAGCCGTACCTTTGACTCCGGCCATTTGGCGCTGGCCTGCGCTTTCGGCGCCAGACCCTCGGCAGGCGCTCCGGTCGGGGTGAACAGCACCTGCCAATCGCCTCCGCCGATCTCCGTCGCGGAATGGGCAAAGCCCTTGCCGGCCATCACGCCGAACAAGGGCACGGGCTTGAAGGGCGCGTAGAGCCGGATGCCCTGGCCCGGTTTTGCACTTTCCACCGCGGCCATGATGGTCGAGAACGGTTCGCCCCCGGCCCGCAGGATCGGACGGACATCGACATCAAGGTACTCGGTCATCTCTTGTCCCTTTGCTTCAACGCCGCGCCATCAATCAACTGAAACGGCGCAGCATCCCGGTGCCGGCGCAAGCGTCGACTGGTCCTCCCCGGCCTGCACCGCTCCCGGGTTTTGCAGGGCAGCGGCCACCGCCCGCGCGACGAGATCCTCGATGCCGGGCCCGCTGCCCATGATGCCCGCGAACATGATGTCGCGGCGGCGAAGCCGTGCAACCAGCTTCGGCGCATCCTTTGCGCCGTGCAAACCTTCACCGGAGAACAGGCCAACGACAATCGCAGAGCCATCAATGGATGCCGCGGCCTCTTCGAGCGACGGCCGCTCCTCCAGGAAGGCGGCCACGACGTTTCGGCAGACCGCCCGTGTCTCAATCTCGCGCGCGACCTGCTCGGTGGCCTGGCGCGAGGCTGGATTGCGCTTCGAGCCGTGCGCCAGCAGGACGAGTGTGCAATCCTCGGGCGCGACACCGTGGTCGCGCGCACGGCGCACGGCCTGATCGCACAATAGATCGGGCAGGCCCGGATCAAGCCCCAGCGGCGGCAGCACGTCGATTCTGCGGCCATCGCCCTTCGCTTCGTCGAGCAGCTGAACCAGGCGGTCGCGGGTGAAATAGCCGCTGGAGGCAAACAGCGGATAGACCAGGATTCGACTGGAGGTCAGCGTCTCCAGCGCCTGCCGGATGCCAGGCGTGCCCGAGATGAAGCCGACGGCGACCTCGGCCACCAGACCGCGAGCGGCCAGTGCGCGGGCAAGCTGGAACGCCCCTGTGTTGCCGGCACCCAGCCGCCGCTCGCCATGGGCTGCCAACAGCAACGCGATCGACGGGGCAGTGCCCGGCTGCTCAATGACTGGTGCCATCGGAAAAGGTGATCTTGTTCCACACGTTGTATTTGCCCGAAGGACGCGACATCGGAATACGCTTCACCTCAGTAAAGGTTGCCGCATCATAGACCACCAGCGCGCCCTGGTCTTCCCAGATCGATACCAGGGCATAGCGCCCGTATCTGTCGAATTCGACATGCGCTGCAGTCTTGCCCGGTTCCGGCGTGACGCGACGGACCACTTCCAGCGAGCGCTTGTCGATGATCGAAAGCGTGTCTTTCCCGCTGCCCATCATACTGTCGGTCCAGGCATAGGGCGTGTTCTCATGACTGCGCATGAAGAAGCCGGGTCCAGGCGTCTCGATCAGCTTGATCTGCGACCAGTCCTGCATGTCCAGCACGCTGATCTTGCCTGCTTTCAGCAGCGGCGTCGCCATCACCAGCCGGCCGTTCCAGGTCCAGGAGATGCCCGAGCCGAGATGGGGCAGCCCCGGCAGATCGAGCTGTTTGATATCGCGCCCGACCGTCAAATTGACCACGATCGCCCTGCCCTCCCGCGCCGAGCCGATCAGGTTGCGATAGGGCGGATCGAAGAAGAAGTCATCGAGCGGCTCCGGGGTCTCGATCCGGCGTAGCGCAAACAGGCCCTGAGAGGACGGCAGCGCCTCGATCATACCTTTCTCGTGGCTGTGGACGAAGCCGGCATAAACCGGGCCCGCATTCGGATCGGTGGCGATCTCCCAGATCTCCGGAACATCCTTCAGTGCCGCGATGAAGCTGTTGCGCGATGGCGCCTGATACACCGCCGAGACCCGCGAGGACGTCCCCAGGCGGTCCTTCACGTCGAAGATCTTCTCCACCGACAGATCGTCCGCCGAGAGCATCACCAGCGTGTGCGGCAGATAATTGGCGACCGCGATATGCTTGCCGTCCCGCGAGATCGCGATGTTGCGGGAATTGATGCCCGCGCGCACCTCCGTCAGCATGGTCAGCGTCCAGAGGTCGTATTTGCTGACCCAGCCGTCGCGCGACATGAAGAACACGTAGCGGCCGTCGGGCGTGAATTTCGGGCCGCCATGCAGCGCAAATCGCGTCTGGAAGCGCGCCAGCGGCTCGATGCGGTCGCCGTCCAGGATCGTGGCATGATGGTCGCCGGCCTCGACCACGACGAACAGGTTCATGGGATCGGCCTCGAAGCGCGGTCGTTCCAGCGGCGGCGCCGTAGCATGCACGACGCGGCTGGCGTCGATCTCAGCCGCGCCCCAGGCCGGCACCGCGGGCAACGGCGATGAGACATAGGCCGCGAGCGCGGCGATCTCGTCCCTGGAGAGCTTGCTGGAGAAGCCCGGCATTTGGGTCGCGGCCCGTCCGTCGGCAATCACCGCGGCGGCCCGCGTACCCATCATGCGGCCGAGATTTTCAGGAAGCAGCGCCGGCCCCAGCCGGCCGAGCCGGTCCGCGCCGTGGCATTCGGCGCAATTGTCCGCGAACAGCTTTGCCGCATCCGGCTCGGCGCGCGCAGGGCCTGCCAGCGCCAGCAGCGCCAGAGCGAGGAGAATGCGATCAAACAGAGAGCGGCGCTTCATGACGTGTTCCGCGATAGATGCTGGTCTTCACCCGATCGGTCGGCGTCGCAAGGCCGATCTCGGCATCGCTGAGATAGCAGCCGGGATCCTCCGCCCAAGCGTCGCCAGTAATCCGTTGCGCGCGCACGCGGGTATTGCCGTTGCAGATGTCGAGATAGGCGCAGGCGCCGCAGCGCCCGGAGACGTGGCGCGGCTTCTGCTTCAGGCCGGCCATGATCGGATCGGAGATGTCCGGCCAGATCTCGGAGAAGGGACGCGTTTTCACGTTGCCCAGCGTATGGTGCCACCACATCGTGTCGGGGTGCACATTGCCGAGATTGTCGATGTTGGCGACGTTGACGCCGGAGGAATTGCCGCCCCAGCGCACCAGCTTGGCGCGCAGATCGCTCGCGCGATCGGGCACGGTTCGCTCGGCCCAATGCAGGAGATAGACCGCATCGGCATCGTTGTTGCCGGTTACGATCTCCATCTCGCTGCCCGACTGCGCCCATCGCCACGCCCGCGCGATCACCATGTCCATGCGATCGCGCGTCGTCTGCCACATGGCGTCGTCGCCGCGGTTCTTGTTGCCGCGGCCGGCATAGACGAGGTGCGAGAGGTAGAACTTTGGAAAGTTCTCCTGCTCGACCAGATCGAGCAGGCGCGGCAGCTCCGCCGCATTGTCCTCCGTCATGGTGAAGCGGACCCCGACCTTGATGCCGCGGTCGCGCAGCAGCCGCAGGCCGTTCAACGCCTCCTGATAGGCACCCTGCTTGCGGCGGAAACGGTCATGGGTCTCGCCGATGCCGTCGAGCGAGATGCCGACATAGTCGTAGCCGATCTCGCGGATGCGGTCGGCCATGGCTGCGTCCACCAGGGTGCCGTTGGACGACAGGCCGACATAGAACCGCATCGCCTTGGCGCGCGCCGAGATCTCGAAGATGTCGCGCCGCATCAGTGGCTCGCCGCCCGACAGGATCAGCACCGGCACGCGGAACGCCTTGAGGTCGTCCATCACGCCGAACACTTGCGCGGTGGAGAGCTCGCCGGGAAAGTCGACGTCGCCGGAGATCGAGTAACAGTGCTTGCAGGTGAGGTTGCAACGGCGGATCAGGTTCCAGATCACCACCGGTCCGGGCGGCTGCCGAACCGGCCCGGTCGGAGCCGGCTCGTCCAGTTCGCGCAAGTATTGGCTCAGGCGAAACATGACCGGCTCCCGTCGTCAGGCGGCAATGCGAAGGCCGGTCTTCTTCAAGATCCGGGTCGAGAACAGAACCTCGTGGGCCCGCGCGGCCGGACCGACCAGCACGGCGATCTCGGCAACCTTCGCCCTCACCTCGTCGCGCGTCCGGCCGTGGACCATGGCAAAGAGATTGTAGGGCCAGAGCGGCGGATGACGCGGCCGTTCATAGCAATGCGTGACGAAATCGAGCGCGCCGACCCTGGCGCCGATCTCGGCAATGGCCTCGTCGGCGACGTCCCACACCGACATGCCGTTGGCGGTGTAGCCGAGCGCATAATGATTGGGGATCGCGCCGATGCGGCGGATCGCACCGGTTTCGAGCAGCTGCCCGAGGCGGCTGACGATTTCGGCCTCGTCAAGGCCGAGCTCGTCGGCGAGCGCGCGATAGGGCTCGGCGACGAGCGGAAGCCCTGCTTGCGTGGTGGCGATCAGCTTGCGATCGATGGCATCGAGCATTGCCTACACCTCCACGCGGAAACCAACGAAGAACTCGCGCGTCTTGGGCATCGCGCGCACGCCAAGGCCCGTCTCACGTTCGATCTCCGCAATCACCTGATCGATGCGCGCGGGAGCATCCGTCGACACGACGAACCACATGTTCAGCTCGTGATCGCGCTGATAATTATGCGCGATCTCGGGATGGGCATTGACGAGCTCGGCGACCTCATCGAAGCGATCGGGCGGCACAGCCATCGCGGCAAGGCAGACGGCGCCGCCGAGGGCTTCGGCATTCCAGAGCGGGCCGAACCGGCTGAGCTGCCCACGCGCGAGCAGATTGCCGATCTCCTCGATCATCTCGCCCTCGCTCAGGCCCAGCTGGGCGCCGGCATCGCGGTACGGCCGGTGCGTCAGGGGAAAGCCGCCTTGCAGGCCGTTGATGATCGCCTTTTCGGTCGGGTCCAGCGCGCGCATCAATTGGTCTCCTTGTGCCGCGAGAAGACCGCGCCGCGCTGCTTGAAGCAGCGCTTCGAGAACAGCACGGCCTGCTGCATCAGACCGGTATCGGCGAGCAGATTGAGCTCGTCGATCACGGCATAGGCCTCCTCACGGAAGCGCGCATGCACCATGCAGAACAGGTTGTACGGCCAGACCAGCGGCCGGGACGGACGCTGGTAACACAGCGTCACGCTGGCGTGGCGGGCGAAGATCGCGGCGACATCGTCGATGATTTCGCCCGGGATGTTCCAAACCGCCATCGCATTCGATCGGAAGCCAAGCTTGTCGTGGCGCACGACGCAGCCGAAACGCGTCACCACGCCGGCTGCGACCAGGTGCTCCAGCCGCGCAATGACCTCTTCCTGGCCCAGCGCCAGCTGATCGGCGACCGCGAGGTAGGGATGCTCGACCAGCGGCAGCCCGTTCTCGATCGCGGCGAGAATGCGCTGGTCGCGCGGATCGGGACGATAGTCCCCGGCGGCCGGCGGCTGGCGCTTCTGCGCGCGCGGCTCGCGCAGCGAAAAGCCGAGGCCGAGATGATAGGCCTGCACCATGGGCAGATCCACGACGGGCAGCCCCGTCTGCGCCTCGATCCTGTCGATGGTCTCAGCGATCGCCCCGGCATCTCCGCCGGCGATCACGAACCACAAGTTCAGATCGTGCTCGCGCTCGTAATTGTGCGTGACCAGCGGCTCCCGGCTGACGACCTCGGCGACCTGGTCGAGCCGATCGGGCGGAACCTGCAGCGCGGCGAGCGTGCTCGCCCCCACCGTGTTGGGACGGACCACCGCACCGACACGGGAGATCAGGTCGCACGCCCGCATGCGGCGGAACACGCCGATGGTCGCCTGCTCGTCGAGCGCGGCGGAGCGGCCGACGATTGCGAACGGCTTCGCTACAAGCGGAAAGTCGTGCTGCCAGCGATCGATCAGGGCGAGTTCGACGGAGCTTGGCGTCATTGTCCGATCCTCGTCGCGCGTATGGTGAAGAAAATTCCGGACGGTTTTTGCGCCGGGATCTCCGCCTTCTTGACGAAAGAGGCGGCGTCGTAGACGTCGATGCGATCGGCATCGCGCACCGAGATCCAGACCTCGTTGCCGCGCGGGGTGAACTCCATGTGGAGGACCGCCGGGCCGGGCGTCAGGCGATGAATCACCTTCAGCGTCTCGGTGTCGACGATCTCGACCGTGTCGTTGAACGGGTGGGCGAAATTCACCCAGACATGGCGCCCGTCCGGCCGCGCCACGGCGAAGACCGGCTGGCCGTGGGTGGCGGTGCGCCCGACCTCGGTAAAGCTGCGAAGATCGACCGCGATCAATTCGTGATGGCCGACGGCGGGAAGCAGCAGCTTGTCACCCGTCGCACCCCATCCTTCCAGATGCGGCATCTTGTAGACCGGCAGCGCTTCCTGGCCGCGGCCATAGCCGTTGAGGATGCGCTCGGCTTTGAGTGGCGCGCGCCAGGTGTCGACATGCACGACGCCGTCCTCGCCGAACAGACCCGCAAGATAATGGCGGCCGTCGGGCGTGACGTTGCCGTCATAGGGCAGCTTGCCGACATCGGTCAGCCTGGTGATCGCGGGGGTCTCGACATCAGTGAGGTCGGCGATCCAGATCTCGCCGGCGTCGTAGAGCGCCCAGGCAAAACGCCGTCCGGGCAGGTCGACCAGCCCGACCGTCTTCGAGGCCTTGCCGCCTGAGCCGATCGCCGGAATGTTGGCGACGGGATCGAGCGTCCTGGCGTCGAACACCTTCACCCCGCCCGGCTCGTAGTTCGAGACCGCGATCAGCGCGCCATCGTCGGAGATGGCGCCGCCGATCGAATTGCCGGCCTGAACGATGCGCTTGACGATCGTGCTCGTGAGCATGTCGACCTTGGTCAGGCCGCCGTCGCGTCCGAAGACATAAGCGTAGCGCTGATCCGGCGAAAACACCGCGGAGGCGTGCGAGAGATCGCCGAGCCCCTCGACACGGCCGATCGATTTGCGTGCGGTGGCATCGACGATCAGCACCGAGCCCGTCGCGCGCTCCACCACCAGGCCAAGATTGCCGGTGCCGCGCAGCTCGTCGGCGCGCGAGAGCATTGGCAGCAGCAGCAGCAGAAGCAGGGCCAGACACCATCGCGCCGCAACCTTCATGGCAGATCTCCCTGCTGCAGGCGCTCGACGATCCAGCGCACGTCGGCTTCGCTCAGCAACGGACGCCAGGGCGGCATCGGCGTGCCCGGCACGCCGTCCAGGACGATGCTGATGAGCTGGTCGCGGCTCCAGGCGCTCAAATGGTCCGGCGTCAGCGGCTTGCCGAGCCCGCCTTTCAACGTCAGCCCGTGGCAGGAGCCGCAGTCCTGCCGCACCAGATTGGCAAGCCTTGCGGCATCGGCATTTGCTTCGCCCGCGGTAGCCGGCCCGATCGCAACGGCCGATGCCAGGGCGACGCTAGGCCACAACTGAAATCGCCTCGCAAATTGCCGCATCGCTCCGCGCGCTCCGTTCCAGGGCGATTCCCGCGACCTTTCCGATGATGAAAAGGACGGGACCGCTGAAGGAGACGTCTTTCAAAGCGACCGGAAGCGCCTCCAGGGGCGCACATATTCGGCTTTCCTGCGCCGTCGTTCCTTGACACACCGCAAGCACCGGCGTGGTTCCCGGCAGTCCCTGCGCAGTCAGGTTGCGGACGATCTCGGCGATATTGGCGAGGCCCATATAGACGACGAGCGTCGTGTCGGGATCGGCGAGGCTCTTCCAGTCGAGATCGAGCGGCTCGTTCGCCTTGCGATGGCCCGTCACGTAGCGCACGCCGGAGGCGACGCCGCGATGCGTCAACGGCATCCGCGCCGCCGCCGCGCAGCCCTGTGCCGCAGTAATGCCCGGCACCACCTCATAGGGAATGCCGGCCTGGTCGAGTTCGGCCGCCTCCTCCGAGCCGCGCCCGAAAATGAAGGGGTCGCCGCCCTTGAGCCGGACGACCGTGCGACCGGCGCGCGCCAGCCGGACCAGCATCTCGTTGATCTCTTCCTGGGGCACCGGATGATGGGCGGCCTGCTTGCCGACATTGATCTGGAGTACCCCGTCGGCAATGGTCGCCAGGATGCTCGATGGCACCAGGCGATCATAGACGACGACGTCGGCCTCACCGATGGCGCGGACCGCCTTCAGCGTGAGCAGTTCGGGATCGCCCGGGCCGGCGCCGACGAGATAGACTTTTCCAACAGCCATGCTGCGCTCCGCCGAAACCATCGCGAAAAGGCTGGTTGGTGCGGCGATCGCTCGCCGCACCAACCCATGCTTGTCAGTAGACGTCGTTACGCGTGTTGAAGACGTTGAACTTGCCGGTCGGCGTGACCAGTCGCCGGTCACGAATGACCGCCTTCAAGGTCAACGTCTTGTCGTCGACGACGACGATCGCCGAGTCCTGCGCCTTGTTGTTCCAGACCGAGAACCAGATCTCGGTGCCGTCCTTGTTGAACTCGCCCTGCACGACGCGGCGCGCGCCTTCCGAGATGCCGGACCACTGACCGATCGGCAGCACCTTGTAGGTCGGCTTCTCGCCCGCGAGGTCCTTGATCTTGAACACCGCGACCGACGAGGAGATCTCGGCGTCCGTGTTCAAGGGCGTATCGACGTAGAGGTTCTCCGACTTCGGATGCGTCTTGATGAAGAGCGATCCGCCGCCCTGCCCCTCGACCGTCTGCACGACCTTCCAGGCGAACTGCTTGTGCTTCTCGGGGTCGGTGCCGATGAAGGAGATCGTCTCGCTGCCGAGATGGCTGGTCGCCCACACCGGTCCGAACTTCGGATGCTCGAGGTTGGCGCCGCGTCCGGGATGCGGCGTCTGGCCGCCGGTTTCGACGACGCCGACCAGCTTGTCTTCCTTGGTGTCGACGATCGCGACCTTGTGGCGAGCATTCGCCGCAACCAGGAAGTAACGACCGGTCTTGTCGAAGCCGCCGTCATGCAGGAAGCGCTCGGCCTCGATCGCCGTCACCTTCAGGTTCTTGAGATCCTGGTAGTTGACGAGCAGAACCTGCCCGGTCTCCTTGACGTTGACGACGAACTCCGGCTTGAAGTGCGAAGCCACGATGGAGGCAACGCGCGGCTCCGGGTGGTACTCCTGCGTATCCTCGGTCATGCCGCGGGTCGAGACCACCTTGATCGGCTCGAGCGTCGCGCCGTCCATCAGGACGTATTGCGGCGGCCAGTAGGCTCCGGCGATCGCATACTTGTCCTCATAGCCCTTGAACTTCGAGGTTTCGACCGAACGCGCCTCGGTGCCGATCTTCAGCTCGGCGACCGTCTGCGGCGGGTCCATCCAGAGATCGATCAGATTGAGCTTGGAATCGCGCCCGATGATGTAGAGGTAGCGCCCCGACGCCGACATGCGCGAGATGTGCACGGCATAGCCGGACTTGATGATGTGCTCGATCTTCTTGGTCGTGCCGTCGATCAGGGCGATTTCACCGGCATCACGTAGCGTCACCGAGAACAGATTGTCGATGTCGAGCTTGTTCATCTTCTTGGTCGGCCGCTGCGCGACCGGAACCAGGACCTTCCAGCTGTCCTTCATCTCCTTCATGCCGAACTCCGGCGGCTGCGCCGGGGTATTCAGCAGATAGCGGGCCATCAGATCGATATCGGCGGCCTCGAGCTGGCCCGAGGTGCCCCAGTTCGGCATGCCGCCAGGCGAGCCGTAAGTGATGAAGTCGCGCAGATAGTCGAAGCCGAGCTTCTTGGTCAGGTCAGGTGTCAGCGGCTTGCCGGTCGCGCCCTTGCGCAGCACGCCATGGCATCCGGCGCAACGTTCGAAATAGATCTGATTGGCCTTGTCGAACTCGGCCTTCGTGAGGTTGGGATCGCCCGGCTTGGTGCCGGGCTGCTCGGTCGCGCCCTTGCCGAGAACGTCCAAGCTCGGCTGATATTGGCCGCCCGGTGTCGTCTTGTGCTGCTCGACATCGGCAGGTTTCGGTGCCGGAGCCTGCTGCTGCGCGTAGCCGGCCGCCGTCGCACTCAGAAGCATAAGGCTCGTTGCTGCAACGCAGCTTGCAAGCTTTGGAAATAGTGAAGGTCGGCCTCGCATTACATTCCTCCAGCATGAGAATCCGATGAGAGGCTTATGCAGGGAATCCCGTGATTTCTCCTTGACCGCGGTTAATCGCAACATTGATCCACCTCAATGCGCGCTGCCAACAACGCTGCCTGATCCGTCGCATGCGATCGTCTGGAATCATCTCCGCCGCCGTACGGCACGCACTGTCCGCACTGGCGGCGCTGGCGTTGATGTATTGCAGCGCAAACGCTGCCGATCTCGGCGTTGCCGCAAAGTTCTTCTCCGAGCCCGTCGTGATCGACCGTGCCGATGGCAAGCCTCCGGCAGCTTTGGTGCGGGCCGCAGACGGACGCGTGCTCGGCTACGCCTTTTCAAGCCTCGATGTCTCGGGATCCGTCGGCTATGCGGGCCGACCGCTCGATATCGTCGCGGCGGTGACGCCCGATGGCATCGTCGCCGGCGCCGAGATCGTCGCGCATGAAGAACCGATCCTCGTGATCGGAATTCCGCGCGATGCGCTCGCCGCCTATGTCGCCGATTTCCGCGGCTTCGACGTGCGCGGCAGCGCCACGCTCAAATCCGCCGGTGAACCCGCGCATGGACCGCACGCCGTCGCCGGCGCGACCATTACGAGCACCGTGATCCGCGATGCGATCGTGCGCTCGGCACGCGCCGTGCTGCGCAGCCGGATTAACGCGCCCGAGCGGGCTGTGCGGCTCGACCGCGAGACCCTGCGCCGGTCGTCCTGGTCCTCGCTGCTCGCCGAGGGCGCGGTGCAGCGACGGCTGGTGAGCCGTGGCGAAGCGGCAAAGCTGCTCGGTACGCAGGACAGTGAACCCGACAAGGCCTTCATCGATCTCTGGATGGCGCTCGCCACGCCGCCGCCGATCGGGGAGAGCCTGCTCGGCCAGCGGACTTACGAAAGCGAGACGGCGAAGATCGGCCCCGACGACGATCTGCTTCTGATCGGCGCATCCGGCCTCTATTCGTTCAAGGGTACGGAATGGCGCCAGTCGGGGACCTTCACCCGGATCGAGATCGTCCAAGGTTCGCGAACGCTTCGTCTCAAGCCCGCCGATCACACGGCGGTCGAGTCGCTGCATGCCGCCGGCGCGCCGGAGTTGCGTGAGATCGCCGTGTTCCGCATTCCGCAGGCGAGCGGCTTCGATTCGACCAAACCATTCCGGCTCGACGTCGATCTCGGCGCCGGCGCCGCAGCGAGCGGCCCCGCTTTGGTCTCGCTCGACTATCGCATTCCCGATCGCTACTTGATCGCCGCGCCGGCCGAGCCGCCCGCGGCATCGACGACGGCCGCCCCCACTCCGGTCCAGACGGTGTGGCAGGAGATCTGGTGGGCGCGACGCTACGAGATCGGCGTGCTCGGCGCGATGCTGACGGTGCTCGCGGGCATCCTGATCTTCCAGGACACGGTGACGGCCCACGGCGCGTTCTACTCTCGGCTCCGCACAGGCTATCTGCTCACGACGCTGGTGTTCCTCGGTTTCATCGCCAACGCACAGCTCTCCGTCGTCAACGTGCTGACCTTCATCCATGCCTTGCTGTCCGGCTTCCGCTGGGAGCTCTTCCTGCTCGATCCCCTGGTGTTCCTGCTCTGGAGCTTCGTCGCATTCAGCATGCTGTTCTGGGGGCGCGGCGTATTCTGCGGCTGGCTCTGCCCGTTCGGGACATTGCAGGAGCTCACCAATCAGCTCGCGCGTCGTCTCGGCATCAAGCAGATCGAGATCCCGTTCGGACTGCATGAGCGGCTGTGGATGATCAAATACGTCCTCTTCGTCGCCATCCTGGCGATCTCGCTGCGCTCGATTCTGACGGCCTTCCAGCTCGCCGAGGTCGAGCCGTTCAAGACGGCGATCACCATGAAGTTCCTGCGGGAATGGCCGTTCGGCGTTTACGCCGGGTTGCTGCTGCTGGCCGGCCTGTTCGTCGAGCGCTTCTACTGCCGCTATCTCTGCCCGCTCGGCGCGGCGCTGGCGATCCCGGCCCGGATGCGGATGTTCGAATGGCTCAAGCGCTACCGCGAATGCGGCGCGGAATGTCATGTCTGCGCGCGGCGCTGCACCGTGCAGGCAATTCATCCGCTCGGCCAGATCAACCCCAACGAATGCATCTACTGCCTGAAGTGCCAGGCCAATTATTTCGACCAGGACGTCTGCCTGCATCTGAAGAAGCGCGCACAACGGCGTCAACCGTTGCCGCAAGCTCCTTCGAAGCCGTCGTGAGGAGATACGATGCTCCCTGATCATCCGACACGACGTCGTGCCATCACGATCCTGGCATCGGCCGTCGCGGTCGCCATCGCGGGTCCCGCCAGTCCTGCCCGGGCCGATTTCGAATGGCGCGGTACGGCGATGGGCGCGGACGCGCGGATCCTGTTCAGCGACATCGAGCCGGGGTGCGCACGAGGAATTGCCACGCTGGTCGAGGCAGAGATCGATCGCCTGGAAAATGCGCTGAGCCTATTCCAATCCGGATCCGAGCTGTGCAGGCTCAATCGCGATGGCGCGCTCGCCGAGCCGGGCGGCGATCTGCGTCGCGCCTTGGCGCTGGCGCTTCAGGTCGCAGATCTCACCAACGGCCTGTTCGACCCGACCGTGCAGGCGCTGTGGGAAGCCCATGTCGATTGGTTCGCGGACAAGACCCATACGGGCCTGCCGCCGCAAACCGTCATTGCCGACGCGCGGTGGGCCGTGGACTGGCGAGGCGTCCGGCTCGAGCCGGATTCAATTCATCTGGGTGACAACCAACGTCTGACGCTCAATGGTCTCGGCCAGGGTTACGTCACCGACCGCGTGGCGGAGTTGCTGGCGGCGAAAGGGTTCACCAACATCCTGGTCGATCTCGGCGAGATGCGGGCGATCGCACCGCGCCGGGACGGATCGCCCTGGCTGATCGCGCGTCGTGACGCCGATCCGCTGCACCTGGCGGAAGGTGCCCTTGCCACGTCCGAAGGCTCGGGCTGCGTGCTCGGTGCCGATGGCGCGGCGCACCACCTGTTCGATCCGCGCAGCGGCCGCAGTGCAGCTCATTGGCGCACCATCACCGTGCACCATCGCTCGGCCGCTGTGGCCGACGCGTTGTCGACGGCGCTCTCCATCGCGTCTGCGGACGAGATCCAGGCGTTGCTGCCACGGCTGAGCGGCACTGCGATCTGGGCTACCGATCCGGCCGGGCGCCACTCATATTGGGCCGCCGGCCCGCGCGACGGCATCGTTGGCTGAGCGACGATGCCCGCCGAGCGGAGCCAGGGAAATAGAGACGATTTCGCCTGTGGCCATCCTTCGAGACGCCCGCCGTTGGCGGGCCCTCAGGATGAGGACCGAGTGCATTACGCTCGTTTCAACGAGCACCTATGCCGCTTAGCCTCATCTGGAGGAGACCGCAAAGCGGTCGTCTCGAAGGACGAGGCGCGCGCTCAATTCGGGCGATTTTCTTACTTGGTCTTGCCGTCGGCGTCGTATTGCTTGAGATAGGCCCAGAGATTCTTCGCCTCGGCCTCGTTCTTGATGCCGGCGAATGCCATCTTGGTATTGGGCACCTTGGCCTTGGGATCCCTGATGTAATCGAGGAAGTTCGCTTCGTCCCAGGTGATGCCGGAGCTCTTGTTCGCATCCGAATAGTTGTAGCCAGCAACCGATCCCGATTTGCGGCCGTCGAGTCCATTGAGTACCGGACCGACCTTGTTCTTCGCGGTCGCGCCGACATCGTGACAGCTGGCGCATTTCTTGAAGGCTGTAGCGCCGGCCGTCACATCCTGCGCGGAAGCAGCACTGCTCGAAGCCACAGCGACTGCGATTGCGATCAAGACACGCCTCATGTCGTCGTCTCCTGTTTTGAGTGGGACTGGTCTGGGCAACGCCCCGGATAGGCCAGCGTGGATTCGGAGAAATGACGGGAAACCGACGTTCTCCAGCTTGAGGAGCATGAAGGTTCACGCCGGCACGGATTTCACCTCGGGCTGGATCGCGCGTGGAGCGGGCGGCTGGGAGCACATCATCTTGGGCTTTACGGGGCAGTGCCCGCTGATCCGGTCGCAGGCCACGAGCTTGCAGAGCTGCGCCATGTCGCGCACCACCACATTCGAGGCCCGGACATCGACGCCTACCATGCGCAACTTGGCGAACACCCGCGAGAGCGATTCTGGCTTCAGGCCGAGCCTGCCGGCGATCAGCGATTTGTCGTATGGCAGGGTGATCGTGCATGGCCCCCTGGTTCGGGGAGCCAGCGAGGCGAGAAACTCGGCCACCCTCTGCGTGGCGCTCTGCGCCATCAATTGCTCGATCTGCTGAACCATTCGGTGCAGATGTTGCGACGTCGATGCGATCATCGCGATCGCGACGTCTGGCATCTGGCGAATGCAGGCGACGACGTGGTCGGCTGGAATGACCATCACACGGGCGGGTGTTACCGCACTCGCGGTAGCGGGATAGCGGCTGGACGTGAAGGTGACCGCCTCGGCCAAGCTCTCACCCCTGGTGAGCACGTTGAGCACGGCCTCGTCGCCAGCAGGAGTGACCCTATACAGCTTGACCCAGCCGTCCATCACGACAAAGAATGCCTGGGCCGGCTCGCCCTGACGAAACAGCGTTTGACCCGGACGGAGATTGAAGATGCTGGCTGGCCCCAGCAAGATCGCGAGCGCCTGCGGCTCGAGTCCACTGAAGACTGGTATTTCCGCAGCGATCCCAAGATCAGCCGGAGTGGGCGCCATCATCGTCTCATCCCTGATGTTTGATCCTGGTGCCTGACTATTGATCATCCATCGCGTCATATTTTGAGCTGGATCAATTCCACCGAGGGGCCGTCTTGCCCGGCGCTCCATCAAGATTCGATTGGTGCGTCGGACCACCCGCGGTGCAACAATCGACCTATTTCTATCCATGGCTCTTTGTGGAAGCGCAAACTCCTGCGCATTCGCTACCAAGGGACGGCTGCAGTCGCCTGTCGGCCTGCTGCCGCTCGCCGGATTCGCACCGCGGCAAAGCGCCGCGACATTCGATCGTTACGATGGGCGAGCATTGAGGCGGCCGACACACCGGGCTCGGCGCGATTCACACGCAGCGTCGGGATCCTGAGATCCTTTACGCAAAAGAAACGACGCCGGGATGTGTGCGAGACCAGCGCCAGCCGCCTATGCGGCAGGCAGCGCGAACGAGAATGTCGCGCCACCCTCCGGCCCATATCCCGCGACCAGCTCGCCGCCGTGCTCGCGCACAATGCCATAGCTGATCCAGAGGCCAAGTCCCGTCCCCTCGCCGACCCGCTTGGTCGTGAAGAACGGCTCGAAGATGTGGCCGATGTGATCCTTGTCGATTCCCGGTCCGTTGTCAGAGATCCGGAACAGGATTTCGTTGCCCTTGCGTACCGCCGAGACGACCAGCCGCGGCGCTTCCGTGCCGCGCATTGCGTCGATCGCATTCTCCACGAGATTGACGATCACCTGGTGCAATTGCCCCTCGTTGCCGCAGACCCAGAGCTCCGGCTCGATTTCCAACTGCACGTCGATGCGCACCTGCTTGGTGCGCACGGCCCACAGTACCGCGGTGTTGATGAGCCGCTCGATGTCGACGCGTTCGACCTCACCGAGCTTGCTGAAGGACAGCCGGCGCAGATTCTTCACGATCTCGCTGATGCGGACCGCGCCTTCCAAAGTGCCTTCGATTAGCGGACCGAAATCCTCCAAAATCTCATCGATGCGCAGGCTCCGTCGTTGAGCTGCGAGCTCCCCCTCCTTGGCCTCGCCATGAACCGCATCGAGATAGGCGGCGATCGCGGTGCGATAGCGCATCAGGGTGTGGACGTTGCCATAGACGAAGCTGATGGGGTTGTTCAGCTCGTGCGCGACGCCTGCAACCAGACGGCCGAGGCTTGCCATCTTCTCCTGCTCGACCAGCTGCCGCTGGGCGCGCTGCAACTCGTGATGCGCCTTGTGCAGCTCCTCATAGGCACGGCGAAGCTCTCCGATCGGACGTCCCGTCAGCACCACGCCGATGAAGCGGCCGCGATGATCGTGGCGGGGGGATGCGTTGATGGCGAACAGATCCGAGCTGCCGCCCTCGCGCGAAAACCGCAGCTCGCCGTCGACGACATCGGAGGCGCTGCGCGGCTTCAGGAGCGGGACCAGCTTGGCCTTGTCCTGGGCATCGATGACGTCGGCGATGTTCCTGCCGACGATGTCGGCGACGCCGCAGCCGAGCGTGTGCTGGAAGGCGGAATTGACCTGCTGCACCAGCCCCTTCGCATCGCAGACGATCAGGATGTCGGAGACCGACTCGATGACGTTGGTGACGAAGGCCTGCGCCTCCTCCAACTCCGCATTCTTGTGCTCGAGGTCGACCTCATAGCGCAGGAGGTCGGAATAGACCTCGTCCATCTTGCGGATGACCTCGATCCAGGCGCCCTCGCGCTCTTGATCAAGCTCCAGCGCGCCGCGCTTGGTGATCATCTTGAGCAGCGTTTCGGTCTCGCCGGCTTCAGGAGGGTGCGTCACCTCAGGCATTCTTTCTCAAATCATACCTGGACAGCTTGTTCCTGAGACCGACGCGCGACAGCCCGAGCTCGTTGGCGACCCTGCTGATATTGCCATCATATCGCTCTAGCGTGCTGATGATAACCGCCTTCTCGAGGTCTTCGACCTTGTCCTTGAGGGTCGCCGAGCCGTTCAACTTGCCGGGGATCGCGGCCACGGGCTGCTTGCCGTTGCGCCGGCCCAGCAACGGCGGGGCCTGCAATTCATCCGCGTCCGCCAGCACCACCATACGCTGGATCTCGTTCTGCAGCTCGCGGACATTGCCGGGCCAATGGTACCTGGCGAACGCCTCGAGCGCGGAAGCGGCAAAGCGCAGGCCCGGCCGGTTGAACGAGGTCTTCACCGACGACAGCACCCCTTCGGCAATCAACGTGACATCCATCGGGCGGTCGCGCAATGCCGGCATGTGGACGGGAAACGCCGCCAGGCGATAGTAGAGATCGCGCCGGAAGCGGCCCGCCTCGACCTCGGCCTCGAGATCCCGGTTGGTCGCCGCCACGACTCGGACGTCGACCTTGCGCACCCGCTGCGCACCGAGCGGCCTGATCTCGCTCTCCTGCAGGACGCGTAAGAGCTTGACCTGGAATGCCGGCGAGGTCTCGCCGATCTCGTCGAGGAAGATGGTTCCGCCGTCGGCGACCTCGAACAGGCCGATCCTATCCTGATAGGCGCCGGTAAAGGCGCCCTTCTTGCAGCCGAACAGCTCGCTTTCGAGCAGCTCGTCCGGCAATGCGCCGCAATTCTCGACCACGAAGGCCTTGTTGGCGCGCGCCGAGCCGTAGTGAATCGCGCGTGCAAGCAGCTCCTTTCCGGTCCCGGATTCGCCCGTGATCAACACGGAGATGTCGTAGTCTGCGGCGCGCTTGCCGAGCTCGATCACCTTGTGCATCGGACTTTCGGACGAATGCACGATGCGGTCGAAATCATAGAGCTGCTTGGCAACCCCGCGCTTGACCGAGACGACCTTCTTGATATGCCCCGGCGTCGCCTTGACATCGACACCGGCGGTTTCCGTCTCCTTCTGCAGGCGATAGAGTTGCACCGCCTCCTTGACGATATCGACCAGCCGTTCCGGCTGCCAGGGTTTCGTGATGTACTGATAGATGCCGGCCTCGTTGAGGCCCGCAATGATATCCTCGGAATCGGAATAGCCGGAGATGATCATCCGCACCGGATCGGGCCACAGCTCCCGCACGCGTTTCAAGAAGCTTACGCCCGATTCATGCGGCATGCGCTGGTCGCAGAGGATGGCGTGGACGATCTCGCCTTCCAGCAGCTTTTCCGCATCGGCTGCATTGCCGGCGCAAAGCACCTCGAAATCCTCCCTGAGAACGCGCCGCAGCGCTTCCTGCGAACGGACTTCGTCGTCGACGACGAGAATGGTCCCTAGAACGCTCATGAGGGCACCACCATGGCTCTCGGCCGGTCGGTCGCACGCCGCGCCCGATGATTGGCGATGGTCAGCGGCGTACGCGACTTCGGCACCTTGTGGATGAAGTTGTAGCGCGCGACGTGGTAGCTCGGATCAAAGCCGTAGAAATTGAGCCTCATCCGCCGCAGCTCCTCGTCACGATAGGCCTGCAGGGGCTTTTCGGCCTCGTCCGCCGCGCGGGACCTCTTCTTATCGGCGAGACGCGCCGCAAAGCCTTGCTCCGACGTTGCACCAGTCGCAAGTTTCACAAGACTTTCGCGTGCCAGCTCCTCGCTTGCGAGGACCCGATCAACGATCCCGAGGCGCTGTGCCTCGGCGACGCCCATTGGCAGCCGGCATTGCGTGATCCGGGTTGCGTTCTCGGCGCCCGCGCGACGCGGCAACAGATAGGTCCAATATTCGGAGCCGAACAGATTGCCCATGTCCTTGTAATGCGGATTGAGCACGATCTGATCGCTGGCCCAGACCGCGTCGGCGGCGAGGCTCAAGAATACGCCTCCCGCTCCCGCGTTGCCGCGAATGACCGATATCACCAGCCGGTCCGTCGTCTCGATGATCGCGCGCGCAAGATCGTCGATCGCGTTGATGTTACGCCAGGATTCATCGGCGGCACTGTCGGCGGCCTCGATCTCGGCCAGATGAATGCCGTTCGACCAATAGTCGAAACCACCGGTCAGGAGCAGCACCTTGGTCGGGCGCGCCAGCGCGGCCCGGTAGGCGTTCAGCAGCGCTTCGCAGTCACTGCTCGCCATGGCGCCATTATAGAAGGAGAACTGCAACTCGCCGACCTCGCCATGCTCGCGATATTGAATCGGAGCATAGCCGCAATCCGGCCGCCGCGGCAGGCTGGCGGCTTGCTCGGCGAAAACCTTTGCCGCGGATCGCTTCAAGCTCTTCGGGGCAAGCGGCCGCACATGGCCGATCCAGACTGCTCCATCAACCGTCGCACGGGCCAAAGCACCATCGCATTGTGCCACGACCGTGCCGGGAACGCCGGAGATCTCCCGCGCTTCGTGGACGTCGAACAGCCTCACGTCCTGGAAGAACAGACTGTCGACCAGGCCCGGCATACCGTCGGCACTGTTGATCTTGCGCAGCACGGTCTCGGTCGTGTCGTGCTGCCAGTCGATCGCCCGGTCCGACTGGCGGCAGGGACCGCGCACGCGAATGCGCGCGTCGTTCGCACGCATCGGCTGCGGCGTCGGCCGGCCCGCTTCGATCGCGGCGACGGCCTCCAGCACCGCTTCGACCGCGCATTGGGTCACCTCGTTGCGATAGACGCTGGATTTCGCGGCACGGCGCATCGGAAACGTGCGGAACGCCCAGATCGGACCGGCATCGAACTCGCCATCCGCCTGCAACACGGTGACGCCCCACTCCGTCGTTCCCTGGAGAATCGCCCAGTCGAGCGCCGCCGGGCCGCGGTCGCCGGGCGGACCAGGATGCACGATCAGGCAGCGCACGTTGCGCCAGACATCTTCGGGAATTGCCCGCTTGAGGAACGGCGCGATCACCAGGTCCGGCTGGTACAGCGCCACGCTTTCCCGCGTGACGTCGGCGTGGATGTCGAGCTCAACCGAGACCTCATGGTCGCGCTCGCGGAGCTCGACATGCAGGCGCTGCGTCAGGCTGTTGAAGGAATGCGATAGCAGCAGGATACGCATCAGGATCCCTCAACAAATCCGCGGCAATTGCTCGCCCGACAGCCAATCGACGATCCGGCCTCCGCCGAAACTCGTCGCCATCTGCACGAAATGATGGTCGTCGGCGACGGCTTCGCCGATGTCGGCGGCATCGCGGCCGAGCGGGTGGCGCCGCATGGCGGCGAGCACGGCACCGGCGACGTCGGGCGCGACAATCGCAACCAGCTTGCCCTCGTTGGCAACATGAAGCGGATCGAGCCCGAGCAGTTCGCAGGCCGCCGCCACGCCCGGCTTGACCGGGATCTCCTCCTCGACGAGATGAAAGCCGAGCCTCGATTGCTGGGCGATCTCATTGAGCGTGGCGGCGAGCCCGCCGCGGGTGGGATCACGCATCAGCCGGATACCGGCGCCACCGGCTTCGACCATCTCGGCGACGAGATCGTTCAGTGCCGCCGAGTCCGAGACGATCTCGGTCTCGAAGGCGAGATTTTGCCGCTTCGACATGATCGCCACACCGTGATCGCCCAGGGTGCCCGAGATCAGAACGTGATCGCCGACGCGCGCGTTCTCGGCCGACAGATCGAGCCCGTCAGGCACAATTCCGACCGCCGATGTCGAGATGAACAGGCCGTCGGCCTTGCCGCGCTCGACCACCTTGGTATCGCCGGTAATGATGTGGACGCCGGCCGTGCGCGCCGCCTCACCCATCGATTCCGCAATCGTCTTGAGGTCGGCGAAACGAAACCCCTCCTCGATGATGAAGCTCGCCGAGAGATAAAGCGGCTTTGCACCGGCCATGGCGATGTCGTTGACCGTGCCGTGAACCGCGAGAGAACCGATGTTGCCGCCGGGAAAGAACAGCGGCGAGACCACATAGCCGTCGGTCGTCATCACCATGCGCCCAGCGCCGACATCGAAGGCCGACTGGTCGTTACCGCGCGCCAGCCATTCATTGCCAAAGGCTTCGTGGAACAGCCCCGAAATCAACTGCGCCATGGCCCGGCCGCCCGAGCCGTGGGACAGGTCGACGCAGCCGTTCTTGATATCGAGCTTGCGCTGATAGGCCTTCATGACGCCCGCCTCTGCTGATGGTCGCGGAAACGGCCGTAGGTCCAATGCGCCGCGCAGGCGCCTTCCGAGGACACCATGCAGGATCCCATCGCCGTCTCCGGCGTGCAGACGGTGCCGAACAGCTTGCAGTCGACCGGCTTCTTCACCCCGCGCAGGATGGCGCCGCATTCGCACGCCGGATTGTCGTCGACGCGAAGCTCGTTCATGCCGAAGCGGACCTCGGCGTCGTATTTCGCGTATGAGCGCTTCAGCTTCAGCCCGCTATAGGGAACCTGGCCGAGCCCGCGCCATTCGAACTGGTCGCGCAGCTCGAAGATGTCGGAGACCTCCTCCTTGGCGCGCAGATTGCCGTCGCGCGTGACCGCACGGCTATACTGGTTCTCGACCTCGTGCCTGTTCTCGTTGACCTGGCGCACCAGCATCAGGATTGCCTGCATCATGTCGAGTGGCTCGAAGCCCGAGATGACCACCGGCTTGCCGAACTCTTCCGCGAAGAACTCGTAAGGCGCCGTGCCGATGATGGTCGAGACGTGCGCCGGCCCGACGAAGCCGTCGATCTCGACGCGGCCGATGTTGCGGATATCGGGACTCTCCAGAATGTTCTGCATGGCCGGCGGGGTCAGCACGTGATTGCAGAATACGCTGAAGTTCGAAAGCTGCTTCTTCTCGGCCAGCCGGATCATCACCGCGGTCGGCGGCGTGGTGGTCTCGAAGCCGATGGCGAAGAACACGACTTCGCGCTCCAGGTTCTCCTCAGCGATCCTGACGGCGTCGATCGTGGAATAGACCATGCGGATGTCGGCGCCCCGTGCCTTCGCCTTCAGGAGCGAGGCGCCTTGCGATCCGGGAACGCGCATCAGATCACCGTAGACGCACAGGATCACCTCGCTCCGCTCGGAAAGCCGGATTGCCATATCGATGCGCCCGGCCGGCAGCACGCAGACCGGGCAACCGGGTCCATGGATCATCCGCACGTTCTTCGGCAGCATGTCTTCCAGGCCGTAGCGCGAGATCGCATGCGTGTGGCCGCCGCAGAACTCCATGAAACGATACGCCCTTTCCGGATGGGTCTCCGCGCGAATCGCCCTCGCGAGCCCCAGCGCGATCTCCTTGTCGCGAAACTCGTCGGCATATTTCATGGCGCCGCTCCCTGTCCCTCGACGCTCAGCTCGCGCAACAATTCGAGCGTACGCCGCGCCTCTTCCGGATCGATCTTGGTCAGGGCATAGCCGACATGGATGATCACGTAATCTCCCACCGCAAGGTTCTCGATCAGGGCGACCGAGATCTCCTTGCTGACGCCATCAATCGAGACGATGGCCATCTCGTCGGGCAGGAGTTTTGTGACCTCGGCCGGTATCGCGAGACACATCAGGCGGTTCCTTCCAGATCTTGCTGTTCGAGGAGTGTTAGCGCGGCAATCCAGGCCTGGCCCAGGCTGAGGCCGCCGTCGTTGGGCGGCATCTGGCGCGGCAGCAACGGCGAGAGGCCGGCCGCGATGCAGCCGCGCTCGATCTCGTCCGACAGGATCGCATTGAGGAAGCAGCCGCCGCTTAAGGCAACAATGGTGATGCCCGTCGCGCGCGCGGCCCGGCCGATCCAGTCGACGCAGGCCGCGGCCAGCGTGCCGTGGAACAGCTCGGCGCCTTCGACCCGATCGGTGGTCGCACTGGCCAGGCGCCCGAACAGCGGAGCCAAGGACAGCACGCCGTGCTCGATGATCCAGCCGTCTTGCGCGATGCGCGGCGTGCGCACCAGCGCTTCCAGCTTCATCGCAGCTTCGCCCTCGTAGCTCTGCACCGGGCAGAGGCCCAACAGCCCCGCCGCCGCATCGAACATCCGGCCGGCGCTGGTCGTCGTCGGCACGCCCGGCTGGTCCAGCATGGCGCCAACGCGTGAGGCCTGCGCCTGTGCGGTGAACCGCGTCGCGATCGCATCACCTCGCCCGAGGCCATGCAGCACGCTCGCGCCCATGCGCCATGGTTCGCGCGCGGCGCGATCGCCACCCGGCATCTTCATCGGCGCCAGATGTCCGAGCCGCCGGAAGCGAGCGCCATCGCATGCGAGGAGCTCGCCGCCCCAATTGCCCCCGTCGGAGCCATGGCCGAAGCCGTCGAGCACCAGGGCCAGCGCCGGGCCTGCGGTGCCATGTTCAGCCATCACGGAGGCCGCATGGGCATGATGGTGCTGGACCGCGATCAGCCGCTTCCTGCTCGCCTCGGCAAAGAGCGTCGAGGCCATGTTCGGATGCAAATCATGGGCGACGACGACCGGCTCAATGTCCAGGGTCGAAAGCAGATGGTCCACCGTCTCCTCGAAGAAGCGGACGCCCTCCGCAGTGTCGAGGTCCCCGATGTGCTGGGAGACGAACGCCTCGTTGCCGCGCGTGACCGTCACGGTCGATTTCAAGGCGCCGCCGACCGCCAGGATCGGCGGCACGGACCGCGCCAAGCGAACCGGCTCGGGCACGTAACCGCGGGCGCGGCGGATGAATTGCGTCCGGCCCCCGATGACTGCCGCCACGGAATCGTCAGCACGGGTGACGATGTCGCGGTCGTGCGTGACGACGAGGTCGGCAATGCCGGCAAGGCGTCGCTCGGCTTGCCGATTGTCGATCAGGAGCGGCTCGCCGCCGGGATTGGCGCTGGTGGTGACGATCGCCCAGCTGTCGCCGACCCGCGCGTGCGCCACGTTCAGTGCGCCGAAGATCAGGTGATGCAGCGGCGCCACCGGCAGCATGACGCCGAGACGAGACAGCTCCGGTGCGATGGCCGGCGCGAGCCGATCGCGCGATCGCATCAGGACGATGGGCCGCGGCGAGCTCTCGAGCAACGCGAGCTCGGCACTATTGGCGTCTGCGATATCCGCAACCGCGTCCACCGATCCGACCATGACGGCAAAGGGCTTTTGGTCGCGCTGCTTGCGCTGCCGCAGCCGCCGCACGACGCCATCGTCGCGCGCATCACAGAGCAGCTGATAGCCGCCGAGCCCCTTGATCGCGACGATTTTGCCCCCGGCAATCGCGGCCGCAATATCCGCGATCCCACGGCTGAGCCTCGGGCCGCAAGCCGGGCAGGCAATCGCCTCGGCATGGAAACGGCGGCTGCTGGGGTTGGCATAGTCGTCCGCACAGGCTCTGCACATCGCAAAGCCCTTCATGGCCGTGGCCGAGCGATCATAGGGCAGCCGCTCGGCAATGGTGTAGCGCGGGCCGCAATGCGTGCAGTTGATGAACGGATAGCGATAGAAGCGGCTGTTCGGGTCGAACAGCTCGCGCAGGCATTCCTTGCAGGTGGCGGCGTCGGCGACGATGCGCGTCGACACCCTGCCCTGCTCGCTGGCGCGGATGCAAAATCCCTCGCTCGCCACCGCCCCGACCGGGTGCACCGAGATTTCGTCGATCCGGGCAAGCGGCGGCTTTTCGAGCGGCAGCGCCGTGATGAAGTCGGCGGCGCGCTCACCCTCGACCTCTATGATGACCCCGTGGGGATCGTTGGCGACGAATCCGCCGAGACGATAACGCGTGGCGAGACCGTAGACATAGGGACGAAACCCGACGCCCTGCACGGCGCCGCGCACGTGCAAACGCAGTCTCCTCACCTCGGGCGCGCTCGTCCCACCGTTCATCGTCATCCTTGCATAGCCATCTCGGCCTGCTTCGCCTTCGCCCAGCGCCTGCGGATCCAGGCATAGAACGCCGAAAATCCCTCGCCCGTACGCGCCGACACCGTCATCACCTCGATGTCGGGGTTGACCCGCCGCGCATATTCGACGGTCTTGGCAAGGTCGAAATCAAGCACCGGCGCGAGATCGATCTTGTTGATCAGCATCAAGGACGCTGCCGCAAACATATCGGGGTATTTCAGCGGCTTGTCCTCGCCCTCGGTGGTCGAGAACACCACGATCTTGCAGGCTTCGCCGAGGTCGAATGCCGCGGGACAAACGAGGTTGCCGACATTCTCGATGAAGAGAATGCCGCCGTTCAGCCAGGGCAGCCGGTCATAGGCCTGGCCGACCATGGCGGCATCGAGGTGACAGCCTTTTCCGGTATTGACCTGGATCGCCGCCACGCCGGTGGCGCGGATACGTTCGGCATCGTTGGAGGTCTGCTGGTCGCCCTCGATCACGCCAATCGGAAAGCTATCCTTCAATTCCGAGACCGCGCGAACCAGCAGCGAGGTCTTTCCGGCGCCCGGGCTCGACACCAGGTTGAAGGCAAGCACCTCGTCGGCATGGAAGCGCGCACGATTGTCGGCGGCGAGCCTGTCGTTCTTGCCGAGAATGTCGCGCTCGACCTGGATGATGCGGTCGCTGCTCATGCCGGCGATCTCTTGACCTGCCGGATTGGCGCCGCAATCGAGCAACCCCGCCTCATCGGGCGCATGATCATGGTGGTGAGGGTGAGCATGATCGTGACTGTGCCCATGACCGTGATGATGATGGTGCCCAGCGTGACCATGGTCATGATCATGATGATGGTCAGGCGCGTGTTCGATAGACGCCTTGCCGTCGCTGCAGCCGCACACCGTACACATCAGTCGACCTCCAGTTCCCTTACGCGCATCTCTTCCCCGCCCGTCACCTGCAATTGATAGCCGCCACAGGAGGGGCATGGCTCGTAACGCTGCTTGATCTCGACGCTCTCTGAACAGGCCATGCACCAGGCCATTCCCGGCGTCTCGACGATCTCGAGCCTTGCACCTCGCGCGATGGTCCGTGCTGCGACCGCCTCGAAGCAGAATTTCATCGCCTCCGGCGCGACATGACTGAGCGCACCGATTTCGAGGCAGACGACGTTCACCTTGGTGAAGGAACGCTTGCGCGCTTCCTCCTCCACGATCCCGATGATGCCTTCGCAGAGCGCCATCTCATGCATGGCCCACCTCGCGAAAATCGAGCTTGAAACCGACGCAGGGGTCGAACGAGCCGACCAGCGCGCGCACCGCGTCCTGGCCGCGCCGGCCGGCGGTCAGCATCGCTCCCTTGAGGTTCCGGACCAGCGGTCCGCGGGCGTGAAAATTCCACTCGGTCGGCGCCAGGAATTCAAAATTGACGAGGCGGTCGTCCTGGTCGAGCACCACGGCGTGGTAGAGCCGGCCCCGCGCACATTCGACCGCGGCCGCCGCCCTGCCTGTGCCGAGCCGATAGCTCGCGACGACGCCATCGTCGAGATCTTCGGCGCCTCGGTCGAGCCAGGCGCAGAGCCGCGCGACCTCGGCGATGCGCGCTGCGAGGCGCGCGGCCGAGCCCGCCGCCGGCAAGGCGGGTTCGCGCCGCGCCCATCGCGCCCAGACACCGGTTTCCGGAACTTTACCGCAAAGCTCCGGCGCGTCGGAATAGGCGGCCCCGCCGGCAAGCAGGCGCGTAACGACGTCGACATCGTCAGCCGCCGTCAGGAAGGATTGCTCGGTCGATAACGGCGACAAGTCCTCGCCCTCGCAGCGTTCGACATGGACAGCGAGCGCGCTGCCCGGCGCGAGAGCCCCACCTTCACCGGCAATCCCGAGCGCTGCGAGCGCCGCCTTGATCTGTGCCACGGCCTCCCGCCGCAAGGTCTCCGACACGCCTTCGCTGGCGCCGCCGAGGACCGTGCTCGCCTGCATCATGGCGCGCACGGCGGCAGCGCTCGCGCTATCGAGCGCGAGCCGGCCGACGAACAGGCTCCGCAACAACTCGGTCAGCCGCTCGGCAACGACGGCCGTGATGCGGCGGCGCGCCGCAGCTTGCGTCGCCTGCTGCCCCTGCGCGGCCTCGACCGCCGACAGGAACGCCACCTGATGCGCGACCGAGCAAAGCGAGAACAGCCGCGGCAGCACCGGAAGCAGGGACTCCGCCGGCTTTCCCGCAAACAGTCGTGTCAACGGCGGCCGGCTGCGTGGCCGGATCGCGACGTCAGCAATCGTGCCGCCGGCAAGCCACACCGTGATGTCGATCTCGTTGCGGAAGGCCAGGGTCATCCGCGCCGCTCCGTCAAAGCACCGCGCAGGAAGTTACGCCGATCGATCGGGGTTGTCGCGGGCTCGCGGCGACGAACCGCCTCCTCGCTGTCTGCCGGCAGCATCAGCTCGGCGATTGCCGCTTCGGCCGTCGCCCGCGCGGCGGCCATGTCGGCGAACTGGAACATCGGCGAGAACAGCGAGCAGCTTGCGATGCGGCCCATCTGTCCGACCTCGCTCAGGGTGAGCTCGATATCGCCTGCGGGAAAACGGATCTGCAGGGTCGTGCCCGAATTCTCCCGCGTAGCACTCGCCGGCATCACGACGTTCATGAACCATGGCGTGACCATGATGCCGACGATCGTGCCATTGAACCGGCGAAAACCGACCGCCTCGACGCCGAGCGCATCATTGTAGATCGGCAGATCGCGCATCGCGCGATCGCCGATATCCCGATAGCTTCCGGCCAGAAGCTCGCCCCACGCCACGGCGTCGGCGTCGGGATTTGGCGCGGCCCCCGTCATGCTTCGATCGCCATGAATTTGGATTTCGGAGCATCGCAGTTCGGGCAACGCCACTCCTCCGGCAGCGCCGCGAATGGCGTGCCAGGCGCGATCTGGGCCACCTCGTCGCCGTCGACGGGATCGTAGACGGTCCAGCAGATGCCGCATTCCAGCCGGGTGGCCTCGGTGACGTCCTGACGCACGCCAAAATTCTCGAAGGCGCTCATTTGAAATAGGCCTCGATGATTTCCTGCAGCCGCTCGGCGGAGTCCTCGAAATCTTCGTCCGCGGCCAGCGCGACGGTCGGCACGCCGCCGACTTCGAGCGTATCGAGAATGATGGTGTCCATGGCGTTGAAGAACTGCACCGACCAGACATTGCGGATGCCCGTCGACAGCACCCGGCAGGTGCCATAGCCGCGCGACACCAGCTGGATCGGTCCGTTGCGGATCGTGTCCTGCAGGAAGCTCATGTCGACCGGGCTCATCGGCAGCAGCGTGAAATTGATGATCTGCGAGCGGATGCCGGGCCGCCAGGCCAGCGCGCGCTCGCGGATTTCGGCGAGCACCGGCAGCACGTTCATGGCGCCTTCCGGCACCGGCCCGATCTCGAAATCGGCGGACGTCAGGTCCGCGGCCGCTCGCTTGACGATCTCCGGGACGGCGCCGATCTCGAGATATTCGGAAGCAGCGTCGGTCTCGAGCCGCACGCGCCAGATTCCCGCCAACACCGATTCCTGGATCTGGGCCAGCGACCCGTCGGGCAACGCGACGACCCCGCCGACCTCCCCTTCGCCGAGCACGTCGGCTATGAGTTTGCTCTCGAGCTCGTTGAGATTGGCGAGCCGGAACAGCTGCGTCGGAGCATCGGCCTTTTGGCCCGCGATGGCTTGCGCGATCGTCGAGAGCAGCGCAACCGCGTTCGGGCAGCGCTTGGCAAGTTCAATGCTGTCGAGCGTTGCTAGCTTTGCCAGCGCGCCGGCCGCCGTCAGGCTGCCTTGCGATGCATTGAGACTCTCCTCGCCGATCGGAAACACGCTGACCGGTTGCTCGGCGCCTTCGGGCGCATCCCAGAATCCGACCTTCATAGCTCGACACCTTGCGCGCGATGCTGGGGAACGATGGTGACGGCGATTGCGGCGGCCTGGCCGCGCGGACGGTCGATCAGCTTGGTGATGCGGTCGATGTAGACCGACCAGTCCTGGATCTTGGCGATCAGACCCAGCGTCTCGCCCTTGGCCACGAGGATCAGCGACGGCTGCACGCGCACGCCGAAACGTTGGCCAAGTGCGCTCTCGTCGCCGCGGGCGATGACCGCACCGCGCAGGCGGCCATTGAACGCGGTGATCAACTCCGGCAGCACCACGGCGACGTCGATCGCCTCTGGGAACCGGTTGGGATCGCCCGCCGACAGCAGCACCGCGACCGCGCCGGCCTCGTCGGCCGCGCCAAGAAAATGATCGACCGTCGCAACACTGACCTCAGGCAGGCCGTGCCGCGTCAGATCCTGCTTCGCCACCTGGAATTCCATCAGACCTCCCCTGACAAGCTTATGATTTTGGTCGGGATAGGATTAGCAAGGCACATGCCAGGGACATTCCAGCAGGTCTAAAGAGCTATCTATTTGATTTAGATCATTGATTCTCAGGCGCCCGGAACCGCACATCCATCAATGATAAGCTACTTTCCGATCTGGATGGAATCTATCTTGGCAGCTGGAAAGATGACTTCCAGGCAGCGCCTCGGCGCCGCGAGACCGATCCGGCGGCGGAGGGGCGGTCACAGCTAAAGGAGGTTCGTTTATTCCGACCGGAGATGAGCGGGCAGTTGCGGCTCGCGGTCGATCAGGTCCGCGAAGAAGCGGTCGCAATCCTCGCCGTCGAGCGCGGCACCAAGCCCGTCGATCGCAGCGCCAATCAGGCGCGCCTCGTCCTCTTCCAGAAGCCGGATCGCGGTATCGATAAAGACGAGCACATGCGCGCCGGCCGGCGGATTGGAGAGCAGCAACATGGAGACGCGGCGCTGCTCGCCGCGAAATTCGCACAGCGCCGACGTTCCGTCGGTCTCGACGATCGTCATCGGCAGGCCGAGGCACATCGCGCTTTCTCCAAAGGCCAGCCGGTCAGGCCAGCCGCATCTCGTAATTGGCGTGGTCGATGTCATTGGCGAGCAACCGCTCGGTGTCCGCCAACGGCACGCTGCGGCGGCTCACCGTGACGTCCCACTCGGCCAATATCTGGCAGGCCAGATCGATCGCGGGCGCGATCTGGTCGCGCACTGGAGGCGTCAGCGGCCCGCCCCAGTCTTCGAGATCGAGCGGCTGGCAGCCGATCAGCACCAGTTGCTTCGGGCATCTGCCGAGCAGATCGGCCGCACTGATCACTTCCTGGAAACCGGTCTGATGCAGGCTCATTTTCTTGGCTCCGGTGAAACGCGGAACCTCGTCGTCGCGCACCAGCTTCAATTCACCGGGCTCGAGGCCATAGTCGATGGCGTCGAACACGATCAGGCGGTCGGCCTCTTCCAGATAGTTCACGAGGTAGAGACCTTGCGTACCGCCGTCGAGGATGGTGACGTTGTCAGGCACGGCATAGCGGCGGTGGAACTCCTCCACCGTGCGCACGCCGAAGCCTTCGTCGGCCCATAGGATATTGCCGATGCCGAGCACCAGGATGCGGTCGCGTTGCGAAGATGTCGGCATCGGTCAGGTTCCCGTTTTCAATCGCGGAATTGCCGCTCGCCGGAGACCATCGAGGAGATGATGCTCTGGCGCGACATGATGTCTTCGCGGACCGCGGCGTAGATGTGCACCATCACGAACACGACCAGCGCCCACATGCCGAGATGGTGCCAGGTGTGAACGTCCTGGCTGTTCGGCCAGATCGCAAACACCCAGCCGAACAGCTTGTGCTGCCAGCTGTCGATCCCCGCGCCTTCCGAATAGAGCGCAAAGCCGGTGACGATCATGAAGGCCACGAACAGCGTGAAACCCGTGAACATTGCGGTTTGCGCCAACGGGTTATGGCCGACATACATCTTCGGCTCCCGCTCAAGAAACGCGTACCAGCGGATCTCATGCAGCACTTCCTTCCAGAACTGCTTGCGATGAACCGGAAGGTAGAAGATCTGCCGGGAGTGGTGATTGCCGACGAAGGCCCACAGGATACGCGTGAGGAAGAAGACCGCGAGCACTTGTCCGGCGGCGAAATGGGCGAAGCGGATGTAGCCCATCACGAAGTTGTCGGACGCCTCGCCTGCGACCGTCGGCAGCGGCGTTCCAATCAAATAACCGGTCACCATCAGCACGAGAATCGAGAACGCGTTCACCCAGTGGCAGATCCGCACCGGCGCTTCGTAGACATAGACGGTGGGTCGGCCCACCGCCCGTTCTCCGGAAGCATCGGCTGCGAGCGCCGCGAGATCCGGCCCTGTGTCCGGGCCGGGAGCAATGGCGTCCATCATGGCTTCCTCCTACCTGACCTTGACCTTGGCGAGTTCCTGGCCGTCCGGGCTCATGACGTGAGTCGAACAGGCAAGGCACGGATCGAAAGAATGGATCGTGCGCAGGATCTCGAGCGGCTGCTCCGGATTGACCATCGGCGTGTTCATCAACGACGCCTCGAAGGCACCGATGTTGCCCTTGGGATCGCGCGGCGAGCCGTTCCAGGTGGTCGGCACCACGCACTGGTAATTGTCGATCTTGGTGTCCTTGATCTTGATCCAGTGCGCGAGCGCGCCGCGCGGCGCCTCGGTGAAACCGACGCCCTTGGCCTCTTTGGGCCAGCTCCCCGGCTTCCATTTGTCGACGTTGGCGGTCGAAGAATCGCCGGCCTTGATGTTGGCGACGAGCTTGTCCTGGAAGTAGCGCATCTGGCGGCCGGCCCAGACGGATTCCAGCGCGCGCGCCGCGGTGCGGCCGAGCGTCGAGAACAGCGCCGACGTCGGCAGGTTCAGATCCTTCAAGAACTTGTCGACGGGATCTTTGAACTCGGCCTTGTTCTGCGCGTAACCGACGATCCAGCGCGCCAGGGGACCGACCTCCATGGCGTGTCCCCTCCAGCGCGGCGCCTTGATCCACGAATATTTGCCGGCCTCGTCGAGCTGCTCGATCGCGGTCTTGGTGCCCTTCGCATTGGCGCCCAGCACGTAGTTGGGCTCGGTGACGCCGTCCCAGGGATGCAGGCCCTTGGTCTCATCAGGATATTTGTACCAGGAGTGCACCACGAATTCCTGGATCTCATCCGGATTGGCGTGATCGACCGGAAACACCTCGGACAGATTTCCGTTGATGATGGCCCCGCGCGGCAGCTTCAGGCTCTTGGCGGAATAGTCGTTGGCATGCTCGGGCACGTCGCCATAAGAGAGCACGCTCTTGCCGGACAGGCCGCCACCATACAGCCAGTCCTTGTAGAACGAGCCGATCGCCGCCACGTCGGGCAGATAGACCATCTCGTTGAACTCGATCAGGCGATCGATGATCGAGGAGATCAGGTTCAACCGCTCCATGTTGATGGCGCCGACCGCGCCGGTCCCGTCGACGTTGATCGGACAGGGCACACCCCCGACGAGCCAGTTCGGATGCGGGTTCTTGCCGCCGAAGATGGTATGGATCTTGACAATATCTTTCTGGAAATCGAGCGCTTCAAGATAGTGCGCCACGGCGATCAAGTTGGCCTCAGGCGGCAGCTTGTAGGCCTTGCTGCCCCAATAGCCGTTCTTGAACGGTCCCAATTGCCCGGACTCGACGAACTTCTTCAACCGGGTCTGCAAATCCTTGAAGTAGCCGGGTGAGGACAGCGGCCAGTTCGAAATGGACTGCGCCAACGTCGAGGTCGCGCGCGGGTCCGCCGAGAGCGCGGAGACGACATCGACCCAGTCCAGCGCGTGAAGGTGATAGAAATGGACGATGTGGTCGTGCACCTGCAGGGCGAGCTGCATCAGGTTGCGGATCGAATTGGCATTCTCCGGAATGGTGATTCCGAGCGCGTTCTCGACCGCGCGCACCGATGTCAGCGCGTGCGTGCCGGTGCAGACGCCGCAGATCCGCTCGGTGAACGCCCAGGCGTCGCGCGGGTCACGGTTCTTCAGAATCACCTCGATGCCGCGCCACATCGTGCCGGTCGAGACCGCGTTGCGGATGACGTTGTCGGCATCGACGTTGACCTCGACCCGCATGTGACCTTCGATACGGGTCACTGGATCGACGACGATGCGTTTGCCGGAATTGTCGAGATTGAAGCCGTTGGGAGTCTGGATGCCCATGATTGCCCTACCCTAGTGTGTCTCTTTGCTCAGCTGTTGTGGTCGACGTCTTCGCGCTTCGACGCGAGCCGCTTCACCGCCGTCACTGCCGCATGTGCGGCCACCGCGGCACCGACCGCGCCGGCGGCCGCCATGCCGATCTGATCGGCGTTCTTCTCGATGCCGAACTGCTTGATGGTGGTGAGACGGTCGTAGAACGAGCCCTTGTCCCAGAAGCCGTCCTCCGAGCAGCCGATGCAGCCATGACCGGACTGGATCGGGAACGAGACGCCGCCGTTCCAGCGCACGGTCGAGCAGGCGTTGTAGGTGGTCGGGCCCTTGCAGCCCATCTTGTAGAGGCAGTAGCCCTTGCGAGCGGCCTCGTCGTCCCATTCCTCGACGAACTGGCCGGCATCGAAATGCGGCCGCCGGTAGCACTTGTCGTGAATGCGCTGCGAGTAGAACATCTTCGGCCGCCCCTGGCGGTCGAGCTCGGGCAATTTGCCGAAGGTGGTGATGAAGGTGACGACACCGGTCATCACCTCGGCGATCGGGGGGCATCCCGGCACCTTGATGATGGGCTTGTTGGTGATCACCTTGTCGATCGGCGTTGCTTGCGTCGGATTTGGCTTTGCCGCCTGCACGCAGCCCCAGGACGCGCAGGCGCCCCAGGCGATGATCGCCATCGCGTCCTCGGCCATCAACTTCAGCTTCTCGACGAACGGCTTGCCGCCGTCGATGCAAAACATGCCGCCCTCGTTCAACGGCGGATTGCCTTCCACCGCGAGGATGTACTGGCCTTTGTGCTTGGCGCGGGTCTCATCGAGAATGGCTTCCGCCTGGTGGCCCGCCGCCGCCATGATGGTGTCGTCATAGTCGAGCGAGATCATCGACAGCACCGCATCCTTCACCAGTGGATGCGCGGACCGGATGAAGCTCTCCGAACAGCAGGTGCATTCGAGCCCATGCATCCAGATGACGGGTACGCGCGGCTTGGTCTCGAGCGCGTTCGCGATGCGGCTCGCCGCCAGCGGCCCGAGCCCGAGGCTCGTCGCCGTCAGGCTGCAGAACTTGTGAAAGCTCCGCCGCGTGATGCCTTGCCGCCTGATCACGCTGTAAAACGTTTCCGTCGCCGTGCCCATGAATCCTCCCGCCTTCGGCTTTGACTTTTCGATGACGCCAAAGACAGCAAGAAGCAGGCCAACAGCCTGGAGCGATTCAAATGTAGAGAGATTCCAAAACGTTACGTATTGGAATTGCTCTCACGGCTGGTGGGAAGGACACCAAAAGGACGAGAAGCGGAAACAACTCGATTTGCAGTCGGCAAGAAAGTTTCCGGCTAGTGCGCGGTGCACACCATGCAGGGATCGAACGAACGCACGATGTGCTGGATCGCAACCGCGCGCGCGCCGGCATCGCCGACATCGGTGCCGACCAGCGCCTGCTCCAGCGGCCCGCCAACGTCGAAGGAATCGCGCGGCGAAAAATTCCAGGTGGTCGGTGCAATGATCTGGTAGCGCTCGATCCTGCCGTCCCGTACCGCCATCCAGTGCCCGAGACTGCCGCGCGCGGCCTCGACCAATCCGACATAGCTGCCGTTGGGGATGTCGCGTGAATTGTGGCAGAACGGCTCCGATAGGCGGAGCGCGCGCGTCCACTGCTCCATGGCAAGCGCGATGCGCGCCGTTTCGATCAGCCGCGCGATCACGCGGTTGCGCACATTGGTCCCGCTGACCGATACGAGATCCGCAATCAGCGCCTGTCCCGCCACCGTCTGGCGCGCGATGGCGCCGACCTCGATCGGCTGACCGGACAGCCGCGGCGCCTTGCACCAGCTATAGGCAGCCGGCTTGTCGGGATCGGGGACCGTGCTGCTGTGGGCGGGATCCGCGGAGGAATCCCGCATCCAGGCGTGCGAGACATCTTCCGTAATCTGCGCCAGAGGCAGCGGCTCGATCGCAGCGCGCGGGCCGAACAGGCCGCGCGGAAACAACTCGCCGTCGATGCCATGATAGGCGCCGTAGCTCATCATCAGGCCCGTGCCCCTGCCGAGCTTGCTCAACGCGAGACTGTCCGCAAGCCGCAGGAAATGGGCAAAGTCGCCGCCGCGGCCATCACGCCAACGATCGAGCTCGTCCGCACTGGCAATCGCCAGCACATTCTCCAGCGAATCCGCGAACACGATGCGCTCGAGGAAGCTTCGGAACGCCGTCGCGATCGACAGCAGCCGGACGCGTTCGCCGAGATCGATGGCGCGCGTCGTGCCGCCGGGCTGGAACGCGAGGCTATGCGGCCATTTCCCGGCGATGATGCCCATGGTCTCGAGCAGCCGCGCCCGCGCCGGCAAGGCGTCGCGCGCCGCGCTGCCGCGGGTCGCGGCAAAGCGCTCGCGCGTCGCCGCGTGCCAGTCATGCCTGGCGTAGGCTTCGCGGGCAAAGTCCGGCATGAAGAAGATGTAGAAATGGGTCAGGTGGTCGGCCGCGTTCTCCGCGGCATGCGCGATGTTGGTGGCGAGCAATCCATTGGGCACGGCCTCAATCGCCATGGCGTCGCGCAGGGCCGCGGCTGCGGCCACCGATTGCGAGACCGAGCAGATGCCGCAGATCCGCGGCGCCAGCGCCAGCGCGTCAAGCGGGGGGCGCCCCTCCAAAATCTGCTCGAACCCGCGGTAGAGCGGCGCCGTCACCTCGGCGCGCATGACACGTCCGCTCTCGACGTCGAGCCGAACTTCGAGATCGCCCTCGACGCGGTTGAACGGGCCGATCGTGATCCGTGTCATGGCTTGGTCTTGGTCGTCGCGCGGCCCGGCGGCACAACGATATGATCGGCGGTTGCATTCAGCCGCACGCGTCGCGGCGTCGCGGACTTCGACAATGCGGCGAGCGCGACGAACCAGGCCTTCGGCATGTCGGTCGGCAAGCCGACCGGAATGCCGGCGAGCTTCGCGGTCTGCAAGAAGTTCTGGGCGCCCTCGAACCCCGGCGACGTGCAGGCGATGCAGGCATAGCCGCCCTTGGTGCAGGAGCCGCCACCGTTCCAGGAGCGCTGGTTGCAGTCGCCCACCGCCTGCGTCGCCTTGCACCCGAGATGCTCCATCAGGCAGCCGCGCTCCGACATGGTCTCCGCACTGGCCTTGAACTCGTAGAACTCGTTGCGGGAGCAGCCATGATGGGCGAGATGATCGGCGACGAATTTCGGCCGCCCGTATCCGTCAAGATCGCTCGCTGCGATATCCTTGGTGGTCAGTGCCAAGATGGTTTCCATCATCCAGCCCGGATGCGGCGCACAGCCGGCGACATTGATGACGGGAAGACCGAGCCGGGAGCGGAACGCCGCCCCCAGCGCGCCACCACTATCGGTTCCCTCGAACTGCAGGCCGACGGCATCGGTCGGATTCGATCCTGCGGCCGGTACGCCACCATAGGCCGCGCAACTTCCGACCGCGATCACATAGCCGGCGTGCGGCGCGAGATCCAGCATCCAGCGATAGACGGAACGGTTGGTGCCCGCGAGCATGTTGAAGCGGCCGGTGTCACTCGGTCCACGAGCGACGGACCCTTCCAGCAGGAGAAGGTCGAGCCGTACCTTGCCCTCGAGCACGGATTGCAGGATTTCGACCGCCTCCTCGCCGGTCTCCTCGCTGACGGACGGATGCCACAGCAGATTGACGCCGAACTGACGGAGTTCGTCGAACCAGCCGGAGGCGCCGCTTTCGAGGATCGACATGGTGCAGCCACCGCAACTGGCGCCCTGCAGCCAAAGCACGTTGGTCATTGCATCGGATCGGCTCATCTGATGTCTCCCGGTCGCCCTAGCTTCAACCGCTCATCGACGAAGCGCAAGAGGCTCGTTCGCGCCTCAGTCGTGAGCGCCGGATGCTTCGTCATGCTTCAAGTGCCGCCTGCGGATATTGCGGGTGACGATCCAGATCACGGCGACGGCGATCGGCACGAAGATTGCGGTTGCCAGCGAAGGCTCGACATGCAGGCCGCCGTCATGGGCGCCCTTGGCGAGATAGCCGAACAGGCTGACGACGTAGTAACCGATGGCCGCCACCGACAAGCCTTCGACCGTGCTCTGAAGCCTCAATTGCAACCGGGTGCGGTCGTTCATCGAGCGCAGCAGGTCGCGATTCTGCTCCTCGAGCTCGACGTCGACGCGTGTCCGCAACAAGTCGGCCGCGCGCGCGAGCTTGATCGACAGGTCGGCCTGCCGGTCCTCCATCGTCGCACAGGTGCGCATCGCGGGTGCCATCCGGCGGGCGAGGAAGGAGGACCAGGTCGGATAGCCCGCGATCTCGCCGCCTTCGATTACGGCGAGGCGAGCCTGCACGATCTCGTTGTAGGCCCGACTGGCGCCGAACCGAAACAGGCTGCCGGCCGCGCCCTTTTCGAGCGAAGCCGCCAATGCGGTCAGTTCCGTCAAGAGATGGTTGTTGAGCTGGAGGTCTTCGGCGCGTTGCATCTCCTCGAGCACCTCGACGAGCCGCCGGCCGATATGATCGACGGAAGGCGAAAGCTCGAGCGCAGCAGGCAGACCGAGCAGCGCCAGCGTGCGATAGGTCTCGATCTCCAGCACGCGCTGCACGAGGGCGCCGAGCCGCCCCGGCGACAAACCGTCGTTGCAAACAAGGATACGAACGAAGCCCTGATCGTCCGTGCGAAAATCGGATGCGACGACCGCGGGTCCGCTGCGCACCGCGGCGACGGCGAGGCTGCCTCTTTCGAACAGCTGCTGCGCACGTTCCAGGGCCGCCGAGGTCTGCTCGACCTCGAGCTTGACCGCCACCAGCAACTGGCCGGACTGCCGCAGCGACCGGATCAGCGCGGCGGACTCCTCGCCGATCTCGCCGAACCGGCGAGCGGACGTCTCGGAACCGCCCAGGATCCAGGTGAAGGTGCTGAACTCCGAATGTTGCTCCCAGCGCAGCTGAGCCGCATCGATCGTCACCTGGTGATGCTTGGTCCCGGCGTCCGGCGGCGCCTGCCCGTGCGACAAACAGAACGCCACGAACTTCTGCCGGTCCGCGGCAGCGACCTCGCCCTGGCTGAGAAAAGCAAAGCGGAGCACAGTGACCGGCGCCGTCAACCGGGTGAAAGGGCGAGCATGCACCTCGGCCAGCACCGCGCCACGTTGCGGATGCAATTCAAAGTTGGCGAGATCGAGGTCACGGTTCATCGACGGTTCCCTGCTACGCTTTCAGGCCGCGATGTGCCGCCAACCTGACCGTTCACTACCACAACACACCCATGTTCTAGCAATCCCAGGATGGCGGAAACCACCTGCGACCCAAGCAAAGCTAGAACGCCCCGGCGATGGTGACCCGAACCGTCAACGGCTCCACGGGATGCAGCACGTAGTCCATCACGCCATTCTGACAGACTGAAGTTGGCGCGGTGCCTGACGTGCAGAGGTTATAGAGCGTATCGGTCTTGAGCAGCGATCGATAGGCATAGGTGATCTGGTTCGCCTTCGTGTTGAAAAGGTTGAACACGTCGAGCTGGAGGCGCCAACCATTGTCGATGCGATAGCCAAGACGGCCGTTGAAGATGCTGATCGCAGAGGAGCGGAACGCGTTGTCCTCCGTCAGCGGGCTCGATGCCAGATAGCGCCAGCGCAAGGTTCCGAACCAGCCGGTCTTCTCGCCGAGCGTGATGCCGGCCGATGCCACCATCGCCGGCGCGTTCGGAACGTAGTTGCCGGGCGCGTTGCCTACTTGCGCCTCGGGATAGCCGGCAAGCGAGACATAGACCGCCGCCTGCTCGCTGTCATAGCCGCGGAGGCGCGCATGGGTCATGGCGAGATCGGCGTCGATGTCGATCCACGATCTCGGCCGATAATGGTTGGTCCATTCAAAGCCGTAGCGGCGGCTGGCGCGGGTCGCCGACGTGTCGCCGGCGTCGCCGGAGAACAGGATTTCGGAATCCTGATCCAGGATGAAGACGCTGAGCGAGCTATCCAGGCCGGGAACGATCCTGCTGCGCACGCCGACCTCCGCCCCCTTGGTCCGCACCAGCAGCGGCGATGGCGTCAGCCTCGTCACGGGATCGCGGGGATCCTCCGTCGTGGTCGCGCCGCGGGCGTCGTTGGAGTGCATGCCGTAGCCGGCGCCGAGGAAGAACTCGGTCTGATTGAATGGGCCGAGCATCATCCTGAATTTCGGGCTGCCGAGCGCGGCATCAATTCGGCCCGAATTGTTGGCATTGAACCGCGACGTGACGTCGGCGGCATAATAGTCGCCGCGCCACCCCACTGTCGTTCTAAGCCAGTCAGTCCAGCGCACGGTATTCTCGGCATAGAGGCCGACGCTGCCCTCGCCGACCTTGTCGCCGCGGACGTTGGAGAGAAAGCCGCGCCGGAGGGTGTTGGTGAGCGCGAGATCGATCGCATCATAGCGCGATTGCAGGCCGAAGGTGGTCTGCATCGGCAGGCCGGCAAACGAACTGTCCAGCGTGCGCGAGATGTTGGCGCCTGCCATCAGGCGATCGTCGTGCTGGTGAAACTGATCGCCGAGCACGGGATCGCTGAGGAAATAGGTGAAGTTGTTGAAGAGATCGAGCTGGCTCTTCACCACATAGGTGTTTGCTCTCCACGAACCGACCTCGTCAGTCTGCGCGATGCGGCCTGACAGTGCGAAACGGTTGGCGTTGCCGCCGTCGCTCGGGTCTTCCGAACCGAACCGATCGAGCAAGCCGCCCGTGATGGCGCGCAGCGGCACCTGATCGGTGGAATTCCATGTGTTCGCGTAGGCCATGCCGGTGACGGACACGCCATCGGTCGCGGTGCCCTGGCTGTAGCGCACGAGACCGTTGAGCTTCCGCACATTGTCCGGATTGTCCCACGGGCCATTGTAGGTGCCGATCTCGCCGGCCACGAGCAACGCACCATCACCAACCTTGGCGGAGTCCATGCCGAGCAGACGGCGATAGCCGAAGCTGCCGGCGGTGACCTGCGCCAGTCCCTTGGTGCGGTCGATCAAACCGACATGGACGCTGCCGACCGAGGCGAAATCGCCTTCGTCGGCGAAGTACGGACCCTTGCGCACATCCACTTCGGCGATCGTTTCCGGAATCAGCCAGTTGAGATCGGCATAGCCCTGGCCGTGCGCGTGGGTGCGCATGTTGACGGGGACGCCGTCGACGGTGATGGCAAGGTCGGTCCCATGGTCGAGATTGTAGCCGCGCAAGAAATACTGGTTGGCTTTGCCTTCGCCGGAATGCTGCGTCACGATGAGGCCCGGCACGGCTTCGAGCGCTTCGCCCGGCCGTATGAAAGGGTGGGCGTTGAGCTTTTCGCCAGAGATGGTGATCTCGCTGGCCATGCCAGGCTGGTCCTTTGCACCCGCGGCAACGCTGCGCACATCCGAGGCCTGCGCTGCCGCTGGATACACAAAGATGCGGTGGCCGGCCGCGGGCGGCCTGGCGGTGCGGCGCGGTGCAACTGGCCTCTTGCGCCTCGGCGTTTCGCTGCCATCGATCTGGATCGCCGGCAGCTCGCGTGAGGTAGGGCTGCTCTGCGCGAAGGCGCGGCCGTCATCCGCGAGCAGGACCAGAGCCGAGAGTGCCGTCAGCGCGCCGCCGCCACGACCGGGCTCACGCCGCTTCGGTCGCATCGGCGCATTCCAGAGCCTCCGTTGCAGCGGGGTGCCGACCGCCCTCGAAGATGCGACGATAGAGCACGACCGAGACGAACCAGGCGATCGCGAACAGCGCGATCACGGCGAAGCCGACATTGGCGAGCGACTCGTTGAGACCGTCGACCAGCGTCCACACGCCCCCGGACAGGCCGAGACGGTCGGCGGCGAGCCCGAGCGCCTCGATGCCGCCGATCAACAGGGCAACCGTCACCGAGGCACCGGTGATCGTGAGGTTGTACCAGAGCTTTCGCAGGGGATCGACGAACGCCCATCGATAGGCGCTCACCATCAGCGCGGAATCGGCAGTGTCGACCAGCGCCATGCCGGAGGCGAACAGCGCAGGGAAAACCAGGATATCTGCAACCGAAGCGCCGCGCGCGGCTTCGGTCGCAGAGATGCTGAGCAGGCCGATCTCGGTCGCCGTGTCGAAGCCGAGCCCAAACAGGAATCCGAGCGGATACATGTGCCAGGGTCTTGTGACCAGGCGGAATAGCGGCCCGAGCAGTCGCGCGAGGAAGCCGCGATTGGCGAGCAGCGCCTCGAGCCCTTCGGCGTCGTGAACACCCTGCTCCCGTGCGGCGCGAAACGTCCGCCACAGGCCGGTGAAAATGACGAGATTGATGGCCGCGATCACGAGCAGGAACAGCGCCGACACCGATGTGCCGATGAGGCCGCCGATCTCCCTGAGCAGGCTGTCGCCGCCAAGGCTGACCACGCCGAACGCAAGCAATATGGTCGCGACCACGACAATTGTGGAATGGCCGAGCGCAAAATAGAGGCCGACGCTTTGCGGCGCGCCACCTGCCTGCATCAACTTGCGCACGACATTGTCGATGGCGGCGATGTGATCGGCATCGACGGCGTGGCGCAGACCGAACACCCAGGCCAGCAGCGCAGTCGCCAGCACCGTCGGCCGGTCACCGAACAGGGCGAAGGCCCAAACCCATGCGGCGATGTTGGCGGCAACGAGCCCGCCGAACAGCACCATCGTGCCGGATTCGATCGCCCGCAAACTCCGCCTCACCGCTTGCTCCATCCGCCTCATCCCGCAGTATGACGTTTATCAAGAACCCTCATACTGGCAAGAGCAAGAGCCGCGCCACTTTCAACCTGGCGGCCGAAAGGCACACGGAAAGGAAAGTCACCTCATTGATTCAATGGGGGATTTTTGGTCGCCCTCCGCACGGGTGCGGGAGCGGCATGCGGTGCTTCGATTGGCAAGCAACTATCCACTTTGCCGACCAAGTTGACGGTCCGCGGATGCGTTGCCGCCAACTGCTTCCACCACCGCGCCTTCACGAAGGCGCGCAGGTGGTTCACATGTCCACAGTCATCGACCCAGGAAGAAGGTTCCGAACGAGGCCACGCTGGACCAGTAGCTCTCACCGGTCACATTCTGGATGTTTGCGCGGAAGACCGTCTTCCTGCCGTTGATCGCCGTGGTGTAACGGGCGCCGAGATCGAGCCGTGTCCAATCAGGGATCGGCTGCTTGTTCGCGGTGTCGATGAACTGCCTGCCGGTGTAGATGACGGCTCCATTCAAAGTAAGATCTCTCATCCACGGCAGGTCCCACTCCACGCCAATATTGGCCTGGATGCTCGGAACGCCGATTGGCGTGTTGCCCACATTGGCCGCAACGGCCGTCTTCGTCAGGGTGCCATCCAGCAGCGAAACGCCTCCGAGAACACGAACATCCGGCATGAGCTCGCCGTAGACGTTGAGCTCGAGCCCGCGGACTTGTTGTTCGGCTGTCGCCGCGAAACGCCCGGCGGACAGTTCGCCGCTCGCCTTCGATATCTCGAAGGCGCTGAAGGTGGTCGCGATCCGGCCGAAGTCCACCTTGATGCCGGCCTCGTACTGCTTGGCGACGTAGGGTTGCAGCACTTCGCCGAAATTGGACGCGTTCTGAGGAGCAACGTCGCCCCTCGCGAGACCTTCGACGTAGTTCGCGTAAAGAGAGACATTGTCCAGAGGCCGGACGACGAGGCCGACCACCGGGGTGACCGCGCTCTTGTCATAGGACGACGTCAGCGTCCCGACATTGGACAGGTAGTTGTTCGCCTCGATGCCCTGGCGCCGGACACCCAAAGTCAACAGCGCCCGCTCGTCGAGCACGGACAAGGTGTCGGCGATCGAGAGCCCCGTGAGTTCGCTGTCCGAGAGCCGCGGGCGATCGCTGATCTCGTTGGCGAACTGGGTCGGCGCAACGGTCGGATCGTAGATGTTCGACCCGACCAGGCTGCCATTGGTCAGCCGCCGGTACAGAGCGTCATGATAGACCGAGGCCTGGAAGGCGACGGCGTGATGGACGAAGCCGGTATCGAAGCGAGCGCGAAGGCCGCCATCATAGGTGGTTCGATCGATGCTGAGTCCGAAGAACTGGGGCGTCGAGGTGGTGTCGCCGCGCGTGTTGACGATCGTCGGAAGACCGAAGAACGGCTCGACATTGGTCCTGGAGCCGCCGACATCCGCAAACAGCGTGACCTGATCGCTGACATCGTATTCGGTCCGCAGCAAGGCGGATTGGTCGTTGATGCGCGACCATTCCCAGGGCTGGGTCACGTTCAGCCGGCCGTCCGGCGCCTTTGGCACCTGCAGGCCGGGAGCCATCAGAAAGGGACGCGACGGAGCATCGAACCGGTCGGTCTGCGCGATCAGATAGAGCCAGGACCTGAACCGTTCCCCCCGATAGTCGAGAGCCAGCGATCCGACACCCGTCGTCTCGGATTGACGATCGATGGGCGTGTCGCCGTCGCGGAGGCTCCCGCTGGCCCGTACACCCCATTCCTTGCCGTCGCCGTAGCGCCGCGCAACGTCCCAGTGACCGCCAAAGCGTGCAGCCGAACCGTAGCTTGCGGTCAGGCGGGTCAGGTCCTCCTCCGCACGTTTGGGCACGACGTTGATGACCCCGCCGACGCCGCCATTGGGCGCCATGCCGGAGAGCGCGGCTGAGGGACCTTTGAGCACCTCGATGCGCTCGACGTAGTCCGTGAAGATGCGATATGTCGGCGCTATTCCATAAAGGCCCTCGAAGGCGAATTCACCGTTGTTGCCTTCGTTGATCGGAAATCCACGAATGTTGAAGGAGTCCACCACGCCGCCCGTCGGGTGGGAACTTCGCACCGATGGATCGAGGATCAAGGCGTCCGCACCCGTTGCCGCCTGTTGATCCCGAATGAACTTTTCCGTGTAGCTCGTCACGTTGAACGGCGACTTCATCGTGCTGGTATTTCCGAGTAGTCCCAGCCGCGCGCCTTGCGCGACCTGACCGCCGGCAAAGGTGGGAACGACACTCGGTTGCGATTGCACGGTGACGGTTGGGGCCTGCGGGGCGCGCCGCGGCGTCGATCGGGCCCGGGCGTCGTTTCGCCTGGGTGGCGCACGGCGGGCCGACTGTTTGGCCGGCGCTTCGACAGTCACCGGTGGAAGGGAGTTGCCGCCTTGCGGTGCTTGAGATCGAGCAGGCGATCCGAACCACGCCAGCAACGCCACACCACCTACCAGCGCCGCAGCAAAGCGAGCCACCGCACCAACCCCACCCGTACGTCGCATTTCAAGGAAGCCCTTCCTCAATGCACGTGGTCGCCGTGAAGCGGCTCACGCGCAGCCAGCGGCGATCACGGATCGAAGATCCCCTCTTCGCATCCGAGCTCGACGCGCATGGCCCGTCATTCAACTTCTTTGCAGGCTCGCACTTCGCGTTGGTGGCTTTTGTCTTGTCAGCCACATCCGATTGCCAGCAATCTGCATCGCCTCTTTAGGAAGACGCTCGCGTGACGGCAACGCAAATGCGTGCGCAGCGATTTAGAATGTCTCGATCATCCGCGATGTGGCGCAGCTAAAATCTGGAAAGATTCCAAAGCGTTTTTCAAACAATTCCAATCAGTGCTGTTGAAATTTGGCAGAGAGAATAGAGAGCGCGATCGTCAAGAATGGTCTCTCTCGCTCTCAGCCTGAGCGACCTCCTCTGAGGCTGGAGCTCAAGTCCGGCATTCGACGCTTGTCTGCCGTGAATTCGAGTTGGCTTTCGTCTGCATCGCAAGCTCGAATCCTCATGCGACGTGCGGAGCATGTTGGACGTCTCAACGAACATGGAACCGATGGCTGTGAAGTGGCTCACATCCAAAAGGACAATCCGGATGTATTCGTCGTGCCGGGTGGAAATGACAGACGGAGATGCGCGTGAAACGCCTCATGCTCTCGCTCATTGCAGCCCTGGTTCTGGCCGGTGCAGCCAGCACTATACTCAAATCGCATGCCCTGCTCCGCTCCGGTCAGAGCGGCATGGCGTCCATTCAGGACATGCAGACAGGTCAAACGGCCCGGCTGCCCGAACAGGACATCCAGGACCGCTCCGTCTTGTTTGGCAAAGAGCCGGCACCATAAGGCCGGCCGCTTCAGGCTGCGCGTCCTACTCCGCCGCGGCGGTTGCAGGCTGCGGTTGTCCGTCGTTCGGCCCGGTTCGCGCGTTCTGCTCGTCGAGCCAGAGCCTGTGGTGCTCGCGAGCCCAGTTGACGTCGACCTCGCCCGAGCCCATGGCCTCGAACGCACCTTCCATCCCGATGGTGCCGATATAGATGTGCGCGATCATCGCCGCAACAAACAGGACCGCCACGATCGAGTGGACGATCTGGGCCATTTGCATGCCCTCGATTCCCGTCCCGTAGAACGGGAACATCAGCGCATAGCCACTCGTCGCGACCAGCCCGCCGCCGATCACGACGATCCAGTAGATCATCTTCTGGCCGCCGTTGAAGCGATAGGCCGGCGGATGGTCATGCCCGATCAAGCCCCCGCCGCGCTTCGCCCACTCGACATCCACCTTGTTCGGGATATTGCCACCGATCCACATCAGGAAAATCAGAATGACACCGAGAGTGAACGGGAAGCTCAGATAATTGTGGGCAAACTTCGCCCATTGCGACCATTCCGAGAAAGCCTCGAAGCCGATCAGCGGCAACAGCAACGGCCGGCCAAACGTGATGTTCAGCCCGGAAATCGCCAGGACGATGAAGCAGGTTGCCGTCAGCCAGTGCACGAAACGCTCAAACGCGTTGAAGCGCACGATGGTGCGCCCCGACCGTCCGGCTTCAAGACGCACCATCCCGACGGTCAGATAGAAGATCACGATGGCCGCAATCATGCCGAGGATGGCAATGCCACCGATCCAACGCAGCGTCACGTTGCGGAATTCCCGCCACTCACGGCCCTGCGGCTGCTCGAGAACGCCGGAACGTTGATCGGGAATGCTGACGCGTCCCTGAATCCGGTTGAACTCCTGCAGAAGCTGCTGCTCCTTGACCGAGCTTGCCGTCGGATTGACCTGTTGTGCGCTCGCGGGCACCGCCACGACCAAGAGAAGCAGCGCGAAGGCGCCCAGCGCCAGACGAATGAACCTTCCAAACGACGCCATGACGTCCTCCCCGGTATTGCGCGCCCTTCGACTGCCCATGTCAGGACTCGATTGTCTCGCGATATGCGGTCTTCCAGCCCCATGCGCCCGAGCCATAGCCGCGCTTCATGACGCGCTCCTTGTAGATCTGCGCGATGATCTCGCCGTCGCCTGCAAGCAACGACTTGGTCGAGCACATTTCGGCACACAGCGGCAGCTTGCCTTCGGCCAGCCGGTTCGCGCCGTATTTCTCGTATTCCTCCTTGCTGCCGTCGGCCTCGGGGCCGCCGGCGCAATAGGTGCATTTGTCCATCTTGCCGCGAGAGCCGAAGTTGCCGACCTTCGGATATTGCGGAGCACCGAACGGGCAGGCGTAGAAACAATAGCCGCAGCCGATGCAGAGATCCTTGGAATGCAGCACGACGCCGTCGGCGGTGGTGTAGAAGCAGTTCACCGGGCACACGGCCGCGCAGGGCGCGTCCGTGCAGTGCATGCAGGCCATCGAGATCGATCGCTCGCCCGGCTTGCCGTCGTTGATGGTGACGACGCGGCGCCGGTTGATGCCCCATGGCACCTCGTGCTCGTTCTTGCAGGCGGTGACGCAGGCGTTGCACTCGATGCAGCGATCGGCGTCGCAGAGAAATTTCATCCGAGCCATCGTCGTTACTCCTAAGCCGCCGCGATTTGGCAGAGAGTGACCTTGGGCTCCTGCATGCCCGTCGCGGGGTCGTATCCGTAGGTCGTGATCGTGTTGGCGCTTTCGCCGAGCACGATCGGGTCGGTGCCCTTCGGGTAATTGCCGCGAAGATCCTTGCCTGCGAACCAGCCGCCGAAGTGGAATGGCATCCAGGCAACGCCCTTGCCCACGCGCTCGGTGACGAGCGCTTTCATCTTCGCCCTGGAATTGTTCTCGGCACCGGTGACCCAAACCCAGCCACCGTCCTTGACACCGCGCTCGGCGGCATCGGCAGGATTGATCTCGATAAACATGTCCTGCTGCAATTCAGCGAGCCACGGGTTGGTTCGGGTCTCCTCGCCGCCGCCCTCATATTCGACCAGGCGGCCGGACGACAGGATGAGCGGGAACTGTTTTGCAATCCCCTTCTCCACCGCCGCCTTCTGCACGGAGAACCCGATATTGGGCATGCGGAACTGCTTGGCGTCGGGCAGCGTCGGATATTTGGCGACGAGGTCGACGCGCGGCGTGTAGATCGGCTCGCGGTGAACAGGAATCGGATCCGGCAAGCCGAAGGCATTCATGCGTGCCTTGCCGTTGCCGTAAGGCACACAGCCATGGGCCAGCGCCACCCGCTGGATCCCGCCCGACAGGTCGAGCGCCCACGACACCGCGTCCGGATTGGCCGGATTGACCTTGTTGATCACAGCTATTTCCGCTTCGGTGAGCTCGGTGTCCCAGCCGAGCTTCTTCAGGCTCGCCAGCGTGAACTCCGGGTAGCCGTCCTGAATTCCCGACCCCAACGAGTACGAGCCGTCCGCCAGCAGGCTCACCTTCCGGGTCGTGCCGTCCGGCAACTTCTCTTCGCGCTCGATGCCGAACCGCGGCCGGAACGTGCCGCCGCCGTCCATCACGTGCAGATTGGTGTTGTAGAGCAGCGGCGTGCCGGGATGCTTGACCTCCGGTGCCCCCCAGCACGGCCAGGGCAGACCGTAATAGTCGCCTCCGACCTCGGGATCGTCCTTCGGTGCCCGCATCGATAGCATATCGAACTTGGCCTGGTTCTTCATGTGCGCCTTGAGGCGCTCGGGCGATTGCCCGCAATAGCCGGTCGACCAGCTGCCGCGGTTCATCTCGCGCAGCACATCCTCCGCTTCAGGAAGATTGTTCTCGACCTTGATTTTCTTGAACATCTGGTCGGCGAAACCGAGCTTCTTCGCCATCAGGTAGATGACCTCGAGATCATCCTTCGATTCAAAGATTGGCTTCACGATCTGCTCGCCCCATTGCAGCGAGCGGTTGGAGGCGACGCGGGACCCCTTGCATTCGAATTGGGTGGCGACCGGCAGAATGTAGACGCCATCCTTGCGGCCCGCCTCGACGGCGAGCGAGGCCCAGGTCGTCGGATGCGGGTCGGCAATGACGAGCAGCTCGAGCGCCTTCAGACCATTGAGGGACTCAGGAATGCGGGTGATGCTGTTGGAGGCGTGTCCCTGCACGAACACCGCCTTCACATTATCTCTCTGCGCGACCTGATCCTTGGGCAGCGTCACCGCGTCGAACCAACGGGTCAGCGGAATGCCCGGGGTTTCCATGATCTGCTTGGAGTCGAAGCGGGACTTCAGGAAGTCGTAGTCGACCTCCCAGACCCGCGACCAATGCTTCCAGGCGCCTTCGGCGAGGCCGTAGTAGAACGGCAGCGTGACGATATCGAGCCCGACATCGGTCGCACCCTGCACGTTGTCATGGCCGCGGAAGATGTTGGCGCCAGCGCCGGCCTTACCGACATTGCCGGTCATCAGGAGCGCGATGCAGCTCGCCCGCACATTGGCGGTGCCGACGGTCTTCTGGGTCTGGCCCATGGCCCAGATGAGGGTTGCCGGCTTCTCGGTGGCGAACATCTTGGCGACGCGCTTGAGCTGCTCGCCGGGAATGCCGGTGACGCGCTCGACTTCTTCCGGAGGCCACTTCTCAACCTCTTTCTTGATGTCGTCGAAACCGTAGACGCGCTGACGGATGAACTCCTTGTCCTCCCACCCGTTCTGGAGAATGTGCCACATCATGCCGTAGAGCACCGGGATGTCGGTGCCCGGCCGCATCCGCACATATTCGGTTGCATGCGCGGCCGTGCGCGTCAGGCGCGGGTCGATGACGACAAAGTTGGCCTTTTGCAGCTCCTTGCCCTCGAGCAGATGTTGCAGCGATACCGGATGCGCTTCGGCCGGATTGCCGCCCAAGACGACCTGTGTCTTCGCATTGCGGATATCATTGTAGCTGTTGGTCATCGCGCCGTAGCCCCAGGTATTGGCGACGCCGGTGACGGTAGTCGAATGGCAGATGCGAGCCTGGTGATCGGTGTTGTTGGTCCCCCAGAACGCGCCGAGCTTGCGGAACAGGTAGGCGCCTTCGTTGGTCATCTTGGCCGAGCCGAGCCAATAGACGGAATCGGGGCCCGACTTCTCGCGTACGGCTTGAAGCTTGTCGCCGACCTCGTTGATCGCGGTGTCCCAGGACACGCGTGTCCACTGCCCGCCCACGAGCTTCATCGGATAGCGCAGCCTCCGCTCGCTGTGCACGAGTTCGCGCACCGACGCGCCCTTGGCGCAATGCGAGCCTCGATTGATCGGCGAATCCCAGCTGGGCTCCTGGCCGATCCATACGCCGTTCAAGACTTCGGCAGTCACCGTACAGCCAACCGAGCAATGCGTGCAGATGCTCTTGCGGATGGTCGCGCCTTCGGTGAGCGGACCGGCCTTGGCTGCTTCCGCCTTACGCACGCTGCCGAGCGGCATGGTACCAAGCGCAGCAAGCGCGCCGCCGGCAACACCGGATTTGCGCAGGAAGCTGCGGCGGTCGAGACCGCCGGCCTGTCCCGCAAGAGACTCCATGACGGAGCCCCGGCGCAGGGAATGCTGGTATGTTCGCTTGATCAGCACGGTCAGCCTCCCTTGGCCGGATAACGATTGACGCGGTAATACGTCTTCACGTGATCGGATTCCTTGTAGCGGGCCTTGCGCTTTTCATCGTTGTTTTCGCTGTCCGCCTGCGCGGACCCGACGAGCGGCGTCGCAAGCGTCGCGCCGGCGCCGACCGTGCCGATGCCGACCTTGCGAAGGAAGTCGCGGCGTCCGACCTTTGCTTTCGTCTCGTCACTCATCGCATCTCTCCTGGACCAAGGCACCTCGGTCAGTTGGCGAATGTGAATGCTTCCGTCTCGATCTCGATGAAGGTGCGGCCGACCGCGCCGACCGCCCGATAGAAGTGGACGTTGCCGGCACTCTCCATGTCGGCGAACAACCGCCCCATCCAAGGTGACACATGCTTTTCGAAGAACGCGTGCTGCGCCTCGGGCGAAGCATTGAAGCTGCCGTCGGCAAGACCCGACATGGTCTCGCACAGGATGGCGGCGTGATCCTCAGGTTCGGAATTGTTGGCAATCCGCTCAATGCCGAGGCGCGTCAGATCCGCGCGCAGGCGCGACAAGGGCCGTTCGTTCAGAAAACCTGTCAGGTAATAGGAGGCGTAGGGCAACAATTCGCCACGGCCCAGCCCGACGAACAGATCGAAATACTGCCGCTCGACTTGCGCTGCGACCGCGCTCGCGGCGGCATCGGCCAGCGCCGCATGCGCACGCCCGAGCGGCGTCGCGTCACCGGCCAGCGCAGCGAGCCGATCGAGCAGACGTTTCGACGGAGGCGCAGACAGCAGTGTCGCCAGCAGCGCGTATTCCTGCGCACGCGCGGCATCGACGGGGTCGACCAGTTCTGCGGGCGTGGCCTGTTCGTAGAGATCGGGCCGTAAGTCGTTGCGGGGAACACCCGTCGCGGTTTCGACTGCAATCACCCGTTGTGCGGGCACGCGGGTCCAGTTCGAGATGGAGGGCTGGCTGATGCCGATTTTCCGCGCAAGCTGAGCTATGCCGCCTGCGGCACCGATCGCGCGTTCGAGCCCGTCATCACGCACGTGGACCTCCCATCCAAGAGTCCCGTCTGCTTGATTATTGTCTTTGTTTCAAAGCACTAGGGGAGCGTAATCCCGGTTCCAGAGCTGGTCAATTGCCGCCCATAGCCCGGACCTATAGCCTTTGGTCGTGCTGCTCAGCGCGGCAGTGCACCACCGTGGGTGCGGGGCCCGACGGGCTCCGCAAGATCCGCAGATCTGCCTGAGACCGTCGGTTGCACTGCAGCAGGGCTTGCCGCGCATTCCGTCGCGTTCGACTGCTCGACAGCATCGGATGCGACCGTCGCATCCGCTTGATGCAATTCCACGGGGGAATCCACTGCTTCAATCAACGCCTCTGGGAGAGACTCGACCGCCTCACGCACCCCGCCGACGACGCGATCGACAAGCGCGGCCAATTCCTCCGAGGAGCAATCGAGGGGTCCAAAGCCCGGCATCGCCGTCGGGTCGTTGAAGTCCCATGCATTCTCCGCAAGCCCGATGAAGTCGCGAATGGCGGGATCGGTCGCCCAGGCGCGGCGAAGAGCCGCACGGCTCAATTCCCGGGGAATATTCTTGCTCAGGAAGGCAGTGATGTCGGTCACCGCGTTGATGTCGTCGATCGACGGCAGGCTGGAGAGGTCAAACTCGCTCTCGACGTCCCTGCTCTCGGACGCGGGCGTGGGCTGTGCCTCGGCAGGCTTCGCCGGCTCCGCTCGCGATTCGCGCTTGCGGCGGGACCAACGCGAAAGGAACTCCTCCTCGCTCATTCCTGTCCGCCTTCATGTTCGCGCCGCGCCAACGCCTCCGGGTCGGCTCGGCGCCGCGTACGCTTGACGAACTCCCGCTCGACATGATGCTCGGCAACGAACTTTTCAATGACCTCAAGCAGGGCCTCCGGCATCGGCACCGCCTCGACGAGATTGTCGGCGGCTTCGGTAAAGCCCTCGCCCTCCGCAGGATCGGCGGTCACCGCCGCAACCGCATAGGGCCAGACGCCTTCCGATGGCGTCAGCACAGTCCACAGGCTTGGATTGCTTGAAGCCAGATTGTCACGATAGCGCGCCGTTTCGGACGGATAAAGTTCGATGGCGGCGCTTCCGGCATAGAACAGGGTCGTGTCGTCCTGCTCGCGAAGCACCGTCCAGGGTGTTGTGGCCGGCTCGTCCGGCAGGACGGCAATCCCGCGCCAGACGAAATCGGCCCAAGGCGAGGCCGCCTTGCGCCGCTCGACCACGACGCCGACAGGAATCGAGAGGGACGGCAGCGCAGCAGGGCTCATGTCGCCATCTCCAGACGTTTCACCGGCAGCCCGGTCAGCAGATTCTGCGGCTTCAACCGAAGCTTCTGATCGGGCGTCATCGACAGGATCAAGTAGACGGGCTCATTCCCGACATCGTCGAGCGCGTGGCTGGAATCCGCAAAGGTCAGCCGGAACAGCGCGAGCACGCGGTCCGCGGTCCGCTCGTCGAGTTCTTCGCCGCGCCAAAGACGGTCGCCGAGCCTGGTGGCGTCGGCGTCGAGCCCGACATACCAGCTCAGCTTGGCGTCCTGCAGCGCCCGCAGCGGCTCGATCGTCACGTTGATACCGAGCAGATGGGATACCCAACGCGTCATCGCCAGAGCCAGCGCCGCGGGTCCACGCCCATCGGGCGTGAGGTCGAGAGCCATGTCGAACTGGTCGCTGCGCTGCCAATAGGCCTGCGCATTCTCCTCGCTCAACACCTCGATCGTCGCATCAAGGGCCGCCCCCAGCATCGACATCAGAGAGAGCACCGGGGTCGGGCTCCGGCCGCCGACAATCTCCTCGTCGCCGAGCAACAGGGCCTGCTCATGTGGCAGGATGCGCTGGATCCGGAAGAACAGCTCGGCCGCGCGCAGCACGAACGGGTCGTCGCAACCGTCGAGCGCATTCCGCAGGATGACGTGCACGAGCTGGTTGACGAACAGCGGCGGCAGATCGTTCGCTCCGGACCGTACCGATGCAAGATAGGCGGCTTCGAGCGTCGGATGCCGCACCAGGAGATCGCGAAACGCCAGCACGAAGCGCCAATTCTCCCTCGCATCGGCATCGACGATCGCGGCGACTTCCTCCGCGCTGACCATGCGACGCGGCTCGGCGAGCAGCTCGCGGTGCAGCCGGCGTTCGACGGGGCACGCGTCCTCCGGCGGCATCAGTTCTGGACGGGCAAAATAGGCCTTGAGGAACTCATCGGTGACGCGGAGCCCGCCGCCCTCGTCGCGATCGAGCAGGTGATGGCCACACGCGATCCAGAAATCGTTCATCTGACGGTTGGCTCCCGGCCCAGATCCGCAAGCTTGAGAGCGCCGCCGGGCTCGACGTCGTCCTCCATTTCCATGAACGAGAACGCCTTGCTATGCCCCTGCCCTTCGCGGAGCTGCAGGCGGCGGAAGGACTCGCGCACCTCGCCATCGCTTGAGGTCCGGTGCACTGCAATAAGCGAGCTGATCGGATGGCTGCAGAGCGACTGCGCGAATGCGACCTCCTCTTCCGCAGCCATCTTGGCAACAGGCATATCCGGCGCGCCGAAGCGGTCGACGAGCTGCCCGGCTAGGAGATCGATCAAACCATGGTAGTCGTCCGCGGTGGCCGGAACGATCTGCGCCAATGTCGACCAGCCCCAGGATTGCACCCCGAGGAAGCCGCCGCGAAACGCCGCTCGCTCCTTGCCCTCGAGCCGGGCGCCGTCGCGATCCCAGAAGCGGAACGCGCCGGAGACGGCCCATTCGCCCGGCTCCGCGGCCACGTCGAACACGAAGGTATCGGAGGGATCGAGCGCGATGGTGCGCAGGAGCTTCACAGGCGCGGTCCTCCAAGGGAGGGATCAAGCCAGGACGGCGTCGCGAGCGCCTGCATGAGATCGCTTCGTTCGACCCGATCCGTTCCGATGCGGCGTGTCAGAACATCGCCGCGATCGTCGATGCGCTGAATCGTCTGCCTTTCACGCGGCATCCGGGTGAGATAATCGCGCGCAAGGCTATCAAAGCCATCAACCCGCCAGCTATCGAGCGCCAGCATCAGGTGCCGGGCAAAGCTCTCGGTGATCTGCGCGGCGCCGACCTCGCCAAAGCCTTCGTGATCCAGTGCCGAGACCAGCGGGTGAACGCCGGGATCATCATCGCTCATGGCAATTGTCCGGATCATGGCGCCGAACACCAGCCACGGCGGCGGCGCATCCTCGTCGGCATCGGAAGGCCAAGCCATGCGTCCGCCGCCGACCAGCCCGCCGTCGATCCTGACGGCATCCGGCCAGCCGATCGTGATCGGCTTGCTCGGGGGCGCATAGGCGCGAAGCGCATCGGTGAGAGCGACCATGCCGGCGTAAAACGCACGCCGCGCGCTGCGCAAGGGCTCGGCCGGCTCGAGCACGACGGCGAACTCCGCGAGGTCGAAGCGGCCGACATAGACGAGCGTGCCGGCGCCGCTTTCCGGTGCAATGCGGCATGCGTGGGCAAAAGCGTCGCCACTCTCGCGCAGCCGCACCAATGTGAACGGCGGCGGCAGGTGAATCGGTTCCGCCAGGGAAACATGGCTCACTGGGGTCGACGGCAGGCCGTCCTCCGCTTTCCTTTTCTTCCCGATGGATAATGTCTATACGAGACAAGGGGTCGGCGCGAGTCCATCGTCGGCGCCCGAACGGCGGAGGGGTTAACCTGGAGCAACCAGCGAAAACCATCCTGATCTGCTCGTGCGAAGGCACGATGCGCCTCGACGTGGCCGCGATCCGGCGCGGATGTCCGAGCAGCGAGATCAAGAGCTTTAGCCATCTCTGCGGTGCGGAGCTCGATCATTTCCGCAAGATCGCGGCAGCAGAAGGAGCCTTGACCGTTGCCTGCACGCAGCAGGCGGCGCAGTTCTCGGACGAGGCCGGCAACCGGCTTGATGCGATCAATTTCGTCAATGTCCGCGAAACGGCCGGCTGGTCGCGCGACGGCGCGCGTGCTGGCGCGAAAATGGCCGCCCTGCTCGCATCCGCGTCCGTTCCGGCCCCGGACTATCCGCTCGTCACCTTGTCGAGCCAGGGCGTAATCCTGATCTACGGACGCGACGAGGCCGCGATCGAGGCCGGCCGCCTGCTTGCGGATCATCTCGACGTCACGGTGATGCTGAAGCAGCTCGACGACATAACGCCGCCTGCGGCAACGGTCTTCCCGATCGTGAAGGGTACGATCCGCTCCGCGAAGGGGCATTTCGGCGCCTTCGAGCTTGCTATCGACAACTATGCGCGTCCCCGCCCCTCCTCGCGCGATCGCTTCGTGGTGGATGCGGCGCGAAGCGGGGTCACCTCGCGCTGCGACATTGTGCTTGACCTTTCCGGCGATATGCCGCTGTTTCCCGCCCACGACTTACGCGATGGCTATCTTCGCGCCGACACGAATGACCCCGCCGCGGTCTTGCGCGCCGTGCTGATCGCCCGCGATCTCGTCGGCAGCTTCGACAAGCCGAAATATGTCGATGTTGCGCCCGCTCTTTGCGCCCATTCGCGCTCGAAGCGCACAGGCTGTCATCGGTGCCTCGATCTCTGCCCGACCGGGGCGATCACGCCCGTCGGCGATCATGTCGCGATCGACCCGAACATCTGCGCCGGCTGCGGCCAATGCGCGGCCGCCTGCCCGACTGGCGCCGCATCTTACACGCTGCCGCCCGCCGATACGCAGCTGCAGCGAATTCGCGCCATGCTGCTCGCCTATCGCGAGGCCGGCGGCGCAAATGCCGTGCTGCTCTTTCACGACAGCCCGCATGGCACGCCGCTGATCGATGCCCTGGCGCGTCACGGCGACGGCTTGCCGGCGAACGTCCTTCCCTTTGCCGTCAACGAGCTCACGCAGCTCGGGCTGGAGGCGATCGTCGGTGCCTTCGCCTATGGCGTATCCGCCGTGCGCTATCTGCTTCGCGCAAAGCCGCGCCACGATGTGACCGGACTGTCGCAGACGATCGGCACGGCCGAGGCGATCCTTGGCGGTCTCGGATTTGCCGGCCGCCGCCTCGCCACCATCGAAACGGATGATCCCGATGCGCTCGGCGAACATTTGGCTGACATCGGCACCCTCGCGGCCGTCGCAACGCCGGCGACCTTCAAGACCGTAGGCAAGCGGCGCGACCTCTTACGCTTCGGACTGAGCGAGCTGCATCGTCTGGCGCCGAATCCGGTCGACGTGATCGCGCTGCCGAAAGGCGCGCCGATCGGTGCGATCCGCGTCGACGCCAGCGGCTGCACGCTGTGCCTCTCCTGCGTCTCGGCCTGCCCGACCGGCGCGCTACGCGACGACCCCGAGCGGCCCGTGCTGAAATTCATCGAGGATGCCTGCGTGCAATGCGGCCTGTGCCAGAGCACCTGTCCGGAAAAGGTCATCAGCCTCGCGCCGCAAATTGATTTCCGCGCGGCCCGCGCGCCCGCCGCTGTTCTCAAGGAGGAGGAGCCGGCGCTCTGCGTCCGCTGTGGCACACCATTTGGAGTGAAGAGCACGATCGACCGCATCGCTGCGAAGCTCGAAGGCCGCCATTGGATGTACCCGGCCGGCAACAAGCGGATCGAGACGCTCAGGATGTGCGCCGACTGCCGCGTCATCGTCACGAGCGAGCAGCAATTCGATCCGTTCAAGGGCGTTCCGGAACGAACACCGCCGCGGACGACGGACGACTATCTACGTCAGCGCGAGGGCAAGGACTAGACAAGACCACAAGACGTCTACGCAGGGGCAGGAAACCAGGGAAGCATCACCATGTCTCGTTTGATCACAGCTCTGTCGACGTGCATGATCTCCATCGCTCTCGCCGGCGGAGCGGCCGAAGCTGCCGCTCCTCCGCTCACCAAGACACAAAAGGTCGCCGTTAAGCAGGCGATCGTCAGCTGCAAAGCCGAAGCAAAAGGCAAGAAGATCGCTTGGCTGTCGCGCCGCAAATACGTCAACCATTGTGTCGCGGAAGCGCTCAAGGAGCACCCCGGCATCGACGTCATTCACATTCTCAAGCAACATCCGGAGATGAGGGATCTTCCGATGGACAATTGGGATTCGATCTGAGCGGCGGCTATCGCGAGGTCACACGGCCAAGGAAATCGGTGAGCGCGCGGCGGTCCTCGGCCGAGCCGATTCGCTGCTCCGGCATCTTGGTGCCAGGGGTGTAGGCGTTCGGCCCAACCTCGAACAGCTTCGCGACCGTCTCCGGCGTCCAGATGATGTCCATCGTCTTCAGGGCATCGGAGAAACGGTAGCCCGGGAGCGATGCAATCTTCCGGCCATACAGCCCGGCAAGCGTCGGCCCTGCGCGCTGCACCTCCTTCTCCGACAACGTATGACAGGCAACACACGCCCGAAACACATCGGCACCATGATCGCCGGCATAGGCGGCGAGCGGATCGGGCGGTGATCCTGCCAGGTTCGAGCCGACGGGGTCGCCGGTGCGCGCATTCCAGCGTCTGATCTTGCCGTCCGCGCCCCCCGTCAGCAGCGTCGCGCCATCCGGGAGGAATGCGACCGACCACACCGGCGGACCAGGTCCAGCCAATGTTCGCAGCAGGCTACGCGACTTGCGATCGATGATCGCCACCGTGCCGCCGATGCCGGCCGCAGCAATCAACGTGCCGTCCGCCGACATTGCCAAAGCCACCACCGGCGTCGGACTGGCCGCGACCTCGCCGCTGACTTTGCCCTCCCCGGTCAGCATGCGCAGCCTGCCATCGACCGCAGCCGTGATGATTTCGCCATCTGGCGCCACGGCCACGGCGTTCAGCGGCGCCGGCAACGTCACGATTTCGGGCTGGCCATCCGGCAAATGCCAGATGCGCAGCGTAAGATCGTAGCCGACGCTGACAAGCCTGCCGTGCGGGGTGAAGGCGACGCCGTTGACGTTCTGCGAATGCCCTTCGAGCACACGCGAGGTGCCATCCGAAAGCGACCAGAGCCGCACCGTCCGATCCCACGACGCCGATGCGAGGAGCGAGCCATCGGGCGACACGGCAAGCGCCACGATCGGCGCGACATGTCCCTCCAGGACGCGGTCCGGCTGAGGCCGGCCCGCCGTCCAAACCGCGATCCGTGCATCCGCACCGGCCGTGATCATGCGGCGGTCCTTCAGAAGGACGACCGCGTTGATGCCATCAGCGTGATACCGCAGCACTTGCTCTGCGGTATCCGCCTTGAGTGACCAATGGATCGCCGTCGTGTCGAAGCTCCCGGACAGAAGCTCGTCCCCGTCGGGGGAGACGGCAAGCGCCCGTACGGGGCCGCCGTGTCCCGCCATCTCGGCACGCGCGGATGCGACGGCAAAGATGACCCACAGCGCGGCGGCCATCTTCGCGCACAAAGATGATCTGGTCATTCCTGGCCGGTCCTGGTCACATTCACGCTCGCAAGATTGCCAGAACAGCCGGCAGAGATGAATATCCGAACCGGCCTATTTGGCCGGCGCCGTGGTGGTCTTCGACGATCCCTCTGGCGCAGCCTGCATTCCAGGCGGACTCTGACCTTGGGGACTTTCGGCGGGCGCGCCACCCGATCCTGTATTGATTGGGCCGGTCCAGCCTTGCGGCTGTGCCTGGCCCTTGTCCTCGGGCGGGGTTTGCGCAGCCGATGGACCGGGCTGTGCGGGTTGCGCGCAGACGCTTCCGGAAAGGCAAAGTGCCGCGAAGCACAAAGTCGTTGTCAGCAATTTCACGCGGGATCCTCCCATATTCATACTGAACTGGGCCGGGCCGCCTTCCGTTCCGAAGCGTGCACCGCAATAATCAATTTACGCATTCGTCGCTTGAACGCCGACAAAGCTCGGACGGACGCTCGTTTCTGACTGCTCACGTCAAGGATGTGTCGTATAGATGGCTTAATGTTCCGATCGACGGAGTCTGAAGATGAAGGCCTTTCTGCTTGGCTGTGTCGCGGCCGTATTGATCGCGATTGCGGGGATGGTGATCTTGAATAGAGTCCAGGAGCCCGTCGCCCAGGCGTTTGCTACGACCGGCGTGCGTCTCTGACGGCCATCCCAATCGGGCTCGACGGAAGCGAGCCAGCCCGGCGTGATCTCAGTCGCGCTTCAGCCCGAGCGCCTTGACGATGGGAGCGAGGCGGGCCAGCTCCTCCTCGACCAGGCGCTGAAACTTGTCGGGACCTGAATCGACGTCCGGCTCCAGACCTTGCGAACGATAGCTTTCCTGCAGCTTTGGATCAGCCATCGCCGTACGGGTCGCAGCCGCGATCCGCTCCACGATCGTATCCGGGGTCGCTCTTGGAGCGAACAAGCCGAACCAGCCGGCGTATCCGAGGCCGGGCATGCCGGCCTCAATCACCGTCGGAATGTCCGGCGCGCCGCTCAACCGCCGATCGCTCGTCACGGCAATCAACCGCAACTTGCCCGCATGATGCAATTGCAGGATCTGGCTTGAGACCACGGCAATGACCGAAGAGATCTGGCCACTCACGAGGTCGTTGGTCGCGGGCCCCATGCCCCGATAAGGGACGTGGACGAAATCCGCGGCAAGGCCCGATTGCTGTCTGAACATCTCCCCGACGAGATGATTGCCGGTGCCGATGCCCGGAGTACCGTAGGAAAGCGTGCCCGGATTGGCCTTGGCGAAAGCTATCAGCTCCCGCAGGTCCCTGACCGGCAAGGAAGGATGAACCGCGAATGCGAGCGTGCTGATGATCAGTCGGTAGATGGCGCGGAAATCGCGAACCCCGTCATAGGCCGACTGCGCCGAGGACAACGGAATCATCACCTGCGTGCTGCCATTGCCGAGCAGAAGCGAATAGCCGTCAGGTGCGCTCTGCGCCACCGCGGCGGAGCCGATGGCGCCGCCGGCGCCGCCGATATTCTCGACATAGATCGGTCCCAGCAGCGAGGCCGTCCTGTCGGCCCAGGGACGGCCGATCTGATCGCCCGCGGCGCCGGCCGTATAGGGAATGACCAGCCTGATGGGCCGGGAGGGGTATTCATCCGCGGCCGCGCCAGCGGGCCAGGCGGCCAGCGCCGCGACCCGCGCCGCCGCATCGAGCAATTCTCGCCGTGAGAAGAGGGGCATCGTCTTTCGTATTCCGGATCGTGCTGACCATGTTGCACGAATGAGGACTTTAAGAAATTGGTAACGATACAAACGCGGTTGAGCGCAATAATGCAAATCGCACGCCGCCGATGTTTCGCCCGCAACGACCCTGCTATAGAACGCAGCGACCGGTCGGTCGATCGTCGCGAATGCCTGGTTTCCTTGATTGCGCATGAACAAGCTCAGCAACACGTTCGACATCGTCATCGAGCCGGCGTTCGACTTTCTGTCCCCGGAATATGCCGAGCTGTTTGATCGCTCGGTCGCGACCGCGTTCCAGCATCCGATCTGGTTGCACAGTCTCTACACCAGGCTCGCCTCGGATGCCGGCGCAACACCGCTGGTCGTCGTCGTCCGCCACCGCGCGACGGGAGCTCTTGCGATGGTGCTGCCCCTGCTCCGGATCCGGCGCGGTCCGATCCGAACGGTCGAATTCGCCGACCTGCGCGTCTCCGACTATCTGGCACCGGTTTGTAGCTCCGACGTATTTTCGCAACTGCTCGATGACGCGGGTGCATGCGCGCAGATTCGGCGCCTCGTTCGCCCTTTCGATCTGCTCCGAATGACCAAGCTGCCCGACAGCCGGCTTCCGATCGAAAATCTCCTGGCTGCATCCCGCCGCGTATCGATGGACACCAATGCCTACGCCACGGTTCTCGTCGCGCCGTTCGAGCAATGGCGGGCCAGCGCGCTCGATCGCTCCTATCAGAAGGAGCTCGCAAAGAAATATCGCCAGCTGCTGAAAAAGGGCGCGCTGAGCTTCTCATGCTGCGACGACAGCGCCGCCGTGCTGGAGGCACTGGAGGTGATGAAGAAGTTTCGTGGTCCGCGGTTTCAGGCCCAAGGCGACGGAGACCTGCTCCAGCGTCCGGAATATTTCGGCTTCTATTCCGACGTGGCCCTTCGTGGTCTCGGCACCTTTGTCCGCCTCTACGCCATGAAGATGGACGGCGAAGTGATTGCCGCCGTGCTCGGACTGTGCCATCGGGACAGCTTCCTCATCATCATGAGCGCCTTCGACATTGCCGGGTACAAGAGCCAGTCCTTGGGCGCGCTGATGTTCGAGCAGGTGGCGCGCGATTGTATCGAGCGCGGCGATCAGATGCTCGATTTCACCATTGGTGACGAGCCCTACAAGAAATTGTTCGGTGGACAGCCGTCGCCGATGTGGGCGGTCACGCAGGTCGGCAGCGCCGCGGGCGCCGTCGCCCTGTTCGCGCTGAATCAGGCGCCCTGGCTGAAGCTGGCGGCCAAGCGGCTATCGGACTTGCGGCTCCTGCCCGCCCGCACCCCGACGCCCACGCGCTGACCGACGGCGGGCGAAGCGCTACAGAGCTCAGGCACGCAGCGCGCCGCGAACACGTCCAAGCCAGCCCGGATGCATTTGATCGACACGGTGTGTCAGGCTGCGCCGCAGGAAGTGCAACCGCCGCCGTACATCCCAGCCAATATCGTTGCGAGACGTCAGGGCCTGACGGAAGCGCGCCATCTTCAGGGACTGCTGGTCCGCCGCGATCTTGTCGCGATCGGAATAGAACTGAGAGATCTTCTCCTGGCCCATGCCGGCGGTCGTGAGCCATCGCGGCACATATTCGGTGCAAAGACGATCGACGTCCACCAGCAGGCGCGCGACACCCGTGCCGGCGGCGGGGCAATTGGTCTGGAACGCATCGCCAATGAGCACGATTCCGGGCTGGAGATGTCCTTCAACCACGGTCAGATCCATCACCCAGTTCTGGACCCGGTCGGTGACGCGGAAATCGCCGAGATAGGGCTGCAATCCCGGCAGCAAACGCAAGACCGTCGCTTCCGGCTCGCGACGCAGCTCGCGCATGATCGGATCGGTCGGGTCGCGGAACATGAAGAGATTGGCCCGCATGCCGCCGCGGACAGGAAACAGGCTGAGATAATCGATGCCGTCAGCCGTCCGCTCGCCATAGCAGGTCAGCGCCTCGAAATCGAACGGGCGACTATCTCGGCGGGCAATCGTGAAGCCGAACGAGACCGAGTGGCGCTCGGCGAGCACGCGGCGCCGGATACCGAGTTTGTAAGCAAGAGCTCCCGCCATACCCGTGGCCAGAACGACGAGGCGCGCAGTCACGTGCCGTCCGGAGGCCAGCTCGAGATGCTGGACGCCGTCGCTGCAGCTGATCGCGGTGACCTCGTCGACGATCAGGCTGGATGGATCGGGCATCTGGCTGCGCGCCATGGCCACGAGATCGGCATAGGGAAATCCGTAGGCCTGGCCGACGCTGACATCGACCACCTTGCCTTCCCGGATGTTGAGCACCTGATCATATCGACAGGCAACCTTCTCAAGCGCATCGAGGAAGCCCAGCTTGCGCAGCATCGCCAATTGATGGCCGCCGATCTTTTCGACCCTGAATTCGTCCGGATAGACCGCCCTCTTGTCGATCAGGGCAATACGATGCCCCGCCCGCGCCAGCACGGCCGCCGCGAGCGATCCCGCAAGGCCGCCGCCGACGATCGCGATATCCGCGACGGTTCTCGAAGTGCCAGCTGTGGCGATCGGCTCGGTCACAGTTCTGTCCGCCGTCATGATCCAGGCTCCCACGGTCAACTAAAGTCGCACGTGCAATTCTCTGGCCTGATGTCGCAGCGCCGGACCAAACGCGATCATTTCTCGATATCGAGGTTAACGGAGCGGAGAGCCGGTTGTCCCGACATAACCGGCACGCCTCTTGCTGAGGATTCTCGGTAGATTCCGGTTTCTGGCAGCTTGAGGGCCGATACGGGCGAGCCAACCCGCATTCAAACGGCCGATCTCGCCGTTCTCAGCCGTCGATGCGGTGCTACGCCGTCATTCGGTCCGGGCCGGGCCTTGCTCTATTTGAGACAATGAGGACGACGATGTTCCACAGTGAAGCAACCGGCATCACCGCGATGTCGCCGCCGCCGGGATCCTGGACGCCGCCGATTAACACTCGCGGTTTTTCGGCATGCTAGGTTGCCGCCCGTACCGGAACATGTCTCTTCAGGAGAGAGAGCAGCTCCTTAAGCTTCCATGATCGAATCCATCCTCCAGTTGTTGCGGCGCGACGTCACGCGCGGTGTGGTCGGGACCATCCTCCTCAAGGTTGGTAGCGGCGCGCTTGCGTTTGCGTTGTTCTCGCTGGCGGCACGAACGATGTCGCCCGATGGCTTCGGTATCTTTGCGACCTGGCTTTCGGTGGCCCAGATCGCCGCCGTCGTGGGACTGGTCGGTCAGGAATCGTTGCTGGTGCGCTTCCTGAACGAGTATCAAGTCGGCAACAGGCCAGACCTGATCAAAGGTGTCCTGCTATCGAGCTTCAAGATTACCTCGGTCGCCATGCTGATTGTGATCGCGGGGATCGCCATCGCGGCCAACATGAGGGGCGACTGGTGGCTGCTCATACTTGCGGTGTCCGTGTACACGGCCGTCAACGCCGGCGTGATGCTTGGCAGCCAGATCGCACGTTCGCTGGTCAGCATTCTCATGGGCGAAGGAAACCGCGAGCTGTTCTGGCGGGTCATCGTCGTCCTCTTCCTGGTCGCCATGCTGTTCGCTCACCGGCAACTCGATCCCGCCGAGTTGATCGCGGTGATGACAATTGCGATGTCGGTCGGCCTGGCTGCGCAGATCATTTCGATTGCGCGCGTGCTGCCTGATTTGCGCGGCACCGCGGCCCGCTCCGAAACGTCGCGCTGGCGGTCGAGCGCCCTTCACTTCTGGATCGCATCCATCCTTGAAGTCGCAAACCAGTATTTCGACGTCATCCTGGTCTACTGGATGCTGGATCCGGCGACGGCCGGTATCTACTTTGCCGCCTCGCGCCTGGCCAACATCTTCGCCATGGTGTCCGCGGCGCTGTATACGTTCGGCGCGCGCCGGCTCCCCTCGCTGTATTTCAGCAAGAACCATCGTGAGTTCGAGCGAACCTTGCGGTTGATGGCGGAGGTGACCGCGCTATGCGTGGCCGCCGGGCTCGCCACGATCTGGATCGGCGGCCCCTATCTCCTCAACCTGTTTGGACCTCATTTCACCGAACAGCATTCGGTCCTCATCGTCCTTGCAATCGGAACGGCGATCCAGGCCGCAGGCGGCCCTTCCGCTGCGATCCTGCAGCTGACCGGCCATGAACGAATTTATGTTCCCGTCGTTGCCGCCAATGTCGCGCTGCGTCTCGCGGGATTTCTCGTCCTCATTCCCTGGCTCGGCGTGCTTGGCGCGGCGATTTCAGCCACAGTATCTCTGGCGCTCGCGACCATAGCCCTGAACGTGCTCTGCCGCCGGCGGTCAGGGGTCGATCCCTCAATTCTCGTGCTTTTGCGCTTCACCGCCATGAAGCGCGGCAATTATGCAGTTCGCGGCGCCGACTCCGGTGACTAGCCGGCGTTCACGCGTCGGCGGCGCGCAAGATCGCTTGGTTAACACGCTCGCTGCGCACCATCCGGGGAACCAGCGAAATAGCTGCACGAATGATGTCGACGGTCGACCCCGCATTAACTCCGTTTGTGGCTAGTCGGTGTCCACGCGATGCCCGCATGATAGGTACGGAGTTAAGAAGGTGAAGATTTCGTTTCTCTAGCGGGTCGGGATCCGTGCTGCATTATCAGCCGAACAAGGAATTGGGCGAGACGACCGCGGCAGCATCCGCGTGGTCAAACGGCAGCGAACGGAAGCCGCATGTGCTTCTCGCGCAAACGCAGGCCGAGAACGCCGGTGCGCAGGAGATCTCCAGGCTGCTCGGCGCCGGGCTGACCGCGCGCGGCTATCGCGTCACCAATCTGTTCTTCTTCCGCAAATCGGATTCCTTCGACGAGCCCCCCGATACGCTGTACTGCGCGCCGAGCCGGCCGGGCAATCCATTCGCGCTGCTGCGGATGCTGTGGACGCTCGCTCGCCATATCAGGACCATCAGGCCCGACGCCGTCCTGACATTCCAGCATTTCGGCAACGTCATCGGCGCCGGCGTGACGCGCCTCGTCAGCCGCGCACCTGTGGTCGCCAATCAGGTTTCATCCGCGTTGGCGATGAGCTGGCCGGTCCGCACCGCCGACATCGTCATGGGCAGCCTCGGCTTCTTCGACAGCATCACGCTCAATTCGCAGGACATGGAACGCGAGTATTCGCGTTACCCCGCGGCCTACCGTTCGCGCATGGTGCATGTGCCGCACGGCTTCGATGACAAGGCCCTCACCCTGTCGAAGGACGCCGCACGACAGAAGTTCAATCTGCCGCCGGATCGCGTCTTGCTCGGCTGCGCGGCGCGGCTGCATCCGCACAAGCGGCTCGACATGGCGATACGCCTGTTACCGGATCAGCCGTCCTGGCACCTTGCGCTCGCCGGCCAGGGCGCCGACGAGGCCCGGCTGAGGCAACTGGCGGACGAGTTGAAGGTGTCGGACAGACTGCATTTGCTCGGGGAAATTCCCCCCAGCCGAATGGCGGACTTTCTCGCCTGTCTGGACGTGTTCGTGTTCCCGACACAGGCCGAAACCTTCGGTCTGGCCGCGGTCGAGGCTGCAAATGCCGGTGTTCCCTCCGTCGTGACCGATCTTCCCGTCCTGCGCGAAGTGCTGTCCTGCGAAGGCAAGCCGACTGCGCTCTTCGTTGATGCCTCCGATCCTGCGAAGCTCTCGGCAGCCGTCTCCAGGCTGCTGACGGACCAACATCTGAGCGAGGCACTGCGACAAAACGCCAAAGGCCTGAGGCTGCGCTATTCGGTAGATGCCATGGTGGAGGAATACGTTCGTATTCTCGGCCAGGTCATTTGACCTGACACGTTGGAATGGGCTCGACATGATCATCGAGTTTCGCTGTGAACGAGAGTACGCGCGGCGGTGGATGGACCGCGAGACGCTGACGATCGACGGCCGGGATGTTCCGGTTCAGATCGCGTGGGCGGCCACGGCCGAGCCGCGGCCCGCGGGTCTCGACGCCCTGTTCGAGCTCGAACGCGTGGTGTTGCACAAGGGCAAGCCCAGCGGCGGCAACAGGCTCGACATCATTCCGCAGCGGACGCAGGTTCATACCGAAACCCCCGACGTGATCGTCGATTTCACCGGCGGCGCGCGCGATCCGAGCAGCTCCGCCCGGCTGTATCTCCGTCCGCTGTTCAACGGCGTTGCAGGCGAAAACGCCGCCCTTGCCGCCATTCTGGCCGGCGACCTGCCGGTGATCGACATCGTCAACGAGGCCGACGGCTCTATCATGGATCGCGGCCATCCATCCGGCGAAATTGCCGCCGGTCTCAGCGGCGCACTCGAAACCGTCATGGCGCGAACCCTGACCATGGTGGCGGCGATCCTGTCGGGAAGGCCGCGTATTGTGCCGCAGCTGGCGCGCCCCGCTGAAAACGGCCCGCACCGCGGACCGGTTGGCTACGTCGCGCGCGGCCTGGCCGTATCGATTGCCAAGGAGATCTATCGTCTCTGCTGCTATGCCCCGCATTGGCATATCGGATGGCGCTTCAATGACGGCGCGGGCGTCTGTCAAACCGGCGATCTATCGGGTCCGAGCTGGAACGTCCTGGAAGATCCCGGAAACCACTTCTACGCCGATCCCTTTCCGATCACGTGGCAGGGGCGAACATTCGTCTTCTTCGAAGACCTCGACCACCGCGTCGGAAAAGGCATCATTTCGGCGATCGAGTTCGGCGACAACGGACCGGTCGGCGAGGCCGTGCCGGTGCTTGAGGAGCCCTGGCACCTCTCCTATCCGTTTCTGATCGAAGACGGCGGCGCGTTGTGGATGATCCCGGAGAGCTCGACCCACGGCGACGTCGCCCTCTACAAATGCGTCCGGTTCCCGGACAAATGGGAGCGGCACGCGACGCTACTGTCAGGCCTCGAGCTGGCTGACGTGACGATCACGCGACACAACGGCCTTCATTATCTGTTCGGCGCCTGGCGCGACGGGACCGCCGGCTACTCGGATTCGCTGGCGATCTATTACGCGGAGCACCTCCTGGGGCCCTGGTTGCCCCATGCCAGCAATCCGGTCCTGATCGACCGCGCGAGCACGCGGCCGGCGGGGAATTTCATCACGATCAACGACAAATTGTGGCGCCCGGTCCAGAACTGCACCGACGGATACGGCGCGGCGCTCGCGCTGGCGGAAGTGGTCGAACTGTCGCCGACGGCCTTCAGGCAGATCGTGCGCCATTCGTTGAAGCCCGGACCGGTATGGCCCGGCAGGAAGCTCCACACCCTGAACCGCTGCGGCCGGCTCGAGCTGATCGACGGCTCGCACGTCCAACTCAAGACCCGCGCCTTCACGACCAGATTTCCATCGGCCACCTCGTCTCCGCGAACCAGCCCATACACCGCCGGCTAGCGCGGGTGGCTGAACAGATCCGTCGTGGCGTCGTTGACCGCGATCTCGACCAGCGCGGGACCGCGTGAGGCCAGCGCTTCGCTCAAGATGCGGTCGACATCGCCGGCATCGGTTATGCGCTGCCCTACGCAGCCCATTCCCTTGGCGAGCGCGACGAAGTCGAGCCCGGGCAGATCGATTCCGGGCGGGCGATGCGCCTGCATGAGCTGGCTGAAGGCGCGCATTGCGCCATAGCCCGAATTGTTCATGATCACGAAGGTGACCGGCAAGCTGCGCTGCGCCGCCGTCCAGATCGCCTGGATGCAGTACATCGCCGAACCGTCGCCGATCAAGGCAACGATGCGGCGACCGGGCCGCGCCAGCGCCACGCCGACCGAAGCCGGCAGGCTGTAGCCAAGTCCGCCACTCGCCATCGTGTAGAAACTGTCCGTGCCCGGCCGCGGCATGAATTGCTGAATTGCGGGCCGATGCGATGGCGCCTCCTCGACAACGATCGCATCCGGCGGCATCAGCGCCGACAACCGGCTGAGCGCATAGGCCGGCGGAATCGGATTTTGTGCGGGAGGCGCGCCGGGCCGTGCCCGCGCGGCCGGCATCTCGCGGTTCGCGATGTCGGGCAGCGCCGACTGAAGCGCGATGAGCGCCTTTGGAAGCGTGCTGATGATGCTATTACCCACGGCCGCGGACGCGGCTTCAGTCGGATCGTCGGTGATCTGCCAAACCGGGGTTCCGTTGTCCAGCAGATCGCATTGTCCCTCGACATGGAAGGTGAACACGGGCGCTCCGACCACGACGATCAGATCGGCCCCGCGCAAGGCGCGCGCGAGCCCACCGGGAGCTGCCGGAAGGAAGCCGGCGAATTGTGGATGCAATTCCGGAAAGCTCGAACGGCTCGACATCGGGCTTGCCCACACGGCCGCCCTCGCCTGTTCGGCAACCGCGACCATCGCCCCGACGCAGGCGTTGCGATCGATGTCGGGGCCGACGACGAAGGCAGGTTTCCGGGCCGCTGCGATGGCCGCACCGAGCCGAACGATCGCCGCCGGGTCAGGCGCAAATTCCGTCGCGATATAACGGACCGGCGGAGCGGCCGCCGGCCGCGCCCAATCGTCCGACGGCACCGACACGAAGGTCGGACCGCGTGGATGCTGCATGGCGATGAGGAAGGCCTGCGCGATCGCTGCTGGGACATCCTCTGCGCGCGCAGGTTCCGCACTCCATTTCACATAGGGCTTTGGAAACTGCTCGGCGTCCTCGGCAAACAGATAAGGCCGCATTCGCAGCAGGCTGCGCGCCTGCTGCCCCGCCGTCACCACCATCGGCGTCTTGTTGCGGAACGCCGTGAAGAGATTGCCGAGCGCGTGGCCGAGCCCGGCCGCCGAATGCAGATTGACGAAAGCCGGCCGCCCCGTGGCCTGGGCGTAGCCATCGGCCATGCCGACGACGCAGCCTTCCTGCAAGCCGAGGACATAGTCGATGTCATCGGGCCAGTCGCCGAGAAAGGCGAGCTCCGTCGAGCCGGGATTACCGAAGACGCGGTCGACGCCAAAGGAGCGAAGCACGCCGAGAGTCGCCTCCCGGACCGTCAGGGTTTTGGAGTTCATTGGAAGATTTCCTTGGGTGCTTCGCTTTCAGGCCCATCAGAACGGATAGTGCTGGGGCTGCGTCTCGATGGTGATCCAGCGCAGATCGGTGAACTCGGCGATCCCGGCCTGGCCGCCGAAGCGGCCGTAGCCCGATCCCTTCACGCCACCGAACGGCATCTGCGCCTCGTCATGCACGGTCGGGCCATTGACGTGGCAGATGCCGCTCTCGATGCGCTGCGCCACCGTCAATGCACGGGCGACGTCGCGTCCGAACACGGCGGCCGAGAGGCCGTATTCGGTGTCATTGGCGAGCCGCACCGCCTCGTCGACGCCGCGCGCGCGGATCACGGAGACGACGGGTCCAAAGCTCTCCTCGGTATAGATGCGCATGCCGGGCGCGACCCGGTCGAGCACGGTTGCCGGAACGACCGTGCCGGCGCGCTCGCCACCCGCGAGCTTGACCGCGCCCTTGCCGATGGCGTCGTCGATCAGTGCGACGACGTGCCTGGCCGGAGCTTCGTCGATCATCGAGCCGACGACGACCGGACCGGAGCGCGGATCCCCGGCCGGAAGCGCGCTCGCCTTCTTCGCGAGCTTCTCGACAAAGGATGCCGCCACCGCTTCATCGACGATCACGCGCTCGGTCGACATGCAGACCTGCCCCTGGTTGATGAAGGCGCCGAACGCGACGGCCGCGACGGCTGCGTCGAGATCGGCATCGTCGAGCACGACCAGCGGCGCCTTGCCGCCGAGCTCGAGCAGCACCGGCTTGAGGTGGCGTCCGGCGAGTTCGGCGATGACGCGGCCGACGCGCGTCGACCCGGTGAAGTTGATCCGCCGTACCGCGGGATTGGCGATGAGGCGCTCGACCAATGCGGGCGCGTCGGCCGGCGCATTGGTCAGAACGTTGACGACGCCGGGCGGGAAGCCTGCGTCCTTGAATACCTCACCGACCAGCCGGTGCGTTCCCGGACAGATCTCGGACGCCTTGAGCACCACCGTGTTGCCGCAGGCGAGCGGCGCCGCCACGGCGCGGACGCCGAGAATGATCGGTGCATTCCACGGCGCGATGCCGAGGCAGACGCCGGCGGGCTGGCGAACGGACATCGCGAGGCATCCCGGCTTGTCGGACGGGATCACTTCGCCCGCGATCTGCGTCGTCAGCGCCGCCGCCTCGCGCAGCATGCCGGATGCGAGCTTGACGTTGAAGGCTGACCAGACCTCGGTCGTGCCGATCTCGGCCATCATGATCTTGATGAAGGCGTCGCGCTTGGCGTCCAGCGCATCGGCCGCCCTCAGCAGCAGAGCGCGCCTTGCGTTCGGGCCGAGCGCCGACCACCCCGGCAATGCGGCGGCAGCCGACGCCACCGCGGCGTCTGCATCCGAAGCCGTCGCGGCGGCCGCACGGGTTGCGACCTCCTGCGAAAGCGGATTGCGCCGCTCGAACACCTTGCCGGTCGAAGCGGCCTGATCTTGTCCGTTGATGAGAAGACTGACGTCCATGAGAACCTCCCTGATGACCTTCTGCTGCCTTGGCCGAGCTCAGCCGAGCAGCCGCGATTTGCTGGTTTCGTGCGCGAAGCCGAGCGCGATCATCGCCGCGAGCGCGAGCGCGACGTAGTATCCGGTGATTGCGTAAGTCGAGCCCGTCTGCGCGAACAGGCTGGTGGCGACGAGCGGTGCGATACCGCCGCCGAGCACCGTGCCGAGCTGTTTTCCGATCGACACGCCGGTGAAGCGGATGCGGGTTGGAAACAGTTCCGGGAAATAGCTCCCTTCGGTGCTGAACATCAGGGGATGGATTACGCCCGCAGCCAGGACCACCGCACCCGTTATCAGCAGCGTGTCGCGGCTCGCGACCATGCCGTAGAACGCGAACATCGAGGCGGCCGCGAGCACGACGCCCGCCAGGAACAGACGCTTGCGTCCGATCCGGTCCGACCACGCCCCGATCAGCGGCATGGCCACGAGCCCGACGAGGTTGGCGAACAACACGGCTTGCGTGATCACGTCCTTCTGAACACCGAGCTGACGTGTCGCGAAAGAGATGGTGAAGATGGCCGTCAGGTAGAAATAGGAGGTCTGCGCCATCTCCGCGAAGAACACGATGAGGATCGGCCGCCAATGTCCCCTGATGGCCTCGACGGCCGGCACCGCCCCGGACTCCTCCGCCTCGCGAAACGTCGCGCTCTCCTCGATGCGCCAGCGCATATAGACGCCGAGCGCGACCAGCACCGCGCTGATCAGAAACGGAACGCGCCAGCCCCATGACAGCAGATCCGCCTCCGGCAGCCGCGAGATCGCGAGCGCGGCAAACGAGGCGAGCACGACGCCGATGGGGCCCGCGGCCTGGATCACCGCCGCCGAGAAGCCGCGCCGGTGTCCGGGCGCCGTCTCGATGGCCATGAGGATTGCCGCGGTGGACTCGCCGCCGAGCGCAAAGCCCTGCAGGAAGCGCAATGCGACGAGCGCGACGCTCGCGATAACGCCTGCGCTGGCGTAGGTTGGCAACAGTCCGATCGACATGGTCGCAAGTCCCATCAGGAGCAGCGTGCACAACAGGACGGATTTGCGTCCCAAGCGATCGCCGAAATGGCCGAACACGAGCCCGCCAAGCGGACGCGCCAAGAATCCGACGGCAAATGTCGCGAACACCGCAATCGTGGCCGTGAGCTGGTCGAACTTGGGGAAGAAAAGCTGATCGAACACCAGCGGCGCAATCAAGCCGTAGATGAAGAAATCGTACCATTCGATCGCGGTGCCGATGGTGCCGGCGATCAGGATGCGCCGGCGGCTGCTCGCCGTCTGCTCGACGCCGAGAGCAGTGGCGGCATGATCGTCGTAATCCTCAAATGCTCTTGTCGCCATGTTGTCCTCCTCCGGTGTTGTCGTCGTCTTGTTATCGTTGGCGCACCGCCGCGTTGAGTGCGGCGGCGGAAATCGGTCAGCTTGCCAGCCGCGCGCCGTCGTTCGCATCGCGTCCGAGCGCGCGGGCAAGGACGCGCCCGATCGTCCCGGCCTGCGACGCACTGCCGCGCCAAGCGACGATCTGGTCCGGTCGGATCAAAGCGAGGTCGGCGTCATAGAGGTCGCGCAAGGACGCCGGCAGCGTGACGAGCTTCAAGTCGACCCCGAGCCCACGGACGGCATCAGTCATGCCTGCGTGAGCCGACGCAGTGTCGCCGAACTGGAGCAGTGTCCATTCGAACCCGAACAGGTCATACAAGGAGGCGCCGTCTTCCAGCCACGCATGCGGCGCGCGGCCGCCGGGACAGGCGCTGGGAACGTAGACATTCGCAGCATCGGGCGGCGGCTGGCTGCCATCGGAGACGATGATCGGAGATCCGTCGTAACGCCCGCCGAAGGTGATGCCGGGGATGTTGAATTCGGCCCGGGCGTGCTGCTCGAGATAGAGGCCTGCCGCCCGCCGCGCCTCGCTGCCCTCGTCCGTGGCGTCCTCGATCTCCGGCGCCGGCGCGAAGAGACCAAGGGAGTCCGCGAACCGCCGTGCGTAGTCGGTGTTGCGGAGCGCCACCGGCCGCCGCTCGATCTCGTAGCTGTCGAGCAGCGTCGCCGGACTCACGCCCTTGACGACACTTGCGAGCTTCCAGCCGAGATTGACTGCATCCTCGATCGCGGTGTTGTAGCCGAGACCGCCGGTCGGCGTGAACAGATGCGCCGCGTCGCCGCCGAGGAAGACCCTGCCCCGCTGCATCGCGTTCGCGACCAGCGCGTGACCGGCGGTCCAGGTCAGGAACGACAGCACCTCGCAATCAATCGGCGCGCCGCAGGCACGCTGGAACGCAGCCTTGGCTTCGTTGATGGTGATTGCGCTCTCGTCTTCACCCGGCCGAAGCTGCGTGTGAAACGCGAATTCGTCGCACCCGTTCACCGACGCCATGAAGGCGCGGCGGTCGCCGTTGAAGCAATTGTACATCCACGCTTTGGCGTGCGGGATGCTCGCATAGAAGTCCGGCGCGCGGAGATACACCGCCAGCATGCGGCCGCCCATGAAATCGCGCTGCGTCCCGGTCTCGCCGCCATAGACGATGCCGAGCGATTGGCGGACGATCGAGCGCGGTCCGTCCGCACCGACCAGGAAGTCGGCTTGGACCTGAAAGCGGCTGCCGTCATCGAGACATTCGACCTCGCCGACGATGCCGTCATTGCTTTCGGTGTAACCGGCGAGCCGGTGGCCATAGTGGAGCTGGATTCCGGCAAGCCGCTCGGCATGGCGGCGCAGCACCGCCTCGACATATTTCTGCGAGACGCGATGCGGCAGCTCTGCCGCGCTCCAGGAGCCGGATAGGCCCTTGATGAGCTCACCCGCGCGCGACGACGACGGCAGCGCAAAGCGCGCCAGTTCGTGACCGGCATAGCGAGTGAAATACGCAACGTCGGTCGGGTAGTCCGCCGGCAAGCCCTCCCGCCTGATCTCGTCCGCAAAACCCAGCCGCCGATAGTGCTCCATCGAGCGCGCCTGCGTCGCGTTGGCTTGCGGATTGAACGCGGTACCCGGCTTCTCGTCGACCAGGAGCGCGGACACGCCGCGCCGGCCGAGTTCGTTGGCCAGCATCAGCCCGCAAGGCCCCCCGCCCACGATGAGCACCGACGCTGTCAGACGTGTTTCCAAGACCCTTCTCCCTACCAGCATTATCTTGCATGGTAAGGAAGCCTGACGATATAGTCAAGTAACCTGACTATTCGACGTCGTCCAACGTGTCGAACTTCGCGCCATAGACCGCCAGCCCCTTCAGGATCGCGTCCATCGTGGCCTTGCCGAGCTCGGTGCGCATCTCCTGCTCGGCGATGTCGACTGCGTCGCGAAACGCGTCGAGCCATTTGCGTCCGGCCGGCGTGAACATGACGATGCGGGCGCGCCGGTCGGTCGGGTCCGCGATCCGATCGACGAGGCCGAGCTCGGCACATTGATCGACCAGCTCGCCCATCGCCTGCTTGCTCATGGATGCGCGCCGGGCGAGTTCGGTGAGCCTCGTCCCCTCCACGTCGAGATTGCGGGTCAGACTGACATGCGCAATGCGCGTCTCGTCGTGTCCCCGTTCGCTCATCAATGCGAGCACGCGCCCTTCGAAGCGCCGCACGGCGTTGTTGAGCAGGCGACCGATATTGGCATGCCGCCACGCGGTGCCGGATATCTTGGCTTTCACGAGATCTGCTTCCGATTCGACCGGGTCGAGGTTGCGCGAAGCTAACACAAGAGGCGGCCTGGCGCGCTCGGACAGCCGATCGGCGCGTATCGCGGCGGGTCTGACGTGACGGGCGGCGCGGATCAACACGCCGCCCGTGATTTCGTGGATCGAGCGCTCCCGGCGAGAGACTTATTGAGAGCGATCCGAGGTCCAGCCCTTGTACTGGGCGACGTTGTCCCTGGTCACGAGCTTGGAAGGCAACAGCTCGACGGTCGAGGCCGGCTTCTGGCCATTGAGGATGCCGACACCGACCTGCACGGCCCGCCGCGCCATGAAGAACGGATCCTGCGACGCCGAAGCCTGGATCTGCGGCGACTGCGGATCTTTCAGCGCGGCCTCGATATCGGGCGCGCCGTCGACCGCGGTGATGACGATGCCGCTGCGGTTCTGCTGGCGCGCCGCAAGGTCGGTGCCGATCGCCTGCGGATCGTTGATGGCGAAGATGGCATCGATCTTGGGGAAGCGGGTCAGATAGCCCTGCGCGACGGTGAGGCCGCCTTCGCGCGAGCCTTTGCCGTCCTGGTCGTTGGACAACACCTTGATGCCGGGATTCTTCGAAAAGACATTCTTGCAGCCGACGACGCGGTCGATCACGGCGGAGACCTGCGGCCCGTTTTCGATGATGACGTCGCCCTTGCCGCCCAGCTTGTCGACGATGTACTGGCAGGAGATCTCGCCCGCCTGCACGTTGTTCGTGGTCACGGTGGCGTCGGCGCCTTCGGCCGCGGTGTCGACCGCAACGACGACGATGCCTGCGGCTTGCGCCTTCTTGATCGCCGGCCCGATCGCCTTGGGATCGCCGGGGTTGAGCAGGATCAGGTCGACGCCGGCAGCAATGAAATTGTCGATCTGAGTGACCTGCTTGCCGAGGTCGTATTCGAAGCCGACCGCCGTGATCTTCACATTGGGATTGGTCTTCTTTGCCTCGAACTCGGCGCCCTTCGACAGCGCGACAAAGAACGGGTTACCCATCGACCCCAGCGAGACGCCGATCGACTTGAGCTCCTTGGCGGAGGACGGCGCGGCGCTAAGAACAAGCGCCGTCGCGGCGCCGGCGAGCATGATCGTCTTCAACATGGACTTCCTCCCTGGTCTGTCTTCATCCCCGGCACGGCAGACCAGTTGCCGCAACGGAAGCTTGCATCGAGCCATGCGCGCTCATATGCGCGCACCAAACCCTTCACGTTCTGGCAGCGCTTTCATGTTCTGGCCGAGCCTTGCAGCCGGTAGCGATCGAGCGCCACGGCGCCGATGATCACCAGACCCTTGATGACATATTGCCAGATGTCGGAGACACCGACGAGGATGAGGCCGTTCGACAGCACCGCGATGATCAGCGCGCCGACCAGGGTACCCCAGATCGAGCCGATGCCGCCGACGAACGAGGTACCGCCCAGGATCACCGCGGTGATCGCATCGAGCTCGTAGGATTGGCCGAGCTGCAGGCCGTTGGCGGCATAAAGCCGCGCCGCCTGCATGGCGCCGCCGAGCCCGGCGAAAAGCCCTGAAACACCGTAGACGAAGATCAGCACGGCCCAGACCTTGATGCCCGCAAGCCGCGCCGCGCTCTCATTGCCGCCCACCGCGTAGATGTGCACGCCGAGCACGGTCCGGCGCAGCACCAGCCACGAGACCAGGATGACGAGCAAGGCGATCACCGAGAGCCACGGGATCGACGCGACGCCGGGAACGAGCGTCAGCGAGCCGTTGCCGATGAACGCGTAGGGAATGGACGGATTGAACACGGTGGTGTCGGCGCCGAGCAGTCGCGCGAGGCCACGCACCGCGGTGAGCGAGCCGAGCGTGACGATGAAAGGCGGCAGGCGGAGCAGCGCGATCAGCGCGCCGTTGACGACACCGAAGCCAAGACCGGTGAGCAGCGCGGCCGGCAGCCACAGCACTCCAAGCTCCGGCAGCTTGGAGAGCGTCAAGCCGGCCATCGCGGAGGCCGCCAGGATCGAGCCGACCGAGAGATCGATGCCACCGGTGAGGATGACGAAGGTCATGCCTGCGGCAAGCACGGTGTTCACCGCGGCCTGCTGCAACACGATGCCGAGATTTTGTCCGGTGAAGAAGCGTCCCTCGGACAGGAAATGGAAGCCGATGCAGAGAATCAACAGCACCGGCAGCATGCCGAGCGCGCTGATCAGCACCCTCACCCGCTGGCGCTTTGTCTCGGCGGCAGCAGCATTGGTCGTCGTCGGGGCGGACTGGATCTCCGCAGCACCGTTGTCAGGCATCGAGATGCTCCATCCCCGTGGCAAGCGCCATGATGTCTTCTTGTGTCAGCGGCGAATTGGGGCCGCGCGTCACCTCGCCGGCGATGTGGCCGGCCCGCATGACGACGACACGGTCGCAAATGCCGATGATCTCGGGCAGGTCGGACGAGATGACGAGGATGGCGGTGCCGGCCTTGGCCAGATTGTCGATGATCGAATAGATCTCGGACTTGGCGCCGACATCGACGCCACGCGTCGGCTCGTCGAGGATCAGGACCTTCGGGGCGATGGCGAGAAGCCGGGACAGCAGCAGCTTCTGCTGATTGCCACCGGAGAGGCCACCGGCTGGGACGCCGACATTGGCAGCGCGGATGCTGAGGCCTGCGAAGGCCCTGTCGGCGCGCTCGCGCGCCTTGTCGCGGTCCAGGAACCAGCCGAGCTTCGCATCGCGGCTGAGCACCGCGAGGTTGATGTTGTCCAGACACGACATGTCCAGGAACAGGCCGAGCGCCTTGCGGTCCTCGGTCAGATAGGCGATGCCGGCCTCAAGCGCCTCGCCGGGGGTGCGAATCTCGACCGGCTGGCCCTCCAGCTCGAGGCGGCCGGAGGTTTTGGGCAACGCGCCGATGATGAGATGCGCAAGCTCGGTGCGGCCGGCGCCGATCAGGCCCGCGAGCCCGACCACCTCGCCCGCATGCACGGTGAGCGAGCAGCCCTTGACGCGCTGGCCATCGGCCATGTCGATCGCTGCAAGCACGGGGTGCCCGCGCCCCGCGTCGGGATCGTGGTCCTTCTTGTAGAACGAGGAGACGTCGCGCCCAACCATCAGCCGCACGATGGTGTCGGCACGAATTTCGGGCTTGTCGAGCGAGCCGACCAGGCGGCCGTCGCGCAGCACGGTGACGCGGTCGCCGAGCGCGTAGACCTCGTCCATGCGATGCGAGATGTAGATGATGGCGAGCCCCTCCGCCCTGAGCTGGCGGATCAGCGCGAACAGCCGCGCACTCTCGCCCGCCGACAGTGCCGTGGTCGGCTCGTCCATGATCAGGATCTTTGATCTGGCGTGCAGCGCGCGCGCGATCTCGACCAGCTGCCGCTGGCCCATGGACAGATGCGCCACCAGCGTCGATGGCAGGAAGTCTGCGCCCAACCGCTTCAAGATCGGACCGACGCCCTCGCGCATGACACCGCGCGCCAGCAAACCCGAACGCGATATCTCCCGTCCGAGATAGATATTCTCGGCAACGCTGAGATTGGGAGCGAGCGACAGCTCCTGATAGATGATGGAGATGCCCGCCGCGCGTCCGCCGAGCGGACCTTCGATCCGTACCGGGTGTCCTTCGATGCGGATCTCGCCGCCGGGATCGGGTTTGTAGGCGCCGGACAAAATCTTCATCAGCGTCGACTTGCCGGCGCCGTTCTCACCCATCAAGGCATGAATTTCGCCGGCATAGACAGTGAGATCGACGGCACGCAGCGCCTTGATGCCGAAAAAGGATTTTGAGACCCCGCGCATCTCGAGGATCGGATCGTTCATCGTGCCTCCCGACGCACAATGCGTTTCCCACCCGCGTCTCAACCTTCTTGTCTGCGCGGTTTGGTCATTAAACAAAAGCGAGCGACGCAGGGCAATACCGAAGGCCAGTATACCGAAGTATGCAAACCAGATTGGGCCAGCTAGTGGCGCGGCCGATACAGTTCGCGCCACGCGGGAAGCCGCTTGGCATAGGCATTGACCAGCCCGGCGTCGGGTTCAAACGTCTCGATGCGCTGCGGCCGGGTGCACACGGCGGCGATCGCCTCACCCGTGACAGCAAGTCGCCCCAATCTCGCCGCACCGAACGCCGCGCCGGTCTCACCTCCGGCAAAGCGATGGACTGGAACATTCAGCACGTTTGCGAGAACCGAGAGCCAGAATGGCGACCGCGACCCACCGCCAATGGCGTCGGCTTCCGCAATCGCAATGCCGGCATCCGCGAGCGCGTCGCGGCAATCGGCCAGCGCGAAGGCGACACCTTCGAGCACCGCCTGCACGATCGCCGTTCGGTCGGTGCCATGGCTCAAGCCATCGAGCATGCCGCGCACGGCGGGATCGTCGTGCGGCGTCCGCTCGCCCGCGAGATAAGGCAGGAAACTCACCGGCGACGGAGCCTGCGGGCGCGATCCCAGCGGTGCCAGCAACTCGGCCTCGGTGACGCCGAACAGGCGCGCGGCCCAGGCCAGGCAGGAGGCGGCCGACAGGATCGCGCCGGCCTGAATCCACATGCCGGGAATGGCGTGGCAGAAGGTGTGCACGGCGCGGTCCGGGTTAGCTTCAATGGTGCCGGTCGGTGCCAACAGGGCACCCGATGTTCCCAAAGATACGAAGGCGGTTCCCGGCCGGATCGCGCCGATGCCGACGGCACCCGCCGGATTGTCGCCGGCACCGCCCGCGATCACCGGCTGCCCGGTCATGCCCCAGCGCCGCGCCAGCTCACTCCGCAGCCTTGCTGCGGGCGCGCAGCCCTCGACCAGACGCGGCATGTGCTCGCGCGTCAGGCCGGTCGCTTCTAATGCGGCGTCCGACCAGTCCCGGCGCGCGGCGTCGAGCCATAGCGACCCCGATGCATCCGAGACGTCCTCGACCGCCTCGCCCGATAGCACCAGGCGCAAATAAGCCTTTGGCAGCAGCACGAGCTTGGTCGCTGCAAAAATGTCGGGCTCGTGGGTCGCGATCCAGAGCAGTTTTGGCGCGGTGAATCCCGGCATCGCCTTGTTGCCTGTTATCGCGCGCAAGGCGCGCCAGCGTTGCTCCAGGACACGACACTCCGCGGCGGCACGTCCGTCGTTCCAGAGGATGCAGGGCCGTAAGGGCCTTAAGCTCGCATCGAGCAGCGTGGCGCCGTGCATCTGGCCGGACAGCCCAATGCCTGCGACCGCCGCCATCGCGCCGGCATGGCTCGCCTTCAGGGCATCCAGCGTGGCGAAGGTCGCATCGATCCATTGCGCGGGGTCCTGCTCGGAATGACCGGGCTGCGCCGAGGCGATCGTCAGCGCCCGGCTCTCGCTTGCAATCACGCGCTGGGCGTCGTCGACGAGAACGGTCTTGACTGCGGAGGTGCCGAGATCGATGCCGAGATACATGGATGCTTCCCACTCACTTCGCCGCGTCGATCCAGATCCCCGGCTCCGAATGCTCGCGGATGTAGCTGACCAGGAAATCCGAGAAGACCCTGATCTTGGCCGGCAGCCTAACGCGGTTTTGGTAGGCAATGTTCATGGTGAGCAGCGGCAGCTGCCAGTCCCTCAGGACGGGCACCAGCCGGCCGGCCGCGATATCGCCCTGCACGATGTAGAGCGGTTGAATCAGGATGCCGAGCCCTGCACGCGCCGCGCCGCAAATGATCTGGCCGTCATTGCTGTCGAGCGTCGGCGCGATCCGCACCGTCTGCGTCGTGCTGCCCTGGCTCAGCCGCAGCGAATAGGGATCATTGGCGAGATTGTAGATCAGCATGTCGTGACGGGCGAGATCGGCAGGATGCTCAGGCCGGCCGTGCTTCTCCAGATAGGAGGGAGCTGCCGCCAGCACGCGGTGCATCTGGCCAATGCGGCGGACGATGATGTTGGAATCCGGCTCGTGCTCGCGCGTGCGGATCGCGACGTCAATGCCGGCCTCGATGAAGTCCAGATACCGATTGGCACTGATGATCTGCACGCTGAGATCCGGATAGAGCGCGCGGAAGGCCGGCAGCATCGGCGCAAGATAGATCATCGCGAAGGACAGCGAAGACGTGACGCGCAGCATGCCCTTCGGCGACAAGGCGCGGTCGGAGACGGCGTCCTCGGCTTCGGCGAGCTCGTTCAGCAGCGGGCTGCAGCGTTGCAACAGCTCCTGTCCTGCCTCGGTCAGCCATTGCCGGCGCGTATTGCGCTCGATCAGCCGGATCGCAAGCCGCTCCTCCAGCGCACTGAGATGACGACTCGCGGCCGCGTTCGACATCCGCAGGATTTCGGCAGCCTTGGAAAGGCTGCCGAGTTCAGCAGTCTTGGAGAAGACCTCGAGTTGGAGTAGCCGGTCCATTTTTGCGGAATTAGGAAAAGAGACTTACAAATTTTGACCTTTATTTCCGATTTCTGCAAGGCAAAATAATGCCAACAAAAGCACAATGGCAGGCGAGGAAGCAGGGAAATGTCGGGCCCGATCAGGCACATCGTGATGTGGCGGCTGCGCGGGGAGACCCAAGAGGAGCGCTCGGCCGCCCGGATCAAGGTCAAGACCCTGTTCGAGGGCCTCAAGGGCCGCATCGACGGCCTCACCCATATCGAAGTCGGCATGGATGTCAGTGCGGTCGATTACGCCTGCGACGTCGTCCTGTTCTCTGAATTCACCGATGAAGCCGCGCTCAGCGCCTACGCCAACCATCCAGAGCATCTGCGGGTCCGCGAGGCATTGGGCGACTTGCGGATCGGGCGCTTCCAGGTTGATTATCCCATCAAAGAGACCGGCGCATGATCGGTTCGTTCACTTTTGAAAACCTGCCCTGCCGCGTCGTGTTCGGCAGCGGAACGTTGGCGAGCGCCAAGGCCGAGGTCGAGCGGCTCGGCGGCACACGCGCGCTGGTGCTGACGACGCCGCAGCAGGAGGCGCAGGGCAAGAGCCTTGGTGCTGCACTCGGCCCGCTCTATGCCGGCATCTTTCCCGGCGCGACCATGCACACGCCGGTCGAGGTCACCGAGCGTGCGCTCGCGGCGATGAAGGCGTGCGAGGCCGACTGCGTCGTCTCGCTCGGCGGCGGCTCGACCACCGGCCTTGGCAAGGCGCTGGCGTTGCGCACCGGCGTGAACCAGCTCTGCATTCCCACCACCTATGCCGGCTCGGAGATGACGCCGATCGTCGGCCAGACCGAGAACGGCCTGAAGACCACGGTGCGCGATGCGGCGATCCTGCCGGAGACCGTAATCTACGATGTCGATCTGACCCTGACGCTGCCGACGCGTCTCGCCGCAACATCCGGCATCAACGCGATCGCCCATGCGGTCGAGGCGCTGTATGCACGCGACGCCAATCCCGTGACATCGCTGATGGCCGAGGAAGGCATCCGTGCGCTGGCACGCGCCCTGCCCGCCATCGCCGCCAGGAGCGACGATCGCGAGGCCCGCACCGAAGCGCTCTATGGCGCCTGGCTGTGCGGCGTCTGCCTCGGCACCGTCGGCATGGCGCTGCATCACAAGCTCTGCCACACGCTCGGCGGCACTTTCGATCTGCCACATGCCGAGACGCACACCATCGTGCTGCCGCACGCGCTTGCCTACAACGCCCCGGCCGTGCCCGAGGCGATGGCGCGCATCTCGCGGGCGATCGGCGCGGCTGACGCACCGCAAGGTCTCTACGATCTCGCCAAGCGGCTGGGCGCGAAGCTGGCGCTGCGCGACGTCGGCATGCCCGAAAGCGGCATCGACAAGGCGGCCGATCTCGCGGTGACGAATGCCTACTGGAATCCGCGCCCGCTCGACCGCAACGCCATTCGCGACCTGATCGCACGCGCCTGGGCCGGCGAGCCGCCGGCCTCCATCAAAGCTGTGGCTTGACGCGATGCGGCGCACACTGATCAGATCCGCCATCGTCATCAGCATGGATGACGCGATCGGCGACCTCGCGACCGGCGACGTGCTGGTCGAGGGCAGCCGCATCGCCGACGTGCGGCCTTCGATCCACGTCGCAGCCGACACGGAGATCGTGAACGGCAAGGGCCGCATCGTCATTCCCGGACTGATCAACGCGCATATGCACACCTGGCAGACAGGCTTGCGCGGCTTTGCTGCCAACTGGACGTTGCTGGAATATTTCCGCCGCATGCATGCTGGACTTGCCACCGTATTCCGGCCCGAGGACATCCATATCGCAACGCTCGTCGGCGCGCTCAATCAGATCAATTGCGGCACCACCACGCTGGTCGACTGGTGCCACAACAATCCGACGCCTGATCATACCGACGCTGCGGTCCGCGGCCTGATTGAGAGCGGCATCCGCGCGGCCTTCTTCCACGGCTCGCCAAAACCCGAGCCGAAGCCGGGCGAGCCACATTTCTCGGAAGTGCCGCATCCGCGCCGCGAGGTCGAGCGGCTGCTGGCAGGCCTCCTCGCCGACCGCGACGGCCTCGTCACGCTGGGACTCGCCATTCTCGGCCCGCATTATTCGACGCTCGACGTTGCCATGCACGATTTTCGTTTGGCGCGGGAGCTGAACCTGACCGCATCGATGCATCAGGGCGGCGGTCCGGCCAAGACCCCGGGCGGCTGGGAAAAGCTGATCGAGGCCGGCCTCGTCGGCCCCGGCATCAACATCGTCCATGGCAACGACCTGCCTGATGATCTACTCGATCGTCTCGTCGATCTCGGCGTGTCGTTCTCGGTGACGCCGGAGAACGAGATGATCCAGGGCCATGGCTTCCCGATCACCGGCCGGCTGCTCAAGCGCGGCGTCCGCCCGACCATCGGCATCGACCTTGAATCCATTCTGGCCAGCGATCTCTTCTCGGCCGCCCGCGTCGCGCTGTCGATGCAGCGGGCGCTCGACAATGCGGAATCGCGCAAGACCAGCGGCACCATTCCAGCGACGACCACGATCCCGGTGCGCGAGGCGTTGCGCTGGATCACGACGGAAGGCGCCCGCATGCTCGGCCGCGAAGACCAGATCGGATCGCTGACACCGGGCAAGCTCGCCGACCTCGTCATCATCAACGCCAGCGATCTCAATCTCCACCCGGTGCACGATCCCGTCGCCACCGTTGTGATGCAGACGAGCCTTGCCAACATCGAGTCCGTCATGATCGGCGGCGCCTGGAAGAAGCGGAACGGCCAGCTGCTGGTCGAGGGGCTTGAAACGAAGAAACAACTTCTGGCGCAGTCCGGCCGGCGGCTGGTGCAGGACATCGAACGACAGGGGCGCGCCGTCTAGGCGTCTCAAGGACAACAACAATGACAAACACTTCGAAGAATGTCGCTATCATCGGGATCGGCAAGATGGGGCTGCCGATGTCGCTGCTCGTCGCCAAGGCTGGCTTCGCCGTCACAGCATTCGATCAGAGCGCAGCACGGATCAACGAGGCACGCACGCAAGGCATTTCGACTGCCGCCTCGCCCGCGGAGGCCGTGAGCGGCAAGGCGGCTGTCGTCACCTCCCTGCCCGATGACGTTGCGTTGCGCGGCGCTCTGCTTGGCTCCGCCGGCCTCATCGCCGCAATGGCACCCGGCGCCGTTCTGATCGAAACCAGCACCGTCAGCGTCGAAGCCTCCACTGAAGTCGCCGCCGGCGCGCAGGCGCGTGGCATTGCCTATCTTCGTGCGCCGGTCTCCGGCAACGCCAGCATCGTTCATACCGGCGCGCTAACTTGCTTCGTCTCGGGGCCGAAGGACGCCTTCGAGAACGCAAAACCGCTGTTCGGCGCCTTCACCCGCGCCCAGACCTATCTCGGGCCGGCCGAGGAAGCGCGCTACGCAAAGCTCTCGGTCAATCTGATGATCGCCGTGTCGGCGGCGATGATGGCGGAGAGCCTGGCACTGGCGCGCAAGGGCGGCATCGCCTGGCAGGACATCCTGAATGTGCTGCACGACAGCGCGGTCGCTTCACCCATGGTCAAGTACAAGACCGCGCCGCTCAGGACGCGCGATTTCGAGTCAACCTTCTCCTGCAAGCAGATGGCCAAGGATCTCGACCTGATCCTTGGTGCCGGCCATGCCGTCGGCGTGCCGCTTCAGCTCGCAGCCCAAGTGCGCGAGACCTATGGCTCGCTGGTCGCGCAGGGCGACGGCGACACCGATTTCATCGCCACCGTCAAGCATCTCGAGCGGCTGTCCGGCCTCGGCGAGCCAAAACTCTGATCCGCGGAGCCTCCTATGCGTAACTTCAACGAGAACACGATCACCGAGGCAGTGCTGGAGCGGATCGCGGGTTCAACCGATCGACGCATCAAAGAGGTCAGCGAAGCGCTGGTCCGGCATCTTCACGCCTTTGTCCGCGAGGTGCGTCCGACCCAGAAGGAATGGCAGTTCGGCATCGATTTCCTGACCCGCACCGGGCACATGTGCAACGACAAGCGCCAGGAATTCATCCTGCTGTCGGACACGCTCGGCGTCTCCATGCTGGTCGATGCGATCAACCATCCGGTACCGGAAGGCGCGACCGAGACCACGGTGCTCGGGCCATTCTTCGTGCAGGCCGCGCCGGAGAAGGAAAGTGGTGCCGATATCTCCGGCCCGATGGAAGGCGATCCGATGCTGGTCACCGGCTCGGTCTCGACCGTCGACGGCAAGCCGCTGGCGGGCGCCGTCGTCGACGTCTGGCATTCCGACGATGACGGCTATTACGACGTGCAGCAGCTCGACCAGATCGGCGATCTCGCGATGCGTGCGCGCTTCCATACCGACGCCAATGGCCGCTTCCATTTCTGGTCGATCAAGCCTGCCGCCTATCCGATCCCCCATGACGGCCCGGTCGGCGACATGCTGGAGGCGCAGGGACGCCATCCCTGGCGCCCCGCGCATGTTCACTTCATGATCTCGGCGCCCGGCTTCGAGCAGCTCGTGACGCACGTGTTCGTTGCCGGCGACCGATATCTCGACAGCGACGTGGTGTTCGGCGTCAAGGACAGCCTGATCCGGGAGTTCGTCCGTCATCCCGCCGGCCGTGCGCCGGATGGCCGCATGGTGGAGCGCGAATATTTTCATCTCAACTATGATTTCGGTTTGAAGCAGGTTGCGAGCAACGCAAGAGCCGCCTAAGCCGGACGACAACACAGCGGACCGGAAAGAGTCCGCGATCGGGTAGACAGGGAGCTGAGGATGGGACCGCAGGTCAGCGCGAGCATTTTGGCCGATCGCCTCACCGGCATGATCGGCCCGCGCGCGAGCGTTGCGCGCGGCGTGCTCGATCAGCATGGGCAGAGCGAGTCGCACTACCGGAGCCTGCCGCCCGACATCGTCGTCTTTCCTGAAACCACACAGGAGGTCGTCGAGATCGTCAAGCTGTGCGCGGGAGCGGGCATGCCGATCGTGCCGTTCGGCGTCGGCACCTCGCTCGAAGGCAATGCCGCTGCCGTCGCGGGCGGCGTCTGCTTCGACTTCGCGCGGATGAACAAGGTGCTGGCCGTGCACGACAGCGATATGGATGTCGTGGTGCAGCCCGGCATCACCCGCAAGCGGCTCAATGCGGAGCTGCGTAACACCGGGCTGTTCTTCCCGATCGATCCTGGCGCCGACGCCTCGATCGGCGGTATGACCTCGACGCGCGCCTCCGGCACCATGGCCGTGCGCTATGGCACCATGAAGGACAACGTCATGGCGCTCGAGGTGGTGCTGGCGGACGGCCGCGTGATCCGCACCGCCAGGCGTGCGCGAAAATCGGCAGCGGGCTATGACCTGACCCGCATGTTCGTCGGCGCGGAAGGCACGCTCGGCGTCATCACCGAGATCACGCTGAAGGTGCATCCCGTACCACAGGCGATCTCGGCTGCAATCTGCAGCTTCGACACGCTGCATGACGCCGTCGACACCGCGATCTCGGTGATTCAGTCCGCGATCCCGGTGGCCCGCATCGAGCTGCTCGACGATGTCATGATGGGCGGCATCAACGCCTACGCCAAGCTCGGCTATCGCGAGACCGCTACCCTGTTCTTCGAATTCCACGGTACCGAGGCGTCAGTCGCCGAGCAGGCGGAGGCCGCGCAGGCGATCGCCGCCGATCATGGCGGTCATGGCTTCGCCTGGGCCAAAGCACCGGAGGACCGCAGCCGGCTCTGGCACGCCCGCGACAACACGCTTTATGCCGGTTTGGGCCTGCGGCCCGGCGCGCGCGCGGTGATCACCGATGTCTGCGTGCCGATCTCGCGGCTGGCGGAATGCCTGACCGAGACGCGGCGGGACGCAGACGAGCACGGCTTCACCGCGCCGATCGTCGGCCATGTCGGCGACGGCAATTTTCACATGTTGATCCTGATCGACCCGGCCAAACCGGACGAGGCCGAAGGCGCCAAGGCGCTACAGGCCCGCATGGTCGCCCGCGCCATCGCAATGGACGGCACCTGCACCGGCGAGCACGGTATCGGGCTCGGCAAGATCGACTATCTCACCGATGAACTCGGCGAGGCCGTCGATGTGATGCGATCGATCAAGACTGCGCTCGATCCGAATGGCCTGATGAATCCTGGAAAGATCTTTGCGAGCGGGGCCAAAGCATGAGCGACGCGCTCCCGATCGAGGTCACCTCGCCCATGCCGCTGCTGGAGCTTCGCGGCATCCGCAAGGAATTCCCCGGCGTCAAGGCGCTGGATGACGTGTCCTTTGCCGTCTACCCCGGCGAAGTGCACATGCTGCTCGGCGAGAACGGCGCCGGCAAGTCGAGCCTGATGAAGGTGCTGTGCGGCGCCTATCGCGCTGACGCCGGTGAGTTTTTCTACAAGGGCGAGAACGTCGCGATCTCATCGACCGCGGATGCGCAGAAGCTCGGCATTGCCGTGATCTTCCAGGAATTCTCGCTGGTCCCCTATCTCGACATCGCCCAGAACATCTTCCTTGGACGTGAGCCGGGGGGACGCGTCCCCGGCACCATCGACCGCCGCAAGATCCTGGCCGATGCCAAGCGCGTGCTCGATACGATCGGTTTCGACATCGATCCCTCCACCATCGTCGACAAGCTCGGTGTGGCGCAGCAGCAGATGGTCGAGATCGCGAAAGCGATCAGCCAGGACGCCCGCATTCTCGTCATGGACGAGCCGACCGCGGCACTGTCCGACCGCGAGACCGAGCTGCTGTTCGCTTTGATCGCGCGACTAAAGGCCGACGGCGTCGCCATCGTCTATATCTCGCATCGCATGGCCGAGGTGTTCGCCATCGGAGATCGCATCACTGTGCTGCGTGACGGCCGCCGCATCGACGGCGTCAGGCCCGCCGACGTCACGCCGGACCAGCTCGTCCGCATGATGGTCGGCCGCAACGTCGACATGACCTATCCGCGCCACTTTGCCGACAAGCCGGGCGAGGTACTGCTGGAGGTCAAGGGCCTGACCGCGCCGACCGGCATCTCCGACATCAACATCGAGGTTCGCCGGGGCGAGATCGTCGGCCTGTGCGGCCTGGTCGGCTCCGGCCGCAGCGAGGTCGCGCGCGCCATCTTCGGCGCCGATCCCGTGACGTCAGGCGAGATCATCTTCGACGGCAAGACGATCTCGGGCGAGCCGGACCTCGCTGCCCGCCGCGGCATCGCGCTGATCCCGGAGAGCCGCAAGAGCGAGGGTCTCGCGCTGCTGCGGACGGTCAGCGACAATTTGGTGGTCTCGACGCTGAGGAAACTCTTTCCGAGCGGCCTGTTCGACCAACGCTCGGCCCAGCGCACCGCCGATGGCCTGATCCGGCAACTGCGCATTGCGACACCAAGCCCGCGCCAGACCGTCGGCCTGCTCTCCGGCGGCAACCAGCAGAAGGTCGTGATCGGAAAATGGCTGGCGGCCGGCTCAAAACTCTTCATCTTCGACGAGCCGACGCGCGGCATCGACATCGGCGCCAAGTCCGAGATTTTTGCGCTGATCGACCGCCTCGTCGCCGAAGGCGCGGCCGCGCTGATGATCTCGTCCGAGCAGATCGAGATCTGCCACGTTTGCGACCGCGCCTATGTGATGCGCGAGGGTCGCATCGCCGGGCATCTGACGCGAAACGAACTGACCGAGGAAAACATCGTGCGACTGGGGATGCATCATGCGTGAGGCCGCGGTCGCTTCAGAACCCCATCCGCTGCAACGCATTCCCGGCGTTGCCATCGTGCTGGTGCTGCTCATCGCCCTGTTCGGCGCGATCGCGCCCGGCTTCCTGTCGGTCGCCAACCTCTCCAACGTGCTGGTGCAGTCGACCATCCTGACCATGCTCGCCCTGCCGATGACCTTGATCATCATGACCGAAGGGCTGGACCTGTCGATGGGCGCGGTGCTGACGCTGACCTCGCTTTGCGTCGCCATCGTCTCGCTTGCGACCAAGTCGATGCTGCTGGGCCTGGGCGCCGGCCTCTTGGTCGGTGCGGCCTTTGGCACGGTCAACGGCTGGCTGGTCGCGATCCTGGGCATTCCGCCGTTCGTCGCGACGTTGGGCACGCTCGGCATGGCGCAAGGCCTGTCGCTGATCGTCAGCGACGGCCAGAGCGTGGTCGGCATCCCTCACAGCGTGCGCGACATCTATTCGGCGACGCTGCTTGGCATACCCGTGCCGATCGTGATGGCGCTGGTCACCTACGCAGCGTTCCACGGCCTGCTCTATCACACCCGCTTCGGCACCTACATTTTCGCGCTCGGCGGCAACCGCGAAGCCTTGCGCTATGCCGGTCTGTCGCCGAGCAGGCTGCTGATCGCGGTCTACGCGATCGGCGGCGCCATGGCGGGCATCGCTGGCCTGTTGATGACGGCGCGGATGAATTCCGGGCACCCCACCGCCGGCCTCGGCCTGGAATTCGATGCCATCGCCGCCGTCGCCGTCGGCGGCACCTCGTTCGAGCGCGGCAATGGCTGGCTGCTCGGCACCCTGCTCGGGGTCCTTTCCGTCGGCGTACTCCGCAACGGGCTCAACCTGATCTCGCTGCCGTCCTCGGTGCAGGTCGCCAGCGTCGGCGTGCTCGTCATCGTCGCGCTGTTCCTCGATGGTCTCAGGAGCCGCGCATGACCGACATCACCAAAGAGGCGATCATGCCGCCCCGCTCCTTCCTGTCGCAGGACGCGATCCAGGTGTTCTACCGCCTGCTCGCTGCACTCCTGATCTGCGCGGTGCTTGCCGTGCTCAGCGATTCCTTCCTGAGCCTCGGCAACATCCTCAATGTGCTCCGCCAGGCCAGCCTGACCTTCTTCATCGCCTCCGGCCTGACGCTGGTGGTGCTGACCGCGGGCCTTGATCTGTCCGTCGGTGCCAATGTCGCGCTGTCCGCCTGCATCGCCGGCACCGTGATCCACAAGACCGGCTCGCCGGCGCTCGGCATCCTCACCGGGCTCGCCTGCGGCGGGCTCGTTGGCCTCCTCAACGGCATCATGGTCACGGCGCTGCGCATCCCCTCCTTCATCGCCACCTATGGCATGCTCTGGGTGCTGAACGGCCTGACCTATTGGTACATGGCGGGCGAGACGCTGCACGGCTTTCCGGCAGGCTTCCGCCAGATCGGCAGCGGCTATCTGTTCGGCCTGCCGATTCCGGTCTATCTGCTGCTGGTGTTTCTCGGAATCGGGACGCTGTTCGCGCAGCGCACGATCTGGGGCCAGGAGATCTATGCGATCGGGGCCAATCCGGTCGCGGCGCGCCTCTCGGGCATTCCGGTGGCGCGGCGCCTGCTACTGGTCTACGCCGTCTCCGGCATCATGGCCGGCCTCGCCTCGATCATCTTCCTGTCGCGGCTCAATTCAGCCGAAGCCGACATCGGCGAAAGCCTGACCCTGCCCGCGATCGCGGCGGTGCTGATCGGCGGCACCTCGCTGTTCGGCGGCGTCGGCACCGTGTTCGGCACCTTCATCGGCGCGCTGATCCTGACCCTGGTGCTGAACGGCATGAACCTGCTCTCGGTCAGCGCCAATTGGCAGCCGCTCGTCACCGGCATCATCGTCATTCTCGCGGTCTGGCTCGACATGAAGACGCGCCGGCGCACGCAATGAGTTTCTAAGCGTTCCAACAAGCAAAACGAGGGATGGAGGCAATATGAAACAGAAACTGGGTTACCTTGCGCTGCCGCTGCTGATGGCGGCTGCGCTCACCAGCGAGGTGCGCGCCGACGGCGAGACCATCGCCGTCTTCACCAAAAACCAGACCAACCCGTTCTTCCAGACGGTGCGGGTCGGCGCCGACAACATGGCGAAGGCGCTGAACGCGAAGACGCTGCAATACATCCCGACCAAGCCGGATTCGATCCCCGAGCAGCTCAGCCAGATCGAGGACGTCGTGGTGAAGAAGCCGAGCGCGATCGTGTTCACGCCGGTCGATTACAAGGCGATGGTGCCGGGCGTCGAGAAGATCAACGAGGCCAAGATTCCCGTCGTCAACATCACCGACCGTTCCGCCGGCGGAAAATTCCTGTCCTTCGTCGGCGCCGACGATTACAGCCTTGGCTTGGAGACCGCGCGCTTTCTGCTCAAGACGCTCGGCGGCAAGGGCAACATCGTCATCATCGAGGGCGTCAAGGGATCACTGACCAATGTCGACCGCGTCCGCGGCTTCAACGACGCGCTGAAGGAGGCGCCCGGCGCCAAGCTCTTGGCCTCGCAACCGGGCAATTACCAGCGGCTGCAGGCGCTCCAGGTCATGGAGAACCTGATGCAGTCGAATTCGCAGATCGACGGCGTGCTTGCCGCCAACGACGCCATGGCCGTCGGCGCGATCGAGGCGCTCGACGGCGCCAACCGCAAGGCGCAGGTGATCGGCATCAACGGCACCAAGGAGGCGATCGACGCGATCAAGTCCGGCAAGCTGCTCGCGAGCGGCGACTACAACGGATTTGCGCAAGGCTGCCTCGGCACCATGATGACGATCCGCGCTTTGCGCAATCAGCCGGTCATCGCCGAGATCGTGCTGAAGCCGACCGTGATCACCAAGGACAATTACCAGCCGTTCGACGTGCCGCTGGAGCAGCGCACCTGCCCGACCTTCGAGGACGCCAGCAAGCTCGGGGCCAAGTAAGCTCATCCATCACATCCGGGCGGTCGCTTCGGCGGCCGTCCCAAGAACCAAGGTCAAGAAACGGAGACCCCATGCTGTTCGCCATTCACGCCGTCGACCGCGCCGGCGCGCTGCCGACCCGGCTCGCCAATTACGATGCGCACAAGGCGTTTCTGAGCGATACCTCGCGCTTCGGCGTCAAGATCGTAATGTCGGGGCCGCTCGTCTCCGACGACAGCCAGACGATGATGGGCAGCCTGTTCCTGGTCGAGGCGCCCGGCCGCGCCGAGGTCGAGACCTTCAATCGCGCCGATCCGTTTGCCGCCGCCGGCATCTGGGAAAAGGTCACGATCACGGGCTTCCTGCGCCGGCAGGGTTGAGATCAGCCCCATCAAAAGCGCGAAAACAACCCCATGCACAGTAGAACCGGGCTTGTTTTTGCTGACGAATTTCCAACGCGAATTTCACCCTCTAGCTGCTCGTCGTCGCCGCGCCCTCTTCGAGATGACAGGCCACCCACTGCTCAGGACCGGCCGCGCGAAGCACCGGCTCTTCGACCCGGCAGCGGTCGAAGACGAACGGGCAGCGGGTATGGAAGCGACATCCCTTCGGCGGATTGATCGGGCTCGGCACGTCGCCCTTGAGGATGATGGGATTGCGCTGGGCGCCAGGTTCGGGCAGCGGCACCGCGGACAGCAGCGCTTTGGTATAGGGATGTCTGGGCGCGGCAAAGATCTCGCGGCGCGGCGCCACCTCCACGATCTTGCCGAGATACATCACCGCGACGCGGTGGGTCATGTGCTCGACGATGGCGAGGTCGTGGCTGATGAACAAGAGCGCGAGGCCGAACTCGCTCTGGAGATCCTGCAAGAGATTGACGATCTGCGCCTTGACCGAAACGTCGAGCGCGGAGACCGCCTCGTCGCATACGATCAGCTCGGGATCGGCCGCCAGCGCCCGCGCGATGCCAACGCGCTGACGCTGGCCGCCGGAGAATTCGTGCGGCCTGCGGTTCAACGCCTCGCGCGGCAGTCGCACGGTGTCCATCAGCGCCGTGAGGCGAACTTCGAGATCCTCGGCGGATTTGGCGAGGCCGAAATTGCGGATCGGCTCGGCCAGAATGTCGCGCACCCGCATGCGGGGATTGAGGCTGGAGAATGGATCCTGGAACACGACCTGCACGCGCCGGCGCATCTGGCGCATCGTGCTTGGTGCAGCATCGTCAATACGCTGGCCGTCGAGGATCACCTGTCCGGCGGTGATGTCGAACAGCCGCAGGATGGCGCGACCGACCGTCGACTTGCCGCAACCGGACTCGCCGACCAGCGACAGCGTCTCGCCGCGCGCGATCTCGAAGGAGACGCCGTCGACCGCATAGACGAACTCGGACTTGCGGCTGAACAGGCCGGCCTTGACCGGAAAATGCTTCTTGAGATCGTTGACCTGGAGTAGCGGAGGGCTCATGCCGCGACGGCTCCCTTGGCCGCGTAGTGACAGGCGGCGATGTGGCGCGGGCCCTTCTCTTCGAGCCCCGGCGCGTATTGACGGCAAAGATCGGTCGCGAGCGCGCAGCGGCCGGCGAAGACGCAGCCGCTGATCGGCTTGCGCAGATCGGGCACCTGCCCGGGAATCTCGGCCAGCCGCCTCGCGGTGCCCGTCAGCGAGGAGCCGAGCCGAGGCACAGCACCTAACAGGCCTTGCGTATAGGGATGGCGCGGCGAACGGAACAGCTCGGCGACCGGCGCTTCCTCGACCTTGCGGCCGGCATACATCACCATGACGCGCTCAGCGATCTCGGCGACGACGCCGAGATCGTGGGTGATCAGGATGATCGCGGCGCCGACCCGGCGCTTCAGATCCAGCATCAGCTTGAGGATCTGCGCCTGGATCGTCACGTCGAGCGCGGTTGTGGGCTCGTCCGCAATCAGGAGCTTCGGATTACAGGCGAGCGCGATCGCGATCATGACGCGCTGGCGCATGCCGCCGGAGAGCTGGTGCGGATACTCGCGCACCCGCCGCTTCGGCTCGGGAATGCCGACCAGCGTCAGCATTTCGATCGCGTGTGTCTCGGCGGCCTGCTTATCCAGGCCCTGATGGATCATCAGGGTCTCGCGGATCTGGCGGCCGACGGTCAGGACCGGATTGAGACTCGTCATCGGCTCCTGGAAGATCATCGAGATGTCGTTGCCGCGGATCGCGCGCATCTCGCGGTCAGACAGATTCAGGAGATCTTTGCCCGCAAAGCGGATGCTGCCAGCGATCCTGCCCGGCGGCTCCGGGATCAGGCGCATCAGGGACATCGAGGTCACCGACTTACCGCAACCGGATTCGCCGACGATGGCGAGCGTCTCGCCTTCGTCGACATGGAAGGACACGCCGTCCACCGCGCGGTTGATGCCGCCGGGGGTGCGGAAATGGGTCTGGAGATTGTCGACTTCGAGCAATGCCATCGCGATCAGCCTCGATCCATCACAGGCAACATCACAGGCTCTTGGCCATGCGCGGGTCGAGCGCGTCGCGAAGGCCGTCGCCGAGCAGGTTCACCGCGAGCACGGTGATGGACAGGAAGGCCGCCGGAAAGAACACGATGTAGGGCTTGACCTGCCACAGCGCGCGGCCCTCGGCCATGATGTTGCCCCAGGATGGAATGGTCGGCGGCGTGCCGGCGCCGATGAAGGACAGGATCGCCTCGGTGATCATGGCGCTGGCGCAGATATAGGTCGCCTGCACCAGCATCGGCGCAACCGTGTTCGGCAGGATGTGGCGCAAAATGATCATGGGCGTGCGCGTGCCGCAGGCCACGGCGGCATCCACATAGGCCTGCTCGCGCAAGGACAGCACGACGCTGCGAACGAGACGCGAGACGCGTGGGATCTCGGCGACAGTGATCGCGAGGATGACGTTCCCGACACTGCCGCGCGTCAGCGCCATCAGCGCGATCGCGAGCAGGATCGGCGGGATCGACATCAGACCGTCCATGAAGCGCATCAGGATGCCGTCGGCCCAGCGGATGAAGCCGGAGACCATGCCGATGGCAAGCCCCGCAGCGGATGCGAAGATCGCGACCGATAGCCCGACCGTGAGCGAAACCCGCGCACCGAACAGCACGCGCGAATAGATATCGCGGCCGAGCACGTCGGTGCCGAACCAGAAATCAGCCGACGGCGCCCGCGTGCGTTTGGCTGGCGCGAGCGCGGTCGGATCGACCGTCCCGAGATATGGCGCAAAAATCGCGATCAGGACCAGCGTCAGCAGCAGTGCGGCGCCGATCGCGACGGTGGGATGGCCGCGGAGGAGGCCGACGAAGCCGCGTCGGATCCTGACCGGCCGGAGAATCTCCGGCAATTGCGGCGCGAGGACGAGGCCGGTGGGAAGCGATTGCGGATCGACGGTCGTGTCGGTCAATAGCGGATCCTCGGGTCAACGAGCGTGTAGATGACGTCGATCATCAGATTGACGAGGACGTAGACGAAGCTGAACAGCAGCACGATGCCCTGGATGACGGGATAGTCGCGCCGCAGGATCGCGTCGATCGTGAGCCGGCCGAGGCCGGGAATCGCGAACACGCTCTCCGTCACGACCGCACCGCCGATCAGGAGCGCGATGCCGATTCCGATCACCGTCACGATCGGCACCGCCGCGTTCTTGAGCGCGTGAATGAACAGGATGCCGCCCTGCCCGAGGCCCTTGGCCTTGGCGGTGCGGATATAGTCCTGCTGCAACACTTCGAGCATGGCGGCGCGGGTGATGCGTGCGACCAGCGCGATGTAGACACAACCGAGCGCGATTGCCGGCAGAATCAGGTTCTCGAGCCACGGCCAGAAGCCTGAGCTGAGCGGCGTGTAGCCTTGCACCGGAAGCCATTCGAGCTCGAGCGCGAAGATGTAGGCGAGCATATAGCCGACCACGAAGACAGGCAGCGAGAAGCCGAACACGGCAAAGCCCATGATGACGCGGTCGATCAGGCTGCCCGCTTTCCACGCCGCCACGACGCCGAGCGGCACCGCCACCGCGATCGTGAGCAGCAGCGTGACGATCATCAGCGACAGCGTCGGTCCGAGGCGCTGTCCGATCATCGCCGACACCGGCAGGTTGGTGAAGATCGAGGTGCCGAGATCGCCGTGCAGGATGCGCCAGACCCAGCCACCGAACTGGATCAGGAAGGGTCGGTCGAGACCGAGGCTCTGGCGGATGCGCTCCACATCCTCCGGACTCGCCTGGTCGCCAGCGATCACCACGGCAGGATCACCCGGCGCGATGTAGAGCAGGCTGAACACGAACAGCGCGACGATAGCCATGACCGGAAGGGTCGCGACGATGCGACGGAGGATGAAGGAGAGCATCTGGCCTCAGCGCGCGATCATGCAGACTTCGACACACCCCAGAAGAACGGCAGCGGCCCCTTGGCGATGCCGGAGACGTTCTTGCGCCAAGCCGTGTAGGTCAGGAAGAAGCCGGTCGGCGCGTAGACGACATCCTCGAGCGCCGCCTTGTTGACCCGCCCGATCGCCGCTTTCTCTTCCTCGAGATTCTTGGCGTCGAACCAGCCCGTGATCTCCTTTTCGGTATTCGGGCTGTTGGGCCAGCCGAACCAGGCCTTGTCGCCGTTGGCGCGGATGGCGGTGTAGGCGGCGGGCGTGATGCAGTCGGCGCCGGCATGCCAGCTGTGGAACATGTTCCAGCCGCCCTGCCCCGGCGGCGTCTTCGCCGCACGGCGGGAGCCAACCGTGCCCCAGTCGGTGGCGACGAAGTCGACATTCATGCCGAGCTTCTTGAGAAGATCGGCCGTGACGTCGCCTTGCGCCTTCGTGATCGGCTGGTCCTGCGCCACCAGGCACGTCACCGGCTGGCCGGCATAGCCGCTCTCGGCGAGCAGCTTCTTGGCCGCGTCGAGATCGCGCTTGCCCTTGAGGATCTCGCCGCCCAGCTCGCTGTAGAGCGGGGTATCGGGCGTGAAGAAGCCGGGCAGCGGCTTCCACAGTGCGGTATCGTCGCCGACGATCGCGCGCATGTAGTCTTCCTGGCTCATCGCCATCAGCACCGCGCGCCTTGCCCGCACATCGTTGAACGGCGCGAACAGATGGTTCATGCGGAACGAGCCGATATTGCCGAGGGGATCGCCGATATCGACGCTGATGTTCTTGTTCTTCTTAAGGACGGGCACGAGATCGGCGATCGGGTTTTCCCACCAGTCGACCTCGCCGTTCTGCAAGGCGGCCGCCGCTGTGGCCGGATCCGGCATCACGATCCATTCCACGCGATCGACCATCATCTGCTTGCCGCCGGCAAGCCACGATGCCTTCTCCTGGCGCGGCACGTAGTCGGCGAACTTCTCGAACACGGCCTTGGCGCCAGGCACCCACTCGCCCTTGGCGAACTTCATCGGACCCGAGCCGACATACTCCGTGATCTGCTTGAAGGGATCGGTCTTCGCAATGCGCTCGGGCATGATGAAGGAGCACGGCGCGTTGTTCTTGGCCAGCGCGTAGAGCATTTTCGGGAACGGCTGCTTCAAGACCCATTTGAAGGTGCGGTCGTCGACGGCGGTCAATTCCTGCTGGATCGCGATGATCATCAGGCCCATCGGATCGCGCGCCGCCCAGCGCGACAGGCTCGCGACGACGTCCTTGGCCAGCACCGGCTCGCCGTCGTGAAACTTGAGACCAGGCCGCAAGCGGAACGTCCAGGCCTTGCCGTCGTCGGAGGTCTCCTCGGACTCGACCATCTGGCGCTGCGGCTGAAGCTGCGCGTCGATGCCGTAGAGCGTGTCCCAGACCAGCGCGGCCGCATTACGCACGACATATTGCGTGCCCCAGATCGGATCGAAATTGGCGAGATTGGCCTGGGGCACGAAGCGCAGGGTGCGGGCCGACGCGCCTTGCGCGATGGCCGGTGCCGAGAGGCCGGTCAATGCCAGACCGCCCGCGCCAGCCAGTCCCTTCAATACGGTCCTGCGATCCATGAAGTCCTCCCAGTAATGCCGTGATGCCGGCCATCGTTGGCCAAGAGCAGGTGAAGCCAGAGCCCATTGGCGTGCAAATGGTATGCCACTAACCGGCCCTTCGCCAGCAGGATCTCATCGCGATTTGGGCGGGCCCTAGCCTCAACTCAGACCTCACAGAGCCGACGCCAGCATCTCGCCGGTCTCGATATGCGGGATCGCCTCGACCAGCTTGCGCGTGTAGTCGGTCTTCGGATTGTCGAACAGCGCCCGGCTCTCGCCCTGCTCCACGATGCCGCCATTGCGCAGCACGATGGTGCGGTCGCAGAGCATGCGCACCACGTTGAGATCGTGGCTGACGAACAGCAGCGCGATGTCGTTCTCGCGCCGCAGGCGGTCGAGCAATTGCAGCACCACCGCCTGCACCGAGACATCGAGCGCGGCGGTCGGCTCGTCCAGCACCAGGAGCCGCGGCCGGCAGGCAATGGCACGGGCGATGCCGACGCGGGCCTTCTGGCCGCCGGAGAGCTGATGCGGAAAGCGCGGCAACAGATCCCGCGGCAATCCGACCCTCTCGGCGCATTCTTCGACCCGTTGGCGCAGGGCCTCGCCCGCACGCATGCCATCGAGCCGCAGCAGCGGGTGTGCGATACAATCGTAGGCCGTAAACCGCGGATTGAGGCTCTCGTTCGGATCCTGGAACACCATCTGGATGTCTTTACGCAGGGGCGAACGGTGAAAGTCGCGTGAGGCGACGTGACCGATCGAATGCCCATCGAACACGATGTCGCCTTCGCTCGGGTCGATCAGCCGGCAGATCATCCGCGACGTCGTGCTCTTGCCGGACCCGGACTCGCCGACGAGCCCGACGGCCTCGCCGCCGGCCATCGTCATCGAGAAGTCGGCAACCGCCGCGGAGCCCTGGTCGAAGCGTTTTGCCAATTTCCGCACCTCCAGGAGCGGCGGCGTGCCGTGCGCGGGCTCCGGCCGGGGCTTGCCGTTAACGGCCGTGTGGCGCTCCCGGTCCTCCTCCGCCACGAGGTCTTCGATGCGAGACGTCGCGGTCGGCGATGCGGCGACCAGACGTCTGGTGTAGGCATGCCGAGGTGCGCTGAAGAGAGCTTTGGGACGCGCCTCTTCGACGATGCGGCCCCGCTCCATCACGGCGATACGGCGGCAATAGCGCGCCGCCAGTCCGAGATCGTGCGTGATCAGGATCGTGGCCATGCCGCGCGCCGCGGCGATGTCCGCCAGAAGATCCATCGCCACCTTCTGGGTGGTGACGTCGAGGCCGGTGGTCGGCTCGTCCGCGATCAGAAGCGCGGGATTGCAGGAGATCGCGATCGCGATCATGACTCGCTGGCACATGCCGCCGGAGAGCTCGTGCGGATAGGCGTTCATCCGCGCCTCGGGATCGCGGATCTGCACCGCGCGCAGCAGGTCCAGCGCCTCCGCACGCGCGGCCTCCTTCGATATCTTCTTATGTGTCAGGATCGCGTCCGCGATCTGCAAGCCGATCGCCCGGATCGGATTGAGCGCCGCGCGCGGGTTCTGGAAGATCATCGACATCGCGGCGCCCTGGAGATGACGGAGGTCATCTCCCCTGAGCTTCGTCACATCCTGTCCGCGAAACAGGATCTTGCCGCCAGTGACCCGGCCGGCCGTATCGAGCAGCCGTGTCGTGGCAAAGCCGGTGACGGATTTGCCCGAACCGCTCTCGCCGACAAGGCCGAGCATCTCGCCCTTCTCGACCGAGAGAGTCACTCCGCGCACAGCTTCGACCATCCCGCGCCGCGTCGAGAACGCGACGTGGAGATCGTCGATCTTGAGCAGCTCCTCACTCATGTGCGCATCCTGGGATCGAGAATGTCCCGCATCCCGTCACCGAGGAGATTGAAGCACAGCACGGCCAGCATCAGCGCGAGGCCCGGAAAGGCGACCAGCCACCATCGCCCCGTCGAGATGAAACGCGCGCCCTCCGCGACCATGATGCCCCATTCCGGCGTCGGCGGCCTGACGCCCAGGCCGATGAAGGACAGGCCGGCGGCATTCAATATGGCCCAGCCGAGATTGAGCGAGATCTGCACCGCCATCGCCGGCAGGATGTTCGGCAGCAGGAAGCGCAGCACCACTGAGAAATGGCTCTCGCCGCAGGCGCGCGCCGCCTCGACCCAGCCGACATCGCGCCTGACATTGACCTCGGCGCGCGCGAAGCGAATGTAGAAGGGAAGATTGATGATCGCGGTCGCGATCACGATGTTCTCGATCCGGTTGCCGAGGGCCGCGACCATGGCCATCGCCAGCACGAAGAGCGGAAAGGCCATCATGACGTCGACGAAACGCCCGACCGCGCGATCAAGCCGGCCGCCGGCATAACCACAGAAGGAACCGACCACCGCGCCGATCAGGAAGGAGATACCAACTGCCGAGACCGCAATTGCAAGGTCGAGTCGCGCGGCAATCATGAGGCGGCTGAACACGTCGCGGCCGAGCTGGTCCGTGCCGGCAATGTGCGCCGCGCTCGGCGGCAGCAGGGCCTGCGAGACATTCGAGGCCACGGCGTCATAGGGCACGATCCACGGTCCGAAGATCGCCACCAGGACGAAGAGGAATACGCCGGTCGCAGCGACGGCGGTCAGCGGATTGCCGCGCAGGATCCAGACCGAATGGCGGAGGGTCGCGCTGGTCATCCGATCGACACCCTGGGATCGGCGATGCCGTAGCAGATATCCACGACCAAATTGACCAGCACGAACAGGCTCGCCATCAGCAGCACGAAACCCTGCACCGGCGCGTAGTCGGAGGACAGCAGCGCATCGAGCGCATAGGAGGCAACGCCGGGCCAGGAGAACACCTTTTCCACCAGCACGTTGGCGCCCAGCATGGTCGAGAACACGATGCCGGCGATGGTGATGACGGGAAGGATCGCGTTACGCAGTGCGTAGGTCACGACCACCTTGTGCCAGGACAATCCGACCGAGCGCGCGGTGCGCACGAAATCGCTGCCGAGCGACACCAGCATCGAGGCCCGGGTGATCCGCGCCAGCGGTGCGATCACGAACAAAGCCATGCTCACCGCCGGCAGGATCAGTTGCCTGCAGGCCGTCCACCAGCCTTCGATATCGCCGGCAAGCAGGAAATCGATCGAGAGGAACCCGGTGTGTTGCGGCGGCAGCGAGGTGAAAACGTCGATCCGACCGGTCGGATCGGGCGCGAGCCCGAGCAGATAATAAAAGACGTAGATCAGCAGCAGGCCCGAGACGAAGGTCGGCACGCAGACGCCGAGCGCGCAGAACAGCCGCACGCCGTGATCGACCACCGATCCCGGACGCAGCGCCGCCATCACGCCGAGCGGCACCGCCGCAATCAGCGCGATCAGCAGCGCGGTGAAGGTGAGCTCCAGCGAGGCCGGCAGCCGCTCGCGCAGGTCCTTCAGCACCGGCTGCCCCGTCATCATGGAGCGGCCGAGATTGCCGCGGCCGATGTCGGAGAGATAGAACACGAGTTGCTCCGGCACCGATTTGTCGAGCCCCATTTGCTTGCGGATCTGCTCGATCTCCTCTTTGCCGGCGTTGGGCCCCGAGGCGAAGAACACCGCGGGGTCGCCGGGCAACACGCGCATCAACAGAAAGGTGAAGACCAGCACACCGAACAGCGCCGGCAGCGACGACAGAAGCCGCCTGCCCGCCCGCACCATCGTTGCGCCAAGACCAGTCATCACCTTTCAGAGCTCCTTTCGCCTGACGCTATCACTTGCGGCTGACGTCGCGATAGTCGATCTGGCGGTGAAACTCGTAGGTGTAGCCCTCGATCGAGGACGCCATCACCGCATCCTGGTTGGGCTGCCACAGCATGACCTGCGGCATCAAGTCGGCATGCATCGCATTGAGCTTGCGGCCGGCCTCCTCGTACTTGGCCTTGTCCGGCTCAAAGCGGGCTTCCTGTGCGATTGCGGCGAGCTCGGGATTGTTGATCGAGCTGTAATTCCAGCGCTGATTGCCGGTGTAGAAGTTGCGATAGAAATAGTCGGTCGAGGGCAGCCAGGCGACGATGCCTTCGGTGAAGAAAGGTAGCTTCTTCTCGTTGATCTGCGTCGACATCTGAGCGTCCGGCAGCTTCTGGATGTCGACCTTGATCCCGATCTTGGCAAGCGACTCCTTCACCAGCGCAGCCATCGGCTCGGCGGTCGAGGCCTGGCCGACATTGAAGCTGAACGTGGTCGAGAAGCCTTCCGGCAGGCCTGCAGCCTTCAGATATTCCCTGGCCTTGTCGAGATCCATCTTCACCGGCTGCTGGAACGGATAGATGCCGTTGAGCGGCTTTCCGTCCGGCCAGCTCGCACCGAACAAAGGCGCGCCGCGGCCAAACAGAGCGGCCTTGAACATGTCGTCATAGGGCAGCGCGAAGGCGATGGCGCGGCGGACATTGACGTTGTCGAAGGGCGGGATCTGGTTGTTCATCGAGACGAAGGTGATCGAATTGTACTGCGGTGTTGAAATCACCTTGAGCTTGCCCTTGGCCTCCAGCGATTGCACGTCGCTCGCCTGGAGATCGACCACGAGGTCGGCATCGCCGCGCTCGACCAGGTTAGCGCGGGTCGCCGGCTCCGGCACCGACTGGATGATCACGCGCTTGAAGAAGGCCGGCTTATCGGGTGAGCCGCGGTTCCAGGCCTCGTTGCGCTTAGCGATTACCTGCTCGCCCGGCTTGAAGCTCTCGATCACATAGGCGCCGCTGCCGGCGGTGTGCTCCTTCAACCAGGCGGTGGCCCAGGGGTCATCCGCGGTCGCGTGCTCCTTGGCGATCTTCGAGTTGATGATCATGGGATAGACGGTGGCGAGATTGGGCAGCGCAAGCTTGTCGGGCTTGGGCAACGTCACCTCGATGGTGAGAGAATCGATCACCTTGAACTGATCAGCCGACGTCAGGGAGCCCGTGAGCAGCTGCGCCTTGCCGAGGATCGGCGCAGTGACGCAGCGATCGAGCGACCATTTGACGTCGTCAGCCGTCACTGGCGAGCCGTCCTGGAACTTGGCATCCTTGCGCAGGCGGAATGTGATCCTCAAGCCGTCGGGGCTGACCTCGTAGGATTCAGCGAGCTCGCCCGTGATCTTGTCGAGATCGAACACCCATTTGCCGTCGAGCTGCTTGCGGCCGAACGCCACGAGCCGGTCATAGGTACTCATGCTCAGCGCGAAGGATTCGCGCGTCGAGCCCGGGATGTTGGGATCGAGCGTGTTGACCGATGCGCCCGTCACATAACGCAGCGTTTCCGCCCGCGTTTGCGCCTGCACAGGCGCGGTGGCGATGAGCAACAGCGCCGTAGTGGCGAGGACCGAGGACGTCAGCCTGAAAGACACAAAACGCATTCGTTTTTCCCTGAATTTCGAACCAGAACGCCAGCGAGGGTAGGTTAAGGAGAAAGCAAGTTGCGCGCCAGTCTCATGGCGTTCTTGCGGACACTTGGGCGCGGTGAGCGCATCATTCATGCCGCGAGCCAGCCGCCGTCGACCACCATCACCGTGCCGGTCGTGAACGAGGACGCATCGCTGGCGAGGTGCAGGGCTGCCTGCGCGATCTCCTCAGGCACGCCGAACCGCTTCATGGCGTGGCGATTGCGAGAGGCCTCGCGCACTTCGTCCGGATTGGCATGGCGGGCGAAGCTGCGGAGCAGCATCGGCGTATCGATCGCACCCGGCGCGATGGCGTTGACGCGGATACCGTCCGCGGCAAAATCCACGGCCATCGTCCGCGTCAGGCTGACGACGGCTCCTTTCGCGGCGATGTAGGCGCTGTTGCCCTTGCCGCCGGCCATCGCGAGCTGCGAGGCCAGCGTGATGATCGAGCCGCCCTTCTGCCGCTGCATCTGCCGCACGGCGGCTCGCGCCCACAGCCAGGTGCCGCCGACATTGGTGCGGAACACCGCGTCCCAGTCTTCCGGGCTCGTCGTCAGGATCGTGCCGCCGCAGGAGAAGCCGGCGGCGGTCATGAGGACGTCGAGCCTCCCGTGCCTCGCTATGACGTCGCCGACCACGGTCTCGGCCAGAGCGGCATCGCCGACGTCGCCGACGTGAATTATGGCCTCGCCGATCAGGTTTAGCGTTTCCTGCAGGCCCGCCGCATCGCGATCGACGAGAGCCAGCCGCGCGCCCTCCTCCGCGAACAGCTTTGCGCTGGCGCGGCCGATGCCCGAGCCCGCTCCCGTGATGATGGCCGTGCGCCCCTGCAGCCGCATGTCAAACGCCCCCTCGATGCTGCATCCACCAGCCGCTCATATGGGCCGCTGACTCCACGCAGCCGAAACGGGCGCGCCAGCCGAATTCGTCGGCCATCCGCGCGACCGAGAGCGGCGCGCGGTGCCGCCCATGCAACTTGGTGAACGTCTTTTCTTCCGGCCCCGCCAGCCGGCATTGCAGGCCGGAATGCAGCGCAGCGAACGCCTCACCCCATTGCAGCGCGGACCAATTTGCACCGCTGGAGATGTTGTAGAGACGATGGCGCGGGCGCTCGGCTTCGATCAGCACGGCCACGGCTTCGGCAGCATCGATGGCGTAAATCCAATCCTTCATCCCCAGCCCCGGCATGAGCGCCGGCATGCCGCGCGCAAACGCGGCCAGGATCTGGAACTGGAGGCTCGGCGTATCGCGCACTGAGCCGGGCCGCTCCCACGGACCGAACACGGCACTTAAGCGGACGTTCAGGAAATCGCCGCCAAAGAGTTCGGCGTGGCGGGCCACGGACCGCTCGGACGTGAACTTGCTGATGGCGTAGAGCGAGACGGGATCGCAAGGCGTTTCCTCGTCCAGGACTTCGAACCGCGCACCTGATGCGCCATAGGCCGATGCCGATGACAGATTGACGACCCGCCGGACACCATGGCGGATCGCCGCGAGTAGAATGGGGATCTGCGCCATCACGTTGATCTCAAGGACGCGCGCAGTCGATGCACGCTCGAGCTTCTCGCCGGCCGTAACCGCCGCGCCGAGCACGATCGTATCGCATCCCTCGGCAATGAGGGCGTCGATGCCTTCTGAGTCGGTGATATCGCCCTGAACGACCTTGAGCCGTTCGCGATACTCGCCCAGCGATCGCTGCGCAGCCGCAGGCAGCGGTGCACGATCATACAGCGTCACCTCGTGCCCGCGCGCGAGCAGCACCTCGGCGAGATTGAGGCCGACAAAACCGGTGCCGCCGAAGATGACGATCTTCATCGCGCGCTGTCCGCCGTCACAGCAGTCTTGCTCCAAAATTCCGTTCCGGATCCATGTCGACGTCCAGCCGGCCGGTGGGCTTCGCCGCCTCGCCGCCGCTGCGCGCCAAAAACTTGCCGCTGCCGGGGCTCGCGAGGCACTTGTCGCCGTCGATGATGACACGGCCACGCGAGAGCGTGGTCACCGGCCAGCCCTTCAGCCTACGGCCTGCAAAGGGCGTGTAGCCGGCGAGATCGTGCATCGTCTCGTCGGCGATGGTGACCTCGCGGTTGGGATCCCAGATCGCGATATCGGCGTCGGCGCCGACTGCGATCGAGCCCTTGCGCGGATGCAGATTGTAGATCTTGGCCGGCGCCGTCGCGGTAAGCTCCACGAATTTTTCCAGACCCAGCCGGCCCTTCGACACCATCGCGTCGAACAGCAGCGGCAGCCGCAGCTCCAGCCCCGGCAGGCCATTGGCAACCTGCTTGAAGCTCGGATTGGGCCCGGCGCGCAGCTTTCCGGTTTCGTCAAAGCGATACGGCGCATGATCCGACGAGATGGTCTGGAGATCGCCGAGCGATAGCGCCTGCCACAGCGCCTCCTGATCCGCATGCGTGCGCGGCGGCGGACTGCACATCCACTTGGCGCCCTCAGAGCCAGGCTTGTCGAGGTCGGCGGCGGTGAGGAACAGATATTGCGGACAGGTCTCGGCAAAGACCTTCAGCCCCTGCCCGCGCGAGTCGCGGATCACCTTGGCGCCCTCGGCGGTGGAGACATGGAAGATCATGATGGGCTGGTCGATCAATGCCGCCATGCCGATCAGACGCGTGAAGGCCTCGGCCTCCGACACGCGGGCGTGACTGACGGCATGGTATTTCGGCATGGTGTAGCCGCGCGCAAGCAGCCGCTTCACCATCCAGGCGATGATGCCGTGGTTTTCGGCATGCGCGCACAACATCGCGCCGGACTGGCGCGCGGCAAGGAGGATGTCGAGCAAAGGCTCGTCGTCGACCTTGAGCCGGTCGTAGGTCATGAAGATCTTGATCGAAGCGTGCCCCTGCTTCACCAGTGCCGGAATATGCTCCTCGACCGTCTCCTTGGTCGCGTCCGCGATGATCATGTGAAAGGCGTAGTCGATCACGGCGCCCTTCTTCGCCAGCGCATGATAATCCTCGACCACTTGCGGCAGCTTCATGCCGACATGCTGAGCCGCGAACGGGATCACCGTGGTGGTGCCGCCGAACGCCGCCGAGACGGTCGCGCTCTCGAACGTATCGGCGTTCATGATGCCGGCTGCGGACAGCTGCTCGATATGGGCGTGGCTATCGACGCCGCCGGGCAGCACCAGCTTGCCGCGCGCGTCGATCTCGCGCTTGGCCTGTGGAAGCCCGCGGCCGATGGCTGCGATGGTCTCGCCGGAGATGGCAACGTCGGCCTCGAAAACGTCGGTCGTGGTGGCGACGCGTCCGCCGCGGATGATCAGGTCGTAGCTGGGTTCAGTCATCAGGCACTCCGTGATAGGCTTGGGCAAATCATCTCCATGTCGCAGGAAGACCATCATGTCGCGGCCGCGCATTCTCGTCATCAATCCGAACTCCAACCCTGCAGTCACGCAAGGGCTGAAAGACGCGCTGAAGCCGCTCGGTTTCGAGGGCGGACCCGAAGTGGTCTGCCAGACGCTCGCCGAGGGTCCGTTCGGCATCGAGAGCCAGGCCGACGTCGACAGCGTCGCGATGCCGCTGCGCCGGCTGGTCGAAGGCGACAACAACTCGTCGGCCTTCGTCATCGCCTGCTACAGCGATCCCGGCCTTCAGGTCTGCCGTGAAGGCACCGACCGCCCCGTGTTCGGCATTGCCGAGTGCGGCGTGCTGACGGCGCTCGCGCGCGCCGAGAGCTTCGGCGTCATCGCCATCGCGCAGCGCTCGATCCCGCGCCACATGCGCTATCTCAGGCAGATGGGATTGACCGAACGACTCGCCGGCGAACGGCCGCTCAATATGAGTGTCGCCGAGACCGCTTCGGGCGAAGGAACGCTGGCGAAGATGATCGAAGTCGGCCGCGCGCTGCGCGACGAGGACGGTGCCTGCGCCATCGTGATGGGCTGCGCCGGCATGGCGCGCCATCGCCGTCCGCTGGAAGACGCGCTCGGCATTGCCGTGATCGACCCGACACAGGCGGCCGTCACCATGGCGTTGGGGACTGTGCAGTTCTCGGCTCACTAGACGTCCTTCAGCTCTTTGGTCCCCTGCCGCGCGATCGCACGGATGGAGCTCGCGCAAGGCAATGCCGGATATGCTTTCGCCCGCCATCGGTGTCACGTCTCCGGCGGCGGCACGGCGCCGGTCTGACTGGTGATCAGGCCGTAATGCTCGATCCGGCGATGCCGGGCGAAATCGAAGATCGTGGTCTTGCCGAAGATCGTCGCATCGAGATCGCAGGCGTGGACCAGAACCTCGTCGTCCTCCGTCTTGGCTTCCGCGACGATTTCGCCATTGGGATCGACGATCAGGCTGCCGCCGAACAGCGGGTGGCCGTCCTCGACGCCGGCCTTGGCCACCGCGACCACCCAGGTCGCGTTCTGATAGGCGCCGGCCTGCACGGACAGGCGGTTGTGGAACAGCCGCTTCTCGACGCCCTCCTCGCTCTTCTCCGCATTGACCGACGGCGTGTTGTAGCCGATCAGCACCATCTCGACGCCCTGCAGACCCATCACGCGATAGGTTTCGGGCCAGCGCCGGTCGTTGCAGATGGCCATGCCGATAATGCCGCCGAGCTCGCGCCAGACGTTGAAGCCGAGATCGCCCGGCTCGAAATAGCGCTTCTCCAGATGCTGGTGCGAACGCTTGGTGTCGTACTCCACATGGCCCGGCAGATGAACCTTGCGATATTTGCCGACGATCTTGCCCGACTTGTCGGTGAGGATTGCAGTGTTGAAATGATGACCGTCGGGCGTCAGCTCCGCATAGCCGAAATTCATCGCCATCCCGTGCTGCGCCGCGCGCTCGAACAGAGGTTTGGTCGCCGCGTTCGGCATTTCGCGCTCGAACCAGATGTCGAACTCGGCGCGGTCCTCGACATACCAGCGCGGAAAGAACGTCGTCAGCGCCAGCTCGGGATAGACGATCAGGTCGGCGCCCTTGCTCTTGGCTTCATCCATCAGCGCGATCATGCGCTGGACCACGGCCTCGCGGCTGTCGGCTTTCTGGATCGGGCCCATCTGGGCAGCGGCGAGGTTGACGATACGCATCAGCGATTTCCTGGTGATCTCTTGGGGAAAGCCACGGCTTCAACGAATTGCCGGCGCGCAGCTTAACGTAGCCTCGTCCGGATTTTCCGGCCGGACGCCGGCGAAACCGCATGGTGTGCATTGCATGGCCCGCATTCAACCGCGCTCCTTGTCGGAAATATCAAGGCCATGGTCGAGGGCGTCGAGCAGCTGGTCAGCCTCACGATCGGAGATGACAAGCGGCGGCGCCAGGAACAGCGAGGTTTGCTCGCCGCTGGTCCCGATCACGGCGCCGGCCTCCAGCGCCCGTTCCGCGACGCGCGAGGCGATCGGCACCTCGGCGGTGTCGGCATGCCAGGTACGCCAGTCCGGACCGTGCAACTCCACTGTCCAATGCAATCCCTGACCCGCCACGCGCCGCACGCTGGAGTGTTTTTGTGCGATCGCGAGCAGGCGGCGGCTGAACAGCTTTTCCAGGTGCCGGACGCGCTCCAGAATCTTCTCGTCGGCGACAACCCTCAGATAAGCGCTGACGGCAGCCATGCTGATCGGATGGCCGCGCAAGGTGCCGTAGTTCTGCCAGCTCGTGCCCTTTAACCGCTCGACGATCTCCTTCGACACGACGACAGCCGCGACCGCCGCCGCCCCACCGCCGAGCGATTTTCCGAGCGTCACGATATCAGGGCGGCTTTGCGCCCCCTGAAACGCGAACCAGCGCCCCGCGCGCCCAGCACCGGTAACGACCTCGTCCGCGATCCAGTACGAGCCTGCCTGCCGCGCGTGCCTCGCCACCTCGTCCTGATAGGCACCGTCGTAATAGATGCCGCCCTGCGTGTAGTCGATGATCGTTGCCGCGGTGTCCGAGAGCAGACGCGGAGCATCCGCCAGATATTCGCTGGGCGGGGTGTTGTTGGCCGCGCCGCCGTAGATCGCGCCATCAGGCGCCGGCAGGATCCGCACCGGGGCCATCGGCGCCGGGAGCTTCGAGCCGCCGGCATGCACCGCTAGGCCGCCGTGCCATTGCGGCTGCACCGTCATGTTACGCGACAGCCCGGTGATGCCGTGATAGGCGCGCTCTCGCGTCGCGAGCGCCGAGCGCTGCGTCAACGCCTGGCAGAGCGACAGCGCCATGTCGTTGGCCTCGCTGCCGCTGATGCAGAAGCGCACCGCGCCGACCCAATCCTCCTCGCCCGCAAAGGCGATGGCCATCAGATCGTCCGCTGCCTGCTCGCGGCCGATCCAGGTCCAGCCCTCGTTGACGACGGGCGTATCGGCCGCACGGCGGATCGCCTCCACCATCGCGGGATGGCGGTGACCGAGGCCGCCGCCGGTGTTGCTGCCGTCGATCAGCTTGCGGCCGTCCGCAAGGTGAAAGTAGACGCCCTCGCCGCCGACCACGGCCATCGGCGCGGCCTCACCCGCGTTCAGCCCGGTTCGCAACAATTTGCTCATGGCACTTCCCTCATTCGGCGGCCCCAGTGCCGTAGCCACCGCCGCCGCAAGTCTCGACGGTGACGAGATCGCCTTGTTGCAACACCAGGTTCGACTTGCCGTCGATCGCGATGCTTGCGCCATGCCGGATCAGCGAGATGCGGCACGGCTTGCCGGGCTTTCCGCCCTGCATGCCAAACGGCGGGATCACCATGCGCTCGATGCAGGTGGTCAGATGCATCGACGGAGCCAGGATGCGGTAGGCGCGCACGACGCCATCACCGCCGCGATGGGCGCCGGCGCCGCCGGACTGTCGGCGAATGGACTGCTGCTCGAGGCGGATTGCGTAGCTTGCCTCGATCACCTCGACTGGCGTGTTCGAGGTATTGGACAGATGCACCCGGGTTGCCGAGATGCCGTCCCGATCATGACGCGCACCTTCGCCGCCGCCATGGACTTCATAGAGCATCTTCCACGAACCGTCCTGCCGCGGCTGCGCAAAGAACAGGACGCCCGCGGTGGTCGCTCCGCCTGCCGACAAACGTTCGGGAATGGTGTCCTGCATGGCATGAAAGATCGCGTCGACGATGCGCATCGAGGTTTCGTGGTTACCGGCGGCGACGGATGCCGACCAACCCGGTTCCAGGATCGAGCCTGGACGCGTGATGATGGTCAAGGGGCGGAGCGCACCCGCGTTCTGCTGCATGTCGCGGCCGCTCATGATGCGCGCGGCATAGGCGACGGCGGAGCGCGCCATGAACGGGGTCGTGTTGCAGAAGTTCGAGACGCGGTCGCAGCTTCCGGAGAGATCGAAGGTCGCTTCGTCGCCGACGATGGTGATTTTCACATGGATGCGCGCGGGCGCGTTGTTCTCGCTGCCGTCGTCCAGATAGTCCTCGCCCTCGTAGACCCCGTCCGGCAGCGCGCGGAGCGCCTCGCGCATCTCGATTTCGGACAAATCGTGCAGGCGCGACTGCGTCGCCATGAACACCGCCTTGCCGTGCTCGCGACAGAGATCGACGATGCGCCGCTCGCCGGCCTTCGTCGCCGCGATCTGGGCGAGAAGATCGCCTTCGCCGGATTCGGGGTCGCGAATGTTGGCCTTGAGCAACTGCACGATCGGCGTATTGACCCCCGCCGCGGTCGCGATCAGCACCGGTGGAATGCGCATCGCCTCCTGGAAGGTGTCGATGGCCTTGGCAAAATAGCTGCCAGGCCAGGTGCCGCCGATATCAGGCCAATGTGCGAGGCTGACCGCGAACGCCACGATCTCGCCGTCGACGAAGATGGGTCGCACGACCTTGACGTCGTTCAGATGGTTGCCGCCGAGCGCGCCGACGTTATAGATCAGCACATCACCGTCGTTCAGGCTGTCGCGCGGCACGACCTTCAGCAGTTCGGGAATGGTGTAAGCCATCGCGCCGAGATGGATCGGGATGTCGCGGCCCTGCCCGACCAGGCTGCCATGGCCGTCGGTTATCGCGGACGACAGATCGCCGGCCTCCCGCAACAGCGGTGAGCGCGCCGAGCGCGTCATCACCAGGCTCATCTCCTCGGCCGCGGCGGAAAGCCCGTGCCTGATGACCTCGACGACAAACGGATCGAGCTTCATGTTGCCCTCCGCGTCAGGAACAGATTGCCTGCGGCATCAGGCTTCGCCTGCCAGCCGGGCGGCATGACCACCGTCGACCACGCATCTTCGATGATCGCGGGGCCGTTGACGATATCGACCATCGCGGCGCGGTCGACGATCGCAGTCTCGACCTCATGCAGGCTGTCGAAGGAGCAGATGCGCGTACCTGACGACACCGCCCTCACCAACGTCACCGGCCGGTTCACGACGGTCGTGGACGGACGACGCGCCTGGACACGCACGGATTCAATGACGCAAGGCTCGCCCGTCGCGTAGCCGAACAGTTCGTGATGTCGGGCGAGGAAATCCGTCTTCAGCTTCGCTACATCCAGCGGCAGCGCAAAGGGCACCGGAATGGCATCGTTCTGTGCCGCATAACGCATCAGCGCCGCCAGCTCGACCTGGATTTCCGCCTTCGCAACGCCATTGGCGATCAGCGGCGCCGAGGCATCGTCGATCAGCGTCCCGATGCGCTCCGACACGCGCACGAGATCGATGCCGTCGAGTGCGGCGCGCAAGGTCTGCTGCTGCAAGAAGCTGAAATCGGCGGTGAGACAGCCCAGCGCCGAGAACGCGCTCGATGCACTGGGCACGACGACCTGCGCGATGCCATAGAGATCGGCGAGCCCGGCGGCGTGCATGGGGCCGCCGCCGCCGAAGGCGAGCAGCGTGCAGTCGCGTCCGTCGATGCCGCGCTCGACCGTGACGCGGCGCAGCGCGCGAGCCATCGTCGCGTTCGCGACCTTGATGATGCCAAGGGCCGTTTCGGTCAGGCTCAGGCCGAGCGCGCGCGCGATCGGCTCGATGACGAGCCTGGCCGCCTCGATATCAACGCCGATCCGGTCGCCGAGCTTGGTCGCGGGATTGAGATAGCCGAGCACGGCATTGGCGTCGGTGATGGTCGGCTCAAGGCCGCCGCGGCCGTAGCAGGCCGGCCCCGGCTCGGAGCCGGCGCTTTCCGGCCCGACGGTGAGGCCGCCGGGACCGTTGCGCACGATCGACCCGCCGCCGGCGCCGATCGAATGAACCGCAAGCATCGGCTGGCGCAGCGGCTTGTCGCCAAGCATGCGGCCGTCGGTCATTTCGGCCTGGCCGTCGACGATCAGGCAGACGTCGGTCGTGGTGCCGCCCATGTCGAAGGTCAGCATGCGCGGCGTACCAAGCTGGCGGGCGATGCTCACCGACGCCGAGACGCCGGCCGCCGGGCCCGACATGGCCATCACCAGCGGCCGCTGTTTCACCGCGGAGATCGGGACCATGGCTCCGGCGGAATGAAACACCTGCAAGCCCGGGCCGATCGGCAGCCGCAGCTCCAACTCGCTCAGATATTCGACCGCGATGGGCATCGCGGCGGCGTTGAACACGGTCGCCGAGGTCCGCTCATATTCGCGTGCCTCGGGATTGACCTCGTGCGACAGCGAGACATGGGCGACGACATCCTTGAGGCGCTCGCCCAGCATCTTCTCGTGCACGGGATTGGCATAAGCGTGAAGAAGGGCAACCGCGACGCTCTGGACGCCGGTCTGCTTCAGCCAGTCTACCAGACGCTCGATCTCGGCTTGTTCGAGCGGCTTCAGGACCCGCCCTTCGTGATCGAGGCGCTCGGCGAGCCCAAAGCAGCGCTCGGGCGGCACGAGCGGCGGGGATTTCGGCGGAATGTCGAGCCGATAGAGATCGCGGCGGCGATAGCGCGCGATCTCCAGCACATCGGAGAAGCCTTCGGTCGCGACCAGCGCTACCTTCGGCAGCCGGCCCTCGACGATGGCATTGGTCACACGCGTGGTGCCGTGGACGAAGCGCTTGATCTCGCTCTTGCGCAAGCCCACCGCCTCGATCGCCTCCAGCATCGCCTGAACCGGAGCGTCGGGGCGCGACGGCACCTTTGCGATCCGCGCCTCGCCGGAGCCACGCCGGATCGCGATGATGTCGGTGAAGGTGCCACCGATATCGGTGCCGACTTCCCAGTGATTTTCGGAGGAGCTCATGTATTGGGGTCAACTACGTGCGACGTCCGAACCGAACGCCAATCCTTCCCGTCCATCACAACCTCGAGCGTGCATCGTGCATCCTCCGTCATGCCACCGTCTGCGAGCGTGCGACAGAGTGGTGGGCGCGGGCTAGGGCCAGCTTTGTCGCAATCCGCCGGGCCAGCAAGCGACCGGCCCCGCTCACCAAGCCACGGGCTGCACGTTTTGGTGCAGCGCTGCCCGCACAGACAGCACGTGAACGCGACCATGCCATGCGGGAAAAGTGCAGCGCACCACGGATATTCTCCGCATAAAACGTAACACCCGCTGCACTGCAATCGGCGCGATCGAGATCATCTGTCTAATTTGCAGGCGACCGACTGGCCCTCGCGGGATAGCGGAGGCATCCGCGAGCTATGCACAGCGGTCGGCTCAGCCTCTCTTTATTGTACGAACAGTAAGAGAGGACATTTTCCGGTCGCGGGGATGCCGATCGATACCTCGATCAGATCAGGCTCGACTTGCCACGGCTCAGCACCTCGCCCGCGCCTCTGTCTCCGACGATGTGGCCCCGCTCGAACACGACCCGGCCGCGGGCAATGGTGGTCACGGGCCAGCCGGTGACGTCAAAGCCTTCCCAGGGCGTATAGTCGGATCCGTGGTGCAGATCGGCCTGCCGGATCGGCTTTGTCAGCTTCGGATCCCACAGCACGATGTCGGCGTCGAAGCCGATGCCGATCGAGCCTTTGCGAGGATAGAGGCCGTAGATGCGCGCGTGATTGGTCGCGGTCAGCTCGACGAATTTTTGCAACGTGATCCGTCCCTTCGAGACGCCCTCCGAGAACAGGATCGGCAACCGTGTCTCGACACCCGGAATGCCGTTCGGCACCCAGCGGAACGAGGTGCGCGAATTCGGCGTCAGCTTGCCCTTGGGATCGTCGTAGCGGAACGGGCAGTGATCGGAGGAGAAGGTCTGGAATACGCCTGATGTGATGCCCTCCCAGATCGCCTGCTGGCTTTCGACATCGCGCGGCGGCGGCGAGCAAACGTACTTCGCGCCTGACATGTCCATGTTCAGGCCCTTCATGTCGTCGGCCGTCAGCGTGATGTATTGCGGGCAGGTCTCCGCATGCACCGGGAGGCCGCGCTGCTGGGCCCAGCGAACCTGCTCCATCGCTTCACGGCCGGAGACGTGGACGATCATGATGGGCACGCCAACGATCTCGGCATGGCTGATGGCGCGGTGCGTTGCCTCGCGCTCGACGGCCTGTGGCCGCGAGGTGGCGTGATAATAGGGCGCGATGTGGCCTTCACGCTCGAGTTTGGTGGTGAGGAAGCGGATCGCGTCATAGCCCTCGCAATGGACCATGACCAGCGCCTCCTCGCGGCGCGCCACGTCGAACACCTCGAGCAGCTGCTTGTCGCTGAGCACGAGGTCGTCATAGGTCATGAATACCTTGAACGAGGTGTAGCCATCCTTGACCAGGGCCGGCAGCTCCTGCCCGAGCACGATCGCGGTCGGATCAGAGATGATGAGATGGAAGGCGGTGTCGATGTAGCACTCGCCCTCGGCGAGCTTGCGGTAATTCTCGACACAGGCGCGCAGCGAGGTGCCCTTCTCCTGCAGCGCGAAGGGCAGCACCATGGTGTTGCCGCCGGCAGCGGCGGCACGCGTCGCCGACGCGAAATCGTCGGCCATGACCACGTCGGGGCCCGAGGGCTGCGAGATGTGAACGTGGCTGTCGATACCGCCCGGCAGCACCAGCAGCCCGGACGCGTCGATCTCGCGCGCCGCGCCTTCGATGCGGCCCGCAATGCTGACGATGCGTCCGTCCTGAATGCCGATATCGGCGGAAAACTCGTCGCTGGCCGTCACGATGGTGCCGCCGCGAATGGCGAGATCGAGCTGGGTCACAGGAGTCTCCGTCACTTGATGGCTGCCGATGTCTCGAAGATCCGGCCCCACCGCGCAAGGGGCGCGATGTCGCCGCCGGCGAGCTCCAGCGTCCGCCACAGCGTGACCGCGACCGAATCAAGGACCGCGACGCTCAATTCCGGCTCGAGCGAGGCGGCGAGCGCCGCACCATCGAGATTGGTGCAGAGAATGACGACCGCGTCGGCGCCCTCCGTCGCCACGGCGCGGATCATGTCCGCGATGGCGCCAGCGCCGACCTCGCCAAAGGAAAAATTGTCACGCAGGCCGAGATGCCGCTCGGCATGCGGAGCAATGCCTTCCTCGGTCCAGACATTGCCGATGCGCTGCTGCACGTCGTCCGTATAGGGCGAGACGAGGCCGACACGTTTGGCGCCGAGCGCGCGGGCAGCATCGATGCAGGCAAGCGTCGACGTCGTCGCGGGCACGCCGGTGCGCGCGGTGATGGCTTCGCAAAGGCTCCTGTCGCGACCGACGCCGAGCCAGCTTGCCGACGTGCCGTTCCAGGCAATGGCATCGACCTTGGCATCGGCCAGCAGGTCCGCCGCCGGCAGCATCGCCGAGACATCGAACTGGCTCAGCGCAGCGGCGTCCAGCGCGATCTCCGTGACACGGAACCGCGAGAAGTGCGCGGTGACGCCGTCAACGCCTTGCAGCATGGCGGCGGTGACGGGCTCCAGCACCGAATTGGAGGACGGTGTGATCATGCCGAGACGCTTGCGCAAGATAGACATCGATCACGATCGCCCCATCGGGAGAGCGCACTGCTGCGCTCCCTCAGTCGATCATCCTCGCCCGTCGTCGCCCGCGCAACCCGCAATTTGCATGGTTCATATGATTTGCCCGAGACGCGGCTCAAGCCGCGAAGGTCGACCGCAAGCGCCGCCAGCCGATGACGATGCCAGTGAGCGAGAACACAAGCCCAGGCGCGCAAAGCCCGACGATCAGGACATCGCGCAGAAGCGGATGCGCCATGAGGACAGGGAAGTCGAGTGTGTGCAGCGCGCTGTAGAACCAGCGGTAGGCGCGCCGCGAGGCGTCCAGCCGTTGCAGCACGTGCCCGTCGGCGCCGTCGATGTCGAACCAGAGATCACCGCAGCGGACGCGATAGACCGGGGCTCCGGGGACGACCGATTGTGCGGGATAGCCGTCATTCCGGGCCAGAACGGACGGCGTACCGCATCCGTTGGCGAGACGCGCCGCGAGCCCTTCGACCTCGCCCGCGCTCAGAAATTCCTCGTGGGAGGCATTCCCTGCCATGGCCAAGGTCTGGACGCCGAGAACGGAGCGATCGCGGCGATAGAGTTGGCCGCCGAACGCGAACCATTCAATCTCGCGGACTGACGGCGCCATCGGCTGTCGATCGAATGACGGAGCCGCCGTCCAGTCCGGTGCGACGTTCATCACGTCCGCTTCGGCGCGGCTCAGTTCGCCGCGCGAGAACAACCGGCCGTGATCCATCGAAAGCCAGCCGCTGAAAATCCACGTCAGCACGAACGCCGTTGCAGCAAGGCCAACAAGGTGATGCAGCGCATGCCAGCCGCGGTAGGGTGTCGAGATCCGGCGACCTCGCATCCTGAGCCGTACGATCCCGAGCACCGCACCCAGCGAGGCTGCAAGCAAGGCCAGCAGCGACAGCGTCCAGACGACGCGATCCCACAGAGACCAGTTGCTCCGCAGGACCGTCGGATAGATCCAGTGCAGCACACTGCCGGCCCAATTCCAGCCGCGCTCGCCGCGCGCCGTATCGAGGACGACCTCGCCGGTGCGCGACGAGACATAGAGCTCCGTTCCCGCGGCATCGCCGAGGGCGATGCGAAACAAGGGCCGATGGCGGTCAAAGCCGTTCGGCACGCTCCATTGATCGTAGTCCTCCAGAGGGACGATCCCGGCCCGCGCGGCGTCGAGCCCGCGGCGGCGGGCGTGATCCCGCGCGATGGCGAGCGCAAGATCGGCGGACATCAAAGCTGCGTCCTGCCCGTCGGAGGCACCGACCGCACGGACGCGCGATGGCCCCGACACAATATAGACCGATCCGCCGCTCAGCTGGACCAAACGCACGCGCGTGGCGTCAGTGACCCCGCTCGCAGCGACCGCCTCGGCGATCGAGATCCTCATCTCCGTACGCGCCACCGGCGCGAGCGCGGCAAAGCGCTCCGCCTCCGTCAGCGACGGAAACGGGACGAAGTGCATCACGATTCCGGTTCCGAACCACATCGCGAACAGCAGGCAGAACGCGATCCCGAGCCAGCGGTGCAACAGGACGATCGCGCCCATCATGCGGTCAGCGTCCTACCATTTGAACGCCGCCGAGAGCTCGTAGGTGCGCGGCGCGCCGAGCAGGACCTGATCGGGATAGAACGGATCGCCCCAGATCGCATAGCGCTTATCGGTAATGTTGCGGACGCGGAAGGTCAGGCGGGCCTGGTCGACCGCGTTGAATACGGACCTGGGAATATCGACGAAGGCGTAGACATCGGCGACGGTGTAGGCCTTCATCGTCACCGTGTTGGCATCGGTATTGTAGCGGTCGCCGACATGACGGCCGGTAATGCCGAGCTCCACCGGCCAGGGCGTGAATAACCGGTACGACGCGCCGGCATTGGCGACGATGCGGGGCACGTTCGGCGGCGTGTTGCCGGAGAAAGAGCCGCCGACGAAGTTGTAATCGGCATAGCGCGCATCGACATAGGCGATGTTGCCCCACAGCCGCAGCGGCTCGATCGGACGGAACGAGGCGGCAAGCTCGACGCCCCTGGACTCCTGCCGCCCGGCGATATTGAGCGCCTGCCCGCCGGCCGCGGCATAGACGTTCTTGCGCAGGATGTCGTAGGCCGAGAACGACCACTCCGCGCGGTTGTCCCAGAACAGGTGCTTGACGCCGGTCTCGTAGGTGCGCGCGGTGGTGAGGTCCAGCGGCTGGGTTGGCGCGAGCAAAAAGATGTTGTTGGCGGAGACGTCGGCGCCGGTCGCGTACTGGCTGAAGAAGGTCAGGCCGGGCACGGCCTCCCAGGTGTAGCCAATGCGTCCCGTCACCGGCGCCCAGTCTTTCGTGTACGGAAAGCCCGCGTTCACAAGGCCGTTCCGATCGGTCGAGTTGCGATCGAGCCCGATATGCTCGACGCGCAGGCCGCCGATCAGCGCGAACGTCCGCGTCAGCTTCAGCCGGTCCTCGACCGACAGCGCCTCGTTGTCGATGCGTGCGGTCTGCTGCTTGGTCGTGAGCAGGCCGTAGAAGCCACGGTTGGGATCGACCAGATCAACGGAATCCCCTGGAAAGTTGGCCGCGCCCGGCCGGACAAAATCCAGATAGCTCGACGACAGCGTCGTGACGAGTCGATTGTCGAACCCTGCGATGTTGGTGTCCCAGATCAGGTCGGTGATGTTGCCGACGAGACGCTGGCTATGTGCGACATAGAAGCGCTCGCGATCGACAAGGTTCGTCGTGGAATTGAATGCTTCGACCTCGTTATTGAACCAAGTGCGCTCAGCGCCATAACCATAGGCTTGGCTCTTCAGCGTCAGGTCGGGCGCCAGCTTCAGCTCGAAGCCACCACGCAGCCAGACCTCCTGCGCGACATTCCGGTTGTCGAGAACATTGTAATTGGTGTTGAAGGTGCGATCGTCGATGGTAACCGCGCCGAGGTTGGTTTTGCTGTAGTTCGAGACGTAATTGCCGGAGACGATCCCGCTCGTCGCATGCGAGCCGCTGAAGGCGATCGGCACCAGCGGCACGCCCCAATAGGCCTTGGAGCGATCTTCGCGATACTCGATCGCGCCCCAGACCTTGAGGCTGTCGGAGATGCGGTAGTTGAGCTGGCCCGAGACGTCCAGCGTCTTGGTGTTGGTGTCGTCGGCAAAGCCGTTGAGCGCGGAGCGGCTGACGTCGAAGCGGTAGTCGAGGCCTTGCACGTTGGTGCTACCGCCCGAGCCGTAATGCGCGCGCAACGAGTTCAGCGAATCCCAGGAGAAGTCCGCCTCGTTCCGGCTAAGTCCAGAGTGCGGCTGTATGGTGACGAAGTTGATCGCGCCGCCGGCGGCACCCTCGCCCGAGATCAAGGACGCCGGTCCCTTCAACAATTCCACGGCGTCCAGATTGGCGGTGTCCATGATCCGCGAGGTCATGTTCTGCGGGCCGATCTTGATGCCGTTGTAGAGCGTGTTGATCTGGCTGTTGGTGAAACCGCGCATGGAGAACGCGGAGGGCTCCGCCGGATTGTCACCGGAGGTGACGCCGACCGCGCCCTGGGCCACGTCAGACACGGTGCGATAGCCCTGCTCGCGCATGGTCTCGGCCGAGATCACCTCCACGGTCGCGGGCGTCTCCCGCACCGTCAGGCCGAGCCGCGAGGCGCTTTCCGCCACGGCATTGGAGTTGAGCGGCGTCTGCGCCGCCGCAGCCGGCCCGATGGGCTTGGGCGCGGATGCAGCAGCAGGCCTGTGCGCTGCCGCGCGGCGCGGGCTTTGCGCCCCGCGGCCGGCTGGCTTGGCCTGCTTGCGGGACTGGGCCGGCGTCACCTCGACGGGCGGCAACGGTTCGCGGGCCTGCTGCGCCAGCGCAGCAGGGATATCGGCAGCGGCGAAGGATGTGAGCGCGGCGGAGGCAAGCAGGACGCTGCACGGTCGTACGATACGGATGGAAAACACGGTTCTTGGACCTCGGTGTGACGTCAGTGGCACGTCACAGCGAACGAGGTCTCACCTTTTGGCTTGCAGCCGTCCGATGAAGCCGAATGTCTGTACTCCCCGACCGACATCTTCGCGTGTGACCACGGCTGACGGCAGGTCTCCTGGCTCGCGGGTCATCACCGCTTCGTCGCCTTCCCGGGACCGAGCACCCCAGTGGCTTCTGACGAAGGATTCACCGCTTACAGTTGCGGGGGCAGCCACGGCATTGGGGACAACGTCCCCGCACCGTATTCCCTTTTCATCCCCTCTCGGGGAAACCGTCGCGAGCATCTAGGATTACCGTCACGACGGAGTCAATGTGCCAGTTGCGGCGTTGTTGCCACAGCGACCAACTTCCTTGGAGTGATGAGCATGGAAGGCGAGACCTTCCTCTGGTTGATACGGCACGCGCCGGTTGCGGGCGTCACCGGCACCATCCACGCCGCCGACGCGCCGGCTGATCTCGGCGCTCGCGCGCAATTGGAGGCGCTGCGGCAGCGCCTCTCGCAAGATGCCGCCAGCTATGCCAGCCCATCGCGGCGCACGGTCGAGACCGCGCGCGCGCTGGGGCTCGAACCGGAGCTGGTCAGTGAATTCCGCGAGCAGGACTTCGGCGATTGGACCGGCCGTCGGCACGATGAGCTCGCTGCCGCCGGCGACGAGACTTACGCGCAGTTCTGGAACGATCCGGCCGGCGGACGGCCGCCGGGCGGCGAAAGCTTTGCGGATCAGGTCGCACGCGTGCGGCTGGGTCTGGCGCGGATCGGAGCCGGACCAGCCACGCTCGTCGTGCATTCCGGCACCATCCGGGCCGCGCTCTGCATCGCGCTGGATCTCACGCCACAAGCGGCCTTGCGCTTCGTCGTCGATCCGCTGTCGCTGACCCGGATCGATCGCCTCGCAGCCGGCTGGCGTGTCGTCTCGGTCAATCAGCGGATCAGCTAGGCCGATCGGGCACATTGGCCTCTGCAAAGGTCGCCATGCCGTTGTGAAGTGCACAGGCTGACCGAACCAACGGCAACGCGATGGCGGCGCCCGATCCCTCACCGAGCCTGAGATCGAGGCTGATCAACGGCTGCACGTTCAGCGCGCGCAGCACCAGGCGATGCCCCTGCTCGGCCGATTGATGCGACGGCAGCAGGAAGGGCTGGCACGACGGGTTCAGCCGCGCTGCTGCGAGCGCTGCGACCGACACGATGAAGCCATCGATCAGCACGGGAATGCGGCGCTGCGCGGCAGCGATGATCGCGCCTGAGATCGCCGCGATTTCGAGCCCACCGACGGCACACAGGATCTTCTCTGGCGAAGAGCCTGCAACGCCGTGCCGTGCAATCGCGGCGTCGATCACGCGCGCCTTGTGCGCCCGGCCGGCCGCATCGACGCCGGTGCCGCTGCCCGCGATCTCCTCGGCGCTGATGCCAAGCAGGCTCGCCGCAATCGCCGCCGATGTCGTGGTGTTGCCGATCCCCATTTCGCCGAAGATCAGCAGGTCGGGCTGATTGGCTTCCGCGCGCGCCACCGCGCGCTGGCCGGCCTCGAAGGCAAACGCCAGCTCCGTAAGCAGGAGCGCGGCCTCCACGCTGAAATCGCGCGTGCCATGGCGCGGCTTGTCGGTGACGATGCCCGTCATCTGCTCCTGCGCCAGCGTGCCGGCGTCAACCACCTCCAGGCGCGAGCCAAGCTCGCGCGCCAGCACCGAAATCGCAGCACCGCCGGAGGCAAAGTTCGCCATCATCGCGATGGTCACGGCTTGCGGATAGGCCGACACGCCCTGCGCGACGATGCCGTGATCACCGGCGAAGACGACAATGGGTACACGCGCGGCGCGTGGCTGCTCGGTCGCCTGCAGACCTGCGAGCTCGATTGCGAGCTGCTCAAGCCGGCCAAGCGCGCCGGTCGGTTTTGTCAACTGCGCCTGACGCGCGATCGCCGCTTCGCGATGGACTGCGGAGATCTCGGGGCAGTTCTGGGTGATCCATTCGGGGAGCATGCTGCCTCGCTTAACGCCTGCGCTTGAGAATATAGCTGTCCATGATCCAGCCATGCCGCTCGCGCGCCTCCTGGCGCTGCGCGACGATGCGCGGACCGACTTCAGCCAGCACGCCGGACATGATGATCTGATCGGGCATGCCGAGATAGGCGCCCCAATAGATGTGAATCCCGAGTGGATCCAAGGATTGAAACGCCGTGCCGCCGTCGAGCATCACCACCACGGTGTCGACACCCTGCGGCCAGCCGCCTTCGCGTAAGCGCCGCCCCGTCGTGACCAAGAACGGCTCGCCGATATCGTTGAGCGGCAGTGCATGTGCCGCGCACAGCGCCTGGATCGACGTGATGCCGGGCACGACTTCGATTTTGGGTAAGGGGTCGAGCCGCCGCGCAATGCGCAGCGAGGAATCATACAGCGAAGGATCGCCCCAGATCAGCAGCGCGACCTTGCCCTCGCCGCCGAAATGATTTGCGATCGCCTGCGACCAGGTCGCGGCAACCGCATCGTGCCAGTCGTCCACGCCCTTGCGGTAATCCGCTTCACCTGCGTCGCGCACGGGAAGATCGAACTCGGCGATAACGGTCTTGCCGCTACCGACAACATCCGCGCAGATCGTCCGCCTGAGATCGGCGAGATCGGACTTCGCCGTTCCCTTGCGCGGGATCAGGATGAGATCGGCGGCATTGATGGCTTCAACGGCGGCGCGTGTGAGCTGGCCAGGATCGCCGCAACCGATGCCGATCAGGGAAAGCGTGAGCATCGCGGGCGCTGGGGGCGGCCATGACGGCCGCCCCTTGTCTCTCTAGGCCGCGTTGTGCAGGCGCGGGGTGACGAGGCCGGGCGCGGTGACGCCGCGCAGCGACTTCGCAAGCGCCAGCACGGCGAGATCGGCGAGCGGCTCGATCACGATGACCAGCGCGTAAGAGGCCGCAAACGTCGCGATGCTGGCGAGGTTGCTCATCGCAAAACCGGAGCCATAGAGCGCCCAGAACGCTACCCAGGCGATCACGCCGGCCTGATAGGTCGTCGACAGCGCCAGCGCCTGCCGATACCTGAGGTCGACATAAGCGGTGTTGCGCGAGATGATCCGTGTGGCGATTGCCTGGATCGCGAACAGCGGCACCAGCAGCGTCGTGACGTTCATGCCGTATTGCGGCAGGTCGGCCGGCTCGAAGAACACGCCCTGAAGCAGCAGGCCGAACGCCAGGCCGAAGGCGGCAGGCGCAGCGCCGAACAGCAGGAACAGCGTCGAGCCGAGGATGAAGTGCACCTCGGACACCCCGACCGGGAAGTGCGGCAGAATCTCGAAGAAGGTGAAAACAAGGGCGGTGGTGGCGAGCGTCCGCGCCGCGAACGAGCCGATGCCCTGCTCGCGCACGGTCTCGGCGGCGAGCTTCAAGGCAACGCCGCCCGCGGCGACGCCGGTTGCGTAACTCAACACGAGCTTGGCGCCCGTCACGATTCCGGGTTCGATATGCATGGCTTAGATCCTTCCTGCCGTCACACCCGACGGCCTTGGCCTCAAAACGTGCAGGGCCGGTCTCCTGGCTCGCGGTTCACTGGGTTCTCCGGCCTTCCCGGGCCTTGCGGCCCAGTGGCTGATCGGAGCCCCTCACCGCTTACAGTCGCGGGGGCGGCTGGGGTTTTGGGCGCCGCAACTTGGTCCGCCCACCCCCATTCCCGATTATGCTCCGGCGCTTTGCGCCGCGTCGAGCACCATGCCTCTCCTGTGTGCCCCTTTCGCCGAGCCGGCGTCAAGGGGCGAAGCGGTCACGAGGGATAATCCCCCGCCAGCGCGCCGAACAGGATCACGGCGGCGGTTGAAGCGGCGCCGCCGCGGGCAAGCTGCTCGGCAAGCTCGGCAATGGTGGTGCGGACCAGCCGCTCGTCGGGGCGACCGAGGGACTCGGCCAACAGCGCCGGAGTATCCGCGGCGAGACCGTGTGCGATCAATTTTGCGACAAGCGCCGGGAAGGTGCGCCGGCCCATATAGACCACGGTCGTCGCCTCAGGATCGGCCAGCGCCGCCCAGTTCAGATTCGGCGGCAGCTCGCCGGTGACGTCGGCCCCGGTGACGAACTGCACCCGGCGCGAGGTGTGGCGCCGGGTCAGGGGAATGCCGGCCTGGGCCGCTGCGGCGCAAGCCGAGGTGACGCCGGGAACGATCTCATAGCCGATGCCGGCCTCGCGCAGCGTCTCGATCTCCTCCTCGAGCCGGCCGAAAATGCCGGCATCGCCTGACTTGAGCCGCACCACGCGCGCCCCTGTTGCGGCATAATCGACCAGGAGCCGGTTGACGTGATGCTGCTTGGTCGAGGGCCGCCCTGCCCGTTTCCCGACCGCGACGAGATTGGCGCCGGGCCGGGCGAGATCGAGGATCGCGCCCGAGGCGAGATCATCATAGAGCACGACGTCGGCCTCGCGCAGCCGCGCGGCGCCCTTGAGCGTGAGCAACTCGGGATCGCCGGGTCCGGCGGAGATGAAGGAGACGAATCCGCTCACCGGTCCTCCGCGATCAGATGAAAGAAAGTGCCGCTGACGTGGCCCCGCCGCGAGCCGGTCTCGGCAATGGCCGCGCCCGTCGCATCGTGCACGACCGCCAGCTGCGGATCGGGCTGGCCAAGAATGGTCGAATAGTGAAACTCATGGCCGCGCAGACGCGCCCCGGCGCGATATCCCGGCATCGGCGCGGCGAGCGCCGCGAGGCGATAGCCCAGATGCATGCGGCGTTTGGCAAAGCTCGTCTCGAGGCCAAGCAGGCCTGTCATCTCGTGGCGCATCCCGTCCGCGTCGGTCAAAGCGGCTCCCAACACCATATAGCCCCCGCATTCGCCATGCACCGGCCGCGTTTCGGCGAAAGCGCGCAGCCCGCTGCGAAAACGGGCATTGGACGCGATCCTGCCGGCATGAAGCTCGGGATAACCGCCGGGCAGCCAGCACACGTCGGCACTCGCGTCAGGCGCTTCATCGGCCAGCGGCGAGAACGGCAAGATTTCTGCGCCCGCCGCGCGCCAGGCCTCCAGCATATGCGGATAGACGAAGGAGAACGCGGCATCGCGCGCCAGCGCAACGCGCTGGCCGGGCGGCACTACATTGACGCCGCTCGCCGCGGCTCGCGGCGAACAGCTGGCTGCGGAGCGCAGCACCGCGTCGAGATCGACATGCTCGGCGACGAAGCGCGCGGCCTCGTCGATCAGCTTGCCGATCTCGGCCTGCTCTTCGGCCTGCACCAGGCCGAGATGCCGCTTCGGCAGACTGATCTCGGCATGACGCGGCAGCGCGCCGAACACGGCGATGCCGACATCGCTGAGTGCACGCCGCACCAAATCTTCATGGCGTGGGCTGGCAACGCGGTTGAGCACGACGCCCGCAAGCCGCACACCTGCGCGATAATCGCGAAGGCCTGCGGCGATTGCGGCTGCGGTCTGCGCCTGGCCAGACGGGTCGATCACCAGCAGCACCGGCCAGCCCAGCATCTCGGCGATGTCGGCGGTGGCACCGGTGCCGCAGACGCCATGCGCGGCGACGCCGTCGAACAGGCCCATCGAGCCCTCGGCGAGCACAATATCGGCATCCGCGCCGCGGCTGACCAGATACGCGATTGTCCCCCGATCCATCGCCCAGCTATCGAGATTGACCGAAGCGCGTCCAGTCGCGGCGGCATGAAAGGCCGGATCGATGTAATCGGGACCGCTCTTGAAGCACTGCACATTCAAGCCGCGATGGCGCCAGGCCCGCGCGAGCGCCAGCGTCAGCGTGGTCTTGCCGACGCCGGAGGCTGGTGCCGAGACGATGAGGCCCGCCGGCATCACGACGCCTCCGGAAAGCGCGGCTCGGCACCGACGGGCCGATAGCGACGATCGTAGTCGGCGGCGTAGAGCCGGCTCTCGTCGAAATCCGCGGCGCCAAGCGTTCTGCCGACCAGGATCAGCGCGGTGCGCTCCATCTCCGTTCCGACCGCGGCATCGAGCGTTGCCAGCGTCGCGCGCACAATGCGCTGGTCCGGCCAGCTCGCACGCCAGACGACCGCGACCGGACAATTTTCGCCATAATGCGGCGTGAGCTCGGCGACGACCTTGTCGAGCAGATGAATCGAGAGGTGGATCGCAAGCACGGCACCAGTGGCTGCGAATGCGGCGAGCTTCTCACCTTCAGGCATCGCGCTAGCACGACCCGGCGTGCGCGTCAGCACCACCGTCTGGGCAAGACCGGGCAGCGTCAGCTCAGCCTCCAGCGCTGCCGCGGCAGCCGAGAAAGAGGGCACGCCAGGTGTCACAGTGAACGGAATGGCGAGCGCGCGCAGGCGGCGGAGCTGCTCGCCCATCGCCGACCAGATCGAGAGATCGCCGGAATGCAGCCGCGCGATGTCCTTGCCCTCTGCATGCGCAGCGGCGATCTCCGCGATGATCTCATCGAGCGACAGAGGCGCGGTGTTGACGATGCGCGCGCCCGGCGGGCAATGCGACAAGACACCTTCGGGCACCAGTGAGCCCGCATAGAGACAGACCGGACAGGCCGCGATCAAGTCGCGGCCGCGCAAGGTCAACAAGTCAGGCGCGCCCGGCCCTGCGCCGATGAAATGCACCGTCATGCGCCGTCTCCTTCCGCAATGGCGGCGGTCGCCGTGTGGTCCTGCGAAACCACGCGCGTCGCAATGAGCCGAGCCCGAGGGCCAGCCGCGGCGAGCGCCGCGGCTTCGGCAACAGATCCTGCTCCAAACTTCTCCATGACGAATTTCGACTGCGTCGGCGTATCGATGCCGGCCAGCATATCGGCGGGGATACCCCTGATCGGCACGCCGCATTCACGCGCGAGTTGCTTCAGCGCCTCCGCATCGGCTTTGTCGGCCACGGTCGCAACCGCTGCGAGGCCCTCGGAACCGCCGGCCGCCGACAGCGCCTCGCGCAGCGAAGCCAGCGTGACATCCTTTCTGAATCCGAGCCCGGCGACCTTCATCGGACCGTACTCCACTGCACCACCGGGCGTGCCGCCTCCCAGGAGCGATAGCGGCCGAGCGGCGCGGCTTGCGCAATCTCGACCCGCATCAGCTCGCCACCGTGGCGCTGATGCAGCCCGCCCAGCAGTGCTTCCGTTTCCAGCGTAACGGAATGCGCAACCAGCCGTGCGCCCGGCGAAAGCCGCGACCAGATGGCATCGAACATTGCGCTATCGAGGCCCCCGCCGATAAAGACGGCATCCGGCGCTTCTGCCCCAGCAATAGCTTCCGGTGCCCTTCCCGTGACGACAATGATCCGATGCGCCAGTCCGAACGCGGCTGCATTCTTGCTGATGTTCGCGACGCGATCCTCGCGTGCCTCGATGGCAGTCGCCGTCCCGCCGCACAGCGCCCACTCGACCGAGATCGAACCCGAGCCGGCACCGATGTCCCACAGCCGTTCGCCGGGACGCGGCGCCAGCGCCGAGAGCGCGAGCGCGCGCACCGGGCGCTTGGTGATCTGGCCGTCGTGGACGAACAAATCGTCTGGCAGGCCCGAGCTGCGCGGAATGCCCTGCGTCCCCCTCGCCCACACCGCCACCGCGACCAGATCTCCAGCGATCTCCTCGGAAAAGAGGTCGGCGCGATGCTGGTCAATATATTCCTGTGGCCCGCCAAGCGCTTCGAGCGTCCACAACAATGAGGCGCCCCACCCGCGTTTCGTCAACCACTTCGCGAGATTGCCGACCGCCGTTGCGTCACGCATCAGGCAGATGATGCGCGCATCTCGCACCAGATGCGGTATCAGGCGCTCGAACGGTGCGGCATGAAGGCCGATGCATGTCACGGACTCCAGCCGCCAGCCCAGCCGCGCGGCAGCGAGCGAGAATGTCGATGGTGCCGGGTGCGCCATCCACTCGTCGCTACCGAGCTTCTCGGCGAGAACGACCCCCGCGCCGTACCAGAACGGATCACCGGAGGCGAGCACCACCGTTGGCCGGTCGCGACAGCTCAGAACGACAGCGGCGTCGAACGGCACCGGCCACGGACGGCCGCGACTGCCCACGCCGGAAAGCGCAAGATGCCGCTCGCCGCCGAACACGGTTTCAGCCTCCCTGAGCGCCTTTCGGCTTGCCTCGGACAGCCCGGCAAGGCCATCTTCGCCGATACCGATGATGGTCAGCCAGGGATCAATCATGACACGCGCCCTCATTCTGGGCGGAACGGCCGATGCGAGCCTGCTCGCCGCGGCGATCGCGCGCGCCGGTCTTGACGCCGTCTATTCCTATGGCGGCCGCACCCGCGCACCGGCGGATCAGCCGCTGCCGACCCGCATCGGTGGCTTCGGCGGCGTGAGCGGCCTTGCCGACTACATCCGCGGCGAAGGCATCACGCATGTGATCGACGCGACGCATCCCTTCGCAGCCGAGATGAGCCGCCATGCGGTCGAAGCGTGCGCGGACACCGGAACGCCGCTGATTGCGCTGGAACGCACACCGTGGATCAAGACGCCTGGCGACAACTGGATCGAGGTCGCAGATGTCGGCGCCGCGGTCACAGTGTTGCCCGAGCTGCCCGCAAACGTGTTCCTCGCCATCGGTCGCCAGCATATCGCGCCATTTGCGACGAAGCCGCAGCACACCTACACCCTGCGCTTCGTCGATCCGCCCGAAGCGCCGCTGCCCTTCGCCGCCGACGTGATCGTGTCGCGCGGCCCCTTCACGCTCGACGGAGAGCTGCAAATGCTGCGCAGGCGCGGCATCGCCACGATCGTCGCCCGCAATTCCGGCGGCGATGGCGCGCGTGCCAAGATCGACGCGGCCCGCATGCTCGGCCTTCCCGTCATTATGATCTCGCGACCGGAGCTGCCCGAGCGCTGGCGGGTCGAGAGCGTCGCTGACGTGATGGAGTGGCTCGGTCATCGCGCCTGCCTCGGCGCATAGACCCAGCGGCCGACGCGGCGCGTCTGCGAATTGCCGACGATCACCAACGTGCGCATGTCGGCCATCTCGGGCGCCGCCTCGTTCAGCGTCACCGTCTGGATCTTCTCATCAGGCGCGCTGATGGCGCGCGCGAAGATCACGAGGCGCTCGCCACAACCGGCCTCCTTCAACACTGAAAGCGCGCGGCCAAAGCCCTCCGGCCGGCTGGCCGAGCGCGGATTATACATCGCGATCGCAAAGTCGGCTTCCGCGGCGAGGCGCAGGCGCTTCTCGATCAATGTCCAGGGCTTGAGATTGTCGGAGAGATTGATCGCGCAGAAATCATGGCCCAGCGGCGCGCCGGCGCGGGCGGCGGCGGCCAGCATCGCGGTGATGCCGGGCAGCACGCGGATTGCCAGCGCCTGATATTGCGGCGCCTGTTCGAGCGCCTCGAACACGGCGGAGGCCATCGCGAAGACGCCGGGATCGCCGGAGGACACGACGACGACCTGCCTACCCTCGGACGCGAGCCGCAGCGCTTCGCTTGCGCGCTGCAGCTCCTCGCGATTATCGGAAGGATGCAGAATAAGGCCCGGCCGCGCCGGCACCCGCGCGACATAGGGCGCATAGCCCAGAATGTCGGTTGCTGAGGCGAGCGCAGCTGAGACCTCCGGCGTCACCAGCGCATCGCTACCCGGCCCGAGGCCCGCGATGGTCAAGGAGCCCGTCATTCGGCGGCATCCAGATGCCGGCCATTGCCGTGAACCAGCACGATCGCAAAGTAAGGACAGTCGGCGGCATCGATCTCCGCGAGCCGCGCGACACGCTCGCCCGGCATAGTGCCACGCTCGACCAGCCAGGCATCGTCGAGCCGGCCAGCGGATGCGAGTGCCCGGCGCACTTTTGCGAGATTGCGGCCGGTCTTCATGACGACGAGCGCATCGGAATCGCGCATGCGCCGCTCGAGCTCGCCTTCCGGAAGTGTCCCCATCAGCACCGTCGTCACGTCATCGCCGAGCGCGATCGGCTGGCCGACGCCGTTCCAGCAGCCGACCATGCCGGGAATGCCGGCGATCACCTCGATCTCGACGCGGCCTTGCAGGCGCGTATGCAGATGCATGAAGGAGCCGTAGAAGTAGGGATCGCCCTCGCAGAGCACGACGACATCGACCGCGCGCGAAAGCCGCGCCAGGCGCTCCGCCCATTCGTCGTAGAAGCCGGCGAGCAACTGCACGTATTCGGGACTGTCGAATGCGATCTCTGTCGTGACCGGATACTCCATCGGGTATTCGGTGACGTCGGCTGCCAACATGCATTCGACGATGCGCCGCGCCTGGCCCGGCCTGCCCTTCTTGCGGAAAAAAGCGACGTGCTGCGCGGCGCGGACGGTGCGATCGGCGCGCACGCTCATCAGATCGGGATCACCGGGGCCGAGACCGCAGCAGATGATGCGTCCCATCGCTATTCGCTCCGGCTCGCCAACGCATTCACGGCCGCGACCGTGATTGCGGAGCCGCCGAGGCGGCCGTCGACCGTCAGCGCCGGCGCCGGCGGATCGGCCATCAGCGCCGCCTTGGACTCGGCCGCGCCGACAAAGCCGACTGGGCAGCCGATGATCGCCGCCGGCCGCGGACAGTTTTGGTCCTCCAGCATGTTGAGCAGATGAAACAGCGCGGTCGGCGCATTGCCGATCGCAACGATTGCGCCCTCAAGATGCGGCCGCCACAGCTCGAGCGCCGCGGCCGAGCGGGTGTTGCGCATCGATTGCGCGAGCGCTGGCACGGTCTCGTCGCCGAGCGTGCAGATGACAGCGTTGGCCGCGGGCAGCCTTGCGCGCGTAATTCCCTCCGAGACCATGCGCGCATCACACAGGATCGGCGCGCCTCTTTGCAGCGCGGCGCGCGCGGCAGCCGCCATGCCGGGCGTGAAGCGGATATGCGCCTCCAGGCCGATCATGCCGGCGGCATGGATCATCCGCACCACGACCTGCTCCTCGTCCGCCGTGAAGCGCGCAAGATCGGCCTCGGCTCGGATGGTGGCAAAGGACTGGCGGTAGATCGTGGCGCCATCGGTCTCGTAAACGTGCGGCATCAATTCCCTCCGACGAGGATGGAGGGATCACTGACGATGTCGGCGCCGTTGAGGCCGCGCAGGACCGGCTCATCGCGCGTCGAGCCGTCGCGGACGAGATCGAAGCCGGCGCGCGTCGCCACCAGCGTGACTGCGGCCGTGCCGGAATGGGCACAGCCTTTGCCGCAGCCGGAGACGTGGAGCCGCGCATCGGCGGCGATACGCGGCGCGAGCGCCGCGGCCAGCGCGCGCGTATCGGCCTGAGCTTCGCGGCAGCGCGGCGCGCCGCTGCAGGCGATGACCCGCAGCGCGGGATCAAACGGCTCGGTGATGAGACCCGCCCCGCTCGGCATCTCCCGCTTGCCCTCGCTCAGCACCATCCGCCAGGGCGTCATGCGCAGCGCATGCCCGCAGCTCGCGAATTGATGCAGCGTCGTGTGCAGCAACTGCCCGAACGCGACGCCGACCATGGCGCCTTGCGGATAGGACCCGGGCCGCGAGGCGGCCATCACGGGTGCAGGCTCGGTCTCGCCGCGCAGCGATGCAGGCAACGTCGCGCCGGCGGCGATATGTGCTGCCATGCGCCCTCGCCCGCCCCTCGCGCCGCCGGAGACCAGGAACCAGCTTGCCAGCGCCAGGGCTGTGCTCACGGCCTCGCCACGCGCGACGGAACGGCCGAGCCTCGCACCATCGGCGCGCACCAGGAGACGGCCCGAGCGATCGCGCTCAATGCGGATGTCGGCGGAATCGCCGGCGAGCACCCGCGACCTTCCGTCATCGATAGCAAAGCCGAACTTGGTCGGAAGCGCGAGCGCGCTCTCGGCGAGTGCCTCCTCCAGCTCGGCGGCGAGCGACTGCGTCTGGTCGCTGCCGCTCCAGAATGGCATCACCAGAATATTGCGACGGGCTTCGATCTCGGCGTCGGGATCGAGCAGCCTCAGTTGCGCAAGGCCGTCGAGCAGCGGCCGATGGCTTTGCTCGCTGACGCCTCGGATCTGGAGATTGGCGCGGCTCGTCACATCGATCAGACCATTGCCGTGCCGCCCGGCGAGTTCGGCAAGCCCGGCGATTTGCGAGGCGTCAAGGCGCCCTCCGAACGGGCGCACGCGCACCACCAGTCCGTCGCCCGACAGCATCGGGCGCAGCGCGCCGGGACACCAGCCCTTGACCGCGACCGCACTCATGAGGCCTCCCTCAGCGCCGCTGCGATCGAGTTGCGGCGCGTTTGCCAGAGCGCTGCATCATGCAGGCGCGCAAAGCAGGCTTCCATCGCGGCGAACGCCGCCGGATTCTCGCGCGCCATGAAGGCGCGGACGCCGTCATTGCCGAGCGTCGCATCATAGTAGAGATCGAACAGATGCGGCGGCACGGCGCCGGCAAGATGGGCGAAAGCGGCCATGTGCTCCAGCGTCGCGGTGATCTCGGCGGCCCCGCGGAAACCATGACGCATCATGCCGGCGATCCAGGCCGGATTGGCGGCGCGCGCACGGATGACGCGGGAAATTTCTTCGGTCAGCGTACGTGCATGCGGCTGCTCGGGGCACGTCGTATCGAGGTGATAGAGCGATGGTCCCGCCGCGCCGAGATGCCCTGCGGCAGCCGCAACACCGGCTTCGTGCGCAGCATAATCGGCGGCGAGCAACAGGTCGGTTTCCGGCAAATCCTGGACGTGGACGAAGGCGTCGGCCGCAGCGAGGCGCTGTTCAATGCCGGCTCGGTCGTGCTGCATCTCGCCGTCGGCCGCGAACGCCCAGGACGATGCCGACAGCCAGGCTTCGCCGGCCGCCTCTCGCGTTTCCGGCGTGAAAGCATCCGGGATCGCCGAGAGGCTGACACCATATTGCCCTGGCCGCGGCGCGAACACGCGGGAGGTGCGGTGGCGATACGGATTGTCCTCGCCCTCGTCCTCGCGCCCCGCAAGCGCCTCGGACGCAGCCTCGAACAATTGCGCAAGGCCCGAGAAGACATCGCGGAACAGGCCCGAGACGCGCAGCGTGACGTCGATGCGCGGGCGGCCAAGTTCGGCCGGCGCGATAATGTCGTAGCCGGTGACGCGGCCGGAGGCGTGATCCCAGCGTGGCGCAAGGCCGGCCAGATGCAGCGCCATGGCAAATTCCTCGCCCGCGGTGCGCATCGTCGCCGAGCCCCAGAGATCGACCACGAGCCCTTTCGGCCAGTCGCCATGATCCTGCAGGTGACGGCGCAGCAGCTCTTCGGCGAGCTTGATGCCTTGCGCATGCGCCGATGCCGTCGGCACCGCGCGCGGGTCGACGGCAAAGAGATTGCGCCCGGTCGGCAGCACGTCCGCGCGGCCGCGATAGGGCGAGCCCGATGGTCCGGGCGCGACGCGCTGGCCGGCAAGCGCAGCGAGCAGCGCATCGCGTTCTGCTTCGCCGCAGGCGCCGCGGCCGAACACGTGCAGACCGTCGCCGAACTGGCTTTCCTTGAGATCGCAGACGAAGCGGTCGATGCGCGGGATCGCTTCGGCCGGCGCGGCCGAGGCATCGAGGCCGAGATCGTCTTCGAGACCCGCCGCACGCGCCTCGTCGCGGATCGCCGCGATCAATCGTTGCCGGCGCGCGGGATCCAGACCATCGGCGGTCGAATATTCGTCGAGCAACCGTTCGAGCCGCCGCAACCCCTCTGGCACCGTGGATGTCTCCAGCGGCGGCGGCAGATGACCGATGGTGACGGCACCTAAGCGACGCTTGGCCTGCGCGGCTTCGCCGGGATCGTTGACGATAAAGGGATAGATGACGGGCAAATCGCCGATCAGCGCTTCCGGCCAGCACGCGGATGACAGCGCCACGGACTTTCCGGGCAACCATTCCAGCGTACCATGCGCGCCCATGTGCACGACGGCATCGATCCCACGCTCGCGGAGCCACAGGTAAAACGCGACATAGGCATGGCGCGGCGTGCGGGCGAGATCGTGATAGTCGGTATCGCGCGTGGCGACATCGCCACGCTCCGGCTGAACCGCGATGACCGACTGACCGCACGCGATGGCCGCGAATTGAAACGCGCCGCCACGGCAGCTCGGATCGTTCTCCGGCGCGCCCCAGGCCTGCGCGAGATCATCCTGCAGGGATTGCGGAAGGCGCGAGAGCGCGGCGCGATAATCGGCGACGTTCCAGCTGAGCTTCTGCTTCAGCAGAGTCTCACCGAGTGCTCGAACCGGCGCGACATCGAAGCCGACCGCGGCGAGATCGGACCGCAATGCTTCGACCGAAGCCAGCGCATCGAGCCCGACTGCGTGCGCGATCTGGTGCGGGCGTCCCGGATAGTTCGAGAGCACGATCGCCAGATGCTTCTGGGCGGTTGGCCTCTCCGCGAGCCGCCGCCAGGCCGCAACGCGCGCGGCAACGGCCTTCACCCGCTCCTCGTCGGGACTGTGCGCCAGATGTGAGAATTGCAGATCGGGATCGCGCTCGGCCGCTGTTTTGAAACTCACGACGCCTGCGAGCAGCCGTCCATCGACCTCGGGCAGCACCACATGCATCGCGAGATCGCCGGGCGATAGGCCGCGCAGCGAGGCAGCCCAGTCCTCGCGCCGTGCCGTGGACAGCGCGACCTGGAATACCGGACAGGATGCGGCATCGAACGGCGTCGTGCCGTCGTCGCCTACGGCCGAGAACGCCGTCGCATTGACGATCGCGGCCGGAGGATTTTGCGCAAGATGCGCGCGCAGCCAGTCCGCAACACCCGGAGCCTTCAGCGAGGTGACGAACACGCCGTAGGCGTCAAAGCCCTTGTCGCGCAGCGCCGCGATGAGGGCATCGACCGGGCCGGTGTCGGCAGCGGTGAGATAGGAGCGATAGAACGTCACCAGGGCACGCGGCTTCCCCTCGCCACCCACTGGCGCAGCAATGACGCTGCGCAAGGGATCGTAGAAGCCCATCTCGGGCACGGTCATCTCACCGATGACAGGCCCTGCATAGAGGCCCGACGCCAGCGCGAGTTGCGCGATCGCCGCTTGCGCGGCGACCGGACCGCCGGTGTCGCAGAGCACCTTGAGCCGGCGCAGCGTCGAGACCGGCAAGGTCGAATAGGCATCGAGCCGCGTGTCATCGCGGCCGTCGGCCGGCAGCACGGCGAGCACGATGCCACGATCCTTGGCGAGTTGTTGAAGGGCAGCCAGCCCGTACGGCCAATAGGACTCGCCGCCGATCAGCCGCACCAGAATGCCGCGCGCCTGCGACAACGTGCGCTCGATATAGGTGTCGACCGACAGCGGATGACGCAGCTCCGCGAGATTGGCGAGCCGCAGCGACGGCAAGTTGCTGCGGCCGCGGCGCCATCCGGCCGCAAACGCTGCAAGGTCGGAATCCGAATACGAGAGCACCACGAGATCGGCCGGGTCCTGGCCGATGTCCCTTGGCGTCGCGGTCTCCTCCAGACCGCGGCTCTCGCGGAAGACGACGTGCATCAGATGCCTAGTCCCAACCTGATCGCGGCCTCGTCGATATCGCCATGCTCGCCGATCACGACGAGCTTTGACTGCCTGAGACCTGCCCCCCAGGGTTTGTCGAACTGGTGGCGCACGCGCTCGCCGACCGCTTGCAGCAGCAGGCGCATCGGCTTGCCCGCCACCGCGATGTAGCCCTTGGCGCGCAGCACGTTCTGCTCGCGCGCGAGCTTCTGCACCGAGCCGACCAGCGCATCGATGTCGACGACCTCAGGAAGGTCGATCACGACGGAGGCGAAATCATCGTGCTCGTGCTCTTCCTCGCCGTCGTGATGCGAGGGGCGCGCGGCAAGATCGTTCTCGGCGGCAGCGCCGAGGCCGAGAATGACGCGCGCATCGATCGCGCCGTCAGTGACGGGCAGCATCGGCACTCGGCGCGGCATCTCGGCGGTGATCACAGCCTTCGCAGCTTCAAGTCCCGCCGCGCCGGCGAGATCGGCCTTGGTCAGCAGCACGATGTCGGCGCAGGCGATCTGGTCCTCGAACACTTCCGACAGCGGCGTCTCGTGGTCGAGATTTTCGTCCGCCGCGCGCTGCGCTTCGACGGCGTCGGGATCGGGCGCGAAGCGGCCGGCCGCGACGGCCTCGGCGTCGGCGAGCGCGATCACGCCATCGACCGTGATGCGCGAGCGGATCTCGGGCCAGTCGAACGCCTTGAGCAGCGGCTTCGGCAGCGCCAGGCCCGAGGTCTCGATCAGGATATGATCGGGCCGCACCGGGCGCGCCAGCAATCGCTCCATGGTCGGAATGAAATCGTCGGCGACGGTGCAGCAGATGCAGCCATTGGCGAGCTCGACGATGTTCTCTTCAGGACAGTTCGCGTCGGCGCAGGACTTCAGGATCTCGCCGTCGACGCCCTCGCTGCCGAACTCGTTGACGAGCACGGCGAGCTTCCTGCCGTCAGGGTTTGCGAGAAGATGCTGGATCAGCGTTGTCTTGCCGGAACCGAGGAAACCGGTGACCACCGTGACCGGGACTTTTGCGAGCGAATTCATTCGGCGGCCTCCGGCACGACGGCAACAGGGGGAATGCGCGCAAGCGATTGCTTGCGGAAGATCTCGGGACGGCTGCGCCAGGGCACGATTCCATCGGGCGCAGCCGCATAGGCAGCGGCGCCGGCGACCACGTCCTGCGCATTGGCATCCGACAGGCGGCCATAGACGTACGACCAGCGGCCGGGCGCGCTGAGCGCGACCGAGCAGCCCTGGCTGCAGGCCGACAGGCATTCGACGGGAACCACTCTGACGCCCTCGGGCACGCCGGTCTCGAGGATCGCGCCATGCAGGCGCTTGCCGGGCGTCGTCTCGCCCTCGCCAAGCGTCTGGCCGGCACGGCAGGTGATGCAGACATGAAGTGTGACGGTCATCGCCTCTTCCTGATAAACGCGGGAGGCGATGAGGCACACGGACCGTTCTTCAGAAGGCCCGTTTCCCCGTCGCGGAACACCCCGTCCGCCGGTTCAAAACTCGTCCGCGCTGGCAGGTCTCCCGGCTTGCGGAGCAGGGCTTTGCCCTTCGATCCCCGCCTTCCCGATTCCTAAGGGAATCAGTGGCTTCGGGCATCTCTCCGGTTACGGTCGCGGGGGCGGCTGCAGTTTGGACCCAAATCTTGCCGATTCGGACCCTATCGCATTCCCTCTTCGCCTGTCATAGGACAGGAACCAACGCCGGGCCACCATTTGCCGGTGGCCGCCTCTTGTCAAGCCGAAGGACCGGGACCGATGACGCCTGAACCGGATACCCAAACTGCCGAGGAAACCGACGCCCGGCATGCCCAGAAAATGGCGAAGAAGAAGGCCGCCCGCGACAAGATCATGGCGACCAAGAGCGGCGAAAAGGGCCTCATCATCGTCCACACCGGCGCCGGCAAGGGCAAGTCCTCCTCCGCCTTCGGCATGATCGTCCGCTGCGTCGCCCACGGCTTCCCCTGCGCGGTCGTGCAGTTCATCAAGGGCGCCTGGGATACCGGCGAGCGGCGCCTGCTCACCGGCCATTTCGGCGAGCTCTGCCAGTTCCATGCGATGGGCGAAGGCTTCACCTGGGAGACGCAGGACCGCGCCCGCGACATCGCCGCCGCGCGCGCCGGCTGGGAGAAGGCCAAGGAGCTCATCCTCGATCCCAATTTGCGCATGGTCGTGCTGGACGAGATCAACATCGCGCTGCGCTACGACTATCTCGACATCGCCGAGGTGGTCGAGTTCCTGACGACGCAAAAGCCCGAGATGACGCATGTCGTGCTCACCGGCCGCAACGCCAAGGACGAGCTGATCGAGATCGCCGATCTCGTCACCGAGATGACGCTGGTCAAGCACCCCTTCCGCTCCGGCATCAAAGCGCAGGCCGGCGTCGAGTTCTGACCACACCAAGTTCTGAAAAAACCATGGCACGCGCGTTGATGATCCAGGGGGCCGGCTCGGACGTGGGCAAGTCGCTGATCGTCGCCGGCCTTGCGCGCGCCTTCACGCGGCGGGGCCTGCGTGTGCTGCCATTCAAGCCGCAGAACATGTCGAACAACGCGGCGGTCACCGTCGACGGCGGCGAGATCGGCCGCGCGCAGGCGCTGCAGGCGCTGGCCGCCGGCGTCGAGCCGCACACCGACATGAACCCGGTGCTGCTCAAGCCCGAGACCGATGTCGGCGCGCAGGTGGTCGTGCATGGGAAACGCATCGCGACCGCACGCGCGCGCGACTATGCGACGATGAAGCCATCGCTGATGGGTGCGGTGCTGGAGAGTTTCGAGCGGCTGAAAGCGCGCGCCGATCTCGTGCTGGTCGAGGGCGCGGGCAGCCCCGCAGAGGTGAATTTGCGCAAGGCCGACATCGCCAATATGGGTTTTGCCCGCAAGGCCGAAGTGCCCGTCGTGCTGGTCGGCGACATCGACCGCGGCGGCGTCATCGCCCAGCTCGTCGGCATCAAGACGGTGATCGACACCGACGATGCCGCGATGATCCAGGGTTTCGTCATCAACAAGTTCCGCGGCGATCCAACGCTGTTCGACGACGGCTACAAGCTGATCGAGCAAAAGACCGCGTGGCGCGGCCTCGGCGTGCTGCCCTGGTTTCCGCGCGCCGGCGAGCTGCCGGCTGAGGATGCTCTGGGCCTCCGCGACGCGCGCAAGCCCGGCCAGTGCAAGATCGCCTGCCTCGCACTGTCGCGGATCGCGAATTTCGACGATCTCGATCCGCTCAGGCTCGAGGCGGCCGTGGATCTCGTGATGGTGCGCCCTGGCGAAGCGATCCCGGGCGACGTGCGTCTTGTCATCATCCCGGGCTCAAAATCCACCCGCGGCGACCTCGCCTTCCTGCGCGCGCAGGGCTGGCACATCGACCTGCTTGCACATCACCGTAGGGGCGGCCATGTCCTTGGCCTCTGCGGCGGCTATCAGATGCTCGGGCGCAGCGTCGCCGACCCCGACGGCATCGAGGGTCCCGCAGGCGACACGCCGGGTCTCGGGCTGCTGGATGTCAACACCGTGATGAGCCCGCAAAAGACGCTGACGCGTGTCGCGGCCGTGCACACCGCCACGGAGCAGCCGATCGAGGCCTACGAGATCCACATCGGCCGTACCGATGGACCGGATCGCGCCCGCCCCTTCGCAAGACTGAACGGCGAGCCGGAAGGCGCGATCTCACGCGACGGCCACGTGCAGGGCAGCTATTTGCACGGCCTCTTCGCCTCCGATGATTTCCGCAAGGCCTACCTCGCCGAGCTCGACATTCCCGCAGGCGACGAGCCCTACATGGCCCGGGTCGAAAGCGCGCTCGACGCCCTCGCAGATCACATCGAAAGCCATCTCGACGTCGAAGGCCTGCTTTCGCTAGCGCGCTAGCGCCTCGGCAAGGCGCGTCCATTCGGCTTCGTTGCCCGGAAGCCCGAGCCGCAGCCACGCCGGATTGTGCGCGAAGACGCGGGACCAGATATAGCCATGTGCCAGCTTCTCCTGCGCAGCGAGTGCGTCCGGCGTCTCGTAGAGGCGGAACAGCGCTGTCCCGCCAACGAGCCGCCATCCCTGCTCGCGCGCCATCTCGTCGAGACGAATGCAGTCGCGCGCAAGGCGCGCGGACGTGGCCTCAGCCCAGGCATCGTCGTGCAACGCGCGACAACCGATCGCGATCGCTGCCCCCGATACGGGCCATGGACCCGAAGCCGCCGCGAGCCTGGCCACATCAGCCGCATTGCCAAGGGCAAAGCCCAGCCGCACGCCGGCAAGGCCATAAAATTTTCCGAACGAGCGCAGAACCAGCAGTCCAGGCCGATCCGCTCCAGGCGCAAGCGACAATTGCGGGACCGCATCGGCAAAGCTCTCGTCGATCACGAGACGGCCGACGCGTGGCAGCAGCGCGAGCAAATCCTTTGGCGCATGATTCCGACCGTCGGGGTTGTTGGGATTGACGACGATGGCGAGGTCGGCGCCGGCCAGCGCGTCGAGCTCGCCAGCCTCCTGCACCTCCCAGCCCGCGGCCGACAGCACACCCGCATACTCATTATAGGTCGGCGCAAGAATGCGCACGCGGCCGGGCGGCACGAGTTGCGGCAGCAATTGGATCGCGGCCTGCGCGCCGCCAAGCGCGACGATCGGCGCGCTGGTGCGGTAGGCGTGCCGCGCGGCCTGATGCAGAGCGTCGATCTCGGCGTGCGACGGCAGCGCACTCCACGCACGCGCGCTCATCCTCCCCACGGGATAAGGCAACCGGTTGATCCCGGTCGACAGGTCGATCCAGTCCTCGGCGCGCCCGCCAAAACGTTGCCCGGCCAGATCGAGATTTCCACCATGCTCGCGCATGCCCCGTTCTTTCACGCGAACGCCAGGATCGCAAGCACGCCGGCAAGCAGCAGCATGGCACGGCGATAGATCGTCAGTCCCTCGCCGATATCCGCGGCAAGCGGATCGCGCGCGCCCTCGTTGAGCCAGGGTTCGTTCGTGATGCTGCCGTGATAGATGCGGGGACCACTGAGCCGCACGCCGAGCCCACCTGCCATCGCGGCTTCCGGCCAGCCCGCATTGGGCGAGCGATGACGGCGCGCATCGCGCGTCATGCACGCCAGCGCTCCGGATCGCCGCGGCGCCAGCAGCACGAACAGAAATCCGGTCAGGCGCGCCGGGACGAAGTTGGCGACATCGTCGACGCGCGCGGCGGCCCAGCCGAAGGCTTCATGCCGTTCGCTGCGATGGCCGATCATGGAGTCCAGCGTGTTGATCGCCTTGTACCCCAAAATGCCGGGCAATCCGAACAGCGCGCCCCAGAACACCGGAGCGACGATGCCGTCGGAAGCGTTTTCCGCGAGGCTCTCGATTGCCGCGCGCGCGATGCCGGCTTCATCGAGCGCCGCGGGATCGCGACCGACGATGCGCGAAACTGCTTCGCGCGAAGCCGCGATGTCGCCGGCCTGCAACGGCTTGGCGACGGCGGCGACGTGATCATGCAGCGAACGCAGCGCGACCAGCGGCCAGGCCAGGGCACCGACCAGCACGATCTGGATCCAACCCGTGGGAAGCAAGGCCTGAATCATCCAGCCAATCACAACGGAGAATGCGACCACCAAAAGTGCTCCGGCGACGCCAGCCGCGCGGCGGAGCGCCGGCGGATCGGGGGCGCGATTCCAGCTACAATCGATGGCGCCGATCAGCCGCCCCAGCCAGGTCACGGGATGGCCGATCCGCGCGAACAGCCACGACGGCCAGCCTGAGAGGGCATCCACCGCCATCGCCACCACCATCGCGCCCGCAAAGCCCAATCCTGCCTCCTGTCCAGCCCCTGTTGCGCAAAGCGAGGGCCAAGCGCAAGCCCCTCCACGCCTGATTTCGGCTTTGTCTTTGGCCGCGATTGGTGGTTAGTCAGGCCCTCCAGGAGAGTTTTATGGCCGTCATCTTGATCACCGGCGGAGCGCGATCGGGCAAGAGCAGGCGTGCGGAAATGCGCACGCGCGCTTTTCCGGGCCAGCCCGTCTATGTCGCAACGGCCGAGGCACTCGACACTGAGATGGAGGCACGCATTGCCAAGCATCGCGCGCGGCGCGGAGCCGACTGGATCGAGCGCGAGGTACCGCTAGATCTCGTGGGGGCGCTGGTCGCGACCGATGGCGGCGGCGCAAGACTGGTGGATTGCCTGACGCTGTGGCTTTCCAATTTGATGCATGCGACGCGCGATTGGGAACGCGAGGTGACCGAACTCGCCGCCGCCCTGCCCCGTTTCAAGAGCCCCGTCGTCCTGGTCACCAACGAAGTCGGCCTCGGCATCGTGCCGGACAATGCGCTGGCGCGCCTCTATCGCGACGCCGCCGGAACCATGAATCAAACGATCGCCGACGTTGCTGACGAGGTCGAGTTCGTCGTCGCCGGCCTTCCGATGAAATTGAAATGATGCCGCGCGCCGAGCTTCTCAAAGACATCGTCGCCGATCTCAGGATGGCGGCGTCGTTCGTGACGATCCTTCCGGCGGCATCGTCGAAGCCGGCGGCTGACGGCGCCGTCGCGCGGGCGACCTGGGCGCTGCCCGTCGCAGGACTGCTGGTCGGCCTCGCCGGCGCCTTCGTCTACAAGGCCGCGATCCGCTGCGGACTGACACCGAACCTCGCCGCCCTGCTTGCGCTGGGGACTACCGCCCTCATCACCGGCGCATTGCATGAGGACGGGCTTGCCGACACCGCCGACGGACTCGGCGGCGGCCGCACGCGCGAGCGCAAGCTGGAGATCATGCGCGACAGCCGGATCGGCACCTACGGCGTCTGTGCGCTGATCCTGTCGTTCGGCCTGCGCTGGAGCGCGCTCGCAACGATCGCCAGTCCCTTCGCCGTCACGCTGGCGCTGTGCGCCGCGCACGCGGCCGCCCGTGCAGGCGTGCCGGCCTTCATGTCACTGGTCCCGCCGGCACGACCGGACGGGTTGTCGGCGCGCGCCGGATCGCCGCCGGGCCGCAGCGTCGCTATCGCATTCGCGGTTGGAACGCTCGCGCTCGCCCTGGCGTTGGGGCCGGGCAAGGCGCTGGTCGGCCTGATCCTGCTGTCGTTTGCTGGATTGATGCTGGCACGGCTTGCGATCCGCCAGATCGGCGGGCAGACCGGCGACATCCTCGGCGCGTTCGAGCAGATCGGCGAAATTCTGGTCCTGCTGGTCGCCGCAGCCTTTCAGATCGGACGTTGAGCCGATGGTCGAGTTCGACGACACCTTCCGCCGGCAATTGCACGAGCTGTTCGTGTGGCGCCGCGACGTGCGCCGCTTTCGCAGCGATCCGCTACCGGAGGGGGCCATCGATCGGTTGATCGAGACCGCCTGCCTTTCGCCCTCGGTCGGCCTCAGCCAGCCCTGGCGCTTCGTCATCGTCGACGATGCCGTGCGCCGCCGCGCCGTGATCGACGATTTCAGGGCGTGCAACGCCGATGCGCTGAGCTGCTATTCCGGCGAGCGCGCAGCGCGCTACGCCACGCTGAAATTGTCGGGCCTCGAACAGGCGCCCGGCCATCTCGCCGTGTTCGCCGACAAGACCAGCGACATCGGCCACGGTCTCGGCCGCGCGACCATGCCGGAGACCACGGAATATTCCGTGGTTGCCGCGATCACCGCGATGTGGCTCGCCGCACGCGCGGAAGACATCGGTCTCGGCTGGGTGTCGATCCTCAATCCGGATCGCGTGCACGCCATTCTCGACGTACCCGAGACCTGGAAGTTCATCGCCTATCTCTGCATCGGCTATCCGGAAGGCGAATGCGACCGGCCCGAGCTCGAGCAAGCGAAATGGGAGCATCGGCGCCGGGCGGATGAGTTCACGCTGCGGCGTTAGCTGGGAGAGTGGCTGCCAAACGCTGCGAATGAACATTCACACGTGCATTTTTTGATCAATTGTGGACGCTGGCCGATCGCGCTAAGCATCCGAGCCGGGGCAAGCCATCATGCAAAGCATTCCATGACCGAACGGCCTTCCGCTCTCGCGGTCGATCGCCGCGACTTCATTCGTCTTGCAGGAGCGACCGCCGCGGGATGGATCGCGCTCGGCGCAACGTCGGATCGCATGCGGATCGTCGCATCGTTGACCGCATTGCCGCTCGACGACGAGCTGACGAGGCGGAGCATGATCGACAGCGCGACCTCTCGCCTCGGCGGCCTCGTCGTCGGCTTGAGGCAGCGCGGCTGGGTCGAGGGCGTCAACTTCCGCCTCGAGCTGCGTTCAAGCTTCGGCGCACCGGACAGGCTGAAGGCGGCCATTCAGGAACTGCTCGAGCTCAAGCCGGATGTGATCCTGACGGGATCGACCATCGAAACCGCAGCGGTCCTTGCCGCCACCAAGACCATTCCGATCGTCTTTGCGACCGCCAACGATCCCGTCGGCAATGGCTTCGTCGAAAGCCTTGCCCATCCCGGCGGCAACGTGACCGGCTTCACCAACAGCACCGCCGAGATGGGCGGCAAATGGCTGCAACTGATCCGGGAGGCCGTGCCCGACCTTACCCGCATCGGTGTCCTGTTCAATCCGGCGACCACACCTCGGGCGGGGCGCTTCTTCCTCGACTCGATCGAGCAACAGGCGGCCGAGTCCGGAGTGTCCGTCCTCCCCGCCCCCGTCCATGTGCCGGCGGACATCGACGACGCCGTCAGGCGCTTCTCCGAACCGCCCAAGGCGGCGATGATCGCGCTGGTCGACAGCTTCCTCGTCGTCAACCGGCAGACGGTCGTCGCTGCGGCGGCCAAGTATCGCGTGCCCACGATCTATCCGTTCCATTACTTCATGGATGCCGGCGGGTTGATGAGCTACGGGCCGACGTTGGAGGTGCGCTCGGCCGATTACGTCGATCTCATCCTGCGCGGCACCAAGGCCGGTGATCTTCCGGTGCAATCGCCGCGGAAATACGAGCTCCTGATCAACCGTACGGTCGCTCGCTTGCTGGGATTGACCATCCCGTTCACGCTGCTCGCGCGCACCGACGAGATCCGCGAGTGAACGAGACAGTCGACCAGGGACCTCTGCGGACGCCTCCCGGGCGGCTGTTCCGCAAATATCTCTACTCGATCCTCGCCCTCGCCTTTGCCGCGCTCGCCATCAACACCGGCTTTGACGTCTGGTTCTCCTATCGCGAGCAGAAGCAGCTTCTGGCGGCAACCCAGCGCGAGCAGGCAGCGTCCGCGGCGATCCAGATCGGCCAGTTCGTCGGCCAGATCGAGAGCCAGATCAGATGGCTGTCGCGCCTGCCGCCGGAATTGTCGACCAACGAAGACCAGCGCCTGAACGCCATCCGTCTCCTGCGTCTTTCGCCGCCCATCGCGGAAATCGCCGAGCTCGACTCGCAAGGACTCGAGCAGGTGCGCGTGTCCCGCCGTGTGGCGGATAAGATCGGCAGCAAGGCCGACCTGTCCGCCTCGCCCGCCTTTCGCGGTGCCAACGAAAGCCGCGCCTATTACGGGCCGGTCTACTTCTTCGCCGACACCGAGCCATTCATGACGCTCGCCACGCGCGGCACCGGCCGCAATCCGAATGTGATCGTCGCCGAGGTCAATCTGCGTTTCATCTGGGACCTCGTCACCGGGATCAGGGTCGGCACCACCGGCAAGGCCTACGTGGTCGATCGCATGGGCGTCTTGATCGCGCATCCGGATTTGTGGCGGGCACTGCAGCGCAGCGATCTCTCGGGCCATGCGGACGTGCGCGCCGCGCTCGATGGCGTGGGGCCGCCCTCGGGCGGATTGGTCAAGGCGGATCTGACCGGCCAGTGCGTGCTGTCGACCTATGCGACGGTCCCCTCGCTCGGCTGGCTGGTGTTCGTCGAGCTGCCGCTCAGCGAAGCCTATGCGCCGATCTACGCATCGATCGGCCGTTCGGCCTTCCTCCTCGTCGTCCTCTTGGTCGGTGCGGTGCTGGTCTCGCTCTTTCTCAGCCGGCGCATGACGGGGCCGATCCAGCTCCTGACCCAGGGCGCGCGGCGGATCGGGAGCGGCGATCTCGGCCTGCGGCTCGCGATCAAGACCGGCGACGAGCTGGAAGCGCTCGGCGACCAATTCAACCGGATGGCGGCGCACCTGCGCGACTCCTACGCGACGCTCGAACGCAAGGTGATCGAGCGCACCTCCGAGCTGGAGAAGGCGCGCGATCACGCCCTTGCCGAGCACGATGCCGCCGAGCGCGCGCGCAGCGCGGCGGTGGCGGCCAACGAGACCAAATCGCGCTTCCTCGCCGTCGTCAGCCACGAGCTGCGCACCCCGCTGAACGGAGTCATGGGCGTGCTGCAGCTGCTCGATGACGGCAATCTCGGCGAGGCGCAGCGGCGCCACCTCGCGACCGCAGCCGCGTCGGGCGAAACGCTGATCGCGCTGGTTGACGCCGTCCTGGAATATGCCCGCCTTGAGGCCAGCACCGAAACGCTGGAAACACGCGACTTCCGCCTCGACCAGCTGATCGGGACAACCGCCGATCTGATGCGTCCGCAGGCCTTCGCCAAGGGGCTGACTTTCGACCTCGCCTGCGATGCGACGGTCAATACCTCGGTGCACGGCGACCCCGTCAGGCTCAATCGCATCCTGCTCAACCTCATCGGCAACGCCATCAAGTTCACGCCATCAGGCGGGATCGCCGTGAACGCGGCCGCTGAGCGGCACGACGATCATGTCCTGCTGCGCATCACCGTTCGCGACACCGGCATCGGCATCGCCCCCGACATGCACGAGCGGATCTTCGAGGATTTCGTGCAGGCGGACGACAGCATCGCGCGGCGGTTCGGCGGCACCGGCCTCGGCCTTGCGATCGCGCGGCGCCTCACGCGGCTGATGCGCGGCGAGTTGACGGTTGCGAGCACGCCGGGCGCGGGCAGCACGTTTGTCTTGGAGGTGCCGCTGAGCCTGGCCGCGAGCGGCGTCGCGCAAGGCAAGCTTCCGCCGCCGTCGCGGCCGCTTCGCGTGCTCTTGGTCGACGACGATCCCGTCAATTGCGAAGTCGGAGAGGCGATCCTGAACCGGCTCGGCCATCATCCCACGATCGCCAGGAACGGTGCATCGGCCGTCGAGCTCGCCCGCAATCATTCATTCGACGCCATCCTGATGGATCTGCACATGCCCGACATGGACGGTGTGGAGGCCGCGTCGCGAATCGGCAAGCTCGGCCTGCCAAGCACGCCGCGCATCATCGCCGTGACGGCCGACGTGTCGTCCAGCGCGCGCGAGCGGCTCGCGGACGCAGGCATCGCCAGGATCGTCAGCAAGCCGATCCTGATCAACGCGCTGCGCGAGGCGATCGAGGACGATCCGGAAGTCGAGCCAGCAGCAGCGCAGCTCGCCGCGGGCGCGTTGATTGATCGCCCTTTCCTCGACGACCAGAAAGAACTCCTTGGCCCGACGCAGATCGCAAAGCTCCATCATCTGCTCCAGGAGACCGGCGACAGGCTGATCTCGGACATCGGCAAGGCGGCAGAGCTCGGCGACCACAAGCGGCTCGCCCGATCGGCGCACCAGCTCGGCAGCGCGGCGAGCGCGCTTGGCCTCGTCCGGCTGTTCGAGCGCTGCCGCGAAGTCGAGCTGGCAGCGAGCTCAATGTCCCCGCCCGAGCGCCAGGACGCTGCACGCGAGCTCGCCACGCTTCAGAAGGCCTCGATGAGCGCGTTGGACGAATTGCTCCGGCCAGCCGAACATCGTACGGTCGCTGACTGAAGTACAAGATGATCGGAGACGCCGGTGCGCGCAAAATGCCTCGCCATTCTTCTCATGCTGTTCGCTCCTGCCGCGCGCGCCGAGGTCGAACAATTCCCTTCCGGCTTTAGAACCAGAACCGTCGCGGCCAATGGCACACAGATTCATGTTCGCGTCGGCGGCCAAGGTCCGGCCGTGATCCTGATCCATGGCTTCGGCGATACCGGCGACATGTGGGTCAAGCTCGGCGCTGACCTCGCGCGCGATCACACCGTGGTCGTGCCCGATCTCCGCGGCATGGGCCTGTCAGGCAAGCCCGATAATGGCTACGACAAGTGGACTCAGGCGGCCGACATGCGTGCCGTTTTGCAGTCACTCGGCATCGAAAAGGCCGCCGTCGTCGGACACGACATCGGAACCATGGTGGCCTATGCCTACGCGGCCCGGTATCGCGACCTGACCGAGAAGCTGGTCGTCATGGATGCGCCGGTGCCCGGGGTGCCGCCATGGGACGAGGTCGTTCGCAGTCCGCAGCTTTGGCATTTTGATCTCGGGGGGCCCGACATGGAACGGCTGGTCAAGGGCCGCGAGCGCATCTACCTCGACCGCTTCTGGGATGACTTCGCGGGCACGCCATCAAAGGTCACGGAAGCGACACGCCGCCATTATGCAGAGCTCTATGCGCGGCCGGGCGCGATGCACGCGGCATTCGCCCAGTTCAGGTCGATCCGCACCGACGCCGAGGACAACAAGAAGGCGATCGCGACCAAGCTGACCATGCCCGTGCTCGCCGTCGGCGGGGAGAAATCCTTTGGCGCGACGGAGGCGGTCGTGATGCGCAATGCCGCGACTGATGTCACCGAGGTCGTCATCCCGGGTGCCGGGCACTGGCTGATGGAGGAGGATCCGGCGGCGACGATCAAGGCGGTGCGCCAGTTTCTCGACGGCAAGAAATAGGACGGCGAGCCGGGCTGAAATGTCTCGGCCCGGCTTTTCCCTTGGCGCGCCACCTGTGGCGCGTCAGCCTGCCTCCTCCTCCCGCCCAAACCGCTCCACCAAAAAATCGATGAACAGCCGCACCTTCACCGACAAATGCCGCGTCGGCGGATAGACCGCATAAAGCGCGAGCGGCGGCGCAGAATAGTCTTGCAGCACTGCGCGCAGCTCGCCCTTCCTTAAAGCATCAGCCGCGATGAACTCCGGCAGCAGCGCCAGCCCCCTGCCCTTGATCGCGACGTCGCGCAGCACCTCGGCATTGTTGACGCACAGCGACCAGGCCGGCTGGATCCAGTGATCGCCGTCGGTGCCGGTGAGCTTCCACTGGTTGCCGGTGAGCAGGAAGCCGTAGGTCAGCGACACATGCTCGCGCAGATCCTGCGGATGTTTTGGCGTGCCGTGACGCGCGAGATAATCGGACGAAGCGCAGATCATGCGCGATACCGGCATGATTTTTCGCGCGATCAGGCTCGACGATTCCAATTCCGCGATCCGCAAGGTCACGTCAAAACCGTCCTGGACGGGATCGAGCAGATCGTCGCTGAGCACGATCTGGAGCTGGAGCTCCGGATAGCGCGTCATGAAATCGGCCAGCACGGGCCCGAGCCGTAGGGTGCCGAACGACATCGGCGCGTTGACGCGGAGCAGGCCGCGCGGCGCCGACTGGGCTTGCGTTACCGCCTGGTCGGCCGCCTCGACCTCCGAGAGGATGACGAGCGCGCGCTCGAAATAACGCTGGCCATTCTCGGTCGGGCTCGCGTGCCGCGTGGTCCGGTTCAAAAGCTGGACGCCGAGGCTCTCCTCGAGGTCGGCGATGTATTTGCTGATCGCCGAGCGCGACAGCCGCAGCTGCCGGCCGGCTTCCGCAAAGCTGCCGCTCTCGACCACTTTCACGAACGCCCGGAGGCTGCCGAGCTTATCCAAGGTCTGCTTCCGCCGATTGTTTCCAAATCGTAGACATAGCCGTCATATTTGCATGGATTGTCTCCAATCCAAAGCTGAACAATATTTCCGTCCAGAGCAAGACCGCTCCCCGAAGTTTGGAGGACGACAATGTCAGGACTGCACCACGTCACCGCGATTGCCGGCGATCCCATCCGCAATTTCGGCTTCTACACCCGCGATCTCGGCCTGCGCTTCGTCAAGAAGACGGTCAATTTCGACGATCCCGGCACCTATCATTTCTACTATGGCGACGAGACCGGTCGGCCCGGCACCATCCTGACCTTCTTCCCCTGGGCTGGCGTGTCGCCCGGACGCCGCGGCGTCGGCGAGACCCATCAGACCGCCTTCCGCGTGCCGCAGCGCTCGCTCAGTTATTGGACCCAGCGCTTCACCGAGAAGGGCATTGCCTATGAGGCGCTCGAGAAGCGCTTTGGCGAATCCGTGCTGCCGTTCACCGATCCTGACGGCATGGCGCTTGCGCTGGTCGGCATCCCCGGCGCCGAGGGCGAGCCCGGCTGGAGCAATGGCGACGTGCCGGCCGAGCATGCGATCCGCGGCTTCCACGGCGTAACCTTGCTGCTCGACAGCGCGGCGAAGACGGCCGCCGTCCTCACCGACGTGTTCGGTTTCAAGGAGACGGGGCGCGAAGGCTCCGTGATCCGCTTCAAGGCGCCGGGCGATGTGGAGGGCAGCGTCGTCGACATCTACGAGGCCAAGGGTTTTCTGCGCGGCCATCAGGGCGGCGGCTCGGTGCACCACATCGCCTTCCGCGCGGCCGATGACGCCGAGCAGGCCAAGATGGCCGAGAGGCTCATCAGCAATCACGGCCTGCATCCGACCGAGCAGAGGGACCGCAACTACTTCCGCTCGATCTACTTCCGCGAACCCGGCGGCGTGCTGTTCGAGATCGCGACCGACATTCCCGGCTTTGCCGTCGACGAGCCCGTCGCGACGCTGGGTCGCGAGCTGAAGCTGCCGAGATTCCTCGAAGCGCAGCGCGAGCAGATCGTGGGCGTGTTGCCGAACCTGGAAGAGAGCGTGTCATGACCGAGAGTTCATTCATCCATCGTTTTGAGCCCGCGACGAGCGCGGGCTCCCCTCCGCTGCTGCTGCTGCACGGCACCGGCGGCGACGAGAACGACCTGCTCGGGCTCGGCAAGATGATCTCGCCCGGCTCCGCCCTGCTCTCGCCGCGCGGCCGCGTGCTCGAGCACGGCATGCCGCGTTTCTTCCGCCGGCTGGCCGAAGGCGTGTTCGACGAGGAGGATGTGCGCCGGCGCGCACGCGAGCTCGGCGACTTCGTCGCGGATGCGCGGCAGCGCTACGGCATCGCCGCGCCGGTCGCGGTCGGCTTCTCCAATGGCGCCAACATCGCGGCGGCGCTGTTGCTGCTGGAGCCGGAGGTGCTTGCGGGCGCGATCCTGCTACGTGCCATGGTGCCGCTGTCGGATCCGCCAACGGCCGATCTTGCAACCAAGCCGGTCCTGCTGTTGTCCGGGCAAGGCGATCCGATCGTGCCGGCCGGCAATTCGGCCCGGCTTGCGACCCTGCTCTCGCAAGCAGGCGCGAGCGTGACCCACAGGGTCCTGCCGGCGGGCCATCAATTGTCGCAAGCCGACGTGACGCTCGCCCGCGACTGGATCGGCAATGTCGAGGCGAAAGCCGCATGAGTGGAGCGGCGCATCATTTCCGAACGATGCGCCGCCGCCTTGCCTCAGTTACGGACCAAGAACTAAGCTACTGGACCTCGGCAATCTTCGGTCCAGATGACAGCATCTGCGCGTTGGCCGCCAAGGGCCGCTTCGGCGACGATGCCGGATCCGGCAAGCGGAAAGCGGCGTCGGACGGCGCTCCCTGCGATGGTCGACGGGCGGCATTTGCCGGAAGCACGATCACCTTCGCTCCGACTTTCACCCGTTCATAAAGGTCCGTGACGTCGTCATTCGTCAGCCGGATACAGCCAGACGAAACCCGCTTCCCGATCGTATCGGGGTTATTTGTGCCGTGAATTCGATATTCGGTCTCGCCGAGATACATCGCCCGGGCGCCAAGCGGGTTGCCGGGACCGCCTGCCATGAACCGCGGCAGATAAGGCTGACGCCCAATCATCTCCGCGGGCGGATGCCAATCCGGCCATTCTGCTTTGCGGGCCACAGTCTGCTCACCGGACCATGCGAAACCTTCGCGGCCGACACCGATGCCGTAGCGCATCGCCTGCGTGTCGTTCAGGACGAAATAGAGGAATGTGTTCTTGGTATCGATGATCACGGTGCCCGGCGCCTGGCGGCTGGCATAATCAACCACTTGTCGGACAAGAGCGCCGGGGCCCTCAGCGGCTTTCGGTGGTTCAACCAGAGGCGCCGGGGCCGGAACTGGAGCCGGAGGCGGCGCCGATGCATGAACCGGAGGTGCCACGTAAACCGGACTTGACGATGCCTGGGCTTGAGGTGCGGACGGCTTCCGCGCGGGTGGCACGCTCGCCGGGCCAGACAGCAACCCGTACCCCAACGCGGCAACGGCCACGGCGCCGAGTGCAACTCTCGCGGCCATCGGCATGGCGAGCGTCTCCGCCTTCCTACGTTTGGCCCGCTTACTCATATCTTACCCCAGGTCACCATGCCCGAAGAGGTAACCCGGCAAAATTTAAGAAACTTCGAAGCGATTTCGTTCAGATTGAAACCGTTAGGGATGGTTAACGCCGAATTCCTTTTCGGCAGCGTAGAAATGGTGAATATCGCCTGATATTTCGGCTGCGACGGGACGACGCGCTTCTCATCGCGGAGCGAGTCTGAATCGCCCGGCGGGGCGGACACGTTCCGCTCTTTCGGCCCCCGGTCAGAAGCGGACGTCCAAGCGGGGAATTGGTCGTGCTGCTGAGCGGCGAAGGTGTCTCGCCCCGCTGCTGGCGGGGCGAGGTCGTTGCGCCCAAAGCAACTCGCTCAGATCAGGAAGTCGGTCGAATGCAGGTTCGCCGCCTGGACGCCGTCGAGCGTGATGGTATCGCTCGCCGACAGATGGATCACGGCGTCGCCGGCGGCATTGTCGCTGATCAGGCTCGACAGCGCCGCCCAGTCCGCAAACCCGTAGTCGTGCACGTTGATCAGATCGTGCTCCGTCACGGTGCTGCCGACCGCCTTGTTGCCTTGATCGAAGTCGGTGATGAGGTCGTTGCCGGAGCCGGTATTGAAGACGAAGATGTCGCTGTTCCCCCCGCCCGCGAGCTGGTCATCGCCAGCGCCGCCATTGAGGATATCCCTGCCGCCGGCGATCGAGCCCGGCGTCGCGGGGTCATAGACCTTCGCGTCGCCATACAGGAAGTCACCGGTTGTCCCGCCGGTGAGAACGTCGTTACCACCCTGGGCATTGCCGGACATGGTCGGAGCATCGCCGTAGAGCGTTGGGTGCGTAAGCTGGAGGGTATCGGGGCTATCGGCCTTCAGCGTGAGAATGTCATCGCCCCCTTGGGCATTGTCGGTCAGTGAGGTCGCCGAATCTCCGTACCCAGCTCCGAAAGTGTAGACGATGTTGGTGCCGAACGTGAAGGTTATGTTGTCGTTGCCGCCACGTGCATCGCCGCTGATGGAGCCGATGGCGTCGCCGCTGGCCTGCGCTAAGCCCTCCATGGTATTCAGACTGACATCGAGCGTGTCATTGCCGCCCTGCGCCGTGCCGCTCATGGAACCACCGGCATCTCCGGCGTACACATTATCGTAGCTCCGCCAGCCCACCGCGCCGGTGATGACGTCGCTGCCGCCGTGTGAATCGCCCGACATGTCGCCAGCGACGTCGCCGAATGCATGAGCGTTGGTGTACAGCGAATCGTCCTCGACGCTGATCGTGTCGTTGCCGCCGCTGGCGTCGTCGGTCATGGCCTGGGCATCGCCGACCACGAGGGCCGCGTTCCAGCCGTAGTTGAAGTTGACCGTGAGCGTGTCGTTGCCCCCGTGGGACTGGCCGTGCAAGGTCGTATTGTCCTCGCCGAAGATCGTGACCTCTGCTTCGGGCTGGGTGATGGTTGCCGTCACGGTGTCGTTGCCGCCCCAGGCGTCCGCGGTGGTCGGGAAGTTCGGATCGCCGTAGATGGTTTCGATTTGACCAAACTGGTCGAGCAGGACGTCGATGGTGTCGTTCGGCAGATGCTGCATGGCGTAACTCCCATTTCATTGTCGGAAGCGGGCCTGACGCCTGCAGAATGCTTTTTTGCAAGACGCGTTGTTGACCACGCTTCACCGGGAGCGAATCTACCTTTGGTCGATGGCAGAGATTTGCAGGAATTCGGGAGAGAGTTTGATTGTGCGTATGGAACTCCGCTACGATCCCCTTACACGGCGATGACCGACGCGATGATGATAGATTGCCGGTGTTTTGCCCGACGCATCAACATCCCGGCGCCGCCGTCGACCATTGAGCGACGCAACGCGCAAGTCCTTGAAATGACTACGCCCGGCTACTGTGCATGGGGTTGTTTTTCAGGTTTTTGTTTTGGACCTGACAAACGATTGGCCTCTCCCCGATGAGGAGAGGCCAACATTGAACCGATGCGCTCGAATTGATCGATCGTTCCTATTCCCAGGCCCACGCCGAGAAATCGTTCTCGAACTGCGGGACTTCCTTCCAGACGCCCTTCAGCTTCTTGTTGATGACAGTGGGCCATTGCGGCTGGAACAGGTAGGCGGAGACGGCGTCGGTGGCCAGCATGCGCTGGGCGTCACCGAGAAGCTTGGCGCGAGCGGCTTCCTCCGGCGTCGACACGATCTCCTTGTAGAGCGCGTTGAACTTCTCGTTGTTGTAGCCGAGATAGTAGTCCGGCTCGGTGACCTTGACGAGGTCGAACGGCTCGACGTGGCTGACGATGGTGAGGTCGAAATTGTGCGGGCCATTGGGCGCGAACACCTGCGACAACCACTGCGCCCATTCGACATTCTCGATCTTGGCGACGATGCCGACCTTGGCGAGCTGGGCCGCGACGATCTCGCCGCCCTGCCGCGCATAGGGCGGCGGCGGCAGCTTCAGCGACAGCTCGATCGGCGTGGTGACGCCGGCTTCAGTGAGCAGCTTCTTGGCCTTCTCGGGATCGTAGGGATTGATGCCGGTCGTGTCGACATAGCCGAGCGATCCAGGCGTGTAGAAGCTGCCGATCGGGGTGCCGAACCCTTCGACCGCGCCGTCGATCAATGCCTTGCGGTCGATCGCAGCGAGGATGGCACGGCGGACGCGGACATCATCGAGCGGCTTCTTGCGATGATTGATCGCGACGATGGTCTTGGCCCTGGATCCGCCGATCAGCACCGTGAAGCGTGGGTCGGACTTGAACTGAGCAACGACGCGAGTCGCGATGCGCGGAAATGCATCCACGTCGCCCGACAGCAGCGCCGCAGCCTGCGCGGCCGGATCGGAGATGAAGCGGATCGTGACCTTCGAGAGCTTGATCGCCGAGGCGTTGCGGTAGCCGGCCCATTTGGTCAGCGTGATCGAGGACCCCTTGGCCCAGGCCCCTAACTGATAGGGTCCAGTCCCAACCGGCTGCGTGACGTTGGTCGCCGCGCTCTTCGGCTCGACGATCGAGCCGCTCGCCTGCCCCAGCAGGAACGGCAGGTTCGGCTCGGAATATTTCACCGTGATCGCGACGGTGTCGGCGTCGGGCGCGTCGACCTTCTCGAACGCCTGGAACAGGCTCTTGTCCTTGTTGGTGCTGGTCGGCGCCGCGTTGCGCTCGAACGAGAACTTCACCGCCGCGGAATCGAACGGCTCGCCATTGTGGAATTTGACGCCCTTGCGCAGCTTGAACGTATAGGTCTTCAGATCAGGCGAAGCGGTCCAGCTCTCCGCCAGCAGCGGCGAGACCGAGCCGTCCTCGTTGATCTTGGTCAGAGTCTCATAGATGTTGTAGAGCGTGACCTCGGCGATCGCGGCGGCGGCGGCATTGGTGGGATCGAGCCCCGGCGGCTCCAGCGTCATCGCCATGACGACACTGTCCTTCTTGCTCTGCGCCAGCACGGGCAAAGGTGCCGCGACGAGCGCGGCGGCAAAGGCGACGATCGATAATTTCCTCAACATGCGCAACTCCCCGGCCCTGTTCTGTTCTTAAGCCTACGCCAATCCGGCTCCGGACACTAACCTTCCATGGCGGCCTGCGGCAACGCCATCACGGCCTCCGCCCTGTGGCAGGCGGCAAGTTGTCCCTCGCCGACCTTGCGTAACTCAGGCAGGGCCTCGCGGCAATGCTGCTCGGCGAGCGGACAGCGCGCGACATAGGGGCATCCGACCGCCGCCGCCGATTGCGAGGCGATCGCCTGGCCCCCACGCCGCCGGCGACCGCCGCCGGCACGCGCCCGCGGCACGGCCTCCAGCAGCGCCCGCGTATAGGGATGGGCGCAATGCTCGAACAGATCTTCGGGGCGGCCCTGCTCGACGATGCGGCCGAGATACATCACCGCGACCTCGTCGCAGAGATAGTCGACGACTGCGAGGTCATGGCTGATCAGGATGTAGCTGAGGCCGAACTGCTCCTGGAGATCCTGCATCAGGTTCAGCACCTGGGCCTGCACGGAGACGTCGAGCGCGGAGACCGGCTCGTCGGCGACGATCAGCTTGGGCTGGGTGATCAGCGCGCGGGCAATGGCGATGCGCTGGCGCTGGCCGCCGGAGAATTCGTGCGGATATTTGTCCATGTCCGCATCGCGCAAGCCCACCTGGCGCAGCACTGCGGCGACGCGGTCGCGGAACGTCGTGCGATCGGCCCCCTCCAGCACGGTGAGTGGCTCGGCGACGATGCGGGCGATGGTCTGGCGCGGATCGAGCGAGCCGTAGGGATCCTGGAACACCATCTGGAAATCGCGCCGGGCGCGGCGCAATTCATCCGCGGGGATGCGGTTGAGATCGCGCCCAAGCAGCGCGACCTGTCCCGACGTCGGCCGCTCTAGCGCCATCACCAGCCGCGCGAAGGTCGACTTGCCCGAACCGGATTCGCCGACGACGCCGAGGCTCTTGCCCGCGGCAACCTGCACGCTCACCCCATTGAGCGCACGCACCTGCCCCGGCGGACGAAACAGGCTTTCCCGCGGCAGGGCGTAGCGCTGCTCGAGATCCTTCACGTCCAGAAGCGGTGCGACGGTCATGCGGTCAGCGCTCCGACGCGTTCTGCCATCGAGACATCAGTCCTGATGCAGCGCACGCCATGGCGAGGTCCGACCTCCACCATCGGCGGCACTGCGGCGCGGCACGCATCGATCACCAGCGGACATCGCTCGGAGAAGGTGCAGCCCGAAGGCAGATCGGCCAGCTCCGGCACGGTGCCCGATATCGTCTTCAGCCGCGTCCCCTTGCGCGCGCCAAGCTTCGGCCGGGCGCGGAACAGGCCCTGCGTGTAGGGATGGCCCATGCGGCGGAAGACTTCCTCGGTCGGCCCGCTCTCGACGACGGCGCCGCCGTACATCACCATCATGCGCTGCACGTTCTCGGCGATGACGCCGAGATCGTGCGAGATCAGGATCATCGACATGCCGCGCTCCTCGACGAGATCAGCAATGAGGTCGAGGATCTGCCCCTGGATGGTGACGTCGAGCGCGGTGGTCGGCTCGTCCGCGATCAGGAGGTCCGGCTCGCAGGCGAGCGCCATTGCGATGGTGATGCGCTGACGCTGGCCACCGGAAAACTGGTGCGGATAGGCGTCGACCCGCCGCGCGGGATCAGGCAGCCCGACGCGATCGAGCAAGGCGATCGCTTCTTTCCGCGCCTGAGACGCCGAATATTTCTTGTGACGCCGCAGTGGCTCGGCGACCTGGTTGCCGATGGTGTGCATCGGATTGAGCGCGGTCATCGGCTCCTGGAAGATCATGCTGATGCGGTTGCCGCGCAGGCGGCAGTAGTCCGCATCCGCAAGCCCGGCGAGCTCGTTGCCGTCGAGCTTGATGCTGCCGGTGACCATTGCGCTATCGGGTAGTAGCCCCATCAGGGACATCGCGGTGACCGACTTGCCGCAACCGGACTCCCCGACCAGTCCCAGCGTCTCGCCGCGCTTCAGCGCGAAGCTGACGCCGCGCACGGCCTGCGCCGGCCCGCGACTGGTGTTGAGGCGGACGCCGAGATTCTCAACCTCGATCAGCGGCATGTCGGAGCGCTCAGCCATCGTCATCGCTCCCGCGCCAATCTTGGATCGAGCAGGTCGCGCAATCCGTCGCCGAGCAGATTGAGGCCGAGCACCGCGATTGCGATCGCCGCGCCCGGATAGACCGCGAGCATCGGCGATTGGAACAGCAGCGTCTGCGCATCGTTCAACATCCGCCCCCAGGATGGCTGCGGCGGCTGCGTGCCGAGGCCGAGATAGGACAGCGCCGCTTCGGCAAGTATGGCGAGCGCAAACTGGATAGTGACCTGCACGATCAGGATCGACAGGATGTTCGGCAGCACGTGCTCAATGGTGATGCGGAATTTCCCTTTCCCCGCGGCGCGCGCGGCCAGCACGAATTCGCGCGCCCAGATCGCGTTGGCCGAGCCGCGCGTCAGCCGGGTCAGCGTCGGGATCTGGAAGATGCCAATCGCGACGATCGAGGTCACCATGCCCGGCCCCACCACCGCGGCGAGCATGATCGCGGAGAGCACGGCCGGAAACGCGAAGGTGAAGTCGGAGAAGCGCATGATGATCTCCTCGGTCCAGCCGCGCCGTGCAGAGGCGACCAGGCCGAGCGTGACGCCGAAGGTGAGACCGATGCTGACGGCGATGATTCCGACCATGATGGTGGAGCGGGCGCCGGCGAGCAGCAGCGAGACGATGTCGCGGCCGAAGGAATCGGTGCCGAGCCAATGCGCCGCCGACGGCGGCCGCAGCTTCGAGGCGATGTCGATGTCGTAGGGCGACCATGGCGTCCACACCAGCGACAGCAGCGCGGAGAGGAGCACCAGCAGGCTCAGCGCGCCGCCGAGCACGAAGCTGCGATGGCGTAGCGCGCGCCGCCAGAACGTCCGCGCCGGCAGCGGGCGCGGTGCGAGCGGCGCATCGATGATCAGGGGCTCGCTCACAGGTCGTGGACCTTGATGCGGGGATCGATGAAGGCGTAGAGCACGTCGACCACGAAATTGACGATGACGACCATGGTCGCGAGCAGCATCACGCAATTGCGCACCACGATCAGGTCGCGATTGGCGATCGACTGGAAGATCAGGCGGCCGAGGCCCGGCAAATAGAACACGTTCTCGATCACGATGGTGCCGGCCAGCAGATTGGCGAATTGCAGCCCCATCACCGTCATCACGGGGATCATGGCGTTGCGCAGCACGTGACTCCACAGCACCTCGCGCTTGCCGAGTCCTTTGGCGCGTGCTGTGCGGACGAAATCTTCGCGCAGCACTTCCAGCACGGCCGAACGCGTGACGCGCGCGAGGATCGCGGCCTGCACGACCGCGAGCGAAATTGCCGGCAGCAGCAGCGACTTCACGCCGAGCCAGATGCCGTCCTCCCAGCCGGCAAAGCCGCCCGCCGAGAGCCATTGCAGCCGCACCGAGAACAGGAGAACCAGCAGGATCGCAAACCAGAAATTCGGCAGCGCGATGCCGATTTGCGTCAGCGACATCACGCCGACGTCGCCGAGCTTGTTGTGATTGGCGGCGGTGTAGATGCCGGCGGAAAGCGCCAGCGTCACTGTGATCGCCATGGCCATGATCGCGAGTGGAACGGTCAGCAGCAGCCGCTCCGCGATCAGGCTGGCGACCGGCGTGCCGTAGACATAGGAGTTACCGAGATCGCCGACGAGGAGGCCCTTGATCCACTGCAGATAGCGAACCGCCAGCGGCTGGTCGAGCCCGAGCTTGACTGTGAGCGCGCGCACCGCATCCGGCGAGGCATCCGCACCCATCAGCATCTGCGCGGCATTGCCGGGAAGCGCATCGAGGACGAGGAAGATGATCAGCGATGCGCCGACCAGCGTCGCCAGCAGGGTCAACAGACGTCGGAGGACAAATACGCTCATGCGCGCTCGGGCTCAAAGCTCACTTGCGGCACGATCAACATGTCCGGGCGCCGGAGGCAAGCCCTTTGCTGAGAAGCCCTTTGCGCCATGCCCATCCCCTCAAGCCGGCCAGCGGGACAGAAGATCGCTGGACGCCTCGAACAATGCGCTCACGCGCAGCAGTCCCGCATCAGCGCGGAAGCGGCCGACAAGCTGCAGTCCGATCGGCAAGCCGTCACGGCCGAAGCCGGAGGGCAGGCTGACAGCGGGATGGCCGGTCATGTTGAACGGCATGGTCCAGGGGAACCAGTGCGGCCGGACGCTGTCGAAATGCCGGCCATCGATCTCGATGGTGCCGAACAGGTCCTGGCCGATCGGCAGTGCGGTCCGCGTGAGGGTCGGCATCGCCAGCAGGTGCCCGCGCGCCAGCAGCGATTGCACATGGCGGAACAGCGCGGTGCGCGCGAACATCGCCTCCTGGTAGTCGACGCCGCTGACCTCGGTGGCGAGTGCGAGCTGCTTGAGGAAGGCCTCGCTCAGCACGTCCTTGTGCTCGGCGGCGAGCTTGGCAAAGCGCGTGCGCCAGACGGTGTGGTTGATGGCGCGCCAGATCGGCTCGATGTCGAAACCCTCGCCCGAGAATTCCTCGAGCTCGGCGCCAAGTCCCGCCAGCCGGTCGAGGCTCGCCCTGAAATTGGCGGCGACTTCGACCGATACCGGCCGGCCCGGCGGCGTCAGGCAGTACAGGATTCTCTGCCCGCGCAGGTCGCCACGCGGGGCGGCGGTGCCGATGAAGTCCGGCACGGGCACGCCAATCGACCAGGGATCGCAAGCATCCTCCCCTGCCATCGCCTGCATCATAAGCGCGGTGTCGGCGACGGTGCGGGTGGTCGGCGTGACGTAGGTCTGGTTGCCGAAGACGTCCAGCGCCTGGCTGTGCGGGATGATTCCGTTGCTCTGCTTCAAACCCACCACGCCATTGCAGGCGGCGGGAATCCGCGTCGAGCCGCCGCCGTCTGTCGCAATCGCAAGCGGCGCGATGCCGCTGGCAATTGCAACCGCCGCGCCGCCGCTGGAGCCGCCGGAGGAGCGGCACGCGTCCCACGCATTGCGGGTACGACCGAACAGCGGAGAATCCGTCAGGCACTTGCTGCCGAATTCCGGCGTCGTGGTCTTGCCGATCAGGATCGCACCTTCGCTGCGCAGCCGCGCCACCGCCACGGCATCCTCGCTCGGCACATTGTCCTTGTAGGGAACGGCGCCGAAGGTGGTCTTGACGCCTTTGGTGTTGACGATGTCCTTGACGGTGACCGGGATGCCGTGCAGCAGGCCAAGCGGCTCACCGGCCATCACCTTGCGCTCGGCCGCGCGGGCCTGCGCCATCGCCTCGTCGCCACAGAGCGTGATGAAACAGTTCAACTCGGGCTGGAGCGCCTCGGCGCGCGCGAGCACGGCACGGACGATCTCGACCGGCGAAATCTTCTTTGCGGCAATGAGGCCGCGCAGTTCGGTTGCGGACAGGAGACAGGGATCGCCGTTCATCGCCACATCACGCTCCGAAGCGGGCCGCCGTTGGCCCGAAGACATTGACAGCGAGAATGACAGTTTTGTTAACTCGCCGTCCAATACGATTTTGGTGGCCAACCCATACGTTTTCGGTATGTCAATGGATCTTCGCCGGCTCCGCTATTTCGTCGCCGTCGCCGAAACGCGCAGCCTCGGCAGGGCCGCCGAGCGGCTGCGGATGGCGCAGCCTCCGCTGTCCGTCCAGATCCGCAAGCTCGAGGCCGAAATCGGCGCGCCGCTGTTCCGCCGCGGCACCCGTGGCATGGACCTGACCGAGGCAGGCCAGGCGCTGCTGACGCGCGCGAGCGAGGCGCTGGCGCTGGCGGCCGACGGCGCCGAAGCCGCGCGCGCGGTCGCCG
>NZ_LBJC01000031.1:330080-380630 GCF_004114535.1 Bradyrhizobium nanningense
CGGCTACATGTTCGTGCTGGCGAATGCGATGCTGCCGCGGCTCATCCCTGAGCTACGGCGCTCGGTTCCCGGCGTCGACCTCGAGTTCGCCGAGCTCAGCGCATCGACGCGCGAGGCCCGGCTGCTCGATCGCAGCGTCACGGTCGCGCTGTGCATGCCGGCCATCAACCATCCCGAGATCCAGGTGGCTCGGATCGGTGCCCAGCCCTTCATGCTGGCAATGCCGATCCGCTCGCCGCTCGCGCGGCTCGGCACCGTGCCGATGGCGCGGTTGCAGGGCCGCCCGCTGATCGCGTTGCCGCCGCCGGAGCAAGATCCCGCCTCCTCCGCGGTCTCGGCCCTGCTGCGCCGGCATCAGATCGTGATGCCGATTGCGAGCCGGGTGGAGACCGTGCATTCGGCGATGAGCCTGGTTCTCGCCGGCGAAGGTTTTGCGATCGTGCCGGCCTGCGCCAAGCTCGGCGCGCCACGTGGCATCGTGTTCAGGCCGCTGCGCGATGCAGCCGATTCCATCGACATCGCGGTGTGCTGGCGACGGGATTCCCAGAGCCCGCTGATCCGCACCTTCCTCAAATGCGCCGAGAAGGCCGTCGCGCGGATGTGAGGCGGGCTACCAACTCCAATTGATCTCATGGCTCCAGGGCGGATCGGCGCCCGGGAGGGTGCAGGTGAGGCCGGCGCAATGGGCGGCAAAGGACAGCGCGCGGCGGAGCTCCTCGGTGCTGATGTCCTTCAACTGCCGGCGCGAAAGCCGCCCCTGTTCGTGCAAGACGGCCAGCAGGGCCGCCTGAAAACTGTCGCCGGCGCCGATGGTGTCGGCAACCTCGATCTTGGGTGCTTGCACTTCGATCTGCCCCGCCCGCGCATGCCAGGCAATCGCACCATCGTTGCCGCGGGTGATCACGACGAGGCTGGTACCCTGCCCGAGCAGCACATTCGCACGTTGCTGGTAGGCCTCGTCGCCGAAGAGATAGGCGAAGTCGACATCCGACATCTTGATGAGATCGGCGCTCGCCGCGAACTCGGCCATGCGCGCGAGATAGGCCGGTTTGTCCTTGACCAGATTGGGCCGACAATTTGGATCGAAGGAGATCGTGGACGACGCCCGCGCGTCCGCGATCAGCGCCTTCGTCTCGCGGGCGCCCTGGTCGTTGACGAGCGTCGTCGAGCCGACATGGACGGCTTCGACGGTATCGAACGGGATCGACCCGCGTCGGTAGGTCCAGTTCCGCGTCGCGGTCTCGGCATCGTAGAAGGCGTAATGCGACTCGCCCGCAACGATACGCACGAAAGCGAGCGTGGTCTGGTGATCGCTTCGGGTCGCGAGATCGAGCATGACGTTCGAGCCGGTCGCGTGATCGGCGATCATGCGGCCGAATAGGTCGGTCGAGATGCCGCCGACGAAGCCGGTCGGCGCGCCCAGGCGCGCCATGCCGATCGCAACGTTGAGGCAGGAGCCGCCCACCGCCGGCATTAGCGCCTCACGTCCCTCCTCATTTCGCGTCGGCACGAAATCGATCAGCGCATCGCCACAGGCAATCAGCATGTTTTTCAACCTCTCGCGATGTCGCGCATGGCCGCGCGGCTGCCGCGGTCGACCTCGCGCAGAAGCTTGTAGACCTCGCGCTTGCGCGTGTGAAACGCCGCCATGTCGGGCGCGGTCGGCTCGCTCTTCCCTCCCAGCGCCGACATCTTGGCCATGGTCTCGCCGATCGAAGCATAGGCACCGCCGGCCACCGCACCCAACATCGCGGCACCGAGCAGCACCGGCTCCTTCGTCTGCGGCAGCGCGACCGTGAGCCCCGTCGTGTCGGCCATGATCTGCCGTACCAGCGCACTGCGGCTGGCGCCGCCGCCCATGATCATCATGCTGGAGCGCACGCCGTGCGCGGCAAAGGCTTCGATCACCTCGGCGAGCCCATAGGCGAGCCCGCACAGGCCGGCGACGAACAGCCGCTCCATCGAGGCGATGTCGGTGTCGAGATCGAGGCCCGCGATCACCGCGCGCGTATCAGGATCGGCGTAGGGCGAGCGGTTGCCGATGAACTCAGGAAGCACATGGATATCGCGGGCGAGCAGCGCGGCGCGGCTGGCGCTGCCCGCGCGCGCGATGATGCGGCGTTCGAGGAGGTCGATGAGGTCGAGGCCCTCGCTGCGCGCCGCCGCGCTCGCATCAGTGTGGCCCGGATGCGACTTGAGGAGATGGTCGATCGCCGCACCCGCGGCAGACTGGCCGCCCTCGTTGAGCCAGAAGTCCGGGACCATGCCGGAATAATAAGGTCCCCAGACGCCCGGCACGAAATACGGCTCCTTCGTCGTCGCCATGATGCAGGCCGACGTTCCCATGATGTAGGCGAGCCGGTCACAGACGTCGCTGGCCCCGCCCGAACCGTCGCGGCCGCCGATCGCCCCGATGCCGCCGGCATGGGCGTCGATCAGCGAGGCACCGACCGGCAGGCCCGGCGACAGGCCGAGCTCGGCGGCGGCTGCGCGGCTAAGGCCGGTGCCCAGTCGCGTGCCGGGGGCGACGATCTCGGTGCCGATGCGGGCGTATTTCTCGATAACGAAGTCCGACAGGCCGATGCGCTTGAAGAATTGCGCGCTCCAGCCGCCGCCGTCATGGGCGAGATAGTTCCATTTGCAGGTGACGGTGCAGGTCGAGCGCTGCAGCGAGCCGGTCGCGCGCCAGGTCAGATAATCCGAGAGATCAAAGAAGTGGCCAGCGGCATCGAAGCTCCCACGAAGGTGCCGCTTCAGCCATAACAGCTTCGGCATTTCCATCTCGGGCGAGATCGAGCCGCCGACATAGCGCAGCACGGCGTCCTCGGTCTCGTTGATCAGCCGCGCCTCGGCAATGGCACGATGATCCATCCAGACGATGACATTGCGTTGCGCCTCGCCGGATGCGCTGACGGTGAGCGGCTCGCCCTGTCGATCCAGGACGACCAGCGAACAGGTGGCGTCAAAGCCGATGCCGCCGACGCTGTCGGGCGCGATGGCCGCTTCCGCCATCGCCGCCCGCACCGATCTGACGCAGGCCTCCCAGATGTCCTGCGATGATTGCTCGACGATGTCGCCAGGCTCGTGCCAGATCCGGATCGGATGCCGCGCGGTCGCAAGCAGGTTTCCGGCCTCGTCAAACACCCCGGCCCGCGTGCTCGTGGTCCCCACGTCGACGCCGATATACGCTCGCGGCATTGTCGCTCCCGGTCGCTTTCCGTCAGTCTTGACGGTAAACCTACCAGCAAGTGTAGCCGCCATCCACCAGCACGATGCTGCCGGTCATCAGGCTCGCGGCCTCCGAGGAGAGGAACAGCACGACGGAGGCGATCTCCTCGACCTGCCCCATCCGCGCCATCGGAGTTCCACCGATCCAGGCGTCGTACATCTTGGCGTTGCTCTTCACGAAGGCGTTGAGCGGGGTCTCGATATAGGTCGGCGCCACCGCATTGACGCGGATGCCGCGCGCACCCCATTCGGCGGCCAGTGACTTGGTCAGGTGATGCACGGCAGCCTTGGAGGCGTTGTAGAAGCACTGCTCCTGCGGCTTGTTGACGATGAAGCCGGACATCGAGCCGACATTGACGATGGCGCCACTTTTCGCCTTCAGCATGTGCTTGCCGAATTCGCGGCAGCACCAGAAGGTGCCGTTGAGATTGACGTCGATGACGTTGAGCCAGTGCTCGTCGGTGACGGTTTCGGCCGGGGTTTCGCTACGGGCGATGCCGGCATTGTTGACGAGAATGTCGACCTTGCCGTGACGGGCGACGAGGTCGTTCGCGACCTCCGCCACGCGCTTGGTATCGGTGACGTCCATGATCGCGGTCTCGATGTCAAAGCCCTTCGCCTTCAGGCTGGCCTTGGCACTGTCGGCGATCTTGCTGTCGCGGTCGCCGATGATGACCCTGGCGCCGGCTTCAGCCAGCGCTTCCGCGCAGCCAAGGCCGATGCCCTGCCCGCCGCCGGTGATGAACGCGGTCTTGCCGTTCAGCTTGAATTTTTCGAGGTACATGGTGGTTCTTTCCGTTTCTTGCCGCTTTCTTGCCGTTTCTTGTCAGCCTCGAAGCGCGTTGCCGGCCTCATCGAAGCGATGGATGCGCGCAGGGTCCGGCAGCAGCGAGACGCGGTCGCCGGCGTGCAGGCTCAATTCCCCGATATAGCGCGCCGTCAGCATGCCGAGCTGACCGGCATCGACGTAAAGGAAAGTGTCGCTGCCGAGATGCTCGGCGACCGCGATCGTGCCCTGCCAGCCGCCGGCGCCGTCGCGCTCGATCTTGAGATGCTCCGGTCGCACGCCGATGGTGGCCGCGCCCTGCTGTTTGGCCAGCTCGCCGGTGACGAAGTTCATCTTGGGCGATCCGATGAAGCCGGCGACGAAGAGATTTGCCGGCCGCTCGTAGAGTTCCAGCGGCGAGCCATATTGCTCGATCTTGCCACCGTTGAGCACGACGATCTTGTCGGCCATGGTCATGGCCTCGACCTGGTCGTGGGTCACGTAGATCGCGGTGGTACCGAGCTGCTTCTGGAGCCGCGTCACCTCGATACGCATCTGCACGCGCAGCGCGGCATCGAGGTTGGAGAGCGGCTCGTCGAACAGGAACGCCTTGGGCTCGCGCACGATGGCGCGGCCGATCGCGACCCGCTGGCGCTGGCCACCGGAGAGCTCGCGCGGCTTGCGATCGAGATAGGGCGTGAGGTTCAGCGTCGCGGCGGCGGCCTCGACCTTGCGGTTGATCTCGTCCTTCGGCAGGCCGGCCATCTTCAAGCCGAAGCCGATATTGCCGCGCACACTCATATGCGGATAGAGCGCGTAGGACTGGAACACCATCGACAGTCCGCGCTTGGCGGGTGGCGTGTCGACGACGTTCTTGCCGTCGATCAGGATGTTGCCGCCAGAGACGTCTTCGAGCCCGGCAATCAGCCGCAGCAGCGTGGTCTTGCCGCAGCCGGACGGGCCGACGAAGACCACGAAGGAGCCGTCGGCGATGTCGAGGTCGGCGCCCTTGATGATGTGCACGGGGCCGAACGATTTCTGCACGCCTTGAAGTGTGATCTGACCCATGATCCGGCAGCCCCTCTACTTCACCGCGCCGAAGGTGAGCCCGCGCACGAGCTGCTTCTGGCTGAACCAACCGAGGACGAGAATTGGCGCGATCGCCAGCGTCGAGGCCGCCGACAGCTTTGCCCAGAACAGCCCTTCCGGGCTGGAATAGGAGGCGATGAAGGTGGTGAGCGGCGCCGCGTTCGAGGTCGACAAATTGAGCGTCCAGAACGCCTCGTTCCAGGCGAGGATCAGGTTCAGCAGCAGCGTGGACGCCAGCCCCGGGATCGCCATCGGCGTCAGCACGTAAACCAGCTCGCGGCCGATGGTGGCGCCGTCCATGCGCGCGGCTTCGAGAATGTCGCGCGGGATCTCCTTGAAATAGGTGAAAAGCATCCAGATGACGATCGGCAGGTTGCCGAGGCACAGGATGAAGACGAGGCCGATGCGCGAATCCAGCAGACCGAAGGATTTGTAGATCAGGTAGATCGGCACCAGCACGCCGACCGGCGGCATCATCTTGGTCGAGAGCATCCAGAGCAGGATGTCCTTGGTGCGCTTGGTCGGCGAGAACGCCATCGACCAGGCCGCGGGAATAGCTATCAAGAGAGCGATGAGCGTCGAGCCGCCGGCGATGATGATCGAGTTCATCGCGTGGTGAAAATAGTCGCTGCGCTCCTGCACGGTCGCATAGTTCTCCGTGGTCCAGTGGAACAACAGGAAGGACGGCGGCACGGCAAAGGCCTCGAGCTCGGTCTTGAAGCTCGCCAGCACCATCCACAGGATCGGGAAGAAGATCAGGAAGCCGAAGAACCACGCTCCGATCGTCGAGACCACCACCCGCCGCGTCGTCGCCATCCGTGCCATGGGTCAAGCCTCCAGATTGCGGCCGACGATGCGGACGAGGAAGAAGGCGACGACGTTCGCGATCACCACCGCGACGAGGCCGCCCGCCGAGGCGCTGCCGACGTCGAACTGGATCAGCGCCTGCGAATAGATCAGGAAGGCGATGTTGGTGGTTTGAAGGCCCGGCCCTCCCCCGGTGGTAACGAAGATCTCGGCGAACACCGTCAGCAGGAAGATCGTCTCGATCAGGATCACGACCGTGATGGGGCGCGCCAGATGCGGCAGCGTGATGTAGATGAAGGTCGATACCGCGCTGGCGCCGTCCATCTCGGCGGCCTCCTTCTGCTCCTCGTCGAGCGATTGCAGCGCGGTGAGCAGGATCAACGTGGCGAACGGCAGCCATTGCCACGTCACGATCAGGATCACGGCAAGGAGCGGCACGTCGTTGAACCAGTCGATCGGCGTCAGGCCGAACAGCGAGGCGAGCCAGGCGAACAGGCCGGACACCGGATGCATCAACAAATTCTTCCAGACCAGCGCGCTGACCGTCGGCATCACGAAGAACGGCGCGATCACCATCAGCCGCACGAAATTGCGCCCGATCACCGGTTGGTCCATCAACAGCGCGAGCGGAATGCCGAGCAGGATCGTCAGCGCCAGCACGGAGCCGACCAAAACCAGCGTGTTCTGAAGCGAGGCCAGGAAGGCCGGATCGGTGAGGAAGTAACGGAAGTTCTCCAGGCCCACGAACGACTCGGAGCCGGGATCGAGCAGACTGTAATGCAGGGTCGAGAAGTAGATCGTCAGCGCGAGCGGAACGATCATCCAGATGAAGAGCAGCCCGACCGCAGGCGTCAGGAGCGAGCGCGCAAGGAACTGCGTCTGCCGGGTTGCCATCCCTGACTTCTCCTTCAGAGCGTTTTCGAGCGAAGTGGAGACCGGTTCGCGGGAAGAAAACGCGTCAAAATGAAACCTCGGGAAGAAGGCGGCCATCCATCCTGGGACGGGCGGATGGCCGCAAGTCTGAGCTCAGGAGGTCGAGCTCGGGTTCACTTGATGTAGCCGGCGCGCTTCATCTCGCGCTCGGTCGCCGATTGCGCCGCGGTCAGCGCGGCATCGACCGTCATCGAGCCCGCAAGTGCGGCCGAGAACTGCTGGCCGACCTGGGTGCCGATGCCCTGGAATTCGGGGATCGCGGCGTATTGCACCCCGACGTAAGGCACCGGCTTCACCGTCGGCTTGTTCGGATCGGCTGCGTCGATCGAGGCCAACGTCAGCTTCGCGAACGGGGCGACCTTCAGATAGTCGGGGTTCTGGTAGAGCGAGGTGCGCGTGCCCGGCGGCACGTTGGCCCAGCCTTCCTTCGACGCGACGAGCTTGGTGTAGTCCTTGCTGGTTGCCCAGGCGATGAACTTCTCGGCGGCTTCCGTCTTCTTGGAGCCGGCGGGGATCGCGAGGTTCCACGCCCACAGCCAGTTGGCGTTCTTGCCGAGGCCGGTGTTCGGCGCCAGCGCGAAACCGACCTTGTCGGCGACCTTGGAGTCCTTCGGGTTGGTGACGAAGGATGCCGCCACCGTGGCGTCGATCCACATCGCGCACTTGCCGGCGTTGAACAGCGCCAGGTTCTCGTTGAAGCCGTTGGAGCTGGCGCCGGGCGGGCCGGCTTCCTTCATCAGGTTGACGTAAGTCGTCAGCGTCGTCTTCCATTCCGGCGTGTTGAACTGCGGCTGCCACTTTTCATCGAACCAGCGCGCACCGTAGGAGTTGGCCATGGCCGAGAGGAACGCCATGTTCTCGCCCCAGCCGGCCTTGCCGCGCAGGCAAATGCCGTAGGTGCCGGCGCTCTTGTCAGTGAGCTTCTTGGCGGCATCGACGACGAAATCCCAGGTCGGCTTTTCCGGCATCTTCAGGCCGGCCTTCTCGAACAGATCGGTGCGATACATCACCATCGAGCTCTCGCCATAGAACGGCGCGGCGTAGAGCTTGCCGTCGACGGAGACCGCGTCCTTGATCTTGGGCAGCAGGTCGGCGACGTCGTAATCGCCGCCGAGATTGGCAAGCGGCACCAGCCAGCCCTTCTTGGCCCAGATCGGCACCTCATAGGTACCGATGGTGAGCACGTCGAACTGCCCGCCCTTGGTGGCGATGTCGGTGGTGACGCGCTGACGCAGCACGTTCTCCTCCAGCGTCACCCATTTCACCGCAATGTCGGGGTTTTTCTTGGTGAATTCGGCGGTCAGCCCCTGCATGCGGATCATGTCGCCATTGTTGACGGTGGCGATGGTCAGGGTCGTTTCGGCCATCCCGGGGACGGCCAGCAAAAGTGCAGACGCGCCGCAGACGGCGCCCAGGACATGTTTCACGGTGACCTCCCCTCAATTCGCGTTTGAGCATATGCCCACGCGTTGGGCGTATGTTCAACGGAGCGGCGACCGTTGTCAAGCAGGCGCGCGGGCATTTGCGCAACTTATGAGTGCTGCGGTGCGGGAGGGCGTGAGTCGAACTGAGACGAGGGCGGCGGATTCTTCACCTCTCCCGCTTGCGGGAGAGGGAGCGCAGTTCCGACGCGGCTACACCGAACGCCCCCTACCGCTCCAGAATCGCCTGCGCGGTTGTCTCATCAGTAATGAGCCCATTGATCAGGCCGCCGTTCAGCGCCGCGGCGATCGCCGTCACTTTGGCCGCGCCGACCGCGGCGCCGATCGTCGTGGTCTTCGCCGGCACTTCCGGCGGAATGCTGGTGAGGCGCTTGTTGGTGCCGGCCTTGAGCAGACGTCCCTTGGAATCATAGGCCCAGCCGGTGATCTCGCCGATGGCGCCGAGCCGCATCATCTCGAACAATTCGTCGCGGGTGACGAAGCCGTCGATGTGAACCTGCGCCTTCTGGTCCATCTGGCCGATGCCGACGAGGCGCAAATCCGCCTTGGCCGCCACCGCCTTCACCTTGGCGATCGGCTCGATGCGGACCATCTTGTTGCGCTCGTCCTCGGACGACATCAGGAACGGCAGCGGCATCGGATAATGCCGCGCCCCGGTGCGGTCGGCGAGCCGGCCGACGGTGTCGTAAAAGCTCGCCGAACCGTCGGCGGAGATGTTGCCGACCAGTGAGACGATCTGGTGATTGGGTCGGTCGATCGGCGTGACGCGCTCGACCGCTGCGCGCACCGCCCTGCCGGTGCCGAGCGCGACGATCACGGGCGTCTCAGAGCGCAGCGTCGCATCGAGCAGATTGGCGCAGCGTTCGGCAATGCCCGCAGTGGCCTGCGGCGCCGCAGGATCAGCCGGCACCACCTCGCAATGGACAAGGTCGAACCGCTCCTTCAGGCGCGCCGCAAGTTCCATGCAAGCGGCGATGGGGTGCTCGAGCCGGAACGTGATGAGGCGTTCGGCGAGGCACAGCGAGACCAGCCGCTGCGCCGAGGCCCGCGAGACCTGGAGCATCTTCGCGATCTCGTCCTGGGTGTGACCGGCGATGAAATAAAGCCAGCCGGCGCGCGCGGCATCGTCGAGTCGCGACTTGTCGTTCTCGGCGGCCATGCGGGCCTCACGCCTCCCAGAAATCGCTCATGCGCGCGAAGACCCGGTCGGCCCCCGCACCGGACAATATAGCCTGCCCGTCACGGCCGCGGTAATGGCTGCCGCCGACAAATCCCCAGACGGTCATGCCGGCCGCCTTGCCCGCCTTCACGCCGCTGACGCTGTCCTCGATCACCAGGGCGCGCTCGGGCGAGATGTGCATCTTCTCGGCCGTGTACAGGAAGAGATCCGGCGCCGGCTTGCCATGCCGGACCATTTGCGCCGTGTAGATCCGGTCGCCAAAATGCGCCCGCAGGCCGGTGACGTCGAGGGAGAGCGCGACGCGATCGAGGTCGCTGGACGAGGCCACGCAAAACGGCACGGACAGGTCGGACACCACGCCGGCAACGCCGGGGATCGGCTGAAGCGAAGCTGCGAACGTCGACAGCACTTGCGACTTCAGGCACGGCAGAAAGCTCTCCGGTACGATCTGCCCGAGATCACGATAATGCTGCTCGATCGCCTTGGTACTGCGCCCGAGAAAGAGCTCGAGCGCCTGCTGCTGGCTGAGCCCAATGCCGAACCCGGCCAGTACCTCGGACAGACACCGGCAGCTCAGCAGCTCGCTGTCGACGAGCACGCCGTCGCAATCGAAGATGATCAGATCTGGTTTTGGCCGGCCCTGCTCCATCCGGCCATTCGATCATATACCCATTAAGTGAGCAATAGCTCACCAAGAGCGCATGCCCGCAGGTTCCGACATCAATGCGCGACCTGCCGGTAGATCGCCGGCAGCGCCGCTGGCAGCCGCTTGATGTTGCCGACGATGGCGTAGCCGCCGCGGCCGAACAGGGTCGGGAAGTAGGATTGGGCTGTCGCGTCCACCGTGACGCCGAAGGCGGCGATGCCGAGCCGGCGCGCCTCTTGCACCGACTTGCGGGTGTCCTCGACCGCGAAGCGTCCCTCGTAATGATCGACATCGTTCGGCTTGCCGTCGGTGAGCACGATCAGCAGCTTCTTGCGCTGCGGCTGGCGGGCGAGCTCGGCCGCGGCATGGCGCACCGCCGTGCCGATCCGCGTGTAATAGCCCGGCTTCAGCGCGCCGATCCGGCGCTCCACCGTCCCGCTCATCGGCTCGCCGAAGGCCTTCACCGTCTCGAGCCGCACCCAGGAGCGCCGGCGCGAGGTGAAGGTCAGAATGCTGTGGTGATCGCCGCAGGCCGACAGCCCATGCGCAAGCACCAGCAGCGCCTCCTTCTCGACGTCGAGCACGCGATAGCCATCGACCCAGGCGTCCGTGGACAACGAGACGTCGACGAGCAGCGTGACGGCGAGATCGTGCCCCTGCGGCCGCATGGCGACGTGGATGCGATCGAGACCGCTGCCGCCGCTGCCGGCGCGGAGGTCGCACCGCGCACGCACGAGCGCGTCGAGATCGAGATCATGTCCGTCGGCCTGGGCGCGCATCAGCTCGTGGCGCGGCCGCAGCACCTCGAAGCGGCGGCGCACCTGGCGAATGTGCCGACGCGTGGCATCGTCAGGCGTCCAGCTCTCACCCTGCTCGGAGGCTGCGCCTGCGAGCACGCGGCAATGGTCCGGCAGATAGGAGCCGCTACGATAGTCCCATTCGGGATAGGTAAGATCTGCATTCAGCTTCGAGGCATCGAGAGCTTCCGGCGGCAGGTCGAGATCGAACTTGAACCGGCTCGCCGGCTTGCCGGTGCGGCGGCTCAGCGTGATCTCCTCGAGATCGTCGGCGGCCTTCTGCGCATCCTCGTCCTCGCTGTCGTCGGCCGGACGGTCGACGTTGACCATTTCGGCCATCGCGAGGATCTTCTCGAAGCGGTTGAGCACGAACGGATCGCGGCGGTTGGCGTTGTCCTCGCGCTCGCGGACGGCAAAGCGCTTGCGATCGTTCTCGGGCGCGGCTTCCGCGCCCGGCGCGCATTCGTCCTCGCCGGCATGGGCGGGGGAGAGCTCGCGCGTCCAGCAATCCCCCCAGAGCGGGCACGGCAGGATCGAATGATAGCCCGGCGGCGCCTTGTCGGGCAGCGGGCCCGTCCCCATCATCGCCGGCCACAGTCTACCCGCAGGCGCCTTGCCGGCTCCGAGCAGGGCCAGCACGATCTGCTCGACCTCCTGCTCGATGCGCGGCAGGGGGCGGCGAGGCCTGGCCTCGGCCGTCGCTGCGGCGAGCTTCGCATAATCGCCAACAAGACCGGGAAATTGCATGAGCACGAAGACCGCCGTCTCGCTCGCCCGGCGCAACACCAGAAGATCCCGCCGCAGCGCATCGACTTCCGTGATCGTATCGATCGGCGCGGCGGCGAACCATGCCGCCAGCCAGCGATAGAGCGCTGCGTTCAACCCGCGGTCGGGAAAGATCGAGATGCGATCGGGAAGGAAGATGGTCGCGGCGTCACGGCCCGGCTGCTCGAGCCGCTCGTCTCCGAGGCCGATGCGCTGCCGCCAGCCGAGACGATGCCCCGATTTTCGCGCGCCTGCGCTCGCAATCTGCACCCCGGTCTCGCCGCCGAGCGCGCGGAACATCACCGCGAGCCGCCCCCTCACCTCGGTCAGTGCGACGGCGTGATCGTCGTGAACCGGATAGCTCGCGATGCCGCCGACCATCCTGTGCCAGGCGCGGCCGACCGTCTCCTCCAGTTCGAGGAAGTCGAGCATGACGCGGCCTCACCCGATGACGGCGCGCGCGACGTCCAGAAGCGCCGCCTTCACGTCGGCGTCGTCGGTGAGCGGCTCGATCATGCCCGCCAGCACGGCATCGGCGACCGGCGTGCCCGCGGCGATCAGCGTCGCGCAATAGACCACGAGCCGGGTCGAGACGCCCTCCTCCAAATCGTGGCCCTTGAGCGCGCGCAGCCGCCCAGCCAGCCCCACCAGCGGCCGCACGCGCTCCGGCGACAGCCCGCTTTCGGCGGACACGACGCCGATCTCCTGCTCTGGCGGCAGGAAATCGAATTCGATGGCGACGAAGCGCTGCCGCGTCGAGGGTTTCAGCGCCTTCAGCAGCGTCTGGTAGCCGGGATTATAGGAGACGACCAGCATGAAGCTGCTCGGCGCCACCAGCTCCTCGCCGGTACGCTCCAGCGGCAGGATGCGGCGATCGTCGGTCAGAGGATGCAGCACGACGGTGACGTCCTTGCGCGCCTCCACGACCTCGTCGAGATAGCAGATGCCGCCCTCGCGCACCGCGCGCGTCAGCGGACCATCGGTCCACACGGTGTCGCCGCCCCTGAGCAAATAGCGGCCGGTGAGATCGGCGGCGGTCAGATCGTCATGGCAGGCGACGGTGTGAAGCGGCAGTCCCAGCCGCGCCGCCATGTGCGCGACGAAGCGGGTCTTGCCACAGCCGGTCGGCCCCTTGAGCAGAACCGGCAGACGCCGTCGCCAGGCATGCTCGAAAAGCTCGCATTCGTTTCCGGATGGAACATAGTCCGGCAGCTCGGGCGTCGAGGTCACCGTGTGAAGGGCAGCTTTCATGATGTCTCTCCGGACTTTCCAGGAAGCAGGCGGCCGCGGCGAACCGCGGCCGCCATTTGCGTCTACTCAGCCGGCTGCAATGCGCCGGGGATGACCGCCTGCTTCGCGCGGCTCGGCACCAGCACGGCCCAGACGAACATCAGCGCGGAGATCGCGACGAACACACCGGAGCCGAGCCGGACCCAGTAGAACATCGCGAGCTGGTCCTGCACGTCCATATAGCCCTGGCCGAGCACGCGCTGGAGATGGACCTGAACCACGCCGGCGAAGGTCAGCGCGAAGGTCATCACCATCATGGCCGTGCACATGATCCAGAAGCTCGCCATCGAGAGCCACTGGTTATAGGGCGCACGTCCCTTGAGCTGCGGGACCGCATAAGCCATCACCGACAGGTTCAGCATCACATAGGCGCCGAAGAAGGCGAGATGGCCGTGCGCGGCGGTGACCTGCGTGCCGTGGGTGTAGTAGTTCACCGAGGACAGCGTGTGCAGGAAGCCCCACACGCCGGCGCCGAGGAACGCCATCACCGAGCAGCCGACGGACCACAGCAGCGCGGCGCGGTTCGGATGCTTGCGGCCGGCCTTCCAGGTCATCTGCACCGTGAAGATCACCATGGTGAAGAACGGCGCCACTTCGAGCGTGGAGAACAGCGAGCCGATCCACTGCCAGTAGCCGGGCGCGCCGATCCAGTAGAAGTGGTGGCCGGTGCCGAGGATGCCCGAGAACAGGGCAAGGCCGATGATGACGTAGAGCCACTTCTCGACGACTTCACGATCGATGCCGTTGAGCTTGATCATGAGATAAGCGAGCACGGAGGCCATGATCAGCTCCCAGACGCCTTCGACCCAGAGATGGACGACGTACCACCAGTACATCTTGTCGACGGCGAGGTTCGCCGGGTTGTAGAAGGCGAACAGGAAGAAGATCGCGACGCCCCACAGGCCGAACAACAGGATGTTGGTGATCGTGGTCTTGCGGCCCTTCAGCGCCGTCATCGTGACGTTGAACAGGAACATCAGGCAGACGACGACGATGCCGACCTTGATGATGAAGGGCTGTTCGAGGAACTCGCGGCCCTCGTGATAATGGAAGAGATAGCCGACCACGGCGACGCCAGCTGCGCCGAAGAACATCCAGAACTGGATCTTCGCCAGCAGCGGGCTATAGAGCTCGGTCTCGGTCTCTTCCGGGAGCAGGAAGTAGGTCGCGCCCATGAAGCCGATCAGCGACCATACGATCAGCGCGTTGGTGTGGATCATCCTGACGATGTTGAACGGCAGGACGCTCGACAGCGTATTGGGCAGGACGTAGATCGTTCCGGCGAGAAGGCCAAACAGGATCTGGGCCAGGAACAGGGTCAGCGCGCCGTAGAAATACAGCATCGCGACTTTCTGAGTTTGATATTTCATCTCGGAGGTCTCTCTGTCTTGAAAGAGGAAAGCGCTTAGCCGGCCTTGTTCGGCGGCCAATCCTGCCGCTTGATCTTGCTGGTCCACTGCAGGAAGTCGGCGAGATCGTCGAGCTCCTGGTTGGTGAGATTGAACTGCGGCATCTGCCGCCGGCCCGGCGCACCCGAGGGCTGCGACTGCATCCAGGCCTTCAGCGTTTCGCGCGCTGCGGCCGGATCCTCGTTGCCGCCCCAGCGATCCCAGACATTGCCGACTTCAGGCGCGAAATAGGCGCCCTCGCCGAGCAGGGTGTGGCAGTTGATGCAGGAGTTCTTCTCCCACACATGCTTGCCGCGGGCGACCGACGACGTCAGCATCGCCGCGTCCGTCGATGTCGTGGCCATGTAGTAATGGCTGTGCGCCGTCAGCCCTATGAAGATGGCGAAGAAGAAGGCCGAACCGCCGTAGAAGACATTTCGAGCGGCCGACTTGGTCAGGCGTTCAGCCATTGCCAATCCTTTCCGGTTTGAGTCGAGAAAATCGGTGATGCGATTTATTGCCGATTGGCTCGGGTCGCTCTTTGAGGAAGCGCAAGGATTGCGACGATGCGCAACCGCTCGTCAGATCAGGGCAACGATGGCGGATGCGAGCCAGGCGAACAGCACCACGATGATGACCCAGGCGCTGACGAGGCCGCGCCAAAGCGCCGGCGCTGAGCGAAGATCGAGGAAATCGAGCACGATACGGCGGCCCTTGAGGGCGGCGAAGGTCAGCAGCAAAGCATTGGCGAACAAGGGGCGGGACACCACCAGCGGGGGCACCAAAATGGTCGCGAGCGCGAGGCCGATCAACATGATCCAGGCAATGTCGAGACGATCTGGAATCACGGGTGCACCAGATAGATGATGGGGAACATGACGATCCAGAGCAGATCGACCATGTGCCAGAAAGCGGTTCCGGTTTCGACGCCCTCCGGCCGGGCCCCCCAGGAAACGACGGCCAGGATCACGATGCCGAGGCCGACATGCAGCAGATGGAAGCCGGTGAGAAGGAAGTACAGCGTGAAGAACGGACTGGTCTCCAGGCCGTTTCCTAACGCGATCTCGCCGGCATATTCGAACAGCTTGACCGCGATGAAGAGCGCGCCGAGCGCCATGGCGCCGAACAGCCAGCCGCGCGCACGCACCCTTTCGCCCGCCCGTGCCGCAGCCGCCCCGCGCGCGGCAGCCCAGCCACTGGTCACGAGCACGATGGTGTTGATTCCCGCCAGATGTGCATCGAGCGTGGCCTGACCGGCCGCGAAAAGCGCTGGGTGAAGCGCACGAGCGATGACGAAGGCACCGAGGAACAGGCCGAAAGCGGCGAGTTCGCTGAAGATCAGCACCCAGATCATGGGATCGCCGGGAAGATCTTCCAGGATTCCCCAGCCGGTGCCCTGTTGCTCGCAATCCGTCGCCGACATCTGCCTTCCGCCTCAAGCCGCCGGACAGATATCCAACCGGCGCGATTCCAACTTTGTCGCCGGACAAATAATGCAACCGGCCAGAGGCGCGTTTGCGCTAACGCAACGTTCCGCCCGTCGCGCCGACATAAGTTGAATGCATCCGGCGGTTCCCCAAAACGGCGAGCAATGCGATGAGCGAGGCACAAATCGGGCTGATGACCGCGACCCCCATCATCGTCGCGTTCGCCATCGCACTTCGGCGAATGGGGGTGCTGTCGACCGCGGCAACCGTATCGGCGGTGGGCTTGTCGGTCGCGATCGCGGCGGTGCTGTTCACGACGCAATCACCGCTGCCGTAGTGCCGTAGGGTGGGTTAGCCGAAGGCGTAACCCGCCATGCTTCCGCGGACCCGCAACGAATTGGTGGGTTACGCGAAGCAGATGCGCTTCGCACATCTGCTTCGCTAACCCACCCTGCGGCACTGCCGTTGCAGCTACCGCCGCTGATTATACACGTCGATACACACCGCCCCGAGCAGCACGAGACCCTTGATGACCTGCTGATAGTCGATGCCGATGCCGAGGATGGACATGCCGTTGTTCATCACGCCCATGATCATGGCGCCGACCACGGCGCCACCGACGCGACCCACGCCGCCATAAGCTGAAGCGCCGCCGATGAAGCAGGCGGCGATGACGTCGAGCTCGAAACCGAGGCCGGCCTTCGGGGTCGCGGTGTTGAGGCGCGCGGCGAAGACGAGGCCCGCGAGTGCTGCGAGCACGCCCATGTTGACGAAGGTGAGGAAAGTCAGCCGCTCGGTCTTGATGCCCGACAATTTTGCCGCCTTCGCATTGCCGCCGACCGCATAGACCTGGCGGCCAATCACGGTACGCCGGGTGACGAAGCCATACAGCGCGATCAGGGCGGTCATGATCACCAGCACGTTCGGCAGGCCGCGATGTGAGGCGATCAGGTAGGTGAAGTACAGCACGGCGCACGCGAGCAGGATGCTCTTGCCCAGGAAGAACGCGTAAGGCTCGACCTCGATGCCGTGCGACTGCTCGCGCGAGCGGCCCTTGGCACTGGCATAGACGAGGCCGAGCGCGAGCACGGCGCCGATCAGCATCGAGGTCGGATGCAGCGTGCCAGCCTCGGGCAGAAGCTCCGGAATGAAGCCGGAGGACAGCTTCTGGAAGGTCGCGGGGAACGGGCCGAGTGACTGGCCCTGCAGCACCGCGAGCGCGAGGCCCTTGAACACCAACATGCCCGCCAGCGTCACGATGAAGGACGGAATCCCGAAGAATGCCACCCAATAGCCCTGCGCCGCGCCGATGGCGGCCCCTAGCAGCAGGCAGGCGATGAAGGCGAGCGTGTAATCGACCTTGTAAGTCACCATCAGCACGGCGGCGACCGCGCCAACGAAGCCCGCGACCGAGCCGACCGAGAGGTCGATATGGCCGGTGACGATCACCAGCAGCATGCCCAGCGCCATGATGACGATGTAGCTGTTCTGGAGCACCAGGTTGGTCAGGTTGAGCGGCTGCAGCAGCGTGCCGCCTGTCATGACCTGGAAGAACAGCATGATCGCGATCAACGACATCAGCATGCCGTAATTGCGCAAATTGTTCTTGATGAAGCTGCCGTGCCGGCGCTCCTCGGGCAGCGATACCGTCTTGTCGGTCATAGCTGCGATCCTCCCATCTCCGCGGCCGCTGGCGCGGCGTTCCCAATGTTTCGTTCGTTGCGCATGATGGCGCGCATGATCTTTTCCTGCGTTGCCTCGGCCCCTGTGAACTCCCCGACGAAGGCGCCGTCATTCATGACGCAAATGCGGTCGCAGATCCCGAGCAGCTCGGGCATCTCCGAGGAGATCACCACGACGCCGCGGCCGGCTTCCGCCAGCTCGTTGATGATACAGTAAATCTCGTATTTGGCACCGACGTCGATGCCCCGCGTCGGCTCGTCCAGGATCAAGACTTTTGGGTCGGTCATCAGCCACTTCGACAGCACCACCTTCTGCTGGTTGCCGCCGGAGAGCTGGCCGGTCTCCTGGTAGACGTCGGAGCAGCGGATGCGCATGCGGGCGCGATAATCGCTGGCGATCTTCAGCTCAGCGATGTCGTCGATCACCCTCCCGGGTGCGACCTGGTCGAGGCTGGCGAGCGTGATGTTCTTGCGGACGTCGTCGGCCAGGATCAGGCCGAGCTGCTTGCGATCCTCGGTGACATACGCAAGCCCGGCGTCGATTGCCGCCGCGACGCTCGGCAACACCATGTCCCGGCCTTCGAGCCGCAGGGTGCCGCTGATCGCAGTGCCCCAGGAGCGACCGAACAGGCTCATGGCGAATTCGGTGCGGCCCGCGCCCATCAATCCGGCAATGCCGACGACCTCGCCGCGCCTGACGCCGAAATTGACGTTCTTGATCACCTGCCGCTCGGGATGGATCGGGTGATAGACCGACCAGTTCGCGACGTCGAGCACGGGCTCGCCGATCTTGGCGCTACGCTCCGGGAAACGGTGAGCCATATCGCGATTGACCATGCTGCGAATGATGCGGTCTTCCTGGATCGGTTCGGCATGGCAGTCGATGCTGTCGACGGTGCGGCCGTCGCGCAGCACCGTGATGTGGTCGGCGACTTTGGCGACCTCGTTAAGCTTATGCGAGATCAGGATCGAGCCGATGCCCTGCTCGCGGAATGCCATCAGGCGTTCGAGCAGCGCAGCGCTGTCCGCCTCGTTCAGGCTGGCGGTCGGCTCGTCCAGGATCAGCATCCGCACCCGCTTTGACAGCGCCTTGGCGATCTCGACAAGCTGCTGCTTGCCGACGCCGAGATCGGTGATCAGCGTGTCCGGAGATTCCTTCAAACCGACTTGCGCCAGCAGCTCGCGCGTGCGCCGGTACACCTCATCGCGATCGATCACGCCGAGCTTCGAGGGCGGATGCGACAGGAAGATGTTTTCCGCGATCGACATCAGCGGAATCAGCGCCAGCTCCTGATGAATGATGATGATGCCGAGCGCCTCGGAATCGTTGATGTCGCGGAAGCGCCGCTCCTCACCCTCGAAGACGATAGTGCCCTCGTAGCTGCCATGCGGGTAGACCCCGCTCAGCACCTTCATCAGCGTCGACTTGCCGGCGCCGTTCTCGCCGACGAGCGCGTGGATCTGCCCGGCCTGAACCGAGAAGTTGACGTCGCGCAGCGCCTGGACGCCGGCAAAGCTCTTGCTGACGTTGCGCATCTCCAGCATGGCGGTCATGCGATCATACTCCTGAACGTCTCCGCGTCGTCATGGCCGGGCCTGTCCCGGCCATCCACGTGCAGCCGCCTGCGACGAAGGGCGTGGATGCCCGGGACAAGCCCGGGCATGACGAGTTTGTGGACGTGCTTTTCGTCCCTCATCGAGAGTCCCCCTCTCCCCGCGCGCGGGGAGAGGGAAAAGGAAACCTCACTGGAACTGCGACTTCTTGTAGTAGCCGCTGTCGACCAGGACCTTCTCCCAATTGTCTTTGTAGACCACGACCGGCTTGAGCAGGTAGGACGGTACGGTCTTGACGCCGTTCTCATAGGTCTTGGTGTCATTGACCGTGACCTGCTTGCCGGCGAGCGCGGCGTCGACCATGTCGGCGGTCACCTTGGCGAGGTCGCGGGTGTCCTTGAAGATGGTCGAGTACTGATCGCCACGCAGCATCGCCTTGATCGAAGGCACCTCGGCGTCCTGCCCCGAGATGATCGGCATCGGCTGGTCGGCGCTGCCATAGCCGACGCCCTTCAATGAGGAGATGATGCCGATCGAGATGCCGTCATAGGGCGACAGCACGGCATTGATCTTCTTGTTGCCGTAGTAAGCGCTGAGCAAATTGTCCATGCGGGCCTGGGCGGTGGCGCCATCCCAACGCAACGTCGCGACCTTGTCCATGCCCATCTGGCCCGAGGCGACGACGAGCTTGCCGCTGTCGATGTAGGGCTTCAGCACGCTCATCGCGCCGTTGTAGAAGAAGTAGGCATTGTTGTCGTCGGGCGAGCCGCCGAACAGCTCGATGTTGAACGGACCCTTGCCTTCCTTCAGACCGAGACCTTTCTCGATCGATTGCGCCTGAAGCACACCGACCTGGAAGTTGTCGAAGGTCGCGTAGTAATCCACGTTCGGCGTGCCGCGGATCAGGCGGTCATAGGCGATCACGGTGATGCCTTTTGCTTTCGCCTGCTTGAGCACGTCGGACAGCGTGGTGCCGTCGATTGCGGCGATCACCAGCGCTTTCGCGCCCTTCGTCACCATGTTCTCGACCTGCGAGAGCTGATTCGGAATGTCGTCCTCGGCATATTGCAGGTCGGTGTTGTAGCCACGTTCCTTCAGCACCTTGACCATGTTGTTGCCGTCGTCGATCCAGCGCGCCGACGACTTCGTCGGCATGGCGATGCCGACGGTCGCCTTGTCCTGGGCGGAAGCGGTGAGGCTCGTCGCCATCGTCGCAGCGCCCGCCAGCGCCAGCGCGAGGAATGTGGTCTTCAGTTTCAGCATGTTTTACTCCCTTGGGTGTCAGATTGTTTCTTCGTGTCGTGGAGAACGTGGTCGTGGGCTGCTTCGGGCCTCCTATGCGAGCTTGACGTCGGGCTCCGCGCGACCGCGCGCGGATGCCTCCAGTAGAAACGTGCAACCGGCTTGCGGATCGGCGGCGCGTGCGGCCGCGTCCATGTCCTGCCAGGCGGACGTGACGAGGAGACGCGACAGGTCGGGGCCGACGAAGGCCGGGCAACTCGCCTGCCTCGCCGGCACGCTGAGCGAGCGCAGGCGTTCACCTTGCGGAGAGTAGACATCAATCCGGCTCGCGCCCCAGCAGGCGTTCCAGATCTGCCCGTCGGCGTCGCACACCGAGCCGTCGAGACCGCCAATGCCGGTATGGCGCAGCAGCACCTCCGGCTCACCGCGCGGCAGGCCGGTCGCGGGATTGAGCGGCACGGCATAGAGCACGGCGCGCGGGGTGTCGGTGAAGTAGCCGGTGGCGCCATCCGGAGAGAAGCAGATCGAATTGGGGATGCTGACGCCGGGAAACAGCGTCGAGATCTTGCCGCGATGGAGCGCGTAGATCGCCCCTGCCTTCGGCTCGGCTTTCTTGCCCATGGTGCCGATCCAGAACGTGCCGGACTGGTGCACGCGGCAATCATTGGAGCGCGTGGCGGGATTGTCCGCCTCGAGCGGAAGGAACAGCGTCATCGCGCCGTCAGCAAGCTTACGGATGTAAAGCCCGTCCTCGGCGACAATCAGCTGCCGCTCGGCATCGATGCGCCCGAGCGCGCTCGCCATCCGGCCGAGCGCATGGACGCGGATGCTACCGCTGCCAAGTTGCGCCTCGAACAGCCGTCCCTCGCGGATATCGAACCACCAGGCGGTATCGGTGGTCATGTCATAAGTCGGGCCCTCGCCGAGATGGCAGGGATCGTCCGAGAGAACGGAGGTGGGGACTTGCTCGATCATGGCGTCCTCACTGCGAAGCGATAGACCGTGTGATGCCGATAGACCTCGCCCGGATCAAGGCGCGGGCTCGGAAAATCCGGCCGGTTCGGCGCATCAGGCCAGATGTGCGGCTCCAGGCACATGGCGTCCGACTGCCGGATGAGCTTGCCGCCCTTCCCCGAGATTGTGCCGTCCAGATAATTGCCGGAATAGACCTGAAGGCCAGGCTGGTCGGTAAACAGCTCCATGATCCGCCCCGAGCGCGGCGCCTCCAGCCGCGCGGCGAGCGCGAGCTTGCCATCACGCCCGAGGCAATAGGTGTGGTCGTAGCCCCTGCCGTTCTGCAATTGCTGGTCGCCCTGCCGGATGCGCTCGCCGACCGGCCGAGGTTCGCGGAAGTCGAACGGCGTGCCGGCAACGCGCCGCGGCGGCTCCGGCAACGGAATGGCGGTGGGATCGATGGCGAGGAAATGCTCGGCGGCGACCGTCAAGCGGTGGTCGAGAATGGACGTGCCCGACGTCGCGCCTTCGAGATTGAAGAAGCTGTGGTTGGTCAGGTTGACGATGGTCGGTCGGTCGGTCCGCGCTTCCATGGAAAGCGACAGCTCGGTCGGCCCGGTGACGCGATAGGTCAGGCGGACGTCGAGCCGGCCGGGATAATTCTCCTCACCATGCGGGCTGACATAGGTCAGCGTCACCGCGGGCTCGGCGCCCTCGTCGATCTCCGCGACCGCCCAGAGCTTACGGTCGAACCCAACGAGGCCACCATGCAGCGCATTCGGGCCGTTGTTGACGGCAAGCTGCACCATCTCACCATCCAGCGAAAACTGTCCCTTGGCGATGCGGTTGGCGTAGCGGCCGACGGTGGCGCCGAAGAACTTTCGTTCCGCGAGATAGCCGGTGAACGCGTCATGGCCGAGCACGACGTCGTCATGGCCACCCTTTGCATCCGGCGCGATCAGCGCCTGAAGCACCGCACCATGGGTGATGATGCGCGCTTCGAACCCGCCTGCACCGCGCAGCACGATGCGCTCGACATTGCGGCCATCAGGCAGTCTTCCGAAGACATCTTTTTCGATTTTTGAGCCTGCCATGTCTAATCCACAAACGGTTCGACAATTGTGCGCCTGCCGAGCAGGAAGGCGTCGGCAACGAGGCGAAGCGGTGCCAGATCGACGTCGCTTGCGCCGGTCGCCGCGAGCTCGACGAAGCGCCGGTAGAGTCCGCGATATTCCTCATCGGGCGCTTCGGCAAGCACCTTGCCGTCAATTGCCATGCGCGCGCCACCGCTGGACAAGGTCATCCGACCGCGGTCGGTGTCGACGACGATATCCCAGCTTTGCGGGCCGGTCTGGCGAAAGTCGAATTCGGCGGTCACAGGCAGGCCGTCAATGTCGATCAGTGTCAGGTTCGCGGCGATCGGCGCCTGGCAGTTTGCGGGAAAGGCCAGCTCGGCCGCGGTGACGAACACCGGCTTCGGCAGGATCCTGGTCAGGATCGACAGAGCGTTGATGCCGGGGTCGAACACGCCAAGACCGCCTGGCTCCCAGATCCAGCTCTGACCGGGATGCCAGACGCGGACATCCTCTTTCCAGCTGATATGCACAGAGGCAATGCGTCGATCGGCGAGCCATTGTCGCGCGGGTTCGACCGCCGGCGCATGGCGCGAATGCCAGGTCGCGAACAGCGTTCGCTTTGCCTCCGTCGCCATTGCGATCAGCGGATCGAGCTCGGCCACGCCGGTGCCCGGCGGCTTCTCCAGCATGACGTGCTTGCCGGCGGCGAGCGCCGCGGCGGCCTGCGCCCGCCTCACCTGCGGCGGCGTACAGAGCGAGACGGCATCGATCGGCGGCCCCCTCTCCAGCAATTCCTCAATGGTGGCGAAGTGCGGCAGACCCGGCAGCGAAGCGTTGCGGCTCGCGATCGCCGCCAGCGTTGCACCCGGCACCGCGGCGATCGCACCGACATGCTGATCACGCGCGATCTTGCCGAAGCCGACGATGGCGATCCGAAGCTCGGTCACGATCTCTCTCCAGATTCCGGGGATGGCAGCGCCTCGGCCGGTGCGGTCTCGATGACCGTGTCCTCATGGCGATGCATGCCGTTGTGAATGACGAAGACCATCGCCTCCGAAGCGGCCTCGGCATCGCCCGCCGCGATCGCATCGACGATCTTCTGGTGCCAGAGCAGCACGGTGTCGCGGTCCTCCGATTCCACGGGGGCGCTTAGCAGGAACGAGGCGCGCAGAGCCGCCTCGATGACGTGACCGATCGAGCGCATGAACAGATTGCCGGAGGCGCGGGCCACGCCGACGTGAAGCGCGAGGTCGGCATCGGCAAAGCCGACCGAGTCCGACGCTTCGAGCCGCATGCGCTCCATGCTGCGCCGAAGCTCGGCGAGATCCTCGTCCGATCGCCGTGTGGCGGCCAGCATCGCCGCGCGCGGCTCGACCGCAAGACGGATCTCGGCGAGGTCGTTCAGGAAACGCTTGTCGATGCCGGCGTCCAGATGCCAGGCCAGCACGTCGGCATCGAACATGTTCCAGGCGCCGCGCTCGCGCACGACGGTGCCGACGCGCGCCTTGGTGGTGAGCAGCCCCTTGGCCACCAGAGTCTTCACGCTCTCGCGCAGCACCGGCCGCGACACGCCGAACATCGCGATCATCTCGGCGTCGCCCGGCAGGCGCGTCCCCTCCGCGTAACGTCCGGCGATGATGTCGACGCCGATCGAGCGGGCGACCTCCGCATGGTTGGAGTGAGCCCGCCGTGTCGGGATGACAACGATGCGCGAGGTCATGTCGCGGCTCCCAGCCTCTTCGTCGCGGGCCGGCGCGCAAGCGCGACCAATCCCTGCTGCAAAGCGATGAATGCAAACAGCAAGACACCGGTCGCGATCTTTGTCCACCAGCTCGACAGCGTGCCGTCGAAATTAATGTAGGTCTGAATCAGGCCCTGAATCAGGACGCCGAGGAAGGTCCCGATCACCGAGCCCTGCCCGCCCGTGAGCAGCGTGCCGCCGATCACGACGGCGGCGATGGTATCGAGTTCGACACCGACGGCAGAGAGCGAATAGCCGGCGCTGGTGTAGAAAGAGAAGACGATGCCGGCGATTCCTGCGAGCAGGCTCGACAGCATGTAGATCTTCACCGTCATCTTGCCGACCGCAACGCCCATCAGGCTCGCGGTCGCCCGGCTGCCGCCGAGCGCGTAGACGTTGGCGCCAAACCGGGTGAGATGCAGCAGCAGGACACCGCCGGTCACGATCACGAGCATGATGATGGCAATTGCTGTCAGCCGCCCGCCACCTGGCATCCGCAGCGCGAAGTCCGACACCGTAGAATAGATCGGTGCCGTGATCGGGACCGATTCGGTGGAGAGCAGGAAGCTCGCGCCGCGCGCCAGGAACATGCCGGCCAGGGTCACGATGAACGGTGGCAAATCGAAGACATGGATCACCGCACCCATCGCCGCGCCAAAGGCTGCCGAGAGTACGAGGATGGCGACGAAGGCGACCAGCGGCGGCACGCCCCAGCGCTCGATCGCGAGCGCAACGAAGACGGTGGTGAAGCCGATCACCGAGCCGACCGAGAGATCGATGCCACCGGAGATGATGACGAAGGTCATGCCGACCGCGACGATGCCGAGGAAGGCATTGTCGGTGAGGAGATTGCCCACCACACGGGTGGAAGCGATGTTGGGAAACTGCACCGCGCAGGCCGCAAAGCCCGCGACCAGCACGATCGCCGTGATGAGGGCGGGCGACAGACCTCTCATGCTTTCGTCCTCCGCAGCCGCGCGGCGATGCCGGCAACGCCAGACAGTTTCGGCGACTGCAGCAGCAACACCGCAAGCACCACCACCGCCTTGACCAGCAGGTTGAACTCCGGCGGATAGCCGGACAGCAAAATGCCGGTGTTCATGGTCTGGATGATCAGCGCGCCGAACACGGCGAGCACGAGGCTGAATCGGCCGCCGAACAGCGAGGTGCCGCCGATCACTACGGCGAGGATTGCATCGAGCTCGAGCCAAAGGCCGGCATTGTTGGCGTCCGCCCCCATGATGTCGGCCGCCGCGATCACGCCGGCGAGCGCGGCACAGACGCCGCACCAGACGTAGACCGACAGGATCATCGCACGGGTGCCGACACCGGCAAGCTCGCTCGCGCGCGCGTTGCCGCCGGTCGCTTCGATCAAAAGCCCGAGCGCAGAGCCGCGCACCACGGCGCCGGTGAGGATGAGCATGCCGAGGGCAATCACGACCGGCACCGGCAGGCCGAGCACCGAGCCATTGCCGAGCCAGACCAGATCCGGCGAGGAGAAAGTGACGATGCGTCCTTCGGTGATGAGTTGGGCGATGCCGCGCCCTGCCACCATCAGGATCAGCGTCGCCACGATCGGCTGCATGCCGAGGACCGCGACGAGAAATCCGTTCCACAATCCGCAGACAAGGCCGGCCCCGAGTGCGGCAGCCAGCACCACTGGCAGGCCGTGACTGTCAGCAAGGCTCGCCGCGATCGCGCCGCAGATCGCCATCACGGCGCCGACCGACAGATCGATGCCGCGCGTTGCGATCACCAGCACCATGCCAAGCGACAGCAGCGCCACCGGCGTGCCGCGGTTGAGCACGTCGATCAGGCTACCGAAGAGACGACCGTCCTGGAGGCGCAGGTCGAAAAATTGCGGCGACACTACGCGGTCGACCGCGAGGATCACGATTAGCGCAAGAATCTGGGCGAGGCCGCGGCGCGGCAACAGCGCTGTCATGCCCGCCCCTCGTGCGCTGTCACAGCGCCGTCGGCGGCAATGACTGCGAGAATGTTGCCGACGTCGACCGCCTCGCCCGCGAGCTCCTCGACATGGGCGCGGTCGCGCAGCACCACGACGCGGTCGGAATAGGTCACGATCTCATCCAGCTCGGAGGAGATCACGAGCAGCGACAAGCCGTCGTCGCAGAGCTCGCGGATCAGGCGGATGATCTCGGCATGTGCGCCGACGTCGATGCCGCGGGTCGGCTCGTCCAGCACGAGGAGCCGCGGCGAGGTCGCGAGCCAGCGCGCCAGCAGCACTTTCTGCTGATTGCCCCCCGACAACAGGCCGACAGGACGTTCGGGATCGGCCGGGCGGATGTCGAGCATCTTGACGTAGCGCCGCGCGATCTCGTCCTGCTCGCGGCGCGACAGCGGACGATGCAGGCCGCGCTTGGCCTGGAGCGCGAGCACGATGTTCTCGCGCACGGTGAGCTCGGCGACGATGCCGTCGGTCTTGCGCTCCTCCGGGCAATAGCCGAAGCCATGGCGGACGCCGTCGCGCGGCGACTGCAGCCGGACGGGCGCGCCCTCTACCCTCGCCTGCCCGCAATCGGCGCGCTCGGCGCCGAACACCAGCCGCGCCGTCTCGGTGCGGCCCGAGCCGAGCAGGCCGGCAAGGCCGACGACCTCGCCATGGCGCAGCTCGAGATTGAACGGCGCGACATAACCGGCCTTGCCGTAACCCTCGTAGCTCGCACAGACATCGCGCACCGTGTGCTCGCCTACTGATGCCCGCTCGCTGGTGGTCTCGGCCAACTCGCGGCCGAGCATCATCCGGATCAATTCGAGCCGCGGCAGCGAGGCGGTCTCGCGCTCGCCGACCAGGCGGCCATTGCGCAAGACGGTGATGCGGTCGGATATCTCGTAGACCTGATCAAGGAAATGGCTGACGAAGACGATGCCGATGCCGCGCCCGGCGAGTTGCCGCATGATACCAAACAGGATCTCGACCTCGTGACGATCGAGACTCGCGGTCGGCTCATCCAGGATCAGCACACGCGCGGAGAGATCGACGGCGCGGGCGATCGCGGTGACGTGCTGCACGGCCACCGAATAGTTGCCGAGCGGTGCGGCGACGTCGATGTCGAGACCGAAATCCGCAAGCAGCGCCTTGGCGCGACGCCGCATCTCGCGCTCGCGCACGATGCCGAAGCGCATCGGCTGGCGGTCGAGGAACAGGTTCTGCGCCACGGAGAGGTTCGGCAGCAAATTGACTTCCTGGTAGACGGTGGCGATGCCGGCCCCAAGCGCCGCCTTGGCCGAACGCGGCGCAATTTCTTCGCCACTGATCCTGACGATGCCGGCATCGCGCGGGAACACGCCGGTGACGACCTTGATCAGCGTCGACTTGCCGGCGCCATTCTCGCCGAGCAGCGCATGGATCTCGCCGGCACGAAGCGTGAAATCGACCTGCTGCAGCGCGTGCACGGCGCCGAAGCTCTTGCTGATCCCGCGCACCTCCAACAGGGAGGCAGCAGGATCAAGGCTGTTCTGCATGGCAAAGTCACTCCCAGGGGTGCCCGCCGGCGATGCGGACATCCAGCCTATGCGTTTGCGCGGCCGTTTCGAAGAGGGTGGCCGGACCGCAAGCCGCGGTCCGGCCAAGCCCGCCTCAGTAACCGAGGCCCTTCTTGCTGTCGTAGATCTTCTGCGGATCGTCTGTGGCGGTATAGAGCTTGGACTCGGTCTGGATCCATTTCGGCGGAACCGTGCCCTTGTCCTTGAAGGCCGCGACGGCATCGAGCGCCGGGCCCGCCATGTTCGGCGTCAGCTCGACCGTGGCGTTGGCTTCGCCGGCGACCATTGCCTTGAAGATGTCGGGCACCGCGTCGATCGAAACGGTGAGGATGTCTTTGCCGGGCTTGAGGCCGGCCTCCTTCATCGCCTGGATCGCGCCGACCATCATGTCGTCGTTGTGCGCATAGACCGCACAGATGTTCTTGCCGCCGCCTTCGGCCTTGATGAAGCTCTCCATCACCTCCTTGCCCTTGGCGCGGGTGAAATCGCCGGTCTGGCTGCGCACCACCTTCAGGTTGGCGTGCTTGGCGATGGCGGTGTCAAACCCCTTCTTGCGGTTGGTGGCAACGCTGGCGCCGACCGTGCCTTGCAATTCGACGATGTTGCAGGGCTTGCTGCCGACGGTCTTGGCGAGCCAATCGCCGGCCACCTCGCCTTCATGCACGCTGTCGGAGGTGACGGCGGTGAGATAGAGCTCCTTGCCGGAGGGATCGATGTCGCGGTCGAGCAACACGACCGGGATCTTGGCTTCCTTGGCCTCCTTCAGCACCGAGTCCCAGCCGGTCGAGACGACGGGCGCGAGGAAGATCGCATCGACGTTCTGGGCAATGAAGGAGCGGATCGCCTTGATCTGGTTTTCCTGCTTCTGCTGCGCGTCGGCGATCTTGAGATTGACCTTCCGCTTGGCGGCCTCCTGCTTGGACACCGAAGTCTCGGCCGCGCGCCAGCCGGACTCCGATCCGATCTGCGAGAAGCCGATGGTGAGCTGGCCGGCCTTGGCCGGCAGCGGCAGAAGCAACGCGGCCATGGCGCTGGCCGCAAAAAGGGCTTTGAGGGTCATCAGGCGTGTCTCCCAAGAAGTCATCTTGTGTTATCTCGGGCGCTGATTGGTAGCATGGCACCCGCAGGCCGACCCTTTGAGGCGGCGGGAGGCACTATTTCACGGAAGATGGGTTCCGACTAGTCATATTATTTGACTATTTGGTGGAAAGCGCGACGCATGATGGCACGCGGTTCTATGACACGCTCAGCGCGATTTTGTTCCATTGATGCAACGGGGAGATGAAAGGAATTTACGCGTTGGGGTGCAGGCGCTCGATCCGCAGCGACGGTGATAACCAGTCGCGCGAGCTCTCTCCCGTCATTGCGAGCGTAGCGAAGCAATCCAGAATTCCTCCGCGGAAAGACCCTGGATTGCTTCGCTGCGCTCGCAATGACGGTGTGGATAGAGCTCTGCGTCTATCAACCTGACCAACTCGTGGTGGGGCCCCTCGCCCGCCACGCTTTGCCTGCCGGCCTCTCCCCACGCGCGGGGAGAGGCGAAGCTAGATCAGCTTCCGCTGCGCCAGGTTCTTCATCAGCGCGCCGATGCCGAAGGTCCAGGGCTCGCACTCTTCGCTGGTGCGCATGCGGTTGATGAGCTTGCCGAGCTCCGGCGCAGCGATGGTGACGATGTCGTCGCGCTTGTGGGTGAAGCCCTGCCCCGGCGCATCGCGATCCTTCACGGGAGCGAACATCGTGCCGAGGAACAGCACGAAGCCGTCGGGGTATTGATGGATCTTGCCGATGGTCTGCGCGACGAGGTCAGTCGGATCGCGGCTGATCTTGCTGATCGAGGAATGGCCGTCGAGAACGAACCCGTCCGTGCCGGTCACGTTCAGGCTGATGTCGAGCTTGCGCGCATCGTCGAGCGTGAAGGTGTCGTCGAACAGGCGCAGCAGCGGGCCGATCGAACAGGACGCATTGTTGTCCTTGGCCTTCGACAGCAGCAGCGCCGAGCGGCCCTCGAAGTCGCGCAGATTCACGTCGTTGCCGAGTGCGCCGCCGACGATCTTGCCGCGGCTCGACACGAACAGCACCAGCTCCGGCTCGGGATTGTTCCAGGTCGACTTCGGATGCAGGCCTGCATCCATGCCGGTGCCGACAGACGACATGGTCGGGGCCTTGGTGAACACCTCGGCATCGGGGCCGATGCCGACTTCGAGATACTGGCTCCAGGCGTTTTGGTCGATCAGCACCTGCTTCAGGTGCATGGCCTGATCCGAGCCCGGCTTGAGTTTTGACAGATCGTCGCCGATCAGGCGCGTCACTTCTTTGCGGATCGCTTCGGCGGAGGCCGGATTGCCCTTGGCGCGCTCCTCGATCACACGTTCCAGCATCGAGATGGCGAAGGTGACGCCGGCGGCCTTCAGGGTCTGCAGATCGACCGGCGCAAGCAGCCAGGGCTTGTTGGGGTCGCGGCCGTCGGGGGCGGTGTTGGCCACGATGGCGTCGAGATCGCCGATGCGTTCGCCCTTGGTCGCGCCAAGCGCCTTGGCCGGATTGTCTTCCTCGCAGAGCGCGCTGACAGTCGGAAACCTCGAGGTGACGTCGAACACGCCATCACTGCGTACGGCAACCACGGCCGGACCGCTCACCCGCGGCAGCCAGACACGGCCGACCAGCGTCCCCTTCGTTCCATCCGCGGGGAGAAGGTCTTTCACTGTCAATGTCGTCATGGCCGAGCCCTCGCTGTTTCTAAGGACCAGCTGCATTTGCAGCCGCCGATCCCATTGGCGAAGACCAATAAACGTCTGGCGGGGGAAGTCCAGAGCGGCTGCGCGCCGTGCGGCTATGCCCCTGCCCGCGCCTTTCGCGCCGCGATCTGCTGCAGCGCCCAACGTGCATTCTTGCGGACATCGGGATCGGGATCGTCGGCGATCACGGCGAGGAACGCCTCGCCGTCGGGATGGGCGATCTCGCCGAGCGCGGCGGCCGCTTCTTTGCGCAGGTTGGCCTGGTCATGATTGACGCAATGGCCAATCGGCCGCACTGCGCGCTCGATCTTCATCTTCCCGAGGCTGCGGATCGCCTTCAGCCGCACCTGCCAGAACTCGTCTGCAAGGCAAGCGACGAGTTGATCAGCCGCGATCCCGCCATTGGCGTTCAAGCCCAGCGTTTCCGCGGCCATCTCGCGCACCATCCAATCCGAATCCTTCAGCGCCCGCGTGATGGTTTCGGCCGCGGGCTTCATCTGCGAGAACGCAAGCGCGCTCACAGCGGCGCGGCGCACATGGGCATCGGGATCGTTGATCAGCGCGGTCAGCGCGGGGATCGATTCCTCCAGCTTGAGGAAACCGATCACGCCAATCGCCTGCACACGCACGGCGGCATCTGCATCCTGGAGCGCTTCCAGCGCGGGTTTCAGCGTGTCCTTGCAGCGCAGCTCCTTGAGCGCGCGCAGTGCACCCATGCGGACGAAAGCATGGGTATGCCTGACCAGCGGCAGGATCACATCGGCGCAGGCAGGATCCTTGAACTCGGCCATGCTGTCGGCCGCAGCGGCCGCGACGATCCTCTCGGGATCGACCAGCAGCTTCACCAGCGCACTTGCCGCCTCCGGCCCGTCGAACTCCCCCAGCGCCATCGCGACCTGCTGGCGCACGCCTGCGTCAGGATCGGCCACCATGTTGGCGAGATGCGCGACAGCTGCGGGATCGCCGGAATGGCCGAGCGCGATGATGGCAACGCGGCGCTCGGCGGGATCGGCGGCCTGAAGCCGCTCGTCGGCGTCCTCCAAGTCGTCGTAGGACTCGAACGGGCTCGACATGTTCACCTCAACAGATACGGAATGTTGACGGTGACGGCGCCGGTCGGGCAATCGGCCTCGCAAGGCATGCAGTACCAGCACTCGTCATAGGCCATGTAGGCCTTGTTGGTCATGTCGCTGATGCGAAGCACGTCGAGCGGGCAGACGTCGACGCACACCGTGCAGCCCTTGTCCGCGATGCATTTGGCGTCGTCGACGACCACCGGAACCGATGTCTGATAGGACGCGAGAGGCATTTGATGTCTCCTGTTGCTTTTGCGCTGTGATCAGGCGGAGGCGCGGATGCGCTGCTTGTCGTAGAGGTCTTTCTCGTCGTCCGCGATCGGAACGACATAGGGCTCGACGGCGCGCTTCTCGCTGGTCATCTTGCCGTCCTGCTTGGACAGCAGCGTGTGGCAGAACCAGTTCTCGTTGTCCTTCTCCGGAAAATCCGTGCGCCAGTGATAGAGACCCCAGCGGCTCTCCTCGCGGTAGAGGGAGGCGTGCGCGGCCATGTCGGCGCAGTCCATGATCGACTGCACTTCGAGCGCGCGGAGCAATTCGTGCGCGTTACGCGCGATCATGCGCTCCTGCATGTCCTCCCGCGCCTCGGCGAGGCGGCGCATGCCGAGCTCGTATTTGCGCGTGACTTTTGGCGGCTGGAGATAGTCGTTGACGAGGCGGCGGGTCTTGTATTCGACCTGGTTGGGCGGAATGCCGTCCTCGCGCTTGGTCGGCGCCATCACGCGGTCGCGCTCCATCGCGACGTCGGCGGCGTCGAACTCCGCAAAATCGTGATTGTCGGCGAATTCCATGGCGTCGATACCCGCGACCGAGCCGTTGGTGAAGGCCCCGAGCATGTAATTGTGCGGCACGCTCGCCATGTCGCCGGCGGCGTAGAGGCCGGGCACGGTGGTGCGCGCATTGTCGTCGACGAACACGCCGGAAGCGCTGTGGCCGGAGCAGAAACCGATCTCGGAGATGTGCATCTCGATCGACTCGCTGCGGTAGTCGACGCCGCGCCCCTGCTGGAACAAGCCGCGCGTCGGACGCTCGACCTTGTGCAGCGTGGATTCGATCTCGGAGATGGTGTCGGGATGCAGATGCTTGAGCTGGAGAAACACCGGGCCCTTGCCCGACAGGAGCTCATTGTAGAACTCCAGCATCATCTGGCCGGACCAGTAGTCGCATTCGATGAAGCGCGATCCTTCGTTGTTCGCCGTGTAGGCGCCGAAGGGGCCGGCGACATAAGCGCAGGCCGGGCCGTTATAGTCCTTGATCAGCGGGTTGATCTGGAAGCATTCGAGGTTCGCGAGCGCGGCGCCGGCGTGATAGGCCATGGCGTAGCCGTCGCCGGAATTGGCGGCGTTCTCATAGGTGCCGAACATGTAGCCGGAGGTCGGAAGACCGAGGCGGCCGGCGGCGCCCATACAGAGGACCACGGCCTTGGCCTTGATCACCAGCATCTCGGCGGTGCGGGTATTGACGCTCACGGCGCCGGCGATACGACCATCGGCGGACTTCAGCAGCCGCGTCGCCATGTAGCGGTTGGAGATCAGGATGCGGGCGCGGCGGAGCTGGCGGTACAGCGCCTTCTTCACGGTCTCGCCGTTCGGCATCGGCAGCACGTAGGTGCCGATGTGGTGCACCTTCTTGACGGCGTAATCTCCGTTCTCGTTCTTCAGGAAACGGATGCCGAAGCTGTCGAGCTCCTCGATGATTTTGTAGCAGTTCTGGGCGTATTTATAGACCGCCTTCTGATCGACGATGCCGTCATTGGCGATGGTGATTTCCTTGGTGTACTGCTCCGGCGTCGCGTAGCCGGGGATGACGGCGTTGTTCAGGCCGTCCATGCCCATCGAGATTGCGCCGGAGCGCTTGACGTTGGCCTTTTCGAGCAGGACGACGTTGGCCTTCGGGTTCTTCAGCTTCGCCTTCAGCGCTGCCATCGGGCCGGCCGTGCCGCCGCCGATCACCAGCACATCGCAGGAAACTTCCGAAAGTCCGTCGACGATCTGATCTAGTGACATCACTTGCTCCTGGCTCGCCGATCCCCGGCGCCTTTGCATCAGATTTGTTCAGAGGGCCTCCCGGGGATAGCAATTAGTTGTCGCCGGGACGCGATTTGCGCCTCAGCGCTCGACGAAAGCCTTTTCGATGACGAAATGACCGGGCTTGCTGTGGTTGCCCTCGACAAAGCCGCGGGCGGAGAACATCGCGTGCAGGTCCTCGAGCATCGCGGGACTGCCGCACAGCATGATGCGATCGGTCTCGATATCGAGGCCGGATAGCCCAATGTCGTCGAACATTTGGTTGGACGCGATCAGGTCGGTGATGCGGCCTCGGTTCCGGAACGGCTCGCGGGTCACGGTCGGGTAGTAGACGAGCTTGTCGCGGATCAGGGGTCCGAAGAATTCGTGATCGCGCAGGCCTTCGACGAGGTGTTCGCCGTAAGCGAGCTCGGAGACCTGTCGGCAGCCATGAGCGAGCACGATGGTCTCGTAGTTCTCGTAAACATCAGGGTCCTTGATCAGGCTGGCGAACGGCGCAAGGCCCGTGCCTGTCGAGAGCAGCAACAGGCGCTTTCCCGGAATGAGGTTGCCAGTGATCAGCGTGCCCGTCGCCTTGCGGCCGACCAGGATGATGTCGCCCTCCCTGATCTTCTGCAGGCGAGAGGTTAGCGGGCCGTCTTGCACCTTGATCGAGAAGAATTCGAGCGCCTCCTCGTGGTTGGCGCTGGCCATGCTGTAGGCCCGCATCAACGGCTTGCCCTCGACCTCCAGCCCGATCATGGCGAACTGGCCGTTCTGGAAACGAAAGCCGGGATCGCGCGTCGCGGTGAAGCTGAACAGGGAATCGGTCCAGTGCCTGACCGACAGAACCGTTTCCTTCTGAAATGCACTCATGGTCTCTCCTTGTCGATGACGCCAAGGTCACGAAGAGAGGAGAGTCCGGCAATTCGGAAGTGAATTTCCCGGTCGATTAGTTTCACATTTCGCGGGCGGTGATCCAGCAGAAGGCACGCGGTCACGCCCGCGCCGGCAATTAGTTGCTATTCGTGCACGCCTGAGCCGACATAGATGAAAGTCGGAGGTTCGTCATGACTATGACTCCATTGGTGGCGCCGATCGTGTCTGACTACGAAACCAGCTCCGATCTCGCATCGCTCCTTGTCCGCACCACGCAGGATGACGCGCTCAGCGTGCCCGCCGAAACACTCCGCCTCTCATGCAAATGCGCCCACTGCACCCGCGCCCGCTTCGACGGTCGCTTCCCGGAAACATTTCCGGGAATTGCAATCACCGAGATCGGCGATCTCGGCTATGGGCTGAACATCTCGTTTTCGGACGGCCATAACCGGGGGATTTACCCGAAGACGTATCTGCTGAGCCTGGCGGGGCGCTGACCCTCAAGCCGTTCCACGACCTCCGCCGTCATGCCCCGGCTTGACCGGGGCATCCAGTACGCCGCGGCGGATGTGGTGAGAGCGAGCGCTCCAACGCCGGCCTCTGGAATACTGGATCGCCGTCTTCACGGGCGATGACAGCGGAGTAAATCTGGCACGGACATTGCTCCTCTTTAGAACGGTTTGAACGTTCCGGAGGCAGACGATGTTGCAGGCGGCGAATGCGGTTCGCGGGGCCGCCCCCCCGACAGTCCGGCCTGCGGGCAGCTCCTCGCTGCTGCTCACCGAGAACCAGCAATGGATCGGCGGTCCACCACCGTTGATGGACAAGCTCTCACCGCGCGAGCGGGAGTTGGTGCTGAAGCAGGGCCGCCGAAAGGTCCTGAACCGCGGCCAGACGCTCTTCAGCCAGGGCGGCAAGCATGACGGTATCTGGCTGATCGAGAGCGGCCGCGTCCGCGTGTTCTACACCTCGCCGCTCGGCCGCGAGATCACGCTCGCTTATTGGCATGTCGGCAATTTCGTCGGCGGCCCTGAAGTGTTCGAAGGCACGGTGCACCAATGGTCCGGCGTCGCCTCCAGCAATTGCAGCGTGGTGCACCTGCCCGGCAAGGAGTTGCGGTCCCTTGCCGCCGAAATCCCGAACCTTGCGATCGGCCTGATCGAAGGCCTCACCTTCAAGGGCAAATGCTATTCGGCGCTGGCGCAGATGCTGGGAACGCGCTCGATCACCCAGCGCCTTGCGCATCTCTTGCTGCATCTCGTCGAGCTCTACGGCGTCGGCGACGCCGACGGCACCGTGATCGCCGCAGCTTTCACCCACGCCGACATAGCCCACATGGTCGGCGCCACCAGGCAATGGGTCACGATCAGCCTGAAGCGCATGCAGGAGAAGGGAATCGTGCAGACCAAGCGGTCGCAGATCGTGGTCTGCCGGACCGACGTGCTGGAGGAGATGCGCGGTCACGCATCTGACTAGGAGAATTTGCGGCCAAGGCCGGTGCACAGGCAAGCGGCTTTATAGTGCAGGACTGCTCAAGGAGTATGCAATCACCTTTTCCCGGCAACTAATCGACTGCAGTCGCCATTCCGGATTTGCCCTGCCCCCGTCCTCACCCAATCATGGCAACCACAGCACATCCAACCGAATGAGGATGAGAATGGTCCGCCATCTTCCCACGCTCTCGATCGCGATGTCGGTGACGTCGCTGGCGCTTCTAACCGCGCAGCCGGCCTCGGCGGAAACCGTCACGCTCGGCATCGGAACGCAGGACACCACGACCAACACCGTGACCGCGGGCGTCGTCATCCGGCAGCTGCATCTCCTCGAGAAATACCTGCCGAAGGACGGCAAGTACGCCAACATCAAGTTCGAGCTGGAGTGGCAGAACTTCACCTCAGGTCCGCCCGTCACCAATGCAATGATGGCGAACAAGCTGCAGATCGGCATGATGGGCGACTATCCGCTGATCGTGAACGGCTTCACCTTCGAGAGTAACCCGGAGAGCAAGAGCCGCCTGATGGGCATCGCCGCCTACAGCCTGTCCGGCTCGGGCAACGGCCTCGTCGTCCACAAGGACTCGCCCTATTACGACCTCGCCGATCTCAAGGGCAAGCTCGTCAGCGTGCCTTTCGGCTCCGCCGCGCACGGCATGGTGCTGAAAGCGATGCAGGATCGCGGCTATGCCCCCGACTTCTTCCAGCTCGTCAGCCAGAGCCCGGAGGTCGGCTCGACCAATCTCCAGGAGAAGAAGATCGACGCACACGCCGACTTCGTCCCCTTCGCCGAGCTGCTGCCGTTCCGCGGCTTCGCGCGAAAGATCTTTGACGGCGTCGAAACGAACCTGCCGACCTTTCACGGCATCGTGGTCCGCACCGATTTCGCCGAGAAATATCCGGAGGTCGTCGTCGCCTATTTCAAGGCGCTGATCGCCGCCAACCAGTGGCTGCGCGACGATCCAAAGCTGGCTGCCGAAAAAATCCAGGAATGGACCGGCATCAACAAGGAAGTCGTCTACATCTTCCTGGGGCCGAGCGGCAACATGACCACTGATCCGACGGTGAAGCCGGCGCTGATAGATGCAGCCAACGCCGACGTCAAGGTTCTCCAAAACCTCGGCCGCATGAAGGAGTTCGATCCGAAGAAATGGGTCGACGACAGCTACATCCGCAAGGCCTATGCCGAGATGAAGCTCGACTACGATGCACAGCTTGCGAGCACCAAGAATTACGAGATTTCCGGCGAAGATTCCTTCTGCAAGAAGCCGATCGCCGATCCGCGCAAGGCCGGTGAGGTCTGGGTCGATGACCTTGGCATCCTGCCCTTCTCGTCGCCCGCCTGCACCCTTGGCGCCTATGCCGACTTCAAGGCCAAGGGCAAGAAGATCAACGTCGCCTACGTCTTCGATACCACACGCGGCATCAAGCTGTTCGCCGACCAAGCCTTCTTCGCGGTCGGCAATGGCGACGTCGCCCCCTTCCTGCTGAAGAAGGATGCCGAAGCCTATGCCGCCAAGATCAGCGGTAAGGTGCTCGGCTTCGAAGACGCGGTGAAGGCGGCCGTCGGTGGAGGCAAGACGTGAGCAGTCCCGCCCTCGTCAGACATTCCGAGGACAGCATGCCGGCAACAGCGCTTGCAGAGGCGGACTCCGCGCCCGCCGTCGTCACTCCGTCCGCGATGCCCCCCTCTTTCGGCACACTCGCACTGCGCTGGTACCGGCTCAATCGCGCAGGCCTGCGCGCGGCCGCGATCGGCGTGATTTCACTGCTCGCCTTCCTGCTGGTCTGGCACCTGCTCACGACCTATCGCGTCGTGTTCTTTGTGCGCTTCACCAACGTACCCTCACCGCTTGCAGTCTATGCAAGCTTCACCAAGGCGATCCACGATCCCAAATTCCTGATGCATATCCTCTTGAGCTGCCGGCGCATCTTCATCGGCTTCTCGCTCGCCGCCATCGTGGGCGTGCCGCTCGGCCTGATCATGGGACGCTTCAAGCTGGTGCACGAGATCATTTTCCCGGTCGCCGAAGTGCTGCGGCCGATTCCGGCGATCGCCTGGGTGCCGATGGCGATCATGCTGTGGCCGACCAACGAGCAGAGCATCGTCTTCATCACCTTCCTCGGCTCGTTCTTCCCGATCCTGGTCAACACGCTGCACGGCATGTCGCTGGTCGACCCCGTGCTGGTGCGCGCCGCGCAATGTCTTGGCGCGCGGGAACGCTCGATCTTCCGCGAGGTGTATTTTCCGGCCTCGCTGCCGCACATCTTCACCGGCCTCACCGTCGGCATGGGCGTTGCCTGGGTGTCCCTGATCGCCGCTGAGATGATCTCCGGGCAGTACGGCATCGGCTACTTCACCTGGGAGGCCTATTCGCTGGTCCAATACGCGGACATCGCGCTCGGCATGATCGCGATCGGCGTGCTCGGACTCGGATCGAGCGTCCTGATCAGGGGCGCGGGACGATTGGTGATGCCGTGGAGAGCAAAATGAGCGAGGTCTCGGTGAACGCGCCGAAGGGCCATATCGAGGTCAGGGACTTCTCCCTCGCCTACGAGACCATCGAGGGAGCGGTGCAGGCCGTGACCGACACGCAGATCCATGTGAAACCTGGTGAGTTCGTCTCGATCGTCGGCCCCTCCGGCTGCGGAAAGTCGACGCTGCTCAACGCGGTCGCCGGCTTCCTTAAACCCACCACCGGCATTGTCACCGTCGACGGCGAACGCGTGAACGGCCCCAGCGCCGAACGAGGCATGGTCTTCCAGCAATATTCACTGTTCCCCTGGAAGACGGTGCGAGAGAACGTCGAGTTCGGCCTGAAGATGCGCGGCATGCCGCGCTCGCAACGCGAGCGCGCCGCGCGCACGCTCCTGGGGCTCGCAGGGCTGGAGGCCTTCGAGAAACATTATCCGGAAAAACTCTCCGGCGGCATGAAGCAGCGTGTCGGCATCGTCCGGGCGCTCGCCACCGGCCCGAAAGTGCTGCTGCTTGACGAGCCGTTCGGTGCGCTCGACGCGCAGACCCGTGTCATCATGCAGCAGATCCTCACCAACATGTGGCAGCGGCTGAAGATTTCGGTGCTATTCGTCACACACGATATCGACGAGGCGATCTTCCTGTCCGATCGCGTTTACTGCATGACCGCGCGCCCCGGCTCGATCAAGGCGGAGATCCCGATCCCGCTGGAGCGGCCGCGCCAGCAATCGATGATGATGTCGTCGGAGTTTTTGGCGCTGCGCCGCGGGCTGATGTCGTTGATCCGCGAGGAAAGCCTGAAGGCAATGGGCGGTGAGATCACCGACATGGGCATGCAAGGGCTGAGCATCGAGCTGCACGGGCACTCGCTGGCGGACGTGATCTGATTTAGCCGATCCGCTCGCGGCGATGACGGTCTCGTAGGGTGGGCAAAGCGAAAGCGTGCCCACCATTCTTCGTCTCATGTAGAACTGGTGGGCACGGCGCGTTCGCGCCTTTGCCCACCCTACGGCAATCTCGCGTCCCTCACTTGAACCAGTGCACCAGCGCGATGCTGATTCCGAGCAGCAGCATCAGCGACAGCGTCACGGCGGCGGTCACCCTGCCTCCGACATTGGCAAGTACGCGGACGTCGACGCCCAATCCCAGTGCAGCCATCGACACCACCGTGAGAAAGCTGGTGATCTTCGTTATCGGCGCCACCACCGTACTCGGCACGATCTCGAGGGAGCGCAGGGTCGCGAGCGCGAGGAAGCCGAGGATGAACCAGGGGACTAGGCGGAAGAAGCCGACATTGGCCTTCTTGGCGTCGCTCTGCCAGCGCGAGGCGACCAGCGACAGGCCAACGACCACCGGTCCGAGCATCAGGACGCGCATCAGTTTCACGAGCGTGCCGATCTGCGTCGAGACGAGCCCGGCCGGCACCGTCGCCGCGAGCACTTGCGGGACCGCATAAACCGTGAGACCTGCGAGGATGCCGTATTGCGTGGCCGACAATTGCAGCAGCGGAATCAGCAGCGGCAGGCCCAGCACCATCATCACGCCGAGGATCGCCGTGAAGGAGATCGAGGATGCGATCTCGTCGTTGGTGGCGCCGATGATCGGCGCCACCGCGGCGATCGCGGAATTGCCGCAGATCGAGTTGCCGCAGGCGATCAGGATCGACAGTCGCGTCGACAGGCCGAGGAGCCGGCTGAGGCCGAAGGAGACGCAGAGCGCGACCACGACGACCGCGGCGATCGAAGCCAGCAGCGCGATGCCGGAGGCGGCGATGGCCGCGAAGCTGATCGAGGCGCCGAGCAGCATCACCGCCACTTCAAGGAGCTGTTTGGCGCTGAAGGCGATGCCGGCCTGCCAGCGCGGCGCGGGCTTCCAGAAGCTGCGCAGCGCCATGCCGAGCAGGATCGCCATCACCAGCGCCTCGACATAGGGATGCTCGAAAACCCCCAGTTCCGCGCGTTCGAGCAGGGCCGAAACACCGGCGACCGCAATGCAGAGGAGGATGCCCGGAATCAGTGCCGCAATCCGGCTCGTGGCGGAGGCTGGCTTGGTATCGGCCGGGCTGGATGCTTGATTCTGCGACACAAATCTCTCCCAGAGGAGAAATATTTATACGCAGCGCCAGCGCGATGGGGAATAAGTTTTCGGCATATCAGGGCCGAGGGAAGTTCTGTCCTCAGCCCGGAATATTCGGGGGTCAGAAGATCAGGCGGCCTTAGAAGATCAGATTCTTGGCGAGCGAGGCGACCCGGCTGAAGCCGTCATAAATACCCGGCTCGAAGAAGGCCGCACGCGCCAGCACAATGCCGGCGACAAGCGACCAGAACAGAGCGGTGCCGGCCCGCAGCAGGAGCTTCGAGGCGCGCGATTTCGGCTGCGCGTCCGTTGCGGACACCAGCTGCTCGCCGAAGGGCTCAAATCCGGTGCGTTCCATAACCGTCAATCCATCAAATCGTGATGGGAATGTCGTCGTTTCCCGCCCAAACGGCAATGGAAGCGATTGGCGTTTTTGCCCCATGGAGGGAAATCTCCTTCCGTCAGCCGAGCTCGGGACAATAGTTTTCTTCTTCCAGCCTACTTGGACACCGGGGCCCGGCCTACAGGGCCAGATAACGCCGCCGGATGGCATCGTTGGCCTTCAGCTCGTCGATTCCGGCGGCATAGACGATCTGCCCCTTGTCGATGACCGTGGCGTGGCTCGCAAGGCCGAGGCAGAAATGCATGTTCTGCTCGGCGATCAGCACGGTCGATCCGATGCTTCGCAGCTGGCGCAACAGCTCGCCAATCCGCTGCACGATGATCGGCGCCAGCCCCTCGCTCGGCTCATCCAGCAGCAGCAGCGCCGGGTTGCCCATCAACGTGCGCGCGATTGCCAGCATCTGCTGCTCACCGCCGGAGAGGCGCCCGGCGATGCGATGGCGCAGCGGCTCCAGCAGCGGGAAGACGTCGTAGATGCGCCTGATCGGCCATTCGTCCTGGCCCTCCGGTCCCTTCTTGCGACCGATGACGAGATTGTCCTCGACACTGTGCTCCGGAAAGATCTGGCGGTCCTCCGGCACGAAGCCGAGGCCTGCGCGGGCGATATGATGCGGCTTCTGGCCGGAGATCACCGTACCGCGCAGGCTCACTTTGCCCCGCCGCGGCGGCGCGAGGCCCATGATCGCCTTCATAGTCGTCGATTTGCCGGCGCCATTGCGGCCGAGCAGCGCCATAGTCTCGCCCTGCCGCACCGACAGGCTGACGCCGAACAGGATCTGGCTGGTGCCGTAATAGACGTCGAGATCGGCGACTTCGATGACGACAGAACTCATGCGGCGGCTCCCGCATGCTCGGTGCCGAGATAGGCGTCGATCACGGCGCTGTTGTTGCGGATCTCGTCGGGCGTTCCGGTCGCGAGGATGCGGCCGTAGCACAGCACGACAATTTTTGGGGCGATCTTGAACACGATGTCCATGTCGTGCTCGATGAAGACGACCGTGATCCTCTGGGTCTCCCAGAGCTCACGCACCTTGTCGATCATGCGCCAGCGCTCTTCCGGACCCATGCCGGCCGTCGGCTCGTCCAGCAACAGCACCTTTGGCTCGAGCACTAGCGCCAGCGCGATGTCCAGCAGCTTCTGGTCGCCATGCGACAGCGTTGCCGCCGTACGCTGACGCTTGCTTGCCAAGCCTAGCAGCTCCATCACATGCTCGGCGCGGTCGCGCGCCTCCGGTAGTGGAAACCGCTTATGCAGCACCGAGGACGAGTGCTGATCCGCGCTCACGGCAGCCAGCATGGTCTCCTGCACCGTCAACGATTTGAAGATACTGGCAACCTGGAAGGCGCGGCCGATGCCGTGGCGGACAATCTCCGGCGGCGAGCGGCCGGCGAGATCGACGCCGTCGAGCAGGACCTGTCCGGTGTCCGGTTTGAGCGCACCAGTGATCAGGTTGAAGAACGTGCTCTTGCCCGCGCCGTTCGGGCCGATCACCGCGGTGAGTGAGCCATCAGGGAAGTCGAGCGTGACGTCATTGGTCGCCTTCACGCCGCCAAAGGACTTTGCGAGGTTGCGGATCTCGAGCATCGCTAGCGCCCCTCGCCTGTCTCGCGCCGCCGCGCCGCCCACTCGGCGACGAAATCGAGCAGACCTTTGCGCAGACCCAGCGCGAAGAACAGGATGACCACGCCGAGCACGATGCCGTGATACTCGGTGAACCGTGTCACGGTGTCGTTGAGCAGCAGAAATAGCACCGTTCCGACCATGGGCCCCAGAAAGGTCGAGACACCCCCGAGCATGTTGATGAAGATGCCCTCGCCCGAGATGGTCCAGTAGGCGAATTCCGGATAAGCGCCCGAAACGAACAGCGCCATCACCATGCCGCCCATCGCCGCGAACAGCGCCGCCAGCACGAAGACGGTGAGTTTTGCGCGCCAAACGTCGATGCCGAGGAAGCTCGCGCGCGCGGCATTGTCGCGGATCATGCGCAAGGTGTATCCAAACGGCGATTGCGCGATCTGACGCATCGCCAGCAGACCGAGGACCAGAAGCGCGCAGCTCGTGACATAGAGATGGACGTGGTTGGAAAGGTCGATGCCGAGAAACGCAGGCCTGGGAATACCGCCGCGCAGGCCCTGGTCGCCGCCCGTGAAGGAGGCCCAGGACAAGATGGTCGAGTGGATCAGCATCTGGAAGGCGAGCGTGACGAAGGCGAAATAGATTTCCTTCAGCCGCACGCAGATCGCGCCAATCACGGCGGCGACCACCGCCGTGATTGTGAGCGTCGCGATGAAAGCGACCGGAATGGGCACGGCGAGCTTCTGCATGATCAGGCCGAAGCCGTAGGCGCCAAGGCCGAAGAACATGCCATGGCCGAACGAGGTCAGGCCGGTATAGCCGACCAGCAGATTGAGCGAAGTCGCGAACAGGCCGTAAGCCGAGCATCGGATGACGAAATCGAGCAGCGCCTTGCTGCCGGTGAACAACGGAAGGCTCGCCAGCACGACGAAGGCGACCAGCGCAATCAGAACGTCGCGATAGCGTTGCAGCGCGACGCCGCCGCGCACCGGCAGCAGCCTCTCGGTGCGCCCGGCCTCCAGATCGGTCATGCCGCCTCCCTACCAAACAGGCCGGTGGGTTTTGAGACCAAGACGATCACCATGAACAGATACATCAGGCCTTCCGTGAACAGGGGAAAGCCAAGCGAACCGAACGAGCGGATCAAGCCGAGCAGCAGCGCGCCGATCAGCGCGCCCAGGATCGAGCCCATGCCGCCGATCACGGTGACGATGAAGGATTCGATCAGCACCGAGAATCCCATCCCCGGCGTCAGCGAGCGCACCGGCGCGGCCAGTGCGCCGGCAAGGCCCGCCAGCATGCCGCCGAGCGCGAACACGCCGCCATAGATCAGGCCGGTGTTGATGCCGAGCGCGGAGACCATGCCGGGATTATGCGCGGCGGCGCGGATCACCTTGCCGATGCGGCTGCGCGAGAGCCCGATGCCGAGCACGATCGCCGCGACGAGCGCCACGCCAATCAGCAGCAGATAATAAGGTGGCACCACGCCGCCGGCGATGAACAGCGGCATCACCTGGAACGCGGAGGGCATGCCCATCGACTTGAATTCGGGTCCCCAGATGATGCGCACGACGTCGTCAAAGATCAGCACGAAGGCATAGCAGACGAGCAGCTGCATCAAGACGTCCGCGCCATAGACGCGGCTCATGAAGACGCGCTCGAAGATCAATCCGAGTATTGCCGTGCCTGCCGCCCCGACCAGCATCGCAAGTGCAAAACTGCCGGTGAGCTGATAGGCGGTCATCGCAAAATAGGCGCCGAACATGTAGAAGGCGCCGTGGCTGAAATTGACCACCTTCAGTACACCGAAGATCAGGGTCAGTCCGACCGCGACCAGGAACAGCAGCATGCCGATGATGAGGCCGCTGGTGGTCTGCGTCACCAGGCAGGCGGAGCTGGAAAGGCAGCCGGCAAGGGCATCGAGATCCACGGAAGCACTTTCATTGTCGCGAGCCCGAGACGGCGCGGAGGACCAAACGAAAACGGCGGAGGCGGTCGCCCGCCTCCGCCGCGCATCACATCAGGTGTAGCCCTTGCTCTTCTTCCACTCGGCCTCGAGCTCGAAGATGGTCTTCCAGTCGCCGGCCTTGACCTCGGGCACATAGGGCTCCTGCGGGATCGTGGTGCCCCAGCCGATGGCGTAGCCGACCAAGGTGTGGTCGTCGCCGCGCATCGTCACGGTGCCGTCGGCGCCGAACGGGCACTTGATGGTGAGGCCCTTCAGCACCTCCGCGATCTTCTTGCCGTCGGCCGAGTTCGCCTTCTTGGCGGCTTCGGCCAGGAACATCACCGCGGTCGCGTTCTGCCACGACCAATTGGTCGGATATTCATTGTACTTGGCCCTGTAGGCATCACCCCAGGCGGCGTTCTCCGGCGTGGTCGGGAACGTCTTGATGTAGCGATTGCCGGAGTGGATACCCTTCGGCAGGTTCTTCACCACCGTGAGCGCGGTGTAGTCGGCCATGTTGACCGCGAACACCTCCATCTGATTGAACATCGCGTAGATGTTGGCCTGGTCGATGTAGGAGGTGAGATCGCCACCCCACAGGCAGGAGTAGAGCGCCTGCGGCTTGGCCTGCAGGATCTTCGTCACCACCTCGGTGTAGTCGGGCTGGAACAGCTTTGGCCAGGACTCGCTGATGATTTCTACGTCGGGCGCAAAGCGCTTCAGGTACAGCGTGAACTCGCCCGTGGTGTCGCGGCCATAGGCGTAATCGGGCGAGCAGGTCGCCCATTTCTTCAAGCCCTTGGCCTTGGCGATTCCGGCGGCGTAGCTGCCGCCGACGATGGAATCGTGGATGCCCTGACGCACGCAGCGGAACGCGTTGGGGATGTGCTGCTTCGGATCGGCCGTGAGCGACGATGCTTCCGAGCAGGTGTGGATGCAGAGCACGCCGAGATCGCGCGCGACCTCGTGCACCGCGAACGATCCGGACGACGCCTCGCCGTCGAGCAGCAGCTCGCAGCCGTCGGTGTTGACGAGCTCGCGCGCGACGCGCGCCGCTTCCTGCGGCTGGCCCTTGGAGTCGCGGATCACCATCTCGATCTGACGCCCGGCGAGGCCGCCGGCGGCGTTGACCTTCTCCACCTCGAGCATCACCGCATTGCGCGAGGACGTGCCGAGCTGCGCCACGCGGCCCGACAGGATGGTCGGCATTCCGATCTTGATGGTCTTGGCTTGGGCGCGCGCCACCCACGGCGCGGCAAAAGTCATCGCACCGGCGCCCATCAGCGCCAGTGTTGAACGGCGGCTGATGCCCGGCGTGCGGGTTCTCTTCATTTTCCCCTCCCTCTTGCGGGTCGGCGTTTCCTGTCCCTGTCGGAGATCGTCGCGTCTCCGTGTTCTCAAGGATTTCAGAGGGTGGGGGGTGACGTCAAGCCAAAGATGAATTACGAGTCAGAATTCATCAAGGGAGAGAATGAGGCCGCCAACCGGCTCAAAACAAGCGCAATGATCAACCTGTCGAGCTTCATCGCCTTTCATGCCCGCCGCACGCCGGATCGGCCTGCGCTGAAATATCGCGGCGAGGAGATCTCCTATGCAGTCTTCGACGCCCGGGTCCGCAAAGCCGCCGGCTGGTTGGCGACACAGGGCATTGGCGCAGGCGATGTCGTCGCCGTGCTGATGAAGAACAGCGCGGCCTTCCTGGAGCTGGTGTTTGCGACCAGCCATCTCGGCGCGATCTTCCTGCCGATCAACTTCCGCCTCTCCCGCGACGAGGTCGGCTACATCGCCGGCAATGCCGGCGCACGGCTGTTGATCGTCGATGAAGAACTCGCCGCCAACGCAGCAGGCGCGAAGATCACCGCACTCGACGAAGCCGCGCAGCAAAGCGTCACGCATCTGGCGAGCGATGCGCCGCCCGCCGCCATGCACGTTCGCCAGCCATCCGACCTGATGCGGCTGATGTACACATCGGGCACCACCGACCGCCCCAAGGGCGTGATGCTCTCTTACGATAATTTCTACTGGAAGTCGGCGGACCAGACGATCGCGCTCGGCCTCAGTGCCGGTACGCGCCTTCTCGTCGTCGGCCCGCTCTATCACGTCGGCGCGCTCGATTTACCCGGCATCGCCGTGCTCTGGCATGGCGGCTTCATTCGCATCGAACGCAATTTCGAGCCTGAGACGGCGCTTGCCGCCATTGCCGAGGACAAGCTCAACGCCGCCTGGTTTGCCCCCGTGATGACCACGGCGATGCTCACCTGCCCGACGCGCGACCGCTATAACGTCTCCAGCCTGAAATGGGCCATCGGCGGCGGCGAGAAGACGCCGGAAGGGCGGATCCGCGCCTTCTCCGAGTTTTTCCGCAACGCGCGCTACATCGACGCCTACGGCCTCACCGAAACCGTTGGCGGCGACACCTTCATGGAGGCCGGCCGCGAGATCGAGAAGATCGGCTCAACCGGGCGCGCCATCGCCCATGTCGAGATCGAGATCCGCGACGAGCACGGCAAGACGCTTCCGCCCAACGTCAACGGCGAAATCTGCCTCCGCGGTCCCAAGATCACGCGCGGCTACTGGAAGGATCCGGAGAAGACGGCATCCGCCTTCTTCGGCGACTGGTTCTGCAGCGGCGATGTCGGTTATCTCGACGAAGAAGGCTTTCTGTACCTGACCGACCGCAAGAAGGACATGATCATCTCCGGCGGAGAGAATATCGCCTCCTCCGAGGTCGAGCGCGTCATCTATGAATTGCCCGAGGTGCGCGAAGTCGCAGTGATCGGCCTGCGCGATGCGCACTGGGGCGAGTGTCCGGTCGCCGTGGTCGTTTTGGCGGAAGGTGCCACGCTGGAGCTCCCTGCTCTCACCGAGCACTGCCGCGCGCGGCTGGCAGGCTTCAAGGTGCCGAGACAGCTGGTGATCCGCGACGGCCTTCCGCGCAATCCCAGCGGCAAGATCCTCAAGCGCGTGCTGCGTGCTGAATTGGAGACCGAGGCATGACGCAAGGCCCAGCCACCGCCAAGATCACAAAACTCAACCGCGTCGAGCGCAACGCCTGGACCAAGCAGAAGATCTTCGAGGCCGCCACCAAGGTCGTCGGCAAGCATGGCTATGCCGAAGCCTCCGTTGCCCGCATCACGGAACAGGCCGGCGTGGCGCAAGGCACCTTCTACAATCATTTCGAGAACCGCCAGGAGTTGCTCGACCAGCTGCTGCCGAAGATCGGCCTCGACATGGTTCAGTTCATCCGAGCCCGCACCGGCACCGCCCATGCGGCGCGGCAGGAGATCGAGCGCTTTTCAGCCTTCTTCGACTTCATCCGCGAGGTCCCGGAATTCCTGCGCATCCTCAACGAGGCGGAGTTCTTCGCTCCCGTCGGCTACCAGAAGCATCTCGACAACATCTCGGTCGCCTATGTCCGTATCTTGCGCCGGGCACGTCTTGCGGGCGCGATCGAGGATTACAGCGACGAGGAGTTCGAAGCGATCGTCCACATGCTGATGGGCGCACGCGGCTATCTCAGCCGCCGCTATTCCTATTCGCAAGGCGTCGTCACCGCCGTCCCCGATCATGTCATCTCCGCCTATCGCAAGCTGATGACGCGCGGCCTCTTCAATCCGTCGGCAGACCAGGACACGCCATGAACGTCGAATCTCCGCATAGGCTCGACCTTGCCTCGACCATCGCAGAAGGCGACATCCGCTGCCTGCTGATGGTGCTGGTGCACATGACCGGCGACGAGAAATGGCTCGCGCCGCCGTACTTGCCCAAGCGCGACATCCGCCTCATCCCGGATCCCGAGGCCGGTGTGCCCCGGGAGATCCAGGACGAAATCCGCGCCGCGGTGGTCAAGCTGTTCGCCAATGGTACGCCGAAGCCGGTCATCACCGATCCCGGCGAAGAGCTGCTATTGAGGATGATGCGCGCCTGCCTCGGCGAGAACGTCGCGCCGGAATACGCGCCCTTGATGCGCGAAGAGATGGGCTTTGTCTCACGGGAGGCGCGCTGGATCAAGCAGCCGTCGAACGACAAGCTCGCCGAGCAGCATGTGTTGATTGTCGGCGCCGGCGTCTGCGCCATTGCGCTCGGTGTGGCACTCGGCCATCTCGGCATCCCCTACACCATCGTCGAGAAGAATGCCGAGCTCGGCGGCACCTGGTGGATCAACCGCTATCCCGGCTGCGGCGTCGATACGCCGAACCATTCCTATTCCTATTCGTTCGGCTCAGGGAACGCATGGACGCGCTATTTCTGCCAGCGCGAGGAGTTGCTCTTCTACCTCCAGAAGGTCGCGGACGAATACGGCATTCGCAAGCATCTGCGCGTCAACACCGAGCTGACTTCGTCGCGCTGGGACGAGGGCAAGAAACGCTGGATCTCGACGCTGAAGACCAAGAACGGCGAAGAGACGTTTGAAGCCACCGCGCTGGTCAGCGCGATCGGCCAGCTCAACGACCCCTCCCGTGCCCGCTTCAAGGGCGAGGAGCACTTCAAGGGAACGATCCTGCATTCGGCGCTATGGTCCGACGATATCAACATCGACGGCAAGCATGTCGCGGTGATCGGCACCGGTGCGACCGCGATGCAGCTGGTGCCGTCGATCGCGGGCCGCGTTGCCTCGATCGCGGTCTATCAGCGCAGCGCGCAATGGGCGCGGCCGGTGAAGGGTTATGCCGATCCGATCAGCGAGGGCGCCCGCTGGCTGCTGGCACACCTGCCGTTCTACGTGCAGTGGTACCGCTTCAACATGTTCTGGCGCTATGGCGACGGCCTGTTGCCTTTCCTGCGCAAGGACCCGGCCTGGCCGCATCCCGAGCGCGCCGTCAACAAGGGCAACGACCGGCACCGCCAGGAGCTGACGGACTTCATCTTGTCGGAGCTGCAGGGGCGGCCGGACCTGATCGCAAAATGCGTGCCGACCTATCCACCCTACGGCAAGCGCATTCTGCTCGACAACAACTGGTTCAAGACCCTGAGGCGCGACAACGTCGAGCTCGTCACCGACGCGATTGATCATTTCAACGCGAGCGGCATCGTCACCGCGGACGGCAAGCAGCGCCCCGCCGACATCATCGTGGTCGCGACCGGCTTCAAGGTCACGGAAATGGCGGCGCGTCTCAACATCAGCGGCCGCGGCGGCAAGGATTTGCGGCAGGCCTGGGCCAACGACGATCCAACCGCCTTCCTCGGCCTCACCGTGCCCGGTTTCCCGAACTTCTTCTGCATGCTGGGGCCGAACTCCGGCCCGGCCCACGGCGGCAGCGTCATCTTCCAGTCGGAATGTCAGAGCCGCTACATTGCCGCCTGTCTCGCCAGCATGATCGAGCACGACGTCGCCGCGATCGACGTTCGCCAAGACGTGCTCGACGATTATGTCCGGAAGGTCGATGCCGAGCACGAGGCGATGATCTGGACCCATCCAGGCATGAGCACCTACTACCGCAATTCGAGCGGCCGCGTGTTTTCGGCAATGCCGTGGCGGTTCGTCGATTACTGGCGCATGACGCACGATCCGGATCTGCGGCAGTACAGCTTGACGAAAGCTTAGGAGCAATCTCTCGGCGCTGACTTGGCCGACGCTTGAATTGCGTTCGTCCCACGTCGTCATTGCGAGCGTAGCGAAGCAATCCAGGGTCTTTCCGCGGAGGGATTCTGGATTGCGTCGCTACGCTCGCAATGACGGAGGTTGCGGCCTCTACGCGGCAAGCCCACTTCCGACAGGAGCAAACTCCAACCCGAGACTCTCCGCCACCGCCTTGTTGGTGATCCGCCCGCGATGCACGTTCAGCCCGTTGCGCAGATGCGGGTTCTCCAGCACCGCGGCAAAGCCCTTGCTCGCCAGCATCAGGCCGAACGGCAGCGTCGCGTTGTTCAGGGCCTGGCTCGACGTCACCGGCACCGCGCCCGGCATGTTGGCGACGCAATAGTGCACGACGCCGTCGACCTCGTAGGTCGGATCGCTATGCGTGGTCGGATGCGAGGTCTCGAAGCAGCCGCCCTGGTCGATCGCAACGTCGACCAGCACGGCACCGGGCCGCATCGATTTCAGCATCGCGCGCGTCACCAGCTTGGGTGCGCTGGCGCCCGGCACCAGCACCGCGCCGATCACCACGTCGGCAGCGAACACCTCGTCCTCGACCGACTCGATGGTCGAGAAGCGAGTGCGCACGCGTCCGGCAAAGAGATCGTCCAATTCGCGCAAGCGCGGAATCGAGCGGTCGATCACGGTGACTTCGGCGCCGAGGCCTGCGGCCATGCGCGCCGCCTGCATTCCAACCACGCCGCCGCCGAGCACGACGACGCGCGCCGGCTGCACGCCGGGCACGCCGCCCAGCAGCAGGCCGCGGCCGCCGGCCGAGCGCTTGAGCGCGG
>NZ_LBJC01000032.1 GCF_004114535.1 Bradyrhizobium nanningense
CGCAAAGCCGCTCGCTCGCTACGGCGCTATGTAGGGGCGCGCTTCGCGAGCGGCTTTGCTAATCAGCTACACCACTCCCTGGGACACGACCCGCTTGCGAGCCTTAGGGGTGCCCAGCTGTTGGGCAGCCGCATTGAGCAGAGGCGCTATAGCGATGGCACACCAGCGGCACCTCCCCAGACCTTCAGACACGCATTCGGCATTCCTGCTCCGGTCGTATCTCCCGAAATGATTTTCTGATCAGGAAGCCAAGCAGGAATGTCTGCATTTGGCCGTCAGCTGAACACCGCGAGAGCCGTTGCCATGTCTGCGGCCGGAGGAATGCCGGACGTCGCCTAATGATGGGCAGACCACTGCTTTTGGCCCATAGCGGACCCTGCTGCAATCGTAGAAGTCAACCGCATTTGATCGATCGCGACCATCCTCAGGCGAATGCCGCCGGAGCAACGGGCTCGCTAAATTGCAGCATAGACCGCTGCAAGGTGCTAACCTCACCAGCGAATGGCGTGGCCCATACGAGGGGGGACACATGCGACGGCGGGAGTTTATTGGAAATCTCGGCATTTTTGGCGCTGCAGCAGGATCGACATTGTTTGGTCGGGGCTCAAGCGCGCAGACTGTGCGAAAACGTCCCCTCATCGCATGGGCGGGAGCTGCGCCTCCGGGGGTGACGTTGCCCCAATTCATCGTAGACTTGGCCTTCGGCAATTTCGTTAAGGGGCTCTCCGAGTTCGGCTACGAGCAAGGGCGGAACATCGATATCGTTCGGCGAACGGACATCTTCCCGGACCGGGTACCACCCATTGAGGAAATGGTGGCTCTGCTCAAACCCGATATCATCGCTGTGCCTGCAACGCTGGAAGCCGTCGCTGCCCGAAAGGCAACATCGACAATACCGATTGTCTGTCCCGCGCTTGCCGATGCGGTCCATCTCGGCTTGATTGCCAGCGAGGCTCGCCCAGGAGGAAATGTAACGGGCATTGAGCCCTACCTCGCGGGTTTGCCGACCAAGCAAATTGAACTCGCGCGAGAAATCGCTCCGAAGGCACGGCGCATCGGACTGCTGACCAACATGAACGATCCGAAGGGGCCGCCTCAAGTCGGGGATTTGAGGGCGGCTTGTGGGGCGTTGAGCCTCAGCGTGGTCGAAGCAGATACCAGTGCGGCGAAGGACATCCCGAATGCACTTGCTGCGCTGGCGAACGAAAAGGTCGATGTCGCCGTTGTCCTTCAGACCAACCTGCTGCTCAACATGAGCGAGCAGATCGGCGCTATCACGCTTGAAAAGCGGCTGCCGACGGTCTTCGGATATCGCGAGCACGTTATCCACGGCGGCCTCGTGAGCTATGGCGTCGACTTGCGCTGGTGCTTTCGTCGCGCCGGCTATTTTGTGGACAAGATACTCAGGGGGACGCACCCCGGCGACCTCCCCATCGAATTTCCAAGCAAGCTGTGGCTGGCAGTCAACCTCAAGACGGCAAAGGTACTCGACGTCGCGATACCAGCAGCACTCCTCGCCCGCGCCGACGAGGTGATTGAATAGTTCCGCTTGTGGCCCAAGGGCGACCTGCGTCAATGTTTGCTTGACGTCTCCTTTGGAGAGCAAAGCCGACCTGACATGAACTTCGAGCGCAGGCCCTAGGCAAGGCCCGCATCGACGCGAAAGCACTGGCTGGTGATGCGCTGGCTTTCGTCGGAGGCGAGGAACAGCGCCATGTTGGCGATGTCCTCGGGCGTCACAGCATCGGGAACGGCCTGACGCGAGCGCATCTCGGTGATGACACGTTCGTCCCGATACCACAGCCGGCGCTGCCGTTCGGTGACGACCATGCCGGGGGCAATCGCGTTGACGCGGATGCGGTCGGGGCCGACCGAACGCGCCAGCGAGTTGGTGAAACCGACGATCGCTGCCTTTGCCCCGGCATAAACCGGCAGCGCCGGCGCACCGCGCATCCAGGCGATCGACGACATGTTGATGATCGAGCCGCCGCCGCGCGCCTGCATCTGCGGCACCACCGCTTGCGCGGCAAAGAACACGTGCTTGAAATTGACGCCTATCATCCAGTCGAATTCGGCGGGCGTCACCTCCGCGAGCACCTGGCGCTGGTCATTGGCGGCGTTGTTGACGAGCACAGCGGCGTTACCGAGCGATCGCTGGACCTCCGCCATGGCAGCGCGCAAGGCGTCGATGTCGAGGAGGTCGCAGGGCACGAACAGCGGCGCGGTACCACATGCGGACGCGACCTCCGCAACCAACGCTCCGCCGGCTGCTTCGTCGATATCGAGGAACGCGACGTGGGCGCGCTGGGCGGCGAAGGCGCGCACGAAGGCCGCACCAATGCCGCTTGCGCCGCCGGTGATCAGCACCACGTGGTCCGCTAGGCCGGCATAGCTCGTCTTGGTCATGCGATCAGTCGCTCCGTCTCGGGGTCGAACAGGCAAACGCGGCGGGTGTCGAGCGCGAAAGAGGCGGACGCGCCGGGCACGGGCCGGATATCGGGCGAGATGCGCGCCATCGCCGTCTCGCCCCCGAGCCGCAGCGACACCATCGTCTCGGCTCCGGTCGGCTCGACCATGTCCACGGGCGCGTCGACGAGGACGGGCGCATCGTTCGAAAACGCGCGGCTGCCCTCGGCAATGCATTCCGGCCTGATCCCGAACACCACGTCGCGTCCGACAAAGGGCGCTGCGCCATCATAGTCTCTCAGGCGCAGACGGATCTCGTCCGGCCGGCCTGCGCCGATCACGACCACCAGCCCGTCGTTCTCGGCCTCGAGCCGTGCCGGTATCGTGTTCATCGGGGGCGAGCCCATGAACCGCGCGACGAACAAATTGGCGGGATAGCGGTACACGGTATCGGGCTCGGCGAATTGCTGCACGCGGCCCTGATGCATCACGGCGATCCGTGTTGCCATCGTCATGGCCTCGATCTGGTCGTGGGTGACATAGACGATGGTGGCGCCGATGCGCTGGTGCAGGCGCTTGATCTCCATCCGCATCTCCACGCGCAGCTTGGCGTCGAGATTGGAGAGCGGCTCGTCGAACAGGAAGAGCAGGGGATCCCGGACCAGTGCGCGTCCCATCGCGACGCGCTGGCGCTGGCCGCCGGAGAGCTGCGACGGCTTGCGGCCGAGCAGCGTCTCGATCTGAAGGAGTTTTGCGACATTCGCGACCGCCTTCTCCTGCTCGGCCTTGGGCACATGACGGCATTCCATGCCGAAGGTGATGTTCTGCCGCACCGTCATCGACGGATAGAGCGCGTAAGACTGGAACACCATGGCGATGTCGCGGTCCTTCGGCGGGACGTCGTTGACGACGCGTCCGCCGATCTCGATCGTCCCCGCGCTCGGGTAGTCGAGCCCAGCGACGATGTTGAGCAGTGTGGACTTGCCGCAGCCGGAGGGGCCGACCAGCACCGTGAATTCGCCGCTCTCGATGTCGAGTGCGATGTCCTTCAGCACCTCCAGATTGGCGTAGCGTTTGGACAGGGCGCGAATGCTCAGTGCTGCCATGACGACTCCATCATTTCACGGCCCCGGCAGTCAGGCCGCGGACGAAGTACTTGCCGCCGATGAGGTAGATCAGCAGCGTCGGCAGCGCGGCGATGATCACCGCTGCGCTCTGCACGCCATGCTGCGGGATATCGGCCACTGCGGCGGAGAGCGCGATGAGAGCTGCCGTGACGGGCTGCTGCTGGCCGGTTGTGAACGTGACGCCATAGAGGAACTCGTTCCAGATGTGCGTGAACTGCCAGATCACCGTGACGATCAGGATCGGCCCGGAGAGCGGCAGGATAATGCGCCAGAAGATGCGGAAGAACCCGGCGCCGTCGATTCGCGCGGCCCTTATCAATTCATGGGGAATGGCGACATAATAGTTCCGGCAGAACAGCGTGGTGAAAGAGAGACCCTGGATGGTGTGGATCAGCACGAGGCCAGCCAGCGTATTGATGAGACCGATGTCCCGCAGCACGATGGTCCAAGGCAAGAGGCGCATCTGCTGAGGCAGGAAAAGGCCAAGGGTCACGATGCCGTAGATCCAATTGTCGCCGCGAAAGCGCCAGAGCGATATGGCGTAACCGGCGATCGCGCCGAGCAAGGTCGAGAAGATCGTCGCAGGGATAGTGACCAGCGCGGAGTTCAGCATGTACGGCCGGATGCCGGAGCAGGTTTCGGCAACGCAGAATCCGCTCCAGGCCGCGGGGTAGTTGCTCCAAGCCAGATGTTGCGGCCAGCCGATCATCGACCCCTGCGCGATCTCCTCGTTGGACCGGAGCGAGTTCAGAACGACGACGGCCAGCGGCGCGAGCCAAGCCGCGGCGATCAGCGTAACGACGAGATAGATCCAGATCCGGCTCGGGGCGAAGCTATGATCACGCATGAAGGGCCCGCCGCCGCTGGACATACCGCCACGCCGCATAGGGCAGCAGCACCGCGAGAAGAATGAGCAGCATCAGCACTGCCGCCGCGGCTCCGCGGCCGAGCAGGCTGCGCTGGAACATCAGGTCATAGACGACGAGGGCGGGCAGCTGCGTCGCAATTCCCGGTCCCCCGTTGGTAAGGGCGCGGACGAGGTCGAACGTCGAGATCGCGAACTGCAGCTGGATCACGACGACGGTAACGGTGATAGGCCAAAGCGAGGGCAGAACGATGCGGCGGTAGATGCGGACCGGCCCGGCGCCGTCGATCTGCGCGGCCTTGACGATGTCGGCGTCGACGGACCTGAGGCCGGCAAGAAAGAGGGCCATGGCAAAGCCCGAGGATTGCCAGATCGCGGCGATGACGATGGTCCAGATCGCCATGTCGCGGTCGATCAACCAGTCGAACTTGAAGGAGGTCCAGCCGAGATCGTGGACCAGCTTCTGAATCCCGAGGCCAGGATTGAGCAGCCAGCTCCAGACCGTGCCGGTGACGACGAAGGACACCGCGAGGGGATAGAGGAAGATGGAGCGCAGCGCGTTTTCGCCGCGAATGCGCTGATCGAGCAGGATCGCGAGGATGAGGCCGGTCGCCGCACTCAACACGACGAACGCGCTGCCGAACAGCAGCAGATTGTCGAAGGCGATCTGCCAGTTCCGCGACGCCGCGACCGCCGTGTAGTTGCGCAAGCCCACCCAGCCCGAGACCGGGACGAGCGTGGACGGCGTGAACGAGATCCAGATCGTCCACAGCGAGAACGAGATGAGGTGCGCCGCGGACAGCAGCAGCGGCACCCAGATCATCAGGTATTCGGGCAGCCGGCGCACCCATTCAGGAAGCGCCGGCCGGCCCGGCCTTATCGCGGCGGCATTGCTCAACGCGCGCCCTCGACGGCCTCGGCGAGGCGGATGGCCGCCTGCTCGGGCTTGATCGTCTTGTTCTTCACGTACTCCGTAATCACGTCGATCATCGCAGCGGTCATGCCGTTTTCCTGCGCCATGTTGTGCGCAAGACTGAGGACGGCCTGGTTGCTGGCGATCGCGTCCTTCAGGGCTGCTGCGGTCCGCCGTTGCCCGTCCGACCAGCCTTCGCCGGACAGATCGACATCGGTGCGCACGGGGATCGATCCCGTGATCTGCGAGTACATAGTCTGGATCGCCGGATCCATGACGAGCTGGGCCATCAGCGTCTGGCCGGCCTGCAGGTCCGCCTCCTTGCGCTGCCAGAAGATGAAGGCATCGGCGTTCAACAGAAACACCGGCTTGCCGTTGTTGCTGGGGCCCGGCGCAATCGTGAAGTCCTCGAGCTTGAAGCCGGCATTGCGCAACACGCCCTGCGCCCAGCCACCCATGATCATCATGCCCATGTCGCCTTCAATGAAGCGCTTCAAATTGGTCGAGAAGTGTTGGGCGCCGACGTTGGGGTCCATCCAGTCGGCGATCTTGCGCACTTGCGCGAACGCAGCCTTGATCTCCGGACCCTCCAGAGCCTTCTTCTCGAGATTCATGATGGCGGCGCGGTATGCGAGCGGACTGATGCCGGCCAGGGCGGCCTCGAATTTCTGCCCGTCGTCCGGACGGGTGCCGCCGTTGGCGATGGGATAGGGAACTCCGCCCGCTTTCATCTTCTCGGCGAGGTCGTTGAAGTCTGCCCAGGTGACCGGGATCTTGTCGGCCTTGGCCTTGTCCATGGCGCGCTTGGACAGGAACAGCATGTTGGTGCTGTAGATCTGCAGCGGCAGTGCGATCCATTTGCCGCCCGGCTTGTGCAATTTCGCAAGGTCCGGCGCGACGACCTTCTCGTAACCGGCGGCAGCGACGACGGCGTCGAGATCGACGGTCGGGGCTATCTTCGACCAGGCCGCGATCTCTGGACCCTTGAGTTGCGAGCAGGCCGGCGGATCGCCGGCCATGATCTGAGCGCGCAGCTTGTTCATCATCTCGGTGGTGAAGCCGGGGACGGGCGAATGCTGCCAGACGCCTCCCTTCTCCTCGAATTTCTTGCCGAGTGCCGTGATGGCCGCGCCATCGCTGCCCGCCGACCATTGCGAGATGGCGGTCAGGCGCGGCTTGACCGCGCTTTGCGCGCGGGCAAATGCCGGCAGTGCGAGCGTGGCAACGGATCCAGCGAGCAGACGACGCCTTGTTGTTGTGATCGGCATGGCAGTTCCTCCCGGTGTGAAGTCTCGGCGCGTGTGGGACGTGCAGGCTCAGCGCATGTCAGGCCGCCTCCGTCGATGCCGCGGGCATGCCGCCACGGCTGGCGAGGCAAAAGGCGGCGAAGGCGAGCGCGGCCTGCGGATCGTTGCCGGTCGACGGCGGCACGAAGGCGAGGGACACTTGCGCCAATTTGCGTCCACCCAGCAGGCAGGCATCGATTCCTTCGACCACGGCGTTGCGATCGTCGTCGGCGAGAAGCGACGGCCAGCCGCTGATCGCAACGCCACCGCACGGTTTCACGTTCAGCGTGTTGCCGATCGCAAGGCCAAGCCGGAACAGCCGCCGGCGCAGCTCCTGCCGCACGCGCGATGAGAGCGGGATCGTGTTCCCCCATTCGTTGCCGAGCTGAAGCAACTCGGTTTCGGAAATGCCGAGAAGCTCGACCAGCGCCGGAATCGACGCATAGGCCTCGACGCAGCCATGATGTCCGCAGCGGCAGCGCGGTCCCTCGGGCGCGAATACCATGTGGCCGAGCTCGATCGGCTGCAGGGCATCGGCCTTCGCCGGATCGTCCATCCAGGCGCCGGCAACACCGTGGCTGACGAGCACGAACAGATGCGTGTCGTTGAATGGATAATTCTCCGTGCGGCAGCGGTGAAAGGTGGCGTGGGCGACGACCGAATTGGTGAATTCGAGCGGCACGCCGGCGAACATCTCGTCGAACATCTCGCTCACGCGCCCGACATCGCAGGGAATGATTGGATTGGCCGATATGCTGAGACGGCCAAGGCCGGGAATGGAGACGCCGATCTGGGAGAGGGTGATGCGGCGGCGCCGCGTCCAGTCGCGCAACAATGTCATGGCTTCGCGAAACACCCGGCCGACGGTCTCGGCGGTCGGCGTCCTCGGCAGGTTCACGCGCTCGGTGTAGTGCAGTTCGCCCGACAGGCCGCCGACGCCGACGCTGAGATGCTGAGTGGTCAGCTCGAAGGCTGCAAGCGCCACCGCGCCATCGAGCGACACGAGGCCGGTCGGGCCGCCGACGTAAGGGGCAGGGCGCCGCACCTCCTCGATCAGGCCTTCGGCCTTCAGGTCGAACAGGATGCGCGACAGGCTCGCTTCCGACAGGCGCACGGCCTTGGCCAGAGGCGGACGAAACGAGCCGCCCGCCTGAAGCAGATGGGTCAAAATGGCAGCGCGCGTCTGCCGCCGACTTCTCGGCTGCTCCGGCATTTCCATCCCTGTCGTCATTCTTACTTAGTGTAAGAATGCGCGCGGCGCGGTTCGACTGTCAAGCGTTCGGGGGCGTGATGCGCCGACTTGTTGTTGTGCGCGGCAGCACGCTTTGCCCACCTACGGCATCTCTGCGCAAAACGAAAACGGCGCCATCTTGCGATGGCGCCGTTCCGTTGGATTGTTCCGTCCGATCTTACTTGCGATCCTTCATCGCGACGTAGTCGCGGCGGGTGACGCCGGTGTAGAGCTGGCGGGGACGACCGATCTTCTGCTGCGGGTCCTCGATCATCTCGCTCCACTGGCTGATCCAGCCGACGGTGCGTGCGACCGCGAACAGCACGGTGAACATCGAGACCGGGAAGCCCATCGCCTTCAGCGTGATGCCCGAATAGAAGTCGACGTTCGGGTACAGCTTGCGGTCGATGAAGTACTGGTCGCTGAGCGCGATCTTCTCCAGCTCGAGCGCCACCTTCAGCATCGGATCGTCGCCATGGCCGGTCTCCTTGAGCACGGCGTGACACATCTTCTGCATGATCTTGGCGCGCGGATCGTAGTTCTTGTAGACGCGGTGGCCGAAGCCCATCAGGCGGACTTCGGAGTTCTTGTCCTTCACCTTGGCGATGAACTCGGGGATCTTGTCCACCGAGCCGATCTCGGCGAGCATCGCGAGCGCGGCCTCGTTGGCGCCGCCATGCGCCGGGCCCCAGAGGCAGGCGATGCCGGCGGCGATGCAGGCGAACGGGTTGGCGCCGGAGGAGCCGGCGATACGCACCGTCGAGGTCGAGGCGTTCTGCTCGTGGTCGGCGTGCAGGATGAAGATCTTGTCCAGCGCGTCAGCGAGCACGGGGTTGATCTTGTACTCCTCGCACGGCACGGCGAAGCACATGTGCAGGAAATTCTCGGCGAACTTGAGCGAGTTCTTCGGATACACGAAGGGCTGGCCGACCGTGTACTTGTAGGCCATCGCCGCCAGCGTCGGGATCTTGGCGATCATGCGCATGGAAGCGATCATGCGCTGCTTCGGATCGTTGATGTCGGTCGAGTCGTGGTAGAATGCGGCGAGCGCGCCGACTGCGGCCACCATGATCGCCATCGGATGGGCGTCGCGGCGGAAGCCCTGGAAGAAGCGGGCCATCTGCTCGTGCACCATCGTGTGATGGATCACGCGGTAGTCGAAATCCTTCTTTTGCGCGGCGGTCGGGAGATCGCCAAACAGCAGAAGGTAGCAGGTCTCGAGGAAGTCGCCGTTCTCGGCGAGCTGCTCGATCGGATAGCCGCGGTATTCCAGCACGCCCGCGTCGCCGTCGATATAGGTGATCTTGGACTGGCAGCTCGCGGTGGAGGTGAAGCCGGGATCGTAGGTGAACAGGCCGGACTGGCCGTAGAGCTTGCCGATATCGATGACATCAGGCCCGACGCTGCCGCTGTGGATCGGGAGATCGTAGTTCTTGTTTCCGACCGTCAGCGTAGCGGTCTTTGGGCTTGGTTTTGCGTCCATCAGAGGTCCCCGATGTATGGTGAAACGGGCCAGAGCCGGAGCCCCCTAGGCAGATCATGGGGGCAGGCCGGATGTTCCAGGAGGTTCGGGGGAGATGGGTATATTATTGCTATGTGCGCTGCAAGATCGCCGCACGCATGGTCGACTTACGTCGTAGACTGATCCTTAAGCCGGGCGAGGCTCTCCTGGCGTCCCAGGACGTCCAAAACCTCAAATATACCAGGCGACGTCGTCCGTCCGGTTAGCGCCGCCCGCAGGGGCTGGGCGACCGCGCCGAGTTTGAGACTATTTTCCTCGGCAAAAGTGCGCAGTGCGGCTTCGGTGGTGGCGCCGCTCCACGTCTCGACTTTCTCCAGCGCGGAATGAAGCTGGCCGATCAGCTTGCGGTTCTCTGGCGTCAGCAGCGCCTGCGCCTTGGGGTCGAGCTCTAGCGGGCGGTCGGCGAAGATGAAATAGGCGCCGTCGATCAGCTCGATCAACGTCTTGGCGCGCTCCTTGAGGGCCGGCATGGCCTTCACGAGCTGCGCGCGCGTGGTGTCATTTAACTTGGCCTTAAGCTCGCCCCGTCCCGGCAGGTGGTCAAGCACGTCCTCGAACATCTTCACGAGCGATTGATCGTCGGCGTGGCGGATGTAGTGGCCGTTGAGGTTTTCAAGCTTGGCGAAATCGAAGCGCGCGGCGGCGCGGCCGACGCTGGCGAGGTCGAAGGCTGCGATCATCTCCTCGGTCGAGAAGATCTCCTGGTCGCCATGGCTCCAGCCGAGCCGGACGAGGTAATTGCGCAGCGCCGCCGGGAGGTATCCCATGGCGCGGTAGGCATCGACCCCGAGCGCGCCGTGGCGCTTCGACAGCTTCGAGCCGTCCGGACCATGGATCAGGGGAATGTGGGACATGCTCGGCAGCGTCCAGCCCATCGCATCGTAAATCTGCTTCTGGCGGGCGGCGTTGATCAGATGGTCGTCGCCGCGGATCACATGGGTGACGCCCATGTCGTGGTCGTCGACCACCACGGCGAGCATGTAAGTCGGATTGCCATCGCCGCGCAGCAGGACGAGGTCGTCGAGGTTCTCGTTCTGCCAGACCACGCGGCCCTGAACCTGGTCCTCGATCACGGTCTCGCCGGTCTGCGGCGCGCGCAGGCGGATGGTCGGCTTCACATCGTTTGGGGCGGTCGCGGGATCGCGGTCGCGCCACATGCCGTCATAGAGGCGGGTGCGCCCCTCCGCGCGCGCTTTCTCGCGCATGGCGGCGAGCTCCTCGGCGGTGGCGTAACAGCGATAGGCCTTGCCGTCGGCGAGCAGCTGCTCGGCGACCTCGCGGTGACGGGCGGCGCGGCTGAACTGGTAGATGACCTCGCCCTCCCAGCCGAGCTCAAGCCATTTGAGGCCGTCGAGAATGGCGACGATCGCGGCCTCGGTGGAGCGCTCCCGGTCGGTGTCCTCGATCCGCAGCAGCATCTTGCCGCCGTGCTTCTTGGCATAGAGCCAATTGAACAGCGCCGTGCGGGCGCCCCCGATATGGAGGAAGCCGGTCGGCGAGGGGGCAAAGCGGGTGACGACGGAATCGGTCATTCTTGGCAGGGCCTATGCATTGGAGGCGGTGGTGTATAGCAGGAACGTGACATAACTAAAGCCCGTCGGCGGACCTGTGGGGGCTTGCTTGAGCCGTGCTTAAGCTCTTGGCTCAGCCTCCCGAATTTGGCAGAAGGACCGCTGATTTCCCGACAGGATTTTCGTAATGACAGAACCGGTGGCAGCTGAGGTTGGGCGCGATTTCATTCGTGACATCATCCAGGCCGACCTCGACCAGGGCAGGTACAGGGAGATCGTGACCCGGTTCCCGCCGGAGCCGAACGGCTACCTGCATATCGGCCACGCCAAGTCGATCGCACTCAACTTCGGCATCGCCCAGGAGTTTCCGGGCCGCTGCCATCTGCGCTTCGACGACACCAATCCGGTCAAGGAAGAGCAGGAATATATCGATTCCATCCAGGCCGACGTGCGCTGGCTCGGCTTCGACTGGGGCAAGAACCTGTTCTTCGCCTCCGACTATTTCGACCGCCTGTACGAATGGGCGGAGCAGCTGATCCGCGACGGGCTCGCCTATGTCGACGACCAGACCCAGGAGGAGATCCGCGCCTCCCGCGGCACGCTGACCGAGCCGGGCAAGAACTCGCCGTTCCGCGATCGCAGCATGGACGAGAACCTCGACCTGTTCCGTCGGATGAAGGCCGGCGAATTCCCGAACGGCGCGCGCGTGCTGCGGGCCAAGATCGACATGGCCGCCGGCAACATCAACCTGCGCGATCCCGTGCTGTACCGCATCCTGCACGCGCACCATCCGCGCACCGGCACGAAGTGGCACATCTATCCGAGCTACGATTATGCGCACGGCCAGTCGGACGCGATCGAAGGCATCACGCACTCGATCTGCACGCTGGAGTTCGAGGACCACCGGCCGCTCTACGACTGGTTCATCGAGAAGCTGCCGGTACCGTCCAAGCCGCACCAGTACGAGTTTGCGCGGCTGAACCTCACCTATACTCTGCTGTCCAAGCGCGTGCTGACCCAGCTCGTCCGCGACGGCCATGTCGCGGGCTGGGACGACCCGCGCATGCCGACCATGGCGGGGATGCGCCGCCGCGGCGTGCCGCCGGCGGCCTTGCGCGAGTTCGTCAAGCGCATCGGCGTCGCCAAGGCCAACAGCGTCGTCGATGTCGGCATGCTGGAGTTCTGTATCCGCGAGGAGCTGAACCGCACCGCGCAGCGGCGCATGGCGGTGCTGAAGCCGCTCAAGGTCGTGATCGAGAACTATCCGGAAGGGCAGACCGAGGAGCTCGAGGCGATCAACCACCCGGATGATCCCAGCGCGGGCACGCGGAAGATCACGTTCGGCCGCGAGCTCTATATCGAGCAGGACGACTTCATGGAGAACCCGCCGAAGAAGTTCTTCCGCCTGTCGCCGGGCAACGAGGTGCGGCTGCGCTACGCCTATTTCGTCAAGTGCACCGGCGTGATCAAGAACGACGCCGGCGAAGTGGTGGAGCTTCGCTGCACCTATGATCCCGCGACCAAGGGCGGCAACGCGCCCGACGGCCGCAAGGTCAAGGCGACCATGCATTGGCTGCCGGCGGCGGCGTCGAAGCCTGCGGAAGTCCGCATCTACAACCAGCTATTCGCCAATCCGAGCCCGGATGCCTCGAACTTCGCGGCCGATCTCAATCCGAACTCGCTGGAGATCCTGGCCGATGCGCGCATCGAGGCATCGGTGGCCGAGAGCAACTCGACCGAACCGATGCAGTTCGAGCGCCAGGGCTATTTCGTGCGCGACAAGGACTCGACACCCGGCAAGCCGGTGTTCTCGCGCACCATCGGCCTGCGCGACACCTTCGCGAAGGAAGTTGCGAAGGGCTGAACACGCATGAGCACGGAGGCCGACGTCATCGTTTCCGCCATCATCGCGAAATGGTGCGCCGGCTTCGCGAGCCTCGATGCAGCCGCGCTGTCGTCGCTGTATGCGAAGAACGCGTTCTTCTTCGGCTCGAACCCGAAACTCTATCGGGGCAGGAGCGGGGTGGCGGACTATTTCAATGGCCTGCCGCGATGGCGCCAGCCGAGCGTCGGCTTCTCCGAGGTGGCTGCGGCTCAGGTCTTGCCCGATGTGATTAACATGGCCGCGATCGCATCATTCGATCTCGACGAAGAGGCCGCGCCGCTCTCGGTCAAACTCACCTGGGTGATCGTGCGCGAAGACGGCGACTGGAAGATCGCGAGCCACCACGTGTCGTCCAGGGCTGCGCTGATCTAACGCCGGAGGCGTACTTCACCGCAACCGCTTCATCCGGTCGCTACAGTTTGTAGCCGATCTTCCTCAGGAGGTCCTTCCGCCACGCAATGTCGGCGTCGGTCTCGATACCCAGCGGTGAGGCGCCATCCACTACGCCGAGCACGCCACGGCCGAGCTCGGTTTGCGCGACGATCACCTGCGTGAGGTTGGCCGTCGCGCAGTAGATGCGGCAGACCTCCGGCACCGAGCGCACGGCAGCTAGGACGTTGACCGGAAAGAAGCCGTCGCCCAGGAAGATCAGAAAAGTGTGGCCGGCGCCGATGGCTAATGCGTTGTTGCGGGCGTGGGTGAGGGCCGCTTCGTCATTGCCCGACCAGCGCACCAGCCGCTTGCCGGAGGCCTCGCAGAAGGCCAGCCCGAAGCGGATGCCCGGAACCGTGCCAACCAGCGCCTCGTGGAGGTCTTCCACGGTCTTGATGAAATGCGACTGACCGAAGATGAAGTTGGCCGCGTCCGGCTTGACGATGGGTACGACGATGAGTTCCATGGCCGCGCTCCTCCCAGGGGAGAGCTATGCATGTTAGGCCGACGGAAAGCGATTGTCAGCCGCTGCCCGAGCCGCTTCGTGGAACCGGCGGACTCGCTCCAGGTCCTTGGCATGCGAACCGTCCCGATCCGTCTTTGTCTTGGAGTCGACGCCGGCTGGACGGACGGTTCGGATCGCTCCTGCGACGTTGTCCGGTCCAAGGCCGCCTGCGAGGACGACCGGAACACGGACGACGTCCACGATGCGGCGACTGATATTCCAATCATGCGTCACGCCGAGCGCGCCGATCTGCTTGTCCGTGGACCGATAAGTGTCGAGCAGCAGAAAGTCTGCAATGCCATCGTAGCTTTGGGCAATCTCGACGCTTTCCTCGGAGAACACCGGTATGCTTCTCATCACGACGATCCCGGGCAACATGCGTTTGAGCGAAGCAACATCTTGCGGGGAAAGCAGTTCGGCGCTGGCTCCCAAATGGACGATCGCGGGGTTGAGCTCGCGCGCCCACGACGCAATCAAGGAGAGATCGCGGGTCAGAAACAGTGCCGAGAATTTCGATGGCGGTACAATTGCCGCGCCGATCTTGGAAGCCGCTGAGATCGACAGTTCTCGCGGAAATTGGCCGTCTCCGACGAGCACGCCGATATGGTCGACACCAATGGCCGAAAGTGCTGACGCCTCTTCGGGGGTGGAGATTTCATAAATCTGGGTCAACATCGGGCGTAACCTCTCCGAGTCTCAGGCGCGAGGTGCCCCAAACGCCGCCATCACCTCGGCCAGCATCCGCTCCTGCTCTCCCGCATAGCGCGGAGAGAAGTGAAAGGGCTCGACGCGGCGGACATTGGCTTCTCGTGCGATTTCTCCGGCAGCCGTGGTGGTAAGATGAGCCCGCTCCTTCGCTATTGCGGCGTCCGCGTCCGCAAACGCCGCCTCGATGAAGAGGATGTCTGCATTCTGAATTAGCGCCACGATGGAGGCACGATTGGCCGGCGTGTCGGCAACATCGGTCACATAGGCGATTTTCTGGCCGGCAGTGACCGTCACAAGATCGCGCAGGCTTGCGAGTGGCACGAGGCGATCCGACTTGGCCGCTTCTTCGATACGGATCAAATGATCTTCCGCGCGACGCTCGACGACGGCCTTCTTTAGCGACAGCAACCAGTGTCCGACGGGTAGTCCACGCTCCGAGAGCCTGTTCTTCCATACGTTGACATGGGCCGCCTCCTGCAGCGCAAAGCAGAGGCAGGGCGTGCCATGTTCAAGGATCGCGGCTGACATGCGATGGGTAGGTTCATCGCAGAGTGCGCCCGCAATGGTCTTACGAGAGCCGGATGGCTCTGCTGCGAAGCCTTTCCTCAGATGGAACCGCGTGGCGGAAATGGAATTGTCCGCTCCAAGTTCGCTGACATCGAAAACAAGATCGCAGCGATAGTTTTCGACCAGGTTCCAGCGATAGGCCTGAAGCTTGTGAAAGACGTGCTCGGCTAAGCCGGGCGGACCGAACAGCTGCACCGATTTCTCGTGCCCGACGAGCAAACGCAGCAGATGGTCAAAGCCAACGAAATGATCGATATGCGCATGCGAGACAAAGACCTGGTCGACGCGTCGGATCTTCCGTGGCGCCAGTGAAGCAATCTCTCCAATATCGAACAGCAGACTTCGCTTCTCGAGCAGCGTTTCGACATAGACCGTCGGATCGCCGTAGCGACCGTTAACGAGGCTCGGATGGAAAAGCGGTCGCATGACGAGCTATTTTGCTGCAACAGTTCCCAATGCGTCTCCCCTCATCTTAGCTGACGGCGATGGATTCCGCACCGGGCAGGACCGAGCTAGAATACATCATTCGGATCGAGGAGAGAGCCATGAAACTCGTTTCAAGCGCCTTCGCCGATGGTGCCGCAATTCCGCGACGGTTTACCTGTGACGGCGAAAATCTTTCGCCACCTCTGCAATGGAGCGACGCGCCGGAGGGGGCGCGGAGTCTTGTCCTGCTCTGCGACGATCCCGATGCGCCTGCCGGCAAATGGCATCATTGGGCAGTCTACAACATTCCGCCGGCGGTCACGGAATTTGCGATCAACGCTGCGCAGAACGCCAGAATGAAGCAAGCCGTCAACGATTTTCGGAAGGTGGGCTATGGCGGCCCGTGTCCACCGCATGGCCATGGGCCTCATCATTATCACTTCCGACTGCTTGCCCTCTCGATCGAGGGCCTGCCGGCAAAGGCCAATGCATCCTGCGCCGACGTCGAGCGAGAGGCGCGCAAGCACGTGATCGCGGAAGCGACCCTCGTCGGTTGGTATGAGAGGTAGGCCGGCGAAAAAATGCCCTAGATGTCGTAGTAGAGATGGAACTCGTAAGGGTGAGGGCGCAGCCGGATAGGATCGACCTCTTTCTTGCGCTTGTAGTCGAGCCAGGTTTCAATCACGTCGGCGGTGAAGACATCGCCGCGCAGCAGGAATGCGTGATCGCGCTCGAGCGCGTCAAGTGCCTGATCCAGCGATCCCGGCGTCGACTTCACCTCCTTCGCCTCCGCAGGCGGGAGGTCGTACAGGTTCTTGTCGATCGGGCTGCCCGGGTCGATCCGGTTGTCGATGCCGTCAAGGCCGGCCATCAGCATTGCAGCGAAGGCCAGGTAGGGATTGCAGGACGGATCGGGTGAACGAAACTCGACGCGCTTTGCGCGTGGATTTGGCGAATACATCGGAATCCGGCAGCAGGCGGAGCGATTGCGCTGGGAGTAGACGAGGTTGATCGGAGCTTCATAACCCGGAACCAGACGCCGATAGGAGTTCGTGGTGGGGGCGCAAAGCCCGCACAACGCCCAGGCGTGGCTCAATAGCCCGCCGATATAGTAGCGGCCGAACTGGCTCAACTCGGCATAGTCAGCTTTGTCGTAGAATAGATTGGTCTCACCCCTCCACAGCGATTGGTGAACGTGCATGCCCGAAGCGTTGTCCTCGAACAGCGGCTTTGGCATGAACGTCGCGGTCTTGCCGTGCTGATGCGCGGTGTTCTTCACCACGTATTTGTAGATCATCAGATTGTCGGCCATGCGGGTGAGGGTGGTAAAGCGCATGTCTATCTCGTTTTGACCGCCGGTCGCGACCTCATGGTGATGGGCTTCAATCTGGATCCCCAGCGATTCCATCGTCAGCACCATTTCGGTGCGTAGCGCCTGCATGCTGTCGGTTGGGGGAACGGGAAAATATCCCTCCTTCGGGCGCGGTTTGTGGCCCAGATTCGGTGCTTCCTCTGCGCCGGTGTTCCAGCTGCCTTCGCTGGAATCGATTTCGTGCATGGCGTAGTTGATGCCCTGTCCGTAGCGTACGTCGTCGAATACGAAGAACTCCGCTTCCGGGCCGAAGTAGCTCGTATCGGCCCGCCCGGTGCCCTTGAGGTGGGTTTCGGCTTTCTGGGCTATGTAGCGGGCGTCCCGGCTATAGGATTGGCCGGTCACCGGGTCTCTGATGTTGCAGATGAGGACCAGCGTCTTTGCCTGACTATAGGGGTCAACGAAGGCCGTCGCCGGATCCGCGACAACCAGCATGTCGCTTTCCTGGATCTCCTGGAAGCCGCGGATCGATGAGCCATCGAATCCAATGCCCTCATTGAGGGCATCGGCATTCACCGCGCTTGGCGGGACGGAAAAATGTTGCCACATCCCCGGCAGGTCGGTGAACCGCAAATCGATCATCTGGACGTTGTCGTCCTTGATCGCCTTCACGAGATCGTCGGCTGTCGCACATTTCGCAACCATGGCTTCGCTCCCAGATCAGCGTCCTGAGATCGCGTTGCCGTTCGGCCGCAACCGAGCGGCTTGCGACGGACTGTGGTCCACGTTCAACGCTGGCGCCGCGTCAGCCTCAGTCCGGCATGGCGCAGCTCGCAGTCAGGCAGTTTTGCGCGCGCGGCGGCCGCTTCAGCTTTGGTGTGGCCCGCGCATGAGCTTCATGGCGTCTTCGATATGCCGCCAGGTTCGGGCCAGTTCGAGCTCGCCCTTTGACTCGAGATCGATGGCGTTTTGGGCGGCTTCGGCAATGGCTTTGGGGCCATGTGCTTCCAGCAACTGCCGCGCATAGTCGTGGATTTCCATTTCTCGCATGGCGTCATCTCCCTCTTGTTCCGGGCGCGAACTGGGTAGGCCGGGAGCGGTAGACATTGACACCTGTCAAGCTCGGACAATCTGCATCCTGGTGCGCCGCACTCGCAAGGGCCTTTGCAGGGCATGGGTGGCCAGGATTGAACGCAGGTTCCGGACCGGCAGTCGCGGCAACACAACGCAGGCCGGAGGGATGATTCTTCAACGGTGCGCCCCATATAAATACCAGAGGGGAGGTGAGCATTATGCGCATCCAACATTGGCAAGACGCTGCCAGCCTGTTGGTGGGCGTGTGGCTGGTCCTGTCGTCCTTCGTCCTGGGTTCATCCGGGGCGGCGGTCTGGATCACCATCGCGCTTGGGCTCGGCGTCATGCTGTTTGCCGTAGAGGCCTTTGTCATCCCGTCTTACCTGGAAGAGTGGGGCGAAATGCTGCTGGGCCTGGCGCTGTTGCTGGCGCCTTGGACCATTGGCTATGACCAGGCGTCAACCACGGCGAGCAGCGTATTGTCTGGTCTGCTGGTGATCCTGCTCAGTGGCTGGGAGCTGATGACCGATCGTGACTTCAGCGCCTGGTGGCACGATCGCTGGCATCACCCGGCCGGCTGAAACAGCAATCGGCCGAACTCTCCGCCGACCGCTATGCGCTGGCGGCCGGAGGCGAGGCTCGACTTGACCATGCCGCGGACAACGTGTGGGCGTGACGAGGATCCGAATGATCGTTATCGCGCTGAGGGGCCGATGCGGCCATGGTGCAGGGCTTGCGGTCCTGCACCAAGACTATTCCGTCACGATGCCGTTCTGGGCTCGATCGGTTGCCAGATGCTGATCTTGCGCGTCTCCGGCATTAGGAAGACAGCGAGCACGAAGCACACCGCAGGCACCGCAATCGGGTAGATCAACGCGTAGCCGATGCTCCCGGTCGCCGCAAAAGCCGCCGACGTGATGAACGGCACCAATCCACCACCCCAGCCGTTGCCGATGTGGTACGGCACCGACACTGACGTGTACCTGATCCTGCCGGGAAAGAATTCCGCCAGAAACGCGCCGACCGGCCCGTACACCATCCCGACATAGCAAACCAGGATGAAGATAATGAAGATCGCAATGGGGTAGTTGATGTTCCCGGGCTGCGTGACCGTTCCCAGCCATAGGTACAGCGGATAGTACGTGATCGCTGCGAGCAACATGCCGCCCAGGATTACCGGCTTGCGGCCGATCTGATCCGACAGCCAGCCGAAGAAAATCAGGCTCGGTGTGGCAATCAGCAGCGCGGCTCCCACGATGTAGGCGGAGGTCAGCGGGTCTACCTTGGAGACCTGCTGAAGGAAGTACAGCGCCCAGAACTGACCGCTGTACCACACCACGCCCTGTCCGATCAGGACGACGATTGCGATCCCGATGAATTTGACGTTCGAGCTGAGGAAAGCCTCCTTCCACGGATTCGTCGTCATCTGGCCGCGGGCCCTGATCTCCTGGAAGATCGGCGTCTCCTGGAGCTGGAGCCGAATATAGATCGCGATGGCTACCAACAGGAATGACACCAGGAACGGAACGCGCCATGCCCACTCGTCGAAGACCTGATTGCCGAACCAGGTCCGTGTCAGGATGATCACGCCCAGTGACACCACGATGCCGAGAGTCGGAGAGGTCTGTAGCCAGCCGGTGTAGTAGCCGCGCTTGTCATCCGGCACATGCTCCGCGACATAGGTGATGGCGCCGCCATATTCGCCGCCCAGGCACAGACCCTGGATCATGCGCAAGCCGAATAGAACGAACGCCGCCGTGAGACCGATGGACTGGTAGGTCGGGATCAACCCGATTGCCCCCGTACCCAATCCCATTCCGCTCAGCGTGACGAGGAATGTATATTTTCGCCCGACCCGGTCGCCCATCCATCCAAAGAGGAAAGCCCCCAGTGGACGGATCAGGAATCCTGCAGTGAACAGCGCGATCGTGCTGAGGAGGGCTGCAACCGCGTGGGTCTGCTCGAAGAACTTAACCGACAGAACTGCGGCCAGGCTGCCAAAGATATAGAAATCATACCATTCGATGACGTTTCCCACCGACGCGGCAACAATCACGCGGCGAAAATCGCTCGGTACTTGAACTGCCATGTGCTGCTCCTATCAAATTCAAACGCTACTCCTGGCGCCTTTCAGCGCCCATTCGCGGCGGCGTACGACGCTACAGGCGAGAATTGCGAGTTGCGTCCGCTGGTCTCAGGGCTGCTTGAGTCACCTGAGAAAGAGCTCCAGCGGTCTCTTCGGTACCGCGAGCTATCACGCCTGCCCGTCGGCCGGGGAGGCGTAGAAGCAGTGTAATCCTGCCGGGGCTGGCTTCTTATGAGACTTTCGGCTCAATCGACCTGAAGCGAGGCTGCCCCGATCCGAGATGGAACGGTCGCCCATCGCGCCGGACGGTTTTGTCACGAACGAACGGAAAGGCCTCTCAGACGTTGTGTGGGTCCAACAAGGATCCCACCATGCAGAACATCGCAGAGCATATGGAAGTCATCGGCGCCGACGGCGTCCATGTCGGCACCGTCGACAAGGTCGAAGGCAACCGCATCAAGCTGACCAAGAAGGATAGCGGTGAGGGCAGCCACAAGGGCCATCATCATTTCGTCGACAAGGGCCTCGTTGCCGATGTCGAGGGCAACAAGGTGCGGCTGTCGGCCAAGGCGTCGGTGGCCGTGACGATGGAAGAGGAAAAGTAGGGGCGCCTTCCCGCGTTCCCGATCTGTACCGCTATTCGCCTGACCGCACGTTCCGGTAGCTTCAGTGCCAATCGCGTCGCGTAAGGTGCAGGGAAATGGCGGAGCCGGGCCGGCCAGTACGCGCCCAGGGAGTTGTCGGGACGTGGCCGGTCGGCCGCGCTGCGCCCGCCCGCGGCTTTGTTCCGGCCGGCTTTGGCATCTGGCCTGCGATCGTCGAGACATTGCGGGAGTGGGCCCGCGCCGAAGCTGGCCCCGGGCGCCTGCTACCGTGGGTGCCGGTCGCCTTTGGCGACGGCATCGCGCTGTATTTTGCCGCCGATCACGAGCCGGTGCTGTGGGTTGTCGCCACGACGGCCGCCGCACTCCTGCTCGGCGCGATCCTGTTGCGGCGGAGCCGGCTGTTCGCCGCGGCGCTCATGATTGCGGCGGTCGCTTCCGGCTTTGCCGTGGCGACCTGGAAGACCGCGCGCATCGCGCATACCGTTTTGGCAAAACCGCTCTATTCGGTGTCGCTGTCGGGATTCGTCGAGACGCGCGACATCCGTGAGCGCACCGATCGCTTCGTGCTGCGCGTCACCGCCATGGAGGCGCAGCGCAGCGACGTCAAGCTGGAACGCGTCCGCCTGTCCGTGCGCAAGGGCACCGCGCCCGAGGTCGGCAGCTTCGTTCAATTGAAGGCGCGGCTGATGCCGCCGCTCTCGCCGATGCGCCCGGGCAGCTACGACTTTTCGCGCGACATGTTCTTTCAGGGCATCGGTGCCTCCGGCTTCGTGATGGGCGCGATCACGGCTTCAATACCGCCTGATGAAGGCGGCCTGCGGCTGCGCTATGCCGCCTTCATGCAGGGCCTGCGCGATGCGATCGATGCCCGCATCCGCGTAACCCTCGAGGGCGACAACCGCGCGATCGCAACCGCGCTGCTCACCGGGCGGCGCGATACGATTTCCACGCCCGTCAATGACGCGATGTTCGTCTCGGGACTCGGGCACGTTCTGTCGATCTCCGGCTATCACATGGCGGTGGTCGCGGGCGTCGTCTTCTTCGCCGTGCGCGCGCTGCTGGCGCTGATCCCGGGCCTGGCCGTCGGCTTCGCCATCAAGAAATGGTCGGCCGCCGCCGCGCTGGTGGCGGCTGCGTTCTATCTGCTGCTCTCGGGGGCAGAGGTCGCCACGCAAAGATCGTTCTTCATGACGGCGGTGGTGCTGATCGCGGTGATGGTCGATCGCCGCGCCATCACCTTCCGCACGCTGGCCGTGGCGGCGCTGATCGTGCTCGCGCTTGCGCCGGAGGCGCTGGTGCATCCGAGCTTCCAGATGTCGTTTGCGGCAACGCTCGGGCTGGTCGCGCTGGTGCAGATCGGCATGCCGAACCTGTTCGCATCGCCCGATCATTCCGCGACGGCGCGCGTCGCGCTGTGGGGCGGCCGCGAGATCGCGATGCTGTTCCTGGCCTCGCTGATCGCGGGGCTTGCGACCACGCCCTATGCCGCCTTCCACTTCCACCGCGTCACGCCCTACGGTGTGCTGGCCAATCTCGGCGCTATGCCGGTGGTCTCGGCGCTGGTGATGCCGGCGGGGCTGCTCGGCCTGCTCGCAGCGCCGTTCGGGCTCGACGGCATGTTCTGGTGGCTGATGGGCCTCGGCATCGACTGGATGGTCGCGGTTTCGCGCTGGGTGGCGGCATTGCCGGGCGCAGTGGGCCACATCCCGGCGTTCGGCATCGCGCCGCTGATCGCAGCGAGCCTCGGCATCATCCTGATGGGCCTTTTGCGCACGCCCTTGCGCTGGGGCGGTGCCGTGGTGCTGCTGACTGCCATCGCCTGGGGCCTGTCGGTGCGGCAGCCCGATATTCTCATTGCCGGGGACGGCGCGAGCGTTGCCGTGCGGGGCGGGGACGGGCGTTTGCACCTGATCAGGGCGGGCAAGGACAATTTCCTGCTGCAGGAGTGGCTGGCGGCCGACGCCGATCCGCGCGATGCCGGCAATAGCGCGTTGGCCGAAGCGGTGTCGTGCGACGAGGCCGGCTGCGTCACACCGCTCGCCGACGGGCGGCTGGTCGCGCTGGCCTCGCGCATCGACGCGCTGACGGACGATTGCAGCCGCGCCGCGCTGGTCGTGACGTCACGGTCTGCGCCACCCGATTGCGCGGCGATGGTGGTGGACCGGCAGCGGCTCGTCCGCCAGGGCGCGCTGGCTCTGACGCAGCGTGGCGACGGATTTGCCGTCCAGGCGGTGAGGGCGAGGGGCACGAACCGTCCCTGGTCGCCGGCGGCCGCCGGCGAGGGAGATTTCGAAGGCGCCCTCATGCCGAGGGCGGCAGCTCCGCGCAGCAAGGATGCGACCCCGTCCGAGGCCGATCTTCAGGCGGAGGACTGAGCCCCTGTCAGCCCATCGGCAGGGGCGTGACCGGCGGCTGGCTGTCGGCGACGATCTGCGGCTTGTGCTCGCGCTCGCCGACCGCTTGGGTCACCGGCAGCTGCAGCACGGTTGCGCGCTGGCCTTCGACGAGCTGAGTCACCAGCACGTACTTGCCATCAGGGAATTCGATCGCGTCATGATGGCGATCGGGAATGTGCGGATCGATCTTGCCGAACTTGCCGACGCGGGAGTTGACGGTGCGCGTCCAGATCCAGCGATTGTCGTAACGGACGTTGTCGGCGAAGGCGAGCTCCGTTCCCGGCAGCAGGCAGACCGCAACGGAGAGATCGGCCTCGGAGGCGAAGCCGCGCGTCGAGGTGCCGCGGAAGGTTGTCGTGACGATCGTCTCGCCGACTTCAGCGGGGCGCGTCGCGACGGCATGCAGGCTATAGTCACACATCGGGTGCTCCTCATGCGAAGATAGCGACCCGCACCCCTCTTGGAGGCGCAGGCCTCTGTCAGAGTATAAGCACCAACGCTCTGCTTGGTTGTAGGCGAATCTGCGGCTGGGATCCGTGCGCTGCGATCACATTATCTTTCCCTGATTCACTAGGAACAAAGCGGGCTGCCGTGCATTTGGACGGCGTCGTGTCTATGTCGTCGTGTCAATGACGGCAAATGCGACAGCCTGCATCCCAGCGCGATCGCGAGACTGCGTAATTGCATTGCGGGCGCTGCGGCGTGCGGCATTCACTGCCGAGTTGTTGCGGACATGGTGATGCGCTTGCGCGGCAGTGTCCCCGCGTGCCCATCCGCAATCAGCTCCGCGACGGCTGCATCTGCATCCAAACGATCCAGCGCTCGGCTGTCCTCTCGAACCCGAAAGGCCGTGAAGCGATGTTGCTTGGTACGCTCCGCCGAGGATGTCGCCTGGAGGAGGAGGCGGATAATCTGTGCAGAACCGGAAAGACTATCCAGCCGGAGCGGACATTCATCCGCTCCAATCTCTGATCGGCGATGCCGATCGAAGGAGCACGTAGGCGCCAAATACTTCCGGATCGAGTCCTTTCCGGAATCAGTACTTCCGGTAAAGCCCGATCAGCTTGCCCTGAATCTTCACGCGGTTCGGCGGCAGGATGCGCACCTCATAAGCGGCATTGGCGGGCTCGAGGGCGATCGAGGCGCCGCGGCGGCGGAAGCGCTTGAGCGTGGCCTCCTCGTCGTCGATCAGCGCCACCACGATGTCGCCGGTATCGGCGCTCTCGTTGCGCTGGATCAGCGCCATGTCGCCGTCGAGGATACCGGCTTCGACCATGGAATCGCCGCGCACCTCGAGGGCGTAGTGCTCGCCCGAGCCGAGCATGTCGGGCGGCACGCTGATGGTGTGGCTGCGGGTCTGCAACGCCTCGATTGGCGTACCCGCCGCGATGCGGCCCATCACGGGCACCGCAACGGGCCGCTCGCCCTCGTCCACCGATGGGCTGGAGCTCGCGCGGATCTTGCCGAGATTGCCCTCGATGACGCTTGGCGTGAAGCCGCGCCGGGCGCCGGCGGCAGCCTGGAGCTCCGGCAGCTTGATCACTTCGATGGCGCGGGCGCGGTTGGGCAAGCGGCGGATGAAGCCACGCTCCTCGAGCGCGGTGATCAGGCGGTGGATGCCTGACTTCGAGCGCAGGTCGAGCGCATCCTTCATCTCGTCGAAGGAGGGCGGCACGCCGCTTTCCTTCAAACGTTCGCTGATGAACCGCAGAAGCTCGTATTGTTTGCGCGTTAACATCTCGACCAAAGTCCCCCGGTTGATGTCGTTCGATTCCGAGACGATGAGTTCAGCGATAAGCCGCTACATGCTCGAAACAAATCATGAACGGACACTATATGTTCGATACATGTTCCGCAACTGCTTAATTTACCGTGAACGAAGCGAAACTCGCGCAATGCGTGTGGCCGAGCGCTCAGACGGGGAGCCGTAGCACCTCGCAAGGGCTGCCGGCCTCGGCCTTCGGCGCGAACGGTGGGCGCACGAGAAGTACCTGTGCCGCAGCAAGATTCGCAAGCAGAGAGGAGTCCTGGTGGCTGACGGGAATCGCGACGGACGTGCCGTCGTCGCGCAGCTCCAGGCGCGCGCGCAAGTAATCCTCGCGCTGGTCGTTGGCGCCGAGGTCGCGGCCCAGCACGGCGCGCTCGCGACGATGATGAAACACTGAATGGCCCGACAAAGCGCGAATCAGCGGCACCATGAACAGGAACGCGCACACGTAGGACGACACCGGATTGCCGGGCAGGCCGATCACGCGCATCGCGCCGAGCCGTCCGTGCATCATCGGCTTGCCGGGCCGAATCGCGATCTTCCAGAAGGCCATCGAGATGCCTTCGCCCCGGAGCGCCTGCTGGACCAGATCGTGGTCGCCGACCGACGCGCCGCCGGTCGTGATCAGGATGTCAGCGCCGCTCTCGCGGGCGCGGCGGATCCCGGCGGAGGTGGCCTCCATGGTGTCCGCGGCGACACCGAGGTCGATGGTCTCGGCGCCCTCGCTGCGGGCGAGCGCGTGCAGGGCGTAGCCGTTGGAATAGACGATCTGGCCGTGCCCGGGCGTGGTGCCCGGCATCACCAGTTCGTCGCCGGTGGCGAGGATTGCGACCCTCGGGCGGCGGCAGACGGCGAGCTGCGGGTGGTTCATCGCGGCCGCAAGCGCGAGATCGCGCTCTGTCAGACGGGTTCCCTTGCGCAGGAGGACGTCGCCTTCACGGAAATCGACGCCGGCCGGGCGGATGTGCCGTCCGGTGATCGCGGCTTCCTTGATCGTGACGCTGGTGCCGTCCGCGACGGTGTCCTCCTGGATCACGACCGCGTCCGCACCGTCGGGTACGACGCCGCCGGTGAAGATCCGCACGGCTTCGCCGGCGCCGACCGCTCTCGCGAAAGGACGGCCGGCTGCGACCTCGCCGATCACAATCAGCCTGGAATCGATCGTCGCCGCATCAGCCGCGCGCACGGCATAGCCGTCCATCGCCGACATGGCCTGCGGCGGCTGGGTGCGCCGCGCCGCGACATCATGCGCGAGCACGCGGTGATAGGCCTCATTGAGCGCCACCATCTGTTCAGGCAGCGGCTCTGCACCCGCCAGCACCGCAGCAAGGGCATCGGAAACCGGCATCAGGGCCACAGGCGACTCCGCAACAAATCAAGGCTGGATCGGCATGGTTCTAGCCGAGCGGAGGGACCGACGCAAAAGGGGCCCTCAGACGAGCGAGAAGACGCACTTCCTTTCGGCGCAACCTGGGCTTATCTTTCCGTCGATGACAAAATTGCTCGAAGAGGCATTCCAAGCCGTGCGGCAGCTTCCTGCGGATAGCCAGGACGAGATCGCGCGCGCGATGTTGGCTCTGACCGGCAACGTAGGGGAGCCCGAGGAAATCGACCCCAGCCATCTTCCTGCGGTCCTTGAGGGGCTCGCACAAGCGAACCTCCGGCAGTTTGCCTCTGACGCCGAGATCGAGGCCGCGTTTCACCGCTTCGAGCGATGAAGCTCAGATTCACACCACGTGCTGCACAAGATCTGATTAGCATTGCCGACTATGTTAGGGAGCGCAGCCCGCGTTGCGCGTGCGCGCTGCGATCCTCGAATCGCTTCAAAATCTTGTTCGCTTCCCGCGACTTGGGAGGCCACAGAAAGTCGAGGGCGTGCGCAAGCTGGTGACGCGACGGTACCCTTGTCTTGTTTACTGCCAACTCGACGAAGAGGCTGGTGAAATCGTCATTCTGGCGATCCGGCATCCCTCGCGGGAACGAGAGCACTCGGACGCCTGAGGCCGCTTTTGAGTCCGTCGCGGCATGATCCGGAAGGCGAGACAGACCGGGATGAGGATGACCACAGCGAGCACGAGAAGGACGAGCGCCACGGCCAGCGTCGGTCAACGTGCGCTCGGATCGTTCGGGCTGACGTCCAATGCGACGTCGGGAGGTTTAGGGCCTTGGTCCTTGTCGGGGAGCGGATCGGCCTGCGATTTCAGGTCGGCAGCCTTGCTGATCAGCTTGGCGGACAGGTCAGAATCCGAGGTGTTTCTTGCGAATTCAAGCAGGAGAGAGGCTTGCTTGGTGAGGTAGGTTTTGCCCAACACGTCGATCAGTCCGATGTAGAAGTCCCAACGGACTCAAGAGTCGGAAGGGCGGTATTCCGTTCCCGGAACTCTGTATAAAAATGCACAAAGTGATCAAGTTCCACACTTTCGGAAAATTAGTTCCAGGAAGCCCTGCTCGCAGCTGGCTTCTGGTGACGGCGGGCTGGCGTCAGATGCCCAATGCTTTCAAGGCGTTGCCGACGTCGCGCGGCGACCTCACGTGCACTGCTGTCAATCCACGCGCCCGCGCCCCCTCGATGTTCTCTTCGAGGTCGTCGAAGAACACGATGCGCCCCGCAGGCAGGCCGATCGCGGCGACCACATGGTCGAAAGCCTCCGCGTCCGGTTTGCGCAGGCCGATGCTGGACGACAGATACAACTCGCGGAAATGACCGAGCAGATCGGCATATGCCTTAGAGAAATGATCGACATGCGGCCGGTTGGTGTTGGAGAAGGCGTAGAGCGGCATCTGTTTCGCTGCGCGCGGCAACAGCTCGGCGATGTCAGGCATCTCGCCGGCGAAGATCGCGTTCCAGCCTTCGAGGAACTGCGCGTCGGAAATCGCGATCCCGAGCGAGGAGCGCAGCGAGGCGAAATAGTCCGCGTCGCTGATCTTGCCCACTTCGTGCAGCCGATAGGCTTCGCTATCGCGTACATAGCGCGCGACGATACTTTCGGGTTGGCAGCCGGCATGCCCCGCCCAGCAGGCGATCGCCTTGGAGAAGTCGATGTCGAGCACCACGCGCCCGAGGTCGAACAAAAGCGCATCCGCGCTGCCGGGAGAGATCGATGTCATTGCGTCCTTTTCACTCGGTATCTGCCAATCAGTACCGATAAGGCTCGTGGTCGAACAGCGGGAATGCGCTGAACACGCTCGGCGCGTTGGTGGCGGTCGCCGGATGCAGGCAGGCTCTGTCGATCTCTGCAAACGACGTGGCGCCGAGCAGGCCGAGGCAGCGCAGCACCTCGTCCTCCAGGAGCTCCAGCATCCGCGCGATGCCGGCTTCGCCGGCCGCCGCCAGCGCCCAGCATTGCAGTCGGCCGATGCCGACCAGATCTGCGCCTGCCGCGATCGCCTTGACGATGTCGGTGCCGCGACAGATGCCGCCGTCGACCATGATCTTGGCGCGACCCTTCACGGCTTCGACGATCTCGGGCAGCACATGCATGGCACCGCGGCCATGGTCGAGCTGGCGGCCGCCATGGTTGGAGACATAGATCCATTCGACGCCGTGATCGACCGCGATCAGGGCGTCCTCGGCGGTGGCGATGCCCTTCAGGATCAGCGGGATCTTGAACTTGTCCTTGATCATCTTCACGGTCCGCCACTCCAGACCCTTCTGGAAATCGCCGCCGGTGGCGCGCAGGCGGCTCTCGCGAACGTAGCGCTTGGCGATGTCGCGTTCGCGACGGCTGTAATGGGCGGTGTCGACGGTCAGGCAGAACGCGGCGTAACCGTTCTTCTCGCTTCGGCTGACGACATCCGCGACGAAGGAATCGTTGCCGCGAACATAGAGCTGATAGAGCCGGAGCGCATCGGGCGCGGCCTCGGCGGTCTGCTCCAGGCCCGGCTCGGACACCGAGCTCAGCATGTGCGCCGCACCGAAGGTGCCGGCACCGCGCGCGACGCTCGCCGCACCATCCGGATCGAAGATTTCGAGCGCGCCGACGGGAGCCAGCACCACCGGAAGGCGCATCTTGCGGCCGAACTGCTGAACCGAGCCATCCACCTTGCGGACATCGCGCAGCACGCGCGGGCGAAAGGCGATCTCGTCCAGCGCCATGCGATTGCGGCGCATCGTGGTTTCGGTCTCGGCGGCGCCGACGATGTAGTCCCAGGCGTTCTGATTGAGGTTGGCCCGCGCTTTCCGGACGAATTCGTGCAGATTCTGGAACGGCTCGTTGCTGGCGCCGAGTTCGACGTTGCGTTCCGGCCGGATGCGGGGTGCTTCGTTCATTGTTGTCCTCCCGAGAATTTGAAGCCTTATGCCATCGCCTAACCCGTCCAGCCCTCCAAAACTATCCTAAAATTGCATAGCTGCGAGGCGTGGACCGGCCGATGATTCCCCTTGCGGGTGGCCAGTCCTGTAACGTTGCCAAAAGTTTAGGTCCGGGCGAAAGCGATTTCTGCGGTGGTCCCGTGGGCGTGGCATCCCGGCCTTGAAGAAACCAGAATGGTATTGTGAGAAGCGGACTGGATCGCCAATTGCATGGCGCCTCCCAAGTCTCGAGAGACAAGCTTAAAGCGAACCGCCCAAGCAAAAAGGCCAGCCCATCCATGCGGAAATCCCTGCTGTTCCCTCTGGGCACGCTCACTGGAGCGTGTCTCACCCTTCTGGTAGCCAGTCCGCACGGCGGCGTATGGGCGGCGCGGGCGGCAGCGAACGCGAATGATGCCTATTCCCAGCTCAATCTGTTCGGCGAAGTGTTCGAGCGCGTGAAGGCGAGCTATGTCGAGAAGCCCGACAATGCCAAGCTGGTCGAAGGCGCGATCACCGGCATGGTGACCTCGCTCGATCCGCATTCGCGCTACATGAACGCGAAGGCCTGGACCGAGATGCAGGAGACCACCTCCGGCGAGTTCGGCGGCCTCGGCATCGAGGTCACGATGGAGGACGGCCTCGTCAAGGTCGTCTCGCCGATCGACGATACGCCGGCCTCGAAGGCCGGCCTCATGTCCGGCGACCTCATCAGCAAGATCGACGGCGAGGCCGTGCAGGGCATGACGCTCGAGCAGGCCGTCAACAAGATGAAGGGCCCGGTCGATACCCAGACCAAGCTCAGCATCGTGCGCAAGGGCGCCGACGCTCCACTCGACGTCGCGATCAAGCGCGAGATCATCCATGTGCGCCCGGTGCGTTTCCATGTCGAGAACGGTGACATCGGCTATGTCCGCATCACCTCGTTCAACGAGCAGACCACCGACGGCCTGAAGAAGGCGATCGCCTCGATCACCAGGGACGTTCCGCAGGAGAAGCTCGTCGGTTACGTGGTAGATCTGCGCAACAATCCGGGTGGATTGCTCGACCAAGCCGTGTCGGTGTCGAGCGCCTTCCTGCAACGCGGCGAGGTCGTTTCGACCCGTGGCCGCAATCCGGAGGAGACCCAACGCTTCACCGCCCATGGCGGCGACCTCACCAAGGGCAAGCCGCTGGTGGTGCTGGTCAATGGCGGCTCGGCCTCGGCCTCGGAGATCGTGGCCGGCGCGCTGCATGACCACAAGCGTGCCACGATCATCGGCACGCGCTCGTTCGGCAAGGGCTCGGTGCAGACGATCATTCCGCTGGGCGCGGGAAATGGCGCGCTGGCGCTGACCACGGCGCGCTACTACACGCCGTCGGGCCGCTCGATCCAGGCCCAGGGCATCGCGCCCGACATCGAAATCCTGCAGGACGTGCCGCCGGAGCTGAAGGGCCGCATGGACACCATGGCGGAGTCTCAAATGCGCGGGCATCTGTCGGCCGGCGAAGGTGGCGAGCAGACGGGGTCACAGTCCTACGTCCCGCCCAAGGACGAGGACGACAAGGCCTTGCATGCGGCCTACGACTTCCTGCACGGCGTCACCGCGAACGCGGTTGCGGCGAAGCCCGCGTCGAAGGCTGCGGTGCCGAATTAGGACTTACCGCTTCGAGACATCGATTGTCGCCCGGGGTGCATCACCGCTCCCGGGCGGTTTCGTATGGGGACCTTGGCGGTGATCCGTCGCCGGACCTAACCGGCTTCGCGGCGACGGCTTTCCTTGCCGCTGCGCTGGGCGAGCCGGCTGCGATGCAGCGCGAACAGCTCCAGCACCTTGTCGGCGGGCTTGGCGGCGCTGAACAGATAGCCCTGCATCTCGGAACAGCCGAGCGCCCGCAGCAGGCGCTGCTGCTCCTCGGTCTCGACGCCCTCGGCCGTGGTGGTCATGCGGCGCGCGGTCGCCAGATTGACGACGGCCTGGACGATGCTGGCGGAGCCGTCGGGACCGGCGATGTCGTCGACGAAACAGCGGTCGATCTTGATCTTGTCGAACGGGAAGCGGTGCAAATAGCTCAGCGACGAGTAACCGGTGCCGAAATCGTCGAGCGCGATGCGCACGCCGATGGCGCGGAGCTGGTGCAGTATCGTGAGCGCGGCATCGTCGTCGCGGATCAGTACCGCCTCGGTGATCTCGAGCTCCAGCCGGCTCGCCGGCAGGTTCGAAGCGGCGAGCGCCGCCATGATTTTCAGCGCCAGCGTGCCGCTCTTGAATTGCACCGGCGAGACGTTGACCGCGAGGCGGATGTCGTCGGGCCAGTTCGCAGCGTCCCGGCAGGCAGTCGCCAGCACCCATTCGCCGATCTCGTTGATCAGGCCGGTATCTTCGGCGATCGGGATGAACTCCGCCGGCGAGACCATGCCGCGCTCGGGATGGCGCCAGCGCACCAGGGCCTCGCAGCCGGTGATACGATCATCCTTCAGGCTGAGGCAGGGCTGGTAATAAACCTCGAGGCCGCCTTCGAGACCTCCTAGGGCGATGGCGTGGCGCAGATCGCTCTCGAGCTGCCGGCGCTCGCGCACCTTGGCATCCATCTCCGGCTCGAAGAAGCGGTAAGTGCGCCGTCCCGCCGACTTGGCGGCGTACATCGCCATGTCCGCGTTCTTGAGGATCTGGTCGAGCACCGTACCGTGTTCCGGCGCGAGCGCGATGCCGATGCTGGCGTCGGTGGTGAGATGATGGCCCAAGCAGTCGAACGGCGCGCGGATGGCCGCGAAGACCCGCGCGACGAGCTCGTCGACCTGGTCCCGCGACGTCACCGCGCTCTGGACGATGGCGAATTCGTCGCCGCCGAGCCGCGCCACGAAATCCGCCGGGCCCGCACAGCAGCGCAGGCTTGCGGCAATCGATTTCAACAGTTCGTCGCCGACGAGATGGCCGAGTGCGTCGTTGACTCCTTTGAACTCGTCGATGTCGATGTAATGCACCGCGATCTCTTCGCCGTTGCCGACGGCGGCCAGCTCTTCGCGCAGGTGCTCGTGGAACATGGTGCGGTTGGGCAGATCGGTCAGCGCGTCGTAATGGGCGAGGTGGGTGATGCGTTCCTCGATGCGGCGGCGCTCGGTGATGTCCTCATGGGTCGCCACCCAGCCGCCGTCCGCGAGCGGCTCGTTGAGGATGTGGATCGAGCGGCCATCGGAGGTGTCGACCACCATGGAGTTGCGCGTATGGATGCCCTTCAGCACGCGCGCGACATAGCCGTCGACGTCGCCCGTGAACGAGCCGGTTGCCTTGCGATGGGCGATGATGTCGTGAAAACTGCAGCCGGGCTTCACGATCTCGGCCGACAATCCATACATTTCGATGTAGCGCTGGTTGCAGACCACCATCCGCCGCTCGGCGTCGAACAGCAAGAGACCCTGCGTCATGTTGTTGACGGCGCGGTCGAGCCGCTGCTTCTCCAGCGTCAGCCGTTCGCGCGAGGCGCGGTGTTGCTCCAGCAGCTTGCGCACGATCGCGATCAGCACGCCGGCGATGGCGAGCGCGGAGGCGCCGGCGACCGAGATCAGCATGCCGATCTGCTCGCGCCAGTCGGTCAGGGCCGCCGCACGCGTCGTGGTGGCCATCATCAGGATCGGGAAATGGGGCAGTGCGCGCGAGGCGATTAGTCGATCTTCGCCGTCGATGGGGCTCGTGAAACGGCCAGCGAAATGATCGAGCCCGAAAACCCTCTGCTGTTCGAACGGACCGGTCTTGAAGTTTCGCCCCATCAATTCGCTGGAATGGGGATAACGGGCGAGCAGCGTGCCGTCCCGATGCAGCATCGAGATCGTCGCGCCTTCGCCGAGCGCAACGGTGGCGAAGAACTTCTCGAAGTTGGCGGGCTCGATGCCGCGTCCGACCACACCCAGGAACTCGCCGTTCGGCCCGACGATCTTGCGCACGATCAGGACGGTCCAGGCACCCGAGATGCGGCTGTGCAGCGGCTCGATCAGGACATCCGGCGAATTGGGATCGTACTTGAAGGTGCGAAAATAGGCGCGGTCGGCCATGTTGACCTTTGGGACCGGCCAGGCCGTCGACGAATTGATCAGATTGCCTTCGGCGTCGATGATGTTGACGCCGCCGATATAGGGCAGTGCCTCGATCTTCGAACGCAGCATCTGGTGGACGCCCTGACCAGAGAGGCGGGTGCGGAAGTCCGCAACGCTGGCAATGCCGATCGAACGTGCGTGATCGACGAAGTCTCTCTGGATGACCGCGAAATCCTGCAATTGCTGGTCGAAGTGATGGGCGAGCATCAGCACGGTGTTCTCCAGCTCGCGGCTGGAATTGCGCAGCGCCCGCTCGCGGAAGTTCTGCGCCATCAGGACCGAGCCTACGGCGATGGCCGCGATCAGCAGCGTGCCGCCCACCACCAGCCAGCGGATCGGTCCGCTGCGCACGAAGGCTTGGTCAAACAGGCGACTGCCGAATCTCGTCATCATGCTGGATCATTGCCGTGCACACGCCGGGATCAATTCTCGGCCCCGAAAACATCCGTGGGTTTACGGGAACGGTGTGGAGGCGAAGTTAGGAAGCGAGGTTAACGGAGCGTGAACGGTCGCGTGCAAAAGCAATCGATGGGCGCGATGCAGCAGGCGTTCGCTGAAATGAGCGTGCTTCAGGCGCGGTAATGGCCGGACTTGCCGCCGAGCTTCTCGACCAGATGGATGCCTTCGATACGCACGCCGCGCTCGACCGCCTTGATCATGTCGTAGATGGTGAGGCAGGTGACAGACACCGCGGTGAGTGCCTCCATCTCCACGCCGGTCGGTCCGGTCACTTTCACGCTGGCCCGCACCACACAGCCCGGCAGCTTTGCGTCGGGCTCGATGTCGACAATGACCTTCGACAGCGCGAGCGGATGACAGAGCGGGATCAGCTCCGAGGTGCGCTTGGCGGCCATGATGCCGGCGATGCGCGCGGTGCCGAGCACGTCGCCCTTCTTGGCGTTGCCTGAGACGATCAGGTCGAGCGTCGCCTTGGTCATGACGACGCGGCCTTCCGCGACCGCGAGCCGCTCGGTCGCCGGCTTGTCCGACACGTCGACCATTCGGGCCTCGCCGGAGGCGCCGATATGGGTGAGGGCGGGGCCTGCCTTGGTCCTCGAGGATTTGGTCTTGGACGGCGAAGCCTTGCGCGCCATGTCAGCGCGTACCGGTCGCGCGCGCGCCCGTCTCGCGCGCGAGCAAGGTGCGCGTCGCCGCGGTGACGTCGGCCTGCCGCATCAGGCTTTCACCGACCAGGAAGGTCGACATGCCGACGCGCTCGAGCCGGGCGAGATCGGCGGGCGTGAAGATGCCGCTCTCGCCGACCATCAGCCGGTCGGCAGGGATCAGCGGCGCCAGGGCCTCGCTGGTGGCAAGCGTGGTCTCGAAGGTGCGAAGATTGCGGTTGTTGACCCCGATCATCGGCGAACGAAGTTTCAGCGCCCGATCGAGCTCGGCGCGGTCGTGGATTTCGATCAGCACGTCCATGCCGTAGGCGAAAGCGGCGTCTTCGAGATCCTTGGCGGTGGCATCGTCGAGCGCCGCCATGATGATCAGGATGCAATCGGCGCCGTGCGCGCGGGCCTCGACCACCTGATAGGGGTCGAACATGAAATCCTTCCGCAGCACCGGCAGCAACGTCGCCGCACGCGCCGCCACCATGAAATCGAGATGCCCCTGGAACGAGGGCGTGTCGGTCAGCACCGACAGACAGGCCGCGCCGCCGGCCTCATAGGCCTTGGCGAGCTGGGGCGGGTCGAAATCGGCGCGGATCAGCCCTTTCGAGGGCGAGGCCTTCTTCACCTCCGCGATCAGCGCGTAATCGCCGTTGGCGTGCTTGGCCTTGATCGCGCCCACGAAGCCGCGCGGAGCCCCTTGCGCCTTGGCTCTTGCCTCAATCGCCGCGAGCGGCTGCGCGCGCTTGGCGGCTGCGATCTCCTCGCGCTTGTAGGCTTCGATCTTGGTCAGGATGTCCGACATGTCAGGCTCAGCCGTTCGAGACCGCGATCAGGTGCTTCAGCTTCGCGTTGGCTGCGCCGCTGTCGATCGACTTCATGCCGATCGCGACGCCTTCCTTGAGGTCCTTGGCGCGCCCGGCCACGACCAGTGCAGCTGCGGCGTTCATCAGGGCGACGTCGCGGTAGGCGCTCGGCTTGCCGTCGAGCACGCTTTGCAGCGCGATCGCATTGGCATCGGCGTCACCGCCCTTGAGCGCGCCGGCCTCGCAACGCGGCAGGCCGGCGTCTTCCGGCGTCACCTCGAAATTCCGGATCTCGCCATTGTGGAGCGTGGAGACGAAGGTCGGGCCGGTGAGGGTAATCTCGTCGAGGCCATCGGAGCCGTGCACCACCCAGGCGGATTCGCAGCCGAGATTCTTCAGCACCTGCGCCAGCGGCTGCACCCATTGCCTGGAGAAGACGCCGACCATCTGCCGCTTCACGCCGGCCGGATTGGACAGCGGGCCGAGCAGATTGAAGATCGTGCGCGTCGCAAGCTCGACCCGGGTCGGACCGACGTTCTTCATGGCGGGATGGTGGGCGGGAGCGAACATGAAGCCGATGCCGCATTCGCGCACGCAACGGCCGACCTGATCGGGCCTGAGGTCGATCTTGACGCCGAGCGAGGCCAGCACGTCGGCGGCGCCCGAGCGCGACGACAGCGCGCGGTTGCCGTGCTTGGCCACCGGCACGCCGGCGCCCGAGACGATGAAGGAGGCGCAGGTCGAGACGTTGACCGAGCCGGAGCCGTCGCCGCCGGTGCCGACGATGTCGACCGCGTCAGGCGGTGCCGTCACGGTCAGCATCTTGGAACGCATCGCCGAGACCGCGCCGGTGATCTCGTCGACGGTTTCGCCGCGCACCCGCAGCGCCATCAACAGGCCACCCATCTGGGAGGGCGTGGCCTCGCCACTCATCATGGCGTCGAAGGCGGAAGCCGCTTCGTCACGCGACAGGCTGGCGCCGGTCGCCACTTTTCCAATGATCGATTTCAGGTCGTCCATCGCGTGCTTTCAACTCACTGGTTCGCGCCGGTCACCTGCGCGAAGGCGGCCTGATTAATGGTGGTCCCGATGTCGGTTTCAAGCTTGTTGACGTAGGAGGCGACCTGCTCCTCGGTCTGGGCGCGGTCGAGGCTCTCCTTCAGCTTCTTGACCGCGTCTGAGGCAACGTCGACCGCGGGATCGACGATATCGGTGACGCGGAAGACGATGACCTCGGTGCCGCCGGTCACCGGCGTCTGTCCGACGCCATCCTTGGCGGCGCGGAAGGCGGCCGCCACGACGGAAGCGGGCACGCTGGCGGGCGTATCGTCGCGCTTGAAGCCGGTCGCGGTCTCGACCTTGGCGCCGATGGCGGAGGCTTCATCGGCGAGCTTGCCGCCCGCTTCGAGCTTCTGCACCATCTCGGTCGCCTTGGTCTTGAGCTTGGTCGCGATCTGGTCCTGGCGCCAGCGCGCCTCGACCTGGTCGCGGACCTCGTCGAGATTGCGGTCGCGTGAGGGCGTGATGGCGAGCACGTCGTACCAGACATAGCCGCCCTTGAACGAGATCGAGTCGTTGTCGACGCCGACATCGGTGTTGAAGGCCTGCGACACCACGTCGAGGCCCTGCGGGATATTCGCGACCGGCTGGCCGTCCGGGGCGCGGCCGGAGCGGTCGACCGCGTCGATGGTCACGGCGGTGAGGCCGAGCTTCTGCGCCGCGTCGATCACGCTGGCGCCGCCGCCACGCTCGTCCTCCATCTTGTCGCGGAGATCGTTGACCTTGACGCGCGCGCGCTCGGTTGCGATCTCGCGCTTGATGTCGCCGGCAAGGGTTGCGTAGTCCGCCTCTTTGCCCGGCTCGATCTTGTCGACCTTGACGATGGATGTGCCGAGAGCGCCCTGGATCGGCTGGCTGATCTCGCCGGCGGGAAGCGCGAAGGCGGCTTCGCCTACCGCGGCATCCAGCGAAGATTTGGTGACGAGGCCAAGGTCGACATCGGAGGCGCTGAGCCCGCGCTCCTTGCCGAGGTCCTCGAACGACATGCCGCCGACGAGGCGCTCCCGGGCGGCCTGCGCTTCCGCCGCGTTGGGGAAGACGATCTGCTGGATCTGGCGCTTCTCTGGCGCGCCGAGCCGGTCCTTGCGCTGCTCGAACACTTTCTTGGCGTCCTCGTCCGACACCTCGCTCCACTTGCCGATTTCTTCCGGCGAGACCACCACGAAGGCGATCTTGCGATATTCGGGCGCGCGGAACTGAACCTTGTGATCCTCGAAATAGGCCGCGAGCGCCTCGGGCGAGGGCGCGTCGATCTGGCCTGCCTGGGCGGCATCGAGCCTGACGAACTCAATGGCGCGCTGCTCGTTCTGGAAGCGCGTCAGCACGTCGATCATGGCCTTCGGCGGCTCGAGGCCGGCGCCGATCGTGCCGGTGATCTGCCGGCGCAGCGACACCTTGCGCTGCTCGGACACGTAGCGCTGCTCGGTATAGCCGAAATTGCGGATCACGGCCTGGAAGCGGTTCGCATCGAAGTTGCCGCCAACACCCTTGAAGTTAGGGTCGTTCATGATGACCTGGCGGATCTGGTCATCGGACTGACCGAGCCCGAGCCGGCGTGCCTCCTCGTCGAGGGCAGCTTCCGCGATGGTCTGCTGCAGCACCTGGCGGTCGAGGCCGAAGGCGCGCGCCTGGTCGGGCGTCAACGGACGGCCGAACTGCCGGCTGATCTGCTGCAGGCGGTCGGTATAGATCTGGCGGAACTCGTTCAGCGAAATCTCGGTGTGGCCGATCTTGGCGACTGTGGACTGCCCGAAGCCGCGGAAGATGTCGGCGATGCCCCAAATGCCGAAACTGACGATCAACACGCCCATCACCACGGCCATAATGGTCTTGCCGAGCCAGTTTGATGAGGCTTTGCGCATTCCTCGAAGCATTTGGTCCAACTTGTCTGAGCAGGAGGGGAACGGGAACGCGTCTTAATGCAGATTCCGCAAAAGCGCGTCACCAAATTGATCAATCATCATAAAGTGGCGGCTTTCGCCCCGCAACCTCGGGTCCGCCGACGCTGACGGCGGCGGTTAAGAACCTCTGGTCTCTGGAACTGCGCCGGGTCCTCTGCTAGCGCATGCACAAACCTCATTCTGCTGGGAATCGACATGACCGACGCCATCCGCCCCCTGATCGCCGGCAATTGGAAAATGAACGGGCTGAAGGCCCAGGCTGCCGAGTTCGACGCCATGCTCAACGGTGCGGCAGATGTGGCCGCAAAGGCCGACCTGCTGGTCTGCCCGCCGGTGACCCTGATCGCAGGCTTTGCCGAGAAGGTGCGCGGCAAGACGGTCGCGGTCGGGGCTCAGGATTGCCATCCCAAGGCCTCCGGCGCGCATACCGGCGATATCTCCGCCGAAATGCTGGTGGATGCCGGGGCGAGCGCCATCATCGTTGGCCATTCTGAGCGTCGCGCCGACCACGGCGAGGGCGATGGCCTGATCCGCCAGAAGGCGGAAGCCGCCTGGCGCGCCGGGGCGACAGCGATCGTCTGCATCGGCGAGACGCAAGGCCAGCGCGACGCCGGTCAGACCCTGGACATTCTGCGCGGGCAGCTCGTGGGCTCGTTGCCGGATGGCTCGACCGCCGCGAATCTCGTCGTGGCCTATGAGCCGGTCTGGGCCATCGGCACCGGCCTGACCCCCACGGTCAAGGATGTCGAGCAGATTCATGGGTTTATCCGGGAGCTCCTGACCATCAGGTTCAAGGCCGACGGTGCCAGGATGCGCATCCTCTACGGCGGCTCGGTCAAGCCTTCGAATGCGGCCGAGCTGATGGCGGTCAAGAACGTCAACGGGGCGCTTGTTGGCGGCGCCAGCCTGAAGGCGGCTGATTTCCTTGCCATTGCCAAGGGCTGCCCCTAGCTAAGTCCAAACCGCGGGACCGGCCCGATCGGGGGTGGCAATACCCCCTCCGATCGTGTAACACCGCGCAACTTCAGGAAAACCCGCGAAGCGCGATCGGCCGCCGTCAGGCGCCGCCCGCTTGTGACGGAAGGGCACTATGCAGACCGTTGTCATCGTCATTCACCTCATGATCGTCACTGTGATGATCGGCGCCGTCCTGCTCCAGAAGTCGGAAGGCGGCGGCCTCGGCATGGGTGGCGGCGCGGGCTTCATGTCGAGCCGAGGCACCGCGAATCTCCTGACGCGGACCACCGCGATCCTGGCTGGGCTCTTCTTCCTCACCAGCCTGTTCCTGTCATGGCACGCGGGCTACAGCCGCGCACCGTCGTCGATCATCGGCACCCCGGCGTCGCAGGGCCAGCCGGCCGGCGGATCGCCGATCGCGCCGCCGACCTCGGGCGGCATCCTGGATTCGCTCAAGAAGGCCGACGAGCAGCAGCAGGCCCCGGCCCCGACCGGCCCGCAGGTGCCGCGTTCGCAATAAAGCAGGGGGGCCATGCAGGGCGGCTGCTACCGTCCTGCATCAACAATCCCCATCAAGGCACTGTCACCACTCTTAGTTTTGGCTCACCCACAGGCCCGCAGAATCTTTGGGGCGGAATACGAATCGCTTTGGCGAATCGAATTCGAGGGATTAGAGGTTAAGTCCCATGGCGCGGTACATATTCATCACCGGCGGCGTGGTTTCTTCGCTCGGCAAGGGTCTGGCTTCAGCGGCACTCGGTGCGCTGTTGCAAGCCCGGGGCTACAAGGTCCGCCTCCGCAAGCTCGATCCCTATCTCAATCTCGATCCCGGAACGATGTCGCCGTATCAGCACGGCGAAGTGTTCGTGACCGATGACGGCGCGGAGACCGATCTCGATCTCGGTCACTACGAGCGATTCACCGGCCGACCGGCGACGAAGCAAGACAACATCACGACGGGGCGCATCTACCAGGACATCATCTCCAAGGAACGCCGCGGCGATTATCTCGGCGCGACCATCCAGGTGGTTCCGCACGTCACCAACGCCATCAAGGAATTCGTCCTCTCCGGCAACGATGACTACGATTTCGTGCTGGTCGAGATCGGCGGCACCGTCGGCGACATCGAGGGCCTGCCGTTCTTCGAGGCGATCCGCCAGCTCAAGAACGAGCTGCCGCGCGATCACGCCGTCTACATCCATCTGACGCTGCTGCCCTATATTCCGAGCGCCGGTGAATTGAAGACCAAGCCGACGCAGCACTCGGTGAAGGAGCTGCGCTCCATCGGCATTCAGCCGGACATCCTGCTCTGCCGTACCGACCGTGAGATCCCGAAGGAGGAGCGGCGCAAGTTAGGGCTGTTCTGCAACGTGCGCGAAAGCGCCGTGATCGAGGCGCGCGACGTCGACAACATCTATGCCGTGCCTGAGGCCTATCACAACGCGGGCCTCGACGACGAAGTGCTCGCCGCCTTCGGCATCGGCTCGCGGATTCCGCCGGAGCTGCGCAGCTGGCAAGAGATCAACGAGCGCGTCCGCAATCCCGAAGGCAACGTCACCATCGCCATCGTCGGCAAATACACCGGCATGAAGGATGCGTATAAGTCGCTGATCGAGGCGCTCTCGCATGGCGGCATCGCCAACAAGGTGAAGGTCAATCTCGACTGGATCGAGAGCGAGATCTTCGAGAAGGAAGATCCCGCGCCGTTCCTCGAGCACGTCAACGGCATCCTGGTCCCCGGTGGATTTGGCCAGCGCGGCGCGGAAGGCAAGATCAAGGCAGCGCAGTTCGCGCGCGAGCGCGACGTGCCGTATTTCGGCATCTGCTTCGGCATGCAGATGGCGGTGATCGAGGCCGCGCGAAACCTCGTCGGTATCGAGGACGCCAATTCCACGGAGTTCGGCCCGACCAAGGAGCCCTTGGTCGGCCTGATGACGGAATGGCTGCGCGGCAACGAGCTCGAGAAGCGTTCGCAGGCCGGCGACCTTGGCGGCACGATGCGGCTTGGCGCATACCCTGCGGCGCTGAGCCGCGGCAGCCGTGTCTCCCAGGTCTATGGCGGCGCCACCGAGATCTCCGAGCGCCACCGCCATCGCTACGAGGTCAACACCGCCTACAAGGATCGTCTCGAGCAGCACGGCCTGAAATTCTCAGGGCTCTCGCCCGATGGCGTGCTGCCGGAGATCGTCGAATACGAGGATCACCCCTGGTTCATCGGCGTCCAGTTCCACCCCGAGCTGAAGTCGCGGCCGTTCGAGCCGCATCCCCTGTTCGCCTCGTTCATTCAGGCGGCGATGGTGCAGAGCCGGCTGGTGTAGTCGGCTCGCCCGCCTTTGAAGGGCGAGCAATTTGTTGCGACAACTCCCCCGCCGCAAAAACAACAATGCATGGAGTGAACTCCGATGATCTACGAAATGCGCGTCTATCGCTGCTTGCCCGGCCGGCTGCCGGCGCTCTTGAAGCGGTTCGAGACCGCCACGCTGAAAATCTGGGAGAAGCACGGCATCAAGCAGGCCGGGTTCTTCACGACGCTGATCGGCGAATCCAATCAGGACCTGACCTATTTCCTGGCCTGGGACTCGCTCGCCGAGCGCGAGAAGAAGTGGGGCGCGTTCGCGACCGATCCGGACTGGATGAAGGCCCGCGCCGAGAGCGAAGCCGACGGTCAGATCGTCGCCAATATCGTCAGCCAAATCCTGACGCCAACGGCGTTCTCGGCGGTGAAGTAGCGATTCCCGCCGCAGCGGGGAACCCCAGCGCAACCCTGATATTCTGACGGCCCGGACCGAATAGGGTTGATCCGACCCTTATCGCGGCTATGGTCGCGCCGAAACGAGGGATTTGCCTTGAGCTCTTCGCATTCAGCGGCGCCGGTCGTCACCATTGGCAGCGTCAAATTCGGCAATGACCTGCCGATCTCGGTCATTGCCGGACCCTGCCAGCTCGAAAGCCGCCAGCATGCGCTGGAGGTTGCCTCGGCGCTGAAGGAGATCGCGGCGCGGCTGAACATCGGCCTCGTCTACAAGACCTCGTTCGACAAGGCCAACCGCACCAGCGCGTCGGCGGCGCGCGGGCTGGGCCTTTCGCAGTCGCTGCCGATCTTCGCCGAAATCCGCGCCTCGCTCGGCCTGCCTGTGCTGACCGACGTGCATGAGGCCACGCAATGCGCCGAGGTCGCGCAGGCGGTGGACATCCTGCAGATACCCGCCTTCCTGTGCCGGCAGACCGATCTGCTGCTGGCTGCGGCTGCGACCGGCAAGGTCGTCAACGTCAAGAAGGGCCAGTTCCTCGCGCCCTGGGACATGGCGAATGTCGTCACCAAGATTACCAGCGCTGATAATCCCAACGTGCTCGTCACCGAGCGCGGAGCGTCCTTCGGCTACAACACGCTGGTCTCCGACATGCGCGCGCTGCCGATCCTGGCGCGCACCACCGGCGCGCCCGTCATCTTCGACGCCACCCATTCGGTGCAGCAGCCGGGCGGGAAGGGGACCTCGTCGGGTGGCGAGCGCGAATTCGTGCCGGTGCTCGCGCGTGCTGCAGTTGCGGTCGGCGTCGCCGGCGTCTTCATCGAGACCCATCCCGATCCTGATCGCGCCCCCTCCGACGGCCCCAACATGGTGCCGCTGCGCGAGTTCGAAGGGCTGATCGCCAGGCTGATGGCGTTCGACGCGCTGGCAAAGAATCCGCGCTGATGCAGCAAGGCGAGCTGCGGCCGCACGATCACGGCTTGCCGACGGCGCTCTACGTCATCTCAGGGGCAAGCTTCGCCGCAGCATTGTCGGCGCGCGCGCTCGATCCGGTGCTGCCGCACGTCGCCGAGGATTTCGGCGTCAGCATCGCCACCGCCGCGGGCTTTGCCGCAGTGTTCGCCTTCACCTTCTCGATCATCCAGCCCATCGTCGGCGCCGCCGCCGATCTGTTCGGCAAGACGCGGCTGATGATCGGCTGCCTCGCGCTGCTCGGCCTCGCCAACATCCTGGGCGCGCTCTCGTCCTCGTTCTCGGTTTTGTTCGCGACCCGCATCCTCGCCGGCATCGGCTCGGGCGGCGTGTTTCCGGTGGCGCTCAGCCTGACCAGCGACCTCGTCGGGCCCGAGAAGCGCCAGGTTGCGATCAGCCGCACGCTTGCGGGGGCCATGACCGGCAATCTGCTCGGCGCCTCGGCTTCAGGTCTGATCGGCGATTTCCTCGGCTGGCGCGGTGTGCTGGCGGTGCTCGGGGGGCTCGTGATCGTGGCGTCGATTGCGGTCGCGGCCGGCTTTCGTGGCGCCAAGGTCAAGCACCCGCCGAAGACGAGCCTGTCGGCGCTGAAGGCCGGCTATCGCACCATCTTCACCAACCCGAATGCCTATGTTTGTTATTCGGCGGTGTTCATCGAAGGCTGCTGCGTGCTCGGCCTGTTTCCCTACGTCGCCTCATTTCTGTTCGAGCTCGGCCAGACCTCGCTCTCGATCGCCGGTGTGGTCATCGCAGGCTTTGCGGTCGGCGGCCTGTTCTACACGCTGACGGTGTCGCGCCTGCTGCCGTGGCTCGGCGTGAAGGGAATGATGATCGCCGGCATGACGCTGGTCGCCTCGCAGCTCGTCGCCGTGGCCTTCGGCCCGCGCTGGGAGATTCAGGCGCTGAACCTCGTCGTCATGGGCTGGGGATTCTATATTGCCCATGGCTGTCTTCAGGTGTTCGCAAGCGAACTCTCGATTGGGGCGCGGGCGACGGCGCTGTCGCTGCATTCGTTCTTCTTCTTCATGGGGCAGACCGTGGGACCGCTCGCCTACGGCTTCGGGCTCGAACACGCTGGCAAGCTCCCGACCCTGTTTGCCAGCGCCGCGGTCATGGTCGTGCTGGGCCTTGTCTGTGCCCGGCTGCTCAAGCCGCGGGCACCCTCCGACGCGCGCACCTGACGGACGGCGATACGATGCAGTCCGGTTGGATCGCTGGACTCGGTGGAGGAGGCTAGCTCACGCAGTTCTTGCGATACTCGGCCGGCGTGACGTTCATGTGTCTGCGGAAAATCCGATTGAGATGGCTTTGATCGGAAAATCCGCTCAAGAGCGCAATTTCCTTCAACGCGAGCCGATCCTTGCGCAGATGTTGGCGGGCGCGCTCCACCTTGCGGCTCAGGACATAGGCATGCGGCCGCATGCCATAGTGCACCTGGAACTTGCGCGCGAACTGCACCGGCGAGCAGTTGCAGATATTGGCCAGCTCCTCGAGCGTGATGTTCCTGGAGATGTTCTGTTCGACATAGTCCTCGATCAGCCTTGCATGGGCTGGCCTGAAGCGCCCCTGCGGACAGGGCAGCTTGAATTCCACCGAGGCATATTTTCGCAAGATGTGCACGCTCGCCTGAAGCGCCAGCGCATCGTAGCAGAGCCGGCCGCCCGGACCGCCTTCGGACACTTCCTGCACCATCCGGTCGCCGATCCAGGTCAGCACCGGATCTTCGATTCTGAGCAGATCGTGGAGTTCGACGCTTCCTGAGTCGCGGTCGAATGCCTCGCTCGCGGTCTTCGTCATCAGGCTCGGCGAGATGTAGAAATGGCTGACTTCGAGGTCATTGCTCCAGCGCCAGTTCGAAGGCTCCGCACGTGTCAGCAGGGTTGTGACACCACGTCCAACGTGATCCTGCTTCCAGGCGCCGGTCACACGGCGGTTCATCGACGTTGTGCCTTCGCGATAGACGACGATCAGGAAGTTCTCCGACGGCGGCACCCAAATGTCGGACGGCGCATAGCGGAAGACGCGCAGCCGAAAGTCAGTGTTGCCCACCGCGGAACTGTCCAGCATCAATTGGCCGGGAGCGTAGCGTGGCAGCTCCTCGACCGTGATGAATTGGCCCATCGCGCGAGACTCCTTCCCCGAATTCTAAGGCGCGGTTGACCGCTTCTGCTTCTCATTGGCCGAACGGCGGAGACGAGCATAAGCCGGTTTTGCCATTTGCCAAGCGAGCCGTGTTGCTGAACTGCAGTACCGGCAAGAGAGCGTGCGGCTTCGTTCAAAGAAATGTCCGATTTGTTCAAGCTCCAGCCGCCGGAATACTCATAGCTTTCCCCCAATCCCGTACTGACGGGATCAACAATGACGCGCTGCACCACCATCCGATCGTATGACGGGTGGGGAAGGTCGTGCGCACTCAAAACCATCGAGGAGGAAAAAATGGCGGAAGCGCTGACCAAATCCAACGGAAGCAACGGTTCGCATGGAACCGCGAGGCTCGATGCCGTGATTGTCGGAGCCGGCGTCGCCGGGCTCTACCAACTCTATCGTCTGCGCGAGCAGGGATTGAGCGTCAGGGGATCGACGCCGCGTCGGGCGTCGGGGGCACCTGGTATTGGAATCGATATCCCGGCGCGCGCTTCGACTCCGAGGCCTACATCTATCAGTATCTCTTCTCAGAGGAGCTCTACAAGGGTTGGAGCTGGAGCGAGAAGTTTCCGGGCCAGCCCGAAATCGAACGCTGGATGAATTACGTCGCCGACCGTCTCGATCTGCGCAAGGACATCCAGTTCAGCACGACGGTCGAGAGCGCGCATTTCAACGAGGCCACGCAGCGCTGGCTGGTCACGACCGACCGGGGTGACGTGATCGACACCCAGTTTCTAGTCACCTGCTGCGGCATGCTGTCGGCTCCCTACGTTCCGTTTCCGGGGCAGGAGACTTTCAAGGGGCAGTTGTTCCATACGGCGCGCTGGCCGAAGCAGCCTGTCGACCTCGCAGGCAAGCGCGTCGGAGTTATCGGCAACGGTGCGACCGGCATCCAGGTCATCCAGACGATCGCCGGCGATGTCGGCCATCTCAAGGTGTTCATCCGCACGCCGCAGTACATCATCCCGATGAAGAATCCGAAATTTGGAGCCGCGGATGTCGAGGACTACAAGGCGAGATTCAAGTCGCTCACCGAACGCCTGCCGCGCACCTTCACCGGCTTTGAATACGACTTCGAGCACGCCTGGGCAGACCTCACGCCGGAGCGCCGCCGCGCGGTCATCGAGGCTTGCTGGAATGACGGTTCCCTGAAGCTATGGATATCCTCGTTCGCCGAGCTGTTCTTCGACCCGGAGGTCAATGCCGAGATCTCCGCATTCGTGCGCGGGAAGATGCGCGAGCGGCTCGGGGATCCGAAACTGTGCGAAGCGTTGATTCCCGCCGAATATGGGTTCGGAACGCACCGTGTACCTCTCGAGCAGAACTTCCTCGAGGTCTTCCATCGTCCCAACGTCGAGATCGTCAGCGTCAAGAGCAATCCGATCGATCGCGTAACGCCCACGGGTATTCAGACCGCTGACGGTACGGTCCATGAGCTGGATGTCATTATCCTTGCAACCGGCTTCGACGCCGGCACCGGTGCCTTGACGCGCATCGATATCAGGGGCCGCGGCGGCCGATCGCTGAGGGAGGACTGGGGCAGCGACATCCGCACCACGATGGGCCTGCAGGTTCACGGCTATCCCAACCTGTTCACGACCGCCGTTCCGCTCGCACCGTCGGCCGCGCTGTGCAACATGACCACGTGCCTGCAGCAGCAGGTCGAATGGATCGATGACTGCATCAAGTACATGCGCAGCAAGGATCTGAAGGTGGTCGAGCCGACAAAGGACGCCCAGGACGGCTGGGTGGCCCATCACGACGAGATCGCGAACGCGACGCTGATCGCGAAAACCAATTCCTGGTACCTGGGCTCGAACGTCGAAGGCAAGCCGCGCCGTGTCCTGTCGTATTGCGGCGGCGTCGGCGCGTATCGGCAGAAGTGCGACGAGGTCGCGGTGAACGGTTACGAGGGCTTCGCGATGCAATGAGCGCTCGCCACGCGAGCATCGACCACATCAATCAATTCAGCACGGGAGGGAAGATCATGATCATGAATTTTGGCGCGACGGCAGATGCCGTTCTCGACGGCGTCGTCACATCCACACCGCGCGTGCCCGGCGTTGTTGCAATGGTGACGGACCGCCGGCGCAACATCTATGAAGGCGCGGCCGGCAAACGCCGTCTCGATCAGACGGCGGACATGACCACCGACAGCGTCTTTGCCATTTTCTCCACGACCAAGGCGATTACCGGCACGGCCGTTCTGCAACTCGTCGAGGAGGGCAAGCTCGATCTCGATGCGCCCGCGAAGCGCTACGCGAACGAGATCGGAGAGCTGCAGGTGATCGAGGGCTTCGATGCGGCGGGTGAGCCAATCCTGCGTGCACCGAAGCGCGATATTACCACGCGCATGCTGATGACCCACACGGCGGGCCTGAGCTACGATTTCATCAACCACACCTATAACCGACTGGCCCAGGAGAAGGGGCAGCCCAACGTGATCACCGCGACCAAGGCCTGCCTGATGACCCCGCTGCTGTTCGATCCCGGCGAGCGCTGGGACTATGGGACAAATCTCGACTGGTGCGGCCAGATCGTCGAGGCCATCACGGGCAAGCGACTCGGTGAAGTCTTCAAGACGCGCATCTTCGAACCGCTCGGGATCAAGGACATGACCTTCGAGCTGACCGACGCGATGCGCCAGAAACTGGCCGGCATCCACGCGCGAAACGCCGACGGGTCGCTGACGCCGATGGATTTCGAGCTTCCGGCAAAGCCCGAAGTCCATATGGGCGGCCACGGCCTGTACGGCACGGTCGGCGACTACATGCGTTTCATCCGCATGTGGCTGAATGACGGGGCTGGCGAGCACGGGCGCGTGCTGAAAGCCGAAACCGTGCGGATGGCGGAGAAGAACCATCTGGGCGACAGGAAGGTAACGCCGATCACGGGTGTCATCCCGTCGCTGTGCAACGACGCGGAATTCTTTCCGGGCCAATCCAAATCCTGGGCGCTGAGCTTCATGGTCAACGACGAGGAAGCCCCGACGGGACGTCCCGCCGGCGCGCTGGGCTGGGCCGGGCTGGCCAACCTGTTCTACTGGATCGATCGGCAGAACAACGTCGGCGGGTTCTGGGCCACCCAGATTCTGCCCTTCGGCGATCCGACATCGTTCATCGGCTATATGAACTTCGAGACGGCGTTCTACCAGAGCCTGAGGCAGCGCTTGGCGAGCTAGGACCATGATGCGAGAGCGACCTCGTCGCTGTCGACCGAGGCCGTTTCTCTCGATGGTCAAACGTGACCGAGCTAGGCCCTGACCCCGCCCGCGATACGGCGCGACGCCTTGCTCGGGCACCCACAGGCCCTTAGACCGTGGGACCGCTCGCCTACGGCTTCGGGCTCCAGCACGCCGGCAAGGTTCCAACCCTGTTTGCCAGCGCCGCGGTCATGGTCGTGCTCGGCCTTGTCTGTGCCCGGCTGCTCAAGCCGCGGGCACCCTCCGACGCGCGTACCTGACGAAGGCGCGCCGGACCCCTGCAACTCAATCGGACGCCCTGCCTTCGGCGTGCTACAGCCAGGGATGACAAAGTTTCTGATCGCCGCGCTGCTCGCCATTGCTCCGGTCGCCGCGCAGACGTCTCAAGCACAGCCCAAGCCACCCGTAACGGATCGCGAGCAGGTGCAAGCTGACCGCGCGAAAGCGGCTGCCGAGGACAAGAACGCGCCGACCACGCGTCCATGGGACAGAGATGCCAGCGGCAAACGTCCCTGGGAAAGGTCATCCATCTCCAAGTAGCACGGCGCGAGTCGTGACCGGGTTCGCGCGCTTCGCTATTCGTCGATCTCAGCCCCGCCCGCGATAGGGCGCGACGCCTTGCTCGGGCACCCACAGGCCCTTCGGCACGCGGCCGGTCTGCCAGAACACGTCGATCGGAATGCCGCCGCGCGGATACCAATAGCCGCCGATGCGCAAGAATTTCGGCTTGATCTCTCTCGCGATGCGCTTGCCGATCATCACGGTACAGTCCTCGTGGAAGGCACCATGGTTGCGGAAGCTCGCGATGTAGAGTTTGAGCGATTTCGACTCCAGCAGCCACGCACCTGGCGCGTAGTCGATCATCAGATGCGCGAAATCCGGTTGGCCCGTGACCGGACAAAGTGAGGTGAATTCCGGCACGGTGAAGCGCACCAGATAGTCGGTGCCCTTTTGCGGATTGGGCACGCGGTCGAGCTGAGCGTCTTCCGGTGTGTGCGGCCACTCGACCGCACGGCCGAGCTGGAGGGATTTCTTCGCCATCGTCGTCACATCCTGTGGAGCATGATCCGGACCCGGAGGGCCGCGTTAGCGCAAAGTGGGCACCGGTTTTCCGAAAGATCATGCTCAGTCAAAAACAGCTAGAGCGCGATAAGATCGCGCTCTAGAGGATGCCGGGATGGACGCAAATGCCGCGGCCGTCAACCGGCGGCGATCGTCTGGATCATGACAATGCGATCGTTACCGGACTCGCAGCCCCAGAGCTCACCCGCTCGTCCGTCGAGCTGGCGCACATTGGCATTGGCCTTGTCGCTGGCGAACGCGTTGAACGTCTCGGTCGAAGGATCGAAGCGGACGATGGCGTTGGCGGAGAAATCGCTCAGCCAGACCTTGTCCTTGTCGTCGACATAGACCGCGTAGGGGCGGGGGCGCTCGCCCGGCAGCTTCCACGTCTTCCACGACCCATCGGCGGGATCGTGCACCGAGACATGGCCGCTGTTCCATTCGCTGACCCAGATCCGGCTTTTCGAGTCCGACCACACGCGCCGTGAGCCCTGGCCCGGGGTCGGTGGCTCGACGATGCTGGCATTGCCGGTCGCACGGTCGATCCTTGCGATATGGCTGCCGGCGAGCGAGGCGTACCAGACATCGCCCTTGGGGGTGACCGTGATGCCGTACGGGCCGACGCCCTTGGGCGCCCTGAACACCTTCATGTCGCCAGACGTCGGCGCGAGGCGGCCGTAATAGCCGGACTGGCCGGTGAACCAGTAGGTGCCTTCCTTGTCGAACACGCCGGTGTTGAGATTGGCGGCAGCGAACTTTTCGGGCAGGCGGAACAGCATGACCGCGAGGTCGGACGGATCGACCCGCGCGATGGCGTTCTGGCCGCCCTCGGCGATCCAGGGCGCGCCGTCGGGGCCGATGGTCACGCCATGCGGAGCCGCGCCCTGACCGAGGCTGACCGTCTTGAAATGGCCATCGCGGGGATCGAGCCTGCCGAGCAGGCCCTTGCCCTGCGCCGTGAACCAGACCGAGCCGTCAGGGGCGGGGGCCAGATCGTGCAGGCCGATGCCGGCACTGATTTGGAAGTATTTTGTCCGGAACGGGCTCTCCTGGGCAAAACCTGGGCGGGCCGCCAGCAGGGCGGCGCTCGAGGCGAGAAACTGGCGGCGATTCATGGCGTTACCCCGACTGTTTGGGATTGAGGATGGACGCACGGATCTGGTCCTCAAACCTAATCCTGGGGACTTCACGCGTCAGTCGAAGCCCGCCGTCCAAGCGTTCACATTTGCTTGCGGCCCGTGTAAGACCCGCGGCACCGATCAGCCCTAACGAACGGAAGTGCACATCATGACCGCCATTATCGACATCATCGGCCGCGAAATCCTCGATAGCCGGGGCAATCCCACCGTCGAGGTCGATGTCGTGCTGGAGGATGGCGCGCTCGGCCGCGCTGCCGTGCCCTCCGGCGCGTCCACGGGTGCCCATGAGGCCGTCGAGCTGCGCGACGGCGACAAGGCCCGCTATCTCGGCAAGGGCGTCACCAAAGCGGTCGGCGCCGTCAACGGCGAGATCTTCGAGGCCCTCAGCGGCCTCGATGTCGAGCAGCAGGCCCAGATCGACCAGATCATGATCGACCTCGACGGCACGGCGAACAAGAGCCGGCTGGGCGCCAACGCCATCCTCGGCGTCTCGCTGGCTTGCGCCAAGGCGGCCGCGAACTCGCTCGACATGCCGCTCTATCGTTACGTCGGCGGCACCTCGGCGCGCCTGTTGCCGGTGCCGATGATGAACATCATCAATGGCGGCGTCCACGCAGACAACCCGATCGACTTCCAGGAATTCATGATCCTCCCCGTCGGCGCCTCGTCCTTCGCCGAGGGTCTGCGCTACGGCGCGGAAGTCTTCCACACGCTGAAGTCCGAATTGAAGAAGGCCGGCCACAACACCAATGTCGGCGACGAGGGCGGCTTTGCCCCGAACCTGCCCTCGGCCGACGCCGCGCTCGACTTCGTCATGAACGCGATCGGCAAGGCCGGCTTTAAGGCGGGAAGCGACATCGTGCTCGGCCTCGACTGCGCCTCGACCGAGTTCTTCAGGGACGGCAAGTACGTCTATGAAGGCGAGGGCAAGGCCCGCTCGATCTCCGAGCAGGCCAAGTACCTTGCTGACCTGGCCTCGCGCTATCCCATCGTGACGATTGAAGACGGCATGTCGGAAGACGACATGGACGGCTGGAAGGAGCTCACCGACCTCGTCGGCAAGAAGTGCCAGCTGGTCGGCGACGACCTCTTCGTCACCAACGTCAAGCGCCTCGCCGACGGCATCAAGGCCGGCCGCGCCAACTCGATCCTGATCAAGGTCAACCAGATCGGCACGCTGACCGAGACGCTCGCCGCCGTCGAGATGGCGCACAAGGCCGGCTACACCTCGGTGATGTCGCATCGCTCCGGCGAGACCGAGGATTCCACCATCGCCGACCTCGCGGTCGCCACGAATTGCGGTCAGATCAAGACCGGCTCCCTTGCACGTTCCGACCGCACCGCCAAATACAACCAGCTCCTGCGCATCGAGCAGCAGCTCGGCAAGCAGGCGCTCTACGGCGGCAAGGCGGCACTGAAGGCGCTGGCATAAGCCAGCGTCACCGCGCGAGGCGCGAAAAACGAAGACAGGGGAGGACCGACATGAGCGACGGCAGGACCGGACTGCAACTGCGTTCGCTGCTCAAGAAGAGCGGCGAGCTGGAATTGTCCCTCGTGAATGTCCCGACGCCGGAGCCGGCCGACGACGAGGTCGTGGTTCGGGTCGAGGCCACCCCGATCAACCCCTCCGACCTCGGGCTCCTGATCGGGCCCGCCGACATGTCGGCCGCCAAGGCCTCCGGCACCAAGGAGATGCCGGTCATCACCGCGACGATGCCGGAGGCCGCGATGCGAATGATGGGGGCCCGGCTCGATCAATCGCTGCCGGTCGGCAACGAGGGGGCCGGCACGGTGATCGGTGCCGGATCGTCGGACGCGGCGAAAGCCCTGATGGGCAAGACCGTGTCGATGATCGGCGGTGCGATGTACACGCAATATCGCGTGCTGAAAGTGCGCGACGTCATGGAGCTGCCGGCGGGCACCACGGCGGCCGACGGCGCGTCCTGGTTCGTCAATCCGCTGACCGCGCTCGGCATGACCGAGACGATGCGGCGGGAGAACCACAAGGCGCTCGTGCACACCGCGGCTGCGTCCAATCTCGGCCAGATGCTCAACAAGGTCTGCATCAAGGACGGCATCGGCCTCGTCAACATCGTCAGGAGCAAGGAGCAGGCCGACATCCTGCACACGATCGGCGCCAAATACGTCGTGGATTCCAGCGCACCAAGCTTTACGGACGATCTTACCAATGCGCTGGTCGAGACCGGCGCCACGATCGCGTTCGATGCCATCGGCGGCGGCAAGCTGGCCAGCCAGATCCTGACCGCCATGGAAGTTGCGGCCAACAAGACCGCGAAGGAATACAGCCGCTATGGCTCCAACGTGTACAAGCAGGTCTACATCTACGGCAGCCTGGACAACCGTCCGACCGAATTGAGCCGGTCGTTCGGACTGACCTGGGGCGTCGGTGGTTGGCTGCTGACGCCGTTCCTCCAGAAGATCGGTCCGGCCGAGATCAGCCGCCTGCGCCAGCGCGTGGCGTCCGAGCTCAAGACCACCTTCGCCAGTCACTACACCAAGGTGGTGTCGCTGACCGAGGCGCTCGATCCCGCCAACATCGCCGTCTACGCCAAACGCGCCACCGGCGAAAAATTCCTCATCAACCCAAATAAATAATCGTGATGTGCGAGGGCACGTCACCGCAGGAAGGTCTTGCCTTCTGAGCAAAGCGGGAGATTATTTCGCCGCTATTGAATGCGGAAACCGCAAGGGCTCAGAAGGGGACCTCTCCATGACCGATTTCAATCGTCGTCATCTGCTCGCAGGCGCCGCTGCCGCCGCTGCGGCTGCCGTGACCGGGCTTCGCCCGTCCATGATCAATGCCGCAGTGCCGCAAGCGGGGATGCAGGCGCCGGGCTTCTATCGCTACAAGGTCGGCAGCTACGAATGCACCTCGATCAACGACGGCGCGCGCACATTTCCGATGCCGGACAAGTTCGTCGCCAATCTGTCGAAGGACGAAGCGCTGGCCGCGGGCGCGGCGGCCTACATGCCGAAGGGCATGGTCACGGTGCCGTTCAACCCGCAACTCGTCAATACCGGCTCCAAGCTTGTCCTGATCGACACCGGCAACGGCATTGCGAATTTCGAGGCGAGCAAGGGTGCGGTCGGCCGCACGCTGCAAAACCTCCAGGCTGCAGGCGTCGAGGCGAAGAACATCGACGTCGTGCTGCTCTCGCATCTGCACCCCGATCACACCAACGGCATTCGCCTTGCCGACGGCGCGCTCGCGTTCCCCAATGCGGAGATCATGGTGCCGGGCAAGGACTGGGAATTCTGGACCAGCGAGGACAACGCGGCCAAGGCCGAGTCCAATCCGATGATGAAGAACTACTTCGCCAACGTGAAGAAGACCTTTGCCGGCCTGGAGTCCAAGGTCACCAAATACGAGTGGGGTAAGGAGGTCGCGCCGGGCATCACCTCGATCGCAACGCCGGGCCATACGCCGGGCCACACCTCGTTCGCGGTCGCATCGGGCGATGCCAAGGTGCTGATCCAGTCCGACGTCACCAACATTCCGGAATTCTTCCTGCGCAATCCCGACTGGCACGTGATGTTCGACAACGATGCCGCGCTGGCGCAGGAGACGCGCCACAAGTTCTACGACATGGCGGCGGCGGAGAAAGCGACCGTGATCGGCTTCCACTTCACGTTCCCGTCGGTCGGCCACGTCGAGAAGGACGGCGCCAAATATCGCCTGATCCCGTCGGCCTGGAATCCGACGATCTGACCGGGTGGGACGTCTGTGCCAGAGATCAGGCCGCCGCATGGCGGCCTGATTGTTTTGGGCGACCATCTGCTTTCGCGAAACACAGCGTTTCCAAATCGGGTCAGTTCATGCACTTGCATCAATTGGCCCGGATCGCTTAAGTGGCCCGGCACTTCCCCTCAAGGTTTCAAGGACACCTCATGGCTCACACCATCGTCACGATCGCCGGCAGCCTGCGCAAGGAGAGCTTTTCGCTGAAGATCGCCAACGCGCTCGCCAAGCTCGCGCCTGATACGCTGAAGCTCGAGGTTATCACGCCGGCGGGGATCTCGTTCTTCAATCAGGACCTTGAGGGTGCACCGCCCGCGGACTGGCTGGCCTTCCGCGACAAGCTTCAGAAATCGAACGGCGTCCTGTTCGTCACCCCCGAATACAATCGCTCGATCCCGGGCGTCCTCAAGAACGCCATCGACGTCGCCTCGCGTCCCTATGGCAAGAGCTCGCTCCTCGGCAAGCCGGTCGGCATCATCTCGAACTCGCCGGGACCGCTTGGCGGCGTCAGCGCGGCCAAGCATCTGCAGAATATCCTGCCGGGCATTTCCGGTCTGCTGCTCCAGCAGCCGGAAATCTACCTCAACGCCGTCGGCGATGCGTTTGATGCGGACGGCAACCTGATCAAGGACTCCCTGAAGACGGTGCTGCAGCAGTACATCGGCGCCTTCGCCGCGCACGTGGCGAAGAACCAAGGCTGAGCACGTACTCTCTCCGTCATGGCCGGGCTTGTCCCGGCCATCCACGTCTTTGCGGATCAAGACCAAGAACGTGGATGGCCGGGACAAGCCCGGGCATGACGACAGGTGGGGGCTTGAATTAGCACTCCCTTAACCAACCTGTCCCATCTTCCCAGGATGGTCTCCCGCGCACGCCTGAAATCGATCCTGACCGGACTTGCCCTCTACGCGATGGCGGCCGCGATCGTCGGCTATTTCGGCATCAACGCCTATACCGGCAAATACGGCCTCAACGCCCGTCAGGAACTCGACCAGGAGATCATCGCACTGACCAGCGAACTGGCCCAGCTCAAGCGCGAGCGCGCCAAGAGCGAGCAGCGGGTGTCGCTGCTGCGGTCCGAGCGGATCGACCCCGACATGCTGGACGAGCGGGCGCGCTTCCAGCTCGACTATGTCAATCCGCGCGATTTGGTTCGGATGATCCCGGCGAAGTAGCGTTTTCCGCAAGCTTCGAAACCGACACGAAAGCCGCTGCCGAAATCCGACCATTGTGCCCGCGGCTCCTGCGAAGGTCGTAAGTCCGAAACCTGCCGGTTGCCTTGACGGCAGCGTCGCGACGGGCTCATGGCTTTCCGTGGCGCTCTTTCGAAGTTGACGCAGATCAAACAGGTGGCGCCGGCACGTTCTAGTCTGTCATCCGGAGGAAACTGTGATGAATGGGTCGGTGCCCCGGCATCACGCGGCCCGTGTCGAGGCCGCCATCGCGTCAGGCCAGGCGGCACGATCCGCGCTCGTGGCCTCGTGGCGCCGTTCGTCCAGATTGCATCATCTCGATCCCGGCGGCCGCACCTCGCCGATACGGCTGACCGAAACCGAGCTGCACCAGGCGCGCGAGCGCGTCGCGCCGCTTCTGGCTGCCGCGCAAGGCGCGATGGACCGGCTGTATCAGGCCGTTGGCGCCAGCGGCTGCTGCGTGCTGCTTGCCGACGGCGAGGGTGTGCCGGTCGATCGTCGCGGCACAGCGGCGGATGACGCGACGTTTCAGTCCTGGGGCCTGTGGACCGGTGCGCTCTGGAGCGAGGAGCACGAAGGCACCAACGGCATCGGCACCTGTCTCGTCGAGCAGCGTGCGCTGACGATCGACCGCGACCAGCATTTCTTCGCCCGCAACACGCTTCTGAGTTGCACCGCGGTTCCGATCTACGACCATGAGGCGGCGCTTGCCGGCGTGCTCGACGTCTCCTCCTGCCGCGCCGACCGGACCGATGCATTTTCCAGTCTGATCGCGCTCGCGGCGGGCGAGGCGGCCAAGCGGATCGAAGCCGATCTGTTCCGTAAGGCGTTCGCCCATGCCCGCATCGTGCTGACGCAGGCCGCGGACGGTCAATGCGGGGGACTCGTCGCGGTCAATGCGGACGATCTCGTGATCGGCGCGACCCGCTCCGCCCGGCTGGCGCTCGGAATTGCCCCTGGCCGGGCATTGCAGCCGGTACCCGCAGCCGATCTGCTCGGCGGCGATACCGCGCGCGATCATCTTGCCAGCGGTCAGCGCGCCGTGGTGCAGCGGGCGTTGCTCCGCGCCGGCGGCAATGTCTCGGCGGCCGCCAAGGCCCTCGGCGTCAGCCGGGCCACGCTGCATCGGAAGCTGAAGCGGTTCGAGCTGAACCACTGAGCCGCGCCGTATCTCTCAGCCGTCATCGCGAGGAGCCTGCGACAAAATTGCGAAGCAATTTTGCGCTGGCGACGAAGCAATCCAGAGCCCCTCCATGGAAAGATTCTGGATTGCTTCGCTGCGCTCGCAATGACGCCGTGGAAGCTGCCAGCTCTCAATCTCGCACTGCCTTGCCCCCCGACCTGTCGCAGAACTGCGACAGGTCTGCTCCGCCATCGCTCCTACCTGGGCTGACAAAAAACACCTCTCGCATCATCGTCCGCGCAAGTCGCGGGCCACGCGACGAATTGCGCAAATAGCAATCAACGGGAGTGATCAATGAACAAGGTGGAATTCCTCAATCTCACGAAGAATCCCTTCGCCGCGAGCTACGACAATTTCATCGGCGGCAAATGGGTGGCCCCGCGTTCCGGCAAGTACTTCGACAACGTCTCCCCGGTGACCGGCCAGGTCGTCTGCAAGATCGCGCGCTCCGACGCGCAGGACATCGAGGCCGCGCTCGATGCGGCGCATGCGGCCAAGGGCGCCTGGGGACGGACCAGCGTCGTGGAACGCGCGATCATCCTCAACAAGATCGCCGATCGCATGGAAGAGAACCTCGAGCGGCTCGCGATCGCCGAAACTTGGGACAACGGCAAGCCGATCCGCGAGACCCGCGCTGCCGACCTGCCGCTGGCGATCGACCACTTCCGCTATTTCGCCGGCGTCGTGCGCGGCCAGGAAGGCACGATCGGCGAGATCGATGATGACACCGTCGCCTACCACTTCCACGAGCCGCTCGGCGTCGTCGGCCAGATCATTCCCTGGAACTTCCCGTTGCTGATGGCCTGCTGGAAGCTCGCGCCCGCGCTCGCCGCCGGCAATTGCGTGGTGCTCAAGCCGGCCGAACAGACCCCTGCATCGATCCTGGTCTGGGCCGATATCATCGGCGACCTCCTGCCGCCCGGCGTCCTCAACATCGTCAACGGCTTCGGCCTCGAAGCTGGCAAGCCGCTGGCATCCAGCCCGCGCATCGCCAAGATCGCCTTCACCGGCGAGACCACGACGGGCCGGCTGATCATGCAATATGCCAGCCAGAATCTTATCCCGGTCACGCTCGAACTCGGCGGCAAGTCGCCGAACATCTTCTTCAAGGACGTGCTGGCCGAGGATGACGATTTCTTCGACAAGGCGATCGAAGGCTTCGTGATGTTCGCTCTGAACCAGGGCGAGGTCTGCACCTGTCCGAGCCGGGCTCTGATCCATGAGTCGATCTACGAGCGTTTCATGGAGCGAGCGCTCAAGCGCGTTGCCGCCATCGTCCAGGGCGACCCGCGCGATGCCGCGACCATGATCGGCGCGCAGGCCTCCGGCGAGCAGTTGGAGAAAATTCTTTCCTACATCGACATCGGCAAGCAAGAAGGTGCCAAGATCCTGGCCGGCGGCGCGCGTGCGAAGCTTTCCGGCGATCTTGCCGGCGGCTTCTACGTCCAGCCCACGGTGTTCCACGGTCACAACAAGATGCGGATCTTCCAGGAGGAGATCTTCGGACCGGTCGTGTCGGTCACGACGTTCAAGACCGATGAAGAAGCGCTGTCGATCGCCAACGACACGCTCTACGGCCTCGGGGCCGGCATCTGGAGCCGCGACGCCAACCGCTGCTACCGCTTCGGCCGCGCCATCCAGGCGGGCCGGGTCTGGACCAACTGCTACCACGCCTATCCCGCGCACGCGGCATTCGGCGGCTATAAGCAGTCGGGCATCGGGCGCGAGACCCACAAGATGATGCTCGATCACTATCAGCAGACCAAGAACCTCCTGGTCAGCTATAGCCCGAAGAAGCTCGGTTTCTTCTGATCGACTAGCAGGGCGGCGCAATCCATTCTCCCATTGCGCCGCCCTGCGTACTGGCGGGGCACGGCTCATGCACGACAAGGTCAGCGCCACGGACGCAGCGCTCGAGCTCCTGGCCGAGATCTGTGCGGATCACGGCCCCGTCCTATTTCATCAGTCCGGCGGTTGCTGCGACGGCTCGTCGCCGATGTGCTATCCGGCCGGCGAGCTCGTCATCGGTGAGACCGACGTACTGCTTGGTTATATCGGCGGCATGCCGTTCTATATCAGCGGCCCGCAATTCGAGGCTTGGAAGCACACCGACCTCATCATTGATGTCGTTGCCGGGCGCGGCGGAATGTTCTCATTGGACAACGGACGGGAGAGGAGGTTCTTGACCCGGTCCCGAATCTGTTCGCGCGGCGGCGGCGATTAGATTTGTTGCCCGATCAGCGCCAAAGATTTTCCAATATTTCGACCACGTTGCAGTGCGGCATAATGAAAGTCGTGCCATGTCGCCGCGGTGCTTTCCAAGGGCGTTTGACTTGGGTTAGAGAGGGCGAGAGTTTTCTCTGACCCGGAATTCCTATGGCCGCACCCAAGAAAGCCGCCGCAAGCACTCCACAGGACAAGACCGACGGCGGTTCGCCTCCAGAATTCACCAGGGAGCAGGAGCTCAAGGCGCTCCGCGACATGCTCCTGATCCGGCGGTTCGAGGAAAAGGCCGGCCAGCTCTACGGCATGGGCGCGATCGGCGGTTTCTGCCACCTCTATATCGGTCAGGAGGCCGTGGTGGTCGGCATGCAGATGGCCCTGAAACAGGGCGATCAGGTCATCACCGGCTATCGCGATCACGGCCACATGCTCGCCACCGGCATGGACGCCAACGGCGTCATGGCCGAGCTCACGGGCCGCCGCGGCGGCTATTCCAAGGGCAAGGGCGGCTCCATGCACATGTTCAGCAAGGAGAAGCACTTTTACGGCGGCCACGGCATCGTCGGCGCCCAGGTCTCGCTCGGGACGGGCCTCGCCTTCGCCAATCACTATCGCGGCAGCGACAATGTCAGCGTCACCTATTTCGGCGACGGTGCGGCTAATCAGGGCCAGGTCTATGAGAGCTTCAACATGGCGGAGCTCTGGAAGCTGCCGGTGATCTACGTCATCGAGAACAACCGCTACGCCATGGGCACCTCGGTCTCGCGCGCCTCGGCACAGCAGGATTTCTCCAAGCGCGGCGCGTCCTTCAACATCCCCGGCAAGCAGGTCGACGGCATGGACGTCCGCGCCGTGAAGGCTGCGGGCGAGGAGGCGGCGGCCTGGTGCCGCGCCGGCAAGGGCCCCTACATCCTGGAGATGCAGACCTACCGCTATCGCGGCCACTCGATGTCCGACCCTGCAAAATATCGCACACGCGAGGAGGTCGAGAAGGTCCGCCACGACCAGGACCCGATCGAGCAGGTGCGCAACCGCCTGTTGGCCGCCAAGGTCGGTGAGGCCGATCTCAAGGCGATCGACGCCGAGGTACGCGACATCGTCAACGCCTCCGCCGATTTCGCCCAGCATGATCCCGAGCCGGATGCCGCCGAGCTCTGGACCGACGTTTACCGCTGAACGCGCGCAAGCTTTCGTTTGGAGAAGATATGCCAATTCAAGTGCTGATGCCCGCGTTGTCGCCCACGATGGAGAAGGGCAATCTCGCCAAGTGGCTGAAGAAAGAGGGCGAGACGATCAAGTCCGGCGACGTCATCGCCGAGATCGAGACTGATAAGGCGACGATGGAGGTCGAGGCGACCGATGAGGGGACGCTCGGCAAGATCCTGATCCCCGAGGGGACCGCCGACGTCGCCGTGAACACGCCGATCGCGACCATCCTCGCGGACGGCGAGAGCGCGGCGGATCTCGCCAAGGCGCCCGCGCCGGCCCAGCAGGAGAAAGCCGCGGAATCGGCAGCCCCGGCCGCCGCAAAGGCCGAAGCACCTCGGCCCAAAGCCGCTCCCGCGCCGCAGGCCGTCGCTGAACCCGATCCGGAAGTGCCCGCTGGCACCGAGATGATCACGCAGACCATCCGTGAAGCGCTGCGCGATGCCATGGCCGAGGAAATGCGCCGCGATGCGGATGTCTTCGTGATGGGCGAGGAGGTCGCCGAATATCAGGGCGCCTACAAGGTCACGCAAGGGTTGCTCCAGGAGTTCGGCGCCAAGCGCGTCATCGATACCCCGATCACCGAGCACGGCTTTGCCGGCGTCGGCATCGGCGCCGCGATGACAGGCCTCAAGCCCATCGTCGAGTTCATGACTTTCAACTTCGCCATGCAGGCGATCGACCAGATCATCAACTCGGCGGCCAAGACGCTCTATATGTCCGGCGGCCAGATGGGCTGCTCGATCGTATTTCGCGGCCCGAACGGAGCCGCCGCCCGCGTCGCCGCCCAGCACAGCCAGGACTATTCGGCCTGGTACTCCAACGTTCCCGGCCTCAAGGTCGTCGCCCCGTTCTCGGCGGCCGATTACAAGGGCCTGCTCAAGGCCGCGATCCGCGACCCCAATCCGGTGATCTTCCTCGAGAACGAGGTGCTCTACGGTCACACCGGCGAAGTCCCCAAGCTCGACGACTTCGTGATCCCGATCGGCAAGGCCCGCATCGTGCGCTCCGGCAGCCACGTCACCATCATCTCCTGGTCGAACGGCATGACCTACGCGCTCAAGGCCGCCGACGAGCTCGCCAAGGACGGCATCGAGGCCGAGGTGATCGATCTGCGCACGCTGCGCCCGATGGACACCGAGACCATCGTCAACTCGGTCAAGAAGACCGGCCGTGCCGTGACGGTGGAAGAGGGCTGGGCCCAGAGCGGCGTCGGCGCCGAGATCGCCGCGCGCATCATGGAGAACGCGTTCGATTATCTGGACGCGCCTGTTACGCGCGTCTCCGGCAAGGACGTGCCGATGCCCTATGCCGCAAATTTGGAGAAGCTCGCGCTGCCCTCGGCGGCGGAAGTCGTCGAGGCCGCCAAAGCCGTCTGCTACAGGTAGATCATGGCGGGTCCGAAGGAGCAGCCACTGCCGCCCGACGTCATGACCCGCGAAGACGCGGTCGAGATTTTGCGCGTGTTCGTGCTGGATGGCGGGCTGTCGATGGCGTTCCAGCGCGCCTTCGAGGAGCCCGACATGTGGGGCCTGTTGCTGGTCGATCTCGCCCGCCACGCCGCGCGCGCCTATGCGCGCGAGAGCGAATATACCGAGGAGGACGCGCTGAACCGGATCCTGGAGATGTTTCAGGCCGAGATCGAGCGTCCCACCGACACCGGCACCACGACGCCGCGCGGCAAGGGGCACTGACCGTGGCGATCGAATCCCATCATTTCGATTTCATGCTGGAGGCGATCCGCGAGGCCGAGGCTTCGATCGCGCAAGGCGGACTGCCGATCGGCGCCGTGCTGACGCGCGATGGCAAGATCATCGCCCGCGGCCACAACAACCGTGTGCAGGAGAACAACCCGATCCTGCACGGCGAGATGAGCTGCCTGCGCGAAGCCGGCGCGATCTCGTTCCACGACACGATCATGTACACCACGCTGTCGCCATGCGCGATGTGTGCCGGCGCGCTCGCGCTGTTCAAGGTCAAGCTGGTGGTGATCGGAGAGTCCGTCACCTTCGCGGGCTCCAAGGACATCCTCGACAAGTTCGGCATCCCCTGGATCGACCTTGCCGACGACCGCTCCATCGCCATGATGAAGAATTGGCGTTCCATCCCCGCCAATGAGCGCCTCTGGCAAGGCGACATCGGCAACTAAACCTGGTCTGTTCGTCTTCGGCCGTCGAAGACGAATTTTTGCAAAGTTCTTCTTGAGGTCAGCATGCCCATCAACATCCTGATGCCCGCTCTCTCGCCGACGATGGAGAAGGGCAACCTCGCCAAGTGGCTGAAGAAGGAAGGCGACAAGGTCAAATCCGGCGATGTCATCGCCGAGATCGAGACCGACAAGGCGACGATGGAGGTCGAGGCCATCGACGAGGGCACGATCGCCAAGATCCTGGTGCCCGAGGGCACGCAGGACGTCCCGGTCAACGACGTGATCGCGGTGCTGGCCGGCGAGGGCGAGGACGTGAAGGCGGCAGGTAGCGCCAAGCCCAGCGCTTCGGCCGCGCCTCCGAAAGCTGCTGAAGCACCCGCTGCGGCGCCGGCTCCCGCGCCTGCGCCGGCCGTGCCTAAGGCGGCCCCGCCGCCCGCTGCTGCACCGGGGCCGCAGGCCGCTCCGGCCGCGCAGAGCAACGGCCATGGCGGCCGCGTATTCTCATCGCCGCTGGCGCGGCGCCTTGCCAAGGAAGCCGGCATCGACGTCGGCATGGTCACCGGCACCGGTCCGCACGGCCGCGTGGTCGCCCGCGACGTCGAGCAGGCCAAGTCGGGCAAGGGCCTCAAGGCGCCCGCGGCTGCGCCGTCGGGCGCGCCCGCGATCGCGCCGACCATGTCGGACAAGCAGATCCTGTCGCTGTTCGAGCCCGGCTCCTACGACATCGTCCCGCATGACGGCATGCGCCGCACCATTGCGCAACGTCTGACGGCGTCGATTCAGAACGTCCCGCATTTCTATCTCACCATCGACTGCGACATCGGCAAGCTGCTCGCCGCGCGTGAGGAGATCAATGCGGCAGCTCCGAAGGACAAGGAGAAGAAGCCGCTCTACAAGATTTCGGTCAACGACTTCGTCATCAAGGCGATGGCGGTCGCGCTGCAGAAGATCCCGAACTGCAACGTGAGCTGGACCGAAAGCGGCATGGTCAAGCACCATCATTCCGACGTCGGCGTTGCCGTGGCGATGCCCGGCGGCCTGATCACGCCCATCATCCGGAAAGCGGAGACCAAGACGCTCTCCATCATCTCCAACGAGATGAAGGATTTTGCCGCGCGCGCACGGTCCCGCAAGCTGAAGCCGGAGGAATACCAGGGCGGCACTACCGCGGTCTCCAACCTCGGCATGTTCGGCATCAGCCACTTCACCGCCGTGATCAATCCACCGCATGCGACCATTCTCGCGGTCGGCACCAGCGAGGAGCGGCCGGTGGTACGCGGCGGCAAGATCGAGATCGCGAATATGATGAGCGTGACCCTGTCCTGCGATCACCGCGCCATCGACGGCGCGCTCGGCGCCGAGCTGATCGGCGCGTTCAAGCAGCTGATCGAAAATCCCGTGATGATGATGGTCTGAGATGGCGCATGACGACGCGCTGGCCCTGGATCTCGATGCTGGTTTCGCTGATCCTCACGCTCAATCCATACGGCATCGAGATTATTGAGGCCGCCTTCTTTGCCGGCGAGGCGCTGTCGCGCAGCATCTGGGCGCCGATCGCACTCACCATCTTCGCCATCATGGCGGCGGTCATTCTCATGGAATGGCTGATCAGAATCTACATCTTCAGACGCCGCGCCCGCGGCGCAACGACCGCTTGAGTTGAACGGGAGCCGCCATGGCCGATACATCCTTCGACGTCATCATCATCGGCTCCGGTCCCGGCGGCTATGTTACCGCGATCCGCGCCGCCCAGCTCGGCTTCAAGGTCGCGATCGTCGAGAAATCCTATCTCGGCGGCATCTGCCTGAACTGGGGCTGCATCCCGACCAAGGCGTTGCTGCGCTCGGCCGAGATCTACCACTACATGCAGCACGCCAAGGATTACGGCCTGTCGGCGGAGAAGGTCTCGTTCGATCCGAAGGCCGTGGTGCAGCGCTCGCGCGGCGTCTCCAAGCGGCTCAATGACGGCGTCGGCTTCCTGATGAAGAAGAACAAAGTCAGCGTGATCTGGGGCGCGGCTTCGATCGACGCGCCCGGCAAGGTCACCGTGAAGAAGTCCAACGTCGAAGCTCCGAAGGGCTCGCTGGGCGAGGGGACCTACCAGGCCAAGCACATCATCGTCGCAACGGGTGCGCGGCCGCGCGTGCTGCCGGGGCTCGAGCCCGACAAGAAGCTGGTCTGGACCTATTTCGAGGCGATGGTACCGGAGCGGATGCCGAAGTCGCTGCTGGTGGTCGGCTCCGGCGCGATCGGCATCGAGTTCGCCTCGTTCTTCCACACCATGGGAAGCGACGTCACTGTGGTCGAGGTGCTGCCGCAGATCCTGCCCGTCGAGGACGCCGAGATCGCGGGCCTCGCGCGCAAGCGCCTGGAGAAGCAGGGCATCAAGATCATGTCCTCGACCAAGGTCACCAAGCTGGAGAAGAAGGCCGACAGCGTCGTCGCCACCATCGACGACGGCAAGGGCAAGCCTGTGACCACCGAGTTCGAGCGGGTGATCTCGGCGGTCGGCGTCGTCGGCAATATCGAGAATCTCGGCCTGGAAAAGCTCGGCGTCAAGACCGACCGCGGCATCATCGTGGTCGACGGTTACGGCAAGACCAGCGTTCCCGGTATCTATGCGATCGGTGACGTCGCAGGTCCTCCCATGCTCGCGCACAAGGCCGAGCATGAGGGCGTGATCTGCGTCGAGGCGATCAAGGGCCTCAAGCCGCATCCCATGGACAAGAACATGATCCCGGGCTGCACCTATTGCCAGCCGCAGGTCGCCTCCGTCGGCCTCACCGAAGCCAAGGCCAAGGAGAACGGCCGCGAGATCCGCGTCGGCCGCTTCCCCTTCGTCGGCAACGGCAAGGCCATCGCGCTCGGCGAGGACCAGGGTTTGGTCAAGGTCATCTTCGACAAGAAGACTGGCCAGCTGCTCGGCGCCCACATGGTCGGCGCGGAAGTGACCGAGCTGATCCAGGGCTACGTCGTCGCCATGAACCTGGAGACCACGGAAGAAGAGCTGATGCACACGGTATTCCCGCATCCGACCCTGTCGGAGATGATGAAGGAAGCCGTGCTGGATGCGTATGGAAGGGTGCTGAATATCTAACCGCCGCCGTCATTGCGAGCGAAGCGAAGCAATCCAGGCTGCCTCAACGGAAAGACTCTGGATTGCTTCGCTTCGCTCGCAATGATGAGCAGAGAGAGCTGTTTGCAGAATAAGAAGGAAACCACCCCATGCACGACAACGACAACCTCACCATCGAACGCCCGACCTTCGTCACCCATCTCGAATGTGCGATGGAGGGCGATCACTACGCCGCCGACCAGGTCCATAATCTCTCCAAGGCCGGCAAGCCGCTTCTCGTCCGCTACGATCTCGCCGGCGTGAAGAAGGCGCTGACCAAGGACGCACTCGCGCAGCGGCCCGGCGACATGTGGCGCTACCGCGAGCTGCTGCCGGTGCGCAAATGCAAGGACATCGTCTCGCTCGGCGAAGTCACGACGCCACTGATCCGGCTGCCGAAGCTCGGCAAGAAGCTCGGTGGCGGCGAGATCATCGTCAAGGACGAGGGCCGTTTGCCGACCGGCTCGTTCAAGGCGCGCGGTCTGGTGATGGCGGTGTCGATGGGCAAGGCGCTCGGCATCAAGCACATGGCGATGCCGACCAACGGCAATGCCGGCGCGGCGCTGGCGGCCTATGCGACGTCCTGCGGCATCAAGACCACGATCTTCTGCCCGGCCGATACGCCGGAGGTAAACGTCAGCGAGATCGAGTTGCAGGGCGCGACTGTCTACCGTGTCAACGGCTATATCGACGATTGCGGCAAGATCGTCGGCGAGGGCAAGGCAAAAGTTGGCTGGTTCGACACCTCGACGCTGAAGGAGCCGTACCGCATCGAGGGCAAGAAGACGATGGGCCTCGAACTCGCCGAGCAGCTCGACTGGGACGTGCCCGACGTGATCTTCTATCCGACCGGTGGCGGCACCGGTCTGATCGGCATGTGGAAGGCGTTCGACGAGCTGGAGAAGATCGGCTTCATCGGGAGCAAGCGCCCGCGCATGGTCGCGGTGCAGGCCTCCGGCTGCGCGCCGATGGTGCGGGCCTATGAGGCTGGCACCGAGCACGCCACGCGCTGGGAGGACGCGCACACTATCGCCTCCGGTATACGCGTGCCGCAGGCGATCGGCGATTTCCTCATCCTGCGCGCGGTGCGCGAGAGCAAGGGCTTTGCCATCGCCGTCGACGACGACAAGATTTCGGCGGCGCTGAACGAGGTCGCGCGCGAGGAGGGGCTGCTGCTGTGTCCCGAGGGCGCGGCCACTTACGCCGCCTACAAGGAAAGCCTGGCCGATGGCCGGGTCTCGAAGGGCGACCGCGTGATGCTGTTCAACTGCGCCACCGGCCTGAAATACCCGCTGCCGCCGGTCACTCGCACGCTCGACCGGCACAAGCCGATCGATTATTCCCAATTTTAGCGCGGCAATACGCCACGAATGATCCCTCTTCCCGTACGCGGGAAGAGCAAAAATAATATCGACATCGCTGGGGAGAAGACAATGAAAGCCGCCTGGGCTGCGCTGTTTGCTGTTCTCGCTGTGACCGGCGCCGCGCGCGCCGACGAGTTTCCCTCCCATCCCATCACCATCATCGTGCCGTTCGCGGCGGGCGGCCCGTCGGATGCGATGGCGCGCGTGCTGGCCGAGCGGATGCGCACCTCGCTTGGCCAGGCCGTCGTGGTCGAGAACGTCACCGGCGCGGGCGGCTCGATCGGCGTCGGCCGCGCGGTGCAATCGCCGCCGGACGGCTACACCATCTCGTTCGGCCATCTCGGCACCCACGTCGCCAACGGCGCCGTCTACAAGCTCAAATACGACCTCGTCGCCGATCTCGAGCCGGTGGTGCTGCTGCCGAGCAATCCGATGATCGTCGTCAGCAAGAATGCGGTGCCCGCGACCTCCCTGAAAGAGCTTCTGGAGTGGTTGAAATCACGGCCGTCGCCGCCGACAGCGGGCACCGCCGGTGCCGGCTCCGGCAGCCACATCGCCGGCGTCTATTTTGAAAGCGTTTCCGGCATCAAGCTGCAATATGTGCCCTATCGCGGCACCGCGCCCGCACTGAACGATCTCATCGCCGGCCAGATCGACGTCATCGTCGACCAGACCTCCAACTCGATCGCCCAGGTCCGCGCCGGCACCATCCGCGCCTATGCCGTCACCGACAGCAAGCGCCTGGCCTCGGCGCCCGACATTCCGACCGCGGAGGAGGCGGGCCTGAAGGGCTTCAACATGACGCTGTGGTCGGGAATGTGGGTGCCGAAGGGCACGCCGAAGGAGATCGTGACGAAGCTCAACGCCGCGGCCGTGGACGCGCTGAACGATCCCGCCGTGAGGAAGCAGCTCGAAAACCAGGGGCTGGAGATGACACCGAAGGATCAGCTCACGCCCGAGGCGCTCGGCGCCCGACAGAAGGCCGAGATCGCAAAATGGTGGCCGATCATCAAGGCGGCGAACATCAAGGTGGATTGACGGCCGGGCGATCACCCCCTGGTTTCGTCATCTGCCGCCAGCGCCCGGTCCAGGCATTGCATCATATCCGTAGGGGCGAACGGCTTGCCGAGAAAACAGGTTGCGCCGGCCTTGAGCGCGCGCGCACGCACGCTCTCGTCCGGGAAGCCAGTGATCAAGATGAACGGCGTAGCCGAGCCCTGCGCGCGCATCTGAGTCAGCAGATCGATACCGGTCATCAACGGCATCTGCACGTCGGCGATCACGCACGAGGTGTCGGTCGAATCGGTCGACCTCAGAAACTCCTCGGCGGAGGCGAATGTGTGGACGATGTATCCGCGGGATTTCAACAGGTTGTTGATCGCGGCCCGCACATAAGGGTCATCGTCAAGCACCGAAATGACCGAAGCCACTGACAAGACGTCCGCTCCTCGTCCCGGATTACGCTTGCCGTCGCCGCGGCTGTACATAAACACGCAAGGTGGACCTGCCAGTCACGATTGGAAACTCATACTTAGGTTTGTGCGTCCGGCTTGTTGGCCCCAATCCCGAGCGCCTCGCTCATTCTCACCAGATCGGCCAACGACTTCGCGCCCATTTTCCGCATGATCTGGCCGCGATAGATTTTGACGGTGATTTCGGCCAATCCGAGTTGGGCGGCCACTTGCTTGTTCATCAGGCCGGACGTCACCAGTGACAATACGTCTCGCTCCCGAGAGGACAGTGACTCGAAGCGTGATCTCACGGTCGAGACCGTCCTGTTGAGCTCGCGGCGCTTGCGGTCCCGCTCGATAGCGGCCTGAACTGCGTCCAAGATGTCCTGGTCGCGAACCGGCTTGGTCAAGAAGTCGATTGCGCCGCTCTTCATGGCCCGAACCGTCATGGGAATATCACCATGTCCCGTAATGAAGATGATGGGCGTGTGGATGTTCGCCTTGGCAAGATCCGACTGCAGGTCGAGGCCGCTGGTTCCGGGCAAGCGGATGTCGAGCACCAGGCAACTGGGGACTTCCGGGGGCTTGGCGTGGAGGAGTTGCAGTGCCGAGCCGAATGCTTCGACCTTGAGGCCGACCGACTCGAAAAGATTGGTGAGAGCGCGGCGAATCGACGCGTCGTCGTCGACGATGAAGACGATTGGCTGGTCGCCGTCCTGCTGCGGCGCAGGCTCCGCGCGCTCGGTCACGATGTTTCCTCTCGATGGAGGGGCAGGATGATCTGAAAAGTCGCACCTCGCTCCTGGCTCGGTGCGGCGGAAAGCTGTCCGCCATGGGCCTCGATGATGGATCGACAGATCGACAGTCCCATGCCCATGCCGGAGGACTTCGTCGTAAAAAACGGCATGAACAGGCGGTCTATCGCCTGTTCGCTGATGCCGAATCCGCAGTCGGAAACGCTCACCAACATCGCGCCATCACCGCTCGTCCCTGAACGGATCGTCAGCTCGCGCGGGCGATCGTTGACGTCTTCCATCGCCTCGATCCCGTTCATGATCAGGTTGATCAGCACCTGTTGCAACTGGATTCGATCGCCAAAGATCTTCGGCAGTGCCGACGACAACTCCATTCGCACCGATACGGCGTGGCTGGCCATCTCGCGCTGAACGAGCGCGACGGCCTCCCGTACGACCACGTTGGCGTCGAGTGGAACCATCTCGATGCCGGACCGCTTGGCGAGCGCCCGGACGTGGCGGATCACGTCGCTGGCACGCGTGCCGTCCTCGATGATCCACTCTACGGATCGGCGGGCCGCTTTGAGATCGGGCGGACTGCGCTGCAGCCAGGCGAGGCAGGCGTCGGCATTTGCGATGACTGCGGCGAGCGGCTGATTGATTTCGTGGGCAATGGAAGCGGTCAGCTCACCCAGTGTCGTGACACGCGTCACATGGGCGAGCTCGGCCTGGGCCCTCCGCAGCGCCTCTTCGGCCTGATTGGTCCGGATCGCGGCGGTCACGTCGGTGCAGACGCCACGATAGCCCAGAAAAACGCCGTCCGCGTCGAAGAACGGCTTGCCGCTGGTCCGGACGTAGATCGGCTTCCCGTTGCGGTCTTTGCTGCGATACACCAAGTCGCGAAACGGGACGTGGGCGTCGAGCGCCGCCCGATGCTTTTGCCATTTTTCCGGTTCGAGATCGGCATCCGGCGCGATGTCCCAACGCGTAAGTCCGATCAGGCCCGCGGGGGCGGCGATGGTATCTGAGTGTTCCGATATCTGGGTAACGCGATGGTCTGGCCCCGTCTCCCAGAACCAGTCAGAGGCGGTTTCGGCATAGTCGCGGAAGCGCTGCTCGCTGTCACGCAGTTTGCGCTCTGCCTCCTTGGTCGCCGTGATGTCGGTCACCGATCCGACGAATTCGACGTGACCGTTCGCATCCCGCATCGCCCGGGCTACCGCTCGGACGTACTTGATCGAGCCGTCGGGCATCACGAGCCGGTATTCGTGATCGAAAGCCTTTTCCTCGCGTGCCGCCCGACCCGTGGTCCGTTGCACCGCAAGCCGGTCCTCCGGATGGATACGCTCGAGCATGAGCGGGATCTCGGGCTTCGTCCCCTCCTCGAATTGGAAGATGCGATAGGTCTCCTTGGACCAGGTGATCTCGCCGGTCGCGGCCTTCCAGCCGAAACTGCCGGTGTGGCTCAATTCCTGCGCCTGGGCGAGATAGGCCTCGCTCTGTCGCAGCGCATTCTCCGCTTCCTTTCGCTCGGTGATGTTCTCGCAGGCCACCAGGACGATCGGTCCGCCATTGGCCCGCAGCATGGTCTTGGCGTTCTCGCGCACCCATAGCACCGAGCCGTCCTTGCGAACCTTCCGGATTTCCCAGGTGTGTGATTGATCAATGGTCTTAAGGCACAGCGCGACACACGTCCGGACGAAATCGCGATCTTCCTCGAAGAAGACATCCAGCACCGATCGGCCGATCAATTCCGCGGGCTTGTAGCCCAGCTGCGCCGCGCCGAACGTGTTCACGTTGATCACGGTTCCGGCCGGATCGACCATGAAGTACATGACCGGGTTGTGTTCGAAGACCTGCTGCCACTGCTTGACCGCCTCGAGCAGACCGGCGTCAGGCTCAGTGCGCGGCCTGGCGGTGACAACCTGCCTGACACAGCCGACGAGGAGTTGCGCGGCTGACTTCCCGAACGTTGCTGCCCGGCCCGGCTTCATCGCAGACGCTCCCGGCGCTCTCTGCGTGAACACGAGTAGAGCACGTTGCCGCGAGGGGAGCAATTCCGGCCAAAGTCGGACGGGCAATCATGGCGTGCGCCTCTGAACCGACCGCTGCGCTGTCCATTGCGGCGCACCGAGTACGCCATGCCGGCGGGATCTTCACGGTGACCGTGCATCCGGAGCATGGTGCGCCGTCTCGTTGAACATGAGCCGGGGGAGCCCTGAGCGAGTACGGGACAAACCTAGGTATAGGGCCTCCATGCCTAATCATATCGGCCATTTACCTCCGTACAATTGAGCATCTCGTGCCCGGCGAACTAGCCTCATGACCAATCGGGAGTGTCGACCAGCCGATCGCAGCGAGCGCACGAGAACCGGTCTGAAGCTTGCGGCCGAGATGTTTGACCGACAGGCAACGACCGGGGGCAAACCGCCGCAATTCTCGAGATGCAGCCGCCGCCGCGACAATGCACGACCCGCATGAGGTCGAAGCGAACGAACTGGCAAAGCGCAAGCAATCAAGCGACAGAGGGAGATAACAATGTGCGATACATCAGTACTTCCTGAGCGTGGCCTATCCCAGTCCGAACGTTGCCCTTCAGTCAATGGCTGTGCGGTGTGCGGCGGCAAGTTCGGTCTGATCCGCTACTATTCCTGGCGCACCGCGCTCTGCTCCAAGAGGTGTGTCGATCGCTTCCGTACCCGTCGCGAACGCGACCGCCGGTGGTTGTTCCGGGTACAGGTTGCCTGAGGCCGAATTAGAGAACTGACATCGTTCCGAAGGTCTGACCCGGGAGCCCGTGCGTTGAAGCGCTCATGCAAGCTCTTGTGCTCGCTAGTCCTCCTCGGCTCCGCTGCGGTCCAGGCACAGGAGACTGGACAAGGTGCCGTTCATCGCCAGCATCCACCCCAGGACCAGGCGCTGCACGAGAAATTCTATTCGACCTGGCACATGCCGGACAATCCGAGCCTCAGTTGCTGCAACAGCGCTGACTGCTATCCGACCGACATCAAATACGTCGACGGCCAGATCTATGCTCGGCGCCGGGAGGACGGGAGATACATTCTGATCCCACCCCAGAAGGTGGAGCGAAACAGGGATAATCCGGACGGCCGAAACCATCTTTGCGCTCCACCACCCGCACTGTCTCCGTTGGACAGCGTTTACTGCTTCGCCTTGGGAGGTGCCACATGAGATTCGCCTTCGTGCTCGTGAACGACCGGACCCCGTTCCGGCACACCTGGTGCATGCAGTGCTGTGAGCCGATCAGCGGCGGCTATCTCCGCGAGATCGCGACCCGTCTGCCTTACTGCGACTATCAGTGCTACGCGCTGTTCTGCGAGGCGCTCGCGACAGATGGCGTGAGGGCGGCGTCATGAAATTCGTGGTGGTCAATCACGAGCCCCCGTTGCGCGCGGCCACGTGCAGCACCTGCTCGCGGTCGCTCCGCTCCGGCTATGTCCGGCATGCGCGCACACAGCGCCGTTTCTGTGACTACGATTGCTACCGGCGCGGCGAACTCGTCACGTTCTTCACGCAATGGTCGATGCCTGGGCGCACAGAGCCGGCCGCCGCGAACGTCGAGCTTGCCGCTCGCAACATGATCGAGACGATGGCGGTCCTGGGGGCGGTCTGGTGCTGGAGCTGCACGATGCACGCTTGGATCTTCGCAAGAGCTTTGACCGGCGCATCCTTGGAAGGTCGCGATCTGATCACGATGGAAGGAGGTGACATCTAGCTGCGCGACTGCACTCGCGTGGAAGCCGCAGCGACGCAACCTTGCAGGCGCCGGTGTCCAGCCCCGGCGGCGTCGACTAGGGAGCGGGCGCTGCGGCCGCCACGGGTGCCGTTGCTCCGGCCTCGTGCGTGACGACGCGCTGATCGCTCTTGCCGGCGACCATGCCGCTGCCCTCGAGCCTTGCGCGGTAGACCAGCACGTTCTCCATCACGCGCTGGACGTAGTTGCGCGTCTCCGACAGCGGGATGCGCTCGACCCAGTCGACCGGATCGACCTTGGGATCCCTGGGATCGCCGCGCGCCTGCACCCATTCGCGCACGCGGCCGCGGCCGGCATTGTAGCCGGCGAAGGTCATGATCTGGTTGCCGCGATATTCCGACAGCAGCGCGCTGAGCTCGGCCGCGCCCATCTGGGTGTTGTAGACGGGATCGGAGACCATCTTGTCCCAGTCGTAGGTCAAGCCGAAGCGTTTTGCGGTATCGCGCCCGGCTTCCGGCGTCACCTGCATGAGGCCGACGGCATTGGCGGCCGACTTGTCGCGCTGGTCGAACGAACTCTCGGTGCGCGCCACCGAATAGATCACGCTGGTCTCGATCGCCGGCGCGACCTGCTTGTGTTCGGGGATGCCGATGGTGGGGAAGGCGTAATGGTCGAGCGCGAGTCCGCGCGCCAGCGCCGTCTTGCCGACCTCCAGCATGACGCGCGCATCGTTGCGCTGGCCGGCGAGCTCGCCGAGCGCTTCAAGCGCTGTAATATCAGTGCTCTCCTTGGCAAAGTCCTCGGCGTAATAGAACACCACGTCGCGCTCGCCGATGCCGTAGAGCATGTCGGCGGCGCGCACGCGCTCGTCCGCGGGCGGCGTCTCGGCGGCGGCCAAGACGGGCGAGGGCGGACGCAACTCGATGCGGTCGAGGCCAAGCCTTGCACGCGCCAGCTGGCCGTAATAGGCCGTCGGATAGCGCGATGCCGCCCGATAGCTCATGCGCGCATCGGCAGTCGCGCCCATCGCCTCGGCGGCGCGGCCGCGCCAGTAATGGGCGCGCGATAGCGCGATCGGATTGGCCGAGCCTTCGTCGACGGCGGCGAAGTGCGCCATCGCCGTCTTGGGATCGTTCAGAAAGCGCAGCGCGATCCAGCCGCACATGAAATGATAGTCGACGCGATAGACTTCCTTCTCCGGCACCGCGGCTGTGCGCACCACGTCATAGGCGGTCCTGGACTTGCCCTGGTCGAGCAGCTTGCGGGCGAGCAGGCGGCGCTCGCGCCACCAGGCATCGGTATCCTGCGCCGCCATGGTCTCGGGCGCTGCGGCCAGGATCACCTCGGCGGCGTCGTCGATGCGGTCCTTCTGCAGGTGCCATTGCGCGCGGCACAGCACATAGCCGAGATCGCGGCGCGCTTCGCTCGGCACATCCTCGAGATAATCCTTGGCCTTGCTGGCCTTGCCGGTCACGGCGGCGCAGGCCTTGACGATCGCAAGCGCGTCCTCGCCGAGCCGTTTTGCGGCGCGCCGCGCGCCGGCGTAGTCCTTGGCGCCGATCCGCTTGTCCATGCGGGCGCGATGATCGTCCGCGGTGAGGAGATCGCGGAACGCCTCGTAGGAATCCTCCTCGCTGCGCTCGGACAATTCATCCGTGCGCCAGGCCTCGCGCACCAGCCGCGTGGCCCGGTCGGTGTCGCCTTCGGCGAGCAGCACGCGGGCGAGCGCGAACTTGCCCTTGGCGCTGGTCGGACGATCCATCGTGAATTTGTGCACAATGGCGGCGTCGCTCTTCTCCTGCCACAGCCGCGCCTCGGCACGGCGGCGCAGCAGCGCGCGGCTCGGCCAGTCCGGATTGGCCGTGAGGAAGGCGGCGTAGCGCTTGAAATTCGCGGTGCTCTCGGAATGGCGCAGCATGAACCAGTCCGCGAGCTTCTGTCCGGCGGGATCGATGATGCGGTCGCGCGCCGCGCTCGCGTCATCGCTCTTGCCCTTGCGCGCGAGGTCGATCGCGTCCTTCAGCGCGGCGAGGTCGCCGGTCAGCGCCGGTGCGGCCGGCCTGTCCGCAGGCAAGTCGTCGGTCTTCTTCGACCTGCGCTTGGCCTCGGCATGCTTGCCGTGGCGCGATTTTGCCGAGGACTTGGCCGCCGCATGACGCGGCTTGCCGGCTTTCGCCTCATGCGACTTCTTCGGCGCGGATGATTTGTGGCTGCTCTTGGCCGCCAGCTCGGTGGGGAGGAGGGCCAATGCGGAAACGGCAACGACACACGCGAGCGAGCGTAGGCACTGGTTCATTCGATGGTCCCCCTGCGAAACCACTACAAACCAAGGTCCGCGACGACATGCGGCTTGAGAATCAAAGACGACACCAAACGATGCCACGGTATCGTCTCGCATTCCTCACGCTGTCGCAACAATGCGGCAAAATCCGGATTGGAACTCGGGAACTCACCAAGTGTCGGCACAGGCAATTCTTTAATCTTTTGTTAACGTATTGGGCCCGCGCGCCGCGCCAAACGGCTCCCGGCGTCACGGAGGCACAGATGCACGTGTTCCGGCGGCCAAATCAGGTGTATTGAGTTCCCTAGTTCCGTCCTTTCAGCCTTTGCTCCCGTACCTATGCCGATTTTCAACCAGTCGATCCGGCGCAAGATCGTCGGCATCGCCCTCGGATTGATCGTCCTGATGCTGGTCACCTCGATCCTGTCGATGGTGATGTCGAGCCAGGTCGGTGTCCTGCTCGACGAGCTGACCAACCGCTACATTCCGGCCTATAGCCATCTGGCCCGCGCCAACATCCGCTCGCTGGAGCGGGGGCTGGCGCTGCGGCGGATGGTCATGACCAGGATGGAGGCCCCGTCGGACGAGGAGGCCTATGCGGCGCGCCTTCGCGACTTCGAGGAATCGGACCGCAAGATCGAGGAGGAGGCCGAGGCCGCGCGTACCCTCGTCAACGCGATCATCGACGACCCCAGAACCTATTCCGACAATGCCGCGCTGGGGCGGATCGATATCCGCATCGAGACCGCCGTCACCGAGCTGCGGCGCGATCTCAACGAGGACCATGCAAGGCTGCTCAAGCAGGTCGATGCCAAGCAGATGGCGGAGGCCCGCGGCACGCTGGAACACATCGACGTGCTGCGCGATCAGTTCAACCGGAAGGTCGATGCAATCCGCGCCGACATGCTGACGCAGGTGTTCTTCTCGACCTCGCAGGTGATCAGCCGCCAGCATCAGGCGATCGTCGTTTCGGGCGTCGTGACGTTGCTCGCGGCGATCGTCGGCTTTGTCTTTGCCCTTCTGGTGTCCAGCGGCATCACGCGCCCGGTGCGGCTGCTGCTCGCCGGCACCCGCGAGGTCGAGGCCGGCCGCTTCGACAAGACCATCACCGTCTCCACTCAGGACGAGATCGGCGAGCTCGCCGCGGCCTTCAACCGCATGACCGAGCAGCTCAGGCACAACGAGCGCATCCGCGAAACCTTTGGCCGCTACATCGATCCCAAGGTGGTGCAGGGGCTGATCGACCGGCCGGAGGTCGCGATCGACGGCGAGCGCCGGGTCATGACCATCATGTTCTGCGACATGAGCGGCTTCACCTCGATGAGCGAGGGCATGACGCCGCGCGGCCTCGTCAAGGTGATGAACCACTATTTCACGGTGATGTCCGCCCCCATCAGGAGCAATCGCGGCATCATCGACAAGTATATCGGCGATGCCATCATGTCCTATTGGGGCCCGCCCTTCATCGAGGATGACGAGCAGGCGCTCCTTGCCGGCATCGCGGCGATCGAGATGGCCGACCAGGTCCCCGCGCTGCAGCGCCAGCTGCCCGACCTGCTCGGCATCCGCGCCATGCCCGCGCCGTGCGACTTGCGGATCGGCATTGCCACCGGCGAGGTGCTGACCGGCAGCATCGGCTCCGAACTGATGATGAGCTTCACCGTGATGGGCGATGCCGTGAACCTGGCCTCGCGGCTGGAAGCCGTCAACAAGGTCTATGGCACCCGCATCCTGATCTCACAGGCCACCGCCGAAGCGATCGGATCGCGGCTCGAGCTGCGCGAGATCGATCGTCTGGCCGTCGCCGGCCAGACCGCGCCGCAGGCGATCTTCGAGGTGATGGCGAGGGCGGGCGCACTCACCGATGCGCAGGACAGCTTGCGTATGCACTATGTCGAAGCGCTCGCCGCCTATCGCGCCCGGCGCTTCGATGCGGCGCGTGCTGCCTTCAACGCGGCGCTCGAAGCCGTCCCCGGCGACGGCCCCTCGCTCACGATGCTCGGGCGCGTCGCGCAGTTCGAGGCGAGCCCGCCGGGCGAGGGATGGGACGGCGCCTGGCGCCTCGACAGCAAATAGGCTGCCGCACCGGAAAAATTGCTTCTGCTCGATAACGATGTTCGCCGTGACCTATTTCCCGGGCTTAGGTTGGATGTCCTTGAGGCGTCTGATGGGGACACGCCGATGCCAGAACTTCAGGATAGGCTGGAACGGTTCGAGACACTCACCGCCGAATGCGAGCTGATCGCCAAGCTCGCCACCGACAGCACCAAGCGCGAGTTCTATCTGAAGCTTTCGGAGCAGTACCGTCAGCTGGCGGTGGACATGCGGCAGGCGATCGCGACCAAGGCTGCGGCCTGAGGCCGGCAGCAATCCGTTCTTAAGATTTGACGCGCATCCTTAGGCATGCGGGCGTCGCTGATCGGCGATGCCAGCGGTGGGAAGGCCGGGGCTCGCTGCAATGCAACGTGCCTCGTGAGTGCCATTTGCCATGCCTGACAGGGCGATTCCATGCGCCTCGTTGCCGTGATCATCATCGCGCTCATGACGGCGGCCTGCGACCAGGAGCAGGACATCACCGGCTCGACGCCGGTCTGCGCGCTGCGGAACTACAGCTACAACCCCCGCGACATGAACCAGTGCGTCAACGCCTGCAAAGCATGCGATCACGGCACCACCGTCACCTGCTCGACCTCCTGCACCCTCAAGGGCGCGCGCTGAGATCCCGACGCCTGCGGCGGCGGGAACGCGAGCCCGAGGTCGCCGGCTGATCGGGCGGAACTGACGGTGCTTGGGCACCGGAACGATTCACTTGGATTAATCATTGAAGGAGGCGGCAGGACGCGGAGTCCGATGGAAATGGGTATGCTCGATCCAGGTCGATTTCTGGTGTCGTGCTCGCATTGCGATGCCTGGCCGATGGCGGCCAATGTGAAGCGGTCGAACTGGTCGGCATCCCCGCATGAGGTCCGTTTTGTCTGCACGCGCTGCCGGCGCGAGGAAACCGCGATCGTCTCGGCCTCCGGCGAATTGACCCCGATCAAGCGCGTCGATGTTCCGCCACGCGATGTCGCTGTCGCCTGGGCGCAGGCCCAACGTTTGCGAGGGCGAACCTGAGCGGCCGGCACCCGTTTCGTGGACTTGCATTGGCCGGTGCGTCGATGCCGGCTCGCGGCGCCGACATCGATCGACCACTCGATTGACTCTCCGGTGGAACGACACGTAAATGATCGCGACGGTTCTCCCCATGGAGATCAAAAGGGAATGTGGTGCGGGAGGTCCCAACGCCGGGATTTGTCTCAACGCCACGGCTGCCCCCGCAACTGTAAGCGGTGAATCTTTCGTCCTGTGCCACTGGGAATCTCGGTCCTGGGAAGGCGACGCAAGGTAATGACCCGCGAGCCAGGAGACCTGCCGTCAGCCGTGGTCACACGCGAAGATGTCGGTCGGGGAGTACAGACATTGGCTTCACCGGAGCGGTTCATTGCTCCGCCGTGAAACCTCGTTCGCTGTGACGTGCCACTGACGTCATACCGAGGTTACAACATTGTCCCGTTTCGTCTCTGCCGTCCGGCGCCTCCGCGCTGGCCTGTTCGCGTCTGTCTCACTCCACTCGCTCGATCTATCCTCCGCCTCCGCCCAGCAGGCTCTTGCCGAGCAGTTGCCGCCGATCGAAGTGAGCAAGCCCGACGATCAGAACCGCACGCGGGCCAGAGCGATCGGTGAGGGCGACGCGACGAGGCCGCGGCGAACTGTGAATCTCGCGCCGGCAGGCGATGGCACCGGCTCATCCGGCTCGGAAGCTGTTGCCGCCAACAGCGGCATCATCGGGACCGCCACGACCGTCATCACGGCCGCGGATATCGCGCATTCGCCGTCGCAGACGCTTGCCGAGATCATCGCCGCGCAGACCCCGGGGGCCCAGATCACGACGTTCTATGGCGGCCAGATCGGCGCCAAGACCAGCGTGGACCTGCGTGGCTTCGGCGCCTTTGCCACCGCCAACACGCTGGTGCTGGTCAACGGCCGGCGGCTCAACGACGTCGACATGGCGCAGGTGGACCTCTCCACCATCCCGCTCCATTCGATCGAGCGTATCGAGGTCACGCGCGGAAATTCCGGAGCGGTGCTCTACGGCGACAACGCGGTCGGCGGCGTCATCAACATCGTCACCAAGACCGGAATCGGCGGACCGCCCGTGACGGCGCGCATCGAAGCCGGCTTCGGCTCGTTCAACACCAAGCTCGGCAACGTCTCGACCTCGCTCAATTCCGGTCCGTGGTCGACCTCGTTCTACGGTAATGCCGTCAGGACCGACGGCTATCGCGACAACAATCGCTATTCCCAGGAGAACGGCGTCGGCAATCTCAACTACACCACATCAGGCCTGACCGCTTTTCTTACCGTCACCGGCGACAATCAGGAGTTGCGACTGCCGGGCGGCCGCACCGTCGATCCCTCCATCGGCCTCGATGAGCTCAAGAGCAACCGCCGAGGGACCAGCACGCCGTTCAACCACGCCAACCAGCAGGGCTTTGGCGCGACAGCCGGCTTCGCCAAGACCCTGGTCAACGGCGTCGATCTCATCGTCGACGGCGGTGTGCGCGACAAGAAGCAGCAGAGTGCGTTCTTCTCCAGCCCGACGCCGGTTCCGACCTTCTTCACGTCGACTTATGTCGATTCCAATCTGACGACATGGTCGATCACGCCGCGGCTCAGTGTGAAGAGCCTGCTGCTCGGCATGCCATCGCAGCTCCTGACCGGCATCGACTATTACGATGCGAGCTTTCAGCAGAACCGCGGCGCGGGGCAGGGGCTCGCCGCTTGGCACAATTACGACCTCAGGCAGCAGACGGTCGCGGGTTATGTCCAGCACACATTGGGGGTGCTGCCCACGACCGATGTCTCCTACGGCGCACGTGTGCAGAATGTCCGTCTTGAGGCACGCGACAATTTCGACGCGGCGGCGCCGTTCAACGCCGACATCGGCGCGCTACCGCTGACGAGCGACGAGACCCAATATGCGCTGCATCTCGGGGCCGAACATCGCCTCAATGACACGGTCTCGCTGTTCGGCCGCGCCGCGCGCGCGTTCCGCACGCCTGACGTCGACGAGCGCCTGTCCTCGGGGCCTTCCTTCGATCCCCTGACCTTCGCGGCGATCCCGCAAACGTTCCAGCTCAAGACCCAGACCTCGCACGACATCGAGGGCGGTCTGCGCATCAAGGGCGGGGGGCTGCAGCTGCAGAGCAGCCTCTATCTGATGGACCTCACTAATGAGGTCCATTTCAACCCGGTCCGGTTCTACAACACCAATCTCGATCCGACCCGGCGCTACGGCTCGGAGACCAGCCTGTCCTATCGCGTCAACGAGGCCCTGCTGCTGCGCTCCGGCATGGCTTATACCCGCGCCGTCTTCCGCGAAGGCGTCTGGGCCGGCAATGACGTGCCGCTGGTGTCGCGCTACACGGCGAGTGCGGGTGTCACCTGGAACATCCGGCAGAATTATCTGGTGCTCGATGCCACCGCGCGCTTCTGGAGCGAACGGCGCATGGACAACGACCAGGCGGGCACCCAGAAGCCGATCCCGGCCAATGGCACGATCGACCTCAAGCTCAGCGGTCAGTATGAGCGCTATTTCTGGTCGCTCAGCGTCAACAATGTGCTGAATGCACTTTACTACGACTATGCCATCGCCAGCACCTTCACGGACGGCCGTTTCAGCGCCTATCCGCTGCCCGGCCGCACCTATCTGCTCAAGGCCGGCGCTACGTTCTGATCAAGGCTTTCACCTCGCCAGGGCCGTCGCACGCCCTCAAATGGACTGGAATTCGAAGAAGGAAATCACTCATGCCTCTTAGCATCATGACTCTTAGCATCATGACTCGCGGCATCCTGCCGTCTCGCGGCGACGGCTGCCGGATTCACCCGGTCGCGCCGCGCCTTGCGCCGATGTTCTGCTTTGCGCTGCTGACCGCATCATGCGCGCGTGCAAGCTTCGCATTTGCCTGTGCGACGCCGTTTGCGGCCTTCGCGGTCGTTGCCGCGGCGATGCTGCCGCTGCGCCCGGCGCTGCTCGTCGTCACCGGCGCCTGGCTGGTCAACCAGACCATCGGTTTCAGCGCGCTGCATTATCCCATCGACGGCAGCACGATCGCCTGGGGCCTCGTCATCGGCGCGGCTGCGCTTGTGTCGACCGCCGCGGCGTCGGCCGTCCTCCGCATGCTGCCGCAGGGCCGCACGCCGCCGATGATGATGGTCGCGCTCGCCGCCGCCTACGGGACTTACGAGCTCGCGCTGCTTGCCGCGACGCCGGTCCTCGGCGGAGAGGGCGCTTTCACCCTCGCCATCGTCTTGCGCATTGGGCTGACCAGCGCCGTCTGGCTGGCCGGCCTCGTCGCCGTCTGCGAGATCGTCCGCCTGATCGATCCGTTCGGGCGGAAGGGCGCAATGTCGGCCTGAGCGATCTGCAGTTACACACGTGGTGTCATCGCCCGGTTCAACCGGGCGATCCAGTATTCCAGTGGCGCCAGCGATAGAACCGAGAGGCCGCGGCGTACTGGATTCCCCGCCTTCGCGGGGAATGACAGCGTCACTTGGAGAAGCAAGCTGACGCCTCAAACGCCGTCATTGCGAGGAGCCCTTGCGACGAAGCAATCCAGAATCCCTCCGCGGAAGGATTCTGGATTGCTTCCGCCTTTGCCAAGGCTTCGGCGGACAAGTCGCTTCGCTCGCAATGACGAGCAGGAGAAAGCGCGCGGCCACTCTCCGCTCCCGTGCCCCGAACGCAGCGGGGCGCTTCTTCAGCGGTGCACTGCAGAGCCGGGGCCCATTCTTGCAGCGCGCCGGGCCGCTCCTGGGTCCCGGCTCTGCGCAGCAACGCCAAGAGGCGTTGCGGCGCGTCCGGGACACGAGAGTGCGGCAGAGGTGCCGACTCACTTGCGTGCCTCTCGTCAGTAAGCGCGAAGCCGGGCGCGCCCCTCGCATTGTGAAATCAAAGGTTGTGGAACGTCATCTTCGTGAGGTATCAAAGTAAGGTGCCCCGTGTCTTCCCGGTAACGATTGTGCCGTCTACGCAACACTCGGTTCCGATTTAACCGTCATCACCGGCGGTTCGCATCACCGCCGCTTTTTGGCCACACCCAAACATGAATAAAATCGCTCACATGTTTTAAGGGCAGCGGCGGTCCTCGACGTCACGGAAATCCCAAGGTCGATTCAAATCTTGGCTCTGATTTTTCGGGTCTGAAAGGGTTGACCGGGGAAACTGGTTTGCGATGGGCGCGAAGATTGACAAGCAGAGGCTGCCGAGCCGTCACGTGACGGAAGGCCCTGCGCGCGCGCCTCACCGGTCTTATTTTTATGCCATGGGTCTGACCACCGAGCAGATCCACCAGCCCTTTGTCGGCGTCGCCTCCTGCTGGAACGAGGCCGCTCCCTGCAACATCGCGCTGATGCGCCAGGCCCAGGCGGTGAAGAAGGGCGTGGCGTCGGCCGGCGGCACCCCGCGCGAATTCTGCACCATCACCGTGACCGACGGCATCGCCATGGGGCATGACGGCATGCGCTCCTCGCTGCCGTCGCGCGAATGCATCGCCGACTCGGTCGAGCTCACCGTTCGCGGCCATGCCTATGACGCCCTGGTCGGGCTCGCCGGCTGCGACAAGTCGCTGCCCGGCATGATGATGGCGATGGTTCGTCTCAACGTGCCCTCGATCTTCATCTATGGCGGCTCGATCCTGCCCGGCACTTTCCGCGGACAGCAGGTCACCGTGCAGGACATGTTCGAGGCCGTCGGCAAGCACTCGGTCGGTGCCATGTCGGACGAGGACCTCGACGAGATCGAGCGCGTGGCGTGCCCCTCGGCGGGCGCCTGCGGCGCGCAATTCACCGCCAACACCATGGCGACCGTCTCCGAGGCGATTGGCCTTGCCCTGCCTTACTCGGCTGGTGCGCCGGCGCCGTATGAAATCCGCGACGCCTTCTGCATGACCGCGGGCGAGAAGGTCATGGACTTGATCGCGTCCAACATCCGGCCGCGCGACATCGTCACCCGCAAGGCACTGGAGAATGCGGCTGCCGTGGTCGCAGCCTCCGGCGGCTCGACCAATGCTGCGCTGCACCTGCCGGCGATCGCGCATGAGTGCGGCATCAAGTTCGACTTATTCGACGTCGCCGAAATCTTCAAAAAGACACCATATGTCGCGGATTTGAAGCCGGGCGGCCGTTATGTCGCCAAAGACATGTTTGAAGTAGGTGGCATACCGCTTCTGATGAAGACGCTGCTCGACAACGGCTTCCTGCACGGTGATTGCCTTACCGTCACGGGCCGCACGATCGCCGAAAACCTCAAGAGCGTGAAGTGGAATCCGCACCAGGACGTGGTGCACCCGGCAGACAAGCCCATCACCGTGACAGGCGGTGTGGTCGGTCTGAAGGGCAATTTGGCGCCAGAAGGTGCGATCGTGAAAGTCGCGGGAATGTCCAACCTCAGGTTCACCGGTCCGGCCAGGTGCTTCGACCGTGAGGAGGATGCTTTCGAGGCGGTCCAGAACCGCACCTACCGCGAAGGCGAAGTCATCGTGATCCGCTACGAGGGGCCGAAGGGCGGCCCCGGCATGCGGGAAATGCTCCAGACTACCGCGGCGCTGACCGGCCAGGGCATGGGCGGCAAGATCGCGCTCATCACCGACGGCCGCTTCTCCGGCGCCACCCGCGGCTTCTGTATCGGCCATGTCGGGCCGGAAGCCGCCATTGGCGGCCCGATCGGGCTGCTCGAGGACGGCGACATCATCGAGATCGACGCAGTCGCCGGTACCCTTAACGTAAAATTGAGCGACGCCGAGCTCGCCCAGCGCAAGACCAAATGGAGCGCTCGCGCGACTAACCACACGTCGGGTGCGCTCTGGAAATATGCTCAGCAGGTTGGACCAGCGGTCGGGGGGGCAGTGACCCATCCGGGCGGCGCGCACGAGAAACAGTGCTATGCGGACATCTAGGCGTGCCATAGTTGCGTTTGTGTTGGGGGCCGCTGCGCTGGCCGCGCCGGCGCTTGCCTTCGACGGCGCTCCGGTCAACCCGAAGGACGCGGCCATCCCGGTCGTGACCACCCTGCCGGGGACCGCGGCGACCGTGCGCGGCAAGATCGCGCCGGCGGCCGTGCCTCAGGAGACCTCGCTCAGTGCGCTGCAATATGCCGCCGAGGGTGGCCACCCCATCGCGCAGTGGAAGCTTGGCCGCATGTACGCCAACGGCGACGGCGTCGCCCAGGACGATCTGCGCGCCTTCGAGTATTTCAGCCGGATCGCCAACGCGCATGCCGAGGACAGCCCGTCTGCGCCGCAGGCACAGATCGTGGCCAACGCCTTCGTCGAGCTCGGCCGTTACTATCTCAGCGGCATCCCGAACTCGAAGATCAAGTCGGATCCAGAGCGGGCGCGGGAGATGTTCTCCTATGCGGCGTCCTACTTCGGCAATGCCGACGCGCAATACGATCTCGCCCGGCTGTACCTGAAGACCCCGGACGCCTCGCGTGAGGATTTCCGCTATGGCGCGCGCTGGCTCGGTCTTGCCGCGCAGAAAGGCCAGCACGAGGCGCAGGCGCTGCTTGGCCAGATGCTGTTCAACGGCGACCGTCTGCCGCGACAGGCCGCCCGCGGCCTGATGTGGCTGACCCTGGCGCGTGACAGCGCCAGCACGGAAGAGACCTGGATCAAGGAAAGCTACAACCGCGCCTTCGCCAAGGCCTCCGACGACGACCGCGCCATGGCCCTGCAATTGCTGGAGCAGTGGGTGCAGGGCGCCGGCAATAGGCGCTAAACGCAGGCACTGTAAGGTGGGCAAAGCGCAGCGTGCCCACCAGTTCGGCGTAGGCTAGGCAGCCTCCAGATCGAGATCCGCCCACACCGGGACGTGATCCGATGGCTTCTCCCAGCCGCGCACATAGCTGTCGATTCCGACATTGGCGAGCTTGTCGCTGGCCTGCGGCGACAGCAGCAGATGGTCGATCCGCAGACCCTGGTTCTTCTGCCAGGCGCCGGCCTGGTAGTCCCAGAAGGTGTACAGCCCGCCCTCGTCGGTGACGGCCCGCAAGGCGTCGGTCAGGCCGAGGCCGAGCAGGGACTGAAAGCTCTCCCGCGTCTCGGGCTTGAACAGGGCGTCCTCGGTCCAGGCGGCCGGATTGTGCACGTCGCGGGCATGCGGGATGACGTTGAAGTCGCCTGCGAGGATCAGCGGCTCCTCGGTCTTGAGGCGCTCCTTCGAATAATCAAGAAGCCGGGACATCCATTTGAGCTTGTAGGGATATTTGTCCGTCCCGACCGGATTGCCGTTGGGCAGATAGAGGCAGGCGATGCGCAGCACGCCGGACTTCAGCGTCACCACCCCTTCGAGGAAGCGGGCGTGAGCATCCTCGTCGTCGCCGGCGAGCCCCGACTTGGTCTCGTCGAAGCGGAGCTTCGAGAGCAGGGCGACGCCGTTGAAGGTCTTCTGGCCGTGCGTCACCACGTTGTAGCCGAGGGCCTCGATCTCCAGCCGCGGAAAGGCCTCGTCGACGCATTTGATTTCCTGGAGGCAGACGATGTCCGGCTGGCACTCCTTCAGCCACGTCAGCAGCAGGTCAATCCGCTGCCGGACCGAGTTTACGTTCCAGGTGGCTACTCTGATGGTCATGACGGCGGGGCTCCGGGCAGGGGCCATGGTTAGAACAAACTGCAAACGCGCCCGTCAAGGATGCCGCAAAATCTCCCACAAAATTAACCCGGCTTAAGCAGGCGGCAGGCCATTGATCGTCAAAAGGTTCCTCGGATGGGATGGCCGGACAAGTCGATGAAGCGAACTGAGCCGCGTGCCGGCCTGATCGGCGCGTTCCTGTATTGGCTCGGCGGCTTCGAGATCGAGGACGGCCTGACCGCCGGTCTCAGCGAGCGCGAGATCCGCCGTATCCGCGCCAAGCAGATCGACGCCGTGACGCAGCTGATCCCGGTGACGATGGCGGTGACGATGCTCAACGTCGCCATCGTGCTGATCCTGTTCTGGGGCCGGGGCTGGAACGACTTCCTCGCGATCTGGGGCCTGACGCTCGCCACCACCGCCTCACTCGCGGTGCGCGCATGGCGGAGGTCGCATCAGAACCCGCCGCAGGAGGCCTCACCCCGCGCCGCGCGGCAGATGCTGCGGCAGGCGGCCTTCCTCGCCGCGATCTGGGGCGCGCTGCCGCTCGCTCTGTTCAGCCGCATCGAGCCGACCAGCCAGCTGATCCTGGCCTGCCTGATGGTCGGGATGATGTCGGGCGGCGCTTTCATGCTGTCGACGTTCCCGCGCGCCGGCCTCGTCTATCTCGCCACCATGACGGTCGCCTGCGCCGGCGCGCTGCTGCTCTGCGGCACCGGGCCCTATCTGGTGACGGCGGTGCTCCTGCTGCTGTTCGCATTTTTCATGGCGCGCAACATCGTCTCGCAGGGCAATCTGTTCCTCGGCAATCTCAAGGCCCAGCTCGAGCTCGAGCGGCAGACCGAGATCATCTCGCTGCTGCTGAAGGACTTTCAGGAGAACGCCAGCGACTGGCTGTGGCAGACCGATGCCGAAGGGCGTCTGGTCGACGTGCCCGACCGCTTCGCCGACGTCGCGCAGGTGCCGCTGTCTCTGCTGAAGGGATCGTATTTCGCCGACGTGCTCGACATGCTCTGCCCCGAGGACGAGAGCGCAGCCTACAACGTCGTTGGTCTGATGGAGCAGAACGAGCCGCTGCACGAGATGAGCCTCAAGGTCGTCGCCGGCGGCGAGGCGCGGCTGTGGTCGCTGACGGCCAAGCCCGCCTATGACCGCGAGGGACAATTCCTCGGCTATCGCGGCTTCGGGCGCGACGTGACCGAGCGCTGGCGCGCGGAAAAGGCCGAGGCCGAGAGCCGCGCCAAGTCGGACTTCCTGGCGGTGATGAGCCACGAGATCCGCACGCCCATGAATGGTGTGCTCGGGCTTGCCAGCATGCTGCTCGAAACCAAGCTCGATCAGGAGCAGCGCGAGGCCGTCACCACGATCCGCGAATCCGGCGACAACCTCCAGCGCATCCTCAACGACATCCTCGACCTGTCCAAGCTCGAGGCCGGACGCTTTCAGTTCGAGGCGATTGATTTCGCCCCGCAGACCTTGGTCGAGACTGTCGCAAACGTCGCGCGCGCGAGCGCCAAGAGCAAGAGCAAGGAATTGGCAATCAAGGTCGAGCTCGATCCAAACTTGCCGCCGACGCTGCGCGGTGACGCCGCGCGCATCCGCCAGGTGCTGCTCAACCTCGCATCGAACGCGGTGAAGTTCACCGATGAAGGCGAGGTGACGATCTCTGCGACCTGCCAGACCCGCCGCGACCTGCTGGCGACCGTCGAATGGACGGTCACCGACAGCGGCATCGGTATCGCCCCCGAAAAGCTCGGCCAGCTTTTCAGCGACTTCGCGCAGGCCGATGCCTCGATCAGCCGCCGCTTCGGCGGCACTGGCCTCGGGCTTGCGATCAGCAGGCGCATCATCGAACAGATGGGCGGCACCATCGGCGTCACCTCGACGCCGGGCGAGGGCTCGGCCTTCCGTTTCACGCTGGTGCTGCCCTGGAGCCAGGCGCAGGCATCCGACCAGGCATCCGGTCGCGACGAGGCCGACGAGCTCAAGGGCCGTATTGCCGGCCTCGATCGGCCGTTGAAGGTGCTGGTCGCAGAGGACGATGCGGTCAACCGCATGGTCGTGAGCAAGATGTTAGGGGCCTTCGATGTCGAGCTCCGTGTCGTCACTGACGGTGTCGAGGCCGTCGCGGCGGTCTCCGAGGGCGACTATGATGTCGTGCTGATGGACGTGCGCATGCCCGATATGGACGGGCTTGCCGCCACGAGGGCGATCCGTGCCGCGGGTGGTGCCTTCGCTGTACTCCCGATCATCGCGCTGACCGCCAACGCTTTCCCGGAAGATGTCCAGATCTGCCGCGAGGCGGGCATGTCCGACTTCCTGGCAAAGCCCTTGCGCAAACCGGCCCTGGCCGCCGCCCTGCTGCGTGCGCTGGATGACATGGCAGCAAGCGATGCACCCCTCCAACCGGAGCAGGAGCCGCCCGCCGCGCGGGTGCTGCGATCAGCATTTGGGCATCCGGGGGATGTCCTCGGCTGTCCGGTGGAATCCGATTCGTGATTGCTGTGCGCACATTGGCCGCGCCGTGATGCAAGCCGTGTTCCTCACTTCCCGCCGAGGGCGAGCAACCTTTTCACATACTTCGACGCGTCGCTGCCCATTTGGTAGAAGTCGTCAACTGCCGCCGCGAAGATATTGTCTGCTTTGAAGTAAGCTAAGGCGTCCTTGAAAAGCGTCGCCTTGTCAGCGCGCCCCTTCTTGTCAGCTCCGCCGAACTTGAGATTGCTGGTGGCCCGATAAGTGGGGGTGGCTTCGATACGTTTCACCAGATTGGCATAAGCTTCGGTCCAGGCCCTATCCATTCGCGCGGCGCTTCCGTCGAGGATCAACTCTTTGGCCGCTGTTTGCTCGGCCTTGTACTCCAAAAAGCTATAGTCGGGATTCGCACCGAGCGCGGCAACGGCACCCGCGATATATGCGTCAGCTTCAATGAACTTGACCGTGGAGTCGAGGTTCCGCCAATCTTGGATCGCGTGCGTGACTTCATGCACGATCATCTCGGCGCGAGCCGCAGGCGCCGCTCCCTTATACAAAACTATGCGATTGAGATCACCGCGGTAGTTGCCGAGCCGCGTGAGCAGCAGTGCCGCGTCTGCCTCGAAGACCCGGATCTTTCCGGCGTATATGAGCCCTCGGATCGCATTGTAGAGATCAGGGGCGTATGTCATTCCTGTTCCTGGACTGGTGAAATGGATCTTGCCGACATTCGCCATTCCCAGCGCGGCGTCGATTGGTTGCAAGTCGTCGCGCGTGATCAGCGGCTTCGCCGAGCCCGCGAAGAAAATATCATTGTCGTAGGCGGCGATGATGGCCGTGACCATAAAAATCCTGGCCTCGGTGTTCAATCCTTCGGTGTGGAACACCATTGCCAGAGCCTGTGCCTGACTTGCCGTGACCTTTTTGGTTAGCAGAACCGGAATAACGATCGCTTCGACCGCTTTCTCTCCAACTCTCGCGCTGAGCCTTCCTCCCGTCGCACGTTTCCAACGATCCGCTATGCCCCGATCGAGGCTCGCGAGTTTCGTAAAGAATTCGCGGTCGTCCAACGCAAATCTCCCGGGATGTCGGCTCAAGGCATGAGACGCACCGAACTTCACGCAGGCTCGATGACTAAGGCGCGCGTCGCTAAGTAGTTTAACCCGACCAAGTGGCTATGGCGTCATTCGATCGGAGGATGGGGCCGACGTGTTCGTGCGCATCAGCGCAGTTGGCAAGGTGGGCCACGCCGGAGAGCGGGCTCCACGATCGAACGTGTGACCGGGGCGCGCTAGAGGTGCGCGATGCCTATCTTCGTCGCTTCAAGAATGGACTGCGCCGTGGCTGAATCTCCGTCAGCCATTGTCGCCCAACCTCACATTCGAGTTTCTGACCGGCCGGATTGTCGCGCCAGATGCCCAAGAGCGCTCCGCCGCAGATTCCATCCCGCGCATCAGGCTCGCGTCAACGGCATGCGCGTTCGCCGATACGTGCTGAATGGCGCCGCTGATCGGATTCGAACTTTCTGGATCGCGGTGACAACGCACTTAACTGAGGCTTCCGAGCCTGAATGCACCGTCACCGTAAGTTCTGATCGGAGCACCCGTAGAGCTTACTCGGCTTCCGTAGCAGTTAACCGAGGTTAGCTTCAAATTTGGTTGCTTGCTGCGACCAGCAAGAGCGTGGCGCCAATCGCGATCATCGCGAGGCCGGGCCAATTCGATTTGATGCCAAAGCCGCCAGCGAGCCTGTCAGGTTCCAACGGGTCACTGGGTAGGCCGGCGCGATGTGGCCTTCTACCCCCTGGTCGGCCTCCCCAGATTGTCTGAAGCGTGATGTACAGCACGCCGCCGACAACCAGGAACGCGCCAAGCAATATTTGTATCACGCCCGTCTCCTGCATCGGTGAATGGCCCGAGAGGCTGTTTTCCGCCGAGAGCGCCGGTCCCTTCTGGTTGATTGCTAATTCAACGTCCGACCGGTGCTTTCGTGCCATATGTCCCAGTCCGAGTTCCAATCGGCCTAAAGACGGGCAGCCCCCTGATGGCTTTTCGTTCCCGTATTCCGAAGTGGCGCGCTGCGGCCGATGAAAATGGGCACCACTCTTTCGTTGTGGCGCCATGATGTTGTGGCCGGGGACACGATCCGGTCACCAACGCGCGGCCAGCCTTCGATTTTGCACCACGCGTCATCGGGCGATCTCCTCTCAGGCCCGGCTCCGATAAGCGCCCCGCCAGGGAACGGCATGTACGCGGTTCGCGGGACGGCGTATAATCGTGGGGGCCTTCCCGCAGGGCGATCAAGATGACGTGGAGGTGACCATGAAATATGTGCTGCTTGGTAATCTGAGCCCGGAGTGGGCAAGCAAGCAGTCGGAGCGGATTGGCAAGGCCAAGGCAAAGCTCGACAAGCTGGGCATCAAGATCGAATCGATCCACTACACGCAGGGCTACTACGATTTCATCGACATCGTTGAAGCCCCGAATTCGGAGGCGATGCTCGCATTCTCGGTCTGGTACTCGACCCACGGTCTGGGGCGGATCCAAACTATGCCGGCCTTCGACGCAAAGACCTTCGAAACCGCGATCAAACACGCCGCCGGCTAAGTGCCGCGTGGTGGCTCACAATTGTCGCGTCACGCAAGCGTGCGACCTCGCTCACGTGAACGGCATGCTTCGGCTCGCGCTTTGAGACATTCCCGCCGGACGATAACTCAATCAACCAGCACATCATCGAAGTCGAGTGGCGCGCCTGCCGACGCAAACCACTCTTTTCGGGCGGCGGCCCTGCGGCGGACACGCTCAGTGATCGGCAGGTTCAGGAGGCCGATCAGATCGCGCACCTCTTGTTGGGCCAAACGGTGTGACTGTCCTGGTTTGGTGCCGAGGGTCGCTTCGTCCAGCGCATCGAGGGCCGTGAGGCCGGAGAGGAAAAGCTGGCGATACACGATGCGCTCGGCACAGCCTTGAATATCTCTGAGCCCCAGCCTTATGCCGAGTTCGGCAATGTTGGGATACGGCAGTCGGCCGCGCGCCGAGCGATTACGGAGGACGACCCAATCGGTCTGGCATTGATCGAACTGGCGCCGATACCTGCGAGCTTCGCACACCATCTCAGCGTAGTGACCAGTTCCCGTCATCTCATGCGTGATGGGGTCGACCAAGGCCAGCGTGCCGAAATCAAGAAAACTATCAGTGACGGGCGTCACCAGCGTATCGGCTACCAAGTGAGCAAGGCGCATCAGATAAGTGTCAGTCGAGGGGGTATCGATCACGACGAAATCGACGGACTTTTTGGTATTGGAAACAGCCGCCTCGAAGGCGGCGAGTTCCTCGACTTCGTTGTCCTCCAGGTTCGTGCCCTCGGCGCGCCGGACCAAGCGGTGCAACGGCAGTTCTAGTTCGATCCGCCGATGCCAGGCCCAGATGCGCCGGTTTTCAATGTAGCGCGTTAGAGCTCCCTGATTGCTATCGAGATCGATCGTCCCGACCCGGTGGCCCCCTTTCAGAAGTGCGACGGCCAGATGCATGGCCATCGTTGTCTTCCCCGAGCCACCCTTCTCATTGCCGATGACGATGACATACGGCGATCCTGCCCCTGCGATTGGTGGCGCGTGCAGCATCGCAGGCCTTCTAAGTACTGGATTCCTCTACGGTGCTAATGCGGTTGACCCACGCCCGGTTCCAAGCCGACGTCGTTGCCGTTTGCAGACGTCGCCAACCAGAAATCCGCGCAGCAACGGCTCGAGGTCTCGGACGCCGTTGACGAACCGGTGAAAGCGCCGTCGCGAGCTCGCGCCGACGCCGTCGCAGAAGGTCTCCGAATGGCGCGCCACGGCCGATGAAGATGGGCACTACTGCTTCGCCGTGCTTGCCCTATGGGATGCACGAAGGCTCTGCCGGCATCATCGCGCATCGGCCAGGGCCTTCGGCTCGACCAGCAGGCCTTGCCGTTCATAACGGCCGCGGGTCTTGCTGAAGCGCACGACGACGGCATATCGGGGACTCCTTGCCTTCAGGCGTCGCGTCAGCATGGCATCGCCCGCCGGCAGAAATTCGAGATCGTCGAGGCCAACGCAGCGCAGGCATGCCGGGCCGGGACTGTCCATCATCAGGAGGTCGCCGGTGCCGCCACACCGATGGCATGTCCACTCCGCGTTCAATGGCCGGATAGCCACCAACTCCGGGGCTCGGCTTTGCTTCGCCGACAGACGTCACGCTTCTTTTCGGAAAGCGCAGGTGAGACCCAATGGGTGCGATATGACTCCTCGATCGCCGGATCTCCGCTACGGCTGAAACGCAGGGTCTGGCGATGCGGCGTGCGTGCGACATATTCCGTCCGGCTGCCGAGCAATCCTTGCGCGGTCGACCAGGACCGGAAGAGCCGCAGCGCTTCGGAGGTTCGCGGCACGTCGATCCGGACGACTTCCTCCAGGCATTCGACTTGCCCGCGGCGCCAACGCTCCGCCGCTTCAGGGTCAAGCCAGCCAATCCCGACAAGGATGTCGATGGCGCTCACAAACTGCTCGGCGTCAAGCGCGGCTTCAGCCGCCCTGGCGACGCGATCGGCAAGCGGAACCTTGTTCTTCCGGCCCATTGACGCGCTCTCCCGAATTCTGCCGACCCAACAGCAGCCCGATGGCTCAAGTACGTCGCGCCGGCTTGCCGGCTACTGTGCATGGGGTTGTTCTTCAGATTTTGAGTCGGATTAGATCGAGAAGCTGGTGCCGCAGCCGCAGGACGCCGTCGCGTTGGGATTGTTGACGCGGAACGAGGCGCCGATCAGGTCGTCGACGAAGTCGACCTGTGAACCCGCAAGGAACGGCTGGGAGGCGGAATCGACCAGCACCACCGCATTGTCCTGCTCGATCACGAGATCGTCGTCGGTGCGGGCACGGTCGATATCGAACTTGTACTGGAAACCGGAGCAGCCGCCGCCCTCGACCGAGATGCGCAGCATCGCGCCCGACCCTTCGCCCTTGAGGATCTCCCCAATCCGGCGTGCGGCGCGGTCACTGATGGTCACGTCGGTCGTCATGGCTCGTCTCCGATAGTCCCGCGGTCATACCAAATTCATTTGCCCATTTCATTTGGTATCCCGCGTCCGGCATAGTTAAGTGCAAGGATACGCAGAATCAAATGGATAGGGACTAAATTCGTCGTGTCCGTCGGAATGGCAGCCCCCCGCGCGCCCTATGCCTGCGATCCCGATCGCAGCCGCGGCCGGCTGGTCGCCGAGCCGCCGAGCCGGACCCGCAGCCCGTTCCGGCGGGATTGCGACCGGGTGATCCATTCCACCGCGTTCCGCCGCCTCAAGTACAAGACCCAGGTGTTCGTGTTCCACGAGGGCGACCACTACCGCACAAGGCTGACCCATTCGCTGGAGGTGGCGCAGATCGCCAGGGCCTTGGCACGGCAGCTTGGGCTGGACGAGGACCTCACCGAGACCTTGGCGCTCGCCCACGATCTCGGTCATCCCCCGTTCGGCCATGCCGGCGAGCGGGCGCTGGATGCCTGCTTGAAGGAGTTTGGCGGTTTCGACCACAACGCCCAGACGCTCCGCGTCGTCGCTGCGCTGGAGCACCGCTATCCCAAGTTCGACGGTCTGAATCTGACCTGGGAGTCGCTGGAGGGCATCGTCAAGCACAATGGCCCGCTCGCCGACCGCAGCGGCGCGCCGGTCGGGCGCTATCGCGAACACGGCATTCCCGTCGGCATCGCCGACTACATCAAGACCTACGACCTCGAATTGTGGAGCTTCGCCTCGCTGGAGGCGCAGGTCGCCGCCATCGCCGACGACATCGCCTATGACGCCCACGACATTGACGATGGCCTGCGCGCCGGCCTGTTCCATCTCGACGACCTCAAGGTGATGCCGCTCACGGCTGAGATCATCGCCGAGACCTCTGCGCATTATCCTCACCTCGAAGACCTCAGGCGCGGCGCCGAGCTGGTGCGCGAGCTGATCTCGCACCTGATCGGCGCGGTGTTCGCGGAGGCGCAGAAGAACCTCGCCGCGGTGAGGCCGCAATCGGCCCAGGACGTGCGCCGGCAGAGACGGGCCCTGGTCGCGTTCCCGGCAGAGGTCGCGGAGGAAGAGGCTGCCATCAAGGCCTTCCTCTATCAGCACATGTACCGCCACAAGCGGGTGATGCGGGTGATGGGGGAGGCGGAGCAGATCCTGTTCGACCTGTTCGCGAAATACCTGCAATCCCCTGGCGAGCTGCCGCCGGAATGGCTGCTCGGGGCGGAGGCGGACAACGAGGGCGACCGGGCGCGCCGGATCGGCAATTTCATTGCCGGAATGACCGACCGTTTCGCCCTGACCGAGCACCAACGGCTCTTTGACTCGACCCCGGATTTGCGTTAGGCGGCGGCCATGCCCCAGACATCCTCATCCCTGCATTTGTTCGCCGACGTGCTTGCACGCGTGCATGCCGCCTGCCGCGCGCTTGCGGCGGAAGCCAACTGGCCCGAGGGCATCGATTTCGCGCGCGTGGTGGTCGAGCCGCCGCGCGATGCCTCCCATGGCGACATGGCGACCAACGCCGCGATGGTGCTGGCGAAAGAGGCAAAGGCAAAGCCGCGCGATCTCGCCGAGCAGATTGCCGAGCGGCTGCGCGCCGACGCGCTGATCGCCAAGGTCGACGTCGCCGGTCCCGGCTTCATCAATCTGACCTTGAGGCCGGCCGCCTGGGCCGAGGCGCTACGGACGGTGCTGCGCGAGGCCGCCGATTACGGCCGCGTCCGCGGCGGCTCCAAAGTGAATGTCGAATACGTCTCGGCCAATCCGACCGGGCCGATGCATGTCGGCCATTGCCGCGGCGCCGTGTTCGGCGACGCGCTGGCGAGCCTGCTCCAGTTCGCAGGCCACGACGTCACCCGCGAATATTACATCAACGACGCCGGCGCGCAGGTCGACGTGCTCGCGCGCTCCGCTTTCCTGCGCTATCGCGAGGCGCTCGGCGAGGACATCGGCGCGATCCCGGAAGGGCTCTATCCCGGCGATTACCTCAAGCCGGTGGGGCAGGCCCTTGCGAAGGAGCACGGCGACAAGCTCCTCGCAAAGAGCGAGGCCGAGTGGCTGCCGGCGGTGCGCGCCAAGGCGATCGCGATGATGATGGACGAGATCAAGGACGATCTCGCCGCGCTGAACATCCGCCACGACGTGTTCTTCTCGGAGCGCTCGCTGATCGAGATCGGCAACAACAAGGTTGCCGAGACCATCGATTTCCTGAAAGCCAAAGGCGACATCTACGAAGGCCGCCTGCCGCCGCCGAAGGGCGCGCCGGTCGAGGATTGGGAAGACCGCGAGCAGTTGCTGTTCAAGGCGACCGCTTACGGCGACGACGTCGATCGCCCGCTGATCAAGTCGGACAATTCCTACACCTACTTCGCCTCCGACATCGCCTACCACAAGAACAAGTTCGACCGTGGTTTTGCGGAGATGATCGACGTCTGGGGCGCCGATCACGGCGGCTACATCAAGCGCATGCAGGCGGCGGTGAAGGCGACGACGTCGGGCAAGGGATCGCTCGACGTCAAGATCGTCCAGCTCGTGAAGCTGTTGCGCAATGGCGAGCCGGTGAAAATGTCCAAGCGGAGCGGGGACTTCGTCACCCTGCGTGAGGTGGTGGATGAAGTCGGCCAGGACGCCGTCCGCTTCATGATGCTCTACCGCAAGAACGATGCGGTGCTCGACTTCGACCTCGCCAAGGTCATGGAACAATCGCGCGACAACCCGGTGTTCTACGTGCAGTACGGCCACGCCCGCGGCCACTCGATCTTCCGCAATGCGCGCACTGAGGTGTTCCCGGAGCTTCCCGAGGATACCGGCGAACGGCTCGCCTGGCTCAGTGAGTCGGCGGTGGAACGGTTGTCGGACCCGGCCGAGCTTGAACTTCTCAAGCGCCTCGCAATATATCCTCGTATGCTCGAAGCCGCCGCCGCGGCCCACGAGCCGCACCGAATTGCCTTTTATCTCTATGATTTAGCCAGCGAGTTTCATGCACTTTGGACGAAGGGGCGCGATTTGCCCTATTTACGCTTCATTATCAATAATGATGCACATCTAACAAAGGCGCGGCTGGCCATGGTCCAGGGCGTCGTCTCGGTTCTGGCATCGGGCCTCGCCATCCTCGGCGTCCATGCCCCGAACGAGATGCGGTAGTTTGGGGCGAACTACTTAAGGGGAATTCGGGGGTAACCGGCAGAAGCCGGATCGCTTAGACTTGGTTGAAAGCCTTGTGGGTCGAAAGCCGTGCCTTGGTCGAGGGGCGCGCGGCTTTCCCGAAGGGACGCATCATCACGATGGCCGAACGATATCAGGACAGACCGTTTCCTTCCGATGACTATGGTCGCGGTGGCGACCAGCATGGCAGGGCGGAAAGCGATCCCTTGGCTGAGCTCGCCCGCCTGATCGGACAAACCGATCCTTTCGCCGCGCAGTCCCGCCCCGGCGCGCGCCCGCCGGCAGCGTCGCCGCCCGCACAGAATTATCAGGACGACGATTATCGGCAGGACGATGATCAGCAGGACTACGCCGAGCAGGCTCCGCCGACGCCGCCCGGGCCGCCCTCATGGATGCGGCGCGCCAATGTGCAGCCGCAGCCGGCGCCGGCCCCCGAGCCTGACTATCCGGTGACCGTCAATCCGGTTCATCCGTTGCATCGCTATTCGGCCCCGTCCGCCGCGCCGGAGCTTGAGCTTCGTCAACCGCATGCTTATCAGGATCACGGCTATCCGGGACAGGCTTACCAGCAGCAGGATCAGGCCTACCAGCAGCCGGCCTATCAGGAGCCGTATCACCAGCAGCCCGATCCGTCGCGCTACGACGATGCGCTCTATGGCCGGCTCGAGGCGGGCGAGCAGGACTATCAGCGTGAGCCGGCCTATCCGGACGATCCCTACGCCTATCAGAGCGACTATCCCGAGGAAGTCGAGGAGCCGAAGAAGCAGCGCGGCGGCATGATGACGGTCGCGGCGATCCTGGCGCTGGCCGTGGTCGGCACGGGTGCGGCCTTCGCCTACAAGACCTATGTCGGCTCGCCCCGCAGCGGTGAGCCGCCGATCATCAAGGCTGACAACACCCCGACCAAGATCGTGCCGGCGCCGACGGATTCCTCAGCCAAGGTGCCGGATCGCATGGTCACTGGCGATGGCACCGAGAAGATCGTGCCGCGCGAAGAGGCGCCGGTCGACGTCAACGCCAAGGCGGGCGGTCCCCGCGTGGTGTTTCCGCCGCTGAACCAGAATGCGAACCCGCCTTCGGTCGCGAGCGTGTCGCCGTCCACGGTGCCGCCGCCGGGCGCGAGCAACGGCACCATGCCGAACAACTCGCCGCGCCCGATCAGAACTGTGGCCGTGAAGGGCGATCAGACCGATAGCGCCACGCCGCAATCAGCCGCTGCTGCCAAGCCCGCTTCTGCGCCGAAGCCTGTTGCAGCACCGGCTGCGCCGCGCAATCCGCCGACTTCGGCCAATGCCAGCGCCAACCAGCCGATGTCGCTGGCGCCGCAATCGGTTCCGGCGGCCGAGCCGCCACAGCGGATGGCGGCGACCACGCCGACTCAGGTCGCGCCCGCCAGCAGCGGCGGTGGCGGCTACATCGTGCAGGTCTCCTCGCAGCAGAGCGAGGACAGCGCCGCCGCGTCCTACCGCGTGCTTCAGAGCAAGTATGGCAGCGTGCTCGGCTCCCGCTCGCCGGTGATCAAGCGCGTCGACCTCACCGACAAGGGCAAGGGAATCGTCTACCGCGCCTTCGCTGGGCCCTATGCCTCGGCGGAGGAGGCGACGCACGCCTGCAACAGCCTGAAGTCCGCCGGCTTGTCCGCCTGCTTCGTCCAGAGGAATTAACGGCGGTTTCCTTGACCCCCTCGCGGGTCAGGGTTAATCGGCCGTTATGAGCACGCGGGCCTTCATTACCGGCGTATCCGGAACGGAACTGACCGCCGTCGAGCGGGAGTTTATCCGCGACCAGCGCCCATGGGGTTTCATCCTCTTCAAGCGCAATGTCGCAACGCCAGCTCAAGTCGCTGCATTGGTTGCAGAATTGCGCAGCGTGGCAGGGGCTGCCGACGCGCCCGTCCTGATCGACCAGGAAGGCGGCAGAGTGCAACGGCTGGGTCCGCCGCATTGGCCGATCTACCCGCCGGGCGCCGTTTTCTCGACCTTGTACGACACTGATTCGGCGCTCGGGCTCACCGCGGCGCGCCTGTCGGCCCGGCTGATCGCCGCCGATCTCGCCGATCTCGGCATTACCGTGGATTGCCTGCCGCTGGCCGACGTTCCGGTAGCGGGCGCCGATGCCGTCATCGGGAACCGGGCCTACGGCACGGAGCCGGCCAAGGTCGCGGCGATCGCGCGCGCTGTCACGGAAGGGCTGGAGCAGGGCGGCGTGCTGCCGGTCCTCAAACACATCCCCGGCCATGGCCGGGCCACCGCGGATACCCATTTCAAGCTGCCGACGGTGGATACGCCGCGGGATGAGCTGGAACGGACCGACTTCGCCGCGTTCAAACCGCTGTCGGACCTGCCGATGGCGATGACTGCACATGTTGTGTTTAGCGCGGTCGACCCCGCCCATCCGGCGACGACATCTGCGACAATGATTGCTGACGTGATTCGCGGCGCAATCGGGTTCCAGGGTTTGTTAATGAGTGATGACGTGTCGATGAACGCGCTGTCGGGAAATATCGCCGAACGGACCCGCGCGATCTTCGCGGCCGGTTGCGACATGGCCCTGCATTGCAACGGCAATATCGAGGAGATGCGTGCGGTTGCCGGTCAGACTCCCGAGCTGTCGGGCCGAGCACTGGAGCGGGCGAAGGCCGCGCTCGCCGCGCGCAAGCCGCCGCAGCCGTTCGACCGGGCGGCCGCGCGCGCGGAACTGGACGCATTGATCGCACGGGCAAACACGGCTTCCGCATGACCGCAGAAATTCTATCTTTCGAAACCGGGCGGCCCGCAGAGCTTGCCGAGGGTGAGCCGGCGCTCGTGGTGGACGTCGAGGGCTATGAGGGCCCGCTCGACCTGCTGCTCGCGCTGGCGCGGCAGCAGAAGGTCGATCTCGCCAAGATCTCGATCCTGGCGCTGGCCGACCAATATCTCCACTTCATCGAAGCCGCGCGGAAGATCCGGCTCGAGCTTGCCGCCGACTATCTCGTCATGGCGGCGTGGCTCGCCTTCCTGAAGTCGCGCCTGCTGCTGCCGGAGCCGCCGAGCGCGGAGGGCCCGAGTGCGGAGCAGATGGCGACAGCGCTCGCCAACCGCCTGCGCCGGCTGGAGGCCATTCGCGAAGCCGCCAACCGGCTGATGAACCGGCCGCAATTGCAGCGCGACATCTTCCCGCGCGGCGAGCCCGAGCAGATCGCCGAGATCAAGCATCCGAAATATACCGCGACGCTGTACGATTTGCTGACCGCCTATGCCTCGCAGCGCCAATCGCGCGTGCTGGCGAGCGTGCATCTGGCCAAGCGTACGGTGTGGTCGCTCGCCGAGGCGCGCGCCACGCTGGAGCGGCTGGTCGGCAGCCTCAACGAACAGGATGACTGGGGCGTGCTGGACGATTTTCTGATCCGGCATGTCGCCGATCCCACGCAGCGCGCGACGGTGTTCGCCTCGAGCTTTGCCGCCGCGTTGGAACTGGTGCGCGAAGGTCAGTTGGAACTGAATCAGAAAGAGGCGTTTGCGCCCATCTATTTCCGGAAGGGGCGCCCAAAACCGGTCCCGGACGCAGCTCCTGCGCCTGATGCGCCGGTCGCTTAAGTGCAAGAAGGAGAATCTGCCATGGCAAGCCTGGCTGAAGTGCGGGTAGAAGAGGCCGAGCCGATGGAGAACGAATCCCAGGCACGTCCCGAGGAATTGCGGCTGCTGGAAGCGCTGCTGTTCGCTTCGAATGAGCCGCTGGACACCGCGACGCTGGCCAAGCGCATGCCCGAGGGGGTCGACGTCAAGGCTGCGCTGGAACAGCTCCAGGCCGACTATGCCTTGCGCGGGGTGAATCTCGTCCGCGTCGCCAACAAATGGACCTTCCGCACGGCCGGCGATCTCGCCTGGCTGATGACGCGGGAGAGCACCGAGACCCGCCGCCTGTCGCGCGCGGCAATCGAGGTGCTGGCGATCATCGCCTATCACCAGCCGGTGACGCGTGCCGAGATCGAGGAGATCCGCGGCGTCGTCACCTCGAAGGGCACGCTCGACGTGCTGCTGGAGACCGGCTGGATCAAGCCGCGTGGCCGGCGCAAGACGCCGGGCCGCCCGCTAACCTTTGGAACCACCGAGGACTTCCTGTCGCAGTTCACGCTCGAACAGCTCGGCGATCTGCCGGGCCTCGAGGAGCTGAAAGGCACGGGCCTCCTGGATTCGCGCCTGCCGACCGGGTTCAGCGTGCCGACGCCGTCGGACGATCCGACGCTGCGTGAGGATGAGGATCCGTTGGAACCGGGCGAGGACCTCGATCTGGCGCTGGCGCCTGCGGTCGAGCCCGAGACTTCGGAAGCGGCGCCGGAAGGCGGCAATGACGATGGCGGCGACGGTGGCGGCGACGGCGGCACCGAGGACTGACGTACCGTCCGCTCAACGGCCCCTGCGACCGGTTAACACTGGCAAGATTACGTAGCGCCCACAGCGAATTGGCGCTGCCTTGGTCCTTGTTTTTGCGACCTGCCAAGCCTAGGTTTCGGTGAAGATCGGCCGGGTCCCCGGCCATGCGCGTTTGGAGGGTTGCAGGATGGGTTCACTCAGCATTTGGCACTGGATCCTGGTGATCGCAGTGGTCCTGCTGCTGTTCGGCCGCGGCAAGATTTCGGATCTGATGGGCGACGTGGCGCAGGGCATCAAGGCATTCAAGAAGGGTATGCAGGACGACGACAAGCCTGCCGAGAAGCCCGAGCCGGCCAAGTCCATCGAGCACAACAATACGCCGACCGCGGCGCGGTCCGACGTCGGCAGCAAGGCCGTCTGAGCCGAAAGAAGCACGCCAGACGCGGGAAGCGGTCCCGATCCTGCGCGCAAGGGATTGGGCCGGTCGCGGCTTCGCGTGAACGGAAGACCTCATGTTCGACATCGGGTGGAGTGAACTGGTCCTCATCGGGGTCGTGGCCCTGATCGCCATCGGCCCGAAAGAGCTGCCGGGCGTGCTGCGCATGGTCGGACAGTGGATGGGCAAGGCGCGCAAGATGGCTGCCGAATTCCAGGGCCAGTTCCAGGAAGCGATGCGCGAGGCCGAGATGGCCGACCTCAAGAAGAGTTTTGATGAGGTCAAGGAAGCCGCGACCGGATTCAATCCGCTGACTTCGCTCCAGAAGGACGTCAGTGACGCACTGCGCGTCGATGCGCTGGACAAGCCGGCCGAGACGTCCGCGACGACTGCTGTCGAACCGCCGGCGACTTCAAGTGGAGCGCCGGCGACTTCGAGTGAAGCGCCGGCAACGCCGACCACTCCGGAGGCCCCGACGCCCGCGACTTTCATGGAGGCCGAAGCGCATGCGGCTGCGAACGAGCCACTTGCGATCACCCGTGAGGTCGAGCAGGCAAAGGTTGCGCAGGACACCGCGCCATCCGAAGCGATCAAGGACGCCAAAGCGTCATGACCGACGCCGATATCGAGGCCAGCAAAGCCCCGCTGATGGACCATTTGATCGAGCTGCGCTCGCGGCTGATCAAGGCGCTGCTCGGCTTTGGCGTGGCCTTCATCTTCTGCTTCTTCTTCGCCAAGCAGATCTACAACGTGCTGGTCTGGCCGTTCGTGTGGGTCGCAGGTCCCGAGAATTCGAAGTTCATCTACACGGCGCTGCTGGAATATTTCATCACCCAGCTCAAGCTCGCGCTGTTCGGGGCCGGCTTCATCTCGTTCCCGATCGTCGCGACGCAGATCTACAAGTTCGTCGCGCCCGGCCTCTACAAGCACGAGAAGCAGGCCTTCCTGCCGTATCTGGTCGCGACCCCGTTCTTCTTCGTGCTGGGCGCCGCGCTGGTCTATTTCGTCGTGCTGCCGATGCTGGTCCGCTTCTCGCTCGGCATGCAGCAGGCCGGCAGCGACGAGACCGCGCAAATCCAGCTCTTGCCCAAGGTTGGCGAATATCTGTCGCTGATGATGTCGCTGATCTTCGCCTTCGGCATCGCCTTCCAACTGCCGGTGATCCTGACTCTGCTCGGCCGGATCGGGATCGTCAGCTCGAAGATGCTGCGGGAGAAGCGTCGCTATTTCATCGTCATCGCCTTCGTGATCGCTGCCGTGCTGACCCCGCCCGACGTGCTCAGCCAGTGCTCGCTCGCCATTCCACTGCTGGCGCTCTACGAGGGCTCGATCATCGCGGTAGCGATGGTGGAGAAGAAGATGGCCGCGGCGCAGGCCACCACCGGTACCGACGTGTCGACGCCGGCAAATCCCGCGGAGTAGGGCGCTTTCGCTCTATCATAGAGCTGTTCAGCCCATGATTCGTCGTGCCCGGGCTTGACCCGGGCATCCACGACTTGATCTAAGGCGGCAGATACGTGGATGGCCGGGATAAACCCGGCCATGACGGGAAGACAGCCATGCACGACATCAAATCGATTCGCGACAATCCGCAAGCCTTCGACGCCGGTCTCGCCCGGCGGGGTCTGAAGCCGCTGTCGGCCTCGCTGCTCGCGATCGACGAGAAACGGCGGGCGGCGATCCTGGCGTCCGAGCAGGCGCAGGCGCGACGCAATGCGGCCTCCAAGGAGATCGGCGACGCCAAGAAGGCCAAGGACGAGGCGCGCGCGGCCAAGCTGATGGCCGAAGTTGCCGAGCTCAAGACCACGATGCCGGAGCTCGAAGCCGCGGCGAAAGCTGCCGACGAGGAGCTAGCGGAGGCACTGTCGGCGATTCCCAATTTGCCCCTTGGCGAAGTGCCCGATGGCATCGATGAGCACGGCAATGTGGAACGCCATGTGTTCGGCAACCGCCGCAATTACGCGTTCGCGCCAAGAGCCCATGACGAGCTCGGCGGCGCGCTTGGCGAGATGGATTTCGAGACGGCGGCAAAGCTCTCCGGCGCGCGCTTCGTCGTGCTGAAGAAGGGCCTCGCGCGGCTCGAGCGCGCGCTCGGCCAGTTCATGCTGAATCTGCACATCGACGAGCACGGCTATACCGAGATCAATCCGCCGCTGCTGGTGCGCAACGAGATCATGTTCGGCACAGGACAATTGCCGAAATTCGAGGACGATCAGTTCTGGGCGATCAAAGGCGAATTACTCGCCGCGCCCGATCTGGGACAATTGCGGACCGAGCGTCTCGGCATCATTCCGACGGCCGAGGTGGCGCTCACCAATTTGGTCCGCGAGTCTATCCTCGACGAGAAGCAATTGCCGATGCGACTGACTGCGCTGACGCCGTGCTTCCGTGCAGAAGCCGGTGCCGCAGGGCGCGATACGCGCGGCATGATCCGCCAGCACCAGTTCACCAAAGTCGAGCTGGTCTCGATCACGACGCCGGAGACAAGCAAGGACGAGCACGAGCGCATGCTTGCGTGCGCGGAGGAAGTGTTGCGGCGGCTCGACCTGCATTACCGCGTCATGACGCTGTGCACCGGGGATATGGGTTTTTCGTCGCAAAAAACCTATGACATCGAGGTCTGGATGCCGGGCCAGGGCGAGGGCGGGGCGTTCCGCGAGATCTCGAGCTGCTCGGTCTGCGGCGACTTCCAGGCCCGGCGCATGGATGCGCGCTCCCGTGGTCCGGACGGCAAGCCGCGCTTCGTCCACACGCTGAACGGCTCGGGCACCGCGCTCGGTCGCGCGCTGATCGCGGTGATGGAGACCTATCAGCAGGAGGACGGCTCGATCGCGGTCCCCGACGTGCTCCGGCCCTATATGGGCGGGGTGAAGGTGATCGGGCGCGACTGAAGCATTTTTGAGTGAAGTGGATACCGGTTCGCGTCAAGAGACGCGTCGAGACAAAAATCGCGTCGCCCGTCTGAAATGCCGGAAACGATCGGTTGCGAAGATCGGGCGGCCGGCTATCCTGCCGGCCCCGCAACGCGAACCCTCCGTTCATGGCCTTGCACCGCGACATCTTCTGGGTCGGCAGACAATGGGCGGTGACGGGTGCCGGCATCCAGGCCGTTGATCAGCGCCTGCGCGGCGTGCTCGACATCGACATCGCGCGGCTCTGGGACGACGATCTCGTGCAGAGCCGGCGGGCCAAGCCCGGTGTGAATGCAGCTGATTTCGACAAGGCGCTGTCGGTGGCACGCGAGCGCTTTCCGCAGGGGCCGGCGTCGAATCCGCTGGTTGCGCAATTGGAGGCGCTCGGCGTGATCGAGGCGCCAGTCGTCAGTCCGGCCGTGCCGGCGATGAAGCTGCGTGCGGAGGGGCGGCTGGCGCGCTTCCTGCCGCAATGGCGCATCCGCCGCTGACAGGACCAGGCCGGGAACCCGCCGCCAGACCGCAATCAGCCGGTTTGCCTGATTGGCTGGAGCCGGATAAGACGGCTCGACCCCCACTTTTTGGAATCGAACCTTTCGCATGCGCATTCTCTGCACCAATGACGACGGCATCCACGCCCCCGGCCTCAAGGTCGTCGAGGAGATTGCGCGCGCGCTGTCCGACGACGTCTGGGTCGTTGCACCCGAGCTCGACCAGTCCGGCGTGTCGCATTCGCTGTCGTTGAACGATCCATTGCGCCTGCGCGAAGTCGGGCCGCGGCACTTTGCCGTGCGGGGCACGCCGACCGACTGCGTCATTATGGGCGCGCGCCATATCCTTGGGGTCAAGCTGCCCGACGTCGTGCTGTCCGGGGTCAACAAGGGCCGCAACGTCGCCGAGGACGTGGTCTATTCCGGCACCATCGCCGGCGCACTGGAGGGCACCATTCTGGGCCTGCCGTCGTTCGCGCTGTCGCAGGAGTTCAGCGTCGAGACCCGCGACCGCCTGCCGTGGGACACCGCGCGCAAGTTCGGGCCGGACATCCTGCGCAAGGTGATCGCTGCGGGCATCCCGAAGGACACCGTCATCAACGTCAACTTCCCGTCCTGCGCTCCAGAGGATGTGCTCGGCATCCGCGTCACGCGCCAGGGCAAGCGCAATCTCGGTTTCTTGCGGATCGACGAGCGCAAGGACGGTCGGGGCAATCCCTATTTCTGGATCGGCTTCGAGCGCACGGCGATGATGGACACGCCCGCCGACGGCACCGATCTGGCGGCACTGCGCGAGCGCTACGTCTCGGTCACGCCGCTCAGGCTCGACCGCACCAATGAGGCGTTTTCGGAAGAGCTCAGCGCGACGCTGAAATAGCGCCTAGGTGCCGCGGAGCGCGGCTTCGATGGTCTTGCCGAGCGCGTCGAGCTGAAAGGGCTTCTGGAGCGCCGGCCGGTCGCGGTACTGCTCGGGCAGGCCGGAGGAGCCGTAGCCGGTGGCAAAGATGAATGGGCAGCCCTTGGCCTTGATCACGTCGGCGACCGGCGAGATGACCTTGCCGTTGACGTTGACGTCGAGAATGGCGATGTCGAACTCGGTCGCCTGGGCGAGCCGCATGGCCTCGTTGATGTCGCCCGCCTCGGCTGCGACCTTGTAGCCGAGCTCTTCGAGCATGTCCGCGACCATCATCCTGATCATCACCTCGTCCTCGACGAGGAATACAGAGCGGCCGGAAAGCCCTGTCGCGGTCATAGTGGAGTCCTTGCCCATTGCCAAAAACGTTCGCAGATAACACGAATCGACGCAATGCGCGTTTCGACGAACGGATGCCTGAAAATGGTCATCGCGGCTTGCCCGTGGCAAGCCAATTTGTGGTCTAATGCTTCAGGCGAAGACTATCATGAGTTCCTGAGCAGGAACACGATTCTCGCGCCCCGGCTTGACGCCCACCGGGTCCGCCAAGACAGCACAAGCAGGCAATGACCTCCCATCAGCACCCGCCGGAAAAGATGATGTTTCAGCTCACGCTGAGGCGTCGGGGCATCAGCGATCAGGCGGTGCTGCGAACCATGGAGGAGGTGCCGCGCGAGCTTTTCGTCGACGAGGCCGATCGCGACGGCGCCTACCGCGACAGCGCGCTGCCGATCGCCTGTGGGCAGACCATCAGTCAGCCCTTCGTCGTGGCCTACATGACCGAGCAGCTTCAACTCCAGAAGCAGCACCGTGTGCTCGAGATCGGCACCGGTTCCGGCTATCAGGCCGCCGTGCTGTCGCGGCTCGCCGGCCAGGTCCTGACGGTCGAGCGCTACCGCAAGCTTGCCGACACGGCACGCGCCAGGCTCGAAAAGCTCGGTTGTCACAATGTCGAGGTGATGCTTGGCGACGGTCTCAATCTGCCGCCCAATATCGGCCCGTTCGATCGCATCATCGTCACCGCAGCCATGGAGCAGATTCCGGAGAATCTGGTCGAGCGGCTGGAGGTTGGCGGCATCCTGATCGCGCCGGTCGGCCCGCATCAGGGCGTGCAGACGCTGATCCGCCTGACCCGCAGCGCGACCGGGATCGAGCGCAAGGAACTCGTCGATGTCCGCTTCGTGCCGGCACTGCCCGGGGTGGCGCGGGAGCTGTAGAATTCCGGATCGGCTGTGCGGCCAACATCTTATTGGGAGGGTTAAGCCGTTATTTACTCGGCGCGTGTTTACTTAAAACACCAGTTCTGTTGCGTACGAGTGAGTAACCATGTCCGCTGTCGCCGAGTTGCTTTACTCGCGCCGCGTGCCGCAGGTCGCGGTGCTGGCGCTGATTTCCTTCAGCTTCGCAGGGTGCAGCGCCGACATGTCGTCGCGACTGTCCCAGTCGAACTTCTCCAATCCCTTCGCGTCGGACCAGACCGGCTCGGTGCAGCAGGCACCGCCGCCGCAGCGCGAACTGCCGCAATATGCGCGGCCGCAGACGCAGCCCGGCTCTTATCAGTCGCAGCCCTTGCCGCCGCCGGCGGTCTCCGCGCCGCAATCCTATCCCGTTGCGGCAGGTGGCGGGGTGTCCGGAGGCGGGCGCGGCGTCAGCTCCTACGCGCCGCCGGCGCAGCCGCATCTGGAGACCACGGCCACCGTGCCGCCGCGCTCGGTCGCGGCTGCCCAGCCGGCCGGGGGGACCAAGATCATCGTCGGCACCAGCGATACGCTGGAGGTGCTCGCCAAGCGTTATCACGTCACGCCGCAGGCGATCCTCGCCGCCAACGGTTACAAGGGCCCGCGCGCGCTCTCGCCCGGCCAGCAGCTGATCATCCCGCATTCGGCCACGGCCGCCGCACCCGCGCCTGCGATGGCCCCGGTTGCGGCAGCTCCGGCTGCGAAGCCGGTTGCGGCCATGGCCGCACCGTCGAGCACGCACTTCGTCAACCACGGCGATACGCTCGCCAGCATTGCCCGCAAGAATCATATTTCGTCGGCCGAGCTTGCCCGTGCCAACGGTCTGGATCCCGCGGCCAAGCTCAAGCTCGGTACCAAGCTGATCGTGCCCGGCGCCAAGACCGCTGCCGTCGCGGCGCCGGCTGCCGCAGCTCCGGCCATGGCCGCTCCGGTTGCGGGGACGCTACAGCCCGTCGCAGCCGCTCCCGCACCCGCCGTGAAGATGGCCGCGGCCGGCGCGCCCGTGCAGAGCGCGCGCCTCGCCCAGGCCACCGCCAATGTCGAAGAGAAGCCCGCCGAGGCTCCCGCGAAAGCCGCGGAGACCACCAGCGCGCTGCCGACCTTCCGCTGGCCAGTGCGCGGCAAGGTGGTCACGAGCTACGGCGCCAAGACCAACGGCAAGTCCAATGACGGCATCAATCTCGCGGTGCCCGAGGGCACGCCAGTCAAGGCGGCCGAAGACGGCGTCGTCGCCTATTCCGGCAACGAGCTGAAAGGTTACGGCAATCTGGTCCTGGTTCGGCACTCCAACGGCTACGTCACCGCATATGCCCATGCGAGTGAGCTGTTGGTGAAGCGCGGCGACACCATCAAGCGCGGTCAGGTCATTGCCAAGTCGGGTCAATCCGGGGAGGTGGCGTCGCCGCAGCTCCACTTCGAGATCCGTAAGGGATCGAGCCCGGTTGACCCGCTTCAATTCCTGAACGGGGCGTGAGGCTAAAGTTGCCTCGACATTGACGCTGTCGTCGCCCGGCTCGACCGGGCGACCCAGTATTCCAGAGACAATTATTGTTGAGCCGATAAGCCGCGGCGTACTGGATTCCCCCTTTCGCGGGGAATGACAGCGGTGGGCGGGAAATAGCTTCCGCTACATCGCCGTCAGCTTCACGCCAAGCCGCCCCGCCAGCTCCTGCACGAACTGCCAGGCGACGCGGCCGGAGCGTGAGCCGCGGGTGGTCGACCATTCCAGCGCCTCGCGCTCCAGCGCCTCATCGTCGATCTTGACGCCGAAATGGCTGCAATAGCCGCGCACCATCGCGAGATATTCGTCCTGGCTGCAGCGGTGGAAACCCAGCCAGAGGCCGAAGCGATCCGACAGTGACACCTTCTCCTCGACGGCTTCGCCGGGATTGATCGCGGTCGAGCGCTCGTTCTCGATCATGTCGCGCGCCAGCAGATGACGGCGATTGGAGGTGGCGTAGAGGATGACGTTCTCGGGCCGGCCCTCGATGCCGCCTTCGAGCACGGCCTTCAGCGATTTGTAGGACGCGTCATTGCCGTCGAAGGAGAGGTCGTCGATGAACACGATGAAACGGAAGCTGGCGTCGCGGAGCTTCTCCATCAGCATCGGCAGTGTTTCGATGTCCTCGCGGTGGATCTCGATCAGCTTGAGCTTGTCGGCGACCTTGCGGTCGGCGTTGATGGTGGCGTGCGCGGCCTTCACCAGCGATGACTTGCCCATGCCGCGTGCGCCCCAGAGCAGGGCGTTGTTGGCAGGCAGGCCACCTGCGAACCGCTCGGTGTTCTCCATCAGGATGTCGCGCATCCGGTCGATGCCCTTCAGCAGGAACAGCTCGACGCGGCTGACCCGCGGCACCGCCGACAGGCGGCCGTCGGGATGCCAGACATAGGCGTCCGCCCGTTCGAACGACTCAGCGGAGACGGCCGGCTGGCCCTGCGCGGCGAGGTGCGCCGCAATGGTCTCCAGCGCGCGGACGATGCGCTCCTGGGAGAGGTCCGGAATGGCCTTGAGGGTTGCCCTGGCGGTCCCCTTGGGAGTCTCCTTGGGGCGTTTTGCCGCGACGCGAGCGGGCATTCTGGCAGGGGTACGGGGGCCTTTGCCGGCCGGGCTTTTACTTGGTTTTTTGGGCATGTCCGAAGTTCCTGAGAACGCAGCCTTATCGGGCCTGAGGGGCCGCCGCAAGGTGGCTAAAAGGGCGGTCTGGCAGCGTTGCAATTGGGGCAATGGCCGCTATAGTCCGCGCGAATTTGACCGAACCGGTCGCCTTTGAGGGCCTGACCGGCTTCCCCCGTTCTCACGAGGATCGTCCGAATGCTGATTACTCCTGCGTATGCCCAGGCCGCGGGCGCCGGTGACACCAACAGCATGTTGATGTCGCTGCTGCCGTTCGCCCTGATCTTCGTGATCATGTACTTCCTGATTCTGCGCCCGCAGCAGAAGAAGGTGAAAGACCACGCCGACCTCGTGAAGAACATCCGCCGCGGCGACACCGTCGTGACCTCGGGCGGCCTCGTCGGCAAGGTCACCAAGGTCGTCGACGACGACCAGATCGAGTTCGAGATTTCCGACGGCGTGCGCGTGCGGCAGATGCGCCAGATGATCTCCGGCGTGCGCGCCAAGGGCGAGCCGGCCAAGGAATCCAAGGAAAGCGCGAAGGAAGCTGCCAAGGACGACGCCGCGTCGAAGTGAGCGCGTCCGCGAGCATCTCAAGTCTCCTGATCTGACAGGTCCAGTCGATGTTGTATTTCACGCGGTGGAGAGCGCTCGGGATTGTCCTGACGGCGCTGATCGTGTGCCTCTGCGCGGTCCCGAACTTCTTCCCCGAGGCCCAGGTCAAGACCTGGCCCGCCTGGGCGCAGCGGCGGCTCGTGCTCGGCCTCGACCTCCAGGGCGGCTCCTCTCTGCAGCTCGAGGTCGATTCCAACTACGTGAAGAAGGAAAAGCTCGACCAGGTTCGCGATGACGTACGTCGCGTGCTGCGCGAGGCCAAGATCGGCTTCACTGGCGGCGTTACCGTGCGCAACGACGCGGCCGAGGTTCGCATCACCAAGGACACCGACCTTCAACCGGCGCTCGCCAAGTTGCGCGAGCTTGCGCAGCCGATTGGCGGCCTGATGGGATCTAGCGGTCAACGCGACCTTGAAGTCGCCGATGCTGGTGGCGGATTGATCCGCCTCAGTATTCCGGAGACCGCGATGATCGAGCGCTTGCGCAAGACCATCGAGCAGTCGATCCAGATCGTCGAGAAGCGCGTCAACGAGCTCGGCACCGTCGAGCCTATCATCCAGCGTCAGGGTAACGACCGCATCCTGGTGCAGGTGCCGGGTTTGCAGGATCCGACCCATTTGAAGGAACTGCTGGGCAAGACTGCGAAGATGGAATTCCGCATGGTCGATCCCTCAGTGCCGCCGGACCAGGCGCAGCAGGGCAGGTTGCCACCGGAATCCGAGCTCATGCCGGCCGCCACGCCGCCGCCGTCCAACTACGTGGTCAAGAAGCAGGTGCTGGTTGCGGGCGGCGATCTGATCGATGCCCAGGCGACCTTCGACCAGCGTACCAACGAGCCGGTCGTCAGCTTCAAGTTCAATACCTCGGGCGCGCGCAAGTTCTCGCAGGCCACGCAGGAGAATGTCGGGCTGCCCTTCGCGATCATCCTCGACGGCAAGGTGATCTCGGCGCCGGTCATTCGCGAGCCGATCACCGGCGGCCAGGGCCAGATCTCCGGCAGTTTCACCGTGCAGTCGGCCAACGACCTCGCGATCCTGCTGCGCGCCGGCGCGCTGCCTGCGCCGCTGACCGTGGTCGAGGAACGCACCGTCGGTCCGGGCCTCGGCCAGGACTCGATCGACAAGGGTGAGCTGGCGGCCTATGTCGGCTCGATCCTCGTCATCGTCTTCATGCTCGTGACCTATCGGCTGTTCGGCGTGTTCGCCAATATCGCGGTGGCGATCAACGTCGCCATGATCTTCGGCCTGTTGTCGCTGCTCAGCGCCACGCTGACGCTGCCCGGCATCGCCGGCATCGTGCTCACCGTCGGCATCGCGGTCGACTCCAACGTGCTGATCTATGAGCGCATCCGCGAGGAGTTGCGCGGCGGGAGAAGTCCGATCTCGGCGATCGATGCAGGCTTCAAGCGGGCGCTTGCGACCATCCTCGATTCCAACATCACCACCTTCATTGCCGCTGCCGTGCTGTTCATGATCGGCACCGGACCGGTTCGCGGATTCGCTGTAACGCTCGGTATCGGCATCATCACCACTGTGTTCACCGCCTTCACCATGACCCGCCTGATCGTGGCATGGTGGGTGCAGTGGAAGCGGCCGAAGACTGTGCCGATTTGATCATTCGAGGCCGGCTGTGACCACTACTCAACTCGTTCTCATTTCTCTCGGCGTCCTGATTGCCGTTCTGACCGTGGTCAGCGTGCTCGGTCTGCTGCCGTCGCTGCGTATCGTGCCAGACGATACGCATTTCGACTTCACCCAGTTCCGCCGCATCTCGTTCCCGATCTCGGCGACGCTCTCGATCGTTGCCATCGTGCTGTTCTTCACCCATGGCCTGAACTTCGGCATCGACTTCAAGGGCGGCACCTTGATGGAGGTGCGGGCCAAGTCTGGCTCCGCTGATCTTGCGCAGATGCGCACGACCCTTGGCGGCCTCGGCCTCGGCGAAGTCCAACTGCAGCAATTTGGCGGCCCCGCCGACGTGCTGCTTCGCGTTGCCGAGCAGCCGGGCGGCGACAAGGCGCAGCAGGCAGCCGTGGACAAGGTTCGCGGCGCCCTCGGCGAGTCCGTGGACTATCGCCGCGTCGAGGTGGTGGGCCCGCGTGTCTCCGGCGAGCTGCTGGGTTGGGGCATGGCCGGCCTGATGCTCGCGATCGGCGCGATCCTGGTCTATCTCTGGTTCCGCTTCGAATGGCAGTTCGCGCTCGGCGCCATGATCGCCAACGTGCACGACATCGTGCTGACGATCGGCTTCATGTCGATCAGCCAGGTCGATTTCGACCTGACCAGCATCGCCGCGCTGCTCACCATTCTCGGCTATTCGCTCAACGACACCGTCGTCATCTACGACCGTATCCGCGAAATGCTGCGGCGCTACAAGAAGATGCCGATGCCGCAGCTGCTCAATGAGTCCATCAACTCGACGCTGTCGCGCTCGATCATCACCCACGTCACCGTGACGCTGGCCCTGCTGGCGCTGCTCCTGTTCGGCGGCCACGCGATCCACAGCTTCACCGCGGTGATGATGTTCGGCGTCGTGCTGGTCGGCACCTACACCTCGATCTTCATCGCGGCTCCGATCCTGATCTATCTCGGCGTCGGCGAGCATCGCGAGGATGCGCCCGATACGGCACCGCCGGCGAAGAAAAGCAAGGTATGATCCGAACCGCATGCCCTCGCACGAGTTGGCGAGGGCAGTAAGCTCATTCGGACCAAGCTGATGGCCGGCGATCCCAACGCACCCCATTTCCCGCGCTCGGCGCCGATCGAGGCTTACGGCAAGGGCGGCTTTGCCTTCGCCGGCATGTCGCATCGGGGTTCGCTGCTCTGCCTGCCCGAGGCGATCTGGGCCTGGGACGTGACGGACCCCGCGAGGATCGACCGCTATTCGCTGGACCGGGTGTTCGCAGCCGCCAACGGCATCGACACGCTCCTGATCGGCACCGGAACCGGGCCCTGGCTGCCGCCGCCGGAGCTCCGCCAGGCGCTCAAAGCGGTGAGGGTGGTGCTGGACACGATGCAGACCGGCCCCGCCGTGCGCACCTACAACATCATGATCGGCGAACGGCGGCGGGTCGCGGCTGCGCTGATCGCGGTGCCATGAACAGCACATGAGCAGCGCCGCGCCGTCGCCCGATTCCATCGCCTTCTGCGCCGATCTCGTGCGCAGCCATGACTTTCCGCGCTATGCCGCGACGCTGTTCGCGCCCGCCGCCGAGCGCCGGGCGCTGCTCGCGCTCTACGCCTTCAATGTCGAGATCGTCCGCGTCCGCGACCAGGTGAGCCAGCCTTTGCCCGGCGAGATCCGTTTTCAATGGTGGACCGATCTGTTTTCGGGTCTCGTCCACGGCAGTGCCGAGGGCAATCCGGTCGCAGCCGAGCTGCTGCGCGCGATCCGTGATTTCGACCTGCCCGTCGAGCCGCTGTCGCTGCTCGTCGACGAGCACCAGTTCGACCTCTACAACGACCCGATGCCGACGCTGGCGGCGCTGGAGGGCTATCTGGCCGCGACGTGTTCGGCGTTGTTTGGTCTGGCGGCCCAGATTCTGGCGCCGCCGTCGGATGCGGTCGAACATCTCGCCCGTCATGCGGGGCTGGCGCAGGGAATCGTGCAGGTCATCATGAACCTGCCGCGCGATGCGTCGCACCGGCAGCTGTTCCTGCCGCAGCAGGTGCTGGCGAGCCATGGCTGCCAGATGGAAGACGTGTTTGCCGGCAAGCAGACGCCGGCCTTGCGGGCCGTGCTGGACCAGCTCGCGGGCGAGGCGCAGCAGCATTTGACCAGGGCTTTGTCGCTGCTGGCGGACGTGCCGGCCGCGGTGCGTCCGGCGTTTCTGTCCCTGAACCTGGTCAGGGCCGATCTCAAGCGCCTGGCGCAGCCCGGCCGCAATCCGTTCGCGCTGCAGCCGACGTCGCGGCTGCGCACGCTCTGGACGCTGTGGCGGGCTTCACGTTCCCGGGAATTTACCAAATAGCGGCTGGCTTGTCGCCTCGAACCGCCGGATGCTCTATGCTGTCCCATGGCTGAGTTGTCCCAAACCACATCGCCCGATCTCAGCGGCTTTCCGGTCGCACCTGGTGACATTCATGCTGCCGCCGACACCATTCGCGGCGCCGTCGTCGAGACCCCCTGCAGCTACAGCCGCACGCTGAGCAGCATCTGCGGCTGCGAGATCTGGCTCAAATTCGAGAACCTTCAGTTCACCTCCTCCTTCAAGGAGCGCGGCGCGCTCAACCGCCTCACCGCGCTGACACCGGAGGAGCGTGCGCGCGGCGTCATCGCCATGTCCGCCGGAAACCACGCGCAGGGCGTCGCCTACCACGCCAAGCGGCTCGGCATTCCCGCCACCATCGTCATGCCGGTTGGCACGCCCATGGTGAAGGTCGAAAACACCAGGCATCACGGTGCGGAAGTGGTCGTCACCGGCGCGACGCTGGAGGAGGCGGCCGCGTTCGCGCGTAGCCACGGCGAAGCCAAGGGCATGATCTTCGTCCACCCTTACGACGATCCGCTCGTGATTGCGGGGCAGGGCACCGTCGGCCTGGAGATGATGAGAGCGGTGCCGGAGCTCGATACGCTGGTCGTGCCGATCGGTGGCGGTGGCCTGATCAGCGGCATCGCCATCGCCGCGAAATCGATCAAGCCGTCACTGCGAATCCTCGGCGTCGAGGCCTGGCTCTATCCCTCGATGTACAACGCCATCCATGACGGCAACCTGCCGGCGCGCGGCGATACGCTCGCCGAAGGCATCGCGGTGAAATCGCCCGGCAAGATCACCACCGAGATCGTGCGCCGCCTCGTCGACGACATTGCGCTGGTGAACGAAGCCGAGCTCGAGCGCGCGGTCGCGACCCTGATCTCGATCGAGAAGACGGTGGTCGAGGGCGCCGGCGCCGCCGGCCTTGCCGCGCTGATGTCCGATCCGACCCGCTTTGCCGGCCAGAAGGTCGGTCTCGTCCTGAGCGGCGGCAACATCGACACGCGGCTGATCGCATCCGTCCTCACGCGCGAGCTCGCGCGCGAAGGGCGGCTGACCCAGCTCTCGCTCGATATCCCTGACAGACCCGGGCAGTTGGCGGCGGTGGCCGCACTGCTCGCCGAAGCCGGCGCCAACATCATCGAAGTTTCGCACCAGCGGACCTTTTCCGACCTGCCGGCCAAGGCGACGCTGCTGCAGCTCGTCATCGAGACCCGCGATGCCGCGCATCTCGACGAGGTGATGGCCAGGCTCAGCGCATCCGGATTGAGCGCGCGCTGCACGTGAGTGGCCCGCTGAAACGCCAGCGCTATTCCGGAAGGCCTGCAACGCGCAGGGCATCGCCAAGCGAGGAGGCGAGCGCCGGCGCGCAATTGACGCCCTGAAATTGGCGGCCATAGCGAAACGTCGGGTGTAGCTCCAGCACCCGCGCGGCTGCCGCCTTCGCCTCCTGCAGTCGTCCAAGCTTTGCCAGCGCCGCAGCCAATTGCACATAGGTGATGCTGTGGCGAGGATTGGCCTGAACCGAGCGGTAAGCGGCGCGGCACGCCTCCTCATATCGGCCGCGATGGAAGTGCCCGAGAGCCTGGGCGTCGAATGCGGCGAAAGCCCAGGGATCGAACGGGCTGAGCCGCAGGCCTTGTTCGCTCCATTCGATGGCGCGGTCGGAATCTCCGCCCCAGCCAAGCACGACGCTGCCGAGGATGTAGGTCAGCGCCGATGATGGGCTGATGGCGAGCGCAGCCTCGAACGCGGTGAATGCTGCGGAGCGATCGTGCCCGTCCATGCCGATCGAAAAACCCGCCAGCGTGAGGGCAAGCGCATCATCCTGGCCATGAGCGATCGCCGAGCGCGCGTGGCGGATCGAGGCCTCGCGATTGGCCTCATGCAAACCGGCTCGAAGAAACAAGCAATGATGGCACATCGCCGCATTGCCGTGCGCGAGCGCGTACGCAGGTTCGAGCGCGATCGCACGTTCGAGCAGCACGAGCGCCTGGGTGACTTGAGCCGGCATGCCGGAATCGACGTCCGGCTGAGCGCGCAGGACGAGATCATAGGCGTCCATGCTGTCCGGCCTCTTGCGCTTGACCCTGTTGATCTCGGCGCGCCGCAGGCTGGGCGCGATGGCGCCGACGGTCGACAATGCGATGTCATCCTGGAGGGCGAAGACGTCCTCGGACCGGCGGTCAAATCGCTCGGCCCATACGTGCACTCCAGTCGACGCGTCGATCAACTGGCCGGTGATGCGGACCATTGTGCCTGTCTTGCGGACGCTGCCTTCCAGCACGTAGCGTACGCCAAGCTCGCGGCCGACCTGCTTCACGTCCACCGCGCGGCCTTTGTAGGCGAAGGTGGAATTCCGCGCGATCACGAACAGCCAATTGATGCGTGAGAGTCCGGTGATGATGTCATCGACCATGCCGTCGGCAAAATAGTCCTGGTCCACATCGCCGCTCAGGTTCGTGAAGGGCAGCACTGCGATCGACGGCCTGTCGGGCAAAGTCAGCAACGGCGCTTGCAGTGTTGCAGTTGCGCGATCCGGATCGGACGTCGTCACGGTGGGGCCGACATAGCGATAGCCGCGGCGCGGCAGCGTTTCGATCCAATGCGCCTCGCCGGAGATGTCGGCCAGCATGCGCCGCACCGCCGCGATCTGGACGGTGAGATTGCTGTCCTCGATGGCCTGGGCGGGCCAGGCCGCCTCGATCAAGGCATCTTTCGAAACCGGCACACCAGCTTGCCGGACGAGGAGGGCCAGAAGCAGCACGGCGCGCTGGCCGAGCCCGGTCGGCTCAGCACCGTGGAACAGGATCCCCGCCTCGCCATCGAGCCGAAAGGGACCAAATTCAAGGATCGCGGCCATTGCCGAAGAAGGGCACATTTCGCAGGTTTTTTGCAATGTTTTCCGAGCCGTTTCACGACTTTCCAGCTGGACTGGACCACCATCGCGAGAGCGGTGAGGAGCGCTGCAACAAGCGATGGAGGGATACATGACCGCGAAACACGTCATCCGCAGGCCCGGCGAGACCAAGGGGGTCATGCTGCGCGGCGAGCCAATGGCCTTCCTGGTGACCGGCGGGGACACCAGGCATACCAGCATGTTCGACTGGACGATTCCGGCAGGATTCGCCACCGGCCGGCACGTTCATCGTGCGCAGGAAGAGACCTTCTACATGTTAGAGGGCGAATGTGAATGGCACGTCGGGGAGGAGGTTGTCCGAGCAACTCCAGGGACCTTCCTCTTCATTCCTCCGGGCGTAGCTCACAACATCACCAACGTGAGCGAGAAGCCCGCGCGCGTGCTTATGACCGTATCGCCGCCGGGACACGAGCATTACTTCGAGGAACTGGCCAAACTGACGGCAAGCGGACCGCCGGATGCGAAGGCCATCAGCGAGCTACGCGCCCGCTTTGATACCGACCAACTCTCGGCATTGACGACAACGGCTTGAGGCAGACGGCGCGATGGCGGACCGACTTCACGGTCGGTCCGGCGCGCCGGCTTGCGTTGGCTACCGCGGTGCCAAGCCCGCCAGATGCGCGATCAGCCGGTCGATCTCGGCTTCCGTATTGTAATAATGCGGTGATGCCCGCACGATATGCGGCAATGCGCGAAGCTCGGCATCGATGCGCGTGCTCGACGGATCTGAATCTCCGATCGCGATGCCGGCTGAAGCGGCGCTGGCGACAATCGCGTCCGCCTCGTGCCCGTCCATCGTGAAGCTGACAATGGCGCCCGGCGCGCGTCCGAGGTCGCGAATGGTGATGCCGGGAAGGGTCGCAAGGCCGCTGCGAAGGCGGCCGGCGAGCATGCGGCAGCGTTGTTCGATCGGGGCAATGCCGATCTCGAGCGCGTAGTCGACAGCCGCGCCCAACCCCAGCCGGGCCGCGTAATTGTTCTCCCAGGTCTCGAAGCGGCGGGCATCGTCCCGAAGTTGATAGGCGTCTCGCGAGACCCAGGGGGCGGCAAAATGGTCGATCATCGGCGGCTCGAGTTTCTGCAGCAGCGCCCGGCGGACGTAGAGAAAGCCGGTGCCGCGCGGGCCGCGCAGGAATTTGCGACCCGTGGCCGAGAGCATGTCGCAGCCGATGGCCTTGACGTCGACGTCCATCTGGCCGACCGCCTGGCAGGCGTCGAGCAGATAGGCAATGCCGTGCGCCCGCGCGATCTTGCCGATCGCCGCTGCCGGATTGACCAGCCCGCCATTGGTTGGAACCCAGGTGATCGCAATCAGTTTCACCCGCTCATCGATCATCCGTTCGATCGCGTCGACGTCGAGCTCGCCGCTGGCATCGCTCGGCACCACGTCGATGATCGCGCCGGTTCGTTTGGCGACCTGAAGGAAGGCGACATAATTGGCGGCGTATTCCGCCTCGGCGGTCAGGATCCGGTCGCCCTTGCGGAACGGCAGCGAATAGAAAGCCATCTGCCAGGCAACCGTCGCGTTCTCCACCAGCGCGATCTCGTCGGGCGCGGCATTCAGCAGACGCGCCACCGAGTCATAGACCGCGTCGAGCCGGTCGGCTTCGAGATCGGCGGCCGCATAGCCGCCGATCTCGCATTCCAGATCGATGTGCCCCTTCATCGCCGCGACAACCGGCGCCGGCATCAGGGCAGAGCCTGCGTTGTGGAGATATGCGAGCCGGGCGGCAGCTGGCGTGTCGGCGCGTATTCGGTCGAGGTCGATCACTGACGCCCTCCGCTTCTTGCGATCTGGTCCATGAATTAGGCGCATTGCCGAGCGCGAGCAAGATCGCCTGCTTGGCCTCAGATACAGAGGCTGAGCAGCTTGATGTGACAGCTGCTTGACTTTGGCTTGCTCGCGGGCGCGGCCTCGCGTTTCACGGCGACGACGGGCTCCTTGTCTTTCTTCTTGCCCTTGCCCTTCGGCTCGTAATCGCCCGCGATCACCATGGCCCAATAGGTGCGCTTGCCGCTGGCATTCTTGGCGCTGGCGATGCCGACGCGGGAGGCGTTGTGCAGCAACAGGTTCTTGCGGTGCCCGGACGAGTCGATCCACTGTCCGAGCGTCTTCTCGAAATTGTCGTAGCCGTAGGCGATGTTCTCGGCGGCGCGGCCCGCGCCGGCCGGCGCGACGCGGCGGTTGAAGGGGCCGAGTGCATCGTGGCTGAGGTCGTCCTTGGCGGCCATCGCGCGGGCCTGGTCCATGGCGATGCGGTCGAGAGTGGCATCGCGGACGACGCGGACTTCACCGTGCTTGAGGCGGAAGCTGGAGATCAGCTCGGCCGGCGAGTCCGCCATCGCAGGCGCAGCCATGAGCAGCAGGAAGCCCGCGACCAGGCCGCCCACGACACGACACATCATCATCCCCCGAATGCCCATGATCCCGCCACGCCCGAATGATCCGATCGCTTCTCTGTCGCCAATGTGGACGCTTCAAGGCGCTAGCTTGCCGGCAGGTCCGCCTCGAAGTTGAAGCGGTCGCGCAGGTTTTTCCGCTGTTCCAGGATGTCCTTGAGGAAGGCGCGGTCCTGGTCGTTCTTCATCATCGGCTCGATCAAGTCGAGTTGGTTCATGGCAACCAGTTGCAGGATCTCAGTCCGCGGCTTGCCGCTGGTGTCGCGCGGCAGCGCGTGCACGACCTGGATGTGTTCCGGCGGCTTCGGGCCCTTGGCGGCGGCGAGCTCGTTCCGCAGCTCGCCCTCGAGTGCGGTCTGATCGGCTTCGACGAAGGCGTAGAGCCCGACGCCGGAGCGGCGGTCGGCAAAGGCGACGATGGCGGTGTCGCGCACGGCCGGATTCTTGCGGATCAACGCGGTCAGCACCGGGGCATCATTGACCAGCCGGCGGCCGCCGCCTTCGCGATCGGTGAAGTTGAACAGGCCGCGCGTGATCGCTCGATAGACCTTCTTGCCGGTGGCGAGCCAGAGGCTCGCCGCGAACGACTTCTTGGCGAGGATCTTTCGCTCGCGGGGCGTCAGCGCTTCCGGAGCATAGGAGCGCTTGTGCTTGAGCAGGTGCCGAAGATCTTCGTACGCGAGGATGCGATAGAGCCGGCCGCGGCGGTCGAAGCAGGCCGCGAGCTGGAAGTCGGTCACATAGGCGCGGCCGTCGCGGCCGACCAGCCAGTTCTGCTCCTTGGCGAGATCGTTGTGGCAGATGCCGGCGCGGCGCAGCCGGCGTAGCATCGCTTTGGCCGAACGGAAATAAGCGAGGTCGTCATGGGGCTTTGCCAGATGCAGCGCCGCGCCGTCGACGAATCCGCGCACCAGCGCGCGCTGTCCGGCCCAGAGCAGCTCGGGGCCGACATCGAGGCCTTTGGCGCGCGCCAGAGCGTGCTTCTCGCGGGCGAACAGATGCCGCGCCAGCAGGAACGACCACCACGGCACTTCGTCGAGCCGGCGCAGCACGGCGTCGACCTCGCCGGTCCCGCTCCGAAAGCGGCCGCGCTCGACGGTCGAGAACACATCGCGCTTGAGCAGCACGCCCTCGGTCCAGCGCGCCGACAGCTCTGCCGCGTCGTCTTTCGGGAGGCTCATCGAAAGCTCACGCGGCCGCGGCAATGTGCAGGTGATCGGCGATCCAGCGATCGAGATCGGCGAGCGCCCGTGCGCTCAGCGCCTGCTTCTTGGCCACCGTTTTCTCGTTGCCGCGCAGGCGCGTGCCGTCGGGCTTCTTGGTCGGCACGGTCGCGAGCGGCGGGAATAGGCCGAAATTGATGTTCATCGGCTGGAACGAGCGTGTGCCCGGCTCGATGGTCTCGATATGGCCGCCGGTGATGTGGCCGAGCAGCGATCCGAGCGCCGTCGTGCCCGGCGGGCTGACAAGCATCTCGCCGCGCGCGTCCGCTGCGGCATAGAGACCGGCGATCAACCCGACGCTGGCCGATTCCACATAGCCCTCGCAGCCCGTCATCTGGCCGGCAAAGCGCAGCCGCGGCTGGGCACGCAGGCGCAACTGACTGTCGAGCAGTTTTGGCGAGTTCAGGAAGGTGTTGCGATGCAGGCCGCCGAGGCGGGCGAATTCGGCGTTCTCCAGTCCCGGAATGGTGCGGAAGATGCGCTGCTGCTCGCCGTATTTCAGCTTCGTCTGGAAGCCGACGATGTTGTAGAGCGTGCCGAGCTTGTTGTCCTGGCGCAGCTGCACGATCGCGTAGGCCTTGGTGACGGGATCATGCGGGTTGGTGAGACCGACCGGCTTCATGGGACCGTGGCGCAGCGTCTCCGGGCCGCGCTCCGCCATCACCTCGATCGGCAGGCAGCCGTCGAAATAGGGCGTGTTGGTCTCCCACTCCTTGAACTCGGTCTTCTCACCCGCGATCAGCGCGGCGACAAAGCCGTCATACTGCTCCTTGGTCATGGGACAGTTGATGTAGTCGGCGCCAGTGCCTCCAGGGCCGACCTTGTCGTAGCGCGACTGGAACCAGGCCACCGACATGTCGATGGACTCGCGGTGCACGATCGGTGCGATCGCGTCGAAGAAGGCGAGCGCGTTCTCGTCGGTCAGCGCGCGGATGGCCTCGGCCAATGGAGCGGAGGTGAGGGGACCGGTGGCAACGATCACGTTGCTCCACTCGGCGGGCGGCAGGCCTGAAACCTCGCCGCGGGCGATCTCGATCAGGGGATGGTCGTTGAGAGCCTTGGTCACCGCCGCCGAGAAGCCGTCGCGGTCGACTGCGAGCGCGCCGCCGGCAGGCACCTGGTTGGCGTCGGCCGCGCGCATGATCAGAGAATCGAGCCGGCGCATCTCCGCATGCAGCAGGCCGACGGCGTTGTTGGCGGCATCGTCCGAGCGGAACGAATTGGAGCAGACGAGCTCGGCGAGCCCGTCGGTGCGGTGCGCCTCTGTCATGCGGGTCGGCCGCATCTCATGCAGCACCACGGGCACGCCGGCTTTGGCCACCTGCCAGGCGGCTTCCGAGCCGGCGAGGCCGGCGCCGATTACGTGCACGATGTTCGATTGGGGTCCTGTCATGGGGCGGACAGGTAGCGCTTTTCGGTGAAGAGTGGAATCGCCGAGATCGAGTTTTCTGCCATCAGAAACGACAACGCCCGCACGGAGCGGGCGCTATCGGGTTCGTTCCGGTGGAGGGCTGAACGATATCAGCCCTGATACTGACCGGCGGCAACGCGCGGGATGTCCGAGCGATCGAGGCCGATATCGGCCAGTTCGCGATCGCTGAGCTGGGACAGCTCGGCAACATTGCGCTGATAGTCCCGGAAGGCCTGGATCATGCGGATGAGCGAGAGCAGCATAGGTAGTCTCCTGTAGTTCGATTCAGCCCTTGCCCGGGCCTCATCGTTGAAATGAATATAGTTGAGGGTGGTGCAGTGCGAAAGTTCCGATGTTGCGATGCAGCTAAGCGATGGACGCATAACGGAGGTAACGGACGATTAACCGGAAGGCGCTCCTGTCCGAAGCTTGCACCAAGGGATCGAAGTCTGTCGAGAAACATCCGTGAAATCACGGAGTTAAGGATGCTCCATTGATCTCGATCATCACGGAAATAAGTTGCCTGCAAGGACCCGGCCAGCCCAGTGAATAGCTTCCTGACCCAAGTCTTGCCTGCGTGAGTCGCATAGGTAAAATGAATCAATATTCAATTTATGAGATGAGTCGAGGCATGCCTCGGCTCAGGCCGGTCAGGCGCGCAGGTATTGGCAAGGGAAGCATGCGCAGTGGGCAGCCAGGATGATTCTGGACAGAACCCGGCCCGATAAGGCTTAAGGAGCGCGCGCGAGCTGGGTGGCGAAATAGGCGACGGTCTTGGAATAGACCTCGCTCTTGTTCCACTGCTTGAGCACCTCGAAATTCGGACTGCCAGGCTGCCAGTCCTTGCCCTTCTGCCAGCCATAGCCGGCGAGATAATTGGCGGTGGAGGCGAGCACATCGGGCGCGTTGTGCAGGAGATCGCGCTTACCGTTGCCGTCGAAGTCGACGGCGTATTTCATCCAGGATGACGGCATGAACTGGGTCTGGCCAAGCTCACCGGCCCAGGCGCCCTTCATCTCTGCTGGCGTAAGATCGCCGCGCTGGACGATGCGCAGCGCATCCATCAGCTCGGCGCGAAACTGCTCGGCGCGACGACAATCATAGGCCAGCGTCGCGAGCGAGCGGATCGTGGTGAACTTTCCGGTGTTGACGCCGAAATCCGTCTCCAGGCCCCAGATCGCGACCAGCACCTCGCCGGGAACGCCATAGGCCTGCTCGATGCGCGACAGCACGGAGCCGTATTGCTTCATCATGTTGGAGCCGCGCTGCAGGCGCGGCGGCACCATCCGGCCGGAAAACTCCTCAAAGGTCTGGGTGAAGACCTTTTGCGAGCGGTCGCGGTTGAGCACGCTCTGATCCAGCGTCACGCCGGCAAGACCCGACGCAATGGCCTGTTGTGAGATGCCCTTGGCCGCAGCGTCGGTTTTGAAGTCCGCGAGCCAGGCATCGAAATTACCCGAGCCGCAGGCAACCGCGGCGGACGCTGGCTGGGCGGAGAGGATTGACGCGGAGAGGGCGAAGGCTGCGAGAGCGAGACGAGAAATCGTCGAGGTCATTCGAGTCAATGAATTCCGTGAAGCGATCTGGCCGGCGCGCGCAATCTCGATCGGAACCGCGGCCAAAGCAAGGCGTGCGACAGGGGCGATCCTGCCCGAGCCGGGGCAGGATCGCATGTCACGATATCGTCAGGCGTCCGTCCTGTTCCGCCAGGGGAAGAGGTTGGCCGGGAAGTCAGCGGCCGGCTTGCGCGGACGATGCGGCGGGGGCGGCACCGGACGTGCGCCGGGCTCTGAGACGATCACCTTGCGGTAGAGATGCCAGGTGGCATGGCCGAGCAGGGGGATCACCACGGCGAGGCCGAGGAAGGCCGGAATGGTGCCGAGCGCGAGCAGCACCGCGACGATCAGGCCCCAGGCCGCCATCGGCACGGGGTTCCTCGCGACGACGCGCAGCGACGTGCTCATCGCTTCGAACGCACCGGCATGGCGGTCCAGCATCAGCGGGAATGATACGACACTGAGGCAGAGCGCGGCGAGCGCGAACAGGAAGCCGGTGCCGCAACCGACCACGATCAGCCACCAGCCTTGCTGCGTCGTCAGCACGCGCGTCACGAAGTCCGAAATGCCGGTCACGCCCTCATACCCGAACGCCGCGACGTAGATCGCCTGCGCGGTTGCAACCCAGGTCACGAACAGAGCGAGCAGCAAGGCGCCGAGGCCGAGCATCGCGCCGAACGAAGGTGAGCGCAGCACCTCCATGGCATCCCAGGCACTGGCTTCTTCATAGCGTTCGCGCCGGCTGGAAAGCTCGTAGAGACCGAGCGCCGCGAACGGGCCGATCAGCGCGAAGCCGGCGGCCAGCGGAAACAGCAGCGGCAGCACCGAATAGCCCATCACCACGCGGGCGAGCACGAGGCCGAGCACCGGGTAGATCACGCAGAGGATGATGGCGTGGCTCGGAACGGCCTTGAAATCTTCCCAGCCGCGCCGGAGCGCATCGTGCAGATCGGACAGTTGGATGGTTCGGATCACGGGTCCAGCCGCATCTGCGGTCCGGCCCATCGTGGGGACATTGCCCTGGTAGAGTGTGGCCATGGTCGCTAGCTCCCTTGCCGAGCGGCCGAATCCGGCGCCGGCAAACGGCGCGAGCGGCCGCCATTCTTGAGTTTCACGATTCCGACCAGGCGCGAATTCCGGAAGGCATCGCGAGCTGAACGCAAAGCGTACGCCCATTTCCGAGTCCTGTCCCTCACGCTTGGGTGAAATTCGATGCCGCAGCGCAACTTCGGTGGCGTCATTCGGTCGTCATTTCGCCGCAGATAAGCTGATGCTGCGTGTCGGCTCGCAGAACTTCGCGGGTGCTACGCAGTGACTTGGTCTATAAGTGCCACTCAAGGCCCTTCCAACGGATCCTTTTTCGGGGAGCAGATATGAGCATTTTCGGGAAAATCATGAGCGCGATCTTCGGTAGCCAGCCGGCTTCCGCCGCGCCCACCGGTGGCACAGCGCCGGGCAGCGCGCCCGCAGGGGCCGCGCCGGGCGCGTCATCCGCCCCCGCTGCGGCATCGATGGCGTCTGTTGACGTGGCCGCGATCGTCGACAAGGCGGTGGCCGCGCACAAGGGCGAGAAGCTGGAATGGCGCACCTCGATCGTCGACCTGATGAAGGCGCTCGACATCGATTCCAGCCTTGCCGCGCGCAAGGACCTTGCCAGGGAGCTCGGCTATACCGGGGACATGAACGACTCCGCCAGCATGAACGTCTGGCTGCACAAGCAGGTGATGTCCAAGCTCGCCGCCAATGGCGGCAAGCTGCCGCCCGAAATTAAGCACTGACCGAACGCCGGTCGTGCCGGAAGGGCCCGCGGTCTCGCGGGCCCTTTTGCTTTCAGGCGACCAGATCCGCATCCTCCGGATGCCGGTCGAGATAGTCGACGACGAAGCCGCAGCCGGCGATCACCTTCCTGCCGTCGCGCCGGATCAGATTCAATGCGCCCTTGACCAGCTCGGAACCGATGCCGCGGCCGCGCAGCGCGCGCGGCGTCTCGGTATGGGTGATGATGACTGCCGTCGGGGTCAGCCGGTAATTGGCGAAGGCGACGTCGCTGCCGACATCGAGCTCGAAGCGGCTCCTGTCCTTGTTGTCCCGTACCGATGCGGCCATGCAAGATCCTTCCGACGTGCTGCTTCTCTCTGATCTAGACGCCTGAACCGGTGCTTGCCAAGGTGCGACCAAGGGAGGTTGCCGCAGGGGAGATATCCGTAAAATGCGTGTCCCGCTCAGTCTCATGGCGTTGCTTGCTGCGCTGATCTCGACGGCGCCGGCTGCGGCCGAAGGCGGTCCCGCCTGGGATGCGTGCGTGGCGCTGACCAGCACGCCCGACCAGCGGGTCAAGGCCTGCTCCAGCGTCATCGATACGAAGAGCGAGAGCGGCCGCAGGCTCGCCGGCGCCTATTGCAACCGCGGCCATGGTCTTACCGAGAAGCGCGAGCTCGATGCCGCGCTGTCCGATCTCGACGAAGCGGTCAGGCTCGCTCCAGACTATGCCTGCCCCTACAACAATCGCGGCCGCGTCTATTCGTTCAAGCGCGACTACGACCGGGCCATTGCCGATTACGACCAGGCCATCAAGCTCGATCCATCGCTAGGACTGGTCTACAACAATCGCGGCGAATCCCGGTTCAACAAGGGCGACCTCGACGGCGCCTTGGCCGACTTCGATGCGGCGATCAAGCGTGACCCCAACTACGCCATGGCCTATGGCAATCGCGGCCTGGTGTCTTACCGCAAGCACGACATGGCGCATGCCATCACCGACTACACGATGCGGATCAAGCTTGCGCCCGATCTGCTCGCCTATATCGATCGCGGCAACGTCTACCGTGACAGCGAGCAGCTCGACCGTGCCGCCGCCGACTATGGCGAGGCCATCCGCCTCGCGCCGACCGACGCACGCGGCTGGCGCAATCGCGGTATGATCCGCCTCTTCCAGGGCGACAACAAGGGCGGCCTTTCGGACTACGACAAGGCGTTGCAATACGATCCCTCGGATGTGTTCTCGTGGAATAACCGCGGACAGGCCCGCTTGCGGCTCGGCGACAAGCAGGGCGCGATCGCCGATTTCAGGAAGGCGCTGGAGTTGAAGCCCGGCTTGTCGTCCGCGCAGGAATCGCTGCGGAAGCTCGGGGCGCTGTAGCCGCAGTGCGGTATGAGTTCACGACCCGCGAACATTGCGCGGACATCGAAATAATCCTCAATCCCGCTCTTGCGCGGCCGCCGGCGGTTCCCACGTCCTCTACAGGACACACGTCCGAATGCGGCCGGCAGGGTCGCGAGACATTCGGAAGTCGTGATTGCCAGCCGCCGACGTGTGCCTCTGTCATAGGAGGGTACGATGTCGGACTTTGGTTTCTTGAATACTCATCGAACATGGGAAGATTGGTGCGGGATGCTGCTCGGCGCGGCGATTGTGGCTTCGCCATGGTTTCCCATCCAGGATCCAGCGGTCAACGCGCACCAGACGATGATCTTGAATACGGTTGCAATCGGTCTGGTCGTCTTTGGCATCAGCCAGCTTGAATATGTCGCCTTGCAGCGTTGGCAGGAGGTGACGACGATCCTGATCGGGCTGTGGCTCATCGCCTCGCCCTACGTCATGGGCTATTCCGGTGACGGCTTTCTCCGCGTCTATCACACGGGCCTCGGCGCCGTGCTCGTGCTGCTCGGCGTGCTGCAACTGTGGCAGGACTGGGACCTGACCGACCAGGACATGCTCAGGCACGGGCAATAGGCCGTAGATATCGGCAGGCCCGCCGGCTGCATGCGGCGGGCCTGTGTTCCTATCTCGCCACGAGATCCTGATAGTCCGCGTGCTTCTCGACCCACGCTTTCACGAACGGACATTGCGGGATCAGCTTCAATCCGGCACTGCGGACCTGGTCGAGCGCGCCTTGCACCAGCTTCGAGCCGACGCCCTTGCCGCCGAGTTCTTTCGGCACGTCGGTGTGCTCGAAGGTGATCACGTTGCCGTCGAGCTTGTAATGTTCGGTCGCAAGATGGCCGTCGACCTCCAGCTCGAAGTGGCGATGGGCCTTGTTGTCGATAACGTCGCTCATGTCGTCGATCTTCCAGCCGTTGGCCTCGCGCACGACTTCGTAACGCACGATTGGGTCGGCAGGTTTCAGCTGTGACTGCGGTTCACGTCAATCGGCGGCTTTGGCCAGCCTGGAATCTTCGGGCTGTTGCGGCGGGCGCAGGCACCCCTGGCAGATGACCAGGGAGCGGTTGAGCCTGGCATCCTGCTCGGCCTCGCTGCCGTCCTGCGCCTGCCACCATTCCTTCGACTGGGACTGCAGCTCGACTTGCGACCTGTTGCGCTCGGATCGGGCCGCCGCGCGCGTTGGTTGCGAGGCCGCATGCGGCCGATTGGGATCCTCGCCGGCGCCATCCCAGGCATAACGTGCAGGCTTGAAGGCGGGATCGGGCGCCAGGTGCGCCTGAGGACCCACAGCACATCCGGCGAGCGCCAGCGACAACAGGAGGAAGGCGGACGCTTTGACCATGATGCGACACTCTGTACGCAAGAACTCAGCGAGGGTGCGCCGATCATGTTTAAAATTCCCTGAACGATTGCGGTTACAGAAGCGACCAACGCCCATGCGCCATCCGATGCTTCTGCTTGTTCTGGTCGCCTCCGCCGCGTGGGCCGAGGATGCGAAGCCGTTCAATCCGTCCGACTATCCCCCCGGCGTGCAGACGGCGCTGCGCTATGCCAATGAGGAATGCACCAGCCAGGACGGTGGCGAGGTGAGCTTCGCGCCCGATACGGTGCGCCAGATCGACCTGACCGGCGACGGCCGCGACGACTACATCGTCGATTTCAGCGAGACCAAATGCGGTGGCCGCGAGACCACCTATTGCGGAACCGGCGGCTGCGTCATGAACATCCTGGTGACGCTGCCGGACGGCAGCGTACGCAAGGTGTTCGACGGCTATGTCCGCAGCTACACGATCATGCCGCCGGCAGTGAAGCGCGGAGCCGCGCGCATTCGCTTCGATCTGCATGGCAGCTTTTGCGGCGGCTTTGGCCCGCAGGCCTGCGTCAAGCAGAAGACCATCACGGCGACGCCGTTTGCGTTCAAGCAGCCGTAGGGCAGGTGTGCGGCCGGCGGCCTTGCAGAGGCGCCGGCGATGGCGATAAATGGGTCGCAATGAGCGGGCGGCCAGCGCGCCGTTCGCCCTCGAAGAGGAAGCCCCATGCAGCCCTTGCGCATGTCCCGTCGCGTCATGAATCTCGCTCATATGCTGACCCAGAATGCGCGGCGGCATGGGTCACGTCCCGGCTTCATTTGGGGAGACAAATCCTGGACCTGGCGGCAGATCGATGCGCGGGTCTCGGCGCTGGCCGCAGCGCTCGCTGCGCGCGGCATTGCCAAGGGTGACCGCATCCTCGTCCATTCCAAGAATGGCGACGAGATGTTCTTTTCGATGTTCGCCGCGTTCCGGCTCGGCGCGGTCTGGGTGCCCACCAATTTCCGTCTGATGCCGGACGAGGTGACTTATCTCGCAGAAGCCTCCGGGGCGAAGGCGTTTCTGTGCCATGTCGATTTTCCCGAACACGCGGCGGCCGTGAAGGGCGGTGCGCTGGAGTTCACCTGGAGCCTCGACGGCAAGGGCGCGTTCGGCGAGACGTCCGTTGCTGAGGCCATCGCCTCGCGAGGCGGAGAGGAGGTCCAGAACGTCGCCGTCGAGCACGATGATCCCTGCTGGTTCTTCTTTACCTCGGGTACCACCGGTCGGTCCAAGGCCGCGGTGCTGACCCACGGCCAGATGGGATTTGTCGTCACCAACCATCTCGCCGATCTCACACCCGGCGTCACCGAGCACGACGCCTCGCTGGTGGTGGCGCCGCTCTCGCATGGCGCCGGCGTGCATCAGCTGGTGCAGACCGCGCGCGGCGTCTGCACCGTTTTGCTGCCGACGGAGAAGTTCGACATCGACGAGGCGTTCCGCCTGATCGAAAGGCATCGGGTCGCCAATCTCTTCACCGTGCCGACGATCCTCAAGATGATGGTCGAGCATCCCGCAATCGACAAATACGATCATTCCTCGCTGCGTCACGTGATCTATGCGGGTGCGCCGATGTATCGCGAGGACCAGAAGACCGCGCTGAAGAAGCTCGGCAAGGTCATCGTGCAGTATTTTGGCCTCGGCGAGGTCACCGGCAACATCACCGTGCTGCCGGCGGCGCTGCACGACGCTGAGGATAGTCCGCATGCCAGGATCGGCACCTGCGGCTTCGAGCGCACGGCCATGCAGGTCTCGATCCAGGACGACGAGGGCCGCGAGCTTGCGGCCAACCAGAGCGGCGAGATCTGCGTGATTGGGCCTGCGGTACTCGCGGGCTATTACGACAATCCCGAAGCCAATGCGAAGGCGTTCCGCAACGGCTGGTTTCGCACCGGCGATCTCGGCCACATGGACGAGGAGGGATTCGTCTACATCACGGGCCGCGCCTCCGACATGTACATCTCCGGCGGCTCCAACATCTATCCGCGCGAGATCGAGGAGAAGATTTTGACGCATCCCGCCGTTGGCGAGGTTGCCGTGCTCGGCGTACCCGATGCGACCTGGGGCGAGGTCGGCGTTGCCGTCTGCGTGGCGCGCGAAGGCGAGAAGCCGGTGAGCGAGGCCGAGATGGCGGCGTTCCTCGGCCCGAAGGTGCCGCGCTACAAGATGCCGAAGCGGTTCTTCTTCTGGGAGGCTTTGCCGAAATCCGGCTATGGCAAGGTGCCGAAACGCATGGTGCGCGACGAGCTCGAGGCCCGCGGCCTGCTCGATCTCGACAAGACGAAGGCAGGCTGAGCGCAGGTGATGCGGAATATCAAGCAGCCGGGCGTGCCGCTCGTAGAACGCATCCAATGGGTGGAGGCGAGGGGACGCGCTTTCTCCTTCACGCTTGAGGCAGGCGTACCGCTGCTCGAGGCCGCGCGACGCGGTTTTGCGGCCGTGGGTTTTACGAGCGGCGTGCTCAACTTCCGGCACGGCGCGCTCGGCCCGTTCGCCTATGTCATGCCGGCGCTGTCGAAGACCGGCGAGAACGCGGCGTTCTACAGCGAGACCTTCCGGCCCGCTGGCGTTACGCGCACAAAGCTCGGCAGCATGACGCTCGGCATGCGCGAGGGGGCGCCGTTCTTTCACTGCCATGGGCTGTGGACGGAGGCGGACGGCAAGGCCAGCGGCGGCCACATGCTGCCGGACGAGACTGTCGTCGCCGAACCGTTCGAGGTCGACGCATTCGGTATCGACGGTGCGGTGTTCACCGCCGAGCCCGATCCCGAGACCAATTTCAAGCTGTTTGGGCCGGTGGCGGCTGCGAGCACCGGCGCGCGCACCACGAGCCGCGCGTTTGCGCTGCGGCTGCGGCCGAACCAGGATTTTGCTGGCGCGCTCGAAGAGTTTTGCCGCGCGCACGGCATCGCGCGGGCGAAGATCCATGGCGGCGTCGGCTCGACCATCGGCGCCCGCTTCACTCACGGCGGGGTGACCGAGCCGTTTGCGACCGAGCTTGCGGCGACGGCCGGTCTGATCGCGCCCGGGCCCTCCGGCACGCTCGAAGCTGCGCTCGATGTCGCGCTGATCGACTACACCGGCGGCCTCGCCGAGGGGCGCCTCGTCCGCGGCGACAATCCAGTGCTGATGACCATGGAGCTGGTGTTGGAGGTTTTGGGTTAGGGGGCGACCGGGGCTTGCGCCGGGAGCTACCTGCCGCTTGCGTGGCATCATTGTTCTCGCTACGTTCCGGTCTGGAATGCCGGTGGCGAAACGGACGGAGAGGCGGCTATGGGCCGGCGGGGTCATCGCACGATCAACCTGCCGGCGCCGTATCTGAAGCGGGTCTGGCTCGACCCGTTGCAGGTGGGTGATCGCGAGGCCTATCCGTTTTGCCTGCCCATCTTCCCGGATGATTTCGAGCTGAGCTTCGACGCCGCCATCACGATCATCGTCGGAGAGAACGGCACCGGGAAGTCGACGATCCTCGAAGGCATCGCAGCGCTCGCCGGCTACGACGATGCTGGCGGCGGCAAGGGCTACATGCCAGTCGATCACTCCGAGGCGCGCGAGAAGATGGGCGGCCAACTCGCCAAGGCACTGCGCGCAAGCTGGCTGCCGAAGATCACCCATGGCTGGTTTTTTCGCGCCGAGAGCTTCTTCTCGGTCGCACGGTATCTTGACAAGGCCGCGCGCGACGCCGGCCAGGTCGGTCCGGACTTCCTGTCGCACTCCCACGGCGAAGGCTTCCTGCGCTTCTTCGAGGAGCGCTGTCAGCGCCAGGGCATCTTCATCTTCGACGAGCCGGAATCGGCGCTGTCGCCGGCACGCCAGATCGAGTTCTTGAAGCTGCTGCGGCGCATGGAAGACTCCCGCATCTGCCAGGTGATCATGGCGACCCATGCGCCTCTGCTGATGGCTTACCCGAATGCGCGGCTGCTGCGGCTCGGGAAATACGGCCTGGAGCCTGTTACGGTGGAGCAGACCGATCATTACCGGGTGATGCGGGAGTTCTGCGACGATCCGCGTGGGTTCGTGGAGGCGACGCTGGGGGAGTGATCGAAGGCGCGACCGACTCTCGCGCTTTCCGTCGTCATTGCGAGCGCAGCGAAGCAATCCAGAATCTTTTCGCGGCGACAGTCTGGATTGCCTCGCTGCGCTCGCAATGACGGAGTACGAAGCGGCACCGTCTTCCGCTCTCGTGTCCCGGACAAGCTGCAACGCGCATAGCGCGTCGAAGACGCGCGTAAACGCGCTTATGGCGTTGCGGCGCAGAGCCGGGACCCAGCGGCCGAGCAACGCGCTGCTGCATGGGCCCCGGCTCTGCAGCGCATCGCCGAAGGGGCGCTGCACTGCGTCCGGGGCACGAGAGCGAATTCATCTTTCCGCTCGAAACTCAATCGCACGCGCGGTTTCGCGTTCTCGCGGCATGATCTGCCCGAGCTTTTGCTTCAGTTGCGGCCCTCAAAAGTGCCGAGGGCGCAGGGAAGGCCGGGTGCCGGCTGGCACCCGCGGTCCACTGTGCGAAAGCGTGTGCTTAAGGAAGCTGCACAGCGGCATACAGGTGAAGCCAAACATCCGGCCTTCCCTGCGCAGTGGGTTTACGGCTTGCTCTCCCCGGGGAGCGATGCACTATTGCCCCCGTCGCCCCTGCGGATGGCTGATGCGCGCGCCCGGTTGGGCCGCAGCATCACCGCCAGACTTGGCGCACAGACCCCGGGCGCCAGGACCACACGATTTTGCCGTACGCAGGCTGCACCGGTCGTGTCCGCGCAGGGAGCTGCTCACGGTGTGACCCGCCCTGCAGTCACCGTCGCGGCAACGCAGCCTGCGTCCACCACGTCCCACCCCGCATGTCGTGACGATCGCGATACGCCCCTCGGCCGGGCTGGGATGGGTGTCATATACGATAATCCGAACTTCTGATAAAGAGAAATATTTTGGCCCGATGGCGTTGACCTGCACCTGGGGTGTTTTGCCCGCCGGGCCCCGCAACAGGTTGTGGGTCGTGCCGCGTGCCGCCGCAACGGCGCCACGAACCGGTCTCCCCTCGGCCCCAAAATGCGCTAGGATGGCCGGGAGCGCGCGTCCCAAGTCGCGCGCCATCAACGAGACGCATGAGGAAACGAGATGAGGGTGACGATTGGACGGCGCACGGCTGTGGCTGCGGTGCTGACTGCCGCAGGAGCGGCGGCTTTGACGGTGGCTTTTGCGCCGGCTTTTTCACCGGCCTGGGCGCATGGGCCGACCCGGCAGAAGGTGCGGGAATCCATCGAGATCAACGCGCCGCAGGACAAGGTCTGGGCCGCGATCCGCAACTTTCAGGACATGAGCTGGCTTCCGCCCGTCACCAAGACCACGGGCGAGAAGGGCAACGAGGTCGGCGCGACGCGGCAGCTGACGCTGACGGGCGGGGCGACGGTCGACGAGGAGCTCTACAAATACGAGCCCGACATGATGAGCTATTCGTACCGGATCACCAAGGTCGACGTGAAGGTGTTGCCGGTGACCAATTATTCCTCGACCTTGACGGTGTCGCCGGCTCCCGACGGCAAGTCGAAGCTGGAATGGGCCGGCGCGTTCTACCGCGGCTTTCCCAACAACGATCCGCCGCCGGAGCTGAGCGACGAGGCCGCCAAGACCGCGGTGAGCGGTCTCTACAAGACCGGCCTCGAGGCGCTGAAGAAGAAGATCGAGAGCGGTAGCTGATCGTGCGGATGCTGGTTCTGGCGGCGCTCGCCGCCAGCCTTTGTCATGCCAGCCTCGGCAGCGCCGCTGCCGAGGAGGCGTTCGTCACCAACCAGCTCAGCGACGATCTGATGGTGGTGGATCTCGCGACCTCGCGGAGCGTCGCGACCATTCCGATCGGCGGCAAGCCGGCGGGCGTGGCCGTCAGCGCGGACGGCCGCTTTGCCTATGTGACGAGCCCGGACGCCAAGGCGGTGACGGTGGTGGACGCCGCCACGCGCCAGGTCGCAGGCCGCATCGAGGTCGGCGGCGGGCCGCTCGGTATTGCCGTCGCCCCCGATGGCAAGACGGTCTATGTCGCGGACTGGTACGCGGCGGCGGTGCGGGTGATCGATGCAGCCTCGCGCAGCGTCACCGCCAGCATCGCGGTCGGCGCCTCGCCATCGGGCCTTGCGGTGACGCCTGACGGCAAGCTGCTGCTCTCGGCGGACCGCGACGACGACAGCGTCTCGGTCGTCGACACCGCAACACACCAGCGCAAGGTGACGATCAAGGTCGGCACCCGCCCATTCGGCGTCACCATCGACGCCAAGGGCAAGCGCGCCTATACCGCCAATGTCGGCTCCGACGACGTCTCGGTGATCGACATTGCAGAAGGGCGCGAGATCGGCCGCGTGAAGGTCGGCATGCGGCCCTATGCGGTGGCGCTGACACAAGGCCGCGGCTTCGTCACCGACCAATATGGCGGCACCGTCAGCGTGTTCGATATTGCGAGCCTGAAGCCGATCAAGCGCATCAATGTCGGCGACTATCCGGAAGGGATCAACGCCACCGCCGACGGCAAGCGCGTCATCGTCGCGTGCTGGGAGAGCAACACGCTCGATATCATCGATGCGGTGGAGCTGAAGGTGATCGGCGAGGTCAAGACCGGCGACGGCCCAAGGGCGTTCGGGATGTTTTTGCGCAGGACGGAGTAGGGGATGTGTAGGGTGGGTTAGCGAAGCGTAACCCACCACTTCTCTGTCTGCGTGGAAAGCAAAGAGGCGGGTTACGCCGAGCAGATGCGCGCTTTGCGCATCTGCAGGGCTAACCCACCCTACGATTACGGCACACCGCGTCCGCAATCTCATCCATCCGCTCGAACACATGCTCCGGCGCCCGCGCCCGCAGCGCCGCCGGCGCCGCATAACCCCAGCATACAGCGCCGCAGGCAATTCCCACCGCGCGCGCCGCCTCGATGTCGCGGACCTCGTCGCCGATGGCGATGACCTGGCCCGGCTCCACGCCGGCGCGGCGGACGACACGGCGGAATTTCGCGGGCTTGCCGAACAGCGATGCCGCGCAGTCGAAATGCGCAAACAGCGCGGTCGCCTCGCCAAGCTTCTCGCGCGCATTGGCCTCGCTGTCGGACGTCACCAGCGCCAGCTGCACGCCGTTCTCCGCGAGCGTCCGCAGCATCGCCTCGACGCCCGCAAACAGCGAGATCTCAGCTGCTGCCTCCGCCTTCAGCCGCCGCGCATGCCGCGCGATCGCCGGCAGCTTCCACAAGGGCACTTCGAGCTGGCTCAGGATCTCGCGCGTCGACGCATGCCGCAGGCCCTCGATGTCCTCATCAGCGACGCGACGAAAGTCGAAGCGATCGGCGATGTCGTTGACGGTGCGCAGGAACCACGGAAAGCTGTCGGCCAGCGTGCCGTCGAGGTCGAAGATGGCGAGGGCGTAGGGCATGGAGCCGGTTGCAGTTCGCTGACAAGCGGGATGTGGCGTGCTATCATTGGGCAGAATTCGAGGAGAGCCATGCGGCACGAGCGGATTGAAATCAACCCGGCGATCATGGACGGCAAGCCCGTGATCCGCGGGACGCGCGTGCCGGTCGAATTGGTGTTGCGCGAACTGGGCGCGGGTATGACCACCGAGGCCATCATCGCTGAGCACCCGCGGCTTACGCCCGATGATATTCGGGCGGCGCAAGCGTTCGCGGCCGACTATTTGGCCGACGAAGACATCATTTATCGCTGAATCGAGTTCTGGCTCGCGGACGAGTGCGTCACAGCCTCCTTGGTGCGGTAACTGCGCGGCGCTGGTCATGACGTGCTCTACATCGCCGAATTTGCGGCGAGCCTGAGTGACGTGGAAGTCATGGCTCTGGCGTCCCGGGAAGGACGGCTTCTCCTCACAGCTGATAAGGATTTCGGCGAGCTTGTCTTTCGTCGCAGCCAAACCGTTCCAGGCCTGATCTTACTTCGTATCGATCCGGACAACGCGCAACTGGTGCGGGTGCGGCTTCTGGAGGCCGTTGGTCAGTTCGGTCAGGGACTCTTCGGCCGCTACGTCGTAATTGACGAGGTTCGCTTCCGGTCCCGCCCTTTGTAGGGTCGCATCTGCACCAGGAAGCGAGTCACCGCAACTTGCGGACGTGAACATTGACGTCGATATCGATGCTGCTGACGCAAGTCTGAGTGGTCCGGTGGGACGCGCCCTCGTGCCAGCGGCCGCCCCGCGCGCGGGCGTCGCTGACGTTCGCCAGCCTTAGGCATCGCCATTGTGGCAGACAGCCACTGCTATCGCCAGCGAACTGCCAGGCCAGCACGGCCTCCTCGCCGCGCTTGTTGGTGCCGATGATATGCGGACAGAGCTCGCGATAACGACCCTCGTAAACACAGATCACCTGCTGCTCGGCGAGAATGGCGTTGCGGAAGAGTGTGTAGTTTCGGCTGGGCATCGCGGACACTCAAAGGCTTGTTCCCCCAAAACCCCCGCAGATGAGATGGATGAATCTCTACTCCGCCGCCTCGCTCGTGCTCCGTCGCTTCGGCTTCCGCGCCTTCTTCAGCACCGGCTCCAGGAACTTGCCCGTGTAGCTCCTTGGCGCTTTCGCAATATCCTCCGGCGGGCCCCACGCCACGATCTCGCCGCCGCCGTCGCCGCCTTCGGGGCCGAGGTCGATGACCCAGTCGGCGGTCTTGATGACTTCGAGATTGTGCTCGATGACGACCACGGTGTTGCCCTGCGCCACCAGCTCGTGCAGCACCTCTAGCAGCTTCTTGACGTCGTGGAAGTGCAGGCCGGTGGTCGGCTCGTCCAGGATATAGAGCGTGCGACCGGTGGCGCGCTTGGACAGCTCCTTGGCCAGCTTGACGCGCTGGGCTTCGCCGCCCGAGAGCGTGGTGGCCTGCTGGCCGACATGGATGTAGTCGAGCCCGACGCGGTGCAGGGTCTGGAAGGTTTCGCGCACGCGCGGCACCGCCTTGAAGAAGTCGGCGGCTTCCTCGACCGTCATGTCGAGCACGTCGGCGATGCTCTTGCCCTTGAACAGCACCTCCAGCGTCTCGCGGTTGTAGCGCTTGCCCTTGCAGACGTCGCAGGTGACGTAGACGTCGGGTAGGAAGTGCATCTCGATCTTGATGACGCCGTCGCCCTGGCAGGCCTCGCAGCGGCCGCCCTTGACGTTGAAGGAGAAGCGGCCGGGCTCGTAGCCGCGCGCCTTGGACTCGGGCAGGCCGGCGAACCATTCCCGGATCGGCGTGAAGGCGCCGGTATAGGTCGCTGGATTCGAGCGCGGGGTGCGGCCGATCGGCGACTGGTCGATGTCGATGATCTTGTCGATGTGCTCGAGGCCCTCGATGCGGTCGTGCGGGGCGGCGCCTTCGCTGGCATTGTTCAGCTTGCGCGCGATGGCGCGGTACAGGGTGTCGATCAAGAGCGTCGACTTGCCGCCGCCGGAGACGCCGGTGACGCAGGTGAACAGGCCGAGCGGAATTTCCGCCGTGACGTTCTTGAGGTTATTGCCGCGCGCGTTGACCACCTTGATGGTGCGGCGATGGTTCGGTGGACGCCGCTCCGGCACCTCGACCTCGAGCTCGCCGGTGAGATATTTGCCGGTCAGCGATTTCGGGTTGCGCATGATCTCGGCGGGCGTGCCTTCGGCGACGATGTGGCCGCCATGCATGCCGGCGCCGGGGCCGATATCGAGTACGTAGTCGGCAAGCCGAATGGCGTCCTCGTCATGCTCGACCACGACCACGGTGTTGCCGAGGTCGCGTAGCCGCTTGAGGGTGTCGAGCAGGCGGGCGTTGTCGCGCTGGTGTAGGCCGATCGAGGGCTCGTCCAGCACGTAGAGCACGCCCGTCAGGCCCGAGCCGATCTGGGAGGCCAGGCGGATGCGCTGGCTCTCGCCGCCGGACAGCGTGCCGGAGGAGCGGGAGAGGGTGAGGTAGTTGAGGCCGACGTCGAGCAGGAAGGTGAGGCGCTCGCGGATCTCTTTCAGGATGCGGCCGGCGATCTCGTTCTGCTGCGCGTTGAGCGCGTCGGGCACGGTCTCAAACCATTCGCCGGCCTTCCTGACCGACAGCTCCGAGATCTCGCCGATATGCTTGGCCCCGATCTTGACGCAGAGCGCCTCGGGCTTGAGGCGGAAGCCCTTGCACGCCTCGCAGGGCACGTCGTGGAAGTATTTCGCCAGCTCCTCGCGGGCCCACTCGCTTTCGGTCTCGCGGTAGCGGCGGTTGATGTTGGTGATGACGCCTTCGAACGGCTTCTTGGTATCGTAGGAGCGCACCCCGTCCTCGTAGGAGAACTTGATTTCGTCCTCGCCGGAGCCATGCAGGATCGCGTCTTTCGTCTTCTTGGGCAGGTCCTTCCACTTGGTGGTCAGCGTGAACTTGTAGTGCTTGCCGAGCGCGGTCAGCGTCTGCACGTAATAGGGTGAGGACGACTTGGCCCAGGGCGCGATGGCGCCCTTGCCGATGGCGAGCTCCTTGTCGGGAATGACGAGGTCCTCGTCGACATGCTGCTCGACGCCGAGGCCGCCGCAGGCGGGGCAGGCGCCGTAGGGGTTGTTGAAGGAGAACAGGCGCGGCTCGACCTCGGGGATCGTGAAGCCGGAGACCGGGCAGGCGAACTTTTCCGAGAACAGCATGCGCTCGGGGCCGCTCTTGTCGTGGATCTTGGCGGTCTTCTTCTTCTCTTCAGTAGGAGCTGCCGCGGGCGCATCGGCGAATTCGACGACGGCGAGGCCTTCGGCGAGCTTCAGCGCGGTCTCGAAGCTTTCGGCGAGGCGCTGGCCGATGTCGGCGCGCACGACGATGCGGTCGACGACGACGTCGATGTCATGCGGGAATTTCTTGTCCAGTGTCGGCGCTTCCGCGAGCTCGTGGAAGGTGCCGTCGATCTTGACGCGCTGAAAGCCCTTCTTGAGCCATTCGGCGAGCTCCTTGCGGTACTCGCCCTTGCGGCCGCGCACGACAGGGGCGAGCAGATAGAGGCGGGTGCCTTCGGGCAGCGCCAGCACGCGGTCGACCATCTGCGAGACGGTCTGGCTCTCGATCGGCAGGCCCGTGGCCGGCGAATAGGGCACGCCGACGCGCGCCCAGAGCAGGCGCATGTAGTCGTAGATCTCGGTGACGGTGCCGACGGTCGAGCGCGGATTCTTCGACGTCGTCTTCTGCTCGATCGAGATCGCCGGCGACAGGCCGTCGATCTGGTCGACGTCGGGCTTCTGCATCATCTCCAGGAACTGGCGCGCATAGGCCGACAGCGATTCGACGTAGCGGCGCTGGCCCTCGGCGTAGATGGTGTCGAAGGCGAGCGAGGATTTGCCGGAGCCGGAGAGGCCGGTGAACACCACGAGCTTGTCGCGGGGAATCTCGACGTCGATGTTCTTGAGGTTGTGCTCGCGCGCGCCACGGATCGTAATTGCGCGCAGGCTGGAGCCCGCGTTCTGTTGTTGGCGCTTCGCCTTGATCACTTCATCCATCCGAGTTGCCCTCAAGGAAGCCCATGGGTGCGCGACCGCGCCAGCAAAACAGGCGCGCTTCGCCCGGGACCGGATCGGCGCCAATGGGTATGGCAGCGAACGTAGGAAGAACGGAGACGGATTTCCAGAGGGAGTTGCGAATCGTCAACGGAATGTTGGCGCGCTGGCGGCATCTGGCAGCAGCAGGACGGAACTGCATGGAACGCGCATGGCCCAACAAGCAGGGCCAAACAAAAAGGCCGGCACGAGGCCGGCCTTTCGTAACGCGGAGAGTTGGGAGGCGAAGCTCAGTACTTCGCAACCACCGGGCCGCCGAAGGTGTAGTTGAGGCGGACCGTGCCCATATCGACGTCCTGCTTGATCCGATCGATACGGTCGTTGACGCCGAGAATCGTGAACGAGTTGTTGCGCTTGCCCATGAACAGATGGTCGTACTCGATCGCCACGGACCAGTTCGGCGCGAAACCAAATTCGAGGCCGGTGCCGACCGCGCCACCCCAGCGCGTCTCGCTTGCGCTATCAAGGACGACGCCGGCCAGCAGGCCGTTATATTTGGCGTGCGTGACGGCCGCGCCACCCTTCACGTACCAGAGCACGTTGTTCCAGGCATAGCCGACCTGACCGGTGAAGAGGCCAAGTGCGTCGATCTTGGTCTGGTTGACCAGGGGCCCAAGAACCAGGCTCGTGTTCGAGCCTTTCAGGTTGGCCCAGTCGCCTTGGGCTTCGAGACCGAACACCCAGTTGGTCGACTGCCAGCGATAGCCGAGCTGACCACCGACCACGCCGCCGGTTGCATTGTGGCAGCCCTCAGCCGTGTCCGGACCCGGCACGCCGAAGATGTTGTTGACGTCCCAGCAGTTGCGGCTCGATGCGCCGCCGCCGTTGATACCGAGGTAGAAACCGCTCCAATTGTACATCGCGATCGGCGCGACCGGAGCCTTGGTGTAGGGGCGGGCCGCCAAGTCGGCCGCCGAGGCCGGTGTCAACGCGCTCAATGCGAACAAACCAGCCGAAGCCAGCAAAACCTTCTTCATATCCATGTCCCCAGTATCCGGTTTCTCTTTCTTGCCTTCCGGAAGCGGAAGAGCAGCGGACCCCTATGACCCGACTGATGCCACAGCTTTACACCATTGAAGCCAAAGGTTGTGTCACCCTCGGGTCACATCTCTCCAAAAACGTGAGCTGCGGCTTGGCACCAGCCAAACAAAAAGGCCGGCGCAAGGCCGGCCTTTCGTAACGCGAGTAGCGTTTGAATCGTGGCTTAGTACTTGGCGACGACCGGGGCGCCGAAGTGATAGTTCACGCCGACCTGCACGGTGTGGAGGTTGAGCGTACCGGTGGGAATGGCGCCCGAGAAGTAGGTCTCGCCGCCGAGGCTGCGATAGAGGTACTCGCCCTTGACCGACCACTGCGGAGCGAAGAACGCCTCGACGCCCGCACCGACGGTCCAGCCGGAGTGGAACTTGCTGTCGGAGACCGAGAGGCCGCCCAGGGTGGCGGTGAGCTTGTTGTCGATCCAGGCGTAACCACCGGTGCCGTACAGCAGCACGTTGTTGACGGCCCAGCCGATGCGGCCGCGCACGGTGCCCATTGCATCGGTCTTGGAGCTCAGCGAGGCGGGGATGCCACCGACGCCGGCGACAGCAACCGTGCCAGCTGCCGAGGCGCTGACGTCAGCCCAGGCGCCATCGGCCTCGACACCGAACACGACGTTGCCGGTCTGCCAGTTGTAGCCGGCGGTCCCGCCGACGAAGCCACCCTGCATCTTCGGGTCGCCCGAAGAGGCTTCCCAGGCGCCGCCGCCGACGATACCGAGGTAGAAACCGGTCCAGTTGTAGACCGAAGCCATCGGAGCGACCGGAGCCTTGGTGTAGGGGCGAGCCGCGAGATCAGCAGCCGAAGCGGGGGCGGCCAGAGCGAACAAACAGGCCGAAGCCAACAAAACTTTCTTCATTTTCAACTTAATCCCAGTCCCAGTTTCTGTTGTTGCCTTCCGCGGGCGGAAGGGCAGCGGACTCAACGGCCCAACTGAGGCGGTGCTTACACCACTGAAGCTGCAAGTTGTGTCTCCGAAAAGCCACAGTGGTCGAAAAGGTGATGGTTACTGACTCATTGCACCAGCGGTCTATTTGAAAAGAAAAAGGCCGGCACTGAGGCCGGCCCTTCCGTTCTTCTGCGATATCCGAGGATATCAATACCTGGCGATCAGCGGGCCGCCGAAGCGATAATTCAGCCGAACCAGACCCATGTCGACGTCCTGGCCAATACGATCGCTTCCGAACGCAGCGCCCCCAGGGGTCGTGAAACCGATCGTGCGGTGGCCGAGGAAGATGTGGTCGTACTCGATTCCGAGCGACCAGTTCGGTGCAAATCCAAATTCCAAGCCGGCGCCAACGGTACCGCCCCAGCGGGTCTCGCGCGCCGATGCCAGCAGCGCGCCAGCGCCTGGCGTGCCTGCAGCGGCATAAACGTCGTACTTGTCGCCGACAACCGCGCCGCCGCCCTTCACATAGAACAACACGTTGTTCCAGGCGTAACCGACCTGACCCGTGATCAAGCCAAAAGCATCGATCCGGGAGCGGTTACGATCACCCGTGACCAAAGCGCTTCCAGGGAAGAGGGTGCTGACGTTGTCGCCCGAGAAGTCAGCCCAGTTACCCTGTCCTTCGAAGCCGAACACCCAATTGGCGGACTGCCAGCGATAGCCAATTTGGCCACCGACCGTGCCGCCTGTCGCATTGTGGCAACCCTCAGGCACAAGGGTGCCCGTCACCGGCGTCACGAAATCCCAGCACTTGTGGGACGAGCCGCCGCCACCGTTGATGCCGATGTAGAAGCCGCTCCAGTCGTAGATCGCGGCGACCGCCGGCGCGGGGGCCTTGGTGTAGGGACGCGCAGCGAGATCCGCCGCGCTTGCAGGGGCCGACAGCCCCAACGCTATTGCACTGATTGCACCAAACAAAATCTTATTCATTGCAGTCTCCCCAAGTTCGTCCGCTTCTCGATGTCCTCGAAGCGGTTGATCAGATGCGACGCCCAGATGAACAATTCCGAGGCAATCGTAGCTTAGCGAAAGAGCAGAGTCCGTCTCCGGAATGCCACACTTGGCGGGCGACTTGCGGGTTCCAACTTGATGAATGTTAAGTGTTTTTTCCCGTTATGTGGAACCGGGGAAAGTTCCATCTCGGATTGGTTTTTCGCCGCGGCCGAGTCAGCGGGCAACGGGTCCCAAGCAGCGAAGAACAAATCTGGAACATGGCGGCGGTCGATGCTATATGTGGGGATAACCCCGGGGGTGCTGGGCTGAGCGGCGCCCGCGAGCGTATAGGGTCGCCTCAACAGGGCGCAGAGGAACGCGGGCAGCGCGCTCGGCCTTTTGAAATCAGTGGCATTCGGAGTGGAGAGCGGCGATGGCGGGAAGCGTCAACAAGGTCATTCTGGTTGGAAACCTCGGCAAGGATCCTGAAATCCGCCGCACCCAGGACGGGCGGCCGATTGCGAATTTGAGCATCGCCACCTCGGAAACCTGGCGCGACAAGAATACCGGCGAGCGCAAGGAAAAGACCGAGTGGCATCGCGTCGTGATCTTCAACGAAGGGCTCTGCAAGGTCGCCGAGCAGTACCTGAAGAAGGGCGCGAAGGTTTACATCGAGGGGGCGCTCCAGACCCGCAAATGGACCGACCAGAGCGGCGTCGAGAAGTACTCGACCGAGGTCGTGCTCCAGGGCTTCAACTCGACCCTGACGATGCTCGATGGCCGCGGCGGTGGCGGAGGGGGCGGCAGCTTCGGTGACGAACCGGGCGGCGATTTCGGCTCCTCCGGCCCGGTCAGCAGCGCGCCGCGCCGTCCCGTTGCCGCCGGCGGCGGTGGCCGCAACAGCGACATGGACGACGATATCCCGTTCTGAGAACGGATCGGACGATGGAGGGCGCTGGCCGGGCTCAGGGGCGCCTTCCACGTCGTGTCAGCGAACCTTGCTAATCGGCAGAAAGGGCTCGGGATTTCCGGGCCCGTTTCATGTTCGGCTTGAACGCGGCTTGCGCGGGGGCAAAACGAGCCGATGGGGCGCTCTCGCGGCATGATGGACCCTGTGGCAGGGGCGATTTTGGAAGACCGGTTCCAGGTTCATTCCAGGCGCTCCTTCCAACGCCGTAAGTCATTGGAAAAATAAGCGGAAAAAGCGCTTCCCAGCCTTCGCCAAGGGTGGTTATCAGGGGCACGATGCGCTATATGATTCCCAGACAAAAACTCACCGGATTCCCCCTTGGCTGACGACGACAACAAGCCCGGCGACCAGCCGGCGCAACCCTCGGACATTCGCCCCGTCTCCATCCTCGACGAGATGAAGAAGTCCTATCTCGACTACGCCATGAGCGTGATCGTGTCGCGTGCGCTGCCCGATGCGCGCGACGGTCTGAAGCCGGTGCACCGCCGCATCCTGTTCTCGATGAACGAGGAAGGCTATACGCCCGACAAGAAGCACAAGAAGTCGGCCGGTATCGTCGGCGACGTCATGGGCCAATACCATCCGCATGGCGACCAGGCGATCTACGACTCGCTGGTGCGCATGGCGCAGCCCTTCTCGATGCGCGAATTGCTGGTGGACGGGCAGGGCAATTTCGGCTCGGTCGACGGCGATCCGCCCGCGGCGATGCGCTACACCGAATCGCGCCTCACCAAGATCGCGCTGAAGCTTTTGGAAGACATCGACAACGAGACCGTCGACTTTCAGGACAATTATGACGGTTCGACCAGGGAGCCGGTGGTTCTGCCGGCGCGCTTCCCGAATTTGCTGGTCAACGGCGCCGGCGGCATTGCCGTCGGCATGGCCACCAACATCCCGCCTCACAATCTCGGCGAGGTCATCGACGCCTGCCTGGCATTGATCGACAATCCGTCGCTGACCATCGACGAGCTCAATAACATCATCCCGGGCCCGGATTTTCCGACCGGCGGCATCATCCTCGGACGCCAGGGCATCCGCAGCGCCTACCATCTCGGCCGCGGCTCCATCGTGATGCGCGGCAAGGTCGCGTTCGAGACCATCCGCAAGGATCGCGAGGCGATCGTCATCACCGAGATTCCGTATCAGGTGAACAAGGCGACGATGGTCGAGCGCATTGCCGAACTGTACAAGGAAAAGAAGATCGAGGGCATTTCCGATCTGCGCGACGAGTCCGACCGCGACGGCTACCGCGTCGTCGTCGAGCTCAAGCGCGACGCCATGCCCGACGTCGTGCTGAACCAGCTCTACAAGTTCACGCCGTTGCAAACCAGTTTTGGCGTCAACGCCGTCGCGCTCGATTCCGGCCGTCCGCAGACGATGAACCTGAAGGACTTGCTGACGATCTTCGTCGGCTTCCGTGAGCAGGTCGTCACCCGCCGCACCAAGTACAAGCTGCGCAAGGCGCGCGAACGCGCGCACGAGCAGGTTGGCCTTGCCATCGCGGTTGCCAATATCGACGAGATCATTCGCGTCATCCGCACCTCGCCGACACCGGCTGTCGCGCGCGACACCCTGATGACGCGCGACTGGCCGGCGCGCGATGTCGAGGACATCATCACGCTGATCGATGATCCCCGCCACCGCATCAACGAGGACGGCACCATCCGCCTGTCGCTGGATCAGGCCAAAGCCATCCTCGAGCTGCGGCTGGCGCGCCTCACCGCGCTCGGCCGCGACGAGATCGGCGGCGAGCTGGCAAAACTCGCCGGCGAGATCGGAGACTATCTTGCGATCCTGCGCTCGCGCGCCCGCATCCTCGACATCATCAAGACCGAGCTCGCCGAAGTGAAGGCCGAGTTCGCCACGCCGCGCCGCACCGTGATCATGGAGCAGGAGGGCGAGGTCGAGGATGAGGACCTGATCCAGCGCGAGGACATGGTCGTCACCGTCTCGCACGCCGGCTACGTCAAGCGCGTGCCATTGTCGGCCTACCGGGCGCAGCGCCGCGGCGGCAAGGGCCGCTCCGGCATGCAGACCCGCGACGAGGATTTCGTCAGCCGCCTGTTCGTGGCTTCCACGCACACGCCGGTGCTGTTCTTCTCCTCGCGCGGCCAGGTCTACAAGGAGAAGGTCTGGCGTCTGCCGGTGGCGGCGCCGAACGCGCGCGGCAAGGCGCTGATCAACATCCTGCCGCTGGAGCAGGGTGAGCGCATCACCACCATCATGCCGCTGCCGGAGGACGAATCCACCTGGGCCAACCTCGACGTGATGTTCGCCACGACGGGCGGCAACGTCCGGCGCAACAAGCTGTCGGACTTCGTCGACGTCCGCCGCTCCGGCATCATCGCGATGAAGCTCGACGACAACGAGGCGATCGTCGACGTGCAGATCTGCACCGAGCGCGACGACGTGCTGCTGACCGCCGCCGGCGGTCAGTGCATCCGCTTCCCCGTCACCGACGTGCGCGTGTTCACCGGGCGCACCTCGATGGGCGTGCGCGGCATCGCGCTCGCCGACGGCGACAAGGTGATCTCGCTGGCGATCCTGCGCCACGTCGAGACCACGTCCGACGAGCGCTCGGCCTACCTGAAGATGCGCCGCGCGGTCGCCGGCGAAGCCGCGGCGGAAGAGGCGCCAGTGGATGCCGAGGCCGAGGAGGCGTCCGGCAGCTTCCAGCTCGCGCAGGAACGTTACGCCGAGATGTCGGCCCAGGAGCAGGTCGTGCTCACCGTCTCCGTCAACGGCTACGGCAAGCGGACCTCGTCCTACGAGTACCGGACCACGGGACGCGGCGGCAAAGGCATCGTCGCCATGAGCGTCAACAACCGCAACGGCAATCTGGTCGCCTCGTTCCCGGTGGAGGACGCCGATCAGATCATGCTGGTCACCGACAACGGCCAGCTGATCCGCTGCCCGGTCGAAGGCATCCGCATCGCGGGCCGCTCGACCCAAGGTGTCATCGTATTCGACACCGCCGAGGACGAGCATGTGGTGTCGGTCGAGCACATCACGGAAGAGGCGGAGAGCGGGAATGGGGCGAATGGGGAGTCAAGCGGGGAGTGATGTGTCACCCCTCGTAGCCCGCGCCCCAATCTCCACTGTCGTCCCGGATAAGCGAAGCGCAGATCCGGGACCTCAGCGCGAGCGCTTGCGCTCGTCGCGATAGCCAAGGGAGACGTTCGGCGAAGACTCGGAGTTGCCGGTCTCGCGCGGCAACTCCTCCCTGTGGTTATGGGTCCCCGCGTCCACGGGGACGACCCCGAAGATGTCGTGCGGTCATCGCCCTAAATCTCCAGCTCGGTGCCGAACTCCACGACCTGCTTGGTCGGCACGCCGAAGAAGGCGGCCGAGCGCTCGGCGTTGCGCTGCAGGAAGGCGAACACGCCTTCGCGCCAGACCCACATGCCCGGCACGTCCTCGCGCGGAATGATGGTCTCGCGGCCGACGTAATAGGTGATCTCGGACAGGTCGATGCCGGCCAGCTTGCCCTGGCGGCAGACCAGCTGCAGCCCTTCATAGATCGTCGGATTCTGCATGAAGCCGTAATGCAGGATGATGCGGGTGATGCCGGGGATGATCTCGATCACCTCGGCGCGCTCCTCGTCCGCGATGTGCGGCGATTCCTCGATCAGCACGGTGACCAGCAACACGCGCTCATGCAGCACGCGGTTGTGCCTGACGAACTGGGTGAGCGCGAGCGGCACGCCGCGCGGCGCGGAGGCCAGGTACACGGCGGTCCCGGGCAGCCTCGCATGGCATTTGTTGACGGCGGTCTCGATCAGATCCTCCTCGGGCTGGCGCAGCCGGGCGCGTGCCGCTTCGACCAGCTTCACGCCGGCCCGCCAGGTCAGCATCAGGAAGGCGACGAGGCCGGCGAGCAGCAGCGGAAACCAGCCGCCCTCGAACAGCTTGATCGAGTTCGCCGAGAAGAAGATCAGATCGATGACGAAGAAGAAACCGTTCACGGCAACGACGAGCCAGGGCGAAAAGCCCCACTGGATCGCGACCAACGCGGCCAGCAGCGTGGTGATCGCCATCAGCAGCGAGACCGCGATGCCATAGGCGCCGGCAAGCGCGTCCGAGGAGCCGAAGCTCAGGACGGCGCCCAGCGTCGCGGCGGCGAGCAGCCAGTTCACCAGCGGCACGTAGATCTGGCCGATCGCATCGCTGGTGGTGTGGCGGATCTGCATGCGCGGCAGGAAGCCGAGCTGGATCGATTGCTGCGTCAGCGAGAACACGCCGGAGATGATCGCCTGCGAGGCGATCACGGTCGCGACCGTCGAGAAGGCGACGAGCAGATAATGCAGGGCGTCGGGGCAGAGCTGGAAGAACGGGTTCTCGATCATCGTGGGATCGGTGATCAGCAGCGCGGCCTGGCCGAAATAGTTCAGCACCAGGGCGGGTAGGCAGATCGCGAACCAGGCCAGCCGGATTGGCAGCCGGCCGAAATGTCCCATGTCGGCATACATGGCCTCGCCGCCGGTCACCGCGAGAAAGGCCGCGCCGAGGATTCCGAACGAGATGTGGAAATCCTGGTGGATCAGGAATTCGAAGGCATAGAGCGGGCTGAGGGCCGCCAGCACCCCCGGCGCCTTGACGATGCCGTGGATGCCGAGCGCGGCGAGCACGACGAACCAGGCCAGCATCACCGGTCCGAAGATGCGGCCGATGAAGCCGGTGCCCCGCTTCTGCATCATGAACAGGCCGATCAGGATGGCGACGGTCAGGGGCACCACGACGGGCGCGAGCGAGGGGGCGTCGACCTTGAGGCCCTCGATGGCGCTGAGCACGGAGATTGCCGGCGTGATCGCGCCATCGCCATAGAGCAGCGCGGCTCCGATCAGGCCGACCACCAGGAGATGGGCACGCCAGGTGCCGGGTTGGGCGTGGCGGGCATGCAGCAGCGCCAGCAGCGCGACGATGCCGCCTTCGCCGCGGTTGTCCGCGCGCAGGATCAACAGCGCATATTTCAGCGAGATGATCAGCAGCAGCGCCCAGAGGATTAGCGAGGCAACCCCGAGGACCGCGTCGTGACTGAGTGTACCGCCATGGGCGGCCGCCTTGGCGGCTTCCTTCAGGGCGTAGAGGGGGCTGGTGCCAATATCGCCATAGACCACCCCGAGGGCGCCCATGGTCATGGCAAGCGGCAGCGGATCGGGATGATGGCCGGAAGCGGCGGCTTGTGTGCTGGACAACGGCGCCCCCAATGGGATCGCGCCCGACGGGCCATTCCGACGGGCGCGAGCGTCACGCAGTGTGCGACGAGACGCCGCAAAACTCCACGGGGTTTATATGACGCGAAGCTGACAGACCGGCTACGGCGTGCGGTTGGCGGTTACGAGGCGCGCCTCGCGAATCGTCGCCTTGGTGCCGGCCTTGCGCAGGCACGAGGTCTCGAAATTCGGCCAGGCCTGCTGCGAGCAGTCCTTGCCGATGGCGCGGATATCGAGCCGGTCGCTCTTGGCCAGCGGCTGCGGCACGCTGGCTTCGACCGTCGGGGCAAAGCCGGGCAGGAGGGTCAGAGCGGCAGCAACGCACGCGGAGATCATAATCGCCGAGAGAGCCTTGATCATTGACAGTCCCCTGTGATGCGGCCGCCTACGCCCAGTGTGCGGCCCGTCGTTCGTTGGCCGGATTAGTAACCATGGCCAGTTTCCGGACGTCTTCGCCGGCGCGGGAAATGGTTTCGTGTCCGCCCCGGTTTGTTTCGTGACCGCTCTCAGGACGAAACAAACCGGCCATCGCCGACACGGCCGGCGGGATATTTTGCCGGAAACGACCAAGGAAAGGCCAAGGAACCTGCCCGGCTTGCCGGGCCGGGCCGGGCGCGGTAGGAGGGGACATGCCGCGTATTGCCTTCTATCCCGGTTCCTTCGACCCCATCACCAACGGCCATCTGGACGTGGTCCGGCACAGCGTGTCGCTGTGCGACAAGCTCGTGGTCGCGATCGGGGTCCACCCTGGCAAGAAGCCGCTGTTCTCGACCGAGGAGCGGTTGAAGATGCTCTATGACGTCTGCGGGCCGGTGGCGGCCAAGGCCGGCTGCGTGCTCGAAGCCGTGACGTTTGACGATCTGTCGGTGACGTCGGCGCGCAAGCACGGTGCGACGATCATGATTCGGGGCCTGCGCGACGGCAGTGACCTCGACTACGAGATGCAACTCGCCGGCATGAACGAGGCGATGGCGCCGGAGGTGCACACGGTCTTCCTGCCGGCCTCGCCGATGGTCCGCCCGATCACCGCCACTTTGGTGCGCCAGATCGCCGGCATGGGTGGGGACGTCTCGGCCTTCGTCCCGCCGATTGTCGCGGCCCAGCTCAAGACAAAATTCGCCGAATAACGGCGCGCTTCATCTTCCTTCTGATCCGGAGTTGTCATGATCCGAATTCTCGCAGTCCTTGCCGCGCTTCTGTTCGCGGTGCCGGCGGTGGCGCAGCAATTGCCGGCCAACCTCGACAAGGCCAACGCCATCGTCATCGACAGCACCAAGGGCCGTATCGTCATCAAGCTGCGCACCGATATCGCGCCCCAGCACGCCGAGCGCATCAAGCAGCTCGCGCGCGAGGGTTACTACAACAACGTGCCGTTCCATCGCGTCATGGACGGCTTCATGGCGCAGACCGGCGACGGCCAGAACTTCAACGGCACCGGCGGATCGAAATATCCGAACCTGAAGCAGGAATTCTCCAAGGTGCATTTTGCCCGCGGCATTGTCGGCATGGCCCGGCGCGGCGACAGCGTCGACAGCGCCAACTCGCAGTTCTTCATCATGTTCGCCGACGGCGGCAGCCTCGATGGCCAGTACACCGTGGTCGGTGAGGTCGTGCAGGGCATGGACGTCGTCGACAAGCTGAAGAAGGCTCCGCCGGGCTCCGCCGGCGGCGCCGTGACCGATCCCGACAAGATGGTGAAGGTGCAGGTCGCCTCCGACATCAAATAGGAGAGACGATGGCGCGCCGTGGCAAAAAGCTTATCGTAGCTGCTGCGGCGCTCCTGCTTGGCCTCTCCAGCGCGGCCGCCGAGGACGCGCAGGTCAACACCATCCAGGACATCTTCCGGCATCTGCGCACGTGCTGGAGACCGCCGCCGCCGAACAAGGCTCGCCCACTCGACATCACCGTCGTCGTGAGCTTTAACCGGGCCGGAAACATTCTGGGCCATCCGAGGATTACCTATGAATCCGCGGAGGCCACCGACAATGACCGGCTGCAATACCGGATCGCGGTCATGGAGGCGTTGCAACGCTGCACGCCGGTGCCATTTACCGATGCAATGGCCGGCGCCGCCGCGGGACGTCCATTCGCGATCCAGTTCCGTAACCGCAAAACGTCACCTGACAAGACCTCACCCCCAACGCAAGAGAGACGAGCATGAGCGTCACCGAAAACACCCTGATCCTCGAGACCACGCAGGGCCCCGTCACCATCGAAATGCGGCCCGACCTCGCGCCCGGCCATGTCGCCCGCATCAAGGAACTGGTCCGCGAGGGCTTTTACGACGGCATCGTGTTCCACCGCGTGATCGAGGGCTTCATGGCGCAGACAGGCTGCCCGCAGGGTACCGGCACCGGCGGCTCGGGCAAGAAGCTGAAGGCCGAGTTCAGCAAGGAGCCGCATGTGCGCGGCACCGCCTCGATGGCGCGCGCCGCCAATCCCGATTCCGGCGACAGCCAGTTCTTCATCTGCTTCGACGACGCCCGCTTCCTCGACAACCAGTACACGGTGTGGGGCAAGGTCACCGAGGGCATGGAGAACGTCGACAAGATCAAGCGCGGCGAGCCGGTGCAGAACCCCGACAAGATCGTCAAGGCGCGGATGGCCGCGGATAAGGAATAGGCCGATTGGTCGGTGTCATGCCCCGCGCAGGCGGGGCATCCAGTAACCACCAGCGGCGGTTACGACCAAGATCGTGAGTACTGGATCGCCCGCCTGCGCGGGCGATGACAAGTTCCGGGACATGCGTACCGATCTCTTCGACTTCGACCTGCCAGCCGAGCGCATCGCGTTGCGCCCGGCGAGCCCGCGCGACTCCGCGAAAATGCTGGTCGTGGAGAACGGCGCGTTGCGCGACCAGACCATCGCGGACCTGCCGTCATGGCTGAAGGCGGGCGACCAGCTCGTCGTCAACGACACCAAGGTGATCGCGGCCCAATTGAAGGGCCGCCGCATCGGCCGCGAGACCGAGCCCAGAATCGAGGCGACGCTGATCAAACGGCTCGACGGCTCGCGCTGGCAGGCGCTGGTGAAACCCGCCAAGAAGCTTGTCGCCGGCGACCGCATCCGCTTCGGCAACGAAGGCAAGGTCTGCCTGCTCGGCCATCTCGACGCCGAGGTCGAGGCCAAGGGCAGCGAGGGCGAGGTGACGCTGTCGTTCTCATTCCACGGCCCCGCGCTGGACCAGGCCATCGCCGATCTCGGCAGCCCGCCGCTGCCGCCCTACATCGCCTCGAAGCGTACGCCCGACGATCAGGACCTCACCGACTACCAGACCATGTTCGCCGTGAACGAAGGCGCGGTCGCTGCGCCCACCGCGGGGCTGCATTTCACGCCGGTGCTGGAGCACGCGCTGCTCGCGCGCGGCGTCGGCATCAACCAGGTCACGCTGCATGTCGGGGCAGGGACGTTCCTTCCCGTGAAGGTCGACGACACCGAAGGCCACAAGATGCATGCCGAGTGGGGCACGATCCCGGCTGAGACGGCGGAACGTCTCAACAGCGCCCGAAAGAACGGCGGCCGCATCATCGCCGTCGGCACCACGTCATTGCGGCTGCTCGAGAGCGCAGCGCGCGAGGACGGCACGATCCAGCCCTTCGCGGCCGAGACCGCGATCTTCATCACCCCAGGCTATCGCTTCCGCGCCGTCGATGTCCTGATGACCAATTTCCACTTGCCGAAGTCGACGCTGTTCATGCTGGTGTCGGCATTCTCGGGGCTTGAGACGATGAAGGCGGCGTACGCGCACGCGATTGCGAATGGGTACCGGTTTTACTCGTATGGCGATGCGTGCTTGTTGTTTCGGGCAACAAGCGCAGCTCCATCACCGTCACCCTGAGGTGCTCGCCTCTTCAGCGAGCCTCGAAGGGCGACGGCCCGGATGTCGCACCTCGGCCGCGCATCCTTCGAGGCTCCCGGCGCGATGCTTAACGCATCGCGCCACTCGCGCCTCAGGATGACGGGTCGAGACTGCGTTACGCCATCACCCGCTGCGGCAGGAGCTCGGCGATTTGTACCGCGTTCAGCGCTGCGCCCTTGAGCAGCTGATCGGCCGCCACGAACATCGAGATCGAATGCCCGCTGGCGTCGCTGAGATCCTTGCGGATGCGGCCGACCAGGACGTCGTCCTGACCCGAGGCGTCGATCGGCATCGGGAAGTAGTTCTTGGCGCGGTCGTCGACCACCTTCACGCCGGGCGCCTGCGCCATGATGGCGCGGACCTGATCCTCGCTGATCGGCTTCTCGCATTCGAAGGTGATGGCCTCGCAATGGGCGCGCAGCACCGGCACGCGGACGCAGGTGACGCCGATCGCGATCTTGTCGTCCTCGAAGATCTTGCGGGTCTCCTTGATGACCTTGGTCTCTTCGTCGTTGTAGCCGGTCTCGGGGTCGACGGCCGTGTTGTGGTTGAAGAGGTTGAAGGCGTAGGGGTGCGGCATCACCTTCGGCGTATAGACCTGCCCGTTGAGATTGGCGCGGGTGGATTCGACCAGCTCCTCCATCGCGGCGGCACCGGCGCCGCTAGCGGCCTGGTAGGTCGAGATGATGACGCGCTTGATGCGGTTCTTCTGATGGATCGGCCACAGCGGCACCAGCGCCGTGATCGCCGCGCAGTTCGGATTGGCAATGATGCCCTTGTGGTCGCGGATGCGGTTTGCGTTGATCTCGGGGATCACCAGCGGCACGTTCGGGTCCATGCGGAAGGCGGAGGAATTGTCGACCACGACCGCACCGGCCTTGACCGCGATCGGCGCATACTTCCTGGAGATGCTGCCGCCGGCGGAGAACAGGGCGATATCGACACCTTCGAAGGACCGCTCGGTCAGCTCCTCGATCACGACCGGCTGGCCGCGGAACGACACCGTCTTGCCCGCCGAGCGGGCGCTGGCGAGCGCCTTGAGCTTGCCGACGCGAAAGCCGCGCTTGTCCATGGTGGCGATGAATTCGGCGCCCACCGCACCGGTGACGCCGACAATCGCGACGACGGGATCGTTACTCACTTTGTCCTCCATTGAGATTTGCGAATAAGACAACAAAAAAGCCCCGGACCATCGAGGGCGGGGCTTGCCGTAGAGTTGATGCGTTTAAGTCGACGACCTACGCGCGCACGCCTCCCCGGGCCCCTGGGGCCGTGGTGGTTTTGGTCGTGCGTTTGGTGGTCGTGAACATGGCGGCGACTTATGCGGGAGAGTCTTGCGCCCGTCAATGGCTTTTCGCCCCGGTTAGTGCCGGGGGCGAACCTGCCGCTATTTCGCAGCCGCTATTTCCTGGCGCCCGGGGGCTGCAGGATGACCTCCTTGAGGTCATCGCCGCTGATCACGACGATCGCAAAATTGAGTCGGCCGCGTTCGCGCACTAATCCGCCGCTGATCGCCTTGCCCGAGGCCGCACGTTCGGCGACGCGGACGGCGTCGGCGAGACGGTGCCTGATCGCACCGAGGGCAGCGAGATTGTCGCGGTCCTCGTGATCGAGCTCGGCGAGGGGCAGGGCGGCCTCCCCACCGACGAGCTCGCCGGTCGCAGCATTGATGGTGTGGCGCCAGATCCGGTCGTTGTGCAGAGTCTTCACCCGATACACCGGCACGCGGGCGGCTCCGTCGAAACTCACGTCCGCCGTGGTGGCCCCGGCGTGGCGGGCTTCGGCGATCGCCATGGCCTGGCTGATCGAGATCGACGAGCTGCGGAAGCGCTCGATCTCGCGGCTGACGGCCTGGCGGTCAGCTTCGGCATCGTTATCTGTATCGCTGTGAAGGGCCGTGGGCGTGCCCGTGGTCACGATCGCCCGGGCAGGCGCGGCGAGGAGGAGAGCGGATAGGCTGATCGCCAGTAGCGGCAAGATCCAGTGGTTGGTCGTCTTCATGCTCGAAACCTCTGACCGGCGAGTAGGGCCTGATCATCCGAAAGAAGACGCGGCCGACCTTGGGCGTCGGTCGGCCGCGGAGCGACGTGACGGGCTGTACCCGTCGCGGCGATCGAAGCGGTACGGACCTCTTTGGGGCTGGTGAAAAAGCGGTCCGCATCGCCTTATAACGAAACCATACCGTATCGTTTTATTTCGGTCAACGCGCCGGCGGTGTCCGTGTGGGGATAGATCGGGCGTTCACGGAATTGTCAGCGGGAGGGACGGCGGCGTTGCGTGCCCTTGGCATCCTGGACGCGGCCGGCGGGCCCCAGCGCGCCGGCCAGGAACAGCTTGATCGCCGCGCGCATGCGCTTTTCGGCGGCTTTCATCTCGAGGGCCGTTCCGAAGGTCGCCATGCGGTGGGTGTGACCGACGACCACGTCGAGAAACACCTCGGCTGCAATGGTGGTGTCCTCGACGTCGAGCGCGCCCTGCGCCACCAGATGGTCGAAGAAGCGCGCGGTGGTGGCAACCGCCTTGAGCCAGCCTTCCTCCTTGCCGAGCTTGGCGACGTCGGGGAAATTGATCGCCTGCGACGTCATCATGCGGCTGAAGGCGACGGCGTCGGGGCCGCAGGTGAATGTCAGCATCTCGCGTCCGATCTCGATCAGCCGCTGCTCGACCGAGATGTCCGCAAGGCTGCTGAGCTGCGTTTCCGCGGCGGCGGACAGTGGCGCAAGCCAGCGCGCGATCTCGCGCCTCAGCACGGCGGCAAACAGGCCGCGCTTGTCGCCGTAGCGGGAATAGACGGTGGGCTTGCTCACCCGGGCCGCTTCCGCGACCGCGTCAAGCGAGGTCGCATCGAAGCCGCGGTCCAGGAACAGGCGGGTGGCGACCTCGATCAGCCGCTGGTCGCGCTCGATGGCGGCGGTCTTCGTCGGCCGGCCACCGCGGGATTTCGGCACCTCGCGCCGCGGCGCTGCCGCTCTCGTCTTGGTCGCAGTCAATCCCATGCCCACTGATTCCTGCGCGTTTCGGACAGTCGTCATTCGCTCTATATCGCGCAGGAGCCGAGGCGTCATCGCGAATCTGGCCGAATTGGCCGTATCGTCAACGGTTTCGGCACAGCCTCGTTCCGCCACCGGTTCTCACGGCACCGTCGAGCTCCAGGCCTGACCGGAAGCGGCCTTGTCATATCCGTATTGATAGAGCGCCCGCATATAGGCGGTGTCGAACCCTTCCGACGGCGGCGCCGGATATTCGCGCGCGATGTAGGAGAGATGAAAGCCGAGACGGTTGCGCCTCGCGAAATCATAGGTCGAGAAGATGATCGAGCGCGTCTGTGACTGGGTGATCGCCGACAAGCTGCGCGAGGCGACGTCGATGGTGCCGTTGGAGACGAGCTCGAAATTGCGTTCGATCTTTTTGTTGACGAGGATGTAGATGTCCATCTTCGCGCTGCCCGGCAGTCGGCTGCCCTGGAATAGCAGGGCTTCCGGCAGCGTCAGCACCGGCGCGGTCACGCCGCCGTCGACATGCATCTCCTGAAACTTGCGGCCCTGGCCCTCGGCGTCGATCATGATTGGCGGAAACACCAGGGGAATGCTGGCGGAGGCCGCCATCACGTCGCGAAACAGCTTGAGCGCCTCGGGCGTGCCGACGGCGGCGATCTTGCCCATGTCCCAGATCGCGGTGCGCTGGGTGTCGAGGTCGGTCGTCACGATCAGCAGCTTTCGCCCCTTGGCGTTTTCGCGCGCGACCTGCGCCAGGATCTCCGGCCCGACATACCGGGCCACCAGCTCGCGCAGCCGCGTGTTGCCGAACAGGCCGGATCCGAACAGCACGCGCATGATGCTGGGATCGTTCAACAGGCTTTCCGCGATGCCGCTGGTGTAGACCTCCTTCAGCGTGTCGTCGTATTGCGAGCCGAGAAACGCGAACGGCGCGATCAGGCCGCCGGTACTGACGCCCGAGACGACGGAGAAAGTGGGTCGGGTTCTCGCCGCGGTCCAGCCGTTGAGCACGCCGACGCCGTAGGCGCCATCGGCGCCGCCGCCGGAGAGCGCCAGATAGGTCTTCGCCGCGGTGCTGGTGTCCTTCTCGAAGCTGAATTTCGTGATGGGTTCGTCGGCGTAGCGCCTGAGGCCATCGATCTCGAGCACGCGCGATGTGCTGGCTTCAGTGGCCGTGTAGGGCGTGCGGGGCAGGGAGGTGCAGGCGGCGAGCGCCAGGCTGCACGTCAGGACCAGGAATCCGGTCAGGCGGCCGCCTGTCTGCCTGATCCAGTCATGGGAGCGGCCGGAGAGGTCAGTCGAACACGAAGGAAGGGGCATTGTCGGTGGCTGGCGATCACACATTTGGCGCCGCCGGCAAGTCTCGCCGCGGCACCTCGTCCAGCCCCGTAGTAAAACTATACGGTATCGTTTTGTTTAACAAGGCCGGCGGCGGGAATAATCACGTCCATTGTGTCCCAGTCTGAGGCACCGACCGGCCGCTGCGTGGTTTGGCTGGGTTGATCGGCCTCCTCCGACACGCAATAAGCACCGCCATGAATCCCGACAATGATCTTCCCAATCACTTTGAGTTGCTCGCAACCGATGGCGCCGCGCGCACTGGACGCCTGACCACGCCTCACGGCGTGGTGCGGACGCCGGCCTTCATGCCGGTCGGCACCGCCGGTGCCATGAAGGGCATGCACTGGCGCGAGGTGCGCGATGCCGGCGCCGACATCGTGCTCGGCAACACCTATCACCTGATGCTGCGTCCGAGCGCCGAGCGGATCGCGGCGCTCGGCGGCTTGCAGAAGTTCACCGGCTGGAACGGGCCGATGCTGACGGATTCCGGCGGCTTCCAGGTGATGTCGCTGTCGGATTTGCGGAAGGTTACCGAGAACGCCGTCACCTTCCGCTCCCATATCGACGGTGCCAAGGTCGAGCTGTCCCCGGAGCGCTCGATCGAGGTGCAGCGCTTGCTCGGCTCCGACATCGCCATGCAGATGGACGAGTGCGTGCGGCTGCCGGCCGAGCGCGCCGACATCGAGCGCGCGATGCAATTGTCGCTGCGCTGGGCCGAGCGAAGCAAGCGTGCCTTCGAGAGCGCGCCCGACGGCTACATGCTGTTCGGCATCGTGCAGGGCGGCGACATCCCCCAGCTTCGTCATGCGAGCGCCGAAGGTCTCGTCGCGATCGGTTTCCACGGCTATGCGATCGGCGGCCTTGCCGTCGGCGAGCCGCAGGCGGTGATGCTGGCGATGATCGACGAGACCGCGCCGCGACTGCCGAAAGAGCGCCCGCGCTATCTGATGGGCGTCGGCACGCCCGACGACATCCTCGAAGCCGTGAAGCGCGGCATCGACATGTTCGATTGCGTGATGCCGACGCGCAATGGCCGCCACGGCGTCGCTTTCACGCGCTTCGGCCAGGTGAATTTGCGCAACGCGCGCCACGCCGACGATCCGCGTCCGCTGGATGAGGAGAGCTCATGGCCGTCGGCGCGCAACTGCGCGCGCGCCTATCTGCATCATCTCGTCAAGGCCGGCGAGACGCTGGGGGCGATGCTGCTGTCCGAGATCAATATCGCCTACTACCAGTTCCTGATGCAGGGCATCAGGAACGCGATCGCACAGGGAACGTTCGAGGAGTTCTATCAGCGTACGCGCGAGGATTGGGCGAGGGGCGACATCGCCCCGCGCTAGGCCACGACAGAACGTCAGTTACACAGGAAGCGCTGCTTCACGGCGTGCTTGGTGACGAAACCATAGCCGCAATTGTCGCAGGTCCAGAGATAGCTGATCATGTGGTCCGAGACGTAGGCGGATGCTTCGGCGGCGACCATGGAATCGGCGCAGACGGGACAGGTAGGCAATTCGCTGCAACGCGGATCGCGGTTCGGCGCGACGGTCGACAACACTTCAGCAACTGCTGACATCGTGGTGACCTCCCTGCTTTAAGACGTAAGTCTAACATAAGCAGAATCAGTTGACGAGGCCGCAACACAAATGCGTTGGTTTTCTGCTAATTAAAGCTCACGCGATTTTGCGATGCAGCGTATTTAACATGTGCCGCATTGTCGCTTGCGTGTCGTCGCAGGCTATCCGTAACTGCGCAAGAGCTGCGTAAGAAGCGCAAATTGTCGCCACAGGGAGTTCATCATGGACGCATCGTCCACCACGGGTGCAGCGCACCAACCCGGCCGCGGCCGGATCTATGACTCGATCGTCGAGGCCTTCGGCAATACGCCGATCGTGCGCTTGCGCCGGCTGCCCGGCATGCACGGCGTGAATGCGACGATTTTGGCAAAACTTGAATATTTCAATCCTGCCGCAAGCGTGAAGGATCGCATCGGCGCGGCCATGATCATCGCGATGGAGAAGGCGGGCATCGTCAAGCCCGACACCGTGCTGATCGAGCCGACCTCCGGTAACACCGGCATTGCGCTTGCTTTCGTGGCGGCTTCGCGCGGCTACCGCCTCAAGCTGGTGATGCCGGAATCGATGTCGATCGAGCGGCGCAAGATGCTGGCCTTTCTCGGTGCCGAACTGGTGCTGACGCCGGCGGCGCAAGGCATGAAGGGCGCGATCGCCGCTGCCGAGGAGCTGTTGAAGACGACGCCGAACTCGGTGATGCCGCAGCAGTTCAAGAATCTCGCCAATCCCGAGGTGCACCGCCGCACCACCGCCGAGGAGATCTGGAACGACACCGGCGGCAATATCGATTTCTTCGTGGCCGGCGTCGGCACCGGCGGCACGATCACCGGCGTCGGTCAGGTGCTCAAGCCGCGCAAGGCCTCCCTTCGCGTGGTCGCGGTTGAGCCGGAGGAGAGCCCGGTGCTGTCGGGAGGACAACATACCCCGCACAAGATCCAGGGCATCGGCGCCGGATTCGTCCCCGACATCCTCGACCGCGCGGTGATCGACGAGATCGTGAAGATCAACTCGACGACCGCAATCGAGACCGCGCGCGCGCTGGCGCGGCATGAAGGCATTCCGGGCGGCATCTCCTCGGGTGCGGCGATCGCGGCTGCGCTGCAGATTGGCAAGCGGCCGGACGCTGCGGGAAAAACCATTCTGGCGATCGTGCCGTCCTTCTCCGAACGGTATCTTTCGACGCCTTTGTTTGAAGGAATCTAGGACATGGCAGATCAACCACCGAGGCGGCCGCGCACGCTTGGCGATGCCAGGACCGAAGCGGAGGCAGCGTTCAAGAAGGTGACAGCCAAGGTCGCCGCGGCGCCGCCCAAGCAAACTGCCGTTCCCGGCATCAAGGAGCAGGTCACACTGCGCATCGATCAGGACGTGCTGGAGTTCTTCCAGCAGAGCGGCCCCGGCTGGCAGGATCGCATCAACGAGGCGCTGCGAAAGGCCGCGGGGAAGTAACGGACCTCATTGCGGGTCGGGACCAGAATCCTTCCGTCCGTGTCCCGGACAAGCCGCAACGCACACGCGTTGCGGCGCAGAGCCGGGACCCAGAAGCCGCGAACTCCTCTGCGATATGGGCCCCCGGCAGTGCAGTGCTGAAGGAGCGCTGCACTGCGTCCGGGGCACGAGGAGAGACTAGGCACTGCTCCCACACCGTCATGCTGCGACACCGTCGTACCAACAAAAAAGCCCGGCGCGAGCCGGGCCTTTCTATTTCAATCTCGCTTCGGCTCAGCGGCGGAACATGCCGCCCATCATGCCGCCGACGACGCCGCCCACGAAGGCCGCACCTGCCGCATCGCCGGGGCTGCTGCGTTGAGGAGCCGGCGCCGGCTGGCTGCTCTGAGCCGGGGCACTGGCCGCGCGCCGGGCCGCCTTCTGGCTGTTGTCGCTCGCGGTCGCCGGGGCAGCCACGATCTCCGAGAGCAGGGCCTTGTGCTGCAGCTTGTTGAGGTAGCCCGATGAGGGATAGCCGCGCGCTGTCTGCCAGCGCTTGAGCACGGACCGCGTCTCGTCGTTGAATGCGCCGGTCTGCTTGGTGTCGAAGCCGAGCGCCGTGAGGCGACGTTGCACGTCGCGGCGTTTGTTCTTGTCGAGGCCGATCTGGTCTTCGGTGAGCTGGGTGGCCTCATCGGTGAAGGTTGCGGGATCGATGCCGGCGTTGAGCGTGCGGGTCGCGGTCGAGGGGCCGCTCTTGATCGCCGCGAGGCGTGCCAGCGCCAGCGCCTTGAACTGACCGTTTGGATAGGCGGAGAGATAAGCGTTGAGCTCTTCCGGCTTGTTGGACTCCTTCACCGAGCGCCAGTATTCGAGCTCGACGCCGTCCGAGCTCCCGGTCGCCGCCGGCACCATGCCCGCAGCGGTCGGGGCTGCATTGGCGACCTGGGCAGCCGGGGCCTGATTGAGATAGACGGAGCCGGTCAGGTTGGTGTGGCCCCAGGGCAGCTGGCCCTTGCGGGTCTCTTCGTTGACCTGGGCGCGCACCGACGTCATCGCCTGCTGGATCTCGACGCCGGGCTTGGTGATGTTGTCGATCAGCGCACGCGTGAACGGGCTGTTGTTGCCCTCCTGACCATCGAGCGCGGTCTGGCCGGGGCCGGTGGCGAATGCGATGAGGGTACCTTCGCCGGATTTCATCTCGGCGAGACCGCTCTGCACGTTGACGCTGCGGGTCGCGGAGTTCGACTTGATCTTGGCGGCGAACGGATTGTCGCGGCAGGCATCGAGGAAGACGAGCTTGACCTTGGCATCGCCCATAGTCTGCTCGAGCGTCAGGTCGATGTTGATGGCAGCCCCTAACTTGACGTCCATTTCTGATTTGATGTCGGCATCGACGGGCAGCAGGTAGTTGGTGCCACTCACGGCGATGCCGTGGCCGGCATAATAGAACAATGCGATGTCGGAGCCCTGCGCCTTGCGTCCGAAGTCGAGCAGCTTCTCCGTCATCTGGTCGCGGCTGAGATTGGACCCTTCGATCACCTCGAAGCCGACATTGCGCAGCGTCGCCGCCATCGCCTTGGCGTCGATCGGCGGGTTCGGCAATTGCGCGACGTTCTTGTAGGAACCGTTGCCGACGACGAAGGCGACGCGGCGGTCAGCCTTAGCGGCACTGACCGACAGCGCCATGCACATCAGCGAGGCGAGGAGGGTGAGATAGCGCATTCTGAAATCCCCAGAATCGAATTGCAGGCAGCAACAAATTGGCAACGAACCTACACGAAGTGCCCGACTTCGTGCCATCAAAACGGCGGTCCGCTGCGTTCAACCCGCTGCTGTGTGGCCGAATGTGCACGGTGGAGCGCCGCTCCAACGTGATCTAAATCACACGGCTACTTCGTTTTGTCGCGCGAGGCGGCGCGAGGTTCACGGTGTCCCGGCGGGATCGCTGGCCCCGGCTTCAAATTCAGGAGATTGCCGCACAGGATCAACGCCGCGCCGAGCACGGTCCAGCCGTCGAGCCGCTCCGAATAGAGCAGCCAGCCGGCTGTCGCGGTCAGTGGAACCCGTAGGAAGTCCATGGGAACCACGATGGTCGCATCCGCGTACCGGAGCGCACTGGCGAGGCAATAGTGCGAGAAAGTGCCGCAGACCCCAATGACAAACAACCATCCCCATAAACGAGGCGACGGCCAGATCCACACCGCGAGCGTCGGCAGCAAGCCCACGACGGCCTGCACCACGATCATCCAGAACAGGATGGACAAGGCGCTTTCGGTCCGCGTCAGCGACTTCGCCAAAATCATGGAAATGCTGAAGCCGATTGCAGCCCCGAGCGCGATCAATTGCCCTGGATTGATCTCGCTGGTGGCGGGCCGCACGATCATGACGACGCCGACGATGCCGAGCGCGACGGCGGCGATCTTCCAGAGCGTCATGCGTTCAGACAGGAACGTCGCGGCCAGCACGGCGGTCCAGATCGGCATGGTGAATTCAATCGCGACGACCTGTCCAATTCCGATCAGTGTCAGTGCGTAGAACCAGCCGAGCTGGGCAAAGTAGTGAACCCCATTGCGTGCGAGGTGCTGGGGCAGGCGCTTGGTCGCGACCGCCTTGAAGCCACCGGCGCGGTAGATGATCGGGAGAAGGAACGTGAACCCGATCACCGAGCGTACTTCCATGATTTGGAAGACGTTCAGCTCGCGCGTGGCCTCGCGCCCGGCAACCGCCATGACCAGCATCAGCGACAGCCAGCCGGCCATCCACAGTGCAGCCATCGTTTTGGACGGTGTCGTGCTCATTGGTGGCGATGGCTGGAGGTGGAATGTGGAAGGACGGTCGGTATCGGCGACATCGCCGCCGTTTGCAACGTCCAAATCTGCGGATGCAGCGATGCAGCGGGTCGTGCTAGGCATCATCGAACAATGACAAAATCGGGAGAGCTTCGCTCATGCGCATCTTGCAGCCGGCCGAATGGAAGAAACCGCGTGGCTTTTCCCATGGCGTCGCGTTCGAGGGGCCGGGTCGCTGGGTGGTCCTGGCTGGCCAGACCGGCGGCGACGAGGCCGGCAATTATGCGCCCGACATGGCGGCGCAGGTCGAGGTGGCGCTGAAGCGCATCATCAAGCTCCTGAGCGAAGCCGGCGCAGGTCCCGAGCACATCGTCCGCCTGACCTGGTACCTGACCAGCCGCAGCGAATATGAAGCAGCCGGTGTAGGCATTGGTGCGGCCTGGAAGGAAACGCTCGGACGCAATTTCCCGCCTTCGACGCTGCTCTATATCGGCGGCCTCGTGGACGACCGTGCCAAGGTCGAGATCGAGGTCACGGCGTTCGTGCCGGACGCATAAAAAAATCGATCCGGCGCGGGCGCCGGATCGATTGTCATGTGGCTCTATCGGCTTATCGCGACATCGAGATGTTGGCGCCGCGGAACTGGCTGTCGGCGCGCATGGTGACGGTCTGCTTGTTGCCGCTCGTCCGCAGCGCGATGTTGGCGTTGAAGCTGGCGGCGGAGGCCACCACCTCGAAGTTTCCGCCGCTGCCGCGGCCCTGGAGCGAGCCGGAGATATTGCGGCTGGCCTCGGACCAGCTGCCGGTGATGGCATTACCCGCCGACTGAACGCTCGCGGAGAGGATGAATTTGTAGGCGTCGCTGGCGCAAGTCAGCGTCATTTCCATCGTGGGGCCGATGGGGGCGTATTTGGCCCGACAACGGATGCGTTCCGTCGATCCGTCCTCGAGGCTGACGGTGCCGCCGCCGCTCCAGCTGCCCGCCATCGGGGCGAACGGGCCGGACTGGGCCTTGCTTTCGGAGGTGACGATTCCCGCCGCAAACAAAACGGCGGCCGCGATCAGCAGCCGCCGGCTCCGGGCGCAAGCCTCAATTGGTTTATTGGCGCGATGCTTCCCATCGCCCGCTGCACGGTATGCCTGCAGATGCTCCATTCCACTTCCCCGATCCGGCGTTGCCGTTGAGTTGACCGTTGGCATATGCACCATTGATCGAAACTTTCACAAGTCCCCCGCTACCGATGGTGCCGGAAACGTTAGCGCCGGGGGCGGTAATCCTGCCGTCGGCAACCGTCAGCATGGAGCTCGCGGTCGGCTCGCAGGAGCCGCTCTTGGTCACGATCGTGACCTGCCAGTTGCCGTCATAGGGCGTCTGGGCAAAGGCGGAAGCGGCGAGGGTGCCGGTGAAAACTGAAGCGGCACAGAACACCGCAATGCGAGCAAAACGCATAAATTCCGTCCTTCAATGTGTCTGATATGCTGTCGCTTATCTGGACCAAATGTGACGGAAATTTGTTGCAATGCCAAATCGAAAATTGTTCCTGTGGAAACAATGGTTTATTTGTGTTTCCGAGGGCAATTTTCGAAGCAGAATCAATGCTGCTTCAAGTTAAGAGTAAACGCCGGGAGAGGCCCCTTCAGGACAGGCTTGGCGCGGAGGTCGCGAACTGCTCGTCCTGAGTCTTGGCGGGCAGCGCCTTGTGGACCTTGGCGTAGTCGATCACATCGGCGAGCAGCTTGAGGCCGAGGGGTGCCAGCGCGCGCTCCCAGAGTTCCCGCGCCGTCTCGCCCCTCTTGACGAAGCACCAGTCCTGGGCGGCGATGGCGCCGGCGTCCATGCGATCGGCGAGGTGGTAGATCGTGCCGCCGGCGATCGGATCGCCTTCCTTGATGGTCCATTCCACGGCGGCCTTGCCGCGATGGCGCGGCAGCAGCGAGGGGTGATAGCCGATCCCGCCGAACTTGGCGGCGGCGAGCGCGTCCTTGCCGATGCGGGCGTGGCTGTGCGCCGTGATGATCAGATCGGTATCGGGGCCAATCTCGGAGGCGACGACCAGCTTCGGGTTAGCCTGCACCACGACCTCGATGCCGGCCGCCTTGGCGGTCGCGGCGAGGCGATCCTCGGCATCGGCGACCACGACCCGGACGATCGAGACGCCGTGCTCCCGGAGCATGTTCAGGGTGGTCACGCCGAAATGGCGGGAGCCGACGAGGGTAATGCGCATGGGTATCCGATCCGGTCTCGCAACTGCGTCATCCCCCGATAACACGTCCGGACGCCCTGTCACCACCCGCGCAGCGTTTGCGCGGGTTATCAACAATGCACCGAGGCGCGGGCTGCGATGGAGGTCATGATGCGCAGCCTGCCGTTCCGGTGCTTCCATGGCGGGCGCAGATTGCCGCGCACTTAACCCGCGTCACCGATGAGCATTGCCGCGCGGCCACGGTGGGGCGGCAAGCGGACGATAAGTCGGTTCCTGTGTTTCGTTTTTAACAGAGGGAGGCTGAGCGGGCTGATAAGAGTGCGTGGACCGGGGCTGGCGACATTTCAACCCGCATCCGTTTTTAAAACCCGGTTTGGGCCGCTGGCGCAATCGTCAGCGGCCTTTTCAATGCCGCGTACCACGAAATCACCTGACGGTAACGCGATCTCAACCAGCCGGGCGTATCGACGAATCCGTCGCGGATTTGTATTGCGTACCGCGACACCGAAAATGTCCCGCCGGCGTGGGTGCGCCGCGCGGGCCTTTTCGCCGGGACAAATTTCATGCCGCGCGCCATTGAGCAGATCGTCGACAGCTATGTGCGGCTGAAGAACCGCCGTGGGCTCGACGAGCTGATGATGCACCGGCAGCGGCTCGCGGTCGAGCTGAAGGGCAGGTCCGGATATGATTTCAGCCTGCCGATCGGCCAGATCGACGAGGAGATCGCGATCATCGAGGCCGGCCTTAGCCGGCTCAAGGCAAAGAATTCCACGACGATCTAGCGGGGCCTGCGAGGTAAGCTCTCGCGAGGATTCGGCGACGACGCATCGTCGCCGGGTCGACACGCTTGTCGCTCAATCGCGCCGGCCGCCGTCGATCACGGTGAACAGCGGCCGCGCCGGGGTCGGCTCGACCAGTAATTCCTCGACCAGCGCGGTTGCCGCGTCGACATATTTGCGTGTCGGCTTGTCGAGAGGGCGCTTGGCCTCGTCGTCGAGCGCGACCTTTGCGGCCTCGACCAGCTTGCGCATGCGCGCCGCGTGGTCGTCGCCCGCCGTCAGCGTCGCGCGTGCCAGCGACCGCAGCACGAACAGCTCGCCCTCGAGGCGGAGCAGGCGGTCGTTGAGCCTGGTAAGGACGGCGTTGAGGTCGGCCATGATTGCTGGTTCGGCGCGAAGGATCCGTTCTGATCTAGCGGCGATCGGTGAACGGAGTCCAAACGGCGCCGCTGCAATTCGGCCGATCCTCCGGTCGGTCTCGGACGGCCGTGCGGTGCAATCAGAGATGCGCGCGTGGTGGATGGCCTACCATTCGACGTCCGCCCAGCGCCTCCCGAACACGGGTGGCCGTGTCTTCACGGCTTGCCAGCCGAAGAAATGATGCTTGCCGGACCAGGCGTGCACCACGCCGCTGCAGATGCTGCACTTGAAGCTGCCGACGTGGGCTTCGCTATGTTCCTCCCTGGTCGCGGTGTAGTTCATCCCGCAACCCCCACAGGTGAATTCTTCGATCGTCCAGATGCTGTTGGCCATTGCACGGAATGCTTTTTGTTGACCCCGCTTGCACGGTAGTCACGGTCGTTTGCAGCGGCGTAAACCGGCGCGGGGAAATCCGGTTAATGGGCGTTAGCCAAGGCGGGAGGGCGTGCTATCGTCTTTCGAATGCGGAATGGCCCGATGTAATCCTCATCGCGGGGCCGGCCAGTTCCCAGTCGTCTTGACGCCGGATGCGTTGCTGGCAATAAGGGCTGGGCCTCGCAAGCACCGGAAGTTGCGTTCATGCCGCAAGGAAAGCAGTGCCCGTGAAAAGTCTCCGTCAGCTTCTGACGGGAGAGGACGTCATCCAGCTCGTGATCCGGCTCGGCCTGCTCGCCCTGTTGATCATCTGGACCTTCCTGATCATCCGCCCGTTCGTGCCGATCCTGGCCTGGAGCGGCGTGCTCGCGGTTGCGTTCTATCCGGCCTTCAGCTGGGTCGCCAAGGTCCTCGGTGGCCGGCCCAAGACCGCAGCGGCGATCCTGACCATGATCACGCTCGGCATCGTCATCGGCCCGGCGACCTGGCTCGGCATCAGCGCGGTCGACGGCGTGCGCGAGCTGGCGCGCCAGCTCGGCACCGGCGATCTGGCGCTTCAGAGCGCCCCCGAGCAGCTCAAGTCGTGGCCGCTCGTCGGCCCCTGGCTCTACGACCTCTGGGACCAGGCCTACACCAACGTCCGCGCGGTGGTGCGCGAGGTGGCGCCGTATCTCCAGCCGCTGGCGGGCCCGCTGCTTTCGCTTGCCGGCGATGCCGGCGTCGGCACGCTCCAGTTCCTGGTCTCGGTGTTCGTGGCCGGCTTCCTGTTTCCGCATGGGCCGCGGCTGGTCGCGGCCGGCCGCGGCTTCCTGTTCCGCATCGTGCCGGAGCAGAGCGAGCATTTCTTGTCGCTCGCGGGCGCGACCATCCGCGCCGTGGCGCAGGGCGTGATCGGCGTGGCGATCGTGCAGGCGCTGCTCGCCGGCATCGGCTTCAAGCTCGCCGCCGTGCCGAGCGCCGGCCTTCTCGCCTTCATCGTGCTGCTGCTCTCGATCGTGCAGATCGGCGCGTTCCTCGTGCTGCTGCCGGTGATCATCTGGATCTGGACTGCCAAGGACGTCACCACGGCGCTGCTGCTCACCGTGTTTCTCGTCCTCGTCGGCTTCCTCGACACCATGTTGAAGCCGCTCGTCATGGGGCGTGGCCTGACCACCCCGACCATCGTGATCTTCGTCGGCGTGATCGGCGGCACGCTCGCCCACGGCATCGTCGGCCTGTTCATCGGGCCGATCATCCTGTCGGTGGCCTGGGAGATGATGATGGCCTGGATCAGAACGGAAGACCGGGCAGGGGCGGGCAAGAACTGATCTCGCCGCGAGCGGCGCGATCCGCCCGCGGTGCCGCGCCAGGACGTCCGACGCCTTGCGGCCCGTGATCAAGGCATGCCGCGAACTTGTCTGTTCGACTAGACAAGTTACGATTGGGACGATTCTGTTTCAACGACGGCAGCGATGGCGAAATCTTCCAAGCTGGTTGCCGCGAGGCGCGGCAAGGTATTGTTGGTCCGACGCCGGTCGGACGGCCTGTGGATGTTTCCGGGCGGCCGCAAGCGTGCGCGCGAGTCCGCGAAGGATTGCCTGCGGCGGGAGATCAGGGAGGAGCTTCCCAAGCTGAAGCTCGGCAGGATCAGTCTCTGGAAAGAAGTGAAAGCGAGGAACAAGCGCTCCGGCCGCAAGATGAGCGACGCGATCTTCATTGCCAAGACGGCCAAAGGCAGGCTGGCGATTGGCGACAAGAAGGAGATCGACCGCGCCGCCTGGCAGAAGCCGCGCGGTATCCGTCTGACAGCGACCTCGCGCTACATCCGCGACCGCCTGTTTCCGAGGAAGCAGAAGCGGAGGTGAGCTAGTCCTCGCGTCCCGCCGATCGCGTCCGTCCGGCGAACGATCTCGACTGAGCCGCGCGCGGCTCTGGAGCGGCCAGTCCGGCCGCACCGGCCTCCCGCATCTCCTTGCGGGCTTTGCGCGCATTGCGCATCGCGCGCTTGATGAAGGGATGCTGGGAATCCTCGGCGAAGAACAGCACCACTTCGCAACTCGGACACTGCCTGGAATAGCCGTCCTGCAACCGCCCGGCGCGATCGCGAAACACGTTCTTGCACCGCGTGCACTGAATCTGGACCGAACCCATGCGCGGACGACAATGATTTTGAGAAATGGATCTTCAGCTGATCCCAAATGTCTGAAGAAAGCTTGAATGCGCTCGCGGTTGGATGTCGTAGAACGCGTGCGGCGAGGTGCCGTCGGCCGGCCGCGGCGGGCGTCGGAAAGATCCGGTTCGAACGGCCCGCCGGCCGTTATTGCCGGGCTGCCATCGTGTCCAGACAGCGGTTGAGAAAAGCGGTGCAATCCCTGGGCAGCACCTTCTCGAGATCCGCCTTCAGCGCGCATTCGCGTTGGCGCAATTGCTCGGCCCGGCGCTTCTCGGCTGCCTCGCGATATTCGGGAGCAACCTTGTTCGGATCGACCAGCGCCTGCGAGCGGGCGGGTGCCATCGCAAGCAGTGCGATGGCGGCGATGAAAAGGAATGGTTTCAAATGAGCCTCCGTAAAAGCGGCATCCTAGCGCGCCGCGCCTACGCGCTCAAATGGGACGTGGTATCCCGCTCCGGCGTGATTGAACGGGTGGACCATGGCGGCCGCCCCCGGCGAAGCTTTCGGCCGGCGGCTTTGGAACGACTTGGCGTGGCGGGCGTCGAATCCTTGCTCTCGGCCCAGCCCCAAGCCCCCCAAAGCCCCGGGCCGCGAGAAAACCTTCCCCACAAAGGTTGGCGACCTCAGGGCCCCCGCGCTGAGGTCGTTTGTTTGCCGCAAGATGTGTGAACCAGTTCACAAGCGCGCGCTGAAATCGCTGCTATGAAGACGTCATTGCTTGACCAGTTCATTTTGCTCGAAACACCCCAGCGTGGCTCCAAGCGCTGGGGTTTTTTCGTTTCTCTCCCTGCGCAGAATGTTTACAATCGCGCCAAGCGTCGCATCGACAGACGCAGATCCCGCGCCGCGCCAGTTCCGTTCCGAGAGGTCGATCAACCAGCCCTGTGTCGGGATCGTTGCGCCGTGCTGAACGTTGCCACGAGGCGTGCGTTCACGGGGCAAATCTCATATGCATGGCGCGACGTCGCCGAATCGCAAAATGACTGCGGCTGGCGTTCAGTTGACGACGGTTTACGACCAGAAACGGATTCAAGTGAGGCTTACCAAGAAGGCGCGGGTGGCCAAGAGGTCGCCGAAGAAGACGTTGCCGAGCAGGACGTCGACAAGCAAGGCGTTGCCGAACAGGACGTCGCCAAGGACGAGCAAAGCGGTGCAGCGGGCCACGATCTCGTCGTCGTCGCCGCTCGGGGTGCTGGCTCTGCATCTGCTTGCCCAATGGAAGCAGTCCGGCCGCAGCGGCATCGTTTTTCTCGCCGAGAACGAGAACAGGGCGGAGCGACTGGGCAGCGTCATTCACGCGCTCGACCCCGCCTGCGAGGTCTTGGTGTTTCCGCGCTTGAACACCTTGCCGTTCGATCAACTCGAGCCGTCGCACGAGCTCGCGGGGCGCAGAGCCTCCGTACTGAGGCGCCTCGCGAAATCCAAGAAGCCGCTCTTTCTCGTCTCGACGGCGGAAGCCGTGATGGAGCGCCTGCCGCCGCCGGCGAGCCTGTCGCGCCTGAGCGTGAGCTTGAAGGTGGGCGGCGCGTTCTCCGAGCGCGAGCTCGAGGCGCGCCTCGAAGCCCTCGGATACGATCTCGACGACGAGCCCGATTATCCGGGCGGGGCGCTGTTCCACGGCCAGACCTTCGAGATATTCCCCGCGGGCGCGCTGGGGCCGTTCCGGATCGAGCATTCGGATCGCGCGATCAAGCGGATCGTGGCGTTCGATCCGAACGAGCACAGGATCATCTTCGAGACCAGGGAGCTTCTCGTCGATCCCATGTCGGAGCGGCTTGGCCTTGCCGGCAAAGGCGGCAAGCGCGCCAGCCTGTTCGACTATTGCGGGCGTGCCAAATGGATCGCCGACGCAGGAGTCCCGGTGCATGCCGACGTCTGGCTCGATACGATCGAGGAGGCCGCGCCGCGCGCGGAGCGTGAACGCGAATATCTCGGACGGCGCGATTGGAAGCAGCTCTCCAGGGGCATGAAGGTGCTGCCGCGCGCGGCGTCCTTCCAGACCATCCCGGAGTTCTCCAAGCTGACATCCGCCAGGAAGGCGCTGCGTGCTTTCATCGAGGAGACGCGGCGGGCAAGTTCGCGTCTGATCCTCGCCGCTGCGCAGGAGGACGATCTGCGCGTGATGGAGCGCATGAGCGGCCTCAAGGCGCCGCGCTGCGAAGACTGGGACGAGGCGACGAGCGGGCGGAACGGCGAGGCGGCGCTGTTGGCCGATCTCGATGCGGGCTTCGTCGTGCCGGGCAAGAAGCCTCTCGTCGTCGTGACGGCCTCCGACGTGCTCGGCAGCCGGGCGCATCATCCGCAGCCGATGGCGCGCGCCTGGAGCACGGCCTTCGACCATGCCGATGTGCCCGAGCAGGGCACCGTGGTCATCCATCTCCAGCGTGGCCTCGGCGTGCTCGATGGCCTGCAGAACGTGAACACCGGCGGCGGCGGCTTGCGCGAGATGATCCGCCTGAAGTTCGCCGGCGACAATGCGGTTCTGGTGCCGCCGTCCGATCTCGCTTTGATGTGGCCTTACGCGGCCGAGCTCGGCAAGCTCTCGCTCGACAAGGCGGACGGCAGCACGTGGTGGGCCCGCCGCACGGAAGCGGAGCGCGAAATCCAGGCCGCCGGCAAGACGCTCGCCAAGCACATCAGCCAGCGCCGCCGGCGGCGCGGCGAAAAGCTGGTTCCGCCGGGCTCGGCCTACGAGAAGTTCGTCGCGCGTTTCCCTTACTTCACGACGATCGACCAGGCCAAGGCGATCCACGACGTGCTGGACGATCTCGCATCCGGTCATCCCATGGACCGGGTGATCTGCGGCGACGTCGGCTTTGGCAAGACCGAGGTGGCGCTGCGGGCGGCGGCGGCCGTCGTGCTGTCGGGCAAGCAGGTGGCGGTCGCGGTGCCGACGACGGTGCTGGCCCGCCAGCATGTCGCGACGTTCCAAAAGCGCTTTGCGCCGTTCGGCATCGAGGTCGGCAACCTGTCGCGGGCGACCTCGGGCGCGCAGCTGCGCGAAACGAGAGAGGGACTGCGCAGCGGCCGGATCAAGGTCGTGATCGGCACGCAGGCGCTCACGGGCAAGGATGTCAAGTTCGATGATCTCGGCCTCGTCATCATCGACGAAGAGCAGCATTTTGGCGCGGCCGAGAAGGCGAAGCTGTCCGGCCTTGCCAAGAACGTCCATGTGCTGATGATGAGCGCGACGCCGATCCCGCGCACGCTCGCCGCGGGCCTTGCCGGCTTCCGCGACCTCAGCGTGATCGCCTCGCCCCCGGTACATCGGCTGCCGGTCGCGACCCGGATCGCGCCGCTGTCGGATGCCGCCATCGCCTCGGCGCTGCTGCGCGAGCAACGCCGCCACGGCCAGAGTTTCCTGATCTGCCCGCGCATCCAGGATCTCGATCCGATGCTGGCGCGGGTGCAGGCGGTGGCGGGCGACTTACGCATCGTCTGCCTGCACGGCAGATTGGCGGCGGACGAGATCGACGACCGCATGATGAGCTTCGTCGAGGGCAGGGCCGACGTGCTGCTCGCGACCAACATCGTCGAGAGCGGCCTCGACATTCCCCGTGCCAACACCATCGTGGTCTGCTGGCCGGAGAAGTTCGGCCTCGCCCAGCTGCATCAGCTGCGCGGGCGCGTCGGCCGTAGCGGCATCCGCGCCTTCGCCCATCTCTTGACCGAATCCGAGTCCGGACAATCCGAGAAGCGGCTGGCCGTGCTCGAGGAGTTCAGCCGGCCCGGCGCGGGCTTTGCCATCAGCGAGCGTGACCTCGATCTGCGAGGTGCAGGCGACCTGTTTTCCGAGCAGCAATCCGGCCACGTCCAGGTGTTTGGTCCCGTGCTCTACAGCCACCTTCTGAAAATGGCTTCGGAGAAGCTCGACGAGGGGCAGGCGGTGTGGGTGCCGGACCTGAACCTGCCGCTTGGTGAGATGCTGCCCGAGAGTTACGTGCAGTCCGAGCCGGTGCGGCTCGAGCTCTATGCCCGCGCCGCACGATGCACCGACGAGGACGACCTCGAAGACCTCGAGGAGGAAACCGCCCGCCGCTTCGGACCCTTGCCGAAGGTCGCGCGCGACTTCTTCGCCGCAGGAAGGCTCAGGCTCGAATGCAAGCGACGAGGCATCGTCCGCCTCGACGTCGGCCCTGAAGCTGCGGCCGCGACGTTCCTGCCCGGACGCCTGCGCAAGTCGCGCGGGAAGTCACTGCAACGCTACGGCGACCGCGTGGTCTATCACGCCAAGATGCAGGGCGCGCCGTTCGAGCGGGTGGAGGAGCTGTTCGAGCTGCTGGACGAAGGCTAGGGGCTCGCGCCTTCGTGAGCACAGAACCTTCGGTTGGCAGACCTGCAACTCTCGCAGCGGCCGGGCTTCTTCAATCGCGAATTCATGGCGGGAACCCTGCCTGATCATTATAGTTAATGAAGCTTGGCGATGGAGATTGTCCGATGTCCCGTGCCATCCCTCCGATCATTGTCGCGATTATCGCAAGCGCATTTCTGTTGGTTCTGGCGCAAGCAGGCGGTGCAATTGCCGGGTCCGGGGGAGCGGGCATGGGGACGGGACCGGGTAGCGCAGGTGGGTCGGCACCTTCCGGAATGGGGACGAGTGCAGGCAATGCGGGTCCCTCAGCGCCTCCAGGGATGGGGATTAAAGACGCCGCCCCCGGTGGAAATCTGGGCACCGACAACGAACCGATCAATCCGAACGTTCAGTCAGCCACGCCCGCGAGGTCGCGGGCGGCAGCTCAGGCCGCGAAAAATGCCGGGGTCGGCCACGCTCCAAATGGTCTGCCGATCGGCGCAATTGGAAGCGGCACGAGCAATGAGGATCAAATGGCCACTGGCCCCTCCCGAAACAGCTTCCGGCCGGCAACACAGTCTCAAGGAAACACCAATGTTGGTTCAGAAGGTCTGCCAGGGAGAGGCGCGAGTCCTTCAGACCAGATCAGACTGCCGCGAGCCGCACGAGCTGGGGACAAGGTGCTGGACGCCAAAGCGCAGGTTGAGCGACGAACAACTGTGTCGCGCAGACGCGTTCCGAGCCCGATACGGCCAGGTTTGTAGCCTGCGAGCGAAAGGGCGAAGAGATAGGATCGGGGTAATGCGTCATCGCCCTCGACCACAGCCTCGATGCGGGACGCGCGGCTCGAACTGTGGAGGAGCTGTTCGAGCTGCTGAACGAGGGTAGGGAACTTCAAAATTGCGAAAACAACCCCATGCACAGTAGCTAAGTGGCGCTGGCACAAGGTTTTTTGAATCCGGCGGGAAGGGTGCGTTTGCCCCGTCCGGGCAAAACAGGGTATTCGCAGGCTTTGGCGAATCCGTCCTTCGGAATGTTGAGCCAGCAACGGCTGCCGTGGGGTGGCCAAAGGCCGGAAGCGCCGTGCCCACCCTACGGTAGCTGTCAGCGCGGCCCCCCTGCTGCGCACGGCCCCGTACTCGAACGGAGGCGCCGGGCCCGTCGGCCGGCCGGGCCGCTAACGTGGAATTAATCCGAAATGCTCACAATTTTAGGCAGTTGTGTAAGGGTGCTGCGTACAAAGGACTCGTCGTGAGGACGTTCCAGGAGGCGGCTTCCTGTTGCTCGCTCATTGGGGTCCATGCACGTGACCACGACATTCGAAACGGCAAGCTTTGCCGAAGAGCTCGACGCTGCAGCGCTTGCAGCCGCCGCAGCAACGCACGAACCCGAAACTCCCGAAACTCCCGAAGCTTTGGAGCCGGTCAAGCGGTCCAGCCGGAAATCGATCCTGGCCCTTTCGGTGTGTGCTTTGGCCATCAACGGTGCGGCGGCCATCTATACGTCGCCGGCCGATTTTTCGTCGCTGAACCTCGGCAGCCTGGCGGAACTGCTTCCGCGCCAGGAAGCGCCCGTGCCAAAACCGGATCCGGTCGTCGCTGCCCTGAAGGACATTCAGGCGGCCCAGCAGCAACACACCGCGTTGCTGCAGCAGAACAATCAGGCTGCGGATCAGAACTCGGTTCTGCTGCAGCAAGATTCAATGCTGCTGCTGTCGCTGCGACAGAGCATCACGGACGAACGGGTCGATGTGAAGAAGATCTCGTCGCAGCTGTCCACGCTGATCGCGAAGGTCGACTCGCTGCAAAGCACGATGATGATGTCGGACGTGACGTCCTCCATTCGAAAAGCGCATGCGCGCTTTGGACTCTCCGCCGCGTTGCGCAAGCGGATGGTTCGGGAGACCAAACCTCTGGGGCCGGTCTCCGTTGGCGGCGCTCCGCTGAGCGTGCCGGCTGCAACGCCGGCGCCGGAAAGCTGAGGCGACGTCAAGCTGATCGGCGACGACGACGCCCACGCTGGTCCGGCGGGCCGGATTGGCGCCGTCACTTCAAGGCGTGATCGATCTTGTGCCCCAAATGCCCGGTGTCGTGATCGCGACGCAACTGGCTCAATGACGTCTCGTTCAGCTGGGCCAGGACCTCGCTGAGCTGCGTCGCATCGGGATACCCGGCTGCAAAACTCTTGCCGTAGATCTTGCGCAACGTGCCGACCAGCGTGTTGCCGTGCTTCTTGCTGATCGCGCCGTCCTTGTCGCGATGGCGGCCATCCAGGCCCGATTCCTTCATGTGTCTCTCCCGTGCGGCGTCTTAAGCGCCTGGAAGGGAGCCTGCGCCCAAACCGGTGGACTGGCAATGGTATGGCGCGCCGGTCGACGGTCGGCCAGTGTCACGGGAAGAGCGCGCAATTATCTCGGAGCTTGTGAAGCTGCGAAGCAAAACAGCGCTGGCTGAACAATGCCTCGTCGAACGTCGGCAGAGGCGGATAGCAGCAGGCGGGGGGCTCGGAACTAGGCGGCCTGCTCCTCGAACGAGGTATAGACCCGGCCGCTGGGATCCACGACCTGAACGTCCCAGCAGCCGTCCTTGACCAGCTCCTTGGCCTTCTTGAGGGCGGCGGCGAGCGAAGGCCGCTTGAGACTGACGACGCCCGCCGTGTCGAAACCGTTAATTTCAAACATGCCGCTCCTCCGATTTTGCTGAATCCTACACCTTTCCGGCCGGTTGTCTTCCGGCTTTTTGAGGCGTGGCTGCCTGGAGCCGCCGCAGATGCGACGCAATGGCAGGGTGCGGTCGTCGAGAGCACCGTCCCGCGCAGTGCGCTAGCTCGGCTATCCCGACCTTAATCGAGCGGGATGGTGTCCACCCGCAGACAGGGACGGCACTGGTAGGCGTGCACTGCGGGAAGCGTGAAGATCGCCGGCAGCGTGGCCAAGAACGTCATCGGCCGTCTGCACTTGGAGCAGATCAGAACGGGCGGACTGTCTTTCGCTGCGCAGATCATCGCCAAAATGCCGGAAGGGATGGGGCACAATAGACGGATGCTGCGGGGAGTTCATCTCGGGGCGACTACTGGACTCCATCGGAAATTGGCGGGGTCTTGCGACAAAGCGGCAGCAATTGCACGACCGTCGTTGTCAGACAGAGGGCAGCGTGACGAATACTCTCGCCGTGGGATTGGTGCCGCCGCACCAGGCTCCTGACCAAAGGTCAAGCCGGCGGAGCAAACTTGACTGGGCACAGCATCTTCAATCCAGCGCGGCGATCGGCGACGGCTACCGATCAATAGTCTTCGCGGTAATAGCGGTGTCGCCACCGTGGGCGGTACTCCTCCCTGTAGTATCGGCGCGGCTCATAATAAGCGCGGGGTTGGCGCGCGGCTTGATACTCCGGCGGAATGACGCCGTTCGGATAACATCTTCCGTAGATATCGGTATCATACCCGTAGCTGCACGGCCCCTCACGGACCTGAACCAAGTTGGGCGTTTCGGTCTGGGTTACTGCGGTCGTCCCGAGCTGGAGCGCAAGGACTGCAGCAGCTGCTGCGCTGGTCAAGGGCATGTTCAGTTCCTCCCATGGTGTAGGAGCTAAACGCCGCAGAGCCGCGCGCGGTTTCCAGGTAAAGAGAATGGATTTTCGTCCCTGCGGTCGCGGCATTCATCGTCTATTCATCACTGCGCGAACGGGCGGACTGTCTTTCGCTGCACAGATCATCGCCAAAATGCCGGGAAGGGAAGGGCACAACCATAGACGAATGGAGCTTTGTCGGCGTTTATAGCTTGAGGGTTCAATGCGGGCCAGGCGGCCCCCTCAGGTACGTAACGAATCGGCCAGACGATCGTCGCCTTGCGCTAGCGCTTCGGCACAAATGCCAATTGCACGATCTCTTTGAGGATGACCTGACCCTCTCGCCCGCCCGGCAAACCCGTCGGCAATGGCGCACTGGACGGGATGAAACTGCGAACCGCTACGTGATCGTTTCTGATATATGTTTAGCTCAGACGACGCTTCACTTCGAACGCGAAGGAGGAACAACGTGACAAAGACCCAGCCCGAGCCCGTCCGAGAGGCCGATCATCTTCTGACACCGAAAAACTGCATTCTGGTCCTGATCGACTACCAGCCTGAGCAATATTCCAGCGTGACTTCATCCTCTCGTGAGGAGATCACCCTCAATGCGGTTGCGCTCTGCAAACTCGCTCAAGCCTACGGCATCCCCGTGGTGCTCTCGACGGTGGCGGTTGATATGGGCGTGAACGAAGGCACGATTCCGGAGATCCGCGCGGCTTTGCCGGGAGTGGAAGAAATCGACCGTACGGGCGTCAATGCTTGGCAAGACGATGACTTCCGCAAGGCGGTCCAGAACACGGGGCGGCGCAAGGTGGTCATCGGCGCGCTTTGGACCGAGGTCTGCCTGGCCTTTCCGACCCTCGACATGCTGGCCGAAGGCTACGAGGTCTATCCGGTCGCCGACGCGGTGGGCGGCATCTCGCCGGTCGCGCACGAACGCGCGTTCGACCGAATGATTCAGGCCGGGGCAAGACCCATCACGGCGATCTCGTTCGGCTGCGAGATCATGCGGAACTGGGCGCGCGGAGATTCCGACAACCTGCGAGAAGTCATGCGATGGTATTTCCCTCAGCATCGCCGTCTGCACAAATCGGCTTAACGGACGCGGATGTTGTGCTGCATTCAAAGTGTCTTCGCCGGTTAGCGCCCCGCCTCCGAACCACCGCAAGGCGCACGAACGCGATTCCTGCCGCCCACGTTTCGACATTGACGACTGTGCTGGTGAGGATCGCGGTCTCGCTCAGTTAAGTCCGCAGCATTTCTTATACTTCTTGCCGGAGCCGCACGGGCATGGCTCGTTGCGACCGACCTTCCTGAGGCCTGCCGCTGCCTTTGGGACGATGTCCTGAGGCGGCCGGTAGTTGGCAAGCCGCCATTCGTTGAGAATGACGACCCAGTCGGCGATCTTGTCAGGTGCTGCGGTCATGATGGGATCGTCGAGCTCGACCTTCTTGTCTCCCCGGGCAATCTCGGCGAGCAGCAGCATCCCATTCATCGCCGCCGCCGTATAGGCATCGGCGTCGAGCAGCACCTTCCAGGCCGCCGGGCGCAGCGCGACGGCCTTCTCGAAGCCCGCGATCCAGATTTCCCAGACCACGTCGTCATTGTCGACGGTGAACAACGGACTGTAGCGTTGGGGATGCTCCATCAGCGTGAGCGCGACCTCGTTGTAGTGCTCCATCACCAGCCCGAGAACCCGATTGGCATGATCGAGATTTTCGAAGACCGGCGTCTGGTCCGCGCTGTCCTCATGCCAGACGACGGGCAGCCAATCCCTTGGCATGATCAGCTCCGGGCAGGTCAGCAAGCCGGCGATGAAGCCGTCAAGCTCGTCGACCAGCATGGCGTCATCGCCGAGGGCGAGCAGTTCCTCGTCAAGCTGCTTGGTGCGTCGCGATGATTCAGACATGGGCGCCTTCAAGTCCATGACGATAGTTGGTAGAGCTGTTCCTGCGGAATGACGTGACACGCGCTCGAACGGGAATCCATGTTTGGCTCCGGCCTGATCCAGCGCACTCTCAAGGTGGTTCGTCGTCGGAACGTACCTCAAAGAAGAGCGCTAGGCGGCTTGCCCCTCAAACGAGGTGTTGACCCCGCCAGTAGGACGGGGGAGCTAGCTCAGAACCCCTAGCCATAACCTGGGGCATAGCCTCACGAAGGTAAAGTCTTTCGATTCAACTTCCCGGCCGCCGCTCGTCGCAGGTGCGAGGGCACGGAGATGGGGCGATGGTCTTCCTGGGCAGCCTCGATCCAACATGCAATTGCATCCTGCACATTCTACACCGCTTCGAATTCGGTGGCGCCGTCGGACATGCAGCCGGGAAGGTCGGGCACGGTCGCAACGAAGCCACCGCCGTCTTCCTCCGACAGCGGCTCGATGATGATCTTGTAGTACGGACGCTCGTCCATGTGGTCTCAATCTCGCAGGAAGGCTGTCAGCAAAGAATGATGGGTTTCGCAAAGGGCTCAACCGATCCTACGCGCTGCTTTATCGAGCCTTGAACAGCAAGTTGATCAGAAAGCATTCTTGCAGTTCAATAGTGGCTGCTTGAAACCAGCTCATCGCTTGGCGTGCGTTTGAAATGTGCAGCTGTACTTGGGTAGCCGTGCGGGGAGCTATTGGTGAGCGCGCTGGGGCTCGAACCCAGGACCCCGTGATTAAAAGTCACGTGCTCTACCGGCTGAGCTACGCGCTCCCATGACCGCTGATGGCTTAGACGTAGATCGCCATCGTGCTCGGACATTCGAGAAGCATGTCTTGCCGCTGGGCTTAGGCTTGCGTCGCGGGGAAAAACCGGCTGTTTCCGGATCATGCTCTCGGCCTGCGCTGTGTAGGGGGAGTGGCCGCGCAGGTCAATAGTCCGGGGCGCTGCCGAAACTCTTGGCAGAAGCGGTGATTTGCTCGCCCTATCCGCCGCTTAGGCCGGGATTCTCAACCCGATTGGCGGCCACCATCCACGCTGAACTGTCAGAGCTTGCCGGTCGAGCCGGCCTTTCATGGTTCGAGACGCCCGCTTTGGCGGGCTCCTCACCATGAGGGTCTTCCATCTCGCCGCGAAACGCGACCTCATCCTGAGGGCCCGCCGCAGGCGGGCGTCTCGAAGGATTTGCCCGTCCGTCAGTTCGTCTCCCGCCGCACCTCATTCGGCACGGCTTGCGGCGCGCCCACGGGGGGCAGCGCGACCGGGCGGAGCCCGATCAGCTCGGCGGTGCGGATCGCGCTGTCGCGCCAGAACTGGAACGAGTTGATGCGGCTGAGTTCGAGGATGGCGATGGCGACGGCCGCCAGGAACGGCAGGCTCTGCAGCACCAGCACGCCGGCGAAGATGTAGATCTCGGTGATCTGGCGGAAGCTGTTGCTGGCGATCAGGACGCCGGCGCCGACCAGGAGCAGGGTGCCGATCACGGCCTCCCAGAACGCCTGGAACTCGATCGACATCCTGCTGAGGCCGCCCTTGGAGGTGCGGGCGAAGGCGATGTGCTCGGTGATGAGGCCCTGCGCGACCGCGCGCGACACCGTCCACTGCACGCTCATCGCCGCGATCATGGCGCCCAGCATCTGGCCGGGCTTGATGGCGACGCGGGCGCGGTACATCGACAGGAAGTGCACCAGCGAGACGATGAAGGCCCCGATGATCGGCAGCGTCAGGATCTTGTCGGGGATGGCGATGTCGGCGAAGGCGACGATCGGGACCCAGACGAGGTTGAGCAGCGCCACCACCACGCCGAGGCTCTCGGCGCCGAGCCAGTTCAGCCAGCCGAGGCCATATTCGCGCTTCTGGTCGGAGGTCAGCCGGCTCGCGCCCGGCAGGAAGCGGCGCCAGTGCTTCTTGACGATCTGCAGGCCGCCATAGGCCCAGCGGTGACGCTGCTTCTTGAACGCCTCATAGGTGTCCGGCAGCAGGCCCGCGCCGTAGCGGGTGTTGGTGTAATGGGTGGTCCAGCCGAGCTCCTGGATCGCTAGGCCGAGATCGGAATCCTCGCAGATCGTGTCGGACGACCAGCCGCCGGCCATGTCCATCGCGGCGCGGCGGATCAGGCACATCGTGCCGTGCACGATGACTGCGTTGAGCTCGTTGCGCTGGACCATGCCGATGTCGAAGAAGCCGGCATATTCGCCGTTCATGATGTAGTGCATGATCGACAAATCGCCGTCGCGGTGCTCCTGCGGCGCCTGCACCAGGCCGACGCGTGGATCGGCAAACGCCGGCACGAGATCCCTAAGCCAATCGGGCTCGACGACATAGTCGGCATCGAGGATGCCGATGATCTCGGCATCCGCCGCGGTGCGGTCCATCGCGATGCGCAGCGCACCCGCCTTGAAGCCTTGCACCTTCTCGGCGTTGATGAACTTGAAGCGTTCACCGAGCGCGCGGCAATGGTCCTGGATCGGCTGCCAGAACGCGGGGTCGGGCGTGTTGTTGATGATGACCACGCATTCGTAGTTCGGATAGTTCAGCCGCGACAGCGCATCCAGCGTCTGCTTGAGCATGTCGACCGGCTCGAAATAGGCCGGGATGTGGATCGAGACCTTCGGGCAGTAAGTCTCGGGCACGTTCTCGACCGGCTTGTCCTTGGCGATCAGCCGCTGCGGCGGCCGGCCGAAGGCGACCGCGGCGATCTCGTCGATGCGCGCCATGGCGATGAGAACAAGAGGAACAAGGAGGATCATGCCGAGCGTCAACGCGAAGGCCGAGCCGAAGATGAAATAATGGCTGTTCCAGAACGCGAACACGGTCGCGGCCCAGGCGCCGACGCCGTTGGCGGTCGCCGACAGCAGGAAGGCTTGTTTCGCGGTCGGCTTCTCGATCCGTAGGATCGGCAGCGACAAGAGGATGCCGACCAGCAGCGCGATGCCCATCAGCTTCCAATAATCGGGGTTCTCGACCGGACCGGTCCAGGCGAATTTCGGCTCGCGGCTGGCGTTGAGGATGCCCCAGTACGGACCGACGCCACCTTCGAAGAACTTCCAGGGCTGATCGATCGCTTCGACGATGTTGTATTCCATGCCGATGGCTTCGGCGCGGGTGACGAAGTTGCGCAGGATCAGCGCCTGCTGGAACGGACCCGGGTCGGCGTTGCGTAAGTTGTAGCCCTGGCTTGGCCAGCCGAATTCGGCGATCACGATGCGCTTACCCGGGAACAGGTTGCGCAACAGGTTGTAGCGGTCGACGGCCTGGTCGACCGCCTGGTCCGAGCGGAAGTTTTCCCAATAAGGCAGCACGTGCGCGGCGATGAAATCGACGCTGGAGCCGAGGTCGGGATTGTCGCGCCAGATGTTCCAGATCTCGCCGGTGGTGACGGGCACGCGGACCGAGCCTTTCACCTTCTTGATCATGTCGATGAGGTCTTCGACCTTCTGCTCGCCGCGGTAGATCACCTCGTTGCCGACGACGACGCCGACGACATTGCTGTTCTTGCGGGCAAGGTCGATGGCGGCCTTGATCTCGCGCTCGTTGCGATCCTTGTCCTTGTCGATCCAGGCGCCGACGGTGACCTTGAGGCCGAACTCGGCCGCGATCGGCGGCACCAGTTCCACGCCGCCGGTGGACGAATAGAGGCGGATCGCGCGCGTCATGGTCGACAGCGTCTTCATGTCGGCGCGGATTTTCTCGACCGTCGGGATGTTGTCGATATCTGGGTGAGCCGAACCCTCGAACGGCGCGTAGGACACGCTGGGCAGCAGGCCCTTGAAGTCGGGCGCGGGTTCCTTGTCGCGCAGGACTCCCCATAGTCCAGCGTGAAGCGCAGACACAAGCAACAGAACGGCGGCGACAACGCGCATCGCGGCTAAACCAAAAGGGGCTGAGGTGGCAGGGAAGCGGATCCGACCCCGAGATCCGACCAAGTCCGCGGCAAAGGAAGCATATCTCTGCCGCGCCGTTTCACAACTGTCATGGCCTCATGTCCTTATCAGGGCATGGCCTTTTCGAACAACGCGCGGCAGTGCCAACCGGGTCTATGGCCGATCGTTCCTGAACGACAGCTGAAACGACCCGCGGCTATTTCTGCGGCGCTGGCGTCGGGCTTGCCGCAGGCGAGGGGCTCGCGGCCGGCTGCGGTGCCGGCGGATTGCCGGACGCCGGGGCCGCGGGCTGGGCGGCCGCGGCCG
>NZ_LBJC01000033.1 GCF_004114535.1 Bradyrhizobium nanningense
TTCATCTGGTCTCTCCTTGGAACACTGAAGCTTCGCAACCTCAGCTTCCTCGGTTCAGACCAGATGGACAACCTCCTGACAGACCACACCTAGGGCGCAGCTAACGCTTCGGAGCAATCTGCTCGTGATTGGTTCAACAGCGTCGGCGCCGAGTGTGGGAGCCGCGACCGGAAACCCCAAGAGCGCCTCAGGATCACTCAGGCCGCGCGATGATCTGGTGATGGGCGTCAACTCCGATGCGGCCGCGTTCCATTCCGTGCGGCTGGCCGCCGCTGTTGTAGATGACGAGCACGGCGTTGGCGTGAGTCGGCATGCCGGGCAGAGTCACGGTGACGCTGGCGGTGCCGTCGGTCTTTGCGGTGAAGCTGTTCGCCTTTCCGGCGCCGTCGATAGGCGTGAACGTGATCGGCGTGGTGTCGAAGTGATTCTCGAAGAGACTGTAGCTCGCGTTCGGCTGCAGATTCTTGAACGTCGCATCGAGCGTCACCTTGCCGTCCTTCTCCGAGATCGTGACGGTGCCGGTAGCGGACAGCCACGACCGGAGATCGAAGCCCAGCGGCTGGTGCTCGGCGTTGAACAACTTCAACGTCCTGGCGTCCTGGTCGATGAACGGTGGCCGCACTCCGGCGACGTGCTTGATGCCCTGCGGACCGGTCGCCTCCGTTGCTGAGGCATCCTCGACGAAGACCTGAGGGTCGAGCGTTTTCGGCTGCTTGGTTTCCGCCGAGAAGAAGGCAGCGTGAGTGACGAATTCCAGTTTCAGAGGCTGGGCCGCGAAGCTGCTTCCGACCGAAGCGAGGAGCAGTCCGGCCGTCGCGGCCGAGAGGATCAGACATCGTTCGAGCGATTTCTTCATGTGGAATCGTTGCCTTTCGAGGTGATAGCCGGTGCCGCCTAAGGCGCCGCGGGCGGGAGGCCTCACGTCTAGTTCGCTGCGATCCGCCCCGAGGTTACGTCCCGCGGCCAGAAATCACCGCTCCGGTCCCCTGGGTACGGATGCCCTAAAATTCCCTCGATGTGTCCGGCGGCTCGAGCGCGAACGATGCCCAAGACGGGGCCGGAGCTGACGTGGAACGAAGAGGCGAGATGGTCACACTGCGCGGCGACCTGTAACCTTTTTGGAGATGCAGCGAACTGATCCGCGGGTACTGCATGGGAAGTCGAAGCATGTCGCGCCGCGTCCGGATCACGCATCGAGCGAGCGGCGAAGTCATCGCGGAAGGACCGATTGGCCTCTTCGGGATCATGCCCTTCGAGGGCAACTACTACATCGCCCGCAAATACCTGAGAACCTCGCGACTGAAGCCGAACTGGGTTCCCGGGCTCTGCATCTACAAGTTTTTGTACGTGTGGCTCGACCTGCGTCTTCCAGACGGGACGCGAGAACCGTCGATCGGATGGCTGTACTGGCTGCCCAATCCGCTATTCTTCTTCGTCGCGTTCCGGCCGGCAGTCCCTCAATCGTCGCCGGCGCTGTCGGTGCTGGAGACGGCTTGAAGAAGGAAGCGACAGCGTGGATGCCCTCACGTCGCGCCATTCTGCTGCGCGCGCTGGTCGGCATGGCGGCCGAATTCGCGCCGCGCGAGGCGACCGCGGCTGAAGATGACGTTCCCGGGTTCGCATCCGGACGCTACCAGTTCACCATTCTCCGTCCGCCGCAGGAGTTGCCCCCGCTGCGGCTGTTTCGTCTGGAAGGCGGCACGATCGATCTGTCGATCCTACGCGGCAAGCCGATACTCGTGAACTTTTGGGCGTCGTGGTGCGCGGCGTGCCGCTTCGAGTTACCCGCTCTGGACAGGCTATATCGGGACGCCTGGCGGGGCAGGGTGCATGTCGTCGCCGTCTCGGAAGACCGCGGTCCGCGCGAAGCGGTCGCGCGTTTCGTCAAGTCGCTCGACTTGAAGGCGCTTCCGATCTTCCTGGACCCGAACGGATACGCGGCGTACTCCGACGCCGAGAACGCCAAGAAGGCGCCGTTTGCGCTCTATGGCATGCCGATCACCTACGCCATCTCGGGCTCCGGCGCAGTCGTCGGGTACATGCAGGGCGATGCGGATTGGTGGTCCACGGCCGCGGGCGACCTCATCGCCTATCTCGGCAGAATGTAACCTGGCGAAGGGCCGTAGGGCGCACGAGCCATGTAACCTTTACCAGTCACGCAGCGAACATCGGTACGGACGGGAAAAGCAACCCGTCGGACAGCGACCATGCACCTCGCAAAGTCGCTCCGAACCCGGAGGAACTCGAAATGTCCAATCGCACGCTCAATGCAATGGTTGCCGGCGCATTCGCCGTCGCTGTCGGAACGCTCGTAGCCACGTCGGCCACCGCGCAGGGCAAGGCCGACATGGAAAAGATGATGAAGGAGAAGCAGGCCCAGACCATGAAGGCGATGCAGGGCGGCAAGATGGAGAAGTGCTTCGGCGTGGCCCTCAAGGGCCAGAACGACTGCTACGCCGGAGCCGGTACGACCTGCGCGGGGACGAGCACCGTGGATTATCAGGGCAACGCGTTCAAGCTCGAGCCCAAGGGGACCTGTACGACCATGAACACGCCGAAGGGCGCCGGAAGCCTCACCCCGAAGGCCTGATGAAACCGGGGCGGGCCCCGCGGGCCCGCCCTCCATCCTCGAGATCGCCATGCGCTTTCTTTCGTCGTCGCCAGAAGATCGTATACCGGCGCGCGCCGGCGTCGGCCTCAAGGCCGAGCATTACCGCACAATCATCGATACGGCGCCCGACGTCGGTTTCTTCGAAGTACATGCGGAGAACTATATGGGGGCGGGAGGTCCACCGCACCGCTATCTGTCGGCCGTCAGGGAGCGCTATCCGTTGTCCCTTCACGGCGTCGGATTATCGATCGGCGCGGACAGGCCCCTGGACGAAGACCACATCAAGCGGTTGGGAGAGCTCAGGCGACGCTACACACCTGGCCTGTTCTCCGAGCATCTGGCGTGGTCGACCCATGACGCCGGTTTCCTGAATGACCTGCTTCCCGTACCGTACACGTCCGGGACGCTCCAGCGCGTCGTCGAGCACATCGACCAGGTCCAGACGGCGCTCGGCTGCGAGATGCTCCTCGAGAATCCGTCGACCTACGTCGCGTTCGTCGAGAGCACCTACGCTGAGACCGACTTCATCGCCGAAGTCGCCCGGCGTTCGGGCTGCGGCCTTCTGCTCGACGTTAACAACGTCTTCGTCGCGTCGACCAACCAGCAGTGGGATCCGGTCGCCTATATCGAAGGCTATCCGCTCGCAAGCGTAAAGGAGATCCATCTCGCCGGAAACCGCCGGCAGGCCGACGAGATCGGCAGGCCGCTTCTCATCGATACTCATGATCGCCCGGTCGAGGATGCCGTCTGGTACCTCTACGAACTCGCGATCCGACTCATCGGTCCGGTTCCCACCCTGATCGAGTGGGATGCCGAAGTGCCGCCTTGGCCGACGCTCGCAGGCGAAGCCGAACGTGCCGAAGCGATCATGGCCGCCAACCGTCCGGAGATGCCACGTGATGCAGCCGCTTGCTGAACTGCAACGGTCTTTCGCGGCCGCGCTGCTCGATCCCGCGCTTCCGACACCGGCGGGCCTGGTCGGCCCCGACGGGAAGCCGAGTTCGCGGCGCTTCGCCGTTTACCGCAACAACGTGATCGTCGGCCTGACCCAGACACTGAAGGATGCCTATCCCGCGGTGCACGGCATCGTCGGATCGGAATTCTTCCTCGCCTTGGCCCGCGCCTACGTCGTCGGTGATTTGCCCCGGTCGCCGATGCTCTTCGACTATGGCGCGGGCTTCCCGGACTTCATCGGCCAGTTCGAACCTGCTTCCGTGCTGCCTTATCTGGCCGACGTGGCGCGCATCGAGCGGGCGTGGACGGAGGCCTACCACGCAGCCGAGGCCTCGCCGATCGGTCTCTCGGCGTTTGTGGAAATCGCACCGGACCGGATTCCGGCTATTACCCTGGAGCTGCATCCATCGGTCCGGATCGTACGTTCGCGGTTTCCGGCGCTGACGATCTGGCAGATGAACGTCGACGGCGGCATTCCAGGTCCGGTCGATTTGGCGGCCGGCGGCGAAAACGCGATCGTCGTCCGGCCGGAGGCCGACGTGGAGGTTCGATCGATTCCGAACGGCAGTCCGGAGTTCATCCACGCGCTCGCATCCGGAAGGCCGGTGCTTGCCGCTTTCGAGGAAGCCAATGCCGCCGACCCGACTTTTGATCTTTCGGCGAATTTGTCGGATCTGATCCTGGCGGGCATGGTGGTCGGTTTCGGGTTCGCGCAGGAGCCGCTAGGGACATGAGATCTTTCCCGACCATGTCGACCGCCGAAGATGTCGTGCGGGACCTCCTGGAGCGTCTCGCGCAGGTCGCCCTCGTCGTAGCGCCGCCGGTGCTTCGCATCGCTCTGGCGCTGCCGTTCTTCAAATCGGGATTGACGAAGTGGGACGGCTTCCTGTCCCTGTCGCCGGCGGCGTCGTACCTCTTCGAAGACGAGTTCAAGCTGCACATCTTCGGACACGCGTACGATCTTCCCTTTCCCGCCGTGTTCGCGTACTTCGACGGCATCGCGGAGATCGTACTGCCGGTACTGCTGATCGTGGGATTCGCAACGCGCTTCAGCGCGCTCGCGCTCCTGGTCATGACGGGCGTGATCCAGCTCGTCGTGCCGGAGGGGTGGGCCAACTTCCATCTGCCGTGGGCAGCGCTTGCCATCGCCCTCATGGCGCTCGGTCCCGGCAGGCTTTCGCTCGACCATCTCGCCGCCTCGCTCTGTCGGCGCCGAGTCCCTGGCGGAGGCCGTCCATGACCGGGCGATCCGGCGGCCCTCCTCAGCTCAGGCTCGTCGGCAGCGAAGGCGACGCCGCGCCTGCCGTCCCCGAGCTCACGAGGCGCGACACCGACTGGGCGATCCTGATGGCCCATGCCCAGGACGGCGACAGGTCGGCCTATCAGCGCCTCCTTCGGGAAATCACGCCCTACCTGCGTTCGCTGGCGGCGCGCCGGCATCGCGACCCGAGCGACGTCGAGGACGCGGTGCAGGACATCCTGCTGACCGTCCACGCGATCCGGCATACATTCGATCCGACCAGGCCATTCGGCCCGTGGCTCGTGACGATCGCGAACCGGCGGTTCATCGACCGGCTCCGACGGCAAGGGCGCAGGCGGAACCGGGAAACGCCTTTGATGCCCGAACATGAAACCTTTGCCGAGCCCCAATCGAACCTGGAAGAGACACCCGACAGACACGAACTCGAAAAGGCGATTGACAAGCTTCCTCCCATGCAACGCAAGGCGATACGTTTGCTCAGGCTCAACGAGATGTCTCTGAAGGAAGCCTCCACGGCGAGCGGGATGTCGATCGCCTCGCTCAAGATCAACATGCATCGCGCGGTGAAGAGCCTGCGGAAGATCCTGGGCGATCGGAGCGAGCCATGATAGCCACCCCCGATCTCATCGAATCCCTCGCCGCGAACATGAAGCCGGTGCGGCGGCTTCGGCCGCCGGTGACGCGGGCGGCCTGCTGGCTACTGCTCGCAGCCCTGGTCGTGGCGCTTCTCGCGGTCAGTCAGGGCATCCGTCCGGACCTGGCGCAGCGGCTGCACGATCCGGCTTTCGCCGGCGGGATGGCCGGGGCCGCTTTGACGGGCGTGCTTGCGGCCATCGCGGCTTTCCTCGTCAGTCTTCCCGACCGCTCGCGACTGTGGCTGATCCTGCCCACGCCGGCCGTGGCGATCTGGTTGTCGAACATCGGCTACCAGTGCCTCGCGCAGTGGATATCGATGGGACCGAACGGGGTCAGTCTCGGCGAGACGATCCGTTGTCTTGCAACCTTGGTTCTGACGAGCCTGCCGTTGTCGCTCGCCATGCTGGTAATGCTGCGGTACGCGGCGCCGCTGCGACCGACGTCCGTGACGTTCATGGGCAGCCTATCGGTCGCGGCGATCACCGCAACGGCTCTCTCGCTCTTTCACGCCGGCGACGCGACTTTGATGATCATCATGTTCAACGTCGGAACGGCGGCCATGTTTGTCGGCCTCGGCAGCCTGTTCGGCCGTCGCATGCTCGAATGGATGGGCCCGCGCTCCGACATCAGAAACTAGCCAGCAGATCGCCCGATCGGATGGCAGTTCGGGCATCCTCCTCGAAAGACACTTTCGAGGCACGAAACGCGCGTTGTGTAACCTTTGCCGAGTGCCGCGGCCCGACTTTTCTCTTAAGTGGCGCACCCGACACCATTCCCGAGCGCTACCGCGGCGGGGTGCCTCCGCGGGCGCCTCGTCCGGTTTGACGGGCAGTCTCATTTTTGAATGTTGCGGCGCAAATGGTTTTGCAGTGCAAGCGGCGACCGGGCTGCGCCCGGATGCGTCCGCCATCCTCGGCATCTTACACCCAGCCGCCATCCACGATGTAGTGCTGGGCGGTGCAGGCGGAAGCTTCCTCCGAGGCGAGGAAGAGGGTGAACTTCGCGACCTCGTCCGGCATCAGCCGGCGCTTCAGGCACTGCCGCTGCTGCAGCTCGATCTCGCCCGCCGGCGTCATCCATTTCTCGAGCTGCCGCTCGGTCATGATCCAGCCCGGTGCGATCGCGTTTACGCGGATATTGTAGGGACCGTAGTCGCGCGCCAAAGAGCGCGTGAGACCGATGACGCCCGACTTGCTGGCGGTGTAGGCGGCCATGCCGCCTTGTCCGGCGATCCATGATACCGAGCCGAAATTAATGATGGCGCCGGCATTTGCCGCCTTCATGTCCGGCAGAACGGCTTGCGCCGCAAAGAACTGGTGCTTCAGATTCACCGCGATGCGATCGTCCCAATACTCAGGCGTCATCTCCTCGGTGTTGTGCCGTTCGTCATGCGCGGCGTTGTTGATCAGGATGTTGATCGCGCCGTGCGCCTTGCGTGCCTCCACGACTCCGGCGCGCAGCGCGGGGATGTCGGTGAGATCGACGTGTTGGAAATGCGCGGACAGTCCCTGATCGGACAGCTCGCGCGCGAGGCGCTGGCCCTCCTCGACTTTGATGTCGAAGAACACGATTTTGGATTTCTGCTCCGCGAAGCGCCGCACGATCGCGGCGCCAATTCCTGCCGCACCTCCGGTGACGAGCACGACCTTGCCGGCGAGGTCGGAATAGATGGCGGCCATGGGCACCTCTCAGTCTCTTGCGGGCGGCACGGTGGGCCGTCCCGATTCTTGTCGAGACATTAGCCAGTCGGTCCATGAGGTGCATAGGTCAGAATTTCAGTTGCGTACCTCAAATATTGAAGGCAGGATTGCGGTTCAAGAATAAGATCGGCCGGGAGGATGTGATGAGACTGCTCGGGAAACTGGGACTCGCCGCTGCCGCCTGCCTGCTTTGGGCCAACTCTGCCGCAGCCGACGCAACCGTGAAATGGCTGCACATTGAGGCCAATCCGGCCCAGGTGAAGATCTGGGAGGAGGTTGCGCGCGCCTACGAGGCGTCGCATCCGGGCGTGAAGGTCGAGATGCAATTTCTCGAAAACGAGACCTACAAGGCCAAGTTGCCGACCATCCTGCAATCCAAGGACCGGCCGAACATCATCTACAGTTGGGCCGGCGGCGTCCTGAAGACGCAGATCGAGGCTGGCGTCCTCGACGACATCACCGATTCCGTGAAGGGTTACAGCGACAGCCTCACGCCGGCGGCGCTCGCCGCCTTCACCAGCAATGGCCGCGTCTATGGCCTGCCGACCGCGCTGTCGCAGGTCGGCTTCCTCTGCAACAAGGAACTGATGGCCAAGGCGAAGGTCGATCCTGCCGCGATCAAGACCTGGGACGATCTGCTTGCCGCGGTGAAGACGCTGAAAGCGGCGGGCGTCAGGCCGATCGTGGTCGGCGGCGCCGACAAGTGGCCGCTGCACTTCTATTGGACCCATCTTGCGGTGCGCCTCGGCGGCAAGCCGGCCTTCGAGGTGGCGCTGAAGGGCGAGAACGGTGGCTTTGCCGGCGAGACTTTCCAAAGATCCGGCGAGCTGTTCAAGCAGCTCGTCGATCTCCAGCCGTTCCAGAACGGTTTCCTCGGCTTCAAGAACCCGCAGGCCGTCGGCTATTTCGGCGACGGCAAGGCAGCGATGACACTCGCGATCTCGACCGTCTACCACTTGCAGCGCGCGCTCGCCGCCGACAAGGTCGGATTGAGCGAGGACAAGATCTGCTGGTTCGATTTTCCGATCGTATCAGGCGGCAAGGGTGCACCGACGGATACGCTCGGCGGTATCACCGGCTGGCTGATCACCAAGGGCTCGCCGAAGGAGGCGGTCGATTTCCTGAAGTACTTCGTATCGAAGGACGTGCAGACCCGGCTTGCGGCGGGCAATTTCATCATCCCGGTGGTGCAGGGCGCGGACGCCGGTCTCAACAATTCCTTCATGAAGCTGATCGCGGCCAATCTCGCGAAGTCGAACTATCACCAGAACTTCTATGACCAGAGCCTCGGCCCCTCGGTCGGCCGCGTCGTCAACGACGTCACCGCGGAGATCGCCGGCGGCAGCATGAGCCCGCAGGACGCGGCGAAAGCGATCGAGGCGGCGTGGAAGCAGGGCAATTGAGGTGGCGCGGCGGATCGCGATCGCGTCGGCGATGAGCGTTGCCGGCGAGACGGCCCCGCGGGCCGCGCTTCGCGGCCCCCGCTGGGACGGCCGCTTCACTGTTCTGATCCTGTTCCTGCCGCCGGCGCTGCTGTTGTTCACCTTGTTCGTGGTGCTGCCGATCGGCGAGGCCGCCTGGTACTCGGCCTTCAACTGGAACGGGTTCGGCAGGCCGACCAACTGGATCGGACTCGACAATTACCGTTTCGTGCTGGAGACGCGCGCCTTCTGGCTCGCACTGCGCAACAACGGCCTGATCATCGCGGTCTCGCTCGCAATCCAGCTGCCGCTCGCGCTGACGCTGGCCCTGATGCTCGCCGAGCGCTTTCGTGGGGCTGTGGTGCTGCGCATGCTGTTCTTCATGCCCTACATCCTCGCGGAGATCGCGACCGGGCTGATCTTCTCCTTCGTCTATGACGGCGACTACGGCCTGGTCGCCTCGATCTGGCGCAGTTTCGGCGCCGAGCCGCCCCATCTTCTCGCCTCGACCGACACGGCGATGCTGGCGGTGCTGATCGTGATCGTCTGGAAGTACTTTGGCTTCCACATGATGCTGTTCATCGCGGCGCTCCAGAGCCTCGACAAGAGCCTGGTCGAGGCGGCGCGGATCGACGGTGCGACGCGGACGCAGGCGTTGCGTCACGTCGTGATCCCCTTGCTCTATCCAACGATCCGTCTGTCCGTGTTCTTCGCCATCATTGGCTCGCTGCAGCTCTTCGATCTCGTCATGCCCCTGACGCGCGGAGGGCCGGCCGATTCGTCGAACACGATGGTGAGCTTCCTCTACAACAACGGCATTTCCCGCATGCGGGTCGGCTATGGCAGCGCCATCGGCGTCATCCTGTTCGTGATCTGTCTGACCTTTGCCTTCACCTACAAGCGATGGTTCATGCGCGATGAGTAGGGCCGAGACCACCCGCGCGCCGTTCGATCCCGCCGTGCTGTTCAAGACGGTGTTCCTCGCCGTCGTCGCCGTCTTCGTGCTTGTGCCGCTGCTCGCGACCCTGCTCGGCGGCTTCAAGTCGCTCGGTGAATTGCGTGTCAATCCGTTCGGCTGGCCCACGCATTGGGAATGGCAGAATTATGCCGACATCCTGTTCTCGGCCCGTTACTGGCAGCTCCTGCGCAACTCGCTGATCATCTCGACGCTCACGGTGACGTTGACCTTGATCGTCGCCTCGATGGCGGCATTCACCTTCGCCCACGTCAGGTTCTTCGGTAGCTCGATGCTGCTGAGCTACCTGACGCTGGGCCTGCTGTTTCCGGCAGCGACCGCCGTGCTGCCGCTGTTCATCAAGGTGCGCGATCTCGGATTGCTCGATACTTATTTCGGCGTCGCGCTGCCGCAGGTCGCTTTCAGCCTTGCCATGAGCGTGCTGCTGCTGCGACGCTTCTTCAAGGACATTCCCTATGAGCTGCTTGAGGCCGCGCTGGTCGACGGCTGTAGCTACATCAAGTTCTTCCGCTACGTGACACTGCCGTTGTCGCGACCGATCCTGGCGACCGTCGGCACCATCACCTTCGTCAACAGCTGGAACGCCTATCTGCTGCCGCTCGTGATGCTCAACACCGATGCGCTCTATCCCTGGCCGCTCGGCATCATGATCTACCAGGGGGAGTATTCGTCCGAGTGGCACCTGATCCTGGCCTTCATCACGCTGACTATCCTGCCGACGATCATTCTGTTCCTGCTGGCACAGAAGCATATCGTCGCCGGCCTCACCGCAGGCGCGGTCAAGGGATGAGCAGGACTTCACGGAGAACGCAATGAGAAAAATCGGCGTCGGAATCATCGGCTGCGGTGTGATCAGCACCGCCTACCTCAAGGCAGCGCAGCGCTTCCCGTTCATGGAGGTGAGAGCTTTGGCCGACATGCGCAGCGATGTGGCGGAGCGGCAGGGCGCCGCCTTCGGGCTGCCGGCGATGCGGGTCGACCAGCTGCTCAAACGCGACGACGTCGAGATCGTCATCAATCTCACCGTTCCGCTCGCCCACACCGACGTCAGCCTCGCGGTGCTGAACGCCGGCAAGCACGTTCACTCCGAGAAGCCGCTCGGCATCAACGTCGCGGAAGCCCGCAAGGTGATGGATCTCGCCGCGCAGAAAGGGCTTCGCGTCGGCAGCGCACCCGACACGTTCCTCGGCGGCGGGCACCAGACTGCGCGCAAGCTGATCGACGACGGCGCGATCGGCACCCCTGTCGCCGGAAGCGCCTTCTTCGGCTGTCCCGGCCACGAGCGCTGGCATCCGGCGCCCGGCTTCTATTACTTGCGCGGCGGCGGGCCGATGCTCGACATGGGCCCGTATTACATCACCGATCTCGTGCAATTGCTCGGTCCGGTCGCCAGCGTGATGGGCTCGACCGCGCGCCCGAAATCGGAGCGTCTGGTCACCAGCCAGCCGATGAACGGCGCGCTGATTCCGGTCGAGGTGGCGACCCATGTTGCAGGCACGCTCGAATTCGAGAGCGGGGCGGTGGTCTCGATCGCGATGAGCTTCGACGTGCCGAAGCACCGGCATGCGCCGATCGAGATCTATGGCGACAAGGGCAGCATGTTGGTACCGGACCCGAACCGCTTCGGCGGCGAGGTGCAGGTCGCCAAGACCGGCGGTGAATTTGAGACGGTGCCGTTGACGCACGGTCATGTCGAAGGCGAGTTTCGTTCCATCGGCGTCGCCGACATGGCCTCCGCGATCCTGAACGACCGGCCGCACCGCGCCAGCGGCGCGCTCGCCTTCCACGTGCTGGAGGTGATGGAGGCGTTCCAGACTTCCGCCGACGACGGCCGACGCGTCAAGATCGAGAGCCGCATCGAGCGGCCGGCGATGCTGCCGGCCGGACGTGAAACCGGACAAATCGACTGAGGACAGAACATGCGCAAGGCAATGATTGTGTGGGGCGGCTGGCCGGGACACGATCCGGATCTGTGTGCCTCGATGATCCGCGGCTGGCTCAGGGCGGAAGGTTTTGAGGTCCGGATCGAGACGACGACGGAAGCATTCGGCGATCCGGCGATCCATGATCTGTCGTTGATCATTCCGATCTACACCATGTCGAAGATCGAGAAGGCGGACGCGCTCAATCTCTGCGCGGCGGTGCGCAGCGGCGTCGGACTCGCCGGCCATCATGGCGGCATGTGCGATGCGTTCCGCGAGTCGGTCGACTACCAGTTCCTGTGCGGCGGGCAGTGGGTGGCGCATCCCGGCAACATCATCGATTACAAGGTCGACTTGACGAAGCCGGATGACCCCATCATGAAGGGCCTGAAGAGTTTCGAGCATCGTTCCGAGCAGTACTACATGCATGTTGACCCCGCCAACGAGGTCTTGGCGACGACCACCTTCACGGGCGAGCACGCGCCCTGGATCGACGGCGTAGTGATGCCGGTGGTCTGGAAGAAGCGTTACGGCGCGGGCAGGGTGTTCTATTCCTCGCTCGGCCACCGCGCCTACGAGCTCGACGTGCCCGAGATCCGGACGTTGATGACGCGCGGCATGCTGTGGGCGGCGCGCGAATGACGGCTGGCGCGATGCAGCCGGCAGTTCGCGCCACGCTCGAGGATGTCGCGCGTGCGGCGGGCGTTTCGCTTGCGACCGTCGATCGCGTCGTCAACCGGCGCGAGGGCGTCCGTGCCAAGACCGTTGCGCGTGTCGAGGCCGCCGTCGCCAAGCTCGGCTACCGTGCCGACGTGGCGGCCGCCCGGCTGGCGCGCGGACAGAGTTTTCGCTTCGCCTTCGTGCTGCCGACCGGCAGCAACAGCTTCATGACCAATTTGACCGAGCAGGTCCAGCGCACCGCGGACTGGCTCGCCGGCCAGCGCGGCTTCATCGATATCCTCCATGTCGACGTGTTCGATCCGGATGTGCTGGCAGGCGCGCTCGAAAACCTGTCGCCGGTCTATCAGGGCGTCGCCGTCATCGCGCTGGACCATCCCAGGGTGCGCGCCGCGATCGACGAACTCACCGCGCGCGGGGTCGCCGTGGTGACTCTCGTGTCGGACGCGCCGAGCTCGCGCCGCCTGCATTACGTCGGTATCGACAACCCGGCCGCGGGGCGGACTGCCGCGACGCTGATGGGACGTTTCCTGGCCGGGTGCGAGGGGACGGTCGCCGTGATCGCCGGATCGTTGTCGCTGCGCGATCATACCGAGCGGCAGTTCGGCTTCCACCAGATCCTGTCCAGCGAATATCCGAACCTGGTCGCGCTCCCGGTCATCGAGGGCCGCGACGACAGTGCACGCACGCGGGAGCTCACCGCCGCGTTGCTCGCGCGCCATGCCGATCTCCGCGGCATCTATTGCTGCGGCGCCGGAAATCGCGGCATTGCCGATGCGCTGGAGGCCTCTGACCGCGCGCGGGAGGTGGTCTGGATCACCCACGAGCTCACCCAGTACACACGGCGTTTCCTGGTGCGCGGCACGCTCGATGCCATCATCAACCAGGATCCTGGCCACGAGGCGCGGTCTGCGGCGCGGGTCCTGCTCGCGCATTGCTCGGGTGAGCCGATCAGCCCCGATCAGGAGCGCATCCGCATCGACATTTTTCTGCGCGACAATCTGCCGTAAGCGACGCATCATCCTGCCGGATCACCGGCCGCATGAATGCGGAACGATTGCCGCCGGAATCGCATTTGCAGTCGGTAAGCCCGCTGCGGACGGGCCGCGGCCATGCGTTTGCCGGTGGAGGACAATGAGAAACAGCGCCTCGGACGTCGCCGAGATCAGGGACGCCGTTCACCTCTGCATCGACATGCAGAACATCTTCGCGCCCGGTGGTCTCTGGGCGACACCCTGGATGGAGCGCGTCCTGCCAACGATCGCCTCGATCGTTTTGCGCTTCCAGATCAGAACGATCTTCACGCGCTTCATCACGCCGGAAGATCCGGAAGATCGTCCCGGACAGTGGCAGCACTATTTTCATCGCTGGCACCAGGCGACGCGGAAGCATCTTCCGCCGTCCGCTCTCGACCTCGTGCCGGTCCTGAGCCGCTTCGTTCCGCCGGCGGCCGTGATCGACAAGCCGGCCTATTCCGCCTTCAGCAATCCCGGCCTCGCGGGCCTGCTGATCGAAAAGAAGGTCGGCACGGTCGTGATTTCGGGCGCCGAGACCGACGTCTGCGTGCTCTCGACGGTGCTCAGCGCCGTCGATCTCGGCTTCAGGGTCGTCATCGTCGAGGATGCGCTGTGCAGCTCGTCCGACGTCGGGCACGACGCGCTCATGACGATGTACCGCACCCGCTTTCACGGTCAGGTCGACCTCGTGACCGCCGAGGAGCTGGCGGAGTTCTGGCGCGAGTAGGGTGCTATCAGCTCAATTGACGTTGTCGCCGAACATGTTGCGGAAGGCCGTGGCGACGGCCGTAACGCCGTCGACGCCGTGCATGAGCGCGATCTCGCCCTGCTGGCCGTGGCGAATGGCATGCGCCATGATGCGCAGGCGCAGATCGCCGCGGCTCTGCCACATCTGATCGGCCATCCGGACCGCGCCGGAATGATGCTTGGTCATCGCCTCGGCGAAGACCGCGTCGAACTGGTCGGGCGGCGCCGCCTTGACCCCTCGCATCTCGGCCGGCGTCAAGTAGCCCGGCATGGCAGCACGTTCTTCCGTGCTGCAGTCGGGCATCTCCGTGTCGAACCAGCTCAGCCACCAGTTTTCGAAGATCCTGATTTCGCCGGCCTGGCTCGCGACCATCAGCATCGCGAGCTTGCGCAGATGCGGGTCCTGGGCCTGTTCGGCGGCGATCCGCGCCAGCTCGATGCCCTGGGCGTGATGCGCGGTCATGTGCCTGATATAGGTCTGGTCCGCATCCCTGTCGCGGCCCATCCACGGCGGCTCGTAGCCGTGGCTGCCGAACAGGGCTATCGCGCCGAGCAGCACCATCGCGGCCACCGCGCCGGTGGCCCAGACATTGGTGAAACGAATATCGCGCAGCCGCGCATGGCCGCGCCTCCAGCGCAGCCGGGCGAACAGGGGATACATCACGGCCGAGGAGCCATGGACCAGCAGCCCGATCCAGTAGGGCTGCTGCAACGTGAACAGCGGTTGCCAGAACGGAAACAGTGGCACCAGCACGAACCATTCCATGCTCGAGGTGAACGCCGCCCACGGCAGCGCGAGCAGCAGGATCGTTCGCGGCGCTAAGTCCGCGGTCCAGCGCCCGAGCACGCCGAAGAACACCAGCGCCCAGGAGAAATCCGCCCATTGATGAAAGCCGATGCCGGCGAGGATCGCGCTCCACGATGGCTCTGCGCTGAGCGCCCAGTCGCGCGCGGGAATGGCGGCCACCGTCATCCAGTCGACCGCGGCATCGCGGCCGATGCGGGCGGCGAAGAGCTGGCTGACGAGGGTCGAGAACGTGCTGCTGATCAAGCCGAGCTCGGCGGCGGCGATCCAACGCGAACGTCGCGCTCGCCCGGTGAACCGCAACGCGCCTCCGCCAGCGTGCCGCGCTGTATCGGAGACCGTTGGTCGCGGCTCGGCGTTCACGTCAGCTGCTTGAGCTTCTTCAGTGGATTGAGCTCGCTCGGCTTGTCCTGTTCGTCACGGCCGCGCTCGGCTTGCGCCTTGCCGTCATCGTGGAGATCCTGGTCGCCGATGATCTCGCCGACGGCCTGCCTGGTCTTGCCGACGATGCGTTGCCGAAGACCGTTCGTCTTGCTCATGAGCTGCCTCCCTTGGCCTGCCTCCAAGCTTCATGCCGCCAGCCCCGGCGCCTGAAGGGGGGCGAGCGCCGGGGCCGCGGTTTCGCGCAGTCCGCCTCCGGCCGGGGGGGCAGGAGGCGTTGATCAGACGCACTGATGCGCCGATGGTTCCTGCCGTCACCGCGCCTCGATTGCGATGATCACGCCTTCATTGCCGCGGAGCAGGATGGATGCGTCCGGCAATGGCTCGGGCGGGCGATCCAGATGCGTGGACATCAGCAGGCGGCCGCGGCCCTGCCAGTGGTATTTCCGCGGCTCGGCAGCGATGTTGAGCGCGATCAGTAATCCGTCGCCGCCATCGGTCCGTTTGTAGGCGAGGACGTCCTGCAGCGAACGCAGCGGCTCGTAACCGCCCCGGCGCAGGCACCCACGCTCGCGCCGCAGCGCCATCAGCGCGCGAAACAGTGCCAGGATCGAACGCTCGTCGCGCTGCTGCCCGGCGACGTTGGCCGCACCATCAGGACGCTCCAGCGGCAGCCATGGTTTGCCATTGGTGAAGCCGCCCTCCGGACTGTCGTCCCAGCGCATCGGCGCGCGCTCGGGATCGCGGCACAGGTCGAAGCCGGGCACGAGCTTTTCGAAGGGATCGCGGACGCGCTCGGACGGAATCGGAACGCGCTTGCGGCCGATCTCGTCGCCCATGAAGAAGAACGGTGTCCCTTGCAGCGTCATCAGCAGCATCGCCAGCACGCGCATCTGGGCTTCGCCGATCTTGCTGGCGATCCGCTGCTTGTCGTGGCCCCCGATCACCCAGACCGGCCAGGCCTTTTCCGGGATGGCGTTGAAATAGGAATCGATCGTTGCCTGCAGCGACAACGCATCCCATTGCGAGTCAAGCAAAGCGAAATTGAGCGGCAGATGCAGGCGCGGCTTGTCGTTGCCGTAGAAGTGGCCGATGCGGTCGGTCTTGCCCTGGACTTCGCCGCACACTATGCGCCCCGGATAAGTGTCGATCACCTTACGAATGAACTCGATGCAATCCATCGTCTCCGGCCGGTCGTCGGTGAACACGGGCGTCTGCCGCTGCGGCGGCGGCTTGCCCTTGGCCTGCGGGTTAGGCGGATTGTCGCGCATCAGCGCGTCCTTGATGAGCACCGCGCTGGCGTCGACGCGAAAGCCGTCGACGCCGCGGTCGAGCCAGAAGCGCATGACGTCGGCGATCGCGGCGCGCAGCTGCGGATTGCGCCAGTTGAGGTCGGGCTGCTCGACCAGGAAAGAATGATAATAATATTGCCGCCGCGCCTCGCACCATTCCCAGCCGCTGCCGCCGAACCGGCTCAGCCAGTTGTTGGGCGGCCCGCCATTCTCGGCAGGATCGGCCCAGATGTACCAATCGGCCTTGGCACTGTTGCGCGAGCTTGAGCTCTCGACGAACCAGGCGTGATCATTGGCGGTGTGATTGGGGACGAGGTCGAGGATCAGCCGGATGCCTGCGGCGTGCAGCGCCTCGAGCAGGCGGTCGAACTCCTCCAGGCTGCCGAACGCAGGATCCACCGAGCAATAGTCGGAGATGTCATAGCCGAGGTCGCGGAACGGGCTCTTGTAGATCGGCGTCAGCCACACCGCGTCGACGCCGAGCCATTTCAGGTAATCGATCCGTGACATCAGCCCGGCAAGGTCGCCCTTGCCGTCGCCGTTGGAGTCCTGGAAGGAGATCAGTGCGATCTCGGCGGATTCCCACCACTTGGCTTCGTCAGGGGACTCGACGCTCATCACCTTGCTTCACCTCGTTTTGTCCGGCGTGAGCCGCGATCTGCCTGGCCGCAGTCCGGACGCTCTCGATGCCCTTGGGGAAACCGCTGCGGTTCGGATAGAGCTTACGCCGTGCATCGCGCGGCGGGCGTCGCGGCTTGGTGTCCTGTGCGGCACGGTAGTCGAGCATGGCAATGCCACCGACCATCAGCAGCGCCAGCGCGATATTGCCGTTCTTGGGATTGTCCGGCGTCAGCCCCGACAGCAGCGCGGCGGCATCGAGGCCGTCGCCGCCGACGCGGGCCCACAGGCCAGCGTTCTTCTCGACCGACAGCGACATGATGCCGGCCAGGATCTCGCGGACGCCGAAGGCCCGCACCAGCGTCTCGTGGCCTTCCATGCCCAGCGTCTCCGTGACGCGCCGCGGCGCGAGGAATTCGACGACGCCGAGGCCGATGCTGAACCAGCCGAGCGCGCGGGCGAGCTGGTCCGCCGGCTGCTTCAGGCTTGGTCCGCCCTGGACGATCTTCGGATCGCCCTTGGTGCGCACGATGTTGGAGAAATGAAACATGAGCTTGCTCCTCAGGGCTTCAGCACGACCTTGACGCAGGAATCGCGCTTGTCGCGAAACACCTGGTACATCTCCGGTCCCTGTTCGAGCGGGACGGTGTGGGTGATGACGAAGGACGGATCGATCTCGCCGTCCTCGATGCGGCGCAGCAGATCGTCGGTCCAGCGGTTGACGTGGGTCTGGCCGGTGCGCATCGTCAGCCCCTTGTTCATGAAGGCACCCATCGGGAGCATGTCGGACAAGCCGCTGTACACGCCTGCCACCGAGATGATGCCGCCGGGACGGCAGACATAGATCATCTCGCGCAGGACGTGCGGCCGGTCGCTCTCCGCCATCACCATCTGCTTGGCGCGGTCGAGCAGCGTGTCCGGCAGCGAGGCCATCACATGCGATTCCATGCCGACGCAATCGATGCATTTCTCCGGGCCCTTGCCGTCGGTCAGCTCCTGCAGCCGCTCCAGAACGCTCTCGGTCTCGAAGTTGATCGTGGTCGCGCCGCCGGCTTCCGCCATGCTCAGCCGTTCGGGCAGGCAGTCGATTGCGATCACCTGGTTGGCGCCGAGCAGGAGGGCGCTGCGGATCGCCATTTGGCCGACCGGACCACAGCCCCAGATCGCGACCGTGTCGGTCGGCTCGATGTCGCATTGCACGGCGGCCTGCCAGCCGGTCGGGAAGATGTCGCTGAGGAACAGCAATTGCTCGTCGGGAATGCCGGCGGGTACCTTGATGTGGGTGGCGTCGGCATAGGGCACGCGCAGATATTCGGCCTGGCCGCCGGGATAGCCGCCGGTCAGGTGGGTGTAGCCGAACAGGCCGGCGGTGGTATGTCCGAACACCTTGTCGGCCAGATGGCGCTTACGGTTGGTGGTTTCGCAGACGGAAAAATTGCCCCGCTTGCACTGGTCGCATTCGCCGCAGATGATCGTGAAGGGCACGACGATCCGGTCGCCCTTCTGCAGCTTGCCGTCGACGCCGGAGCCGACCTCGACCACTTCGCCCATGGTCTCGTGCCCCATGATGTCGCCGGGCAGCATGCCGGGAATGAAATTGTGGAACAGGTGCAGGTCGGAGCCGCAGATGGCGCAGCTCGTGACCTTGATGATGGCATCGCGCGGATCCTGGATCTCAGGGTCGGTGACGGTGTCGCAGCGGATGTCCTCCTTGCCGTGCCAAACCAGCGCCTTCATCTTTCGTCCTCTCGGCTGAACCAGTTGCCACTTAAGTCCAGGAATGAACGATGGTTGCTAAGCGCTGCACAATTCTTCGCACTGCACCTGATAGGAACGAGATGGCGGCGGAGCGATTGGGCGTCATCATCTCACCGCAAGGACATATGCCATGCCCGCCAATCAACTCGCCGTCGTCACCGGCGCCTCCACCGGCATCGGCCTGGAGCTCGCCAGGTGCTGTGCCCAGGCAGGCTTCAACCTGGTCATCGCCGCAGATGAATCCCAGATCGAGCGGGTCGCCGTCGATCTGCGCCGGCTCGGCGTCAGCGTGGAGCCGGTCGAGGCCGATCTTTCCACCACCGAAGGCGTCGACAAGCTCTGCGCCGCGGTGGGCGACCGGCCGATCGACGCGCTGCTCGCCAATGCCGGGGTCGGCCTCGGCAAGGCCTTCCTCGACCAGGACTTCGCCAGGGTGAAACACCTGATCGACACCAACATCACCGGCACGCTCTATCTGATCCACCGCGTCGGCAACGAGATGCTCCGCCGCAATGCCGGCCGCATCCTGATCACCGGTTCGATCGCCGGCTTCACGCCTGGCAGTTTCCAGGCGGCCTACAACGCCAGCAAGGCGTTCCTCGATTCATTCTCGTTCGCGCTGCGCGAGGAGCTGCGTGACAGCGGCGTCACCGTCACCTGCCTGATGCCGGGCGCCACCGACACCGAATTCTTCCGCCGCGCCGACATGATGGACACCAAGGTCGGCACCGAGCAGAAGGATGGCGCCTACGACGTCGCCAAGGCGGGCTTCGATGCCATGTTGCGCGGCGAGGCCGATATCGTCACCGGGCTGAAGAACAAGATCCAGACCACGGTCGCCAACGTCACACCGAACGAGATCCTGGCCAGGCAGCATCGCAAGATGGCCGAGCCGGGCACGGCAAGATCGTAAGATGCCGTCGCTGCAATCTTCGCGGAGCAGTGCGGCACATCCCTTGATGCGACTATAAGGAGACAGCCGATTCACATAGCCTAATGCGCGGTGGCCCCGAAGCCGTCAAATTGGACGGGCTGGAAACAGAAGGGGGCTGCGATGGCGATGGACCGCATCGAACAGGCCTTTGTCGCGACTGCAATCACGGGCTTTCTCGTCATGATGGCGGCAATCGTCTGGATGATGGTGAGTTGACGCGAGGGAGCTTGCCGTCTTGCGCGTCGCGCTACCTTACGCCGCGGTTATCCTATGCCTGGCCGTCACCGCCTGGCTTGCTTTCGCGCATCTGCTCTGATCGGTGGCGAGGCTGCGCGGTATCATGCGGTTGACCGCGGACGAGGCTCGCAAGGTTCTGGGCCATGGCCACAATGTCGATCGGTTTCTCCCAGAGCTGCACGTCCCGGAATTCCGTTTCGATGCTGAGCCTGTCGTAGCCCGTGGTGAACACGAAGGGCACTTGGCGTGCCCTGAGCTCGCGGGCGATCGGAAAGATCGACTGGGCGCGGATGTTGACGTCGAGGACCGCGGCATCGAGAGCGCCGCCATTGTGCAGCATCTCGACCGCATCCTCGATGTGGCCGACGGGACCGGCGATCTCCGCGCCGAGTTTGCGTAGCGCGTTGCCGATGTCATCGGCGAGAAAATATTCGTCCTCGACCACGAGGATGCGGCGACCCATCAATGGCGCGCGCTGACGAGACGACGTGGACGATACCGACATGATCCCTCCGGCGCCCCCTCGCTGGGAACATTAGGCCGGTGGCGCCCTCGTACAACAATGCAACCGAAGCTGGGTTCCATGCCACCGCGATATCATCGTCATCGGAGGCTCGGCCGGTGCGACCCAGCCAAAACCGGGGTAGCCATGAGCCAGCCTGACCTACGCATTGAGACCGAACATCTGACCGAACCCTTGACGCCGGGTCGCCGGGAGGGGCTTGGTTCGGAAATCGAAACAGGTTTCGGGACGTTTTTGTCTTTGATCTGTTGGGATAATATCGATTTCTGCGATTTGCAGGGACGGGCGCCCGTTGGCCCCGGTCGGTGAACGAAAGCTGCCAGAGCCATGAACGAAGTCGGCGACCAGCCGGTCGATGGAGAGCGCCAGAGGAAAGTCCCGCTGATCATCGGCGTAGGCGCCTCGCCGGGTTCGCCGGACAGCATCGCGCGCTTTTTTTCCAAGTTGACCCTCGGCGCCGATCAGACCCTCGTGCTGGTGCTTCAGCATCACGAGGCATCCGACGAGCCGCGGTTGCGAGAGGTCGTAAGAAATTCCAACGGCGGCAAGGTCGCTGAGATCGCCGATGGCCATGTGGTCGAGGGCGGCACCATCTATCTGTGTCCGCCCGCGATGATCACCACGATCCAGGACGGCCGGTTCGCGGTTCGGAAGGCCGGGCAGTCGCCTGGCGAGCGCGCCATCATCGACAGCTTCCTGGTGTCGCTCGCGGAGGAACGCGCCGAGCAATCCATCGGCGTCCTCCTGGCCGGCACAGGCGGTGACGGCACGCTCGGCACTGCGGCCTTGAAGGATCATGGTGGTCTCGCCATTGCCGAAGGAGTCGCGAGCCCCGAACAAGCCTCGCCTCTGGCCGACGGCAACACGCCGGCTTCCATCGCCGATTTCGTGCTGTCGCCGGAGGAGATCCCCGCGTACATCCAGGTCTATGCCCGACATCTGCGGCGCCTGGAACCGAAATCCTCCAACGCGGGATACCACTCGCTCAACGAGGAGCTTCAGTCGGTCAATGAGGAGCTCGAAACCTCGCGCGAGGAGTTGCAGTCGGTCAACGAGGAATTGACGACGGTCAGCGGCGAGCTGGCGCATCGTGTCCAGGAATTGACGCGCACCAGCAGCGACCTCAAGAACTTCCTCGAGAGCACGCAGATCGCCACCGTGTTTCTCGACAACGAAATGCGCGTAATGAACTTCACGCCGGCGATCAGGCAGATCCTGCATCTCGTCGAGACCGATACGGGCCGGCCGATCGCCCACATCAAGGCCCACGTCCCGATCGAGGAGCTGTACGAGGACATCCGCCGTGTGCTGCGCACGCTCGCGAGCGTGGAGCGCGAGCTGAGCGCGACGGACAGCGGCACGCGCTACATCGTGCGCATCCTGCCTTACCGCAGCATCGACAATCTTATCGCTGGCGTCGTCATCACTTTCATCGACGTCACCGCGGTCACGCGCGCCGAGGAGCGCCAGCGTCTGCTGCTGGCCGAGCTCCAACATCGTGTCCGCAACACGCTCGGCGTGGTGCGCTCGATCGCCCGCCGCTCCGCCGAGACGAGTTCCACGGTGGAGGAATACGCCTCGCATCTCGACGGGCGGCTCAACGCATTCGCCCGCACCCAGGCGCTGGTGACCCGCGATCCCGAAAGTGGGGTCGACCTGGAATTTCTCGTCGTCGAGGAGTTCCTGGCCTATAACGCCCGCGAAGGAGAGCAGATGCGGGTGTCCGGCCCCAAGGTGCGCTTCCAGGCCAAGGCCGCGGAGACGTTTGCGCTCGCGATCCACGAGCTTGCGACCAACGCACTGAAATACGGTGCCCTGAGCCGGCCCGGCGGACGTATCGAAATCACCTGGCGCCTCGACGAGGGCAGGGATCCTGCCGCGCTCCTGTTCGAATGGCGCGAGCACGGCGGACCGCAGGTCAAGCCGCCGCCGCGAAAGGGTTTTGGTACCGAGCTTCTGGAGCGCACGCTGGCATTCGAGCTCAAGGGGCACACCGCGTTGGCATTCAACCCTGCGGGGTTGGAATGCGCCATCGCGATCCCCCTCAGCAAGCGCACGTTTCACACACCGGTGGTGGCTGGCTGATGCCGTTGTCGACGTCCGATCGCAGCGTGGTGGAGCCGGCCATTCGCCGGCTGAGCGCGCTGAGGCTGTTGTCAGCGGAGGCCCGCGCTTCACTCGAATATGCGATGCTCGAGGGGTTGCAACGTGGCGGCCCGGGCGAAGACCTCCTCGCCGAAGGGGATTCTGTCGACAGTGTCCGTATCCTGCTGTCGGGCTGGCTCTGCCGCTACAAAATGCTCGAGGATGGGCGGCGCCAGATCGTCAATTTCATTTTTCCGGGCGAGAGCTGTGACACCCATGCGTTCCTGCTCCCGGTGATGGACCATTCCATCGCGACGCTGACGCCGGTGGTCTACGCCGAGATCAAGCGCGCCCGTTTCGAGAGCCTGTTGGCCGGCGACCGCTCGCTCGCGGAAGCGTTCTGGTGCGAGACGCTGGTCAACAACGCGATCCAGCGCGAATGGGCCGTCAATCTTGGAAGGCGCATGGCCTTGGAGCGCGTGGCGCATCTGTTCTGCGAGATCTTCGAGCGGCTTCGTCCCGTCGGCATGGTCGAGGGCAATTCCTGCATCATGCCGGTGACACAAATGGATCTCGCCGATGCGACGGGATTGTCGGTGGTCCATCTCAACCGCACCGTCCAGGAGCTGCGCGCGTCGGGCCGGATCGTGCTGCGCGATCGCACGCTGACCATCAACGATCTCGATGCGCTCAAGGACGCCGGACTGTATTCGCCGAGCTATCTGCAGCTCTACCGGCGCGGTTGAACTGCGGACCAGGCCTTCGTGGCGCCCGCGGTCGGGCCGGAAATCGGTCATTCAACGTTCGTGATCATTTGCATACCGACGCCTCGCGGATCGTCTTGCGCGCGCAGCTCGGCCGCCTGAAGCTCCTTGTATTCCGCTCGTTTGCGATACTCCTCCGCCATTTCGAGAAGCACCGTTCGCGTTGCGGGGGAGGAGCTGAGAGCAGCCTGGTGCTCACAGCTCTTCTGCAGCTGGCGATAGTTGTCCATTTGCGCCAATCCAGGCTGGAGCCACGACATCCCCAAATTAGCAGAATGAGCCACCGGCTGATTTAACCCATGTTACGCTTTCTGGCCGATGAGGCACCACGCAACCGTTCCGCTTCTGGAATGTTGTAGAGGCATCGCCTTCGCGCGATGATTTCAATCGGTAAGGAGGCAACGGAGCGCTCCGACCTGGCGATCAGGGAGACAGCCTGATGACGACGCGACATCGGTTCAAACATGCTGAGACTTTGGAAACGCGCCTCGCCGCCGAGGCGGAGCGGCTGCGCGAGGCAGCGAAATCGCTTCCGCCGGGCGCAGCTCGCGACGAGATGTTACGCAAGGCGCGTCAGGCGGAGACGGGGTCTCAAATGAGCGAGTGGCTGAGGTCACCGGGCCTACAGCAACCGAACTAAAGGGCGCAGCGCGTGCAGCCTGTCACAGGCTGCACGCGCCGGGAACGGGTTAGATGTCGGCGCGTACCGATGCGCTGATGTCGTGGGCAGAAACCGGAAAAATGAGCGCCACGTCCATCGTCCCCGTTGTGTCCGGTTGTCACCCGGCGGTGCGGAGCATCAACGCCGCTTCGCGGTTTTGGTTCGCCGGTTGTAAGGCGAGCGGTTGACGGGCCGCAGCGAAATGCCTTCGCGTTGCGCCTTGCTGCGAATGGCCGCGACCGGGCGCTGCAATTTGATGCTCATCACACCGGTCGGCGTGTTTCCTTTCGCAAGCTGCTTCAACTTGCTCACGTCCGCCGGCGTCCAGGGCTGCCGCGCGCGGCGCTTGTACGCCGGGCTTGCCTTGCGCGGTCCCTTGCGGCCGATCGGTGAGCCCGGCCGTTTCCATGCTGCTTTCGCCATGATGATCCTCCTTCAGGATCGTTCTTGAACATACGAATCAGCATTTCGGTTCCGGCGCAATGTCCGTCCTGTCGCTTGCCAAAATCGCGCGCCGTTAACTTGATGCGCCACAGGAGGTGGTTCGCCAGTAAGGGTAAGGAACCGCGCGCAATGCTCCGGGTTGATCGGACGACCGACTTTGCCGGAGCACGCATGACGGACGCCGAAATTCGCAAGGGGATGCCGCCCGTCAAGCTGTCGCGCGCAGAGTTCGAACGGCGTTACAAGGGGCAGTTCGTCGACCCCGTCTTTGCCCCGCTGCAGCGCGAGCTCGATGCCGTCACCGCTGCGGCCTGGGATGCCTACAGCCATTCGCGCAAGGCACCGTTGACGCGGAAGGCGGGCGCGGGTTTTTCCGATCCCGACTACGACATCGCCGTCGACTGGCTCGAGGCACGTGCAAAGATCCAGGAAGCCCAGCGACGGCACGACGATGCGAACGAGACGCCGCGCATCCTCGTCATCAACGGCTCGGCCCGCAGCGAGCACACCTGTCCCGGCGAGATGTCCAAGACCTGGCGGCTGGTCAAGCTGGCCGAGCCTGTCTTCGCCGAGATGGGGTTTGCCGTCGACATTCTCGACCTGTCGCGCCTCGCCTCGGAATTCGGCAAGACGATCCATCCTTGCAAATCCTGCGTCGGCACCGCCATGCCGCTCTGCCACTGGCCCTGCAGCTGCTACCCGAACCATTCGCTGGGACAGACGGGCGACTGGATGAACGAGATCTATCCGCTATGGGTTGCCGCTCACGGCATCCTGATCGTGACGCCGGTGAACTGGTATCACGTCCCGGCCGGGCTCAAGGCGATGATGGACCGCATGGTCTGCGCCGACGGCGGCAATCCCGATCCGACCTCGACGCATGGCAAGAAGGCCGCCGAGGCCAAGGCGATCGAGCTGAAGGGCTGGTCCTATCCGCGCCATCTCGCCGGCCGTTATTTCGGAATCGTCGTTCATGGTGATGCCGTCGGTGCCGAGGGCGTGCGCCGCGCTTTGTCGGACTGGCTGATTGACATGCAGCTGATCTCGGCCGGCCGCTTCGCCGAGCTCGACGGCTATGTCGGCTACATGGAGCCATACGCCACCTCGCATCACGAGCTCGATGAAGACGCAAAATTCCAGCAGCAGGTGCAGAACGCGGCGCGCGCGCTGGGCAACGCTGTCCGGCTGGCAAGGAGCGGGCGCCTTCAGGAGCCCGGTGCCGGTCTTGCCGATCCGAGCCCCAAATGACCGTTGCGCGGCTCGATTGCCTGATCGTCGGCGGCGGACCTGCCGGACTGATGGCTGCGATCTATCTGGCACGCTTCCGCCGCAGCGTCTGTGTCGTCGACACCGGCGCGAGCCGGGCCGCGCTGATCCCGCGCAGCCACAACGTTCCCGGCTTCGTCCACGGACTGTCAGGCGCGGAGCTGATCGAGCGGATGTCAGCGCAATTGGACGAGCTCAGCGTCACGCGCGTGGAGGCCGAGGTCACCGCGCTGCGGCGGCACGATCATGGTTTTGAGGCGAGCTGGAACGGCGATGCGCATGCCGCCGCCACCGTCATTCTCGCCAGCGGCATCGTCGACACCCATCCGCCGTTTGCCGAATGGCGCGAAGCGGTCGCGGATGGGCTGTTGCGCTACTGTCCCGTCTGCGACGCCTTCGAGGCGACCGGCCATCGCATTGGCGTCATCGGCCCGCTTCACCTTGCCGCCAGTAAGGCACTTTTCCTGCGCGCCTATTCGCGCGACGTGACGCTGCTCGCAACCGGACCGGACGACGACCAGGGCGCAGCCTCGGAGCTGCTGGATGCCGGCGTCGAGGTCGTGTTCGCGCCCGATTTGCATCTGCGGCGGAGCGGCGGGGGCGTCGAGGCCGTCTTCGCCGATGGCCGGACGATGCAATTCGACATGGTCTATCCTGCGATGGGGGCCGAGGTGCGTTCGCAGCTCGCGGTGTCGCTGGGGGCCGAGCATATTGGCGAAGGTTATCTCAAGGTCGACGACCATCAGCGCACGTCGATCCATGGGCTCTATAGCATCGGCGATGTCGTTACCGATTTGCACCAGATCTCGGTCGCGTTCGGCCACGCGGCCGTCGCCGCCTGCAACATCCATCACAGCCTGCCGCGGCGTCTTGCATGAACTCACAATTGCCAGGGAACCGGGAACGAAGGGCGTTGCCTCGCCTTGGTTGAGCGGGCGGGCGAGCGCAAGGAGATAGAGATGGCGCAATCAGAAGACATGACCCGCTGCGTCGCGCTCTGCATGAGCTGCTACCAGACCTGCCTTGGCACGGCGATGAACCACTGCCTCGAGACCGGCGGAAAGCACGTCGAGCCGAAGCACTTCCGCCTGATGATGGCCTGCGCCGAAATGTGCCGGACGGCGGCGCATTTCATGCTGATCAATACGCCCCATCACCGGCATACCTGCGGCGAATGTGCTGAGATCTGCGCCGAGTGCGCCGCGGATTGCGAGCGGATCGGGGGCATGGACGAATGCGTCGCCATGTGCCGCTCCTGCGCACAATCCTGCCGCGCGATGGCCGCTTGAGGAGAAGCCCATGCTGGAAGAGAAGCTCAAGGACGCCGTCATCGGCGAGCTGCAACGGCAGGCCGCCAACCGGCCGCAGTCGCTGAAGATCGAGGGCGCCAAGGATGCGCAACGCTCGGAAGAGCTGACCGTCAACGGCAAGATCGACCTCGGCGCGCTCGTCATGGCGATCGCCGGATCGGTTGCGGGCGGCCCTTAAGCCGCCTCAGCCGTATTCCTCGCCGATGCCGTATTCCCGATAGATCTCCAGCGGATCGAGGTCGGGAAACAGGCGGCATTTGGCCTGGGCGAGGTGCAGGCGCACCGCCGCCGGCTCCTTGCCGTTCGAGAGCATCTTGCGGATGTCGTCCATATGCGCGGTCGGCTGGTGCTTCGGTTCGAGCTGCTCCAGCGCGACCAGGGCGGTCGCGAGGGCCTCGGTCAGAACCCAGTCGTCGTGGCCGGTAATTCCCTTCTTCGGCATCGGCTGACCCCAGATGTGGCGGCAGGGCTTTAGTCTATCGCGACTTCCGCCAAATCGCCATTGAGCCGTTGCGGGTATCCTGCGGGGGGCAGCGCCCGTGGGCCATGCTCCGGCTTGCCTTATGTCCGCGTCAGGCTAAAAGGCGGCGCGAGTTGCGGGGGCGACAGTATCTTTATTGAAACAAACTTGGCGTAGACGGGCCGCTACCGCATCCAGGCTGGCCGTTCCGGTCTGAATCTCCGATCCCGAATTTGCAACACGATTGTGGTTGCGCTCCTCAAGGCTCGAACCAGCATGGTCTTTCTCAGCTTCGTCTACCGCTTCATCACCAACTTCGCGTTCATGGCGGTGGTCTATTTCAGCCTGAACTTCATGGAGAAATATCCGAACCGGGCGATCCTTGCGATCCTGGTGCTGATCTATGCCTCCATGCGTGCCGTCTCGACGCTGCGCGCGTTCTACTTCTTCCAGAAGATCGAGAGGCTGGAAGCCGAGACACGGCGTCTTCAGGGCCCGATCAACGACGGCTCCGGAGGAACGAACGCGCGCAAGCAGGTCATCGCCGACGTTGCCCGGCTGCGGCGTGACGGCGAGCTCAAGTCCTATATGGACCTGTTCTTCCTGGCGCTGATCGTGCTGCTCTGCGTCGCCGCTATCCTGCGGCAGTAGAGGTTAAGCCCTTTTCTTCAGGCTGGCGACGCGGGTCGGGCGCGGCGTAGCACTCTTGACCTGCGCGGCATGCTTCGGTGCCGCCGGGGACGCATGCGCGGCGTGCCGAGCTTGGGACTTGGCCGTCCTGCCCTTTGCTATCTTGCCCCTGACCGTATGCGGCGTCTCGGCCGCCATCGCCAGCCGCGTCGCGGCACGCCGCGACAATGTCGTCGACAGAAGCACCTCGACCGAGCCTTCCGGGATCGCGAAGAGAGCGCGGCCGGGCACGGGCAGGGTGGATGCGAGATCCATCTGTCCCTTGGTCCGGCGCGGCAGCAGCGATTGATGCTCGGTCTGTGCGTTGAGGTCGGCGAGCGAGGGCGCCGGAAGCGTCCGGGTCTGCGTGAACACGAAGGTCGGAACGGCCGGCCAGCGCGCGATCGGCACCGTCTCGGTCGGCCGATGCAGCAGCCATTCCACCGGATTGGTCGGCGTCGCCGGCCGGTCGGCGGTCGCCGGCACCACATGCACGATGCGATAACCGCGCGCCTTGAGGTCGCGGATGATCTTCGGCAGCGCCGCCACCGTGCGGGCCTGGATGTCGTGCAGCAGCAGGATGCCCTTGCCCTTGGCCTCCAGCCGCTGGATCGCGAGCTGATAGACGCGGTCGGACGACACATGGCGCCAGTCGTCGGCCGGGAAGTCGGCGCTCCAGACCTGGATGCCGCGCGAGATCAGATAGTTCTCGACGCCTTCGGCGCGCATCAGGCCGGGAATGCGGAAGAACGGGGCGAGCTGGGACGGGTCCGTCATCGCGGCCGAAGTCCACTCGATGCCGCCGTTGATCTCGGGCTCGAACTTCTCGACCGGCATCCGGTCGAAGGTCAGCGGATGGTTCATGCTGTGGGTGCCGACGGTATGCCCCGCCGCCACCAGCTTACGCACGCCTTCGGGATTCGCCTTGGCCTGGCTGCCGATGATGAAGAAGGTCGCCTTGATGCACTCGTCGTCGAGGATCTTGAGGACCTGGTTGGAATATTTGGGCAGCGGACCGTCGTCGAAGGTGAGAACGATTTCATGGTCCTTCAGCGGCAGCGTCTCGCGGTACTGCATGGTGCCGATGCGCGGATGCTCGTGCGGATCGACCACGAGCGTGCGGGAAGTCCCGAGCGCGTCCGGATGGCCCGGACAATCGGCAAGCGCCGCCGGCGATCCCACGGCCGAACACCCAAGGAAACCGCCGAGGCAAAGGACGATCCACGATCGCGTCCGCACAACAACGCTACTTCCGATCATGAACTCCGTCTGCCCTCATCAGCTATTGCCCCCATAATAGGTCGGAGACTGCAGGAAACGGTTCAGGCGCCAAGAGGCTTTCAAGCCTTTCCCATTGCAAAGTCCCCATCCATTTGCATGGCGTAGCATGAACAGAGTGTTAATAGGGCCCAAATCACCCCAATTTGCGCCGGCGTGACATTCCGGCATCAGCGCGCGTCGGCATCTTTCTGCGGCGCGCCGGCCGGTACGACGTGAACCACGCGAAACCCGTTCTCCCTCAGATACCGCAGGAAGGCCGGCATGATCGCGGCCGTGCGCGCCTTGGGGTCATGGAACAGGACGATGCCCTTGCCGGCCGCGGCGAGGCGCTCGGTGACGAGCTTCAATTCCTGCTCCGGCGTCACCTCGTTCCAGTCGCTGGCCCAGAGGTCGGCCCCGAACACGACGATGCCGCGCGCCTGGAGCAGGTCGAGCTCGGCCTGCGTCCCCTCGAAATAGGGAAACCGGAAGAACGGTGTCGAAGGCGTCGTCGTCGAGGTGCCGTGCAACGCCGTCTCGTTCGCGGCGATGCCACGGTCGATCTCGCTCTTCGCCTTGTCGAACGGGATCCGCGCCATGAACGGATGCGAGAAGGTGTGGTGGCCGATGGTGTGGCCCTCGCGGGCGATGCGCTTGACCATGTCGGGATGCTGGGAGGCGTGCAGGCCGATCAGAAAAAAGGTCGCGCGCACGCATTCCTGCGCCAGCGCCGCCAGCACCTTCGACGTCGTCGGCGGGTTCGGTCCGTCGTCGAAGGTCAGCACGACCTCGTGATCGGCCAGCGGCAGCGTCTGCGGAAAGCTCTTCAAGCCCACGCGCGGCGTGGTCTTGGCATCGACGCTCAGCACGCGGAAGGTGCCGAGCGCGGCCTTGCGCGGGCACTCCGCAGCATCCGTCGCGGCGATGCCGGCGAGGGCGGCGAGGGCCGCGCCCAGCGACATCGAGGTCCACCTCAGTCGAAGCATCTTTGTCATTGCGCTCGGAGTTGCCTTGTGGGTATTGCCTGAACCGTCAGCCCAGATCACCCGTTCCAACCTGTCAAACGGCGAGGCGCGCCATGGACGAACATATGGACGTGGCCCCACCCGCTGCGGATTCGGTACTCGACCACGTGCCGATGCGCAATGAAGACGGCGACATCAGGCACGAATTCGTCGAGGAGATTGCGCGTGCGATCGAGGCCGGCGACAGCGCCTCGCTGCGCGCCTGCGTCGCCGAGCTGCACGAGGCCGATCTCGGCGATCTCATCGGCGCGCTGGAGCCCGACGACCGTGTCCGCCTGGTCGAGCTCACCGGGGCCGACTTCGACTTCTCCGCGCTGAACGAGGTCGACGAGGCCGTCCGCGAGGAGATCCTGGAAGAGCTGCCGCCGGAGACCGTCGCCGAGGGCGTCCGTGAGCTCGAATCCGACGACGCGGTCGAGCTGCTGGAGACCCTCGACCAGGCCGAGCAGGAGGAGATCCTCGAGAAGCTGCCGCTGAAGGAGCGCGTCGCGCTCGAGCGCAGCCTGCTGTATCCGGAGAATTCGGCCGGACGCCGCATGCAGACCGAGTTCATCGCGGTGCCCCAGGATTTTACCGTGGGCCAGGCGATCGACTACATGCGCGAGACGCCGGATCTGCCCGACCGCTTCTACGAGATCTACGTCGTCGACAAGGACCAGCACTGGCAGGGCGCTGTTCCCCTCGACGTGCTGCTGCGCGCGCGCCGGCCGATCGCGCTGGCCGAGCTGACCGATGAGGACCGCCGCCGCGTGTCCGTCCTGGAGGACCAGGAGGAGGTGGCGCGCATGTTCGGCAAGTACAATCTCGTCGCTGCCCCCGTGCTCGACACCCAGGATCGCCTGGTCGGCGTCATCACCGTCGACGACGTCGTCGACGTCATCGAGGAGGAGGCGGACGAGGACCTCAAGGCGCTCGGCGGCGTCACCAGCGACGAAGAGCTGTCGGATACCTTCCTGACCATCGCGCGCGGCCGCTTCAACTGGCTGCTGGTCAATCTCGCGACCGCCTTCCTCGCGTCCTCCGTGCTCGGCCTGTTCGAGGGGCAGCTCGAGAAGATGGTCGCGCTCGCCGTGCTGGCGCCGATCGTGGCGAGCCAGGGCGGCAATGCCGCGACCCAGACCATGACGGTCGCGGTGCGGGCGCTGGCGACCCGCGAGCTCGGCTCCTCCAACGCCTGGCGCGTGGTGATGCGCGAAGGCCTGGTCGGTCTCGTCAACGGGCTCGCCTTCGCCGTGATCACGGGGATCGCGGCGGTGGCCTGGTTCAAGATTCCTGGCCTCGGCATCGTCATCGGACTTGCGATCATCTGCAACCTCGTCGCCGGCGCGCTCGGCGGCATCCTGATCCCGATGGCGCTCGAACGTGTCAGGGCCGATCCGGCCGTGGCCTCCGGCACCTTCGTTACCACCGTGACCGACGTCGTCGGCTTCTTCTCCTTCCTCGGCATCGCGACGCTCTGGTTCGGGTTGAGGTAGGGGGCGGTTTGGGGCGCCAAGCTCGCTCCGCGTCATTGCGAGCGCAGCGACTTGTCCGCCGAAGCCTTTGGCGAAGGCGGAAGCAATCCAGAATCCCTCCGCAGTGGCAGTCTGGATTGCTTCGTCGCATCAGCGCAAAATTGCTACGCAATTTTGTCGCGAGCTCCTCGCAATGACGGGGTGGGCAGCGCGGGCTCCCTCACTCTCGTGTCACGGGCGCGCTGCGGCGCTCCATAGCGCGTCGAAGACGCGCGTAAACCCGCTTATGGCGCTGCTGCGCAGACCGGGACCCAGAAGGCGGCGTACTCCGCGGCGAAATGGGCCCCGGCTCAGCAGCGCACCACGCCGCAAGGGCGGCGCGTTGCGCTGCGTCCGGGGCACGGGACCGTCATCTTTAATCCGAACTTAAGCGACCTGCCGCATCATCGGCCGCGCTTGGGGGACTGGACATGCGGTTGCGGCTGAAGGCGGACGGACGGGTCGTTGAGTTGCGGGACGGGCAAGAGCTTCCAGTTCAGCCGTTTCCGGTCCAGCCGTCTGTCGTCGAGCCCGTGGCCACGGTCGCGCCTGGCGATAGCTCTTCGCTCGCGGTGCGCGATTTGCGTCGCCGCGCCTGCCTGACCCAGATGGAATTTGCCGCCAAGCTCGGCGTTCCCGTTGAGACCATCCGCAATTGGGAGCAGGGCAAGCGTGCTCCGCGGGGGCCGGCCCGCGCGCTACTGGCGGTGATCGCGCACGCCCCGGAAACGGTGTTCCAGGCGCTTGCCAAAGCCTGACGTCAAGGCCTCGCGGATTGAACAGCCCTGATGCGAACCTCCCGTTAGCATTGCGCCAAATATCCGGCCGGACTGCCGCGGCCTCCGTTGGCAGCGTCATGGGCCGGGTCCATAATGCGCTCTGATGACGTTTGGGGCTGCCGGAACGGAAGAGGAGTCCTCATGCTGTTCGTCGAGGCCAATGGCGCAAGAATCCCGGCGATCGGGCTCGGGACCTGGGAGCTGAGCGGAAGGCTTGCCGCGCGCGTGGTCGAGCAGGCGCTGCGGCTCGGCTATCGCCACATCGACACCGCCCAGGTCTACGACAATGAACGCGAGGTCGGCGACGGCTTGCGCGCCTCGGGCGTGCGGCGCGACGACGTCTTCCTCACCACCAAGGTCTGGACCAACCATTTCGCGCCCCACGATCTCGAGCGCTCGGTCAAGGAGAGCCTGGCGCGCTTGCGGCTTCCTAGCGTCGACCTGTTGCTGCTGCACTGGCCTAATTCTCACGTGCCGCTGGCGGAGACGCTTGGCGCGCTGTCGCATGCGAAGACGATGGGCCTGACCCGCCACATCGGCGTCTCCAATTTCACGGTGGCGCTGATCGAGCAGGCGGTGGCGGCCTCACCGGAGCGGCTCGTCTGCAACCAGGTCGAATACCACCCTTATCTCGATCAGGCCAAGGTGAGGGCGGCCTGCGACCAGCATGGCCTTGCCCTCGTCGCCTACAGCCCGATCGCCAAGGGGCGCATCAAGACCGACCAGACGCTGGTCGAGATCGGGCGCACCCACCACAAGACGCCGGCGCAGGTATGCCTGCGCTGGCTGCTGCAACAGAATGTCGCTGCGATCCCGCGCACCTCGCGCATCGAGCGCCTGTCTGAAAACATCGAGATCTTCGATTTCGAGCTGTCGGAAGACGAGATGAGCCAGATCGCCGCGCTCGCCAATCCGAAGGGCCGCCTGACCGACTTTGGCTTCGCCCCGAAATGGGATTGAGGGGAGACCGCATTATGCTAACAGCAGGGCGGCAATCCAAGATCTGGCAATGGAACTGCGGACAATCATACGGACGGACATTGCAGCGTCGGCGATCGCGCATCTGACGCTGGTGGCGCTGATCATCCTGATCAGCGAAGTCCATCCGTTCCACGCTACTCCGCCCGAAACCGTCACGGTGGACATCATCACGCCGGAGCAGGTGAAAGAGGAGGAGGCGAAGGCAGAGGAGAAGGCTCAAGAAGAGGTCAAGGAAAAGCCGCCGGAGCCCGACCTGAAGCTGCCGAAGCTCGATATCACTGACAAGGCGGATCCAGCGCCAAAACCCGCGGACAAGCCGCAGGCTTCGTCGCAACCTTCACCGCAGCCGGCGCTGCAGAAGCCGCCGCAGCCCGCGCAGGCGCCGAAGCCGCGTGAGGCCAACGCGCAGCCGCAACAACAGGCTCCGCCGCAACAACAGCCGCCGCAGCAACCCCAGTCGCAGCCGCTACCGCAAATGCCGCCTCAGCCGACGCCCCCGCAGCAGCAGGCTGCGCCGCCGCCGGCCTATCAGGCGCCGCAGCCTGACGTCACCGTCAAATACGGCGTCATGCTGGGGCTGCCGCCTGAATTGCCGCTGCCGCTGCCGAAAGACGTCGTCCCCAAGGACGATGGCGGCGACGCCAAGGATTCGATCGGCGCCAAGCTGCCGCCGGAAGTCATCGCCGCGCTTCGCGGTCACTTGCGCAGCTGTGCGAAATTGCCGGCCGGACTTGCGCCCACCGACAACGTTCACATCAAGCTGCGCACGGTGTTTTCGACCGACGGCACGCTGGCCCGCGAGCCGATCCTGATCGAGGCCCCGCCGTCCGCGAAAGGCGTGGCCCTCATGAAATCCGCGATGAGCGCGCTGCAGAACTGTCAACCTTACAAGATGCTGCCCGCCAATCTGTACGAGGAATGGAAGGTGCTGGACCTGCCGTTCAGCCCGCGGGATTTCGGCGGGTAGCTCTGGTAGCTCGGGTGGCGTCTTGAAGCCCGGGTGAGCGGCTTGCGCGCCACACTCTCGTTGTCGTGCCCCGGACGCAGCGCAGCGCTCCTTCAGCACTGCGCTGCAGAGCCGGGGCCCATCCATCCGCATTGTACCGTGCGGCCCTTGGGTCCAAGCTCTGCGCCGCAACGCTCAGCGCGTTGCGGCTGGTCCGGGACACGTACGTCAATGACCGCGCTTCATCTCCTCATCGCCGTGCACCACCTCCGGCGCCATCGCCGCCCAGGCGCTGGATGCGAACTGGCGTCGCCAGGTCACGACCACCACGGCGGCGGTGGTGACGAACAGCACCCAGGGGCTGACGAACCAGCCGAGATAGCCGAGCGCGAAGAAGAAGGCGCGCTGGCCGCGGTTGAAATGGCGGCCGGCGGATTCGAACAGGCGCGAGGTACGGATGACATGGGCTTCCGCCTCCGGCGTGTCGCGCCGCTCCGCCGGCGGCATGCCGCCGAACAGGATCGCGACGTAGTTGAACAGACGATAGGCCCAGGCGAATTTGAAGAAGGCATAGACACAGATCAGCACGAGGCCGACGCATTTCAGCTCCCACATCGCCGGCGACGTACTGAGGTCGATCGGCAGCTTGCTCAGAATCGTGATGGCGTCGTTGGTGGCATGCAGCAGCGCCAGCGCGCCGCCGAGCGCAAACAGGCTGGTGGAAGCGAAGAAGGCGGTGCCGTTCTGCAGCGAGGCCATGATCTGCATGTCGACCATGCGGGTGTCGCGGTCGAGCAGGCGGCGGACCCAGACCTCGCGATAGCGGTTCATGCGCGCCGACAGGCTGTCCCGGCCGTAGGCCGAATGCTCCAGCGTCAGGGCGTAGACCAGCCATTCGATGATGAAGAAGCCGACGGCGGTGATGTCGACCCAATGCCTGCTCATCTCTCTCTCCTCGGAAGCCGCCACGATTGCCACGCGTGACGGGGCGCGGCAACGATTGATTGGCGGCAGGCGATGGCGTTAAAAGCGGCGCTTCAAAGCGTTTCGGGAAGGACTGATGACATGGCTGCGCTGAAACTCGCGATCGGCAACAAGAACTACTCGTCATGGTCGATGCGGCCCTGGCTCGCGCTTCGCGCCAACGACATCCCGTTCGTGGAGACGCTGATTCCGCTCTACACCGACAATCCCGCGGACAAGGAGCAGATCCTGTCCTTCAGCCGCGCCGGCAAAGTGCCGGTGCTGGTCGACGGCGACGTCACGGTGTGGGATTCGCTCGCCATCATCGAATACATCGCCGAGCGCTATCCGGAAGTGAAGCTGTGGCCCGACGACGTCGCCGCGCGCGCGCAGGCCCGATCGGTGTGCGCCGAGATGCATTCCGGCTTCGTGGCGCTGCGCGGCGAATGCGGCATGAACCTGCATCGGCCGATCCGCCCCGTGGCGCTCTCCGCGGACGCCAAGGCCAACGTCGCGCGCATCGAGGAGATCTGGCGCGAGTGCCGCACGGGCTATGGGGCCAAGGGTTCGTCCAAGGGTCCGTTCCTGTTCGGCCGCTTCGGCGCGGCGGACGCGATGTACGCGCCGGTCGTGCACCGCTTGCGCACCTACGCGATCGACGTCGCGCCGGACACCAAGGTCTACATGGAGACGATGATGGCGCTGCCCGCGTTCCAGGAATGGACCCGTGACGGGCTCGCCGAAACGCTGGTCATCTCCAAGTTCGAGGACGCTTGATCGCCGGGTCCCCCAGGTCCGCTGGCCGCGTGTCGGCCGGCGGCGCGCCGGTCCGGAAATTGACCGGAGGCCAGGGATCCCCGGCCTGCGACTCGCCCGCCCGAACGAGCGGCCCGGGCGGTATCATCGGCCCGCTGGTTCGATCTCTATCATTTTGAAAAGACTGCAAAATTTACTCGTTTGCCATGCGGGCATGGCGCTGGCCAAAACCGTCGGCCGCGTGCTATACAGCGCCTGGGTTTCCGGCCGGCCGTCGTAGTGGGACCATGGGCGAGGCAGGCGTTGTTTGAGTGATGGAGAGGGTGTTGAAGCACAAATTCCCGATTGGAGCGCGCGTATTGTTCACGGCGAGCAACGTCGCGCGTCCCGCTGCCAGCGGCTCGTACGAGGTCATCCGCCTGCTGCCGACCGACGGCGACGACTGCCAGTATCGGATCAAGAGCTCGACCGAAGCCTTCGAACGCGTTGCCAAGGAAAGCCAGCTCGCGCTGTCCTGAGGCCAGCTCACGCTCCTGAAGGCTGACGCACCTCGCATGGGTGCCATCCGGAATTGTGTCCTGCCGCCGTTAAAAGGCCCGCTTCACCTTCAAAAGGTGGGCCGGGGCAGCTGCCGACTCGCGGTGCTCGCTTGACCATTCGCTCTCTGCTCGCGTGAGGGGACGTCGCGCATGAACTGGGCATGGGCCACTTCGCTCGACCAAATCTGGCGCTCACCGGCCTTTCCGATGTGGATGACGCTGGCCGCTGCAGGATTCTTCGGATTGATCCTGCTGATTACGCTGCTGCGCGCCGAGAAGTCGGTCGCCAACGGCGCCCTGACCGTGATTTCGCTGCTCTCCATCGCGATCGCCGGAGCCGCCACCGTGCGCGTCTATGGACCGGCGGGGCCGGACACGCCGGTCGAGGCGCGCGCGCAAGGTGCGGTCGTCGCCAGTCTGCCGGCGCTGTCCTGCCTTGACGATCTCGCCGGCGATGCCGTGGCCATCGGCTGCGAGAAGGCATTGTTCGGCTCGCCGGATGCCGTGGCTTCGGCCGTGTCCTACACCGCGGCCCGGATCGACCGGCTGATGGCGCTCGGTGATGCCGCGACTGCCGAGAAGAGCCTGACGGCGGACATGAAGGTGCTGCGCAAGGCGCTGGAGCGCGATCGCTACGGCCTTGTGGCGCAGGTGCTGGTCGTGCGCGACGGCTGTACCCAGTTCGATTGTGCCGCGTTCCGCTCGCTGACCGACCAGCAGCAGGTCGCTGCCAACATGGATTCCCGTCTCTACGACACGCTGGTCGCGCGCCATGCGCCGACCTGGAACGCGCCCGCGATGGCGACGGCGCCAGCAGCGCTGCCACCGACGGCGGCGCTTGCGGGTCTGCCGCCTTCGATGCCGACGGGCAAGCCGACCAACGCGGAGTTCCCGAGCGCCTCGTCGACGCCGCCGGTGAGCATCATGAATCCGGAGCCCGCGGCGACGACGCGGCAGGCGGCCCCTGCCGCGAACGCAGCGGCAGCGCCGGCCGCTTCGCGCGCACCGGCCGCGACCTCGGCACAGGCCTCGGCTCCTGCGGCACCTGCTGCGAAGAGGCCGCCGGCTCCGAAGGCTGCGCGTGCCCCCGCCGCGCCGGTTCCGCTCGCGCCCCCGCCGGCGTCGGCTGCGGCTCCTGCGGCTGCGGATAACGAGTAGTTCGGCATTCCAAATGCGGTGCTGCCCGGCTAATGCTTGGGCATGCCGCTACATCTGATCAAGCTCGCCGTCGGCTGCGACTCCGTCAAGGAATTGAAGGGGTGGATCGCCGAACGGATGCAGACCGCCAAGAAGAAGGGGCTGCCGCAACATCACATCCACATCACCCGCATGGTCCCCAAGCGCGACGCCGAGATCCTCGCGGGCGGGTCGCTCTACTGGGTGATCAAGGGCGAGGTCGCCGCGCGGGAAAAGATCATCGGCATCGAGCCGTTCCGCGACAAGGACGGTATCGGGCGCTGCCGCATCGTGATGCAGCCGAAAGTGATCTCGGTATCGCCGCGGCCGATGCGCCCGTTCCAGGGCTGGCGCTATCTCACCGAGGATTCCGTGCCGCCCGATCTCGGCAAGTCCGCTGCAGGCTCGATCGCGGCGATGCCGGAGCCGATGCGGCGCGAATTGCGCGATCTGGGTCTGCTCTAAGCATGATCCGGAAAAGTGCGCTGCGGTTTTCCGAAGAGATCATGCTCAAACAATAAGCTGAAGCGCGATGATGTCATCGCGCTTCAGACTCCTATCTTCAGACTCCTATATTGTCGATCAGCCGCGTGCTGCCGAGCTTGGCCGCGACCAGGATCCGCAACGGGCCCTCCTTGCGCGAGGCGACTTGCGCCAGCGTCTCGGCATGGCGGACCTCGTAATAGTCGAGCGCAAAGCCCGCCGCCTTGATCATCTCGGCGCCGCCGGCCATCGCAGGTGCGATGGCGTCGCCGGCCTTGATCCGCCGCGAGCTCTCTTTCATGGCACGGTAAAGGATGGGGGCGGTCTGCCGCTCCTCGGGCGACAGATAGACGTTGCGGGAGGACATCGCGAGTCCGTCGCGCTCGCGCACGGTGCGCGAGCCGATCACCTTGACGCCGAGATCGAGGTCGCGCGCCATCTGCGTCACCACCCGCAACTGCTGAAAGTCCTTTTCGCCGAAGATTGCGAAGTCCGGCCGGCACTGCGTGAACAGCTTGCCGACGACTGTGGCGACGCCGCCGAAGAAATGCGGGCGGAAGCGATCCTCGAGGCCGGCGAGCGCCGGCCCCTCCGGCACGATTCGGGTGGCGAAGCCCTCCGGATACATCGCCTTGACGTCCGGATGCCAGACGATGTCGACGTCCTCGGCCGCGAGCTTGGCGATGTCGGCCTTCCAGGTGCGCGGATAGGCGCCGAAATCCTCGGTCGGGGCGAACTGGGTCGGGTTGACGAAGATCGAGACCACGACGCGGCTGGCGCGCCGCTTGGCGAGGCGGACGAGAGACACATGTCCGTCATGGAGGGCCCCCATGGTCGGGACCAGCGCGATCGTGGCCTTTCGCTTGCGAAGAGTGTCGACGGTGCGGCGCAAGGTTGGGACCGTGCGGGCGATCAAGGGGCTTGATGACATCAGGACTCGGCAGGGTTGGGAATCGGCGCGGTGTGATCTGCGCCCAGGGCGACTAACCTTAACAAGCAGCGATCATGGACGCCATGCATGCGGATGCGGCACAGCATCCCGCGCAAGGCCGCACGACATCGCGACATTGTAGACTGGATCACAGACGAAGATTGGCGCCGCGATTCATGATGAAGAACGGCGCAGTACGATTTGCATTGCCTGTCACGCATTTCACTTGACCGCAGACGCGGCCAACTCGAAGATATTCATCAGGGGTGTTGAGGATCGCCATGCTTGTGCAGGCTAGCCAAGGCCAATCCGGCTCGGCGCATGTGGTCGTGCTCGGCAACGAGAAGGGCGGCTCCGGCAAGTCGACCACCGCCCTGCACATCGCGGTTGCGCTCCTGAAGGCTGGCCAGCGCGTCGCCACCATCGACCTCGACTGCCGTCAGCAGAGCTTTACCCGCTACATCGGCAACCGCGCCGCCTGGGCGCGCCGCACCAAGCTCGACCTCGAACTGCCGGTTCATCGCTGCATCAAGCTCGGCGAGACCATGCAGATCGCCGAGAACGAGAATTCCGAGTTCCAGCAGTTCATGGAGGCGGTCTCGGCGGTCGAGAGCAGCTTCGACTTCATCGTCATCGATACGCCGGGGACCGACAGCTACCTGATGCGGCTTGCGCATTCGATGGCCGACACGCTGGTCACGCCGATCAACGACAGCTTCCTCGATTTCGACGTGCTCGGTACCGTCGATCCCGCGAGCTACGCGGTGACGGGCGAGAGCCATTACGCAGAGATGGTGCGCGACGTCAGGCGCAAGCGCCGCCAGCTCGACGGTTCGACCACCGACTGGATCGTCGTGCGCAACCGCCTGTCGATGCTCGGCTCCCGCAACAAGCAGCTGGTCGCCGAGGGGCTGAAGGATCTCTCGCTGCGGCTCGGCTTCCGCTACGTCGATGGCTTCGCCGAACGGGTCATCTACCGCGAATTTTTCCCGCGCGGCCTGACCGCCCTCGACGAGATCGACGAGGTCACGCTCGGCATGCGGCCAAATCTCGGCCATCTCACCGCGCGGGAAGAAGTGACGAGCCTGCTTCGTCAGCTCAAGCTGCCGCTCGACGAACGCGGCCGCCGCCGCGCCGCCAACCGGGCCGAGTGGTTCAACCAGGTCGACAAGCCGCTCGAAGTCCACGACATCCTGGGCGCCTGAGGCGGTATATCGCTACTTCCGATCGATCTAACCGGCCGATTCCTCAGGGAACCGGAGCCGCGTTTGGCCGTTTTCATCCTACGCATACGCGAAATTGAACCCGATCCTGACCGGTTGCGTCGGATAGTGAGATACACCCTAACGTAGCCGTGGAAAAACAGGGTGCCTAGAAAACGTGTGCGCCGCACAACGAAAGAGCTGCCGGTTCACAATATTTGGCCTTCCTGTCACGCGCCTGTGACATATATTAGCGAATAGGCGACCAGGGGACGAAGAGCCCCGGAAGAACACGATTTTCAACAGGGATTCAGGCCGCAAACGCCTGAGGCTGAGGACGAAAATGAAGCGTGGAATTGCCGTTCTGGTTTCGGTCAGTGCCCTCTGCGGCATCGCCTATTTCACGGCGAGCAAGTGGGCAATCAAGCACGAGACCATCACCTTCTACGACGCCTCTCGGGACAATCGTCCGGTGCCCGTCGACATCGCGGTGCGCCGCGACAAGGAAATGCAGGCCAATGCCGGCATGATCACGCTGCCGGTCGCAGTGATCAATCACGGCAACACCGTCAAGAACACCGAATACGGCTTCCTCGCGAACATCTTCGCTGCGCGCGGCTACATGGTCGTGAGCCCGCAGCACGATTTGCCGACGGATCCTCCGATGGTCACCAAGCCCGGCGAGCTCTATGTCGGCCGGCTGCCGCAGATCCTGCGCGGCGTTGCCAACATCCATCTCGCGATGCAGGAGTTGAAGAAGGTTCAGCCCAACGCCGACTACGCCAGGGTGACGATGGTCGGCCACTCCATGGGCGGCGACATCACGATGTATTTTGCCAAGCAGTATCCGGATGAGGTCAAGAAAGTCGTCACACTTGACAATCTGCGCGTGCCCTTCGTCACCGCCGGCAAGTTCAAGATCCTGTCGTTCCGCTCGCAGGATCCGCAGTTCAAGACCGATGCGGGCGTTCTCCCGACCGACGAGGAATGCGAGAAGGCGGGTATCCAGGTTGTGAAGACCGAATTCCAGCATAATGACATGCGCGACACCGGTCCGGATGTCGCCAAGAACTCGATCCAGGGCATGCTCGACAAATTCCTGAGCGTGACCGACAGCGAGATCGCGCCGGTCGACACGCAATCGTCGCCGCCCAACATCCTCGAGCCTGGTCCGGTCGCGCTGATGGCGCCTGCCAAGAGCTAATGCCCTAAGCCGACGCTCTTCCTCGTCGTCCGTCACGTTCTCAAAGCCCCCGCCGGTCTCCGCCCGCGGGGGCTTTGCGCATTGACCGGGCCTCCCGCGCTGACCACATTAGCTGTCCACGCAGGGTCAAGGAATGTCGGGCGAACCCATCAAGCCGCACCGCGGCGATGCCGTCTCCGCGCAAGCGGGCGGCGCGGTGCCACAAGCCGCAACGTCGACCGCGGAGGACATCGCCGCTTTCGTCGCCAAGGCGCGGGCACTGTCACCCCATGCGCCGGGCGCGAAGGGGCGGCTGATCTTCGCATTGGACGCGACGATGAGCCGACAGCCCACCTGGGACATGGCCTGCGCGCTTCAGGCCGACATGTTCCGCGAGACCGCGGCGCTCGGCAGTCTCGATATCCGGCTAGTCTACTATCGCGGCTTCAACGAGTGCCGTGCCACGGGGTGGATCTCCGACAGCGCCAGGCTTGCGGCTTTGATGAGCAAGATCGATTGCCGCGGCGGCGATACCCAGATCGGCAAGGTGCTGACCGAGGCGCGACGCGAAGCGGTCGCATCGGGCGTGCGCGCCGTCGTCTTCGTCGGCGATGCCATGGAGGAGAAGGTCGACGAGCTCTGCGCCAAGGCCGGCGAGCTCGGCATGCTCAAGGTGCCCGTGTTCGTGTTTCAGGAAGGTCATGATGCGGTCGCCGAGCAGGCCTTTCGCGAGATCGCGCGCCTGACCGGCGGTGCCTGGTGCCGGTTCGATCCAGGCGCGGCCGCGCAGTTGCGCGAGCTGCTGCGGGCAGCCGCGGCCTATGCCGCCGGCGGTCGCGAGGCGTTGTTGAAATTGGCGAAGACCGCGAGCGGCGCGGCCAAGCTGATCGGCCAGATGAAATAGCGCGCAGGCCGTCCTCGCTCGCGGCGGGGCGCATGCCATGCATTTTGCCGCGAGGGCGACTATATTCCCGATATGACCCTGCTCGCCGGCGCCGTCGCCGTTATCACGCTTTATCTGCTGCTCCAGACGTTCCGCGCCGCCAACCCGGCGGTGCTGGCGCGTGCCATCAGATTTGGTGGCGGCGTACTGGCACTCGCAGTCGCAGCGTTCACCGGCCTGCGCGGCGAGCTGGCGGTGGCGATCCCGCTGGGGATTTTCGGTGCCGGGCTGCTGGGCTGGACACCGCTGGCAAACGCCGGCTTCGGCAATGTCGGCGGACTGTTCGGCGGCGGTGCCGCGCCCGCGTCAGGGCAGGCCTCACGCGTGCGCTCGCAATTCCTGGATATGCGGCTCGACCACGATTCCGGCCAGCTTGGCGGACAGATCGTCGCCGGGCCTCACGCCGGGCGCGATCTCGGCGAGTTCGATCTTCCGAGCCTGCTGGCGATGGTCCCGACCTTCGACGCCGAGAGCGTGGCCTTACTTGAAAGCTATCTGGACCGCCGGTTTCCCGCTTGGCGTCAGAACGCGCAGGGCGATGCGGCAGGGGGGCAGCGCCGCACGGCGGCGAGCGGCAAAATGACGGCGGAGGAGGCCTATCAGATCCTTGGCCTGCAGCCGGGGGCGGGGCGTGACGACATCAGCCGGGCGCACAAGTCCTTGATGAAGAAACTCCATCCCGACCAGGGGGGCTCGAACTATCTCGCTGCCCGGGTAAACGAGGCCAAGGATACTCTGCTTCGTACGCATAACGGCTAACTCCGGCACCACGCCACAAACGCCCGTACCGTGTGAGCTCCGCTTGCTCCGTTTGCCGTCGCCCCGATGCCCGCCATTTCGGCGTGGTCGATCCCTTGAGCAAAGTTTTAACCGTAAATTCTTGACGAGAGGTTGTCGCGGAACAGCCTTGTCGTGATCCCGTCACCGCGTCCGCACAACGAACGCGTCCCCCCAAACGAAAATGCCCGCGCAAGGCGCGGGCATTTCGTCGGGAACGGGAAACGAGATCAGTTGCGGACGGTGATGCAGGAAATCTCGGCGCGCTTCAGGGTGCGGCAGACCGCTTCGGCTTGGTCGCGCTCGAGGCCGGCGAAGCGGGCGCGATAGAGCTTGCGATTGTCCTTTGCGACAACGGGCTCGGTGAACGGATCGGCCCTGCTGAGCAGGCCGCGGGCCGAGCTGCGCGCGGCGTCGATACGCTGCTGGGCTTCGTTCTCGCTCTCGAGCGCGCCGACCTGGACGATCCAGCCGTTGTGGGTGGCGGCCGGCTTGGTGGTGGCGCTCATCTGGACCGGCATCGGATCGGCGGAGGCGAGCTTCGGAGCGGCCGGGGCTGGCGCGGCGGCCGCTGTGGCGGGCAGCACGCCGAGGATCCCGTTGCCGGTGCCGAAGCCGGCCGGCTGCCGCGGCATCTCGGTGCGGGCGACCTCGGCCTTCGGCGCTTCCGCCTGGCTGACGATCTCGGGCTTGTTGATGAGGTCGGCCCGGGCGACCACGGCGCCGGAGGTTTCTGCGACGTCGGAACGGGACGGGATGGTGCTGGTGACCGGCGGGGCAACCTGGGCGGGGGCGGCCGAGGCGACCTTCACGGCGCCGGCCTTGACCTGAACCGTCTTGACCCGCACCGGCTTCATCGGCTCGGACGAGCCGGGGATGATGGAGAGCGGCTGGCTCGAGATCACGCCATTGGTGAGCGGCGCGGGCTCGATCTTGGATTCCGTCTGCCGAACCTCGGGCTTGCTGGTTTCCGGCTTGGGCGGGGACGGTGGCACCGCGGCCGTTGCGGCAGCAAGCGTCGACAGGCGGGCAGCGAGACGAGACGGGGCGGATTCGGGCGCAGGGGCCGCGGCCTGGACCTGCGCAGCGGGACGGGCCGGCGGAGTATCCGAGGCGGCAGCAACATCGGTGGCGGTGTCGGCGCCGTTGCGCTCGGTGACCGCGGCGACGGTGTGAGTGGTCGCACCCTTATCGAGATTCTCCGCGAGCAGGTTGCGCATGATGGCATCGCGCGAGCCGCCGCTGCGGCCGCCAAGCACGACGCCGATCAGATGGCGGTTGCCGCGGCGCATCGAGGTGACGAGGTTGAAGCCGGAGGCGCGGGTGTAGCCCGTCTTGATGCCGTCCACGCCCTCGACGCTGCCGAGCAGGTGATTGTGATTGCGGATCGACTGTCCACGCCAGTTGAACGTGGAGGTCGCGAAATAACGATAGTAGCGCGGGAAGCGCTCCTGGATGGCACGGCCGAGCGTTGCCTGGTCGCGCGCGGTCGTGACCTGCTCGTCGTTGGGAAGGCCGTTGGCGTTGCGGTACACCGTCCTGGACATGCCGAGCGCGCGCGCCTTGCGCGTCATCATCTGGGCAAAGTCGTCCTCGTCGCCGGCAATCGCTTCCGCGATCACCACCGCGGCGTCGTTGGCGGAGCGGGTGACGAGACCCTTGATCGCGTCCTCGACACGGATGGTCTGGCCGGCACGCAGGTTCAACTTGGTCGGATCCTGGTCGGCGGCGTGCTGGGACACCGGCATCTCGGTGTCGAGCTTCATCTTGCCGGACTCAAGGCGCTCGAACAGGAGATAGAGCGTCATGATCTTGGTCAGCGAGGCGGGGTGGAGGATCCCGTCGGGGCTCGTTGCCTGCAGCACCGCACCCGAATTGCCGTCGACGATGATGGACGCGAATTTCGGGCTGGAGCTCTCGGACACATCGCGCTGCACCCGGTGGTGCGCATAGTGGCGGCGATGGCGCCGTGCCTCGGCGGCATCGGTGGTGAAGATGACCGCGGTGGTGATCGTAAGAAGCCCGAAAACGCCAACCCGCGCCAAGCGCGAGGAAGACAAGTTTTTGCGAAGCATGGAACCCCGTCCCCGTTTCTGACTAGATCACCGGCTCGTGAGGCGAAATTGTGCCCATTGGACCCGGGATCATTACCTGCTCAGGCTGTCCCTCCGCTGGTGTTCGCCGCGGGAGACGTTGGACCTGAGCCGCTATTCTGGCTAAGGTGATGTTCTCAAACGGCTTTTTGACCGTCTGCGGTAGCTGAACACGTCCGGGAATCAGGGTAGGGGGCCGCGGTTTCCAAAAGCTTAAGGAACCCTTGCGGGAAACCCCGGGAATCTCCGCGATTTGCGTCGAATTTTGTGCGACGCACAAATATTCTTGACTTATTTGTGCGTTGCACTAATAATGGGCAGAGTCAGGGAGCCGGGGCTTCCGACGCGAGCCAGGGAAAAGGATTCCGAAATGTTCAAGGTTGAAGACTTTCAGAACTACGGGAAAGAGCAGTTCGAGCAGTGTGTTGCTTCCGCGACCTCGGTGCAGCATGGCCTCCAGGCGATCGCCAGTGCCTATGGCGACTACACCAAGAAGTCGTTCGAAGACACCAAGTCCTTCGTCGAGAAGCTTTCCGGCGTGAAGTCGCTGGACAAGGCGATGGAAGCGCAGACCGATTTCGCCCGTTCCGCCTACGAGACCTTCGTTGCGGAATCGCAGAAGATCGCCGGCCTCTACAGCGACCTCGCCAAGCAGGCGTTCAAGCCGGTCGAGACCATCGTGTCGAAGTTCACCCCGGCCGCCCAGTAACGTTTTCAGGATATCCTGGAATCGAAAAGCCCGGCTGATCCAGCCGGGCTTTTTGTTTGCTCGCGGTCACTCGGTCAACGCGCCACGCGCAGCTTCGACAGCGAGGTGCCGATGTCCTTGAACACCGAGACGGTCTGGCTGGCCGACGTGACCAGATAGAATTTGTCGGTGCTGCTGGCGCAATATTGCAGCACGCTCGAGGTCGGATCGCTGCCGGTGTTCACCTGCACGGTGTAGATCGTGATGTTGTAGGGCTGGGCCTTGGCATTGTCGCACAGCTTCTTCTGCCGCGCGTCGATCTGCGAGGCGTTGCTGTACCAGCGGTTCTGCGTGTTCAGACCGTCGGAAAGCAGCACGATCGCGTCCTTGTAGGTGTAATTGGTGTCTTTGGCCGGCGCGTTCATGGGATCGCCGGTCGATAGTGTCATCCACCCCCAGGCGAGGCCGATGCCCTGGTTGGTGTTGCCCGTAGGCTTCATGGCGTCGATCCGGCTCTTGAGCGCGGTCCAGTCGTAGCTCAGCGGCATGATCGGTTGCAGGTAGGACCAGCTGCTCGTGCTGCAGTAAGAGTACTGGTCGGCGGGGAAGAGCGTCCCCACATTGCCGCTCGTCGGCGTGGTGTTCTTGGTGTCGTAGTCCTGATCGCGATCGACCACGCACCCGGTCCAGGTGTTGTGGTTGGCCGGCGTCCATTTCCAATTGTTGCAGTTGTTGTAGTTGCCCGACGTGCAGCTCCAGCTGCCGTTGGCGGCATCCCAATCGCTGAAATCGATCCAGCTCTTATTGTAGTTGCTGGCGCCGACATTGACGTCCTTGGCGAACGGAACGATCGAGATGTAGACATCGCCGGTAGTCTTGGCGAGCGCGCTGAGTTGGTCGACCAGATTCTTCGCAGCCGTCTGCATCGCCCCCATCTTGCCGTCCTGGGCCATCGAGCCGGTGTTGTCGAGCACCAGGGCCACGCGCATGCGGACGTTGCCCCAGGCGCTGGTGGACGTGGTGCCGACGTCGAGCGTCGGAAAGCCGGCGATCTTCATGAAGGTGGTCGTGTAGGTGCCAGTTCCGGTGAGCTGGATCGTTGAGCCCATGCTGGTGCTCGCCGAATAGGTCGCCGCGACGCTGACCGAAGGCAGGGCGGACGTATCTGTAAACAGCGCGTTGACATAGGCTTGCGCCTTCGTGCCGAGCTGCGAGGTGGTGATGGTCCCGGACGACAGATCCTTGGAAAGCATCAGAGCGGCGGAGTCGAGGGCCGCCTGCATGGACGTCCGGGCCTGGGCGGCGCGGCTATAGTCCACTGCGGCACCGATGAAGCTCAGCACCGGGACCAGCGCGATCGCGAAGATCACGGCGATATTGCCTTGCTCGGCCGCTGCGAAGCGGGCGAACTGTCGACCAATCAGGCTGGCGAGCGGCGAGCGAAACATGACGGTGCCCCGAAATCGGTGGTTTTGCCCGATTTCGCGCCACGCCATTGAAGACTTGGTGAATCGCACCGTAGAAGACCGGGGTATCTCGGGCGAAACGTCGCAATCGTGTTAAATGGCTGGGTTCCTGGTCAACAGATTCTAAGCGGCAGGGGCATAAGTTTTTGTCAAATCGGTCCGGATTGATTAACCTTGACCCAGATCGCCCGGACCGGGAATCGGGACTGCCGCGGCCATCGGTCGGACCTTGCACGCTTGCGGCGAGCCGGGGGCAGGCCCATATTGCTGGCGAACGATCCGGTTTGAATCGGATCTATCGGGAGCGGCGATCCAATAAGGCGGCGCGCCTGCGCCAGGCTCCGAAGGGCGGGGTCGCGCGGTGGCCGCCATTCGCTTCCGTGGGGAATTTGAACGCCTGAGCCATGCCGCAATTGACTTCCAGACTCGACCTGTCCGCGCCAGCCGCTGCCCACGCTCCTCGCATGAGCAATGACGAGAACCGTTCCGGCAACCCCTCCGGTCCGAACACGTCGGTCATCACCAAGGTCAAGCCCAAGACCAAACGGCCGAACCTCTACCGCGTGCTGATCCTGAACGACGACTACACGCCGATGGAGTTCGTCGTCCACGTGCTGGAGAAGTTCTTCAACAAGGACATCGAGGCCGCGACCAAGATCATGCTGCACGTCCATCATCACGGCATCGGAGAGTGCGGCGTCTTCACCTACGAGATCGCCGAGACCAAGGTGACGCAGGTGATGGATTTCGCCCGTAAGCACCAGCATCCGCTGCAATGCGTGATGGAAAAGAAGTAGACGGTGCGTTTGACGCCGGCCCTTGTGTCGGTCGCAGTGTGAGCGTCGCGTGAGGCCTGTGCGCACGAGGTGCGTCGCAGTCGGCAAAACTACGGAATTCCGCGCCGGCGCCGCTCCCGCCCAATTCGGAATGGGTTTTGCATCGAAAAATACCACAGCTGTGGAGTCGCCGAGTCGCGGGAACCGGTCTTTCGCCGCGGTCTTGTATAACTATATGTGACAAAGGTTGTTGTTGCCTGACCGGGCGATCACGACCATGATGGTGGGGGCCATAGAGGACGCGAATGCCGACTTTTTCCCAAAGCCTTGAACAATCCCTGCATCGTGCGCTGGCGATCGCAAACGAGCGTCATCACCAATACGCGACGCTCGAGCATCTCTTGCTCTCCCTGATCGACGACTCCGATGCAGCCGCCGTCATGCGCGCCTGTAGCGTCGATCTCGACAAGCTCCGTACGAGCCTCGTCAATTATCTTGAGACCGAATTCGAGAACCTGGTGACCGATGGCGCCGACGACGCCAAGCCGACCGCCGGTTTCCAGCGCGTGATCCAGCGCGCGGTCATCCACGTGCAGTCCTCCGGTCGCGAAGAGGTGACCGGCGCCAACGTGCTGATCGCGATCTTCGCCGAGCGCGAGAGCCATGCCGCGTACTTCCTGCAGGAGCAGGACATGACGCGCTATGACGCGGTCAACTACATCAGCCACGGCATTGCCAAGCGGCCGGGTGTCTCCGAGGCGCGCCCCGTTCGCGGCGTCGACGAGGAGACCGAGGCCAAGGGCAACGAGGACGCCAAGAAGAAGGGCGAGGCGCTCGAGACCTATTGCGTCAACCTCAACAAGAAGGCGCGCGACGGCAAGATCGATCCGGTGATCGGACGCAATTCCGAGATCAACCGCGCGATCCAGGTGCTGTGCCGCCGGCAGAAGAACAATCCGTTGTTCGTCGGCGAAGCCGGCGTCGGCAAGACCGCGATCGCCGAAGGCCTCGCCAAGCGTATCGTCGACAGCGAAGTGCCGGAGGTGCTGGCAGCTGCCACGGTGTTCTCGCTGGACATGGGCACGCTGCTCGCGGGCACGCGCTATCGCGGTGATTTCGAAGAGCGCCTGAAGCAGGTGCTGAAGGAGCTCGAGGCGCATCCCAACGCCATCCTGTTCATCGACGAAATCCACACCGTGATCGGTGCGGGTGCGACGTCGGGCGGGGCGATGGACGCCTCGAACCTGCTGAAGCCTGCGCTCGCCTCGGGCACGATCCGCTGCATGGGCTCGACCACCTACAAGGAATATCGCCAGCACTTCGAGAAGGACCGCGCGCTGGTGCGGCGCTTCCAGAAGATCGACATCAACGAGCCGACGGTCGAGGACGCGATCGCGATCCTCAAGGGGCTCAAGCCGTACTTCGAGGACTACCACCGGCTGAAGTACACCAACGAGGCGATCGAGGCTGCGGTTCAGCTCTCCTCGCGCTACATCCACGACCGCAAGCTGCCTGACAAGGCGATCGACGTGATCGACGAGTCCGGTGCCGCGCAAATGCTGGTTGCCGAGAACAAGCGCAAGAAGACGATCGGCATCAAGGAGATCGAGACCACGATCGCCTCGATGGCGCGGATCCCGCCGAAGAGCGTGTCGAAGGACGATGCCGAGGTGCTCAAGCATCTCGAGCAGACCTTGAAGCGCACCGTGTTCGGCCAGGACAAGGCGATCGAGTCGCTCGCCGCCTCGATCAAGCTGGCGCGGGCCGGCCTGCGCGAGCCGGAGAAGCCGATCGGCTGCTACCTGTTCTCGGGTCCGACCGGCGTCGGCAAGACCGAAGTCGCCAAGCAGCTCGCGGCGTCGCTCGGCGTCGAGCTCCTTCGCTTCGACATGTCCGAATACATGGAGCGGCACACCGTGTCGCGCCTGATCGGCGCGCCTCCCGGCTATGTCGGCTTCGACCAGGGCGGCCTCTTGACCGACGGCGTCGACCAGCATCCGCATTGCGTGGTGCTGCTCGACGAAATCGAGAAGGCGCATCCCGACCTCTACAACGTGCTGCTTCAGATCATGGACCACGGCCGGCTCACCGACCACAACGGCAAGCAGGTCAACTTCCGCAACGTAATCCTGATCATGACCACGAACGCGGGCGCTTCCGATCTCGCCAAGCAGGCGTTCGGGTTCACGCGCTCCAAGCGGGAAGGCGACGACCACGAGGCGATCAACCGGCAGTTCGCGCCGGAATTCCGCAACCGCCTCGATGCCATCGTCTCGTTCAGCCATCTCAGCGTCGAGGTGATCGGCACCGTGGTCGAGAAGTTCGTGCTTCAGCTCGAAGCGCAGCTCGGCGACCGTGACGTCACCATCGAGCTGTCCGAGCCCGCGAAGGCCTGGCTGGTCCAGCATGGTTACGACGAGCAGATGGGCGCGCGTCCCATGGCCCGCGTGATCCAGGAGCACATCAAGAAGCCGCTGGCCGACGAGGTGCTGTTTGGTAAGCTCAAGGGCGGCGGCCACGTCCGCGTCGTTCTCGTCAAGGACGAGGCCGACGAGACCAAGGAGAAGATCGGCTTCGAATTCGTCGAGGGCCCGGTCACGCCGAAGCAGGAGAAGCTGCCCGGCGCCCGCAAGCGTCCGCCGGGCAAGTCCAAGCCGGGCGGTCCCGGCGGCTCCAAGGGGCCGACCTCGAAGGGCCCGCTGGTCAAGGCTTGATCTCGAGCGATATGGGTTGAAAAGGTCGGCTGTAAAGCCGGCCTTTTTTGTCGGCTCGACGTCCGATGACCGTCAATCGCCGCGCAAGCGCTGATCGTCCTGCACACGGACATGTTCGGCGCCGCGCGCGCCGGCCGGGGACAGTCGCAGCATGCTCAGGACCGCGCCGCAGAGCGCAAATCCGACGCCCGCGAGGAGGGCCAGCCTGGTCCCCTCGACCGGATAGCGGCCGAGCAGCAGCGCCACCAGCGCAGCGCCGGTGGTCTGGCCGAGCAGGCGCGCCGTGCCCAGCATGCCGCTGGCCCCGCCCGCGCGCTCGCGCGGGGCGGCCGCGATCATGGTGCGGTTGTTGGGAGTCTGGAACAGGCCGAAGCCGGCGCCCGCCAGCGCCATGCGCCAGATCACGTCGAACGGCGTCGGGTCCGCGGGCAGGAGGGCGAGCGCGGCAAGGCCGCAGGCGAACAGCGTGAGCCCGATGCCGCCGAGCAGGCCAGCCGGATAACGCTCGACCAGGCGGCCGGCGAGGGGCGCCGCGAACGCCACCGCGATCGGCCATGGCGTGATCAAAAGGCCCATATGCACCGCCGAATAGCCGAAGCGGCTCTGGAGGTAGAAGGGGATCGCGACGAAGGCGAGCATCTGTCCGCAGAACGAGGCGATCGAGGTTGCAATCGACAGGGCGAACACCGGGATGCGCAGCAGATCGACCGGCAGGAGCGGCGAGGTCATGTGGGTCTCGCGCCAGATCAGCAGCGCACCGGCGACGATGGCGATGGCGAACTGGATCAGGCAGGTGATCGCTGCCTCGCCATGACCGACGCTGTCGACCGCGGCGATGCCGACACCGAACGTGATCGCGGAAAGCCCCGCGCTCTGCCAGTCGAACGAATGGCTGGCAGGCTTGGTGTGCGGCAGGCTGCGCAAGCCGACCAGCAGCGTCACCGCGCCGAGCGGCACGTTGATGGCAAACAACCAGGGCCAGCTTCCCACCGCGAGGATGCCCGCGGCGAGCGTCGGGCCGATTGCGGCGGAGAAAGCGACTACGAGCGCGTTAAGTCCGATGCCGCGGCCGAGCAGATTGCGCGGATAGGTGAAGCGCACCAGCGCCGAATTGACGCTCATGATGCCGGCGGCGCCAAAGCCCTGGATGATGCGCGCGACCGTCAGCAGCGGCAACGTATGCGCCAGCGCGCAGAAGGCGGACGCCAGCGTGAACAGCACCAGCCCGACCAGATAGACGCGGCGATAGCCGACGATCTCGCCGAGCGAGGCCAGCGGCAGCAGCGCGATCGTGATCGCGAGCTGGTAGCCGTTGACGATCCAGATCGAGAAGGCCGGACTCGCGTCCAAGTCGGCCGCGATCGTCGGCAGCGCGACATTGGCGATGGCGCTGTCGACCACCGCCATGATGATGCCGAGCGCAATCGTCAGCACCGCCTGCTTGCGCTGCGGCTGCGGCAGGCCGTCGGCATGCTCGATCGTGGTTGACGACATCGTGAAGCGTGTTCGGTTGAGATGCGGTGCTGCTCCGCAACTTGGTCCGACCCGGGATGGTTCCAGCCAAAGCCGTAGCCGTCTCAGCTCCTATTTCGGCTTCCGCGGCTCCTGAATCGCCCTGAGGTAGCTTACCACGGCCTCGGCGTCGTCGCGGCCGAATCGAGCCGTCGGCATGGAGCGGTGAATGCTGCTGTAGCCGTCCTGGAGGCGCTGCATGAAGTCGGGGTCGTAGAGTTTGTTCTCGCCGAGGTTCCGGAAAGGCGGTGCCAACTCATTCCGGCTCGTGCCAGCCCTGCCAACTGCGTGGCAACGCGCGCACATCCGTTGCAGCATTGCTTCGGCGCGCCGCTGTTCGAGGTCCAGGGCTTGACTCGCGGTGCTCCACAGAATGCCGACGGCCAGCAACGCCGGTACGACCCTATTCATCAGGCACTCCCGTCATTCCCAGCGCGAGGTTGCCTTGGCCCAGACGTAGAGTGTGATCAAGGCGATCGTCACCCCTGTGGAGATGACCAGGATGTAGCGATCCCAATCGATCCGCGTCCGCTCGGCGCGGCCCAGACTGAGGGCTGTGAACAGGACCTTCATGGCAAATCGGCGCATCGGAGCCTCGCGACGGCCGCAGAATGTCATGGCCGACGCAAGCGCGCTTGATGCAGCTCAAGGGTCCTAGACCGCCGGCGGATTGCGGTCGGTGAACGTCGTCCTCTGGTGCCAGTAGGGATAGGGTAGCGTGACCTTGCTCGCCGCATCGAGCTTGGCAACCTGCTCCTTGGTCAGCGACCAGCCGATCGCGCCGAGATTTTCGCGCAGCTGCGTCTCGTTGCGCGCGCCGATGATCAGCGTCGACACTGTGGGGCGCTGCAGCAGCCAGTTCAGCGCGATCTGCGACACGCTCTTGCCCGTTTCCTTCGCGACCTCGTCGATCGCATCGACCACGCGATAGACGTGCTCGTCCGGCACGGGCGGGCCGAACTCGGCCGTCTTCGGCAGGCGGCTCACCTCGGGCTTCGGCTGACCCCGGCGGATCTTGCCGGTGAGGCGCCCCCATCCGAGCGGCGACCAGACCACCGCGCCCAACCCCTGGTCGAGGCCGAGCGGCATCAACTCCCATTCGTAGTCGCGCCCGATCAGTGAATAATAGGTCTGGTTGGCGACGTAGCGCGGAAAGCCGTGCTTGTCGGCAAGTGCGAGCGATTTCATCAGGTGCCAGCCCGAGAAATTCGAAACGCCGACGTAGCGGATCTTGCCAGCGCGCACGAGCACATCAAGCGTTGAGAGCACCTCTTCGGGCGGCGTGAAGGCGTCGAAGCCATGAAGCTGGAACAGATCGATGTAGTCGGTGCCGAGCCGGCGCAGCGAACCATCGATGGCGGCGAGCAGATGCTGCCGCGACGAGCCGATGTCGTTGGGGCCGTCGCCGAAGCGGAAAGTGGCCTTGGTCGAGATCAGCACCTTGTCGCGGCGGCCCTTGACGGCTTCGCCGAGCACGCGCTCGGATTCGCCGAGCGAATAGACATTCGCGGTGTCGAACATCGACACGCCGGCCTCGAGGCAGATATCCAGCAGGCGCCGCGCTTCGGTCGCGTCCGTCGTCCCCCACGCAGCGAGGCGGCCGACGCCGCCGAAAGTGCCGGTGCCAAGGCTCAGGGCGGGCACCATGAGGCCTGACCGGCCCAAGCGTCGGTATTCCATCGATATGCTCCTCGGCTGCCTGCTGATTGATCGTTGCGGCCTTGGCGCCGAAGTTAGCGCAAGCAAGCGGCTTGTCCTATCACAGGCTCACATGGCGGCCTTGCTCGGGAACGCCCTAATCGTGACGAAGCATATCGTCGAAGGCGGCATCAACGAGGCGCGGGCCGATGGTCTGCGCCGGAAGTTTCGCATCGTCCCTTACCACGGATGAGGGAACGCAGCCGAGCTCACGATTGCGCGCCTGCGGCTGCAGGAGAGTCAAACCCCACCCCACCACGACCAGCACCGCAAGCCGGATCGCGATGACGCTCAGCAACACCTCCGTTCCGCTCATGGTAGCGTCAGTCCTCATGCGCGCCAGCCTGATGCAGCCGGCAGGGTCTGACAATCTGGAATTCACGAGCACTGCCTTCGCTCCGAGCGAAGGCTCCAGCCAATGGCTGTCCGGATCTCAATGCCGCAACTGGCTTTGCCTGAAGTCGCGCGGTGACATGCCAAAATGCTCGCGGAAGACGCGGCCGAAATGCGAGAGGTCGTTGAAGCCCCAGGCGAAGGCGATCTCGCTGATGTGGCGATGGACGAGCAGGGGCGAGACGAGATCGCGCCGGCAGTGGGCGAGGCGTTCGGCGAGGACGAACCGTTGGAACGAGGTCTCTTCGTCGGCGAGCAGGTCGTTCACGTAGCGCGGCGAGATGCCGAGCGCGGCCGCGGTCTCAGCGAGCGAAAGGTCGGGATCGGCGAGATGGGCGCGGATGTGCGCCTTGAGCCGGTAGAGCAGCGCCGAGCGGTGGGTCGAGGACGGCAGCGACGTCTTGCCGAGGCGCTCGCTCAGCGCCATCGCGAGCAGATCGACGGCTTGTTCCGACAACGCCGCGGCGTTGTCGGATGCGAGCCGGTCAGCGCTCTGGCAAAGCCGGAAGATGAAATCGTAGGCGAGCCGCTCGAGCGGGGCCTCGGTACCGAACGACAGCGCGGTCAGCGTCTCGGTGCCGCCGAGCCGGCGCTGCAGCATCTGGCGCGGCACCTTGAAGATGGTCTGGGTGAAAGCGTCGTTGAACTTCAGCTCATAAGGGCGCGTGGTGTCGTAGAGTGCAAACTCGCCGGGATGAATCACGGTTTCACGACCGTCCTGCACCACGCCGCCGTCGCCGCGGTGGCCGAGCGCGATCAGGACGAAATCCTGATCCGAGCGCGCAATGCGGGAGGGCGTGCGAAACACATGCTGGCGATCGGAGCAGACCTCCGAGCACACCGCCTTGCCGAGCGAAGCCTGCGTCACCGAACCGCGAAAGGCGCTGCCGAGATCGGACTTGCAGTCAAGCCCGACAAAGACGTCGCAGACGATGTCCTGCCAGAGCGCGAGCCGCCGATAGCCCGGGCTGCCGTCCGTCGTGAACTGGATTGGCATCTGGACAGCCTCCCTTTCGCATCCAGCAAAATCGCGGGGCTCTAGCCTGCCCGGAGGCAAATCCCGTACCGGCAGGAATTCCGTCCGGTCGAGTTTTTGTTCCGCCGCGGTCGAGCGTCCGATGGTCCGCTTTGGCCCAATAGACTGCATCGGAGATGGCTTCCGATCAACCGGCAAGGGAGGCGGCAATGGGCATCGAACATCCGAAATACAAGGTGGCGGTGGTGCAGGCGGCACCGGCCTGGCTCGACCTCGACGGCTCGATCGACAAGTCGGTCGCGCTGATCAGGGAAGCCGCCGAGAAGGGGGCCAAGCTGATCGCCTTCCCGGAGGCCTTCATCCCAGGCTATCCCTGGCACATCTGGATGGATTCACCGGCCTGGGCGATCGGGCGCGGCTTCGTGCAGCGCTATTTCGACAATTCGCTGTCCTATGACAGCCCGCAGGCCGAGCGGCTGCGCGCCGAAGTGCGGAAAGCGCAACTCACCGCCGTGATTGGCCTGTCCGAGCGCGACGGCGGCAGCCTCTATCTGGCGCAATGGCTGATCGGGCCCGACGGCGAGACCATCGCCAAACGCCGCAAGCTGCGGCCGACCCATGCCGAGCGCACCGTCTATGGCGAGGGCGACGGCAGCGATCTTGCCGTCCATGCGCGGCCCGACATCGGCCGTGTCGGCGCACTGTGCTGCTGGGAGCATCTGCAGCCGCTGTCCAAATACGCGATGTATGCCCAGAACGAGCAGGTGCATGTCGCGGCCTGGCCCAGCTTCTCGCTTTACGATCCCTTTGCGCCGGCATTGGGCGCCGAGGTCAACAATGCCGCCTCGCGCGTCTATGCGGTCGAAGGGTCCTGTTTCGTGCTCGCGCCTTGCGCGACGGTGTCGCAAGGAATGATCGACGAGCTCTGCGACCGGCCCGACAAGCACGCGCTGCTGCATGCCGGCGGCGGCTTTGCCGCGATCTATGGCCCCGACGGCAGCCAGATCGGCGACAAGCTGGCGCCGGACCAGGAGGGATTGCTGATCGCCGAGATCGATCTCGGCGCAATCGGCGTCGCTAAGAACGCGGCAGATCCGGCCGGCCATTATTCGCGCCCCGACGTGACGCGGCTGCTTCTGAACAAGAAACGGTACCAGCGCGTCGAGCAGTTCGCGTTGCCGGCGGATACCGTCGAGCCCACGGACATTGCCGCGGCGGCAAGCTGATCATTGCGATCGAGGGGTATGATCATGGAATCCGCAATTCCTCCGCATCTCAAGACCCAGCGCACGCGCCACAAGCGGGTGCCGGATGATTACCAGCCGCCATATCCGTCCTTCGTGGCGCGCTACAAGCCTGCCGTGAGCCGTGTCGTGATGGCTTATTTTGGCGTGCAGTATCGCGGCGCGGCACCGGCCGCCGCGACGGCGGCGCTTGCCGAGATCGCGGCGCGGTTCGCTGCGGCTGACGGGCCTTCGCATTGGGACCGCGCCCACTATGTCGATCAGGCCGGCCATGAGAACGTCGTCTCGGTGGCCTATTGGGACGATGTTGCGCGCTTCGACGGTTGGTTCGAACCGGCGCGCGAGGCCTGGACCGGACAGCGGCGCGAGGGTATCGGCACCTTCATCGAGGTGCTGCGTCCCAGTGTGGCACGGCACGAGACGCTGTTCTCCTCGCCCGACCGCACCGAGGGCGCCGCCGCCATCGCCGGCGGCATGAGCGGCGAGGTCTAGGAGCACGCCTATTGGGGCGGCATGCGCGACCGTATCCCGCTCTCGCAAACCGACGCGATGGCGCCGGACGGTGCGCCGGAACTGGTCCGCGACGGCGCGCGGCTGCGGGTCGTGGCGCACGACAATCTCTGCCTGATCCGATCCGGACAGGATTGGAGCGATACCGAGGCATCGGAGCGAAAGCTCTATCTCGACGAGGTCGAGCCGGTGCTGCGCGAGGGCATGGATTTCCTGCGCGACGATGGACTTGCGATCGGCTGCTATGCCAACCGCTACATGCGCGTGCTCTCGGCCAACGGCAGCGTGAGTGAGAAGTCCTATGGGCAGAGCTGGTGGAAGAGTCTGGCGGCGCTCGAACGCTGGGCGGAGTCGCATCCGACCCATGTCAGGATTTTTGGCGCGGCGATGAAGTATCTGTCCACACTCGGTCCATCAGCCAAGCTGCGGCTTTATCACGAGGTCACGGTGGCAGCCGCAGACGAGCAGTTCCTCGAGTACCGCAACTGTCACCCGAAGACCGGTATGCTGGCGGCAGTCGAGACCGTCAGCGCCTAAAGCATGATCCGGAAAAGTGCGAAGCGGTTTTCCGGAAGGATCATGCGCAAACAACGACCTAAAGCGCGATGACGATTCTTCCAAATCTCATCGCGCTTTAGGCCACGCAATGGCCGAGCAGCTCGGGATGCGCGGCGCAGATGTGATGGGCGCCGGCGTCCTTCAGCTCGGCCTCGCTGCCATAGCCATAGAGCACGCCGATCGCGGTCATGCCGTTGGTGCGGGCGCCAATGACATCGTGACTACGGTCGCCGATCATGATCGCGCTGCCCGCATCGACCTTGGCCTGGTCGAGCGCGTAGCGCAGCAGGTCGCGCTTGTCGACGCGCGTGCCGTCGAGCTCGGAGCCGAACACATGCTCGAAGTAGGGTTTCAGGCCGAAATGATCGACGATGCGCCTGGCATAGACCGCAGGTTTGCTGGTCGCGACGAACATGCGCGGCGTTGTCGCGGCGAGCGTCGTCAGCGTGTCCACGATGCCGGCATAGGCCTCGTTCTCGAACAGGCCGATATCGCTGAAGCGCTCGCGATAGAGCAGCAATGCGCGGTCGGCGAGTTCGTCGGTTCCGGTGAGCTTTTTCAGGCTGGCATGCAGCGGCGGCCCGATGCACCAGGTCAATTCGTCCTCGCTCGGCACCGCGACGTCCAGCCGCTCCAGCGCGTACTGGATCGAGCGCGTGATCCCAGGCTTCGGGTTCGTGAGTGTGCCGTCGAGATCGAAGAAGATTGTCGCCATGCCGCCGCAGTCCGGTTGATACCGCCCCGTTGCTAGTGGGATCGGCTTTCAAGTCAAGAGCCAGATGCGTCATTGCTGCCGGGCCCATTCGACGATCGCGGCGGCGTCCGCGCCGGCCTGCGTTTCCCAGGTGGCGACCGTCGTCGTTGCTGCCCTCCGGAGCGCGGCGAGGAGGGATTGCGGCGCCGCCTCGGCGATGCGCACGCCGTTGTCACGCATGCGCGCATAATTTTCGGCAGTGCGATGGGCCAAGAGGGCGAACTGGCTTTGCTCGGTCTCGGCGGCCGCCGCCAGCACCTCGCGCTGCACCGGCTCGGACAGTTCGGCAAAGGCGTCGCTGCGGACGAACGCGATCGAGACCGGCATCGCGTAGTTGATGGCGGTGAAGTGCGGCAGGAAATCCCAGAGCTTGCGTCCCGCGCCGCCGTCGCCTGAGGTGAGGAATGCATTCAGGCGATGCTCCTTGAGTCCAGCGAGCGCCGCGTCCATCGGTAGGAATTGTGCGTCGGCGCCGGCCGCGCGCATGACCGCGCTGGAATTGGCGTCATAGGTCCGCAAATTCAGCTTGGGCAGGTCGTCGGCACCTTGGAGCGCATATTCAGACCACAATCCCGTGGCGGGCCAGATCGTCAGATAGAGTAGCTTCAGGCCGCGCGCCGCTAGCGCCTTCTCGTAAAGCGGACGCGCCCGCAGATTTGTGGCGCGGGCGAGCTCGACCGATTGCACGAGGAAGGGCAGGGTGGACAACCCGAGCACGGGGTCGACTCCGGAGAGCGCGCCTGCGAAAGCATCGCCGCCGGCGATCCGGCCATCGAGAGCGGCGCGCGGCATCTCGCCCGAACTGATCTTGAGCCGGTTGTCGAAGGCGTTGGCCACGGTCACGAAGCCGTGGGTGCGTTCGGAAACGCGGCTGGCAAAGGTCGTGAGCCCGATCCCGGAGATGTTATTCTCGGGGTATTCCGTGGTCATTTGCCAGGTGACTTTGGCGGCCACCTCAGCGATGGCCGGCGCGACGCTCAAGGTGAGCGCGATCCAGGCGGCGAAGGCGAGAATGGTGCGGATCCGTTTGGCGGGGTAACGCATTGGGAGAAGCAGGTCAGGCAGCATCAATTGGTAACTCGTCGAAACATGGCACGATGCCACAGCATGGCAGATCATCTTGTTGCACGCCGCGCCGGTGGGCGCCACTGCCATGCCTGCCCGCGATGGGTGCAGATTGCATCGGGCATCGTCACCATGCTGCTCGTCCTGACGTCACAGGTTGCGGCCTCGGACAGCCCGCCTGCCAAGACCGATGCCGCCGTTCCCGCCGCCGAGGAGCCCGCGAAGCCGCCGGAGAAGTCCGATGCGCGTGAGAACGATACGCGGGAGTCGATCTGCCTGATCATCGAGGCCGCCGCGCGCGACGCCAATCTGCCGCTCGAATTCTTCGCCCGGGTGATCTGGCAGGAGAGCCGCTTCCAGGCCGATGCAGTCGGCCCCATGACGCGCAGCGGCGAGCACGCACAGGGGATCGCGCAGTTCATGCCGGGCACGGCGAGCGAGCGCGGGCTGCTCAATCCGTTCAATCCGGTGCAGGCATTGCCGAAGTCGGCGGAGTTTCTCAACGAGCTGCGCAACCAGTTCGGCAATCTCGGCCTTGCCGCCGCTGCCTACAACGCAGGTCCGCGGCGCGTGCAGGAATGGCTCGCCGGCACCGGCGGCATGCCGGAGCAGACCCGCAGCTACGTCTTCGCCATCACCGGCACGAGCCTCGATGCCTGGGTCAAGGCAGGCGCGACCGGCAAGGGACCGCCGAGCTCGCCGCCGACGAGCTGCCGCGATCTGATGGCGCTGCTCAAGCGCGCGCCGAATGCCTTCGTCGCCGAGCTCGAGCAGCATGTGGAGCTTGCGGCCGCAAAGGTCTGGGGCGTCCAGCTCGCTGCCGGCTTCGACCGCAACAGGGCGCTGGCGATGTATTCCCGCGCGGTCACGCGGCTCGGCGCCGTGATTGGCGACCGCGATCCGAGCCTGCTGTCATCCGTGATGCGCAGCCGCGGCACGCGCGCCTTCTACCAGGTGCGCATCGGTGCAGACACGCGCAGCGAGGCGGATGATCTGTGCAACCGGATACGAAAGGCTGGCGGAGCCTGTTTCGTGCTGAAGAATAGGGGCGTGAGCGGATAGGGTGCCCCGTCAGCGCCGACGCTGCGCATGCCAGCCCCGCCGCGCGCTTCCTTGACGCGAGCCGCCGTCTCGCCCGTTATGCAGGCACGATTCCTCACCAGCCAAAGCTCCCGTGGCGCTGCCTCCGCTCGATTCACCGCAATGGAATAGCCCCTGGCTTGCCTTCGGCTGGGGGCTGCGTTCGATCACGCAGACGATCCTCACCATCGTGCTGTTCGTGACCTATCTCGGCATCGGCGCGCTCGCCCATGACACCCATTTCAGCCTGCTCTGGGCGCTGTGCTCGACGCTGTTCGTCTGGGCGGGCCCGGCGCAGATCATCCTGATCACCACGCTCGGCTCCGGCGCCACCATCATCCAGTCGGCGATTGCAGTCACCGTCAGCGCCATCCGCCTGTTTCCAATGGTGGTCTCGGTGCTGCCGCTGATGCGGACGCCGACGACCAAGCGGCGCGAGCTGGTCTTCGCCGCGCATCTCACCGCGGTGACGCTGTGGGTGGAGTGCCATCGCTTCCTGCCGCTTGTGCCGCGTGAGCGGCGCATCGCCTTCGTTCACGGGCTCGGCTGCGGCCTCGTCTCGGTGTGCCTCGTTGCCAACACCGTCGGCTATTTCCTCGCCGCCAACCTGACGCAGACGCTTGGCGCGGCGATCCTGTTGCTGACGCCGCTGTCCTTCCTTTTCTCGACCGCGCGCAACAGCCGCGAGGTCGCCGACGTCGTCGCGCTCGTGCTGGGGATCTTCCTGTATCCGCTGGCCGCAAAGATGAGCTCCGGCGTCGATATCCTGGTCAGCGGGGTGGTGGCCGGCACGATCGCCTATGGCGTGCATTGGTGGCGGGAGGTGCGCGCATGAGCTTTGCGCAAGCGATCGGCGACTGGCAGGCGCTCGTCGTGCTGTTCGTCGCCGGCGTCGTTCCTAACCAGATCTGGCGCATGCTGGGTCTGTGGTTCGGCGGCGGCATCGACGAAGGCTCCGAACTGCTGGTCTGGGTGCGGGCGGTCGCCACCGCCATCCTCGCCGGCGTCATCGCCCAGATCGTGGTCGAGCCGCCAGGCGCGCTCGCGAGCGTGCCTGATGTCCTGCGCTATGGCGCGGCGGCCGCCGGCCTCGTCGCCTTCCTGCTGGCCCGCCGCTCGATCTTCGCGGGCGTCGTGACCGGTGAAGTCTTCATGCTGGCCGGCAAGTGGTGGTTGGGCTAAAACCCCCAGCGAACAGCCAAGGAACAGGAAATATGGTTCGCGAACAGGAGCTCCGCGAGGGCGAGGTCGCCATCGAGCTGCCACCGACTAAGGATGCCGGTCTTGTCTTCATCGGCCGCATCCGCACGCCCTGGACGTCGCGGCTGGAGACGCCGCGGCAGGGCCGGCAGGATGGCCCGATCTGCCGTCTCGAAATCTTCGAGCCGTTCGTGCCGGCCATCAAGGGCGTCGATTTCTATAGCAATCTCGAAGTGCTCTACTGGCTCGACCAGTCGCGCCGCGACATCATCCTGCAGAGCCCGAAGAACAACGAGAAAACCCGCGGCACCTTTTCGCTGCGCTCGCCGGTGCGGCCGAACCCGATCGGCACGTCGATCGTGAAGCTGGTCGGTATCGAGGGCAATGCGATCCTGGTGCGCGGGCTCGACTGCCTCGACAATACGCCGCTGATCGACATCAAACCGGATCGGTGCGAGTTCACCCCGCTGGCGGCGCCGCAGAAGGGTGATTTCGAGACGGAGTGAGGGGCGCTCTGCTCCAACCGCCCGTCATTGCGAGCGCAGCGAAGCAATCCAGGCTGTTTCTACGGAGACAGTCTGGATTGCTTCGTCGCGCAAGGGCTCCTCGCAATGACGGAGTGTGTGGCGCTATCCCGCCTTCAACGCCGCGATCAGCTTCGCCGCGTTCTCCTCCAGCACCTTAGTGTCTTCCTTGCGGCTGGCGGGCGGCAGCATCGCCACGCCGTCGTGGCGCGGCATCACGTGCATGTGCAGGTGGAACACCACCTGGCCGCCGGCGGGCTCGTTGAATTGCTGAACGGTGATGCCGTCGGCGCTGAAGGCCTTCATTGCGGCGGCAGCGATCTTGTGCGCGCCGCGGGCGACATGGGCGTAATCGTCGGGCTTGATGTCGAGAATGTTGCGGGCAGAGGCTTTTGGGACCACCAGCGTGTGGCCTGATACCCGCGGCATGATGTCGAGGAAGGCAAGCACGTGCTCGTCCTCGTAGACCTTGTGGCAGGGGAATTCGCCGCGCAGGATTTTTGCGAAGATGTTGTTGGGGTCGTAGGCGGTCATGGCGGCGGCTCCTCGAACAATTTGCGCCTACTGTCACCAGCCACGGCGAGGCGTCAAGGCGCCTCGTCGGCGTCTCTGCGGAACGGGCCGAGCTCGGCAAGCTCGCGTCCGGCCTCCGCAACATAGGCGCGCTCGCGCTTGAGGTAATCGTCGATGGCGCGGCGCAGACCGGGATCGGCGATGAAGTGGGCGGAATGGGTGGTGCGGGGCAGGTAGCCGCGCGCGATCTTGTGCTCACCTTGCGCGCCGGCCTCGACATGCGTGAGGCCACGCTTGATGGCGAAGTCGATCGCCTGGTAATAGCAGACCTCGAAATGCAGGAACGGGTGATGCTCGACCGCGCCCCAGTTGCGGCCGAACAGCGTATCCGACCCGATGAAGTTGATCGCGCCCGCGATCCAACGATTGTTGCGGCGGGCCATCACCAGCAGCACGTCCTCGCTCATGGTCTCGCCGATCAGCGAGAAGAATTCCCGCGTCAGATAAGGCCGGCCCCATTTGCGCGAGCCGGTCTCCATGTAGAATTCGAAGAAGGCATCCCAGGCATCCTCGGTGATGTCTTTGCCCGTCAGCCAGTGGATGGAGATACCTGCGGCCAGCGCATCGCGCCGCTCGCGCTTGATCGATTTGCGGTGGCGCGCGTTCAGCGTCGCCAGGAAATCGTCGAAGCTCGCAAAGCCCTCGTTGTGCCAGTGGAACTGCTGGTCGGTGCGCTGCAGGAAGCCGTGCTTGGCGAGCAGCTTCCACTCGGACTCGCGCGCGAAGGTGACATGGACGGAGGAGGCCTTGCTGACGCCGCACAGCGCTATGAGGCCACTCGCCAGCGCGTCCATGATGCGCTCGCGGTCGACGCCGTCGCGGACCAGCAGCCGCGGCCCGGTCGCCGGGGTGAAGGGAACCGAGACCTGGAGCTTCGGATAATAGCGCCCGCCGGCGCGCTCATAGGCGTCCGCCCAGCCGCGGTCGAAGACGTACTCGCCTTGGGAATGCGATTTCAGATAGCAGGGCACGATTCCGGCGACGCGGCCATCGATCTTGGCCACGAGATGCCGCGGGTCCCAGCCAGTGCGGATCGTCGCCGAACCCGATTTCTCAACGGCAGACAGAAATGCGTGCGAAACGAACGGGTTATAGGCAGGTTTTGAGAGGCTGAGGGAATCGCCTGGAAGGGGGGATGAAGTTCCCGGGCCATGCCCGTTGCAGGCCTTCTCGTTAAGGGCCTTGCCGGGATTGGCGCAAGCGTCCCAATCCTCCGGCGAGACCTCGCCAATGGACGGTACAGCCTCGAGGGTAATTTCGGATGATGCCATCGACCCCCAAGATCGTGCATTGCAGCAGCGACTTCAAGGGGGTGGGGAAGGCACGCTCTCGGTGCCCCGGACGCAGCGCAGCACGCAGGCGATGCGAAGCATCGTCCGGCGTGGTGCGCTGCTGCGCCGGGGCCCATGTGGCCGCACAGTCTGGCGCCTTCTGGTGCTCTGCGCTGTGACGCTGACGCGTTGCACCTTGTCCGGGACACGGGCAAGACCTACGGCACGAACCCTTCAAAAATCATCTGGTCCGCATATTGCCCGACCCGCGTCCGCTGCTCGCCCGTGCGGACGGTCCAGCCGAGCAGGGCGCAACCGAAGACGTTGCGGGCGATCCAGGGGGCGGGGGCCGGGAGGTCGTCGACCCGAAAGGCCACGAAGTGGGGCTGGGTCCGAAAGCCGTGGCGCAGATAGAGCATGCTGTCGCGCTGCTCCCGCGTGAGCTTGGCCCAGTAATCGTCCTCATAGGCGCGCTGCGCGACGATGCCGCGCGGGCGGTTGGGCAACAGCTCGCGCAGCGCCAGCACCTGGTCGGGATCGAAGGACATGCCGACGGCTGGCCCGTCATAGGACGCCAGCACCTCGGCCATCCGCTTCACCAGCTTGCGGTCGCCGCCAAAATGGCTCTTCACCTCGATCACCAGCGGCACGCGGCCGGCGACGAGGGCGCAGAGGTCGGACAGCGACATCATCCGCTCGCCCGTGTCCTTGAACCTGATTGCCTTCAGCTCGGCCGCAGTCTTCGAGATCACCTCGCCGGTGGCCTCGGTGAGGCGGCCGAGGGCATGGTCGTGATGCACCATGGCCTCGCCGTCGGCGGAGGGCTGGATGTCGACCTCGATCGAGAAATTTCCTGCGATCGCGGCTTGCACCGCGCCCGGCATGTTCTCGACGATGCCACGGGAGATGTCATGCAGGCCGCGATGGGCGACCGGCCGGGCCGTCAGCCAATCAGGAGCGCGCATTTTCCGTCAGGCGACCTCGAACACGCCGTCGACCTCGACTGCCGCATCCGCGGGCAGCGAGGCGACGCCGACGGTGGTGCGGGCATGGCGGCCCTTGTCACCGAAGGCCGCGACCATCAGGTCGGAGGCGCCGTTGAGCACCTTTGGCCCGTCCAGGAAGTCCGGCGCCGAATTGATGAAGCCGCCGAGGCGCACCACGCGCACCACCTTGTCGAGATCGCCCAGTGCCGCCTTGACCTGAGCCAGCAGGTTCACCGCGCAGCCGCGAGCGGCCGCAGCGCCGTCCTCGATCGAGACGCCGGCACCCAGCTTGCCCTTGGCAATCAGCTTGCCGGCGGGATCGAAACAGACCTGGCCGGAGACGAACAGCAGATTGCCGGTGCGCACGAACGGGACGTAATTGGCGACGGGAGTAGGGGCCTCATGCAGCTTGATACCCTGTTCCGCCAGCTTCTGCTCGACCGTACCTGCCATGTCCGACCTCGTTGTCCAAAAATCATTCGCCCCGGCGCGTCCGCAAGGCCGGGCGCGCCCTGTTTCGCCCATCGGGCCGCCACATGCAAGCAACCCGCAAGAAGATGCTTTTGCCCGCGGCGAGGCAGCAGGTTCAGCGCTGGGGCCGCAACTTTACGTGAAACGGCCTCAGTTGCGACGCAATGGAACGGTCATTAAAATGTCGAATCTGCGCTTCCCCAAGGATGCGTCCTCAAGGAATAGACATGGTGCACCTTTTCCGGACTTCGCTCGGTGTGATGGCGCTCGTCGCGGCCAGTTTCGGCCTTGGCGAGGGCGCAAAGGCCGCCAACGGTCCGTTCCTGCCGCATCAGGCGCTCTATGACCTCAGCCTGGTGAAATCGCGCTCCAACTCGGTCAACAGTGCGCGTGGCCGCATCCTCTACAACTTCACCGGAAGCTCGTGCGAGGGCTACACCTCCGAATTCCGCCAGGTCTCTGAACTCGACAGCGGCGAGGGCAAGGTCACGCTCAGCGACCTCCGTTCCAATTCCTGGGAGGACGCCGCTGGCAAGAGCTACCGCTTCAAGATCGAGACGCGCATGAACGAAGCGGATGCCGGCCGGGTCGACGGCTCGGCCGAGCGCGACGGCGACCACATCAACGTCAAGCTGAAGCTTCCGGCGCCGAAGAGCTTCACCCTCGACGGCAAGATCGTGTTCCCGACCGAGCAGATCCAGCGCATCATCGCCGCTGCGAAAGAAGGCAAATCGCTGCTCGAGCTCTCCGTCTATGACGGCTCCGACGACGGCCAGAAAGTCTACAACACGCTGACCGTGATCGGCCAGCCGATCCCATCCGACCGTGACACCGCGTCCGATCCGACCACATCGGACGAGCACATGAAATCGCTTAAGCGCTGGCCGGTCACCGTCAGTTATTTCGACCGCGACGCCCAGCAGAAGGAAGGTGAGCAGACGCCAGTCTATGCGATGTCCTTCGAGCTCTACGAGAACGGCGTCTCGCGCCAGCTCGTGCTCGATTACAACGACTTCGTCATCTCCGGCGCGATGGGTAAGTTCGACGTCAAGGACAGCAAGCCCTGCAATTGAGGGGGCACTTGCCAGGGCCGCGTGCCGCGTACTTCACTCCATCACCGTCACCCTGAGGCGGCCGCTTCTTCAGCGGCCCTCGAAGGGCGACGGCCCGGCTGCAGCTGCGGGGCCGTGCATCCTTCGAGGCTCGCCGCGCGGAGCTTTGCACCGCGCAGCTCACACCTCAGGATGACGGTGCACGAGGGTTGCTTGTCGCATCTAGCTCTTGTCATGATCTCCAGCTACGCTTCCTTCCAACGAAAAACCTCAGGGAGCCAGCCCATGCCCAAGCTCGACCATCTCCGTCCCAGCGGCCTGCATCACAATCCCGCTTACTCCCACGTCGTCACCGCCTCAGGCGCGCGGACCATCTACATCTCGGGACAGGTCTCGGTGGACGAGGAGGGACGGATCGTCGGCGAAGGCGATATCGCCGCACAGACCACACAGGTGATGCAGAATCTCGGTCACGCGCTGAAAGCGGCCGGCGCGAGTTATTCCAACATCGTCAAGATCACGACCTTTGTCGTGAACTACAAGCCGGAGCTGCGCCCGATCATCGGCAAGGCCCGCTCGGCCTTCTTCGAAGGCATGGAGCCGCCGGCGTCCACGCTTCTCGGCGTCACCGCGCTTGCCGCGCCGGAATGGCTGATCGAGATCGAAGCGATTGCGGTCGCGGATTGATCTGACTGTAGGATCGGGTTTCGCTGCGCTCTACCCATCCTACTCTGCTGACAGCTCTTGTAGAGACGCCATCGCTTCGTCCAGCCGGTCAACGGGCACGAAGAGATGGTCATGATGGAAGGCCGAAACGGCATTCACGCCGATGCCGGCTTCGGCGAGGCGCGCCGTGATCGCCGCCAGGAAGCCGACCGCGTCGAGCGCCGAGTGAACCGTCAGGGTGATCAGCCGCGAGGCAAACGCATAGTGCAGTCCCGCGGCTTCTGCTTCTTCGCGCGGGATCACCAGCGTTGTGCCTTCCTGCTCGCGAAACGTCAGCACTGGGTTGATAATCGCCGGAATGCTCTCATTTGCCGGGATCGTGCAGAACACGAAGATGCCCGGCCGCAGCTCCGGCCTCATGTCTCGCAGCAACACCCGGATGTCGCGTTCTCCCGTCATCACTCCGGCGCCTTCTCCGGGCCGTCATAGGCGATGCCGCGGATCACCGCAGCGCTGCCGAATTTCTTGCGCAAACTGTCCACCGCGCGCTCGGCGTGGGCGGCGCGGCGGTCGAGCATGTCGGTGTCGTCGGCGGCCGAGCCGTTGCGCAGCGCGCTGACGCCGGCGCCCATCAGGCGGAAGGCGGTGCCGTCGATCTCTTTCGCCAGCATCTCGCGGCAGATCGCAAAGATCTTTGCGGCGAGCTGGGTCGGCGCGGCGATCGACTGCGAGCGGGTGCGCTGCCGGAAATCGGCGGTCTTCAGCTTCAGCGTGACGGTCGTGCCGGCGAGCTCGCTGCTCTTCAGCCGCGACGACGTCTTCTCGCATAGCCGCCACAGGATCTTCTCCAGCGTCGCGAAATCGCGGATATCGGTCTCGAAGGTGGTCTCACTGGAAATGGTCTTGGCGCCCCGGTCAGGCTCGACGCGGCGGTCGTCGATGCCGCGCGCGAGCCGCCACAGCCTGCGGCCGTCGCTCGGAAACTGCCGCATCATCTCGATCTCGTCGGCCTTCTGCAAATCGGCGATGATGCGGAAGCCGCGCTGCACGAGGCGCTCCTGCGTGGCGGGGCCGACGCCGAAGATGAAGCCGACCGGCTTGTCCGCCAGCATCACGCGCGCTTCCTCCTGATCGAGCGCGGCAAAGCCGCGCGGCTTGTCGAGGTCGGAGGCGATCTTGGCCAGGAACTTGTTGCAGGACAGGCCGACCGAGACGGAGATGCCGATGTCCCGCTCGACCTCGCGGGCAAAGCGCGCCAGCACCTTTGCCGGGGCCATGCCGTGCACCCGCTCGGTGCCGGAGAGATCGAGGAAAGCCTCGTCGATCGACAGCGGCTCGACCAGCGGCGTCAGGGCCTGCGTGGCCTGGCGCACCTCGCGGCCGACGCGGACATACTTCGCCATGTCGGGCGGGATCACGGTCGCATGCGGGCAGGCTTCGAGCGCCCTAAACATCGGCATCGCCGAGCGCACGCCATAGGTGCGCGCGATATAGCAGGCGGCTGATACCACGCCGCGTTTTCCTCCGCCGATGATGACGGGCTTGTCGGCGATGTCGGGGTTATCGCGCTTCTCGACCGTCGCGTAGAAGGCGTCGCAGTCGATATGAGCGATGGTCAGCGAGCCAAGCGCCCGATGGCGGACGAGGCGAGGGGAACCGCAGGCCGAGCAGCGCCGCACGGCCATATCCAGATCGGCCAGACAATCCCGGCAGAAGCAGCGGGGCCCGGCCGGGACGGGAACGATCACGGCACGTCGCGCTCCCAGGAGGGGGCGCCGAGCGAGTCGCCGAGGACCTGCCGCGCTGCGGCAACGTTGGTCGGATGCAGTTCGACGGAGCTGGCAAAGGCCTTCACGGTGGCGTCGTCCCGCATCACGAAATCGAGCACGCTGAGCAGGAAATTGGGGTCCGCGGCGGCATTGCGCAGGGTCTCCGGACCGACCCCTGTCTCGGCCAGGAACAGGCCCAGCCGCTCGGGCTCGCTCGCGACGAAGGACAGGGCCTGAATCGCAACGATTTCAGCGACTTCGCGGGGGTTGTGAACAGGCTTTTTCAAGGGGACGGTTTGCCTTTCCGTTAACTTTCAGTGTCTACTTTGCATCATGCCCGAGTCTCGCCTCTGAGTCTCCCGACCCCAGACAAGCAACTGGAAACCACATCGCAGAAAGTCGACCCTCGGGTTTAACGAAACTCAAGCGAATCTGAGGCTAGTTTGAATCCAGTTTTCGAAACGCCGGCGAGCGGCGTCTGAGGCGTCACATGTATCGGTCCTTCGGACCAATCAGGAGGGCGGGATGGCCAAGACCGTCCTGATCGTGGAAGACAACGAGCTCAACATGAAGCTCTTCCGCGACCTGTTGGAGGCGCACGGCTACCAGACCTCCGGCACCAGCAACGGCTATGAAGCGCTCGACCTCGTTCGCAAGATGCGGCCCGACCTCGTGCTGATGGATATCCAATTGCCGCAGGTCTCCGGCCTCGAGGTGACGCGCTGGATCAAGGACGATCCGGAACTGCGTTCCATTCCCGTCGTCGCGGTCACGGCGTTCGCGATGAAAGGCGACGAAGAGCGCATCCGCGAGGGCGGCTGCGAGGCCTATTTGTCCAAGCCGATCTCGGTCGGCAAATTCATTGAGACGGTCCGGCGCTTTATCGGATAGGAAGTGAGTTCACAGTGTCTGCGCGTATCCTGGTCGTCGATGACGTCCCCGCCAACGTCAAGCTGTTAGAGGCCCGCCTTTCCGCCGAATATTTCGACGTGATGACCGCCTCGAACGGCACCGAGGCGCTGGCGATCTGTCATCGCGCCGAATGCGACATCATCCTGCTCGACGTGATGATGCCTGATATGGACGGTTACGAAGTCTGCCGCCGCATCAAGTCCGACCCGGCCACGCATCACATTCCCGTCGTCATGGTGACGGCCCTCGACAGTCCCTCCGACCGCAACCGCGGGCTCGAGGCCGGCGCCGATGATTTCCTGACCAAGCCCGTCTCCGACGTCGTGCTGATCGCCCGCGTGCGCTCGCTGACGCGGCTGAAGATGATGACCGATGAGCTGCGCATGCGCGCCATCACCTCGCTCGAGATCGGCATGCAGGCGCCCGAGCGCAGTGCCGTCGCCGACACCGGCAAGGGCGGCCGCATCCTCCTGGTCGACGACCGCCAGTCCTCCTACGAGCGGCTGGCGACGATCCTCGCCGCCGAGCACACCATCGACGTCGAGCCGAACCCGACGGAGGCGCTGTTCCACGCCGCCGAGGGCAATTACGACCTGCTGATCGTCTCGCTCGACCTCAACAATTTCGACGGCCTCAGGCTCTGCAGCCAGGCGCGCTCGCTGGAGCGCACACGCCACGTGCCGATCCTGGCGATCGCGGACCCCGAGAACTCGACCCGGCTGCTCCGCGGCCTCGAGATCGGCGTCAACGACTATTTGCTGCGTCCCATCGACAAGACCGAGCTCCTGGCGCGCGCCCGCACCCAGATCCGCCGCCGCCGCTACACCGATCACTTGCGCGACAACGTGCAGAACTCGATCGAGATGGCGATCACCGACGCGCTCACCGGCCTGCACAATCGCCGCTACATGGAGAGTCATCTGGCAACGCTCGCCGAGCAGGCCGCGACCCGCGGCAAGCCCCTGGCGCTGATGATCCTGGACATCGACTTCTTCAAGTCGATCAACGACAATTACGGCCACGACGCCGGCGACGACGTGCTGCGTGAGTTCGCGGTGCGGGTGCGCAAGTCGATCCGCGGCATTGACCTCGCCTGCCGCTACGGCGGCGAGGAATTCGTCATCGTGATGCCCGAGACCGATCTGCACGTCGCCGGCATGGTCGCCGAGCGCCTGCGCCGCTCGATCGCGGGCGAGCCGTTCGCGATCCACAAAGGGGCGAAGCGCATCGAGGTCACCATCTCGATCGGCCTGACCACGCTGGAGAGAAAGGGCGAGGCGGTCGCCGACGTCCTCAAGCGCGCCGACACCGCGCTCTACCGCGCCAAGCACGACGGCCGCAACCGCGTGGTGTCGCAGGCGGCGTGAGGCCGCTCGCACAAAAAGTGCGAAAACAACCCCATGCACAGTAGCCGGCGCTCGTCGGATCAATGGGTTACGCGCGGGTTGCAAAGGGCCTTGCGCTAGCGGTCGCGCCTTTTGACTTGTCGGGCAAAACAGGAGCATTTTGATCCTGTGGCGGCGGTCTCCCGAACTCCGCCGTCATTCCCCGCGAAAGCGGGAAATCCAGTACGCCGCGGCCTCTCCGTTCAATCACAGCTGCCTCTGGAATACTGGATCACCCGCTTTCGCGGGTGATGACACCGAGCAGTGCGGCGCCGGCGTTTATCGCGGCGGGCGCTTGCGACCCTGCGCCGGCTTCGCATCGCCCCCCACATCCACCCCCGCATTCCGCAACAGCACCGTCGCCGCTTCCTTCGCGGCGCGCGCCATCGCGGGGTCGTCGCGGACGAGGTCCTGGGCGATCGAGCCGTCGACCAAGAGCACCAGCTGCGTTGCGAGCGCGTCCGGGTTCGCCACACCGAGCTCGGTCAGGCGATCGCGAAACCAGAGGCGGCGGCTTTCCTTGAAGGCGATCGCGATCTTTTTCACGGCGCGGTCCGTAGGACCGAGCTCGGCGACCGCGTTCACGAACGGACAGCCGCGAAAATCCTTGGCCGCAAAGCGCCGCTCCAGCGAATCGAAGGTGGCGAGGATCTGCTCGGCCGGCGGCTTGTCGGAAGGGGATGCGTGCACGAAGCGGCGCTCCAGATAGGCCACAATCAGCGCGTCCTTGGAGGGGAAGTGGTTGTAGAGCGTGCGCTTACTGATGCCGATCTCGGCCGCGATGGTGTCGACGCCGATCGCACGAATGCCTTGCAGATAGAACAGCTTGTCGGCGGTGTGAAGGATCCGCTCTTTCATCGTCTGTGGGGCGGGCGGGGGAGCCATGCAGCAGAAAAGCTCCTGTTGGCTTGACAGCACCTGCCAATCATAGCCTAAGTACACAGGTCTGTGTAATCAAAATCGACGGCAAAAGCGGACGGCGGCCTTTGCGCCGTGCCCAAAAGGGAGAAGAAAAATGCCCCTGCTGCAGGTCCTGCGTCCGACCTTGCCGATCCTGATCGGCGCCTCGATCATGCTGACGCTGAGCATGGGGCTGCGGCAGAGCCTCGGCATCTTCATGCAGCCGCTGACGCATGACATCCACATTTCGATCTCGGATTTCACGCTGGCGCTGGCGGTGCAGAACCTCGCCTGGGGCTTTCTCCAGCCGCTCGCCGGCGCGATGACGGTGCGCTACGGCTTCCGTGCCATCATGATCGCGGGCTCGCTGATGTATATTGTAGGCCTTGCGCTGATGGCGACCGCGAACGGGCTGGTCAGCATCATGATCGGCGCCGGCGTCCTGATCGGGACGTCGCTGGCCTGCACCGCGGCTGCGATCGCGATGTCGGTGGCGGCACGCGCGGTGCCCGCAACGGTGCGCTCCACCGTGCTCGGCATCGTCTCCGGCGCAGGCTCGCTCGGCGCGCTCTTGTCGGCACCGATCGGGCAGATGCTCAACGAGGGTTTCGGCTGGCGCGTCGGGCTCGCCGGTTTCGTCGTCATGTCGGTGCTGATGATTCCCGCGGCCTGGTATGCCGGCCGCGTCGATCAGGTCCCGCTGCCCAAGCCTGCCGCCGACGACATCGGCGATGCGAGTGCGGCGTCGGTGACGAAGGCGGCGTTCGGCAACGCCTCCTTCGTGGTGATGACCTGCGCCTATCTCGTCTGCGGCATGCAGCTCGTGTTCCTCACCACGCATCTGCCGTCGTATCTGGCGATCTGCGGCCTCGACCCGATGCTGAGCGCACAGACGCTCGGCATGATCGGCGGCTTCAACGTGCTGGGCTCGCTGTTCTTCGGCTGGGCCGGCCAGCGCTGGAACAAGCTGGCGCTTTTGGGCGGCATCTACATTCTGCGCTCGCTGGCGCTCGCCTGGTACTTCATGCTGCCGGCGACCCCGTTCTCGACGCTGCTGTTCGGCGCGATCATGGGATTCCTCTGGATGGGCGTCGGCCCGCTGGTCGCGGGCGCGGTTGCCGAGATGTTCGGCCTGCGCTGGCAGGCCATGATCCAGGGCCTCGCCTTCATGAGCCACCAGATCGGCAGCTTCCTCGGGGCCTACGGAGGAGGGGTGATCTACGACGCGCTCGGCTCCTACACCATGGCTTGGCGCATCGGCGTCGCGCTGGGGCTAGCCGGTGGCATCGTGCAGGTGGCATTCGCGCTGGTCAGGCCGTCACAACCGCCGGCGCCGGTGCTGCGGACGGCGTAGGCGGCGAGGCGGCTCCAGAGCTTTCGCTTCGGAGCTGGGAGCGGACGACGCGCTGCGTCGTCGTGATCGACAGTCTGTGCGCGCGAGCGGGCTTGCCGCTTGAATTGTTCACGTCACAATCGACGGGGTTGAGAGGTCGTTGTAATCGACGACAATCGTGGCCTTCGCTTCCGGTTGGCAGCTCCGAAGATAGAGCCGCTGCCCGTCAACGTAGCGTCGGTTCGATGGAGCGGCGGGGTCGGGTGATGAGCCATCGCGCGAAGCGCAGCGCGCAACGGACACGGAGAAGTCCGTTCGGAGGAAGATGGAAGCGTCCCAATAGGCGAGCAGTTCAGGCCGGTGCAGGAAGATGCCGTCTATCAGCAAGACGGAAGTGGGCGGTGCCTCCAGGTCATCGGCAGGCACAATGTCGTCGGTCAGATGATCGAAGAAGGCTCGACGATAGCGACGAGAACCACCGGGGCTTAGCGGGTCCAGCAAATATTGCTTCAATGCCGCGTAGTTGTAAGAGTCCTCGAAAAAACCATCCGGTGAATGTCGCCCGCGCCGATATCTGACCGCCCGGGGATGATGAAATCCGTCGACTGATGCTCGAATGACAGGCCGCCCCGCAGCCGCGACGAGGCTTCCGAGTTCATCAGCGAATGTGGTCTTTCCGGCTCCGTCAACGCCATCGATAGCGACCCGGACCGTCCGATCTGGCGAGATTGCGACAAGGCGGTCGGCCAAGCCGGATAGAAGCTTTCTTCTCTTGTCCATCTGGATCGACATGCGCCGGGATCAAGTCACTTGAACCTACGATGGAGTTGGTCACGTCTGCAATTGGCCTCAGGGGAACACCACGAGAACCACTGCCATGTCTATTGTCCGCGGGGAAACCGGACGTTGTCCCACTCATGGGCTGACTGCCGTTTTTGACCCATCTCAGACGTTGCCCCTAGCCCGATAGCAGCGCACCATGCTTTAATCTGACTGCCATTGCTGCGATTTCATAATGGAGACATTCATGGAACGTCGTGAGTTTTTGGTGCGAACCGCAACTGCCGTTTCCGCTACTCTCCTTCTGGAAAGCTTCCGGTCCGACCGTTATCATTTCGTCGGTTCAGTGCTTGCTGCTGGCAACGGCGACGGCCAGAAGGCGACACTCGAGCAAAGATTTGCCGATTTTGCATTAGCGATACGATATGAGGTTTTGCCCGCTGAGGTTATCACGTCGGTCAAGCGCGTCCTTCTTGACACACTCGGATGCGCATTTGGATCGGTAGGATCCGAGCCCGCAAATATAGCCGAGACAACCATTCGCAAGACGTTCGGAGATGGCAATACAGCGACAGTGATCGGCTATCCGCGACCCGCTACCATAGAAGGTGCACTGTTCGTCAATGGAGTCCTCGTCCGTTCACTCGACATGAACGACACCTACATCGGCACCGAGCCGCTTCATCCAAGCGAGGTGATTCCCGCAGCGCTTGCGCTCTGCGAAGAGCAAGGCCGAAGTGGCCGCGATCTCATCGAGGCGATGGTTGTCGGCTATGAGGCCAGTATGCGCGTCAATGATGCCATCTCCTTCATCGAACGAGGATTCCATCCGTTGTGTGCAGCCTCGTACGGCATTCCTTTGATTGCGGGCAAGGTCTGGGGGCTTCCAAAGCGGGCGCTCGCAAACGCGGTCGGAATATCTGGCGCACGTGGTTTCACAAGTTTTGCCGTCAATAGCGGCGCGATCAGTATGATGAAGGCCATGGGGCTCGCGGCGACCGCGGCCGATGGCGTTTTCGCAACGCGACTGGCCGCGCAGGGCTTTACCGGCCCATCTGGCACGCTGGAATGGCTGGCCTCAAAAATGAAACCTCCCAAGGAGGAGTTTGCCGTCGACCTCGAACTTGCGCGATACCGGCTGCCCCGCGTGGCATTCAAGCGTTTCCCTGTTCAGATCGAGTTGCAGGCTGTGGCAGAGGCCGGTGTGCTGCTTGCTGCAAGGATCAAAGGGCGAGCACAAGATATACGGGCGATCACGGTTGAGACCTATCCCGGAATTATCGAGCGCGTAGCAGATCCTCCGAAATTCCGGCCGCAGACCAAGGGTACCGCTGATCACAGTCTTCCCGTGTGCCTCGCCATGGCTCTTGTCGACGGTGATGTGACAGTCTCACAATTCGAGCACGACCGCTGGCGGGACCTGGACGTGATGGCCTTGGTGGACAAGACCTCCGTAAAACCCGGAGAATCTCTCATTGCAAAACTGCCAAGGGGCCGCGGCGCAAGCGTCGAGATTGTCCTCGCAGATGGTCAGTCCGCGCGCGAGACAGTGGAGGTTCCCGAAGGCGATGCACTACGCCCGCTCGCGCGAGCGTCACTCGAACGAAAGTTCATGAATTTTGCCGTGCCAGTCGTTGGTAAGGCTGCTGGAGAGCGCGTCATGTCGCTCGTCGATGGTATCGAGGACCTAAGCAATGTCCAGGAGTTGACCCAGGAGCTGAAAGGGATGGGAAAACAAGACCCGTCGTGACCTGATGGGCCTGTCGATCTTCGAATTTGGTCAGGAACGGAGTGGGTAGACTAATTTGATGCACTGTGGATGAGCGCTTCCGGCATGTTGAGCGGCTCAGTACCTTCAGAGAAGACAATGAAGCGACGCTTAAGTATGGGCTACAAACCCGGTAAATCGGCCGGCGACAAGGCGGCGACGCCAAGTAAATCCAAAGCGATGCCCGGCGATCGTTTGGCGACGACCGCGCAGCAAAGACGCTTAAGACGCGAGCGCGATGAGGCGCTCGAGCGGGAGAAAGCCACCGCTGAAGTGCTACGGGTCATCAATTCATCGGCCGGCGATTTGGAACCGGTATTCAATGCGATGGTCGAAAATGCGCTCCGGCTTTGTCAAGCCGAGTTCGGAAATTTGTTTCTCTACGATGGCAAGGAGTTCGCCACGGCCGCGCTGCATGGCGCTCCCCCGGCCTATGCTGAGGCGCGACGTCACGGCGGGGTGGTCCGTCACCCCCATCCGGATGTTCCCTTAAACCGCGTCATTCGCACGAAGGAGGTTATTCACATTGCGGACGTCAGAAACGAACAAAGCTACATCGATCGCGACCCACGATTCTCCGAGCTTGTCGACATCGCCGGAGCGCGTACCCTTCTACTTGTGCCAATGCTTAAGGATGACAAACTGGTCGGCGCCTTCGCCATCTACCGCCGGGAGGTCCGGTCTTTTGGAAGCAAGCAGATCGAGCTGGTCCGGAATTTCTCAGCCCAAGCTGTCATTGCAATCGAGAACGCAAGGCTGCTGAAGGAGTTGCGCCAGCGCACGAATGATCTCAGCGAAGCACTGCAGTTCCAGACAGGCAGTGCCGACATCCTCCGCGTTATCGCCTCGTCCCCGACCGATGTCGGGCCGGTTCTCAACGCGATCGTCGAAAGTGCCTGCGCGCTCTGTGGGGCCTATGACGCCGTCATCGTGCTCCAGGGAGCCGACGAACTACACCTTGGTGCCCATCATGGCCCGATTGCCATGAATCAGAAGCGCTGGTCCAACGACCGGGCCTCGATCTCGGGCCGCGCCGTGGCCGACCGGCACCCGGTCCATGTGCACGACGTGCTTTCCGATGAAGGCACGGACTTCGCGATAGCGCGCGAAATGTCACGTGTCGATGGCTGCCGCACACTCCTTGGCACGCCGCTGCTGCGTGATGGCGAAAGCATCGGCGCGATCGTGCTTCGTCGGTCGGAGGTCAATCCGTTCAGCGACAAGCAGATTGCCTTGCTCCAAACATTTGCCGATCAGGCGGTAATCGCCATAGGCAACGTCCGCCTCTTCGAGGAGGTGCAGGCGCGAACGCACGAGTTGACCGAATCGCTGGAGCAGCAGACCGCAACATCGGAAGTGCTGAGCGTTATCAGCCGATCGGCCGGCGATCTCGCACCGGTGTTCGACGCGATGCTGAGCAAGGCGATGCAGCTCTGCGGCGCTAGTTTTGGCGTGCTCAACACCTACGATGGCAGGCAATTCTACACGGCGGCCACTTATGGTCTGCCCCTCGCATACGATGAGGCTCGACGTAAGCAGCCTCTCCAATATGGTCCTGCCACAGCGCCCGCGCGCCTCTTGAAGGGTGAAGCATTCGTCGAAATCACCGACCTGCTCGAGTCGGACGCCTATCGCAGCGGAGATTCCAACCGGCGGGCGCTGGTCGACCTCGGCGGTGCACGCTGCCTGCTCGCGGTGCCGTTACTCAACGACGAGCGAGTGGTAGGCAACGTCATGATCTTCCGGCAGGAAATCCGGCGCTTTTCCGAAAAGCAGATCGCGCTCCTGCAGCAATTTGCTGCCCAGGCGGTCATTGCCATCGAGAACACGCGGTTGCTCAGCGAACTGCGCAAGCGAACCGAGGATTTGAGCGAGTCGCTGCAACAGCAGACGGCTACCGCCGACGTGCTCAAGGTGATTAGTCGCTCGGCCTTCGACTTGCAGGCCGTGCTCAATACGTTGGTCGAATCGGCGGCGCGACTATGCGAAGCCGATATGGCGGCGATCACCCGCAAGACCGGCGATGCTTATTTCCGGGCGGGTTCCTACGGCTTTCCAGCCGAATTCGCCGAGTATGTAAGGGATCTCCCGGTCCGGCCCGACAAGCGCACCATCACGGGCCGGACTTTGCTCGGCGACAAGATAGTCCATGTTACCGATGTGCTTGAAGACACTGATTACTTTTTCGAAGGCCAGGAATTAAGCGGCAATCCGCGCAGCTTTCTTGGCGTGCCCTTGCTACGCGAAGGCAATCCGGTCGGCGCCATTGTCCTTGCACGTCGCGAAGTCCGGCCATTCAGCGAAAAGCAAATCGAGCTCGTTACGAGCTTCGCCGATCAGGCCGTCATCGCGATCGAGAATGTGCGCCTCTTTGATGAAGTACAGTCCCGCACCCGGGAACTTGCAGCCTCACTCGACGACCTCCGTACCGCGCAGGACCGGCTGATCCAGACCGAAAAGCTTGCCTCACTCGGACAGCTCACCGCCGGCATTGCGCATGAGATCAAGAACCCGCTCAACTTCGTCAACAACTTCGCCCTGCTGTCGTCGGAACTGACGGACGAGCTCAACAATATTCTGAACTCCGCCAGTCTCACCAGTAATATCCGCGACGAAGTCGACGAATTGACAGGCCTTTTGAAGGACAATCTGCAGAAGGTCATCCAGCACGGCAAGCGCGCCGATTCCATCGTCAAGAACATGCTGCTGCATTCGCGCGAAGGCAGCGGCGAGCACCGGCTGACTGACGTGAACAACCTAGTCGAAGAGAGCCTCAATTTAGCCTACCACGGCGCGCGCGCCGAAAAGCCGCAGTTCAACGTCGCGCTGCAGCGCGACTTTGATTCGGAAGCCGGTATGGTCGAGGTATTCCCGCAGGAAATCACCCGCGTGCTGCTCAACTTGCTTTCCAACGGCTTCTACGCAGTGGGCCAGCGCAAAGTCGACAACGGCAGCGGCGAATTCGAGCCGATGATCACCGCCAGCACGCGCGGGGCCAGCGATCATGTCGAGATCCGGATCCGCGACAACGGCACCGGTATCCCGCCCGAGGTGAAGGAGAAGATGTTCAACCCATTTTTCACCACTAAGCCAGCGGGGGAAGGCACAGGGCTCGGCCTGTCCATAAGCCACGACATCGTCGTGAAGCAACACGGCGGGATGATCGAGGTCGTGAGCGAACCCGGTGCGTTCACCGAGTTCATTCTCACACTTCAACGAAAGGGTCAGCGCAAAGCAACCCCTGGGGAGACCAAGTGAGCATCTACATCATGGTAGTTGATGATGAGCCGGATGTCGAAAGCATGTTTCGTCATCATTTTCGGCGTGACTTGCGATCGGGGCGCTTCGTGATGCAGTTTGCTTTGTCCGCGCTGGGGCAGATGAGAGCGATCCCAGACCCATCACTGATTCTGACCCTGTCAGACATCAACATGCCAGGCATGACAGGGCTGAGATGCTTCCGAAAGTGAGGGCACAAGACTGCCGCAGTGCAACATGCCCGCTTCCCAATCCATCCGGTCCTATTTGACTTGCAGGTGGCGGCTGTCCGCATCTCCTGCGCATCCCAATGTTTGGTATATTGATATGTGCCGGGTTCATCCAAGAAGGCCCGCAGGAAAAAATTGATCCCCGGAGAGGCACTGCCGTCGAACTGACCGCGGGCCGCGGCTTTATTCAATGCGCAATCATCCACAGGGGAGAACGCCATGAAACGTCGTCAATTTCTAAGTACGGCAGGCGCTGGTCTCGCCGCGTCCGCCGCCGTTGTTGCGCCAGCCATCGCTCAGTCGATGCCTGAACTGAAGTGGCGCTGCACCACGAGTTGGCCGAAGTCACTGGACGTGCCTTTCAGTGCATCAGAGACGATCGCAAAATATGTTGCAGAAGCTACCGACAACAAGTTTCAGATTCAGCCCTTCGCAGGCGGCGAGATCGTGCCTGCCTTGCAGGCGGTCGATGCGGTAAGCAACTCAACGGTCGAAATGTGCCACACCGCCGCCTATTATTTCATCGGCAAGGATCCGACCTTCGCACTCTATTGCTCGGTACCGTTCGGCCTGAACTCGCGCCAGCAGAACGCATGGTTTCAAGATCACGGCGGTCAGGACATGCTCAACGAGTTCGGCAAGAAGTACAACATATATGGCATTGCGGGCGGCAATACCGGCACTCAGATGGGCGGCTGGTTCCGCAAGGAGATCAATAACGTCGAAGATCTCAGCGGATTGAAGATGCGGATCGGCGGTTGGGCGGGCAAGACCCTTTCAAAGCTCGGCGTGGTCCCGCAGCAGATCGCAGGCGGCGACATCTATCCCGCGTTGGAAAAAGGCACGATCGACGCAACCGAATGGGTCGGTCCCTATGACGACGAGAAGCTCGGCTTCTACAAGGTCGCGAGGTACTACTATTATCCGGGCTGGTGGGAAGGCGGCACGGCGCTGCATTTCTTCATCAACCTGGACAAGTGGAACGCCCTGCCAAAGGCTTACAAGTCGCTCCTCACTCTGGCCTGCGGCTATGCCAACATGGATGTTCAGGCGCGCTACGATGCGCGCAATCCGGCGGCCATCAAACGGCTGGTCGCCAACGGGACCCTTCTGCGTCCGTTCAGCCAGGCGGTGATGGAGGCGTGCCTAAAGGCTTCGAACGAGGTCAATGCGGAAACCTCCGCGTCCAACCCTGATTTCAAGAAGATCTACGATTCGCAAATGGATTTTCGAAACGACGAGAATCTCTGGTGGCAGATCGCGGAGTATTCATATGAAACATTCATGATCCGCACGCGTTCGAAGGGCTGAACGAGCCGCGCGTTTGAAATCTGACTTACCGGAATATCCGGATTTGGCCCTAGGCTGACATCCAACTGTCCGCATTCAGCGTCGTCTTCTGCATCGAAAGCGGACATTGCTTGGGACGCGCCTAGTCGTCTGGCGCGTCCCCTAGCCGCAACGCACTGCGTTCCAACGCCTCGCCTTTCATGAGCCACCAGCTCGGCAGTTTCCTAGTGCCTATGGGAGGGTCGTGATCGACAGCTTGTGACCCAACTGGGACATGTGCGCCGTAGGATTGTTGCGATGCAGAGCGCGTGGGTATAAAAAGGACTACGGTGGCAAGATCGTCCGCAACGCCAACCGCACTGCGCTCCTCCAAAGCATCCGGTACCTGATCCCATGACCAAAGCGCGCGCCGTGCCGATGCCGAGCAACAGTGTGCTTACGCCGCTTTACGCGGGCGCGGATCTCTTGGATGCCTTTGCAATTCGACTGCCGGCGGGCGCCAGTGATGATGTAGAGGTGCTGGCTCGCGCCGCGCTCGAGCGACAGGCGTGGTGGATTCGTGCCCTCACACGTGTCCGCGATATCGTGATGGCGACGGTCGGCGTCAAATCGTCGCGCGCCGTCGGTCTTGCCGCAGCGGCGCGCGGGCCGGTTATCGGCTTCTTCCCGGTGCTGTCAAAGAGCGCGACGGAGCTGGTCGTGGGCGCGGATGACCGGCATCTCGACTTCCGCGTCACCATTCAACTTCGCCCCGATGCAGCAAATGGGCGCGAGCTGGTCGCGGGCACTGTGGTGCATTGCCATAACCGATTGGGGCGTATCTATCTTACGACGATAGTACCGTTTCATCGCGTGATTGTGCCGGCCAGTTTAGAACAGGCGGCAAGAGCGATGAAGAGTTAAGCATGCTTTAGCGGTTGCGACCTGTTGCGGTCGACGAACGAGTCTGTTTCTGGCGCCCTGGCGGATCTTGACGTCGATGTCCGCGGATGCGGTCGCTTAGTCGTCGTTTGTCCGAGAAGGTTCATGCGGTTCTCGAAAATTTTGCCGCTCCTCAGCGCTCGTTTGCAGTCATAGGATTGGTCTCGCAGGGCGACGTGTCTCCGGCTCCAATCGATTCATTCTGAATTCCTGCGTTGCCGCGCGAGGCGGAGCTGCTCGTCAAAGCCGCGAACAAAAAAGCACAGGGGGGACCTCATGACCGCGTTGTCACGCCGCGATTTCCTGGCACTTTCGACATCCGCCGCAGCCGTCGGCCTCGCCGCACCAGTGCGGGCCGCGATGGGGCCGAACGACAAGTACGATCTGGTGATCCGCGGCGGCGAGGTGCTCGATCCCAGCCAGTCGCTGCGCGCCAGACGCGATATCGGCATCCGCTGGGGCATGATCGAGACGGTCCAGGAGACGATCCCCGTCGAGCGCGCGCTGAAGAGCATCGACGCGTCAGGCAAGCTCGTGATGCCCGGTCTGATCGATCTGCATTGTCACGTCTACCCTTACGGCTCGGCCATCGGTATTCCCGCCGACGAGCTGGTGCAATTCCAGGCCACGACGACCGTCGTCTCGGCAGGCGATGCCGGGGTCAACAATCTGGCGGCGCTGCGCCGGTTCATCGTGGCCCAAACGCGGGCGCGGATGTACGCCTTCGTCCATATCGCCAATAACGGCCTGTCGGCGTTCCCGGCCGCCGAGCTGTACAATATCGACGTCGCACAGACCGAAGCCTGCGCGATGGCGCTCGCCGAGAACCGCGACTTCCTGCTCGGCGTCAAAGTGCGGATGTCGGAGAACGTGATTTACAAGCACGGGCTCGAGCCGCTGAAGCGGGGCATCCAGGCTTGCGAGATGTGCGGCTGGCCGGCCAAGATGATGGTGCATATCGGCGGCGTCGAGACCAAGGAGCTGATGTCGCAGATCCTCGACCTGCTCCGCCCGGGCGACGTGCTGACGCACGCCTATTCAGGCGCTCCGAACATGTCCAACGTCTTCACCAACATCGTTCAAGACGGCAAGCTGCTGCCTGCGGCTCTCGCCGCCAAGCAGCGTGGGGTCATCTTCGACGTCGGTCACGGCGGCGGCAGCTTCGATTTCACCGTGGCGGAAGTCGCGATCCCCGGCGGATGCACGCCGGACACGATCTCCTCCGACATTCATGTCTTCTCCGGCAATTCGCCAGGCATTCCGTTCCTGCCCAACGTGATGAGCAAGTTCATGATCCTCGGCTTCACGCTGGAGCAGGTGGTTGCGATGGCCACCACTGCCCCGGCGAAGATCATCGACCGCGCGCCGAAGATCGGCACGCTGCAAGTCGGTGCGCCCGGCGACGTCGCCATCATGGAGCTGGTGGAAGGGCCGGTGAGCTTCGTCGACACCCGCAACAACAAGAGGGACGGCAAGGCCTATCTCAAGCCGATTCAGACCGTCATCAACGGGGTGCCCTTCGGCCGGCCTTATCAGGCGCCGTTCGCAGTCAGATAGCGAGCCGGCCGACGCTGAACGTGTGCGACGCGCGTGATCGAGGTCCATCAAAGTTGCGGGACTACGTCCGCGACAATCTTGTCGCATTCAACGAAAGGTAGTATCTTCGGGTTGGGATGCATAGGGAGACGTAGCCATGAGCTTCTCGCCGCGTGTGTCGGCCCCGCTGTCTTGCATTGCCTTGATGATCCTCGGATCAGGCAGTCCGGCCCTGTCGCAGCCAACAACGACGCTTCCCGACGTCACCGTCGAGGCTCCAACGCTCAGGTCAAAGGCGAAGCAGCACGTAGTTGCGCGACACACTGTCAACAGCCCCACGACGACGACCGTTGGAACGATCTTGGCGGCGCCGATCTCGGATTCGGCAAAGCTCGCAAGGTACGCGAGCATCACGGGCAGCTGCGTCGGCGGTTGCTCCACCAGCTTCAAATCCGGAACCGCTCCCTGGCACGGCTGCTCGATATCTTCCTATCCGGCTCTGTCGCCGACGTGCAGAAACGTCGGTAATTTCAAGACCTACGAAGAGTGCCGGGCGACGTCGATGCTGATGGGGTGGAGACCTAACGACATTCCATGGTACTGCAGCAGCCTGGCTCTGAAGTAGCCGGACACGTGCAGCTAAGACGCCGCGATGCGAAGCATCGTCCGGTGCGATGCGCTGCAGAGCCGGGGCCCATGCCTCAGCAGTGCGCCGTGTTGCTTTCTGGGTCACGGCTCTCAGGAGCAGCGCCATAGCGTGTCGAAGACGCGCGTGAACGTGCTGATGGCGCTGCACCGTGTTCGGGATACGAGAGAGCTCGCGCTCAACCGCAGCACAAGATCTTTGGAGAGAAAGAACTAGCGCGCGCGTCCTGACCGCTTAAGATCGGCGACCTTGAACCTGTTGCCGGCGGCGAGGCTGCTGCAGAACCAATGGGCTCTGTTTCGAAACTCGCCGAGGAACACCTTGGTCTCGACGCAAGCCTCGTAGGATTTATGGGTGATGGTGTCTCGGCACGTTGGCGAGAAAGGCCCATAGTTCAGACCGCCGCCCGACTCGCTGCATCCAATCCACGGCTCATTGCCCTGTCGGAAGCTTGTTGCACAGCCACCGTTGCAGCTGCTTGCGACTTTCTCCAAGCCGGCAATCCGCGCCATTGGCGAGCCCGGTGCATACGAAGTTGTGCGCGCGATTGACGTTCGAGCTGTTGACGCAGTCCGACGCGGCGCCGTTGTGTTTGCTCCCCGCTCCGACACATGCGGCTTTGCCACCTGTTTCGGCGCGTCGACCGTGATGGGAGGAAGCGAGGTGGCGGAGCCGGTTGGGATTTGCGATGCTGCCGGGGCGCACAGCAAGACGGTTGACAGGGCTGCGATGGTTGAAGGCACGATAAGGCTCGATGACAATCTCATGACCATGTCCTTCCAATGCCGGCACGGAAATGCCGTGCCGGTAATTGCACGGTAACATACATTTGAGGTTGATCAATCGAAGGTTGAGGAGCCGTGTGACCAATCGTTGACCATGGTGGTCAGGCGAGGTGGAGCACGTCAATTCGTTCTCGTGCCCGGACGCGGCGCTCCTGGCGATGCGAAGCATCGTCCGGTGCGGTGGCAGAGCCGGGCCCATGTCTCCGCAGCGGGCTGTGTTGCTTTCTGGGTCCCGGAGGCAGCGCAGCAACGTTGCACTCTGCAGCGCGTCCGGGACACGCGGCTCAAAAACGAAAACGGGGCCCGAAGGGGCCCCGTGAAACTCAGCAGTGCTGATCCGCGATCTTACTTGATCTTGGCTTCGCGGAATTCGACGTGCTTGCGCGCGACCGGATCGTACTTCTTCTTGACCAGCTTGTCGGTCATGGTGCGCGAATTCTTCTTGGCGACGTAGTAGAAGCCGGTGTCGGCCGAGGACACGAGCTTGACCTTGATGGTGACCGCTTTGGCCATGTTCTGAACCTCAGAATATCAGGGGAATCTGGAGCCGGCCAAACGGCCCGCGTTGGCCGGCAACCTAGCCAGAAACCGCCTGATGTCAAGGTTTTACACTCTGAAAACCACCCAAATCGGCCCGATCAGGCCTCGAAGAACCGGTTTTTCGGCCGAGGCAGGCCCAGATTCTCCCGCAAAGTGGCTCCTTCGTACTCTTTCCGGAAAATCCCGCGCCGCTGCAGCTCCGGGACGACCTTGTCGACGAAATCGTCGAGGCCGGCGGGCAGGAACGGGAACATGATGTTGAAGCCGTCCGAGCCGCGCCCGACCAGCCATTCCTCCATCTGGTCGGCGATGGTCTTGGCCGTGCCGACGAAGGACAGCCCGCCATAGCCGCCGACGCGCTGGGCGAGCTGGCGCACGGTGAGCTTGTCGCGCTTGGCAAGGTCGACCATGCGCTGCCGGCCGCTCTTGCTGGCGTTGGTCTCCGGGATCTCCGGCAGTTGCCCATCGGGATCGAAGCCCGAGGCATCGGTGCCGAGAATGACGGAGAGCGAGGCGATGGCGCTGTCGTAATGCACGCGGCTGTCGAGCAAAGCGCGCTTCTCCTTGGCCTCATCGACGCTGTCGCCGACCACGACGAAAGCGCCGGGCAGGATCTTGAGGTGCTCGGGGTCGCGGCCGACCTTCTCCATGCGGCCCTTGATGTCGGCATAGAGCTTCTGCCCGTCGGCGAGATTGCCGCCGCCGGTGAACACGGCTTCCGCGGTCTCGGCCGCGAGCTGCTTGCCGTCTTCCGAGGCGCCGGCCTGCACGATCACGGGCCAGCCCTGCACGGGCCTTGCGATGTTGAGGGGGCCGCGTACCTTCAGATATTTGCCGTTGTGGTCGAGCGTGTGCATCTTCGCGGGATCGAAGAACAACCCGCTCTCGACATCGCGCACGAAGGCGTCGTCGGCGAAGGAATCCCACAAGCCGGTGACCACGTCGTAGAACTCGCGGGCGCGCTTGTAGCGCTCGGCATGCTCCATGTGGTCGTCGAGGCCGAAATTCAGCGCCGCGTCCGGGTTCGAGGTGGTGACGATGTTCCAGCCGGCACGGCCGCCGCTGAGATGGTCGAGCGAGGCGAAGCGGCGCGCGACGTGATAGGGCTCGTCGAACGTGGTCGAGCCCGTCGCGATCAGGCCGATGCGCTCGGTGACCGCCGAGAGCGCCGACAGCAGCGTGAACGGCTCGAACGACGTCACGGTGTGGCTGCGCTTGAGGGCGTTGACCGGCATGTTCAGCACGGCGAGGTGATCGGCCATGAAGAAGGCATCGAACTTGCCGGCCTCGAGCTTCCGGATCAGCTGCTTGACGTGACCGAAGTTGAAATTGGCATCGGGCCAGGCCCCGGGATAGCGCCAGGCGCCGGTGTGGATGCTGATCGGGCGCATGAACGCGCCAAGCTTGAGTTGCCGTTGTGCCATCGCGCGCGAAGTCCGTTCTGGGTGTCGTTGGGGGAAGACATAGGCATGCCGGGGAACTCCGCCATTGGGGGAGGCAGGAAGAATTTTTTGTTTTTCGCGACACGCTCAGCACAATCGCGTCATTGCGGGTCGCCACTTGGCGCGCGCCCCGGAATGACAGCGGAGGGCGGGTCGTTCCGAATCGAACCGATCCGCCGTTCGGCCCGACCAAGCCTCAACCTTCGCTTCCGAGGAGACGCTTCAGTGGCCGGCGCAATGACAGTAGACGGCACAATCCGCATCGACCGTCCCATGCCCTGGGTCGGCCGGCTGCTGTCGCTGCCGCTGCTGGCGGCAAGTGGTTATCTGCTGTGGAACGTTGCGCTCGGCCTGCGCCAGGATTTTTTCGGCTTCGGAAGGCTCGCCGATGATCTCGTGCCGGTGCTGGTGTTCGCCGGGCTCGGCCTCCTCGTCGGGATCCCCGGAATCATCCTGCTCACGTTCCGCTATTTCGTCGTGCTCAACGAGACGCTGCGCCAGATCGTCATCACCAGGCAGTTCGGTCCGCTGAATATCCGCTCCTCGCGCGATCTCGCCGACTACCATTTCGTCAGCATCACCGACGACTACGATCCGCAAGCGACGACCTACGACGTCAATCTCTGTGGCAACAAGGGCACCGAGCCGATCACGCTTCAGAGCTTCACCAGGCGGGATGAGGCGGACGAGCTCGCGAGCGAGATCGGCCGCCTCCTGAAACTGCCGGCGCGCGACTATGTCGGCACCGAGCCGGACGCGGACTGATCCGCACGACTAGCCCAAAAAATCCTTCTGCATCTTGCCGCCGTAGAAATGGAAGAACGGCACCGGCGCGTCGTGGCGGAGCGGGCCGGTGGCAAGGCGGCTGTCGAGCTCGTTGAGCACGTTGCGCGTCATCGGATGCAGATCGGCGAGCGGCTTCGAGCCGAGCTCCACCCAGACCAGTTCGACCAGTTCGGCATCGGCATGGATCACGCCGTCGATGCGGTGAGTGATCGCGGAGGCATCCGCGGTGAAGAAGCGCGTGTCGAACCGCTTGACGCGGCCGGGCGGGGTGATCGCGCGCGCGATCAGGAACAGGCTGGACGGATCGGGCAGGAGACCTGCATCCGCGAACGGCTTCCACGGACCATCGAGCTTCGTCAGCTTGGCCTCGGTCTTGCGGCCGAGGCAGAGACCGGTCTCTTCGCAGGCCTCGCGGATCGCGGCAACGGCGAGCGATTTCGCGCGTGAGGCGGGGGTCTTCGGACTACCCTTGGCAAGATTGGCTTCCAGTTCGGCCGTGATGGGCGCAGCACACGGCACGCGGTAGTCGGCTTTGTCGACGCGCCCGCCCGGGAAGACGAACTTGCCGGGCATGAACACCACCTTGTCGTGGCGCTTGCCGACCAGAACTTTCGGAATGGCGCCGCTGCGATCGACGAGGATCAGCGTCGCCGCATCCTTCGGACGGAAATAGGGATGATGATCGGCTTCCTTTTCTTCGTGGACCTTTGTCTTCTCCGCAACCGGCGCAATATCCGTCATGTCCTCACCCAGATCGTTCTTGCTTATTTGCTTACACCGGCGGAATACCATCGGGAGGGGTCTCGTCAAACCCGTGCATGCGCAGAGCCCATTGCAAGCCGACCACAGCTCCCTTCACCGGCTGCAGCAGGGCGAGCGAGGCGACGAAGGTGAAGGGCAGATAGGCGGCGAAGCTGATCCAGACCGGCGTGGTGTAATTGGTCTCGATCCACAAAACACCCGGCACGACGATGTGGCCGACGATGACGATGACGAGATAGGCGGGCAGATCGTCGGCGCGGTGCGGGGTGAAATCGAGGTCGCATTTGGCGCAATTGTCGGCCGTCTTCAGGAAAGCGCGGAACAGCTTTCCCTCGCCGCAGCGCGGGCAGTGGCCGCGAAAGCCGCGCCTCATCGCCGTCCACAGATCGCGCTTCTCGACGAGCCCCGTCTCGCGCGTCCAGATCTTTGGGGCCGTGCTCATCGTCACCATGCCTTGCCCTTCTTGCCTTTGCCCTTGTTCTTTCCTTTGCCCTTCCCAGCCTTGCCGGATTTTGGCTTGGCCGGCTTGCGTTTTTTGTCCGGGCTGCGCCCAGGATGTGCCTTGAACGAGGGACGGCGTTGTGGTCCAGGTCGCCTGCGGTCGCGCGGCGCGGTCTCGCTGGAGGATGACAGCAGCTCGAAGCGCAGTGCGCCGGCGATGGGGGCCGCTTCAATCAGGCGGACATCGACGACGTCACCGAGCTGATACATGGTGCCGCTGCGCGTGCCGATCAGCGCATGGCGGCTCTCGTCATAGTTGAAATATTCCGTGCCGAGGGATCGGATCGGGATCAATCCGTCGGCGCCGGTCTCGCTCAGCTTGACGAACAGGCCGGCGCGGGTGACCCCGGAGACGCGGCCCTGGAAGCTGGCGCCGATGCGGTCGGCGAGGTGATGGGCGATCAGGCGATCGACGGTCTCGCGCTCCGCCTTCATGGCGCGCCGCTCGGTCAGCGAAATATGAGCTGCGACCTCGCTTAAGGTTTCCGGCGTCTCGCTGTCGGGCAGGGCGCCTTCGCCCAAGCCCAGTGCGCGGACCAGGGCGCGGTGCACGACGAGGTCGGCATAGCGGCGGATCGGCGAAGTGAAATGCGCGTAGCGCCGCAAATTCAAGCCGAAGTGCCCGTAATTCTCCGAGGAGTATTCCGCCTGCGCCTGGGCGCGCAGCACCACCTCGCTCACCAGCGGGTAATAGTCGTGACCTTCGAGCTGGGCCAGCACGCGGTTGAACAGCGTCGGTCGCAGCGCACCTGATTTGGCGAAGGGGACGTCGAGCGTCTCCAGGAACTCAGAGAGCGCGTGGACCTTTTCCAGCGTCGGCTCGTCATGCACGCGGTAGATCAGCGGCAGTGATTTCTTCTCCAGCGTCTCCGCAGCGGCGACGTTGGCGAGGATCATGAACTCCTCGATCAGCTTGTGCGCATCGAGACGCTCCGGCACCACGACGCGGTCGACCGTGCCGTCGCTCTTCAGTAGGATCTTGCGCTCGGGCAGATCGAGATTGAGCGGATCGCGCTCGTCGCGCGCGCGCTTGGCGCAGGCATAGGCGGCATAGAGCGGCCGCAATATCGGATCGAGCAGGGGGCCCGTGACATCGTCCGGCCGACCGTCGATCGCAGCCTGTGCCTGCGCGTAAGCGAGCTTCGCCGCCGAGCGCATCAGGATGCGGTGGAACGTATGCGAGCGCTTGCGGCCATCGGGGCCGAGCACCATGCGCACCGCGAGCGCGCCGCGCGGCTCGCCCGGCACTAGCGAGCAGAGATTGTTTGAGATCCGCTCGGGCAGCATCGGAACGACGCGGTCGGGGAAATAGACCGAGTTGCCGCGATCGAGCGCGTCGCGGTCGAGCGCCGAGCCCGGCCGCACGTAGAAGCTGACATCGGCAATGGCGACATCGACGATGAAGCCGCCTTTGTTGTTGGGATCGTCGTCGGCCTGCGCATGCACCGCGTCGTCATGATCCTTCGCATCCGGGGGATCGATGGTGACGAGCGGCACGTCGCGCCAGTCCTCGCGTCCCCTAAGGTTGGCGGGCTCTGCGGCTTCCGCCTCGCGCTCCGCAGTGGAGGAGAATTGCAGCGGAATGTCATGGGCGTAGATCGCGATCAGACTGATCGCCTTCTCCGACTTGACCGAGCCGAGCTTCTCCTTGACCCGGCCTGACGCCAGGCCAAAGCTGCGGGTGCGCACGATGTCGACGCTGACGAGGTCGCCATCCTGTGCGCCGTGCGTATCGGCTGGAGCGATGTTCAGCTCCCGGTCGGCGGACTTCTTGTCGACGGGCACGAGGCGTCCGCCGCCATCGGGAAGGCTGCGGAAGACGCCGAGGATACGGGTCTTGGTCTTGTCGAAGACCTTGATGATGTGGCCGAGATAGGCCGGGCCTTCGGTCTCGTCCGAGCGCTCGACGCGCAACAGCACGCGATCGCGAACGCCGGCGACGGTGCCGGGCTTTGGCCGGCGCGGCATCTGGATACGGATTTTAGGAGGCTCGCCGCTCTCGACCTCATCCCATTCGGTCGGGGAGGCGATCAGCTCACCGTCGGAGTCGCGCCCCGTAATGTCGGCGACCAGCGTCGGCGGCAGGCTGTCCGGTTCGGACACCGTATGGCGCTTCTTCTTGATGGTGCCGTCGTCGGCAAGCTCGCGCAGCATGCGCTTGAGCTCGACGCGATCGGCATTCTTCAGGCCGAACTCGCGTGCAATTTCGCGGGTTCCGGCCTTTCCTTGATTTGCCTTGATGAAGGCGACGATGGCTTGCCTGTCGGGAAAGCCATGGTCATTCTTGCGTTTCACTTAACCTCTAATTCTTGATCTCAAGTCTTGCCGGCACTCTTCTTGGCCGGAGCCTTGGTGGCGGCGGCCTTGGTCGGCGACGTTTTTGCAGTCGACGACACGGCAGCGCGCGCCTTGCTGGTGGATTCGGTTTTCGATTTGGCCGCCTTCTTCGCGGCCGGTTTCTTCTTCGGCGCGGTGTCCTCGCCGTCCGCGGCCTTCGCTGCAGTTTTCTTGGCTTTGGCGGGATTTGCCGCCTTCTTCGCTTTGGCTTTGCCGCCGCCCTTGGCCGCGCGCTCGTCGATCAGCGCGATCGCCTGCGGCAGCGTGACATTGTCCTTTTCGAACTCGGCAGGGATCGTCGCGTTGACGCCGCCGGCGGTGACATAGGCGCCGTAACGGCCGCTCTTCACGGTGACGGTGCCGAGGGTGGGATGATCGCCGAGCGCCTTGCCAGGATCGGCGCCGAAGCGCCGGCTCGGGCCCTTGGCGACCTTCTCCGCGATCAGCGTCACCGCGCGGTTGAGGCCGATGTCGAACACCTCGTCGCCGGCTTCCAGGCTGGCGTAGGTCTTCTCGTGCTTCACGAACGGTCCGAAGCGGCCGAGCCCAGCGGTGATGGGCTGGCCGGTCTCCGGATGCTTGCCGATCTCGCGCGGCAGCGACAGCAGCTTCAGCGCAAGCTCGAGATCGACATCGCTGGGCGAGGTGCCCTTCGGGATGCCGGCGCGCTTCGGCTTCTCGCCCTCCTCATAATCCTTCTGCTCGCCGAGCTGGATGTAGGGTCCGAACCGGCCGGCCTTCACCCAGACATCGCGCCCCGTCTCGGGATCCTGGCCGAGTGAACGGTCGGCGCTGGTCTCGCTGTCGGCTGCGAGCTGGCGGGTGTAGCGGCATTCCGGATAGTTCGAGCAGCCGACGAAGGCGCCGAACTTGCCGGCCTTGAGATTCAGCCGGCCGGTGCCGCAATTCGGGCACTGCCTGATGTCGCCGCCATCGGCGCGAGGCGGATAGATGTGCGGCCCGAGCATCTCGTCGAGCACGTCGAGCACCTGCGCGACGCGCAGATCCTTGATGTCGTCGACGGCGCCGATGAAGCCGGTCCAGAAATCCTTCAGCACCTGCTGCCAGGAGATTTCGTTGTTGGAGATGCGGTCGAGCTGCTCTTCGAGGCTGGCGGTGAAATCGTATTCGACGTAGCGGGCAAAGAAGCTTTCGAGGAAGGCGACGACGACGCGGCCCTTGTCCTCGCCGTGCAGGCGCTTCTTCTCCAGCTTGACGTAGCCGCGGTCCTTCAGAACCTGCAGGATCGAGGCATAGGTCGAGGGACGGCCGATGCCGAGCTCCTCCATGCGCTTGACCAGCGAGGCCTCGGAGAAACGCGGCGGCGGCTCGGTGAAGTGCTGGGTGACGGACAGGCTCTGCCGTTTCACCGCCTCGCCCTGGCTCATCGCGGGCAGGCGGCGCGAATCCTCGTCCTCCTCGTCGTCGCGGCCTTCCTGATAGAGCGCGAGGAAGCCGTCGAACTTGACGACCTGACCGGTGGCGCGCAGCTCCAGCGTGCGGGAGCCTGCCTTCGCCGTGATGTCGACGGTGGTGCGCTCGAGCTCGGCCGATTCCATCTGGCTCGCGATGGTGCGCTTCCAGATCAGCTCATAGAGTTTCGCCTGATCGGGATCGAGCCTGCGGCTCATGCTCGCGGGGCGGCGGGACATGTCGGTCGGGCGGATCGCCTCGTGGGCTTCCTGGGCGTTCTTGGCCTTGGCCTGGTACTGGCGGGGGGCGTCCGGGACATAGGCGTTGCCGTAATCCTCGCCGATCACCTTGCGGGCCTGGGTGATCGCCTCGGGCGCGATCTGCACGCCGTCGGTACGCATATAAGTAATGAGTCCGGTGGTCTCGCCGCCGATGTCGATGCCTTCATAGAGGCGCTGGGCGATGCGCATGGTGTGCGCCGGCGCAAAGCCGTATTTGCGGCTGGCTTCCTGCTGCAACGTCGAGGTGGTGAAGGGCGCCTGCGGATTGCGCCGGGCCGGTTTTGCGTCGACCGCGGTGACGGCGTAGCTGGCGGCTTCCAGCGCCTTCTTGAAGTCTTCGGCTTCCGCGCCGGTGCCGATGTCGAGGCGCTGGATCTTCTTGCCGTCGGCGCCGACGAGGCGGGCCTCGAAGGCATCGCCGCGCGGGGTGAGCAGGGTCGCGATCAGCGACCAATATTCACGCGCGACGAACTTCTCGATCTCGAGGTCGCGGTCGCAGACGAGGCGCAGCGCCACCGATTGCACGCGGCCGGCAGAGCGGGCGCCCGGCAGCTTGCGCCACAGCACGGGGGAAAGGGTGAAGCCGACGAGGTAGTCGAGGGCACGGCGCGCCATATAGGCGTCGACCAGCGCGCCGTCGATCTGGCGCGGATGCTTCATCGCGTCCGAGACAGCCTGCTTGGTGATGGCGTTGAACACCACCCGCTCGATCTTCTGATCCTTCAGGGCGCGCTTTTCCTTCAGGACCTCCAGCACGTGCCAGGAGATGGCCTCACCCTCGCGATCAGGGTCGGTGGCGAGAATCAGGCGGTCGGCGCCCTTCAGGGACCTGGCGATGTCGTTGAGCCGGCCGGCCGCCTTGGGGTCGACCTCCCAGATCATCTTGAAATCGGCGTCGGGATCGACGGAGCCGTTCTTCGCGGGCAGGTCGCGGACATGGCCGAATGAGGCCAGAACCTCATAGGACGAGCCCAAATATTTGTTGATCGTCTTGGCTTTCGCCGGCGACTCCACAATGACGATATTCATGTAGTTCCAGTAACTTACGGGAAAATTGGAGGCCGAGAACGAAAGGACTCGGGTCGGCCGTTTCGCCCCGAACATGGGTGGTGAGGCCTCCGCTGTCAAATCGAGGGGTTTTGAAAGCCCAAGGAATGGGAAAAGTTTCATATCGAGAAAGTTGCAAAATACCACCTTGGAGTTGCGGCCGATGTCGGCGTAATGTTTCCGTGGCATGGATTCGGGTGGGGTCTGGTGACTAAGCCGGGGAAGAAACGGGCGCGCGCCGGATCAGGCGCGCCGGGAGGCTCGCGTCACGAGGAACCGGGGGAGGGCGGCGTAGACGAAGCCGTCGCCTTCATCGCCGAGCAGGTCGGCGCATTGCGCAAGCTCGCCGAGCGTCACAAGCTCGACGTGCTGCATTATCTGTTGGGCATGACCAAGCTGGAGGCCGACGAGCATTTGAGGCTGCGGAGCAAGCGCAAGCTGTCGTGAGGGGCGTTGTCGCTATCTAACCCCGTCATCCTGAGGCGCGTGGCGCGATGCAAGGCGTCGCGCCAGGAGCCTCGAAGGATGCACGGTCCTCGCTGATGCAGCCGGGCCGTCGCCCTTCGAGGGCCGCTGAAGAAGCGGCCGCTCAGGGTGACGGTGAGAGAGTTGAGAGCGCTGCTCTATCCCCGTCATTGCGAGCGCAGCGATGCAATCCAGAGCTTTTCCGCGGCGGCAGTCTGGATTGCTTCGTCGCAAGGGCTCCCTCGCAATGACGTTGGTTAGCCGTTGCGCATTGTCAATTTGGCCAAGCGCTGGCCGAGATATTCGGCTGTGTCGATGTCGCTCTGCGGCAACGCGCCGTCCACCAAGTGGGTTGCCAGGCCGAGCTGGCTGCCCAGCCGATTACGGCCGCTCACATCCTCGCCTCCTGGAATGTCGAGTCCGCACCAGAGCATGCCGTGCTGAGCAGCCAGGATCGTAAAGTAGGTCAGCGTGTGAAGCTGATCGCCGCTTGGGCAGGCGCCGGTGGTGAATCCGGCTGCGATCTTGTTGGCCCAGCGCTGCCGGCTCCACCGCTCACTTGAAGCGTCCGCGAAGGCTTTGAATTGCGCCGCCGCTCCGCCCATGTAGGTCGGGCTGCCGAACGCGACCGCACTGGCGCGGTCGACCGTTTCCAATACGCTCTCGTTCTGGAAGCGGCCCGACATGATGTCGTTGCCAGTGATGCGACAACACGCGACGTCCACTATGCTATCCGCTCCGCGCGCCACCGCATGCGCCAGCTTTTCAGTGGTGCCTGAGATGGAGAAATAGACGATGGCGAGCAGGGCCATGGCGGAGCCATTTTCGGGGACTTAGCCATTTTTGACGGCGTCCATATTTTCCACAAGTCCTCCGTGCGGCATTGCGACGATCACGCCGAGCGCCGGCGCGGCGCCGGCCGCGGCTTCAGCATGGTCTCGGCAGGGCTGAGCAGCCGTCCATCTTCTGCACGCATTTCGAGCTTCTTCACTGGGCGGCCTTTCTCGCGATCGACCAGCACCGTCGCGATCTCCTCGGGATGGTCGTCGAACTCCTCGCTCCATTGCCGTAGCGCCACCAGGATCGGGAAGGTGCCGCGGCCTTTCGGCGTCAGCACATATTCCTGGTAGGCGCTGCCGTCGGAAGCAGGGGCGGTTGTCAGGATGCCGTGGTCCACGAGTGAACGCAGCCGCACCGACAAAATGTTCTTGGCCATGCCGAGCTTGTTCTGGAATTCGCCGAAGCGGCGGAGGCCAAACAGCGCCTCGCGGATGATCAGCAGCGACCACCAATCGCCGATCGCCTCCAATGAGCGCGCGATCGGGCAGGAATCGCCCTCGAAGCTCGTTCGTTTCACCATCGTTCCGGTCCTGTCGCGTTCGCACGATCCGATCGCCGATCACGCGCTTGTGTGGTTGCATTATAAAACCATCTGCCTTAGATGGCAATCTAGTTTTATGATGCAACCACTGGAGGCGAGCGTGAGACTGACGAACACGACGGCCCTGATCACCGGCGGCAACAGCGGCATCGGCCTTGCGACCGCAAAACTGTTCGTGGCCGAAGGCGCCAAGGCGGTGATCACCGGTCGCAACAAGGAAACGCTGGCGGCGGCCGCCAAGGAGCTCGGGCCGAATGCGCTCGCACTGCCTGCTGATGCCACCGACATCGCCGCGACCGAAGCTGCGATCAAGCACGGCGCCGAAAAGTTCGGCAAGTTCGACATCGTGTTCGCCAATGCCGGCATCGCGGGCGGCACGCCACTGGGTTCGGCTACGCTTGACGTCTTCGAGAAGGTCATCAGCACCAACCTGACCGGCGTGTTCTTCACGGTGCAGTCGGCGCTGCCTTATCTCAACGACAACGCCTCGGTCATCCTCAACGGCTCGGTGATCTCGGTGCTCGGCATTCCCGGTTACTCGGCTTACGGCGCCGCGAAGGCCGGGGTGCGCGCAATGGCGCGGATCATGGCCTCGGAGCTCTCTCCGCGCGGCATCCGCGTCAATGTCGTGGCGCCGGGTGCGATCCGGACGCCGATCTGGGGGCCCGCGACCGCGACGCCGGAAGCCGAGAAGGCGTTCGAGAAGCGGATCGGAATGATGACGCCGCTCGGCCGCCTCGGTGAGACTGACCACGTTGCGAAGACGGTGCTATTCCTCGCCTCCGATGATTCCTCGCACGTGCAGGGCCAGGAGATCTTCGTCGACGGCGGCGCGGTGGCTTCCCCGAGCGGCGCGCCGATCTATCGCGGCTGAGCAAATCGGCCACAATCTGAATCGGCCGGCGCCGCGCCCGAGGTTGCGCCGGCCGAATCCTGCGTCTTTCGAGACGTGTTGGCCAAACCTTTGCGTGAAGCGTTGAACCTTGGCGCGGGCTGCGAAGACATTTTTACGGGCAGGGGTCAGAAGACTCATTTTCAAGGGAGTCCGTTATGCCGAAAGCAGCCCGCATTTTTTCGTCGATTTCAGCACCGCGTATTTTCACTGAAGAATCGGCCATCCCGGCCAAACGCTCGGACAAGTCGGAACTCGTCGCCGTCGCATTGTTTGCCGGCATCGGCCTGTTCGTCTCGCTCGTCGCCGTGATCCTGGGCATGCAGGGCGTCTGGTTCTAGCTCTGCAGCATGCGCTCGCACGCCTCAGCCGCCGCGCAATCCGGCGGCGGCTGAATTTGGTGCGACCTCAGGCGGCGCGCAGGCTTGCGGCGGCGTGGAGTGCGTCGGCCAACGCCTTCTCGCGATGCTCCGGCCCGACCTGGATGCCGTCGGCGGTGATGAATTCGGGATTGATCCCAATGAACCCGAACACGCTGCGCAAGTACGTTTCCAGGTGCTCCAGCGCCGCGGCGGGTGAGCCCGCGCCGTAATAGCCACCGCGCGAGATCGCGATGATCACACGTTTGCCGCCGGCGAGGCCCTGCGGTCCGTTAGGGCCGTAGCTGAACGTCTTGCCCCTCACGGCGATGCGGTCGATCCACGCCTTGAGCTGGCTGGGAATCGTAAAATTGTACATGGGGGCGCCGATCACGACGATGTCGGCAGAAAGAAACTCGTCGAGCGCGGCCGCGCTAGCGGCAAGGTCGGGTCCGAGTTCCGCCGGCACGGGCGCGCCTTGCGCGGCGGCGAGATGCGAGCCGGAGAGGTGGGCAAGCGGGGTCTGGGTCAGGTCGCGATAGGTCACTTCGAGCGAGGGCGTTGCCTGGCGCAGCCGATTGACGATGGCGGCGGAGACCTGCCGGGAGACGGAGTGGGGGCCGAGGACGCTGGAGTCGAGATGGAGAAGTTTCATTTGGGGTCACCCTGGTATAAGTTTGTAACCAGGACTACATGAGTGACTATCGAAACCCCCGCAAGAACGCACTTTTTTGGGCCATGGACACATCTTTGAAACCTGCGCACACCGCTTTGCCTGCCTTGCCGAGGCAAGAACCAGGGTCAACTGGGAGGCCCGATCCCGTGCCCGATCCGAACCACGCGGACTGCCGCGGGGTCGCCTCTGTGCTGTCCCGTGTCGGCGACAAATGGAGCGTGTTGGTGATCATGATGCTCGGCGACGGGCCGAAGCGTTTCAACGAGCTGAAGCGCATGATCAACGGCATCTCACAGCGGATGCTGACCCTGACACTGCGTGGGCTGGAGCGTGACGGCCTCGTGACGCGCACGATCTTTCCGACCATTCCGCCGCGTGTGGACTATGAGCTGACCGATCTCGGCCGCGGGCTGTCGCAGCCGGTGAAGGCGCTTGGGGAGTGGGCGATGGACCATATGGCGCAGATCGAGGACGCCCGGACGAAGTTCGATGCGCGCATCGAGGGCTAAGGCGGAGACGTTCAGCTCCTGCATATGACATTTGGCGGCAGTTGAGCGCACGCCTCGCCCTTCGAGACGACCGCTGCGCGGTCTCCTCAGGGTGAGGCTGAATGGGCATCGTGGTGCCTTGACATGTCGCCACGCACTCCGCCCTCATCCTGAGGGCCCGCCAGGGGCGGGCGTCTCGAAGGATGCGCCGCAGAGAAACTAAAGCAGCGACACCAGCCCGCCGCCATGGCGTTCGAGCTTTCCGGCCAGCTCGAGCTCCAGCAGCACGGTGCGCACGATCGCGGGCGAGGCGCCGGACATCCGCACGAGATCGTCGATGGAGATGGGCGCGGGGCCGAGTAGGCCGGTGATCTGGTCGCGGTCGTGCCGTTGCGGATCGCTCTCGAACGGCTCGCTGTCGGGCTCGCTCGCAGGACTCATCAGCGGCCGCTCCATGATCGGCTGCACCGCGTTGATGATGTCGGCAGCTTCGGTGACCAGGGTCGCGCCCTGCTTGATCAGATCGTTGGCGCCGGCGGCGCGCGGATCGAGCGGCGAGCCGGGGACGGCGAACACCTCGCGGCCCTGTTCGGCCGCCATGCGCGCGGTGATCAGCGAGCCCGAGCGGTGCGCCGCCTCCACCACGACGACGCCGAGCGAAGCGCCCGAGATCAGCCGGTTGCGGCGAGGGAAGTCGCGGGCGCGCGGCTCATGGCCGAGCGGCATCTCGGAGATCGCAGCGCCTTCGTGATCGAGGATCGCCGTGAGCAGATCGCCATGCTCGGGCGGATAGATGCAGTCATGGCCGCCGGCGAGCACGGCGATCGTGCCGCTCTCGACGCTGGCGCGATGCGCGGCCTGATCGACGCCGCGCGCGAGCCCGGAGATGACGACGAAGCCGGCTTCGCCGAGCTCGCGCGCCAGCAGGCCTGCGAACTTCAGCCCGGCGCCGGAGGCATTGCGCGAGCCGACGATCGCGATCATCGACCGCATCAAGGTCTTGGTATCGCCGCGCACGGCGAGCAGCGGCGGCGCATCGTCGATCATCGCCAGCCGCGCCGGATAGCCGTCCTCGCCGGGTGCAAGCCAGGTGATGCCGAACTTGCGGCTCGCGGCGAGCTCGGCCTTGGCTTCATCGGCGCTATAGATGCGGCCCGATCGCTGTGCACCGCCGCGGCGCGCGAGATCAGGCAGCCGCTCCAGCGCGGCGCGCGCGGTGCCGAAATGATCGACCAGCGAGCGGAAGGTGCGCGGGCCCACATTGTCGGAACGGATCAGCCGCAGGCGGTCGATCCGTTCAGCCTCGGTCAGCTCCACGCTCGGATTGATGGCGTCCACGGCGTCTCCTTGTAGGCGCAGCATGGAACAACCTGAGGGCGTTGCGCAACAGCGACGTGCGCTTGCGCGGCCTCATCGCAATGCTAAAAGCGGTGCCAATAAGAAGGGTTTTGCCATGATCTCACTCGCCGACCTCCAGCGCCGCATCGAAGCCGGCGAGTTGTCGCCCGATGCCGCCATCGCCCAGTCGCATGCGGCAATCGAGGCAAAGGAGAAGGACGTCCGCGCCTTCGTCCGTCACGACAAGGCCGCAAAGGCACAAAGCGCCGGCCCGCTGCGCGGCATCGCGGTCGGCATCAAGGACATCATCGACACTGCCAACATGCCGACCGAGATGGGCTCGGAGATCTATCGCGACTGGCAGCCGCGCGCCGATGCGCCTGTGGTGATGATGCTGAAGCGGGCGGGGGCCACCATCATCGGCAAGACCACGACCACGGCGTTCGCCTCGCGCGATCCCACCCCGACGCTCAATCCGCACAATCTCGGTCATTCGCCGGGCGGCTCCTCCTCGGGCTCGGCGGCAGCGGTCGGCGCCGGCATGATCCCGCTGGCGCTGGGCACCCAGACCGGCGGCTCGGTGATCCGGCCCGCGGCCTATTGCGGGACCGCCGCGATCAAGCCCTCGTTCCGCATGCTGCCGACGGTCGGCGTGAAGTGCTATTCGTGGGCACTCGACACGGTCGGCCTGTTCGGTGCCCGCGCAGAAGATCTCGCGCGCGGGCTCCTGGCGATGACGGGCCGCACCGAGTTTTCCGGCATCGTTCCGGCGAAGGCGCCACGCATCGGCGTGGTCAGGCAGGAGTTCGCAGGCAGCGTCGAGCCGGCGGCCGAGGAAGGCCTGCAGGCCGCGATCAAGGCGGCGGAGCGCGCCGGTGCCAGCGTGCAGGCCATCGATCTGCCCGAGGCGGTGCAGGAGGCCTGGCGCATCCACCCCATCGTCCAGGATTTCGAGGCGCATCGCGCGCTGGCCTGGGAGTTTTCGGAGCGTCACGACGAGATCGCGCCGATGCTGCGGGCAAGCCTCGATGCGACGGCCCACCTGACGCCGAAAGAATATGACGAAGCGCGCCGGATCAGCCGGCGCGGCCGCCGCGAGCTCGGCGAATTGTTCGAGGGCGTCGACGTGCTCTTGACCTATTCGGCGCCGGGCACCGCGCCGGCCAAGGAGCTCGCGACGACCGGCGATCCCCGCTACAACCGGCTCTGGACCTTGATGGGCAATCCTTGCGTCAACGTGCCGGTGCTGAAGGTGGGTGGCCTGCCGACCGGCGTGCAGGTGATCGCACGCTTCGGCAACGATGCGCGCGCGCTCGCAACGGCGTGGTTCCTGGAGCAGGCGCTGGCGAAGTCAGGTTAGCGCCGGTTCGGAAGCCGCGAGAACCTGTGCGGACGCGGAAGGCGCGCCGGCCTTTGCGTCTTGCCCAAGCCAGCGCTCGGCGGCGGCGCGACCGCTCCGGTGCAGCAGCCGGATGAAGCCGCGGCCGAGATCGGTCGATGAGCGCTGCGCCAGGCCGTCAACGGAGTCTTCGGCCGCGATCCTGGTGAGCCGCAGCGAAGATGCTGCGTGCGGCTGCGCCCATGCGATCGCAGCGATCTCGGCATTGAGCGCGGCGTTAGCCGCGATCTGGTCGAGACGGCGGTCGATCGCGGCGAGCGTGATCGGCACATAGCCGTCGCGCGCCGGCGTGACCTGCACGAGCAGGACATCGGGGGTTGTCGTCTCCTGCACCAGCCGCAGCAGCGGCGGGTTGCCGCCGAAGCCGCCGTCCCAATAGGCCTCGCCGTCGATCTCGACGGCGCAGTGAACCAGGGGTGGGCAGGTCGAGGCCAGCGCGACGTCGGCGGTGACCGCGTCGTTGCGGAAGATCTGCTGCTGCCCGTCGCGGATCCGCGTCGCCGCGATCAGCAGCTTCGGGCACTGCGCGCCGCGCAACGCGGAAAAATCGATGTCGCGCAGCAGCGCCTGCCGCAGCGGATCGAGATCGAACGGATCGAACTGGCCGGAGCGCAGCGTCGGACCGAATGCGACCGAGCTTCCCGCCGGCGAGAATCCGCCGACCAGCATCAGCGAGCGGAACGAGCCCTCGTGCATCAGGCGGAGCCAGAACCGGCTCAGCCGGCTGCGCGCGGCTTCGCGGCCGCCCTCCGCGAGGCCGGAGGCGAGCAGAAGCGCATTGACGGCGCCGGCACTGGCGCCGCTGATGGTGTCGATCTCGATCGGCTCTTCCAAGAGCCGTTCCAGCACGCCCCATGTGAAGGCGGCAAAGGTGCCGCCGCCCTGCAGCGCCAGCGACAATTGTCGCGGCGGCCATGGCGTGGAGCGAGGCTGCGCTGACGCAGATGAGGGCGCCGCAGGTCGGACCTCGACCGCGACAGGAGCTGCTGCGACGGCGGCAGGTGCGGGCGCTGGCGGCGAAACGGCTGTGGACTTTGGCGCAGGAGGCGGCGCGGGCGCATCGGACCAGATGCTGGTCGTCGACAGCAGGCGGCTTGCCGCAGTGGCCTGCGAGCCGGCTTCGCCATGCGTGCTGTCCTTCATCTCGCTCATTCTGAGCAACCGCGTAACGCCATCTCGACTGTCAGGATGACAGGCGTGGAACTTGTTCGCTACTGCCGGCCGCGAGCAGCGACGAGTTGCGAACAGGATTTGGCATATAATGCAGAAGGGTAGCTTCGGTATCCGTAGATGCCATGGCTTTAGAAGCTTGCCTTGACGCCACTACGCTTTCTCGCCGATCCGGCTTTCCTTGCCCGCTTGCAATCGCTTGATGTTCTCGCGATGCGCGTAGAACAGGAGCAAAGTCAGCACGGCAAACAATGCTGCGAGCGCGAGATGCCCGAACCACCACAGGAAGATCGGTGTGATGAACGCGGCTACCAGCGCCGACAGCGATGAGTAGCGGGTGGTGAAGGCGGTCGCCAGCCAGAGCAGGCAGAACACCACCATGCCAGGCCAGAACAGGCCGAGCAGGACGCCGATATAGACGGCGACGCCTTTGCCGCCCCGAAACTTGAGCCAGACCGGGAAGAGATGGCCGAGGAAGGCGCCGAGCCCAGCGACCATCGCGGCATTGGGACCTGCGATGTAGCCGGCGATCAATACGGCCACGGTGCCCTTGAGCGCGTCGAACAGCAGGGTGGCCGCGGCAAGACTCTTGCGTCCGGTGCGCAGCACATTGGTGGCGCCGATGCTGCCGGAGCCGATCGAGCGGATATCCTGCGTGCCGGCGAGCTTGGTCAGGACCAGGCCGAATGGAATCGAGCCGAGTAGGTAGCCGATGACGAAGGCTACCGGCAAAAATGCTTCAAGCCCCATGGCGGCCTCTCCAAAGGCTGGATCTCCAAAGACTGGATCTCAATGTCGCACGATTGCGCACGTCAGACATGCTCGTACACCGTGCGGCCGCCGACAATGGTGCGCACCACGCGGCCTGTAAAGCGCGCCTCGTCGAACGGGGTGTTCTTGCAGGGGGATTTGAGGTCGGCGGGATCGACCACCCAGGGCACGTCGGGGTCGATCACGATGACGTCGGCCGGGCTGCCGGCGCGCAAAGTTCCGCCAGCCAGGCCGAGCAACTCGGCCGGGCGGGTCGACATCGCCCGGATCAGCGTCTTCAGGTCCAGCTCGCCATTGTGCACGAGGCGCAGGCCCGCCGGCAGCATGGTCTCGAGCCCGACGGCGCCGGGTGCCGCTTCGGCGAACGGCAGGCGCTTGACCTCGACGTCCTGCGGATTGTGGTCGGACATGATGACGTCGAGCAGGCCGGAGGCCACCGCGGCCACCAGCGCCCTGCGATCGTCCTCGCTGCGCAGCGGGGGCGACAGCTTCAGGAACGACCGGTAGGGGCCGATGTCGTTCTCGTTCAGCGCCAGATGGTTGATCGAGACCGAGGCGCTGACGGAAAGTCCGGCATCGCGGGCGCGCTGGAGGATGTCGAGGGAATCGATGCAGCTGAGCGAGGCCGCGTGATAGCGGCCGCCGGTCAGCGCGACGAGGCGCATGTCGCGTTCGAGCATGACGGCCTCGGCTGCACTCGGGATGCCCATCAGGCCGAGGCGCGAAGCGAACTCGCCTTCGTTCATCACGCCTTCGCCGACGAGATTGGGGTCCTCGGTGAAGTGCACGATCAGCGCGTCGAAATCGCGCGCATAGGTCAGCGCACGGCGCATCACCTGCGCATTGGTCACGCTTCTGGCGCCGTCGCTGAAGGCGATGGCGCCAGCGGCCTTGAGCAGGCCGAACTCGGTCATCTCCTCGCCGTGCATGCCCTTGGTGAGCGCCGCCATCGGCTGGATGTTGACGATCGCGGTGTCGCGGGCGCGGCGCATCACGAAGTCGACGGTCGCCGAATTGTCGATCACCGGCAAGGTGTCGGGCTGGCAGATGATGGTGGTGATGCCGCCGGTCGCGGCCGCCTGGCTCGCGGTGGCAAAGGTCTCGCGATGGCTGAGGCCGGGCTCGCCGACGAAGGCGCGCATGTCGACCAGGCCGGGCGCGACGATCTTGCCGGAACAGTTGACGATGTCGGTGCCCTCGGGGACGCCGGCTGCGCCAATGCCGCGGCGGGTCTCGCGGATGGTGCCGTCGGCGATCAGGACGTCGCCGACACCGTCGTAATCCCTGGAGGGATCGACGACGCGGGCGTTGGCGAGCAGGATGGGGCGGCGATCGGTCAACATCGGCATCACGCGTTCGGCAGGTTACGGGCGAGCGCTTCCAGCACCGCCATGCGCACGGCCACCCCCATCTCCACCTGTTCGCGGATCAGGGATTGTGCGCCGTCGGCCACGATCGAGTCGATCTCGACGCCGCGGTTCATGGGGCCGGGATGCATCACGAGCGCGTCCGGCTTGGCGTAGGCGAGCTTCTTCTGGTCAAGCCCGAAATAGTGGAAATATTCGGACGACGACGGCACGAAGGAGCCGTTCATGCGCTCGCGCTGCAGCCGCAGCATCATGACGATATCAGCGCCGTTCAATCCCTCGCGCATGTCGCGCGCGACCTCGACGCCCATCCGCTCGATGCCGGGCGGCAGCAGCGTGGTGGGGCCGACCACGCGGACGCGGGCGCCCATCGTGTTAAGCAGGATGATGTTGGAGCGGGCGACACGCGAATGCAGCACGTCGCCGCAGATCGCGACCACCAGCCCTTCGATCCGGCCCTTGTTGCGGCGGATGGTGAGCGCGTCGAGCAAGGCCTGGGTCGGGTGCTCATGCGCGCCGTCGCCGGCATTGATCACGGAACCGTCAACCTTGCGCGCCAGCAGTTCCACCGCGCCGGAGGCGTGATGGCGCATCACCAGGATGTCCGGATGCATCGCGTTCAGCGTCATCGCGGTGTCGATCAGGGTCTCGCCCTTCTTCATCGACGAGGAGGAGACCGACATGTTCATGACGTCCGCGCCGAGCCGCTTTCCCGCGAGCTCGAACGAGGATTGGGTCCGGGTGGAGGCCTCGAAGAAGAGGTTCACCTGCGTCCGTCCCCGCAGGACGGTGCGCTTCTTGTCAACCTGGCGGTTGAGCTCGACATATTCTTCGGACAGGTCGAGCAGGCCGGTGATGTCGGCCGCGGAAAGGCCCTCGATGCCCAGCAAATGCCGGTGGCCGAGGACGAAGGTCGATTTCGATGTCATTAAAACGAGAGCTATAGGCGGGGACGGCGGGGTGGGCAAGGGTCAAACCGCGGGAAGTGAGTTATCCCCCGATCTGTCTGCGCGGGCGGCGCCACGCCATCCCCTCCGTCATGCCCGGGCTTGTCCCGGCCATCCACGTTCTTCTATCGCATTGGATGCAAACGAACGTGGATGGCCGGGATAAACCCGGCCATGACGATGTGGGGCATTCGTGAAGAAAATTCTGACTGTGCTCTTGGTTGCAGCAACAATCTCAGCAGCCCACGCCCAATCGCTCCCCGGCGATTTCGTTTACCTGCGCGACATCGACCCCAGCATCATCCAGGACATCCGCTACGCCACCTCGAACAATTTCGTCGGCCGGCCGCTGGCCGGCTACAATGCCGGTGAATGCGTGGTGAAGCGCGAGGTCGGGCTGCGGCTCAAGGCGGTGCAGCAGGAGCTCGCCGCGCAAAATCTCTCGCTCAAGATGTTCGACTGCTACCGGCCGGCGCGGGCCTCGCTCGACATGGTCAAGTGGTCGCAGAACGGTCACGAGACCGCGGCCGAGCGGCGCTACAATCCCAAAATCCCCAAGACCGAACTGTTCCGCCTCGGCTACATCGCCAGTCGCTCGCAGCATTCCACCGGCGCGGCACTCGATCTCACGCTGGTCGATCTGAAGGCTGACAATTCCGCCAAATACGACCGGTCAAGAACCTATGCCGATTGCACGGCGCCGGTCGAAGCGCGTGCACCCGAAGGCAGCGTCGATATGGGGACCGGCTACGACTGTACCGACACGAAGGGCCATACTGCGGCACCGTCGATCACGCCGGAGCAGCGCGCCTGGCGCAAGCGGCTGCTGGCGGCAATGGCCAGGCAAGGCTTTGTGAACTATTCAAAGGAGTGGTGGCATTTTTCCCTGCCTGGGGCCGGTGGGGCGGCCTATGATTTCCCGATCCAGCCGCGACGGAACTGATTCCGCGCCGAGGAAACCTGATGACCCAGCCGAGCTTTGCGACCCACGAGGTCTTCAACCAATCGCCGCCGTTCGAGGATATCGACCTGTTCGCGGTGGACCGGCCGCTGGTCGAGGCGGTGAAGGCCAATGGCGGCGCCGCGGCGGAACGCGAGCTGTCGGCGTTCGGCAAGCAATGGGGCTCGGCCGCGATGGCCGATCGCGGGCGCCTCGCGAACGAGAACACGCCGAAGCTGCGCAGCTTCGATGCTAAGGGCAATCGCCGCGACCAGGTCGAGTTTCACCCCGCGTATCACGAGCTGATGGCGCACAGTGCGCATGGCGGCGTGCACAATTCGACGTGGACGGCGGACGGCAAACCGGCGGGCGATGCTGCCGAGGTCATTCGTGCGGCAAAGTTCTACATGGCGGCGCAAGTCGAGACCGGTCACCTCTGTCCGATCACGATGACGCGCGCCTCCGTCGGTGCGCTGGCGATGCAGCCGGACCTGCTGGCGCGCGTGATGCCGGTGCTGTCGACCAAGAGCTACGATCCCAGCTTTGCGCCGTGGTGGGAGAAGCGCGGCATGACGCTCGGCATGGGCATGACCGAGAAGCAGGGCGGCACCGACGTGCGCTCCAACATGACGCGCGCGGTGCGCGACGACGAGGCCTATCGCATCACCGGCCATAAATGGTTCATGTCGGCGCCGATGTGCGATGCGTTCCTCGTGCTGGCGCAGGCCGAGCAGGGTCTGACCTGCTTCTTCATGCCGCGCTTCGCGCCGGATGGATCGGTCAACGCGATCCAGTTCCAGCGGCTGAAGGACAAACTCGGCAATCGCTCCAATGCCTCGTCCGAGGTCGAATTCGTCGGCGCCTATGCGCAAGCGGTCGGTGAGGAGGGCAAGGGCATCCGCACCATCATCCAGATGGTGCAGCTGACGCGGCAGGATTGCGCAATTGCCTCGGTTGGCCTGATGCGCTCGGGGCTGGCGCACGCGCTGCATCACGCCCGTCACCGCAGCGTGTTCCAGAAGCATCTGGCCGATCAGCCCCTGATGCAGGCCGTGCTGTCGGACATGGCGCTGCATGTGGAGGCCAGCGCGGCGCTGGTGATGCGGCTCTGCCGCGCCTTCGACCGCACGCCGCACGACGCGGCGGAGGCTGCCTATATGCGGCTGCTGACGCCTGCGATCAAATACTGGACCTGCAAGAGTGCGCCGCCGTTCCTCTATGAAGCCATGGAGTGCCTCGGCGGCAACGGCTATGTCGAGGACGGCATTCTGGCGCGGCACTATCGGGAGTCGCCGGTCAACGCGATCTGGGAAGGCTCCGGCAACGTGATGTGCCTCGACGTGCTCCGCGCGCTCTCGCGCGAGCCGGAGGCCGCGATGGCCGTGCTGCAATCGCTCGCGGCCGAGACGAAGGGCTTGCCTGGCGCAGGAGAGGCGGTCGCGTTCATCGGCAAGACTTTTCGGCGTGCCGACGGCGAGCGCGTCGCGCGGCTTGCCGTGGAGAAGCTGGCGCTGCTGGCTGCCGCCGCGGCGCTGAACGGCGTCTCGCCGCGCAATGCCGAATTGTTCGCAAATACGCGTCTTGCGGCCAATCATGCCAGCATGTACGGCGCCGTGGAGCTGGACAGCGGCGATGTGCGCGCACTGCTGGATCGCGCGCTGCCGTGAGTTTCCCAAACGAAAGCCTCTTGATGGACTCCCTCAATCCCGACCATCCGCCGCTGACCATGATGCCGGCGAGGCTGCGCGTCTGGAAGTTCTGGGGCACGGCGCTGTGGGGCCTCTTCATCTTCGTCGCGATGTTCGTCGGGCAGATCGGCGCCGTCGTCCTGCTGGCGGCGCAGCGTGGTCTGCCCATGGACCTCGCCTCGATCCAGCTCGTCGGCCATGAGCCTCAGGCGCTCGCGCTCTCCGTCATCATGGGCCTGCCGGCGACGCTTCTGGCGGTGTGGCTCGCCATAGCCATCAAGAAGGCTTCCTTCATCGACTATCTCGCGTTGCACTGGCCGTCCTGGAAGCAGCTCCTGTTCGGTGCGGTCGGCCTCATCCTGCTGGTGCTGGTCTGGGAGACGATGTCGCGCGCGCTCGGCCGCGAGGCGACGCCGGGCTTCATGACCGATCTGTTGAAATCCGGTCGCGACAAGGGCGCGGCGCTGCTGCTTCTGTTCGCCTTCAGCGTGGCCGCGCCGATGTCGGAAGAGGTTTTGGCGCGCGGCTTCCTCTATCGCGGCTGGTCGGCGAGCTTCCTGCGGGTGCCGGGCGCGATCCTGTTGTCGTCGCTGGTCTGGACAATCGTGCACCTGCAATACGACATGTACTTCCTCGCCGAAGTCTTCACCATCGGCCTGTGGTTCGGCTACATGCGCTATCGCGCCAATTCACTCTGGGTCACGATCGTGCTCCATGCGCTGAACAATCTGACCGCCGTGGTGCTGACGATGTGGCTGGGGAGCTAGGCGACCAGCGCGATCGCGATCGGCATCGTGATCGCGGCCAGAATCGTCTGCAGCGTGATGATCTGCGCCAGCAGCGGCGCGTCGCCGTTCATCTGGCGGGCGAGGACATAGGCGCTGGGGGAGGTTGGGACCGCCGCGCAGATCGCGACGATCGCAAGATTGTTGCCGGACAGGCCAAACCGCACGGCAAGCGCCAGCGCAAGCATTGGCATCAGCACCAGCTTGAATGCCACGCCGAGCGTCGCGCCCAGGCTGGGGCGGAGCAGCCCCTTGAGTTGCAGGCCCGCGCCGGTGACGAGCAGGCCGATCGCGAGTGAGGAGCGGCCGAGTGCATCGGCCACCTCGTGCCACAGTTTCGGTAATGGCATATGGACGAGGTTGACGGCGAGGCCGATGACGCAGGCCCAGATCAGGGGATTGCGGATCAATGTCATGACGATGGCGCGCGCAGACTGCTTCTCGGGCGCGGCATAATGTGCGAGCACCGCGACGCTGAACACGTTGACCAGCGGAATGATCGCGACCATCGCCACCGACGCCAGCGCCAACCCGACATCGCCATAAAGGTTGGCGGACACCGACAGCGCCACATAGGTCTGCCAGCGCGTCGCACCCTGGAAGATCGAGGTGAAGCCGGGGCCGTCGATGCCAAGCCGCGCCAGGGCAGGGCGGAGCGCGAGGCAAACCAGCGACATCGCCAGCGCCGACAGCAGCAGCGCGCCGCCGACGCCGGCGACCGGCACGTTGGAGAGGTCGGCCTTCACCAGCGTCTGGATCAGCAGCATCGGGAACAGCACGAAATAGGTCAGCCGCTCCAGCCCGTGCCATTGCGTGTCGAGCCGCATCAGGCTGCGCTTCAGCACGACGCCGAGCACAATGAGGATGAAGACCGGCAGCAGCGCCGCGATCACGACCGCCATGGATCACTCAGTCCCCGAGGCGGCGCGGAGATTGGCGAGGCGGTCGAGCGCGCCTTGCAGGATGAAGATCGCGGCGTGCTCGTCGATCACCTCGGCGCGCTTGGCGCGGCTGACGTCCATGCCGATCAGCTCGCGCTCGACCGCCGCGGTCGAGAGGCGCTCGTCCCACAGGCCGATGGGGAGGGCGGTCAGACCGGCGAGATTGCGGGCGAAAGCGCGGGTGGATTGCGCGCGCGGGCCCTCGCTGCCGTCCATGTTGATGGGCAGGCCGAGCACGAATCCGGTCGCCTTGCGCTCGGCCGCAATCGCGAGCAGCCGGGCGGCGTCCTGCTTGAACGCCTTGCGCTGGATCGTCTCGACGCCGGTCGCAAGCCGGCGGTCCGGGTCGGACACGGCAACGCCGATGGTCTTGGTGCCGAGGTCGAGCCCGACCAGCGCGCCGCGCGCGGGCCAGTGGGTTGCAGCACCGACGAGAGGCAGGATAAGAGCCGGCATGGCGTAGCGCATATCACGCGTCGCGCCGCGGAGTGAACCCATAACAATGGATGCGCTGACATTATTCGGCCTGTTCGCCGTCACGGCGATGCTGGTCACTTACGCTCTGGAAGATCGCAGCAATTGGTTCGTGCTGCTGTTCGCCGCGTCCTGCGTGCTCGGCTCGGCCTACGGTTTTCTCCAGGGCGCCTGGCCGTTCGGCCTGGTCGAGGCGATCTGGGCTGTCGTGGCGCTGCGGCGGTGGCAGCTCAGGCCGCGATGACGTCCTCGTCGGTCTTCAGACAAGCAGCAAAGCCGCTGAGCGCGCTATATTGATGTCCGGCGCGGCGCTGGATGAAGAGTGTCTCGACGCGCGCATGCGACGGGCTCAAGGCGTGGATCGAGACGGTGCCATTCATGGCGCTGCGTTCGATGACCGCACGCGGCAGCAGCGTCACGCCCATGTCGGCGGCGACGCAGCCGATCATGCCGTCGAGCGTGCCGAGCTCGAAGCGCGCGGCCGAAGGCCAGCCGAAGTCGACGAAGATCTGCTCGAGCCGTTGACGGTAGGTGCAGCCGGTGCGGAACACCAGCGCGGTCGGGCCGGATTCCGGCGTGCCGGCGCGCAGCTCGCCAAGTGAGGTCCAGCGCCGCGCGCTGACCAGCACGAGCTCCTCGCGGAACGCGCTCGTGGCGGTGAGGTCGGCATGCGCGATCGGACCCGCGACGAAGGCGCCGTCGAGCGCGCCTTCGAGCACGGCGGCGACGAGGTCGGCCGTGGTTGCGGTACGTAAGGAGAGCCGCACGGCGGGAAAGCGGCGGTGGAAATCGGCGAGCAGGGGCGGCAGCCGCACCGCCGCGGTCGTTTCCATCGAGCCGATCGCAAGTGGTCCCTTCGGCTCGCCATCATCGCGCGCAGCAAGCACGGCCTCGCGCGAGAGTGCTGCCATCCGCTGCGCGTAAGGCAAAAGGCGCTTGCCGGCGCCGGTCAGCGTCATGCCGCGGCTATGGCGTTCGAACAGCGGGGTGCCGATCTCCGCCTCCAGCGCCTTCACGCGCTGGGTGACGTTGGATTGCACGGTATTGAGCTCCTCCGCAGCGCGGGTGATGCCGCCGGTGCGGGCCACAGTGGCAAAGGTCTGGAGATCGCTGAGTTCCATGGTCCATTTCTCTTTTGAGATGGCAGCGTTCTGTAGAATTCAATTTTGAAGAATGTTATTTGCGCCTAATCTTCCTGTCCAGAGTGGGAGGACCCATGCCGATTGCCACGCCGCTGACGGAGCTCCTCGGGATCAGGCATCCGATCTTGTCGGCTCCCATGGATACGATCGCCGGCAGCCGCCTGACCCGCGCTGTCAGCGAGGCCGGCGGATTCGGCATCCTGGGTGGTGGATACGGTGACCCTGTCCGGCTTCAGACGGAAGCCGCAGAGCTGAAGGGCTTTGCGCCGTTCGGCATCGGCTTCATCACCTGGAGCCTGGCAAAACAGCCCGAACTGCTCGACATCGCGCTCGACGCTGGCCCCGAGGCCATCATGCTGTCATTCGGCGACCCCGCGCCGTTCGCACCGCGCATTGGGGCGAGCGGTGCGCGACTGATCTGCCAGGTGCAGAGCGAGGACATGGCCAAGCAGGCGCTCGATGCCGGCGCGGAGATCCTGATCGCGCAGGGCACCGAAGCCGGCGGCCATGGCGCATCGCGCACCACGGTCGACATCGTGCCTGCGATCGTGGATCTTGCGGCCGGACGTGTGCCGGTCGTCGCGGCCGGCGGGATCGCCGACGGAAGGGGCCTCGCCGCGATGATGATGCTGGGCGCATCCGGCGTGCTGATCGGCACGCGCTTCTATGCGAGCGTTGAGGCCAACGGGGCGGACGAAGCGAAGCAGCGCATTCGCATGGCGAGCAGCAACGACACGGTGCGCGGCGTTGTCGCTGACTGGTCGCGAAGCCTGTTCTGGCCGGCTCCGTTCACGGCACGAACGCTGGTCAACGATCACATCAGTCGGTGGAGCGGCCGTGAGATCGAACTGATGCAGCGCGCGGGCGAGGTCGCCAAGGAATATGCTGCGGCGAAGGCCGCGGGCAATTTCGAGGTCGCCGCGGTTTTCGCCGGCGAGGCGGCCGGGCTGATCCATGACATTCCGTCCGCCGCGCAGATCGTCGAGCGGATTGCGACGGAGGCGGAGCAGTTGCTGGAAGGAAGACGCAATTCGGTGACAACGGCGCGAAATTCTTCACCCTCCCCCTCCAGGGGAGGGTAAAAACAGAGAGAACAACCATGTGGCCTGACCGTCGACTGATCGACCTCTTCAAGACCGAATTTCCGATCGTGCTGGCACCGATGGCCGGTGTGATGGATGCGGAGCTGGTGATTGCGGCGGCGCAGGGCGGCGCACTCGGCTCGCTGCCGAGTGCGATGATCTCGCCGGAGAAGGCGCGCGAGCAGGTCGGCCTGATCCGCCAACGCGTCAAGGCGCCGGTCAACATGAACTTCTTCTGCCACACGCCGGTCGAGCTGACGCGCGAGGCCGAAGCGCGCTGGAAGCAGCGGCTCACGGGCTATTATACCGAGCATGGCCTCGATCCCGCAGCGCCGATCAATGCGGCGAACCGCGCACCATTCGATGTCGCCTTCTGCGAGGTCGTCGAGGAGCTGAAGCCGGAGGTCGTCAGCTTCCATTTCGGGCTGCCGGAGCAGGCGCTGCTCAAGCGGGTGAAGGCCGCCGGCTGCCTCGTGATCTCGTCGGCGACGACGGTGAAGGAGGCGGTGTGGCTCGAACAGCGCGGCGTCGATGCCGTGATCGCGCAAGGCGCGGAGGCGGGCGGTCATCGCGGCATGTTCCTGACCGACAAGATCGCCGAACAGCCCGGCACCTTTGCATTGGTGCCGCAGGTCGTCGATGCCGTGAAGGTGCCGGTGATCGCCTGCGGCGGCATTGCCGACGGGCGCGGCATCGCCGCGGCCTTCGCGCTCGGTGCCTCCGGCGTCCAGATCGGCAGCGCCTACTTACGCTGTCCGGAATCCAAGGTCAGCGCGGGCGGCCGCAAGGCGCTCGCCGAGGCGGGCGATGATTCCACCGTCATCACCAATGTCATGACCGGCCGGCCGGCGCGCGGGGTCCAGAACCGCCTGATGCGCGAGGCAGGCCCGATCTCGCCGGATGCGCCTCCCTTTCCCCATGCCGCGACGGCGCTGGGACCGCTCAAGGCGGCTGCCGAAAAGCAGGGCAGGGTGGATTTCACCAATCTCTGGGCCGGCCAGGCCATTGCCCTCGGCCGCGAGGTCCCCGCGGCAGAATTGACCCGGGATCTGGCCAAATCGGCGCTGGCCCGCATGAAAGCGCTGGCAGGGTAGCACCCGGCGCCGGTTGCGGCGCAAAACCGGCCTCTGCTATACGGCACATGGGTTTTGCCGTGAGAGGCCTTATATAATGTCCGTCGACGCCGCTACCGTCCGCCGCATCGCGCATCTGGCGCGCATTGCGGTTTCCGAGGGCGAGGTTCCGCACCTTCAGGGCGAGCTCAATGCCATGCTCGCCTTTGTCGAGCAGCTCTCGGAGGTCAATGTCGAGGGCGTGGAGCCGATGACCTCGGTCACCCCGATGCAGATGAAGAAGCGGCAGGACGTGGTCGATGACGGCGAGATCGCCGACGATATCGTTGCCAACGCGCCCGCGACCGAAGGTCACTTCTTCCTGGTGCCGAAGGTCGTCGAATAACTCTTGGGACGTCCGATGTGCATGCTTTGCGACGATGAGAAGGCCTATCAGGCCTACATGAATTACCTCGACAAGATGGAGCGGCAGGGCAAGGCTGCCGATCCCAATGTTGCCGTCAATGCTGTGCTCGACGAGCTCGAGGCCGCCGCGAATGCCGCTGCCAAGAAGAACGTCACGCAAGACGACCCGGCCAACGACAAGACCCTGTCTCCGTTCTTCTGCAGCCCGATCAATAAATGACCGATTTGACATCGCTGACGCTCGCCGAGGCCCGCAAGGGTCTCGCCGACAAGACTTTCACGTCCCTCGAGCTGACCGACGCGCATCTTGACGCGATCGAAGCCGCGCGCGTGCTCAACGCCTTCGTGATGGAGACGCCGGACCAGGCGCGCAGCATGGCGAGGGCCGCAGACGAGAAGATCGCCAAGGGCGACGTCGGCCCGCTCGCCGGCATCCCGCTCGGCATCAAGGATTTGTTCGCGACCAAGGGCGTGCGGACCACGGCGTGCTCGAAGATCCTCGGCAATTTCGTTCCGACCTACGAGTCGACCGTCACCTCGCAGCTGTGGCGCGACGGCGCCGTGATGCTCGGCAAGCTCAACAATGACGAGTTCGCGATGGGCTCGGCGAACGAGACCTCGTGCTTTGGTCCCGTCGGCAATCCGTGGCGGCGCGAGGGCAGCAACACGACGCTGGTGCCGGGCGGCTCGTCCGGCGGCTCGGCCTCGGCCGTGGCGGCGCTGCTGTGCATGGGCGCGACCGCGACCGACACCGGCGGCTCGATCCGGCAGCCCGCGGCGTTCACCGCGACCGTCGGCATCAAGCCGACCTACGGCCGCTGCTCGCGCTGGGGCATCGTCGCCTTTGCCTCCTCACTCGACCAGGCCGGCCCGATCGCGCGCAGCGTGCGCGATGCTGCGATGCTGCTGCGCTCGATGGCCGGACACGATCCGAAGGACACGACCTCGGTCGATATCGCGGTGCCGGATTACGAGGCTGCGATCGGCAAGTCCGTGAAGGGCATGAAGATCGGCATCCCCAAGGAATATCGTCTCGACGGCATGCCGGCCGAGATCGAGAAACTCTGGAGCGAGGGTGCGGCCTGGCTGAAGGCCGCCGGCGCCGAGCTCGTCGAGGTCTCGCTGCCGCACACCAAATACGCGCTGCCGGCCTATTACATCGTGGCGCCGGCGGAGGCGTCCTCCAACCTCGCGCGCTATGACGGCGTCCGCTACGGCCTGCGCGAGCAGGGTAGGAACATCATCGAGCTCTACGAGAACACCCGCGCGGAAGGGTTTGGCGCGGAAGTGCGGCGCCGCGTCATGATCGGCACCTACGTGCTCTCGGCCGGCTATTACGATGCCTATTATCTCCGCGCGCAGAAAGTGCGCACGCTGATCAAGAAGGATTTTGAGGATTGCTTCGCCAAGGGCGTCGACGCGATCCTCACCCCCGCGACGCCGTCGGCCGCCTTCGGCATCGGCGAGAAGGGCGGCACCGATCCGGTCGAGATGTATCTCAACGACATCTTCACGGTGACCGTGAACATGGCGGGCCTGCCCGGCATCGCCGTGCCCGCCGGCAAGGACCGCCAAGGCCTGCCGCTCGGCCTGCAGCTGATCGGCCGTCCCTTCGATGAGGAGACGCTGTTCTCGCTCGGCGAGGTGATCGAGCAGGCCGCCGGCCGCTTCACGCCGACGAGGTGGTGGTGAATGTCGCTGATTTCATCGCGAGCCTCGACGGCGCGGCGCCTGCGCCGGATCTGAGCGCGCCGCTCAGAGGTCTCTGGTGGGCCGCCAAGGGCGACTGGGACCAGGCGCACAAGATCGTTCAGGACGACCAAGGGCGCGACGCTGCCTGGGTGCACGCTTATCTGCACCGCGTCGAAGGCGATCTCGGCAATGCCGGCTACTGGTATCGCCAGGCCGGCCGGCCAGCAGCAAAGGATTCATTGGAAGCGGAGTGGGAGCGGATCGCTGCCACGCTGCTCGGGAGCAAGACATGAGCACGGCCACGCACAAGCTTCTCAAGGGCTCAACCGGTGACTGGGAGATGGTCATCGGCATCGAGATCCACGCCCAGGTGACCTCGAACGCAAAATTGTTCTCGGGCGCGTCGACCGTCTTCGGCGGCGAGCCGAACAGCCACGTGTCGCTGGTTGATGTCGCGATGCCGGGCATGCTGCCCGTCATCAACGAGGAATGTGTCAGGCAGGCTGTCCGGACCGGGCTCGGCCTCAACGCAAAGATCAACCTGCGTTCCGTGTTCGACCGGAAGAACTATTTCTATCCGGACCTGCCGCAGGGCTACCAGATCAGCCAGTACGCGTCGCCGATCGTGGGTGAGGGCGAGGTGGTGGTCGATCTCGACGGCGGCAAGACCGCCAACATCGGTATTGAGCGGCTGCATCTGGAGCAGGATCCCGGCAAGATGCTGCACGACCGGTCGCCGTCGCTCTCCTTCATTGATTTCAACCGCTGTGGCGTGGCGCTGATGGAGATCGTCTCGAAACCGGACATCCGCGACGCCGAGCAGGCCAAGGCCTATGTGTCCAAGCTGCGTTCGATCATGCGCTACCTCGGCACCTGCGACGGCGACATGGAGAAGGGGTCCTTGCGCGCCGACGTCAATGTGTCCGTGCGCAAGCCCGGCGGGCCGCTCGGCACCCGCTGCGAAATCAAGAACATGAACTCGATCACCTTCATCGGCCAGGCGATCGAGTATGAAGCGCGGCGCCAGATCGAGATCCTGGAGGATGGCGGGCAGATCGAGCAGGAGACGCGCCGGTTCGATCCGAACAAGGGCGAGACGCGCTCGATGCGGTCCAAGGAAGAGGCGCATGACTACCGCTACTTCCCCGATCCCGACCTGCTGCCGCTGGAGTTCGATCAGGCATTCGTCGACGAGCTCAAGGCGAAGCTGCCCGAGCTGCCGGATCAGAAGAAGATGCGCTTCGTCGCCGACTTCGGTCTGTCGGCCTATGATGCGAGCGTGCTGGTTGCCGAGCGCGAGAGCGCAATGTTTTACGAGACCGTGCTCGACAAGCTCGCCAACCGTGCGCGCGACGGCAAGATGGCGGCAAACTGGGTGATCAACGAGCTGTTCGGCCGTCTCAACAAGGAAGGCCGGGATATTACGGGCTCTCCCGTCACCGCCGAGCAGTTGGCTGCGATCATCGACCTGATCGGCGAGGGCACGATCTCCGGCAAGATCGCCAAGGATCTGTTCGAGATCGTCTGGCAGGAAGGCGGCGATCCCCGCGCGCTGGTCGAAAGCCGCGGCATGAAGCAGGTCACGGACCTTTCGGCGATCGAAAAGGTTGTCGACGACATCATCGCGGCCAATCCCGACAAGGCCGCGCAGGTCAAGGACAAGCCGCAGTCGCTCGGCTGGTTCGTCGGCCAAGTGATGAAGGCGTCCGGCGGCAAGGCCAACCCGCAGAGCGTCAACGACCTGCTCAAGTCCAAGCTCGGTATCTGACCTCACGCGTTCGAACGAGGTGACGGACACGTTTCGTCACCTCGCTTTCATTCCTCGACACGACGTTCGCACGCATCCTCGGCGGCACACTTCATCCCGATCGCCTGCGATGTGACGGCCGAATCGCCGTGACGCGATTCGCGCAAAACGGCGGCTCGCGCTCGCTTCGAGGAGCGCTTGCGCCGTTAAGCATGAAAATATTTTCGTTGCCAAAAGTCGCGACTCAGAGTCCGCAAAGCGCCCTTGCGAGGTGGTCGCGGGATTGGCAATGCACGTCGCCGCGATCATCGTGCGCAATGCGCGCGTACAGAAAAATACTTGCTGCATAGTGTTTTTCTGCAATCGCATATGGCGCGAACAGCGAGGTTGCGGGCACTCTCTGCACTCGATCGTGCGCGTCATGCAGTGCGCTTGCATCGCGCTCGCCAAGCGCACGCGTGTTGCGTCGTCAACACTTCTTTAAGCGAGACGCTGTTTTTTTCGTTGTGTTGGTGTATTCGGGATGAGTGCATTCGATCCCCGACTGCACGCAGCGATTAAAGCCATCTCACACATCGGAGGGCAACATGGCCAAGAAAGCGAAGAAGGCGAAGAAGGCGAAGAGCGCAGTGAAGAAGACTGCGAAGAAGACCCGCAAGGTCGCGAAGAAGAAGAAGTAACTTCGACTTCTGAAGTTGCCGGCTCCAGCAGCCGGCACGTCATCAGCGCCTCCTGAAGGTTCTGATCGACGATAGAGGGTGTCGGCGAGACATCAGGTCAACGGTCGGATCGTTCGCTTTGACGGTCCGGCAGAAGAAACGAGTTTTCTTCGTTCGGTGCGGTTCTCCGAAAAGGGGCTCCGCAATTTCACAAGCGGCCTTCGGGCCATCGTGGAATCTGGTCCTGACGTGTTCGCCGACGCCCTCGTTCTCCTGAGGCCGGGGTATTGCCGGCATTCCTTATCCCCGACATTGCTGATCTGACCGCGACGTGGCCGCGCCGACCTCGTTGCTCTGCCTTGGGGCAGGCGAGGGCTGCGGCCTGTTTGCGCGCCGCTTCTCCATTCGCGATGTCATCGCCCGGCTCCGACCGGGCGATCCAGTACGCCGCGGCGTCTCGGGGAGATGATGGCCGTCTCTGGAATATTGGGTCGCCCGTCTGCCGCCTTCGCTGAAGCTTCGGCGGTCCCGGACCGCATGCCCCGCGTAGCCTTGGCGTCGCCGGGGCGCGGGTGACGACAACGAGCAGCGCCGCAGCACCAGGCGCGCCGCCCACCGCGCGCGATGGTTATCGTTCTGCGAAAATCCCGGGGTAAACAGAATCTGGTGAATCGCAGAAGTGCCTGCAAATCAGGGACTTTTCTAATTCTTCGCGTCGCCACCGCGCGTGCGCGTTTACGTCTGCTTCATCGCGATACTTAAACTGCCATTCAAATTTGCCCGCCATCATCGCCTCCAACAAGCCGGCAAACGGCAGGAAGACTCGGGGATGAGTTGAACAGTGCACGATCCCGAAAAAGGGGCATGCACATCAGAGTTGGACGGGAGCCGCGCTCGGGGGAACGAGGCGGCATAAGAACAAAGGGGATGCGTTATGTTTCAGGGTACTTTCGATATGGAGACGGCTACGCCGATCGACGCGAGCGCGCTATCCGACGTGCTGTTCGAGCGCGGCATCTATTGGGCGAGCGGCCGCTCCGGCCTCGTCGATCTCGTCGCCGCACATAAATGGTTCAATCTCGCCGCGCTGAAGGGCCGCAAGGACGCCGTGGCGCTGCGCCAGGAGGTTGCCGGGCAGATGTCGGATGTCGAGATCTCGGTCGCACAGCGCGAGGCGCGGGCGTGGGTTTCCGCCCATTGAGCTGAGAATCGCATCCATACCCGTGTTCGCACGGGTGGGCCTGGTTGCGCTGAATCAAGTTTCTTCGTCGTGCCGCCACATAAGACCCGAGCGGCATGAGCGATCCCGACACGAATGGACGATGGCTGCCGATTCAGATCGCTCCCGATGAGTGCGACCTGGAACTCGGCCGCCTGCACAAGACGGGAATTCTGCCCTGGTCGTTCCCGTGCCGGCGCAGGTCCGGCGTCTGGTTCAACGTCTGGGCCGACGAGGCCGTGCTGATTTCGCCCTCGCATTGGCGGATCTGGCGGTTCCACCGCTAGACGCGGACGCCCACATATAAGGTCAGGGCGAATCGGCTGAATGCGGCGCGCTGATCCTTGCGCCAGGCTCTCGCACGGGCCTTAGCGTCGCTTTCAGGCGAACGAACGCACAGATCTTGATTGATTCTGCCGCTGGGTGGCGGAGAGGGAGGGATTCGAACCCTCGATACAGCTTGAGACCGTATGACGCTTTAGCAAAGCGTTGCCTTCAGCCACTCGGCCACCTCTCCGGTGCGAGCCTTATGCATCTAATTACTCGGGCCGGTCAATTTGGAAGCGTGTGTTTTCGCTCGAATATTCCCAGCGATTTTCGAAACCAGGCGGTTTGTTGCCGGGCGCCATCTCAAGCAGGCCCTCTATATAGAGGCGCCGCCGCCGTGGCGCGGCCGGATTGCCGCAGCCGTTTGAGAGGCGGATCGGCGGTCCGTCCGGGCTGTTTGCACCTCCCGCCTCAAGCCCCGGTCTGATTCTACGATTCGAGCCTCCTCAGCGCCGCGGCGGCGAGCGCCCGTTCCCTCTGCCTCAGGTGAGGAGTTTTGGCGGCAAACGGAACCGATTCAAAAAGGCCAGCAAAAACAATATGTTGCGAGCGCACCGCGATCACATCTGCGTGTTATTTGTGCAACACCCATCGGAAAACAAGCTTCATGGGCCCGTTTCGAAGCGTTCTGTTGTTGTGTGTGCAAGGACGTTCGGTAATTGTGACTGAGCGACGGAGGGGGGCATCCCGAGGTCGTCCCGTTTAGGTCATTCGCTTAAGTCCCTCGCGTTCATGCGGGTGTGTCCGAAGGCGCGAAGGGGACCAAAGCGGTGATTTAGAGGGGGTTGGGGAATTGGCCGTCCGGTCAGTGACCTTCCCTGAAGAGCAACTTGGAGGTTTAACATGAAGTTGGTTAAGAGCCTTTTGCTCGGCTCAGCGGCGGGTCTGATCGCCGTGGGCGGAGCGCAGGCAGCTGATCTTCCCGTAAAGGCCAAAGCGGTCGAATACGTGCGGATCTGCTCGCTCTACGGCGCGGGTTTCTACTACATCCCGGGCACTGACACCTGCATCAAGCTGGGTGGTTATCTGCGCGCTGAAGTCGCGCTGGGCACGAACAGCGTTTACGGTATTGCCAACGGGGCTCCCGCCGGTGCGCACAATCGCCTGAGCAACTACTACACCGCTCGCGCTCGTGAAGACCTCAACATCGACACGCGCACGGCCACCGAATACGGCGTCGTCCGCACGTTCTTCGATGCGACGTTCTCCTGGACCACCGGCAGCTATGTCGGCACGGGTTCTGGAACGGGTACGACTGGTTACAGCGCTACGACGGCTGGCACCACCACCATCAACCCAACTGACGGCGGTACCTCGGGCGGTTCGCTCGGCGTGTACTACGCCTTCATCCAGTTCGCTGGCTTCACCATGGGTAAGGCCGTGTCGCAGTTCGACGCGCCCTGGACCAACTATCCCGGCAACAACATCGACAGCCTCGTCGGCGGTTCCGGCACGGTCACCGGTGTTAACCAGTTCACCTACACCGCTGACTTCGGTCAGGGCGTGACGGCGGCGTTCTCGGCGGAGGACGCGACGGCCTACTATCAGGCCGGTAACCTCAACCTGCTCGGCGCCACTGCCGCTACCATGGTTGGCGGTTCGTATGGCTCCAACGCCATCGGCGGTTCGCGTTCGCCGAACCTCGTCGGTATGGTCCGCGTCGACCAGGCCTGGGGTCTGTTCCAGGCATCGATTGCTGCGCATGACAACCACGTTGCCTATTACGGCGCCACCGAGACGACCGGCCACCCCGACGACAAGTGGGGTTGGGCTGTTCAGCTCGCTCTGTCGATCAAGAACATCCCGACTGGTGCGGGTGACACGATCAACATCCAGGGCGTCTACACCGACGGCGCGACCCGCTACAACTTCCAGAACCTGGCGGGCAGCTCGTACCAGATGTACGGCAGCTCGGGCATTGCCTACCAGAGCGTCGGCTTCGCCAATGCTCCGGACACCGTGTTCACGACCGGCGGTCAGGAAAGCGTCAAGACCTGGGGCTTCCGTGGTGCCTACACCCATAACTGGGATCCCTACTGGAACTCCGCGCTGTACGGTGCTTACGCTCAGGCGCAGTTTGGCACGCTTGCCAAGACCACGCTCTGCGGCGCGACTGGCACCGGCGGCGTGTTCGGTGGCCTGGCGGGCGTCACGGGTTGTAACCCTGACTTCGCGGTCGCCCAGATCGGCCTGATCACCCGCTGGACCCCCGTCAAGAACCTGACGTTCTCGGCCGACGTGAACTGGACCCATCTGGACCAGAAGTATGCCGGTACTGCAGTTCTCAGCCCGGCCGCTACCACGGCCAAGCCGACCGCTGTGTACGAGCTGAAGGATCAGGACAGCATCACACTGCTCCTCCGCGCTCAGCGCAACTGGTAAGCTCGGTTCAACGAACTGATCTTCAAGAGCCCTCGGCAGGAAACTGCCGGGGGTTTTCTCTTTGCTTGAGTGATGCTGGATGGCTTGAGTGATGGTGGACGTCATGGCTTCCAATGAGGCGTGGGCGAGGGCCCCCGAGCTGGTCGAACAAATAGTCAGAGCGGTACGATCCGTTGATTTTCTGATTTCGGAGGTTCAAACCGGATGGGCAAGCGCCATGGGGCTTACTGTTTCGCAATGGAACATGTTGGTTATTATCGCAGAAGCCCACGAACGCAGCGGTCTCCAAGTCAAATCCGTTGCTGAGACCCTGCGAGTAAACGCCTCGTTCATTGTCAGACAATCGAGACCGTTGGAAGACCTCGGCCTGATCCGAAGGAAAAGCTCGAACACCGATAAACGAGTGGTGTATCTTTCCGCTACGCCGAAGGCTCTCAAGGAGCTTGCTCGATTACAAGAGAGTAGGGACTCGGTGTGCGCCGCAATAAAGAAGGAGATGGGCGAGGCGACGACGTTGCACACGATAGAGCTGCTGCAGCAGCTTGAGCGCTCCTTGGCTCGTTGTCGTGCTAGGTTGCAGATCGCGGACTAAACAGCAGCTCTGACGATTTCCATGATCATCTTTCCCTATGGGTTCTATCTGCTAAATGGTAAGCGGCCCATCCACTTGGGCAACGACTTAGAAGCGCGCGAGGCCATGATGACATGGCTGGACGCGAACAATAGCGGTCATTTGCGCTCGGACATGATTGGTGGAGCCCAGCTGCTCACCAGGTTTCGAGGCTTCGATGATACCGGCTGGTCCGCTGCCATGCATCAGGCGCCGCTTCTGTTCGAAACTATGTTTTGCTCTGAGGGCGAGGTCACCCGGCATCGTCAATACGCTGAATACGACACTGCGCTCGCAGGTCACGCTGAACTGTTGGACATCAGCGGAAGATTGCACTGACTGGTTTGGTATAGGTGAGGGGGCCGCTCCCTAGCGGAGACGAAGGGTACTTCGTGAAAGCGCTGAAAAACAACGACAAATCAGCTGACTGCCTCGGCATTGCTACCACTCAACAAGCTGGCACGAGCCAAACAGTCATAACTTCTTGACCTCACCAAACACCTCGACCGTCCAAGGTCCACCCGCGCCCGCCTTCTTACGAAACCGCACGATGCCGGGGTCGTCAGACATTTTCTGGCTTGAGAAATCGAAAGTACTATCTTTGATCGTGCGCTCGACTTCAGTGCGTCGCCTGATACGAGCATTCGTGGGGATACAGCCAGCATAAACGCCGCTAGTTCGGGACTGCGGTGCCGCGGCGCAGATCGGCCTCGATCTGCAAGCGGGTGCCGCCGCCGAAGCGGGCGCGGTAGACCTGAAGGTTCTCCATGATCCGCTGCACGTAATTGCGCGTTTCGGAGAACGGAATCAGCTCGACCCAATCGACCGCATCCACCTTCGGGTCGCGCGGATCGCCGTAGCGGTCGATCCACTTCTTCACGCTGCCGCGGCCGGCATTGTAGGCGGCAAAGGTCATGATGTAGGAGCCGCGGTAATCCTCGAGCAGTCCGCCGAGCTCGGCTGAGCCCAGCGTGGCGTTGTAGACCGAATCGTTCTTCAGCCGGCCCAGATCGTAAGTCGCGCCGTGCCGCTTGCAGACATAGCGCGCGGCGTCCGGCGTCACCTGCATCAGCCCGTAGGCCTGCGCCGGGGAAACCACACGGGGGTTGAACGCGCTTTCCTGCCGCGCGATGGCGTAGACGATGCTGCGCTCGACCTCGGGACCGATCGGCGCGAATTGCGGAATGCCGTTGACGGGGTAGGCGTAGAAGTCGAACGGCAAGCCGCGATTGAGCGCGGCCTTGCCGACCAGCAGCATGCCGCGGGCATCGTTGTAGCGCTGGGCGAGCTCGCCGAGGCCGGCAAGCGCCTCGGGATCGCCGTTCTCGCCCATGTCGGCGAGAACAGGCACGGCCATCTCGTGCTCGTCGAGCTCGTAGAGCAGGTGCGCAGCGCGCACGATCTCCAGCCGTTCGGCGCCACGCCCGCGCGGCTGGCTATTGAGCTCGATCTGCGGCAGGCCGAGCTTGGCGCGGGCGAGCTGGCCATAATAGCTGGTCGATTGCTCGGCCGCGCGCGCATAGGCATTGCGCGCCTCCTGCTGGCGGCCCATCGCCTCCGCAGCGCGGCCCTGCCAATAGCCGGCACGCGCCAGCGTGGTCGGATTGACGCTGCCGACCCCGATGCGGGCAAAATGCTGCGCGGCCGTGGCGGGATCGTTGAGGAAGCGGAGCGCGATCCACCCGGCGGTGAATTCCTGCTCGGTCTTGTAGATGTCACGCGAGGGCAGCGCGGCGTCGCGCGCGATCAGATAGGCGCTGCGGAACTCCTCGGTGTCGATCATCTTGCGCGCCAGCAGACGCCGCTCGATCCACCATTCATCGAGATTGTGGAGCCGGCCCGGGTCCTTCGGCGCCGACAGCATGAGCTGGGCCGCCTCGGCAAATTTCTCCTCGCGGCGCAACAGCTGGATCTTGCTGAAGATGAAGCCGGGATCACTGTGCAGCTCGTGCGGCACCGCATCGAGCAGCGCGCGCGCGTTCGGCGCTTTCTTGACGGCGGCGATGCGGGCCCTGGCGAGTGCGACATAGCCGGCGCCGAGGCGCCTTGCGGCGCGCAGCGCGGCCTCGTTCTCGCTGCCGTAGAGCAGGGTGTCCATCCGCGCCTTCTGATCGCCCGGCGTCAGCAGGGCGCCGAACTGGTCGAGCGCGTTGTTCTCGGTCTCCTCGGACATCGGATCGCTGCGCCAGGCTTCGCGCACCAGCCGCTCGGCGTTGGCGCGGTCGCCGCGCGCCAGCATCGCCTTGGCGAGCGTGAAGCGGCCCTTGGCGGAGATCGGAGATTCGTTCTCGAACCACGACCACGCCACGGAATCGTCGCGCCTGTCGTCCCACATTGCAGCTTCGAGACGCCGGCGCAGGAAAGTCTGCGACGGCCAGCTCGGATTGGCGGAAAGGAAGGCGCGGTAGCGCTCCACGCTCGCGCCGTTGTCCTCGCTGCGCAGGATGATCCATTCCGCGAGTTTTCGCGCGACCGGATCCGAGATGCCGGCCGCGGCATTGGTGGCGTCACCCGCCTTGCGCTTCCGCACCAGCTCGATGACGCTCTCCAGGGTCTCCTTGTCGCCCTGCGAGGTCGACGACGTCGCTGCGACCGCGGCCGGCACGACCGGCTTGCGCGGCGCGGCATGCTGGCGGGTCGCCGGCGCCAGCACGGGAGCTGCGGCAGCGCGCGGGGGAGGGGCGGAAGGTTTGACGGTGGCCGTCACGGCCGGCGCGGGGGCCGCTTTCGGAGGCGAACCGCTGGCCGCCGGATGTGATTTCGGCGCTGGCGCCGCTGCGGCAGGCTTGGGCTTGTCCTTCGCGGCGTCTTTGCCGGCGCTCTTGTCGATGCTCTTGCCAGCGTTCCTGCCAGTGTCCTTGCCAATATCCTTGGCCGGCTTCTTCGCAGCGTCCTTGGCCGGGGCGGCAGCTGCGCCCTTGCTCGCGCCCTTGGCTGTCTCCTTGGCTGTATCCTTCGCGGTGTCCTTGCCAGGTCCTTTGCCGGTTCCCTTGGATGAGGCCTTCGCTGCATCCCTGGCCGCCGGCTTTGCGGTGTCCTTCGCCGTGTCCTTGGCGGTTTCCGCAGGCGTCTCATTGGACTTGGCCAGGGTGGCGCTGCCGACCGACAGCCCTGCCATCAGGCACAGGACCAGGCCGGAGGATCGCCAAACGGTGCGAGGGATTGAGGTCACGGGTTTCGTCGCCCCGAATCAGTCAAGTGGCTCAAGATCTAGCTGTATTTGATTGAATATGCGGACAAAATACCAACAGCCGCTTACTTCGGGCCCATTTGCACCATCACCACGGCAAAATCGCGGCCTAAACGGTGTGTCACCGGGCTGCGGGTCTTTTACCGGCGGGATAGACCCGATATGAATGGCGCTTGCTCAAGAGATAGCCGCGCACGGAGGAAGTCCATGGCAGCCAAGACGAAATTCCGGGGGTCGTTCACCGCCTTGGTCACGCCGTTCAAGAACGGCTCGCTGGACGAGGCCGCCTTCCGCTCGCTGGTCAACTGGCAGATTTCCGAGGGCACCAACGGCCTTGTCCCGGTCGGCACCACCGGCGAGAGCCCGACGCTGAGCCATGACGAGCACAAGAAGGTGGTCGAATGGTGCATCGCTGAAGCCAAGGGCCGCGTGCCTGTTATCGCGGGGGCCGGCTCCAACTCGACCAAGGAGGCGATCGAGCTCTCCCAGCACGCCGAGAAGGCGGGCGCTGATGCCGTGCTGGTGGTGACGCCCTATTACAACAAGCCGACCCAGGAAGGCATGTACCAGCACTTCAAGGCGATCAACGACGCGATCGGGATTCCGATCATCATCTACAACATCCCGCCGCGCTCGGTGATCGACATGTCGGTCGATACCATGAAGCGGCTGTGGGAGCTGAAGAACATCGCCGGCGTCAAGGACGCCACCGCCAGCATGGTGCGCGTGTCGCAGCAGCGCGCAGCGATGGGCGAGGAGTTCAATCAGCTCTCCGGTGAGGACGCCACCATTCTCGGCTACATGGCTCATGGCGGCCACGGCTGCATCTCCGTCACCTCGAACGTCGCGCCGCGTCTGTGCTCGGAGTTCCACATCGCCTGGCAGAAGGGCGACCACGCCACCGCCTTGAAGCTGCACGACAAGCTGATGCCGCTGCACAACAACCTCTTCATCGAGAGCAATCCGGCGCCGATCAAGTATGCGATGTCGCTGCTCGGCAAGCTGGACGAGACGCTGCGGCTGCCGATGGTGCCGGTTTCCGAGCCGACCCGCGTTGCGGTGCGCAGCGCCATGGTCCACGCTGGCCTGATCAACTGAGGCGCCAGCTTATCGGGAGTCCGTTCATGAGCGTCGACGACAAGGGTAGACTGATGCTCAGGGAGTTCCGTGAGTTCGCCATGAAGGGCAATGTCGTCGATCTCGCGGTCGGCGTCATCATCGGTGCGGCTTTCGGCGCCATCGTCACGTCGCTGGTCGGCGACGTCATCATGCCGATCATCGGCGCCGTCACCGGTGGTCTCGACTTCTCGAACCACTTCATCCCCTTGTCGAAGGCGGTTACCGCCACCAACTTAGCGGATGCGAAAAAGCAAGGCGCCGTCCTTGCTTACGGCAGCTTCCTGACGCTGACGATCAACTTCGTCATCGTCGCCTTCGTGCTGTTCCTGGTGATCCGCGCCATGAATGCGCTGAAGCGCAAGGAGGAGGCGGCACCTGTCGCGCCGCCGAAGCCATCGGCCGAGGTCGAGCTGCTGACCGAAATTCGCGACCTCCTCAAGAAGTGACGCGCGCGCTTCATCCGAACTGTTAGCTTTGCTGCGCATCTCGATCGGGTTTGCTTCTCATGGCCGATAAAAACGAACGTCCAATCAAGGTCATGGCAGAGAATCGCAAGGCCCGCTTCAACTATGCGATCGAGGACACGATCGAGGCGGGCATCGCGCTGACCGGCACCGAGGTCAAGTCGATCCGTAACGGCAAGAGCACGATCGCGGAATCCTACGCCGATTCCAAGGACGGCGAGATCTGGCTGATCAACGCCACCATTCCCGAATATCTCCAGGGCAATCGCTTCAATCACGAGCCCAAGCGGCCGCGGAAACTGCTGCTCCATCGCCGGCAGATCAACAAGCTGATGGGCGCCGTCGATCGCGAGGGGATGACGCTGATCCCGCTCAAGCTCTATTTCAACGAGCGCGGTCGAGCCAAATTGCAGCTGGCGGTTGCAAAGGGCAAGAAGCTGCACGACAAGCGCGAGACCGAGAAGAAGCGCGACTGGAGTCGCGAGAAGGGCCGCCTGATGCGGGCGAGGGGATAGCGCGATGTCTCAGAAGAACCTGCTCGAGGTCGACTGGAGCCAGATTCCGGCGCCCGCCGATGATGGCGGTGCGGCGCATCTGACGGGCATGAAGCTGCCCCCGATCGGCCTGCTCGCGACCAACGACACCTCGGTGACGCTGTCGGCGCTGCGCGGCCGGACCGTGGTGTTCGCCTATCCGCGCACGGGCGAGCCCGGCAAGATCTCGCTGGTGGACGATTGGGACATGATCCCGGGCGCGCGGGGTTGCACGCCGCAGACATGTGCGTATCGCGATCTGTTCGCCGAGCTGAAGGCCGCCGGCGCCGCCCACGTGTTCGGCCTCTCGACCCAGAGCAACGACTACCAGACCGAGATGGCCTCACGGCTGCATCTGCCGTTCCCGGTGCTGTCGGACGACAAGCTGGCGCTGACGCACGCGTTGAAGCTGCCGACCATGGCGGTCGCGGGCCTGACGCTGATCAAGCGCCTCGCGCTGATCATCGACGACGCCAGCATCACGCATGTGTTCTATCCGGTGTTTCCGCCCGACCGGAACGCCGGCGACGTCCTGGACTGGCTGAAGGCCAATCCGGCCAAGGCCTGAACCAGAGCGCTAATCGAGGTCCGCCTTCACCTTCGCGAACACCGACCGGAACATGTCCGGCGTCAGCACGCCGGTGTTCGTGTTGTAGCGCGAGCAGTGGTAGCTGTCGTAGAGCTTGAACGCGCCGGCCTGATGCACGGCGCCATGGCCGAAGGGGGCCTGAGAGGCCTTCAGCTTCAGCGGCTTGAGCACGCTGTCGTGCGCAATTCGCCCGAGCGCGATGATCGCGCGCAGCTTCGGCATCGTCTCGAGATTCGCGACCAGAAACCGCCGGCAGGTGTTGATCTCGACCGGTAGCGGCTTGTTCTGCGGCGGCACGCAATGCACGGCATTGGCGATCCGGCAGTCGATCAGCTTCAGGCCATCATCGGGACGCGCCTGATAGGTGCCTTTGGCAAATCCGTATTCGAGCAGCGTGGCGTAGAGCAGATCGCCGGCATAATCGCCGGTGAACGGCCGTCCCGTGCGGTTGGCGCCCTGCATCCCCGGCGCGAGGCCGACGATCAAAAGGCGCGCCTTGATGTCGCCGAAGGGCGCGACCGGGGCATTGTGCCACAGGGGCTCGCGTGCGCGGTTAGCCTCGCGAAAGGCCACCAGGCGCGGACAGAGCGGACAATCGCGGTCGGGAACGACGGTGGGGAGCTGGCGGCTGGACCGAACCGCCTCACTCCTCGAAGTCGTCATCGCCCCTCGGCGCCATCGTGGTTGCGCGCTGGAGGAATTGCGGGGCGTGGTGGCGGGCCTCGCGCTCGCCGCGGTCGCGCGGGGCGGGGCGTTCGGACGGATCACGGCCAAGCTTGGACTGCAGCTCGACGAGGTCGGTGAAGACGTCGGCCTGGCGGCGCAACTCGTCGGCGATCATGGGCGGCTGGCTGGCGATGGTGGAGATCACCGTGACCCGCACGCCGCGGCGCTGCACGGCCTCGACCAGGGAGCGGAAGTCGCCGTCGCCGGAGAACAGCACCATCTGGTCGATGTGCTCGGCGAGCTCCATCGCGTCCACGGCGAGCTCGATGTCCATGTTGCCCTTGACCTTGCGGCGGCCGGAGGCGTCGATGAACTCCTTGGTCGCCTTGGTGACGACGGTGTAGCCATTGTAGTCCAGCCAGTCGATCAGCGGGCGGATCGAGGAGTATTCCTGATCCTCGATGATGGCGGTGTAGTAGAACGCCCGGAGCAGCGTCCCGCGGCCCTGAAACTCCTTCAGCAGGCGCTTGTAATCGATGTCGAAGCCCAGAGTTTTCGCCGTCGCGTAGAGATTGGCCCCATCGATGAAGAGCGCGATCTTGTTGGTAGGAGAAGGTGACATTCAGTTTGCTCGCGTAGTGTTCGTGATTGATCGTTTTATTGTTGGCGCGGCGGCAGCTGGCCGCGCATTTCTCTAGAGTGCCGCTGAGACCCGTCGAAACCGCAAATCCGGAGAAGTCGGGGCAATCAAGGTATAGTTATGGCCGACTTGCAAAGATCCGGCGCTGCCCTCGATGGCAGCCCGGGAAACCACCCATCCCAGCCCCAATGTGGGGGTAGCAGAGCCGTTTGGCGAGGCCAAATCACAAATTGGCCTTGCGAAACCGGCCCCGTCCCTATAACTAGCCCCAATCATCCACATATTTCGTCCCACCCACAACGGAGCGACAGTCCATGGCTCGCGTCACCGTAGAAGATTGTATCGACAAGGTCGACAACCGGTTTGACTTGGTCCTGCTGGCCGCCCACCGAGCCCGCATGATTTCGTCCGGTTCACAACTAACGGTTGACCGCGATAACGACAAGAACCCTGTTGTGTCGTTGCGCGAAATTGCCGACACGACGATTTCGCCGGAGGACCTCCGCGAGGAGCTGGTGCACTCGCTCCAGAAGTTCGTCGAGGTCGACGAGCCCGAGCCGGATACGGTGCCGCTGATCGGTTCCGCGGGCGCGAGCGTCGATGCGGACGATACCGAGGTCGCCGTCGAGCGCATGACCGAAGAGGAGCTCCTGAAGGGTCTCGAAGGCCTCGCGCCGCCCGAGGAGCAGCCCGAGGAAGACGAGTAAATCGTCCGTCGCGATCGTCGACTTCTTGTGATCTTATCAAAGGCCCGAACCGTTGTTCGGGCCTTTGCTTTTGCTGACGTTTTCGTGGTTACCATAGCGTTGTGGTTGGCGATGCGTCCTGTCACTGAATTGATCGGACACAAGCGCGATCGGAGCTAAGATGTATACAACGGGCAGGCCCAGGCTCGTTTGAAGGCAGGACGGATGGTATATCGGCGCCGCAGATCCACGCAGATGCAGGCCGCAACCGAATCGGTTGCCGTGGCCCCGACTGCGCCGGTCGCGCGCCCGGCCAAGCCGCGCGCGCGCATGATGCGTCAATATGACCTCGTCGAGCGCGTCAGGTCCTACAATCCCAACACCAACGAAGACCTGCTGAACCGCGCCTATGTCTACGCCATGAAGGCGCATGGCTCGCAGACCCGCGCCTCGGGCGATCCGTATTTCTCGCACCCGCTCGAAGTGGCGGCGATTCTCACCGACCTGAAGCTCGACGACGCCACCATCGTGGCCGCGCTGCTCCACGACACGATCGAGGACACCGAGGCGACGCGGGCCGAGATCGATCAGATTTTCGGGCCGGAGATCGGCGCGCTGGTCGAGGGCCTGACCAAGCTGAAGCGGCTGGAACTGGTGTCGCGGGAGGCCAAGCAGGCCGAGAACCTGCGCAAATTGTTGCTGGCCATTGCCGACGATGTCCGCGTGCTTCTGGTCAAGCTCGCCGACCGTCTGCACAACATGCGTACGCTGGACTTCGTGCCGACGGAATCGCGCAGGCGCATCGCGGAGGAGACGCTCGACATCTATGCGCCGCTCGCGGGGCGCATGGGCATGCAGGAAATGCGCGAGGAGCTGGAGGATTTGTCCTTCCGCACCCTCGATCCCGAAGCCTATTCGGTGGTGATGCAGCGCCTGGACGCGCTCGCCGAACGCAACCGCAATCTGATCGGCGAGATCGAGGACCAACTGTCCAATAATTTGCGTCACAGGGGCTTGGGGGCGCGGGTCTATGGCCGCCGCAAGAAGCCGTTCTCGATCTGGACCAAGATGGAGCGCAAGTCGGTCGGCTTCGAGCAATTGTCCGACATCTTCGGCTTCCGGCTCGTCGTCAACGACATCGAGGCCTGCTATCGCGCGCTCGGCATCGTCCACACCACCTGGCCGGTCGTGCCGGGGCGCTTCAAGGACTACATCTCGACGCCGAAGCAGAACGACTACCGCTCGATCCACACCACGGTGATCGGCCCAGGCAACCAGCGCGTCGAGCTGCAGATCCGCACCGAGGCGATGGACCAGATCGCCGAGCGGGGTATCGCCGCGCACGTCTTCTACAAGGAAGACGTCGGCTCGCCGACCGAATTCCTCAAGCGCGAGTCGACTGCGTTCGCCTGGCTGCGCCACACCATTGGCATCCTCTCGGAGAGCGCCAATCCGGAGGAATTCCTCGAGCACACCAAGCTCGAACTGTTCCACGACCAGGTGTTCTGCTTCACCCCGAAGGGCAAGCTGATCGCGCTGCCGCGCCATGCCAACGTGATCGACTTCGCCTATGCCGTGCACACCGACGTCGGTAACAGCGCGGTCGGCTGCAAGATCAACGGCCAGTTCGCGCCGCTGTCCTCGGAGCTCCAGAACGGCGACGAGGTCGAGGTGCTGACCTCGGAAGCGCAATCGGCGCCGCCCTCGGCCTGGGAAACGCTTGCGGTCACCGGCAAGGCACGCGCCGCGATCCGCCGCGCCACGCGAACCGCGGTGCGCGATCAATATGCCGGTCTCGGCCGGCGCATCGTGGAGCGCCTGTTCGAGCGCGCCAAGATCGAATATGCCGACGACAAGCTCAAGGGCGCGCTGCCGCGACTCGCACGGACCTCGATCGACGACGTGATGGCAGCCGTGGGGCGCGGCGAGATCAAGGCCTCCCACGTCGCACGTGCGATGTACCCCGACTACAAAGAGGAGCGCATCGCGCGCTACGGCGTCAAGAAAGGGCTTGCTGCCAAGCTCAAGGAAAAGTCGTCGGAGCAGCCGCGCAGCCCGGTCGCGATTCCGATCCGCGGCATCAATTCCGACCTGCCGATCAAGTTCGCGCCGAACGGCGGCGCCGTGCCGGGCGATCGCATCGTCGGCATCGTCACGCCGGGCGAGGGCATTACGATCTACCCGATCCAGGCGCCGGCCCTGAAGGATTTCGAGGAGGAGCCCGAGCGCTGGCTCGACGTCCGCTGGGACATCGAGGACTCCGCACCGCAGCGCTTCCCGGCCCGCATCAAGGTCGAGAACGTCAACGAGCCCGGCGCGCTGGCACAGATCGCGACCGTGATCGCCGAGCATGACGGCAACATCGACAACATCAGCATGCAGCGCCGCTCACCGGACTTCACGGAAACGACGATCGATCTCGAAGTCTACGATCTGAAGCATTTGAGCGCGATTCTGGCCCAGCTGCGCGCGAAGGCGGTCGTCGCCAAAGTCGAACGTGTTAATGGATAGGTGCATCTCGCATGCGCCGGTCCCTCTGATTCTGCGAGTCCTGAAATGCCCGCTTCGAAGCTCCGCCTCGGCGTCAATATCGATCACGTCGCAACCGTGCGTAACGCGCGCGGCGGCCGCCATCCGGATCCGGTGCGGGCGGCGCTGCTGGCGATTGAGGCGGGCGCCGACGGCATCACCGCCCATTTGCGCGAGGATCGCCGCCACATCCGCGACGAGGACATGGCGAGGCTGAAGGCCGAGATCTCCAAGCCGCTCAATTTCGAGATGGCGGCGACCGACGACATGATGCGGATCTCGCTCGCCACCAAGCCGCACGCGGTGTGCCTGGTGCCGGAGCGCCGGCAGGAGGTGACCACCGAAGGCGGGCTGGACGTGGTCGGCCAGCATAACGCGCTCGCGCCCTATATCGCGCGGCTGACCGACGCCGGCATTCGGGTCTCCCTGTTCATCGCCGCCGATCCCGCCCAGATCGAGATGGCGGCGCGGCTGCACGCGCCCGTGATCGAGATCCACACCGGCGCCTGGTGCGACGCCGTGGTCGACGGCCACACCGCCAAGGCCGAGACCGAATGGCAGCGGATCGTTGCGGGCGTGAAGCTGGCCACGGCCGCCGGGCTGGAGGTCCATGCCGGGCACGGGCTTGACTATACGACGGCGGAGACGATCGCGGCTCTGCCTGACATCATGGAGCTCAACATCGGCTACTACATGATCGGCGAAGCGCTGTTCGTCGGTCTTGCCGAGACGGTGCGCAGCATGCGCGCGGCGATGGACCGCGGCCGGAGCCGGGCGTGATCATCGGCATTGGCTCCGACCTCATCGACATCACCCGCGTCGCCAAGGTGATCGAGCGCCATGGCGAGCGCTTCCTCGACCGCATCTTCACCGTGGCGGAGCGGGCCAAGGCGGAGCGCCGCGCCAAGAACGAGAAGATGGTGGTGGCGACCTACGCCAAGCGCTTCGCCGCCAAGGAGGCCTGCTCCAAGGCGCTCGGCACCGGGATCCGGCGCGGCGTGTGGTGGCGCGATATGGGGGTGGTCAATCTTCCGGGCGGCCGGCCGACCATGCAGCTGACCGGCGGCGCCCTGGCCCGGCTTCAGGCCCTGACGCCGGAAGGATTCGAGGCCCGGATCGACGTGTCGATCACCGATGACTGGCCGCTGGCGCAGGCCTTCGTCATCATTTCCGCCGTCCCGCTGGCCAAGTCCTGATCCTTACCGTGATCGCTTTATAATTCTTATTTAAAATCAACGTCTTACTCAGTTTGGGTGCGATCCTTGATTGCGTGGCCTCCGACAACCGTCTAAAAGTCCGCGGGCGCAAATCAGCCTGGGCGAATTCGGCTTTACGCCGGAATTGGCCCTCACTATCAGAATCAGGACAATCTCCTTGCGCCGCGAACCGGTGGGCTCTTCGCGGGAGGAGGGCGCTCTGTGACCGCCGGCCGGAATTGAGAGAGCAATGAGCGTGACTTCGGGAACGAAAACTGAGAGCGGCGTCGGCGAAACGATCCGGGTTGTGATCCACGCTCTCCTGATCGCGCTGGTGATCCGCACATTCCTGTTCCAGCCCTTCAATATCCCGTCCGGCTCGATGAAGGCGACGCTGCTGGTCGGCGACTATCTGTTTGTCTCGAAATATTCTTACGGCTACAGCCACTATTCGATCCCGTTCTCGCCGCCGCTGTTCTCCGGGCGGATCTGGGGCTCGGACCCGGCCCGCGGCGACATCGTCGTGTTTCGCCTGCCGAAGGACGATTCCACCGACTACATCAAGCGCGTGATCGGCCTTCCCGGCGACCGCATCCAGATGCGGGATGGGCTGCTCTACATCAACGACACGCCGGTCGAGCGGCAGCGGATGAGCGAATATGTCGGCGAGGAGCCCTGCGGCTCGGAAGGCGGCGGCATCTCCCGGGTGAAGCGCTGGAAGGAGACACTGCCGAACGGCGTCTCCTATGAGACGCTCGACTGCGCCGACAACGGCTACGTCGACAACACCAACGTCTACACCGTCCCATCAGGCCATTTCTTCATGATGGGCGACAACCGCGACAACTCCACCGATAGCCGCTTTCTCGGCCAGGTCGGCTACGTGCCGAAGGAGAATCTGATCGGCCGCGCCCAGATGATCTTCTTCTCCATCGCCGAAGGCGAGCATGCCTGGATGTTCTGGCGCTGGCCGTGGGCGGTGCGCTGGAATCGCTTCTTCAAAATCGTCCGATGAAAGACGAAGCCAAGGACATCGCGATCCAACCGAACGAGGCGCAAGCCGCTCCTGAGAGCGAAGCTGCACCGAAGACGCCTGCCAAGAAGAAGCGGGCGCGGAGCAGCAAGGCCAAGGGCACCGATGCCAACGCGGCGCTCGAGGCGCGCATCGGCCACAGCTTCGCCGACCCAAATATGCTGATGCAGGCGATCACGCATGTCTCGGCGCTGAAGTCCGGGCGCAAGCGGGGCGACAGCTATCAGCGGCTGGAATTCCTCGGCGACCACGTGCTCGGGCTCGTCGTCTCCGATATGCTCTATCACGCCTTCCCCAACGCCGATGAGGGCGAGCTCTCCAAGCGTCTTGCCGAGCTCGTGCGCAAGGAAAGCTGCGCCGACGTCGCCAAGTCGCTCGGCCTGCTCGACGACATCAAGCTCGGCTCGGTCGGCTCCAGCGCCGATGCCCGCCTGCGCAAGTCCATCCTCGGCGACATCTGCGAGGCCGTGATCGGCGCCGTCTTCCTCGACGGCGGCTACGCAGCGGCGTCCGAATTCGTCAAACGTAACTGGACCGAGCGCATGCACAAGCCGCGCCGTCCCTTGCGCGATCCCAAGACCGTGCTGCAGGAATGGGCGCAAGGAAAGGGGCTGCCGACGCCGGTTTACCGCGAGGTCGAGCGCACCGGCCCGCATCACGATCCGCAGTTCCGCGTCGCCGTCGACCTGCCGGGGCTGGCGCCGGCCGAGGGCATCGGCGGCAGCAAGCGCGCGGCAGAGAAGGTAGCAGCATCGGTGATGATCGAACGCGAAGGCGTCGGCGGCGGCAATGACGGCTGAAGCAAGTGGCGAGATGCCTACCGCGACGCGTTGCGGCTTCGTTGCGCTGATCGGCGCGCCGAATGTCGGCAAGTCCACGCTGGTCAATGCGCTGGTCGGGGCCAAGGTCACGATCGTCTCGCGCAAGGTGCAGACCACGCGTGCGCTGATCCGCGGCATCGTGATCGAGAATAACGCGCAGATCATCCTGGTCGACACGCCCGGCATCTTCCTGCCGAAGCGGCGGCTCGACCGTGCCATGGTCTCGACCGCCTGGAGCGGGGCGCATGACGCCGATCTCGTCTGCGTGCTGCTCGACGCCAAGACCGGGATCGACGAGGAAGCCGAGGCAATCCTCACCAAGGCTGCCAGCGTCAATCACGACAAGATCCTCGTCATCAACAAGGTCGACCTGGTCCAGCGCGAGAAGCTGCTCGCCCTGGCGCAGGCTGCCAACGAGCGCATGAAGTTCGCGCGGACCTTCATGATCTCGGCGATCTCCGGCGACGGCGTCGACGACATCCGCAGGACGCTTGCGGAAATGGTGCCGCCGGGCCCGTACCTCTACCCTGAGGATCAGATGTCGGACGCGCCGATGCGGCAGCTGGCGGCCGAGATCACGCGCGAGAAGATCTATCAGAAGCTGCACCAGGAGCTGCCCTACCAGTCCACTGTCGAGACCGACAAGTGGGAGGAGCGCAAGGACAAGTCGGTGCGGATCGAGCAGACGATCTTCGTCGAGCGCGAAAGCCAGCGCAAGATCGTGCTCGGCAAGGGCGGCGCCACCATCAAGTCGATCGGCGCGGACTCGCGGAAAGAACTGATGCAGATCCTGGACGTGCCGGTGCATCTGTTCCTGTTCGTCAAGGTGCGCGAAAACTGGGGCGACGATCCCGATCGCTATCGCGAGATGGGTCTGGACTTCCCCAGGGAATAACCAAGAAACGATCGGTATCCGATGAGCGTGCCCAGTAACGTCCGGCGCTTCGAAGCGCTGCTCTATGCATCGTTGATGCTGGACGCCTTGTCCGTTGCCGTACAGGACCGCACGCCGAGCGCCGAGACGACCGAACAGATGATCATGGCGGGGACCTTGCTCGCCGGCGGCATGATCCTGCTCCTCGTTTATTTCGTTAGGCTGGCCGCACATCATCGCAAGAATTGGCCGCGTTGGGTGCTGGCGGCGGCGCTCGTGCTGTCAGTGATCTCGCTCGGCCAGATCATCGGCGAGAAGGGCCTGGAGCTCGACAGCGCCATCGAGATCGTCTCCTGCGTGCTGACGACAATGGGCCTGTACTTCTCCTTCACCGGCGACGCGCAGGGTTGGTTCAACGCGTAGCGTCTTGCACGGTGCCGTAGGGTGGGCAAAGGCGCGCACCTTGCGCGCCGTGTGCCCACCACGTCGATCAAATCCGTGGGCACGCTTCGCTTTGCCCACCCTACGACAGCGCGAAATGGGCTACACTTCACCCCATGGAATGGACCGACGAAGGCATCGTCTTGGGCGTGCGGCGGCATGGCGAATCCAGCGCCATTGTCGAGCTCCTGACGCGCGCGCACGGCCGGCATCTCGGCCTTGTCCGCGGTGGAGCCGGCTCGCGGATGCGGCCGCTGCTGCAGCCTGGCAACAGCGTCAGCGCGGTGTGGCGGGCAAGGCTCGACGAGCATCTCGGCACCTATGCGATCGAGGGGCTGAAGCTGCGCGCGGCCACCTTGCTGGGATCGTCCCACGGCGTTTACGGGGTCACTCATCTCGCCTCGATTGCGCGGCTGCTGCCGGAGCGTGATCCGCACGAGGATATCTTTGCGCGGCTCGAGCATTCGCTCGACGATTTCGACGACATCGGCAGCGCCGCCGTGCACCTCATCCATTTCGAGCTGGCGATGCTGGCCGAGCTCGGCTTCGGGCTGGCGCTGGAGAATTGCGCCGTCACCGGCGAGACCACCGACCTGATCTACGTCTCGCCGAAGTCCGGCGGGGCGGTGTCGCGCAATGCTGGCGAGCCGTGGCGCGACCGGCTGCTGCGGCTGCCGCCGTTTCTGCGACACGGCGAAGCCGCCAGCGAACTTTCCGAACAGGACCTTCAGGATGGCTTTCGGCTCACCGGCCTGTTCCTGCTGCGTCACGTGCTGGAGCCGCGCGGGCAGGGCCATTCCGACGCACGCGCGGGCTTCATCAACGCCCTGATCCGGCAACAGGCGAGGGCCGCGATTCCCGCGCCATGAGCGAAACGGGACTCTGCCTTGTCCTCCGACATGGAGTTCCCGGGAACGAAATCGGGGCGGTTGAATTGGCCTCGCTGGGTTCCACAACGGGGGACAGCCTAAATGTTGATCAGGGGATTCGCCTTGTCCGCGGCGCTGCTCGCGTTCGCGCCCGATGCCATGGCCGGCGAGCCGCAGCCGGGCGTGTTTCGGCGCGCCTCCTGCACCGTCGTCCGGTACTACGTAGCCAAATATTCCGCTGCGGCTGCAGAGACATGGGCGCGGTCGAAGGGTGCGACGGAGGCCGAAATCGAGGCTGCCCGGCGGTGCCTGACCAATGTGCCGGCGCCGGCCCAGGCCACCACTCCGACCGTGACCGCCGGCTGGGCAGGGCAGTAGCCGCCCACAGGGAACCAATCCATCCTTGCCCGATTCCCTTCCACGGTTTAACCGGGCGGCATGGGAAAACGAATCGTTCCGCCGGAAGAACCGGCTGAAATTCACGAGGTCCGGCTGCAGGAAGCGCTGGAAGAGCGCTATCTCGCCTATGCGCTCTCCACCATCATGCACCGCGCGCTGCCCGACGCGCGCGACGGCCTGAAGCCGGTCCACCGCCGCATCCTCTACGGCATGCGCCTGCTCAGGCTCGACCCCGGCACCGCTTTCAAAAAGTCCGCCAAGATCGTCGGCGACGTGATGGGCTCGTTCCATCCGCACGGCGACCAGGCGATCTACGACGCCATGGTGCGCCTGGCGCAGGATTTCTCCTCGCGCTACCCGCTGGTCGACGGCCAGGGCAATTTTGGCAATATCGACGGCGATAACCCCGCCGCCTACCGCTACACCGAAGCGCGCATGACCGACGTCGCGCGGCTTCTGCTCGACGGCATCGATGAGGATGGCGTCGAATTTCGCGCCAATTACGACGGCCAGTCGAAGGAGCCGGTCGTGCTGCCCGGCGGCTTCCCGAACCTGCTCGCCAACGGCGCACAGGGCATCGCCGTCGGCATGGCGACCTCGATCCCGCCGCACAACGCCGCCGAGCTTTGCGACGCGGCGCTGCACCTGATCGAGAAGCCCGACGCGAAATCCAAGGCCCTGCTGAAATGGGTGAAGGGGCCGGACTTCCCGACCGGCGGCATCTGCGTGGATTCCAAGCAGGCCATCGCTGAAGCCTACACCACCGGCCGCGGCTCGTTCCGCGTCCGTGCGCGGTGGACGCAGGAGGAGGGCGCGCGCGGCACCTGGGTCGTCGTCGTCACCGAGATCCCGTTCCTGGTGCAGAAGTCGCGGCTGATCGAGAAGGTCGCCGAGCTGCTGGACCAGAAGAAGCTGCCGCTGGTCGGCGACATCAGGGACGAGTCGGCCGAAGACGTCCGCATCGTGATCGAGCCGAAATCGAAGAACGTCGATCCCGCGCTGATGATGGAATCGCTGTTCAGGCTCACCGAGCTCGAGAACAAGATTCCGCTGAACCTCAACGTCCTGATCAAGGGCCGTGTCCCCAAGGTGGTGGGGCTCGCGGAGTGCCTGCGCGAATGGCTCGACCATCTGCGCGACGTCCTGATCCGCCGCAGCAATTACCGCAAGGCGCAGATCGAGCACCGGCTGGAAGTGCTCGGCGGCCATCTGGTCGCCTATCTGAACCTCGACAAGGTGATCAAGATCATCCGCACCGAGGACGAGCCGAAGCCGGCCTTGATCAAGGCATTCAAGCTCACCGAGGTCCAGGCCGAAGCCATCCTCAACATGCGTTTGCGCAATCTGCGCAGGCTCGAGGAAATGGAGATCCGGAATGAAGACAGGGATCTGCGCAAGGAGCTGAAGGGCATCGAGGGCGTGCTCGCCTCCGAAGCCGAGCAGTGGAAGAAGGTCGGCGAGCAGGTCGGCAAGGTCCGCGACATGTTCGGGCCGAAGACGCCGCTCGGCAAGCGCCGCACCACCTTCGCCGACGCGCCCGAGCACGATCTCGCCGCGATGGAGGAAGCCCTCGTCGAGCGCGAGCCGGTGACGGTCGTCGTGTCCGACAAGGGCTGGATTCGCACCATGAAGGGCCATGTCGAGGACCTCTCGGGGCTCGCCTTCAAGCAGGACGACAAGCTCGGCTTCGCCTTCTTCGCCGAGACGACCTCGAAGCTCCTGCTGTTCGCCACCAACGGCAAGTTCTACACGCTGGATGTCGCCAAGCTCCCGGGCGGGCGCGGACATGGCGAGCCGATCCGCCTGTTCATCGACCTCGAGCAGGAGGCGGCGCCCGTCGCGCTGTTCGTCAACAAGGGCGGACGCAAATTCCTGGTCGCGAGCCATGAGGGCCAGGGTTTCGTCGTCAACGAGGACGATTGCGTCGGCACCACCAAGAAGGGCAAGCAGGTCCTCAATGTCGACATGCCGAACGAGGCGCGCGCGATCACCGAGGTGATGGGCGATACCGTCGCCGTCATCGGCGAGAACCGCAAAATGCTGGTCTTCCCGCTCGACCAGGTGCCGGAGATGGCCCGTGGCCGCGGCGTGCGCTTGCAGAAGTACAAGGACGGCGGCCTCTCGGACGTCGCCGTGTTCGAGGCCAAGGCCGGCCTGACCTGGAAGGACTCCGCGGGCCGCGAATTCTCCGCGACCATTAAGGAGCTCAGCGAATGGCAAGGCACCCGCGCCGACGCCGGCCGCTTGCCGCCGAAGGGTTTCCCGAAGTCGAACAAGTTCGGCAGGGTGATCGGGTAGGGCAGCTGGACGCGCTGTTACCATAACGGTGGTGTCATGCCCCGGCTTGACCGGGGCATCCAGTACGCCGCGGCCTCTCTTTTCAATCACGACCGTCTCGGAGTACTGGATCGCCCGGTCAAGCCGGGCGATGACACCGAGAGTGAGGCTGGACGGGTCGTAGCTCCGATACACATCTCAAACAGCAGACACAGCATCGCCTTCTCGCGGCGCGGCTCGCCCGAGTTTTGCTTCTCGTTCGCCCTCGAAAATGACGAGGGCGCAGGGAAGGCCGGGCGCCGGCGGCACCCGAGATCCGTGCGCTGTGAAAGATGCACACGGGGTGGACCACAGGTGATGCCGGTCGCCCGGCCTTCCCTGCGCGAATGGTTTTAACGGTGTCCTTCGTGCTCTCCTCGGGGAGCGTTGCACTATTGCCCCCGTCGCCTTGCGGCGGGTTGATGCGCGCACCGGTTGGCCGCCGCATCACCGCAAAGGCTTGACGCCAGAACCCCGGGCGTCGGGACCACACGACTTCTCCGTCCGCGCGCGTCCTCGCTGGGAATCCGGGGGGTGGCGTGTGCTCGCCCCCGAAACCATGCGAAGACGCTGTCAGCGCCGTGTCGTTCACGCGAAAGCCATTGCTCACGGCGTCCCGCCCTGCAATGCCTGTCGCGCCGGCGCCGTCGCGTCCATCGCTGCCCAGCCCGCGGTTCGTGACGATCGCGATCCGCCCCTTGTGACGGGCCAGGGTGTTTCGTGTGTACGATAAATCCGAATTTCGGTAAAGTGGAATATTTTGTCGGACTGGGCTTGACAGGCGGTGTGGTCAAACTGACCGGGCTATTTTGCCCGACGGGCAACGGCCTCTCTGAATTAGCTGATCCGGGCCCAGAATTGCCCTTTATCTCAAGCGCCTGAATGTCGGCTTACGGGCGGTGACCGAGCCAGGATCCGACAGCGGTGGGATGGCCGCTTGTGAGCCCAAAGCGGACGATGCCCCCATGGCGTGAAAGCCAGCTTTTCGCCTAGAATTGAATATCGGTGGAACGGTAGAGTGCGACCATGCGGCAACGCGGTGACAAGGTTCGACCTGGGAAGGGGCGACGTCAGCAGAGAAGCAAGGCTGGCAAGTTGCCTGCGTCGGTCCTATCTAACGACGCTCTAAATTATCGACTTCGCCAAAGGACCAGAGAACTCAACGAGGCACTTCAGCAACAGGCTGCCACCAGCGAAGTGCTGAGCATCATTCGCAAGTCGCCGGTGGATGCCCAACCTGTATTCGAGGCGATCGTTGAGAGCGCTGCGCGTCTCTGCGGTGCCATATTCAGCGTTGTATATTTACACGACAACGATCGTCTTCGCTTCGCCGCTACGAAGAATTTTTCCGCCACGGCCTTAAATCAAATTAAGGAGCGTCAGGACCTCAGGCAGATCAATCGTTCCTTCGTCGGCGGGCGCGCCATCCTCGACCGTGCGATCGTCCAGATCCCCGACGTGCTTGCGGATCCCGAGTATTCGCGGGAGTTCGCGCTGGCCGGAGGATGGCGGGCGGTGCTCGCGGTTCCTCTGCTTCACGAGGGAAAATCTGTCGGGGCCATAACGGTCGGCAAAGCGGAGCCGACGGCATTTTCAGAGCAGCAAATTCGACTCTTGCAAACATTCGCCGACCAGGCCGTGATCGCGATCGAGAATGCGCGGCTTTTCGACGAGGTGCAGGCCAGAACCCGCGACCTGGAGACGTCCTTGCAACAGCAGACCGCGACCGCCGATGTGCTGAAGGTGATCAGCCGCTCGACGTTTGACTTGCAACCCGTGCTTAACACGTTGCTCTCGTCGGCATGTCGCTTATGCGAAGCCGATATCGGAACTGTCCGATATCAAGATGGCTCAACCTACCGTCTTGCCGCGGACTATGGCTGTACTCCTGAGTGGCGCGACCATTTAGCGCGCCAATCGCCCAAACCGGACCGAGGCACGATTTTTGGGCGAACGATTGTCGAAGGGCGTACTGTCCATATCCCTGACGTCCTTGTTGATCCTGAATTTACCCGGTTGGCAGCGCAAAGGCTGATGGGCTTCCGGGCGGCGCTCGGTGTTCCTCTCATACGAGAAGGTCGGGTTTTTGGAGTATTAAGTCTGCTTGGGCGAAGCTCCTTCACCGCGAAACAAATCGAGTTAGTCGAGACTTTTGCAGACCAGGCGGTGATCGCCATCGAGAACGCGCGGCTGTTCAATGAAACGAGGGAAGCGCTGGAGCGGCAAACCGCGACGTCGGAAGTGCTACAAGTCATATCCAGTTCGCCTGGCGGACTTGGGCCGGTGTTCGAGGCCATGCTGGAAAATGCAGTGCGCATCTGCCGTGCCAGTTTTGGGACGCTGCTCCTATACGAGGGCGACAGGTTGCGGCGGGTGGCGCGAATGGCCGCGCAAAACGTGCCGCAATTGTACGCGCCCGACCAGGAAACGCCGCCACACTTCATCGCGCCGTTTGATGGGGCGCCTTCGCTGGGGCGCCTCGTCGAGACCAAGGCGCTGGTTCACATTGCCGATATCGCCACAGAGCATCCCGACGATCTGATCTACAAGGTCGCCGGAGCCCGCACCATTCTGATTGTGCCGATGCTCAAGGAGAGCGAGCTTGTCGGTGGCTTTGCTGTCTACCGCAAGGAAGTGCAAGAGTTCAGCGACAAGCAGGTCGAGTTGCTGGAAAATTTTGCGGCACAAGCGGTGATCGCCATCGAAAACACACGATTGCTCAAGGAGCTGCGGCAGCGAACCGACGATCTCTCGCAATCCCTCGACGACCTCCGCACCGCACAGGACCGCCTGGTGCAGACCGAAAAGCTTGCCTCGCTCGGCCAGCTCACCGCGGGCATCGCGCACGAGATCAAGAACCCGCTCAACTTCGTCAATAATTTTGCCGCCCTTTCGGTCGAGCTGACGGATGAACTGAAGGGTGCACTCGAGCCTGCCGCGCTGGACCAGACGCTTCGTGCCGACGTTGACGAGATCACCGGCCTGTTGAAGGACAATCTCGGCAAGGTGGTGCAGCACGGCAAACGCGCTGACTCCATCGTCAGGAATATGCTGCTTCACTCGCGCGAGGGCTCTGGCGAACGTCGGTCGGCCGAGATCAACAGGCTGGTCGAGGAGAGTCTTAGCCTCGCCTTTCATGGTGCACGCGCCGAGAAGCCCGGCTTTACAATAACTCTCAGGCACGACCTCGATCTCAACGCAGGCGCGCTCGACCTGTATCCGCAGGAAATCATCCGGGCGCTATTAAACCTCATCTCGAATGGGTTTTATGCGGCGGCGCGACGAAAGATCGAACTAAACGACGACAGCTTTGAGCCTCTCCTCAGTGCCGCCACGAGGGACCTCGGCGATGCTGTCGAAATCCGGATTCGCGATAACGGCACCGGCATCCCGCCTGAAGTGAAGGAAAAGATGTTCAATCCCTTCTTTACCACCAAACCGAGCGGGGAAGGGACGGGCCTCGGCCTCTCGATGACGCATGATATCATCGTCAAGCAGCATGGCGGCAGGATCGACGTGGAGACCGAACCCGGGGTATTTACTGAGGTCATCATTACCCTGCCGCGCGGCAACGTCCCTGTCATTGGCGAGAAGCCGGAATGATCGCTTATGGCCCGAACACGAAGTCCGGGCGGGCGCCCCAGACTGTCGGCTCATTGGGTAGACCGGAAGCGCATGGCTGCGGATCGATCTGGCGCTTACGACCAAAGCCGGCCCGCCCAAGACTATTTCGGAATGCCGGCCGGATTGACGAACTTGCGTCCACTCGGTCCTGTGCCACTGACTTGGATCAACACAGCCTCGCGTACTTCGACGAAGTGGGCGACGTTTGCGGGCTCGGTGTAAAAGCTTCCAGCGGGAAGTTCTTTCAGCGATACCGGATCGAACTTTTCACCGTAACCAGTATACCAAGTCCCCGACAGAATCGTCACTTCCCGGGAATCCGGGTGCGTATGTGGGGCAAGCTTGTACCCGGCGGGAAACTTTAAACGGACCGTGTAGGGTCCGGGCTTGGTTGGATCGCCCACCAGGTTTGTTTGCTCCATTCCTGGAAGTACCAAGCCACCTTGCGGCATCCATTTCATTTCGGACGGCGCGAGCGCCATTACTCCAGGAGCGGAAGTTTGGGCTCCAGCAAGTGTGCTGATGCCCGCGATTGCCAGAAGGCAGACCGAGGATACAAACATGTGAAGAGGCTTCCTCATAGGCTGCTCCTGTAACGCTGCATTTCGTCAATAGGCCATCGACATACGACGCGGAGCAAAAACACGAATTGTCTAATCCGCATTGATTTTTATCAGTCAACGTTGTTGACCGTCGGCTCATAGTGATGGCCTGAGGCCGTGGGCATTTATTACGATGTCGCTGTTTGGCCCAAAGCTGCCCTGAAGCGCCTGAATTTCATCGCCGCCTTCAATGGCAAACCGGACGTGGCGAACGATCTGCCCTAAATCACCCCCGCCAGCCTTAGCACCACGCCCGCGGCACAGCTTGCCCCCAGCACCGTCAGCATCCCCAGCTTGAACCGGAAGATCGCAGTCGCCGCCGCGATCGACAGCACCAGCGCGGGGATGTCTACGCTGGTCAGCACCGGCATGTCGAAGTTCAGCGCAAACGCATGCACCGGCACCGTCTCTCGGAACAGCGTGTGCAGGGCGAACCAGATCGAGAGGTTGAGGATCACGCCGACCACGGCGGCGGTGATCGCGCTGAGCGCGCCGGCAAGGCCGGTGTTGCCGCGCAGGCGCTCGATATAGGGGGCGCCGACGAAGATCCAGAGGAAGCAGGGCGTGAAGGTGACCCAGGTCGCGAGCAATCCGCCGAGCGTGGCTGCGAGCATCGGCGACAGCCCACTCGGGTCGCGATAGGCCGCCATGAAGCCCACGAACTGCAGCACCATGATCAGCGGGCCCGGCGTTGTCTCGGCCATGCCGAGACCGTCCAGCATTTCGTGCGGCTTCAGCCAGTGATAGTGCTCGACCGCCTGTTGGGCAACGTAGGCCAGCACCGCATAGGCGCCGCCGAAGGTGACGAGGGACATTTTCGAGAAGAACAGCGCGATCTGGCTGAACACGTTGTCTTGCCCAAGCGCGAGCAACAACACGATCACCGGCACCAGCCAGAGCGCGAGCCACAACGCGCCGACGCGGATCGTGCGCGCGGTGTTGGGTTTGACGTGTTCGGGCACGGCTTCGCCGAGCATGCTGTCGATCGCGGCGCCGCTGCCGCCATGGCCGTGACCGGTCGGGGCGAATTCGGCGCGGCCGCTGCGTGCGCCGGCATAGCCAATGAGGCCGGCGGCGATGATGATGATCGGGAAGGGCACCGCGAAGAAGAAGATCGCGACGAAGGCGATGGCCGCGAGCGCGATCATGATGCGATTCTTCAGCGCGCGCTTGCCGACGCGCACCACGGCCTCGACCACGATGGCGAGCACCGCGGCCTTGAGGCCGAAGAACAGCGCCTCGACGAAGCTGACATTGCCGAAAGCCGCGTAGACGTAGCTGAGGGCCATGATGGCGATGATGCCGGGCAGGATGAACAGGCCGCCCGCCATCAGCCCGCCGGCGGTGCGGTGCATCAGCCAGCCGACATAGGTGGCGAGCTGCTGCGCCTCCGGGCCCGGCAACAGCATGCAATAGTTCAGCGCATGCAGGAAGCGGCCTTCGGAGATCCACTTCTTCTCCTCGACCAGGATGCGGTGCATCACCGCGATCTGGCCCGCGGGCCCGCCGAAGCTCAGACAGGCGACGCGAAGCCAGACGCGGAAGGCTTCGTTGAAGCTGATGCCGTGACCGGCATCAGCTCCTGCTTGAACGTTACGGCTATCCATTACGCCTTCACCTTGTTGGTCGGCCAGTTGTGGGTCTCGGCCGTGGCATCGCGACACCAACGATAGAAGGCATCGTACAGCAACATGCCGGCCTCGAGCTGTTCGAGGTCGTCGTCATACATGCGCGACAGCCCGAGCGAGGCCGCGAGCAGGCCTGGCGCCTCCGGCGCGAGATCCGGCCGCGCAGTGTCGGCACCGCGCACCAGCGTCGCAAGCCGGAGCAGGGCCGGGGTGGCAATGCCGAACTCCTCGATCATGACGTCGAAGGTGCAGAGCTCACCGCGGTGGCTCCAGAACACGTTCTCGATGTCGAAAGGTGCGGCGCCAAAGCGCTCGCCGACGGCGACCACCTCGGACGGCGCTACATACAGGAACACCGCCTTGGGATCGACGAAGCGGCGGATCAGCCAGGGGCAGGCGATGCGATCGACCTTCGGTCGCGCCCGCGTGACCCAGACGGTGCGGCCCTTGGCATCGCGCGGCGGCAGCTTGCGGGCGTCGACCAGCGGCAGCTTGGCCGCCTTCCAGCCCTCGAAGCCCCCCTCCAGCGTTTCGGCCTCCACGCCGAGCTGGCGGAGCCAGGCCGCGGTGCCCTGGGCAAGCTTCTCACCGCGGAAGCACGAAACGACGGCCCGGCGGCCGGCGAAGTCGCCGCCCCATTCCGTCACATTCTCGTGGCTGAGCTTGATGGAGCCGGGGATCAGCCGCCGGTCGGCAGCAAAATCCTCCTCGGTGCGCACGTCGATCAGGACTGGGCCGTTCGCCGTGCCGATCAGCCGTGCCAATTTGTCAGATGATATGGTCGTGAATGTAGACATGATGCGTCCTCGCAAGAACCGAACGGGACGCGATGCTTGGGCTTGTCGCCTCGTGGGGAGATCGCTCAAATCCCCATGGCTCAGATTACACCGAAACTAAGAAGCACTGTCAATCCGAAGGGACGATTGAGCCTTCGAAAAGTGCAGCCGGCCGGGCTATACTGAACCCCGACAGACCTGAATCCCCTGGAGAATTCGATGCATTCCGATTCCATCGAACAATGGACCCACGACCACGCCTTCCTGGGCGAGAAACACGACGAGAACGAGCGGCGCACCTGGCTCGTGGTCGTGCTGACGCTGGTCATGATGGTCGGTGAGATCGTCGCCGGCTCGCTGTTCGGTTCGATGGCGCTGCTCGCCGACGGCTGGCACATGGGCACCCATGCGGCCGCGCTCGGCATCGCCGCCTTCGCCTACCGCTTCGCGCGCCGGCATCTGGGGAATGCGCATTTCACCTTCGGCACCGGCAAGTTCGGCGATCTCGCGGCGTTCGCCAGCGCGATCATCCTGGGCCTGATCGCGGTCGAGATCGCCTATGAGAGCGTGCTGCGGCTGATCAATCCGGTGTCGATCGTCTATGGCGAAGCCATGGCGGTCGCCGTCCTCGGCCTCGGCGTCAACCTCCTCAGCGCGTGGCTGCTGCGCGACAGCCATGATCACCATCACGGCCATGAGCACGGCCACAGCCATGCGCATGATGACGACGATCATGACCACGACCACCCCGGCCATCACCACCATCATCACGACAACAATCTGCGCGCGGCCTATGTCCATGTCATGACCGATGCCGCGACCTCGGTGCTGGCGATCGCCGCGCTCGCGGTGGCGATGTATTCGGGATGGGTCTGGGCCGATCCCGCGGTCGGCCTGATCGGCAGCGTGGTGATCGCGAGCTGGGCGTTCGGCCTGGTCAAGTCATCAGGCGCGGTGCTGCTCGACGTGCGTGCCGACGAGAAGCTGGAGCGGGTGATCCGGGCGCGCATGGAGGTCGGCGACGACCGCGTCACTGATCTGCATCTGTGGCAGGTCGGCCCCGGCCATTGTGCCGTGCTGCTCTCGGTGGTGTCGGACAAGCCGAGGCAGCCGGCGGTCTACAAGCGGCGGCTCGCCGGACTGAAGGGCCTCAGCCATGTCACGGTGGAGGTCGAGACCTGCCCGCATTGACGCGGGGCCTTGCGGAATTCTGTGAACGGGCCGGGGTTGATCCTCGGTCACGGCCTGCATGGCTGTACGGGAGAACAACATGATGCCCAGGATCACGCTCGCGTTCGCCATCGCAGCACTCGCTCTGTCCGGTTTTGCGGCGCACGCGCAATCGGACAAGACCGGCGTCGAAAAGCTCTACGTGCTCAATTGCGGGGAGGGCACCGCGGGCGACATCTCGCGCTGGTCGCCCGGGGTGAACGAAGGCAAGACGATGGATTTCGTCGACACCTGCTATCTCATCAAGCACGCCAAGGGCTGGTTCCTGTGGGACACCGGCATCCCCGATGCCGTCGCGGCGATGCCGAACGGTCTCGCGCCCGCCGATCCCAAGGCGGTCACCTGGCGCCGGCCAAAGACGCTGGCCGCCCAGCTCGAGCAGCTCGGCGTCAAGCCCGACGACATCAAGGCGATGGCGGTCTCGCACACGCATCCGGACCATATCGGCAATGTCGAACTGTTCCCGCAGTCGGTGCTCTATGTGCAGAAGGCCGAATATGACTGGCCCGGCGCCAACAACGCGCCGCGGTTCAAGCCCTCGCATCCGGCCGAGCTGCTCAATGGCGACAAGGATGTTTTCGGCGACGGCAGCATGACCATCCTGTCGACACCCGGCCACACGCCCGGGCACCAGTCGCTCCTGGTGAAATTGCCGAAGACCGGGGCGGTGGTGCTGTCAGGCGATGCCGTGCACTTCAAAGACAATTGGGACCATCGCCGCGTGCCCAGCATGAATGTCGACAAGGACCAGACCGCGGCCTCGATGCAGAAGATCGCCGACATCCTCGCCAAGGAGAAGGCGCAGCTCTGGATCAACCACGACAAGGCCCAGCGCGACAGCCAGAAGTTGGCGCCGGAGTTTTACGACTGAAGGCGGATCAGCTTTTCGGTGCGCTCGCGGCAGGCGGGCTCGCTTCCGGCGTCTTCTTCGGCTTGAGCGTGCCGGCATAGAACGAGAGCAGCCAGACCAAGAGGACGGCGAGGAGATAGACGCCCCAGGCCTGTGGCGGCGTGGTCGCCCAGCGCAGCAGGCCTTTGAAGGTGCGGGGCGGGCTGTGGTCGTCGGTCATGGCCCGCTTGTGCGCGAAAGCGGCAGCGCGGTCAATCCGGCCGCGGCTTGGTGCGGATCAGGAACAGCGCCGCCAGCGCCGAGAGGCTGAGCGCGGAGGAGACGATCAGCACCTTGGCGCCCATGAGGTCGATCAGCAGCCCGAAGGCCAGCGGCGCCACCGCCTGCGCCATGCGTGCGGGGGCGCCGATGATGCCGAGACGGTAGCCGAAATCCTTCGGACCGAAGATCGACAGCGGCAGCGTGCCGCGCGCGATCGTCAGGATGCCGTTGCCCGAGCCGTGGAACAGCGCGAACGCGCTCGCCGCGGCGCCGCCGAAGATCGCCACGATCACCGCCCCGATCGGATGGGTGAGGCAGGCAAGCCGCGTCGACCACAGCGGATGGAAGCGGCTGAGGAAGCCGGCCTCGAGCATGCGTGCGCCGACTTGCGCCGGGCCGATCAGGGCGCCGGCCGCGATCGCTTCGGCAGGCGTCGCGCCTGTCGTCTCCAGGATACGCGGGAAATGGGCGGCCATTGCGCCGGTGACGGTCCAGACCGCCGCGAAGATGAAGGCGAGCAGCAGCATGGTGCGGTCAAGAGGGAGATGCGGCTTCTCGGCCGCGGCCGCCGCCTGCTTGGCGCCCTTGATCACCGGCAGCATGAAGAAGTTGAGAGGCAGGCCGATCAGGATATTGGCGGCCGCCCAGGCAAAGCAGGTCTCGCGCCAGCCGATATGGGCGAGGCCCCAGGCGGTGAGCGGCCAGCCGACGGTGGAGGCAAAGCCCGCCATCAGCGTGATGCCGGTGATGGGTCTGCGCGCCTCGGTGCCGTAGATGCGCCCCAGCGCAGCGAAGGCGGCGTCGTAGAGTCCCATCGCCATGCCGATGCCGAGCACGAGCCAGGCGAGCACCATCACTGGGATGGAGTGTGCGAAGCCAAGCAGCGCAAGGCCGCCGGCAATGGTCAGGTTCGAGGCCGACAGCACCTGCCGGCCGCCGACGAGGTCGATCTGCCGCCCGATGCGCGGGCCGAGCATCGCCGAGATCACCAGCGAGGCCGAGAACGCGCCGAAAATCCAGTTGGAGGAGACGCCGAGCTCGCGCGCCATGGGATCGGCGAGCAGCGCCGGCAAATAATAGCTCGAAGCCCAGGCCAGCGTCTGCGTGGTGCCGAGTGCCAGGATGATCGGAAGCTGGCGCTGGCTCATATCACCGTATTTCTGGTCGTCTGTATCATCGATTGCATTTGCCCCCTGCAGCGAGAGCGCGTCAACAGCGCCTGCGGCATATTCGATCTGCTGCGGGCGGGAGCCTTGGTTGCCATGTCCGCGCGGCCTTTCGTTCGTCACGAATGCGCGCCATAATGGCGCATGCAAATAACTTCGCGCCTTTCATTGACGAACTGGCTCGCCAGCCAGGGCCTTACGGGCCTGCCCGAACCCGAGCTGCTGCGCGGCTTCTGCGAGCGATGCCGCGCCGAGGGGCTCGCATTGTCGCGCGGCCTCGTCGTCATCGACACGCTGCATCCGATCTATGAGGGCCGCGCGTTCCGCTGGAGCGATACGCCGAGCAACGAGAGCGACGTCGTCGAGTACGGCTCGACGGCAGAGGGCGATGCGGCCAAGAACTGGCGCCGCTCGGTGTTCTATCATTTGCTCGAGCATGGCCACGACGAGATGGTGATCGATCTCGCCGATGCGCCGTCGCTCGATTTCTCGCAGATCGGCGACCTCGCCGAACATGGCCACCGGCATTTCCTGGCTTTCGTGCACCGCTTCGGCGAGAGCGGAGCGCTCGGGCAGATGGACTGCCTCTACTCCTATTGGACGACGCGGCGGGACGATGGCTTTACCGAAGCCGAACTTGCCGCGCTGCGCGATCTCGTGCCGGTGCTGGGTCTTGCGATCAAGTCGGCCCAGCAGGTCGACATCGTGCGCACGCTCGGCCGCGTCTATCTCGGCCGCGACGCCTCCGAGCAGGTGCTGCGCGGGCGGATCTCGCGCGGCGTCACCGAGCGCATCAACGCCGTGCTCTGGTACTCGGATCTGCGCGGCTCGACCGGGATCAGCGAAAGCATCGGCCCCGACGAGATCATCCCGTTCCTCAATGACTATGCGCAAGCCGTGATCGACGCGATTCACGAGGCCGGCGGCGATGTGCTCAAGCTGATCGGCGACGGCGTGCTTGCGATGTTCTGGGGCGAGGACATGGCGGATGCGCGGCGCGCGGCGCTACGCGCCGAGCACCTGTTCCGCAAGAATATCGCGGCGCTGAATGCCCGCCGGGCGGCGGAGGGGCGGCCGACGACGTCAGCCTATATCGGCCTGCATGTCGGGCAGGTTTTCTACGGCAATATCGGCAGCGAGGACCGGCTCGACTTCACCGTGGTCGGTCCGACCGTGAACGAGGTCAGCCGTATCGCCTCGATGAGCCGCTCGGTCGACCGCGAATTGCTGGCGTCATCCGAGTTCTACAAGGGCCTCGATGCCACCGGGCGCCGTTATCTCGTCTCCACCGGCCGCTACGCGCTGCGCGGCATCGGCCGTGCGCAGGATCTCTACACGCTCGATCCTGATGTCGACGCGAGCGAGCCCGTGACGGGGAGCTACGAGCGGTACCTGGCGAATTAGCTTCCGCTGTTTCAACGGTGTGGGAGCAGTGCGTACTCTCTCCTCGTGCCCCGGACGCACTGCAGCGCTCTTCAGCGCTGCACTGCAGAGCCGGGACACGGATGGTTGTGGCTAGCACCGCGCCGGCACTTCGTCCCCCACCATGTCCGGCTGCCGGTCCAGCGCCACGGCCGGTGACAGCCAGATCACCAGGGCCTGCACGCCGAACACGGCGGTCGCCAGGTACAGGCACGCTTCCGCGCTCCAGAGCCCGCCGACCACCGCGCCCAGCGCAGAGCCGAGCGGGCGCGCGCCGTAGCTCATGATGTTGATGGCGGAGACGCGTCCCAACAGGCGTGGCGGCGTCACCGACTGGCGCAGCGTCGTGGTCGAAATCACCCACAGGATCGGCCCGACGCCGAGCAGGAAGAAACTCAAGGCCGCGAGCCACGGCGAGGGGACCAGCACCGTCAGCGCCATGACCAGTGCGGCGATGAAGCCGGTGACCGGGCCGAGGCCGACCACCGTGCCGAAGCTGATGCGCTGCATCACGCGGGTGGCGAGCAGCGCGCCGATCACCATGCCGACGCCGTACATCGTCAGCACCGTGCCGACGCCCGCGGCGGTGAGGCCGAGATGGCGCACGGCGTAGGGCACGAACACGGCGATCTGCAGGAACCAGCCGGTGTTGAAGATGAACTGGGTGATGAACACCGGCCGCAGCAGCGGATGGTGAAACACGAAAGCCGCGCCTTCGCGAATGTCCTGCAACGGATGGCGGCGGGGCGCTGGCGCGCGGGCGGGTTCAAAGATGCCGGCCAGCAGCACCACCGCAATCGCCGAGAGCGCCGCGGCGAAGCCGAAGGCCGGGCTTGCGCCCCACCAGCCCACCAGCGCGCCGCCGAGCGCAGGTCCGCTGGCAAAGGCGATGGTGCGCGCAAGCTCGATCCGCGCATTCGCCGCCGGCAACAGCTCCGCGCTCACCAGCGAGGGCACCAGGGCCGGCGCGGCCACGCTGTAGACGACGGTGCCGCACACCGCAGCGAAGCCGAGCAGCGCCAGCAGCGGCAGGTTGAGCGCGCCGAGCGCGAGCAGTAGCACGATGGCGGCGAGCGCCGCGGCCCGCAGCGCCTCGGCTCCTGCCATCAGCGAGCGGCGCGAGATGCGGTCGGCGAGCAGGCCGGCCGGAATCGCGAACAGCACGAAGGGCAGGGTCAGTGCGGTCTGCAACAGGCCGGTCTGGCCTTCCGCGACCCCGAGGGTGAGCACCGCGACGATGGGAGCCGCCGCCAATGCGATCTGTTCGGCCGACTGCGCTGCGAGGTTGGACCAGGCAAGGCGGCTAAAGGTGTCGGGAAGGCGAGGCGGGTTTGACATGGCGCATTTCCTGCAAAGTCGGGTTGGCGCCAATATTCGGCGCCGAGGGGCGCCAAACCCACCCGCTTCCCGACAGGGCGGCGAACAACGGCCCGGGCGGGAACCCATGCCACTAGATGCAGTTGCAAATGAGTTGCAATAAGCCTCGACATCGGTATTCTCGTCGTATGGATGCCCGATCGCCTGATTTGACCCCCGACACCGCTGGCTGGCGCACTGACGCGCCCGCCACCAAGAGCCTCCCCGAGGTCAACGCCACGGTCGCCATTCCGGCCGCGGGCCGCTGGTGGCGCCGGATGCTCGCTTTCGTCGGCCCGGGCTATCTCGTCTCCGTCGGCTATATGGACCCCGGCAACTGGGCGACCGACCTCGCCGGCGGTTCGAAGTTCGGCTACACGCTGCTCTCGGTCATCCTGCTCTCGAATTTGATGGCGATCCTGCTGCAATCGCTGGCGGCACGGCTCGGCATCGTCACCGACCGCGATCTCGCGCAGGCCTGCCGCGCCACCTATTCGCCGGCGGTGAACTTCCTGTTGTGGCTCGCCTGCGAGGCGGCGATCATCGCCTGCGATCTCGCCGAAGTCATTGGCACCGCGATCGCACTGAAACTCCTGTTCGGCATTCCCCTGATCGGAGGCGCGCTGCTCGCCGCGCTCGATGCCTTCCTGCTGCTGCTCCTGATGAACCGCGGCTTCCGTTTCCTCGAAGCCTTCGTCATCGCGCTGCTGGCCGTGATCGCGGTCTGCTTTGCGGTCCAGATCGTGGCCGCCGCGCCGCCGGTCGCGGAGGTCGTGCACGGCTTCATGCCGAAGGCCGAGATCTTCACCAACCCCGAGATGCTCTACATCGCGATCGGCATCATCGGCGCGACCGTGATGCCGCATAATCTCTATCTGCACTCGTCGATCGTGCAGACGCGCGCCTATGAGCGCAACGATGAAGGCCGGCGCGAAGCAATCAAATGGGCGACGACTGACTCGACCATCGCGCTGATGCTGGCGTTGTTCATCAACGCTGCGATCCTCGTCGTCGCCGCGGCGACATTCCACAAGAGCGGCCATTCGGATGTCGCCGAGATCGGGCAAGCGTTCGAGCTGTTGTCGCCGCTCCTGGGCCTCGGCATCGCCTCGACGCTGTTCGCGGTGGCGCTGCTCGCCTCCGGCCTGAACTCGACGGTGACGGCGACGCTCGCCGGCCAGATCGTGATGGAGGGCTTTCTCGATCTGCGCCTGCCGAGCTGGGCGCGCCGCCTGCTCACGCGCGGCATCGCCATCGTCCCCGTGATCGTCGTCACCGCGATCTATGGCGAGCGCGGCACGGCGGATTTGCTGGTGTTCAGCCAGGTCGTGCTGTCGATGCAGTTGCCCTTCGCCGTCATCCCGCTGGTCCGCTTCGTCTCCGACCGCCGCAAGATGGGAAAGTTTGCGATTCCCGCCTACGTCGCCGCGATCGCGTGGATCGTCGCTGGCGTGATCGTGATCCTGAACGTGAAGCTGTTGTCCGATACATTGTTTGGATAAGCGGCTGCCGCTCTGTCTGTACCGAGCACCCTGCGACCGATTGGTCCTGCGCAAGCCCGGCCGTACAAGTTTCGCGCGAACCCTGTTCGGTCCTTTCGGAAATCCGCGCCATTCGGGGCGACGGCTTTCGTCGGAACCCATGAACTACGGCTTTTCAATTGGTGCGAAGAGGGTATACTACCTTCAATTGCTGATAGGCCGCATATTGCAAATAGGCCCTGTTATGACAATGCGTTTTTCAGGATTGGTTTTTCTCCCGGCGGGATAATCGGCGGTCCCGCGCCGGATTAAGTGCGCCGATCGCATTTTCTCCGGATACGTCTATGAGTTGTGCGCGACGTCGGCGCGCGGAGCCAGTGGTGAGACCGTTGGCTTGATGGATTGATTTTGAACTGCGCGGGTTCACGTCCGGGAGGGGACGATGATCAAGCCAGAAAGCGTTGATTGCTGCGTTGAAATCATTGATGAGCGTGTCCTGCCGTGACCAAGTGTCCCGCATGTTCAGCCCGTGTTGCTCGCGAGCATCGCTTCTGCTCTCAGTGCGGCGCGCGCCTCGATCACGCCGTGGAGCAGCTCTCCGCTTCATCGATTGCCAGCCCAATCGACCGCGAGGCGCGGGTTGTTCCGCTGCACGATCATGCGACGGTTCGGTCACAGATGTTGACCGAAAACAAGCAGGTCAGCGTTCTCTTTGTCGACGTCTGCGACTCCACATCACTGCTCCAGCACTCCGACCCCGAGGAATCCCGCAACTATCTCGGCAAGGCGCTGAACCACTTGGCCGAAGCGGTCGGGACCTATGGCGGCACGGTGAGCCAGTTGCTCGGCGACGGGCTCGTCGCCTTGTTCGGCGCGCCCGTGGCGCAGGAGGATCACGCCCTGCGGGCGTGCCTTGCCGCTCTCAAGATGCAGCGAGCAAGCATTCCCGGCCACGCGGTTCAGGGCGTGGCCAGCCCGACGCTGCGCATCGGCATCAATTCGGGCGAAGTCCTGGTCGGCGTCGTCGGACAATACGGCTGGTCGCACTACGGTGCGGACGGCAAGACGATTCACCTTGCATCGCGGCTCGAAAAGATGGCTCCGCCCGGCGGCATTCTGATCAGTGCCGCGACGCAGCGCCTCGTCGCGCAGCAGATCGACACGCGGCCGGTCGGGACCCGATCGATACGAGGGCTGGATGATCCGGTCGAACTCCATGAGGTCATGGTCGCCACCGAAAGTTCAGCTGCGGCGCCGCTGACGCGCAAGCAACGCTGGGCGCCCCTGGTCGGCCGCGAAGATTCCTTGCGGATCCTGGCCGGGGATCTCGACATCGTTCGAACCGGTGCGATGCGGACGATCGGTCTGTGCGGCGATGCCGGGATCGGGAAGTCACGCTTGATCGCCGACTGGATCGCCGCGCTTGCAAGTCAGGGCATGGAGGTCTGCCTTTCGCAGGCGAGAGGTTATGCGAGCGCGCGCGCCTACAGCACCGCCGCGGACCTGATCGCAAGCCTGGCCGGGTTGCCGCAAGCAAGCGTGACGGATGCGCAATCCGTCAGGCAGTCCCTGGTCGCCGAATGGGCCGCCGAGGGCGCCGCGCATCTTGCGGCGATCAATGACTTGTTGGGTCTGGCGGCGCCGGACCAGGCTTGGCTGGAGCTCAACCCGGTCCAGCGGCGGCGCCGAATTGGCGACGCATTGCTGTGGCTCGTGCGCAGGCGCGCCCAAGCGGGCCCGTTCGTGCTCGTGCTAGAGGACGTTTTCCTGGCTGACCGCGAGAGCCGGCGGTTGTTCGAGGCTCTGCTTCCAAAGCTTCAGGGACTACCGATCCTCGTTTGTGTCAGCTATCGACCCGATTTCGACCATCAGTGGCGCCAGGCCTCCTGGTTTGCGGAGCGTGTGATCGAGCCTCTCCGCGACGGCGAGATGCTCAGGCTCGCGCGTGCCTTGCTGGGGGATGATCTGTCCGTGCTCGGCGTCATGAGCGAATTGGTCGCGCGCGCCGACGGCAATCCCTTCTTCCTGGAGCAACTGGTCATTACGCTGATCGACGAGGGATCGCTCGAAGGAACGCCGGGTGCGTACCGCCTGCAGAGGCCGCTCGGAGAGCTGCGCGTGCCGGGCTCGATCGCCGCGGTGATCGGCGCGCGCGTCGACAGGCTGCCCGAAGCTGCCAAGTCCGCGCTCGAGGCCGCGGCAATCCTCGGCGATCCCATCACGCGCGAACTGATCGCGGCGATGCAGGCCGTGGACCTTGGGCGTGCGGAAGAATTGCTGGGTCTGTGCGTTGCATCCGGATTGTTGACGGGGCCGGATCAGGCGCGCGGTCCGCTCGAGCAGCACACGTTCGCGTTTCGCCACGCATTGGTGCGCGATGTCGTGCTCGGCGCGCTCACGCGCGCACGGCTCAAGGCGCTGCATCGACAGGCCTTCCTGGCCCTGCATGCGCGGCCAGGGGCGGTCGAGGCGGATGTCGCGCCGGCGCTGGCGCACCATGCTTTCAAGGGAGAGGAATGGGAGCAGGCGGCGAGATTCACCGTCAAGTCGATGGCCCGGGCCATCTCGCGCTCGGCCAACCAGGAAGCCCTGCAGCTGTTCGAGAGGGGTCTTCAGGCAGCCCGCCGTGTGGATGACGCCTCGGTCGCGCAGACCTTGGAGCTTGCGCTTCGCCTGGAAGCCATCGGGGCGATGCTGGCTCTCGGGCAGATCGACGAGATCTTCAGCAATATGGAGCGTGCGGAAGCCATCGCGGTGCAGCTGAACGATCAGCGCGCACGAGCGGCGGTGTCGACCGAGACGGCGGTGTTCCTGTGGATGCGCGGACGCTTCGAGCAAGGGCTGCGTTATGCTTCACGGGGTCTCGAGGCGGCCTGCCTCGCGCAGCGCCGCCACATGATGATGGCGGCGCATCAGACCCGCCTGATGAACCTCCACGCGCTCGGTCGATATGCAGAGGCCGCGGTGGAAGGCCAGGTTCTGCTCTCCGACTACGGACCGGAGCTGTCGGCGCATGTCGTGCAACCCGGATGGGCCGCGATCCCCATCATCAATCTCTATGCGTTTCATGCCAGCACGCTCTGGCGGCTGGGCGACGGTGCAACCGCACACGCGTTCTGTGCCAAGGCCTATCAGATCTTATCGAACATCAACCATCCTTATTCCCGTCTGCTGATCGACACCGTCCAGTCGCAGATCTGGATCGAGAGCGGGGAGCTCGATCGTGCCGAGACCTTGATGCGCACGGGCGTGCAGCAATGCATGACGCACAACGTTCCGACCATGCTTTCGGTTTGCACCGGCGTTTTGGGCAGCGCGCTCACGCACAACGGCAAGGCCGCCGAGGCGGCGGCGATGCTGGAGAAAGGATTCGCCGATCGCATCTACGAGGCGGCCGGACCCTACGGCAGGACGTTCATGCGCGTGAGCCTGGGCGTCGCTTATCGCAAGCTCGATCGGCTCGACGATGCTATCGCGGTCGGTCGCAAGGCCGTCGAGGACGCCGCCGAAGAATACGGCCACCAGACCGAAGCCCTGTACGAGCTTGCGGAAACCTTGCGGCGTGCCGGCGATCTGGCAGGCGCCGAAGCGCATTTCAAGCGAGCGGCCGAGGCCGCGGAGCGTCTGGGCATGCCTCACTATCAAGGACGGGTCGCCGCGGCCCTCGCGGATTGGCGGAAGGACGGGTATGCAGCATGAAACTCTCGACCTATGAACCCGACGCGTTGCCGCCGGGAGCGCGCAGTCTCTCCTACGGTGTGTTCTGCTGGCTCAACCGTCACGTTACGGTGTTGCGCGCGCTCGGTGCGCTGCTTCGGCGCTGGCCCGCTATAGGCGGTCGGTTCGGCTTGGTGGCACGCGCCAGCGCGGTGAAGGATGTGCTGATGCGCACGCGCAGCTTTTCCAATACCGCGCATGCGGCCAACATGGTCTCGGGAGACTACCTCATCGGGATGGATCCGGGCCCGACCTATTCAGCCGATCGGGATCTGGTCCATGCGCGGTTGGCGGCTCTGGACGTCCCCGCCGATTCCGACGTCGAGGCGCAGCGGCGCATCAAGGCTCTGCGCGGGCGCGGAGCGGCCGGATTCGATCTGATCGACGAGTACCTGATGTGGGTCGTATTCCGCGCCATGCGGCCGCTGTTCGGCGCGGCAACGGGGGCGGTGGTGGCGGGATCAGTGACCGACGCTTCAAAGGGCGATGTCGACGAAGATTTGCAACGACAGTACATGCTCGAGATCCGCTATGTCGCAGGGCAGCTCCTGGCCGGCAGCCTCGCGACACTCGATCTTCGCCGGCGAGCCGAGGCCTGCGGGGATGCGCTGCAGGCGCGGATCGATCGTGTAACCGGCACCATCGGCGCCGCGTGGGGTGTCAAGAGCTCCTCGGCGGACATTGAACGGAACGCTGTCGGCCTTGCCTGGATCTCGCATCCGGTCACCGTCCAGTCGGGGGCCCTCGTCGTCCAGGAGCTGTTGGGACGACAGAAGGTCTATGACGAATTGTGGTCGCTGGCCGACAAACTCGGCGAGCCCGCCGTCTGGGCCGATCCCGAGTTCCGCAAGATCGTGCGCAACCATGTGCTCGAACTGATGCGCTTCCGGCCGATCTTTCCGCTGCTGGCGCGCGACGTGCCGCGCGACACGGAAATGACGACCGGGGCGCGACAAAACGCCGGATGTCCAGGCGGCGGCAAGGTTTCGCTGCTGTCGATCGCTGCTCTGTTCGATTCCCGCGTGGTTCCACAGAGCGGGCGCTATTGCCCGGACCGCGATTGGGGCAACGAAGATGCCTTGCGGTATCTCATGTTCGGATATGGCTACCGCCAATGTCCGGCGCGGGATTACGCGGTGGAGATCCTGACAAGCGCCCTAATCGGCCTGCTTACCTTGCCGCGGCTGCAACTGGCGCGCGGTGAAGGCAAGGCCATCGCGTATGACGGCCCGCTGATGCTGTGCATGCGCATGCGTACCACTTGAGCGAGCGGAGAACACGGCCATGCTCGAGATCGTCCGGCAGCAGATGATCTGCATCGTTGCGCCAGGCTGGACCGGCGGCGCTGAGGTTTCAAAGCAACTTCACGATGCCTTGGATGCCCTGCTGGACGACGTCGCAATGGTGCACTTCGCCTCGATCGGGCTGCTCCCGGCCTTGGCTGGTGCGCCGAACCAGCAGCCGGTGCTCGTGCTCGAGCTCGCGGTGGAGGAGGGCTTCCGCCCTTACGACCTGTTGTATCGCCTCGTCTACCATCACGACGGCGCGATGTGGGCGCTGTTCGGCTCCATGGTCGCTCCGGGCGTCGCCGTGCCCACGGCCAAGGACAAGCAGCAATTGCTGAGCCAATTGATGAGCTGGCACAGCATCGCCGACGGCGGCTTCGTCGGCGCCCGGGACCGGTCGGTCCGGCAGATCAAGATGGAGAGCGACCTGCTGGAGCAGACGCGCATCGAAGCGCGGAAGCTGAAGCCGAAATACGGCAACGACCGCACCGCCTTCGCGCTGGCGCTGGCACGTTGGGCTTATACCAATCCCCGCTTCGGATGGGCGGCCACGCCTGCGCCGCGATCCTATTGGCGCGGGAAGGGGGCGAGCATCGGTGCGAAGCTCGCTTATCCCGTGGCGGCGATCGTGCTGTGGTTCGTCGTACTCGGGATCGTCTGGACACTTCCGCGCGCCTATAACTGGTTCTTCGGCGAACCGGGGCACGTGGGGCGGGCCATCGAAGACGCCGTCACCAAGACGAGTGAATGCCTGCTGACGATCAGCTGGCACGGGTTGCTGGCGTTCGCGGTCATTGCATTCCTTGTCTGGCTGTTCCTGGTGCCGCTGCCCGCTCAATTCGTGTCCTGGAGGCGCTGGCTCAACAGCGTTCAGCAAGAGCTCGATCGGCCGACGGACACGCTCTCGTCGCTGGCCACCTATGCGGGCGGCTGGATCATCGGCGTGCCGCTGCTGCTGGCCATCGCCGCGTGCGCGATCGCCTACACTTTCGCTCCATTGGCCTATGCGCTGGCTCCGGATTATATGCACACTGTCATCGAACCGAAGCTGCCAAAGCTGACCGGATTGCAGATCACGGGGATCGCGGTCGTCGCGATCGCCGCGGTGCTTGGCATCGGCACGCTGTTCTACTGGCTCAATCGCTATTTCACGGGGCTGAGCAAAAAGTTCTTTCATCCGCTCGAAGAGGACGTCCCGCGGGCCCAGCAGATTCATCCGTCGGTCGAACGATGCGAGGCCGACCTGGTCGGTGGCACCCAGCACATGTTCAGCCTCACCGAGCTGCGCGGTCCGCAATGGTGGAGCGCGTGGTGCATTCGACAGGCGCTGCGCATCGTGACCTTTGCCGGACGGGTGTTCTTCACGCAAGGCTGGCTCGGCAATGCGCCGGGCATCCATTTCGGCCATTGGCACATCATCGACAACGGTCGCCGCTTTCTGTTCTGCTCGAACTATGACGGCAATTTCGGCGGCTATCTCGACGACTTCATCAACGGCGCGGCCGTCGGCACCACGCTGGCCTGGCGCTGGACCGAGCTTCATCCGCGCGCCCCGGCCCTGGAGGGACAGCCCGGCATTGCAAAGGCCCGTAGTTTTCCGCCGACGCGCTTTGTCATCTTCCGCGGCGTGAAGTGCGAGCTGAGATTCAAATCCTATGCGCGCGACAGCATGCTGCCGCATCTCTACCGTTTCGACGCCTGCAACCGGACGGTCGACCAGATCAACCTCGCCACGGGGCTGCGTGACGCCTTGTTCGGCGAGCGCAACGAGAAGAACGACGATCTGATCATGAGGGCCATCGAGACATGAAGCACGCTCCGCGACTCTCCGAGCAAAGTCACGACGTCCAGGGCATGTTGAAGAGCGGCTTCGGCTGGCTCAAATCCAGCCGTTTCTGGCTGCTGACGATCCGCGACGGCTGCGAGGACCAGGCGCGAGCCTGGCTCTCGCGTCTGGTCGACAGCAAGCTGGTCGTCAGTGCCAAATGCATCGCGAAGGGCAAGACCAAGCCGGAAGCGTCGATCGAAGAAGCCGTGTCGGTCGCTTTCAGCTTCGCAGGGCTCAAGAAACTCGGCTGCACCGAGGCCGAAACGCATCCGTTTCCGACGGCTTTCAGCAGCGGCATGGGGAGCGCATTGCGCCAAGATCTGTTGAGAGACGCTCCGCGGGATGAATGGCGCTGGTCGGATGTCGAGGGCGCCGACGGCCGCCAGACTGTTCACATTCTCGTTGCGCAATGGTGGGTGCTCGGCGCAACCGCGCGAATGGAGGAGCCGGATCCGGCTGTGTTCGTCGTCAGGACCGTCGAGAACAATCCCTGCTCGTTTGCAGATAAGGACGGCGGATTGCGTGAGCCGTTCGGCTTCCGCGACGGCCTCGCGCAACCCGTGATCCGCGATCTCAGGGAAGAGGAGGGAGCCGCGCTGCGTCAGGCGCGAAAAGACGCCGGTCAGTTCTATGAGGATCGTGTCGTCGAGCCCGGCGAATTCATTCTGGGCTATCGCAACGAGTATGACGAACTCACCTACTGCCCCAACGTGAATGAGTGGCCGCAATCGGGAGACCGCTTCACGCTGAACGGGAGCTACTTGGCGGTGCGGCAGATCGAGCAGTATGTCGATGCGTTCAGGCAGTTCGAAGCCGCAAATGACCAACAGACCTGCGAAAGACTGATGGGACGTCGGAAGGACGGCATGCCGCTCGGATGGCAAGGTCCTCTGGGGTCGAATTCGGCGGCGGACGCCTTCCGTTATCGCGTCGAGGACGCAAATGGCTTCGTCTGTCCGAAGGGCGCGCATATCCGCCGATCCAACCCGCGCGACTCCTTGGGGATCGATGTGCAATCGAGCATCAAATCATCGAAGCTGCACAGGCTGCTCCGCCGCGGGCGGCCTTATCGCGAGAAGACCGAGGCAGGAGATCGCGAAGGCATATTCTTCATCGCGTGCAATGCCGATCTCGAGCGCCAGTTCGAATTCATCCACCAGCGCTGGCTGCAAAACCCTCGTTTCGGCGCTCTCGACAAGCAGGACGATCCGATCGTGGGGTCACAGCCCAGCGGCAGGACCTTCACCGTTCCGGGATCGCCGAGCGGCAGCGAGGTCACACTGGCTTCGTTTACAGGCGCGCGTGGAGGCGGCTACTTCTTCCTGCCCGGGATCGCGGCGCTCAAATTCATCGCCGAAGGTCGCGCCGGCGCGAAGCTCGGCCCAATGCACCGCCTTGAGGCGGCCGCCTCCTGAAAGGCACGATTCCGGAAGTCTTAGTCCTGCGGCTCGGACGCTGCATCGCCCTGCGCGTCGATGCGCAGCCAGCCCGAGGGCGCGAGGCGCTGCTGCGGCAGGAAGCGGGCCTTGTAGTCCATCTTCTTGGAGCCCTCGATCCAGTAGCCGAGATAGACGTAAGGCAGCCCTTGCCGGCGGGCGCGGGCAATGTGGTCGAGGATCATGAAGGTGCCCATCGAGCGGCTGACCTGGCTCGGCTCGAAGAACGAATAGACCATCGACAGGCCGTCGCTGAGCACATCGGTCAGCGCCACCGCGATCAGCTCCTCGCCGCGGCCGGTGAGACCGCTGTCGGGGCCGCGCTTGCGGTATTCGATGATGCGGGTCTCGACGTGGCTGTCCTCGACCATCATGGCGTAGTCGAGCACGGTCATGTCTGCCATGCCGCCGTGGCGATGGCGGGCGTCGAGATAGGCCCGGAATACGGAATATTGCTCGGAGGTCGGCACCGCGCTGCGCTGCTCGCCGATGATGTCGGCATTGCGCGCCATCACCTTCCGGAAGTTGCGGGAGGGGCGGAACTCATTGGCGATGACCCGGACCGAGACGCAGGCGCGGCACTGGTCGCAGGCCGGCCGGTAGGCGATTGACTGGCTGCGGCGGAAGCCGCCATGGGTCAGGAGGTCATTGAGGTCGCCGGCCCGGTCCCCGACCAGATGCGTGAACACCTTCCGCTCGTGCCGGCCCGGCAGATAGGGGCAGGGGGAGGGCGCCGTAAGGTAAAACTGTGGGGTGTCGCGCGAGTGCTGGGTCAAGGGACGTCGTGGGCCTCCGAAGTGAATGTCAGCATCGCGCTACGGAGGCCCCTGGTCAATCGGTCTGCTGGGCGGGTCAGATCAGCCAGCGTAGTCGGTCCTGGTTGAGAATCCTTGATCACCAGCTTCTGGCGCCCTGCGGCACCGGCGCGCGCACGGAATTGTTGATCACGACCGTCCCCAGCACGAAATCGTGCAGCAGCCGCCGGCGTCCGTTGAACAGGCCGACCAGGACCACGAAGGGCGACAGGAACGAAACCGTCACCCAGAACAGCACGGCATGGGTGGCGCCAAGCACGAAATAGCCAGGCGCGCCGTACCAGGTGCGCAGCTCCAGATCCATGATCCGCATGCCGATGGTCGCGGAAGACGGGCCGCCGATGCAGGCGCCGTAATAGACGATGGCCCAGATGACAGAGGCTGGCCAGGCCAGCCAGAATAGCGCCCAGCCGAGGCCGAGCGTGACCACGCCGAACAATGCGATGAAGAGGTAGCCGAGGATGACCGGCACCGAGATCACGACCATGTCGATCAGGAAGGCGAACACCCGCCGCGTCGCAACGCCCCGGAATAGCTCCGGATGCAGATAGGGGTCGTAGGCGTGCGGCTGCACCCCGCCGTCATTGCGCCAGGCGCCTGAATTATCCGAATCGTACGACATCGTCCGTCCTCCCAAGAGGAAAACCCCGTGGCAGGACATGGGAACAGGCCAGGCCCGTGCCAAGGGCGCGCGGCATTAACAAGCCGAAATATTCCGGCGATTCGGGGGCGGAGGCAGCCGTTCACGCAGCTGCCGTAGGGTGGGCAAAGGCGCGTAGCGCCGTGCCCAGCATTGCGCGCCGTTCTGCACGATGGATTGGTGGGCACGCTTCGCTTTGCCCACCCTACGGCACCTTACCCCTGGCTTCGCAGCTTCTCCGCCGCCTTCGGCGCAAAGTAGCTCAACACGCCGTCCGCGCCGGCGCGCTTGAACGCCAGGAGGCTTTCCATCATCGCGCGCTCGCCGTCGAGCCAGCCGTTGTTCGCGGCGGCCGCGATCATCGCGTATTCGCCCGAGACCTGGTAGGCAAAGGTCGGCATCGCGAAGGTGTCCTTCACGCGGCGGACCACGTCGAGATAGGGCATCCCGGGCTTCACCATCACCATGTCGGCGCCCTCAGCGATGTCGAGCTCGACCTCGCGCAGCGCCTCGTCGGTGTTGGCGCTGTCCATCTGATAAGTGCGCTTGTCGCCGGTGAGTGTCTTGGCCGAGCCGATGGCGTCGCGGAACGGGCCGTAGAAGGCTGAGGCGTATTTGGCCGCATAGGCCATGATTTGCACGTCGAGCAGGCCGGAGCGATCCAGCCCCTCGCGGATCGCGGCGACGCGACCGTCCATCATGTCGGAGGGCGCGATGATGTCGCAGCCGGCTTCGGCCTGCACCAGGGCCTGGCGCACCAGCACGGCCACCGTCTCGTCGTTCAGAATTTTGCCGTCCGAGATCAGGCCGTCATGGCCGTGGCTGGTGAAGGGATCGAGCGCGACGTCGCAGAGCACGCCGATCTCCGGAAACTCCTTCTTGATCGCGCGCACGGCCTGGCAGACCAGGTTGTTCGGGTTGGTCGCTTCAGAGCCTTCCTCGTCGCGCAAGGACGGCTCGGTGTAGGGAAACAGCGCGATGCAGGGGATGGTGAGCTTCATAGCGCGCTCGGCCTCGCGCACGGCCTGGTCGACACTGAGGCGCTCGACGCCGGGCATCGAGGCGACCTGCTCGCGCTTGTTGTTGCCGTCGATCAGAAACAGCGGCCAGATCAAATCGTCGGTGGTGAGCACGTTCTCCCGCACCATGCGCCGGGCCCATTCGGCCTTGCGGTTGCGGCGCGGGCGGACGGTCAGATCGAGGGTATGAGGCACCGCGGTGCCCTCGCGGCGCGAGACCTCGCGCAATTCGATCGGACGTCCGTATTTGATCGCCATCACTCTTCCTCCGGCTGGAATTATTCTTATACCAGCTCGCACGGTTCCCGTCACCGCGGCTTGACCTGCCGCAAGGGACGGGCAGCCGATTGATTTTGCAGGGCGAAGCAGCCACAAGGGGCCCATGTCCGAGATCTCCACCCGCGATGCGGCCCGCGACAGCGCCAGGGACACTGCCAGAGACGGTGCGATATCCGTCGCCGCGATCTCGTCGGAGCGGGAAGCGTCCGACGACAATGTCTGGACGCGCCGCCTGGTGCTGTTCCTGCGGGTGATGGCGCTGCTCTCGATACTGAAAGGTCTCTATCACTGGGCGCAGGTGACGGGCTTTGTCGGCGGCGAGGACGAGGCGTTCGAGAACCAGTCCATGGCCTGGCAGGCGGCGACCGTCTACTTTGCCGTGATCGAGCTCGTCGCCGCGGTTGGCCTGTGGCTGGCAACGCCGTGGGGCGCAGTGGTGTGGCTGACGACCGTGGTGTCGATGGCGGTGATCGAGCTGATGTTCCCGGGCATCTACGGCGGCAGCCTGATCGTCGTCGGCGTCGAGGCCTTCATGCTCGCCGCCTATCTCGCGCTTGCCTGGATGGCCGCGCGCGAACGGCCGCCGTAGCGACAACGTCGCGGTCTACGATATTCTCGGGCCCCCGGACGCAGCGCAGCGCTGCCGGCGATGCGAAGCATTGTCCGCTGCGGTGCGCTGCCGAGCCGGGGCCCATGTCTCCGAAATCTGGCTTTGAAACATCTGGGTCCCGGCGCTCCGCTTCGCGGCGCTGGTCCGGGACACGAGAGTGTTTGGTCTTGGTTGACCGCTGGTTGCCTAAAATTTGCGGTAAGTTTTCGTTGACCAGCCGGTTTCGCCACAGCTCTTACGCGCCCGTTTCGAAACGAAGCGGGCCTGTTCTGGAATGCGACAACAGGGGCGGACGGAGGGTGAACAAGACCTTGCGAAGGTCAACAGAGGCTTTCGAAAAGTGCTTGTGGCACAGGCTTAATCCGCAATTCACTGTCTTAAATTCATGATCTCTTTATTCTCTTATTTAAGCCGATCTTCAAACGAGCCCCTTAAGTTGCACCTATCAGGCGGGACACAAGTTTCGTCGAATAAGTGTCGATAAAAACGACAACAGGGGAAGTGTCATGATGAAAGCCGTCGCAACTGCGGCAGATACCGCAGAGCGCGTCTCCGGCCAGCAGGGTTCGGTGCAGTCGCTCTATCTGGAAGCTTTGACTCTGGTGGAGCGGCTGCATCGCCGGCTCCTCGACGTGATCAAGGACGAATTCGATCGCCGCGGCCGTGCGGACATCAACTCGGTGCAGGCGCTCCTGCTCTACAACATCGGCGACAAGGAGCTGACCGCGGGCGAGCTGCGCACGCGCGGTTACTATCTCGGCTCCAACGTCTCCTACAATCTGAAGAAGCTCGTCGAGCTCGGCTTCCTCGATCATCAGCGCTCGCGCGTCGATCGCCGCTCGGTGCGCATCCGCCTGACCCCGCAGGGTCAGGAAGTCCGCCGCATCGTCGATGCGCTCTACCAGAAGCACGTCAAGACGGTGGAGCAGGTCGGCGGCATCTCGGGCGAGGAATTCTCGACCCTCAACAAGTCGCTGCATCGCCTCGAGCGGTTCTGGACCGACCAGATCCTGTATCGGCTCTGATTTCTAGGGGATAAGGCCAAGCCGGCCCGCAACAAGACCGGCAAGCCTGCCCGAACGTGCCCGACTTCCCCAAGCGCGCCGGCCCGGAGTTGCCCCCGGGCCGGTGCGTTTACATTTTTTGCACCTGCGAAAAAATTCGCGGATGCGAGGAACCAGTTCCCGGCTCGACGCTTATCTCCTTCGGATTGGAGACAGGGCGATGCTGGTCGAGCGCGGGCTTCAGGCGATGAACGTGGAACTCGTGAGCGAGGCCTACGCCATCGCCGCGAACTACCTTCGCCGTTCCGGCGCGATCCCCGATACGCTCGTCACCGACGAACGCCTGCTCGGGGTCATCATCAAGCTGCTCCAGCAAGGCGAATTCAACAAGATCAGGCTCGCCAACAAGGCGATCACGTGGTTCGAGACCCAGTCCGAGGCCCGCGCGGTTGCCTGATCAACAATCCCAATACGTCGACCAACCAGAGGGTGCCATGGAAGCCGCCATCGACCGCATCATGCAGACCTATGACCTGCTCGCCAACCGCACCGCCGCGGCCAGCGAGGAGGCGAGGGCCAAGGTCACGAACTATCTCAACACATTGATGGAGGCCGGCGAGAAGGACCCGCACAGGTTGACCGTGTGCGGCCTAACCTATTTGCGCCAGCTCGATGGCAGCGTGGACCCGGTGAAGGCGGGGTATACGGGGTTGTGATGCGACTTCTGCCGCAGCCGGCAGCTCCAGGCATGAGCAGTTAAGGCCCGAAGCGGCCCCATTCCGGATGAGGCGAACGGGCGGTTCCCTCCAACCGGCCCGATCCCCGAAAACCTCCACTCTCCACCATATCTTGCATAAATATCAGGCCCGACCCGCAAATGCTTGGCCTGTTGCGGGCGATGTGGTAGATCGCGCGTGCTTCCGACCGCCACACCAGACCCGCCCGCAGCCCGCCAAAAGGCTGCGGCGGTGGAGATATTCGCAAGATGACCGCACCCAAGACCGCCTCCGCGCCCGATTCGTTTTTCACCGCCTCGCTTGAGCAGGCCGACCCCGAAATCGCCGCCGCCATCAGGGGCGAGCTCGGCCGGCAGCGCCATGAGGTCGAGCTGATCGCCTCCGAGAACATCGTCAGCCGGGCCGTGCTGGAAGCGCAGGGTTCGGTGATGACCAACAAGTACGCAGAGGGTTATCCGGGCGCGCGCTACTACGGCGGTTGTGAGTGGGTCGACGTCGCCGAGAACCTCGCGATCGATCGCGCCAAGAAGCTGTTCGGCGCCGGTTTCGCCAACGTGCAGCCGAACTCCGGCAGCCAGATGAACCAGGCGGTGTTTCTGGCGCTGCTGCAGCCCGGCGACACCTTCATGGGCCTCGACCTCGCCGCCGGCGGCCATCTCACCCACGGCTCGCCCGTCAACATGAGCGGCAAGTGGTTCAAGGCCGCGCACTACACCGTGCGCCGCGAAGACCAGATCATCGACATGGATGCGGTGGCCAAGCAGGCCGAGCAGGTCAAGCCGAAGCTGATCATCGCCGGTGGCTCGGCCTATTCGCGAGCGTGGGACTTCAAGCGCTTCCGCGAGATTGCGGACAGCGTCGGCGCCTACCTCCTGGTGGACATGGCGCACTTTGCCGGGCTCGTCGCCGGCGGCGTGCATGCCTCGCCGGTGCCGTACGCGCACGTCACCACCACCACGACGCACAAGTCGCTGCGCGGTCCGCGCGGCGGCCTCATGCTGTGGAATGACGAGACGCTGACCAAGAAGCTCAACTCGGCGATCTTCCCGGGCCTGCAGGGCGGTCCCCTGATGCACGTGATCGCGGCGAAGGCGGTTGCCTTCGGCGAGGCCCTGCGTCCGGACTTCAAGGTCTATGCCAAGAACGTCGTCGAGAACGCCAAGGCGCTGGCTGAGACCTTGAAGGGCCATGGTCTCGATATCGTCTCCGGCGGCACCGACAATCATCTGATGCTGGTCGATCTCCGGCCGAAGGGCCTGAAGGGCAATGTCTCGGAGAAGGCGCTGGTCCGCGCGGCCATCACCTGCAACAAGAACGGCATCCCGTTCGACCCGGAGTCGCCCTTCGTCACGTCAGGCATTCGGCTCGGCACGCCGGCCGCGACCAGCCGCGGGTTCGGCGTCGCCGAATTCCAGCAGGTCGGCGGCATGATCGCCGAGGTCCTCAATGCGATCGCGCAGTCCGCCGACGGCAAGGCGCCGCTGGTGGAAGCCGCGATCAAGGAACGGGTCAAGGCACTCACCGATCGGTTCCCGATCTATCAGTAAGGCCTCAAGCGGATGCGCTGTCCGAACTGCAACAGTCTCGATACGCAGGTAAAGGACTCGCGTCCGACCGAGGACTCGTCCGTGATCCGCAGGCGGCGCGTATGCGTCGCCTGCAATTTCCGCTTTACCACCTTCGAGCGCGTGCAGCTGCGCGAGCTCACGGTGATCAAGCGCAACGGCCGCCGCGTGCCGTTCGATCGCGACAAGCTGATGCGCTCGGTGCAGATCTCGTTGCGCAAGCGGCAGGTCGAGCCGGAGCGCGTGGAGAAGATGGTCTCCACCATCGTGCGCGAGCTCGAGACCGGGGGCGAGGCCGAGATCTCGTCCGAGGTGATCGGCGAGACCGTGATGGAGCATCTGCGGACGCTCGACGACGTCGCCTATGTGCGCTTCGCCTCGGTCTACCGCAATTTCCGCGAGGCCAAGGATTTCGCCGAGGTGCTCGGCGAGCTCTCCGGTGAGGAGGAAGCGCGGCTCGCCGCGATCCGCAAATGATCTTCCGTATCCTGGAAGATCAGTTCGCGCAGAAGGCCCGCGAGGCCAAGGACGCCGATATCCGCTTCATGCAGCTTGCGCTGGCGCTGGGCAAGCGCGGGCAGGGACGCACCTGGCCCAATCCGGCCGTCGGTGCCGTCGTCGTCAGGGATGGCGTGATCGTCGGGCGCGGCTGGACGCAAGCAGGCGGGCGTCCGCATGCCGAGCCTGAAGCCTTGCTCCGGGCCGGCGAAGCTGCTCGCGGTGCCACGCTCTACGTCACGTTGGAGCCCTGCTCGCATTTCGGCAAATCGCCGCCTTGTGCCGACGCGGTGATTGCCGCCGGCATCAAACGAGTGGTGGCGGCGATCGAGGATCCCAATCCTGAGGTGGCAGGCCAGGGGCATGCGCGCCTGCGCGCCGCCGGCATCAATGTGGACGTCGGCCTGTGCGCGGCGGAGGCCGCCTTCGACCATGCCGGGCATTTCCGCCGTATCAGGGATCACCGTCCGCATGTGATCCTGAAACTCGCGGTTTCCCCCGACGGCAAGATCGGTGCGGCCGGCGGCAAGCCGGTCGCGATCACGGGGGAGGCTGTGCGCAATCGGGTGCATCTCCTGCGTGCGCAAAGCGATGCGATCCTGGTCGGCATCGGCACGGTGCTGGCCGACGATCCGCTTCTCACCTGCCGCCTGCCGGGCATGGCGGCGCGCTCGCCGGTGCGCGTGGTGCTCGATCAGAGCCTGCGGATTCCCGGCCCGAGCAGGCTGATAGGCTCCGCGCGCGAGACGCCGCTCTGGGTGATGGGTTCTGAGCTTGCGGAGGCCGCAGCAGCGACCCGGCTTGGTGCGACCGGCGCGCAAGTGATCCGCGTCCCGCCGGCAGGCGCCTCCGGGCTCGATTTGCCGGCCGTGCTGCATGCGCTGGCCGGAAAGGGCATCACCCGCCTGATGGTCGAGGGCGGTAGCCGGGTGGCGTCCTCGTTCGTCGCGGCCGACCTCGTCGACGAGATCTGGCTGTTCCGCGGCGTGGAAGCGGTGGGCAGAGGCGGCGTCGATGCACTCGATGCATTGCCCCTGTCGAAAATCACGCAGTCGCAGGCCTACAAGGTTCATGCTAGCGAAACATTCGACAAGGATACTCTCACCATCTACGAGCGCGCGTAATGTTCACCGGCATTGTCACCGATATCGGCGAGGTCGTCAGCTTCACGCCTGTGGCGCAGGGGCAGTTGCACCGCCTGCGCATCGCCTGCCGCTATGATCAGACCACCATTGCCGACGGCGCCTCGATCGCCTGCAACGGCGTCTGCCTGACGGTCGTCGCCTCCGGCGTTGCCGACGGCAGGGATTCTTCTCAAAAGACCTGGTTCGATGTCGATACCGCGGCCGAGACGCTGGCGCTGACCACCGCAAAACACTGGAAGGTCGGAACCAAGCTCAATCTCGAGCGCGCCCTCAAGATCGGCGATGAGCTCGGCGGCCACATCGTCGCAGGCCATGCCGACGGCATCGCGACCCTCCTGAGCCGCGAGGACCTGCCTGATATGGCGCGGTTCGAGCTCTCGACCACGCGGGAGCTGGCACGGTTCATCGCCACCAAGGGCTCGATCACGCTCGACGGCGTCTCGCTGACGGTCAATACGGTGAAGGATGTGACCTTTTCGGTGCTGATCATCCCGCACACGCTGACGGTCACGACAATCGGCGGCTGGAAGGCGGGCAGTGAGGTCAATATCGAAGTCGATCTGATGGCCCGCTATGCGGCGCGGCTGACGGAAATGAAGTGACGGCGAAGCCGTCATTCCGGGGCGGCTCGAAGAGCCGAACTACGGTGCGCAATTGCGCACCTGAGAATCTCGAGATTCCGGGTTCGCTTCGCGCCCCGGAATGACAGTGTCTTTGAACTTGGCTTACCAGCCTGTGGCGACTACATAACGCGCCAACCTCTAGAATGGATCTTAACGATGGCAGACGCGCGGCGCGCACCCCTGAAGGACCAGACCGACATTTCCGGCGCGCGCGCGCTGATTGTCGAGGCGCGGTTCTATGACGATCTCCAGGACGCGCTTCTGGACGGCGCGGTGACCGAGCTGAAGGCAGCCGGCCTGACCCATGACGTCATCACGGTTCCTGGCGCGCTGGAGATTCCGGCCGCGGTGGCCATTGCGGTGGATGCCGCGGCGGCGAACGGCAAGCCCTATGACGCCGTGATCGCGCTCGGCTGCGTGATCCGTGGCGACACCATTCATTTCGAGATCGTCTCGCAGGAATCCTCGCGGGCGCTGATGGACCTCGCGGTTTCGCGCAAGCTGCCGCTCGGCAACGGCATCCTCACCGTCAACAATGAGGACCAAGCCTGGGCGCGGGCGCGCGCCAGCGAGCTCAACAAGGGCGGCGATGCCGCGCGCGCCGCGCTTGCGATGCTGCGCATCAAACGCCGCCTGGCGCGGGCCTGAAGCCATGGCTGACAACAGCAACAAAAAGCCGGCGGGGCTTGCGGAGAAGAAGGCGAACCGGCGCGGTGCGGCGCGGCTCGCGGCCGTGCAGGCGCTGTACCAGATGGATATCGCGGGCGCCGGCATCAACGACATCTTTGCCGAGTTCGAGAGCCATTGGCTCGGCAACGAGGTCGAGGGCGACACGTATCTACCGGCGGAAGCTGCGTTCTTCCGCGACGTCGTCTCGGGCGTCGTGCGCGACCAGAAGAAGCTGGATCCCCTGATCGACGAGGCGCTGTCGAAGGGCTGGCCCTTGAAGCGGATCGAGGCGATCCTGCGTGCGGTGCTGCGGGCGGGGGCCTACGAATTGGAGCATCGCAAGGACGTGCCGGGCCGCGTCGTCGTCTCCGAATATGTCGACGTCGCCAACGCGTTTGTCGACCGCGAGGAGACCGGCATGGTGAACGCCGTGCTCGACCAGATCGGCCGCCAGTTTCGCGGCGACGAGTTCGGGCGGTAGTCGTGCTGAGGGGCGTCGCATTGAAGCAATACGCCAGCCCCATTCTCCACTGTCATCACCCGCGAAGGCGGGTGATCCAGTACGCCGCGGCCTATCGATTGTTCGCAGCCGTCTGTGGAATACTGGATCGCCCGGTCGAGCCGGGCGATGACACCTGTTTGTGGGGTTAAGCCGGTGGCAGACCCGAAACCCCTCTCCGCCGAAGACTCCCTCATCGCGCGCTATTTCAAGCCGCTGGCGACCGATCCCGGTGCGTTCGGGCTGGTCGACGACGCCGCGGTGCTGTCGTCGTCCGGCGACGACATCGTGGTCACCACCGACGCCGTCGTCGAGGGCGTGCACTATCTTGCCAACGATCCGCCTGACACCATCGCGCGCAAGGCGTTGCGGGTGAACCTGTCGGATCTCGCCGCCAAGGGCGCGGTGCCGGCCGGCTTCGTGCTGACGCTGGCGCTGCGCAGCAAGGAGGACGCCTGGCTGCGGCCCTTTGCGGACGCGCTCGGCGAAGACGCAAGAGAGTTCGCTTGTCCGCTGCTCGGCGGCGACACGGTCTCGACGCCGGGTCCGCAGATGATCTCGATCACCGCCTTCGGCCGCGTGCCGAAGGGGCGGATGGTCGGCCGGACCGGCGCGAAGCCGGGCGATCGCATTCTGGTGACGGGCACGATCGGCGATGCTGCGCTCGGCCTCGACGTGCTCAAGGGCGGCGCTGCTGCGGCCGCGCTCGCGAGCAGTCCCGCCGCAAAGGACGCCCTGGTCTCGCGCTATCGCGAGCCGCAGCCGCGCAATGTGCTGGCGCGGGCCGTGCGCGATCATGCGACCGCGGCGATGGATGTCTCCGACGGGCTTGCCGGCGATCTGGCGAAGCTCTGCGCGGCGTCCGCCGTCTCGGCCAGTGTCGACGTGGCGAGCGTGCCGCTCTCGGCCGCGGCGGCAAGCCTGGTCGCCCGCAACGTCGTTGGCGTCGAGACGCTGCTTGCGGGGGGCGACGATTACGAGGTGCTGTGCACCGTCCCGCCGGCGCAAGCCGATGCGCTGATTGCCGCGGGGCGGACGGCCGGCCTTGCCGTCACGGCGATCGGCACGATCGTGCCGGGGAAGGAGAGGCCGCGCTTCCTGGACGGACACGGCCAGGAACTGGCTTTGACGCGGCTGTCCTACAGCCACTTCTAGGAATCGCTCCAAACCGGCATGTTAGTTCTCAGCACTTGGTTCTAAATACCTGCCGAGATCGGCGTTTTCGGCCTTATCCGGCGTTGCACCCTCAATTTGATTTTGGCAAGCTCGCGGCTGACTAAGGCCGCCCCTTTTGGGCAAGGGGCGGCTTTGTTCGAAATCAAGGCGCCGCACCGCACAACGGACAATAAGGCGCCGGGGGTACATCAAGGATCTGAGGCAAACATCACATGACAGCATTATGGTTGATAGTGCTCTGCGGAGTGCTTTCCGTCGTCTACGCGATTTGGGCGACGTCTTCGGTGTTAAGCGCGGATGCGGGGTCGCCGCGCATGCAGGAGATCGCAGGGGCGGTGCGTGAAGGCGCGCAGGCCTATCTGCGGCGCCAGTACACCACGATCGGTATCGTCGGCATCGTCATCTTCGTGCTGCTTGCCTATTTCCTCGGTCTCTATGTCGCGATCGGTTTCGCCATCGGCGCCATCCTGTCCGGCGCTGCTGGCTTCATCGGCATGAACGTCTCGGTCCGCGCCAATGTGCGCACTGCCCAGGCCGCGACGACGTCGCTCGCCGGCGGCCTCGAGCTCGCCTTCAAGGCGGGCGCGATCACCGGCATGCTGGTGGCGGGTCTCGCGCTGTTAGGTGTGACCCTCTATTTCGGCTTCCTGGTCCATTCGCTCAAGCTCGCGCCCGACAGCCGCACGGTGGTCGACGCCATGGTGGCGCTCGGCTTTGGCGCTTCGCTGATCTCGATCTTCGCCCGTCTCGGCGGCGGCATCTTCACCAAGGGTGCGGACGTCGGCGGCGATCTCGTCGGCAAGGTCGAGGCCGGCATTCCCGAGGACGATCCGCGCAATCCCGCAACCATCGCCGACAATGTCGGTGACAATGTCGGCGATTGCGCCGGCATGGCCGCCGACCTGTTCGAGACCTATGCGGTGACCGCGGTCGCCACCATGGTGCTGGCTGCGATCTTCTTCGCCAAGACGCCGATCCTCGCCAACATGATGACGCTGCCGCTCGCGATCGGCGGCATCTGCATCATCACCTCGATCATCGGCACCTTCTTCGTCAAGCTCGGGTCGAGCCAGTCGATCATGGGCGCGCTCTACAAGGGCCTGATCGCAACCGGCATCCTGTCGCTGATCGGCATCGCGCTGGTGATCTACTACCTGATCGGCTTCGGCAAGCTCGAGGGCGTCGAGTACACCGGCATGGCGCTGTTCGAATGCGGCGTGGTCGGCCTCGTCGTCACGGCGCTGATCATCTGGATCACCGAATACTACACCGGCACGGACTATCGTCCGGTGAAGTCGATCGCCCAGGCCTCGGTGACCGGCCATGGCACCAACGTGATCCAGGGCCTTGCCGTCTCGATGGAAGCGACCGCGCTGCCTGCGATCGTGATCATCGCCGGCATCCTGGTTACTTACAGCCTCGCCGGCCTGTTTGGCATCGCGATCGCGACCGCCACCATGCTGGCGCTGGCCGGCATGGTCGTTGCGCTCGACGCCTTCGGCCCGGTGACGGACAACGCCGGCGGCATCGCCGAGATGGCGGGCCTGCCCAAGGAGGTGCGCAAGTCGACCGACGCGCTCGACGCGGTCGGCAACACCACCAAGGCGGTGACCAAGGGCTACGCGATCGGCTCCGCCGGTCTCGGTGCCCTCGTGCTGTTTGCGGCCTACAACCAGGACCTCAAGTTCTTCGTCGCGGACAGCGCGCAGCATCCGTACTTCGCCGGCGTCAATCCGGACTTCTCGCTCAACAACCCCTACGTCGTGGTGGGCCTGTTGTTCGGCGGCCTGTTGCCGTACTTGTTCGGCGCGATGGGCATGACGGCGGTGGGCCGTGCGGCGAGCGCGATCGTCGAGGAGGTGCGGCGTCAGTTCCGCGAGAAGCCTGGCATCATGCAGGGCACCGACAAGCCTGATTACGGCAAGGCGGTCGACCTGCTGACGAAGGCGGCGATCAAGGAGATGATCATCCCCTCGCTGCTTCCGGTGCTGTCGCCGATCGTCGTCTACTTCCTGATCTACGCGATCGCGGGCGGCGGTGCGGCCGGCAAGTCGGCGGCGTTCTCCGCGGTCGGCGCCATGCTGCTCGGCGTCATCGTGACGGGCCTGTTCGTCGCGATCTCCATGACCTCGGGCGGCGGCGCCTGGGACAACGCCAAGAAGTACATCGAGGACGGTCATTTCGGCGGCAAGGGCTCGGATGCCCACAAGTCGGCGGTGACCGGCGACACCGTCGGCGATCCCTACAAGGATACGGCCGGCCCCGCGGTGAATCCGATGATCAAGATCACGAACATCGTGGCCTTGCTGCTGCTGGCGATCCTGGCGCACTAGGCGGCGCCGACGTGAAAGACAAAACCCCGCGGCGTGAGCCGCGGGGTTTTTTATTTGACGGAATACGAGCTCTTACCGCGTCATTGCGAGGAGCTCTTGCGACGAAGCAATCCAGGGTCTCTGCGCGGAGACGGGCTGGATTGCTTCGCTTCACTCGCAATGACGGAGGCGGTGGCGGGCGTTCTTGCGAACCCTACTGCACGTCCATCTGCAAGCCTTCCTTCTGGATGATGGCGGCGAACTTCTTCGTCTCGGCGTCCACGAAGGCGGCGAATTGCTGCGGCGTGCCGTAGTCGGCGCGGGCGCCCATGGCGGCGATCTGCTTCTTGACGTCGTCGCGCTCCAGCATCGCCTTGACCTGGAGATTGAGCGCGTTCAGCACCTCGGGCGAGACGCCCTTCGGCAGGAACACCGAGAACCACGACGAGACGTCGAAATTCGCGAGCTCCGGTGCGCTCTCGCGCATGGTCGGCAAGTTCGGCGCGAGCTCGCTGCGCTCGGTCGTGGTGACGCAGAGACCGTTGAGCGTGCCGTTCTGCACCTGGGGCAGGCTCGGGTAGAGGTTGTCGAACAGGATCTGGATGTCGCCGGCGAGCGCGGCCTGGAGCGCGGGGCCGGCGCCGCGGAACGGGATGTGCGTCATCTTCAGGCCCGTGAGCTGCAGGAACCAGGCGCCGGTGAGGTGAGGGCTCTGGCCGACGCCGGAGGAGGCGTAGCTGAGCTTGTCCGGATTGGCCTTGAGATAGGCGATCAGCTCAGCAACCGACTTGATGCCGGTCTTCGGATGCGCCGACACGATGTTCGGGATCCGGATCATGTTGGTCACAGGCTGAAGCTGGTCCGGCTTGTAGGTGAGATTCTTGAAGATGCTGTAGGCGATCGCGTTCGGGCCCGGATTGCCGACCAGGATGGTATGGCCATCAGGCTTGGCGCGGACCACCTCGGCGGTGCCGATGGTGCCGCCGCCGCCGGAGCGGTTTTCCACGACGGCCGACTGGCCCCATGCGGTTTGCAGATGTGCGGCCAGAAGCCGGCCCATCACGTCGGTCGAGCCGCCGGCTGCGGCTGGCACGACGAGACGGACGTTTTCGGTCGGCTTCCAGTCGGCGAGGCTTGATCGCGGCAGGATCGCTGCGGCCGAAAGGCCGGCAGCGGCGGTGAGCACGCGACGGCGGGACAACAAGGTATTCTGAAGTTTCTTGGACACGAATCCGCTCCCAGCTTCTTGCTTTGCAGGGAGCCTAGGGAACGCGGCTTGCGGCGGCAAGTCGCACGCCACGGCAAAGGCCGCGCGGAGGGCGGCACGACGCCGCAGGCGACAGCCATTTGCCTTCCGGCGGAATTGGCGTCGCTCGAAAACGCTTTTGGAGACTCAGTTGAAGCTGAGCAGCTTGAACAGCGGCGCGAGGTAGCTCATCTCCTGACCCGACGTCGGCGTGGTGCGGCTGATGAAGTCGAAGATCTTGCCGTCCTGCAGGCCGTAATTCGCCAGCCGCCGCACGCGCCGGTTCTTGTCGAAATAGATCGCGATCACGCGCTGGTCGACCACCTTCTGATTCATGAAAGCGACCATGCGCTCCGAGCGCTGCGAGATGTAATAGAACACTTCGCCATCAAGGGTGGCGACGGTGGAGGGGGTGCCCATCACGATCAGCACCTGATCCTGGCTCGCGCCGATCGGAATCTGCTCCAGCGCGCCGGGTGGCAGGATGTAACCCTTCTGGAATTGCTCGCCGGTGCAGCCCGCAAGCGCAGCGCCGATCAGGGTGACGGCCGCGAGCATGCGCAAGCCGCGCCAGCGTGCATGAAGGCCGCGCCGCTTACCTGCGCGCGGGCTGGTCTCAATCGTTGTGGTCATAGCGGAACTGATTCCGTCCCCTTGCGTCGCGCGAGGCGCTGAAGTACCGGGCAGGGCGTCTGAATGCAACTCGCGCGCGCCCGCTTGCGGAAACCACAATGCTTTGGCCGTTCAATCACTTCAGGAAACCCCGGCGAACCCCGAGCGGCACCATTGAAGCCATCTATGGCATGATCGTGACGCAGGCGCGAGAACCCATATTTTACCGGGACTTGGGCGTGCCTGATACCGTTAACGGGCGTTTCGACCTGTTGCTGCTGCATCTGTGGCTGTTGCTGCGACGCCTGCGCACGGTTCAAAGCGCCACCGAGCTGTCGCAGGCGCTGTTCGACCGATTCTGCGAGGATATGGACGACAATCTGCGCGAGATGGGGGTCGGCGACCAGACCGTGCCGAAGCGGATGCGGGCCTTCGGCGAGGCCTTTTACGGCCGCGTCCAGGCCTATGATCAGGCCATGGAGGCCGGCGGTGAGGCCCTGGCAGAGGCGATCTGCAAGAATATCTTGAATGGGACCGGCCTGGACCAGGCGAAGCGGCTGGCGGCCTACGCCCGGGCCAGCGAGGCCGCTCTCGGCCAGGCCGGCGAGGCCGCGCTGCTGCGGGCCTCGTTTCGGTTTCCTCCAGCGCTCCCTGAGGATGTCACGCCATGAGCCGACCAACGACCGGATCCGTGCCCGATCCCTGGCGGGCGCCTGTCATCGTCGCCCAGATCCCCGACACCGGCCTGCATCGCAAGCTCGAGGCCTCGGCCGCCGAGCGGAAGGCCATCGCTGAGGTCGGCGGCGTACGGGAGGTCCTGTCCGCCCGGGCCGACCTCGACGTCATGCCCAGGAGCGGCGGCCGGGTTCAGGTGACCGGCATCGTCCGGGCCCGAATCGGCCAGACCTGCGTGGTCACGCTGGATCCGATCGAGAGTGAGATCGAGGAGGAGGTGGACCTGATGTTCGCCCCCGAGGCCGAGGCGCGGCGCCTCGCCGACCTGATCGAGGAGGGGCAGGACGATGCGGAGACGCCTGAGGTCGCAGATCCACCGGAAGCGATCGTGGGTGGCATCATCGACCTCGGCCGGATCGCCACCGATGCCCTGTTCCTGGCGATCGATCCCTATCCGCGCAAGGAGGGGGCCGTTTTCGAGGCGGAGGTCACCGCGCCCGATCCGGAGGACCATCCCTTCGCCGCGTTGAAGGCGCTGCAGGACAACAAGAAGGGCCAGTAGCCGGGCCGTTCCACGCCGGATCGCCTGCAAGGGCGCGCGAAGCATCTGCCGGGACGGTTTCAAAGAAGCCCTTATCTAACTGATTTCAATGTATTTCCTGCAAATTCCGGGATTCGCGGCCGGATCACCCCAAAAGCAAAAGGCTGGGGGCAAGAGGTTGTTTCGGGATAACAAAACGCTATTGTCGCGCCCCGGTCCGGGCGCGGCGTGGCGCCTGACCGGTCGCCATGTCCATGGCGGACCCATTCTGCGGCTCCGCTCGTTCAAGACCGCACCAGACCAGGTTTTCCAGGACTTTTATGCCAAGCAAGGTTCGCATTGCGCTTGACGCCATGGGGGGCGACGCCGGCGCCGCCGTGGTCATTCCGGGCGCTGCCATCTCGCTCGGTAGGCACCGCGAGATCGAGTTCCTGCTGGTCGGGGACCGCGCCAAGATCGAGCCCGAGCTCGACCGGCACCCCCAGCTCAAGGCCGCCTCGAAGATCATCCATACCGACGTTGCCGTCAGTGGTTCGGACAAGCCGAGCCAGGCGCTGCGGCGCGGCCGCAAGACGTCCTCGATGTGGCTTGCGATCGACGCGGTGAAGAAGGGAGAGGCGGATGTCGCGGTCTCCGCCGGCAATACCGGCGCGCTGATGGCGATGTCGCGCTTCCATCTGCGCACGCTGAAGGGAATCGACCGCCCGGCGATTGCGGGGATATGGCCGACCAGGCGCGGAGAATCCGTCGTGCTCGACCTCGGTGCCACCATCGGCGGCGACGCACACCACCTGGTGTTACTCGCCGTCATGGGCGCCGCGATGGCGAGCGTGCTGTTCGACAAGCCCCGGCCCACGCTCGGCCTGCTCAATATCGGGACCGAGGAGATCAAGGGGCACGAGGAGATCCGCGAGGCCGGCGAAATCCTGCGCGCCAGGAACCTGCCGGAGCTCGACTATCTCGGCTTCGTCGAGGGCGACGGCATCGGCAAGGGGGTGGCGGACGTCATTGTGACCGAAGGCTACAGCGGCAACATTGCGCTGAAAGCCGCCGAGGGAACCGCCAGGCAGATGGCGGAATTGCTCCGCAACGAGATGAAACGGAGCTGGTTGTCCAAGCTCGGCTATCTCTTTGCCCGCAGCGCCTTCCAGGCCCTGCGCGACAAGATGGACCCGAACAAGTCCAATGGCGGCGTGTTCCTGGGATTGAACGGGATCGTGGTCAAGAGCCATGGCGGAATCAGTGCCGAAGGCTTTGCCTATGCAATCGATGTTGGCTATGAGATGGCTCACTACGATCTCCTGAACAAGATCAATCAGATGCTCAACCGCGAGGGTGGTGCACTCAATTCGGTGCAGGCCGCGCAGGAGGCTGTTTCGTGACTCAAATTCGTTCGGTCGTGCTCGGCTGCGGCTCCTATCTGCCGGAGCAGGTGGTGACCAACGCCCAATTGGCGGCGCGCATCGATACCTCCGACGAGTGGATCGTGCAGCGCACCGGCATTCGCGAGCGGCACATCGCGGCCGAGGGCGAGTTCACCTCGCATCTGGCGATCAGAGCAGCCCAGGCCGCGCTCACTGACGCCGGCATGGATGCGCAGTCGATCGACCTCATCGTGCTGGCGACCTCGACGCCGGACAACACCTTTCCCGCGACCGCCGTCGCCGTGCAGAACGCGCTCGGCATCAACCACGGCGCGGCCTTCGACCTGCAGGCGGTCTGTTCGGGCTTCGTGTTCGCGCTCGCCACTGCCGACAATTTCCTGCGCACCGGCGCCTTCAAGCGCGCGCTGGTGATCGGCGCCGAGACCTTCTCGCGCATCCTCGACTGGAACGACCGCGGCACCTGCGTGCTGTTCGGCGACGGAGCCGGCGCGGTCGTGCTCGAGGCGCAGGAGCAGCCGGGCAAGGCCGCCACCGACCGCGGCGTCGTGACCACGCATTTGCGCTCCGACGGCCGCCACAAGGCAAAATTGTTCGTCGACGGAGGGCCGTCCTCGACCCAGACCGTCGGCCATCTGCGTATGGAGGGCCGCGAGGTCTTCAAGCATGCGGTCGGCATGATCACCGACGTCATCGTCGATGCCTTCCAGGCCACCGGGCTCAATGCCGACAGCATCGACTGGTTCGTGCCGCACCAGGCCAACAAGCGAATCATCGACGCTTCCGCCCACAAGCTCCATATCGCCCCCGAAAAGGTGGTGCTGACGGTGGACCGTCACGGCAACACCTCGGCGGCCTCGATCCCGCTGGCGCTGTCGGTGGCCCGCAAGGACGGCCGCATCAAGAAGGGCGACCTCGTTCTGCTGGAAGCGATGGGCGGGGGCTTCACCTGGGGCTCCGCGCTGGTGCGCTGGTAGAGCCACACTCGATAAAATTTAGCCGGAATCCGCCGCGATATCGATGCGCCTGCATTGATGAGCGCTGTTGACCGGCGTATCGTAACCTCATAATTTCAGACAACAATTGTTCGCCGTGATGTGGGGCAGGGCGATGACCGATCAAAGTAAAACCGTAACGCGTGTCGATCTGTGCGAAGCCGTCTACCAGAAGGTGGGCCTGTCGCGCACGGAATCGTCCGCCTTCGTGGAACTCGTGCTGAAGGAGATCACCGACTGCCTGGAGAAGGGCGAGACGGTGAAGCTGTCCTCGTTCGGGTCCTTCATGGTGCGCAAGAAGGGTCAGCGCATCGGCCGTAACCCGAAGACCGGCACTGAGGTGCCGATCTCGCCGCGCCGCGTCATGGTGTTCAAGCCGTCGGCGATCCTGAAGCAGCGGATCAACGGCCAGCACCGCGCCAACGGCGACGCCACCAGCAAGGCTGCACAAGAGGCGTAACGCCTTCCGCAAAGGATTTGGCATTTGGACAAGGCGCCGGATGCGTTCCGAACCATCAGCGAAGTAGCGCAGGAGCTCGACATCCCGCAGCACGTGCTGCGGTTCTGGGAGACCCGCTTCTCGCAGATCAAGCCGATGAAGCGCAGCGGCGGCCGCCGCTATTACCGCCCCGACGACGTCGATCTGCTCAAGGGTATCCGCCGCCTGCTTTACGGCGAGGGCTACACCATCCGCGGGGTCCAGCGGATCCTGAAAGAGCACGGCGTCAAATCGGTGCAGGGCCTCGCCGACAGCGCCGCCGCGGTCTCGTTCGGCGCCATCGAGGATGCCATCGGCGCAAGCCTGATGGAGCCCGAGGACGAGGAGGCGCCGATCAAGGGCGTCACCGACACCGACGATGACGACTACCAGGGCGACGAGGCGGAAGGCATCGACTTCCGCTTCACGGAGGTCGACGACGAGGACATCCTCACCACCTTCCGCAAAGGCGGCACCCCCGCCGCGCCCGCCGGCCCCAGCGCGCTCGATCGGGAGCGCTTGGGGCGGGCGCTCGCCGACCTCGTTGCAGCTAAGGAGATGCTGGATCAGGCGCTGAAGGACGGCTAGGGCGGTCTTCGGCCGGCTTTGCGGGCGGTTCCGGGGACTTAGGGTAAGGGCACCAAAATGGTGCGTGCCTCGCCTTGCGCATCGCGCCGATCCTAGCTAATGGAACGACGTTCGGAGCGTGGCGCAGCCCGGTTAGCGCACTAGTCTGGGAGACTAGGGGTCGGAGGTTCAAATCCTCTCGCTCCGACCATTTTTTCCAAAACATCTGTCTGTGGGTTGATCGTCGTGTTGGGGGCTCCCACCCGCGGCGACGGCCAGCGCGTGGCCGTGGATGGTCGGCAACTAAAATGCCGAAAACGACCCCATGCACAGTAGCCAAGCTGGTGGAGAGATGCTGTCTTTCCGAATCAATTTCACGAGCCGGGAGGGGGTACGATGTTCATCCTACCGGACCGTGAAACAGCCATCAGCGCTTGTTTGCGAAATCTCGGAGGCGAGCGTCAGGACCTCTCCCGCCTCTTCGTGAGGACTTTCTCTGCGTCGCGAGCAGTGCCAGAACAATAGGATCTAGATCGATCTTGTCCAATTCTGTCTGCCGCGCGCGCGACAGCTGGCGCTCTTCGTGACGTAGATTGGCCGCTGGGTTGGAATGTCGAATGGCGGCGAGTCGTAATTCGTGCACGTCAAGTTGATGAACAACGATTTCACGATAGGTGTGCGCAACTTCTAGAGCAATTTCTTTCTGTCCCAAGCGAGAGGGTCTTGAGGCGCCGCCTGCGGCGATACTGGGAGGAAGTGCAGCTTGGAAGACATGAATAATACTATGAATGATGTCGTTGCGTCTTCCGGCGAGCGCCTTCGTTTCCTCGACACGGCGTTTAATAAGAACGTGGAGCGGTGACTCTATCCCAAGCGCGGCTGCAGGAACGTCCAAGATCAACTGCCGCTGTTGAGCTCCAGTCTTGTGACTATTGCTCCACCACCTTCCGGTCGGCAGCTAGCAAACAAGTGAAAATGAGGTACCATAGCATTTCCACTTCGCTGAACTCTGTCGCAATTCTTCCGACGATCGTATGGATGCGATCAAGCTGTGATTTAATCATTTTGAACACGAGCCCCCTGTTAGTTCGCGATCCGTTACCTCAAATACCCCACCACCAACCGCGTCGTCTCGTCCACCAGGGTCCGCACCGTCTTCTCCGACAGCATCTCCGCCCCGTTCAGCACCGTATTATGCGCCACCGCTTCGATCGCGCTGACGCAGATGAAGGTTGCGACATCGAGGTCGACCTTCCGCATCTCCTTGCGGCGGCTTTCGAGATAGGTGCGCACGAGGGTTTGGACCTCGCGGTTGAAGGCTTCGATGTCCTTGAGCTGGCCGGTGCGCGGGATCTGTTCGGCGAGCACGCGATGCAGCTTCGGGTTGATGCGGTGGGCTTCGATCGCGACGGTGACGAGTCTTCGTACGGCCTTGTCGATCGGGAGGTCGGCGACTTCGGTCAGCGCGGTGCGGACGATGCCCATGATCTCCTCGTTGTGACGCTCGATCACGGCGGCGACGAGGGCTTCCTTGCTCGGAAAGTACTGGTAGAGCGAACCGACGCTGACGCCGGCGATCTCCGCGATGCGGTTGGTGCTCGCTTTCTCGAAACCGTCGTGGACCAGAATGCGAGCAGTCGCCTCGATCAGCGCGTCGACGGTGGCGCGCGATCGCGCCTGCAGGGCATTTTTCCGGGGTCTTGTCGGCGGCGTGCGCGCCATGGCCTTGCGATCCGAATGCGAGTAGGAAAAGCGAGCGAATGCTCGCATTATATCGGCCCATGGCGGCCTTCTCGCAAGCCTCTTGGTCGCTATATGGACTCCCGGCCAGGCGGAGAACGGATCATGAGCGTCGCAAGACTTGTGTCGGCCTTGCAGTTTTGTCCTGTCATCTGCGCACCGCGCAGTCGCGATCCCGCGCCGAGTTTGCAGAGCCGCTTGTTCAATGCCATGCTGCGGCAGCTCCCCTACAAGCAGCAGCTCGCGTCCGCCGAAGCCGTGCAGGCGCATGTGCAGAAGCTCGCCTTGCAGCCGGCCTCGTTCGAGCCGACGGGGCTGGGCCGCGGCGTCGAGGCGACGCTGACCAAGATGGGCGGCTGGCCGGTCTATTACACCGCGCCATCGTTGGGCCATGAAGGCTGCAACTTCGTCATGTTCCTGCATGGCGGCGGCTACATCAACGAGATCGTGCCGGCGCATTGGCGCTTCGTCGGCGAGATGACGCGCAAGGCCGGCGTCGTCTGCGTCGTGCCGATCTATCCGCTGGCGCCGCGCGCCACCGCTAAGGACGTGGTGCCGGCGACGGCGGAGCTGCTGCGGATGTTGCTGGAAGACGCGGGGCCCGCAAAGGTCACGCTGGTCGGCAACTCGGCCGGCGCGGGACTCGCGCTCGCCGCCTGCCAATGGCTGCGCGATCACGGGCATCGGCAGCCGAACCAGATGGTGCTGATCTCACCCGCCGCCGATGCCTCGGTCAGCCGTCCGGAGCAAATCGAGATCGCGAAGCACGATCCGATCCAGGACATTCCGGGCATCGTCGAGGCCGGGCGGCTCTATGCCGGCGAGCTCGATGTCGGCCATCCCTTCGTCAGCCCGCTCAACGGCGCCTTCCGCGCGCTGGCGCCGATGACGATCTTCGCAGGGACGCGCGATCTGCTTTACCCCGACAGTATCGATCTGGCGGCGCGGGCGAGGGCGGTGGGCGTGCCGGTCGAGCTGCATCTGCTCCGTGACCAGCCGCACAATTATGCGCTGATGCCGACGCCGGAGGGGCGGCGCGCGCGGGCGATGATCTTGCGGGCGGTGGCGTGAAGGGAAGGTGTGATCGTTGTCACAGAGCGCAGCGACTCAACGAGAGCGGCGCTATCGAGCCCATACGGAGGGAAGGGAGCGCGCCTCCGGGGCGTTTCCTCGATGCTCGTAGTTCTACGGGTCTACGCGTGGCTTTTGATCTCGTAATGACCCGGGACGCATTTGAAGCGCTCGAGGCGCCAGTTGGCGTGATAGATCGGATGCTCGCCCATCCATTTCGCTAATGGTGCCTGTGCGCCGACCGCGCACTGCATCATCGAAATCTCGGGCGTCATGTTGCTGTCGGTCACGATTTCCTCGACGCAACTGCCTGAGCTAGCTGCGCTAAGCCGGCAGAGCACGGCTACGACGGTCACGAACATTCCTGTCACCTCATCGGTCGTTTTGGACCACGAAGAGGATGCAAGCGGAGTGCCAGAGCCTGTGACACGCAAACAACACGCTGGCCTGGTCGACTCGACCCAACGTCCGGAGTCCATTTGACGATTCGGATTGTAAAAAAATTGCCCCTAAACCGAAGCCGGACAAATACGGGAACCGGGCACTTATGCCCGACTGTGGCACCAGCGCCGCGCTAACGGTGTTTCACGGCGACGACGGAGCAAGCGCCTCGTCCTTCGAGACGACCGCTCTCAGCGGTCTCGTCAGGATGAGGCTGACGGGCATCGGTGCTTGTTGAAACTAGCGCAACGGACTCCGCCCTCATCCTGAGGGCCCGCCAATGGCGGGCGTCTCGAAGGATACGCCGCGGGCGTGGCTGCCTCCCATGTGCGGACCACGCGAGTGACCGCACTGGAACGATCAATAGTCCGCGCGCCGAAATAACTGACGCCGAAGATCGCTATCGCCGATCCGCTTTTACCTGCGCATGCAGCGCTGCTACATTTTGCGCGCGCCGGCGGGCGGCGCGGTGACGAAGAAACATACCGACAAGGGAGGGGCCGAAAGTCCCATGAAGGATTTTGCAGGAAAGATCGCGGTCATCACCGGCGGCGGCACGGGAATGGGGCGCGAGCTCGCGCGGCAATTGGTGGCCGAGGGCTGCAACGTCGCGATATGCGACGTCTCGGAGGCCGCGATGGCCGAGACCAAGCGGCTGTGCGAGACCGAAAAGCTTCCGCAAGGCCTGCGCGTCACGACGCATGTCGCCGACGTCGCGATCGAGGATCAGCTGAACCGTTTTCGCGACGAGCTCGCCGAGCAGCAGAAGACCGACAAGATCCATCTGCTGTTCAACAACGCCGGCATCGGCGGCGGCGGCAGCCTGTTCACCAGCACGCGCGAGCAATGGGAGCGCACCTTTAACATCTGCTGGGGCGGCGTCTATCTCGGCGTGCGCACCTTCCTGCCGCTGCTGGTGGCCGCGGACGAGGCCCACATCGTCAACACCGCGAGCGTCAACGGCTTCTGGGCCTCGATCGGCATGAACCAGGCGCACACCGCCTACAGCTCGGCGAAGTTCGCGGTGAAGGGATTCACCGAAGCGCTGATCAACGACCTCCGCCTGCACGCGCCGCACGTCAAATGCTCGGTGGTGATGCCCGGCCACATCGGCACCTCGATCGTCTCCAATTCGCGCAAGGTGCAGAGCGCCGATGGATCGGAGCGGCTCAATGCCGACGAGGTCGCGCTGACGCGCAAGCGCATGGTCGCGGCCGGCATGCCGGATGCCGACAAGATGTCGGACGAGGACATCCAGGCGGCGTTCGCCGAACGCGCCCGCAGCTTCCTGGAGGATGCGCCGACCACGGCCGCCCAAGCGGCGAAGATCATTCTCGACGGGGTCAAGGCCGAGCGCTGGCGCATTCTCGTCGGCGAGGACGCCAAGCGCCTCGACGAACGCGTGCGCGCAACGCCCGAGCAAGCCTATGACCGCGCCTTCTACGAAAGTTTCACGCAGGAGGTCGGCTGGCGACTCGGTTGAGCTTGCGGCAGAGATCGTCGTCGAACGACGCGCGTATTTAGGTATGATAATCATCATGTCAAGAGGTGCGCGCGTGATATCGCGTGACACCTCTTGCCAATCGCCGGCTCCCTATGTCGGATTGGCATGTCATGCATGCGTCATGGATCGTCGTTCAAGCGATGTTGATCTCGAACGCTTGGAATGCCGCGCGCGGCGTCTTGGTCGGGCACCTGAAATGGTTTAGTCAATCAGGGGTAACGCGATGACAGAGCGTAGCTCCCGATGATACCCGCATGCCTCTCCGACGACTGGATCCTTTGCCCGGAGCGGGAGGACATCTCCGCTGAATTCACGCGCCTGCTGACCGCGGCCCAGGAGGGCGGCGCCACGATCGCCGAATGCCTGATGATCGCGCGGCAGCTGAAGCGGGGCGACGACCGCTCCTGGCATCGCGAGTGGAAGCGGCTGGCGCAAGCCAACCGGCAGCGCGCCGAGGCTGCGTTCGCGGAAGGCCACATGGCGAGCGCGCAGCGCAACTGGCTTCGCGCTATGAACTATTATAGCGCGGCGGCGATGCCGCTGGAGCAGGACGACGAGCGCCGCTGGGTTGCCGTGCTCGCGATGCAGGAATGCGCGCGCCGCTACCTTTCGGCGCGCAGCCCGGCGGGCGAGGTCGTGACGATCCCATGGCTCGACGGCCATGCGCTGCAGGGCTACTTCCTCCCTGCGCCGTCGGGCAGCGCGCGAGCGCCGACCGTGATCTGCATCGGCGAGCCCGGCCACCGCAAGGAGGAGTTCCTGTTCAAGCTCGTGCCGCATGCGCGCGAGCGTGGGTTCTCGCTGCTGGCGCTGGACCTGTTCGGCGACCAGCGCGACGATTTCATCGACGCGCTGTTGCGGCGGCGCGATCTCGAGAGCGCGATTCCTTGCGTCATGGACTATCTGGAGATGCGCAGCGACGTCGATTTCGCGCGCGTCGGGATCATTGCCGATGGCTGGGGCTCCTCCTTCGTGGCGCGCGCCGTGCTACAGGAGCCGCGGCTTGCCGCCGCCGTCTGCGACGGCGGCTTGTGGGACCTGCACGAGCGGGCCTTCTTCGCCAGCCGGTTCGCGCTGAGCGACGTCAGCATCGTGCCGGTGCCGCATGCGCCGCTGATGGCCTCCAGCGCCGACTGTCCGGTGCTGATCACGCTCGGCGAGGACGGCTGGCTCAAGGCCGACCGGGCCCGTCAGATCGTCCAGAGCTCCCGGCTCGGCAGTTCGGATGTCATGTTGAAGGTGTTCACTGCGGCCGAGACCGGCGCGGCGCAGGCCCATGCTGACAATCCGAGCCTTGCCAACGAATACATCTTCGACTGGCTCGAATCGCGGCTCGGTGCCGCCGCCCGGCGGATCTGAGCACCGCCCTCAGGCCTAGAAGTCGAGCGAGATCCGGACGCAGGCCTTCTCGAGGCGGTTCTTCAGCGTCGCGAGCTTGGTGGTGAATTCCGTCAGCTCGTCCTCGTCGAACTCCTGGAAGACGAACTCGCGAATCGTCTTGTATTGCTCGTGGAGGCTCGCGATGTGCTTCTGCGTCTTGTCGGTCAGCGACAACCGCACCACGCGGGCGTCGGTCGGCGAGGGGCGACGGCGCAACAGCGCCTTCTTCTCGAGCAGCTTGGACTGGGTGGTGACGAAGGACGGATCGACGTGGAGCAGCTTGGAGACGACGTTGACCGGGATACCGTCGTCCTTGTCGAGGTCGGAGATGGCCATCAGGATCAGCCATTGCGGGCCGCTGATGCCGAGCGTCTTCGCCCAGAACTGACGCAGCTCCTCCAGATACATGTTGATCGACGATATCTCCCAGGTGAAGCGCCTGATGATATCCAGATTGCCGATCGAGCGCAGGCGCGCTCCTTCTTTCCTCGTCGCGGACACAGCGTCACTCCCGTGAACCGATTTGTTCAGGCCGGTGTTCGTGGAAGGCCATAGTCCACGCAAGCCTGCTCTGACGCAAGTGCAGGGCAGGGTAATTTCGTCACTAAAACTACAAAGATGATCAGCTCAGTGATTGCCCCCCCGCAGGCCACGGTGTGGCGCGCGGGGCACAGGTTTAGCAAAACCGAAAAGCTGACCTAATAAACTATTTTGATTACCGAACGACGCAGGCATATTGATCTTCGACGGTGGGGGGTACTCGATCGTCCCGTTGCAGGTGGTTCGCTCACGTTCCTCGCGTCGAAAGCGGGAGTGTCCGAAAGCGGCCGAGCGGATTTGAGAGGCGGGGATCTTGGGGGGCCTCACGGTCCGTCTCCGCAAAATGAGCAACTTGGAGGTTTTAAATGAAAGTGGTGAAGAGCCTTTTGCTCGGCACTGCGGCGGGTCTGATCGCCGTCGGTGGAGCCCAGGCGGCCGATCTTCCGGTCAAGGCCAAGGCGGTCGAGTACGTGAAGATCTGCTCGCTGTACGGCGCGGGCTACTACTACATCCCGGGCACCGACACCTGCATCAAGCTGGGCGGCTACGTGCGTGCCGAAGTGGCGCTCAACGCCGGCGGCAATTACAGCGCCCAGTACAACGGCGTGTTCGCGGCCACCAACCGCCTGAACAACTACTACTCGATGCGCGCTCGTGAAGATCTCAACATCGACACGCGCACCGCGACGGAATACGGCGTCGTCCGCACCTATTTCGACGCGGTCTTCACCTGGACGACCGGCAATTACGGCGGGACCGGTTCGGCCACGGGCGCGACCCAGTACAGCGGCACGATCGGTCTCAACGCGGCCGGCACCGGCCTCACCGGTTCGGGCGGCGGCAGCATCAACGGCACCGACGGCAACATCTCGGGCGGCGCGCTCGGCGTCTACTACGCCTTCATCCAGTTCGCCGGCTTCACCATGGGTAAGGCGGTGTCGCAGTTCGACGCGCCCTGGATCAACTATCCCGGCAACAACTTCGATCAGCTCGTCGGCGGCAGCGGCACCACCAACGGCGTGGCGCAATTCACCTACACGGCCGACTTCGGCCAGGGCGTCACCGCTGCGTTCTCGGCGCAGGACCAGACGCAGGTCTACCAGACCAGCCTCTGGAACACGGCCGGCATGTCGACCACGGGCGTGCTCGGCGGTGCCTACGGTTCGAACGACATCGGCGGCAGCCGCTCGCCGGACCTCGTCGCGATGGTTCGCGTCGATCAGGCCTGGGGCCTGTTCCAGGCCTCGGTCGCGGCTCACGACAACCATGTCGCCTATTACGGCGCCAGCGAAGTCACCGGTCATCCGGAAGACAAGTGGGGCTGGGCCGTTCAGCTCGCGTTGGGCATCAAGAACATCCCGACCGGTGCCGGCGACGTGATCAACATCTCGGGCGTCTACACCGAGGGCGCGAGCCGCTACAACTTCCAGGAGCTGGCCGCGACCAGCTACTCGATGTTCGGCAGCTCGAACGCGGCCTATCAGAGCATCGGCTTCGCCGGCGTGTCTGACGCGGTGTTTGCTCCGGGCGGCCAGCTCGAGCTGACCAAGACCTACGGCTTCCGGGGCGCCTACACCCACAACTGGAGCCCGTACTGGAACACGGCGCTCTACGGCGCGTGGGCTGCGGTCAACTACAGCGGCACGGCCAAGGGCCTGATCTGCGGCAGCGCCGCGTTCGCCACCCTGACCGGCACCTGCAACCCGGACTTCAACATCGGCCAGGTCGGTGTCATCACCCGCTGGACGCCGGTGAAGAACCTGACCTTCTCGGCTGACTTCACCTACAGCCACCTCGATCAGAAGTACTCGGGCGCGATCACGACCGCAGCGCTGACCGGCGTCGCCAAGCCGGCGGCGACCTACGAGCTGAAGGACCAGGACACCTACAGCCTGCTCCTGCGCGCCCAGCGCAACTGGTAAGCTTCTGGGTCCTTCGATCCGACACAGCCCCGGCGGGACACCGCCGGGGCTTTTTTTGCGCACGTTCGGCACTTCTCGTCGTCCGTGCGGCGGACGAAGACGAGCTATGCGATTCAATCGCGCCAGATTAATTTACTTACATGAGTTACTAAGCTATATAGCTCCTAGCCAGATACGAAAGTTGCGGCTCTTAGCTTCACGCTAAGCCTCCAGAAACCTCCGGCGATGCCCCGCCGGAGGTTTTCATTTTCGGCCTGGACTTCAGCCCCGCATCACGCGCGCACGGGCGTTCGGCCGGTAGGCGAGGCGGCTGTGGCCGGCGCAATAGGGCTGGCCGTCGGGCGCGGAATTGCCGCAGAAGCAGAAGTCCTCGGCGCCCGGAGTCGAGATCGGCCAGCGGCAGCGGTTCTCGGCAAGCTCCAGCAGCGAGCAGCGATTGGCGTCGTCGATCGGCCCCGTCGCCACGGGGGCGTCGGTGTCGCCATAGATCGTGGCGAGCATCTCATATTGCAGCCGCGGCACGGCCCTCTGCGCCCGCGCCGGGCCCCGATCCTGAACCTTGCGATCGTCGTTGGTCCGGCCACGCGTCAGGTTGAGGCGGGAGAGCTTGCCGATCACGGCGTTGCGGCTGACGCCGATGTCGGCGGCGATCTCGCGGCAGGAGAGGCCGGCCTCGAAATGCCGCTTCAGGAGCTCAATTCGTTCGTCGGTCCAGGTCGGTGAGAGAACAGGCATTGGTAACGGTCCCAGGTTGCAGATGTCGGCCATCCGCCTCGAGATCCGTCCGCCTCACGTTCGGCGCGCGCTCACGTCCTGCCATTGTCGCGGATCGACAAGAGCCCGTCCTTGATGGCGAGACGGATGCCTTCCTCGATCAAGGTACGTGCGACGCCGGGAACGCTGGTGCCGTGGGTGCCCTGTCTCACCAGCTTCTCCAGGTAGGTGATGGTCGAGAGCGCCAGGGTTACGGGAATGCGGTCAGTCTCGGCTTTTTCGGTGGCCATGGCCCGAACGCTAGCCTCTTACTCGGGTACATAAAAGTAACGATTAAGACTCTATTTAGGTTCAGGGGCGGAAGTCAAATGCAGGCTGAGCTTGACGCTCAGCGTGTTGGAATCGCACGGGAAATTAGTCGCGACCGAGCGCGCCGCGCGGAGTACGGGCGGCGGTGTGGCGTCAACAGGTTACGGAAACGGCGTCCGAGCTCAGCCGTGCACGATCGCCTTTTCGATCATGCAATGGATGCCTTTGGCGCCGTTGACGGTCTGGGTGACCCTGAGATCGGCGGCCAGGCTGCACAGCGTGTAGGCGTCCTCGCGCGACAGGTTTCGCGTCTCGCCGAGCAGCGCGATCATGTCGCGCAGCGCGCGCACCACGCATTGGTCGAGGTCGGGGTCCATCGCCATGGTGATGTAGTGGGTCGCCGTCTCGGCGCGGGGATAGTCGAGCTTCAGGTCCTTGCGCAGCGCCAGGCGGAAGCGGCCCTGCAGCGCGGTCTCGATCGCGGTGACGCAGACCTCGCCGTCGCCTTGGACGCCGTGGCCGTCGCCGCAGGAGAACATCGCCCCCGGCACGAACACCGGCAAATAGAGCGTCGCGCCGGCGCCGAGCTCCTTGTTGTCGAGATTGCCGCCCATCGCGCGCGGCACCAGCGAGGAGATGCGGCCCCAGGCCGGTGGCGGCGACACGCCCATCACGCCGAAGAACGGCTTGAGCGGCAGGTCGAGGCCCCACGGCATGCGGCCGGTCATCCTGGTACGGTCGAGCGGGATGTTGAGGATGCGGGTCTCGTGAAAATCGTCGGGCAGGGTGCCGGACAGCGGCTTGATCATGTTCCAGCCCCAATCCTGCCGGAGCTGAACGTCGAGGATCTCGACCGCGAGTACGTCGCCGGGCTCGGCGCCCTCGACGGCGATCGGGCCGGTCAGAATGTGGCCGGGCAGCATGCGCTCGTTGCTGGCATGAACCTCGAGCATCTCGGGGGGAATGTGAAACTTGTCGCGGTCGGGCAGCATGTCAGGCCCGCCGCTGATGGTGTCGACCGTCACCTCATCGCCGCTGGCGATGGTGAGGACGGGCTTCAGCGCGGCTTCGAAGAAGCCCCAATGGCAGGTTTTGGGACTGGAATGCAGGTGGTGATGGGTCATTTGCCGCGTCCGGTCGCTTTCATCAGGCCAGGCTTGACCCGGCGCTCGATCCTCTTTCAAGAAGCTGTCTGAAGATCGCCGGGCAGGTCAAGCCCCGCGCAGACTGGCAAGGTCATTCCCGCGAGGCTCCCCTGTTTTTCGTCCTGTCCAAGACCCTCGGCACTGCGCTGCTGCCGATCAACCTTCTGGTCGAGCTCGGCATCGTCGCGCTGGTGCTGATGGCGACGCGCTTTGCCGCGCTCGGCCGCAAGCTTGCCGTGACCACGCTGGTGTTGCTGGCGCTGGCGGCGTTCTCGCCGCTCGGCAATCTCTTGATCTATCCGCTGGAATCGCGCTTTCCCGCGTGGGACGCCTCGCGCGGCGCGCCCGACGGCATCATCGTGCTCGGCGGCTCGGTCGACACCGATCTTTCGGCGGCGCATCGCACGCCCGTCGTCGCGCACGCAGCCGATCGTCTGTTCGCGCCGGCCGAGCTCGCGCGCCGCTATCCGAACGCGCGCATCGTGTTCACCGGGGGGAACGCGAACCTGGTTTCGACCGAGGCGAAGGAGGCCGACTATTCCGCGCCGATCCTGGAGAATCTCGGCATCCCGAAAGAGCGTCTGATCCTCGAGCGCAATTCGCGCAACACCTGGGAGAATGCGATTTTCACCAAACAGCTGGTGACGCCGAAGCCGGGCGAGCGCTGGCTGCTGGTGACGTCGGCCTTCCACATGCCGCGCTCGATGGGAATCTTCCGCAAGGCCGGATTTGACGTCGAGGCCTATCCGGTGGACTGGCGGATGGGCGGACGTGACGATCTCTTGTCTTTCACCAATATCGGCGCGGACGGACTAGGCCGAACCGAAGTTGCGGTGCGCGAGTGGATCGGGCTCGTGGCTTACCGCCTGATGGGCAGGACCGGCGAGTTGCTTCCGGGACCCGGCAAGGACTAGAACGAGAACCGCAAAACAAGAATACGCGGCGCACGATCGCTGCGTCCGGAGGAAGCCATGCAACAGCACAGTGCAGACAGCATCGATCTTGCCGGCCTCGTCGCCGATCTCAACAGCCTGCTGCGGTTGAAGACGAATGTGATCGGCATGAAGTTGTTCGCGCAACCGGCGGAGATGGAGGCGATCCCAAAAATCCGGCGGCCGAACGCGATCCACACCACCGACCAGATCGTCAGCATGGCCGCGCGGCTGGGCTGGACTGTCGGCATCACCGCCGACGATCTCGTCGGCGCGCAGTGCCGCGCGGTGATCGGCCTTGCGCCACAGGACGACAAATGGCGCGCCGGTGAAAATTATGTCGGGGTCTGGCACGGCACGGCGGAGGACGCGCGCAAGCGGCAGGAGGCGCTGGACGTTGTTCCGTTCGGACAATATCAGGCGCTCGCCGTCAGTCCGCTCGCGAGCGGGCGGCTCGATCCGCCCGACATCTGCCTCGTCTATGCGACGCCCGGGCAGATGATCATCCTGATCAACGGGCTGCAATATACCGGCTACAAGAAGTTCGAATGGGGCGTGGTCGGCGAGACCGCTTGCGCCGATTCCTGGGGGCGGGCGCTCAAGACCGGGGAGCCCAGCCTGTCCTTGCCATGCTATGCCGAACGGCGCTATGGCGGCGTGCCGGACGAGGAGATGCTGATGGCCTTGAAGCCCGCGCATCTCGCCAAGGCAATCGAGGGCATGAAGGCGCTGGCCCGGAACGGCCTGCGCTATCCGATCCCGCCCTATGGCATTCAAAGCGACGTCCGTGCCGGCATGGGCGTGAGTTACGCGAAAAAGTAAGGGACGACCATGAGCTCTGCGAAATTCGACATCGTCGTCTACGGCGCAACCGGTTTCACCGGCCAGCTCGTCGCCGAGTATCTGACGAGGCAATACAAAACTGACAATTCGCTGAAATGGGCGATGGCCGGCCGCAGCCTCGGCAAGCTGAAATCGGTACGCGATGCGATCGGCGCGCCCGGGAATACGCCGCTGATCGTTGCGGATGCGTCGGACGCGGCCTCGCTGAGGGCGATGGCGGAGCAGACGATGTCGGTGATCACGACGGTCGGTCCGTATCAGCTCTATGGCGAGGAATTGCTCGCGGCCTGCGTTGCGACCGGCACGGATTATTTCGATCTCTGCGGTGAGCCGATCTGGATGCGGCAGATGATCGACAAGTACGAGGCGGCTGCGAAAGAGAGCGGCGCGCGCATCGTGTTCTCCTGCGGCTTCGATTCCGTGCCATTCGAGCTTGGGACTTTCTTCGTGCAGGAAGAGGCCAAACGCGTGTTCGGCGCGCCCGCCGCGCGCGTGAAGGGCCGTGTGCGCGACATGCGCGGCACGCTGTCGGGCGGCACCGCGGCAAGCGCGAAGGCAACCTTCGACGCGGTCGCCAAGGACATCAGTCTGATCGCGATCCTGAACGATCCGTTCGCGTTGACGCCGGGTTTCACCGGCCCGAAGCAGCCGAAGGGCAACAGGCCGGTGCTTGAGGAGGATCTGCAATCCTGGGCCGCGCCGTTCATGATGGCGCTGATCAACACGCGCAACGTCCATCGCTCCAACATGCTGATGGGTTTCCCGTATGGCCAGGACTTCGTCTACGACGAGATGGTTTTGACCGGCCCCGGCGAGCAGGGCGAGGCTAACGCCAAGCGCGTGATGGCGGCGAACGCCGAGAAGACCGGCCCGAACGCGCCGAAGCCGGGCGAGGGGCCGTCGAAAGAGGAGCGGGAGAACGGCCGTTTCGACCTTCTCTATGTCGCGATTGCCCCCGACGGCCGCATGGTCCGCGCCGGCGTCACCGGCGACCGCGATCCCGGCTACGGCTCGACCTCGAAGATGATCTCCGAATGCGCCATCTGCCTGCTGCGCGACGCGACGGACGTTCCGGCCGGCTTCTGGACCCCGGGCGCGGCGATGCAGCACAAGCTGATCAAGCGGCTGCGGGACAATGCGGGGCTGACATTCGCCGTGGAAGCATAACGTCCACGCCTCCGAGGACGCGCGATCCATGTCAGCGAAGTTCGACATCGTCGTCTACGGCGCTACCGGATATACCGGCCAGCTCGTTGCCGAGTACCTCGCCGCGCACTACGTCGGGGACGGGGCGCCGACATGGGCGATGGCAGGACGCAGCAGAGACAAGCTCACGTCAGTTCGCGACGCGATCGGCGCACCTAAGGACACGCCGCTCATCGTTGCCGACGCAGCCGATCCCGCATCGCTGCAGGCGATGGTGGATCAGGCGAAGCTCGTCGTCACCACCGTCGGTCCGTACCAGCTTTATGGTTCCGATCTGCTCGCCGCCTGCGCCGCGTCGGGCACCGACTATATGGACCTCTGCGGCGAGCCGATCTGGCTAAAGCAGATGATCGATATGCATGAGGCGGCCGCCAAGGCGAGCGGCGCGCGCATCATGTTCTCGTGCGGCTTCGATTCCATTCCGTTCGAACTCGGTGCGTTCTTCGTGCAGGAGGAAGCCAGGCGCGTGTTCGGAGCGCCTGTATCTCGCGTCAAGGGGCGCGTCCGCGACCTCAGCTGGAAGTTCTCCGGCGGCACCTCGGCAAGCGCGAGGGTCACCTTCGAAGCAGTTGCGCGGGATCTCAGCCTGGTGTCGATCCTCAAGGACCCCTTCGCGTTCACGCCCGGCTTCGAGGGACCGAAACAGCCGCGCGGCAACAAGCCTGTTTTCGAGGAAGACCTGCAATCCTGGTCCGCGCCGTTTGCGATGGCGACGCTGAACACGCGCAACGTCCATCGCTCCAACATGCTGATGGGATTCCCGTATGGCCGGGATTTTGTCTACGACGAGATGGTGCTGACGGGGACAGGGGACGAAGGGCAGGCCAACGCGAAGCTGGTCATGGCCGCCAACAGCGAAAAGACCGGCCCCACAGCGCTCAAGCCGGGCGAGGGGCCGTCGAAGAAAGAGCGCGACAACGGTCACTACGACGTGCTCTATGTCGCGATCGCGCCCGACGGCCGTCAGGTTCGTGTGGCGGTGAAAGGCGATCTCGATCCCGGCTATGCCTCAACGGCGAAGATGATCTCCGAATGCGCCATCTGTCTGTTGCGCGACACGCCGGATGTTCCGGCCGGTCTCTGGACGCCGGGCGCAGCGATGCAGCACAAGCTCATCAAGCGGCTGCGGGACAATGCGGGGGTGACGTTTGAGGTTGAGACGTAGCTCGGCATTGTTGGGTGGGCCCCCGGGCCAAAAGACGTCTGCAAATTAGGCGCCTCTAAAGCTCCCCCCGACTTTGTGCAAAGCCCTTACAAGGGGAGCGGGTAAGACCTACGCCGCCACCACGCGCGGCGCTTCCGTCGCATTCGAGGCCTGCACCGGCTTGCTCAGCATGGTCACCTCGCTGAAGCCGACCTCTCTCAGCTGCTCGCACATCAGGTTGCGCGCGTCGGGCGCCATCGCGGTATCGGGCACCACGACGGCGCGGGCATGCGCCGTCAGCAGTTCGGCCGGAAGGTCCGAGGCGCTGCCGGCGTCGATCAGGACGTGATCATAGGCGCGCAGCAGTGCGTCGATGGCGAGCGTCACCCGCGGCGATTGCAGCAGGCTGCGATCGAAGCCGGGACGGCCGGCCATCACCAGATGCAGCCGCGACAGCTTGTCCCGGGTGATAACTTGCGCGAACGACGCCTCTCCTTGCATCAGCTCGGCAAGGCCGGGCGCCGAAGCGTCGACGCACACCGCGGCAATCGTCGGCGAGGACGCGGCGAGATCGACCACGACGACGCGCGCCTCGCGCGCCAGATGCCGGGCCAGCGTCAGTGTCGACAGCGTGATGGCTTCGCCTGAGGCAGTGCCGAGCACGGTGACCTTCTTCGCTGCAGCGCCGGCGGCGCGCAGGCGGTCGGCCAGTTGCTCGATCTCGGCGAATTCGGTGACGTCCGCATCGGTCGTCATCTCCGGCTGCAGCGGTACGGGCTCTTCCAAATCGGGATCGATGCGGGGCTCGGCGGTCGGTTCGACGACCGGCTGGACTGCCGCCTCCTGGCGCACCGGCGCCTGTGCCGGGAAAACCGCCGCCACCGCGCGCGGTGCGGTCTGGCGCAACAACTCCCCGGTGACGACGACGCCGGACGATAGCAGCAGCGTCGCGATCGTCGCGATCAGCACGATCGGCAGCTTCTTCGGATAGGCCGGCGTGTTCGAGACGATGGCGCGCGAAATGATGCGGCCATCGGTTGGCGCGGTGTCGATGGTCTCGCGGGTGTTGGCCTCGCGGTACTTGGCCAGGTAAGTCTCGAGCAGATCGCGCTGCGCCTTGGCTTCGCGCTCGAGCGCGCGAAGCTGGACGTCCTGACCGTTGGTCGAGGCCGCCTGCTTCTTGAGCTGCTCCAGGCTCACGGTCAGGCCGTTGACCCGGCCTTCGGCAATGCGCGCGTCGTTTTCGAGTGAGCGGGAGATCTTGGCCGCCTCGTCGCGGATCTGGGTATCGAGATCGCCCAATTGGGCTTTCAATTCCTTGATGCGCGGATGGTTGCCGAGCAACGTCGAGGACTGCTCGGCAAGCTGGGCACGCAGCGTGACGCGCTGCTCCGACAACCGCCGCACCAGCTCGGAGTTCAGCACCTCCGACGCCTCGATCGGCTTGCCGCTCTGGAGCATCTCCTTGATCAGCCGCGCCTTGGATTCGGCGTCCGCCTTCATCGAGCGCGCATTATTGAGCTGGGTGTTCACCTCGCCCATCTGCTGGTTCGACAGGGTGGTATTGTTGGTGCCGACGAACAGGCTCGACTTGGAACGGAAATCCTCGACCCTGGCCTCGGCGTCGGAGACCTTCTTGCGCAGATTCTCAATTTCCCCGGCGAGCCACAGGCTCGCGTTCTTGGCCTGCTCCTGGCGCGCGCCCTGCTGGAGCACGAGATAGCCGTCGGCGATCGAATTGGCGACGCGGGCCGCAAGCTCGGGATCGGCGGATTGGAATTCGACCACGATCACGCGCGACTTGTCGACGGCATAGGCCTGAAGGCGCTCGTAATAGGCATCGAGCACGCGCTCTTCCGGCGTCATCGAGAACGGATCGCGGCCGATACCGATCATCGCGGCCAGCGACTTCAGCGGCGAGACGCCTTGCAGCACCGGATCGAATTCGGGACGTTCGGCGAGCTTGTTCTTCTTGATGATCTCGCGTGCGAGATCGCGCGACAGCACGAGCTGCACCTGGCTGGTGACGGCCTCGGCGTCGAGCGCCTGCCGCTCCTCGGTGCGGTCGCTGTTCGGGCGCAGGAACACGTTCTCGCGGCCATCGATCAGGATGCGCGATTCGGACTTGTAGCGCGGCGTGACGAGATTGACGGCGGCAATCGAGGCGACGAGCGCCAGCACCGTCGGCACGACGATCCAGCCGCGCTTGCGTGCCAATGCGGCACCGAGCGCGTGCAGGTCGATATCGCCGGATTCGACTTGCGTCTGCTTCGTGACGATCGGCGCAGGCCTCGCTTCAATCCTGGGCTCGACCTTGACTTCAGCCCTTTCAGCCTTGACTTCAGCTTTGGGCGCGACTTCGGCTCTGGGCTTTGACACGGCCCGCGCAACCACCGCCTTGTCCTTGCCGGCACGCCAGAACGCTAAACGCATCGAACACTCCCGCAGGGGCAATGCCACCAAGCTAACTCAACCGGGGCGATTACACTCCATTAAGGTTGCCGCTGGGTTAATCGGAGCATCCGGCGATCGTTGCGGTCGTGCCGGTCACCGTTTGTTAACCACGAGGGCTCTTAATCCGTCTCGATATTTCCAAGGAATTGTTCGGCACACGTCGTCGAGCGCTGGTTTTGATTCATGCCACTCTCTCTTGACCGGCCGCTTCGCATCCTGCACGCCGTGCGCGCTCCGGTCGGCGGTATCTTCCGCCACATCCTCGACGTCGCCAATGGACAGGTCGACCGCGGCCATCATGTCGGCATCCTCGCCGACAGCCTCACCGGCGGCGAACGCGCCGACAAGGCGCTTGCCGAGCTCGCGCCGCGGCTGAAGCTCGGGGTGCACCGGCTCGCGATCCGCCGCGAACCTTCGCCGGACGATGTCCTGGTGTGGCTGCGGATGCGGCGCCTGATCGCCACGCTGAAGCCGGACGTCATGCACGGCCACGGTGCCAAGGCCGGCGCCTTCATCCGGATGCGGCGACGCTCCGACGACACCATCCGCATCTACACGCCGCATGGCGGCTCGCTGCACTATCCGCTCAACACCTTCAAGGGCGAGTTCTACGCGCGGCTGGAGCGCGCGCTGATGGATTCGACCGACCTGTTCTTGTTCGAGAGCGCATTCGCCCGCGACACCTATCAACGCATCGTCGGCACACCCAAGGGCGTGGTGCGCTGCGTCTTCAATGGCGTCACGCCCGAGGAGTTCGAGCCTGTCGTGACCGCCGATGATGCCACCGACCTCTGCTATGTCGGCGAGTTCAGGCACATCAAGGGTGCGGATCTCTTGGTCGAGGCCGTGGCGCGCCTGCACGAGGGCGGCAAGAAGGTCACGTTGACGCTCGGCGGCGACGGCGAGGAAACGGCGGCCCTGAAGGCGCAGGTCGAAAAGCTCGGCCTGTCAGGCGCAATCCGCTTCATCGGCCACGTCAAGGCGCGCTACGGCTTCTCCAAAGGGCGGCTGCTCGTCGTCCCCTCGCGCGGCGATTCCATGCCCTATGTCGTGATCGAGGCGGGCGCGGCCGGCATCCCGATGATCGCGTCCAGAATCGGCGGCATCCCCGAAATCTTCGGGGCGGAGAGTCCGGCCCTGTTCGCGCCGAGCAATTCCGAGGCCATGGCCGAGGCGATCGCCGCAGCGCTCGACGATTCCCAGGTAACGGCACAGCGCGCGGCCACCTTGCGCGAACGCATCTCCGCACATTTCTCGCAAGCCGCGATGGTCGACGGCGTGCTCGCCGGCTATCGCGACGCATTTGCCAATCATTAACCATCCTTAAGCCCGCTTTAGAGAATCTTCCGATTTGTTCGATAGTCGAAGGGCCAGGGGATGCTCGCCCGGGCGCTCAAGGCCGTGCCGCGGGCTTTGGAATGGACGTGGACGCCCGTGGAACCGCTCAACGCACGCTCGATGCTCGACGCCGCGACCAGCGCTGCGGCGAAGCCCGCTGACCAACCCTTCGTCGAGCGCCGTCGCCGGCTGACGCCCGCCGCGCTCGAAGTCGTCAACCAGAAGGTCGCCCGCGCTTATTCGCCGATCGTGATCGCCGGCTTCGTGCGCCTGGCCGACTTCACGCTGCTGAGCCTCGTCGGCATCACGCTCTATGTCGGCTATGTGATGCCGCTCTCGGGCTTCAACTGGGTCTATCCCGCGGAGGTCGTCGCCGTCGCGGTCGCCGCCGTGATCTGCTTCCAGGCCGCCGACATCTATCAGGTGCAGCTGTTCCGCGGGCAGCTGCGGCAGATGACACGGATGATCTCGTCCTGGTCGTTCGTCTTCCTGCTGTTCATCGGCATCTCCTTTTTCGCCAAATACGGCAGCGAAATCTCGCGGCTGTGGCTTGCCGCCTTCTACTTCCTCGGGCTCGCCGCGCTGATCGCCGAGCGTCTGGTGCTGCGCTCGCTGGTGCGCGGCTGGGCGCGCCAGGGCCGGCTCGACCGCCGCACCATCGTCGTCGGCTCCGACAGCAACGGCGAGCAGCTGGTCGAAGCGCTGGAGGGGCAGGAGGATTCCGACATCCACGTGCTCGGCGTGTTCGACGATCGCAACGACAGCCGCGCGCTCGACACCTGCGCCGGCGCGCAGAAGCTCGGCAAGGTCGACGACATCGTCGAATTCGCTCGCCGCACCCGCGTCGATCTCGTGCTGTTCGCATTGCCGATCTCGGCGGAGACGCGCATCCTTGAGATGCTGAAGAAGCTCTGGGTGCTGCCGGTCGACATCCGTCTGTCCGCGCACACCAACAAGCTGCGCTTCCGGCCGCGCTCCTATTCCTATCTCGGCGAGGTGCCGACGCTCGACGTGTTCGAGGCCCCGATCACCGACTGGGACCTGGTGATGAAATGGCTGTTCGACCGCGTCGTCGGCAGCCTTGCGCTGCTCGCAGCCCTGCCGGTAATGGGACTCGTCGCGCTCGCGGTGAAGCTCGACAGCCCGGGACCGGTGCTGTTCCGCCAGAAGCGTTTCGGCTTCAACAACGAGCGCATCGACGTCTACAAGTTCCGCTCGATGTATCACCACCAGGCCGATCCGACGGCCTCGAAGGTCGTGACCAAGAACGATCCGCGCGTCACCCGCGTCGGCCGTTTCATCCGCAAGACCAGCCTCGACGAGCTGCCGCAGCTCTTCAACGTGGTCTTCTCCGGCAACCTGTCCCTGGTCGGCCCGCGCCCGCACGCGGTGCAGGGCAAGCTCCAGAGCCGGCTGTTCGACGAGGCCGTCGACGGCTATTTCGCCCGCCACCGCGTCAAGCCGGGCATCACCGGCTGGGCCCAGATCAACGGCTGGCGCGGCGAGATCGACAACGAAGAGAAGATCCAGAAGCGCGTCGAGTTCGACCTCTATTACATCGAGAACTGGTCGGTGCTGTTCGACCTCTACATTCTCCTGAAGACGCCGATCTCGCTGCTGACCAAGAACGAGAACGCGTACTGAGTTGAGAGTTCTCTGTCATGCCCCGGCTCGACCGGGGCATCCAGTACGCCGCGGCGCCAACTGTTTTCCACAACAGGCGCCACGGAGTGCTGGATCGCCCGGTCAAGCCGGGCGATGACAGCAGTGTTTGTGGCGTAAGAGTTGCGTAAGCGTATGAGCATGTGATGGCGTATGCGGCGACAGCCGATGGAGTGAGATTGGCTGCACCGGCTGCGCCCGGCGTGCTGGCGCTGCAGCGCGCGCTGGTGTGGCTGGTCGGCGCCTCCGGCGCAATCGTCTTCATCGAGCCGAGCCCCTACGAGATCATGACGCTGCTCGCGGCGGTCACGTTCTTCGCCACCGGTCTTCGCTTGCGGCTCGCGCTGATGCCGCTGGTCGCGCTGCTGGTGCTGCTCAATGTCGGCTACACGATCAGCGCGATCCCGCTGTTCGAGCAGTCCGAGGTGGTGAGCTGGATCGCGACCTCCTGGTACATGGCGGTGACCGTCGTATTCTTTGCCATGGTCATGTCCGAGGACACCGCGGCCCGGCTCGACATGCTCTGCCGCGGGCTCGTTGTCGGCGCGATGGTCGCTTCGCTCCTGGCGGTCGCCGGCTACTTTCACCTCGTGCCCGGAGGCAACGACCTGCTCACGCTCTACGGACGCGCGCGTGGCACGTTCAAGGACCCGAACGTGCTCGGCGCTTTTCTGATCCTGCCGGCGCTGTTTGCGCTCCAGAGCGTGGTTTCGGACAAGCTGGCCAAGGCGTTTCGCAACGTCATCGCCTTCGGCATCATGTCGCTCGCGATCCTGCTCGCCTTCTCGCGCGCCGCCTGGGGCGGGCTGGTGCTGACTTCCGCCTTCATGCTGGCGCTGATGGTGCTGACCGGCCGCACCAACGCGCAGCGTTCGCGCATCATCGTCATGGCGATCGTGGCCTCCGTGCTGGGCCTCGCATTGATCGCTGTGCTGCTGTCGTTCGATTCCACCGCAGAGATGTTCAAGCAGCGCGCGAGCTTCGACCAAAGCTACGACGAGGGTCGCTTCGGCCGGTTCGGCCGCCACATCCTGGGTGCCGAGATGGCGCTCGACCTGCCGTTCGGCATCGGCCCCTTACAATTCCACCGCTTCTTCCCCGAGGACACCCACAACTCCTATCTCAACGCCTTCATGTCCGGCGGCTGGCTGTCCGGCGTGTGCTATCCGGCGCTGGTCTTCACCACCGTGATCACAGGCTTCCGCCACATCTTCGTCCCCGTGCCGTGGCAGCGCGCTTATCTGGCCGTGTTCTCCGCCTTCGTCGGCACCGTCGGCGAAAGCTTCGTGATCGACACCGACCACTGGCGGCATTTCTGGATGATGCTGGGCGCGATGTGGGGCATGATCGCAGCCGCGCAGATCTACAAGATCAGGGCTGGCGAGGACGCGTCTTCAGCTTGAGAGCCGGCCGCTTCTCCGGTGGCGTGTCGAGCAGGCCCTTCAGGGCCTCCGTCGCCGCGAGCACACCCTTGTAGCCCTCGTTGGCGAACCGCAGCAGCAGACGCAATTCCTCGTCGGAATAACCACCTAACACCTTCTCCATCGCCTGCTGCATCGGCACGTAGAACTGGCCGATCTTCATCGCCGCCTCCGGCACGACGGCGATGAAGACCTTGCGGCGGTCCTTCTCGTCGCGCTCGCGGCGCACCAGGCCGGCCTTTTCGAGCCGGTCGACCACGCCGGTGATCGCGCCGGTCGTGAGGCCCGTGACCTCGGCGAGCCTCCCTGCGGTGACACGGCCCTCGAGATACAGGATGTCCATGCATTCGAGGTCGGAATTGGCAATTCCAGCAACGTTGGCAACGGTTTGCCCATAGAGCACGCCTTGCGCCGACGACCTGCGCATCGCCTCTTCAAGCTCCTGCAACAGCGCAGCGCGCACCTTCGTCCTTGACAAGGCTGACCTCATATCTTAGGCGGTGTATATCTTAGTTGCTAAGAGATTTAGCAACCGTAATTTCTCCTAGCACCACGGAAACGTCGGGAGCAAGCCATGCCTTATCGTCCCCGCAAGGCCCTGATCATCGGCGCCGGCATCGCCGGTCCGGTGGCCGCGATCCTGCTGCGCCGCGCCGGCATCGAGTCCGCGATCTACGAGGCCTGGCCCTATTCGAAGGGCATCGGCGGCGGCCTTCAGATCGCGCCGAACGGTATGCATGTGATGGACGAGATCGGGCTGGCGAACGAGTTGATCAGCCGCGGCTCGGTCGCGGAGTCGTTCGACTTCTATTCGCAAGGCGGCACGATGCTCGGGTCGATCAACCGCGACATGGTACGGCGCTTCGGCCAGCCGGCTGTCAACGTCTGCCGTGCCACACTGAACGAAATCCTCATCGACAAGGCCTGGTGCGCCTGCGTCTCGCTCTATTTCGAGAAGCGCCTGATCAAGATCGAGGACCGCGGCGACCAGCCGGTCATTGCCTATTTCGCCGACGGCACCACGGCCGAGGGCGACTTCCTGATCGGGGCCGACGGCATCCACTCCGTGACGCGACGCCAGGTGGTGCCGGACGGCCCGCAACCTTTCGACACTGGACTGATCGGCTTCGGCGGCTTCGTGCCGCACGCAGTCCTCGACGGCAGATCGATCGGCCGGCACGTCGAGACGACGTTCGGCCAGAGCGGCTTCTTCGGCTACGGCTATTGCAGCCCGGATCCGAACGATGGCGTGATGTGGTGGAGCACGCAGCCTGCGCACGGCATGGACGCGGCGATGTTTCGTGCGCTCGACCAGGCGACACTGAAGCAGCATCTGCGGGGCTTCCATCGCGGCTGGCACGATCCGATCCCTGATATCATCGAGGCCGCCGAGAATATCGTGGTCACCGACACGCTCGACGTCGCGACCTTGCCGGCCTGGTCGCGCAAGCGCTCGCTGCTGATTGGGGACGCCGCGCACGCGACCAGCCCCCATGCCGGTCAGGGCGCTTCGCTGGCACTTGAGGATGCGATGCGGCTCGCGCGCTTGATGCAGGAGGGCCAGGAGCTCGGCGCCACTTTCCAGGCCTTCGAGGCTGAGCGTCGCCCGCGTACCGAGAAGATCGTCGCGATAACGCGCCGCAACGGCAACAGCAAGCGCGAATTCAGCGCCACCGGCGCGTGGATGAGAAATCAGATGCTGAAATGGCTGCTGCCGCTGGGATCGAGGAGCATCGATTTCATGTACGCTTATGACGCGCGCGCGGTATAGCGGCACAGTACCGCAGGGGTGGCAAAGCGAAGCGTGCCCACCATGCGCGACGATGATCCGCCGGGAAGACCTGAGCAAGCTTCCTACGCCGCCCCCAGTCCGAGCTTCGCGTAGATCCTTCTGGCATAAGCGCCGAATGCATCCGTCGTCTTCAGCGGAAGATCCCGCGGGAAGGGCAGGTCGATCGGGAAATAGTCGGCCATCTTCGCAGGTCCCGCCGTCAGCACGGCGCAGTGCGACGACAGGAAAACCGCTTCCTGGATCGAATGGGTGACGAAGATGATGGTCTTGCCGCTCTCGCGCCAGATACGCAGCATCTCCAGGTTCATCTGCTCGCGCGTCAGCGCATCCAGCGCGCCGAACGGCTCGTCCATCAGGATCAATTTGGGATCGTGGATGAAGGCGCGCGCGATCGCGGTGCGTTGCTGCATGCCGCCGGACAGCTGCTGCGGATATTTCTGCTCGTAGCCGGCGAGCCCCACGAGATTGAGCAGGTCGCGCGCCCGCTCGCGCGCGGCCTTGATCGGCAGGCCGACGATCTCGGCCGGCAGCAGCACGTTGTCCAGGATGGTGCGCCACTTTAGGAGCAGCGCCTGCTGGAACACCATGCCGATGTCGCGGGTCGGATCGAACGGGCTGTGGGCGTTGCCGATCCTGACGGTGCCGCCGTCGGCGCCGTGCAGGCCGGCCAGAATCTTCATCACCGTCGTCTTGCCGCAGCCGGACGGGCCGACCAGCGAGACGAGCTCGCCTTCCTGCACGTCCATCGTGACGTCGGAGACCGCCAGGAATTCGGCGCCGCCGCTGCGATAGACCTTGCGGACGCCCTGCAGGCTGATGAAGGGGTCTGGGCTCATGCCAGCCATTTGTTCAGGTTCGCGGCGACGAAGGCATCGTCGCTGAGGTCGGCGTGCTCGCGCGTGACGCGGTCGATCTCCTCTTTCTGGCCGGAGCTGAGGCCCTCGTTCGGATCGAGGCACCACAGGCCCTGCATCAGGCCCTGGCGGCGCAAGACCTCGTGGCAGCCGGCGATGCAGCCGTGAAAATTGTTGGCGACATCGAAGAAGGCGCTGTTGCAGTCGGTGACACGGGCATCGAGCGCGAGCAGATCCGCGGGTACGATGTCCTTGTGCCGCGCCGCCTTGCAGCGCTCGAACTGCTTGATCGCGCTCGCGGTCCACACCGACCAGTGGCCGAGCAGGCCGCCTCTGAAGTAGGTGCGGGTCGTGACGCCGTTGTCGCGCAGATCGAAGGGCAAGGTGAGATCGAGCAGGATGTGATCGTCATTGCCGGTGTAGAGCGCGACGCGGTCGAGCGCGCCGGCCGCCGCGACACCGCGCAGCACATCGAGCGTCCGATAGCGGTTGAACGGCGCGATCTTGATCGCGATGACGTTGTCGATCGAGGCAAAGCGCTGCCAGAAGCGGCTCGACAGGACGAGGCCGCCGACGGCTGGCTGGAGATAGAAGCCGACCAGCGGGATTTCCGCCGCAACCGCCGTGCAGTGCGCGATGATCTCGTCCTCGGAGGCGCTCTTCATCGCGGCGAGGCTGAGCAGCCCGGCGTGGTAGCCGATGTCGCGCGCGGTGCGGGCCTCGGTGACCGCCTGCCTCGTCGGACCCGCGAGGCCCGCGACCATCGCCAGCGGACGCTTGGTCCAATCGGCCGCGGTCTCGGCGGCGAGCTCGAGCACCGGGCGGTAGAGGCCGACATCGCGGATCGCGAACTGCGTCGTGTGCACGCCGACCGCAAGGCCGCCTGAGCCGGCGTCGATGTAATAGCGCGTCAGCGCGCGCTGATGCGTCTTGTCGAGCTGACGTTCGGCGGTGAGCGCGAGGGGGTGCGCCGGCAGCACGGTGCCGTCGGCAATCAGCTTGCGGATGTCGCTGTTGATCTGGCTGTGGTGCATGATGTCCTATCCGAATTCGGGGCCGGCGACGGCGAATGGGGTTTCCTCGCCCGTAGAGGTGGCGGGGCCGAACCGCATGCGCTGGAACGGGCGCTCGACGGTCCAGCTAGCGGCGGTCAAGCCTTCCAGGAATGCGGCTTGGGAGGCGACGGCGTCGAGCAGCAGCGGGCTGGTCTCGGAGCGCACGATCCCGTCAACCAGAGCCAGAGCTGCCGCGGCATTATCGGCAAACAACGGGCCGATATGGCGGGCGGTCCGGCCATCGCGCACCAGCGCGATGGCGCCATTCGCGGCGACGATGCGCGAGCCGGCGCGCTGGGCGAAGGCAGAGAGGAGGGCGATCCGGTCGAAACCAGTCGCGCGCCGATCCCGCATGGCAAGCGCATCGAGCGTGGCGGATGATGGTGGCGGCGTCTCGGCTCGCGCAGGCTTCACCAGCTTCAGGCGACGCAATTGCAGCGTCGGCATGAACCCCAGCGGTCCGTAGACGGCCGCGCCGTCGGGCGTAGCGTCGAGCCAGCTGGTCAGGCCGTTCTTTCGCGCCGTTTCCAGGCAAACGTCGACAAGACGGGTGGCAAGGCCGCGCCGGCGATGGGTGCCTGAGACCAGCACCATGCTGATCCAGGCGTTGTTGCCGGAATAGGGCAGCAGTGCCGCGGTCGCGACCAGCCGCGCGCCGTCACGGATGCCGAACACGATGCCGTCGCGCAGGAAGATGCGCCAGTCCTCCTCGGTCTGATTCCAGTGCGCTTCCGTCGAGAGCGCCAGCCCCGCGATCGCGTCCTGCACGCCGAGCGTCAGGATGGACGGGCCGTCAGTAGCGTCCATCGCGCACCTCGTATTTGGTGGGCTTGCCGAGGCTCGGCATGGCGCGCGAGACCCAGTCGGCGGTCCAGGCGATCAGCTGTTCGGTGTCGACGACGGGAAGGCCGAACAGTGCGACTGCCTTTGACGTGTCGGTCAGCCATGCTGTGGGCTCTTCCTTGCCCGTCAGCATCGGCGCGCGGCCGAACCTTGCGCCGAATTTTTGGGCGAGATCGCGCACCGCCAGGATCTCGTGGCCGCTGACATTGAGCGGCGAGGTCGGCGTGGTGCAGTGCGCGAGGCAGCGCAGCGCCTGGGCAGACGCATCGCCCTGCCAGATGAAATTGACATGGCCCAGGCTGACGTCGATCGGCGTGCCCATAAGCACCTTGGTCGCGATGTCGTGCAGCACGCCGTAGCGCATGTCGATCGCGTAGTTGAGGCGGAATAGCCGGCCCGGGGTCGCGAATTTGTGCGAGAAATACTCGAACATCCGTTCGCGACCGACGCAGGACTGCGCATATTCGCCGGGCGGGTTCGGCGCCATGTCCTCGGTCGAGCCTTTGCCGTCGACCGGGACGAACGGATAGATGCAGCCGGTCGAGAACGCCACGATGCGCGAGGAGGGGAAGGCCTGCGCCACCAGGGCGGGCACATGCGCGTTCATCGCCCAGGTCAGCGCCAGATCGCCCTCGGCGCCGAACTTGCGGCCAGCCATGAAGACGATGTTCGGCGCCTTCGGCAGCGCCGCAATCGCCGTCTCGTCCATCAGGTCGCAGTTGATCGTTTCGACACCGCGCGCGTGCAGCCAGTCCTTCACGCCGGCGTCGCTGAAGCGGGCCACGCCGATGATCCGGCGATCGGGAGCTGCGGCCTTCGCAAGGCCCGCCAGCGTCGGGCCCATCTTGCCGGCCACGCCGAGGATCATGATGTCGCCCTCGACCTTCCTAAGGTCGTCGATCAGGGCCTGGGTCGGCCGGCACAGCAGCTCGTCGAGGGCCGCAATATCGGGGATGGTCTTCGGCAGCGTCTGGCGGGTGAGCAGCATGATTCTGTCCTTCAAGTCTGCCGTTCCTAAGTCTGTCTTGCGTCGCCGACGACGAACATGCGTTCGAGGGCGAGCACGAGGCCATAGAGAGCGACCCCGAGCAGCGTCAGCAGCACGACCGCCATCACCATCGCGGGCGTGTCGAGCGAAGACTGCACCTGGATCATGAGGTAGCCGAGCCCGCGCTCGGAGGCGATGAACTCGCCGACGATGGCGCCGGCGACCGCCAGGATGGCGCCGACCTTCATGCCGGAGAAGATGTAAGGCAGCGATCCCGGCAGCTGGATCTTGCGGAACAGCGTCCAGCGCGAGCCGCGCAGCGACTTCACGAGATCGAGCAGATCCGGCTCGACCTCGCGCAAGCCGCGTGCGGTGGTGAGCAGGATCGGGAAGAAGCAGATGCTGAACGCGATCAGGATGTTCGGCACGATGCCGTAGGAGAACCAGACGATGAAGAGCGGGCCGAGCGCGACCTTCGGGATCATGTTCAGCGTCACGAACAGCGGCAGCAGCATGAGGCTGAGCAGCGGCGCCCAGCTGAAGATCACCGCGAGCGCGACGCCGACGAGAGCGCCAAGCGCGAAGCCGCCGAGGATCTCGAGCGCCGTGACCAGCGTGTTGGAACCCCAGGCGTAGCCTGTGGTTCCCAGCGTCTGAACGGTGGCGAGCGGCGAGGGCAGGATGAATTTCGGCACGTGGAAGGCATCGACCGCGACCTGCCAGAGCACGAGCACGGCGAGGTGCACGACCAGGATGACCGCAAAGCTGCGCGAGGCGTGTGCGCCGTCTCCTGCCACCGATTGCTCCCTGTTGGCGCGGCGGCGATGCCGCAGGTCGCCAGCCTAACCGTCCCCGGGGAAAGTTTCAACCAATTGGTTGATTAGGGCCGGAGCGACTGCAGCACCAGATCGGCGACGTGGCGGCGGCGGGCGCGGCGTGCGCTGCGGCTCGACAGGTCCTTGCCGAAGATCGCCGACAGCGTCGGCGTGTTGGAGAAGAAGAAAAAGCTGAGGCCGGCAATGGAGATATAGAGTTGGACCGGGTCGATCCCCTTGCGGAACACGCCCGCGCGCACCCCTTCATTGAGGATGTGCGAAACACTCTTCACCAGGGGGGAATGCATCGCTTCCAGCCGCGTCGAGCCGCGGACGTGGCGGGCGCCGCCGCGGTTCTCGTCGTTCAAAAGCACGATGAAATCGGGGTGTGCGGCCAGATGGTCGAACGAGGCCTCGATCAGCTTGCGGATCGCCTTCTCCGGCGGCAGGCCTTCGAGATTGAGCTTGCGCTCCTGCTCGCGGATGTCCTCATAGACCCATTCGAGGACGGCGAGGTAGAGCGCGTCCTTGTCGCCGAAATAATGGTAGACGAGCTGCTTGTTGACGCCCGCGCGCTCGGCGATCTCGTCGACGCGGGCGCCCGCAAAGCCGTGCCGGGCGAATTCCAGGCGCGCCGCGGTGAGCAGCTTGTTGCGGGTGGCGACGGGGTCGCGGCGCTGCGGCACGGTGTCGCCAGATCGTTTTGCGGGCATTTCCAACCAAACAGTTGACAAGTTGAGGGCGGGCTTGTTGCATTGGTATCCTCACACGGGGAGAGCGACAAGCCGGGTCGCTGGCATGAGGAGAGATGCGATGAAGCGTTTGCAGGCGGCTGTCGTGGCCCTGATGCTCGGTTTGCCGGCGGTGCCGGCGAGCGCGGGTGAAGCGGTGAACCTGATCCTCAACTGGACGCCGACGGCCGATCACTCGCCGTACTACTACGCCAAGGCGCAGGGCTGGTACGAGAAGGCCGGCATCGACCTCACGATCGAGACCGGCAAGGGCTCCGGCGTCTCCGCTGCCAAGGTCGGCTCGGGCGGCTCGCCCTTCGGCGTCGCCGATCTTGCCACCATGCTGGTGGCCAAGGGCAAGGGCGCCGACACCGTTGCCGTGATGAGCGTCTACGCCAATACCGGGCAAACCTTCTACTGGCTGAAGAGCTACGGCGTGAACGGGGTGAAGGATTTCGCCGGCCACAAGATCGGCAATCCGCCGGGCGATGCCTCGCGCGTGATGTGGCCGGCCTTTGCGAAAGCCGCAGGGCTTGCACCGGACTCGGTCGGATTCGTCAATGTCGGGCCGACCGCGAAGATCGCGGCGCTGAAAAGCCATACCGTCGACATCATCAGCGACTTCTACAACGAGCATGATCTGAAGGTGATCGAGTTCGGCCAGGACCTCGGCTACGTCAACTGGAAGGAGATCGGGCTCAATCCTTACGGCAACTCGCTGATCGTCAACGGCGCGTACCTGCAGAAGAACCCGAAGGTGGTCGAAGACTTCGTGCGCGTCACGCAGAAGGCCTTTGCGGCCTGCGTTGCCGACGTCGCGCCCTGCCTGAAGGCGCTGCTCGACCAGGTCTCCGGCCTCGACAAGGAGAACCAGGAGCGCCAGTGGGAGCGCATCAAGTTCCTGATGACGGACGAGTTCACCACCACCAAGGGGCTCGGCTGGATCGACGGCGAGCGGATGAAGAAGGATTACGAGCTGGTCCAGACCTATCTCGGCATGGAGAAGCCGTTCGACGTGACGACGGCGTTCACGACCAAGATGCTGGATCCGAGCATCAAGATGGATGCGAGCAAGGTGAGGAAGTAGGGGGGCAGTCGGCGCGCTCACCTACTCACCGGTGTCATGCCCGGCTCGACCGGGGCATCCAGTCCGCCGCGGCCCGTCGGGCGACTCAACGCCTTCACGCAGTACCGGATCGCCCGGTCAAGCCGGACGATGACATCGTGTGCTGGGCGAGAGCGACCGTTCAACGCTTGCCCCAGCCGATCGCGAGATCAGCGCACCCCATCCCCCCACGTAATCCCACGGAGAATTAACCGGCCGTTAACCATATCCGCCGCATCGTTAACCATTCAATAACAGGGAACGAGTCGGCCGTGATGGAGGCTGCAGTCAAACCTCAACGCCAAATGGTGCGCCTGCGCGGGCGCTCCTATGTGGCCTTCGTGTTTACGCCGACGGTTCCGGTTCAGGACTGGCTGCACGAGATCGACGCCACCATCGCGCGCTCGCCGGGCTTCTTTGCCGGCCGGCCGGTGGTGATCGACTTGTCCTCGGTCGATCTCAGCCAGTCCGGCATCGGTCATCTGCTCGCCAGCCTGCAGGACCGCAACATTCGCGTGCTCGGCATCGAGGGCGTGGAGGAGGCAAGGCTGACCCCGATGATGCCGCCGCTGCTCTCGGGCGGACGCAGCTGTATGGTCGAGCCAAGCGCGCCGAAGAAGCCAGAGACGAAGACCGAGACCAAGCCGACCTCGCTTTTGCTCGAAAACCCCGTGCGCTCGGGTCAGACCGTGATCTTCCCGGAAGGCGACGTGACCATCCTGGGTTCGGTCGGCTCCGGCGCGGAAGTCGTCGCCGGCGGATCGATTCACGTCTACGGGGCGCTGCGCGGCCGCGCCATGGCGGGCGTCAACGGCCGCACCAGCGCGCGCATCTATTGCCAGAAGATCGAAGCCGAACTGCTCGCGATCGATGGATTTTATCAGACTGCCGACGATATCGACGCCGCGCTTCGCGGCAGGCCGGCCCAGGCCTGGCTGCAGGGCAACACCATGCGAATTACCGCGCTGAACTGACCAGAAGGAGATTTCAGAAATGGCCAAGGTACTGGTCGTGACATCAGGCAAGGGCGGGGTCGGCAAGACCACGACGACCGCCGCCCTGGGAGCTGCGCTGGCGCAGCGCGGCGACAAGGTCGTCGTCGTCGACTTCGACGTCGGCCTGCGCAACCTCGACCTGGTGATGGGGGCCGAGCGCCGGGTCGTGTTCGACCTCATCAACGTGGTGCAGGGCGTTGCGAAACTCCCGCAGGCGCTGATCAAGGACAAGCGGCTGGAGAACCTCTGGCTGCTGCCGGCTTCGCAGACGCGCGACAAGGACGCGCTCACGGAAGAGGGCGTCGGCAAGGTCATCGACGAACTGCGCGCCCGTTTCGACTGGGTGATCTGCGACAGCCCGGCCGGCATCGAGCGCGGCGCCTCCATGGCCATGCGCTTTGCTGACGAGGCTGTGATCGTCACCAATCCGGAAGTGTCCTCGGTGCGCGATTCCGACCGCATCATCGGCATGCTCGATTCCAAGACGGTGCGGGCCGAGAAGGGCGAGCGGGTCGAGAAGCACATTCTCATCACCCGCTACGATCCCTCCCGCGCCGCGCGCGGCGAGATGCTGACGATCGACGATATCCTGGAAATCCTCGCAACGCCCTTGCTCGGCATCATCCCCGAGAGCCAGGACGTGTTGAAGGCCTCCAACGTCGGCACGCCGGTGACGCTGTCGAACGCGGATGGAGCGCCGGCGCGGGCCTATATGGACGCGGCCAAGCGCCTCTGCGGCGAGAACGTGACGATGCACGTTCCCGCCGAGCGCAGAGGTCTGATGGACCGCCTGCTGCGACGGAGGGCTGCATGAGCATGGGTCTGCTTCGACTTCTCCGCGGCAAGAAAGCCACTGCACCCGTCGCTCGCGAACGGTTGCAGATCCTGCTTGCCCATGAACGCGGAATGCGTGGCCAGCCCGATCTGCTCGGTGTGCTGCGTGAGGAAATTCTCGCCGTCGTGTCCAAGCACGTCACGCTGGACCCGACCAAGGTCATCGTCCGGCTCGAGCGCGGCGACGAGGTATCGACCCTGGAGGTCGATATCGAGGTGCCCAACGATATCGAGCGCAAGCGCGTGGCGGTCGCGTAGGGACCGCGGCCGACGACGAGCCATTTTGGGGTGGGTGAGAAGGCGGTCCGCTGGGCATGGCGGGCCGCCTTTGTCGTTCGCATCACTCACGCTCCCGGGGCCTGTCGATGTGATCGACGACGGGCGGAACGGGATCTGCGGCGCAATCGTTATCGTAGACCGCGGAATGCCGAGCCGGGCTCCGCGGTTTCGTCAGACGGAGAGCGCCCATGATGTCCGAGGTCCAGGTCCATACTGTTGCGCGGCAGATGCTCGAACAGCACGGTTTTGCTGCGATCGCGAAGGCCGCCGAGCAGGCCCAGGCTTGCGAGGGCCGCGGCGAGGCCGATGAGGCCAGGGAGTGGCGTCACATCGCCGACGCCATGAAGATCATCCGTGGGCCGCACCAGAGCTGACCACCGGAGCAGCAAACCGCCTCAACGGCCGTCGCCGTCGCGCTCGGTTCCCTGCGATGAGGATCGCCGGGTTTGCGACTGGCCGCGGTCTCCCGTCTCCTTGCACGGAAGCGGCTCCCAAGTCCCATCGGGTGTCTGCTGATACGCGCTGCAGGTCGAGGAGGGCGAATTGCCCTCGGCTTTTTGGCTGTCTGAATTCTTCGCCAGCACAGGGCCGGCCAGCACCGTGGCGGCCGCGAGCGTGCCGGCGAAAACGAAATGGATCATCCGCATGAGAGGTTCCTGTTCGAATTCGAAGAGGCCCCGCATGCTTTCCAGAATTGTGACAATTGTTGGCCGGCGCAGGGTCTCCCGGCGACGTGCTTAACGCCGCGAAAACCGGCCTGCTAGCCGCCCCTGCTAACCGCCCTTGGCGCGGATCAGGCCGGCGAGGTTGGTCTTCTGGGCCTCGCACCAGGTCGGCATGCCGAGACGGCGCTGGTTCAGGTCCGTCGCCTGGGTCGCCACCGCAACCTCGGCCATCAGATCGTCGTCCTGCTTCTCGCCCATCTTGCCGCCGGTATGCATCCAGGCGATCGCCTTGCGCACCTTCTCGGTGGTACCCTCGGGCAGCTGCATCTGCTGCGCCTTCTGCACGAGGTCCTGATAGACGACGTCCGTGCCCGGGCATTCCACCTTGGCGGCGAAGGCCTGCAGGACCATCGTCACATAGGTCGAACGTGGGTGGTCCTCGGCTTGGGCGGGAGCTGCGATCAGCAACAGGCCAGCCACCAGGAAACCGTAGCGCATCCTTGGTATCTCCTCTGTCTTTTTCAGGAGGCTAGCGTCCGGCGGGCTGCTCCGCAATGGTGCCAGGTGCGAATTTGTCGCTTCCCTCTGCGGTGCGCTATCGTGGCACCGCATCCCGGCTTCGGAGAGCGAAATGAGCCTGTTCAGCACGCCGTTCGATCCTACCCGTGACACGGCGCTCGTGACCGGCGCGGGCAACGGCATCGGCCGCGCGATCGCGCAGGCCTTGGTCGGCGAGGGCGTCCGGACCGTGTTCGCCGATGTCAACGCCGAGCGGGTGACTGCTGCGATCAGCGCCAGCCCGAGGCCCGAACTGGCGGTGCCCTGGGTCGGCGATCTCGCCGAGCTGGAGGCGTGCGACGCACTGCTTGCGACGGCGCACGCAGCATTGGGCGAGATCACGCATTTCGTCCACAGCGCATCGCCGCCGCGGCGGGAGGCCGATCATGCGCTCGCGGTCGATCGCAGGATCTGGCAGCAGATGCATGCCGTCAATCTCGATGCCGGCTTTCACCTGGCGCGCAACCTCGCCAAGCGGCTGATCGCGGCGAAGCGGCCCGGCTCGTTCCTGTTTCTCACCTCGCTGCATGCGGGCACGCCGCGCAATTTGCCGCATTATTCGACGGCGAAGGCGGCCATGGCGATGCTGGTGAAGGAGCTGGCCAAGACGTTTGGCCGCCACGGCATCCGCGTCAACGCCCTGGTGCCCGGCGCGATCGCGGCCGGCGGGTTCGTTGCGGATCCCGCGCTGGCGCGGCACATTCCGCTCGGGCGTCTCGGCGAGGCCAACGACCTCGCACCGATGGCGCTCACGGTGCTGTCGAACAAGCTCTCCGGTTACGTCACCGGCGCGGCCTATGTCGTCGACGGCGGATTGTCGCTGACGAACTGGTTCGAGCCGCCGGCGCTCGACGAATAGTCAGCGGCGCCAGGCCGGCACCGGATCGAGCGGCGTTCGATAAAGCTCATTGTGATCGCGATCGGTGACGCGCACCGCGCAACCCTTCTGCTGCAGCTCCGGCTTCACCTGCGACAGCTCGCATGCCAGTTGATCGGCGCGATCGGAGGCAACCTCGATATCTTCGAGAATGATCCCGCCCTGGTTCCTGAACTCTTCACCAACCACAAGATCGAAGGAGTAGTAAGGCATCCGAATTCCCCGGTGTGACGACCCAGCTCTGAAAACAAGTCTTCAATGGAAATCTCGACACATCCGGGATGGTACCACTGAGTCGATATCTATCGAATGAACAGGCCGCGCAATCTCTGTGCTTATGGCGCAGAAATGATGTGCAGCATGCAGGGTCATTAAGAATTTATTAAATACGTGGCGCAATCATAAGGCATGGAATTGCAGCAGAACCGGGCTCCGGGAACCGGCAGCTGCAAGAGAAGGCCGCCGGCATAGATCCCGACGGCCTTTTCTCATGAGCGGAAAACATCGCTTTTCCGTAATTGCCCGGACTCAACGCATCACATCGACTCGGACAGCGTGCGTGTTGTCGCAGCGGCCGCGCTGTTGCTGTTGCGCGCGTCAGCGCAACGGCATCGGCGGACGCACGACCGGTCCGTCGTCGTCGGCAACGGCCTGGGTCGTGGCGACCGGTGGCGGCGGGACGGCTGCGGCCTGCGATGGCGGCGGCGGAGGTGTGAGCGGCGCGGGCGAATAAGCCGGCATGTAGGTGTGCGACACGCCCGGTTTCGGTTTGCGAACCGGCGGCGGTGACGGAGCTCGCGCTGGGACCGCAGCAGCGCGTACGCGCGGATCGACCGGCTTGGCCTCAGCCACCGGTTTCGGCGCGGGCGGCTTCGCCATCTCGCGCGCCATCTGCTCCTGTCCGGCCTTCAACTCGGCGATGTTGGCCTTGAGCTGCTCGATCTGCTGCGCCATCGCGGCGAGGTCGCGCGTCATCGATTGCACCGACTGCGCTGCATCGGACGGCGTTGCCGCAGGCGTCGCTGTTGCAACCTGCGCCACGGGCGGCGCGGCCGATTGATCGGTGGTTTGATCGGCCGCCGCTTGTGCTGCGGCCGGCACAGCTTGATCCGTAGGCGGCGCGGCCTGCGCGGGGGCGACCGGCGCGGTCTGCGACGTGGAGGGCAGCAGCGACGTTAGCGACGCTAATGCAGGGGTCCATTCGGCGAGCATCTGTTTGGCGGTATCGCCGTGCTGCTCCCACGCGACGGTGGCGGCGGCGCTTCCTCCCGCAAACAGAAACGTGACGAACGCACCGCGCAGCCACTTGCGCACTGCGGATCGCTTCGGCCGGACATGGTCATCGCTCGCTGCGGCGCGCACGGCTGTGTCGACCGAGGGCGGTGCCGCCGTCTGCGGCTCCGAGACAGGAGCGAATCTGGGCTCCAGAGAGAGTTTGGGCGGCGGCGCGAATTTCGGCTCCGGACGGGTCGCAATTTCGGGCGCCAACGCCGGCGCAACGCTGATCGGGCGCGAGGCCAGCACAATGTCGGGCGAGATCTGAATCGCGTCGTGCGGATCGTTGTCCTTGACCGTGTCCTTCACGATCTCATCGACGATTTGCTTGGGGTTCAGCGTCGCGAGCATCGCAGCTCCTTTGAAGCCCAGGCGTTGAAGCCCGGGTGTTAAAGTCCTGGTCGCTCGCATTGGCGCGAGCCGATCTGTTGAGGGGAGCCCACCCAGATCGGATGAGCCCGGCCCGATGACGCACGAGTCCAGCCGGGTTTGACCAAAGCAAGGCGAGGGGATGGAGATGATGCGACGCTCTTCCGCCGTTTGTGGTGATGGAACCCAATTTGTCGAACACGTGCACGTGTTCCGCATTGCCTTGTTTTCAGCACGATTTGGGCAGCATCTGGGGATGCTGGGGGCGCTGCTTATCCGCTATCGGGGGCCGGCGGTGCCAAGATTTCTCATCGCTTTGTTTGCTGTTGCCTTGCTGCCGCTGGGCGGCTGCATGCAGACGACGCTTTCGCCGTCGACCGACGCGAGCATGACGCCGCGCGATCGGCAGCTGCTCGCGCATACGCCTTACGCGCAGGCGAACGTGCCCGAGCAATATCTGCGTCACGTCGTCGATTACCCGCGCAAGGAGCAACCGGGTACCATCCTGGTCGATACCGACGCACGCTATCTCTATTACGTGCTGCCTGACGGCAAGGCGATCCGTTACGGCGTTGCAGTGGGCGAGGAAGCCATGGCGTTCTCCGGCGTCGCGCGGGTCGGCCGCCTGGCGGAATGGCCGGACTGGGTCCCGACGGCAGATATCCAGGCGCGGCTCGGACCGTATCCGGCGCGCGTTCCCGGCGGTCCCGCCAATCCGTTGGGCGCGCGGGGCATCTATCTCTATGTCGGCAACAAGGACACGCTTTATCGCATCCACGGCACCAACCAGCCCGAATATATCGGGCAGGCGATCTCGTCCGGCTGCATCCGGATGCGCAACGAGGACGTGATCGATCTGTACGACCGGGTGAAGCTCAATTCGACGGTCGTGGTGCTGCCGCCCGGACAGAGCGCGCGGGCCGAGACGGGCGGAAGCTGGCGGGGGTAAGGAAGGCTCTGGCGTGCGCTCCGGGGCTCACCTGCGCGGGCCGGTCTCGCGCTAGTTTTCAGGCCGCGCGATCCGCCATTGCAGCGTCGTGGCGTTGCCGTTGGCCTCGCCCGGCGCCTTGTCGGCGGGCGAGGTGTAGAGCGGACGATAACGGTACGCCCACATCCGGCTGCCGTCGTTGCGGCTGATCACGGTGAAGTCGCCGACCGCCTTGGCGTCCGCCGTTGCCGGCAGCGGCACCCAGCTCTCGGTGCACTTGCCGTTGCAGTTCGATGTCTTCCCGGTGGTGTCGCGCTCGTAAGTGTAGAGCGTCATGCCCTTGAGATCGACGAGCTTGGGACCGTGCTTGGTGATGACCACTTTCGCCGGCGCGGTCGTCGCCTCGGGCTTCGGCGGAGGAGGGGCATCGCCTCCGCCATGGCCGTTCGCGAGCGCATGGCCGGCCGAGAGCGCGACGGCCGCGGCCGCGATGAGACACCTGAACATCCAAAACCCCCGAGCCGCAAAGTTAATCGCGCGTTAAGCGCAGAATGGTGCGGACCGTAACAGCCGAAGGTTAGTTCCAGGTTTCGCAGGCCCGCGACAATTGCGGATAAGCATACCGTATCATACCGGAGCATCGCGCAGCGGTGCGCGGCTCAAATCGTTGCCGGCTGCAATCGCCTTGCGCAGCAGCCGCATCAACTCCTCGCCCTCTTTCGCGCTGAGGCCGCGCAGCATGATGCGCTGCGCTGATTCCACGGCCGGTGTGATCTTGCGCAGCGTGCGCCGGCCCTCGTCGGTGACCTCGAGCTCGCGGGCGCGGCGGTCGCGGCTGGAGGCGCGGCGCTCGGCAAGGCCCTTCTGCACGAGACGGTCGATCACGCCGGTGATGGTGGTGCGGTCATAGGCGATCAATCCTGCGAGCGTCACCTGGTCGAGCCCTGGATTGGCCTTGATGGTCGCGAGCGCGGCGTATTGCACCGGCGTCAGGTCGAAGCCGGCATCCTCGACCTCGGCCAGGAACACGGCGACCGCAATCTGCTGGAACCGGCGCGCCAGATGCCCGGGCATGTCGTTGTTGTCTTTCACCGAATTCTTCTCCTGGGATCGAGACCGCGGGATCGTTGACAAGTATACTGATAGTCAGCATACTGATCAATATCCAAACAGAGCGTTGCCGGGAGAGGTGCTCATGCAATTCCATCTCAATGGATTTCAGCCGGGCGATCCCGAGATTGCCGATCCCGCCGCGCGTATTCAGGCCTCCGGTGCAGCGGGCGCCGTGCCTGGCGAGGTCGATGTCCTCATCGTTGGCTGCGGGCCGGCCGGCCTTACGCTCGCCGCCCAGCTCGCGCAATTCCCCGATATCAAGACCTGTATCGTCGAGCAGAAGCCGGACCGCTTGCTGGTCGGGCAGGCCGACGGCATCGCCTGCCGCACCATGGAGATGTTTCATGCCTACGGCTTCAGCGAGCGCGTGCTGAAGGAGGCCTATTGGGTCAATGAGACCACGTTCTGGAAGCCTGACGAACGCTCGCCCGAGACTATCAATTGCAGCGGCCGGGTGCAGGACGTCGAGGACGGGTTGTCCGAATTCCCTCACGTCATCCTCAACCAGGCGCGCATCCATGACGGCTTCCTCGACATCATGCGCAAATCGCCGGCCAAGCTCGAACCCCATTACAGCCGCCGTCTTCTCGACCTCCAGGTCGATCCGGCTGCGGGTTCTGGCGACCATGCGGTGACGGTGCGGCTCGAACGCGTCGATGCCGCGAACGAGGGCAAGGTCGAGACGGTCAAGGCGCGTTATGTCGTCGGCTGCGACGGGGCACGCAGCACGGTGCGCAAGTCGATCGGGCGCGAGCTGCACGGTGATTCCGCCAACCACGCCTGGGGTGTGATGGACGTGCTGGCGGTGACGGACTTTCCGGACATCCGCTTCAAGTCGCTCATCCAGTCGGCAAAGGACGGCAGCCTGCTGATCATTCCGCGCGAAGGCGGCTACATGGTCCGCATCTATGTCGAGCTCGCCAAGCTCGAGGTCGGCGAACGCGTCGCCAACCGCAACATCACCGCCGGCGACGTGATCGCCAAGGCGCAGCGGATCCTGAAGCCGCATACGCTAGAGGTGAAAGAGATCGCCTGGTGGTCGGTCTACGAGATCGGTCAGCGTCTGACCGATAAGTTCGACGACGTTCCGAACGCGGAGATCGCAGCGCGCCTGCCGCGCATCTTTATCGCCGGCGATGCATGCCATACCCACAGCCCGAAGGCGGGGCAGGGCATGAACGTCTCGATGCAGGACGCCTTCAATCTCGGCTGGAAGCTCGCCGCAGTCATGCGGAAGCAGTGTGCCCCAGACCTGTTGCATTCCTATTCGGCGGAGCGACAGGCGGTTGCCAAGGAGCTGATCGACTTCGACCGCGAATGGGCGGGCATTCTCGCCTCCGCCGCCAAGGCCGGCGGCGCCGATGCCGCCAGGACCCAGGACTATTTCGTCCGGCACGGCCGCTACACCGCGGGCACGGCGACGCACTACAGGCCGTCGCTTCTCACCGGCGCTGCGTCGCATCAGCACCTCGCGCAAGGCCTTGTCATCGGCAAGCGCTTCCATTCCGCTCCGGTGATACGGCTGGCGGACGCGAAGCCCGTGCATCTCGGTCATGCCGGGCAGGCTGATGGTCGCTTCCGCATCTACGCGTTTTCGCCCGCGGAAGATCCTGCAGCTGCAGGCTCGGCCATTCGCGCGTTCTGCAATTTCCTCACCGAAGCCCCGGAGTCGCCGATCCGGCGATACACGCCTGTGGGCGCCGACGTCGACAGCGTGATCGATCTGCGCGCGGTGTTCCAGCAAGGCCACCGCGAGCTCGCTATCGAGGCGATGCCGCCGCTGCTCCTCCCGCATAAAGGCCGTTACAGCTTGCTCGACTACGAGAAGATGTTCTGTCCGGACCTCAAGAGCGGTCACGACGTCTTTGCCATGCGCGGCATCGATCGGAAAGCCGGCTGCATGGTCGTGGTGCGGCCGGACCAATATGTCGCGCACGTGCTGCCGCTCGACGACTTTGCCGGGCTCGCATCGTACTTCGACGCGTTCATGTTGCAGGTCGACTGACGGTCCGGTAGCGCCGCTTGCGCTTCGCGCCGATGAACGGCGAATGAATATTGAACCGCGCGCCGTCTGCGTTTCAATCTTTCGACGGATGCGACCCTCGCGCACGGAACGCTCGTTCCGCTAGCGCGTTCCGACTCGGAAGAGGAGGAACACGCCATGAAATTCAGGAGCGTTTTGATTGCCGCATTGCTGCTCGCGCCAACGGCCGCACTGGCCGCGCCGGGCATCGTCACCGTCTCGACCGGCTTGCGCGCCGGCCCGGGCGCAGGCTTTCCCCTGGTCGATCGCATCCCCGAGGGCGCCCGCGTCAACATCCATGGCTGCCTGCGCGGCAATGCCTGGTGCGACGTCAGCTTCTCCGACGATCGCGGCTGGGTGTCGTCGCAATATCTCGAATATCTCTATCGCAACCACTACGTCTATCTGCCCGATTACGTCGATGAGATCGACGTGCCTGTCGTCCCGTTCGTGCTGACATCGTATTGGTCGAGCTACTATTCGGGACGTCCCTGGTACCATCGCCACGCCTATTGGAATAGCTACTGGAGTTCGCACCAGAGTATCGCGATGCGGATGACGCTTGATCAGCGTGCGGCCCGGATCGGCCGCGCGGCGACGCGCGATGCGGCGGTTGCTTTGGAACGGGAAGGCGTGCCGGGCAAGGGCGCCGCCGCGATTTCCGGACGTAACGCCGCGAACGCGCGGCCCGACGCCGCGATCGCCAAGCGCGACGCTGCGATCGCAAAACGCGACGCTGCGATCGCGACGCGCGACGCTGCGAAACGTGACGCCACTATTGCCGCCGACCGGACGCGTGCCGGACGGAGCGAGCGCATCGCGCATGAGCGGACCAATGTGCAGACTCGCAATCCGCGCGATGCCCAGGCCCGCATGATGCACGAACGGGCCGCGAGCCCTGCTGCGATACGTGCCCAGCCGATGGCCCGCGCGCATGAAGCGCCGCGTGTGTCCGCCGCACCCGCCGCGCGACCCGCAATGCCGCATGTCGCGCAGCCGAATGTGAGCCACGGCCCGCCGATGAATGCCCATGCGCAGATGCCGGCGCCCCGTGCCGCTGCGCCTGCAATGCCGCACGGCGGCGGTGGCGCTCCGCACGTCAATGCCGCACCCCGTGGCGGCGGTGCCCCGGCCAGCGGCCCCGGCGGCGGTCACGAGAAGCACTAGCATGCCTAAGGAAAGCCCGGCCCTCGCGCCGGGCTTTCTGCTGGATTGATGCGGGTTCCCTGCGCGTACAATTTAAGAAAGTTCTTCGCGGGCAGATTTCATCGATCGTAAGATGTGTACCCAAAGATGCAAGCATCCACTCGGGGCAGCGGGGCACGGGAGGATGACGATGAGACAGAGCCAGGCGGAGACGCGCCGCCAAAATGTCGCGAAGCGGTCGATGACCAAAGAGGCCAAGCAACTGGCCGGTCTGATTGCCGGACTGCGCGAATCCCTCGAAGGGATCCACAAGGAGCGGGCGAGCGCGAAGCTCACCGGCGCCGAGATGGGCATGCTCGACGAGCGCCGTAACAATCTGCTGCTCACCATCGCAGCCCTCGACGACCGCCTCTCGGCAGTTCAGGGCCTGATCGATCTCGGCCGTCCCCACATCATCCGCATGCATTAGCGGAGCTCGGACATGGGACGATCGGTTCCTTTGCTGATGTGACGGGCCGGCTCCCGGCGGCCGATTCAGCGCATGAAGACGGCGCCGTGCCGTCGCAGGCGGGCAAGCCTGCGACCGGTGGACTCGCGCTCCCGCGGGCACGCTCGATGCCGGCCGTCGGCGCCATGCCTGCGGATGGCACCAAATTGCCACGCTCCCGGCGAATTGCCGCCAAAGCCCGCTGCCACGAGGAGGCCCGGGTGCAGGGCGACGCAAGGGGACGCGAATTGGCCTACAAGATGATCGCAGAACGCGACAACGAGAAGTACAGTTTCGCCCGTGAGAGCCGGCTGCTCATCGTGGCGAAGGCAAAGGTGTGGGCGAGCGAAGGGTGGCGGGTCGTCATCACCGACCAGGACGGCAAGGCCTATGCGCCGCCCGAATTCGATCAGCTGTCGGCAGCCTGACCGGCGGATGGGACTCTACATTTGGACGCGTTTTCTTTCCGCGAGCCGGTTGTCCATTTCGCTCGAAAACGCTCTGGGGGACGGAATTTGACATCGCTGTTTGGACCGGGGCGCGCGCGGATCGTGCCCTTGATGAGTCTTGCGGCCGCCGCCGTTTTGACGGCGACGGTTGCTGCCGCGCAAAATCTCGATGCCGACAAGTCGCCCGCCAAGCTCTTCGCTGACGGCTGTGCAACCTGCCATCGCAATCCGCGCGGCCTTGCCAAGGGGCGCTTCACCCTGACGCTGTCCTGGTTCCTGAAGGACCATTACGCAACCAGCTCGGAGTCGGCCAAGGTGCTCGCCGCCTATCTGGAGTCGGTCGACGAGCCGCCGCCGCGCCCTGCGGCCAAGCCCGCGAAGAAGGCCCCGCGATCCACGCCGCCTCAGGCCAAGCCGGTGCAGAGTCAGTAGCTCTGCGTGCCGGAGCTTTCCGGGATCAACGCACCGCGCTCTCCGAGAACAGGTTGATGATCACGACCCCGGACACGATCAGGGCGATACCGACGAAGGCTGCGGAGTCCAGTATCTGGCGGAACAGCACGAAGGAGACGGTGGTGGTCAGGATGATGCCGACCCCGCCCCAGATCGCATAGGCGATGCTCAACGGAATGACCCGGATTGCGACCGACAGCGCATAGAACGAGGCGATGTAGAAGATTACCATCGCCAGCGTCGGCCAGGGGCGGGTGAACTGCGCGGACTGCTGCAGGAGCGCCGAGGCGGTGACCTCGAACACGATGGCGAGGGCGAGAGCCGCGTAAGCATTGAGAGAGGAGGTCATGAGCCTCTCGGCGTGAGAGAGATACCGCGGGGCAAGCTTAACCCTATGGACGGCTTTTTTGCCGCGAGCAGATATCATGTGTGAGTGACGAACCTGCGACACCGATTGAAATGCGAACGTGGCCCCGACGATCTGTGTCGAGGCAATAGGATGCCGCCGCGCGATAAACCGTGCGGCGGCTTTAGATTCTGCGGTGATCCGATCCAGCGCTAGCTGATCCGCACGGAGAGTTCGACGTCTTCGGCGAAGGGTATCGACATGTAGCCTCTTCCGGGCCTGCGTACGCGCGCCAGATAGTCCGGGCTGTCGTCGGCATTGTCGGCGACGATGATCGCACCCGGTCCGAGATGGTCTTCGAGCAGATCGAGCATCTCCGGGTAGAGCGCCTTGGCACCATCGAGCAGCACGAGGTCGATCGTATCGGGCAGATCGGCTTGAAGCGTCTTCAGCGCGTCGCCTTCACGGATTTCGACGAGATCGATCAAGCCGGCCGCCGAAAGGTTTTCTCGCGCCCGCGCCGCTTTGGACGGCTCGAACTCGCTGGTGATGAGGCGGCCGCCGCCGTTGTCACGCAGGCCGGCGGCAAGGTGCAGCGTCGAGATGCCGAACGATGTGCCGAACTCGACGATCGTCCTCGCGCCGGAGCTGCGTGCCAGCATGTAGAGCAGTGTTCCGGTCTCGCGCGAGACCGCGAGCGGCGCCTCCTTCAGGCGTCCGTAGAGGTCGCGGTAATCGGTCTTGCTCCGCATCATCCGCGTCCGGTCTGCATCGGACAAATCGGCGACGGCGGCTTGGGTTGCGCCACTTGCCGCCTCGGCCTCGTCGAACAGGCGGTCCAATAGCGGCGCAAGCGATGTGATGGTTGGGGTGGTCATTCGGGTCTCCAGAGATGGCGAAGAGCGCGTGCTTGCGCGCCGAGTGAAATACGACTAATTCGTCGCATTTCCTATTCGCATTCACCGGGCGCGCCATGGCCGATCGTCGAAGCCGTTCAATTTCCTCACGAAAACAGCCGCAACAGGCCCGCTCGGCCGGCTTGGTAACGGCCATTCTCGATGCCGCTGTTCAGGTCCTGGCGAAGGAGGGCGCGCAGCGTTTCACCACGGCGCGGGTGGCGGAGCGGGCCGGAGTGAGCGTTGGGTCGCTCTATCAGTATTTTCCCAACAAGGCCGCGATCCTGTTCCGTCTCCAGAGCGATGAGTGGCGGCGCACCAGCGAGCTGCTTCGCGGCATCCTCGCGGACCGGATCAAGCCGCCGCCGGCGCGTCTACGCGCGCTGGTCCATGCCTTCATCCGCTCCGAGTGCGAGGAAGCTGCAATCCGCGTCGCGCTCAGCGATGCCGCGCCGCTCTATCGCGACGCGCCCGAGGCGCACGACGCGCGAGCCGCCGGTGAGGGGATCATCGCTGCGTTCATGCGGGAAGCGCTGCCGAAGGCCACCGCTGCGAAACGCGCGCTTGCCGGCGAATTGATCAAGACGACGCTGAGTGAGGTCGGCAAGCGGTTTTCGGAGACGCCGCGCAGCGAGGCCGAGATCGCGCGTCATGCCGACGGGCTGGCCGACATGTTCTGTGCTTATCTTGGGGAATTGGCACGGCGCTGAAACGTGAGATCCGCGCTACTCTTGCATCGCCAGACGTTTGTCCGTACGGACCTCTTTCATGCTCGTCATCTCCATTCAAAGCCAGGTGGTCCACGGCCATGTCGGCAACAGCGCGGCCGCCTATGCCATGCAGGCGGAGGGGGTGAACGTTGCGGCGGTGCCGACGACGCTGCTGTCCAACCATCCGCGCTATCCGAGCCTGCGCGGGCGGGTGCTGGAGACCGAGCTTGTCGCCGATCTCCTGAAGGGTGTCGAGGAGCGCGGGCTCGTCGACGAGGCGGCCGTGCTCGTGACCGGCTATCTCGGCTCCCCGGGCAATGCCGCAGTGATCGCCGATTTCGTCGAGCGGGCGCTTACGCGGAATGCGAAGCTCGTCTATCTCTGCGACCCCGTGATCGGCGATGACGGCCGCGTCTATGTCGCCGACGGCATTTTGGACGTGGTCCGGCACCGGCTGCTGCCGGCGGCGAACCTGACGACGCCGAACCAGTTCGAGCTCGAGCTGCTCTCGGGCCTCACGATCGCGGATGCGGAAGGCCTGCGCGCGGCGTGTGCGGCGCTGGCGGGGACGCGCCGCATCGACGTCGTCGCTACCGGCTGCACGCTCGCGGACACGGCGGCAGGGCAGGTGGAGACGATCCTGTGCGCCGACGGGCAGTTGTCGCGCTTTGCAACGCTGCGCCTGCCGATCCGCCCTTACGGCACCGGCGATCTCCTCACCGGCCTGATCGCAGCACACTTGGCCAAGGGCCAAGCGACTGAGGTTGCGGTGCGGCTTGCGGTCGACACCGTCTTTGCGGTGCTGGTGCGCACGCAGGAGGGCGGTACGGCCGAGATGCGGCTGGTGCCGCTGCCGACGCCGATGCGTAAGGCGTAACGACGTCAGGTCGCGCGTTTCGCGCCCGATTGCGCCGATTTCTGTGGCTTCGCCGTGCCCCTCTGCTCGCGTGAGGCCTGGGCCTTTGGCGGCTTGGCATGGGCTGCGGCGCGCACCGCCTTCTTGGACTTCACGCTGGCGACTTGCTTGCCGTCGCCCGTGCCGCGGCGAGAGATGTATTCCGGGCCGTCGATCGGGCCGACATGCGGCGGATCACGGCCGAGATAGGGGCGGCCGATGCCGTAGGCCTTGCCGTTGGCGTCGACCCACTTCCACAGGATTTCGGTTGAGACCCAGCGCTGCGCGCGGTTATTCCCTTGCGTGCTGACGATGTCGGCCGCCATGCCGTGACCGTAGCCGCCACGCGAGCTGCCGCCATGATAGGACCGGTTGGAGGCCGCCTTCAGGCCGCTCGCGATCGACTGGCGATAGTCGTCGCGGAACGCGCTGGTGATGCCGGGCGAGAGGCCGGCGGCTTCCGCGGCGAGCAGCGTACGGAACAGCTTCTGCTTGAAGCTCTTGTCCATGCCGCCGATGACATAATCCATCATCGACATGCCGGCGTGCTCGGCGGCCTTCGGATCCTTCCAGCCGAAATCCTCATCGACCAGCTTCGTGAAACTGCGCATCACCGTGACCGTCTTGCCCTTGCGCTTGATGGCGACGGCGCGGCGCTCTTCGACCTTGATCGAGTCTTCCTTTGCGGTGCGCTGATAGAGCGTCCAGAGATAGCGGTCGATGCACGCATCCATGACGAAGCACTCGTCGAGCACGGCGACGGTGTCGGCCGGTGGCGATGTCTTGCTCTCAGGCGTGACCGGGCCGCTCGCGATCGCCGCGGGGGACAGCGCATCCGTCGTCACGATCTCGGTGGGATCGACAGATGCCAGCTGGACAGGCTCTGGCGCCGCGACGGGAGTGGCCTCGCTGGTGGCGGGCTGCGGTTCAGGGGATGTCTGCGGCGCGGGCGGCGCCTCCACCGGCAGGATCAGCGCCGGATCGGCCGAGGCGAGCCTGATTGCGGGAGCGGGTGTCTCGGGCGCCGCTTCAGTGATTGTCGGGGCCGGTGCCGTGGCCACGGCAGCCGCGATGTCGGCGGTCAAGGCGATGCCGTCCTCGATCGTCGCAGCGCGCGGCACGTCGGCGAGGTCGAGCCGGCCGAGATCCTTGGCGTGATCTTTGGCGCGCGAGACGGCAGCCGCATTGGCGCCGCTGTTCTCGATGAGGGCAGGGGCATAGGCGGAGAGGGAGAGCGCCAGCCAGCCGGCGAGCACGGCCGAAGGGCATGTGACCGCCACCAGAAGAGACTGCCGATCGTTCATGATCCCTGCCTCCAAACGGTTCTGCCCGAACCCGTCTTGTCCGGACAGTCATGATGCAAACAGTCTGACGCAAACGGTCTTGCACGGAAAGGCACGCAGCGCGTCGATTGTTCGGAGGACCGTGTGGCAGCGCAATGGCGCGAATCGGCAAAAATGGGCTTTTCGCAGCACTGTTGCGCAAGTGCAACGCGGGTTCCACGAAAGTGTCTCGATCGCCGCGTCGCGGCAACTTTGTTGCGGTTGGCACGTTTGGTCGCCCATGACGCATGCCTCGCTTCGTCCCATGGACGCCTTCGATCCCACCGAACCCGCCATCCTGCACGATCGCCTCACGGACACGATCATCACATGGACTGCTGACCAGGCCGACGACTATCGGCGGACCAGCCGACCGAGTGGCGATGGAACCGTGGTCTGGAAGACCTATCTGTTTGACGGCTGGGGCAACGTGCTCGGCGGCTGAGCGCTGTCCGCAAATGCGCCGTGTCGCGGCCGGCGTGATTCGGCCAAGACATTGGACATGTTAAATATATTGCCATGCGTCGCACGCGCTGTTGCAATGCAACAAAGCATCTCGCAATGCAGCAAAGCAGGCCTAAATATGCTCCGACTCTTCCACTTCCGGAGCATCACCAATGAACAAGAAGACTTTGTCGATCGCCGCCGCCATCCTGACGATCGCGGGCAGCACTGCGGCTTTCGCCGCCGAACTGCCGACTTACGAGGCCAACGGATTTCCGGTCTCGCCCTTGCAGGTTCGCGTCCTCGGCGCCGCACATGTCGAGCAGCAAATTGCTGCGCCGACCACCGTCGCCTCGGTCCACCAGACGAGACTGCTCAGCGCCCGCAAGCTGAAGACCGCGGACGTCACCACGGGCGCAGCCCGCTGAGCGACATCGCGTGAAGCAGGTGGGTTCCGCGGAGAGGCGGGATCCACATGCCTCACCTGACGTCTTCAGCATCGACGCTGCTTGCGTATCGCGCGTGCAGCGATCGTTGAAATTGTCCTGTGCGCGATCTCGCGCCAGCGCGCATTGCGCAATGTCTCGGCGCGATGAATTGATACCGATGCGCTGATTGAGACTCCGGCCGCGAACAAGTTCGCGTGAATGTGCCGGTTATGTATCCCCGTTCATAGCGGGCGTGATCCTTTTAACATTTGTTTTGCAGAGCGCATTGCTTGATGCGGCGGCCGCATCGTCGCGGCCAATTTTTGCAAATCATAATGGAGGGCCATCATGCCGGTTGCGCAGAAAGTCGTTGCTGCCCCACGTCGCCGCGTGCGTTCATTCTCAAGCACGCCGCCTTGTTCGCCGCCGCCGTCTTGTTCGTATTCGTATTGAGCCTGACCTACGGCCTCGATCTCAGCCCGGGATTTTTCTGAGCTATCCTGCGCCGCGCGCTAAGCTCGCCGCGCGCGCACCGCGCGCAGGCTTGACGGCGACCGGCCGTAGAGCTCGGCGAAGGCGGCGTTGAATCTGCGCAGGCTGCTGAAGCCGGCCTGGAATGCGATCTCGGTCATGCTGTCGTCGCCGGCATCGAGCAGGCGCTTGGCGCGCTGGACGCGCAGCGTCTTGGCGAGTTGCTGCGGCGTGGCGCCGATATGGCGCTCGAACAGGCGCGCCAGATGACGCGACGAGATGCCGAGCCGCATCGCGAGATCGACCACCGAGCCATCGTCGAGCGCGCCGCCATCGATCAGTTTCATGGCACGCGCCACCGTGGAGCGCGTGCCATTCCAGGCCGGGCAGAACGGGGCCGTCTCGGGACGGCAGCGCAGGCAGGGCCGAAAGCCGGCGGCCTCGGCCGCGGCCGCCGTCGGATAATAGACCACGTTGCGGGTCAGCGGCTGCTTGGCCGGACAGACCGGGCGGCAATAGATGGCCGTGGTCTTCACCGCCGTGAAGAAGCGGCCGTCGTAACGGGGATCGCGGCGCAGGCGCGCGGCGTTGCAGATCTCGAAGCTCAGCATGGCTCGGATCATAGCGCATGACGGTGGGGGCGGAAGGGTTGCGGGATGACCGAGTCCGATTGTGGCGAGCCGCAAGGCGCATCGCGGCCTAGAAGCGGCCCTCAACGACAACGAGGGAGCGCATCATGTCCAGCCCAAGAGATATCGTTCTGAACGCGTGGAAGATCTTTTCGTCGCGCGATGCCGAGCGAATCGCTGCGTTGTTCACGGACGACGCCGAATGGATCGCGCCGAAGGGCAATGCTACGGCCGTCGCGCTCGATCACACCGACCACATGGCAGGACCGCACCAGATCGCGCGCTTCATCGCGCAGGAGATGCACAAGATGTTCTCGAGCATCGATATCGCGTTCCGCGGCGTCTATGCCGACGGCGATGTCGTGATCGTGGAGGAACGGATGCGCGCCATGCTGCCCGGCGGCAAGCCCTACGAGAACGACTATTGCTTCGTGTTCACGGTGGCGGGCGACCGGATCAGGCAAGTGCGGGAATACATGGATACGCGCAAGGGGTGGCGGATGGTATTCGGAGAGGAGGCGTGACGATCCGGGATACAGCAGGCGCACCGCGTGCCAGCCCTGCGGCCATGTGGGTTGAGCCGATAGCCGCGCTGACATAAGGCTTGATCCATGGATCAGCGGACGAGCGGCGCTGGCGCTCTTTCTCAGAAGAACGATGCAGCACCGGCCCTGCTCGGCGTAACTTGCGGCCTTGCCGCAGCGCTGTTCTGGGCGCTCGGCTTTGCCGGCACGCGGCACGGGCTCAAGGTCGGCTTCACGCCGGTCGATCTGCTGGTGCATCGCTACGTCTGGTCAGGCATCGCATTCCTGCCGCTTGTGCTGCGCGCCGGCATCAAGGATCTCTGCGGCATCGGCTGGGGAAGGGGCCTCGTGCTGATGGTGCTCGGCGGCCCCGTGATGTCGCTGATCTCCTACACCGGCTTCCTGTTCGTGCCGCTCGGCCATGGCAGCGTGATCCAGCCCTCCTGCGCCACGCTCGGCGGCCTCTTGCTGGCGGCCCTGGTCCTGAAAGAGAGGATCACCGCCTCGCGCCTCGCGGGCGCCCTCGTCATCGTCGGCGGTCTTGGCGTGATCGGCGCGGAATCGATCGGCCATATCGGCGCCGACGGCGTGCAGGGCGATCTGATCTTCGTGCTGACCGGGTTCATGTTCGCCGGCTTCGGCGCAGCTTTGCGGCACTGGCGCGTCTCCGCCGTCTCGGCCGCGCTGGTCATCAACGTGCTGTCGCTGCTCCTGCTGCCGGTCTACGTCGCGACCGTCGGGCTTGCTCATGTTGCGGCGATCGGCGTCACCGAAAACGCCATCCAGGCGCTGGCGCAGGGCGTGCTGGCCGGCCCTGCGGCGCTCTATCTGTTCGCCGTCTCGGTGCAGCGCCTCGGCGTTGCCCGCGCCGCCGTGTTTCCGGCCTGCGTGCCGGCGCTGACGCTGCTCACCGGCGCCCTGCTGCTCGGCGAGCCGCCGACGATGTTGCAGACCGCGGGCCTCGTGACGGTGCTGTGCGGATTTTATCTGGCGCAGCGGCAGCGGTAGCACAAACAGGAAGGCCGCCCAGGGGGCGGCCGCTCAAGTCTGAAGACGCGATGCAATCGAACAGGTAAAACCCTGCAAGCCAGCCCCGGGTTGAAAAAATCGATACGCGCTTCAAACGCCTGCCCCGGCGCCCACTAGCTTACACGGATTTGCGACAGGGATAAGAACCTTGTGTGTTCCCGCGCCGGAACCCGCAAACCCAGGGGTCTGCGACGCGCAGGCGCGCCCCATGTTCGCGGCTACGCCTTCCTCACGAACTCCGACTTCAAGTTCATCGCGCCGATGCCGTCGATCTTGCAGGCGATGTTGTGACCGTCGCTGGCGTCCTGCAGGCGGATGTTGCGCACCTTGGTGCCGCCCTTGACCACCGAGGAGGAGCCCTTGATCTTGAGGTCCTTGATCACGATGACGCTGTCGCCGTCAGCGAGCAAATTGCCGTTGGCATCGCGCACGCCGGACTCCTGCGCGGTCTCCGCGGCCGCCTCAGCCGCACCGCTCCATTCGTGGCCGCATTCCGGGCAGACCCAGAGATCGCGGTCCTGATAGGCGTGCTCGGAGCTGCAGGCGGGGCATTTCATCGTGTCGGTCATGGCAAGTCTCGTCTAACCCTTTGTCTCATGCTTGGTTCGCGGCGCGACCGTAGGGGCCGGGAACAGGAAAGCAAGGGAAAGCTGCCGAGGGCTCGGCCGGCCCCTCGGCTGAAGGTGCGATATCACCGAAACAGCGCAACGAAGATCACGTAGAGCCAACCCAGGATGCCGTGGATGATCGCCCACAGGATCGAATGGTTGTCGGCGTAGGAGATCGCGATGGCGAGCGCCGAGCCGAAGCCAACGCCGTATTTCGCCCCCTCGACGCGAACGCCGTAATAGCGGTTGCCGTTCATAGTGATGCCTCCTGACGTCGCGTGAGCAGCGACCTTGTGCACTCGCCTTGATATTGGCGGGATCCTGGCGAGCGACGTGATCAATGACGCAATGCCGCCCGCGCGGGTTGAGCTGCGTCAACGGCATTGCGCGCAAGCGCCGTATCTTCTTCGGGCAATGACGACCGGAGGCAGTGCGATGGACGACACTCACAGACGAAAGATTCAGGCCCTGCTGGACCACCACCGCACGATGCGGATCGCAACCGTTCGCCCGGACGGCTGGCCGCAAGTGACGACAGTGGGCTACGCCAACGAAGGTTTCACCATCTACTTTCTCTGCGGCATCGATAGCCAGAAAGCGCAAAACCTGTCGCGCGACGACCGCGTGTCGCTGGCGATCGATGACGACCCCGCGCAGGTGATGGAGATCACCGGCCTGTCGATGGCGGCGCGGGCGGTGGCCGTGACCGACCCGGTCGAAGCCGAGAAGGCGATCGCGCTGTTGATGGCACGCTATCCCGAGCAGAAGGCCGCCGGCCTTTCCGCGCCGAAGCCTTCCGAGGTACGGTTGATCCGTCTCACGCCGACGGTGATCTCGCTGCTCGATTATTCCAAGGGATTCGGCCACACCGATCTTGTGGCGTGCTGAGGAAGCGGGCGGCTGTTCCTGCGAAGACGAGAGCCCTCATCGGCTCCTTGCTTGACGCAGATCAACTTGGCCTTGCCTTGCAAATCTAGGCTGGTTCGATGATTCAATCACGGTGAGGTTGGGCGATGTCGCACAGCGTTCGAATCTATCTCGGCCTCGCGATCCTGATCGCGTTATCGCTGCTGTTCCTGTTCAGCGTCGTCCACACCGCCGCCGGCGCCCCGCGGTCCGGTCCCCGCGCGGTCGCCGAGGGGCATCGTCTGGCGCAGGAATGGTGCCAGACCTGTCACGCGGTCGAGCCGGGCATGGCGGGATTCTTTGACCAGGCCCCGAGCTTCCAGGCCGTCGCCGACCGCAGCGGCACCACCGCGCTGTCGCTCAAGGTGTTCTGGCGGACCAGCCACCAGAACATGCCGAACCTCGTGATCTCGCCGGAGCAGGCGGATGTGCTGTCGGCCTATATCCTCAGCCTCAGAGGCAGGTAAGCACCTCGCCAACACGATTTTGCGAAAACAACCCCATGCACAGTAGACGGGGCCTTGATAAGGCTGGCGTTTTCGGTTGTGCCGAATAGTTTTCGAGGCGTCGGGCAAAACAGGGGCATACCGCAATCGTGCCGCTTGTCCGGTGATGAGGCGAGCCTGCGCAGCCCGGATGGCGTGTCAGCGAAATCCGCCGGCCAGCATGCGGCGTCAGCCCGGATTGCGCTGCGCTCCATCCTGGCTACGTTTGCGGTGCAGTTCGCGACGAGCCCGCCATGACCTTCCTTCTCAACATCGACGTCCCTGACGTGGCGCAAGCCACGACGTTCTACACCGAAGCCTTCGGCCTCGAAGTCGGCCGCCGCTTCGGCACCGATTTCGTCGAGCTGCTCGGCTGGCCGGCGCCGGTCTATCTCCTGACCAAGCAGGCCGGCACGGTGGGCGCCGGCGGCGATCGCCGCCGCTACGCGCGGCACTGGACGCCGGTGCATATCGACGTCGTCGTCGCGGATGTCGATGCCGCCGTCGAACGCGCGCTGCGCGCCGGCGCGATCCTGGAGGTGCCGGCGCGCGATGCGCCCTATGGCCGGATCGCGATGCTGGCCGATCCGTTCGGGCACGGCTTTTGTCTGCTGGCGTTCAGCGAGAAGGGATACGATGCGTTGCTCGGGAGTTCGTAATCCGGGCTGCGAGCGGACAGCGAAGCCAAGATCGGGGCGACATGCCAAAACGAGCGAAAAGCAAACCGACACGGAAACTGAAAACCTACCAGACCTCGCTCGGCTTCTACGACCAGGCCATCGCCGCGCCCTCGATGAAGGCGGCGCTCGAAGCCTGGGGCGCCAGCTCCAATCTGTTCCATCAGGGCGCCGCGAAGGAGACTGACGACCCCGACATCGTCGCGGCGACGCTGGCGAAGCCGGGGATCGTGCTCAGGCGCCCGGTCGGATCGGACGGGCCCTTCACCGAAAGCGCCGAGCTGCCCACCGATCTTGCCGAGGACGATTCCAGGCCCAAACGCAAACTCGCCAAGCGTCCGGCCAAGACCGCAAAGAAGACCGTCAAGACCGCAAAGAAACCGTCCCGCAAGCTCGACGATCACGCCGCCCGCAAGGCCGCCGCGGCCTTCGAGAAGGAGGAGCGGCGGCGTGAGGCCGAGCGTCGCAAGGAGGAGGCGGCCCGCGCCAAGGATCGCGCGCGGCGCGACAAGGCGGTCGCCGCAGCCGAGGCGGCACTGGACAAAGCGAGGCGGGAGCACGAGGCGCGGACGGAGGAGATCGAAGCCGCGCGCGCCGCGCTCGACGACCGCACTGTGGCGGAAGAGACCCGTTGGGACAAGCAGCGGAAGACGCTGGAGCAGGCCCTGCGCCGCGCGCGGGAGTAGGGCCTGGATTAGCCCGGATGAGCGAAGCGACATCCGGGACTGGTGTGGGCGGCTCATTTTCCCGGATTTCATCCAAGGCCACGATCGCTCCGCCCACGGGATTGCCCGTGAGCAATTCCTTTACCATGCCGTCCAGTCCCGGCCGAACCGCCGAGCGGTTAGGAGTTGCAGGAAAATTCTGCGCTATCGTCGTCCCGATCTCGGCTGCATCGGATATGCCGGCGCCGCCCGCGAGCTTTTACGGAGCTGTCATGAGCGATCATCGCGCCGCCGTCAGACATCACACCTTGCGGACCGGCCTTGTCGAATTCGACAATGGCAGCGGCAGCATCGTCAGCGTGCCCTGCACGATCCGCGATGTCTCCGCCACCGGCGCGCGGCTGCAACTCAACAGCTCGGCCTGGGTCGCGGAGCAATTTTCGCTGACCTTTGGAAGCGGCCTGCGCAAGGACTGCCGGCTCGCCTGGCGCAAGGAGCGGCTGATCGGCGGCGCGTTCACGGACGGCTATGCGAGCGTGACCGAGCAGGCGGCCATGATGACCGCGGACGAGCAGTCCCGGCACAGGCTCGGCATCGGTGCGCGCGTCAAGGCCGCGCGCGAGATGCGCGGTTACACCGAAGCCCAGCTCGCCGAGCGCATCGGCGCCACGCCCGGATTCGTGGCAGCGGCCGAGCAGGGCGAGGCGGACATTCCGCTGTACCAGCTGATGCACATCGCTGATTTGTTGATGGTCGGTCTCGACGGGCTCGTGGCGGGGCCGGTGCCCGAGGAGGTCGATGGGGTGTAGGGCTACGCTCGTTGAAACGCCTGAGCGCGCGCATCGTCCTTCGAGACGACCGCTACGCGGTCTCCTCAGGATGAGGCTAAGCGGGATCGTAGCCTGCTGAAGCTGGTGCCACGCACTCCGCCCTCATCCTGAGGCGCCCGCTCAAAGCGAGCGTCTCGAAGGATGGCCGCGGAAGAAAATCACACGCGAAATTTGCTTGCCTTGCCTGGCATCCTTTTGCACTCTTCGCTGCGAAGGAGACCAACGCATGACAAAAATGACCGCCGCCTGCGCGCTCGGAACCGCCCTGGTGTTGTGCAGCCTTGCAACATCAGGCGCCGAGGCGCGGACGCGCAAGGCCGTCGTCGTTCGCGCACCCCAAGAGCGGCTCATCGTCACGGCGCCCGTGCTGAGGCCGACGCCGTGGGATTACAACATCGTTCCGCGCTATCGCTATCGTCCCGAAGACGACCGGGTCGATCCCTACGGCCCGCCGCTGGTGCCGTCCTATGTCCGCTATGAGGGATGGCGGTGGCCGTATTGGTGGTGAAGCGCGATCAAATTCTGAGCATGTGATCGGCCGGCGCGGACGCAGAGGTGAATACTCGCTGTTGGCGTGAGACGCAGCCGATGACAGGTTCTGCGCGTGCGGCAGCCCTCGATTCCGCCACGCTCGATCCGGGCCCGGGCCCGGCTCGTTCAGCAATTCGCGCCGGTTCATTTGTCTTTTGGACAGTCGGGCGCTTGAGCAAACGACATCTCCTCCATCTGGCGCGCGGACAAGTTGCAGTTTGATGGCTCGTCATCTCTGCGTGCAGAGTTGGCGATTAGGAAAAAACGGCAAAGTAGAGACTGTCAAGGACACATCGAGGTAGAACGACATTTATCCCCGTAATAAACCCAATGCTGTTTGGGGTTCTGGGCGTATCGGGAGGATTTGTCGTGGCAAATGTTGAACAATTGCACAGACGAGAGGGAGTGAACTTGGTCCAGCTCGAAGCCGACATCACTTCGATCCGGTCGGGGAGCTCCATTACTTCAATTAATCTGCCCGATTACGTCGAGCACACCGCGGGCGTGTCGCGCGTCGGTGCGCTCAGTGCAGAGGCGGTCGTTCGCGACTATGAGTCCGCTGCAAAAGAGATCGAGGCCATGGGCACCGAGTTGATCGACGCGGCGCAAAAATGCGAGGCGCTGACGGCCCAGGTTCATGATGCGATCGCCTTCATGCGAGAAACGGCGGCGGGGTATCGTGAAGAGGGACGGAAGATCTTCAAGCGCATCGAAGAATGCGCGCTGTTCACCGAAGACGTGCGCAAGACCTGCGAACAGGTCAAACGCAGAATGACTGAAGTCTCGTTTGGCCCGTCTTCCGATGAGGAGCTTGCGCCGCAAGAGCCCGAGCTGACGGGGATCGCGGCCAAGGTGACGATGAGCGAGATACGGTGAGGCGAGCGTAGAACGTAGCTGAGCGGAGCGATATAGGCGGGGCTTTGCTGCCGAAGCATTCCCCCCGGGTGTCGCTTCCGCCTTCGCGCTTCGAGCTACGGCCGGACAAGTCGCTCGTCCGGCTACGCTCGTTTGATAATCGTCGTCATCCGCCCTCGCGTGCGAGGAACGAGTCCGCGCCTGGCGCGCTCACCAATCCGGATCGCCGTAATAAGGGTCGTAGGGCGGCGGCATCCAGGGGCCTCGCGGGGGCGGCCGGGGCCGCCGTGGCGCGGCGTCTGGTACGTGCGCCCGGGCACGCGCAGCAGCATCGTTGCTCACCACGCTGCGCACGACGGGCTTGGCGGCTGCAGAGGCGGATGACGCTGATGACGCGGTCAGTTGCGTTTGCAGCGCCTGGACCTGGGCGCCGAGGCGCGCATTGTCCGCCGCATCCTTCTCTTGCGCTGTCTTGAGCTGTTGAATGGTGTCGGCCTGCTCGCGCAGGGTCTGCTCGTTGCGGCTTTTCAGTTGCTCGAGCTTGCCGTTGATGCTCGCAAGCTCGCTCGTGATGGCCTTGAGCGATTGTGCGAGCTCGGACGATGACGCCTCTGGCGCCGTGGCGCCAGGCTTTGGGGCGCTGTCGGTTTCCTTAGGCAGCGGCGGCGCGGGCACCGGGCTCGGCTCATCCGCAGCAGCCAGCAGCACGGCCGGCGGCTGCGCCGGACTCTCCGCCGTGGACGCTTGCGGGGACGTGTTCGCGGCCGGCGGAGCCCATCGTGCCATGATCGACTTGCCGATCGATTTGGCCTCATCGCGATATTGCGACGCGAAGGCGGCACCGAGAAGGCCGATCGCCAGCACGAGGCCGACCAAAGCGCGCACCATGGTCCGATCTCCCTTCAAGCCTTGATCGCGAAGCTTGGCGTTGGGAAGCTTGGCGTTCGGAACCCTGGCATCCGGCGTCGGCGCCTTGTTTCCGGGAGCTGCCGTCGTACCAAGGCTTGCGTGCGAGGCCCGCGGGCCTTCGCTGTCGCGTTCCATTCCGGAAACCAGCCGGTCCAGCCGCGCAAGGTCTTCCTCTGCGCTCTTGATCTGGCCATAGGCCCGCGCCAGCCCGCCGTCGGCGCGCGCCTTGTCCGGCTTTGCGGTTTCAGGTTTGGCGGTATCAGGCTTGGCGGTCTCAGGTTTTGGGTCGTTCGTTTCAGGCACCGATGCGCTCTCCATCCGGTCGGGCGTCAATGGGAGGCAGTCCGATCGCTGGAAGGATAGGTCTCGCCGCTATCAGACACAACGCGTGTGCCAAGGAAGAATTATGGCGGGCGCGACACACGATGCGCGACATGGCGTTGTCGCGCGATCGCTTTGAATCTTCTGGCGCTGAAACAGCCGGGGGCTGCATCCCCAGGCATCCCTGCGACGTGCTATGCTATCGGGGGAGGAATCGCAATGAGGATCCCTACCGCGATACTCGCCCTGCTTCTTTCAAGTCCGGCCGCCGCCCAGGAGTGCCAGACATGCGCAATGGCCGACGCCTGCATGAAGGAATACGCGAAGACTACGTCGGAGGCCCAACGGGCCACCAAGCAAGGCATCCGGGATTGGAAGCAGAATCTGGACAGAAAGGCCTCTGCAGAATTGTCCAGCAGGGGCATCCTCGCATTGCAAGACGCCATGGAGGCCCAGGTTCGTACGGAGCTGGAGCGCCTGAAGGAGTGCCTGGCGAAAGTTAGGTAGGGTGCACAAAGGAGGATCCGATGAAATCGCTTTTGCTGCTTACGGCGAGCGGTCCGCTGCTTGTTCTCACCTCGCATGAGTCCCTGAACGACCTGAAACTTCTTGGGGTGCTCAGGCAAAAAGGTATCGGCAAGTTCGTTGCGTTCGAGGTTCCCTTGTCGCTCGCCAGGGAGCGCTACGGCGGGCACTTTCAGGCGGTTGAAAGCAACCTGCACGAGACCGATGATTTGAGAGTGCTCGACTTCAATGGCCAGCGGGTGTTTCAGCTCTTTCGGTTCGAAGAGCTCGGTTCACCGATCCTGATCGAACAGTCGTGATCGGTCTTGCCTTTCGACCTCATGCAGGGAGGTTACACGTTTCGGAGGGACGCCGGTTGCGCTAGTGTGGAAGCTTGGATCTGTGGAGTCGGCCATGACGTCGTATCGGTCGGGTTGAAGCTCGGGTCGCGCGCCAAGGCGCTCACGATCGATGCCGAGGACGCGTTGGTCGCGGCGCTCAAGATCAAGCTCGAGAACCCCGAGGCGCTCGTCACCTACGTTCGCAAGTCGAATCGACGTGGCGATCGCCGCCACCCGCACGAAGCGCTGCGGAGCAAGAAAACCGGCTAGCCGAGGCGGTGGCCAGGTCATCGAAGGCGCGCACCCAGCCTGGAAAGTCCAAACCCATTATGAACGTTCAGAGGAACGGGCGGTGGTTCATTTCGTTCCATTGAGGGGCTTGTTGGGAGGAGGACGATATGAAAGCACTGATCATCGCGCTCTCTGCTGCCGTTGTCATGGCTGCAGCGCCGGCCGTGTTTGCTCAGGGTGTATCGAGCAAGACGCCAGGTCAGGAGATGCAGCAGACGGGTTCCAAGGGCGCTTCCAGCTACGCTCCTGGACATAAGAAGCATCACGCGATGCGCCACGCGAAGGCCTCGAAGAGCACCACCCCCGGGGCGTCGAGCTACGCTCCAGGTCAAACCACCGGCGCGAGCACGAGGCCGACCACCGGCTCGAAGTCAGGGTACTGAACTCCAGGCGGTCGTTAAGCGCGGTAGGGTGGGTTAGCTCCGCGACGGCACAAAGCGCAATCGCTCGGCGTAACCCACCTCCTTCATCTCGGCGCGCGGAAAGGTGGTGCGTTACGCCGGCGGACCGCGCTTCGCTGTCGTTAGTGACGTATCGCGCGGATTTCGAGCGTCGTCTGGGTGAGCCTGGCCACGAATCCCTCAAAATGCATGACCCTTTGTCTGGTCAATTGTTCATGCAACTCGGCGATCTTCTGGGATTCGGCGACAAACGAATCGCACGCCTGTTTCGTGTACTCCATCTGAATCTCAAAGGCCTCGACGGGTGAACGCGCCGTCGCGAGCTTTCCCAGGAAGCTCCAGGCTTGCTCAAGCGACGTCCTGATGTAGCCGCTATAGGCGTCGGCAATCGCCTGCGTGCTGGCCTGGAAGGGTTCGACCGGTGCGACGAGCGGGCTTGCAGCGATCTCCATCCCGGAGGCCTCGCCGGGCAGGGCTGCAGCCGAAGGTACCTCCGCACTGATCTGTCGGCTCGTCTTTTGCTCGGTTTCTTGCCTGTTCTCCGCCGAGGCATCCGGTAACTGATGCGCTGCAGTTGCGCGTTGCTCGCCGGCCCCGGTCCGTTGTCCGGCCTTCTTCTTGCCGCCGCGCCGGCCGGATTTTCCCGTTGGCTTATTTTCCACCGCACTCAACATTGCAAATGGCTCCTGAATATCGATGAAGCCGCGAGCCTCAGTCGCGTTTGCGCTGAAATCGCGATTGTGGGCTGTCGCTTGCGTGGCGGCGATGTGGTGAGATTTTGCCGCTGCATCTTCGACGCATCCGGCAAGAAGCCGCCGATCCAGATACCCGCGGGATGGCCGTGGCGCGCCGGCATCGAAATTCTGGAGCCGACAATCAATAGCGGCCGCCGCTGCCCTTCTGCTCCGTGATCCAGTCCGACAATGATTTCGGTTTCGACTTCGCGGTCCGGCTCAATGATGCCTTCGGATTGTCGCGGACGTCTTTCGCCAGACGGGTGCGCGACGCTTCCGTTGCGCCGGCGCCCTTCAAGGCCGCCGTCGATGCCTCTGCGGCTTCCTTCTCCAGGCGCAACTGTTTCAATCGCGCCATCTTGACGCGCTCAGCCTCGACTTCGGGTCGCTCGGCCAGCAGGGGTTTGGGTTGAGCAAGCTCGGCCGGGACAAGGACACCAATAATGGTCGTCTCGCCGAGCGCCTTGCAGGCCTCTAACCGATGCAGTCCCTCGATGAGAACGAGGCGGTCTCCGTCGAGCCGAACGGAAATGGGGGTCTGTTGTCCGATGTCCAGAATACTTTCCGCGATCTCCCCGACGATCTCGGGCTTGATGGCTTTCTTCTGTTTCGTGGGAACGAAGATCTTCTCGATCGGGAAGCTTTCCGGTTTGGGCATGACTTCACTCCGCTTCTACCGGACGCACCGGAACCTATGCCGGTGGGGGTGTGAGTTTAGGGGGGAAGAGGTCGGCCGCAAAGGCAATTCGGAGGAATGCAGTGTGCACTTAATCAGGGACGCATGCGAAAGTTAGCCGAAGTAGCCGAGATCCGGCGATAGCGAACGAATTTAGTGCACTGTCACCGAAATGCCCGCGATCGAATGATGGGTTTCGCAAGTGCTCTACCCATCCTACGAGCTAAATTGTTACAGCCTACCATCGATGCGCAATTCCTAGAGGCGGCGACGATAGTCGTCGGACGAGAGACGATGTAAATTCATTGGCGCTTCAGAGAATAGACGGTAGGGGAGCTTGAATTGGCGTTCTCGATGACAGTAAATTCATCTCCCTCGTCACTCAGAATCATGAACGTCTTCAGCTCACCTGCGCCCTGTAGGAGTGAAGCGCCGTCACGTTCACGCTTGCAGTCTCCGACTACGGCAAATCCTCTAATTTGACCTGAAATCTTGACGCAATACTTAAATTTAGCCTTTTGCTGGCTCGCTCCGGCTATGCCGCCGGAATCCCCTATTGATGAGGTCAATGCGGAGAGGAGGCCGCCAACCGGCGTTTCGTATTGCCCCACTAACGAGAGTTGATCCGCTTGACGAGATAGTTTGAATGTACACTGCGGCCCTAGCCAGTCCTCCGCTATATGCGCTGGTGTTTCTAGTGTCGCGGCTCGGCCCACCTTGCGTAGGTGCGTTAATCGACCTTCAACTGCCGCTAGAATTTCCTTCTGGCGAAGTTGCTCGTCCGCTTCAACAGAACTCAAAGAGGCAAACGAATGTCCAACATTCTCGTGTGGTGTAGGCTCAGCGAGTGCCTTAATGCATTGTTCGCGGGCGAGCTCTAAGAAGCCACTCTTAATCAGCTTGTTCGCCAAGTTGCTCATCGCCAACGTGTTTCCCATGGTCGCGGCCCTCTTGTAGAATTCGACCGACTTCACTGGTAGACCCAAGTCGTCGGCCGCCACCGCCATATTGTTCCACGTCCCAGAATCACGGTCGCCCCTGGGTATTTTGCCGTAGTGGTGCAAGGCTATATCCTCGTAGCCCGATTCGCTTTGCTTGTGGGCCAGCTTGAACCGCAGTTCGTGATCGTCCGGTGTCAACTCCATCTGCCGTTCCATTACAGCGATGGTGAAAGGAGATAGTTCGCTCGCATCAAGCAAATTCTTGATTGTCTCGGTGAGTTTTAGTTCTAGGGCTGGTTCCTCGGTCGCGAGCTCCCGGAGCGTATTGAGGGCTGCGTTCATGTGGTTTTCGTCTTTTGCTTTGCTGAACTCTTCAACGGCCAATGAAGCAAATTTGGCCTTGCGCTCTAAGATCTTTGACGCTGTCATTGCGGCATCAAACGTATTTGCCGCGAGCGTGTGCTGATCGAATCGCGCGTAGGCTCGCGCCAGATAAGACAGAGTCTCCGCGCTTGCCCGACTCCGCGACGCCGGTAAATGTGCCCAGCCTGGTCCAAAACATCCCGATCAGCATTTCGCATTTGTCGCCCAATTGCTCGTTTATGGCTTGCTGCGGTCGTATATTTGAGCGCGGAGTAGCATGCGTTTCCCACGCTACAGGCAGGAGAACGACGGCCTCCGCTTCGGAGTGTTGGACATTCCATTCATAGGTCGTTTCGATCGCGACCTTGCGTTCTTCCGCGAGATCAGACGGAGACGCGATCAGAACGCGGATTACTTTTGCGGAATAGGGCACTGGTGCCTTTCTAATTTGCAGAGGCGATTATGGTCGGTAGATGCCGGTGAAAGTGCACTTGGTCGCGCTCGTTCACCAAACGAACCGAGGCCGTAGCTCCTAGCGAAGAGTTCAATGCGCGATGGCCGCAATTCTTGGCTCGTTCGGCTGGGCCTCTTGGCGCGGGCCCAATCATTTCCGGCACGATGAAGGCCAATGTCAGATAGACGGTTTCGACACTCTTCAAGTCAGGCCTCGTCCATGTTGAGTGTCCAGGAGCGCTACTCCAAAAACTGGCACGAGCGCCGAGAATCTCACAACGCTTCCTCTTAAGGTTGATTCATGTTTCGTTCGATTTGCCATTTCGCGACGGAGCTGAAGCTCCGCGCGAAATTTTGATCTTTGGATATCCAGCTACTTGGCTAGCAATGGAATTGGTTCCCTATCGCCAAGTTCATCAATCGATAGACGAGCGTCTCACGAACACCCCGTCGTGCTGCCGCAAGTATCGCACTTCATACACGTCCCATTCCGCACCAGCGTGAAGTTGCCGCACTCTGAGCACATCTCGCCTTCGTAGCCCTTGGCCTTGGCTTCCGCGCGGCGCTCGGCTTTGGTGGGGACGAGGGTCTGCGCGGTGCTGCCGGCCTTGCTCCACTGCAGCGCCTCGAGCTTCTCCGTGGGGGAGAGGTCGTGGGCGGCTTCCTGCTTCAGGGCGACGGCGCCTTCGAGGGCATCGCCGACGCGGGCACTGGTCGCATGCGCCGCCATCGCCGTGACCTTGCTGCCGCCCGAAGGGGCGGCGTCGTTGCCTTGCGTGACCGCGGTGGAGCCGCCGCGCATCACGACGAGGTTGTCGGTGCGGGAGCGGGTGAGGCCGCGCGAGACCAGCCGGGTCGCATGGTGGTTGCTCTCGTCATCCGGCTCCTTGCCCTCCTCGACGCCCTTGCCGAGCGCGTCGAAGCCGGTCTCGTTGGGGTCGACATGGGCGAGATCGAACCGCGACATGTAGCTCACCGCCAGCTCGCGGAAGACGTAGTCGAGGATCGAGGTCGCGTACTTGATGCTGTCGTTGCCCTGCACGGGGCCCGCCGGCTCGAAGCGGGTGAAGGTGAAGGCGTCGACATATTCGTCGAGCGGCACGCCGTATTGCAGGCCCAGCGACACCGCGATGGCGAAGTTGTTGATGAAGGAGCGGAGCGCCGCGCCTTCCTTGTGCATGTCGATGAAGATCTCGCCGAGACGGCCGTCGTCGTACTCGCCGGTGCGGAGATAGACCTTGTGGCCGCCGACGACCGCCTTCTGGGTGTAGCCCTTGCGGCGATCCGGCATCTTCTCGCGCTCGCGCATCACGATGATGCGCTCGACCAGCTTCTCGACGATCTTCTCGGAGACCTGGGCGGTACGCGCGGCAAGCGGCTTCTCATAGAGCTGCTCGACCACATCGTCCTCATCGTCATCGTCGCTGATGAGCTGCGAGTTGAGCGGCTGGGAGAGCTTGGAGCCGTCGCGATAGAGCGCGTTGGCTTTCAAAGCGAGCTTCCACGACAGCATGTAGGCGGACTTGCAGTCCTCCACGGTGGCGTCGTTCGGCATGTTGATGGTCTTGGAGATCGCACCCGAGATGAAGGGCTGCGCGGCCGCCATCATGCGGATGTGGCTTTCGACCGACAGATAGCGCTTGCCGATCTTGCCGCAGGGATTGGCGCAGTCGAACACCGGATAGTGCTCGGCCTTGAGGTGCGGGGCACCTTCCACCGTCATGGCGCCGCAGATGTGGACGTTGGCCGCCTCGATCTCGCGCTTGGTGAAGCCGACGGCCTGGAGCAGGTCGAAGCCGGGGGCCGCGATCGCCTCGGCACCGATGCCGAGCTGGTCGCGGATGAAGTCTTCGCCAAAGGTCCACTTGTTGAAGGCGAACTTGATGTCGAAGGCGGTGGGCAAGGCCTTCTCGACCTTGGCGATGGCTTCATCGGTGAAGCCTTTGGCCTTGAGGGTCGAGGCGTTGATGCCGGGCGCGTTGGAGAGCGAGCCGTGGCCGACGGCATAGGCTTCGATCTCCGCGATCTCGCTCTCGCGATAGCCGAGCGCGCGCAGCGCGGCGGGGACCGCGCGGTTGATGATCTTGAAGTAGCCGCCGCCGGCGAGCTTCTTGAACTTCACCAGGGCGAAGTCGGGCTCGATGCCGGTGGTGTCGCAATCCATCACGAGGCCGATCGTGCCGGTCGGCGCGATCACCGTGGTCTGGGCGTTGCGATAGCCGTGCTGCTCGCCGAGCTCGAGCGCCGCATCCCAGGCCGCCTGGGCGTGGCTGACGAGGTCCGCTTGCGGGCAGGAGACGAGGTCGAGCGGCACCGGGTTGACGCTGAGCGCCTCATAGCCGTTCGACTGGCCATGGGCGGCGCGGCGGTGGTTGCGGATCACGCGCAGCATGTGCTGGGCGTTCTTCTTGTAGCCGGGGAAGGTGCCGAGCTCGGCGGCGATCTCCGCCGAGGTCTTGTAGGTGATGCCGGTCATGACAGCGGTCAGCGCGCCGCAGAGCGCACGGCCTTCCTTGCTGTCATAGGGTAGGCCCATGGTCATCAGCAGGCCGCCGATATTGGCGTAGCCGAGGCCGAGCGTGCGGAACTCGTAGGAGAGCTCGGCGATCGCCTTCGACGGGAACTGCGCCATCATCACGGAGATTTCGAGCACGATGGTCCAGAGCCGGCAGAGATGCTCATAGCCTTCGACGTCGAAGCGCTTGGTCTCGGTGTTGTAGAACGTCAGCAGGTTCGCCGAGGCGAGGTTGCACGCCGTGTCGTCCAGGAACATGTATTCCGAGCACGGATTGGACGCGCGGATGTCGCCGGACGCCTTGCAGGTGTGCCAGTCGTTCATGGTGGTGTTGAAGTGCAGGCCGGGATCGGCCGAGGCCCAGGCGGCGTAGCCGATCTTTTCCCAGAGGTCGCGCGCCTTCAGCGTCTTGGTCACCTTCTTGGAGGTGCGGGCGTTCAGATTCCAGTCACCGTCAGTCTCGACGGCGCGCAGGAAATCGTCCTTCAGCGAGACCGAATTGTTGGAGTTCTGGCCTGAAACCGTGAGGTAGGCTTCGCTATCCCAGTCGGTGTCGTAGGTGTCGAACTGGATGTCCTTGTAGCCTTGCTTGGCAAACTGGATGACGCGCTTGATGTAATTGTCGGGCACCAGCGAGCGACGAGCCAGCTTGATTTCCCGGCGCAGGGCAGGGTTCTTCTCGGGGTCGAAGCAATCGTCGCCCGAGCCTTCGCAATTGACGCAGGCCTTCAGCACCGCCTTGAGGTGCTTCTGGTTGATCTTGGATCCGGTGACGAGGGCGGCGACCTTCTGCTCCTCCTTCACCTTCCAGTCGATATAGGTCTCGATATCGGGGTGATCGACGTCGACCACGACCATCTTGGCGGCGCGGCGGGTGGTGCCGCCGCTCTTGATCGCGCCCGCGGCGCGGTCGCCGATCTTGAGGAAGCTCATCAGGCCACTCGAGCGGCCGCCGCCGGAAAGCTTCTCGCCTTCGCCGCGCAGGCGCGAGAAGTTGGAGCCGGTGCCGGAGCCGTATTTGAACAAGCGGGCCTCGCGGACCCAGAGGTCCATGATGCCGCCTTCGTTGACGAGGTCGTCACCGACGCCCTGGATGAAGCAGGCGTGCGGCTGCGGGTGCTCGTAGGCAGACTTGGACTTGGTCAGCTTGCCGGTGAAGGGGTCGACGTAATAATGGCCCTGGCCGGGGCCGTCGATGCCATAGGCCCAATGCAGCCCGGTGTTGAACCATTGCGGCGAGTTCGGCGCGACCATCTGCATGGCGAGCATGTAGCGGAGCTCGTCGTAGAAGGCCTGGGCGTCCTCGTCGGTCGAGAAATACTTGCCCTTCCAGCCCCAATAGGTCCAGCAGCCGGCGAGGCGGTCGAACACCTGTTTGGCGCTGAGCTCGCTGACATAGCGCTCCTTCTCAGGCAGAGCTGCGAGCGCGTCGGTGTCGGGCACGGAGCGCCACAGGAAGGAGGGGACGGCTTCCTCCTCGACCTTCTTCAGGCGCGCGGCAACGCCGGCCTTGCGGAAATACTTCTGAGCCAGCACGTCGGAGGCGACCTGCGACCATTCGGTAGGAACCTCGACATTGTCGAGCTTGAACACGACCGAGCCGTCGGGATTTCTGATCTCCGACGTGGTCAGCCGGAAATCGATTCCAGCGTAAGGTGACTGTCCCGAAGTGGTGTGGCGCCGCTCAATCCGCATCGTCTTGCCCCGTCCTTAAGTTTGACCGGTCCCGCCTCCGTTCAGGCGTGCCGGTCGACATTTCGTTTCGCGGCGCCTTCGGCCGTTCGGCCCTTGGCACCGCAGTTCAGCCGGTGGACCCGGCCCTTGTTCTCCCGACGCGATTTTTCGATGCGTGCATCGATCATCCCGCCGGCATGCCTTGCTACATCCGCCCCCAAGGGGATGAGCCCCGACACGCGTTCAACGCCCCACCGTCACAACGTCTATCCTTGCCATCCGAGCCTGTTGTCGGCCCGTTCTGGCGCCCGAAGAGTCCGCCTTTCGCGGGCAGACAAGCCCTCATCCGCTGCCTTTGGCTGGCTTGGCGGAGTGCCGATTTGCGAGACCCTTTGGGGGAGTGCCGGCGGGACGCAAACTCACTCGCGCCGAACGGACCGAAAGCTAGGACTCTCCGTTGCGCCCGTCAAGAACTAGTGCGAGTTCCTGAATCAAATACTAAATATGGTGGATTGTGGGGGATAACAGGGGGCGATGCCGCGCCTGTTGTGGGGGCAAGTATCAGTGAGTCCTCAGGGATTCTCAACTGAAAAAATTTGCATTCGGCGATGCTGCGGATGCTTCATCCCGCTGTTCACAGGGCAGGTATTTTTTTGGCCGATGGGATTGCGTCAGCAGGTCTCACGTAGCCCTACGGAAGGTGAGGGCAGGCATGCCCGCCGCGGTGGTGGTTCGCGTCGCGAATCCGCGTCAAGCTGACGCTCGATTTTGCCGGATACCCCCTCATGCTTGATTCGACTCGGCCGGTGTCGCGACCGCGCATCGCTCCGGCTGGCCTGATGTTCCTCGCCATCACCTCGATCGGCTGGGGCTTCAACTGGCCGGTGACGAAATTCCTGCTCGCCGAGCTGCCGCCCTTGACCCTGCGCGGGGTGACGGGGGTGCTGGGCGCGCTTCTGCTGGCGGCGCTGGCGGTGATGCGCCGGCAGAGCCTGCATGTCGACGCTGCGATCTGGCCGCGCCTGCTCACCGCCGCCGTGCTCAACGTCACCGGCTGGATGGTGCTGATGGGGCTGGCGCTGCTCTGGCTGCCGGCGAGCGAGGCGGCGCTGATCGCCTATACGATGCCGGTCTGGGCCTCGATCATCGCCTGGCCGGTGCTGGGCGAGCGGCCGACGCTGCTGCGCACGCTGGGACTGGTGATGGCCTTCGTCGGCCTCGCCTCGATCATGGGCGGCAACGGCATCGCCGCCAGCGTGGAGAAGCTGCCGGGTATCATCATGGCGCTCGCGGGCGCGCTCGGCTTTGCCGTCGGCACGGTGTTCTCCAAGAAGTACCCGATCCAGCTGCCGCCGATCGCGGCCGCAGCCTGGCAGATCGGGATCGGCTGCCTGCCGATCTCGATCATCGGCCTTTTGGTCGAGACTACGCATCTCTCCAAGGTGACGCCGCTCGGCTGGTGGCTCTTGATCTATTCCACCGTGGTGCAGTTCTGCATCGCCTATGTCAGCTGGTTCGCAGCGCTGGCTCGGCTGCCGGCCTCAGTCGCCGCGATCGGCACCATGGCGGTGCCGGTGATCGGCGTCGTCGCCTCCGCGATCGCGCTGGGCGAGCCGCTGGGGCTGGGGCAGATCGCCGCGCTGATCTTTACGCTGGCCGCGGTGGTGCTGGCGACGCGCTAGTCCCCAGCGCCTTCCGGATCATCTCCGCGAGCTGGTTTCTCCGATAGGGCTTGGTCAGCAGCAGCACGCCGTCGTCGAGCTTGCCGTGATGGACGATGGCGTTGTCGGTGTAGCCGGAGGTGTAGAGCACCTTCACACCCGGCCGCAGCTTGGCCACCTCGTCGGCGAGCTCGCGCCCGCTCATGCCGCCGGGGATGACGACGTCGGTGAAGAGGAGATCGAACTTCTGGCCGGCCACGATCAAGTCCAGCGCGGACTTGCCGTCGGGCGCGGCGATCGTCTTGTAGCCGAGGCTCTGGAGCTGTGCCGTGACGAAATTGCGCACGAGATTGTCGTCCTCGACGACGAAGATGGTCTCGGCGCCGCCTTCGGCTGGCGGCGCGGCGGCGGGTGCGATCTCCGTCATGCCTTCGCCCGGCGGCAGATAGAGCTTGATCGTGGTGCCGTGGGCTTCCTCGCTGTAGATCTTGATGTGGCCGCCGGATTGCTTGACGAAGCCGTAGACCATGGAGAGGCCGAGGCCCGATCCCCTGCCGACCTCCTTGGTGGTGAAGAACGGCTCGAACGCCTTCTGCTGGGTCTCCACCGACATGCCGGTGCCGGTGTCGCTGACCGCGAGCATGATGTAGGGGCCGGCCGTGACGTCCACATGGGCCAGCGCATAGGCCTCATCCAGCACGACGCGGTGGGTCTCCAGCAGCAGCTTGCCGCCGTTCGGCATGGCGTCGCGCGCGTTGATCGCCATGTTGAGCACGGCGTTGGTGAGCCGGGACGGATCGATATGCGCGGTCATCGGCCCCTGTTCCAGCACGGTCTCGATCTGGATCTGCTCGCCGAGGGTGGGGCGCAGCAGCTTTGCGATGTCTGATATCGCGGCGTTGATCTCGACGTTGCGGGGCTGCAGCGGCTGCCGGCGCGCAAAGGCGAGCAGATGCTGGATCAGCTCGGCGCAGCGCTCGGCGGCATCGTCGATCAGCCGCGCCACGCGCTGCAGCTCGGGCTGCTGCTTCAGGCTTTCCACCAGCGTCTCGGTGTTGCCGGAGATCACGGTCAGCATGTTGTTGAAGTCGTGCGCGACGCCGCCGGTCAGCTTGCCGATCGCGTCCAGCTTCTGCGACTGGTACAGCTGCCGCTCGGTCTCGCGCGACATGGTCGCGTCGTGATAGACCAGCACCGCGCCGGAAATCTCGCCTTGCCCGTCAAGCATCGGCCGGCCGCTGACCATGAGATGACGCGGAGGATTGCCGCTGTGCGGGCGGACGATCATCTCCAGATCCTCGAACTTCTCGCCGCGCAGCACGCGCACCGAGGGCAGTTCGTCGGCCTTCATCGGCGTGACGCCGTCGCCGTGAAACACATCCGACAGCGCGCGCAGATTGCGCAGGTTCATGCCAGCGCGATGCAGCAGCATGCGCTCCGCGGCCGGATTGGACAGCAGCACGTTGCCCTCGGCGTCGATCACCAGCACCGCCTCCGCCATGCTGTGGAAGGTGCTCTGGAGCACGTTGACGGACAGGCGCAGCTCGTCATGCGCGTTCACCAGGTGCTGCGTGCGATCGGCCACCGCCGCTTCGAGCGCCTGCTTGGCGGCTTGTGTCTGCTCGAGCGAGGTCTGGAGCTGCACCGTAGCGCGCCGGCTTTCACGCATCACCATCACGACCAGCAGCAGGATTACCATCGCGCCGGCGACGTCGATTCCGACCAACACGATGCCGGTGCGGCGCGAATCCTGGGAGCGCGCGCTGAGCACGCGCTCTTCTTCCGCGCTCAGATGGTCGAGGTTGCCCATCACCGTGTCCATGAGGCCGCGGCCCTCGGCCTTGCCATTGAGCGCGGCAATGCCAGCCTGGTCGTTCGCGGCGCGCAGGCGCATCGCTTCGGCCGCGATCTCGATCCGGCGCAGCGCCAGCGGCTCAGTGCCTTCCAGCAGCGCGACCTGGTCGGGATTGTCGCGCACCCCGCGCTTGAGATCGGCCAACGCCGGCGCGATCTGGGCATGCACCGCCTGGAATTCGTCGGCAAACGTCTGGCTGCGGTAGAGCTCGTAGCCGCGCGCGGCGCTCTCGGCGCGGCGCAGCAGCACGCGCAGATCGGAGATCTTCTTCTGCACCTGAACCGTATGGTTGAGCCACGTCGCGTCGGACCGCGATTTGACGTCGAGGGCGATCGAGGCCGCGGTGATGATCAGGAGGATGGCAAGTCCGGCACCGAGAATGACGCGCTGCGTTGGGATCAAGGGGCTTCTTTCTTGTCCTTCGGCTGTGCGCTATCGCTTGCGAGGCATTCCCGGATCGTGGTCAGCAACGCTTCCGGTGTGAACGGCTTGCGCAAGCAGCGCGCTGCGCCGAGCTCCAGCGCCATGCGGAGGAAATCGGGAGAGGGCGAGGCGGATGATGCGAAGGCGTAGCCGGACATCGCGATCAGCGGAGTAGCCGGTGCGCGCTCGTGAAAGATGCGGATCGACTCGAAGCCGCGCATGTGCGGCATGAAGATGTCAACCAGCATCACGTCGAAGGCTTGCGACTCGAGCGCAGCCAGTCCTGCTTCACCACCGTCGGCCAGCGTGACGTCGAAGCCCTGACGTTGGAGGAGGACCTCGATGGTCGCGCCGACCATCGGATCGTCATCAACCACGAGAATACGCGGCATGACACTTCCCAGCAGATCGAAGTCCCCACTGAGATTGGTGATATCCGCGAATCGTGTGTCGGGTCAATTTTGGATTGGATCAAGGGAGATATGCACGGTGCAGTGAATACGGGTCCGTTTATCTCGATTTGTACGCGTCATCGCGGGCGGCTGGCTCGATGTGGGTTACGTCAGCGATATGCACGTGATGCGCGAAAAAGGCGTCGCAGCGCTGCGACGCCTTCCTTCACGCGTGACCGGGGTGGTTACGGGCAGGGATGCCGTTGGCCATCATAACCAAGATAGGTGCCCGAAGCCGGGTCATACGATCTGTAACGCTGTGCGCAATAGGCTGCGGAGTCATCGCCGCTATCGGGGACCACGGCCACTGATGGCTCGTCATAGTAGCTGTCGCCATAATAGTAGGGATCATCGTAATAGCCGCCGCCGTAATAGGCGTACGAGCCGAGGCCGCCGATCGCAGCCCCCGCCGCGAAGCCGGGCCAGAAGCCGCCGCGATGATGGTGCCATTGGCGACCGCTCCAATTGCTACCGCCTTGCCAGTTGCTTCCGCCTTGCCAGCTGCCCGCCGTTGCGACGCTGCGGCTGCCGCTGAACGATGGCGAGACGGCGGTGCGGGGCGCCGGGCTGGCTATGAAATTGCCGCCGCTTGGACGCGCCATTGCGCCGGCTGCAAAATTGCCGCCCCCTCCGTGGAAAGCGGCGCCGCCGCCTCCCATACGCGCGCCGCCACCACCGCCGCCGGGGGCTGAGATGCCGCCGACACTCCGGGGGGCGGGGTTCTGCGCGAAGCTGGGTGAGGTCACGGGTAAAACGAGCGCCAGCGCTGCGGCGGCACTCAAAACTCTCAGACTGTTCATGGTAAACTCCTTTCCCGGAAGCAAACCCTATGAAAGGGCTGGGGTTCCCGGGATCACGCCGGTTTGCGCGTGAATGGGAGCTTTGCTCGCGTCTGCTGTACCCGGCATGAACGGATCACGTCCGATTTGCGGCAGCGCCTGTGTCGCGGCGGGCAGCGCCCCCCGCCGAACTGGACATTTCGCCGCCTGGATGGCATCAGGGCCCGACGAAGCAGGGCCCTTGGCGCATGAAACAATTCTTCCTCAAGTTCTTCACCTGGTGGAATGGCCAGACTTTTGGCACCCAACTCTGGACCAAGCGGTACGGGGAGCTGGTCGGCCAGGACGAGCAGGGCAATCTCTACTATCGCACCCGGGGCGGAGCGGTCGATCCGACCCTGGGCTTCGAGCGGCGCTGGGTGATCTATAACGGTTACGCCGAAGCGAGCCGGATCCCGCCGTCCTGGCACGGCTGGATCCATCACGTCGTCGATGTGCCACCGACCGAGGCCAATTATCAGCCGCGCGAGTGGGAGAAGCCGCACCAGCCGAATCTGACCGGCACGGCGAAGGCCTATCGTCCCTCGGGATCGACCCTCGCCAGCGGCAAGCGTCCGAAGGCGACCGGCGACTATCAGCCCTGGACGCCTGGCTAGGCTTTCGGCTCAAGACTTCGGCCCCAGACTTCGGCCCAAGAATCATCATCGCCCGATTGGATGCATCCGCCTCCGAGCCGCTGTGGACTACGGGAATAGCGGGGATGGCGCCTGCGCGGACGTTGCAGCCACGCAAGCGATGCGGCTCAATGATCCCATCTTGCGGAGATGGGAGACCATCGCGTTCGGTTCGGGCAACAGTTCGCGACTGTCCCGAGATGCAGCGGCCGCCGAGGAAGGACTCGATCGGGAGATAGGCCCCCGGTCTGGAAGCTCCCAAATCGCCCGATGTGAATGTGCAGCCGCCGTAAGACAGGAAAGGCCGCTTGGGAAACCAAGCGGCCTTTTTCTGTTGTGGACGTGTGCGACGTCTTGTGCCCCGGACGCTGCGCAGCACGAAGGGGTGCGCTACGGAGCCGGGGCCCATGCTGCTGCGACCCGTGTGGCTCCTGGGTCCCGGCTCTGCGCCGCACCGCCACGCGCTGCATCGCGTCCGGGACACGAGAGCATCGGCGCGCTACACCAGCCGCGCGGCCGCGCGCTTCACCGCCTCGAGCCGCCGCGCCTGGTTTTGCGCGCCGCGCTGGCGGAGCAGGGCCATCACTTCGGCCGGCGCTGTCTCGGGCGAGCCCGAATTGAACGGCGGTGCCGGATTGTATTCCATCTGGAGCTGGATCGCTTCCGCAGTAGTGCGATCGACCAGGATCGACACCAGCGTCAGCGCGAAATCGATTCCAGCGGTGACGCCGCCGCCGGTGATACGATTGCGGTCGATGCAGACGCGCGTCTTTGTCGGCGTCGCGCCGAATTGGCTGAGCATCTCCATCGCGCTCCAATGGGTCGCGGCGCGGTAGCCCTTCAGCAGGCCTGCGGCGCCGAGCGCCAGCGATCCCGTGCAGACGGAGGTGACGTATTTTGCGCCCGCGGCCTGCCTGCGCAGGAAGTCGAGCACCTCGTCATCGCCCAGCAGGTCATTGGTGCCGCCGCCGCCGGGCACGCAGATCACGTCGAGTTGCGGGCAGTCGGCGAATGTCGTGGTCGGCGTCAGCGTCAGCACGGAATCGCTCGGCACCGGCTCGATCCGCTTCCAGATCAGATGCAGCTTCGCGCCGGGCACCATGGCGAACACCTGCAAGGGACCGGTGAAGTCGAGCTGGGTGACGCGCGGAAATATCAGAAGACCGATCTGCAGCGGTGACGACATCGGCGGGTTCCTTCCAAAGATGAGCTTGACGGGCGAAGATTGGCATGCTGCCTATGTGTCTGAAATGGCATAATTCCCACTATTTCGGACATAGGCTATGATCGGCATCTTGGTCTTCCCGGATTTCCAGCTGCTCGATGCGGCCGGCCCGATCTCGGTATTCGAGGTCGCGGCACGCTGCGCCGGCAAGCCGCTGGCGCTGCGGGTGCTGGCGCTGAATGCGGGGCCGGTGCGCAGCTCCTCGGGCGTCGAGATGATGGCGCGCGATTTCAAGTCGGCGAATGCCATCACCACGCTGGTGATCGCGGGTGGTGTCGGCGTTGCGGAGGCCGCGCGCTGCGAGGTTACGCGCGCCTTCGTGCAGCGGTTGGCGCGGCGCCGCGTGCGCGTCGCGAGCGTCTGCTCGGGCGCCTACGTGCTGGCAGAAGCAGGCCTGCTCGACGGTCGCCGCGCCACCACGCATTGGAGCCGGACGCGCGAATTCGTCGTGCGTTATCCGAAGGTCAAGTTCGAGCCGGACCGGATCTTCACCCGCGACGGCAACGTGTGGACATCGGCGGGCATCTCCGCAGGCATCGATCTGGCCCTTGCGATGGTCACCGAAGACTATGGCGAGGAGGTCGCGCAGGCGGCCGCGCGGCAGCTCGTGCTCTATCATCGCCGCAGCGGCGGCCAGTCGCAGTTTTCCTCGCTGCTGGAGCTGAAGGCGCCGAACGGCCGCTTCGGCGCGCTGTTGTCCTGGGCGCGCGAAAATCTCGACGCGCCGCTGACGGTGGAAGATCTCGCCGATCGCGCCGGCATGAGTGCGCGGCATTTCGCCCGCGCCTTCGCCGCCGAGACCGGTACGACGCCGTCGAAGGCGATCGAGCGGCTTCGGCTCGAGGTCGCGCGCGAGCGCGTGCAGTCCTCGCGCGAGGGCATCGAGCTCGTCGCGGAGGCGACCGGCTTCGGCGACCCCGAGCGTATGCGGCGCGCCTTCATCCGCGCCTTCGGTCAGCCGCCGCAGGCGCTGCGGCGCGCGGCGCGGGCGGGGTAGGGCGCCAGGCACAAGCGTTCCGCTCTGGGATCGTCTGTGCCGGACCTCGGTGTGAGCGACCAGTCAGCCGAACTCTCTCGCGACCTCGCGTCCCGCGGAAGCGATCACCTCGTTTTGCCCGTTCATATCGAGCGAGGCTCCCGTGAGGTAGACGGCGATGATGAGCGGCGAACGCAGCGGCGGCCAGACCACCGCAACGTCGTTGGTGGTGCCGTGTTCGCCGGCTCCGGTCTTGTCGCCCACGCGCCAGTTTTGTGGAAGACCGGCGCGCAATCGTTTATCGCCCGTCTTGTTTGCGATCAGCCATTTTGCGAGCTGGTCGCGAGATTCGGGCATGAGCTCGTTGCCGAACAGCAAACGCCTGAAATTCTCTGCCATTGCGTTCGGAGTCGTGGTGTCGCGGGGATCTCCTGGCGCGGCTTCGTTCAATTCGGTCTCGGTCCGGTCCAATCGCGTCACGTTGTCACCAAGACTGCGCGCAAAGGCGGTGAGGCCGGCGGTGCCGCCCATGTTCTTCAGAAGCAGGTTGCCCGCGGTGTTGTCGCTCCTCGTCATCGCGGCCTCGCAGAGCTCGCGGAGCGACATGCCGTCTGGCCCGACATGCTCACGGGTGACTGGCGAGTTCTCGACGATGTCGGCTTGTTCGATCCGGATCCGTCGATCGAGCCGGTCCAGCTTGTCGCCTGCGCCCTTCAGTATTGCTGCGGAAGCAAGCACCTTGAAGGTGCTGCACATGGGAAATCTTTCATCTCCCTTGTGATGAACCGACGCTCCGGTCTTGGTATCGAGCACGGCGACGCCGATCCGACCGCCGCTCTTGATCTCAAGTTGTTGAACGGCATCGAACAGTCGTGTTGCTTCGACTATTGAAGCGCCCGAGGCTTTCGACAGGAAAAGGCTTCCTGCGAGCGCAAGTGTGGATGTGCCGAACTGACGTCGCGTTAGCATCGTGAACTCCCATTGAGCGTAGGCGTTTCTTGCTGCGCGCTCTTGCGATTGACAAACGATGGTTCGTAAGGCCATCCATAAGCAAAACTTGGATCAGATGTGGCCCGCCGTCCTCTCAGCGTTTCCAGCCTTCCATTGAACGCGCTCCGCGCCTTCGAGGCTGCCGCGCGTCATCTGAGCTTCACCAAGGCCGGCTTGGAACTTCGTGTGTCGCAGGCCGCCGTGAGCCAGCAGGTGCGGACGCTCGAACGCAGCCTGCGCGTGGAACTGTTCAGGCGACTAACTCGCGGGCTGGCTCTGACAGAGGAAGGCGAGGCACTGTTGCCTGCCATTTCCGACGCGTTCGGTCGCATCAACCAAGTGCTGGACCGGTTCGAGAATGGTCGCATGCGCGAGACCCTGATGATTGGCGTCGTCGGAACGTTCGCGTCGGGCTGGCTCGTTCCTCGCCTCAAGAGCTTCACGTCAAGTCACCCGCAGGTCGACATAAGGATCTTTGCGAATAACAATCGCGTCGACCTCGGCGCCGAGGGTCTGGACTACGCCATTCGATTTGGCGACGGCGCGTGGCACGGGACCAACGCAGAGCGTCTGGTCGACGCTCTTTTCGCACCGATGTGCGCGCCATCCGTTGCGAAGCGTCTCAGAGCTCCAATGGATCTCCACGAAGAGGTGCTGTTGCGTTCGTATCGGTCAGGCGAATGGGCACAGTGGTTCGATGCCGCGAAATGCAGGCAGCCTCGGATGACGGGTCCGACCTTCGACTCGTCGGTCTCCATGGCGCATGCCGCGGCTCAAGGGGGCGGGGTTGCACTGTTGCCAGTCGCGTTGTTTTCAGAGGATGTGTCGCGCAAGCAGCTGGTCTGTCCTTACGATATCAGGGTCTATCTCGGATCGTACTGGCTCACGTCCCTGAAATCGAAGCGGCATACGAACGCGATGCAGGCATTCCGGGACTGGATATTGGCGGAATGCAAGAAGATGAAGCGGCACAAGAGCTGACCGGCATATCGGGACGGCGCCTCGCGCCCTCGGGGAATCACCATGGCACTGGGACGGACGCGCAGTGCAGGCCGGCTAGCTGACGCGGCCTGCGGGGGCGGTGCTGGACGTATCGGGCCCCGTCAGCCGCCGCGCGATCGGCATCAGCATGTAGGGCGCAAGATGAATCGGAAACTGCGTCATCGCGAAGTAGAGCCAGGTGGTGGGCGGCAAGGCGCCGGCCGTTGCCGCCAGCATCAGGCCGAGATTGCGCTGTGACACCATCAGCCCCAGTGCCAGCGCGCGCTCGATGCCGATGCGGCGAAACAGCAGCGTGGTGATTGCGAGCAGGGTGAAGTAAATCGCGAAGGACAGGGCTGCGAGGCTGACGGTGAAAAGCGGCTGTGCGAGGAGGTCGCTCACGACATCGCCCATGATCGCGGTAGCGAAGATGAAGAGGATAATGATGTTGAGACCGTCGATCGGCGTCTTGTGACGCTGGATCGCCTTGGCGCCGAAGATCCATCGGATGACCGTGGCAGCCAGCAGCGATGCGGCGAGGATGCCGAGCAGCTTCAGGCCCAGTGTCAGCGGCGTGATGCTCAGCATGTCGCCGAGGAAGAGGCCTGCGAACATCGAGGCCGTGAACGGCACCAGCGCGGTCGAGGTCACCAGCGTGATCAGCACGAGCGTGGCATCGAGACCCATCAGCGCCGCCAGGGCCGGGGAGGCCATCATCGGCGAGGCCATGCTTTGGAGCATCAGTGCAAGCGAAAGCCCGGGCGCGCGGACCGTGAGGCCGGTTGCGTGCGCGATCAATCCGATGATCAGCGGCACGCTGATCGTGGTCCAGGCCGTGGCGGTCGCAACCAGCGCGGGCCGGCGCAAATGGCTGTAGAGGGCGGCCAGATCGACCCGCATGAAGGAGATGCAGAGCAGGCACAGGATGGCCTCGGTGAGATAGGGGCGAAGCAATGCGCCGAGCGGTGGCACCGCGGCCGCGATGAACACGACAGCGGCGACCGCGCGGGTGCCCTGGCTGCCGAGCCATGTCAGGACGCGCAGCGGGACGGCGGCGATCGATTGGAGCGGAGAAGCCATGCGGAACGGCGCTCAGCCCAATCCCTTCAACCATGCGCCGATCTCGCTCACCGCGACATTGGCCTCTTGCAACAGTTTGCCCATTGTGAAGAAGCCATGGAATTGGCCGGGATAGTGCTTGGTCGTGACGGGCACGCCGGCCCGGCTGAGCCGCGCGGCATATTCGTTGCCTTCGTCACGCAGCGGATCGGCGCCGGCGGTCAGCACGTAGGCTGGCGGCAGGCGGGCCAGATCTTGCGCGCGCGCCGGCGAGGCGCGCCAGTCGTGAATGTCGGCGGCTCCGTTCAAATAATGGTCGCGGAACCACCGGATGACCGAATGGGTCAGTAGCACGCTGGTCTCGGGCTCGCTGTGGGAGCCTTGCGTCATGGTGAAATCGGTGGCGGGATAGATCAGCACCTGGCCCGCGAGCGCGGGACCGCCGGCATCGCGCGCGGCGAGCGCCACGACGGCGCTGAGATTGCCACCGGCGCTATCGCCCCCGATCGACAGGCGCGAAGCGTCGATGCCGAGCTTGCGCGCGTTGGCGGCAACCCATCTGGTCGCGGCCACCGCGTCCTCGGTGGCGGCGGGAAATTTGTGCTCGGGCGCGAGGCGGTAATCGACCGAAATCACGATCAGCGCGCCTTCGACCGCGAGCTGACGGCAGACGACGTCGTGGGAGTCGAGATCGCCGATTACCCAGCCGCCGCCATGGAAGAACACCAGGGCGGGCGACAGGCCGTCGTGCTGGCGCGGCTCCTTGGGCACGTAGAGGCGGGCGGGGATTGTGCCGTGCGGGGCCGGGATCGAGAGCGAAGCTACGCGGGCAAGCTCGGGCGCGTCAGGATTGGTGGCAAAGCGCGCCTGCGAATAATAGGCGCGGGCCTCTGGTGCGGTCAGGGTCTCATAGGCGGGACGGCCGGCGTCCTGGAAGGCCTTGTAGACGGCGGCGGCATCGGGATCGAGCACAACGGGCATGGGGAGCGACCTCCGGTCAGAGTTGGACGTCATTTCCGGGGGGATGCCGCCTCGGCGTCCCCGGGCGGGGGTGTTTGACTATCCCATTCGGGCGCCGGTCTGGCCAGATGGGGCCGGGAAGGGCAGGGATGCCGCCCTTCCCCCGCCGTATTCGCCGTGTTAACCGGATGGCCTGCGAGCGGCGGTAACCCCTGTAAAATGTCCAACAAGCCCGATTCGCTGTTGAAGCCGCGCGAGATGTTTCGAACCATTACCCTGACAGGTCTTGCGGCGCTTTTGGCCGCCACCGCGCTGACGGTTGCGATGCCGGCTCGGGCGCAAATCGGCACGATCTTTTCCGATCCGCCGCCGCTGCGGCCGCCCGGCAATATTCCGCGCGGCCAACCGCAGCCGCAGCAGATCCCGGACGATGACGAAGAGGTGCCGGAGCTGCCGCCGCAAGGCCGCGTGCTGCCGTCGCGCCCGATGCCTCCGCCCCCGGGCCGGCAGGGCAATGTGATGCCGGGACCGGTCGAGACCCAGCCGCTGGCGCCGCCGCCGGGCTCCACCGTCGCGCCGCCGAACCAGCCGCCCGTCGCGGTCGCGCCGCCAGGCGGCGCCCAGCCGGGCGCACCCGGTCGTCAGCCGCAGCAGAAGGGCGCTCCGGGCGCCGTGCCGCAGACCCCGGCAAGCCTGCAGCCGGGCGACGAGGTCGTCACCGAGCCGCCGGCCCAGAAGATCGTGAACAAGAAGGCGACCTTCTCCGGCCTCGACAAGATCACCGGACGCATCATCAATTTCGACGAGGAGATCGGCGAGACCGTCCAGTTCGGCGCGCTCAGGGTCAAGACCGACGCCTGCTACACGCGGCCGGCGACGGAGGCCACCAATACCGACGCCTTCGTCGAGGTCGACGAGATCACCTTGCAGGGCGAGGTGAAGCGCATCTTCTCGGGCTGGATGTACGCGGCAAGCCCGGGCCTGCACGGCGTCGAGCACCCGATCTACGACATCTGGCTGACCGACTGCAAAGAGCCGCAGCAGACCGTTGCGACCGCAGCGCCGGATCCCGCGACCAAGCCGCCGCCTCCGCCGCCGCCTGCGCAGAAGAAGGCCGCACCGAAGCAGGTGCAGCAGCGTCCGCCGCAGCCTCTGCCGCCGATCCAGCAGCAGCAACCGGCACCACCGCCGCCTCCGCCGCCGGAGCAGCGGCCGGGTCTGTTCGGTATCCCTGGGTTTGGCCGCTAGGCCAAATCCCCGGCTTCGGCCGCTAAGCCGGCGATCGACTATCGCCGCGAGGCGATGATCTCGAGCGCGCGTGAGCCCGGGATGGCCTCGCCGGGGGAGAGTCTCAGGAAATCGCCGGGCTCGCCGGCCAGCGCCTTGTCTAGCAGCGCGGTGTAGCGCCGCCGCGAGATCTCGACAGCGCCAAAGCTCTTCAAATGCTCGGTGACATATTGCGTGTCGAGCAGCTCGAACCCGCCGTAAATGAGCCGCGCGACCAGATGCACCAGCGCGACCTTCGAGGCATCGCGCGCAGTGTGGAACATGCTCTCGCCGAAAAAGGCGCGCCCTAAGCTGACGCCGTACAGCCCGCCGACGAGATCGTCGCCCTGCCATGCCTCGACGCTATGGCAATGGCCGAGTTGGTACAGGCCGCCATAGAGGTCACGGATGCGCTTGTTGATCCAGGTGTCCTCGCGCCCGGTCTGCGGCGCGGCGCAGCCTGCGATCGTCGCCTTGAACGCGGTGTTGACGGTGACGCGAAACACGTCCGAGCGCACCGTGCGCGCAAGCCGCGAGGCGACGCGAAATCCGTCGAGGGGGATGACGCCGCGAAATTCCGGCTCGACCCAGAACAGGGTCGGATCGTCGGCGCTTTCCGCCATCGGAAAGATGCCGCAGGCATAGGCGCGCAGCAGCACGGCCGGGGTGATTTCAGATGGAGCGGAGTCGCGCGAAGTCATGGTTCGCGATCATAGCAGGATCGCGATGCGGTTGCGATGGGTGCGCAGCGCGAGGTCAGCCGGCGGCAGCGGTGCTGGTCTTGCCCGGGCTTGCGGGCACGCGACCGAACTTCAGCACGATCCGGGTTCCGGAATGGGTGGGATCGCGCTCGACCGAGGCGTCGAGCTTGGCGGCCATGGCGGCGACGATGCGCTGGCCCATGCCGGTGGAGCGCGGATCGGCCTTGACGGCGTCGCCGACGCCGTTGTCGGTGATCGACAGCAGGAGATCGTCGCCGTGCGAGGTCAGCTCGACATGGATCGGGCCGGCGCCGTCGGGATAGGCGTATTTCACTGCGTTCATCACCAGCTCGTTGACGATGATGCCGACGGCGACCGCGCGGTCCGGATCGATCTCGATCGGCTCGGCCTTCAGCGTCAGGCGCGACATCCGGTTGCCTTCGGCCGAGCGGCGGAGATCCTCGAGAAGAGAATCCAGATACTGGTTCAGGACCACGCTCTTCAGGTCCTGCGAGGTGTAGAGGCGTCGGTGCACTTGCGCGACCGCGGCGACCCGGCCCATCGCATTGGTCAGCGCCGCCTTGACCTCGTCCTGTACAGCCGAGCTTGCCTGAAGGTGCAGCAGAGAGGCGATGATCTGGAGCGAATTGCCGACGCGGTGATTGACCTCGCGCAGCAGCAGCTCGCGTTCGGCGGCAAGAGCCGCGTAGCGGTCGCGCGAGGCATGAATCTCGGCTTCGGCGTCCTCGCGCGCTTTCTGCAATTCGGCCTGGCGCAGCGCGCTCTCGGTTGCGACGTGGAGCAGGGGGATGAAATCGCCCGTGACGTCCTTGACGAGATAATCGGCCGCACCGGCCTTCAGTGCGGTGACGGCGATGTTGGAATCCTGCGAGGCAGTGACGAACACGACCGGCGGCGCGTCGGGGATCGCCATGATCTGCTCGAGCGTCTCCAGCCCGTCGAGGCCGGGCATGTACTGGTCGAGCGCCACCACGTCGATGCCGCCCTCGGCACCCGCGCGGCGGATGCACTCCAGACCTTCCTCGCCGCTCGCGGCATGGATGACCCTGTAGCCGCGCCGCGTCAGGCCGCGTTCGACCAGGCGCGCCAGCGCACCGTCGTCGTCGATGTAGAGCAGGGTTGGCGTGCGCTGGTTCATGGTGCGGCGGGCGGAACCTGGATGACCGAGAAGAACAGGCCGAGCTGCCGGATGGCATTGGCGAAATTCTCGTAGTTGACGGGCTTGGTGATGTAGACGTTGCAGCCGAGCTCGTAGCAGCGCTTGATTTCCTGGGAATCGTCCGTGGTGGTCAGCACCACCACGGGCGAAGCCTTCAGATATTTGTTTTCCTTGATCTGCCTCAGGATGTCGATCCCGGTCATGTCGGGCAGGTTGAGGTCGAGCAGGATCAGAAGCGCATTGCCCTTCTGCACGAGGCCGCTGCCGTCGGCGCCGAACAGGTGCTGCATCGCATCGGTGCCGTTGGCGAACGAGACGATCTCGTTGTTGACTCCCGAGCGGCGGATGTTGCGCTCGATCAGGCGGGCGTGGCCCTCGTCGTCCTCGATCATGATGATGGTGACAGGCTGGGTCATCGATCTCTGTTCCGGTTGCTCACGTTCCAGGCGATCGGCAGCGTGATCGTGAAGGTGCTGCCCGCGTTCAGTTCCGACGATACCGACATGGTGCCGCCGAGGCGACGCACAAGTGCACGCACATGCGCAAGACCAATGCCCTGGCCGGGCTTGTCCTGGGTTCCGGCGCGGCGGAACAGCTCGAATATCCGCTGATGATCTTTCGGATCGATCCCCCGGCCGTTGTCGCTGATCTCGAAGATAGCGTAACCGAGCTTGGTCCGCCCGCGGATTCTGATCTCTCCGGGCACGCCGCGCTTCAGATATTTGATCGCATTGTCGATCAGGTTGGAGAAGATCTGCTCGAGCGCGAGCCGGTCGCTCACGACATTTGGCAGGGGCTCGAGGTGGATCTCGGCCTGTGCCTCGGCCGCCTGGTGCGCCAGCGTCGACACGATGGCCTCGATCAGCTCGGTTGTGTCGACCTTGACCGGCTGGAATTCACGCCGGCCCTCGCGGGTGAGGTTGAGGATCGCCGAGATCAGCCGGTCCATCTTGGCGATCGACGTCTTGATGAAGCCGAGCGCTTCGGAGAAGTCCTCCTGGAGCTGCTTGTCCGGACCTTCGAGCTCGATCTCGCCGGGCCCGGCGGGGGCCAGCGATGCACCGTCCGCAGGGACACGGGCGAGGCTGCCGATGCGGCGGAAGATGTCGCCGCCGAGCTCATCGAGCTCGCTGGTGAAGCCCATGATGTTGACGAGCGGCGAGCGCAGATCGTGGCTGACGATATAGGCAAAGCGCTGGATCTCGTCGTTGGCCTCGCGCAGGTCCGCCGTGCGTTCATCGACGACGGATTCCAGATTGACGTTGGCATCGCGCAGGCGCGCTTCGGCCTCGTCACGGGCGCGGGCCGAGCGCCGCACCAGCCAAGTCGAGATCATGGCCAGCAGCACGACGAGTCCGGAGCCGATGCCGGTCATCGATGCAGCGAGGGTCTGACTCTGGTCGGAATTTGCCGTTCGGACCCGGAACAGCCGCTCCTCCTCGCGGATCATCGCATTGGCCAGGTTGCTGATCGTGGTCGTGGTATTACCAGCCGCGGCCTCGCGGATCAGCGCCGTGGCGTTGTCGGGTTGGCCCTCCTTCACGAACGTCATCTCGCGCGAGAACTGGTCGAGCCGGGTCTCGATTGCCGCGCTCAGCTTCTCGATGCTGTCGCGTTGCGCCGGATTGTCACCAATCTGGCGCGTGAGCTTGTCGAGCGCCGGAATGATCGCCGCGACGGCTTTCTCATGATCCGATTGGAAATCCGGTCCCCGCGTCAGGAGAAAGCCGCGAGCGCTGCTCTCGGCACGACGGATCTCGAGCAGCAAGGCGTTGATCTGGCTCTCCGCCTCGATGGTATGGATCACCCATTTGCCGTCTTCCCGCGCCTTGTTGACGAGATAGACCGAGCCGGCGCTGATCACGGTCAGCACCAGAAGTCCCGCCGCAATCAGCAGGATCTGCCAAAATGCCCGCCGTCGTTGGGCCTTGGCCGTCACGACGGCCTCGCTTTGTCACATCTAACGGAAGTCAAAAGGCCCCCTTGGAACTATCCCCGCGTCCAGAACGCAATGGGGCCCAAAGGGTTCCACGGCCAAGTGGATTTATCGCGGGGCAGGCTCCATCTTGCCGGCTAAGTACTGTTCCAGCCAGTGGATATGGTAGTCGCCGTTGATGATATCGTCCTCGCGCACCAAGGCGCGGAACAGCGGAAGCGTGGTCTCGATGCCTTCCACCACCATCTCGTCCAGCGCCCGGCGGAGCCGCATCAGGCATTCGGCGCGGGTCTTGCCGTGCACAATCAGCTTGCCGACCAGGGAATCGTAATAGGGCGGGATCGTGTAGCCCTGATAGACGGCGGAATCGATGCGCACCCCGAGTCCACCGGGCGGATGGTATTGCAGTATGCGGCCGGGCGAGGGGCGGAAGGTCTGGGGATTCTCGGCGTTGATGCGGCACTCGATCGCGTGGCCGATGACCTGGATCTCCTCCTGCTTGGCCGGCAGGTCACCGCCGGCGGCGATGCGGATCTGCTCCAGCACGAGGTCGATGTCGGTAATGCTCTCGGTGACGGGGTGTTCGACCTGGATGCGGGTGTTCATCTCGATGAAGTAGAATTCGCCGTCCTCGAACAGGAATTCGATGGTGCCGACGCCGAGATATTTCATCTCGCGCATCGCCTTCGCGCAGGTCTCGCCGATCTTGGCCCGCGCGGCTGCGGCGAGCACGGGCGAGGGACCTTCCTCCCAGACCTTCTGGTGGCGGCGTTGCAGCGAGCAGTCGCGCTCGCCGAGATGGATCGCGCCGCCGCGGCCGTCGCCGAGAATCTGGATTTCGATGTGGCGCGGCTTCTGGAGGTATTTTTCCAGATAGACGGAGGCATCGCCAAAGGCGGATTTGGCCTCGTTGGCCGCCGTCGACAGCGCCAACTGGAGATCCGCCTCGCTGTGGGCGACCTTCATGCCGCGGCCGCCGCCGCCGGCCGCCGCCTTCACCAGCACGGGAAAGCCGATCTTCCTTGCGATTGCCAGGGCATCGTCGTCGGGGCCGACCGCGCCGTCGGAGCCGGGCACCACGGGGATGCCGAGCTTCTTGGCGGTCTTCTTGGCTTCGATCTTGTCGCCCATCAGGCGGATGTGCTCGGCCTTGGGGCCGATGAAATGCAGATTGTGCTCGGACAGGATTTCCGCGAAGCGCGCATTCTCCGACAGGAAGCCGTAGCCGGGGTGCACGGCGTCGGCGCCGGTGATCTCACAGGCCGCGAGCAGCGCGGGCACGTTGAGATAGCTGTCCTTGGACGCCGGCGGTCCGATGCAAACGCTCTCGTCCGACAGGCGCACATGCATGGCGTCGGCGTCAGCCGTGGAGTGCACGGCGACGGTGGCGATCCCGAGCTCCTTGCACGCTCTGAGGATGCGAAGGGCGATCTCGCCGCGATTGGCTATGAGGATCTTGTCGAACATGGTGCCTCGGGGGGCGAGTGGGGAATAACGAATGGCGAATGGAGAAGAGTAACTATTCGCTACCCGCTATTCGCCAATCCCTCACTCAATGATGACGAGCGGCTCACCGTACTCGACCGGCTGGCCGTCCTCGACCAAGATCTGCGTCACCGTGCCGGCGCGCGGCGAGGGGATCTGGTTCATGGTCTTCATGGCTTCGATGATCAGCAGCGTCTGTCCGACCGAGACCTTGGCTCCGACTTCGATGAACGGCTTGGCGCCGGGCTCCGGCGCCCAATAGGCGGTGCCGACCATCGGCGAGCTGACCGCGCCAGGATGCTTCGACAGGTCGGGCCCGGCCGCTGCGGCGGGGGCGACCGGCAGGGCGGCGGGAGTAGCGGCCATCGGCATCGGCATGGTCGCAGCAACGCTGATATTGCGGGCGACGCGCAGGCGCAGGCCCGCACGTTCGATCTCGATCTCGCTGAGACTGGTCTCATCGAGCAGCAAAGCGAGCTCGCGGACGAGCGCGGAATCCTCGCTGGAAAACTTTGCGGCTGCTTTGTCGTCTGGCTGGCGCGCCATGTTGTTTGATCCGAATGTTCTGTTTGATGAGGAGATTCAGGCTTTGGGCTTGATGGCAAGCTTGGCGGCAAGGCCCTGGATGGCGAGGCGGTAGCCCTCGATGCCGAAACCGCAGAGCGAGGCGAAGGCCGCGCGTGCGGTGTAGGAGTGGTGACGAAAGCTCTCGCGGGCGTGGATGTTGGTCACATGCACCTCGACCGTCGGGATCTGAACCGCAAGCAGCGCGTCGTGCAGCGCGATCGAAGTGTGCGAATAGCCGCCGGCATTGATGATGATGCCCTTCATCTTGCGGCGATGCGCCTCGTGGATGAAGTCGATCAGCTCGCCCTCGCGGTTGGACTGCCGGCAATCGGCCCTGAGACCGAAGGTCGCCGCGGTCTCCCGGCACAGCGCCTCGACGTCGGCCAAGGTCGCATGGCCATACTTCTCCGGCTCGCGCGTCCCCAACATGTTGAGGTTCGGCCCGTTCAGGACGAGGATCGTGTCGGTTGCTGGTTCGGCCATTCCAATCCCGCAAAGAGGTGCTTCGGGTGGGCGGGGTTATAGGTAACAAAGCGCGTGAGGGGAAGCCTTGAAGGCCTCAGGGGCGGGTTCAAGGACCTCATCCAGTGCGCAAAAACCTGTGTGGAAACCACGGAAATTGCTTGTTAACCAGTCCGAAACATGGCTGCCGGCCAACCGCAAAGGGGCGGGCATTGCTGCCCGCCCCTGAGTTTGCCGATCTCGCGGCCTTAAACGTTCAGGACAGCCACGATTTCGTAGGTGTCCGGATTGATGATCACGATCTCTTCCTTGACCAGGACGTACTTGTACGTGCGCCACTCCGGATAGATCGTCACGACCCGCGACGGCAGGGCATGCAGCTCGATGCCCTCACGCGGAATGCGGGTGCCGACCGAAATCGAGAAGTTCACGTTGGTCACAGGCCGCACGTGCTCCTCTCGGATCACGGACGTGATCTGGGTCCGCTGCTCGGTCGAGAGCTTTGCGGCCGCGCCGGCCTGGCCGACCGTGGTCGAGGACGAGGTGCTACCCTGCGCGTTCTGGGTGCTGCTCGTGCCGGTCTGGCCCTGGGCGTTCTGGTTGGTGCTCGTCCCGGTCTGGCCCTGAGCGTTCTTGTTGGTGCTCGTGCCGGTGCTCTTCTGGTTCTCGGCGTTGTTGGTCGAGGTGCCGCTCTTGCTGCCCTCAGCCTTCATGTCCTTCTGGTCCTTCGCGCCGGACTTGCTGGTGTCCTGGCTCATGCTCTTGGACTTGTCCTGCTGGGACTTGTCCATCTGACCCTGCGCGCGTTCGTCGGTGCGCTGGCCCTTGGTCGCACCAGCCTTGTCCTCGGCCGCGTTCTTGTTCATTGCGCCGCCCGAGTGCTCGTCCTTCATCGCGCCTGACTTGTCTTCGGACGCCCGATCGGACTTCATGCTGCTGGAGCCGCCGGCCTGGCCAACGGTGCCCTTCTCATGGCTCATGGAATCGCGGCCCATCGAGCCGCGCTCGGAGGCGCCGCCCGACTGCTGCGAATGCTGCATCTGCTGCGAGCCGGCGCCGCTGTCGCGGCCCTTGTCTTGTGCGTTCGCCAGACCGGCGCCCGCGACGAGGGCGATTGCGGCGACCGAGATCATAAAGCGGTTCAACATCGAATTCTCCTCACGTGTTTCTTTGCGTCATTGCCCGCGCCGACAACGAAAGGAGATTTGAGTTGTTCCTGAACATGCGCGGTTCCGCGGCTTTTGTTTGTTAAACGCAAGATGAATGCGCGCGTCGGATTTGTGCCGGGTTTCGTGCAAGGTTTTCGTTCCACGAAAAAGGCCGGCTTTTCAGCCGGCCTCAACGCATGCGTGAGTTGTAAAATCCCTGATCAGCAGGTCGCCTTTTTGAACCAGTCGCCTTTTTCAACAAGTCGCCTTGCCGCAGCGGGCAATGCCGATCTTCTCCCGGAGGCCTTCGACGCCGACGGCGCCGACCACGATCTGCTTGCCGATCACATAGCTCGGCGTGCCGTTCATGCCCATCGCTTCGGCGAGCTTGAAGTTCTCCTCGATGGTGGCGCGCACCTCGGCGCTGGCGATGTCCTTCTCGATCTTCGCGGTGTCGAGGCCGGCTTCCTTGGCCGCTTGAAGCGCGCGCGCCTTGTCGGCGGCGCCGCGGCCACCCAGCAGCTTCTGATGGAAGTCGAGATATTTCTTGCCGGTAGGATCCTGCATGCGCACGGCGACCGCGACCTGCGCCGCTTCGACCGAGCCCTGGCTTAGCACCGGAAACTCCTTCAGCACGACCTTCAGCTTCGGATCGCTCTTCATGAGGCTGAGCATGTCGTCCATCGCGCGCTTGCAGTAGCCGCAATTGTAGTCGAAGAACTCGACGAAGGTGACGTCGCCCTCCTTGTTGCCGAGCACGACCTGATGCGGCGAGTTGAAGATCGCATCGGTGTTTTGCGCAACGCTGGCCTCATGCTTCTGCGCTTCAGCCGCGGCCTGGCGCTTGCTGAGCTCGGCCATGGCTTCCTCGAGCACCTCGGGATGGCTGACGAGGTAGTTCTTGATGATCGTCTCGATGTCGGTGCGCTGGGTATCGGAGAAGCTGTCGGCCGACGCAGGCACGGCTGCGCCGAACATGGCGAGCGCAAACAACGCAGGAGCAAGCAGGCGCAGCGAAGGCATAGGCAAATCCTCTTATCCAAAGCAGGTTTCGAATACGTCCCGGCGGACTCAAAGCTCGGTGTCGTGACGTCGTGGTGTCAGGCGTCGTTCTTGTTTTTTCGCTAAAGTGCGATGAGATTCCATTGAATCATCGGCGCACTCGAGGTCTTCGTTTAAAGCATGATCTTATCGGAGAACCGCTTCGCACTTTTCCGGATCATGCTCTAGTTGCGCGGCGGCTTGGCCGCCACGATGTCGTCGGCCTTGACCCATCCGGGCGTGCCGACGGCAAAACGGGTTTTCGCGCGCGTGGCGAGCTCGCGGGCGGTCTTGTTGTCGCCGCGCAAGTAAGCGGCCTGTGCCGATGCGAGATCCGCCTCGGCATAATCTCCCTTCCGGCCATAGGCCATCGCGAGCTGGCTATAACCAAGAACGGCCTCGGGCTCCCGCGCCACCGCGGCGCGGAGAATCCGAACGGCGTCGTCCGTGTAGGCCTTATTATCGGTTCCAACCAGAGCCTGCCCAAGTAACATCTCGATGAGGGGTGAATTGTTCGAGAGTGCGACAGCCTTACGCAGGGCAGGGATCGCCTCGGCCGGCTTGCCGCTTTCCAGCAGGGCCTGGCCACGCACCTCGTAAAAGTACGGGTTGTTCGGCTGAACCTGGATCAGCGCGTCGATCTGGGTGAGGGCGCTGCGCAAGTCGCCGTGCAGATAGGTGCTGATGGCGCGGGCATAGCGCGCCGGCATGCTGTCGTTCGACAGCGGATAGCGGCGATACACCGTCTCGGGCCGCTCCATGAAGGCGGATATTTTGGCGCGAACCATGTCGTGGCGAAGCTGGAGCGCGGGATCGTCCTTCTTGTTCCAGTAGGGGCTCGAGCTTGCGAAGTCCTGGAGCGCGGCAACGCGCTCGGCCGGCATCGGATGCGACTGGAGATAGGGATCGGCGCCGCGCGCGGCGAACAGGCTTTCGCTGGTGAAGCGCTTGAAAGTCTCGTACATGCCCTTCGGCGATTGCTGGGTCGCGGTCAGGAATTTCACACCGGCGCGGTCGGCGTTCTCCTCCTGCTGGCGCTGATAGGACAGCAGCGACCGGCGGATCACCTCCTGCGGAGCCGAGATCGCGGCGGCGCCGGCATTGGCGAGCCCGTTGTTGCCTGCACTGCTGCGCTGGGTGCTGCCCGCGGCGATCGCGCCGGCTCCGAGCAGCATCGCGATGATCATCTGTGTCTGGGCGGCGGCGAGTTGCTCGCGCAGCTTGGACAGATGGCCGCCGGCCAGGTGTCCGGTCTCGTGCGCGAGCACGCCGATGATCTGGTTCGGCGTCTCCGATTGAAGGATCGCGCCGTAATTGACGAAGATGCGGCGGCCATCGGCGACGAACGCGTTGAACGAGCTGTCGTTGAGGATCACCATCTGGATGTTCTGCTTCTCCAGACCCGCGGCGCGCAGGATCGGGCGCGTATATTCGCGCAGCAGCTGCTCGGTTTCGGTGTCGCGCAGGACCGGCGGCCCTTTGGCTTGCGCGTGCGCGGCGGAGAACGGCGTCAGCGCGATCGCCGCAGCCGTGACGAGGGCGGTGAGGGCGGAAGCCTTCTTGCGCAATGCGATCTGGAACGACATCAAACGGTCTTGGTCAAACGGTCTGGACAGCAGTTTCGTGATTGGTTTTGGCGATTGGCGGCGGACCGGATACGCGATATGCCCTAATGAGCCGTTCCCCTTATGAGCCGCACAATGCGGCCAGTCTGGGGCGCAAGTGCCCCGTTTCCCGGACCGGATGCACCGGCCCGCCAGCGAAATAGCAGAAATCGATGCACGATGCGACTTTAAGGAACCGGTTGGGGCAGTGGCTCGCGCCCTCCCGCCGCAGCGATGTTCCCCCCTTCATGGTGATGGACGTCATGGCCGCGGCGGCTCGAATCGAGGCCGCCGGGGGGCATGTCATCCATATGGAGGTCGGCCAGCCCGCGGCCGCGGCGCCCAGGACCGCGATTGCCGCCGCCCACACCGCGCTCGAGGTCGGGCGGATCGATTATACCTCCGCGCTGGGCATCCCCTCCCTGCGCGCGCGCATCGCGCGCCATTATCGCGATGCCTATGGCTGCGACGTCAGCCCCGAGCGCATCGTGGTGACGACCGGCTCTTCCGGCGGGTTCATCCTGGCCTTCCTGTCGATGTTCGAGCCTGGCGACCGCGTCGCCGTGACGGTGCCGGGTTATCCGCCCTACCGTCATATCCTCACCGCGCTCGGTTGCGAGCCGGTGCTGATCGAGACCACGAACGAGACGCGCCATGCACTCACTGGCGAGGCGTTGCTCGCGGCCCATCGCAAGGCGCCGCTGAAGGGCGTACTGGTCGGCAGCCCCGCCAATCCGACGGGGACGATGATGTCACGCGAAGCGCTCGCCGGCCTGATTGCGGCCGCCGAAGACGCGGGCATCCGCTTCATCTCGGACGAAATCTATCATGGGCTCGATTATGCGTTTCCGGCCGTCACCGCGGCCGCGCTCTCCGGGCACGCACTCGTGATCAACTCGTTCTCCAAATATTTTTGCATGACGGGCTGGCGCGTCGGCTGGATGGTCGTACCCGAAATCCTGGTGCGCCCCATCGAGCGGCTGCAGCAGAACCTGTCGATCTCGGTGCCGTCGCTGTCGCAGATCGCGGCTGAGGCCGCCTTCAACGGCGCTGCCGAGATGGAGGCGATCAAGCACGGCTATCAGGAAAACCGGCGGATTTTGATCGAGGGATTGCCGAAAGCCGGCCTAGCCAAGTTCCTGCCGGCCGATGGTGCATTTTATCTCTATGCCGACGTCTCGGACTTCACCTCCGACAGTTTCGAGTTCGCCAAGCAGATGCTGGAACAGGCACACGTTGCGGCTACGCCCGGCCTCGATTTCGATCCCGTTCACGGCCGGTCGTTCATTCGTCTTTCCTATGCACGTTCGCCCGGGGAGATGCGCGAGGCAGTTGACCGGATCGCTCACTGGCTTAAATAGCCGCCAGTTTTCGACCACCTCCGGAGTTCATCTTGTCTGACCACCGATCTGCCCCGACCGCTGCTGTGCCACATTTTTCTCTCGCCGCATTGATGTGGCCGACCCGGCCGGGCGAAGCCGTCGGCGCAGTGCGTGCCGTCGTGCTGATTGCGCTGGGCACCGCGTTGATGGCGCTATCAGCCAAGGTCAGCCTGCCGCTGCGCTATGTGCCCATGACGTTGCAGACGTTGGTGGTGCTGATGATCGGCGCGGCCTATGGCTGGCGTCTTGGCAGCGCAACCATGATCGCCTACCTCGCCGAGGGCGCACTTGGCGCGCCGGTATTTGCCGGACCGGTGGGTGGAATTGCTCCGCTGATTGGCCCGACCGCGGGCTATCTGTTCGGTTTCATCGCGGCCGCTTTCGTGACCGGCTGGCTCGCCGAGCGCGGCTGGGATCGCAGTGTGGCGCTGCTGTTTGCAGCAATGGCTGTTGGCCATGTCGTCATTCTGGCCGCCGGGTTCGGCTGGCTGGCGTTCGGCCTCGGGCTGGGCGTTGCGAAGGCCTGGCAGGTCGGCATCGTGCCGTTCGTTGCGGCTTCGCTGGTCAAGAACGCGCTTGGCGCGACGTTGATGCCGGCAGCCCGAAGACTGATCGAACGCCGCCGGTAAAACGCGCAAAGAGTTCGCGGTTCCAATTGACAGGGCCGGCCAAGTTGATCTTGGCTGGCCTGGCGTTTGAGGGGGAGTGAAACGATGACGACGACAACGATGGCGGGGGCGCCGATCGCGCGGCCCGCAGCAAAGCCGTGGTACAAGGTTCTCTATGTCCAGGTGCTGATCGCCATCGTGCTCGGCGCCATTGTCGGCTGGCTCTGGCCGACAATCGCCACCAACGAATGGATCAAGGCACTCGGCGACGGCTTCATCAAGCTGATCAAGATGGTGATCGCCCCGATCATCTTCTGCACCGTCGTCTCCGGAATCGCTCACATCCAGGATGCCAAGAAGGTCGGCCGCATCGGCGTCAAGGCGCTGGTGTATTTCGAGATCGTCTCGACCTTCGCCCTGGTGATCGGACTGATCATCGGCAATCTGGTGAAGCCGGGCGCGGGCTTCGGCAGTGGGGCGGCCAACGAGGCGGCCGTTGCCAATTACGCCAAGCAGGCCGCCGGTCAGAAGTCCGTCGACTTCGTGCTGCACATCATTCCCGACACGGTTGTCGGGGCCTTCGCGCAAGGCGAAATCCTCCAGGTGCTGCTGTTCTCGGTGCTGTTCGGCTTCGCGATCATGAGCCTCGGCGAGCGCGGCCACACCATCCGCAGCTTCATCGACGACGCCGCCCACGCCGTGTTCGGCGTCATCTCCATCGTGATGCGTGCAGCACCGATCGGCGCGTTCGGCGCGATGGCCTATACGATCGGAAAGTTCGGCACCGGCGCGATTCTTAATCTGATGGGACTGATCGCCACGTTCTACGTCACCGCGGCGCTGTTCATCTTCGTCGTGCTCGGCATCATCGCGCGCCTGGCAGGGTTCTCGATCTTCAAGTTCCTGGCCTACATCAAGGACGAGCTGCTGATCGTGCTCGGCACCTCGTCCTCGGAAAGTGCGCTGCCGTCCCTGATGGAGAAGCTGGAGCGGCTCGGCTGCTCCAAGTCGGTGGTCGGCCTCGTGGTGCCTACCGGTTACTCGTTCAATCTCGACGGCACCAACATCTACATGACGCTGGCGACGCTCTTCATCGCACAGGCGCTCGGCTACGATCTCAGCTTCACCCAGCAATTGACCATTCTGGTCGTGGCGATGCTGACGTCGAAGGGCGCCTCCGGCATCACCGGCGCGGGCTTCATTACGCTGGCGGCGACGCTTGCCGTCGTCGATCCGCGCCTCGTGCCGGGCATGGCGATCGTGCTCGGCATCGACAAGTTCATGAGCGAGTGCCGCGCGCTGACCAATCTGTGCGGCAACGGCGTCGCCTGCGTGATCGTCGCCTGGTGGGAGGGTGAGCTCGACCGCGACAAGCTGAACGCCAACCTCGCCAAGCGGATCGATCCGACCGACATGGAGACGGCGATCACGACGGACTGAGCTGCAGGCTGCATCCGACAGGCTTCGAGATAAGAGGGCTGATCGAGATTCGATCAGCCCTTTTGCTTTGGGCCTAGAACCGCTCCGGCCGATATGGCAGCGGATCAATCGCCGGCGTCTCGCCGCTCATGATCTCGGCGAGCAGGCGGCCGGTCGCGGGTCCCAGGGTAAATCCCTGGTGGCCGTGGCCGAAATTCATCCAGAGGCCGGGATGACGCGGAGCTGGCCCGAGCACCGGCAGCATGTCGGGCGTGCAGGGGCGGGTGCCGAACCACGGATCCGGCTCGGCGCGCTTGCCGAGGTCAATCAGCTCGCGCGCGGAGGCTTCTGCGCTGGCGAGCTGGACCGGCGTGGCGAGCGCGTCCATGCCGGTCAATTCCGCGCCGGTGGTGATGCGGATTCCCTTCGCCATCGGACCCATGGCGTAGCCGCCGCCCTTGTCGACGAGGGGCAAGTCCAGCGATGCGCCGCCACTGTAATGCATGTGGTAGCCGCGCTTGCGCACCAGCGGAATCCGATAGCCGAATTTATGGAGAAGGTCGGGCGACCACGGCCCGAGCGTCACGACGGCGTGGGCGGCATCGAGGCGGCCCTGGTCCGTGTCGACCGACCAGCCGGTTGTGGTCTGTTGCAGCGACTGCGCATCGCCGAGCACGATAGTGCCGCCGAGGCGCTCGAACAGCTCGGCATAGGCCGTGACCAGCGCGCCGGGATCGGAGACGGTCCAGGTATCGAGCCAATGGATCGCGCCGGGAAGATCGTCGCGCAGGATCGGCTCGGCTTTGGCAAGCTCACTGCCGGAGAGCACACGAAAATTCACGCCGAATTCGCGTCGATCTTCCTCCGCAGTCTTGATCGCCAGATCGAATGAAGCGGCATCGCGATGAAGCATACGATAACCGGCGCGGCGGATGAGATTGTCGGCATGAGCTTCGCGAATGAGGATGTCGTGTTCCGAAGTCGCATAGGCGATCAGTCGCGCCCACGCGTCGATGGCCTCGCGATGCCGTTTCGGCGCCGAGTGCCACCAGTAGCGGAGCAGAGGCTCGATATGGCGATGAAGCGACGACAGGCTGTAGCGCACGTCGTTGGTGCGGCCTGTCGCGATCTTCAGGAGCGTCGCGAGGTCGCGCGGCATCGGATAGGGGCGGACCGCTTCGGCCTGGATCATCCCGGCATTGCCGTAACTGGTCTCGCGACCCGGTTCCCTGCGATCGACGAGCGTGACGGCCCAGCCGCGCTGCCGGAGGTGCAGTGCGGCGCTGACACCGATCATGCCGCCGCCGAGAACGATTGCGCTTTGCATCGGAAGACTTCTCCTGTCGGGCCGGGGCGTTCCCAACGTTATTCCCAAGTGAGGAAGCCGGCGGCGGCCGACAGCGGGGGCGCTGCGGCAAGCCGCGCCAGGTCGGGGACCGGCCGGCACAATTTCGCATCGCCCGCGAACGCGGCCTCAATGCCCGCGGCAACCGAGAGCACGATGGCATCGCCGCCGCGCGGACCGACGATCTGGAGGCCGAACGGCAGTCCGGCTTCATCGATGCCGAGCGGAATGCTGATGGCGGGATGACCTGCAAGCGTGACGGCGTAGGCGAGCGCGAGCCAGTGGAAGTAGGATCTGGTCGGCGCGCCGTCGATCTCCGCAGGATGAGGCTCCGACCACGGCCGCGGGCTGAGCGTGATGGTCGGGCTGATCAGCACGTCGCAGGTTTCGAAGAAGCTTTGATAGGCGCGATAGATCCGCGTCTGCGTCGTCGAGGCCCGCGCGTGGTCTTCGAGCGTGTAGCCGAGCCCTTCCTCGACATTGGCGCGGACATTGGGGCCGAGCATCTCGGGACGTTCTTTGTAGTTCTTGCCGTGGGTCGCCAGGAACATGCCTGCGCGCAGCACGGCAAAGGCATCGTCGGCGCCGGAGCAATCCGGGGCCGCTTCGCGGGATTCTGCGAACAGCGGCGCGAGCTTTTTCACGCGGGCGCGGAACACGCGCCGGATCGCCTGCTCGGTCGGGGCGAAGCCAAAATCCTCGGTGAAGGCGAGGCGCAGCTTGCCGAGCTCTGCGGGGCGCGGGGCGGCCCAGCGTTCGGCGCGAGCGCGCACCACCTCACCGGGCAGCGTATAGGCAAGCGGATCGCGGGCATCATCGCTCGCCATCACCGACAGCATCAGCGCGGTGTCGGCGACGTTGCGCGCCATCGGCCCGTCGGTCGACAAATTGGACCAGCCGAACGCACGCTTTTCGCTGGCCACGAGGCCGTAGGAGGGGCGCATGCCGACGATGCCGCAAAAGCCTGCCGGATTGCGCAAGGAGCCGCCGGTGTCGGAGCCCGAGGCGAGCGGGGCCATGCCGCAGGCAAGGGCCACCGCCGAGCCGCCGGAGGAGCCGGCCGCCGAGCGCATGGGATCGAAGGGATTGCCGGTCGCGCCGAACACGGGATTGCGGGTGTTGCCGCCCGCCGCCCATTCCGGCGTGTTGGTCTTGCCGAAGATGACGGCGCCGGCGGCGCGCAGGCGCGCGACCGAGCCCTGATCGGCCGCCGGGACGTTATCCTTCAGCAGCGGGCTGCCATAGGTGGAGCGCATCCCGGCGGTGTCCTGGGTGTCCTTGATCAGAACGGGGAGCCCGTGCAAGGCGCCGCGGTCCTCGCCACGGAGGATGGCAGCTTCCGCCGCTTTGGCCGCGGCACGTGCGCCCGGCTCGTCCTGCGTCACGACGGCGTTGACGGCGGGATTGATGGCGGCGATGCGGGACAGACAGGCGTCGAGCAACTCGACAGGTGAGATCGCCCGGGCGGCCAACAGGCGGCGCAGCTCGACGGCGCTGGAATCGCAAAGCTCTGACAATGCCGGTCCCCTTTCAGATTGCGAAAACGGCTTAGCACATCGGGACAATGACGAAACAAAAACGCCCGGCGGGTGCCGGGCGTTTTGCGTCTGGATGTTCCGCTTTATTCGCCGCCGCCGAAGCGGCGGGACCACCAGCCGGCGCGGCGCGGGGCGGCGGGCGTTTCGGTTGCCGCTTGGGGCGCGGGTTCAGGTGCCGGTGCGGGCGGGGCGACCGGCTCGGCCGCCTGCGTAACCGGCGTTGCCGGCTCGCTCGGGCTGCTTGACAGGAAGCTCACCTTCTCGCGCACCGTGGAGCGGCGGCGTGCGGCCTTGTCCTCGGTGGGCTCTTCCTCCGCGGCAACGGGTTCGGGCTGGGTAGGCACCTCGGTCTGCACCTCGGCGCGCGGCTCCGGCTGCGAGACTTGCGGCTCAGCGCCGTGCTCGGCCTGCGCAATCGGGGGCGCAGCCTCATTGCCGAAGCTGTCGAAATCGGCAACCGCGTCGGCAGCTTCCGATGGCTGATTGGTGCCGAGCTCGTCGCCGATCGAGCCGGCAAGACCTTCCTCGCCGCCACCGCGACGGCGGCGTCCGCCGCGGCGACCGCGCCGGCGCCGGCGCTCACCGCTGCCCTGCTGCTCGCCACGGACTGCTTGTTCCTCGCCTTCCTCGCCGTCCTGCTCGGACTCGGCATCGTCCTCACCTTCGCCGGCCGCTACGGCCGCCTCGGGAAGGGTGGGGGCGCTATCCTCGCGCAACTCGCCCTCGCGCGGGCCACCGCGGCCGCGCCGACGGCGGCGGCGCTTGCGGCGCTGGCCGTCCTGATCGGGCGTGGCCTCGCCGGATGCCTGCTCCTCGGCGAGACCTTCGCTCTCTTCGGTCTCGACCTCGGATTCGGTCTCGATGTCGAAGCCGTCCTCATCGTCGTAGGCCTCTTCGGCCAGAGGCGGCGGGCTCGCAGCTGCCTGCGCCGCAAGCAGCGCCTTGGCGGCTTCCAGCGTATGCACCTGCTCACCGCGGTCGATCACGTAAGCCTGGGGGCCGCTGACAGATTGATCGGCAATGACCGACAGCGTGACCTTGAAGCCGTTCTCGAGATCGCGCAGATGGCCGCGCTTGTGGTTCAGCACATAGAGCGCGACGTCGGTGCGGGTGCGGACCACCAGATTGTGGGTCGCGCCCTTCATCAGGATCTCTTCGAGGCCGCGCAGCAGTTGGAGCGCCACCGAGGACACCGAGCGGACATGGCCGGTGCCACCGCAATGCGGGCACGGATCGGTCGAGCTCTCGAGCACGCTGGCGCGGATGCGCTGGCGCGACATTTCGAGCAGGCCGAAATGCGAGATGCGTCCGACCTGGATGCGCGCGCGATCCTGCCTGAGGCAGTCGGACAGCTTGCGCTCGACCGCACGGTTGTTGCGCTTCTCGTCCATGTCGATGAAGTCGATGACGATCAGGCCGGCGAGGTCGCGCAAGCGGAGCTGGCGGGCGACCTCTTCGGCCGCCTCCAGGTTGGTCTTGAGCGCGGTGTCCTCGATATGGTGCTCGCGCGTCGATCGTCCGGAATTGACGTCGATCGAGACCAGCGCCTCGGTCTGATTGATCACGATGTAGCCGCCGGAGCGCAGTTGCACGGTCGGCGAGAACATCGCGTCGAGCTGGCTCTCGACGCCCATGCGCGAGAACAACGGCTGACCGTCACGATATTGCTTCACCGCGCTGACATTGGCGGGCATCAGCATCTTCATGAAGTCGCGCGCTTCACGGTAGCCGGACTCGCCGGCGACCTGAATCTCGTCGATCTCCTTGTTGTAGAGGTCGCGCAGCGAGCGCTTGATCAGCGAGCCTTCCTCGTAGACCAGGGTCGGGGCCTGCGACTTCAGCGTCAGGTCGCGCACCGTCTCCCACATCCGGATCAGATATTCGAAGTCGCGCTTGATCTCGGGCTTGGTCCGGGCGGCGCCGGCTGTGCGCAAGATGATGCCCATGCCCTCGGGCACGTCGAGATCCTGCACCACTTCCTTCAGGCGGGAACGATCCTGGGCGCTGGTGATCTTGCGGCTGATGCCGCCGCCGCGCGCGGTGTTCGGCATCAGCACGGCATAGCGGCCGGCGAGCGACAGATAGGTCGTCAGTGCGGCGCCCTTGTTGCCACGCTCTTCCTTGACGACCTGCACCAGCATCACCTGGCGGCGCTTGATGACTTCCTGGATCTTGTACTGGCGGCGCGGGCGGAAGGTGCGCTCCGGCACTTCCTCCAGCACGTCGTCGCCGCCGACGGATTCGACGACTTCCTCTTCGGCTTCCTCGCCGTCCTCGTCATCATCGTCTTCTTCACCGGCTTGGCCGGCATCGGCATGCGGCGCTTCAATGCTTTCGCCGGCGGCGTAGACGGCATCGGCCGGCTCGGCGGCTGACGTCACGGCTTCGGCGAGAGCCTCGGCGTGCGCTTCGGAGGCGTCTGCTCCGACGGTTTCGGCCTCTTGCGGCTCGACAACGGGCTCGCTGGCCACGACGGGTTCTGCGCCAACCGCGGCGACGGGCGCGGGCGCCTCGTCGGCATGATCGTGGTCGTGATGATCGTGTTCGTCGTCATGACCATGGTCATCATGATCGTGATGGTGATCATCGTCATGGGCGTGATGATGGTCGTCGTGCCCGTGGTCGTCGTGATCGTGCTCGTGGTGATCGTGCTCGCCGTGCTGCTCCGCCTCGGTGTGCAGATGCTCGCCTTCGAGCGGCGCGCCTTCGGTGTACTCCGGCAGGGGCGCGCCCTCGACCGGCTGGGCGGTGGGATCGGCACCGGCGTCGAGACCCTCGACGATGTCGCTGCGCACGCGCTCGCCATGACCACGGCGGCGGGCGTTGCGGTGGCGCGAGCGGCGGCGGCCGTGCGAGCGGTTCTCGCTCTCTTCCTCGGCTTCGCGATGAGCCTGTTCCTCGGCCTCGATCAGCGCCTGCCGGTCGGCGACCGGGATCTGGTAATAGTCGGGGTGGATTTCGCTGAAGGCGAGGAAGCCGTGGCGGTTGCCGCCATATTCGACGAAGGCGGCCTGGAGCGAGGGTTCGACCCTTGTGACCTTGGCGAGGTAGATATTCCCGCGCAGTTGCTTGCGTTGCGCGGTCTCAAAATCAAACTCTTCGACGCGATTGCCGCGGACCACGACGACCCGGGTCTCTTCCGGGTGGGTGGCATCGATCAACATCTTGTTGGGCATGTCTTAACTCTTGGCGGCGGCGGGCGCGATTCACCGTGGGCGCGTATCGCGCCGCCGGGTGACGCGACGGTCCACCTGATTCGGGGGTGAGGGGAAGGCCGAAACGCCGTCTCTCGCGCCTTGCCGGACCGGAAGCTTCAGGACCATTGCGGCGCGCGGGATTTTCACTCCGCAGCGTCGCGAATGATCCTTCAGAATTCGTCGGCACAGTCTGGCGCATCAAGCGTCGGCCCGTATGAAGCATTGGGCGGCGAGGCCGCCCTTCAATCAGTTGCTGCTGGCCAGGCATGGCGCGAGCGCGCTCGCCTTGGGGGTCACGAACCGCTCCCTTGGGATCAAGGAACCGGGTAATGAGTTACGTCGCTGTCAGAACCGTCCCGGCAACGTGAGTGGTAACCCGGGACCGTTCCGCCGCCGACGCTTGACCCGTTCCACTCGCTGCCGCGCACCGCGCTGGTCTTAGAGGGAAACGGAAAACGCTGGAATTCCCAAACCTTGAGAGTTCCGGCGCTGCACCGGGAGGCTGAATGCGACACAACCTGAAATATCGGCCGTCAGCATTCCGTACATACGAGGAATGAGCCATCCGTGCAAGGGAGCGTCGCACGGCGGTCACAGTCGGCGAGTTTCGCGCTTCTGTCATTAAGGATGGATTAACCCTGTGGTTCTATTGCGTTAAAAGGGGCCGCTCGGAGGCACGGAATCGGTGGCGAGCCGCACAAATCAATGGGTTTTGCTGGGATGCGCGCTGCTGTGCGCCGCAGCGTTGCCATGTGCCGATTCCTCGCGCCTGAGGGCAGCGGAAAGCCAGCAGCAACCCGCTGTTGCGGCGGCGAATTTTCCGATCGCCTCGGCTGCCCGGCTGGCCGGCGACGGCAAGCAGACGCGCTTCATTCTCGACATCGACCAGGCCATCACCTTCCGCGCCCTCACGCTGGCCGACCCGTACCGGGTCGTCGTCGATGTGCCGCAGGTGAATTTTCAGCTGCCCGCAGGCACGGGGGCCGGGGGGCGCGGACTGGTCAAGGCGTTCCGCTACGGGCTCGTCATGCCCGGCGGCTCGCGAATCGTGTTCGACCTGACCGGACCGGCCAAGATCGCCAAGTCCTACGTGGTCGAGGCGGCCAACGGCCAGCCGGCCCGGCTCGTGCTGGAGCTGGAGGAGGTCGACCGTGCCGCCTTCGTGCAGGCGCTTGCGCCCGAAAACCGCCCCGAACTGCAGCCCACCATCGCCGAGGCGCCCCCTGTAACGGCTCCCGCGTCCACCGCCCCGGACACGGCGCAGCAGAAGGCCGATGGCCGACCGGTGGTCGTGATCGATCCCGGCCATGGCGGCATCGACAATGGCACGCAGTCGAGCGGCGAAAGCGAGAAGAACCTGGTGCTGGCCTTTGGGTTGGCGCTCCGCGACAAGCTCGAGAAGGCTGGCAAGTACCGTGTGGTCATGACGCGGGACGACGACACCTTCATTCCGCTCAATGACCGGACCAAGATCGCCCGCAATCTCAAGGCGGCCTTGTTCGTCTCGATTCACGCCGATGCGCTGCCGCGTGCCGAGGGCGATGCGCAGGGCGCGACCATCTATACGCTGTCCGACAAGGCGTCCGACGCCGAGGCCCAGCGGCTGGCGGATGCGGAAAACCGGGCAGATGCGATCGCCGGTTTCAACCTCGCGGAGGAGCCGACCGACGTCGCCGACATCCTGATCGACCTCACGCAGCGAGAAACCCGCACCTTTTCAAACCGTTTCGCCCACCTCTTGATGGGTGAAATGAAGTCGACGGTGCGGATGCACAAGCATCCGCTGAAGTCGGCCGGCTTCCGGGTCCTGAAGGCGCCCGACGTGCCGTCGGTGCTGGTCGAGATCGGTTACGTCTCCAACAAGGGCGACCTTGAGCATCTGGTCTCCGAGGGCTGGCGGTCCAAGGCCGTAGGCTCGATGGCGCAGGCGATCGACGGGTTTTTGACCAAACGGATGGCCACAGCGGGATCGTCAAATTGACGACCCGGGGATCGTCAAATTGACGACCCCGGGGATCGTCGAATTGACGACCCGGGGGATCGTCAAGTGACGACGCCGGGGATCTTCGAACTGAAAGGGTTTTCCGTCCCGTCGCAAAGGCCCTAGTTTGGCCACAGCGGGCGCTTTATAAAAATGCCGCAGGGGGTTCCGGAATCGGCGAGAATCCTGTTCGGCAAGCGTCTTAAGTCCGGCACTGACGGTATTGCGTAGGCCGGCGGAATTCGCGACGTGAGGTTGGCGCCAGTTTGGGGTGCCAAGGGACCGATACTGGGCTGATACTGGTACTGGGCTGATCCAGACTTTGAACGGATAAACAGATAATGCGCTTGCTGGTGCGGTTCATGGGCTTCCTGTTCGCCGCGGGAACGGTGGTGTTCCTTGTCGGTGTCGGGGCCGTAGCAGGCTTGATCTGGCATTTCTCCAAGGACTTGCCGGACTACTCTCAGCTTCAGGATTACGAGCCGCCGGTGATGACCCGGGTGCACGCGGTCGATGGCTCGCTGCTCGGCGAATACGCCAAGGAGCGGCGGCTCTATCTGCCGATCCAGGCGGTCCCCAAGCTCGTGATCAATGCGTTCCTGGCGGCCGAAGACAAGAACTTCTACGAGCATGGCGGCATCGACTACACCGGCATGGCGCGCGCGGGTCTCGTCTACATCCAGAACTACGGCTCGAACCGGCGTCCGCAGGGCGCCTCCACCATCACCCAGCAGGTCGCCAAGAACTTCCTGTTGACCAACGAGGTCTCGTTCGCGCGCAAGATCAAGGAAGCCTTGCTGGCGATGCGGATCGAGAAGACCTATTCGAAGGACAAGATCCTCGAGCTGTATCTGAACGAAATCTATCTCGGTCTGGGCGCCTACGGCATCGCAGCCGCTTCGCTGGTCTATTTCGACAAGTCGGTGAACGAGTTGACCGTCGCAGAAGCGTCCTATCTGGCTGCGCTGCCGAAGATGCCGGCGACACTGCATCCCGTCCGTAACCGCGACCGCGCTGTCGAACGCCGCAACTACGTGATCGACCGCCTCCAGGAGAACGGCTGGATCAAGCAGGCCGACGCCGAGAAGGCGCGCAAGGAGCCGCTGGCCGTCACCAGCCGGTCCAACGGCGCTCACACCTTCGCCGGCGAATATTTTGCCGAGGAAGTCCGTCGCGACATCTTCGAGCGCTATGGCGAGAAGAAGCTGTACGAGGGCGGTCTCTCGGTCCGCACCACGCTTGATCCGAAGATTCAGGTCATGGCGCGGAAAACCATGGTCGCCGGCCTCGTGAACTATGACGAGCAGCAGGGCTATCGCGGCGCCATGAGCAAGCTCGATACGTCGGGCGACTGGGGCGTGAAGCTCGCCGAGATCAAATCGCTGTCCGACATCTCGCCGTGGCGCATGGCGGTGGTGCTGGAGACCAGCGACCAGTCGGCGCGCATCGGCTTCCAGCCGAGCCGCGAGCTTGGCGGCGCCGTCAGCAAGCAGCGCGAGACCGGCCTCGTCACACTCGATGGCGTGCGCTGGGCACGAGCGGCTCAGGGCAATACCAAGGGCAAGACGCCGACCTCCGTGGCGCAGGTGCTGCAGCCAGGCGACGTGATCTATGCCGATCCGCTTTACAGCAAGGAGGGACAACCGGTCGAAGGCCAGTACCGGCTGCGCCAGATCCCCGAAGTGTCCGGCGCAATGGTGGTGATGGATCCCTGGACCGGCCGCGTGCTCGCAATGGTCGGCGGCTTCTCGTTCGACCAGAGCCAGTTCAACCGCGCCACGCAGGCCTATCGGCAGCCGGGATCGTCGTTCAAGCCGATCGTGTATTCGGCTGCGCTCGACAACGGCTATACGCCCTCGACCGTCGTGCTCGACGCGCCCATCGAAATCGATCAGGGGCAGGGCGCCGGCGTGTGGCGGCCGGAAAACTTCTCCTCGGGCAAATTCCAGGGACCGGTGACGCTGCGCAACGCGCTGCGGCAATCGCTCAACACGGTCACGGTGCGGCTTGCGCAGGACATCGGCATGCCGCTGATCGGCGAATATGCCCGCCGCTTCGGTGTCTATGACGAGCTGCCGAATTACCTGTCCTACGCGCTCGGCGCCGGCGAAACGACGGCGATGCGCATGGTCACGGCGTACTCGATGCTCGCCAATGGCGGCCGCCGGGTGAAGCCGACGCTCATCGACCGTATCCAGGACCGTTACGGCCGCACCATCTTCAAGCACGACCAGCGCGAATGCCGCGGCTGCGACGCGCCGGGCGGCTGGAAGAACCAGGCCGAACCGCAGCTGATCGACCGCCGCGAGCAGGTGCTGGACTCCATGACCGCCTACCAGATCACCGAGCTGATGGAGGGCGTGGTCCAGGCTGGTACCGCGACCGTGGTCAAGGAGGTCGGCAAGCCGGTCGCCGGCAAGACCGGTACCACCAACGAGGCCAAGGATGCATGGTTTGTCGGCTTCTCGCCCGACGTCGCCGTCGCCATCTATATGGGCTATGACAAGCCGCGTCCGCTCGGTAAAGGCAATGCCGCAACCGGCGGCCATCTGGCGGCTCCGATCGCGCGCGATTTCCTCAAGCTCGCGCTCGCCGACAAGCCCGCGGTTCCGTTCAAGGTGCCTGCCGGCATCAAGCTTGTGCGCGTCGTCTCCAAGACGGGCATGCGCGCAGGTCCCGGCGAGACCGGCGGCACCATCCTCGAAGCCTTCAAGCCGGGTACGGCGCCGCCGGACAATTATTCGGTCATCGGCGTGGCCGACGCCGACGGTCGCATGCCGGCCTCGCAGCAACAGCAGCCGGATTCCGGCTTCTTCATGCGGCCCGGCACCGGCGGGCTCTACTAAGGCCGGATAACACAGACGATCGCGGTTCCGGCGGTTGCGCTTTGCAGCCGCCGCCGTTACATCCCGTTGCAATCGAACGCGGACCCATTCCGCGACATCAGAGAACGACATGCGCGCCGAAATCGAACGGTTGGTAGAAGAGATCAAGCAGTCGGTCGGGCTGCTGAGGAGGCATCTTTGACGTCGAGAAATCGACGGCGCGCCTCGCTGAGCTGAACAAGCTCGCAGAAGATCCCAATCTCTGGAACGACCCCCAGAAGGCCCAGAAGCTGATGCAGGAGCGGACCTCGCTTGAGGATTCGCTCTCGGGCATCGGCAAGGTCGAGCAAGAGCTCGAAGACGATATCGGCATGATCGAGCTCGGCGAAGCCGAGGGCGATGACGGCGTCGTCGCCGAGGCCGAAGCTGCGCTGAAGAACCTCAAGAAGGAAGTGGCGCGGCGCGAGCTCGAAGCGCTGCTGTCGGGCGAGGCCGATCGCTTCGATTCCTATCTCGAAGTCCATGCCGGCGCCGGCGGCACCGAGAGCCAGGACTGGGCGCAGATGCTGCTGCGCATGTACACGCGCTGGGCCGAGACGCACGGCTTCAAGGTCGAGTATCTCGAGGAGTCCGAGGGCGAAGAGGCCGGCATCAAGTCGGCGACGATCCAGGTCTCCGGCCACAACGCCTATGGCTGGCTGAAGACCGAAGCCGGCGTGCATCGCCTCGTCCGCATCTCGCCGTTCGATTCCAACGCGCGGCGGCACACTTCGTTTTCGAGCGTGCAGGTTTTTCCGGTCATCGACGACAGCATCAAGATCGACATCAAGGAATCCGACGTTCGCGTCGATACGATGCGGTCGGGTGGCGCCGGCGGCCAGCACGTCAACAAGACCGAATCCGCGGTGCGCCTCACGCATATCCCGACCGGTGTCGCGGTGGTCTGCCAGGCCGGCCGTTCCCAGCACAAGAACCGGGCCCAGGCCTGGGACATGCTGCGTGCGCGGCTCTACGAGATCGAGCTGAAGAAGCGCGAGGAGAAGGCCGCCGCCGACCAGGCCGCCAAGACCGATATCGGCTGGGGCCACCAGATCCGCTCCTATGTGCTGCAGCCCTACCAGATGGTGAAGGATTTGCGCACGGGCGTGCAAACCTCCGACACGTCGGGCGTGCTCAACGGCGAGCTCGACGACTTCATGGCCGCGACTCTGGCGCAGCGCGCCTTCGGCACCACTGGTGCCGACATCGAGGACGTGGATTGATCATGCCCCGCGTCGCCTTCATCGGATTGGGGCGGATGGGCCACGGCATGGCCGGCCGCTATCTCGATGCCGGCTTCACGGTGGCGCTGTGGAATCGCAGCAAGGCCAAGGCGGAGGACCTGATCGCGCGCGGCGCGCATTGGGCGACCTCGCCGGAGGATGCGGCGATCGATGCCGATGCCGTCGTGACCATGGTCGCCGATGACGAAGCCTCGCGCGCGGTCTGGCTCGGGCCGAAGGGCGCCGCCAAGACCGCCAAGGCCGGCACGATCGCGATCGAATGCTCCACCGTCTCCTATGACCACGCCCGCGAGATGGGCCGCGAGCTGAACGCGCGCGGGCTGATCTACATCGATTGCCCCGTCACGGGATTGCCGGACGCGGCGGCCGCCGGGAAACTGACGCTGCTGGTCGGCGCAGATGCCGCCGATCTCGAACGTGCGCGGCCTTATCTCGAACCGATCGGCGCGACCATCCGCCATTTCGGCGCGGTCGGCTCCGGCACCGTCTACAAGCTCATCAACAATCTGATGGGCGCGATCCAGATCGCCGGCCTCGCCGAGGGGCTTGCGATCGCCGAGCAGGCCGGGCTCGACATGAACCTGGTGCTGGAGTCGATCCAGGCGGGCGTTGCGGCAAGCCCGCAGGTCGCGCGCCATTCCAAGCGCATGGTCGCCCGCGACTTCAGCGGCGCGACCTTCACGGCGGCGTTGCGGCACAAGGATGCCGCCTACGCCGTGAAGCTGGCGGAGAGCCTCTTGGCCGGCAAGCCTCTGGTCGCCCGCGCCGCGGTCGAAGCCTACGCGCAGGCCAAGGCCGCGATGCCGGATGACGACGAAGGCAAGATGATCGAGCTGGTGTCGCGGCCGAAGAAGCCGTCTTAAGCCGGGCGCATCCATATGGGGCAGCCTCGATCGGAACGCGGTCTCGGCATTGCCCTCGTCGTCGCTGCCGCGATTGCCTGGAGCACGGCGCCGTTCTTCACCCGGTTGTTGCCGTTCGATCCCTGGACCATTCTGTTCTGGCGCGGCCTGTTCGCCGGCTGCTTGATTAGCGTGTTTCTCATGGTGATGCAGGGCCGGGCCGCTCTGTGGCAATTGGTTGTGCCCGGGAGGGGCGGCCTGCTCGTCGCATCCCTGTCCACGATCGGCATGGTCTCGTTCATTCCCGCGCTTCAGATGACCGAGGTGATGAATGTCGCGGTGCTCATCACCACGCAGCCGTTCGTCGCGGCTGCGCTGGCGTGGTTGTGGCTCGGAGAGGCCGCGACATGGCGCACGGTGATCGCAAGTCTCGTCGCGTTTGCCGGCGTGACCATTACCGTTGGCGGTGTCGAAGCCGGCGCCGATGTCCGCGGCGTGGCGCTGAGCTGCCTGATGGTGGTCGCCATCTCGGCCATGACGGTCGTCGTTCGACGCCATAGAGAGACCTCGATGGTTGCAGCGGCAGCGCTGTCGAACTTCCTGGGAAGCCTCGTCAGCCTGCCGTTTGCCCACGATATCGCCCATGTCGGCGGCAACGGCCTTGCGATCCTGGCGATGTTCGGCTGTTTCCAGGTCGCGCTCGGCCTGACGTTCTACATGCTCGGCTCACGCCTGCTGCCTTCGGGGCAGGCCTCCCTCATCGCCACTCTGGAGACGCCGCTGATGGCATTCTGGATCTGGGTGGCTTTCCGCGAGGTGCCGGCCGTGCATGCGCTCATCGGAGGAGCGCTGGTGATCGGAGCGGTGATTGCCGATATCGTCGGGGATGCAAGGAAACGCCAGGAGGCGTGAGCCGTCTTGTTGCGAAGTGCCGGCGCCTTGTCGGAAATCGGGTGGCGAGAATCCCTGCCTCGGCCTAGGCGAGCAGTTGCGCCGAGGTGAAACAAATGCCCCCGAACGACGACAGGATCGACGCGCGAGACTGGTCGCTGCTCGCCGTGCTCTCAATCCTCTGGGGCGGCTCGTTCTTCTTCAACGGCGCGGCTTTGCGGGAATTGCCGCCGCTGACGCTGGTGTTCCTGCGCGTCGCGCTCGGTGCGGCTATTCTGCTGCCGCTGCTGCGCCTGCAGGGGATCGGCTGGCCCAAGGGCATGACGGGTTGGACGCCGTTCGTTGCGATCGGGCTGCTTAACAATGCCATCCCGTTCTCGTTGATCGTGATCGGCCAGACTTTCATCCCGAGCGGGCTGGCATCGATCCTGAATGCGACCACGCCGCTGTTCACGGTGGTCGTGATGGCGGCGGCAGGCGAGGAGACCTTGCATATCCGCCGCGTGGCCGGCGTGGCGCTGGGCCTTATCGGTGTGGTCATCCTGCGCGGGTGGGGCATCGAGGCGAGATCGGGGCAGGGGCTCGGCATCCTGCTCTGCCTGGGCGGGGCCCTCAGCTATGGATTCGCCGCACTGGCAGCGCGGCGATTGCTCAAGGACTCACCGCCGCTGGGCACGGCGACGTTTCAGCTGATGGTGTCGACGATGATGATGGCGATTGTCGCCGGCGTGGTGGAGCAGCCATGGCGGCTCGCAATGCCAGGCGTTGCGACGTGGTCCGCGGTGCTTGGCCTTGCCGCTCTGTCGACGGCGCTCGCCTACATCGTCTTCTTTCAGATCGTGCGCCGATCGGGCGCGAGCAACGTCATGCTGGTGACGCTGCTCATTCCCGTCACCGCCATCCTTTTAGGTTGGCTGATGCTGGGGGAGCCGATCTCCGCGCGCGAGATCGCGGGCGCCATCGTGATCGGCAGCGCGTTGCTGGCGATCGATGGGCGCGCTTTACACCTGCTGCGGCGCAGCGTGTAGTTCCATATCTGCCGTTTCATCTTGCGGAAAATCGCGGCGCTTGCCAGCCACCGTCCGCCTTGCGACACTCCCTGCAAAACAAGACTACAAAACACAGGGGAGAGACCAATGCCGGGTCGTCGCAAGAATCTTGCTGCCCTCGCCATGCTTGTTGCCGGCGTGCTCGTCACGGCACCGGCTTTGGCGCAGAAGAAATACGACCCCGGCGCCAGCGACACCGAAATCAGGATCGGCAACATCATGCCCTATAGCGGGCCGGCGTCGTCCTATGGGGTGATCGGCAAGACCGAGGGCGCCTTCTTCAAGATGATCAACGAGCAGGGCGGCATCAACGGGCGCAAGATCAATTTCATCAGCTATGACGACGCCTATTCGCCGCCGAAGGCGATCGAGCAGGCGCGCAAGCTGGTGGAGAGCGACGAGGTGCTCTTGATCTTCCAGTCGCTCGGCACGCCCTCGAATTCCGCGATCATGAAATACATGAACACCAAGAAGGTGCCGCAGCTGTTCGTCGCCTCCGGCGGCACCAAGTTTGGTGACCCCAGGAACTTCCCGTGGACCATGGGTTTCCAGCCCAACTACCAGAGCGAGGGACGGATCTACGCAAAGTACATTCGCGATCATTTCCCCGACAGCAAGATCGCCGTGTTCTGGCAGAACGACGACGCAGGCAAGGACCAGTTCAAGGGGTTGAAGGACGGGCTCGGCGACAAGGCCAGCATGATCATCGCCGACAAGTCCTATGAGGTCAGCGATCCCTCGATCGACTCGCAGATCGTGGCCTTGCACGATTCCGGTGCCGACATCTTCTTCTCATGGGCCGCGCCGAAGGGATCGGCGCAGGCGATCCGGAAAGTGGGCGAGCTCGGCTGGAAGCCGAAGTTCTTCCTAGCCAACACCGCGACCTCGGTCGCTTCGGTGCTGAAGCCCGCCGGGCTCGAATATTCCAAGGACGTCATCTCGACCGCGTATCTGAAGGATCCGACCGATCCGACCTGGGACAAGGATCCGGCCGTGGTGAAATGGCGGGAGTTCATGGACAAATATTACCCTGACGGCGACAAGGCCAACGCCAACAACATCTACGGCTATGTGCAGGCCGAGGCGATGGCGCAGGTGCTGAAGCAGTGCGGCGACAACCTCACGCGCGAGAACGTCATGAAGCAGGCGGCCAACCTGAAGGATTTCCACACCGACCTGATGCTGCCGGGCATCATGGTCAACACCTCCCCGGACGATTATTTCCCGATCGAGCAGATGCAGCTGATGCGCTTCAACGGGCAGGCCTGGGAGCTGTTCGGCGAGGTCATTACCGGCGAGGTCGGCCACGAGCGCAGCCAGTAGTTACAGCCGGTGGCTGGCAACGCTGTCGGCTTTTGTCTTCAGCACCATGCCGCCGGCGACCCCGACACCGAGCACATACATCCAGCCCTCGTGGAAATCGAACAGATGCGAGTTCAACAGCGAACTCGCGATGTTCTGGACGACGACCACGAGCCCGATCCAGGCGGCGAGGCCTTCGCTGAGGAATAGGCGGAGATGGACGATCCAAAGAGCGTAGAGCAGGACGACGCCGAGCAGGCCCCATTGCACCGCGACGTTGAGGGTCTGGTTGTGCGGATTGTTGACGACCTCCGCATCGAGGCTGCTCTCACCCGTTGCTGCGCGCTCGAACTGGCGCTTGATCGCGCCGGTGCCGTGGCCGATCAAGGGCGCCTCGGCAAAGCTATGGATCGCCTTGCGCCAATAGGTCAGCCGCTGCGCGGTCGAGGCACGGCTGATGTCCTCATGGCCGTGGCGATATTCGACGGCAATGTCGGTGATCCGCTGGCGCAGATAGGGCGACGTCGTCCAGGCTAGCGCGGTTACGGCGACCGTGCCTGCGAGCAGGACCAGCGTTGCGCGCCGGTTGAGATGCTTCCAGGCGAACAAGGCCAGCAGGACCGCAATGCAGAGCAGCGCCGTGCGAGCGGAGGCGACGAACACCATGTTGGCGGCGAACAGCAGGATCAGCGCCAGACAGGCCGCCGTCGCGACCACGTTTCCGCTGCGCCAGAAGGTCAGCGCGGGGAGCGCAAGCGCGAATGCACAGAGGGTGAACTCCTGGCTCTGGTCGATGTAGTTCTTGACGGGCACGCCAGCCGACGCCGTCGCTGTGATCTTCCAGGCAGGGTCGAGCAGCACGATCCAGGAGAGGACGGCAAGCAAGGCACAGGAGGCGAGAGAAGCGAGGCCAACCCAAAGACCGCGCTCCAACCGGCTGAAATGGTAGAGCAGCGGCGGAATCAGCACGAGCTTTGCCACCGGCTTGATCGCGTGCAGCCGATCCGCCCAAGCCCCGTCCGACCACAGCATGCCCATGAGCGCGAGCAGCAGGATTGCGAAGGGCAGAGCGTAGGCAGGCTGCGCGAGCCTGCCCGAATAGTCGCGCCAGTCGATGGTCGGCGTCACCGCGAGCAGAAAGAGCCCGACCAAGATCGAGGGCGCCGTGGTCGACCACGGCAGCGAGGCCGCGATCAGGACGGCGAGGACGTCTGCGGCCCGGACCAGCGTGGCCGCGCTGCGCCAACTCTTCCATCGGCCGTTCCTGCCTTCCTGATCGGCAGGACCGGGCCACAACGCGGATTCGGCGGTCATCCGTATGAAGCGAGTTGCTCGCCGACAAGGCTTTCCGTGGGCGCATGATGCCCGAGGAAATCGCGGGCCTGGGTCTCGTAGCCGAAGCGCTCGGCGAGCTCGTGCCGCCGCGCCCGGATCCTGCCGCGGCACTCCTCCTGCCGGGTCAGCACGCGGGTGATGGAGGCGGCGACCGAGTCGGTCGAGAACGGGTCGAAATAGTCGGCGAGTTCGCCCGCGACCTCGCGAAACACGGCGATGTCGGAGCACAGCACCGGCGTGTTCGCAGCGAGGGCCTCGATGATCGGCACGCCGAAACCTTCGGCGAAACTCGGCATGATCAGGCCGTGCGCCTCCGCAATCAGGGCGGCCTTTTCGTGCTCGTCGACATAGCCGGCGAAGCGGACATTCGGCGGCAGATTGCGCATCCGGCTGATCTCGCCGGCATAGCCGATCACGACGAGATCGGCCTGGGACACGCTGCGGAACGCGCGGACGACGGTGGCGACGTTCTTGCGCGGCTCGTTCGAGACGATGACGACGAAGCTCGGCCGCCCCGGACGCCCCGACGGGGCTGGGAGGTGCAGGACATCCGGGGCATCGAACCGGGTGCGGGGATACACGACCCGCGCCGGCAGGTGCGAAAATTGCGGCAGCAATTCCCTGAACCGCATCATGCTGTAGTTCGAAACGAAGGCGAGCTCGTCGGCCTGACGCAGGCTCGTCAAGAGGCGCGACAGGAACAGCCGCGTTGCGACGTCGCTGAGCTTGAGGTCGGTGAGCGGCAACAAATCGTGCACGACGCAGATCACCTTGGCGCCGGGCTTGCGCGTGATCGCCACCCGGGTCGGGGTGTCCACGACGATGACGTCGTAGTCTCGTGCATCGACCCGCGGCGGCGGCAGCAGGAAGAAGGCCGAGGAGTCCTGGTAGCTGTAGAAGCCGGATTCGAGCTGAAAATCGCGGAACAACTCGAGATGACGCAGGTCGGGCGGAACGTATTCGAGCGCAGCCGTCCTGTTCTCGATCAACCGGGCGCGCAAGGCCCGCAGCCCGATCGCGCGCAGGAAGCAGACGATGTAGTCCCACGACACGGACATGGTGGCCTTGTGGCGGATCCAGTCGAGCGTGCGGCGCAGGCCGCCACGCACGACCGGCTCGGCCATGTTGACCTCGTCGAGGAAGCGATAAAGGGCAAGCAGCTCGATGTTGCGCGCCTCTGCTGGAAACAGCTTGGTCCGCCGCTCGCGCCGCTGCAGCTTCCGATAGCGCCGCGTGGTCTCCACCAGCAGCGTCAGCGCATGCCCCTCGGCGGCGAGCGAGCGCATCAGCTCGCGGGTGAAATGGAAGATGCCACGCTTGTGGTTGGGCTCGCCCAGCGCTTCGGATATGACGAGGATGTTCTGCTTCATGCGCGTTTCTCGCGGAGCTCGAGGGCGTGTGCGGCCGGCGAGGTGACCGTGACGGTCGAGGCAATGCGGCCATGATCGAGGTTGATGATGCGGGTGCAGGTCCGGCGCAGCAGTGGCTGGTCGTGCGAGGCGATGATCACGATCGCCGCCTGCGACACGAGGTTCAGGAGCCGCTCCTGGGCCTTTTCGGCAAAATTCTCGTCGACCACGCTGAGCCATTCGTCGAGCAGGAGGATGTCGGCCGGAAAAGCCGTGGCGGTCGCAAACAGCACCCGCATCAGCATGCCCGAGGAGAACATCCGCAGCGGCACTCGCTGCATGCGCGCCTCGAGCTCGGTGAAGGCCCAGATCTCCTCGATCATCGCCCGGGTCGGCTTGCGGCCGCTGATCCGCAGCAGCAGGGCGATGTTGTCCTCCGCGACGAAGTCGAGGTTGACGCCGGCGTTGAGGCCGAGCAGGGGCACGACATTGCCCCGGACCGCGATGCTGCCGCTGCTCGGCGGATAGACGCCAGCGATCAATCGCAACAGCGTCGATTTGCCGGAGCCGTTCGGTCCGGCAAGCCCGATGCGGGCACCGGTTTCGGCCTCGATGGTGACGTTGTCCACGGCGCGGATGATCCGCATCTCGCCCGGGTCGCGGATGAGATGGCCGAGCAGCCGTCGTTTCAGCGAATAATCGTAGGCGCCGTAGAGCGGATAATCGAGACCGACGTTGTGGAGGCTGATCGAGACCATGCGTCAGATCCAGAATGCGGCTTTGCGCAGGTGGACCAGCGTCAGCATGCTCGCAATGACCAGCAATACCAGCGCGACGAGAACGTAGACAATACTCACGGGATCGACCTGGCCGCCCACCAGCGGCTCGCGCCACACCGCGAACAGATGTGTCAGCGGATTGAGCCGCATCACCGTCGAGCGGTGGTTGATCATGTCCGACGACCAGATCACGGGCGAGGCGAGAAAGGCGAGCATCAGCGTTGATTCGATGATCGGCTTGAGGTCGCGATAGCGCGTTGCCATCGCGCCGAGAACAAGGCTCAGGGCGAAAGTGCAAACCACGAACAGCAGCAGGCCGGGGAGTGCCGCCAGCGCGTGAGAGAGGTCGTGGGGCGACAGGATGAGCCACAGCACCAGCGGCACGCAGGCGTTATGAAGCGCGAACAGTCCCTGGCGGAACGTGCATTGCAGGAGGAAGATGACCGGCGGCAGCGCACGGTCACGGATCAGGCTCGCAGAGTTCTGCAGCGCCGTGGTCGCATCGAGCACCACGCTGTTGAGAAAGGTCCAGGCCGTCATCGAGAGCGCGAGCATGGGCAGACGCGACAGCACGTCGGCATTCGACATCTGCCCGATCACCGAGCCGAGCACCGCGACCACGATCGCCATCTGGAGCGACATCCAGAACGGGCCGAGCAGTGAGCGCACGTAGCGGTGGCGCATGTCCGACCAAGCTAGCGTCGCCGCGATCCGGACGCTGTCCAGCCAGCCGGGGGCCTGCGGCCGCTCGGCGCTCGCCGAACGCTGCTCACATGGCGCGGCAACGGCGTCGCGGTAGACGGTCTCCATGCCTTGCTTGAAAGCCGTGGCCGAATATCGGGTGAGGGCGCGATTGCGCGCCGCAAGTCCCATGCGGCGGCGGCGTTCGGGATCGCGGATCAGCATGTCGATGGCTTCGCCGAGCATTTCAGCGTCGCCAGGCGGCACGGTGATTGCCTCCATGCCGTGGCGGGCGACCCGCGGCACCGCCGTGTCGAGCGCCGTGTTCACGACCGGGCGGCCTGCGGCCATGGCCTCCAGCTGAACAAGGCCGAACGTCTCGGCATTGGTGACGGATGGCATCACGAAGACGTCGGCGAGGCACATCAGCTTGATGCGCTCGCAATCATTGACCGAGCCGAGCAGACGGACGCGCTCTGCGAGCCCGAGCTCCTCGATCAGTTGCACCAGGCGCGGTCGCTCGGTGCCCTCGCCGATGATCCAGACTTCGAAATTGTGTGCGGCTGCGGCACGGACCAGCACGTCGAACCCCTTGTAGGGCACGAGCCGGCCGCAGGCGAGCACCAGCCGGCCGCGATCATTGACGTGGTGCGGCTCGATCTTCGGCCAGTCGTAACCCGAGGTGTCGATGCCAAACGGCACCACGTGGCATTTGTCCTCGAATTCGCGCAGGAGCGGCGTGTTGTCGACCAGCACGTGGTCCGAGACGACGATCGCCTTGGCGCGCTGCAAAGTCCGCCGCATCAAGGGTTCGACGAACCAGCGCAGGCCGGCATGGGTGACGATGTCGGCGTGCCAATGCACCACGAGCGGCCGCTTGCGGCCGAAACCGAACGCGAAGACGAGATCGGCGAGCGGGAAGGGCGCGTGGAGCGCGAGCAGATCGTGCGCGGCGATCTTCCGCCAGAGACGCCAGGGATAGGTGGGGGCGGCGGGCAGCGACAACAGATTGCCGAACGAGCGGACGCGCTCGACCGGCACGTCGTCGACGACGATCTCGCGCTTTTCGGGCGATTGCGAGCAGACCAGCACGGCGGAGGCGAAGGCGTCCTTCAGGCTCGCGCAGATGTCACGGATCACCGTGAGCGTGCCGCCGAACAGGTCGGGATAATAGATCTTGAAGATGTGCAGCACCGACGGGCGGCGCGGATTGTCGCTGGTGTGATGCATGATGGCGGTCAGCCTGCCAGAAGGGCTGCGACGAACGGTGCAGCCAGCACCGAGATGAAGATCACGCCGCGCAACAGCGCGGGCAGCATCGGTTCGATCGCGCCGCGCTCCCAGTCGGAAGCCGGCACAGCACGCGGTGAACTGGAAATGCGGACCAAGCGGTCAGCCATGGGTGTCGTGTCCCTTTACGTCGCGCCCTCAGTGGCGTCTCGTATATGTGGGAAAATTTACCACGTCAATCATCGAGCGAAAAAATGTGGGATTGTGTCCCACATAAGGCATGGTACAATTCAGACATGAATGCCAAACCCGGGTCCAAAGCAGCGGCTCCGCAGCCGAATGCCGCCGCAAAGCTGCACGCGCCGCTGGCGCGGCTGCTGCGCCCGCTGGTGCGGCTCTGCATCCGCAGCGGCATGACCTTCCCGGCATTGGCGCAATTGCTTCGCGAGCTCTTCGTCAACGTCGCCGAGCACGATTTCGCGCTGGAGGGGAAAGAGCAGACCGACAGTCGCGTCAGTCTGCTCACCGGCATCCATCGCAAGGAGGTGGCGCGGCTGCGCGGCGCGGGGGCGCCGGTGCACGAGGCGCCGGCGGCTGTGTCGCTGACCAGCGCGGTGATCGCGCGCTGGCTGGCCGCGCCCGAGTTCACCGACGCCAAGGGCGAGCCGCTGGCGCTGCCGCGTACGGCGGAAGGCGATGGGCCGTCGTTCGAGCAGCTGGTCGCCTCCGTCACCAAGGACGTGCGGCCGCGCGCGGTGCTCGACGAATGGATCGACCGCAAGCTCGTCACCATCAACGAAGCCGACGAGATCGAGCTGGTCGAGGCCGCCTTCGTCCCCTCAGGCGAGGACGACAGCAAGTGGCACTATCTCGGCCGCAATCTGCACGACCACATCGCGGCCGCCGCGCAGAACGTCTCCGATGGGCCGCGCTTCCTCGAACGCGCGGTACACTACAACAACATCTCGGCGAAGCTCGCACGGAAGCTCGAGGCGCGCTCGCGCGAGCTCGCCATGGACGCGCTGAAGACCGCCAACCGCGAGGCCAATCGCGCGCTCGCCAAGGACAAGGGCGGCGACGCCCGCTGGAATTTCGGCATCTACATCTACAGCGAGGACGCTGACGAGGAGCGCGAGGCCAAAGAAGCCGGCAAAGAAGGTGGTGCTTCGTGAGCCGGCCGCCGCTGATCTCCCGCCGTTTGCTGCTGACAGGATTTTGGCTCGCCGGCACCGCGATGGCCCGGGCGCAGGTCAAGCGCGGCACCGACCAGGGCATCGGCGGCACCGGGATCACGCGCGGCGATGATCATGGCATCGGCGGTACCGGCATCGTCGGCGTCATACAGCGCTTCGGCAGCATCTACGTCAACGGCGAGCGGATCGCTTATGCCAGCGACGTGCCGGTGCGGATCGACGGCGAGGCGGCGAGCGCCAAGGCGCTACGCATCGGCCAGCTTGCGCGCGTGGTCGCGGTCCGTCAGGCCGACGGCACGCTTGTCACGCGCAATATCACGATCGCGAGCGAGGTTGCCGGTCGGATCGAGCAGGTGAAAGGCAACGAACTGATGGTGCTCGGTCAGAAAATCGTCGCGGGCGACAAGGAGAGCAAGCTTCGCCCGGGCACGCACGTGGCCGTCTATGGTCTGCGCCGGAGCGACGGCGTGGTCGTCGCAAGCCTGGTCGAGCCGCGACGCGCGGCGACCGAGCGTGTGACCGGCCTGGTCGAGCGCGGGCCCGACGGCCTGCGAATTGGCGGGCTCAAACTGAACAATGTCGATCCGCTGCTGGTCGGCCAGCGCGTCCAGATCGAAGGCAGCGTGAGCCAGGGCGCGATGCAGGCGGCGCGCACGCGGATCGATGATTTCTCGGATCTCGTCGGCGCAAGCCGGCTGTCGGTCGAAGCCTATGTGCAGCGCGCAGGCGCCAACCTCCAGCTCGGCTCCGGCTTCGTGGCCCGCGACGGCTCGCGTTTCGGGCCGACCGCCGGCGAAGCGCGCATGGTGGTCAACGGCGCGTTCGACCGTTCTCGCGGCTTCCAGGTGGAGTCGGCGCAGGCCATCGGTCAGGCACCTGGCGCAGCTCCATCCGGCGGCGGCAATCCCAACCGGTCGCCCGGCGGCTCGATCCTGCATCCGAATCGCACCACGCCCAATCCGGGCGGTCAGCCCGGCGCGCCCGCGCCGGGATCGCCATCCGGGGCAACGCCAGGTTCTGCGCCTACGGGACCTGGTGGTCCGTCAGGCCCAGGCGGAATGGGATCACCCGGCGGACCGATGGGGCCGGGCGGTGGAATGGGTGGTGGCGGATTCGGCGGGCCCGGAGGCGGAATGGGTGGCGGGCGACGTTAAGAGCTGCGCGCGCCGAACCTGAGGAATGCGGGCCTAGCCCGCGCTGAGGCGCACGCCAGCGCGCAGGAATTTCTGCGGATCCACGGCTTCGCCCTCGATCCGGGTCTCGTAATGCAGATGCGGTCCAGTGGAGCGACCGGTCGACCCAACCAGACCGACGACCTGGCCGATCTTCACGGTCTCGCCGACCCTGACATTGATCTCGGAGAGATGGCCGTAGCGGGTCGAAAGCCCGTTGCCGTGATCGACCTCGACCATGCGGCCGTAACCGCCGGACCAGCCGGCGGAAACGACCTTGCCATTGGCGGTGACGCGAACCGGATCGCCGGTGGTGGCGCGGAAGTCTAGCCCCGTATGCATCGCGGGCCGGCCGAGGAAGGGATCGCTGCGGACGCCAAAGCCGGAGGTGAACTCGACCTCGCCGATGACGGGCTTGCGGTAGGGCACCAGCGCTAGCGTGCGGTTGAGACGGTCCATCTCGGCGCGGGTGACGTTGATGCGAAAGAGCTGCTTCTCGAACGGCCCGGCATTGGCCGTCAGCTTGACGGGAACGAACGGCCCGCCCATTGCGTTGCGCGGCACGGCGGCTTCGAGATTGGCAAGACTGAGACCGAGATCGCTGACCACGCCGCGCATCCGGCGCATGCGTGAATCCATGCTTTCCTCGACCGCACTGAGCGCCGCCATCTGACGGCGTTCGACCTGATCGAGCGAGGTGGTGAGTCGGACCAGGACATTGTCGAAGCCCTGGTGCTTCGCGAATTGGTAGGTCGGCGGTGCCGCAACGGCCGGCGCGCGCGATTCGAGCCGCGCCTCGCGGTCCGGCGGCGCCACGAAGATGACGGTATCGCTGATCGGCGAGGGTTTTGGCGTGATCTGGCTCGCATCGCCGCGCTGCGGAGTCGCGCGGGGAATCGAGCCGGTCACGTCAGGCATGGCCCCGAGCGCCGTGGCCCGGGACTCCAGCGCCGTCTGGCGCTTCATGATCTGGTCGAGCTTCTGGTCGAACTGTTCCTGGTCGAGCAACTGCCGGCTGGTGGTGCGATCGACCTTGGCGCGCAGCTCAGCGATGCGGTCCTCATAGGCGTATTGCATCTCGGCCTGGCGGGCGATCAGCCGGGTCAGAACATCGTCACGGAAAGCAAAATAGGTGGCGGTCGCCGCCGACCAGAGACCGAGCAACACCACCGTTCCGACCACGATCCAGAACACCACGGGCCCGAAGCGGACCTGCTTGCCGGCATGGACGATGGTGTAGGCGTCGTCGGTCGCGGGAAGGGGGATTGCTACAGCTGCCGCAACCGCGGGGCGGCGTTGGAAGGCCCGGCCGTGGTCGTGAGCATGATGTTGGGGGTACTGCGAATATTGGGCAGAACTTTTCGACATCGGCACTCCCGCGCCGGTCGGATGAGTCCGTACGGCCTTAATTGCCGCAGCAATCTGGGCCGGTCATGGTTAATTTTCCGGAAACGGGAACGGGCGAATTTAAAGGACTGGTTAAAGGCTTCTTGCCGCTTCCAGCACCGCGTCGGCATGACCGTCGACCCGGACATTGCGCCAGATCCTGGCCACTTCGCCATCAGCCCCGACCAGCACCGTGGTGCGAAGAATTCCGAGGAAGGTCTTGCCATACATGGACTTTTCGCCCCAGGCACCATAGGCTTCCAGCATCTTGTGCTGCTCGTCCGAGATGAGGGGGACACCGAGGCCGTGCTTGTCGCGGAACTTCTCCTGGGCCTTTAACGGATCGGCGGAAACCCCGAGCACGGCGGTGCCGGCGGCCGCGAAGGCGCTGGCGAGGCGGGTGAAGTCGATCGCCTCGCGGGTGCAGCCGGGCGTGTCGGCGCGGGGGTAAAAGAACAGGACGAGCTTTTGGCCGGCATAGTCCGCCAAGGTGACCTCCTTGCCGCCGTCACGGGGCAGGCGAAAGGCGGGGGCCTTGCGGCCTTCGGCCAGGCCGGACTTCGCCGCCGTGGGCGAGGACGCCGGTTTGGAGGAATTTAACTGTTTCGATGCGGCCCTATGTGATCCTGCTTTTGCTAGAGTCCCGGTTGATTTGCTCGCCGGCGCCCGCGGCGTCTTTGCGGGCGTTGTTCGAGTCGGTGCCCGCGTTTTCAGGGTCTTCTTTTTAGCGGTCGGACTGCCGGAGGGCGATTTGGGCGATTTCTTTTGGGATTTCTTGGACATACGCCTTCCTTTCGACGCTTTCGGCGGGTCAACCGAAACGGTATTGCAGCTCTCGTCCGGCGTCCCGGAATCGCGCCCTCGGCTGGGCAAGTCTGACGACGCCGGAGTATGGTTACAAGGAATTCCACGCACCACCCGACTGCTCGTTGAACGCGCTCCCGGGGTGAAATGACGAACAGCAGGAATATTCGAGGTTTGGCTGCAATGCCGACGCAGGGAGCTCCGCTCCCCGTGGACGGCTGCGGTCCCGGCGGCGCTCAATCTCATGACGGGCGCTTGTATCGAGAGGCAATGGCAAGGAATAAGTCGCCCCAGGATTACAATCGGAACTTCGATCGGCGCGGCGGTCAGCAACAGCCGCAGGAATGGGACGACGCCGATTGGGATCCGGATCAGGAGGCGGCCGCGGGCCATCGCGCGCGCCGGCTGTTGTCGCGTTCCAGCTCGGGCCTTCATCGTTTTGGCGACGGGTTCGGCGCGCTGCGCCGTTGGCTGGCCGCCGATCGTTGGCTGAAGCGTCTCGTCCTTGTCGTCGGGACCCTCGCCGTCATCTTCGCCGGCTGTTTCGCTGCGCTGTGGTGGCGACTCGGCGCCGGTCCCATCAATCTCGACATCGCAACGCCGTGGCTGGCGGCCGCGATCGAGGACAATATTGGTCACGGCAACACGGTTGAGATCGGGGGCACCCAGATCGAGCGGGCCGGGCGGATCCGCATCGCCGTCCGTATCCGTGACATCGTCGTCCGCGATCGCGATCACGCCGTCGTCGCCAGCGCGCCGAAGGCTGAGGTGAAGCTGTCGGGGGCGGGCCTGCTGATGGGGCACCTGCGCGCCGAAAGCCTCAATCTCGTCGATGCCGAGCTCGCGATCCGCATCGCGCCCGACGGCACTGTCACCGTGTCCGCCGGCGACACCGCAAAGCCGCTTGCGACCGGCGTCGCCTCGAAGAAGGATGCGGGCTTGCCGCCGACATTCCCGCGCAACGGCGTCTCGCCGCCGCCATTCGCCACGGCGCCGGCGAGCCAGGATCCATCACAAGCCACCTCCCAGGCCGCGCCCCAGGCGCCCCCGCAGAGCGGCATTCTTCAGGGGCTCGACTGGCTCGACAGCCTGAGCATGACCGGCCTGGACGGCCAGAACCTGAACGAGATCGGTCTGAAGAACGGCAATCTGATCGTCGACGATCAGCAGCGCGGCAGCAAATGGTCGTTTGAGAACATCACGCTCAGCCTGCGCCGGCCGAGTCGCGGCGGCGTCACACTCAGCCTCGGCGAGGAGGGCGCGCACCCCTGGATGCTACGGGCCACGATCGGTCCGGCCGAGAACGGCGTGCGCTCGATCGACATCAAGGCCGACAAGGTCTCGACCTCCAACATCCTGTTGGCACTGCGGGTCAAGGACCTCACCTATACCGCCGATTTGCCGCTGACTGGCGAGCTCACGGGCGAGCTCGGACGCGACGGCGTGCCGACCTTCTTCCGCGGTAAGATCGTGGTCGGCGCGGGTAATATCATCGACACGGACACGCCCGACTATCCAATGGCGATCGACCAGGCCGAGATCAATGTCGAGTGGGACGCCAACCGGCGGGTGCTGGTCGCGCCGTTCAAGATCCTGTCGGGAGCGAACCGGCTGACGCTTCTGGCCCATCTCGAGCCGCCCAACGGCACCGTCAACGACTGGCAGCTCGGCTTCAGCGGCGGGTCGATCCTGCTCGGCGGCATCGACAACGAGCCGCCGCTCGTCTTCAACCGCATCGCGATCGGTTTCCGCTTCGACACCGACCACAAGCGCTTCCTGCTGACGCAGGCCGACATCAGCAATGGCGAGATCGGCGTCGCCGGCACCGGTGCGATCGACTATTCGGGCGAGCCGCGCCTGACGCTGGGCTTTGCCGGAACGCCGATGTCGGCCTCCGCACTGAAGCGGATGTGGCCGACGCTCGTCGTTCCCGAGTTGCGCGAATGGGTGATCGAGCGGATCGAGCGCGGTACGCTCCAGCGCATCGAGATCGGCATCAATTCACCGACGAAGAACCTGCCGCGCAAGGGCCCGCCGATTCCCGACGACGGCCTGTCGGTCAACATCGTGGCGAGCGGTGTCGTGGTCCGTCCCGTGGACGGCATGCCTGCCGTGCACGATGCCGATCTGAAGGCGCGCGTGACCGGCCGCACCGCGACCGTGACGATCGGCCAGGGCATCGCCGATACGCCTGCCGGTCGCAAGATCGCGATCTCCGACTTCACCTTCGAGGTGCCGGATATGGCGCCCAAACCGTCGCCGTCGCGCACGAAGTTTCGCGTCGAGGGACCAGTGCCCGCGGCGGCTGAAATGCTGGCCAATGATCGCCTGAGCGATCTGTCGTCGACCGTCGTCGATCCCAACACCAGCAAGGGGACGTTCACCGCCAACATCCAGCTCGGCCTGCCGGTCAAGGGCGAGCTGACCAAGGCTGACACCCTCTATGCCGTCACCGCCGACCTCAACGGCTTTGCCGCCGACAAGCTGGTGATGAACCAGAAGCTGGAAGCCAACAATCTCAAGATCGTCGCCAATAACCAGGGCTATCAGGTCAAGGGCGACGTCAAGATCAACGGGCAGGCGGCCTCGCTCGACTATCGCAAGCCGACCGAAGGCGATGCCGACGTCAGGCTGCAGGCGACGCTGGACGATGCGAGCCGGGCGCGACTGGGATTCGATCTTGGCAACGCCGTCAGCGGATCATTGCCGATCAAGCTCTCGGGCAAGATCGCCGGCGGTCCCGACCAGACGACGAAGCTCGGCGTCGAGGCCGACCTGACGGCGGTGAGGCTCGACAACGTCCTGCCTGGCTGGGTCAAGCTTCCGGGCAAGTCGGGCAAGGCCAGCTTCAAGGTGGTACCGACGGCGCAAACGACGCGCCTGGAGGACATCGTCATCGAAGGCGGCGGCGCCTCGATCAAGGGCTCGCTCGAGGTCGACGCGAATGGCGACCTCATGAACGTGAACTTTCCGACCTATTCGCCGTCTGACGGCGACAAGACCTCATTGAGGGCTGAGCGTGGTCAGGACGGCGTCATCAGGGGCACCATGCGCGGCGACGTGTTCGATGGCCGCGGCTTCCTGAAGTCGGCGATTTCAGGCAATTCGAAGGACGATTCCAAGAACAAGATGAAGAACGTCGACTTCGACATCGACGTGAAGCTCGGTGCCGTCGCGGGTTTCAACGGCGAGGCGATGCGCAGCGTCGATGCCAAGATGTCGAAGCGCAACGGCGCCATCAAGGCCTTCAGCCTGAGCGGCAAGATCGGTCGCGATACGCCCGTGGCGGCCGATCTGCGTGGCGGGCGTGCGCAGGGCAGCCGCGAGGTGATCTACCTCCAGACCAACGATGCCGGCGCGCTGCTGCGCTTCACCGACACCTACACCAAGGCGGTCGGCGGCCAGATGGTGGTGGCGATGGAGCCGCCGACGTCGGAGCCGACCACTTCGCGCGAGGGCCTCATCAACGTCCGTGACTTCACGGTGAAGGGCGAGGCGCAGCTCGAACGCGTTGCCGCCGGCGCGCCCAACGGCACCGGCAACGGCGTCTCCTTCAGCGCGCTGCGCGCCGAGTTCACCCGCCAGAACGGCGCGCTGACGATCCGCGACGGTGTCGTCAAGGGGCCCATGATCGGCGCCACCATCGAGGGCTCGATCGACTATCCCGGCAACCAGGTCTGCATGAGCGGCACCTTCGTGCCGATGTACGGGTTGAACAACATGTTCGGACAGATTCCGGTCCTCGGGCTGTTCCTGGGTGGTGGCGATAAAGAGGGACTGATCGGCGTGACCTACGAGGTTGTCGGCACGCCGGCCGCGCCCGTGATGCGCGTCAATCCGGTCTCGGCCATGGTGCCGGGCGTGTTCCGCAAGATCTTCGAGTTCAACACCGGCAAGCAGAACTCGCCGTTCGAGGAATTTCCGTCGCAGTCGAATGACGGTTCGACCGGATCGACGCGTCAGCTATCGAGCGGCTGCAGCCTTACGCGGCGGTAGAAGCGGGCGCGGCTGTCTCCGGCGTCATGCCGGGCTTGTCCCGCGTGCGGGACAAGCCCGGGCATGACGGCAAGCGCTGGGAATGTGTTGCGCCGCCTACGCTGCGCGCACGCCTGCCAGGAACGTCCCGACTTCGCCGGAGAGCTGTTCGGCCTGCTTGGAGAGGTTGCTGGCCGCGGCGAGCACCATGCCGGCGGCATTGCCGGTCTCGTTGGCGGCGGTCGAGACGCCGCCGATATTGGTGGTGACTTCCTTGGTCGCCTCCGCGGTCTGCGAGACGCTGCGGGCGATCTCGGCGGTGGCGGCGCCTTGCTCCTCGATCGCGGCCCCGATGGAGGTGGCGATGCGGCTGACCTCCTCGATGGTGGCGGTGATGCCGCCAATGGCGTCCACGGCCTCCTTGGTCGCGCCCTGGATCTGCGCGATCTTGTCGCCGATTTCACGCGTCGCTTCCGCGGTCTGGCTCGCGAGCGACTTCACCTCGGAGGCGACGACGGCAAAGCCGCGGCCGGCTTCGCCGGCGCGCGCGGCCTCGATGGTGGCGTTGAGCGCGAGCAGATTGGTCTGGGCGGCGATGTTGGAAATCAGCTCGGCGACGTGCTCGATCTGCTGGGCACCGTCCGAGAGTGCACGCACGATCGTGTCGGTGCGGCGCGCGCTATCGACCGCGCGGCCCGTGACCTCTGCGGACTGGGCGACCTGGCGGCTGATCTCGGTGATGGAGGATGAGAGCTCCTCGGCGGCCGCCGCGACGGTCTGAACACGCTGACTGGCTTCGGTGGCGGCCGAACCGACCAATGCGGCGCGGCGGTTGGTGCCTTCGGCGGTCGAGGACATCGACTTGGCGGTATGCTCGAGCTCGCCGGAGCCGGAGGCCATCAGGCCGACGAGCTGGCCGACGGAGGCATCGAAGCGGTCGGCAAGCGCGATCAGGGCGTCGCGCTTCTCCTGCTCGGTCCGCGTCTTGGTGGCGGCCTGTTCGGCTTCCAGCGCGCGCGCGGTCAACGCCGTCTGCCTGAGCACTTCGAGGGTTTCGGCCATGCGGCCGATCTCGTCGCCGCGGTCGGTTTCCTCGACCGGCTTGTCGATCGCTCCTTCGGAAATCTTCTGCATGCGGTTCTTCTGGCGGTCGAGCGCGCTGAGCACGTCGCGGGCGATCAGCCAGGACAGTGCCGCCATCAGCAGCATCAGGCCGATGCCGATCGCCGCGAGCTCCAGCGTCAGTGCGCGCACGTCGGCGTCGATGTCATCGACATAGAGACCGTAGCTGATGGTCGCATTCCAAGGCGCGAACTTGCGCGCGAAGACGGTCTTGCGGACAGGTTCGGTCTGACCGGGGCGGGGGTAGAGATAGGAGGTCACCCCACCCTGCGCGGTTTCGCTGCCGGCCTTGATGATGGCGTCGGCGATCAGGACGCCGTTGGAGTCCTTGGCCCCGGTGATCTTACCCTCGAGCTGCTGATTGGCGCCGTTCACCAGGATCGACGTGTCGGGATTGTAGACGACGGGGTAGCCCTGGTTGCCGTTGAAGTTCATGCGGCGGCCGCGCTGGTGGAACTGGGCCTTGGCGTCGGCCAATGTCAGCTTGCCGGCGGCAACTTCTTCCTGCAGCGATTGCGCATAATTGTAGAGCAGCTCAACGGCGGTCCGCATCTGCTGGACGCGGTCCTCCATCATGCGGCTCTTGCTGAGGACGGACGATACCCCGATGATGGCTGCAACCGTGAGCGCGGCGAGACAGACCATGCTGGCAAGCTTGGTGCGGATCTTGAGGTGACTCAGCAGCTTCATCGCAGCCTCGGTGGAATGGTTGTCATTGCTCGCGTCGGTAGCATGAAGTTCTTACTAATCATGAATGGACGCATGCGACGTGCCGCCGCGTGCGGCATCCGCAGCCGCGTGCGCAAACATGCAGGCCGAACGTGCCTCGCTTGCGCGTGGCGCGTCAAATCGCGGAGATAAATGATGTCGGAATTTGGTGGTGGTCGAGCCCAGCTGGACCGGCAGTGAACCGATTCGCTCACCGCATCGTCATGTCCGTGCTGCTCGTGGCGGCCCTCGTCCTCATCTGGAACGTGCTGGGGGCGCGCTGAATCGGCACCGGCAAATTTGCCGGTGCCGTCCTACTTGCAGGTTAACCTGTAAGCGCGTCAGCGCCGCGCATAGGCGCCGCCCGACGCATCGCTCTCCTTGCCCGTCAACGCATCGACGCTGACCGAGCCACCGCCGGCTGCGGTGAGATAGAGGCAGGCGAAGCAGAACAGGATCGCTGCGGTGCCGCCATTGAGCAGCGGCAGGAACACCGGCGTCCCGGTCTTGAGCATGTGGCCCATGAAGTACGCGAAGGCCATTTCGCCCGCCAGTATAAATGCTGAGAACCGGGTGAACAGGCCGAGCATCAGCGTCGCGCCGAGCACAAGCTCGAGCGCACCGGCCGCGTAGATCAGCGGCGGGATGTCGGCGAAGTAGGGCAGCACCGGAAACTTGAAAAGCTTGGCGACGCCGTACTGGAACAGCAAGAGGCCGGTGATGAAGCGGAACAGGCTCAAGAGAACCGGTTGATAGCGAGCGAGATAGGGAAAGTTCATTGGTTTGCCTCCATCCAATGCTGCGACTTGGACTTCATTCAGTTCCGCCTCGCAAGACACTTGGGATCAATTCCATACTGACATTTTCGTGTCATCCGCATTCTTGAGCGTATACGCGTCGCGTCCGCCCGTAGTTCCCCGGTGACACGAATGAACTCTAGTTACCTCTGGGAAACCTAGCGCCGCAAGGCGGGCACGATCAGGAACGGGATCATCCCGAGCACGACGCTCGCAAGTGCGAAGACCAGCAGCGCATTGTAGCCGTGGGTGGCGTCGTGGATCAGGCCGCCGCTCCAGGAGCCGAAGGCCGAGCCCAGCCCGCTGCCGATCGAGATGGTGCCATAGATGGTGCCGACGCGCTTGCCGCGGAAGATCTTCATTGCGGTTGCCGTGATCAGCGGGCCGCGCGAGCCCATCATGCTGCCGAAACAGACGACGAATCCGGTGAGCAGGATGACATCAGGATAATACTGAAGCAGCCAGAGCAGGACGATGCCCAGAATCGAGATCGCGTAGCTGAGCAGCACCGAGGGCCGGCGCCCGATCATCCCGTCGAGGGCAGACACTCCCAACATGCCGAACACCAGCACGACGCCGGAAAAACCCCAGGCCGTCGCAGCCTGGAGCGGCGGGAAGCCGGCGTCGATCAGGTAGGCCACGATCTGCGCAGCGATCGCATACATGCCGACGGCGGTGAAGAAGAAGGTCGAGAACAGGGCCCAGAAGGCATGGTGACGCATCGCGCTCACAAGCGTCCAGCCGCTGTCGACGAAATCCGGATCGCTCTTCTTGGTGACGTGTGGCGAGCCGGCCGCGAACATGCGCCAGGGCAGGAGCAGCAGCGGCACCAGCAGCGCGAGCGCAGCGAGGCCATAGACCTGGTAGGTCTCGCGCCAGCCAAGATGATCGATCAGAAGCTGAGAGGCCGGCAGCAGGGCCAGCACGCCGCCGCCCATCGCCGAATAGACCACCGCCATGGCGGTCGGCAGCTTGGGGCCGAACCAGCGGCCGAGCAGGATCGAGTTCGGCACATTGCCGATGAAGGCAACGCCAATGCCGACACAGAGGCCGATCGAAAGCTGGAATTGCCAGAGCGCGTGCGCTTGGCTTGCGATCAGGAAGGCCGAGCCGAGCAGGAACAGTCCGAGCGCGTAGACAACGCGGGGTCCGGAGTGGTCGAACAGCCGTCCGACCAGCGGCGCGGTCAGTCCGCTGATCAGCCAAGTCAGCGAATAAATCGAGACGACCTGCGCGCGGTCCCAGCCGAAGCTTTCGGAGATCGGCTTGAGGAAGACGGTGAAGCTCTCGCTTAAGCCCCGGCCCAGGACCGCCAGCGTGAAGCACAGCGCGAGCACGACGAGCGCGGTGCGCACAGCGCCTCGCCCAGTGCTGCGAGCGTGTTCCCTCGACGCTTGCTTCGACGTTTCCTTCGACGTTTCCTTGGGCGTGTTCTGATCCATTGCCGGTCAGGGAGCGCGCATCTTCGCGCCCTGACAAGCAGCGAAAAGCTCATACGCCTATGCAGGCTTGATCAGGATGTGCTTCTTCTTGCCGAAGGACAGCTTGATCACGCCTTCCGGCGTCAGATTGGCCGCCGAGAGCGCCATCTTCTCGTCGGTGACGGACGCGTCGTTCACACGCAGGCCGCCGCCCTTGATCTGCCGCCGCGCTTCGCCGTTCGAGGCGACGAGGCCGGCCTTGACGAAGGCGGTGAGCACGCCGAGCCCGGCGTCGAGCTCGCCGCGCGGAATTTCCACCGTCGGCAGGCTCTCGGCGAGTGCGCCTTCCTCGAAGGTGCGGCGCGCGGTCTCCGCTGCTTCATTTGCTGCGTCGCGCCCGTGCAGCAGGGCGGTCGCCTCGGTTGCGAGCACCTTCTTGGCTTCGTTGATCTCCGAGCCGCCGAGCGCCTCGAGCTTCGTGATCTCGGCGATCGGCAGCGTCGTGAACAGCTTCAGGAATTTGCCGACGTCGGCGTCCTCGGTGTTGCGCCAGTACTGCCAGAAATCATAGGGGCTGAACTGGTCGGCATTCAGCCACACCGCGCCTTGCGCGGTCTTGCCCATCTTGGCGCCCGAGGCCGTGGTTAGAAGCGGCGTCGTTAGCGCGAACAATTGGTGCGTGCCCATGCGGCGGCCGAGATCGACGCCCATGATGATGTTGCCCCATTGGTCCGAGCCGCCCATCTGCAGTTTGCAGCCGGTGCGCTTGGCGAGCTCGACGAAGTCGTAGGCCTGGCAGACCATGTAGTTGAACTCGATGAAGCTCATCTCCTGCTCGCGCTCGAGGCGCAACCGCACGGAGTCCATGGTCAGCATGCGGTTGACCGAGAAGTGACGGCCGACGTCGCGCAGCATCTCGATCCAGTTCAGCTTGGTCAGCCACTCCGCATTGTCCAGCATGATGGCGTCGCTCTTGCCCTCGCCATAGCGCAGCACCTTGGCGAACACGCCGCGGATCGAGGCCTTGTTGTCCTCGATCTCGGCGACGGTGCGCATCGCGCGCGTCTCGTCCTTGCCGGAGGGATCGCCCACCATGGTGGTGCCTCCGCCCATCAGCGTGATCGGCTTGTTGCCGGACTCTTGCAGCCAGTGCAGCATCATCATGGTCAGGTAGTTGCCGATGTGCAGCGAGCGGGCGGTGCAATCGTAGCCGACATAGGCGGTCGCTTCGCCCTTGGCGGCGAGCGCGTCCAGCCCCTCGAAATCGGAGCACTGGTGGATGAAGCCACGTTCCTGCAGGATATTGAGGAAATCCGATTTAAATGCAGTCATCTGTCGGCATGCCCAACAATTCTTGGTTTACTGTTTTGGGAGCAATTTAAGGGTCTGGCGTGGGAACCCGATTGCTGCCCGCCACTTGGCGCTGTGGCATTATAAGATGTGTCCCTCTGGCACAAGATCGGCATGCCGGAACGGGTCTTGAGGACGCTGATCCATGATGTTGACGGCACTCGGTTTGATGAGCGGCACCTCGCTGGACGGGGCGGATGTCGCGCTGATCGAAACCGATGGAAAACAAGTGAAGGCATTCGGGCCGACCGGCTACCGGGCCTATCATGCTGCGGAGCGCAATCTGCTGCGTCAGGCCCTGAGCGAAGCCGTGCATTTGACCCAACGCGATGCGCGGCCGGGCGTTCTGGCCGAGGCCGAGCGCGTGGTGACGCGGGCCCATGCGGAGGCGGTGGCCACCTTCCTTGCCCAGAACCGCATGAGGCCGGAGGACATCGACATCGTCGGATTCCACGGCCAGACGGTGCTGCACCGGCCCGAAAAGCGGCTGACGGTGCAGATCGGCGACGCGCCAGCGCTGGCAAAAGCGATCCATATTCCCGTGATGCATGATTTCCGCGCCGCCGATGTCGAGGCGGGCGGGCAGGGCGCGCCCTTCGTACCGGTCTACCACCGCGCGCTGGCGCAGTCGCTGGACCGCGAGGGGCCGATCGTTGTGGTCAATATCGGCGGCGTCTCCAACATCACCTATGTCGACAGCGACACGCTGATCGCCTGCGACACCGGCCCCGGCAACGCGCTGCTGGACGATTTCATGTACCGCACCATGAACCAGGCGTTCGATGCGGAAGGAAAGTTCGCAGCGCTCGGGAAGGTCGACGAGGCCTGGATCGCACGCGCGCTGGAGCTGCCGTTCTTTGCGTTGCCTCCGCCGAAATCGCTCGACCGCAACGACTTCGCTGCGCTCAAGCTCGGCGACGTCGCGCCGGCCGACGGCGCCGCGACGCTGACCGCCTTCACCGCGGCGGCGATCGCCCGCGTCATTCCACTGTTGCCGCGGCGGCCGCGGAGCTGGATCGTCTGCGGCGGCGGCGCCCGCAACCTCACCATGCTGCGGATGCTGCGGGAGCGCGTGGGCTCGGCGACCGTCGAGGCCGCCGAGACCCTGGGATGGGCTTCCGACGCCATCGAGGCCCAGGCCTTCGGCTTCCTCGCCGTCCGCGGCCTGAAGGGCCTGCCGTTGTCCTATCCCGCTACCACGGGCGTGCCGATGCCGATGACCGGCGGGGTGATCGCAAGGCCCTGAACGAGCGGGCGCACTCGGGCTATTTCTGCAGATGACCGCGCAACGGGCCTAATGGGCTCGGGAAAGAGGAATACTCGCTAGACTTGTAGAAATTTTCAATTTAGGATTGAGGAATTTCAAAAGTGCATTATTGGGTGGCGGAGATTTCCCATGGCGGAAGTGAATTCGCCGGCGCAGGGCGCTATTCAGTCCCAAGGCGTCGTCACGCTCGAAAGCAGCTACACGCGCGGCCAAATCGACGGTGCATTAGCGCTGTCCGAATATGTGCTGAGCACTGGTTTCCAATCTGCGAGCGGAGAGACAGTGCCGCTCGATGCGGTTGAAGTCATCCAGGGGACCGCCGTCAAGCTCGGGATATTGGCCTCAGGCGATGGAACAGCGTCGCAACCCGGGCGCAGCATTTCGGCGGCCGACTGGAACGATTTGGAGCGCGCCTACTACCGGCTCGCGGTTTTTGCGAGTCCGGTGACGGCGGAGACGCTTGATGCGACGCGCGCCATCACCTCGATCTCAGACGAATCGGAGACGTGGTGGAATCGCCTGATCGGCAATTCTCCGGCGCTGCGCTTTACGCGGCGGTTTTCCTTCGTAACGATTGTCATCGCGGTAGCGATCTTGACCGGGGAATGCCTCGTTTATTACTGGGGTCTTGATCCAGACACCACGCGATATGCCTGGGAGCGGAACCTGGCGCAGATACTTCTGCCCTGGGGGTACGGCGCCCTCGGCTCCTGCGCCTATCTGCTGCGATCGGCGCATTATTTCATCTATCAGCGTTGCTTCGACTTGCGACGCAAGCCGGAATACTTCAATCGCGTGCTGTTGGGCGCCATCTCCGGCGGCGCGATCATCCTGTTTGTCGACTATCTCGTCGACAGTGATAGCGGCGATACTCTGCATTTGAGCTCGGCGGCGCTCGGTTTCGTTGCAGGCTACAGCACCGACTTCTTGTTCAACACGATCGAGCGCATCGTGGCCGCGATATTCCCAAGGGACAACTCCGATCTGAACCCCAAGCAGCAAGTTGGAAGAAAAGCCGCGCTCCCGAAGAATCAGGACCGCGATGGGTCGCCTGACGAAGGGAATAAAAAGCCCGAAGAGGAAAACTGAGCCCATGCCGAGCCCAGACGTCCGAGAAGCAGGAAGGGCTGGAATTCCACTGCAGGGAGGATGGGCGGAGCGACGGCCGGGACGCAGAAAAATGAGGCCGGCTGAAGCGCGTGCTGCGGGGGCTTGGCGGCCGTTGCGGCTCCGGGTGATCAAGCTTCTACTGGGCCTTGCGCTCACAGTCGCCGGCGGTTCGGCGTGGTGCGTCGAGGACGTGCCGCGTCCGTTGCTCGAAAAAGGTGGTCAACCAGTTGATTGGTGGTTCACCTTCAAATTCAATGCTCAGAAGTCGTTCGCTGGTTGTGGTCCCGTCGAGGGACCGCGTGCCTGTATCTTCGGGGGCAAAGTACGGGCAAAGGATCGCTTCGGACAGCAGTTCGCGTTTGCGAGCAGCAGCGCAAGCAAATTGAGCCAGGGCAAGGGCTGCGTCGGCGCCACGACCACCGATCCGGTCGGCGCCACCTTCGATCAGGTCTACAACGGCAATTTCTTCTACCTGATCTGGAACGATCAGTTCTACGGCGACCCGATCAAATCGGCCAACTCACCATGGGGCCATTCCAAGGGGTTGCTCGCCTGGAACGATGCAGGCGAGGGCTTTGTCATGCAGGTCTCGACGCCGTCATGGCCGGGCTCGGGCAGCAACCGGATCGTTCGGAAGGCCGGCAACACTCTTGGATGCATCAGCAGCAACAACAATCTGCTGGCCAGCCAGCATTTCTTTGCGCTCAAGCTGACCAAGGACGATTTGGTCGAGGTTCTCAAGGGCCTGAAGGCGGCGGGCGTGGCAACCGATCCGACCAAAAAGCAGATCGTTCGAAACGGCGGTCCTGATGATGTTCAGGAACTGGTCGGCGAACTCGGTGAACTTCCGAAGAAGAAAAAGCCGAGCACCGCGACGGGAGATTTCTTCACGCGCCGGGATCTGTCGACCAAAGTCATCCTGATTGCCAAGACGGCGAGTCTTACCGCACCTCCATGGGAGGTCGTATCGGCCATCCTCAGCGGCACCGCAGAGCGAAGCGCGACGTGGTGGACCAAACCCAAAATTCCTTCCACCAACAAGAATTCGAAGGTGAAGTGCCTGGAGCCGTTCGAATTGGACAAGAAACCTGGGCCGGTAGCCATCGCGTTGACGGGCGCATGGAAAGACCAGCCGATCAAACTGAATGCGCCGTCCAACCACGCGAAGATCGGGGTCTCGAGCGCGGGCGGTCACAGCTACGTTATCTTTGGCGATCTGAATCAGCAGGGAGCATTGAACCCGCCGGGCTGCGATAGCAGCCAGAACGGTCGCGGCGGCTTGTTTTTTGTGATCGACAACAAGCCGTTGCACGACAGTGTAGCCGATCTGATCGACGGCGATACGGCGCCGATGAAGTGACGGTCCGGCCATCAGGGACGCTTGCTGGAATCCTTGACATAGATGCAATCGCATGAAAAGTTCATGCAATTGCATCTATTGCGAGGAATGCCATGACCGCGTCACTGAAACTGATCAGCCACAAGCTTTGCCCCTACGTGCAGCGCGCCGTGATCGCGCTGAAGGAGAAGGGCGTGCCGTTCGAGCGGGTCGATATCGATCTCGCCAACAAGCCGGACTGGTTCTTGAAGCTGTCGCCGCTCGGCAAGGTGCCGGTGCTGGTGGTGACGACGGAGCAGGGTGAGGTCGTCCTCTTCGAGAGCAATGTGATCTGCGAGTACATCGAGGAGACCCAAGGCGGCGCGAGGCTGCACCCGGCGGATGCTTTGAAGCGCGCCGGCCACCGCGCCTGGATGGAGTTCGGCTCGGCGATCCTCGGCGATCTCTGGGGCCTGGAGACGACGACGGATCCGGCGACGTTCGAGACCAAGCGTCAGGCGCTGGTGTCGAAGTTCGCGCGTGTTGAAGTCGCGCTTGGCGCAGGCCCGTTCTTCGCCGGCTCGCAGTTCAGTTTGGTCGACGCCGTGTTCGCGCCCGTCTTCCGCTATTTCGACCTGTTCGACGAACTGACCGAGCACGGCATCTTCCGCGACGTGCCGAAGGTGCGGGCCTGGCGAGCGGAGCTGGCGAAGCGTCCGAGCGTGCGCACTGCTGTTGGTGAAGACTATCCGCAATTGCTGCGCGCCTTCCTCGTGCGTCACGACGCGCATCTGCTCAAGCTTGCGGCCTGAGCTGAGCATGTTGCTTACCTAGCCCGTATGGAGCGCAGCGCAATCCGGGGCCCTGCGTCTGCGGATGGGCCCTCCCGGATTTCGCTTCGCTCGATCCGGGCGACAAAAAGCCTCAGCGCACGTTCGCCAGACGCATGTCGAGATACGCCGTGATGGTCTCCATCAGCGGCTCGAGCTTGGCGTCGAAGAAGTGGTTGGCGCCGGGGATGATCTGCTGGTCGATCACGATTCCCTTCTGGGTCTTCAGCTTCTCGACCAGCGTGTTGACGTCCTTGGGCGGCACCACCGCGTCCTTCTCGCCATGCACGATCAGGCCCGACGACGGGCAGGGCGCAAGGAACGAGAAGTCGTAGAGATTGGCCGGCGGCGCGATCGAGATGAAGCCCTCGACCTCGGGGCGACGCATCAACAGCTGCATGCCGATCCAGGCGCCGAACGAGAAGCCGGCGACCCAGCAGGCGCGCGCTTCGGGATTGATGGTCTGCGCCCAGTCCAGCGCTGCGGCGGCATCCGACAATTCGCCGGTGCCGTGGTCGAACGAGCCCTGGCTGCGGCCGACGCCGCGGAAGTTGAAACGGAGCACCGAGAAACCGCGATGCGCGAAGGCGTAGTAGCACTGATACACGATCTGATGGTTCATCGTGCCGTGAAACTGCGGATGCGGATGCAGGATCATCGCGATCGGCGCGTTCTTCTGCTTGGCCGGGTGATAGCGGCCTTCGAGGCGGCCGGCAGGGCCGGTGAAAATGACTTCAGGCATGGATGTCTCTGATTGAGTCCCTTGGAGGTGATCCCTGCGCAATCGTCCGATTGGGGCTCTCACTGCGTGGCCGCCGACGAGAGCACGGATGAAAGGTGGAGAGCGCGCCCTCGGATGATGCGCGAGTGGCGCGCGGGTGAACTGACGCGCGCTTCTAACACGAGGCAAGGGTCAAAAAGCAAGCTTCTTCGACATCTCTCAATCGACTCAAGAGCTTAGCCGGTCATGTCAGCGTTATCTCCGGCCAGCTTCCCATGACCGCGACTGCCGGAATTCAACCGGGCCGAGGCAGGAGCCGTCCGCTTCGCCGGAGGCAGCGCTCAACTAATTGGAATCACGACCGTTTATGGATCACCGGTTGATCGGCCCTGGCGATTCCCGCCGGGGCGGTTCGGCTCCCCAGCGCGGCGACCGCCGGCCGGTAACGCCGGCTGCCGCCGAGCGACTGGCCGTTGTCGAAGGCGAGCTCGAAATCTCCTGATGGCTTGAGGTCCACGCCGCGCACCCGGTCGAGATTGGCGAGCCTGGTCCGATGAACGCGAACGATGGCAAAGCGCGCCAGCTCGCTTTCCGCCGCCGCCAGCGTGCCCCGGATCAGGTGCTGGGTGCCGTCGGCGAGGCTGTATTCGATGTAATTGCCGGCGGACGCGACCCACAGGATCTCGCGCGGCAGCACGCGAATGCGGCTCGTGCCGTCGCGCAGCCAGATCACGTCGGGCGGTGACGGCTGGAGCGGGGCCGGTGGCGCCGGTGGAGCGACTGCGGCGCTCTTCAGCTCACGCCGGCTTTCGAGCAACCAGACCGTGCTGGCGATCAGGACAACGGCCACGGCGTCCTTGCGAAATTCGTACAGGACCGTCGCGAGCGAGAAACGGAAGTCGTAGGCGCCGCCGGCGAGCCAGAGCGCGAGCTTCCGCACCCAGGCCATGCCGGTGATGTGGAGGGCGGAGAAGCCGAGCAGGGTGATCGCCCCGAGGCCTGCGCGGGCGGCGAGGCCGGATGCCCGGCGCATGCGGCGGACCGCCAGCACCAGTATCGGCAGCAACAGCAGGATGACGGAGATGCTCGACATCTCCCAGAACAGCCGCCGGCCGATGTCGTAGCTGTCGCCGCGCCAGGCGGCGTCCTGAGCGCCCGAAAACGCATTGACGATTCCGATCGCAAGCGTGACCGCCGCGATCGCAGCGAACATCATCCGGTCGCCGCCACTGATCCCAAAAGGCCCGCTATTCGTCCCAGCCGCCGGCGGCTCATCCCCTCGCGTCCGATTCTGATCCCAAACCGGCTCGACGCGCTCCGTCGGCGAGGCATTTCCTGTGTCAGCCATGGCCCGAAAACCGCGCTTGTCGTCCCCTCAAGGAACAGAAAACCATGACAACACCACAGCAATTGCAAAGCTCGCAAAGGCGTATCGATCTGGACTGGGTGCGGATTTTAGCCTTCGCGCTCTTGATCTTCTACCACGTCGGCATGCTCTACGTGTCCTGGGGCTTTCACATCAAGAGTGCGCACCGGCTGACCTGGCTGGAACCGGTGATGCTGTTCCTCAACCCGTGGCGGCTGTCGCTGCTGTTTCTGGTGTCCGGGGTCGCGACCCGCTTCATGCTCGACAAGTCGACCTTTACCGCGCTTGCCCGCGCGCGCTCGGCGCGGCTCTTGATCCCACTGGGCTTCGGCATGCTCGCGATCGTCCCGCCGCAATCCTATCTCCAGATCGTCGAGAGCCTCGGCTATTCCGCGGGCTTCTTCGATTTCTACGCCAGGCACTACTTTGCCTTCGGCGCGCAGTTCTGTCCGAACCCCTGCATCGTGTTGCCGACCTGGAATCATCTCTGGTTCGTGGTCTATCTGTGGGTCTACACGATGGCCTTGATCGGCGTGCTTGTGCTGTGGCCGGCTGGCGCTGACCGGCTCGGCCGGAAGCTGGCTGCCATCCTCGACGGGCCATGGCTGTTGATCGTCCCTTGCCTGCTGTTTGTTGCCTGGCGCCTGGTGTTGTTCCCGGCTTTCCCCTCGACGCATGCGCTGTTCGGCGACTGGTTCAATCACGCCGACCACGCGACGGCCTTCCTGACCGGCTTCCTGCTGGCGAAGCAGGAGGGGATTTGGCGCAATGTCGTGCGCCAGCGCTGGGCGGCTCTGGCGGCTGCAGTCGCCTGCTTCTCGGCCTTCATCCTGGTTCGCACCGGTCTGTTTGCGCCGTCGCCCGCGCTGAAATGGGCCGCCGCCTCGGCCTACGGTTGCTACCAATGGCTCGCGATCGCCGCCGTGCTGGGCTTTGCGCGGCGCCACCTCACGGCCGACAGTCCCGTGCGGCGCTATCTGACTGACGCGATCTTCCCGTACTACATCGTGCATCAGACCGCGGTCATCGTGATCGCGCATGCGTTGCACGACAGCAATATCCCGGTTGGGATCGAAGCCTCTCTTGTCATCATCGGGACCGCGCTCACATGTGTGGCGACCTATGAAGTCGTCCGGCGCATCGCTTGGCTGCGGCCGCTGTTCGGATTGCGGGCGGCGCCGCGGCCGGCTGCCATAATGGAGCAGCAGCAGCAGCCCGCCTGACGCGGGCCGCGGTCCGATTGGCCGGATGGCAAAAGATGCTAAGAGAGCGAGATGCCGCCCCGTGTCTATCTCGACTGGAACGCGACCACGCCGCTGCGCCCCGAGGCCCGGGCGGCGATGGTTGCGGCCTTTGAGCTGATCGGCAATCCGTCGTCGGTTCATGCCGAGGGGCGGGAGGCGCGGCGATTGGTCGAGGAGGCCCGTGCCGTGCTTGCGACGGCAGTCGGCGCGTTGCCGCGGAACGTGGTCTTCACCTCGGCGGGAACCGAGGCCAATGCGCTGGCCCTGTCGCCGGGTTTGCGGGGACCGGCCAGTGGCCCTGTCGAGCGGCTGCTGGTCTCGGCAGTCGAGCACGCTTCGGTGCTGGCAGGTGGCCGGTTCCAGGGTGCCGCTATCGATCTGATCCACGTGACACGCTCCGGCGTGGTCGACCTTGAGCATCTGAAGGCACGGCTTACGGACGGCCCGCCAGCGCTGGTTTCGATCATGGCCGCAAATAACGAGACGGGCGCGCTCCAGCCGGTCGCCGAGGCGGCACGGATCGTTCACGAGGCCGGAGGCCTCCTGCACGTCGACGCGATCCAGGCCCTGGGGAAAACTCCCCTCGACATCAAGGCTGTAGGCGCCGACCTTGCGACCTTTTCTGCGCACAAGATCGGCGGGCCAAAGGGGATTGGCGCACTGGTGGTGGCCGAGGGGATCGCCGGACTGGAGCCGGTGCTGCGGGGCGGGGGACAGGAGCAGAGCCGCCGCGCCGGAACCGAGAATGTCGCCGGGATCGCCGGCTTCGGCGCGGCTGTGAAGGCTGCGCTTCAGGCTCTGCCGGAGGATGCGGAGCGCATGACAACCCTCAGAGCTTGCTTGGAAAATGGCATCCGAGCGATTGCGGACGCAACGATCTTCTCGGATGACGTGAAGCGGTTGCCAAATACCGTCCTGTTCACGGCGCCGGGTCTCAAGGCCGAGACCGCGGTGATTGGCTTCGACCTCGAAGGCGTCGCCGTCTCCTCCGGCTCGGCCTGTTCCTCGGGCAAGGTCCAGCCCTCCCACGTCCTTTCGGCCATGGGTTATGACCCGAGCGTGGCCCAGGGAGCGGTGCGTCTCAGTCTGGGCTGGTCCACGGCACCGGAGGACATCAACAGGGCGTTAGAGGCTTGGCGAAAGCTCGGTAATAGCCTACTTAAGCACTAAGCGACGAAACACGGGTTGAACGGTTCTAAGCCGTGCTTTCCGCCCAGAAACATCGTAATACTCGTCCGAGTTTGATCCACCGCGGTCCTTGAAACCGCGAGCGGAGGATAGAATGCCAGCCGTGCAAGAGACGGTCGAGCGCGTGAAGCGCATCGACGTCGATCAGTATCGTTATGGGTTTGAGACCCTGATCGAGTCCGACAAGGCCCCCAAGGGGCTGTCGGAAGAGACCGTCAAGTTCATCTCGCAGAAGAAGAACGAACCCGACTGGATGCTCCAGTGGCGGCTGGAGGCCTATCGGCGCTGGCTGACCATGACCGAGCCGACCTGGGCGCGCGTCGACTATCCCAAGATCGACTTCCAGGACCTCTACTATTATGCGGCACCGAAGCCGAAGAAGACCGTCACCTCGCTCGACGAGATCGATCCGGAGATCCTGAAGACCTACGAGAAGCTCGGCATCCCCTTGCGAGAAGTGGCCATGCTCGAAGGTGTCGAGCCGAAGGTGGGTGAGGAAGACCCGGCCAAGCGCAAGATCGCGGTCGATGCGGTGTTCGATTCGGTCTCGGTTGCGACCACGTTCAAGGCGGAGCTGAAGAAGGCCGGCGTGATCTTCATGCCGATCTCGGAGGCGATCCGCGAGCATCCCGAGCTGGTGCAGAAATATCTGGGATCGGTGGTGCCGACCTCGGACAATTTCTATGCGACGCTGAATTCGGCGGTGTTCTCCGACGGCTCGTTCGTCTACGTGCCGCCGGGCGTGCGTTGCCCGATGGAGCTGTCGACCTATTTCCGCATCAACGAGCGCAACACCGGCCAGTTCGAGCGCACGCTGATCATCGCCGACAAGGGCTCCTACGTCTCCTATCTCGAGGGCTGCACCGCGCCGCAGCGCGACGAGAACCAGCTGCACGCCGCCGTGGTCGAGCTCGTCGCCCATGACGATGCCGAGATCAAATATTCGACGGTGCAGAACTGGTATCCCGGCAATTCGGAAGGCAAGGGCGGCATCTACAATTTCGTCACCAAGCGTGGCGACTGCCGCGGCAACCATTCCAAGATCTCCTGGACCCAGGTCGAAACCGGTTCGGCGATCACCTGGAAATATCCGAGCTGCATTCTCCGCGGCGACAATTCCCGTGGCGAGTTCTACTCGATCGCGATCTCGAACGGCTTCCAGCAGGTCGATTCGGGCACCAAGATGATCCACCTCGGCAAGAACACGTCGAGCCGGATCATCTCCAAGGGCATTGCCGCCGGCAAGTCGCAGAACACCTATCGCGGCCTCGTCACCGCGCATCGCAAAGCCACCGGCGCCCGCAACTTCACCGCCTGCGATTCGCTGCTGATCGGCGACAAATGCGGCGCTCACACCGTGCCCTACATCGAGGCCAAGAACTCCTCGGCGACGTTCGAGCACGAAGCGACGACCTCGAAGATCTCCGAGGACGTGCTGTTCTACTGCATCCAGCGTGGGCTCAGCCAGGAAGAAGCGGTCGGCCTCGTCGTCAACGGCTTCGTCAAGGACGTGCTGCAGCAGCTGCCGATGGAGTTCGCGGTGGAAGCGCAGAAGCTGATCTCGATCTCGCTCGAAGGGTCGGTCGGCTGATTGCCGACCCTGGCGGTGCGCTGCGGCGCTCCATGCATCATTTGAACAAACTGGACACCAAGATGGCTTTGCTTGAAGTGAAAGACCTGAAGGTTCGTGTCGAGGAGCGTGAGATCCTCCACGGGCTGACGCTGACCGTGAACGAAGGCGAGATCCACGCCATCATGGGGCCGAACGGCTCCGGCAAATCGACGCTCTCCCACGTCATCGCCGGCAAGCCCGGCTATGAGGTTACTGACGGCCAGATTCTGTTCAAGGGTGAAGACCTCCTGGAGATGGAGCCGAACGAGCGCGCCGCCAAGGGCGTGTTCCTGGCGTTCCAGTACCCGGTCGAGATTCCCGGCGTAGCCACCATGAATTTTCTGCGCACGGCGTTGAACGCCCAGCGCAAGGCACGCGGCGAGGATGAATACTCGACCCCGGACTTCCTCAAGAAGGTCCGCGAGGTCTCGAAGTCGCTGAACATCCCGCAGGACATGCTCAAGCGCGGCGTCAATGTCGGCTTCTCCGGCGGCGAGAAGAAGCGCAACGAGGTGCTGCAGATGGCGCTGTTCGAGCCGAGCCTGTGCATCCTCGACGAGATGGATTCGGGCCTCGACATCGACGCGCTGCGCATTGCGGCCGACGGCGTCAACGCGCTGCGCTCGCCCAAGCGTTCGATGGTCGTCATTACCCACTATCAGCGGCTCCTCAACTACATCGTGCCCGACGTCGTGCACGTGATGTCGAAGGGCCGTGTCGTGAAGAGCGGCGGCAAGGAGCTGGCGCTGGAACTGGAAGCGTCCGGCTACGCCCAGTTCGAGGATGCCGCGTAAGGATTGTTTGCGATGAACGTTGCTGTGGCAAAGACCGGAAAGGGCCGCGCGGTGAGCGATCTCTTCACCAGCGCCGAAGGCCGGCTGCCGGGTTCGCCCGCGGTCACCGCGGTGCGCCGCGAGGCGTTCGAGACCTATGAGCGTCTCGGCCTGCCGCACCGCCGGCTCGAGGAATGGAAATACACTGACCTGCGTGCACTGGTCGGCGAGGTGCTGCCGCTGGCAGCCAGCCCCGATGCGGCCACGTTGAAGCGCGCCGCGGACGCGGTGAAGGTGCATGCGATCGACGGCGCCCGCAAGCTGGTGCTGGTCGACGGCGTGTTCGCGGCCGATCTGTCCGACGTGAAGGCGCTTGTCGCCGAGGCGGGCTTCAAGACCCTGCGGGAGACCTTGGACAAGGACGCCGGTCTGCTGAAGACCGCGTCCATCGATGCAATGATCGCGCTGAACGCGGCGATGGCGACCGACGGCGTCGTGTTGTCGATCGCCGATGGCGCCAAGCTGTCCGCGCCGATCCAGATCATTCACATCGCGACCGCCGCGTCGGCGTCGGCGTTCACCCGCTCGCAGGTCGCGGTCGGGAAGGGCGCTCGCGCCACCATCGTCGAGACCTTTGTCGCGGCGGGTGCCAAGGCCTACCAGGTCAACGACGCCGTCCTCGTGTCGGTTGGTGACGATTCCGACGTCGCCCACATCCGTCTGATGGACGATGCGCCTGACGCGGTGAACGTGACCTCACAGTTCGTCACCATCGGCGCCAATGTGAAGTTCAATTTCTTCAACATGACCACCGGCGCTGCGGTGAGTCGTCTTCAGGGCTTCATTGCGCTGGCGGGTGAGGGCAGCGAGCTCTCGGCCAACGGCGTCAACCTGTTGAAGAAGACCGAGCATGGCGACACCACGCTGGTGGTCGATCACGCCGTGCCGAACTGCGTCAGCCGCGAGATCTTCCGCGCCGTGGTCGACGACCGTGGCCACTCGGTGTTCCAGGGCCGCATCATCGTCCGTCCCGACGCGCAGAAGACCGACGGCAAGATGATGACGCGCGCGCTGCTGCTCTCGGACGAGGCCGAAGCCGACAACAAGCCGGAGCTCGAGATTTTTGCCGACGACGTCTCCTGCGGCCACGGCGCCACCGCCGGCGCGCTCGACGACAGCCTGCTGTTCTATCTGAAGGCGCGCGGCCTGCCGGAGAAGCAGGCCCAGGCCCTGCTGATCCAGGCCTTCGTCGGCGAGGCGATCGAGCAGATCGCCGATGACGGTTTGCGCGAGCACGTGATCGGCGTCGCCGAGCGCTGGCTGGAGCGGCGCCAATGAGCACGCATCCGGCCGTCAAGAACGGGACTTACGACGTCGGCCGCGTCCGCCAGGACTTTCCGGCGCTTGCCATGCAAGTCTACGGCAAGAAGCTGGTCTATCTGGACAACGCCGCCTCGGCGCAGAAGCCGAGCGCCGTACTCGATCGCATGACGCAGGCCTATACGTCCGAATACGCCAACGTGCATCGCGGCCTGCATTACCTCGCCAACGCGGCGACCGAAGCCTATGAGGGCGGCCGCGCCAAGGTCGCGCAATTCATAAATGCTTCGCGCACTGAGGAAGTGATCTTCACCCGCAACGCGACGGAGGCGATCAATCTGGTCGCGTCTTCGTGGGGCGGGCCGAACATCGGGGAAGGCGACGAGATCGTCATCTCGATCATGGAGCACCACTCCAACATCGTGCCCTGGCATTTCCTGCGGGAGCGCCAGGGTGCCGTCATCAAATGGGCGCCGGTCGACGATGAAGGCAACTTCCTCATCGACGAGTTCGAGAAGCTGCTCACGGCCAAGACCAAGCTGGTCGCGATCACCCAGATGTCGAACGCGCTCGGCACCATCGTGCCGGTCAAGGAGGTCGTCAGAATCGCGCATGCCCGCGGCATTCCGGTGCTGGTCGACGGCAGCCAGGGCGCGGTGCATCTGCCGGTCGACGTCCAGGACATCGGCTGCGACTTTTACGTCTTCACCGGCCACAAGGTGTACGGGCCAACCGGCATCGGCGCGCTCTGGGCCAAATACGACCACCTGGTCGCAATGCGTCCCTTCAACGGCGGCGGCGAGATGATCCGCGAAGTCTCGCGCGAGGTCGTCACCTATGGCGATCCCCCGCACAAGTTCGAGGCGGGCACGCCGGCGATCGTCGAGGCGGTTGGGCTTGGCGCCGCCATCGACTACGTCAATTCGATCGGCAAGGAGCGCATCGCCGCTCACGAGCACGATCTCACCACCTATGCCCAGGATCGCCTGCGCGAGATCAACTCGCTGCGGCTGATCGGCACGGCGCGGGGCAAGGGCCCGGTGATCTCGTTCGAGCTTGGGGGTGCGCACGCCCACGATGTCGCCACCGTCATCGACCGCCAGGGCATTGCGGTGCGCGCCGGCACCCATTGCGTGATGCCGCTTTTAGAGCGGTTCAACGTGACGGCCACCTGCCGGGCCTCGTTCGGCATGTATAATACGCGGGAAGAAGTCGATCATCTGGCACAGGCGCTCTTGAAGGCGCGGGATTTGTTCGCATGAGTGACACGGCCGAAATCAAAGCCAATCCGATGGAGACCCATTCGGCGCTGCCGCCGGAGGAGACCGAGCGCCTGACCCGCGAGATCATCGCCGGGCTCAAGACAGTGTTCGATCCGGAAATTCCCGCCGACATTTACGAGCTCGGCCTGATCTACAAGGTCGAGATCAAGGACGATCGCTCGGTCGACGTCCAGATGACGCTGACGACGCCGAACTGCCCGGCCGCGGGCGAGCTGCCGACCATGGTCGAGAACGCGGTCGCCAGCGTTCCCGGGGTCGGCGTGGTCGACGTCAAGGTCGTTTGGGAGCCGCCGTGGTCGCCCGAGCGCATGAGCGACGAGGCGCGCCTCGTCCTCAACATGTGGTGACATAAACCCGGTATTGAATTCGTTCCGCAACGGACCAGATAAACAAGATGACCCAGGCGACCCCAGCATCCACTCCGAAGCCGCGGCGTCCGCGCCCGCAGGTGATGCGGCTGACGGATGCGGCCGCCCAGCGCATCACCGAGCTGACCCAGCGCGCCGATTCCGAGATCGTCGGTTTGCGCGTCGGCGTGAAGAACGGCGGCTGCGCCGGCCAGTCCTACACGGTCGAATACGCCCACGATGTCCGGCCGACCGACGAGGTCGTCGAGGACAAGGGCGTCAAGATCCTGGTCGACCCCAAGGCCGTGCTGTTCCTGCTTGGCACCGAGATGGACTACAAGGCCGACAAGATGCAGGCCCAGTTCGTCTTCAATAACCCCAACCAGATATCCGCCTGCGGCTGCGGCGAGTCGGTCGAGCTGCGGCCGGCGAAGATCGACGGGTAATCAGCCCAACGCATCGCTCTCGTGTCCCGGACGCGCTGCAGCGCTCTTGCGCTGCTGCGCAGAGCCGGGACCCACGCTATACTTCCTGTCGCAGAGGGCCTGGGCCCCGGCTCAGCAGCGCACCGTTTCACGGCGCGCTGCGTCCGGGGCACGAGAGAGCGTGAGCATGGACCGCGAATTCCTGACTGACCTGTTCGCCGATTTCGGCCCCGTTACCATCCGCAAGATGTTCTCCGGCCACGGCATCTCCGTCGACGGCGTCAACTTTGCGCTCGCCTTGCGCGCCGGCCTGTTCTTCCGCGCCGACGAAGTGACCATCCCGGACTTCGAGGCCGAGGGCTCAAAGCCGTTCCAATATTCGACCCGCGCCAAGACCGTGCTGGTGAATTCCTACTGGGAGCTGCCGGCACGTCTGTTCGACGATTCCGAGGAATTGGCGCAATGGGCCAGGGCGGCCCTCGCCGCCGCCCAGCGCGCCAAGGTGAAGAAGCGGCCGAAGGGGAAGAAGGCGGTCACGAAGAAGACCGAGCCAAAGAAGCCTGCTGCCAAGAAGAGGGCGGCCAAGAAGGCAGTCAAGAAGACGGTGCGTAGGGTGGGCAAAGCGACTCGCCCGCCGTAGCTCGCAGAGCGAAGGCGGAAGCGCGCCCAACGTTCGAAATAGTTATGCAGAGATCGTGGGCACGGCGCTTGCGCGCCTTTGCCCACCCTGCGAGAGATCAATCGACGGCCTTGGTCAGGCCGACACGCATGTCCTTGGCTGTGAACACACAGACGCCGTCGGCGAGCACGCGCCCGTCGGCAATTCCGAGCACCAGCTTGCCTCGCCGGACCATGCGCATCGCGACCTCGTAGCGAACGCTCTTTGTGTCGGGCGTGACGGTGCCGGTGCATTCCACTTCGCCGACGCCGATGGCGCGGCCCTTGCCCGGTGAGCCGGACCAGCCGAGCCAATAGCCGATCATCTGCCACATGGCGTCGAGGCCCAGAGTTGGCGGCATCATCGCGTCGCCGCGATAGTGGCAATCGAAGAACCAGTGGTGAGGCGCGAGATCGAGCTCGCCGACGATATGGCCTTTGCCGAACGCGCCACCGTTCGTGCTGATCTCCGTGATGCGATCCATCATCAGCATCGGCGGTGCCGGCAATTGCGCATTGCCCGGGCCGAAATAGCCGCCTTCGCTCGATCTCAGCAGCTCGTCCCTGGTGTAGGATGGTTGCGGCGTGTGGAAATCGTGAGGGTTGGGCACGGCGGTCAGTCCTCGATGCTCGCGGTCGGTGTCGCGGCAGCGAGGAAGATGTCGGTCGGCAAGTTGGAATGTCAAGCGCGGCGGTGTTTCGGCGCGTCGCGTCGCCTCGCGCCACCCGCTTGCGCATCCCGATCGGGGAATTCCGCATTCGCCTCGCAGATCACGCGGTGGCGATCGCTACTTCCTGGTGCGCGGCTTGAAATCTCGGCGGTTCGAAGCTGTCCGAACTTGTGGGCGCGCCAGCTCGACCCTCGCCATGCTCGGCGGGCGCCGCACGATGGTGTCGGCCGGACCGAGAACGCGTCCGTCCCGAGCTCGTAGCTCGAGCCTGCGCACGGGAAGCCCCGACTTCTTGTCGGCCAGCAGCACGTGGGCCTCGTCGGGCGCGAAGAAGAAGTCCTCGCCCCACTGCCTGAGCGCTGCAAGAACCAGAAACAGTCCGCGTCCTTTCTCCGTCAGCTCGTACTCCTGATATGGGCCGCCCTCTGCTGCGGGCACAATGTCCACGATGCCGTGTGCCACGAGATTGCGCAGCCGGGCCGAGAGGATGTTCTTGGCGAGGCCGAGACTCTTCTGAAACTCACCGAACCGGCGCAAGCCATCGAAGGCGTCGCGCACGATCAAAAGCGACCACCAGTCGCCGATCGCGTCCAGCGGACGTGCCACGCCGCACAACGAATCCTTGTGGCTAATTCTCTTGCCCATTCCTGATGTCCATCTCCGCCGTGTCGTTCGAGTGCAGCGAACTTCCATATATCGGTTGCAAACTGAAACCTCAAGCGGTATGCCGATATCGGTTTCAAATTGAAACCGTGCAGAAAGGAATACCCATGATCAGACCCGAGGCCACGTTCGGTGGCAGCTTTGCCTTTGCACCGCATTTCAACGACGCGTCGCATTTCAAGATGCACTTCGTCGACGAGGGACCTCGCGATGGCGAGGTCGTCCTGTGCCTGCATGGCGAGCCGACCTGGGGCTATCTGTTCCGGAACCTGATCCCGGTGTTGAGCGCGACACACCGCGTCGTCGTCCCGGATCACGTGGGATTTGGAAGGAGCGAGACGCCGGCCACGCGCAGCTATTGGCTGCAGGACCACATCGACAACCTGGAAAAATTCGTACTCGCGCTCGACCTGACGGACATCACGCTCGTAATGCATGATTTCGGCGGTCCGGTCGGCATGGGGATCGCAGCCGGCATCCGCACCGCATCCGCCGGCTCATCTCGACCAATGGCCCGACACCGTTCGGTCAGGTCGACCTGCTGGAGCGCGTGAGCGCAAATGCAGCTGCTTCACGGTGGTTTCGCTGGATCGGGCAAGCGGAGGCAGATGGAAATCTCGAAGCGGTGCTCGGCCAGCTCAACTTCAACATCTTGAGCACGCTGAAGCTGAACGGTTTCGAGAACAACGCAATCATCTCCGATGACTGGCTTGCGGCCTATGGCGCGCCGTTTGCCAATCCGGCCGAATGCCTCGGGGCGATCGGCTGGGCGAAGGGTTTTGCGATCGGCGCGCACCGGTTCGAGATGCCCGATGCCGCCGCAGACCGCATGATCCGGGACAGGCCGGCGCTCGCGATCTGGGGCGAGGCGGATCGTACGCTCCACGCTTCGCATTTCTTGCCGCTCTTCACATCGGTTTTCCCGACTGCGAGCGTCCATCGTCTCCCGGGAGCCGGCCACTACTGCCTCGAGGATGCGCCCGAGGCCGTCAATCGTCTCATCGCGGAATTCATCAGCCAAACCTGACCTCGCCGAGAAACGCAGGCCCGAGACATTGAGCCCGGCCCGGAGGTTTCAGTTTGAAACGAGGTTTGCAAGGAGCGGCGGTGATTACGCCACGCGGCTGTGCGATTCGACGGCGTATTCCGGATCGGCTTCGCAGATCACGCGGTTGCGGCCGTTGCGCTTGGCGGCGTAGAGGCAGGCATCGGCGCGCTCGATCAGCGCGTCGGTGTCGTCGCCGGGCTTGAGCATGGAGACGCCGACGGAGATGGTGACGCGGCCGAGGATCTCGCCGGTGGACTTCTTCTTCAATTCCTTCGCCATCACCGCGCGGCGGATGTGGTCGGCCACCGTGAGCGCCTGGCGCAGCGCGGTGTTGGGCAGCACGACCGCGAATTCCTCGCCGCCGTAGCGCGCGGTGATGTCCTGGCCCTTGATGGTCTGCTTCAGCGAAAGGCCGACGAGCCGCAGCACCTGGTCGCCGGTGAGATGGCCGTAGGAATCGTTGAACGACTTGAAGTGATCGATATCGAACAGCAGCAGCGACAGCGACTCGCCCGATGCGAGCGCGCTCTGCACGGCCATGTCGATCATGCGGTCGAAATATTTGCGATTGCCGAGGCCCGTGAGCGGATCGGTCAGGCTCTCGGCACGGATCGCCTCCAGGCTGTGCTGGAGATTGCTGATTTCGTTCTTCGACAGCGTCAGGCGGTCTTCCAGCGCCTTGTTGGTCTCGCGCATCTCGCTGGTCGAGCGCAGCAGCGTTTCGACGATTGCCTTGATCTGGTCGCGGCTCTTGGCCGACGCCAGTTTCGCGGTCGCGCTCGACAGGGTGGTATCGTAGGAGCCGGTCATGCCGAGCGCGTCGCTCAGGACACTCATGACGTCGTCGATCTCGCCGATAACTCGCGCGCCGACCTTGTCGATGCGGTCGGTGGTCTTGATGTGGGAGAGATAGGTCTCGTAGATCTGCTCGAGATCGGCTTCGGTCAGCTTGCCGCTGCGCGCCAGCGTCTCGTTGATGATCTTATTCAGCGGTGCGTTGTAGCCGGTGGCGTAGACGTACCAGATCTCGTAATTGCGGGGAATCGCCGTCTGCCGAAGCGATCGGATCTGACCGAGCGCCACTTCGGCGAACGCCATCGTGCGTTCGTGTTCGTCGAGCACCTTGACCACGGAACATACCCCACAGCGGTCGGAGCGCCGACGACCGCAGCAATGCTTAAATTATGTTCGTAGGCTAACGGACGATCGTGAACGCCCCGTAAATATACGTTCACGAAACGTCTAAAAACGTGTACTTCCTGTTTCCGCAACCGAAACCTGGAGCGCGCCCTCGCGCTTCAGGCGCCGGCGGGAGAGCGGACCGGCCGCAGCAGGAATGCCGGAAGATGCGAGTGATCGCCCGGCTCGGCGTCGATCTCGCGTTGGCGGCGCGGCTCGGGGCGGCCGATCGACGGCACATGCGAATTATTGGCCTGCTGGCGCGCGTCGTGACGCGGCTCTGCCCTGCGCTTGTCGTCGGACCGAGGCCTTGCTTCGGACAACTGTCTTGTTTCCGAGGAGGGCCTTGCTTCCGAACCATGCCTTGCTTCCGAAGCATGCCTTGGCTCCGAAGTATGCCTTGCCTCGCCACGCGCCTCGCGCGGCTCGTGGCTTCGCTCACGGCCGCGCTGCGGCTTGCCGCGTCCGCCGCGTGAACGTTCGCGGCCACGCGCCTCGCGCGGACGCTCGGTCCCGTCGGAGGATTCAGCCTGGATTTCGTAATCGCCTTCGGCGCGCGGAATGCTCTGGCCGATCAGCTTTTCGATGGCCACCATCGACTTCTGGTCGAGCGGCGTCACGATTGAGATCGCGGTGCCGGTGCGGCCGGCGCGGCCGGTGCGGCCGATGCGGTGGACGTAATCGTCGGCGTGATGGGGGACGTCGAAATTGAAGACGTGGCTGACCTCGGGAATGTCGAGGCCACGCGCGGCGACGTCGGAGGCGACGAGCAGCGGTAGCTCGCCCTTGCGGAATTGCTCGAGTGCGGCCGTGCGGGCGGACTGGTCCATGTCGCCGTGCAGGGCGCCGACGCTGAAGCCGTGCTTCTGGAGCGATTTATGAACGACCGCGACCTCGCGTTTGCGATTGCAGAAGATGATCGCGTTCTTGAGATCCTTGGCCTCGCGCAGCAGGCGGCGCAGCAGCTCGCGCTTCTCGTGCGCCTCGCGCCCGGCAGGCACCTGGACCTGCGTGACGGTGACGGCGGTGGTGGCGGGCTTGGAGACCTCCACCTTCTGCGGATTGTGCAGGAAGGCTTCGGTGATGCGCCGGATCTCCGGCGGCATGGTCGCGGTGAAGAACAGGGTCTGGCGTGTGAACGGGACGAGCTTGCAGACGCGCTCGATGTCGGGAATGAAGCCCATGTCCAGCATGCGGTCGGCTTCGTCGATGACGAGCAGCTCGACGCCGGTGAGCAAGAGGCCGCCGCGCTCGGTGTGGTCGAGCAGGCGGCCGGGGGTTGCGATCAGCACGTCGACGCCGCGCGTCAGCTTGGCATCCTGGTCGCCGAAGGAGACGCCGCCGATCAGGAGGGCGACGTTGAGTTTCTGGCCGGCGCCGTAGCGGTCGAAGTTCTCCTTGACCTGGGCCGCGAGCTCGCGGGTCGGCTCGAGGATCAGCGTGCGCGGCATGCGTGCGCGGGCGCGCCCTTTTTCGAGGATGGTGAGCATCGGCAGCACGAAGGCCGCGGTCTTGCCGGTGCCGGTCTGGGCGATGCCGAGCACATCCTTGCGTGCGAGGACGTGGGGGATCGCCTGTTCCTGGATGGGGGTGGGGGTGGTGTAACCGGTGGCCGCCACTGCGGCGAGGACTTTTTCGGACAGTCCGAGATGTGAAAAGGACATTGAGCCTCTGGTCGAAACCGCCGTTCGGAATCGAGGGTAATTAAGGCTGGTCGCGTTCCACCCCGAAACGGCGCGCTCTCAAAGAAGCTGGGGGTGCTGACACACGCGAACAAAGCGCAAGGCTCAGGAATCGCTCTTCGATCTGAGCCGCGTCGCCCCGGAACATAGGCGGGAATCGGCCAAAGTCAATGGAGCGGGCGCGGGAAGGCCCTAAAAAACCTGAGGTTTTTGCCCAAATCACGGGCGCGACTGAGGTTTTCCGCCCAGTCCCGCACTCCGGCCCAAGGCGTCAAAACGGCGGCTAGCACGCCTGCGAGCCCTGGGCCCGGAAATCGCCGGGGGCCATGCCATAGGCGGCGTTGAAGACCCGGTAATAGGTCGCCAGGCTCTCGAAGCCGCAGGCAGCCGCGATATCGGCGATCAGCCGCTCGGGCGCCTCGCGCATCAGGCGGCGGCTCTGTTTCAGCCGTTCGTCCGTTACGGTCTGCGAGAAGCTCTTTGCCGCGGTCTCGAACAGCATGTGCAGGTGGCGCACGGACACGCCGAGCAGGTCAGCCACCATGATCGGCGCGAGATTGGGATCTTGCAGGTGGCGCGTGATCAGGCGGCGGGCCTGCGAGAGGCGGGCGGTCCGCAGCGCGGCCTGTCCACGCCGGCTGCCGGGTCTGACGATGCCGCGCTCGATCAGCGCCAGATGGGCCAAGGCCTGAACCAGGGAGGTCGTATCGTCGGCGTCTTGATCCGTGGAGGCTTCGCCGAGTTCGGCAAAGCAGGCTCCGAGCAGCGGAGCCAAGGCGGGATCGTCGAACGTCCGGGGCGCAAGCTCGCGCATGCGCCTGTCCTGCGCCGGGATGGTGCTGAGCGGGATCTTCAGGATCCGCAGGTGGAAGCCCTCGGCGCCCAGCGGCGCGGTGCGGTAGGGCAGGTCGGTATGGCTGGTCGCGAAGCTGCCGTTGGCGATCGCAAAGTCGCTTCCGCGCAGGCCGCCGAACCAGCTGCCGTTGCCGAGCTGCTGATAGACGCAGATCGCGTCCCCGGGCGCGTAGGCGATGTCGGAGCTGCTGCGTTCGACCGCGTAGGGGGAGGCCTTCAGCTCGACGAGGCCGGCGCCGCCCAACTGGCGTAGCGAGAATTCGCCGAAGAAGTCCGCGCGCCGTTCGCGCGCGAGCTCGGCAGTGACGCCGAACAATCCCTTGGAGCGCACCTCGCGCCAATAGTCGAACCGCTCATGCGGCTCGACCTCATCAGTACACCAGCGATACACGGCAGCCCCCGCGTGCAGCGCAATTGTCCTAGAAAGAGCAGATTCCGCGGGAATCTGCCATAGCCAGATCGTGGATCCGGAGGCCCAGGTCCCTTGAACCGTCGTTACGTCTGGGCCGACTATCACACAGCGGCAGGGGGTCCAACGAACTGCCGTTCGAAGGAAGCGGCCTCTCCGCCGTTCTGCAACGGGAAACTTGCGATGACGCGTCGGCTTTTCAGAACTCTGGCGGCCCTTGGCCTGGCAGCAAGCCTCGGCGGCTTTGCGCTTCCCGCCCATGCCGAGAAGCGCGTTGCGCTCGTCGTCGGCAACAACGACTACAGGAACGTTCCAAAGCTGCTCAAGGCCGTCAACGACGCCCGCACCATGGGCGACACGCTGAAGCAGCTCGGCTTCTCGGTGATGGTCGCAGAGAACCAGAACCGGCAGCAATTCTCCGAGACGCTGCTCGCCTTCGACAAGGCGATCGAGCCCGGCGATACCGCGTTCTTCTTCTACGCCGGCCACGGCTTCGAGATCGCGGGCCAGAACTATCTGCTGCCGACCGACGTACCGGCGGCGACGGAAGGGCAGGAAGAGCTGGTGCGCGACGCCTCGATCCTCGCCGATCGCATTATCGAGCGTCTGCAGAACAAGAAGGCGCGAACTTCGATCCTGGTGTTCGACGCCTGCCGCAACAATCCGTTCGAGCGCAAGGGCACCCGCGCGGTCGCCGGTGCCGGCGGGCTCGCGCCGATGACGCAGCTGCCCGAAGGCGTGTTTTCGGTGTTCTCGGCAGGTCCCCGCCAGACCGCGCTCGATCGTCTGTCCAATGACGACACCAATCCCAATTCGGTGTTCACGCGCACCTTCGCCAAGGAGCTGCTTGAGCCCGGCGAGAACCTCGTGCAGGTGGCGCAGCGCACCCGCCGCGCCGTCAGCGAGATGGCCGATACCGTGAAGCACAGGCAGGTGCCGGTCTATTTCGACCAGATGGTCGACGACGTCTTTCTCAGCGGCATGGCGAAGGATGCCGCCGCGCGGCCGGCCGATCCGCCGCCGCAGAAGCTCGCCGCGCTGCCGCCGGTGTCGGTGCCGCAACTGCCGAAAGAGGAGGCCATCAACGCGCCGATCGCGAGCTTCTCGCGGCACAATGGCGGCTGGAGCGTGGTGTTCTCCTTTGCCGACCCGACGCTCGGCATTTCCTGGCGCATGGCGGGCAAGGGCGATTTCCGCGAGACCGGCTTCATCGACACGCTCGATCCGCGCACGCGCAAGCGGATGCCGAACCCGTCGATCGAATTGCCGCCGGATGCGCAGGCCGGCACCATCGAGGTCCGCTACGTCGATCAGTCCGGTGACATGCAGGGGCCGTTCCCGATCAGGTTCGATCCCGAGGCCGCGCTGATCCGCGACCAGCGCAAGATCCTCGACATGACCGCGACGAGCTGGCTGTCGTTCCGCGAGTTCAACGGACTCTTGGTCTACTACACGCACCTCGTGTCCTATCGCTGCGCCATTCGCGAGGTGCGTATCGGCATCGACACCGCCGTGCCCAACCAGGTGCTGAAGATGCCGCCTTGCGACATGCGCGATCCCAGCGCGATCACCGCCGGCATGCCGCTCTACATGAAGCTCGCACCAGCGACGCAGTCCGTCTCGGTGGAGCTGACCTATCGCGACGGCAGCGTCTCCGAGATCAAGAGTTTTCGCAGCGCGAACCGGCAGTAACAATTGAGACCATTGTGCTCGGCGGCGGCGCGGCCCTGAGAGCAGGGCGCGCGCGGGAGTACACAACGCGGCTGATGCCCATCAGCGGCGGCGCCGCCCTATAGCGCTCGGGCTCGGTCGGGTTCTAGCTCGTACAGTCAAACGACCGAAGCCACTCGGCTGCGCGTTATGCGGATGATACCAAGCCATGTCGTGGACTTGGATGCGCCCCCTATGGTCTGAAGGAGTGGACGAAATTTACGCTATTTAATTTGTTTATTGTCGTTTAAAATTTAATGCGCCATATAATGGCGCAAAGTCGGAGTACCCGTCCGATGTGCGCTTGGATTGTAGGAATGCTTCTCGCCGGATCATCCTTGGCTCTCGTTGGCCTGCTGGTCGTCTATCCGTCGCTTACCTGGTGGGTAGACGAATAAGACGCCGCACTAGCCAGCCGCGGAGGGTCGTTATGAACGCACATCCGCAAGCCTTCGAACAACTCGGTCACGCATTCGGCCGGATCATTCGATCGGCCGTGGCGTGTCTGTAGGACTCGAACACGATCGTCGCGTCGGTAGCCGCAAGAACTGCCGCACCTCATCTCATAGAGCTAGAGCGAGCTATGAAAGCTCGCGTTCGCGGGCGCCAGCCAGAAGTCCGAAAGCGTTGCCTGCCGCTTGCCACCCAACCATCCGGGACGGCGACGAGGCCGGCACGCGGGCGACAAAGGCGATGTAGTCGGAATAACGGGCGTCGTTGATGCTGGCGTTCGCTCTCCCAAGGGGCGCGGACTGACACGGAACTGTTCTTCAAAAGGCATCTTAAATCCACCTTGGAGTCACCATGCCGCCACAACGGTCCGGCATCCACGCGAGGGGGCTGTGGCGCCGGGAGACTCCATGGAAGAGATCGCAATTGCATTTGTCGTCGTCATCTTCCTCGCCCTTGCAGCGTTTGCGGTCGTCGTCCACCCATCACTGAGCTTCTGGCAAAACGACGAAAGCTAACGCCTTCGGCGTGCGGCGACTGGGGCCTAAGAAGTTCGGCAAAGGAACAACTCTACGGATCCCCGGATTGTCCACCAAACCAGGGAGACCATCCATGATCCGCAAGACCATCCTCATCGCCTTCGCATGCGCTGCGCTTTCGACGACCGCTTTTGCTCAGGGAGGCGGGGGTGCTGGCGGAGGAGGCAGTGGTGGTGCGGGTGGCGGTGCCAGTGCTGCAGCCGGTACGGGAACTGGCGGCGGAAGCGCTGGATCTGCGGCCAGCTCGGGGGCCGGAATGGGCACCTCATCCAGCAGCGCCAATTCGGGGCCGTCGGCTCCTTCAGGGATGGGGATTCATGGCACCACCACCGGGGCCAACATCAACACCAATACCGGGCAGACCAACCCGAACGTTCAGCCCCCGACTGCAAACGGCACCTCGCCGTCGGCCGCGCAAGCTGAACGGAACGCAGGTGTCGGTCATGCGCCGAACGGGTTGCCGATCGGCAGTCCGGGCACCGGGACCAGCAATGAAGATCAGAAATAGTCCAGTTCCCGTCCAGGAGAGGCCCGCGCGGCGCTGGCCTATCTGTTACCTCGCAAGTGGCGACCTGCGGCCCTGACGCGAACTGCTGTCGCAGGCGCGGCGCTCGCCGTCAGCAACGTTAGACCCGCGGCTCGCTCTCTTCCGCATCGCGGCTCCGGCGCGTGCGCAGATAGACGAGCGCGACGTTGATGACCAGCCAGGCTGCCACGCCTGCAAGCAACCATGCCACGTTGAACGTTCCCTCTGATGCCCTGTTGGGTCTTATCTCCCATTAACATCGGGGGACGCGGCTTATTCCCGGGATCGGACGGGCCGGCGTGATCCGAGCTGCCGGCCAACGCTGGCACCGCGCATCCAGATTCAAGCTCCGCTCGACCGGAATCGGCGTTACATTGCCCACCATATCTTGATCGATACTCACGTCGCGGATCGTGGTTGCAATGACATCCGGCCAACAATCAAACCGGACGAAAAGAGTCCGCTGCTGCATCGTTGGCGGAGGACCGGCCGGCATGATGCTCGGCTATCTCCTGGGACGGGCCGGCATCGAGGTCGTGGTGCTGGAAAAGCACGCGGATTTCTTCCGCGACTTCCGCGGCGACACCGTGCATCCCTCGACGCTTCAGGTGATGGACGAGCTCGGCCTGATCGACGGCTTCCTGAAGCTGCCGCATCAGCGGCTGCAGAAGATGGACGGCCTGTTCGGCGGCACGCCGGTGCGCATCGCCGATCTTTCCCGACTCCACACCAAATACCGCTTCATCGCCTTCATGCCGCAATGGGACTTCCTGAATTTCCTGCGCGAGGCCGGCCGGCGCTTTGCTTCGCTCGAGGTCATGATGAGCACCGAGGCGGTCGATCTGATCCGTCGTGGCGAGACCATCGCCGGCGTGCGGGCGAAAACGCCTGACGGCCTTATCGATATCGAAGCCGATCTCACCATCGCCTGCGACGGCCGGCATTCGACGGTGCGCCAGCGCGCGGGCCTGGCCGTCGAGGAGATCGGCGCACCGATGGACGTGCTGTGGTTTCGCGCCGGTCGCAAGGCCGACGAGACCGAAAACGTGTTCGCGCGCGTCGAGCCCGGCAAGATGATGATCACCTTCGATCGCGGCGATTATTGGCAATGCGCCTACGTCATCGGCAAGGGACAGTACGAGGCGGTGAAGGCGAGGGGACTGCAGGCGTTGCTCGACGACGTCGTGCGCATGGCACCGATCCTTAAGGCAGGCATTGCCGACGTGAAGAGCTTCGACGACATCAGGCTGCTGACCGTCGCGATCAACCGCCTGCCGCGCTGGACGCGGCCGGGCCTGCTTTGCATTGGCGATGCCGCGCATGCGATGTCGCCGGTGGGCGGCGTCGGCGTCAATCTCGCCGTACAGGATGCGGTCGCGACCGCCAATCTCTTGGCGGGCAAGCTGCAGCACGGCCGCCCGTCCGAGAGCGAGCTCGATGCCGTGAGGCGTCGCCGCGAGTTCCCGGTGAAGATGACGCAGCGCATGCAGGTGGTGGTGCAGAACAACATCATCAGCGGCGCTCTGCAGAGCGGCGACCGGCCGCTGAAGGTGCCGCTGATCGTGCGCCTCATCACCGCGCTGCCATGGCTCCAGGGCATTCCGGCGCGCCTGCTTGCGCTCGGCGTGCGGCCCGAGCACGTGCATTCGAAGGTCGCGTCGGAATCGTAGCGCAGGACATCGGTAGGGATAACGTCGCGTTAAATCGGGACAATGGCGTTGCGGGTATGCAACAGCGCGGGCGCAATTGCGGACCCGCGCGTGCCGATGCGCCGCGTTAACTCTGTTGATTCGAATTTTAGTAACACCCGTCTGTGACCGTGCACCCATCAAAGGACACGGGGTGTACCATGCGTAATAAATTGATTGCCGCCTTCGCCTGCACGACCGCTTTGGTTACGGCCGGCGCTGCCTCCGCCGCCGATCTCGGCGCGCGCTACACCAAGGCGCCTGCTTATGTCGAGCCGCTGTTCAACTGGACCGGTTTCTATGTCGGCGGCCACATCGGTGGCGCATGGACCAACGAGCAGTTCATCAACAACGGCAACGGTGGCGGCTTCGGCGATTTGTTGCCAGGAGAGGGCTATCGCCAGCGCAATTCGGGCGTCATGGGCGGCGCCCAGATCGGCTACAATTGGCAGGCCAACAATTACGTGTTCGGCATGGAAGGCACGATCTCCGGCCTCGACAACAAGGGCTCTTTCACCAACACCGCATTCCCCCCGGCGAACGACGTGTTCTCCTGGCGTGCCAACGTGCTGGCGACTGTCGTCGGTCGTGCCGGCTTCGCCGTGCAGAACAACCTGTTCTACATCAAGGGCGGCTATGCGGGGGTCAACAACCGGCTCTCGGTCACCGATCCGTTTGTGACGGGTACGGGCGGACAAACTCATTGGCACAACGGCTGGACCGTCGGCGCCGGCTGGGAATACGGCATCACCCGCAACTGGATCGTGGGGCTCGAATACAACTACGCGGCTTTCGGCAGCCAGACCTATCAGCTCGGCGGCACCGCGGCTAATTACACCTTCGACGCCAAGCCGCGCGACATCCAATGGGCCGTCGTGCGCGCGAGCTACAAGTTCGACGCCCCGACCATCGCACGTTACTGAGCACGTCGACGCAACGCGACCAACGATCAAAAAAAGCACTGCCAAATTCAAAAGCCCCGGCTTGGTCCGGGGCTTCTTTTTTGCGTTGCCGGATTGCGAAGGCAGGTATGCCCTCAGGCCATCACTGAGAAGCCGCCATCGACGGGAATCGCGGTGCCCGTGACGAAGTTCGACGCGGGCGATGCCAGGAACACGGCGATGCCGGCAAAGTCGTCGATGTCGCCCCAGCGTCCCGCAGGCGTGCGCGCCAGCACCCGCTCGTGCAATCCCGACACCTGCTGCCGCGCGCCGCGGGTGAGGTCGGTATCGATCCAGCCCGGCAGGATGGCGTTGACCTGGATGTTGTCGGGCGCCCAGGCATTGGCGCAGGCGCGGGTGTATTGCACGATGCCGCCCTTGCTCGCCGCATAGGCGGTGGCGAAGCTCGCGCCGAAGATCGACATCATCGAGCCGATGTTGATCACCTTGCCGTTGCCGCACGCCTTCAACGCCGGATAGGCGAGCTTCGAGCACAGGAAGGCGCTGGTGAGGTTGGTGTCGATCACCTTGTTCCACTCGTCGAGCTCGAGCTCGTGCGGCGGCTTGCGGATGCTCATGCCGGCATTGTTGACGAGGATGTCGATGCGGCCGAGATCCTTCACCACGCGGGCAATCATGGCTTCGATCGCGGCCCTGTCGGTGACATCGGTCGGAACAGCGATCGCCTTGACGCCGCGCTGCCGGAGATCTTCGACGGCTGCTTTGGACTTCGCCTCGTTGCGTCCGACCACGGCGATGTCGGCGCCTGCATCGGCAAGTCCGCGCGCCATGCCGAGGCCGATGCCGCCATTGCCTCCCGTGACGATCGCGACCTTGCCGCGGAGATCGAACCGGCTGGATGTCATGCTTGTATTCCCTGGTTTCTTCTATTGGTTGCTCTGCCAGATCAGCACCAGCCCGAAGCCGGCCATGGCGGCGCCATAGCCGGCCCATTGCAGCTGGTTGACCATGAAGCTCGATCGCGGCCAGGGAACGGTGCCCGTGCCCTGTCCGATCCAGAGCAGCCCGACGGCAGTCGCAAACAGGCCTGCGACCAGCAGAAATCTGCGCATGCGTTCCTCCCATCGGTCCGCTTCTGACGCGACTCGCGGCATGAAGGATCTGCTGCGGCCTCGAAAGCTTGGGCGCACAGTAACCGTAGCTCTGGTTCGGATACAATGGCGGTGCCGGCACAAGCCGTCGCGGGCGCATGTCGCAAGCACAGGGCGGCGCGATCACCGATGTTGCATGGATGGCGATCGAGGCCCAGCAGCGCTGTGTGCCGTCGCTGAAGGCGAGCATCGGCCGTCGACAAGCCCCTAACGAAAAAGCCCCGGACGATGCCGGGGCTTTGACGTTTGATCGTGAGATCGGATCAGTACTTCGCGACGACCGGACCGGTCCAGTTGAAGCGATAGACCAGCGAGGTGCTGATGGTCTGCACCCAGGGCTTGAAGCTGATGGAGTCGGTGGTCGCGACGTTGCCGACGTCGGTGCGGACGGCAATGTCCTTACGATCGTAGTAGGCAGCGCGATATTCGGTCTTCATGAACCAGCCCGGCGCCGAGATGCCGAAGATGTTCAGATTGTTCTCGACGCCACCGCCGACGAACCAGCCATTGCGGTTGAACGAGTCGGTGTGGAAGCCCGAGGCCGTCCCGGCGAGATTCGTCAAGCCGGTGCCCGACCAGTGCGATCCGCTGTAACCGGCATTGACGTAGGAGAGAACGTTCGGAGCAACCAGATAGCCGAGGCGAACACCTGCAGCCCAGGCGTCCTGCATCTTGATGCGGCCGGTCAGCGCAGCGAACTCATCGTTGAGGCTGCCGCGCAAGCTACCGAACTGACCATCGGCGAACACGCCAGCGACCCAAGTCCCGCTGAACTGCCAGTCGTAGCCGGCGCCGACCGTGCCGAACCAGCCGTCGCCGCCGACGCGCTGATCGATCGTGACGGGAACGCCAACGAAGTTGGTGTGGGAGTCCGCATCCCAGATGCCGCCGCCGGCGCCACCGAAGATGTAGAAGCCGGTCCAGTTGGCGACGGGCGCCGCCATCGGCGCCTTCACGTACGGACGGGCAGCGAGATCGGCCGCCGAGGCCGAACCGGTCATCGCGGCAACCGCGGTCAGAGCGAGCAAAACCTTCTTCATGTCAAAATCCCCAACCTTGGTCTGTCGTAGCAGGCGCGAGCGCACTGAAGTTCGTGTCATCTGATGACCCGGACTATAGACGTTTCCCGCCGAAATGCTGTTGCCGGGCAGGCACAGTCGCCGGAAAACGCCGGTGAGTGCGCATTCGGGGCCAGAGCGCCGGGATCAGAAATAATGGCTTTAATTCAAAGGCTTGTTCAGATTTCCGAGCCTCAAATTCGCGTAGGGTTTCGTTAGGAAATTCGGCCTTCTCGGAAATGGAGGCCGTCCTGCCACGGTCCGAGCACCGTGAGTCGGTGGCCGAGTCGCGGCGACGGTGCCGGGAATCGCCCGACGCGAGGCGGACGGTAGGCAGGTATTATCCCGGCAAACGGTGGCCCCCACAAAAAAAGGAGCCCCGGCTTCGTGCCGGGGCTCTTGAACGGAGTGCGGCGGTGCTGAGGCTCAGACGTCCAGCAACTCTTCGCTGGCAAACTCAGCCTTGTCCGAGATGAAGGCAAAGCGCGCCTCGGCCTTGGTACCCATCAACCGCTCCACCGAATCTGCGGTGGTGTCACGGTCGTCGGGCAGCAGGACCACCTTGAGCAGGGTCCGCTTGGCCGGATCCATGGTGGTCTCCTTGAGCTGCGCCGGCATCATCTCGCCGAGACCTTTGAAGCGGTTCACCTCGACCTTGGCGTTGGCGTTGAACGCGCTCTTGATCAGCTCTTCCTTGTGCTTGTCGTCGCGCGCGTAGACCGACTTCGTGCCGTGGGTCAGCTTGTAGAGCGGCGGCACCGCGAGGAAGAGATGTCCTTCGTCGATCAGCTTCGGCATCTGCCGGTAGAAGAAGGTGATCAAGAGCGAAGCGATGTGGGCACCATCGACGTCGGCGTCGGTCATGATGATGATGCGCTGGTAACGCAGATCTTCTTCGCGATATTGCAGGAGCTGGCCGCAGCCGATCGCCTGCACGAGATCGGAGAGCTGCGCGTTCGCCGTCAGCTTGTCCTTGCCGGCGGAAGCGACGTTGAGGATCTTGCCACGCAGCGGCAGCACGGCCTGCGTCTTGCGGTCGCGCGCCTGCTTGGCGCTGCCACCGGCCGAGTCACCTTCGACGATGAAGAGCTCGGAGCCTTCGGTGCCGGCGTCGGTGCAGTCGGCGAGCTTGCCGGGCAGGCGCAGCTTCTTGCCGGCGGTCTTGCGCGCAGTTTCCTTCTCCTGGCGGCGGCGCAGCCGCTCCTCGGCGCGGTCGATCACGAAGTCGAGCAGCCGGTTGGCCATGTTCGGATTGCCCGACAGCCAGTGGTCGAACGGATCCTTCATCGCCTGCTCGACGATGCGCTGTGCTTCGGCGGTGGCGAGACGGTCCTTGGTCTGGCCCTGGAATTCGGGCTCGCGCACGAACACGGACAGCATCACGGCCGCGCCCACCATCACGTCTTCCGAGGTGATGGACGAGGCGCGCTTGCCCTGACCGACGCGCTCGGCGTGATCCTTCAGGCCGCGGAGCAGCGCGCTGCGCAGGCCGGATTCGTGGGTGCCGCCATCGGGCGTGGGGACGGTGTTGGTGTACGAAGAGAGGAAGCCGTCCGCATCCGCGGTCCAGGCCACGGCCCATTCGCAGGCGCCATGCGCGCCGTTGCGGCCGGACTTGCCGGAGAAGATGTCGGGATGCACCAGCGTGTCGGCGTGGATCGCCGCCGCCAGATAGTCCTTGAGGCCGCCGGGGAAGTGGAACGTGGCCTCCGCCGGCACGTCCTCGATGCCCTTGAGCAGCTCGGGCGCGCAGTTCCAGCGGATCTCGACGCCGCCGAACAGATAGGCCTTCGAGCGCGTCATCTTGAACAGGCGCTGCGGCTTGAACGCGGCCTTAGGTCCGAAGATGTCGGTGTCGGGCTTGAAGCGCACACGCGTGCCGCGACGGTTGTTGACCTTGCCGAGGTCCTCGAGCTTGCCCTTGGGGTGGCCGCGCTCGAACGACATGCGGTAGAGCTTCTGGCTGCGCGCGACCTCGACCTCGAGCCGCGAGGAGAGGGCGTTCACGACGGAGATGCCGACGCCGTGCAGACCGCCGGAGGTCTCGTAGACCTTGGAGTCGAACTTGCCGCCCGAATGCAGCGTGCACATGATGACTTCGAGCGCTGATTTCTTCGGGAACTTCGGATGCGGATCGATCGGAATGCCGCGGCCGTTGTCGGTGACGGTCAGGAACCCATCCGCACTAAGCTCGACGCCGATGAAGGTCGCATGTCCGGCCAGCGCCTCGTCCATCGAATTGTCGATGACTTCGGCAAACAGATGATGCAACGCCTTCTCATCGGTGCCGCCGATATACATGCCCGGCCGGCGCCGCACCGGTTCCAGGCCTTCGAGCACCTCGATGTCGGCTGCGGTGTAGTCGGCTTCCCCGCCGCTTCCGCGCGGCGCGGCCCTGGCGGAGCGCGGTTTCGGCTCGTCGCCGCCGAAAAAGTCGTCTTTTGCTTTGGGTTTCAACTGCTTGGACATATATCTTGATGCGTTTTGAGGGCCGCATGAGCGGCGAATCGATTACGCCGACTATGCCACTTCTGACTTGGAAAGGTTACCGCAGGGCGGACCGGGCGGTGTGGTTGGGAGCCAATCCCGGCAATTTGACGTCCACGCCCGGCCTCTGCCGGGTTTTGTGACTTGATGTCACACAAGTCCTTGGCTTACCAGTCCTTTTCATCGAGCAGCACCTTGAGACGGGGCGGGAAGGCTATTTTTGATGGAGCAGTTTGCGCACGCCCTGGCCGATTTCGTGCGCGTTCACCAGGCTTGGGCGGCCCCGATCGTGTTCCTGCTCGCTTTCGGGGAGTCGCTTGCCTTCATCTCCCTGCTGATCCCGGCCTGGGGCGCGCTGGTCGCGATCGGTGCGCTGATCGGGGTGAGCGGCATCAGCTTCTATCCGGTCTGGATCGCCGGCGGCCTCGGAGCGGCCCTGGGCGATTGGGTATCTTACTGGTTCGGCTATCGCTACAAGGAGAAGGTCGCCGAGATGTGGCCGCTCTCGCGCTATCCGGGACTTCTGCCCAGAGGCGAGGCTTTCGTGCGCAGCTGGGGTATCCCCAGCATCTTCATCGGCCGGTTCTTCGGCCCCTTGCGCGCCTCGGTGCCGCTCGCGGCCGGCATCTTCGAGATGCCCTATTGGAGCTTCCAGGCCGCCAATTTCGTCTCCGCCCTGGTCTGGTCGGCCGTGCTCCTGCTGTTCGGCGACGTGCTCGCCAAGATCATGGAATGGATCTGGCGGGTGATCTGACGCCCGAACCTTGACGGGAACCGGATCTCGCTCTATAGCCCCGCGCCATGATCAACGCCGCGACCATCCTGTTCGCCCGTCGCCGCCGCCGCTCTTTAGCGGTTTGGGCGGTCGATCGCGTTTGAGATCATCGTCTTTGCCGCTGGATCCGATCCGCGGCATTCTCTCTCCTGTCAGCGCGATCTGATCCGGCGGCTCCCACAAGGAGGCCCAGCAGGAGACCACGATGTACACGCCACCCTTTTTCAAGCAGGACCGCGCCGCAAGCCTGAAGTTCGCCGAAGCGCGCGGCTTCGGCACCATGTGTGCCTTTGACGGCAAGAAGCCGATCGCCTCGCCGTTGCCGTTCTATCTGACTTACGCCGCGGACGGCACGCCGCAGGCTGCCTTTCATGTCGCCCGTCACAATCCGCTGCTAAAGCTTGCGGGCGGCGATGCGTCCTGGCTGCTCGCGGTCAACGGCCCCGATGCCTATGTATCGCCGGATTGGTACGTCTCGCCGGATCAGGTGCCGACCTGGCTCTACCAGTCGGTGCATCTGAGCGGGCCGGTGCGGCTCCTGACGGACGACGAATTGTCGGTGCAGATCGACACGCTCAGCGACAAGTTCGAGACCTGGCTGCTGCCGAAGAAGCCGTGGACGTCGGGCAAGATGACGGCGGGCCGGCTCGAGACGATGAAGAAGGCGATCGTGGGTCTGGTCATGAATGTTGAAGAGGTCGAAGGCAGCTTCAAGCTCAACCAGCACAAATCGGACGCCGACTATGCGGCGATCGCCAATGCGCTCAGTGCCGGCGATGCCGACGCCAAGCAGATCTCAGATTTGATGCGGCAGGCAAGGCCGCAGGTTTTCGCAGACGAGACGACCATGCTCGAAGGGAGCGCGCCATGAGCCTTTCCGAAACCGGCCTCTCTGACACCACCAAAGCTCCGATCACCAGTGCGGCCAACAAGCCCGCCACCGTCTTCGTCGACGGCGGCTCCGGCACCACCGGGCTCGGCATCAACGAGCGGCTGAAGCTCCAGAACGACGTCGTCGTGAAGGCGCTTCCCGACGACAAGCGCAAGGACCCCGCGGCCAAGAAGGCACTGATGGAGGAGGTGGACCTCGTCATCCTCTGCCTGCCCGACGATGCCGCCAAGGAAACGGTGGCGCTCGTCGACAGCATGGGGGCTCGAGGCCCGAAGGTGCTGGACGCCTCGACCGCCTACCGTGTCGCGCCGGACTGGGCTTACGGCTTTCCCGAGCTGACGCCTGACCAGGCCGCGAAGATCAAGGCCGCCAAGAAGGTCTCCAATCCCGGCTGCTATCCGACCGGCGCGATCGCGCTGCTGCGGCCCATCGTCGATGCCGGGCTGCTGCCGCCGGACTATCCCGTCACGGTCAACGCGGTGAGTGGCTATTCCGGCGGGGGCAAGTCGATGATCGCGAGCTTCGAGGACGGCAGCGCGCCGTCGTTCGAGCTCTATGGCCTCGGCTTCGAGCACAAGCATCTGCCCGAGATGCAGCTCTATTCCAACCTGACGCGGCGGCCGATCTTCATTCCCTCGGTCGGTAATTACCGACAGGGCATGCTGGTCTCGGTGCCGCTCCAGCTCGACACGCTGCCGGGCAAGCCCAGCGGAGCCGACCTGCAAGCCGCGCTGGCCAAGCGGTATGCCGGTTCAAAGTACGTCAAGGTGATGTCGCTGCAGAACGAGGCGACCAAGGGCGGCCGGCTCGAGCCGGAGGCGCTCAACGAGACCAACATGCTCGAGCTCTACGTCTTCGCCAGCGACAAATATCACCAGGCGGTGCTGGTCGCCCGGCTCGACAATCTCGGCAAGGGCGCTTCAGGCGCAGCCGTGCAGAACATGCGGCTGATGCTCGGCCTGCCGGAGGAGTAGGAGAGGGCGTTCCTTCGTTCTCCGTCATTGCGAGCGAAGCGAAGCAATCCAGAAATATGTCCGCGGAAACAGCCCGGATTGCTTCGTCGCTTCGCTCCTCGCAATGACGAGGGAGAGAGCCTCAAAACACCTTGAAGATCGCCAGCGCCAGCACGGCCTGCGCCAGGAAGCCGACGGTGAAGGCGAGCGTGCGGAATACCGGGATGCCGAGCGCGTAGACGATCAGATGCGCGACGCGGGACCAGAAATAGACCGCGCAGGCGAGCACGGTCCATTTGGTGGAATAGTCGATCGCATTGAGGATCAGCACCAGCGGCGCAAAGAGGACGAGGTTCTCGACCGCGTTGTCATGCGCGAACATCAACCGGTTGGCCCATTCGGCTTGCGGCTTGTCGCCGCGCGAGGGATTGGCCATCGCGCCACTGAGGCCGCGGACCTGGCACCGGTTGATCGTGTAGGGAATCCAGAGGATCCCGGTCAGGATCACTGTCAGTGTCAGCCAGAACAATTCGCGCGTCATGGTTCGATCCCCTCTGTCGTCGCAGCTGTGTTGAGAGCGAGTCTATACAAGAGCGCGTCAGAGTCCGCTATGCGCGAACCCTGACATAGCTGCCGGGCGCGTCCTCGATCGGCGGGAATGCTTCGTTTCCCGGTGCGCGCGCGCGAACCTGCTCCGGATCGAGCTCGCCCAGCCATTGCCGCCAGTCCGGCCACCACGAGCCCTTGTGCTCCACGGCGTCCTTCATCCACTGCGCGACGTTGACGTCCTTGATGTTGTCGTTGGTCCAGTACTGATACTTGTTCGAAGCCGGCGGATTGACGACGCCTGCGATATGGCCCGACCCCGACAGCACATATTTCACCGGACCACCGAAGAATTGCGAGCCGTACAGCACCGATTCCGCCGGCGCGATATGGTCCTCGCGGGTGGCGAGGTTGTAGACGGGCACCCGGACCTTGGAGAGGTCGAGCAGCGTGTTGTCGAGCACCATCGTGCCGGTGGAGAGCCGGTTCTCCAGATAGCAGTTGCGCAAATAATAGGAATGGTTCGACGCTGTCATGCGGGTTGCGTCGGAATTCCAGTGCAACAGGTCGAACGCGCTGGGCTGCTGGCCTTTCAGGTAGTTGCTGACGACGTAGGACCAGATCAGATCGTTGGAGCGCAGCATGTTGAAGGCCATCGCCATCTTCGAGCCTTCGAGCACGCCGGCCGCCTTCATGTCCTTTTCGAGCGCGGAGATCTGTTCCTCGTCGACGAACACCAGGAGGTCGCCGGCATGGGTGAAGTCGACCTGCGCCGCGAAGAACGTCGCCGACGAGACGCGCTGGCGGCGCTTCTCGGCGAGCCAGGCCAGCGTGGTCGCGAGCATGGTGCCGCCGACGCAATAGCCGGCGGTGTGCACCTTCATCTCGCCGGTGACCTTCTCGATCACGTCCATCGCCGTGAGCGGGCCTTCCTTCATGTAGTCTTCCCAGCTCTTGTTGCCGAGCCGCTTGTCGGGATTGACCCATGAGATCACGAACACGGTGATGCCCTGGTCGACGCACCACTTGATGTAGGATTTCTCCGGCTTGAGATCGAGGATGTAGAACTTGTTGATCCAGGGCGGCACGATCAGGAGCGGGGTGCGCAGCACCGTCTCCGTGGTCGGCGAATACTGGATCAGCTGCATCATCTCGTTCTGATAGATCACCTTGCCCGGCGTCGTCGCCATGTTGACGCCGACGACGAGGTTGTCCGGGTTGGACTGGCGAATCTTCAGCATGCCCTTGCCGGCCGCGATGTCCTCCGCCAGCATCGTCAGGCCACGCGCGAGGTTCTCGCCGCTGCTCGCCACGGTCTCGCGCAGCACTTCCGGATTGGTCAGCACGAAGTTGGACGGCGACAGCGCGTTGGTGACCTGCTGGACGTAGAACTCCGCCTTGCGGCGGGTCTGCGGATCGAGCCCTTCGGCATCGCGCACCAGCTCCTGCGCCCATTTGGTCGTGAGCAGATAGAGCTGCATGACGAAATCGAAGAACTGGTTCGACTTCCATTCCGGATCGGCAAAGCGCTTGTCGCGCGGCGAGGGCGCGATCGCGGGCGGTGCGTCCTGGCCGGCCATGCGGCGCACAGCCGAGCCCCAGAGGTCGAGGTAATCCTTGGCGAGTTTGGTCCGCAGATCGGAGGAGCGGGACGTGTCCGACAACCAATATTCGGCAACCGAAGTGAAGGTCTTGACCACCTCGGCAAGCTCGGCCGGCGGGCGATCCTGCACCTCGCCGCTCTCGCGCGGCTTGAGATAGGCCGCGAGCGCCTTGCCGCCGCTCTCCATCGCCCGCGCGACATTCATCGCGAAGGCTTCCGCATCGAACTTCGTCTCGGGTTTAGGCGTATCGGTCGTGGCCATACTCATAGGCAGAACAGTAACGAGTCATTCCGTATTCGTCACCGCGAAGCTCGCATGTTTGACGTTAAACACCCTCCAAGATGTGCTGCACTGCGACAAAGTTTCTTGGTTTTGTCACAATCGCGGTGCAACCCTCTGATCGTGGGCCTTAGATGTTTTCTCGCTCGTTCCATTTGTGGGCAGCAATGGTTTGAGCTTGGGCAGGTTGTCGGGTTAGTGTGCGGCAGCTTGCATTGGGACGAGTAGGGGATTTCCCAAGTGTTGGCGTTGAGGGTCCGACAAAGGTCGCTGCTGATCGGTGGCGCGCTGTTGAGCGTGGCATTTGCGCTGGGCGGCTGTTCGAGTCAGTTCGCGGATATGGCGCCCGCGGATGCTCAGGCGCATCCGAAGGAGTCCGGGGCCTATCTGCCGGTGCACGACCTGCCGCCGGATCGCGATCAAGCGATCATCCCGCCGGAACAGCGCGCCAAGATCGAGGCCGAGCTCGCCGCCGCGCGCGATCGCCAGGCCGCTGCCGGCAAGGATGCGAAGTGAGACGCTGCAAGGTAATCGCTGGCGCCCCCGCCTTGCCGTGCTAAAAGACCTCAGTTCAGCCAACAGTCAGGGCGAACGACTTCAGTCCTCGTTGTCGATGATTGCTCTAAGTATTTGATTTTGAGTAATTTTTGCGACGAGGCTGAGCCCCTTTCCGCAAAGCCGTCCTGTCCTGTCGATTCTGTCCTGACCGGTTGCCCGGAGCCCAGAGAGCCATGGAAGAATTTTACCGCATCCGACGCCTACCGCCTTACGTGTTCGAGCAGGTCAACCGGGCCAAGGCGGCCGCGCGGAATGCCGGCGCCGACATCATCGACCTCGGGATGGGTAACCCGGATCTGCCGGCCCCGGCGCATGTGCTGGAGAAACTGAAGGAGACGCTGGGCAAGCCGCGGACCGACCGCTATTCGGCCTCCCGCGGCATCCCCGGACTGCGCCGGGCCCAGGCCGGCTACTACGCCCGCCGGTTCGGCGTGAAGCTCAACCCCGACACCCAGATCGTGGCGACGCTCGGCTCGAAGGAGGGCTTTGCCAACGTGGCGCAGGCGATCACGGCGCCCGGCGACGTCATCCTCTGTCCGAACCCGAGCTATCCGATTCACGCCTTCGGCTTTTTGATGGCGGGCGGCGTGATCCGTTCGGTGCCCTCCGAGCCGACGCCGCAGTTCTTCGAGGCGGTGGAGCGGGCGATCGTGCATTCGATCCCGAAGCCGCTCGCGATCGTCGTCTGCTATCCGTCGAACCCGACTGCCTATGTCGCGAGCCTCGATTTCTACAAGGACCTCGTCGCATTTGCGAAGAAGCACGAGATCCTGATCCTGTCCGATCTCGCCTATGCCGAGGTCTATTTCGACGAGAACAACCCGCCGCCCTCCGTGCTCCAGGTGCCGGGCGCAATGGATGTCACCGTCGAGTTCACCTCGATGTCGAAGACCTATTCGATGGCCGGCTGGCGCATGGGCTTTGCGGTCGGCAATGAGCGCGTGATCGCCGCGCTCGCCCGCGTCAAATCCTATCTCGATTACGGCGCCTTCACTCCCGTTCAGGTCGCGGCGACCGCCGCGCTGAACGGTCCGGATGACTGCATCAAGGAGATGCGCGATACCTATCGCAAGCGCCGCGATGCGCTGGTGGAATCGTTCGGCCGTGCCGGCTGGGAGATCCCGCCGCCGGAGGCCTCGATGTTCGCCTGGGTGCCGCTGCCGGAGGCCTTCCGCAGCGTCGGCAGCATGCAGTTCGCGACCCTGATGGTGGAGAAATCCGGCGTTGCGGTCTCGCCCGGCGTCGGCTTCGGCGAGCATGGTGAAGGATATGTCCGCATCGCCATGGTGGAAAACGAGCAACGGATCAGGCAGGCCGCGCGCGGCGTGCGACGCTTCCTTGAAAGCGGCATCGAAACGTTGCACAACGTCGTTCCGCTCGCCAATCGGCGTTGAGTTCTCTTCGGCAGGTTTTCTAAGACATCATGGTTGCACCCCTGAAAGTGGGCATAGCGGGGCTCGGCACCGTGGGCGCCGAAGTGGTCCGTTTGATTGAAACCCAGGCCCGCGTGCTCGCGGGCCGCAGCGGCCGCGGCATCCGCGTCGTCGCCGTTACCGCGCGCTCGAAAGCGAAGAAGCGCGACGTCGATCTGCGCGGCGTCGAATGGGCCAGGGATCCGATGGCGCTGGCCACGCATCCAGGCATCGATTGCTTCGTCGAACTGATGGGCGGCGCGAGCGATCCCGCGCTGTCGGCGGTGGAGGCCGCACTCAACGCCGGCAAGTCGGTCGTCACCGCCAACAAGGCGTTGCTGGCCAAGCACGGCATCAAGCTCGCCAAATCAGCCGAAAAGCACGGCGGCGCGCTGAATTTCGAGGCAGCCGTCGGCGCCGCGATCCCCGTCATCAAGACGTTGCGTGAGGGGCTCGCCGGCACCGGCGTCAATCGCGTCTACGGCATCCTCAACGGCACCTGCAATTACATCCTGACCCGGATGGAGCAGGAGGGGCTGTCCTTCGCCGAATGCCTCAAGGACGCGCAGCGGCTCGGTTATGCCGAGGCCAACCCGTCGTTCGATGTGGATGGTCACGATACCGCGCAAAAGCTCGCGATCCTCGCCAGCCTCGCTTTCGGCACGAAAGTTGCTCAAAGCGCGGTGTATGTCGAAGGCATCTCATCCATTGCGCCGGAAGATCTGCGCGCGGCGTCTGATCTCGGCTACCGCGTCAAGCTGCTCGGCGTTGCGGTGCGCACCGCCAAGGGCATCGAGCAGCGCGTGCATCCGACCATGGTGCCAAAATCCTCCTCGATCGCGCAGGTGATGGGTGTCACCAATGCGGTCACGATCGACGGCGAGGGCATTCCGCCTATCACGCTGGTCGGCCCCGGCGCCGGCGGCGCCGCGACGGCATCCGCCGTGGTCGCCGACATCGCCGATGTCGCGCGCGGCATCCGTGCCAATCCGTTCGGCCGGCCCATTGCGCAATTGCGCGACACCAAGAAGGCGCCGATGGAGCGCCACGAGGGCGGCTACTACATCCGCCTCCTGGCGCGCGATTTCCCCGGCACCGCGGCTGCGATCGCGACGCGGCTTGCCGAACAGAAGATTTCGATCGAGTCGATCGTGCAGCGTCATCCCAATGGCGGCGTTGCACCCGCAAACGGCAAAGCGGTCCCCGTGCCTGTCATCCTGATCACCTACGCGACGCACGAGGACGCCGTGCGCCGCGCGCTCGCCGCCGTGCAAAAGGACAAGGTGATCAGCGGACGGCCGCAGGTGATCCGGATCGAGAAGAACTGAGGCGGTTCGTTCGATCGAACGAACCGCGGGCGTTGTGAGTTGATGTGGACGGAGATTTCCGTCCCAAACCGTTTCGAAGGAGTTAGCCGATGTCGACCCATATTTCAGTCCCGCCGCAGGCGTTGCTTGAGCGCATCCTGACGCTGGAGATCGTGCGGGTGACGGAGCGGGCGGCGGTGTCGTCGGCGCGGCTGCGCGGGCACGGCAACGAGAAGGCGGCTGACCAGGCCGCCGTCGATGCCATGCGGCGTGAGCTCAACAAGCTGCCGATCCAGGGCACCGTCGTGATCGGGGAAGGTGAGCGCGACGAGGCGCCGATGCTTTATATCGGCGAGCAGGTCGGTCTCAAGGCTGGCCCCGAGGTCGACATCGCCGTCGATCCGCTCGAAGGCACCACGCTGTGCGCCAAGAACATGCCGGGCTCGATCGCCACCATGGCGATGGCCGATGGCGGCACGCTGCTGCACGCCCCCGACGTCTACATGCAGAAGCTCGCGATCGGCCCCGGCTACGACAAGGGCGTCGTCGATCTCGATGCGAGCCCGGCCGACAACGTCCGCCGCCTCGCCAAAGCCAAGGGCGTCAAGCCGGAGGGCATCACCGTTCTCGTGCTCGACCGTCCGCGCCATGCCGACATCATCTCGAGCGTGCGTTCGACCGGCGCCGCCGTGCGCCTGATCACCGACGGCGACGTCGCCGGCGTGATCCACTGCGCCGACCCTGATAACACCGGCGTCGACATGTATCTGGGCACGGGCGGCGCGCCGGAAGGCGTGCTGGCCGCCGTAGCGCTGCGTTGCATCGGCGGCCAGATGCAGTGCCGCCTGATCCTCGATTCCGACGAAAAGCGCGAGCGTGCCGCCAAGATGGGCGTCAACGATCCCAAGATGATCTACGGGATCGAGGACATGGCGCGCGGCGACTGCCTGTTCGCCGCCACCGGCGTCACCACGGGCTCGCTGCTCTCAGGGGTCAAATTCCGCAAGGACGGCGTGATCGAGACCGAGACCGTCGTGATGCGCTCCGTCACCGGCACCGTGCGCTACATCAAGGCCGAGCATCGCGAGCTGGCGAAGTTTCATCTGGACTAAGTCACGACACGCGACCCTCATTCCGGGCCTGCGCTTCGCAGCGCATCCCGGAATGATCAAGAACAAGCAACATTCAGGGAAGCGCACATGTCGGATCTCTCCGCCGTCAAAGCCCTCGTTTTCGACGTGTTCGGCACGGTCGTGGACTGGCGCACCAGCCTCATCACCGACTTCATGTGGTGGAGCAAGCAGCGCGGCATCAGCGCCGACTGGACCGCCTTGGTCGACGGCTGGCGCGGCATGTACATGGCCTCGATGGACGACGTGCGCCAACATCCCGAGCGCGGCTACGTCATGCTCGATGATCTGCACCGCCGCTCGCTGGAGAAGCTGGTCGAGAAATTCGACATCAAAGGGCTGACCGAAGCCGATCTCGATTATCTCACCAAGGGCTGGCACCGCCTCAATCCCTGGCCGGACAGCGTCTCCGGCCTGACGCGGCTCAAGTCGAAATTCGTGATCTCGCCACTCTCCAACGGCAACGTCGCGCTACTCACCAACATGGCGAAGTTCGCCGGCCTGCCGTGGGATCTCATCATGTCGGCCGAGCTGTTCGAGCACTACAAGCCCGATCCCGAAACCTATCTCGGCGCCGCACGCCTGCTCTGTCTCAAGCCGGAAGAGGTGATGATGGTCGCCGCCCACAACGGCGATCTGGCGGCCGCGCAGAAGAACGGACTGAAGACCGCGTTCGTTGCCCGGCCGACGGAGTACGGTCCGCTGCAGAAGGTCGACTTCGAGGCCACCGGCCATTGGGACATCGTCGCCAAGGATTTTGGCGGGATTGCCGACAAGCTCTGGTGCTAGCGGTGTCCTTGGTCCGGGCAGCCCATGCGTCGCCCGGACCTGGTGTGACGAGCTACAGCGTCATCTTCATCGGTTCCGCATAATAGTGGAATCCCTCACCGACCTTGGCGACATGGCCGTAGCCCGGCCAGGCGAAGTGATACGACATCACGGGGGTCTTGTTCGCCGCAAGCATCGTCAGCAGTTTCACCCGCGACTCCGCCGCCTGCTTCGGATCGGTGTCGTAGGAGAACTCCATCCGCGGCCGCTCCAGCAGCAGCACCGAATGGTGCGAGAGATCGCCGAGGAAGGCGAAGGATTTCCCCGCCGACGACACCATGAAGATGGTGTGGCCGACAGTGTGGCCGGGCGCCGAGATCGCCTGCACGCCGGGCAGGAATTCCTCACCGTCCTTGAAGAACTTGATCCGCTCGCGAACCGGCAGCAGGTTCTTGCGGGCGTGAATGACGAAGTCCTTGGCCGGGCTACCGAGCTTGCCCTCGTCGGTCCAGAAGTCGAAATCGGTCTGGGAGATGTAGATCTGGGCGTTCGGGAACAGCGGCTTGTCGTTGGCATCCACTATGCCGCCGATGTGGTCGATATGGGCATGCGAGCAGACCACGGCATCGATGTCCTCAGGCTTGATGCCGGCCTCCATCATGCTCCTCTGCTGCCGGCCGGTGCTGGCGCCGAACATCTTCGACGAGCCCATGCCGGTATCGAACAGGATCAGCTTGTCGCCGGTGTTCACGATCGGCGAGTTCTGTTCGAGCACGACGTTGTCCGGCGACAGGAAATTGTCGGCCAGCATCTTCTTGACCTCTTCCTTGGGAACGCCGGTGAAGGTCCCGGAGGGATCGCCGAGCGGCAGCGGTCCATCGGACACGACGGTCACCTCGGCATCGCCGAGAACAAAGCGGTGCCAGTATGGCGTCTGGGTGCCAAGCTTGGGCGCCCGCGCCAACGCGCTGCTGCCGAGCATCGCGCTGGCACCAAGGCCTGCTCCGAGTGCAAGTAAGGATCGACGTGAGACATCGATTGTCATGCATTTCCTCCGCTTTTGTCTTCTATTTGCGCGATTGTTCGCGCGTTAGGGCCGGCCTGATCGGCTTCGCGGGCCGCAAGTCGGCAGACAAGTATGCTGCGCCCGCCGCGACAAGCTAGCAAGTAGAATTAGTGCGCGGATTCACGCGGAGCTAGAACGAGCTGCCGAGCGGGAAGGCCACGTGTGGACACGCTGTCCGCTGTCCAGGACAACATGAATTGCGCCTTACGCAATTCTCAGCGTGAGATCGTTCCCTTCCGTCTCGGCAAAGCCTGCCTGCAACACCTCCTCGCGCTTGTGGCGAAGATGCGCGCGCAGGATGTGGGAGAGGCCGGTGCCGTCGCGCCTCTGCAGCGCGTTCAGAATCGCCTCATGCTCCTTCACGGCGAGCGCCCAGCGCTGCGGCGTCATGGGTGTGACGTAGCGCGCCCGCCGGATGCGTGCTGTCACCGACGTGTAAAGCCCCGCGAGCACAGGGTTTCCGGCAGCGTTCACGATGGCTTCGTGAATGGCGCGATTGCCGCGGTAGTACTGGATCAGATCGCCGTCACGATAATGCTGCACCATGGCTGCATGCGCGGCGGCGATCTCGTCGATCTCGGCGTCCGTGATGCGCTCGCAGGCGAGTTCGCCGGCGAGGGCCTCCAGGCCCTGGCAGACTTCGAACAGGTCGCGCATGTCCTTGTCGGTCAGTTTTGCTGCGCGCGAGCCGCGATGCGGCAAGAGCTGCACGAGGCCTTCGGCGGCGAGCACCTTGAGCGCCTCACGCAGCGGCGTGCGCGAGATCCCGAGCCGCTCACACAGCTCGCGCTCGGGAATCCGGGCGCCCGGCGGGATCTCGCCGTCGAGCAGGATCGTACGGATGCGGCCGACGACATCCTCGTGAAGCATGGGACCAGCGCTCCAATTTGAATGCAAAATTGTAGGAATTTCCCGAAACCTCGAAGTTCCTGCTTGCTAATCGCAATTTTTGCATTCAAAAATGTAAAAAACAAGAGGAACTGAGGAAATGGACCTGGCTGCGGAGGCGGACGACCTCGTTTTTGAATGCAACGACGGCATCGGGCGGATCACCTTCAACCGCCCGCAGGCCCGCAACGCCTTCACCTTCGCCATGTATGAGCGGCTCGCCGCGATCTGCGAGGCGGCCAATAGCGACCGGTCGATCAAGGTGCTGGTGCTGCGCGGGGCCGGCGACAAGGCGTTCGCCTCGGGCACCGACATCAACCAGTTCCGCGAGTTCAGGACACCGCAGGACGCGATCGACTACGAGAACCGCATCGATCGGGTTCTGACCACGCTGGAGCAGTGCCGCGTGCCGACCATCGCGGCGATCAACGGATTCTGCACGGGCGGCGGGGCGGGGATTGCCGCGGCTTGCGACCTGCGCATCGGCACTGCAAGCGCGAAGATCGGCTTCCCGATCGCGCGGACGCTCGGCAATTGCTTGTCGATGTCCAATGTCAGTCGTCTGACCGCCCTCATTGGCGCCGCGCGCGTCAAGGACCTGATCTTCACCGCGCGTCTGGTCGATGCCGCGGAGGCCGCGAGCGTCGGGCTGCTCGGCGAGGTGGTCGAGGATCTTGCCGCGCTGGACAAGCGGGCCGACGAGGTCGCCCGGCTCGTCGCCAGCCACGCGCCGCTGACGCTGAACGCGACCAAGCAGGCGGTGGCGCGTCTGCAAATGCGGCTGACGCGGGACGAGGGCGAGGACCTCATCCTGATGTGCTACACGAGCCAGGATTTTCGCGAAGGGCTCGATGCTTTCCTCAACAAGCGCGCGCCGCAATGGCGCGGCCAATAGGACGCCCTGATGCAAAGCTCGCAATCCACCTCTCCCCGTTCGGGCCCGCTCGCCGGCCTCAAGGTCGTCGATCTCACCCATGTCATGGCTGGGCCGACCTGCACCCTGATGCTCGCCGACATGGGCGCCGACGTCATCAAGATCGAGAAATCGCCGAACGGCGACGACACCCGCCATTCGGTGCCGCCAAAGATCGGCGATGAGGCGGCCTCCTTCCTGATGATGAACCGCAACAAGCGCGGCATCGTGCTGGACCTCAAGACCGAGGGTGGCAAAGAGGTGCTGCGGCGCCTGATCGCGGACGCCGACGTGCTGGTCGAGAATTTTGCGCCGGGCGCGATGGAGCGTCTCGGCTTCGGTTACGAAGAGCTGCACAAGCACTATCCCTCGCTGATCTACTGCTCGCTGTCGGGCTTTGGCCGCACCGGTCCCTACAAGCACCGTCGTGGTTTCGATCTCGTCGCGCAGGCCATGAGCGGCATCATGAGCTTTACCGGTGAACGTCCCGACGGGCCGCCCGTCAAATGCGGCCCACCACTGTCGGACATCACCGCCGGCCTGCTCGCGAGCATGGGCATCCTCGCGGCCTACACGCACCGTCTCAAGACCGGCGAGGGGCAGTGGGTCGAGACCTCGCTCTACGAGGCCGCGCTGGTGCAGACCTATTGGCAGTCCACCATCGCACTCGCCGCGGGCACCGCGCCGCGCGCGATGGGCTCGGCCCATCCGCTCAACGCGCCGTATCAGGCCTTCGAAGCCTCGGACGGCTGGCTCGTGGTCGGCGGCGCCAACAAGAAGCACTGGCTGTTGATGCTGGAAGCGCTCGGCGCGAGTGAGCTCGCCGCCGATCCGCGCTTCGTTAGCGGGGCCGACCGCATGGCGAATCTTAGGGAGCTCGAAGCGGTCTTGAGCGAGCGCTTCCGCACCAAATCGCGGGCGCATTGGCTCGCGGCGCTGGACGAGAAGGGCGTGCCGTGCGGCCCCGTGCACGACATGCTGGAAGCCCTCAGTGACCCGCAGACGTTGGCCCGCGAGATGGTCGTCGAGGTCGAGCATTCCACGCTCGGTCCGGTGAAGACGATCGGCCTTCCGGTCAAGTTCTCGGAGACCCCGGGCAAGGTGCGATCAGGCGCTCCCGTCTATGGCGAGCACACGCGCGAGGTGCTGGCCGAGCACGGGTTCGACCAGAAGCAGATCGAAGCGCTCGCAAAAGAAGGCGCAATCGTCCTGGGCTCGGCAAGACGCGAGGAACGCGTCGCCTGACCGGACGTCGATACGACAAGACCAAAATACAAAAGACAAAAAATCAGCTGGAGGAAATCATGGGTCGGACGTCAACATCTCTGCTCTCCGCAGCCGCGATCGTGCTCGCCGGCACGGTGCCGGCGCTCAGTGCCTGGCAACCGCAAAAGCCGATCGAGTTCGTGGCGACCGCCGGGCCGGGCGGTGGGACCGACAATCTCGCTCGCGCGGTGCAGAACATCATCACCAAGCACAAACTGACGGACCAGCCGATCGTCGTCGTCAACAAGGGCGGCGGCAGCGGCGCCGAAGGCTACGTCTACGGCAAGGCGTCGGCCGGCGATCCCTACAAGGTGATCTTCGGCACCTCGAACGCCTGGCAGCAGCCGCTCGTCTCCAAAGTCGCCTTCAACTACACCGATCTCACCCCGATCGCGGCGATGGCGCAAGACGAGTTCCTGCTCTGGGTCAAGCAGGACGCGCCCTACAAGAATGCGGGGGATTATCTGAAGGCGGCCGCATCGGGCGAATTCAAGATGGGCGGCGCGCAGTCAAAGGACACCGACGAGGTCTTGACGCGCATGATCGAGAAGGCCGGCAAGGTCAAGCTGACCTACATCCCCTTCAAGAGCGGCGCCGAGACCGCCGTGCAGCTTGCCGGCGGACATCTCGACTCCCACGTCAACAATCCCAGCGAAAGCCTCGGGCAATGGCGCGGCGGCACGCAGCGTCCGCTCTGCGTGTTCAGCCCGAAGCGGTTGCCGCAGGGGCCGAAGGTCACCGCGGCCGAAGGCTGGGGCGACGTTCCGACCTGTGTCGAGCAAGGCCTCGATATCAAGCAATATGAGCAGCCGCGCACCGTCTGGCTGCCCGGAAAGGTGACGCCGGACCAGGCCGCGTTCTACGTCGACCTGATGAAGAAGGTGCAGGCGACGCCCGAGTGGAAGGATTACATCGAGAAGACCTCCCAGGTCGACACGTTCCTGACCGGCGCCGAGTTCGACAAGTTCATCAAGGAGGACCTCGAACACGTCAAGCAGGTCGCGGGCGAGCAGGGCTGGCTGGTCAAGTGAGGCGACTATCGTGCCACAATCTCCACTGTCGCCCCTGCGAACGCAGGGACCCATACCGCGTGATCTAACGAGGAGCGTTGGGTGGTGATACAGACTTGGCTACCAGTCCTCATCAAACTCCACCCTGGGGTTATGGGTCCCTGCGTTAGCAGGGACGACCCCGAGCGCTGGGAAAGTGCTTGCGTCATAACTGGTCACGGTCCGTAGCCTGAGCGGAGCCTCCCATGATCTCACGCCGCGCCCTCGAACTCGCCACCGCCGTTCTCACCGGCGGCTTCGGTGTGGCCGTCGTCGTCTCCAGCCTCGACAACGGCATCGGCTGGTCGAGCGCGGGCGTCGACGCCGGGACGTTTCCGTTCCTGACCGGCATCATCATCGTGCTCGGAAGCCTCTACAATCTGGTGCGGGGCGTGCTGCCGGTGGCGTCCCTGGCCAATGTTCCGATCGCGATCACACAGGTCGAACTGCGCCGTCTTGCCGGCCTGTTCGTGCCGGCCGCGATCTTCGTTGCTGCGATTCCGCTGGTCGGGATGTACGTCGCCTCCGCATTCTATGTCTTCGCCGTGCTGGCGATCCCCCGGCACCAATCCGTGCCCCATGCGCTGGCCATGGCGGGGGCAACGGCGCTCGCGCTCTATGTCGTGTTTGAGCGCATGTTCCAGGTCAGCCTGCCGCACGGCGCGCTCGCCGCCGCGTTCGGGCTCTGACGGAGAATCCGATGGATAATCTCGCAGAGCTCCTGCACGGCTTCACCATCGCGGTCACCGCGCCGCATCTGGCCCTGATGGCCGTCGGCGTGCTGCTCGGCATTCTCGTTGGCGTGTTGCCGGGGCTGGGCGCGCCGAACGGCGTGTCGCTGCTGTTGCCGCTGACCTTCGGCATGCAGCCGGTGTCGGCGATCATCCTGCTCTCCAGCATGTATTGGGGCGCGCTGTTCGGCGGCTCCGTGACCTCGATCCTGTTCAATATTCCGGGAGAGCCCTCGTCGGTCGCGACCACCTTCGACGGCTATCCGATGGCGCGCGACGGCCGGCCGACCACGGCGCTCGCGACGGCCTTCGGTTCGGCGGCGTTCGGCGCCCTGGTTGGTGTCATCCTGATCACGTTCCTCGCGTCCTGGGTGGCGCAGGTCGCGCTCGCTTTCGGCCCGGCGGAATATTTTGCGGTCTATTTCCTGGCCTTTGCGAGCTTTGTCGGCATGGGCGGTGCAGCGCCGATCAAGACGGTCGTGGCGCTCGCGATCGGCTTTGCCATCGCCGCGATCGGCATCGACACCGTCTCCGGCAGCGTCCGGCTCACCATGGGCATCGATGAGCTCGTCAAGGGCGTCAGCTTCGTCGTCGCGGTGATGGGCCTGTTCGGCATCGGCGAGCTCCTGGTCGCGGTCGAGGAGGAGTTTCACGCCCGCGCCGTGTCCTCCAAGATCGATTGGCGCGAGGTGTTCCGCGCGGTCGGCCGCCTGCCGCGGCATGGTGTGGCACTGCTGCGCAGTGCCGCGATCGGCTGTTGGATGGGGATCACGCCGGGCGGCCCGACCGCGGCGTCGTTCATGAGCTACGGCATCGCCCGCCGCTTCTCGCGCCGCGGCCGATATTTTGGCACAGGAGAGGTCGAAGGCATCATCTCGCCGGAGACCGCCGATCATGCCGCCGGCACCAGCGCGCTCTTGCCGATGCTCTCGCTCGGCATTCCCGGCTCGGCGACGGCGGCGGTGATGATGGGCGGGCTGATGATCTGGGGCCTCAATCCCGGACCGATGCTGTTCGTCGATAGCAAGGATTTCGTCTGGGGCCTGATCGCCTCGATGTATGTCGGCAACATCGTCGCCGTCGCGCTGGTGCTGCTCACCGTTCCGGTGTTCGCCGCCTTGATGCGGATTCCCTTCGTGGTGATCGCGCCGCTGATCGTGATCATCTGCGTCGTCGGCGCCTATTCCGTCTCGAACTCCTATCTCGACGTGGTCATGATGCTCGGCTTCGGCGTCATCGGCTATCTCTTCAAGAAGCTGTTCTATCCGCTGGCGCCGCTCGTGCTCGCCATCGTCATCGGCGACAAGGCCGAGGACGCGTTCCGGCAGTCGATGCTGATGTCCAAGGGATCCCTCGGCATCTTCTTCGCCAACAAGCTGGTGACATGCCTGATCGTGGCCGGCATCGCGCTTCTGCTGCTACCGCTTGTGCTGCAGCTCGCGCGCTTCTGGCGCAAACCCGCATCCCCCGCCGCCGGCGCGACAAGCCAGGAGAAAGTGATCATATGACCGCAAAGCCGCTGATTGCGCTGGCCATGGGAGATCCCGCCGGCATCAGCCCCGAGCTGACGGCAAAGCTGGCAGCACAGGACGACATTCGCGCCCAAAGCCGGCTCGTCGTCATCGGTGACCGCCGCATCTTCGACGAGGGTGCGCGCATTGCCGGCCTCAAGCCCGTGCTGACGACGGTGGAGCAGGGCGCCGACCTCCGCGCGGCAGAGGGCGAGGCGCTGTTTGTCGACCTCGGCCATCTCGATCCCCGGGAGGTCGAGCCGAGGACCGCGACTCTCGCCGGCGGAAAATTCGCGCTGACCAATTACAAGCACGCGCTCGAACTTGGTCGCGACGGCCGCGTCGACGCGGTCTGCTTCACCCCCTTCAACAAGCAGGCGATGCGGCTTGCGCGCGCCGAGTACGACGACGAGATCGCATTCTCCGCGGAGGTGGTCGGCCTCACAACGCCTGCCAGCGAGTTCAACGTCCTGGACAGGCTCTGGAATGCACGCGTGACCTCCCATATCCCATTGAAGGACGTCGCTGCAAAGCTGTCCAGCGAGCGCATCCATCGTGCGCTCGAGCTGACCGATGCCTGCATGCGCAAGGCCGGCTTCGCGCGGCCGCGCATTGCGGTCGCCGGTCTCAATCCACATGCCGGCGACGGCGGCAATTTCGGCCGCGAGGAGATCGACGTTATCGCGCCCGTGGTCGGAGCCGGCCAGCGCGAGGGCATTGCCGCCGAAGGGCCGTTTCCGGCCGACACGGTATTCCTGCGCGCCAAGGCCGGCGCCTTCGATGCGGTGCTGACGATGTATCACGACCAGGGCCAGATCGCGATGAAGCTGATGGGCTTCGATCGCGGAGTCACCTTGCTCGGCGGCTTTCCATTCCCGATCTGCACACCGGCGCACGGGACCGCCTACGACATCGCAGGGCAGGGCATCGCCTCGATCGGCGCCAGCCGCGCCGCGCTGCTGCTCGCCGCGGAGATGGCGGCGCGCCGCGCCGGTTGATTGCACGCCGGTCCGCTACTTCGCGATCGGCGTCGTCAGCTCTTTGTCGGGGCCGAGCTGCGATCCCTAAGGATCTGCACAGCTTCCTCCCGCGTGCCGCTGTCCGGCACTGTTCACACTGCACGCACGCCTTTGTGAGCGGCGGTTCGGCAGGTGACCGTAACGCCGGAGTGAGCCGTCCGTAGAGAGCGATGGCGAGGGCTGGTTCAATCAACGTCAAGGGAAGAAGTGCCTCACATGAGCGTATCGTTCAATGTTGCCGAGAAGGGAAGTGGCTCCTACCGGCCGCTTGCCATCCTGCGCTGGGTCATGGTCGTCATTTTCGTCTCGTTCGGCATGCAAAAATTCACATTGCAGTCGGCGCAGGGGATCGCCCAGTTCATCACCAACTCTCCGTTCGTGTCGTGGCTGTCGCTCTTTGGCCTCAGAGGTGAGGCCTATGTTCTCGGCGTCGTCGAGTTTGTGATTGCGGCACTGCTTGCGGCCGGTGCTTTCAGCCCGATTTTGTCGGCGCTCGGCTCGCTCATGGGCATCGCCACCTTTGCGGTGACGTGGTCGTTCTTCTTTACGACGCCGGGCGTGGTCAAATGGAGCATTTCGACCGATCCCATGGCGTGGAATCTGGCAGGCGAGTTCTTGTTCAAGGACATCGTCCTGCTTTGCGTCTGCGTCGTTCTGTTCCTGGCCTCGCTGCCTCGCCAGGGTGCGCAAACCCCGGTGGCTTAGCCGTCGGGAGCTATCCTCGCGCGCAGCGGAACATTCCCTGAAATCGAGGGATCAATGTCCGCTGAGCACCAGTGTCTTGACCGGCAACAGCAGCGCTTGAATGCGCAGCAGAAGGGCATGAACGAGCCCCGTGGCATCGACGACATGCAGGGCAAATCCCTTCAGCGCGCCGGTCTTGGGGTCCGCGATCGCGTCGTGGTTGCTGGTGTAGGCGTTGACGATGCAGGTCGAGCCTGGCGTGACGCCCTCGAGCCCGCCCTTATACAGCGGTTCCAGAAACGCCAGGATTGTGCCCGGCTGGCGCAGATTTTGCGGATCGACGAGCTGTTCGCCCGATCGAAATTGACCGGCGGCGATGTAGTCCTGAACGCCTGTGACGACGAGCGGAATGATGACCCAGGGCTTCGAGATGCAAGTCGCTTCCGCAAGCATGCCGGGTCGCATGACCTGGGCTTCAATCTGGCCGAAGCCAGCCTGCAACGCCCGCCGGCCCGCGCCTTCCGGGATCAAGACACCGGCCGGCCGCATAATCTGATTGACGACATCGCCGGTGCGCAGAAGGAATTGCTCCACTCGTCCGTCGACGCCCGCCCGAATGGAGGTCTTGTCGAGGTCCACTTGCGCCTCTGCCATCGCGGCTTCGGCGCTCGCCTTCTCGGCCGGGAGAAGTGTTGAGACCCGGAGAGCCGAAGCCTCCCGGGCGGCGCTGGCGGCATCGATGGCCGCCTGCCGCTGATCGACGGTGACCTGGAGCTTTTCGATATCGCGCTGCGGCACGATCCCGGGATTGCGCCGCTGCAATTCGCTCTTGGTGTCGAGCTCATCCTTCGCTTGCTGCCAGGCCGCCTTGACTTCTCCGATCTGGGCTTCCGCCTTCACCACGTCGGCCCGCGCGCTGATCAGCGAGGCGTCGATCTCGGCGACCTTTCGTTTCGCCGTCTCGAGCGCGGCCTGCTGCTTGGCATTGTCCAGCCGGAAGAGGACGTCGCCCTTCTTCACAGGCGCGCTGTAATCGATGTTGACCTCCGCGACGCGGCCGGCGACTTCGGGCAGAATGGGCACGGTGCGGAAGTAGAGCACCGCCGAATTGGTCGAGGGATGATAGTAGAAGATCATGGTGATCAGCGCGACGGTCAGCATCAGGCAGCCGGTGATGCCCCACCTCAGCTCGTACCAAACCGAGAAGAGCGTGATCTCCTTGCCGAACCGCTTGTTCTGCCGATAGCGGCGATAGAGGTAGTCCGGAAGGATTGTCACGAGCGAGCAGAGCAGAAGTTCAAGCATGCCCTTGAACTCCCTCGTTCGACGCATTCTTGGTGCCGGAATTTCCGGTCGGCTCGGCTTCGGATGCTGATTGCGGCGTCTGCGGTGTTGCATCGGCGATCCGCTCTACCGAGCCAGCCATGGAGCGCAGCGGCGTGGAGAAGTCCGGCAGGTCGATCATCGCGAGCAGCAGGCCCGCGATCCAGAAGATGTGCATGTGCGTGAACAGCGAGATGAGGCCGAGCACGGCGACGATCTCGAATTGCAGCTTTTGCGATTTGTGCGCCATGCGCTCCGGAAGGCTGTGCAGCTTCCAATAGAGCGTTCCCACCCACAACACGACGGCGATGAGGAAGATCGCCATGACGATCATCAGGCCGTCCGAGCCGTCAGGCCCAGGTACGAAGAACGGCAGATGATGAGGCGCTGCCGGATGCATTTGTTCGCTCAAGCTCGTTCTCCTTGGCCAGAAGAAGCCTGAGAGCCCATACTGAGGCTCGCACATTGTCGGGCATTGTTCCCCAACACCGGACCTGCAGCAAGGATTGGATCGAGCCTGCGGTTGCGTCGATTGCTGCTGTTCTGCGGGCTTGGCGCGTTGCAAAAAATAACCAGAGAAAACAACCCCTTGGCTACTGTGCATGGGGTTGTTTTCGCAGTTTTGAGGTCGGCCTGCGACCTCAAGCCCCGCAGATGATCATGCCGTACCAGCCGAGCCCGCGATAGGTCTCGTAGCCCGGCGTCGCATGGAAGGCGACCAGCGAACCGTTGCGGTCGTGATAGAAGCCGGAGCGCTGGCCGTTCAGCGAGAGCGAGATGCGCTCGCTGAGGATGCCCTGGCCGTCGGACGCCGCGATCACGCGCAAATTCGAATCGACGAGCAGCACGCGGGCCTTGTCGCTGTCGCCGACTCGCACGCCCTGGACGATGGCGCGGGCCTGCGGCTCCCAGTCGAAATGGATGGCGAGCACGCCGATCGGGGCGCCGCTCGCCTGGCCGCCGGCGCGGACGCTGGCGCAATAGGTCGCCACCTGAGCGTTGCCGAGCAGCGGCTGGTTCTCGACGTCACCCGCGACGTAATCGTCGCCGGAGCGCAAGCCGCGCGCCTCGCGAAACCATTTGGTGTGGGCGACGTTTTGGCCGACGACGCGGAAGCGGTCGGCCCGGCCGTTGGCGATGACGTTGCCGTCGAGGTCGCAGAGCCAGAGGTCGAGATAGACGGTGTAGGCCCCGAGGATCACGCCCAGGCGCTGCGAGGCATGGGAAACCGCCGCGGCGTTCGGCGAGGCCGCGCAATCGACCAGGGCGGAATCGGTCGCCCACCAGCGCACGTCGCAGGTGCGTTCATAGAGGTTGCGGTCGATCAGCTCGATGGCGTTCAGCGACAAGTCCGTCATGCGCTCGCCGCGCGATCGCTGGCTCATGCGCTCGATCGAGGAGACGAGGTCGCCGGTCCGCTTTGTGAGCTGGGTCTCGAGCTCGCGTGCAATGGTCTCGACCTGCTGGCCGACGCCGCGCACCTCCTGCGCCACCACGGCAAAGCCCGCGCCTTGCGCGCCGGCGCGCGAGCTCTCGATCAGCGCGTTCAGCGCCAGCATCTTCATCTGGTTGGTGATCTGCTGGATCGACTTGGTCTTGTCGACCGCGATCTGGTTGACCTCCGCGGTCAGGCGGTTGATCAGCGCGGAAATGTCGGAATCATCGTCAGCGGGTTCGGTGACGATCGGCTTGGCTTTCAGACCCAGCGCAGCAGACATCGGGGATTTCCCTTGGCAATGAGGTCTGATCTGCAATGAACCCGGAACTAAAAATTACAGATCGAATATGATTCTTTTTCGAGGATTCCGCCTAACGCCTGCTTAATTTGCTGTTCCGCGGATTGCCCAAATGATAGTCACTCGGCGCAGCAAATCGGCAATCCACCGCTTTGTGCGGCGCGGAGATTGCAAATCCCTGGGAATTCCGGGTCAATCGTTCTGCAAGCCGGACCAACGCGATCTCGTCGGCTGCGGGCCCTCAAACCAAATGCGACTCATGACGCCGCCTGCCACCGCCTTACCTGTCGAAGCGCCGCAGGCGTTCCTGGGTGTGGCGCGCTCGCTCACCGACAAGCTCTGGCGCGATCGGCTGGATGCCCGCGGCGCGGCCAAGGCGCTTGCCATCGTGCAGCAGCACCAGCTTCCGGAGCTGCTGGCGCGGGTGCTGGCCGGCCGCGGGGTCGATATCGACGCTGTGACCGACTTCCTCGATCCGACCATCCGCAAGCTCTTGCCGGATCCGTTCACGGTGACGCAGATGGAGGCCGCCGCCAAGCGGATCGCGGATGCCGCCGTGAAGGGCGAGAAGGTCGCGATCTTCGGCGACTACGACGTCGACGGTGCGACCTCGGCGGCGCTGCTGGCCTGGCACCTGCGCCATTGCGGGCTCGATCCGCTGATCCACATTCCCGACCGGATCTTCGAAGGCTACGGCCCCAACGTCGAGGCCGTGCGCGGGCTGGCGGCGAAGGGCGCCACGCTGCTCGTCACCGTCGATTGCGGCACCACCAGCATCGAGCCGCTCGCCGAGGCCAAGCGCCTCGGCATGTCCGTGGTCGTGATCGACCACCACCAATGCGGCCTCGATCTCCCTGAGGTCGATGCGCTGGTCAATCCGAACCGCCCCGATGATCTCTCCGGCCTTGGCCATCTCGCCGCGGTCGGCCTCGTGCTGGTGACGCTGGTCGCGGTCAATCGCGAGCTGCGCCAGCGCGGCTTCTGGAGCGCAGAGCTGCCCGAGCCGGATCTGCTCGGCATGCTGCATCACGTCGCGCTCGGCACGGTCGCGGATGTGGCGCCGCTGATCGGCCTCAACCGCGCCTTCGTCGCCAAGGGCCTGATCGCGATGCGGCGCCGCGATCATGTCGGCCATACCGCGTTGATGGACGTGGCGCGGCTCAATGGCCCGCCGGAGGCCTGGCATCTCGGCTTCATGCTGGGGCCGCGCATCAATGCCGGCGGCCGGATCGGCCGCGCGGATCTCGGCGTGCAGCTGCTGCTGGAGGGCGACAGTGTCGAGGCCGCGCGGATCGCCGCCGAGCTCGACCGCCTCAACAGCGAGCGCCGCGTCATCGAGCAGGCGGCGGAAGCCCAGGCCGAAGCCGAGGCGCTGGCCTCGATCGGGCTGGAGGACAAGCTCGGCGTCATCGTCACGGCCTCCGAAGGCTGGCACCCCGGCGTGGTTGGCCTTGTTGCCTCCCGCCTGAAGGAGAAGTTCTCGCGACCCGCGTTCGCCATAGCCCTGGAGCCTGGCGGCATCGGCACCGGCTCGGGCCGCTCGATCGCCGGCGTCGATCTCGGCAAGGCGGTGCGGCAGGCGGTCGCCGATGGCATCCTGCTCAAGGGCGGCGGGCACGCGATGGCCGCGGGCGTGACGCTGCGGAAGGAGAAACTCGCCGAGTTTCGCGCCTACCTCGAAAACGCGCTGGCGCAGGACGTAGCCGAGGCACGCCACGTCAACGAAATCTATATCGACGGCGCGGTCTCCGCGCGCGCCGTGACGACGGAGCTGGCGACGACGCTCAACCGCGCGGGTCCCTTCGGCAGCGGCAATCCGGAGCCCGTGCTGGCGCTGCCGGCGCACCAGCTCGTCTTTGCCGACGAAGTCGGCCAGGCTCACTTGAGGCTGCGGTTCAAGTCGGGCGACGGCGCCATCGTCAACGGCATCGCGTTCCGCTCGGTCGGCCAGAAGCTCGGTAATGCGCTGCTTGCCAATCGCGGCCAGCAATTGCATGTCGCGGGTTCGCTCTCGGTCGATCGTTACCAGGGCGTCGAGCGAGTGCAATTCCGCGTCGTCGATGTCGCGCTACCGGACCAGGGGCCATCCGTGATTAGATGACGCATGATCCGGACCCGAAGGGCCGCGCTAGCGCAAAGTGCGAAGCGGTTTTCCGAAAAGATCATGCGTAAAAGATAGCTGCCTCAAACAACAAAAAAGGGAGTGAACATGGCAGGGCAGGTTGAGGGTAAAGTCGCGCTGGTAACGGGCGGCGCCTCGGGCATCGGCGAGGCCATCGTCGAGCTGTTCGCACGCGAGGGCGCCACCGTCGTCATCACCGACATCGACGAACTGCGCGGGCCCGAGCTCGCCAAGCGCGTGACAAACGCCGGCGGCAAGGCGATCTTCCTGGAGCAGGACGTCACCAGCGAGGAGCGCTGGATCGAGATCGTCACTGAGGTCGCCAAGCGCTACGGCCGGCTCGATATCATGGTCTCCAATGCCGGCATCGGCATCGCCGTGCCCTCGATCGTTGACATGACGCTCGCTGACTGGCGCAAGCAGAACGCGATCAATCTCGACGGTGTCTTTCTGTCGGTCAAGCATTGCCTCCCCCTGATGCGCAAGCATGGCGGCGGCTCGATCGTCATGATGTCCTCGCTGGCAGGCCTGCGTGGCGCGCCCGGCCTGTCGGCCTATTCGGCGACCAAGGGCGGCGTGCGGCTGTTCGCCAAGTCGATCGCGATGGAATGCGCTGCCGCCGGCGACGGCATCCGCGTCAACTCGGTTCATCCCGGCATCATCGACACGCCGATCTGGGGCAAGATTCCGACGGGGGCGACCGGCGCCGGCCAGAACGCGCCGATCGACCCGGAGGAGCGGGCCAAGGTCGCAACCCCGCTCGGCCGCGCCGGGCAGGCCGCGGAGATCGCCTCCGGCGTGCTGTATCTGGCCTCCGATGCCTCGCGCTACGTCACCGGCAGCGAGCTCGTGATCGACGGCGGCATGAACGCCGGCGGCGTGCCGCGGCGGGCCTGAGCCGCGCAAGGCAGGGTGGCACGCGCAGGGGCTGACGCGCAGGCCCGGCCCCTGTACAACGCGAATAGCTCCCGACCGACAGAGGTGTCCTTCGCTATGGCGCACAGCCTTCACGCTTCCTCACCCGCGCCAGCGCCATTCCGCTCGAACCGGCCGGACCTTGCCACCGATGCAATCCGCACCGCGCGCGAGGATCTGGCTGCCTGCTTCCGCATGGCCGCGCGCAACGGTTTTGAGGAAGGCATCTGCAACCACTTCTCGTCCGTAGTGCCTGGTCATGACGATCTGTTTCTCGTCAACCCCTATGGCTACGCGTTTCGCGAGTTGACCGCGTCGAAGCTGCTGATTTGCGATTTCCACGGCAACGTGCTCGATGGCGAGGGCGTGCCCGAGGCGACCGCGTTCTACATCCATGCCGAGATGCATCGGTTGCTGCCGCGCGCCAAGGTCGCCTTCCACACGCATATGCCTTATGCGACGGCCTTGTCCATGACCGAGGGCGAGCCGCTGATTTGGGCCGGCCAGACCGCGCTGAAATTCTATGGCCGGACAGCAGTGGACCGCGACTACAACGGCCTCGCGCTCGACAACCGCGAAGGCGCGCGGATCGCCTCGGCCGTGGGTGACGCGGACATCGTTTTCATGAAACATCACGGCGTGATGGTGCTGGCCCCGACCATCGCAGAGGCCTGGGACGACCTCTACTACCTTGAACGCGCCGCCGAGGTGCAGGTGCTGGCGATGTCGACGGGACGGAAAGTGCTGCCGGTCGATCCCGCCATCGCGGCCGAAACTTACCGGCAAATGCGCGAGGGCGATTCCGAATCCGCGCGGCTGCATCTCGCCGCGATCCGGCGGCAGCTGGACGCGGAGGAGCCTCAGTACCGGCATTGACCCCAGCGTCATTCCGGGGCGCGCCGCTTGGCGCGAGCCCGGAATCCATTTTTCCGCGTCGGTTGCTGCCCAATGGATTCCGGGTTCTCGCTCCGCGAGCCCCGGAATGACGGGGTGCTTACGATCCCTGTCGCAGCTTCGCCAGCACCTTCAGCCCGCCATAGCCGTCCGCCGGCGTGATGCCGGCGCGCTGCTGAAAATCTTTGATCGCCTTCATGGTGTCGTTGCCGACGCGGCCGTCGGTGCCGCCGGTGTCGAAGCCGGCTTTCGTCAGACGCGTTTGCATCTCCTGCACCTCGGCGAGCGTCAGTGCGCGCTCGGAGCCGGGGAAGGGCTGAATGAAAGGCGGCGCGCCGAGGCAGCGGTCGCCGAGATGGCAGATCGCCAGCGCATAGTTCATGGAAGGGTTGTAGCTCTTCACCGAGTAGAAATTCGGCCCCAGCAAGAACGTCGGTCCGCCCGCGACCGGCGTCCACATCTGCGCGGATGCGTTCGGCTGCGGGAAGGGCTGGCCGTCGGCGCGGGTGACGCCGGCCGCCTGCCAGGCCGCATAGGTGCGGCTGCCGCTCATATTGCCGGCCGTGCGAACCTCATAGCCCCAATGTTCGCCGCGATGCCATTTGCCGCGATTGACCAGATATTTCGCGGTCGATCCCAGCGCGTCGTCGGGCTTGCCGAACGGCGACACCTTGCCGTCGCCATCATAGTCGATGCCGACATTGAGCCAGACCTCCGGCATCCATTGCGAATGCCCCATCGCGCCGGCCCAGGAGCCCTTCATCTCCTCCGGCGTGCTCCAGCCTCTGTCGACGATGCGCAGCGCGTTGATCAGCTCGGTTTCCCAATAGGTCTTGCGGCGCGGCTCGTTCCAGGCGAGCGCGGCGAGCGAGGGAAACACCGGCGTCATGTGGTTCTGCTGCACCAGGGGATCGCCATAGGCGGACTCGACGCCCCATAGCGCCAGCAGCGTGCCGCGTTCGACGCCGAAATCGCGCTCGATGCGCGCGAGCAGTGCCTCGTTGTTCTTCAGCGCGATCTTGCCGTTGATGATGCGCCAATCGGAGACGCGGCGATTGATGTATTGCCAGACCTGCTCGTGGAATTCGGGCTGGTTGCGCATTTGCTTGAACACGCTCATGTCCGGCTCGACCCGCGCCATTGCGCGTTGCCACGTCGCGGCCGAGATCCCCTTGGTCATCGCCCGTGCGCGAAAGCTCTCGCGCCATTCGTCAAAGCCCGGAGGCGCAGCGCGAACGCCCTGGGGCAACGCGAGCAGGGCGGTCGCGCCCAGCGTGGATTTCAGCAGCGCGCGGCGCGTTTGACGGGGCGAGGAATCAGCGTGTTTCATTGGCACATTCTAGCCGGAAACATGGCCCGTGCGAGGCGGTTCCTGGAACGGCTCCGTTCCACGACTTGGTGTCGACTTGGTGTCGGCTCGATAGCCCGTTTCGCCGGAACAACTGTCGCAGTCCCGCATTCCCTCCGCACGAGATGAGGAGATGAATATGAGGAAATTTCTGTTTGCCGCCACCATGGTTACCGCCATCGCGGCTCCCGCATTCGCTGATGAAGTCGGCGTGCACGTCGGTCCGGTTGGCGCTGGCGTGACGGTCGGTCAATCCCACGAGTATCGCGAGCGAGATCGCGATCGCGACCGCACCACCGTTATCAAGGAGCGCGAGCCCTCTGATCGCACCACGGTGATCAAGAAGGAAGATGAATTCGGCAATCGCGAAAAGACCGTGATTCATCACGACAACGACTGACGGAACGGGGCCCCGGCTCGATGCCGGGGCCTTCCTTTGCGCAATCGGCAAATCGAATCGGGGTGGAATGAAGATACAAGCCCATGCGGAAAGTCATGTCGTCGAGCTCGATGACGGATCTCGCTGGCAGATCTTTCCCGGCGATCTCGCGACCACGCTGAGCTGGAAGCCCGAAACCGATCTGCACCTGGAGCCGAGCCGCGACCGGGTAAGTTCGCATGTGCTGATTAATGCTGCCGATAGAACCCGCGTGCGGGTGATCGCCGCAGGCGAAGCGTGGCCCGACGGCGAGGTTAAGGATGCGCTGAAGGGCGGGTAGAGTCCTGCGGGTCGCAAGAGGCGGGAACAAGGGCGCCTAATCCTCTTGTAGCTCGGTCGCGATGCCGGTGAGCCAGCGCCGGATTGCGGCCTCCGTCTTCATGTCCAGGCCCCGAGCAAGGCGCTTCTCCAATTCGATCACCCGTTCCCTGCATGCCTTCAAGAGCGCTGCGCCGCGCGGCGTCAGCGTCCATTGCTGGATACGGCCGTGAACGGGATGGGGCGTCATCAGAATCGCGCCGTCACGTTCGAGATTACGGATGATGACGCCGACGGTCTGAGGCGTCAGGAAGGTGAGGCGGGCAACGTCGGCACCCGACAGGCCCGGATAGGCGTTCAGCATCGTCAACACCGCGAATTGCGGCGAGGTCACGCCGAGATCGGCGAGGGTCCGCTCCATCGTCAGCCGAACCGCGGCGTGGGCCTGGCGCAGCAGATAGCCGAGATAGCCTTGCTCGCCGCGCTTGCCTTCGCCGGGCGCGGGCACACGCACTGTGCCGTCGTCGGCAGGTTCGGGCACCTTGCGGGCAGTTTTCGATCTTGTGATGGCAGCGGCCTTGCGCGACATATCAGAGCTCTTATAAGATATAAGCACACTTACAATAAGACCAGGTGAACCGCAATGTCCCATGCCCGCAGCGAATACGAGGATTTCAAGAAGGTCGCGCCTGACGTCTATGATCTGGTGCTGGCGCTCGGTCAGCTTGCGGGCAAGGCCGGCCTCGACAAGCAGCTGATCGAGCTCGTCAAGCTGCGCGCCTCGCAGATCAACGGCTGTGCCTTCTGCGTGCAGCACCATGTCCTGCTGTCGGAACGGATCGGCGTTCCCGTCGACAAGCTTCATCTGGTCGCCGTCTGGCGCGAGGCGCCGATCTTCTCCGCGCGCGAGCGCGCCGCGCTGGCCTGGGCCGAGGCGCTGACCTTGCTGCCCGATGGCGTCAGCGAGGAGGTTTACGCCGAAGCCGCCCGTGAGTTCTCACAGACCGAGCTGATGTACCTGACCTCGGCCGTCGCCTCGATCAACGTCTGGAACCGTTTTGGTGCTGCATTTCGTTGGACGCCGACGTCGCGGCCGGTGGCCGCGAATGCTGCGGCATCCTGATCGGCACGCGAGGAGGTCGCGATGACAGCAATGAGTTCTTCTGCCGTGCAACGCCCCGCGCCGTCGCATTCGACGGCGTTCGCCGTCGTCGCAGGGCTCGCCTTTGCGCTGGCAATTAGCAAAGCGCTTCCGATGACGATGGACACTGTCTCGGGCGCACTGGCGCCGCTCTGCGCCAACGCTGCGGATGGTTCGCCGCTCGACAAGGTCGAGCCGATCGGCTCCTACGCGCTGCCCAACGTCCCGGGCAAGCGCGTCACCATCGTGCGCGTGTCCTACGGTCCCGGCGGGTTTTCGCGGCCGCATCGACACGCAGGCTCGGTGACCGCCACCATCACCAAGGGCGAGATCCGCTCCCAACTCGGCGGTGGCCCGGTCGAGACGTTCGGCGTCGGCCAGTCCTTCTTCGAGCCGCCGGGCTCGACGCATCTGGTTTCGGCCAACGCCAGCGCGACCGAGCCGGCGGAGTTGATCGCGGTGTTCGTGGCGGATGAGGGCGCGCAACTCACGACGTTCCTGGAGTAGCTCGCACGCATCGTTCGGATGCAGCTAAGACGCTCGATCCCGCGATCGCCTCAACCGTTCCCAGACCGGTGAGAGACCGTATTGGACTGCCGGAATCGCAAGTGCGCCGACAAGCAGTCCAAGCACGCCTGAAATGGCGGCTTCGAGCGACCATTCGATGATTCCGGCAACCGATGGAAGGGCATGCGCGGCAGCCTCGGTTGCGGCATGAACCGTGCGGCCGACCACGGGCGGGCCGTATTTCTCGATGCCGTGCAGGATGATGCCGCCGCCGACCCAGATCATGGCGGCAGTGCCGATGGTGCTCAGCACCGTCAGGAAGGTGGGCATACCGCGGACGAGCGCGCGTCCAAGCAGGCGGATCGCGCCGCCAATGAATGAGGCGCCGTCGTAGCGCGCAAGGGCCAGCCCGGCATCATCCGCCTTCACGATCAAGGCCACCACGCCGTAGACGCCGACCGTGATGCCGAAGCCGACCAGCGCCAGCACTAGCGCCTGCGTCCAGATGCTGCCTGCGGGGATCGCCGCCAGCGTGATCGCCATGATCTCCGCCGACAGAATGAAATCCGTCTTGATGGCGCTCGCGACCTTCTCGTCCTCGATCGACCGGGCATCCAACGCGATCGGTTGGAGTTGAGCTTCGTGGTGGTGCGCCTGATGCGGCATCAGGGCTTCGAGCACCTTCTCGGCACCCTCGTAGCAGAGGAAGGCGCCGCCCAGCATGAGCAGCGGCGTGACCGCGGCGGGAAGGAAATAACCAAGCAGCAGGGCGATGGGCAGCAGGATCAGCAGTTTGTTGCGTAGCGATCCGATCGCGATCTTGCCGACGATCGGCAGTTCGCGTTTTGAGGCAAAACCGATGACATAGTTCGGCGTGACGGCCGCGTCATCGATGACCACGCCAGCCGCTTTCGTGCCTGCTTTGGCGGCCTGGCCCGCCACATCGTCGAGCGAGGCTACCGCTACCTTTGCAATCGCCGCGATGTCGTCGAGAAGACCGATCAGTCCGACACTCATCGACCCTGTCCTTTGTTCGTTCGAGCCGGCGATGTGCGCGGCAACAGCTCTTGCGCTGCCCGGCCTTGAGCGGGGCAAGCCGTCAGTTGTCCTCGCCGCTCGATCCTTCGCGCTGGTCGGGCTTGATCACGTCGTCCGGCAGCGCATGGGCGACCGGCTGTGCCGTGACCGCGATCTCCGGTCCAACCTCGCGGCCGCGGGCGTGGATCAGGCGTTCATAGGCGGAGACCAGGGTGACGTAGGGGCTGACCCAGATCCAGCCGTCGCGGGTGAACACCTGCACGTCGAAATGCAGGTGCAGCGACGTTCCGGCGGGATGGTCGAGATAGTTCGAGATCACACCGATCTTCTCGCCTTCGGTGACGATGCGGCCATCGAGCACGCCGTCGGCGTTCATCGCATGCGGGTTCATGTGCATGTAGCGGAAGCGGATGTGCTCGGTACGGCTGTTGACCTGAAGCGTCGCGGCCTGGTCCTTGGCCCCGCGGATCACGATGGCGTCGCGCACGGCGACGACGCCGCGCTGCTTGGGATCGCAGGGCTCGCGGCCTTCGCCGGGGGGCGGGCAGTCGGCGGCGCGGATGTCCTCACCTTGGTGGCCATAGCCTCCGTCACATTGCCCCACCTCGAAACTGCGCGACTCGCAGAAATTGTCGCGCCAGGCATAGGCGGTCGGACCATCGTTCTTGTCGCGCTTGCCGTAGGATTGCGAGCGCACGAAGGCGGGTGCCTTTTCGAGGGGAAAGCGGATCTGGGCATAGGCCATCACGTCGGGATGGCCGCCTTGCTTGCGGTAACCGGTGTTCGGGATGATGTCGCCGCTCGGCCGGTAGCCGAAGTCCGCTGAACGCTCCGCCGGACGATCGAGGATGTTGGAGGCAATGTCCGTCGATGGCCGCATGCGCTGGCCTCCGGCGACACGCAGGGCCTTCAGGAAGCGTTCGGCGACCGGATAGGCTTCCTTGCAGGCGAGCCGCCGCGGCTTGGCGACGCTGTCGAGGCATTGGATCGACACCACATAGGCAACGCCGAAGCGCGTGAAGGCGTAGCGGACATAGCCCTCGCGGATGAATCTTCGCAGGTCCGGATAGAGCGTCGCGAGCGGTTTGACCGGCTCGCCTTTGCCACCTGAGGGATCGGCGATGTCATAGATGAGCGCCGAGCCCGTGATCTGCACTTCGACCGGCCGTGCGAACACGCGAGCCGGCATGCCGTCACCGGCGCCGGGCTCGAGCGAGAAGGTCGCGCTATAGCCGGCCGGACCGGCATCGAACATGTCGACGGGATTGAAGTCCGCCTGGTAGCGCGAGAGGGCGAGCGTCGCCGGCGCGCCGCTGCGCTGGGCCTCGAGGTAGGCGGCGGCGTCGAACGGCAGCAGCACGGGCACGGGACTGCGGGTGATGCCGGTGAAGAAGCGCGAGGAGACCGCGTTGAGCTGCACCAGCGCGGGCGTCGCGCGCGGATCGTAGCGCGGCACCAAATGGCGAGGTGCGAAGCTGAAGTCGTCCGCGACCCGGGGGCGGCTGTTGATCTCGGTGCGAAGCTGGTCCAGCGCTGCGCGCCAATCGACGCGCAGAGCCGTGAGCGAGGGGCTGCGGAATTCATCCGCAGCGAGCGGCGAGGCAATGAGGAGCGAAAGCGACAGAAGGTGCGAGACGAAGCGGAAAACCTTCCTAACCACTGTCTCGCCCCCCGGCGCCACCTGTTGCGACCGCTCTGTTCCCCGTCAGTCCTTGGCGCGCTCGGAATAGGAGCCGTCTTCGGTCATCACCACGATGCGGGTGCCGACCGAGATGTGCGGCGGCACGGTGGTGCGCACGCCGTTGGAGAGCACCGCGGGCTTGTAGGACGAGGAGGCGGTCTGGCCCTTGGTCACCGGCTCGGTCTCGACCACTTCCAGCGTCACGCGCTGCGGCAGCGCGAGCGAGACCACGTTGACGTCGTGGGTCGACAGCTTGACGGTCATGTCCGGCTGAAGATACGCGGCCGCATCGCCGACGACGTCCTTGGAGACCTGGACCTGGTCATAGGTTTCCGGGTTCATGAAGTGGAAGCCGTCGCCATCTTCATACAGGAACGTGTAATTGCGCTCTTCGATGGTGGCCTTTTCGACCTGATCGGTGGTCTTGTAGCGCTCGGAGATCTTTACCCCGTCCGAGATTCGGCGCATTTCGATCTGGCTGACCGGGGTGCCCTTGCCGGGGTGGATGTTTTCGGCGCTCACGACGACATAGAGCTTGCCGTCTTGCTCGATCACGTTGCCTTTGCGAATAGAACTGGCGATGACTCTCAAAGCTATATTTCCTGCTTGCTTGGCCCGGCACCGGCCAGGACATGATCAGATCGATGGGGGACTTGGGGCCTCAAATCGGACCTCGGCGCCCGTTTCGGGCCGCAACATACTGATTTTGCCGTTAGATGCCAGCGTTTTGCTCGCGGCTGGGGCGGTCGGTTAATGGCTGGGGACAAGCCCATCTCGCCGTTCTGGTCGCCCGACCGCCACCTCGACCGGCGGCCCTTCCTGAGGGCAAGGGGGGCCATTACCGGAGCAATACGGGGCTTTTTCGCCGAGCAGGGCTTCGTCGAGGTCGAAACCTCCGTTCTCCAGGTCTCCCCGGGCAATGAGACCCATTTGCACGCCCCCCGGACCGAGCTGATGCGCCCGGACGGCAGCCGCGCCAGCCGTTACTTGCGGACGTCGCCCGAATTCGCCTGCAAGAAGCTGCTGGCGGCCGGCGAGACGCGGATCTTCGAGCTCGCCCGGGTGTTCCGGGACCGCGAGCGCGGCGACCTGCATCTGCCCGAGTTCACCATGCTGGAATGGTATCGGGCAGGCGCCCCCTATGACGCCATCATGGCCGACACCGTGGTGGTCATCGCCCGGGCCGCGCAGGCGACTGGGATCGGGACCTTCTCGTTCCGGGGTCGGACCGCCGATCCCTTCGCCGAGCCGGAGCTTCTGACGGTCGCAGGGGCCTTCGAGCGGTTCGCCGGCATCGACCTGCTGTCGACAATCTCGGCCAGCGAGGGTAACCGTGCCGCGCTCGCCGGAGCGGCCGACGGAAAAGTTCGAATAGCCGAGGACGACACCTGGTCCGACATCTTCAGCAAGGTCCTGGTCGAGCATGTCGAGCCGCATCTGGGGCAGGGGCGTTTGACCATCCTGTTCGAATACCCATCTCCAGAGGCGGCGCTGGCGCGGGTGAAGACTGGGGATCCCAGGGTTGCCGAGCGCTTCGAGGTTTATGCGTGCGGCGTCGAGCTCGCCAACGGCTTTGGGGAACTGACCGATGCCGAGGAGCAACGCAAACGCTTCACGGAATCGATGATTGAGAAGCAGCGCCGCTACGGCGAAGCCTATCCGCTGGACGAGGATTTTCTGGCCGCTGTTGCGGCAATGCCGGAGGCGAGCGGCGTTGCGCTCGGCTTCGACCGGCTGGTGATGCTGGCGAGCGGTGCATCGCGAATTGACCAGGTGGTGTGGACACCGCCTGCAAATGAAACGTCAAGTGAGACATGACGAAGACGACCAATCTTGCACGTACCTTGCGTGAGCCGGCCGAGCTTGTGGCCGAGCATCTTGCTCCGGCCGCAGCGCTGCCCGCGCTCGAGCGCGTGGCCGCGCGCTATGCGGTCGCGATCACGCCGGCGCTGATCGACCTGATCGACACGTCCGATCCGGACGATCCTATAGCCCGGCAGTTCGTTCCGACGGCCGCGGAGCTGGAGATGCAGCCGGGCGAGAGCGCCGATCCGATCGGCGATCATCCGCGCTCACCGGTTCCCGGCATCGTGCATCGCTATCCCGATCGCGTCTTGTTCAAGCTCGTTCACGTCTGCGCCGTCTATTGCCGCTTCTGCTTCCGCCGCGAGATGGTGGGGCCCGGCAAGGAGAGCGCGCTGTCGGACAGTGCCTATCGCGCGGCGATCGATTACATCCGTTCGCATCACGAGATCTGGGAAGTGATCCTGACCGGCGGCGATCCCCTGATGCTGTCGCCGCGACGGATGGGCGAGATCATGGCCGACCTCGCGGCCATCGAACACGTCAAGGTCATCCGGCTCCACACCCGCGTGCCCGTGGCCGAGCCCGCCCGCATCAGCGACGAGTTGGTTGCGGCGCTCAAGGTCGAGGGCGCGACCACCTGGGTGGCCGTGCATGCCAATCATGCGCGCGAATTGGCGGGGCCGGCGCGTGCCGCCTGCGCGCGGCTCGTCGATTCCGGAATTCCATTGGTGAGCCAGTCCGTGCTTTTGCGCGGGGTCAATGACAACATCGCCGCTCTGTCGGATTTGATGCGAGCTTTCGTCGAATGCCGGATCAAGCCCTATTATCTGCATCACGGCGATCTCGCGCCGGGCACTGCGCATTTGCGAACGACGCTGGCGGAGGGGCAGGACTTGATGCGGCAGCTGCGCGGACGCGTGTCAGGACTGTGTCAGCCAGATTATGTCATCGACATTCCGGGCGGCGCCGGCAAGTCGCCGGTGGGGCCGAGCTATATATCGGCGCCGCAAAATACCGCACCCGATGCGGGTGAAGCGGCAGCCGAAACACGCTATCGTATCGTGGACTATTGCGGCGACGTTCATCTCTATCCGCCTGAGCGGTGAGAAGCGCCGGTTAGAGAATGGAGGAACGGACATGAAGAAGATCATGCTGGCAGCATCGCTCGTGGTCTTGCTGGGCGGCGCGGCGATTGCGCAGACCGGGACCAAGGGATCGACGTCGGGCGGTGCCAGCCCCGGCTCTCTGCCGCAGGCTCCCGTGGGCCATCGCCAGCCGCGCGTCTCGGACGTGCCGAGCGAGAAGAATGTGAGCGATCCGAACGATCCGCTCAGCAAGGAAAATCAGGCGCTCGACAAGAAGATCAAGAGCATCTGCCGCGGCTGCTGATCCATGACAGTTGCGGGCAGGGCGCCACGACTCGCCCCGCCCGCATTTGCTTGGGCCTTATGCCGACCGCTCGTGCAGACCGGCACGGCGGGTGTTGCGGCGGACCTCGACCGCGTCGGCGAGCTGCTCGAGCACGGTCGCCGTGGTCGGCCAATCGATGCAGCCATCGGTGATGCTCTGGCCGTAGACGAGCGGCTTGCCCGGCACCACGTCCTGGCGGCCGGCAACGAGATTGCTCTCGACCATCACGCCCATGATGCGGTTTTCGCCGCCGGCGATCTGACCGGCGATGTCGGCCGCGACCTGCGGCTGGTTCTCCGGCTTCTTGCTCGAATTGGCGTGGCTTGCATCGACCATCACGAGCGGCGCGACGCCGGATTTGGTCAACTCGTTGCAGGCGGCCGCGACGCTTGCCGCGTCATAGTTCGGCTTGCTGCCGCCGCGCAGGATGATGTGGCAGTCCTCGTTGCCAGCGGTCGAGGCGATCGCCGAGCGGCCGAGTTTTGTGACCGCCATGAAATGATGCGGATGCGAGGCTGATTTCACCGCGTCCGCTGCGATCCGCACATTGCCGTCCGTGCCGTTCTTGAAGCCGACCGGACACGACAGCCCGGAAGCCAGCTCGCGGTGGATCTGGCTTTCGGTGGTGCGCGCGCCGATCGCGGCCCAGGACACGAGGTCGGCGATGTATTGCGGCGTCGTCATGTCGAGGAATTCCGTCCCGGCGGGCAGGCCGAGATTGTTCACCGCCGACAGCACGTTGCGCGCCAGCCGCAGACCCTTGTTGATGTCGAAGCTACCGTCGAGATCGGGATCGTTGATCAGGCCCTTCCAGCCGACCGTGGTGCGCGGCTTCTCGAAATAGACCCGCATCACGATCTCGAGCTGATCGGCGAGGTCTTCACGCATCTTCGTGAGGCGCTCGGCGTAGTCGAGCGCGGCCCTGGGATCATGCACCGAGCAGGGGCCGACGACGACGAGAAGACGATCGTCCTGGCTGCTCAGGATGGCATGGATGGCGTTGCGCGCGGCCATGACCACGCGCGTGGCGGTGAGCGTGCGCGGGACCTCCCGCATCACCTCTTCCGGGCTGCTCAGCTCTTTCAGTTCGCGGATACGAAGATCGTCGGTCGTGCTCAGCACGGCGGGCTCCTGTCTGTTTCGAACCTGCCGGCCAACAAAAAAGCCGCCAGGTCTGGCGGCTTGTTCGGACGTTTGCTTCAATATTCAGATTGAGCGCGATCCTCCTGCCGCCAGCGAGCTGTCGTAGCTAAAGTACCAAAAATAGCTGGTGGCGACGGTGATCATGGCAGGCCATATAGCGCGCCATTGGCGGCTTGTCACCCCCCAATCGGCGCAGAGGGCGACGAGGCGCCTCAGGTGTTGCTGTTGCGCGCTGCCATCGCCATGCCGATCAGGCTGGCGCCGCCGAACAGCAGATTGATACCGACGAGGATGCCGATGGCCCATTCCGCGGAGCTCGGCAGCCCCGTGATCACCATGAACGAGATCGCGATGTCGACGAGGCCCGAGATCAGCAGCCACGACCAGCGGCTGCCTGGCTCGCGGCGGTGCTCCAGTGCGTACATGATGGTGGCGACGCCTTCGGCGAGGAAGTAGGCGCCGAGCACGATGGTGAGCGTCAGCACAGCCTGGATCGGCCGGGCCAGCAGCAGCATGCCGGTGAGCACGGCGAGCGCAGCCGAGATCAGCGACCACCAGAAGCCTGGCGTGTTGCGCGCCCAATAGGTCGCGATCAGCCCGCCGATGCCGCTGATCAGGAACATCCAGCCGAGGAAGATCGCGATCGCAAGGCTTGCGAGCGGCGGCAGGATCAGCGCCGCGACGCCGAGAACGGCGAGCAGGATGCCTTCGAACAGGAAGGCCTTCCAATGCGCCTTGACGGTCTGGTTCATGGCGGATTGCAGCCGTGAAAAATCCTCGGGCGATGTCATCGGCAGACTCCAGATCGAAAGGTCAGCACTCAATCTAGTACGCGCGCGGCGCGCTTGCCATGCGGTGGATCAACCGCCCCCGGGCGCCGAGGAAAAACCTTCCGCGCTGGTGCGGATGCGGTTGCGGCCGAGAATGTAGATCGCGGTTGTGACAACCAGAAGAGCGAGGCCGAGCAGGATCGAAACGAAGCCGATCGGGATCAGGGCCAGCGTCAGGTTGCGCTCGGGGTTGATCAGCCAGTGATGGATCGAGGTCAGCACAAAGGCGAGGCCGAGAAAGCCGACGCCGCCGCCGGCGAGCAGCAGCGCCCACATCCGGCGAAGCTGGCTGAGCCGCTCCCGTGCGACATCGGTCCGGGGTGCGTGGTGGCGGGCGACGCGCCGGACCAGGCGGATCGCAAAGGCGATCGAGCTGAAGCCGACCAGCAGGCTTGCAGCCCCCAGCCACATCCGCAGCGTCGGATCGAGGTCGGGCATTTTTTGCAAGGTCAGCAGCGGAAAGTCGAAGGCCGAATGCAGCGCGAGCGGGCCGGCCAGCATCAGGAGGCGGCTGGAGAGGCGAGCCCAGTCGCGATGGTGGCGGTTCGCGCCCAGTGCCGTCCCGGCGCGCGCGATCGTCAGGTAGGCGCCCGCGATGATGCCGAGCGCGCCGTGGAACGGCACGGTCAGCACGCTGCGCAAGGCGGCCAGCGAGCGCCACATCTCGGCGTGCTGAACCAGATAAGCCAGGTTCTCGTAAGCGGCGAAGCCGAGGCCGACCGCGGCGCCATAGACCACGGTGTCCATCGGGTTGGCAAAGGTCCGCCGCTTGGTCGAGGACACCACCACGATGGCGATCACCTTGACGGCTTCCTCAGGCAGCGCGACGCCGAAGATCGAATGCATGGCCAGCGCCGCCCAGGGGTCGTCGGGAGCTGCGACCATCTTGGCGAAGGGGGCCCGGGCGAGGCCCAGCAGCGAGATGCTGGCCGCACCTAACAGGAATGCGGTCCAGACCTGGGCCGGCGGGCCGGGGCGCTCTTCAGCAGCGATGACGAGCCACAGCACCAGCAGCGCCGGGGCGATGGCAGCAGTTCCGATGACGGTGGGCAACGCTTCGATCAGGTACATCGGCGCCGAAAATAGGTTCCCTTGGTCCGCTTATCTACATTCACCGATGCGACCATGTGTCATGCGCCCGCTGTCGGCTCACTTAACGAGCGCGACAGCTTCCGTTCATCCGCCGTCGCCCGCTCCGGTCTGTAGAATACAAGCGTAATCAATTGCATCACAGAACGAGTTCGTCAGCCATGGCAACGGCCGCGCCGGCCGAGATCGGAGCACGATTGGTAAGCTAGATCAACGATATGCGCAGGTTTCTTTGATTCGCCGCGTAGCTCCCGCCAAGCCCGGTGGAGCGCCCAAGGCGGGACAGATCCTGAAGCGGGAATGGCCGGGCAGGCCAGCTAGTTGCGTCTTGAGTCCCCGGGGCGCGGTGAGGCGATCCGGCGCGTCCGCGCCTGTTCCAGCTCCCAGAAGGCGCGCACGAGGCACGTACCGAGGCAGAACACGATGAGCAACAGCAGGAGGGCCTGGTCGACGGCGGGGATGTGTATCATGGCGATGATAAAGCAACGCCCATGCCATGCGTTCCCGCGACGGCCGGCGCTTTCCGCTGTCAGTGGGTGGTGAACGGCGGCGCGCCGGGGGCGACGTCGAAGGTGCCGAGATGGAATTCTTCGCCAAGAGATGCGTCCGAGCCACCCGGTTGCGCCAGCAGCGTGAACGCGGCCTGTGGGTAGAGTTTCCAGATCTCCAGATCGCCGGCGGTGATGGTAAGCCAGCCGAAGGTGTACATGTAGCGTCCGGGCTCGGTGACCCGACCGACCCTGTCCCACGTGACCTTATCAACCGTGGTCTTATCAAGCGTGATCTTGTCGACTGCCATCCGGTCCCCCGATCGCAAGTCTGCACATGACGTCCGGCGTGAGGCACGGACCGACAAAAGCTGATCCCGCAATGGGGCCGCGATAGGGCGGCGATGCGGAGGCAGGACGGCCGGACGCGCGGCCGCCTGCCGATTTAATCGAAATTTAGGGGCGGTCGGCCCGGCTCAGGCCGACTGCTGCAGCGGCGAGCGCACAATGAGGCGGACCAGATCGTCTCGCGACTGCTTTTCGGCGAATTTGACCGCGAAGCCGTTGTCGAATTTGCGGATGACCCGTCCCACGCAGGCGCCGACGGCAAGCGCCGTTCCCACCGGCGGGTCGTACTCGCACGAGATCGCGACGCCGGCCGTGGAGACGTCGATGATGAAGCAGGGATGGATGCTGCCGTCGGCGAGGGTCAGGAAGGTGTGCGAGACCTGGGGAACGAAACGGGCGTCCCGCCGCAACTCCTGGACGCTGTCGTCCCTCTGCTTTTTCTCCAGCCATGTCAGCTTTTCCGACATCCAGGCGCGCCGCGCCCGCGTCATGTCGAGCTCCATCAGGAAGCCCGACTTCAGCGTCGCGCTGATCGTGCATTGGAATTCGCCGAAATCCTGGAAATAGGACGTGAGGCGCTCGCCGACCTTGCCGACGACAGGCACGTCCACGATCATGCGGAACGGTGAGACGCGCTTGGTCCGGCAAGCGAAGCTGCGCAGCTTGCCCTCGCAATCATACCAGCGCGGCAGCGAGTAGCTGCCGTTCACGCTGACGTCCACTGCGCGCTGCCTGAGGAACTCTGCGACGGACATGGGGGACCAATGATGTTCGGGATCGATTCCGTAATTCCACGGTAGCGGTCAAATTCTAAGTAAATGATACCAACGCACAAAAGCGGGGGTAAATTTCTGGTAAACGCGCGCCTCGATAGCGCAGAGAAAGGCGCGACATAAGGACCCGCTTTGCTACAGGCTTTCTCACAACCTCGTCATTGCGGGCGTGGTGGAGCAATCGCGTTGCGCGACGCCTAGGGAAATCCGAACAGCACCAGCAAGGCCAATGCGCCAACGGCCATGGCGAACTGGATCGTCGTCCATGTCAGGCCGTCCGGGCTGATCTGCAATCCCAATTGCGGCAATGCGCGCCGCAACGCGAGCGCCGTGAATGCTTCGACGATGGCGAGCAAGAGAGCGATCCCGGCGAGGAAAGACCATGACTCCGTCGGAGGCATCCACGGCGCGAGCCAGGCAGGGACGGAGCCTTTCAAGGCGGCGAGCAACGCGAACCATCCGAACCAGAATGCGGAGCGCTTGACGATGTCTGGGCCGATCGTTGCGGGCTCGAAGCGGATACCGATCCCTGCCAGGGCGCTTTCAATGCGCTCGCCGTCGGTCAGGAAGATGAACGCTCCCAAATAGAGAGGGATGCGCGACTGGAAGAGCAGGGCGACGACACCGAACAGGATGACGCGGCCGATGATATCGCCGAGGACGTCCCGGGCGATCCGGCCTGGCGGCACGGGCGCGGCCGGCGCAAGATCTGCATGGAGCTGCGGAGGCGATCTCGTGCGTGCCATGTGCTCCAGCATCCTGGCGCGCCGGTCCGATGGATGCGGGCGAGAATGGCCCAGCCATGGCGGAAGGTCCGGCGTCATTGCGGACGCGCCGGACGAAGCTTCAATTTCGGGGTAGCGCTGCGCATGGCCAGGACCGGTTCCAACTGACATTGGTCGGCGGCGAGCGGTGGGGAGGTTCATGCGGAAGCAGCGGAAATTGCCGTTCGGCTGCCGTGCCAGCTCTCATCCGGCGCGTTCATCGCCTGCGCACTGGCGCTCCCTAGCGGAATCGAACCGCTCTCTCCACCGTGAAAGGGTGGCGTCCTAACCGATAGACGAAGGGAGCAAACGCAGGGCCTTGCCGTTGTTCCCGGCACGGCCGCTGGCCGACCGAACAGGGCCCGGCGGCTTGCAGCGGGCGAACGTATAGTGGCCTTTCTGCCTCCGGGCAAGCCGTTCGGGGCCGGTCTTTTGGCCCCGGTGGACAGCGCCGATCCCGGGATGATCAGAAGGCGATTTCAACGGTTTCTTAGGGTTCCCTGAGTAGCGCTGGAGCGGGAGATCTCTCGCCAATGCCACCGCCGAAGAAGCGCGCAGCCCGCAAGCTGCTGTCGCAGCACGCCTGGATCACGCTCGACGGCGGCTTCGCCGCGCGGCATTGCCTGGTCCAGGACATCTCGGATTCGGGCGCCAAGATCACGATGGACGAGGACGCGAGCCAGCTCCCGGGCGTGATCCGGATCGCCTTCGCACGCGATGCGCGCACCGGGCGGAGCTGCCAAGTGGTCTGGCGCCGCGGCAAATCGGCCGGCATCAAGTTCATCTGATCGCGACTGCGGCCGCCCCGATGGCGCGCCGCGCCCGTCCGGGCTAGAACGCCGCCATGCGCAGGTCGCTCCTCGTCCTGATCTCGTTGCTCGTCACATCCGCCGCCGCGGCGGAGGACCTGCGTCTGCCGCCTGCCGAGCGGCCCCAGGCGGGCACGACTAATGTGCCGCTGAAGGGCACGGCCGCCAAGGCAAGGCCGGGCTCCTGCGCCTCCTATGGCCCGCGCTTCGTCATGGTCGAGGGCACCGGGACCTGCGTGAAGATCGGCGGCTCGATCAGCATCGACACCACCGTGAGGCGCTAAGATCCATGCCGGCGGATCTACTGCGCCTCGACCTCATCGTTCCCATCGTGATGTATTGCGCGCTGCTGTGGTGGGTCGGCCGAGGTCTGAGCTGGGCGGCGCGGCTGGCGACCGCGGCGGTGACCTTGGTGCTGATCATCTGCGTGCTGCTGGTCGAGCGCGGCTGGCTCTAGGCCAAAGACAAAAACGCGAAAACAACCCCATGCACAGTAGCCGTCAAGTGCCGAGTTGACGCTTGTCGCCTGCGCCGAAACGCGGATTTGTCGCGCTCCCACCGCAGCTTACGCCGCGCCGCCGGCTCACGACATCGGCGGTGCGACATGTTGTGCAAATCCGGGCCGTTTGCCGAGCTCGGCGAGCCAGCGCGTTAGATGCGGCTGCGCCGGCCGGCTGATGCCCTCGACCCCGAGCCAGCGCCGCGCATAGCAGCCGAGTGCGATGTCGGCGAGCGTGAAGGCATCGCCTTCCATGAACCGGCGCGAAGAGAGCAGGCGGTCGGCGATGGCCCAGACCTCGGCGGCGGCATCGGCATCGCGCTGCACCTGGATCATGTCGCGCTCGGCGGGTGCCGTGCGCACGATGGCCCAGAACACCGGGCGGTCGACCGGCTGCACCGTCGACAGCGTCCAGTCGAGCCAGCGATCGATCGAGGCGCGCTGCTTCGGCGCTTCGGGATAGATCGGCGTGCCGCTTGCGTGCGCGAGGCAGAGATAGCGCATGATCGAATTGGATTCCCACAGCACGAAGTCGCCCTCGACCAGCGTCGGGATCCGCGCGTTGGGGTTCATCGCCAGATACTCGGCCTCGCGCGTCCTGCCGTAACTCATGCCGGCATCGATGCGCTCGTAGGCGAGGCCGAGCTCGGTCAGGCACCACAGCACTTTCTGCACGTTGACCGAATTGGCGCGGCCCCAGATCGTCGGCTTGGTGTCAGGCATCAGGCGTCTCCCGCGGCGTTATCGCTTTGCGCGGGTGATAGCGGAATTTCCAGAAGCGCGCGATACGATTGCAGCGCGCCTCTCATGCAAAAAGCTCCGCACGCGGCGGAGCTTTCATTGCAACGTCGAACCTGTCGCTCAGCGGCCGAAGAACAGCCACAACAGAATGATCACCGGAATCGGCACGCCCAGCAGCCACAGCAGAATTCCGCGTCCCATGGTTTCCTCCTCCAATCGCATTGTCGGAGGGTGAACGCTGGGGCTAAGCGCTTGTTCCTGTCCCGCGACCCTACCAATGCCCGGTGTTGGGCATCGACGCCCAGGGCTCCTGCGGCGGCTTCGGCTCGCCCTTCTGCAGGAGCTCGATCGAGTGCAGGTCCGGCGAGCGGACGAAGGCCATGTTGCCATCGCGCGGCGGCCGGTTGATGGTGACGCCGGCCTTCATCAGCTTCTCGCAAGTGGCGTAGATGTCGTCGACCTCATAGGCGAGATGGCCGAAGAAGCGATCCTCGCCGTACTTCTCCTCGTCCCAATTATAAGTGAGCTCGACCAGCGGCGCGCCGCGCGTCTGCGGCTGCTTCTTCAGTCCCTCGAGATCGTCCGCCGAGCACAGGAAGACAAGCGTGAACCGTCCCTTGTCATTCTCGATCCGCCGTACCTCCTTCAGGCCCAGCGCATCCTGGTAAAACTTCAGCGCGACATCGAGATTGCGCACGCGCAGCATGGTGTGGAGATATCGCATGTTTCTTATCCTTGTCAGAACGTTGGTATTTCCGCCCATTTCGGCACGACGGGCAACAAATAGCAGTAAATTCCGGAGCGGTGCAGGGGTGTTGCGTGACAATTACGTGCCACCTCGTGCCCTTTGCGTGGGGGCTTTCTCATCTCCGAAGGCCATACAGCTCCTCAGCGCGAGCCTTAGAACGAGATCGAACGTGTCAGCGCAACAGCAAATGCAAGCCGCTTAGAACGTGCCGCCGAGCCGGAGCGCGCTTCGGAATCAGGAAAAGTCAGAACGCGAACCGCGCCAGCACCTCAATGACGGGGAGAATGGCCACGCCGAAAAGCACCAGCGGTGCGGGTTCGTTGCCTGTGCGGTCACTCATGACAGCCCCCTAAATGCAAGGCTCGCAGCAGCGGCGCCACGGGGCTGTCAGCGCCGACATGCAGGGGAGAATGCCGGCCCCGCTCGATCCGTGAATTCAGGTTCGCCGGACTTGTTCCCAGCGGCGCGGCGTCGAGACCCGCTTATTGCAGATGCAAGAGTCGCGCGTCGTTCTAAGACCAGGCTCTCACCAAGCCCATCGGGAAGCCGAAGGCGACTTGGCTCGAGCCGAAATACTACGCTGACGTTGCGTATCGCGACATCACCTCCGAAGGGTTGTTGCGCGCAAGCTCGTTCAAAGGATTGAGCAAAGGAACGCGCCGTTCCTGATCGCGTTCTGCTTCACAGAATGAGTGGAGTGCCGGCATGCCGGATCGTGTGAGAGAAGCCGTCGAACAGGCCCGAGCCATTCTCGCAAGTTACGTCGAGCCTGGATCGGGCGACTGCAACAAGACGATCAACAATCTGCTGAATGTTCTCGATGACGAAGAGCTCATCGAGGCCATGGAGAGGGAAGATGCGAAAGGCGCTGGCCGAACTCAGTGAGGACGAACGTCACGCGTTGCTTTACCTGGCCGACCTCGGTACCGCGGCATGTCTCTCCGGCCTGATCGTCAGCATCATCAAGTTTGTCGGCGACCTGTTTTGACCAAACCTGAATGCCCGATCTGCTTCGGCGTCGGCTTCGTCTGTGAAAACCATCCCGATCGCGCCTGGAGTGAGCAGCTGGGGTGTCAGTGCGGGGCGGGGGCGCCGTGCGCCTACAACCGCTCAGACCGGGTCGACGAAGGCGTCAAGGGCTGAGGAGAGCCGGCGCAGCCGAATACGGATGTGAGGAAACGCCGAGGCCGGGTCTCACTCTGCTTCGGCTTCGCCGTCACCATTCTCAAGCTGGGCTCGTTATTCCTCCGCAGCCTTCAACAGTGCTTCTCTGATTTCGCCATCCGCAGTTTGCGCGGCGAGAGCTTCGGCGCGGTTGGCCTGCTGCTTGAGGGAGTCCTTGGTCATACCTGGCCAACTCGGCCGACAGCGCCCCAGTTCCTCAGGCAGCCTTCTCAACACCCTTCGCGATGATCTCGACTTCGAAATAGCCCATGTCACGGAGCTCGGCGGCCTTCTTCTCAGCCGCTTCCCTGGTGTCCCGCTTCAGGATGATCTGGCCCGCTCCATCGCGGGCACAAACGAAATAAGGCATTTTTGATTCCCAATTTCGTTTGCATACACACGGCCGTGGGCTCCCGCAATTGAACGGGTCAGTCCTCCAGCCCGGCCTTTTGCCGCATCTTGTCGATCAGCTCGGAGGCCTCGGCCTTGGTCAGGTCGTCCTCGGGCGGGCTCTCGTGCGCCTGCTCGGCGAGGGTCTTGAGATAGGATTGCTGGGCTCCGGTCATCGGGTCGTCTCCGGAGGTCCAGTCCTTCGGGGCCTTCTGCGTGTTGTCGGCCATCGCACGTCTCCTTTTCCGTGTCCGTACAACGTCGGACTCGACTCTGCGTTCCGTTTTTGTTCTCATGCGCCTTATCTAGAATTCGCGAGGCGGAACAATGCCGGACCTGGACTACGTCAGGCGGGAGATCGAACGGATGCGTATCCAGATGGGCAGGCAGAGGAAGGAGATCCTTCGGCTGCAGCGGGCCGGCATCGGGACGGCCTCGGCCGAAGCGCTGCTGTCGCGGATGGAGGCGAAGGTCGATGCTCTTTGCGCCGAGCGGGACGCGCTGAAGGCGGCAGAGCCACGCGAGGCCAAGGGCAGGGTGCTCGGCGGGAGAACATGGTGAGCAGGCGATGGTTCGACGACGAGAGAGACCTGTCGCCTTTCCTGACCGCGCTCGAGGACGTTCGCCGACGGGCGACGCGGGAAGGGTGGTGCTATGCCCACGTCCAGGCCATCATCGTGGCGATCGACCAGTACGCGGAAGCCGCGACCGGCAACCGCGAGTATTTCCTGAACAAGCCGGTCTCGATTGGTGGCAGCCGGAAGACGGGAGACATTCCATAGAGAGTTGTGGCGAAGAGCGTGATAAATTCGATGCATGCCAAAGCAAAAGCGACAGACTGGAAAGACCGCCAAGGGGCGGCTTCGCGGTTGGCCGCGCCGGCTTTGCGAAGTTCAGCGCCGTTGAAGGCATTCGGCTGAAGCCGGCGATTGCAAAACGGACTGCCGAAGCGGACGCCAAGGGCCTCTCCGCGGAAGAGTATCGTCGCACGATCTTGCGCAGGTACCGCAACGGCTGAGCGCAATCGCATGTATAGCGAAGGCTGCTCACGTCCTTGCTGAATTGAATGTCATCCACGCATTCGCGAGGGAAACGGGCGGCCGGCCTCGTCACCGTCTAGCGCGGGGCGCTATCGCATATGGCACTTTGCGCGACCTGAGCGCGCGCCTCGTCCTTCGAGACGACCGCTTCGCGGTCTCCTCAGGATGAGGCTAAGTAGCATTGATACTCGTTGAAACTGGTGCCGCGCACCAGGTCCTCATCCTGAGGGCCCGCCAACGGCGGGCGTCTCGAAGGATGGCTACAGGCGAGATCGCTCCCATATCCGGTCGCCCTCGTCTAACGCAGCCGAGCCCGACATCTCCGCCGCCTACAACTAGGCTGCAATCCGTTGTTCGGCCGGGGCCGTCAGCAGCTTGAGCGCTTGGGCATGTTGCAGGTCGGGGACCGCGATCGCCGTGTGGCTGTAGATCGCATGGCTTCCTGATTTTGCAATCCTGTCCAGGATCTCGCTGCCCTTGATGACATGGAGGCCCATGCCCTCGTCGGTGGGGAAGATCGCCAGCACCACGTCATAGGCCGCGATGACGGCTCTGAGCGCCTCGGCCTTGTCTTCGGCGAGCTCGACAAAGACACGAACATCGGCCGCGAGTTCACGCAGCTCGTTAAAATCCAGCACGGTGAGGATACTCCAACGCAACGATACTGAATGAAGCTTGGCCGCGTTGGGTTACTGAAGTGTCAACAAGGTGAGCCGAGCCACAAGTTTCACGACGAGGTGACTTCAGGCCCTAGCGCTCCTTGCGAAGCCGGGCCTCCGCGGCCTCGTCCACCAGGTTCAAGGCGAGGCCGTCATAGCTCAACTTGAGCCCGCGCCCGACGATCCATGTCCATCCCTCGCGGTCCTTGATCGCTTGCGCGTTGAACTGCTCGGAGATCGATTTGACGGCGGCGTCCGGCGCCCCGGGATTGTTCAACGTCGCATTGACGCGCCAGATCGGGTGGCTGGCGTCGGCCTCGTCGCTGTCAACCGTGACCTTGGCCCCGTTGATCTCGCATTCGAGGGTGTGCGAGTTGCGGCCCTGGCGGCAGAGATAATGGCGTTGACTGACGAGCTTGCTGGTCTCGTCGAATGTCATCCCGGGCGAGAAGCCGAAGATGTCGGACTTCTTCACGAGGGCGAGGGACGCAGGCTTCAGGAAGCTCGGCTGGATCGCGACGAGGGCTGCGACAACGACAACGATCAAACCTGCGATGACGATAGCGAACTTCATGAGCACCCCACGGGAAACCCTCGGGCCATTATAACAACCGGGGACGTTCTGCCAGGCACGCAAAAGCGAAAACCCCGCCTGGGGGAAGCGGGGCTCTCTGGTGGGTGAAGCTTAGGGACTTCAATGATATGACGCGCCAGCCGCAAAATGGTTCAAAAAGAAGGTGACGCGTCCTGCGGCATCGTTGACAGGAAGTAGGGAACCCCGCAGAACCCCTGCTTGCGTTTTCGGCCTCGATGGGTTCTAAGCCCCGTCACTTCATGACCTCTGGCATGAAATCAGCAGCGCGCCCCCGCGCTTCAGGCCGCGTCCACGCTCGCGCGCACAAAAGGAATTCAGACATGGCGAAGATGACGAAGACTCAATTGATTGATGCAATTGCCGAGGGCACGCAGCTTTCGAAGAACGACGTGAAGTCCGTGATCGAGTACATGGCGACGGTCGGCTACAAGGAGCTCAACGAGTCCGGCGAGTTCGTCATTCCCGGCTTCGTCAAGATGTCGGTGGTGAACAAGCCTGCGACCGAAGCCCGCATGGGCGTCAATCCTTTCACCAAGGAGCCGATGCAGTTTGCGGCCAAGCCGGCGAGCAAGTCGGTCAAGGCCTCGCCGCTGAAGGTGGCCAAGGACGCCGTCTAAGGCGCTGGCGACATCGTTGCGGCGCTCCTTCGCGAGACGGCGCAGCGATCAAGGGCTGAAGAAAAGGTGGTGCTCGGCGACCGCGACGCCGAACATCACCACGAGGATCAGGACAAACCACAGAGAGCGCCGGTGGGCCTGTCCGGTTGCGCTCTGCGGCTTCCCGCAAGCCGGACAGACCGCAAGTCCGATCGGGATGTCGGTCTCACAGAACTCGCAGATCATCGGCGCCTCGAGAGCGAAGGGCGCGGTGCGGACTCTCAGCAGCTACGCTGTCTCGCGCGACGGGCAGCACCGCTTCGTTAGGCCGGTCAATGCGAAAGACGGAAAATTCGTTCCCGTTGCTGCGGCCTGCTGCGCGGCCATCGGTCACGACTTCAGAAGAAAACCCCGCGCTTTCGCACGGGGCTCTTCTGGCTGACGACGTGGGATTTCAGCGCCTGGCCGTCAGCCATAGCTCTAACTTAAAGTTGACAATCCAGAAAGCAACAGCGCCGCGGTGACGGAATATATTCGTCAGGCGGCGCTGCCGTATGACTGGGCGCTGAAATCCCCAGCTTCCATGGGTCCGCGCTGCGCCGAAAAGGTTCAACGCGACATGCCGGGGAAAATCGCGCGAGGGGCTGGACTTTTTGTTCTCTTTTTGTTCTAGTGAGGCGCCTTAGGTAGACCACTGGGAGGTGAATCATGACCGTCGAAAAACAGCGAGAAGTGATCAGGCTCTGGAACGAGCTCAGGAGGCTCGAGGGCCCGGCGGCAGAAGAACTCCGCATTCAGATCCTGGAATGCTTCTCGGGGAAGGGCAAAGCGAAGCGAGCGGCTTGATCTGCGCCGGCGGGCAGAAGCGAACAGGCGGGAACGGCGGTGCAGGAACGAACATGTGCCGTCAGCGTTCGGCCTGCATGACATGCCCGCGATGTGCCAAGCCGATGACGGCGATTTCCGCCAACAGCTTCCGATGCGAGCCATGCCGCGAGATCGTCATCGTGTTTGCGGTTGTCTCGAAATTCTTGCCGCCGAAGATCTTGCCGCCGAAGATCTTGCCGTCGAAGATCGTGCCGACGACGAGTCCCGCCGCAGAAGACGTCGCGCCGTGCGCTTTCATCGATCGTTAGGAATCGCTTCGCGCTGATGTTTCCGACTCCGATTCGTTCTTTGAGAACGAAATGGAGTCGGATGCAGAACAAGTTGCGCCTGTCGCAGCGATGCGGCCACGCGTATCGGAACGAGACAATGTGAAGCCTCGCGCAGTCCATCCGCGTCTCCTCCGCAACGAGTGAAGCGAGGGAGGGCGACATGAATGCGGGCTGGTTTCTCGTCGAGATCGCAAAGTTGTTCTGCCATGACCGGCACCCGCGCTCGGCGCCGCAAGTGCCGCCGCCGACGTCGGCATCTTTCTGATGCGCCGTGCGCCGATGCACCCTGATCGGATCGTCGTGCACGCGATCCGCACGTTTTGTTAAGACCTGCTCGCCCCGATTTCTTCGATTCCGATTCGTTCTTCGAGAACAAAGGGTGTCGAAGCTGGAACAAAGCCGGTCGGCAAGCCCGCGCGCGGTCGCAACGCCGGCTTCGCAATATGGAAGGCGGCTCTCTGCGATCGGAGGCGCATCCCGCAAATTCCTAACGATCATTTGCGCCGAAGCCGATAACCCTATTCGGTTAGGTTAAAAGCCCAATCGCGTTGCGCTTGCCGCTGCTTGAGGTAGGTGTCTGGCCAAGACAAGCAAGAAACGACTTTGCCAAGAAGCACTTTTGTCATGACACCTTTTTCACAGCCTTCCTTTTACCAAGGCGATCGGCACACCTACCGGCGCGTCGCCATCGTCGGCACGCTGTTCTGTCTCGCTTTCGTGGTGGTCAGCTTTTCGCTGCGGCCGCAGCTCGAGGACACGCGCGTTGCGGTCAAGGCGGACCGGCTGGTGCGCACGGCGGGCCAGGCGGCGCATGCCAATTAGAGTGTGCACGCCAACCAGAGTGGCCCACGCCAATTAGCGCTTGTCGCTGTAGCTGCGATTGTCGGCCGGCGCCCGCGGACACGCGGTGCCGCGCGAGGCGAGCGCCACGAAGCCGGCATAGCCAGATAGGTTGAGCAAGACTTCGAGCCACGCGGGCATGTCGGCCTCTTCCGCTCTGCGTGAGGAAGGACTCAACGTCCGCGCGCAATCCTGGTTCCATGCTCCCGCCGGGAAAACTCAGAGCAAGCTCACACCGGAGAGGAGGGGTCGAGGCGGCGGCCGAGGGTTGCAACGGATTCGCTCGACGGCTGCTCTTTCAGGAACTCGGCGATGGCCCGCGCCAATTCGTGGTCGCTCATAGGCGTCGGCGGCGGGTGCAGTGTGCCGACACCGAAGTTACGCACGATCTCGTCGTAATGCCGATCGTCGGATCTGGGAACCAATCTACGAATACGGGCCAGCAAAGCGGATAACGGCAAATCTTCCTCCTCGATCATCCGCCCCGCTGGCAGCCATTGTCGTGTGCTGCCATTTGTTCCCGTGAAACTGAAAAACCCCGCCAGCATCGCGGAGATGCCGACGGGGTCTTCGTGCTGTTGCCTCAACCCGGATGGCGGAGGCTCCCGCACTTGAAGAGGCAATGCGCGCCCGGCGATTTCGTTCCGGTGCCGTCGGCTTTTTTTGCAGCAGCCGGTTCCCCGCGGTGCGCGCAACTATCGCAGGCGCACGTCGTTATCTCGACAAGACCGCGAAGGAGGAGAGCATGAAGAAGACACTGGCAGTTCTGGCCACCGTCGCAGCCGTCGGCCTGACCGCGGTTGCGGCTCCTGCGCCTGCCGAGGCACGCGGGCGCGGCATCGGCCCGGGCCTCGCATTCGGCCTCGCCGCCGGCGCGATCACCGCGGGCGCGGTCGCAGCGTCCCATCCGTACGGCTATTACGGCCCCCGCTACGGCTATTATGACGGCCCAGACTATTATTACGAGCCTGGCCCCTACGCCTATTACGGTGGCGGACCGTACTACCGGCACCATCACTACTGGCGCCATTGGTAGCGACCAATAAGCGAAAAGCCCGGAGCGATGCTCCGGGCTTTTTTCATGCGCATTGATCAGACGCGTCTTACGGCCACAACGAGGGCCGTTCGACCTTGCGGGCATTCTCCAGCGTCGACACGAAATACTGTTCACGCTCGCGCTTGAATTTTTCCTGCGTGGCACGGAAGGCGGCGACACGGGCGGCGATCTCATCGCGCTCACGGGCTTTGCGTTCTTCGTCTTCGGTCATGGCCATCCCCTCGGGTTTATTACTGAACTCAAGCACTGCCGCCGCATCATCTTGAGTCGCATTCACACATCCATTGATGCTCCCGAATGGGGCGTCAATGGGGAGGAGGCATTGCAGGATTGTGATATGCGAAGGCCGGAAGAAATTGCCGAGCGCATCGTGTTAGCGCTTGATAAGAGCGTCAACAATCTTGCCGCTTGGACATGTTGCTGCCAGGGCAAAACGAATCGGGAGGCCGTGATTGATTGCATCGGATCTTCAGAGCGGCGTTGAACACCTCGGCGACATGATCGCCGAGGCAAGGGTCATCGTGCCGTTCACCGGCGCCGGCATCTCGACCGAATGCGGTATTCCCGACTTCCGCTCGCCAGGCGGAATTTGGACGCGCAACCGTCCGATCCCATTCGACGAATTCGTCGCAAGCCGACAGGCGCGGGACGAATCCTGGCGTCGCCGTTTTGCGATGGAGGAGGTGTTTGCGGCGGCGAAGCCCGGCCCCGGCCATCGCGCGCTGGCCTCGCTCTACCGCGCCGGCAAAGTTCCCGCCGTCATTACCCAGAACATCGACAACCTGCACCAGGCCTCCGGCTTCGCCGCCGAGCACGTGATTGAACTTCACGGAAATACAACTTATGCGCGCTGCATTGGGTGCGGGCAGGCCTATCAGCTCGACTGGGTGAAGCGTCGCTTCGACGAGGAGGGCGCCGCGCCCAACTGCACCGCCTGCGACGAGCCGGTGAAGACCGCCACGATCTCCTTCGGGCAGATGATGCCGGATGATGAAATGCAGCGCGCGACCGCGCTGTCGCAAGCCTGCGACCTCTTCATCGCGATCGGTTCCTCGCTCGTGGTCTGGCCGGCGGCGGGCTTTCCGATGATGGCGAAGAATGCCGGTGCACGTTTGGTGATCATCAATCGCGAGCCGACCGAGCAAGACGACATCGCCGACCTCGTCATCCATCACGACATCGGCGAAACGCTCGGGCCCTTTGTCCGCAATTGAGGCATCAATTTGATTCGCGGCTGTGCAAGCTGTTCATAGGTTCCGGCGAATCTCTTTTTTGTCTATGCCTCGCAACCGGGAGTGTTATCTTTTGAGTCGAAAGATTCGCGTCGCGTCCAGTTGAGAAGGTTCTCGAAAGACGCGTGATTCGACGCCGCTGCTGAGGCGGGTCGCATGACAGTGTGGGGTCCGGGGTTATGGGGTCGTCGGACGGATTTGAGTCCAAGAAGCTCGGGGTTCCCGGGCAGGGAGCATCGCCGGGGCGGATCACGCCGGGTGAACACGGCGGTGCCGGTCGCGAGAGCGGTCTCAATCCCTTCAGCGGGTTGGGTGAAGCCAGCGCCAACCTCGTCGAAGTCCACGGCGTCATCAAATGGTTCGATGCCTCCAAAGGCTACGGCTTCATCGTCCCCGACAATGGCTGGCCGGATGTGCTCCTGCACGTTACCGTGCTTAGGCGCGACGGCTTCCAGACCGCCTATGAGGGCGCCCGCATCGTCGTCGAGTGCATTCAGCGCGCCAAGGGTTACCAGGCGTTCCGCGTTGTCTCGATGGACGAGTCGACCGCGATCCATCCGGCGCAGATGCTGCCGCCGCGTACCCATGTCACGGTCACCCCGACCAGCGGGCTGGAACGGGCCCAGGTCAAATGGTTCAATCGGCTGCGCGGCTTCGGTTTCCTGACCTGCGGCGAGGGTACGCCCGATATCTTCGTGCACATGGAGACGCTGCGCCGCTTCGGCATGACCGAGCTCAGGCCCGGCCAGTATGTCCTGGTCCGCTTCGGGCCCGGCTCCAAGGGCATGATGGCGGCCGAGATTCATCCCGAGACCGGATCGCCGGGATTGCAGTCGCACTAGAGCGCGATCAGACTCGAGCGCTGGCTTCAGAGTCCCGCGAACTGCCATCTGCTGTTAGCTTCGAAGCGCTGCCAGCTTTCAAGTCCCGCAATCGTGAGCAGAGGCGCGCTGGCCGGCCGGCGCGCCTCTGGCTTTTCCGGCGACCGCCGCGTAAGCACTGGCTCCAGTCCCACGCCTCGAGTGTCTCCCATGAATTTTGATCGAAAGGCTGTCTGGTCCGCTCTGAAGGGCTGGCTTGCCGCCATCCTCGTCGTCGCCGGCTGTTCGGTCGCCAGCGCGCCCGCCGGCGCCGCCACCTTCCAGCCGCTGGAGATTGTCACCAGGAACGGCGTGCAGGTGTTCTCCGTCGAGATGGCGACGACTGAGGAGGAGAAGCAGACCGGCCTGATGTACCGCAAGGAGCTGGCGGACGGCAAAGGCATGCTGTTCGACTTCAGTCCCGAGCAGGAAGTGTCGATGTGGATGAAGAACACCTATGTCTCGCTCGACATGATCTTCATCGGCGCCAACGGGCGCATCCTGCGCATCGCCGAGAATACCGAGCCGTTGTCGACCAAGATCATCTCGTCCCGGGGGCCCGCCCGGGCCGTGCTGGAGGTGGTGGCGGGAACGGCGCAGAAATACGGCATCCGCCCTGGCGACCGCGTCGGTCACCCGCTGTTCGGCAGCAAATAGGCGGGCCGGCGAAGAGCCTCGCCAGCCTTGCTGGCGCGCCTGGAAGCGTGTATCGACGGGGCTCGCCGGACATTCGGGGTATAGCGCAGCCTGGTAGCGCGGCAGTTTTGGGTACTGCAGGTCGTTGGTTCGAATCCAGCTGCCCCGACCAGTCCCGAGGTCGAATCCCTTCATTTTCCTCGCGATTTTGACCTCCGCCAGCGTTCCGCTGCGACCAAGGATGGTCCGGGCGCCGGATCCATCCCTGCAAAATGTGCCCGCCGTGCAGCCCTGCGTCAGGCGAGGGCGACCGAGGGACGCAGATCGAGCGCCTGCTTTGCCCGCTCGCCGCGTTGAAGGAGAGGGCGCGCAACCGGCGTCCGATATTCCCTTCAGGCGAGGTCTTCATGTCGATCAGTGCGATAGCATCGGCCAGTGCGACAGTGACGGCGTCCCCGTCGACTGCCACAACGCAGGCTTCTACGGCATCCCCGACGTCGGCGGCATCCTCGACGTCAGCGACGTCGGAGTCATCGTCCTCGCAAGCGGCGGGCGCCAGCGCGGGATCGGGCGGCGGCGGCTCGGCTAAGACCATCGTCAGCGAGGTCTCGATCACCCTCGACGGCGTCACCACGACGACGATTACCTATTCCGACGGCAGCACCGAGGTGCAGACCTCGGCAAGCGCGCAAGGCAGCCAGGGCAATCAGGCGGGACAGACCTACACCGCGCAAGGCGGGCTTCAAGCCAATGGCCAGGCGGCGTCAAGCGCCGGAGTCTGAGGGACGCCGGTCAGAATGACCAAAGCGTCGTCGAACCTTCCTGCTGTCGCCATAGACATATGCGTGTTGGGGATTTCAGCGCCCAATGTCTAAACGGACGCCGCCAAGCGATGATATTCCGCTTGCGCGGCGTTGCGCTTTTCAGATGGCATTCTTGTCAACTCTGGCCGGTCAGCCCGAGGCGTACCAGCCGGCGGGAAACGGCACGAAGGGCCAGATCATCTGGTTGTCGTTGGCGGCCTTCGGCGGCTCCGGGGCAGCAGTCTTCGCGACCTGCGCAGACCGCACCGAGCGCAGCACGACGCGCAAATATGCATATTGTAAATTCATCGTGGTCGCCCCAGCCCGTCAATGATCTTCAAACTTCGAACCCGTTTCAAGGCTCGACGTCAGCTCAAAAATTCACTTGGCGCGTAAGGCCCGCGCCCGTTCTCAAATCGCGTGCATTCTAGAAGAGCCGGTTCCGGCATTCAACCGATCGCGCAGCTTCATCCCAAGAAGTAAGGTTGATCGGTTAGGTTAAAGGCGAGCGGTTGTTGCGCGCATTTTGCTGGATGCTATCAGATCGAACCCGGCTCGCGATGAGCTGTCTTCCACCCGTGCTACGGAGATCACGGGCTCGTCGCGGCGCGCGCATCAGTTGAGTTCTGCGCCAACGAGTTCTATGCTATGTCTTTCGACCGCAATCTCCGAACCGCCGGTCCGCAGTCGAGCTGGAGCGAGGTCTGGCACCTCTGGACCGTGATTGTGCCCCGCCGCTCGATCAACGGGCAGCTCGTGTACGGCAAGGTCTGGCGCCGCCATGACGGCCGCGAATGGATCTACAAGAAGTTCACCGAGTTCGACGGCGAGGAAGCGGCCTGAGGCGCGATGAGCCTGGAATGACCCCTCATCGCGCCTGGGGTTAGGGCTGAGGCGTTCGGTCCGATTGCCGCTCGCCTGCAGCCTATCCCCGTGCCTGCACGCGCGGCAGCGGCAGTTTGAAGTGACGTTTTGCAAAGGCGACGATTTCGGCGTCCGAGGGATGATCTGCCGCTTCTACCGCGGCAATCCGCTTGGCGATATCGGGTGCGTTCGCGCGAATGTAGCCGGCAAGCTCCGTCTTCGCGCTCGCCGGGCCGATGATGAGGATCTCACCGGCATCGGCGAGGGCTTTGCTCACTTCAGCATAGAACGTCTTGTCAGGGGCGGCGTGGCCGCTGCCGATCGCGTTGGCCTTGTGATGAAGGTGACGTGTCGCCAGTTGCGGATGCAACGTGATTTCGTCGGAGCCGCTCAGGCCGAGATGGAAGATCCTGGCCTGCGAATGGTCGATCCATACCACGGCGTGAAAATGAGAGGGCATGTGCTCTTAGCCTTGTCCGAGAGGGGGCCGCCGACATCGATGCGGCGGCGCGTGTCGGCACGACATTATGCCGGCCGGCGCCGCTCCCGTTGACCCAGGTCAATCGATCTTCAATCGATCGCGGCCTAAGCCGCCAGCGCGGCAGTGCGTGCGCGAACGGCGCGCCCCAAATGGCAAGGCGTTCCCGGCTCAGGCCCCCTTCGCCACGGTTGTCGCCGGCTTGGGCGGCGGCGGCTTCAGCGGCTTGTCCTGCTTCTTCGACCACGAGATGTAATAGGCCACCGTCGTCATGATCGCGATGCCGGCGATGCTGACGAAAATCTGCGCGAGCAGCGAGCCCGAGCTCATCGACAGCTCGAAATGGCCGACGAAGGACAGGAACACGCCGACGCAGAACACCGCGAGCGACTGCTGGCCGCAGACGATCAGGGGATCGAACACCTTCCATTCGAGCCCCGGCCATTCCTTCGGCACGAAGCGGATCACCAGGATCACGATGACGACGAAATGGATGAAGCGGTAGGGCGCGAGGTTGGTCTTGTCGTTCGGGTTGAAGGCCGAGAACAGCCATTCCGGGAACATGCCGCCCAACGCGGGGAAGCGGCCCGCCATGGTCATGATCAGCGCGAACAAGAGATAGCCGAGACAGAGATAGAGCGTGATCGGCGCGTTGATCAGCGTCATCGAGCGCCGCGCGCCGCCCATCGCACACCAGGCGCCGAACACGAACAGCACCTGCCAGCAATAGGGGTTGAAGTACCATTGGCCGGCCGGATAGGCGTTCAGATTCCAGCCGAAGTGGCGCGCGGTCAGCCACAGGATGATGGAAAGCACCATCGTCAAATCGGGCTTGCGCAGCATGAACCACAGCACCGGCGGAAACAGGCCCATCAGCACGATGTAGAGCGGCAGCACGTCGAGATTGAGCGGCTTGAAGCGCAGGAACAGGCCCTGGCGCAGCGTCTCGGTGGCGTTGTCGACGAGGCCGGCGACGTTGAACTCGTTGATCATCTCGGAATCGCCGAAGCGTAGCGCCAGATAGCTGATCGAGGCGATGTAGATCACGAACAGGATGATGTGGGCGACGTAGAGCTGCCAGACCCGCTTGGTCAGCCGCGTGGCGCCGACGAGGAAGCCGCGCTCCAGCATCATGCGCGCATAGACGAAGGAGGCCGTGTAGCCGGAGATGAAGACGAACAGGTCAGCGGCGTCGGAAAAGCCGTAATTGCGCGTCGTGATCCAGTTCACCACGTTGTCGGGGATGTGGTCGAGGAAGATCGCCCAGTTCGCGACGCCGCGAAACAGGTCGAGCCTGAGGTCGCGGCCTTTGTCGGGGAGCGTGGCGTTGATGTTCAGGAAGGCCATGCGAGGGGAGCTCTCGAAGGGGGCGCTGAGGTCGGGGAGGCAGTGCCGCCGGGCGGGATCCCGGCGCGGAAGGCGGGTACGCAATTGTCACGGTGCAGCATAATGACTATACCGTCGCAGAGACCACGGGGGCCGGAATCACCAAACAGTTCCCAACCGGTGTCTCTATACTATCCCTGAGGTTTGCACCAACTGCCACCCTGACGCATCGAAATCGAACGAAAGACGAAAACGAGGCCCGGATCACCCATGACCGCACGCATTTTCAAGCCCGCCAAGAACGCGATGCAATCCGGCCGGTCCAAGACCAAGGAATGGCAGCTCGACTACGAGCCGGAGCAGCCGCGCTCGGTCGAGCCGCTGATGGGTTGGACCTCTTCGGGTGACATGAAACAGCAGATCACGCTGCGCTTCCACAGCAAGGAAGAGGCCATCGCCTATTGCGAGCGCAAGGGCATCGCCTACCAGGTCATCGGGCCCCAGGATTCGATCCGCCGCCCGGTCGCTTACGCCGACAATTTCTCGTTCCGGCGCGGCGAGCCGTGGACGCATTGAGGGGCCATTCTCATCTGAAGTAACGTCGTTCGAGACGCCCGCTTTGGCGGGCTCCTCACCATGAGGGTTTGATATCCCGCCGCGAAACGCGACCTCATCCTGAGGGCCTGCCGAAGGCGGGCGTCTCGAAGGATGTGCCGCAGGCGCGATTTCCGCCACGCTTTTCGAGCCCAGAGCAGCCCAAGGAGGTTGGCACCAATTCCCCCGCGTGCTTCGCTGGCGGCCGTGACAGGCTCATGACGAGGGCAGGGTATGGTGGGGCGTGAGCAGCTCGACGGCGTCGATCTGAAAATACTATCCGAGCTGCAGCAGGACGGACGGGTGCGCAACAACGAGCTGGCGCTGCGCGTCGGCGTGTCCGCGCCGAACTGCTTGCGGCGGCTGAAATCGCTGTTCAGCCGCGGTGTGATCCGAGCGGTGCGGGCCGTCATCGACGAGCGGCGGCTCGGCTATGAGGTGGTCTCGTTCGTCTCGATCCAGCTCGGCAGCCAGGCGCAGCCCGTGCTGGAGGCGTTCGAGAGCTCGATCGCCGCGATCCCGCGCATCCAGCAATGCTGGCGGATTTCGGGCGACACCGATTATCTCCTGAAATGCGTGGCGCCGAGCGTGGAGAGCATGCGCCAGCAGCTGCTGCATTTTGCGGCCATGCCCGACGTGAAGAACGTCCGCAGCTTCCCGGTGCTGGGCGTTGCCAAGGACGTGCCGCTGCCGCTACAGGACGTCGCGGAAGCCTCCGTGGGTTAGCAGGTCACGCCGCCGGCGGCCTGCATTTGGATCAATTGCGAAGAGGTTGGAAACGGCGGTCGCGGCCGAGCTGCGAAGGCACGTCGGGTCGGCACTATATTGCTGATTAAATCACCTAACTTAGAAATGTGATTATCACAACCCTGCAATGCGCTGAACCGTGATTGATGGTTCCATTCGTTGGCCTACATGCGGGGGATGAGCCTCAGCGCGCATCGCTCGTCGGGAGCTCTATGTGGGACTCCTTAAGCAGGAAAAGACAACATGACCTCGGTTTCGAAAACGTTCGCAGTTTCCGCCGCGACGCTGTTTGCGTCTGCGTTTCTTGTGCTGACGGCGCCGACTGCGAAAGCGGAAGATTATTGCATCACGAACGGCGCCCAGGCCGCTCACGGCTGCGGCTATCCGACGATGGAGACCTGCCGCGCCGCTGCCGGCGGTATCGGTGGAGTGTGTGCGCAGAGCGGCGGCGCGAAGACCAACGACGCGCTCGCCTTCCAACCGAAGCAGACGAAGCATCCCAAGCTTCGGTCCGGCGCCCAGACCAACTCGAACTGATCGGGCGTTGAGACTGGTGGTTTCGACCTTTACGGCCTTCGGGATGATCCCGGAGGCCGTAAACGTCTGAGGGGCAGGACGCTATGACCTCTTAGCGATACCGGCCGCGAAACTCGCGTGGGCTTGCGCCGGTCCAGGTGCGGAAGGCGCGGGAAAAACTCTTCTCGTTGCGGAAGCCCGCGATCTCGGCGATCCGCTTGATCGGCGTGCGGCCGCGCATCAGCTCCTGCTTGGCGAGTTCAAACTTTGCCTCTTCCTTGAGATCGCGCAGCGAGGTTGCTTCCTCGCGCAGGCGGCGATGCATGGTGCGGGTGGAGAGCGCGAGCTCGCGTGCGACGTCCTCGGCCCCGAGACTGCGTCCGCGCGCATTGCGGAGCACGCGGCGGACACGCTCGACCAGCAAACGGTCGCGCCGATAGGGCAGCACGGTCAGCCTGAGCGCGCCCTTGAGCATGTTGTCGAGATCGACAGCGCTGCGCGTCAACGGCAGCGAGAGATAATGCTTGTCGAAGACGATGCGGGCGCGGTCGGCATCGAAACGGATGTTTCGGCAAAAGATGGTCGGATAGACCGAGACATGGCCCGGCTCGGCGTGCGGGAATTCCGCCGCGCGCAGCGCGATCTTGGAGTCGACCGCCCAGCAGGAAAAGCCGAGCACGTAGCGCAGCAGCGTGACCAGGCAGAATTCGCGTAGTGACCCGAGGTCGCGCAGCTCCCTGATCGAGACCATCGCGGTCTCCTCGCCGATCTCGAGATCGAGCAGAACGTCCTCGGTGATCAGGCGGTGATGCCGGCACCAGCGCTTGAGTGCGACCTCCAGCGTCGGCGCCGTGATCGAGGCGCGGCACAGCATGCCGTAGGTGCCGAAGGGCAGGCGGCGCGAGAACCAGCCGAGCGCCTCGTCGTCGAGCTCGCGCATGGCATGGCCCGCCAGGGCCTCGAACTGGGCGGCCGTGATCCGCCCGTCCGGAGAATTGACAAGGTCTGGCGGTACCTGAGCCCGCTGCAACGCTTCAGCCGGGTCCAGTCCGTAGCGCGCATAGGCAGCAACTACGCCACGGACAAAGGCGGCGGGCGTGACGGCGCGGCGCGGGATCGCGGTTGCGGCTTGAAAAGGCATCAGAATTCCTTCCGGAAAATCCTCGCCAAGTTTGGCGGAAAATGCAACCTTTTCGACTGCAGAAGGGCTCTGACCCCGCTAGGTTTGGTCCCCAAAATACGGAGGAATCGCCTTGAACATCCCGAGCATCGATTTCGATCTGGGCGAAGACATCAGCCTGCTGCGCGACACGCTGCGCGCCTTCGTGGAGGCGGAGATCGCCCCGCGCGCCGCAGAGATCGAGAAGGCCAATTTGTTCCCGGCCGACCTGTGGAAGCGCTTTGGCGACCTCGGTCTGCTCGGCATGACCGCGCCGGAGCAATATGGTGGCTCCAGCATGGGCTATCTCGCCCACATCGTCGCGATGGAAGAGATTTCGCGCGGCTCGGCTGCCGTGGGCCTGTCCTACGGCGCCCATTCCAACCTCTGCGTCAACCAGATCCGCCGCAACGGCAACGACGCGCAGCGCCAGCGCTATCTGCCGAAGCTGATCTCCGGCGAATATATCGGCGCGCTCGCGATGTCCGAGCCCGGCGCCGGCTCCGACGTGGTCTCGATGAAGCTGCGCGCCGACAAGCGCGGCGACCGCTATGTGCTCAACGGCTCGAAGATGTGGATCACCAATGGCGGCGACGCCGACGTGCTGGTGGTCTACGCCAAGACCGATCCGGAGGCCGGCCCGCGCGGCATGACGGCCTTCCTCGTCGAGAAGGGATTTAAAGGCTTCACCCACGGCCAGCATCTCGACAAGCTCGGCATGCGCGGCTCCAACACCTATCCGCTGTTCTTCGACGATTGCGAGGTGCCGGAGGAGAACGTGATGGGCAAGGTGGGCGAGGGCGTCAAGGTGCTGATGTCCGGCCTCGACTATGAGCGCGCGGTGCTGTCGGGCGGCCCGCTCGGCATCATGGCGGCGTGCATGGACGCGGTCGTGCCCTACATGCACGAGCGCAAGCAGTTCGGGCAGCCGATCGGCGATTTCCAGTTGATGCAGGGCAAGCTCGCCGACATGTATGCGACCTGGCAGGCCACGCGCGCCTATGTCTATGCGGTGGGACGCGCCTGCGACCGCGCCGATCACGCGCGCAGCTTACGCAAGGATGCCGCGGCCGCGATCCTCTATTCCGCCGAGAAGGCGACCTGGATGGCCGGCGAGGCGATCCAGGCGCTGGGCGGGGTCGGCTACACCAGTGAATTCCCCGTCGGGCGTCTGTGGCGCGACGCAAAACTCTACGAGATCGGCGCGGGGACGTCCGAAGTCCGCCGCATGCTGATCGGCCGTGAGCTGATGGCCGAGACGGCTTAAGACCTCTACACAATCGGAATCACCATGCCGCTCCATTCCAGCATCGATCCGTCTTCGTCAGATTTCGCGCGCAATGCCGAGGCCATGCGCGCCCTCGTCGCCGACTTGCGCGAGAAGCTGAGCCAGGTTGCCGGCGGCGGCGGCGAGGTCTCGCGCAACCGCCACACCGCGCGCGGCAAGATGCTGGCGCGCCAGCGCGTCGATTTGCTGGTCGATCCCGGCACCTCGTTCCTGGAGCTGTCGCCGCTGGCGGCCTACGGGCTCTATGGCGGCGACGTGCATTCGGCGAGCGTCGTGACGGGGGTCGGGCGCATCTCGGGCCGCGAATGCGTCATCGTCGCCAACGACGCCACCATCAAGGGCGGCACATATTATCCCATGACCGTGAAGAAGCATCTGCGCGCGCAGGACATCGCGCGGCAGAACAATCTTCCCTGCGTCTACATGGTCGATTCCGGCGGCGCCTTCCTGCCGCTGCAGGACGAGATCTTTCCGGACGAGCGGCATTTCGGCCGCATCTTCTACAACCAGGCGCAGATGTCCTCGCAGGGCATCCCGCAGATCGCGATCGTGATGGGCTCCTGCACCGCCGGCGGCGCCTATGTGCCGGCGATGTCCGACGAGAGCATCATCGTGCGTAATCAAGGCACCATCTTCCTCGGCGGTCCGCCACTGGTGAAGGCCGCGACCGGTGAAGTGGTCAGCGCGGAAGAGCTTGGCGGCGCCGACGTGCATTCGCGCCAGTCGGGCGTGACCGATCACTACGCCCAGAACGACGCCCATGCGATCGGCATCGCCCGCCGCATCGTCGGCACGCTGAAACCGTCGGTGCGTCCGAACCTCAACATGCACAAGCCGCGCGATCCGCTGTTCGCGGCGGAGGAGATTTACGGCGTAGTGCCGGTCGACGGCCGCAAGCCGTTCGACGTGCGCGACATCATCGCACGTGTCGTGGACGGCTCGGAGTTCGACGAATTCAAGAAGCTCTACGGCACGACGCTGGTCTGCGGCTTCGCCCATATCTGGGGCTATCCGATCGGCATCATCGCCAACAACGGCATCCTCTTCAGTGAAAGCTCGCTGAAGGGGGCGCATTTCATCGAGCTGTGCTGCCAGCGCGGCATTCCGCTGGTGTTTTTGCAGAACATCACCGGCTTCATGGTCGGCAAGAAATACGAGGCCGGCGGCATCGCGCGCGACGGCGCCAAGCTGGTGACGGCGGTTGCGACCGCCTCGGTGCCGAAATTCACCGTCGTGATCGGCGGCTCCTACGGCGCCGGCAATTACGGCATGTGCGGCCGCGCCTACTCACCGCGCTTCCTGTGGATGTGGCCGAATGCGCGCATCTCGGTGATGGGCGGCGAGCAGGCCTCGATGGTGCTGAGCCAGGTCCGCCGCGACAATATCGAGGCCAAGGGCGACAGCTGGTCCAGGGAAGAGGAAGATAAATTCCGCGAGCCCATCCGCGCGCAATATGAGAGCCAGGGGCACCCCTATTACGCGACGGCGCGCCTTTGGGACGACGGCGTGATCGACCCCGCCGACACCCGCCTCGTGCTCGGCCTGGGCCTTTCGGCTTCGTCGAATGCGACGATCGAGCCGACGAAATTCGGCCTGTTCAGGATGTGATGCGATGGACCGTACAAAGCTTTACCGGCGATTTCGCACGCTCCTGATCGCCAATCGCGGCGAGATCGCCTGCCGCGTCATCCGCACCGCGCGCGCCATGGGCCTGCGCACCGTCGCGGTCTATTCCGAAGCGGACCGCGACGCAATGCATGTCGCGCTCGCCGATGAAGCCGTGCTGCTCGGGCCCGCGCGTGCCCGCGACAGCTATCTCAACGTCGAGCGGCTGATCGAGGCGGCGCGCAAGACCGGCGCCGAGGCCGTGCACCCCGGCTACGGCTTCCTGTCGGAAAATGCCGAATTCGCGCGGGCTTGCTTCGATGCGGACCTTGTCTTCGTCGGCCCGACCGCGGGGATGATGAATGCGATGGGCTCGAAATCGGGCTCCAAGGAGCTGATGGAAAAGGCCGGCGTGCCGCTGGTGCCGGGCTATCACGGCGAGGCCCAGGACGAGGCGACGCTTGCAAAGGCCGCGGACAAGATCGGCTTCCCCATTCTGGTGAAGGCGTCCGCCGGCGGCGGCGGTCGCGGTATGCGCATCGTGCGTTCGGCTGGCGAGCTTGCGCCTGCGATCGTCAGCGCCAAGCGCGAGGCCAAGGCCGCGTTCGGTGACGATCGCATGCTGATCGAAAAGTATGTCGACAATCCCCGGCATATCGAAGTGCAGGTGATCGGCGACAGCCACGGCAATCTGTTGTCGCTGTTCGAGCGCGAATGCACCTTGCAGCGCCGGCATCAGAAGGTGATCGAGGAGGCGCCGTCGCCGACGCTCAATCCCGCTCAGCGTGAGACGGTCTGTGCCGCCGCGCGGAAAGCGGCGGGTGCGGTGAACTATGTCGGCGCCGGCACGATCGAGTTCGTCTCCGACGGCAAGGACGTGTTCTTCATCGAGATGAACACCCGCCTCCAGGTCGAGCATCCCGTGACCGAGCTGATCACCGGCATCGACCTCGTCGAATGGCAGCTGCGCGTCGCTTTCGGCGAGGCGCTGCCCTTGAAGCAGAACGAGATCCGGCTCAACGGCCACGCGGTCGAGGCGCGCGTCTACGCGGAAAACCCGACCAAGAACTTCATGCCGTCGGTCGGCAGGATCTCGACCTGGCGCCTGCCGGAGGAGGCCGGCGGCTTGCGTATCGATGCCGGCTATCGCGAGGGCGATAGCGTCTCGCCGTATTATGACGCCATGCTCGCCAAAATGATCGCATGGGCGCCGACACGGGATGTCGCGATCGAACGACTGAACCGCGGGTTGGAGGAGACCGACGTTCGCGGCATCGTCACGAACATTCCGTTCCTCTCGGCACTGATGACGCATCCGAAGGTACGGACCAATGCGATCGACACCGGCTTTATCGAGCGCGAGCTGACTGTTCTGACACAGGCCGCCCCGGCGCCGGGCGAGCTCGAGCTGTGCGCCGCGGTGGCCGCTGTCATCAACGACGAGCAGCAGGCTGCACGGGCCCAGGCGAATTCGCCGTGGCAGACGTTCGGCTGGCAGCCGGTCGGCCGTCGTCAGCGCAGCTTTGCCTTCCGCGTTGGTCACGGACCGGAACAGAAGATCATCCTGAACTATGGCAGCGGGCCGTCGACATTGCTGATCGGCGATCGCGAGCTGGCGTTCGCGATTGCGCCACGTGACGGCGGCTTCGATCTGACGCTCGACGGCGTCAAATCGTCGGTCGCGGCCGTGATCGACGGTCACGAGCTGTATTTGCGCACCCGCAACGGTCGCTTCGACCTGCATTGGGTCGATCCGTTCGGTGGCGAGAGCGAGGAGCAGACCGGTGAGGACAAGATCGCGGCACCCTTGCCGGGAACGGTCGTCGCGGTGCTGGCCGAGGAGGGCGCCACGCTCGAGAAGGGCGCGCCGATCCTCACGCTCGAAGTCATGAAGATGGAGCAGACGCTGCGGGCGCCCTATGCCGGCGTGCTGAAGTCCATCAAGTGCAAGGTCGGCGACATCGTGCAGGAAGGCGTCGAGCTCGCGGTGGTCGAGCCGTCCGGAGAGTGATATGAGCGATCAGGTTCGCATCATCGAGATGGGGCCGCGCGACGGGCTCCAGAATGAGAAGGTTCCTGTCAGCGTCGAGGCCCGTATCGCCTTTATCGAGGCGCTGGTCGCGGCTGGCCTCGATACGGTCGAGGTCGGCGCCTTCGTCTCGCCCAAGGCGATCCCGCAGATGGCAAGCTCGGACGCCGTGCTGCGCGGCGTTGCGCATGTGAAGGACGCCGAATTCCACGTGCTGGTGCCGAACGAGAAGGGCTACGACGCCGCGCGTGCCGCCGGCGCGAAAGTCGTGTCCGTGTTCGCGGCGGCCTCCGAGGGTTTTTCGCGCGCCAACATCAACTGCACGGTCGCGGAGTCCATCGAGCGCTTCAAGCCGGTGTTGGCGCGCGCCAAGGCTGACGGCATACCGGTGCGCGGCTATATCTCCTGCGTGCTCGGCTGTCCGTTCGAGGGCGAGATCAAGCCGAAGGCCGTGGCCGATCTCGCGAGCACGTTATGGGATCTCGGCTGCTACGAGATCTCGCTCGGCGACACCATCGGGGTCGGCACGCCAACCAAGGCCAAGGCAATGCTGCGCGCGGTCGCCGCCAACATTCCCCCCGCCAAGCTCGCGATGCATTTCCACGATACTTACGGCCAGGCGCTTGCCAATCTCTATGCCGGGTTGGAGGAAGGCGTGCACGTCATCGATGCCGCGGCCGGCGGGCTCGGCGGCTGTCCCTATGCACCGGGCGCGACCGGAAACGTCGCGACCGAGGATGTCGTCTACATGCTCGAAGGCATGGGCATCAGGACCGGCGTCGACATGGAGAAACTGCTCGCGGCCACCAACGCGATGGGCGGCGTGCTGGGCAAGGCACCGGTGAGCCGCGTGGCGTCGGCGCTGAACGCGAAGAGGAAGCGAGCGGCGACTTCAGCTTCGTAACCCACCGCTGTTTGTCTCTCGGAAGCAGAAGAGGTGGGTTGCGCCCTCCGGACCGCGCTTTGCGCGACCGCAGGTCCAACCCACCCTACGGCACCCGTGACGCCGTCACCTGCTCCCGTCCGGCCCCATCACCAGATCCGGCAGGCCGGTTGAGATCTCCGGTACGAGGCACAGCAGCAGCACTGCGAACATCATCAGCAGCACGAAGGGCAGGGTGCCCCAGATCACCTCGCGAAGCGGAATGTCCGGCGCGACGTTGCGGATGACGAAGATGTTGAGCCCGACCGGCGGGTGGATCAGCCCCATCTCCATCACGATGGTCATGACCACGCCGAACCAGATGATGTCGAAGTTCGCGGCACGCAGCGGCGGCAGGATGATCGGCGCCGTCATCAGGATGATCGAGACCGGCGGCAGGAAGAAGCCGAGCACGACGACCATGACCAGGATCGCGAACAGCAGCTCCCAGCGCGGCAGGTGCATCGCGACAATGGATTCGGCGACCGACTGCGAGATGTGCAGATAGCTCATCACGTAGGAATAGAGCAGCGACATGCCGATGATCATCATCAGCATGGTCGATTCCCGGATGGTCGATCTCATGATGGGTGCGAGATCGCTCGGCCGCCACACGCTGTAGATCGCCGCGATCAGCGCCAGCGCAAGCAGGCCGCCGAGGCCTGCGGTTTCCGACGGCGTGGCGTAGCCGCCATAGAGCGCGATCATGACGCCGGTGAGCAGCAGCACGAAGGGGATCACGCGTGGCAGGACACTGAAACGTTCGGCCAGCGTGTATTCGTCGCGGGCGAGGATCGGAGCCTCCGGACCGCCTTTCTTGTAGATCGCTTCGGCGGCCGCATATTCCCGGCGGAAGCGGATCACGGCGTAGGTGCCGAACAGCGAGACCAGTAGCAGGCCGGGGCCGATGCCGGCGAGAAACAGCCGCCCGAGCGACTTTTCGGCTGCGACCGCGAACAGGATCATGGTGATCGAGGGCGGCAGCAGGATGCCGAGCGTGCCGCCGGCAGCGATGATGCCGGCCGCGAAGCCGCCGGAATAGCCGCGCTTGCGCATCTCGGGGATGCCGGCCGAGCCGATCGCCGAGCAGGTGGCGGGCGAGGAGCCCGCCATCGCCGCGAACAACGCGCAGGCGAACACGTTGGCAACGCCGAGGCCGCCGGGCACGCGGTGCAGCCAGGCATGCAGGGCCGAATAGAGATCCTGGCCGGCGCGCGACTTGCCGATCGCGGCGCCCTTCAGGATGAAGAGCGGGATCGACAAGAGCGTGATCGAGGCCATCTCCTCATAGACGTTCTGCGTCACCGTATCGAGAGAGGCTGAGGGCATGTAGATGCCCATGAACACGACTGCGACCGCGCCGAGCGCGAACGCAATCGGCATCCCCGAAAACATCACGAGCAGCGTCGCAACCCCGTAGGCGAGGCCGATACCGAATACGCTCATGAACGCTTGGCTCCGGTGAAGGGCAGCGCAAGCTGCACGAGGATCTGGATGCAGAGCAGGCTCATCCCGAGCGCCATCAGCGAATATGGAATGGCGAGCGGCGGCGACCACATCGAGTTCGAGACCTGGCCGTCGACATAGGCTTCATGGGCCAGCGTCCAGGACTTCCAGGTGAAGAAGGCGCAGAACAGGAACGTGGCGGCGTCGACCAGCCAGAGCCGGATCTTGTTCGCCAGCGGCGACAATAAGCCGACGAAGGCCTCAATGCCGATATGGCCGCGGTTCTGCTGCACGTACGCAGCCGTCATGAAGGTCGCGCCGACCAGCAGGAACACCGCGGCTTCGTCCTGCCAGTAATTGGCGGCCTTGAACAGCGCACGGCTGAGCACGCTGTAGCTCAGGATCACGCAAGCAGCGACCAGCGCCACCGCTGCGAACACCACGATGACGGTGTTGAGGATGGCAAGACCGCGATCGACCGTTGCCGCAAGGCCTGTCCTTGCGACAGCGTTGGCCGTGTCGTCCCGATCCGGAAGCGGACCGTGGCTCATGCCGCGACGTCGATGGCGAGCTTGAGCAGGTTAGCCGCGGTCGCAGTCTTGGCGCTGTAGTCCTTCCAGGCGGTGTCGCGGGCGATGTCGCGCCACTTGCCGACGGTCGCGGCATCGAGCGCCGAGACCTTGGCGCCCGCCTTCTCGTAGACCTTGGTGACCTCGACGTCGTCATCCTGCGCACCCTTGCGGCCGAAGGCTTCGAGCTCGGTGCCCACCGTGAGCAGGATGTCCTGGTGGTTCTTCGGCAGCTTGTCGAAGATGGCCTTCGACATCATCAGCGGCTCGAGCATGAACCAGTAGGAGGCGCCGGCGCCCGAGGTCAGGGATTTGGCGACCTCTTCCAGCCGGAACGAGATCAGGCTCGTCGAGGAGGTGATGCCGGCATCGCAGGCGCCGGTCTGCATCGCCGCGTAGATTTCGTTCGAGGGTACCGACAGCACCGAGGCGCCGGCGGTCTGCAGCACCATGTCCATCTCGCGCGAGCCGCCGCGCACCTTCATGCCCTTGGCGTCTTCCGGTGCGACGATCGGCTTGGAGCGGCTGGCGACGCCGCCGGCCTGCCACACCCAGGTGAGCAGGATGATGCCCTTGTCGGCGAGGAAGTCGGTCAGCGCCTTGCCGACCGGCTCCTTCTTCCAGCGCAAGCCCTGGTCGTAGGTGGTCACGAGGCCGGGCATCAGGCCGATATTGGTCTCCGGCAGCTCGCCTCCGGCGTAGGGCATCGGATAGAGCGAGATGTCGAGCGCGCCCTTGCGCATCGCCGAGAACTGCGCGTTGGTCTTGATCAGCGAGGAGTTCGGATAGATCTCGGCAGCCATGTCGCCATTGCTGCGCTTGGCAACTTCGGCAGCGAACATGCGGCAGAGCCGGTCTCGGAAGTCGCCCTTGTCGATGGTGCCCCCTGGGAACTGGTGCGAGATCTTCAGCGTGGTCGCGGCCTGCGCGGTGCCGGTGCCAAGACGGAGGATGGCGGGTGCGGCGACGGCTGTCGCTATCAGATGGCGGCGCGTGAGCATGGTGTGATCCCTTTGAACGTTTCTTTGAACGATTCTTGTTTGGCGTGATTGGGCGGGTCATGTGTGACCGGTGCGTAGGCCCATCCTAGCCGGTCTTTCACCCGATATTCTCTCATCTGATAGTTCGAGACCGAATGCCGCGGCAAGTGTCGGCTGTGCTGCGCTGCACACATCCGGTCGCCGCGGCAGGCTCCGGGCTCCTTCGAACGGCGGATCGCAGGCGGCACGCCAAAATTTATCGGCGGCGGCGTAACAACGCAGATCGTTCATCCGTCGAGACTGAATAGCGGCGTCCGTCGCTGACAAACACCACCTCGAAGGGAAGATGATCCATGACCATTCGCACCCGCATCGTGCTCGGCGTCTCGGCTGCCGCTCTCTCGCTTGGCCTCGCGCTGTCGCCGGCCGCTTTTGCCCAGGACAAGATGGGCAAGGATGACGGCATGATGAAAAAGGACACGATGTCCAAGGACGGCATGATGAAGAAAGACACCATGTCCAAGGACGACGGCATGAAGAAGGATCACATGACGAAGGACGGGATGAAGAAAGACGACGGGATGATGAAGAAGAACTGATCTTCGCCCCTTCGCGATCGAGGCGTTTGGCAAACAGCAAACGCGCGCTCGAATGTCTGGGGCGGTCAGCTGGACCGCCCCAAATCATGTCCTGCTTCAATTTGAATTGAACGTGACCTGCGAAGGTCACGCGTCAAATTACTTGCGCTTGGCCTTGCGGGCTGCGTAACGCGCGTCGCGCTTGGCCTTCTGCTCGGCTTCGAGCGCAGCGGCTCTCTCGGCAGCTTCCTGGGCCTCGCGCGCGACCCGCGCAGCTTCGGCGGCCTTGGCCTCTTCCTCCAGACGCTTCTGCTCGGCCTTTTCGGCCTCGCGCGCAGCCTTCGCCTCGGCGCGCTTGGCCGCCAATGCTTCACGCTCGGCACGCTTCGCCGCCACCGCGGGATCATCGGGCCCCGGTTGGGATTTGAATTTGTTCAAAAGATTCTTGCGGGCTTCCTGCGCCGCCTTTTGCCGGTCTGTGAAGCCGGGTTCCCTGAATCCACTCATCGACGAGCCTTGTCTTCCTCGCTTTCGATCCTACATCACTGCCTGTTGGTACGTCGGCTGGGCATAGCAGGCGCCGCGCGACACAGAAGCGTGTACATCGCTGCGCGTCGCGAAGCCACCCATAATCGCAGCCGATCAGGTCAACGAAAATCGCCATCCCCGACGATCTCTCGTAGCCCGGAAAAACTGCCGAATTGTGATGTCCCTCATAAGGGATCACGAGGGCGGCGCCTAGCGTCCGCCCCGATACGGAGCACGGGCATGCCGATCTCAAGATTAACCCTGAAGACGCTCTCGATTGCCCTCGTCCTGGTCGCCGTGGCCGGTGCCATGCTGCTGCTCGCGCGTCCGCAGCCCATCGAGAGCGCCGTTCTGGGTACCGGCTGGGAATGCACCCAGATCGCGTTCGTGCTCACGACCTGCGCACCGCGGATCGAGCAGGCGACCCCGGCGGTCGAAACCTCCCGCAAGGATGCGATTCGGGCGACCCGAGGCTGAACTTGACCCGAGGCGGCTGATCGGCATGTGACGGCACGTCGCAGAGGTGATAAGCTGGCGTGCCCGCACGATCAGGTCGCCATGTCCAAGCCCGAACGGGGCGAGAAGCCGAAATCCAGACCTCCATCTGGCGACAACCGCCGCGGGGCGATCGCCGGCCTGATCATTGCGATGGTGATCCTCGGCATCGGTTGGTGGCTCGCCCGGGACCTCACCGCAGCCAGCAAGATGCAGGATTGCCTGATGTCCGGGCGAAGCAACTGCAACGTGATCGAGCCGGCCCGCTAGAAGCCTCCAGCGTGGCTCTTCGCAGCCCGTTGGGGCCGAAAAATTGCCCTGATCTTAATCATTTGTAACGAGACTTCGCCGACCAAAGCAGGTCAGCTATGTCAGCCGGCATCAAGCCCGGCGCGGTCCGAATCGTCTATCGCGCCAGGCACCACGGCAATTGCGAGAGCAATCGAAAGAGCAGGGGGCAAGCACGCATGAGTGCGTCCAGCCGCATCAAGATCATTTTTCCCTTGGTTTCGGCCATGTCTTTGCTTGCGCTTTCGGCGCAGGCCCAGGACGCCAGGCCGTCGAGGGAGGTCGGCCAGGCTCCGGCCGGCCCTGCCGCCGGCGCGCCGGCTGCGAACAACCCGAACATGCGCAAGAGCCCGCCGCCACCGCAGCAGGCGGCCCGGCCCGCGCCGCAGCCGGATAGTCGGCCTCATTCCGGTCCCGGTCCGCATAACGCGGGCGGCCCGCCGTCCGTGCGTAATTACGCCAGGGGCCCCGCACCGACGCGCGATTGGGACGGACATGCCTATCGCGGCAACCGCGCTTGGGATGGCGGGCGCTGGCGCCACGAGGTTCACAACGGCCGCTCGGGCTGGTGGTGGGACGTTGGCGGCGTCTGGTATTATTATCCGCAGCGAATGGCTGGCCCGCCCGCCTACATCTCGGAAGAGTACTATGACGACGTGCCGGTGGCCTATGCTCCGCCGCCGCCTCCGGTCGCCTATGAGCCGCCACCTCCGCCGCCGCCACCGGCTGATCCCGGCGCGAGCGCGCTTGGCGGCGCCATCGTCGGCGGTGTGCTGGGCGGACTGATCTCAGGCAATGCGACAGGGGCCGCCGCCGGCGCGGTTCTCGGCGGCGCAACCGGCGCTATCACGGGCGCCGCCGCCGCTTCGCAGCCCGGCTATTACTGGGCGGAGGGCAATTGCTACTACCGCTACCCGGATGGTCAGTACGTGGCGGCCGATCCACGGGCGTGTCGTTGAGGCACGGGGGCGTGTTCTGATCTGAGAGGGGCGGGCGAAGGCCCGCCTCTTTCATTTGGGCGCGACCAACCAGTATTTTGAACACTTGTCGACGAGGTGTTCGGCGGCGCACAACAACTTCCTCAAAATAGCACTGGCTCCCGCGGCCGCTTCACGCGATTCTCAAAAGAAAAAAATGGGGCGGAGATCGATTCGCGGGGACGTGGGGCATGCTGGATGCAATCCAGATCAGCTTGGCGCTTTGGGCTATGATCGTTTGCGGCGGAATCAAGCTGGGGCAGATGATGCACTGCCTTTTCTAGCTCACCATCCCGTCGACGAGCCTTGGTCGGGTCAGAGCCTTACCTGGGAAGAAGACCTGCCTGGGAAGAAGGCATGTCGCCGTAGATCAAGCCACGAGCCAGTTGAAGAACGCCATCGCGCCCCATACCAGGCCGGCGATCCAGGCCAGCATCACGATGGCGATGGTCCCGAGATAGGCGATGCCGAGCAGGTCGCCCCTTTGTCGTTGCGTCGGGGCGTTGGCTGAGGCTGCTGCTTCTTGTGTCATGACGGAAAACACCATCGCTGCCTTCGCGCGCTCCTGGAGCGTCGGTCATTGTTAACCGAGATACCGGCCCAAGACTGTGACGCCGTTCACAGATCGTCTGAATGAAGCTCAACCTGATGGCTTCGCAATCAGCGCAAGCAATGCGGCGAGGTCGCCGGGGCGCTCGCCCCGTCCGGCAAACGACGTCACCCCGCAATCATACGGATGAAATTGCCATGCGCTTGTCCAGATGGCGAGCTACGGTCGGCCGCATGTGTACCAAGTACGACCCACAGCGTGAGGCGGAGGCCGCAATGAAGCGCGCCGCGGCGTCGGAAGGCGCCGACCGGCAACGCCTGATTCAGCTCGCTTTGGCCTGGCACGAGCTCGCGCGCGAGCGGCGCGACGAGCGGGCGGACTGAGGACATTCCATGGGGAAATTGGCGGGACAGGCCGAGGTCGATCAGCCGCTCGATCCCGCATGAGAAAGCCCCGTGCTCGGGGGACAAGCACGGGGCCCTTCAAAGCCGATCGGGGCTGGCAAATCGGCACCACTTGATTTCATGGCGTCAACGAGCTGGTCGTGATCTCGTTCCGCGCGGCCTTCACATTTTACCATTCGGCCGTGGTTCGATGCGCCTGGCGTTGCCCGGGGCGGCCCGCTTGGCTCGCGCTCGAACAGGAACATCCGTTCCTTGCGGACGTTGGCCAGTTATGACCGACCCCGAGCTGCGCGCACAGTCTTTTGAGATTGCCTGGACATACCTCGACCGATCCGGCCTGCTCACGGGAGAGCACCGGGAGTCAGCCCGCTTCATCCTAAACAGGATCGACCGCATGATGCTGCGAGGAGAGCGGCGCAGGCTGCTGCTGTCGAATGCCGCGATCGACGCATACCGTTTGCGGCCGGGTACTCGCGAGGCTGAATGCGTGAACAAGTTGGTTGGATGAAACGCGACATTAAGAAATGCGCCGCGCTGATTTTTCCGGTTGCGATTCGTGCTTTGGGAACGAAGCGGAGTCGGATCGTGAACAGACAAAAGGCCCCCGAAGGGGCCAAGTGCCTTAGAGCCAAGTGCCTTAGAAGATACCAGGCGTCTTTAGGCGGCTTCCGTCTTCGGGACTGCGTCGGCATTCACTGAAAGCTTGACGACATCGCCTTCGACGGCACCGACATATTTCGTGTCGATGTAGTGATGATGGTCCTTGTGACCTTCCGGGCTGTCCTTCTTGGTCAGCTTGATCCGGTTGCCCTCGACGCGGTCGACGGTGCCGACATGTGCGCCGTCCTTGCCGATGATTTTCATGTGCTCTCTGATGTCAGCCATGTGATCCTCCTTGGCTTAGGTCTCAACTGCGAACATCGACGTTCGTTGCAGCAGGCGCGCGTTGGACCCGGGAGGCTTTCCGCACGTTGAAAGGCGATCGGATCTATCAAGACGCGCATGGAGACCATTCAGGCCTATCTCGAACGGAAGCATGAGGAACTCGGGCTGTTGAACGACTGCCTGAGACGTCGGCTCGATTTGGCGCGTCCGCGATCGGTCGACGAGGTCGTCAGGTTCAAATTCCAGCTCACGGCGGCGCTGAGGGCGGAGTACGAGCTGCACGAGTGGAAGGCGACGGAGACGGCCTGGTCGCAGACGGCCGATCCCGCGAGCGGGCCTTTCGAATTCAGTTACGATTACCAGCGGGCCGATCTGACGGTGCGCGGTCCTTCATTCTATGAGCTCGACAGCGGCTGCGCGAGCACGGCGATCTACACTGCCTCGGGCATGGCCGCGATCTCCGCCGTGCTGCTCGCCTCCGCGCAAATCGTCGAGGAGGCTGATATCCTGGTGCTTCCGGGCTCGTACGGCGAGACACTGGAGCTGATCCGGGGCTTTATTCCTCATTTGCGGCTCGAGGTTTTGAGCCTGCCGCTGGGCGATGCGCTTGCTCCGGCGGATTCGCCGCGGATTCTTCTGTTAGATTCCTGCTCCGTCGCCGGCGCTTTCGAGGCGGTGCTACGCTGTGACGGCTCCGTCCTTGATCTTCTGATCTGCGACACGACCTGCTTTGCGGGCAGGTCGGGCCGGATCCGGCGCATCCTGAGGTGGGCCCGGCGATACGCAATTCCGCTGGTGCTGGTGCGAAGTCACAACAAGCTCGATTCGCTCGGAGCGGAATATGGCCGGCTCGGCTCGGCGGTTTTCGTGGATGACAATGAGCACGAGCCACGGGCGGAGCATCGTTGGAGGCGTCTTTCGGCCGAAACGCGCAACGCGGTGCGACTTCTCGGCGGCGCGGCGTTGCCGGCGCACTTCCCGCCCTTTGTGGGCAGCGCGGCCTATTGGGGCCTCACGAAGCGGCGTGTTGCAGCGATCTTGCGCAACGGCCGAAACATGGCTTGCCATTTTGCTGCGAAGCTCCCGGAGCTTTCAGCCGAACTCCATTTCGCCCACGGTCTCTACGTCACCCTCCGGGGCAGGCGCCCCCTCGACGAAGCGAGCGCGCGGCAGGCGGCCGAGGACATGAGCAACGAACTCCGTGGAGAAGGCTTCCCGATCCGCCACGCCGGCAGCTTCGGTTTCGACTTCGCCGCGACCGAGTGGTTTCACGACGCGACCACGGACCAGTACAGCGTTCGGGTAGCGGTCCCCGACTTGCCGACGGATTTGTGGGACGATCTCACCGCGGCGGTTGCGCGGTGGTGGCGGGACCATCAGTCGGCAGGCTGATTGCATTTGACGTCGTCATGCCCGGGCTTGTCCCGGGCATCCACGTTCTTTTTGCTGCGGCCACGGCGTGGATGGCCGGGACAGGCCCGGCCATGACGATGCGGAGACTATCGTGCCCAGAAACGGTCCGGCTCATACAGAGGGGCCCTGCATCAGTCGGCGGGCGGTGAAGAATGAATGTTTCGCCGATAGCCCAGGAGGGCGCCTCAATCAGTCGATCGCCAGGCAATGCTCCAGCTGCGGCTTCTCGTGGCCGCGACGCGCCCACTCCTGAACGGCGAAGGCAAGCTGATGCTGCCCCATCGCGGCGCCGACGACGGAGGCCTGAGCCATCTCGATGGGCTTTGTGACCACATTGGTGTTCACCACACCTGCGTCAATTGCCAAATACGACATCGCGACGATTGCCACCGCAGATGCGATCGCCATTCTCGTCCACTCGGATTGCTGCATTCAAAAAAACCTGTCGGGCGTATCTCGCCCGGCGGATAGATAGGGCTGATCCACGCCGCGCAAAGGCCGGCGTATGGTTACCCACGCGTTCGTGAAGAACGGTTGATCGGCAAATGAGACTGGCGATCCCGGCAGGAATGGCAACAACACGAAGAATCAATCGATTAACGGTCGCGGTTAGCCGGCTTATTTTACGCCCGTTCTCGAACGCTAGCCAATCGGCCTTCCTTTCGCGCTGACGCTCGTCTATTAGGCTGCCATGCGTAGAACTGACCCTGCCGCCGCATCAGCCGCCAGGCTGATGCTGCAATTCCGGATCGAGCGAATGGCGAAATGGGTCGGCAGGATCAGCGCTATGCTGGTTCCGCTAGCCACGATCGTCGCGCTCATTTTCTGGCGCCGACCGTGACACTCGGAGTGGTCATCGCCAGCGGGTCTGCGTTTCGACTTTGCGCCCGAGCACCGCACTCACTTTGGCGAAGATTCTGAAGCCTCTTACGTGCAGTCGGGTGTACGGAATCGTGCCTGGCTGCGGCTGAAAGCGCCGGCCATTTTTCTCCTTCCAGCGTTGCAGCTGCCACTGCATGTAGCGCTTGTGGGCGATCCGGTAGTAGTGGCCGAAGGCGGGGTGCATCGTGGCGATGGGAATCGCGTGGACGCGCAGGCACTCCGACAGTGCGATCTGCTCGATGGTGAGCTGCCGCGCGCCATGAAAGAGCACGGCGTCGATCCAGGCGATAGCGTCCTGCACCACGGGAAGATGCCGCTCTGGATCAACCGCGGTGAGCCCGCTGTTGTATTCAACGGCAAGATTTGGATCGTAGCGATAGGGGCCGACGTTCGGCAGATCGGTCGTGAACCCGGCGAGTTGGGGCATAGGATTGCGACCGTGGCGGCGATCGACGGCAACCGCGCCGGAGCTTAGCGCCGGCAACAGCCGCTCGAAGAAGCCCTCGCGGAAGAAGGTGTCAGTGTCGGCCATAACGCAGTAGTTCGAGCTCGTCGTCATCTCCTTCAGGAGGACGCATGGCTTAATGCGGTGATGGTAAAGCCCGCCGCGGGAAAACTCCGAAATCTCGCCCGAGATGTCCACCAGCCGGATCGGCAAATCGGCGTAGCGCGCCGGCTTGTCGGTGTAGACAACGACATCCAAAGGGAACGGTCGACCCCAATAGAGCAAAGTCGAGAGACTATATCGCAGCTCAAGTTGGAGCCGTTCCATGTCGCCGTATTCGACATAGATAAATGTGAGCCCCCGGGCCATCATCGATGCAGTTCCAATAGATCGATGCTGCAACCAGTAGCCGAGTTTTCGAACAGGAACAATCGCAGTCTTTTCCTGGCGGGCGGCCCGTGATCTGGGCTGGCGAATCGGGCTGGACAACAATGAGGCTGGCGATCCCGGCAGGACTCGAACCTGCAACCCGCGGAGTAGAAATCCGCTATCACTCATTGATTCACTTAAGTTTTTTTGATTCATGTTGCGCATTTGTCGCGCCTACGGTACGATGCTCTATTCTGACCGGTCAGGGGGCGCAACATGTCGAGTAACGACGACGAAATCCAAGATCTGTTTTGGACCGCAATAGAGACGTTCCCTGAAGAGAAACGAGCGGCAGCGGCGGACTGGCTGATGAAACGCATCGCCGCTCTAGAAGCGATCGAAGAGCTTGAGAATGAGGAGTTGAGAGACGGCATTCTGCCTGATGAAGGCGAGTGAGCGGCGATGTCGATCAGAAAGCGGACGTGGACAACGGAGAGCGGCGAAGAGCGCTCGGCTTATGTCGTCCAGTATTCAACCGCCGAGAAGGACAAGCGAGGCAAGCGGCGCCGGCACATAAAGACCTTCGATCGCAAAAAGGATGCCGAGGACTTCCAGGCTCAAGTTCGCATCGACGTGAAGAAAGGAGTTCACACTCCTACGAGTCGCAGCATCACTGTTGAGGAAGCCGGCGACCTGTGGATCGACGGTTGCGGCGATCTCGAACGTTCTTCGGTCGATCAATACCGCCAGCATCTGAAGTTCCACATCAATCCCTATCTTGGCGCCTTGAAGCTCCCGGCGCTGACCGTCGCGATTGTCCGAGATTGGCAAGACAAGCTTCGCAATGGCGTGCCGGCGCCCGGTCAGAAGGTCGGGGAGGCGCGGTCGGCGGTGATGGTCAAGAAAGTCACGACTTCGCTTTCTAGTTTGCTCAGCGACGCACTGGAACGCGGGAAGGTGGGGCACAACGTCGTGCGTTCGATGACCGCAAACCGTAGTAGAAAGCGCAAAGTCGAGCGTCGACAGAAGCGCAAGCTGGTTATCGGGCGAGATATTCCTGAACCGCGGGAGGTCGATGCACTGTTGCAGCATACGGACAGCGAGCGTTGGCGCGCATTCTTTCTTACGGCCGTCCGGTGCGGCCTGCGCGCCAGCGAACTACGCGGGCTGCGCTGGCAGGACGTCGATATCAAAAAAAGCGAACTGCATGTTCGCCAGCGCGCTGATCGGTATAACGCCATTGGCAATCCAAAGTCGGCCGATAGCCAACGGGTAGTTCCAATCCCGCCTAAGACGCTTGCCGCGCTCAAAGCATGGAAACTGCAATGTCCGAAGAATGAAGGGCAACTGCACCTAGCTTTTCCGAACGGCTCGGGAAAAGTCGAGACTCACTCGAACATCATCGAACGCGGGCTTATCCCGGCCTGGGAAGCGGCTGGCATCACGGTGCCCGTGCTGGATGGAAGCGGAAAGCCCCAGCGAGACGAGGAGGGGAAGCCGATCTTAAAGGCCAAGTACACGGGCGCCCACAGCCTGCGGCACTACTTCGCCAGTTGGTGCCTCGCTCGACCACCGGTGGGCCTCGGCTTGAACCTTAAAGAGTTATCGGAGCGCATCGGGCACGCGTCCATTCAGATCACAATCGACACATATGCGCATCTGATCCCGCGAGCCGATCACGCCGAGGAATTGGCCGCGGCGGAAGGCAAATTTGGTTAGGATTTTTTAACCGGCGTCATGTTTTAGTATTTTGACGTAGTTTCTAGCGGAAGTAATCAAGCGTTTGCCGGGATGGCAACGACGGACGGGATGTCCTAGCGCTTTGGTGAAACCCGAACGACCGGGATGGTCGAGAGCGAACCAGCACAACATGTGCTCGCGCCTCGGCCTTTTTTATTGTCCGAAGCAGCGAGCCTCAGCGGAGACTCGCGGTCGTGAAGATCGAAAATCCAGAATCCGAATTGATTTGGGGCGCTGCCGCAATCGGCAAAGTGATTGGCCGCAGCGAGAAGGGCGCTTTCCACGCGCTTCAAAGCGGCCGTGTGCCTGGCGCTCGCAATGTCGCCGGCCGCTGGGGCCTGCACGTTCCTACCTTCCTCGCTAGTTTCACCGAAGCGCCGCGCGCAAGCGTCGCCGCCTGAATTCTCCAGCTCGACCGCCGGTGGGCCATCGGCGGAAGTGGCGCGGGGCGGGCGATGCCTTGAACTCTCCCAGCCCCGCAGCCCCACAATTCAAACCTCACAAGGAAACTCCAACAATGTCCACCGTTCGCATTCCACCCGTGCCGCTTTCCCAATCCGATGGTTCTTTCGGTCGCCATGTCGAGACGCCGCGCGCGCGGTCGCGCTCGGTCGTGAACGGCGTGGTGAGCGTCGAACAGCCCGCCATTCCCGCGACCAGCACCGTGAACGGCACGACGTTCGTCGTTCCGCCCGGCGCGAATGACGTGAAGTGAGGTCCGACCATGTCCAAAGTGACGCAGGGCAATTCGGTGTCGGTTCTTATTCCGGATGGTCGACGGATCAAGGTCACGACCGACGGCGAAGCCGTCTTCGAGCATGGCGAGATCAAACGCCGACTCACGTCGGAAGATCAACCTTATTACTTTGCCGGCGGCGACGCGCTTTCGTCTGTCATCCGCGCCATTTCTGGCGTCGTCACGTACACGATTTTTTACACCGATGTCGTCCCGTTCACCGGCAATCGCACATTGAACGCCGATGACAATGGCAAGGTGCTTCGCTGTGATGACGCGTCCAACGTAACGATCACGGTGCCCCGGAATTTGCCGGAATGCTTCACCTGCGGGTTTCTCACGTGGGGTGCCGGCACGGTGACGGTGTCCGCGGGATCCGGCGCGACCAAGCGTTCGACCACGTCCGCACTCAGCACCCAATTTTCCGGAGGTTCGGTGCTTGTCGCTAAAAATGCCGACGACGTTTCTGCCGAATTCATTCTGAGTGGCGGGTTCGCCTAACCAAGCCTACCGCACATATCAACACCAAATCCAAGGAATCAAAACAATGGCCCGTTCGGTCTCCGCTCTGCTTGAAGAACAGTTCACCCGAGTCGCCGCGAAGAACACCGCTGCATCCAAACAGTCGGCGGCGCTCATCAAGCACGCCTTGGCAATTCATGACTCGCTCGGCAGCGTTCGCGGGCCGATCAAGAAGCGCGCCGAATCCGAGCAGCGCAACGATCGGTGGTTCGACGCCGAATTGAAATCTGCCTACAGCGCCAAAGTTCAAGAGTTGGGACATCTTCGTCTTAATGTCGAGAAGCTGGCTTCGGCTTTGAAAGCCAGCAAACCCGCCCTGCCTGCGTTCGACCGCTCCGACGTACTGAGCGCGATGGAAACGATCGCGATCGCTCAACGCGTTGCGAGCACCGATCCCACGAAGCTTCATACCCTGACTCCAGCCGAAAGAATGGCGGCGCTTCGTGTGCCGACGCTGGCCAAGCTCCCCGAATCCATCGTCAACGAGTGGACTAGCAAATTTATCCGTGACGCTGATCCACAGCGGATGGAGACCTACGAAACGGATGCCGATGCAGTTCGAGCGGCCGAAGATGCACTAACCATCGTGAAGCGGTCACTTCAGCACGAGGCGGGATTCATCGACCCCAAAACAGGGGTGCCGACTCCCTTCTGGGACAATTTCGAGCGAGACAGCTTGGCGCCGCTCAACGCAGAGATTGAAAGTCACAGAGTCGAACAAGAGCGCCAGTCGGCTATGGCGTCTGTTGCCGCCGCGCGCGAAGCCCTTCGCCAAGCGGAAGAGAGCGAGCACCAGGCTATTATCAAGCAGCTCAAGTCGCTCTGACGAGTTCGAATATGAGCAACATCGAACTGACGCAAATCGTCCTCGACTTCGAATCTGCGCTGCTGAACGGCGTCCGCAGCGGCGCAGATGAAGTCGGGCTGACCAAGATCCGCGACGAGGCGTTCGATCGGGTGCTTGCTGTCGAAGGTCCATCGCCGCCGCCTCTCGAAACGATATTCGACGTTGCGGGCGAGATGGGACGAAAGCTCAGTATGGCCTTGAAGGCGATCAAGTCATGACCGCAACCGATATTGTGATCAGTCCCAAGCATCAGACGATCCACGTGGTTACTGACGCGGCGAGCTATGACCGCAACGGCGTGTTGGCCGGCTTCGTGCCGAAATTCTATCCGGCGCCTGGATGGCCCGGCGGTATCGCAATTCGCGGGATGTCAGTCGCCACGCCTATTCTCGGCTACGAACTGACCAACGCGTTTGCAACATTTGACGATGTTGTCGAGTGCATCGAAATCGTTCTGCCTTCCATCGTCAACCGCTGGCAGCTTACCAATCATATCGAATTGCTTTTGGTTGGTTTCTCCGAGTCGCGCGGAGGCCCCGAAGCATACGTAATCGAAACGACCGATCAGACGCCGATCGGCGTTCCCGAGGGCACCAAGGGCGAATATCTCCCGGAGCCGTTCGTTCTCCAACGATTGCCGAATGTCATCGTCGGCCCGGTTATCCCTGGCGACATCATTCTCGACGCTTGGTTTGAAGGTCTATCCGAGGACGACGAGCCGGCAGTTCTGCAAAACAAGCTGCGCAAGGTCATCGAGATGCAGCGGCACGCACTCTTTGACGACCGTATTCACTGGATCGGTGGATATGCGCAACACACCACAATCACCCGCGAAGGAATCACGCAATGCCTCTTGCAGCGATGGTCGGAAGATCAAATCGGGCAGCTCATCAATCCGGCTCCTATCGACTGGCCAAAGTGGAACGTCGCCCATGGATTTTCGCCGGGCCGCCGTCTCGGGGCCGGCTAGGTAGCTACGGCGCGATCTCTCAACGCATCGCGCTTCTCGGCAACCTGGCGACCGTCGAGGACCAAGTCAGAGCAAAAGAACTCGAACTCGCCGCGGCGGCGCTGCAAGGCGTCTCTGTTTCCGGCAAGCAGCGCGACGCGATCCTGAACGCAACGCGTGCACAGGCGGAAATGGCCCGCGTTCAGGAGCAGGCCGCAATTGGCGTGTTCAGTTTCCGCGACGCCAGCAAGGCAGCGGCGGATACGCTCCAAAGCTGGGTAGACCGAGGATTGCTCGACCCGAGCAATCTTGAGCAGTTCAAGCGCGCGTCGAACATGGCCGCGAAAGCCGTTGAAGACCTGAACGACCAAGCCAAGGTCGCGGGCTCCGCCCTGCCGCAGTTCCAGCAAGCCATGAACGATGCGACCAGCGCACGGAAGCAACTCGATTCGCTCATAGTTGAGGGAATGAGCGTCAATCGCGGGTTCTTTGTCGAGTTCGGGCAGCAACTCCGCAGCGGCGCATCGGCTTGGGATGCGTTCAAATCGGCCGGTCTGAACGCCCTCGGCAAGATCGCCGACAAACTGATGCAGATGGCGGCCGACAATCTGTTCGCCTCGGCGTTCGGCGGTTCGTCGAGCGGTATCGGCTCGCTGTTCGGGTTGGGTGGCGGGAGTGGCAGCGTTCCCGTTATGTCGGCGGCTGGCGATCTCGGCGCCGGCACGGGCGGCTTGTCGTTCCCCATGTTCGCCAGTGGCGGCTACACCGGCCCGGGTGGCAAATACCAGCCGGCCGGCATCGTCCATAAGGGCGAATATGTGATGGACGCTGTGACCGTGCGACGCGTCGGCGTGGCCAATCTCGACAGCCTGCGCGGTTACGCCGACGGCGGCCTTGTCGGACAGATGGGTCGCGCCGCCAATGGCAACGGCCCGTCCGTAGTCATGCAGGACAACCGGCAAATCAGCATCGGCGAAGGCGCATCCGCTGAGACGGTGACGCAGCTCCGCGAGGAATTGGCCCGCGATCGCGCCGCCCGTTATTCGGACACCGTGCGGATCGTGCAGAGCGCGAAGAAAAGGCGCGAGCTATGACGCCGAGACAGAAGCAACGGAACGTCCATCAAGACCATCTGCCCGCGCCGTCGAAGGTCGCCAGCGATGTGATCGATCCCGATTTCGACGATCTGGACGAAGCCAATACAGAATTTTGCGCTTGGCGCTGGCCTGATCGCAAGTCGGAGGAATGATGGATAGCAACAACAAGGGGAAAGTATAATGCCAATCTTCACGGCCATCGCGGCCGCGGCTCTCGCGACCGTCGGCATCACGAGTACCTTCATCGACAAAGTTGAAATCGTCGAAGTTGACGAACGGTCGGACGACGACGGAGACGACCAATGACTGCAATCGCCGCCCTCAATTCTTCGGACGCAGTCCACATCTACTCTGATGGTGCCTGGCATGATCCAACGTCCGGCAAGCTCCGCGGCATCGGCACTAAGGTTTCGATCTTACCCGAGTACAACGCCGTGTTTGGAGTCACGGGCATGTCGACCGTGCCGGTTCTGCTCTCGGCGCTCCTCATCGAAACCCCGTTCGCCGATTTTCACGCGCTCGTCCAGGCGATGCCGGATTTGCTAAGAATTTGTTGCGCACGGGCGAAGACGATCGGTCTCAGCACGACAGGTCGGTGCGACGTCGTGCTGGCTGGTTGGTCCGATACTGACGGCCCGTCGATCTTCGTGACGGAATGCTATTTCGACCATGGCCTTTTCAAAGGACGTAAAGTCGAACGCTATATCCGGCCTAGCATCGACGAGTCCTCGCAGATGCAGTTTCCCCGCGACGGACTGCAGTTGCTTGAGAAGCAGTATGCCGCAAAGTTTCACCGAACGAACGAAGGCACATTTGGGGGGACCACCGTCGGCGGGCTTGTCGGCGGCTTCGCGCAACACACGCAGGTCGGTGCTGACGGAATCCGGATCAAGGTTCTGAAACGTTGGTCGGATCGGATCGATCGTCAATGAAAGTCGAACTCAGCGAACCTCCGCCCGATCTTCTTTTTGCGCTTCGCGAGCGCCTTTTTGATTTGCTCGCGCAGCCGCAGGATCTCTGCCCATCGAGCCGAGATCTCCGGATCGAAGGGCGTCCGGGTCGGCGTCCTTTTTTGACGGTTGCGTTTCGCCATGTTTGCAGCCTAGCGGCTACAACCGGCGCTCGCGCGATCATTCCGTGGTTAAGCTTGATAGGCGTGGTCCGGGTTAATTCTGGAACCGCGCGCGCGGAGCTACCGGGCGGGGGGAGGGAAGGAATAGTGTTGGCTGGTTATGCCGCTAACCGCATTTGATTGCTGGCAGATCCTTACCGCCCTGTGACAGATTGAAGTCGAACATTGCGGCACCATCCAGCGAGATTCGCAGTCTCTTCCCCGTGCGCAGATGTGCCATCGCTTCAGCGCTGTCTAGGACCCAAATCCATAGATCCTGGCCGTCCTGACTCAAAGTGGCGAAACGCGGCACTACCGGGCCGTTGTCGAACCTGTAGCTGAGCCCGATCTTTCCCCACCCGATAGGCCGATCGAACTTTAAGACCGGCTTCACTGCGCCATTCAGACAACCGACGTAGAGCGTTGCCGCGCCATCCTGCACTGTGGCGTAAGTCTCGATGCGATCGGTCATGCGGTCTTTGAATTGACCAACCTCCCATGCGATCGCGGGGCGCATCGAAACGGCAAGGAAACACAAAACAAAAATACGCATCTCAAAATTCCCCGGGACATCAAACCGCAGCCAGACGGCAAGCGCAACCAGAAATTTCTGTGAAAACAAGCACCTATTGGAAATTGTCAACATAACTGTGGTGCCGCGCGTGCTACCGATTCGGCATGACCGATTGGAGCGACCAAACGCTGCGGCCTCTGGACGAACTGGCGCGGATTGCTTTTCCCGAGGGCAGCGGTGTGACGGGCGACACGCTGAAGCGTCGGGCGCGCAAAGGTCAGTTGCGAGTGTACCGACCGGGTAAAGCGTTCTTGTCGACCATGGCGGATGTGTGGGCGATGGTCGAGGGAACGTGCATAGGAGCGGCGCGGGTCGCTCCTGATCAGCTAGGTCTTTCGGCGGCAGAATTGTCCCATGCGGCCCTTGAGCAAGCGCGCGAAGCGCTACGGCGTCGCGAGGAACAACGCATCGAGGATGAATGGGAACGCAAATACGAAGCACGAAAGGCGGCCGAGAGACAAGCCCGGCCGCCCCGCAAATGAGTGTCAGGCGTAGAGGTGACGCTCGCGCCGGCCGCGCCGCGCAGCATGCCACCGCACGTCCGCCTCAGTGTATCCCGGCAACGCCAAGAGCCTGTCGCGCAGGCCCGCCACCGCGGCCTCGCGAACGTCGGCCTTGGTCAGGCGGAAACCGTACCGCCGAGCCGCCGCGATCGCGCTGCTAATGGCAGCCGGGCTGGCGTCGCTGGAGAAAGCCTGTACGGCTTCTCGATAGCGGCGTTCCTCCGGAGCGTGGCGGGCGAACGCGGCGCCATTGGCAAATGTGGAAGTCTCGAACCGGGTGCTCTTCATTGGTGGTCCCCTGCGTTGTTGATTTTTTAAGAATAGCAGGTGTATAGATTATTTCAATAGGAAAAACTACCGATAAAGTACGGGCCGCGTAACATGGCTACATCTGGTGATCTCGCGAAGGCACTGTCGGAATTGCTCAATGAGCCGTTTTCGACGGTCGATTTGTACGGCCGACATCTGAGAGCGGCCGGGCTCCTCAACATCAAAGGGCACGGACGCGGCGCGGCCGAGATGACTGCACGCGACGCGGCGGTGTGGCTGATCTCGCTCGCGATCGATCATGAGCGCGGTGGCGACTTCGCCAGGGAGGTCAAACGGGTTCTCGAACTGCCGATGCACGAATATCTGATCAATCCGAAGAACTATGCGGACGATCTCACGCATCTATCGGCGAAGACCGCGGGTCACGGGCTCGCGCTTTTCATTGGCGACATGCTGGTGCCGCGGATCAAAGAGCGCCTGGAACGTGGCGACGATCTCGTGACGGCAAACTTTGATGCCGACGGTGTGTTCGTTTCGCTATCGATTTTCGATCGGCCGCCAGATGAAGTGGCTCAATTTGTCAACGCACTTTACCAGCGGGGCGAACGGAAGCGGCGCGACGTCGAGCGTCTGACCGTATTTCACGGTCGCGTGCTGCTGGAGATTGCGAAACTGCTTGGTCTGAAGGCGCCGGCCTAACTCTCATCAGAAAGGAGAAAACGGAAATGAAGATCGGACAAGTGAAAAAATGGAATGCAGAACGTGGCTTCGGCTTCATCGCGACCGATGGGCACGATGTGTTTTGCCACGTCTCCGCGCTGCCGTTCGGCACCAAGGCGCTTGAAGTTGGCATGCACGTCGGGTTCGAGATCGAGATCAGCTCGCGAACCGGAAAACCGCAAGCTGCGAACGTCCGGACGGTCTAAAAAGTAAACGCCCCAGCAACGGCATTGCTGAGGCGTCGAAGGGTAGTCGTAAACTGTCGCGAGTTCACCGCTACCACACTTCGATGTCGGCCGCAATGTAAATGTGCGTGGGGCTCCAAACAAATGGAGTCCACGATGAGTCTGCTTGAACTCGATGAAGCCGAACGCCTCTCGACGCCGGTCGCGATTGAGGCACTGAACGATCTTTGTGAATGGTGGGCCGGCAGCACCGAACCTGAAATGTCGCCGCCTCTTTGTCTTGGCTGGGACATGCATCGCCTGTGGCCAAGGGAGGGTTTCGCGCTCTGGCGCGACATGATGCTCGCGTACGAGCCGCCGCTTCTCGCGCGAAACCTGCTCGGTCCGGGCGATCCTCGCCAAGCCGTGACCATGGAGCAATATGAGGCCGCTCTGATTGACCAGTGGCAGCTTTACGACCGCGAAAAGCACTGGACGGATCATCTGATCATCGACGTCATGGCAGATGAGAAGGAAGAACGCGGCTATGAGCCTTGCGGCGCCGCCTGGGAACGGACGGAAGCAACTCTAAACGACCTTGCCGCGAAGGTCGGCGCCAAACGAGCGGTAGATAAAGCCGCAGAGGATGCTCGCGAAGCCCGGCGCCTGAAGCGCCTAGATCGGTTCTTTGACCTCGACGACGCCGGGTATGCCAAATGGCTAGCGGACGGTCGGCCGTGGTCGGACGCGAAGAAAATCGAACGTTGGTCGGAGCGGCGTTTCTACGAGGAATTGGAGAAGATGAAAGCAATGCCCGTCGTTCCGTTCAAGGCGCCCGCGGCTCAGCAACCCGACCTGCTCAAGTCCTCCGGCGAGTTCGTTGCCGCGTACGAGCCACCTGACTTTCTGATCGATGGCATCCTACAGCGCCGGTATTTTTACAGCCTCACGGCGGCGACTGGATCGGGCAAAACCGCTATCGCGATGCGGATCATGGGACACGTGACCGCCGGTCGGCCGCTCAACGGCGCGGCGGTTGAGCAAGGGACCACGCTCTATTTCGCGGGTGAGAACCCGACAGACGTGCAGGCGCGCTGGCTCGGACTGACGCGCGACATGGGGATCAGTCCCGACACTACCGCCGTGCATTTCCTCGTCGGCGCCATGGATCTCAATCAAACCGCCGAGCGCATAACCGCGGAAGTGGTCCAGAAAGGGCTGAGCTTGGCCCTGGTGATCGTGGATACCGCGGCGGCCTACAATTCATCCGAGGACGAGAATTCCAACACGCAGGCGGGAGCCTACGCGCGGCAGCTCCGGTCCCTCACGCAACTACCGGGCGGCCCGACCGTCATTGTGCTCTGTCATCCGACGAAGCGGGCCGGCGACGACGACCTGATTCCGCGTGGCGGGGGTGCGTTCCTGGCCGAGGTCGACGGCAATATCGCTGTTCAGCGGCGCGACTCGTTGCTCGCTCTCAGCGCGCAGGGCAAATTCCGAGGCCCTGAGTTTCCGGCGATGCACTTCGAACTGGAAACGGTGCGCGATCATCCAAAGCTCAAAGACACGAAGGGCCGACCGATCCCGACCGTCATTGCCCGGCCGGTCGGCGGCGATAGGGCCAACGTCGTGGAAAAGGGCGCCGATCACGATAACGAGCGGGTGCTACGCGCCGTGAGCGACCGGCAAGGCTCGTCACCCACTGACCTGGCTAAGGTGCTCGACTGGACATACGGCGCTAACGCTGCGCCGAACCAAACCAAGGTGGCGCGTGTCCTAAAACGGCTGCTGAAAGAAAAGCTTGTGATCGAGCGGCTCGGTGCATGGCGGACCACTCAGACGGGGGACCGCGAGCTAAACGCGATCGACGCGAAGCGAGCCGCGATGCCAATGCCGGCGATCCCGCTGCCGCGCGGGTCAACTTCATTTTGAAGTGGACAGAACGCCACACACAGGGCTGTGAGTTTTTCCGGCCTACTTTCCCTCGGGACGCACAGTTTTCGCACATGTGCGTTTTGCGTTGTGCGTGTGTGCGAAAGTTGGAAAAAGCGTTGCAATTTCCAGGGTTTTACACCTTCGTCGGCTGTGCGAAGACGATAATCGGAAAGGGGGACGTTTACGTCCCTTCCGATCGTACGCACACACACTCATATCCTATGGTTGTGCGTGTGTGCGTAACTCTCTACGGAGCGTGGAAAACTGGAGAGCGGAATGTTTGACGAATGGATATATCGATGGAGGTTGCGAAGATTTCTCGCCGAGCGACGGCGCATCAGGAGCGCTGACATGTCCACGGCGACAGAAGGCGGATCGGAGGCGCCAGATCTAATACGCGCGCAGGAACGAGCGCTGATGATGCACGAAAATGAAATCGATCAATTTCGCTCAGAGTGGCTGGTCGAGCAGGCTTATAGATACCATGTGCCCCTACCAACGGATGAGAGTGCTTGGATCAATCCGCGTTATTCGACGAAAGCTTATTTGACACCTGAGGCAGCAACCAAGGTGCGATCCGATATCCGAGCTGAGCAAAAGGCCGATTGGGAATATTGGGCAAATCGGGTCACACTTGGACTTGGGATGATCGGCAGCATCTTCGGTGTGCTCGCCTACTTCAAGCCAAAGTGAGCGAGGGGCGTGGACAATATTCAATTCGCACCGGTTTTCCGGTCCTGTCGCGCTCGATCCAGCCGCTCAGATCAGCGATTAACGGATTATATATCTTCTACTCGCATTCTAACATACTGAATAAGCGTCTTTTTCTAGAACATGATGCGCCTATGTTGCGCCCTTGGCCGGTGATGCGGGTCAAGGGCGCAATTCACATTGGAAAAATGCGAATGAAATCCGGACCAAAATGCACGGTTTGCGGCCATGACGAGAGATGGCGAATCGAGCTGTTGCGCGCGGGCGGCGCCTCGCTCGAAAGCCTCGCCACCAAGTTCGACTTGTCCAAGGACGCGATCGGCCGGCACTGGCACAATCACGTCAGCGCCGAAATGAAGGCGTCCTATCTCGTCGGCCCGGCGCAGCTCGCCGATCTGGCCGCTAAGGCAGCGGACGAGGGCGCATCGGTGCTGGATCACTTCCGCGCGGTGCGCACGATGCTGATGTCGCAGCTTGCGGCGACCACCGAGGCGGGTGACGCGCGCGGTGCGGCGATTGTAGCGGGGCAACTCGTCGGTGTGCTGGAGAAGATCGGCAAGGTGACTGGCGAGATCGCCACGATCGCGCAAGGCACCATCAACATTCAGAACAACGTGGCGATCGTGAACAGCCCGCAGTTCGCGAAGGTGCAGGCTGCGCAACTCGCCGCTCTGGCCCCATTCCCCGACGCGCGCGCCGCGGTGGTCGCCGCCTGGCGAAAGCTCGACGCGGAGGGATCCGATGATCGGCAGCCCGCGGGCAGGGCGCCCGTGGTCATCGATGCGGTCCCGCTGCCGCCGCCTTGCCCCGTACCGCTACCGCTGCCGGAGCCGAACGCATGACCAGCATTGCTGCCGCGCTCGCCGACGCGCTGGAGGATGGCGGGTGGCGCGCCAAGGCCCGTCCCAGCCAGCTCCCGCCGCCTGGTAACTGGAACGGATGGATGATCCTGGCCGGCCGCGGCTTCGGCAAGACTCGAGCAGGGGCAGGGTGGGTGCACGAACTCGTTGAGACCCGGCAGGCCGGCCGCATCGCCTTGGTCGCCGCCACCGCCGCCGACGCGCGCGACACGCTGGTAGAGGGCGTGTCGGGGCTGCTCAACACCGCGCCGGCATGGAATAGGCCGATCTACGAGTCGAGCAAGCGCCGATTGACCTGGCCGAACGGAGCGCAAGCGACCACGTTTTCCAGCGAGGAAGCGGACCGGCTCCGCGGCCCCGAGCACGACGCTGCGTGGGCGGACGAGCTGGCCGCGTGGACCGACGTGCAGGGCACCTGGGACATGCTGCAATTCGGCCTGCGCCTCGGGAAGCGCCCGCGCTGGCTGGTGACGACCACGCCAAGGCCGATCAAGCTGATCAAAGAGCTGTTGGCGCGCCAGGGCAGGGACGTCGTGGTGACGCGCGGCTCGACCTTCGAGAATGAAGCCAACCTGGCGCCGACATTCCTGGCCGCCGTGCGGCAGCGCTACGAAGGAACGCGCCTCGGTCGCCAAGAGTTGAACGCCGAACTGCTTTCGGACAATCCCGGCGCGCTGTGGCAACTGGACTGGCTGGATCGCGACCGCGTTTCGGCTGCGCCCGAGCTGCGCCGCATCGTCGTGGCGATCGATCCCGCCGTCTCGAACAACGAAGGATCCGACGAGACCGGCATCATTGTTGCCGGTGTCGCGCGCGATGGCACGATCTACGTGCTGGAGGATTGCTCGGGTCGCTATGCGCCGCACGAGTGGGCTGCCGTGGCAATTTCAGCGTACCGCCGGCACAAGGCGGACCGGATCCTGGCCGAAGTGAACAACGGCGGCGCCATGGTTGAGGCGACAATCCGCGCGCTCGACTCGCGTGTGAGCTTCAAAGCGGTGCATGCCAGTCGGGGCAAAGTGGTGCGCGCAGAGCCAATCGCTGCGCTCTACGAGCAGCGCAAGGTTCATCACGTCGGCGGATTCGATGTGCTCGAAGATCAGATGTGTGCGTTCACGTCGGACTTTGACCGAACCAAGGTCGGCTATTCGCCGGATCGTGTCGACGCGCTTGTGTGGGCACTGACCGAGCTGAGCGGGCCGCAGAACATCACGATCATCACGGAGCTGCGGCTTTAGCAACCCGCATGGAAACGGCTCAGCGCAAGAGATTTAGCCTGTATCTTAACTCAGGTCTTCTTCTTTCGCTTTTGTCGTCGCGGCAACTGAGCTTTCAGCCGTTTCACTTCGGATTCGAGAACGAATTTGCGATGTATGAAACTCTCGACGATCGACATGATGGTATCAAGTTGTCCGGGCTTCGGCTTCCATCCTCGATGAGCTGCGGCGCCGCCCGCATCGGTTAAAATATCGAGATGGGCACGCTCCGAACTGGAAATGTGGCCTTTTGCTTGAAGCTCGTCCAGTTTTTGCCCGAACGTCAATGCAGGATCGATCTTGAGCAATTCTGACGCCCGATCAAAAATAGTTCTCGCGCCGGTAGCCGCCAGCACGCGCGCATCCACGTTAAGCGCGTTGTAGGTCTCGTTCAGAAGATCATATAATCCGCTATCTTCGAGATCGAACAACGTAAACCAGTCGGGTCGTTTTCGTTTCGCAGGCGCCGGGTAATACGCAATGCGGATGTCTGGACCGTCCGGTCCTATGTCTTCTGAGAAAACGAAGTTCTCCTGAAAGAAAACGGTTTTGCATCCGCCGCACTCCAGCATGTAGGAGGTTATTGTCTCCCACACGCCTGTATCTTCGTCGGTGGCAGTTGCTTTGTGTTCAAACAGCACATTGGCATACCGAGCTGGGCCGCAGTTCGGACAATGGCTCCTGATCTGTTTTGCTTTGGTTGTCACTTCCTACCCGGTGCCCTACTGTGGAAGGATGGTCACTCGGAATGAGCCATCGTCCGCATATGCTGCATTCATTTTTTTGTTTAGGGTGGCCTGTAGCTCCGCTGTCGTCGGATCGACGGGAACGCTTTTAATCGCCAATGGTAGGTTGAAATCACCCTTGAATAACGCTGCCATGCCAGTCCTAATCGCCTCTGCATCCTCCTCCATTCTCCCATGGGCATTCGGGAAATAGATGCGATTCATCTGGGCGGCGCTGAATGCGTATCCAACTCTCTGGCCGATCGCCGCCAGCAGTTTAGTGAACAGATCAATTCTGCGTTGGCCCCACAGGGCCCCTGTGTCTGCGCTTTTCGTCAGGTGTTCGAAGTATTCTTCCCATGCGTCGATGATGGGTTTGTCGCCATAGAAATCGATGGGCACCGCATTGATCGCCTCGACGTGTGCGGCCGTCAGGTTCGTGGCCCGGGTCGCCATGAGGGTGCGAAAGATGTTGAACCGACGGTCTCGCTTTTCGCGGAAGCCCTCGACCCACTTCTGAGCTTGGACAGCTAGGATCGGCCCGAGCAGCGTGCACGCGGCTATAACGACGTCCGATAATTTAAGAATCGATGCGGCTTCCTCAGCCATGGTCCTCTCCAACGAATCAACGAGCGATCGTTGCACAGCCTCCGCGCACGCAGCACGCTACTTGAAAGCTATCCGGCCTATTCACAGCCCTTGTCGCGCCCCGTGTCGCGCCGAGTAGCCGGCAGTTGTGGGGAATCGTTGGAAGTATTGGGGAATTTTGCGCAACAGGCGCAACACGATTTGACGGCGAAATGACCACCTAACTATTTGAAAACATTGGCGATCCCGGCAGGACTCGAACCTGCAACCCGCGGAGTAGAAATCCGCTACTCTATCCAGTTGAGCTACGGGACCGTCTGGAGCCCCTCCGGTTTGGGGGCTGGCTGTTCATCTACCATGCCATTATGAAAAATATCGTCTTTCGCCAAGCCTGAACCGAACCGTTTTCCTCAATGTCGCGACAAAGCGAGACGGTGGCATGTCAGGGTGCCGGGTTGAGCGGCAGCGGACTGGACGATGGATCACATCGCCGGGAACGCTGGCCAGCTTCCGGGATAGGGTCGCCGGACGACGGGTCAGGTATTGCTGCGCCATCAGGACGGCGTGCGCGGCGGTATTTTGATCGGTCTCCTCTGGGCTTGCCTTTCCATGGCGAATGCGACGATTTGCACCTTTGGTTCCATCGCCTTGAGTCTGTCACCTTTCCGCGCATTTGATGCTGCCTGCGGGCGGCTGTCCGCGATTTCCGGGAGTCCATCATGATCGGTCTTGTTCGCGCCGTCTCATTCTGCGCCGCGCTGGCGCTCGGCCTTTGCGCGGCGCACGCTGCCGACAAGGCGTTCAAGCGCGACGACCTCGCCGATTCCGCGATCAAGCTGGAGGCCCAGATCAAGAGCGAGGCGGGGCCGGTCGCCAAGACCAGCGCGACGCTGAAGACGGACGCCGACGCCGCTTTCCGGCGCAACGATTATCGCACCGGGCTGTCGGTGCTCGGCCAGATCGCGGCCACCACGCCGGAAGACACCGGCAACTGGCTGCGGCTCGCCAAGGTCATCTTCCAGATCTCGCCGAAGAGCTCGAGCGAGCAGACTTTCCTGCTGGAGCGCGCCTCGACCGCGGCCTACATCGCCTACCAGCGCGCCGGCAATCCGGGCGAGGAGGCCGACGCGCTCGCCGTGCTCGGCAAGTCGCTGGCCGAACGCAAGCTGTGGCGGCCGGCGCTGGATGCGCTGCGGCTGTCGCTCGACATGCGCGAGGTCGCCGACGTCCGCGGCCAATATGAGAAAATGCGCGACGAGCACGGCTTCAGGCTGCTCGACTATACCGTGGACTCGGACTCGGCGAGCCCGCGCGCCTGCTTCCAGTTCTCCGAGGAACTGGCCAAGCGCACCGACTTCGCGCCGTTCCTGGCGCTGGCGGGCCAGGACAAGCCGGCGCTGTCGGCCGAGGGCAAGCAGCTCTGCGTCGACGGGCTGAAGCACGGCGAGCGCTACAACATCAATTTGCGCGCCGGCCTGCCGTCCACGGTGAAGGAAGGCCTGCCGAAATCGGCCGAGTTCAACATCTATGTGCGCGACCGCAAGCCGTTCGTGCGCTTCACCAGCCGGGCCTATGTGCTGCCGAGGACCGGGCAGCGCGGCATTCCCGTGGTCAGCGTCAACACGCCCGCGGTCAACATCAACGTGTTCCGGATCGGTGACCGCAACCTGATCAACACGGTGGTTGACAGCGACTTCCAGAAGACGCTGTCCAAGTATCAGCTCAGCGATCTCGGCGACGAGCGCGGGGTCAAGGTCTGGACCGGCGAACTCGCGACCGCGATGACGCTGAACCAGGACGTCACCACGGCATTCCCGGTCGACCAGGCGCTCGGCGAGCTTCAGCCCGGCGTCTACGTGATGACGGCCGCGGCCAAGGGCCCGGGCTCGGACGACGATTATCAGCTAGCAACGCAATGGTTCATCGTTTCCGATCTCGGCGTGTCGGCCTATTCCGGCAATGACGGCATCCACGTGTTCGTCAACTCGCTGGCCTCGACCGATCCGGTCGGTAAGGCCGAGGTGCGGCTGGTTGCCCGCAACAACGAAATCCTGGCGACCCGCAAGACCGACGACAGCGGCCATGTGCTGTTCGAGGCCGGCCTTGCACGCGGCGAGGGCGGCCTGTCGCCGGCGATGCTGACGGTCACCGGCGAGAAGGCCGATTATGCCTTCCTCAGCCTGAAGTCCTCCGCCTTCGACCTGTCCGACCGCGGCGTCTCCGGCCGCGTGGTGCCTGCAGGCGCCGATGCCTTCGTCTATGCCGAGCGCGGCGTCTACCGTTCCAGCGAGACCGTCTATCTCACCGCGCTCTTGCGCGACGGGCAGGGCAATGCCGTCGCCGGCGGCCCGCTGACGCTGGTGATCGAACGCCCCGACGGCGTCGAATTCCGCCGTGCCCTGCTGGCCGACCAGGGTGCCGGCGGCCGGACGCTGACCGTGCCGCTCAATTCGGCCGTGCCGACCGGGACGTGGCGGGTGCGCGCCTTCACTGACCCGAAGGGTTCTTCGGTCGGCGAGACCACCTTCATGGTCGAGGATTACGTCCCTGACAGGATCGAATTCGACTTGTCGGCCAAGGACAAGCTGATCAAGGCTAACGCTCCAGTGGAGCTTAAGGCGGACGGCCATTTCCTCTATGGCGCGCCTGCCTCGGGGCTTGCACTCGAAGGCGATATGCTGGTCGCGCCTGCGGCCGAGCGTCCGGGCTTTGCCGGCTACCAGTTCGGCGTCGCCGACGAGGAGACCAATTCGAACGAGCGCACGCCGCTGGAGAACCTGCCCGAGGCCGACGCCAATGGCGTTGCGACCTTCCCGGTGACGCTGGACAAGCAGCCGGTCTCGACCCGGCCGCAGGAGGCGCAGATCTTCGTCCGCATGGTCGAGACCGGCGGCCGTGCCGTCGAGCGCAAGATCGTGCTGCCGGTCGCGCCCTCCGCGGCGCAGATCGGCGTCAAGCCGCTGTTCGGCGACAAGAACGTCGCCGAGGGCGACAAGGCCGAGTTCGACGTCGTGTTCGTCTCGCCCGAGGGCGAGAAGCTGCGCCGCGACGGCCTGCGCTACGAGCTCCTGAAGATGGAGTCGCGCTACCAATGGTATCGCCAGAACAATTACTGGGAGTACGAGCCGGTCAAGTCGACCTCGCGCGTCGCCGACGGTGACGTCACCGTTGCGGCCGACAAGCCGGCGCGGATTTCGCTCAGCCCCCAGCCGGGCCGCTACCGGCTCGATGTGAAGTCGAGCGACGCCGATGGCCCGGTGACCTCGGTGCAGTTCGACGTCGGCTGGTATTCCGACGGCAGCGCCGACACGCCGGACCTGCTGGAGACCTCGATCGATAAGCCGCAATATTCCTCCGGCGACACCATGACGGTGTCGGTCAACGTCCGCAGCGCCGGCAAGCTGACCATCAACGTGCTCGGCGACCGCCTGCTGACGACCCAGACCATCGACGTCAAGGAAGGCACCGCGCAAGTGAAGCTCCCGGTCGGCAAGGACTGGGGCACGGGCGCCTACGTGGTGGCGACGCTGCGTCGTCCGCTCGATGCCGCTGCCCAGCGCATGCCGGGCCGTGCGATCGGGCTGAAATGGTTCGGCATCGACAAGCAGACCCGCACCTTGCAGGTGAAGGTGTCGCCGCCGGCGCTGGTCCGGCCGAATTCGACGCTGAAGATCCCGGTCAAGCTCGACGGGCTCAATCCGGGCGAGGACGCCAAGATCGTCATCGCTGCGGTCGACGTCGGCATCCTCAACCTCACCAATTACAAGCCGCCGGCGCCGGACGATTACTATCTCGGCCAGCGTCGCCTGAGTGCCGAGATCCGCGATCTCTATGGGCAATTGATCGACGGCATGTCCGGCACGCGCGGCCAGATCAAGTCCGGCGGCGATGCGGGTGCGGGCGAGCTCCAGGGCTCGCCGCCCACGCAAAAGCCGCTCGCGCTCTATTCCGGCATCGTGACCGTCGCCGCTGACGGCACCGCGGAAGTCAGCTTCGACATTCCCGAGTTCGCCGGCACCGCGCGCGTGATGGCAGTGGCGTGGACCGCGACCAAGCTCGGCCGCACCAACACCGACGTCGTGATCCGCGACCCTGTTGTGCTGACCACGACCCTGCCGCGCTTCCTCCTCAATGGCGACCACGGCACGGTCAACCTCGAGATCGACAATGTCGAGGGCCAGGCCGGCGACTACGTCATCAACGTCAAGACCGGCGGGCCGCTGAAGATGACCGGCAATCCCGCGACCACGGTCAAGCTCGCCGCCAAGCAGCGCAATTCCTTCTCGCTCGCGGTCGACGCAACCGCGGCGGGGCAGGCGACGCTCGACGTCGATATCAAGGGGCCGAACGGCCTGACGCTGGCGCGCCATTACGCGCTCGACGTCAAGGCGGCGACGCAGGTGCTGGCACGGCGCTCGATCCGGACCCTTGCGAAGGGCGAGAGCCTGACGCTGACCTCGGACATGTTCTCCGACCTCGTGCCGGGCACCGGCAGCGTCTCGGTATCGGCGAGCCTGTCGACCGCGCTCGACGCCGCGACGATCCTCAAAGCGCTCGACCGCTACCCCTATGGCTGCTCGGAGCAGATCACGAGCCGCGCCATGCCGCTGCTCTATGTCAACGACCTTGCGGCCGGCGCGCATCTCGCCATGGACACCGAAGTCGACCAGCGCATCCGCGATGCGATCGAGCGGCTCTTGGCGCGCCAGGGCTCGAACGGCTCGTTCGGTCTGTGGTCGGCGGGCGGCGACGATGCCTGGCTCGACGCCTACGTGACGGACTTCCTGACCCGTGCCCGTGAAAAGGGCTTTGCGGTGCCGGACGTGCTGTTCAAGAACGCGCTCGACCGCATCCGCAACTCGGTCGTTAACGCGAACGAGCCGGAGAAGGACGGCGGCCGCGATCTCGCTTACGGCCTCTACGTGCTCGCGCGCAACGGCGCTGCGCCAATCGGCGACCTTCGCTATCTCGCCGACACCAAGCTGAGCAACCTCGCGACGCCGATCGCGAAGTCGCAGCTCGCGGCGGCACTCGCTCTGGTCGGCGACCGCAACCGTGCGGAGCGGGTTTATGGCGCCGCGCTCGACAGCCTCGCGCCGAAGCCGGTGCTGGAGTTCGGACGCACCGACTACGGCTCGCAGCTGCGCGATGCCGCAGCTTTGGTGTCGCTTGCCAGCGAAGGCAACGCGCCGAAGGCGACGCTGACGCAAGCGGTGTCGCGGGTCGAGACCGCGCGCGGGCTGACGCCCTACACCTCGACGCAGGAGAATGCGTGGCTGGTGCTGGCGGCGCGGGCGCTCGCCAAGGAGAACCTGTCCATGGAAGTGGACGGTCAGCCCGTGAAGACTGCGCTGTACCGCAGCTACAAGGCGGATACGCTGAGCGGCAAGCCGCTGAAGATCTCCAACACCGGCGATGCGCCGGTGCAGGCGGTGGTCTCGGTGTCGGGTTCGCCGGTGACGCCGGAGCCGGCGGCGTCGAACGGCTTCAAGATCGAGCGCAATTACTTCACGCTCGACGGCAAGCCGGCCGACATCAGCAAGGTCAAGCAGAACCAGCGCTTCGCGGTGGTGCTGAAAATCACCGAGGCCAAGCCCGAGTACGGCCATATCATGGTGTCCGACTATCTGCCGGCCGGCCTCGAGATCGACAATCCGCAGTTGGTCTCGTCCGGCGACAGCGGCACGCTGGACTGGATCGAAGACGGCGAGGAGCCCGAAAACACCGAATTCCGCGACGACCGCTTCACCGCGGCGGTCGATCGGGCCTCGGATTCCAAATCGGTCTTCACCGTCGCCTATGTCGTGCGCGCGGTGTCGCCGGGCAAATACGTGCTGCCGCAGGCCTATGTCGAGGACATGTACAATCCCTCGCGCTATGGCCGCACCGGCACGGGGACGGTTGAGGTGCGGGCGGCGAAGTGAGTGGCGATTGAATGAGCGCAACGGAGCCACATACTCAGTCGTCATGCCCGGGCAAGAGCGCGAAGCGCGTCTTCGCGCAGATGTCCCGGGCATCCACGACCTGTGGCACGGCCGGCAAGAACGTGGATGGCCGGGACAAGCCCGGCCATGACGGAGCACGGGGCAGAGGGCTTCGCATCCTCTCAGCCGCCGCTCTCACCTTCATCCTCGCCATCATCGGCTTCGTCGCATGGGTCTACTCGCTCGGCCCGCTGCCGCTCGACGAGGCGCGTCAGGTCTCCACCACCATTGTCGACCGCAACGGCAAGCTGCTACGGGCCTATGCGATGGCAGATGGCCGCTGGCGGCTGCCGGTCGATGCCAGGTCCAACGTCGACCCGACCTATCTCAAACTGCTCTTCGCCTATGAAGACCAGCGCTTCTACGCCCATGACGGCATCGACCCGCTGGCGTTGGGGCGGGCTGCGCTACAGCTCACGACGCGCGGCCACATCGTCTCGGGCGGCTCGACGATCACCATGCAGCTCGCGCGGCTGATGGAGCCCAGACGTCAGCGCTCGCTCCATGCCAAGCTGCGGCAGATGGTGCGCGCGATCGAGATCGAGCGCAGCATGAGCAAGGAGCGGATTCTCGACCTCTATCTCGCGCTGGCGCCTTATGGCGGCAATCTCGAAGGCATCCGCGCCGCCTCGATCGGGTATCTCGGCAAGGAGCCGAAGCGCCTGTCGCTGGCCGAGGCCGCGCTGCTGGTCGCGCTGCCGCAATCGCCGGAGACGCGCCGGCTCGATCGCCATCCCGAGGCCGCGCGCAAGGCGCGCGACCGCGTGCTCGATCGCATGGTCGAGGAGCAAGTCGTCAGCGCAGACGACGCACGGCAGGCCAAGGCCGTGCCCGTGCCAAAACTGCGCAAGCCGATGCCGATCCTGGCGCCGCATGCGTCGGATACCGCGTTGGCCACCGTCAAGGACAAGCCGGTCATCAAGCTGACGTTGGACGCGAACCTGCAGAAGGTGCTGGAGCCGCTGGCGCGCGACCGCGCCATTGCGCTCGGGCCGAACATCTCGGTCGGCATCATCGTGGTCGACAATGAGAGCGGAGACGTGCTCGCCCGCGTCGGTTCGGCCGATTATTTCGACGAGAGCCGGGCAGGGCAGGTCGACATGACCCGCGCGATCCGTTCGCCGGGCTCGACGCTAAAACCCTTCATCTACGGGCTCGCCTTCGAAGACGGCTTCGTTCATCCGGAAAGCCTGATCGACGATCGTCCCGCCCGCTTCGGCTCCTATGCGCCGGAAAATTTCGACATGACCTTCCAGGGCACGGTGCCGGTGAAGAAGGCGCTGCAATTGTCGCTCAACGTCCCGGCGATCGTGCTGCTCGACCGCGTCGGCTCCAGCCGGCTCGCGTCGCGGCTGCGCCAGGCCGGCGGCAATCTGGTGCTGCCCAAAGATGAAGCGCCGGGGCTCGCGATGGGGCTCGGTGGCGTCGGCGTGACGCTGCAGGATCTCGCCCAGCTCTATGCGGGCTTCGCCCGTCTCGGCACCACCAAGCCGCTGCGCGAGGTCATGGCTGACAAGGACGACCGCGAGCCGCTCCGGTTACTGGATCAGGTCGCGGCCTGGCAGGTCGGCAACGTGCTCTTGGGAACGCCGCCGCCGGAGAATGCCGCTCACAACCGTATCGCCTTCAAGACCGGGACCTCCTACGGCTATCGCGACGCCTGGTCGGTCGGGTTCGACGGCCGGATGACCATCGGCGTCTGGGTTGGCCGGCCCGACGGCGCGCCGGTTCCGGGCCTGATCGGGCGGGTCGCCGCTGCACCGATTCTGTTCGATGCCTTTGCCCGCACCGGCAAGACGCTGGCCCCATTGCCGAAGCCGCCAAGGGGAACTCTGCTTGCCAGCAACACCAAGCTGCCGTTGCCGCTGAAGCGGTTCCGTCCCGTGGGGGAGCTGGTGCGGACCGGCCGCGAGCAGTCGCTTCACATCCAGTTTCCGCTGAACGGCTCGCGGATCGATGTCGATCGTTCCGGGGGGCAGGAGAGCGCAGCAATGCCGGTCAAGGTCGCCGGCGGCGTTCTGCCGATGACCGTCATGGTTAACGGCACGGCGCTTGGCGAGATCGACGGCCGCCGCCAGCGCCTGATCGATCCACCTGGTCCCGGCTTTGCGCGGCTCACCGTGATCGATGCCACTGGCGCCGCGGACACAGTCGTCATTCGAATTCAATGAAGCTGGCTCAAGCGGTTGTGGCGATGGCGGTTTCAGCGTAAGCGGAACCAATGGCCGAGACCTACCCATCCCCCCGTTTTGGAGCACCCCGCGAGCCGAAATCGCCGGCAAATCCGGGCAGCGGGCTCGTGCGCATGCTCGATGTGGTCACGGCCAGCCACACCCGCGCCGTCGCCTTCCTGCTGCTGTGCGCGCTGCTGTTGTTCCTGCCGGGCTTCTTCACGATCCCCCCGATCGATCGCGACGAGGCGCGGTTTGCCCAGGCCACCAAGCAGATGGTCGAGAGCGGCGACTACGTCGATATCCGCTTCCAGGAGGACGTCCGCTACAAGAAGCCGGTCGGCATCTACTGGTTGCAATCGGCGACGGTGGAAGCGGCCTCGATGCTCAAGCTGCCGAAAGCCGAGTTGCGGATCTGGGTCTACCGGCTGCCGTCGCTGTTCGGGGCGATCGGCGCCGTGCTCATGACCTATTGGGCCGCGCTCGGCTTCGTCACACGGCGCGCCGCGGTGCTGGCGGCGCTGATGATGTGCGCTTCGGTGCTGCTCGGCGTCGAGGCGCGGCTCGCCAAGACCGACGCGATGCTGCTGTTCTGCGTGGTCGCCGCGATGGGGGCGATGGCGCGGGCCTATCTGTCCTGGCAGCGCGCCGAGGACGAGACCCATCCGCCCTGGAGTTGGCCCGCGATCTTCTGGACCGCGCTTGCGGTGGGCATCCTGATCAAGGGCCCGCTGATCTTGATGTTCGCAGGCCTGACCATCGTTGCGCTCGCGATCCAGGACCGCGATGCCTCCTGGCTGTGGAAGCTGCGTCCGGTCTGGGGCCTGATGTGGATGCTGGTGCTGGTGCTGCCCTGGTTCGTCGCGATCTTCTGGCGCGCGGGCGATGCCTTTTTCGCCGATTCCGTCGGCGGCGACATGCTGAGCAAGATAGGGGCTCAGGAATCCCATGGCGCCCCGCCCGGACTTTACCTGGCGCTGTTCTGGATCACGTTCTGGCCCGGCGCGCCGCTGGCGGCGATGGCGGCGCCCGCGGTGTGGCGGGCGCGGCGCGAGCCCGGCGCGCAGTTTCTGCTGGCCTGGCTGATCCCGTCCTGGATCGTGTTCGAGGCGGTGCTGACCAAGCTGCCGCACTACGTGCTGCCGCTCTATCCGGCGATCGCCATCCTCACCGCCGGTGCGGTGGAGCGGCGCGTGCTGTCGCGCTCCTGGCTGATGCGCGGTTCGGCCTGGTGGTTCGCGATTCCCGCAGCCGCCTCGATCATCGCGGTGGTCGGCGCGGTGATGCTGACGCGGCAGCCGGCCTTCGTGGCCTGGCCGTTCATCGCGGCGTCGCTGATCTTCGGCCTGTTCGCCTGGTGGCTCTACGACAACAATCGCGCCGAGCGCTCGCTGCTCAACGCGCTGGTTGCGGCCCTGATGCTGGCGGTGACGGTATACGGCATCGTGCTGCCGTCGCTGGCGCCGCTGTTTCCGAGCATCGAGGTCGCCCGCGCGCTCCGCAACGTCACCTGCGTCGGGCCGAAGGCGGCGGCTGCCGGCTATCACGAGCCGAGCCTCGTCTTTCTGACGGGCACCCAGACGGTGCTCACCGACGGGTCGGGCGCGGCGGATTTCCTGCGGCAAGGAAGCTGCCGATTTGCGCTGATCGAGCAGCGCTCGGAGCGCAGCTTCGCGCAGCGCGCCGAGGCGATCGGGCTGCGCTATAAGGTCGGCACCCGCATCGACGGCTACAATTTCTCGCAAGGCCGCGCGATCTCGATCGCGATCTTCCGCTCGGAAGGCACCGAATAGGATGCCGGCCTCGACCAGCACTGCGCCACGTCCGGGCTATCCCGCGCAATTGTTCGCCGTGTCGCGGCGGGCGCTGGCGCAGCTCGTTCGCACGCCCTCGCATTCACGCCGCGCGGAGGCCGCGCGAAAACTGGCGCGGCATTCGCTGTGGCTCAGTGCGGCGGGCGCCGCCCTCGTCATCGTGCTGATGGTCGCGTTCGACCAGGCCGAGATCCAGCTGATGCCCGCGCGCGGCACGCCCGGCCTGTGGCCGATCCGCATCCTCACCGATTTCGGCAAGGACGAGTATCTGCTCGCGGCGCTCGGGGCCGCGCTGGTGGTATTGGCGCTCGTTGCGGCAGGGCATCACGGAACTCGCCGCGCGCTGCTGCTCGGCCTCGGCACGCGGCTGCAATTTGTGTTTCTGTCGATTGCTGTGTCGGCATTCGTTGCCGAGATCCTGAAATATGTCGTCGGCCGCGGACGTCCATTTGTCGGCGGCAGGGCCAATCCGTTCAACTTCATGCCGTTCGACGGGACGGGGGCTTATGCCAGCCTGCCGTCAGGTCATGCCGTGGCAGCATTCGCCCTGGCGTTCGCGGTATCGGCATTGTGGCCGCGCCTGCGCGTGTTCATGTTCACTTACGCAATCGTGATCTTGTTGACGCGGCTGGTGCTGGTCGCGCATCACCCGAGCGACGTGGTGGCCGGCGCCCTGGTCGGCACGGTCGGCGCCATGGCAGTCCGTTACTGGTTCGCGGCCCGCAGGCTGGGCTTTGCCATCCGTGCCGATGGCACCATCGTGCCTCTCGCGGGGGCAATCTCGGGCCGCCTCAAAAGGGTTGCCCACGGGGCATCCGCCCCATAAAAGCGGCTGCCTGCCGGGGCCGTCGGTTCCTCGGGTCGCAAGCCAATGCCAACCACGAGCTATGATTTGTCGACGTCCCAGCCTTCGGTTTCTCAGCCTTCGGTTTCCATCGTCGTCCCCGTGCGCAACGAAGCCGACAACATCGCGCCGCTGATCGCGGAGATCGGTGCGGCGCTCGATGACCGCTGGGCCTATGAGATCATCTATGTCAACGACGGCTCGACCGATGCGACCGGCGAACGGCTCGCGGCGATCATGGCGCAGCGGAGCAATCTGCGTCAGCTCCGCCATGCCAGATCAGGCGGCCAATCCGCGGCCGTGCGCAGCGGCGTACGCGCCGCGCGCGGCATGATCGTGGCGACACTCGACGGTGACGGCCAGAACAATCCGGCCTTCCTGCCCGACCTGATCTCGGCGGTCGAGAAGGGCGCAGGGCGCGTCGGACTCGCCGCCGGGCAACGGGTCGGACGCAAGGATACCGGCTTCAAGAAATTCCAGTCGCGCGTGGCGAACGGGATCCGCAACGCCATCCTGAAGGACGGCACGCGGGATACCGGCTGCGGGCTGAAGGCGTTCCGGCGCGACGTCTTCCTGATGCTGCCCTATTTCGACGGGCTGCACCGCTTCCTGCCGGCGCTGGTTCGCCGCGAAGGCTACGATATCGCCTATGTCGACGTGATCGACCGGCCGCGCCATTCCGGCGTGTCGAACTACGGCTTCTTCGATCGGCTGTGGATCGGCATCATGGATCTCGCCGGTGTATGGTGGCTGATCCGCCGCAAGAAGCCGACACCAGAAGTGACTGAGGTGAACGCATGATCATCCAATACGGTCAGGCGCTGAGCAATTATCTCTACGACGTCTTCGTCGCCAAGTTCGATTTCTGGCTGGCATTCGGCCTCGTCGCGCAGCTGTTCTTCACCGCGCGCTTCCTGGTGCAGTGGATCGCGAGCGAACGCGCCGGCAACAGCGTGGTGCCGATGGCGTTCTGGTTCTGCTCGATGGGCGGCGGCCTGATGACGCTGGTCTACGGCGTCGTGAAGCGCGAGCCGGTCATCATCCTCGGACAGGCGCTGGCGACCATCATCTATATCCGCAACATCATGCTGATCATCAAGAACCGCGGCAGCGCCTCGAAGACGCTGGATCGGTGAGGCTCCTGCAACGACAATGTGAAGCGCGATGAGTATCTATCCTCATCGCATCGCGCTTCAGCGCGGCACCGCCGAGGCCGTGCCCGACGCGGGCAGGGCGGCTGTCTCCGCCTCGGTCCTGCGATAGGGCACGCCGGCCGCGTCCAGCACGGGGTAGGCGACCGAGCAGATATGCGAGTGGATGCGCCTGAGGTCGCGCAGCACGTCGAGATGCAGCGACGTCGTCTCGATGGTTTCGGGGCGACCCTCGCGCAGGCGGTCGAGATGCCGCTCGACCGCGGCAAGCTCGGTGTTGCGCAGCGCCGTCTTCTCCACCAGCAGCTTGCGCGCCTCGTTGGCGTCACCCGACATGAAGACACCGAAGGCGATCCGCAGCGAGTCCATCGTGCGCTTGTGGAAGGCGGCGAGCTCGTCGGCCCCTTCCGCCGAGAACTGGAAACGCCGCTTGATCTTCTTGGTCGCGAGCTCGCTCAGGCTCTTGTCGATGATGTCGCCGATATGCTCGAGGTTGATGGCGAAGGAGATGATCTCCATCGCGCGCCGCCCCTCGCTTTCGTCGAGGCTACCCCGCATCAGCTTGGTCACGTAGAGCTTGATGGCTTCGTCGAGACCGTCGACGAAATTGTCCATCTTGGAGACCTGGTCGACCAGCGCACGGTCGCCCGTCATCATCGCGGCCATCACCTTGCGCAGCATGACCTCGACGAGATCGCCCATGCGCAACGTCTCGCGAGCGGCGTCGGCGAGTGCCAGCGACGGCGTCTCCAGCGCGGTCTCGTCGAGATAGCGCGGCCGGGCCGGGTCGGCCTCCTGCACGCGATCCGGCAAGAGACGGATGAGCAGGCGCGACATGGCGTCGAGCAGGCCGATGAAGACGAGGGCCGTGCCGAGGTTGAAGGCGATGTGGAAGGCCGCCGTCATCTTGGCGAGATCGGGCTGCCAGGCGTGCATATGCTCGGCGATCGTGCCCAGGAAGGGCAGGACGAGGGCAATGCCGATCACGCGGTTGACGAGATTGCCGACCGGCAGGCGATAGCTCGCGGCATCGTCGCGCTTGGCGCCCTCGAACACCGGATTGATGGCACTGCCGAGATTGGCCCCGAGCACCAGCGCCAGCGCGGCGTAGGGCGTGATGAACTGCGAATAGGCCAGCGACATGATCAAGAGCACGCTGGCGACGCTCGAATGCACCACCCAGGTGACGAGGGCGGCGATGACGACGCACAGAATGGGATCACCCGTGATGGCCGACATCACGACGCGAACGCCGGGCGCGTTCTCGGCCGGCGCCAGCGTGTCGAGCAGGATATGCAGCGAGAGCAGCATCAGGCCGAGGCCGATGCAGACGCGGCCGACGTCCTTGATCCGTGAGCGCGGGCCGGAGCGGAAGGCGACGAGGCCGAGCACGAACAGGACCGGCGCAACGGCTGCGATATTGAACGACAGCACCTGCACGATCAGCGTGGTGCCGACATTGGCCCCGAGCATGATGGCGAGCGCCGCCGCGAGGCTGACGAGCCCCTCGGCCGCGAACGAACTGGTGATCAAGGCGGTCGCCGTGCTGCTCTGGAGCAGGGCGGTGAGCCCGAGGCCGGCGGCGAAGGCGCTGGCGCGGTTGCTCAGTGCCTTGCCGAGCAGGCGCCGCAGGTCAGGGCCGAAGGCGCGCAAAATCCCGCTGTGGACCATATGCAGGCCCCACAGCAACAGCGCCACGCCGCCCATAAGATCGAGCAGAACCAACGTTCCCATGCTCCGTGTCCGGATTGGAGTCGATTGGTGAGGCTAGCGCCAAATGCTTGAGGTTCAAACCATTTGTTGGCGCGTCAGCGTTAACGTTTACGACACGTGCACGCTCCCGCGGCGCACCTCGTGCGTCCGCCGCGGCGCACCTCGTGCGTCCGCCGCGGCGCTATGCCGTGTCTTCGCGCACGATGCCCTGTGAGCAGGCTCACATTGCCGCCTTGAGGGCAGCGAAGCCGCGATCGAGATCGGCCTTGAGATCGTCGACGCTCTCGAGCCCGATGTGGAGGCGCAGTGTGGGGCCGCCCGGCGACCACTTGGTCGCGGTGCGATAGGCGTCGCAATCGAAGGGAATCGCAAGGCTCTCGAAGCCGCCCCAGGAAAAGCCCATGCCGAACAGCTTGAGCGTGTTGAGCATGGTGTCGACCGCCTTCTGCGGCACGGGCTTCAGCACGATGCTGAACAGCCCTGAGGCGCCGGTGAAGTCGCGCTTCCAGATGGCGTGACCGGGATCGGTCTCCAGGCCCGGATGCAGCACGCGAGCGACCTCGGGACGGCCGGCCAGCCAGCGCGCCATGTCGAGACCGGAGCGATGATGCTGCGCCAGGCGCACCGACAGCGTGCGCAGGCCGCGCAGCGCGAGGAAGACATCGTCGGGACCGGCGCAGACGCCGAGCAGGCGGATGCCTTCGGCGACCATCGGCCAAGCCTTGGCGTTGGCCGATATCGTGCCGAACATGATGTCGGAATGGCCGCCGATATATTTGGTGGCGGCCTGCATGCTGACGTCGACGCCCTGGTCGAGCGAGCGGTGATAGAGCGGCGTCGCCCAGGTGTTGTCGTCGATGACGAGCGCGCCGCGCGCATGGGCCACCTCGGCGATGGCGCGAATGTCCGGCATCTCGAACGATTGCGAGCCCGGCGCCTCCACCAGCACCGCACGGGTGTTCGGCTTGAACAGCTTGTCGATGCCGGCACCGATCAGCGGGTCAAAGTAGGTGGTCTCGACGCCGTAGCGGGCCAGCATGCCGTTGCAGAAATTGCGCGAGGGCCGGTAGACGTTGTCGACGACCAGAATGTGGTCGCCGGTCTTCAGCACCGAGAGCAGGGTGGTGGAGATCGCCGACAGCCCCGATGGCACGATGCCGACGCCGGCGCATTGCGGCCCCTCCAGCGCCATCAGCGTCTCCTGGAACGCCTTGGTCGTGGGGGAACCGTGCCGGCCATAGGTGAACTCGCCGCGATGGGCGTGCAGGTCCTCGGCGGTCGGATAGAGCACGGTCGAGCCGTGGAAAACCGGCGGATTGACGAACCCCTTCTGCGCCTTGGTGTCGCGGCCGGAGGTGACCAGCCGGGTCTCGGCCTGCTGCTCTTGGGGGTGCGAGGAATCCATGCGTCTGCTTTCAAAACCGCGTTTCCGCTCGGGCGTGGCGCCTGACGGGCTGGCCGAAAGGCCGCTATCGTTAATAACAGAACACAGAAGAGTCCCGTCAACCCCTTGACCCGGCACGCCAGTCGTTCTGTGATGCGGAGGTGCTATTCAGTCGCCGCATGTTGAGGGGCCTGCCGCGACCTTCGATCCATCGTCTGACCGAACCTTGCGCCACAGCTAAACAAAAGGGCGGGCGCCAGCGGCGGGGATTAAGGTATGGCCTCCCGGGATCGGCGAGTGTTCGGCAAGGTTTTCCAGCATGACTCTTGCAGGGCCGGTTTTGATACGCCCGGCGCGGCAGGGATGATCCTGAGACAACGTTCCTTGAGACGACTTTGAAAGGCCCAAAGCCCATGAAACGCGTAACCCTGGCTCTCACCCTTGCTCTCGCCGCCGGCCTCTCCGCGCAAGCCGCCGATGCACAAACGCTCAAGACCATCAAGGACCGGGGCATGCTGTCCTGCGGCGTCAGCCAGGGCCTGCCGGGTTTCTCCTCGCCCGACGACAAGGGCAACTGGACCGGCCTCGACGTCGACGTCTGCAAGGCGATCGCCGGGGCGATCTTCAACGATGCGAGCAAGGTCAAGTACGTGCCGCTGTCCGCCAAGGACCGCTTCACCGCGCTGCAATCCGGCGAGATCGACGTGCTCTCGCGCAACACCACCTGGACCATCTCGCGCGACACCTCGCTCGGCGCCAACTTTACCGGCGTGACCTATTATGACGGGCAGGGCTTCATGGTGAAGAAGTCGCTCAAGGTGAACTCGGCGCTCGAGCTCAACAGCGCCTCGGTCTGCGTGCAGACCGGCACCACCACCGAGCAGAATCTCGCCGACTACTTCAAGGCCAACAACATGAAGTATGAGGTGATCGCGTTCGGCACCAACGACGAAACCGTCAAGGCCTACGAGGCCGGTCGCTGCGACGTCTTCACCACCGACCAGTCGGGCCTCTACGCCAACCGCCTGAAGCTCGCCAATCCCAATGACCACATGGTGCTCCCCGAGATCATCTCGAAGGAGCCGCTCGGCCCGATGGTGCGCCACGGCGACGACCAATGGTTCGACATCGTGAAGTGGACCCTGTTCGCGATGCTCACCGCCGAAGAGCTCGGCGTGACCTCGAAGAACGTCGACGAGAAAGCCAAGCTGGAAAATCCCGAGTTGAAGCGCGTGCTCGGCACCGACGGCAATTTCGGCGAACAGCTCGGCCTGACCAAGGACTGGGTGGTGCGGATCGTGAAGGCGGTCGGCAATTACGGCGAAGTGTTCGATCGCAATGTCGGCGCAGGCTCGCCGCTCGGCATCAATCGCGGTCTCAACAATCTCTGGAACAAGGGCGGTCTTCAGTACGCGCCGCCGATCCGCTGATCGCCCCCCGCTGGCAGCGGCAGCATGAGCACCGAGGCCCGAAAACCACCGCCCCAGATCGCGCTGAAGATCAGGCGCCTTCTGGGCGGCAAGGCAGGCTGGAACGGCGTCGCCGTCCAGTTTGCCTTCGCGGCGGTCCTGGGCTGGATCGGCTATGAGATCGTCTCCAATGCCCGCGCCAACCTCGAAAACCAGCACATTGCCGCCGGCTTCGGCTTCTTGCGGAACAATGCCGGTTTCGACGTCAACCAGACGCTGATCTCCTACACCGGCTCGGACACGTTCCTGCGGGTGTTCGTGGTCGGGCTCCTGAACACGCTCATCGTCTCGGTGGTGGGCATCGTCTTCGCCACATTGATCGGTTTCATCGTTGCGCTGTGCCGGCTCTCGCCCAACTGGCTGTTGTCGCGCGTCGGCGAGATCTATGTCGAAACCATCCGCAATCTGCCGCTGCTGTTCCAGATCCTGTTCTGGTATCTCGCGGTGCTGGCAGCCCTGCCCAATCCGCGGCAGAGCATTTCGCTGCTCGGCATCGCCTTCATCAGCAATCGCGGCCTTGTCATTCCGAGCCCGATCGGCGGAAGCGGCTTGGAGCCGTTTCTGGCGATGCTGGCGCTCGGCATCGTCGCGTCACTGGCCTTGCGCTTCTATGCCCGGCGCGCGTTGTTTCAGGAAGGGCGGATGATCCGGATCTGGCCCTATGTGCTGGGTCTGCTGTTCGGGCTGCCGCTCGCGACCATTCTGGTCACGGGATTGCCCTTCACCTTCGAGCTGCCGCACCTTAAGGGCTTCAATTTCGCCGGCGGCTCGCGGATCATTCCCGAGTTCGTGGCGCTGGCGCTGGCGCTGTCGACCTATACCGCCGCCTTCATCGCCGAGATCGTGCGCGCCGGCATTCTGTCGGTGCACAAGGGGCAAATGGAGGCGGGATCGTCTCTGGGCCTCAGCCGCGGCACCACGCTCCGGCTGATCGTCGTGCCGCAGGCCATGCGCGTCATCGTGCCGCCGCTGACCAACCAATACCTCAATCTCACCAAGAACTCGTCGCTGGCAGTCGCGATCGGCTATCCTGACCTCGTCTCGGTGTTCGCCGGCACATCGCTGAGCCAGACCGGGCAGGCGATCGAGATCATCGCGATGACGATGGGCATCTATCTCCTGATCTCGCTGCTCACCAGCGCGATCATGAGCGTCTACGGTTGGCGCGTCAGCCGGAGTTTGGGCGCATGAGCGATATCGCCTCGAGCAGCTTCGTCCGCCAGGACCTGCTCACCGAGCGTCCCGCGCCGGTGAAGACCACGGGCTTCGTCGGGCTGATGCGCACGCGCCTGTTCAACTCGCCGACCAACATCCTACTCACCATCGTGGGCGCGCTGCTGCTATGGTTCACCATCGTTCCCTCGGTCAGGTTCCTGATGGTCGATGCGGTCTGGAGCGGTAAGGACCGCGCGGCATGCCTCACGGAGAACGCCGGCTTTGCGGTCGGGGCGTGCTGGCCCTACATCCAGGCCAAGCTGCCGCAATTGATCTATGGTTTCTATCCCGAGGCGGAACGCTGGCGGGTGAACCTCACATTCGTTCTTGCGGTGGTCCTGCTGGTGCCGCTGCTCGTGCCGCGCCTGCCGGCGAAAGGGCTCAACGCCAGCCTGTTCTTCGTCGCCTTTCCGGTTGTCGCGTTCTTCCTGCTGCACGGTGGCGGCATCAAGGGCTTTGGCCTCAGCTGGACGGCGGGCTTGCTGGAATTGTTCGACGACAGCATCATCGGCGCCGGGCAGGCCCTGCTCAGTTCCAGCAAGACGTCGGCAGTCGGGCCGCTGTTGTGGCTGGTCGGGAATTTCATTGTGCTGGTCGGCACCGCGATCCATTGGCTGATCCTGCCGCTGACCTGGCTGCGCGACCAGATCCAGGGAGCGGGGCAGTCGGTCTGGACTGATTTCGCCGTCACGGCCGCGGTCGTCTGCCTGATCGCCTTCGGCCTCGGCGGCGGCTTGCGCGCCGGCGGGCGCGCTCTGGCCTCGAGCATCTTCGCTTTCGTCGCCATCGCCGCCGTGATCAAGCTGATGGGGCTCGATCGCGGTGGCCTGCCGGTCGTGGCGACGAATTTGTGGGGCGGCCTGCTGGTGACGCTGGTGGTCTCCGTCACCGGCATCGTCACCTCGCTGCCGATCGGCGTCGCGCTGGCGCTGGGCCGGCGTTCCACCATTCCGCTGATCCGGATCTTCTCGATCGCCTTCATCGAGTTCTGGCGCGGCGTGCCGCTGATCACCGTGCTGTTCTTCGCCACCTACATGCTCCCGCTGTTCCTGCCGGGCAATTTCAGCGTCGACGGTCTCGTCCGCGCGCTGATCGGTATTGCGCTGTTCACGGGCGCCTACCAGGCCGAGAACGTCCGCGGCGGGCTCGCTGCGATCCCGCGCGGGCAGGGCGAGGCCGCGGCAGCCCTCGGCCTGTCCTGGTGGAAGACGACCTCGCTGATCGTGCTGCCGCAGGCGCTGCGTCACGTCATTCCGAACCTCGTCAACAGCTTCATCTCGCTGTTCAAGGATACCTCGCTGGTTTCGATCGTCGCGCTGTTCGACCTGTTGGGCTCGCTCAGGGCATCGTTTTCGGATCCGAAATGGTCGACGCCTTCGACCGCGTTCACCGGCTTCGCCTTCGCCGGGGTCATCTACTTCATCTTTTGCTTTGGAATGTCGCGCTACTCGCTGTTCGTCGAGCATCGTCTCAACGCCCACCGTCGCAACTGATCGAGGTCCCCCATGTCAGACCCCATCGTCAAGATTTCCGGCCTCAACAAATGGTACGGCGACTTTCACGTCCTGCGCGACATCGACCTCGATGTCCGCAAGGGCGAGCGCATCGTGATCTGCGGACCCTCGGGCTCCGGCAAGTCGACGTTGATCCGCTGCATCAACGCTCTCGAGGAATTCCAGGAGGGTGAGATCGTCGTCGACGGCATCGAGCTCGGGCCCAACCTCAAGCACATCGACGCCGTGCGCCGCGAAGTCGGCATGGTGTTTCAGAGCTTCAATCTATTCCCACACCTCACGGTGCTCGATAATTGCACGCTGGCACCGATCTGGGTGCGCAACATCCCGAAGAGGGACGCCGAGGCGACCGCGATGAAGTTCCTGGAGCGGGTCAAGATCCCGCATCAGGCCAACAAGTTTCCGGGACAGATGTCCGGCGGCCAGCAGCAGCGCGTCGCCATCGCCCGCGCCCTGACGATGAATCCGAAGGTCATGCTGTTCGACGAGCCGACCTCGGCGCTCGACCCTGAAATGGTCAAGGAGGTGCTGGACACCATGGTTGATCTCGCCGGGGAGGGCATGACCATGCTGGTCGTCACCCACGAGATGGGTTTTGCCCGCGAGGTCGCCAACCGCGTGGTGTTCATGGATGCGGGCCAGATCATCGAGGCCAACACCCCGAACGAGTTCTTTGCGGCGCCTCAGCACGCCCGCACAAAGCTGTTCCTGAGCCAGATCTTGCGCTGAACGCCCTGTATTCCGTGGCCTCGCCGGTCTAGCCGCCCCACCAGCCTGGCACCATCCGAATCAGCTTTGCCTCCTTTCGGGCATCCCGGAGAGAGACCTTGCAGAGCAGTGTCGGCGCGCGCGCCTACCAGAATGCGCGATTGCAGAAGAAGTTGAGGAAGCAGGCGGATGCCGTCATGTCCTTGGCGATCGAGGCACTCGGGCAGGGCAGATTTGCCGAGGCCGAGACACTCTGCCGCGAGATCGTGAAGGAGTTGCCGGATCATTTCCATGCCACGCACCTGCTCGGCCTGCGCGCCTATGAGGGCGGGCGGCTCGAGGAGGCGCAAGAGCTGTTCGAGCGCGCGATCGCGCTCGATCCGCGCTCGCCCGATGCCCATGGCAATCTCGGGACCGTGTATTTCGCGCTCGAGAAATTCGAGAACGCCCGCGCCTGCCAGGAGAAGGCCATTGCGCTGAAGCCGAATTGTCCGATCACCCTGACCAATCTCGGCAATACGCTGCTGAACCTCGGCCTCGGCGAACAGGCGATCGGATTGCACGAACGCGCGATCAGGCTGCGACCGGACTATGCCGATGCATTTTGCAACCGTGGCATGGCGGAGCTGATGATCGGCCGGTTCGAGCGTGCCAATGAGAGTTTCGATCGCGCTCTGTTGTTTCAGCCGCGTCATGCGGAGGCGATCGCCGGCAGGGGCATGGTGTGCATCGAGCTGCGGCACTATGCGGAGGCCGAAGCCGCCCTCGCAGCTGGCCTCGCGATCAAGCCGGGTTCACCGCGGATATTGGCGCAGCGCGGACGGCTGAACTTCGATCTGTACCGGCTGGAGCAGGCGGCGGCGGACTTCGATGCGGCGCTGGCGCAATCGCCGCGGCTCGAGCTCGCGCTGCGCGGGAAGGCGCAGGTCAACCTTCTGTTGGGCAACACGACGCAGGCGATTGCGGCCGTCAAGACCCTGCTCGAGGACAATCCGCGGTCCGATTACGCAATCGTGCTTCTCGGCGCCTGCTATGCGAACCAGGGAGACGTCGCCACCGCGCTCGAGAATCTCGATGCGGCGCTCGAGATCTCGCCGGATTATGCCGACGCCATTGCACGCAAGATCTTCATCCTGGATTATCTGCCGGAGGCGGATTTCGCGGTCCAGCAGGCGGTGCGGAAATCCTGGTGGGATGCGATCGGCGCCAGACTGCCGCAAAGGACATTGCCGCCGCGGCAGCCCGATCCGGACAGGCGGATCGTCGTCGGATATGTCGCCTCGGAATTCAGGAACCACTCGGCGGCGTTCGCGCTGTTGCCGGTGCTGCGCCATCATGATCACACGAGGTTCGAGATCGTCTGCTATTCCTGTTGGCCGTTACAGGATGAGATCACCGAGAGGTTCAAGCCTCTCGCAGACGTCTGGGTCGACGCGGCGCAGCTCTCGGACGACGAACTGGCCGATCGCATACAGGCGGACAAGATCGACATTCTGATCGACGTGTCGGGACATACGGCCGGCAACAGACTCGCCGTGTTCGCCCGCAAGCCGGCCCCGATCCAGGTCACGGGCTTCGGCCACGCGACAGGCACGGGTCTTCAGACCATGGACTACGTGCTCGCGGATCCAATCTTCATTCCGCAATCGGCCCGCCATCTGCTGGCCGAGAAGGTCCATGATCTGCCGTGCCTGATCACGATCGATCCCATCCTGGATCTGCCGCCGTCGGAGCTTCCCATGCTCCGCAACGGCCATGTGACCTTCGGCGTGTTCAACCGCATCTACAAGATCTCCGATGAGGCGATCCGGGTGTGGTCGAAAGTGATGCGTGAGGTGGCGGGTTCGAAGATCATCATCAAGCACGGGCTGCTCGACGATCCCTTGCTGCGCGACGGCCTGATCGCGCGGTTCGTGGCCCACGGCATTGCCGAAGAGAATATCACCTGTCTGGGCTCGACCTCGCGCCACGAGCATCTGCTGGCCTTTGCGAATGTCGACATCTCCCTCGATCCGTTCCCGCAAAATGGCGGCATCAGCACCTGGGAATCCCTCTATGCGGGTGTTCCGGTCGTCGCCAGGCTCGGCAAGGGCGCCTCGTCGCGCGCTGGCGGCTCGATCGTCGCGGCCGTGGGCCTCGAGGACTGGATGGCCGAGGATGACGATGGCTATGCCGCGATCGCGTGCAGATATGCGGCGCAGCCCGCTCATCTGGCGAAGTTGCGCGCCGATCTGCCGGCTCGGATCGCAGCCTCGGCCGCCGGCAACGTCGAACGTTACACCTTGGAGGTCGAGGCGGCCTATCGCCGGTTCTGGCGAGATCATTGTGCCGGCGCCTCGGAGCGCGGCGAGATGGCATAGCCAGATCTTGCGTTGCGCCCCCGGAAAATCCCGGGGGCGATGCCGGTCCGCCGACCGGGCGGCGGGGCTTGCGAATCAGTTAGACTCTGCCCAGGGGATCCTCCGGAGAGACACCTTGCAGAACAGCGGCGGCGGCGCGCGCGCATTCCAGAACGCGCGACTGCAGAAGAAATTGATGAAGCAGGCCGATGCGGTCATCGCCGCTGCGGCGAACGCCTATGGTCAGGGCCGATATGCCGAGACCGAGGCACTGTGCCGTGAGATCCTGAAAGCCCTTCCGGATCATGTCGACGCCACGCATCTGCTCGGCATGTGCGCACATGACGGCCGGCGCCTCGAGGAGGCGCAAGAGCTGCTCGAGCGCGTGATCGCGCTCGATCCGCGCCTCCACGATGCCCACAACAACCTCGCGACCGTGCATTTCGACCTGGGCAATTACGAAGAGGCGCGGCGGGGCCAGGAGAGGGCGATCGCGCTGAAGCCGAATTTCGCGGTCGCGCTGACCAATCTCGGCAATACGCTGATGCATACGGGGCAGTACGAGCAGGCGCTCGAGATGCACGAGCGCGCCATCAAGTTGAAACCGGATTATGCCGATGCGCTCTGCAACCGCGGCATGGTCGAGATCGTGCTTGGACAGATTATGCGCGCCAAGGAGAGTTTCGAGCGCGCCCTGCTGTTCCAGCCGCGTCACGCCGAGGCCATCGTCGGCAGCGGCATGGTCAGCATGGAGCTTCGGCACCACGAAGAGGCGGCCGCCAAATTCGCCACGGCGCTCGCGATCAAGCCCGGTGCGCCGAGGATTCTGGCCCAGCGCGGGCGGCTCAGTTACGAACTGCAGCGCCTGGAGCCCGCGCTTGCGGATTTCGAGGCGGCGCTTGCGATCTCGCCCAAGCTGGAGCTGGCGCTCCGGGGCAAGGCTCAGACCTGCCTCGTCATGGGAAAGACCGCGCAGGCGATGGCGGCCGCGACGACGTTGATCGAGCGAAATCCGCGCTCCGAGATGGGAATGGCGCTGATGGGCTTCGCTTATTCGAACCAGGGCGACATGGATACCGCGATCGAATACCTCGATCGCGCGCTGGCGCTCCGACCGGACTATGGGGACGCGATCAGGGGAAAGATCTTCCTGGAGGACTACCGCGCCGAGGCCGATTTCGTGGTCCAGCAGGCGGTGCGAAAATCCTGGTGGGATCAGATCGGCTCCAAGGTGCCGCGAAGGGAGCTGCCGAAGCGGCCACTTGATCCGGAAAAGCGGATCGTGGTCGGCTATGTCGCTGCCGAATTCCGCCAGCATTCGGCGGGGCTCACGCTGCTGCCGGTGCTGCGCCACCATGATCACGCCAAATTTGAAATCATCTGCTACTACTCCTGGCCGGGCGCGGACGAGTACACCGCCAAGTTCAAATCACTGGCGGACGTCTGGGTGGATGCCTGGGGGCTCTCGGACGATGAACTCGCCGATCGTATTCAGGCCGACAATGTCGACATCCTGATCGACGTTTCGGGCCACACGACCGGCAACAGGCTGCAATGCTTCGCGCGGAAGCCGGCGCCGATCCAGGCCACCGGCTTCGGTCATGCGACGGGCACGGGCATGCCGACCATGGACTACGTCCTCGCGGATCCCATCTTCATTCCGCCATCGGTCCGGCACTTGTTTCCCGAGAAGATCCACGATCTGCCGTGCTTGATCACGATGGAGCCCGTCACCAATCTGCAGCCGTCCGAGCTGCCGATGCTCCGCAACGGCCACGTCACGTTCGGCGTGTTCAACCGCATCTACAAGATCTCGGATGATGCGATCCGCGTGTGGGCGCGCATCATGCGGCAGGTGCCGGGATCGAAGATCATCCTCAAGCATGGTTTGCTCGACGATGCCCTGCTGCGCGATAGCCTGATCGCTCGCTTCATCGCGCAGGGCATTGCGGAGGAGAACATTACCTGCCTCGGCACCACCTCGCGCGACGACCATCTGAAGGCCTTCGACCAGATCGATATTTCCCTCGACACGTTCCCGCAAAACGGCGGCATCAGCACCTGGGAATCCCTCTACAAGGGCGTTCCCGTCGTCGCCAAGCTCGGCATCGGCGCCTCCTCGCGTGCCGGCGCCTCCATCGTGGCGGCCGTCGGCCTCGGCGACTGGGTCGCGGAGGATGACGACGGCTATGTCGAGATCGCCCGCAAGTTTGCCTCGCAGCCCGAGCATCTGGCGAAGTTACGCGCCGGGCTGCCGGCCCAGATCGCAGCCTCGCCCGCCGGCAATGTCGAGATCTACACGCGCGAGCTCGAGGCGGGGTACCGCAAGTTCTGGCGCGACTATTGTGCCGCCGCCTCGGAAGGCGGCGACGCTGCTGTGAGCGGGGCGGACGCATCTCGCGGTTGCTGAGCAGGATCCGGTAGCGCCCCCGGGATAGCCCGGAAGGATTTCCCGCCCCGCCGGCCCGCCGCACGAATCAGCTAGACTCGCCGCCGGCCATCTTCCGGAGAGACACCTTGCAGAGCAGCGCTGGCGCGCGCGCATTCCAGAATGCGCGATTGCAGAAGAAGTTGAAGAAGCAGGCCGACGCCATCATCTCCGCCGCGGCGAGCGCTTATGGCCAGGGCAGATATGCGGAGACCGAGGCACTCTGCCGCCAGATCGTGCAAGCTGTTCCGGATCACTTCGACGCCACGCACCTGCTCGGCCTGAGCGTGCAACAGGGTGGGCGTCTGGAGGAGGCGCAACAGCTGCTCGAACGCGCAATTGCGATCGATCCGCGTTCGCACGAGGCCCATAACAATCTCGCTGCTGTGCACCTGGCTCTTCAGAAATTTGAGGCCGCTCGCGCCTGCCTGGAGAAGGCGATCGCGCTGAAGCCCAATTTTGCGCCGGCCCTGGCCGGCCTCGGCAACACCTTGCTCCAGATGAACCTGCCCGAGCAGGCCATCGAGATGTACGATCGCGCGATCAAGCTGAAGCCGGATCATGCCGATGCGCTCTGCAATCGTGGCCTCGCCGAGCTGGCGCTCGGCCGGTTCGACCGGGCCAGGCAGAGTTTCGAGCGCGCTTTGTTGTTTCAGCCGCGCCACGCCGAAGCGCTCGTCGGCAAAGGGGTGGTCAGCATCGAGCTCAAGCACTACGATGAGGCGGAAGCCGCCCTCGCAGCGGCGCTCGCGATCAGGCCCGGTTCGGCGAAGACGCTCGCGCATCGCGGGCGACTCAATTTTGCGCTGTCGCGACCACAGCAGGCGGCTGCGGATTTTGATGCCGCACTTGCGCTTTCGCCGAAGCTCGAAGTGGCCTTGCGGGGGAAGGCGGAAGTCTCGCTGAGCATGGGGAATAATGCGCAGGCGATGCTGGCCTGCACGGCGTTGCTCGAAGAAAATCCGCGCTCGGCGATTGCGCTCGCGCTGCTGAGTTCCTGTTTTGCGAACCAGGGAGACATCGCAGCCGCGATCGAACATCTCGACGCCGCGCTCGCCCTCGCGCCGGACCAGCCGGACCTGATCGCGCGGAAGATTTACTTTCTGGACTTCCTCTCCGAGGCCGATTTCGCGGTCCAGCAGGCGGCGCGCAAATCCTGGGGGGATGCGATCGGCGCCAGATTGCCACAGAGGAAGCTCGCGCCACGGCAGCTCGATCCTGACAGGCGGATCGTGGTCGGTTATGTCGCTGCCGAATTCTGGTACCACTCGGCGGCGTTCGGTCTGTTGCCGGTGCTTCGCCATCACGATCACGCCAGGTTCGAGATCGTCTGCTATTCGTGCTCGCCGACGCGAGACGAGATGACCGCCAAGTTCAAGTCGTTGGCGGACGTCTGGGTCGACGCCTGGCAGCTGTCCGATGACGAACTGGCCGACCGTATCGAGGCCGACAAGGTCGATATCCTGATCGACGTGTCCGGGCATACCACCGGCAACAGGCTCCCGGTATTCGCCCGCAAGCCGGCTCCGATCCAGGTCACGGGCTTCGGCCACGCCACGGGAACCGGCCTGCAGACCATGGACTACGTGCTCGCCGATCCGATCTTCATTGCGGAATCGGCCCGCCACCTGGTGGCCGAAAAGGTCTATGACCTGCCGTGCCTGATCACGACAGATCCGATCCTGGATGTGCCTGCTTCGGATCTGCCCATGCTCCGCAACGGCCACGTGACCTTTGGCGTCTTCAATCGCATCTCCAAGATCTCGGATCAGGCCATTCGTGTATGGTCGAAAGTGATGCGGGAGGTGGCCGGTTCGAAGATCATCATCAAGCACACTCTGCTCGACGATCCGTTGGTCCGCGACGGTCTGATCGCGCGCTTCGTCGCGCAGGGCATCGCCGAAGAGAACGTCATCTGCGTGGGCTCGACGCCGCGCCACCAGCACCTGCTGGCGTTCGCGCAAGTCGACATCTCGCTCGATACTTTCCCGCAAAACGGCGGCGTCAGCACCTGGGAGTCCCTCTATGCGGGCGTTCCGGTCGTCGCCAAGCTCGGCAACGGGGCTTCTTCGCGCGCCGGCGCTTCCATCGTGACCGCCGTCGGTCTCGGCGACTGGGTCGCCGCGGATGACGATGGCTATGTCGAAATCGCCCGCAGGTTTGCGGCGCAGCCTGAGCACCTGGCGAAGTTGCGCGCGGGTTTGCCGGCTCAGATCGCAGCCTCAGCCGCCGGCAATGTCGAGATCTACACGCGCAGGGTCGAGGAGGGCTACCGCCGGTTCTGGCGCGACTATTGTGCTGCCGCCTCGGAACGCGGCGAGGTCGCGTAACCCGGCCCAGGCGCCGAGCCTGTGGAAGTGCGTTCTTCCCCGGGGCTCCGTGACGATCACACGAACGGCGGCTTGATGTTGCTGCGCTTCTCCAGCCACTCCGGCACCGGCAGGTTCTTCGCGCGCATGAAGTCCGCGTTGAACAGCTTCGACTGATAGCGGCTGCCGGAATCGCACAGCACGGTGACGATCGTCTTGCCGGGCCCGAGCTGTTTGGCAAGGCGCATCGCGCCGACGATGTTGATGCCGGTCGAGCCGCCGAGGCACAGGCCTTCGTGCTGGAGCAATTCGTAGATCGCAGTGACGGCTTCGGCATCGGGAATGAGGTAGGCGTCGTCGACCTTCGCGGTCTCGACGATCGCGGTCGCGCGGTTGAGGCCGATGCCTTCGGTGATCGAGCCGCCGGGCGTCGCCTTGGCATCGCCGGTCCTGAAATATTCGTACATGCCGGCGCCGTGCGGATCGGCGCAGGCGATTCGCACGTTCTTGTTCTTCTCGTTCAGATAACGGCTGATGCCGGCGAGCGTGCCGCCGCTGCCGACCGAGCAGACGAAGCCGTCGACCCTGCCGCCGGTCTGCTCCCAGATCTCGGGTCCGGTGGATTCGTAGTGCGCCTTGGCATTGTCGAGGTTGTTCCACTGGTCTGCGAACAGCACGCCGTTCGGCTCGGTCTTGCGCAGCTCATCCGCAAGCCGCCGGCCGACGTGTTGATAGTTGTTTGGGTTGGCATAGGGCAGGGCCGGCACCTCGATCAGCTCGGCGCCGCACAGCTTCAGAAAGTCCTTCTTCTCCTGGCTCTGCGTTTCCGGGATCACGATCAGGGTTCGGTAGCCGCGTGCGCTGGCGACGACGGCGAGGCCGATGCCGGTGTTGCCGGCGGTCGCTTCCACCACGAGACCGCCGAGCTTGAGCTCGCCGCGCTTCTCGGCCTCCAGGATCATCCATTTGCCGGCGCGGTCCTTGACCGACTGGCCGGGGTTCATGAACTCGGCCTTACCGAGAATGGTGCAGCCGGTCAGTTCCGAGGCGCGCTTCAGCTTGATCAGCGGGGTGTTGCCGATCGCTTCGACAACGTCGTTTCGAATGCTCATGTCAGGAAAATCGCCACCAAGAGGGTTGATCTGGTTGGCCAGAACCTAGTGCTTGGGGGGACAAAGGGGAAGGCTTTTGCGCTGCGGCGAAACCGTCTGAAACTCCTGTCCGAACAGCGATATTCTCCAACCGTGCGACCGCCGATGATGCGCGCGGCCACGCGGCCGGAGATCGGTAGGAGGAAATGACTGAGGTCCGCCAAAGCACGAAACGATAACGCCCATGGTGAGTGGTCTTGCGACCAATTTTTGCCACGGGCGAGCGGATCGCGGTCGAGGAGCGTGGACAGAGTGGGGGAAGGGTGAGGAAAAATCGGCATGAGGAAAGAGCTTCGCTTGCGGCAATTGACGGTGTTGTGAAGTGACCAGTGGGCGCGACTGAGCTGAAGCGGTGAGGGGTGCTCGGATTGAAGGGCTCAACGGACGGTGTGGCAGCAATATCACATGAAATCTTGGTAAGCTTGATCCCATTTCCAGTTGTTTCGCCATGAGAGAAGTGGCTGCAAGACAGGCACATTTCACAGTTTTGGCAGTTCGTGCCGGGCTCGTCGGCGTGGTCATCTCGCAACTGCCGGACTGTCCCGCCGTTCCGCGTCCGGCTAGTATGGATCTCAGGTTCCGCAGAAAGCATCACCCCTGTGAGCGAGTTGTCCAAAGCCCCCCGATTGTCCCGCCGCGAATCGGTTAATCCGGTCCCGCGGCGGCTCGATCTGCCCGGCGGGGGGTGGATGTGACACAGGATGTTCCGGCGATCGCCATGCGGCGGTACGAAGGGTCTGCATCCCGGACGCGGCGCGCGGCGCGCTGGGTTGCGGTGGTGTGCCTCGCCGCTGGGTCCGGTGCTTGCGTGCTGACTCAGGATCTCCCCGATCCCGCCCTCGACGTTCCCACGCAGTACAAATACGCCGGCAAGGGCGATGCGCCGCCGTCATTGGATTGGTGGCGTGGCTTCCGCTCGGCGGAGCTGACGCAGCTGATGGAAGAGGCGCAGACCGTCAACCTGGATATCGCCGCAGCCGTTTCACGCATCGTCCAGGCCGACGCCCAGGCGCGGCAGGCGGGCGCGGCGCTGCTGCCGAGCGTGTCGACGGGCGGATCGGAAACCTATTCGCGCACGTCGGGCGCAAGCTCCTCGGGCCTGTCCATTGGCGGCCGCGAAGTCGTCAACTATTCGGCCTCGCTCAGCGCGAGCTATCAGCTCGACTTCTGGGGCCAGAATCGCGATGCGCTGCAAACGGCCGAGGAGACCGCCAACGCCAATCGCTTCGATCGCGATACCGTCGCGCTGACGACGCTCGCAGCCGTCGCCAATGCCTATTTCCAGGTGCTGGCCTCGCAGGACCGGATCAGGACCTCACAGCGCAACATCGCGAGCGCGCAGCGCATCCTTGATGCGGTCAGGGAGCGGCGCAAGGCCGGCACCGGCACGGATCTCGATGTCGCCCAGCAGGAGAGCGTGCTCGCCAACCAGAAGGCCCTGGTGCCGCCGCTGCGCCAGACGCTGGACCAGAACGTCAACGCGCTCGCCGTGCTGGTCTCGCGCCCGCCCGAGAGCGTGCGCGTGCTCGGCAGCTCCCTGGACCGGGCCGCGATCCCGCGCGTGACGCCCGGCCTGCCGTCGGAGCTCCTGACGCAGCGGCCCGACATCCGCCGCCAGGAGGCGCAGCTTGCGTCTGCGACCGCCAACATCGGCAACGCCCGTGCCCAGTTCTTTCCGACCATCCAGCTCACCGGCAATGGCGGCTATCAGAGCTCGGCGCTGGTCTCGCTGTTCCAGCCGCACGCGGCTTTCTTCCAGCTCGTCGGCAGCGCCACTCAGCCGATCTTCGACGGCGGCAAGATCCTCGGCAATTTCGAATTCGCCAAGGCAAGGCAGGACGAGCTGCTCCAGACCTACCGCAAGACCATCGTGCAGGCCTTTGCCGACGTCGATAACGCGCTGTTCTCGATCAAGCAGACCACGATCAAGCTGCAATTGCAGCGCGACGTGGTCGTCGCCTCGCGCCGTGCCTTCGATCTCTCCGAGCAGCAATTGCGCGCCGGCACCGCCGACATCGTGACCGTGCTCAACACTCAACTCACCCTGTTCCAGGCGGAAGACGCGCTGTCGCAGGCGCAACTGGCCCGCTTGCTCGCCATCGTCAGCCTGTATCAGGCGCTCGGCGGCGGCTGGGAGCCGCGAATGGAGAAACCGGTCAATGCTCTTTAAGCCGGATAGCAAGCAAGGCGTAGAGGAGGGAACGGCGAAAAGGTCGCGTGGCCGCGGCTTCGTCATGACCCTGATCACGCTCGCGATCCTCGGCGGCCTGTTCTATCTCGGCTGGAACGCCACGCATCAACAGCAGGCCAACAACCGCAACAACCAGCGGCTCGATCTGCCGGTGCCCGTGCTGGCGGCGAGCCCGCGAGTGCTGGACGTTCCGGTCTATCTCGACGGCGTCGGCGCGATCCGCGCGCTCAACACCGTAACCGTGCGCTCCCAGGTCGACGGCAAGCTGATCGCAGTCAACTTCACCGAGGGACAGGACGTCAAGAAGGGCGACGTGCTCGGCGAGATCGATCCGGCGATCTACCAGGCGCAGTACGACCAAGCAGTCGCCAAGAAGGCGCAGGACCAGGCCCAACTTGCCAACCAGCGCATCGACTTGACGCGCTACGAGCAGCTCGCCGCCTCCAATGCAGGCTCCAAGCAGCAGGCCGACACCCAGCGCGCGCTGGTGGCGCAGACCGAGGCGCTGGTCAAGGCCGATCAGGCCGCGATCGACAATGCGGCGGCGACGCTGAGCTACACCAAGATCGTGGCCCCGATCTCGGGCCGTGCCGGCCTGCGCCAGGTCGACCAGGGCAACATCATCCATGCCTCCGACACCACGGGTCTCGTGGTGATCACGCAATTGCAGCCGATCGCGGTGTGGTTCAGCCTGCCGCAGCAACAGATCATGCGCGTCAATGCGGCCGCGGCGAAGGGCACGCTCGCGGTCGACGTGTTCGGCAATGACGGCATCACGGTGATCGACACCGGCAAGCTGACCGGCATCGACAATCAGGTCGACCAGACCACCGGCACGCTCAAGCTCAAGGCGGCATTTCCCAACGCCAATTACCAGCTCTGGCCGGGCCAGTTCGTCAATGTCCGTCTCAAGGTCGAGACGCTGGTGCAGGCGCTGGTGATACCGACGTCGGCCGTGCAGCGCGGCCCGATCGGGACCTTCAGCTATGTCATCGGCGAGGACAACGTCGTCTCGGCCAAGCCCGTAGTGGTGACACAGCAGAACGAGCATGACGCCGTGATCGCCAGCGGCCTATCGGCGAGCGACAGGGTCGTCACCACGGGCTTCGCCAATCTGGCCGACGGCTCCAAGGTGATCGTCGGCCGCGACGACCAGACCCCGTCGGCCGATCTCGCTCCGCGCAAGCGCTCGCGCGGGCCGGACGCCCAGAAGAAGGATGGCGCCAAGGAAAGTCAGAAGGACGGTCCGAAGGACGGACAGGGCAAGGGCGGCGAATTCCGCGCCAAGCGCAACAGCAGCGAAGGCGACCAGAAGGGGCAGACCGGGCCGGCTCCTGGACCTGCACCTGGGCCGGGAGCATCGGGACCTGGAGCCAAGCAGCCATGATCCCGACAACAGCCGCTTGAAGCGGCAGGCAGATCCCATGGGTGTCTCCGAACCCTTCATCCGCCGGCCGATCGCGACCTCGCTGCTCGGCATCGCGCTTCTGATCGGCGGGCTGCTAGGCTATTTCGCGCTGCCGGTCTCGGCGCTGCCGCAGGTCGATTTCCCGACCGTGCAGGTGACGACGCAGCTTCCCGGCGCGAGCCCCGACGTGATCGCCTCGCTGATCACGGCGCCGCTGGAGCGGCAGCTCGGGCAGATCCCGTCGCTGTCGGCAATGAACTCGACGAGTTCGTTCGGCGTCAGCCAGATCTCGCTCCAGTTCGATCTCAATCGCGACATCGATGGCGCGACCCAGGACGTGCAGGCCGCGATCAACGCCGCGGCGGGCGTCTTGCCGAAGACCCTGCCTTATCCGCCGACCTACGCCAAGGTGAACCCGGCCGACGCGCCCGTCATGACGCTGGCGCTGCGCTCGGACACGACCTCGCTGCGGGTCATGAGCGACATTGCGGACACCATTCTGGCGCAGCGGCTGAGCCAGATTTCCGGCGTCGGACGGGTCTCGGTGCTCGGCGGGCTGAAACCGGCCGTGCGCATCCAGGCCGATCTGGCGCGGCTCGCCGCCTACGGCATCGCCATGGAAGATTTGCGCACCGCAATCGCCAACGCCAACGTCTCCGGGCCGAAGGGCTCGCTCGACGGCGCGCAGCAATCCTACATCATCGCGGCCAACGACCAGATCGCCGCGGCCGAAGCCTACAAGCCCGTCATCATCGCCTATCGCAACGGCTCGCCGGTCACCATTGCCGACGTCGCGCAGATCGTCGATGGCCTCGAGAACGACCGCACCGGCGGCTGGTACCAGGGCACGCCGGCCGTCATCATCGACATCCAGCGCCAGCCCGGCGCCAACGTGATCGAGGTCGTCAAGCAGATCCGGGCGGAAATCCCCAAAGTGCAGCGCGCGATCCCGGCCGGGGTGAACCTCACCATCGTGTCCGATCGCACCGTCACCATCCGCGCCTCGGTGCGCGATGTGCAGTTCACGCTGGTCCTTGCCGTCGTGCTGGTGACCCTGGTGGTGCTGCTGTTCCTGCGTTCGCTGCGCGCAACCTTGATCGCGGGCGTCGCGCTGCCGCTGTCGCTGATCACGAGCTTCGGCATCATGTATTTCGCCGGGTTCAGCCTCGACAATCTGTCGCTGATGGCGCTGACGATCGGCACCGGCTTCGTCGTCGACGACGCCATCGTCATGATCGAGAACATCGTGCGCCACATGGAGAACGGCGACGGCGCGATGGAGGCTTCGCTGAAGGGCGCCAGCGAAATCGGCTTCACCGTGATCTCGCTGACGGTGTCGCTGATCGCGGTCTTCATCCCGCTGCTGTTCATGTCGGGCCTCGTCGGACGCATGTTCCGCGAATTCGCACTGACCTTGACGATCGCGGTCGTGACCTCGGCCGTGGTCTCGCTGACGCTGACGCCGATGATGTGCTCACGCCTGCTCAAGCACGCCCATGAGGAACTGGCGGTGCCGGGATTGGCCGCGATCAGCCGCTTCATCGACCGCACCGTCGAGGCCTATCATCGGACGCTGCTCTGGGTGCTGGAACACCAACGCGCCACGCTGGTCGTGACCTTCGCCACGCTGATCGCGACCCTGGTCCTCTATGTCGTCGCGCCAAAGGGCTTCCTGCCGCTGCAGGACACCGCCTCGATCACGGCCGTGACGGAGGCCGGACCCGACGTGTCGTTCGCGGAGATGCAGAAGCGGCAGTCCGAAGCTTCCGACGCCATCAAGGCGGATCCCGACGTGGTCGGCGTGGTCTCGGTGATCGGGGCGGGTTCGGTCAATCCGACCACCAATGTCGGCCGGCTCGTCATGAGCTTGAGGCCGCGCGGCGAGCGGCGCGACGATGTCGCGGCCGTCATAACCCGGCTGAAGCAGAGGGTCGCGGGCATCCCGGGCATGACCGTCTATTTCCAGCCGGTGCAGGACGTGCAGATCTCGACCCAGTCGAGCCGCTCGCAATACCAGTACGCCCTGACCGGCACCGATGCGACGTTGGTGTCGGAATGGGCGCGCAAGCTGGTGACGGAGATGCGGCGCGATCCCTTGTTCCGCGACGTCTCCTCCGAAGCGCAGGAGGGCGGATTGCGGGCGCAGCTCGACGTCGACCGCACCCGCGCGGGCCAGCTCGGCGTCAGCCTCCAGGCCGTCACCGACACGCTCAACGACGCGTTCGCGCAGCGGCAGATCTCGACCATCTACGGCCAGGCCAACCAGTACCGCGTGGTGCTGGAAGCGCTGCCGATGTATCAGCGCGATCCCTCGATCCTGTCAAAACTCTATCTGCCGGGCGGTGCGAGCGCCACCGCCGGCGCGCCCAACGCCCAGGTGCCGCTGTCGGCGGTGGCGACGCTGAAACGCACCACCGCGCCGCTCGCGATCTCGCATCAGGCGCAATTCCCGTCGGTATCGCTCAGCTTCAACCTCGCGCCGGGCGCCGCGCTCGGCGATGCCGTCGAAGCCGTGAAAACCATCGAGACCCGGATCGGCATGCCGGGCAGCATCGTCGGCGTCTATGCTGGCGATGCGGCCGAATTCGCCAAGGCGCTCGCCGGCCAGCCCTGGTTGCTGCTCGCCGCCGTGATCACGATCTACATCGTGTTGGGGGTGCTCTACGAGAGCTATATCCACCCGATCACGATCCTGTCGACGCTGCCCTCGGCGGGCGTCGGCGCGATCCTGGCGCTGCTGCTGTGCGGGCAGGACCTGTCGGTCATCGGCCTGATCGGCATCATTCTCCTGATGGGCATCGTCAAGAAGAACGCGATCATGATGATCGACTTCGCGCTCGAGGCGGAGCGCGGGCAGGGCATGTCGCCGAACGAGGCGATCGTGCAAGCCTGCCTGTTGCGCTTCCGCCCGATCATGATGACGACGCTGGCGGCCCTGTTCGGCGCGCTGCCGCTGGCGATCGAGAGTGGCACCGGCGCCGAGTTGCGCTTTCCGCTCGGCATCTCCATCATCGGCGGACTGCTGCTCAGCCAGTTGCTGACGCTCTACACGACGCCCGTGATCTACCTCGCGCTCGACCGCATCAACCGCCGCCTCGAGCAGGCGCTGCCGCCGGCTGAATCCGGCGGCCCGCCGGTCGCGGGCGCGACCGAGGGGATGCAGTGATGGCATCGATCTCGGAGCCCTTCATCCGCCGCCCGGTCGCGACCACGCTGCTGTCGATCGGGTTGTTCCTGCTGGGTGCGGTCGCCTACGAGTTCCTTCCCGTCGCCTCGGTCCCGAACGTCGACTTCCCCGCCATCTTCGTCTCGGCCAATCGGCCGGGCGCCGACCCGGCCGTGATGGCCGCAACGGTGGCCTCACCATTGGAGCGGCGGCTGGGTGAGATCGCCGGCATCAACCAGATCACCTCGACCTCGACGCTCGGCAACACCAGCATTCAGCTCCAGTTCGACATCGGCCGCAGCATCGATAAGGCCGCCCGCGACGTGCAGGCGGCGATCAACGCCGCGATGGTCGACCTGCCGAGCGACCTGCCGACGCTGCCGCGCTTCCGCAAGGCCAACACGGCTGGCGCGCCCGTCTTCGTGCTGGCTCTGACCTCGAAGACGCTGTCAGCCAGCGCAATTTACGACGTCGCCGATACGGTCCTGGCGCAGCGCATCTCGCAGGTTCCGGGTGTCGGCAACGTGGCGATTAGCGGCGCTGATCAACCGGCGGTCCGCGTCCAGCTCAATCCGGTGGCACTTTCGAACGCAGGCATTGCCACCGACGACGTCCGCACCGCGATCATCAGCGCCAATCCGCTCGGTCCCGTCGGCATCTTCAACGGCGAACGCCAGAGCGAGACGCTGGCGCTCAACCGGCAGATGCGCACCGCCAAGGAATTCCGCGACATCGTCATCAAGAGCGTCAATGGCAATTTCGTGCGGCTGTCCGACGTCGCCGACATCGAGGATTCCGTCCGCAACGCGCGCTCGATCGCATGGTTCAACAAGCAGCCGGCCGTGCTGATCCAGATCACCAAGCAGGGCGATGCCAACGTCATCGACACCGTCGACAGGGTGAAGGCGCTGATCCCCGAGCTCAGGCAATGGATTCCGGCCGGCGTGGAGATTTCCACCCTGGTGGACCGCACCGGCACGATCCGCGCCAGCGTGCTCGACATGCAATGGACCTTGCTGGCGACCGCGATCCTGGTCATGGTCGTGGTGTTCGTATTCCTGCGGCGGCTGACGCCGACGATCGCGGCCGGCATCTCGGTGCCGCTGGCACTGGCCGGCACCTGCGCCGGCATGTGGGTCGCGGGCTTCTCGATCGACAATCTGTCGCTGATGGCGCTCGCGATCTCAGTCGGCTTCGTGGTCGACGACGCCATCGTCATGATCGAGAACATGTATCGCAATCTCGAGCACGGCATGCGGCCGTTCCGGGCGGCGCAAGAGGGCGCCAAGCAGATCGGCTTCACGGTGGTCTCGATCAGCCTGTCGCTGGTCGCGGCGTTCACGCCGCTGATCTTCATGGACGGCATCGTCGGCCGCCTGCTGCGCGAATTCTCGCTGACGCTGACCTTCGCCATCCTGGTCTCGACGCTGGTCTCGCTCACGGTCACGCCGATGATCTGCGCCCATTACATCCGCCACGCCACGTCCGGCACCGCGACACTGTTCGATCGCATCGTCGAGGGCTCGCTGTCGCGCATCGTCGCCTTCTACGCTCGAACCTTGCGCACCGTGCTGGACTACCCGCTGGCGACGCTGCTGGTGTTCTTCGCCACCATCGGCCTCACCGTGACGCTCTACATCAAGGTCCCGAAGGGCTATTTTCCGACCGACGATTCCGGCTTCGTGATCGGAGCGACGCGCGCCTCGGCCGATATCTCGTTCCAGTCGATGCTCGGTCTGCAGCAGCGGCTCGCCGACATCGTGATGAAGGATCCGGCCGTGGCCGGTATTGGCTCGACCGTCGGCGCCGGAGGCGGACCGGGGGGAGCGACCTCGAACCGCGGCATCATGTACATCAGCCTGAAGCCGCCGGAGGAGCGCGACCACGTCTCGACGGAGGTCGTGATCGACCGTCTGAGGCGCGCGCTGTACCCCGTGGCCGGCATCCGCCTCTTCATGTTCGCCGCCCAGGACGTCCGTGCCGGCGGGCGGCAGAGCGATTCCGACTACCAGTACACGCTGACCAGCACCGACCTCAGTCTGCTGCAGAAGTGGGCGCCGATCGTAGCCAAGCGCATGGAGACCGTCGAAGGCATCACCGACATCTCCAGCGACCGCGACCCCGGCGGCCTTCAGCTCACGCTCGCGATCGATCGTCAAAAGGCCTCGGCGCTCGGCGTCAAGGTTCAGGACATCAACAACGCGCTGAACAACGCCTTCTCGCAGCGTCAAATCTCGATCATCTACACCCAGCGCAACCAATACATGACCGTGCTGGAGATCGATCCGAAATTCCAGGTCGATCCCTCCAACCTCGAACGCATCTATGTCGCGGGCGCGGGCGATGCGCAGGTGCCGCTGTCGGCCGTGGTGCATGCCACGCGCAGCCTCGCCGCGCTCGCGGTCTATCACTCGCAGTCGTTCCCCTCGACCACGGTGTCGTTCAACCTCGTGCCGAACGTGCAGCTTCAGGCGGCGACGCAGAACATCCAGCGCGCGGTCGAGGAACTGCACATGCCCGAAGGCATCCGCGGCAGCTTCGACGGCAATGCCGGCGACTTCGCCAAGACCAGCGGCCGCCAGCCGCTTCTGATCCTTGGTGCGCTGGTGGCGATGTATATCGTGTTAGGGGTGCTCTACGAGAGCCTCGCCCATCCGCTCACGATCATCTCGACGCTGCCCTCGGCAGGGCTCGGCGCACTGCTCGCCTTGCAGCTCACCAACACGCCGCTGACGGTGATCGCCTTCGTCGGCATCATCCTCTTGATCGGCATCGTCAAGAAGAACGGCATCATGATGGTGGATTTCGCGCTCGACGCCGAACGCCAGCGCGGCCTGTCGTCAGCGGAGGCGATCTTCGAGGCCTGCCAGGCGCGCTTCCGCCCGATCCTGATGACGACCATGGCGGCGCTGTTTGCCGGCATTCCGCTCGTGGTGGCGACCGGCCCCGGTACCGAGCTGCGCCGGCCGCTCGGCATCACCATCATCGGCGGCCTGTTCGTGTCGCAGATCCTGACGCTCTACACCACGCCCGTGATCTATCTGCTGATCGACCGCCTGCGGCGGCGGTCCGCGCCGCGCCCGCTGCCTGCGCCCGCGGAATGAGTTGTTGAGGCCCCGCTTCAAGCGTATAGCGGCGCTCATGTCGAACCCGCCTGATATCGCCGCCGCCGATCCGATCCCCGAGTGCCCGCATTGCCAGAAGCCGATGCCGCTGTGCATCTGCGACAGCGTCACGCCGATTGAAAATCGGCTGTCGCTTCTGATCCTGCAGCACCCGCAGGAGCAGGACAGGGCGCTCGGCACCGCGCGCCTGCTCGCGCGGCATTTCGCCGACGCCACGGTGCGGGTCGGGCTGTCCTGGCCGAGCCTGTCCAAGGCGCTGGGCCGGCCGGTCGAGAATGCCGCGCACTGGGCCGTGCTCTATCTCGGCTCGGCACGCGCCGCCGATCTCGACGCGGAAGGCGAGATCGTCGCGCTCAACCGCAAGGGCGAGGTTGCGGAGAACCAGCGCGCGATCCTCGGCAAGCTCGAAGGCGTGGTGCTGCTCGACGGTACCTGGAGCCAGGCCAAGGCGCTGTGGTGGCGCAATCCCTGGATGCTCAAGTGCCAGCGCGTGATCCTCAACCCTGCGCACCCCTCGCGCTATGGACGTCTGCGCAAGGAGCCGCGCCGCGACGGGCTCTCGACCATCGAAGCCGCGGCGACGATTCTCGCCGGCCTCGAGCGACGTCCCGACATCGCCGAAGCGCTGCATGCGAGTTTTGAACGACTGCTGGCACGCTACCGCGAGGTCCAGGCCGAGATGCCGGAATTGGCGCCCAAGCCCGCCCCGAAGGGGCGGCGCGACTTCCGGCGGCGCAAACGAGCCTGACTTCGGCCCACATCATCAGTGGTGCCGGCAGGAAGAGGGCGGAGCGGCTGCGCAGGGCGCCAGCCGGGGTTGCCTCCGGTCAAAGCCGGATGAAGGCAGTTGCCTAAGCCATTGATCCCCTATATTGGTCCGCCCTTACGGGGCCACGTGGCGGAGTGGTTACGCAACGGTCTGCAAAACCGTGTACTCCGGTTCAATTCCGGACGTGGCCTCCATCGCAACCCTCTGATCTCCCGTCACAATTTGATTCCTTGTCGGTTGCGCCGATGCTGCGCGCGGCGCTCCGCCGAGGAGCGCGGCGGCTCGATCACCGGGTTTGCCCGGAGCCTGCTGGAAACCCCTGATTCAGGCCGCTGGCATAGACTTCGCATCTGCGAAGGGATGCATCTCGCCATCCGAGCACTGGAGCCACAAATGGGCGACATCGTCCGATTTGTCTCGAAATCCGAGCTGGAGCGGGCTCGCCTCATCCGTGAGGCCCGCGCGATCTATGACAGCATCTTTCCATCGGCCGTACCCGACCAGGCGCCGCAGGATGGCGAGGATCGCGCCAAGACCTGATCGTTGCTGAGCCGGATTTCCGGCGCAGGCCCCATAGCAAAACGCCCGCGAGGCGGGCGGTTCGGCTTACGCTGAAAGCAGCGCTCAGCAGGCCGCGTACCAGCCGTCGGGAAACGGCAGGAGGGGCCAGGCGCCCTCATTGTCATTGGCGGCTTTGGGTGTCGCGTCGAAGCTCCACGAGCGGGGCACGAATTCCTTTTCTGGCGCGGGCGCGAAATCTTCAACGACCATGGCGTCCCGGACGGCATCCAGCATCAAGTTGAATTCGGCTTCGCTTCTCATCACACCCCTCGCAGAACGCGGATGGCGCAATGTCGCAAAGTCGGTTTGTCATCCGATTGAGCCGATTGCTCGCATTTTAACGATCCGGCGATCGCGGCTCGATTGGTTAGCGATTTCTAGAAAGTCCCGTCGGGAACCTACGTTCCGCCCGACGATCGCTCGTGTGAAAAAGATCACATCCTCCACGATTTATTTCTCCTACCCCTTGGCGCGACCCCCGCTGGCAAAGGCTGGAGGCGGGCAGGGCGGACAGGAGACTGGCCATGAAGGCGAGGTTCTTGCGATTTGCGGAGGTGAGGAGCCGGGCGCGCGGCGCGCCCCACGGTCGGGCTGTTCCTCACCCTGTTCGCTTCCGCTTGCCGAAGCGTGGCTGGTGGGTGAGCCACCTGTGGGTTGGTGCGCAGCAAGACGCGCAACCTGCTGACGAATCCCCAATATCGGCCCTGTGGATATGCTGCGGACAGGCTGTGGATCGACAGCTGCTCGCGTCGTCCGGCTGATCGTCGGGGGGACATCAGAGCCAAGTGCGCGGCACACGTCGTTGCCGGTCCCTCTCGGCATTTCGACTCAAATTACAACCCGCGCGTGCAAGAAGTCTTGATTGGCGGGCGACTTAGAGGTGAATGCGCGACTTGAACGCCGCGCTGGGGCACAACGACTAATCGATAGCGTGCATGAGGATCAGGGAAACGTGATCAGGCGTCCTCTTCCTAAAGCACCAAAATGGTGCTTTAGCGCTTTGTATGAGCCAGTCGCCCCGAAACGCGCCGTCCGCGCTGCGTTACAGGCTTGCCCCTGACCCGGCCGCCAAGGCCGCACTGGAGGCGACGTTCCAGGCCTATGACCGCATGATGGAAATCCTGGAGGAGGTCGCGCGGAGCCACAACGTCGGTTCCAACGTCGTGCTGCTGCATGCCCACGCCTATGAGCCGATCCGGAAAGCAACCGCGCTGCCGTCGCGTCTCGTGACGCTGGGGCTGCGCGACCGCACCGAATATCGCGCGGCGCAGGGCCGCCGTCTGCCGCTCGACGACAAGCTCGCCAAGATCAAAGGCCCGGCCACCATCTCGATTGCGACCGTGCAAGGGCGCTTCAGCGTGCCCTTCGACTATGCCGGCTATACCGAAGGCTGGGGGCAAAGCGTGCCCGCGCGCCTGGTTCGCACCGAGGACGGTTTCGAAGTCCACTACGGCGTCACGCCGAACACTCTGCCAGAGGAGGAGAACGCTATGGACACCATCGCTGCCGCCCCCGACAATTTCCTGTCCCGGGTCGGGCGCCTGATCGCCGGAATCGCCTATGACGCGATCGAGCAGGCGGAAGGCAAGAACAAGCTCAAGGTGGTCGGACAGGCCATCCGCGAGATCGAGCACGCCGAGAGCGAAGCGCGTGACGCGCTCGCCGCTGCGCGTGCCGAGGAATACCGCCTCAACGCGCGCCGCACCGAGATCGAGCGTGAGATGGCCGATCTCGCTCCCAAGATCGAAGGGGCGATCGCTGATAGCCGCGACGACCTCGCTCGTGCCGGCATCGCGCGGCAGATGGATCTGGAGGCGCAGTTCGACGTGCTCTCCCGCGCCATCGACGAGAACAACGAGAAGATCGAACAATGTGTCACCTCCCTGCGCGCGGTGCTGTCGGCACTCCAGGACGCCGAGCAGCGCCGCGCCGATCTCGAAAAGAGCGAGGCGGCCGCAGGTGAGCAGGGCTCGACGTCGTTCCGTAAGCAGGGCGGCACTTCCGCTGCAGCCAAGGCCTTGCGTGCAGGCAAGGCGGTGGCGCGGGCCACCGGCGTGCCCCAGGGTATCCCCTATTCGAGCGACATCGACGAGCTCAGCACGCTCCATCGCGACAAGGAAATTGCGGCGAGGCTGGCGCGGCTGAAGTCGCGCTCCTGAGTGCCGTGGCATGAGCGCTCTGCTCGAACACGTCATGGCGCCGGAGGTCAGGCCGTTCGCGATCGCGGCGGCCATGATCGTCATCGTCGGCTCGATCGAGGTGGTCTCGATGCTGGTCGGAGCCTCCTTGAGCGAGATGCTCGGCACCCACATCGATTTCGGTCATCCCAGCGACAATGGCGTGATCAACGCCATCTCCTGGATCAATATCGGCGGCGTGCCGCTGTTGGTCTTCCTGCTGCTGCTGCTCGGCGCCTTCTCCATCACCGGCTTCCTGATCCAGGACGTCGCGCGGATGGTGGCCGGCCCCTTGCCGGCGACGCTCGCTTCGGTCGGAGCGGTCGTGGTCTCGGTTCCGCTGGTCCGCGCCGCCAGCAGGGCCATCGCGCGGGTCATTCCGAAAGATGAAAGCTATGTCGTCGGCCTCGGCGATCTCGTCGGCCGCATCGGTGAGGTCGTGATCGGCCCGCTCGACCAGGGCCCGCCCGGCAAGGTCAGCGTCGCCGATATCCACGGCAATCGCCATTTCGTCTGGGCAGTCGCCGCGCCGTCGTCCTCGCCGCTGCCGCAGGGAGCCATGGTGCTGCTGGTCGATCGCGATGGCACGCGCTTCGTCGCAGTGAAGGCCGACGATGAACTCAAGCCGTCCAAGTCACCTCTAAGCAGTAGCTAAGGTCATTCATTGGAGAAAGTCATGTTCGACATCGCAGTCCCGGCCATGATCGGCGTTGCTCTGATCATCGTCCTCGGGATCGTCTTCACCATCCTCTATAAGCGTGCCACACGCGACGAAGCTTTCGTGCGCACCGGCCTCGGCGGCAAGAAGGTCGTGCTCGACGGCGGCGCCATGATCCTGCCGATCTTCCACTCCTACGCCAGCGTCAATCTGAAGACGCTGCGGCTCTCCGTGGAACGCAAGGAGCGGGAATCCCTGATCACCAAGGACCGCCTGCGCGTCGACATCGTCGCCGAGTTCTACGTCCGCGTCCGCCCGGATGAAGAGAGCATCGCGCTGGCAAGCCAGACGCTTGGCGCGCTGACCAACGACGCCGAGGCGCTGCGCAACCAGGTCGAGGCGAAATTCGTCGACGGCCTGCGCTCGGTCGCCGCGACCATGAGCATCCTGGAGCTTCAGGAGAAGCGCTCGGACTTCGTCAAGCACGTGCAGTCCACGGTCGAGTCCGACGTGAAATCGAACGGCCTCGAGCTTGAATCCGTGTCGCTGACCAAGCTTGACCAGACCGACGTCAAGTTCTTCAACCCCGAAAACTTCTTCGACGCCGAAGGTCTCACCCAATTGAAGACTGTCACCGAAACCCGCCGGCGCGACCGCAACGCCATCGTGCGGGACAACGAGGTGGCGATTGCGCAAAAGGACCTCGAGGCGCGGCAACAGACCCTCGGCATCGAGCGGACCAAGAAGGAAGCCGAGCTCTCGCAGGAGCGCGACATCGCCAACAAGACCGCGAGCACCCGCGCCGAGGTCGCAACCGCAACCCAGACCGCGCGCCTGACCGAGGAGAACGCCCGCATCGATACCGATAGGGCCGTTGCCGAGAAGGAGGCCGGTGCCAAGCAGGTCAAGGAAACCGCGGTGATCGAATCGGATCTGGCGATCAACAAGCGCAAGACCGATGCCCAGCGCGAGATCCAGATCGCCACCCAGGAGAACGAGATCCAGATCGCCGCCAAGAGCAAGCAGACCTCGGAAGCCGTCGCCGAAGCCAAGACCGCCGAGGCGCTCGCGGTGTCCGCGGAGGAAAAGGTCGTGACTGCGCGTGCGGTCGAGGTCGCCGATCGCACCCGTCTCACCCAGGTGCTGGCCGCGCGGACCGAGGCCGAACGCAAATCGACCGAGCTGATCGTCGCGGCCGAGGCCGAGAAGAAGGCCTCGCTCGATCGCGCCGAAGCCGTGAAGACGCTGGCCACCGCCGAAGCCGAGTCCAACAAGATCAAGGCTGTCGGCGTCCGCAACATCGGTGAGGCCGAGGCCGCCGTCATCACCATGAAGAACGAGGCGCAGAACAAGCTCGGCAGCAACGTCATCGAATTCGAGATCGCCAAGAAGCGGATCGAGACGATGCCGTCGGCGCTGGCCGAGATGGTCAAGCCGATCGCCAACCTCAAGGACGTCCGCATCCTGCACACCGGCGGCGCCTTCGGCGGCAACGGCGCAGGCGGAGGCAATGTCGGCTTCGGCGAGGGATTGGCCGGCGAGCTGCTCAAGGTGCACGCGCTGCGTCCGATGATCGACGAGATCCTGCGCCAGAGCGGTTTTGCGCCCGGCGATGATCCCGTGAAGGCGCTGGTCGGCGCGGTGACCGGGAAGAGCAACGGTGCCGCTGTGCCGGTAGCTGCTCCCGTGCCGGAGAAGACAAACACCGCCGATCTATGAATGCCCGTTCATTGCTGCGGAGAATTCGAAACGATAGAACAGGTCCTGCGCGTCTCGCGTCGCGCAACGTTCCGGAGTGCAGATCGACGGCGTGTTGAACCCTTCGATCGCACTCCGGGCATGTCTTGAGGCAACGCTTTTTGTTGCCGCGGCGCCTGCGCCGATCGATGCCGGGCGCCTAGGCCTGTTTCGATCGGAGGATTTTCATGAAGTATTTTCTGTCTGGATTGATCGCGATCGGCCTGTCGATCGCCGCCATGCCGTCGTTTGCGGCTGACGCCCGCAACGTCACCGTCGTCAACGAAACCGGCTATGCCATCAAGTTCCTGGGCTTCAACGCACCGGACGATGGCCTGGACGAGTGGGACAACGAACTCGAGAAGGTGTTGCAGAACCAGGCCAGCACCTATGTCGCGTTCGACGAGGACGACGAGGGCTGCGTCTGGAACATTCGCGTCGACTGGCAGAACTACGACGAGGCCGTGCTGTGGAAGAACGTCAACCTCTGCAAGATCACAGCGCTTCGGCTGCGCTACGATTCCGGCACCAAGAAAACCTCGTTTCTTGCGGAATAGCGATTGGCCGATATCGCCGGGAGGAGGGGCCCGCTCAGGCCCTTCCTCAAGGACGTTTCGGAGGATGACGAATTCGTCCTTTGCAAGCGCAAGCGGCTTTGTTATACGCAGCCGCGCGCGAACGACTGGTTCGCCTTTTCCTCGGTAGCTCAGCGGTAGAGCATCCGACTGTTAATCGGATGGTCGCTGGTTCGAATCCAGCCCGGGGAGCCAAAATTTTCCGCAAATTCAATGACTTATGGTCTCATCTTCGAGCGCCTCGCGATCTCGTTGCATTGATTTCTGAATAGCGCGTCCGCGATTTTTGGCTGGAATCGCATTCAAGCAGATGTGTGGACGGGCGTCGTCGCGCCATGGGGACGGCGCCAAATCGACTCAATTGAAATTGAGCTTCGACAGCTGCCGGATCTTTACGGAGCTGATTCCCATGCCAGACATCCAGGTCGACCGTTCTCATATGGCCCCCTCGATTCTGCCGGCGGACATTCCCGAACTCAGCGACGATGAATGCCTCGCCTGTCTGGCGCGTGCGGTTGAGACGCCCGATTCGGCGCGGCTGGATGAAATCGCAGCTCTGATCGGCCGCCTCGCGGTGGCCATCGAATAATCCGTTCCGGCGCCCGATGCGGTAAGATACGGAAGCCCTGGCCCCGCAGGTGAACGGCCGTGTTGCGTTTTGGCCGTGCATGCTCCAAAGATGCCGCGAATTTCGTCCGCGGCATCGTCCGCATTGCAGGGTCCGCAAATGTCCGGTTTCTCGACCGCGCGCCTCAAAATGGTCGATGGCCAGGTGCGCACCAATGACGTCACCGACCGTCGTATTCTCGATGCCATGCTCACGGTTCCGCGCGAGGCCTTCGTGCCGGCCGCCCGGCAGGCACTGGCTTATCTCGATCTCGACCTCGACGTGAGCGAGGGCACAGTCAAGCGCTTCCTCATCAAGCCTCAGCTGACCGGCAAGCTGCTTCAGGCCGCCGACATCGGCGAGGGCGACAATGTCCTGGTGGTCGGCTGCGCCACGGGATACCTCGCCGCGCTGACTGCGAAGCTGGCCCGCCAGGTCACCGCAACGGAATGCGACTCGGCCCTGGCCGCGAAGGCCAAGGATTCCCTCACGTCCCTGGGGCTTGCCAATGTCACCTGCAAGGCCGCAGCCTGCACCGAAGGCGATCCGTCCGCCGCTCCCTACGACGTGATCATCCTCAATGGCGCTGCCGAGGTGATGCCGGAGGCATTGCTCGGGCAACTGAAGGAGGGCGGGCGCCTGGTGGAAGTGTCCGCGGAATCACGGCCGCCGCGGGCCATGATCGTGACCCGTACCCACGGTGAATTCGGCCATCGAACCCTGTTCGACGCTGCCGCTCCGGTCCTTCCGGGGCTCGAACGGGCGGCCGCTTTCGTCTTCTGACGGTCCAAAGTCCCATTAAAATCCCGTTCTGAATCAGAAGTGTGGCCGGGATGCTGCACGTGAAGAGTTTCCACCGGGAACTACCCTCGGGTAGTTCCGTCGCGCCAATCCGCATCCTATGTTGCGGCGGGGCAACGACTCCACTCGATAGACGTAACCCAGCTCGCGGGCACGAGCCGGGCGTTAGAATGAACGGAATTTCAGGGATGCATGGGGTGAAGCTCTTCACCGGAGCTGCGGTTTCGGTCCTGTTGCTGGCGCTTGCCGGGCCGACGCCTGCCTTGGCGGATACGATCGAATCCGCGCTGGTGCGCGCCTATCAGGACAATCCGCAGCTCAACGCACAGCGTGCCCAGGTGCGCTCGACTGACGAGGGCGTGCCGCAGGCCTTGTCCGGCTACCGGCCCAAGGTCAATCTGACGGCGACCGGTGGCTATCAATATCAGGATTTGCAGAGTGGCGTAGGGAGCAACTCAGTCTTCGGAACCAGGACCCCCCGCAGCGTTGGCGTTACCGCGACGCAGACGCTCTACAACGGCAACATTACCGGGAACAAGACGCGGGCGGCGGAGAGTCAGGTTTCCGGCACCCGTGAAGCGCTGCGCGGTATGGATCAGAGCGTGCTGCTGAGCGCCGCAACGACCTACATGGACTATCTGCGGGATTCCGCCACGCTCGAGGTCCAGCGCAGCAACGTGCGCGTCCTCGAACAGACACTGAAGCAGACCCGTGATCGCTTCAATGTTGGCGAGGTGACACGCACAGACGTCGCGCAATCGGAAGCACAGCTGGCTGCCGGCAAGACCCAGGCCCTTACCGCGGAATCGAATCTCAACACGACCCGTGCCGCCTTCCGTCGGGTCATCGGCAACGATCCGACGAACCTTGCGCCGGGCTCACCGGTCGATCGATTTCTTCCCCCAACGCTTGCCTCGGCGATCGAACTCGGTCTGGTCGAGCATCCCGACGTGACGGCTGCCATGTATGGCATCGACGTCAATTATCTGCAGGTCAAAATCGCAGAGGGAGCGTTGCTGCCGACACTTACGGCTCAGGTAACGGCCCAGCGGGCCGACGAACAGTCCTTGATTCAGATGCGCTCGTACACCGCATCGGCGATCGCGCAGCTCCAGGTGCCGATTTATAATGGCGGTGGCGAATATTCGCTGATCCGCCAATCCAAGGAAAACCTGGCGCAGCAGCGCCTCAACCTCGAAAAGACCCGCGATCAGGTTCGTGCGACCATCGTGCAATGGTGGGGCTCTCTGCAGGCCGGCAAGGCGCAGGTGCAGTCGGCGCAGGCGCAGGTGACGGCGTCCGAGATCGCGCTGAACGGCGTGCGCGAGGAAGCCAAGGCCGGCCAGCGCACGACCCTCGACGTCCTCAACGCCCAGCAGGCGCTGGTCAATGCGCGCGTCGCGCTCGTAACCGCGCAGCACGACCGTGTCGTCGCTTCGTACAACGTCCTCGCCGCGGTCGGCCGTCTGGCGCCGCAGGTCCTTGGCCTTGCGACCAATGTTTACGATCCCAGTGTTCACTACCATCAGGTCCGCGACAGCTGGGCCGGCGTGCGTACGCCTGACGGGCGCTGATACCCGTAGTCGTCCGGTCGGCCTCGCCAATAGCCGAGGCCGACCGGCGCTTTGCTTGCAATCATCAAAATCCCTGACATAGCCTTGCCAAGACAATGCGGATCGATTCGCTTCGCATTGATGCCGTGTGCGTAAAGCTTGAGTGCCGGGGGCAGGGGCGCACCGCCGCACGTTGAGCCGTGATCTGGGGACAAGTCGGGCTGCCGTGACGAAAATGACCGGCCATCGGTCCGGAACCGGCCAATCCTGCCGTGCTTGGTGTAAAACAACGCATGCGAGGGCGTTGATGATGTGGAGTCGGAGATGACGCAGCCTGCAAAGGTCACAGAACCCTCGATGGAGGAGATTCTGGCCTCGATCCGGCGCATCATTGCCGACGATGAGGCCAAGCCGCCGCCGGCTGAAACCGCCAAACCCGAGAAAGCCACCGCGCCCGCCGCGCCGCCAAAGCCGCAGGCGATGAACGACATTCCACCCTCCAAGGTCGCAGCGGCCAAACCGGCCGCCGAGAAGCCCGCTGCGCCCCCGGCCGCAAAGCCGGCACCGGCCTCAGCTCCCGCACCTGCGGCGGATGCATCGCCAAACAGCCAGGACGACATCGACGCGCTGCTGGCGGGGCTCGATGCAGCCACACCCGCGCCCGAGATGCGCGCGCCTGAGCCGGAGCCCGAGCCTGAACCCGACGTACTCGAATTGACCGACGAGATGGCGATGGATCCGACACCGGCTCCGCCGCCACCGAGCTTCCGCAAGGTCGAGCCGCGCGACGATCTGGAATTCGCCGAATCGCCGCCGCCACCGTCTTACGCGCCGGTGGACTTCGATGCCCCGCCGCTGCCGCCGCAGCAGCCCATGCTCGCGCAGTCGACCGTCTCGGCGGTGGAATCCGCCTTCAATTCCCTGGCGCACACGGTGCTCAGCAGCAATGCGCGGACGCTTGAGGATCTGGTCAAGGAGATGCTGCGCCCGATGCTGAAATCCTGGCTCGACGACAATCTGCCGGGCCTCGTCGAACGCATCGTGAAGGCCGAAATCGAGCGGGTCTCGCGCGGCGGCCGCTGACACCGGCGGTGCGGCCCCGATAAAGCCCTGCTCCCAGGGCATATTCGGCCTGCGGACCGGGCAGGACGCCCTTTGCCGCTGAGCTTCCCGTTGACTTGACCCGCACACGCGGCTTTCTACAGCCCCATGATCGAGAAAAATTATCAGCCCGCCGATATCGAAGCCCGCATGTCCGTGGTGTGGGAGGACAGCCTTGCTTTCAAGGCCGGCCGCCCCGACCGCCGCGACGCTGTGCCGTTTACCATCGTGATCCCGCCGCCGAACGTGACGGGCTCGCTGCACATGGGCCACGCCCTCAACAACACGCTCCAGGACATCCTGTGCCGGTTCGAGCGCATGCGCGGCCGCGACGTGCTGTGGCAGCCCGGCACCGACCATGCCGGCATCGCCACCCAGATGGTGGTCGAGCGGCAGCTGATGGAGCGCCAGCAGCCCGGCCGCCGCGAGATGGGCCGCGCGAAATTCCTGGAGCGGGTCTGGCAGTGGAAAGCCGAGAGCGGCGACACCATTATCAACCAGCTCAAGCGGCTGGGCGCCTCGTGCGACTGGTCGCGCGAGCGCTTCACCATGGACGAGGGCCTGTCGAAAGCCGTCGTCAAGGTGTTCGTCGAGCTGCACCGCGAGGGGCTGATCTACAAGGACAAGCGGCTGGTGAACTGGGACACCAAGCTGCTCACCGCGATCTCGGATCTCGAAGTGCAGCAGACCGAGGTCAAGGGCCACCTCTGGTATCTGCGTTACCCGATCGAGGGCAAGACGTTCAGCCCTGAGGATCCCTCGACCTTCATCGTCGTCGCCACCACGCGCCCCGAAACCATGCTCGGTGATACCGGCGTGGCCGTGCATCCGGAGGACGAGCGCTACCAGAAGCTGGTCGGCAAAAACGTGATCCTGCCGCTGGTCGGCCGCAAGATCAAAATCGTCGCCGACGATTATTCCGATCCGGAAAAGGGCTCCGGCGCGGTCAAGGTGACGCCGGCTCACGACTTCAACGATTTCGAGGTCGGCAATCGCCACGGCCTGCGCCGCATCAGCGTGATCGACAGGGAAGGGTGTCTCGATCTCGTCGACAACGAGGACTATCTGCACGAGCTGCCGGAGGGCGCATCGCAATTCGCCGAGGAGTTCCACAAGGTCGACCGCTTCGCCGCGCGCAAGCGGATCGTCGAGCGGCTGGAGAGCTTCGGCTTCGTCGAGCGGATCGAGCCGCACACCCACATGGTGCCGCACGGCGATCGGTCCGGCACTGTGATCGAGCCGTACCTGACCGATCAATGGTATGTCGACGCCAAGACGCTGGCAAAGCCCGCGATCGCGGCGGTGCGCTCGGGCGAAACCTCGTTCGTGCCGAAAAACTGGGAAAAGACCTATTTCGACTGGATGGAGAACATCCAGCCCTGGTGCATCTCGCGCCAGCTGTGGTGGGGTCACCAGATCCCGGCCTGGTACGGGCCCGACGGCAAGGTGTTCGTCGCCGAGACCGAGGAGGAGGCGATCAGCCACGCGCTCGGCTATTACGTCGAGCAGGAGGTCATCACGGCCGAGCAGGGCCGCGAAATGGCGCTCGACCGTAACAAGCGCGAAGGCTTCATCACGCGCGACGAGGACGTGCTCGACACCTGGTTCTCCTCGGCGCTGTGGCCGTTCTCGACGCTCGGCTGGCCCGAAGATGCCCCCGAGGTGCAGCGCTATTATCCGACCAATGCGCTGGTGACCGGCTTCGACATCATCTTCTTCTGGGTCGCCCGCATGATGATGATGGGCCTTCACTTCATGAAGGAGGTGCCGTTCTCGACCGTCTACATCCACGCCCTCGTCCGCGACGAGAAGGGCGCCAAGATGTCGAAGTCGAAGGGCAACGTCATCGATCCGCTCAACCTGATCGACGAATATGGCGCGGACGCGCTGCGCTTCACGCTGGCGGCGATGGCGGCGCAGGGGCGCGACATCAAGCTCGCCACCAGCCGCGTCGAAGGCTACCGCAATTTCGCGACCAAGCTCTGGAATGCGTCGCGCTTTGCGGAAATGAACCACTGCGCCGTGCCCGACGGTTTCGAGCCGGCGAAGGCGAAGGAGACGCTGAACCGCTGGATCGCGCATGAGAGCGCGCACACCACGCGCGAGGTGACCGAGGCGATCGAGGCCTATCGCTTCAACGATGCGGCAGGCGCAATCTACCGCTTCGTCTGGAACGTCTATTGCGACTGGTATGTCGAGCTCGCCAAGCCCGTGCTGCTCGGTCCGGACAGCCCCGCCAAGGACGAGACCCGCGCCATGGTCGCCTGGGCGCGCGACGAGATCCTGAAGCTGCTGCACCCGTTCATGCCCTTCATCACCGAAGAGCTGTGGGAGGTGACGGCCAAGCGCGACGGCCTGCTCGCATTGGCGCCATGGCCGCTGAAGCGGGCCGAGCCGACGCCCGAGCAGCTTGCGATGCTGGCCGCCACGACAGGGACGACCGATCCGCTCGTCTCGCCGGCCTGGGTGATGCCGATCTTCGACCACGCCGACTTCACGGACCCTGCGGCCGAGGCCGAGATCGGCTGGGTGATCGACCTGGTCACGCAGATCCGTTCGGTGCGCGCCGAGATGAACATCCCGCCGGCGACGCTGACGGCGTTGGTGCTTGCCGGCGCCTCGGCCGAGACCAGGGAGCGCGCGCCCCGCTGGACTGACGTCATCAAGCGCATGGCGCGGCTGTCGGAGATCTCCTTCGCCGACCATGCGCCGGACGGTGCGGTCCAGCTGCTCGTGCGCGGCGAGGTGGCCGCGCTGCCGCTCAAGGGCGTGATCGACGTGGCCGCCGAGCGCACGCGTCTCGACAAGGAGATCGGCAAGGCCGACGCCGACATCAAGCGCGCGGAGTCCAAGCTGGCGAACGAGAAATTCGTCGCCAACGCGGCCGAAGAGGTCGTCGAGGAGGAGCGCGAAAAGCGCGAGGCCGCGCTGGCGCGCAAGGCCAAGCTGCTCGAGGCCTTGGAGCGGCTGAAGCAGGCGTCGTGAGGACGCTACTTCGGAAACGGCTTGCTCAAAAACTTCGAGCCCCTGACGCCATAGCGCCAGGGCAGCTCGACCGCCTTGGTGATGCCGATCCGAATGCCGGTTGCGACCTCCAAATCCTCCGTCCGCGCATGCAGTGCGATCGGCGGCCGGTCCAGCGGCAGGGTGTTGTGTGCGATGGTGATCCCGAGCGCCTCGGTCAACTTGCCGGGGCCCGAGCACAGCGCATGTACGTCCTGGAGATGACGGCGGCGGCGCATGGTGGCGATGCCATGCGTCGGCTCTAGCGCGCGGATCAGCACGGCGCTGGCCGAGCCTTCCTCCTCGCAGACGAAGTTGATGCACCAGTGGATGCCGTAGGAGCGATAGACATAGGCATAGCCGGGTGGGCCGAACATCACCTGGTTCCGCGGCGTCGGCCCGTTGTAGGAGTGCGCCGCGGGGTCGGTATGATGATAGGCCTCGACCTCGACGATGATGCCACCGATTCCATCGACTAGCATCGTCGCGCCGATCAGCTCGGGCGCGACCTCGTGGACGCTGCGGCCGAAAAAGGCACGCTTCAACGGTTTGCCGAGCCGCGGGAGTGAGGCCTTCGAGTTTGGAGCCATTCGAGGTGAGAATCGCCAGAGGACAGAGCAGGATATTGCCCATATCTGCCATGTTCCCTGAAGCGGCGCGAGCCGGGTTGCGATGCCCCGCCAGACCGACTAGGTAGGACCTGAACAGACCGGACACCCCATGGTCGTAATCGTCGATACCATCTCGAACCCGCTGCGCCCGCGCCACCCCGAAAAGGTGAACCGGCCCGATTCCGCTTCCCCGCCGAAGCCGGACTGGATCCGCGTGCGCGCACCCAACACCCGCGGTTATGCCGACACCCGCAACATCGTGAAGTCCAACGGCCTGCACACGGTGTGCGAGGAAGCGGGCTGCCCGAACATCGGCGAGTGCTGGGACAAAAAGCACGCCACGTTCATGATCATGGGTGACACCTGCACCCGCGCCTGCGCCTTCTGCAACGTCAAGACCGGCCTGCCGAATGCGCTGGACGCAGCCGAGCCGCAGAACGTCGCCGAGGCGACCGCCAAGCTCGGTCTTGCCCATGTCGTCGTCACCTCGGTCGACCGCGATGACCTCGCTGACGGCGGCGCCGAGCATTTTGCCCAGACCATCCGCGCGATCCGCGCCGCCTGTCCCTCGACCACGATCGAGATCCTGACACCGGACTTCCTGCGCAAGGAGGCGGCGCTCGAGGTCGTCGTTGCCGCCAAGCCCGACGTCTTCAACCACAATCTCGAGACCGTGCCGTCGCGCTATCTCACGGTGCGGCCCGGCGCGCGCTACTTCCATTCGATCCGGCTGTTGCAGCGGGTCAAGGAGCTCGATCCCACCATTTTCACCAAGTCCGGCATCATGGTCGGCCTCGGCGAGGAGCGCCACGAGGTGCAGCAGGTGATGGACGATTTGCGCTCTGCCGACGTCGATTTCCTGACCATCGGCCAGTATCTGCAGCCGACCCGCAAGCACCACGCCGTGATGCGCTACGTGCCGCCGGACGAGTTTTCGTCTTATGAAAAGGTCGCCTACACCAAGGGCTTCCTGATGGTGTCGGCGAGCCCGCTCACCCGCTCGTCGCATCATGCCGGAGAGGATTTCGCGAGACTGAAGGCTGCGCGGGCAGCTCACGCCCGCTGACGTATCATGCATCGAGTTTCGAGCAAGCACCGCGTCAACCACAGCGCGTCCGAGATGTTTGATCTGGTCGCCGACGTCGAGCGCTATCCGGAATTCGTGCCGCTGTGCAGCGCGCTGAAGGTGCGCCAGCGGATGGCGAAGCCCGACGGCACCGAGGTGCTGGTCGCCGACATGACGGTGTCGTTCAAGCTGGTCAAGGAATCCTTCACCAGCCGCGTGACGCTCGACCGCGCCAATCTGAAAATCTTGGTCGAATATCTGCAAGGTCCGTTCAGCAACCTCGAAAACCGCTGGACGTTCGAGCCCAAAGGTGAGGGCGTCTGCGACGTCGGTTTCTTCCTCGCCTACGAGTTCAAGAGCCGCATGCTGGCGATGCTGATGGGCTCGATGTTCGACGCCGCCTTCGCGCGGTTCTCGATGGCGTTCGAAAAACGGGCCGACGCGATCTACGGACGGCCGAAGCTGGCGCCGACGTAGCTGTTGCAGGCACCGCTCTCTCCACAATCATTGCGAGGAGCTCTTGCGACGAAGCAATCCAGACTGTTTCCGCAGAGCAGTCTGGATTGCTTCGCTTCGCTCGCAATGACGGGGTGGGAGCAGTGCGTATTCTCTCCTTCTCGTGCCCCGGACGCAGTGCAGCGCCCTTCAGCGCTGCACTGCAGAGCCGGGGCCCAGGTCGCAGAGGAACTCGCGGCTTCTGGGTCCCGGCTCTGCGCCGCAACGCCATGCGTTGCTGCTTGTCCGGGACACGGACGGGAAGATTCTGGATTGCTTCGTCGCATCAGCGCAAAATTGCTTCGCAATTTTGTCGCAAGAGCTCCTCGCAATGACGGCGGGGAGGCCGGTGCGCCAGCTAATCAATCCACCGCCTTCACGACATCCGGCGGCTGCGAGGCATAATACGCAGCGGCTTGCTCGATTTCCTGCGCCGTCATTGCGCGCGCGATGTTGCGCATTTGCTGGCTGATGTCGTTGCGCCGCTCACCGGAGGCGAAGGCCTGGAGCTGCGCTTTCATATAGGCTTCCGACTGGCCTTCCAGCCATGGGCTGCCAGCCTTGTTGTCGAGGCTGCCATGGCAGGAGCCGCAGGGCGCAATGCCGCGCATCGGCGCGCCGTAGATGACGATGTTGGGTTTCGGCAGTTGCGGCGTCGGATGATAGGCCGGCAGCCGCGGCAGATAGGCGTAATAGTTGGAGAGATCGGCGATCTCCTGGTCGGTCAAATTGGTGGCGAACGGCGTCATCACCGCATTGCTGCGCGCGCCCGAGCGGAAGTCGAGCAGCTCCTTGTAGATCACGGCCGCATACTGGCCGGCGAGATTGGGCGAGTCCGCGCGGCTCACGCCGGTCGGGCCGTGGCAGATCGCGCAACGCTGCGCCAGCGTCGCGCCCCGGCCGATCGCCTCCTGGCTCGGGCGCGCTAGCGTGTTCGAGGTGAGCACGACCTCCGACAGGCGCCTGGTCTGCTCCGGCGCCGTCACGCTTGCCGCGCGCTGCGGCAGGCCGGCGGCGCTGCAGATCGCATCCCAGACATTGGCGAATTGCACCCAGGGCTGCGCGAAGGGCAGCACGATGAATCCGCCAATCGCGGTCACGATCAGGATCGCGGCGGTGAGGCCGACGCCGATCCTGAAATGGCTGTTATGGAGGGTGAAGAGGTCACGCGTGCTCATCACTGCGCCCCCACGTAGACGGCCGGCACCGACGTGCCTTCGCTCAGCGCCAGGTTGAGGATCGGATAGCCGTAATTGGTCAGCGTCAGGCCGATCATCAGCGCCACCCACAGCGCGTGGGTATTGAGCGCGACCGGCACGGTTATCGGCTGGTGCACGGCCATCGCAAAGCGATAGGGACCGGCCTCGGCCTGAGGCGCACGCATGCCCCGCGCCAGGATGACGATGAAGATGATGCCCGAGGCCAGCAGGATGAAGCCGCCGATCACCGAGAACGTGACCGAGAGTGCCTGCGGCGCGATGGCGGGATCGCCGAAGTCGAAATAGGCCATGCGGCGCGGCATGCCTAGAATGCCGACCCAATGCCAGGGGAACGTCGTCACGATCATGCCGATGAACCAGAGCCAGAGCTGGGTTCGGATCAGGCGGAGATTGGTCAACTCGCGCCCGGTCAGATGCGGCCACAGGTCGTAGGCGATCGCAAAATACATGATCACGATGGCGCCGCCGAAGATCAGGTGGAAATGGCCGGTGATCCACTGCGTGTTGTGAATGGAGGTATCAAGCTGGTAGCTCATGTTGATGAGCCCGCCGGCACCGCCGAAGCCGAGCATGACGAAGGAGAACGCCAGCGCCAGCATCATCGGATTGTCCCAGGGCAGGGCCCTGATCCAGCCGAACAGGCCGCGCCCACCACGCAGCCGCGCCGCGATCTCGACCGAGGCGCAGATCGTGAACACGGTCAGCAGCGTCGGCAACGCCACCAGCGCGGTGAAGGCCGAATGGATGAACTTGAAGCCGGCGCCGACTTGCGGATCGGCGAAGGTGTGATGCATGCCGATCGGCATCGCCACCACCAGGAACAGGATGAAAGAGATCCGCGCCATGCTGTCGGAATAGACGCGGCCGCCGATCGCGCGCGGGACGATGGTGTAATAGGCGATGTAGGTCGGCATCAGCCAGAAATAGACGATGGCATGCAGCGTCCAGGAGAAGAACACGCGGGCAAGACCGGCATCGATCGTGGCTTTCAGGCCTGCCGCGACGGGAATGATCTGCAGCAGCAGCTCCAGCGCGGCGCCGACCGCGGTCCAGGCCCACAGATAGGAGCCCGCGACATTGGCGAACATCGCGAGCGGCACCGGCTCGCCGGGATGGGCCTTGCGCCAAACGCGCAAGTTAATCGACATCAGCGCGACCCAGATCCACGAGCCGACCACGACCAGGACCACGCCGAGGTAGTAGAAGACGTTGCCGATCAGCGGCGGATAGAAGGTGTAGAGCACCGAGGCGCGCCCCAGTGCGACCGGGATCACCGCCATGATGCTGCCGGTGACGATCAGCCAGAAGCCGGCCCAGGCCCAGCGCACGCCGACCAGGCGCTGCTCCAGCGCGGATTCGCTGATGGCATAGCCGAATCCCATCGCGACCAGCGTCGGGAACACGTAGCCCATCACCGTGCCGTGCGCGGTCAGCGAGCGGTAATAGAGCTCGGGATTGGACAGCCAGGTGCCGATCGGGCTGCGGATGAATATCTGCCAGGCGCCGAGCGTGAGCGCGATGCCGAACACGGCGAAGGCGAGCCAGAAATGGGCGAGGATGAGCTTCCTATTGGCCAACACAGCTCAACCTCCCGCCACCCTTCGCGCGACCTGCGAATTCGGTCTTGTCGATCACCTTGACCTTGCCCCACATGCCCTCGTGGCCGAAGGAGCAGAACTCCTGGCAGGGCATCAGATAGTCGCCGGTCTGCGCAAAGCGCATCAGCTGCTCGGAGATGTAGCCCGGCACCAGCATGGTGTTGACGTTGGTGCCCTGGATCAGGATGCCGTGGACGACGTCGGCGCTGGTGGCGCGCAGCGTGATCGGCGTGTCCGCGGGCACCAGGATGCAGGCCGGCGTGAAGGAATATTGCTGGCCGATCGCGCGCACGGTCACGTTGCCGTTGCTCTCGAGCACGCTGCCAAGATTGCTCTCGACGAATTCGCCGGTCAGATGCAGGCGCGAGGGGTCGGTGGTCTCGACGCGCGGCTGCGGCATGGTCGCGCGATGGATGCCGGCGAAGGCCGCCAGCAGCGCCATCATCACGATGATGATCACGGCAAGGGTGGCCCAGCGCCGCTCGACGCGGGCCGCGACCTCGGCGCTGGCGTGGGTGTCTTGTGCGCTCATTGCAGCGACCCGCGTGGCAGGAACACGAACAGATAGAAGGCGAGCCACATCGCGACAACGCAGGCCGTGGCGATGCCGGCAAGCACGATCGCGCCGGAGGGGCCTTGCGAAACGACCTCCTCGACGGCCTGGTCGGCGGCGGCTGGGCTGGTCGGCGGATCGGAATTGATCATGTGATGTCTCAGTTCAGCGGCGCGGAGCGCAGCTCGTTGGCCTCGCGCGCCGAGACCGGCGCGCCGCGATTGCCCCAGGCGGTGCGGATGTAGGAGACGACGGCGGCGATCTCGTTGTCGGACAAGAGCCCCGCGAACGGCGGCATGCCGTAGGGCATGGGATTGCCATTCGTGCCGGGCGGATAGCCGCCATTGAGCACCATGCGGATCGGATTGACCGCCGACTGCATCTCGATCGACTGGTTGTTGGCGAGCGGTGGCCAGTGCGGCGGCTTGCCTTCGCCCTGCGTGCCGTGACAGCTCGCGCAATGTTTGTCGTAGACAGTCTTGCCGAGGCTGATCAGCAGGCTGCTCTCGCTGGTCGGCAGCGTCGAGCTTGCCGGTGGCGAAGGCGAGGGCTCCGCAATGCCCTTGAGGTACACCGCCATGGCGCGCGTATCGTCGTCGTTGAGGTATTGCAGGCTGTTGTGAACCACTTCGGCCATCGGGCCATAGACGACGCCGCGCATGGAAACGCCGGTCTGGAGCAGGTCGGTGATGTCCTTGATGCTCCAGTCGCCGAGCCCGGCCTCGCGGTTTGACGTCAGCGAGGGCGCGTACCAGTTCTGCATCGGGATCAGGCCGCCCTTGAAGGCGTCCGATTGCGAGGTGCCGCCGAGCGCATTGATCGGCGAATGGCACATGCCGCAATGACCGAGGCCCTCGACAAGGTAGGCGCCGCGATTCCATTCGGCGGATTTGGTCGGGTCAGGTTTGAACTCGCCCTCTGAGAAATACAGCGTGCGCCAGCCGAGGATCAGCTGGCGGTTCGAATAGGGGAAGCGCAAATCGTGCTCGCGATTCCGCTGGTTCACGGGCGGGATTGATTTCAGATAAGCGAAGATCGCCTCCGTATCGGCTCGCGTGACCTTGGTGTAGGACGCGAACGGCATTGCCGGATACATCAATCCGCCGTCGGGAAAGCGGCCGTAGTGCATCGCCTTGTAGAAGTCTTCGGCAGTCCATTTGCCGATCCCGGTGTCTCGATCCGGCGTGATGTTGGAGGAATACAGGGTGCCGAACGGCGTCGGCATGGCGCGTCCGCCGGAGAAGGTGCGTCCCTCGGGAGCCGTGTGACAGGCGATGCAGTCGCCGGCACGGGCCAGATATTCGCCGCGCGCGACAACGCTATCGCCGTCAGGATCAGGCTTCCGCTGCGCTTCGGCGGACGAGCCGGCGAAGAGCAGCAGCCAGACCGCAAGGATTGGTGAACACGATCGCAATTCGGTCTCCTCAATCCGGTTCACTGCCGCAGGCGAACGGCAGCACGTACGTGCCCTTCGGTGCCGGCGCAACGGTCACGGGCGCTGGACGGCTTGCGAGCCACGCCGCGACCGCCGTCACGTCTTCCTCGGTCAGCCGGGCAGCAACCTGCTGCATGCAGTCCGGCGCTTTCGCGGTGCGCGTGCCATAACGCCACGCTCCCAACTGCGCGCTGATGTAGTTCGGGCGCAGTCCGAGCAGGCCGGGAATTCCCGGCTCCATTCCGGTCAGAGCCGGGCCATGGCAGCTTCCGCACGCCGGAATCTGTCGCTGTGGATCGCCCCGCGACACCAGCGACTGGCCGTGCTGCAGCACTTCCTTGCTTGCGTCGCTTGCCGCCACGGGAGGCAGAGGTGGATGCTGATCCGCAAAATAGTCGGCCATCTGCTGCAGGTAGGGATCAGGGAGGAATTCCAGCAGATAGTTCATCGGCGGGTATTTTCGCCGGCCGTTCTTGAAGGCAAGAAGCTGGTTGTAGAGATAGCCGGCCGGCTTGCCGGCAAGCCGCGGGAAATAGACGTCGCTCGTGCCTTCGCCTTGATTGCCGTGACAGGGCGTGCAGGCCTCGACCCGTGCCGCCATCGTGTCGGGCGGCTGGTTGGCCGTTTGTGCGACCGCACCATCAAACGCGGCCAAGTTGGCAATGGCGACGGCCAAAGCAATGGTGCGAGCGAACACTCTCGTCACCCTCCAAAGAACGGGACCGGTTGATTCCGGATCACCAGATAGCAAAGCATTATTGCGCCAATATGGCCCTGCGCAAGACCGCGCACACGTCACGACGCTTGGCTGCGGTCTTCGCATGTGCGATCCCGATCGAATTCGACACAACTTGCGTGCTTATTGAAAACTGGACATAACGCAGCAGTCTCGCGACAGTTCCTGCCCGAGTCTTGCGCGGTCATATCACCCTCTTTTGTCAGAGGGTGCAGGGAAGACCGGGTGCCGGCTGGCACCCGCGGTCCACTGTGCGAAACCTGCGTGTCAAGAAGCTGCACAGCGGCATACAGGTGAAGCCAAACAGCCGGCCTTCCCTGCGCAATGGTTTGACGGCTTATGCCGAGCTCTCCCCGGGGAGCGATGCACTATTGCCCCCGTCGCCTTGCGGATGGCTGAGATTGCGGACCCGGTCGGGCCGCCACCTCACCGCAACACTTGACGCACAGACCCCGGGCGTCAGGACCACACGATTTTGCCGTACGCAGGCTGCACCGGTCGTGTGCGCGCTGGCTGTCGCTCACGGTTTTGCCGCCCTGCGATGCCCGTCGCGCCGGTACTGCCAGCGTCCACCACGGCTCACCCCGCGTTTCGTGACGATCGCGATACGCCCCTCTGACTGGGATGAGGTGGCGGGAGAATGCGACAAAGCCGAAATTCTGTAAAGACGAATATTTTTGCGGGCGCCGATTGACCGCCCCATTGTGTGTTTTGCCCGTCGGGCCACGCAAGATTTCGTAGGGTGGGTTCGTCGAAGGCGTAACCCACCGCTTCTTCCGCGGCGGCAAGAGAAGAGGTGGATTACGCTGCGCTAATCCACCCTACCAGTGTTTCGTGCCGTGTTCCCGCCTCGGCCAACGCCGGGATCATTTCGCATCGCAGTGCGTTCTCAACCGATTGTCCGGGTTGGAGCCGTCATGACCGTCAATTTCGACACGCTGAAAGCCTCGCTCATCCTGTATGGCCTGAACGCGATCTACGCGATTCTGCTGCTCGCGATCGGCTGGTATCTGTCCGGCGCCATGCAGCGCTTCGTCACACGCGTGTTGAGCGTCACGCACCGCGTCGACCCGCTCGTCACATTGTTCGTCGGCAGTCTTGTGCGCTACGGTGTGCTGGCCGTGGTCGGCATCGCCGTGCTTCAGCTCTTCGGCATCCAGACCGCGAGCCTCGTTGCCGTGCTGGGCGCCACGTCACTTGCCATCGGTCTCGCCTTGCAAGGCACGCTCTCCAATCTCGCCGCCGGCGTGATGCTGCTGTTGTTCCGGCCCTTTCACATTGGCGATGACGTCGAGGTGGCCGGCAAGGCGGGGAAGGTGAAGTCCTTGTCGTTGTTCATGACCGAGCTGGTCGCGCTCGACAACACGCAGATCCTGTTGCCGAACGGACAAGTGTGGGGCGCGGCCATCGTCAACCACAGCGCCTATCCCGGCGCCGGTGAGGTCAAGGTGGCGTTCCCGGTCAGGGCCGGATCGGCCAATGCGTTGGCCGACCGGATCCTCGAGCAGCTGCGCGAGGACCCTCGCATCGACGAGGGGGCCGCACCCACGGTCAATGTGTCCAAGGTCATCGCGGCCGATCCCGCAGCGCCGCTGGTGGAATTGACGGTCAGCGCCAAGGTCAAGCCGTCCGACGCCGATGCCGTCAAACAGCGCGTGCTTGACCATGCGAGCGCGCTGCTTGCGGTAGCGTGACGCGCCTTAAGCTCAAATCGCCAAAGGAAAGCTAAGGCCGCGATGGCCCTCGCGGCGAGGGCATCTGCCGGAGCGACACACCTGCCGACGCGCGAATTGGAACGAAACTAATTCCAAGCTGCGCGCTGTTTGTTCCAGCGCAATCAGATTCACAAGCCCAGCGCCGAGCTTCGCGGCCGATCGCGACGGCGTGCACCGTCGCGCGGACACCGGCGCGCGCTGCAAAGGCGATGGGCTGCAAGGAAATGGAGCTGCAGTGGGACGTAAGAACATCAACTTTTCATCCGGGCGAGGGCGGTCACGAGGCGCAAGCAGGATACCCGGCACGATGCGGCTGTCCCTGACGGCATCGGTCTTGTTGCTGCCGGAGCTTGCCGGAGAAGCCTGCCTCGCGCAATCGGCGACGCCGGGCACGGCCATCCAGCTCGATCCGGTGGTCGTGGCTCCGCCGAACAGCGCGGCGAAGCCGGCGGCGGTATCTCGCGAGCGGGTCGCGGCACGGCGCCGTGCGGCCAAGCCGCAGCCTCGCGGTGGTGACGCGCCCGGCGAAGAGGCGCCGTCTGCCGCTGCTGCGGCCGCATCGGTGCAAGAGCGTTTCGAGGCGCTCGCGGGCGGCGTCGCGCTGGTCCGGCGCGAAGATCTCTCGCCCACCGGCAATCCGACCGTGGCGCGCGCCTTGAGCGGCGTTCCCGGCGTCGTGGTGCAAAACTTCTTCGGCGGCAACGACCAGCCGCGCATTCAGATCCGCGGCTCCGGCCTGCAGCAGAATCCGGTCGAGCGCGGACTGCTGGTGCTCCAGAACGGCCTGCCCATCAACCGGGCCGACGGCTCCTACATTGTCGGCTTTGCCAATCCGCAGCAGGCGGAGGCCATCGAGGTCTATCGCGGCTACATGGCCAACCGCCTCGGCGCCACCGTGCTCGGTGGGGCCCTGAATTTTGTGTCGCCGACGGGATCGTCGTCGCCGGGCACGCAAGCCGCCGTCAGCGGCGGCAGCTTCGGGCAGATCAATGCCAGTGCGCAGACCGGCGGCAGGAAGGACAATGTCGATGCGCTGGTCCAGGCCGATTTCAGCCGCCGTGACGGCTTTCGTGACTACAACAGCTCCGAGCGCAGCAGCTTCAACGCCAATGTCGGGGCCGTGCTGTCGGAGAATGTCAGCACACGCTTCTTCATAGGCTACACCGATCTCGGCTTCGGCGTGGCTGGGCCGCTGACCAAGAGCGCGATGGAGGCCAATCCACGCCAGGTCTCCGCGGGACCAACCTTCATCCCGCCATCGACCTCGATCAATCCGGGGCCCAATGTCGTGCGCGACGGGCCACGCCGCGAGGCCGACCAGTTCGTGGCGGGCTCGCGGACCACCGCGACGTTCGATGCGCATCTGTTCGACGTGGCGCTTGGCTATACCCACATCGACGACATGTTCCGCTTTCCGATCTCCTCGGGCGTCCGCGCCACGCGGGGCGACGATGCGACGGGCGTGTTTCGCTACGCCTACAAGCCCGATAGCGCGGCCGCGTTGCCGCTGCTGGAAACGACGGCGCAATATTCCGTGGGATCGGCGGATCGGGAGAACTTCATCAACCAGGCCGGGCAGACCGGCGCCAAGTTCGGCGAGAGTCGGCTCGATGCGAGCACGCTCGCGCTGCATACCGGCCTCAATTTGCCGATCTGGGACCGGGTCACCATGTCGCCGGCGATCGCCTATGGCTATGCCACGCGCGACAATGACGACATCTACCGGAGCGCGACACGGCCGACGATTGCCTACAATCCGGCAAACCCGACCATGCTGCTGCCGAACGGGGCGGTGCCGACGCAGAGCTCGAGCTATGCGCGCAGCTATTCGGCGTGGAGCCCCAGCCTCGGTGTGACCTTCCGCCCCGTGTCTGGCCAGACCATCTTTGCCGCGGTCAGTCGGAGCTTCGAGGCGCCGTCGCATGACGATCTGCTTGCAACGATCAACGGGACGCCGAACAGCAGCCCCGGGCGGCCGACGCCGGGCAATCCGGGCCTCGTCGCCGCGGTGTTCGCGACGCCCGACCTGAAGGCTCAAACCGCCACCACGGTCGAAGGCGGCTGGCGCGGCCGGGGCGGCGTGCTGTCGTGGGACGCCGTCACCTACTATTCCTGGGTCGACAACGAGCTGCTCAGCCTGCGCGACTCGACCGGCGCGCTGATGGCGGCGTTCAATGCTGACCGCACCACCCATTTCGGTGTCGAGTTCGGCGTCGGGGTCAGGATCACGGAGCGGCTGACCGGCCGCGTCGCCTATACCTATCAGGACTTCCGCTTCGACAACGATCCGCTGCGCGGCAACAACCGTCTGGCCGGCGCGCCGCCGCATCTCGTCAACGCGGTCCTGCAATATCGGGCGACGGATGCCTGGAAGCTCGAGGGCGTGGTGCGCTGGAGTCCCGGTCACATGCCGATCGACAACATGAACACGCTGTTTGCCGATCCGTTCGTCGTCGCCGATCTGCGCACCGAATACCGGATCAGCAAGCGCTTCTCGGTGTTCGGCGAGATCACCAACCTGTTCAACGCGACCTATGCCGCATCGACCCTGATCGTCGATCAGGCGCGGCCGGACCAAGCCGCGTTCATTCCCGGCGACGGACGCGGATATTACGGCGGCCTTCGGGCGCGGTTCTAACGTGCAAAGGAGACTCCAATGATTGCGGACCACACGATGCCGCCGGTTGACCTGCCGGGCAGTGATCTCGACGTGGCGAAGATGCCGGGCCATTGGCTGCTGGCCCGGCTCGGCAAGCGCGTGCTGCGTCCCGGCGGCCTTGGCCTGACGCGCGCGCTGCTGCACGGCCTGGTGATCGGCATTGAAGACGACGTCGTCGAGTTTGCGCCTGGGCTTGGCGTCACCGCCCGCATGATCCTGGAGCGAGGCCCACGGCGCTATGTCGGCGTCGAGCGCGATGCGCAGGCGGCGGCGTGGACGAGCCGGCAGCTTCCCGCGAAGGGACATGTTTCGGTCGTTGTCGGGACGGCCGATCAGACCACCCTGCCGGCGGGCTTCGCGTCGGTCGTGATCGGCGAGGCCATGCTGAGCATGCACACCCAGGAACAGAAGCGCCGCATCGCGGCGGAAGCGTTCCGGCTGCTTCGCTCCGGCGGCCGCTATGGCATCCACGAGCTCGCCGTGATTCCCGACGACATGCCGTTCGGCCAAAGGCAGCAGATCGATCGCGCGCTCTCCGGAGCCATCCATGTCGGCGCCCGTCCATTGTCCGGCGACGGCTGGCGAGGGCTGCTGGAGAGCGTCGGCTTTCAAATCGTGGCGGTTGAATTCGCACCGATGCATCTGCTCCGGCCACGGCGCCTCGTGCAGGACGAGGGTCTGGTCGGTGCGTTGCGGCTCGCCAAGAACCTGTTGCTCGATCGGGCGGCGCGACGTCGGGTGCTGGCGATGCGGCGGGTGTTCGAGCAGCATCGCGCCAATCTGGCTGCGATCCGCGTGATCGCGCGCAAGCCGTAAGCGGAGCGATCAGCCCCGCGGCGACCGCGGCGTTCGGCGTTTAGCCGCATGCCGGCGCGGCGAGCGGGTGACGCGCGGGCGCAGGCGGGTTGCGGCGGCGCGCGGCTTGACCTGGGCTTGCGGGCCGCGGGCGAGATCCATCAGCATGCGCAGCGCCTCGACGACGGAGCGCTGACGCACGGCGGAGCGGCCGATCGCGCCGAAACGATGCTCGCGGTGGATGATCCGGCCATCGCGTGCCGCGGCGGCGAAGTGCACGAGACCGACCGGCTTGCCGGGCGTCGCGCCGCCGGGGCCGGCAATGCCGGTGATGGCGACGGCGAGATCGACGCCGGCCCGCTCCAGTGCGCCGACCGCCATCGCGGTTGCGGTTTCCTTGCTGACGGCGCCGAAATGGGCGAGCGTGCCGGCTTCGACGCCGAGCATCGCGCGCTTGGCGTCGTTGGAATAGGTGACGAAGCCGCGATCGATCACGTCGGACGAGCCGGGAATGTCGGTCAGCGCGCCGGCGACGAGGCCGCCGGTGCATGATTCAGCGGTCGCGATCGTCAGCTTGCGCATCCGGCACAGATCGAGCAGCGAGCGGGAGAGGGCGCGTGCGTCGCTGCCGCCCATGGCCTAGACGCTCCAGCTCTTTTCGTTAAATGGCAGACGGATGGTGGCGCTCGCGGTGGCCGCGATGCCTTCCTCGCGGCCGGTGAAGCCGAGCCGCTCGCTGGTGGTCGCCTTCACCGCGACGCGCGAGACGTCGACGCCGGATATCTCGGCGATGCGCGCGCGCATGGCATCGCGCAACGGGCCGATCTTGGGCCGCTCGCAGATCATGGTGACCTCGAGATTGGCTACGCGGCCGCCGCGCGCCGTGACGCGCTCGATGGCGTATTTCAGGAACTGGTCGGAGGAGGCGCCTTTCCACTTCGCATCGCTCGGCGGGAAGTGCGAGCCGATGTCGCCGTCGGCGAGCGCGCCGAGGATGGCGTCGACCAGCGCATGCAGGCCGACATCGCCGTCGGAATGGGCGAGAAAACCCCTGGTGTGCGGCACGCGCACGCCGCAGAGCATGAGGTGGTCGCCTTCGCCGAAGGCGTGCACGTCGTAGCCGGTGCCGGTCCTGATGTCGCCGAGCTGGGCCGCCAGGCGCGCTTCCTCGCGCACGAAATCCTCGGGAGTGGTGAGCTTCATGTTGGCAACATCGCCTTCAAAGGTTGCAACCGTCAATCCCGCCCATTCGGCAATCGCGGCATCGTCGGTGAAATCGCTGCGCCCGTCCTTCGCCGCGCGACGATGCGCCTCGAGGATGACATCGAAACGAAAGGATTGCGGCGTCTGCGCGATCCGCAGGCGCGCGCGGTCCGGCGTGCCCTCGACATGGCCGGCGTCGCCGGTGAGCTTGATGGTGTCGGTGACGGGGACGACGGGGATTGCGGCGCCGGTGCAGCTTGCGGCTTCGATCGCGCGCGAGATCAATCCTGCCGAGACGAACGGCCGGGCGGCGTCGTGAATCAGCACGATATCGGGCTTGTGCTTGACGAGCGCCTCGAGGCCGGCAAGCACCGAAGCCTGCCGCGTCGCGCCGCCATTGGTCGTCGCCTCGTGCTTGAGCCCGGCGACGGCGGCCGTGAACATGGCGCTGTCATCGGGGTTCACCACCGGCTGCACCGCAAAGACATCGGCATGGCGGCTGAAGGCTTCCATGGCGCGATAGATCACGGGCACGCCACCGATCTCTCGATATTGCTTCGGCCCGCCGGCGCCTGCACGCAGTCCACGCCCGGCTGCGACGAGGACAACTGCGGTGCGCTGTGATTTCGCCATAGGACTCAAATACTCAGTTGGTGATGGAGAGTCGGGGAGTGGGGTGATTGCCGCATGCCTCTAGCACGGCAGGCCCGCAAAAAAAGGGGGTTTCCCCGGATTGTTGGAAACAGCAATTTGCTGCACTGCACTTGAAAGATTTGCAGAATTGTCTAAACTGTAGGCATGACGCTTGACTGCACAAGAATTGTGCGCAAGATATGTCATGGCAGGCGCGATGAGGCCCTGCCCAGTCGACGAGACCCCAGTGACCGGTTCGGCAGTATCCGGCTCTAAGCCGTTGAAAATAGGCGATATTGATGTCGCTACCCCGGTCTTCCTGGCGCCGATGTCGGGGGTGACTGACTCGCCCGTCCGCCGGCTGTCCGCGGAGCTCGGGGCCGGTCTCGTCGTGTCCGAAATGACCGCCAGCGATGAGCTCGCCAATGGCCATTGGATGTCCCGGTTGCGTTGCGAGGCCACGGGAATCGGCCCGCACGTGGTCCAGCTCGCCGGCTGCGAGGCGCATTGGATGGCCGAGGGCGCCCGGATCGCCGAAGCCGAAGGCGCCGATATCATCGACATCAACATGGGCTGTCCGGCCCGCCACGTCACGGGTGGCCAATCCGGTTCGGCCTTGATGCGCGACCTCGACCATGCCGTCAGCCTGATCGATGCCACCATCGCGGCGGTGAAGGTGCCGGTGACGCTGAAGATGCGGCTCGGCTGGGACGACCGCAGCCGCAATGCGCCGGAACTGGCGCGGCGCGCGGAAGCCGCTGGCGTCAGGCTCGTCACGGTCCATGGCCGCACCCGCAGCCAGTTCTACAAGGGCGACGCCGATTGGGAGGCGATCCGCGCCGTGCGCGAGGCCATCGCCATTCCGCTCGTCGTCAACGGCGACATCACCTCCTACGAGAGGGCGCTCGCGGCGCTCGAGGCCTCGGGCGCCGATGCCGTGATGATCGGCCGCGGCGCGCAGGGCCAGCCCTGGCTGCCCGGCCAGATCGGCCGCCGGCTCAAGGGCGGGGCCGAGGAAGCTGTGCCCTCGCTCGAAACCCAGCTGCATTATGTCCGCACGCTCTATGAGGGCGTCTGCGCGCTCTATGGTCTTCGCGTCGGACTGAAGCATGCCCGCAAGCATCTGGGCTGGGCGCTCGACGTCGCGGCACAGGCGAGCCGTGCGCCGGCCGAGACGCTGAAATCCTGGCGCCGGAAGATCCTCACCTCGGAGGATCCGCGCCTCGTCCACCAGTCGCTGCAGGATGCGTTCGACGACTTCGCATGGAGCGCTGCTGCATGAGCTCAGCCGCTGAACATCGCGGTCCATCCGACAGCGACGCAATGCTGGATGCACTTCCCAATCCCGTGCTGATGATCGGGCCGGACGGCAAGATCGTCGCCGCCAATATCGCCACCGAAGCCTTCTTCGAGATCTCGACGCAGTTCCTGAAGCGGCAGTCGTTGAAAGAGCTGGTGCCGTTCGGCAGTCCCTTGCTGGCGCTGATCGACCAGGTGCGCTCGTCGAACTCGCCCGTCAACGAATACAAGGTCGATCTCGGCACGCCGCGGATGGGCGGCGACCGCCAGGTCGATCTGCATGTCGCTCCGCTCACCGAGCGGCCCGGCCATATCGTGGTGATGCTGCAGGAGCGCACCATTGCCGACAAGATGGACCGCCAGCTCACCCATCGCAGCGCCGCGCGCTCGGTGATCGCGCTGGCCGCGATGCTGGCGCACGAGATCAAGAATCCGCTCTCCGGCATCCGCGGCGCGGCGCAGCTCCTGGAGCAGCAGGCCTCGTCCGAGGATCGCATGCTGACGCGCCTGATCTGCGACGAGGCCGACCGCATTGTGACGCTGGTCGACCGCATGGAGGTGTTCGGCGACGAGCGTCCCGTGGTGCGTGGCCCCGTCAACATCCATTCGGTGCTCGACCACGTGAAGCGGCTGGCGCAGTCCGGCTTTGCCCGCAACATCCGCTTCATCGAGGATTACGATCCCTCGCTGCCGCCGGTGCTGGCGAACCAGGATCAGTTGATCCAGGTGTTCCTCAACCTCGTGAAGAACGCCGCCGAAGCCCTGATCGACGTGCCCGACGCCGAGATCCAGCTCACCACCGCGTTCCGCCCCGGCGTGCGCCTGTCAGTCCCCGGTCAAAAATCCCGGGTATCCTTGCCGCTCGAATTCTGCGTGAAGGACAACGGACCTGGCGTGCCGGACGATCTTTTGCCCAACCTGTTCGACCCCTTCGTGACCACCAAGCAGACCGGCTCGGGCCTGGGTCTTGCGCTGGTCGCCAAGATCGTCGGCGATCACGGGGGCATCATCGAATGCGAATCTCAGCCGCGCAAAACCACCTTCCGCGTGCTGATGCCGATGTATTCCACATCGGCGAAACATGCCGATCAAAGCAGTCGCGCCGACTCTGCCGGGAAGTCGTCGCCTGTGTCACAGGGGGCGAAATGAGGATTAACGATGCCCGCAGGTAGCATTCTCGTAGCTGATGACGACACCGCCATCCGCACCGTTCTCAATCAGGCACTGTCCCGGGCCGGGTATGAGGTCAGACTCACCGGCAATGCCGCAACGCTGTGGCGCTGGGTCAGCCAGGGCGAGGGCGATCTCGTCATCACCGACGTGGTGATGCCCGACGAAAACGCCTTCGACCTGCTGCCGCGGATCAAGAAGATGCGGCCGAATCTGCCGGTCATCGTCATGAGCGCGCAGAACACCTTCATGACAGCGATCCGCGCTTCCGAGCGCGGGGCCTACGAATATCTGCCAAAACCCTTCGACCTCAAGGAGCTGATCGCCATCGTCGGCCGCGCGCTCGCCGAGCCGAAGGAGCGCGTCTCGACGCCGGACGAGGACGCCGAGATGGAGGCGATCCCGCTGGTCGGCCGTTCGCCGGCGATGCAGGAAATCTACCGCGTGCTCGCGCGTCTGATGCAGACCGACCTCACCGTGATGATCACGGGCGAGTCCGGCACCGGCAAGGAGCTGGTGGCGCGCGCGCTGCATGATTACGGCAAGCGCCGCAACGGCCCGTTCGTCGCGGTGAACATGGCCGCGATTCCGCGCGACCTCATCGAATCCGAGCTGTTCGGCCATGAGCGCGGCGCCTTCACCGGCGCCAACACCCGCGCCTCCGGCCGGTTCGAGCAGGCCGAGGGCGGCACGCTGTTCCTGGACGAGATCGGCGACATGCCGATGGAGGCACAAACGCGATTGCTGCGCGTGCTGCAGCAGGGCGAATACACCACCGTCGGCGGCCGCACGCCGATCAAGACCGACGTGCGCATCGTCGCGGCCTCCAACAAGGATCTGCGCGTCCTGATCCAGCAGGGCCTGTTCCGGGAAGATCTGTTCTTCCGCCTCAACGTCGTGCCGCTGCGCCTGCCGCCGCTCCGCGAGCGCATCGAGGACCTGCCGGATCTGGTGCGGCACTTCTTCGCACTCGCCGAGAAGGACGGTCTGCCGCCCAAGAAGCTCGACGCGCTGGCGCTGGAGCGGCTGAAGCAGCACCGCTGGCCCGGCAACGTGCGCGAGCTGGAGAATCTCGCCCGGCGTCTCGCCGCGCTCTATCCGCAGGACGTCATCACGGCGTCCGTCATCGACGGCGAGCTTGCACCGCCCTCGGTCAGCCCGGGTGCTGCGGTCCAGCAGGGCGTCGATAATCTCGGCGGCGCCGTGGAAGCGTATTTGTCGTCGCACTTCCAGGGCTTTCCGAACGGCGTGCCGCCGCCCGGCCTCTATCACCGCATCCTCAAGGAGATCGAAGTGCCGCTGCTCACGGCCGCGCTAGCGGCCACCCGCGGCAACCAGATCCGCGCCGCCGACCTGCTCGGCCTCAACCGCAACACGCTGCGCAAGAAGATCCGGGATCTCGACATCCAGGTCTATCGGAGCGGGGGATAATCTGGCGGAACGAACGGTGGCTCAGCTCCCCCTACCAAGGCAGAGCTGAGCCTGTCCGGATCGCGCTGGCCGTTGTGGCTGACGCGGTGAGCAGAAGTCCGGATCGGGGCGAAATGTTCCGTCCGCACCTTCAAATTGGTCATTCGGCCGCAAGACGCGGCGTCGCACCTATCTGACGAGCCGGCCCGATGCCGGCATGACGCTGGCGACATTCACCAGCGGCTGCTGGAGACCCAGGCCGTTGACCAGGAGGTCGGCGGCCACAATGAGCAGCAAAACGGCCGACACCATCGTCGCGAGAAAATATTTATCCATGCCGGGTCAAGCCGGGATAGCGGGAATCCGTTCCCTCGAACCGATGTGGTTGTGGATGGTGGGCGTCGGTCGCGGGGGAAGCGCCGCGGAATTGTCGCAATTCGGCAACAATGTGGTACGAATACATCAGTATCCGCGCGCCCGCGGACCCGTTTTCAGCACCACCATTGCCGGAATGACCAGCGCAGATACCTCGGCCGCACACTTTGACACGGCCCCAGCGGAAGAGCCCCGGCGTTGGTCGGCACGGCGCTGGCTGGCGCCGTTTGCCGTGGCGCTGGCGTTGCTGTCGGCCTTCCTGACCTTCGTGGTCCTGACCGGCCTCACCAATATTGAGCCGACGCCCGAACTCGTCCGCTCGTTCTACCTGATCAATGCGGCCACGATCCTGCTGCTGGTCGGCATCATCGTCCGCGAGCTCTGGCAGCTGATCCTGGCGCGGCGGCGGGGCAGGGCGGCGGCACGCCTCCACGTCCAGATCGTCAGCCTGTTCTCGATCGTGGCGGTGCTGCCGGCGGTGCTTGTCGCCGTCGTCGCCAACGTCACCATCGAGCGTGGCCTCGACCGGCTGTTCTCCGGGCCGACCAGGGAGGTGATCCAGAACTCGCTGACGATCGCGCGGGCCTATATGCAGGACCATGCCCAGCTGATCCGCGGCGACATTCTCGGCATGGCGAACGACATCGCGCATGCCCGGCCGCTCTACGACCAGGATCGCCGCTCGTTCCGCGAGATGCTGACCACCAGCGCCGGCTCGCGCAATTTGCCGGGCGCGATGATCATCGACAAGAACACCAACATCCTGGAATCCGCCGACACTGGCATGCGGCTCGCCTATTCGCCGCCGGCGCCGGACTTTCTCAGCAACGTCAACGAGAACGAGCCCGAGATCGCGGTGCTCCCCGATGCGAGCTTCGTCGCCGCGGTGATCCGCCTGCGCGCCTTCAACGACACCTTCCTCTATGTCGCCCGGCCCCTTGATCCGAATGTCGTCAACCAGCTCAAGCAGACCGAGGTCAGCGTCGCCGAATATGCCCAGATCGAGTCGCGCCGGCTCGGTATCCAGGTCGCCTTCGCGCTGATGTTTGCCGTGATCGCGCTGACCATCCTGATGGCCTCGGTGCTGATCGGCCTCAACTTCGCCAACTCGCTGGTCTCGCCAATTCGGCGGCTGATGAACGCGGCCCATACCGTCTCGACCGGCGATCTCCATGTCCAAGTGCCGGTGCACCAGTCGGAAGGCGATCTGGCCCAGCTTGGCCAGACCTTCAACAAGATGACGCAGGAATTGCGCAGCCAGCGCGACGAGCTCGTCAACGCCAGCGACCTGATCGACAGTCGCCGCCGCTTCATCGAGGCCGTGCTGTCCTCGGCGAGCGCCGGCATCATCGGCGTCGATGCCTCCGGCAGCGTCGGCATTTTGAACCGCTCGGCCGAGAAGCTGATCGGGCACGCCGAATCCGAGACGCTCGGCCATCCGCTCTCCGAGGTGCTGCCCGAGCTCGACGAGATGATGAAGGCGGCCCGGGAAGGCACCCAGCGCCTGGTGCAGGGCCAGATCACGATCACCCGTGACGGGCAGGAACGCAATCTGTCAGTCCGCGTCAGCGCCGAGAAGAACCAGCCGCACGACAGCTACATCATCACGCTCGACGACATCACCGAGCTGGTCTCGGCGCAGCGCACCTCGGCTTGGGGCGACGTGGCGCGCCGCATCGCCCACGAGATCAAGAACCCCCTGACGCCGATCCAGCTCTCGGCCGAACGCATCCGCCGCAAGTTTGGCAAGGATATCACCGAGGCCAAGGACAAGCAGATCTTCGAACAATGCACCGACACCATCGTGCGCCAAGTCGACGACATCCGCCGCATGGTCGACGAGTTCTCGCGCTTTGCCCGCATGCCGAAACCGGTGATGGAGGGCGAGGACGTCGCCGACACCGTGCGGCAAGCGGTGTTCCTGATGAAGGTCGCCCATCCCGAAATCGATATCGAGGCCGAGTTCAAGCAGGATCCGCTCCGGGCCCAGTTCGACCGGCGGCTGATCTCCCAGGCGGTCACCAACATCGTCAAGAACGCCACCGAGGCGATCGAGCAGGTCCCGCCGGAAGAGCTCGGCAAAGGCCGCATCGACGTCGTGGTCTCCCGCGAAGGCGATGACGTGCTGATCGACGTGATCGATAACGGCATCGGCCTGCCCAAGGTCGCGCGCTCGCGACTGCTCGAACCCTACGTCACGACCCGTGCCAAGGGCACCGGCCTTGGCCTCGCGATCGTCGGCCGCGTGCTCGAAGACCATGGCGGACGCATCGAGCTGAAGGATGCCTCCGACTTCCGCGAGGGCCAGCGCGGTGCCTGGATGCGGATGCGCTTTGCGATCTCCGGGCAAGCCGCGAAGGCCGAGGTCGCCGAGCAGGCGCCGGTGGCTGCCGAAATCACCAAGGAAGCTGTGACGGAGCCGGCGAAAGACGCGGCGCCCGAAACAAAGGAGCCGGCGGCCGAAACCAAAGAGCCGGCTGAAAAGACCAATGATTCAACGAAGATCGAAGCCTCGACAGGCAGCTGACAAGACAGGCGTGACCCATGGCAAGTGAAATTCTGATTGTCGATGACGAGGCCGATATTCGAGATCTCGTTGCGGGCATTCTCGAGGACGAGGGCTTCGTGACCCGGACCGCACGCGACAGCGATACGGCACTCGCCGAGATCGCCAACCGCAGGCCGCATCTGGTGTTCCTCGACATCTGGCTGCAAGGCTCCAAGCTCGACGGCTTGCAGCTGCTGGAGCAGGTCAAGAAGGACAACGCCGACCTGCCGGTCGTGATGATCTCGGGCCACGGCAACATCGAGACCGCGGTCGCGGCGATCAAGCGCGGCGCTTACGACTTCATCGAGAAGCCGTTCAAGGCCGACCGTTTGATCCTGGTCGCGACCCGGGCGCTGGAGAACTCGCGGCTGAAGCGCGAGGTGAAGGAGCTGAAGCAGCTCGCGCCGAGCGCCAGCCAGCTCGTCGGCCGCTCGCCCAGCATGAACCAGCTGCGCCAGACCATCGAGCGCGCCGCCAAGGCCAACAGCCGCATCCTGATCGTCGGCCCTGCCGGCGCCGGCAAGGAATTGGCCGCACGTACCCTGCACACGGCCTCGGGCCGTGCCGACGGTCCCTTCGTCGTCATCAACGCCGCCGCGATCACGCCTGAGCGCATGGAGCACGAGCTGTTCGGTGTCGAACAGTCCAACGGCGAGCAGCCGCGCAAGGCCGGCGCGCTCGAGGAAGCCCATGGCGGCACGCTGTTCATCGACGAGATCGCGGACATGCCGCGCGAGACCCAGAACAAGATCCTGCGCGTGCTGGTGGAGCAGTCGTTCCAGCGCGTCGGCGGCACCGCCAAGGTGCAGGTCGACGTCCGCATCATCTCGTCGACCGCGCGCAATCTCGAAGAAGAGATCGCGGCCGGCCACTTCCGCGAGGACCTCTATCACCGGCTTTCGGTGGTGCCGATCCGCGTGCCCGCGCTCTCCGAACGGCGCGAGGACATCCCGGAATTGATCGACTACTTCATGGAGCAGATCTCGGCCGGCAGCGGCCTGCCCAAGCGGCAGATCGGGCAGGACGCGATGGCGGTGCTGCAGTCGCATGTCTGGCCGGGCAATGTGCGCCAGCTCCGCAATAATGTTGAGAGGGTCATGATTCTCGCGGCAGGCGGGCCGGAGGTCATCATCACGGCCGACATGTTGCCACAGGACGTCGGCTCCATGGTGCCGGCGATGCCGACCAGCAACAATGGCGAGCACATCATGGGCCTGCCGCTGCGTGAGGCGCGCGAAGTGTTCGAGCGCGACTATTTGATTGCACAGATCAGCCGTTTTTCAGGAAATATTTCTCGCACGGCCGAGTTCGTTGGCATGGAACGGTCGGCGCTGCATCGAAAGCTGAAGGCGCTCGGTGTCGGCTAGCGCGTTTCGCGCGAAGCGGCCACCGGCCCGCATAAGGAAAAAGACGTCGAAACAAGAATCTAGCACCGCGACATTGCGGCGGCACCTTAGGGATAAACCAGGAAAATCATCGATTTCCGTAGTTTTTCGGGGCAATAGGGCGGGGGCTGCCGCGTGAAGCGGCTTGCCTAATAGGCCTACCTGTCCTCTAATCGCACAGCTATTCCTTCCGAGGGGGATCTCATGAGGGAACGGCAACCGGGAGAGGCCCCGAACCTCACAAAGAGGGCCGCAACCGGCGCAATAAAAAGAAACTCAAAGCGAGAAAAAAACAATGGCGGCAGACCGCGCACAAAACCTACAGGACACCTTCCTCAATCACGTTCGCAAAACCAAGACGCCACTGACGATCTTTCTGGTCAACGGAGTGAAGCTCCAGGGCATCGTGACCTGGTTCGACAATTTCTGTTTGCTGCTTCGGCGCGACGGTCATTCGCAGCTCGTCTACAAGCATGCGATCTCGACCATCATGCCCGGTGCTCCGATCCAGCTGTTCGAAGGCGGCGAGGATCAGCCGGCTTGAGAGTGATCTGATTGGAACCCCGGAATTTCGACGGGGATGCCGACCGTCCGCGGTCGGCGGGGGCTAAGCAAACGGGGCGGGTGCTTGTCATCGGCCCCTACTTGCGTGTGCGCGCGGGCGGTGCCGACGCGCAATCGGAAAGCCATGTTCAGCGCGACGCCGAGGCCCGGCTCGACGAAGCCGCGGGCCTCGCGCGTGCGATCGATCTCGTTGTCGCCGACGCCATCATCGCGCCGATCAGCCAGATCCGCCCCGCCACCTATATCGGCAAGGGCAAGGTCGAGGAGATCGCCGGACTGATCAAGACCCTCGATGTCGAGCTCGTGGTGATGGATTGCGCGCTGGCGCCGATCCAGCAGCGCAATCTCGAGAAAGAGCTGCACGCGAAGGTGCTGGACCGCACCGGGCTGATCCTGGAAATCTTCGGCCGCCGCGCCAAGACCAAGGAGGGCTCGCTCCAGGTCGAGCTCGCGCATCTCAACTACCAGCGCTCGCGCCTGGTGCGCTCGTGGACCCATCTGGAGCGCCAGCGCGGCGGCTTCGGCTTCATGGGCGGTCCCGGCGAGACGCAGATCGAAGCCGACCGCCGCTTGATCCAGGAGCGCATCTCCAAGCTCGAGAGCGAGCTGAAGAAGGTGCAGGCGACGCGGCGGCTGCATCGTGCGGGACGTCGGCGCGTGCCGTATCGCGTCGTTGCGCTGGTGGGCTACACCAATGCCGGCAAGTCGACGCTGTTCAACCGCCTGACCCGCGCCGACGTGCAGGCCGCCGACATGCTGTTTGCGACGCTCGATCCGACCTTGCGCGCGCTCAGCCTGCCGCATGGCGGCAAGGCGATGCTGTCGGATACGGTCGGTTTCATCTCCAACCTGCCGACCCAGCTCGTCGCCGCCTTCCGTGCCACGCTGGAGGAGGTGCTCGAGGCCGACGTCATCCTCCATGTGCGCGACATCTCGCACGACGACGCCGAGGCCCAGCAGAGCGACGTCGATGCCGTGCTGCGCCAGCTCGGGATCAACCCGGACGATAGCGGCCGCATCATCGAGGTCTGGAACAAGATCGATCGCTACGACGCTGAACAGCGCGAAGAGCTTCTGAACATCGCAGCGCGCCGGCCCGAAGATCATCCAGCCATGCTGGTCTCCGCCGTGTCAGGCGAGGGCGTCGACGCATTGCTCGCCGCGATCGAGGAGCGGTTAGCGGCCAAGCGCACCACGCTCGATCTCTCGATCGATGCTGCAGACGGCGCCGGCATCAGCTGGCTGCACCGCAATTCCGAGGTGCTGGCCAAGGAGCTGCACGACGGTCGCTTCGACATGACGGTGCGGGTGGACGAGACCAAGCGGGATATCGTGGTGTCGAGGTTCGACGCGGTGCCACATCATGCGACATAGGCCCCCGCCGCGCGAGTTGCGCCAACTGCGGCCTCAACGGTGCTGTCGTCCCGGACAAGCGTAAACGCTGATCCGGGACCCATAGCCACAGGACGTCGTTTGACGGAAGGCCCGTGGTTATCAGATTGCCGATACGACCGCTCCCTGGGAGTATGGGTCCTGGATCTGCGCGCGCTTGAGGCGCGCTTGTCGGGACGACGGCGAAGTTAGCGGCGGGCTTGATTGCGCTCCTCTGGCGCGGTCTCCTCACCCTTCGCTGCATTCCACAGCGCGTCCATCTCCGCCAGCGAGGCCTGCTCCAGCGTCCGGCCCTGCGCTTCCAGCGCGCGTTCGATATAGGCAAAACGCCGCTCGAATTTTGCGTTGGTCGCACGCAGGGCGGCTTCCGGATCGGCATCGACGTGGCGGGCGAGGTTGACGAGGGCGAACATCAGGTCGCCGGTTTCCTCGGCCAGCTCCTGCTTGTTGCCACGATCGAGCGCCGCCTCGATCTCGTCGGCTTCCTCGCGGATCTTTGCCAGCACCGCGCGCGGGTCGTTCCAGTCGAATCCGACGGTGGAGGCCTTGCGCTGCAGCTCCATCGCGCGCGTCAGGGCGGGCTGGCCGGCCTTCACGCCTGACAGCAGCGATTTGTGCGTCGGCGCCTGTTCCGGCGGCCGACGCGCAGCGCGCTCGGCTTTCTCCTCGGCCTTGATGCGGTCCCACACTTCCTTGACGTGAGAGGAGGCGAGATTGCCGTCCTTGTCGGCAAAGACGTGCGGATGACGCCGGATCATCTTTCGCGTGATGGCCTCGACGACGTCGCCGAATGCGAAAGCGTTCTGCTCGGACGCCATCTGGGCGTGGAACACGACCTGGAGCAGCAGGTCGCCGAGCTCCTCGCGCAAATCGTCGAGATCGCCGCGGGTGATGGCCTCCACCACCTCATAGGCCTCCTCGATCGTGTAGGGCGCGATCGTCGCAAAATTCTGCTCGAGGTCCCAGGGGCAGCCGGTCACCGGCGTGCGCAGCGCCGCCATGATCTCGATCAGGCGGGAAATGTCGCGGGAAGGGGTCATTGCGGGGCCATTCTCCTAGCTGCCAGCGTTATGCCAAAACCGGGCGGCCGTTCCCAGCGCGGGCGTGCGGAACGGGCCGATTTCCACCGATTGGCTGATGCGTTCCACAATGCTAAAGCGCGGGCCATGAGCGATACATTTTCATCGGAAACTGCGCTGGTGCTGTTTTCCGGCGGTCAGGATTCCACCACCTGCCTTGCCTGGGCGCTCAGCCGCTTTGCGCGCGTGGAGACGCTGGGGTTCGACTACGGCCAGCGCCACGCCATCGAGCTGGCCTGCCGCGAGCGGCTGTTCGACGGCGTCAAGGGCCTGCGCGCGGATTGGGCCGCAAAGCTCGGCGACAGCCATACCCTGTCGATCCCGACGCTGGCGGCGGTGTCAGAGACCGCGCTGACCCGCGACGTCGAGATTGCGATGGGCGCCGACGGCCTGCCGAACACCTTCGTGCCCGGCCGCAACCTCGTGTTCCTGACCTTTGCGGCGGCGCTGGCCTATCGGCGCGGCATCACCCACATCGTCGGCGGCATGTGCGAGACGGATTACTCCGGCTATCCCGATTGCCGCGACGAAACCATCCGCGCCATGCAGACGGCGCTCTCGCTCGGCATGGCGAGGAAGTTTGAGCTCCATACGCCCTTGATGTGGATCGACAAGGCCGCGACATGGAAGCTCGCGCAGGATCTCGGCGGCGAGGGGCTGGTCGACCTCATCCGTGAGCACTCCCACACCTGCTACCTCGGCGAACGCGGCGCGCAGCACGATTGGGGCTACGGCTGCGGCGAGTGCCCGGCGTGCAGCCTGCGGGCGAAGGGATGGCGGGAGTTCGTGGCGGGGCGAGGCCATACGTTCGGTGTCATCACCCGCGAAGGCGGGTGATCCAGTATCCCAGAGACCATGCTTGAGCCGAGAAGCCGCGGCGTACTGGGTCGCCCGGTCAAGCCGGGCGACGACGGAGGATAGAGCTCGTTCTCTCTCAACGCGTCGTTGCGAGGAGCTCTTGCGACGAAGCAATCCAGACTGCCGCCGCAGAGAGATTCTGGATTGCTTCGCTGCGCTCGCAATGACGGGTGGAGCGCGAGCTAGCCAAAATCCTCCGGCCGAAGCTCAATCGGCTTGCCGTGCGGGGTGCGATCCGCCGCGTGGTCCCAGGCATCGCGATAGCGGTGCAGCGTGTCCATCGAGGCGACGCCTTTGCGTGCGACCAAGCCTTCCAGCGTGGCGAGCCAGTGCAGATAGTAGGTCTCGCCCGTATCAGGATCGCCGGCGGCCTGCGCGCGCTTGATCTCGGAGGCCAGGCTTGCTGCCCATTCGGGCCAGGTGAACACGCCGCGCTCGTGCAGCGTCAACGCCATGGCGAACGCATGCGCTTCCCAGGGCGCGCGGAACACCGGGCCGTCGTCATCGCGTGGAATACTCGGAATGGCCGCCGTTGCGACCGCCGCTGCCGTGCTGCTCATCACGCCGGATCCAGATACGGCTCGAAGGCGTCGATCGAGACCTTCAGGGTCGGATCGCCGTCATCGCCCCAGAGGTCGCGGCCTTCGAACACGACGGTGTAAAGCCACTGCGGATGTTCGCCGCGCTCCATCGCCGCCGTGTCCGGAAACACGTGGCAGCCATGGTTGAGCTCGACGACACCGACATGGCCGCGCACGTAGCGCGGCAGCCTTGTATGCGTGGCCGGATGGATGTTCTTGGCGCGCACGCGGTCGCCGATCTTGAACCTGGCAGGCGCCGGGGCAGGGCGGGCGAACTTGCCGCGCACCATCACGCGCTCGACATTGGCGAGATCGAACTTGCCGTGCTTGAGCGCCTTTGCGGGCTGCATCGCATGGCCGGCGGCGACCTCCTCTCGCGTGAGGTAGCCCTTCTCGATCAGCATCTCCTCGAGCCCGAGAAACCATTTCTTGTAATAGGAGCTCGACAGATACACGTCTGGCGGCAACGTCTCGCGATAGTAGCGCGAGGTGTCGATATTGAAGGCGCCGGCCGCGCCCATCGCGCGTACCATCGCGAGCACACGCGACTCCCATTCCTCGTGGAACATCGGCTCGTTCGGCTCGGGCTCGACCTTGCCGAACCCGTCCATGCCGCCCATGTCGTGCACGCCGTTCATGACGGTGCTCCCGGCGTCTTGGGAAAGCCGGTGCCGATCATGGAATCGCGCGTGACGAGCTCGGCGAGCTGTTCCTCGCTCCATCCCTCGGTACCCGCAGGCCGCATTGGCAGCACCAGGAAGCGCGTTTCGGCGGTGGAATCCCATACCCGGATTTCCATCTCCTTGGGCAGGGTGACGTCGAAATCTGCGAGCACGCCGCGCGGATCTTTCACCGCACGCGAGCGGTAGGGTGCGGCCTTGTACCAGACCGGTGGCAGCCCCAGCATTTCCCAGGGGTAGCAGGAGCACAGCGTGCACACGACCATGTTGTGGCGCTCGGGTGTGTTCTCGACCACGACGAGATGGTCGCCGACGCGGCTGACATGGCCGAGCGTGCCGATCGCCTTGCTGCCATCCTCCAGCAGTGCCTTCTTGAAGGCCGGATCGCTCCAGGCCTTGGCGACGACGCACGCGCCGTTGTGCGGTCCGATCTTGGTCTCGTAGGCCTGGATGATGGCGTCGAGCGCGGCCGGTTCGACATAGCCCTTTTCCGTCAAAATCGTCTCGAGCGCGCGCACGCGCAGCTCGGTCTCCGACAGCTCGGAATGGTCGTGATCGTGGTCGTGATGATGCTCGCTCATGACGCGAAGATAGTCCCAGAATCCGGGCCTTGTCGAGGAAGACTCTGCTAACATCCAGCCATGGGCTGGGCTGCACGAACCGGAATAATTGTCGCAATTGCGGCTCTTGTGACATTCGCGGCGCGTGATGCGCGCGCTGCGAATGGCGCCTATGCGGTCGATGCCGCCGACATCTCCGAGGTCGGCTCCTGCAAGGTCGAGAGCTGGATGTCGACTGCTTCCAATACGGATTTCCTGGCGGTCGCCAATCCCTCCTGCGTGGTCGACCCCTTCCGGCCGATCGAGCTGAGCCTCCAGACCATCCGCGCCCGCAGCGATGGCGACTGGACCACGACGATAGCTCCCAAAGCCAAAACGAACTTCATCCCGACCGGGGTGGGGCGATGGGGATTGTCGGCTTATGGCGGGGGATCGTTCGACGTGGCGACCGGCGAGGCGCTGTCCGCCTTTGCGGTCATCCCCGCGACCTTTCGCCTGTCGGAGACGTTGCGCATCAACGTGAACGGCGGCTGGCTCTGGGATCGCACCGTGGATCGCCATTACCTGACCTATGGCGTCGGGTTCGACTGGAAGTTCACCGACACGCTGCAATGGACCATCGAGGCCTATGGCCAGGCTGGCGCGTCCGAGGTCGCGAGCGTTGTGCAACCGCGCTTGCAGACCGGTGTACGCTACCGGCCGAACGAGATATTTTCCGTCGACGTGATCTACGGCCGCAACATCGGCGGCGAGAACGCCAACTGGATCACGATCGGGACGACGATCCGGTTTCCGGTTCGCGGCGGCGAGCCGGAGCACCGGCGCACTGGGCATTTGTGATCAAGAGCAACAAGAACAGGGGAGACTTCCGTTGGCCAATTACGTGGCGATCGAGAAAGGTCATGGGCCGGAAGGGCGGATCGCGATCGTGCGGTTCGACCGGGGCGATGGCATCAACGCGCTGTCGCCCGAGGCGCTGCGGCAGCTCACCGCGGCCGCGCGGAGCTTCGAAGACGATGCAGCGACTTCCGTCGTGGTTCTGACCGGCAGCACCAGCGCATTCAGCGCCGGCTTCGACTTGAAAGACGCCGAGGGCCGCTCGCGCAAGGAGATGGATCTCGGCACGCTGCGCCGGCATCTCAAGCTCGGGCCGCGCCTCACACACGCTTGGCAGGAGATGGAGCAGATCACGATCGGGGCGATCGAGGGGTTTTGCGTCGGCGGCGGTGTCGCGCTCGCCGTGGCACTCGACTTCCGCGTGATGGGGCACGATGCCCACTTGCGCGTGCCCGAGATCGGGCTCGGCATGAACATGAGCTGGCAGAGCATTCCGCGCATGTTGCACCTGATCGGACCAGCCCGCACCAAGCAGGCGGTGATCCTGGCCGATCAGCGCATCTCGGCGGATGAGGCCTATGAGTGGGGTCTGGTGGAACAGGTGACTGATCCCGGCCATGCCTTCGATGCCGCCATGGAGCTCGCCCGCAAGGTCGCCGCGCAGCCGCCGCTCTCGGTTGCGATGACGAAGCTCACCGTCAACCGGCTTGCGCATGCGCTGGACGATCTCGCCAGCCACATGGACGTCGACCAGTTCGCGCTCGCCAGTTTCAGCGAAGACCACAAGGAGGGCGTCGAAGCGTTCCTGGGGCGCCGCAAGCCGCGCTTCAAGGGGCGGTAGATTGATGCCAGGCCATTGATCGCAGCCCCGACAGTCCGTATACGCCGCACTGGGACAAAGCAGGCTCGGCCAACGAGCCGCATCATGCGACGACATTCGAGAGGAGGGCCCATGACCGCCAATTCGCAGGCGCCTGAGGCGAAAGGGTTTCGCTGGAAACTGGTGGCACCGCTGGCGGTGTGGCTGGTGATCTATCTGTGGCCGGCGCCCTCGGGGCTCAACGTCAATCAATGGCACTATTTCGCGGTGTTCGCGGCCGTCATCACCGGACTCATCCTGGAATCGATGCCGGTCGGCGCGGTCGGCTTCATCGGCCTGACGGTCGCCGGTATCAGCGGCTATATCGATCCCAATCCGACCAAGTCGCTGCGCTGGATGCTGGCAGGCTTTGCCGAAAGCACGGTCTGGTTGATCGTTGGCGCCTTCGTGTTCTCGATCGGCTATCGCAAGAGCCAGCTCGGCCGGCGCATCGCGCTGGTGCTGGTGAAGCGCCTTGGCCGCAACACGCTCGGCCTCGGCTATGCGGTGGCGATGTCGGACTTCCTGCTTGCGCCGGCAACGCCGTCGAACACCGCGCGCAGCGGCGGCATCGTCTATCCCATCATCAGCAACATCCCGCGCATCTACGGCTCCGAGCCGGGACCGACCGCCGGCAGGATCGGCACCTATGTGATGTGGACGGCCTTTGCCGCGACCGCCGTCACAAGCTCGCTGTTCTTCACGGCGCTCGCGCCCAACGCGGCGGCGCTGGCGATCGCCAAGAAGACGGTCGGGGTCGAGGTCAGCTGGGGCCAGTGGTTTCTCGGCTTCGCGCCGCTCGGCATCCTGCTGATGGTGCTCGTGCCGCTGCTCAGCTATCTGGTGTGCCGGCCCGAGGTGAAGCGCAGCCCGGAGATTTCCGACTGGGCGGCGAAAGAACTCCAGACGATGGGCCCGATGTCGCGCAACGAGTGGATCATGCTCGGCCTGATCGCGCTTGCGATGTTCCTGTGGATCGCGGGGTCGAGCCCGGACATTCATGTGCCCGTGCTCGGCTCGAACTTCGTCAACGCGACCACCGTTGTGTTCATCGTGATCTCCTTGATGCTGGTGACCGGCGTGATCGAGTTTGCCGATATCGTCAGCGAGAAGAGCGCCTGGGAGGTGTTCTTCTATTTCACCTCGCTGCTGACGCTGGCCTCTGGCCTCAACGAGATCGGCTTCATCAAATGGTTCGCGACCGAATACGCAAAGCCGCTCGCCGGGCTGTCCCCGTCGACCGCGATGCTGCTCCTGGTCGCGCTGTTCTTCTGGATCCATTATTTCTTCTCGAGCATTACCTCGCATGCCGCCGCGGTGCTGCCCGTCGTGCTCGCGGTCGGATCGGGCATCCCCGATCTGCCGGTCACGACCCTCGCCATGCTCTGCATGTACTCGCTCGGCCTGATGGGCGTGATCTCGCCTTACGCGACCGGACCCGCGCCGATGTATTTCGGCAGCGGCTATATCGGGAAGGGCCAGTTCTGGGGCTTTGGTCTGATCTTCGGGCTGCTCTACTTCGCCGGGCTTCTGCTGATCGTGTTGCCCTGGCTGCAGATGGGATGAGCCGGGCGGGAGGCTGATACGCCCTGGCGAAGGAATATTCTTCTCCGGGGAAGGATTGGGAAAACTTCGTCCAACTCCTCGCAAATATCTGACATTGCAAGACAGGCCCGAAAGGGCGATGGTGCGTGCTGCGGTGCAGTGCGTTCCATTCCGAGCCCTCACCGCTGTTCCACCCCCGTCGCTGGATGCGATCTGGTTCCCTTACGCCCGGGGCGTGCGGCAACCCAATTATTGTGCATGAAGGCCGTTTCCATGAATGCCCACCAATCGCTCGCGATCGGACAGCCGATCGAGAGGTTCGAAGCGATTTCGCGTGCTGCCGTCGAGTCGGAGGCGATGGTCCGTTTCGCCGGCATCTCGAAGACCTATCCGGCTTACCGCGGCAAGCCCGGGGTCAACGCGCTTGAGAATATCGATTTCGCGATACCACGCGGTTCCATCACTGGCGTGATCGGCCGCTCCGGCGCCGGCAAGTCGAGTCTGGTCCGGCTCATCAATGGGCTAGAGAAGCCGACCACCGGACATGTCATCGTGGATGGCCGCGATATCTCGGCGCTGGCGGGCCGCGAGTTGCGGCTGGCGCAACGCTCGATCGGCATGATCTTCCAGCATTTCAACCTGCTGTCCTCGCGCACCGCGGCCGACAACATTGCGCTGCCGCTGGAGATCGCCGGCTGGGCCAAGGCCGACATCAAGACGCGCGTGGCCGAACTGCTCGCGCTCGTCGGCATTGCCGACAAGCATGACCGCTATCCGTCGGAACTCTCCGGAGGTCAGAAGCAGCGCGTCGGCATCGCCCGCGCGCTGGCGACCCGGCCGAGCGTGCTCTTGTCGGACGAGGCGACCTCCGCGCTCGATCCGCAGACCACGCGCGCGATCCTCGATCTGCTCGCGAACATCAACCGCGAGCTCGGGGTGACCATCGTGCTGATCACCCACGAAATGTCCGTGGTGCGCCAGCTTGCCAAGGAAGTCGTCGTGCTCGATGCCGGCCGCGTCGTCGAGAGCGGCCATGTCGCCGACATCTTCACCCACCCGAAGCATCCGATCACGCAGTCCTTCCTGGCCGAGGTGATCGGCGACAGCTTGCCGGTCTCGCTGGCGAGCCGGATCGTGGCGGAGCCGTCTGCCGGCGGGCAGGCCGTGATCCGCCTCCAGGTGCGCGGAGCGGGGGCCGGCGACACGCTGGTCGTCCGGCTCGCCCGCGAGCTCGGCCTCGACGTGTCGCTGCTGTCGGCCCGCATCGACGAGATCGGCGGCCAGCATGTCGGCTCGCTCGTTCTCGGCATTCCTCTCGGCAGTTCTGGCCGCGACGACGCGGCGACGCGGACGCTGGCCTTTCTGTCTCAACATCAATTCCCGGCGGAGCATCTCGGCTATGTCGCCTGACCTCATCAACCTGATCGTCCAGGCCACCTTCGAAACCCTGTACATGGTCGGCATCGCGGCGCTGCTCGGCACCGTCTTCGGCCTGCCGCTCGGTGTCTTCCTCGCCACCAGCCGGAAGGGGGAGCTGTTCGCGGCCCCGCTTGTCAACCGCGTGCTCGGGATCATCGTCAATGCGACGCGCTCCACCCCCTTCATCATCCTGGTCGTCGCCATCATCCCGTTCACGCGCCTCGTTGCCGGCACCTCGATCGGATCGACCGCGGCGATCGTACCGCTGACGATCGCGTCCGCGCCGTTCATCGCGCGCTTGGTCGAAGCTGCGATCCGCGAGGTCGATGGCGGCCTGATCGAGACCGCGTCTTCATTCGGGGCCTCGCCGCTTCAGATCGTGTTCAAGGTGCTGATCCCCGAGGCGCTGCCGGGACTTCTGCTGGCGCTGACGCTCGCAGTGGTCAGCCTGCTCGGCTATTCCGCGATGGTCGGCGCGGTCGGCGGCGGCGGCCTCGGCGATCTCGGCATCCGCTACGGCTACCAGCGCTTCATGCCGGAGATGATGCTGGCGGTTGTCGTCGTGCTGATTGCGCTGGTGCAACTCGTCCAGAGCGCGGGCGACTACCTGGCGCGGCGGGTCAACCGCCGGCTGCGGCAGCACTGAGCCGGATCACGCGGCACGCCTTGCCCGCCGCAGCGTCTCCGAGGGCTTTTCGGAGAAGTGGCGCTTGTAGTCGAGCGAGAATTGGCTGAAGTGCCAGAATCCGTGCTGCACGGCGATGTCGTAAACGGAGGAATCCGTGCCGCCGGCGCGCTTGAGGTCACGCCGCACGCGATTCAGCCGCATCGCGCGCCAATAATGCATCGGGCTCGTACCCAGAACCTCCTGGAAGCAATAGCCGAGCTTGCGCGGGCTCGCGCCCGCCGCCTTGCAGACCTCCAGCAGCGACAGCGAACGATCGCCGTTGCCGTGCATCAGCTCGCGCGCGCGATCGACGGTGCGTTTGCGCGCACTTGCGCTGCGACCGGGATCGCTGGGGCGTGCGGTCGGCAACATGTCCATGATCTCGACGAGGAGGGCGTCTTCCAGCGCCTGCCGGGCCACCGGATCATTGAACCCTTCGGGGGCGGTCGCGATCATCTCTTGAATCGCGGCAAGATGCGCGCGCAGCCGCGCGACCGGCGCTTCCGCCATCTCGATCACCCGCAATTGGTGCCAGACTGCACGCGGCAATTCGATATCGAGCCGGGCGGCAAGCTCCGCGATTAGCATCGTGCTGGCAACGATGCCACGCAGCTCGAACGCCCTCGGCGTGCACATGTCGATCTCGGCGTCGATGCTGGCGAGCACTCGCGCGCCGCTGGCTCTGGTCCCGTTGCAGCTGACCTCACCGTCGCCGTGCCAAGGCAGGCCGATGCCAAAGCTGTCAGCGCCCAGCTGCCCATATTGGCGGACCTGCTGGCTGGTGATTTCCCGGAACACCTCGAGGTGGGGCAGGGACAGTTGCGTAAAGCTGCCTCGAAACGCGCCGGCGCTGATCTGGTCATAGCTCAGTCGCCAGCGGCCGAGACCGGCGCAATGCTCATCGACATCCGTGCTGCTCGCCTAAAGCAGGCAGACAGCCGAGTCTTGAATCTGAGAATCTGCGCCTAAGACCATGACGATATGTCGAAATTGACCTGCCGAAACCCGCAAGAATTGCGCCAAGACTGGCACGCCCCGTGCCCGAGTCCAGCAAAATATTGCCGGATCTCGATAACGCCTGATGGCGCCGCGGTGCAGGCTTCGCTCCAGCCGTTCCGACCTCCGGTTGGAATGCTTGCGGAGGACCGAATGCGACCAACCGATGTGATGCGCGGCAGCCCGCCAGCGCCCGAGGCCCAGGTGACGCGCGCCAATTGGCGCAGCTTTCCCGCGATACGCTGGGGCTTCACCCATACCCGCGAAGTGCTGCCGACCGCGGAGATCCGACGTTCGTCACAGCCGACGCCCATACTGAATGCACCGCGCGAGCTGTCGAAGCTCGACTTTGCCGCGCCTGGCGGCAAGTCGACGACGATCGAGGCCACGCTGCGAGAGACCTTTGGCGATGCACTGCTGGTCATGCATCGGGGCACGCTGATCCACGAATGGTACGGCGACGGCATGAGCAGGACAACGCCGCATCTGATCTGCTCGATCAGCAAGGCGATCGCCGGCACGCTCGGCGGCGTGCTTACCGCGCGCGGATTGCTCGATCCCGAGGCGAGGGTGGTGCGCTACGTGCCGGAGCTCGAGAACTCCGCTTACGGCGGCTGCACCGTCCGCAATCTCCTCGACATGGCCGTCGCCATCAAGTTCGAGGAGGATTACGAGGCCCCCGCCGGCGACGTCGTGCGCTATCGCTTTTCCTCCGGCTGGGATGTGCCGCCCCCAGGCGTCGACCCCGGCCACCAGCGCGCCTATCTCACCACGTTGCGCGGCACCGGCAAGCCACACGGCAAGGTGTTCCACTACGTCTCGCCCAATACCGAAGTGCTCGGCTGGGTCTATGAGCGCGCCTGCGGCATGCCCTACCAGCGCATCCTCTCCGAATATCTCTGGCAGCCGATGGGCGCGGAGGAGGACGGCTCGCTGACACTCGACAGCCACGGCATGGGCCGCATCGCCGGCGGCCTTTCCTTCACGGCGCGCGATCTCATCCGCTTCGGCGAGATGATCCGTTGCCGCGGCGTCGTCCAGGGACGACAGGTGGTGCCGGGCTGGTGGATCGACGACATCCGCGAGAACGGCGATCCCCAGGCTTGGGCCGACGGCGACCTCGCCGAATTCTTCCCGGGCGCGCGCTACCGCAGCAAATGGTTCACGATCGATCCGTCGCGCAACGCGATGACCGCGATCGGCATCCACGGCCAGCATCTTTATGTCGATTGGGACTCCGACACCGTCATCGTCAAGCTCGCCACGCAGCCGAAGGCGATGGACGTGCCGATCGACAAGCGCTGGTTCGCCGCCTTCAACGCCATCACTGCGCATGTCACCCCGCGCTGAATTCTGGACTGCCTCATGCTCGATATCGTCACCTCCGAATCGTCAGCGCAAGTTGCCGCGCCGCATCCGCTCGATCCGCTGACAGCCGAAGAGATCGCCGCAGCCTGCACACTCGTGCGTGCCGCCGCAAGCTCGGTGGAGAACTGCCGCTTCCCGACGGTCCGCCTGGAGGAGCCGACCAAGCAGGAGCTGGCGGCCGGCGGAGCAGGGCGCCGCGCCTTCGTGCTGACGCTCGATGTGGCCACCGGCGAGGCGATCGAGCACATCGTCGATCTCGGCCGCAACGAGATCATCGCGCGCAAAATCATTCCGAACCGCGAAGCGCCCTATGGGCAGCCGCCGGTGATGCTGGAAGAGTTCTTCAAATGCGAGGCCGTGGTGAAGGCCGACCCCGGCTGGCGTGCGGCGATGATCCGGCGCGGGCTCTCCGACCAGGACATCGCGCTGGTCCAGGTCGATCCGTTCTCGTCGGGTTTCTTCGACAAGGAGTTCGAGCGCGGGGCCCGCATCGTGCGGGCCGTCAGTTATTTTCGCGAGCATCTTCAAGACAACGGCTATGCGCACCCGATCGAGGGTGTGGTCGCCGTGGTCGACCTGATCGGCGGCAAGGTCATTGATCTCACCGACGAGAGCCCAATCGTCCCGATCCCGCGCAAGAAGCGGAATTACGGCGCGCATGAGGTCGAAAACCCGCGCACCGACATCAAGCCGTTGCATATCGAGCAGCCGGAGGGGGCAAGCTTCAAGGTCGATGGCTGGAAGGTCGACTGGCAGAAATGGAGTTTTCGCGTTGGCTTCACCCCGCGCGAAGGGCTGGTGCTGCATCAGCTTGCTTATCAGGATGGCGTGCGCAAGCGCTCGCTGATCCATCGCGCCAGCGTCACCGAGATGGTGGTGCCTTACGCCGACCCGAACGCGAACCATTTCTGGAAGTCGGCGTTCGATGCCGGCGAATACGGCCTTGGCATGCTCGCCAATGCGCTCAAGCTCGGCTGCGACTGCCTCGGCAACATCCATTATTTCGACGTCCCGGCCGCCGACAGCAAGGGCGAGCCCTTCGTCATGCAGAACGCCATCTGCATGCATGAAGAAGACTATGGAATTGCCTGGAAGCACTACGAGTTCCGCAATGACCTGTTCGAGGTCCGAAGGTCGCGGCGGCTCGTGATCTCGTTCTTTGCGACCGTGGGTAACTACGACTACGGCTTCTACTGGTACCTCTACCAGGACGGCACGATCCAGTTGGAGACCAAGCTCACCGGCATCATCCAGACCGCCGCCGTGCAGCCGGGCGAGACTTACAAATGGGGCGGCATGGTCGAGGACAATCTGGGCGGCCCGACGCATCAGCATTTCTTCAACGTGCGCCTGCACATGGACCTCGACGGCGGCGGCAACACGGTGACGGAGCACGACTTCGTGCCGCGGCCCTGGGGCCACGACAATCCACACGGCAACGTCTTCGACGTCACCACGCGTGTGCTCTCGCGCGAGCGTGACGCAGCAGCGATCGCCAACGGGGAGACCGGCCGGTTCTGGAAGATCAGCAATCCCAACGAGACCAACTCGGTCGGCAATGCTCCCGCCTATAAGCTCGTGGTCAATCCGAGCCCGCTGATGCTGGCGCAGGAGGGCAGCTACGTACGCAGTCGCGGCGGCTTTGCCACGAAGCATGTCTGGGTGACCGCGTTCGACGCGAGCGAAAAATACGCCAGCGGTGACTATCCCAATGTCCATGCCGGCGGTGATGGCCTGCCGCGCTACGCCGCGCAGAACCGGAACATCGAGAATGCCGACATCGTGGTGTGGCACTCGTTCGGCCATACCCACGTCTGCAAGCCCGAGGACTTTCCGGTTATGCCGGTCGAATATGCCGGCTTCATGCTGAAGCCGACCGGATTCTTTGCGGCCAATGCGGCCGGAGACATTCCGCGGGATCGCAACAGTCGCAGCGTGCTGGCGGGAGAGAGCAATGCTCGCAACGAATCGTGCTGTCGCGCCGGGAAGACTTAAGGCCTCGCGGTAACAAGCCGATTATTTCCGAGCATTGCCCAAGAGTGAGGGAGTGTTTCTATCTGGAAACATTCCAAATGCGGAAGCATCGAGATGGCCGTGACCGGTGCCTCTCATGCAAGTGCCGCGCGGCATCGTAGGGGCTCATTCGACATGAGCGCATTGGTCGCACCTGCTGCGCACATCTCTGGAGAAATTCTAACGTCGTTCCTATCGCACTCCGAAACCGCCTGAGTTACGGCGGGACATCAAGAACGATACCGGCAAAGCCGGCAGTGCGTGGGGCTTCGAAAGACGTGACCGACTTCCAACTTTGTTTGCGTGGCAACACGCGTTCTCGACACATCCAGATGCTTTTCCTCGGGGCGGTCGGCACGGTCTCCCTCGTTCCCTTGGGTCCCGTGGAGGCCCAGACGCAAATTCCCACTGTCACCGTCGATGCGCCAGTCCAGCGTGCCCGACCTGCGGCGACCGCTCCGTCGCGAAGTGCGGCGACGCGCACCTCGCGCGCCAATCGCCGCTCTCCGGCGCAGCAGGCCGCGCCAACCCAATCGGCATCATCGAATGGCGCGACGGCCGAACGCGCCAACGGTGCTGTGCGCGGTTTCGTGGCCACACGGAGCGGCACCGCCAGCAAGACGGATACGCCGCTGATCGAAACCCCGCAGTCGGTGTCCGTCGTCACCACCGACCAGGTCAGGAACCAGGGCGCGGTCTCGATCGGCGAGGCACTGCGCTACACCGCCGGTGTCAGCGGTGACGTCAATGGCGGTTCTGATACCCGCTTCGGCGCGCTCCAGATCCGCGGCTTTGACACGACCATGTCGGGCCTCTACATCGATGGCCTGCGGATCCCCTCGAGCAATTACGTGCATTTCAACGGCCTCGATCCCTATGGCGCCGAGCGCCTCGAGATTCTCAAGGGACCGTCATCGGCGATGTATGGCGGCAGCGGCACCGGCGGCATCCTCAACTACGTGACCAAGCTGCCGACCGCGCAGCAATTCGGCGAGGTCTCGATCTCCGGCGGCAGCTTCAACCGCTACCAAGGTCAGTTCGACATGGGTGGCCCCGCCAACAAGGAGGGCACGGTGCTGTGGCGCCTCACCGGCGTCGTGCGCGACGGCGAAACCCAGGTCGACTTCACCAAGGACAACCGCGTCTTCATTGCGCCTGCAGTTACCTTTAAGCCGAACGAGGACACCACCATCACCCTGCTCGCCAACTACCAGCGCGATCGGGCAGGGTGGGGCCTGCAATTCCTGCCGGCCTCGGGCACGGTGTGGCCGAACAACGGCCGCACCATCCCGGTCTCGTTCTTCGCGGGCGTGCCGAGCTTCAATGCGTTCAACACCGAGATCGCAACCGCCGGTTATCAGTTGTCGCACACTTTCACCGACAACATCACGTTCCGGCAAAACCTGCGCTACGCCTATCAGCACAACGAGGAAAAGACCTTCTACGGCACCGGATACACCGACGAGGCGGCGGGGCAGCTGGGTCGTTTCGGCAGCTACAGCAACTCCTACATCAACTCCTTCGCGGTGGACAACCAGCTCCAGGGCAAGTTCGTAACCGGAATCCTCAGCCATACCACGCTGGTCGGGCTCGACTATCGCAACACCACGTTCCGCGACACCGCCTTTGCCGTCACGACGTCGTCGCCGGAGATCAACGTCTTCAATCCGGTCTACAGCTACGACTGGACTATGGGTGACATATACGACAACAAGGGCGTGAAGCAGTCGCAGCTCGGCCTTTACGCGCAGGATCAGATCAAGCTCGGCCGGCTCTCGTTCCAGCTCGCCGGCCGCCAGGACTTCGTGACGACGCAGGTCGATACTGATGTCGTCACCCCAACGTCGGTCACGAAGGATGCCTCGGCCTTCACCGGCCGCGCCGCGGTCATGTACAATTTCGACAACGGCATCGCCCCGTATTTCAGCTATTCGGAGTCGTTCCTGCCGGTGCTCGCGACCGGTCCGTCCGGGCAGTTGCTCAATCCTGAGACCGGCGTGCAATATGAGGTGGGCGTCAAGTACCAGCCGCTCGGCTGGAACGCCCTGTTCACCTTCGCGGCCTTCGATCTCACGCGCGACAATGTCGTCGTCTATGTGCCCGCAACGACCTATTCCGAACAGACCGGGCAGGTGAAGTCGCGTGGCATCGAGCTCGAAGGCTCGATGTCGCTCGCCGACGGCTGGAACCTGCGGGCCGCCTATGCCTATGTCGATGCCATGGTCACGCAGGATCCGGTCAATGTCGGCAAGGCGCCGGTCACCGTGCCGCTCAACCGCGCGTCGCTGTGGAGCGACTACACGCTTCAGACCGGGCCAATGGCAGGCTTGCAGTTCGGCGGCGGCGTTCGCTATGTCGGCGCGACCTGGGGCGATGATGCCAACACGTTCAAGGTGGGATCGGCCACGGTGCTCGACGCGCTCCTTGCCTACACCAGGGACAATTGGCGTCTGTCGCTGAACGTCACCAACCTCGCCGACACGCGCTATGTCGCCGCCTGCTACGGCCTGTCGGGCTGCATGTATGCCGAGGGACGGAAAGCCATCGGCAAGCTGACGTACCGCTGGTGAATTCGAATACGGTTCGGCAATGGGGAGCCGGATCTCCTGGATGAGAGTGGAAGACGATGAGGGCGATATTCGGCAGGCTGCATCGGTGGGCGGGATTGCTCACGGCCGGATTCCTGTTCTTCTCCGGCATCACAGGCGCGATCATCTCCTGGGATCACGAGATCGACGAGGTCCTGAACAACCATTTGTTCGACGTCACCAGCAAGGGCCCCGCGATTCCCTCGATCGAGCTCGCCAAGATGATCGAGCAGCGCGATCCCCGCGCGCGTGTGGTCTACCTCTTCATGACGCCGGAGGAGGGCCATTCGCTGTGGTTCTTCGTCATGCCGAGGATCGATCCGTCGACCGGCAAGCGTTACGCGCTCGACTTTAATCAGGTCTTTCTCGATCCGAACACCGGCGCGGAGCTTGGCCGGCGCTATTGGGGCGCGGTCTGGCCGGTGACGCGGGAGAATTTCGTCTCCTTTCTCTACAAGCTGCACTACACGATGCACATCCCGGAGTTCTGGGGCAGCGACCGCTGGGGCATGCGCGTGCTCGGCGTGATCGCCATCATCTGGACCATCGATTGCTTCGTCGGCTTCTATCTGACGTTGCCCTCGCGCAGGCGCGCCAAGGCGGCGCGGGCACCTGAAGTCACGCGCCAGCTCGCGCGCGGCTTCTGGGCGCGCTGGGCACCAGCCTGGACCATCAAGACCTCGGGCAGCGCCTACCGGATCAATTTCGACATCCATCGCGCCTTCGGCCTGTGGACCTGGGGCGTGCTCTTCGTGATCGCCTTCACGGCGTTTTCGCTGAATCTCTATTTCGAGGTGTTCTCGCCGCTGATGAAGATGGTGTCGAATTATACGCCGACGCCCTATGAGCAGCGGCCGTATCGCGATCTCGACGATCCCATCGAGCCCAAGGTCAGCTTCGCCGAGATCGCCGCGCGCGCTTCGGCCGACGGCAAGGCGCGAGGCTGGACGATCCCGGTTGGCTCGATCAATTACGGCCCGGCCCATGGCGTCTATGCCGCCGCCTTTTTCCACCCTGGCGACGATCACGGCGCCGGCGGCGTCGGCCCGGCGCAGCTCTATTACGACAGCGAGGACGGACGCCCGATCGGCGAACGGCTGCCCTGGGTCGGCACCGCCGCCGATATCTTCGTCCAGGCACAGTTCCCGCTGCATTCGGGCCGCATCGTCGGACTGTTCGGCCGCATCCTGATCTCGATCATGGGGCTCGTGGTCGCCGCGCTCTCGGTCACCGGCATCGTGATCTGGTGGAGCAAGCGCCGTGCCCGGGTCCGCGTCCGCGAGACCGCGGCCGTGCGCCTGAGCCGGCAGCTCACGCCGGCGGAGTAGGGCGCTGGAACGCGGTCGTCGCGGATGAACCTTCCCGCCTCTCCGCGGCACAAAGATGGGAGATCGCGCCCCATTCCCCGGACATCGAATGAAATCGCTTGCCTTGCTCGGCCTGCTCGTCCTGGCGACGCCCATTCATGCGGCGACGCCGGAGCAGCACTATCTCGACCTGCGCGATCGCTACATCGCAAAATTCTCGACGGCCAAGGAGAGCGACGAGATCTACAAGCAGCATGACGCGGCACTGAACGAGCTGGCAGGCGTGCTGAGCGGCCTGGTCGGACCGGTCACGATCAAGGGGCTTCCCGTGGACGGCAAGTCGAACGCCGACACGCTGTTCAAGGGTGATTCAGGCTTCGGCCATCTCGACGGTCTCGGGTTCGCCTCCGAAGGCGACAGGAGGCAGGCCGTGGTGACCACAACGGGGCTGCTCAAGCACTGGCTCGGCGAGCACCGCGAGGACGGCATGCCGCAAGAGATCGCCGCGGCCTTCAAGTCCGACCGCTTCTACTATCAAGCGATCCAGGACTCCCCCTTCGCCAAATATGCGGAGCTGCCGATCATCAAGCCGGCATCTGCGAGGGCCGCGGCCGCGGTGCTGGGGGTGCGCGGCAACGGCGATCTGAAAGCGCCGCCGCATGAGATCGACGTCGTCGCGATAAAGGGCGACAAGGTCTTCTTCCTCGCCGACACCGACGCCGTGAAGACGGCAGAGATTCCGGCCTGCGAGAAAGTCGGGAAGCAGATGATGGTCCGGAAAACGCCGCAGGACGCCATGGCCAGGGAAGACCAGGCGATGGAGGCCTACACGAAATGCTTCGCCAAGGAAGCGCCGAGCCAGAGCTGGTACGCAGCGGCCGTGAAGAAGGCGCAGAGCCAGCTGGAGCTGCTGCTGTCGCGATAGTGCGTCCCGAGCGCCCTTATCTCGACTACGCCGACAATTCGACCGGCTTGCCGGCCTCATCGATCAGGTGCACGCGATCGACGTCGACACGCGGCAACAATGATCGAATCTCATCTTCCGGCATCAGGCTGAACGCCGTCGACAAGGCGTCCGCGGCGGTCGCGCTGCGGGACACGGTCGTCACGCTGCGATAGCGGAGCGCGCAGCCGCCCGATTTGGGATCGAACAGGTGGTTGAAGCGGGCCTTGGCGTCGAACTGGCAGCCGTAGCCGCCCGAGGTGGACACGGCGCGGTCGATGATCGGCAGCACGGTTTTCGTCTGGCCCACAATGTCGGGATCGGCGATGCCGACGTCCCAGGGGCGTCCGTCCGGACGCGCGCCGATCGCCCGGGCTTCGCCCATATCGACCAGGCTGTGAGAGATGCCGTGCGCCCGCAGCAGGTCGACCACCTTGTCCGTGACGTAGCCTTGCGCGATCCCGTTCAGGGTGATGGCCATGCCCTTGGGCATCACGATGCGGTCGCGGCTGACCGACAGCCGGTGGCTGCCGACGCGCGCAACCGCAGCCCCGATCTCGGTTGCCACAGGACCGGCCGGATCGGCGTCATCGCGCGCGAAGTGGTTGGCATAGAGCTCCCACAGCGGCTGCACCGTGACGTCGAACAGGCCGCCCGTCAGCGTGGAATAGTGTTGCGAGGTCGAGAGCAGATCGACCATTTCGGCGGCGGGATCGATCAGGACACCCGTCCGGTTCAGCGCGACCAGCGCGGACTCGTCGAGGTAAAGACTGAACAGCCGCTCGAGCCGCCGCGCCTCGGCGCAGGCCAGCGCGATCAGCCGTTCCGCCCGGCTGCGATCCTCGCCGTGGATTTCCATCGTCGCGACCGCGCCCAGCATCGTGCCACGCCAGGTCACCGGCGCGACCTCCGCACGAACGGGATGTCCCGCGGACAGCGCGCCGAGGCTAGCGGCCGCGGCGCTGATACGGATGAAGCGTCGGCGCGTCAGGGTTCGCGTCATGGCGTCCTCCTCGGTCGTTCGCCCGGCGGGCCTTCCGCCGTCTCGTCAGCCGCAACAGCGTCGCCGGCATTCGCCGACGCCAGGACATAGTCCCGCGGCACCTCGTCGAAGCCGACGATCCTGCCGCCGTTCTCACCGGCGAACTTCTCCGCCGCCGCCCGGTCCGAGAACGGAACGGCCTCGTCTCCGCCCATGCCGCTCCTGACCCGGCTCTCGATCACGAACAGCGCCTTGCGGGCCTCGATCCAATTGTCGGCGCCGGGCTTGTCCCAGTCGGGCGCCTTGCCCATGTCGGACACGTAGATCGCCAAAATGTCTTTGGGTTCGTCCGGCAGCATGGTGAAGGCGATGGTGTCGCGTACCGACGAGAACCACACCGGCTCCATCAGGCTCGCGACAAAGATGTGGCCCTTCGGTCCCGGATGCTCGAGCACGTTCATGCCGCAGTAATGGCCGATGTCTTCGGCGGTCATCCGATGCGGCGGCGGGATCTTCGCGACCTGCTTGTCGTTGCAGCCGGCTAGCGCCAGCGGCACGAGCAAGGCGAGCAGGATCGTTCGGCGCCTCATAGCTCCCTCCGCGAGAAGGCGAGCGCGGCCAGCCCCAGCGGCAGCAGCGTCCAGCCGAGCAGGGCGGCCAGCAGGACCGGTATCGTCAGGGACGTGGTTTGGGCAAGGCCGGCCATACCGGCGAAGGTGCTGACATTGGCAAAGCCGGTCAGGTTGATCAGCCGGTAGGCGTCGGTCGGATTCGACAGCAGCATGGCGTTGAGCACGGCGGCCGAGATGCTGCGGCCCTGATCGAGCGCGAGCACGCCCAGCAGCGCCATGTCGTAGATCAGCACCAGCAGCAGCCACAATCCGATGCAAATGCCAGCTGCCGTCCCGCGGTCGCGCACGAGCGCGCTGACCAGATATCCAATCGCCACGAAAGCGGCGCCGAGCAGCACCGAGGAGCCCACCATGGCCGCGAACGCCAGCAGGCTATCGCTATCGATCTGGCTGCCCGTCGCCGCGAGCGCGCCGACCGCCGCGCCGTAGCCGAGGCAGGTCGCGAAGGCGAGGACGGCGAGGTGCCCGAGGAACTTGCCGAGCAGCACCTGCCATCGCGCGACCGGATAGCTCAGCAGCAACACCATCGTTCCCCGTTCCATCTCGCCGACGATGGCATCGTGCGAGATCAGAAGTGCGATGAGCGGAACGAGAAAGATCGTCAGGCTCGACAGGCTGACGACAACGACGTCCAGCGTGCGAACGCCCACGTTCCCGGTCGGCGCGCTGCCGAGAAAGGTCAGGGACAAAGCGAGCCCGGCTAGCAGGAGCGTTGCGGCAAGCACCCAGCGATTGCGAATGGCCTGGTGGATTTCCTTGGCAGCGATGATCAGGACGTTCATGGCGCCTGCTCCGATTGCCGAAGAAAGTGAGCGTAGAGCTCGTCGAGGGTCGGCGGAACCACGTCGACGTCCTCGACGGCATTGCCGGCGGCCGTGGCGCGATGCAGCAGCTCGATCTTCCGCTCCGGTGCGGCGTCGATCTCGACGATGTGGCCGTTCAAGCGGCGGCAGGTGGTGTCTTGCGGAGCCCAGCCGGGCATCTCGCACGGAGCAAGGCCAGCCACCTTGAGACGGATCCTGGTGGGCAGCCGGGCGAGACGACGCAGCTCGTCGATCGATCCGTCCGCAACCTTGATACCGCGGTTCATGATGATGACCCGGCCGGCGCGCTCCTCGAGTTCGGTCAGCGCATGCGACGACAGCAGCACGGTCGCGCCGCCAGCGGCGAGCCGCGCGATGATGTCGTAGAAGGTCTGTCGGAGCTCCGGATCGAGGCCGGTGGTCGGTTCGTCCAGCAGCAGCACGCGGGGCTGGCCAAGCAGCGCCTGCGCGAGCCCCAGCCGCTGACGCATGCCCTTCGAATAGGTGCTGACCCGGCGGCGGCTCGCGGCGCCCAGCCCGACGGCATCGAGCAGCTCCAGCGCCTTGGCAACCGGCTCTCGCTTCAGCCTGGCGTAGAAGGCCTGCGTCTCGCGGCCGGTGAGGGCAGGGTCGAAGGAGACGTTTTCCGGCAGGTAGCCGAGCTGGCGTCGGCCCGCGAATTCGCCGGCGGCGGGATTGTCGCCGAGAACCTCGATGACGCCCTTGCTGGGCCGGATCAGCCCCAGCATGAGCTTCATCAGCGTGGTCTTGCCGGCGCCGTTGTGGCCGATCAAGGCCACGAGCTCGCCCTGGCCAAGCGTGAACGAGGCATCGCGCACGGCCTCGACGCGGCCATAGGTCTTGGTGACATCACTGACGCATACCGTGCTGGTCATCGCGTCTCCTTCGGCGCAGGGCTCCGCGGCGGCGACACCAGGGGATGGCTGTCGACCACGCCGCCCGGCAGCAGCGCCGGAAACTGCGCCTGCGCCCAGCGGATCACCTGGACGGCAGGGCTGTTGATCAGGACCTTCGCGGCGGGCGCCGTCCACAGCACGCGGTCGATGAGGTCGTTCGGCCGGTACGCCGTGTCGGCAATTCCGTCGCCGTTCAGGTCGAATGCCGGATTATCGCTCCAGTAATTGCCGCGCCCGCCGATCGACCAGTCGAGGTGCCGGGTGCCGACATATTTCACCTGGTTGGCATTGCTGACGAAGGCATTGCCCGTGATTTCATTGCCTTCGGAGCCGGCCGTGAAGTGCACGCCGATGGCGCAGCGTTCGAACCAGTTGTTGCGGAATTTGTTGTGGTTGGTGTTGTAGATGAACACGCATTTCTCCGGGCCGCTCCTGAGAGCACTCTCCCGTTTCGGCTGCGGAAGCATGCCTTTCTCGTCGTCGGGGCTGTCTTCAGTGTTCTGTGTCGCCGGGGTCAGCGGGCCGCCCATAACGCGGTTTTCCTCGATCTGGGCATAGTTCGCGTAGTTGAAGAGAAAGCCATAATCTCGATCGTGATCGGACGAGTTGTGGCGGATCACGAGACGGTTTGAATACATGATGGCGTAACCGACATGGTTGCCGATCGAGACGTTGCCGCTGACTTCGCTGTCGTTGGTGTACATGTAGTGGACCGCGAAGCGAACCTGCTCGAAGCGATTGTCGACGAAGCGGTCCTTGCTGCTCGAGATCGAGAAGATGCCGTCGCGGCCGTAGCGGAACATGTTGTTGGCGATGGTGACGTCGGGCGCATTCCACAGCGAAACGCCGTTGCCCGCTTCGCTGAGACGTCCCCCGCGCAGTCCCTCGATCTCGTTGCGGACGACCCGTGAGCCCCTGGCGCCATGCACATAGACGCCGAACAGGTTTCCCACCAGCCGGTTGTCCTCGATCGTCGCGCGCTCGGCCGTCTTCTGCAGGAAGATCCCGGAATTCATCGCCTGCAGATCGTGGCCGGATGCCCGGATGGTCAAACCGCGGATGGTGACGTCGGGCGCGCTGACGGTGATGACGTTGCCGGAGTCGTCGCCGTCGAGCACTGCGACGCGACTCCCGACCAGCTGCAGGGGACGGTCGATCCGGATCGAACCGTGATAGTCCCCGGGGGCGAGCTCGATAACGTCGCCGGCACGCGCGCCATCCAGCACTGCTTGCAGCGACTGGCCAGGCGCAGCCGTCAACGTCTCCGCACTGGCGAAGCCGGGCAACCCGGCGGCGACCAGCGCCGCCGGAAACATGCGTAACAATGGACCCACGAGGTCGCTCCGATCAGACCGACTTCAAACCGACTTCAAACCGATTTGGGCTCGACGAACATCCGGCCCTTCATTTCCATGTGCATGGCGTGGCAGAACCAGGAACAATAGTACCAGTAGACGCCCGCTTTGTCGGCCTTGAAGGTCACGGACGCGGTGGCCATCGGCGCGACTTCCATCTGGATGCCGTAGTTCACGATACAGAAGCCGTGCGTCAAATCCTCGACGGCGTCGATATTCGTGATGAAGACGGTGACCTCGTCGCCTTGCTTGACCTGGAACTGTTCGAGGCCGAACGCCGGCGCGGTCGACGTCATGTAGACGCGCACCTTGTTGCCGTCGCGAATGACCTTTGAATCCGCCTCCAGATTGATGCCGTCGGCCTTGGCCTGCTTGACCGCATCGGCGAACATCGGATCCGCGCGGTCCCAGATCGAGATCGGGTTGATCTTGGAGCGGTGGACGATGGTCGCGTCATGCGGCTCGGCGAAGCTCGGGCCGTCATGCACCAGCTTCATCTGATCGCCCGAAATGTCGATCAGCTGATCGTTTTCGGGCTTGAGCGGCCCGACGTTCAGGAAGCGGTCCTTCGAGAACTTGTTCAGCGAGATGAGCCATTTTCCATCCGCCTCCTTGGTCTGTCCCATCGAGGAATGGTTGTGACCCGGCTGATAATGCACGTCGAGCTTTTGGATGATGGGGTTGACCTTCTCACCCTTGAAGGCCCGCTTGGCGAGGTCGATGTTCCATTTGCAGATCTGGCTGTCGAGGAACAGGGTCGTGTAGGCGTTGCCCTTGCCGTCATAGGCGGTGTGCAGCGGGCCAAGCCCGAGCTCGGGCTCCGCGACGACGACGTCGCGCGGCTTGATCTTGTCGTCGAACAGATCGTCGAATTTGCGGACGTCCATCACGGTCACGGTGGGCGAGAGCTTTCCGGCCGCCACGATGTGGATGCCGTCGGGAGCCGTGTTCATGCCGTGCGGGTTGTTCGAGACCGGAACGTAGCGGGTGTAGGCCGATCCCTTGCGGCCGTCGATCACGGGCACACCGTTCATTTCCTTGAAGTCGCCCTTCTTCACGGCCTCTTCGATCCGCTTGATGTTGAAGATGACGACCCAGTCCTGTTCGCTGGCGGTCATCTCCGCCAGAGTGACGCCTTCCTCACCGTTGTAGCAGGTCGAGAAAGCGTATTTGCCCTGGTAGTCAGCGTCGACGTTATCGAGATTGCCGCTGACGATCACCTGCCAGGCCACCTTCATCGTGTCGCCGTCGATCGCGCTGAGCATCGAACGGTATTGCTTGGGATCGTCGAGGACCTTGCCGTCGTTGGGCAGGGGAACCCCATCCTCGCCGTTGGCGAACACATAACCGGTGCGCGGATATTTCTGCACCCGCAAACCGTGGACGGTATGCTGGTTCGGCAGCTCGATGATCTTGTCGCACTTCATGACGTCGAGCCGCACCCGCGCCACGCGGGTGTTGGCCTTGTCGTTCATGAAGGCGTAGCGCCCGTCATAGGTGCCATCGGTAAAAGAGATATGCGGGTGGTGGAGATCGCCGTTCACGAACGTACCGCCGCGGTTCTTGAGGAACTCGCGCGTCGCAGGCTGCAGCCCCTCGGTCAGGACCTTGATGCTTTCGTTGGTCAGGCCCCAGCCGGTTGCGCTGCAACGGTTGAATACCGGAACACGCATCAATTCACGCATTGACGGCAGGCCGACGATCCGCATCTCACCAGTCTGGCCGCTCGAGAAGAACACGTAATATTCGTCGAGCTCGCCGGGCGCGACCTCGGTCTTCTGCACGGCCGGCCGTGCGGCCGGCGCCTTCGGTGCAGCATTCTTGGTCTGCGCGTCCGCCGTCGAGACGAAGCCGCCGTCCTTCATCGCCGCGCCGCCGGCCAGGCCCACGCCCGCCGCGGCCGCCGTCGTTCCCAGCACCGTTCGTCGGCTGACGCCCTTTGCCTTATCGTTCTCGCTCATGATTGCCTCCTCGGCTTCGGTTCAGTTAGGGGGTGGAGAGATGGTGGGTGAAGCGCCAACAGGTTTGCCGCCGGCGGTGATGACGGTCGCGGGACCCTTGCCTGAGCGCATCGTGGGCGAGGACATCGCCGCGAACTTCTCGCGCTTGAGCCGCACCTGGATCATGTGCGGGCAGCGGTGATCGTCGTAATAGAGTTCCTGGCAGTGCATGCAGTAGATGCACTCATTGACGTTGATGTGCCCCTCGGGATGGATCGACTGCACCGGGCATTCCTTGGCGCATCGCTGACAGGGCGAGCCGCATTCCTGCCAGCGCCGCAACCATTCGAAGGTGCGGATGCGGCCGGGGATCGCGAGTGCGGCACCGAGCGGGCACAAGTAGCGGCAGAAGAACCGTTCGATGAACAGGCCGATGACGAGCAGGGCGACAGCGTAGGCCACGAAGGGCCAACTCCGCGAAAACTTCAGGATGATGGCCGTCTTGAACGGTTCGACCTCGGCAAATCGCTCGGCCATATCGACGGAGTAAAGCGACAGGCCGAACAGGCCGAGGAAGATGATGTACTTGATCGGCCATAGCCGTTCGTGCAATCCCCACGGCACGGTTATCTGCGGGACCTTCAGCCATTTGGCGGCCGTGTTGGTCAGCTCCTGGAGCGCGCCAAAAGGACACAGCCAGCCGCAGAACGGGCCGCGGCCCCAGAACAGAAGCCCGCCGGCCGTCGCGGCCCATAGAATGAAGATCAGCGGTGCGGCGAGGAAGAACTCCCAGCGGAAGCCCGTCACCAGCGCATTGGTGAAGGTGACGACGTTGACGACGGAGAGCTGCGCGTTGGCGTACCAGCCAAGCCAAACCAGGACGAGGACGAGATAGCCCCGCCGCACCCAAGTGTACAATACCGGGCGGCGCACGAGCAGGTTCTGGAAGAAGAAGATGCCGGTGAGGGCGGCCAGCATGAATGCGGTGATGCCGATCGAGACAGTGCTCGACCGCCAGATCCGCATCCAAAGCGGCTCATCTGCCTCCGCGGGCGGTGCGGCCGCAGTCGTTGCCTGCGAAGCCGGTGGCGCCGCGTTCTCCGGCACTGTCACCGTGCGCTGCTCGCGGCGTATGTAGCTGTCGGGTAGGGCGTAGCCGAGGTCGAAGGTCAGGAATGCCTTGTCGCGGCCGCCGAGGCTGCGCTGCACCAGCAGCTGCAGCTGCCACGGCTGTGTCGGATCGAGAGTGAACTCGGGAGGGGTGACGAACAGGCCGATTTCTTTGAACTCGGGCGCGCCGACCGCGTCCAGTGCGCCAAGGCGAGTGTGGTTGCGGTCGCGGAAGCGAGTGCTGTTGCCTTCCTGCAGGATCTCGACGCGATCGAAGATGCCGCCGCGGACATAGGCCGAGCCCTTGAAGGAGTAGGCTCCGTTGCCGGCGACGACGATCGCCTGCTGCCCCGGCTTCAAACCGTCCTTCAGCCGTCGATAGCCGTCCTCGCCGAGCAGGCTGCGGCCGATCGTGGGCGCGCTCACGAGCGCGACGTAGAGGTCGATGAAGGTGTCGCCGGCCTCACCTGGCTCGGGATACTGGCTCGCCGCCGCGCTCCCGGATTTCGCAAAGGCATCGTTGATGTCGCCGATGCTGAGATGAAGCCGGCGTATCGACCCGTCGCCGACGAGACCCTCCCAGTCTCGGACTTCGCTGTGTTCGAGATCGAGCGTCTTGATGACGGGGGGCAGGGCTGCGGAAACCGCCGCGCCGTCGCCGCCACCAACGCGACCGCCTCGGATGATCTTGGACGCCGCGCGAACGATACTGTCGCCCATCACCAGCACGGTGACGGTTGCGCCGCTCACGATGTCGACCTGCGGCGGCCGCTCGGCACCGCTTGCGACCGGCTTCATGTCCTTGCCGATCAGCGAGTTCACGGCAGCCACGATGCGGGCTTCCGGAATGCCGACCAGCACGATCGGCTCCTTGTGATCGACCAGCTTGATGCCGGTGATGACACCCTTCGGGTCGATCCCAGCCAACAGGTGGATCGGTTTGCCCGAGTAGCCGACAGAATTCGCGAAATCGGAGTTGAGGAAGACGAACCCCTGCAGCTGGTCGCCGCGGTACACTGGCGCGATCGGCGGATCGCCTTGCGGGGGGCCGAAGCGATCCGCTCCCGGGAAAAAGTCCGCGGGGGTGATCTTCGGCAGGTATGTCGGCAAGTCACCGGCGGCGCACGCGGGTGAAATATATGTCAGACAGATTAGCAGCAAGCCGGCGAGCGCTAACGTTGCACGCCTCGCGAAGGCGATATCGTTATCGGGTCGCTTCGACATGTCGATTCAAATGCCATCTGCGCGATCCAACCGGATCGCGTGTGTCTTGTGATTCTTCTTCGATGATTTGTCGCCGCTGACGTGCCACACTCGTCGCACACGTCGACATCTGTCAAGCTGGACCAAAATATTTGTTCCCTCGCGGAACCAGATCATACGTTTGCACCGGGAACCCTCGCCATGCCGCTCTTGCGCACTTCATTGCTCATTGCTGAGCCCGCCGGTGTACTGGAGTCACTCGACGAGCTCTTTGCGCTAGCTCATGCAATGGAGCAGGAAGCGGCCAAAAAATACGATTCTCTTGCTGAAGAGATGCGCGGGCAGGGCAAGGATGATCTGGCGGAGGTGTTCACGCGGCTCGCCGCCGCCGAGCGCGAGCACGTGGACAGTGTGACGCAATGGTCGCAATCGCGCCGCGGCAAGGCCCCGGATCCCGCCATGGTGCGCTGGGAGGCGCCGGAAGCACTCGCTCCGGAAGCTGCGGCCGAGGTGAAGACGTCACGATTGATGACGCCGTACCGCGCGCTCGCGATGGCGGTCCGCAACGAGGAGCGCGCCTTCGCCTTCTGGTCCTATCTGGCAGCCTACTCGCATGATCCCGAGGTCAAGAAGGCGTCCGAGGCGATGGCCAAGGAGGAACTCGGCCACGTCGCCACGCTGCGGAAGGAGAGGCGGCGCGCTTATCATCATGAGCACGACCGGAGCCGCGCCGAGGCATCGACTTCGCCGCGGCCGCCGCAAATCGATGCGCAGAGCCTGGAGCGTCGCCTGATTGCGCAACTCGGTGACATGGAACAACGCCTGAGCGGGCCGGCGGCGGTCCGGATCCGGGACATTCGCCAACAGGCGATCGAGATAGCCGATGCTGCCGCTGGCGTCGGGAGCTTTCCGGCGTCCATGGAACGCAAAGGCCCACTCGAGATTGCCGAAGCGCTCGTCGACGGCTACCTCGATGTCGCCGAGCAGTCGAGCGACGCCGCCGATCTCGAACGCCTGCAGCAGCTCGCCGAGCGGGCGATCTCAAGACTGGCCTGGCTGCGATCACTCGCGATGGATTAGAGGCAGCCCGCCGCTCACAGCGGGTTCAGCTGCGCCGTTTAGGCGGCGGCGTTCCGGCCCAAATTCCACCCGCGTCCACCTTCGCCGAAGATCTGGTAGCCGCTATCCGTCACGGCAACCGTATCCTCGAGCTTGATGAAGCCGCGCTTTGGATGCTTCATCGTGGTCTCGATTGAAATCACCATGCCGGCTTCGAGAGGGCGGCGGGCGTCGCCGTCGTCATAGGGAACCGGACCCGTTGCGGTCAGGCGAGGGGCCTCGTGGCTGACGAGGCCCATGCCGTGGGCGAGGAAATCCGTGCAGTCGCGTTGGGTGATCTGCGCAAGCTGGCGCTCGGCCGCAACATAGATGTCGCCGCCCATCGCGCCCGGCCTGACCGCAGCAAAGGCGGCTCGCTGGACCGCCTCGATCTCGGCCAAATAGTCCTTCAACTCGGCATCCGGCTCGCCCAGGACCGCCATGCGCGCGACGTCGCCGATATAGCCGCGATAATTGCCACCGGAATCCAGCGACAACACCTCACCTTGCTCCCAGCGCTGCGATGACGGCGCCCGATTATGGCTGCTGCCGCAGGCAAGCAGGCAATACTCGAAGGTCAGGCCGCGGTTGGCTTCCGCAAGGCGCAACGCATCCGACAATTGCTGTTTGGTCGTACCCCGACCGTGACCACGGATCACTGCCAACATGGATGCAATGACGACCTCGGACGCCGTCTTCAACTTCGCCAATTCCTCCGCCGATTTGACTGCTCGCAGCCGCTCCAGCACCACCACCGCGTCCTTGAGCTCGGCGCCGGGCAGGGCGTCGGCCAGCACCTTTCCTGCATCCATCGGCATGAACGGCATCTCGACCCCGACCCGCTTCGAGGGCACGCCCGCCTGACGGATCAGCTCTGCGGCGCGCTGGACGGCGTCCATCGAGCCATTCGATTCGGTCCGGACCAACGGCACCCAAGGCGGCGCGACGGTGCGCTGGTGGGTTTCCAGCCGGTGCCCGACATAGATCGACTTCTCCGGAGCGCCCTTGGCATAGACCAGCACCGGCAGATAGCGGCTGACACCCAAGGCATCCATGTAGTCGAAGAAGATCGCCCGTTCGGCCCCCAGCAAGTATTGCACGTTGTGCTTGGAAGTCGCGATCAGGACGTCGAGGCCAGCCGTCTCCATGAGACGGTCGAGCTTGGCGGTATCGAACGGAATGGCGCGCGAGGCGGCACGAGCAACAGTTTCCTGCATGACGGACCTCCGGGTCACCGCTGATTTGATCTTACCTGGACTCCTGTCCGCGACTCCGAGTTAACCGCCGGATGGTCGGTTAGCTCCAGATGTGGGCTGGAAGGAGGGTTCCTAATGGCTCAAGCGGCCGGCCGGCCGATCCACCTCACGCCTAATCCGTAATTCGCATAAGGTATATTATGGAATATATTTATCTACAATCAGATCAATTATTTAGGGAGAATTTCTGTCACAGCACCTTCGCTTAGGCCCGGTTGTCGGTTTGCGCCTCGACCGTCGGCCTGGCTCCTTACGGCTACTGCGCATGGGGTTGTTTTTCAGATTTTGAATCGGCTCGATGTCTCCGAAAGCCGATATTGCCGGGACCTTGTCCGGCTGCAATAAGCGAGGCCTCGCGAGATCGCAGATGACCTTCAGGCCTTCCGTCCGTATAGGTTTGCGTCTCAGAACAACAACAAACCTTCCGAGGAAGCAGACCCATGAGCTTTTCCCGACGCACGCTTCTCAAGGCCTCCGCCGCGACCGCGGTCCTGGGCGGCCTCAGTGCGCCCCATGTGGCCCGCGCAGAGAGCGCCGAGTTCATCTACAAGTACGCCAATAACCTGCCCGACACCCATCCGCTGAATGTGCGCGCCAAGGAGATGGCAGCTGCGATCAAGAGCGAGACCAACGGCAAGTTCGACCTCCAGATCTTCCCGAACAACCAGCTCGGGTCCGACACCGACATGCTGAGCCAGATCCGCTCCGGCGGCGTCGAGTTCTTCACGCTGTCGGGCCTGATCCTGTCGACCCTGGTGCCGGCCGCGTCCATCAACGGCATCGGCTTCGCATTCCCGGACTACGACACGGTCTGGAAGGCCATGGATGGCGACCTCGGCGGCTTCGTCCGCGGCGAGATCAAGAAGGCCGGCCTCGAGGTCATGGACAAGATCTGGGATAACGGCTTCCGCCAGACCACGTCGTCGACCAAGCCGATCACCGGCCCTGATGACCTCAAGGGTTTCAAGATCCGCGTGCCGGTGTCGCCGCTATGGACCTCGATGTTCAAGGCGTTCGACGCGGCGCCCGCCTCGATCAATTTCAGCGAGGTGTATTCGGCGCTGCAAACCAAGATCGTCGAAGGCCAGGAGAATCCGCTGGCGATCATCTCGACCGCCAAGCTCTACGAGGTGCAGAAATACTGCTCGCTGACCAACCACATGTGGGACGGCTTCTGGTTCCTGGCCAACCGCAGAGCCTGGGAAAAGCTGCCGCAGGATGTGCGCACAATCGTCGCCAAGAACATTAACGCCGCTGCGGTCAAGGAGCGTGAGGACACCGCCAAGCTCAATGCCAATTTGCAGCAAGAGCTCGCAGGCAAGGGTCTGACCTTCAATCAGCCGGCCGTGGCGCCGTTTCGCGACAAGCTGCGCACCGCCGGCTTCTATGCCGAGTGGAAGGGCAAGTATGGCGATCAGGCCTGGGACCTCCTGGAAAAGGCCGTCGGCAAGCTGTCGTAACGCGTTGGGGCCATCATGGCTCATGTCGAGGTCGAGGTGACCGGAGTGGTGGGCGAGGCGGCGTTGCAGTCCCCTCGCCGACCTTCGCTGCTGGCTTCGCTCGAGCGCGTGCTCGGTCTGGTCGTCGAAATCCCGGCGGCGATCCTGGTCGTCGCCGAGATCGTGATCCTGTTTGCCGGCGTGGTCGCGCGCTACGGCTTGCACCGGCCGCTGATCTGGTCGGACGAGCTCGCCTCGATCCTGTTCCTGTGGCTCGCCATGCTGGGCGCGGCGGTCGCATTCCGCCGCTCCGAGCACATGCGCATGACCGCAATCGTCGCCAGCGCGCGGCCGGCCATGCGGGCCTATCTCGATCTGGTCGCGACCTGTGCGGCCCTGGCCTTTCTGGTCCTGATCGTCTGGCCCGCCTGCGACTACGCCTATGAGGAAAGTTACATCACGACGCCGGCGCTCCAGATCTCCAATTTGTGGCGCGCCGCCGCGCTGCCGGCCGGCATCGGCCTGATGGCGGCGTTTGCCTTGCTGCGGCTGCTGCGCGCGGCCGATTGGCGGATGGTGGCTGCCGCCGTCATCTCCGTTGCCGTTGTAATCGGCCTGTTCTGGCTGGCGGAGCCTTACTTGCGGCCGCTCGGCAATCTCAACCTGGTGATCTTCTTCGTCGGCGTCGCTGGCTTCTGCGTCTTCGCCGGCGTTCCCATTGCGTTCGGCTTTGGCCTTGCGATCTTCGGCTATCTCGCGCTGACCACGCGCACGCCCGTGATGGTGCTGGTCGGGCGGATGGACGAGGGCATGAGCCACCTCATCCTGCTCTCGGTGCCGCTGTTCGTGTTCCTGGGGCTGCTGATCGAGATGACCGGCATGGCGCGGGCCATGGTGGCGTTCCTGGCCAGCCTGCTCGGCCATGTCCGCGGCGGCCTGCACTACGTTCTGGTCGGCGCTATGTATCTGGTCTCCGGCATATCAGGCGCCAAGGCCGCCGACATGGCGGCGGTTGCCCCTGTGCTGTTTCCGGAGATGAAGCAGCGCGGCGCCAAGCCCGGCGACCTCGTCGCGCTTCTGGCGGCGACCGGCGCCCAAACCGAGACCATTCCGCCGAGCCTCGTGCTGATCACGATCGGCTCGGTGACGGGCGTGTCGATCGCTGCGCTGTTCACCGGCGGACTCTTGCCCGGCGTCGTGCTCGCGATCACGCTCTGCTTGCTGGTGTGGTGGCGCTACCGCCACGAGGACATGAGCCATGTCCGCCGCGCCACCGGCAGCGAGATCGGCAAAACGTTCATCGTCGCCCTGCCCGCGCTCGCGCTGCCGTTCGTGATCCGCTACGCTGTGGTCGAGGGCATCGCGACCGCAACCGAGGTCTCCACCATCGGCATCGTCTATGGCGCCCTGGTCGGCCTCCTGGTCTATCGCCGGTTCGACTGGCGACGGCTGCTTCCGATGCTGGTCGAGACCGCGGCGCTGTCGGGCGCCATCCTGCTGATCATCGGCACGGCGACCGGCATGGCCTGGGGCCTTACCCAATCAGGCTTCTCGCGCTCGCTGGCGGCGGCCATGACCGGATTGCCGGGGGGAGCTGCGACCTTCATCGCCGTCTCGATCCTGGCCTTCACCATCCTCGGCAGCGTGCTGGAAGGCATCCCGGCGATCGTGCTGTTCGGACCGCTGCTGTTTCCGATCGCCCGGGCCGTCGGCGTGCACGAGGTGCACTACGCCATGGTGATCATCCTCGCCATGGGGATCGGACTATTCGCACCGCCGTTCGGGGTCGGCTATTATGCCGCCTGCGCCATCGGACGCGTCGATCCGGCCGAGGGCATCCGGCCGATCTGGGGTTATCTGCTGGCGCTGCTGGTGGGATTGATCGTCGTCGCGATCTTCCCCTGGATTTCGATCGGATTCCTTTGAGGCGTTTTGAGGAGAGTGTCGATGAGTGAGCGGCAGAACCAGTACAATATCGGCCTCGACAAGACACCCGCCAACTACGTGCCGCTGAGCCCCTTGAGCTTCCTCGCGCGCAGCGCCGCGGTCTATCCCGATCACGTCAGCATGGTCTATGAGGGCCGCAGCTTCACCTGGGCTGAGACCTATGAGCGTTGCAGGCGTTTTGCGTCCTGGCTCGCGCGCAAGGGGATCGGCGTCGGCGACACCGTCGCTGCGATGCTGCCGAACATCCCGGCGATGAACGATGCGCATTTCGCCGTGCCCATGACCGGCGCCGTGCTCAACGCGCTGAACATCCGCCTCGATGCGCCATCGATCGCGTTCCAGCTCGACCACGGCGGCGCGAAGATCATCCTGGTCGATCCCGAGTTCTCGGGTGTGATCACCGACGCGCTTGCGCAGATGACGGGCCCCAGGCCGCTCGTGGTCGACGTCGACGACGCATCGTTCAAGGGCGGCAGCCGCATCGGCGAGATCGAGTATGAGGCGGCGGTCGCGCAAGGCGATCCTAACTTCGCGGCGATCACGCCGAGCGACGAATGGGACGCGATCGCGCTAAGCTACACCTCGGGCACGACAGGCAATCCCAAGGGCGTCGTCACCCATCATCGCGGCGCGTATCTGAACGCTGTCAGCAACATCCTCGCCGGCAATCTCGGCCAACATCCGGTCTATCTCTGGACGCTGCCGATGTTCCACTGCAACGGCTGGTGCTTCCCGTGGACCATTGCGGCCGCCGCCGGCATCAATGTGTGCCTGCGCAAGGTCGAGCCGACCAAAATCTTCGAGCTGATCAAGAGCCACGGCGTCACCCACATGTGCGGCGCGCCGATCGTCTACAACACGCTGATCAACGCGCCCGATGCGCCCAAAGGCAAAGCCGCCCGCCGCGTCGTCGGCCTGATCGCCGGCGCTGCGCCGCCGGTCGCGGTGCTGGAAGGCGCCGAAAGCATCGGCATCAAGCTGACGCATGTCTACGGCCTGACCGAGGTCTACGGCCCCGCCTCGGTCTGCGCCGAGCAGCCCGGCTGGGACGAGCTGCCGCCTGCTGAACGCGCGCGCATGAAGCGCCGGCAGGGCGTGCCCTACCCGCTCGAGGAAAACGTCACCGTCATCAATCCGCAGACCATGCAGGAGGTGCCGCGCGACGGCGAGACCATCGGCGAGGTCATGTTCCGCGGCAACATCGTGATGAAGGGCTATCTCAAGAACGAGAAGGCGACCAAGGAAGCCTTCGAAGGCGGCTGGTTTCACACCGGCGATCTCGGCGTGCTCGACGAGCATGGCTACGTCATCATCAAGGATCGTTCCAAGGACATCATCATCTCCGGCGGCGAAAACATCTCTTCCGTCGAGGTCGAGGACATCCTCTACAAGCACCCGGCCGTGCTGTTCGCCGCCGTGGTCGCAAAGCCCGATCCGAAATGGGGCGAAGTGCCTTGCGCCTTCGTCGAGCTGAAGGACGGCGCAAGCGCCAGCGAAGCCGACATCATCGCGTTCTGCCGCAGCCACATGTCGGGCTTCAAGACGCCGAAGGCGGTGGTGTTCGGACCGATCCCGAAGACCTCGACCGGCAAGATCCAGAAATTCCTGCTGCGCAACGAGGTCGGATCGGCGAAGGCGATCTCGGCCTGAGGCGATCCGGCTCAGACACATTTGGAAACATTGACTGCGTCTTCGCGGCAAGCGCGCCTCGTCCGACATCGTTTGCGCGCATCCGGCGACATCGAGACACGCCAGGAAAAGATTGGAAAGCGTTAGAGACGCATTTACGATTCCACTTCACCGGATTCGCTGATTCCAGATGATTTGCCGTGCGGGCTGCGCGGCTGGCGACCGGCGCGGTTGGGGCGCTTCATGCGGTTGGTGTCGTGAGCACGGACGTGCGTGTGCGTCTGGCGCTGCTGCTATCGGCGGCGGCCTGCCTGCTGCTGCCGAACGCGGCCGCGGCGCAAGCCATGCGCGAGTTCGGCGCATTTGCGGGCACGCAAGGATTTGGGCCCGGCAGTCCGAATGCTCCAGGGTACAACAATGTCTCCGGCACAGGATTTGGCGGCCCGCAACCGGCAGGTTTGCCGGGGGCGTCGTTCGGCAACGGCGGCGGTGGCGGCGTGCAGCCCGCCTATGGCTGGAATGCCGAACCGCCCGGACTTGCCGGCGCGGCACGCTTCGGCATGCGGCAGGCCTTCGGCGGCAGCGCCGATCGCGTGCCGCAGGCCGAGACGGCACAGGCCACGTTTCTGGCGATGACGCAGTTCACACAGACCCTGCTCGATCCCGCCATTGATGGGCGCGGCGTCGGGCCCGCCGAGGTCGACGCGGAGCTCACGGCCTACGCCGATATCGGCAACGATCGGACCCATGGCGGTATCGGACGCGAAGCCTATGGCGCGATCTACGGCAAGCCTTCGCCCGCCGCCCCGCACTGGCGCACATGGGCTGCCGGTTTTGGCGGTTCGCAGGTGTCGACCGGCGGCAACGGATCGGCCACCCGGAGTTTTGGCACGGTGGCCGGGGCCGATTATTCTCTCTCGCCGCAGACCCGCATGGGGTTTGCCCTCGCCGGCGGCGGCACCGGCTTTGCGAGTAACTTCTCGAGCGGTCGCTCCGACCTGTTCCAGGCCGGCGGCTTTCTCAGGCACGCGGCTGGGCCGGCCTATGTCACGACCGCGCTCGCTTACGGCTGGCAGGCCATCACCGGCGACTATCAGGTCACCCCGGTCGGCACGGACCAGCTCAGCGCAGCGGTCAATGCCAATGCCTATTCCGGCCGCCTCGAAGGCGGTTATCGTTTGGCCACGCGCTGGCTTGGCATCACACCCTATGCTGCCGCGCAGATCACCAACTTCCGCCTACCCTCCAATACGCCGCAGCCGGCCTCCGTGGCCGACAGATTCCCGATGGCGGCCGGTAGCAACAGCTTCACCGACAGCCGCACCGAGCTCGGGCTGCGTGCGAGCACGTCCGCCACGCTGTTCGGCAGCGTGATGAGCCTGCGCGGACGGCTCGCCTGGGCCCATGATTTCAACGCAGGACAATCGATTCCAGCGGCGTTCCAGTCCTTGCCGGGCCGGGGATTTGTCGCTGGCAGCGTATCATTGGCGCCGAACGCGGCGCTGGCGGGCGTTGCAGTCGAGCTTCGCGACCTCAACGGCTGGTCCGCCACAGCGAACTTCGACAGCGAAGTGTCGGACCTCGTACGTTCTTATACCGGCAGGGCCACGCTGCGCTATGCATGGTGACCCTGCCCCGCGATCGAGCGCCTGACCTCCGCCAACGCCGGAAGACGCTGGACGGAAGGCGGCCCGTGCTCACATCTTCTTGTAGGCGTCGACGATCGCCTGACCATCGGCGCCGGCCTTCTTGAGCCAGTCGGCCGTGAGCTGTTCGCCGATCTTCTGGAATCCGGCCTTCAGCGCCGGGCTCGGCGGCTCGACATTCATGCCTTTTGCCTTGAGCTGGTCGAGGTACCAGGTGCTCTTGTCCTGCCAGGCCTTCCAGCCGCGGGTTTCCGCCGTTGCCGCCGCCTTGAGGATGGCCTCCTGGGTCGGCTTGTCGAGTGCGTCGAACGCGGCCTTGTTGACGAAGGTGTAGTCCTTGGGAATCCAGGCCTGCACGTCATAGAAATACTTCAGCGACTCCCAGGCCTTCGCGTCGTAGCCCGTGCCGCCCGACGACATGAAGGAGTTCACGACGCCGGTCGCCAGCGCCTGCGGCAGTTCAGCAGCCTGGATCGTGACCGACTGCGCGCCGACCAGTTCGCCGATGCGCGCGGTCCCGACGTTATAGGCGCGCCATTTCAGGCCCTTCATGTCCTCGATCGTGGCGAGTGGCTTGTTGACGTAGACGCCTTGCGGCGCCCACGGCACGACGAACAGCAGCTTGAGACCCTGCGCATCGAGCTTCTTGGCGATCGCGGGCTTGGAGGCCTGATACAGCTTCATCGCGTCGGGGAAGCTGGTTGCCAGGAACGGCACGACGTCGACGCCGAACAGCGGATCCTCGTTCTCGTGGATCGAGAGCAGCACTTCGCCCATCTGCGCCTGCCCGGTCACCACCGCGCGCTTGATGTCGGGTGCCTTGAACAGCGAAGCGCCGGGATGGACCGTGATCTGCAGCTTGCCCGACGTTGCGGCTTCGACGTCCTTGGCGAAAGCGATCAGGTTTTCGGAGTGCGGATTGTCGGCGGGATAGGCCGCCGGCAGATTCCATTTGGTCTGGGCCAAAGCGGGCGTTGCCGCGAGAATTGCGCAGGCAATCAGGCCCGCACCGATGCAACGAGACTTCATTTAACTTCTCCTCCCGGTCAAATTGAAAGCGTGGCTTGTCAGTCTGGGAAAGCGAGCTTGGGCAGAAACATCACGATCTCAGGATATTCCGTGATGATGAACACGGAGGCGAGCAGCAGAACGAAGAACGGGAAGGCCGCCCGCGCGACGGTGAACGTGTCCCGTCCGCTCATGTTCTGGAGCACAAACAGATTGAAGCCGACCGGCGGGGTGATCTGCGCCATCTCGACATGGATGATGAGATAAACGCCGAACCAGACCAGATCGAGCCCGGCCTGCTTGACCATCGGCAGCACGATGACGGCGGTCAGGACGATCATCGAGATGCCGTCGATCAGGCATCCCAGGATGATGTACATGACGCTGAGATAAAGCGCGAGCATCCCCGGTGTGAGCTGTTGCCCCTGAACCCAAGTGGCGAGTGCGGCCGGAATGCCCGTATAGGCCATTGCGGCCGTGGTGTAGGCCGCGCCTGCCAGGATCAGCATGATCATGCAGGTCAGGCGCGTCGCGCTCATGATGCTCTCGAGAAAATTCTTGCGCGTGAGCGTGCCGCTCCACCAGGCCAGCAGCAATGCGCCGGTGACACCCCAGGCCGCGCATTCGGTTGCGGTCGCAAAGCCGAGCACGAGCGAGAGGAAGACCGCGAAGATCAGCAGCAGGCACGGCACGAGCTTGGAGGACTCCCGCAGCTTTTGGCGAAACGGCATCGGCGGATCGCGCGGAGGAATCTTGCTGGGATTCAGCAGCGACCAGATGATGATGTAGCCGGAATAGAGCACCATCACGAGCACGCCCGGTAGGAATCCGCCAAGGAACACCTGCAGCACGGAGACATTTGCCGTGACCGCGTAGACCACCATCGGGATCGAGGGTGGGATCAGCAGGCCGAGGGTGCCCGATCCTGCGAGCGAGCCCAGGCTCAAGCCTTTGTCATAGCCACGCTTGTCGAGCTCGGGCAGCGCGATCTTGCCGATCGTCGCGCAGGTCGCTGCCGAAGAACCCGACACCGCCGCGAAGATACCGCAGCCGATCACGTTGACATGGGTCAGGCGCCCAGGAAGCCACTGGACCCAGGGCGACAATCCCCGGAACATTTCTTCCGACAATTTGGTGCGGAAGAGGATTTCGCCCATCCAGATGAACAGCGGCAATGCGGCCAGCGTCCAGGACGCGCTTGCACTCCACGTGGTGGTCGCAAGCACTGCGCCGAGCGGCAGGCTGGTCGTCAGCGCCATCGCCACGAAGCCGACGAGACCGAGCGAGACCGCGATCCAGATCCCGCTGCCAAGCAGCAGGATCATGACGCCGAGCAGGATGAAGGAGAGCTCGATCATGCCGAGATTGGCCATGGTCAACCTCCGCCGCCCTGCGAGATGCGCTCGATGAATTCGTCCGGCGTTTCGTCCGGCGAGCCCAGCTCGTAGCTCGGCCGGTTGCCGACGACGACGTTGACCATCTCGTCGATGAGCGCGATCGACAAGATCGCAAGACCGCCGGCGAAACCGAGCTGGGGAATCCAGAGCGGAAGCGCGACCACGCCCTGCGCCACATCGTTGAAGCGCCAGGAATCATAGGTCATCTGCACGGCATATCGGGTAAAATAGAGGATGAAGGCGGTGGCGATACCCAGCGCCACGATCTCAGCGATCTGCTTGGTCCGCCCGTGCAGCCGTTCCAGCAGCAGGCCGACGCGGATCATCTCTCCCCGTTTGAAGGTATGGGCAAGGCCTAGGAAAGCCATCGCGGCCATGCACCAGGACGCGAAATCATCGCCGGCGGGAATGTTGATCGCAAATTGGCGCCCGACCGACATGACCATCATGATTGCAAAGATCGCAACCAGGAAGATGCCGGCGGCGTAGCCTGCCCCGAGATAAAGGAGATCGAGCGCGCGGCGCAGCAATCCCCCAGCCGTTACGTCGTCCCCTGTCACACCATCCCCATCATCGCACGAGGCGATTCAGCCGACTCCGACGTTCACAAATCGCTCGTCGCAGATCCTGGCTCAACATCGCCCTTGGCCAACGCCCTGTCTTTCAGACGTTAGATCAACATGATGCAGCCGATGCAAGCAAGGACTATGCCTGCCCGCGGCGGAATTTCCACCGCAGGTTCAATGCGTCTCCAGGCGCAGCCCGTCAAAGGCGGGCACGACGCCCGCGGGCAGCGATTGCCGGATCACCTCGTAATCGACGTCGGCGGTCATGTTGGTGATGACCGCACGCTTCGGCTTGAACCGTTCGATCCAGGACAGCGCGTCGTTGATGCTGAAATGGCTGACATGGCTGGTGTAGCGCAGGCCGTCGACGATCCAGAGGTCCAGATTTTCCAGCGCGCCCCAGCTCTCGCGCGGGATGTCGTTTAGGTCGGGTGTGTAGGCTGCATCCCCGATGCGATAGCCGAGTGCGGGAATGTTGCCATGCTGCACCAGAAAGGCCGTCATCGTCACCGCGCCCCCCTTCCCCAGGATGGTCTGGCTTTCGCCCGCCTCGATTGAATGCCGCGTCAGGATCGGCGGATAGTCGCTGCCCTCCGGCGAGATGAAGCAATAGGAGAACCGCGACAGGATGTCCTTGGCGGTCGACTGGTTGAAATAGGCCGGGATGCGGCGGCGCATGTGCATCACGACCGGACGCAAATCGTCCATGCCGTGGGTCTGATCGGCGTGCTCATGCGTCAGGAACACCGCGTCGATGTGATCGACATTGGTCGAGAGCAATTGCTCGCGCAAGTCCGGCGAGGTGTCGATCACGATGCGCGTGGTGCCGTGCTCGGAGGTCCGTTCGACCAGCAGCGAGCAGCGGCGACGGCGGTTCTTGGGATTGTTGGGATCGCAGGCGCCCCAGCCGAGCGCCGGGCGCGGCACGCCGGCGGAGGAGCCGCAGCCCAGGATCGTCATCGTCAGCGTCATGCGGCTCCCAATTTCAAGCTTTCACTTTCGAGAACAGGCGGAAGAAGTTTTCGCTGGTTTGACGCGAGATCTCGTCAAACGACACACCGCGCGTCTCGGCCAGCACCTTTGCGACCTCGACCACATAAGCGGGCTCGTTGCGTTTGCCGCGGAACTTGCCCGGCGCAAGATAGGGCGAGTCGGTTTCGACCAGGATGCGGTCCGACGGCAGTTCGGCGGCAAGCGCGCGCAAGGTCTCCGACTTCTTGAAGGTCAGGATTCCCGTGAAACCAATATAGAGCCCGAGCGATACCGCCTTCAGCGCCAGTTCGCGCCCGCCTGTATAGCAATGCAGCACGGCGCGAAACGATCCGCGTGCCGCCTCGTCTTCCAGGATGCGGGCGCAGTCCTCGTCGGCTTCGCGGGTGTGGATCACGAGCGGCAGGCCGGTGGCGCGAGCGGCGGCGATGTGGGCGCGAAAGCCCCTCGCCTGCGCCTCTGGCGAGCCGTTGTCGTAGAAATAGTCGAGCCCGGCCTCGCCGAGCGCAACGACTTTGGGATGCTGCGTCAACGCAATCAGTTCGCCCGATGCGATACCGTCCTCCTCATCCGCATGGTGCGGATGGGTGCCGACCGAGCAGTAGACGTCGTCATAGCGTTCGGCGATGGCGAGAAGCTGATTCAGCTTTCGAACCCGAGTCGAGATCGTGACCATGCGCCCGATCCCGGCCGCGCGTGCCCGCGATACGATCCCGTCGAGATCTTCCGCAAAGTCCGGAAAATCCAGATGGCAATGGCTGTCGACCAGCATCGGCGAATGCCTCTAAGCCGCCGGCTCAATGTAGCGCGGGAACGCCGGCGTCGGAGCCGGCAGCGTCGAGCCGGGCGCGATGCGTTTAGCCCCGCCGAGCATGCCGAAGCTGCGCTCGTCCTCGGGGATGCCGAGGCTGTCGAGCAGCTTGCTAGAAGCCGCCGGCATCGCGGGCTGAGCCAGGATCGCGATCTGGCGCACGACCTCGGAGGTGACGTAGAGCACCGTCTTCTGCCTGGCCGGATCGGTCTTGGCGAGCGCCCACGGCGCCTCGCCCGCGAAATAGCGGTTGGCCTCCGCGACCACGGCCCAGACGGCGTTGAGCCATTGATGGATCTGCTGCGTCGCCATGGCCTCGCGTGACGCGGCTACCATGCCGTCGGCCATCGACAGGATCGCCTTGTCGTTGTCGCTGAACTCGCTGGGCTCGGGCAGCACGCCGCCAAGCTGCTTGGCGATCATCGACAGCGAGCGTTGCGCCAGGTTACCGAGATCGTTGGCGAGGTCCGCGTTGATGCGCGCGACGATGGCTTCGTGGTTGTAATTGCCGTCCTGTCCGAACGGCACCTCGCGCAGGAAGAAATAGCGCATCTGGTCGACGCCATACTGGTCGGCGAGGTTGAAGGGATCGACGACGTTGCCGACCGACTTCGACATCTTCTCGCCCCTGTTGAACAGGAAGCCGTGGGCATAGACCCGCTTCGGCAGCGGGATTCCGGCCGACAGCAGGAACGCCGGCCAGTAGACCGCGTGGAAACGGATGATGTCCTTGCCGATGATGTGCACGTCGGCCGGCCAGTAACGCCAGTTCTTGTCGCTCTCATCGGGGAAGCCGACGCCGGTGATGTAGTTGGTCAGCGCGTCGACCCAGACATACATTACGTGCTCTTCGTCGCCGGGCACCTTCACCCCCCAGTCGAACGTCGTGCGTGAGATCGAGAGATCGCGGAGACCGCCCTTGACGAAACTCATTACTTCGTTGCGGCGCGAGTCCGGGCCGATGAAATCGGGGTGGTCCGCGTACAGCTTGAGCAGCTTGTCCTGATAGGCCGACAGGCGGAAGAAGTAGCTCTTCTCCTCGACCCATTCGACCGGCGTGCCCTGCGGTCCTAACCGCACGCCGTCATCGTTCAGGCGCGTCTCGTCCTCGGCGTAATAGGCCTCGTCGCGCACCGAATACCAGCCGGCATAGGTGTCGGCATAGATGTCGCCGTTCGCCTCCATGCGCCGCCAGATCTCCTGGCTGGAGCGATGATGCTGCTCCTCGGTGGTGCGGATGAAGCGGTCGAACGACACGTTCAGACGCTCGTCCATCTCCTTGAAGCGGCCGGCATTGCGGCTGGCGAGCGCGGAGACGGACATGTTCTCACCGGCCGCGGTCTGGACCATTTTCTGGCCGTGCTCGTCGGTCCCGGTCAGGAAGAACACGTCCTTGCCGTCGAGCCGCGCAAAGCGCGCCAGCACGTCGGTCGCAATCGCCTCATAGGCGTGGCCGATATGCGGGCTGCCGTTGGGATAGGCGATCGCGGTCGTGATGTAGAAGACGTTGTCGCGCGCGGGGGCGGCAACGGGCGCTGCAGCCTTTGGTGCAGCTACGGGCGCCGGAGCTTGCGGAGCTGCGGGGGCCTTCGGCGCGCGCGGTGCCTTCGGCTTCGCAGCTTTCGGCGGCGCAACGACGGGAGCCGGCGCCGCGATCACAGCTGGCGGTGTTACCCTGACCTTCTCGGCCACCTTCTTCGCCGGAATCGTGGTTGGCTTCTTGGTTGGTTTTTTGGCTGGCTTCTTGGTCGCTTTCTTCACCGCCTTCTTGGCGACGACCTGCTTCTTCGCGGCCTTCTTGCCGACCTTCTTTGTCGTCTTCGCGGCGCTCTTCTTCACGCCCTTCTTGGCGGCAGTCTTCTTCGACTTCGCGGCCTTCTTGACGTTCTTGGCAGCTTTGCGCGCACGCGCCTTCACAGCCGTCTTTGCGGCCTTCTTCGCAGCCTTCTTGCGGCCCTTGCCTTTAGCGGTTTTCTTAGCTCGCGTTGCCACGACGAATTCCTTTACCGGCTTCTCAAAATTTTGGAAACGAACCTGCGTCAGGTCGTTGTCTGCGCATGACCCTTTCGGAAAACCGCTGCGCACCTTTCCGGATCATGCTCTAGCGCGTTGCGTCCGCCAGCCAGCCGAACACCGAGAAAACCAAGGGCTTGCGCTCCAGATTGTAGGTTTCGGTGTCGCGCGCGGCGCGGACGATCTTTTCCCATACCTCGCTTAAGCGCGCAAGGCGCGGCAGGTTCTGGTTGGCATTGGCCTCGTCCGCATGCAGCCGTTCCGCGATCCAGCGATCGATTCCGTCGATGAAGGCGGCGAGCGCGACGCGGTCGCTGGCGCCGAGCGAATCGCCGAGCGTGTGCAACTCGCGCGGATCGACCTGTGGCAGGCGCGCAAGCAGCGCGGCCGTGCGCTGCTGGAGCTTCAGCGCATCACCGCCGAGCAGTGTCAGGGCCCGTGCAACGCTGCCCTCGGAGGCCTCCGCCGCCTCGCGTAGCGCAGGATCGTCCGGATCGAGCTCGGCGGCCGCAGCCGCAGCCCCGATCACATCATCCGTGGCCAGCGGCCGCAGGCGCAACTTGCGGCAGCGCGACTGGATCGTGGCGAGCACGCGTGCGGGCGCATGGCTCACCAGGAGGAATAGCGATTGCTGCGGCGGCTCCTCGAGGATCTTCAGCAGCGCGTTGGCCGCGTTCGGATTGAGCTCGTCGACGGTGTCGACGATGCAGACACGCCAGCCTTCGACCGCCGCGGTCGAGCCGAAGAAGCCGATCGTCTCGCGCGTCTCATCCACCGTGATCACGGTACGCATCACGCCGCGGTCGTTGGCGGTACGCTCCAGCGTCAAGAGGCCGCCATGCGAGCAGGCCGCCACCTGTCGCGCCACGGCGTCATCCGGATCGATCGCAAGGTCTTGGGCGCTCTGCACGGCGGGCGCCAGCGGCTGGCCATGAGCGAGCACGAAGCGCGCCATGCGGTAGGCCAGCGTCGCCTTGCCGATCCCTTGCGGCCCGCCGATCAGCCAGGCATGCGGAATCCGCCCGCTCCGATAGGCCGTCAGCAACGCCGCCTCGGCCTCGCGATGGCCGAACAGCCTCGATGTCTCGCGCGGATGCGGAATGGCGCTTTCGCGCTCGGTCTGACGCCGGCTCATGCGGAAACCACCGAGGCTGGTGTCGGCAGGAGACGATCGCGCAGCGCCGCCCAGACTCGGGCCGCGACCGTATCAGGGTCGGAATTGGCGTCGATCAGCACGCAGCGCGCCGGATCGTCCGCAGCGATCTTGCGATAGGCCTCGCGCAGGCTCTGGTGAAAGCTGAGCTGCTCGCTCTCGAACCGGTCGGGCGTGCCGTTGCCGCGGCGCGAGGCGGCGCGCTGCAGGCCGATCTCGACCGGCAGGTCGAGGATGATGGTGAGGTCCGGTTTGAGGTCGCCGATCGTGACCCGCTGCATCGCGTTGATCAGGCCTTCAGGCACGCGGCCGAGGCTGCCCTGATAGGCCCGCGTCGAATCCGCGAACCGGTCGCACAGCACCCAGGTGCCCTGGTTGAGCGCTGGCAGGATCACGGTGCGGACATGATCATCGCGCGCGGCGGCAAACAGCAGCGTCTCCGCCTCGGGACCGAGCAGCTTGCCCATGCCCGACAGCACCAGATGGCGCATGATCTCGGCGCCCGGCGAGCCGCCCGGCTCTCGGGTGACGCGGATGCGGAGCTTGGCCGCCTTGAGGCGGTCGGCGAGCTTCTTGATCTGGGTCGACTTGCCCGTGCCCTCGCCGCCTTCAAAGGTGATGAAGCGTCCGCGTCCGGACGGCCGCTGTAGCGCGCTCTCACTCATGATCAGAGCTTCTCGGCGCCTGCGCGGAACATGCCGATCACGAGCTCGCTGGCGCCGTCGATCGCGCGTCGCACAGTCGAGCCGGTGCCGATCGCTTCGGCCGCATAGACCGGCGTCTCCACCGCGATGTTGCCGCTGCGCCAGACCCTGACCACGCCGACCTTCTGGCCGGCCTCGACCGGCGCCCGCACCGGGCCGTTATAGACTACGCGCGCAATCAGCTTGTCGCTACCGTTCTTGTGCACCATCACCTTCACCGGAGTCTTGGCGACGAGCCTGACCGAGCGGCTCTCGCCGCCGAACACCTTGGCGTAACCGACAGGCTGGTCGGCCGCGATCAGCGTGCGGGTCTCGAAATTGCGGAACCCCCATTCCAGCATCTTCTTGGCTTCCGTGGCGCGATCCTCGGGGTCTTCCAACCCGTTGACGACGACGATCAGCCGGGTGCCGTTCTGCACCGCCGAGCCGACCATGCCGTAGCCGCCTTCCTTGGTGTAGCCGGTCTTGAGGCCGTCGGCGCCCTCCATCGAATTGAGCAGCGGGTTGCGATTGGGCTGACGGATCTTGTTCCAGGTGTACTCCTTCTCGCCGAACAGTTTGTAGAACTCCGGGAAGTCCAGGATGATGTGCCGGGCGAGAATGCCGAGCTCACGCACCGTCATCTTGTTGGCGGGATCGGGCAGCCCATTGGAATTGCCGAAGGTCGACTTGGTCATGCCAAGCTCGCGGGCGCGCTTGGTCATGAAGTCGGCGGCGAAGATCTTCTCGTTGCCCGCCATGGCCTCGGCAAGCGCGATGCAGGCGTCGTTGCCGCTCTGGATGATCGCGCCGTGCAGGAGATCGTCGACCGAGACCTTGCTGTTGATCGCGGCGAACATGGTCGAGCCGCCCGAGGGCGCGCCGCCGCGGCGCCAGGCGTTCTCGCTGATCCGGTACTCGTCGGTCAGCTTGATGTCGCCCTTCTTGATGGCGTTGAAGACGACCTCCGCCGTCATCAGCTTCATCATGCTGGAGGGCGCGCGCAACTCGTCGGCGCTCTTCTCGAACAGCACGCTGCCGCTGGAGGCTTCCATCAGGATCGCGGTCGGGGCATCGCCGTCGAAGCCGGCATCGTCCGTCTTCTTGGCGCCCTGGATGCTCTGGTTGGCGGCCAGAAGCGCCCCGCTCCAACCAATGCCCACAACCAGAACCGCAGCGACCAGCCCGCGTGCCAGCGTTCCGGCGGTGAGCCAGTTGCGACGAAGCAAAGGAAGATGAAATGCCATGGCGAAGCCCTGAGAGAGGCGTTCTAACAGTTGGAACAGATGCGAACAACACGCGGTTCGATGTCTGTCCCTGAGATTGCACGATTCTCGCCGCGCCCCTATCGTGGCGCCTTATGTTTTTCGACCAAACCCCTGAAACAAGGCGGAAAAGCGATGTCTTCCACCCGCGTGATCAAGGCCAACGGCATCGATCTCTTCATCCGCGAAGCCGGCCAGGGTCCGCTGGTGGTGCTGTGCCATGGCTGGCCGGAGCTGTCCTATTCCTGGCGCCACCAGATCCCCGCGCTCGCCGCGGCCGGGTTTCACGTCGTCGCCCCCGACATGCGCGGCTACGGCCAGAGCGCGGCGCCGCCTGACCTGAATGCCTATTCGATCTTCGACACGGTCGGCGACGTGGTCGGCCTGGTGCAGGCGCTCGGCGAAACCAAGGCGATGGTGGTCGGCCACGATTGGGGCGCGCCGGTCGCCTGGCACGCGGCACTGTTCCGGCCTGACATCTTCACGGCGGTCGCGGGGCTGAGCGTGCCGCCACCGTTCCGCGGCCGCGGCAAGCCGCTCGACCTGCTGCGCCAGGGCGACGTCACCAATTTCTACTGGCAGTATTTCCAGGCCCCCGGCGTCGCCGAGGCCGAGCTGGAGCGCGACGTCGCGCGCACCATGCGCATCGTGCTCGGGGGACGTGGCCTTGCCGACCCCACCGCCGCCATGTTCGTGCAGGAGGGCAAGGGCTTTCTCAGCCACGCGGCCGCCGAGGAACCGTTGCCCGGCTGGCTCAGCGAGGCTGATCTGGCCTATTTCACCGAAAGCTTCCGCAAGTCCGGCTTTCGCGGCGGGCTGAACTGGTACCGCAACATCGACCGCAATTGGGAGCTGACCGCGCCCTGGCAGGACGCGCAGATCCATCAGCCCTCGCTGTTCATCGCAGGCTCCAAGGACGCCGTCATAACCGGCCTGATCGGCGCCAAGCGCGTCAACGAGCTCGATCGCGTGCTGCCCAATCTGAAGCAAAAGCTGATCCTCGAGGGGCCGGCCATTGGGTGCAGCAGGAGCGGCCCGACGAGGTGAACGCGGCGCTGGTACAATTCCTGAAGGCCAGCGCGGCCTAGTAGAGCCCGCGGCCGCTCAGGATGCTGCGGGCCTCGGCGGCGCCACTGGCCGAGGAAGATGTGCTCTCGGCTGCATAGCGGCCGTCCTCGTCATAGGACACCGCGCGGGCGTTCTGGAGCGCCCGGCCCCGGCTGCGGCTCGACGCCGACATTTCCGAGGTCGCATTGAGCGAGGCCATGTCGGCCGAAGTGTTGCCGAGATTATAGGGCCGCCCCTCCGGCATCGGCACGTCGCCGCGAATGGCACCGCGGCTCGATCCCGGCAATTCCGGCACGAAGGGCCTTGCCGAGGCGACCCGGACCATCGAGGGCGACGGTGCCGGAACGCCGGTGCGCAGGGTTGCCATGAGCTGGCGGTCGTCGGAGCCTTCGAGCGGCGCCCGGCCGACATATTCGACGCGGACCCTGGCGACACCATTTCCTTTGAATTCAAGGAGTTCGGCGGCCTTGTTCGAGACGTCGATGAGGCGGTTGCCGTGATAAGGCCCGCGGTCATTGACGCGGACGATCAGCGACTTGCCGTTCGAGATGTTGGTTACCCGGGCGTAGCACGGCATCGGCAGGGTTGGATGCGCCGCGGTGAGCGAGGCCATGTCGAACACTTCGCCATTGGCGGTCAGGCGGCCGTGGAAATCGTCGCCATACCAGGATGCCATGCCCTCGGCGCGATAGTTGACGTCCTCCTCCGGCACGTAGGTCCTGCCCGCCACGACATAGGGCTTGCCGACGCGGTAGGTGCCGCCGCCCTTCGGCACGGGGTCCCCGAAAGCCACAACCCGGGGGCTCGACGACACGCCGTATTTCGGATCGACGCGGCTGGCGAATTTGTTGGAGGAGGCGCAATTGGCAAGCGCAACGCAGGTTGCGACCGCCGCAACACCACGCGCGGCCCGCAAAACCGAATCTGACCGTCGGATCCCCATGCGCCCCAAATACCATTCCGTCGGAGGTCTGCCCAACCCGCTTTGACAACGGGGCAGCCTGTCCGGTCCTTTGATTCCGAGGCGGCCCACCACCTCTCGGAAGCAGTAACGATAACGCAACCCGAACACGGCGGAAATGGGGAGCCTGCAGCGATCCCGCCGGGATGGTAAACGGGACGTTCGCATTTTTCCGTTGTTCTACGGAGCGATGGCACCTGCGCTGTGCCACGGATGGACATTCTGTTGCGCCAAATCCTCACTCCACCCCCATTGTCGCTGGCTTCACTTGAATTCTTTTGACTGTGCAAGGCCGCACGCGTTCTCTCGGATGCAAGGGCGGGATTTGGAATTTAACGATGATCGAGACGGTTTCGGCACTGATGGGTCTGGTAAGCGCGGGGATCTTCCTGGCCCATGCGTTTGAAGGCTACCGCACGAGGGCCTGAAGGCACTCGCGCGGGACGGCAAGCATCACTTCTTTCAAGACGGCGCGTTCGGACAATGTTGATCGATCCGACCGGGCATCGAAGACGAGAGCGGCAGGTGTCCCATGCGCAACCATGACCTGGTATCCGATGGCTTCCTGGCGTTGACCGCCGGTGGCTTGGTCCTGCTCTGCTCGAGCCTCGTGGCACTGGTCTTCGCCTGAGCTCCCCGCTTCTTGGCATTTTCCAACCGCGGCACCGCCGCGACGCAGCGCGCAACGCTACCGGTCTCCTTCACTTGATTGAGTGTCTGCGTTCGGAGCCTCGCCTTGAATTTCAGGATGGGTCGCGCGCCGCTCAACGGAGGCCCAGCAGGGAGCGGCGATAGAGGCCGCTGCGGGCCTCGTTCTGGCAGACGAAGCTGCCGTTGAAGCCCTGGCCGTACCGCTTCTGACCTTTGCGATAGTAGACGCCCTTCCTGAAATCGAGCCAGACCACTCTGTCGTGCGGACAATGACGCTGCGCCTGCGCCTCGTAGCGAAACGGCGTCAGCGGTGTCGCCGACACCTCCGCGGCGCCGGCGCCAATCATGATCGCGCCGGCGAGCGTCATCCCGCCGACCCATCTGCCGAAGCCGCTTCGCCTCACTCCCCGCCTCCCGATCAGCGCCGTCTATTGCCTGTCTGCTTCGAGCTGCGCGAGCGCCTGATGCAGGCACTGCTGGAGCTGCTGCGCGACCTGCTCACGCGCGACGCCTGCGCCGGCAAGATCGCCCGACACCTTGTCCAGCACCTCGTCCATCGTCCTGTCTTCCAGATGGTCCGTCACCAGCGTCGTTGCGTAGTTGTCGGCGGCATCGCCGTTCAGGCCGAGCCGGCTTGCGGCCCAGAGACCGAGCAGCTTGTTGGACCGGGCCGTGGCCCTGAACATGAGTTCCTCGTCGTGGACGAATTTGGCCTCAAAGCCCTGCTCGCGCTTGTCGAACGTGGTCATGGTCAGCTCCATTGCGCTTTCGCTGATGAGGGTCGGGACTGGCTGGAGGCGAACGTCTCCGCGGTTCACGCTGGTTCAGGTTTGCCCGAAGCTTCCTCCCGGACGGCGAATGCCGTCAAGCCATCTGGCACGTCGCACGGCACAACGAAAGCGCCCACCGGCACGAAGGCCGGTGGGCGCGTCTGGATCGGTTCAAGAGATGTCCGGGTTAGGCGAAGGTGTTCGCTCAGCCCTTGCTCGCGGAGGCTTCACGCGCGAGGCGTTCGGCTCTGAGCCGCTCCTTGTTGGCGTAAAACGCCTTCTGCGCCGCTTCATGGTCGCGCATGGCCTTTTCGGCCTCGATCCGGCGTGTCGCATCGCGCGCCTGGCGCTGCTCGGGGGTTAGGGGTTTGCGTCGGAAGGAAAGGTCTTCAGTCATGGCGAGATAACACGGGTGTGAGGAAAAAGTTCCCTCGCCTCCCCCCGTACGCGGCCTCAAACAAAATATCGAAAAACAACCCCATGCACAGTAGCTATGCTGTTGTAGAACAAAGCTTTTCTATTGGCCTTAAAAGCCCCTAGATCTCGATCTCGGCAATGACCGGCAGATGATCCGAGAAGGCTCTCGCCTCTTCATCGGTCCACACTTTCCCGATCCGGCTGTCGGATGTCGCATAGATCCGGTCAAGCCGCATCAGGGGTAGACGCGACGGGAAAGTTCGCAGCCGGGTTCGGTTTGGACAGACCTGCGCGAGCACGCGCCGTACTGATTTGACCCAAAACCAATCGTTGAAATCGCCGAGGACGACGGTCCTCGCTGGCTTGACCAGGCTCACCAGGGCCTGAGCCTGCGCATAGCGCTCATGGATGCTCAGGCCCAGATGGGTGGCGACCACGTGCACGTCGCCGACCGGCGTCAGCAGGCTGGTCGCAATGGCTCTGCGCGGCTCGCGCTCGCGATACGACACGTCGACGATCTCGGGCACACCCGAGAACGGAAAGCGGCTCAGCAGCATCTGACCGTAGTCGCCATCCTCAGTGACGATCGACTTGGCGTGAACGCGGTGATCGCCGACGACACTCGCCAGCTTCCCAAACGGATCGTCCGGCCTCGATCGCGAATCCACCTCCTGAAGCGCGACGACATCAGGAGCCCATTTGCGGACGATCGAGGAAACACCCTCCAGATCGAACTTCGGATTGAGGTTGAACGTGCCATGCACATTCCACGTCATGAAGCGCATCAGCGCCTCCCGGCAAGCCAGGTCGCGACGAATTGCGCGCCCGCGCAGATGCCGAGCCAGCCGAGGAACGCCAGCACGAGTAGCAACATGCTGCTCCAGGATGCATCGCGGGCGACATCCGCGATCTGAGCCCCAAGAACCGCCATGGCAAGGATGCCAGGCGTCATGCCCAGCACCGTACCGACGAGGAAGTCCCGCAGCGGCAGCGTGCTCGCACCCGCCACGACATTCACCACCGAGAACGGTGCGATGGGAATCATTCGGATGACGACGACAGCCAGAATACCCTTGCCGACGACGCGGCCCTGGATCCGCGCGGCACGCCGTCCAAGCAATTGCTGGAGCCGCTGTCGTCCGAGTGCCCGTCCGATCACGAATAGGACGAAGGCGCTGAGCAGGACGCCGGCGGTCGCCGTGACGAAACCCAGCCATGGCCCAAGCGCGGCGGCCGTTGCTGCAATGAGCACGAGCACCGGAAACACGACCAGGCCGCCGACGACAAAAGCCGCGATCGCGAATGGCGGCCCCCAGACGGACTGGGAATAGGCGGATAGCAAATTCGAGATGCGCCCCGTGTCGGCAAAATCGCTTAGGGATGTGTACGACCAGGCCATCGCCAGGCCAAAAAGCCCCACGGCGATCGACACGATCCCGATGATGGTCTTGGTGTTCCACATACGAGATGCCGCCCGCTCGAGGTGAAGCGGCCGCTCAGGGTCCGCCACCGGCTGAACCATCGTGGCCAGAGTGCTGGTCAAAACCGAGGACTCGACCTCCCGCAGCGCCTTCGCGCGATCAGCTCTCGATACCTCGTCCAGGAGAGCAAAAAGACGATCCTCGCCTTGCGTGACGCTCCGTTCGTCGAGGCCGCAGAAATGGGCGATCAGGCGATGGCGGACTGAAGCGACGAACTCCCGATGCTCATCGGAAGCTGCTTCAAAGATCAGGTCACATTCGCTATCGGCGCCCATCGACCGGTTGTTCAAATTGGCCGATCCGATCCGCAAGATCCGGTCATCCACGATCATGAGCTTGCTGTGTACCATCACGGCCGCTTCCGTGTCCCCATTGCGCGAGACCGGGTAGACGAAGCGGATACGATCGGCCACTCCCGGCTCGCTGAAACAGTCGATAAAGGCCCCGCGGCCGTTTTGCATGGCCTGGGATTCGAGCCACGAGGAATGCAGTTTTGGCGCGACTACCAGAACCCGAAGCGAAGGCACGCGCTGCATCTGCTCCGCCAGTTCACGCGCGATCTTGGTGGCGCTGGTAAACTGGTTCTCGATGTAAACGAAGCTCGTTGCGGAACGGATCGCCGCAATCATGGAGCGTTCGACCTCCTTGATGGTCGAACCCATGGGGCAGACGACGTCGGTCCTGGCGATGCCCACGGGGATATGCTCGGCCTCGACCACCACGTGCGAGGGCCAGCGCGTATGTCTCAGCGCGCGCCGACCATGCGTCTGTTGGCCTGCCGCGCGCCAGCGCTCCTCTGCAAGCTCGCACAGCGAGGCGGCAGCATCCCCGTCGACCAGGCATTGGACGTCATGAAACGGCGGATATGGCTTGCCCTCGGGATCGCAGCGCAACGGCTGATCGGCGCAATGCTCGCTCGTGTCCCAGCGCCTGATCGTCAGATCGAGCCCGCCGACGAACGCCAGTGAACCGTCGATGCAGACGATCTTCTGGTGCTGGGCCGAACCGAACGGAAGCGTGGAATCCAGTTCAAACCGGACGCGGCCGTCGGTGTCGGCGGTGAATTTTGCCGCGGAATTCCATTCCCGTTCGGAGGCGTAGAACGAGACGAAGTCCCAGACGAGAATGTTGATCCGCAAAGCCGGCCGGCGGTGGACGAGTGCGCGCAGGAATGGGCCAAGCTGTTCGGGCAAGCCGTCATCCGCCCGCCCCGTGGCTCCGACCAGCCTGGTCTCGCTATGGATATCCCAACCGACGATGTAGACGAGATCCTGCGCCTCGAGCAGCACCGCGCGCAGAGCCGCAAAATATGCGGCAGCATCGTTTAGAATCGCCACGCGCCGCGACTTGCACCGTCGCCAGACGGTGTCGCCGGGGATCAGGGTCGATGAACTCTGAAGCAGGTGGACCTCGCAGATTCGCCTTCGCGGTCAAACGCGCTGAACACTCAAGGGGTTCCACACTTCAGGGATGCGGTTCGTGGGCGACGGCCGGAGATAAGGCCCTCGATCAGACCGATCAGCTTCTGGCGTCGCTCCGGCACGGGGCGCGGCGCTGCACGGTGCGACACCGCAATCTCAGTTTCGTGAGACTGCAACCATCATTGAGACAGGTCAATACGAGCTGGCCCAAGCTCTGAGAATCTCACGTCGACAAGCAGATGGAGACGGCCATGTCACAGCAGAGCAGCATGCATTTCTACCTCAATTGGGCCAAGGAGCGGATCGACGAGATGGATGCCGCATTGGCCTCGTTCGAGGTCAAAGCCGGCCAGGCCAAGGCCGAGTCCAAGGTGAAGACGGATCAGCTCCTGTCCGATCTGACGAAGCGCCGTGACGAATTTCAGGCGATGCTCAAGACCCAGGCGGAAGCAGGTGAAGCCGCCTGGACCAACGCCAAGGCCGACCTGGAAAAGCAATGGGCTGGATTCGAAGCCCAGATGAAGATCTACTTCGAAGGCGCCGGCAAACAGTTCGAGCAGCAGCAGGCCACCTTCAAGGACGTCGCGGCGGCACAGGCCAAGGCCTGGCGAGAAGCGGCGGACAAATTCCGCGAGGCCGCGGGCAAAGTGGCCGCAGCCCGCACCGTCGATGTCGATGCCGCGCTCAAGCAAATGAAATCCGATGCGTCCGAAGCAGAAGCGCGGCTGCAGAAGCTGAAGCAGGCCGGCAGCGAATCCTGGTCGGTCCTCAGCGCCGCCCTCGCCGAATCCCGCAAGGCGTTCGATCAAGCGAACCAGGCTGCGTGGGACACGCTGAAGGGCGCCAATCCGAAGAGCTGAGGTTTCTGCTTCGCCGGCGTACCCGCCAAAAAGTGGATGTAGGAGCGCGTGTGCCGTCGCCTGAGAGCAGGCTCAGTTCACGCGCGTCGCGACTACGGGCAAAGGCGTCATTGACCTCTTACCTAATGCAGGACCCGCGCAGCTTCGGCGAGCCGGACCTTCTCTCTTAGCTCCTCGAGCTCCTGAAGCATTTTCAGGATATCTGGCAACGCGCGTACACGTTCAAAAATTCGGGCCTTTTGTCCCATCGCTCCACGCCTCCATCACGCTGACGGCGAGCGACATCAAGGCGTAAGCACGCAAATTTTCCCCTGCCGGGGAATGGACAATCTTAACCAAATCATGTGGGAGGATCGCGGAGCGTTAGAACGCCCGAAGCGGTCCCTTGCCGCGGATGGCGCCTCTTCCGCGACAGGCGGGCCATCGGCCTTGCCGGGCCGGCACTGGCGCAGTTTGTTTCTGAAGCGGGGATGCCAGCCAATCGAGTGTGCCCAACGCGGCCCGCGCGTTCATGCTGGCGGGCCTCGCACTCCGGCGCTCTGATCCACAATTGGAGCGGGGCTGGAGCTACCCTCGCGCTGCATAAAAATTCGCCTTGTAATCGTGCTCGGCTACTGTCGTAATGCTAAGATTGTTGAGATGTTTTTCAGTCTGCTTGTGTTGAGGTCGTGATGAGCATTTACGATCAAACTTTCGATTTCGCTGTTGCACTGCACCAACGCGTCGCATTTCTCGAATGTCGAATTACCGAATTGGACGTCCTGCGAAACCGATTGGCGCAAGCCCAGTTGCGCCGTTCGCGGTCAAGGTCAGGGCGTACAGCTTCCAATAAACTAAGGCGGCGCCGTCAGTGTAGGTAACTTTCCGCGCAACCCACCCCGAGTTGCCATTTGCCCCTCCAGCTGCAAGCTATGGGCAATTCGTGAGTCGGGGGGATTCATGGAACGGATGCCGTTTGAGAGCATGTCTCTCGAAGAGCTGTGGCGACTCCACACGGTCGTCAATGACATTCTCGCCGCGAGACTCGTGGCAAAAAAGGAAGAGCTTGAACGACGATTGGGGCTGCTCAACCCGAGAGACAAGCCCCCCAATTGATAAGATCCGCGGCCGGCCCGTCATTCGCGCTGACTAGCCCTGGGGCCTCCAGAGTTCTATCGCAACGCACTCTCGCGCGCAGCATTAAGATCCGCTTTGGTCGCAGGAATTGCTGCTGCATCAGCGGACGGTCGGCTTGGGGGCGGTTCACTAAGGTCTCGCGCCCATCGTGCGCCGGATCGAACCGTCGAGCTGGAGTTGGCGTGATCAGAGCTCACGCAAGCAGAGACAAGTAGGCCAGCAAGGCCGACCAATACCGCTCGCGTCGTCGCCTGGATGCACATGCTCGTCTAACCGAGATGCTGCCGAATCGATCCTCAGATCATAAGCCGATCTCGGAAAACTCCCGAAAATGATGCCATAGGAGCGTGGCAGGCCTTCTGGTCACCGCAACGTTGCAATCCTCAGTATGGGCCAATCAGGGGCTGTGGCTCGCTCGTTATGGCCCCATCCGCGTGAAACCATTTTCCTGCGCCGCGAAGTTGGCCTGAAACAAACGAGGGCCAGCCTCCTCTCTCCCAGCGCATGTCCCCAGAAGGGGAACTACCTCTATGATCAACCCAACGTGGACTCGCAAAGCGCGTAAGCTCGTTATCGCAAATTTGCTGATCGGTGCGGCCGCTCTGTTAGGATTGACCGCTTACGAACCAGTCTCACCTGCTGCCCTCGGTAGTGAATGGCAATGCAGCAGAGCGGCATTTGTCGTAACGATGTGTCATCACGTCACTGACGAAGTTATGACACAGAAAACGGCCGCCCTGGATTAACCGGAGCCATCCGCTCCAGCGCTGATTGTTTAAGCCCAGATTCGGCAACGCGACCGAATAGAGCGCCGGCAGCGAATCCTGGACGGTCCTCAGCGCCGACCGCGCCGAATCCCGCAAGGCGTTCGATCGAGCGATCCAGGCTGCGTGGGACAGGCTGAAGGGGGCTAATCCGAAGAGCTGAAGGTGTCGGTACGTCAAACCCGCCAATCGAAAAGAGACGGTGGAGCGCGCGTGGTCGGCCGCAAGCCAGGCCGTTGCCGACTGCCTTCAGGCCCACGTATGGTCGGGAGCTAGGGCTTTCCGCGGGCCCGCCGGTTCACGCTGGCGATGCTCGCCTTGGGCAAGCTCCAGAAGTCGGCCGATTAAACATTAAAAACAAATTAAATGAATTAAATAGTGGACGAGATTTAAATTTGGATTAGGATGCCAATGCTTGGCGCCGGACGCACGCGTCAAGGACCTCCTGGAAGCGGCTCCATCATCCCTGCCCCTGCTTATGCCGTCCAACGGATGTAGGAGCCGCTTCTTTGGCAAATTTGGAAGGCGAGTCATGCAGTTCCTGTCACTAGGTGATTTGTTTTTCATCTCCGCAGCAACGGGTACGCTCCTACTGGTTGAGATCGGAGTTTTAATCATTGTGGGCGTGATCTGAGCCGGACGTTCTCCGGTCAATTTCAATTTCCGGGCTCCCGGGCCGGCCTTTTTCATGCCTGTGATCGCAAGTTTGGGATTCCCCCTCTCGAAGTCAGACCTCACGTCGGCGCCCCGGCTGCCGCAGCCCTGGCAGACGAAGGTCTTCAGCGGCCGGCCGTCTGCATGCGTGGGTGTGTGGCGCTCTTGGCGAGGCATGTCGCGATCGGCGCCGTTCGCTGGCGAGAGTCAAATTATCGATTCTTAGTGGCTTGGAACGAGCGCGAGCTACTGCGGGTCGCAGGTGTCGATAAGTGCCGCCCTTCCCTTTCGATCGCCTGCTGGTAGCTCTCGGCCATCTCAAGCAGAGCTGCGCCGCTTGCTGCATCGGCATCTTCAGCCATCTCGCGACACAGTGCGGCCTTTTGACTCAGGAGGCTGATACGACGAGCCCGGCGCCAATTTCTAATTGTACGTCGATTGTGCGTCGAACGAATGAAACCGAGCCAAGTAATTGATTGTGTTGATCTTTTGGCGGAAGGGGTGGGATTCGAACCCACGGTACCCTTGCGGGCACGCCGGTTTTCAAGACCGGTGCCTTAAACCACTCGGCCACCCTTCCAAGTCCGGAATGGCTGTCGCTTAACGCAGTCGACCGCGTAAGGCAACGCGAAGTTGGCCCCCTCGCCTCAAGCCCATCCGCCCGCCCTCTGTCAGGCGAGCGTCAGCCTACTCCTCTAGCTTGGGCCTCAGGTTCGGCGCTGCCGCGCGCCGACGTCTCGGCAATCCCGGACACTGGCGACATCTCCCAGGGCGTCGCCGGTTGCGAGGCCCGGCAGGATTGGTCTCCATGTCCGGGCCTCGCTTTGCTGCTCGCAAAAGAAAACGGCGCCCCGTGTGGAGCGCCGCTCAAGGCCGGTTTGTTTCCGTTGGCTCAGTACCCGCACGACGCGCAGTTCATCTGCACCGGGGCGTAGTAGGAATAGCCCGGCGAGACCATCTCGACGCGCTGGCGCGTGGCGTATTGCGGGGGGATGTGCTGGTACCGCACGCTCGGCGGCGCGATCATCACCGTCTGCGGCACCATCACGGTGTGGTATTGCGCTGGCGTGCGATGCGCGACGACGGCGCCCGGCGAGACCATCACGGTCTCATCGACGGTGCGATATTGCGGCGCGACGTATTGCTGTTGATAGCAGGTCTGGCACGGCGGCGGCGCGTAGCACTTGTAGCAGCCGGCGGAGGCTGCGCCCGTCATGGACATCGCGGCGACGGCGGTCGAGAAAACAACAGCAAGAGTACGCGACATTATGTGATGCCCCAGTTGCCCGAAATGGATTTGCGAAGGTCGCAGCAATATACGTCGCAAAATCCTAGGCTGCCGAAGTTCGTCGGGGCATCCTTAATGCGAACGGCCGATCACGGCCGACCGGTAAGAACTCATTGACCACCCTCATCATCGCGCGACGTGCCGTTCAGCCGCTTGCGGTGGCCGACCTTCAGTGCCTCGCGGCTCTTTCCAAAAATTCCAGCAGCGAGGGATCTGTCTCCTCGAGTTCGACAAAACGGCGGCGAAGCTCGTCGGCGACATCTGCGGTGGCATCTCGCGACCATCCCTCCGCGGTATTGAAGGCCACGATACGTACCGGATGGAGATATTGCCCCTCCGCGAGATGTCTGAGCAGGGTCGCGCGATTGGCGTCCTCCTCGGCCGTCTCGCACCAGGCGCGGCCGAGCCGCCGGCCGAAGTCATCGAGCACGAGATAGACCTCGCGGTCTGTCGCGATTTGCGGCACGAGTGATGGAGAATGACTCATGGCTAACTCCGCTACTGGCGATCCGGACGGATCTCGAATACGGCCACCGCCTCGCCCGGATTTGGAAAAATGGATTTCAGCTATTTTTTTCTTAGGATGGCACGACCAAATAATAAATAAAATGAAAATTAATGAAATTTAAATAGCGTTATGTGGATAAATGCATTAGTCTGAAGGTGCCTGGCGGGCAAGCCCGCACGTCGGGTGCCCACTTCGCAAACGGCTCCCGCCTCCACCCCCAATAGCCCACGCCCCGGACGGCGGGGGCCGTTTCTTTGCGGATGTCCGTCGCGGCTCCACATGTCTATCCTGCAACAGCGCATCTGCGCTTGCGTGGGAGATCGGCATTCGCTCCGCAGCAATCGATCCAGCCTCGTGGCGCCGCCGATCAGGCGCCTATCTCAAGCGACGCTTGACCTCGCGCACGGCGCCGCGCGCGGCGCTGGTGGTGAGCGCGGCGTAAGCCTGCAGCGCAGTGGAGACGTTGCGTTTGCGACCCGTCGCCTGCCAGGCGGCATCGCCCTTCGCCTCTTCCTCGGCGCGTCGCTTGGCAAGCTCCTCGTCGGAGACTTGCAGCGTGATGCTGCGGCTCGGGATGTCGATGGCGATGATGTCGCCGGTGCGGACCAGGCCGATGTTGCCGCCTTCGGCGGCTTCCGGCGACAGATGGCCGATCGACAGGCCCGACGAGCCGCCGGAGAAGCGTCCGTCGGTGACGAGCGCGCAGGCTTTGCCGAGGCCCATCGATTTCAGGTAGCTGGTCGGATACAGCATCTCCTGCATGCCGGGGCCGCCGCGCGGGCCTTCATAGATAATGACCACGACCTCGCCGGCGACGACCTTGCCGCCCAGAATGCCTTCCACTGCCGCGTCCTGGCTTTCGAACACGCGCGCGGGGCCTGAGAACTTCAGGATCGAGGCGTCGACGCCGGCGGTCTTCACGATGCAGCCGTCCTGCGCAAGGTTGCCGTAGAGCACGGCAAGGCCGCCGTCCTTGCTGAAGGCATGTTCGAGATCGCGCACGACGCCCTTCTCGCGATCAGCATCGAGCTCGTCGTAACGGCGCTCCTGGCTGAAGGCGACCTGGGTCGGGATGCCGCCGGGCGAGGCGCGATAGAAGGTGCGCACCGTCTCGCTCTTGGTGCGCTTGATGTCCCAGCGCTCCAGCGCCTCGTTCATGGTCGGCGCGTGCACGGTCGAGACCGAGGTGTCGATCAGGCCGGCGCGGTCGAGCTCGCCGAGGATGCCCATGATGCCGCCGGCGCGATGGACGTCCTCGACATGTACGTCGGCGACCGAGGGCGCCACCTTGCACAGCACGGGCACGCGGCGCGAGAGGCGGTCGATGTCCTTCATGGTGAAGGCGACCTGCCCCTCATGAGCGGCGGCGAGCAGATGCAGCACGGTGTTGGTCGAGCCGCCCATCGCGATGTCCAGCGTCATGGCGTTCTCGAACGCCTTGAAATTCGCGACGTTGCGCGGCAGCACGGATGTGTCGTCCTGCTCGTAATAGCGGCGGACGAGATCGACGATGGTGTGGCCGGCCTCGACGAACAGACGCTTGCGGTCGGCATGGGTCGCGACCACCGAGCCGTTGCCGGGCAGCGCGAGGCCCAGCGCCTCGGTCAGGCAGTTCATCGAGTTGGCGGTGAACATGCCCGAGCAGGAGCCGCAGGTCGGGCACGCCGAGCGCTCGATCACCTTGACGTCGTCGTCGCTGACCTTGGAGTCCGCGGCGGCCACCATGGCGTCGATGAGGTCGACGGCCTTGGTCTTGCCGGCCAGCTTGACCTTGCCGGCTTCCATCGGGCCGCCCGAGACGAACACGGCGGGGATGTTGAGCCGTAGCGCGGCCATCAGCATGCCGGGGGTGATCTTGTCGCAGTTGGAGATGCAGACGAGGCCGTCGGCGCAGTGCGCGTTGGCCATGTACTCGACGCTGTCGGCGATCAATTCGCGCGACGGCAGGCTGTAGAGCATGCCGTCATGGCCCATGGCGATACCGTCGTCGACCGCGATGGTGTTGAACTCCTTGGCAACGCCGCCGGCCTGCTCGATCTCACGGGCGACGAGTTGGCCAAGATCCTTGAGGTGGACGTGGCCCGGCACGAACTGGGTGAAGGAGTTGACGACCGCGATGATCGGCTTGCCGAAATCGCCATCCTTCATGCCCGTCGCGCGCCAGAGGCCGCGGGCACCCGCCATGTTGCGGCCGTGGGTGGTGGTGCGGGAGCGATAGGCTGGCATGGCGGTTTCCGTCCTCGGGTTGGGCCGGGCGGGAAAATTGAAGCCGCCTCAGGCCTTTGTGGCCGGATAGCGCACGGGCCGGGCGCGCGCAACGGGAACTTGGGGCGGACAGGGCTCCCCTGCTCCCGGCGCGGGCTCTCTCACGTGCCCCGGACGCGGCGCAGCGTCTCTTCGACGGTGCGCTGCAGAGCCGGGGCCATTTGGCAGCGAGTGCTGTGGCCTCCTGGGTCCCGGCTCGCGCTTCGCGCGTCCGGGACACGAGATCCGCGCCTCCTATTGCAGCGTCGGATCGAGCCGGTCGCGCAGCCAGTCGCCGATCACGGAGACGGCCAGCGTGGTAACGACGATGGTGGCCGCGGGCGCCAGCATGATCCAGGGCGCCCGGGTCAGGTATTCGCGGCCATAGCCGACCATGTTGCCGAGGCTGGTCATCGGCGGCTGCACGCCGAGGCCGAGGAAGGACAGGCCCGATTCCATCAGGATCACCTCGGGGAAGACCAGCGTGGTCGAGACGATCAGGGTCGAGGCGATGTTGGGCAGGATGTGCCGGAGATAGATCCGGGGTGGCGTCGCGCCTAACTGGCGGACCGCGGCGGCGTAGCCTTGCGCGTTGGCGGAGATGGCAAGGCCGCGCGCGATGCGGGCATAGCGCTCCCAGCCGAACAGGCCCATCAAGCCGATCAAGAGCGGCAGCGAATTGCCGAAGAAGGCGAGCACCGCAAGGGCCATGATCAGGAAGGGCATGCTGGCCTGGAAGTCGGTCAGCATCAGCACGAGCTGCTCCACGGCCCCGCGGAAATGCGCGGCGAGGAAGCCGAGCATGGTGCCGATGATCGCCGAAATCGCGGTCGCGCCGAAGGCGATCAGCAGCGAGATGCGGATCGAGACGAGCAGACGCGACAGCACATCCCGGCCGAGCTCGTCGGTGCCGAGCCAGTGCGCGGCATTGCCGGGCGGCGCCAGCCGGTTGCGCAGATCGAGCTGGGTAAAACCGTAAGGCGCGATCTTCTCGGCGAAGGCGGCGATCACCAGCATCGCGACGATCCAGGTCATCGCCAGCGCAACCGAGACCGGAATCGCCGGCAGGCTGATGCGGCGGCGGCGGATGGCGGTATCCTTCAGCGCGGCGTCCGTCATGCATGCGCTCCCTTGGCCCGCAGGCGCGGATCGAGGAAGCCGTAGAGGAAGTCGACGATCAAATTGGACGTGACCATGGTCATCGCGACCAGCAGGAGGATGCATTGCACGACGGCAAGGTCGCGGTTGGCGACGGCGACGACCAGCAGGCGCCCTACCCCAGGCCAGGCAAACACGCTCTCGACCACCACCGCACCGGCGATCAGCGTACCCACCATGAAGCCGAGAATGGTCACGGTCGGGATCGCCGCGTTCGGCAGCGCATGTGAGGTCACCACCTTGCGCCACGGCACGCCCTTGGCCGAGGCGGTGCGGATATAGGGCTGGCCCAGCACCTCCAGCATGGCGCTGCGGGTGAAGCGCGCCAGCACGGCGGCGCCCCCTAAGCTCAACGTCGTGATCGGCAAAATGGCGTGGCGCCAGCTGTCCTGTCCGCCCGAGGGCAGCCAGCCGAGCTGCACGGCGAAGACCAGAACCAGGATCAGCGCGAGCACGAAGCTCGGCACGGTAAAGCCCGCAACCGCCGTCATCATCACGGCGCGGTCGATGGCGGAGCCCCGGTGCAGCGCGGCGTAGATGCCGGCGGGAACGCCGAGCGCGACCTTGAGGAAGAAGGCCGGCAGCGTCAGCGCCAGCGTCGCCGGAATGCGCTCCAGCACGAGCTCGATCGCGGGCCGTCCGTCGCGCATGGAGCGGCCGAGCTCGCCCTTGGCGATGGCGCGGAAATAATCGAGATACTGAAACCAGATGGGATCATCGAGGCCCCAGGCCTTGCGGAACGCGGCGAGCACCTCGGGCGGCGCCTCAGGTCCCAAAATCATCAGCGCGGGATCGCCGGAGAGGCGAAGCACCACGAAGGCGAAGGTGACGACGAGCACGATTGTCAGCGCTGCGCGTCCGAAGCGTATGGCGAGATAGCGTCCCATCACGCCGCATTCCGCGTTTGCGCGCCCGTCGCGAGGTGGCAGGCCACCTGGCGCTCGCCGCCGATGGCCGAGAGCGCCGGCACCTCGCTCGCGCAGCGCGCGATGGCGCGTGGGCAGCGCGGATGGAAGGCGCAGCCTTGGGGCCGCGCCGCCGGGTTCGGCGGATCGCCTGAAAGCACGATGCGGCCGGCGCTGCGGCGGCCAGGTGCCGGCGATGCCGAGACCAGCGCCTGCGTATAGGGGTGCTCCGGTCGCGCGAACAGATCGTCGGCGCTGCCGATCTCGACGATGCGGCCGAGATACATCACCGCGACAGTCGTGCTGATCTGCCTGACCACGCGCAGATCGTGGCTGATGAACAGCAGCGTCAGCGACAACTGCGCCTGGAGATCGCAGAGCAGGTTCACCACCTGCGCCTGGATCGAGACATCGAGCGCACTGACCGGCTCGTCGCAGACGAGGAAATCGGGCTTTGTGGCCAGCGCCCGCGCCAGCACGATACGCTGCCGCTGGCCGCCGGAGAGCGCACCGGCATAACGCGCGCCATGCGCCGGCGTGAGCTCGACCGCGCGCAGCAAGTCGCGCACACGCTCCTCGCGATCCGCGGGCGTGCCGATGCCGTGAATGTCGAGGGGCTCGCGGATTTGCGCCCCGACCGGCAAGCGCCGGTCCAGCGCGCCGAGCGGATCCTGGAAGATTATCTGCATGCGCGCCCGCTGCGCGCGCCAGGCGGCCGTCTCGGGCACGGCCATCGGCTTGCCGTCGAACCGCACCTCGCCACGATCGGGCGGCTCGAGGCCGAGCACAATCCGGCCAGTGGTCGACTTGCCCGATCCGGACTCGCCGACGAGACCCAGCGTCTGCCCCTTGGCAATCGCGAGCGACACCCCGTCGACGGCGTGCACGGCCGTAGCTCGGCCGAACATGCCGGAACGCATTGCATAGCTGCGGGAGATCGTGGACACATCGAAGAGCGGCGGGCTCATTCGGCGGCGATCCCAAGCAGCGCGCGGCGGAAGGCCTCGGCGCGGATGCAGGCCACGCGGCGGTCATTCGCGATCGGCGCCAGGCTCGGCGCGGCATGGCCACACGGCTCAGATGCCAGCGCGCAACGCGGCGCGAAGGCGCATCCACCAGGCATTTTTGCGGGATCAGGGACCGTTCCGGGAATGGCGGTGAGGCGCCGGCGGGGCCCGTCGAGCGGCGGCAGCGCGCCGATCAGGCCCTGCGCATAGGGGTGCGCGGGATCGGCGAAGAGCTGGTTGCTGGGGGCTTCCTCGACGATGCGGCCGGCATACATCACTGCGACGCGATCGCAGTTCTCGGCGACGACGCCGAGATCGTGGCTGATCAGGACCATCGCCATGCCGAACTCGCGGCGAACTGTCGAGAGCAGATCCAGAATCTGGGCCTGGATGGTGGCATCGAGCGCCGTGGTCGGCTCGTCCGCGATCAGGAGGTCCGGATTTCCGGCGAGCGCCATCGCGATCATGATGCGCTGGACCTGGCCGCCGGAAAATTCGTGCGGATAGGCTTCCAGCCGACGGCCCGCGTCGGGAATGCCGACCAGATCGAGCAGCCGCCGGGCTTCCGCCTTCACGGCATTGCCTTGGAGGTCACGATGCAGCGCCAGCGCTTCGCAGAGCTGCCTGCGGATGGTCAGCACCGGGTTGAGCGCGCTCGCCGGATCCTGGAAGATCATGGCGATGCGCCCGCCCCTGACATGGTCGAGCTCGGTGGCCGGCGCGCCGAGGATCTCGCGCCCCTCGAGCCGCACCGAGCCGGAGACCTGCGCATGCCGCGGCAAGAGTCCGAGCGCGGCGAGCCAGGTCACGGACTTGCCCGATCCGGACTCGCCGACGAGGCCGAGGGCCTCGCCCTTGCCGAGCGCGAGATCGACCCCGCGCAGCACCGGCACGCCGCCGAAGGCGACGCCGAGGCCTGCGATATTGACCAGCGGTGTCACGGCTACGCCTCGAAATTGCCGGCGCGGAAATCCATCGCGAAGGCCGGCGATGCCTTCCACTTGATCGATTTCGGCTTGGCCGTGAAGGTCGCGTTCTGGTGCAGCACCGTGTAGGCGGGGTCCTCGCGCTCGGCGATCTCCAGCATGCGGCGGAACGCCTTCTTGCGCGCAGGCCGGTCGGTCGAGGTCTCCAGGAACTCCGAGAGCTTGTTCAGCTCGACATTGGTCCATTCGCCGATCTGCTGCTGCTGGCCGTTCGGCCCGTGCTGGGCGACCAGCGACGACACAGGATCGTTGAAGGCGGCCGAGTTCGACCAGTCGCGCACGGCACGCGTGGGCGCCCGCTCCATGATCTGCGACCAGTTCTCCTTGGTCTCGATCTGCACGTTGAGGCCCACCGATTTCCACATCTCGACCAGCACCTGCGCGGTCGCGACCTGGTTGGTGTAGTAATTGTTGAGCAAGCGATAGGGAATCGGATCGCCCTTGTAATTGGCCTGCTTGAGCAGATCCTGCGCCAGCTTCGGATCGTAGGCCGGCACGCTCCAGTCGGCGTTGAACATGTCGCCGTAGAACTCCCATTGCAGGCCCTTCGGCACGCGGGTGCGGCCGGCCCACAGGCTGTCGACGATGGCCTGGCGGTCGATCGCATGGGTGAAGGCGCGCCTGACAAGCGGATTGGCGAGCACGGCGTGGTTCTTGTCGAACACGGTCAGGCGGTGGTTGAGGATGGTGCCGCCCTGCACTTCGAACGCCGAATTCTTTTCGATGCCGGCGATCTGGTCCGGCGGGATGTCGCAGGCGAACTGGTACTCGCCCGAGAGCAGCCCGTTGATGCGGCTCGCCACTTCAGGCACTTCGAGGAAGCGGATGCGCTTGAGCGGCGGACGGCCGCCCCAATATTCGTCGTGTGCTTCCAGGGTCAACGACACGTCGGGCTTGAGCTCGACGACCTTGTAGGGACCTGTCGTGACGGGCTTGCGCGCCCAGTCGAGATAGCTTGCGGACTCCTCCCACGCGCGGCGGTTCATGATGTCGGAGCCGTAGCGCGACAGCCGGCCTTCGATGGTGACGTCGGGCGTCGCGTTGTAGAAGCGCACGGTGTATCTATCGAAGGCATCGACGCGCACGAGGTCGGGCCAGATGCGGCGGGCGACGGCGGGCACATCAGGCGGCAGCTCCTTGCCGGGCCGCGGCGTCGGGACCTTCTCGAAGGCCTGGATCGTGGAGCGGCTCTTGGCCTCGGTCTCGCCGAACATGCGCTCGCGGCTGAAGGTGAAGACGACGTCCTCGGCCGTGAGCTCGTCGCCATTGTGGAATTTGACGCCCTGGCGCAGCTTCACCTCGACGGTCTGGTCGTCGATGCGGCGCCATTCGGTGGCAAGGCCCGGCACGGCCTCCAGATTGCCGCGCCAGTTCTTCGAGATCAGCCCTTCCCAGATTGAGGAGAAGAACACGCGCTCGCCGACATTGGACTGCTCGCGCAGCACGTCGAGGACGTTCGCATTGGTGACCTTCTGCACGGCGATCGTCACCGACGGACGATTGTCGCCCTGCGCGATGGCAAAGCGCGGCAGCAGCAATGTGCTTGCGGCCGCACCGCCGGATTTCAGGATGGTGCGACGGGTAAAATTACTCATGGCGGTAACCCCTGCCCTGGATGATGCTTTTATTCGGCGAGACCGAGCGCGGCGAGATGGGCTGCGCCGGCGCGGACGTCGTCGTGATTGCGGAGTTCGAGGATCAGCCGCGGGTTGGACGTGAGCCGTCCCAGCGCGCGGAACACGGCGCCCCAGGGGATGTTGCCTTCACCCGGGGCCCAGTGCCGGTCGGCAAATCCGTCGGTGTCCTGCAGATGCACATGCGTCAGCATGTCGCCGGCGGTCTCGACATAGTAGTCGACCGGCGGTGCGCCGGTGGAGATGTACGCGTAGTTGGCGTGACCCGTATCGAGCGAGACGCGGACCTTGCTGCTTTCGAGCGCCCTTGCGAGACGGACGCGGTCGCGCGGATCCTTGTCCTCGATGTTCTCGATGACGATCTCACAGCCGATGGTTTCCGCTCGCGCGATGACTTCGGCGAGCGTCGCCTTGACGCGTTCGACGAGATTGCCGCGGTTGTCCGGATAGAGATCGAGATTGTTGTGGTCCCAGGTCGTGAATGGCGAGTGGATCACCATCTGCGTCGCGCCGAGGAACTCGGCGGCTTCCAGGCCCTGAAGCAGGCGCTTGGTCACCGCCTGGCGGATCATGGGATCGTGGCTGTCGATCTTGAAGCCCCAGAAGGGACCATGGATGCCAAGCCGGCCGGTGTGGCCGGACAGCATCTGCTTGATCTCGCCGGCGGTGCTGCGCCAATCGCTGTCGAGAAGATCGGCGCGGAAGAAATCCTGGATTTCGAGATCGCGCTGCCGCTCCAGAAGCCAGTCGCGATGCGCAGGGATCGATTTGATGGACAATGCGGCGCCCAACACCGGCTTCGACATGGCTTGCTCCTTGGCCGTCAGCGATGACGGGAGCAGCGCTAGACCAGTTCGATGACAGGCCCGTGAAATGCAGGTTCCGTAGCGCCGGGAGATGTGGACATCCTGCCGACCGCGCGCTCCGGATTCAGACGACAGCGATCGCGGCGCCGATGCCGAACGAACACAGCGCAATCGGTATTCGTGTCCGTAGTGATCCGGAATGGAATCCTAACCAACCTTCGCGTACATCGCGGGACATCGATCGGCGGCCACTTCCACGGGCATCACCCTCTGATCGCGCACCACGGGGTTGGGGGACCACATGGGGCGGGGATTGAAGGCTGGGGCAAGGTGACGAGGTCCGGACTCCTAGGCACTCCGGGCCTCGAAACTTTCTTAGATTGAACGCAGCAACGCGCCGTCCGGCTGGGGCATCCGGGCGGCGCGTTGTCGTTTCAGCGGGGGCTTTCCATTAGCGTGTCTGCGGCTCGAGCGTCACGGTGCAGTCGCCCTGCCCTTGCGTTGCGACCACGATGTTGCCCGCCGGTGCGCCAAGTGCAATTGGGGCTGAGGAGCCGCCGCCGGGCATCTGAACCGTCACGCTCAGCGAATCCGAGCGCGCAGTCGAGCCGATGGTTGAGGGTTCTGCTTGGGCGACATTGCCCGAAGCGTCACGCCGCATGATCTGACAGTTCACGTTACTTGCGCCGGCCGCCGCCACGCTCGATGTGGCGCTGCCGCCCATTTGCGCCCGGGCGCGCGACGGATCGCGCGGCACCTGACTGACGATGCGATGCGTGCGCGGCTCCACGATGACGACATCGTCATCCGTGGCGAAATATTCGTAGTCGCGATATTCCGGCTCGATCGACACGATCTCGGGCGGAAGCCGGTAGAGACGCACGCGCGGCGGAATCGTCTCGCCGACCCGGATCGAGATGTTCAGGTTGTGCTCGGGCTGTGCCAGGCGTGCGCGGCTTACCGTTTCGGACATCCGCACCTGCTTCTCGGTCGTCACCTGGGCCTGCTGATTGACCTGCGTGTTGGTCTGGGTGGTCTGGTTGGCTTGATTGGTCTGCGTGCCCGAGGTGCTAGGCGCAGTCTGCGCATTGTTGGTCGGAGCCGGCCGACTCGTGTCCGTTGCGGTGGCTGGCCGGTTGGTCTGCTGCGCCGGCTGCTGCTGCTCGGCAGCATTGCGCGGCGGCTGGGCCTGATTCTGCTCTTTCTGGTTGGCCGCAGCCCCAGTCCGCTCGTTCTGCTGACCGGCGGGACCGGTCTTGGATTTCTCGGACTCGGCTGCTGATTTCTGCGGCGCCGACTTGTCCTGCTTCTGCTGCTTCGTCTCGGCGCTGCTCTTGCCGCTGTCGTGTCCCGGTTTCGCGCCCTCGGCTTCACGGTTGCGATCCCGCGCAGGCTCGCGAGATTCCTGTGCCTGATCTTTAGCCTTCGGCTGATTGCGCTCAGAAGCCGTGGCCGGTTGACGCTTGTCCTCGTTCGCCTCGTGCTTGGCGGCGCCGCCCTTCTCCTCGCGGCCCGCGCCTTGCAGTCGCTCCTGGGCGCCCTGTGCGCGCTCTTGAACACGTTCTTGAACCCGTTCTTGGGCGCCGCCGCGCTGCGGCGCAGCGCCTTTCGCCGGCTCCTCGGTCCGTTTCGGCTCGTCTCTGCGCTCACCGGGCGCCTGGGCGTAGGCAAAGCCGGAAGCAAGCATCAGTCCGATAGCCGCAGTCGATAACATCAAGTGTTGACGCATGGTCCCTCTCCTCGACAATTCGCAAAAACAAACGCGAACGTTCTGTGGGTGCGAAGGTTCCTGAGGAGGAACGAGGGGCGATCACGCCGGGAGTTACATCGCGTCCTTGAGCGTGAGGCGGGCCGTGAATGTCACGCTGGTCTTGCCGACCAGCGCCATGCCTTCGACCTCGGCGCCGCCGGCGGAATAGTCGCCCGAGAAACCGCAGGTGACCTCCCTGCCGCCGAATGCGAGCGTCCTGCCGACGGCTTCGGTGTGCTGGTTGACGATCATGTCGCCGCGCCACTTGCCGTTCCGAAACGTGTAGCTGCCGGTGTAGTAAAAATAGCTGTCGCCGCCCATGATGCGTCCGTCGCAGAGCACGACGACGCCCCTCGCCTGCCCGCGCTTGCCATCGCGCATCTCGATGTCGAAGATGTAGAGGCCGTCGACGACCTTGGCCTCTCCCCCGGTTTCTGCCCGATCCCCCGCTGACATCCGATCATCTCCCCACCGGTCCGCCGCCCCCGATCAGTTCGGAACGTTCCGTTCGAGATCCTCGAGCCATGCCGCTGCGCTCGAATCCGACGGCGCACGCCAGTCGCCGCGCGGCGACAGCGAACCGCCCGCCGAAACCTTCGGGCCGTTCGGCATCGCCGAGCGCTTGAACTGGCTGAAGGCGAAGAAGCGGCGCAGGAACACTTCGAGCCAGCGGCGGATCTCCTTGAGATCATAGGCCTTGCGACGGTCGCTCGGGAAGGCCGGCGGCCATGCGCCCTTGGCAACGTCCTTCCAGGCGTGCTGCGCCATGAAGGCGATCTTGGACGGGCGCATGCCGAACCGCAGCGTGTAGAACAGGTTGAAATCCTGCAGCTCGTACGGACCGACCGACGCTTCCGTGCTCTGCGGCTTCTGGCCGGCCTCCACCGGCACCAGCTCGGGCGAGATTTCGGCGACCAGGATCGCACCCAGCGTGCGGTTGACGTCGTCGCTGAACTGCTTCGACGAGATCACCCAGCGGATCAGGTGTTGGATCAGCGTCTTCGGTACGCCGGCATTGACGTTGTAATGCGCCATCTGGTCGCCGACGCCATAGGTGCACCAGCCGAGCGCCAGCTCGGAGAGATCGCCGGTTCCGATCACGATGCCACCGTGATGGTTGGCGAGCCGGAACAGATAATCCGTACGCAGGCCCGCCTGCACGTTCTCGAAGGTGACGTCGTAGAGCTTCTCGCCCTGGCCGAAGGGATGGCCGATGTCCTTCAGCATCTGCGTTGCGGTGGTGCGGATGTCGAGCTCCTGCCAGCTCGTGTGCAACGCCTGCATCAGCGCCAGCGCATGGGTCTTGCTCTCGCTGCCGGTGGCAAAGCCCGGCATGGTGTAGGCCAGGATGTTCTCGCGCGGCAGGCTAAGCAGATCGACCGCCTTGGCGGCGACGATCAGCGCGTGCGTGGAATCGAGCCCGCCTGAGACGCCGATCACCACGCGCTTGGTGCCGGTGGCGCGCATGCGCTGCACGAGGCCGGCGACCTGGATGTTGTAGGCCTCGTAGCAATCCTGCTCGAGCAGGCTTTCGTCGCTCGGCACGAACGGGAAGCGCTCGATCTTGCGCAGGAAACCGATGTCGGCGGCGGGCGGCTTCAGGGCGAACGTCACCTTGCGGAAAAACGCCTCGCGCTGGCGGCGGTTATCGTCGAACGTGCCCATCAGCGCACGTTCCTGCCTGAGCAGATCGAGATCGACGTCGGCCGTGGTGATCTGACCGCCCTGCCGGAACCGCTCGCCCTCGGCCAGCAGCACGCCGTTCTCGTAGATCGAGGTCTGGCCGTCCCAGGAAAGATCCGTGGTCGATTCCCCTGCCCCGGCTGCCGCGTAGACGTAAGCCGCAAGGCAGCGTGCCGACGTCGACTGGCACAGCAGCGCGCGCGAGCGCGCCCGCCCGATCGTGATCGGGCTGCCCGAGAGATTGATCAACACGCTCGCGCCGGCGAGTGCGAGCTCCGAGGCCGGCGTTACCGGGATCCACATGTCCTCGCAGATCTCGACGCCGATGGTGAGGCCCGGAACGTCTTCGGCCGAAAACAGGAGGTCGACGCCAAACGGCGCATGCAGCCTGCCGAACGCGATCGTCTCCCCGACCATGCCGGCGCCCGAGGCGAAATGCCGACCCTCGTAGAATTCGCGATAGGTCGGCAGATAGGTCTTCGGCACCACGCCGAGAACGTTGCCGCGATGAATGACGACGGCGCAATTGTAGATGCGATGGCCAAAGCGCAGCGGCGCGCCGACGATCAGGACCGTCATCAGTCCCGCGGAGGCTTCGACGAGGCCCGCGAGGCCGCGCTCGACGGCATCGAGCAGCGGGTCCTGCTTGACCAGATCTTCGATCGCATAACCGGACAGGCACAACTCTGGAAACACGGCGACCGCCACCGATTGCTCGTGGCAGGCATTGGCCGCCGCCAGCACGGCCTTCGCGTTGGCCGAGGGATCGGCGACATGGGAGGTGGTGACACAGGCCGCCACGCGCGCAAATCCGTGAGCGTAGATCGAGTGGAAAGTCATCGAGCGCAGTACCCTTAAATCTCTTCGCTGCCGCAGTCGTCAGCTCCGGATCCTATGTAGCCCATCGACCGGGTCCCGTGCAGGCCATAAGCCGTCATGCATAACGGATTTGCAGGGCCGCCGGTTCGCGCCTGACGAGCTCAGGCGCTGCGGGCCAGCACGCCCGACAGATCGTCGAGCAGCCATTCGGCGATCCGCGGCCAAGCATGGGCGTGGGTGCGCGCGCCCATGAACAGGCCGAGGTGATTGCTCGGCTCGGAGGCCGCCGCAATGAAGGCCGGCGGCGTGCCGACGAGGCCAGCTGTGGCGAGCGCCTGCGCAGCCGGCACGACGTCGTCGTCGAGCCCGGCGAGCAGGAAGACCGGTGCCCTGACGTCCTTCAGATCGACCGTGCGGCCAAGAGCTTTGAAGCTGCCGCCGGCGATCTGGTTCTCCCGGAAGATCCGGTTGACGACCTCCAGATAATATGCGCCCGGCAGATCGAGCGTCTCCCCGTCCCAGCGCTCGAAGCGCGCGAGCAGTGCCGCGCCCTCCTCGTCCGACAGATCTCTCTGCAACGCCGCCACGATATCGTCGCGGTTTGGCGCCTTGGACCACAAGCGGAGCATCTCGCCGCCGCTGACATTGCCACCGCCGCGCGCGACGAGCTGGTCATAGACCATCTCGGGCGCGTTGCGGGTGAGCCGGCACAGCGGGGACTCGATCGACAGATCCACGGGAGCACCGACCAGCACCAACCGCCGCACCTTGGCCGGAAAGCGCGCCGCATAGAGCAGCGACAGCCAGCCGCCCTGGCACAGGCCGACCAGATCGACCGGCGCGCCGATCTCGTCGATAGCGACGTTGAGATCGCCGAGATAGCTGTCGATCGAGAGATAGCGCATGTGAGGTGTGGCTGACCGCCAATCGGTCAGGTAGATTCGGTCGATGCCGCCATCTTGCAGGGACCCGACCACACTGTGGCCGGGAGCGAAATCGGCGATCAAGGCCCGGTGCAGCGCATAGGGTGCACAAATCAGCACTGGCTGGCCGGATCGCTCTCGGGAGCAATCGCGCAGGCGCATCGTCGCGAGCTCCAGCGCAACGCGGTTGGGCGTCGTCCACGGCAGGTCGCTCGCATCCTGCTCGGGCCGGCCGCGCTCGATCCACCAGAAGCAAGCGTCCATGGCGAGCCGGGCTGCCGTAAACGGCCATAGCAGCGGCTCATCAGGAGCATGATCCGGTCCGCCAGGCTGTTTGCCGATCTTGTCCACCATGACGTTCTCAAGGTCCTTACAGAAACGCCTCGAGGCTGACGACGGAGATGCCGAGCTCGCGAAAACTGTGATGGGCCGCGGCCACGGAGCCATCGAGATCGATGCCGCGGCAGGCGTCCTCGATGACGGCCACCTCCAATCCGGCCTTGCGCGCATCCTCCGCCGAGAAGCGGACGCAGAAGTCCAGCGCAAGCCCGGCGACGAAGACGGTCTTCAGCTCGCGCTCGCGCAAATAGCCGAGCAGGCCCGTCGGCGTCCTCTTGTCGTTCTCAAACAAGGCCGAATAGGAATCGATGCCCCGGCGAAAGCCCTTGCGCACCACGAGGCTCGCGCGGGTGATGTCGAGATCGCGATGGAAGTCGGCGCCGGAGGTGCCTTGCACGCAATGGGTCGGCCAGAGCACCTGGGTGCCGTAGTCGAGCGCGATGGTCTGGAACGGCTGCTTGCCCGCATGGTTCGGCGCGAACGAAATGTGGTCGCGCGGATGCCAGTCCTGGGTCAGCACCACATTGGCGAATTTTTGGGCGATTCGGTTGATGGCGGGGACGACCTTCTCACCGCCGGGAACGGCGAGTGCTCCGCCGGTGCAGAAGTCGTTCTGCACGTCGATCGCCAGCAGCACGTCGTGGTCAGAAATCTTCATCGCCAGTCTCATTCGATGTGCCCGGCGCGCCGGCGCCTGACAAAGCTGCCTGAGTGTCGGACTTCCCGCGCAGCTTCGCAACCGCCGGAACGGCGCGACACCTGCGCGAATTGGTCATCAGACTCCCGCCAGAATGCAACGGTTTGGCCTCGTCCGTGTTGACTAGGCGCACCCGAGGGCGGATTCTCGCACTGACGGGTGGATGGGGTCGAAGGCGTGGAGGACAGGGTTGCCGCGGCCGGAAGGCGGCGGCGGCCACGAGATCATGAATATCGGCAAGACAGGACAGATTCTTCTCGCCGATATCGGCGGCACCAATGCGCGCTTCGCGCTGAGCCGGAGCGAATTGGGCGAAGGCGATCAGTCCGGATCGATCGACTATGTGAAGGTCGCCGACTTCCCGACCGTCCGCGAGGCCATTGCGGACGTCTTGGCGCGCCGGGCCGGTGGCGAGCAGCCCCGCAGGGCCGTGCTGGCCGTGGCGGGTCCCGTCACCAACAACCGCTGCGTCATGACCAACAGCCCCTGGGTCATCGACGGCAACGAGCTGCAACCGGCACTGGGCTTCGACAGCGTCCACGAGCTGAACGACTTCGAGGTGGTCGCCTGGTCGCTGCCCGCCTTGCAGCCTGCCGATTTGATCTCGCTCGGCGGACAAGACGGCCTGCCCGGAGAGCCGTTGCTGGTGGTCGGACCCGGAACCGGCTTTGGCGTTTCCTGTCTGGTCAACCGCCATGGTGCCCGCCTCGCCGTCGTCACCGAAGCCGGACACGCGACCCTGCCGGCCGAGAACGAGCGCGAGGAACGCGTGATCGCGTGCTTGCGCAAACGCCTCGGTCACGTCTCCATCGAGCGTGGGGCGCTCTCGGGTTCCGGACTGCAAAACCTCTACGAAGCCTTGGCGGAAATTGACGGCGCCCAGGTGCCGCACCGCGATGCCGCCGCCATCACCAAAGCTGCCCTGGAAGGCAGTTGTCCCATCAGCCGGGCAACGCTCGATATGTTTTGCGCCATCCTGGGCTCGGTCGCCGGCAATCTGGCGGTGACGTTCGGCGCCCGCGGCGGCGTCTATGTCGCCGGCGGAATCGTGCCGCGCTTTCCCGAGTTCCTGATGGACTCCGCCTTCAGGGCGCGCTTCGAAGCCAAGGGACGCTTCCAGGATTATTTGCGCAACATCCCGACCAGGCTCGTGATCAAGCCCGATGCGAGCTTCGTCGGCCTGAAGACGTTTGCCGATTCCCAAGCGGGTTGAGGATCCGGTTGTCCTTGCGGCCCAAGGTTCCAGTCATGCACAGCTGATTGCCGCGCATGCGCGGCTCCCGACGGGATCTTGCTTGCGTACGTGTTCCCGATGAGAAACAATCCTGCCTGTGTGTGTGGCGTAGTTGCGGGGGCGTGACATGCGTAAGCAGGATCTGGGTTTCGACTATCACCGCTATCACCGCCTGCTGACCGAGGCGGACGACGAAGGCAAGCGGCTGGCCCTGATCGATCTCTTGATCGAGGAAAAGGCGCGAGACCGGCTGGCCGCCCAGCGCGCCTCAGACCGCGCGGCCATGACGGCCCATACCATTGCGACGGTGCTGAAGAACGGCCGCAACTGAGGCTTGCAATCCGGTCCGGACCGGTGAGACCGCGGGATTCGATTGCGGTTTCGTTAACGACGCTTCGCAATCTCATGTCAAACTGTTTGCTCTAGAAGTTCCCTCACCTGATGCAATTCAGGATCAACAAAGGGGGGAATGAACATGAGCATGATTTCGCTTGCCGCGATGCCGGCCGTCGTCGAACCGCGTTTCGCCGAGTCGTCCTTCAAGACCATTTTGCTGTTCTGCTGCACGGGCCTGGTCGCCTCGTTCGGCCTGATGGCGCACGGCATCGACCTCGCCGCCGGACTGATGTGAGACCGCGACAAACTCTGCACCAGATGGCCGCCCCTGACGGGCGGCCATTGTCATTGGCTCAGTCAGTGCGGCGCCCCGCCGTCATTCAGTGCGGCGCTTGAGCCGGAGTTCCCGGAAACATCGAATCGATCATCGCCTTGAGCTGATCCATTGCGATCGGCTTGCGCAGGATCGGCCTGCGCCGGAGCAAGGATGGCAGTAGCTCCGGTCCGTAACCGGTGGCGAACAGAAACGGCTTACCGCGACGTTCGATCAAGTCGGCGACGGGATCGACGTAGACGCCCATGAGGTTGATGTCGAGGATGGCCATATCGTATTGCGCGGTCATGGCGAACGCGCTCGCATCCCGCACGTTGTCCGCTTCCGCCACGACGTGATGGCCAAGTTCCTCCACCATGTCGGCGATCATCATCCGGATCAACGCCTCGTCTTCGACCAGGAAAACGGAGAGTCCGTCCGCCATATCAACCCCGCAGTCAGCTTGCGAAGCTAACCATACATCAATTGCGGGGAGGATTCACGAATTCGTGGCGGGCGCCGTTAATTCGGGCGCGCCCGATCCGATTCAACTTGATCAATCCAATCCGCGCTCGTGGCTCAGACGCACCATCTCCTGGATGAAGACTTGCTTCTGCTTGTCGTCGAGGCTCGAATAGAGCGGCTCGGCGGCGTCGGCGACGTTGCGCTGGTCAGCAGCGCGGTCGGTCAGGAACTGCGCCTCGTTGCGCATCTGCTCGATAATGTCGTCGGGCGGATCCCGCTTGGCGCGGGCAACCCGCAAGTTGAGCCGCTCTGCACCATTATGCCCGAGGTAGTGCATTGCGCTGGAGAAGCCGTACCAATGCTTCTCCTGGTCGGGCGTGAGGTTCAGCTCGGTCTTGATCCGCTCGATATAGGAATCGCTGTTGGCAACGATCTGTTCGGCGGTCTGCTGCGGCGCGCCGGGCTGGGTCAGGACCGTGACGTCCTTATTGTCCTTGCCTTGATCATCCTTGCCTTGCGGCGCGTTCTTCGCCTCCTTGCTCGCCTTGGCGCCCTTGCCCGCTTTGGCTCCCTTGGCATCCTTGTCCTTGGCCGCGCCCTGCTGCTTGGCGTCCTTGCTGGACTCCTTGGCCGCCGGCGGCGGATTGCCGCCATTGCTGTTGTTGACGCCGAGCACACCGGTGAAGACGCCGACCACGCCGCCGATCGCGCCGCCGAGCACACCACCGACCGGACCTGCCGCCTTGTTTCCGGCCGCCGCGCCGTCCTGAACGCCTTTGACCAAGCCTTGAGCATTGGCCACCGCGGCGGCACCGAGCAGCAGCGCGAGCACGGCCCCCAGCGCGAAGCATCGCCGCATGTGAAGCCGCGCTGACGGTGCCGGGTTGATCATTCTCGTCTCCATCGTCGATCTGAATAGCCTGTTGGGGCGGCAGCCAACCGGCCCGCCGCAACTCTATCGTTTCCGCCGCATCGCGGTCCAGACGCAGCCAATGGCTGTCCACGCCCGAAAAGTCTTTCGCGCGAAGCGGTTATCCAGGCTTATTCGAAACTGCGGCGTAATTGCGCACGGATCTTTCCTGGCCGGTTCACGCGACGTGTGCGTCGCAAAAACAAGCGACCGCAGCTTACGGACGCTACAGCACTCCCACCTTCCAGGGACACAACGTTAGTTCTATGTGCGAGCCGTTCGGGTTTCTCGACAGACGCGATCAATCATGATCTGATCGCGCTACCAATTTGCCGCGGTCCTCGTGAATTGCCATTTGGGCCGACAGCATCAATAAGAAAATCGAACAACAAGAACTCGGAAAAGAAGTCTTAGAGGAAACTCCAACAACAACACCCAAGCGAGGAAACGAGATGTCACGCAAGAGACTGACGCGACGTCAATTTGTGGCTGCCACTGCAATGTCCTCCGCGGCGCTGATCACGGCGCCCTATGTCCGGGGCGCTTACGCCGCCGGCAAGCTCTCGATCGGCTTCTGGGACCATTGGGTGCCAGGCGCCAATTCGGCCTCGACGGAGCTCGTCAACGAATGGGCCGCGAAGGAGAAGGTCGAGGTTACCATCGACTACATCCCAAGCCAGGGCAACAAGAACCTGCTGACCATTGCCGCCGAAGCGCAGGCAAAGTCGGGCCATGATATTTTCGCGATGCCAACGTGGTGGGCCCATTCCAATGCCGAGCAGTTGGAGAACGTTGCCGACATCATGGGGCCGATTATCGCGGAGAACGGCGAGGTGAACGGCACGGCCAAATATCTGGGCACTGTCGGGACCAAATGGCTCGGCGTTCCGGCCTGCGTCGGCAGTCAGATCAAGGGTCCCTGCTCCCGCATCGATTTGATGAAGAAGCACGCGGGGATCGACGTCCAGGAGATGTATCCGGCCGGTTCTCCACCAAAGGCCGACAACTGGACGCTGGAAACATTCCTGAAAGCTGCCGAGGCCTGTCACAAGGCAGGCTTCCCGTTCGGCATCGGCCTCGGCGAGACCACCGACAACGTCGATACGGCGGGCGCGATCTTCCTTTCGTTCGGCGCCGAGCTCGTTGACGCCAAGGGCAATCTCACCGTCAAGACCGACGCGGTTCGTCAGGCACTCGACTTCTACAAGAAGCTGATCAACTTCCTGCCGCCCGACGTCGCAGCCTGGGACGACGCATCCAACAATAAATGGCTGGTCTCCGGCAGAGGTGCGATGATCATGAATCCGCCGAGTGCCTGGGCGGTCGCCAAACGCGACGCGCCGCAGGTTGCAGAGCAATGCTGGACTCACGGATTCCCGGCCGGACCCAAGGGGCGTTTTGCCCCCTACCTGCCGTACTTCTGGAGCATATGGAATTTCTCGAAGAATAAGGACGCGGCGAAGAGCCTCCTGGTCCATCTGTCGAAGCCCGCGGCCATCGAGAAGATGGTGGTCGCAAGCGGCGGCTACGATCTACCGGCCTATGAGAAGCTGACGACGTTGAAGGTTTGGCAGGAGGAAGGGCCGCCGAAAGGCACGCTCTATCACTATCCGAACCCCTACAAGCATCAGACGCTGTCGATTGCGGCCTCGCCAGCGCCGCCGAAGATTGCACAGCAAATATACGCGCAGGCCACGCTTACCAAGATGTGCTTGCGGTATCATCAGGGCGAAGCGATGGAAAAGACCCTCGCCTGGGCCGAAGGCGAATGCGAAGGCTTCATGCGGAGCTAAGCCGGAAAGGCTCGCCGCGACGGCCTGAGGCCGCTTGCGGCGGGTCCTCCGTCTCACTCACCTGGCGAGAGCCGACGGCTTCGGCTCTCGAACCTTCCAAAAGTCGGGTTTACCGACCAAACCGCGCGAGGAAAATGCATCATGGCGGATGTCGCATTGCAGCCGAACAGGGTTGGCGCAGCGCAACCGGCGCGAAAACGCTCTGGTCTGCAAAAGGCGCTCAAACGCAAATCGACTGCGGCGTTTCTGATGACGCTGCCGCTGATCATTCTCATCACACTTCTGGTGCTTTATCCTGCGTTCTACTCGCTTCATCTGGCGACCCTCAACAAGTCGATGCAGAGATTCGTCGGTTTCGGAAACTTCGAGTTCCTGTTCAAGCGCGACACGTTCTGGCTGGTCGTCAAGCAATCCTGCATCTTCGCTATCACCGCCGTTCTGTTCAAAGCGCTGATCGGGTTCATTGTCGCCCACTTCGTCCATAACATTCCGGCCAAGGGCCAGCGGAAGTGGCGCGGCATGCTGCTGGTGCCTTGGGTCATCCCGCCCGCGATGAGCACGCTGGCATGGCTGTGGCTGTTCGACCCCTCCTACTCTGCGTTCAACTATACGCTGTCATTTCTCGGAATTGGACCGATCCCGTGGACGGGCGACGCCGCCTGGGCGCGCTTTTCCGTCATCCTGGTCAACGTCTGGTACGGCGCACCGTTCTTCATGATCATGTATCTGGCGTCCCTGAAATCGGTGCCCGACCAGCTCTATGAAGCCGCAGCGATCGACGGAGCCAATTGGTGGCAGCGCATCTGGTACGTCACGCTGCCAATGATGCGCAACATCATCGCGATCACGACGCTGTTCTCACTGATCGTGACCTTCGCCAATTTCGACATCGTGCGAATCCTGACCGCCGGCGGCCCGCTCGACCACACCCACATCTTCGCCACCTGGGCCTTCAGGATCGGCATCGAAGGAAGCGACATTCCGCTCGGTGCCAGCGTCTCCCTGTTCATGGTGCCAATCCTGGCGGTCGCAGCGATATTCATCCTGCGGGATGTCAACAAGCGCGGGAATGAAGCCTGATGAGCTCAGTCACGATAGACAAGGCCGCGCCGACGCGCACCGTCAAGTATGGAAGTATGAGCCGCGACCGCAAATGGGCGCTGCGTTGGTCGTACTTCTTTCTGACGCTGTTTGCGATCTTCTCGCTGCTGCCGCCGATTTACATGCTGATCACCTCGCTCAAGAGCAGCGCCGAAATCTCGGCGGCGACCAATCCATGGTGGGTTTTCCACCCGACGCTCGAGAACTATGTCGGCCTGCTGACGTCAAACCAGTTCCTGCGGTTTTTCTGGAATTCCGCGCTGGTTTCGATCTTCGTGGTCACCATCACGATGCTGATCAGCGTGCCGGCGGCATTTGCCCTTGCGCGGATGCGGTTCTGGGGTTCGGCCACGCTGGCGACCGGCGTGTTCCTGACCTACCTGATTCCGGACAGCCTGCTCTTCATTCCGTTGTTCAAGGTGTTTGCCCTGTTCGGCGACTGGACCGGCATCCAGCTCATCAATCGCTGGTACGTGCTGCTCTTCATCTATCCGACTCTGACGGTACCGTTCTGCACCTGGATCATGATCGGTTACTTCGCCTCGATTCCCAAGGAGCTAGACGAGGCCGCGATCATCGATGGAGCGTCCTGGTTCCAGACCCTGACCCGGATCTTCATTCCGGTGGCGCTGCCGGGGCTGATCGCCGCGACCATCTTCGCCTTTACGGTGTCCTGGGCGCAATTCCTCTATCCGCTCGTGTTCACTACCTCCACGGACCAGCTCGTGCTGCCGGTCGGCATCATCACGACGCTGATCAAGGGCGACGTGTTCAACTGGGGACAGATCATGACCGGCGCGCTGCTCGGCGCGGCGCCGCCGCTGATCATCTACGCTTTCCTGATGGACTACTACATTGCCGGCCTGACCGCCGGTGCGACAAAGGGTTGATGGCGAGGAGCTGAAGTTCGATGGCTGACGTTGCTTTGCGGAAAGTAGTCAAGCGTTACGACGATGTCGAAGCCGTGCGCGGTATCGATCTCGATATCGCCGACCACGAGTTCATCGTGCTGGTCGGTCCCTCCGGCTGCGGCAAGTCGACGACGCTGCGCATGATCGCAGGCCTCGAGGACATCAGCGACGGCGACATCATGATCGGCGGTGACGTCGTCAACGACGTGCCGCCGAAGGATCGCGACATCGCGATGGTGTTCCAGAACTACGCGCTCTACCCGCACATGACGGTCGCAGAGAACATGTCGTTCGGGCTGCGCCTGAAGCACTATCCCAAGGCCGAGATCAAGGCGCGGGTGACGGAGGCCGCCCGCCTCCTCGACATTACCGACCTGATCGACCGCAAGCCGAAGCAGCTCTCCGGCGGCCAGCGCCAGCGCGTCGCGATGGGCCGGGCCATCGTGCGCAATCCGAAGGTCTTCCTGTTCGACGAGCCGTTGTCCAATCTCGACGCGAAACTCCGCGTGCAGATGCGGATCGAGATCAAGAAGGTGCACCAGAAGGTGCGCACCACCACCGTCTACGTCACCCACGACCAGGTCGAGGCGATGACGCTGGCCGACCGCGTCGTGGTGATGAACAAGGGACGGATCGAGCAGATCGGCACGCCGAACGAGCTCTATCACAAGCCCGCCACACGCTTCGTCGCCGGCTTCATCGGCTCGCCCGCGATGAACTTCATCCCGTGCCGGCTCGAGGAGGTCGGCGGCACGCTGCAGATCCGCCTCACCGACCGCATCGCCTTCGCGCTGCCGCCGGCCCGCGCCGCGCGCTACAATTCGCTGCCGCGCACCGAGAAGCTGCTGCTCGGTATCCGTCCTGAGCATCTCACCGAGTCGCACGCGCATCTCGGACCGGGCATCGAGTCCTTCGACACCGTGCTCGACGTCACCGAGCCGATGGGCATGGAGACCCTGGTTTATTTCGGGCTCGACGGTACGCCGGTCTGCGGCCGCGTCGATCCCAATGCCGGCGCCAAGGACGGGGCTCCCATGCGTTTGGCGATGGACCTCAACAATATGCACCTGCTAAACGAGGCGACCGGCGTCGTGTTGTGACGCCGGTTCAAGAAACTCGCGCAGGCAGGGGACGATGGCGACCAACAAGAAGAAGATTTTCGTTACGCAAACTTTGTCGCAAGGGGCACGCGCCCTCCTTACCCAGCGGGACGATATCGAGCTCGTCGAGTTTGCGAACCTGATCTCGGCTGGGGATTTCGAGGCCTTGCTGAAGAGCCATGCGCCGGTCCATGGCGTCGCGCTCGGCGCGACCGCCTTCGGTGAGACCGAGCTCGAAGCCGCCAGGGACATGAAGGTGGTGACCCGCATCGGCGTCGGCTACGACGCCGTCGACGTGCCCGCCCTCTCCCGCCGCAAGGTGCCGCTGATGGTCGCGGGCAGTGCAAACTCGCCCTCGGTCGCGGAAGCGGCGCTGTTCATGATGTTGACGCTGGCCAAGCGCGCACAGGAGCTGCATGCCTGCGTCAGGGACGGCAAATGGGCGGATCGGCTCGGCATGCTGCCGTTCGACCTCTACGGCAAGACCGTGCTGGTGATCGGCTTCGGCCGCATCGGCAGCCGTACCGCCAAGCGGTGCCTCGCGATGGAAATGAACGTGCAGGTCTACGATCCCTACAAGCCTGCCTCCGAGATCAAGGCCGCGGGCTGCGAGCCCGTCGCCGATCTCGATGCCGCCCTGCCCCACGCCGATTTCGTCACCATTCACTGCCCGAAGACGCAGGAGACGATCGGCCTGTTCGATACGGCCCGCATCGGCCGGATGAAGTCGAGATCCTATCTCATCAACACCGCACGCGGCGGCATCGTGAAGGAAGCCGCACTCTACGACGCCCTGGTCTCCGGCAAGCTCGCCGGCGCCGGCATCGACGTGTTCGAGATGGAGCCGCCGCCGGTCAGCAACGCGCTGTTCGCACTGCCCAACGTCATCATCGCCCCGCATGTCGCCGGCGTCACGGTCGAGGCGGTCCAGCGCATGAGCGAGCAGACCGCGCGCAACATCCTGAGTGTGCTGGACGGCGATCCGATCCGGCAGAACGTGATCAATCAGGATGTGCTGGGCTGAGCCGAACCCCGGGCGGGCGGACGGAAGCGCCCGCCTTCGGAACGCCAGAAAGCGTCCCATTTTGGCGCAGATCGAGCCCCAACTCAGCCTTAATCAAACGCGCCTAATGTTCCCGGCCGCGGCGGCAGTGGGACAGACTTGCCGGCCGCGTCGAGCTGGAGGATGGAGCCTTGTCAGAAATCGACCCGACCGACCACGCGCTGGCGACCATCGCCAGTATCCTGGAGAACCCCGAGCCCGTTCTGGTCATTCGCAAGACCGAGACCGAGATCGTGATGGCTGGAGAGCGCGAGCACGTGGACTCCGACGAGCATCGGGTCGTGGACGAATATCCGGCTGTCGAAGAGCATCCGTCACTGGAAGAGCATCCGGTGGTCGAAGAGCAGCCGCTGGTGCCGGATCACACCGATGCCGACGGCTACAGCAAGGTCGGGCCCGGCCCCATGGTGGCGATCCGTCTCAAATGGACGGTCCATCGCGGCGATGACGGCCAGTACTACGTCCACGAGACCATCGGCGAACAATCCGCGCCCGTGGTCAGCGGTCCCATGACGAGCGAGGCCGCGGTGCATTTCGTCGACGTCCAGGAGGACGAGGCGCAGAAGCGCTTCGAGCTGCTGCGCAGCGAGATCGCCGGCCGCAGCTCGCTCGCCGATTACGAGCGCAAGGGCGAAGCCTGAAGCGCGATCATCGCGCCTCAGGCTATTGTTTGAGCATGATCTCTCCGGAAAACCGCTTCGCACTTGTCCGGATCATGCTTTAGCGTTCGCGCGGGCCAAGAAAGTCCCGCTTCACCAATTCGACGCCTGCGTGCCGCAACAGGTCGTAGGCGGTCGTGACGTGGAAGAAGAACTGCGGGACGCTGAATGTCAGCAGTAGCGTCCGCCCGGTGAAGGGCAGCTCGGTCCCGTTCTTCAGCTTGAAGAAGACATTGCGCTCCGCCGCCGCGTCGATCTGTGCGCGCGGCAGGCTTTCGATGAACTCGATCGATGTCGCGATGCGCGCCTGGAGCCCGGCCATGTCGTGCTCCAGCGCGGGCAGCGCCACCGGCTCGCAGCCTGCCAGCAGGGCCGGCGCGACAGTGGCGTGGCGGCAGGCCTCGCCGACCTGCTGTGCCAAATCGTACATGTTCGGCGCGAGCCGCATGCCGAGCAGGACCGCCGGGTTGAACTTGCGGGCCTCCGCATAGGCGACGCCCTTGTCGAGCAGCGCGGAGAGGTTGCGCAAGTACGGCACGAACAGGCCAGCCGAGGCCTCGTACATCGAGATCGTCACGTCGAGATTCCTTTCAATTCTACCTCGCCAGAAGCTCGCGTCTGGTCTAAATCCACGCCGTAAAGAGCTGCACAATGACAGCTCGCGCAGGGGTGGAGAAGACATGATCGTTCGAATGGCTGGTCGAATCTTGGCGGCTTTGGCCGTGGCGATGTTGGCAAATTTTTCGGCCCAAGCGCAACAGGCGCCCTCGCGGCTCGACGAGATCGTCAAGCGCGGCACCTTGCGGGTCGGCATGACCGGCGACTACAAGCCCTTCACCTATCTGGACAAGGCGACGCAACAGTTCAGCGGCTTCGACGTCGACATGGCGCAGGCGCTCGGCAAGGCGCTCGGGGTCAAGGTCGAATTCGTTCCGACGGCCTGGCCGAAGCTGATGAAGGATTTCGAGGCCGACCAGTTCGACATCGCGATGGGCGGCGTCTCGGTCACGCTCGACCGGCAGAAGAAGGGCTTCTTCTCGACGCCGATCATGCGCGAGGGCAAGACGCCGATCGCCCGCTGCGCCGACGTCGGCAAGTACCAGAGCATCGCTGACATCGACAAGAAGGGCACCCGCGTGATCGTCAATCCCGGCGGCACCAACGAGCGCTTCGCGCGTGCCAACATCAAGGATGCCGAGATCACCGTCTTCCCCGACAACACCGTGATCTTCGACGAGATCGCCAAGGGCAATGCCGACCTGATGATGACGGACGCCTCCGAGACGCGCTACCAGCAGAAGCAGCACAGCGGCGTGCTCTGCGCCGTGCATCCGGAAAGACCGTTCGATTTCTCCGAGAAGGCCTACTGGCTCCAGCGCGACATGGCGCTGAAGGCCTTCGTCGACCAATGGTTGCACATTTCCGTGGAAGACGGCAGCTACAAGAAGATTTACGCCGCCTGGTTCGATTAGAGCGTCGCGCGCCAAGAGGACGCGGTGACGCGAGAAGCTGGAATCCCGTTCCAATTGCGTTGGAACGGCGCTTCAGCCCGCGTCCTCCTGTCGCTGTCCCGGCCCAACTTTCGACCGGTCCCTCGCTTATTGAACCCGGAACCGCAGGACGGCGACTCATACCGTGACAGTGATCTGGATCACTTTCTGCAATCGAACCGATGCGTAAGCGTCGGTGCGGGACCATCTGTTCAGGAGATGCGAAATGAGGAAGCTGTTGGCCACGGCCGCATTCCTTTTGTTGGCGAGCACAGCTGCCCAGGCGCAGTACACCTTCGAATATGGCGGGCGCACCATCCGCATCGACCCCGACCGCGGCACGGTGCAGATCCCCGGCGTGTACGACAACACCGGCCAGGGCAACAAGGCGAAGAAGGCCAAGAAGAACGAGACGGCGCCGAGCCAGCAGCCGCCGCAGCAAGCCACGGTCGAGCCGCAAACGCCGGCCGCGCAGGCGCCTGCCCCTGCAGCCGTGGCGCCGCCGCCGGCAACCGCCAGCAACGCGCCGGCCGAGACGGCCGTGCTGCCGCCGCCCGCAGCACCGGCGCCTCCTCCAGCACCCGCG
>NZ_LBJC01000003.1:0-196 GCF_004114535.1 Bradyrhizobium nanningense
GGATGCCCATCCCGAATCGATCCTGATGCGAGCGCGCAAGTTGGGCGCGATCGTGAGCCGCATGCCCTCGCTGGAGAGCGGCGAGGCGCCGCGGCTCACTGCGGTCGCAGTCGAGGATCTCCTGCTGCGGCCGAGCGAGGACATCGACTATGCGCGCCTCGAAGCCTTGATCAGGGGCAAGGCGGTGATCGTCACC
>NZ_LBJC01000003.1:212-2852 GCF_004114535.1 Bradyrhizobium nanningense
GGCGGCGGCGGCTCGATCGGGTCGGAGATCTGCGAGCGCGTGGTCGCCTTCGGTGCGGCGCGCCTGCTGGTTGTGGAGAATTCCGAGCCTGCGCTCTACGCCGTCACGGAGACCCTCGCCGCGCACGGCTCCGGCGCTGCGATCGAAGGGCGGATTGCCGACATCCGCGACCGCGAACGCATGATGCGCCTGATGGCCAAGTTCAAGCCGGACATCGTGTTTCACGCCGCGGCGCTCAAGCACGTGCCGATCCTCGAGCGCGACTGGAGCGAGGGGGTCAAGACCAACATCTTCGGCTCGATCAACGTCGCCGATGCCGCGCTAGCCGCCGGCGCCGAGGCGATGGTGATGATCTCGACCGACAAGGCGATCGAGCCGGTGTCGATGCTTGGATTGACCAAGCGCTTCGCCGAAATGTATTGCCAGGCCCTCGACCATGATCTTGCCGCAGCGAGCGGCGGCGCCAGGCCGCCGATGCGGCTGATCTCGGTGCGCTTCGGCAATGTGCTGGCCTCGAACGGGTCTGTCGTTCCGAAATTCAAGGCGCAGATCGAGGCCGGCGGCCCGGTCACCGTCACCCATCCCGATATGGTCCGCTATTTCATGACCATCCGCGAGGCTTGCGATCTCGTCATCACGTCGGCAACGCACGCACTCGGGCAATCGCGGCCGGATGTTTCGGTCTATGTGCTCAACATGGGGCAGCCGGTGAAGATCGTCGATCTCGCCGAGCGGATGATCCGCCTCTCGGGCCTCGAGCCCGGTTATGACATCGATATCGTGTTCACGGGCATGCGGCCGGGCGAGCGGCTGTACGAGATCCTGTTCGCCTCCGAGGAGCCGACCCACGAAATCGGCATCCCCGGCATCATGGCTGCGCAGCCGAACGAGCCGCCGATGCAGACTCTGCGCAAATGGATCGCTGCGCTCGAGCTGGCGATCGCGCGCGACGACCGCGCCACCATCAGAACCATCCTGAAGGATGCGGTGCCCGAATTCGGATCGACGGCGGCCTGACCATGCCGATCGATGGGTCGTTGCGCGCTGTTCTGTCGGAGCAACGATGAGCGAGACAAAGCCGGTCGCGCTGGTGACGGGGGCGAGTGGCTTCATCGGCCGTCACGTCGTGCGCGCATTGACGCGCGAGGGCTGGTCGGTCCGCCGCGCGGTGCGCAGCCAGGAAGGGGCGGATGGCGAGGTCGTGATCGAATCGATCGGCCCCGAAACCAATTGGCAGGCCGCGCTTGAAGGCGTCGACGCGGTGATCCATCTCGCCGCCCGCGTGCACCACAAGAACGACGAGCACGCGGCCGAGCTCTACCGCAAGGTCAATGTCGAGGGCACACTGCGCCTGGCACGCTACGCGGCAACGGCCGGCGTGCGTCATTTCATCTTCATCAGCACGGTCCTGGTGCATGGCCGCAGCAATGACGGCCGCTCGCCGTTCAGCGAGAGCGATCTGCCAACGCCGCGTGGCCTTTACGGCACATCCAAGGCTGAGGCCGAGGCAGGCTTGAGGACGCTCGCGCGCGACACCGACATGAAAATCTCGGTGATCAGGCCGCCGCTGATCTACGGCGCGCACGCGAAGGGCAATTTCCCAATGCTGGCGCGTGCAGTCAGGCTGGGGCTGCCGCTGCCCTTTGCGGCGATCCGCAATCGCCGCAACTTTCTTGCCGTGCAGAACCTGTCGTCATTCGTCCTGCATCGGCTCCGCCATCCTGACGCGGTGAGCAATTTCGAGATCTTCCTGCTGGCCGACCGGGAGCGGGTCTCGACGCCTGAATTCATCGCGTGCCTGGCGCGAGCCTCCGGCAAGAGCGCCCGGCTGTTCGGCATACCGCCAAGCCTGCTCGGCACGGTCCTGCGCATGATGGGCCGTCAGGACATGCAGGACGGGCTGATCGGCTCGCTCGAGATCGACATCTCGAAGGCGATCGCGACCGGCTGGCAGCCGCAGGTCTCTCTCGAGGAGGGGCTGCGGCTGGCGGTGGAGTCTCAGGACGACTGAGTGCGAGAAAAGCGCCGCAGCACGAAAGCGACGGCGGCCCCGCCTGCGAACAACGACACAATCGCGATCGTCATCGAGCCGGCGCGAACGGTGACGATGGCCAACGCCGCCAGCAAGAGGTTGAGCAGGAAGACCTCGCCGACGACGCGCGAGACGGCAAAACCGTTGTCAGTTGCACGTTGATAGAAGTGCGTGCGGTGGGCCGACCAGAACGGCTCGCGCCTGATGATGCGGCGAAACAGCGTGACGGTGGAATCCGCAAGGTAATAGGCCGGCAGCAGCAGCGCGGCAGCGGGCTGCCCGTGCCAGGCAAGCTCGAGCAGGCACCAGCCGAGCAACAGACCGATCGGCAGGCTGCCGACATCGCCGAGGAAGACTCTTGCGGCTGGACGGTTGAACGGCGCAAAGCCGAGCATGGCCCCGCACAGCGCGGTGGCGAGCAGTCCGGCGGACGTCGAGAGGTCGCCAAACCATCCGAGCAGCCCGAGCGCGGCCGTGACCGGCACCACCTCCGCCACCGTCATCAGGTCGAGCCCGTCCATGAAGTTGACGAGGTTCACGAACCAGATTCCGGCGAGCAGGATGAGGCCGCGCTCCAGCGCGAACGGCAGCGCCGGCACGATGCGCGC
>NZ_LBJC01000004.1 GCF_004114535.1 Bradyrhizobium nanningense
GCGCGCATCGTGCCGGCGCTGCCGTTCGCGCTGGAGCGCGGCCTCATCCTGCTCGCCGGAATCTGGTTCGTGAACCTCGTCAACTTCATGGACGGGCTCGACCTGATGACGGTGGCGGAGGTGGTGCCGGTCACGGCCGCGCTCGGGCTGCTCGGATGGTTTGGCGACCTCTCGACGTCCGCCGGACTGCTCGCCACCGCGCTGTGCGGGGCCATGCTCGGCTTTGCGCCGTTCAACCGTCCAGCCGCAAGAGTCTTCCTCGGCGATGTCGGCAGCCTGCCGATCGGTCTGTTGCTCGGCTGGTGCCTGCTCGAGCTTGCCTGGCACGGGCAGCCCGCTGCCGCGCTGCTGCTGCCGGCCTATTACCTTGCGGATTCCACCGTCACGCTGTTTCGCCGCATCATCAGGCGCGAGCCGTTCTGGTCGGCCCACCGCACGCACTTCTATCAACGTGCAACTGACAACGGTTTTGCCGTCTCGCGCGTCGTCGGCGAGGTCTTCCTGCTCAACCTCTTGCTGGCGGCGTTGGCCATCGTCACCGTTCGCGCCGGCTCGATGACGATCGCGATTGTGTCGTTGTTCGCAGGCGGGGCCGCCGTCGCTTTCGTGCTGCGGCGCTTTTCTCGCACTCAGTCGTCCTGAGACTCCACCGCCAGCCGCAGCCCCTCCTCGAGAGAGACCTGCGGCTGCCAGCCGGTCGCGATCGCCTTCGAGATGTCGATCTCGAGCGAGCCGATCAGCCCGTCCTGCATGTCCTGACGGCCCATCATGCGCAGGACCGTGCCGAGCAGGCTTGGCGGTATGCCGAACAGCCGGGCGCTCTTGCCGGAGGCTCGCGCCAGGCACGCGATGAATTCAGGCGTCGAGACCCGCTCCCGGTCGGCCAGCAGGAAGATCTCGAAATTGCTCACCGCGTCAGGATGGCGGAGCCGATGCAGGACGAATGACGACAGGTTCTGCACGGCAAGAAAGTTGCGGCGATTGCGGATCGCCGCAAAGGGCAGCGGCAGCCCCAGCCTGACTGCACGCGCCAGCATTGGGAAATTGCCCTTCGCGTGCGCGCCGTAGATCAGCGGCGGCCTGATCACCGAGATTTTCATGTCGGTGTCGCGCGCGAGCGTCCTCAAGCCTGCCTCGGCCTCAGCCTTGGATGTGCCGTAAAGGCCACGCGGCGTTGGCAGATCGCTCTCGCTGAACGGCGAGCGGCCGTCATTGCTGCGGCCATGCACCAGGACCGTGCTGATGAAGATGAAATGACGCACGCCGGCCGTTGCCGCGTAGCGTGCCAGGCGCAGTGTGCCCTCGACATTGACCTTGCGGTAGAGCTCGGCCGCGTGCTCGTCGTTCTTGTGGTGCACGCGGGCGGCGAGATGGATCACCGCGTCGACGCCTTCAAGCGCGGCCTGCCAATTGGTTTCGGGGCCGATCGATTCGATCACGACCTCGCCATCCGCCCCTTCCTGGCTGCGCACCGCGCGGCGGACCGACCAGCCCTCGCGCGTCAATGCGCGCACGACGTGACGGCCGATGAAGCCACTCGCCCCCGTCACCAGCGCGACCGGCTTTGTCTCGCTCATCGTTGCTCCGACAGAACAGCGCGCAACGACCCATCGATCGGCATGGTCAGGCCGCCGTCGATCCGAATTCGGGCACCGCATCCTTCAGGATGGTTCTGATGGTGGCGCGGTCGTCGCGCGCGATCGCCAGCTCGAGCGCAGCGATCCATTTGCGCAGAGTCTGCATCGGCGGCTCGTTCGGCTGCGCAGCCATGATGCCGGGGATGCCGATTTCGTGGGTCGGCTCCTCGGAGGCGAACAGGATCTCGTACAGCCGCTCGCCCGGCCGCATGCCCGTGAACACGATATCGATGTCATAACCGGGCTCGAGGCCCGAGAGGCGGATCATCCGCTCGGCGAGATCGACGATCTTCACCGGCTGCCCCATGTTGAGCACATAGACCGAAACATCCGGCCGCGATTGCCCGAGTGCGTGCGTTGCCGACGTGATGACGAGATCGCAAGCCTCGCGGATGGTCATGAAATAGCGGACCATATCGGGATGGGTGACGGTGACCGGGCCGCCGGCCTCGATCTGCGCCTTGAATTTCGGAACGACAGACCCGTTCGAGGCCAGCACATTGCCGAAGCGCACCGAGATCAGCCGCATCGGCGGCCTGGCGCCGCCGCTCGCTGCGGCAAGATCATGGTCGAGGGCCTGGCAATACATTTCGGCGAAGCGCTTGGTCAATCCAAGCATCGACACCGGCTCGATCGCCTTGTCGGTCGAGATCATCACCATCGCCTCGGCGCCGGCGGCTAGCGCGGCATCGGCGACGTTGATCGAGCCGAAGATGTTGGTCTTGACCCCCTCGCTCCAGTCGCGCTCGAGGATCGGCACGTGCTTGAGCGCCGCGGCGTGAAACACGATGTCCGGCTTGAACTTGGCCATCAGGCGCATCATGCGTTCGCGGTCGCGGATGTCGGCAATCCGCCCTTCGATCGCAGCGCCGGAGCCGTGCGCGGCGAGGGTCTCCGTGACGGCGTAGAGCGCAGGCTCGGAATTCTCCACAACCAGCAGGCGCGCCGCACCGAAGGCGACCACGCGCTCGCAGATCTCCGACCCGATCGAGCCGCCGCCGCCGGTGACGATCACCGCCTTGCCCCTGATCAAGGCTTCGAGGCGCGCATAGTCGATGTCCTCGCTCGGCCGCAGCAGGAGATCCTCGACTGCGACCGCAGTGAGCCGCGGCGCCTCGCCGCTCTCCAGCGAGGGCATGCGGCTCACGATCGCGCCCAACTTGCGCGCTCGCATCAGGATCGATTCGGGATGGGCATCC
>NZ_LBJC01000005.1 GCF_004114535.1 Bradyrhizobium nanningense
AGCAGGCGGCCCAGCCGCCCGCGGCCGGCCCGGCCCCGGCGGCCGCGCCCTCGGCAACCGCACCTGCGGCGCCGACGGCGACCGCTCCGGCAACCCCGTCCGTGATCGCCGCTCCGGCGCCTGCAAAGTCCGAGACGGCGTCCGTCGCGCCGGCGATGAAGGAATTGTCGCCCTGGGTCATGTTCATGTCGGCCGATGTCATCGTGAAGGCGGTGATGATCGGGCTCGCCTTCGCGTCGCTGATGACCTGGACCGTCTTCATCGCCAAGTCGATCGAGCTGTCGGTCGCCTCCACCAAGCTTCGCTCGGCACTGAAGAAGATTGCGGACACGCGCTCGCTTGCCGAAGCGCAGATGGCGCTCGGTGCCAAGGAGGGCATCCTGCCGTCCTTCCTGGCGGCGGCGCTGCGCGAGGCGCGGATGTCGGCCGGCCTGTCCAGCGATTCCGGCATCAAGGAACGCGCGGCCTCCAGCTTTGCCGAGATCGTGCGCGCAGAGGCGCGCCGCATCCGCATCGGCATGGGCGTGCTTGCCACCATCGGCTCCACCTCGCCCTTCGTCGGCCTGTTCGGCACGGTGTGGGGCATCATGAACAGCTTCATCGGCATCTCGAAGTCGCAGACCACGAACCTTGCCGTCGTCGCGCCCGGCATCGCCGAGGCGCTGCTTGCCACCGCGATCGGCCTCGTCGCCGCCATTCCCGCGGTCATCATCTACAACCACTTCTCGCGCGTGACGAAGGGCTATCTCGAACTCGTCAGCCGCGCCTCGGGTGCCGCGGCGCGGCTGCTCTCGCGTGATCTCGACCGCAGCCACGGCAGCGTGCATTCGCGCGCAGCGGAGTGAATCATGGCTGTTTCGCTCGCAGACAACGATGACGACGACGATTTCTCGGAAACGCATGACATCAACGTCACGCCGTTCATCGACGTCATCCTGGTGCTGCTGATCATCTTCATGGTCGCGGCTCCGCTCTCCACGGTCGATCTGCCGATCGACTTGCCGACGTCGAGCGCGACGCCGCAGAAGAAGCCGGACAAGCCGACCTATCTCAGCATCAAGCCCGATCTGACGCTTGCCATCGGAGAAAACCCGGTCCAGCGGGCCGAGTTGATCGGGACGCTCGACGGACTATCCGACATGAGCAAGGACAAATACGTCTTCCTGCGGGCCGATCGTTCGGTGCCGTATGGGGAGTTGATGGGCGTCATGGAGCTCCTGCGCTCAGGCGGCTATGCGCGGGTGAAGCTGGTGGCGCTGGAAGGCCCGCCGGGAGCGCCTGCGGCCGGCGCCGCTCAGCCTTGAGAAGACGCGCTATGTCGGACGAACTCAGACCATCCCGAAAACTCTGGATCCTGGCGGCGGTGGCGGCGCTCGCGCTCCATCTGGGTGGTGCTGCGCTCGCGCTGGCTCATTTGCGGGCCGACGACGACGGCGACGGCCTGGGTGCGGCCGGCGCAGAGTTCGCGGTCGAGATGGCTTCGCCGGAAGCTCAAGAATCCGACGTTCCGGTCGGACCGAACGACTCAGCGGCGCAGGAGGAGCGCCCGGAACTTCCGGAACAGAAGGCCGAGATAAAGGAGACGGAGCTTCCGCAGGATCGACCGCAAGAGGCCGAGAACCCCGATCGTATCGTCAGCGAAAACAAGGCGAAGAAGGAGCAGGACGACGATCCGAAGGTGGCTGCGGTCGAAACGCCAGCCATGGAAGCAGCGCCAAAGCAGATCGACCAAGCGCGGCAGACTTTCGAGGACGCAACGCGCGAGGCTGATAAGGCGATGGCTCCTGTGGTCGGTATCGGCAAGGACATCCTGAAGATCACGGCCGACTGGAACCGCAAGATCAGCGCGCATCTTGCGGCTCACAAGGTCAATCCGGAGGGCAAGGATCCCAGCAATCAAACTGTAAAAGTCAGCTTCGCCCTCAATCGGAGGGGAAACGTGATCTCGGTTGACGTCGCGGAATCATCGGGAGATGCGGCTTACGATGCTGCCGCAGTTTCCATGGTCCACAAATCCGACCCTTTCCCGACACCGCCTGCCGCGATAACTGAGGATCGGATCGAACGCACCGTCCCCATCATCTTCAAGCCACCGGAAGAGAAGAAAAAGAAGAAGACGGCTCAGCGCCAATAGAGCCGGATTCCGACATAGACCACGACCAGGCACGCGAAGATCAGCGCCACCGGGAGCGGTCGTTTCTGGGGTCCAGCGAATGCCGCCGTCCCGAAGGGGGCGGACTTCTTTGGAGACGGTGCCGGGCGGCGGAAGGCGGTAACATTGTCCGCTGCCGGCTCAGCCGCGCGTGGGCGGACGTCGGGCGGGATTCCCGCGCCGCCCATCTCGGCATAATAGGCCTTGTAGATCGCCCCGATGGTGGCCTCGGTGGCCTCGCCCTCGCTCATCTGCGCCAGCAGGTTCTGGTAGCTCGCCAGGAATTCCTGGGCCTCCGGAGGCAACGCGGACGCCCCGTTGAGCTTGGCCATCATCTTCCAGGTGGCGAAATCGGCACGGGCACGGGTGTCGGCGCGTCGCGCGATCAGCATGTCGGCAGCTTTGACCAAGTCGGCCTCTGGCCCTTCGGCTTGTGTTCGGTGTCGCTGTTCAACTAAACGTTGCCGGTCAGGAAGAGAACAGCCTGAATCACATGACCGGTCAACGTTCGCAGTATTGCTGAAATAACATCAAGATTTAGACCGAACTGCGAACCCGCCAGCGGCAGCAGGATCAACAGGCCGATCAGGATCAGCATACCGAACGGCTCGAGCCGGGCCAGCGGCGCGGCGAGGGGGCGGGGCAACAGCCCGACTGCCACGCGCCCGCCGTCGAGCGGCGGGATCGGCATCATGTTGAACACGGCCAGGATCGCGTTGATGATGAGGGCATTCTTGAGGTTGTCGGCCACCCATTTCGCCGAGCTCGCCGGCACCAGGGGCAGAGCATGGAAGGCGAGGGCGGCGGCGAGCGCCAGCAGGATGTTGGTGGCAGGGCCCGCCAGCGCCACCCAAACCATGTCGAGCCTGGGGTTGTTCAGCTTGCGAAAGTTCACCGGCACCGGCTTGGCATAGCCGAACAGGAATGGCGAATGCGCGAACAGCAGCATCGCCGGCAGGATCAGCGTGCCGAAGGGGTCGATGTGCCTGACAGGATTGAAGCTGACCCGCCCGAGCTGCGAAGCCGTGTTATCGCCGAGCCGGTCCGCGACGACGGCGTGCGCAGCCTCATGGAAGGTGATGGCGAGCACCAGCGGCAGCACCCAGACGGAAAGGTCATAAAGGGAAATGTTCACGGCTCGTTGATCCCGGTTTGCCTGCGGCCTTGCAGACGACCCAGCCGAACCGGCGGTGCAGCAACGCTTCAGCGCAACATAGGGCGGCCGGTCCGGAAATGCCACGCCGCTGATGATCGGCCGCCCCGAAGTCGCCACGCCGTCCGTGCGGATTTACGCAGGAATCGTCCCCTGATACTGCACCAGGCCGTCGTCGAGCTTCAGCCAGGCGGGCTTCTCCGAGACCCAGATGTGCTCGGTCGGTGCGAAGGCGTTGCGATCGTCGAAAACGGAGAGGGACACGCCCGCCAGCGTGCCGTTGCGCCGCCACGCGAACAGCCGCGTGCCACAGTGCTTGCAGAACACGCGGTCGATGTTCTCCGAGGATGCATAGCGCTCCGTTTCACCCTCGACGGTCAGCGCGCGCTGGTCGAACTGCGCCCGGGCGAAGAAGGGCGAGCCCATCGCCTTCTGACAGAGGCGGCAATGGCAGACGCGGACGTTGAGCGGCTCGCCCTCCGCCTTGAACCGCACCGCGCCGCACAGGCATCCGCCTTCCCGGATCATGATGTCCTCAATAGGTTGCGCGCCCACCCGAGATGTCGAACACGGCGCCGGTCGAGAACGCGCAGTCCTCCGACGCCAGCCAGCTCACCATCGCGGCGAGCTCTTCCACCAGCACGAAGCGCGCCTTCGGGATCTTCGACAGCATGAAGTCGATATGCTGCTGCGTCATCTGGTCGAAGATCGCGGTCTTCGCCGCCGCCGGCGTCACTGCGTTGACGAGAATGTCGTGCGCCGCGAGCTCCTTGCCGAGCGACTTCGTCAGCGCGATCAGGCCGGCCTTGGACGCCGAATAGTGCGCCGCGTTCGGATTGCCTTCCTTGCCGGCGATCGAAGCGATATTGACGATCCGTCCGTATTTTTGCTTCAGCATCGCCGGCACGATCGCCTTGCAGACGATGAAGGGGCCGTCGAGGTTGATGCGCAGCACCTTGCGCCATTCCTCGAGGTCCGTCTCCCAGACCGGCTTGTTGATTCCGGCGATGCCGGCATTGTTGACGAGGATGTCGATCTTGCCGAAGGCAGCCAGCGTCGCATCGCGGGCCTGCTCGACGGCCGCGGTGTCGGTGACGTCGACCTTGAAGACCTTGGTCTCGCCGCCGATCTCCTTCGCCGTCTTCTCGGCCAGCGCCGAGTCAAAATCCCAGATCGCGACCTTGGCGCCGGAGGCGGCGAAACGCTCGGCGATGGCGCGGCCAAAACCCTGCGCGCCGCCGGTGACGACAGCGATGCGACCGTTGAGATCGATCTTGTTCATCAAGAAATCCCCCTATCTATCCCTCATGGTGAGGAGCGCGCAGCTCGCGCGCGTCTCGAACCATAGAGCCCGTGGCCAATCCGTCGAGACGGCGCTGTCGCGCCTCCTCGGGATGAGGCGTTGATCAGAGCATGTAGCCGCCGTCGACGACGAGGTCGACGCCGGTGGTGAAGGCACTCTCGTCGCTGCCGAGATAGACCGCCATGGATGCGATCTCCTCGGCGGTGCCGAGCCGGCCCATCTTCTGGCGCGAGATGAACATCTCCTTGCCCTGCGGGCCTTGCGCGGCGGCGCGGTCGAGCATCGAGGGCGTCTCGACGGTGCCCGGGCAGATCGAGTTGCAGCGGATGCCCTTGGTGATGAAGTCGAGCGCCACCGCGCGGGTCAGCAGCGACACAGCGGCCTTCGAGGCACTGTAGACGTAACGATTGGCCGGCGGCCGCAGCGCGGCGCAGGACGAGATGTTGACGATGCTGCCGCCGCCGCCCGCGAGCATGTCGGGCAGGAACGCCCTGATGGTCCGGTGCATCGACTTGACGTTGAGGTCGAACGAGAAATCGAAATCCTCCTCCGAGCATTCCAGGATGGTGCCGTGGTGCACGAAGCCGGCCGCGTTGAGCAGGATGTCGATCTTGCCGACGCGCTTGGCAAACGCGTTGACGTCGGCGGTGTTGCGGACGTCGAGCTTTGCGACCTCGGCAATGCCTTCCTTGGTCAGGCCGGCGATGCCGGCCTCATTGATGTCTGTCGCGATCACGGTTGCACCCTCACGCGCGAATGCGATGGCGCATGCGCGCCCGATGCCGGCGGCTGCAGCCGTGACGACGGCGCGTTTGCCCCTGAGGCGGTCTGCCATGTTGTTTTTCTCCTTTGTGTGCATTCGAATGCCAGCCCCACATCATTGCGAGGAGCCCTTGCGACGAAGCAATCCAGGGTCTCTCCGCGGAGGCAGACTGGATTGCTTCGCTTCGCTCGCAATGACGGTGTGGCTGCTAGTGATTATCCCGCGCCACGCCAAACGCTCCGGCGACGTTCTGGTAGCGCGTGGCGAGTTCCATGCAGGCGCCGGTCGATTGCTGGCCGACGGTGTTGCGATAGATCTCCTGCCACGGCGTCTGGTTCGCCGGATGCTTGAAGCCGCCATTGGCCATCAGCTCGGCGTGGCGCTTCTTCAGCTCCTCGTCCGAGATCAGGATGTTGGCGCTGCCCTTGTTGAGGTCGATGCGGACCTTGTCGCCGGTCTTGAGGATCGCAAGCCCGCCGTTGGCGGCCGCTTCCGGCGAAGCATTGAGGATCGAAGGCGAGCCCGAGGTGCCGGACTGGCGGCCGTCGCCGATGCAGGGCAGGGACAGGATGCCGCGTTTGATCAGCGCCGCCGGCGGCTGCATGTTCACGACCTCGGCGCCGCCGGGATAGCCGATCGGGCCGGTGCCGCGGATGAACAGCACGCAGCGCTCGTCGATGTCGAGCGAGGGATCGTCGATCCGCTCGTGATAGTCCTCCGGACCCTCGAACACGATGGCGCGGCCCTCAAAGGCGTTGAGGTCCTTCGGGTTGCTGAGGTAGCGGTCGCGGAATTCCTTCGAGATCACGCTGGTCTTCATGATCGCGGAGTCGAACAGATTGCCCTTCAGCACCAGGAAGCCGGCGTCCTTCACCAGCGGCTTGTCGTAGGCCCAGATCACGTCGTTGTCGGGCTTTGGCGCATCCTTGCAATTCTCGCCGATGCCGCGGCCGTTGACGGTGACGGCGTCCTCGTGGATGCGCTTGTGCTTCATCAATTCGCGCACCACGGCCGGGACGCCGCCGGCGCGGTGAAATTCCTCGCCGAGATAGAAGCCGGCCGGCTGCATGTTGACCAAGAGCGGCACGTCGTGGCCGACCTTCTGCCAGTCCTCGATCGAGAGTTCGACGCCGATGTGGCGGGCGAGGGCGTTGATGTGGATCGGCGCGTTGGTCGAGCCGCCGATCGCCGAATTGATCACGATGCAGTTCTCGAACGCCTTGCGGGTCAGGATGTCCGAAGGCTTGAGGTCTTCCCAGACCATCTCGACGATGCGCTTGCCGGTCTCATATGCGATCTGGCCGCGCTCGCGATAGGGGGCGGGGATCGCCGCGCAGCCCGGCAGCGAGAAGCCGAGCGCTTCGGCGAGCCCGTTCATGGTCGAGGCGGTGCCCATGGTGTTGCAATGGCCGACCGAGGGCGCCGAGGAGGCCACGATCTCCATGAACTCTTCATAGTCGATCTCGCCCGCGGCGAGCCGCTCGCGCGACTTCCAGACGATGGTGCCGGAGCCGGTGCGCTCGCCGGCATGCCAGCCGTTCAGCATCGGACCGCCCGACAGCACGATCGCGGGCAGGTTCACGGTCGCCGCCGCCATCATGCAGGCCGGCGTGGTCTTGTCGCAGCCGGTGGTGAGCACGACGCCGTCGAGCGGATAGCCGTAGAGGATCTCGACTAGGCCGAGATAGGCAAGGTTGCGGTCGAGCGCCGCGGTCGGGCGCTTGCCGGTCTCCTGGATCGGATGGGTCGGGAATTCCATGGCGATGCCGCCGGCCTCGCGGATGCCCTCGCGGACCCGGTGAGCCAGCTCGATATGATGGCGGTTGCAGGGAGAGAGGTCGTTGCCGGTCTGGGCGATGCCGATGATCGGCTTGCCGGACTGCAGCTCGGCGCGGGTGAGGCCGTAATTGAGGTAGCGCTCCATATAGAGCGCGGTCATGCCCGGATTATGCGGGTTGTTGAACCATTCCTGCGAGCGAAGATGGCGTCGTGAGCCGTTGCCGGCGGGCGCATGCCCATTGGTTGGTTTTCTTGTCATTGGCTTCTCCTGCAATGCAAACGCACTGGCGTCCGTCCTCGGGTGTCGGCTTGTGCGATGCCCAACGGCGCGAATGATGGATCGCTGGCCCGCTGGCGGGTCGTTTCCTCACAAATCCGATACTAGTCATGGCCACTTGGTAACGCTACCATTTTGTTCGCCGCACTCGCGCCCGATACGGCTGGCCTGCTGTCCGAATGGCGCGAGGTCGAGCTTTGCCGCTCGATCACCTTGAAGCCGAGATCGAGCACCGGCTGCTCGGGGCGCCGTCCGTCGATCGCCTCGATCAGCATGGTGGCGGCCGTGTTGCCCATCTCGTAGCGGTTGGTGCGCACGCTGGTGAGGGTCGGGACGGCGGATGCCATGAATTCGAGGTCGTTGAAGCCGACGATCGCGATCTGGTCGGGGATCGCGATCTCCCGGCGGCGGCATTCGAACAGCACGCCGAGTGCGAGGTCGTCATTGGCGCAGAACACTGCGTCGAGGTCGGGCTCCCGGGCCAGGAGATCGGCGAACAGGGCGCAGCCGAGCGTGACCGAGGTCGGTGTCGCGGTGGTGACTACGAGGCGCTGCTCGAACAATGCAGCGTCCTTCATGGCCGAGACATATCCGTCCAGCCGCCGCTGCACCCGCGGATCCATGCGCGCGCCGACGAAGCCGATCTTGCGGCGGCCCTGTTCGAACAGGTGCGCAACCGCTGCGCGGGCCGCATCATAGTGCGAAAAGCCGATCATCATGTCGACCGGATCGGGGCCGATCTCCATGATCTGCACGATCGGGCAGTCGGCGGCCTCCAGCATCGCTCGCGATTCCGTGGTCTGGTCGATTCCGGTGACGATCAACCCGGCCGGCTTCTGCGCGAGAAACAGGCGCAGCAGCTTCTCTTCCTGGAGAATGCTGTAGCGTGTGTTGGACAGCTGGATCGAGTAGCGGCTGCCTTCGGACGCGTCGTAAATGCCGCGCAGCACGTCCGAGAACACGTTGTTGGTGAGAGAGGGGATCAAGACACCGATGACCTCGGTGCGTTGCGAGGCCAGTGCGCGTGCCGCAAGGTTCGGCACATAGCCGAGCTCCTTGGCCGCGCTCTCCACCCGCGTCCTCTTGGCGATCGACAGGGCTTCCGGATTGCGAAAGAAGCGGGACGCCGTAATCGGGCTGACGCCGGCAAGCTCGGCGACTTCCGCCAGCCGGATTTTGCCTGACTTGGTGCGTTTTCGACCCATTTGCTGCTCTTAACACACTCGGTCCCGCAAACAAAGGAACGTTGACAGCGCTACCAGCAACGACTAACCAAAGACAAATTGCCAAAACCGCACAAACTGCCGACAATGTTGCCCGCTACGGTCGGGCTTCGTTCGGCGAAGTCTGAAAAAACAAGACGGTCGCGGCGCGAAAGGCGTCGTGGACTTTCGAGGAGGGAGCTAGATGTCGTCTGTGCAAATCCGCGACGTGCGGAAATCGTTCGGCAATTTTGAAGTCCTGCACGGCGTGACTGTACCGATTGAGGACGGCCAATTCGTCGTTCTGGTCGGCCCCTCCGGCTGCGGCAAGTCGACGCTTCTGCGCATGCTGGCCGGTCTCGAGAACATCACCTCCGGTACGATCTCGATCGGCGACCGCGTCGTCAACAATGTCCAGCCCAAGGAGCGGGACATTGCGATGGTGTTCCAGAACTACGCGCTCTATCCGCACATGACCGTTGCCGACAATATGGGCTTCTCGCTCAAGCTGCGGAATGCGGGCGCCGACGAGATCAACAAGCGCGTCAAGCGCGCCGCCGAGATCCTCGCGCTGGCGCCGCTGCTCGATCGCTACCCGCGTCAGCTCTCCGGCGGCCAGCGCCAGCGCGTCGCGATGGGCCGCGCCATCGTGCGCGACCCGCAGGTCTTCCTGTTCGACGAGCCCTTGTCGAACCTCGACGCCAAGTTGCGCGTCGCCATGCGCACCGAGATCAAGGAGCTGCACCAGCGGCTGAAGACGACGACCGTCTACGTCACCCACGACCAGATCGAAGCCATGACCATGGCCGACAAGATCGTCGTCATGCATGACGGCATCGTCGAGCAGATGGGCACGCCGCTCGAGCTCTACGACAAGCCCGACAACCAGTTCGTCGCCGGCTTCATCGGCTCGCCCGCGATGAACTTCCTGAAGGGGCATGTGCGCGTCAACGGCGTCGCTGCCTTCGAGGGGCCCAACGGCGTCAAGCTGCCGCTCAAGACCGCGCCCGCCGCGTCCGACGGCCGTCCTGCGGTCTACGGCGTGCGGCCCGAGCATTTCACCATCGCCGACGACGGCGCCGAGGCTGAGATCATCGTGGTCGAGCCGACCGGCTCGGAGACGCAGGTGTTCGCCAAGATCGGCGGCGAGCAGGTCGTCGCGGTCTTCCGCGAGCGTCACCAGTTCAACCCGGGCGACAAGATCCGGCTGAAGCCCGACCCGTCACTGGTGCACTTGTTCGACGAAGCGACAGGAAAACGCCTGAACGCGTAGTGTGAGTTCTACTTAAGACAACAAAAAAGCATCACAGGGAGGACGACATGCAAGACTTTACCCGCCGGACGCTGCTTCAAGGCGGAACTGCACTGGCTGCGACCGGCATGCTCACGGGGCCGGCGCTGTTCGAGTTCGCCAAGGCCTGGGCGCAGAGCGCGCCCTGGAAGGCGGAGCCCGGCGCCAAGCTGACCGTGATGCGATGGAAGCGCTTCGTGCCGCAGGAGGACGATGCGTTCAACGCAATGGTGGCGGCGTTCAAGGCGGCCACCGGCACCGAGATGAACGTGTTCAGCGAGTCCTTCGAGGACGTGCAGCCGAAGGCCTCGGTTGCGGCCAATACCGGCTCGGGGCTCGATCTCGCCTGGGGCTTGCACACGCTGCCGCAGCTGTTTCCCACCAAAGTGCTGAAGATGAACGACGTCGCCGATTATCTCGGCAAGAAATATGGCGGCTGGACTGATGCAGCGGCCAAGACCTGCAAGCAGGGCAACGACTGGCTCGGCATTCCCGTCGCAACCAACGGCGGCTACATGACGTACCGCAAGTCAGCGCTCGACAAGGCCGGGTTCAAGGAATTCCCGAAGGACTTCCCCGGCTTCCTCGAGATGTGCAAGGCCCTGAAGAAGAACAACACGCCGGCCGGCTTCGCTCTCGGGCATGCCTCGGGCGACGGCAATTCCTGGCTGCACTGGGTGCTGTGGGGCCACGGCGCCTACACGGTCGACCAGAACGACAAGATCATCATCAATTCGCCGGAGACGGCGAAGGCGCTGGAATATTGCAAGGCGCTGTACGACAACTTCATCCCGGGCACCGCGTCCTGGAACGATTCCTCCAACAACAAGGCGTTCCTCGCCGGCGAGCTCTATTGCACGGCGAACGGCATCTCGATCTACGTCGCCGCCAAGACCGATGCCAGCAAGAAGGAGCTCGCCGAGGATACCTATCACGCGCTCTGGCCGGTCGGGCCGGTCGGCAAGCCGACCGAGCTGCAGCTTGCGCTGCCGATCCTCGCCTTCAACTTCACCAAGTACCCGAACGCGGCGAAGGCCTTCGTCGCCTTCATGCTGGAGAAGGAGAACTACGAGAAGTGGCTGGATGGCGCGCAGGGCTATCTGACGCAGACCTTGAACGCCTATGAGTCGGCGCCGATCTGGACGGCGGATCCCAAGAACGCCGTGTTCGCGCAGGCGTCCAAGCGCACGCTGCCGGCGTCCGGCATCGGCACGGTCGGCGAAAAGGCAGCAACGGCAATCGCCGACTTCATCGTCGTCGACATGTTCGCCAATTACTGCACCGGCACCAAGGATGCGAAGGGCGCGATGGCGGAAGCCGAGCGCCAGCTGAAGCGCATCTATCGCTGAGGGTCACGGAGCGGGCGGCACGTGCGCCGCCCGCTCGTCAACATTTCGATCAGGGATATCGGGCATGGCTGATGTCGCAATTCCCCGGGCCAAGCCTCAGATGAGCGAGGACAGCGCCTGGACCCAGCTCAAACACAATCGCAACTGGCTCGGCTTCTGGTTCATGGTGCCGGCCATGGCGTTCCTGATCTTCTTCCTGGCCTATCCGCTGGGACTCGGTATCTGGCTGTCCTTCACCGACACCCGGATCGGCAGGGTCGGGCACTTCGTCGCCACCGAGAATTATGAGTGGCTGTGGGACGATTCCATCTTCTGGCTGTCGGTGTTCAACACGCTGCTCTACACCTTCGTCGCCAGCGCCCTCAAATTTGCAATCGGACTCTATCTCGCGCTGCTGCTGAACGAGAACATGCCGTTCAAGGCGATGCTGCGCGCGATGGTCCTGATCCCCTTCATCGTGCCGACGGTGCTCTCGGCGCTGGCGTTCTGGTGGATCTTCGATTCGCAATTCTCCATCATCTCCTGGTCGCTGAGGCATCTCGGTGTGATCGATCAGAACATCAACTTCCTCGGCGACACGACCTGGGCCCGCATTTGCGTGATCTTCGCCAACATCTGGCGCGGCGTGCCGTTCGTGGCGATCACGCTGCTCGCTGGCCTGCAGACGGTGTCGCCGTCGCTCTATGAAGCCGCAACGCTCGATGGCGCGACGCGCTGGCAGAATTTCCGGTTCATCACCTATCCGCTGCTGACGCCGATCATCGCCGTCGTGATGACCTTCTCGGTGCTGTTCACCTTCACCGACTTCCAGCTGATCTGGGCGATGACGCGCGGCGGCCCCGTCAACGCCACCCATCTGATGGCGACGCTGTCCTACCAGCGCGCGATCATCGCCGGGCAGCTCGGCGAGGGCGCGGCGATATCCAGCGCCATGATTCCGTTCCTGCTCGCTGCGATCATGGTGTCCTGGTTCGGCCTGCAGCGCCGGAAATGGCAGCAGGGAGAGAGCAATGACTGACCTGCCAACCAGATCCATCGATCTCAAGAATGTGCTGTCGGGCTCGGCGCCTATGGCCGATCACAGCGAGGGCATGAGCTATCTCCAGTCGGTGCCGCGCCGGATCGTGACGCTGTACCTGCCGCTAACGATCATCGTCGTGGTGCTGTTGTTTCCGTTCTACTGGATGGCGCTGACCTCGGTGAAGCCCGACGATCAGCTGCTCGATCTCGACAGGTTCAACCCGTTCTGGACCTGGAATCCGACCTTCAAGCATTTCCACAAGCTGCTGTTCGAGAGCTACTATCCGCACTGGCTCTGGAACACGATGTACGTGGCGATCTGCGCCACGGTGCTCTCGATCATCGCGTCGGTGCTCGCGGCGTACGCCATCGTCCGCTTGCGCTACAAGGGCGCCAACCTCGTCGGCGGGCTGATCTTCCTCGCCTATCTGGTGCCGCCGTCGATCCTGTTCATCCCGCTCGCCACCGTCGTGTTCCAGTACGGCCTGTTCGATTCGCCGCTGGCGCTGATCCTGACCTATCCGACCATCCTGATCCCGTTCTCGACCTGGCTCTTGATGGGCTATTTCAAGACCATCCCGTTCGAGCTCGAGGAATGCGCGCTGATCGACGGGGCGAGCCGCTGGCAGATCCTGATCAAGATCGTGCTGCCGCTCGCGATTCCCGGCCTGATCTCGGCCTTCATCTTCTGCTTCACGCTGTGCTGGAACGAGTTCATCTATGCGTTGACCTTCCTGCAGTCGACCAGCAACAAGACGGTGCCCGTCGCGATCGTCAACGAGTTCGTGGACGGCGACATCTACCGCTGGGGGTCGCTGATGGCGGGAGCCCTGGCCGGCTCGCTGCCGCTCGTCATCCTTTACGCCTTCTTCGTGGAGCATTATGTGTCCGCGATGACCGGCGCCGTGAAGGAATGATCGCGGGGCGGCTAGTGGAGAGCGCGTCAGGAGCGGCGCGCTCCGGCCAATAACAAGGAGTTGAGCTCTTGCACATTCTGGTTCTGGGCGCTGCCGGCATGGTCGGCCGCAAACTCTGTGAACGGCTGCTGCGCGACGGTCGCCTCGGCAAGAGCGACATCACGAAACTGACCATGCATGACGTGGTCGAGCCGAAGAGGCCGGAGAAGGCCGGTTTCCCCGTCGAGACGGTGTCGGGCGATTTCGCTGTGCCGGGCGCGGCCGAAAAACTGATCGCCGGCCGCCCGGACGTGATCTTCCATCTCGCGGCCATCGTCTCGGGTGAGGCCGAGCTCGATTTCGACAAGGGCTACCGCATCAATCTCGACGGCACCCGAATGCTGCTCGATGCCGTCAGGCTCGTTGGCGGCGGCTACAAGCCGCGGGTGGTGTTCACGTCCTCGATCGCGGTGTTCGGCGCGCCGTTCCCGGATGCGATCGGCGACGAGTTCTTCCACACTCCGCTGCTCAGCTACGGCACCCAGAAGGCGATCGGCGAACTCCTGCTCGCCGATTATTCGCGCCGCGGCTTCCTCGACGGCATCGGCATCCGCCTGCCGACCATCTGCATCCGTCCTGGCCTGCCCAACAAGGCGGCCTCCGGCTTCTTCTCCAACATCCTGCGCGAGCCGCTGGCCGGCAAGGAAGCGGTGCTCCCGGTGTCCGAGGACGTTCGTCACTGGCACGCCACGCCGCGCTCGGCGGTCGGCTTCCTGCTTCACGCCGGCACCATGGATCTTGCCGCGGTCGGCCCGCGCCGCAATTTGACCATGCCGGGCCTGTCGGCCACGGTCGGCGAACAGATCGCCGCGTTGAAGCGGGTTGCGGGTGAGAAGGTCGCCGCGCGCATCAAGCGCGAGCCCGATCCCTTCATCGTCGGCATCGTCGGCGGCTGGCCGCGCAATTTCGATGCCAAGCGGTCCCGCGAGCTCGGCTTCACCACCGCCGAGAAGACTTTCGACGACATCATCCGCATTCACATCGAAGACGAGCTCGGCGGCAATTTCGTCGCCTGATCTCTGACAGAGCGGGCCCTAGTGATGGCGAGCGTTGCTTGCATCGGCGAATGCATGGTCGAGCTCAGGCAGGCGCAAGGCGGCGCGTCTGCGGGGCAGGGGGGCGGCCTTTATTCACGCGGCTTCGGCGGCGATACCCTCAACACCGCCGTCTATCTGGCGCGGCTCGAGGTCAAGGTCGACTATCTCACCGCGCTCGGCGATGACGGTCTCAGCGATGAGATGATCGCGGCCTGGAACGCGGAGAACGTCGGCACCAGGCGCGTCGTGCGGATCGCGGGCAAGCTGCCCGGCCTCTACATGATCCAGCTCGATGCGAAGGGCGAGCGCCAGTTCTTTCACTGGCGCGACAGCGCGGCGGCGCGCCAGCTGATGAGCCTGCCGGAGACCGACGAGCTGCTCAATTCGCTGATGAGCTATGACATCGTCTATCTCTCCGCGATCACGCTCTCGATCTACGATGCGGCGGGGCGCGATCGCCTGTTCGCGGCGATCAGGCGCGCGCGCCTGCTCGGCACCCGCTTCGTGTTCGACACCAATTTTCGTGCGCGGGGATGGCCGGACCGCGACGTCGCGCGCGAGGTGTTTGCCGCAGCGTTCGCGGCTGCCGACATCGTCCTGACCTCGACCGAGGACCTGCTCGCGCTCTATCCCGGCGAGAGCAACGAGCAATTGATGGCGCGCATCCCGACGCCCGAGCTGGTGTTCCGCCTCGCCGAGCCGGTGAGCCTGCTGCGCTCCCCCGGTGGCACGAGCGAGGTCCGCGCCGAGCCGATGACCAAGCCGGTCGTGGACACCACGGCGGCCGGCGACAGCTTTGCCGCGGCCTACATCGCCGCCCGGCTCGCCGGTTCTGAGCCGGTCGAGGCCGCCCGGGCCGGGCATCGCCTCGCCAGCCTCGTGATCTGCTATTCTGGCGCCATCATTCCGGGCTATGCCATGCCGCCGAAGAAGCGGCACCGGCCGGCGACCACGCGTCAAGCGACCAAGTAAACGAAAAGATCCACCAGATGCCCACGACTGCCCAACAGAATCATCTCGTCGCGCTGTTCAAGGCGGCGACCGTCATTCCCGTCCTCACCATCGAGCGCATCCAGGATGCCGTGCCGCTGGCGCGTGCGCTGGTCGCCGGCGGCGTCCGCACGCTGGAGGTGACCCTGCGCACCCCGGTCGCGATCGAGGCGGCGCGGGCGATGATGGCCGAAGTGCCCGAGGCTGTCGTCGGCATCGGCACGATCCTCAATCCGGCCGACTTCACCCGGGTCGAGAAGCTCGGCGTCGCCTTCGGCATCAGCCCGGGCCTGACCTCCGATCTCCTGAAGGCCGCAACCCATAGCTCCTTGCCGTTCGCGCCGGGCATTGCCACGGCGTCCGAGCTGATGATGGCGCTGTCGCACGGCTTCGACGTCGCAAAATTCTTCCCGGCCGAGCAGGCCGGCGGCATCAAGGGCCTGCGCGCCCTCGGTGGTCCGTTCCCGAACGTGCGATTCTGCCCGACCGGCGGGGTCGGCGAGGCCAATGCGGCGAGCTGGCTGGCCGAGCCCAACGTGGTCGCGGTTGGCGGGTCCTGGCTGTGCCCGACGGCGGAGATCCGGGCCGGGAACTGGGCCGGCATAACTGCCATCTGCCAGCGCAGCCTGAAGGCCCTGAAAGCCGCGTGAAGTCTTGCCATCCCTGGGCTAAGACTTAGCTCAGGACAAGACCCCAGGGAGAGATGACCATGACCGCCAGCATCGTCGGATGGGCGCATACGCCGTTCGGCAAGTTCGACACCGAAACCGTCGAAAGCCTCGTCACCCGCGTCGCCAACGAGGCGATGGCCGATGCCGGCATTTCGGCCGGCGATGTCGACGAGATCGTGCTCGGCCATTTCAACGCCGGCTTCTCGCCGCAGGATTTTACCGCTTCGCTGGTGCTCCAGGCCGATCCGAAGCTGCGCTTCAAGCCGGCGACCCGGGTCGAGAATGCCTGCGCGACGGGCTCTGCCGCCGTGCACCAGGGCCTGCGCGCGATCGCCGCAGGCGCGGCTAGAATCGTGCTGGTCGTCGGCGTCGAGCAGATGACGCGCACCCCCAGCGCAGAGATCGGCAAGAACCTGCTCAAGGCATCCTACCTGCCTGAGGACGGCGACACCGTCGGCGGCTTCGCCGGCGTGTTCGGCAAGATTGCCAGCTCCTATTTCCAGAAATACGGCGACCAGTCCGATGCGCTGGCGCTGATCGCGGCCAAGAACCACAAGAATGGCGTCGCCAATCCCTTCGCCCAGATGCGCAAGGATTTCGGCTTCGACTTCTGCCGCGCCGAGAGCGAAAAGAACCCGTACGTCGCCGGCCCCCTGAAGCGCACCGACTGCTCGCTGGTCTCCGACGGCGCCGCGGCGCTGGTTTTGGCGGATGCCGAGACCGCCAAGAGCATGGCGAAGTCGATCGGCTTCCGCGCCACCGCGCATGCCCAGGACTTCCTGCCCATGAGCAAGCGCGACATCCTGCAGTTCGAGGGCTGCACCGTCGCCTGGCAGCGCGCGCTGGAGAAGGCCGGTGTCACGCTGTCCGATCTCTCCTTCGTCGAGACCCATGACTGCTTCACGGTCGCCGAGCTGATCGAATACGAAGCGATGGGCCTGACGCCGAGGGGGCAGGGCGCGCGCGCCATCAAGGAAGGCTGGACGCTGAAGGACGGCAAGCTGCCGGTCAACCCGTCCGGCGGTCTGAAGGCCAAGGGCCATCCGATCGGCGCCACCGGCGTTTCCATGCACGTGATGACCGCAATGCAGCTCGCAGGCCAGGCACCCGAGGGCATGCAGCTCAAGAATGCCAAGCTCGGCGGCATCTTCAACATGGGCGGTGCCGCGGTCGCGAACTACGTCTCCGTGCTCGAGCCGCTGAAGTAGGCTCCTGGGTTAGCCTGCGGCTGCGCGAAGCGCAGGTGCTGGCGTAACCCACCTCTTTTGTCTCCGCGGGGACAGATTTGGTGGATTACGCCTGCGGCTAATCCACCCTACGACCTTTGCGCTAGATCATGGTCGGTACGCCGGGGGCCCCTAAAGCTCTTGATTGACTTGCAGGGAATGCATCATGAGCAATGACTACGAAGACTCGCTGTCGATGGACGCACTCAACGATCGCATCGCGATCCTCGAGGACAACATCCGGCAGCTCATCGAGCAGGCCGCGGCCGCCTCGGGCGAGCAGAACGAGTCGCGCATCGCCGACCGGATCAGCCAGCAGAACGAGGAGCTCGACCGGCTGCTCAAGATCCGCGAATCCCGGCAGAAGAAATAGCGGCCGGTATCGCCGCGCGGCGCATGCGGCCATACGCCGGCCGGCCTTGCGCGCGGGGCATCAGTGCCCTTAGCTGCCGAAATCGCCGGGCCGTGTCCAGAGCCCGCGCAATCGGGAGCGAACGATGGGGCCGCTGAAGGGCATCAAGGTCATCGACATGACCACCGTGCTGATGGGGCCGTATGCGACCCAGATGCTCGGGGACTATGGTGCCGATGTCATCAAGGTGGAATCGCTCGACGGCGATGTTACCCGCCTGATTGGCCCGATGCGCCACGCCGGCATGGGCCCGGTCTTTCTCAACACCAACCGCAGCAAGCGCTCGATCTGCCTCGATCTGAAGAAGCCCGCGGGTCGCGATGCGGTGCTGCGGCTGCTGAAGGACGCCGACGTCCTCGTCTACAACGTCCGCCCGCAGGCGATGGCGCGGTTGCAGCTCGGCTACGATGTCGTGTCCGCAATCAATCCGCGCCTGGTCTATGCCGGCGTGTTCGGCTTCGGCCAGGACGGGCCCTATGCCGTAAAGCCCGCCTATGACGATCTGATCCAGGGCGCCACCGCGCTGCCGGCGCTGATGGCGCAGACCGGCGACGGTGTGCCGCGCTACGTGCCGAACGCGCTGGTCGACCGCATCGTCGGTCTCACCGCGGTCGGCGCGATCTGCGCCAGCCTGGTGCACCGCGACCGCACCGGCCGCGGCCAGCGTCTGGACATCCCGATGTTCGAGACCATGGCCGGCTTCGTCATGGGCGACCATATGGGCGGCCTCACTTACGAGCCGCCGCTCGACAAGGGCGGCTACGCCCGCCACTTGTCGCGCGACCGCAGGCCCTACAAGACCTCGGACGGCTATCTCAGCGTCATCGTCTACAATGACAAGCAGTGGGAGAATTTCTTCAAGGCGACAGGCCGCGACGACCTGCGCGCCGATCCCAAATTCGCAACCTTCGCCGGCCGCGCTGCCAACATCGACGTCGTCTATGCCGAGCTCGCGCGCATCTTCGAGACGCGCACGACCGCCGAATGGATCGACTTGCTGACCAAGGCCGACGTGCCGGTCATGCCGATGCACGATCTCGCCTCGATCCTGCACGATCCGCATCTGGAAGCGACAAATTTCTTTCCGGTCGTGACCCATCCGACCGAGGGCCCGATCCGCAGCATGAAGGTGACGGCGACTTGGTCGGAGACCGAGGCGGAGCCGGTGCAGCTCGCACCGCGTCTCAACGAGCACGGCGCGGATATCTTGCGCGAGCTCGGCTATTCGCAAGACGAGATCGCCGCCATGGTGCGCGATGGCGTCACCCGCTCGGCGCCGGAGTAGGGAATGACGAGGAGGAGTGACCATGAGCTTCATCACCGGCGTCGGCCTCACCCCGTTCGGCAAGCATGAAGGCTCGTCCTCGCTCGATCTGATGAGCAAGGCCGCGCAAGCCGCGCTCGATGACGCTGGCCTCAAGCGGAGCGAGATCGACGGCATCCTCTGCGGCTATTCTACCGTCTCGCCCCACATCATGCTGGCGACCGTCTTCGCCGAGCATTTCGGCATCCGCCCGTCTTACGCCCACGCCGTGCAGGTCGGCGGCGCCACGGGGCTCGCGATGACGATGCTGGCGCATCACCTCGTCACGTCAGGCGTTGCGCGCAACGTGCTCGTCGTCGCCGGCGAGAACCGCCTCACCGGGCAGAGCCGCGATGCCTCGATCCAGGCGCTGGCGCAGGTCGGTCATCCCGACTACGAGGTGCCGTTGGGGCCGACCATTCCCGCCTATTACGGCCTCGTCGCCAGCAGATACATGCACGAATATAGCGTGTCCGAAGAAGACCTCGCCGAGTTCGCCGTGCTGATGCGCGCGCACGCTTGCACCCATCCCGGCGCGCAATTTCAAGATCCCATCACGGTCGCCGACGTCATGGCCTCGAAGCCGGTGGCAATGCCGCTCAAGCTGCTCGACTGCTGCCCGGTGTCAGACGGCGGCGCGGCCTTCGTCGTCAGCCGCGAGCGGACCGGGGAAGCGGGCGTGTGCATCCGCGGCTGCGCCCAGGCGCACACGCATCAGCATGTCACCGCAGCACCGGCATTGAGCGAACTCGGCGCGGAAATCGCTATCGCCCGTGTCAAGGAAGCCACGGGCCTCGCAATCTCCGACGTGCGCTACGCCGCGATCTACGACAGTTTCACCATCACGCTCGCGATGCTGCTGGAAGACCTCGGCCTTGCCGGCCGCGGCGAAGCCGCGGCTCGCGTGCGCGCGGGTCATTTCGGCCGCGACGGTGCGATGCCGCTGAACACCCATGGCGGCCTGCTCAGCTACGGCCATTGCGGCGTCGGCGGCGCGATGGCGCATCTGGTTGAGGCGCATTTGCAGATGACGGGACGGGCGGCGACCCGTCAGGTGCGCGATGCCTCGATCGCGCTGCTGCATGGCGATGGCGGCGTGCTATCGTCGCACGTGAGCATGTTCCTGGAGCGGGTGCGATGAGTGAACCTCTGGCAGGCTGGACCAAAGGCGGAGAGGCCATCACCTACCAGGCTTGCACCTCATGCGGGCACGTGCAGTATTTCCACCGCGCCTTCTGCGCGGCGTGTGGCGAATCGGGTCCGCGCGAGCTGCGCGCCAGCGGCAAGGGCAGGGTCTACGCCACCTCGCTGGTCTGCCGCGCCGCGACGCCCGAGACGCGGGCGCACGTGCCCTACAACATCCTGCTGGTCGATTGCGCCGAGGGATTTCGCATGATGGCGCACGGCGAGAATGACCTTGCCATCGGCGATTCGGTTGTTGCGAGCTTCAGGCCGTTCGCCGGCAAGCTCGTGCCGTTCTTTGCTAAGAAAAAATAGTGGGGGAGCGGGATTCGTCATTCGGGGGCGGTCCAAGGGACCGAGCCTGGAACGGGATTCTGGGCCTGGCCTGTGCGAGAGCCACCCCGGAATGACGAAAACTCGAAAACTCGAACTAACGCCCGTAGAACAAGATGCTGGCGATGACGAGCATCGCCGTCACCGCCAGCATATGCGCGAGCGCTCCCGAGGCCGCCCCCTTGGTGGCTTCCTTCATGCCTTTACTCCCTAGACTTGGGCGTGACTCATCGTTGTGCGGCTAGCGCACCCGACGGCCAATTGTTTTACTCGGAACACCCCACTTCTCGAGTACTCACCGCAATGTGTCCCCACGCGGCGAATATCGACTGTCTCAAGGTCGATCAGCAATGCGGCGGCATTTTGACTCGATGATGTTGCTCCCGCGTCGGTGCAAGAATAGAGTTTCAAGGAACTCTCGCCGGCAGTTACAAAAAGCATCAAAAATTCAGGGAAAACTTCAGGAAAATCATGGCCCGCATCGATTACAGCGACCCGTCCAAGGCATCCGACCGCACCCGCGAGATCCTCGACAAGAACCGCAACGCCAACATCTTCCGCATGATGTCGCACTCGCCGAGCTATTTCGAACAGTACTGCCGGCTCGGGGGCGCGATCCGCCACAAGGGCGAACTCGATCCGATCGTTCGCGAACTCGCGATCACCCGCACCGGCATCTTGTGTGAGGCGCCGTACGAGATCGTCGCGCACAAGCGGATCGGCAAGAATGTCGGCGTCACCGACGCACAGAACGAGGCGCTCGAGAACTGGCAGGCCGCGACCTGCTTCAATGAGGTGCAGCGCGCCGCGCTCGCCTTCACCGACGAGATCGTGAAGCTGAAGAAGCCGACGGATGCGACCTTCAAGGTGATCGCGTCAAAGCTGACGCCGGCCGCGCTGGTCGAGCTGCAGCTCTCGGTCGGCTTCTACATCATGACCTCGAAATTTCTGGAAACGTTCGAGATCGATCTCCAGCCCGTCACTGAAGTGGTGGGCTGATCCAAAGCTTGGCTTGCGAGGGATGCTTATGACGATCGATGAATATGCGGCCTGGGCCGCAACCATTGCCAAAGTCGATGAGCATCCGTCCAACGAGCGGTTGTCCTATCTCGGGCTCGGCCTCGCCGGCGAGGCCGGCGAAGTCGCCGACCACATCAAGAAGCTGCTGCGCGACGACTGGCTCGACAAGGCGGGTCTGGTCGATGAGCTCGGTGATGTCATCTACTACTGGGCCTGCCTGTGCGCCGCGACCGGCCAGCAGCCATCCGAGCTGCTGGAGGCCAGCGCAAAGAAGATCAAGCGTCGGCTGAGCGAGGCCGCGAGCCGCTGAGACGAGCGAGGCAACGACTTCACTGTGGCCTTCCTTCGAGACGCCCGCCGGTGGCGGGCCCTCAGGATGAGGACCGAGGACGCGGCAGTAGCTTCAACGAGCAACGATGCCGCTTAGCCTCATCCTGAGGAGACCGCGAAGCGGTCATCTCGAAGGACGAGGCGCGCGCTCAGCTCGCGCAAAATGCAAGGATCCCGCCGCTCACGTCGACGTCAAAATATCCACCTTCGCGTTGGCGACGATCAGGCGGTCGGCGAGCAGTTGCGCGAGGTTGCGCATGATGCGCTCGCTGGCGCGCGGGTGCTGCTTGCGGAAGCGTTCGAACTCCTTCAGCGGCACTTCGAACGCGGTCGCCGCCATGTCGGCGAACACGTCGGCCGAGCGCGTCGTCTCGAGCAGCGCCATCTCTCCGAAGGCCATGCCGGCAGTCAGCGTCGCCAGCCGCACGCCATCGGGCAGCGTGACATGCACCGCGCCACTGCGCAGGAAGAACAGGGAGGAGGCCGGATCGCCCGTGGTGATGATCTTCGCGCCGGCCTGAAAGGTTCGGATCGTGCAGATCGAGGCGAGATCCGTCAGCTCTTCCTCGCTCATGCCTGATAGCAGCGGCTGCTCGGCAAGCGCGGTGGTCTCGTGGAAGTCGATCGAGCCGCCATAGCGATAGACGATCTGATCTTCCGCCCATTCGATCGCGGTGTCGAGCAGGTAGAAGTCGCGGACGTTCTTCAGCTCGGCGGTCCATTCCCGCAAAGACTCCCATTCCCTGGAGGCGCGCCCGACGCCGGATAGCACCACCGTGACATTCAGTGCCGCGAGCTCCTCGAACGCTTCGGCGATCAGGCGCGCACCGGCGCGCGTGGTCGAGGTGACGCGGTGCAGGTCGAACACGACGATTTGCGGCCGCGGTCGTCCGGCCAGCCGGCGCGAGACGTAGTCGACGGCCGACAGCGACAGCGTGCCGACCAGCTCGATGACCCGCACCTCCTGCTCATGGGCCGCCAGGATCTCACGCTCCTGCGGCCGGCGCACACGGCGTGACGGGCTCTTGCCGATGTCGTAATCGGCGATGACGGCGTTGCGGGCATCGTCGCTGCGGTTGAGCATGTGCAGGTCGTAATGCGCCGACAGCGCCTCGCAGACCTTGATGCCGCGCACGCTGTTGCCGTGCTTGTCGAGCCTTGGCGAATAGCTGCCGAGCCCGAGGCGGGCAGGGAGCGCGGCCAGAATGCCGCCGCCGACGCCACTCTTGGCGGGAATGCCGATGCGGTAGATCCATTCGCCGGCATAATCGTACATGCCCGAGGAGGTCATCACCGAAAGCGTGCGCGAGATCGCGTAAGCGCTCAGCACCTGCTCGCCGGTAACCGGATTGACGCCGCGATTGGCCAGCGTTGCCGCCATCACTGCGATATCGCGCGCGGTGACCAGCACGGCACATTGCCGGAAATAGACGTCGAGCACGGCGGCGACGTTGTCCGAGATCACCGCGTTGGTCTTGAGCAGGTAGCCGATCGCGCGGTTGCGGTCGCCGGTCTGGCTTTCGGAAGCATAGACGGCCTCGTCCACGGCGAGCTCGCGGCCCGCAAAGCGGCCGAGTGCGAGACGGATCTGCTCGAAGGCATCCGCGCCCTTGCTATCGTGGATCAGCCCGGTGCAGGCGATTGCGCCGGCATTGACCATCGGGTTGAACGGGTGGTTCTCGGAGTTGAGGCGGATCGAGTTGAAGGGATCGCCCGAGGGCTCGACGCCGATCGCGCTCTCAACCTTGCCTGCGCCCAAAAGGTCCAGCGCCAGCGCGAACACGAACGGTTTTGACATCGACTGGATGGTGAAGGGCACCATGGAGTCGCCGACCTCGTAGACGTGGCCATCCAGTGTCGCGAGGCTGATGCCGAAATGGGCAGGATCAGCCTTGCTCAGCTCGGGAATGTAGTCGGCGACGTTGCCCGCAGTTTCGGCGGAGAATTCATTGAGGCAATTGTCCAGAAACCGCAGCAAAGGCGGTTTCGAGCGGGTCCAGGCGGCGGCGAGAGGCGAGAGCGGTGTCATCGCCTCAGTTGTGCAACGCAATCAGGGAGCGCGCAACCCGTCCGGCACCGTGGTCTGCCGCCGGACCAGTACAAGTGCCAGCAAGACCGTGGGCGCAAGGATGGCAAGGCCCAGCATCGTCACCTGCAGCTGCGACAGCGGCATGATCCCGCCGCCCGGTGTCGCCACCACGAAGCCGCCGATCACCAGCAGCACGCGGAACGGCCATTCCAACGCGCCGGTGCCGCGCAAGTCACCGACGAAGGGCTGGTAGCCCTGGATGCCGCCGCAGATGAACAGCGTTCCGAACGCCGCAAGTCCCATCAGGCCGAGGCCGGCCAGATACGGGCTCGGCCCCTGCAACACCAGCGCCGGATTGAGCACGAAGAAGAACGGCAGGAAATAGATGATGCTGCCGACCCACATCGATTCCCAGCCGGTCTTCATCGCCGGCGAGCCGGCGATGCCGGCTGCGGCGAACGACGCGATCGCGACCGGAGGGGTGATCGACGACAGCATGCCCCAATAGAAGATGAACATGTGCACCGCCATGCGGTTGAGCCCGAGCTTCTCCAGCGCGGGCGCGACCAGGATGGCGAGGAAGATGTAGCAGGCCGTCGTCGTCAGCCCGAGACCCAGGATCAGGCTGGTCAGGGCGCACATCGCCAGCAGCAGGAAGGGATTGTCGCCGGCAATATGCAAGAGGTCATTGGCAAGGCTCGACACCACGCCGGTCATCGAGAATGCGCCGATCAACAGGCCGCAGCCGGCGAGGATGCCGACCAGCTCGACGAAGGTGCGACCGTTGACTTCGAGGAATTTGCCGATGGTCGCAAGCGTCCAGCGCGTGTCCTTGGAGAAGAATTGGTTGAGCACGAGCAGCAGCGCCGTGGCGTAGAACGGCGCGTGGCTCTCGCGCTTGAAGTAGAGCAACATCACGATCAGTAGGGCGATGACGAAGACGTAGTACCAGCCGTCCTTGATCGTATCCATGATCCGCGGCAGCTCGGCGCGCGGAATGCCCTTCAGCTTGTGGCGCGCGGCGTAGGCGTCGACCTGCATGAACAGGCCGACGTAATAGAGCGCGGCGGGTATGATCGCGGCGACCGCGACGTCGGCATAGCTGACATTGAGGAACTGCGCGATCACGAAGGCGGTGGCGCCCATCACCGGCGGCGCCAGCACCGCTCCGGTCGAGGCGCAGGCCTCGATCGCGCCGGCATAGGAGGCGCGAAAACCGCTCTTCTTCATCACGGGGATGGTCATGGTGCCGGCGGTCAGCACGTTGGAAATGATCGAGCCCGACATCATGCCGAGCAGGCCGCTGGCGAAGATGCAGACTTTTGCCGCGCCGCCGCGGAAGGTGCCGCACAGCGCGAAGGCGAGGTTGATGAAGAACTTTCCGGCGCCGGTCATCATCAGCGCGGTGCCGAACACCAAAAAGCCGATCACCGTGTCGGCGAAGGCCTGGATGGGAATGCCAAGCAGGCTCTCGCCCGACAGCACGTGATAGGCGGTCGCCTGTTCGATCGTCGATTGCGTGCCGCGAAACGGGCCGAGCCAGCCAGCTTCGGCGAACAGCGGATAGACGGTGAAGGGGAGCACGCTGAGCAGCAGGCTCCAGCCGCCGGTGCGGCGCAGCGCCTCCATCAGCATCACCCACATCACGAGGCCCGCGGCGATGACGTTGTTCGGCGCGCCGCCGAACTCCCAACCCGCCTCGGCCGCCTTGCGTACATTCGACATCAACAGCAGCGCGGCGGCAAACGTCGCGACGAACAGGACGAGGTCATACCAGGGAATGCGATCGAGCGGCGCGCGCTCGGTGCCAGGGAAGATCAGGAAAGTGAACGGTAGCATCAACGCGATCAGGAGATAGAAATACTCCGTGTTGAGCTGGGTATAGCCGATGAAGAATCGCAGCGAGAATTGCTGGTTGATGCAGAGCAGGATGGTCGCCGCGGTCGCGGCCACCAGCAGCCAGCGCCAGGCGCCGCGAAGCGCACGCACGCGCGTGACCTCCGCTTCCTGCATGTTGGCGGCGGCGCCATGCGGATCATCGAACACGACCCGCTTGGCCTCGTCTTGCGGGGCGGTGGAGATGGAAGCTGACATCACATGGATCCCGCGCGTGGGCTACTGAAAGCAGATCAATCGAATGGCAGTTGGTTGAATCGCCCGCGCCACGGGCTCGACCTCTCCCGCTTGCGGGAGAGGTCGCGCCGAAGGCGCGGGTGTGGGCTTTCTCCTCTCGGGGAGTCCCACCGTGGAAACACCCTCTCCCCAATCCTCCCCCGCAAGCGGGGGAGGGAGCGCACTTCTTGCGGGGCGGCGATCAAACGCAACAACATCGCGCTCTATTCCTCGAACCCGTTCGGCATGTCAGCCTTCGCAAGCGCCGCCGCGCGCGCCTTCATCCAGCCGTCGAGGAAGGCTTTGTCATCGGACGGCGGATTGGACTTGCCGTAATCAGCCCATGCTGCGCCAAGCACCTCTTGCCGCTTGATCAGCTTGTTGTTGTACGCTTCCTGCGCATCGCTCCATTGCCCGGCTTCCTTCAGGGCCTTTACGGCGCCGGGATGCACCGGCACCACCCAGTTCTTGGTCTGACGGTCGGCTGCGAGACCGCCGGCGCCGGGCGCGGAATCCTTGTAGGCGTCGTAGTTCACGATCATGGCCTTGGTCATGGCATAGACCTGGTCGGCCGGTTGCGAGGCGTAGGCCACGAAGATCGGGTAGGGATAGTTGCCGAGTTCGACGGGCTTCTCCGGCGAGATGCCGGCGCCGCAGGTAGCTAACTGTGGGAAGAAGAACGAGCCGACCTTCTGCATCCGCGCCCAGCCTTCCTTGTCCTTGGCGGGCAGCGGTGGCCAGATCAGACCGCGCGGCGAAGTCTCGGCTTCCTTGGCGGGGCCGGTGATGGTGGTGCCGAAGGCCGCATCGACGTCGTTGTTGATCAGACCTTTCCACATCGCGCCGTAGCTCGCGAACTCGACGACCTTGACGTCCTTCTGCGTCAGGCCGGCGAAGGCGAGCACCGCGAGCGAGTTCTGGTTCAGAGCGGGCGAGCCGACCACGAAGCCGACGCGCTTGCCTTTGAGGTCTTTCAGCTCTTTCACGCCGGTGTCGGCGGCAACGCCGAGCGATCCGCAATTGCAGTCGACCGACGAGAGCAGGATCTGGAGCGGCTGTGGGCCCCATTCCTTCGCGCCGAACTCGAACACGCCTTCCTGCGCGAAATAGGTGCCCGATCCCATGGCTGCGGACGCCGCGCGCTTGGAGCGCAGCGGCGCAAGGCGGGCGACATCGTTGCCTGCGGGGAGCACGCGCACGTCGGTGCCGTACTTGTCCTTCATCATCTTGCCGACGCCGACCGCGATGTTGAAGCCGGCGGTGCCGGTGTCATAGGCGGTGAAGGCCAGGGTCGGCGGCAGCTTGATGTCTTCAGCGAATGAGTAGCGTGTAGACGCAAAAGAAATGCCCGCAACCAGCGCAGGCGCGAGCATGAGCAGCCCACGAAGCATGTTTCCCTCCAATCATCCTCGCTTTGCCGCGAAGATTTTCTTTCTTTGTTTGAAACAACGTTTTGTTTGCAACAGATCATGTCACCGCGATCAAGCGATGGCAACGCCGTACCGCGCATGCGGGAATGAGGCTGACAGATTGTCGAACGACAGATAGAGCACTCAGCTCGCGACGATCGCGATGGCCTGGCCCTCTGCGACGACGTCGTCGAGTTTCACCAGCAGTGATGTGATCGTGCCGTTCGCAGGCGAGGGCACAGGTATCTCCATCTTCATGGCTTCGACCACCACAACGTCATCGCCATCCGCGACGGTTCCTCCAACTTGCACGGGAGTTGCGCAGATGCGACCGGCGACCTCCGTGACGATCTTAATTTCTGGCATGCCATCCCTTTTTGTTGTCGTCGCAAAATGCCTGAGGTAGCGTCGTCTGCAAGTGGAATTTAATTCCGCACAGCGGAACAGACGGTAGGGAACATGGGACGACGATCCGAGCGATTGAGTAGGCAAGGCGTACTCGCTGGCGATGCCGGCGAGGGAGATGTCATCCAGGTGGTCTCGCGCGCGTTCGACGTGTTGCGATGCTTCGAGGGCCACGAGGCGAGACTCGGCAATCTCGAGATTTCAAATCGCTGCGGCCTGCCGCGCTCGACGGTGTCGCGGCTCACGCACACGCTGACTCGCATGGGGCAGCTGGTTTACCTGCCGCGCGATCAAAAGTATCGCATCGGGCCGAGCGCGGTCGCGATGAGCGCCACGATGATGAAGGGCGCGCAACTGCGCAGCATGATCCGTCAGCGGCTGCAGGAAGTCGCCGAGCAGCTTCCTGGCACGGTCGGCTTCGTCGTTCCGGATCGCTTCCATCTCGTCTATCTCCTGTTCGCGCGCTCGGCGACCGCACTCGGCCTGCACGAGGGCACCGGCAGCCGCATCTCGATGGCCTCGACCGCCGCGGGCGCGGCCTACACGGCGGCCTTGTCGCCGGAAGTCGGCGATGCCTTCATCGCGGACATGGAGCGGGAAGCTCCCGAGGCCGCGAAGATCCTGAAGCCTCGCATCGAAGCTAACCGTCAGATGTTGCGCGAGCGCGGCTACGTCGTGGCCTGCGGCTTGTGGAGCCCACACATCAACGGTCTCGCGCTGCCGATATGGTCGCCGCAGTACCAGACTTTCGTGGTCATCACGATCGGCCTGCTGTCGGCGATGTATGACGAGGAGCGGCTGCATGCCGAAGTCGCGCCATTGATGCTCGAACTCGGTCGTTCGCTCGGCGGCCTGCTCGAGGGCGCGGAAGGCGACGTCTTCAACAACCGCATCCCGCGTAAACCGGTCGCAATGGCCGTGCACAACAATAACAAGCCGATCCATTCGGAGGGAGTGAATGAACTGGAAGCCGGAACTCGACGAGCTCGCCCGGCGCGAAGCCTTCGCGCGGGAGATGGGCGGCGTTGACAAGGTCAAGCGACAGCATGACCAGGGCCGGCTGACTGTTCGGGAACGTATCGACAAGCTGATCGACAAAGGCAGCTTTCACGAGATAGGTGCCGTCGCCGGCATCGGCGAGTACGATTCCAGCGGCGAATTGCAGAAATTGACGCCGGCCAACTGCGTGTTTGGCCGTGCGCGCGTCGACGGCCGCACCGTTGTGGTGGTCGGCGACGACTTTACGGTCCGCGGCGGCTCGGCGGATGCGTCGATCTCGGCAAAGCCGTTGATGGCGGAGGAGATGGCGCACGACTTCCGTCTGCCGATCGTCCGCATCATCGAAGGCTCCGGTGGCGGCGGCTCGGTCAAGACCATCGAGACCAAGGGCGCGGCCAACCTGCCGGGCGGCATCGGCGGCACGCGCTGGTACCGCTTCACGACAGAGAATCTGTCGCGCGTGCCGGTGGTCGCGCTCGGCCTCGGTTCGGTGGCGGGCTTAGGGGCCGCGCGCCTTGCCGCCAGCCACTATTCCATCATGACACGGAAGTCCGCGATGTTCGTCGCGGGCCCGCCGGTGGTGAAGGCGCTGGGGCAGGACCTCTCGAAGGAGGAGCTCGGCGGCGCCGACATCCAGACTCGCGCAGGCGCGATCGACCATGCCGTCGATACGGAAGAAGAGGCGTTCGCCTGCGCGCGGCGTTTCCTGTCCTATCTGCCGTCATCGGTCTACGAGCTGCTGTCGACCTTGGCCTGCGCCGACAATCCGGAGCGCAGCGACGAAGCGCTGATGAACGCGGTGCCGCGTAACCGCAAGCAAGTCTACAAGGTGCGCCCCATCATCGAGTCGGTCGCCGACAGGGGCTCGTTCTTCGAGGTCGCCAAGAATTTCGGCAAGCCGATCATCGTCGGCCTGGCGCGACTCGAGGGCAGGGCAGTGATGGTGCTGGCCAGCGACAGCTTTCACTATGGCGGCTCCTGGACGGCGGATGCCTGCCAGAAGGTGGTGCGCTGGGTCGACTTCGCCGAGACCTTCCACCTGCCGATCGTCTACCTCATGGACTGCCCCGGCTTCATGATCGGCCTCGATGCCGAGAAGGCGGCGACCATCCGCCACGGCGTCCGCGCCATGGCCGCGGTCAACCAGACCACCGTGCCCTGGTGCACCGTGATCCTGCGCAACGCCTTTGGTGTCGCCGGTGTCGTGCACCAGCCGGCCGATCGCTTCTCGATCCGCTACGCCTGGCCGTCGGCCTATTGGGGCTCGCTCCCGCTCGAAGGCGGCATCGAAGCCGCCTATCGCGCCGACATCGATGCGGCCGAGGACAAGGCGGGCAAGCTGAAGGAGATCGAGGAGCGTCTCAACAAGCTGCGCTCGCCGTTCCGCTCGGCCGAGAAATTCTGGGTCGAGGAGATCATCGATCCCCGCAAGACGAGGTCGCTGCTGTGCGAGTTCGCCCGCCTCGCCGAGCCGCTGCGCAAGTCGGGGCCGCCGGAGAATTTTTCGATCAGGCCTTAGCATCCTTGCGGCAAGCCGTGACGCGCGTGCCCCGGACGCAGCGCAGCGCTTCCCTGGCGATGCGAAGCATCGTCCAGTGCAGCGGTGCGCTGCAGAGCCGGGGCCCATGCCAAAGCGAATCCGGAGCCTCCTGGGTCCCGGCTCAGCGCCGCAACGCTTGAAGCGTTGCAGCGCGTCCGGGACACGAGGTGCGACGCCGACGCAATCCAAAACCCTTCCACGGCAAAACAATAACGCGCTAAGCTCCGTCAACAAAAACAACAGGAAGCGTCAATCGTGTACGACTTCATTATCGTGGGCGGCGGCTCGGCGGGGTCCGTGCTGGCCCATCGGCTCTCGGCGAGGAGCGCCAACAAAGTCCTGCTGTGCGAGGCCGGGCAGGACACACCGCCCGGCAACGAGCCGGCCGAGATCAGGGACAGCTATCCGGGCACGGCCTATTTCGATCCGCGCTTCCACTGGACCGAGCTCAAGGTCACGACCCAGGTCGTCAGCCACAACAATCCGAACGAGGCCCGTCCTCCGTTGCGCAAATACGAGCAGGCGCGCGTGCTCGGCGGCGGCTCGTCGATCAATGGCCAGATGGCCAACCGCGGCGCGCCGACCGATTACGACGAATGGAACGCGCGCGGCGCCGAAGGGTGGACGTGGAACGACGTGCTGCCTTTTTTCAAGAAGGTCGAGCACGATCTCGATTTCGACGGGCCGTATCACGGCAAGGACGGCAAGATCCCGGTCCGCCGCATTCCCAGGGAGCACTGGACGAAGCATTCGCAGGCGTTTGCAGAAGCCTTCCAGCAGGCCGGCCATCAATTCCTGCCCGACCAGAACGGCGAGTTCGTCGACGGTTATTTTCCGGTGACGCATTCCAACCAGGCCGAGCAGCGCGTCTCGGCTGCCATGGGGTATCTCGACCGCGACACCCGCAAGCGCGCCAATCTCACCATCTCCACCGACACCCAGGTGCGCGAGCTGCTCTTCGAAGGCACGCAATGCGTCGGCGTGAAGGCTGTCGTCGGCGGACGCGAGCAGGAATTCCGGGGACGCGAGATCATCCTCTCCAGCGGCGCCATCCATTCGCCCGCGCATCTCTTGCGTGCCGGCATCGGTCCGGTCGGCCATCTCAAGGACTTGGGGATTCCCGTGTTGATGGGCTTGCCGGGCGTCGGGCAGCGCCTGATGGATCATCCGTCGATCTCGCTGTCGTCCTTTGTCCGCCGCGGCGCGCGCATGAACGAGCACACCAGGCGCCACATGCAGCTGGGCCTGCGCTATTCGTCGGACCTTGCAGGCGTGCCGAAGGGCGATATGTTCGTCGTCCTGCTCTCCAAGTCGGCCTGGCATGCGGTCGGCGAGCAGATCGGCTCGCTGCTCACCTTCGTCAACAAGACCTATTCAGAGACCGGACAGGTCAAGCTCGCCTCGCGCGATCCGTCGGCAGAGCCGATCGTCGAGTTCAACCTGTTGTCCGACCGGCGCGATCTCGACCGGCTGATGAGCGGCTTCCGCAAGATGGCTGCGATCCAGATGAGCGACATCGTCAGGAAGGTGACGGACAAGCCGTTCCCGGCCGCCTATACCGACAAGGTCCGCAAGATCGGCGTGGTCAATACCAGGAACAGGATCTTGACCAAGGTCGCCGCGGCGTTGATGGACGGGCCGGCAGCGCTGCGCCACTACATGATCGACAATTTCGTGGTCGAAGGCTTCACCTTCGATCAGGTCATGAACGACGACGAGGCGCTGGAGGCCTTCGTGCGCAAGGCGACCATTGGTGTGTGGCACGCCTCCTGTTCATGCCGCATGGGTCGCACTGAGGATCCGATGGCGGTGGTCGACAACCAGGGTCGCGTCAAGGGCATCCAGGGCCTGCGCGTCGTCGACGCCTCGATCTTCCCGGTGGTGCCGTGCGCCAACACCAACTTCCCGGTCCTGATGTCGGCGGAGAAGATCGCGGCCGCGATCATGCAGTAGCGCCCCGCGCGTTCCGTCCTCATCCTGAGGAGCCCGCATCAAGCGGGCGTCTCGAAGGACGGGCGCAGGCGAGTTTCTGCAATCCTATAGCCGCAGCACCTTGCCGGGATTCATGATGTTCTGCGGATCGAGCGCGCGCTTGATGGTGCGCATGATGTCGAGCTCGGTCTTCGAACGGTAATGGCTGAGCTCGTCCAGCTTGTCGATGCCGATGCCGTGCTCGGCCGAGATCGAGCCGTCCATGGAGGTGACGAGGTCGTTCACGGCCCGCGTGATGGCGGCCTTGTATTGCGTCAGCGTCTGCTGATCCATGCCCACCGGCGCCATGAACGAAAAATGCAGATTGCCGTCGCCGATGTGTCCCAAAGGATAGGGCCGGATGGACGGGAGAATGTCGAGCACGGCCTTGAGCCCGAGGTCGATGAACTCCGGAATCCTTGAGATCGCCACCGAGACATCGTAGCTGAGCCCCGGCCCCTCGGCGCGGGAGGCTTCTGCGACGCTTTCCCTTATGCGCCACATGTTGTGCGATTGATGTCCGGTCTGAGCGATGACTGCGTCGAGCACGCGCCCGGCCTCGAGTTGATCGGCCAGAAACTGCTCCATCTTCTCGGACATGCCCTCGGCGCCGTCCCGGCGTGCGCGCGCGGACGACCATTCCAGCAGCAGGTACCATGGCGTCTCCGCTCTCAGCGGATCCTGCACGCCGGGTATGTGGCGGAGCACCATGTCGATCGCGCTGCGGCTCATCAGCTCGCAGGAGCCGACATTGTCCTCGGATGCGCTATGGGCTTCCGACAGGATTTCCAGCGCCGCGCGCGGATCCCGGATCGCCAGCCACGCGGTGCAGACGTCCTTGGGAGCCGGCCATAGCTTGAGCACGGCCTTCGTGATGATGCCGAGCGTGCCTTCGGCGCCCATGAAGAGGTGCTTGAGGTCGTAGCCCGTGTTGTCCTTCTTGAGCGCACGCAATCCGTCCCAGACCTCGCCGCTCGGCAGCACGACTTCAAGTCCCAGGACGAGATGGCGGGCATTGCCATAGCGGAGAACCTGCACGCCACCGGCGTTGGTCGACAGATTGCCGCCGATCATGCACGAGCCTTGGGCGCCGAGGCTGAGGGGCAGGAACCTGTCGTGCCGGCTTGCTGTCTCCTGCAGAGTCTGCAGCACGCAGCCGGCCTCGACCGTCATGGTGTACCCTGTGGGATCGAGCTCCAGCACGCGGTTCATGCGGCCGAGCGACAACACGATGCCCGTGTGCGCGGGCCAGGGCGTGGCTCCGCCCATCAGACCGGTGTTGCCACCCTGCGGTACGATCGCGATCCCATGGTCATGGCAGAGCCTGACCACCTGCGCGACTTCCTCTGTGCTGCCGGGGCGAACCACGGCGCCGGCGCGTCCAACCAGCAATCCGCGCCAATCCGTCACGAACGGCTGCTTGCCGTGCTCGTCCTCGATAAGGCCCTTCGCGCCCACGATCGCGCGCAGGGAATCGCGCATTTGGGCGGTGAGCGGAACGGTTGGAATGATGGGTTCGGACGACGGACCGGCTGCCGGCATTTGTTTTCCCTGGCGCATCTTGATGTGCACTGCGCACGCGACGTGCGTCGGGGCATTGTCCACGTTTGCGCCGTGGAGTCTAACGGCAATATGTGTCTCACCCAGATGGCCACGTCGGTAGTCGCCTCGCACCGACGACCGTGCATGGGGTGTTTCGGATTTCCCGTTTGGGCCGGCACCGCACGAGACGCCGGCCGTACGCGCGGCCAGCCGGCGCGCGCAGTTCATCCGCAATTCTACGGTGTTTTCCCGGGGTTTAGCGCCAATCCCTGCGTCCGCATTTAAGCGACGTTAATGATGCCTTCTCGATATGAGACATCTGGATCCCGTCAGGTTCCATTTTGTGAACCGTCCGTAAGCGTTGATTAAGAGAGCCATCGCCATATTCCGCCCCGTGATGGGCGGGTGCCGGGATCAAATCCCGACAGCCTCTTCCGTCGACTTCAGGGAAAGGGCCGCTGCTGCCGCAGCGACGGCAGCCAGGATGAACGACATGCTCCGCCGCGCAATGCTCTGTTTCGCGACAGACCGGAAGGCCAACGTCGCCATCATCTTTGCGATGACGATGGTTCCTATCATCTTTCTCCTGGGGATGACGCTCGACTACACGCTGGCCTTGCGCAAGCGCGAGCAGTTGAACGCAGCCGCCGACGCGGCCGCGATCGCAGCCGTGCGGCCCGCGATGCTGGCGCAGAGCGACAAGGCCACCATCGAGAACACGGCAGCCGCCGTCTTTGCCGCGAAGGCGAATCTCGCCGGCCTGGCGGCCGTGCCGACGCCGACGATCACGGTCGCGGATGTCGGTCTGTCGCGGACCATCACGGTGTCCTACATAGCGGAGTCCGTCAACAATTTCCCCGGCGTTCTCGGCAAGCAGACCTGGCAGGTGTCCGGTTCGGCGACGGCGCAGGCGTCCAGCGCGCCCAATATGAATTTCTATCTACTGATGGATGACTCGCCGTCCATGGGAATCGGCGCGACCGCGGGCGACATCAGCAGTCTCATCAAGTACACGGCCTCCACGTACCAGTCGGCGGGAGCCTCGCAGAATTGCGGCTTCGCCTGCCATGAGACCAATATCGCTCACGACGGCGGCACCATCGATAACCTCACGATCGCGCGAAATAGAAATATCACCTTGCGGATCGATCTGGTGACGAGCGCCGTCAACCAGCTGCTCAATTCATGGTCGGCCTGCCCGCAGTCGGGCATTTCTGGTGGCGTGATGCAATGCATGGCGACGTTGAACAACACCACCTACAAGGCGGCGCTCTATACGTTCGACATAGCCTTGAACGAATTGGCCGCGCTGACCACCCCGTCCGGCGCAGGAGCCAAGGTTTCCAGCATTGCGCTGATGCCGGTCTACTATCAGAACTGCGTCTTTTCAGGCTGCTCCTCCAAAAGCGCGACCAATCCCCCGACCGATTATGGCACGGATATCGCCGGCGCGCTGAGCAGCGTCAACAACATCATGCCCAATCCCGGGCTTGGCAGCAATGCAGCGAACGATACGCCGCAGGAAGTGGTGTTCATCGTCACCGACGGCGTCGAAGACAAGATCTCCGCGACTTGCCCCAACGGCAGCTTTGCGTCCTACAAGCGATGTCAGCAGCCGCTCGACACGTCGATATGCAAGACTATCAAGGACCGGGGCATCAAGATCGCCGTGCTCTACACGGAGTATCTGCAGCTCATCGCCGATCCCAATACCGGCATCCAGAAAACGGATAACTGGTACATGAGCTGGATCGACAAGTACGACGAGCCGACGTCCTTGACCGGTACGATCGCGCAGAACCTCAAGACGTGCGCTTCGCCTGGCTTTTATAAAAGTGTTCAGAACGGCCAGAACGTCTCCGATGCGCTGAGGGACCTCTTCATCGCGGTCGCGTCCAGCACAGCCAGCCTCGTGCAGTAGGGAAAGCGCCATGACGGGGCCAGGGGTGGCAACAACCATGAGACGCCGCAATCGCTGTGCCGCTTTCGCGCGGGACAGCAGGGGGGCCACGGCCGTCGAGTTCGCGCTCGTCGCCCCGCCGTTTCTCGCCCTCGTCATAGCACTGATCCAGACCTTTCTCGTCTTCTTCGCCCAGCAGACGCTCGAGTCCATCGTGCGCCAGTCGGCGCGCCTGGTCATGACCGGACAGGTTCAGTCCGCGAACATGACGCAGGCCGTCTTCAAGCAGAAGGTCTGCGATCAGATCGTGATCCTGTTCAATTGCAGCGGCCTGATGGTGGACATGCAGGTCGCGACGTCGTGGACGTCCGCGAATACGGCGCTGCCAACCCTGACCTACGACGGCTCGGGCACGGTCTCCAACGTCTGGCAATACAACCCGGGCGTGCCCGGCGATATCGTCGTGCTCCGCATCATGTACGAGTGGCCGGTCGTCCTCGGTCCGCTCGGTTTCAACCTGTCGAACCTCAGCGACGGCAACCGGCTGATCATGTCGTCCGCCGCGTTCCAGAACGAGCCATGAGCTAATTGATGATCTCAGCCCTGTCGTCTCGCGCCCGTCACCTGTTGACCGATGTCCGCGCCGTCGCGGCGACCGAGTTCGCCATCGTGACGCCGTTCATGCTGCTGCTCTATATCGGCGGCGTCGAGCTCGGCAACGGGCTTGCCATGAACGTCAAGGTCAGCGCGACCGCGCACAGTGTCGCCGACATGATCACGCAGAACACGGCCCTTACCTCGACCCAGATGGACGGCATTCTCGCGGCCGCGACCGCCATCATGGCCCCATACCCCATCAAGAATGGCAGCACCTCCTTGATGACGATCACCGTCTCGGAAGTCTCGACCGACGCCAGCGGCAATGCGACGGTGCGATGGAGCAAATCGACCAGCTCGTCGGGAGCAAGGACTGTCGGCCAGACGATGACGTTGTCCTCCTTCACCGCGCCGGGCGGTACCAGCAACGCCAACATCTCCCTCATCCTGAGCGAGGTGTCCTACGACTACACGCCCAACCTCGGCTTCACCATCGCGGGCACCGTCAAGCTGTCCGACAGCTACTATCTGTTCCCGCGCTGCTCGACCAACGGGCCGAGCACATTGATCCCTCCCTATTACGACGTGAAATATCCGGCGACGGCCACCTGCACCTGCGTCCAGCACTTGCAGCAGAAGACCTGTTAGTCTCACGCGAGCGGGGTTGACCGAACGGGGCGCCGCAGAGCCGGCGTGTCCTACTCCCCGAGAGAAGTTCATCTCGCTGGAACATGGGCTTGTATGGCAGTGGGCCTGCGCATAGGCTCGCCTGCAGTCGCCTAGGCTCGCCCGGCGCGCGGGGCTGGTCTACAGCACCCCGCATTGCTTTACGACATCGAGGCAGGCATTGATGGCGACAGCCTCACGTGCTTCTTCTGCATCGGCTGGGAGGGTGCGGTGCTTCGGGCGGAGCTGGGACGACGTATCGGAGGATTTCTTGCCATCACCCGGGCCAAGGACATGAAGAAAGCGACGGCGAGCAATTCCCATCGACCAGCCCTAAGGATATTCAGACCATGACCCAGGCACTTGCCATCAGTCGCTTCCCTGTCCCTGATCTCGCCGACATGCCTGACGACATTCGGGCTCGCATCATGGCCGTGCAGGAGAAGTCCGGCTTCATTCCGAACGTGTTTCTCGTGCTCGCGCACCGGCCGGACGAGTTTCGCGCGTTCTTTGCCTACCACGATGCGCTGATGGACAAGCCCGGCAACCTCACCAAGGCCGAGCGGGAAATGATCGTGGTTGCGACCAGCAATCTCAATCAGTGCCAATATTGCGTCATCGCGCATGGCGCGATCCTGCGCATCCGGGCCAAGGATCCGCTGATCGCCGACCAGGTCGCGGTCAACTACCGCAAGGCGGACATCACGGATCGGCAGAAGGCGATGCTCGACTTCGCCGTCCGTGTCTCGATGGAGGCCTACAAGGTTTCCGAATCCGATTTCGCCACGCTGAAATCGCATGGGTTCACGGAAGAAGACGTCTGGGACATTGCCGCGATCACGGCCTTCTTCGGCCTCTCCAACCGGCTTGCCAACGTCACCAGCATGCGCCCGAACGCTGAATTCTACAGCATGGGACGCGGCTGACGGAGTCCGCAAGTTCACGATCGGGGGGGCGGCTCAGGTGCTGAGAAGGGATTCGGGAAGCGAGGGAGAGGTGAAGAGATGACGGATTTCGTAACGCCGCAGAAGATGGCGGAGATGATACCCTCGGGCTGTAAGCTCGGCTTGGCCCCGGACGACTATGCTGCGGCTCCTGGACTGGTTCGAATGCTGATCGATCGCCGCATCCGCGATCTGCACGTGGTCTGTGCGCCGATCGGCGGCATGCAGGTCGATATGCTCATCGGCGCCGGTGCCGTGGCGACGCTGGAGACGAGCGCCGTCAGTCTCGGAGAGGCGGGCGGCGCACCGTGTTTCAGCCGGGCCGTTCGCGACGGATCCATTCGTCTCCGCGACGCAACCTGTCCCGCAGTGTTCGCAGGCCTGACGGCCGCCGAGAAGGGCGTTCCGTTCATGCCGATTCGCGGCATCATCGGCAGTGACGTCCTGGAGAAACGGGACGACTGGAAGGTGACGTCTAACCCGTTCGACGACAGCGAGAAGATCGTCGTGGTCTCGGCGATCCAGCCCGACATCGCATTGTTTCATGCGCCTGAAGCGGACCGGTTCGGCAACGTTCGGCTGGGGCGTCGGCGCGAGGTGATGTTGCTGGCGCACGCGTCGAAGAAAGCATTCGTGACCGTGGAGCGCATCTCCGACGTGTCGCTGCTCGAAGACGAGAAGATGGCCGCGGGCGTGCTGCCTGCGATCTATGTGAGTGCGGTGGCGCAGCTGAAGAACGGCGGATGGCCCACCGGGCTTTACGCCGAATATCCCAGGGATGGGCAGGAAGTCGAGAAATACGCGCGGGCGGCGCGCTCGCCGGAAGGCTTCCAGACCTACATCCAGGGTTCGAGGAGCGCGGCATGAGCGAGGCATGCACCAGCCGTGAGTTGATGATCTACACGATCTCGCGGCTGCTGAAGGGCGTGCGGCATGTTGCGGTCGGCCAGTCGTCTCCGATGCCGGCCGCAGGCGCGATGCTGTTGCGTGCGCTCAACGAGCGCGATGGACGGGAGCGCGTGCAGGTTTCGATCCTCGGGTCGGTCAAGCACAATTCCTTCACCGGCGGCGCCGAGGAGCTGTTCGATTGCGCCGCGCAGGGACGCCTGGATGCCTTCTTTCTCGGCGGGGGCCAGATCGACGGCCAGGGCAACGTCAATCTCGTCGGCACCGGCGACTACCCGAACAATCCAGTCAGATGGCCCGGCTCGTTCGGCTCCGCCTACCTTTATTTTCTCGTTCCGCGGGTCATTCTGTTCCGGGAAGAGCACAGCTTGCGATCCCTGGTCGAGCGCGTGGACTTCGTGTCTGCGCCTGGCGTTACCGACGAGACGGTCTATCGGCGCGGCGGCCCGCACGCGCTGCTGACCAACGCGGCGTTGTTTTCCTTCGAGCGCGAGGCGGGACGCTTTCGCCTCCAGAGCACGCATCGGGGATATGATTGGCGTGACATCCGAGCCACGACGGGCTTCGCGTACGACAATGAGCAATGCGAGGCCACGACACCGATGCCGGACGAGACGACGCTGGCCTTGATCCGGGGCCGAATTCGCGAGGAGCTGCGCGAATGCTATCCGCAGTTCGCCGGCAATATGCCGGGGCCGGGGTAGGGATCGCGTATGGCATTTCGCGAGACCTGAGCGCACGCCTCGTCCTTCGAGACGGCGCTTACGCGCCTCCGCAGGATGAGGCTAAGGAGCATCGGTGTGCGTTGAAACGACAGCCGCGCGCTCAGTCCTCATCCTGAGGGCCCGCCAACGGCGGGCGTCTCGAAGGATGGCCGCAGGGAAGCTTTCCTATGTGATGGCCCTGCGAGTGGCGCGTCCTCGTCAGAGCTAAGTCATTGATCGCTCGTGTCTCGGCTACTGTGCATGGGGTTGTTTTCTCGCTTTTGCTTGACCACTCGTACGCGCGCACCGTCTCCTGTGGTCGGTCCCGGTCCAAAATTCGCTTTACAAGAATTCGGATATACCGTATGTTTCGCGCATCCCGCCCGCCGCAAGGGGCGTTTCGCGATCGTCACGAGACGCGGGCCGGGAGGCGGTGGCTGCGACGGCGTCGGCGCGCCGGGCTGGCTGCAGGGCGGAATTCCCGTGAGCAGCAGCACGCGCGATACGACACGGCGCTGACAGCGTCCTCGTTCGGTCCCGATGGCGAGCGCACGCCAGCCATCGGAGACAAGCGCGGGGATGTGCGCGGCGGCAAAATCGTGTGGTCCTGACGCCCGGGGTCTGTGCGTCAAGTGTTGCGGTGATTGCGGCGGCCCGACCGGGTCCGCGCATCAGCCATCCGCAAGGCGACGGGGGCAATAGTGCATCGCTCCCCGGGGAGAGCGCGACATAAGCCGTAAAACCATCCGCGCAGGGGAGGCCGGTCGTTCCGGCGTCACCTGTAGTCCACCCCGTGCGCGTCTTGTTCGCACACGGGACCGCGGGTGCCAGCCGGCGCCCGGCCTTCCCTGCGCCCTTTCTCACCAAGGGAGCAACGAAGAGAGCAAAGCTCGGGCGAAATGAGCCGCGAGAACGCGAAGATGTGTCTTCTGAAAAGGATCAAGTGTTGTGGGTGCGCTCGCGCCCGGATGCCGGCGGCGACGAAGGTGGCGGCGCCATAGGGCGCTATCATCAAGCTGTAACACTGGCGTAATTGAGTACCCGCGTGGGTCCGGAAGAAGATGCCGTCAACCATCTTTCGGAACGGGTGGTCGGTGACGGTAGGGGGCGGCCATGGCCGAGCCGGCTAAGCTTGTCAGCGCGCTAGTGAACGTCGAACCCGCCATTCCCGGGCTGGTCTGGGCGTTTCGCCTGCGCGGCGACGGCAGCGCCGAGGCCCTGCCGCTCGACCAGCCGATCGAGCTCGGCCATGACGGCCGACTATGGCTGCATTTCAACCTGACCGATGCGCGCGCGCGGCCGTGGATCTCGGCGTCACAGCTGCCGCCGCTCGCGCGCGAGCTGCTGCTGTCGAACGACACCTTCCAGCAGCTTCACGTGATCGACCACTGCGTCTACGGCGTGTTCTCCGATCTCGTGCGCGAGATCGACGCCGCGACGGAGGAGACCGCGTTCCTGCGCTTCGCCATGACCGAGCGCCTTCTCGTCAGCGGCCGCCACCAGGCGCTGTGCTCGGCCGACGCGACGCGGCGCGTGCTCGAAGGCGGCTACCGCGTCGACAATGTCGCCCATCTCCTGGAGAAGATCGTCGACGAGGTCGCCGACACGCTGGATAGAATGACCGACAAGTTGGGCCAGGAGATCGACGAGATCGAGGAGCGCATCCTCGCCGACGATACGAAACCGGAGATGCGCCGCAAGCTCGGCCGCCTGCGCCGGACCTGTGTGAGATTGCACCGGCAGCTCACCGGCCTGCGCGTGCTGTTTCACCGGCTCGACCAGAAGGACACCGATCACCTCTCGCCCGCCTTGCGTATCCGGGCCGGCAAGCTTGCGCAGCGGCTCGACGGCCTCGATCACGACATCGTCGAGCTGAGGGAGCGTAGCCGCCTGCTCGAGGAGGAGCTACGCTTCAAGAACGAGGAGGAGAGCAATCGCCACCTGCACACGCTCTCGATCGTGACCTCACTCTTGCTGCCGCCGACGCTGATCACCGGCATTTTTGGTATGAACACCAAAGGCCTGCCGCTGACGGACGTCGAGAGCGGATTTCTCGTGGCGGCGGTGCTGATGGCGTCATCCGTCGGCGCGGCCTATCTATTCATGCGGCGCACAGGCATTTTCAAATAGAGCGCGCCGATCGTGAGTTGGAGTATCCGAAGAACCCTGGCTGCGATCGCCCTGGCCTGCACGGCGGCAAGCACCAGCGCATTCGCCGGCGCGAAGGACGAGAACGCGGCCGAATGGCTGGCGCCGAAATGGTTCGACGAGTGGCACGACGGGCTTGCCGACAAGGGCCTCAACTTCGGCGCGACCTATATCGCCGACAACATCGCCAATGCCTCCGGCGGCGTGAAGCGCGGCGCCATCCATTTCGGCCGTCTCGATCTGTCGGTCGATGCCGATCTCGACAAGCTGGTCGGCTGGACCGGCGGCCGCCTCTACGCCAATGCCTTCGTGATCTACGGGCGAGGGCTGAGCCGCAATTACGTGATGAACCTCGCCACGATCAGCGAGATCGAGGCGCTGCCGGACCAGCGGCTCTACAACGCCTATGTCGAGCAGAGCTTCTTTGGTGACAGGCTGAACATCCGAGCCGGCCAACAGGCGGCCGACGTCGAGTTCTTCGACAGCCAGACCGACGACCTCTTCATCAACGGCACCTTCGGCTGGCCCGCGATCAAGGCGTCCAACCTCCCGGCCGGTGGCCCGGCGCCGCCGATCGCGGTGCCCGGCATTCGCATCAAGGCCGCGCTGTCGGACCAGATCACGGCGTACGCTGCGGTGTTCAACGGCGATCCGTCGGGGCCGGGCGATCAGGATCCACAGCTGCGCGACCATCACGGTCTGGCCTTCCGCATCAACGATCCGCCGTGGGTGATCGGGCAGATCCGCTTCAACTACGACATCGATATCGGCGGCCGGCCGCTTGCCGGCAATGTCACGCCGGGTGCCTGGAAGCATTACGGCTCGTTCGACAGCCAGCGTTTCACGGCGCAGGGCCTGTCGATCGCCGATCCCGGCGGAAGCGGCATTCCCGCAAAACTTCGCGGCAATTATGGAATCTTCGCGGTCGTCGAGCAGGTGCTGTACCGGCCGCCTGAGGTCAGGGAGAACAGCACGTCGGCCTCGCTGCCTGGAGTGACCGCGTTCGGCCGCATCGCCTACAGCCCGCCGGATCGAAATTTGATCGGCCTCTATCTCGACGGCGGCATCGGCTTCGTCGGCTTCACCCCCGGCCGTCGGCTCGACCGGTTCGGCGTGGCGATGGCGTACATGCGGATATCGAACACGGCGCGCAATCTCGATCTGGACACGCAATTATTCACGGGCGTTCAGAGCCCGATACGGAGTAACGAGACGCTGATCGAGATAATTTACGAGGCGCATGTCAGGCCGGGATGGCTCGTGGCGCCATACCTTCAATATGTATTCCGTCCCTCGGGCGGCATCTTAAATCCGAACGATCCGTCCGGCGTCGCGCGAATTGGTGACGCCGCTGTGTTCGGCGTCACCACCACGATCAGGTACTAGGCCATGGCAGGTTTCGGCTGCGGCTGCGGTTGCCGCGACAGCGCCAGCACGATCAGCGCGGCGAACACGCAGAGCGCGCCGGCGATGAAGAAGGCGGGCAGGTAGCTCTGATAGACCGTCCGCGAAAAACCTGCCCCGAAGGCGGCGGTGCCGGCGCCGAGCTGATGGCCGGCGAAGATCCAGCCGAACACCAGGTTGGCGCGCTCGGGGCCGAATTTCTGCGCGGTGAGCCGCACCGTGGGCGGCACCGTTGCGATCCAGTCGAGCCCGTAGAACATCGCGAACACGGAGAGGCCATAGAACGAGAAATCGCTGAAGGGCAGGAAGATCAGCGAGAGCCCGCGCAGGCCGTAATACCAGAACAGCAAATAGCGGTTGTCGTAGCGGTCCGACAGCCAGCCCGACATGATCGTGCCGAAGAAGTCGAAGATGCCCATCGCTGCGAGCAGGCTCGCGGCCTGCACCTGGGGGATGCCGAAATCGAGGCACATCGGGATCAGATGCACCTGGACGAGACCATTGGTGGAAGCACCGCAGACGAAGAAGGTCGCGAACAGGATCCAGAACGCGGTCGACTTCGAGGCGTCGCGCAGCGTGCCGAGCGCCACACCCGTGATCGAGCCGTGGCTGACGGGCGGCGCGGGCAGGGGGGTGGTGCCCTCGTCGCCGAACGGACGCTGGCCGACATCGCTCGGCCGGTCGCGCATGGCGAGCAGGACGGCGAGCGCGGAGACGCCGAGCATGATGCAGACGAAGCCGAGCGCGAGCCGCCAGCCGTAACGTTCGGTGAGGCTCGCGAGCAGCGGCAGGAACACGAGCTGGCCGGTGGCGACGCTCGCGGTCATGATGCCGACGACGAGGCCGCGCCGCGCCGCGAACCAGCGCGTCGCGATCGTCGCGCCCAACACCAGCGCGGTCATGCCGGTGCCGATGCCGATCACCACGCCCCACAGCGCCACGAGCTGCCAGACCTCGGTCATGCCGAGCGAGAGCACGAGCGCCGAGACGACGATCAGCTGCGCGGCCAGCGTGACGTTGCGCAGGCCATAGCGGTTCAGCAGCGCTGCCGCGAACGGCGCCATCAGCCCGAACAGGATGAAGCGGATCGACAGCGCGGACGAGATCTCCGCCGTGCTCCAGCCGAACTCCTTCTGAAGCGGAACGATGAACACGCCGGGCGCGCCAACCGTGCCGGCGCTGATCAGCGCGGCAAGGAAGGTCACGCCGACCATCACCCAGCCGTAATGGATGTTGCGGCGGACGAGTGCTGCCGCGAGCCAGTTCGAGATCATTGGGCCTCAATCTTGGTTGGCGAGCCCGAGAGGGACCCGCATCATCGTTGCAATCTGGCACAAATAAGGGAAGTCTAAAATGTCAGACTTCCCTCAATTTCGGACATTGCCGTCAGCGGGCCGACCGTTCGACGGCGATCGCCGTGGCTTCGCCGCCGCCGATGCAGAGCGCGGCAACGCCGCGCTTGAGGTTGTTGGCCTCGAGTGCATGCAGCAGCGTCACGATCAGCCGCGCGCCGGTCGCGCCGATGGGGTGACCGAGCGCGCAGGCGCCGCCATTGACGTTCAGCTTGTCGCGGGGAATGCCGAGATCGCGCTGCGCCGCCATCGCCACCACGGCGAAGGCCTCGTTGATCTCGAACAGGTCGACATCGGAGGCAGCCCAGCCGATCTTGTCGAGCAGCTTGCGGATCGCCGGGATCGGCGCCGTGGTGAACCATTGCGGCTCCTGGCTGTGGGTGGCGTGGCCCTTGATCTTGGCGAGAACAGGCAGCCCGTTCCGATCGGCGAGCGAGCGCTTCGTCAGCACCAGCGCCGCGGCGCCGTCGGCATTGGCGGAGGAGGCAGCGGGCGTGATGGTGCCGTTGGCGCGGAAGGCCGGCTTGAGTCCCGGGATCTTGGCCGGATCGACCTTCAGCGGATGCTCGTCATTGGCGACGATGCGCGGGCCGGCTTTCTCGGTCAGGGTGATTGGTGCGATCTCGGCCTTGAACGCGCCGCCCTCGACCGCCTTGCGGGCGCGGCCCAGCGTCTCCATGGCATAGGCGTCCTGGTCCTTGCGGGTGAACTGGTAGGCCTCCGCCGTGGCCTCGCCGAAATCGCCCATGGAGCGGCCGGTCTCATAGGCGTCCTCCAGCCCGTCCATCATCATGTGGTCGATGATGCGGTCATGGCCGGCACGATAGCCGCCGCGCGCCTTGGCCAGCAGATAGGGCGCGTTGCTCATGCTCTCCATGCCGCCGGAGACGACGATGTCGGCAGATCCGGCGCGGATGATGTCGTGCGCCAGCATGGTCGCCTTCATGCCGGAGCCGCAGACCTTGTTGACGGTGGTGGCGCCGGTGGCATCGGGCAGACCCGCGGCGCGCGCGGCCTGGCGCGCCGGCGCCTGGCCTTGTCCGGCCGGCAGCACGCAGCCCATCAAGACCTCGTCGACCTTCTCGGGGGCGAGCCTGGCGCGTTCCAGCGCCGCGCCGATCACGTGCGAGCCAAGCTTATGCGCGGCAAGCGGCGACAACTCGCCCATGAAGCGACCGAGTGGGGTGCGGGCGGCTGAGACGATGACGACGGGATCGGCGGCTTCGGCCATGACGAGAACTCCCTGCGATGACGGGTAAGATGATGTTCATCATATGATGCGGCGCAAAAAATGCAACCACGCCAGGAATGAGAAAATGTCGTGGTTCGGATGAGATTTGCTCGTTCGATGGGAGGAGGTCGGCGCGCGCGCCTACCGCTTCCTATTCACAAACGCCTGCATCAGCCGCGTCGGCTCGTCCGTGAGGAACGATTCGCCGAACACTTTCACGCTCAAATTCACCGACTCCGTCAGCGGCAGTTCCTCCCACTGGCGCAGCAGCGCCTTCTGCGACCGCAACGCTTCGGGTCCGCATGCGAGCAATGCCTGCACGAGGTGCTCGATAACCGCATCCAATTCGCCTTCCGGAGCGACCTTGTCGACCAGTCCCCAGGCCAGCGCGGTCGGCGCGTCGATGTTTTCCGCGGTCATTACCAGCCAGCGCGCGCGGGCCCAGCCGATCAGGCGCGGCAAAAGGGCCGCGTGGATCACCGAGGGGATGCCGACGCGCACCTCGGGCATGCCGAAATGCGCATCATGCGCCGCGATCCGGAAATCGCAGGCGGCGGCGACTTCGAGCCCGCCGCCGAGGCACCAGCCGGGCATCCTCGCGATGACCGGGACGGGGAAGGCGCGCACCGCCTCGCAGAGATCGCGCAGGCGGCTGATGAAGGCTTCGGCCGATGCCCGGTCGAGCTTCACCATCTCCTTGATGTCGGCGCCGCCGATCATGCTCTTCTCGCTCTGGCCGCGCAGCACCAGAACGCGGATGCTGCGGTCGGAGCTGAGCTGCTGCAAACCCTCGCGCACGGCGTCGGTCACCGGCGAGCCGAGGATGTTGAGCGGGCCGGCGTTGCAGATCGCGACATGGACGACGCCGCGCGTATCGCGCGTCACGCCGCAATGGTTGTTGAGCACTTGCATCGTGGGATCTCGAAGCTTTCGTGGACCGGCGCAAGGCGCGCCGATCGGGGTCACTCCGGGCTGAAACCACCTGCTTGTCAAGCGGGATGGGGCCAGAGTTGTCAGCGCGAAGTCCGTCGCATAGTATGATTGTCATCATACGAAGAGGATGACATGACCGATATCGATCGACCCGATCTGTTTTCGCCGGCACAGCGGCGCGAGCGTGTGGTGGACTGGCAGGTGCCGGCCCCGGTTGCGAAGGTGGCCATGGGCCTGTCGGGCATGGATGCGATGCTCGGCATCCGCGACGGCCGACTGCCGCCGCCGCCGTTCGCGAAACTGATCGGCTTCACCATGGCCGTGGTCGAGCCCGGGCGGATCGTCATGGAACTGGAGCCGCGTGAGGATCTCGAAAACACCATCGGCCTGATCCACGGCGCGACCGCCGCGGCGCTGCTCGATACCGCCATGGGCTGCGCCATTTCGACCCGGCTCCAGGCCGGGCAGAGTTCGGTAACGCTGGACTTGAAGCTGGCCTTCCTGCGTCCGCTCTCGGTCCGTTCCGGTTTGATCTCGGCCGAGGGTAAGGTGATCAAGCTGGGGCGGCAAACCAGCTACGCCGAAGGCTTCGTCCGGGACGGCAAGGGCGCCCTTGCGGTACATGCAACTGCGACGTTTTCGATATCGGAAGCAACTTAACATGAATTAATGCACCTATTTCGTCATTTGCGTGTTATGAGATGACCATCGACATCCAATGAGAACCGCATGCGCTATTCCCCGGAACACAAGCAGGAAACCCACGACCGCATCGTCAAGAAGGCGTCCGTGCGGCTGCGTGAAAAGGGCGCCCACGGCATTGGCGTCGCCGACCTCATGAAGGAGGCCGGCCTGACCCATGGCGGCTTCTACGCGCATTTCGATTCCCGCGAGGCGCTGGTGATCGAGGCGTTCGGCTATGCGATGGACCGCTCGATGGAGCACTGGCGCAAGATCACGGACGAGGTTTCGCCGGAAAAGCGACTGGCACTGATCGCGGAGGCCTACCTCTCCGCGCTGCATCGCGACAATCCCGGCCAAGGCTGTTCGATTCCCGCGCTGGGCGCGGAGATCGCCCGCGAGAGCCCGAAGGCGCGAAAGGCATTTGCCGGCAAGCTCGACGAAATGATCGAGCTGCTGGCGGACTATATCCCGAACATGCCGCGCAAGGCCGCGCGCAAGCAGGCGATTGCGACGCTGGCGACGATGGCCGGCACCATGCTGCTGGCGCGCGTCGCGGGCTCAAGCGAGCTGTCGGACGAGGTGTTGAAGGCGGGCCGGGATACCGCGCTGGAGGGTACGAAGCGCGAGCCGAAGGCTGCGGCGGCGAAGAAGGCGAAGAACTAGGCGAGGTCCCGTAGGGTGGGCAAAGGCGCAGAGCGCCGTGCCCACCATCTCGCCGCGCGGGCGGTTGACGTGGTGGCCACGCCACGCGCCGCGCATGCGCGCGTCTCGTCGCTTTGCCCACCCTACAAGAACGGTGTTACCGCCCCGCAAACAGCGCCCGTTCGCGCTCGACGATCTCGCCGATGTAATCCGCCACCGCGCGTATGCGCGCTAGATCCTTGCTGTCGGCGTGCATCAACATCCAGAACGTCCGCGTGATCGAGATCTCGTCGGGCAGCACTGGAACGAGTTGCGGATAGTCGTTCGCCATGAAGTGGGGCAGCACCGCGATGCCGAAACCGGAGAGCGTGGCATTGAGCTGGGCGATCAGATTGGCGCTGCGGAAGCGCGCGGAGATCCGCGGCGACACCTGTGGCAGATAATCGAGCTCCGGCGTGAACAAGAGCTCCTCGATGTAGCCGACGAAGCGGTGCTGCGGCAGCACCTCGCGCGAGGCGATTTTTGGGAAGCGGTCGAGATAGGCGGGGGCCGCATAGAGACCGAGGCGGTAGTCGAGCAGCTTGCGGCCGACGATGCGGCCTTCCTTCGGCATGGTCAGGCTGATGGCGATATCGGCCTCGCGCTTGGAGAGGCTGAACAGCCGCGCGGTCGCCACAAGTTGCAGATCGAGATCGGGATACCGGTCGGCGAAGGGCGCCAGCCGCGGCGCCAGGAAGGCGGTGCCGAAGCCGTCGGGCGCGCCGATCCGGACCGTGCCGGTCAGCCGCGCCACCGAGCCGCCGACCTGCTCCTGGTTGGCGACGATGGTCGATTCCATGGCTTCCGCGCTATCGGCGACGCGCTGGCCGGCCTCGGTGAGGAGGTAGCCGGTCTTGCGCCGGTCAAACAGTTTTGCCGAGAGATGTTTTTCCAGCCGGTCGACGCGGCGGATCACCGTGGCATGGTCGACGCCGAGCTGTTTTGCCGCAGCCGAGACCGAGCCGCCCCGCACGATGGCCAGCACGAAGCGGAAGTCGTCCCAATCGATAGCGCCTTGATCCAGCATTTTCGCACATCTATGGTGCAATATCTCAGACTTGAATCCCAATAAATGCAGGTCGATAGGATTTGTCAAAGCGGATCAGGCCTCAAGGAGAGCATTCCATGCGTTCAGTCGGACATTTCATCGGTGGCAAGGAGGTCAAGGGTACCTCGGGCCGCACCGCCGACGTTTTCGAGCCGATGACCGGTGACGTCCAGGCCAAGGTGGCGCTGGCGTCCAAGGCCGAGGTCCGCGCCGCCGTCGAGAACGCGCGCGCCGCGCAGCCCGAATGGGCCGCGACCAACCCGCAGCGCCGCGCCCGCGTGATGATGAAATTCGTCGAGCTGGTGCAGCGCGACTACGACAAGCTCGCCGAGCTGCTCGCGCGCGAGCACGGCAAGACCGTGCCGGACGCCAAGGGCGACATCCAGCGTGGCCTCGAGGTCGCGGAATTCGCCTGCGGCATCCCGCATCTGATGAAGGGCGAGTACACTGAAGGCGCCGGCCCCGGCATCGACATCTATTCGATGCGCCAGGCTCTCGGCGTCGTCGCCGGCATCACGCCGTTTAACTTCCCGGCGATGATCCCGATGTGGAAGTTCGCGCCGGCGATTGCCTGCGGTAACGCCTTCATCCTCAAGCCGTCGGAGCGCGATCCCGGCGTGCCGATGATGCTCGCCGAGCTGATGATCGAGGCGGGCCTGCCGGCCGGCATCCTCAACGTCGTCAACGGCGACAAGGAAGCGGTCGACGCCATCCTCGATGACCCCGACATCAAGGCGATCGGCTTCGTCGGCTCCACCCCGATTGCGCAGTACATCTATGAACGCGCAGCGCAGACCGGCAAGCGCTGCCAGTGCTTCGGCGGCGCCAAGAACCACGCCATCATCATGCCCGACGCCGACATGGACCAGGCGGTCGACGCCCTGATCGGCGCCGGCTACGGCTCGGCCGGCGAGCGCTGCATGGCGGTCTCTGTTGCCGTCCCCGTCGGCAAGGCCACGGCCGATCGGCTGATGGAAAAGCTGGTCCCGCGCGTCGAGAGCCTCAAGATCGGCACCTCGATCGATCCGTCCGCCGATTACGGCCCGCTGGTGACGCGCGAGGCGGTCGAGAAGGTCAAGAGCTACATCGACATCGGCATCAAGGAAGGCGCGACGCTCGCCGTCGATGGCCGCGGCTTCAAGATGCAGGGCTACGAGAAGGGCTTTTATCTTGGCGGCTCGCTGTTCGACAACGTCACCAAGGACATGCGGATCTACAAGGAAGAGATCTTTGGCCCCGTGCTCTCGGTCGTGCGCGCGCACGACTACAAGGAAGCACTGGCGCTGCCGTCCGACCATGACTACGGCAACGGCGTTGCCATCTTCACCCGCGACGGCGACGCCGCGCGCGACTTCGCGGCCAAGGTCAACGTCGGCATGGTCGGCATCAACGTGCCGATCCCGGTGCCGATCGCCTATTACACCTTCGGCGGCTGGAAGAAGTCCGGCTTCGGCGATCTCAACCAGCACGGTCCGGACTCGGTCCGCTTCTACACCAAGACCAAGACGGTGACCTCGCGCTGGCCGTCCGGCGTCAAGGAAGGTGCGGAGTTCTCGATCCCGCTGATGAAGTAAGGCTGTAGCCCAGCCCGTCATTGCGAGGAGCGGAGCGTAGCGACGAAGCAATCCAGAGTCTTTCCGCGGAGGCAGCCTGGATTGCTTCGCTGCGCTCGCAATGACGATGGGGCAAGAGGGTAGGCGGCAGCATGCAGTTCGCTCTGAACGAGGATCAGATCGCGGTTCGCGACATGGCGCTCGCGTTTGCGGCGGAAAAGATCGCGCCGCATGCGCTGCGCTGGGACGAGGAGAAGCATTTCCCCGTCGACGTCATGCGCGAGGCGGCGACCCTCGGCATGGGCGGCATCTACATCCGCGACGATGTCGGGGGATCCGCGATGACGCGGTTCGACGCAGCGCTGATCTTCGAGGCGCTGGCGACGGGCTGCCCGACCACCTCGGCCTTCATCTCCATCCACAACATGGCGAGCTGGATGATCGATGCCTACGGCAGCGACGCCCAGCGCCATCAATGGCTGCCGAAGCTCTGCACCATGGAGCTGATCGCGAGCTACTGCCTGACTGAGCCGGGCGCCGGCTCGGACGCGGCGGCTCTGCGCACCCGCGCGGTGCGTGAGGGCGACCATTACGTCCTCAACGGCCAGAAGCAGTTCATTTCCGGCGCCGGTGGCACCGATTTGCTGGTGGCGATGGTGCGCACCGGCGGTGACGGCCCCGGCGGCATCTCGACCCTCGTCATCGACGGCAAGACGCCGGGCGTCTCCTTCGGCGCCAATGAGCGCAAGATGGGGTGGAACGCGCAGCCGACCCGTGCGGTCATGTTCGAAAACGCGCGCGTGCCTGTTACCAATCGCCTGGGCGAGGAGGGCATCGGCTTCAAGATCGCGATGGCCGGCCTCGACGGTGGCCGTCTCAACATCACGGCTTGTTCACTGGGCGGTGCGCAGACGGCGCTCGACAAGGCGCGCGCCTACATGAAGGAGCGCAAGGCGTTTGGAAAACGTCTCGACGAATTCCAGGCGCTACAATTCCGCCTTGCCGACATGGCGATCGAGCTCGAGGCCGCGCGCACCTTTTTGTGGCGGGCTGCCGCAGCGCTCGACCGCAAGGACCCTGATGCCACCATGCTGTGCGCGATGGCCAAACGCTTCGGCACCGATGTCGGTTTCGAAGTCGCCAACCAAGCGCTGCAGCTTCACGGCGGCTACGGTTACCTCAGCGAATACGGCATCGAGAAGATCGTGCGGGACTTACGCGTGCACCAGATCCTCGAAGGCACCAATGAAATCATGCGGCTGATCGTGGCGCGCAAGCTGATCGAGGGCGCGCGATGAATGCAGCGGAAGAGGGCGATCTCGTCGCCCGCGTCGAGGGTGCGGCCGGCATCATCAGGCTCAACCGTCCCAAGGCGATCAATGCCGTGACGCTGGAGATGTTTCGCGACATCGAGAAGGCGCTCGACCGTTTCGAATCCGATCCGGCCGTCAGCGTCATCGTGCTGGAAGGTGCCGGCGAGCGTGGCCTCTGCGCCGGCGGCGACATCCGCGCGCTCTGGGAGAGCTCGAAGGTGAACGGCGACCTCGGCAAGATCCTGTGGCGCGAGGAATACATCCTCAACGCCCGGATCAAGAAGTTCCCAAAGCCGTATGTCGCCTTCATGGACGGCATCGTGATGGGCGGCGGCGTCGGTCTGTCGGCCCATGCCAGCCATCGCGTCGTCACGGATCGGACGAAGCTGGCCATGCCCGAGGTCGGTCTCGGCTTCTTCCCCGATGTCGGCGGCACCTATCTGTTGTCGCATTCGCCGGGCGAGATCGGCACCTATTTCGGGCTGACCGGCCAGACCATGAACGGGCCGGACGCGATCCATGCGAAGTTCGCCGATTGGGTCGTGCCGGCGGTGAAGTTGCCGGAGCTGCGCGAGGCGCTAACGAAGCTGCGTTCCGGCGCGGCCGCCGCCGATGTCGGCAAGCTCATCAGCGGCTTTGCCACCGGTGAGACCGCGGGGCCGGTGGCTGCGAAGGAGCCAATCATCGATGCGCTGTTCGGCTTCGATCGCATGGAGGACATCCTTGCGGCGCTCGACCGCGACGGCTCCGAATTTGCACTTGCAACGCTGAAGGCGCTCAACGAAAAATCGCCGCGCGGCATGGTGGTGACGCTGAAGCTCTTGCGGCTCGCGCGCGCTTCATCGAGCCTGGAGGAGTGTCTGGTGCGGGAATACCGCGCTGCGCTGGAAGTCTTCCGCAGCGACGATTTTCGCGAAGGCGTGCGTGCTGCCGTGATCGACAAGGACCGCAACCCGACCTGGTCGCCGCGAGCAATCGAGGATGTGACGCCGGAGATGCTTGCACCATATTTTGCCGAGATCGGCACTGATGAGCTGAAGTTCAGCTAACAACGCGACAGCGGAGGAAACGACAATGGCCACGATCGCATTCATCGGTCTCGGCAACATGGGCGGCCCGATGGCCGCAAACCTCGTCAAGGCCGGCCACAAGGTCGTGGCGTTCGACCTCGTCGAAGCCTCCCGCAATCAGGCGAAGGCCGATGGCGCCAGCATTGGCGAGAGCGCAGCCGGTGCGGTGAGGGGTGCCGATGTCGTCGTCACCATGCTTCCCGCAGGCAAGCATGTGCTCGGCGTCTGGAACGAGGTCGTGCCCGCCATGACCAAGGGCGCGCTGATCATCGACTCTTCCACCATCGACGTCGAGAGCGCGAGGGCCGCGCATGCGCTGGCCGCCAAGAACGGCGTGCTTTCGGTCGATGCGCCGGTCTCCGGCGGCACCGGCGGCGCCAAGGGCGCGACGCTCACCTTCATGTGCGGCGGCGAGGAGAAGGCATTTGCCGCGGCCAAGCCGGTGCTGGAGAACATGGGCAAGAAGATCGTCCATTGCGGCGGCGCCGGCGCAGGCCAGGCGGCCAAGATCTGCAACAACATGATCCTCGGCATCTCCATGATCGCGGTCAGCGAAGCCTTTGCGCTCGGCGAGAAGCTCGGCCTCTCGCACCAGGCGCTGTTCGACGTCGCCTCGACCTCGTCGGGCCAGTGCTGGTCGTTGACGACCTATTGCCCGGTGCCGGGCCCGGTGCCGACCTCGCCCGCCAACAACGACTACAAGCCGGGCTTTGCCTCGGCGCTGATGGTGAAGGATTTGACGCTGGCGCAGGACGCCGCGAAGGCTGCTGGCGCGGCCACGCCGCTCGGCAAGCATGCGCAGGAGATCTATCAGTCTTTCGACGCAGCAGGCCAGGGTGGGGTGGATTTTTCCGGAATTATCAAGCACGTTCGCAGCCTCGCTGGAAAATAGCGAGGCTTCGTGGCCCGGATGGAGCGAAGCGCAATCCGGGATAGGTCCTCGCCGAGGCCAAGTTGGCCCCGGATTGCGCTTCGCTCCATCCGGGCTACGCTCGAAGATCAAATCGACGGGCCCGGATCATGACGACATTTTTGGAAGCGCGCGCGTTTCTGCTGGATCACGGCACGGACTACGAGGCCGCGGTCAAAGGCTTCCGCTGGCCGGATCCGGTTGCCTTCAACTGGGCGCTCGATTGGTTCGACGCCGAGCTGGCAGCAAATGCGGAGAGCAGGGATCGTCCCGCGCTCTGGATCGTCGATGCCGCACAGGATCGCCAGACGAAGCTGTCCTTCGCGGCGCTCTCGAAGCGCTCCAACCAGGTCGCGAATTTCCTCCGTGCGCAGGGCCTGAAGCGCGGCGATCATCTCCTGCTGCTGCTCGGCAATGTGGTTCCGCTGTGGGAGACCATGCTGGCGGCGATGAAGCTCGGCGTCGTCGTAATTCCCGCCACCACGCTGCTCACCGCGGATGAGCTCCGCGATCGTCTCGATCGCGGCAAGGCGCGAGCCGTGGTGGCGGCTGAGGACCAGGTTACGAAATTCGCAAGCCTTGGCTCCGAGAATGTCGTCCGCATCGTGGTCGGCGCGGCCTCCGACGGATGGCTCGCTTACGATGAGGCCGCGAAGGCCTCTGAGAGTTTTGCGGCTGACGGTCCGACCAATGCTGACGATCCGATGCTGCTTTATTTTACCTCGGGCACGACCGCCAAACCAAAACTCGTCCGGCACAGCCAGCGCAGCTATCCCGTCGGCCATCTCTCGACCATGTACTGGATCGGGCTGAAGCCCGGCGACGTCCATCTCAACATTTCCTCGCCCGGCTGGGCCAAGCACGCCTGGAGCTGCTTCTTCGCTCCGTGGAATGCGGGGGCGACGGTGTTCGTGGTCAACCAGCCGCGCTTCGATGCGAAAGGCCTGCTTGCCACCATCGGCCGCTGCGGCGTCACCACGCTGTGCGCGCCGCCGACGGTGTGGCGGCTGTTCATCCAGGAGAACCTCGCATCGTTCAAGGTGGCCTTGCGCGAGGTCTGCGGCGCTGGCGAGCCGCTGAACCCTGAAGTGATCGACCAGGTGCGGGCGGCCTGGGGCCTCACCATTCGTGACGGCTACGGCCAGACCGAGACCACGGCGCTCGCCGGCAACTCGCCGGGCCAGAAGATCAAGATCGGCTCGATGGGCCGGCCGCTACCGGGCTATCGCGTACAGATCAGCGACGCCGACGGCCAGCCCGCCAGGGAAGGCGAGGTCACGCTGGTGCTCGGCGCCGAGCGGCCCGCCGGCCTGATGCAGGGCTACCAGAGCGACGACGGCAAGCTGTCCGGCGCCGAGGACGAGCTGTACCGCAGCGGCGATGTGGTGTTCGAGGACGACGAAGGCTATCTCACCTTCGTCGGCCGTTCCGACGACGTGTTCAAATCATCCGATTACCGCATCAGCCCGTTCGAGCTCGAGAGCGTGTTGCTCGAGCACGAGCTCGTCGCGGAAGCTGCGGTGGTGCCGAGCCCGGACCCGATCCGCCTTGCCGTCCCCAAGGCGTTCGTGCTGCTGACCTCGGGCACCGAGCGGACGCCGGAGACGGCGCTCTCCATCTTCCGGCACCTGCATACGCGGCTTGCCCCGTTCAAGCGCATCCGCCGCCTCGAAATCGTCACCGAGCTGCCGAAGACGATCTCTGGCAAAATCCGTCGCGTGCAGCTACGACGGCTTGAACGCGACGACGATCGCGAGGATCCCCTGCGCGGCCGGGAATTCCGCGAGGAGGATTTTCCTGACTTGTCGAAAACACGGAGTGAGAGCTAAGTGAACCAAATCTGGAAGTCGCCGCCGATCACGCTGGAGGCCTATCGGGCCCTGGTCGGCAAGGAGATCGGCGTGTCGTCCTGGCATCTGATCGACCAGCCTCGTATCGACACCTATGCCGACGTGACCGAGGATCACCAGTTCATCCACGTCGATCCTGAAAGAGCCAGGACGGAAACCGCGTTCGGCACCACCATCGCCCACGGCTTCCTGACGATGTCGATGCTATCGGTGATGTCCTACGAGGTGATGCCGGCGATTGCGGGCACCACGATGGGCGTCAATTACGGTTTCGACAAGCTGCGTTTCATCTCGCCGGTGCGCTCGGGCAAGCGCATCCGCGGCCGCTTCGTACTGGCCGAAGCCAAGCTGCGCAAGCCGAATGAACTGCAGTCCCGCACCAATGTCACGGTCGAGATCGAAGGCGAGGACAAGCCGGCGCTGATCGCGGAGTGGCTGGGTCTGATCTATTTCGCCTGATCCGAGCCGTCATGGCCGGGCTTGACCCGGCCATCCAGCGCTGCTCAAAAGCCTTTCGATTTGATGGATGGCCGGGTCAAGCCCGGCCATGACGAACTAGCATCTAGGAAACGCACTCATGGCAATCAGGTTCGACGGACGCGTCGCCATCGTCACCGGCGCGGGCAATGGTCTCGGCAAGGCGCATGCGCTGGGGCTGGCCAGCCGCGGCGCGAAAGTGGTGGTCAACGATTTCGGCGGCGGGCGCGACGGCACCGGCGGCTCGCTGTCGCCGGCCGAGGCCGTGGTCGAGGAGATCCGCAAGGCCGGCGGCACCGCGATGGCCGACGGCGCGGACGTCTCCAATTTCGAGCAGGTCACCGCCATGGTCGAGCGCGCCACCAGGGAGTGGGGCAGCGTCGATCTCATGTGCGCCAATGCCGGCATTTTGCGCGACAAGTCGTTCGGCAAGATGGAAGCGGCCGATTTCCAGAAGGTGCTCGACGTGCATCTCGTCGGCACTTTCTATTGCTGCAAGGCGGCCTGGGCCGGCATGCGCGACCGCAACTACGGCCGCATCGTGCTGACGACGTCGTCCTCGGGCCTCTACGGCAATTTCGGCCAGGCCAATTACGGCGCGGCGAAATCAGGCATGGTCGGCCTGATGAACGTGCTGGCCGAGGAAGGTCGCAAGAACGACATCCGCGTCAACATCATCTCGCCGACGGCGGCCACCCGGATGACCGAAGAGCTGCTGCCGCCCCAGGCGCTGCAACTGATGAAGCCGAACGCGATCACGCCCGCAGTCGAGTACATGCTGAGCGAGGACGCGCCGACCCGCACCATCATGGGCGCCGGCGCCGGCTCTTTCGCCGTGATCAAGATCCTGGAGAGCGAAGGCATCAACCTGCCGGAGTCTGAATGGACGCCGGACGCCGTCGCCGCGCATTTCGCCGAGATCAGCGACATGTCGAAGGCCAAGGCGCTCACAGGCGCGTTCGAGCAGACGCAGAAATACGTGGCGCAGGCCGCGGCACGGGCGGGGATCAAGCTCTGACTGACATCGCCGTCATCGGCACCGGTCCCGCCGGGCTGATGGCGGCGGAAGTGCTGGCGCAGGGCGGCGCCCGCGTCACCGTCTACGACGCCATGCCGTCCGCGGGCCGCAAATTCCTGATGGCGGGCCGGGGCGGGCTCAACCTCACCCACAGTGAGCCGCTGCCGCAGTTCATGGCGCGCTATCGTGAGGCCGCACCGACGCTGCAAGCGGCGATCGCGGCGTTTTCGCCTGAGGCGCTGCGTGTCTGGAGCGAGGCGCTCGGCGAGCCGACCTTTGTCGGCAGCAGCGGGCGCGTGTTTCCAAAAGCGTTCAAGGCCTCGCCTTTGCTGCGCGCCTGGCTGCGGCGCCTCGATGCGAGCCGCGTGCGGTTTGCCTTCCGGCATCGCTGGACCGGCTGGGATGGCGAGGGACGGCTGCTGTTTCGAACGCAGGAAGGCCTGGCCGCCGTCGTTGCCGACGCGACCGTGCTGGCGCTCGGCGGCGCGAGCTGGCCACGGCTCGGCTCGGACGGCAGCTGGGTCGAATTCCTCGCGGCAAAAGGCGTTGCCATCTCAAAGCTGCGGCCAGCCAATTCCGGCTTCATGGTTGCTTGGTCAGATGTGTTTCGCGATCGTTTCGAGGGACAGCCGCTCAAGGGCGTGGCGCTGACGGTCGGCGCACACACGGTGCGCGGCGAAGCCATGATCACCCGCAGCGGTATCGAAGGCGGCACGGTCTACGCGCTGTCGGCGGAGCTGCGGGAGGCGGTACTGGGTCTCGGGCAAGCGAATTTGATGATCGCGTTGCGGCCCGACCTCGACGCGGCCGCGCTGACCACGCGGCTATCGGGCACGCGCGGCAAGCAATCCCTGGCGAATTTCCTGCGCAAGGCGGCGCAAGTGATGCCGGTCGGAATCGGCTTGATGCAGGAAGCCGCCATCGCCTCAGGACGGCCGCTCGCATCGCTCTCGCCGGCGGAGCTTGCGCACCTGATCAACGCCATTCCGATTCAGCTCACCGGCGTCGCTCCGATCGATCGCGCGATCTCGACCGCGGGCGGGATCGCTCTTGGTGAACTCGACGAGCACTTCATGCTGCGCAAGCTGCCGGGCGTGTTCGCGGCCGGCGAGATGCTGGATTGGGAGGCACCGACCGGCGGCTATCTGCTGCAAGCCTCGTTCGCGACGGGGGCTGCGGCGGGCAGGGGTGTGTTGGCGTGGCTGCAGCGTTCGTAGAACGCCGCCGCCCTTCGAGGGCTGCTGACGAAGCGGCCACCTCAGGGTGACGGCTACGAGAGAGCGTTAGCTTGCGATGGCCTAGAGAGAGCGTCATCCTGAGGTGCGAGCGGCGCAATGCAAAGCAGCGCGCCGGGAGCCTCGAAGGATGCGCGAGCGTTCCGACGCCAGCGACGCAGCTCTCTACCGCAGCTTTCCCCGCGCCGCCACCGGCAGCGTGCCGATGATTTCCTCGCCGCGGACCATCACCACCTCGTCCATCATGTTGACGACGACGCAGACATGGTTCGGCACGATGCGGACGACATCGCCGATATTGGGGCGCGTGTTGCTGCGGGAGAGGTCGAGAAAGCCGTGCTCCTCCGCGAACTTGGCGATCTTGGCCTCGGGGTGCTCCAGGATCAGGCCGTGGCCGTCGAGACCGCCGGTGTCCGTGGTCAGCGTCTTCGAACCGGCGTCGAGGATGCCGCGCTCGGGCGCGGCGCGGCTCACCACCGTCGAATAGATGTGCAGCGCGCAATCGTCCCAGGTCGCCGAGCCCGCCGCGACCTGCATGCGGTCGTTGTAGATGTAGGTGCCGAAGCGATGCTCGGTGCCGCCCTTGAGCTTGCCGATGTTCTTCAGGTTCGGCGTGCCTCCGGTGGAGACGATTTTTGCATCCAGCCCGTGCGCGCGCACGCCCGCCAGCGCCTCGTCGTAGAATTTTTGCGCGTCCGCCCAGCCGGTCTCGGTCGGATACAGCATGAAGCCGGCGAACTCGAGTCCCTTGGATGCCGCGATCTCGCGCGCCAGCGCTATCGCTTCAGCTGGCGTCTCGACGCCGGCGCGCTTGCGGCCGGTGTCGCATTCGACCACGACCGAGAGCGGACGGCCGGACGCCGCGGCCGCCTTGGGCAGGCCGGCGACGACGGTGGAGTTGTCAGCGGCCACCGTCATGTTGGCCTTGGCCTGCAGCGCGCCGAGCCGCGCCATCTTCTCTTCACCCAGCAGATTGTAGCTGATCAGGATGTCGTCGATGCCGGCATTGGCCATGATCTCGGCTTCGCCGAGCTTCTGGCAGGTGATGCCCTTGGCGCCGGCCGCGACCTGCATCTTCGCGATGGTCGGGTTCTTGTGGGTCTTGATGTGCGGCCGGTTGGCGATTCCTGCGTCGTCGCAGGCCTTCTGAATTCGCGCGATGTTGCGCTCGACCCTGTCCATGTCGATGACGGCACAGGGCGTGCCGTACTCACGGGCGATCTTGGCGGCGAGGGGAGTGGTCATGAGTTATGCCTGTTCAATTTCTTCGCGGAGCATTTCCAGTTCGAGCCAGCGCTCTTCGGCCGCCGACAATTCGTCATGCGCCTTGGCGATGGCGGCTGAGGTGTCGTCGAATTTTTTGCGATCCCTCGCATAGAGGTTGGGATCGTCAAGCACCCGCTGCAGCTTGGCGATGTCGGCCTGCAACGTTTCCATCTTCTTCGGCAGCGTCTCCAGCGCATGCTTCTCGTTGAAGCTCAGCTTCCGCTTCGGCGAGGAGGCGGGAGCAGCGGAGCGCTCTTCCTTCTTCTCCGTCGGGACTTGCGTCTTCGCCGTCTCGCGCTTCAGGTCCGCGCCGCGCTGCACCAGCATGTCGCTGTAACCGCCGGCGTACTCGATCCACTTGCCGTTGCCCTCGGGCGCGATCACGGAGGTCACGACGCGGTCGAGAAAGTCGCGGTCGTGGCTGATCAGGATGACGGTGCCTTCGTAATCGCCGAGCATCTCCTCGAGCACGTCGAGCGTTTCGAGATCGAGATCGTTGGTCGGCTCGTCCAGCACCAGGAGGTTCGAGGGTTTTGCCAGCGCGCGCGCCAGCATCAGCCGGCCGCGCTCACCGCCGGAGAGCACCTCCACCGGAGTGCCGCGCTGCTCTTGCGCGAACAGGAAGTCCTTCATGTAGCCGACGACATGCTTCGGCTTGCCGCCGACCATGATTTGATCGCCACGACCGCCGGTCAAGGCTTCAGCCAGCGTCGATTTGGGATCGAGGCTTTCGCGGTGCTGGTCGAGCGTGGCCGTCTCCAGATTGGCGCCGAGACGTATCATGCCGGAATCCGGCTGCATGCCGCCGGTGAGCAGATTGACCAGCGTGGTCTTGCCGGCGCCGTTTGGCCCGATGATGCCGAGCCGGTCGCCGCGCTGGATGCGGGTCGAGAAATTCTCGACGATCTTGCGATCGCCGTAGGCCTTGGTGATGCCCTTGGCCTCGATCACCAGCTTGCCTGACTGCTCCGCTTCGGCGGCCGCGAGACTGGCGGTGCCGGCGGTGCCGCGATAGTTGCGGCGCTGGTCGCGCAGTGCGTGCAGATTGGCGAGGCGCTTGACGTTGCGCTTGCGCCGGCCGGAGACGCCATGGCGCAGCCAGTGCTCTTCGTCGACGATCTTGCGGTCGAGCTTGTGCTGGTCGCGCTCTTCCTCGGCCAGCACCTCGTCGCGCCAGGTCTCGAACGAGGCAAAGCCGCGGTCGATCTGCTTGATCCTGCCGCGGTCGAGCCAGGCGGTGGAACGCGACAGATTGGTCAAGAAGCGGCGATCATGGCTGATGATCACCAGCGCGCTGCGGCGGCCGTCGAGCTCCTGTTCCAGCCATTCGATGGTGGCGAGATCGAGATGGTTGGTCGGCTCGTCCAGCAGCAAAATGTCGGGCGAGGGCGCCAGCACATAGGCCAGCGCCGCGCGACGGGCTTCGCCACCGGAGAGATCATGCGGGTTCTCCTCGCCGGTGAGGCCGAGCTGCTCCAAGAGATAACGCGCCTGGTGCTGGTCGTCGCCGGGCGCAAGCCCGGACTCGACGTAAGCAAGCGTGGTCTTGTGCTCGCCGAAATCGGGCTCCTGCGGCAGATAGCGGACGGTGGCGCCGGGCTGCACGAAGCGCGTGCCGCCGTCGGGCTCGACCAGGCCGGCCGCGATTCTGAGCAGCGTCGATTTGCCGGAGCCGTTGCGGCCGATCAGGCAGACGCGCTCGCCTGGGGCGACATTGAGCTCGACGCCGGACAGAAGCGGCGTCCCGCCAAAAGTCAGCCGGATGTCTTTCAGTTGGACCAGCGGCGGCGCCATGATCAGCCTTGATTCAGATTTTGGCTCGTTGCCGCCTGATCGGCGCGGCGGCGCTGGATTCGGCGCAGCGTCTGGTCAAGCGCCGAGAGGAAGGCGGAACGGTCGCGCGGCGAGTACGATCTGGGGCCCCCGGTGACCTCACCGGCCGAGCGCAGATCCGTCATCAGATTGCGCACCGCCAATGTCATGCCGATCGATTCCTCGGTGAACGGCTTGCCGTTCGGCGCGATCACGTCGGCCCCCGCCTTCACGCAGCGGCTGGCGAGCGGGATGTCGGAGGTGATGACGACGTCGCCCGGCTTGGCGCGCTCGGCGATCCAATCGTCGGCCGCGTCCATGCCGCTACCTGCGACGATGCGCTCGATCAGCGGGTCCTGCGGCACGCGGATGAAATTGCCCGCGACCACGCTGACCGGCACGCCGTGCCGGAGCGCGACGCGATAAATCTCGTCCTTCACCGGGCAGGCGTCGGCGTCGACATAGATACGGGTGGGGGCCTCAGTCATTCGCCGCGTGGTACCCCATTCGGGCCGCAAAGGCGAGGGGATTGACCGCTGTTCCCCGGCGCCTACGATCGGCCCGAAACAACAAGAATATGGGAACGCCAGCCATGCCGAACCGGCTCGAAACCTACCGCGTCGAGGCCTACAACACCGCAAAACAATCCGAAAACAAGATGCATGACGACAAAGTGGCGCGCCGCTTCGGGTTTTCCGGCGGGCTTGTCCCGGGCGTCGACGTCTTTGCCTACATGATGCACGTGCCGATCGCGCGCTGGGGCCGCGATTTCCTGAGCTGCGGGCTGGTCGAGGCCCGCTTCATCAAGCCGGTCTATGACGGCGAGACGGCCGATGTCGATGCCACCGAGCATAACGGCTTGCTGACCATCGAGGTGTTCAGCCGCACCGAGCTCTGCGCGACCGGGACGGCCTCGCTGCCGGCGGCTGCGCCGGCGGTGTCGCTCAGCGACTATGTCGCGGTGCCCGCGGTGACCGAGCGCAAGCCGGTGAGCCCTGCGACGTTCGAGACCGGCAAATGGCTGGGGACCACGCCGCGCCGTTGGGCCGGGCAGGATGCGACGGACTATCTCACTGACGTCAGGGAGAACGATCCGATCTTCGCGCGGGAGGGGCTCGGCCATCCCGGCCTGATCCAGCGCGTCATGAACCGGGTGCTGGTCGACAACACCATTCTGGGCCCCTGGATCCACGTCGGCAGCCGCATGCAGCTGCTGTCCGCCGCCCGCGCCGGCGACGAGATCACCGCGCTGGCCAAGGTCACCGCGAATTACGAGAAGAAAGGCCATCGCTTCGTCGAGCTCGACGCGCTCGTCGTCGCCAACGGCACCACGCCGCTCGCCCACTGCCAGCACACCGCGATCTACCAGCCGCGCGAGCAGGCGGCGGCTTAGGGGAGGCAAGCCTGTCACCACAAACGCGATGTCATGCCCCGGCTTGACCGGGGCATCCAGTACGCCGCGGCCCATCCGTGAATTACTGCTGTCTCGGAATACTGGATCGCCCGATCAAGTCGGGCGATGACAGTTGTGCGTGTGGTGGCGGCGAGTGACCGTCTGCGAAAGAGTCCCTTACGCCGCCTTTGCCTTCGCGTCCTGGATCGCGCGCCACACGCGCTCCGGGGTCAGCGGCATGTCGATGTGCTTGATGCCGTAATCCGAGAGCGCATCGAGCACGGCGTTCACCACCGTCGACAGGCTGCCGGCGCAGCCGGCTTCGCCGCAGCCCTTGCTGCCGAGCGGGTTGGTGGTGGCGGGCACCGGATGATCGCCGATCGTCATGTTGGGCACGTCCTCGGCGCGGGGCAGGGCATAGTCCATCAGCGAGCCCGTGATCGGCTGGCCGCTCTCGTCGTAGCGGATGTGCTCCATGAGCGCTTGCCCGATGCCCTGGACCACGCCGCCATGGAGCTGGCCCGCGACCAGCAGCGGGTTGATCACCGTGCCGAAATCGTTGACCGCGCTGTAGCGCACGATCTGCACCACGCCGGTCTCCGGGTCGATCTCGACCTCGGCGACATGGCAGCCGTTCGGGAACGCCGAGGCGATCGGTTCGCTGGTGTGATCGACGTCGAGCGTATCAGGCACGCCCTCCGGCACTTTGCCGTCGTGCAGTTTCTTGGCGAGCTCCATGATGTCGATGCTGCGATCGGTGCCGGCGATCGTAAAGCTGCCGCCTTCGAATTCGATGTCGGCTTCCGATGCTTCGAGCACATGCGCCGCCGCGCGCTTGCCTTTCTCGATGACGAGCTTTGCTGCCCCAACGATGGCCTGGCCGCTCGCAGTGATCGAGCGTGAGCCGCCGGTGCCGTTGCCGGTGTGGACGATGTCGCTGTCGCCCTGCACCAGCTTGATGCTTTCGAAGGGAACCCCCAACTGCGCGCTCAGCACCTGCGCGAACGGCGTGGCATGGCCCTGGCCGTAATCGAGCGTGCCGGTGATGAGCTGCACGGAGCCATCGGGATCGAACACGATCTTGCCGAGTTCGACGCCGGGAGGCGCGGTAACCTCCAGATAGGAGCCGACGGCGATGCCGCGGAGCTTGCCCGCTTTCCTGCTCTCCTTCTTGCGCTTGGCGAAATTCTCGTGGTCAGAGATTTCGAGCGCCTTGTTGAAGACGGCCTGGAAGTCGCCGCTGTCATAGGTGACGCCGGAGGAGGCCGGGAACGGCATCTGGTTCGGCTTGATGAAGTTGCGCTTGCGTAGGGTCAGCCGGTTGATGCCCATCTCGTCGGCGGCGCGGTCGATCAGCCGCTCCATGTAATAGTTCGCCTCGGGCCGGCCGGCGCCGCGATAGGCGCCCATCAGCGTGGTGTTGGTCAGCACCGTCTTGATGTCCACGCACATCAGTGGCGTGCGATAGACGCTGGACAAGTTCTTGCCGGTGTTGAGCGAGAGCGGGCTTGGCGCCACGCCCGTGATGTAGGCGCCCAGATTGCCGTAACCGGACAGCCTTACGGCGAGGAAATGACCGTCCGCATCGAGAGCCAGCTCGGCATGGATCTTTTGGGCACGGCCGTGACTGTCGGAGAGAAAGCTGGTGGAGCGCTCGTCGAGCCATTTCACCGGGCGGCCCAGCACCTTGGCCGCGTACAGGATGCACATGTACTCGGGATAGTTGATGTTCTTCATGCCGAAGGAGCCACCGACATTGGCGGTGAGGATGCGCACCTTCTCGTTCGGCACTTTCAGGTTCTTGGCGAGATTGGCGCGGTTGCCGGCCACGCCTTGCGTCGGCACCTGCAGCGTATAGCGCTCGGTCTTCTTGTCGTAAGAGGCAAGGCCGACGCGCGGCTCCATCGAGACCACGGCGACACGGGTGTTCTCGATGTCGATCTTGGTCACATGGGCGGCGCTGGCGAAGGCGGCGTTGACCTTGTCCATGTCGCCATAGTGGTAGTCGAGCGCGACATTGTTCGGGATGTGGTCGTAAAGCTGCGGCGCGCCGGGCTGGGCGGCTTCCTCGGGGTCCGTCACTGCCGGCAGCGGCTCGATGTCGAGCTCGACCGCTTCGGCGGCGTCGCGGGCCTGGGCCAGCGTCTCCGCCACCACGAAGGCGACGGGATCGCCGACGAAGCGAACCTTGTCGGTCGCCAGCGGCTGGCGGTTGGTCTGGAGCAGGGGCGAGCCGTCGCGGCTCTTCAGCGGCAGGCCGCAGGTGAAGGGACCGTAGCCGGCGGCGTCGAGATCCTTGCCGGTCCATACGCCCAGCACGCCCGGCATCGCCTTGGCGGCATCAATGCCGATGCCACGGATGGTGCCATGGGCATGGGTGGAACGGACGACCACGGCATAGGCCTGGCCAGGCAGGTTGAAATCGTCGGTGTAGCGGCCCTTGCCGCGCACCAGCGTGTCGTCCTCCTTGCGGCGGACAGGCTGCCCGACGCCATATTTTTGCAGTGCAATAGCGTTTTCGAGCGTGGACGATTTGGTGTGTTCTTGCATGGAATTGACCTGAAAAGCCGGCATTTGCGCATTTTCGCGGCAGCGGGGCACCGGACTCCCTTGAGATAACCCACGACCCCGTTCACGACAACGCACGAATGGACATGGTCCCATGTGATGCGTTGTTGCGCATACCCGCCGCGCTGCTAATGTTTCAGGCGAAAAAGCAATTCCAGACCGGCCCGACCGGCCGCGGAAAGACAGTTTGTATGAATGACCACACGCGGCTCCGCGACGGCCATGCGCCGCACGGTGAGCTGGAGGGGTCGATGGCGGCGGTGGCGTTGGCCACCGAACCGGCCGTCGGCGCGCAGGCGCCGGGAACCGGCGTCTATGCGGCGCTGGACCTCGGCACCAACAATTGCAGGCTGCTGATCGCCTGTCCGACCCAGGACGGCTTTCGCGTCGTCGATTCCTTCTCGCGCATCATCCGGCTCGGGGAAGGAGTCTCGGCGACCGGTTGCATCAGCGAGGCCGCGATCGAGCGCGCCATCGCCGCGCTCAGCATCTGCCGCGACAAGATCAACATGCGGAAAGCACGCCGGCTGCGGCTGATCGCAACCGAAGCCTGCCGCGCGGCCTCGAATGCGGAGGGTTTCCGCAGCCGGGTGGCGGCCGAGACCGGCATCGAGCTCGAGGTGATCGACCGCGAGACCGAGGCCGCGCTCGCGGTGCTCGGCTGCTCGCCGCTGGTCGACCCGAGGGGTCGGGGCGCAATCCTGTTCGACATCGGCGGCGGCTCGACCGAGCTGGTGCGGATCGAGCGCGACGGCGAAAATCCGGAGCCGCGCATCAAAGCCTGGATGTCGATCCCCTATGGTGTCGTCACGCTCGCCGAGCAGTTCGGCGGACGCGACGTGACGCCGGAGATCTACGCGGCGATGGAGCAGGAGGTCGCGAACCACGTCGCGCCGTTTGCGGAAGAGCATGGCGGCGATCTCGCCGACATGCACCTGCTCGGCACCTCGGGCACGGTGACGACGCTCGCCGGTATCCATCTCAACCTCGCGCGCTACGACCGCCGCCGCATCGACAGCATCTGGATGAACGATTCCGACATCACCGCGACCATCAACAAGCTGCTCGGCATGAGCTACGAGGAGCGCGCGTCCAACAACTGCATCAGCGTCGAGCGCGCCGATCTCGTGCTCGCCGGCTGTGCCATCCTCGATGCCATCCGCCGCGCCTTTCCGCTGCCGCGCCTGCGCGTCGCCGACCGGGGCCTGCGCGAAGGCATGCTGGTCGAAATGATGCGCGAGGACGGCGCGCTCAGGAGCTGGTGAGATGGCCAAGGACACCACCGGCCGCCTGCACGTCCAGGTCAAGACCGGCGGCAAGCGCAAATTGTCGTCGAAGCTCTGGCTGGAGCGGCAGCTCAACGATCCCTATGTCGCCAAGGCCAAGGCGGCGGGCTATCGCTCGCGCGCCGCATTCAAGCTCTTGGAGATGGACGACAAGTTCCGGCTCTTGAAGCCGGGCATGGCCGTGGTCGATCTCGGCGCCGCGCCCGGCGGTTGGAGCCAGATCGCCGCCAAGCGCGTCGGCTCCACGGAAGGCAAGGGCAAGGTCGTCGCGATCGATCTGCTCGAGATGCCCGAGATTCCCGGTGTCGATTTCGCGCAGCTGGATTTCATGGACAACGACGCGCCCGAAAAGCTTACCGCGATGCTGGGCGGCGGCGCCGACGTCGTGATGTCCGACATGGCCGCCAACACCACCGGCCACCGCAAGACCGACCAGCTCCGCATCGTCGGCCTGGTCGAGACCGCGGCGGCGTTTGCCTGCGACGTGCTCAAGCCCGGCGGCACCTTCCTGGCAAAAACCTTCCAGAGCGGAGCCGACGCCGATCTGCTCGCCCAGCTCAAGCGCGACTTCGCCACGGTGCGCCACGTCAAGCCCGCCGCGAGCCGGCAGGATTCCTCGGAACGCTACGTGCTGGCGACGGGGTTTCGTGGTGAGGCAGCGAAGGATGAGCGGCCCAGCTCGCATTGACGTGGCGCGCCCTTCAGGGCCGCTGAGGCCTCCCATCCGGCATGCTCGCAGCGTTGACCGACGGGTTTCCGCCGGCAGCCTTGTCGTCTTGCCATCACGCGGGGCCGCGCTGGAGCGACAGTGCCTACGCGACCTTCTTCTCGAAGCTCGCGAACACGCTGAGCTTCAACCATGTTCGCAGGTCGGCAGCCAGCTTGCTGTTGCCTGTCAGAACGAACCGACCATCATCGGCCATTTGCACCACGGTCCTGAAACCGAGCCATATCTCGGTCATCGATTGCAGATCAGTCGTCACGTAGAGATCGACATCGAACCCTGGATTGACGAGGCAGAGATCAACATCTCTGTTCGGCTCCACGATCAGCCAATAGTTGCGCTCTGAGACCGGCCTGTCCTTGAAAATGAACTGGATGGTGTTGCGGCGTGCTGGCATGGGGTCGGTATCTATGTTTCGCCTGATGTCCCACATCAGCAGATTGGGATCGAGGTTCTTCAACGTTGCTTCCGTCGTCACCCATCTATGGCCCCATACGCCGATCGCTTCGATGATGGGACGTAGCTCCGTTCCCGCTTCAGTGAGACGATATTCGTGTCCGCCAGACTCGCGCTCGGTGGCGATGCGCGTGACGATGCCGGCGGCCTCGAGTTCTTTCAGCCGCTTGGAGAGGAGAGCGGGCGACATGCTCGGCACACCGCGGCGCAGCTCATTGAAGCGGGTCGAACCCATTACGAGCTCCCGCAAGACGAGCAGCGTCCAGCGCGAGCAGATGATCTCAGCTGCCATCGAAACGGGGCAGAACTGATTGTAACCGCCGTCCGACATTCGAACGCCTCCCTTTCGTCGCCTCCGAAGGCCGGGAGGTTAAGAGCGATCCCACACACTGGCCAGTTCAGAATCTGTACCGCTCAGATTCAGATTCAGAACTGGATGCTTCGCGGGTGCCAGGAGAGTCTGCGGCCCGTTGGTGAAACCGGGCCGATTTCCGGCAGGTTCCCGAAAAGGAGATGACCATGTCAGTGGCGACGCTACCCTTGGACTATACTGCCATCAAGCAACGACAGCGCACCGTCTGGTCGGCGGGTGACTATGCGATGATCGGGACGACACTTCAGATCGTCGGCGAGAGGCTCTGCGAGGCCGTCGATCTGCGGGCCGGAAGCCGCGTGCTCGACGTCGCCGCTGGTAACGGGAACGCGACGCTCGCCGCGGCCCGACGCTTTGCTGAGGTCACATCCACCGACTACGTGAGCGCTCTGCTCGAGCGGGGTAAGGAGCGCGCCGCGGCAGAGCGTCTCGCCGTCACTTTCCGGGAAGCTGATGCGGAGGCGCTCCCGTTCGATGACGGCAGCTTTGACGCGGTATTATCCACCTTCGGCGTGATGTTCACTCCCGACCAGGAGAAAGCGGCCGCCGAGCTGGTTCGCGTGGTGCGCCGAGGCGGGAAGATCGGGCTCGCCAACTGGACGCCGGAGGGTTTCATCGGTCAGCTCCTCAGGCTCGTCGGGAAGTACGCGCCTCCGCCTTCCGGGATAAGGCCGCCGACCCTGTGGGGCACCGCGGCGCGGCTTGGCGAGCTGTTTTCCGGACACCAAGTCAGCGTCTCGGAGCAGACCTTCACCTTCCGCTATCAGTCCCCAGAACATTGGCTTCATGTCTTTCGTTCGTTTTACGGCCCCACCAATCGCGCGTTCGCCGCGCTTGAGGCCGACAAGGCAGCTGGCTTGGAGGCGGACATTCTGGATCTGCTCGAGAAGTCGAACTGGGCTGGCCCCGATGGCCTCGTCGTCCCCAGCACCTACCTGGAAGTGGTGATCACGACAGCGTGAGAGCGCAATGAGGAGCGGGGGGCGGCCGCGAAATGCCTGGGTTCAGGAGGCTTTATCCTGCGAAAGGATTTCGCAAGCACCCAGATCAGGAATTAACACTGAGCTCACCCCAGCCGCTGATCCCTCACGTCCTGCGTATCCTCGGTCGCCGTCTTGACGGCGGCGTTGGCCGCCCTCTTCGCGGCGCCCTTGCGGCTCGCGATCTCCACAGCCTTGCGGCCGGAGATCTCGTGGCCGGCATCAACGGGCATCTGCCAGAAGAACCAGCTCGAGGCCGCCGAGGTCAGCGCGACCACGACGAAGGCCGGCGCAAACATTGTGGCGTCGATCTCGCTGACATGGTGGACCCACATCGTCGTTTCCACGCACGCCGCGCCGACCGCGACGCCCGCGGAGACGGCGAGCTGCTGGTTGACGCTGACGAGCGTAGTGGCGCGGCTCATCTGCCCGGTCTCGACGTCGGCATAGGCGACCGTGTTGATCGCGGTGAATTCCAACGAGCGGAAGAAGCCGCCGACCACCAGGATCACCATGATGATGAGCAGCGGCGTCGTCACCGTGAACAGCGCGCAGACGGCGAGGAAGAACGCGCTGACGATCGCGTTCACCGTCATCAGATTGCGGAAGCCGAAGGTGCGGATGAGGCGTGCCGCCAGCGTCTTCATGCCCATCGCGCCGAGCGAGGAGGCGAAGGTGACGAGGCCGGAATGGAATGGGGAGAGGCCGAAGCCGATCTGCATCAGCAGCGGAAGCAGGAACGGCAGCGCGCCGATGCCGAGCCGGAACATGAAGCCGCCGAACACGGCCGCGCGCAGGGTCGGCAGCCTCAGGAGCGAGAAATCCAGCACCGGCGACCCCGTGCGCCGGGCGTGCAGGACATACAGCGTCATCGAGATCGCGCCGCCCACGACCAGCGCGGCCACCGTGCTCCAGGGCAGGAGGTTGAGCCCGGCCACCGAGAGGCCGAACGCGATGCCGGCAAGCCCGATACCCGCGAGGACCATGCCGTAGAGATCGAACGGCTCCTGGGTCTCGCTCTTGATGGGATCGATGAAGCGCAGCGCCATGAAGATGCCGAGCAGCCCGATCGGAATGTTGATCAGGAAGATCCAGTGCCAGGAGGCGTAGGTGGTGATGAAGCCGCCGAGCGGCGGGCCGATCACCGGACCTATGAGAGCAGGGACCGTCACCCAGGCCATGGCGTTGACCAGCGCGCTCTTGTCCACCGAGCGCAGCAGCACGAGGCGCCCGACCGGGGTCATCATTGCCCCGCCCATGCCTTGCAGGATGCGCGCGAACACGAAATCGGTCACCGAGGAGGAGAGCGCGCAGCCGACCGAGCCCACCATGAACACGCCGACCGCGATCGCGAACACCATCCGCGCTCCGAACCGGTCGGCGGTCCATCCGCTCGCTGGAATGAACACCGCGAGCGACAGCAGATAGGAGGTGATCGCGAGCTTCAGCGTCAGCGGACTGGTGCCGATGTCGGCCGCGATCGCCGGCAGCGAGGTGGCGATGACCGTCGAGTCCATGTTCTCCATAAAGAGAGCAGTGGCCACGATCAGCGGAATGACGCGTTGCTTGTCGACCATGACGGATTGGTAATGAAAATCGGAAGGAAGGGCTGATTGCGGCTTATCACCGTCGCTCGCCTGCGACCATTGCGGATCGACGCATGGCACCTAAGTCCTGCGTAACAGCGGTGTGACCCTTTCGGTTGTGCCCGGGGCGGAATTCCGCTCTTTCGTCATCCGGGGCGCGTCCCTTGGCGCGAACCCGGAAATCCATTGGGCCGCGGGACCGCCGTGGGATGGATTCCGGGTTCACGACTTTGTCGCGCCCCGGAATGACGGCGGGTGGACCGGCGCACGGCCTATCCCCGCCGAATTAACGCAAAAAAGCCTGTGCATGGCTGGCCGGCGGTCCGAATTGCTTTGATTCGTCGCGCGGGCGTGCTATCGACCCGCGTCAACCCCACCGATGGGCTCCGATTCTCAAGGCGATGCCGCAAGGTACGCCGAGGGCGGCGCTCATCCATTAGCATTTGCGGCAAGGCCGCAGGAAGGAGTTGGCAAATGGCCACGGTGCAACTTCAGGGCATCCGCGAAGCCTTTACGTTCGACGACGTGCTGCTGAAGCCGGGCCTGTCGGACGTCATGCCGGGCGAGGTCGACATCCGCTCCCGCGTTACTCGCGCCATTCCGCTCAACATCCCGATCATGGCCTCGGCCATGGATACCGTCACCGAGGCGCGCATGGCGATCGCGATGGCGCAGGCCGGCGGCCTCGGCGTCATCCACCGCAATTTCGATCCCGAAGGGCAGGCCGCCCAGGTGCGGCAGGTCAAGCGTTACGAGTCGGGCATGGTGGTGAACCCGCTCACCATCAGCCCCGAGGCCTCGCTCGACGACGCGCTCAAGCTGATGAGCGATCACGGCATCTCCGGCATTCCCGTGGTTACCGGCGCCGGCAAGAGCACGCCCGGCAAGCTGGTCGGCATCCTCACCAACCGCGACGTCCGCTTTGCCACCGACCGCCGGCAAAAAGTCTCCGAGCTGATGACCCATGAAGGGCTCGTCACGGTGCGCGAGAATGTCAGCCAGGACGAAGCGCGGCGGATGCTGCATCAGCATCGCATCGAGAAGCTGCTCGTGGTCGACGAGCAATATCGCTGCGTCGGCCTGATCACCGTGAAGGACATGGAGAAGGCTGTTGCCCATCCGCTCGCCTGCAAGGATGCGCAGGGGCGCCTGCGCGTTGCCGCCGCCACCACCGTCGGTGACACCGGCTTCGAGCGTACCGAGCGGCTGATCGATGCCGGCGTCGACCTCGTCGTCGTCGACACCGCGCACGGCCATTCCCGTCACGTGCTGCATGCGGTGAACCGGATCAAGCGTCTCTCCAACTCCGTGCAGGTCGTCGCCGGCAACGTCGCCACCACCGAGGGCACGCAGGCGCTGATCGATGCCGGCGCGGATTGCATCAAGGTCGGCATCGGCCCGGGCTCGATCTGCACCACGCGCATCGTCGCCGGCGTCGGCGTTCCCCAGCTCACCGCGATCATGGACGCGGTGGAGGCGGCGAAGAAGGCCGATATCCCCGTCATCGCCGACGGCGGCATCAAGTTCTCCGGCGACCTCGCCAAGGCGCTCGCGGCCGGCGCCGACATCGCCATGGTCGGCTCGCTGCTCGCCGGTACCGACGAGACGCCGGGTGAGGTGTTCCTGTGGCAGGGCCGTTCCTACAAGGCCTATCGCGGCATGGGCTCGGTCGGCGCGATGGCGCGGGGGTCTGCCGACCGCTACTTCCAGCAGGACATCAAGGACACGCTCAAGCTCGTGCCCGAAGGCATCGAGGGCCAGGTGCCCTACAAGGGTGCGGTCGGCCACGTCATGCACCAGCTCGCCGGCGGCCTTCGCGCCGCAATGGGTTATGTCGGCGCGCGCGACATGAAGGAGCTGCACGACAAGGCCCAGTTCGTCCGCATCACCGGTGCGGGCCTGCGCGAAAGCCACGTCCACGACGTCACGATCACGCGCGAGAGCCCGAACTATCCGGGCGGGGGTTAGTCGCCGCTCTTTGACACGCGCGAGCGCGTGGACTTTGGCGCGCTTGCCTCAACAACGGTGTCATGCCCCGGCTTGACCGGGGCATCCAGTACGCCGCGGCCTCTCGGCTCAATCACGACTGTCTCTGGAATACTGGATCGCCCGATCAAGTCGGGCGATGACAGCGGGTGTGTGGCGTGCACGCGCCACAAACTCGTCATTGCGAGGAGCTCTTGCGACGAAGCAATCCAGACCTTTTTGGTTGACGCGACTGGATTGCTTCGCTTCGCTCGCAATGACAGAGAAAGTGGAGGAAGCCATGTCCCAAGATCAACGTAGCGCCAAACGCATCGTTCTCGCCGCGCGTCCCGTCGGCGAGCCCAAGCCGTCGGATTTCCGCTTGGAGGAATTCGCGGTGCCGACGCCGGGCGCGGGCGAAGTTCTGCTGCGCACGATCTGGCTGTCGCTCGATCCCTATATGCGCGGCCGCATGAGCGATGGTCCGTCTTATGCCGCACCGGTGCCAGTCGGCGGCGTGATGGAAGGCGAGGCGGTCAGCGAGGTCGCGGCGTCCAACAATCCTGATTTCGCGGTCGGCGACATCGTGCGCATTCGTTCCGGCTGGCAGACGCATGCGATCTCGAACGGCAAAGGTCTGATCAAGGTGGACCCCAAGCTCGGGCCGATCTCGACGTCCATCGGGGTGCTCGGCATGCCCGGCATGACCGCCTATACTGGCCTGCTCGACATCGGCAAGCCGCAAGCAGGCGAGACCGTCGTCGTTGCCGGCGCCTCCGGCGCGGTCGGCTCAGCCGTCGGCCAAATTGCCAAGATCAAGGGCGCACGCGCGGTCGGCATCGCCGGCGGCAAGGACAAGTGCGACTACGTCGTCAAGGAGCTCGGCTTCGATGCCTGCATCGATCACCGCGATCCTGATCTCGCGGCGAAGCTGAAGGACGCCTGCCCCAAAGGTATCGACGTCTATTTCGAGAATGTCGGCGGCGCCGTGTTCGAGGCGGTCTTCCCGTTGCTCAACCCGTTTGCCCGCGTACCGGTGTGCGGCCTGATCGCGCACTACAACGACACCGAGGCCAAGCCGCCCAAATGGGCCGCCAGCATGATGCGCGCGACGCTGACCAAGCGGCTGACCTTCCGCGGCTTCATCGTCTCCGACTTCGCTGCGCGCCATGGCGATTTCCTGCGCGACATGTCCGGCTGGGTTCGCGACGGCAAGGTCAAGTACAAGGAGTTCGTCACCGAGGGCCTGGAGAGCGCGCCCGGCGCCTTCATGGGCCTCTTGAAGGGCGCCAATTTCGGCAAGCAGCTGGTTCGGGTCGGGCCGGACAAGGCTTAGCTGCAAGGCCTGACCTGTCGCGTCCCGCCTCCCGCGGTGGGGCGAACATGGTTAATAAAGAGTGACCGATTGGCCACACCTGTTCCGCAAAAGCCGCAGGTGTGACCGCCGGTTCATTGACCCCACGACGAAGACGTTGAATCATCGCGCATATTTTGGGTGTTGCGATGTTAGAGATCAGTGTTTTCTGCGTTATCCTGCTGGCTGCCGGCTATTGGACGACCATGTTCGTCATGGGCCGTCGCGACGACGTCATCCATGGCAAGTTCGTCCATGTCGACGAGGAGGGCGATTTCACCCGTCCCGCGATGCCAGCGCCGCCGCCGCCGTTCCCGAAGCGCCCGGTCAAGGCCGCGCAATCTGCCAGGCAACCGCCTGACAATGATCTCGCGGCCAAGCCGGTGAACAGCGAGGCGCTGCAATCCCTGCTCGCCGCGATCCAGCAGGACCTCAAGAGCATCGCCTGAACTGATCGGCCTGCGCTAGTGCTCGCCGCCCATCTGGGCGAGGAGCTCCTCGATGTCGACATCGACCTGGCCTGCGGCCCTGACGTGGCGCACCTCGAAACTGTCGGGCCGGAACCAATACTCGACCAGGCCGACTTCCTTGATCGCGATCCTGTCCTGCCGCGCATCATTGATCACGAAGCCGGCCGACGGTGCCCAGACATGGCGGGTGTGACGCCAGGTGAAATCGCGGCGCTGGTGCACGTGGCCGCTGGTGATGAGCCGCAGGTCGATGCCCGCAAACATCTCGATCAGCCGTGCCCGCGCCGGCTGCGGCACGTAGCGGATCGAGGTCTCCGGCGTCTCGGGATCGTCGGGCCGGTTGAGAAATAGCGGCTTGTGCAGGAACAGCGCCACCGGCCTGCCGTTGGTGCGAGCGAGCTCGAAGCTCAGCCAGTCGAATTGCTCGGCCTCGAAGGCGAGCCCTGAATTCATCACCAGAGAATTGAGGCCGATGAAACGCCAGCCCGCGGCCTCGAATGCCCAATGATCTTCGCCGATGATGTCACAGAACTGGCGGCGGTGCGCTTCGCTGACCGGCGGCTTCGGCGCCGGCCCGATCGCGGTCGGATTATCGCCGATGTCGTGATTGCCGGGGATGTAGCGGCAGGCGACGGGCAGGGCATCGTGCAGGCCTTTAGCGAAAACCATATCGTCGCGGCCGGTCGGCCCGTCGAAAGAGACGTCGCCGGTGTTGACGACGAGATCGGGCCTGTCAGCGTCGATGTGCTCGCAAACGCGATGGAAGTTGGCGACGAGGCCAGGGAAGCGCCGGCCGAGATGGGTGTCGGAAATCTGGGTCAGGCGAAATTCGGACATGCGATCAACTTACCCGTTGCCGCACGTCGGAACGATGACGGCGCCGGCATGGATCGCAGCGAACAAAGTTTAAAGCACGCGGTAGCGGATCGTGTAGGCGTCCTGCGGCGCGATGGGACCTGCGAGCGGCGAGGCGATGCGGTCGGCGAGGTGCCAGGGGCCGAACTCGCCGGTGCGATGCGGTTCGGCGGGCAGGCGAAGACGGAACTCGAACGTGCCCTTGCCCGGCAGGTTCACGACGAGCATGCGGTCCACGGTGCGATGGTTGAGCGCGACCGCGCCGCGCAACAGCGCGCGGCCCTCGGCGAGGTCGCGCACGCCGTCAATCAGCGCCAGGATCTGGTTGCGGTCGGTGTGCAGCTCGATCTGGCTGTCGGTCATCGCCGTCAGCATCTCTCGGGGCATGCGGATCTCGAACTCGACGGCGGGCCTGGAGGGATTGAGACCGAGGTAGGCGAGGGCTGCATGGCGCATGTCGTAGGCAGCGAAGGCGAACAGGGTGACCGCGGCGAGCGCCGCAAGGCCATGCCGGACGATGTCGCGCCAGGTGCGGTAGCTCAGGCGGAAGTACACCGTCATGGCCAGCGCGACCGCGAGCGCCATCGCGATACCCGACAGTGCCGACATCAGGATACCGAGCTGGCCGTCGGCGGATTCGGTCCAGAGGCTGGACAGGGTGGTCATGGCGCCATCTCGCCTTGGGCTTCCGACAGGGGCCGAAATCGCTTTAACTATCGGTGGTTGGTCGCAAGATCGGGAAGGCCGGTTCAACTCGTTGATTGTCAGGACGAGGAGTGGCGGCTAATGGACGGGTCCGGCGGTCTTCGCCGGATGGGAAAGTTCCGATGTCGGTTCAAATGGTCTTGCTGCCGGTCTTCGTCCAGATCGGGCTCACCTTCGCTCTGCTGATCGGCATGGTTTTCGCGCGCCGCAAGACGCTGGTCTCGGGCGAGACCAAGATCCGCGACATTGCGCTGGGCGAGCCGAACTGGCCGAAGGGCGCGACACAAATCGCCAATTGCTACCGCAACCAGTTCGAGCTGCCGGTGCTGTTCTACGTCCTGATCGCGCTGGCATTGCCCTTGCGCCGCGCCGATCTTTTCATCGTGCTGATGTCCTGGGTGTTCGTGGTGACGCGCTTTGCCCATGCCGGGGTGTTCGTCTCCTCGAACGATCTCGGCCGGCGCTCCACGGTCTGGCTCGCCGGCGTGCTGGTGCTGCTGGCGATGTGGATCTACTTCGCCCTGAAGCTCTTGTTGCTGATCTAGGCGCTCGCCGCCGATGCTGATCTGAAAGATCGAGAATGACCCCCGCTGCCCGGCTGTCCGCAGCCATCGAACTGATCGACACCATCGAGAAGGACCGCGTGCCCGCGGCCAAGGCGCTGAAGGAGTGGGGCACCGCGCACCGCTTCGCCGGTTCCGGCGACCGCGCCGCCATCGCCGGCCTCGTCTGGGACGTGCTGCGCCGCTACGCCTCGAGCGCGTTCCTGATGGATTCCGATACCGCGCGTGCGCGGCTGATCGGCATGCTCCGGCTCGAGCGCGACATGGACGCGGCGACGATGGGCGCCTTGTTCGACGGCAGCCGCTTCGCGCCGGCGCCGCTGACCGAGGCCGAAGAGGCCGCGCTCGCCTCGCGGTCCCTCGAGGGTGCGCCGGCCGCAATCGCCGGCGACTATCCCGAATGGCTGGATCCGCACCTTGCAAAAGTGTTCGGCGAGGACCGTGCGGCGGAAGCGGCCGCGATGGCGAGCCGGGCGCCGCTCGACCTGCGCGTCAACACGCTAAAATCCAATCGCGACAAGGTGCTGAAGGCGCTTTCTCATCTTCATGCGAAACCGACGCCTTGGTCCGCAACGGGCTTGCGCATCGAGCTTTCGGCCGATGCGCGCAACCCCGGCATCCAGGCGGAAGAGGATTTCATCAAGGGCGCCATTGAAGTGCAGGATGAGGGATCGCAGCTTGCGGCCCAATTCACCGGCGCAAAACCCGGCGAGCAGGTGATCGACCTCTGCGCGGGCGCCGGCGGCAAGACGCTGGCGCTCGCGGCTCTGATGCAGGGCAAGGGCCGGCTGATCGCGACCGACCGCGACAAGCGCCAGCTGGCGCCGATCCACGAACGGCTGTCGCGCGCCGGCGTCCACAATGCCGATGTTCGCACCCCCAAGGGCGAGGCCGATCCGCTGGCCGACATCCGCGCCTCGGCCGATCTGGTCGTGATCGACGCGCCCTGCACGGGAACTGGAACCTGGCGCCGCAACCCCGACGCGAAATGGCGCATGCGCCCCGGCGCGCTCGAGATTCGCCTGCGCGACCAGATCGAGGCGCTCGCGCGTGCGGTTCCGCTGGTGAAGCCGGGCGGCCGCATCGCCTACATCACCTGCTCGGTGCTGTCGGAAGAGAACGGTGAGCAGGTGAGGGCCTTCGTCGCGCGCCATGGCGAGTTTGCGATCGTGCCGCCCGAGCAGACCGCCAGCGTGCTCTGGGACAAGGCGGAGGCATTTGCGGAGGCCGCGCTGCGATCGGACGAAGGCTGGCTGATGACGCCGCGGCGGACCGGAACGGACGGGTTTTTCGTCTCAGTTCTGAAAAAGGTCTCGTAGGGTGGGCAAAGGCGCAAAGCGCCGTGCCCACGATTTTGCCCGTTGTTGAAATGCGTGGGCACGCTTCGCTTTGCCCATCCTATGAGACCGCCCTTGACGCGACGGCCCGTTCCAGCCCCCCAAAAACAAAAGCCCCGCGAACCGGATCCCGGTCGCGGGGCCTTTTAACTCTGACGTTCTGCCGGTTCGTCCGCGGTCAGAACGTTGCGCGGGCGTTAGCCGACGCGGAGATTGTCAGCCGACGACTTGCCGCTGCGGCGGTCGGCGACGATGTCGAACGAGACCTTCTGACCCTCGTTGAGGGAGGAGAGGCCAGCGCGCTCGACGGCGCTGATGTGCACGAACACGTCCTTCTGGCCGTCGTCCGGCTGGATGAAACCATAACCCTTTTGGGTGTTGAACCACTTCACGGTGCCCATAGCCATGGGAATTTCCTTTAGTTAGTTAGAGAGAGTACGCACGTGGACCGGTACGCAGCATTGCGCCCATAGCCCTGTTCAGTCGATGTTTGGAGAAGTCATCTGAAGCGTGCGCGCCCGTCAGCAACGAGGCGAAGCGGCCCAGTCGTTCGGCCAAGTATCGATGATCACAATATAGCGAGAATTTGGGGCCAGTTCAAGGCACCACCCGTGGCCCGGGACGTGGCACGAGTTTTCTATTTTGCGGTGCAAAGTAACCGTCCAGGCGATGTCAGTCCACGATGAAGAGCGTCGCCCCGGTTGCGGTCGAGGACCGGTGCGCGGCATCGCCGAAATCCGAGACCTGGTAGCTCATCCCCGCCGTCAGCTTGAATCTGCGCCCGTCGCGCAACTCAGAGTCGAGCTCGCCCTTGAGGACATAGAGCACGTGGCCGCGATCGCACCAATGGTCGGCCAAATAGCCCGGCGAATATTCCACCATCCGCACCCGGAGATCGCCGATATTCAGCGTGCGCCACTTGGCCTCGCCGGTCTCACCAGGATGCGTCGTCGCCTCGACCTTGCTCCAGTCGGTGATGGTGAAGGGGGAGGCGGGGAGCTTCATGGCGGGGGGTCCTGTCTCGAGAGCCGGCAGTGCTGTTGTTAGCGCAGCCGCGTGCCGCCGTCATTGCAAGGAGCACTTGCGACGAAGCAATCCAGAGCATGTCCGGGGCGGCAGCCTGGATTGCTTCGCTGCGCTCGCAATGACGCTTGTGGAAGCAGCGCGCTCCCTATCGAACCGTCACCCTGAGGTGGCCGCTTCTTCAGCGGCCCTCGAAGGGCGCCGGCCCGGCTGCGTCCGGGCCGTGCATCCTTCGAGGCTCCTGCAAATGGTTCGCCGAGCCCTGCACAATCAGCCCCTTTTCGTTCACCCGCAGATATTCGCAGATCTTCCTAGCCCGCTCGTTGGCGTAGAACACCACCACGCTATCCGGGCTGACGAACAGATCGATCAGCGTGAAATGCAGCTCTGGCAACAACCCGAGCGCTTTGCCCCAATAGGCGCGTAAAGCGTCCTTGCCGCGCACGGTGCCGCTGGCATCGAACCCGAGCATCGGAATGCGGTCCGAAGTCATGACAGCCGCCTCGTCGTAGAGCGTGAGCACGCGTTCGAGATCGCGCGCATTCCAGGCCTCGACCCAGGCCCGGCCGAGCGCGGCGAGCGTAGATGGCTGATGATGCGAAGACATGGCAGGCGAAGACATGGCAGGCGAAGACATGGCGTTCTCCCTGATCGTTTGAGAGTGGGGCATAATAGGTCAATAATACTTACCTATATCGGTTTGTCCATGCCCAAAGAAGCATGTGGGCGCTCCAGCCTGCGCGGTTGCGGGCAGGGCCGCGCCAGCGTATTTGCTGGCCATGACAGCAGCACAGAACGACCGCTCCGCGTCGACGCCCTCCGTGGCCTCGGCGCATGACAAGATTCTCATCGTCGACTTCGGCAGCCAGGTGACGCAGCTGATCGCGCGCCGCGTGCGCGAGGACGGCGTCTATTGCGAGATCGTCCCGTTCAACAAGGCAGAAAGCGCCTTCAAGGAGATGAAGCCGAAGGCGGTGATCCTCTCCGGCGGCCCTGAATCGGTGCACGAGGCCGGCTCGCCCCGCGCCCCGCAATTGATCTTCGATTCCGGCGTGCCGGTGATGGGCATCTGCTACGGCCAGATGACCATGGCCGCGCAGCTCGGCGGCGAGGTCGAGGGTGGCCATCACCGCGAGTTTGGCCGCGCCGATGTCGAGGTCAAGGCTGAGAGCCAGCTGTTCGCGGAGGTCTGGTCGTCAGGCAGCAAGAACCAGGTCTGGATGAGCCACGGTGACCGCATCACCAAGATGCCGCCGGGCTTTTCCGTCGCTGGCACCTCGCCGAATGCGCCGTTCGCGATCATCCAGGACGAGAAGCGCAAATATTACGGCCTGATGTTCCACCCCGAAGTGGTGCACACGCCCGACGGCGCGAAACTCATCCGCAACTTCGTCCGCAAGATCGCCGGCCTTTCCGGCGACTGGACCATGCGCGCCTTCCGCGAGGAGGAGATCGCAAAGATCCGCCAGCAAGTCGGCAAGGGCAAGGTGATCTGCGGCCTTTCCGGCGGCGTCGATTCCGCGGTCGCGGCCGTGTTGATCCACGAGGCGATCGGTGACCAGCTCACCTGCGTCTTCGTCGATCACGGCCTGCTGCGCCTCGACGAAGCCAAGACGGTGGTCGACCTGTTTCGCCACCACTACAACATCCCGCTGGTGCACGTGGATGCCTCCAAGCAATTTCTCGGCGAGCTCGAAGGCGTCACCGACCCCGAAACCAAGCGCAAGACCATCGGCCGCCTCTTCATCGAGGTGTTCGAGGCTGAGGCCAAGAAGATCGGCGGCGCCGATTTCCTGGCGCAAGGCACGCTCTACCCGGATGTGATCGAGAGCGTCTCCTTCACCGGCGGACCTTCAGTCACCATCAAGTCGCACCACAATGTCGGCGGACTCCCTGCGCGCATGAACATGAAGCTCGTCGAGCCCTTGCGCGAGCTGTTCAAGGACGAGGTCCGCAAGCTCGGCCGCGAGCTCGGCCTCCCCGAAATCTTCGTCGGCCGCCACCCGTTCCCGGGTCCCGGCCTTGCCATCCGCTGCCCCGGCGACATCACCAGGGACAAGCTCGACATCCTGCGCAAAGCGGACGCCGTCTACATCGACCAGATCCGCAGGCACGGCCTCTACGACGAGATCTGGCAGGCCTTTGCGGTGCTGCTCCCGGTGAAGACGGTCGGCGTCATGGGCGACGGCCGCACGTATGATTATGTCGTGGGCCTCCGCGCCGTCACCTCGACCGACGGCATGACCGCGGACTTCTACCAGTTCGACATGAAGTTCCTGGGTGAGACCGCGACGCGCATCATCAACGAGGTGAAGGGCGTGAACCGGGTGGTGTACGATGTGACGAGCAAGCCGCCCGGGACGATCGAGTGGGAGTGACGGATACAAACGGCGGCAATAGCGCAGTTTCGACGACTGTTTAGTACACTTTATTCGGCATCCAGGTGGGACGCTAAAGCATGTCGTGCTCAAAAAACCGCTGCATACTTTTGTGCAGGATGCGTTAGATGCTTAGCCTAGGAATTCCCATCTGCCGCCATCGCATCGGCGTTGTACCGGTCCATTCCTTGAAAGCACGATAGAAGGAATTCACATCTCGATATCCCAGGAGCCAGGCAATCTCCTCGACCCTGATCGCTGGGTCCGTCACCAGTTGCATGCCGAGTTCATGGCGTGCGTCGTCGAGAATAGACCGGAACGACGTTCCCTCCTCAGTGATGCGGCGCTGCAGCGTCCGCTTGCTCATGCCCAGATCGCGCCCGACATCAACCACTTCGGGACGACCGCTCGGCAAGGCGCGCTTTAGCACCGACTTGACCTGCTCGACGAAGCTGCTTCCCCCCTCCCGTTCGCGCATCGCCTCCGAAAGCGCTGGCATCAGCATCTGCAATAATTCGGGATTGTGGCTGATGAACGGGCGGTCAAGATCGACCGATGCCAGGACAAGCCGGTTTTTGGACGCCCCAAAACGGATTGGACAACCAAAGAAGGCGTCGTGGAGATCGGTGGATGGTCCAGCACGCTCGAACTCGACTGCGATTGGAGCAAGAGGCTGCCCCGTTCCCCGCCGCCCCAGCTCGATCAACATCGCGAAGCTCGCATCGACTGCAAGAGCCGGCTCCGGTTCCGTGCCCGGCGGCCACTCAATCGTGAAAACGGCGCGGCCGTTTCCCTCCTCGCAGTGCAGTTCATCGGGGCTGCAAAGCCGCTTGAACCGTACGAGCCGTGCTAGGCCATCGCGATAGTTCTCCGCATACGAAGCGGCGATGAAAGCGAGCATGTGGGTTGCAGTGCTGGTCTCGCGAACCATCTTGATGCCAAAGCCCGCATCTCCGGACAGCGCTTCGATGGCTCGCCAAATCGCGAAAAGCTGCGCTGTGGTGATGGTCGCCTCGGAATCGTGATGAAGGGTCACGGGAAGGCGCGATTGCCTCAGCACAGCCGTCGGGCGCAGGCCTTGAAGCTCGACGGCGCGCCAGAAAGCCTGGGGTAGCGCGCAACGATCCGCGCGAATGTCCTTCATCACTATCCTACTCAACGGGGGCAGCCTTCAGTTGGCGGCTACCGGAGCTCCGATCCCGCCGATCATACCCAATGAACGACAGGAACGCGGCCGCTGCCGTGGTCCGGGTCTGCCGAAACGACACTCGATCACCTTGGCGCATTTCGCAAGTAACTTGGCACTCTATGCCGATGCGACCGCGCGTTTCGATCTCTACCTTCACTCCATGAGCTTTGCGAACCGGCCGAGTATCCGGCCATCGCAAGCAGGCCGAAATCCAGTTTTCAGGAGATAGACTATGTCGCTGACATTCTACACCAATCCCAATTCCCGCGGCCGCATCGTTCAATGGATGCTCGAAGAGGTAGGGTGCGCCTACGACACCGTTCTCCTCGACTACGAGCGCTCCAGCGCGGCGGACCGATGGGGCGGCGCGGCGCTTGCGCGCCCGGACGAGGCTTCCAGCCGACGCGGCCGCTTTTTCACCGAAGTGAATCCGATGGGCAAGGTACCCGCGATCGTCCACGACGGCCGGGTAGTCACCGAGAGCGCCGCTATCGTCGCGTACCTCGCTGAGACCTTCCCGAGTGCGGGATTGGCGCCGACCTCGGACGAGCGGGCGGACTACTACCGGTGGATGTTTTTCGCGGCAGGACCGCTGGAACAGGCTGTGACCAATCATCGGGCTGGTTTCGTTCCCGCGCCCGAGCAGGAGTTCTTTTTCGGGTACGGCAGCTACGAACGTACCGTCAACGAACTCGAGCGCGCAGTGAGCTCGAAGCCCTTCATCGCTGGAAATCGGTTCACGGCAGCCGACGTCTACGTCGGATCGCATATCGGCTGGGGCCTTGGGCTCCAGACACTCCCGAAGCGCGACGCGTTCTTGGAATATCTCGGCAGAATCACACAGCGGGACGGCTTCCGAAGGGCTGCCGCAAAGAGCGAGACGGCAGCCGCTGCCTAGATGTGGCTGCGTCACGCCTCGAAATATCCCGCCGTGACCAAGTCGGCGAGGAGGCCGGGTTCTCGCGGGGGCCAACCCAGGCGCACGCGGGTGCGCCCGACCGAGGACGGAACGTCAGCTCGCCGTCATGCGAACCAACAGAAGTGCCGCCCCGCCGCCTCCGGCGGGACGGCGGCCGGATATGTTGGATGTTGGAGACCAACGCCGACGGTACTTTTGGCCCCATTGGCGGCGCGAACATCAGAGCCGGGAATGGCGGGCTGAGAGCCGATAGTTGTCGATAGATGGACCGCGGAGATCGCCGAAAATTCTTCAACGAGATAGGAGAGGATGCGCAAGCGAATTGGAGGCCAGCGATAGCAGCCGATAGAAATCGAGCGACGCGGCTCCGCAGGCCGTAGAAGGCTAGGCCAACCGTCGGCTGGCCGTGATCACCAATGTCAAGGCAACCACATTCGCATTAGCCGGTTTACTTTCCATAGTGAAAGGAACGGACCATGGCATCCATCCGATATATTGTGACAGACATTGACAGTTCGGTCGTGTTCTATCGCGATAGACTCGAGTTCAAGGTTGACATGCACAACCCTGGCAAGTTCGCAGCGCTCATTCGCGATGATCTCACGCTTTATCTTAGCGCTCCGGGGGCAGGCAGTGGGGGAACTGCTGGCGGCAAACCAGAGTCCGGCGGATGGAACCGATTCATGATCATCACGAAAGACATAGACGCCCTCGTCGGACGGTTGAACGATGCTGGTGCCAAATTCAGAGGAGAAATCAGCGAGGCGGGAGCTGGTCGCGCCAGACTTCTGGAAGATCCATCGGGCAATCTGGTTGAACTGTTTGAGTTCAAGAAGAAATGAGCGGCGCACAAATGATCGACAACGACGTTCATGCACTCCGCAAGAGCGACTTCAGCTGAGGGAGCTGCCCTCCTGGCTCGCTGACAGTCGGATGTCCGTGGTCACCCGTTTGCCATCTCCTGCAGACCGCTGTGCGCGATGGAGCTGCAAGCACATCCTCATTGCATCGCTTGTTGTCTGACGGTCGGGAAATCTGTCGTGGCGCTGAGATGCGCCCAGATCTCAAGTTCCTTTTCTTCGGCTTCGAACGTGGCACGGACGTGGTCGAGCGCCATACTTCCCAACGCTAGTCGCAGGGGTGGGTTCTCGGCCGCAACGACCTGTATGATCGCCTGCGCGGCGCGGGCGGGATCGCCAGGCTGCTTACCGTCCAGTTGCTTGAGCGTCTGTCGCACTCTTCCAACGCTGGCGTCGTATTCCTTCATAGGGCGCGCCCATTTGGCCGACCCGCTGCCGAGAAAGCGCGTGCGAAACGGCTCCGGCTCGAGGATGGTGACCTTGATCCCGAGAGGCGCGACTTCGCCGGGTCGTGCCACTTGTGGAAGACTTGATGGGTATCGCTTCGCTCCATCCATCCTGCGGCTACATCTGGCTCATCCGCGTACCGGATTGAAGACCCTGATCCCCGCAAAGTCCTTTTCGTTATCCGTCACCACGACACAGTCGTTTGTCTCGGCGACGGCGGCGATGATCATGTCGAGCGCGCTTCGCGGTCTTCCTGCTGTCTTGCCTTCGGCCATCAGTCGCGCCCAGACGAGTCCCGCCTTGTCGTCGAAGGAAAGAATGCGGCTCGCAAAAAGCGCCTGCGGCCGTCGCGTGCAGAAGGGACAGGCGTTCAACGGCGATGGCCCAGTACGTGCCGGATACGACAGGAGTGCTCAAGAAAGTCCGATCGCGCCGCAGAACTGGTGTGCGGCGCTGACATCTGAGTGTCCTGGTCTCTAGGCGATCGTCTTTAAATAGAGGCTCGAATCAAAGTATTTGCTCGCGGGCGTGAAGTCCTTGATGCCAGCGTTGGCCATGAAAAAGTCTGTCGATTGCTGCAGCCAGTTCGTGACCGTTCCGTCCGAGTACATACGTTTCCAATCCTTGGACGTGAACATCTTCTGGGCTCCGAACGACTCGTTGATGTCCGCGAGAGGCGTCTGGCTGTAGTGGCCCTTCTGCAATTTCTCCATTGCCTCGGTGCTGTTCGCGACGATGTAGTCATTCGCATCGGCCCAGCCGCGGATCAACTTCGCCAGCGTCTCCTTGTTGGGCTCGTAATAGTCGTTGGCCGCCGCCCAACCGCCGATGATCGCGGCTTTTGGATAGAAGGCAGAAGCGTCGGCAAGCTTGACCGCGCCCGGCACCTTATCGCGAACCGTGACGTTGAAGGGCACCCAGAGCGCGACGGCCGGCACTGCGCCGGAAATGAAGGCGGTTACGGCGGCAGGCATGGTCTGGTTGACGAGCTCGACCTCCTTGGGATCGACCTTGTTGGCGCGAAGCGTGGTATCGAGGAACACATGCGCTGTGGTGCCGGTCGCGGTCGCGATGCGCTTGCCTTTCAAGTCCTCGAACGACTTGATGCCTTGATCGCCGCGAACCCAGAGCTGCGCGGTCGCGACCTCGATGTCGTTGATCAGGAACACCTTGCCCTGGCCGCGGGCCGGGAAGTTCGACAGCACGGCTCCGGTGGCCAGTACGTCGAGGCTGCCGCCGATCAGCGCCTGGAAGATCTCAAGGCCGGTGTTGAACTGCCGCAACTCGAGATCGAGGCCCTGCTTTTCGAAGGAGCCGCGATCCATGCCGGTCCAGATCTGGCCGTCAACGGCGACGGTGTGAAGATAGCCGACGCGAACTTTTGTCTTGGCTTGCGCGATCGCCGGTGCCGTGAAGGTGCCGAGCGCAAGGCCTGCCGTCGTGGTCAGAAATTGCCGCCGATCCATAGGTCGTCCTCCGTTTTGTCTATTATTCCGAGAATGAGACCGGACGCATCTGCGCCTGCTGGGCACGATATTCGTCCATCACGAGCTGTCTGATGTGGCTTCGAAGTTCGCCGAATTCAGGCCGCTCCTGGACCGATTCATCGCGCGGATACGGGAACGGAACGTCGATGATTTCCCTGATCCGCGCCGGTCGCGCCGTCACCACCACGATGCGGGAGGCGAGGTAGATCGCTTCTTCCACGGAATGGGTGATCAGCATGACCGTCTTGCCTTCAGTCTCCAGCACCTTGAGCAGGAGGTTCTGCATGTTGGAGCGCGTCTGGGCGTCGAGCGCGCCGAACGGCTCGTCCATCAACAGGAATTGCGGCTTGACCGCGTAGGCCCGTGCGATCGCGAGCCGCTGGCGCATGCCGCCGGACAGATGTTTGGGATAGGAGTTGGCGAAGTCGGACAGGCCCATCAGGCCAAGATAGTGATCGCAGATCGCCTCGCGCTCCGCGGCCGGAACGTGATTGGCCCTAAGCGTCAGGCCGAAGGCGATGTTCTGCTTCACCGTCAACCACGGGAACACGCCATATTCCTGGAAGATGACGCCGCGCTCGGGGCCGGGCCCGGCGACGGGACGCCCGTCGAACAGGACTTTTCCCGTCGTCGGCTTCTGGAAACCGGCGAGCATGCTCATCATCGTGGTCTTGCCGCAGCCGGACGGGCCGATCACCGCAATGAAGTCGCCGTCGTTGATGTCGTAGCTGACGTCCTCGACGACGTTGAGGCGGCCTTTCGGTGTACCAAAAGACAGCGAGACCTTGTCGAACTGTGCGCGCTTGGTCATGCGATGGCCCGATCCTGCCAGACCAGCAACCGGGCCGTGATCCTGCGCAGGATCAAATCCATGATCAGCGCGATCAGGCCGATGCAGATGATGCCGACATAGATCACGTCGAGCAGGAAATAGGTCGAGGCATTCTGGATCATGGCGCCGAGCCCGCGCTGCGCCGCGATCAGCTCGGATGCGACCAGCGTCGCCCAGGCCACGCCCAACGCCACGCGCAGCGCTGTGAGGATGTGCGGGACGGTGAGGGGAATGATGACCTTGCGAAAGATCTCGGCCTGGTTGGCTCCGAGCGTCTGCGCCACGCGGATGTAGAGCGGCGTGATTTGCGACACGCCCTCATACATCACGATCACGCCGGAGAAGAACGAGGCGTAGAACAAAATAACGAGCTTTGCCAGCTCGTCGACGCCGAAATAGACGATCACCAGAGGGATCAGTGCGATCGGCGGCAGCGCGCGAAAGAAGTTGATCATGGGGTCGGCGAAGGTGCGGGCGGGGCGATACCACCCGAGCAGAAATCCGACCGGCACGGCGACGAGAATACCGAGCGCGACGCCAAGGAACACGCGCCGGGTCGACGCGAAGATGTCGATCAGCAGGCCTTCTTTGGTGAGAAGCTCGAAGAATTTCGCGGCGACCTGGTGCGGCGCTGGGATCAGCGAGGTGTTGACGAAGCCGCTCCAGCGCACGGCGTACCAGAGCAGGATTGCGCCGATCCACGGTATCAATCCGAGACCAAAGCGTCTCAGGCCAGCTCCGTTCATTCGACGCGTCCACCCAGATTGCGGTTGATGTTTTCAGAGGTCATATTATAAATAGGATGACCATACAAGTGGCGCCTTTGGTCGTAGGCGTCGCAGGCTTTCCCGCATGACATCGCCGCCTTTCACCATCCGAAGTGTCCAGGCCTTTGGCTATCGCTATCCGCTGACGATTCCGGTTATCACGTCCTTCGGGCGGATGAAGGATCGGCCCGCTGTCTTCGTTCGCGTTGAAGATACCGACGGACATATCGGCTGGGGCGAAGTGTGGTGCAATTTTCCGGCACCAGGCGCCGAACATCGTGTTCGGCTCGTCAACGAGGTGCTTGCGCCGGCTCTCGTCGGATTCAATGCGCTCGATCCGTCCGCTGTGTTCGAGCATATGACGCAGGGAACCTCGGTGCTCGCGCTACAATCCGGAGAAGCCGGCCCGTTTGCGCAGTCGATCGCCGGCATCGATCTTGCCGTCTGGGATCTCTACGCGCGCCGGCAGAACGTCGCGCTGTGGAAGCTGCTCGGCGGGGCTAGGCGCATGATCAAGGTCTATGCCAGCGGCATCAATCCGGTCGGGTCCGAGCGGACGGCCGAAGCGGCCCTGGGCCGCGGCTACCGCGCTCTGAAGCTGAAGATCGGCTTCGATCCGGCAACTGACCGCGCCAATCTCGCCGCGCTGCGCCGTCTTGTGGGCGAAAGCCTGCTTGCTGCCGACGTCAACCAGGGCTGGGCCATTGCGCAGGCGCTCGAACTTGCGCCGCGCCTGGAGCGCTTCGGTCTCGCGTGGCTCGAGGAGCCGATCCCTGCGGACCGCCCCCGGCAGGAATGGAAGCAGTTGCACGAGACAGTTCGCTTTCCGCTCGCAGCCGGCGAGAACATCGCGAGCCACGCCGGCTTTGCCGAGGTGCTGGGTGAGCCGGTTCTCAGTGTCGTCCAGCCCGATATCGCCAAATGGGGCGGGGTGTCGGCTTGCGCAGGCATTGCCCGTGACATCCTGGCGTCGGGAAAGATGTTCTGTCCGCACTATCTCGGTGCCGGCATCGGCCTTCTGGCATCCGCGCATCTTCTCGCCGGTGTCGGCGGCGACGGGCTACTCGAAGTCGATTGCAACGAGAACCCGCTGCGCGACCGCTTCTGCGGTCCGGTGCTCGATGTCCGCGACGGCATGATCGCGCTCAGCGACGAGGCCGGCCTCGGCATCACGCCCGATCTCGCCTCCATCGAACAATACCGGACGATCTGATGTCGGCACGCGGCTACGACTACATCATCGTCGGCGCGGGCTCGGCCGGCTGCGTCGTTGCGAACCGGTTGTCGGCCGATCCGTCCTGCCGCGTCCTCCTGTTGGAGGCCGGCGGATCGGATCGGAATTTCTGGCTGAAACTTCCGGTCGGTTACTACCGGACCATCTACAACGAGCGATTCTCGCGCCTGTTCAAAACCGAGCCCTCGGAAGGGAGCGGCGGTCGCGCCATCGTCTGGCCGCGGGGCCGCGTGCTCGGCGGCTCATCGTCGATCAACGGGCTGATCTTCATCCGAGGCCAGCACGAGGACTTTGACGATTGGGAACGCCTTGGCGCGGATGGCTGGAGCTATCGCGAACTCCTGCCGTATTTTCGGCGCTACGAACGCTACCGCGGCGGCGAGAGCCAGTTTCACGGCGGGCTCGGGGAGTTCGAGGTGTCCGATCTCCGCAACGACAATCCGGCCTCGAAGGCCTGGGTCGAGGCGGGTGTGCAGTTCGGCCTGCCGCGCAATCCCGACTTCAACGGCGCCACGACGCTGGGCGTCGGCACCTACCAACTCGGCATCGGGCGGCACTGGCGGACCAGTTCCGCCTCTGCGTTTCTGCGCCCCGTCGCCGGCCGTCCCAACCTCACCATCATCACCCACGCGCAGGTCAGCAGGGTCGTTTTCAACGGTCGCGCCGCGAGCGGCGTCGAGTGGATCAGCAAGGGGCAGGTCCACAGCGCGACGGCTGATCGTGAGATCATCCTGTCCGGTGGCGCGCTGCAGTCGCCGCAGATCCTCCAGTTGTCCGGCGTCGGTCCGGCCGACCTGCTGCGCAAGCTCGGCATTCCCGTCGTTGCAGATTCTCCTGATGTCGGCGCCAATCTCCAGGACCATTATCAGGCCCGGCTGATCGTTCGCCTGAAGCAGCGAATGTCGCTCAACGATCAGGTCCGCAATCCCGTCGAACTCGCGAAGATGGGCTTGCAGTGGATGCTGGTGGGCAGCGGCCCGCTAACGGTAGGCGCAGGGCAAGTAGGTGGCGCCGCCTGCACCGAATACGCCGTCGGCGGCCGGCCCGACGTGCAGTTCAACGTGATGCCGCTCTCGGTCGACAAGCCTGGCGAGCCCCTGCACAGCTATTCCGGATTCACCGCCTCGGTCTGGCAGTGCCATGGAAAGTCACGTGGACGGCTTGCGATCAGCTCGACCGATCCGTTCGAGCAGCCGCGGATCGTCCCGAACTATCTCGCCGAGGAGATCGACCGCAAGACCATCGTTGCGGGTCTGAAGATTCTGCGCGAGATCTATCAGCAGAAGGCGTTTCGTCCGCTCTGGGATATCGAGATGGTACCGGGTGAGGCGGCGAGGGATGATGCCGGCCTGTGGGATTTTGCGCGCAATACCGGCGGCACGGTGTTTCACTGTGTCGGGACCTGTCGGATGGGCCGGGACGCGCAGGCCGTGCTCGATCCGCAGCTGCGCGTGCGCGGCGTCGAGCGGCTGCGCGTGATCGATGCCTCGGTGATGCCGCAGATCACCTCGGCCAACACAAATGCGACCAGTCTGATGATCGGCGAACGTGGTGCCGCGCTGGTCATGGCATGATGGCGCGGCCCTGAATTCGTGAGGACGAGATGGAATTGAGTTCCGACAGTCACGTCCCGAAATACGCGCAGATTGCCGACATCTTCCGGCAGCGGATCGCGCGCGGCGTCTGGGCCCAGGGGTTTCGTCTGCCGGCCAACGAGGAGCTGGCGGCCGAATTCGGCGTGTCGCGCGTCACGATCAGACAGGCGGTCGAGCTGCTCGCCCGCGACGGCGTGATCGAGGCGCAGCAGGGCCGCGGCACCTTCGTCACGGGGACGGTGCGGCAGGATCGCTGGCTCAAGGTCGAGACCACGCTATCCGATCTCGCCGACATGTACCGCGACACCTCGCCCGAGATCATCAACATCTCTGAAAGCCGCAGCGATGCGCCGCTGCTTCCCGAGGACGGCAAGCCGGCCGAAAAGTACGTCTTCATGCGTCGGCTGCATTCGCGACAGAAGCAGCCATACTGCGTCATCTCCATCTATCTCGACGAGAAGATCTTCCGCAGATCGCCGAAACGCTTTCGCAACGAGACCGTGATCCCGATCCTTAGCGATCTCAGGGATCCCGCCATCGCCAGCGCGCGCCAGACCCTGACGATTGGTACTGCGGATATCGAAGCGGCGCGGCTGTTGCGCGTCCCCCTGAACTCGCCGGTGGCCGAGGTCCGCCGTATCTTCACGACCCAGGACCGCACCGTGATCTATCTCGGCGAAGTCACCTATCGCGGCGACTTCGTGCGGATCGATATGGATCTGCGGCCGTAAAGCCATTCCGCTCTAGGTGTGGCCAAGACGCTCGAAATCTGCGCGAGCGTCGCGGGCTGTATGGATCAGACCGCCATACCCGTCGGCGATCGGCTGAAACGCTCCAGGCAATTGGTCATCGATGACGAGATGGTGGCAGTCGTCGAGATGGCCGCCTCGAACCGTCGCATTGCGCCCAAACTTGGTGATGTCGGCCACGAGCACGATTGTTCGCGAGTTGGCGGCGATGGATTGCCGTGCTTTGACTTCATCGACATGGAAATCGAGCAGCGTGCCGTCCTGATCAATCCCGCCGACGCCGAATATCCCGAAATCGGCGCGGAAGCCCGAGAAGAAGCGTACCGCGGCCTCGCCAATGATATCGCGGTCGAGTGGCCGCAGCGTGCCGCCCGCGATGCTGATCTCCACCTCGGGATTGTGCGCGAACGCCGCGGCGACGTTCAGGCTGTTGGTGATCACCCGCAGGTCCCGTCGGCGGGACAGTGCCTGCGCTACATATTCGGGCGTGGTGCCGAGCCCGATCATCAGCGACGTCCCGTCGGGGATGAGTTTGGCGGTCGCGTGCGCGATCCGCCGCTTGGCGTCGGCGTTCAACCTGTGCCTGCTGCCGTAGGCGAGGTTCTGGTTCTGGACGGGGAGGCTGACGCCGCCATGCACACGCCGGAGCAGTCCCTGATCGCAGAGCGCATTCACAAGGCGGCGAATGGTCTGCTGGGTGACGTCGAAACGCCCCGCAAGCTGCTCGATGGAGGCGAAGCCTTGCTCGCGCACGATCTCCAGTATGTGGGCCTGACGTGTCGTGGCGCTATTGAGCATGGGCCCTCCGTTCTATCGAAAGTATCATTTGAACGACCAAGACGCAATTTTCTGTTTCACATGGTGTCATGTTATGTTCATATGAACATAATAGTCAGCCGCGCTGATGAATGCGCGGGGATCGAGGGAGGGACGCAATGGTCCGGTCTGCCGGCGGTGACCGGCTTTGCGGTGCTCCGTTGGAGCGAGCCGCAGCCAGCGCGCGTAGCCGCATCATGCTGAGAGCGAACCGGCCATGTCGGCGATCACGCTGAGCCATGTCTCGAAATCCTGGGGCGCGATGCGCGCCGTCGATGACGTCAGCCTGACCGCGGACGAGGGCTCGCTGCTGGTGCTGCTGGGACCGTCCGGCTGCGGCAAGTCGACCACGCTGCGGCTGATCGCCGGCCTCGAGGATGCCGATGGCGGCGCGATCGCGATCGGCGGCGTCGACGTCACTCACCTGACGCCGGCGCAGCGGAAGATCTCCATGGTCTTCCAATCCTATGCGCTGTTTCCGCATTTGAGCGTGGCCGAGAACATCGTCTTCGGTCTGCGCGTGCGGCGCGTGTCGCGCGCCGAGCGCGACGCCCGGCTCCGTCGCGTCGCCGACATCGTCGGTCTGGCGCATCTGCTTGAGCGCAAGCCGGCGCAATTGTCCGGGGGCCAGCGCCAGCGCGTCGCGCTGGGGCGCGCCATCATCGCGGAGGCGAGGGTCTGCCTCATGGATGAGCCGCTGTCCAATCTGGACGCCAAGCTGCGGCACGAAATGCGAACGGAAATCCGCGCGCTGCAACAACGCCTCGGCATGACCATGGTCTATGTGACCCACGATCAGACGGAAGCCATGACCATGGCGGACCGCGTCGTGTTGATGCGCGATGGCCGCATCGAGCAGAACGGCTCACCGGAAGAGCTCTATAACCGACCGGCAACGGCGTTCACGGCGCGGTTCATCGGCACCCCGCCGATGAATCTGGTGCGTCAGGGCGATCATCTCATCGGTATCCGGCCCGAGCACATCCGCATCGTGACTGGCGGAGATCATGCTGCGCGGGTCAAGGCTGTCGAGCATCTCGGGGCCGACAGCATCGTGCTGTGCGAGATCGATGGTCAGCCGATCTCGGTTCGATCAGATGGTTTCAGCAAGGTTCAGCCCGGTGAGGATGTCCGGCTGGCGTGGGAGGCCGGACACGAGCATCGGTTCGATCCGGTTTCGGAACGCCGATTGGAGGCTTCGGTCCAGGACGGCCGGCTGGCGACATCCGTCGGATAGCAGCGGCGGTTTCAGGTGGTCGGCGGTTAACAAGGGAGAGAGAGATGTTTGCGCGACGAACGATGTTGATGGCAGCCGCACTTGCCGTGCTCTCGATGGGGGCACGTCCCGCCGCCGCGGTGGATCTGACGATGTACTATCCGGTCGCGGTCGGCGGTCCCGTCACCAAGATCATAGACGATATGGTCTCGCGCTTCGAGAAGGACAATCCGGACATCAAGGTGACGGCGGTCTATGCCGGCAACTACACGGATACGATGACCAAGGCGATGACCGCCATGAAGGGCGGGCAGCCGCCGCAACTGTCGGTATTGCTGTCGACCGACGTGTTCACGTTGATGGACGAGAACGCCATCGTGCCGTTTGACGGCCTCGTCAGCGACAAGGCCTGGTTCAAGGAGTTCTATCCCGCGTTCATGGCGAACGGGCAGATCGACGGCAAGACCTGGAGCGTGCCGTTCCAGCGTTCGACCATTGTGCTGTACTGGAACAAGGACGCTTTCAAGGAGGCCGGCCTCGATCCCGAGAAGGCGCCGGCGTCCTGGGACGACATGGTCGAGATGTCGAAGAAGCTGGTCAAGAAGGATGGCGCCAACACGACGCGCTGGGGCGTCGAAATTCCCTCGACCGGTTATGCCTACTGGATGCTGCAGGCGCTGGCGATCGAGAACGGCCAGAAGATGATGAACGAGCCTGGCAACGAGGTCTATCTGACCGCTCCGAAGACCGTTGCCGCCCTCGAGTACTGGGTCGATCTCTCGCGCAAGCACAACGTCGCGCCGGCCGGCAGCATCGACTGGGCGACGCTGCGCACCGATTTCCTCGAAGGCAAGACCGCGATGATGTGGCACACCACCGGCAATCTGACGGCGGTCAAGGATGCCGCGAAATTCCAGTTCGGCGTGGCCATGCTGCCGGCCAAGGAGCGGCGCGGATCGCCGACCGGCGGCGGCAATTTCTACATCTTCAAGAGCGCATCTCCCGAGCAGCAGAAGGCAGCGGTCAAGTTCGTTCAATGGATGACGGCTCCGGAACGTGCGGCGGAATGGAGCATGAAGACCGGCTACGTGGCGGTGTCGCCGGCCGCCTACAAGACGCCGGCGATGGAGACCTACGCCAAGAGCTTCCCGCAGGCCATTGTCGCGCGCGATCAGCTGGAGCATGCGGTGCCGGAGCTCTCCGTCCACGAGAACGGCCGCATCTACAAGTTCGTCGGTGATGCCGTGCAGGCCGCGATCACGGGCGCGCAGAAGCCGCAGGAGGCGCTGGCCGCCGCGCAAGCGCAGTCCGACCGCGTCTTGCGGGCCTACAAATAGGGACGTGGCGGGATGGCGGATCGCCGCCATCTCGCCGGCTCACGAATGACCGACCACGCCGCCTCATCGCCGATTGTGTCGCGCCGCGCCGGATCGCAGGCGTGGTGGAATGCCGTGAATGCGTGGCTTTTGCTGTTGCCGGCCGCGGTCCTGCTGATCGCGTTCACGCATTTTCCGATCCTGGCGACGATCCGGCATTCGCTGTTCATCACGCGCCGGAACGGCACGGAAGCCTTCGTCGGCCTCGACAGCTATCGGGCCATGGCGGCTGATCCGATCTTCTGGAAGGCGCTGGGCAATAATTTCTGGTTTGCACTCGGCACGATCCCGACTTCGATTGCCCTGGCCCTGGTGATGGCGGTCTGGGTCAATCGCAACATGCGCGGTCGCGGCTTTCTGCGACTGGCCTACTTCACGCCGACCGTGCTGCCGATGATTGCCGTCGCCAACGTCTGGCTGTTCTTCTACACGCCGGATTATGGGCTGCTTGATCAGCTTCGCGGTCTCTTCGGCCTCGCCGGCTGGAACTGGCTCGGCGATCCCTCGACGGTGATGGGCTGCCTGATCGTCATGGTGATCTGGAAGGAAGCCGGCTTCTTCATGATCTTCTATCTGGCGGCGCTGCAGCAGCTCTCGCCGGACCTCGAAGAAGCCGCCTCCATTGAAGGCGCAAGCCGATGGTACACGTTCCGCCGCATCACGTTCCCGCTGCTGATGCCGACCACGCTGTTCGTGGTGATCAATGCGGTCATCAACTCGTTCAAGCTGGTGGATCATCTGGTCATCATGACCAAGGGCGGTCCGAACAACGCCAGCACGCTGCTGCTCTATTACATCTATGAGGTCGCCTTCACCTTCCAGGATTCCTCCTATGCGGCAACGCTCACCGTGGTGCTTTTGACGCTCCTGAGCGGGATCGCGCTGCTCAAGTTCGGCTATCTCGATCGCAGGATCCACTACCAATGAGGGGCCGGACCCACCCCGTCGAGGCCGTCGCAGCATGGCTTCTGGCTCTGATCTGGCTGGCCCCATTGGCCTATGCCTTCTGGAGCGCGCTGCATCCGGCCGCCTACGCCACGTCGTTCAGCCTGTCCGCCCCCTGGACGTTCGAGAATTTTGCCCGGGCCTGGAGGCAGGCGCCATTTGCCCGGTACTATCTCAACACGGTCGTGCTGGTGACGCTGATCCTGGTCGGCCAGCTCATCCTGTCGACGCTGGCCGCCTATGCCTTTGCGCGCTTCAAGTTCAGAGGCAGCGGCATCGCCTTCGCCCTGGTGCTGCTCCAGCTGATGATCATGCCGGACGTCCTGATCGTCGAGAACTACCGCGCGATCGCCAGGCTGGGATTGCTCGACACGATTCCCGCCATCGCGCTGCCCTATCTCGCGAGCGCCTTTGGCATCTTCCTGCTGCGGCAGACCTTCAAGAGCGTGCCTCAGGAGTTGGTCGAAGCCGCCCGCGTCGAGGGAGCGGGCCCGCTCGGAATCCTTTGGCGGGTCTATGTCCCGCTGGCCCGCCCCACCTATGTCGCCTTCGGGCTCGTCTCGGTCAGCTATCACTGGAACAACTTCCTGTGGCCGTTGATCGTCACGAACTCGGTGGAGGCGCGGCCGCTCACAGTGGGTCTTGCCGTGTTCGGCGCCCCTGAGACCGGCGTGGATTGGTCGGTGATCACGGCGGCGACCGTGATGACGATGGCGCCGCTGCTGATCGCGTTTCTGCTATTCCAGCGCCAGTTCGTTCAGTCGTTCATGCGGGCAGGTATCCGGTAATGAAGCTTGTCACCTGGAACATACAGTGCGGAAGAGGTTGCGACGGCGTCACCGATCTGCCGAGGATCGTTGCCGTCGCCCGGCAGACGCTCGACGCCGACGTGTTCTGCTTCCAGGAAGTGAGCGCCAATTTTTCGAGACTCGGCGATGGCGCGGACCAGAGCGCGCAGCTCGCAGCCCTGCTGCCCGGCTACTCCGCCATATTCCGGCCGGCCATCGAAACGCTAGATCGAGACGGCAGCCTCCACCGCTTCGGCAACATGACGCTGTCGCGGTTGCCGGTGTTGCAGATCGCCAATCACCTGCTGCCGTGGCCGGGCGCAGCCGGGGTGCGCAGCATGCGCCGTCACGCGCTGGAGGTGACGGTTCAGGCCTCGTTTGGCGCGATCCGCATCGTCAATACGCATCTGGAGTTTCATTCGGCCGCTCAACGCGAGGCGCAGATCGTGCGGTTGCTGGATCTGCAACAGGACGCGTCGGAGAGCCCCAGGCAGGCCGGCTCCCGGCACGATGGGCCATATGAAAGCCAGATTGTTGCTGCGTCGAGCCTGATGTGCGGCGATTTCAATTTTGACGTCACAGACCCCCAGCATGCCTTGATCGACCATTCCGACCGTCCCGGTCTGAATTATCGGGATGCATGGACCGCCGATCGTCCTGGCCGCCCGCGCGTGCCGACCTGCGGCATCTACGACCGTGCGCAATGGGCCGACGGGCCCGACTGTCGCGACTTCATTTTCGTAACCGAAGATTTGATCAGTCACGTTCGCAGCATCGACGTCAACGAGGCGACCGACGCTTCGGATCACCAACCTGTTGCGATCGAACTGGCGGAATAGAGAATGGCGAAATCATCAAAACTTGTCGTCGCAAGGAAGGGCAGGGTGCTCCTGGTCAGACGGCGGCGCGACAAGCGCTGGATGTTTCCGGGCGGCCGCAGGCGAGCCGGCGAGAGTGAGAGAAAATGTCTCCGTCGCGAGATCATGGAAGAGCTGCCCAAACTCAGGCTTGGTGAGTTGAGGCTGTGGAAGGAAGTGAATGGCAAGAATCGCCAGACCGGCCGAAGGATGAGCGACGCGATCTTCCTGACCAAGAAGGCTTCGGGCCCATTGAAGATCGGCGACAAGAGGGAGATCGATAGGGCGGCATGGCGAAAGCCGCGAGGACTCAAGCTGACGCCAACCTCACGCTACATTCGCGACAAGCTGTTTCCAACATAAACGAAGTTGGGAGATAACGGTAAGCCCGCCTGTAGTTGAGCCCGTGCTTCATCGGCGTGCCCGAGGTACCGACGCGGCGGCGCGCTGGAGAGGTCAAGCTGCGTGACGTGTTCCGCATGGCGCGGCCGAAGCCGAGGCAGGAGGTCGAAGCCCGCCCTGTTCGAGGTGGCAAACGACGGCGAGGGGCCGTCTCCCGATCTGCCGACCAAGCCAGCGATGTTGTGATTGCGGCCAGCACCTCGCCTTTGAACTTCCCCGACCGCTCACGTCACTACTAGTCAAAACCGTGGTGGGAGCCAGCGCTCTCTCCAGTGCTCTGCTTTGGACAAGCCACGCCAGCAACGGGAGAAATTGCCATGGGACGCGCGCCGCAACCCTTGCCTCAATACACGCCGCCGGGCCCGGTTGAACAGATGCCGAATTTGGGGGCTCCGGAACGACAGTGCACGGCGCTTGCCAAGGTGCGCAGCGCCGACGTGTTTCCCTACCAGGCCAATGAAGTTGCGACGTCCCGCACCGAGGGCGGCCATCTCGCTGCGGACGTCAGTCTGGTCCCGCCGGTCGGCAGCTGCCAATATCTCGTCATCTGGGATTTCGGCGTCGACTGGCGACATCTCAAGACCATCGCCAAGCGCGATCCGCTGCTGGCAGCGCAGCTCATGCGATTCGAGACTGACAAGTCGCTGCAGTTCCAGATCGTGGGATACAGTGACAGCACCGGCGGCGAACGGAACAACACCTTCCTGCGCACAGGTCGGGCCAGGAATGTCTTTCACCTGTTCGGCCCCAGCGCTCGCTCGCGCGTCTTCTCCGTCAAGCCCGCTCCACACTACGAGTATCTGAAGGACAATACGACCGTGATCAACAGGGCCGCCAATCGAGCCGTGGTCGTCGAAATCTTCGTCGGCGGTGGGACGATCTAGCCGCCTTCCATGATGCGAACGGAATCGCGTCGAATGGCCTCCGTCGGTCCGTGATCTCTGCAGATCCTCGGGCTTGAGATTTGTAGAGAAGCCAGATCCATTTCAGTGGGCGCGCTAGCGCTTCGAGCCGAGCAAATCGTGCGTCCCGCTGATGCTCACCGTTCCCGAGCACTCGAACCCGCCGAAAATTCCGCAGGAGCCGGTGACCCTGACGCGCAAGTCCTTGCGCCGGTACATATCGACCGAGAGTCCCAAGCGCGAAAAGTCGTTGGCGCTATTCGGCAGGATGAGGTCAATATGTTCGATTGCCCAATCCGGCAGATGTGGATGTGGGTTGCTCTTCCACCACAGTTCGTTGCCAGCGTGGTGCGCGAAGTTGGGCCCGACTGTGAGTGCGCCGTCCGCGCCCTCGAATACAAAGCCAGTTTCGTCGATGTGAACGTTCACCCGATCGGGTGCTACTGCGAAATGCAGCGAGGTAATGTCTTGTGGCTGCGGGTCCTTGCCGAATTGTGAGCTGTAGCCGTCGCTCCACTGTCCGCGATCGCGTCCAAGCCCGAAGCCGTGCCGGCCCGGAAGGTCCCGCGTTGAGAGTGGTCTGTCGGACAGCGTCGGACGCCAGATCTCCCGAAACCCCTTGCCGATCGTCGCAGCCATCGATAGATCGAGCGCCCAATGCGACGACTTCTCCGGGCTTTGTCCCTCGGCGAAAGCGTCGAATCCGTCCGGTGTCTTGGCAGTACGCAGCTGCCTGATCAGCTCGTCCCAATTCTTCGGCAGAAAAGTGACCCCGTCGAGCGTGGTCGTCGCGGCCGCAACGCCGTACTTCTCGAGCTGATGGCGGATGTAGGGCTTTTCGCCATAGAGGCGGACATTCGGGTCGGGCCCGGCGAAGTATTGCGTCAGATCGATCTGCGGCCGAAACATGGTCAGCCGCGCCGCGATCTTGCGGAAAGTGTCGGTCGTCGTCGGGTTCGTGGTCATCGCAGGTCCCCTCGAGTCGAGACTAGTCTCTGATTGGTCAGGCCGGGAGCGGTCCGGGTTCAATGCCGGCTCGCTCGATGATGCTGTGCCCGGCCCGGATCACTCGAAGTCCTTGTCGCGCCAATGCAGAGATTGTTTGAACCTGCCGATCGGAAACGGCGACCACCATCCGTGGGGTAGTGTGAACAGCGAGGACGATCAAATGTCGCTGCGCAGCAGGGTATTAGATGTACTCAATGGCCCGGCCGTCGCACGCATGCGCTTCCGGTTTCCGATCCGCGGCAGCCACGTGACGATTGCGCCGCAAACGTTTCATCACGTTGCCCGGGCGATCCGGCTGGGGCGGGTCACCGTCGCGGTTCCGACCGATCTCGCCGCGGATGTTGCCGCGCAATATAACGATGTCGCGCGAACCCGAGCCGACGGCACGGCGGTCGCGGCCAATACGCTGGAGGTCGTGTCGGCGACGGGGCGGCTGGACGAGGCCTATATCGTCCACGAGAGCCTGCATGCGGCATACGATCTGTTGCGTACCGGCCTTGATGCCAATGCGGAAGAGGCGTCTGCCTACGTCTGCACGGCGCTCTATTGCCGCATGACAGGCCTGCCCCGCCCTCGCTGGGCCAACGGGCCGATCTACGCCAATGCCGCAGAGGTCGCCCGAACGCTGCTGTCCCAGTATCAGAAGGGCGATCCCGGGATTCCCTGGGTCGGCGAGCATGAATGGAAGATGCTGCGCGCGGGCGTCGGCTTTGATCCGGTCTATCTCAGCGGTCCCGGCGGTATTCTCACGGGATGGCTCCTCGGCCAGCAATATACCCACGACGGCTAGAGTACCGGGGACCGCGTCCGTTTCAAGAAGGAGCTTCCGACTCCTGCCGTTCATCGCCAACGGAGCCCATGCACTCGAACGCATCAGGCGACCAGCAACCCCAGCTTGCCGACCACCGCAAGAGAGCGCCGAACGCCTTCTTGCGTTGACAGCAGCAATGGCTCGGCGGGCTGCCCGGCTTTATCCTTCTGGTCGATCCGGATGGTTGGGCCGAATCTTTCGGTCATTTCGGCCGTGATCTGGTCGATGGACCGCGCACCGTCGAGCAATTGCAGGAAATCCCTGGTTCGGTCGTCCTCCAACTGCACCGTTTGGTGGAGGAGGTTGGTGACGAGCGGACCTGTTTGCGCTTGTTTTCGCGCGAGCAGACTGGCCTGCGGATGCTCGGTCGCTTCCGTCAACAAGAAAGGACGCGACAGCAGGAACGAAACTTCGCCGCTGCAAGCCAGGATGAACATCGCCTCGGTCAGCGCCTTTTGGTCATCATCTGCCTGCCGGCCGCCAAGCAGCGCTCGGGCGCCATCGAGCAATTCGTCAAATGACAGCGCGCGAGGCCAGGCGCGGCCGAGACACAGGTGCGCGGCCTTCAAGAGCGGATTGGTCACGGTGATCCTGCTACCGTCCTCATTTTCGAATTCCATCGCTGAATCGTCGGTTACGCTGGCGTCCGGATCAACCGGGCTCGTCGTGCTCAGCAAATGGAACCGGGTGACGAAATCGAGGTCGATCTGGCGGGAGAGCGAGACGTTGTCGTGGCAGAGCAAGGTACGGCGAAAGCCGTTCCCGTCGATGAAATCCTGATACTGATCGCGCGCCATGAACTCGCTGTCCGGAAAGCGTTGCAACGTCGCGCGCACCTCCTCGGAATAGCCCGCCAGATAGCGTCGCGAGAAATCGGCGTCGCTGAGATATTGCAAACCATGAACGCCCGCGCGCTCGACAACTTCGTGCAGCAGGAAGGCCTCGGCGCCTTCGTCGAGATCGTCATGAAACAACAGCTCGTCGGGGGCCTTGAGGACGCGGTTGTACTGATCGCGCATAACCGCACCGTGAACCGAGCTGGCCTTCGAGCCCTCGCTCAAGAACTTCAGGATTGCGCGGGCCTGTCCTACTTTTTCTTTCATGCTGGTGAGGCGGCGGGTGTGATACCGCATCATGTCGCGCACCATGTCGCGCATATGTGAGAACGGGTGCGCGTTGTAGCTGACGTAACAGACCCCCTGCGGCGCGAGGTTCTGCTTGAAGATCGTCATCATCTTCTCGCGCACTGCCGGCGGCACCCAGGAATACACGCCGTGCGCGATGATGTAGTCGAATTGCCCGAAGCTTGCGTCGACATTCATGATATCGCAATGCAGGAGCTTGATATTGCTGAGGCCCAATGTGGCGACATTTTGCTGGCCACGCTCGATCGTCACGCGGCTCAGGTCGACACCGACGAACGTGCTGTCTGGATATTGAAAGGCCATCGGCAACAGGTTGCCGCCAACGCCGCAGCCGAGCTCCAGCACCCGGCAACGCTCGACGGGTGCCGGCTGCATGCCGTAAACGGCAGCTATGGTAGCAAGATGGTTCGGATGAGTGAGCCCGTAGACGTGGCCGGGGTAGTAGACCTCGTCGTATGGCGTGGGACCGGCGCTCGCCTGGCGATGCTCGGTTTGAATGTTCATCGTCCTCAATTCCACGAATATGCGAACTTGTCGTTCTCGATCGAGACCCGCGCTTGCTTGACTTCTTCCTTGGCAAGCGACTTGCTGAGGAATTGGCGCGACAGCTCCGGGAGCAGGGTGTTGGTGATGATGTTGTCGATCATGCGCCCGCCGGAATCCGGATCGTTGCAACGCGACACGATGTGCTCTACGACCGCGTCATCGTAGCCGAAGGACGCGTTGTGATTGTCGCGGAGGCGTCGTCCGATCCGGTCGAGCTGCAACCGAACGATCCCTGCGAGCATCTCGTCGGATAGCGGGAAGTACGGTATCGAGACGATGCGTCCAAGCAGCGCCGCCGGAAACACTTTCAGCAATTCCGGTCTCAGCATCTTGGCGAGCTCTTCCGGCTCGTTGCGATACTTGGGATCGCGCGAGAGGCCCATGATCAGATCAGTGCCGACGTTGGTCGTCAAAATGATCAAGGTGTTCTTGAAGTCGATCCGCCGACCGTTGCCGTCCTCCATGGTTCCCTTGTCGAACACCTGAAAGAATATTTCATGGACGTCGGGATGGGCCTTTTCCACCTCGTCGAGCAGGATGACGCTGTAGGGCTTGCGCCGCACCGCTTCAGTCAGACGACCACCTTCGCCATAGCCGACATAGCCGGGAGGTGCCCCCTTCAAGGTCGAAACGGTGTGCGCTTCCTGAAACTCCGACATGTTGATCGTGATCATGTTCTGCTCGCCGCCGTAGAGGGTCTCGGCGAGCGCCAAGGCGGTTTCAGTCTTGCCCACGCCGGACGGCCCGGCCAGCATGAACACTCCGATCGGCTTCGACGGGTTGTCCAGTTTGGCGCGGCTGGTTTCGATTCGCTTGGCGATCATCGTCAGCCCATGGGACTGGCCGACGACGCGGCGGTTGAGAATCTCCGGCAGCTTCAGCACGGTTTCGATCTCGTCCCGCATCATCCGGCCGACCGGGATGCCGGTCCAGTCGGACACGACGGACGCCACCGATTGCTGATCCACATGGGCGTAGACCATCCGCTTTTCCGGATTGATGCCTTCGAGCGTGTTGAACTTGTCACGCAGCTCGAGGCGCCTTGTTGCCGGGTCTTCGCATTCCTTGGGGCCGGACAGGATTTCACGAATGCTGCGGATGTCCGCGACGAGCTTCTGCTCGGCAGCCCAGTCCGCTTCGAGATTTGCCAGCTTGGATTCCAATGTCCCGATGTCGCTGTCGATGGCCGCGATGCGATCACTATCCTCGATTCCAAGATCGCCGTCGCTGACGAGCGCTGATCGCTCAGCTTGACGAGCGGTAATTGCGACGCGCGCATCTTCGATGAGAGCCGGCGTCGCGCTTTGGCTGATGGCCACGCGTGCCGAAGCGGTGTCAAGCAAGCTGACCGCCTTGTCCGGCAATTGCCGGGAGGGAATGTAGCGGTGGGATAGGTTGACTGCGGCGGTGATCGCGGCATCCGAGATACGAACGCCATGGTGCTTTTCCATCGGACCAAGAAGTCCGCGAAGCATGATGCAACAGGTTTCCACATCGGGTTCGTCGATCTGGATCGGCTGAAAGCGTCGTGTCAGCGCCGGGTCTTTCTCGATATGCTGGCGATATTCCGCCCATGTGGTGGCGGCGATCGTACGCAGCGTGCCACGGGCGAGGGGAGGTTTTAGCAGATTGGCCGCGTCCCCCGTGCCGGCCGCGCCTCCGGCGCCTATCAGTGTATGGGCTTCGTCGATGAACAGGATGATGGGAGTGGGCGAGTTCTGGACCTCGTCGATCACAGAGCGCAAGCGCTGTTCGAACTCGCCCTTCATCGAAGCGCCAGCCTGCATCAGGCCGATGTCTAGGGCGCAGAGAGTTACATTGCGCAGCGGCGGCGGTACATCGCCAGCGGCGATACGCTGCGCGAAGCCCTCGACCACGGCGGTCTTGCCGACGCCGGCCTCGCCGGTGAGGATTGGATTGTTCTGCCGCCGGCGCATCAGCACGTCGATCAATTGGCGGATTTCTTCGTCCCGGCCGAGGATCGGATCCATCTGGCCCGATTTGGCCTTGGCGGTGAGATTCTGGGAGAAGCGGTCGAGCGCTGTCGTTCCCTTGGGGCCTGTTTGGTCCGCACCCGCCGTACCGGCACCGACCAGTCCCGAGCCGTCCATCGGCCGCATGGTCTCCTCATCGGAGCCGGCCCAGATAGCGCGGCGCTCCGCGGCCAGTGCCTCGACGTTGACCTTTGCGAATTCCTGCGAGAGGTTGTTCAGGGCACGACGGACATCGTTCGACTTCAGACCTGCCACCAGCAGATGGCCGGTGCGGATCTGAGTTTCGCCGAAGAAGAGCGTCGCATAGTGCCAGCCCCGATCGAGGAGATCGATGACCGCATTAGCGACACCCGGCATGTCGGTTTCGTTCTTGCGAAATCCATTGATGACTCCGGCAAGATCCGACAACAAGCGTGCCCGGTCGAGCTTGTAGTGATCCACCGAAAGGCTGAGGTCCGTGCGCTCCTGCTGCAGGATATGAAACAGCCAGTGCGCAAGCTCCACATTGCGGTTACCCGCGCTCTTGGCATGGCGCAGCGCCTGTATGAAGGCATCATAGCCGGCCCGGTTCAGCTTGCCCGTTACAGCTTCAAGGCTGATGTCTGTCACGGCGGCCCTCCTGCTTAATTCCTCCGCGGTGCCCGGCACCAAGCGGAAAATACGTCAAATCCCTAGTGTTATGGCGATCGGCGCGGTGGATAGGTTCAAATCGCGGCCGCATCGACCGCGGCGGCCCGACGGGCCCTCAGGCGCTCGCCGAGCTGGAAGCGGGCATCGCGGCGAAATTCTTCCGTCGAGGTCCAGTTCGGAGAAACCCAGGTGGTCCAACCAAGCCGTCCGCTTTGTCCGAGCCTGACCGGGATGACCTCTCCCGCAGGAATTGCGAGTTCCACCTCCCATTCCAATTCATCGCCAATGTAGAAGAACAAGGCATCTGCCAGTGGCTCCGACAAATTGGGTGTTTCGGTCGGCAGGAACTGCTCGTATTGAGTAAAATTCTTGACGAAGACTCGAACCCTGATCTTGTCCTCGACGCTGAAGACGCGTGAGCCCAGAAGAGCGTCCCGGCCGATTCTGGCATGCGCCCCGCCAAGGCGGCTGCAATGACTCGGGTCGAACGAGAGCCAGGTGCCGACAAATTCGTCGATCTCGACCTTGACGTCGAACAACCCCTGCAGGAACCGCGTCAGCCGTGACGCACACTTGGCCCTCGGGGCGATCAGGCCAGCGAAGCTGAGCTTCGCCATGTCCGGTACGGTGTCTCGATCGGCGAACACGTCGGAGCCGAGGCCAGCGAAGGAGCCGACATAGGCGATGAAGCGATCCTCCGCTGGTCGATCATGCTGCGCGATCGGCCGCGCGTCAGCCCAGGCGCGAAAGAAGAGTTGCAGGAAGCGTCCGTTGAGCAGGTCGAGGAAGCGCGGGAATGCGTCATCCCGCATCAGCCACCAACCCAGGCTTTCATCGGTGGTGGCAAGCGGCAGCGCGCCCTGTGGTCCTAGAAGGCCGAGAAATTTGACGAGTATTCTGAGCCGGCCAGACTGGTCGTCGACCGCCGCGAGGTTGGAGGCGGGGAACTCCAGATAGGGCGCTTGGCCGAGGTCGACATATTCGTCGCGGCGTGTGGCACTGTCGCCGATCCGCGGCCGACCCGGATTGGCCCGCTCGAGCTGGCGCAACGTATTGAAAAAATCGAACCTCCAGGGTTCGGCCTTCATCTGCTCGGTCAGCGTCACAGCGGTCTCCGCGTGCCCATGCGCGGCGGCCACCGCATGATCTCGCCGCGCTCCGGCGTCGAGATGACCGTCTGTGTGAAGGTATTGAAGCCCGAATAATCGGCGAAGAAGCGCTCCAGCACGGCGCCGAGCAAGAACACGCCGCTGCCTTCGAATGCTTTCTCGTCGAGAGTGACGGTGATCTCCAGCCCGCGCGCAGCGCCGCTGCCCGTGCGCTCACGCACCCGCCGCACCACGGGACGGCTTTCAATGCTTCGCACACCGCGGATCTTGCGTTCTGTGGCGTCATCAAACTGGTCGGCGAATAAGGACAGCATTTCGCGCAGCGCTCCGGCGTTCTTGCCGCCACCGCGTTCGACGAGGCCAAGATAGTTCAGGCTCAGCATGTTGATCAGCCGCCAGCTGACAAGCCCGCTGTTGGCGATCTCGCTCCGGCTGCGCAACTGGGCGACCACCGGCTCGCGCGGCGGGGTGGGACCCGCGACGCACATGAGATCGAGGGAGGTATCGTCCAGCAGGCGGAAATCGGCGCCGCCCTGGCCGACCGGCAAATGCTCGGTCAAATGGCGATTGGAGCACAACGCCCGAACGCTGAGCTCGGCGACCGAGCCTTCACCACTCAGTTCACCGGGCTCGAGCAGTGACAGGAACATGTCCGTCCCCGTGTAGTCGGAGGATGCGCCGTACGTCTTCTCTTCGACGGTGCGGCGCCGAGGCAACCGGCGCACAGTGAAATAAAGCCCTTCGACCGATCCGCTGGTCCGGTCGACGGCCGCCGAATACAGCGGACGCACCGGCCGCTTGTCCTTTTCTGCCGGAAAGTGGGCGTAGACTTCGAGCACTTGGTGCGGCTCGTATTCCAGATAGCGGCTGCGATCCGGCACGACATGGTACTCGTGCGTATTCGACTTGACGACGATGCGATCGCTCGTCTTCTCGAACAGGTTTATCGCCGGCGCCGTATAGAGCTTGAAGATATCCGGACGCACCGCAGCGGCAAGCCGTGAATTGTGTTCATCGAAGGCAAAGACGATGTCGACCGATTTGCTGCGCAGCCGTGGCATCACGCTGCGGAGTCCAGTCAGGTTGATACCGAGGAACTTGCGAGGGAACATGAAATATTCGCGCAGCAGCTCCGAGCCGCGAAAGACCCGATTGTCGTTGGGAAAGAGCAGCTCGTTCTCTTCGAAGCCAATTTGCTGCACGCAGTCGTCGGGTGCGCGGGTGGCCACCGGGTCGCCGAAGTCGTCAAGATGGCGGAAGTAGACGCCCTTGCAATTCGAGATCAACTGCTCGTAAAGCGCGATGGCGTCGGATTCCGCGCCGGACAGATAGATCGGGAGTTCGCTCACGCGGCAGCCGGCAAACCAGGTTTCCGGCTTGGTCCGGGCCTCTGCGTCCGGCGGTTCCTCATCGAGCCGGGCCGCAGTACGATGCGTCAGTGACAGCTTCAGTCCAGCGATGACGTCGCTGCCGACCGAGATCCCAAGCGCCTGCAGCGCGCCTGCCGTTGAGAAATACTCTGCGCCGGTGACATCAAACGGCCAGAGCGCGATATCGCGGCAAAGTCGGAATCGGCAGGAAAGACTTCGCTCTCGTTCGCGGTAGGTGGCGTCGAAATAGGCGCCGCGTGCGATCTTCTTGCCGTCGCGCAGCGCCGGATCGGCATAGGGCGGTCGTGCCGTGACCAGCATGGCCGACGGGGTAGGGGCAAGGTAGTTTGGAACCAGCTGCTCAAGCAGATTGGCAGTGAATTCCGGGAATTCGTGTTTGAGTTTGAGCTGAACGCGGGCGGCGAGAAATGCGGCGCCTTCGAGCAGCCCCGTGATCATCGGATCCGACCGCTCCCGAACGAGGCCGCCGAGGCGCTCTGCGATGCCAGGATATTCTTCGGCGAAATCGCCTGCCTGCTCGTACAGCAGTGACAGTTCGCGGTTATAGAAATCCAGGAATTCGCGATTCATGTTAAAGTCGGTTGATCTGAATGTCGCCGCTGTCGAGATCGACGTCGGCGACGAATTCCACGGGGACGTTGAGCGGCTCGGTCTTCAGGTCTGCGTGAACGATGAAGCGCAGCTTGAGTTGTTCGGGGCCGACCGAGCCGTCGCGGCGGACCCGGATCGTCTTGCGGTCGAGCCTCGGTTCATAAGTTGTCAGCGTTGCGCGTAGCGCGTCGGTGAGTTCGTCGTCGGTGACCTCGTCGATCGATCGATGGGCGATATCGGGGAAGCCGTAGTTCAGGATCGATGTCCGCACGCAATCCCGGCCGAGCAGGTCCAGGGTCGATTCCAGAGCAATGGTATTGAGGAGGGTTTCGAGGTCATGGGAGACCTCGCGCCGGAGCAGCGTTTCCGAGATCGGAAAGCGACCCGTGCTGCGACGCCCGGCAATGACCCGCTCACCGAACTCGTCGCGCAGATTGATCTTCTTGCGCGCATCGCGCGCTTCATGGGCCGAGCGAAAGGCCAGCATCAATGGAGGAGAGAGTCGATCCCTCTTTGGTGCAATGGTCATTTACGGTCCCCATGACGCCTGGCTCGCACGCAATTCGGTAGGGCGCTAGTCGATCTCCGAGGCCGCCTCAGCAGGCGGTCGGCTCACGACGGGCCGACCGAAAGGTACGATCAAAATTGCAACGCTTGGCGCCGGTTTGCGCTGTTCGCAACCGGCGCCAAGCAAGGGGCCGAAAATCAGGCCCATTCCTTGTTGGCAGGAACGTCCCAGCCGAACGTCGGCGAAGCTCCAGCGCCGCCTTTTTCCGTCTGGGTCTTGTAAGTCATCTTGACCTTCGCGAAGTTCAGGCTGACGTTTTCGGTGAGGCGCTCTTCGCCGTGCGATCCGCCCGTCGATACGCTGCTGACCATGACGTGTTTCATCTCGATCTTGAGATATTCCAGCGGATGTTCTCCGGCCTTGCGGACAGTCAGGATCGCCGTGTCGATGTGCTTGCCGTTGGCGCAGACCTTGAAAAGTTCCGGCGTGGCCTTGTCGACGAAGTGGGTGAAGTGGAGATCCTGAATGCTGACCTTGCCGGCGCCGCCGCCGGAGCCGCTGTGGAAGGAGCCGGTCTGGCTCTCGCCGAACGACCAGCTCAAGATATCGATTTCGTCCTTGTGCTTGTCGTCCAGCGACTCGCCCTTGATCGGATCGAGTTTCAGGAAAATATCGACAGCCATAGCATAGTCCTTTCAAAATTCTGCATGTTTACGGTTGCGATGCTGCGGCGTCAGGATCCGGGGCCTGGCAGGCGCGAAACCAGACTGAGGCCGACGTCCATCGCCTCCAACTGAAAGTGTGGACGAAGAAAGAAGCGCGCGTTGTAATATCCCGGGTTCTCCTCGTTTGCTATGACCTCTACCTTCGCAGCGGCTAGCGGCTTGCGCGCCTTCTGAGCTTCTGACGACAGGGCTGGGTTGGCATCAACGTACTCGTTGATCCAGGTCTGCAGCCAGACCGTCAGCTCATCCTTCTCCTTCATGGATCCGATCTTGTCGCGAACCATGCACTTCAGATAGTGCGCAAAGCGAGACACAGCGAACATGTAGGGCAGTCGTGACGACAGGTTATCAGACGCGGTGGCATCCACGCCTTTCTCGCCGAAATACTTCTTTGGCTTATAGAGTGACTGAGCGCCGATGAACGCCGCCTTGTCGGTGTTCTTGCGATGGATCAGCGGGATGAGGCCCGCCTTTGCAAGTTCGTGCTCGCGGCGATCGCTGATGGCGATCTCGGTCGGGCATTTCAGGTCGACGCCGCCATCGTCGGTGGGGAACGTGTGCGTTGGCAGGTTGATGACTTCGCCACCGGACTGCACGCCGCGGATGCGTGTGCACCAGCCGAATTCTTTAAAGGCGCGATTGATATTGACGGCCATCGCATAGGCGGCGTTGATCCAGCCGTATTTGTCGCCGGTGTGCCCGTCCGTCTCCTCCTCGAAGGCGAACTCCTCCACGGGCTCTGATTTCGCCCCGTAGGGGAGGCGACCGAGGGCACGCGGCATGCACAGACCGAGATAGCGCGAGTCGTCCTGATCGCGCAGTCCCTTCCAGGCGGCATATTCCGGCGTGTCGAACACCTTGCCGATGTCGCGCGGGTTGGACAGCTCGGTCCATGAATCCATTCCCATCAGCGTCGGCTCGGCGCCGCTGAAGAAGGGCGCGTGAGCGGCGCCTGCGATCTTGCTGAGATCGCGCAGCAACTGCACGTCGGTGGGCAGGTGGCTGAAATAATAGTCGCCGATCAGGCAGCCGAACGGCTCGCCGCCCAATTGGCCGAATTCGTACTCGTAGATCTGCTTGAACAGCGGACTCTGGTCCCAGCGCGCATCGGGGTAAAGCCGCAGATTCCGATACAGCTCGGTCTTCGAGACGTTCATCACCCGGATCTTGAGGTTGGCGTCGGTCTCCGAATTGAAGACGAGGTAGTGGAGGCCGCGCCAGGCACTTTCGATCGCCTGGAACTCGGGGGCGTGGAGGATCTCGTTCATCTGCGCGGTCAGCTTCTGGTCGATCCGCGCGATCATCTCCTCGATGGTGTCGAGCACGTCCGATTTGATGACGCTCGTGTCCTTCAGCGCTTCCTGCACGAGCGTGGACACCGCATTTTCGACTTCGGTCGCGGCACGTTCAGTGCGCGGCTTGAAGCTTTGCTTCAAGAGAGCGGAAAACTCGTCAGCCTCGACGGTGCTGACCTGGGTGGTGGTTTCCTTATGCGCCGCTTCTTTTGCCATGGTCCCCATTCCTTCCCTTAGCTCTCGGTGCCGGGTTCGTTAGGTTGACTCGCGCGCTCCCGCAACGCGGCCATCAGTTGAGGGTCGGCGAGAAGTTTCTTCAACTGGTCCTCGGCGGCCACCTTGCCATCCATGTAGCGCAGCAGGTTGGCGAGCTGTTCGCGCGCCTCGAGCAGCTTGGCAGTAGCCGGCACCTGACGGGCGACTGCCACCGGCGTGAAGTCGGAGATCTTGTTGAAGCGCAGGTTGACCGAGAGCTTTTCGTCCGCCCCATCGGTGAGACGATTGGCGACGCGTGCCGTCACGCCGGGCTGGATCGCGGCCATGCGGTTGTCGAAATTGTCCATGTCGAATTCGAGGAATTTGCGTTCTTCGACCTTCGTTTTCTCGACGCCGGGGTTGTTGCCGGAGAGGTCGGATAGGACGCCCATGACGAACGGCAATTCTATCAGCCGCTCCGCGTCGTACGGATCTTCGTATGTGATGTGAACGCGCGGTGCGCGGTTTCGGCGAATGAATTTTTGACCGCTGTCTGTAGCCATGGTGTCCTCACTACGAAATCGCGTTAGACGCCGACACGGGATCGACGAGGGCGCTTTGAGTTGTGGTCGGCAAACAGTCTCGTGTCAGATTAGTGCCCTCGGGCGAAAACTCGGTTCAATGTGATCTGTCGATTGTTTTAAGCGTTCCCTCCGGCAAAACATCATTCAAAAGGCTGAGGAAATCACGTTGCGCGAGGTCGCGCGCGCGATCGAGCAAAAACGGGATGGGGCTGGAAGGCTCGGCGCTTCGGAAGAACGACGCCACCCTTGCCAGCAGGCCCAAGGCCTGCGCTCGATTTTCTACTGAAAATACAACGTCTTGATCGTTGTTATCGGCGCTCGTCGAGAGCGGGATGGCCAGTTCCGCCATCCGTTCGATCGGCAAGTCGAAGACCTTGTCGCGCCCGATGTTGATCGCAGCGATCTCCACGTGCGAGGGCACGAGCATCCGCATAACCTCGATAAATGATTTGCCGACCATCTCCTGTGCCTGACGCACGAGGAGCAGCGCCGGGTTGGATGGTTCCATCCGGGCAAGATAGTCGGCCACCGTCGCAAGCGCTGCGGAGGCCTGGGCGGAAGAAGCCAACTCCCCGGTCGTGGCTAGCGGCGCCTGTGCCTCCACAGCTTCGACGCTCTCCGCGCCTGCCGCAACTGCCGCCGCCGGATCGCGCAACGCGACCAGACCTGCAAGCCAAGCCGCCATGCCATTCGCCAAGCCGGAGACCCTGTCCAAGCTGATGGAAGGCCCCCCGTTCAACTTTTCGTGCCAGGCCTCCTTGATACCCGCGATTTCGGCAGCGACTGCGGAACATCGGGCGCTGGTTGCCTTGAGCGTATCGAGATCCGCCTCGCCGACGATACGCTCGATGGTTGCAAGATCGGGCGCGTCGGCGTCGGCGCCGCCCGCGGGAATTTCGCCCATTGCAACTTGATAGGCCCGGTAGTTGAGGGTGCCGTGTCTGCGGTTCTCGATCAGGGGAAGGAACTGCAGCGGGTTGATGACCGTCGGGAAGACGTCGATCGATTCGACCGTGACGGCGCGAAGCGCGTAGTCGCCGTCCTCGTCTCTGGGATGTACCGCTTCCCAATGCTCGTTAAGTAGCAAGTGGGTTGCCTTCAGACAGCAGAGAAAGCCGTCCAGATCGCGGTTGAGGACGGCAAATTTGGCAAGCAGCAAGTTCAGGCGGAGGTCGCGGGTGCGCGCAAGAAGCGGCTCCGCGGCGGCAAATTGCCCGGCAAAATCGACCGCCTTTGGATCGAAGCGCCCACGCTCTCCATTGGCGTTGACGACCTCGAAGAACGACATCGGGAGGAGAGATTCCGCACCTGCGAAGAAGTTGAGATATTCGACGTCCCCTATGGCGTCGAGATCCGGCCCGCAGGGATCGTCAGCGGCAATGGGCTGCGTCAGTAAAGCCAGATCAAGCATGCAAGGGCCCATCCATCTGCTCGGTCACGTGCCGCTGCCTGCCAACGACGACTTGCGCATCAGGTAGTGGATCATGATCCGATCATCTCCTGTGAGTGAGGCGCCTTCCGATCTTGGTTCATTCCCGAAGATCATGCCATTTCTGCGTGAACCGGCAAGCGCTTGTAGCCGACTACCTGATAGCGGGGGTGGCCCTTTGGGCTATCCTGGTGGACGCGCGAGAAGACCTGTGCCGGGGCGGACCTGCCGGCGCAGCAAGCGCGCCTAGGATTCCCGTGGTTGTTGCATTGCGTTTGACCAGCTCTGCGCGGCGGGTCATTCGATCGGAGGAGGGAGTTTAAGCCCACATGGGCCAGCTTAGTCAGGATACCCGTCTGTGCGAACTCAAGACACCTCTCGGCAAGGACGTTCTGGTTTTTGCCGGATTCGAGGGCTCGGAAGGTCTCAGCGAACTGTTCGAATACCGTATCGAGTGTCTCAGCGAAGATGCCGACCTCGACTTCGATCGCGCGATCGGTCAGCAGTGCACGTTGAAGATAAAGCTGCATGAGAAGGAGCGCGAGTTCAGCGGCATTTTGACCGAGGCCCAGTGGCTCGGGGTGAAGAACGACTATTTCAGCTATCGGATCGTGCTGAGACCCTGGTTATGGCTGTTGTCGCGCACCACCGATTGCCGGATTTTCCAGGACAAGAAGGCGCCCGACATCATCAAGGAGGTCTTCAACGAACGCGGCTTCACCGATTATGAATCCAAGCTGACCGAAGAGGGCTCCTGTCCGAAGCTCGAATATTGCGTTCAATATCGCGAAACTGACCTGAACTTCGTCTGCCGGCTGATGGAGCAGCACGGCATCTACTATTTCTTCAAGCATGAGGGCGGCAAGCACACGCTCGTGCTGGCGGACTCCAAATCGTCGCACAGCCCGATCAGCGGTCTTGCCACGATTCCCTACATCCCGCTGACGGGAGCCGACCGTCGCGGCGAGCAGCACATCTACGAATGGGTTTCGGAGCGCCGGTTTCGCACCGGCAAAATCGAACTCAACGATTACAATTATCAGAAGCCCAACGCGAAGATGATCAGCGACGCCAAGGGCACCGAGCATTACACCCGGTCGGAGATGGAGTTTTACGACTATCCCGGCAAGTTCAAGGAAAAATCGGACGGCGAGCGCTACGCGAAGATCCAGCTCCAGGCCGAGCAGGCGATGGACCGTCGGCGCCGCGGCAACGGCGACGCCGTCAACCTGTTCCCCGGCGGGCTGACGAAGCTCGAAAAGCATTCCAAGGATTCGCAGAACATCGACTATCTCGTGGTGCGATCCACGCATTCTTTCTCGGTCGAATCCTATCGCACCGGCGGTCCCAGCGACGCCGGGCAACACGTCTATTTCGGCAGCTACGAGTTTCTGCCGAGCGATCGGCCGTTTCGGGCGCTGATGATGACACCGAAGCCAAGGATCAACGGCGTCCAGACCGCCAAAGTGGTGACCAAGGACGACAATTCGAGCGAGGAAATCGACGTCGAGTCGCTCGGCGAAATCTATGTCCGCTTTTTCTGGGATCGCAAGAAGAAGCGGTCGTGCCGGTTGCGCGTGGCGCAGGTTTGGTCCGGCAAGCGCTGGGGCGGTCAGATCATTCCGCGTGTCGGACAGGAAGTCGTTGTCGAGTTCCTGGAAGGGGATCCGGACCGGCCCCTGGTGATTGGCACCGTGTACAATGACGAATACAAGCTGCCTTACGATCTGCCGTCGAAAAAGACGATTGGCGGCTTGAAATCGGACTCCACCAAAGGTGGCGGCGGCTTCAACGAGTGGAGCTTCGAGGACAAGAAGGGATCCGAGAAGATCACAGTGCATGCCGAGAAGGACCATGACGTGACGGTCCGCGACACCGAAACTCGGACCATCGGCGAAGCTGCATTTGGCGGTGACACCCGCAAGACAACGCTCAAGAACGGCAATGACAAGCTCGATATCGAATTGGGCGGTCAGCACATCACGCTGGCCATGGACCAGTCTGTCAATGCAGGCCTCAGCATCACGCTGACGGCGAATGCCAACATCACCCTGCAGGTGGGTCCCAGCCAGATTATCCTGACCCCGGGAGGCATCATCATTAACGCGCCGACGATCGCCATGACGGCGCAGGCCGCCATGGCACTATCCGCCGGCGGTCCGCTGGCCGCCCACGGCACTCCAACCCTTGTCGGCTGATGGTTATGGGTCAGGTTCGGTTCGGTACGGTTCAGGATCTGCTTCAAGCCTTTCCCATGGCGCGCCATGATATTGGCAAGGCCGACGCCGACAAGCCGTCGCTGGATTTCCTCCAGGAGGCCGCCGACGCGCGCAACTGGCACCAGGCCGTATCCTTCTGCGCCTACCTGCTCCCCCGGCGCGTGGCCGTCGCGTGGGGGTGCCGCTCGCTGCGACGGATGTTCGACCATTTCGACGCCAACGACAGCAGGTCGCTGAATTTCGCCGAGACCTGGGTCCACCAATCGGATGAGCAATCCCGGAACAAGGCGCTGGCCGTCGGCAATGCCAACGACCCCGAGCAGCCGGCAACATGGCTCGCGCTGGCGGCCGGCTGGTCTGGAGGAAGCGTGGTTCCCGCGGAATTTGCACCGGTTGAAGCCAAGCCCGATCAAGCAGCGCGGGCGGTGCGGGCTGCCCTGCTGATCGGCCTTTGCCGGCTTCCCCGTGACGCCCGGGACCGAATAATGACGACATGCCTGAAGGATGGTATTCAATTAGCACGCGGCGAACCGCGCCCTCCACGCTGACGAGACGATGCGATGGTGCTTCGCTTTAATATCGAGAACGAACCGAACCTTCCGGATGGCGGACCTGTATCATTTACGGTCACCGGCAGGCGTTCGGTCGATATTGGCCGGGACCGTCACCTCGACTGGACGCTGCCGGATCCGGCGCGGATGATTTCCGGAAAGCATTGCGAGGTGCACTTTCGCGACGGCGGCTATTGGCTGCACGACGTCTCGACGAACGGCACTTTTCTCAATGGCGCCGACCAGCGGCTGCGGGGGCCGCACCGCCTGCGCGACGGTGACCGGCTCACGATCGGCCATTACATCATCGCAGTTTCGCTCGAGGATGAAGCCGGCGGGCGCGCCCCAAACCAGGAGGCGCAGCACCACGAACCTCTCGTCCAGCAATATGCCGATTACGGGGAGCTCTGGACCGCCGATCGGGACGTGCCGCCGCCGATCGACCCGCAGCAGTTGAAGAAGCCGCGTGAGGCTGCGCGGCCCGTGAATCCGGAGTTTCTGGATTGGGCGGCCAGCGTCCCGGCGCCGGGTGTGGATCCTGTTCGACGTTCGTCGCCGATGTCTTCTTACCAGCCCTCCGGGCAGGATGACATGAGTTGGGCAGCCGGTCCGGTCGCCGTCCCGAGCCCCCAAGTCGAGCGTCCGCCCGCCGTGCCGACCCCGCGCCGGCCGTCCGTTTGGACCGATGATGAGCCAGCGGCTGCCCAGCCGCCGCAATCGCGGCCGCGCGCCGAGACGCCCCGCCCGCCGCAGGCGCCAGCGGAGGAACCCGTCACCGCCATGGCAACCGGCGGTGTCGAGTTCACGCGGATGGTCGCGCGCGCTGCCGGATTGCCGGACAATTTCTTTGCGCACCAGACCGATGCTGAGCTCGCCGAACAGCTTGGCATCATCTTGCGCATGACCGTGGATAATCTGATGGCGCTGCTGCAGGCGCGAACCCAGGCCAAGCAGCTGACACGCAGCACCAGTCAGACCACCGTCCAGGCCATCGAGAACAATCCGCTAAAGTTCTCGCCGACCTCGGAAGAGGCGTTGCGCATTCTTTTCGGACCGCGGACGCGCAGTTACCTCGACGCGCAACGCGCCTTGGCGCAGGCCTTCGGCGACCTCAAATCACATCAATTGAGGACGTATATGGCGATGCAGCACGCTGTCCACGAGCTGATCGCCGATATCGATCCCACGCTGATGGCGCGCGAACTCGAGCTTCAGCGCGGTGCAAACTCCTGGTTCGGAACGAACAAGAGCAAGCTCTGGGACGAATTCCTGACGCGCTGGAAGGCGCATCTCGGCCGCGACAGCAGCGCGCCAATCGAGATCTTTATGTTGCATTTCGCCGACTATTACGACCGTGCCGATAAGGCTGATTCAAAGTGAACTACCGGCGGCCGTGCGGTCGCCGACAATTTGTTAAGTGGATGCAGGAATGTCTTGGTACAGCAAGGTTTTCTGGTCGGAAGGTCTGTTTCTGCGACCGCATCATTTGCAGCAGAACGACCGCTACATCGAACATTTGCTGGAAAAGCGCGTTCGCTACACCACGCCGTACCCTTGGGGCTTCGCCCAGCTCGAGATTGACAAGGATCTTACCGAACAGAGCAAGTTCGCGGTGCGCAATGCGTCCGGCGTCATGCCGGACGGAACGCCGTTCGATATTCCCGCCGATAGCCCGATCCCGGAAGCGATCGAAGTGCCGGAAACGGCCGCGGGCCAGATCGTCTGGCTGATGATGCCGGTGGCGGCGCCAAATACCCGCGAGGTCGATGAGGACCGCACCGACAGCGCCAGTCGTTATGTTCGTACGTCGGAGACCTTCATCGACTCGACCTCGGCGCTGCGCATAGAGGAGGAGATCGACATCGCCTATCCGCGGTTGTCGTTCGAGCTGCGCAAGACCAGCAAGCCCGGATACATGGGCCTCGGCATCGCGCGCATTCTGGAAGTGCGCGACAAGAACATCCTGTTCGATGACAAGTTCGTGCCGCCGATGCTGGTCTGCGCCGCACACCCGGTCATCGACGGTTGGCTCAACCGCGTCATTGGCTGGGTCGAGACAAAGCTCGACGAGCTTGCGCGTTACGCGGTCGATCCGTCGTCTGGAGGCGGCTTACAAAGCGTCGACTATCTGGTGCTGCAAGTGCTGAACCGCACCATTCCCGTGCTGACTCATTTCCAGCGTTCCGGCAGCGTGCACCCCGAGCGGCTGTACGAGGAGCTGCTGAGGTTCGCGGGTGAACTTGCAACGTTTGCGACGGCGGAGCGCCGCGCGCGCAACTATCCGGCGTACGATCACGACGATCTCGAAAACGTGTTCACGCCCTTGGTGAGCGACATCCAGGACTTCTTGAGCGCACGGCTCGGCCGGCGGGCGATCCGTCTGGAGATCATCGAACGCGCTCAGAACGCCTTCGTATCGCCGATCCGGGATCGGGCGCTGTTCCGAACTGCGACCCTGGTGCTGGAGGTTGCCGCACGGCGGCCGCTCGTGGAGATCCAGAACGATTTCCCGCACCTGTTCAAGGTCGGGCCGAACACGAAGATGAACGAGATCGTGCACGCAAACCTGCCGGGTCTGACGTTGGTGCATTTGCCGACGCCGCCGCCGCACATCCGTGCCATCACCGATCACGTCTATTTCTATCTCGACCGCAAGTCGCCGTTGTGGCCTGAGTTCAGCACTGCGGCCTCGATTGGAATGCACTTTTCCGGCGACTGGCCGGAGCTCGAGCTTTACCTTTGGGCCATCCTGGAAGACAGGCCATGAGCGACAGGGACAAGCCGGTCAATCCTTTCGGTCGGGGCGAACGGACGATCATCCGTCCCAACCCCGGCGGGAAGTTGCCGCCGGCACCGACCCCTCAGCCTCCGGCGGGCGAGCTACCTGCGGCACGTCCGGCTTATTCGCCATCGCCCGTACCGTCTCGCGACACGCCAGCAGCGCCGCCGTCCTTTTCTCCCGTCCCGCAGGGCTCGGGTTACGCAGCCCCGCCGGTCAGCCATCCGACCGAGGAATGGATCTCGACGCCCGCGCAAAACCAGGCGCCGCAGCCTCTATTGCCGCCCGGACCGCCGCTGCGCGTCGACGATCTGGTCGCGCCAAATGCCAATCCGGTGATGCGCGCTGCGGGCCCGTTGCTCCAATTGCTTGGCCGCTTGCGGGTGGCGCTCATGCGTGCGTCATTCGCGAGCCTGATGGAGCAGGTCGCCGACGCCATCAAGTTCTTCGAAAAGGATATCCGTTCAGCGGGCATTTCCGAGTATCAGGCCAATACCGCGAAATATATCCTATGCGCCACGGCCGACGATATCGTGCAGCATATCCCGACCGAGGAACGCCACGTCTGGACGCAGTATTCGATGCTGAGCCGATTCTTCGGCGAACGGGTCGGTGGCGTCCGCTTCTTCGAGATCCTCGACCATTTGAAAGTTGATCCTTTGATCAACTATCCGGTGCTCGAGCTTCAGCACGCCTGCCTGGCGCTCGGCTTCCAGGGCATTCACCGTACATCGGCAGGCGGGCTTGCGAACCTGCAGCTGATCCAGCGTAACCTCTACGAGTTGCTGCGCCGGGTCCGGCCCAAAACGATGAGTGACCTGTCGCCCAACTGGCGCGGGCAGGCGCTGGCGGGTCGCCGGCAGCGTCTGCGTGTTCCAGTCTGGCTGGTCGCGGCCGTGGTTGCGGCGCTGCTGACCGGGTCCTATTTCGTCCTTCGGACGCTTTTGGCCGGCCGGGCGGAGAATGCTGCCGAGGTCGCGCTCGCGCTGCATCCGGACGGTCCGATCGAGCTCAAGCGCCGGATCGTTGCACCCCCGCCACCGCCGCCACCTCCGCCGCCACCGGACCGCATCACCCAGTTGCAGCGCATCCGAAACGCCCTGGCGAAGGAGAACACCGCCTGCGCCATGACGGCGGACCAGACCGCGAGCTTCATCGTGATCAGGGTCTGCGACCTCGCGTTGTTCGCCTCGGGTCAGGCCACCATCCTCGACGGCTTCAAGCCGGTCGCGCTCCGCGTCGCGGCAACACTCGACAAGGAGCCGGGACGGATCCGCGTCGTCGGCCATACCGACAGTTCGCCGATCCGTACGGTGCGCTTCCCGTCGAACTTCGAGTTGTCGGTCGAGCGCGCCAAGGCGGTTGCCGCCGCACTCAAGCCTGGCATGACCGATGGTTCGCGCGTCGACATCGAGGGCAAGGGAGCCGACGCGCCGATTGCCAGCAATACGACACCTGAGGGGCGCGCCAAGAACCGGCGCGTCGAGATCTTTATCGAGCGCAGTGAATAGGCAGATACCGCGGGCTCACGCGGTTTGCGACAGGTACGGTTAGATGCTTGCCAAGGACATTATCCGCATCATTCTCTACGGGGTTGGGCTCAGCTCGCTCGGCGCGGTGATCTATTTCGCCGGTCCCTTCATCGCGTTCGGCGATTGGCGGCCGCTGGAGAACCATATCGTCCGCCAGATCGCTATTCTGCTGCTGACCGCGGCCGTGGCAGCTGTCGTCGGCCTCAATCTGTTCAGGCGGCGCAAGAATGCCAAGGAGATTGCCGACGGTATCGCCGGTGCGGATCAGCCGGTCAGCGACGAGCCGGTGCTCAAGGAGCGCATGAAGGATGCGCTCGCGACGCTGAAGACCGCCAGTGGCAACAAGTCGGGCTATCTCTACGATATACCCTGGTACGTCATCATCGGCCCGCCCGGCGCCGGCAAGACCACGGCGCTGGTCAATTCCGGCCTCAAATTTCCGCTCGCGCGTGGCGCGACGCCGGCGGCGATCGCCGGGGTCGGCGGTACCCGCTATTGCGATTGGTGGTTTACCGACGAAGCGGTGCTGATCGACACGGCCGGCCGCTACACCACCCAGGATTCCAACAGCAAGGCCGACAAGGACAGCTGGCTGGCGTTCCTGGATATCCTGAAGAAGAGCCGGTCCCGCCAGCCGATCAATGGCGTTCTCGTCGCCATCAGCATCGAAGACGTCTTGACGCTACCGAAGCAGGAGCTCGCGCTCCACGCCGACGCCATCAGGATGCGCCTGCTCGAGCTGCACCAAAGGCTGAAGGTCAGCTTCCCGGTCTATGCGCTCTTTACCAAGGCCGATCTCGTTGCCGGCTTCACCGAATATTTCGCCTATCTCGGCGAGGCTGGCCGCCGTCAGGTCTGGGGTGCCACGTTCCAGACCGCCGACAAGACCCAAAATCTGGTGGGGCAGATCCCGGTCGAGTTCGACCGTCTGCTGGAGCGCCTGAGCGAGGAAACGCTCGATCGTCTGCAGGACGAGCCGACGCCGCAGCATCGTGTGCAATTGTTCGGTTTCCCAGCGCAGATGGCGCGGCTCAAACCCCAGATCCACGACTTCCTCAACCAGATCTTCGAGCCGACGCGCTATCACGTCAATGCGAACCTGCGCGGGTTCTACTTCACTTCGGGCACACAGCAAGGCACGCCGATCGACCAATTGATCGGATCGTTGGCGCGTACGTTCGGCGCGGAGGAGGTTGGTTCCGGATCCTATTCGGGCACGGGCAAGAGCTACTTCCTGGCAGACCTGATTTCCAAAGTCATCATCGGCGAGGCCGATTGGGTCTCGACCGACCGCGCCGCGGTACGCCGTGCACTGATCCTGAAAACCGCAGCGCTGTCGTTGATCGGACTGGTCTCGATCGGGCTGATCGCAGCCTGGCTGACGAGCTACAAGCGCAATTCCGATTTGATCGAGCAGAGCTTGCAGGCGGACGGGGAGTATGCGACCGCCGGAGCGCCACTTATCAAGGAGACGCTGATCGCCGATCGTGACCTCGACAAGGTGCTGCCGCTGCTCTACCGGCTGCGCAATGCACCGGCGGGCTACGGATCGCGCAACGAATCGGTGCCTCTGTCGGCCCGCTATGGGCTCAGTCAGCACGCCCGGCTGCTATCGCCCTCGAAAGCAGCCTATCATACGGCGCTCGAGCGCATGTTCCGGCCGCGCCTTCTCTATCGCCTGGAGGAGCAGCTCAACGCCCGCATCAACGAGCCGGCCTTCGTTTACGAGGCGCTGAAGGTCTACCTGATGCTTGGTGGCCTGCAGTCGCCGGACCGCGAGCTGATCCGCTCCTGGATGCAGCGTGACTGGGCCGACAACCTCTATCCCGGCGCGACCAATGCGGAAGGGCGGCGTCTGCTCGACGACAACCTCGTAGCGATGTTCGACCTCGAGACCGAACAGCCCCCGCTGGTGGAACTCGACGGCCGATTGATCAAGCAGGCCCAGAGCTCCCTCGCGCGCCTGAGCGTCTCGCAACGTGCCTACGAGTTCTTGAAATCGGAGGCGCGTGCGTCGACAGCTGGCGACTGGATCGCCAGCCGGCGCGGTGGTCCGGACATGGCCGTCGTGTTCGAATCCACGACCGCGCAGCCGCTTGATGCCGTGCGGGTGCCGGAGTTCTTCACGTATAACGGCTTCCATCAGAAGTTCGTGGCGCGGCTGCCTGGACTGTCGGAGCGGATGAAGCGGGAACGTTGGGTCTTGGGTGATGCCGGTCAGCAGTCGGCCATCGAGCAGCAATACGACAATTTGGCGAGCGATCTGCTCAGTATCTATTCCAACGATTTCGTGACGACCTGGCGCACGGCACTTGGGAGCCTGCGCCTGAAGAAGCTGCTCGCCGACAAGCCCAAATACGAGGTGCTGCGAGCGCTTTCCGCGCCGACCTCGCCGATGCGGCAGATCCTGGAATCGGTTCGCGACGAAACAATGCTGACAAAGGAACGCCCAAAGACGGCGGCGAACTCCGCGGCACCCGCGGCGGCGGTTGCCGTGCCACCGGCACCAGCACTGTTCACAAATGCGCAGGACGGTCCCCCTGGCGCGACGATCGAGGCACAGTTCAAACCCTACCACGCCGTGCTCGAAGGCGAGAGTACACGCCGGCCGATCGACTCGACCATCGCCAACCTGAACGACATCGCGCAGAGCCTCACGCTGATCATCGAGAATCCGCAACTGACCGCGCAGGCGACTGCCGCGCTTCAGACCCAGGTCGCGGCCCTTCGCAACAATGCCTCGCGGATGCCTCCGCCGTTCTCCGACATGCTGCGAGCGGCGGCTGCCGAGTTCGAAGGGAGCATCGCGGCCTCGACCGCGGGACAGATCCTGCAGACGCTGCGCGATCAGGTCACGCCGGCCTGCCAACAGACGGTGACCAACCGCTATCCGTTCGTCCGGGGCAGCACCCAAGAGGTTCCGCTCGCGGACTTCGCCAAGGTATTCAGCCCGAACGGGATCATGGATAAGTTCTTCGCCCAATACCTCGCCCCTTACGCCGATACGTCTCGGTCGGACTGGGTCTGGCGGAAGGAAAGTCCCGTCGGACGATCGTTTTCTCCGGATACGCTCAAGCAATTCCAGAATGCCGCCTATATCCGCGATGCGTTCTTCCAGACGGGTGGGGCCGTGCCGGCGGTATCGTTCGCAATTCGGCCGCCCGGTTCAGCCGGACCGGGCGTGACCGTCAAGACCGAGATCGGCGGTACCACGATTACGGGCCCGACCAGTCCCGGACCGGCGACGTCATCCTTGTTCGGCGGTCCGCAACCCCCGCCTGCGCCGCAACCACAGAGCAACGCGCCGACGACGGTCTTATGGCCCGGCCCGTCGCCGCGAACGGCAATTTCCGTGAGCAACGACACCGGCCCGCCCTCCGTCCTCGAGCGAACCGGTCCCTGGTCGTTGTTCCGGATGCTGGAAGCCGGTTCATTGGTGGCGAAGGCGGAAACTGCCAGCGCGACCTTCATCGTCGCCGGACGCGAGCTCAACTATCAGATCTCGACCGGATCGTTGCGCAATCCCCTGAACATGTCAGTGCTCCGCGAGTTTCGCTGCCCGACGGGAATATGACCATGCGCTGCGGTTTATTCGGCAAGATCGGTGCAAAACGCGACTTTATCGCAATCGCGACGCCGCGCAGCTTCCTTGAAGCCTGGGAGCCGTGGGTGCAGGCTGCGCTGTCCGCAAGTCGTCACCAGCTGGGCGCAGATTGGCGGCAGGCCTTCGTGACCGCACCGGTTTGGCGATTTTGGCTCGGTGCAACGATCTGCGGTACCACGGTCACAGGAGCGATCATGCCATCGCTCGACGGGGTCGGGCGGTACTATCCATTGACGCTACACGCAATGGCGCGCGAGGGCGGGGGCTTTGCACCACCGAACATCGACCCGCAGGATGAATGGTTTGGGCAAGCGGAGGCGTTCCTGCTTTCGACCTTGGATCAGACCGCGACTTTCGAGCAGATATCCGACGCCCTGGATCGTCTTGAGGTGCCGCGATTGCGGGAGACCGCCGCCGGCGGTCCATCGATCATTTTGTTTGGTACCACCGCAGTAGCAAGGGGGTCGGCGATCGATGCGTTCGCGGGAACGTTTGCCACACTTTGCACCGCCGCCCCCGAGGTCTACGCCGCCGCGAGCTTCTGGTGGACCGCAGGAGGCGAAGGGTTTCCGTCAATGGCGCTGAGTTGCCGCGGGTTGCCGGATCCGTTTCACTATTCGATGCTGTTGACCGGCGATCTCGCAGTTGCGGGACCGGCGGCGGGATGACGCGCGATGATACACGTCCCAACCTTATTCGACGTCGGTAGCGTCACTCACGCTGGACGGGTGCGGGAGCGTAACGAAGATTCATTCCTGGTGCGAACAGACGTCGGCTTGTGGGCTGTGGCCGACGGGATGGGCGGTCACGAGGCCGGCGATCTCGCCAGTCGCATCGTGGTGCAGTCGCTCGACGCGATCGGAACGCTCGAGTCCGCCGCAGACCTGCTGACGGAATGCGAGGTGCGGCTGTTCAGCGCAAACCAGCAGATCCTGGCGCTTAGCCGCGAGCGACAGGGAGCAACCGTCGGGACCACGGCAGCGGTCTTGCTCGTTCGCGACGGCTATTATGCCTGCATATGGGCGGGCGACAGCCGGGTCTATCTGATCAACCGCGGGATCATTAACCAGGTGTCGCATGATCATAGCGAACTCGAGGAACTGATCGCCGAAGGTGCGCTGTCGCGCGAAGACGTGAAGGATTGGCCGAGCAATGCCATTACGCGCGCCGTCGGCATCGCCGATGATCCGGAGTTTGAGGTGGTGACCGGCCCGGCCGTGGAGGAAGACATCTTCGTGATCTGCAGCGATGGCCTGACGAAGCACCTGCAGGACGATGAGATCCTGCACCATGCGGCGACGCGACGGGCACAGGCGGCCTGCGATGACATGCTCGCGCTGGCTCTTGATCGTGGCGGTCTCGACAACGTGACAATCGTGATTGTGCGGCTGCTGGCACCACAATCACAGGAGACAACAAGATCGCCGCTCGATTGGAAGCCGCAATTATGACCCCGAACGATCCGTTCCGATCGTCTTACAGAGGCGTGCCGACCGGCACCCGACTCAATGGCATCTACGAGATCGAAGCGATGATCGGCGCCGGCGGCATGGGTGAAGTCTATAAATGCCGCGAGATCCAGACCGGATCGCCTGTTGCGGTCAAAATGCTGCTGCCCGATATGGTCGAGAACGAAGCCGCTCTGGCGCTGTTCCGTCGAGAGGCCGCAGCGCTCCACAATCTGCCGCACGACGCGATCGTTCGCTACTTCCTGTTCACGGTGGAGCCCGTATTGCAGCGGCCGTATCTCGCGATGGAGTTCGTGAACGGCCGCTCGCTCTCGAACATGCTCGATGACGGCCCGTTGACCCTCGAAGCGCTGATCAAGCTGATGCAGCGCGTCGCATCAGGGCTGCATGCCGCCCATGAGCACGGCATCATCCATCGCGACGTTTCCCCGGACAACATCATTGTGCCGCTCGACGACGTCAGGCGGGCCAAGCTCATCGACTTCGGCATCGCCCGATCGACCCAGCTGGGGGACAAGACCATCATTGGCTCGGGCTTTGCCGGAAAGGACAATTACGCATCGCCGGAACAGGTCGGACTCTACGGCAACGAGGTCACCGCTAAATCCGATGTCTACAGCTTCGGGCTCGTCCTGTTCCACGCGCTGACCGGGCAAAAGCTCGACATGGGCGGCAGTCAATTTCAACTGGTGGAGAAGCGCCGGCGTGTGCCGGATCTCGGAGCGGTGGACATGCGCATCCGGCCTTTGCTGGAGCGGATGCTGCAGCCTGATCCGGCATTGCGTCCGAGCATGGCGGAGGTCGCTAACTGGGCGCCGGTTGGTTCGGCTGAGACACCAGTCGCGCCATTGTACGGGTTCGATCCGCTGCGGCGGCCGGAAGGAGGGGCGCCGGCGCCGCAGGACAGGCCGCCACCGACGGTGTGGAGGCGGGGTCGTCTCTGGTACGGCGCGGGAGTGGTAATGATGTTGCTCCTGTTCGGCGGAGGAGGATATGCCTTCTACAAGCTGATCTGGTCGGGTCCGGGCACTACGGTGTTGCCGCCACCTCCGAAACTTGCCGGGACGATGGCGCCGCCGAAGGCCGAGCCAGCTGTCCCGCAGGGGGGACGCCAGGAGCCGGTCAAGCTGCCGGTGCCGCCGACGGTGACGCCATCTCCAACACCCGATGGGGCCGGGCGAACCGATCGCATCCGCAAATATGTGGCGCAATATTCCGGCGGCGACTGCTTCTTCATCCTGCCGGTCGCCGTAAGCCAGAACGCCGCCGTCATCGAAGGCTTCGGCGCCTCGACCGTCCCGTTCGACGCTTTCGACAAGGCGTTCCGGCGTGAGCAGGGCTTCGAGGCCTCGGTCGGCGTCAGGCAGGTGACCCCAGCTCAATGTCCGGCCGTCAAGTTCTTGAGAGAGGTCGGGAGCGATCAGGCGCGAGCGCCGCGCATCAACCTGTCGGCGACAGAGCTCAAGGGCGGCGAAACCCTCAACGGCACCATTGAGAACTTCGCCAACCGCGTTGTGGAGCTGCTGATGGTGTCGGATCGTGGCGAGGTCCAGAGCCTGAGCTATCTTCTGAAACCGGGTATCGACTCGCTTTCGTTTGCGCTCCCGACACCACGTGGGAGCGGACCGCAGCTGCTGCTGGTCGTAGCGACCCCGCAGGTCCTGGATTCTTTGCGCCAGCCGAAGCCGATCGCTGCCGACACATTCTTCCTGCAGGCGCTCAGCGAATCTCAGCGGAACAAGGTAGCAATCATCGCAGCCGCACGGTACGTGCTGCTCACGAACTGATCGGCACGCTCAGAATGTTCCGATGATCAGGATCTTCAGATCGGCATCCGGCTTGAAGTCGCTTGATGTATATTCAAGCGTGCTGCCGGTGGATGCTTTGAGCCGCCCCGGACAGAAACTCACCAGGCGGTCGCTGCCGCCTGGATCGATCGTCAGCTTGAACGACCGGATCGGACCCGCCCAATTCGCGCCGGTTTTGAGCACGTAGGATATGCGCCGTTCCTGCAGGTTCTTGGTGTTGGCCTGGTTGCTGCCTGCGCGCTTGTCGAGCTCTGCAAGGAACGCGTCCTGAACGCAGTACTCTTTCCGGTAACGCTGGACTTCCTGACTGAGAGCGCTGCTGCGACGCAGGCCGGAGCGTAGGATGGTGTCCGGACTGGAGCCGACGCTCGGCCGATATTGGTGTTCAACGGTGACGGTGTTCGCGGCCGGAAATACCTGCTGACGTACCGCAGAGGTCTTGATAACCCAGCCGGGTGCATATTGCTGGCGACCGTTGTCACTCATCCCGGCAGGCAGCAGAAGTCCCTCGTTCACGAGCCGGGTTCGGGTCGCCTCGGGCAGGTCAGCCACCCGGATCTCGCGGCCGCCGATCGGAAGCAGCGGCAATTTGAGCTCGCGCAGCAAGGCGCTGACATCCTTGTTGCCGACCATGGCCCGCTGATCAATGGTCAGAGGCGTCGGGCTGCCGTCGACCTTGGTCGTGAAGTCGACGAAGTTGACCGGATCATTTGACGGCAGAGCAATGTTCTCGGCCTCCGAGAGGTCGATGTCGGGCAGCGGGAAGGCGACAGTCAATGTGATCGGCTTGGCGGTGACGTTGGCGAACTGGTACCGAACGGTGACGTTGTCGAGCGCGATACGAAGGTTCTCGCTCTCCATGGTCACGTTATTGGTGCGCACGAATTGGAGCCCGCCGATTGATAATTCCGCGGCTGAATCGTTGGCGCGGGCCGGCCACACCGTCGCAACCAAAAACACCAACGTCAAAGCCGGTATTCGGAAGGACGGTTGGGCAGGGGAGCCATTCACCATGGCTGTCTCCATGTGGCAGCGCAGCATATGTTGGTTGCGTCCGGTATGCCTCAATCGATCGGCTGATAGAGATCGCCCCACTCGGATTTCCAGACCCCGTCCGGGTCGCACACCACGACCGCGAGCTTCAGGTCGTTCGCCAGTCGGATCGCGCCACGAAAGGCATCCTGCGCCGGCAAAAGTGCGCTGGTCTGGTCGGTAGCCAGTCGTCCCCCGCTTGCGGCCGCCGGCAGCACGACTGATCCGGAAGCGCCGTCATTGTCGCGCTTCAGCACCAGTGTGATCGCGTCGGGCTGGACTTCATTCACTTGCTCAAATCTGTTCCGGGCCATGGTTTGCACCGCAAGCTGAAGAGGGTTAGGACAATCACCGTCCAGTGATGAATTGAACGAGATTGAGATTGCTCACCACTAATTGAAGCGCCGCGTTACCGGCATCTGGGATTAGTCGATCCGACGCGGCGATTGGTTCGGGATACATCGAGAACATGCTTCGTCTAAAGCGTTGGATCTGGGCCGTCATCGTTGGCGCTGGCATCTTCGGAAACCAGGCGCATGCCGACGATACCGTCGTACGCAGCTTTGGCGACGGTTCGGCTGCTTCTATGGTTGGCATTGTCCCGCCCAGCGAGGACGTGGAACTCGCAGGTCCGCAAGCGATCAGCGCCGACGGGCAGGGCAACCTGTTTGTGCTTGATCAGATTAACGGCCGTATTCTCCAGTTCGATCCCAAGCAGCCGAATTCTGATCCGGACATCCTGAAGATGCCGAAGGACGTTCAGCCGACGGACCTTGTCGTCCGCAACGACGACATCATGGTTTGGGACGGCGGCGTGCGGACGCTGAAGGCGGCGGCCGGACAATCCACGCGCGGACTCGGCGGCGACGTGATCCAGCTCGAGGAGGTCTCGAGCCGTGGGGCGGACGACCAGGTTGCCGTTTCCGCTTTCGCCCAGATGGGTTCGCAGGCGCCCGGCAGCGCGGCCGACTTGCTCGACCAGAACACCCGAGCAGCCATCATCAAGACGACGCGGCAGCCCGACCGGCAATATGTGGCGTCTCGAGGCAAGGGCTCCGTGATCGCCGATATCATTCCGGACAAGGGCAATGCGGGCGTACGAGTCGAGATCCAGACGATGGTCACTAACGAGACGATCGGCCAACTCGCCCTCCGGGTCCGCAACCAGCTCGGCGCGGTGGAATTCCTCGAGATAGACAACAGCGACCGCTTCTACGTGCTGGCGGAAGACATTCCGCCATCGGGAAAGAACGCCTCCACGTTCGTCGCACGCTACGCCGCGAATGGGCGTCTCGAGGGAATTTATGAGCTTCCTCTTGAAAATGCGCCGCTGACGAGGCGATTCGTCACGGTCTCTGGCGACGGTGACGTCTATTTCCTGCGGACCAAGCCCGACGGTATTGAGGTGGTTGGCGTCGGTTTCAGGCCTCTCAACAACGCTTCGATCATCGACGTGCGGCCGTCGCGAACGGCAGCTGCGCCAGCACCGCAATCCGGCGTCACATTCAACGCGTCGGCTGCGGTGAGGCCGTCCAATCGGCAGCAGGCGATCGAGACCGCGTTCGCATTCGAGGGCATCCAGTGGAAGCTGACGCAGGCGAACTACGGCAGCGATCCCGACAGCCAATGCAGCGGCTTCAGCCGTATTCGGCGGCCGTGGTATTTGCAGGGCAAGGTGAACCAGGAGGTGCGCGGCGTACCCTATTGCTGGGGCTGCCACGGTTCGCTCGCAAGCTTCCGGCAGCGGATCGAGAGCGGAACGCTGGCCGGCAATGTGTGCACTCGCAACGCACCGCGACCGGATGTGGCTGGCGTCGACTGTTCGGCATTCGTCAGCGCTGCGTGGGGGCTCTCCGTCCACTATACGACTGCCGCAATTCCTGCGATTGCAGCCCCCGTGACAAATCCATGGGACCTGAAGCCCGGCGATGCGCTGAACAAGCCTGGCTCGCACGTGATGCTGTTCCTGCGATTCACGCCCGATCGCAAGGCCGAGGTGATGGAATCCTCGACTGGCGGCTGCAACGGTCGCGTCTGCCGCAACGTCTATCCGTTGGCGAGCCTGCTCTCGCGCGGCTACGTTCCGGTCCGCTTCAAGGCCTTCGCGGATGATCAGGCGACGGTTTCCGCGAGCGCCTATCAAGAGACCGAACCGCAGGCGGGGCGCAAGACGGCAAGCAAAAGGCGCTGAACCGGCCATGCCGTTCGCGCTACAGAATGGGTAGGCAGGATGTCGAGGTGGCTTACGATGCGGATGCCCAGGCGACTTGATTGGAAGATCGGGCGGCTATGCGCAACCATCGGTCTGGCTGGGTTGATCGGGCTGACGGCCCCGCGCGCGCATGCGGCTGGCGGGTTGTCGATCAGCAATCCGGAGGGAGCGGCGGTGCGCGCTCTCGTCATCGGCATCGATGATTATCAGCACGTACGCAAGTTGAAGGGCGCGGTCGCCGACGCCACCGACATTGTCGCCAGCTTGAAGTCGATGGGGGTCGCCGACGTCGTCGAACTCGCGAATGCACAGGCCGACAGGGCAAGCGTTTTGCGCGAAATCAGTGCGCTGGTGGAGCGGACCGGGAGCAACGACCTCATCTTTCTGTCGATCGCCGGTCATGGCACCCAGGAACCGGAGCGCGTCAAGGGCTCGGAGCCGGACGGGATGGAAAACGTATTCCTGCTGCCGGGCTTCGAAACCACGCCGACCGGTTCTGTCGAGCGCATTCTGGGCAGCGAGTTCAACCATTTCATCCGGCAGTTCGAGTTGCGCGGAGCGAAGGTGATTTTCGTGGCTGATACCTGCCATGGCGGCGGTATGGTGCGCGATATCGATCCGCGTGCCGCTGAAATGAGCTTCCGGCAGGTGCCGCGCTATACATTGCTGGTCGACGAACTGAAGCCGGTCTCTGATAGCAACGATCCGAAGTCGGAGCTCGACCTTGACCGCACGGCGTTCCTGGCCGCGGTGGACCGCTATACGAAGGCGCCGGAAGTCCGCATTCCCGGCGTCGATGGCCTCCGCGGGGCTCTCAGCTATGCAGTCGCGCGTGCGGTCGAAGGTAGTGCGGACATCAATCACGATGGGAAGGTGACGCTCAAGGAGCTCTTCAGCAATGTTCGGCAGGTGGTCTATCAGCTATCGGACCAGCGCCAGAACATCGTGACGATATCATCGCCGGCTCAGACACCGGACACCGAAATTGCCTTCGGATTGACGCGCGGCGTCGTCTTGATTCAGGGGCCGGCCGCAAGGGCAGCCTCTGGTCCGGCCGGGACCGCCGCGCCCGTCGAGGCCCAGGCGCCGCCGCCGGCGGTCACGGCCAAGGCATCCACCGTTCCGACCCTTGCCGCGGTACCGACCAAGGACCTTCCGATCGGCGAAACGCCACCGCTTCGCCTCACTTCGCCGATCCGGCTCGCGGCGCTCGACGGCAAGACGAACTACTTTGCGAGCGTGACGACAAAGGATATTCCCGTCCAGGCCGTTCAGCCGACGGACAATCCGGACCTGATCTGGGATCCGGTGTCGCACGATGTGATCGCATGGGGCGACGTGGTTGCGTATGGGATGGACGTTGCCGGCCTATCAACCGTTGTGGACCGGACCGCGGCAATTCGCGAACTCAAGCGTATGGCGGTTCGGTCGCCGCAGATGATGCGCATATGGCCAGACGACCGCCAGCAGAAGGCTGGCCAAACCGTCGAGGTTGATCTGTCTGATGTGGCGTCGAGGGCGGTGTTGTTGTTCAATGTCTCCGGCGATGGCACCATCCAAATGTTGTATCCGGTGGGTTCTGATCCTGCATTGGCCCGATCGACGAGCTTGCGCCTGCCGCTGAGGGTCGGTGAACCCTTCGGTGCGGAACAGATCGTTGCGGTGACCTCGCAGCAACGCATGGTCGATCTTGAGACGGCCTTGATCCAGCTTAACCGGCGTCGCGCCTCGGGGCAGATGATCAAAAGCCTTGAACGCTACTTGCCCGCGGACGCCCGAATCGCTTCGATCGGCTTCTTCAGTGCTCCCTAGCGGGAGGGGCAGCCGGTGCCGTCATTGCATCTGATCCACCGCGAGCGACCGTGGTTCGCAATCCTTCTGCTGCCGTTATTGGCGGGTGGCGGAGCAGCGTGCGCAGCACCGTTGCCGTCGGCATCGCTTCCTGCCGGCACGCATGCATCTTGGCTTTGGCCCGTGCAGGCGGCGCGTAGCCAAGCCAATACTGCAAGCGTGTCGCTCCAGATCCTGCCAGGCCAGACCGTCAACCTCGGCGGCAAGGTCTCGTTCGGCGTCACCGCCAGGAAGCCTGGATATCTCATTTTGGTGGACATCGATGCGGAAGGACGCATGTCCCAGATCTTTCCGACTCCCGAACTCCTGGCGCAGTCGGACGGCCGCGATATCAATCTCGTCAAGCCCGGCGTCGAATTTGTCGTTCCGAGCCCGGCTGCACGGCAGCGAGGTTTTGAGTACGTCGTCGCACCGCCGGCCGGGTCTGCAGTGATGATCGCCATCCTGAGCGAGCGACGTGTCCAATTGCTCGATCTGCCGGACTTGCCGCGCAAGCTCAAAGATCAAGCCGAGGCCCTTAGCTATCTATCGGCCTGGACCAGTGAGCTGCGCGTGCCGGACAACGCCACCGGGAAGCTCGTGCCGAACAATTGGTCGTTCGACGTCAAATCCTATTCCATCAAGTGAATTCGTGCGGATAGGCCGCCAAGGTCAAAGCTTGCTGAGCCGGCTGAAGAAGCCGCCACGGGCGATCATGTAATGAATGTCGTTAGGGAAGGGAAACGCGCGGCGAACATTGGAAATCGCGTGTTGGAGGAACTCACCACTCGACGGCGCAGCCTTCTGATGCAGCCGTGGTTGGTCGGCGACCTGGGGTATCATGAACCGATCCACGTAAGCTTCGTCCAGATCGGCGACTCTGACCATCTGACCAAATGCCGGGAACAGATCGTAGTGACCTACGCTCACGCGGAGGTTCTTGAGGGCAGGGCGCTGAGGCTGCGCTTGATTGCCGTCGGGGGTCGCCAGCCCGCGTCCTATCAGATCCAACTTCACGGACTGCGGCAGCGTTGATGGACCATACACGATCTCGAGCGCAGAGCCGCTCTGTCCAGACAGCCATTGATACCAGAAGGTGGCATCGTCAGGCCGCGCCTTGGCTCCGTAGAGACAGTCAAATCCCCAACAGGCAGTCAGCTTCGCCTGATACCTTCCGAGGGTCCCGACCAGATTGCGCATGCCGTTACCACCGCCGGAGTGGCATGCGATGATGAGCTTGCCGATCTGGAGCTGAGGAATGGACGTCGACGAGCCTCCCAAGAACCTGGCCAGAGCTCCAAGGATTTCCTCGAGGTAGCGTTCGCCCCAGTTCGGCGCTGCCAGATCGTTGACGCTGTAATTTCCAGCAAAGGTCTCGCCGACGGCATATTCATAGCCCAAAAACGGCGCGATGAGCACGACGTCCTTGCCGGAATCCCGAACTTGTTCGCGGAGCCGCGCAGGATCGTTGCGAAACAGAAATTCATGGTCCTTGACGTAGAAGCCATGCAGCCAGATCACGATGTCGAGCTTGGTGGCAGCGGTTGCGTGCTTTGGCGGAAGATAGACCGCGGTCGGCTTCATGCCGGGCGCCAGCCGCTTCGTAAAGAGCGTCACCCCTGGAAACGACTGGGCATCCTTCTGTTCGAGCTCACACGCCACCACGAGGGTCGCTCCGCATCGGCCGCGTCGGGCACGGACCTGGCCGACCCGATGTTACAATTCCATTGTTCGCCATATCCTCGAAGCGGCTTCCGATGACGGCGTGGCGAACTCGCGCCTTGCTAATTGCAGACCTCGACATTCCCAGTGTTGTTGCCGGGGCCTCCCCCGCCGCGGTAGTCAAGGTGGCAGCCCCGACGGACCTGACGGCACAGATATTGGTCACACACGATCTGGCCGCTGCCGCCGCCGCCACTCGCCTTCGCAGTGGCTTGCCGCCGCGGAACGTCTGCCATGGGCTCCGATCTTTCGCGCGCCGAACGATCCGCACGTGACGAACCTTCGTCCGTGTTGCGCTTGGCAACCGGCTTCTTCCCGCGCCGCTTCTCGCATTCGTTGTCGTCGTTGAGGAACGAGCCCTCGGCACAAGTGATCCTGATGCACTGGTCGCCGCTAGCCCTGTAGCCATGATCACAGATCACGGGACAGACCCGTTCTGGCTTGACCTTGATCGCGTCAAGCGCGTCGAGACTTGCGAGCTTTACGTCGAATTTCGTTCCCGCGTGCCGGTTGAACAGCGCCAACGAGCGCTGTGAAGCCGCATTCCACTGGCCATCGACGGCGCCGGTGAAGCAGCCGACGCGACTCAATTCGCTCTGGACCGACTTGGCGATATCGGCTTTTGCGATATCGGTCTGGCGCGGCTCGGCGCTCAGCGCGGCGAGCTTGGGCGTCTTGTTGTCCTCGGCGGACTTAGCTGCTGCGGGGCTATCCGCAACCGTGCTCTCGACAGCCGGATTATTCTCGGAAAGCGCAGCGACGATTGTGGATTCCGGTGCGGTTCGTTTCCGCTCCGCCTCGGCAGCTTGCTCTTGCGCCGCTTGCTTCGCTTTCTCGGCGACGACGCGGGCCTCTTCCGCAGCCTTCAGGTCCGCAGCGGCCTTCTCCCGGTCGGCACGCTGGGCTCCCTGGGACATCAGGCGCGCTTGCTGCTCCTCGGCCTGCTGCGCCTTCGCTGTCGCCGCGACGCGTGCCTCTTCGGCCTCGAGCTGATTAAGCTGCAGCTTGGCCAGATTTGCATAATATCCATCCGGATGCTGGCTCAGGAATGCGTTCAGGGCGGGCTTATTGCGCAGCTGCAACGCCAATTCGTAGTCGCGGCGAGTTTCCGACTGGGGATTGGCAGCTTGGATCGGCTCCTCTGCCTTGGCAGCCGGAACAAGTGCAACGTCGTCGCCGCCCAGCGAACCGTAGACGTAGGGCTCCTGCCGGTTGCCGGTGGCCTGCAAGACGTCATCGCGGACGAAGCCGAAGGCCCTGCGCAAGTCGAGCCCCGGCTTTGCGATGTACTTCACGAGAGCTGTCGCGTACGGGCTATTCTTGCTGTTGCCGTCCAGTGCGGTAAGGCCGGCCTTGGCGGCAAACGCGATCAGCGTGTTGGAGACGGTGGGCTCGACCCTCGCCAGCCCGCGGCTGATCGACCGCGAGGCAACGGTACGTTTCATCGAGTCGGCAAACGGATTGTTGCGGCACGCGTCGACGATCACAACGCGCAGCTGCCTTGCAGGCTCGATCGCAAGCAGGACACGGTCAAGCGAGAACGCCTCGTCATAGATGTCCGTGTCGCGTTCGAGTCTGGCGTCTATCGGGATCAGATAGTTCGTTCCGTCAATCTCGATACCGTGGCCCGCATAGTACACCAGGGCAATGTCGGCGTCGCGGGCCTGATCGGCGAACTCTCTCAGGGCTCGCCGCATGTCGGTCGCGGCGAGATTGAGCCTCGAGTCAACCACGTCGAAACCTGCGGCCTTCAAGGTCGCAGTGATGGCCGCAGCGTCGTTGGCTGGATTCGGGAGCAGGGGGGCGTTCTGGTAGCCGGAATTGCCGACGACCAAGGCCACGCGCTTTGTTGCCCAAGCTGGTTGAGAGGCGAGGAACAGCGCAGCAGCAAGAAGGAGACAAACTTGGAGGTGTCTGTACAATCTCATGGCGAAACACCCAGCATCTGCCGAATAGGAGTAGCGTTGCTCAGATGGCCGCGTCGAACGTAGATAATGCTCACTGAACCAATCTGTAAGCTAGAGGCGGCCACCGATTTGCGTACAGTAACAATTTCGAGGCTGATCCATTCTCCATGTTGTCGCTGGTCGGAGTGAACGCGTTCAAGTTCGCATCTAAAGTTTTGGCAGGCGATGGCTCAGAAGCCAGGGGCATCCGCCGTCGCGACCGCCGAAATTTTATAAGTCATTGATACAATTGTTGATTTTTGTATCTGGCCTCGTCCCCGTGACAGGGCGTGCGCCGCGTTTGAAGCAACGTTTCAGTGAGCGGCACGTGAGGGCGGGAACCAGCCGCAGGCTCGGTACTGAAGGTCTCTCGGACCCTGCCAGCGATTGGGCGGCGCCCATGCGCCCACGAGGTTCCACCGTCACAGATGGAGAAAATCACCGCAGCTTGATGGTCAGATCGTTGTCCAGCATCATTTGCCGGAGAATAGCACCAAGGCAATGAGGTTCGAAGGCCTCCCCCGGTTGGAGCGAAGTCGGGTGGTCGTCGTTCGATCGAATGAGATCTGGACGCCTTGCCAGGTGGGGGAGGCTCTCCAGCGGAGCGCGAACTCCACCTTTCAGGCATGAATTCTAACATCAACCTTGGAGACTGTCGTGTCCATTCCACTGAAGGTTTACATCACGCCATTTGCCGAAAGGGGTGTTCCGGAGCCGGCAAAATGGGATTGCGATGCAGCCAAAAAAGCTCTGGATGTGGTCAACAAGATCTGGTCGAAGGCCAAGATTGCGTTCGTGATCAATGATTGCCTGATCGACAAGCCGCTCGATATGGCAAAGAGCGCCCGCAACAATGACAAGCAGGTGCTGGATGTCCTTAGCCTCCGCCGTACGAAGGACAATGCGGTTCATATCTTTCTCGTCAATCCGATTCCAAACCTTTCAGCCGGCGGCGGTTCTTACCTTGACAGCGATCCCGAGCCGGCAAGCTTCGTGCAGTGGTATGGCGACGATCATGCCAATGGACGTGCCTGGGCTCACGAGCTCGGCCATCTGATGAGCCTCGATCATGTCGAGATCGACTATTCCAACGAGAAGCAGGCGGCACAGCGCGTCAAGAATCTCATGACGGCGGGATTGAACGCCGGGTCCGACTTGACTGGCCCGCAGATCAATGCAGCCAAAGGCTCAGGGTTGGTCAAGCGATTTGGGGGATAGAACAAGGCGGTTCAATTGTTGAGAACGACCCGAAACTCCTGTTCGAGATATCCGTCGCTCCAGTCCGGAGCTGAGCGCGAAAGTCCAAGATCGCGATCGCTAGAGTGTGTAACTCTCGATTTGATGAACCCTCCCGACGACAACCGCTACTAGGAACGGGCGGGCCGTCCCGTTGATCACCGACGAGTTCCTGCCGTCCTATTGCGGGTAAGAGACATGTTTCACAAAACCGGTCCGGGCAAGGTTGACGTGGGCTTGGATTTTTCCGGAGTGGGAGTTCTGCACGCGCGACTCTGGAATTTCGACTTCGACGACTTTGCCGGTTACCAGTTCCGTGGCTTGAAGACAGAGCATCTCGAATTTCTGAGGAGCAGAGTGGTTCCTCTGCTCGAGGATGACGCAGGTCAGATATGGATGACGGGGGCCGCGAGCCGGATCGGTACGGCCGATTGGAATATGACGACGTCGGCCAACCGCGTGATTACGGTCGCGAAGTGTCTGTCCGAGATGGGCATCCACCCGGAACAAATGCAGACGCATGCCATCGGCAATACGCAGACCAGGAATCACAAGCTCGATGAAGACGCCGATAGATCGGTGGCCCTTTGGGTGCTGCCGAAAGTCTATTTTGAACCAATCATAAAGCCGAACTTGCCGCGGACCGTTCCGCCGAAGCCAAAAGTCAGCCGAAATTTCAAGATTGCCATGCTGCTTGAGGTCGACGGATCGATCTCGTTTACAGCGAGATCGGCCATCAAACGGATCGTTAAGGGGCGGGCTGGAGCCGGGATTGCGTTTGCCAGCGCGTTGTTCTCCATCTGGGATACGGAAAACAATCTGAAGTGCACCTACGTCTATGCGGCGGTCGGTCTGGGCTTTGGATTGACCCTTCCGAAGACCGGCAGCAGATCGGGTACACTGCATGGTCCCTGGAATGCGTTTACAACCGAAAAGCCGATTTCCTGCTCGCAGTTCGGCAAGTCGATGCGCTTCACGACGATCGGCATAGGTGACGTGAGCGAGAACTGGATCCTGCTGGAAACACCGAGGGGAGTGAAGGACGTCTACTTGAACATCAGCACCGGCACGACCATAGGCGGCGGAGCATCGACATATCCGGCCCACTTGAGCGCGTTCGTGCCGCTGGAGAGACCGAAACCGTTTAGCGGGCCGTGAAACGGACTATCATAACTCCTTGCTCGGCGCCTGGTTTGCTTCCGCCGGACTTCGCTAAAGCATGATCCGGAAAAGTGCGTAGCGGTTTTCCGAAAAGATCATGCTTGAACAACAACCTAAAGCGCGATGACGTTTCATCCTAATCGCATCGCGCTTTAGTGCACCCGGAGCAGTTTGGCCTCGAAATCTTGGGTGGCCTTGTTGAGCCGAAGTATCTCCTTTGGATTGTACTATGCGAAAATTGGCGAGCGGGTCGTTGCTCGATTAGAAGTTGTCGCGTAGTGTCCGGGCCTCACTGGCAGCCCGCATGTTCAACCTTAATCCCGCCAAGAACGGAACCTCGATTACGCTAGACGCGCTCCGCGCCATTGCCGCGCAAGCTGTCTGTGTAGGGCACGGAATCTCATTCTTCATGCCCCAGCTACGGGGCGGTCAGTTCGCTCTTCCGCAAAACGTCGGGGTGCTGCTCTTCTTCGTGCTGTCGGGATTCTTGATCAGCTATACCTTGGTCGAGAGATCATCACGGGACCCGCAGTACGGTTTTTCGCAGTTCTTCGTTGAACGTTTCGCCCGCATCTATTCCGGTCTGCTTCCTTGCCTGGTCGCAATCGCCGTGATCGATGCCGCCACACTGCATCTGATCGGAAATGCCGCTTTGGCAGCCAGCTACAATTTCAAGGCGTTCGTCGCAAACATATTCATGATTGAGACCTACCGCGGCCCGCTTGCACATCTAAGCTTCTTGCGGTCGCCGGCATTCGGATCTGGAAGCCAATTGTGGACACTCGTTATCGAATGGCACATCTACCTTTTCGTGGCCGCGCTTTTCTTCCTGGGCGCGCGGCCGGCGGCGGCACTGTTGCTTATCCCGATCGCTCTTGTTTTCGGGCAAATTCCAACGCACTACATCTTCGGCGCCCTTCAGGATGATGGGGTGGGCCAATCACTGTTTCTGTTGTGGCTCGGAGGCGCCTACGTCTACTTTCTGGCAAGACGGGGATGGCTTCCCCCTCGCGGCGTATCGCTGGCGATCGTCGTTGCATCCGCCGCGGCGTATTTCATGGTTGTGCGGCCCTATGCCGAATACCGGCCGAGCACCTATCCTCTGCTGTTGCTGTTCCTGTTCGGGATCGTAGGGGCAACGCAGGCGATGCCTGCCACCTCCTCAGCTGCGATGGCGCGAGTAGTCCGGTTCTTTTCGGGGTACTCCTTCACCCTCTACCTGCTCCACCACACAATCATGTACCCAGCGTTCCTGCTCTGGAAGGACGGCGGCTGGCTCGTTTTTGGATGCACCGTCATCCTCGCCAACGTGATCGCAGCAACTCTCGCCAGCGTCACAGAGATGCGCCACAAGCAGCTTGCCAGCTACTTGTTTGCCGTGCACACAAGATTTCCAATCGCGCCATTCCGCAAGCCACGCTCCTCCGCGGCATCACGACCAAATGCCACGTCGTTAGCGCCGCGAGAACGATTGCCATTGTGAAATCCTCCACGACCGGGAATGCGGGTTCGGGGTGAAAAACGGTGTCCGTCGCTGAGACGGACGTCATCTTCGTGGTGGTGCCAGACTGGCCATCCGTAGCCAGTCGGCGCGCGATGCCGTGCTATGAGGTCGGCAAGGTCGTCTCCGGAGTTCAAGTTCATGTCTGTCGCGTCCACGCCCGCTCAATCTCCCGCCGCCACCTCCACGGACCCGGAAACCCTCGGCTGGATGCGCGGCTTCCCGCCGGCGCCCGATCGCCTCATCACCTTCCACGACGGCTCGTTCCGCAATTTCCCCGAGCTGCGCTGGGCCTGGAGCAACATCCGCCAGCTGGTGCCGACCATGAACGTCTGGCGCGGGGCGGGGCCTGCATCATCTCTGCCACGCGAAGATCACGACATCGGCGCGATCGCTTCGACCACGATGGATGGCCGGCCCATGACGTTCGCAAAGATGCTGGAGGAGACCTATGCCGACGGCATCGCCGTGCTGCATCGGGGCAGGCTGATTTACGAGCGCTACTTTGGTGCGCTGAAGCCGCACAAGCCGCATATCGGGATGTCCGTGACGAAGTCCTTCACCGGCGTGCTCGCCGGCATTCTGGTCGTCGAGGGCAAGATCGATCCGCAGGCGCCCGTCACGGACTATGTGCCGGAGCTGAAGCGGAGCGGGTTTGGCGATGCGCGGGTGCATGAGGTCATGGATATGACCACGGGGCTCGCCTACACCGAAATCTACACCGACAAGAACTCGGACGTCTGGGGCCTTCGGCGCGCCAACGGCATGGCGCCGATTCCGCCGGACTATGACGGCCCGACCAACATCTTCGATTTCCTGATCGCGCAGGCGAAGCAGGGCGAGCACGGCAAGGCCTTCGCCTACAAGACGGTCAACACGGACGTGCTGGCGTGGATCTGCCGGCGCGCCAGCAACATGACGCTGTCCGAACTTCTGTCCGAGCGGATCTGGCAGCCGATGGGCGCGGAGGAGGATGCGTATTATCACGTCGACCGCATCGGCACCGAAAGCGGCGGCGGCGGCCTGTCGACGACGCTGCGCGATCTCGCTCGCTTCGGCGAGACCAAGCGCAATCATGGCCGCTTCAACGGCCGCCAGATCGTGGCGTCGCAGGTGGTCGAGGACATCGCGGGCGGCGGCGATCCCGAGAAGTTCAAGCCGGCCGGATACACCACGCTTCCGGGTGCGTCCTACCGCAATCAATGGTGGGTGACGCACAACGAGCACGGCGCCTACATGGCGCGCGGCGTCTACGGCCAGGGCATCTACGTCGATCCCAAAGCCGAGATGGTGATCGCGCGCTACGCCTCGCACCCCGTCGCGGGCAACGCCGCCAACGACCCCGTGACGCTGCCGGCCTACATGGCGCTGGCAAAGTCGTTGATGGCGGGCGGATAGGGGGCGCTTAACCCACCTCACGCCATCGTACCGGCAGCACGCCGTCCTGCCTGAAGCCGTCGAGGAAGCGGAAGCGCTCGCCTTGGGGATTGGGGCGGGCTTCGATCGTCGTGCCGATGATCTGCACGACGTCGCTCTCGTCATAATGCGGCCACGGCGGCAGACCTGGTCCATTCGGATCGCCATGTGCCGCGAAATTCACCCAATAGTCCATCATGGTCCGCGCCAGCGCGAGGTCCTCCTCCGCCGGCGGCGTCATGCTGCCGATCACCTGCTGCGGCGTCAGCGTGCCGAACACAAAGGGGATCTCGGTGACGTGCGAGGCGATCGGCGTGTAGGGCGAGGTGTAGCTGAAGAGATAGCCGTAGACCGGTGCGTGCTGCGTTCGCCGATGCAGGCGCAGCCACTGCCAGCACTGTTCGCCGATCACAATGTCACCCGTGAGCGCGGCCGCGGAGATCGTTGCCTCAGCGTCGGTCGCGGCGGGATAGAGCTTGCGGAAATCGACCATGCGCTCCCGGCCGAACATCGCGTCGGCTGCGGCGAGAAAGGCATCCGCCGATGGGTGGGGCAGGGCCTGCGCCATGAACGGGAATTCCTCGGCGGCATTCCAGCCCGTCAGCAGCGGGATGCGCATCTGCTCGCCACGCAGGAAGCGCCGCGCGGGCACGTCAGGCACCACGTGATGATCGATGCTCGGCGAGAACGCGCCGACAACGGGGCTGGTCTTGAAGCTCCACGGCGCGGCGGCGTTCAACCGGTCCGCCGGCAGGTCGCGCAACGCCGCGATCGACCCATCGCCCTGTTGCCGGGCAAAGGCGACACCCCGCGCGCGGGCTTCGTCAAAACTCTGCAGCGGCCCGTGCCGGCCGTCCCAGAATGCGCCGCTCTGGCCGATCGCCTTGTGAAACAGCCCGTGCGCGAGAGGCGAAGCCATCAAGATGCCGACAGCCATGGCGCCGGCGGATTCGCCGAACAGGGTGATATTGTCTGGATCGCCGCCGAAGTCGGCGATATTGGTCCTCACCCAGCGCAGCGCCGCCAGCTGGTCCTGCAGGCCGTAATTGCCCGAGGGCGCCTCCGCGTCGAGATCGGGATGTGCCAGAAAGCCGAAGATACCGAGGCGATAGTTGAAGCTGACGACGACGACGCCGTTGGCGGCCAGCGTGCCGCCGTCGGTCGCGGGGTTGGCGGAGGAGCCGAACTGAAAGCCGCCGCCGTGGATCCACACCATCACGGGGTGCTTCTCGTCCGCATATCGCGCTGCAGTCCAGACATTGAGGTAGAGGCAATCCTCATGGCGCGGCCCAGGTCGATGGTCGTTCTCCAGCGAGGACAGGCAACCCGCGCCGAAGACAAGCGCATCGCGCACGCCAGCCCAGCGCGCCGGCGGCTGCGGGGAGTGCCAGCGCAGAGGCCCGAGCGGCGGGGCGGCGTAGGGAATGCCCTTGAAGGCCAGCACGCCGCTTGCGTCCCGTAAGGTGCCGCGCACGCGACCTGCTTGCGTGCGAACCTCGCGTCCGAGCTCGGCTTTCGAGGTCATCATGCCATGCATGGCTCTCTCTCCCGTGAGTGCCCAGCCATCGGGCGGGCGAGTAGGTCAGCAATCTATGGACTTACCGCCTTGCTGAATTTAGATACTTGGCCAATCAATTTCTAAAAACAGTCAAGCATGCGGCGGCCCCTTCGCTTTCCCTGGTTGGACCTCGACGTCGACGATCGCTCGGCGCCCGTCATCGTCGTACGCGTCGACGTCAGCGGGACGAAAGAGGAGGTGCCCGATCACAGCCACCGCAAGGGGCAATTGGTTTTCGCCCTGGCCGGCGGCGTCACATGTCGCGTGCCCACGGGTCTATGGATGGTGCCGCCGCATTGCGCGGTGTGGATTCCCGGCGGCATGCAGCACAGCAACCGCGCGACGGCAAATGCCCGGCTGTTCTTCGTCTATATCGAGCCCGACATCGTCGATCTGCCGAACCGGTGCTGCACGCTCTCGATCTCGCCGCTGCTGCGTGAGTTGATCGTCGAACTGTCGGCTGCGGCCTCTGGCGACGAGGCGAGGGAAAAGCTGCTGGCACAGGTGCTCCTGCGTGAGCTTCCGCGCATGCCGGTTCAAGAGCTGCATCTGCCGCTGTCGTCGGAGCCGCGCTTGAAGCGGATCGCGGCGGTCCTGGCGAAGGACCCGTCCGATCGCAGCACGCTCGCCGAATGGGCCGGCCGGGTCGCGCTCAGCGAGAGCAGCCTCGCACGCCTCGTCGTCAGGGAGACCGGCCTCAGCTTTGGACGCTGGCGCCAGCAATTGCACCTGATCGTCGCCTTGCGGGAGCTCACCTCGGGCGCCAGCGTGCAGCAGGTCTCGGCCGATCTCGGCTATGATTCCGTCGCGGCCTTCATCACCATGTTCAAGAAGGCGCTCGGCAAGCCGCCGGCGAGATATCTCGCCCATGTGCTGCAGGACTCCGGGGAAGGCAGCCATGGTCCGGTTCGCCCGCGGTCGGCCCAGAACGCGAGGCCGCCACGGCGGCGCCTGCCGAAATATAAGAATTGACTTATATTAGTTTGGATTGATATTAAGACCTCGCAACAACGAGGAGGAGCGCAATGCAGATCGACGTCGCCAGGGTGTTGGGGCTTGTCACGCGTTCGGTGACGAGCCTTGAGAAAGACGGAAGACCCGCCAGCACGGTGACCCTGACGCGGCTCTACGACACCAGCGTCGACGATCTCTGGGACGCCGTGACCAGCAGGGAGCGCATTCCGCGCTGGTTCTTGCCGGTCGAGGGTGACCTTGAACTCGGTGGACGGTACCAGCTCAAGGGCAATGCGGGCGGCACCATCACGGCATGTACGCCGCCGACCCATTTTGCGGCAACGTGGGAGTTTGCAGGGGCGGTGAGCTGGATCGACGTCAAGCTGGCAGCCGAACGAAGTCAGTCGCGTTTGACGCTTGAGCACACTGCGATCATCGAGGATCATTGGAATCAGTTCGGCCCGGGTGCGGTGGGCATCGGTTGGGACCTCGCGCTTGCGGGACTCGAGCGATATGTTGCGACCGGCGCATCGGTCGACCACGAGACGGCCGAAGCCTGGATGGGCTCGCTGGAGGGCAAGGAATTCATGACGACCAGCGGCGAGTTTTGGCGCGCGGCGCATGTCGCAAGCGGGGTCGACCCTGCCGAGGCGAAGCAGCGCTCGGACCGCACCATCGCGTTCTATCGCGGCGAGATGCCGTCCGACATCGCTCATCCCGGCACAGGAAGCTGATGCACGTCTTCGAGGTCCTCGCTGATCCTGTTCGCCGCCGCATCCTCGAACAGCTGGCGCACGGCGAAATGGCGTCCGGTGAGGTCGTCGAATTGATCGGCGCCGAGTTCGGAATCACCCAGGCCGCCGTCTCGCAGCACCTCAAGGTGCTGCGAGAGAGCGGCTTTGCGACGGTTCGGGCGGAGGCGCAAAGACGGCTCTATTCAGTCGACGTCGCCGGGCTTCGCGCGGTGGATGCCTGGATCGGTCAGTTCCGCAATTTCTGGGAGCCGAAACTGGACGCGCTGGCGACCGAAATCGCGCGCGGCAAACGGGAACGTCGCAACGCGCCGATGACCAAACGGAGCGGGAAGAGGGCGTGAACACATTGACCGGGGGCATCACGGGCCACTCCGTATCGCGCCTTGTCGATAGAGGGCGGATTACGCTTCGCTGATCCGCCTGACGGAACCTATCGCGATCCCGAATGCCATTCCGGAAGCTTTGGGACCTCGGGATCAAGGCGATCCCAGGCATATCCGCGCGAGCAGTACAGCACGACGGACGGCTTGAATGTGCTGGCATCGTCCAGAGTGCCGACATAGATGCCGATGTAGTCCGGCTTTTCCTCCGGCTTGTTGTAGATGGGCGAGCCGCAATTCGGACAAAAGCCTTTTCGCTTGATGGCGCCGCTGTCGGCGGAGCGCGCGATCTCGCGCACCTCGCCGGTCACGGAGACCGCGCTGCGCGCGAACACGAAGACGGAGCTGTGGCCGCTTCCGGTGTCGCGCTGGCAATCTGTGGACCGCAGGTCACCCCCGCGCCATCTTCTCGTACTTCTTCACCAGCCGCTCCCGCTTCAGCCGCGACAATCGCTGGATCCAGAAGATGCCGTCGAGCTGGTCGATCTCGTGCTGGTGACATACGGCGCATAAGCCCTCCGATTCCTCGCTCTGCATGTTGCCGTCGAGATCGGAGTAGCTGATCCGCACGCGCGCGTGCCGCTGGACCTGGTCGTTGACTCCTGGCATCGAGACGCTGCCTTCACGGTGCAGGATCATCTCGGGTGAGGCCCATTCAATCACCGGATTGACGTAGGTGAGGGGGCCGTCCTTGGCGTCGAGCTCGAGCACGACGACGCGCAAGGGCACGCCGATATGCGGCGCGGTAATGCCGATCCCCGGCGCGGCCCGCATCGTCTCCAGCAAATCCGCCGCGAGCTCGCGCAAGCCGTGGTCGAACGCGGTGACGGGGTGGGCAGGGCTCGCGAGGCGGCGGTCGGGATAGCGCAGGATAGGGCGGATGGCCATATGGCTCCCCTAGGGCGTGATGAGATCAGGTTTGACTACAAGCCAAGTGCACTCCCTCTCCCGCTTGCGGGAGAGGGCAATCGCATATGACTTCAGAGCGGCAATTGAGCAAGCGCGTCGTCCTTCGAGACGACCGCTTCGCGGTCTCCTCAGGATGAGGCTCAGCAGCATTGGTGCTCGCTGAAACTGGCGCCGCGCGCCCGGTCCTCATCCTGAGGGCCCGCCAACGGCGGGCGTCTCGAAGGATGGCCACGGGCGAGATCGCTCCCTAAAGCCATTCCCCTAGCACTCACCGATCATTGAATCACATCCTTCCTGCGGCTTCCCTGTCATTTCAGGCCGCGATGGTTGCGGTTCCTGTTTGCAAGCTGGACAGGGTGGCTACACTCATCCGGTCCTGGGCGCTATGCTGAAAGCTCAAAGCCTGTCGTGGAATGCTGCGGTGCTCTCGGACGTTCTCAAGCGCAAATCGATCTACACTTACTTCAGCCGATCGGCGATGGAGAAGGCGGTCTCCTATCAGGCATAGGCCCGCGTCTCGAATCTGAAGGTCAGCGATGACCTGAAGCAAGTCACCGCGGAGGTGCGCGGCGTCGAAAGGGTTCGAGATTCTGTTCGACGACGATTTTCCGTTCCGGCTCGCGGACTCCTCGGGCGATTTCGACGCGGCGCTGGAATCGAGCGGTATCGACTGGTTCGAGCTCGCGCTCGGCATCGACATCGACGGCGAGCGCCACGACCTTGCCCCGCACGTCGCCGCGCTGGTCTCGGCGCCCGGCTTCACGACGCCGACGGCCTGCGTTACAGCCTGCTGACCGGCGACACCAAGGATCGCAAAGCGGCGATCGAGGCTTTCCAGAACGGAGCGGCGGAGGTGTTCCTCGTCAGCCTGAAGGCGGGTGGGGTGGGCCTCAATCTCCACCGCCGCCGACACCGTGATCATCTTCGATCCCTGGTGGAATCCCGCCGTTGAGGAACAGGCGATCGATCGTGCCTACCGGATCGGGCAGGACAAAGCGGTGTTCGTTTACAGACTGGTCGCTGCCGGCACGATCGAGGAGAAGATGGACGAGCTCAAGGCCCGAAAGCGGGCCCTGGCCGACAGCCTGTTCGAGCGAGATGGACAGATCGCTTCGGCGCTCACTGAGAACGATGTGAAAGCTCTGTTCGAAGTTTGACCGAACCCGATGGCCGTCGTGCGCACGAGGCCGTGAACCATGGCCTCTTGCGCGCGATACCGGCGGGATGATGCCGCGACGCCGGGGTTTTGCCCGACGAGTCAAATCGCGGCCGGCCGTCGCAAGCCGCCGATGGCTCATCTTGCCTGCTCGCTAAGTCCTTGATCTCGCAGAGGCCGGCTACTGTGCATGGGGTTGTTTTCGCGTTTTGTGTCGGCAGGTCCGCAAAAACTTGCTCGATCCTGTCGGCTGGCGTGGTTCCCATTCGTCTTCCACTCAGACAAGATCATCTCGGGAGACCAATATGACCCAATCCCCCTATCGCTGGGTGATGGTCGCCGCCGGCGGCCTGCTCGGCTGCGTCGCGATCGGTGGCATGTTTTCGCTGCCGGTGTTCCTGCAGCCGATCGTCAAGGACACCGGCTGGTCGGTGACCGGCATTTCCAGCGCGATGACGATCGGCTTTCTGGCGATGGCATTCACCAGCATGGCCTGGGGCACACTGACCGACAGGTTCGGGCCACGGCCGGTGGTGCTGACGGGATCGACCGTGCTGGCGCTCAGCCTGTTCGCCGCGAGCCATGCGGCCTCGCTGCTTGCGTTCCAGTTCGTGTTCGGCCTTCTGGTCGGCGCGTCCTGCGCCGCGATCTTCGCGCCGATGATGGCGACCGTCACCGGCTGGTTCGAGACCCATCGCAGCCTCGCCGTGTCGCTGGTGTCGGCCGGCATGGGCATCGCGCCGATGACGATGGCGCCGTTCGCGGCTTGGCTGGTCTCCGGCCACGACTGGCGCACCTCGATGCAGATCGTGGCGCTGGTGGTCGGCGCCATCATGATCCCGGTCTCGTTGCTGGTGCGCCGTCCGCCCGCGCTCGCGCAGGCCGAGGCCGCCCCAAAGGGCGAGGGCGCCGCGCAGAGCGAGATGTCGATGAGCGAGGCGCTGCGCTCGCCGCAATTCCTGGTCCTGCTCGCGACCAATTTCTTCTGCTGCGCCACCCATTCCGGCCCGATCATCCATACCGTCAGCTATGCCGTGAGCTGCGGCATCCCGCTGATCGCGGCGGTGACGATCTACAGCATCGAGGGGTTTGCGGGCCTCGGCGGCCGCATCGCCTTCGGCCTGATGGGCGATAAGTTCGGCGCCAAGCGGGTGCTGGTTTCGGGCCTGTTGTTGCAGGCGTTCGGCGCGCTGGCTTACGTCTTTGCCCATCAGCTTGCGACCTTCTATGCGGTCGGCGCCGTCTTCGGCTTCATCTATGCCGGCACCATGCCGCTCTACGCGGTGATCATCCGCGAGAACTTCCCGCTCAAGATGATGGGCACGGTGATCGGCGGCACGGCGATGGCCGGCAGCCTCGGCATGGCCACCGGCCCGCTCGCCGGCGGCCTGATCTACGACGCCTTCTCCAGCTACGCTTGGCTTTACATCGCCTCCTGGGCGATGGGCTTGGGCGCCTTCCTGATGGCGATGACGTTCCGCCCCTTCGCAAAGCCGCAAGGCGAGGCGGCACCGGTGCCGGCGTAAGTTCGAGATCGAGGCGCAGCGTCAGAGCTGCGCCTCGATCGCCGTCTTGTCGATCAGCGACCAGACCTGCCGGATCCTTCCATTGTGGAACGCATAGAAGACGTGCTCGCAAAAGGACACGCGCCTGCCGTTCACGTCGAGGCCCAGGAATTTTCCGGCCGGCGTGCAGTCGAATGTCAGCCGGCAGGCGATGGTGGGCGGATCTAAGATCAGCAGCGCGATGTTGAAGCGTAGATCCGGAATCTCGCGGAAATCCTGCTCCAGCATCGCGCGATATCCGGACAGGCCGAGCGGCCGGCCGTTGTGAACGACATCGTCATGCACGAACCGGCCGAGGGCCGGCCAGTCCTGCCGGTTCAGGCAGGCGATGTAGCTGCGATAGGTCTCGTCGAGATCGGCGGCGTTCATGGTGAAGCTCCCATGCCGCAAGGACAACGCAGCAGAGGCGAATTCGCCTCGCGGCGTCACAGCTGCTTTTCGAAGAACAGGTCGGGATAGGGATCGTCGTTGTAGCGCGGGATCGCGCGCCAGCCCGTGCTGCGGTAGAGCTGGCCGGCCTCGGGCAGCGCGCTGTTGGTGTCGAGCCGCAGCAGCGAGATGCCGAGCTCGCGCGCGGCGCTCTCGGTCGCATCCATCAGCCGCCGGCCGAGCCGCAATCCGCGTGCGGAGGGAGCGACCCACAGACGCTTGACCTCGGCGTAGCCGCTCTCCGTTCCCTTCAAGCCGACGCAGCCGATCGGCAGCGTGTCCGACATCGCGACGATGAAGGTGCCGCGCGGGCGGCGCATGTCCTTGGCGTCGGGGTCGCGCGACAGCGAGACGTCGAAGCCTTGGCTGAAGCGGCGGCCGAGCTCGGCATAATATTCGCCGAGGCAGTGGCGCGCTTCTTCGCTTCGAGGATCCATCTCGTCCAGCGCAACTCGCTCGCGCGTCAGGGTGGAGGCGATCAGGTCCATCGCCGCCAGCAGCGCCTCGCGTTGTGAATGCTGCGCGAGAAAGCCCTCGGCCTGCGCGTTCGACAGCGCCTCATAAGCGGCGAACTCGCGCCGACCCGCACGCGTCAAGGTCGCGACACGGCAGCGCGCATCGTCTTCACGCGCGGCGGTCTCGATCAGCCCCTCGTCCTCGAGGCTGCGGAGCAGCCGGCTCATCAGCCCGGAATCGAGACCGAGATAGTCGCGGATCTCCGCCACGTCCGAGCGTCCATGTCCGATCGCATTGAGCACGCGCGCCGCGCCCAGCGGCCGGCCGCGGCCCAGAAAGGAGGTGTCGAGCGCGCCGACCGCCGAGGTGACGGCGCGGTTGAAGCGGCGAACGCGCGAGATCGGGTCCAGCATGATGTCTGACTTTAGTCAGATATGCCGTTCTGTCAACGCGCGTGGCCGCGGCGTCGATTGGGGGAACCCGCTAGAAATGATGCACACCGAGCGCCGAGAACGCGCCATCGTGAAGTTCGTGGCCGTCGCTGGGTTGGCCGAGAAAGCCGAGATGCAGCGTCAGCGGCGGTAGCGCCGCCATCGGCACTGCGCCGGCGGTGTCGAGGCCGCCGATATCGACGGCGTGCGTCGTCGCGGCATCATGCGGCGTGGCGATCGGCGTGCTCACGATATCCGTGACCAGTGCACTGAACAGGTCGGGGGAGGCCGCATCATGGGCGCTGCCATCGACGGAATGCAGCAAGCCGCCGACAAGGCCGGTGACGCTGTCGGTGACTTGTCCGATCGTTTCGGTGATGGTGGATGTTAACTGACTGACAGTGGTGCTCAGGCTGTCGAGCGTATGCGAGATCGCCGACAGCGAGGTGTCGACGAGGTTCGTGATCGTGCTGCCGAGCTCATGCAGGGACGAGGCTGGATCAATGGGCGTGGATGTCGCGAGATCGGTGTGAGTGGCGTTGGCGCCGGCTCCCGAAAGATGATCGGAGGCAACGGCGGTGGGCGTCACGATGTGACTGGCAGGTGAAACGGACGCGCTGACCGGGCTGTCCGTCATCGCGGCGAGGCCGGTGTTTTCGTCGGCGTGCGCGAGGTCGCCACTCGTCCGATCCGCGTGAAGCGCCGTCGCGGTCTCCTCCGTCGGGGCCGCGCCGGCATCGGCGTGCCGATCGTCGGGGGCGGTCTGATGCTCAGCAGGCATCGCTTCCGCAGGCGTCGGATCAGCGGCGTGTACCGGCATGGACGGCAAATCCGCGGGTGCCGGCTGCGCATCGCCGCCATGATGCCCGGCGCCTTCGGCCTCCTTCAGGAAGGCGACCAGGGCGGTCATGAACGCAACCGTCTCTTCCGTCGTGATGTTGCGGGCCGTCTCCGCCTTCTCGGCGCGACGGCTGTTCCGCTCGGATGCAGACATCGGCCTTGCTCCTCGTCAGCGTTCGCGGAAGGCACGGGTCAGCTCGTCACGGAGCGGACCAAACAGATATTCGAACAGCGTGCGCGGGCGTGTCGGTACGATCACCTCGGCCGGCATGCCCGACTGCAATTCGATGCGAGACTTCTTCACGTCCTCCGGCTCAAGCGAGACCTCGACGGCGTAATAGCCGGGGCCGCTGGTCTTTTCGTTGGTGACGCGGTCGGCCGACACCGTCCGCACGGTGCCGTAGAGGCGGGGACGTTCGACATAGTTGACGCCGGTCAGCCGGATCTCGGCGCGGCGGCCGACCGTGACATCGTTGATGTCGGACAGTTTCAATTGGGCATCCACGATTAGCGGATTGTCCGACGGCACGATGTCCATGAGTTTTGCGCCGGGCTGAATCACCCCGCCTTCGGTGAAGACGTCGAGCCCGACCACCGAGCCGGTGGCGGGCGCGCGGATCTGGGTGCGGGTCACCACGTCGGTTGCGGCGTCGACTTTTGGGGCGAGTTCTGCGAGCTTGTTCTCGGTGGAACGGAGCTGGTCGGTGATCTCGCTCATGCGGGCGCGCTCGGCCTTGGCGATCTCGGACTCGTTCTGCGCGATCTGCTGCTGCATGCCGGCGATGGTGGCACGCTGCGCGCCGATGTCGGCCTGCAGCTTGGCATCCTCGCGCTGCAAGGCCAGGATCCGGGTCTTGGGCGTGTAGCCCTGTTCGTAGAGGTGCTGCGCACCGTTCATCTCGTCCGACAGCAATTCGCGCTGCTTTTCGGTGCCGGTCAGCTGTGCCTGGGTGCCGCCGATCTGGGCGGTCAGCTCGGCAATCTTGCCCTTGAGCACGGCGGTCTCGGCCTCGAACTGATGCTTGCGCGCGGCCATCATCGCGATCTCGTTCGCCATCGCCTGACGCAGCGCGGGCTTGGCGTCGTTCGGATCGACGCCGAAGTCGGGTGCTGCGCGGCCGTCACGCTCGGCCATCAGCCGCGCTTGCGCGGCGCGCGATGCATCGCGGTCGGCAACCAGCACGTCCAGCTTGGCGCGGGGGTCGCTATCGTCGAGTACGAGCAGAAGTTGTCCCTTCTCGACGTGCGCGCCGTCGCGGATCAGAAGCTGGCGGATCACCCCGCCATAGGGATGCTGCACGTTTTGGCGCCGCCCCTCGACCTGGAGATTGCCGCTGGCGATCGCCGCGCCCGAGATCGGAGCGAGTGTGCCCCACAGCGTCATGGCCGAAGCAAATGCTCCGACCACGATCGCGCCCACCAGGGCGGGCCGCCCCGGCCGCGCGTAATAGGCGCGTTCGCGATCGGCGATATAAGTTGCGGTGCTCATGACGCAGCCGTCCGAGCGGCCGCCTGCTGCTGCAGGGCCTGATAGACTTCGCCGGGCGGTCCGAGCATGTCGAGCATGCCGCTGCGCAGCACCATCATGATGTCGACGATGTCGAGGATCGTGGTGCGGTGGGTGATGACGATGACGGCCGCGCCGTCGGCCTTGGCCTGGAGCAGGGCGTCCTTCAGCGCCTCCTCGCCGGGACCATCGAGATTGGCATTGGGCTCGTCCAGCACCAGCAGCGGAGGACGGCCGAGCAGGGCGCGCGCGAGGCCGAGCCGCTGGCGCTGACCGCCGGATAGTCCAACGCCGCCGACGCCGAGCCGTGTGTCGTACTGTCGGGGCAGGTCGAGCACCATGTCGTGAATGCCGGCGCGGATCGCAGCATCGATGATCTCGTCGGTCGAGGCGTCCCCGAACCGCGCGATGTTCTCGCGTACGGTGCCGGCGAACAGGCCGACGTCCTGCGGCAGATAGCCGACATGGCGGCCGAATTCGAGGGGATCCCAGTGATTGTAGTCGAGCCCGCCGAAGCGCAGCCGCCCCGCGGCGGGTGCCATCGCGCCGACCAGCAGGCGCGCCAGCGTGCTCTTTCCGGACCCGCTGGGGCCGACGATGCCGAGTGCTTGTCCGCCGGCGAGTTCGAAGGACAGACCTTTCAGCACCGGCTCTTGCCGCGACGGCAGTTCGCAGACGAGATCCCGCACCTCGACGGTGTTGCGCTGCTTCGGCACGATGGTCTGCGGCGTGGTGAGATCAATGGTGGCGAGGAGGTCGCGCACCTGCGTGTAGGCATCGCGCGCGCCGATGAACTGCTTCCAGGTGCCGACCGCCTGCTCGACCGGGACCAGCGCGCGGCCCATGACGATGCTCGCGGCGAATATGGTTGCAGGCGTAATGGCATGGTCGATGGCGAGCCAGGCACCTGCACCGAGCATGAGCGACTGCAGCAGCAGGCGAAAGAAACGGATCGACGAGGTCATCACCGCATTCTTGTCGCTGGCGATGGCCTGCTGCACCAGCATCGCGGAGCGCTGGCTCTGCCAGTTGCGTTCGACCGCCGGCTGCATGCCCATGGCGCGGATCACGTCGGCGTGGCGCAGCACATTCTCGGTGAAGACGTAGGACTGGTTGCCAGATGCCTCGGCCTGCTTCATCGGATTGCGGGTCAGGACCTCGTTCACGCCGGCGAGCCCCAGCAGCAACAGCGCGCCGATGCCGGCGACGAGGCCGAGCAGGGGATGGATGAAGAACAGCAGCAGCAGGTAGATCGGAATCCAGGGAAGATCGAACGCGAAATAGATGCCGGGGCCGGTTATGAAGGTGCGGAACTGGTCGAGATCGCGCAGTTGCTGGGCGCCCCGCGAGGCACCGCGCTCAGCCGAGCGCACCACCAGCGCTTCGAACACGCGCGTCGACAGCTCCATGTCCAGCCGGATGCCGCAGCGGATCAGGATCCAGGCGCGTACGGCGTCGAGCCCGGCCATGGTTAGAAGCGCGATGGCGAGGATCAGTGTGAGAAGGACGAGTGTGGAGATGTTCTCGTTGAGCAGGACGCGGTTGTAGACCTGCATCAGATAGAGCGGCGAAGAGAGATAGAGCAGATTGATCACGCTCGAGAACAATCCGGCCCAGAGAAAGTGCGGCCAGAGGTTTTGGAGCGCCTCGCGCAAATCGTCGCCGCGACGATACGACGGCTCTGCCGCCTCGCCCGCGACCGTCGAAAGCGCTGCCGCCATCTTAGATGTCCTTAAAGGGTGAAACGTATCTGTGTCCGGACGCTGGCGGCTCACGCGCAGCTTGGCGTGGGGCCGAAGCCCCACGCCGTCTATCGTTCGTCAGGGAACTGCGATCAAACGAGTCCGTGGAGGAGGCCACCGACGTCGAGGTGTCCGACGTCTGCGCTGAGTCCGATCGCGGTCGGTGCGGAGACCGAGGCGTCGATGCCACCGGTTCCCGCAAGGCCTGACGCGGAGACGTCGATGCTGGGATTGGTCTCGATCAATGCCCCGACATCGAGCGTGTGCGACAGGTCGACCGAGCCGCTGGCGCCGGCCGTTGCACTTCCACCTGCATCGGCGACGCCTGACAGCGTACCCGTTGCTGTTCCAAGCAGGCCATCGACCGTGCCGAGCAGGTTTCCGAGAAGAGCCATGTGAACTCCTTTGGTTGGCAGTTGAGATCGCGACAGAATAGCCGCTGCCCATGAATCCCCTGCGGCGCGGAAGGTTGCGGACTCATATGCGGCCATTTGGTGCTGATTTGTTGGGCGAGGAACTTGATGCGGGAAGGGCAGCGGGCCTGAATCGCATGGGCGTGTGCTTCAGACGCTGTCGCGAACACCGTCACCCTGAGGTGCTCGTCTGGCGGCGCAAACGCGCCGCGAGGCGGGCCTCGAAGGGGGCGGCGGCCCGGCTCTGTCTCCGGCCGTTCATCCTTCGAGCCTCTGGACGCGATGCATTCGCATCGCATCCCTCGCGCCTCAGGATGACGGACAGAAGATTGCGCCCGGACCACGCTGCATTGTGAGTTGTGCCGGGTCGATGGACGGCTACGATGCGGCGGCTCCCGGCGTGCGGGATGCGCAACGGGCGGGAGATGACATGAGCGGGCAGGAGCGCAAGGTGAAGGGATCGGATCTGTTTGTCGCCGCGCTTGAGAATGAGGGTGTCGATCGCATCTTCGGCGTCCCCGGCGAGGAAAATCTCGATGTGGTGGAATCGCTCCGCACGTCCAAGATCGAGTTGGTCCTGACCCGCCACGAGCAGGCCGCCGCCTTCATGGCCGCCACCCATGGCCGGCTGACCGGCAAGCCCGGTGTTTGCCTGTCGACGCTCGGCCCCGGTGCGCTCAACCTGTCCACCGGTGCGGCCTATGCGCATCTAGGCGCGATGCCGATGATCCTGATCACTGGCCAGAAGCCGATCATGAGCAGCCGGCAAGCGCGCTTTCAGATCGTCGACGTGGTCGCGACCATGAAGCCGCTGACGAAGCTGTCGCGGCAGATCGTCAGCGCCTCCAGCATTCCGACCGTGGTGCGCGACGCTTTTCGCGTGGCGATGGAGGAGCGGCCCGGACCGGTACATCTCGAGCTGCCCGAGGACATCGCCGGCGACGAGGTGCCTGCCGTCCCCGTGATCCCCGTCCATCCGATCGAGATTCCCGTCGCCCATCGCGCCGCGCTCGACCGTGCGGCCGAGATGATTTTAGCCGCCAAGCGCCCGCTGGTGATGATGGGCGCGGCAACCAGCCGGCCGCGATCGACCCACGGCATCGCCAGCTTCGTGCGGCGCACCGGCATTCCCTTCTTCACGACGCAAATGGGCAAGGGCACCGTGCCCGGCGGCACCAATCTCTACATGGGCACCGCCGCGCTGTCCGAGCGCGACTATGTCCACGACGCCATCGACGCCGCCGACCTGATCGTCGCGATCGGTCACGACCCGATCGAGAAGCCGCCCTTCATCATGGGTCCGTCGGGGCCGAAGGTGATTCACGTCAGCTACACGTCGGCCAGCGTCGAGCAGGTCTACTTTCCGGACGCCGAGGTGGTCGGCGATGTCGGCCCGAGCCTGGAGCTGCTCGCCGGCCGGCTCGAAGGCAAGCTGCCGCAGGCTGCGGCGCTGCTGCCGCTACGCGAGGAAATCCTAGGGCGCATCGCCGACCGCGCCACCGAGGCGCGCTGGCCGCCGACGCCGCAGCGGATCGTGCACGACATCCGCCAGGTAATCCCCGAGAACGGTATCGTCGCGCTCGACAACGGCATGTACAAGATCTGGTTTGCGCGCAACTACCGGACCCGCGTTGCCAATACTCTCTTGCTCGACAATGCGCTGGCGACCATGGGCGCCGGCCTGCCGTCGGCGATGATGGCCGCGATGCTCTATCCCGACCGCCGCGTGCTCGCGGTCGCCGGCGACGGTGGCTTCATGATGAACAGCCAGGAGATGGAGACCGCCGTCCGCCTCAAGCTCAATCTGGTCGTGCTGGTGCTGGAGGACAACGCCTACGGCATGATCCGCTGGAAGCAGGCCGTCGATCATTTTGCCGATTACGGCATGACCTTCGGCAACCCGGACTTTGCACTTTACGCCAAGGCTTACGGTGCCAAGGGCCATCGGATCGAGAGCATCGATAGTTTTGGTCCGACGCTCGACGCTGCTTTCAAGGAAGGCGGCGTGCATCTGGTCTCGATCCCGATCGATTATTCGGAGAATGTGCGGGTGCTCGTGGACGAGTTGCGGGCGCATGAGAAGGCGAAGGCGTGAGTTTGTTCGATGCTCTCACCACATCCGTCGTTGCGAGGAGCCCTTGCGACGAAGCAATCCAGACTGCTTCCGCGGAAAGATCCTGGATTGCTTCGCTGCGCTCACAATGACGGAGCCTGCGGCGGACCTCTCGGTCCAATATGCCAACCGCACTTGTTTCGCGCGCGCTGATCGCCGACACTCCCTCATCTAACAACAAACAGGAATGAAAACTATGACCCGCGTTCGTTGTGTCACCGAGATGGGCATGGGCGTCGACGTCCACGGCAGGGATGCGACCAAGGCGGCGAAGCGGGCGGTGTCGGATGCGATCCGGCATTCCAGCCTCGGCTTCTTCCGGATGATCGGCAAGACCGCGAACGACATGTTCGTCGACGTCACGATCGGCGTGCCCAACCCCGAGGCGGTGGACAAGGAAGCCGTCGCCAAGGAGCTGCCTTACGGCACCGTGACCGTCACCGCGGTCAAGGGCGGGCTGGAGATTCCCTCGGCCACGGAAGTGGCCAATGACCCCATCCTCATTGCCAACGCTGCCGTCATCGTCAGCTTCGACAAGGACTAGACCGGTGTCCGACAACAATGAGGCGCTGCTGGATCGTCCGATCTGGAGCGCGCTGACGACCAGCCAGAAGCATCTGGCCGAAGGCGGTCCGCGGGCACTGCGCTATCCCATCGACATGACGCCGTTTGCCGACATGGTCGACATGTCCGCGGCGAGCTTTGCTGCGCTCCGCGATCTCCTGTCGGGGTCGCAGGTCGCCGCGCTGTTCACGCCGGAGCCGGTCGACATGCCCACCGGCTTCAAGGTCGTGCTGGCCGAGACAGGTGAGCAGATGATCGGCTCGCCCGCCGATAGTCCGCTGCGCGACGCCGAGATCGTCACGCTCGGTGCCGCCGACGTTCCCGCGATGATGGCGCTGACGGAGCTGACCAAGCCCGGGCCGTTCGCGCTGCGTACGCACGAGCTCGGCACGTTCCTCGGCATCCGCGCCAATGGCGAACTGGTCGCGATGACGGGCGAGCGGATGAAGCCGGGAAAGTTTGTCGAGATGACGGCGGTCTGCGTGCATCCCGACTATCGCGGGCGCGGCTATGCGCAGGCGCTGCTCGCGGCGGTCGCGCGACGGATCGAGGCCCGCGGCGAAATCCCGTTCCTGCACGTGTTTTCGAACAACACCTCTGCGATCGCGCTTTACGAGCGGCAGGGCATGCGGATCCGGCGTCGGCTGTACGTGACGGCGTTCATGAGGGAAGGATAGGCGCGCTCCGGAGCGCCCTTCATTTCCTATGAGATTCCGCTATATCCGTCCCAACCATAATTGGGGAAGCACATGGACGCCAGAACGACAGATTTTTCCGCCGCGCGGACGGCGATGCAGCGCTACGTCGATCAGGAGATCATTCCGGGCGCATCCTGGGCCGTGCTGCGCGGGCGCGAGGTGGTCGACCAGCAATGCGTCGGCTTCGCCGACCGCGAAGCGAACACCGCGCTGCGGCCTGACCATATCTTCCGCGCGTTCTCCAACACCAAGATCGTCGTCACCTGCGCGATCATGCTGCTCGTCGAGGAAGGCCGCATCGGGCTCGACGAAGCGATCGAGACATTCCTGCCGCAGCTCGGCCATCGCAAGGTGCTCAAGCAGGGCGCTTCGAGCCTTGCCGATGTCGAGCCAGCGAAGAGCCCGATCACGATCCGCCGGCTCCTGACCCACACTTCAGGTCTCAGCTACGGCATCTTCGATCCCGGAACGGTGCTGTTCAAAGGATACAACGAGGCGGGCGTGCTCAATCCGCTGACGCCGCTCTCCGATATGATCGACAAGCTTGCCGATCTGCCGCTGTCCTATCATCCCGGCACGGCCTGGGAATATTCCGTTGCCACCGACGTGCTCGGCCGCGTGGTGGAGGTCGTCTCGGGTAAATCCCTCGATGCCTTCCTCAAGGCGCGCATTTTCGATTCCCTGGGCATGACCGACACCGGTTTCTACGTTCCCGAGGCACAGCAGGGCAGGCTGGTCGCGCTCTACAATGGCGCCGACGTGCTCGATCCCATGAAGCCGGGTCTCACACGCGCCGATGATCTGCCGTTTCCGCAGGCCTATCGCCGGCCTTTCCCGCGGCTCTCGGGCGGTGGCGGTCTGGTCTCGACCTTGCCCGACATGCTCGCGCTGGTCCGCGCGCTGCTGCCGGGTTCGGACGCGCTGCTCAAGCCGGAAACATTGCGGCAGATGATGACGAACCAGCTGCCCGCGGGGCAGACCATCCGCTTTGCCAATCTCGGCCCGATTCCCGGCAAGGGTTTTGGCCTCGGCGGCGCCGTCACCTTTGCGCCGACGCCGTTCGACCCGCCGAACTCCACCGGCGAATTCCAATGGGGCGGGCTGGCCGGCACCCATTGGTGGATCTGCCCTGACGCCAATACCGCCGGCGTGCTGATGGCCCAGCGCTACATGGGCTTCTGGAATCCGTTCTTCTTCGAGTTCAAGCGCCTGGCCTATCAGGCCGTCGGAGGCTGACGGCAAGTCCGTTCGGCGCGTCATGCGAGCCTATCTCGGCCTCGACGGATTTCGTTTCGGCTGGGTCGCAGCCTGGATCGACGAGCGCGGCGATCACGGCTTCGACTATTCGCCGGGCCTGACGCGTTTGCTCGCGCTGCCGCATGCGCGCGCGATGATCGACATGCCGATCGGATTGAATCCGAGCGGCTATCGCGCTTGCGATCTGCGCGCCCGCGAGCTGGTTGGCCCATCCGTGTTTCTCGGCGCACGTCGCGACCTCTGGACATTCCCGGACATGGCCACGGCCAATCGCCATTACTGGGAGCGCGAAGGCAAGGGCAGGGGCGTGTCGGCGCAGCTCTGGAATATCAGGGACAAGCTCAAGGAGGTCGACGACGTCATGACGCCGTCGCTGCAGGCTTCGATCGGCGAAGCGCATCCTGAATTGGTGTTCTGGAATCTGGCAGAGCGCGTGCGGCTTGACCCGAAGGCGTCGTCGCGGGGCCGCGAGCAGCGCGTTGCGCTGCTGAGAGACCGTGGCTTCACGAAGGTCGAAAGATGGTTGGCGCTGCGCCACGGCACCGGCATCGGCCGCGACGATCTCATCGATGCCTGTACCTGCGCGGTCGCCGCGCGCGACAGCACGCGGCGCGTTGGTGGGGATGAGCTCGATCCGCGCGGACTGCGGATGGAGATCAATTATTGAATCGCTCAATTCTGCCGATCGCTTGCACCGGCAAGATGGCCGTGGCCGTGATGGCCCGGCGTCGAGGAGCCGGCCTCGTCGTCGTCCAGTCGTGCTGCTCTCGCTTCGTACACGTCGGCCATCGCCCGTAGCCGTCGTGCGGCTTCGCGATGGGCGAGATCGTCCGCGACGCGGCGACAGCGCTGAGCGTGATCGAGCAGGGCGCACTTCTCAATGTTCATCTCCTCACAACGCGCAAGACGCTCGATGGTCCCTCGAAACAACCTGTTTAAGGAGCGGGAAAAACCGGCAAAATTTTCATACAAGGTAGGAACACCGGCAGGCGAGCGGGCGTTTAGGCCAAAGGAGTTGAGGGACAGATGCCATGTACGATGTTTGCCAATGGGCGACCGCGACGCTTGCGATTGCCTTCACGGCCGCGCTGCTGATCACAGGTCAATGGTTCATCCAGTATCGACTGCAGCATGAAACCATGACCCCGATCGTGAAGGTCGCGACGCTGCCGCCCTAGTCGCTTCATGGGCATTGTGGCCCATCACCCACTTCCCTGCGATCTTCCAGACGATTTGTCGGCCTTGCGCCGTTCGCTTGCCCGCCTAGATTAGGCGGCACCTCACGAACCGCCGGAGCGCCGATGTCTGATCTGTCCGCCTTTGCCATTACCAAACGTTGGCCGGCCAAGCATCCCGAGTTGCTCCAGCTCTACTCCCTGCCGACGCCGAACGGCGTCAAGGTCTCGATCATGCTGGAGGAGATCGGATTGCCTTACGAAGTCCATCTGGTCGATTTCGGCAAGGACGACCAGAAGACGGCTGAATTCCTCTCGCTCAATCCGAACGGCAAGATCCCGGCGATCCTCGACCCCAACGGCCCTGGCGGCAGGCCGCTGCCGCTGTTCGAGTCCGGGGCGATCCTGCAATACCTCGCGGAGAAGACCGGCAAGCTCTTGCCCGAAGATGCCGCGCGGCGCTACCAGACCATCCAGTGGCTGCATTTCCAGATGGGCGGCGTCGGGCCGATGTTCGGCCAGGTCGGCTTCTTCCACAAATTCGCGGGCAAGGATTTCGAGGACAAGCGGCCCCGTGACCGCTACGTCGCCGAAGCCAGGCGCCTGCTCGGTGTGATGGAGACGCATCTTGCGGGGCGGCAATGGTTCATGGATGACGACTACACCATCGCCGACATCTCCATGCTCGGCTGGGTGCGCAATCTCATCGGCTTCTATGGCGCCGGCGATCTCGTCGAATTCACCCAGTTCAAATCGGTCGGTGCCTGGCTTGAGCGGGGGCTCGCGCGTCCGGCGGTGCAGCGCGGGTTGAACATTCCACCGCGGCCGCAAGGCTAGCTCAGCGCCTTGTACGTCATATAGAGCGCCATCAGCGAAACAAGGGCGATCATGGCCCGGCGGAGCGCGGAGCGGCTGACACCGTTGGCCAAGCGTGCGCCGAGATCGGTGCCAATCCAGAGACCGGCGAGAATGCCGATGATGGCCGGCCAGCCGACCATGAGCCCCTTGCTCCAGTAGATCCAGGCTGCCGGAAGGTTGGTCGGGATCACCGAGAAGACGAGGCTGACGAGCTGCGCCTGATGTTGTGGCACGCGAAATCCGGCGGCGAGGCCGACGGTGATCGCGAGGCCGCCGCCGATGCCCATGAAGCCGGAGGAAAAGCCTGCAAGCGTGCCGATCAGGAGCAGGGGCAGCCAGTGAAGTTCATCGCGCTTGCCGACTTCGTGGCTACCCTCCTTGCTTTCGCGGCGCACGATCAACAGGGCGATCAGCGCGACGAGATAGACGACGTAAGTCCATTGCAGGACGGAGTCGGAAACCAATGTTGCGGCATAGCCGCCGCCGGCGCCACCGATCAGAAATCCGAAGCCGATCCAGATGATCCACGGCAAGGGGCTGCGATTGCCGTTTTGCCAGTAGCGCCGTATGCCGGCGAGACCCGTCGGCGGAATTTGGGTGATCAGCGAGGTGCCCTGGGCAACGTGTTGCTCGGCCCCGAGCAGCAGCACGGAGAAGATCACGAGGCCGCCGCCCGGGCTCGTCCCCGTGAAGCCCGATGCCAGGCCTGCGACCAGACCGACGCCACCACCGGCGAGGAGGTCGTGAATCCCCGACATCCCTCAGGTCCTGGCTCGCCGCCTGACGTCGGGCTTCGTCGTGCGAAACCCTTCGATCACGGCGGCCACAGCCGCCATGCAGGCCTCGATGTCGACATCCTCGCCCCAGCATCTTTGCAGCACGAAACCCTGGAAGATCGCGATCAGCACCCGCGCGATCGCGTCCGCGCCGAGATCGCGTTTGATGAGGCCGTCGTGCTGGCCGCGCTCGACCAGCGCGACGATCAGAGCGCGCGGCATGTCGATGCCTTCGACGACGCTGGCGCGGACGCGACGGTTGCGCAGGGCTTCGGCCCAGCCGTGGATGCCGACACGGCGGCGGGCTTCGCCGGCGGGATCGGTCAGCCATTGCGCGTAGACGCGGATCAACGCGTGAAGGCCTTCGATCGGGTCGCCGGATCCCTGCGCGACCGAATTGAGCACGGCTTCGCGGCGATGCCGGTCGTCGGCGAGCGCCTCGATCAGATCGTCCTTGCTCTGGAAGTAGAGATAGACCGCGCCGTGGCTCAGGCCGGATCGCTTCACGATGTCGGCCATGCCGGTCTGGTGAAAACCGTCTTCGGCGAAGCAGGCGAGGGCCGCCTCGAGAATCTGCTGCCGCCGGCTTTCGCGTTGCTTATCGCTGATCTTGGGCATTCGGCTGCCTCAAATAACTGACAGGTCGATCGTTTTCTTGTGGGCGACGGTTTGGCCTAAGACAGGCCGATCTAAATAAAAAAATGATCAGTCAGTCATTTTTATGATGGAAAATGGATCTGGTCAAGTTCTGACCAGCCGAAGGCGGAAAATGGGGGGATTCGTTGCGAATGCGCCGGCAGAGGCTGCGCGCAGCACCGGATCGCGCGGCTAGAACAGCCGGCCGCCGTTCGGAACGGGCTTGCTCGGCTGCACCAGCACGACCTTGCCCTCGGCGTCGGGCAAACCGAGCGTCAGCACCTCCGAGACGACCGGCCCGATCTGGCGTGGTGGGAAATTGACGACGGCCGCGACCTGTTGTCCCACCAACGTCTCGAGCGGATGGTTTTCGGTGATCTGGGCCGAGCTCTTGCGCACGCCGATCGCAGGTCCGAAGTCGATCCACAGCCGAAAGGCAGGCTTGCGTGCTTCGGGAAACGGCCTGGCGTCGACGATGGTGCCGACGCGGATATCGACAGCGAGGAAGCTGTTGAAGTCGATGGTCGGCGCGGTGGCGGCTGCGGGATCGTGGGTAACGTGCATGGGATGTCCGTTCGGCGAGTTGGCGTCGTTCGCAATATTGTCGAGCGAACCGGAGTTTCGTACAACGCCACGTCCATCATGATCCGTCATGCGCGAGGAACGTCTTGTCCAACATCATCTACGGCATCAAGAACTGCGACACCATGAAGAAGGCGCGCGCCTGGCTCGACACAAATGGTGTGTCTTACGCGTTTTACGACTACAAGGCGGCGGGCGTGGAGAAGGACAAGCTCAAGCAGTGGAGCGACAAGGTCGGCTGGGAGACGCTGCTCAATCGCGCCGGGACGACGTTCAAGAAGCTCCCCGATTCCGACAAGGAAGGCCTCTCCGAGAAGAAGGCGCTGGCGTTGATGCTAGCGCAACCATCGATGATCAAGCGGCCGGTGCTGGAAATCGGCGGCAAGCTGCTTGTCGGATTCAAGCCGGATATCTATGCCAAGGAAGTCGGCGCCAAATCGCGCTGACTGCTAGTTCAGCTCGATGATCTCGTTGCTGACGCCGGGGCCCGGCTGGTCCGCGAACTCGACCACATCGGCCGTCGCGATGCGGCCAGGCGCGCGATGGAAGAGCTCGCGATCGATCACGGCGCGCAGTTTTGGGCGCGGCGGCGCGTCATTTCCGCGCATCAGATTCTTGATCTCGAAGCCGCCGTCCTCGCAGAAGATTTTGACCGACGCGATGATGTGACAGACCTTGCCGTCGGTCTGGAAAGGCAGCAGCAGCCGTTCATAGGCGACGATGCGCCCGTAGATGTCGTCGACGTCGGCAACGCTGTAGACGGGCAGCCCGCGCGCCACGCATTCGTGGTAGATCGGCATCACGAACGGCGCGAGTCGCGGCCCGAGATACTCGTCGAGCAGAACGCCCTTGCCGGTATGTCCATAGGCGCGCGAGATGCGCGTGTTTTCGCTCTGGATGGTCAGGCGCGGCGCCGGCGTCGAAGCGTCCACCGTATAATAGATGAGATCGGACAGCTCTTCCTCGAGCCGTGCAGGCTGATACTCCCAGACCGCCGGCGTGATCTGCTGGCGCGCATAAAGTCGCAGCCACGTGTTGAGGAGATCACGCTGCCTGATCGACTTGACGACGGACGGAGCGGCGCTTGCGAAATCCAAGACAATATTCCCGGAGCGTCGAGACCCGCACAAGATGCCAGGTGCGGGAAAATTTTTGATGAAGGCTGGCGCACCGAACGAAAGACCGTTAACGACGGCTTGACGACCGGTGCCTTGCGAACCGGGAGGCCGGGCAGGCACGACGTCACGCACCTCCGACTAAGGGAGCATTTGGATCCCAGCCGGAGACCTGATCTGCTCAGCTTTCCGCCTTGCCTAACCCCCGTCACCTCCGGCATATTCCGCGCCCGGAGGCGGCGTTCCGGATGGGCTCCAAGGAGTGGCTCCAAGGCCTCCGGAAAGCCGAAGCAACAAGGATAGCCACGCGCGAGGCGCGGGCAGGGGGAAATCTGTTTGGCCGATGAGTTTATTCTCGAAACGGAAGGCTTGACCAAGGAGTTCGCGGGCTTCTTCGCCGTCCGCGACGTTGCGCTCAAGGTTCGCCGTGGGAGCATTCATGCGTTGATCGGCCCGAACGGGGCCGGCAAGACGACCTGCTTCAATCTTCTGACCAAGTTCCTCAAACCGTCCGCCGGAAAAATCCTGTACAAGGGGCAGGACATCACGGCGATGGCGCCGGCGGACGTGGCCCGCCTGGGGCTTGTTCGCTCATTCCAGATTTCGGCGGTATTTCCGCATCTCACCGCGCTGGAGAACGTCCGTGTCGCGCTCCAGCGCCAGCACGGCTCTTCGTTCGATTTCTGGCGCTCCAAGTCGGTCCTCAACCGCTTCAACGATCGCGCGCGGGAGTTGCTCAACGACGTCGGCCTCAACGAGTTTGCCAACACGCCCGCGGTCGAGATGCCGTATGGGCGCAAGCGTGCACTCGAAATTGCAACCACGCTCGCGCTCGACCCGGAGATGATGCTGCTGGACGAGCCAATGGCCGGCATGGGCCACGAGGACATCGACAAGATCGCGGCGCTGATCAAGCGCATCTCCGCGAAATATACCATCCTGATGGTCGAGCATAACTTAAGTGTCGTGGCCAACCTCTCCGACATCATCACCGTGCTGACGCGCGGCCAGGTGCTCGCGCAAGGTCATTACAGCGAGCTCACCAAGGACGAGCGCGTCAAGGAAGCCTATCTGGGAGCCGGTCATGCCTGACACTGCGATTGCCGAGGCTCCGGCCAAGGCTGCGACCGGCGGAAACATCCTTCAAGTCCGCAACCTCGAAGCCTGGTACGGCGAGTCCCACATCCTGCACGGGATCAGCTTCGACGTGAAAGCGGGCGAGGTCGTCACCCTGCTCGGGCGTAACGGCGCCGGCAAGACGACCACGCTGAAGTCGATCATGGGCATCATCGGCAAGCGTACCGGCTCGGTGAAGTTCAACAACCAGGAGATCATCCGCGCGACCTCCGACAAGATCGCGCGCATGGGCATCGCGTTTTGCCCGGAAGAGCGGGGCATATTCTCCAGTCTCGACGTGCGCGAGAATCTGATGCTGCCGCCGGTGGTCCGCGAGGGCGGACTGCCGCTCGATCAGATCTTCGAGCTGTTCCCGAATCTGAAGGAACGCCTCAATAGCCAGGGCACCAAGCTGTCCGGAGGCGAGCAGCAGATGCTCGCGATTGCGCGCATCCTGCGCACCGGCGCGAGCTTCCTGATGCTGGACGAGCCGACCGAGGGTCTCGCGCCCGTCATCATCCAGCAGATCGGCCACACCATTGCGCGGCTCAAGAAGGAGGGTTTCACGATCCTCCTGGTCGAGCAGAATTTCCGCTTCGCGTCCACCGTCGCCGACCGCTACTACGTGGTCGAGCACGGCAAGATCATTGACGGATTTTCCAATGCCGAGCTTGCCGCCAACATGGACAAGCTGCACACCTATCTTGGTGTCTAGCGCATGATCCGGACCCGGAGGGCCGCGTTAGCGCAAAGAGTGTAGCGGTTTTCCGAAAGATCATGCTCAAGACGAACTGCCAACGAGAAGAATTCAAAAAAGGAAAGTTGCATGAAGACCAAGTCGATTGCGTCATTGCTGCTGACCACCGCGCTGACATTCGCTGCGGCAGGCGTCGCGTCTGCGCAGGACAAGACCGTCAAGATCGGTGCACTGTCCGATCAGTCCGGCCTCTATGCCGACCTCGGCGGTCCCGGCTCGACGCTCGCGGCGCAGATGGCCGTTGAGGATTCCGGCCTCGCTGCGAAGGGCTGGAAGATCGACATCATCTCCGGCGATCACCAGAACAAGCCCGACATCGGCACCGCGATCGCGCGGCAATGGTTCGACGTCGACAAGGTCGACATCATCGTCGACGTGCCGAATTCCGGCGTGGCGCTCGCCGTCAACAACGTCATCAAGGAAAAGAACGGCGTTTACATCAATTCGGGTGCGGCGACCTCCGACCTCAGCAACGCGCAGTGCTCGCCCAACACCGTGCACTGGACTTACGACACCTACATGCTGGCCCACACCACCGGCCAGGCGCTGGTCAAGGCGGGGGGCGACAGCTGGTTCTTCCTGACCGCCGATTATGCCTTCGGTGCTGCTCTCGAGCGCGACACCACGGCGGTCGTCACCGCCAACGGCGGCAAGGTGATCGGTGGCGTCAAGCATCCGCTGAATACGCCGGACTTCTCGTCCTTCCTGCTTCAGGCGCAGTCGTCCAAGGCGAAGATCATCGGTCTTGCCAATGCCGGCGGTGACACCACCAATACCATCAAGCAGGCTGCAGAGTTCGGCATCGGCAGAGGCGGTCAGAAGCTCGCGGCGCTGCTGCTCTTCCTCACCGACGTCAAGGCAATCGGCCTGGAGACCGCGCAGGGCCTCAACTTCACCGAGACGTTCTACTGGGACATGAACGACCAGACCCGGGCGTTCTCGAAGCGCTTCGCCGAGAAGATGAAGAACAACGCGCCGCCCACCATGGTGCAGGCCGGCGTCTATGCGGGCGTGCGCCACTATCTCAAGGCGCTGGACGCGCTCGGCGGCAATCCCCATGACGGGGTCAAGGTCGTCGAGAAGATGAAGTCGATGCCGACGGAGGACGATCTGTTCGGTAAGGGCGAGATCCAGCCCAACGGCCGCACCATCCACAACGCCTATCTGTTCGAAGTGAAGAAGCCCTCGGAATCCAAGGGTCCGTGGGACTTCTACAAGCTGGTCGGCACGGTGCCGGGCGATCAGGCCTTTACGCCACTGTCCGAAAGCAAGTGCGCGCTGCTTAAGAAGTAAGATAACCGCCCGCAGGCCTTAAAGGCTTGCGGGCGACTTTCAGGGAACGCCGAAGGACCGGGTGCGGGATCGATGCAGGCTCTATACGCTCAGCTACTGGTGGGACTGATCAACGGCTCGTTCTACGCGCTGCTCAGTCTCGGGCTTGCCGTGATTTTCGGCATGCTCAACATCATCAATTTCGCCCATGGCGCGCTCTACATGATGGGCGCCTTTGTCGCCTATTTCCTGCTGAACCTCGGTGGCATCAACTATTGGTGGGCGCTGTTGCTGGCCCCCATCATCGTCGGCATCTTCGGCATGATCCTCGAACGGACCATGCTGCAATGGCTGACCGGCCTCGACCATCTCTACGGCCTGCTCTTGACCTTCGGCATCGCGCTGATCGTGCAGGGCGTGTTCCAGAACTATTTCGGCTCGTCCGGTCTGCCTTACGCCATCCCGGACGAGCTCAAGGGCGGCATGAATCTCGGCTTCATGTTCCTGCCCATCTATCGCGGCTGGGTGGTCGTGTTCTCGCTGGTGGTTTGTCTCGCCACCTGGTTCCTGATCGAGAAGACCCGACTCGGCGCTTACCTGCGCGCCGCCACCGAAAACCCGACGCTGGTCCGCGCATTCGGCGTCAACGTGCCGCGCATGATCACGCTGACTTACGGTCTCGGCGTCGGCCTTGCCGCGCTCGCCGGCGTGCTGTCGGCGCCGATCAACCAAGTGCGGCCGCTGATGGGCGCGGATCTCATCATCGTCGTGTTCGCCGTGGTCGTGATCGGCGGCATGGGTTCGATCATGGGCTCCATCATCACCGGCTTCGCACTCGGCGTGATCGAGGGGCTGACCAAATATTTCTACCCCGAGGCCTCCAACACCGTCGTGTTCGTGCTGATGGTGCTGGTGCTCTTGGTGAAGCCAACGGGATTGACGGGAAGGGCGGCCTGATATGACAACCCTGACGGACGACACGCTGCCGGCAACCCCGCGCGCGATGCGCGACGAGATGATCGCTTTCGCCCTGATGGCGCTGCTCCTGGCATCGGTGCCATTCACGGGCGTCTACCCGTTCTTCGTGATGCAGGCGCTGTGCTTTGCGCTGCTCGCCTGCGCCTTCAACCTCTTGATCGGCTACGGCGGCCTGCTGTCGTTCGGCCACGCGATGTTCCTGGGCACCGCCGGCTATTGCAGCGCGCATGCGCTGAAGGTGTGGGCCTTGCCGCCCGAGCTCGGCATCCTCGTCGGCATCGCCGCGGCCTTCGTGCTCTCGCTCATCACGGGCTACATCTCGATCCGGCGCCAGGGCATCTACTTCTCGATGATCACGCTGGCGCTGTCGCAGCTCTTGTACTTCATCTACCTCCAGGCCCCGTTCACCCACGGTGAGGACGGCATCCAGGGCATCCCGCAGGGACACATGTTCGGCCTCTTCGATCTGTCCAAGCCGACGGTGCTCTATTACGTCGTGCTGGCCGGGTTCCTCGCCGGCTTCCTCTTGATCTTCCGCATCATCAACTCGCCGTTCGGCGAGGTTCTGAAGGCGATCCGCGAGAACGAGCCGCGGGCGATCTCGCTCGGCTACCGGACCGACCAGTACAAGTTCCTGGCCTTCGTGCTGTCAGGTACGCTGGCCGGTTTTGCCGGTGCGCTGAAAGTGTTCGTGGCGCAGAACGCCTCGCTCACCGACGTCCATTGGTCGATGTCCGGTGAGGTCGTGCTGATGACGCTGGTTGGCGGCCTCGGCACCATCTTCGGCCCCGTCGTCGGCGCCTTCGTGATCATCGCCATGCAGCAATATCTGGCGGGTTTCGGCCAATGGGTGACGGTGATCCAGGGCTCGATCTTCGTGATCTGCGTGCTCACCTTCCGCCGCGGCGTCATCGGTGAAATCGCGCATTACTTCCGGAGATCGCTCTAAGTAGTTGATTTAAAGTCAATTTACTTAGCGCGCGAAAGCGGTGGATGATCCGGCTCCGCGGGCGTGAGATGACACGCGCGCGGATCGAAAATGGTCTATGACAGTTTCATGACGGCCCCCTCGGGCCGCGCCATTTCCAACCGGTAGCCTATCCCCATGATGCGATGGTTTCGCGCTTTCCTGCCCAAGGAAGAACGGTTCTTCGACTTGTTCGACCGGCATGCCCAGACGGTGATCCAGGGTTCGATCGCGCTGCAGGGCATGCTCAACGGGGGCGAGGAGACGCCGGTCTACTGCCAGCGCGTCAACCAGTTCGAGAACGACGCTGACAACATCACCCGCGAGGTGTTGACGGCGGTGCGCCGCACCTTCATCACCCCGTTCGACCGCGGCGACATCAAGAACCTGATTACCTCGCTGGACGACGCCATCGACCAGATGCAGCAGACGGCCAAGGCCGTGATGCTGTTCGAGGTCCGCAGCTTCGAGCCGCCGATGCGCGAGATCGGCGGGCTTCTGATCGAATGCGCCAATCTGGTCGGCCGTGCGCTGCCGCTGATGCAATCGATCGGCCCCAACGTGGCCATGCTGACCGCGATCACGGAAGAGCTGGGCAAGCTGGAAGGCCGCGTCGACGATCTTCACGACATCGGGCTGAAGGAGCTGTTTCTCAAGCATCGCGACGGCAATGCGATGGACTTCATCGTCGGCGTCGAGATCTACGACCATCTGGAGAAGGTGGCCGATCGCTTCGACGACGTCGCGAACGAGATCAACAGCATCGTCATCGAGCAAGTGTAGGGCAGGGTTGCCGTGGATGCTGCGTTGGGTCTTCCCGTCCTGGTCGGACTGATCGCCGTCGCGCTGCTGTTCGATTTCCTGAACGGCCTGCACGATGCCGCCAATTCGATCGCGACCATCGTCTCGACCCGGGTGCTGCGGCCTCAATTCGCGGTGTTCTGGGCCGCGTTCTTCAATTTCGTCGCCTTCATGGTGTTCGGGCTGCACGTCGCTCAGACCATCGGAACCGGTATCATCGATCCCTCGATCGTCGACGCCCAGGTGATCTTCGCGGCCCTGGTCGGCGCCATCGTCTGGAACCTCGTGACCTGGGCGCTCGGCATCCCGTCCTCCTCGTCGCACGCGCTGATCGGCGGGTTATTCGGTGCGGGCGTGGCCAAAGCCGGGATCTCGGCGGCGGTCTGGAGCGGATTGTCCAAGACGGTGATTGCAATCGTGCTGTCTCCGCTGGTCGGCTTCCTGCTCGCGATGGTGCTGGTTGCGATCGTGTCCTGGGCCTCGGTGCGCTCCACACCCTTTGCGGTGGATCGCGCCTTCCGCATCCTGCAATTCGCCTCCGCCTCGCTCTATTCGCTCGGCCATGGCGGCAACGACGCGCAGAAGACCATGGGCATCATCGCCGTGCTGCTCTATTCGCAGGGCCATCTCGGCGGCGAATTCTTCGTGCCATTCTGGGTGGTGCTGTCCTGCCAGGCGGCGATGGCGATGGGCACGCTGATGGGCGGCTGGCGCATCGTCCGCACCATGGGCCTGCGCATCACCAAATTGACGCCGATGCAGGGTTTTTGCGCCGAAACCGGTGGCGCCGCGACCCTGTTCATGGCGACCTATCTCGGGGTTCCCGTCTCGACCACGCACACGATCACCGGCGCCATCGTCGGCGTTGGCGCCGCCCGTCGCCTCTCGGCGGTGCGCTGGAACGTCGCCAGCTCGATCGTCTATGCCTGGGTCATCACGATGCCGGCGTCCGCGATCGTCGCGGCGCTGACCTGGTGGGCGGTCAAGATCTTCGTCAAGTAACCAGCTTCAGCCCGACGATCCCAGCGATGATCAGGGCGATGCTGGCAAGACGCAGGGCCGTGGCCGGCTCGCCGAACAGGACGATGCCCAGCGTCGCGGTGCCGACCGCGCCGATCCCGGTCCACACCGCATAGGCGGTTCCGACGGGCAGCGATTTGAGGGCGAGGCCGAGCAGGACGATGCTGCCGGCCATGGCCGCGAGCGTGACGACGGACGGAACAAGCCTGCTAAAACCCTCGGTGTATTTCAGGCCGATCGCCCAGGTGATCTCGAGAAGCCCGGCGACGAACAGGATGCTCCAGGCCATGACGACCCTCCATTCAAGGCAGGGTCGTCCCCGCGGCTGATATGCTGACGATCGGGAAGGCCGTCCTTCCCCATGATCGATCCGGTCAAGCCGATATGGGGCTGGCCGAAGGGCTCCGCAATCGCCAATTGAGGCTTGATCAGGCCCATTTTCCCTGCCAAACGCTGCCGCTATGTCCGACATCGCCACCACCACGGCCGAATCGCCGGCCCGTTCCCCGCTTGCCGCTGAAGTGGCGCGGCGGCGCACCTTTGCGATCATCTCGCATCCTGACGCCGGCAAGACCACGCTGACCGAGAAGCTGCTGCTGTTCGGCGGCGCCATCAACCTCGCCGGCCAGGTCAAGGCCAAGGGCGAGCGGCGCAACACGCGCTCGGACTGGATGAAGATCGAGCGCGAGCGCGGCATCTCGGTCGTAACTTCGGTGATGACCTTCGAGTTCGAGGGCCTCGTCTTCAACCTCCTGGACACGCCGGGCCACGAGGACTTTTCGGAAGACACCTATCGCACGCTCACCGCGGTCGATTCCGCAGTCATGGTGATCGACGCCGCCAAGGGCATCGAGGCGCGCACCCGCAAGCTGTTCGAGGTGTGCCGTCTTCGGGATATCCCGATCATCACCTTCATCAACAAGATGGACCGCGAGAGCCGCGACGTCTTCGAGCTGCTCGACGAGATCGAGAAGACGCTGGCGCTCGACACCACGCCCATGACCTGGCCGGTCGGCCGCGGCCGCGACTTTCTCGGCACCTACGACGTCGTCAATGGTGGCGTGCGCCTGCTCGAAGGCGGCGGCGCCAAGACCGGCGCGGCGCAGCAGATTGAGATCGAGGAACTGGCCAAGCTCAGCGCCAATCTCGACGTGTCTGCCGTAAAGGACGAGCTCGAACTCGTCACCGCGGCGTCCAAGCCGTTCGAACTCGCGGCGTTCCGCGAGGGCCATCTGACGCCGGTCTATTTCGGCAGCGCGCTGCGCAATTTCGGCGTCGGCGATCTCCTGGAAGGCCTCGGCAAGTTCGCACCCGAGCCGCGCGCGCAGGACAGTGACCAGCGCAAGGTCGAGGCCACTGATCCGCGCATGAGCGCCTTCGTGTTCAAGATCCAGGCCAACATGGATCCGAACCACCGCGACCGCATCGCGTTTGCGCGCCTCTGCTCGGGCAAGCTCAGTCGCGGCATGAAGGCAAAGCTGGTGCGCACCGGCAAGAGCATGCCGCTGTCGAGCCCGCAATTCTTCTTCGCGCAGGACCGCTCTGTCGCGGACGAAGCCTTCGCCGGCGACGTCGTCGGCATTCCCAATCACGGCACGCTGCGCATCGGCGATACGCTGACCGAAGGCGAGGATTTCAACTTCGTGGGCGTGCCGAGCTTCGCGCCGGAAATCGTCCGCCGCGTGCGGCTCACCGACGCAATGAAGGCGAAAAAGTTGAAGGAAGCGCTGCAGCAGATGTCCGAAGAGGGCGTGGTGCAGGTGTTCCGGCCGCGCGATGGCGCACCGGCGCTGGTCGGCGTCGTCGGCGCGCTGCAGCTCGACGTGCTGAAGGCGCGGCTCGATGCCGAATATTCGCTGCCGGTCGAGTTCGAGGTCAGCGAATTCCAGCTGGCGCGCTGGGTCTCCTCGGAGGACCGCAAGAAGCTCGACACCTTCATCGCCGCCAACACCTCCAGCATCGCCGACGACGTCGATGGCGATCCCGTGTATCTGGCGCGAAACGAGTTCTATCTCGGCTACACCAAGGAGCGCGCCGAGGGCATCGAGTTCACCAACGTCAAGGACGTGAAGAAGAAAGGGTAGGTGGCGACGTCCTCGACCAAGCGGATACGTTCTCCGCTCGCAGCCACCCCCACCGCTGTCATGCCCCGGCTTGTCCGGGGCATCCAGTACGCCGCGGCCCCTCGGCTCAATCACTGTCGTCTCTGGAATACTGGGTCGCCCGGTCAAGCCGGGCGACGACAGCGTGCCTGAACGCGGGCATGTGAACGCGCACGGAGTTGACGCGTTCAGGGATAATGCCACATCTCCCTGAGTGGCATCGCGAGCTCGCATCATGTGGCGCGGCATTTTCTTTTTCACGTTGTTGGCGCTATCAATCGTCGCCGCCGACGCGCGGCCACGCCAGATCAATCCGATCCCGTTTGCGCACGAGCCGTGCAGCGTGCTCGACTACAGGCCCTGCACGCCGTCCTATTGCAGCCCGCTCGAACCCGGCCCCTGCATTCCCGAGATCGACTACCCCTACGGCCAGAACCTCCAGCTCATCATCCAGAGCGTTCCATCAGAGGCCGACCGCGCCAAGTATCAAAAGCCCGATCACGATCTCGATACGATCGGCGACCTCTTCGCCGAGCTGCGCAGCTGCTGGTCGCCGCCATCGGACAATGCGCGCGCGGGCATGCAGATGTCGGTGCGCTTCAGCTTCAACAAGGCGGGCGGCCTGATCGGCCCGCCGCGCCTGACATATGCGACCACGGGCGTGCCCGCAGAGACCCGAACCAGCTATCTCAATGCGATCAATTCGTCGCTGAAAGCCTGCCTGCCGCTGAAATTCACTGGCGGTCTCGGCGGCGCGCTGGCCGGGCGGCCGATCGCGATCCGCTATGTCGACAATCGCGAGCTCGGTAAGTAGCTCTATCCCCTCATCCTGAGGAGCGTGTTCTTCACGCGCGTCTCGAAGGATGAAAGGCCCAAATGTCGCAACAGCCGGGCCTGCATGGTTCGCCCGGCGATGCGCAGCGCCGTCCGTTAGCGGCGCTTTCGCGCCTCCTCACCACGAGGAGGAAGAGTTGCGAGCTGCGGCCGATCGATGATACGCCATTGGGGCGGGGCTGCTTTGCGGGGAGGATGTCGTGGGTCTGTTGGTCATGATCCTGGGGCTGGTGCTGTTCTTCGCCACCCATGTTTTCACGACGAAACGTGAGGCGCGTGCGCAGGCAATCGCGAGGCTGGGCGAGGGGACCTACAAGATCCTCTATGCGCTGGTCTCGCTTGCGGGGCTCGCGCTGATCATCTGGGGCTTTGCCCATTACCGCAGCTCCGGCTGGATCGACGTCTGGTATCCGCCGAAGGCGATGAAGCACATCACGGTCGCGCTGATGCTGCCTGCGGTGATCCTGGTGGTCGCCTCCTATTTGCGCGGCCGCATCTACGCGACGCTGAAGCATCCGATGCTGGCCGGCGTCAAGCTGTGGGCGGCGGCGCATCTGTTGGCCAACGGCGATCTCGGCTCCATCATCCTGTTCGGCTCGTTCCTGGGCTGGGCGGTCTATGACCGCATTTCGCTTAAAGCTCGCACCGACGCCGGCGGCCCGCCTATCCCGGTCGGCGGCGTCACCAATGACCTGATCGCGGTCGCGGTCGGTGTCGTCGCCTATCTTGCTCTCGCGTTCGCGTTCCATCCGGTCGTGATCGGCGTGCCGGTCATAGGCGTGTAGCGCATGATCCGGAAAAGTGCGGGCGGTTTTCCGACAAGATCATGCGCCAAAATTAGCCAGCCGCTCAGCGCAAGACCGTTCCGCGCAGCCGTGCGCGGAAGGTGGCAAAGCAACAGGCCGAGGGTGTTCCGATGGATTGGTCGCAATCTCAGATCCCGCCGATGCGGCTCGAGGCGCGCTTTGGCGATCGCGTGGTGCCGGCCTTTTGCGACCGGCCGGCGAGCCTGTGGGCGATGGTCGCGGACGCCTGCGCGCGTCATCCGAATGGCGAGGCATTGATCGCAGGCAATGTCCGGCTGAGCTGGCGGCAGGCCGTGGAGCAGGCGACGCGGATCGCCGCGGGTTTTCGCAAGCTGGGCTTGCAGCGCGGCGATCGTGTCGCGATCCTGCTCGGCAACCGCATCGAATTTCCGCTGCTGCTGTTTGCCGCCGCGCATGAGGGGCTGGTGACGGTGCTGCTCAGCACGCGCCAGCAGAAGCCGGAGATCGCCTATGTGCTCGCCGATTGCGGCGCGAAGATTCTGATCCACGAAGCCTCGCTTGCCGAGCGGCTGCCCGACGCGCAGGATGTGCCCGATCTGATCCATCGCATCGCCATCGACGAGGATCCTGCCCGATCGCGCTTCGCCGCGCTCGCCGACAACGCCCCGGCGCCGGCGCCGGTCGAGGTGAGCGAGGAGGACACCGCGATGATCCTCTACACCTCGGGCACCACGGGCAAGCCGAAGGGCGCGATGCTGGCCCATTGCAACATCGTGCATTCCTCGATGGTGTTCGTGTCCTGCCTGCAATTGACGCAAGCCGATCGCTCGATCGCGGCGGTGCCGCTCGGCCATGTCACCGGCGTCGTCGCCAACATCACGACCATGATCCGCTGCGGCGGCGCGCTGATCATCATGCCCGAGTTCAAGGCTGCCGATTACCTCAAGCTCGCCGCGCGCGAGCGCGTCACCTACACGGTGATGGTGCCGGCGATGTATAATCTCTGCCTGCTGCAGCCCGATTTCGACGGTTACGATCTGTCGAGCTGGCGCATCGGCGGTTTTGGTGGCGCGCCGATGCCGGTCGCGACCATCGAGAAGCTCAAGGCGAAGATTCCGGGCCTGAAGCTGATGAACTGCTACGGCGCGACCGAGACGACGTCGCCTTCGACGATCATGCCGGGCGAGCTGACCGAGAGCCACATCGACAGCGTCGGCCTGCCGTGCCCCGGCGCGCGCATCGTGGCGATGGACCCAGATGGGCGCACATTGCCGCGCGGCGAGATCGGTGAGCTCTGGATCCAGAGCGCCTCCGTCATCAAGGGCTATTGGAATAACCCGAAAGCCACCGCCGAAAGCTTCACGGGCGGATTCTGGCACTCGGGCGATCTCGGCTCGGTCGACGCGGAAGGGTTCGTCCGCGTGTTCGACCGGCAAAAGGACATGATCAATCGCGGCGGCCTGAAGATCTATTCGGCCGAGGTCGAATCCGTGCTGGCCGGCCATCCCGCCGTGGTCGAGAGCGCGATCGTTGCCAGGGCCTGCCCGGTGCTGGGCGAGCGCGTCCACGCCGTGGTGGTGACGCGGGAGCCGGTCGCCGGCGAGGTCCTGCGGGCCTGGTGCGCCGAGCGGCTGTCTGACTACAAGGTTCCCGAGACCATGGCGATCACGGCGGAACCGCTGCCGCGCAATGCCAACGGCAAGGTGCTGAAGCGGCAGCTGCGGGAGCTGCTGGGAGCTTGAGCCGGGCGGCGGCATCCGGGCTCTCCCGGGTGGTTAACGCCTTGATCGGGCTCGCTTTGCCTTGCCACCGCCATAACGTTAGGGTACCTCGCCGCCACACGGGGGACGGGATTCCTGACGCGGACGCTTCGGCGCGCGCACCCGGATGGGCATGGGATTAGCATAAGTGTCTGAATTATTTGACGAAGTCGACGAGGAAGTACGTCGCGAACAGCTCAAGAAGCTGTGGGATAAATATTCGATCTACTTCATCGCCCTGATGGTCCTGATCGTGGCCGCCGTCGGCGGCTGGCGCGGCTACCAATATCTCGAAGCCAAGAAGGCCGCCGAGGCCGGCGCCGCCTTCGACAAGGCCGCCGAGCTGGCCGAGCAGGACAAACACGCTGAGGCGGAGACGGCCTTCACCGAACTCGCGGCCAAGGCGCCGTCGGGCTATCGCACCCTGGCGCGGCTGCGCGCCGCGGCCGAGGTTGCCGCACGCGATCCCAAGGCTGCCGCGAAGATGTATGATGAGCTTGCTGCGGATCGCGGCGTGGGTGGTGAGTGGCAGGATCTGGCGAAGATTCGCGCTGCCGGCCTGCTCCTCGACAGCGCCAGCTATGCCGACGTGCAGCAGCGGCTCGAGCCCTCTGCCGCCCCCAAGGCGACCTTCCGCCACAGCGCCCGCGAGATGCTGGCGCTGTCGGCTTGGCGCAATAACGACATGACCGCGGCCCGTAAATGGCTCGACGCGATCGCCGAGGACGGCGAAACGCCGCCCGGTCTGCGCTCGCGCGCCGAGGCGCTCCAGGCCCTGCTGCCGCCCGTCGCCAAGAGCTGACCAAGAGCTGACTGACGGGCCCTCTGACGTAAACGAGACACAAGATGCGCCGCACGCCACGCTTGATCGCAGCCGCCGTCCTGATCGCCTTCACCGGCGTCCTGGGCGGCTGCTCCAGCTTCGATCCAAGCGACATGCTCGACTTCCTCGACACCAAGAAGAAGCTGCCGGGCGACCGCAAGCCGGTCTTTCCGGAAGGTGTGCCGGGCCTCGAGCAGGGCGTGCCGAAGGAGTTGTACAAGGGCGCGCAGCAGCAACAGCCCGATCCGAACGCACCCGCAGTGGCGGCCTTGCCTGCGGAGCCGCCGCCCGAGCCGGCCAAGCCGGCGAAGGGCGCCAAGGCGAAGCACACGAGGCAGCCGGCCGCCGCAGCCGTCGCGCCGGCCGAGGCGCCTGCCGGCGAGGTTGACGGCGAGGCCCAGCCGGAGGCGGCGCCGTCCACGGCCGCTCCGCCGCCCAAGCACAAGATCGTACGCAAGCGCACCACCGCGCCGCCGCCGGATCAACCCGTCCAGCAGGCGCAACCCACCCAGACCACGCAGCAGCAATCGCAGGGGGCGTTTCCGGCGCCGCTGCCGAGCGGCAGCTTCTCGCGCTGATCATTCATTTCATTGACACGCGCAGCCCCGGCAGCGCACGAATGACCGATGCCCTTCACGATCGCCATCATCGGCCGGCCCAATGTCGGCAAATCGACGCTGTTCAACCGCCTGGTCGGACAGAAGCTCGCGCTCGTCGATGATTTGCCGGGCGTCACCCGCGACCGCCGCGAGGGCGAGGCCAGGCTCGGCGACCTCGAGTTCACCATCATCGATACCGCCGGCCTCGACGAGGGCGCCAAGGGCTCGCTGACCGCGCGCATGCAGGAGCAGACCGAGACCGCGATCGCGCAAGCCGACGCGCTGTTCTTCGTCATCGATGCCCGCATCGGCCTCACGCCCACCGATCGCGCCTTCGCCGACTTCGCCCGCAAGGCCAACAAGCCGGTGCTGCTGATCGCCAACAAGAGCGAGGGCAAGCACGGCGATGCCGGCGCGATGGAAGCCTTCGCGCTCGGCCTTGGCGATCCCATCCAGATCTCGGCCGAGCACGGCGAGGGCATGGGCGAGCTCTACGATGCGCTCGCCAAGCTGATGCCGGAGCCCGTCGACGAAGACGAGACCGAGGACGACGAGCCGCTCTCCGAGGAAGAGGCCGCGACCCGCCCGATCCGCGTCGCCATCGTGGGCCGGCCCAATGCCGGCAAGTCGACGCTGATCAACCACCTGCTCGGCGAGGAGCGCCTGCTGACCAGCCCGGAGGCCGGCACCACGCGGGATTCGATCGCGGTCGAGATCAACTGGAAGGGCCGCGAATTTCGCGTGTTCGACACCGCCGGCCTGCGCCGGCGTTCGCGCATCGAGGAGAAGCTGGAAAAGCTCTCGGTCGCCGACGCGCTGCGCGCGGTCCGCTTTGCCGAAGTCGTCGTGCTGATGATGGACACGCAGAACCGTTTCGAGGAGCAGGATTTGCGCATCGCCGATTTGGTCGAGCGCGAGGGCCGCGCCATCGTGCTCGCCGTCAACAAATGGGATCTGATGGAGACCAAGGGCGGCGGCGCGATCTCGACTCTGCGCCGTGATGCGGATCACTGGCTGCCGCAGGTCAAGGGCGTGCCAATCGTCGCCGTCTCCGGTCTGATGGGCGAAGGCATCGACCGCCTGATGCAGGCGGTCCAGGATGCCTATGCGGTCTGGAACAGGCGCGTGCCGACCTCGGCGCTCAATCGCTGGTTCGAGCAGGCGGTCCAGGCCAACCCGCCGCCGGCGGTGTCCGGCCGCAGGCTGAAGCTGAACTACATCACGCAGAACAAGGCGCGCCCGCCGAGCTTCGTGCTGTTCTGCTCGCGCGCCGACGCGGTGCCGCAGTCCTATTTGCGCTACCTCACCAATTCCATGCGCGAGACCTTCGATCTGCCGGGCACGCCGGTGCGCATCACCCTGCGCGAGAAGGCCAATCCCTTCGCGCACAAGCGCAAGCGCCCGTCGTGAGCCACAGTGCCGGCGAGGCGACGGCGCAGGGCGCTGTGCCGGCGAGGCGCGGGGCGGTCGCCTTCATCTTCGTCACCATCCTGCTCGACATGCTCGCGCTCGGCGTCATCATGCCGATCCTGCCGAAGCTGATCGAGAGCTTCGTCGACAACGACACCGCGCATGCGGCCCGCATCTTCGGCCTGTTCGGCACCGCCTGGGCGCTGATGCAATTCGTGTTCTCGCCGCTGTTAGGGGCGCTGTCGGATCGGTTCGGGCGACGGCCGGTGGTGCTGCTGTCGAATTTTGGCCTTGCCGCCGACTATGTGCTGATGGCGCTGGCGCCGTCGCTGGCCTGGCTGTTCGTCGGCCGCGTGATCTCCGGCATTACCTCGGCCAGCATCTCGACGGCCTTTGCCTATATCGCGGACATCACCCCGCCGGAGCGGCGTGCGGCGGTCTTTGGCCGGATCGGCGCAGCCTTCGGTGCCGGCTTCGTGCTCGGTCCGGCGCTGGGCGGCCTGCTCGGCGATATCGATCCGCGCCTGCCGTTCTGGGCCTCGGCGGGATTGAGCCTCGCCAACGCGCTCTATGGGCTGTTCGTCCTGCCGGAATCGCTGGCGGCCGACAAGCGCGCGCCGTTTCGCTGGCGAACGGCCAGTCCTCTCGGGGCGCTGCGCCTGCTGCGCTCCAATGCAACGCTTGCCGCGTTGTCGGTCGTCAATTTCATCGCGCAGGTCGCGCATGTCGTGCTGCCCTCGACCTTCGTGCTTTATGCGACCTATCGCTATGGCTGGGATTCCAAGACCGTGGGATTGACGCTGGCGATGGTCGGCATCTGCGCCATGGTGGTGCAGGGGCTCGCGATCGGCCCGATCGTGCGCATGCTCGGCGAACCCAGGGCCCTGTTGCTCGGGCTGTGCTGCGGCGCGGTCGGCTTCGTGGTCCTCGGCGCTGCACCGACGGGGCCGCTGTCCTGGATCGGAATTCCCATTCTGGCGCTGTGGGGCATCTCGGGCGCCGCGTCGCAAGCGTTGATGACGCGGCTCGTCGCGCCCGATCAGCAGGGCCAGCTGCAGGGCGCGACCGCGAGCGTGCAGAGCGTGTCGCAGCTGGTCGGCCCGTTCCTGTTCACGCTGACGTTCTCGTATTTCATCGGCAGCAGCGCGCCGTTGCATTTGCCCGGCGCGCCGTTCCTGCTGGCGGCGGCCTTGATCGTGCTGTCGCTCATGATCGCGGCTCGTGCGACGGCGATGGCCGCACCCATCCGCTGACGCGCGGTTGCGACTGTCGCCGATCTGCAACAGCGTGTGCGTTTCTTAGGAATTCTGTCCGATTGACCCGCGCAGAAGCTTCCGAACGTGGGTTTGGCGTGCAAAAAATGGATCTGTTGATTCGTTCTTTTCCGCATTGAAGGTCGGGCAATCTATTGTGCCCGAGGCAAAGCAGATTGCGATGGCGCGTGTGCCGGTCTGGACAGGGTATTTTCCCCGGTTGCGCTTGCCATCTTTGGGAGCTGTTGCTGCGATCGCTGGTTGCGTAACGCTCGCGCTGACGGATGGGGCGCTTGCGGCTTGTTCACCGGCGGCCGACAATAGTCCCAATCCCCCACCGGGTACGATCGTCGCATGCTCGGGGTCTACGACCGACCAAAATGGGACCAACGGCTACGGCACCGGCAATCAAGCCGGCATCGTCATCGATGTCGGCAGCGGCGCCTCGGTGACGGGAAGCGCTGGCAGCGGAATCAGGGTCGGGAGCGCGACGGTCAGTAACTCCGGAACCGTCACCGGGGCGACGAGCGGCGTTTTCGCACAGAACGACCTCACCGTCACAAATGGCCCCAGCGCCAGTATCACCGGGACTGCGTCATTCGGCGTTGGCTCGAACAATGGCAGCGTGATTGTCATCAACGCCGGCACCATCACGGCCAACGCGAACATTGGCGTATTCGCCTTTGTCAACGCCACGGTTACCAACAATGCGGGCGGTACAATCACAGGCGATCTGGGCATCAATTCCGGATATTCCGCTGCCGCCAATGTCACGAATTTCGGCAATATCGTCGGCACCTCATATGGCGTTCTTGCTTACGGTACAGCGACCGTCTCCAACATGGCAGGCGGCCTGATTTCCGGCGGCATAACCGGCGTTGCGGCCAATCAGGTACTGAACCTCACCAATGCCGGCACGATTACAGGTAGCACCAGCTACGGGCTCGATGCGACCGGCGACGTCGACGTTACCAACGCTGCCGCCGGGACCATTACCGGTGCCACGGACGGCGTCCACACCTCCAGTGGATCGATTACGATCAGGAATTTCGGAACCATCACAAGTAGCGCCGGATCGGCCGCCTCCGCGCACGCCAATCTGACGATAGCGAATGGCGCCGGTGGAAGCCTGAGCGGTGGCTTGGTCGCCAATGCGGGCTCTGCAAGCGTCACAAACCTCGGGACCATTGCCGGCCTGAACAACACCGCGATTCTTGCCTTCACCGACGTCAACGTGACCAATGGCGTCGGCGGGCAGATCACGAGCCTGATCAATAACGCGATCTATGCCAATCATGGGGTCGCCACCATCGCCAACTCCGGGACGATCAGCGCAGGCGGTTCTGGCTATGCCATTCGCGCTGAGACGAGCGCGGTTGTAACCAATTACATCGGTGCGCAGATCAGTGGCGGCGACACCGGCGTCCGCGCCAGCGCTGGATCTGTCTCGGTGATCAATTACGGCGCGATCTCGGGCCTCGCGGGCAACGGCATCTATGCAGGGACGGGCGGGTCGTCCGTCTTCAACGCGGGCACCATAAGCGGCGGGACGGCCGCCATACAATTTGCCGGCAGCGGCAACGTTCTCACGCTCGCGCCTGGATCGATCATCACCGGCAATGTGCTTGGCGGAGGCAGCGATACGTTCCAGCTCGGCGGCAGCGGTGCCGCGACCTTCGATGTCAGCGCGTTGGGTGCGGCTGCCCAGTACCAGGGATTCAGCAGCTTCAACAAGGTGAACGATTCAATCTGGACGCTGACCGGCACGGGCTCCTTTGCCGGTGACATTCATGTCGATGGCGGCGCGCTCATCGTGAACGGCAATATCGCGTCGGCAAACAATCTCGTGGTCAACGCCGGCGGGATTCTCGGTGGCATCGGCACCGTCGGTAACACCGTCGTAAGCGGCGGTATCCTCTCCCCGGGCAATTCGATCGGGACGATTGCGGTTCAGGGTAGCCTCGTGTTCACGGCGGCTTCGGCCTATCTGGTTCAGGTGTCGTCGTCCGCCTCCGACCTCACCAATGTGACGGGGGCGGCGACACTGGCCGGCACGGTCCGGGTTGCTCTCGCCGACGGTACCGTCCGATTCAATTCGCCCTACACCATCCTCAGTGCTGCGACGCTGAACGGCTCCCGGTTTGATTCCGTGGCGACGCCAACCGGAATTTCCGGCTCGCTGACATATTCGGGCAATACGGTACAACTCGTTCTAGGCTCGGGTCTTGCGCAAATCACCGGCCTCAATAAGAACCAGCGCGCGGTTGCCACCGTGCTGGATCATGCGTTCAATTCCTTCGGCAGCGTGCCCGCGGCATATGGCGGCATCTTCAGCGGGAACGTTCCGGCAAACCTGACCCAGGCGTCAGGCGAGGTAGCTACGGGTTCACAGCAGGCGACGTTCGACGTCATGAGCCTGTTCGTCAATTTGCTGACCGATCCGTTGGCTGCAGGACGGGACAGGATTGCGTCGACAGCGACTTCATTTCAGGACGAGGGGACGGTCGATAGCTATGCAAGCGGCGGTCGCCGCCGCTCCGGCTCCGAACGTGACGCCTACACCATGATCACCAAGGCAACGGCGGCTGCCGGTTTCGACCAGCGTTGGCAGGTGTGGGGCGCGGGCTTTGGCGGTTCGCAGACCACCGATGGCAATGCGGCACAGGGATCGAACGCGGCGACAAGCCGCATCGGCGGCGCGGCCGTCGGCGCCGCATACCGGATCTCGCCATTCACACAAATCGGTTTCGCGCTCGCAGGCGGTGGCACCAACTTCGTTGTCGCCAATGGTCTTGGTTCAGGCCGATCCGATCTGTTCCAGGCCGGTGCCAATGTGCTCCATACGGCCGGTGCTGCCTATGTCTCGGCCGCTTTGGCCTATGGCTGGCAGGATGTCACGACCAACCGGACGGTTGCGATTGCCGGCGCTGACCAATTGCGCGCGCAGTTCAACGCCAATGCGTGGGCCGGGCGTCTCGAAGGCGGCTATCGCTTCGTCAACCCCTGGGGCGGGGTGGGAGTCACACCCTATGCCGCCGCGCAATTTACAAGCTTCGAACTGCCGAATTACGCCGAGCAAGCCGTTGGCGGCACCAACACCTTTGCGCTGGCTTATGCCGCCAAGAACGTAACGTCGCCGCGCTCGGAGCTCGGCTTTCGTACCGACAGGTCGTTCGCATGGTCGAGCTCGATCCTGACCCTACGCAGCCGCTTCGGCTGGGCACACGACTACAACACCGATCGCAGCATTGCCGCGACCTTCCAGACGTTGCCAGGCGCATCCTTTGTTGTGGGTGGGGCAGCGCCAGCGCGGGATGCTGCGCTTACTTCCGCGACAGCCGAAATGAGATGGCTGAACGGGTTCTCGCTCGCGGCAACCTTCGAGGGCGAGTTCTCAAGCGTCACCTCGAGCTTCGCCGGAAAAGGCCTAGCGCGCTACACTTGGTGACAATGCGGGGATGCTGGTCCCGATGTATTTCCATTGCAGAGTGAACGCGGGCAAGACGCATGCGGCGCCTTGCCCGCCTTCTGCTTGATTTACTTCTTCACCAGCGGGCAATCGCTGTCCTTGAGCGGCTTGGCCGCGTCTTCCGCCGAGATCGTGGCGATCTGCTTGTAATAGTCCCACGGGCCCTTCGATTCCTCGGGCTTCTTCACCTCGAACAGATAGGCGGGGATGATACGGCGGCCGTCCTCGCGCAGCGGGCCCTTGCCGAACAGCGGGTCGTCGGTCGGCAGCTCCTTCATCTTGGCGACGACCTTGGCGCCGTCATGCGGATTGCCGCCGAGCGCTTCCATGGCCTTGAGATAGTGCAGGACCATCGCGTAATTGCCGGCCTGGGTCATCGAGGGCATCGCGTTCTTGCTGGCGGCAGCGGCGAACCGCTTGGACCATTCGCGGGTCTTGTCGTTCAGGTCCCAATAGAAGGATTCCGTGAACGTCAGGCCTTGCGCGGTCTTCAAACCGAGCGAGTGCACGTCGTTGATGAAGAGCAGGAGCGCGGCGAGCTTCTGGCCGCCTTGAACGATGCCGAACTCGGCGGCCTGCTTGATCGCGTTGGTGGTATCGCCGCCGGCATTGGCGAGCCCAATCACCTTGGCCTTGGAGGATTGCGCCTGCAGTAGGAAGGACGAAAAGTCCGCCGTGTTCAGTGGATGCTTGACGCCACCGAGCACCTTGCCCCCATTGGCCGTGACAACGGCGCTGGTGTCACGCTCGAGCGCATGACCAAAGGCATAATCGGCGGTCAGGAAGAACCAGCTGTCGCCGCCCGCTTTCGTGAGCGCCTTGCCGGTGCCGTTGGCGAGCATGTAGGTGTCGTAGGTGAACGAGATCGTGTTCGGGGTGCAAGCCTTGCCCGTCAGGTCGGCCGAGGCCGCTCCCGAATTGAGCAGCACGGCGTTCTTCTCCTTGACGACGTTGCTGACCGCGAGCGCCACACCGGAATTCGGCGTGTCGGCGATGGCGTCAACCTTCTCGGTGTCGATCCACTGCCGGGTGATGTTGACCCCGACGTCGGGCTTGTTCTGATGGTCGCCGCTGATGACGTCGATCTTCCAGCCCTTCTTGAGCAGGCCGGAATCCTCGACCGCCATCTTGATCGCGACCACCGAGTTCGGGCCGCCAATGTCGGCATAGAGGCTCGACATGTCGTTGAGCACGCCGATCTTGACGGTCTTGTCCTGCGCGAAAGCGGATGTTGCAAAACCGAAGGCGGCACAGGCGAGAAGGGCCGCGGAGCGGCGCGCGAACGTCGTCGTCATAAAAGGTTTCCTCCATTGTCAAATATGCGGACGGCTCTCTTTGCGGAGTCTTGGTCCTTCCGATGGCTCTAGCCTGTCCGAGGCCCGGCGGCAATGCGCCTAAAGCCGGATGACACGGCGCCGTAGCGTCATCCGTCGGTTAACTTTTGGACAAAATGCGTTGAGACGCTATTTCAGCGCATCCGATGTCAGCTTGAATTTCTGGATGCGCTTTCCGGTGTCGACCTCGGCGGTATAGACGTTACCCCTCCCGTCGATTGCCATGGCGTGCACCCAGTGGAGTTGACCGGCATTGCGGCCGCTGTGCCCGAAGCTGCCGACCACGCTGCCGTCCTCGCGCTTGATGATCCTGATTTCGTTGTTCTCGCCGTCGGCGTTGAGCAGATAGGTCTGCTTTGGATCGGGCCAGAGCGCGATGTCCCACACCGCGCCGTTGCCTAGCGTGTTCTTCTCGAAGAAGAACTCCTTCACGAAGCTGCCGTCCTTCCTGAACGCCTGGATGCGGTTGTTGATGCGGTCGCAGACATCGGCGAGGCCGTCATTGGCGAGCTTCACGCAATGGACCGGGTTGCCGAATTGCGACCTCCCATTTCTTGGCTCGCGGCTTGCTGCCGCTTGAGCAGCGGCAGTCAATCGCGGGGAGGTTAGCGAGTCAATCAGGCGGGCGAACGGAAGCTCATCAGCTTGCGGGTCTTGTAGTCGTAGAATTTGCCGGTCTCGGTCCAGTCGGGCGTGCATAGCGGCACGATGAATTCGGCGACCTGCTCGGGCGTGTCGAGCGTTGCCGGATCCTCGCCCGGCATCAGCGTGGCGCGCATGCGGGTGCGGACCGGGCCGGGGTTGAACAGATTGACGCGCAGCTTGGTGTTCGCGGTCTCCTGCGCCCAGGCGCGCGCCAATGTTTCCAGCGCGGCCTTGGATGCCGCGTAGGGGCTGACATAGGCGGTCGCCTTGGTGGCGGCGCCCGAGGTGATGAACACGGCGCGGCCGTGGTCGGACTGCTTCAGCAGCGGCTCCATGCAGCGGATCAGCTGGAAGTTCGCGGAGACGTTGACGGCCATCACGTCGTTGAATGTCTTGAGTTCGATATGGCCGATCGGCGAGGAGGGGCCGAGCACGCCGGCATTGCCGACGAGGATGTCGAGCTTGCCATAGCGTTCGTGCAGGCCGGCGCCGAGGCGTGCGATGCCGTCGGAATCGGTGAGGTTGAGCGGCACCAGGGTGGCGCTGCCGCCGAGTTTGCGGATCTCGTCGTCGAGCTCTTCCAGCCCGCCTTGCGTGCGCGCGGCGGCAACGATATGCGCGCCAGCCTTCGCCAGAGCGAGGGCCGTGGCATAGCCGATGCCGCGCGAGGCGCCGGTGACGAGAGCGATGCGATCGGTGAGGGGTTTTGTCATCGTCGAATACTTCCGTCATGCCTGGGCTTGTCCCGGGCATCCACGTTCTTTGTGGCGGGTATTACAGACGTGGATGGCCGGGACAAGCCCGGCCATGACGAAAAGGACCTCTGATGAGCCCCCGGGGGGCGCTCCGCCGTCAGCTCGCCTCCGCCAGCAGCGACAGCTGCCGCGGCTGCTGCTCGGTCTGGGTCTGGTCGGTGAGGTGGGTCGGATAGGCGCCGGTAAAGCAATGATCCGAGAATTTCGGATTGGCGGGGTCGCGGCCGGGCTCACCCATGGCGCGGTACATGCCGTCGATCGACAGGAAGGCGAGCGAGTCGGCGCCGATGATCTCGCGCATCTCCTCCAGCGAATGCGTCGCCGCCAGAAGGCCGCCGCGGTCGGGCAGGTCGATGCCGTAATAATCGGGATACAGGATCGGGGGCGAAGCGAGGCGGAAGTGCACTTCCTTGGCGCCGGCATCGCGCATCATGCGCACGATCTTCTTCGAGGTGGTGCCGCGCACCAGCGAGTCGTCGATCAGGATGATGCGCTTGCCCTCGATCGCGGCGCGGTTGGCGGAGTGCTTCATGCGCACGCCGGATTCGCGGATCGCCTGCGTCGGCTGGATGAAGGTGCGGCCGACATAATGGTTGCGGATGATGCCGAGCTCGAACGGTACGCCGGAATGCTGGCTGTAGCCGACCGCGGCGGGCACGCCGGAATCCGGCACCGGCACGACGACGTCGATCGGCACGTGGCTCTCGCGCGCAAGCTGTGCGCCGAAGGCCTTGCGGACCTCGTAGACCGAGCGGCCGTGGACGATCGAATCCGGACGGGAGAAGTAGATGTACTCGAAGATGCAGGGGCGGGGCGCCATCGGCGGGAACGGCTTGTGGATGTCCTGGCCGTTCTCGTCGAACACGATGACCTCACCTGGCTCGATGTCGCGGATGAAGCGCGCGCCGATGATGTCGAGTGCGCAGGTCTCCGAAGTCAGGATCGGGCAGCCTTCGAGCTCGCCGAGCACCAGCGGGCGGATGCCGCGCGGATCGCGCGCGCCGACCAGCTTCTTGTTGGTCAGCGAGACCAGCGCATAGGCGCCCTCGATCTCGCGCAGCGCGTCGATATAGCGCTCGATGAAGCGGCTGCGTCTGGAGCGCGCGACCAGGTGCAGGATCACCTCGGTGTCGGTGGTCGACTGCATCATCGCGCCGCTCTTCACGAGCTCGCGACGCAGCGTCAGGCCGTTGGTGAGGTTGCCATTGTGGGCCACCGCGAGGCCGCCGGCATTGAGCTCGGCGAACAGCGGCTGCACGTTGCGCAGGATGGTGGCGCCGGTGGTGGAATAGCGGACATGGCCGACGGCCATATTGCCGGGCAGGCGGTCGATCACCTCGCGGCGGGAGAAAGTATCGCCGACGAGGCCGAGCCGGCGTTCACTGTGAAAACGGCCGCCGTCGTAGGAGACGATGCCGGCGGCTTCCTGGCCGCGGTGCTGAAGGGCATGCAGGCCGAGCGCGGTGATGGCGGCGGCGTCGGGGTGACCGTAGATGCCGAATACGCCGCATTCCTCGCGCAGCGTATCGCCCTCCAGGTCGTCCTGAACCTCTAGCGCGGCCGGGCCCGGACCGGCGTTTGGATCGAGATCAAGTTGGGCGTCCTGGTCAGGGTGTCGCATCTCGTCCGCGCCTCTCATTTAGGGGCAATCAACGCGCCGCAGGTTTCTCGATCAGTTTCTTCAAACTGTCGCGAGCAGGTTTACTGTATCCGTCGCCACCGCCCGAAGGCTGCTGCTCGGAATCAGCTTGATCATCATCTGGTTTGTTTTTCTTGAATCTCTTCAAGATGGTGTTCTCGGGGTCGTCAGGCAAGAGGGCCATCAGCCAATCCCCGGTTCCCTGGAGCACCACGCGGGACTTGGCCCCCGTGACCCAGTCCGGGCGCTGCTTGTCCGGCACCAGCCAGGTGAAGAACAGGAAGGCGACCACGACGATCAAAAGCCCGCGAGCCAGGCCAAACAGGAAGCCGAGGGTGCGGTCCAGCGCGCCGATGCGCGAATCCAGGATCATGTCGGAGATTCGGACCGTGATCACGGAGACCACGACCAGGGTGCCGACGAACACGCCCGCGACGACGACCACGCTCGCGACGGTGTCGTTGTTGAAATAGGTCTTGGCGGTCGGCAGCAGCTTGGAGAAGGAGTAGAGCGTCACGATCGCGGCCGCGCCCCACGCTGCGATCGAGAGGATTTCGCGCATGAAGCCGCGGACCATGGCGAGCAGGCCCGAGATCAGCATCACACCGAGCAGGATCAGGTCGAGGAGTGTTACTGGCATCGGCTGGTCTGGTCCGCTCGTACTTCAAAGGTGCTCAGCGAATCGGTGCTTGGCCGCTGCCTTAAAAGAGGGGCAGACGGCGTTCCCGGCAAGGCCGCAACCACGCAATCCCATGCTGCTTTTGTGACGGCTGTATAGCGGCGGGGGCCTCCGGCGTCACCTCCACCTAACCCTCTCCGCGGCGGAATCTTGCTGGTGTGGCATTTTTCTCTGCCGGCGCGTTCGATTCGCCCCGGCGGGAGCCGCGGGCGGCGATCTCGGCCACCAAGGTCGTCAGGCTATTGACCGCATTCAGCGACAATCCGGCATCGCCGCCGCTCTCGCCGCGTGCCGATTCGGGCAGTACGGCGCGCTGAAAGCCGAGTTTGGCGGCTTCCTTCAGCCGGGCCGGCGTCTGCGCCACCGGGCGAACCACGCCGGACAGCGAGATCTCGCCGAAATAGACCGCATCGGTCGGCAATTGCGCGTTAACCAGGGATGACACCAGCGCCGCCGCCGCGGCGAGGTCCGCTGCCGGCTCCTGGATGCGCAGGCCGCCCGCCACGTTCAGATAGACGTCGTGGCCGGACAGCTTGACCCCGCAATGGGCCTCAAGCACCGCCAGCACCATCGACAGCCGGCTCGGATCCCAGCCGACCACCGCGCGCCGCGGCGTGCCGAGCGAGGTCGGCGCCACCAGCGCCTGCAATTCGACCAAAACGGGCCGCGTGCCCTCGATACCCGCGAAGACTGCGGTGCCGGGCGTGCCGAGATCGCGCTCGGACAGGAACAGCTCCGAGGGGTTGGTGACCTCGCGCAGGCCCAGCCCCGTCATCTCGAACACGCCGATCTCGTCGGTCGGGCCGAAACGGTTCTTCACGGCGCGCAGGATGCGGAATTGCTGCGAACCTTCGCCCTCGAACGACATCACGGCGTCGACCATGTGCTCGACCACGCGGGGACCGGCGATCTGGCCGTCCTTGGTGACATGGCCGACCAGGATGATGGCCGCGCCGCTTTTCTTGGCAAAACGGATCAGCGCCTGCGCCGAGGCGCGCACCTGCGTCACCGTGCCGGGCGCCGATTCCACCGTGTCGGTCCACATGGTCTGGATCGAGTCGATCACGATCAGCCGGGGCACCGCGCCCTCCGACAGGGTCGAGACGATGTCCTCGACAGACGTCTCGGCCGCGAGCTGCACCGGCGCATCCGACAGCCCGAGCCGCTCGGCGCGCAGGCGCACCTGCGCGACCGCCTCTTCGCCGGAGATGTAGACGACGCGGTGGCCGGCGCGCGCCAGCAGGCTGGTCGCCTGCGTCAGCAGCGTCGATTTGCCGATGCCGGGATCGCCGCCGACCAGCAGCACCGAGCCGCGGACGAAGCCGCCGCCGGTGACGCGGTCGAGCTCGGTCATGCCTGAGGACAGGCGCGGCGCGTCCGGGCTCTTGCCGGCGAGGCTCTCCAGCGCGAACGTCCGCCCTTTGCGCCTGGAGCGAATCGAGACGGGCACGCTGCCGCTGGTGTCCTCCTCGGCGAGCGTATTCCACTCGCCGCAGGACTCGCACTTGCCCTGCCAGCGGTTATAGGCCGCGCCGCAGTTCTGGCAGACGAAGGAAAGCGTGTTCTTGGCCATGGGGACGGATGAGTCGAGGTTTCAGCTTGCTGATAGCACGGAATGGCGGGGTGATCGCCGGCGCTTCGATTATCTCAATCCGGAACGGCAGATAAACCTTTCATTAGCTCTGTGCCGCTGTGGCCCGGTGGATTTTGCGAAATGTTAGCGGACGTGGGTCCAACCTCGGAACCATCAGGGGCGGGCGAAGCGAAATGACGGGATTCCTGCGAATATTGCTCGCTGCGGGCATGGCCTGCGGCGCTTTCGCGTCTGCCGGCCGTAGCCTTGCCAAGCCCCTTGCCAAGCCCCTCGACATCGTCTTCGTCAATCCCGGCAAGACCGGCGAGGTCTTCTGGGACATGGTCGCGCAGAGCATGCAGGCCGCCGGCCGCAAGCTCGACGCGCATGTCGAGGTGCTGACCAGCGAACGCAACTACCGCACCATGCAGGAGCTCGGCCTCGGCGTGGTGGCACGTCGCGACAAGCCCGATTTCCTCATCCTGTCGAACGAGGAATCCGCCGCCGTTCCGATCCTGGAGGCGGCCGAGGCTGCGGGCGTCAAGACGCTGCTGCTCTCGAACACGCTGATCGGCGAGGATGCGGCGCGTCTTGGACCGCCGCGGCAAAAGCTCAAGACCTGGCTCGGCGACATCACCACCGACCTTCAGACCGCGGGCGCACGGATGGCCAATGCCCTGATCGCGGCGGCGCGTACCGAGAAATGGCAGAGCGCGGACGGCAAGATCCATCTTCTCGGCATCGGCGGCGACGAGATCACGCCCGCCTCGATCGCGCGCAATGCCGGTCTCAAGCTCGCGGTGGATGCCGCGCCTGACGTCGTGGTGGACCGGTTGCTGTTCGCCAATTGGACGCAGTCGGAGGCCGAGCAGGTCACGACGAATTATCTGGGCTGGGCCTCGCGCAAGGAGATCCGGCCCGCCGGCATCTGGGCCGGAAACGATCCGATGGCGCTCGGCGCGCTGCGCGCCGTGGTCGCCGCCGGCCTCGTGCCCGGCCGCGACATCCAGCTGGTCGGCCTCAACTGGTCGGAGGATGCGCTACGCGAGATCAGGGCAGGCCGCCTGCTGCTGACCGACGGCGGGCATTTCCTGCTCGGCGGCTGGTCGATCGTCCTGCTGCGCGACTATGCCGACGGCTGCGATTTCGCGGCAGTTTCACCCCGCGTCGAGGTCAAGACCTCAGCAATCACGCGCGACAATCTCGCCTCGGTCGGCGATCTCATCAAGACGCGCGCGTTCGACCGGATCGACTTCGCGAAGTTCCGGGCGAAGGCCGGACGCTGCGGTCACTATGACTTTTCCCTCGACGCGCTCATTTCGTCCCTGCCGCTTCCCGAAGGCGCCGCAGACTGATGCGCAAGGACGAGGCGATGACCGATCCCGGACGCAACGACGAGGCCGCGCCGCCGCGCTTGCGCTCCGTCGTCCGCGCCATGATCTGGGCCACCGTCCCCGTTCTGCTGCTGGTGCAATTGCTCGCCTCGGCCGGCGTCGAGGCTTCGAGCTTCTGGTCGCAGATCAGGCAGCTCGACGCCCGCATGGCCCGCGTCGCCGAGAGCCGGGCCGAGTTGATCGCCGAGCCGCTCTGGAAGATGCGCTACGACCAGGTCACGGGCGTGCTCAACGAGATCATGCACGACGAGACCATCGCGGCGGCGACCGTCTATGACGATACGGGCGCGGCGATTGCCCGCGTGGTGGCGCACCCCGAAGGCCAGGCGGTCGCGGAGGTCTCGCGTCCGATCCACTACAGCAACGGCAACATGGCCGTTCAGGCCGGTCGCATCGCGATCGCCTATTCCCATGCGGCGCTTTCCGCCGACGCGGGCAGCCGGCTGGTGCTGCTGCTGGTCGTCGGCCTGCTCGCAACCTTCGCGACCCTGATCGCGATGCGGATTTCCGCCAACATCTTCATCGGCAGGCCGCTGGCGGCCATGATGTCGGCGATCCAGCGCAGCAAGCAGGATGGCCGGGCCTATCCGGCGGACGTCACATCCTCGAACGAATTCGGCCAGCTCGCGCGCGCCTTCAACGCCATGCAGCATACGACGTCAGGCGCGCTCGACCGGCTCGGACACATGGCCGCGCACGATCCGCTCACGGGGCTCCCCAACCGGCGCTCCCTGACCGAGCGTCTGGCCGTCGCGAGCCGCGATGGAGGCAGGCCGGACGCGCTGGTCGCGTTCTGCTTCATCGATCTCGACGACTTCAAGGGCATCAACGACACTTTCGGCCACGAGGCCGGCGACAAGTTCCTGGTTCAGATTTCCCAGCGTCTTCGTCGCGCGGTCGAAGCGGAAGATTGGGTCGCCCGGCTCGGCGGCGACGAATTCGTCGTCATTCGTCCCGAGGTGAGCAACGAAGCCTCGGCGCACGCATTCGCACAGCAGGTGCTGGACGCCATTTCCGATCCGATCCGGCTCCACGACAAGCAGGTGGTACCGCGCGCCAGCATCGGCCTTGCCGTGCGCCGCGCTGACGATCCGGAGCTGTCGCATCTGCCGACGCTGGCCGATATCGCGCTCTATCATGCCAAGAGCAAGGCGCCGGGCACGGTCGCGGTGCTGGATGAAGCGCTTCAGCGCGACTATCGCCGCCGCAGGGATCTCGAGCTCGCCATTCCCGCGGGCTTTGCCGAGGGACAGTTCGAGGTCTGGTACCAGAGTCAGGTCGACCTCGAAAGCCACGACGTGGTCGGCCTGGAAGCGTTGATCCGCTGGCGTCATCCCGAACACGGCGTGATCGGGCCGGCCGAATTCCTGCCGCTGATCGAGCGCAGCGGCAATAATGCACGACTGACCCGCTACGTGCTGACCGACGCCTGCTGGGCGCTGCAACGGCTTGCCGCCGCCGGCAGGCCGCAGATCCGGATCGCGATCAATCTGCCGCCGTCCGAGCTCGCCGACCATTCGCTCGCCGCCGAGCTGCGCGCGACCTGCGCGCGCTTCGATGTCGCGGCATCGCTGCTGGAGCTCGAGATCACCGAGGGCTCGCTGATCAACAATATCGCCAGCGCCGCCGAGACGCTGCATCGCCTGCGCCGCCTCGGTGCCACGATCGCGCTCGACGATTTCGGCACCGGCTACAGCTCGCTCGCTCATCTCAGGCGCTTCCCGCTCGACAAGGTCAAGATCGACAAGGCGTTCATCAGCGAGATTCCCGATAGCGCCGAAGACAAGGCGATCGTCGGCGTGATCGCATCGCTCGCCGGCACGCTGGGGCTCACTCTGGTCGCGGAGGGCATCGAGCGCGCCGAACAGGCCGCGGCCATGCGTGAGATGGGCGTGAGGTTCGGGCAGGGCTATTTCTATCAGCGGCCGCAGCCGCTCGACGCCGTGCTGCAATGGCTCGAGGGGCAGCCGGCGGCCAACAGCTGCGTCCTCGTCGACAGCCCCTCGATCGCGCCCGAATTCGCCTGAGCGCGATCAGGACTGCGTCGCGTTCCACAGCATCGAGAGCCCGGCTGCGATCATGATTGCGTCCATCAGCAGGCGGAACATGTCCGGCTTCAGGTGCAGCACGAAGCGCTTGGCGATGAAGGCGCCCGACATCAGCGAGGCGCCCGCGATCAGGCCCTTCATGAAGACATCGCCGGTCAGCGCGCCGAAACGTTCGAAGGTCACCGACTTCGCAAAGTAGAGACCGAGCGAGGAGGCGGCCTCGGTGGCAAGAAACGCCCCTTTGCTGAGGCCATAGAACAGGAACAGCGGCACGCTGAGCGGGCCGGTGGAGACGACGATGCCGGTGAGATAGCCGATGATCGCGCCGCCGATCGCAAGGTGCCGGAGATTGGCCTTCAAATCGTGCCGCGCCAGCCAGTGCCGGACCGGCACCATCGCGATCAGGAAGGCGCCGATGGCGAGGTCGACGGCATGCGAAGGCAGCGCCAGCAGCGTTCGCGCGCCGAGCACCGCGGCCGGAATGCCCGTGACCGAATAGGCCGCGCAAGCCCGCCAGTCGACCTCACGCCACCAGGCCAGGATGCGCGAGAAATTCGCCATCACGGAAGCCACCGCCATGATCGGCACGGCCTCCTTCGGCCCATAGGCATAGACCAGCACCGGCATCAGCATGATCGACGAGCCGGTGCCGACGATGCCTGATATGGTGCCGGCGATGAGGCCGACCGCGAGGACGAAGAGAAAGGCCACGAAGAACGCTCCGGGAATCGGGAGAGCTTAGCCGCTGGCAGCGGCGCGAGCGATCCGTCCCCGGCGAAGGAACCTATTTGCATGGCGCATGGGCCATGCCGGTCTCGGGACGGACTCGAGGCATTTCAGGCCGGGGCTGGGGACTTTCGGAATACCCGTAAGTCATTGAATCAACTGAGGCTGGCTACTTTGCATGGGGTTGTTTTCGTATTTCTTGTTCAGGCGTCGCGCTGCTGACAGCATGTTGGCAGCAGGGGCTGGCTACGACCATCCCCTGACAAAACGGGGAGCGGGTCATGCCGATCGAGGCAAGCTGTCATTGCGGGGAGACGGTGTTCGAGGTGACGGAGGCGCCCTCGAACGTCACGCGCTGCACGTGTTCGCTCTGCGCCAAGCGCGGCGCGTTGTGGGCCTATTACACGCCGGCGCAGTTTCGCCTGTTGTCACCGCTGGACAATGTCGCGACCTATCTCTGGGGCAGCCGCACGGTCAAACACCATTTCTGCGCGAATTGCGGCTGCGGCACCTATTCGGAGTCACCGGACTGGTCGACCGGCAAGCCCGACTTCGACAATCCCAAGGTCGCGGTGAATGCGCGGCTGTTCGACGATTTCGATCTCGAGGCGGTGCCGGTCAACGTGATCGACGGGAAGAATCTGTGGTGAGCATGCAAGGCGCATGTCCGCCGCGTGTTGGTGCTCTTGAGGCGATTTTGAAAAGCTGATTTGGTCCCGGCTCTGAAGAATAGGGAGGAAGCCATGCGTCTTTTTGCGCGAGTGATGCTCGCAATGTGTCTGGCCGTTGTAGCCGGATTCAACGCAGAGGCGCAGACCAAGCCGAAGGTGACATCGCTCGGACCTGACTTCCCAAAGGCCGTGCTGTTCGTCGGCAACAGCTTCTTCTACTACAACAACGGCATGCCCGGGCATCTCACCTTCATGGAGCGGGCTGCCGATCCCGCAAACAAGAGGGCGTACCGCAACACCATGGTGACCATCGGCGGCTCCGGCCTCGACTGGCACGACATGGACAATTTGCTGCGGCCGGCCGGCCTCGGCGCCTATTCCTTCGACGAGCAGAACAACGTCATCTTCAACAAGCCGGGCCGGCAGTACGACACCGTCGTGATGATGGATTGCAGCCAGTGCCCGATCCATCCGCAATTGAAGGATGCGTTCACGACCTTCGCGAAGAAAGACAGCGAGATCGTCCGCACCCACGGCATGCGGCCGGCGCTGTTCATGTCCTGGGCCTATGCCGACAAGCCCGAGATGACGGAGGCATTGGCCGAGGCTTATACGACCGCGGGCAATGCCAACGATGCACTGGTCATTCCCGCAGGTCTTGCCTTCGCGCGCGTGCGCAAGCTGCAGCCGGAACTCAATCTCTACGCGCCGGACAAGCGGCATCCGAGTCCGGCGGGCACGTACCTTGCGGCATGCGTGACGTTCGCGGCGGTGACGGGACGTTCGCCGGTCGACAATGCATACACGATCGTGGGGCTGGACGCCGGGACGAGGCAATTGCTGCAGAAGGCGGCGTGGGATACGGTTCAGGAATATTACGGACGGTGAACCACACTCTTTTGTAGGCTGGGTAAAGGCGCACTTGCGCCGCGCCCACCACCTGTCTCGGTAAGCGAATTATGGTGGGCACGCTCCGCTTTGCTCACCTACGGCACCGTCATCGTGGCTATTTCAAAACCACCCATGCCGGCGCGTGATCGCTCGCACCGTCCTCGCCGCGCACGTCTCTGTCGACACCAGCCTTCGCCAACCGTGAGGCAAGGGCAGGGCTGAGCAGGAGATGATCGAGCCTGAGGCCCGCATCGCGCGGCCAGCGGTTCCGCTTGTAGTCCCAGAACGTGTAGATGCGCCGCTCCGGATGCTGCTCGCGGATCGCATCGCACCAGCCCTGTGAGACCAGCGAGGCAAATGCCGCGCGGCTCTTGGGCTGGACCAGCGCATCCTTGTCCCATGAGCGCGTCGGATAGATGTCGATCTCCGTTGGCGCGACGTTGTAGTCGCCGGCAAGCACGACGGGCAGATCCTGCTTGATGAAAGTATTGGCGTGGCGCTTGAGGCGCGCGAACCAGTCCAGCTTGTAGTCGAATTTCGGACCCGGCTGCGGATTGCCGTTCGGCAGATAGATGCTGGTGACGATGATGCCGCGCACGGCGGCCTCGATGTAGCGGGCTTCGTGATCGCCAGGTCTTCCGGGCAAGCGGTCGCGGGTCAGGATCGGCGTAGCCTTGCGTGCGAGGATGGCGACCCCGTTCCAGGTCTTTTGTCCGCGCCACACCGCGCCATAGCCGGCCTTTTCGATCGCGGCCGCCGGAAATTCGCCATCACTTGCCTTCAATTCTTGAAGCGCGACGACATCGGGCTTCGCCGTGCGCAGCCACGCCAAGAGATTGGGCAGGCGGCGGTTGATGTTGTTGATGTTGAATGTCGCGATCTTCATGTAGAGCTACCGGCTCCTGCCTTCCGTACCCGGAGATACAATGTCCAAGTTGAACTTTGCCGTCATCGTCGTCGCCGTCGCGCTCTCCGGGCTCGCGTCGGCACAATCGTCCGACCCGCGCGGTGCCTGCAAGGCAGACTACGACAAATTCTGCGCCGGCATCGCGCCCGGTGGCGGCCGAGTCGTCGCCTGCCTCACCGACAAGCGCGATCAGCTCAGCGCGACCTGCAAAGAGGCGCTGGACAACAGGAAGAAGAAGTAAGCGATCCCTTCCGTGTCCCGGACTTAGTGCGAGCCGGGACCCAGAAGGGCAACACGGTCAGAATGTAGCGAGATGGGCCCCGGCTCTGCAGCGCACCGCGTGCTGGACGATGCTTCGCATCGCCAGGGGCGCACTGCGCTGCGTCCGGGGCACGTGCGCGACGTCTAGCCCGGCAGCGGCGGCGGGGCGGCGGGCTGCTCGAGTGGTGGCGGCGAGGGCGGCTGCGTGGCGTTCGACGCGGGCTCCGGCTTCGCCAGCGGCTCCTCCACATTGCCGCCCTTGTAGAGTCGCGCGTAGCGGTGGCCGAGGCTGGTCAGCACTTCATAGCCGATGGTGCCGAAATGATGTGCGAGCTCGTCGACGGTGATGCCCTCGCCGAGCAGCGTCACCATATGGCCACGCCGCGCCGCATTTGGCGGCAGATCGGTGATGTCGATCGCGATGAGGTCCATAGAGATGCGTCCCGCGACCGGACAGCGCTTGCCGGCGACGATGACTTCGGCGCCGCGGGTGCCGTCATTGGAGCTGGCGGCGCGGAAATAGCCGTCGGCATAACCGACCGCGATGATCGCGAGTTTCGTCGGCCGCCGTGCGGTCCAGGTGCCGCCATAACCGACGCTCTCGCCGCGCTCGATGGTGCGGGTCTGCACGATGCGCGCCTTGAGGTCGACCACCTGCTGCATCGGATTGTCGGCCTCCGGCGTCGGGTTGACGCCGTAGAGCGCAGCCCCCGGCCGCACCAGGTCGAACTGGAAGGGCGCGCCCAGGAAGATGCCGGAGGAATTGGCGAGCGCGGCCGGCACGCCGGAGAATTCGCTGGCGATGCTGCGGAAGGCGGCGAGCTGCCTGGCGTTCACCGGGCTGTTGAGCTGCTCGGCCGAGACCAGATGGCTCATCACCAGGGTGATGCCGTGATCGCCGGCGTTGATGCGGGGAATGATGGCCTGCGCTTCTGCAAGCGTGAGGCCAAGCCGGTTCATGCCGGTGTCGATGTGAACCGCCGCGCCGCCGGTCCAGCCGGTGCGACGGCAGAACACGTCCCATTCGGCAAGCTCGTTGAGGTCGCCGATCACCGGGCGGCAATTGATCTTGGCGTAGTGCTCGCCGGTGTTCTGGAAATAGCCGCCGAGCACGTAGATCGTGGGCTCCGGGACGGCCGCGCGCACCTTGCGCGCTTCCTCGATGGTGGCGACGAAAAAGGTCTGGCAGCCGGCCTTGTTCAGCGCACGCGCGATCTGCTCGGCACCGCAGCCATAGGCGTCGGCCTTGATCACCGCCGAGCATTCGGCCGGCACCGCCGTCTTCTCGAGCTTGCGCCAGTTGGCGATGATGGCGTCGAGATCGACGGTCAGCACGCCGCCATAAGCGGCGAGCGCGGCAGCCTGATTGGCCTCCGCGGAGAGAAGGCCGGATTGCGGGTTCATTTTCGGATCGGACGCCATTGTCATGGCGCCGTTTTACGCAAGAGGCAGATATTGTTCAAGGAACTCAGTAGTCGTTGCCACTGCGCGCGGGGAGCTGACTGTCAGGCGCGAGGTCGCCGAACCGCGTGACTGAGGCTTCGAACGCCAAATCGACGGTGCCGGTCGGGCCGTGGCGCTGCTTGCCGATGATGACCTCGGCCTTTCCATGCGCAAGACTCATGTCAAGCTGCCACTTCTCGTGTTCAGGCGTGCCTGGGCGCGGCTCCTTCATCGCGAGGTAATATTCCTCGCGGTAAACGAACAGCACGACGTCGGCGTCCTGCTCGATTGATCCGGATTCACGCAAGTCGGAGAGCTGCGGCCGCTTGTCGTCGCGCGATTCCACCTGGCGCGAGAGCTGCGACAGCGCGATCACGGGAACGTTGAGCTCCTTGGCCAGCGCCTTCAGGCTCGTCGTGATCTCAGTGATTTCCTGCACGCGATTGTCGCTTCGCTTGCCCGAGCCCGAGAGCAGCTGGATGTAGTCGATCACGAGGAGATCGAGGCCCTTCTGGCGCTTCAGCCGGCGCGCCCGCGCCATCAGCTGCGCGATCGACAGGCCGCCGGTGGCGTCGACGTAGAAGGGCAGCGACTGCAGCTCGATCGAGACCTCCCGGATCTTCTCGAAATCGGCTTCCGAGATGCCGCCGCGGCGGATTTGGGAGGAGGGGACGCCGGTGCGTTCGGCGACGATACGCGTGGCGAGCTGGTCGGCCGACATTTCGCAGGAGAAGAAGCCGATGACGCCGCCATTGGCGGCCTTCATGGTGCCGTCGGCCTGGAGCTCCGGCACATAGGCCTGGGCGACGTTGTAGGCGATGTTGGTCGCCAGCGAGGTCTTGCCCATGCCGGGACGGCCCGCGACGATGATGAGGTCGGAGTGCTGCAGGCCACCCATCTTGGTGTCGAGGTCGCGCATGCCCGTCGAGATGCCGGACAGCTTGCCGTCGCGCTGGAACGCCTTGGCCGCGAGATCGACCGCGACTGCCAGTGCCTGCGAGAATTTCTGGAAGCCGCCGTCATAGCGGCCGGATTCGGCGAGTTCGTAAAGCTTGCGCTCGGCGTCCTCGATCTGCGCCCGGGGCTGGAAGTCGACCGGAGCGTCATAGGCGACATTGACCATGTCTTCGCCGATGCCGATCAGGTCGCGCCTAAGCGACAGGTCGTAGACGGTGCGGCCGTAATCCTGAGCGTTGATGATGGTGGTCGCTTCGGCGGCGAGCCGCGCAAGATATTGCCCGATGGTCATGCCGCCGACATCGGTGTCGGCGGGCAGGAACGTCTTCAGCGTGACGGGCGTCGCGATCTTGCCCATCCGGATCAGGCTGCCGGCGGTCTCGAAGATGGTCTGGTGCAGCGGCTCGAAGAAATGCTTCGCCTCCAGGAAGTCGGAGACGCGGTAGAAGGCATCGTTGTTGACCAGGATCGCGCCCAGAAGGCTCTGTTCCGCCTCGATATTATGCGGAGCGCTCCGATAGGCGGGAGTTCCGGCGTCGGGTGCGAGTTTGAGAACGTTCGAATCAGTCAGGGCCATGGTCGGACGTGCTTAGCAATTTTCTTGGGCGGATGCGGGGCCGGGATAAAGCGCCGCCGCAGGTCAAAGCGGAAGCGAAAGCTGACCGCTATCAACCGCTCAGTTAAAATGGTGGATGATTAGCAGTCGCAGCACGCGCCGCGCTTGACGGATTTTCGCGGAACCCGCTCCGGCCCGGATGCGGCCGCGCCATGGAAAGATCCTGAAATCATGAACTTTATGGATTGGCGTGCAGACCTAATCAAGAAGCGCGCGAAAAGGCGCACGCCGGCGCGCTTCCGGCTCGGGTTCAGACCAGCAGGAGGTAGACCAGCGCAACCAGAGCCGCCCCGACGCCGGTAATGATCAGGGCGTAATCAGTGCGGAGGTCGTCCTGCACGTCGAATGAGGTTCGGGTCTCTTTGCTCATGGCGACGGTCTAAGCCAGGCCCGACCGGACTTATGTGAACTGGATCACATCCTCCCGGATTCTTTCGGGGCTATGAGCGGAACAGGCGGACGGGCAGGGAATTGTCTCCCACGGCCCGCCAACAGGGAACGAGGCAAGCGATGCGGCCAGAACGGCAGCACCAGATTTGGCGAAGCGAGGCAGGTAGCCGGCTTTGGCTGTCGGGACTGATTGCGGCCATGGAGCACGCTGAACGACCCGAAGTGCGTTGCCAGCCTGTCGCTCCCGAAATCCTACGTGAACTGCGGGCGCAACTGGCGTTAACGGCCCTCGTCCGGTGCCCCCCGATTTCGACCCTGCGTCACTAGAAGCTATTCACCAGCCAATTTGAGCCTCGGCCTGGCCACGCCTTCGTGAGCGCGCAGCCGGGCTTCTTCGCGCGGCAAGTAGTCGCGGGTCATCGGCACCTCGCCCTGGCGGCGCGTGAGCTGGATCTGGAAGTTCATCATGGCTTGCTTGCGGAACGTCATCTCGCAGGCCGCCAGATAGAATTCCCACATCAGCGCGAAGCGCTCGTCGTAGAGCTGTACGGCCTCCTCACGCCGCGCCATGAAACGTTCCCGCCAGGCTTTCAGCGTTTCCGCGTAGTGCAGGCGCAGGATCTCGATATCGCAGACCAGGAGGCCGGCGCGCTCGATCGCCGGCAGCACCTCCGACAAGGCCGGGATGTAGCCGCCGGGGAAGATGTATTTGGCGATCCAGGGGTTGGTCGAATCCGGGCCCTGCGAACGGCCGATCGAATGCAGCAGCATGATGCCGTTTTCGCTGAGCAGCTCGGCGCAGCGCTGGAAGTAGGTGTCGTAGAAGCGGGCGCCGACATGCTCGAACATGCCGACCGAGACGATGCGGTCGAACGGGCCGGCGACGTCGCGATAGTCCTGAAGCAGGAATCTGGCCGAGCCGGTCAGGCCCTTTTCGGCCGCGCGCGCATTGGCGATCTGCAACTGCTCGGTCGACAGCGTCACGCCCGTGACATCGGCGCCCGTGGTCTCGGCGAGATAGAGCCCGAGCCCGCCCCAGCCGGAGCCGATGTCGAGTACGCGCTGGCCGGGCTTGATGAGCAGTTTGGCGGCGATGTGCCGTTTCTTGGCAAGCTGCGCGTCGTCGAGCGTGCTTTCCGGCGTCTCGAAATAGGCGCAGCTGTATTGCTTGTCGGCGTCCAGGAAGAGCGAATAGAGCCGGGCGTCGAGATCATAATGATGCGCGACGTTCTGGCGGGAGCGCGAGCGCGGATTGAACTGTTTCAGGTGCCGCGTCAGATAGCGCAGATGCCACCAGGGTTTGGCCCATTGCGGCAATAGGTCGGGTTGATCGAGCAGGATCGCGAGGGCATCGGCGATGGTGCCGCGTTCGACGATGAACTCGCCATCCATATAGGCCTCACCAAGCCCGAGCTCGGGATTGACGAGGATCTTCCGCTCCGCCTCTGCGGTGCCGAAGCGCACCGCGACCGGCTCGCCGGTGCCGTCGCCGACGGTGAACTTCGATCCACTGGAGCCGGTCACCGTCATCGACCCGCGGCGGATGAATTGAGACAGGAATCTACGTAACAAACGGTCCATCGACATTTCCTCTCGAGCGAACCCGAAAGATGCGACTAACCCGGCCTTCACATCTGACGCCCAGGCGCCGCAGCGGTTCCTATGCGCTTGCATCTAAATCTAGGGTGCGGGGGCGGGTTGCGCTATTGCGCTGAGTTCACAGCCGATATTCGAAAAGCGCTTAATCACATCCTTGCGCTTGGAGGCTGCTTCCATTCGCGGCCCAATCGGATAAAAGGTGACCCGCCGCCGCGCCGGAGGCCGGCGGCACCCCTCGGAATTCAATGGAGATGATGGGAATGTCGAGCCGAGCGCTCAGCCTCGCGACGGTACTGCTTCTGATCGGCTTCGGCGCGACCGATACCGTCCTTGCGCAGGCGACGAACCTCGAGGCCGGCAAAACCCCGTCTCAGATTTTCGCGCAGACCTGCAACGCGTGCCACAAGAGCCCGCGCGGGCTTCTGAAGTCCGTCGCGCCGGGCTCGCTGCCGGGCTTCCTGCGCCAGCACTACACCACGAGCTCGGACATGGCGGGCATTCTCGCCTCCTATCTCGTCTCCAACGGCGCCACCGACGCCCGCTTCCAGGCCAAGGACGGCAAGGACAAGAAGGACGGCGCCAGGGACAAGGAAGCCAACACCGCTCCGGGGCAGGCGGGCGAGCATCAGGGCCGCCGCCCGCGCGCCCAGGACGCCGCCAGGCCGGAGGGCGAGGCTGCTGCTCCGGCGGCCGAGGGCGCCCGTCAGAAGCGTGCGGCGCGGCCGGCCGAGGACGGCGCGAAGCCCGAGGGGCAAGCCTCGCCCGAGGGACGCAAGGGCAAGCGCCGCGGCAAGCCCGCCGCCGGAGAGACGCCGAAGCTCGACGCCGCTGCGCCAGCCACTGAAGAGAAGAGCGAGCCCAAGCCCGAGACCAAGCCGGAGACCAGGCCCGACGCAGCCAAGGTCGAGCCCGGCCGCGACGAGGCCAAGCCCGACAGCAGCAAGGCGTCCGAGAAACCAGTCGAGATCAAGCCTGACAGCGCCAAGGTCGAATCCCGCGGCAGCGAGACTCCGGCTCTGCGGCCAGATCCGGTCCCGGCGGTGACGCCGGCTGCACCGGCCGCGAAGCCTGCCGAGCCCAAACCGGCGGAAGAGGCTGCTCCCAAGCCCGCCGCGCCGGCTGCCAGCTCTGAACCGGCGGCCAAGCCGCAGGAGCCGGCACCGCCCGCGACCGCCGCGGCCCCGCCAGCCGAGTCCTCCGGGCCTCCAGCGCCGCCGATCTCGCGCTAAGCCAGCTCGTTTTCGATCGAGATGCGGAGGCCGCGCTCGTCGCGGCCTCCGCACTGTATTGACCAGGATTGGAGCTTTACTCTAGAGTAATACTCTAGGAGGCGTCGATGACGACGAGCGTGCGAGACGACCTGTTGGCGGCCGGGCTGATCGTGTTCGACCGCGTCGGCTTCGAAGCTGCGACGGTGGCCGCGATCCGCAGCCGGGCGCGCGCCTCCAATGGCAGCTTCTTCCACGCCTTCGGCTCGAAGAAGGAGCTTGCCGGTGCGCTGTTCCTGGAGGTCTTGCGGCACTACCACGCCGCGGTGCTGGTCGCGCTCCATCCCGCCCCGGGTGCAGAGCATGGAATCGATCGCTTGATCAGGGCACATCTAGGCTGGGTCGTGACCAGCCGTCGCGAGGCGCGCTACCTCTTCGAGATTTCGCGCAGCGAGTGGGGCGAGGACGTTCGCGACGCCCAGCGCGCACAGAATGCGCGGCTCACTGAAGGCATCGAGCGCTGGCGCGCGCCGCTGGTTGCAAACGGCGAGCTCTTGGCGATGACGCCGGCGATGTTCGTCAGCCAGCTCATCGGTCCGGCGCAGATTTTCTGCCGCGCCTTCCTGTCGGGACGGGACCGCGCCGATCCGCGCGTCGAGGCCGACACGCTGATCGCCTGCGCCATCCGTGCGCTACGGCCGCCCGATCGCATCAACAAGCAATAAGGAGAGACTGCATGCGCGCCGAAGCAGATCCCGAATTCGCAGCCGTTGCCGAGCGCATTCATGCCAATGTCGGCCGGCAGGGCTTCATGAACCTGGTCGGTGCCGAGCTTTCGGAATTGTCGCGCGGGACCTGCACGATTGCCGTGGATCGCCGGCCGGAGCTGTTGCAGCAGCATGGCTTCTTCCACGGCGGCGTGACCGCCTTTCTGGTCGACAACGCCACGACGATCGCAGCCGCCACCTCGCGCGGCCAACCGGCGCTGACGGCGGAATACAAGCTCAACCTGTTGTCGCCCGCGGTCGGCGAGAAGCTGATCTGCCGCGCCCGGGTGATCAAGCCGGGCCGTCAGGTCTCGGTGGTTGCGGCCGACGTGTTCTGCGTCAGCGACGGTGTCGAGAAGCATACGGCAACGGCGCTGGCCTCGATCGCGATGTTGAGCGAGGACGTTGCCGCGAAAACGAAAAGCCCGGCCGCCTGAGGCGACCGAGCCTTTTTGTTGGTCATTCCGGGGCGATGCGAAGCATCGAACCCGGAATCTCGAGATTCCCCGGTGCACAATTGCGCACCTGTGGTCTGGTCCTTCGGACCATCCCGGAATGACAATGTTGGAGTTACTTCTCTTCCGCGGCCGCCGCCGGCTCGACCTCGTCGTGCTCGGCTTCCGGATCGAAGAACTCGCCGGCGGCGGCGATCGCCTCGGCGGCCGCGTCGCGGTCCTCGTTGCGGGTCGAGATGTCCTCGCCGCGGTTGATCCGCTCGGCCTCGTCCTGGCTGCGGGCGACCGTGACGGTGATCTCGACCTCGACCTCGGGGTGAACGGCAACGATGACCGTGTGCTTGCCGATGGTCTTGATCGGCGCGTCGAGCTGCACCTGCGGACGGTCGAGGTGGACGCCGTCGGCTTCGAACGCCATGACGATGTCGCGCACCGTGACCGAGCCGAACAGCTGGCCGGCTTCCGAGGCCTGGCGGATCACGATGATGTTCTTGTCCTTGATCTTCTCGGCGACCTTGGACGCCTCACCCTTGGCCTGGAGGTTGCGGGCCTCGAGCTCGGCCTTCATGCCGTCATACTTGGAACGGTTGTCGGCGGTGGCACGCAGCGCCTTGCCGCGCTTGAGCAGGAAATTGCGGGCGTAGCCGTCGCGAACCTTCACGACTTCGCCCATCTGGCCGAGCTTGTTGACGCGTTCCAGCAAAATGACTTCCATATTCGTTCTCCTTTTGAAGTGCTCTCTTGGTTTCGGTTTCGGGGTTGAACTCAAGGGGTCGGCAGCGGCGGCGGTTGCCGGCTGCGCAGGAAACGTTCGCGGAAGCCGAACACGGCGTCCGCAAGGCCGAGGATCACCATCGCGATCACGGGCCATCCGAACACGACCACGACGGCGTAGGTCGAGCCGAGCCAGAACGTGCGGCTCTTCATCGCCAGCGTGAGGGTGTGCAGCACGGCGAAGCCGGTCAGCGCATAGCCCATCATCAGCGCCGCCGCGGCGATCTGAGCGACGATCGCGAGCAGCCCGCCGGTGAAGCAGAAGGCGAGCGCGATGCAGAGCGCCACCAGCGTCATCGGCGGCAGCTCGGCCGTCATCATGTCCGGCCACGGGCGCCGCAGCCGGCCCGACGTCGCCGTGATCTTGGCGCTGAGCCAGAGGTTGAGGGTCAGCGTCATCATCGCGATGATGGTGGCCCCGGCCGGTGCGATGCGCACCAGCGCGTCGACGAACTGACCGGCTTCGCCGGAGCCTTGCGGGTCGGTGGCCCGGAGGAGGCGCATCAGGCCGCGCCGCAGCGTGCCGAGGATGGTGTCGGCGTCGGTCCCGAGCGTGAGCAGGGCGGCGATCGTGGTCAGCGCGGCGAAGCCGGCGAGCCACAGCAGGATGCGGCCGACCGGATACCATTCGAGCTCAGGCTCGGCGGGCGGTTCGGTGGCGTCGTCCAGCGCGCCAGGTCCGACGGGACGGCTGAGCAGCACGAGATGGCCGAGCCACCATGCGGGAAGGGCGACAGTGACGGCGAACGCGATGCAATAGGGCAGGCCGAACAGGGCGCCGAGGCCGATCGCAGCAGCGATGCCGCCGAGGCTGGCGCAAAGCGGTCCCCAGCCGATCGCGGCGACCATCAGCGGCAGCGGTGCGAGATAGAACAGGACGAGCGAGATCAGCGCGCCCGAAATGATCGAGGCGAACATCAGGGCCGACGCAGCGCCGGCGATCAGGGCGATCAGCACAAATGGCATCATCAGCTGTCCCGCTCCCTTCGAGCGGTTAGAGGCATTTCGCCCCAACCATCGGCGACCGGACGACCCGGAAGCCTTATGAGTTCGAAAAAGTTGCGACCGGCGGCTCGAGGCCGCCGGCCGAATTGGTCATCTTAGCGAATGACGTAGGGCAGCAGGCCCAGGAACCGCGCGCGCTTGATGGCGCGGGCGAGCTCACGCTGCTTCTTCGCGGACACCGCCGTGATGCGGCTCGGCACGATCTTGCCGCGCTCGGAGACGTAACGCATCAAGAGCTTGGAGTCCTTGTAGTCGATCTTCGGAGCGTTGGCGCCCGTGAACGGGCAGCTCTTGCGACGACGAAAAAACGGGCGGCGTGCACCAGCTTCAGCCATTGTTCTTACTCCCCATCCGTCGTCGTGGTTTCAGCTTCGTCGCGAGGACGGCGCGGGCCGCGATCACCGCGGAAGCCACCACCGTCGCGATCGCCACCACGGAAACCGCCTTCGCGGTCGCCACGGAAGCCGCCGCCTTCACGATCGCGGAAGCCGCCGCCACGGTCGTCACGCTCGCGGTCGCGGTCGGCCTTGCGCATCATCGCGGACGGGCCTTCCTCGAGTTCCTCGACGCGGACGCTGAGGTAGCGGATCACGTCTTCGCTGATGCGCTCCTGGCGCTCGATCTCGGCGATCGCCGCGGACGGCGCGTCGATGTTGAGCAGCACGAAGTGCGCCTTGCGGTTCTTGTTCATACGGTAGGTGAGGGAGCGCACGCCCCAATTCTCGGTCTTGGTGACCTTGCCGCCGAGACCCTCGACGATGCCGGTCATCTGCGCAGTCAGCTCTTCGACCTGCTGCGTGCTCGCGTCCTGACGCGCGAGAAAAACATGCTCATAAAGAGCCATGGTGGTCCTTTCCTCATGTTGGCGCATCGCCCGGCGTCAAGCCCTTAAGAGGCCTTCGGAAAGGACTCTGGGATTAAGCTCAGAAGGCGGAAACACGGGACGACGGGCCGACTGGCCCTGCCACACCAAAATCACGAAGGATTTGCTGAGACCGTCCGTTCAGCTCCCGGCCGGGGTCTGCGGATGCGCGCCTTATACGGATTTTGGCTGACTTGGCAAGGTTTGAACGCCTCGCTTCTGGCGAAACGGTGCTGGTCGGGTCGCCAAACCCACCCTCGCATACCGGCTTGATTTATTTGTTTGTATGCCATACAAATAACGGGTCGGGAGGTACTGATGACGGGTGAATCGATTCAGGCTCCGTTCGAGACTTCGACTGGCGACCCCAAGCACACCGCGCGCGCCACACGGTCGGCCGGCCGCAAGATGCGCTCCTTGCTGCTGGATGCGGCAAGTCCGCTGTTCCGGGAGCGGGGGCTGTCGGGCACGGCGATCACCGACATCGCGGCCGCAGCGGACGCATTCCCGAGCCAGATCACTTATTACTTCCGCACCAAGGAGGCGCTGTTCGTCGAATGCGCCTGCCGCGACCTCTTGTATCTGGCACGTGCGACCGAGCAGGCGGCGCTGAAGGCGCGGACGCCACGGGAATACACCCATGCGCTGGCGCAGACCGTGACGGCGAGCGATTCCGTCGCTTTCTTCGCCGAAGCGCTGACATTGACGCGGCGCCGGCAGGATCTGGCGCCGCTCGTCGAGCGCACGATCGAGCGTCTGCACGGCGAAGGCGCGCGCGCCTATGCGAGCCAGGTGGCGCGGCACGGCTGGCGCTCGCTGCGGGCGCCCGACGAAAGCTCGCGGCGGTTCTGGGCCGTCGCCATCGGTGTCATTCTCGAAGGCTACGCCATGGGCCGCTCGCCCGAGGCGCTTTGCGCCGAGATGCTGCGCGTGCTCGGCGAGCAGGCGAAATCCACCGACACGGCCCGGCTGCGCCTTGTCGAGGAGCATGACGCAACGACCACTCCGGATGAGGAGAGTTAGGCCATGACCGCGCTTCGCATGCGTGCCCGCGATTTCCTGACCGACGACCAGCTTGCCGACGTGCGCCAGCGTGTGACCTGGAAAGGCGTTGCGCTGATCGCGCACGCCTGGGCGCTGATCATCGGGGCGATCGCTCTGGTCGCATGGTGGCCCAATCCGGTCACCTATGTCCTCGCTGTCGCGATCATCGGCTCGCGCCAGCTGGGCCTTGCGATCCTGATGCATGACGGCGCGCATGGCTGCCTGTCCGCAGACGAGAAAATCAATCTGACCCTGAGCCAATGGTTCTGCGCCTATCCGTTGTTTGCGGAGACGCGCAGCTACCGGCGTTACCACCTGCAGCACCATGCGCGCACGCAGCAGGAGGATGATCCCGATCTCGTGCTGTCGGCGCCGTTTCCGATCACGAAGCTGAGCTATCGCCGCAAGTTCATTCGCGACATTACCGGACAGACCGGCTTCCAGCAGCGCAAGGCGCAACTGCTCAACGCGCTCGGCTCGAAGGACTGGCCATGGCGTCAGCGCCTGGCGCATTTCTGGGACAAGCTCGGTCCGCAATGCATCGTCAATGCCGTGATGTTCGCCGCGTGCGCGGCGGCCGGCGTATGGTGGGCCTATCCGCTGTTATGGCTGGTGCCGCTCCTGACTTGGATGATGGTCATCACCCGTATCCGTAATATCGCCGAACATGCCGTCGTCCCCGACAGCAGCGATCCCTTGCGCAATACCCGCACCACGCATGCCAATTTTCTCGAGCGCCTGTTCATCGCCCCGTACTACGTGAACTATCACCTCGAGCATCATCTGCTGTTCTACGTGCCCTGCTACAATTTGCCGAAGGTGCATCGGCTGCTGAGCGCAAGCCGGCATGCGGGCCGCATGGAAGTGCAGCCGGGCTATGCCGCGGTGCTGCGGCTGGCGACGGCGAAGCCCGACCGGGACGATCGGCCGGGTCGCTTGGTGAACAGCGCGCGCCGTGCGCAGGCCGGGGCGAAGGTCGATGGCAATCAGACCGCTGGCGGGTTTTGAAGCGGCGTATCCCCAATTGAATGCCGGCCGGGGTTCCCATCTCGGCTTGACAGTCCCGCCCCGGACAGTGTCTACGGCCCCCTTTGGAGCGTGATCCGGAACCATGGCCCAAGGCCGCGCGTAATCGGCTGCCGGTTCTTAAGAGGGATCGTGCCCGACAAGCAGGGAGCGCCGATGACGGCAGCATTCACATTTCCGGGGCAGGGGTCCCAGGCGGTTGGCATGGGCAAGGCTCTGGCCGACGCGTTTCCGGTGGCGCGCGCCGTGTTCGACGAGGTCGATGCCGCGCTTTCCGAGAAGCTGACGGCCATCATCTGGGATGGCCCGGCCGAAACCCTTCAGCTCACCGAAAACGCCCAGCCGGCGCTGATGGCGGTGTCTATCGCCACCCTGCGCGTGCTGGAGGCCGAGGCCGGTTTTTCCGTGGGACGAGACGCGGCCTTCGTCGCCGGCCACTCCCTCGGTGAATATTCGGCGCTGGCTGCGGCCGGCAGCCTGACGGTTTCGGATACCGCCCGTCTGCTTCGCACCCGCGGTCTCGCAATGCAAAAGGCCGTGCCGGTCGGCGCCGGCGCGATGGCCGCTCTGCTTGGTCTGGACTACGAGGCTGCCATGGCGGTCGCCAATGAAGCGGCGCAGGGGCAGGTCTGCCAGGCCGCCAACGACAATGGCGGCGGTCAGGTGGTTGTCTCAGGCGACAAGGCCGCCGTCGATCGCGCCGTCGAGATCGCCAAGACCAAGGGCGCCAAGCGCGCGATGCTGCTGCCGGTGTCCGCCCCGTTCCATTGCAAGCTGATGCAGCCCGCGGCCGACGCCATGGCGCAGGCGCTCTCGAAAGTCACGATCAAGGCGCCGGCCGCGCCGCTGGTGTCGAACGTGCTGGCGAGCGCCATCACCGACCCCGACGAGATTCGCCGCCGCCTGGTCGAGCAGGTCACGGGAACGGTGCGTTGGCGCGAGTCGGTTGCCTATATGGCAGGGCAGGGCGTCACCCGTTTCTTCGAGATCGGCGCCGGCAAGGTGCTGACCGGTCTCGTCAAGCGCATTGCGGACGGCGCCGTCGGCGTTGCGGTCGGCGGTCCCAATGACATTGCCGCCGCCAAGGATGCCTTGGCCGCCGCGAAGCAGGGTTGAGGAGTTATCGATGTTCGATCTGACTGGCAAAAAGGCGCTCGTCACCGGCGCCACCGGCGGCATCGGCGGCGCGATTGCGCAGGCGCTGCACGCGCAGGGCGCGACCGTTGCGATCTCCGGAACGCGCAAGGAGGTGCTGGACGAGCTTGCCGGCAAGCTTGGCGAACGCGTCTTTGTGTTGCCCTGCAATCTCTCCAAGGCCGACGAGGTCGAAGCGCTGGTGCCGGCTGCGGAAGCGGCAATGGGCCAGGTCGACATCCTCATCGCCAATGCCGGCATCACCCGCGACAATCTCTTCGTGCAGCTCCGTGACGAGGACTGGGAGGAGGTCATCAACGTCAATCTGACCGCGACCTTCCGCCTCGCGCGTGCCGCGACCAAGCTGATGATGCGCAAGCGCTTCGGCCGCATCATCGCCATCACCTCGGTGGTCGGCGTCACCGGCAATCCCGGACAAGGCAACTACACCGCCTCGAAGGCGGGCCTGATCGGCATGATCAAGACGCTAGGGGCCGAATACGCCAAGCGCGGCGTGACCGCGAACTGCATCGCGCCGGGCTTCATCAAGACGCCGATGACCGACGCGCTCAACGACAAGCAGCGCGAAACGATTCTGACCAAGGTTCCGGCTGCCCGTCTGGGGACGCCCGAGGACATCGCGGCGGCGGCCGTGTACCTGAGTTCGAACGAAGCAGCCTACGTCACCGGCCAGACCATCCACGTCAACGGCGGCATGGCCATGATCTGAGGCCTTCGTTCCGCACTGCCCACATCGGCGGCGCGGGATGCGGCAAACGGCCGTTTCCGGAGCGAAATGAGGCTTGTAGTCAAGGCAATTGAAGTGTGATAACCGGACCTTCAACGGATGGGCAAAGAACGCCATTGCAGGTTTTTGAAACCCTGTATATTGGCGATGCGGAGCCTTGGCCGTCGTTCGCCGGGCCCTGTATCGGTTAGATGGGGCCAAATCAAAGTTCGTAAGCGAAGGCAAGTAACACGACCACGACGGCTCGTATCGTCCCGGGGGGTCGGGTCTACAGGGAACAACACGAGGTTAAGCAATGAGTGACATTGGCGAGCGGGTTAAGAAGATCGTGGTCGAACACCTTGGTGTTGAACCCGAGAAGGTTGTCGACGCTGCGAGCTTCATCGACGACCTCGGCGCCGACAGTCTGGACACCGTCGAGCTGGTGATGGCGTTCGAAGAGGAATTCGGTTGCGAGATTCCGGACGACGCCGCGGAAACGATTCTCACCGTCGGCGATGCCACGAAGTTTCTCGAGAAGAACGCGAAGAGCTAAGGCTCTTCATTTTCGCGGGGACAACATTGAAACCGGACGGGCCGCTTCGCAGCGGTCAGCCGGTTTCTTGTTATTGGCCGTGAGTCTTTCGATGCGGAGTTTTCGGATATGAGGCGGGTTGTCGTCACTGGTCTCGGCATGGTGTCGCCGCTCGGCTGCGGCGTCGAACCGACCTGGAAACGCATCCTCAACGGCGAAAGCGGCGCGCGCCGGATCGAGAGCTTCGATGTCTCCGATCTTCAGACAAAATACGCCTGCACCGTCGTGCGCGGCGACGGCACGAACGACACCTTCAATCCCGACAAGTGGATGGAGCCGAAGGACCAGCGCAAGGTCGACGACTTCATCATCTTCGGCATGGCCGCGGCGGGCCAGGCGCTCGACGATGCCAACTGGCACCCCGAGTCCGAAGAGGACAAGTGCGCGACCGGAACCATGATCGGATCCGGCATCGGCGGCCTCAGCGGCATCGCCGACACCGCGATCCTCCTGAAGGAGCGCGGACCGCGCCGGGTGTCGCCGTTCTTCATTCCCGGCCGGCTGATCAATCTTGCCTCCGGCTATGTCTCGATCGCGCACGGCCTGAAGGGACCGAACCATTCGGTGGTCACGGCCTGCTCGACCGGCGCGCATGCGGTCGGCGATGCCGCCCGCCTGATCGCGCTGGGCGATGCTGACGTGATGGTCGCAGGCGGCGCCGAGTCGCCGATCAGCCGTATCGGTATCGCCGGCTTCAACGCCGCGCGCGCGCTCTCGACCGGCTTCAACGACACGCCCGAGAAGGCCTCGCGTCCCTACGACAAGGACCGCGACGGCTTCGTGATGGGCGAGGGCGCCGGCGTCCTCGTGCTGGAAGAGCTCGAGCACGCCAGGCGCCGCGGCGCGAAGATCTATGCCGAGGTGATCGGCTATGGTCTTTCGGGCGATGCCTATCACATTACCTCGCCCTCGCCCGATGGCGATGGCGGCTTCCGCAGCATGTCGGCGGCGCTCAAGCGCGCTGGCCTCACCGCGTCCGATCTCGACTACATCAACGCGCACGGCACCTCGACACCGCTCGGTGACGAGATCGAGCTCAGCGCCGTCGAGCGTCTGCTCGGCAATGCCGCCTCCAAGGTCGCGATGTCATCTACGAAATCGTCGACGGGTCATCTGCTCGGCGCGGCCGGTGCGATCGAAGCGATCTTCGCCATCCTCGCGATTCGGGATAATGTCGTGCCGCCGACCATCAACCTCGACAATCCGTCGGTGCAGACCGCGATCGACCTCGTGCCGCACATTGCCAAGAAGCGTGAGGTCAATGTCGCCTTGTCGAACTCGTTTGGTTTTGGCGGTACCAATGCGTCGGTGATCGTCCGGCGCTTGGCCAATTAGTTTGCGTTTGAAACGAATCCACCGTTTTGCCGTATTCGGCGATAGTCATGGAAGTGGGCGTGCATTTGGCTCGGCAAGCGATTGTCGGGCCGCTATTGAACCGGCAGGATTCAGGTTGCTTCTATGAGTGAAAGGCCGCCCATTTCGCCCCGGAGCCCACGGGCAGCACTCGAGCCCGAGCAGCTCCCGCCGCCGCCGAAGCGATCGGACCGTGCGCGCAATCCCTTCGTGGTCGTCGGCAACGCCATCATCACCCTTCTGCTGATCGCCATGCTCGGCGCCGGCGGCATCTATTATTACGGCCGGCAGGTGCTCGAGGCGCCCGGGCCGCTCAAGGACGACAAGATCGTCAACATCCCGCAGCGCGCGGGCAAGCGCGACATCGCCGAGACTCTGAATCGGGAAGGCGTGACCGACGTCAATCCCTGGGTGTTCATCGCCAGTGTCGCCGCGCTGAAGGCGAGTTCGGACCTCAAGCCGGGTGAATATGCGTTCCAGAAGAACGCTTCGCTCCGCGACGTCATCGCCACCATCGTCGAGGGCAAGGTGGTACAGCACGCCGTCACGATTCCGGAAGGCCTGACCTCCGAGCAGATCGTGGCGCGCCTGTCCGATAACGACATCTTCACCGGCAGCGTGCGCGAGCTGCCGCGTGAGGGCACGCTGCTGCCGGAGACCTACAAATTCCCGCGCGGTACGCCGCGCGAACAGGTGATCCAGCGCATGCAGCAGGCGCACAAGCGCGTGCTCGCCGAGATCTGGGAGCGCCGCAGTCAGGACATCCCGGTCAAGACGGCGGAGCAGCTGGTGACGCTGGCCTCGATCGTGGAAAAGGAGACCGGCAAGCCCGACGAGCGCAGCCGCGTCGCCGCGGTGTTCGTCAATCGCCTGAAGCAGCGGATCAAGCTGCAATCCGATCCGACCATCATCTATGGCCTCGTCGGCGGCAAGGGCACGCTGGGGCGCCCGATCAAGCGCAGCGAGATCACGCAGCCTTCGCCGTACAACACCTATGTGATCGAGGGCCTGCCGCCGGGCCCGATCTCCAACCCCGGCCGTGCCTCGCTGGAGGCCGCCGCCAATCCGGCCCGCACCCGCGACCTCTATTTCGTCGCCGACGGCACCGGCGGGCACGCCTTCACGGAAACCTACGACGCGCACCAGAAGAATGTCGCCAAGCTGCGCGCGATGGAAAAGCAGATCCAGAACGACACGGTCGAGCCGGCCGAGGATGCGCCGCCGCCGGCTGCCGCCGCGCCCGGGGCCGCCGATACGCCGACCGCGACCACGCCGGCGCGGCCCAACCAGCAGAAAAAGCCGCCGGCGGCACGCCCCGCAGCTCCGCCACCTGCGCGGCAGGGCGCGGTGCAGCCCTCGCCGCCGGTGGTCCAGCGCTAGTGCGTTGCAGACCTGCCTGCGGGACTTTGCGGATTCCACTTTCCTGCAAAATAGTCTTAAGATTCGCGTGGCTTGATGCCTCGCGAATCCCGTGTTTCTGGAGAACTTGACCTGATGGCGCTGTCGTCCATGACCGGCTTTGCTCGAAGCCACGGCGCAAGCGGGCCGTACACGTTCGAATGGGAATTGAAGTCGGTCAACGCCAAAGGCTTTGACCTCAGGGTGCGGCTGCCGCAGGGCTTCGACGAGCTCGAGGCGCACGCCAAGAAGCGCGCCGGGGAGCTTTTGTCGCGCGGGACGGTCTACGCCAATCTCACCGTCAAGCGCGCCAACGCCGCCGCAACGGTTCGCGTCAACGAGGACGTGCTCAACGCCGTCCTGAAGGCCGCCGCCATGATCGCCGGCAAGGTCGACGCGGTTGCCCCGAGCATCGACGGCCTGCTCGCGATCAAGGGTGTGGTCGAGGTCGCCGAGCCCGAGGGTGACGAGGAGGAGGACAAGGCGGCGCGCGCTGCTGCCGCCGCGGCCTTCGACAAGGCGCTCGACGAGCTCGTTGCGATGCGCAAGCGCGAGGGCACGTCGCTCGGGCAGATCCTGACGCAGCGCGTCGACGAGATCGAGCAGCTGGCCAGGAGGGCGGAAGCCGCGCCCGGCCGCAAGCCGGAGGCGATCAAGGCCCGGCTCGCCGAGCAGATCGCTGCATTGCTCGACACCTCCGACCGCTTCGATTCCGACCGCCTGATGCAGGAGGCGATCCTGATCGCGACCAAGGCCGACATCCGCGAGGAGCTCGACCGCATCGCATCCCACATCGCGCAGGCGCGTGAGCTGATCGGCAAGGGCGGCCCGATCGGCCGCAAGCTCGATTTCCTGGCGCAGGAGTTTCACCGCGAGGTCAACACCTGCTGCTCGAAGTCGAACGACATCGAGCTGACCAATACGGGGCTGGCCATGAAAAACGTGGTCGAGCAGTTCCGCGAGCAGGTCCAGAATCTGGAGTGATCGATGACGGCGGGCGGTCACGGAACTGACGGTGTCGAGCGGCGCGGACTGATGTTCGTGCTGTCCTCGCCCTCGGGCGCGGGCAAGACGACGCTGTCGCGTCTGTTGATCGAGCGGATGTCCGGCCTGAAAATGTCGGTCTCGGCGACCACGCGGCCGATGCGGCCGGGCGAGGTCAACGGCAAGGACTACACGTTCGTCGACAAGCTCACGTTCGACGCGATGGTGAAAGCCGACGAGCTGCTGGAATGGGCGACGGTGTTCGACAACAGCTACGGCACGCCGCGTGGCCCCGTCGAGGCGGCGCTGTCAGCGGGCCAGGATGTGCTGTTCGACATCGACTGGCAGGGCACGCAGCAATTGAAGCAGAAGGCGCGCGCCGACGTCGTCAGCGTCTTCATCCTGCCGCCCTCGGCGGCCGATCTCGAAAAGCGTCTGCATTCGCGCGCGCAGGATTCCGACGAGGTGATCCGCAAGCGGATGAGCCGCGCCAGCCACGAGATGAGCCACTGGGCCGAGTACGACTACATCGTCATCAACCACGATGTCGATGAGGCCTTCGCCGAGGTGCAGTCGATCCTGAAGGCCGAGCGCCTCAAGCGCGAGCGGCGGATTGGCCTCGTTGGTTTCGTGCGAGGTTTACAAGGGCAGCTTCAGGGCTAGGCTCTCGCAGCCGCGGCCCTTGCTTCGCCAGCCGTTCCAGCATGGCGGTGATCACGTCGACGTCGACGGCATCCTCGGTCTGCACATCTTCAGCGCGATCGATCTCGTCGCGAGCAGCGGGCTTTTTGTCATCGATCTCCTTGGCCGCGAGGCGTAGGGGCGATGGCCCGATCTCGAACTCGCCGTTGAATATGTCGGCCTTGTCGAGCTCTGCGGCCTTGTTGCGAATGGAGGAGGATTGGGCCGCGATAATGCCGATCTCCTTGGTGAATGCGGCGAGTTGCGCGGTCTGCGGCCGTGCCTCGTCGAAGTCGACCGGCCTCGGCTGCGGGCGCGGCGTGACGGCCGGCGTCGCACCGAGCCAGGGCGCGCGGCTTCCGGCATGGTCTTGCGGCGCCCAATCGTCCCAATGCCCGCGGCGGTCGGCGGCCTGGACGCGGACGCGTCCGCCGGCGAAGCGGTAGATGAGGCTGGCGAGGATCCCTGCGAGCGCCAGCGCGCCGCCGATCACGAGCAGCAGCATCTGCACCGAGCCGGCCGGCTTGTCGGTCGTGCCCTCTGCTGCGGCGGGCGGGAGTAGGGCAGGGGATTTCGACGGCTTTGCGTTCGGCTGCGCGGCTGCTGCGACCATGGTCGGCGCGGGCTGCGGCGCTTGCGCGGCAGATGCGGTGGAGACATCGGGCCACGCCGTGTCGGCGACAGGTTGCTGCGCGCTGCTACCAACCTGGTCCGCAGGTTGCTGTGCCGGCGTTGCTGCGGCCGGCGTTGCGTTCGGCTCCTTGGGAGTTGCTCCCCTGCGCGGACCCACATATTCGGCGCGCGCGTCCTGCACGGTCTGCTGCGGCGAAGCTGTTGAATCCGGTGGCGTGTCCGCCGTGGCCTGCACGGCCTTAGCGCTGTCTTTGTCTCCGGCGGCCCGGAGATACCAGCACTGCCGTTTGGTCGTGCGTTCGAGGCGATAGTGCCAGTGCTGCCCCTGCGGCGCGGCGCCCTTCGGCGAGGCCAGGCAGTCGGCGGCCGCGTTGGCGGTGCTCGATGCGCTCGGCGCGTTCTGCGACACGGCGGCCAGTGGCGCGCCGGCAATGATGCTGCCGACCAGCGCGGATACGAATTTTGCGGTGCGGTTGCCCATCCTGGTCTCCCGGTTACGCGTGACGCAACTCTAACCAGCCCTTTGTCATCAAAGACTTGGGTGGCAATGAGCCGCAAATCCGGAGAGGATGTGGCTTGAATCGGGCCTGCGGGATGTTTGTTCCGCAGTGAGGAGGGTGTTTTCGTGGCGCTCTGGCTAGGCGGAGAGTTGGGTTCCGAAGAAGCTTTCGCATGAGGGTTCCGACGTCCTCGCGCCGATGATCTGACCGGACAGCGGCCGCGGCCGTGCAGTCTCGCGGCGCGTTCCGCCCGAGCTTTGCAGTTTCGTTCGCACCCAATGAAAGCCAAAGGGCGCAGGGAAGGCCGGGTGCCGGCGGCACCCGCAAGTCCGTGCGCGACAGAAAATGCACACGGGGTGGACCACAGGTGATGCCGGCTCCCGGCCTTCCCTGCGCGGATGGTTTTAACGGTGTCCTTCGTGCTCTCCTCGGGGAGCGATGCACTATTGCCCCCGTCGCCTTTGCGGATGATCGATGCGCGCACCCGGTCGGGCCGCCGCATCACCGCTGAGACTTGACGCACAGACCCCGGGCGTCAGGACCACACGACTTCTCCGTCCGCGGACGATCCCGCCGAAACACCTGAAGGCTTGCGTGTGCTCGCTTCCAGGCATCAACGAAACCGCTGTGACCGCGCCGGGTCGTATCGCGCCGCCTGAAGACTCACGGTTGCCCGCCCTGTCGTCACGCATGCCGCGCCGGCGCTACCGCGTCCACCGCAACCCGGCCCGCATCTCGTGACGATCGCGAAGCGCCCCTTTGGCAGGGGCCGGGATAGGCGGCTGTATGCCACAAATCCGAAATTCGGGAAAGCGGAATATTTTTGAGGAGGTGACTTGACCAGCGTGTTTTGCCCGACGCCTCGCGAACGGCCGCCTCGATCTCCGCCCGTCATTCCGGGGCGCCCCGAAAGGGCGAACCCGGAATCCATCGTATGGCACGATGCGCGGCCCGATGGATTCCGGGCCTGCGTGCTTGCGTACGCATCCCGGAATGACGGTGGATGCGGTCACAGTTCATTTCAGCGGCAGGACAAATCCGCGGTCGCTTCGTGCTCGGCGACCTCAGGGACGAAGCTCAGCCGCTGGCAATAGATCGGGAAGTCGCGTGCTTCCTCGCCGCTGGCCGGAAGCCAGTCGCGATAAAGGTAGAGCGCGGCGGGCTCCAGATTGTCGGTGTTGCCGACGCCGCGCTCAGCTCAGATAGTCCGGCGCGAAATCCGCAAGCTTGCGCAGCTCATCGGGTTGCAGCAGCCCGATCTCGCTGCCCTCCCAGGCGATCAATCCACGATGTCTCAGCTCCTGGATGGTACGGTTGACGTGAACGATCGAGAGTCCGCAGGCATCTGCAACGTGCCGCTGCGTCATCGGCATCTGGAAGCAGCCATCCGTGACGAGGCCGACCACCTCCAGCCTTGCGGCGAGCTCGCAGATGAGGTGCGCGACCTTGGGCAAGGCCGTCTGCGCGCCGAGGCGGGCGATCCATTGTCGCGAGATCGCCGTATCGATCAGCGTCTCGCGCCAGAACGCGCGCGTCAAATGGATCGAGCCGCCGAGAAGCTGCCTGAGCTGGCTGTGCGCGACAGTGCCGACGATGGTCGGTCCGAGGCCGACGAGGTCGGCATCCATCGGCGAGACCAGCAGCGTGTGCAGGCAGGGCATGTCGCCGGGAACGTGGAACGCGAGGATCCGGCTGCGGTCGCCGACGATACGGGCCTGGTAGAGGAAGCCGTGCACGACGAAGACGCAGCGCGATACGGCCTCACCCTGGCGCAGCACGATCTCGCCGTCGGCGACCTGGCGCAGCGTGGAGGGCAGGGCGGCGATCTGTCGGCGTTCGTCCTCGGACAGGGCTTCGATGGTCTGCAGACGCGCGATGAACTTCGGATGCGGCATGAGCCTCGCGTGCTGCTTCAGTCGTCGCGCGGCACCGACGCCTCGACGAAGCGCCGCGAGAGTTTTGCGATTGTCCAGTCGGAGACCGGCGCAGAGCGGAACTCGCGAATGGCGCGGGCGAGCTCCTGATCGGACATCGGCCGGACCGGCTCCTTCAGCGTGCCCGCGCGCAAGGCATCGCTGATGCTGTCGAAGTGCTCGCTCGTATCCGGCCTGAACAGGCTGCGGATGCGGTCCAGGATCGTCGTAGGGCTCATGAAGGGACGGCTCGGCTCGTCGTCGAGGTGACGGGTTGGATGCGACCGGTACGATCGCAGATCGGTTAGCAACCTGTGCTATCGAGACGCGTTCTAGTCCGCTGAACCCAAGCCGGACGTATCATTTGATAGAACCGGCGCGATTTTTGGCGGCCTCATGGAAAGAGCCCACGACGTGCTGATCCGGAACTTGTGCGAGCACACCGCGCTCGCAGAGGAGGATCTTGCCGAGATCCGCGCGCTGACCTTCACGCTGCGCGATTTCGAGTCGAACGAGGATTTCATCCGGCAGGGCGACAAACCCGAACATTCGGCGCTGGTCGTCTCGGGCATGGTCGCGCGCTACCATCTGCTCGGCAGCGGCGGCCGACAATATCTCGCGTTCCACATCACCGGCGACCTGCCGGACGCGCAGGGCCTGTTCATCGACCAGATGGACCACGGATTGAGCGCGCTGGGGCCCGCCTCGGTCGCCTTCGTCCCGCATCGCGAATTGTTCATCGCGTTCCGGCGGCGGCCAAACTTTGGGATGGCCGTCTGGCGCGAGACGCTGCTCGATGCCGCGATCTTTCGCGAAGCCATCACCAACAACAGCGCCCGGCCGATGCAGGCGCGCATGGCGCACCTGTTCTGCGAGCTGTTCTACCGCGCCCGCGCCGCGCAGCTCGTCCGCGGCAATCGCTGCCCCTTGCCGATCAGCCTGGCGCAGCTCGGCGAGACGCTGGGCATGGCGATCGCGACCGTGAACCGGACGCTCGGCGAGCTCAGGCGCAGCGGAGCCATGGATCTGCGCGAGGGCGAACTGATCGTGCTGAAATGGCGCGACTTGCAACGGCTCGGCGATTTCAGCCCGGCCTATCTGCACCAGAAACGGCAGTCGCCGCCGCGTGCGTGAGACCGCCGGCGTGCTAGCCATCGGCGGGTGCCGCGCCCCGCACTTCGTCAAAATGCTTCTTCACCCAATCGTTGCAGCAGCAGGCTCTGGCATCGAGCGCCGCTGCGTCGAGGATCAGGATGGCGCCGCGGCGGGTGGCGAGGATGCGCCTCGCCTTGAACATCTGGATGACGCGGCTGGCATAGCTGCGAGAGACGCCCAGCATGCCCGCGAGTTGCTCGTGGGTGAGGGGAATCTCGGCTTGGCCGATATGTTCCTGCGCGGAGATGATCCACTTGGCGGCGCGCTGCTCGATCGAATGCGCGGCGTTGCAGGCCGCGGTCTGCAGCAATTGCGCAAACTGGCAGTCGGCATAGCGCGAAAACACCTCTTGCAGCGCGGCCGACCGCTGCTGCGCCTGCTCGAGCGCGCGCAGCGGCAGCCGAACGAGCGTGCCGCCCAGCTTCACGACGATGCGGGAATAGGCGAGTGAGGGATTGCGGCCGGCGGCGACGCCCACCGCACCCTCGCGTCCCACCAGCAGGCTTTCGACCTCGCGATCATCCTCGACCGGAACGGCGAACGACACGAGCGTGGGGCCGCAGGGGAAATGAACCGCCGCCACGGCGTCGCCGGCGTGATGCAGGATGTGGCTGGCCTCGACTTCGACCGGCTGGAGGTAGGGTGCGAGAAGTTCGAAATCTCGGGGAGTGAGCTGCCGGAGCAGATCGTTCTGGGGCCGACCGGTCACAGTTTCTTCTCTTGGCTGGCCGGGAATCGGCGCCGCTCAGAACCCTACGTTTCCGTGGCGGAACCAACGGTTCCAAAGTGCACACAAGGCCTCACTGAGGGCCGAAAAGTTCGCGCGCCGGCTTTCCGGAATCCGGAAATTGTGGGAGCAGGCCGCTTGCACGCCGGCCCGGCCGCGTGGGTCTTCGCGAGGTCTGTTCAGGAGTGAACATAGCGGGCATGCGGATTGGCGTAGCGTGTCGGCGCCAGGCGCCGCACCCCGTGCGTTTTGCCCGACGGACCGCCGGGATCCGCCCGAACGCCGCCGGGTCCGAGGGGTGGCGATGATCGTCACCCGACCCGTGCTTCGCGGTCCGCTGTGGATCGGCGTTCGGCCGCGTGCGCGCGATAGGCGTCGATCGCCCTGTTGGCGAGCATCAGCTGCCGGCGCTCGCCGGCCCTGAGCTGGGCTTCGATCGCGTCGAGAAGGAAGTTCGCGCTCTCGTCCGGCGGGCCGAGCTCGCCGCTCTGCTCCAGGCAGCTCCAGGCGATGAAGAATGCGCTTTCGACAGTGCAGCGAATGGACATGCGCTGCCAACGCGGCGGGGTCGAAGGCGTTCCGTGCGGCGGGCGCAACTTGCGTCGGGCCCGCAGCCAGCGATCGGTCAGTTCTTCAGCACGATGCGGCCGACGACCTTGCCGGCACGAAGCTCGTCGATCCATTTCTGGACGTCGCCCATCGGCTCCTCGCGCATCGGCGTCGGCTTGATCTTGCCGGCGCGCGCCAGCGCCATCAGCTCGTGGGCCTCAGCGAGCGTGCCGACCATGAAGCCCTCGATGGTCATGCGCTTATAGACCCACTGCACCATCGGCAGCGTGAACTGGCCGCCCATCAGGCCGGAGACCACGATCTTGCCGCCGCGCGCGGCGACTGCGACCGCAAAGGCCATCGACTTCTCGTTGCCGGCGAAATCGACGATCTCATCGAAGCCGCCTTCGGTCTCCTTCAGGATGCGCTTGATCACGTCGAGCTCGGACGGGTCGTAGGCGACTGCGGCACCGTTGTTTAGCGCGGTGTCGCGCGCGGCCGGCGAGAGGTCGGCGACCGTGATCGGTTGCTTGAACATCGCCTGGGCGAACGACAGTCCCATCATGCCGACGCCGCCGAGACCGATCAGCAAGAGGTTGCGCTGGCGCGGACGGTCGACCAGGCGCTTGAGCGCGCCATAGGCGGTGACGCCGGAGCACATCAGCGTCGCGGCCTGGTTGACGGGCAGGGGGTCGTAGTCGAGCAGATATTTCGCGTCGGGCACCAGCACGTGGGTGGCAAAGCCTCCGTCGATGGAGACGCCGAGGAACCGCTGCTTCACGCAGAGATTCTCGTCGCCATTGGCGCAATCGCGGCACTGGCCGCAGCCGATCCAGGGGAAGACGGCTTTCTTCGTGCCGACGAGGCTTGCCGGCACGTCGGGGCCGACCTCGTCGACCACGCCGGCGATCTCGTGGCCCAGCGTGAACGGCAGCGTCATGCCGCGCGTGGTGTCGAGCTTCCTGCCGCCGCCGAGATCGGCATAGCCGTCCTGGATGTGCAGGTCGGAATGGCAGAGGCCGCAGCGCTCGATGCGCACCAGCACCTCGCGTCCTTGCGGCTTCGGTGTGTCGACGATGGTCTCGCACAAGGGCGCGTCGAACTTGACCAGGGACTGCCTGCGCATCAGCGCCATTTTCTTTCCTCCGGAATTCTTGGTTACTCGGTTTCGCTGCGTATATCCGCCAATTCGCGCGCCATGGCAACAAAGCCCGATATCGGAATGGTCTCCGCGCGCCGCGTCGCATCGACGCCGGCGGCCTGCGCAAGCCGCGCCGGATCGACGCCGAGCGACTTCAGGCTCTGCCGCAGCATCTTGCGGCGCTGGCCGAAGGCGCTGGCTGCGACCTGTTCGAGCAGCTTGCGATCACACGGCAGCGGTTCTGCGCGCGGCTTGAGGCGCACGACGGAGGAGGTGACCTTCGGTGGCGGCACGAAGGCGGACGGCGCAATGTCGAACAGGATCTTGGTCTCACAGCGCCAATTGGCGAGCACGCCGAGCCGGCCATAGGCCTCCTCGTCCTCGTGCGCCACGATGCGCTCGCCGACCTCGCGCTGGAACATCAACACCATCATGTCGTACCAGGGCGGCCAGGGCTCGGTGGTAAGCCAGTTGATCAAGAGCTGGGTCGCGATGTTATAGGGCAGGTTGGCGACGATCTTTGCTCGTTCGCCAGCGAGCAGCGGGCGGGGATCGAATGTCATGGCGTCGCCATGCACGATCTCGAGCCTGTCAGGGTAGCGCGCGGAAATATCTTGCAAGGCTGGGATCGCGCGCTCGTCGTGCTCGATGGCGATGACGCGTTTGGCGCCGAGCGCGAGAAGCGCGCGCGTCAGCCCGCCCGGGCCGGGGCCGATCTCGACGATGGTGGAGTCCTCGAGGGGCGCTGCGGCGCGCGCGATGCGCGCAGTGAGATTGAGATCGAGCAGAAAATTCTGGCCGAGCGATTTGCGCGCCGACAGCGCGTGCCGGCGAATGACCTCGCGCAGCGGCGGGAGGTCGTCGATCGCGCTCATTTGTCTTGCGAAGCCGCCATGCGGCTGGCGAGCCGGAGCGCTGCGATCAGGCTCGCCGGATTGGCCTTGGCCGTGCCGGCGATGTCGAAGGCGGTGCCGTGATCGGGCGAGGTGCGGACGAAGGGCAGGCCGAGCGTGACGTTGACCGCGTTGTCGAAGGCGACCGTCTTGATCGGGATCAGCGCCTGGTCGTGATACATGCAGATGGCGCAGTCATAGGTGCTGCGCGCGGCCTCGTGGAACATGGTGTCGGCGGGCAGCGGGCCCCTGGTCTCGATGCCGTCGCCGCGTAGCGTCCTGAGCGCGGGGGCGATGATGGTCTGCTCCTCGTGGCCGAGCGAGCCGTCCTCGCCGGCATGCGGATTGAGGCCGGAGACCGCGATGCGCGGCCGCGCGATTCCGAAGCGGGATTTCAGTTCGGTTGCGACGATGCGCACGGTCGAGACGATCAGCTCGCTGGTGAGCTCTCCCAGCGCATCGCGGAGCGAGACGTGAATGGTCACGGGCACCACGGCGAGTTGCGGCGACCACAGCATCATCACCGGCTGCGGCACGCGCCCGTTCTCTGCGGCGAGCTCGGCGAGGAATTCGGTGTGGCCGGGATGACGGAAGCCTGAGCGGTAGAGCACGCTCTTGGCGATCGGATTGGTGACGATTGCGCCGGCGCGGCCCTCGCGAACATCGGTGACCGCCTGCCGGATCGAGGCGAGTGCGGCCGGCGCACTTGATGCGTCGGGCTTGCCGGGCTCGGCGGTCGCGCGCTCGCCGGTGGCGACCACGGGCAGGGCATCGATGAAGGCAGAAGCGGCTTCGCCGGGACTCACCGCCGCGGTCCTGATCTCGGCCCCCAGCGATGGAGCGAGCGCCTTGGCGCGGCGCGCGATCAACGCCTCGTCACCGAGCAGATAGAAGGCGGGCAGGTTCAGCTCGCGGCGTCGCAGCCAGGCTGCGATCGTGATGTCGGGGCCGATGCCGGCGGGCTCTCCCAGGGTCAGGGCAAGGGGAAGGGGAAGCGGCTTTGCTGCGCGATCGGCCATCAGCGGTGGTTGCGATATTCGATCATCGCCGCCTTGCGGAGCTCGTCGAGATAGGCCTTCTGGGTCTTCTCGTACTTCTCCTGATACATCTTCTCGCGGACCTCGCGCTTCTTCGGCGTGTCGATCATGGTCGGCTTGCGCGAGCACAGCACCACCATCTCGATGCCGTTCTTGGTCATCTCGGGCGCGGTCAGGTGGCCGATCGGGGTATCGTCGAGCACCTTGCGCAGCGCTTCCGGCAGTTCCGCGGTGGTCTTGGTGACGCTGTCGCGAATGGTGGCGTTCGGCGTCGAGCGGAACAGCGAATTGGCTTCCTCGCAGCTTCCGACGCGCGCACGGTAGCTCTCGGCTTCCTTCTTCCGGGTCTCCAGGAACGCCGCGGACGAGCCGCGCGGCACGATCAGCACGATCGGCTGCATCTTGTATTCGGTGCCTTCGATCTGAAGCTTGTCGCCGGTCTCGGCCTGCACGGCCTGCGCGACGTCGCGTTCGCCGACCAGCAGCTTCTCCTTGAAGCGGCCGCGCACGAGGCTGGTCCAGACCATCTCGGCCTTCATGCGGGCCTTCAGCGTTTCGGGGCGGACGCCTTTGGATTCGAGCGACTTGGTGAGCTGGTCCGGCGTGATGCGCATGCGTTGCGCCATGCCCTCGTAGGACTGGTTGAGGTCGGAGACGCCGGGATCGACCCCGTACTTCCTGCCCTCCTTGGTCTTCACCTTGTCGTCGATCAGCTCGTTGATGACGTCCTGCCGGCTCGGGGTCTTCTGCGTCGTCAGCTGGTCGAGCTTGGAGCGCTGCTCGATGTCGAAATCGGTGATCGGATCGCCGTTGACCATGACGACGATGTTCTGCGCTCGCGACGGCGAGGGCAGTCCGGTCAGGATCAGTCCGGCACTGATGGCGAGCAGGAGGCGGAAGACGGGCAATGGAGTCGTCATGATTGTCGCTCGCATGTCAGCCGCGTCGAGCCTGTGATGGGGGCAAGCGCGGCCGGCACTTCAAACCGTTCACTGGAGGCCGGAGGAACTGCTGGTCGTCGACGAGTTCGCCAGCGTGCGCAGGCCGATCTGGAACATGAACGCGTGGCTCAGCACGGGCGGCGTGGTGCCCGCAGAATAACTATACGAAGTTACGTAGTTCGCCGCCAGCACGAAGCAATCGTCGACATAGCCGGCACCGACCACATATTGGTTGATCTTGTTGGCCTCGAGATCCCACCGCGCCGAGCCCGACACCACCCAGTTGTTCGCGATTTTCAGCGATCCCGAGGTCAGGATGCCCTGACGGCGGGTCAGATAGCCGAGCTCCGGCTGCGCTGCGTAACTGCCGTACAGCATGCTGACCGACCAGCGATTGAAGTTGGCGCGGCCCTCCGCCTCGAAGCGTTGCACGTTCCAGGTCTGCTCGTCCATGCGGGAGCGGATGCTGAACGTGTAGGTGCTGTTGGGCGAATAGCTGGCGCTCGCGACGTAATCGGAACGCGGCTTGTCCAGGCCGGAATTGATGCCCGTATTGATGGTGTCCTGGACCGCGAAGGAATTCATGCCGAACAGCTGGTAGGACTGGCCGAACAGCACCTTGACGGCGCCGCCCTTGTCGAATTGCGTGGTGGACTGCACGCCGACATTGGCGCGGCCGCCGCCCTCGACGCGGTCGTAGCCGGAGAACTTGTCGACGCTGAAAAGGTTCGATGCGTCGAACACCATGCTCTGGGCGTCCTCGTTCGGGAGCTTGCCGGCATAGGTCTCGTTCGGCCGGATGATGATCTGCGCGATCGGCTCGACCGTGGTCGATCCCCAGGGCTGAATGTTGATGAAGGGGTAGCGATATTCGAGGCCCACGGTCGGCATCAGGCGGAAAGCCTGGGTGTCGCCGACGGGAAGATAGTTCGACACGCCCGGCTGGTTGGAGACCGAGGAGTTGATCGCGTCGGCGCGGAGGCTCGCGAACGGCGTCCAGATCTGGCCGAGCGGGTCGGTGAAGGACTTGCGCCATTGCGCTTCCGCCGTGAGGCGGGTGTAGGTGCCGGGGAAGCCGCGGAGCAGGCACTGCGAGGGCGTGCGGGCCAGCGGATCGGCCGATGCCGTCGTGCACAGGCTGTTGGTGTTGGCGATCGTCGTGATCGGATCGAACACCGCCTGATCGCGCGACAGGTTCACGAAATTGGTCTTGTAGCTGAACTCGCCGCCGAAGACCGGATAGTTGAGCACGTTGGAATAGTCGATCACCGGATAGACGATCGGCACCTGGCTCTGGTTGCCCGAATAGCTCAGCCAGTACATCGTGCGCGCGTCGAAGAAGCTGCGGTTGCCGACACCGGTCAGATAGAGCTGCGACAGCGCCTCCGTCGGCAGCAGCAGGAACGAGCCGAGCGGATCGCGGTACTGATAGAGGCGGTAGTCCGAGAAGAAATAATAGTCGGACATCAGGACGCCGTCCCAGCCCCAGACCCATTTGTCGTTCAGCGCGAACTGACCCTTGGTGTCGATGGCGCCGCGGAACTGGCGGTCGCCGGGCTGCCCGGCAAACGCGCCGGGATCGAGCTGGTCGATGCCATAGGCGCGGATCTGGTAGGCGCCGTCGATCAGGCGCTGGCGGAACTCGCCCTGCAGCAGCACGCCTTGCCGCGACAAGAAGCGGGGCGTGATGGTCGCGTCCATGTCGGGCGCGATCGCCCAATAATAGGGAACCTCGACGCCATAGCCCGTGTTGGTCGTGCCGGAAATGTAGCCCGGCATCAGGAAGCCGCTCTTGCGCTTCACGGTCGGGTCGGGCGTCGAGAAATAGGGCATGTAGGCGAGCGGCACGCCGAAGAATTCGAGCTGGGCCGTCTCGAAATACAGCATCTTCTCCTGCTGGTCGTGGATGATGCGCGCACCCTTGACCTGCCACAGCGGCGGCTTCTTCGGATCGTCCCGACAGGGCGCGCAGGCCGTGTAGACGCCGTTCTCGAACACCGTGTAATTGCCGCTGGAGCGGTCGGCGCGGCTCGCGGCCATGCGGGTCTGGTCGGCGGTGTCCACGCGCAGCGAATCGACGAAACCGTCGCGGTAATCGTCGGAGAGATCCATGATCTCGGCATAGGTGATCTTGCCGTCGGCATCCGTCATGCGGATGTTGCCTTCGGCATGCAGCCGCTTGGTCTTCTGGTCGTAGATGACCCTGTCGGCCTCGACGCTGGTGCCGTTGTAGAACAGCTGGACATTACCGACCGCGGAGACGCGCGAATTGTTGTAGTCGTAATCGACCTCGGTCGCCTGAACCAGCATCTGGTTGTCGTTGGCGGCCTTCGCCGGCTTCGGACGCGGCGGCAGCGGATTGTAGGTGTATTGGGCGGAGGCCGGCGCCACGGCGGCAACATCGATCAGCGCGCCGAGCGATGCCACGGCAGCGACAGCCATCACGAGCCTGCGAATGGACCAGCCACACCCGTTCGCGCGCATCACAATGCGGCGCGTCAAACGAGACACGGGTCCTCGACGGACGGCAGTCACTAACCGTCCTCCTGGTACAACAAGGCCAAAAAGCCGGTCAGGCCGCCCACCACCACGGGCAACCACGCCGCAGCGATCGGATGCATCAACTCAGCCTTGCTCAAGTCTTCAGTCACTTTCGACAGAACGTAGAGCAGAAAGCCTGCGCCCACGCCACTCAAAACCATCTTTTGCACGCCGCCCATCCGGAAGAAGCGCAACGACACGGAGGCCGCGAGCATCACCATGGCTGCAAGCAAAAACGGCTGTGCCAGAAGCTTCTGATACTGGAGTCGGTATCCGGCTGTCGCGAAGCCCGAGCTTTCGGACGAGCGGATGTAGCTCGGTAGTTGCCAAAAGGACACAGTCTCGGGGGTGGAAAAGCTGTTGCGGACCTGGGCCTCGGTCAGCGTCGTCGGAATCTCCAAGGTGGCCTGGTCGATCGGCGGGGCATCAAGCGAGAAGCGGCGGACGCCCTTGAACAGCCAGCGGCCGGACTCGAGCGTCGCCTCGCGCGCCTCGACCCGTTCCTTGAAGTGCTGGTCAGGGTCGAACCGGAATAGCGTGAGCCCGGTGAGCCGGACGCCCTGCTGCTCGCTGCGCGCCGCATTGATGATCGTCTGGCCGTCGTTGGTCACCTGATTGAGCCAGAAGCCGGAGGCGTCCTGGATGCCGCCGCCGGGCGCCGAGCCGAACAGCTCGGCCTCCATGCGCTTGGAGGCTTCGCGTAAGTTGGCGGACATCGGATTGTAGGCGGCGGTGGCGATCACCCCGATCAGCAGCGCGCTGCCGAGCGCCGGCGAGATGAACTGCCATGCGGAGACGCCGGCGGCGCGCGCAACCACGAGCTCGAGCCGGCGCGAGAGCGCGAGATAGCAGGTCATGGCGCCGATCAGCATGCAGAACGGCGTCAGCTTCTCCAGAAGCTGCGGCACCCGGAACAGCGAGGTCTCGGCCACCATGAGCGCCGAGGCGGAGGCCAACCCCGAGGTCTTGCGCACCATCTCGATGTAGTCGACCAGCACCAGCAGCAGGAAAATGCCCGCGAACACGCCGAGCGCCGCGATCACGAAGCGGCCGGCGAAATAGCGCCCGAGTGTGTTGGTGAGCATGCTCATGCGGTGGCCGGACGTCCGAACAGCCGCGCGATGCGCGCGTTCGACCTGTTGATGGCTTCCATCAGGCCGGGGGGCGGTTCGACCACGACGCCGCCGACGATCATCCACAGCCCGATGCCGATGGAGCCGAGAACCATCGCGTATTGCACCAGCACCGGGGCCGGCGATTTCACCGCCATCACCGAGCACGCGAAGCCGGCCATGCGCAGGCCGAACACCGCGAGCACCGAGCCGCCGATCGAGAAGTTGCGGCTCTGACGGGTGGTGCGCGGCGCGCCGAGGAAGGCAAAGGTCAGCACGGCAAAGGCGAAGGGATAGATCGGCGCGAGCAGGCTGTCATGCAGGGCCGAGCGGAACTGCCCGGGGATCTGCTTGTAGACGGGGTCGTCCTCGGACGGCGAGAACAGCTCCCAGAGATAACGTTCGCGGATGCCCAGGGTGACGTCGCGGCCCTGGTTGGAGAATTTCGACATGTCGAAGCCGTAGCGGCCGAAGGCCACCAGCGCCGGATCGCGCTTGCCCGCCTCGAAGCGCTGGAGATTGCCTGTCTCCAGCACCAGGAACGAGCCGGTGTCGTTCTTCACGACCTCGCCGTGTTCGGCGACGATCGAGACGCGCTCGTTCGGATCGCGGCGGTCGTCGATGAAGATGCCGGCAAGAATGCCGCCGGGCTGGCGTTCGCGAATCCGGATCGTGAGGTTCTTGTCGAGCTGGGCGAAGCGGCCGGGCTGCAGGATGTTGGTGAGCACGTCCGCGGTGATCTCCGCGTCCCATTGCTTGATCCGCCGCATGCCGTCAGGGGCGAGATAGGCCGCGATGAAGGCAACCAGCAGCGCCACCACGCAGGTGGCGTAGAAGAACGGATAGAACAGCCGGAACGGCGAGAAGCCGGCGGCATTCATCACGATGATCTCGGAATCGGTCGCGAGCTTGTTCAGTGTGTGCGAGATCGCGATCATCAGCGCGATCGGCGAGATGATCAGGACCAGGGCGGGGATGACGAGGCTGGTGATGCCGAGGAAGGTGAGGATGGTCTGACCCTGGCTCGTCATCAGGTCGATGCCGCGCAACGCCTGCGTAATCCAGATCACGCCGGTGAGGCTGACCAGGACCAGCGCAAACGACGCCAGCGTCGTGCGGAAGATATACCTATCGATCGACCCCATGCGCTACCGCACGAATCCCACCAAGTCCCCAATGTCGGCCGGAATTCCGCTTGTCCAACCAATCCCCGATCAGGGGATCCCCAAGGTTGGCCAGCAGGCTCTTCCGCCAGCGTACTCTCTCACTACCATCCCTTTGATCCGTCAACAAAATGGCTGCCCCGTGGCACCCTCAATATATGGTTAATATTTCGCTGGTTGTGGCCGTGAGGCCACGGGGGTGCTTGGCATCTGCCGGGCCGCTGGCCCATAGTGCACAACGTTCAGTGAATCGTCGTTCAGCCCGGCCCGTGGCCGGGGTCGTCCCACCGGAAAGAAGCCCCACGTTTTGAAGGAGTTACCCATGTCCGATGCCATCAAGGTCGGCTTCGTCCCCCTGTCTGCCGCCGCCCGTGGTATCTTGGTCGTGTTCTGTGACGACAGCCTGAAAGTCGGTCCCGCAACGGCCAAGGCGCTGGGCGGCGCCATCGACCTCGTGAAGCGCGCGGCCGCCGCTGCCGCCTTCAAAGGTAAGAGCGGGGCCGCGCTGGACATCCTGGCGCCGGAAGGGGTGAAGGCCACCCGCCTGCTCGTGATCGGCGCCGGCAAGGCAACCGGCCTGAAGGCGAACGATTTCCTCAAATTCGGCGGTGTGGCGGCGAGCAAGCTTCCCGCCGGGACTGCCGCCATGACCATCATGGCGGAGCTGCCCGATGGCGCGATGGGAAGCGAGCAGGCGGTTGCGATCGCCTCCGGCCTGCGCCTGCGCGCCTACAAGTTCGACCGTTACAAGACGAAGAAGAAGGACGGCGAGGAGGGCGGCTCGCGGGCCGACATCTCGCTTGCGGTCGGCGATGCCGCTGCCGCGAAGAAGGCGTTTGTCGCGGCCGACCATGTCGTCGACGGCGTGATCATCGCGCGCGACCTCGTCAACGAGCCGCCGAACGTGCTCTTCCCGGAGGAGTTCGCGCGCCGAGCCAGTCAGCTCCGCAAGCTCGGCGTCAAGGTCGAGGTGCTCGACGTCAAGGCGATGCAGAAGCTCGGCATGGGCGCGCTGCTCGGTGTCGGTCAGGGCTCGGCGCGGCCGAGCCGCATGGTGGTCATGCGCTGGGACGGCGGCAAGAAGGGCGAGGCGCCGGTCGGCTTCATCGGCAAGGGCGTCTGCTTCGACACCGGCGGCATCTCGATCAAGCCGGCCGGCAGCATGGAGGACATGAAGGGCGACATGGGCGGCGCGGCCTGCGTCGTCGGCCTGATGCACGCGCTGGCGGCGCGGAAAGCCAAGGCCAATGTGGTCGGCGCCATCGGCCTCGTCGAGAACATGCCCGACGGCAATGCGCAGCGGCCGGGCGACATCGTCACCTCGATGTCGGGCCAGACCATCGAGATCATCAACACCGACGCGGAAGGCCGCCTCGTGCTGGCCGACGTGCTCTGGTATGTCGCCAAGAAGGTGAAGCCGAAATTCATGGTGGATCTGGCGACGCTGACCGGCGCGATCGTGGTCGCGCTCGGTACCGAGCATGCCGGCATGTTCTCCAACAATGACGAGCTGGCCGAACGCCTGCTGACGGCCGGCATCGAGTGCGGGGAAAAGGTCTGGCGCATGCCGCTCGGTCCCGAATACGACAAGCTGATCGATTCCCAGTTCGCCGACATGAAGAACACCGGCGGCCGTCATGGCGGCTCGATCACCGCCGCGCAGTTCCTGCAGCGCTTCATCGACGGGGTGCCCTGGGCCCATCTCGACATCGCCGGCACCGCCATGGGCGCGCCGAAGACCGACGTCAACCAGAGCTGGGGCAGCGGCTATGGTGTCCGTCTGCTCGACCGTCTGGTCGCCGATCATTACGAGCGCAAATGACCCGAAATGACTGAAGTCCTGTTCTATCATCTGCAAAACATGACGGTGGAGAACGTGTTGCCGCCGCTTCTCGAGAAATCGCTCGAGCGCGGCTGGCGCGTCGTGGTGCAGTCAACCTCGGAAGAGCGCGCCGATGCGCTCGACGCGCATTTGTGGACCTATCGCGACGATTCCTTCCTGCCGCACGCGACATGGCACGTGAACGACGCCGCCGATCAGCCGATCGTACTGGCGATCGAGGAGGGCAATCCCAACGGCGCCCATGTCCGCTTCCTGGTCGACAATGCCGCCCTCCCAGAGGACGCGCAGGGCTATGCGCGCATGGTGCTGCTGTTCAACGGCGACGATCCGGATGCGCTCGCGCTCGCCCGCAGCGCCTGGACCGATTGCAAGGCGCGGGGATTTGATGTCACCTATTGGCAGGCCGACGAGCGGGGCCGGTGGCAGCGTCGGAACTAGCGTCCTTCGCAATTAATGATAATTTGCACTTTTCGGGCGATGCTGGCTTTGGTCACCTTCGTGCCGCAAAGTGATGTTGGGACAATCGCTTAGGGCTGGTCCTTCACGCGGGGAATTTGGTTTATCGTGCGACATCAAAAGCTTCCCAGGTCGCTCATCGTTGCGTTGGCTGCAATAGCACCGCTGGTCGCGGGCTGTTCGAGCGGGGCCGATCTGTTGTCGAAGGACGCGGAATGGTTCCAGAAGCCGGGCCGTCTCTTCATCAAGAACATCTCGATCGAGTCGCCGCCGCTGACCCCCGACAAGCCGGTGGGAGCTGAGGATCTCGTCAGCGCCGATGGCGCCTGTCCCGGCATGGCGCCGCCGCCCGGTCCGGCCGATGCCAACGCCTCGACGACGGCGCCGGCCCCGGTGGGCGGCACGGTCGCGCTCGGCCATACCGAATGCGATGTGGTGCGCGGCATCGGCGCGCCGTCGAATGTCAATCTCTCCAACGATGCCGCCGGCCGCCGCGTCGCTGTCGTGACCTGGACGACCGGCCCGCGCGCGGGCATCTATACGTTCACGTCGGGCCGCCTGTCTTCGATCGAAGGCAATCCGGAGCCGCAACCGGTGCCGAAGGCGGTGAAGCCGAAGCCGAAGAAGAAGCAGGCGTAAGGCATACCCGCCGCTATCGGCGTAGACGTGCCCCGGACGCTGCGCCGCGCGTGAGCGATGCGCAGTCGAGCTGGGTCCCAGGAGGCGCGTGCACGCTGAAGCGTGGGTCCCGGCTCAGCGTCGCGTCATTTCATGCCGCGCGGCGTCCGGGACACGAGCGAGATCATTTACCCCGCCGCCTCGTCAAACTGCGTGCTCGCCTCGAGCCACTGCTCCTCCGCCCGCGCCAGCGCATCGGCCGCATTGGCGCGTGCCTTCGACAGCTGTGCGGCCTGCTTGGGATCGCGCGTAAAGATGTCGGGCAAGGCCAGCGCCGTGTCGATCTTGGTGATGATCTCGCTGACGCGGGCGATCTCGGCTTCGGCCTCCGCGATGCGCTTCTTCAGCGAGCCGCGATTGTCCGACCTTGCGCGCTGCGGCTTTTCAGCTGGCGCACTGCGCTCGCGCGGGGGGCCTTCCGCGTTGCGCGTGGATAGGACCAGGCGGCGATATTCGTCGAGATCGCCGTCGTAATTGGTCACGGTGCGGTCGGCGACGATCCAGAGCCGATCGGCGCAGGCCTCGATCAGATAGCGGTCGTGCGAGACCATGATCACCGCGCCGGGGAATTCGTTGATGGCTTCGGCCAAAGCGCCGCGGCTGTCGATGTCGAGATGGTTGGTCGGCTCGTCCAGGATGATCATGTTGGGGCCGAAGAAGGTTGCAAGGCCCAACAGCAGCCGTGCCTTCTCGCCGCCGGACAATTTGCCGGCCTTGGTGTCGGCCGCCTTGCCGGAGAAGCCGATCGCGCCGGCGCGGGCGCGCACTTTCGCTTCCGGCGCGTCGCCCATCAGTTTGCGGACGTGGTCGTAGGCGGAGGCGTCCTCGTTGAGCTCGTCGAGCTGATGCTGCGCGAAATAGGCGATCGACAGCTTGTCGGCGCGCGTCACCTTGCCGGAGAACGGCGCGAGTCGTCCGGCGAGCAGCTTGACGAGTGTCGACTTGCCGTTGCCGTTCGCACCCAGCAGCGCAATGCGGTCGTCATTGTCGATGCGTAAGGTGACGCGATTGAGCACGGGCGCCGCGGGATCGTAGCCGACCGAGGCGTTGTCGACCGCGATGATCGGCGGCGACAGGATTTTTTCCGGGGCAGGAAAGCTGATCTCGCGCACGTCCTCGGTGACCAGCGCCGTGATTGGCTTCAGCCGCTCCAGCATCTTGACGCGAGACTGTGCCTGGCGGGCCTTGGAGGCCTTGGCCTTGAAGCGGTCGACGAAGGCCTGCAGGCGCGCGCGTTCGGCTTCCTGGCGCTTGACAGCCTTGGCATCGAGCAGCTCGCGCGCGGCGCGCTGCTCCTCGAACGAGGAATAGGTCCCCTTGTAGAGCGTGAGCCTGCCGCGCTCCAGATGCAGGATCTGGTCGACCGAACTCTCCAGCAAGTCGCGGTCGTGGCTGATCACGATCACCGTGCGCGGATAATGCGCAAGGTGATCCTCCAGCCACAGCGTGCCCTCGAGGTCGAGATAGTTGGTGGGCTCGTCGAGCAGCAACAGGTCGGGCGCCGCGAACAGGGTGGCCGCGAGCGCGACGCGCATGCGCCAGCCGCCGGAGAATTCGGCGCAGGGGCGGAGTTGATCGGCGGCGGAGAAGCCGAGGCCGGAGAGAATCGCGGCGGCACGGCTCGGCGCCGAATGCGCGTCGATGTCGACGAGCCGGGTCTGGATCTCCGCGATCCGGTGCGGATCGGTTGCGCTCTCGGCTTCAGTGAGCAGCGCGTCGCGTTCGAGATCGGCCTTGAGCACGACGGAGATCAGGCTTTCGGGTCCGTTCGGGGCTTCCTGGGCCAGGCTGCCGATGCGCCAGCGCGGCGGCAGGGTCACCGAGCCGTGCTCGGCGGCGAGTTCCCCGCGGATCACCTTGAACAGCGTCGACTTGCCGGTGCCGTTGCGTCCGACCAGACCGACGCGCGATCCGGGCGTGATCTGCACGGAACTCTGGTCAATCAAAAGGCGTCCGGCAAGGCGGATGGAGAGGTCGGTAATGGACAGCATGCGGCCTTGTCACCGCAGGCGGGGGCAAACGCAACTCGTTTCTGCAACTGCTTGGCCCGCGCCCTAGTGCGGTTCGCGGTCGCGCCGCTCCAGCTCGTTGAGCAGCTGCTCGAGATGTGTCGGGAGCCGGGTCTCGGGACGCAGGCTCTGCCGCAGCCGCTCGCCCACGGCATCGCAAATCGATCGGCTGGTGCGCCGGTCGATCTGCTCGCTGTCATTGGCAAAAGGCCCAGCCATCACATGGTTCCGTGTTCTCAAAGTAAAGACATGGTATCAAGTCATTGACCCCCAAAATGGTTTCGCCGCTCCCTGGGGATCACTGCCATTCTCGTTGAAATTGCATGAACCGCGCCATATCCGTCAAAAATGAAGCCCCGGCGGGGGGATCGCCGGGGCTCCTCTTGGAGGGTACCTGTGGGGGGCGCAGATACCCTTAGGTGTTGGAAAGGTGCTGACGGGCTCAGTAGCAGCGGTTGATCAGCCGCCAGCGGGGTCCCCAGGGGGTCGGGACCAGCCGGCGCACATAGCAGCCGCCATAGCCATAAGAGACGGGGGCATAGAAGCGCGGGCCACCCCAGCCATAGCCGTGGTGCCAGCCGCCGCCGTGCCAGCCCCAGCCGCCGCCATGCCAGTGCGCGGAGGCCGAGGTCGGCGCCAGCGCGGCACCGAGCGCAACCGCGGCGACAGCGGCAAGCGAAAGTTTCCTCAACATGGTGATCTCCTCAAAACTGCCGGCGCGGGCTGATCCGCGTCGATGGAAGGGCCGCCGAAACGGTCCGCCTGATGATCAGGCTTTGGTTTCGATGGAAGGAGCTTAAGCCGCGAGGCCGAACCAAAGCCTGAATGACGCCTTCAGATTGGGTTCATCTGGGTGAAATTGTCGTAACCATGGTGACATCGTCGGGCCCGGTCCTGCGGCGAAGCGCCTGTGGCGTCATCCCGGCGTCGCTTGCCGTCCGGCAAAGGCGCCGATATAAGCCCCGCAACTCCCAACCACCGCTTTTCTTCCCAAGGACAAGATCATGGCCATCGAACGCACTTTCTCGATCATCAAGCCCGACGCGACCGCGCGTAACCTGACCGGCGCCGTCAACGCCGTGATCGAAAAGGCGGGCCTGCGCATCGTCGCGCAGAAGCGCATCCGCATGACCAAGGAGCAGGCCGAGACCTTCTATGCCGTCCACAAGGCGCGGCCGTTCTTCGGCGAGCTCGTCGAGTTCATGACCTCGGGTCCGGTCGTTGTCCAGGTGCTGGAAGCCGAGAACGCCGTCGCCCAATATCGTGACGTGATGGGCGCGACCGATCCGTCCAAGGCCGCCGACGGCACCATCCGCAAGCTCTACGCGAAGTCGATCGGCGAGAATTCCGCCCACGGCTCGGATGCCCCGGAGACCGCCGCGATCGAGATCGCGCAATTCTTCTCGGGCAACGAGATCGTCGGCTGATAATCAGCCGTTAAGTTAAGACGACGGGGCGAAAGGACGTATTGTGAACTGGCTCGGGCAGATCTTCGATCCCGCCACGATCGGGGCATTCTTCACCCAGTTTCGCAACGAGATGGCCGAACCGACCTTCTGGATCGCAGTCGGCAAGATCATCTGGATCAACATCCTTTTGTCCGGCGACAACGCGCTGGTGATCGCGCTCGCTTGCCGCGGCCTCAAGCCGCGGCATCGGCTGTGGGGCATGATTTTCGGCGCCGGCGCCGCAGTGGTGCTACGGATCATCTTCACCGGCATCGTCGCCAGCCTGATGGCACTGCCGTATCTCAAGCTGGTCGGCGGTCTTGCGCTGATCGTGATCGCGGCCAAGCTCCTGGTGCCGGAAAACGAGGACGAGGACGACGTCGAGTCCGCCTCGCATCTGTGGCAGGCCGTGCAGATCGTCGTGGTCGCCGACATCGTCATGAGTCTCGACAACGTCATTGCGGTGGCCGCCGCGGCCAATGGCAGCGTGCCGCTCTTGATCCTCGGCCTTGCCATCAGCGTGCCGCTGATCGTCGCCGGCGCGGCGCTGATCATGGCGCTGCTCGAAAAGCTGCCGGTGCTGGTCTGGGCCGGTGCGGCGCTGCTCGGCTGGATCGCGGGCGAGGTGATCGCGACCGATCCCGGCGTCGCGCCTAAGCTGCACACGCTGTTCAACGGTCCCCTCGGTACCTCGCTCGACACCATGCTCGGTGCCCTGCACATCCCGCCGCAATTCGGCCATGGCGGCGCCGGCGCCGAATATTTCTGCGCCGCGCTCGGCGTCGTCGTCGTGCTGGTGGCCGGCACCATCTGGCGCCGGCGCAGCCTGACCGCCGCTGCACTGGAATCGTCCGAGCGGCACGCCCGGGCGTCGGCAGAGTAGGCCGGCTCAGTCGATCGCGCCGCGTTCCGTCACGGGTATCGTCCAGTAGACGAGCTTGGTTCCAGCGAACGAAACCCGCAGACGGTCGAGCAGCCGGCTGGCATCGGTCCCTGATAGCACCACTTGAACGATGGTCTGATCGGCATGGCCCTTCACGCGTTCGGCGGCCGTCAGCAATCGGACTTCGGTGCCGTGACCTGAGCCCTGTGCGGCCGTGAATCCTGAAACCAGGTCGCTCTGCTCAGTGAGATAGTCGAACACCTCGTCGCGGAGCCGATGCGGCACGATCAGCGTGAGACAGACGGGCTGGTCGATCATTTCGCCACCTTCGACGTCCCGCCATAGCGGCGATACAGGATCGGCAGGAGAATCAGGGTGAGCAGGGTGGAGGACAGCAATCCTCCGATCACGACGATAGCGAGCGGCCGCTGCACTTCGGATCCGGGGCCGGATGCGAACAGCAGCGGGATCAGGCCCAGCGCCGTGATGCTCGCGGTCATCAGCACCGGCCGAAGCCTGCGCATGGCGCCTTCGATGACGATGCGATCCTCGGCAAGGCCGTGGGCGCGGAGCTGGTTGAAGTAGGAGACCAGGACGACGCCGTTGAGGACGGCGATGCCGAGCAGCGCGATGAATCCGACCGAGGCCGGCACCGACAGATACTCACCCGTCACCACCAGGGCGAAGACGCCGCCGATCAGGGCAAACGGAATGTTGACGAGCACCAGCAAGGCCTGGCGGATGGCCCCGAACGTTGTGAACAGCAGCACGAAGATCAGGCCGATCGCGACGGGGACCACGACGGACAGGCGCGCGGCGGCGCGTTGCTGGTTCTCGAACTGTCCGCCCCAGGTCAGCCGGTAGCCGTTCGGAAGCGGGAGTTCGCTCGCCACCTTCTGGCGCGCCGCTTCGACGAAGCCGACCATGTCGCGGCCGCGGATGTTGGCGCGCACCACGCTCATACGGGCGCCGTCCTCGCGGTCGATCTTCACCGGGCCGTCGACGCGCTGGATGCGGGCGACCTGCGACAGTGCGACATGCTGTCCGGACGCCAGCGTCAGCGGCAGGCTCGCCAGCAGCGTCGGCGCTTCCCGCGTCGTCTCGCTACCCCGGACCAGGATCGGCGTGCGGCGTCCTTCCTCGAGCGCGGTGCCGATGGTCCGGCCCTCGATCTGGGTCCGCAGCGAATTGACGATGGAATCCACGGTCAGGCCGAGGCGGCCGGCCTCCATGCGATTGACCGCGACCGTGTAATATTGAGCGCCTTCGTTCAGCGTGGTGTAGACGTCCTCGGCGCCGTCGATGCCGGAGAGGATCGCCGACAGCTTCGCCGCGGTCTCATTGAGCTTCGCGATGTCGGGGCCGAAGATCTTGACGGCGACGTCGCCGCGCACGCCGCTGATCATCTCCTGCACGCGCATGTCGATGGGCTGGGTGAAGCTGAGCGAGATGCCGGGAAAGCCGGTCAGGACCTCGCGGAGCTTCTGCAGCAAGGCCTCGCGATTGTCGGTCGCGCGCTCGGCGGCCGGCTTGAGCACGAGGAACGTGTCGGTCTGGTTGGGCCCCATGGGGTCGAGGCCGAGCTCGTCCGACCCGGTTCGGGCGACGATGCCGGCAATATCAGGCACGGCCAGCAGCGCGGTCTGGAGCCTGGCATTGATGGCAAGCGACTCGTCGAGGTTGACCGACGGCAGCGTCTCCACGCTGACGATGACGTCGCCTTCGTCCATCGTCGGCATGAAGGTCTTGCCGAGCTTGGTGTAGGCGAAGCCCGCCGCGACAAGGCCGATCAGCGCCGCGGCCATCACCTTGCGTTCGTTGTTCAAGGCCCAATCCAATGCCGGCGCGTAGACCCGTTGGGCCGCACGCACCAGCACGGGATCGCGATGCGAGGCGGACTTGAGCACGAAGGACGTCGCGACCGGAATCACCGTGAGCGCCAGCAGCAGCGAACCGGCCAGTGCGAAGATGATGGCCAGCGCGACGGGGATGAACAGCTTGCCCTCCAACCCCTGCAGCGTCAGCAGGGGGACGAACACGATGATGATGATGAGCACGCCCGAGGCGACAGGCTCCAGCACTTCGCAAACCGAACGGTAAACCAAGTGGATCAGCGGGAGACCCTTGCCCGGCTCGTGCTTGCCGAGGTTGCCGACGATGTTCTCGACCACGACCACCAGGGCGTCGATCAGCATGCCGATTGCGATCGCAAGGCCGCCGAGGCTCATCAGGTTGGCCGACATTCCCACCAGGCGCATGACGATCAATGCGATCACGATGGCGAGCGGCAGGCTGAGCGCGATCACCAGCGAGGCCCGCCAATTGCCGAGGAAAAGCAGCAGAAGAACGATGACGAGGATCGTGGCCTCGGCGAGCGCCCGCACCACGGTGCCGACGGCGCGGTTGACCAGGCGGCTGCGGTCATAGAACACGTTGATCGAAACGCTCTTGGGCAGTGAGCTCTGTAGCTCGACCAGCCGGGCTCGCACGTCGCGAATGAGCTGGCCCGCATTGGCGCCGCGCAAGCCGAGGACTAACCCCTCGACGGTTTCGCCGCGGCCGTCCGCCGTGACGGCGCCATAGCGCGTGAGCGTCCCGACTTTGACGGTTGCGACGTCGTTGACCAGGATCGGCACGCCATCGCGGGTGTCGACGACGATGGCTTTGATGTCCTCGATCGAACGAATGCTGCCTTCGATCCGAACCAGAGCGCTGTCCTCGCCCTGGTTGACCCGCCCGGCGCCGTCGTTGCGGCTGTTGGCTTCGATGGCCCGGCGAAACAGGTCGTAGGAAATGCCGCGCGCGGCAAGCGCATCGTTGCGCGGCACGATCTCGAAGGCGCGGACATAGCCGCCGAGCGCATTGACGTCCGCAACGCCGGGAACCGTCCGCAGCGCGGGGCGGATCACCCAATCGAGCAGGGTCCGGCGCTCGGCGAGCGAAAGCTCGGGACTGTCGATCGTGAACATGAACATCTCGCCGAGGGGGCTTGTGATCGGCGCCAGGCCGCCGCTCACACCTTCCGGGAAATCGCGCGAGATGTTCGACAGGCGCTCCGAGACCTGGTTGCGCGCCCAGTAGATGTCGGTGCCGTCCTCGAAATCGACGGTGATGTCGGCCAGCGCATATTTCGTGGCCGAACGAAGAACCTTCTTGTTCGGCAATCCGAGCAGCTCGAGCTCGACCGGGACGGTAATGCGCTGCTCGACCTCTTCGGGGGTGAGGCCCGGCGCCTTCATAATGATCTTCACCTGAACCGGCGAAACGTCGGGAAAGGCGTCGATCGGCAGGCCGGGCAGGAGGACGGCGCCGGCGCCGATCACCAGCAGCACGCCCAGCATGACGAACAGTCGCTGCGACAATGCGAACGCAACCAGCCGGCGAAGCATCTACTGCCCCAGTCCCGAGAGAATGCCGCGAAGCGCCGAGATGCCGCCGATCGCGATCGCGTCCTGGTCCGTGATCGGGCCTGACACGACGACATGATCCTGATCTTCCGCAAGCAGCTTCACCGGAACCAGGCGGAAGCCGCCGTCGAAGGCGACGAAGACCGAGGTCTGCTCGCCCCGTCGGATCAGCCCGCTATAGGGAATCTCAAAGGCGCTTTCGCCGGCGGAGAGAAAGCCGATGCGGGCAGCTGTGGTCTGACCGGGATGCAGCTCGCCGTCGTTGGGGACTTCCGCGCGAACCAGAATGGTCTGGGTGGCGGGGTCGATGGTCTCTGAGACCAGCACGACCTTGCCGGGGGTGGCATAACCCTCGACCTCGACTTTCGCGCCGGTGCGGATTGCTCGAATGTTGGCGGCAGGCACCGCGATTTCGGCCCAAAGCGGCGAGAGCCGCGCCAGCTTGACGAGCGGCGCGGATTGTTCGAGCCGCTGCCCCGGCGACACCGCGACCTCGACCACGGACGCGGTTTGCGGCGCATTGACCGTGAGCGTGCCGCTGATCGCCGCTTCCTGGGTCAGCCGGGAAATGGCCTCGTCGGACATCCCGCTCAGACGCAGCATCTGACGTCGTTCGGCGACGACGAGCGCGGCCTGGCGCGCTTCAGCCTGGCTGGCCTCCAGCACGCGCTGCGGCACGGCCTTACCCTCGAACAGGTCGACGTTGCGATTGAGCTGCTGGTTGGCGAGGCGCTCCTGTGCGATCGCGTGCAAATAATCGCGCTGCTGGGAAACGAAGCTCGGACTCTCCAGGGTGACCAGCGGCTGGCCGGCCGTGACGCGATCACCGCGCCCGACCAGCAGATTGGCGACCATGCCGGCCACCGGTGCGCTGACGACCCACAATTGCTGCGTGGGGATCACGATCTGGACGGGGTAGGGCAACGTCAGATCGGTCCGGCTCGCGACCGGATGGGTCACGCGGACGCCGAGATTGCGCGCCTGCGCATCGCTCAGCTTCACTTCGTCTTGCGCCATCGATACCGAAGGCAGCAAGCTCAATGCAATGACGAAGAGTGTACGAACGAGCACGCCTCCAGAAGAGGTGAGAAGGAGAGTTCCGCGACGGACTCGCATGAGGAATGATCCACGCCCACGGGTGAGCGAAGTGCCGCTCGATTGCAGGTTTCGATTACTCCACCGGCGCATTGGTGGGTTGATTTGCCTCAAGCGGGCCAGCCCTTGGGGAAGGCTGCTCGCCGTTCGTGGGGCGTATCGGCAGCTCTCGGCGAGGCGCCGGTCAGGCGAACCAAGCTCGCTCACGACGGACGCTTCCTTCCCGTGATCATCGCCTTCACCAGGTTCTCGCGGTGCTCGAAGCTCGCCACCAGGACGCCAAGCACATGGACGACCACGAGGCCGATCGTGAGGTTGGCGAACGCCTCGTGCACCTCCTCGACCCATTTTGCTCCCCAGAAGCTGCCGGTCGTCATCATGTAACCGGTGATGCAGGTGCCGATCAGCATGACGATCAGCGCCACGATCATCGCGCCGCCGGCTGGATTGTGGCCGAGATAACGAGGCGCCCTGAGCAGCGCGACGTCGCGCATATAGGCGAGCACCGCGCGCGGCGCGCGCACGAAGTCGCTGAAGCGCACATGGCGCGGTCCCACGAAGCCCCACACGATCCGTAGCGCAAGCAACCCGGCAATGGTGTAGCCGGCGACGATATGGACTTTTTCGATCTCGTCCCCGGTCGCATAAGCGAGCAGAAACAGCCCGGCCAGCGACCAATGGAACACGCGCACGAAGGGATCCCAGACCTTGACCGTGGCCGGCGGCTTGTCGCCGCCGGCCACGATCGCGTCGTGAATGGCGCTCATGGTTGCGGCCCCTTACAGCTGACCGACGATCTGACCGCTGGTCGGATCGACGAACAATTCGACCCGGCTGCCGGACTTGTCGATGGTGTAGAGTTCGCCACAGGCATTCTTGAGCTTGGCCTTCTGGACCTTGTAGCCTTGGGCTTCGACCTTGGCCTGCAGTTGTTCGAGCGACAGCCAGTTCGTCTGTGGCGCTGTGGTGCAGGGGCGCCCGAAGCTGCCGGCATGGGCCGTCGCGGCGGCTGCAAGCAAGGCGGCGGTAGCGGCGATGATGGTGATCTTGCGCATGGTTCTCTCCGGCTTGTGGCGCCCGGCCACGTCATGCGGCGAGGCGATGAGCGGACATTGGCAGAAGAGCCCTGACCGGCGCCTGTTGATCCACGTCAGCAATTTGTCAGGTTGATTGGAGCATGCTCTGTCAATGCGATCCTCAGGTCTTCTGAAATTCGCCGCGGTGCCGCTGCTGGCAGGCGTCCTGCTGGCGCCGATGCCTGTGGCCGCCGGCGATCACGATAAAGGCGCGCCCGACGCGGTTCGCCGCGCAGTCGAGGCGGGCGAGATCAAGTCGCTCGCCGACATTCTCGCGTCGCTTCGTGGCAAGCTGCCGGGCGAGGTTGCCGGGGTCGAGATAGAGCGTGAGCGCGGCCGCTGGATCTATGAGTTTCGCCTGGTCGACGACAAGGGCCGGCTCTACGAAGCGCACGTGGACGCTCGCAGCGGCGAGATCGAACGCATCAAGGAGAAGTGATGCGCCTGCTGCTTGTTGAGGACGACCGACGGATCGCGGCCGATGTGGAGAGGGCGCTGCGCGCGGCCGGTTATGTGGTCGAGACCGTCCGCAACGGCGAGGAAGCCTGGTTCCGCGGCGACACCGAGGATTACGGCGCGATCGTGCTCGATCTCGGCTTGCCCGGCATGGACGGCCTGGCGGTCCTCAAGCGCTGGCGCGCGAATGGGCGGTCTATGCCGGTGCTGATCCTGACGGCGCGCGGCAGCTGGGCCGAGCGCGTCGATGGCATCGACGCGGGCGCGGACGACTACCTGCCGAAGCCGTTCCGAATGGAGGAATTGCTGGCGCGGCTGCGCTCGATCGTGCGCCGCTCGGCGGGGCATGCCTCCCCACGGATTGTCGCGGGCGAGGTCGAGCTCGATGAGCGTCAGATGAAGGTGACGCTGCGCGGCGTACCCGTCGCGTTGTCACCGCTGGAATACCGTCTGATCGCCTTTCTCTTGCACCATCGCGGCCGCGTGGTGTCGCAGCAAGAGCTCGAGGAAAACGTCTATGGCCACGGCGAGGACCACGAGTCGAACGCGCTCGAAGTGCTGGTTGGCCGCGTGCGCAAGAAGCTGGGCGCCGACCTGATCGAGACCCGGCGCGGCTTCGGCTATCTGGTACCGGAGACGACGCCATGAGCTGGGGCTCGCTGCGGCTGCGGCTGGTCGCTGGCGGACTCCTAGCCATCCTGATCGCGCTGACGATCGCCGGCGCCGGGCTGACGTTGCTGTTCGAACGCCACGTCACGCGCACCATCGGCGACGACCTCGACGTCTATCTGAAGCAACTCGTCGCGGGTATCGACGCCGATGCGCAGGGCAAGCTGGTGGTTGGCCGGCCGCCGGCCGATCCTCGTTTTGCTGACCCTCTTTCGGGCTTGTACTGGCAGGTATCGGACGACGGCGGTCAGGTGCTGCGTTCACGTTCGCTATGGGACACGGCGTTGGACCTGCCGCGGGATGAGCCGTCGCCTCGCGAACTACACCGCCACGTCATTCCTGGGCCCGCAAATGCACGGCTCCTGGTCAGTGAACGCCGCGTGCTGCTCACCCTGGGCGACCGCCGCGCGCCGGTGCGCGTCGCGGTGGCGGCCGATCTCGCCCGCGTATCGTCCGCCACCTCGCATTTCGCCAGGGATCTGGCGCTGGCGCTCGGCGTACTGGGGCTGGTGCTGGCGGCGGCCACTTCGATCCAGGTCGGGCTGGGCCTGCGTCCGCTGGATGCGCTTCGCCGCGGCGTCGCGGACGTCCGTTCCGGGCAATTCAAGCATCTCCCCATCGATGTCCCAGCCGAGGTCAAGCCTCTGGTGGAAGAGGTGAACAGCCTGATCGACGCCCAGGAATGCGAGATCGAGCGGTCGCGCAGCCGCGCCGCTGACTTGGCGCACGGGCTGAAGACGCCGCTCGCCGCACTCGCGGCCGATGTCGCACTCTTGCGTCAGCGCGGTGAGGAGGAGGTCGCGCAGGCGATCGAAGCCGTCGGCGAGACAATGAGCCGTCACGTCGATCGCGAGCTGGCACGTGCGCGGGCGAGGGGGACGGCTCGACTGCGCGCCGGTATTTCCACGCCGCTCAGACCGCTTGTCCAGTCCCTGATGCTGACGCTGGCGCGAACGCCAGCTGCGCAGCGCGTTGAATTCAAGACCTGCATGACGGGCGAGCCGAGCGTGCCGATTGATCGCACTGATCTGGCGGAAGTGCTGGGCAATCTCTTGGAAAACGCCGCCCGTCACGCCAAGAGCCAGGTGCGCGTTGGTGCGGATGCGGTGAAACCGGCGATCACGGTCGAGGATGATGGCCTGGGCATCGCGCCCGCGCAACGCTCACGCGTCCTCGAACGCGGGGTAAGGCTGGATGAGCGTGGCGAAGGGGCCGGCCTTGGCCTCGCCATCGTGCAGGACGTGCTCAGTGCCTACGGATGGCAGCTTATTCTTGCCGATTCCGAACTCGGCGGACTGAAAGCCATCGTCGCGCCAGAGGGCAGCTCCCAATCCCTCGCTTGACGCGCTGTTCGGTTAGTCAACGCCGCACGATCGAGCCGGCGCGGCCAATCAGGCGGGCGAGCTGGCGGAAGCGGCTGCCGACGCGATCGGCGACGAGGTCGACGAGGCGGTGCTCGAACACCAGCATCAATTTGCGGCCCTGGCTTCGGAAATGCGTGGCAGGCAAGACGCCCGGACGTGCCGCCGAGATCAAATGCGCGACGCGGAACGCAGCGCCCAAGAGGCGCGCGCGTTCGAGCTGCGCCGGCGTCAGCAGTTCCTGCATGTTGGTCGGCGGCTGGTTTTCCTCGCTCAGGCCCGCATAGCGATAGAACACCGACAGGCCGACGAAAGCGCGCTCAGTGTGGGTGATCGCGCCGAAATTGCCGTTGACGACGAGGCTCAGCGTCTGCTCGCCGCGGTGATCCGGATGCACGCGCCAGCCGATGTCGGACAGGAGGCACGCGGTGTGGCGCAGCCGCCGGTCCTCCTGGGTTTCGCGCAGCTTCACCACGCGCGCGAGGCGATCGGTCCAGGCGATCAGCTCGTGGGCGTGCTTCGCCGAGCGTGACAGCAACTGGTTCAGCTCTTCCGCGGCGCAGATCAGGCCGTCCTTGTTGCGTTCCGCCTCCGACAGCTTCTCGTGCAGCAGACCCTCGCGCACGCCGAAGGTCGAGAACACGATGGTCTTCGGCTTCGCCACCCGGATGATGTGCTCGAGAACCAGTGCCGCATAGGTGAGGAGCGGGCGGCGCGCGTCGGCAACGCTCTCGATGTCGGCGAGCATATTTGCGGCCGCCAGGCGCCGCAGCCTGCGGGAGAAGTCGAGCGCTTCAGCCGCGGACAGCGAATAGCCGTGCATCACCTGGAGCGGATAGCCGCTCTGGATGATGTGAATGCGCGCGAGGGCGCGCCAGGTGCCGCCGACCGCGTAAAAGGTGCGGCTACGGCCCGCGGTGAGCTGCGGCACCTCGTCGAGCTCCTCGCGCACGATGCGATCTGCGCGCTTGAGCGATTTGTGGGCGAGATCCTGCAGCGCGAGCCCGCCCAGCGGCAGCGTCACGCCGCTGCGCACGCTGTTCTTGCGCACGTCGATCAATTCGAGCGAGCCGCCGCCGAGGTCGCCGACGATGCCGTCGGGATGATGGATGCCGGAGATCACGCCGAGCGCCGATAGCCGCGCCTCGCGCGGGCCCGACAGGATCTCGATCTTCACGGCGCAGATGCGCTCGGCCTTGGTGATGAAATCGGGACCGTTGGAGGCGTCGCGGCAGGCCGCGGTCGCGATCGCGAAGACGCGACCGACCTGCATCACACGGCACAATGCGCGAAAGCGCTTGAGCGAGGTCAGCGCCTTGTCGACGGCGTCGGGGGCGAGCAGGCCGGTGCTCTGCACCTCGCGCCCGAGGCCGCACAGCGTCTTCTCGTTGAAGATCGGAATGAGGCTCCGCGCCAGCGCCTCGTAGACGACGAGACGGACGGAGTTGGAGCCGATGTCGATGACCGCGACGCTCGAGCCGCGCTTGCGCGGCCGTTTCACGTCGGACATCTCCGATCAGGATTGATGGCGTTCGTTCCGGCGCGTGAGACGACGCGGCGAGGATTCCTTGAGCGACTTTCCACGGCCAGACAGACTCGGATTTGTCATGAAGTAGTTGTGGACGTTGAAAGGCTCCTCGCCTTTCGCGGCCTTCATACGCGTTGAGGACCCGTCCGGCAACAATTGCCAGCTCTGCTCATTGTCTTTCAGGTTGGCAACCATGATCTGTTCGAGAACCTGCTGATGCACCGTCGGATTTTGCAGCGGACACAGCACCTCGACGCGGCGGTCGAGGTTGCGCGGCATCATGTCGGCGGACGAGATATACACAGCCGCTTTGGCGCTCGGCAGACCCTGACCCATGCCGAAGCAGTAGATTCGGCCGTGTTCCAGGAAGCGTCCGATGATCGACTTGACGCGGATGTTCTCGGACAGGCCGGGAATGCCGGGGCGCAGGCAGCAGATACCGCGCACCACGAGCTCGACCTGCACGCCGGCCTGGGAGGCCTCATAGAGCGCGTCGATGATGTCGGGGTCGACCAGCGCATTCATCTTCATCCAGACCGCGCCGTGCCGGCCGTGCCGGGCATGCGCGGTCTCGCCCTGGATGTGCTCGATGATGCGCTTGCGCAAGGTGAGCGGCGACACCGCCATCTTTTCCAGATCGCTCGGCGCGGCGTAGCCGGTGATGAAATTGAATACGCGCGCGGCATCGCGGCCGATGGTCGGATCGGAGGTGAAGTAGGAGAGGTCGGTGTAGATGCGCGCGGTGACCGGGTGATAATTGCCGGTGCCGGTATGAACATAGGTGGTGAGGCTGCCGCCCTCGCGGCGCACCACCATCGAGAGTTTCGCGTGCGTCTTCAGTTCGAGGAAGCCGTAGACGACCTGCACGCCGGCGCGTTCGAGGTCGCGCGCCCAGCGGATGTTGGCTTCCTCGTCGAAGCGCGCCTTCAGCTCGATCAGCGCCGTGACGGATTTGCCGGCCTCGGCGGCTTCGGCCAGCGTGCGCACGATCGGCGAGTTATTGGAGGTGCGGTAGAGCGTCTGCTTGATCGCGACGACATCGGGGTCGCGCGCGGCCTGCTGCAGGAACTGCACCACGACGTCGAAGGATTCGTAGGGGTGATGGACGACGAGGTCCTTCTGCCGGATCGCGGCAAAGATGTCGCCGCCGTGTTCGCGCACGCGCTCGGGGTGACGCGGCACGTAAGGGGTGAATTCGAGATCGGGGCGGTCGAGGCGGGTGAGCTGTGAGAGCTCGTTCATCGCCTGGACGCCGTCGACCAGGAAGACCTCGTCGTCGGCGGCCGAGAGGGCGTGCTGAACGAAGCTGCGCAACTGCTCCGGCATCTTGGCGTCGATCTCGAGCCGGATCACCGAGCCGCGGCGCCGGCGCTTCAGCGCCGTCTCGAACAGGCGGACGAGGTCTTCCGCCTCTTCCTCGATCTCAAGCTCGGAGTCGCGGATGATCCGGAAGGCGCCCTGGCCGTGCAGATTGTAGCCGGGGAACAGGCGGTTGATGAACAGGGCGGTTGCCTGTTCCAGCGAGATCAGCCGAACGGTCTTGCCGTCGGCCGGCAGGCGGATGAAGCGGTCGATCTTGCCGGGCATGCGGATCAGCGCATTCATCTGCTTGCCGTCGGCGGCGCGCGTGAGCTGGAGCGCGATGGTGAAGCCGAGGCTCGGGATGAACGGGAAGGGGTGCGCCGGGTCGATCGCCAGCGGCGTCAGCAGCGGGAACACGTTGTTGAGGAAGTAGTCCTCGATCCAGGTCCGTTCCGCCTTGGTGACGTCCTTGCCGTCGACCAGCACGATGCCGACATCGGCCAGCGTGCCGCGCAGGTCGCGCCAGATCGCCTGCTGGTCGGAGGCAAGTTCGGAGACGGTGCGGTTGATCAGCGCGAGCTGCTCGGATGGCGTCAGGCCGTCGGGGCTGCGTTCGGCAATGCCCTCGCGCACCTGGGCCTTGATGCCGGCGACGCGGACCATGAAAAATTCGTCGAGGTTATTCGCCGAAATCGACAGGAATCGCACCCGCTCCAGCATGGGGTGGCTGGAATTGACCGATTCCTCCAGGACGCGGCGGTTGAAATGCAGCCAGGAGAGCTCGCGGTTGATGAATCGTTCGGGGCTGGATGCGATCGCCGGCAGACCCTCGGTTTCCGGGACTTTTTCTTTGGTTTCAATAGCTTGCGCAGAGTCCATCAGAAGTCGGTCCATCCTGTCTCGCCTCACTTTGCGATCTATGCGCAAAACCCGCGGGAGCATGTGTTAGAGCGATGACGTTTCGATGACATTGATGTTCCGCCGCTTCGCGGCGTCAAGCGGGCTTCGCGCGGCCGCCGGGCGGGCCAGCGGGGTCAGACGTCCCGGAGCAGCTCGGCGGCCAGCGCCCTTGTGACGGGTCGGCCGAGCCGCAAGGCTTCACTATCGAGCAGTTCCACGGCCTGGCGGGCGGCAGCCGAGGACCGCTCAAGGCGGGTGGCGAGGTACCCGACCACGCTCTCGTCCACATTGAGCTGGCGATCGGCGCAGAATTTGACGATCAGGCCGCGGAAGAGCTGGTCGTCGGGGGGCAGCAGCGTGACAACAGGCACGGCGCGCAGGCGCGAGCGCAGGTCGCGAAGCTCGATCTCCAGCGCGGCCGGCACCTCGCGTCCGGTGAACAGCACATAGGCGCCGTCCTCGCGGGCGAGGTTCATCAGGTGGAAGAGGGCGCGTTCGTCGAAGTCCTTGGCCCTGATATCCTCGACCACCAGCGCCCCGGTGGCGAGCGCGCCCGGAACGCCGCCGGCCGTCAAGACGTTGGCAACGGTCGAGCGGGCGCCTGATATTTCAGCCCAGATCGCGGCGAGGTGGCTCTTGCCGCTGCCTTCCGGGCCGGCCAGCCACATGATCCGGTTCGGCCATTCCGGCCAGCTGTCGATCAGGGCCAGACCCGCCGCGTTGGCGGGGCCTTCAAGGAAGTTGTCCCGGCTGAGGCTCTCCGCATGCGGAAGCGCAAAGGCCAATTGTCGGGGATGGACGCGGCTTGCCACGCTTGCTTTGCTCCATGCCGGCGCGCCGGCCCGTTTGAAGAGAATTCGACCTGATCGAGCGGATTGGCCTTTTGCGGGGCCGCTTCCGCTCTCACCTGGTCCGCTCTCACTTGGCTTCGATCGTGCTCATGTGCCGCAGCCACCCGACGAGATAGAGCGACACCGAGGAGAGCGTGAAGATCGTGACGAGGCCCATCAGGATGATATCATAAGGGGCCGGCTTGAAGCCGAAGGCAAGCGCCGCCAGCACCAGCGCTGCGAACGCCACTTGCGCAACCGTGTTGAGCTTGGACACTTTCGAGGGCTTCATCTCGACCGGCCGGTCGAACAGCCAGGATACGATCACGGCGGCGACGATCATGATGTCGCGCGACACCACCAGGATCACGATCCAGCGCGGAATTGCGCCCCAGATCCCCAGCGCCATGTAGATCGAGACCAGCAGGGCCTTGTCCGCGAGCGGATCGAGCAGGGCGCCAAGCTCGCTCGTCATGTTGAAGCGCTTGGCCAGGAAGCCGTCCACGGCATCACTGATGCCGGCGATCAGGAAGACGGCGAACGCGACCTCCATTTGGCTCGACACGATGGCCCAGACGATGATCGGGACCAGCATGATGCGGCCCAGGGTAATGATATTCGGAATACTCACGAAAGCGCTTCCCGGCACCCGGTCTGACCTCGAATCCGGCCTCTCGGGAGGCTGAACCGGTTGATATCTCTACATAGTATATGGCGGTGCGCCATGCGAGCCATTGCGCGTCCCCGGAATTCGACGTAACCAGCCGCAAACCCACTGGAAATCGGGCATGACCGACCGCAAAAACGGCCTCACTTACGCCGATTCAGGCGTCGATATCGACGCGGGCAACCGCCTGGTCGATTTGATCAAGCCGATGGTGCGCGCCACCGCCCGGCCGGGCGCCGACGCCGAGATCGGCGGCTTCGGCGGCCTGTTCGACCTCAAGGCGGCCGGTTTCAAGGACCCGGTCCTGGTGGCCGCGACCGACGGCGTCGGCACCAAGGTCAAGATCGCGATCGAGACCGGGCTGCACGGCGGGATCGGCATCGACCTCGTCGCCATGAGTGTCAACGACCTCGTGGTGCAGGGCGCCGAGCCGCTGTTCTTCCTCGACTATTTCGCCTGCGGCAAGCTCGACCCCGAGGCCACCGCCTCGATCGTCGCCGGCGTCGCGGAAGGCTGCCGCGAATCCGGCTGCGCCTTGATCGGCGGTGAGACCGCCGAGATGCCCGGCCTGTACAAGGACGGCGATTACGATCTCGGCGGCTTTGCCGTCGGTGCCGCGGAGCGCGGTACGCTGCTGCCGCGCAAGGACATCGCGGCGGGCGATGCCGTGATCGGTCTCGCCTCCTCGGGCGTGCATTCCAACGGCTTCTCGCTGGTCCGCAAGATCGTGGAACAATCAGGCCTTGGCTTCGGGACGCCGGCGCCGTTCGCCCCGGTCATGACGCTCGGCGGCGCGCTGCTGACGCCGACCAGGCTCTACGTCAAATCCTGCCTGCGTGCGATCCGCGAGACCGGTGCGGTGAAGGGTCTTGCCCACATCACCGGCGGCGGCTTCACCGACAACATTCCGCGCGTGCTGCCGCAGAACCTGGGCGTCGGCATCGATCTGGCGCGCCTGCCGGTGCTGCCGGTGTTCAAATGGCTGGCGGCGCAGGCCGGCATCGCCGAGCTGGAAATGTTGCGCACGTTCAATTGCGGCATCGGCATGATCGCGATCGTCGAGCCCGACAAGGTCGAGCAGGTCATGCAGGTCTTCACCGATGCCGGCGAGACGGTGGCGCAGCTCGGCACGGTGATCCCGGCCGACGGCGAGCACCGCGTCGTCTATAACGGCCATCTCGACCTGGCATTGTGATGAAGCGTCGCGTCGCCATCCTGATCTCCGGCCGCGGCTCCAACATGGCCGCGCTGATTAAGGCCGCAAGCTCGGCGGATTTCCCGGCCGAGATCTCGCTCGTCATCTCGAACAAGGCCGATGCGCTCGGGCTTGAACGGGCCAAAGCGGCCGGCGTGAACACGCTGGTGATCGAGAGCAAGCCGTTCGGCAAGGACCGCGCCGGTTTTGAGAAAGTGCTGCAGGCGGCGCTCGATCAGCACGGTATCGAGCTGATCTGTCTCGGCGGCTTCATGCGCCTGTTCACGCCCGAGTTCACCAGGGCTTGGTACGGGCGGATGCTCAACATCCATCCCTCGCTGCTGCCGTCCTTCCCCGGCCTCGATCCGCACGGCCAGGCTTTGCGCGCCGGAGTGAAACTGTCCGGTGCGACGGTGCACTTCGTGATCCCCGAGACCGATGCCGGCCCGATCGTGATGCAGGGCGCGGTCCCCGTCAGCGATCACGACACGGCGGATACGCTGTCGGAGCGCATCCTCGAGGTCGAGCACCGCATCTATCCCGAAGCGCTGCGGCTGCTTGCGACCGGCAAGGTCCGGATCGAGGGCGATGTCTGCAAGACGGATGGAAGCGGACCCTCTGAGAACTTTTTGGTTGCGCCGGTGGTGCGCTGAAGCGCCGTCCTCGCGGCGGTCTTCACAAACAAAATCCCCCGGCAGAGCCGGGGGGCCACGTCATGATCTCTCGCGCTTCACGTCGAGAGACATCAGGAGACCTTGAGGTTCTCCGCGGATGCTTTGCCGCGGTTCTCCACGAGGTCATATTCAACCACCTGGTTCTCGTTCAGGGTGGAGAGTCCGGCACGCTCGACGGCCGAGATATGGACGAACACGTCCTTGTCGCTGCCGTTCGGCTTGATGAACCCATAGCCCTTGGTCGGGTTGAACCATTTGACGGTGCCCTTTTGCGGCATCGCTAGTCTCCTCCACTAGATATAAAAAAGACGCGGCCGCTGTTTCGCGTGCCACGCCACAAACGGGCTTCCGAAGTCTGTTTGAGTCTCAACGTCGCGAAACGCACAGCGAGCGGCCAATTCCGATTGTGTCCAATATTGCAACATGAAAATCGCCCGTTAGCAAGCCGTGCACGAATTTCAAGGGCAGGCAGGCTGTGCCGATTTGCAATTTCCGACCTGTGGCCGCGGAACCACAATCGAGGGCAATAGCCTCGGTGACAGGGCCAGGCGGTTGACGCTCCGTGGCAGTTCGGCACAAATCGCGGCATGCGTGCGCCGCGCGTGTTGCATTTTTGCGCGCCGCCATTTGCTTTCGGGATTTGTCGTCATGTGCTGCACGTCGCAGCCCTCCGGGACACGGCAGACGATCGGGCTGGACCGCGTCCGCAGGGTTGCAGCGGCGATCGCGATGGCGTTTGCGATCGTCGTGATGATGTCGGCCGCATCGCCAGTCTTCGCGCAAAGCCCGACGCCTACGCCGACGCCCACGCCCACGCCGTCACCGACCCCGATACCGATCCCGTCGCCGACATCGACCAATTACGATCAGTCGGTCGGAAACAGCGCGCTCAATCTCGGCTCCGGCTTCCTGGAGCGGCTCGGCAACCAGGCATCGGGTGGTTTCAACCGGGCGTTCCGCACCAATCCCGGCGGCGGCGGCGCATCGGCGAGCACGGAAGATCCGCGCTACCGCACCTGGTTCGAGGGCTACGGCATCTCGGTCCGCACCGACGCGCAAGGCGACTTCGTCGGCGACAGGCGCAAGACGGTCGGGGGCGTCGCCGGCTTCGGCGCGCGCGTGGCGCCGGGTGTCGATCTCGGCTTCTCCGTCGACCAGAGCCACACCGACGTCGACGTGCCGCTGGCGCTGCAATCGGCGACGCTCGACCTGACGCAAATCGGCGTCAACGGCTCGGTCGACAAGGGCCCGTGGACCTGGGCCTTTGCCGTGGTGCACGGCTTCGGCAAGGTCCGTTCCAGCCGTGACACGGGCCTCGGTCTTGCGACCGCGGGCTACCGCGCCGCGATCGACGGCGCGCTGACCGAGATCAGCTATTACTGGACCAAGGACCAGATGCGCATCGTGCCCAAGGGGGCGCTGGAATATGTGCGTGCCACCAGCGCGGCGTTCCAGGAGACCGGCGGCCTCGATCCGCTCAACGTCGGCTCGACGGCGCTTTCACGCGCGCGCGTCATGATCGGGGCCGAGATCGGCCGCTACTTCGTCATCGATCAGAAGATCCTCGACCTGTCCGCCTACGGCAAGTTCGTCGACAATTTCCACCAGGATCTCGGGTCGATCCAGGTTAGCCTGGGAGCCCAGAGCATCGTCGTTCCCGGCATCGGCGAGAGCCGCTACGGCGCGGATGCCGGCGCCTCGGCTTCGCTCAGCCTGACCAACGTGGCTCGGCTCTACCTCAATTACGACGGCAAGTTTCGCAGCCAGCTGACCTCGCACCAGGGCACGGTCGGCTTCGAATACAAATGGTGAGCGGGTAGCCCGCTTAGGTGTTTAGGCCGGCGTTGCCGCGACATATCCCGTCAGCCCAAAACCCTCGCGCGCGGCCGTCATCATCGGCACCAGCGCGTTCGGATGGATGAACTCGTCGCGGAAGCAGGGATAGGTCTTGGGATCGAAGATCTTCTTCAGCCAGTCGACCACGATCTTGTGGCGCTCGGAGGCGCGGAACTCCTTGTGATAGGTGAGCCAGAGATCGGCGTGGTGGCTGACGCCGAGATCGACGGCGATCAGCGGCGCGCCGAGGGCGATCGAGACCGTCGGCAGGAAGCCGATGCCGGCGCCGCGTTCGATGGCATAGAGCACGCCGACCGAGGAATTGGTCTTGATCCCGACGATGCCCTCCAGCGACTTCAGTCCGAGCACGCGGGCGTAGGCGCCGTCGTCGACCTGCGGTGCGCTCTGCTTGATGATGCGGTGGTCCTTCAGCTCCGCAAGGGTCGCCGGCACACCGTAGAGGTTTTCATACTCCTTGGAGACGAAGGGATAGATGTGCAGACGGCCGAGCTTGGCGACGATCAGGTCGGGATTGGTCGGCGGCTCGAGCTGGATCGCGATGTCCGATTCAAGCCGTGCGACGTCGGCCTGCTCCATCGCACAGCGCAGATCGACTGTGATCCTGCGGTAGGTTTTCTGGAAGTCGATCAGGCGCGGCAGGATCCAGAAATTGCCAGGACCCTCCGTCACCGCGACGCGTACGGTGCCCGAAGTGTTGTTCGACGATCGCGAAGCGCGCCGGAAGACGTTGAAGGCATGACGCTCCATATGCGCAACGTCGGCGATCATCGCGGTGCCTTCATCGCTGAGCGTGAGCCCGCTCTGGTCGCGCAGGAACAGCTTGCAGCCGATGCTCTCTTCGAGCCGGTCGATCCGGCGCATCAGCGTGGTCGAGGTGAGCCCGAGCTCCTCAGCGGCATTGCGAAAACTTTTATATTTTGCGCACGCTAAAAACAGCTTCAAATCGTCCCAGGACGCATCCAGGGACTCTTCACGGTGCTGCATCATCGCAGCACCCCGGTGCAATAACTGCTGCATATTCCTGATCTCCAGCCGCTAAAGTCGTCGGCGTAGCGGGGCACGAAAACCTCAAACGATAGAGGCGTGATATGGGTATGGAAAGGGGCTCGTTTGCCGCAAGGCATGATTTCGATGCCTTGCCGCTGAGCCCGGACATCGATGTCCGCTGCGCGCAATTGTCCGAAATTGCCGCGCTTGCGCAAATGGCGCACCGGTTGGTGCCGGGCGTGCGGATCGGGGCAGAAGAGCTTACGCGATACGCCACGCTCGATCCCCAGAGCATCCTGACGTTCAGCCGTAAGGGCCATCTCGTCGGCGGCATGGCCTTCCTGTTTCTCAATGACCGCGGGCACGATGCGCTGCTGCTCGACGAGATCTGCCTCACTGCGCCCGAGACCCACTATCTCGCTTCCGCAAGGGAAGACGTCGCCGCCATCTATATCTGGGCGATCGCGGCGACGGGGCGCGGCATCGCCGGTCTCGGCAAGGCGGCGGCACATCTGCGACAGCTAAGGTTTCGCGGCGCGAATTGCTATGCGCAGCCGTCAACGGTGGCCGGAGCCGACATCATGAAGGCGACCGGCTTTGCGCCGGTCCCGAGCTTCCAGCCCGACCTTTGGTGCTACGAGCGGCCTTGGCACCGGCTACCGATGCGCATGCCGGGCGCGATTATCCAAGCAAGGAGTATTGCAGATGCACGGTACTAGAATTCCCGTCGCCAAGCCCTGTTCACGCGCCATCACCATCCGCCTTGCGCGCGATCCGAACGATCTCATGCTGGTCACCGCCATTCGCTCCGCGGTCTATCTCGCCGAGCAGGATTGTCCGTTCGAGGAGGAGTTCGACGGTAACGACATGGTCGCGGCGCACTTCATCGGCTTCGTCGGCAACGAACCTGCGGGCTGCCTGCGGGTGCGCTTCTTCGGCGATTTCGCCAAGGTGGAGCGGCTCGCGGTGCGTCACCAATACCGGCGCTCGCGCGTCTCGTTCAAGCTGGTGCAGGCCAGCGTCGACTACGTGAAGCGGAAGGGATTTCGCAAGATCTACGGTCAGGCGCAGGACAGGCTGGTCGATTTCTGGGCGCATTTCGGCGCCAAGCCGCTCGGCCATAATCGCAAGATCACGTTCTCGGATTTTTCCTACACGGAGATGCTGTTGGAGATCGAGCCGGGCCCGGACGCGATCACGCTGGACAGCGATCCCTATGTGATCATCCGTCCCGAGGGCGATTGGGACCGGCCGGGTGTGCTCGACGCCTCGGCGGGGCGGGCGGTGACTTCACCGCTGCGGGACCTCGCGCTCGCCGACCGCTGAAATTGGTGCAGTCTGGCGCAGACAATGCTGGCTTCCATCCACGATGATCCGCCGATTCTGATCTGCGCGGATCTCCAGATCGAATATCTGACCCCCGGACGCCGTCACGTCATCCTCGATGGTGATGCTGCCACGGCGCGCTGCCTGGAACTGCTGACGCTGTGGCGCGGCAATCTGTGGCCGGTGATGCACCTGAAGCGCATCGCGCAGGCCGCCTGGTTCAATCCGGCATCCAGGCTGACCGATTGGATCGCGGAGATGAAGCCGCGGCCGGGGGAGCTGACGTTCGAGCATCCGCTGCCGTCGGCCTACAGCTCGTCGCGGTTTGTGGACTACATGTCCAATATCCGCAATGTGCGCTGTATTGTGGTCGGTTTTTCCCTGGACGAGACCATCCTCGCCACTGCCGCCGACGGGTTTCACCGCAGCCATCGCTACCAGGTCGTCGCCGACGCCGTGGCTTGCCGGCAGCCGGGCACCGGTGATGCCGCCGCCTATAAGCATGCGGTAGTGAATGTCATCGGGAATTTTGCTACAATCCAAACGAGCGCCGAACTGATCAGAACCAGTGGCGCCGTTGCTGTGTAGGCGGCCGCGACCCGCGGATGGGGTGAGAGATTGTCACGGGGAGACGAGCTCAAGGAGCTGGCGAGCGACCTGTCGCATGCCGCCGAGAAGGCGCGCAGGCTTGGTCTGCCGACGACGGTCTATCTGCTTTCGATGGCGCTGGTGGAAGTGAGGGAAGCCGCCGCCGGTGCCGACGACGGGCATGACGACGACGCGGCGTGAGAGGCGCCTCAGCTGTGGTTCTGCGATGTGCCGTTCCGTGATGCGCGGCTTTGTCATCTGCGGCTTTGTGCAATGCTGCTGAGCGCTTGCTGCCGATGAATTGGCGTTGCAAGTTCTGTGCTGTCGCAATAGCCAAGGTACTTGATCATCGGGTGATGACGCCGGCTATGCCTGCGACGTGACGCTTTCAAGGATCTCTAGCAATGTCCATGCTGCCCAATTCGCAAGAGGCCCGGGATGTGGCCTATCAGCTCCATCCCTACACCAACGCGCGCACGCACCAGCAGGCCGGTCCCCTGGTGATCGAGCGCGGTGATGGTCCTTACGTCTTCGATGCGTCGGGCAAGCGCTATTTCGAGGCGATGGCCGGCCTGTGGAGTGTCGGGCTCGGCTTCAACGAGAAGCGGCTGGTCGAGGCCGCACACAAGCAGATGCAGGCGCTGCCGTTCTATCACACGTTCTCCGCCAAGTCGCACGGGCCCTCGATCGACCTTGCCGAGAAGCTGGTTGCGCTTGCGCCTGTTCCGATGAGCAAGGTGTTCTTCACCAATTCGGGCTCGGAAGCCAACGACACCGTGTTGAAGCTGATCGCCTATCGCTCCAACGCGCTCGGCCAGCCGCAGCGCAAGAAAGTGATCAGCCGGATGCGGGCCTATCACGGCGTCACCATCGCCTCCGCCAGCCTCACGGGCCTGCCGAACAATCACCGCTCGTTCGACCTGCCGCTGCCGAACATTCTGCACACGGGCTCGCCGCACTTCTACAAGGACGGCGCCGCCGGCGAGAGCGAGGAGGCGTTTGCGACGCGCCGGGCCGAGGAGCTCGATGCCCTGATCCAGAAGGAAGGGCCCGATACGATCGCGGCGTTCTTCGGCGAGCCGGTGATGGGTGCGGGCGGCGTCATCGTGCCGCCGGCAACCTATTGGGACAAGATCCAGGCGGTCCTGAAGAAGTATGACATCCTCTTGGTCGCTGACGAGGTGATCTGCGGCTTCGGCCGCACCGGCAAGATGTTCGGCTGCGAAACCTACGGCATCAAGCCGGATGCGATGGTGGTCTCCAAGCAGATCACGTCGAGCTATTTCCCGCTGTCGGCGATCATGCTGAACGAGCGCATGTTCGAGCCGATCGCGGACGAGAGCAACAAGATCGGCGTGCTTGGCCACGGCTTCACGGCGGGTGGGCATCCGGTCGGCTCGGCGATCGCGCTGGAAAACCTCAAGATCATCGAAGAGCGCGGCCTGGTCGCGCATGCCGCCGAGCTCGGTGCCTATATGCAGGGTCGCTTACGCGAGCTCACCAGTCATCCGCTGGTCGGCGAGGTCCGCGGCGTCGGCATGATCGCAGCGCTCGAGCTGGTGCTCGACAAGGGCCGCAAGACGGCAGCGGCAACGCCGGGCGCGGTCGGCGGCATCGCCAGCCGCATGCTCCAGGAGCGCGGCGTGATCTCGCGCAACATGCTGGATGCCATCGCCATCTGCCCGCCGCTGATCGTCAACAGGTCCCACATCGACGATCTGGTCGCCGCGATCTCGGGCGTGCTGGACGACATGAAGGCGGAAGTAGCCAAGCTGACGCCGGCGTAGGCCACACTGTCGCGTCGAATTCCGTCATTGCGAGCGTAGCGAAGCATCCAGACTGCCTCCGCGAAAAGACTCTGGACGCTTCGTCGCAAGAGCTCCTCGCAATGACGGTGTAGGAGGCAGCACTATATCTAACACCGTCACCCTGAGGTGGCCGCTTTCTTCAGCGGCCCTCGAAGGGCGCCGGCCCGGCTGCATCTCGGCCGTTCATCCTTCGAGGCTCGCCATGCGGTGCTTTGCACCGCACGCCTCGCGCCTCAGGATGACGGCGTTATTCCGCGTTGGCAGTTAGCGGCTAACCGCCTCCGCTCGCTGCACCCCGATCACGCGACCTTTCTCGATCGCCAGCGCCAGCTCGCCGCGCTTCAGCTTCAGCGCGGCATCGCCGAACAGTTCGCGGCGCCAGCCGCGCAAGGCGGGCACGTCGGCCTCGTCGTCGGCCGCGATCTCCTCGAGATCGTCGACCGTCGCGATCACCTTGCTGGCGACGGCGTGGCGCTCGGCGGTCATGCGCAGCAGCACCTTCAACAGCTCGACGATGGCCGCGCCATTGGAATTGTTGCGCGGCTTTTCCAGCTTCGGCAGTGTGGCAAAATCCCGTTTAAGCCCGCGCTCGACCGCGGCGACGATGTCCGCGCCCCATCTGGATTTCTCGAACCCCTTCGGCACCGAGCGCAGATGGGCGAGCTTTTCCAGGCTCGTCGGCGCGTGGGTCGCGATGTCGGTGATCGCCTCGTCGCGTAGCACGCGGCCGCGCGGCACGTCGCGGCTCTGCGCTTCCTGCTCGCGCCAGGCCGCGACCTCCATCAGCACCGCGAGATCCTTCGGCTTGCGCACGCGCGTCTTCAGCCGCTCCCAGGCGCGTTCGGGATGGAAGTCGTAGGTTCTGGGGGAGGTGAGGACCTCCATCTCGATTGAGACCCATTCGCTGCGGCGGCGCTTCTTGAGGTCGGCGTCGAGCGCCGCGAACACGTCGCGCAGGTGGGTGACGTCGGACACCGCGTAATGCATCTGCTCCTTGGTCAGCGGCCGGCGCGACCAGTCGGTGAAGCGATGGGTCTTGTCCGGGCGGTGGCCGGTGACCTTCTCGACCAGCGCGTCGTAGGCGATGCTGTCGCCGTAACCGAGCACCATCGCGGCGACCTGGGTGTCGAACACCGGGTGCGGGATGATATTGGCCTGGTGCCAGATGATCTCGATGTCCTGACGGGCGGCGTGGAAGACCTTCAGCACGCGTTCATTGGCCATCAGCTCGAAGAACGGCTTGAGGTCGATGCCGGCGGCCAGGGTGTCGATGACGACGGCTTCCTCGGCGCTGGCCATCTGCACCACGCACAGCAGCGGGTAGTAGGTGGTCTCGCGCAGGAACTCGGTATCGACGGTAATGACGGGGTACTTGGCCAGCCGGCTGCAGGCAGCCGCGAGGTCAGCGGTGGTGGTAATCAAATCCATGAACGGCCCATGACACTTGACATCAGCCGTTCTGCCGAAAGTGCTGTGATGTCAAGGGGCTCGATGCGAATTCGAGCCTTGCATTTGGGCTGGAATCGCTTCTTCCGACGAAATTCCTATTCGTAGCGGACCCGGTGCGAGGATTTGCGGGCGCAGGGCAGCGCCACCACGACCACGCACATGGCGACCAGCGCCAGCCCCAGGAACTCGAAAACCAACAGATCCACGGCGAAATCTCCAGAAACATCGATAGATTTGTCGGGGGTGCGTTGAGGGTCTGTTAATTGCAATGGTTACCGGCGGCGGGGGCGGCCGGATGGTGCACGGGGAGTTAATGGGGGCGATTTCGCTCAGTCGTCATGGCCGGGCTTGTCCCGGCCATCCACGTTCTTTTCACGCGCGAGCAAGCTCGTGGATGCCCGGGACAAGCCCGGGCATGACGAGGTTGCGGCTTCAGGGCAGCTTCAGTGACGTCTCCGCATTGTACGGCTTCAGCGTCTCGTCGGCGGCCTTCTGGGCGGCGGCGAGGGCTTCCTTCGGCTGCTTCTTGCCGTTGAGGACCAGCATCACCTCGTCTTCGAGATTCTTGCGAACGGGCACGGTCTTGTAGGTCGCGAACCAGGGCTTTGCGATGTCGAGTTGCTCGACGGCGGTCTTGGCGTCCGGGTTCTTGTTCAGGAAGTCGATCATGTCAGGCGTCTTGTAGGCGGCCATGTTGGGCGCGAAATAGCCGGTGGCGCGGCTCCACCAGCCGCTCTTCTCGGGCGAGGTCATCCACTTGATCAGCGTCCAGGCGGCCTTCTGCTTGTCGGCTTCAAGCCCTGCCGGAACGATCAGCGAGGCGCCGCCGATCGGCACGGCGTTGCGGACGTTGCGCGGGATGAAGGCGACCTTGTAGGCGAACTTGGCGTTGTCGCGCACGTAAGTGAGCGAGCCCGTCGACAGCATCATCATCGCGGCGTTGCCGGAGATGAAGGCGGTGCTGACGGCCGGTCCAGGCGTTGCGCCGGGCGGGTGGACCTTGTGCTTTGTGACGAGGTCGTTCCACCAGGTCAGCGCGCCGAGCATCGAGGGCGTGTCGTAATAGACCTCGCCGCCGAACTCCTCGTTGTAATAGCGCCCGCCATTGCTCATGGTGAGCGTTTCCATCATCCAGCCGCAATAGTCGTAGGCGCAGGGAATCTCGAGGCCCCATTGGGTCACCTTGTCGCCCTCGCGCTTGGTCAGCTTCTTGGCCCAGTCGGTGAGATCGGCCCAGGTCTGCGGCGGCTTGTTGGGATCAAGGCCGGCTTCCTTGGCCTTGTCGGCATTGATGTAGAGCAGCGGCGTCGAGTTGTGGAACGGCACGCCATAGACCGAGCGGTTGATCACCGCGTTGCCTTGCAGGGCCGGGAAGAACTGGCCGAGGAACTGCTCCTTGGTGGTGCCATCGGCCTTGATCAGGGCATCGAGATTGGTGAGTTCGTTCTCGATCTGCATGTCGAGCAGGAAGTTCGCCGACATGATCACGGCGGACGGCGGCTTGCCGGCCTTGATGGCGGCGCGCGTCTTGATCAGCGTGTCGTCATAGGAGCCGGTGTAGACCGCGGTCGCCTTGATATCGGGGTGGCCGTCGTTGAACTCCTTGATCAAGGTGCCCATGTCGCGGGCGAGCTTGCCGTCGACGGGAACAGGAAAGAACAAATCGATCTCGGTCGGGCCTTCGCCGGCAAGGGCCGGGAAGGCGAGGGCGCCTGCCATTGTGCCTGCCATAGCAAGGCCGAGCATGAGCCTGCGGGAGAACAGCATCGAAAAATCTCCTATTTGATGCCTGAGGTGACGAAAGAGCTGATGAAGCGCTTCTGGAAGATCAGGAAGGTGACGAGCAGCGGGGCGATCACCATCAGCGTGCCGGCCGCGATGGTGCCCCAGGCCTGTGTGCCTTCGGCGGTCTTGGTGAAGACGGACAGGCCCACTGTGAGCGGCCGCTTGTCCGGCGAATTGATCACCATCAGCGGCCACAGGAAGTCGTTCCAGTGGCTGGTCACGGAGATGATGGCGAAGGCCGAGAAGCTCGGCATCGACAGCGGCACGTAGATGTGGCGGATGCGCTGGAGCAGGCTGGCGCCGTCGATCAGCGCGGCGTCCTCCAGCTCGGTCGGGATGGCCTCGAACGCCTGGCGCATCAGGAAGGTGCCGAAGGCGGAGGCGAAGAACGGCATCATCACGCCGGTGAGCGTGTCGTAGAGCCCGAGCTGTGCCACCAGCGACAGGTTCGGCACGATCAGCAGTACCGGCACCAGCATCAGCTGCATCAGGAACAGGTAGAAGATCAGCGTCTTGCCGGCGAAGGCGAGGCGCGCGAAGGCAAAGCCCGCCAGCGTGATGGTGACGAACTGCACCAGCAAGATGCCGGCGCAGATGATCGTGGTGTTGAGCGTGTAGCGCGGGAAATCGCCGATCTCCCAGGCGTCCCTGATGTTGTCGAGCGTCGGCTTCACGCTCGGCATCAACTCGGCCATGGTGTTGATGCCGTCGGAGGCCGGGCGCAGCGTCGCCACGCCCATCCACAGGAACGGAATCAGCCAGACGATCGCCAGCAGCACGGTCAGCAGGAAGCCGAGCTTTGGTGTGATCTCGCCCCGGGTGGCGAGCGGGGCGTCCTTGTAGAGCCGGTCGATCAGCTTCATGGCCCGCCCTCGCGGGTCGCCATGGTGCGGAAGGAGAGTGCGGTCAGCCCCATCAGCGCGGCGAGCGTCAGCAGTGTCGCCGCCGAGGCCTTGCCGACGTCGTAATGCTCGACCGCCTGCTGGTAGATGTAGAACAGCACGAGATTGGTCGAATTCGACGGTCCGCCTTGGGTCATGACGAAGACGTGGTCGACCTGCGTCACCGCGTTGAGGATCGCGATGACGGTGACGAACAGGAAGGTGGGCTTGAGCTCCGGCAGGATGATGTGGCGCAGGCGCATGTAAGGCCCGGCGCCGTCGAGATGTGCGGCCTCCATCACGTCTTCGGGCACGGCCTGGAGACCGGCCAGGAAGAACAGCATGTAATAGCCGGCGTTCTTCCAGATCGTGATGATCATGATCGCGTAAAGCGCGATATCAGGATCGCCGAGCCAGTTCGGCAGCACCGGAAGCAGGCGGCCGATATAATAGTCGAGCAGGCCGACATTGGGCAGGAAGATGAACATGAACAGCGCGGAGGCCGCGACCATCGGGATCAGCACCGGCAGGAACAGCGCGGCGCGCAGCGCGCTGCTCACGGCGTTGGTGCGCGACAGCGCCAGTGCGAACAATAGCGCCAGTCCGATGCTCGGGATCGCGGTGCCGACCGCGTAGATCAGATTGTTGACGACCGCCCCGGTGAAGGCGGAGTCCGCCAGCACCGCGCTGATATTGTCGAGGCCGACGAAATGGAGCGGCGCCTTCGGCGTGGCGCGCTGATAGAGCGCGTCGACGAACACGCGTCCCATCGCGCCGTAGGTGAACAGCGCGAGGAAGACCAGCGAGGGCAGCAGCAGGAGGTAGGCCGGCAGCGAGGCTTTGAAGCGGGTGGTGAGGCGCTTCAAGACATCGAGGCGCGGCGCCGCCGAGGTCGCGACCGGGAGAGCCGCGGGTTCAGCGAGGCTCATCTCACCGCCGCGAACTTGAGCGCGTAGTCGCGCCCGTCCATTCCCGCGGGCGGCTCGAACGGGAAGCGCAGACTGTCGTCGAGGAAGTCGTGGCTGTGCACGACGAGATTTTCGTCGTCGATCAGCACCACGCCATAGGCCGGCGGCTCGTGGCTTGCGAGGTGCGGCGTGTTCGCATCGAGCTCGAACCAGACCTGGTGGTTGGTGCCGCGCAGCGTCGAGAACGGGATCTTGCCAAAGCTGCCGAAGATCGGCCGGTGCACATGGCCGAAGAAGAGGTGGCGGATGCGCGTGCGATAGGGTGCGATCACTTCCGCGAATTCCGCGCTCTGCTTCAGCCCGATCTCGTCCATCGCGTGGACGCCGACCGGGAAGGGCGGATGATGCATGAACACGACGAACTCGCGGTCGGCGGGCGCGGCCGCCAGCGTGCTCGCAAGCCAGTCGAAACGCTTGGCGCACATCTCGCCGGCATGGCTTGTCTCGTCCAGCGTGTCGAGAAAGACGAACAGGCCGTGTTCGGTGGTGCGGGTGCCCTGCACGAAGCCGTTGGCATCGCGCGGGGCGGCTTTGAGCGCGTCGAGGCAGGTGACGCGCTTGTCGTGATTGCCGACCATGGCGATGTAGGGGATCTTCAGCGCGGCCATCGCGTCGGCGAAATTGGCGTAGGATTCAGCCTCGCCCCAATGGGTGAGATCGCCGGTCACCACCGCGAAGGCGGCATCGGACTGATGCTGGTTGATATCGGCAATCGCGGCGTCCAGCCGGGCGCGCGGATCGAGGCCATAGAGCTTCAGTCCCGGATTGGCGAGATGCGTGTCGGTGATGTGGATGAACTTAAAGGGCATGGCGCTTGTCAGGACTGTTGGAGGGCGGGCGCCTCCGGCAAGACGACCCTGACAGGCGGTTAGAGCGCGTGTGTTTCAGTTTGATGACAGCGGTTCCTGTCTCCACAACGCGGACGTCGTAGGGTGGATTAGCCAAGCGTAATCCACCGCTGTGAGCCAACTTCAAGTTGTGTTACTGATACCTCATGTCCGACTATCGCCGCGCATTCGTTCCCGGAGGATGCTGGTTCTTCACCGTGAATCTGCTCAATCGGAGGAAGGCTCTTTTGACCGACCAGATCGAAATCCTGCGTGACGCGGTGGCCGCAACGCGCCGAAGCCATCCGTTCGAGATCGATGCGTTTGTGGTTCTGCCGGATCATCTCCACGCGATTTGGCAATTGCCGCCAGGCGACGCCAATTTCTCGGTGCGATGGCGCTTGATCAAGACACGTTTTGCCAAGGCACTCCCTGCGAATGAGCCGCTGAGCGCTGTTCGTGCTGCCCGCAATGAGTGCGGCATCTGGTAACGTCGGTTCTGGGAGCATCTCATCCGTGACGAGACCGACTACGCACGCCATGTCGAGTATTGCTACTACAACCCCGTGAAGCACGGGCACGTTTCGAAGGTGAGCGACTGGCCGTACTCATCGTTTCACCGCGACGTCCGTGCGGGACTGTTTCCGGAGGATTGGGGCGGAGACACGAAGGTCGTCGGCGAGTTCGGAGAGCGGGGATGATGATTGCGGCAGCAACAGCCTGTAGGGTGGATTAGCGAAGCGTAATCCACCTCTTTACTTACCCCCTTTGTCGAGAGAAGCGGTGGATTACGCCTCCGGCTAATCCACCCTACGCACCGAGTTTGGGTCTCAGGTCCCGCAGAACGTCCGCAGCACCCGCTGATCCGGCAGCGGGGGATCGGCGTAGGCGGCAAACTCCGGCTGGTCCTCGAACGGCTTCGCCAGCACCTGCACCAGCTCCTCGAACGGCGCGTAGTCGTCGTCGTGCACCGCGGCCTGGATCACGGCCTCGACGCGGTGGTTGCGCGGGATGAACATGGGATTGACGGCATGCATGGCGGACTGCCGCTCGGCTGCGGTCTGCGGCTCCAGCGCGATGCGTGCGCGCCAGCGGCCGGCCCATTCGTCGAAGGCTGCGGGCTCCATGAATTGCGCGCGCACGTCTGCGCCGTCGTCGCCCGCGGCGTCACTGAGCTTGCGGAAGGTGAGAGTGAAGTCGGCCTGGTTCTTCGCCATGGCGTCGAGCAGGTCCTGGATCAGCGCCTCGTCGCCGTCGCGTTCCGTGAACAGGCCGACTTTCCTGCGCAGACCCGCCTGGTAGGCGGCGCTGAACTGGTCTGAGAAGGCGCCAAGAATGTCCTGGGCCTCCGCGACCGCCTTCTCTTGCTCATCGGAAAACAGCGGCAGCAGGCACTCGGCGAGGCGCGTCAGATTCCACAATGCGATGCGCGGCTGGTTGGCATAAGCGTAGCGGCCCATCTCGTCGATCGACGAAAACACCTGGGCGGGATTGTAGGCGTCCATGAAGGCGCAGGGGCCGTAATCGATGGTCTCGCCGGAGATCGAGCTGTTGTCGGTGTTCATCACGCCGTGGATGAAGCCGACCAGCAGCCAGCGTGCGACGAGCTCTGCCTGCCGTGCGACGACGGCGGCGAGCAGCGCGTGATAGGGCCGCTCCGCCTCGCGCAGCTCCGGATAGTGGCGGGCGATGACGTGATCGGCGAGGGCGCGGATCGCCTCGGTGTCGCGGCGGACGGCGAAGAACTGGAAGGTGCCGACGCGGATGTGGCTCGCGGCGATGCGCGTCAGCACCGCGCCGGGCAGCGCGGTCTCGCGGATCACGTGCTCACCGGTGACGACGGCGGCGAGCGAGCGCGTCGTCGGGATGCCGAGCGCAAACATCGCTTCGCTGACGATGTATTCACGCAACACCGGCCCGAGCGCGGCGCGGCCGTCGCCGCGGCGGGAGAACGGAGTGGGGCCAGATCCCTTGAGCTGGATGTCGCGGCGGACGCCGTCTCTGTCGATGACCTCGCCGAGCAGGATGGCGCGGCCGTCGCCGAGCTGGGGCACGAATTGCCCGAACTGGTGGCCGGCATAGGCCATGGCGATGGGGTCGGCCCCGTCGGGAACCGTCTTGCCGGCCAGGATCGCCGCGCCTTCCGGGCTCTCCAGCACATCAGGGTCGAGCCCGAGCTGGACTGCCAGCGGCCGGTTCAGCTTGATCAGCCGGGGCGCCGCGACCGGGGTCGGCGCCACGCGGGCAAAGAAGCTGTCGGGCAGCGCCGAATAGGAGTTCTGGAAGGGGAAATGGACCGTCATGGGCTCAAGATAGGGCTGGAACGCCTGATGGCAAAGGCTTGGCCTCCGATAAGCCAAAAATGGGCCCTTCGGGTCCAAAACAGGCCGTTCCCTTGGTTGCCGCCTTGGGTCTCGTCGGGTAAACCCTGCCGCAATCTCGGACCGGCCATGACAGGCGGTTCGATTCGTTATCCTTCCGACATTGATTTTGGGACGACCATGCATCGCTACCGGTCACATACATGCGGCGCGCTCCGCGAGAGCAACATCGGCGAGACGGTCCGCCTGTCAGGCTGGGTCCATCGCGTTCGCGACCATGGCGGTGTGCTGTTCATCGACCTGCGCGACCATTACGGCCTGACCCAGTGCGTGGTCGACCCGGACTCGCCGGCGTTCTCGCTGGCCGAAAAGCTGCGCTCGGAATTCGTGGTGCGGATGGACGGCAAGGCCCGCCGCCGCCCCGAAGGCACCGACAATGACGATCTGCCGACCGGCAAGATCGAGATCTATGTCACCGAGATCGAGGTGCTGGGCCCGGCCGGCGACCTGCCGCTGCCGGTGTTCGGCGACCAGGAATATCCCGAGGACATCCGCCTGAAATATCGCTTCCTCGACCTGCGTCGTGAGAAGCTGCACCAGAACATCATGACGCGCATCGAGATCATCAAGTCGATGCGCCGGCGGATGGAGGGGCAGGGCTTCTTCGAGTTCAACACCCCAATCCTGACTGCGTCCTCGCCGGAAGGCGCGCGCGACTTCCTCGTCCCCTCGCGCATCCATCCCGGCAAGTTCTACGCGCTGCCGCAGGCGCCGCAGCAGTACAAGCAGCTGCTGATGATGTCGGGCTTCGACCGCTACTTCCAGATCGCGCCCTGCTTCCGCGACGAGGATCCGCGCGCCGACCGTTTGCCCGGCGAGTTCTATCAGCTCGACGTCGAGATGAGCTTTGTCACGCAGGAAGACGTGTTCGCGGCGATGGAGCCGGTGATCACCGGCGTGTTCGAGGAGTTCGCCAAGGGCAAGCCGGTGACGAAGGGCTGGCGGCGGATTCCGTTCGCCGAGGCCTTGCGCAAATACGGCAGCGACAAGCCGGACCTGCGCAACCCCATCGAGATGCAGGACGTCTCGGAGCACTTCCGCGGCTCCGGCTTCAAGGTGTTCGCGCGCATGCTCGAAGACCCCAAGAACCAGGTCTGGGCGATCCCGGCGCCGGGCGGCGGCAGCCGCGCGTTCTGCGACCGCATGAACTCGTGGGCGCAGGGCGAGGGCCAGCCCGGTCTCGGCTACATCATGTGGCGCGAGGGCGGCGAGGGTGCTGGTCCCCTTGCCAACAACATTGGTCCGGAGCGCACCGCCGCGATCCGCGCGCAGCTTGGCACCAAGGAGGGCGATGCCGCCTTCTTCGTCGCCGGCGATCCCGACAAGTTCTGGAAGTTCTCAGGCCTTGCCCGCAACAAGGTCGGCGAGGAATTGAACCTCACCGACAAGGAGCGGTTCGAGCTCGCCTGGATCGTCGACTTCCCGATGTACGAGTACAACGAGGACGACAAGAAGGTCGACTTCTCGCACAACCCGTTCTCGATGCCGCAGGGCGGCCTCGAGGCGCTGAAGGGCCAGGACCCGCTGACCATCAAGGCGTTCCAGTACGACATCACCTGCAACGGCTACGAGATCGCCTCGGGCGGCATCCGTAACCACGTGCCGGAAGCGATGGTGAAGGCGTTCGAGATCGCAGGTTACGGCGAGCAGGAAGTGGTCGACCGCTTCGGCGGCATGTACCGCGCCTTCCAGTACGGCGCGCCGCCGCATGGCGGCATGGCCGCGGGCGTCGACCGCATCGTGATGCTGCTGTGCGGCACCACGAATTTGCGCGAGATCTCGCTGTTCCCGATGAACCAGCAGGCCATGGACCTCTTGATGGGCGCCCCGTCGGAGGCCACCACCAAGCAGCTCCGCGAGCTGCATGTGCGGGTGAACCTGCCGCAGAAGTGAGTGGTGCGTGCCCCGGACGCAGCGCGCCACGCAGTGATGCGCTGCTGAGCCGGGGCCCATGTCGCGGTGAACCGCAAGCTTTCTGGGTCCCGGCTCTGCGTCGCGTCATTTCGTGCCGCGCCGCGTCCGGGACACGAGATCAAACTACAACCCCGTCGACGCCTCGATCTTGAACTGCGCCAGCGCGCTCTCGGGGTCGCTTCGCGAGAGCTGCATCAATTGCATCAGCGGCACCTTGGCGCGCGGTGTGAGCTTTACGGTCAGGGTCTGCCCTGACGTCTCGACGAAGCCGGCGAGCGCATCGACCGCGCCCCCGGCATCGACGCTGGACCCCGCGATCTTCTCGCCCTGTGCTCGGATCATCTCGACGATGGCGCTGCGCGCGGCGTCGCGGCTGACATTCTGCGTGCGCGCGAACTGCGCCACGACGAGATCGACCACGCCGCTGTCGCGCAGTGACAGCTCGAACGTACCGGTCTCGACCTGGGCCGCCTGACCCATCGCCTGCGCCGGGTCTGTTGTGAACAGGCCGCGCGGCACGTTGGCGAACGCGAGGCGAGCCTGCGCCTTGGCGAGGTTGCCGAGATCGATCGTGGCCGGCGCGAGCGCGAACGCGCCTGACGATTCCGTCCAGGCCGCGCCGAGATCGAGGTCGATCGCGAGCTTGTCCACGCCCGCCATGATCAGTGGCTGCAGCGCCGGATTGGCCGGATCGGTCGGCGTGACCATCTTCACGACCAGATTGGCCTTGCTCGGAATTGATCCGACCAACTGGCCCCAGCTCAGGCTGATCGTGTCGACGGTGAAGTGCTGCCGCGTGGTCTTGTAGGGCGCAACCACGCCCTTGATCTCGGCGCCCTCGAGCACTCCGAACAGTCCGAGCACCTGGTCGGGCGATGGCGGCTGTCCTGGCGTTCGGAGGCGGAGGTTTGCCGCCCAGCGCATCAGTTTCGCCGCGCTGAAGGATTTTAGCGCGAAGCGCTCCATCTTGAGCTGGCCCTGTGGCATTGGCATCTCAAGGCCTTCCAGCGCTATCTTGTCTTGATCGTATTTGAGGGCGCTGAGCCGCCCCGTTCCTTGCGGCGTCTCGACCGTTTGCTTGCCGATTTCGGCATTGCCGATCTGAAAGCCCTCGAAGAAGTCCGCCACCTTCTCCATCATGTCGTGCGATTGCGCCGGCGTCAGGATCGAGCCGTCAGCTGGCACCAGTGCGATGATCTCGGCCGGCCGAAATTTCGACGGCCGGATGGCAATGTCGTCGAAGGTGAATCCGTCGATCTGCACGCGCACGCCAGGGGCCGTCGTGATCACGTATGAATTGGCCGAGATGCGTCGATAGATCCGGTGGAAATTGTCGTCGCTCGACACTTGCTGATCGAGCGCGGCCCTCACTGGGGTTGCGTCGACATCGTAGATGGCCAGACCGGACAGTTCGCCGGTCATTTTCGTAGGCTTGCCGGGCTTGCCCAGCTCGAGCGCAAAGGTGACGCGGTCCGTCTTCGCCGTCTCGATCTGGCCGCGGTTGACGTTCTGGATCGACAGGCCCGAATAGACATATTCGCCGCTGCCGGGGTTGCCGGTGCCCGCATCGACGTTGACCCCTAAGGTCGGCACTGCGATCGAGGACGCCGAGACGGTCGCGTATTTCGCCAGCATGAAGCGGTACATGTCGATGATCGAGCCGGACAGCGGCGGGCCGTCTGCACGGGTCGGACCGGAAAAGTCGCGAGCGCTGATCTGCGGGATCTTGTAATTCGCTTTGAGCTTCGCCCGCTCGGTGGACGTGAAGGCGACCTCGACCCCGGATACGTCAATGCTGTCGGCCGAGAAATGGGCCTCATCCGGCTGGCGTATACCGACCGCCGTGACCTTTGCGACCTTGACGTTGGCGAGCTGCGGCTGGGCGGGCTCGACATTGATGTCCTCGATCGTCAGCGTCCGGGTCGCGAGCTCGAACCCGATCTTGCCATGGCTCGCCTTGCCGCCGCCTGCTCGGAGCTGCTCGAAGGCCGCCTCGACCTCGCTGGTCGCCCGATGCTGGGCATAGAGGTTGAAGCCGAACCAGCCGCCCGCTGCGAGCCCGGCTGCCACGATCAGGCCGATCAGGATTCGCTTCATTCCCAGCTCCAGTTGCTCGTCTTGCACCGCGCAACCTGCCATATTCGCGAAACGCCGCGCGGTCCAGGGAAAGCTATGGTTTTCATATATTTGACGGCACGCCCTGTTGATGGGCGCGCAATCGGATGTTGCCACCGGGGCACCCGGCGTGCTTCATCCCGTTTCCATGACCCGGAAATTCGGTTCGCTTGGACAGCGGCTCCGGATCGTGCATTTTGAGGCCGGTAACGCGAGGCGAGACAACCGCATGTCGTCCTATTCTGATGATCTCCACCAGGCGGCGCTCGCCTACCATCGTCTGCCGCGCCCCGGCAAGCTCGAGATCCAGGCGACCAAGCCGCTCGCCAACCAGCGCGACCTCGCACTGGCCTATTCTCCGGGCGTTGCCGCCGCCTGCACCGAGATCGCCAAGAACCCGGCCGAAGCCGCGACCCTGACGACCCGCGCCAATCTGGTCGCCGTGGTCTCGAACGGAACTGCGGTGCTTGGTCTCGGCAATATCGGCCCGCTGGCCTCCAAGCCCGTCATGGAAGGCAAGGCGGTCCTGTTCAAGAAGTTCGCTGGCATCGACGTGTTCGACATCGAGATTGCCGCCGATACCATCGACCGCGTGGTCGAGACCGTGGCGGCGCTCGAGCCGACCTTCGGCGGCATCAATCTGGAAGACATCCGCGGACCTGAGTGCTTCGAGATCGAGACGCGCTTGAAGGAGCGCATGAAGATCCCGGTCTTCCATGACGACCAGCACGGCACCGCCATCATCGTCGCCGCTGCCATCACCAACGGCCTCAGGCTGAACGGCAAGAAGCTGTCCGACGTCAAGATCGTGGCGTCGGGGGCAGGAGCGGCTGCGATCGCAACCCTGAATCTCCTGGTGTCGATGGGAGCGCAGCGCAAGAACATCTGGGTCTGCGATATCGACGGCCTGGTGCATGAGGGTCGCAACACCACGATGGACCGCTGGAAGGCGGTCTATGCGCAGAAGACCGACAAGCGTACGCTCGGCGACGTCATCGGCGGCGCCGACATCTTCATCGGCCTCTCGGCACCGGGGGTGCTCAAGCCTGAGATGGCGAAGGCGATGGGCGACAAGCCCTTGATCATGGCGCTCGCCAACCCGACCCCGGAGATCATGCCGGAGGAGGCGCGGAAAGCGCGTCCCGACGCCATGATCTGCACCGGCCGCTCCGACTTTCCGAACCAGGTCAACAACGTCCTGTGCTTTCCCTTCATCTTCCGCGGCGCGCTCGACGTCGGCGCCACTGCGATCAACGAGGAGATGAAGCACGCCGCGGTCGAGGCCATCGCGCAGCTCGCGCGCGAGGCGCCGTCTGATGCGGTGGCGCTAGGGGTCGAAACCAACGAGGCGGGCGGTTTCGGTCCGGGCTCGCTGATCCCGAGCCCGTTCGATCCGCGGCTGATCCTGCGCGTGGCGCCGGCGGTTGCGAAGGCTGCGATGGAGTCGGGCGTCGCGACGCGCCCCATCACCAATTTCGACGAATATGCCGCGCAGCTCATGCGCTTTGCGTTCCGCTCCGGCCTCGTCATGAAGCCGATGTTCGCCAAGGCCAAGACCCAGCCTGTGCGCGTGATCTACGCCGAAGGCGAGGACGAGCGCGTGCTGCGCGCTACTCAGGTGGTGCTGGAGGAGAACCTGGCGCGGCCGATCCTGGTCGGCCGTCCCTCGGTCGTGGAGACGCGCATCAAGCGCTTCGGCCTTTCGATCCGCGCCGGCAAGGATTTCGACCTAGTCAATCCCGAGGACGATCCGCGCTACCGCTCCTACGTGCAATCCTATGTCGAGGTCGCCGGCCGCCGCGGCGTGACGCCGGATGCGGCCCGCACCGTGGTGCGCACCAACAACACGGTGATCGCCGCGCTCGCGGTCACGCGCGGCGAGGCGGACGCCATGCTCTGCGGCGTCGAGGGCCGCTATATGAGCCATCTGCGCCATGTCCGCGAGATCGTCGGCTTCTGTCCCGGCATCAGCGACTACGCGGCGCTGGCGCTGCTGATCACGACCAAGGGCGCCTTCTTCATCGCCGACACGCAAGTTCGCCCCAATCCGAGCGCGGAGGAGCTGGCCGAGATCGCATCGCTCGCCGCGGTCCACGTCCAGCGCTTCAACATCAAGCCGAAGATCGCCTTCGTCTCGCATTCGGATTTCGGCAGCTACGACACCGATTCCTCGCGCAAGATGCGTCTGGCGACCCAGCTGTTGAAGGACAAGCATCCGGAGATCGAGGCCGACGGCGAAATGCAGGGTGATACCGCGCTCTCCGCTGCCGCGCGAAAAATGGTGTTGCCGCATTCCAAGCTGGAGGGCGAGGCCAACATCCTGATCATGCCGACGCTGGACACCGCCAATGTCGCCTATCAGATGATCAAGTCGCTGGCCGACGCGCTGCCCGTCGGCCCGATCCTGATCGGCCCGGCGCGCCCGGCACACATCCTCACCCCCTCGGTGACGGCGCGCGGTATCCTCAACATGACGGCCGTGGCCGTGGTGGAAGCGCAGGAGCGCGCGGCACGGCAGCAGCCGACATTGTTCACGTAGTTGCTTGGCACTCCCTCAACGTCTTCGGGAGGCGTTCGCACCGCAAGACTCGTCATGCCCGGACTTGTCCCGCCTGCGCGGCCGTAACCGCTTCGGCGTGGCGAAGGCCCGGGCATCCACGTTCTTTGTCCCGCGAGGCAAGTCGTGGATGGCCGGGTCAAGCCTGGTCAAGCCCGGCCATGACGCCGAGAGGGTTGCGGCCAATCACACTGCTCTTGGTTCGATTCCGCTAGGGAGCGCCATTCTGCGATTTCTCGCTAAATTTTGCGGAGCCCCGTTCGGGTCGTGCGCCGCGTCGAAGCGAGCGCCAGGCGTATATCCGTTGCACGCGGTGTAGTGGCCTCATCGTTAATTCCCTCGCGCTAACGTTGCTTCGACAACACATGTCGCCTTTTCTGTCGTGGAGACGACGAATGTTCGTTGTCGGATGCGTGCGAGTGACTTAGCGTGACTTGTGACGGTATCCCGTGCGGCGCGAACTGTGTCAGATGTACACGCGTTCGGCCGCTGGGCAAATGGGAAGGGGCACCCATGCGCAAATGCATCGGGGCGACAATGTTTCGGCGATGGGCAGATGACACGCTGCGTATGAGTCCGGACCGGGCTCGGCCATGGTCCGTTCGCCAACGAGCTGGCTTGCCGCGCTTGTTGCTGATGGGCGTCCTGGCGGCGGTGCTTATAACCCTGTCCGCAGGATTGGCGGCGGCGCAAAACTGGATCGGCGCCACCAGCAGCGACTGGACCGTCGGAAGCAACTGGCAGGCGGGTGTGGTCCCGACCAATGGCACCGTCACCATCAACAATGTATCGCCAGGGGCTGTACTCGGCGTGAACGGCGCAGCGACCGGCTCGTCGGGTAACCTCATCGTCGGCAACGGAGCAGTCGGCAGCCTGACGATCCAAAACGGCAGCACGCTCACAAGTAGCGGCGCCACCATCCGAATTGCAGCCGCCAATGGAGGCATCGGCACGCTGACCGTCACCGGTGCCGGATCGCACTGGACCGCGACCGTTGCCATTGTGTCAGTGGGGTTCGCCGGCATCGGTACGCTCAACATCCTGAACGGCGCCACGGTCGCTGCTCAAAACGGGATGCAGCTTGGAGTGAACGCGACCGGCTCCGGCACGCTCAACATCAGCGGTGGCGGCATCCTGCAGACCACATCCCTGATCAGGAGCCTTGGAAATGCGCAGGTCAATATCGATGACGGCATTCTGCGAGCCACGGCCGGCTCGGCCAATTTCTTCAACAATTTTACGGTCTCGCAGCTCAATCTCGCCGCCGGTGGGCTGACATTCGATACGAACGGCTTTGCGATCGGCGCGCTTGGATTTAGCGGCGTGGGCGGCTTGACCAAGATCGGCGCCGGCACTTTCACCCTATCCGGCACCAGCACCTACACTGGCGCAACGGTGATCCAGGTCGGCACGCTCGCGCTGACGGGCACCGGCTCGATCGCCAGCTCCAGCCGCGTCGTGGCGAACGCGACCTTCGACATTTCCGGCGTGACGGGCGCCGGGACCAGCATTCAAAGCCTGGCCGGCACCGGCGCCGTCAATCTCGGTGCCGAGACCCTGACGATCACGAATGCGAGCGATACGTTCGCCGGCGTTATCGGCGGCTCCGGCGGACTGACAGTCACCGGCGGCACGCAGACGCTGTCGGGCGTCAACACCTACAATGGCACGACCACGGTGGCCGGCGGCACGTTGCGCGCCGGCGCTGCGGGCGCGTTCAGCGCCGCTTCCGCCTATGTCGCCAACGCCGGCGGAACGCTCGACCTGAACGGCTTCGATCAGACTATGGCATCGCTCAGCAATGCCGGCATCGTCCGAACCGGCGGCGCGGGAGCGACCACGCTGACGGTCGCCGGTAACTATATCGGCAATGGCGGCACGCTTGTCCTCAACACCGTGCTCGGCGGCGACAGCTCGGCCACCGACCGCATGGTCGTGCAGGGAACTACATCAGGCGCATCGACCCTGCGGATCACCAATGTCGGCGGCTCCGGCGCGCAGACGGCCAGCGGCATCAAGGTGATCGACGTCGCCGGCGCCTCAAACGGCAGCTTCACCCTGCAGGGCGACTATGTGCTCAACGGCCAGCAGGCCGTCGTCGGCGGCGCCTACGCCTACACGCTGCAGAAGAACGGCATCAGCACGCCGACCGACGGCGACTGGTATCTGCGCTCCAGTCTCATCAATCCGCCGGCCTCGGCGCCAGCCGGGCCGCTGTACCAGCCCGGCGTTCCCCTCTACGAGAATTACGCGGCGGTGCTGCTCGGCATGAACGCACTGCCGACGTTGCAGCAGCGCGCCGGCAACCGCTATTGGGGCGGCAGCGACGCCACCGAGCGCGCGGGCCTTGCCTATGCGTCAATGGGCGGCGTGCCGGCGCAGCCGACCCCGGTCTGGGGCCGGATCGAGGGGCAGCACGGCGCGTTCAGCCCGAGCAACACCACCGGCTCGACCTACAATACCGATCAGTGGAAGGCGCAGGCCGGCATCGACGGACTGCTGCTGGAGAACGGCTGGGGCAAGCTGATCGTCGGCATCAACGCGCAATATGGCACGGCCAACGCGAATGTGAGTTCGTTCTACGGCAACGGCACAATTCACGCCGCGGGTTCGGGCGTGGGCGCCTCGCTCACCTGGTATGGCGACAACGGCTTCTATGTCGATGGCCAGGCGCAGGGCATGTTCTATCGCAGCGACCTCAGCTCGGTGCTGACCGGCAGCATGACCCACGGCAACGAGGGCATGGGCTATGCGTTCGGCATCGAAAGCGGCAAGCGCATCGGCATCGGCAATGGATTTGCACTGACGCCGCAGGCGCAGCTCACCTATTCGAAGGTCGATTTCGATCCGTTCGCGGATCGCTTTGCGGCCGCGGTCTCGCTCCTGAATGCCGACAGCCTGGTCGGGCGCGCCGGGCTCGCTTTCGAACATATCAAAAGCTGGCGGGATCAGTCCGGTCAAGTGGTTCGCTCCGACGTCTATGGCATTGCCAATGTCCACTACGAATTCCTGGACGGAACGAATGTGCTGGTCTCCGGAACCGGCTTCGGCAATGCCAATGACCGGCTGTGGGGCAGCATCGGCGGCGGCGGCACCTATAGCTGGGCCAGCGGCCGCTATGCGGTCTTCGGCGAAGTCTCCTACAATGCGAGTCTCGCCCATGGTGATGATCACAGCTACAAGGGCACGGCCGGCTTCCGCGTCGTCTGGTGATGATCGGGCCTCTTTGCTTGCCTCGCGGTTTTAGCCGTAACGCGTAAGTCGGAAATGGCCTTTTCGGGCCTGGCGTGACGTCCGACTTGAGCGTTCGAAAGCGGCCGTTCACCAGGCGCTGCCGGACGAGCCCGTTCATGTGTCAGAATCGATTTTACGTTGCAAAGCAATTTCAACTACACAAGAGTTCGCAATGTTGTTCTGAATGGCGCCAACCGAACAACGCGGACGCCACCATTGAATTCCTCGCAGTTCTCCATTTCCCCGTTTGTAAACCGGCGCACGACTCTTCATAATCCACGTACGCGTTCCGTGCGGTAGCGCTTTGCCAAGAGGCCGATCATGCCAGCGTTCGTGACTTTCGGGCGGATTCTGTTCGCCGTGTTGTTCATCTACTCGGGCGCGACCAAGCTCTTTGCCATCCAGGCGACGGCCGACTTCATCGCCACCAAGGTCGTGGTGCCCGACATCGTCGCGCCCTACGCCAAGCAGGTCGAGACGGCGACCGCCATGACCACGCCGCAGCTGCTGGCGATCACGGTTGGCGGGCTCGAGATCATCGCGGGGCTGATGATCGCGCTGAATTTCGGCGCGCGGTTCTTCGCGATGCTGATGATCATCTACGTCGCGGTTGCGACGGTGCTGTTCGACGACTTCTGGAACCAGGCTGCCCCCGACAATGCGAAGGTGGTGGTCGACGCGTTGAAGAACCTCTCGATCATCGGCGCATTGTTCATGCTGATGGGCTACGGCCGCACCACGCGTCCGGCCGAAGCCGCTTACGGCGACGTGTAGCGATCAATCTGCACGCGGGGGTGCGATCTCACGCATCCATCGGGAGATCGTCGCGCCGTTCGTTGTATCGGTGCCGCGCTGCATACCGAGCAATGCGGCCTCGCGCGCGGCGCGCGGCGTGATGCCATAGGCTGCCTTGAAGGAGCGCGCGAAGTGCGCGTCGGTGCCGAGCTGCCACCGCCGCGCGACCTCGCTGATCCGCGGGCCGCGCGCGCCCGAATTGGCGAGATCGAAGAAGGCGCGATGCAGCCGCCGGCTGCGGATGTAATCGGCGATACCGCCGACCGGCGCGAACAGCCGGTACAGCGAAGCCCGGGACAGGCCGAAATGGGCCGCGATCGAGCTGGCCGACAGATCGTCGCGGGCAAGGCCGGCCTCGATGTATTGGCGAATCCGCATCAAGGACGGACCAGCCGTGACGGCATGGTCGGCGTCAGGATCGCTACGCTCGAGCTCGTTGCGCAGGCACGCCGCCAGCAGCGAGACCGTGCCCTCGACCACCGATTGGCACTCGTCGAGGCTCATGCGCGGCGCAAATTCGAACAGGGCGGTGAGATGCCCGGCAAGGAGCCTCGCGATCACGCTGCTGCCCGGCAAGACGAGGCCGTGCAAATCGTCGACCCGCAGCAGATGGGTGCCGAACATCGGGCGCGGCACGACCAGCGTGACATTCTCGAAGGCCGTCGCCTTGGTCTCCAGGGTCTGGGCGAGGTCGAACAGGCAGATGTCGCCGGCGCGCACACGGATCGGACGATCGCCTGCGATGCCGTCATAGCCGCCCCTGAGATAAAGCTGGAGGATGATGTGGTCGACGCCGCTGCGCGCGATCGTTTCGGCCGTCCGGCGGAAGCGCTGGCCGCTGGCCCGGCTCAGTCCGATCAGCACCGGTCCCATGGCGTAGGAGCTGATGTCGGCGCGGAACGGGCCCGGTTCGTCGGCGGCGAGCTCGTCGACGTCGAATAGCGTGGCGACGGCCTCTCGCCAGGCTGCGACGTTTGCATGGGCCTCCATCTGGTCGGCGCGGAAGCCGAATGCGGGGAGCAGGGATGAAATCGGGGCTGCATCGGCAGTCGGTCCGGAGGCGTCCGTCGAACCCGTTGTCGTAGCGTCGTCGCTCATGATGGTCGTGGTCGCGTCTTGATCGTCAGTGAAGGGGCGGGAGGGGCGGAGCCGGGCCAATCATACCCGGCGGGAGGTTGATATCCGGCGAAGGGAAAGGTTCGTTGCGTAGCGGTCCTGCCGCCGTGCGGCGGCGGCGGCGAGCCAAAGCCGTCCAGTCTTGCGCTTTTGTCTCAGTCTATTGATGCGGTGTTTCGGAATGGACGGCTCGTCTTGACGCAGCGCCACAGAGGTTGGCTATAGCGCCATCACCGCCGTCGGGGCCGATTATTGGTTCTCGGCAAATATGCTAGCCGGCTTTGTGCGGGCCGACGGCGGGACTAATTTTAGCGTGGTTTTGGCAAGATACAGATTGGTATCATAATGCAGGTACTTTGCATGGGGTTGTTCTTCCGATTTTGACGAGGAGCTAGCCTGGCCGCCACGGGGTCACGGTCACCTCGTGCGCCGCGTCGAGCACATACGGCGCGCCCGGCTTCATTCCGTGCGAAGCCAGCACTTCGTGCGGCGTCCGCGCCGGTACGCCGACGAAACAGCCTTCGCCGCCGGGCAGGCGCACGTGCGGGGCTTCCGACAGCCAGAATGTGTCGTAGCGGTCCATGAATAGGTCGAACACGACCGGGCCGCCGATGATGGCGATCATGCCGGAGGCGACGTCGGCAAAAGCGCAGGCCTCCTCGAAGCTCGCGTGTGCCGGATTCCACAACGTCGCATTCGGCAGTTCCGGATCGACGGTGAGCGCCTTGATCTTGCGGGTCAGGATCAGCCGCTTGCGCTTCGGCGAGTTCGGCTGCTGCTCATGCGAGTTGCGGCCATGCACGATCAGCGCGGCGCGATCGAGTGCCTGCTCGAAGAACAGCTTGTCGCCGTCGAACTTCAGGCTGTCGGGCATGACATGACCGGCGTCGGCGAGCATGCCGTCCGCCGAGACGATGACATAGCCTTCGATGCGGAAAGACAAGAGCCGTCTATTCGGAAACGGTCGTCACCACCGAATTGACCGGGCGCTGGCTCACCGTCGGCAACTTGGCGTCCTTGAGCAGCTCCTGGTCGTATTCCGGCAACGAGGACGCCGGGAATTTGGCGCGCATCGCCACCACCTTGTAGCCGCCGGCCTTGAGGCGCTTGAGCAGCTCGGGCAGAGCCTCGGCGGTGTGCTTCTGGAAGTCGTGCATCAGGATGATGCCCTTGCCCTTGGCATCGAGCTTCTTCATCACGGTCTCGATCACCTTCTCGGGCTTGGAGGCTTTGAAGTCGAACGAGTCGATGTCGCAGGAGAAGATCGCGGTGTTGCGGTTGCCGAGATAGGTGACCATCTCCGGCGGATGCTGGAGTGCCGGGAAACGGAAGAACGGCGAGGGCGAGATGCCGCCGAGCGCCCACTTCACCGCGGATAGGCCCTTCTCGATCTCTTCCTTGCGCTGTGCCTCGGTGAGCTTCTTGTTGTTGAGGTTGGCGTGCGACCAGGTGTGCGTGCCGACGGTGTGGCCCGCGTTGTAGACCTGCTTCAGGATCTCCGGCTCGTAGGTCGCGTGCTTGCCGATCGAGAAGAAGATGCCGGTGGTGCATTCATCGGCGAGCGCCTTCAGCACTGCAGGCGTGTTGCGCGGCCACGGGCCGTCGTCGAAGGTCAGCACCACCTCCTTGTCGCGCAGGAAGTCGAGCTCCTTGAAGTGCTCGAAGCCGAAGCCGGGACCGCCCGTGGTGTCGATCTCGACGGTGCGGGCGACACCGAGCGCGCCCGGATTGTTGCAGGCCGCGCGCGCCGGCTGCGGCGCCTGTTTGGGCGGGGGCGGATTGACGAAACCCGCCGGTGCGGCGGCTGCCGCGGGAGCTGCGGGCGGAGTAGCAGCCGGCGTCGCCGCGGCCGGCGTTGCCGCTGGTGCGGCTTGCGTCGCGGCTGCGGGCTTTGCCGGAGTCTGCGACCACGCCGCGCCGGTCATGGCCAGAGATATCGCGCTTGCCAAAATCAGTCCTGCCGCCACGCGCATGGTGTTGTCCTCGAGATTGATCCCGTTGTTCCGCCGCGGCTTTTCGCCGCCGGCAAAACCATCCTGCCCCAAACGATCCTAGCCTAGATGGTGGGCCATCGCCACTGCAACGGCTGTTTGGCATCCCGCCATAATTGTGCCCAACCCGATTGGGCGCGCCTCGCGTCAAACGTCGGCCAGCGCCTTGGCAATTGCTGTTTTGATCCGCGTGTCGGCCGGTTCGACCGCCGACGGAAACACCGCGGCAATATAGCCGTCGCGACCGATCAGGTATTTGTGGAAGTTCCAGCGCGGAACTTCCCTCGGTCGCGCCTCGGCGGCCCATTTGTAGAAGGGATGCGCCTTGGCGCCGACCACCGCAGCCTTGGCCGTGATCGGAAAGGTAACACCATATTGGTGGTGCGCGGTCTCCGCGATCTCGCTGGTACCGCCCGGCTCCTGGCCGCCGAAATCGTTGGAGGGCACGCCGATCACGGTGAGTCCGCGCGCGCGAAACTCATTCCAGAGCTCCTGCAGGCCGGCATATTGCGGCGTGTAGCCACAGAGCGAGGCAGTGTTGACCACCAGCAGCGGCTTACCGGTGAAAGCGGCGAGGCGGATGTCGTCGCCGGACAAAGCGGAGAAAGAAAAGGCATAGGCCGAGATTCGGCTCATGCCGCCATCGGCGAAAGCACGCGTCGCCGGCGCGAACGCGCCGGCCAGCGCCATGATGAGCATGGTCCTACGGTTCATCATGACGGCGCCCCCGAAATGATCCGAGGGGATGTTACTCCGCGGCTGCGACATGCCTCGTCAACACCGCGTTATCGGGGGCAGTGAAACAAGTCAGTACAGGCGAACGATGAAGTCGGTGCCTTCGCCGGTCTCGCCCTGGTTGATGCCCTGGTCGGAGACGATGATGGAGCCGCCCGATGTCAGCATCTCGTTGATCTTCGCCATGGTGTCGGCGGGGATGGAGATGCGGTCGAGCGCCTCGGCCGGGCTGTCCGGCGTGACCACCGGCTTGGCAGTGACGGGCTTGGCGGCGACGGGGATCACGTCAGCGCCACGTTGGCGGCGGGTGAGGCGACCGTCGTCCTCGCGTGCGGCGGAACGGGCGGACACGGGCAGCGATACCACCGACCAATGCAGCGCATTGGAATCGGTCTTGTCGAGCTCGGCGGTGAAGATATGCGTGCCGAGCGGACGGTCGCTCGTAGCGATCGTGACCGGGACCTCGAACAGCGGCGCAAGATTCTGCCGCACGTAAAGCTTGGAATCCTTGCGGCTGATGAAGACGGCGATCTGGCCGGTCCGCTTGGGTGCTTCCGGCTTTGCGGCCGGCGCCGGTTCGGCAAGGCGGCCCTCGTCCTTCTTGGCGTCGGGCGAGGCGGCGATCGCAGGTGCAGGTGCATCGGTTGTCTTCGCGGCGTCCGTCTTGGCCGGTTCAGATTTGGCTGGCTCGTCCTTGACGGCCTCGACCTTGTCGGTGGGCTTGTCCTCGTTGGCCGACTTGGCGGCTTCTTCCGACTGAGGCTTGGCCGCATCGGATGCCTCGGCTGTCATGGCCTTGTCGGCGGGAGCGGCGGCTTCCTCATGGGCTGGCGCGTTGCCCGTGGTCGCATCCGACATCACGGTGTGGCCGACGGAGGCGCGCAGCTCGAGCACGGCGTCGGCGCTGGCGGTCCTGGTCTCAATCGGTTTGGCTTCGGCCGCCTTGGTTTGCGCCGCGCCCTTGTCGGCCTTGTCGCCGACATTGGTCTGCGGCTCCAGGCTGGCGGCGGGCTGCGGCGGCACACGCACGGAGGCGAGCAGGGGATGGGAGAAGCTGTGCGGTGTCATCTCGCCAGGCGCGACGATGACGCGCGCGCCCATCCTGGTCCAATTCCACATCTTCACCGCGAACGCCATCGGCATCCGGATACATCCATGCGAAGCCGGATAGCCCGGCAGCACGCCGGCATGCATGGCGACACCGGACCAGGTGATCCGCTGCATGTACGGCATCGGCGCGCCGCTATAGATGTTGGAATGGTGGAACTTGTGCTTCTGGATGACGCTGAACACACCCATCGGCGTCGAATGGCCCTTCATGCCCGTCGACACCGGAGATTCCGCGAACACGCCATTGCTGTCGTAGATCGTGACCTTCTGCCGGTCGATCGAGACGACGATGACCAGCGGCCCCTGTGGCTTGGTGCCGGCTTCCTTTTCGGCGACAACCTCTTTCTTGCCGGTCGCGCTACGCTTCTGCGGCTTCTGGCGCGGTATCTCGGGATGCCGGTCCTGCCGGGCGTAATAGGACCCGTCGGAATAATCCGTCCAATAATAAAATGCTGCGTCTGCTTGGCTGGTCGCGCCGATCGCACTCGCCGCCGTCAAAATGGCGACCTGCCAGAGCCGCCCCGGCTTGGCAGAAAGACCCGACCCATTCACGCTGTTCATCCTCGAATCCATAATCCAAATCAGACGTTAGTCTCGCAAAGGGAATACGCGTTCACCAGCAGGGTGGTTCTGCCGTCAGCGACTTTTGTTCAAGACGTAACAAAAAAGCCTCACAGAGCGGTAAACGGCGGCCGCGTCGAGCTGCCTGTCGACTTCCTGTCGGGCTGAGGCGTTCCTACATTGCGGGGACTTGTTAGCGGAGAACTTCATGTCATCTCGTTTCCCTGGTCTTTCCGGCATCCGCTTGAAAGGACTCGCCTTATTCCTCCTGGCCTTGGCTGTGCCGGCGGCGTCCGTTCAAGCTGCCGACGAGCCCGATCTGATCTTCCGTCGCTCCACCGTGTTCAAATTGATGAGCCCGAACGACAAGCTCGCGACCTATGGTCTCGACGATCCCGAAGTCGAGGGCGTCGCCTGCCATTTCACGGTGCCGGAGAAGGGCGGCTTCAAGGGCTGGCTGGGCCTTGCCGAAGAGGTCTCGGACATCTCGCTGGCCTGCCGCCAGGTCGGCCCGATCAAGTTCAAGACCAAGATGGAGCAGGGCGATGACATGTTCCGCCGGCGCCGCTCGCTGTTCTTCAAGAAGATGCAGATCGTGCGCGGCTGCGACGCCAAGCGCAACGTGCTGGTCTACATGGTCTATTCGGACAGGCTGATCGAGGGTTCGCCGAAGAACTCGACCTCGACCGTGCCGATCATGCCGTGGGGGCCGGCAGACGCAAACGTCCAGAAGTGCGGTGAGTTCTTCACGCAGTGACGTGCTTGGCAAGGTGCGAGCCGGTCAACCGCACGAATGCTTGCGGCGCGGCCTCGAAGCCGCGGCCGGATTGTAGCGACATCGCGCCGGCCGAGGCGACGCGCCTAGGGTGTTGATCGCCGCGGTCGGTTCGTTGGTCCGCCTCGCGCGGCGTTGCGCGATCTTGCACCATCATGATGGCCATCCCTCAAACTGAACGCGCCCGGTGATCCCGGCGTCTCGATTTCGATGGCTTGGGTCGCGGCCGAAGCGCCCCCGGTTCGACAGGACCCAGCCTTCGTTCGTTCCTCTCTTCAGCAGAAAAACGTAAAATGCGTGTGAACCGCGCAAGGCGGGACCGTGACGACGGCGGCGCAGGGTGCGCTTGCGCAGCGGATCCGGAACTTGGCGGGCCGCTTTGAGCTGCGGCGCGACCCCGCTGAAATGATTGGCCGTTTCCGAGAATTGTGTCGTCGTCCCGGACCGGACGAAACAATTCTTACGCAAGATGAAACCATTTTGCGCTTTTGGCGCATCACGCGCGAAACCGCCCATGGTTATCAGCTTCACAACGACGAACGGCGCACCGCCGGCCACGGCACTCGGAGACAAGATCATGCGCGCGCTCAGCTTCATCCTTGCTTTCGCTTTCGTGGTTGCCGGCTCCTCGTTCTCGGGCTCGCCGGATGGCAATCTGCCCGGTATCGGCACCTTCCAGTACAGTGGCTCGCCGATCACCACTGCGACGTCGCAGCCCATGGTGGTTGCCGCGCGCTTCTGATCGACAACAAGAAAATCAGCCGGTAAAGGCCGTCATGATCGTTCGATTTTGCGCCGCTGCGTTCCTGTCTGTTCTGACGATCGGCGCCGCTCAGGCGCAGGTGCGCGCGCCCTCCAGACTACCGGATCCCCGCACTGAGTTCGTGCATCAGTGCGCGCCGCGGATGCTCGGGCGGTGGGAACATCCCGAGGAAGTCTGCGGCTGCCTGCACGATCACGCCGCCGCGGCCGTCGAGGACCGCGACCTGCGCGAAGCGCTGTTGCGCGGCATCAGCGAAACCGGCGTGCCCACCATCGAGACCGACTGGGTGCCGGCTTCCAAGCAAAGCGAGATCGGCCCGACCTTCACCAAGATCGCCAAGCCGACCTTGCAGTGCATGTTCGATCCGGCGAAGCAGTAGCTATTTCGTCTTCGGACCGTACCGCGGCACACAGGTGGCGGTACGCACGACGCCCTTATCGGACATCTTCGCCCCGCGAACTTCCTTGACCTGCCCGGCAGGACAGGTTCCGTCATCCACCTGCACGCGCTGACCCAGCTTGAGATCGCCGATGTCCTGCTCGCGTCCAACCGAGCCGGCATGTGCCGTCGCGGCAAGTGCGATGGAGATCAGGAACGAGAGGCAGATCGTGCGGCGTGACAGCATGGCGAAAGGTCTCGGAATCGATGTCGCAATGTAGGGACTGGCCGACGATTCTCATAGTGAACGTTCGTCACGCGCCCCTAGCCGCGCTGGCCTTCGTGCGCAGGGCCGCGCGCGATTCCCGCGCGAGCCGTTCGGCGGAGGCTTTGAGCTGTGGAACCGCATGGCCGGAAAATCCCAGCACGAAGCCGGGCAGAGGGCGCGCGCGCGAATAGGTGTCGGCCAATAGCCAGCCCTCGGCGCCGCCCGCCTGCTTGGCCCGTGCGGCGACCGACAGGTCGACCGACGGATCGAACCGGGCGACCAGATGCAGGCCTTGCGACGGCACCGGCACCGAGAGCGCGCCATCGGAAGCGGCTTCCAGCGTTTCGGCCAGCACATCGCGTGCCTCGCGATAGAGTTTTCGCACGCGCTTGAGGTTTGCGGCGAACGCGCCCGAGTTGAGCATGTCGGCCACCGCGCCTTCCATCAGCGTGCCGGGGAAGCGGTCGAGCGCCGCGCGCGCAGCCGTCACGGCCGCAATGAGGCGTTCGGGCAGGGCGCAATAGCCGATGCGCAGGCCTGGAAACAGCGTCTTGGCAAACGTGCCGAGGTAGATCACGCGCTGGAGACGATCGATGCCGGCGAGCGACATCAGCGGTGCGCCGTCATAGCGAAACTCGCTGTCGTAGTCGTCCTCCAGCACGAAGGCGCCGGCCTGCTTGGCCCAGTCCAGAAGCTCGAGCCGCCGCGGCATCGACATCTGCACGCCCAGCGGAAACTGGTGCGACGGCGTGACATAGGCCGCGCGCGCTGTCGGCGCCCCAGAGCGGCCCTTGGCGATCCGCATGCCGTCCTCGTCGACGGGAACGGCTACGGCGCGATAGCCGCAATGCGCGAAGGTCTTTCGCGCGGCGGGATAGCCGGGGTCTTCGCACCAGACCTGATCGCCTGGCTTGAGGATCGCGCTCAGCACGACGCGCAGCGCGTGCAACGTGCCCGACGTCAGCATGATCTGATCGGGATCGCAGCGCAGGCCGCGCGCCGACAGCAGGTGATCGGCGATGGCCGCGCGCAGCTCGCGGCTGCCGCGCGGATCGCCATAATGCAAATGCTCGGCCCCGAAGGCGCGCATGCGCCGGCCGACGAAGGCGCGGAAGCGCTGCACGGCGCGCTCATCGACGTGGGTGCAGCCGAGCGCGAACGCGCCTTGCTGGGGCGTTTCGACGACCGCCTTGGGCTTGTTCGGCGCGGCCGCGCGCGCAGGAATGCGCGCGGCGACAAACGTTCCGGAGCCGACTTTGGCCTCGGCAAAGCCATCGGCGATCAGGCGCTCATAAGCGGTGACGACGGCGTTGCGCCGAAAGCCGGTCTGCTTGGCCAGCGTGCGTGACGGCGGCAGCGGCTCGCCAGGCTTGACGAGGCCGGAGACGATCATCTCGCACAAGGCCTGATAGAGCCGGTGCGCGGCGGAGGCGCCCGCCGTGACGTGCGGGCCGGCGAGATCGAGCGGCAGCTCGGTCTTGGCCGGTGAGGGATTCGAATTGGTCGGAATTTTTTGCATGGAATTGGAACTATCGCAGACCAAATGCGCCGCTACAACTGCTCCAGATCTTTCCAATCCGATCAGGAGCGGCCGTGAGCCAGACCGAGACTTCGAATTCCTATCCGACATCGGCGCGCAACCAGGTGAAGCGCCGGCATGATCGCGGCTTCTACGATCACGACACGGTTCATCGCATCCTGGATTCCTCGATGCTCTGCCACGTCTCCTACGTGATCGACGGCCAGCCCTATTGCACGCCGACCTTCTTCTGGCGCGAGGGGACGAAGCTGTACTGGCACGGCTCGAGCGCAAGCCGGATGCTGCGCAACCAGGCCAGGGGCGAGCGCGTGTGTCTCACAGTCGCCCATCTCGATAGCCTTGTGCTGGCGCGCTGCGGCTTCAACCATTCCGCCGACTATCGCGCGGTGATGGCGTTCGGCACCGCCTATCTCGTCACCGATCCGAGCGAAAAGGAGCGCGCTGTGATCGCGATGGTCGACCGCTTCTTCCCGGATCGCACCGCGAGCCTTCGGGCCAGCAACACCCAGGAGATCAAGGCGACCTCCTTCATCGCGATGGAAATCGAGGAAGCCTCGGCCAAGATACGCGCCAAGGGTGTCGCTGACGATGACGAGGACTATGCGTTGCCGATTTATGCCGAGCGTATTCCCGTTCGCACGGTGCTCGGCGCTCCGGAGCCGTGTCCACGCCTGCTCGACGGGGTGACGCGCCCTGTTACGTTGAACGGCTATTCGGAAGGCCGACTGCTCGAAGATGCATTGCGGGATGCATATTTTGTGGAGTACCCGAACGGCTGAAATCGGCTAGCTTGCGCATTCCTTGGGACCATTGGAATGCCTGGAGTTGCCTGATGAATGCCGAAACGCAGCAGAGGATTCTCGACGCCGTCGATGCCGGCTTCGAAGCCCAGCTCGCCACCACACGCGATTTCGTCGCGATCCCTTCGACCCGCGGGGCGGAGGGGCCGTGCCAGGACATGATCGGCGACCTCTTGCGCGAGCGTGGCTACGAGGTCGACGACTGGCACATCGACGTCGACGATCTCAAGGATCTGCGCGGCTTCGGCCCGATCGAGCATGATTTCTCCAAGGCGCGTTCGGTGGTGGGGACCTACCGTCCGCAAACGAACGGCGGCAAATCGCTGATCCTCCAGGGCCACTGCGACGTGGTGCCCGCCGGCCCCCTGGAATTGTGGGACACACCGCCGTTCTCGCCGGTCATCAAGGACGGCAAGATGTTCGGCCGCGGCGCCTGCGACATGAAGTCGGGCACGATCGGTGCGCTCTATGCGCTGGACGCGATCAAGGCTGCGGGATTCAAGCCGACGGCGCGGATTCATTTCCAATCCGTCATCGAAGAGGAGAGCACCGGTGTCGGCGCGCTCTCGACGCTCCAGCGCGGCTACCGCGCGGATGCCTGCTTCATCCCGGAGCCGACCGGCGGCAAGATGGTGCGCTCGCAGGTCGGCGTGATCTGGTTTCGCCTGCGCGTGAAGGGACATCCGACACACGTGGCGTTCGCCGGCTCCGGCGCCAACGCGATCATGGCGGCCTATCATTTGATCCAGGCGCTGCAGAAGCTCGAGGTCGAGTGGAACGAGCGCGCCAAGGCCGATCGACACTTCAAGACGCTCAACCATCCCATCAACTTCAATCCGGGCCTCATCAAGGGCGGCGACTGGGCCTCCAGCGTGCCGGCCTGGTGTGATGTCGATTGCCGGATCGCAGTGTTGCCGGGCTGGTCGATCGCCGATCACCAGAAGGAGATCGTGGCCTGCGTCGCGGCTGCGGCGCGGAACCACCGCTTCCTCGCCAACAATCCACCGGAGATCGAATGGTCGGGCTTCCTGTCGGAAGGCTATGAGCTGACCGACGCCGCCGCGCCGGAGGCCGCGTTCGGCAAAGCGTTCGGCAAGGTCTATGGCGGCATGCCGGAGGATCTCGTCTTCACCGCGCTCACCGACACCCGCTTCTACGGCCTCAACCACGGCATCCCGAGCCTCTGCTTCGGCGCCAGCGGCGGCGAGATGCACGGCTTCAACGAATATGTCGAGCTGGAATCGCTGAAGAAGACCACCAAGGCGATGGCGCTGTTCATCGCGGAATGGTGCGGGGTGGAGAAGGCTTAGTTTTGGTGTCCCGGACGCGGTGCAGCGCGCGGGCGATGCGAAGCATCGTTCCGCGTGGTGCTCCGCAGAGCCGGGACCCATCTTGCCCACGCGCTGGACCCCGGTTCAGCAGCGCATCGTTGCACGCTGCGCTGCGCCCGGGGAACGTGCCGGACCGATTGCCTATCCGATTCACTGGCGGTCAGATCCTTTAAGCTTAAAATAAAGACTAGGATGCCGGCCGCGACGGTGGCAGACTGGCGGCTGTTCGCCGGACGAGTCCTCGGGAGTCATGATGCGCGATTGGGATGATGCTTATGCCAATTCGGCCCATATCCCGGGTTCGGACAAGATGCCGGCGCAATGGGCGGAGCGGGCGGCGGTCTACCGGGCCGGGCTGAAGGATTTTCGCGCCGACATCGCCTATGGCGCCGGCGAGCGCCAGCGCCTCGACCTGATCCTGCCCGACGGCGACAGCAAGGGTCTCGTCGTCTTCGTGCATGGCGGCTACTGGATGCGCTTCGACAAGTCGGCCTGGACTGATCTCGCCGAAGGTGCGCGCCATCACGGCTGGACCGTGGCACTGCCGAGCTACACGCTGACGCCGGTCGCGCGCATCTCCGACATCACTGCCGAAATCACCGCCGCGATCGCGAAGGCGGCTTCGCTCGTCGCCGGACCGATCCGGCTTGCTGGGCACTCCGCCGGTGGTCATCTCGTGACGCGCATGCTGTGCGACGACAGCCGGCTGGAGCCCGCCGTCTTTAACCGTATTAGCGGCACGCTCTCGATCAGCGGCCTGCACGATCTGCGTCCGCTGCTCAAGACCCGGATGAACGAGACGCTGCGCATGACCGTGGAAGAAGCGGCGCTCGAAAGCGCGGCGCTGCACCTGCCGCGCGGGCATTCGCCTGTGACCGCCTGGGTCGGTGGCGGCGAGCGGCCCGAATTCATCCGTCAGTCCGATCTGATGGCCAATATCTGGACCGGTTTCGACGTGCCGACCCGTCTCGTCGTCGATCCCGGGCTGAACCATTTTACCGTGATCGACGGACTGAAGGATCCCGCCTCGCCGATCACCGCGCGCCTGATCGGCCTCGACTGAGCAAAGCCGGGGTAAGATCGATCGAAAGGGCCTGCCCATGTCGTCCAGCGATTATGATCCCACGAGCGAAGGGGCCGAGACCGATTTCACCCGTCGCATGTCATATGGCAACTACCTGGCGCTGGATGCGATCCTGAGCGCGCAACATCCGCTCTCGGAAGCGCATGACGAGATGCTGTTCATCATCCAGCATCAGACCACGGAGCTGTGGATGCGCCTCGCCATCCACGAGCTCAGTGCCGCGCGCCGCGCCATCGCCAGGGACGAAGTGTCGCCCGCCATGAAGATGCTGGCGCGGATGTCGCGCATCTTCGAGCAGCTCAACAACGCCTGGGACGTGCTGCGCACGATGACGCCGAGCGAGTACACCCGCTTCCGCTCGCAGCTCGGACAGTCCTCCGGCTTCCAGTCGCGCCAGTACCGGCTGATCGAATTCCTGCTGGGCAACCGCAACCACGCCATGCTCAAGCCGCACGCGCATGATCCTGAGACGACGAAGCTGCTCGAGGCCGAACTCGCAACGCCAAGCCTTTATGATGAGGTCCTGCGGCTCGCCGACCGCAACGGCCTCAAGATGCCGGCCGCGGTGCTGGCGCGCGATGTCCGCGAGACCCACAGCTTCAACGAAGGCGTGCTGCAGGCCTGGCGCGTCGTCTACGAGGCTCCGGAGACGCATTGGATGCTGTACGAGCTCGCGGAAAAACTGGTCGACTTCGAAGATTATTTCCGCCGCTGGCGCTTCAACCACGTCACCACGGTCGAGCGCGTGATCGGCTTCAAGCGCGGCACCGGCGGCACCGGTGGCGTCAGCTATCTCAAACGCATGCTGGAGGTGGAGCTGTTTCCCGAGCTCTGGCGCGTCCGCACCATTCTGTAGAAATGCCCATGACCAAATATCGCGTCTATGACGATACCAAAGCTCTGTTCCACCTGCCTGACGGCGTGATCTATCTCGACGGCAACTCGCTCGGTGCGCTGCCGTCAGGCGTTGCCGAGCGGGTCAACCGCGTCATCACCACGGAGTGGGGCGTTGAGCTGATCCGCGCCTGGAACACCGCAGGCTGGTACGTCCAGCCGCGCCATCTCGGCGATCGCATCGCACGGCTGATCGGTGCGGAAGCCGGCTCGGTGATGGTCGGAGACACGCTGTCGCTCAAGGTCTATCAGGCGCTCGCCGCCGCGCTCGACATGACGGTGTCCCGCAAGATCGTCCTGTCGGACACCGGTAACTTCCCGACCGACCTTTACATGGCCGAAGGCCTGATCGCGACGCTCGGGCGCGGCCATCAATTGCGTCTGGTGGCACCGGAGGAGATCGAGTCCGCCCTGTCGGAGGAGATCGCGGTGCTCTACATCACCGAGGTCGATTATCGCACCGGCCGCCGCCACGACATGGCGCATCTGACTGCGAAAGCCCACGCCCTCGGCATCGTCACGGTCTGGGATCTCGCGCATTCCGCCGGCGCACTGCCGGTCGATCTCGCCGGCAGCGGCGCGGATTTCGCCGCAGGGTGCACCTACAAATACATCAACGCCGGCCCCGGCGCACCGGCCTTCCTCTACGTTGCGCCGCGCCACGCCGACAACGCGCGCGCCGCGCTGTCGGGGTGGATGGGGCACGCCAAGCCGTTTGCGTTCGAGCTTGCCTATGCGGCCGCCGGCGGTGTCGAGCGCATGCGCGTCGGCACGCCGCCGGTGCTGGCGATGGCGGCGCTGGAAGCCTCGCTCGACATCTGGGACCGCGTCGATATCGCGGAGGTCCGTGCGCGCTCGCTGGCGCTCGGCGATCTCCTCGTTGCGAAGGTCGAACGCCGTTGCCCGCAGCTCAAGCTTGTCACCCCGCGCGCGCATGATCACCGCGGCTCGCAGGTGTCGTTTGCCTTCGACGGCGGTTATGCCGCGATGCAGGCATTGATCGCCCGCGGCGTCATCGGCGATTTTCGCGCGCCCGACATCATGCGGTTCGGGATCACGCCGCTGTATATTGGTGAGAGTGAAATCATCCGTGCCGCCGAGATCATCGAGGAGGTGATCGTCGGCGAGGTGTGGCGACGGCCGGAATATCAGGTCGTGAATGCGGTGACGTGAGGCAAGCTGTGCCCCGGACGCAGCGCAGCGCGCCGCACCTGCGACGTGAGCACTGCAGAGCCGGGGCCCACGCCGCACCGAAATCGCCGCGAGATGGGTCCCGGCTCAGCGCAGCAATGCTGGGCGTCCGGGACACGAGAATGTTGGCGCTGCCCGCCGATGTCGGCACGGCGATTACCTCGGACGTCATTGCTTTGCCGCATGAAGCAATTCACCCTGCGACAACAACGTGTTGGGAGGAGATCTGATGACGCCGCTCGAGAGACTCAAAGCGATGAAGATGCCGTTCGCCGAGCTCAAGGGCGTCGAGTTCGTCGAGGCCGGGAAGGACCGCGTGGTGGCGCGGATGACGGTCCGGCCCGATCTCTGCACGCTGCATCACACCATCCATGGCGGGGCGGTGATGGCGCTGGCCGATTCCGTTGGCGCGGCCGCGACGGTGATCAACCTGCCTGACGACGCCAAGGGTACGACCACGCTGGAGAGCAAGACCAATTTCATTGGTGGGGCCAAGGAGGGAACCACAATCGTTGCCACCGCGACCCCGGTCCATCGTGGCCGGCGGACCCAGGTCTGGACCACCCGGCTGGAGACCGAGGACGGCAAGCTAGTGGCCGTGGTGACCCAGACGCAGCTGGTCCTGTAAGACTACGAGGCTTTGATTTCATTAACGAATTAGTCGTCCTCTATGCCTCTAAGTTAGGCAGGTTCCCGTCTTGCAAAAGATGCTGCGATGCACAATATAGGGGCTCTAGGGATTCGAACGCCTCCTCGAGGGACACCAAGAGGAGTTTTGACGTGGTACTTGAAGAGACCGTCCGCACGGCTCCGGGCTATGTGCGGACCTTGATCCAGCAGGAAGAATTGCCGCTCCTGCGTGATCACCTGCTGAGGCTCGATGCCGCAAGCCGGCACGACCGTTTCAACGGTTATCTCGACGACAGCTTTATCGAGCGTTACGCCGCCCGCTGTGCCGAGGACGGCACCGTGATCGTTGCCTATATCGTCGACGGCGTTGTCCGCGGTGCGGCCGAGCTGCATCCGTCGGAAGATGAGGCCTTGCCCGAAGTCGCCTTCAGCGTCGAAGCCTCGGCGCGGCGCCAGGGTGTCGGCACCGTGCTGTTCCGTCGCCTGATCGAGGAGGCGCGCTGGAAAGGCTACAAGCGTCTGCGCATCACAACGGGCGCCGAGAATCATGCGATGCGGGCACTTGCCAGGAAGTTCGGGGCGCATCTGGCTTTCCGCCAGGGCGAATCGACCGGCACGATCGATCTTGCCAAGACGCCCGAAGCTGAGCTCGCCGATCTCGCGGCTTCGCCCTTCAGGGCCGGGCGCGCGCTTCTCAGCCTCAACTCGACCTGCTGGAAGATCATCTCCAGCATGTACGACAATCGCGCCGCCTGATCTCAATCGCGGGCTGAATCAAAAAGCGGACCGGCATGGCCGGTCCGCTTTCGTATTCGGAAAGTTTGAAACGAACGCCTTAGGTGCCGGTGCGCGTGCCGGTGCCGAAGCGCCGGACGATGCGGCGTTCGACCACCACGGAGCGCTGTGCGCCCTGTTCGCCGGCGATCACACGCGTCGCCGTGATGCGACTGTTGGTGCGCGCTTGCTTCTTTACCTCGGCCTGCACGACATCGAGCGGCATCCCCATCAAGGCTGCGGCGATCTCGGCCTGCTGCTCCTGATCGTCGGTGATGCCGATGGCGGCGAAGATCGCCTCGTCCAGGGTGGGCGGATCATGGCGGACGCGCCGCGTGCCATATTTGGTATTCCAGTCTGCGCTCATAACGGCCTCGTTTTGATGCCGGGATACCTAGTGCCGCTAATGTTGCATTGCAATATGAAATTGGTGTGGCATCTCAGCTATGCACCGGTCGGGTGTCATGGGAGTGACGCAACGCCGGCATCGACCTCAAGGCGCTGCTGTGGCCAGCGTTTCAGGGCGGCGTGCCCGGCCTCGGTGAGCCCGTAGATTCCCCGGTCGGCCCGTTCGAACCAGCCATACACATTGTTAAGCAAGATCTTGCCGGCATCAGGACAGCGGTCGCGCAGGTCGCGCACCCGCCGCGGCCCGTCGGCGAGCGCCGAGGCGCAGGCCAGCGCCTGCTGCCGATAGGCCGTCATGATCGGCGCGCGGGTGCTGCCGCCGAGTACGGGATCGCCCTGGCGGCGCTGATGCTCCGCGACGAGGCGCGAGCGCACCTTCGGCTCGCGGCGCGGCGCCGCCGTCGGCGGCTTCACCAGCACCTCGACCTGGCCGCGGTCGGTGACGCCGAGCATGCCGAAGCCGAGGCGGCGGCAGAGATTGCGATAGCGCGCATCGCTCTCGCGCCCCTTGCCCCGGATCGACATCTTCGCCGCGATCCAGACCTCGTCGCCGGCCGGCGCGCGGTCGACCGCCTGTAGGATCAGCTCGAGGTTGAAGGCAAGCTTGAGCTCGCCGATCACCACCACCGGCGGATCGCCGGCGCTGAGGCCGACGAGATCGCAGCCGCCGATCTCGCCCTTCACGGTGAAGCCGAGCTCTTCGAGGAAGCGTTTGACGGGCAGGTAGAGCGCGGTTTCCAAGGGGTATCCGATCGGAGAATCAGTTGCGGCAGTCTAGCCTGGATCGGACCTCGGCCTCCGCGCCATTTGATCGGGAACGGGCAGTGCGATTATCCTGCGACCGGGACAGCGGGGCGCTTTCACGAAGATGACGATCAAGAACGGGCTCTATCATATCCGCATCGAGATGCTGGACGCCGTGCAGGGTGGCAATCAGGGCGTGATGGTGCTGCGCGACGGCACCATGCGCGGCGGTGATTCATTCTTCTTTGCCTACGGCACCTACACCTCGGCCAACGGCAAGTGGAAGGGGGAGCTGACCAACCAGGAGCACTCGCCCTCATTCGACGAGCGCCCGGTGTGGGGTCGCAAAGTGGTGACGATCGGCTTCAGCGGCACTTACACCGACGACACCGCGTATGGCGAGGGCATCGCGCTCGCCGGCAAGCAGAGCATCCGTTTCAAGGGCAATCTGAGGCTGCTGGTTCCGGATTGATCACACCCGCCCGCCCACCGGGATCAGCGCGCCGGTAATGCCGCTGGCGGCGTCGCTGGCGAGGAACAGAATGACCTCGGCGAGTTCCTGCGGCGTCACCCATTTGGAGAAGTCCGCCTTCGGCATGTCGGCGCGGTTGGCGGCGGTGTCGATGATCGACGGCAGCACTGCGTTCACCGTGACCTTGCCCTTCCACTCGTGGGCGAGCGCTTCGGTGAGCCGATGCACGCCGGCTTTCGATGCCGCATAGGGCCCCATGCCTGAACCTGCCTGGAGCGCGCCCATGGCGCCGATATTGACGATGCGACCGGCCCTGGACGCGGCGAGATGAGGCAGTGCGGCGCGCGAGGCGTTCAGCGCGGTCAGGACATTCAGCGCGTGCATGCGCTGCCATGTCTTGATGTCGCCATCGCCGACGGTTTCGAACGCGAAGCCGCCGGCGATGTTGATCAGCGCATCGAGCTGGCCGAAATGCTTTGCCGCCGCATCGACTGCCGTCTTCGCCTGGGCCGCGTCCGACAAGTCGACGCCGCCGATCTCGATACGGTCGGGCGTCGCGGGCACTTGCGAAGGCGCGTGGTCGATGCCGGCCACGCGAGCGCCGCGTGACCGCGCGATCTCCGCAACCACCTTGCCGAGCGCGCCGCGCGCGCCGGTCACGACCAGAACCTTGTCTTGCATCATCGCTCTCCCCGACATAGCGGCCTATGCTTCCAGATAGCGCGCCTTCAGCGCGGCCCGCTCGGCTGCGCCGAGCTTGAGCCCGTCCCGCAGATAGGTTTCGAGATCGCCGTATTCGGTACCCACGGCCTCGAAGGCAGCCGCGAGGTATGAGGCCTCGACGCTACCGATGGCGTCGAGCACATCGGCGGGAAGGTCCGAGGCGTTGGTTGCGTCACGCTTGTAGTGCCGGTTGGTCAGGAGGTAGTCCTCGGCGATGATTTCATCGGGCACGCCGAGCGCATGCAGGATCAGCGCGCTGGCAAAGCCGGTGCGGTCCTTGCCCGCGGTGCAGTGAATCACCAGCGGCGCGCGGTCTTCCAGCAGATGGCCGAACAGGTTACGAAAGCTATGCGTGTTGTGGCGGACATAGTTGCGGTAGGATTCTCGCATCAGTTCGAGTGCAACCGGCGCGGTCAATGTCCCCCTGGCGAGTTCGGCGCGTAGCGCTGCGACCACGGTCGGCTCGATCGGCAGCGAATGCACCGCGATCTCGTTCACGACGCAGACGCCGGCCGCGCGCTCCTCCAGCCCGCGGAAATCGAACGCGCTTCGCACGCCCAGCGCGCGGACGATCTCGACATCGGCAGCGGTGAGCTGGCCGAGATGGTTGGAGCGGAAGATGTGCCGCCAGCGTGTGGTGCGGCCATCGCTTGTCGGATAACCGCCGAGATCGCGAAAATTACTGGCGCCTTGCAGGGCGAGGTGGCGGACAGGGGAGTCTTTCAGAGAGGAGTCTTGCATGGGAGCGGCTTCGGTTATGGTTCCATGGGACGCACGAGGGGGCGTCCTTGAAGTCTATTACAGGGGGCGATCATGAGCCGGCACAAGGCCATTCTTTTGGGGATCACCATGCTGGCGGCCGGAATTTTCAGCGCGCGGCAGGCTGATGCGCAGACGTTCCAGACCTATCGCTGCATCGACGGGACGCAGTTCATCGTTGGGTTCTATGATCACGACAAGCGCGCCTTTCTCCAGATCGACGGCGAACCGGTCACGCTGGCCAAGCGGCTGACGGTGTCCGGCATACGCTATTCGGGGGCTGGCATCACGCTGACCATCAGCAAAGCCGGCGCCACCGCGGTCAAGCATCTGAAGCGGCCTGCGACGGCCTGCGCGGTGATCTGAACGGCGTCGTTTCATGGATGAGTCAAAAAGGGCCGAAACATCGCTGTTTCGGCCCTTTTTCAACTGCCGCCAGGCGCTTGCGCGAACGCGGCGGTTTCAAACCAATCACAGGCATCAGCGATCCCATTTCGGTTTGGCGTCGTCGACCGCGTCCTGGTGGTACCAGCTGTCGCTGCAGATCGAGGCGTTCGCGGGATGCGAGGCATGATCGGCAGGAAGACGGGTCTCGTCATAGCGGCGTCCGGCGAGAGCTGCGCGGCCCCCGACCGGGAATTGGTAGATCGTTGCCGATCCGTGACTCAGACCATTGTTCATCATTGCGATTCTCCTTGGTCGAAGCGCCTTGGCCTCCATGGTGCGCCCGACTCGTTCGATTGTGGTTACCGGAATCTCCATATCGGCCGCGTCCCCTGGATTGGAAAGTGCTGAAAAGGAAATCAGTCGCCGCCCAATTTGTAGGCAGCTAGAGGTCTGCATCCCCCAAGGCAGCCAGCTGGAGGCCAACGCGGAGGCCATTCCAAAGGTTGCTGCGTAGGGTTGGGAGACTTTGCGAAAATTGCCGGCGGTTGATGCGCGTTTGATCGGCAGCGTCCGGCACCGCATCGCCTGCTTCAGAAACGGGCGATTTCCGCGGGATTTTTGCGGTGCAGCTTCACGCGAAGGTGCGCGGCTATGACGCATAGCGTCGGAGGCGGTCTGCTCATGGCAGGTTGAGCCCGACCGCGGTGGAAAACCTCCCGCACTGCGGCCTTTTGGCACGTAAAATGCTTGTAAAGCGCCGGCCGATGATGGCCGGGTACAAAACGTTCAGGGGCCTCCGGGCCCCCAAACCTTTCGCATCATCTACAGAGAGGCTCAATGACCAAGTATAAGCTCGAGTACATCTGGCTCGACGGATATACGCCGACTCCGAATTTGCGCGGCAAAACTCAGATCAAGGAATTCGCGTCGTTCCCGACGCTCGAGCAGCTTCCGCTCTGGGGCTTCGATGGCTCTTCCACCCAGCAGGCCGAAGGCCACAGCTCCGATTGCGTGCTGAAGCCGGTCGCGGTGTTCCCGGACGGCGCCCGCACCAACGGCGTGCTGGTGATGTGCGAAGTCATGATGCCCGATGGCAAGACCCCGCATCCGTCCAACAAGCGCGCCACCATCCTCGACGACGCCGGCGCCTGGTTCGGCTTCGAGCAGGAATACTTCTTCTACAAGGACGGCCGTCCGCTCGGCTTCCCGGAATACGGCTATCCCGCTCCGCAGGGCCCGTACTACACCGGCGTCGGTTACAAGTTCGTCGGCGACGTCGCCCGCAAGATCGTCGAAGAGCATCTCGACCTCTGCCTGGCGGCCGGCATCAACCATGAAGGCATCAACGCCGAAGTCGCGAAGGGCCAGTGGGAATTCCAGATCTTCGGCAAGGGCTCCAAGAAGGCCGCTGACGAAATGTGGATGGCCCGCTATCTGATGCTGCGCCTCACCGAGAAGTACGGCATCGACATCGAATTCCACTGCAAGCCGCTCGGCGACACCGACTGGAACGGCTCCGGCATGCACGCCAACTTCTCGACCGAGTACATGCGCAATGTCGGTGGCAAGGAGTATTTCGAGGCGCTGATGGCCGCCTTCGACAAGAACCTGATGGACCACATCGCCGTCTACGGCCCGGACAACGACAAGCGTCTGACCGGCAAGCACGAGACCGCGCCGTGGAACAGGTTCAGCTACGGCGTTGCCGACCGCGGCGCCTCGATCCGCGTTCCGCACTCTTTCGTCAACAACGGCTATAAGGGTTATCTGGAAGACCGCCGTCCGAACTCGCAGGGCGACCCATACCAGATCGCTTCGCAGATCCTGAAGACGATCGCGTCCGTGCCGACCGACAAGAAGGCTGCGGCCTAACATCCTCCCGGCCCGGGCTGGGGGCTGGCCCGGGTTGGTGCTCAATCCGCCGGAGCTGCAAGGCTCCGGCGGATTTTTGCATTTGGATGACGGTCATTCCCGTACCGGCCTCGCTCGGCCGCGCGAAACTTGTCCAATGCCGCTGAAAGCGCGATAGATTGTCTCGGGATGCGCGCGAGAGCCGGGGACACGGCTGGTGTTTGAAGGCTTCTACAAGGTGAAATTTCAGCTCGGCGACGCCGTCGGCCGGAGCGTGATGCATGCGGGCAATGGCAAGATGCTTGGCGGCAATTCGGCCTTCGCCCATATCGGCACCTACGAGAAGACCGACGAGGGCGTCGACGTTGTGATCAGCACAGTCCGCCATAATCCCGACCCGACCTACCGCGCCATGGCGGGGACCGACGATGCCACCTTGCTCGCCAAGGGCTGGGCCGACGGCGACCTCTATCGCTTCAAGGGCGAGCTGAAGGAGCTGCCGGGCATTCCCTTCCAGTCGGTGATGACGCCGATCGCCGACGATGAGGTGCCGATCGCCGGTGGCATCGGGGAAGCCGGCATCGCCGACGGTCTCTACTCCATCCATCTGCGCATGCTCGACGGCCTCGACGGCGGCCTCACCGGCGTGATGCTGCTCAACCGGGGCCGCATCCTCGGCGGCGATGCCTCGTTCTACTATCTCGGCAGCTACGCCGCCGCGAACGGCCGCTGGAAAGGCCAGATCCTCAACCAGGAGCACACGCCGGCCAAGGACGATCCGATCTTCGGCGGCCACGAGGTCGGCATCGGCTTCTCCGGCCGCTACGATGCGGAGGAGGCGGTGCTGGAGGCGACCGCGCTTGCCGGCAAGCGCAGCCTGCGTCTGACCGCCGCGCTCAAGCTGATGCATCGCGCCTGATCGCTACGGGAAGCGCACATGGAAAAAGTTCGCATGCTTTCGACGCTCGGCCTGATGGGCGCGATGCGGAGCCTGTCCTCCGCCTTCGAGGCTGAAACAGGCATCCTTGTCGACGCCGACTTCGCGCCGACCCTGGCGCTGCTGAAGCGCTTGCGCGACGGCGAGGCCGCCGATCTCGTGATCCTCACGCGCGAGGGGCTGGACGAGGTGATCGCGGAGGGCCGCGTGATCGCAAGCAGCGCAGCCGATCTTGCGCGCTCCTATGCCGGCATCGCCGTGCGGGCAGGGCAGGCGCACCCCGACATTGGAAGCGAAGCGGCGCTGCGCAAGGCGCTGCTCGCAGCGCGGTCCGTTGCCTATTCGCGGCTCGGCGCGAGCGGTGTCTATTTCGCGCAGTTGATCGTCCGGATGGGGATCGCAGCCGAGATCAACGCCAGGGCCACCATCGTCGAGCAGGGGTTCACGGCGCAGCGCCTCGTCACCGGCGAGGCCGATCTCGCCGTGCAGCAGATCAGCGAACTGAAGCAGGTCGAAGGCATCGAGGTGGTGGGACCGATCCCGTACGACTTGCAGACGCCAGCGGTGTTCTCGGCTGGCCGTATCGCCAGCGCAAAACAGGCCGACGCCGCCGACCGGCTGCTGCGCTATCTGGCGTCGCCGGAGGTCGTGCCCGTGCTGCGCCAATCGGGACTCGAGCCATGAATTTGCCGGAGCGGGGACGCAGCGTATTGTCCATGCGGAGTTATCTCCTTGCCATCGTGCTCGCGCTCGCCGCCCCCATGACTGCGTATGCGCAATCGGCCGATCTCGTGCTGTGCGACCGCGTCGCCGCCGATCCCAGCGATCCAGACAAGCCGGCCGACGTGAGGGGTGTCGCCGAGATCGCGACCTCCGACGTCGCGACCGCGATCAAGTTCTGCAAGCAGGCGGCAGCGTCCTCGCGGCGTGCGATGTTCGCGCTCGGCCGCGCCTATGCGGCCAACCGGCAGGCCGGCGAGGCGATCGCCGCCTGGCGCAAGGCGGCCGGCAAAGGATCGAGCGCGGCGATGGTCGAGCTCGGCGTCGCCTACGGCACCGGCTCGGGTGTTGCGAAGGACGAAGCCCAGGCGCGAAAGCTGTTCGAGAAGGCGGCGCAATCAGGCAATCCCCGCGGCGTCAGCAACCTCGCTGCGCTCGGCGGCGCGGGTGGCGCCGCACCGGCGATCCCGCGCAGGCGCGCGCGCTGCTCGGCAAGGCCGCCGAGACCAACGCGGAAGCGCAGTACCAGCTCGGCCTGATGCTCTCCGAAGGCACGGGCGGCGCGCGGGACGACGTCGCGGCGCGTGCGCTGTTCGAGAAGGCGGCCGCACAAAACCATCCCGGCGCGCTGGAGCGGATGGGGGCCTTCGCGGAAGGTGGCCGCGGCGGCGCAAAGGACAAGGACGCCGCAAAGGCCTATTACGAGCGCGCCGCCGCGCTCGGCGACGAGGACGCCAAGAAGGCGCTGGAGCGGCTGCGCTGCCCCTATGCGATCAAGGACAAGCAGGGCAAGCTCGTCACCACGCTGTGCTTCTGAGCAGAGCCCGAAACGCCACGGAACCTCTATTGCGCAAACGCCGTTGATATCCGGACAAGACGGAGGCGCAACCATGATCCGCAAATTGGCATCCGGCGAATACCGCCTCTATTCACGCAAGGTCAATCCGAAGACCGGCAAGCGCCGAAACCTCGGGACCTTCAAGAGCCGTGCGGCCGCCGAGAAGCACGAGCGCGAGGTGCAGTATTTCAAGCGTCACTGACGCGCGCGAGCCTCGCAGCAGACAATAAACGCGAAAACAACCCCATGCACAGTAGCCAAGTGGTTGAAATCACTCGGTCGCTGAAATCACTTGTCGGTCGCCGTCGCTCATTGCGGTTTTGGCGAAAGTGTCTTGTCCCGTCGGACAAAACAGGGGCGATGGTGGCATCGCGGCAGCGGGGGATACGCAATGCCTCTGCGCGCAAAAGCCGGGTGGCCGAGCTGCGGCGGCAATGCTAGGTAGCCCGTGGTTCTTTTCCGATTTTGTGGGCTCATTGCGTTGCTGGACGGACTTTACAAGGTTGAATACGGCGTCAACGATGCGTTCGGGCGCAGCATCATGTGCCTGCATGACGGCAAGATGCTGGGCGGCAATTCGGGCTTTGCGCATCTCGGCACCTATGCCGAGCAGGGCGGCGAGATCGTCGCCGAGGTGATTACCGAGCGGCATAATCTCGATCCCAACTACAAGCCGCTGATGGGCGCCGACGTCGCCAGGATCGGCGCGCGAGGGCGACTTCACGGCAACCAGATCCGCCTGCAGGGCGGCGCCGACACGATGCCTGGCGCCAATTTCTGGGCCAATCTCACCCGGCTCGATGACGGCGCGCTGCCGCCGCGCGGCACGATCGGGCAGGGCGGCATCGCCAACGGGCTGTACGGGATGAGCCTGCGCGCACTCGACGGCGTCGATGCCGGCCTGTCCGGCGTGATGCTGCTGATCGACGGCCGCATCCTCGGCGGCGATGCGAACTTCTACTATCTCGGCTCCTATTCCTCCGCGGGCGGCCGTTGGAAGGGCGAGATGCTGAACCAGGAACATACGCCGGCGAAGGGCGAGAATCCCGTGTTCGGCGGCTTCGAGGTCGGGATCGGCTTCTCCGGGACGTGCACGGCCGATAGCGGCGAGCTCGAAGGCATCGCGCTGGCGGGGAAGCGCAGCCTGCGGCTGGCGGCGTCGCTCAAGCTCATGCGAAGGGCGTAGGCTCACAAACTCGATTGGCCCGCGCGCACATGGGCCGTGTCCGGTCAGCATTCAAGCCGACGATTATGAGGACTTGCGCCAGCCTCATCACGGTGCCGGACAGGCCGCCCCCGCCTTCACCCAGGCCTCGACCAGCGCGCCGGCCTGTTGTTGCGTGCCCGGTACGGGCGAGCGGCCGAAGCCGGGTTGCCAGGCCCAGCCGACCAGCGTGTCTTTGCCGATGTGGTCGATCAGCTCTTCCACCTTGCGCCCGCCATTGCGCTTGGGGTCCCTGATCTGCTCGCAGATCTCGCCGGCGGTCTTGCCCTCCCAGGCCATCTCGCGCGGGGCGAGATGCCATTCGGGATGCCCGGGCATGCGGCCGGGCTCGAAATTGGCCTTCTGGTGGCAGGTGTGGCAGCGCATCGGCTCGAGCCCGTGGCCGTCAGCGCCGCGCGTGACTGGCGGCTGATGCAGGCGGGGATTGTCGCCCTGCCGCGGGCTGTCGCCGGCCGGATGGCAGTTGGTGCAGCGCGGGTGCGTCAGAACCTTTCCGAGCTCGGTGAAGATCGCCGCCGAGCGTTTTTCGGCATCGGTGATGTTGGCAAAGCTGTCGGGCGAGGCCAGAGCATGGCTCGCTGTCTCGGAGGCCGCGTAGCCCGCGCAAAGGCTGCTGGCGAGCGCCGCGATCACGGCCGCCGTCTTGAAGCGCGCGTCAGAGAACATGGCTCGTCACTTGGTGGCGATGAGGTAGCGGTTTGAATCGGCGAGGATCACGTCGCGCACCGCCTCGTGATATTTGATGTAGCCGGTGCAGCGGCAGAGATGGCCATCAAGGGCGTCCGCGATCGTCTGCTCCAGAGCCTCGCGCGGCACCGGCGCGCGTGCGAGATGTTCGAGCAGGACCTGTCCTTCGTTGAGGAAGCCCGCCGTGCAGTAGCCGCACTGAAACGCGAAATGATCGACGAAGGCCTTTTGCAGCGCCGAGAGCTGGCCGTCCTTGGCGTGACCCTCGACGGTGCGGATCGACTTGCCGTCGAAGTTCACGGCCGGCGCGACGCAGGTCGGGCTGGTGTAGCTGGTGCCATCGGGCGCGTCGACGATGACGGCGCAGCTCAGGCATTGTGCGGCGCCGCAGCCGAACTTGGTCCCGGTCATGCCGAGCATCTCGCGCAGAAAATCGTTCATCGAGAGATCGTCGCGGACGTCCATCGGGCCGTGCTTCTGGCCGTTGATGGTGAGGCTGAGGGTCGTCACGCGAGCACTCCCTTCAAAAGGCTTGAGCTGACCGGCAGCGAACGGAAGCGATGGCCGGTGGCGTCGTGGATGGCGTTGATGAGCGCCGGCACGATCGGGATCATCACGACCTCCGCCATGCCCTTCGGTGCTTCGTCTGGCGTCTGCGGCTTTAGCATCTCGATCTCGAGATCGCGGAGCGGCAGGTCGGAGCCGCGCGCGACCAGATAGCGGCCGAGATTCCAATCGCCGCCGCCCGGTCCGCCCTCGAACGGCGGTAAATGTTCCAGGAGCGCGTAGCCGACGCCCATGGCGAAGCCGCCCTGGGCCTGGCCCATCACCACCTCGGGTACGAGTGCGGTGCCGCATTCGAGCACGCTGTAGGCCTTGGCGATACGCAAGGCGCCCGTCGTGCGCTCGATCTCGACGCGGACGACCGTGCCGCACATCGAGGTGTAGGCGGTGCCGATCCGGTTGTTGTCGGTCGGCGGAAACTTCACGCTGGTGCGGTTGATCCGCTCGAACTTGCCGTTGCCGCGGCGGATCGCAAGCGCGTCGATGTCGGCGCGGTATTGCTCGCCGAACAGCGGAAAGCGTGCCCGCGACCACGCCCAGCGCGAGAAGCTGTGCGCAACCGCACCGGTAACGAAGCCGCGCGCATGAGCTGTTGCGGCCAGTACCGGCAGCGACAGCGGTTCGAGACCGGGCATGGTCAGCTGCCCATTCTGCCAGCTTGCGGCGTCCCGTTGGCGCGCGCGCGGATCAGTCCTTGCGATGCGCCACAGCTCAAGCGCTGCCGGCCACAGGCCGAAGCGGAAAATGACGCGGGCGGCTTCCGCGGAGGAATGCGTGCCGACATGCGCGCCGATCGAGGAGCTCGTCGGCGAACTGATCGCGGGCACCCAGCGCGGATTTTTCTCCGCGGCATCCTGGGTCTTCTGGTCCATGGTGGAGGGATCGCCGGACGTGACCAGCCCGAGTACGTCATAGCTATCGACGCGGGCGACCGAGACCTCGTCGGCGATGACGCCGAGATGGCTTGCGACCCGGTTGGCTAGCGCCGTCCCGATGCCGTTGCCCATCTCGACATGATCGCAATAGATTGCGATTTTGCCGTCGGGGGTAAGCTCCACGCGTCCGAGCGAACCGTCCGCGCCGGAGCCATAGTCTTTCGTCACGCAGGCGACGCCGGTGCCGACCAGCCGACCCGACGACGTCTGCTTGAATTGTGCCCGCTGCTGCCAGATCGGATGCTTCTCGAGCTTGTCGAGGATTTCGGGCGTGCGCACCGAGACGATGTAGGGATTGCCGGTCATGGTCCGACCGTTCTGGGGCAGCGCATTGCGCCGCCGGAATTCGATCGGATCGCGTTTGAGCTCGGACGCCGCCTCGTCGATCAGGACCTCCAGCGCCGTCATGGCTTGCAGGATGCCGTAGCCACGCATCGAGCCCGCGCTCACGCCGCGCGAGTGCACCGCGACGGTCCTGACGTCGACCTTCGGAATGTCGTAGATGCCGATCGCGCCGGTGCCCGCGACGACGGCGACGCTGGCCGAGAAATGGGCGAGCCCGCCGCCGTCGAGCACGTGGTCGGCGGCGAACGCCTTGATCTTGCCGGTCGCGCGATCGATGCCGATGCGCGAGCGCATCTTGATCGAGTGGCGCTTGATGCCGCCCTGAAACTGCTGGTAGCGGTCATGCGCCAGCCGCACGGGCCTACCGGCAAAGCAGACCGCCGCGAGCGCAACATAGAGAATGAAAGGCGTGTGATCGCGGCCACCAAAACCGCCGCCAACATGGGCGAACTGCGCGTTGATGTGCGCCGGCTTGTAGGGCGCGCGGGCCTTGCCAAACAGATGCGCGATCGACTCCGCCGCCTCGTAGGGCGACTGGACGCCAAGCAGCAGTTCGAGATTGCCACCCTTGCCGTCGTACCAGGCGAGCCCGCATTCCGGCTCCAGGAACATCGGGTCGACCGATTGCGTCTCGAACTCGCGGTCGAGCACGAGCAGCGAGGCGTCGTCTGCGGCGAGCTCAGCGCGGATCTGCTCGCCATGTTTCGCCGCCTTGGCGTAATCCGCCGGCATTTCCTTCGCGAGGGGCGACCACACCGGCAGCGCCGCGCTCTGCACCTTCTTGGGCGAGACCCAGCCCGCCTGGAGCGGGGAATAGACATCCGGCTTGTCGGGCGAAGGACCTGCCACGCGGGTGAAGCGGAAGGCCCCATAATCGGGCACGACGACGGGCCCGGTCTCCTCGCCGAATTGGACGAACGTGCCCTCCCGCAGCGCGAGACGCGCCTGGTCGAAGGCGTCGAACTTTTCGAAGATCAAAAGCGCGACCGGCTGGCCGAGATAGAGCGGCGTCTTGCCGACCGGACAAAACAGATCGCCCGCATAGAATTCCGGCACCTGCGTCCCGATCCGGTCGAGATCAGCGGCAGTCACCACCACCGACGGCTTGAGTGCGCCGCCAAGGCGCGCGAGATCCATGCCGGTATAGACGTGCGTGGCGTCGTTGGCGCGGACCAGGATAGCGTGCGAGGTGGCCTGCGGCCAGCCAGCGAGATCGTTGGCCCGGAAGTCGGAGGCGTAAAGCTTTGCGCCGGTGACCTTGGCGACGGCGTCGACACGGCCGGCGCCCTTTGTCGCGGGATTGAACTTGCCGCGTCCGGGCAGCGTCTCGTGGGCCGCGAAGGGAGCTGTCGTCGCCGAAGCAAGATGCGTCAGGCTGACCGAGATGCCTCCCGCCGACAACCACTTCACGAACTCGCGTCGCGAAGGCTCCATGATCAGATCCTTGTACAGAGTTTCGAGGACATCACGATGCCGACGGCATCGATGCCCGGAAAGGTCCGCGCCAATGCTAGCTCGAATCCGTCGTGATTCGTCATGCGACGATAAAGAGGGACATGGCGTTTACAACCGGTGAATGCAACGCGATTCCCGGACGGAATGGTCCTTTCGCGCTTGCTTTAGGATCGAATCAAACTGAAGACGGATCGGTAACGGGAGCGAAACTCAAATGCAGCACGATCCGAACGACGTCTCTCCAGTCAGAGCGGATATGACGAAGCTCTCGCGGCGCCAATTGCTCGATTACGGTCTCAAGGCGGGCGCGATGTCGCTGTTTGCAGGTGCCGCGAATGCCCAGCACGCCGTGCACGACCATGCGGGCACGTCCCACACTGCGGACATGTCGCCGACCATGGGGATGGTCGCTGAAACGCCCGTGCCTGCCATGGACCAGCCGCTGGTCGAGCCCGAGGTGCGGCGGTCCGTCAACGGCCTGCTGAGCACGACCCTGCGTGTTGGCTACGCCTATCGCCAGATCGGCGGCGTCAGGCTCTATGTCAGGTCCTATGAAGGCGGCAGCCCCGGGCCGACCCTGCGCATGAAGCCCGGCGAGACCCTGCGCATCAAGATGATCAACGACCTGCCGCCGAACCGCGATGGAATGCCGGCCGACATTAGCCATCCGCACCAGTTCAACAACACCAATTTCCATTTCCACGGCGCGCATACCAGCCCGAGCGGGATTGCCGACAACGTCATGCGCTCGATGGCACCGGGCCGCAGCTACAACATCGAGATCACCCTGCCGGCCGACCACACTAGGGGCACCTACTGGTATCACCCGCATCACCACGGCAGCGCCGACATCCAGATGTCCTCCGGCATGGTCGGTGCCGTCGTCATCGAGGGCGATTTCGCCGACGTTCCCGAGATCGCGACAGCCCGCGAACGCCTCATGGTGCTCACCCAGGTGGTCTATGACGCCAACGGCATGGTCGAGAATTTCGAAACGCTGTTTCCCGAGACCGCGACGCGCTTTCTCGCTATCAACGGCCAGCGCCGGCCAATGATCGACATGCGACCCGGCGAGGTACAGCGGTGGCGCATCCTCAATGCCGCTTATCAGGACGACATGCTGCTCGACCTGGAAAAGCACGATCTGCATGCGATCGCCTATGACGGCATCCAGCTCGGCGCCATGCAGCCGCTCAAGCAGGTCCTGATCGCGCCCGGCCAGCGCGCGGACATTCTGGTGAAGGCAGGCGGCCCCGGCACCTACGCCTTTAACGCCGCGCCCTACGACCAGGGGCATCCTTCGCCCGTCGGGCCGCTAGCGCGGGTCGTGGTGTCAGGTGCGCCGATCGACATGAAGCTGCCGCGCGCCCTGCCGCCGGCGCCGCTTGCCACCATCAAGGATTCCGAAATCACCAACCGTCGCAAGGTGACTTTGTCGGCAACCGCGCCGGAGGCCGATGCCGCCGGCCATTGGCAGGAGTTCGAGTTCTTCGTCGACGGCAAGAAGTTCGATCCCGGCCGCATCGATCAGCGGGTCAAGTTGGGCGCGGTCGAAGAGTGGACCATCGTCAATACGCATGAGCATGACGACCACGTCTTCCACATCCACACCAATCCATTCCAGGTCGTCTCGATCAACGGCAAGGCGCTGGCCGTGCCGGAATGGCGGGATTCCGTGATCGTGGAGCGCAAGGGCGGCCAGGTCGTGTTCCGCTCGCGCTTCATCGATTTCACCGGTGTCTACATGCTCCACTGCCACATGATGAACCATGAGGAGATGGGCATGATGCAGACGGTGGAGGTCTACAAGCCCTAAGTTGCGGGTCGAATTGCGCGAATTTGGCTGCGGAACAGGGCTGATCCGTGCCCGCCGGACTTCCCCTGGCGGCCCGCATGGCCTATGACGCTGCGACGCAACAATCCCCCCAAAAGACCTCATGATCCGCCTCGACAACGTCAGCAAGCAAGCCGGCCACCAGATCCTGTTCATTGAAGCCTCCGCCGCCCTCAACAAGGGCGAGAAGATCGGGCTCGTCGGCCCCAACGGCGCCGGCAAGAGCACGCTGTTCCGGATGATCGCCGGCCAGGACCTGCCCGACGAGGGCCAGGTCTCGATCGATCGCGGCATCTCCATCGGCTATTTCAACCAGGATGTCGGTGAGATGTCGGGTCGCAGCGCCGTGGCCGAGGTGATGGACGGCGCCGGCCCCGTCAGCGAGGTCGCGGCCGAGCTGCGCGAGCTCGAGGCCGCGATGGCCGATCCTGACAAGGCCGACCAGATGGACGAGATCATCGCCCGCTACGGCGAGGTGCAGCACCGTTTCGAGGAGCTCGACGGCTATGCGCTCGACGGCCGCGCGCGAGAGGCGCTGGCGGGTCTCGGCTTCAGCCAGGAGATGATGGACGGCGACGTCGGAAATCTCTCCGGCGGCTGGAAGATGCGCGTGGCGCTGGCGCGCATCCTCCTGATGCGTCCCGACGTCATGCTGCTCGACGAGCCGAGCAACCATCTCGACCTCGAAAGCCTGATCTGGCTGGAAAAATTCCTGCACGATTACGAAGGCGCGCTGCTGATGACCTCGCACGACCGCGAGTTCATCAACCGCGTGATCTCCAAGGTGATCGAGATCGATTCAGGCTCGCTCACCACCTACACCGGCGACTACGAATTCTACGAGCAGCAGCGCGCGCAGAACGAGAAGCAGCAGCAGGCGCAGTTCGAGCGCCAGCAGGCGATGCTCGCCAAGGAGATCAAGTTCATCGAGCGCTTCAAGGCGCGCGCCTCGCATGCGGCACAGGTGCAGAGCCGGGTGAAGAAGCTCGACAAGATCGAACGGGTCGAGCCGCCGCGGCGCCGCCAGAGCGTGGCGTTCGACTTCCCGCCGGCGCCGCGCTCGGGCGAGGACGTCGTCGCGCTCAAGAGCGTGCACAAGGGATACGGCTCAAAGCGCATCTATGACGGACTGGATTTCATGATCCGCCGCAGGGAGCGCTGGTGCGTGATGGGCGTCAACGGCGCCGGCAAGTCGACGCTGCTCAAGCTGGTCGCGGGCGCGAGCGAGCCGGATCAGGGCACGGTGGCGCTGGGTGGCAGCGTCAAGATGGGCTATTTCGCCCAGCACGCGATGGATCTGCTCGACGGTGAGCAGACGGTGTTTCAGTCGCTCGAATATGCGTTTCCGACTGCAGGGCAGGGTAGCTTGCGCGCGCTCGCCGGCTGCTTCGGCTTCTCCGGCGACGACGTCGAGAAGCGCTGCCGCGTGCTGTCAGGCGGTGAGAAGGCGCGCCTGGTGATGGCCAAGATGCTGTTCGATCCGCCGAACTTCCTGGTGCTGGACGAGCCGACCAACCATCTCGACCTCGCCACCAAGGAGATGCTGATCAACGCGCTGTCCGACTTCGAGGGCACCATGCTGTTCGTCTCGCATGACCGGCATTTTCTCAGCGTCCTCTCCAACCGCGTGCTGGAGCTGACGCCGGAGGGCATCCACCAGTTCGGCGGCGGCTATACGGAATACGTTGCGCGGACCGGGCAGGAGGCGCCGGGGCTGCGGTCGTAGTTGGCTACGTCAGGTTTTGCCGGAACCACTCCAGGCGTTCTTGCTCGTCTTTGGGAGATCGCCTCTGGACGAGCACGAACCCCACAAGTCTATCGGCTTGGTCCGAGCAAAAGCTGCCGAACCATCCGTCCGTGGCGAACACCGTCACCGCAAGAGGATCCGTCGGCTGCAAGTTCTCCAGGACGGATAGCAGAGACGAAAGGCCGTATGTGACCGTGCCGGCCTCTGTCGTGGTTGCCTGCCTTATCCGATAAACTCGCAAAAACTCTCCTGCGGGCGAGAAGATCGACTCTTCTCCTGACGGAACGATTCTGATGAGGTCCGATCGTTTTAGAAGGCGAGTGCCGCTTGGTTGTCTTCGCATGCGGCAACAGAGCGACCATCTGCGCTAGCAATTCGGCTGGGATAGCCACTGCGTCTCTCCGATGGTGCACTGTGCCATGGTAGCTTTCGTGCGGAGCTTGCCAAGAGGCATCATGTCGTCCGGTTCTCACCAGAAAACGCCGGGGCTGCGCAGCTAATCTTTGCTCTTGCCGGCGATCTTGGCGATGGCCTCGATCTCGTTGGTCCAAATGCCGCCGGAATAGCCTTGCGGGAGCCGGGCGAACGCTTCGGGCGTATCGATGCCGCTGGAGAATTTGCCGCCGCTGTAGGGGCCGAGCACGAAGACCGCGCTGTTGACGTTGGCCATCCGGTTGAGGAAGCGGTCCGGCCAGCCCCATAGCCAGGGCGCAACGTTGATCGGCACAAGCAGCATCGCGTTGCGGCAGGCGGTGGGGACCAGACCGGTCCAGCCATAACCCATATAGCGGATCAGGCAGCTTTGGATCGCCGCGCGCGAAATGGTGCGCACACCAAGGGTGAGGCGACGGATCATGTCGATCGGCTCGTCGCCGCCATAGACCATGATCATCCCGCGCCGCGCGGCCGGCAGTGCGTTCAGCACGGCGGCAAGCTTCTCGCCTTCGCCGGGGTCGCGGCTTTTCACGTTGATGAGGAGTTGCTTGTCAGGAAAGGTGGCAAGCACCTCCGACAGCGTCGGCATCATTCCGATCCCCTTGCCGCGAAACGGAAAGGTCTTGCTGCCGTCGGCGGTGTAGCCGTAGCCGATGTCGAGCATTCTCAGCTTCGCCATGCTCTGCTCGCGCGTGACGCCCTGGCCGTCGGTGCGGCAGTCGACCGTCCAGTCGTGGAAGACGGCGAATTCGCCGTCGGTGGTCGGGTGCACGTCGAGCTCGACCACGTCGGCGCCGGCCTCGAAGCTGGCGCGCATCGAGCGCAGGGTGTTCTCCAGATAATCGTGCGTCGGCGGCAGCATCCGCGTGGCGGTGCAGGTGTCGTTCTTCAGGTCGCGCTCGTCAAAGCGTTGCGCCATGCCGCGATGCGCGAGCAGCACCGGCTTGCCTTCCCGATGCGGCGCCAGAAGACTGGTGTTGTTGAGATAGACGCCAGCCGCGACGGCCATCAGCGCCAGCGTAGCGAATCTGAGTTTCCTTCCCACTCGATGCTTCCCATTTCCAAGATCACCGTCGGCGGTGTTTGAGGTTGATTTGCGGCGAACGTCACGCATGGGCGCGGTGCGCGTTGCATGGCTTGAACGCTACCATGCCGGCCGCTAGGCTTCCCGAAAAAGGGGAGCGAAACAGCGATGCGGCAGCTCAGGATCGGGGACATCACCATCGATGCGGTGATCGAGCGGGAGGGGCCGTGGCGGCGGCCTCAGGATTTCTTTCCGGCCTACGACGAGGGCGTTTTCACACGCCATCTGCCGACGATGGAGCCGGAGGTGTTCGACGCCGCGCGCGGCATGATGGTGATCACCTACCAGACCTTCTTGGTGCGCACACAGCGCTACACGATTTTGGTCGACACCTGCACCGGCGAGGACAAGGGCCATCCGCCGCCCTTCGACTTTCCCGGCAAGGAGCGCTGGCGCAACGAATTGTTCGCGCTCGGCATCTCTTTCGAGCAGATCGACTACGTGTTCTGCACGCACCTTCACATCGACCACACCGGCTGGAATACGACCTTGCGCGACGGCCGCTGGGTGCCGACGTTTCCGAACGCGAAATACGTGTTTCATAAGGGCGAGTACGCAGCCTGGGAGGCCGAGCATGCCAAGGGTAGCAATCCGCCAGGCACGGTGTTTCGCGATAATTGCCTGCCGATCGTCGAGGCGGGGCAGGCGCTTTTGGTCGACGACGACTACGCGCTCGACGACACCGTCACGCTGACGCCGACGCCAGGGCATTCGCCCTGCCATTGCTGCGTGAACATTGTCTCGAAGGGCCAGCGCGCGGTGGTCGCGGGCGACCTCATGCATCACCAGATCCAGTGTCGCGAGCCGGACTGGTCGGCGCGGCCGGACTGGGATCCGAGGCAGTCGGCGGTGTCGCGGCGAAAATTCTTTGCGTCGGTTGCGGATACCGACACGCTGATCCTGCCGGTTCATTTTCCGGCGCCGACGGTGGGGTGGATCAGGCCGCGGGAGGGCGCGTTCGATTATCGGTTCAGGCGGGAGTGAGGCTCTCCGTCATGGCCGGGCTTGACCCGGCCATCCACGACTTATTTGCCGCACAAGGAGCGTGGATGCCCGGGACAAGCCCGGGCATGACGAGTTCGTGGAGCGATGGTTCGACAAAGAGGCAGCGAGATCGCGGCAGCGCCTTACGCGCTGACCTCGCACTTCTTCATAAAGCTGTTCTTGGCGGCGCCGGCGAGCGGCTTGCCGTCGGAGCCGACGGCCTTGGGCGCGCAGGCCTCCTGCTTGCACTTCTTCAGGAACGAGCTCTTGGCGGCGCCGGCGAGCGCCTTGCCGTCCTTGCCGACCGCCTTGCTCTCGCATGTTTCTTGCGCGAGGGCCGAGCCCGCTGCAAAGGTGGCAACGATCGCAACCAGGAAAATCCGCTTCATCATGGGTGTCTCCGTCAGCCAGAAATGGCGGAGAGATTGGAGCCGGGAATCGTGGCGCAATCAAGCTTGATGACGGCCTGTCGTCCTGTCTGCTCGACGATTTTGGCGCGCGAGGTCGGGCCAGGCGGCGGCCTGCTGCACTGCTCGCTGACGGCGCTGGGCGATCCTGCTAGGCTTGGTCAGCTGAGCTGGATGGAGCATCGTGATGGACGCAATGATCCCCAAACACCAGGAAGCCGCCGATCAGCATTCCCACCTGGTTCGGCCTCAAGACATGGAATGGCAGAGAACCCGCTTTCCGGGATGCGAGGCCAAGACGCTGCTGTTCGATCGGCGCACGGGCCTGATGACCGCCTTGATGAGGTTTGCGCCGGGATCGGTGCTGCCTGACCACGAGCATGTCGGCATCGAGCAGAGCTGGGTGATCGAGGGCGCGCTCGTCGACAAGGAGGGACCTGCTCAGGGCATCGCCTGCAAGGCCGGTGAGTTCATCTGGCGCGAGGCGGGTAGCCGGCACGCCGCCTGGTGTCCGGACGGGGCCCTGATCCTGGCGATCTTCCAGGTGCCGAACAAGTTCTTCGAAGCCGACGGCCGCGTCGTCGATGCCGCCGGCCAGGATTGGGATGAAACCTGGGGGCACGCCGCCGCGCAGAAGGCGCGGAGAATTGAGTGAGTCCCTGTAGCCCGGATGAAGCACAGCATAATCCCGGGCCCGGCCAACCGCATCGCTCGACCGCTCGCGTAGCGGGAATCCCGGATTGCGCTGCGCTTCCTCCGGGCTACGGACTTCGTGGCAAGCCTATGCGCCGCGCGTGAGCAGGGCCTTGAAGTCGGCCCGCGCGCGTTGCGCCTCGGCGCGCGCGACGTCCGAGGCGTCGCCCATGCCGAAATAGCCATGGATCAGGCCGGGGCCCTCATGGTGCTTGACCCGCACGCCGGCGGCCTCCAACGCGCGCGCATAGGCCGCGCCCTCGTCGCGGAGGGGATCGAACCAGGCGGTGGTCACGATCGCAGGCGCGACGCCGGCAAGGGATGCCGCGCGCAGCGGCGAGACGCGCCAATCGGCGGCGTGGCCGGGCTCGGCGAGATAATGGCCGCAAAACCATTCCATCGTGGCTCGGGTCAGGAAGTAACCCTCGGCATTCTCCGCACGCGAGGGATAGCGCGCGTTCTCGCGCGCATCGGCGTAGCCGCCGAGGACGTCGGTCACGGGATAGACCAGCAATTGCGCGGCGAGCTTGATGCCGGCATCCCGGCAGGCAATCGCGGTGGTCGCCGCGAGATTGCCGCCGGCACTGTCGCCGGCAACGCCGAGGCGTCTGACCTCGCCGCCAAATTCCGCGACGCGGTCAAACACGTCGCTCATTGCGGCGAAGGCATCCTCGAAGGCGCCGGGAAACCGCGTTTCCGGCGGGCGCCGATAGTCGATGGAGACGACGACGGCACCGGTCTCGATCGCAAGGTTGCGCGCCTGCCGGTCGTGGGTTTCGAGGTCGCCCGCAACCCAGCCGCCGCCGTGGAAGAACACCACTGTCGGCGCGGATGTGGTGCCAACCCGGTAGACGCGCGCAGCAAGCGGGCCGGCGCCGCCTTTCACCGTGATATCCCGCACGTGATCGACGGGCGGTGGCGGGATGGCGGCGCGCGAGGCAGCCAGTGCGCGCAAGGAATCGCGGGCGCTCTGTGGCGTCATGACCGTGGGATCGCGCATCGGCATGAGCGGAATGATCTGGGCGATGACGGGGTCGAGCGGCGCGGCCATGGCGAGTCCTCCAGGGTTCTTGGTCTTGCTTGCGGGTTAGCATAGATTTTGCGCGCCGCATCGGCAACCGGCCACGTGTCGTCACGCCGGGGGATGAACGGGTAGGGAGGTTCTCAGAGGTGGAATTCGAAACGCTGGTCCAGTCGCGCCGCAGCGTGCGTGGCTTCAAGACGGAGCCGGTGCCGCGCACTGTGATCGAGGCGATCATCGAGAGCGCCAAGCGCGCGCCGTCGTCGATGAACACTCAGCCGTGGCATGTCCACGTGCTCACAGGCAGCCCGCTCGAAGAGGTGCGCCGCCGCAACATGGAGGAGATGGTCGGCGGCGCCAAGGTCAAGCGCGACATCATCAGTCACGGCGAGTACCAGGGCGTGCACCGCTCGCGGCAGGTCGACATCGCCAAGAAGCTGTTCGGCGCGATGGGGATCGCGCGCGACGACAAGCCGATGCGGCAGGACTGGGTGCTGCGCGGCTTCCGTCAGTTCGACGCGCCGGTGTCGCTGGTCTTGACCTACGACCGCGTGCTCGATCCCGGTGCGGTCTGCCATTTCGATCTCGGCGCGCTCTGCTACGGCATCGTGCTCGCAGCTTGGGACCGCGGCCTCGGCTCCGTCATCAACGGGCAGGGCATCATGCGCTCCGACATCGTGCGCGAGGTGGCGAAGATTCCGGAGGACGAGGTCATCATGACTTGCGTCGCGCTGGGCTATCCGGACGACGGCTTTGCCGCAAACGCGGTGCGCTCGGATCGCGAGGCGAACGACGACTTCGTGCGCTTCATCGGCTTCGCCGATTGATGCACGCAAACATGCGCACATCGATCGAACTTGGCCTTTGAAGCGCGCTTCGGCATCGCCTTGAGTCCTTGCGGTGCACGAATTTGATTCAGATCAAACGTGCCGGCGCGATCGGTATCATGAGCCCGCGTTACCGGTGCGGTGCCGTAGTCCTACGGGGCCGATCCGTTGCGCAAACGCAACCGCGCGGCGCGCTTCATAACCGAATGGCAATTTCGAATCCGTAATTGATTCCTTTGAGACGCTGCTCGCGTCGAACAAGGATATTGCCATGCTCTCGTTCTTTTCCCAGGCAAGTCGTAAGCAAGTCGCGCCGTCGATCGTGCCGGACGCTCCCGATGAAGCGCCGGCCTCCCGTGAGCCTTGCGCAATCCGGGTGCTCGAGTGTGACGACCGGCTGCAGAATATTTCCGAGAGCGACTTCGTTGTCGCGGGCACGCGCGCGCCGCTCGCCCTCGCGTTCATCTCACCGCACTGCGACTTCGCACGCGTGGTGTCGTCGTTGCAGAGGCTGGCGGGCTCGACGCCGGTGATCGCGATGTCGACCGCCGGCGAATTGTGCTCGGCGGGTCAGTCGCTCTACAAGGCGACGGGGGCGAACTGGTCCTCGGTCGTCGTGCAGATCTTCCCCGCTGACCTCTTTCAGTCGGTCAGCATCCACAGCGTTCGCCTCCACAACGAGGACATCCGCCAGGGCGCGCCGTCCAAGGCGCATGACGTGCGGATCGAGGCGATCGCCCGGGAGCTCGGAACGATCCGCATGCCCTTCGTGATCGACGTGCGCGACACCATCGCCTTCGCGCTCGTGGACGGCGTCTCCGCGTCGGAGAACTATTTCATGGAGGCGGTGTACAGGAGCGGCAAGTTTCCGTGCGCTTTCGTCGGAGGCTCCGCCGGCGGCAAGCTCGATTTCAAGAACACCTATCTCTACGACGGCAGGCAGATCCTCGAAAACCATGCCCTCATCGCCTTCATGAAGCTGGCGCCGGGCCGGGCCTACAGCATCTTCAAGACCCAGAACTTCAAGAAAACCGGCAAGTCCTTTGTCGTCATGGGGGCCGATCCGGATCGGCGCACCGCCTCGGGCGTCCTGGAGGGGAGCGAGATCAAGCCGTTCGCGTCTGTCGTGGCGAAGGCACTGAACACGGCGCCGGCGAAGCTGATGTCGATGATGACGAAGCATTCCTTCGGCGTCGAGGTCGGCGGCGACCTGTTCGTGCGCTCGGTCGCCGGCATCGATGCGGAGACCGGAATCATCTCGTTCTTCTGCGACGTCAATTCGGGCGACAGGCTCGAACTCTTGGAAGCGACCGATTTCGTCGACCAGACGCGGCGCGACCTCGCTGCCTTCCTGCGCGACAAGCCACCGGCGATCGGCGCGATCCTGAACGACTGCATCCTGCGCCGCCTCAACAACGAGAGCCAGCTCCGCAACATGAGCGGGATGTGGCCGATGCCGGTTGCGGGATTTTCGACCTTCGGCGAGCTGTTCGGAATCAACATCAACCAGACGCTGACGGCGATCGTGTTCTTCGACGTCACGGAAAAGTCGTTGAGCGATCCGTTCATCGACCTGTTCCCGATCCACTATGCGCATTTCGTCGAGTATTTCACGCGGACCCATCTCAACCGCATGGTCCTCTTGAACCGGATCAAGGACGGCATCGTCCAGCGTCTGATGGAGTATCTGAGCGCCAGTGCCACGCTGAGCGGCAAAGTGGAGGGCGCGCTGCAGCAGACGGCATCGATCAACGCGATCGTGGAGGAGATCCGTTCGGTCATCATGGCGAGCGCGCAATCCGCGGCGAAGGCGACCGACACCACGGCACTGTCGCAGGAGTTCGCCGGCCTCACTCAGGCCATGAACGGGCTGCGCGACATCCTCAAGATCATCGACACGATCGCGGGCCAGACCAACCTGCTCGCGCTCAACGCGACGATCGAGTCGGCCCGCGCCGGCGAGGCGGGGCGGGGCTTTTCGGTGGTTGCGACCGAGGTGAAGAAGCTCGCGCAGGACACCAAGAGCAGCCTCACGCACACCCATGCGTCGATCGGAGGCATGGAAACCTCGCTCGCGTCGCTGGGAGCCAATATCGACAACACCCGGAGTCAGCTGATCCAGACCCAGGAGGGTTACAACAGCATCGTGACCCAGATCGAGGACATGTTCAAGAATCTTCAGATGATCAACACGGTGCTGTCGGATCTCGAAAGCTTCGTGCGCGACCGCAACGGGGCATTGACGAGCGCGATGCACGACATCGAGACGTTGAAACGGATCGGCTAGGACGCAGAGTCCGCCCCGCCGCAGATTTTGGTGACGACCATTCACTTGGCTCTTGCAATCTCGTCGCGCTAGCAGGAACAATACGCCTCGTGAGAGGTTTGTTGCTGGCGCGAGGGAATTGACATGCGGCGGCTGGCTAGCCTGGTTCGGCGGTTCTTCGGCCCGCGAATGCGGCGCCCGATCGATGGGGATCCAAATCTTCCTTTCACACCCGAAGAGTTCGGCCGGCTGATTAGCAGCGGCCGGCGCGAGGACATGAAGCTGCTGGCCGATGGGCTGGCCTGCCGGTCCATCCCGCGCCGCGCCAGCTACCGCGCGACGCATTAGGCCGCGTTCGAGGCTGCTCCCCCGAGCTCACCGCGTGAGCGCGACCTGCTTGAACGAGCGGACCAGCGCCTTCTCGAGCTTGCCTGTCATCCCGCACAGAACGTCGTAGGCCTCCGCGCGAGGCATGGTCGGCTTGTAATGCCGGTGCTCGATCAGCGCTGCGAAGATGTCCGAGATGGTGAGAATCCGCACGATGTCGCCAATGCTCTCGCCGCAGAGCGCATCGGGATAGCCACTCCCGTCGAGGTATTCGTGATGGTGGCGAACGGCATCGAGGATCTCCGGCGAGATCCCGTCATGATCCTTGAGGAACGCGTAGCCGGCGGTGGGATGCGTCTCGATCAGCGCGCGTTCCGCGGCATCGAGGCGGCCCGCCTTGTCGAGGATGGCGAGCGGAATCTGCGCCTTGCCGATGTCGTGGAACATGGCCGCGGTGTAGAGACGTTCCAGGTCGGCCCTGCCGACGCCGAGGCTCAGTCCGAAGTCGATGGTAACGCCGGTGACGAGCAGGCAATGCTGATAGGTTCCTTCGTGATGGCGCCGCACAGTCATGAGCCACTCCGTCAGGCCATGCCGGGTAATGCGATCGGCGATCTGGCGACCGGCCTCCTTGGTGCCGTCGATGTCGAGCGGTTGACCCAAGGTGACAGCCGTGAACATCGATGCGGTCGCGGTCGCCGCGGTCTCGACGGCGTTGTCGGATTGCAGCGTATCGCCTGACGAAGCGGACGGCCCGTCGGCCGGATCGGCCAGTGCCGCCAGCAGCTTGGTCCGGCCGACCGTGCTGGGAAGGACCAGCGTCGCCCCGAGTGCATAGGCCTGCGAAATGCAGACGTGGGAGGTGTGCTCGAGCAGGAAGATGCGCTTCCTGACCTTCGCCAGCTTGCCCGCCCGCCGTTTGATGGCGGCGATATTGTCGACGTCGCGCAGCTCCGCGCGGATGACGATGGCGGCCGGTGTCTGCGACAGCCTGGAATCGGCATCGAGCCGCTCGCCCGCAACGGTGAATCTCTCCTGGAGGATCGAGCAGATGCCTGAGAGCTTGTCGGACGTGTCGGCCAGCACATGCAGGAAGGGGCGGGCCGTTGCTGTCCTTGGGATGCCGACCTCACCATTGACGGAGCCGGATGTGGTTCGCGCGTGTTGCACGGTCTCACCTGGATTGCCACTGTGACGATGTCAGGGGCGGACTGTTGACGCTATTTGGTCTGAGCTGCGTTTTGCGCAGGCGCAGCTGAGCTTGCAGGTTTCTTCCTGCCGTCAGCGGTAATGAAATGGATGCCGGCCGTTGTGCCGTCGATCCAGACCAATTCGCAACGCCGGTAGGCGAGGCCGGTCGACGACAGCAGCATGAAGAACTCCTTGGCCTGGAGCACGTCCAGCGTGCCCTCGACCTCGACCTTCGCGCCCGTCTGCGATACGTCGAGCAGGACGCAGCTGCGCCGCCAGGTGCCGTCCGAACCCATGAGATTGACCGACTGCCTGTGGTCCATTTTCACGCGAACGGCTTTGCGACCGTCGAATCTCATCGGCTAACCCCCATCTTTTTTGCGCCGCGATGTCCCCGACTGCTCTCCTTGGCGTTTGCGGCAATTTCTCCCCAACGCACCGTCCACTGACTGGTCGACAGAAGCAGCGTCTCGAAAATGTGCTGCGCGCGTTCGCGCTCGGCGAACGAAAGCCTTGTGCCGCGGCGGTTGCTCAGGATGGCGAGCGTGGTCTGCCAGTTCAGCCGCGAGGCGCGGCAGGCCATGACGAGACCCTCGCAATCCTCGTCGGTCATGACATGCTCGACGATTTCGATGGGAGCCCCTGACAGCACCGACAGCGCCGTGACGAGGTTGGCGGTCTCGCTGCGAATGGCGAAGCGGTTCACCGTGGAATCGTTGAGCTTGCCGATGCGGTTGAGCGCGACGATCTCCGGCCGCGCGCTTGCGTAGGCGGCGGCGTAAGGCAGCTTGGCGGCGATTGGCGCGGCCGTTGCGGTTTGATGCGAGACGGTGGCCTCCGACCCCGGGCCGGATTTCGGCGCTGGCGAGGCCGACAGCAACTTCCGCATGATCGTATCGGGCGTGTCCGGCCTGAGCGCCAATGCCTTCGTCAGTTCGTCATCCGACAGGCACTTCTCAATCAGCGCAGCGTAAGCGGCATCAGAGAACCTTGCCTCCGTGTTGCCGATCAGCGCAAGACAAACGCTACGAGCGCCACCCTTGATTAGCGTCTCGATCACCAGTGAATCGATCGGCTCGCGGCCTGCGATCGCACATTGCTGCCGTTCGCCGCTCGCGACCGTGATCGATTTGAGATCGGCCGCGGACAGTGACTGCGATCGGAGCAAGACAGGGCAGGCGACTTCCGGATTGTGGTGCGAGGCGAGACGTTGCACAGTCTTCGGCGGAGCCGCTTTGAGCTCTGCGAGCGCCGTGCTGACGTTGACCAGCGTGCTGGCGTCAACCCGCTCGATCAAACGCAGCAGGACGCCGTCGGCCACGCCTGCGAGCAATTCCTGAGATCGGTCGCGGCTGCCGGTGAGCAGTTGCAATATGCCGGAGATGATGCGAGCGCACCGGTCCAGCGGACATGTCGCAACCGCGTTCTCCAACTCGACCAGACTATCAGCAGGCGAATTTGCCATCATGGCAGGAGCCTGAAATTAAATGAAACAAATCCACAATCAAACAGCGATTATTCCGCCGCAGAGACGTTAATTTGATTTTAAATATCGAGGGCGGCAGGTATTGTCGCACCGCGCCGATTGCGGAAAACGCTATCGAAATTCGGCGAGACAGGGTTGTCCCGGATTGTTCTTTCAATCAGACGGTTTCAATTGTCAGAATAAGTTAGGGATTGATTCTTTCGGGTCAACGAAGAAACCGGAGGAGGCGAGTCCGGAACCGCGGCCGGACACACGTGTAACTCGACGCGGCGTTTCCTATTTCCATGAACAGCATTGATGATGTGCCGAGGTCGGCACTCAAGACATTTCGCTTTTCAGACGTCGACGAATTTCGAAATGCTATACGCGGGCTGAATTTCGAATTCACGCCTTTCGTACGGAAGATTTCGGCTGAGCAGACGATCCTGTCGTTGCCCGGTTGCGATGTGAATTTGACGCACGCCTTTCCTCGAGTGGTTGATGCACAACTCGTTGAGAATTGCACTGCGATCGGCTTCACCATGGACGATCTCAACGTGCCAATTCGTTTCAACGGCTCGCAACGTGCGCGACCCGTCGTGGTCATTGGCAACGGCGGCGCGGCCTACACCACCATCGAGGAGGTGCAGCGGCAAATCGCCTCAGTTATTTTCAGGCCGGAGGTGAAGGATCGTGGCTGGCCGCTCACGCTCTCGAGCTTCAAGATCTTTGAGGTTTCCGCGGCCGGCTTGCAGCGGCTGCGCAGCGTGGTTCGCGGGGTGTTGGCCGAGGCGTCCCGGCCGGTCCCGGCACCGGAGCTCTTGTCGAAGGGCGCTGCGATGAAGGAGTCCCTGCTCGGAGCCGTCGACGAGGCCTTTGAATCGATCGTTCCGGCCCGCTGGACCCTGGGCCCCAACGACGCACGGAATTTCAGGATATTCCAGGACATCCGCGCGCTGCTGTCCGACGACCTGTCGCAGCCGATTTATAGCGACGAGATTGCGCGCAAGCTCGGGCTGTCCGTTCGCACCATGCACGACGTCGTCCGCCGCTATCGCGGCATGAGCCTGCACCGCTACTTGCGTCTGCGCCGGCTGTGGCTGGTGCGCCGGCGCCTTCTTGCCGGGGCCGATAGCGTCAAGGCGGTCGCGCTGGCGTATGGCTTCTGGCATCTCAGCGATTTCTCCAGAAGCTACCGCGACCAGTTCGGCGAGACGCCGTCGCAAACGCTGGACCGCGGTCGCGGACGGTAATGCGACAAATCGAGTAGGGTCGCTTGCCGGTTTCGTGTTACCGTCCGACCATGAGCAACCGCATTCTCGTCCTCTACGGTTCCTACCGGTCCGACCGCATGGGCATCCGCCTTGCGAATTTCGTCATCAATCGTCTGCGTAGCCGCGGCGAGGACGTCGAATTCATCGACGCCAAGGCGATCGGCCTGCCGATGCTCGACCGCATGTACAAGGAATATCCGCCAGGCTCGGCGCCCGAGCCGCTGGAAAGGCTGGCCGGGCAGATTCGCGGCGCCGACGGCTTCGTGTTCGTCACCGGCGAATACAATTGGGGCATCCAGCCCGGCCTGAAGAATCTCACCGACCACTTCCTCGAAGAATGGTTCTGGCGCCCGGCCGCGATCGTGAGCTATTCGGCCGGCCGCCTGTCCGGCGCGCGCGCCGCAACCGCCTGGCACGGCACGCTGTCGGAGATGGGCATGGTGGTGGTGTCGAGCACCATCGGCGTCGGCCCGATCGCGCAGACCTTGTCGGCCGAGGGTGAGCCGATCGGCGAGGGCGGCAAGATATTGGAGCGCGCGTTCCCGCGCTTTGCCGACGATCTCGCCTGGTGGATGGAGGCCGCCAAAGCGCAGCGGGCACGCAAGGCGCCGCCTTATTAAGCCTTAAGCCGGGCTACGGGACCGTCTTTGAGACAACGGATCTCAAGCCGCCCTGACCTCGCCGAGGAAGCGGTCGAACTGTCCGGCGAGATCGCGTGACTGGGTCGAGAGCTGTTCGGCGGCGACCAGCACTTCCCGCGCGGCAGCGCCGCTGTCGTCGGCGGCACGCTGCACGCCGGAGATGTTGGTGTTGACCTCCTGGGTGCCGCGGGCGGCCTCCTGGACGCTGCGGGCGATCTCCTTGGTGGCCGAGCCCTGTTCCTCGATCGCCGCGGCAATCGCGGTGCCGATCTGGTCGATCTCGCCGATGACGTCGGCGACGTTGCGGATCGCGGCCACGGTCTCGTCGCTCGCGGCCTGGATCGCCGTGATCTGCTCGGAAATTTCGGTCGTCGCCTTGGCGGTCTGACCCGCCAGCGACTTCACCTCGGAGGCGACCACGGCAAAGCCGCGGCCGGCATCGCCGGCGCGGGCGGCCTCGATCGTGGCGTTGAGAGCGAGAAGATTGGTCTGCTCGGCGATGCTCTGGATCAGCGTGACGACGTCGCCGATCTTCTGGGCGCCCTCGGCGAGCGTGCGTGCGGTGTCGCCGGTGCGACGGGCGTTGTCGACGGCGCGGGCGGCGATCTCGGTGCTTTGTGCGACCTGACGGCCGATCTCGGAGATCGAGGAGGTCAGCTCCTCGGTGGCGCTGGCGACGGTCTGCACATTGGTCGAGGTCTGCTCGGAGGCGGCGGCGACGATGGCGGCCTGGCTGTTGGTCTGGGCCGCCGTCGAGGTCATCGACTGCGCGGTGCTTTCCATGGTCGAGGAGGCCCGGGACAGGCCGCCGACCAGCTCGGTGACCTTGGCCTCGAATGCACGGGTGAGCTCGTCGAGCGCCTGCGCGCGGCGCATCTTGCCGTCGTTCTCGGCCTGCTTCTCGGCCGCGAGCCGGTCGGCCCGGATCATGTTGTCCTTGAAGACCTGGACGGCCGCAGCCATCGCCCCGATCTCGTCGGAGCGCTCGGCGCCGGGGATGCTGTCCGCAACCTCGCCCTCGGCAAGTCGCGACATCCGGCTCGTCAGGTTGACGATCGGAGCGCAGACGCGGCGGCGGACCATCACGATGAGGCCGATGCTGGCGATCAACACGGCGGCAAGGCCTGCAAGCGCGATGGTGAAGCTGGTGCGCGCGGCGGAGGAAGCGCCGGCAAGGATCTGCTCGGCATTGTCGTAGAATGCGTCGCGGACCTCGATGATGGTGCCGAGGCCGCGCTGCGTGGCGGCGTAATAAGTCTCCATGTCGTGTTCGTACTTGCCGCTGACCGCCCCGTCCTTGACCAGCTTGAGCTCGCGGCCGAACTCCTCGACGTAAATCGCATTGAACTTCTCGAGCGCGGCGGCGACGTTCGCCGGCGTCGTCGGATTGCCGCGCAGTTCCTGCAGCGCCATCACGAGCTGGTCGTTGCGGCCCTGCGAGCGGGCGATGTCGGCCTTCTCGGCGTCGGTCGCCGGTTTCTTGCCGCCGACGAGATTCTTGTGCAGGCTGGAGTTGAAGCCGCCGACGTCGCGCAGCGTCATCGCGATGTTGGCGTAGCTGGCCTGGCGATAGGCGTCGCCGTTGAGGATCGCCATGCGGCGGACCTGCTCGTTGAGCAGCGCAGTCACGCTGCCGTTGAGTACGGCGTTATCGGCGACGATCTTCTTGGCGGCGTCCTTGCGCGTCTCCGCCGGTCCGGTGAGCGCCTTGTCGATGGCCTCGCGCAGCGCGCTGAATTTCGCATTGATGCCGTCGATATTGCTGCCGATGGTCACGCCGTCGTCGAACGAGCCGGACAGCTCCTTGCGCACCGCATTCATCTTGTCGCGGGCGCCGTTGGTCTGTTTGCGCAGCTTGTCCTGTTCAGTGAGCAGCGCCGGGTCGATGCTGGCGGGCCCATAGAGGATGTTGGTCGAAAAGCCGCGCTCGGGATTGAGGTAGCGCGGGATGTCGCTGACGGCGCGGACGATCGCCAGCCGCCCCTGGGCCTCGGTGATCCGCTCCATCGTCTGGTATTTCGTCACGGCGACGTAGACGGCGAGGCCGCCGCCCACGGTCGAGAGCGAGACGATGGCGGTGGTCAGGAGCGTACCGATTTTCATGATCTGTCCGGCAAATAACGGAGAATTATTTTGCTCGGACGATAGTTTGTGCGTGTTAATCGCGGGTTTACGCTACCGATCCCGTCAACTCAGCCGGAGGCCTGCCGATCCAGCTTCGACAGGATCTCCAGCGTCGCGGCGTCGTGCTCGCCTGCGAAATAGCGGGCGAGCGCCTCGCCGAAAATGGCCTGATCGGACACCGCGCCGAACAGCGTCATCGACGAGCGGAATTTGGTGTCATCCGGCGCGCCGAGGATCGCGTTGATGCTGCGTCCCTGGACGGCGAGCACGAGCCCGGTGCATTCGATCAGGCGCGCTCCGAGCACGGGATGGGCGAGATAGGCCTTCGCCTCGGCACGCGAGCCGATGGCGTAGCGCTGCGACATGGCGCTGAAGCCGAGACCGGTGATTTGCGGAAAGACGAACCACATCCAGTGAGTCTGCTTCCGGCCACGGGCCAGCTCACCCTCGACGGCGCGAAAAACCGGATTCTGGGCCTTGACGAAGCGCTCTAGATCGAAAGGATCGGTCATTGGATACCCTGGGATGCCCTTTCGGGCCCTTGCCGGCCGCGATTATGCCTAACTTTTGGCTCCCAATGTGGTAGCTGGTATAGAGTCTCCGGGCGGGGGTTGGGCCCCCCGGGGGTCGATTTGGGGATCTGATGGTTTCCGACCGCGCACGCGCCGAGAGGCTGTTGCCGCGCCGCCGTATTGGGCGGGCCGAGCGCGTTCTGCTGTCTCTGGCGGCCGTCGCGCTGGCGCTGGGCGCCGCCGCCTGGGTCGCGGACATCGGAGCTTCGAACCTGAGCGATTCGAGCGCGCTGGTCTCCGCCGCGTTGCCGCCGGCCAATACCCCTTCTTTTGAGGACCGCTTCGCTTCGGCGTCCGGCAATCCGCCGGCCCGCGACCTCGGCCTGCGGACGCTGGAGCGTTCTGCCCTGAACGCGGTCCAGCTCAAGCTCCGCGACGCCAAGGCGATGCTGGCGCAGAAGCTTCAGGGCGATGATTGGCGTTCGACCCTGACCGACGACGACCGGTCCGTGACCGAGGAGGCGAGGCCTTCGCAGCGCGCCGACGCCGTCCCGATGCCGCGCTCGCGCCCGGTTCAGGCGGATCTCTCCGCCCAGATTGCCTCGAGCCAGGCCTATGCCGACACCAGCAATCCCAGGGTCGACAACCGCAACTTCTTCGAAAAGTTCACCGACAAGATCAGGCTGGCGTCGCTGACGCCCGGCGACGGCCTGTTCGGCAAGGCACCGGATCTCGCCGCCCTCGGCTACGATTCGCGCACCGCGGTCTATGACATCAAGGCCAAGGCGCTTTACCTGCCGAGCGGCGTGGCGCTGGAAGCCCATTCGGGCATGGGCGCGCTGATGGACGACCCCGATCATGTCGATCAGCGCATGGTGGGAGCGACCCCGCCCGCGATCTACGATTTGAAGCCGCGCGAAAAACTGTTCCACGGCATCCGCGCGCTGCGCTTGACGCCGACCGAAGGCACCAGCGCGCTCGGCCGCGTCGGCCTTCTCACCCATAGCTTCATGCTCGGACCGCGCGGCGATTCCAACGGCTGCGTCTCGATCAAGGACTATGATCGTTTCCTCAAGGCTTACGACAATGGCGAGTTCAACCGCCTGGTCGTGGTGCCGAGCCTGAGCGGATCAGCGACCGCCTCGCAGCGCGCGAGCACCGACTCCTGATATTTGCCTGCTACGGCGGGGCTGCCGTTTCCCCTTCGTTAAGCCGTCATCGTCCAGAAGCAGCCCCATGAGTGATCCATCAAGTTCAGAGACCCCGCTGCGTACGACGTTCAAGATCAAGCTGAACGGTGACACGCTGGCGATCGCGACTGTCGGCCAGGCCTATCAATTCCTCACCAACTTCAAGTCGGTCGAGTGGATGGAATTCCGCTCCCTGCACGAGGACGCCGTCGCGGCCCTGGAAGGCGCGGCCGGTAACGCGATGCTGGCGGTGCAGGCCACCAACGCCGTGCGCGCGCTGTTCGTCAGCGCGAAGCTGCTCTGACGGCCTACAGGCCTTCTCCGCGCATCTTGAACTCCGCTACAGGAACGGGCAAACGGTGCGCGAAGATCGTCGCCGCAAGTCCATATGCTTGAAACTTATTAGGAGAGCCCATCATGAAACGCCGTACATTCCTTACGGGCGGTGCCGTCGCCGGCGCGACGACGCTGGTTGCTGCACCTGCGATCGCGCAGAGCGCGCCCGAGATCAAATGGCGCTTGACCTCGAGCTTTCCGAAGTCGCTCGACACCATCTACGGCACGGCGCAGACCTTCGCGAAATATGTTGCGGAGGCCACCGACAACAAATTCCAGATCCAGACCTTTGGCGCTGGCGAGATCGTTCCGGGCTTGCAGGCGCTCGACGCCGTCAGCACCGGCTCGGTGGAGATGGCGCAGACCCCCCTCTATTTCTACATCGGCAAGGAGCCGGCGCTGGCCTATGCCACCGGCGCGCCCTTCGGCATGAACCATCGCCATCAGGAATCGTGGTGGCACTTCGGCGGCGGCGCCGACCTCACCAACGAGGCGCTCAAGCCTTTCAAGGCGCATGCGATCCTCTGCGGCAATTCCGGCACCCAGATGGGCGGCTGGTTCCGCAAGGAGATCAAGACCGTCGACGACCTCAAGGGCCTCAAATTCCGCATCGCCGGCATGGGCGGCCACGTGCTGGCAAGGCTCGGCGTCGTCCCGCAGCAGATTGCGGGCGGCGACATCTATCCGGCGCTGGAGAAGGGCACGATCGACGCGGTCGAGTTCGTCGGTCCCTATGACGACGAGAAGCTCGGCTTCCAGAAGGTCGCCAAGTACTATTACTTCCCCGGCTGGTGGGAAGGCGGCGCCATGCTGCACATGATCGTCAACGACGAGAAATGGGCCTCGCTCCCCAAGCAGTATCAGGCGATCGTCAACCAGGCGGGCGCGGCGGCCGGCGCCTGGATGCTCGAGAAATACGACAGCGTGAATCCGGCGGCGCTGAAGCGGCTGATCGCCAACGGCGCGGAGCTGAAGGCGTTCCCGCAACCGGTGCTGGAGGCCTGCTACAACGCGACCCAGGACCATCTGAACGAGCTCGCCGCCAAGAGCGAGCTGTTCAAGCGGACCAAGGAGAGCCACGACGCGTATATGAAGGAGCTGCTGTTCTATACGCAGATCGCCGAAAACTTCTACGACAACTACCTGCTCAGCAAGATGCGCAACAAGAGCTGAGCGGGAGGGCGCGGTGACAACGCCGCGCCCCGCTCTCGTAGGGTGGGCAAAGGCGCATTTGCGCCGTGCCCACGTTCTTTCGCTTCATTGGCAATGGTGGGCACGCGTCGCTTTGCCCAGCCTGCGATATCCGTGTTGGCGGAGAGAATTCCTCATCCGGCGCTTTCGCGCCACCTTTTCCCGCATCCGCCTTCGCCAAGGCTTCGGCGGACAGGAGGGGAGAAGGGAAGAGAGAGCTACCCGAACGCCTGCCGCAGCCGGCGTGCCAGATCGAACAGCATCTGGTTCTGTTTCACCAGCCGCTTGCCGCGGCTCAGCGATGACATCGCCATCGCCGCGAGTTTTCCGCGCGAGGTCAGCGGGACAAAACTGTCGAAGATCTCTTCGTCGTCCTTGCAGAACATCCGCTTGTACTCGTCCGAGCCGATGCCGAGATCGAGCGAGCGGTAGCCGCGCTCGCCGTAGCGATCGATGATGTAGCGCATCAGGATCAGGCCGGGGCTGTAGCGGGCGTGCTCGGACATCGTGTAGGTGTTGAACATCATCGAGAAGCGCTGGCCGTCGGCGACCCCGGCGTAGATCGCGATGACCTCCTCGTCGCATTCGAGCGCATGGATGTCGATGACGCGGCCTTCGCCGCGCGGCGCAAGGCAGGCGCTGCGGACGAACTGTTCGACGCCGGGCTCGGCGAAGACGTTCGGGAGCTTCTGCTCCGCCATCCGCGCCGGCTTGACGCGGAAGAACCAGTCGAGCAGGCGGGTGATGTCGGCGTCGGTGGTGGCGAGGTGGTAGCGATAGCCGGCGAGCGGCTGGAGCTTCTTTTCCTTGCTCTTGAGACGGCGGCGAAGGGAATTGCTGATCCGCGATGCCGACGGCCCGCCCGGCTCCATCACCAGCTGCGGGCAGCCGTTGATCGCGCTCTGCCGCGGCAGCAGCGCAAACGGGTTCTGCTGGTCGTGCCAGCGCAGCGGCTGCTGCGTCAGCGCGAGCACGTCGGCATGCTCGCGCAGCGGCGCCAGCAGCGCCTCGAGATCGGCGATGGCGGTCTGCGCAGCGCACGCGACGTTCCACAGGCCCATGTTGAAGGTCGTATGCTTGCCGCCCATGAAGCACGCCGTGCGCACGCCGTGGCTTTGGCGCAGCGAGAGCGGCAGCAACAGCAGCGGCCTGTGATCGGCGTCGCGGCCGATCACGATGAAGGGGCGGGCGCCCTCGCGCTCGCCGACCAGGCGCTGCCAGGGGCTCAGCAGATCAAACCGCTGATAGGGTGTGAAGAGGTGGCCGGGCTCCTCGAAGGCGCGCCAGACCGTCTCGGCGGCGTCGAGATCGGTGACGATGTCGACCTGCGCGATACGGCTCGCTTTCGACCGCGCTGGCGCTTCTGCCGTCCGGCTTTGCATCGCCGCAGCCATGGTCATTCGCGAAACCTGTCGAGAAATCAGAAATAGACGTCAATCGGCCTGTGGCCGACCTTTGCAAAGAAATGTCAACAAAGGGTAAGGACAATGGAGCGGGAATGGGCGCCTTGAGGGCGCGAAGGGGTTAGGATTTTGGCCTCCGACGACAGATGGCTGGAACGGCTGCGCCTCGAGTTCGCCTGGTTCACCGGCCAAGCGGCGCTGCGCAGTCGCGGTGCCGGCGCCATCCTGCGCTTCGAACGGGTGCGCCCGCGGCGGCGCGGCGGGTTTCAGCCGCTGCGTGCGCACGAGATCACGCCGCAATTCCTCGACCGCGCCATTCGCGCGCTGAAGCGCTGGGAGCACGATTTTCTCGGGATGGACGAGGTGTGCCGTCGCGCGGTGACGTTGCCGGAGCAGCGGCGGTTCGTGGCGCTCACCTTCGACGGCGCGCTTAAGGATATGATCGACTTTGCCTATCCGGTGCTGGCGCGGCACGCCGTGCCTTTCACGATTTACGTCCCCACGGCGTTTCCCGACGGCGTCGGGCAGGCCTGGTGGCTCGGTCTCGAGCAGGTAATCGCGCGCGAGAGCCGCATCAGCCTGATGATGGGCGAGAAGGAGCAGCGCTTTGTCGTCACTGATCGTGCCGAGAAGCAGGCGCTGTTTTCGCATCTCGAGAGCTGGTTGCGCTCGCTGTCGCCGGCGGATCTGTCGGCGGCGATCGCCGATCTCTGCACGCGCTACCGGATCGACCTCGGCGCGCTCTCGCGCGAAGCGTCGATGGATTGGAAGGATCTGGCGGAGCTCGCTGCCGATCCGCTCGTCACGATCGGCAGCGCGACCGTGAACTATCCTGTCCTCGCCAACATGAAGGACAGTGCGGCGCTGCGCGAGATGACGATGGGCAAGGCCGTTGCGGAAGCGGCCTTCCGCCGCGATGTCGGGCATTTCGCCTTTCCGTTCGGCGATCGCACCTCGTTCCGGCGCAGCCATGTCGTCATGGCGGAGGAGGCCGGCTTTGCCAGCGCCGTGTCGACCATCCCCGGCATCGTGGATGCGGAGGGACGGACCAATTTGCATGCGCTGCCGCGGATCTCCTGGGACGGCCGTGTGCGCTCGCTGCGCATGTTGCGCGTCTTGGTGTCGGGCGCTGCCTTTGCGCCGGTGAAACCGACCGGCAGCGCTACGAACTAGGGGCGCTACGAATTGGATTTGACGCGGTCGGGACGCTGCATCCAGCTCACGATCGGCATCGCCGGCAGCACCCAGCCCATCCCAACCACCACGTAGTAGATCGCCTGCCGCCAGCCGGACTCGGCAATCCACGGCATCTGCGCCGCGGCCATGCCGAGCAGGGCCCAGACCGTGGCCAGCACCAGGAGCAGGATGGCGCCGAGGAACTTGCGGGTGCGGATCGTCATGGCGTGAGCTTGCTGTTTTTTGCGTAACTTGCGCTGCGGGAGCGGGGGACTATAAGGGGCACGCAGTCCGGTTCAAGTCTCTTAAGTTCAAGGCTTGGTTTTTGTCCCTGAAATGACGACGAATTCCGTTCCAACCAACCCGCATCGCGCCGTGCGCTGGTGGCTGATCTCCGTCGCTGCGCTGATTGCGTTGATGGTGCTGGTGGGGGGCGCGACGCGGCTGACGGAATCCGGCCTTTCGATCGTCGAATGGAAGCCGGTTACCGGCAGCGTGCCGCCGCTGTCGGAGGCGCAGTGGACCGAGGCGTTCGAGGCCTACAAGAAGATCCCGCAATATCGCGAGCTCAATGCGGGCATGAGCCTGTCCGAGTTCAAGGAGATCTTCTGGTGGGAATGGAGCCACCGCTTGCTCGGCCGCTTCATCGGTGTCGCCTATCTCTTGCCGTTCCTGTTCTTCCTGTGGCGTGGCGGTCTCTCCCGTGACTTGAAGCGCCGGCTGTGGCTGCTGTTCGCGCTCGGCGGGCTCCAGGGGGCGGTGGGCTGGTGGATGGTCGCCTCGGGCCTCACCGAGCGGGTCGAGGTGTCGCAATATCGGCTGGCGACGCATCTGCTGCTCGCGCTGCTGATCTTTGCCGGCATCGTCTGGACGGTGCGACGGCTCAAGGAGCGGCCGCAGATCGCGGCATCGGCGCGGCTGCGCTTCACGAGCGCGCTGCTGCTCGTCGTGACCTTCGTGCAGATCTATTTCGGTGCGCTGGTTGCGGGCCTGCGCGCCGGCCGCGCCTACAACACCTGGCCGCAGATCGACGGCGCGTTCATTCCCTCCGCCGAGCGGCTGTGGTTCGAGACGCCGTGGTGGCGCAACATGTTCGACAATGTCCTGACGGTGCAGTTCGAGCACCGCATGACCGCCTATGCGCTGTTCGTGCTGGCGCTGCTGCACGCAATCGACGCGGTGCGCTTGCGCGCAGGCTCGGCCGCGGGCGGTGCGCTCTGGCTGCTCGCCGCGGTGAGCGTGCAGGCGGTGCTCGGCATCCTCACGCTGCTCAACCAGGTGCCGATCGATCTTGCGCTGTCGCACCAGACGGTCGCGATCGCAGTGTTGACGCTTGCGGTGACGCAGGTGGAACGGCTCGCCTCGCGCCGGCAGACGCACGCGCAGCGGCGCGCGGTTCCGGTCGGTCAGGCCGGCTGACCTCCGTCAGCCCGGCTGGTCAGGTCAGCAATAGCCGTAGATGCCGCACGAATAGGGCAGCCGCCAGAAATAATCGACCTGCTTCCCGCCGTAATACGCGCCCTGATAATCGTAATCCCAGGGACGGCCGTAATAGCCGGGCAGCGTGTGGGAGCCGGGGAGGAGCGGCGTGCCCGGCAGGTTGCGGATGTAGCTGCCTACGCCATAGGCCGGCGAGATCAGCGCATCCGGATCGGTCTCGACATAGACCTGCGGCGGCTCCTGCGGAGGCGCTGCGGCCCGCCGCTTCGGTGTCGCCGGCAAGTCGGCGGCAATTGCGGCCGAGACCGTCAGCATCACTGCCAGGGCAGGCACCATCCAGCGCAGCATCGTCGGCTCCGAATCAAAGGGGCGATCCAAAGACGATGTATGCGGCAGATGTGGTTAATGACTGTTAACTGACGGTCGCCGAAAGCGACCGTCATTCCGGGGCGGTGCGAAGCACCGAACCCGGAATCTCGAGATTCCGGGACTGGTCCTTCGGACCATCCCGGAATGACCGCGAACAACTACGCTCCCAGCGCCTGTTCCAGATCCGCGATCAGGTCTTCCTTGTCCTCGATGCCGATCGAGAGCCGCACCACGTCGGGGCCGGCGCCGGACTTCACCTTGGCGGCGTCGTCGAGCTGGCTGTGCGTGGTCGAGGCCGGGTGGATCACCAGCGAGCGGGTGTCGCCGACATTGGCGAGGTGCGAGAACAGCTGCAGCTTCGACACCAGGTTGACGCCGGCGTCATAGCCGCCCTTCAGGCTGAAGGTGAACACGGCGCCCGCGCCCTTCGGCGCATATTTGCGGGCGAGCCGGTTGTATTTGTCGCTCGGCAGGCCCGCATAGCTGACCGAGGCCACCGCCGGATGTCCCGCGAGGAATTCGGCGACCGCTTTCGCATTGTCGCAATGCTTCTGCATGCGCAGCGGCAAGGTCTCGATGCCGGTCAGGATCATGAAGGCGTTGAACGGCGACAGCGCGGGGCCGAGATCGCGCAGGCCGAGCACGCGGCAGGCAATCGCGAAGGCAAAATTGCCAAAAGTCTCCTGCAGGCGGATGCCGTGATATTCGGGCCGCGGCTCCGACAGCATCGGATATTTGCCGCCGGTGGACCAGTCGAAGGTGCCGGCATCGACGATGATGCCGCCAAGCGAATTGCCGTGGCCGCCCAAAAACTTCGTCAGCGAGTGCACGACGATGTCGGCGCCGTGGTCGATCGGACGGATCAGATAGGGCGAGGCCAGCGTGTTGTCGACGATCAGCGGCACACCCGCCTTGCGCGCGACCGTCGAGATCGCCTCGATGTCGGTGATGCTGCCGGCGGGATTGGCGATGGACTCGATGAAGATGGCTTTCGTGCGCGGCGTCACCGCGCGCTCGAAGCTTGCGATGTCATCGGGATCGGCCCAGATCACGTTCCAGCCAAAGCTCTTGAAGGCGTGCGTGAACTGGTTGATCGAGCCGCCGTAGAGCTTTCGCGCGGCGATGAACTCGTCGCCGGGCTGCATCAATTGCTGCAATACCACGACCTGCGCGGCATGGCCCGAGGCCACCGCGAGCGCGGCCGTGCCGCCTTCGAGCGCGGCGACGCGCTCTTCCAGCACCGCGTTGGTGGGATTGCCGATGCGGGTATAGATGTTGCCGAATGCCTGCAGGCCGAACAGCGAGGCGGCATGGTCGGCGTCGTTGAAGACGAACGAGGTCGTTTGATAAATCGGAGTTGCGCGCGCGCCGGTGGTGGGGTCGGGCTGTGCACCGGCATGCACTGCGAGGGTTGAAAATCCCGGAAGGCGATCGCTCATTGAGGGCGTCCTGTTCTTGTGGCCTGAAATCGCGCGGCATGCTGATGGGCGCCGCGCTCGCCGTCAAGGCGCCACGTCAGTTCGGAATGATCTTGCTGCGCATTGCGGCGCTCGCGAAACGAATCCTTCTCGACTGCGTCAGCTCTGCTCGGTCTTGTTCTTGGCCGCGCGATCAGAGGCCGCGGTCTCGCCGCCGCCGACACTCATCCGATTGAGGGATAACCGCATGCCTTGCGTCGGTGCCGGCGCGCGCTTGGAACTGAGCGTGCGCGAATTCACGCCCATCCAGGAGATCTCGGACGACAAGCGGCCATATTCGATCTTGGGGCAGCGGTTCATCACCACCTTGATGCCGACCGCTTCCGCTTTCGCCGCCGCGGCGTCGTCACGCGCGCCGAGCTGCATCCAGATCACCTTGGGCAGCGGATCGAGCGTGAGGGCTTCTTCGACCACGGGCATGATGTGGCTGGAATTGCGGAAGATGTCGATCATGTCGACGGGACGGCCGACGTCGGCGAGCGAGGCGACGAAGGGCTTTCCGAGCAGCTCCTTGCCGACATGGCCCGGATTGATCGGGATCATGTCGTATCCGCGCTGCGCCAGATATTTGAACGCGAAATAGCTCGGCCGTACGTTGACCGGCGAGGCGCCGACCATCGCTATCGACTTCACGCTGTTGAGGATGCTGCGGATGTAATTGTCGGGATAGGCGTCGTGGTTCATCTGTCGTCTTTATCTTTTTGTCATTGCGAGCGTCGCGAAGCAATCCAGACTGCCGCTGCGGAAAGATTCTGGATTGCTTCGCTGCGCTCGCAATGACGGGGTCACTCATCCCGCCATGTCGGCGTGCGCTTCTCGATGAACGCGCCGATGCCTTCCTCGGCGTCGCGCGCCATCATGTTCTCGGTCATCACCTCTGCCGCATAGCGATAGGCGTCCGCAAGACTCATCTCGGCCTGGCGGTAGAACGCCTCCTTGCCGAGCTTGATGGTGTAGGCGGATTTCAGCGCGACCTGTTGCGCGAGCTCGATCGCGGCACCGAGTTCGGTACCGGCGGGCACCACGCGGTTGATGAGGCCGATTTCGCGAGCGCGCTCGGCGGAAATCGGCTCTCCCGTCAGCAGCATCTCCATGGCCTGCTTGCGCGCCACGTTCCGCGACAGCGCCACCATCGGCGTCGAGCAGAACAGGCCGATGTCGACGCCGGGTGTGGCGAACTTAGCCTCCTCCGATGCGATCGCAAGATCGCAGCTGGCAACGAGCTGGCAGCCGGCCGCGGTCGCGATGCCCTGGACGGACGCGACCACGGGTTTTGGCAGATGCACGATCGCCTGCATCATCGCGCTGCAGGCATTCATCATCTCGGCGAAGAAGGCGCGGCCGCGATCGGGATCGGTGCGGCGCGCGGTCAGCTCCTTCATGTCGTGGCCGGCGGAGAAGGCGGGGCCATTGGCGGCGATCACGACGCCGCGGACCGCCTTGTCGCTGCTGATATCATTGAGCTCGGCATGCAGGCTCGCGATCATCTCGGCCGACAGGCTGTTGCGGGCGGCGGGCCGGTTCAGCGTCAGGACCGCGATGGGACCTATGGTCTCGCGCAGCAGGATCGGCGGTTGCGGGGAGGGGGCACGGGCGGCCGTGACGGTCATTGACGCGATTTCCGCTAAATGATTGCAATTGGATGACGCAGATAACTTAATGTAACAGGGCAAGCGAAGCGAGGGTGGGGAACAGCATGGCGTTGGCGAAAATGAGCGTGGCAGAGGTCGAGCAGTTCCTCCGTCACGAGTTTCCCCAGGCTTTTAGCGGCGACGACATTACGATCGAAAGCGCCGACGGCCAGACTTGCCTTTTGCGGCAGCGTTACAGCGCAAAGATGCTGCGGCCGGGCGGCACCGTGTCCGGCCCGACGCTGATGGCGCTGGCCGATTTCGCGATGTACGTGGTGCTCCTGTCCGCCATCGGGCCGATCGGGCTCGCCGTGACCACCAATCTCAACATCAATTTCCTGCGCAAAGGCCAGCCCGGCCAGGACGTGCTGGCCGAGGCGCGGCTGTTCAAGCTCGGCAAGCGGCTGGCGGTCGGGGAGGTGAAACTGTTGTCCGGCACCTCGCCCGATCCGATCGCCCATGTCACCTCGACCTATTCCATTCCAAATGTTTGAGCTTTTCGCAGGTAATATAGCACCATAATTTTAATGCATTGATATTGCTATGATAATTCTTGTGTCCGGGCATTGACCGTTGCGTGTCACTTCTCTAGAACCCGCGCAGTCCGGTGCGGTGTTCGCGCCGATGCTCCCCGTCCACGGAAACTCTGACATGAAAACCTTTTCGGCAAAGCCGGCTGAGGTGACGAAGAAGTGGGTGCTGATCGACGCCAAGGGTCTGGTCGTCGGCCGTCTCGCCACCATTGTCGCCATGCGCCTGCGCGGCAAGCACCTCCCGACCTATACCCCGCACGTTGATTGCGGCGACAACGTCATCATCATCAACGCGCAGCATGCGGTCCTCACCGGTCGCAAGCGCGAGCAGAAGACCTACTACAAGCACACCGGCTATGTCGGCCACGTCAAGGAGCGCACCGCGCGCCAGATCCTCGAGGGCAAACATCCCGAGCGCGTGCTTGAGAAGGCCGTCGAGCGCATGATTCCGCGTGGCCCGCTCGGTCGCGTGCAGATGGGCAACCTCCGCGTTTACGGCGGCGCCGATCATCCGCACGAGGCGCAGCAGCCCGAGAAGATCGACATCGCCAAGTTGAACCGCAAGAACACGAGGGCCGCATAACATGGCCGAATCCATCCAGTCGCTCGACCAGCTCTCGCAGCTCAAGACGGCGGCGGCGCCCGACGCGCCCAAGCACGAGAAGAAGGTCGACAAGTTCAACCGCGCCTATGCCACCGGCAAGCGCAAGGACGCGGTCGCCCGCGTCTGGATCAAGCCGGGCGCCGGCAAGGTCACCGTCAACTCGCGCGAGGTCGAGGTCTATTTCGCCCGTCCCGTGCTGCGCATGATGATCGAGCAGCCGTTCTCCGTGGCCCAGCGTTCGGGCCAGTACGACGTGATCTGCACCGTCGCCGGCGGCGGCCTGTCCGGCCAGGCCGGCGCGGTCCGTCACGGCATCTCCAAGGCGCTCACCTATTTCGAGCCGGAGCTGCGCACCGTGCTCAAGAAGGGCGGCTTCCTGACCCGCGACTCGCGCGTGGTCGAGCGCAAGAAGTACGGCAAGGCCAAGGCCCGCCGGTCCTTCCAGTTCTCGAAGCGTTAATCGCTTCTGTCGCATTCGCCGCGAAAGCGGCTTCAATGAGATGCAAAAGGGCGCTGATTTCAGCGCCCTTTTTGCTGTTCGTTTGTACGCAAATTGATGGCGTGTTTCAGGAAAACTTGGCATCCCGCGAAAACCTGAATGGAACCTGCCCGACCTAGCGTCGCCTTCGGAAGGGCGCGCAAATCGGATGTGCCGATCGCGTAACTGCTATGTTCTAGAGGGGGCCGACATGATGTCGCTCGATAGCATCACGCTCTATTTGGTCGCCACCATGGTTGCCGCACTGCTCGGCGCCATGATGGTGTTTTTCGGCAGGCAGGAGAACAGCCCTGCACTGAAATGGTGGGGCACTGCCTATCTGCTCGGTGCCGCCTCCGTTGCGCTATGGACCGCGGCCGGCGACAGGCTGGGCCCGCATCTTTATCTCGCGCTGAACGCGGTCGGCTTCGTCGCCTGCGGCATGGTGTGGAACGCGGCGCGCGTCTTCCATGGCCGCAAGCCGAACTGGCCCGGCCTCGTGCTCGGCGCGCTCGCCTGGGTCGCCGCCGTGACATTGCTGGATCCCGCGGCATCCACGCTGCGCATGATCGTCGGTGCCGGCATCGTCTCGGTCTATGCGGCACTGACTGCGAGCGAGCTCTGGACCGAACGGCGCAAGAGCCTGCAACGACGCTGGCCGGCCTTCGTTATGCCGGTGATGCACGGCTGCGTGTTGATGCTGCCGATCGTGCTCGGCAGCTTTCTGCGTCCGCACGATGCCGGCTTCTCGTCGAGCATCTGGGTCACGGTGTTTGCGGTCGAGCTCATCCTCTATGCGGTCGGCACCGTGTTCGTGATCTTCATGCTGGTGTCGGAGCGCACGGTCACCGCCCACCGGACTGCCGCCTCGACCGACCCCCTGACCGGCATACTCAACCGGCGCGGCTTCTCGGAAGCCTGCAGCCGGGTGATCGAGCGCGAGGCCAAGGCCGGGCGTCCCGTCACCGTGATGATCTTCGACATCGATCACTTCAAGTCGATCAACGACCGCTTCGGCCATCCCGCCGGCGACGAGATGCTGAGACTGTTCTCGACTGTCGTCGTCAACAATTTGCGCATCTCCGACCTCTCGGGCCGCATCGGCGGCGAGGAATTCGCCGCGCTGTTGCCGTGCTCGCTTGAGGAAGGCGTGCTGGTGGCCGAGCGCGTGCGCGAGGCGTTCGAGACCTCCGGCGTCGTGGTCGATGAAGGTCCGGTCGACACCACCGTCAGCATCGGCGTCTCCGGTGGGCCCGCCGGCACCGAGCTCGAGGTGCTGCTGGCCTCGGCCGACACCGCGCTCTACCAGGCCAAGCGCGGCGGGCGTAACCGCGTCGAGGCGGCGGAGGAGCTGCCGCTGTCGCTGGAGAACTGGCGCCGCCAGAGCGCCGCGCGGCTGGGTGCAGCGCAGGCGCGGCCGGCCACCGCCTGAGGCGCGAGGCAGCGTTGCGGTAATGCTCTGTTTACCATTCGATCCCTACCATTGCGGTCATGGAATCGATCCGCCCACAGAACCCGCAAGCTGCCCTGATGTCGCTCGAAGCCGCTGCGGCCTCGGCGCGCAGCGGTTTTGCCTGTCTGTTCTCGACCGCGGATGAATACGAGAGCGCGCTGATCACCGAGCGCCGCGCGCAAGGGCGCTACACGCAAAGCCGCCGCAGCACCTGGCCGCTCGCGCTGTTCGCCGGTTGCGCCCTCATCGTGGCGGGCACGGTTCTGCTGCTGGTCTGAGAGATCTGCATTTTTGGGCCGACCAGGGCGCCGTTTCGGCGCCTTTTTCTTTTTCGTCGGCTGCGGTAGACACGCCCATCGAACAAAAATGGGTGGAAACCGATGATCACCGAGATCGCGCAAATCGACGTCAAGCCGGGCAGTGAGAAGGATTTCGAAGCGGCGGTCGCCAAGGCCAAGGCCGCCTTCGGCCGCTCCAAGGGCTTTCACGGCTTCGAGCTGCACAAGTCGATCGAGAAGCCGCAGCGCTACCGGCTGATGGTGAAATGGGCGACGCTGGAGAACCACACCGTCGATTTCCGTGGCTCGGAGAATTTCACCGAATGGCGCGGCCTCGTCGGCCAGTATTTCGCTTCGCCCCCGGAGGTCGAGCACACCGAAACCGTGCTGACGACGTGAGGATTACGCCGCCTCCGCCAGAGGCGGCGTCTCATACGTCTTGAAATGGTCGATCATGACCTTGGCGATGGCGACCAGCGGTAGCGCCAGGGCCAGGCCCCAGATGCCGAACACGACGCCGAGCACGATCTGGAACGCGAACAGCGTGGCCGGCGGGATGTCTAGCGCCTGCCGCTGCAGGATCGGCGTCAGCACGTAGCTCTCCATGGCGTGCACGCCCATGAAGAGCAGAAAGGCCGACAGCGCCGGGATCCAGCCCGAGGCGAGGCTTGCCAGCACCACGATGACGCCGGCGATGATCGCCCCGACGGTCGGGATGAAGGCGAGCAGGCCGGCCTGAATCCCCAGGATGAACGAGCCGGGAATGCCAATGAGGGCGAGGCCAATCCAGGTCACCACGCCGACCGCGAGCATCACGATGATCTGCGCGATCAGCCAGCGCTCGAGGGTCTCAGCGATGCGGTCGATGATGAGGGCGACGCGGGTGCGATGCCTGGCCGGCGCCAGGAACACGAGGCCGTCGTGATAGACCGCGGGCTGGGCTGCGAAGGCGAAGCCCAGGAACAGCACGATGAAGATGTTGCCGACACCGTGGATGGTGCCGAGCAGCAGCTTGAAGGTCTGGCTCACGATCGCGCCGCCGCTGGAGGCCAGCGCGCCCGCGCCGGGCAAGGCACCGCGCGAGGGCGTCGCCGGCGCGGACGTCGTCTCCGACGGCGCGGTGCCGGAGGCGTCGGGCGCACCGTTGCCGAGATCGAAGAAGCTGGTGTCGATGCCGTGGTTGTCGAGGAAGGACCTGACGTTGGTGAGCTGCGATTTGAGGGTCTTGCTCAGCAGCGAAGCCTGCTCGGCAATGGTGGCGCCGCCGAGATAGGCGATGCCGGCGAGCATCAAGGCGAGCGCGGTGCAGACGATCGCGAGCCGCACGGCATGCGGCAGGGGCACACGGCGGCCGAGCGCGTTCGTCACCGCGTTGAGGCCGAGACCAAGCAGCATGCCGGTGAAGATCAGCAGCAAGGTGGCCGCGAAATACCAGGTGAAGGCGAGCAGTGCGGTGAACAGCACGACGCCGATGCCCCCGACCGAGATCGCCCAGGCGAGGTCGCCGCGGGTCCGGGAGCGTTCATCTTTGGACATGATCACATCGGGTCCTTTTCAGCGCAATGCGCTGCACTCTCTCGATAAACGCGCTTCCGATCAAGAGTGCGTCAACGCGCTGGTTTGACGCCGACGGTGCAGAGCGGTGAGGACAGGACAATGGGGGCGGATTGAGCTTTATCAGCAAATGGGCCGGTCTGCTCGGGCTTCTGGCCGTGCTCGTGGTCGGCGACCAGATCCGGATCAACCGGCCCGGCCACAAATATCGCCTCACGGTCGAGGTGACGACGCCTGACGGGATCAAGACCGGGTCCAGCATTCTGGCCGTTGTGCCCGACCGCAACTATAACCGCGGCGGCCGCACCACGACGCGCGGGGAGGCGGTGTTCGTCGATCTCGGTGAAGAGCGCAGCAGAAGCAAGAATCTGGTGGCCTTGCTGGCGCATCGGCAGGACGCCAAGCTCGACCTCGACGACATCAACTATGTCGCGCTCCGCGCCTATGGCGCCGCGCATGACAACCGCATCTCGTTTAGCGATATCCACCGGCAGACCGGCGTCGTCCCGGTGCAGGGAGACCTCGTGCCGGTACTCGTGAGCTTTGGCGATCCCAACGATCCCGGGACCGCGCGTCTCGTTGCCGGCGACCATGCGGAGGCGGTTCTGGGGGAGGGCTATGCGATCCGTGGCCTTAACGCCGAAGTCATGCCGAACGGGTTTTGGCCGATTGATTTCGGCGGGGCGCTCGGGGAGCCCGTAACGCGTGGCATCGAGGCGAAACTGCCCTGGCTGGCCGCGCCCGGCGATGGCGCGGCAACCGCGCTGAAGGCCGCCGGCCTGCCTGCCGGGGGCGAGGCCCGGGAGGCATTTGCGCGAAAATAGCATTGCCGTCCCGCGATCCCTTCTGTTGAATTTGTTCCATCGGAGGGGCATGTTTGGAGAATCGTCTTCACGGAGAGGCGCGGAACGACAGATGAGAAAGCCGGTCGTCGGCGTGATCGGGAATGCCCATCGCGTCGAAAATCGATTTCAGGTCCAGATGGTGGGCGAGCGAAACTTGCGCGCCGTGGCCGAGGTCTCCGGCGGCTTGCCGGTGATGTTCGCGGGCTCGCCTGACATCACCGATATCGCAGCGCTGCTCGACACCGTCGACGGCATCATCCTCACCGGCGCACGGGCCAACGTGCATCCGACCCGATTCAACGTCGATCCCTGCGAGAAGCACGAGCCTTACGACATCCATCGCGACGAGGTGGCGCTCGCGCTCTCGGTCGCCTGCGTATCCCGCGGCATCCCGTTGTTCGGCATCTGCCGCGGCCTGCAGGAGATGAACGTCGCCTTCGGCGGCTCGCTGCATCCCGAGATCCGTGAAATTCCCGGCCGCATGAACCATCGCATGCCCCGGCTCGAGAACGGCGAGATCCATCCCGATCCGACCGTCGTGTTTGCCGACCGTCACGACGTCGACCTGACGCCGGGCGGGGCGTTCGCAAGAATTCTCGGCTGCGAGAAAATCAGGGTCAATTCGCTGCACGGCCAGGGCATCCTCGATCCCGGCAAGCGCGTGCTGATCGAGGGCGTCGCCGAGGACGGCACCATCGAGGCGATCCGCATCGCGGAAGCCCCGACCTTTGCGCTCGGCGTGCAATGGCACGCCGAATACGATCCCCAGCACAATCCGGTCAACCGCAAGCTGTTCGAGGCCTTTGGCGAAGCGCTGCTCGCGCGGCAGAAGGCGGCTGCGTAGGGCTGCTGGCGCCCTGGGAGAAGGCGGGCACGCCCGCGCCACACCGTCATTGCGAGCGCAGCGAAGCAATCCAGAATCTCTCCGCTGTGGAATCCAGTACACTGCGCCTTCTCGGTACGATCATTGCCGTCTCTGGAATACTGGATCGCCCGGTCCCGGCTCCGCCAAGGCTTCGCCGCGGCCCACACCTGCGCTCGGCGCGCCGAAGCTTCAGCGAAGGCGGCAAGCCGGGCGATGACAGCGAGTGGGTGGCAGCAGACACGCCTTCTCCTTCTCGCGGCGCGTTCCGCCCGAGCTTTGCAGCTTCGTTTGCGCCCGATGAAGCCAAAGGGCGCAGGGAAGGCCGGGTGCCGGCGGCACCCGCAAGTCCGTGCGCGACAAGAGTTGCACACGGGGTGGACCACAGGTGATGCCGGCTCCCGGCCTTCCCTGCGCGGATGGTTTTAACGGTGTCCTTCGTGCTCTCCTCGGGGAGCGATGCACTATTGCCCCCGTCGCCTTTGCGGATGATCGATGTGCGCACCCGGTCGGACCGCCGCATCACCGCTGAGACTTGACGCACAGACCCCGGGCGTCAGGACCACACGACTTCTCCGTCCGCGGACGATCCCGCCGAAACACCTGAAGGCTTGCGTGTGCTCGCTTCCAGGCATCAACGAAACCGCTGTGACCGCGCCGGGTCGTATCGCGCCGCCTGAAGACTCACGGTTGCCCGCCCTGTCGTCACGCATGCCGCGCCGGCGCTACCGCGTCCACCGCAACCCGGCCCGCATCTCGTGACGATCGCGAAGCGCCCCTTTGGTAGGGGCCGGGATAGGCGGCTGTATGCCACAAATCCGAAATTCGGGAAAGCGGAATATTTTTGAGGAGGTGACTTGACCAGCGTGTTTTGCCCGACGCCTCGCGAACGGCCGCCTCGACCTCCGCTCGTCAATCCGGGGCGTCCTGAAAGCGCGAGCCCGGAATCCAACGTACGGCAGAGCATGCGGATGGATGGATTCAGGCCCTGCGTCCTCGCGCATGCATCCCGGAATGACGGAGGTTGTGGCGACGGTGACTCAGTCAACAGCTACGTCACTGCCGACGTGATCAGGGGCGCGCGAAGAGTCGTATCGCTTGTCGTCAAGTCGTCGCTTGCATGTTGGCTCACTTTAAATAGCCAATGCGGTCCAGGGGTTGGGAATGTCAGACGTTCGACCCGATCGAAGTATCGCCGCGGCAAACCAGAACAATGGGTGCTGTAGGATGGGTTGAGCCTTGCGAAACCCATCATCGTCGCGTGACGGAAACGATGGGTATCGCTTCGCTCTACCCATCCTACGAGCTGTCGGCTACGGGCTCTGGCTAAATGGCTCAAAGCGAGATCAGCACAGACAAGTGCAGCTCGACGGCTGCGTCGGGTTCAAACCTCTAGTTTCTTAGCGAAGTCGACGAAACTTGTCCCCAATTTCCGCTGCGCTTGGTCTGCGGCTATTTCTTCAACAGTATTCCCATCGTTCGCGCCATTCGCCTTACTGATCCGGCGTAGCGGCCAAGTTCGGCGGCTATCTTCGATGCGCCAACTCCCTGCCGGGCGAGCCTGACCAATCGTCGGACCTCCTGCTCGGCCCATTGCTTTGGCTTCGGTGTTTTCATGGTGCGGCGCTCGACCCGCACCAGTTAATCAGTGCGCCTGGTTGTCAGCACTTGGGAAATTTACGGGTGGCGCGCTTGGCGTAAACCCCGCGGAGCCGGGTGTCGTCCCGACGCGCCCGCTTGGGAGTTGCCCGCAAAATTCAACATGCTGCGCATGGCTGGAAGATACCGACGTCAGCTATGAGCTTCGGTTATATGCCCATCCTCGTGCGCCGCGCTGGGCCTAGTGGGCTGTCTGATCGCTTGATCGATTTGGGCTTTACGTGTGGCGGGTTTCACCAAACAGCGTAAGAGTACCTTGTTGTGGGCTCGGCAGATGCATTCTGCTTCCTTGTCGCTCGGACAAGAGGCGGCGGGTCCTGCCAGTTACCTTTCTAGCTGATGATCTCCTTGACCTTGATGCCGCGCAAGGCTTCGATGCAATCGGCCACCAAATGCAAGAGTTCTTGCCGCTTTATGCTTTTCACTTGGCGGCCTTCCATATTGGTGAGAATGAATCTCGCCATCTCATAGGCGACTTCAAACTGCGATTTGCCGGTAACCGCGACATCGATTTTTTCTGCCATTTCGCTCCCCGCTAGTTGTAATTGGAAAGCCGCAGTCCATGGGTAAACCTATCGGAAAGCGGGCGGCCCAGTCGAGTCCGACGTAAGGAGTGCGGATACCATCGACCGCCTTTGAATGTCGTCGACGAACGGCCGCGAAAGAGCGCGTATGAGCGCTGCTTCGCAAGGGGATCGACCATGCGGGTCGCGTTGCCCTATTCCGGAATTGCCGTCTGCCTCTCTATCGCCGCTTGGCTCCTGCTGGCGCACCTTGGCTGAGAACGTCCTTCCCCGGAGCGCAGCGGTGGTGCGCTTCACCGGACCAGCGTCCTTTCGCCGCGCGCCCACGCGGCATATGTCCGCGCCGTCCCATCCCGCTCTTGCCGCTTTTGACCCAACTGAGGCATTGGCGCCGGCTTCTGTCCCGCATTCTGCGTTTAGGACCACGGCGGCTCTTCGCTTGCCCCGGCTGCCTCGTGGTGGGGCATGACACCCGCCGAACGTAACCCGGTCAGCAATACAGTTCTTACAGAAGCAGGATCAAATCCAATATCTTTGGCATTTGGTGGATGTGCCTCGCTGTCCTTCAATCGGAGCGCCAAGTGCAATTGCTCGCAAAGGTGCTGAACGACGAGATTGACCTGATCGTCAGTCATGATCGGCTTCTCCTGCGACCATCTTGCCACCCAACTAGATAGTACATCAAGAATCGGACGTACGCGATTGGACCGCCCAAAGGATCAATCCTATGCGATGCCCATGGACGGCGCCCAATCGTCCGTCAATCGGAGTAGATCGGAGGCGACCAGAGGCGACTAAAACGAGCTATGGTCTCCAAGCTGGTCCACTTCGATAGAACTCGGGCACCGGCCAAGGTGAAGGCGCAGGGCAGGACCACGCTTCCGGCGTCACGCCATCGCTCGACATCGATCATTGGTGTTCAACTCGATGAGCCATCACGATTGGCACGTCGCATAGAATCGGGCGGAGATCACGGCGCGAACGGGGCCGCGGCATCGTCGCGGCAGCGGGCGCGGGTCGCCCGCGACATCGGCACCTCCAAGGCGTCCACCGCATCGCACAATCACAATTGCGGCCGACAGCCACCGCATTGAGGTTCGCGAACCCGCTACCATATTCATGGCAAGGGAGCCCTTGCCGTGCAGATCATCAAGGCGGCCCTCGTCGCGGCGATTGCCTTCGTCGCCCTGCTTCTCTGCTTCCTGCCCGGCTTGGCGGAGGAGAGCGGGCGTCGTGCCCTGACTGTCACGATCGACGGAGCCATCGGGCCGGCGTCGGCCAGCTACGTCAAGGACGCCTTGGCTAGGGCAGCCGAGCGACGCGCCGAGATCGTGATTCTGAAAATGAATACGCCGGGCGGCCTCAATTCCAGCATGCGCGAGATCATCGCCGATGTGCTCGGCTCGCCCGTTCCTGTCGTGGGATACGTCGCGCCCTCGGGCGCCCATGCGGCGAGCGCGGGGACCTACATTCTTTATGCCACCCATATCGCGGCGATGGCGCCGGGCACCAATATCGGTGCCGCGACGCCGGTGCAGATCGGCGGTTCGTTCCCGGGCCTGCCGAGCGGCACGCCCGACAAGGACAGCAAGGACAAGAAGGATGAGCCGAAGGATGCGATGACGGCAAAGGTGACGAACGATGCCGTCGCCTTCATCCGCAGCCTCGCCGAGCTGCGCAATCGCAATGCGGACTGGGCCGAGAAGGCGGTCCGCGAAGCCGCCACCCTTTCCGCCAATGGCGCGTTGCAGGCGCAGGTCATCGACCTCGTCGCGCGCGATCCGGCCGATTTGCTCCGGCAGATCGACGGTCGCGTGGTCGAGATCGCGGGCGGCGGGTCACGACGCCTCGCGACGAAGGACGCGGTGGTCGAGGTCGTCGACCCCGGATGGATCTCGCGATTCCTCGCGGTCATCACCGATCCCAACGTCGCCTTCATTCTCCTGATGGTCGGCATCTACGGCCTGATCTTCGAGTTCATGTCCCCCGGTGCGGTTGCCCCGGGGGTCGTCGGGACGATCTGCCTCCTGATCGGCCTCTATGCCCTCAACCTGCTGCCGATCAACTATGCCGGCCTCGGCCTGATGCTGATCGGGATCGCGCTCCTCGCCGTCGAGGCCTTCAATCCGACCGTGGTGGTCGGTCTTGGCGGCGTCGTCGCCTTCGTGCTGGGAGCGATCATGTTGATCCGGGTCGAAGCGCCGGGCTACCGGCTGTCCTGGACGGTGATCGCCATCGTCGCGGCGACGTTCACCGGCTTCATTCTCGTCGTGCTCGGCGCGCTTCGGCGCGCCGGCAAAGGTCCGGCCCGGGTCGGCGCACAAGCCATGCAAGGCCTGTCCGCCGAGGTTCTCGACTGGAACGAGACCGAGGGCCACGTCTTTACGCATGGCGAACGCTGGCAAGCGCGCGGTGCCGACGCCTTCAGGCCCGGCGAGCGGGTCGAGGTCGCGAGCATCGTCGATTTGACGCTGGTGGTCCGGCGTCCGGGTCCGGCCGGCGGCGAGGGAGGTCAACTCTGATGATTGAATATTCGATCTATGCGGTGCTTGCGCTGCTCGTCGTCGTGTTTCTCACCCAGGCCGTTCGCATCCTCAGGGAATACGAGCGCGGCGTCGTTTTCACGCTCGGCCGCTTCGCCGGGGTGAAGGGCCCGGGCCTCGTCATCCTCATTCCGGTCGTGCAGCAGCTCGTCAAGGTCGATCTCAGGGTGATGGTGCAGGTGGTGCCGCCCCAGGACGTGATCTCGCGCGACAACGTTTCGGTCAAGGTCAACGCCGTGCTGTACTTCCGCATCGTCGATCCCGAGCGCGCCATCATCAAGGTCGGCGATTACATGGCCGCGACCAGCCAGCTCGCGCAGACGACGCTGCGCTCTGTGCTCGGCAAGCACGATCTCGACGAGATGCTGGCCGAACGCGACAAGCTGAACGCCGACATCCAGGAGATCCTCGACAAGCAAACTGACGTCTGGGGCATCAAGGTCACGGGCATCGAGATCAAGGACATCGACATCAATGAAACCATGGTGCGTGCGATCGCCAAGCAGGCCGAGGCGGAACGCTTGCGGCGCGCCAAGGTGATCAACGCCATGGGTGAGCAGCAGGCCGCCGAAAAGCTCGTCGAGGCTGGCCGCATCCTGGCCCAGGAGCCGCAGGCGATGCAGCTGCGCTATTTCGCGGCTTTGCACGACATCGCCGGCGAGCGGTCGTCGACCATCGTCTTCCCGCTGCCGACGGGCCTGCTCGACCATTTGATGCCGCGGCGTGACAACCCGTAGCCTGTAGGATGGGTTGAGCCCCTTGCACCCACCGCTTCCTCTATTTGCCGAGACGCCGGCGCGGCTCTACAGAGATCGGGTCGAATTTTCCCGACAAGTGAAGCGGCAGGCTGACCGCGTCAGTAGCGTGCGGCGACGGCTCCCGGCAGCGGATTGAAATGGTAGTTCACGCCCAGCTTGAACAGATGCAGGGTCTGACCGACCTTGTCGACGCCCGGGGCAATGTTGCCCTGATCCGTCGCCAGGCCTGCATTGATCGTCAGAAGACCGGTATCGGTATGTTGCTGCGCCATCATCTTGATGTAATCGTACTCGCCCTTGATCGACCAATTGCCTCCCAGTGCATACTCGGCGCCGGCGCCAACGGCGATTCCGGAATGCGTGGCCCTTCCGCTGATCGATGATGTAACGAGGCCGCCGATAGCGGGGAGGGGCTCGACGGTACTGGCCGAGTGTCTTTCGCTGGCGACCGCAATGCCGCCCTTGCCATAGATCAACAGCCGGTCGCCGGCGACAAATCCGGCCCTGGCGCTGGCGATCGCCAGCCAGTCGATCGAGCTGTCGAGCTTAGTGACCGCGGTGCCGCCGAAGAACGGATCGGGCCCCGTGAGAGTCTGGCCACCCCGCATGCCAGTCCACATCCACTCGCCCTCGATGCCGAAGACGAGCACACCGGACTGGACGTTGACGCCTCCGTTGATCCCGCCGAGCCAGCCCTTCATGTCGTAAGTGCCACGTCCGGGATTGGCCGGGTCAACGAGCGTCGAACGTCCCATGTGGCCGAGTCCGTAACCTCCCTGCGCACCCAGAAAAGCGCCGGTCCAGTCGGCGCCCGACGCCGGTTTGACTCGCGGATAGATCGGATCGACTGCCACAGTGCCGAGCCGGTAGTTCGCTCCGACCTTGAGCAGATGGATTGCATCCTGCGCGATCGGCTCGTTTACCCTGAAGGAGGGCAGGGTCCCGCCATTGAACGTGGCCGGGCCGGTAAGGGGCGCAGTCCGGGTGCCCAAGGCCACGTAGTCGTACTCCGCCTTGACCGACCAACGGCCATCAAGGGCGTATTCGGCGCCAAAGCCGATCGTGGGAGCCAAGCGAAATTCGCGAGCCTCCAAAGTCTCGACAATCGCTCCGCCGAAGGCATCGTTGAGGGCCAGGTTGTAAGAATGCTTCTCCCAGGCGCCGGTCAGCCCGCCCTTGGCAAAGACAAACCAGCGGTCAGCGGCGAGGCCGGCGCGCCCGGTGACGCTGGCCATCGCCTCGATCCTGGAAGTCCCGGAAGCCGTGACCGTGCCCAGGAAGAAGGGCCCCATGCTGCCGGTCGTAACAGTTTGTGAGCCGCTGATGCCGGTCCAGGCTCCTTCCAGCTCGACGCCGAACACGAGGCTGGCGATCTGCTTGTTGATGCCGATTTGCGCGCCGCTCAAGAGGCCCTGCGCGGGAAAGTTGAGTTGCTGGTTGGTCCAATCCTTCATGCCGCCGCCATAGCCGGCATGCACGCCGACATAGACGCCGCTCCAGTCGACGAGGGGGGCCGGAAACGCGGCCGCCTTGACTGGCAGGTCCGCGGCGGACGCCGCCTGCGTCAATGCCAGAAGGACAGTAACCGAAATGATCTTTCCCGTGATTGCCATGAGCCCCTCTGCAACCGGTGCGCGCAACGTCAAGCGACGTCGAAGAGCTATACCGGGAGTGCGGCTGGTTCGGCTTGGGGTACGCGCTACATCGACTTGGACTGATCACCACAAGCCCGACGATTGCCATCCACTGTGATCACCTTGCCACATCGGCAGGCGCATCGGTCCGGAGCCGGCGTCGCATCAGACAGCGCTTCAACGCGCACGATCCGAATTGGAGGCGGCAAGGAAAGGCCTTTGAACGCTGCAGGATTTCCTGCGACAAAAGGAGCGCCGGGCGATCTCACTCTTATGGAGCGGTGCGTTGGATAGTGGCGACGAATTGATCGCATTGGAGCTGTCCAGCTCCGCGTTTGCCGGGCGCGACAGGACGGAAGCCTTTCAGGAAATCTACGGCCGCGAAATCCTCAAGCTCGAGATCGAGCCGTTGCCCGACACGGCGCTTCAGATCGATATGAAGTTGCGGGCGTTGCCCGGAATGTCGGTCGCGGTCGCGGCCGTCTCTCCGATTTTCTGTCGCCATACCGAAGCGATGATCGATAACGACGATCCGGTGATCGTGCTCAACCGCGACGGTGCGGCGACCCACAATCAAAACGGTCACGAGACGCATCTCGGTCCCGGCGACGCGATCTTGACTACGAATGGATTGCCGGGGACTGCGACCAATTGCACGCCGAGGCGCGTGGTCACTTGGCGGATCAGCCGCGCACTGATTGCGCCCCTGGTCAGCAATTTCGACGACGCCATCGGCAGGCCGCTCGACGGGCGGAATCCGGCGTTGTCGCTCTTTCTGGATTACCTCGGCATCGTCAATGAAAGGCAGACGCTCGCGAACGCAGCGATGCGGCGGGCCGTCGTGAACCACATGCTCGATCTCGGCGCCCTGTTGCTCGGCGCCACGCCGGATGCCGCCGAGATGGCGAACATGCGCGGCGTTGCCGCCGCCAGAATGCGGAGCATCAAGGCCAACATTCGCGCGCAGTCCGGCAGTCCCGGGCTGAGCCTGGACTCCGTGGCTGCCAAGCAGGGCATTTCAAAGTCCTATGTCCGAAAGCTGTTCGAACTCGAAGGCACGAGCTTTACCGAGTTCGTTCTCAATCAGAGGCTGGCCTCGGCCTACAAGATGTTGACGGACGTGAGGCTCGCAGGCCGTTCGATCAGCGAGATCGCCCACCAGTCCGGATTCAACGACATCTCGTATTTCAATCGAACCTTTCGTCGTGTCTACGGCGCCTCTCCATCGGAAATCCGGGTTCGCAAATGACGGCGGCCGGCAGCGACGGAGATCGGGAGAAATATTTCGGGACGAGTGAGATCGTAGAGCGGCACGCGCGGCCGCCTCACGCCGTTCGCTCCATCCGCCGCGCGCGATAGGCCTGCGGCGACATCAGAGTGAGCTTGCGGAACGCCTTGCGGAAGCTGCTTTCGTCCTCATAGCCGGTCGTGCGTGCAATGGCCTTGATCGGCTGCCTCGTCGTCTCCAGCAGCGTGCGCGCGTGCTCGACGCGGCGGCGCATGATGAAGGCCTGCGGCGGCTCGCGCGTGAGCTCCTGAAACTTCCGGTTCAGCGTGCGCTCGCTGACACCGAGCGCGCCGGCAAGGCGCTTGACGGTCATCGGAGCCTTGCCGGTGCGGCGCACCAGCAGGTCCGCCCTGGTCAGCAGCGGGTCCTGCGAGAGCAGATAGCCGACCGGCATGAAGATCGACTGGCTGCGCTGCGCCGTGTCGATGACGACGTAGTCCGCGCATAGTCTTGCGATCTCCTTGCCTTCGACCATCTCGATCAGCCTGAGCAGAAGATCGACCCACGACATCGGGCCGGCGGCGCAAACGATGCGGTCGGCGACGGTGACGACGGCGTCGGCGGCGAGGTCGACCGTGGGATGACGCTGCCGCAACTCGCCTTGCAGCCACCAGGTGATGGTGGCGCGGCGATTGTCGAGCAGGCCGGCGCCGGCCAGCAGGAACACGCCGCTGCAGAAGGCGCCGATCAGCCGGCCGTTCGCGTGCTGCTGCCGGAGCCAGGCGCCGGCCCGGGCGTATTGCGGTTGCAGTCGCTCCGCCGTGACGTGATCGACGAGATTGCCGGGGACGAGGATCGCATCAAAGCGCCCGCGTTGTCCGATCGCGCCATCGACCGCGATCATCTGGCCGCCGCCTGCACGCACCGGCCTGCCGTCGAGCGAGAGCGTCTGCCAGCTGAAGCGGGGTTTTGCGCCGCTCTGCTGCATGACGTGATTGGCGAGCGCCAGGATGTCGGCGACACCGGCGATCGCCGAGTGCATGCAGCCTTCCAGGGCCAGAATTGCAAGCTTCATGAGACCTCCAGGCGGACGCGGCGATCCTATCCGATCGGGTCCGCGGGCGCGTGGCGGAAATTGCCCGATCTCTGTCTTATCCGCCACTGCCGCGCCGGTCACGTTGGGGGCAATCTGCCGCCGTCGTCACATCACATGATTGGAGAGAGACATGCCTTACGTCACCATTTCCACCGTCCGCGGCATCCTGGACGCCGCACAGAAGAAGCTACTGCTGGAACGCGTCACCGACCTCCTGGTCGAGGTCGAGGGGCAGGGCAATGCGGACTTCCGCCGCAACGTCTGGGTCAGGATCGAAGAGCAGGAGCCCTCGCACTGGTCGCTCGGCGGCATGGAGCCGACAGCTGAGATCATCGCGAGCACGTTCGGCGCGATCGGCGCCGACGGGCTGCGGATCGCGCCGCCGAAGCCGTAACTGCCTGGGCGGGTAGGGCGGAGCGGGGCATCTCGATACGGCCGGCGAGATGATGTTTTGCAAGGACTCTACCCGCCCTGCGTGTGCCGCCCATCTTCGGCCCCATTGCGCGGTTTCGAATAGCCTGCCCGGGACAGCAGGAGGACATTCGATGATCAGCGACGCCGTCACATCAGCACTTCACTGGCCTTGCCGAATATCGCGACTTGCCATTCCGCTGATGGCTTTCGTGCTCTGGTCTGGCTGCATCGGCGCGACAGCGCAGGCGGCGGAGCCGGGCAAGGATGCTTCAGCTGGCGGCCTGCCGCGCATTCTCGTTCTTGCGACGGGCGGCACCATCGCGGGCCAGGCCGACGCGCGCGCGACCGGCGCGTACAAGTCGGGCCAGATCACGGGCGAGCAGCTGATGCAATCCGTCCCGGGCCTCGACAAGCTGGCGAAGCTGAATGCCGAGCAGATCTCGTCCATCGGGTCCCAGGACATGAACGACAAGGTCTGGTTTGCGCTGGCCCGCCGCATCCAGGACGCTTTCGACAAGAACGAAGCGGATGGCGTCGTCATCACCCATGGCACCGACACGCTCGAGGAGACCGCGTTCTTTCTCGACAATGTGGTGCGCGGCGACAAGCCGGTGGTGATCGTCGGTTCGATGCGGCCGGCCACGGCGGTCAGCGCCGACGGCCCCGGCAATCTCTATGAAGCCGTGCAGGTCGCCGCCGATCCGCGCTCGCGCGGGCGCGGCGTGATGGCGGTGCTGAACGACAAGATTCAAGGCGCGCGCTCGGTCACCAAGACCAACACCACCAGCATCGAGACGTTCAGCTCACCCAATGACGGACCGATCGGCTATGTCGACGCCGCCGGCGGCATTCGCTTCATGACCCAAGGCGCCGCCTTCAGGCGCGGGACCTATCAGCTGCCGGCGGGCGAGCAATTGCCGCGCGTCGAGATCGTGTACTCGCACGCCAACATGGACGCCGTTCCGGTCGAGGACGCCATTGCGCACGGCGCCAAAGGCATCGTGCTGGCCGGGGTGGGCGACGGAAACACCTCGAAGCCGGCGCTCGATGCGCTCGAAGCGGCGGCGAAGAAGGGCATCACGGTGGTGCGCTCGACGCGGGTCCGGTCCGGCTTCGTCACGCGCAACGTCGAGGTCGACGACGACAAGAACGGCTTCGTCGTGTCCGAGGACCTCAATCCGCAGAAAGCCCGCGTGCTCACCCAGTTGCTGATCGCGGGCGGCGTGACCGCGCCGGCCGAGCTGCAGAAGGCGTTCACGGCGACGTGGTGATTGCCGGCCCTACGAGTCCCCAAACGAAAAGGCGCTTCCATCGGAAGCGCCTTTTGCTTGTCGCATAAAGTCCGAGCCGCTTAGCCCGAATAGTACATCTCGAACTCGACCGGGTGCGGGGTCATTTCGAAGCGGGCGACTTCGGTCATCTTCAGCTCGATGTAGGCGTCGATGAAGTCGTCGTCGAACACGCCGCCGGCCTTGAGGAAGCCGCGGTCCTTGTCGAGGTTTTCCAGCGCCTCGCGGAGCGAGCCGCACACGGTCGGGATCTGCTTCAGCTCTTCCTTCGGCAGGTCGTAGAGGTCCTTGTCCATCGCCGGACCCGGATCGATCTTGTTCTTGATGCCGTCGAGGCCGGCCATCAGCATCGCGGCGAAGCCGAGATAGGGATTGGCGAGCGGATCGGGGAAGCGCACCTCGACGCGCTTGGCCTTCGGCGAAGCGGTGTAGGGGATACGGCACGAGGCCGAGCGGTTGCGCGCGGAGTAGGCGAGCAGCACGGGGGCCTCATAGCCCGGGACCAGACGCTTGTAGGAGTTGGTCGACGGGTTGGTGAAGGCGTTGATCGCCTTGGCGTGCTTGATGATGCCGCCGATGTAGTGCAGGCAGGTTTCCGACAGGTCGGCGTATTTGTTGCCGGCGAACACCGGCTTGCCGTCCTTCCAGATCGACTGATGCACGTGCATGCCCGAGCCGTTGTCGCCGAAGACCGGCTTCGGCATGAAGGTGGCGGTCTTGCCGTAGATGTGGGCGACCTGGTGGATGCAGTATTTGTAGATCTGCAGATGGTCGGCCATCAGCGTCAGCGTGTCGAACTTCATGCCGAGCTCGTGCTGGGCGGACGCGACCTCGTGGTGGTGCTTCTCGACCTTGACGCCCATCTTGGCCATGGCCCCTAACATCTCCGAGCGCATGTCCTGCACCGAATCCTGCGGCGGAACCGGGAAATAGCCGCTCTTGGTGCGGACGCGGTGGCCGAGATTGCCGCCTTCATATTCGGTGTCGGAATTGGTCGGCAGCTCCGAGGAGTCGAGGCGGAAGCCGGTCTTGTAAGGCTCGGCCGAATAGCGCACGTCGTCGAACACGAAGAACTCGGCTTCGGGGCCGACGAACACGCTGTCGCCCACGCCCATCGACTTCACCATGGCTTCGGCCTTCTTGGCGATGCCGCGGGGGTCGCGGTTGTAGGGCTCGCCGGTGGTCGGCTCGAGCACGTCGCAGGTGATGACCATGGTGGTCTCGGCGAAGAACGGGTCGATCGTCGCGGTGACCGGATCGGGCATCAGGCACATGTCGGACTCGTTGATCGCCTTCCAGCCGGCGATCGAGGAGCCGTCGAACATCGTCCCTTCGGCGAAGATGTCTTCATCGATCATGCTGACATCGAACGTCACATGCTGCCACTTGCCGCGCGGATCGGTGAAGCGCAGGTCGACGTACTTGACGTCGTTGTCCTTGATCGATTTCAGGACGTCTTTGGCGGTCTTCATGCATACCCCTTTTGGCTCTGCGGGTCGGTTTCCAGTTGAGCAAAATTATTCTCGCTCGGGCGAGTTTTGCGCGACCGCACAAACGAAATCAGGCCGCCGAAGCAGCCTTATTTCCAGTCGGAGTGTCGCAAAATTCGGGATAGCACCCGGCTCAGATAGCGTCCAGCCCGGATTCGCCGGTTCGGATGCGGATCGCCTCTTCGATGTTGGAGACGAAGATCTTACCGTCGCCGATGCGCCCGGTTTGCGCGGCGCGGCGGATCGCGTCGATGGCGCGCTCGACCAGATCGTCGCCGATCACGATCTCGATCTTCACCTTGGGCAGAAAGTCGACGATGTATTCTGCGCCACGGTAGAGCTCGGCGTGACCCTTCTGCCGGCCAAAGCCCTTGGCCTCGGTCACGGTGATGCCCTGAAGGCCGACTTCCTGAAGCGCTTCCTTCACCTCGTCGAGCTTGAATGGCTTGATGATGGCTTCGATTTTCTTCACTGCGCGCCTCCGGCCTTTCGATCAATAGCAACGTCTTCGTCAGGATGCGCCTTATACGCATGATCTTGTCTTCGCTATGCCGGAAATCCTGACCTGACCGGCACCAACGGCCGGCGACACCCTGATAAATGCCAGTGAGCACGACGAACCGAAGCGGCTTCCTCGAAAGCAGGGTCTATGCCAAGTTGCAAATGCCCTGATTATTGGAGCGTTATCAGCCTTTTAACGAGCATCTCTGAGTGGTGGCGCCAACTTGCACAAAATACCGAAGACTACGAAATAGGCAAACGGTTCAATATGTGTGCAGATCGTTGTTCCCCGCGTCGGATCGGCGCGGAAGATGCCTGTTGAAAAGGCGATTGTACTAGGGAAGTGGCATGGAAGTTCTGACCAACGCGGAAATGCAGCGGGCGGACCAGCTCACCATCGCGGGCGGCACACCCGGTTTCAAGCTGATGCTGAGCGCGGGCCAGGCGGTCGCTGATGCCGCCCAGGCGCTGGTGGAGGAGGGGCCGATCCTGATCGTGGCCGGTCCCGGCAACAATGGCGGTGACGGTTTTGTCGCAGCCGCCGAGCTCGCGGCCCAGGGGCGGGAGGTCTCGGTGATCGCCATGTGCGAGCGCGACCAGCTCCAGGGCGATGCGGCCTCCGCCGCGCGCGGCTGGAAGCACCCGGTGCTGCCGTTCAATCCGCAGGCGATCGGAAAGCCCACGCTGATCATCGATGCGCTGTTCGGCGCCGGTCTCAGCCGCCCCGTGGATGGCGAGGCGCGCGCGATGATCGAGGCGATCAACGCCAACGGCGCCCCGGTGCTCGCGGTCGACCTGCCGAGCGGCATCAACGGCACCAGCGCGGCATTGATGGGCGCGGCGGTGAACGCCACCGAGACCGTCACCTTCTTTCGCAAGAAGCCGGCGCATTTGCTGCTGCCGGGCCGGATGCATTGCGGCCGCGTGCGCGTCGCCGACATCGGCATCGACGCGCGGGTGCTGGACGAGATCGCGCCACAGACCTTCGAGAACGATCCGGATGTCTGGGGCGCCGCCTTTCCGGTGCCGCGCATCGACGGTCACAAATACGCGCGCGGGCACGTGCTGGCGGTCTCGGGCGATGCCGCGGCAACCGGGGCGGCGCGGCTCGCCGCGCGCGGCGCGCTGCGGGCAGGGGCGGGCCTGGTGACGCTGGCGACCCCGCGCGATGCGCTCGCGATCAATGCGGCTGCGCTGACGGCGGTGATGGTTCGCCCCGTCGACACGGCGATCGAGTTCGGCGAGCTGCTCGGCGACAAGCGCTACGGCACCTGCATCATCGGCCCCGGCGCGGGCATCGGTGAGCGCACCTGCGATCTCGTCCACACCGCGCTCGCCGCGCAGCGTCGTCTGGTGCTCGATGCCGATGCGCTGACGAGCTTTGCCGCAACCCCCGAGCGGCTGTTCGAATCGATCAAGGCCGCACAGGACAATGCGGTGGTGCTGACGCCGCATGAAGGCGAGTTTCCGCGCCTGTTCTCCGACCTCAGCAACAAATTTCCGGGCCGTTCCAAGCTGGAGCGCGTTCGCGCCGCCGCCGAGCGTTCCGGCGCCGTCGTGCTGCTGAAGGGGCCGGACACCACGATCGCCGCCCCCGACGGCCGTGCCACCATCGCCGCCAACGCGCCGCCCTGGCTCGCCACCGCCGGCGCTGGTGACGTCCTCTCCGGCATCATTGCAGGCCTGCTGGCGCAGGGCGTGCCGGCATTCGAAGCCGCCAGCATCGGCGTCTGGATGCATGGCGAGGCGGCGCGCGAAGCCGGGCCCGGACTGATTGCGGAGGATCTCACCGAAACGCTGCCCGCCGTGCACCGGAGGATCTATGATGCGCTGGGGGTGGAGTATTGAACACAGGCGCACTGACGCGGGAGTAACGTCACGTCCGAAGAGTTGACAGCGTATGACCCTGCGGACGGATCAGGCTATCGACGTCTTTATGGAAGAGGCCAAGAAGACAGGTGACGAAGCCTACATCGCCCACGCACGCAAATGTCGTCGCCCGTGCGCGGCTCGCGCAGCGGAAACGGTAATTCACTCCACCGCGTACCAGCGCACCAGCCGCGGCGCGGCCCAGTCGGTCGCGACGGATTCGAGCAGCCATCGTCCGGGCGCGGTCGCCGCGAAGGCGATGCGGTGGGTCTGGCCGGGCTCGATCGCGAGCGTGTCGAGCCAATAGGGCTTCCAGCCATCATCGAGCTTGTCGAGCAGGCGGAAGGGGTGGCCGTGCAGGTGGAACACGGCGGTGACAGAGCCGGGGTTGTTGAGGGCCAGCATGACGGTGCGGCCGGTCTTGGCCCGGAAGGCGGGCGCGGACGCCGTGGAGAAGTACACGGGCCGCGTCCAGCCGGCGTCGGGGAAGCCGAGCGCGACATCGAACCGCAGGGCGCCTCTTAAGTCGAGCTTCTCGGGAAGGTCGTTCGAAGGGAGCGGCGGCGGCGCCAGCGGAACGCGCCGCTCCAATTGGTCTGAGATCTTGAGGCTGCCGACCTGGTGCGCCGCCTTGCCGTCATGCAGCAAGAATGGGGCTGATGCGGCCGCATCCACAAAGGCGTCGACCCGTGCGCCGGGCGCCAGAACCAGGGCGCCGTTGCGCGCCGAAAACGGCTCGGCCGGCTGTCCATCCAAAGCCAGCACGCGGACGTCGTGGCCTTCCAATTTGATAGCCAGAACAGTGCGTTGGGAGCCGTTGATAAAGCGCAGCCGCAGCCGTTGATGGCCCAAGGCTGAGAGTTCGAATGAAGTCTGCCCGTTGATCGTATAGAGCGGCGTCGCGTCCTTTGGGTTCTCGCCCGGCGGGACAGCCGTGCCATCGGGGCGCAGGCGCCATTCCTCGATCAACAGCACCTCGTCACGATCGACGACGGCCGGGCTGGTCTCGGCCGCGATGATCGGAAGTGGGCGTGCGGGCTGCTTCAGGCCATCCTCGAACAGGCGGAAGTCGGCCAGCAAGGTTCCTGCATTGGGTATTGAAATAATTGATGTTTCGACTGCGTTCGGCGGCGCGGGAGCGCGCCCTCGCAGCGGGTCGGTCGTAACAGGGCCATTGAGGCCGTACCAGACTGGCGCAAGTGGCACAGGAAGGTCGTTCCGAAACACCACTTCGCAACGGTCGCCGCGCTTGAGCCGGACGTCCCGGAGATGGCTTACGGCGGCCAGCTCCCAAATTGGTGTAGCCGGTTGCCCCGCTCCCAGAGCCAGGGTTGACGCCCTTGCCTGAAGGGCGAGCTGGGCGGTCACAGGCGGGGTTGCTCCGCCCGCCAGCACGCCGGCCGCGCAAGCTCCAAGCCCGGCCAGAACCTCGCGCCGATTAGGGTCGAAGATCCGCGGTTTCATCGGCAATCCGGACCACGCCGCGCTGGATAAGTCCAGCCGTCGTGCCTACTTGAAGGCTGCCTCCATCAGGCCATTTTTTTGCTGCGAACAGTCAGGCACATGCTATAAGCCCGGCCGCCCGCGGCATCGCGGCCGGTCTTGATGCAAATTCACGCGGGCGTGGCGGAACTGGTAGACGCGCTGGATTTAGGTTCCAGTGACGAAAGTTGTGGGGGTTCGAGTCCCTCCGCCCGCACCAAGCGCTTATCGCGTTTGCACGGATTACAAGGGTCTGATTCTGCGCGGATGCCCGTCCGCTGGGAGCCGATCCGATGAACCACCGGCGTCGAGGCGTTCGCCTTGCGCCGGATCGATTAATGACAGCGTCCCGACGCATGCGCGCCGGGACCGAACGAGAAGAAGATTGGACGCCATGCAGGTCACAGAGACCCTCTCGGAAGGTTTGAAGCACGAGTTCAAGATCAGCGTTGCCGCGTCCGATCTCGACGCCAAGGCCGGCGCCAAGCTCGTTGACCTCAAGGACAAGGTCCGCATCAACGGCTTCCGTCCCGGCAAGGTGCCGGTCTCGCATCTGAAGAAGGTCTACGGCCGCTCGGTGATGGCCGAGACCATCGACCAGACCATCCGCGACACCAACACGCAGCTGTTCTCCGAGCGCGGCTTTCGGCTCGCGACCGAGCCGAAGATCACCATGCCGAGCGAGCAGGCCGAGGTCGACGAGCTGTTGAGCGGCAAGACCGATCTGACCTACACGGTCGCGATCGAGGTGGTGCCGGTGATCGCGCTCGCCGACTTCAAGACCTTCGAGGTCGAGAAGCCGGTCGCCGACGTCACCGACGCCGACGTTGATGAGGCGATCAAGCGCATCGCCGATACCAACCGCACCTTTGCCGACAAGGGCGAGGGTGCCAAGGCCGCCTCGGGCGATCGCGTCACCATCAACTTCAAAGGCAGCATCAACGGCGAAGTCTTCGAAGGCGGCACCGGCGAAGGCATCCAGGTCGCCATCGGCTCCAACACCTTCATTCCCGGCTTCGAAGAGCAGCTGATCGGCATCGGCGCGGGCGAGACGCGCACGCTGAAAGTGTCGTTCCCGAAGAACTACATGAACGAGAAGCTCGCCGGCCAGCCGGCCGAGTTCGAGACCACCGCGACGCTGATCGAGGCGCCGCAGGATCTCGCGATCGACGACGAGTTCGCCAAGACGCTCGGCCTGGAATCGCTGGACAAGCTGAAGGAAGCCGCGCGCGAGCGTCTGGTTGCCGAGTTCGCGACCGCGACGCGCCAGCGCGTCAAGCGCGCGCTGCTTGACCGCCTCGACGAAGCGCATCGCTTCGAGGCGCCGCCCTCTCTGGTCGATGAAGAGTTCAATCTGATGTGGAACTCGGTCAAGGCCGAGATGGCCTCCGCCGGCAAGACCTTCGCCGACGAGGACACCACCGAGGACAAGGCCCAGGAAGAGTACCGCAAGATCGCCGACCGCCGCGTGCGGCTTGGCCTCGTGCTCTCGGAGATCGGCGAGAAGAACAAGATCACCGTGACCGACGACGAGGTCGGCCGCGCCGTGATCGAGCGCGCGCGCTCGATGCCGGGCCGCGAGAAGGAGGTCTGGGACTATTACCGCAGCAACGCCCAGGCATTGGCCCAGCTCCGTGCACCGATCTATGAGGACAAGGTCGTCGACTTCATCCTCGAGCTTGCGCACGTGACCGAGAAGAAGGTCTCGCGCGAGGACCTCTACAAGGACGACGAGGCGGAAAAGACCGCAGCCTAAAGGCTTTGAGAGAGCCATCTATTAAGGATGATCGGCGAAGAGGCCCAGCTAGCCAGATGGCCGGCTGGGCCTCTTCGTACGAATCAGCTTCAACTGCCCGACGGATTAAGCCTTAATGCGCTCCGCACTTGTCAGAAGCGAATTGGGCTATATCTGTCGGTACGCCTTCTACCTCTGCCAAGTTCCTGCATCACAGGACGTCCATTCGCCCCTCCGGCAAATCCAGCCAAACTGGCCAGCCTGCCCGGCGATGTCCGTCTCCGAAAACCCTAGGTGACTCATGCGCGATCCGGTTGAAACCTACATGAACCTCGTGCCCATGGTGGTCGAGCAGACCAACCGTGGCGAGCGCGCCTACGACATCTTCTCGCGCCTCCTGAAGGAGCGCATCATCTTCGTGACCGGCCCGGTCGAGGACGGCATGTCGACGCTGATCGTCGCGCAGCTGTTGTTCCTCGAGGCGGAAAATCCGAAGAAAGAAATCTCGATGTACATCAACTCGCCGGGCGGCGTGGTGACGTCGGGCCTTGCGATCTACGACACCATGCAGTTCATCCGCCCGCCGGTTTCGACGCTGTGCACGGGCCAGGCCGCCTCGATGGGCTCGCTGCTGCTCTGCGCCGGCGAGAAGGACATGCGGTTCTCGCTGCCGAACGCGCGCATCATGGTGCACCAGCCCTCCGGCGGCTTCCAGGGCCAGGCGACCGACATCATGCTGCACGCCCAGGAAATCCTGAACCTGAAGAAGCGGCTCAACGAGATCTACGTGAAGCATACCGGCCAGACCTACAAGTCGATCGAGGATGCGCTGGAACGCGACAAGTTCCTGACCGCGAACGACGCCAAGGAGTTCGGGCTGGTTGACAAAGTCATCGACAAGCGCGCTGAGGAAGCCGCACCGGCGAAGACCCAGTAACACTACCGGGGTGGGCGGCGATCCCTCGGCGCCCTATGGGGATCGCCTGTCGCCATCAGGTGGCGTTCACGCTATGGACGCGTATGCGCGTTGCAAAACGCAGTTTTCCGCCCTGCGACAGGCAGAAAGTTCCGCTTTCGTGCTTGTTTTTCGTGGCAATCCAGCAACGCCGTAGTGATTTCGGTCACTGCAGCCGTGCCAAGACCGGAAATCACGGTATTGTCACGGGTAGCCGGCGACCCCCGATTAGCGAATTCTTGATAGTCGGGTGACAGCATGGTTGGCTACGATTGATCGGCTATGATCGCGGAGAATCGAGCGACCGTGATTCGCACGGGATATAACGCGTAGGGTCTTTTTTGGTACGGAATTTGCTCTACTTAAGCTTCATACCGACCATCGTGTCGGAATGGAGCGATCGAGCGGAACGGGATCGAACCGCGGACGGAGACATGAATGAGTAAGGTCGGCACGAGCGACTCCAAGAACACGCTGTATTGCTCGTTCTGCGGCAAGAGCCAGCACGAAGTCCGCAAACTGATCGCGGGTCCCACGGTCTTCATCTGCGACGAGTGCGTCGAGCTCTGCATGGACATCATCCGCGAGGAGAACAAATCCTCGTTGGTCAAGTCGCGCGACGGGATTCCGACGCCGAAGGAAATCTGCAAGGTCCTGGACGACTACGTGATCGGCCAGAGCCATGCGAAGAAGGTCCTCTCGGTCGCGGTGCACAATCACTACAAGCGCCTCAACCACCAGACCAAGCACAACGACGTCGAGCTCGCGAAGTCGAACATCCTGCTGATCGGTCCGACCGGTTCGGGCAAGACGCTGCTTGCGCAGACGCTCGCCCGCATCCTGGACGTGCCGTTCACCATGGCGGATGCGACGACGCTGACCGAGGCCGGCTATGTCGGTGAGGACGTCGAGAACATCATCCTCAAGCTGCTCCAGGCCGCCGACTACAATGTCGAGCGGGCCCAGCGCGGCATCGTCTACATCGACGAAATCGACAAGATCAGCCGCAAGTCCGACAATCCCTCGATCACGCGCGATGTGTCGGGCGAGGGCGTGCAGCAGGCGCTGCTCAAGATCATGGAGGGCACGGTGGCTTCGGTCCCGCCGCAGGGCGGCCGCAAGCATCCCCAGCAGGAGTTCCTGCAGGTGGATACCACCAACATCCTGTTCATCTGCGGCGGCGCGTTCGCCGGCCTGGAGAAGATCATCTCCGCGCGCGGGCGGTCGACCTCGATCGGTTTCGCCGCCCAGGTGATGGCGCCGGAAGACCGCCGGACCGGCGAGATCTTCCGCCACGTCGAGCCTGAGGACCTCCTGAAGTACGGTCTCATCCCCGAGTTCGTCGGCCGTCTGCCGGTCGTGGCGACGCTCGAGGACCTCGACGAGACCTCGCTGAAGAAGATCCTCACCGAGCCGAAGAACGCGCTGGTGAAACAGTACCAGCGGCTGTTCGAAATGGAGAACATCGAGCTGACGTTCGCCGACGAGGCGCTTGGCGCGGTCGCCCGCAAGGCGATCGAGCGCAAGACCGGCGCGCGCGGCCTGCGTTCGATCCTCGAAGCGATCCTGCTCGAGACCATGTTCGACCTGCCGGGCCTGGAAGGTGTGGAAGAAGTCGTGATTTCCCGCGAAGTCGTGGAAGGCACGGCGCGTCCGCTCTACATCTATGCCGATCGGTCCGATCGTGCCGTCGAGAATGCCAGCGCCTGACCGACGGCGCTGGAAGGCTCCGATTGTACCTTCAAGTTGGGCTGCGGAAGTGTATCTCCGCAGCCGGTGTTGCGTCGCTTACCGCTGTGCGTAAGCGCCTGATGGCGCGCGTTTTTCAATGACTTGACACCCCCCGGGTCGATAGCCACCTAATGTCGGCGGCGAGCAAAAATTCTCTTCCAGATTCGCCTCAGTTCCGATCCGGCGAGCCGGTCCAACTCGTAGAGGACCGACCGGCCTTGCGGATCACCTCGGCACCTTGTGGCGGTTGCGCATAAGCATGGCGGGCTGCGTGCAAGGGGGCAAAGCAAAAGGAAAAGGCCATGACTAATACAAAACCCCGGCCAACCATCGTCCATGGCGAAACGCACGCCTATCCTGTGCTGCCGCTGCGCGACATCGTCGTCTTCCCGCACATGATCGTTCCGCTCTTTGTCGGCCGCGAGAAGTCGATCCGCGCGCTCGAAGAGGTGATGAAGAACGATGCGCTGATCATGCTCGCGACGCAGAAGAACGCGTCCGACGATGATCCGGCGGCCGATGCCATTTACGAGACCGGTACGCTCGCGAGCGTGCTGCAGCTCTTGAAGCTTCCCGACGGCACGGTGAAGGTGCTGGTCGAAGGGCTCGAGCGTGCGCGCGTGTCGAAATACACCGATCGCGCCGACTATTACGAGGCCACCGCCGTCGCGCTCGCCGACACCGATGCGAAGTCGGTCGAGGCGGAAGCGCTGGCGCGCTCGGTCGTGTCCGACTTCGAGAGCTATGTGAAGCTCAACAAGAAGATCTCGGCCGAGGTCGTCGGCGTCGTGCAGGCGATCACCGATTTCGCCAAACTCGCCGACACCGTCGCCTCGCATCTCGCGGTCAAGATCGCCGATCGCCAGGGCATCCTGGAGACGCTGTCGGTCACCACGCGCCTTGAGAAGGTGCTGGGCCTGATGGAGAGCGAGATCTCGGTGCTGCAGGTCGAGAAGCGGATTCGTTCTCGCGTCAAACGGCAGATGGAGAAGACCCAGCGCGAGTATTATCTCAACGAGCAGATGAAGGCGATCCAGAAGGAACTCGGCGACGACGACGGTCGCGACGAGCTCGCCGATCTCGAAGAGAAGATCTCCAAGACCAAGCTCTCCAAGGAAGCGCGCGAGAAGGCGCAGCATGAATTGAAGAAGCTGCGCCAGATGTCGCCGATGTCCGCGGAAGCGACCGTCGTGCGCAACTATCTGGATTGGCTGCTGTCGATTCCGTGGAACAAGAAGTCCAAGGTGAAGAAGGACCTGGAGCAGGCGCAAGCCATCCTGGATTCCGATCACTACGGGCTCGAGAAGGTCAAGGAACGCATCGTCGAGTATCTCGCGGTGCAGTCGCGCGCCAACAAGCTGACGGGCCCGATCCTGTGCCTCGTCGGTCCCCCCGGCGTCGGCAAGACCTCGCTCGGCAAGTCGATCGCGAAGGCGACGGGGCGCGAATTCGTGCGCGTCTCGCTCGGCGGCGTACGCGACGAGGCCGAGATCCGCGGTCACCGCCGCACCTATATCGGCTCGATGCCGGGCAAGATCATCCAGTCGATGCGGAAGGCGAAGTCGTCCAACCCGCTGTTCCTCTTGGACGAGATCGACAAGATGGGCGCCGATTTCCGCGGCGATCCGTCCTCCGCCTTGCTCGAGGTTCTCGACCCCGAGCAGAACGGGACGTTCAACGACCACTATCTCGAGGTCGACTACGATCTGTCCAACGTGATGTTCATCACGACCGCGAATACGCTCAATATTCCCGGCCCGCTGATGGACCGCATGGAGATCATCCGGATCGCGGGCTACACCGAGAACGAGAAGGTCGAGATCGCGCGCAAGCACCTGATCCCGAACGCGGTGTCCAAGCATGGCCTGGACTCCAAGGAGTTCTCGATCGACGACGACGCGCTGCTGCTGTTGATCCGCCGCTACACCCGCGAAGCGGGCGTGCGTAACTTGGAGCGTGAGCTCTCCACACTCGCCCGCAAGGCGGTGAAGGAGCTGATGATCTCCAAGAAGAAGTCGGTCAAGGTCACCGAGAAGACTCTGGAAGAGTTGCTCGGCGTGCCGAAGTACCGCTTCGGCGAGATCGAGAGCGAGCCGCAGGTCGGTATCGTCACCGGCCTTGCCTGGACCGATGTCGGCGGCGAGTTGCTGACGATCGAAGGCGTCATGATGCCCGGCAAGGGCAAGATGACGGTCACGGGCAATCTGCGCGACGTGATGAAGGAGTCGATCTCGGCAGCGGCGTCCTACGTCCGCTCGCGCGCGATCAACTACGGCATCGAGCCGCCGATGTTCGACCGCCGCGACATCCACGTGCACGTGCCGGAAGGCGCGACGCCGAAGGATGGCCCGTCGGCGGGCGTCGCCATGGCCACCGCGATCATCTCGGTCATGACCGGCATCCCGGTCCGCCACGATGTCGCGATGACCGGCGAGATCACGCTGCGCGGCCGCGTGCTGCCGATCGGCGGCCTGAAGGAGAAGCTGCTGGCTGCGGCCCGCGGCGGTATCAAGATGGTGCTGATCCCCGAGGACAACGCCAAGGATCTCACGGAGATTTCCGATGCGATCAAGGGGGGCATGGAGATCATCCCGGTCTCCCGCCTCGACGACGTTGTCGCCAAGGCATTGGTGAAGAAGCCGACGCCGATCGTCTGGGAAGAGGACACCAAGGTGACGGTGAAGCCTGACGGCGACGAGGCCGCCGGCGGCCTGACCGCTCACTAGGCCATCGCGAAAGATGATAAAACGGCGCCTTCGGGCGCCGTTTTTGTTGGGGAGAGCGATGCGGATCGACGGGCAATGCCATTGCGGGCGGATCACCTATGAGGCCGAGATCGATCCTGAGGCGGTGTCGGTCTGCCACTGCACCGATTGCCAGACCCTGACCGGCTCGCCATTCCGGGTGACCGCGATCTGCACCAAGGCCGACGTCCGCTTGACCGCCGGCACGCCAAAAATCTACGGCAAGCGCGGCGATAACGGCCGGATGCGCTTCCAGCACTTCTGTGCCGATTGTGGTTCCCCGCTATTCACCAGCGGCGAGGGCGATCAGGCCGACGATTGGGGCATCCGCTGGGGTTCGATCCGCCAGCGCGACAAGCTGCGGCCCATCAGGCAGATCTGGTGCCAGTCGGCCGCGGTGTGGATCGACGCGGTGCCGCTGCTGCCGGGGCGGCCGCAGGATTGAGGGCTGAGATTGCGGGGCCGTAGCGCGCGTCAGAAAGCCTGCCTTCGCCCGTTGGGCTTCGGCGCGGCAGCCTTCGCTCGCTTCGCGCTGATGATCTGCTGTGCTGGCCTGCCGAGCCGTAGCTCGCGAAGCGAGCGAAGGCTGGTGGGCGGTCACGGATTCGAACCGCGGACCCTCTCGGTGTAAACGAGATGCTCTAACCAGCTGAGCTAACCGCCCAAGTGCGCCTCTTTAGCGCCCCGGTGGGTGCCGAAGCAAGAGCCCAGCGCGCCGCGCCTTGGCTCCAATTCGCGGCCAGGCCGGGGCTTTTAACGCCGAACGCGAGCGGCCCTGCAGCAGGCGCGCTGCAGGGCAACCGTGTTTCGCCTCGAAACGCCCGCCTGGTGTTAGGCTGTCTTGGTGAACATCGTCAGGACACCGTCGGCGATGTTGATCGCGACGACTTGCGACGAGCTCAAGCCCTTGGCCTTGAGCACGGAGGCTGCCTGCGGTGTGGCGTCGATCGACTGCCGAAGCGATTGGATGTCCTTGTCGCTTGTGTGCGCCACGAGTTCATCGACTTTCGCGCGCACCGCCGGCTGCAATTCCTTGACGTCGACGACCTGGATGCTCCGGATCTCCGTGCTGGACTGCGTGGACGGCTGTTCCGCGCCGGGTTGTGACGATGCGCCCTGTGCCTGCACGAGAGCCGGTGTTCCGAGGGAGAGAGCCGCAACGATGACGGATGCGGTGAATCTGCGCATGGGCATGCCTTTTCCAGTTTGAGGAACGGCGAAACCTATCGCCGAAATCTGGTTGGCATCTGATTCCGATGTGGCCGTTCGGTGAAACCAATGCGGCCGCAATGCGCACACGCGCGACACGCTGCGCCAGGCGCGCGAGAGGTCGGCTCAGCTGGTTGGCACATCTCGTTTACACCGAGAGGGTCCGCGGTTCGAAGCCGTGACCGCCCACCAGCCTGCCGGTCAGTGCGCTTGCGATTCAGCGCGGATCGGATCTACCCGACCGGCTCCTGGCGCGCGACGTCTCCGCTGGGCGCGGCGGCTTGATACCGGCTTCCCGCCGCTGACGGCTGCGATCGACGAACCCAGGCGAGCGGGTTGGCCAGCAATGCTGTCAACGGTTTGATCGCGGGTCTCTCGACAAGTGCAAAGACCAGCCAGGCCATGGCGGCGAGGAAACCCGGCAGCACGACGGCTCGAACGAACAGGGCCGAATTATAGTCGCGGCCAATGTGAGCCCAGTGCAGGATCATATTCCCGATGTCCTGATGAAGCAGGTAGAGCGGATAGCTGATGACGCCAATGAAGGCCAAGGGGACGGCCGCGGCGCGAAGCGATCGAAGCAGGACGTGGTCGTACCGCGCGGCAAGATAGACGGCCGCCGTGCCGGACCATAGCAGCAGCGAGCGGTACATCTCGATCGCGACCGACGGCTGCTTGACGTTGAAATTCAGATGATAGAGTTCGACCGAAAACGCCACGGCGATCCCAATGATCGCCTCCCTGCTGCGCCCCCTGACGAGAGCTGCGACGCTCATGCCGGCAATGAAGAACGGAAAGAAATCGTTTGAGGTGTAGAAGTCCGTGCTGGTGGTCAGGGTCCGGAAGATGGTCACCACGCAGAGCAGCGCCAAGAGACGTTGCTTGAGGCCCAGCGCCATCATCAGGAAGCAGAAGAGGTAGAACTGAAATTCAATCTGCAATGACCAATAGGCGCCGTCGGGCAAATGATGATCGACGCGGAGGACATTGAGAGTCGGAAGAGATATCAACGTGTAGACGTAGTCGAACCAAGTCACTCCACGGCCGGGCTCGACCAGATCGGGCATCACATTCTTGAACAGCGTGGTCAGCAGTCCGCAGACGATCAGCGCCGGCAGCAGGCGGCCGAGCCTCTTGGCGTAGAAGTGCCAGGCCGATTGCGAGGTCTCAACGCTGAATGCGATGCAATAGCCGCTGATGATGAAGAACAGCAGCACGCCGAACGTGCCCCGATTGAAGATCTGAAGCGGGACAAAGTGGTAGAGCAGCACCCAGATGATCGAGATGGCGCGCAGGCAATCGATGCCGACTGATCGTTCGGATTTCAAAGGGTTTCCCCATGTTTCCCGAGTTAGAACAGTGGGTCCCGATTGTGTCAACTCTGGACCCCGTCGCTCACGTCGCTCCCGTACCTTTCCGCTCGCCACTGTGGCTGCCGTCAGATACCTCGCCGGAATCGGTCTTGCGTCCGGGAACTGCATGCGGATAAGCGTCTGTCGGCGGGGCGGACAGCCGGCGCGATCCGAAGGAGAATGCGATGCAACAGCCTGGCCACGAGCAGAACGCCGACCAGATCGCCTATTGGAACGGCCCGAGCGGCCAGCGCTGGGCCGATCGCCACGCGGCCCAGGAGAGCCTGCTCGGACCCATTGCGGACGTGCTGATCGACCGCGCCCGCCCGATGCCCGGTGAGCGTGTCCTCGACGTCGGCTGCGGCTCCGGTGCGACGACGTTCGCGTTCGCCAAGGCGGTAGCGCCTGACGGATTTGCGCTCGGCCTCGACGTGTCCGAGCCGATGCTGGCGCAGGCGCGCGCGTTTGCGCCAAAGGGCCTGCCGCTCGATTTCGTGTTGGCGGATGCAACGGTCCATTCGTTCGAGCCGGCCAGCTTCGATCTGCTCGTCTCGCGCTTCGGCGTGATGTTCTTCGCCGACCCCGTCGCGTCCTTCACCAATCTGCGGCGCGCGCTGAAGCCGACCGGCCGGCTCGCCTTCGCCTGCTGGCGCGAGCCGAAGGAGAATCCGTGGATGATGGCGCCCCTGATGGCGGTCTACAAACATGTGCCGAAGATGCCGCCGGTCGGGCCGGAGGAGCCGGGTCCATTCGCCTTCGCCTCGGAAGAGCGCGTGATGCGCATCCTGAAGGGGGCGGGCTTCGTCGACCCGGCGATGGAGCCGAACAATCTGCCGATGGACGTCGCCATCGGCGGCGGCCTCGATGCGGCCGTCGAAGGCGCGCTCCAGATCGGCCCGGCCAGCCGCGCCCTGCAGGGCCATCCGCCGGAGACCTATGAGGCCGCCAAGGCGTCGATCCGCGAGATGCTCGCGCCATTCCAGAAGGGCCAGCGCGTTGAGTTGCAGGGCGCGATCTGGATCGTGACGGCGAAGGCGGGGTGAGCGCGAGCTGTCGTTGCGGCTTGCGTCTCTGTCAGACCCGTCATCCTGAGGTGCGAGTGGCGCGATGCTTAGCATCGCGCCGGGAGCCTCGAAGGATGAACGGCCTCGATGCAGCCGGGCCGTCGCCCTTCGAGGGCCGCTGAAGAAGCGGCCCCCTCAGGGTGACGGTGAGAGACGCGCATCGCCCCAATCGGTGCGCACCACCGCAGCAACCCCTCACACCACATCATCCGGCGCCAGCGCGCAGCCGTTGTCGGGATGGGTCTCGACCTGAAGCGTGGTGTGGCCGATGCGGAATGATGTCTTCAGGAGCTGGGTCGTCTCCATCAGGAATGCATCGCCCGTGCCCGCGGGCATGACGAGGTGGCAGGTCAACGCCGTCTCGGTCGTCGAGATCGGCCAGACATGGAGGTCGTGAATCCCGGAGACGCCCGGCCGCGCCAGCAGGAACGCCCGGATCGCAGCGAGGTCGGTGCCCTTGGGCGCTGCGGCCATCGACATGTCGATCGAGCCGCGCAAGAGGCTGGTGGTGCTCCAGAGGATCGTCGCGCAGATGACGAGGCTGGTGACGGGATCGAGCCAGAGCCAGCCGGTCCAGATGATCAGCGCCGCCGAGATCATGACGCCGAGCGAGACCGCGGCGTCCGCTGCCATGTGCAGGTACGCGCCCTCGATGTTGATGTCGTCCTTACGTCCGCTGGCGAACAGCATCGCGGTAAATCCGTTGATGAGGATGCCGATGCCGGCGACCACCATCACGGTGAGGCCCGCGACCGGCTCCGGCTCGCGCAGGCGCAGGATTGCCTCCCAGCCGATCGCGCCTGTCGCAACCAGCAGGAACATTGCATTGGCCAGCGCAGCCAGGATGGTGGAGGCGCGCAGGCCATAGGTGAAGCGGCCGCTCGGCGCACGCCGCGCCGCGACCGAAGCGCCCCAGGCCACGACCAGGCCGAGCACGTCGGACAGGTTATGGCCGGCATCGGCGAGCAGGGCGGTGGAGTTGCCGACATAGCCGTAAGTTGCCTCGGCCACGACCAGCGCGGTGTTGAGCGTAATGCCGACTGCGAACGCCTTGCCGAAATTGGCGGGCGCATGGACATGGCCGTGTCCAGGGCCATGATCGTGGCCATGATCATGCGAATGACCTGCATCATCATGGTGGTGATGACCGTGGTGGTCGTGGCTGCCCAATTCTAGCGCTCCCCGGACGTCGCCAAATCAGGCGCCATTGTAGGCGTTTCGACTGCCACGTCACGGCGGAACAGCACGTAGAGCGCCGGCAGCACCAGCAGCGTCAGGATGGTCGAGGAGATAATGCCACCGATGACCACGGTTGCCAGCGGCCGCTGCACCTCCGCGCCGGCGCCGGTGGCGAGCGCCATCGGCACGAAGCCGAGCGAGGCGACGAGGGCCGTCATCAGCACAGGGCGCAGTCGCGTCAGCGCGCCCTCGCGCACGGCCTCGGCGATGGGGCGCCCCTCGCCGCGAAGCCGTTCGATGAAGGCGATGATGACGAGGCCGTTGAGCACGGCGACGCCCGACAGCGCGATGAAGCCGACACCGGCGCTGATGGAGAGTGGAATGCCGCGTAGCAACAGCGCCGCAACGCCGCCGGTCAGCGCCAGCGGCACGCCGGAGAACACCAGCGCCGCATCCGCCGCCGATCCCATGCCCATGAACAGCAGCAGGAACACCAGCAGCAGCGCCACCGGCACCACGATCGTCAGCCGCTTGGTGGCGGAGACGAGCTGCTCGAACTGGCCGCCCCAGCCGATCCAGTAGCCCGGCGGCAGCTTGACCTTCTCGGCGATCACCGCCTGCGCCTCGGCCACGAAGGAGCGCAGGTCGCGCCCCCTGACATTGGCCGTCACCACCACGCGCCGCTTGCCGTTCTCGCGGCTGATCTGGTTGGGCCCGGGCGCGATCTCGATGGCCGCAACGGAGGACAAAGGTACGTAGCGCGGCGGAGGGCTCGATGCGCTTGCGAAGGCCGTTCTGGTCGCGGCGGCATCCTGGACCTGCGGCAGTGGGATCGGCAGCGACTTGATGGTCGCGGGATTGGCCCGCAGGCTTTCCGGCAGCCGCACTACGATGTCGAAGCGGCGATCCCCCTCGAACAGTTTTCCGACCGGCTTGCCGCCGATCGCGATCTCAACCAGGTTCTGCACCTCGCTGAGACTGAGGCCGTAGCGCGACAGTGCCTGGCGGTCGAGCTTGACAGTGAGGATGGGCAGGCCCGCGATCTGCTCGGTCTTGACGTCGGCGGCGCCGTCGATGCCGCGGATCGCGGCGTTGACCTGCGCGGCAACGCCGGCGAGCAGGTCGAGATCGTCGCCGAAGATCTTGACACCGACATCGCTGCGGATCCCGGCGATCAGTTCGTTGAACCGCATCTGGATCGGTTGGGTCATGCCGTAGGCCGAACCGGGCAGGGTGTCCGCGGCGCGCTCGATGTCTTCGACCACCTCCTGTTTGGACTTGTCGGGATCGGGCCATTGCTCGCGCGGTTTCAGGGTCACGAAGGTGTCGGCGGCGTTCGGCGGCATCGGATCGTTGGCGATCTCGGCGGTACCCATCTTGGAGAAGACCAACGCCACTTCCGGGACCTGCTTGATCGTCGTCTCGAGCCGGACCTGCATGTCGGCACTTTGCGTCAGGCTGGTGCCGGGAATTCGGATCGTCTCGATGGTGAGGTCGCCTTCATCGAGGCTCGGGATGAACTCGCCACCCATGCGCGTTGCAGCGAACAGGCTAGCCGCGACGATCACGACGGCGGCCGAGGCGACGCTGCCGCGGTAGCGAATGGCACGGTCGAGCAGCGGCACATAGAACCGCGTCGCCGCGCGCATGAAGATGTTCTCCTTCTCCGAGATCTTGCCGGAGACGAAGATCGCCACCGCAGCCGGAACGAAAGTGACCGACAGCAGCGCCGCGCCGGTGAGCGCCATCAGCACGGTGAGCGCCATGGGGGTGAACATCTTGCCCTCCGTCCCCGTCAGGGTCAGGATCGGCAGGTAGACGACGGCGATGATCAGCATGCCGAACAGGCTCGGCTTGATCACCTCGCTGCTTGCCGTAAGGATGGTTCGGAGCCGTTCCTCCCGAGTCAGCAGCCGGCTGCGGCGGTGCTGCTCGGCGGCGAGCAGCCGCAGGCAGTTCTCGACGATGATGACCGCACCATCGATGATGATGCCGAAGTCGATCGCGCCGAGGCTCATCAAGTTGGCGCTGACCTTGCTCTCGACCATGGCCGTTATGGTGAACAGCATCGAGAGGGGTATGATACAGGCGGTGATCAGCGCGGCGCGAATGTTGCCGAGGATCAGGAACAGCACCGCGATCACGAGCGCCGCGCCCTCGATGAGGTTGTTCTCGACGGTCTGAATGGTGGCTTCGACCAGATTGGTGCGATCGTAGACCGCGCGCGCGATCACGCCCTCGGGGAGCGACTTCGCGATCTCGCCGAGGCGCGCCGCCACGCGCTGGGCCACGGCGCGGCTGTTCTCGCCGATCAGCAGCATGGTGGTGCCGAGCACGGTTTCCTTGCCGTTGACCGATGCGGCGCCCGTGCGCAGCTCGTGGCCTTCCTGTACATCGGCCACGTCGTGAATGCGCACCGGCACGCCGCCGCGCGAGCCGATCACGATGTCCTTGATGTCGTCGACGTTGCCGACCTGACCGGGTGCGCGAACGAGGTATTGCTCGCCGTTACGTTCGATGTAGCCCGCGCCGACATTGGCGTTGTTGGCGGCCAGCGCCGTCATGATGTCGCGAAAGCCCAGCCCGTAGGCCATCAACCGTCCGGGGATCGGCAGCACGTGGAACTGGCGCTCATATCCGCCGATCGAGTTGACCTCGACCACGCCGGGAACAGTGCGCAGTTGAGGCTTGATGATCCAGTCCTGGATGGTACGCAGCTCCGTGGGGCTGAACTCGACGCCGGCCGGCGATTTTGCGCCGGGCTTTGCTTCCACGGAGTAGACGTAGATCTCGCCGAGCCCGGTCGAGATCGGTCCCATCAGGGCCTCGACGCCGGCCGGCAACTGATCACGCACCTGCTGAATGCGCTCGTTGACGAGCTGACGGGCGAAGTAAATATCCGTGCCATCCTGGAAAACGACCGTGACCTGACTTAGGCCGTAGCGGGAGATCGAGCGCGTGTGGTCGAGCCTGGGCAGGCCGCCCATCGCGGTCTCGATCGGAAAAGTGATGCGTTGCTCAGCTTCGAGCGGCGACAGTCCGGGCGCGCGGGTGTTGATCTGGACCTGAACGTTGGTCACATCAGGGAGCGCATCGATCGGCAAGCGCGTGAAGTTCCAGGCTCCGAAGGCGCCGGCCGCGAGCGCAACGAGGATGACCAGCCAGCGCTGGCGGATGGAGAAGGCAAGGAGCGTCTCAATCATGATCGGCGTCTCCCTTGCCCATTTCGGCCTTCACCACGAAACTGTTTTCGGCGACGTAGTGCTCGCCAGCCGACAGGCCCGCGCGGATCTCCACGTATTTCGAATCGGATTCACCGAGCTCGACCGGACGGGCCTCGATCTTGTCGCCGTCCTCGCGGACGAACACGACCGTCTTGCTCTCCAACCGCTGGATCGCTCCTGCGCGTACGGCAACTGCAACGTTGCGATGGGCCAGCACAAGCCGCGCCGTGACGAACAGGCCGGGACGTAGGCGCCCATCCGGGTTTTGCAGCACCACGCGGGCCAATGCGGTCTGGGTCTCGCTCGAGCCGATCGGCGCCATGTAGGAGATCGTGCCCTTGATCTCGCCGCGGCCGTCGTCGGGATCGATCAGCACCTCGTCGTTGAGGTGGATGTGGCGGAGGTCCTGCCGATAGATCGACAGATCGACCCAGATGGTGGAGAGGTCGGCGACCACGAAGGCCGGCTTCTGCTCGGAGGCGTATTCGCCGAGCGAGATCTGCCGCTCGATGACGGTGCCGGCAAGGGGCGCCTTCAGCTCGTAGACGGTGAGGCTCTGGTTGCTCTCGATCGCGGCGAGCAGGTCGTCCTTGGCGACCTTGTCGCCGATGCGCCTGACGATCGATTTGGCGAGGCCCGGAAAGCGCGGCGTCACCTGCACCACGGCTTCCTGGTTGGCGCGCAGAATGCCGTTGAAGGCGAGCGTGTCGGTCAGTGTCGCGCTCGCAGCCTCGGCCAGCGTGACGCCTGCGGCGGCCAGCTTGACGTCGGAGATGCGGATGCGGTCGGCGCCGTGCTCGTCCTGCTCGACATGGTCGTTCGGCTTCTTCGGTTCGGAATGCTCGGCGTGCTCGGCGGGTGCGACCTTGGCCGGGGCGAGCAGGGAGTAGAAGTAAGCGCCGAGCGCTGCAGCAACGATGGCCACGAGAATGGTAGAGGAGGTCTTCATCGTACGCTCTCCCGCGCCAGCGTGAAGGGATTGCCGACGAGGCCTTCGATGGTCGCAACGCCGGCATGGAAGTTCTGCAGCGCCTCCTGCTCGCGCAGCCGCGCCTGGGTGACGCTGGCCTGGGCGTCGAGCACCTCGAGCAGGGTGAAGCGGCCCTGGCCGTAGCCTTGCGAGATCGCCTCGGACGCCTCAACGGCTTTGGGAATGGCGATCTCGCGCAGCACCGCGAGCTCGCGCAGCGAGCCCTGGAGCGAGTCGTAGGCGCGCCCGGCAATCACGATCAGCGTGTTGCGGTTGGCCTCGCGCTCGACTTTGGTCTTGGCGAGGCTTTCCTGCGCCGAGAGGATATTGCCCTGGTTCTGGTCGAACACGGGGATAGGGACCGACAGGGAGAGCCGCACCGCGTCGTCATTGGTCTCGTTGAAGTGGCGCCAGCCGGCGGCGATCCGCACGTCCGGATAGGGCTTGAGCCGCGCCAGCAGCAGCTCGGCATTGCGCAGGGCAAAGACCGCGGTCCAGCGCACCAGCTGCGGATTGGCGTCGATGGCGGCGACGACGGACTGAAACGTCGGCGGCTTGCCCATGGTGTCGAGCCGGCCGGAGACCTCGCCGAATTTCGCGGCAGGATCGCCCATCAGCACCGCAAGCTCCCGCCGGGCGCTTGCCAGCGTGGCCTTGAAGCGTTCGCGGTCGGCCTTCACCAGGGCGGAAGCGACCTCGGCGCGGCCGGTCTCGGCCGGTGAGGAGGCACCGGCCTCGACGCGGCGGCGCAGGAGCGGCGTCAGGCGGTCGATGGCGGCGATCTGCTCGTCGAGGATCTGGATCCGGTGCTGCGCGCCCAGCACGCTGAGGAAGGCGATCGCGGTCTCCGACAGTACCTCGAGCCTGACGGCCTTGCGCTGGATCGAGGCGACTTCGACACCGGCCGCTCCGGCCGCGATCCGCGCGTCGCGCTTGCCGAACAGCTCGAAGGCCTGGCTGATCTGGAGGGTGGTCTCGGCCGATCGGGTCCCACGATATTTGCCGGAGCCGAATGAATCGTCCTGTTCGTAGGACAATTCCGGATTGAGCAGTGCGCCGGCCTGGATGCGCTGGCCCGTGGCAATGCCGACATCGCGCTCGGCTGCCGTCAGGCGCGGGCTCGCGGCCAGCGCGCGCGACAGTGCACTGCGCATGGTCAAGGTCTGGGCCTGCGACGGTGCAAGCGCCATTCCGGTAATCAGACAAGCTGCCGCACACGCCAGGCGCGCGGCCATTCCCCTGCGAAACATGAAGCCGACCTGTGAAGGATGAACCTAATGGGCGCGGAACGCCCGACCAATCCATTCAGGCAATATGTTTGGGAGGGGGAGAGTCGGTATCGGGGATGATTCCGGCCAGCCGCGGGGCATGGTGCGGGCATGTTGCCGGCACCGGCGCAACCGACACGGCCGATGGCGCCGGCTGGGTGACCGTCAGCGAGAAGCAGCCATGGCAATGATGTCCGCCGATGGCCTTGTGGTCGCCATGGCCCGCGGGTCCGTCCAGGACCGCGGCAATCTCCGAGCCACCGCTCGGCGTGGTGACGTCGATATCGTGCGAGCCGTGCAGCGCGCCCGCGAGCAGATAGACAACCGCGATCAGCACGGACAGCAGCCCGCGCCAATTGCGCGGACGGCAAGTTCGTGAGGGCTGGCGGTTCGCGAGCACGACGTCACTCTGGTTACGGTCGGTGCCCGGCCTAGCATGGCGGCGGGAACAGTGTCGACCCGCAACATTGTTACGTCCCTGGAACAATTGCCGCAGCGGTGCGTCCGCGCCGGCCACTCACTGGCGGACGATGACGCGTCGATGCGGGGCAGTGGTTTCAATGATGGCCGTTCGGGCCGACTCCGGAACGTGGCTGTCATCGTCGGCCTCGACGGCAATGGCACGACAACTCGCCTCCATCGCCCGCTCCAGCCATTTGATGGCTTCGTCGATCCACTGGTCGTGATGCTCGGGATCGGCGAGGGCCTTTTCCCGGAAAGCATCCGCCTGACGCAGGCACGCCGTTCTGCGATCCACGCGCCTCTCCCGATCTGGAGGTTCCGCCCCGATCGCATCTTTGATGATCCCGCGGTCGGCGTCGTTAACATAAGACAGGCGAGGGGAGAGATTGGCCCATCGCAAACGCGGAAAGGCCCCAGCCGGCGGCTGACCGGCTGAGGCCCTTGTGCTCACAATCTCATCCTTGGGACTCGACCAACTAACGCGCATCCGGCCGGTTCGTTCCGCAATGGATGCCGAATTTAGGAACGTTCCTCCTCCCTTCTGATTAGCGAGCAGAAACATCTTGAGGAGGATGGGACCATGGACGGACTGATTTACCTGATCGGCTTGATCGTCGTGATCATGGCGATCCTGTCGTTCTTCGGCCTGCGCTGAGAGGACGACAATGGAAACGCTCGTACGGGAAGAAGTGATGGAGGGCGGCGTGACGGCGGCCGACGACCGCCGGACCATCCAGTGGAGCTCGGTGTTCGCCGGCGCTCTCGCCGCTGGCGCAATGTCGTTCATCCTGATCGGCTTTGGGGTCGCCGTCGGTCTGGGTGTCAGTTCGGCCTCGCCGACCTGGCGCGATGCCTCGGCGGCACTGGCGCTGCTCTCCGGGCTATACTTGATCATCCAGGCGATCGTCAGCTTCGGCTTCGGCGGCTACATCGCCGGCCGGACGACCCGACCGGCGCCTGCGCTTGCAACGATCGAGGATGATGGCGAGCGGCGGGACGGCCTGCACGGGCTGACCTCCTGGGCTCTGGCCGTGCTGGCCGGCGCGGCTCTGCTGGCGCTGCTCGGCGCTGCCGCGATCGACCGTTCGCCGATGCGCAGCTCGGCAAGCAATATGTCCGCAGCCGAGCCTCTGTTGAGCTACGAGCTCGACAAGCTGTTCCGCGCACCGCGGCGCGCGCCCAACATCGACCTGAGGGAAGCGCGTGCCGAAGCGGGACGCATTCTGATGACCTCGTCCAGTCATAGCGGCGTCAGCACCGATGACCGGGCCTACTTGGTACAACAGGTTGCTGGTCTCACGGGACTGCAGGCCCCCGACGCCGAACGACGCGTCGATGCGCTGATCGCAGACTCCAAGACGGCGATCAACCGTGCGCGGCGCAACTCCATCATTGTGGCGTTCTCGGTCGCAGCCGCGACCCTGATCGGCGCCGCGGTGGCCTGGGCTGCGGCCGTGGCCGGCGGGCGGCATCGCGATGGTGAGCCATTGCCGAACTGGATGGCGAGCTCGAACCGCTTCCATCGCAATCCGCGCGCGATGCCGGTGCCGTAGTCTCTCGGTCTCTCGGCGATGGCCGGGCGCAAGCCCGGCCGATGCGTTTGCGAGAAGCGTCAGGCCTTCTCCTCCCAGATCATCGCGAGATGCACGATGGTCTGCACGGCTTTCTCCATGTCCTGCCGGCTCACCCATTCGAGCCGCGAATGAAACGCGTGCTCGCCGGCAAAGATGTTGGGGCAGGGCAGGCCCATGAAGGACAGGCGCGAGCCGTCGGTGCCGCCACGGATCGCCGTGCGCATCGGCCGCAGGCCGGCCCGGCGGATCGCCTCGATGGCGTATTCGAGCACGTGCGGGTGACGGTCGATCACCTGCTTCATGTTGCGGTACTGCTCCCGCACCTCGAATTTGTAGGTCGAGCGCGGATAGTCCTTCATCACGTCCTTGACGATGGTCTCGAGCAGGACCTCCTTCTCCTTCAGGCCTTCCTCGGTGAAGTCGCGCACGATGAAGGAGAGTGTCGCCTGCTCCAGCGCGCCCTCGATGCCGATCGGATGCAGAAAGCCCTGCTTGCCCGAGGTCGTCTCCGGCGAGCAGCCTTCCCTCGGCAGCCGCTCGACGATGGCGGCCGCGATCTTGATGGCGTGCTCCATTTTGCCCTTGGCATAGCCGGGATGAGCGCTGACGCCGTTGATGGTGATGGTGGCGCCGTCGGCCGAGAAGGTCTCGTCCTCGACGCAGCCGGCGCTTTCGCCGTCTATGGTGTAGCCGAAATCGGCGCCCAGCTTCTTCAGGTCGACATTGTCGACGCCGCGGCCGATCTCTTCGTCCGGCGTGAACAGGATCTTGATGGTGCCGTGCTTCACGTCGGGATTGTTGATGAAGAAGTGCGCGGCGTCCATGATCTCGGCAACGCCGGCCTTGTTGTCGGCACCCAATAGCGTCGTGCCGTCGGTGGTGATGATGTCGTTTCCGATCTGGTTCTTCAGCGCCGGATGCTCGTTGAAACGGATCACCTGGCTGGTGTCGCCCGGCAGGGTGATGTCGCCGCCGCGATAGTTCTTCCAGATCTGCGGCTTGACGTCCTTGCCGGTCACGTCGGGCGAGGTGTCCATGTGCGAGCAGAAGCAGATCACCGGCACCTTCTTGTCGGTGTTCGCCGGGATCGTGCCGTAGACATAGCCGTGATCGTCGAGATGCGCGTCCGCGACGCCCATGGCCTTCAGCTCGGCGGCGAGGACGCGGCCGAGATCCTTCTGTTTCTCGGTCGAGGGCGAGCGAGGGGAGTCCGGATCGGACTGGGTGTCGATGGTGACGTAGCGCAGGAAGCGCTCGGTCACGGTGTGCGAAAAGGTGAGGGAGGACATGTCTGGTCAAACCGCCGGGTCAGGGGAAGAGAGGCGGTATACCAGAAAGCGGGCCGCGTTGCGGCCGCAACGCGATGAGATCAGGCCTAATGAAACGTTGCCTCAGATCGCCTCTTTCAGTTCCTTGACCGGACGGAAGGTGACCTTCTTGCTGGCCTTGATATGGATCGGCTCGCCGGTGGCGGGATTGCGGCCGGTGCGGGCGGCGCGCTTGCGGACCTGGAGGATGCCGAGCCCGACGATGCGGACGCGGTCGCCCTTCTTCAGGTGCTTGGCGATCAAATCGACCATGTCGGTCAGGACCGCCTCGGCGTGCTTTTTCGACAGGTCCTGGCTCTCGGCGATATCGGCGGCGAGGTGCTTGAGCGTGATGGTGGCGGGTGCGACTGCCTTCTTCGCCGAATCCTTCTTAGCCACGACGGGTCTCCTCAATGACAGGGAAGCCCCGGAAAAGCCGGAAACGCGTGGGGATCCCTCTAAGCCTTGGAAGGCGTAGACGATTCGGGCGCGGGCTGACTATGCCGAGAGTTCCCGCCGTCCGCAGGCAAAGCCTGGCGCAGATGCGCTGGGCGTTGAAAATGTCGGGCTAAGGCTATGAAGGGATTGCCAAAAATGGCGCGAGAGACGGGGCTCGAACCCGCGACCTCCGGCGTGACAGGCCGGCGCTCTAACCAACTGAGCTACTCCCGCGTGGTTCGCTGATAGCGCGCGGAACGAGGGGGGACTTAAAGGTGGGGCTGGGTGAAGTCAAGGACGTTGCGCTTGCGCGGTGCATCTCGGCTAAGCATTGCTCTGGAAAACGAAAAAGGCCGCTCCGAGGCGGCCTCTGGTCAGCCCGGACAAGGACGTGTCAGCGGATCTCCGAGGTCCCGGCGCTCGTCACCACCACCGGCTTGCCGGCCTTGATCACGTGGGTGGATTGGGCGGTCTGGCTGTAATCGGCATTGGTGCGGGCTGCAATGCCGAAGCCGGCCACCATGATGCCAGCCACCAGCGCCACCACCACGATCTTCAGGTGGGTCGCACGATCAGCAGAGTGAATGGAGTGGTTCATCTGAGCCTCCCGACGGGCTTTGCCGCCGTCTATGGCTCCTGTCTTAAGGACCATCTGTTTCCGGATGGTTTCGCGGGTTCCGCAAAATGGTTTCATCTCGCCGCCGGTTTTCGTCCCTCGGCGGCCGGAAGGCGAGGGCCGGTTGGTCGCGTCCGGTGCCAGGCCATGCGCCCGGGCTTTGCGCAAGCTGATCTACTAGTCGGTTAATCCGAAGAAGAGTTGCGCGCCGATCTCGCAGCAATCCTTGGAAATGTTGGATCACTTCTAAGACCCCTTCTAAGAAGCTTTCAATTAGGGAATTTTCGCGCGCTCCCCTAAGCGTCGGCTTCAGGCGCATGCCGTCCGGGGACAGGCGGCATGACGCATCGAACATGCAGCTTTGGGGTGGCGCGTTGAACAGTCTTGGAATGCTGCGGTCGGCAATATTGGCGACCGCGTCCGCTTTGGTTTTGATGCCGCAGGCATCGCTTGCTCAATCTTCCGCGCACAGCGGCGCACAGAATCTACCGTCGGTGACCGTCACCGCGCCGGACGCCCGCCGCCGCGCGGCCACGATTCCTCAACGTCGTGCGCCGCGTGCATCGGTGCAGGCTGCCAACAGAACCAAGCCCCAACCGCTGCGCAATGCCGGTTTCGTCGAGACGCCGCGCGGTCCGGTGAACGGATACGTCGCTGGCCGCAGCTCGTCCGGCACCAAGACCGACACGCCGATCATGCAGACGCCGCAGGCGGTGTCGGTCATCGGCGCCGAGCAGATCCGCGACCAGAAGCCGAACAAGCTCGATGAGGTGCTGCGCTACACGGCCGGCGTGCGGGCAGGCACTTTCGGCACGGACACCCGCAACGATTGGTGGCTGATCCGCGGCTTCAAGTCCGAGGATATCGGCCTGTTCCTCGACGGCATGCAGCTGTTCTACACGTCCTATGCCAGCTGGAAGCTGCAGACTCCCAACATGGAGCGGGTCGAGGTGTTGCGCGGTCCGTCGGCGGTGCTTTACGGCGGATCAAGCCCGAGCGGCATCGTCAACGTGATCAGCAAGATCCCGCCGGCCGAGCCGATCCGCTACATCGAGGCCGGCGTCAACAATTTCGGCAATGCCTATGTCAGTTTCGACATGGGCGGCCCGGTCGCGACCGGCCCCGACAACGGCAAGCTGTTCGCGCGCGTGGTCGGCCAGGTCCAGAACGGCGGCACGCAGGTCAACTTCACGCCGGACAACAACTACTTCATCGCGCCGTCGTTTACGTGGAAGCCGGATGCCGACACGAGCTTCACGGTGCTGGCCTCGGCCTCGAAGCAGGATACCCGCGGCATCAACTTCCTGCCGTACCAGGGAACGGTGACCGCCGCGCCATTCGGCAAGATCCCCACCAGCTTCTTCGTCGGCGATCCCAGCGTCGACAAATTCACGCGCGAGCAGGAGATGCTGGGCTATCAGTTCGAGCGCAATCTTACTGACGACCTGACGTTCCGCCAGAACGCCCGCTTTGCGCATGTCGACATCAGCTATCGCGGCTATGTTGGAAGCGGCTACACGAACGCGACGACCGGCGACATCTTCCGCTACAATTGGTATGCGAAGGATACGGCCAATCAGGCCAATCTCGACAACCAGCTGGAATACCGCTTCAACACCGGGCCGGTGAAGCACACGATGCTGTTCGGCATCGACCTGAAGGGCTACCAGATCGATGACTATCAGGCCTTCAATTTCCTCGGCGTGCCGTCGATCAACGCCCTGAATCCGGTCTACGGCCTGGGCGATATTCCGATCACGGGCGCTCCGTTCAGGAATTTCCTCATCACGCAGAAGCAGGCCGGCACCTATCTGCAGGACCAGATGAAGCTCGGCAATTTCACGCTGGTGCTGAGCGGCCGCAACGACTGGGTCGAGACGACGCAGGAGGCGCGTGACACCGGCGCGACCGTCGGCAGCCGCGACGACAGCAGGTTCAGCGGCCGCGCCGGACTGATCTACAATTTCGACAACGGCATCGCGCCCTACGTGTCCTATTCGACCAGCTACAATCCGATCATCGGCCTCAATGCCCAAAACCAGCTGTTCTTGCCTGAGACCGGCAAGCAGGCCGAAATCGGCGTGAAGGTCGCGCCGGCGGGGTTCGATGGCTATTTCACCGTTTCGGCTTTCGACCTGGTCCGCCAGAACGTGACGACGACCACAGGAGCGGGCATCGTTCCGGTGCTGCAGAACCAGACCGGCGAGGTGACGTCGCGCGGCATCGAGCTGGAAGCGGTGGCCAATGTCACGCGTGAGCTGAAGCTGATCGGCGCCTTCACGTCCTATCATCTCTTCACCAGCAAGGACCTCGACCCGACCCTCGTCGGCAAGACGCCGACCAACACGCCCCAGCTTCTGGCGTCGGGGTGGGCCGACTACACCTTCAAGGAGGGACCGCTTGAGGGCTTCGGCTTCGGCGGCGGCGTGCGCTACATCGGCTCGTCCTGGGCGGATGCGGCAAACACCCTTGAGGTTCCCTCAGTCGTGCTCGGCGATCTCGCGCTCCACTACGAATGGCAGAACTGGCGTACCGCGCTGAACGTGATCAACCTGACCGACAAGGTCTACGTCGCGAGCTGCGCCTCGGCCACGTCATGCTTCTACGGCGACCGCCGGCGCGTCACCGCCAGCGTCTCCCACAAATGGTGAGGGATGGGCGAGGGGTAACATCGGTCGGGCCGGCCTGATCTCGGCCATCGTCCTGTCGCTGTCTGGACCGTCGCCGATCTTCGATCACGAGATAGATGAGCTCCCGGGCTATGCCCCCAAGCCTGAAGCTCATCCGGGCGCGGTGCGCGCGACGGCCCTTCACGTCGCCGCCGCCGCACTCGCGACCGATCGAACTGCACTATATCGCAAGACGAGGCCGTTCTCGCCGGAGGCAGGCCCGGTTCCGACGCGATGCATGGCTCGTCTCATGGCTCGTCTGACGACTTGCGCCTGTGGATAGGTGTCTTTGCTGCAACTTGTCTTGGCTCGTGGCCGCGACAGCGACTGGCCCTGGGCGTCGCTGCTCCCGGACACGGCCAGCCAATATGTCGCCGGGGTGACAGTCGGGGTTCCTGAGGTCGGCCTTATCCGGGTTTGCGTGCGCTGCCGCCCCCGAAAACCCGGCGTTTTTCTCGGGCGATGCATGGCAAAGCGCTGCCCTGGCCCGCTGCCGTAATCTCCGAACTGTTGCCCCTGCAAAACCGGCCGCCGCCCTTGCTGGCCTTGCCGATCTGCTCCATACCAGCGCGGGGTGATTCCGGGGTTTTCACCGTTCTGGGAGCGGCAAAAGGGCCTGAAACGAGCGTGTCTTGCGCCCATTGGTGCACTGCGCTAAGGCTCAGAACAATTCCAAATCGGACGAATCCGTGGCTGTCCCGAGGCTGCGGGAAAAAGGGCTCGCCATGAGCGGCATTCTGCAGAACTATCTTCCACTCGTCGTCTTTATAGGAGTAGCGGGCCTGATCGGCCTGGTGCTGCTGATCGCGCCCTTCATCGTGGCGTTCCAGCAGCCGGATCCGGAAAAGCTGTCGGCGTATGAGTGCGGTTTCAACGCCTTCGACGACGCGCGCATGAAGTTCGACGTCCGCTTCTATCTGGTCGCCATCCTCTTCATCATCTTCGACCTCGAGGTGGCGTTCCTGTTTCCCTGGGCGGTGGCGTTCGGCAAGCTTGGCGCGACCGGCTTCTGGTCCATGGTGGTGTTCCTCGCCGTGCTGACGGTCGGGTTCGCCTATGAATGGAAGAAGGGAGCACTCGAATGGGATTGAACCCTGCAGCGTCCACGGGTCCGGCCCTCGCGCCGGCCCCCAAGGGCATCCTGGACCCGTCGACCGGCAAGCCGGTCGGGGCTAATGATCCGTTCTTCCTCGAGGTCAATTCCGAGCTGTCCGACAAGGGCTTCTTCGTGGCCGCGACCGACGACCTCATCACCTGGGCGCGCACCGGCTCCCTGATGTGGATGACCTTCGGTCTCGCCTGCTGCGCGGTCGAGATGATGCAGGTGTCGATGCCGCGCTACGACGTCGAGCGCTTCGGCTTCGCGCCGCGTGCCTCGCCGCGCCAGTCCGACGTGATGATCGTCGCAGGGACCTTGACCAACAAGATGGCGCCCGCGCTGCGCAAGGTCTACGACCAGATGCCCGAGCCGCGCTACGTCATTTCGATGGGCTCCTGCGCCAATGGCGGCGGCTATTATCACTATTCCTATTCGGTCGTGCGCGGCTGCGACCGCATCGTGCCGATCGACATCTACGTGCCGGGCTGCCCGCCCACGGCGGAAGCGCTGCTCTACGGCGTGCTGCTGCTGCAGAAGAAGATCCGGCGCACCGGCACCATCGAACGCTAAGGTTTTACGTCATGGACGACGCCAAGCTCGACGCCCTGGGGCAGACGATCGTTAGCGCGCTTCCGGGCGCCGCCACCGGTCATTCGGTCGCCTTCAACCAGCTGACGGTTGATGTCGAGGCCAGCAAGATCGTCGAGGTGGTCAAGTACCTCCGCGACGACCCGAACTGCCGCTTCGTCAACTTCACCGACATCACGGCCGCCGACTATCCGTCGCGCGAGAAGCGCTTCGACGTGATCTATCACTTCCTGTCACCGACGCTGAACGCGCGGATCCGGCTCAAGGCCCAGGCCGATGAGACGACGCAGGTGCCCTCGCTGATTGAATTGTTCCCCGGCGCCGACTGGTTCGAGCGCGAGGCCTACGATCTCTACGGCGTGTTCTTCGTCGGCCATCCCGACATGCGCCGCATCCTCACCGATTACGGGTTCGAGGGGCATCCGCTGCGCAAGGATTTCCCGACCACCGGTTTCGTCGAGGTCCGCTACGACGACCAGGAGAAGCGGGTGGTGTACGAGCCGGTCCGGCTCAACCAGGAATTCCGCAAGTTCGACTTTTTGTCGCCGTGGGAAGGGGCGGACTATCCGGTCCTCCCGGGGGATGAAAAAGCGGGGCCGAAGGTCTGACCATGAACGAGCAACCCGAGCAGCTTCGCAATTTTACCATCAACTTCGGGCCGCAACATCCGGCGGCGCATGGCGTTCTACGTCTTGTGCTCGAATTGGATGGTGAGGTCGTCGCGCGCGTCGATCCGCATATCGGCCTGCTTCATCGCGGCACCGAAAAACTGATCGAGCAGAAGACCTACCTGCAGGCGATCCCGTATTTCGACCGGCTCGACTACGTCGCGCCGATGAACCAGGAGCACGCCTTCTGCCTAGCCGCCGAGAAGCTGCTCGGCATCGAGGTGCCGCGCCGCGGCCAGCTGATCCGCGTGCTCTATTGCGAGATCGGCCGCATCCTGTCGCACCTGCTCAACGTCACCACGCAGGCGATGGACGTCGGTGCGCTGACCCCGCCGCTGTGGGGCTTCGAAGAGCGCGAAAAGCTGATGGTGTTCTACGAGCGCGCCTCGGGCAGCCGTATGCACGCGGCCTATTTCCGCGTCGGCGGCGTGCATCAGGATCTGCCGCAGAAGCTGGTCGACGACATCGAGGCCTGGTGCGATCCGTTCCTGAAAGTCGTGGACGATCTCGACCGCCTGCTCACCGCCAACCGCATCTTCAAGCAGCGCAACGTCGACATCGGCGTGGTGCCGCTGAAGGAAGCCTGGGAGTGGGGCTTCTCGGGCGTGATGGTGCGCGGCTCGGGCGCGGCCTGGGACCTGCGCAAGGCGCAGCCCTATGAGTGCTACGCCGAGATGGACTTCGACATTCCGATCGGCAAGAACGGCGACTGCTACGACCGCTACCTGATCCGCATGGAAGAGATGCGCCAGTCTGTGCGCATCATGAAGCAGTGCATCCAGAAGCTGAACGCGCCTGAGGGCAAGGGCCCCGTCGTCGTCGCCGACAACAAGGTGGCGCCGCCGCGCCGTGGCGAGATGAAGCGCTCGATGGAAGCGCTGATCCACCACTTCAAGCTCTACACCGAGGGCGTCCACGTGCCGGCCGGCGAAATCTACGCCGCGGTCGAGGCGCCCAAGGGCGAGTTCGGCGTCTATCTGATCTCCGACGGCACCAACAAGCCCTACAAGTGCAAGATCCGCGCGCCGGGCTTTGCCCATCTGCAGGCCATGGACCACATCTGCCGCGGCCATCTGCTCGCGGACGTCTCGGCGATCCTGGGCTCACTCGACATCGTGTTCGGAGAGGTCGATCGGTGATGGCGCAGGCGCCAATCCAGTTTGACCGTGCCTCGGGCGCCCTGGAAGGGGCCAACCTGTGGGAGCGGACGGCTGCCTTGGCGCTGGTGACGGGGTCAAAGATCTCCTCGCACTTCTCGCATATGGGCTACATCGCCTGCGCGAATTTGCTGCGGAAGACGCTGCCCGAGCGCAACATCGCGATCAGGCTCAATCCCGACGCCGTGTTCGAATTCCCATATGGCGACGGCTATTGGAGCAAGCTGCTCAACCGTTCCTACAATTACGAGGACGAGCTCGAGCTGTTGTTCGCCGACTCCATCGACGTCGACTACACGCTGCTCGATTGCGGCGCCAATTACGGCTACTGGTCGGTGCTGGTGTCGAGCAAGCCGTTCGGCTCGCACAAGGCGATCGCGATCGAGCCGTCGGGGCAGAACTATCCGAAGCTCGCCAACAACGCCCGCGTCAACGGCGATCGTTTCGAGACCATGAAATGCGCGATCGGCGCCGCCCGCGGCACCGCGCGGCTGTCCGGCACCAAGCACGAAGCCTTCAGCATCGCCGGCGATCCTTCGGCGGGCGGTGAGGAAGTGCCGGTCATCTCGCTCGACAATCTGATCGAGGGCGGCACGATCGCGGCCACCGGCAAGTATCTGATCAAGCTCGACGTCGAGGGCGTCGAGATCGAGGCGATCAAGGGCGGCGTGCGGCTGCTCCAGGCCGACAGCGTCATCATGTGCGAGGAGCACGGCAGCGACCGCTCCCATGCGGTGTCGCGCTTCATCCTCGAACAGACCCCGCTGAAGCTGATCGTGTTCGATCCGCGCAGCAAACGGATGGAGACCGTGACCGAGCTGTCGATCCTCGACCGCATCAAGGTCTCAACCCACGTCGGCTACAACGTTTTCGGCACCGCAAGCGCATTCTGGCAGGACAGGATCGAAGCCCTGAATGCCAAAACCGCGCGCCGCATGCAGTGAGAGATTGAAGAGATGTCCGTTCGTCGATTAGCACCGAAGGAAGTCCAGCCCGCGAGCTTCGCGTTCACGGAGGAGAACCTCGCGTTCGCCAAGCAGCAGATCGCGAAATATCCGGCCGGCCGGCAAGCTTCCGCCGTCATCGCCATTCTTTGGCGCGCGCAGGAGCAGCACGACGGCTGGGTCTCGGAAGCCGCGATCCGCGTCATCGCCGACATGCTCGACATGCCCTATATCCGCGTGCTCGAGGTTGCGACCTTCTACACGATGTTCCAGCTCGCCCCCGTCGGCAAGAAGGCCCACGTCCAGGTCTGCGGCACCACGCCGTGCCGGTTGCGCGGCGCCGAGGATCTGATCCACGTCTGCGAGCACCGCATCCATCACGAGCCCTTCCAGCTGTCCAAGGACGGCAATTTCAGCTGGGAAGAGGTGGAGTGCCTGGGCGCCTGCGTGAACGCGCCGATGGTGCTGATCGGCAAGGACACCTATGAGGACCTGACCAAGGAGAGCTTCGGCAAGGTGCTCGACGGCTTCGCCTCGGGCAATCCGCCCAAGCCCGGTCCGCAGAACGGCCGCCAGTTCTCGGCGCCGATCACCGGGCCGACCACGCTCAAGGAGATCACCTGATGCGTGATCTCTCGTCAGGGGAGCGGTGCCATGAAGAACTGGGGCTTCATCGCGATGCACGCCAGCGTCGCGGCTGCTTTCATCTTCCTGCTGCAGCGTTTCGGCCTGAACGCGTCGCTGGAATCCAGTCTGCTCTGGGCGCTGACCTTCGCCGTCTGCGCCGCCGGACTTGCCTACAAGCAGTCGAATCGTTGATCGGAAAGCACTGATATGCTCGAGGACAAGGACCGCATCTTCAAGAACCTCTACGGCCTCCATGATTGGGGGCTCGAGGGTGCGCGCCGTCGCGGCGCCTGGGATGGCACCAAGAACATCATCGACAAGGGCCGCGACTGGATCATCAACGAGATGAAGGCGTCGGGCCTGCGCGGCCGCGGCGGCGCCGGCTTCCCGACCGGCCTGAAATGGTCCTTCATGCCGAAGGAATCGACCGACGGCCGGCCGAGCTATCTCGTCGTCAACGCCGACGAATCCGAGCCCGGCACCTGCAAGGATCGCGAGATCATGCGGCACGATCCGCATCTCCTGATCGAGGGCTGCCTGATCGCGAGCTGCGCGATGAACGCGCACGCCTGCTACATCTACGTCCGTGGCGAGTTCATCCGCGAGCGCGAGCATCTCCAGGCCGCGATCGACCAGGCCTATGAGGCCAAGCTGGTCGGCAAGGACAACGTCAACGGCTGGCCGTTCGACATCTACGTCGCGCACGGCGCCGGCGCCTATATCTGCGGCGAGGAAACCGCGCTGCTCGAAAGTCTCGAAGGCAAGAAGGGCCAGCCGCGGCTGAAGCCGCCGTTCCCGGCCAATGTCGGCCTGTTCGGCTGCCCGACCACCGTCAACAACGTCGAGTCCATTGCGGTGGCGCCCGACATCCTGCGCCGCGGCGCGGCCTGGTTCGCCGGCATCGGCCGGCCGAACAATGTCGGCACCAAGTTGTTCTGCATCTCCGGCCATGTCGAGCGGCCCTGCAACGTCGAAGAAGCCATGGGCATTCCGTTCCGTGAGCTGATCGACAAGCATTGCGGCGGTATCCGCGGCGGCTGGAACAACCTCAAGGCCGTGATCCCCGGCGGCTCGTCGGTGCGCATGGTGCCGGCCGAGCAGATCATCGACACGCCGATGGACTTCGACTCCTTGAGCAAGCTGCGCTCGGGCCTCGGCACCGCGGCCGTGATCGTGATGGACAAGTCCACCGACCTGATCCGTGCGATTGCCCGCATCTCCTATTTCTACAAGCACGAGAGCTGCGGCCAGTGCACGCCGTGCCGCGAGGGCACCGGGTGGATGTGGCGCGTCTTGACCCGCATGGCCGAGGGCCGCGCCCACAAGCGCGAGATCGACATGCTGCTCGAGGTGACCAAGCAGGTCGAAGGCCACACCATCTGCGCGCTCGGCGACGCGGCGGCATGGCCGATCCAGGGTCTGATCGCGCATTTCCGTCACGAGATCGAAGCGCGCATCGACCAATATTCGCATAGGGCTGACATTGACGATATCGGCGTCCGCGATCCCGTGAACATGGTCGCGGCGGAGTAAGAGACATGACCAAGCTCATCATCGACGGCAAAGAGATCGATGTGCCCGCCGAGTACACGCTGCTTCAGGCGTGCGAGGCGGCCGGCGCCGAGATTCCGCGCTTCTGTTATCACGAGCGGCTGTCGATCGCCGGCAATTGCCGGATGTGCCTCGTCGAAGTGAAGGGCGGTCCGAAGCCGGTCGCAAGCTGCGCCTGGAGCGTGCGCGACTGCCGTCCGGGCCCCAAGGGCGAGCCGCCGGAAATCTCGACGCGTTCGCCGATGGTGAAGAAGGCGCGCGAAGGCGTGATGGAATTCCTTCTGATCAACCATCCGCTGGACTGCCCGATCTGCGACCAGGGCGGCGAGTGCGATCTGCAGGACCAGGCGATGGGCTATGGTGTCGATACCAGCCGCTTCGCCGAGAACAAGCGCGCCGTCGAGGACAAATATCTCGGTGCGCTGGTCAAGACCTCGATGAACCGCTGCATCCAGTGCACGCGCTGCGTCCGCTTCTCGGCAGAAGTCGCCGGCGCCCCTGAAATGGGCGCGACGGGGCGCGGCGAGGACATGGAGATCACGACCTATCTCGAGCACGCGCTGACCTCGGAATTGCAGGGCAATCTCGTCGACATCTGCCCGGTCGGCGCCCTGACCTCGAAGCCCTATGCCTTCGCGGCGCGTCCGTGGGAGCTCGGCAAGACCCAGTCGATCGACGTGATGGATGGCGTGGGCTCGGCGATCCGCGTCGACACCCGCGGCCGCGAGGTGATGCGCATCCTGCCGCGCATCAACGAAGCCGTGAACGAGGAGTGGATCTCCGACAAGACCCGCCACGTCGTCGACGGCCTGCGTACCCAGCGGCTCGACCGGCCCTATATCCGCGAAGCCGGCAAGCTGCGCGCTGCGAGCTGGCAGGAGGCCTTTGCCGCGATCGCCTCGAAGGCGGCCCGCACCGACGGCAAGCGCATCGGCGCGATCGCCGGCGATCTCGCCGGTGTCGAGGAAATGTTCGCGCTGAAGGATCTGCTCGCCAAGTTCGGCTCCGGCAATCTGGCGGTGCAGGGCGGCGACGCCTTCGACCCCGCGCTTGGCCGCGGCTCCTACATCTTCAACCCGACGCTGGCGGGCGTCGAGCAGGCCGATGCGCTGCTCATCATCGGCGCCAATCCGCGCAAGGAGGCGGCCGTGTTCAACGCCCGCATCCGCAAGCGCTGGCGCGCCGGTGGCTTCAAGATCGGCGTGATCGGGGCCAAGGCCGATCTGACCTACGATTACGATCACCTCGGCGCGGGCACCGAGACGCTCAGTGAGCTCGCGGCCGGCAAGCACTCCTTCATGGACGTGCTGAAGAACGCCAAGAATCCGATCATCCTGGTCGGCGCGGGCGCAGCCTCGCGCCACGACGGCGCGGCCATCCTCGCAGCGAGCGCCAAGCTCGCGCTCGACGTCGGCGCAGTCAAGGACGGCTGGACCGGCTTCGGCGTGCTGCACGAGACGGCCTCGCGGGTCGGTGCGCTCGATATCGGCTTCTCCGCAACGGGCGGGGGACTGAACGGCGCGCAGATGACGACGTTCGGTACGCTCGACCTGCTGTTCCTGCTGGGGGCCGACGAGATCAACGCGCCGGATGGCACCTTCGTCGTCTATATCGGCACCCATGGAGACCGTGGCGCGCATCGCGCCGACGTGATCCTGCCGGCGGCGGCCTATACCGAGAAGTCCGCGATCTACGTCAACACCGAAGGCCGCGTGCAGATGACGGGCCGCGCCGCGTTCCCGCCGGGCGAAGCCCGCGAGGACTGGGCGATCGTCCGCGCGCTGTCGGAGGCGCTCGGCAAGAAGCTCGGCTACGACTCGCTGGCGCAGCTGCGCCAGGCGATCTTCAAGGCCGTGCCGCATCTGATCCGTCTCGACCAGATCGAGGCCGGCTCTGCCGACCAGATCAAGAAGCTGGCGGGGAAGGGCGGCTCGCCGGAAAAGGCGCCGTTCAAGCCGCTGGTCGAGGACTTCTACCTGACCAACCCAATCGCGCGTGCGTCCGCCGTGATGGCGGAATGCTCGCGCCTCGCCTCCGGGCACATGCTGACCGCAGCGGAGTGAGCGTGATCTGATGGAATTCTTCGAAAGCGCATTCTGGACCGGTTTCCTCTGGCCGCTGATCATCATGATCGCGGAGAGCGTCTTGGTGCTCGTCGTCCTCCTGGTGGCGATCGCCTACATCCTGCTTGCCGACCGCAAGATCTGGGCGGCAGTGCAAATCCGGCGCGGCCCGAACGTGGTCGGCCCCTGGGGCCTGTTCCAGTCCTTCGCCGACCTTCTGAAGTTCGTGCTGAAGGAGCCGATCATTCCGGCCGGCGCCAACAAGGGCGTCTTCCTGCTGGCGCCGCTGGTGTCCTGTGTGCTCGCGCTCGCGGCCTGGGCGGTGATCCCGACCAATCTCGGCTGGGTGATCTCCGACATCAATGTCGGCATCCTCTTCATCTTCGCGATCTCGTCGCTGTCGATCTACGGCATCATCATGGCCGGCTGGTCGTCGAACTCGAAATACCCGTTCCTCGCCGCGCTGCGCTCGGCGGCGCAGATGGTGTCTTATGAAGTCTCGATCGGCTTCGTCATCATCACGGTCCTGCTCTGCGCCGGCACGCTGAACCTCTCGGCCGTGGTCGAGGCCCAGCATGCGCGCGGTCTCGCCAGCCTGATCGGGCTGCCGCAGCTCACCATCCTGAACTGGTACGTCTGGCCGCTGTTCCCGATGTTCGTGGTGTTCTACGTCTCGGCGCTGGCAGAGACCAACCGCCCGCCGTTCGACCTCGTCGAAGCGGAATCCGAGCTCGTCGCGGGCTTCATGGTCGAATACGGCTCGACCCCGTACCTGCTGTTCATGCTCGGCGAGTATGTCGCGATCGTCACGATGTGCGCGATGGCCACGATCCTGTTCCTCGGGGGCTGGCTGCCGCCGGTCGACCTGCCGCCCTTCAACTGGGTGCCTGGCATCATCTGGTTCTCGCTGAAACTGTTCTTCATGTTCTTCCTGTTCGCGATGGCAAAGGCGATCGTGCCGCGCTACCGCTACGACCAACTGATGCGCCTGGGCTGGAAGGTGTTCCTGCCGCTGTCGCTGGCGATGGTGGTCGTGGTGGCTGGTGTGCTGCATTTCGCCGGCATCGCGCCGAAGTGAGGGCCGTCATGGGTATCAACGTCAACGCCACTGCACGCTCGCTTCTGCTGTCGGAATTCGTCTCGGCGTTCTTCCTCGCCATGCGCTATTTCTTCCAGCCGAAACCGACGCTGAACTATCCGTTCGAGAAGGGCCCGATCTCGCCGCGCTTCCGCGGCGAGCACGCGCTGCGCCGCTATCCGAACGGCGAAGAGCGCTGCATCGCCTGCAAGCTGTGCGAGGCGATCTGCCCGGCGCAGGCCATCACCATCGAGGCCGGCCCGCGCCGCAACGACGGTACCCGCCGCACCGTGCGCTACGACATCGACATGGTGAAGTGCATCTATTGCGGCCTCTGCCAGGAGGCCTGTCCGGTCGACGCCATCGTCGAAGGTCCGAACTTCGAGTTCGCGACCGAGACCCGCGAGGAACTGTTCTATGACAAGGCCAAGCTGCTCGCCAATGGCGACCGCTGGGAACGCGAGATCGCGAAAGCGATCGAGCTCGACGCGCCGTACCGGTGAGGTGAGGGCATGATCCTTCCCGCGCTGTTCTTCTATCTGTTCGCCGGCATCTGCGTCGCCTCGGCCGTGATGGTGATTGTCTCGCGCAATCCCGTGCACTCCGTGCTGTACCTGATCCTGGCCTTCGTCAACGCCTCCGGCCTGTTCGTGCTGATGGGCGCCGAGTTCCTCGGCATGATGCTGATCGTCGTCTATGTCGGCGCGGTCGCGGTGCTGTTCCTGTTCGTGATCATGATGCTCGACGTCGACTTCCTCGAGCTGCGCGAGGGCTTCATCGAATATCTGCCGGTCGGCCTCGTGATCGGCGGCATTTTCCTGTTCGAGCTGCTGCTCACCGTCGGCTTCTGGGTGATCAATCCCGGCGTCTCCAAGACGATCACGGCGGCGATCCCGACCAACGTCTCGAACACCGAGGCGCTCGGCCTCGTGCTCTATACGAAGTACATCCACTACTTCCAGCTCGCGGGCATGGTGCTGCTGGTCGCCATGATCGGCGCCATCGTGCTGACGCTGCGCCACAAGGCGAGCGTGAAGCGGCAGGACATCAACGTTCAGAACGCGCGCACGCCCGACATGGCGATGGCGATGCGCAAGGTGGCGCCGGGGCAGGGCCTCTCGGATGCCGACGCGGCGGAGTGGGTGAAATGACGATCGGGCTCGGACATTATCTGGCGGTCGGCGCGATCCTGTTCACACTCGGGATCCTCGGCATCTTCCTGAACCGCAAGAACATCATCGTCATCCTGATGTCGATCGAGCTGATCCTGCTCTCGGTCAACATCAACCTCGTGGCATTCTCGACCTTCCTCGGCGATATCGTCGGCCAGGTCTTCGCGCTGCTGGTGCTCACCGTCGCGGCGGCCGAAGCCGCGATCGGTCTTGCCATCCTGGTGGTCTATTTCCGCAACCGCGGCTCGATCGCGGTTGAGGACGTCAATCTGATGAAGGGCTGAGCTCTCAAATGGTTCAGGCAATCGTTTTCCTGCCTCTGCTGGGCGCCATTCTGGCCGGCCTGATCGCGCTGTTCGGCGCGCATGCCCGCAACCCCTCGGGCGATACGGTCGAGCACCACGGCGACCACGGCCATGGCGCGCACGCCCATGCGTCCGATACGATCAACGAGGACGCCTCGGTCATCCACGAGAGCCACCACGAGCCCGGCGACGGGCATGATGGCCATGGTCCGGCCGAGCCGCCGGCGGCGGGCTCGCGCGGTGCCGAGCTGATCACGACGGGGCTGCTGTTCGTCTCGGCCGCGCTGTCCTGGATGACGCTGGTCGATGTCGGCTTCATGCACCATGACGCCCGCATTCAGCTCTTGCCCTGGATCTTCTCCGGCGACCTCCAGGTCTGGTGGACGCTCCGGGTCGACACGCTCACCGCCGTGATGCTGGTGGTGGTGACGACCGTGTCCTCGCTCGTGCACCTCTATTCCATCGGCTACATGGACGAGGATCCGAACCGGCCGCGTTTCTTCGGTTATCTCTCGCTGTTCACCTTCGCCATGCTGATGCTGGTGACGGCGGACAACCTGGTGCAGCTGTTCTTCGGCTGGGAAGGCGTGGGTCTGGCGAGCTATCTCTTGATCGGCTTTTGGTACCAGAAGCCCTCGGCGAATGCGGCGGCGATCAAGGCTTTCGTGGTCAACCGCGTCGGCGACTTTGGTTTTGCGCTCGGCATCTTCGCGATCTTCATGCTGGTCGGCTCGACCGATTTCGAGACGATCTTCCATGCCGCGCCCGGCCTCACCGGCAAGACCATCAACTTCCTCGGCTGGCACGTTGACGCGCTGACCCTGACCTGCCTCCTGCTGTTCATGGGCGCCATGGGCAAGTCGGCGCAGTTCCTGCTGCACACCTGGTTGCCGGACGCGATGGAAGGCCCGACGCCTGTGTCGGCGCTGATCCACGCCGCGACCATGGTCACCGCCGGCGTCTTCATGGTGGCGCGCCTGTCGCCGCTGTTCGAGCTTGCCCCGACCGCTCAGGCCGTCGTGATGTTCTTCGGCGCGACCACGGCGTTCTTCGCGGCGACCATCGGCCTCGTCCAGAACGACATCAAGCGCATCGTCGCGTATTCGACCTGTTCGCAGCTCGGCTACATGTTCGTGGCGATGGGAGCAGGGGCCTATTCCGTCGGCATGTTCCATCTGTTCACGCACGCCTTCTTCAAGGCGCTGCTGTTCCTGGGCTCCGGCTCGGTGATCTACGCGATGCACCACGAGCAGGACGTCCGCAACATGGGCGGCCTCTGGAGGAAGATCCCCTACACCTATGCGGTGATGGTGGTCGGCACGCTGGCGCTGACCGGCTTCCCGCTCACCGCCGGCTACTTCTCCAAGGACGCGATCATCGAGTCCGCCTATGCCTCGCATATTCCATTTGCGATGTACGGCTTCCTGATGACGGTCATCGCCGCCGGCCTGACCTCGTTCTACTCCTGGCGCCTGATCTTCAAGACCTTCCATGGCGAGCCGCATGACGAGCATCATTACGAGGCCGCGCATGAGGCTCCGCTCTGGATCCTGATCCCGATCGGCGTGCTCGCGGTCGGGTCCATCGTTGCCGGCTTCCCGTTCAAGGAGCTGTTCGCCGGCCACGGCGTCGAAGAGTTCTTCCGCGAGTCCGTGAAGATGAACCCGCACATCATCGAGGAGATGCACCACATCCCCGAGACCATCGCCTTCCTGCCGACGGTGATGATGGTGCTGGGCTTCCTCGTCTCGTACCTGTTCTATATCCGCCGGCCTTACATCCCCGTGCAGCTCGCAAAAGAGCAGCCGATGCTGTACCAGTTCCTGCTCAACAAATGGTACTTCGACGAGCTCTACGACCTCATCTTCGTCCGTCCGGCGAAGTGGATCGGCTACCAGCTCTGGAAGAAGGGCGACGGCTTCATCATCGACGGCTTCGGCCCCGACGGCGTCTCGGCTCGCGTGCTGGACGTCACCCGCAACGTCGTGAAGATCCAAACCGGCTATCTCTACCACTACGCGTTCGCCATGCTGATCGGTGTCGCCGGCCTGATCACCTGGTTCATGTTCGGCTTTGGAGGCCAGTAAATGACAACCTGGCCCATCCTTTCGGTTACGACGTTCCTGCCGGTCGTCGGCGCGCTGATCGTCTATCTCAGCCGCGGCGATGACGAGGCGGCCAAGCGCAACTCGCGCTGGATCGCGCTCTGGACCACGCTGATCACCTTCGCGGTGTCGGTGATCCTGGTCATGCGTTTCGACCCTGCCAATCCCGACTTCCAGTTCGTCGAGAAGGCGAACTGGCTCGCGACCGGCATCACCTACCACATGGGCGTCGACGGCATCTCGCTGCCGCTCGTGATCCTGACCACCGCCGTAATGCCGTTCTGCATTATCGCAAGCTGGAAGGCGATCACCAGCCGCGTCCGCGAATACATGATGGCGTTCCTGATCCTGGAAACGCTGATGATCGGCACCTTCTCGGCGCTCGATCTCGTGCTGTTCTATCTGTTCTTCGAAGGCGGCCTGATCCCGATGTTCCTGATCATCGGCGTCTGGGGCGGACCGCGCAGGGTCTATGCGTCGTTCAAGTTCTTCCTCTACACGCTGCTCGGCTCGGTGCTGATGCTGCTCGCCATCATGGCGTTGTACTGGAACGGCGGCACCACGGACATTCCGACCCTGATGCACACTGCCGTGCCGCGGTCGTTGCAGACCTGGGCCTGGCTCGCTTTCTTCGCCTCCTTCGCGGTGAAGATGCCGATGTGGCCAGTGCACACCTGGCTCCCCGACGCCCACGTCGAGGCGCCGACGGCGGGCTCGGTGGTCCTGGCCGCGATCCTTCTGAAGATGGGCGGCTACGGCTTCCTGCGCTTCTCGCTGCCGATGTTCCCATTGGCCTCGCATGACTTCGCGCCGCTGATCTTCACGCTCTCCGCCATTGCCATCATCTACACCTCGCTGGTGGCGCTGATGCAAGATGACATGAAGAAGCTGATCGCGTACTCCTCGGTCGCTCACATGGGCTTCGTCACCATGGGCATCTTCGCCGGCACCATGCAGGGCGTCGCCGGCGGCGTGTTCCAGATGATCTCGCACGGCATCGTCTCCGGCGCGCTGTTCCTCTGCGTCGGCATCGTCTACGACCGCCTGCACACCCGCGAGATCGCGGCCTATGGCGGCCTCGTCAACCGGATGCCGCTCTACGCGATGACCTTCATGGTCTTCACCATGGCCAATGTCGGTCTGCCCGGCACCAGCGGCTTCGTCGGCGAGTTCATGACGCTGATCGGCACCTTCAAGGTCTCGATCCCGACGGCGTTCTTCGCCAGCTTCGGCGTGATCCTGTCGGCGGCCTATGCGCTGTGGCTCTACCGCAAGGTCGTGTTCGGCGCGCTGGTCAAGCCGTCGCTGGCGAGCATGAAGGATCTCACCTTGCGGGAGTGTGTGATTCTGTTCCCAATGATCGCGCTGACGATCCTGTTCGGCGTCTATCCGAAGCCGGTGCTCGACATGTCGGCCGCCTCGGTCCAGCAACTCGTCAACAATTACAACACCGCTGTGACGGCCGTGAAGGCCGCCGCACTGCTCCATTGATCGGGCAGGTCAGGATATCGCCATGAGCTTTGAGACTGCAGGTTATCAACTGGCGCCGGTGCTGCCCGAGATCGTGCTCGCGATCGGCGCCATGGCTCTGCTGATGTTGGGAGCCTATCGCGGGCAGGGGACGACCGGTGCGGTCACCTCGCTGGCGGTGGTGCTCCTGGTCGTGGTCGGCGTGCTCGAATATATGCTGCCCGCGGGCAAGCAGGTGACCTTCGGCGGCAGCTTCATCGTCGACGATTTTGCCCGCTTCATGAAGATCCTGGCCCTGATCGGCTCGGCGGTGACGCTGATCCTGTCGACCGAGTTCCTGTCCGACCCGTCGCGCCGCATCTTCGAATATGCCATCCTGGTGCTGCTCTCGACGCTCGGCATGATGGTGTTGATCTCGGCCGGCGACTTGATCTCGCTCTATCTCGGCCTCGAACTGATGTCGCTCGCGCTCTATGTCGTCGCGGCCTCGAACCGTGACAACGCCAAGTCGACCGAAGCCGGACTGAAGTACTTCGTGCTCGGCGCGCTGTCCTCGGGCATGCTGCTCTACGGCGCCTCGCTGATCTACGGCTTCACCGGCACGGTCAGCTTCACCGGCATCGCCTCGGCCGTAACGGTCTCGAATATCGGCCTCGTGTTCGGCTTGGTCTTCCTGCTCGCCGGCCTCTGCTTCAAGATCTCGGTGGTGCCGTTCCACATGTGGACGCCGGACGTGTATGAAGGTGCCCCGACCCCGGTCACCGCCTTCTTCGCCTCGGCGCCGAAGGTGGCAGCGCTCGCCGTCTTCACCCGCGTCACGCTGACGGCATTCCCGGGCATCGTCTCGCAGTGGCAGCAGATCCTGGTGTTCGTGGCGATCGCCTCGATGGCGCTCGGCGCATTCGCGGCGATCGGCCAGAGCAACATCAAGCGCCTGATGGCGTACTCCTCGATCGGCCATATGGGCTTCGCGCTGGTCGGTCTTGCCTCCGGCACCGTCGAGGGCGCGCAGGGCGTCTTGATGTACATCGTGATCTATGTCGCGATGACGCTGGGCTCGTTCTCGATCATCCTCGCCATGCGCCGCAACGGCCAGGCCGTCGAGCAGATCAGCGATTTCGCCGGCCTGTCGCGGACCAATCCGCTGCTCGCCTTCATGTTCGCGATGCTGCTGTTCTCGCTCGCCGGCGTCCCGCCGCTCGCCGGCTTCTTCGCCAAATGGTACGTCTTCGTCGCCGCGATCAAGGCGAACCTGTTCACGCTCGCCGTCATCGGTGTGCTGACCAGCGTGGTCGGCGCCTACTACTACCTCGCCATCGTCAAGACGATGTATTTCGACGAGCCGGCCGGTCAGGTCGATCCAGTGCGCGTCGAGGTGAAGACGGTGCTGGCGGTCGCGGGCCTGTTCAACATCCTGTTCGCGCTGTTCGCAGGTCCCGTGGTGAGCGTCGCCTCCGCCGCCGCAAAGTCGCTGTTTTAGGATGGCTTTCGCGCTCGGTCCTCGCGCATCGTCGGCGGGCTACAAGCTCGCAGCTTTCGAGCGGACCGGCTCGACCAATACCGAGGCGATCAAGCGCGCCAGGGCCGGGGAACGCGGCCCGATGTGGTTCGTCACATCCGAGCAGACCGCCGGCCGCGGCCGCCGCCAGCGCGCCTGGATCGCGCCGCGCGGCAATCTCGCCGCCAGCGTCCTCGAAGTCCTGGACGTGGCGCCTGCGGTTGCCGCCACCATCGGATTTGCCGCCGGGCTAGCCGAGGAGGCCGCCCTGGAGAAGGTCAGCCTGGAGGCCGCCATGCGGCTCGGCGAGGGCCGTCCTCGCTACGCGTTGAAATGGCCGAATGACGTGCTGGCGAACGGCAAGAAGCTGGTCGGCATCGGCCTGGAGGCGGAAGCCGTCGACGACCGTCTCGCCATCGTCGTCGGCATCGGTACCAATGTCGTCGCGGCGCCCGAGGGCACTCCGACGCCAGCGGTGTCGCTGGCCGCGCTTGGCGTCCAGATCAGTGCCGAGGAGCTGTTTGCGGCCCTATCCGACGCCTGGGTGGAGTTCCGCGGGATCTGGGACAACGGCCGCGGCTTTGCCGAGATCCGAAAGCTCTGGCTGGAGCGCGCCGCCGGCCTCGGCGAGAAGGTCGCAATCCATACGGGGACGATGACGCTGGAAGGCATTTTTGACACCATCGACGACACCGGCTGCCTGATCGTCCGCAACCCGGAGGGCCGCCGCGTGCCGGTGGCCGCAGGCGAGGTGTTCTTCGGACCGGTCCGCTCGGTGGGAGCTGCATGATGGCGAAGCCCGAGGAACTGGTATTTGCGCCGCTCGGCGGCGTCGGCGAGATCGGCATGAACCTGTCGATCTACGGCCTCGGCAACCGCCAGCAGCGCGCCTGGCTCGCGGTTGATCTCGGAGTCTCCTTCGGCGACGAGGAGCATCTGCCGGGCATCGACCTGATCATGCCGGACATCTCCTTCCTGGAGAAGGAACGCAAGAACCTGATGGGCCTGGTGCTGACCCACGCCCACGAGGATCATTTCGGCGCCATCATCGATCTCTGGCCGAAGCTGAAATGCCCGATCTATGCGACGCAGTTCAGCGCCGCTTTGTTCGAGGCCAAATGTGCCGCCGAGCGCAACGCGCCGAAGATCCCGGTGACAGTGGTGCCGTCTGGCGGCCGCATCGACGTCGGCCCGTTCAATGTCGAGTTCATCCCCGTCGCGCATTCGATTCCCGAGGCGCACGCGCTGGCGATCCACACCTCGGCCGGCACGGTGCTGCACACCGGCGACTGGAAGATCGACCCGACGCCGACCCTGGGGCGCCCGACCGACGAGAAGCGGCTGCGCGAGCTCGGCGAGGAGGGCCTGCTGGCCTTGATCGGCGATTCCACCAACGCGGTACGCGACGGCCGCTCGCCCTCGGAAGCCGAGGTCGCCCGCACCATCATCGACCTCGTGAAATCAGCCAAGGGCCGCGTCGCGGTGACGACCTTCGCCTCCAATGTCGCGCGCATCAAGGCGGTGGCCGCCGCCGCGAAAGCCGCCGACCGCGAGGTCGTCGTGGTCGGCCGCGCCATGGAGCGCGTGGTGCAGGTCGCGCGCGAGACCGGCTATCTCGACGGCGTGCAGAGTTTCCGCTCGCCCGAGGTCTACGGCCATCTGCCGCAGGACAAGGTGCTGGCGCTGTGCACCGGCAGCCAGGGCGAGCCGCGCGCCGCACTGGCGCGCGTCGCCAATGACGACCACCCTGAGATCACGCTCAACCGCGGCGACAGCGTGATCTTCTCCTCGCGCACCATTCCCGGCAACGAGAAGGCCGTCGGCTCGATCATCAACAACCTGGTGCTCCAGGGCGTGGAGATCATCACCGACCGCGACGCGCTGGTTCACGTCTCCGGCCATCCGCGCCGCGACGAATTGCGCGACCTGATCGCCTGGACCAGGCCGCAGCTCCTGATCCCCGTCCATGGCGAGGCGCTGCATCTGCACGAGCATGCCAAGCTGGCGCGCGCTGCCGGCGTGCCGCGCGTGCTGGTCTGCCGCAACGGCGATCTCGTCAAGCTGGGCCCCGGCGATCCCGGCATCGTCGGCGAGGTGCCCTCGGGCCGTCTCTACAAGGACGGCACGATCCTGGAGGATTCCAAGTCCCGCGCCGTGGTCGAGCGGCGGCGCATGGCCTTCTCCGGCTGCGCCTTTGTCGCCATTGCCATGACCGCGCAGGGGGAACTCGCCGACGATCCCGAGGTCGACCTGGTCGGCATCCCCGACAAGAACAGGGCAGGCGAGCCCTTCGACGACATCGTCTTCGATGCCGTGATGTCGACGATCGAGGGACTGCCGAAGGCGCGCCGCCGCGATCCGGACGCTCTCGCCGAGTCGGTGCGACGCGCCGTCCGGGCCGTCATCAACGAACATTGGGGCAAGAAGCCCCCCTGTCTGGTACACGTGCTGACAGTCTAACGGGAGAAAACCATGCTGGGCCGGCTCAACCATGTCGCGATCGCGACCAAGGATGCCGTCAAGGCTGCCAAGATCTATGGAGCGGCATTCGGCGCGCAGATTTCGGACGCCGTCCCGCTGCCCGAGCACGGCGTCACCACCGTGTTCGCGACACTGCCCAACACCAAGATCGAATTCATCGAGCCGCTCGGCGAGGCCTCACCGATCACGAAATTCCTCGAGCGCAATGCCGACGGCGGCATCCACCACGTCTGCTACGAGGTCGTCGACATCATCGCCTCGCGCGACACGCTGGTGAAGGAGGGCGCCCGCGTGCTCGGCGACGGCACGCCGAAGATCGGCGCCCACGGCAAGCCGGTGCTGTTCCTGCACCCGAAGGATTTTTCCGGCGCACTGGTCGAGATCGAGCAGGCATAAGGCCGGACCATGGCCATCCAGATCTCAACCGCGATCGCGATCTACTTCGTCATCTGGTGGATCGCGCTGTTCCTGACGCTGCCGTTCGGCGTGCGCAGCCAGCACGAGGATGGCGTCGGTGCACCCGGCACCGACCCGGGCGCGCCGATCCTGACGCGGATGGGGCGCAAGCTGATCTGGACCACGATCATCTCGGCCATCATCTACGGGCTCGGGATGGCCGCCTATCACGCCGGCTATCTCTCGATCGAGCGCCTGTCGAAATTGATGGGAATGCCGTTTTAGGTCTATCTGCGTGCGGCCTATCCTTCGAGATGCCCGCCTTTGGGCGGGCTCCTCAGGATGAGGACAGAGTGCGCGGCAGCAGTTTCAACGGGCGGCGATGTCCGTTAGCCTCATCCAGAGGAGACCGCGAAGCGGTCGTCTCGAAGGACGAGGCGTGCGCGCTTCGTCTCGCCTGGATTTTTTGCGCTTGTTTTGTTCGGGGGGAAACAAATGACTTTTCAGAGGATCGTCATCGCGCTTCTGGTGCTGATCGTCGCAGGGCTCGGTGCCATCGGCTATTTCGAGTGGAAGACGGCGGTGCAGGTGCGGACCCTGAAGGCGTTCGTCGAGGGCTACGTCTTCAACGAAGCCGTCGCGGCCTGCGAGCAAGCCAAGAGCTCCACTCCATTCAAATGGAACGGCGGCAAGAGCACCTCGGTGATCGGCCTGAACTCCGTCAAGCTGGACAAATACAATGTCAGCGCCAGCTACACGCTGGTGGCGGATCTCGTTTATTGTGATTACGATCCCATCAAAAGAAAGGCCGAGATCGGCTCGAGCTTCCTGGAGCGGGAGTAACGATCCGGCCCTGCAAATGGGATGGGATCGTCATGGCGCAGGGGCAGGGGGATTATCGGATTCTGCATGAGGCCGACTTGCGGGACTATCTCGCAGGCCTGCCGGACCTGAAAGCGCTCCTCGGTGATCCCGCCGGCTGGACGATCACCGAAGTCGGCGACGGCAATCTCAACCTCGTCTTCATCGTCAAGGGCGCGCGCGGCGGCGTCGCCGTCAAGCAGGCGCTTCCTTATGTCCGCCTGGTCGGCGAGAGCTGGCCGTTGCCGCTGTCGCGGGCCCATTACGAATTCTTGGCCTTGTCTCGGCAGGCCCAACTCGCGCCCGGCCTCGTGCCGGCCTTGCTGCATCACGATGAGAATCTGGCGCTGACGGTGATGGAGCTGCTTGAGCCCCATATCATCATGCGCAGGGGGCTGGTTGCGGGAACGCGCTATCCGCGCTTCGTTGACGACATCACCACCTTCATGGCGCGGACGTTGATCTTCACCTCCGACCTCGCACTGTCCGCGGCCGAGAAGAAGGAGGGCATCGCGGCTTTCGCCGGCAATCATGCGCTCTGCAAGATCACCGAGGATCTGATCTTCACCGATCCCTACCGCATCGCCGAACAAAACCGCTGGACCGCCCCGTATCTCGATGGCCTCGCCACCGAGCTGCGTGACGACATGGACCTGCACGTCACGATCTCCCGGCTGAAGCTGAAGTTCATGGCGAGCCCCGAGGCGCTGCTCCACGGCGACCTCCACACCGGATCGATCATGGTGACGGACAGCCAGACACGGGTGATCGACCCCGAATTCGCATTCTATGGCCCGATGGGGTTCGACGTCGGCGCCGTGCTGGCCAATCTCTTGATGGCCTATTTTGCCTCCCCCGGCCACGAGCGCGCGCCCAGCGAGCGGGCCGCATTCGAGGCCTGGGTCCTGGAGACGGTCGAGCAGGTCTGGAGCGAATTTGCCCGAAAGTTCCTCGACCTCTGGCGAGCCGGCGCGGCAGGCGACGCCTATCCGGCCTCGCTCTTTGCCGGCGCTAAGGGCGCGGCGCGCCTGGAGGCCGAGCGCCAAGCCTATATGCAGCGCCTGTTCACGGACACCGTCGGCTTTGCCGCCGCAAAAACCATCCGCCGCATCTTTGGTCTCGCCCACAACATCGACTTCGAGCTGATTGAGCCCCCGAAGACACGCGCGATCTGCGAAGCCCGCGCGGTGCGGCTCGCACGAGCGATGATGGTGGAGACGCCGGTGTTTCGGACGATCGCTGACGTCACCGGCGCCGCGCGAAAATTGCGGGATTGGCAGCCGGAATTGTCAGGTTGAAGACGTCGCGAAAAGTAGACCTGCATACTCCCTCATTGCGAGCGTAGCGAAGCAATCCAGACTGCCACCGCGGAAAGAGTCTGGATTGCTTCGTCGCATCAGCGACAAAATTGCTTCGCAACTTTGTCGCGAGCTCCTCGCAATGACGTGGTGCGAGCTTCGCTCGCAATGACGGGGAGGGATCGTCGCGGAACGCTAGTACAGCCTTATCGGCAGCGGGGCACCCGCGGGACCGACCAGCAGGCCCCAGGTCTCATTGGCCGCGACCTCGAACTCGCGCTGCTGCGCCGCGCTGCCTTCGAGCTGGAGGGTGATCCTGTACTTGCCAGGCAGCAGATCAATTTTCTGGCTATCAGGCAATTTGTCCGCGGCGTCGTCGGAGTCGACCAGTTTCTCTCCGGCGTGAGCCGCCAGTCTGATGGTCCGCTCGTTGACGGTGATGTCGGCCGCTTCATCCATCTTGTTGCCGAGCAACAACCTCACTTGTCCCGGCGCCGGCCGGATGAGGGCTGTGGCGGCCAAGGGCTTGCGCAGCGCAAGGTCGGCGATTGTCGTGTGGTCCTGACGGACGAGCCGGAGCAGCGCTGGCCCATCTGACGTCGTGAAGGCGACAACGGCCCTATCAGCCTCGACGACCGCACCGTCGTTTTCAGTCCAGCCGCGCTTTTCGAGTGCAGCGCGATAGAAGCCGAGCACGGCCTCGAGACCGAGCGGCGTCTCGACGTGAGCCGACCTGATGAAGGGTGAATTCTTCGCGGTCATCAGGCCCCAACGGTCGGCGAGCGGCAAACCCATGTCTTGGGACATTTTGACCTCGAACGTCCGGCTGGTGGTCCGTGCCAGAAGCCCGACGGCGTCGCAGAGCAGGCGCTCGCCGAGATAATCCGGTGCGCACCGGTCCCTGGTCGCCCACCATGTATCGTCGACATACCCGTTTGACCGCGTGGTGTGGGACCAGCTGATCTGGATGGTGTTCGTCGGACTGTCCCGGGCAGGGTCCGGTGTGACAGGGATCGCCATCGCTGCCGTTGCGGCGAACAGACCGCCGGCGAGCAAGGCACCTAACGTTCGGCGTTTCATTTTGGGCGATCCTTGGGGCTCAGACGACGATCCTGAGCTTGGTCGCGTTGACCACGAAAAATGTTCACCGTTCCTGGTTTGCTCGACGACGCACCGCGTCAATCGGCCGCTTGCATCGCTGGCGGATGCAACCTGACGCCCGGGGGACTCATCGAAGAGCTGCCTTTCGGAACTGACATTGGCCTCCCTCAAAAACGAAGCTTGCATTCGACAGCCTGCGGATGATCAAATCTCTGATCGGAATACACCTGCGTTGTTTGGGGGACTCATGATGTTCAGGATGATTGCGATCGTCGCGGGGGTGGGGCTGGCGCTCGCCGGCACGGCGGAGGCCCAGACGCCGCGCAAGGGCGGAACCATCCGCATGACGGCGCCCTATGGCTCGAGCTTCACGAGCCTTGACATTCACACCACGCAGCGCGCTCAGGACGAGATCTACGCCAAGGCGCTGCATCGCTCGCTCTACATCTGGAATTCCGCCGAAGGCAAACCGGTTCTGGAACTCGCCAAGGAGGACGTGGTCTCGGGCGGCGGCCTAGTTCACACCTTCAAGCTGCGCGACGACGCCTATTTTCACAATGGCCGCAAGATGACGGCCGACGATATCATCTGGTCCTATAACCGCATCATGGACGGCGCCAAGGCCTATCCCGGCGCGCGGTATGTTCGAGTCATCGAGGGCGCGGCCGCGGTCGAGAAGGGCCAGGCCAAGGAAATCTCCGGCCTGAGGAAGATCGACGATCTCACCATTGAGATGAAGCTGACCGAGAAGGTCGATCCGGGCTTCTACTTCTTCACCGCGCTGACCTCGATCTACCCGGCCGACGAAGGCGCCAAGGAGAGCTACATCCAGCATCCGATCGGTCTCGGGCCGTTCAAATTCGTCGAGCACGTGCCGGGATCGCGCATCGTGCTGGAGCGGTGGGACCGGTTCTACAAGCCCGGCAAGCCCTACGCCGACAAGGTCATCGTGTCGATCATGGCCGAAGCCGCGGCGCGCGATGTCGCCTTCCGGAACAAGGAAATCGACACCTCGGTGCTGGGACCCGCGCAATACGTCGCCTACCAGTCCGACGCCGCCCTCAAGGGCACCATCGTCGAAGTCGCCGAGGTCTTCACGCGCTACATGGGCATGAATCCGTCGTTCAAGCCGTTCTCCGACAAGCGCGTGAGGCAGGCGATCAACTACGCGATCGACACCGATCTGATCATCAACAAGCTGGTCAAGGGCAAGGCCTATCGCGCCACCAGCTGGCTGCCGCTGACCTCGCCGGCCTACGACAAGGCCATGAAGCCCTACCCCTACGATCCCGCCAAGGCCAAGCAGCTGCTGACCGAAGCCGGCTATCCCTCCGGCTTCGAATTCGAATGGACCACCAGCCCGAATGAAAGCTGGGGCCTGCCGATCGTCTCGGCCGTCATCCCGATGCTGGACAAGGTCGGCATCAAGGCCAAGGTCAAGCAGGTCGAGACCGCGGTGCTGGCGGAGGTGGTTCGCACTGGCGACTATCAGGCCTTCATCTATTCCCAGGCGAGCGGCCCGGATCCGCTGTCTGCCCTCAAATGCTTCCACTCGTCGACGCCGCAACCGGCCTGCAATTACATGAACTTCAGGAATGCCGATTTCGACAAGATCGTCGATCAGGCAGGGCAGGTCGACGACGGCGCAAAGCGCGCCGAATTGCTGCAAAAGGCCAATGCGCTGCTCTATGAGGAGGCGCCGGTCTGGTTCTTCAACTACAACAAGGCGGTCATGGCCGTGCAGCCGTGGCTCAAGGGGATTCAGCTGAACGCGACGGAGCTGACCCACCAGAACGTCGAAGACCTCTGGGTCGACGAGACCTCGCCCGCGAAGTGACCTGCGCTCTCGCGCTCCCTGCATCGCCACAAACGATGCAGGGAGAGAGGAACGGTGCCGATGCTCTCCTTCCTGATCCGTCGATTGCTGCAAACCGTCCCGACCGTGCTCGCCGTCGTGCTGCTGGTCTTCGTGCTGTTCAGCGTCGTTCCCGGCAGCATCGTCTCCTCCATGAGCGACGACAGCGATCCGCAGGTCGAGCTGCGCATGAAGAAGCAGCTCGGTCTCGATGAGCCCCTCTATGTGCGTTTCGGCGCCTACATTGCCAAGCTGGCGACCGGTGATTTCGGCACCTCGTTCCGGACGCGCGAGCCTGTCACGACCATGATCGCCAAGCGGGCATGGCCGACGCTGCAATTGATCTTCGCGGCCATGGCGTTTGCGATTCTGATCGGCGTGCCGCTCGGCTTCATCGCGGCCCTGCGACCCGGCGGCATCGTCGACACGATTGCAATGGTCGTGGCGGTGTCGGGCCTGTCCATCGCTAAGTTCTGGCTCGGACTCGTTCTAATGCATCTGTTTGCCTTGAAACTGGGCTGGCTGCCGAGTTTCGGCTATGGCGACGGCGGATTGAAATACCTGCTGCTGCCGGCGGTCACGCTCGGCGTCTCGCCGATGGCGCTGTTTGCCCGGACGACGCGCGCCGCGGTCCTGGAGATCATGACGGCTGATTTCGTCCGTACTGCGCGCTCCAAGGGCATGAGCGAGACCCGTGTCGTGAAGTGGCATGTGATGCGTAACGCGCTCGTCATCATCCTCACGACCATCGGCCTGCAATTCGGTGGGCTGATGGGGCAGGCGGTCGTGGTCGAGAAACTGTTCTCATGGCCGGGCATCGGCTCGCTGCTGGTCGACAGCGTCCTGCAGCGCGACATTCCAGCCGTCCAGGGCTCCATTCTCGTGGTTGTACTCGCCTTTCTCGCGATCAATCTACTGGTCGACGTGCTCTACGGCGTGATCGATCCCAGGATCAGATACGCATGAAACTCCGCCCCAATCTCGTCATCGGTGGAGTGTTGTTCGCGCTGGCGATCCTGGTCGGCCTGCTCGCGCCCTGGCTGGCGCACTCCGATCCCGTCATGGACGCCAACCTCATGAACGCGGAAGAGCCTCCGAGCTGGACCTGGTGGTTCGGCACCGACGACCAGGGCCGCGACATCTATTCCCGCGTCATGTACGGCGCGCGGGTCTCGCTGACGGTCGGTATCATCTCGCAGCTCATCAACAGCGTCATCGGCGTGGCCTTAGGGCTCAGCGCCGGCTATTTTGGCGGCTGGTGGGACGATTTCGTCAACGCCCTGACCAATCTCATGCTCGCTATCCCTTCGCTGATCTTCGCGCTGGCCATCATGGCGGTCCTCGGCCCCGGCCTGACCAGCCTGTTGATCGCACTCGGGCTGACCAACTGGTCCTTCACGTGCCGGATCGCGCGGGCCTCGGCGCTGTCGCTGAGGAGCCAGGGCTATGTGCAGGCGGCGACCGTGCTCGGCTACGGCGATCTGCGCATCATGATCACGCAGCTGCTGCCGAACATGCTGGGGCCACTCATCGTCATCGGCACGCTCGGCATGGGCAGCGCGGTCTTGTCTGAAGCCGCATTGTCGTTCCTCGGCCTCGGCGTCCGTCCGCCCTTTCCAAGCTGGGGCAGCATGCTGTCGGACGCCCGCGAGCAGATCACGACGGCGCCGTGGCTCTCGGTTTTTCCGGGCCTTGCCATCTTCCTGACGGTGCTCGGCCTCAATCTGCTCGGCGACGGCCTGCGCGACATTCTCGATCCCCACTCGCGGAGCCGGCGCACATGACGGGCACGCCGCTGATCGAAGTCAGGGATTTGCGCATCGATCTCGATGACGGATCGAGCCGCATCGCAGCCGCCGAGGGCATTTCATTCCGCATCGACCGCGGCGAGACATTCGGCCTCGTCGGCGAATCCGGCTGCGGCAAGAGCATCACGGCGCTAGCCTTGATCGGCCTGTTGCGGCCGCCCTTGTCGATCGGCGGCGGCGTCATCCGGTTCGAGGGGCGGGAAATCCAGCGTCTTTCGGCAGCCAGACAGCGGGAGCTGCGCGGCAATCGGATCGCCATGATCTTCCAGGAGCCGATGACGGCGCTGAACCCGGTCTCGCCGGTGGGCCGGCAGATCGCCGAGATGTTCGTGCTGCACAAGGGCAAGAGCTGGCGGGACGCCAACCGGCTGGCGGTCGAGGCGCTGGCAAGCGTCCGCGTTCCCGCGCCGGAGCGACGCGTGAAGGATTACCCGCACCAGCTGTCCGGCGGCATGCGTCAACGCGTGATGATCGCCATCGCGCTCGCGTGTGGTCCGGATCTGCTGATCGCCGACGAGCCGACCACTGCGCTCGACGTGACCGTGCAAGCTGAGATCATCGAGCTGATGCGGAATTTGTGCGCCGAGCGCGGCACGGCCATCCTCATGATCAGCCACGATCTCGGCCTCGTCGCCAATGTGTGCCGCCGCGTTGCCGTGATGTATGCCGGTCGGATTGTCGAGGAACGCGGTTCGGCCGATATCTTCCGCGCGCCCTCGCACCCCTACACGCAAGGCCTGGTCGACTCGCTGCCGCGACTCGGCAGCCGCGCCGCGCTCGGCCGCGCCAGGCTCAAGGAGATCGCAGGCGTCGTCCCGGCCATCACCAGCTTTCCTGATGGCTGCCGGTTCAATCCGCGGTGCGCGCAAGCGACCGAGATTTGCCGGACGGTCGTACCGAAGACGGACTTGCTGGAGGGGGGCGGTCTGGTGAGGTGTCATCACCATGCATGAGCCGCGAAACAGGCTGGGTGAGCGGAGGCCGGACGACGATCTCATTCTCAGCGTTAGGGATCTCGCGGTGCATTTTCCCCTTGGAGGCGGCCTGCTGGGCCGCGGCCGGCGGCTGCTCCGAGCGGTGGACGGGGTCGACCTCGAACTGAAACGCGGCGAATGCCTCGGCCTCGTTGGCGAATCCGGCTCGGGCAAGTCGACGGTCGCATTGTCGATCCTTGGCCTGCTGACGCCGACGCGCGGCCGCATCGTGCTGGACGGGCAGGTCGTCACGAGCAGGCAATCCGGCGATCGTAAATCATTGGCCCGCACCGTGCAGATGGTGTTTCAGGACCCTTACGCCTCGCTCAATCCACGCCAGACCGTGCGCCGCACGCTGGAGGATCCTCTGCGCGTGCACGGCGTGACCGCGAAAAGCGAGATCGAGGACCGCGTCGCCACCATGCTGCGGCATGTCGGCCTGCGGCCCGAACAGGCCGGCCGCTACCCGCACGAGTTCTCGGGCGGCCAGCGCCAGCGTATCGGCATCGCCCGCGCCCTGATCCTCAATCCCAAGATCGTCATCTGTGACGAGCCGGTCTCGGCGCTCGACGTCTCGATCCGCGCCCAGATCATCAATCTGCTGCTGGAACTGAAGGAGACGCTCGGTCTGTCCTACATCATGATCAGCCACGATCTCGGCGTCGTCGAGCACATGAGCGACCGCGTCGCCGTGATGTATCTCGGCCGCATCGTCGAGAACGGCGACTGGCGGGAGATCTTCGAGCGCCCCGCACACCCCTATACGCAGGCCCTGATCGCCGCCATCCCGGATCCCCTGCATCACGCGCCGCTGGCGACCACAGGCGGCGACCTTCCCAACCCGCTCAATCCGCCCAACGGCTGCGCCTTCAGCCCGCGCTGCCGTCATGCGGAAGCGGCGTGTCGGCACGAGCCGGGGCCGTCGCTGGAGACGCGGCCCGATGGACATGCGGTGCGGTGCTGGCGGGCGGATGAGATCGGTGCAGCGAGCGCCAGTCTATCCCCGTCACCCTGAGGTGGCCGCTCCTTCAGCGGCCCTCGAAGGGCGACGGCCCGGCTGGCAGCTCGGCCGTTCATCCTTCGAGGCTGCGCATGCGATGCTTGTCGCATCGCATGCTCTGCACCTCAGGATGGCGGGTCATTACCCTCCTGCTCACTGTACATGGGCTGTTTTCGCAGTTTTGTTCTGAAGGTCATCTACTCTGCCGCCTTTTCCCTTAAGCGCTGCGCATAGACGTTGATGACGAGTGCCGCCAGCAGGATCAGCCCGCGGATCAGGATCTTCAGAAAACTGTCGATGTTGACGTGGTCGAGGCCGTTATTGAGGACACCGAGAACGAAAAGCCCGACGATGGTATTGCCGATGCCGCCGCGGCCGCCGAACAGGCTGGTGCCGCCGACCACGACGGCGGCGATGGAGTCGAGCAGGTAAGTGTCGAACTCGTTCTGCTGCGCGCTGCCGAAATGGGCGACGCCGAGCATGCCGCCGATGCCGGAGCAGACGGCGGAGATCACCATCACCGCACCTAAGATGAGCTTGACGTTGAGGCCGGAATATTCGGCCGCCTCGCGGTTGCCCCCGACCATGTAGACATAGCGGCCGAAGCGCGTGTAGGTCAGCACGAGGTGCCCGCCGAGCAGCATGATGGCGGCGACGATGACGATCCAGGGAATGCCGCCAATCGATCCCGAGCCGAGTGTCGTGATGAGGCTCGGCACCTTGTAGGCGATCTGGCCGCGCACCAGCAGCGCGGAGATGCCGGCGGCGATCTGCATCATCGCCAAGGTCATGATGAAGGAGGGGATGCCGATCAATGTCAGCCCCAGCGCATTGACGAGGCCGAGCAGGGCGCAGAGCAGGATCGACAGCAGAATCGCGACCGCGCCGGGCAGGGGGATGTTGGCGATGTTGACGTAGGATTCCTGCAGCGTGAAATAGGCGACCGCAATGCCGGTGACGTTGGCGATGCTGGCGATGGAGAGATCGATCTCGGCGCAGAGGATCACGAAAGTGAGCCCGACCGCGATGATGCCCGTGACCGACACCTGCGTCAGGATGTTGCCGAGATTGTCGAGCGTCGCGAAGGAGGGGCTGGCAAAGGCGAAGAAGGCGGACAGGAAGATCAGGGTGAGGAACGGCGCGATGTTGCGCATCTGCGAGCGCAGGAAGGGCGTGAGCCCGCGTGCCCGCTGCTCCGCCGCCAAGGCCGTCTCGCTGCTCATGTGCTTCTCCGTCACGCCGCTTCCAGCAGGCGGTCCTTGCTGATCGGCTCGTTCTTGAATTCCCGCACCAATGCGCCGCGCTTGAGGACGAGGATGCGGTCGGCCAGCGACAGCACCGTTTCCGGCTCGGTCGACAGCACGATGATCGCGAGCCCTCTTGTGCGGAGATCGCGGACGATGTTGATGACGTCGTTCTTGGCGCCGACATCCATGCCGCGGGTCGGCTCGCACAGCACCAGCAGTTTTGGCGGATAGGTCAGCCACTTTGCCAGCGCAACCTTCTGCTGGTTGCCGCCCGAGAGCATGCCGAGGTCGAGACCGACCACCGGCGGCCGGATCTGGAGCTGCTCGACCTGACGCTTGGCGATGTCGCGCTCCTGCGCCGGCTTGAGCAGCAGGGACGAGATGCGATCGAGAATGCTGATCGAGATGTTCTTGTAGACCGGCTCCTGGTGAAACAGCATGTCGCGCCGGCTCTCCGGCACCAGCGCCACGCCGGCGCGCCGCGCTGCCGCCGTGCTGGCGAAGGTCTTTGGCGTGCCCTCGACGACAAGCGCGCCGGTGTCCGGCTTCAGCTTGCCGAACAGGATGCGCGACAGTTCCTGCTGGCCGCAGCCCATGAAGCCATAGATGCCGAGCACCTCGCCGGCGCGCGCCTCGAAGGAGATGTCCTTCAGACTGCGGGACAGCGAGAGCTGATCGACCTTGAGAACGATTTGGCTGTCGCTTGGCCGCGGCAGCATCAAATCGTCGGTATAGCTGTGCTCGAGCGCCTCGCCGCCGCGGCCGATCATGGCCTCGATCAGTGCGCCCTTGCTGGTTGCCGCGCTCGCGGTCTCCGCGACTTTCCGTCCGTTGCGGAACACGGTCACCGTGTCCGACACGCGCAGGATGTCCTCGATGAAATGCGAGATGAAGACGATGCTGGTGCCTTGCTCGCGCAGGCGACGGAGTGTCGCGAACAGCCGCTCGACTTCGGGCGGGGAGAGGGCGGAGGTCGGCTCGTCCAGGATGACGATGCGGGCGCCGGAGAACAGCACGCGCGCGATCTCGATCAGCTGCTGCAGCCCGATGGGGAGGTCGCCCAGCCGGGTCATCGGATCGACGTCGATGCCGAAGCGGGAGAGCTGCTCGCCGGCCTCGCGAGCCATGCGCCGCCATTGTACGAGGCCGAGGCGGTTGGTCGGCTGGTTGCCGAGGAAGACATTCTCGGCGACCGTGAGGTCGGGCGCGACGGAGAGCTCCTGGTGCACCATGGCGATGCCGGCTGCATGCGCATCGCGGGTGGAGCGGAAACGCGTCTCCGCCCCGTCGATCAGGAAGTGGCCGGAGAATTCGGTGTGCACGCCGGCGATGATCTTCATCAGCGTGCTTTTTCCGGCGCCGTTCTCGCCGACGAGACCGTGGATCTCGCCGGGATGAAGCGCGAAGTCGACACCACGAAGTGCTTCGACGCCGCCGAAGCTCTTCGTGATGCCCTGCAGTTCAAGGATGGGCGAACGACCCTCTGACATGAACGTTCAGATCTTGGAGGCTCAGATCAGAAAGTGATCCTGCATCCACTGCATCCCGGCGGCGTTGGCCTTGGTCACGACCGGGCCGTCGGTGACGACGTTCTTGGGAATGCCCTGTCCGCTCTTCTCGCCGCCGACCACGGCGGAAACGCCCGCGATGATCGCGCCGCCGTGGATGCGGCAGGAGGGATTACGCACGGTCGCGAACATGCGGCCTTCGCTCACCGCCTGGATCGCCGGCGGCATGGCATCGACGCCGCCGATCAGGATGTTGGTGCGGCCGCGCGCCTTCATGATGTTGGCGGCGGCAAGCGCCATGTCGTCATTGTGGAAGAATGCAGCATCGATCTGGGGATACTTCGTGAGGTACGTTTCCCAGAGTCGGGCGGTTTTCGACACGTCCCAGTCGGCGGGCTGGGTATCGAGCACCTCGATGCCGGGAAATTGCTTCACTACGTTGTTGAAGCCCTTGGCGCGCCCTTGCGCCCCGGTATGGCCGAGCGCGCCCTGCGTCATGATGATCTTGCCCTTGCCGTCCATCGCGTTGCAGAGCGCCTGGGTTACGGAGGCCCCCATGAACTCGTTGTCGGGGGCGAGGAAGGAATGGACGTTGATTTGATCGAGCGGCGCGATCAGCGTGTCCATGTCGATCACGGGCGTGCCGGCATCGATCATCTTCTGCACGGGCTGGGTGAGGGTGCCGATGCCGAAAGCCTGGATCGCGACGAAATCCCATTTCTGCGAGGCCATGTTGTCGATCGCCGCGCGCTGCTTCACCGCATCGAGCTGGCCGTCGAACCAGGTGACGTCGACATTGAACAGCTTGCCCCAGAATTCAGCCGCCTGCTTACCCTGCGCGCACCAGGTGGCCTGGAGGCCCGCATTGGAGAACGCTGCCTTCAGCGGCTTCTCGCTGCGCCCGACCTCGGCGGCCAATGCGGGGTTTATGCCCATGCTGCCGAGAAGGGCAGCTCCGGCGCCGGCGGTCGCTGCCGCCTGAAGAAGATCGCGCCTCGTCGTCGAGAAATCTTTCGTCCCGGACATCGCTCGCTCCCATATATCTTATCGTCGGCGCGTCATTGATTGCGCGACCGATGTCCGAAAGTGTCTCACAAGAGTAGGCGCCACTCAATCTGCAATCACTCGCTGCGATTGCGGCAACCCGAGTTGGTGCAGCGCAAAGCGTCAGGCCGTCGCGCCGGTGAATGCGTCGATGTCGGCGAGCAATCTGTCCCAGGCTTGCGCGATCTCGATGGACCATTCATCGCCGAGCAGATCGCGCAAGGCATCCCTGATGATGGCGAAGAACGCGACGAACAGCTCGCGCGGCGTGCCATAGCCATCGTGCGAGGCGACTTCGCAAGCGATCAGCCGGAAATGTCCGCGACGCTGACAGGCGAAATCGAGAATGGCCTCGATCGTCAGCGCGAGCATCGACCCCTTCACGAGATCGCGGCCGTCCGAGCGGAACATCGCCTCCGTTTCGGGATGTTCGTCAAACAGGCGCCGGTAGACGAGGGGCGTCAGATCCGGGCAGCGCAAGGCCGCCAGCTCGAAGCTGATTTCGATCGGATTGGGCAAGGCATTCATCGGCGCTTCAGCCTTGCGGACAAAAAAAAGCGGGGCCCTGGCCCCGCTCAAAAATTGTGTCGACCCTATTATCCCCGATTCTAAGATTTGCTCTTGATTGACGGGGCGACGCTGCATTTTGCGCGTCAGGGGCTCCTCCCGAGACTTGGACCACCAGACTTCGACCTCGCGGCCAGCCTGAGCAAGGGGATGCTAGATCAACTTTTCTCACTTGTCATCATTTTCGGCAACGAATGTTCAAAATTCGATCAGCAGACGAAATGATCGAGCGTCGATGCTCGCAAGTATATGACAAATAAAAGAAATCTGTGGGTGGACGGGGCGTTTGACCCTGCCTCAAATGCCCAAAGCCGATGCCGTGCTGGGCTACCGTGGCCCCGGTTCTGCCAAATTTGCGCTGGGTCAAGAAGGCGGCGGAACTGATCTCGACTTGGGCTTGGTGCGGTGTTTAGTTAGTCGACGAACGAACGGTTCGGCGGATGCGCTCACGGCTACAAAGATTCCTGCCTCTGGTCCTGCTCGCCCTGGCGATGCAGGTGCTGGCGCCGATTGCCGCCTGCTGGGCGACCGGCCTCGCCATTGCCGATCCCCTGTCTGCCGGTGTCATCTGCCACAGTGCGAGCGAGCAGGGCGGCCTGAACGATCAGAGCGGCGCGCCAACCGCGCATGCGGGCGCCTGCGCCCTGTGCTGCCTGGTCCAGGCCAATGCGTCGCTCGATTCGCCGACGCCCGCGGCATTCTCGATTCCCATCCGCCATGCCGAGCGGGTGGTGTGGCATCCGGCGGATGGATTCGCCATCGCCGCTCCCAAGGGCTCGAGCGCCCAGGCGCGCGCCCCGCCTCAATTTTCCTGACGTAGCGACAAACCGAACCATTGGCGCGCGCCGTTGCTGTGCCGATGGCGTGCTCAATGGACCGGCCGACGTGCCGGCTGTCAGGAATCTAGGAAATGTTACGCATTCGTGCAATCGGAAGCGCGGGCTTGCCCGTGCTTGCCGGACTGCTGTCCCCGATCGGTTCAGACGCGCTGGCCCAGGCTGCCTCGGAAGCGCTTCCCGCAGTGACGGTCGAGGCGCCGCAGACGTCCCGTCCCAAACCAATCATCCGGCCATCGCGACTGCGCTCCGCTTCGACTCCTCGCATGGCGAAGCCCGTCGCGCAGAACGCGATCGATGGCGCCGGGGGGCAAAACAACACGAGAAGCGCCGGCGAAGTGAGGGCCGGCCTCATTCAGTCGCCGGCCGGACAGACCGCGACCACCATCGATCGCAGCCAGTTCGACAACCGTCCGGCGTTCTCGGTCAGCGACGTCCTGCGGGACAGTCCGGGCATTTCGATCAAGCAGGGCAACGGTCCCCGCGACTTCGGCATCTCGATTCGGGGCTCCAACGCCCGCAACGGTTTCGCCATCCGCAATCTCGTGATCTTCGAGGACGGCTTCCCGGTAACGCAGCCGGACGGCCTGTCGCGCAGCGACCTGATCGATCCCCATGCCTATGGCGCGATCGATGTGATCCGGGGGCCTTCCTCGGCGCTCTACGGCAATTATGCGACTGGCGGCGCGCTCAATTTCCGGACGCGGCCGGGCGGCACGATCGACGGCGTCGAATATGGCGTGGATGGCGGCAGCTACGGCTACCTCAACAACTACCTGGCGGCCGGCAAGAAGGTCGGGAATTTCGAGGGCTCGCTGTTCGCCAGCGACACAAGGGGCGACGGCTATATCGGCAATAGCTGGTTCAACACCCAGACCGTCAACTTCCTCGGCACGCTCAAGGCGACGCCGGACGATCGCTTCACGGTCAAGATCATCAACAACGACCTCAGCGCGCGGCTGCCGCTGCGCCAGTCGCTGAATCAGTTCTACACCAATCCCTTCCAGCAGGGATGTACGACCGGTGCGACGGCGGTCGCCGGCTGTCCCACCGTGTCTCTTTTCAACAACGGCTTCAACGGTGGCAAGGATACCGAGACGGCGACGCAAGCAGGTCTCGGGCGCAACGACCGGCGAACCATCGTCGGCGGACGCTGGGAGCATGATTTCGACAATACGATGACTTGGCGAAACCAGTTCGTGTTCGACGACAGGAACATCAGCCAGCCCACCGGCACGACCAGCGCGATCGGCGATTTCCCTTCGTACAATTATATGAGTGATCTCACTAAGCGCGGCGAGATTCTTGGCCTGGAGTCCACCGCGTTCTTTGGTGCCTTCTACAATACCCTGACGGCGTCGAGCGATACGCGAAACGTGATGCCGGGAGGTCACGCGACGCTCGGCAGGCTGTCGAGCAACCTCTACAGCGAAACGACTAATTTTGGTGTTCGTGCCAGGGAAGAGCTCAAGCTTACGTCGGCACTAACGGCCGTTGCAGGCATCGGTTGGGAGACAACCTTACTCAGGGGCATCAATACGGCCTATTCGTACGCCGGCCCCGCCGGCATCACGACGACGACGCCGACGACCGCGGACCGGCAATTTCAAAATACTGCACCAGAGTTGGCGCTGCTCTACAATCTCAACAACGAATGGCTGTTCCGCGGACGCGTTGCCACGGGCTATGGCACGCCGCAGGTCTCGAACCTCTTTGTCGCTCAGACGGGATTGTCGGGCAATAATACCCAGCTCCAAGCCCAGAAGAATCTGGGTTACGATCTTGGTTTTGATTGGACACCGAACAGCGCGCTCAAACTCAGCGCGACTGGCTTTTACGAATTTTTCCGCGACGAACTCGTATCGCAGGCAACACCTGCGGGGTCACCCAACGCGACCTATATGTTCAACGCGCCGCGGTCGGAACATCGCGGCATCGAGCTTGCCGCCGATTGGAAGTTCTATCCGGGCTGGCGGTTCATGGCGGCGTACACCTATCTTGACGAGGTCTACACCGAGTACGTCGAGAACATCACCAATGGCGCCGTGTTCAGCTTCAACCGTGCCGGCAACAAGATCCCCGGCATCTCGCCCAACGAGTTGACGGCCCGAATTGGCTACGACGAGTTCACCGGGCCGCTGACAGGCCTCGGAGGTTTCGTCGAGGTCCAATGGAAGGACTCCTTCTACATGGACAATGCAAATCTGCTGAAGGCGCCGGGCTATGAACTGGTCAACGTGAATGTTCACTACAAGACCGACCTGGTCTCCGACACCTTCAGATCCCTGAACTTGTTTCTCGAAGTCAGGAACGTGTTCGACCGGACCTATGTCGCCTCGGCCAACAACATCGCCAATACGGTCACCGGGGCCGGCCTTCAAAATCCTGCGAGCCTGCTCGCAAACACAACGGGATCGATCTATGCGGGCTCGCCGCGCACATTTGTTGCGGGTATGAAGGTGGCATTCAAATGATCCGGGCTCTCGAAGGGAGGCGGGCCGTGATCCGAACTGGCCTGCTCGCGATCGTCGCTCTCGCAGCCGCGCAAGGCGCGGCGCTCGCGCAGATGCGTGCCCCGCCTGCCTCTGAAGCCGCGTGCGAGGAGCCGACGCTGCGCTGTGCGACCAAGGCGACGCCCGCCTTCGGTCCGGACGGGACGCTGTGGCTGGTCTGGATGGCGGGAGGGCAGGTCTCGGTCGCAAGTTCGCAGGACGCGGGCCGCAGTTTTTCGGCGCCCACCCAGGTCACGACGAAGCGACTGAACCTCGATTGGGGGCCGGATGCGCGGCCGAAGATCGTGGTCGACCGCAAGGGCGGCATCGCGCTGGCATTCTCGACGTTCAGGGACGAGGCTTTCAACGGAGAGGTGCTCTACACGCGCTCGTCCGACGGCGGGAAGAGCTTTGCCGAGCTGAAGCCCATCACCGCCAACAACGAGAGCCAGCGGTTCGAGGCGCTGGCGCTCGATCAGGATGGAACGGTCTTTGCGGCCTGGCTCGACAAGCGCAATCGCGTCCCTGCGAAAGAGGCGGGGCGGAAATACGAGGGCGCAGCGCTGTTCTTTGCCGCCTCGCGCGATGGCGGCGCCACCTACGCGGAGGCCGCAATCGCGCGTGATGGCACCTGCGAGTGCTGCCGATTGGGATTGACGTTCGCGGCGCCCGGGCGGCCGGCCGTGATCTTCAGGAACATTTTTGACGGCGGCGTGCGCGATCATGCAGTGATAACCTTCACTGATATTGCAACGCCGGGTGAAATCCACCGGGTCGGCACCGACGATTGGCAGATCAACGCCTGCCCGCATCACGGGCCGAGCCTCACAATTGCGCCGAACGGGACCTATCATGTGGTCTGGTACACGAACGGAAAGGCGCGAAAGGGATTGTTCTACGCGCACTCCCGCGACGAAGGCCGCACCTTCTCTGCACCTCTGCCGCTGGGGCAACCGGGCCGCAGCCCGACGCGGCCCTTCGTGCTTGCAGGTCCTGCGGGAACGGTCATGGTCTGGAAGGAGTTCGACGGCGAGAAGACCTCGGTCCAGATGACGATCTCCCGCGATGATGGCGAAACGTGGTCACCGCCGAAGACGATATCGAGCACGAGCGACACCTCCGATCACCCCTTGCTGGTCTCCAACGGCAAGCGGACCTACCTGTCGTGGATGACGAAGGCGGACGGCTATCGGTTGACAGCCATCGAGGACCAGCCATGAGATTTCGATTTGCATCCATTGCCGGTCTTGTCGCTCTGATCGCATCGGCGGACGCGCTCGGCGCATCTCCCGCGCTGAAGCCGTTCGAACGCGGCACCTGGCAAGCCGTCATCAAGGGGCATGCCGGCCGCCCCGTGCTCGTGCATTTCTGGGGCGTGACCTGCGGCCCCTGCAAGGTTGAGCTGCCGCTGCTCGGGCAGTTTGCCAAAGATCATCCTGACGTCGACGTCGTCACGGTCAGCGCCGATCTCGTGCCGAACCTGCCGGGGGCAACGCAAGCGATGCTCGACAAGGCGGGTCTGTCGTCGACCGAGAACTTCATCTTCAACGACGGCTTCGTCGAGCGCTTGCGGTTCGAGATTGATCCGGCCTGGCAGGGCGACATTCCCAGGACCATGCTCATCTCCCGGGAAGGGACCATCACGACGATCGAAGGCTCGGCCGAAATTACCGATCTCGAAAAGTGGTCGGCGCAACAACTCTCCAAACGCTGAACTTCAGTCTGCAAAGGGAATACCGATATGAAGACAATCTCGAAAAACGTGTTGTTCGCTGCGTTCGCTCTCGCGATCTCGGCGGCACCGGCGGTCGCCGACGACGTCAAGGCCGGCGATCTCGTCATCTCGCAGGCGTGGAGCCGTGCGACCCCGGGCGGCGCAAAGGTCGCCGGCGGCTATCTCGTCATCGAGAACAAGGGGACGGCGCCGGACAGGCTCGTCGGCGTGTCCGCCGATATCGCCGGCAAGGCCGAGATCCACGAAATGGCAATGGATAACGGCGTGATGAAGATGCGCCCGCTCGACAAGGGGCTGGTGGTCGATCCCGGCAAGACGGTGAAGCTCGCGCCAGGCGGCAATCATTTGATGCTCCAGGAGCTGAAAGGCCCGTTCAAGCAGGGCGACAAGGTGCCGGTGACGCTGCAATTCGAGAAGGCCGGCAAGGTCGCCGTCTCCCTCGACGTTCAGGGCGTCGGCGCCCAGGCCCCCGGCGATGCCGGGCATTCCGGTCACATGGACATGAAGAAGATGCCGGATCATTCGGGAATGAAAATGCAATGAGGCTGATCTGGACTCTCGAAAGGCCTGATATGTCGAAGCGATCCTGCCTGTTCCTAATTGCCGCGCTCGCCGCCTCGCCAGCGGCGGCGCACGTGTCCCTCGAGACCAAGCAAGCCACGGTCGGCACGTCCTACAAGGCCGTGTTCACCGTTCCGCACGGTTGCGCGGGCTCGCCAACGGTGAAGATCCGCGTGCAGATCCCGGAAGGGGTGATTGCGGTGAAGCCGATGCCGAAGGCGGGCTGGAATGTCGATGTCGTCGAGGGCAAATATGCCGGAGAATACGACTATCATGGCAACAAGCTCTCCTCCGGCGTCAAGGAGGTGGCCTGGTCGGGCGGCAAGCTGCCGGACAAAAACTATGACGAGTTCGTCATGCACACGGTCCTGACCGATACGCTCAAGCCGAACACGATCTTGTACTTCCCGGTCGTCCAGGAATGCGAGACCGGCATCAGCCGCTGGATCGAAATCCCGGCCGAAGGGGCAGGGCATTCGCATGAGGGCAAGTCCGAGGGCAAGTCGACGGCGCCGGGTGTGAAGCTGTTGCCAAAACCCTGATGCGCCTCCTCGCCGCGCTCGCGACGCTCCTCCTCGCTGCCGGCTTTGCGGGCGCGGCGTGGGCGCATGCGGCCCTTGTCTCGGTCGAGCCGGGGAGCGGGAGCATGCTGGCGACCGCACCCAAGGCGGTGGAGCTGCGCTTCAACGAGCCGGTGACGCCGGGCGCGATCCTGCTGATCGACGGTGCGGGCAGGGCGCGGGACGATGCGCGTGTCAGTGCATCGGGCGAGACGATTTCGGTCGCGATGCCGGCGGATCTGCCTGAGGGGACCGCGGTTGTCAGCTATCGCGTGATCTCGCAGGACGGCCATCCCGTCACCGGATCGGTGATCTTCTCGATCGGCATGCCGACGGCAACGAAGGCTCCGGCCGCCGCGGACGGCGGGTTGAGCGCGTTGATCTGGCTGGCGCGAGTCGGCCTCTATATCGGGCTGTTCGTTGGCGTTGGCGGCGTGCTCTTCGCGCGCTGGATTGCGTGGTCGACGACCGGCATGGCCGTCCCGCGTACGGCGCTCGCCCTCGGTCTTCTGAGCGCGACGGTGTCCGTCGGCGCCTTGGGCCTCGATCTGCTCGGGCTGCCCCTGGCCGCTCTCGCGACGGCTGGTCCCTGGAAGGTCGCATTTGCGACCAGTGCAGGCCCTGCCTTGCTGGTTGCCTTCGCGGCGATGCTGTTCGCGTTGATGGCGCTGGGTAGCGCATGGTACGCGCGCGCTCTTGCGATGATCGCATTCATCGGTGTCGGTTTGTCGCTCGCCATGACCGGGCACGCCGCGACGGCACCGCCCGAGGTGTTGATGCGGCCGGCGATCTTTCTCCATGGCCTCGGTGTTGCCTTCTGGATCGGCGCGCTGGCCCCGCTCGTCGCCCTGGTGTCGAAGCCGACGGCTGCAACGATACCCATCGTGAGCCGCTTTTCCCGCATCGCCATGCCGGCGGTCGGAGTTCTGGCATTGACTGGCCTTGGACTCGCGATCGTTCAACTCGAAAAGCCGGCCGCGCTGATCGAGACCCGCTACGGCCTCATTCTCCTGGTCAAGCTCGTGCTGGTCCTTGTGCTGCTGGCGCTTGCGGCGCTCAATCGCTTTCGACTGACCCCGGCGTTTGCCGAAACGCGCAAGGCTGCGCCCGCCTTCACGCGCTCGATCCTGCTCGAAAGTATTGTTGCGCTCGCCGTTCTGGCCGTGGTCGCCGGCTGGCGCTTCACGCCGCCGCCGCGGACATTGGTTCCCGAGACGCCTTTGGCGATCCACATCCACAGCGACAAGGCGATATTCCAGGTCCTGGTGTCGCCCGGCAAGCCCGGGGCCAATGATTTCGTGCTCCAGCTCATGACCGGTGAGGGGACGTTCCTGGCAGCCAAGGAGGCGACGTTGACGCTGAGCCTGCCCGAGCGCGGGATCGAGCCGATGGAGTGGAAGGCCTCGCTCGGGCCGGACGGCTATTGGCATGTGCGCAAGGTCGAACTTCCCTTTGCCGGCCGCTGGCACGTGCGGATCGATGCGCTGGTGACCGACTTCGAGCAAATCACACTCGAGGATGAACTCGACGTCGCGGTGCCGTAAGGTGCAGCTCGCGCTGAACCTGAAGTCCGACGGAAAAATGACAGGAATTCCGCTGCTTAGCGGCTTTTCCTCATTCCCGGTCTTGTATTTTCGCTCTCAATCCGGTTTCACTGCAGGCGATCACTGATTCCCAGAGTGTTGCCATGCGGTTGTCGCGGTTCTTTCTGCCCATCCTGAAGGAAAATCCGAAAGAGGCGGAGATCGTCTCGCATCGGCTGATGCTGCGAGCCGGCATGATCCGGCAGGAGGCGGCCGGCATCTATGCCTGGCTGCCGCTCGGCTTCCGCGTGCTGAAGAAGATCGAGCAGATCGTGCGCGAGGAGCAGGATCGCTCCGGCGCGATCGAGGTCTTGATGCCGACGCTGCAGCTGGCTGACCTCTGGCGCGAGAGCGGCCGTTACGACGCCTATGGCCCGGAGATGCTGCGCATCGCCGACCGCCACAAGCGTGAGCTGTTGTACGGGCCGACCAACGAGGAAATGATCACCGAGATCTTCCGCGCCTATGTGAAGTCCTACAAGAACCTCCCGCTGAATCTCTATCATATCCAATGGAAATTCCGCGATGAGCAGCGTCCGCGTTTCGGCGTGATGCGCGGCCGCGAGTTCCTGATGAAGGACGCCTATTCGTTCGACCTCAACGAGGCCGCTGCGCGCGTCGCCTACAACAAGATGTTCGTGGCTTACCTGCGCACGTTTGCGCGGATGGGGCTGAAGGCGATCCCGATGCGCGCCGAGACCGGCCCGATCGGCGGTGACCTCAGCCACGAATTCATCGTGCTGGCTGAGACCGGGGAATCCGGCGTCTTCATCAATCGCGACGTGCTGGACCTGCCGGTGCCCGGCGAGGACGTGGATTATCGGAGCGACCTGACGCCGATCATCAAGCAGTGGACCTCGCTGTACGCTGCGACCGAGGACGTCCACGATTCCGCGCGCTTCGAGCAGGAAGTGCCCGCGGACAAGCGGGTGAACACCCGCGGCATCGAGGTCGGGCAGATCTTCTATTTCGGCACCAAATATTCCGAGCCGATGAAGGCGCTGGTGGCTGGCCCCGATGGCGTCGACGTGCCGATCCATGGCGGCTCCTATGGCGTCGGCGTCTCGCGCCTGCTGGGTGCCATCATCGAGGCCTGCCATGACGATGCCGGCATCAAATGGCCGGAAGCAGTGGCGCCCTTCCGCGTGTCGATTCTCAACCTCAAGCAGGGCGATGCGGCCGTCGATGCGGCCTGCGAGAAGCTCTATGCCGAGCTCACGGCCAAGGGCGTCGACGTGCTCTATGACGACACCGACCAGCGCGCCGGCGCCAAATTCGCCGCCGCCGACCTGATCGGTATCCCCTGGCAGATCATGATCGGACCGAAGGGGCTCGCCGACGGCAAGGTCGAGATCAAGCGGCGAAGTGACGGCTCCCGCGAGACCATGTCGCCTGCGGACGCGGTCGCAAGACTTGTGGGCTGATAAGGCTGGTCGGCTGAATATTGTTCATCGCGCGATATCGCGGCCGCCAATCCGGCCACAATTGACCCCGAATCATGGGATTATCGAGCGATGGATGAGACCATGACCGAAACCGTGCAAACCGCGCCTTTTGCGCCATTCGAATGGATGCTGTCGGCGCGCTATTTGCGGGCGCGCCGCAAGGAGGGATTCATCTCGGTCATCGCCGGGTTCTCCTTTCTCGGCATCATGCTGGGCGTGGCGACGCTGATCATCGTCATGGCCGTGATGAACGGCTTCCGCAAAGAGCTGCTCGACAAGATCCTCGGGCTCAACGGCCACATCCTGGTGCAGCCGCTGGAATCGCCACTGACCGACTGGAAGGATGTCGCTGACCGCCTCAGCCAGGTCGACGGCATCCGGCTGGCCGCGCCGGTGGTGGACGGCCAGGCGCTGGCGTCCTCGCCCTGGAATGCCTCCGGCGTGCTGGTGCGCGGCATCCGCTCCGACGACCTCAACAACCTCACCTCGATCGCCAAGAACATCAAGCAGGGCTCGCTCGAAGGCTTCGACGAAGGGCAGGGCGTGGCGATCGGCCGGCGCCTCGCCGACCAGCTCTCGCTGCATGCCGGCGACAGCATCACGCTGGTGGCGCCGAAGGGCGCGGTCACCCCGATGGGCACGACGCCGCGCATCAAGCCGTACAAGATCGTCGCGGTGTTCGAGATCGGCATGTCCGAATACGATCTCGGCTTCGTGTTCATGCCGCTTGCCGAAGCGCAGGCCTATTTCAACCGCAGCAACGACGTCACCTCGATCGAGGTGTTCACCACCGATCCCGACAGGATCGACGCCTTCCGCAAGGCGGTGACGGAGGCCGCGGGACGTCCGGTCTTCCTGGTCGATTGGCGGCAGCGCAACTCGACCTTCTTCAACGCGCTCCAGGTCGAGCGTAACGTGATGTTCCTGATCCTGACCATGATCGTGCTGGTCGCGGCGCTGAACATCGTGTCCGGCCTGATCATGCTGGTGAAGGACAAGGGCAGCGATATCGCGATCCTGCGCACGATGGGCGCCTCGCAGGGATCGATCATGCGGGTCTTCCTGATCACGGGCGCCTCGATCGGCGTGGTCGGGACGCTGGTCGGCTTCTTCGTCGGCCTCGTGATCTGCCTCAACATCGAATCGATCAGGCAATTCCTGTCCTGGCTGACCTCTACCGAGTTGTTCTCGCCGGAGCTCTATTTCCTGTCGAAGCTGCCCGCCGAGATCGACATCGGCGAGACCACTGCCGTCGTCGTCATGGCGCTGACGCTGTCGTTCCTGGCGACGCTGTATCCGTCGTGGCGCGCCGCGCGCCTCGATCCCGTCGAAGCGCTCCGGTACGAGTGAGGGGCTGATGGAGCAGCAGGGGGCCGACGATGTACCGGTCATTTATCTCCACGAGATAAAGCGGCAGTATTTGCAGGGTGAGGTGCCGCTGACGATCTTGGACGGCGCCAAGCTGGCGCTATGGGCCGGCCAATCGGTCGCGCTGGTCGCGCCGTCCGGCTCGGGCAAGTCGACGCTGCTGCACATTGCGGGGCTGCTCGAGGCGCCGGATTCCGGTGAGGTCTATGTCAACGGCGCGCCGACCTCGCAGCTGCCCGACATCGAGCGCACCCAGCTGCGCCGCACCGATATCGGCTTCGTCTACCAGTCGCACCGGCTATTGCCGGAGTTCTCCGCGCTCGAGAACGTCATGCTGCCGCAGATGATCCGCGGCCTGAAGAAGTCCGAGAGCGTTACGCGCGCCAAGGAGATCCTCGGCTATCTCGGCCTCAGCGATCGCATCACGCATCGCCCCGCCGAGCTGTCAGGCGGCGAGCAGCAGCGCGTGGCGATCGCCCGCGCGGTGGCCAATGCGCCGCGGGTGCTGTTCGCGGACGAGCCGACCGGCAACCTCGATCCGCACACGGCCGATCACGTGTTCCAGGCCCTGATGCAGCTGGTCAAGGCGACCAAGGTGTCGATGCTGATCGCGACCCACAACATGGAGCTCGCCGGCCGCATGGACCGGCGGGTGTCGCTGTCGAACGGCCAGGTGGTCGAGCTCGACTAAGATTCGCGAAAACAACCCCATGCACAGTAGCCAAGTGCTTGGCGGATTTGCGAAAAAAATCGCGCGGTGGCGCTCCGCCGCGCCCTTCGGCCTCAAGGCCGAATCACCGTCAATTTGAACGGCCCGCCATTGGCGACGGCGTGCTCGACGGCCTCGTTGGCGTGGTCGAGGTCGAAGGCCGTCGCCTCGTACTCCTCGAGCCTCAGCAGCCCCGCGCGCACCAGCGCGATCAGACGGCTCGCGGCATCCGGCGGGTACATCCAGACCCCGTGGATGCTGATGCAATTGCGCATGATCCAGGGGTAGGGCAGCTCGAGGCCCGCGCCGCCGGCCATGCCGACGCCGCCCATCAGCGCGACGCGGCCATAGGGACGCACCGTCATGACCGCCGCGCGCACGACGGTGGGGCTCACCGAGGGCGGCATGATGTCGAGCACGCAATCGATCGGCGAGGGCGCCGCGCGCTTCATCGCCTCGCGGTCGTCGTCCTCATGGCCGGTGAGCTTGACCGGTTTGACCCGCGGGCCGAAGCGGCGGACGAGGTCAGCCAGGATCGTCTCGTTGCGGCCGGGCGTGACCACGCAGGCCGCGCCCATCGCCAGCGCGACCGAGACGGCTGCGCTGCCGAAATTGCCGGTGGCCCCGCTCACCAGCACGGTCTCGCCTGGTCGCAGGTTCGCGGCCAGGAAGCCGCCGTAGGGCACCAGCAGCGTGCCCAGCGCGCACCATTGCGTCGCGTCTTCCGACGTGATCGCGCCGAGAGGTTTCACATTCTCGGTCGGCAGTCGCATCTGCTCGGCAAACGAGCCGTGGCGGAAATGCCGTTGCAGGCGCATGCCGCCGGGGCCGGCAGCGGTCAGCCCTTGCAGTGCGATGTCGGGCGCGACGGCGTCGTCACGCGAACGCACAGTCGGATCGCAAAACACCCAGTCCCCAACGCCGAGCTTGGTCGCATCCGGGCCGATCGCGCGCACCCGGCCGATGCCGCCGGGACCCGGGATAATCGGCAGGTCGAGCGCGTAATTGCGCGTCCCATCGAAGACCTCGTTCATGTAGGACAAGACGCGTGTGGCGACGACATCGACGATGACCTCGCCGGTGCCGAGCACCGGTTCGGGAGCATTTTCGATTACCAGCGGCGAACCGAAGGATTTGAGCACGGCAGCTTTCATGATGTTTCACCTCAAAATCGGGTGAGGCCCATATGCGCCGCCTTGGAGGAGACAAGAAGGCCTGGTATTATCCTAGTATTATGGAGCCCCTCCATCGCGGGAGCGACAGCATTGGCCGACCCACGCCGCATCGAGTTCGGCGATTTTCTCAGGTCCCGCCGCGAAAAGCTGTCGCCGAAGGCTGTCGGGCTTCCGATCGGCCGGCGCCGGCGCACCGCGGGGCTGCGGCGTGAGGAAATCGCGCAGCTCGCCGGCATCGGCGTCGACTGGTACATCCGCCTCGAGCAGGGCCGCACCGTCAGCCCGTCCGTCACCACCATTGACGCGCTGGCCCGTGCGCTGCGTCTCAGCAAGACCGAGCACGCCCACCTGAAGGCCTTAGCGCGCGACGGCACCAGAAGCGCGTTCACGCGCGAGGTCGTGCCACCACCCATTCGGCGGATGATCGCGAGCCTGCACCAGCCGGCCTACATCACCGGGCGGCGCTGGGACGTGCTGACCTGGAACGAGGCGGCCGAGGACATCTTCGCCTTTGGGCAATTGCCGGAGCAGGATCGCAACACGCTGCTGCTGGTGCTGACGAACAAGCAGACGCGAAAGGTCTATGGCGCGGGCTGGACGGAGGTTGCCAAGAGCATGGTCGCGATGTTTCGCGCCACCCACGACGTCTGGGCCGGCGATCCCGCCTTCGCGGAGCTGCTGACGCGGCTGCGCCAGGGTAGTCCGGAATTCGTCAAATGGTGGGAAGCCCACGACATCCGCAGCACGATGTCCGGCCTCAAGACCATGAACCATCCGACCAGGGGCGTGCTCCGGTTCGAGCACACCAGTTTCCAGGCCAACGACGATCCCGCGTTGAAGCTGGTGATTTACACGCCGGTCTGAGGTGTGGAGCGGTGAAGGCCAGCGCGTCTGCCGTCGGGAGGCAGGCGGGAGCTGTTGCGGTCAGTCCGTCCTGCACCGCTTGAGCTGCATTGGACATTTCGGGCGCACCGAGCAGCGGATCAAGGACTTGACCGTAACCACTCCGAGAAGGCGCGGATGGTCCGCGCGCGAGGATGGTTCGGCTTGCTGACCACATGGAAGCTGTAGCCAGGCAAACTCAACTTGAACACTTTCACGAGCGTTCCAGCTGCGAGGTCGTTAGCGACGAGCACATCACTGAAAACCCCCACGCCCTGTCCGGCGATCACCGCTTCGATGGCGTGCAGTTCCTCCCGGAAACTCAAGTGTTGCATGTCCTTGAATTGGGGCACTTCGCGCCACCTGCGCTGAGCCGTGGCGAGCCATCTCTGCCATGTCGGTGGTTCGCGATCGGCAGGAGACCAATAGGAGTGGATCAGAACGTGGCTCGCAAGGTCGAGCGGTCGTTTCAGCCGCCCCGTTGCAAGTAGACGCGGACTGCAGACCGGCCAGAATGTATCGCTGAAGAGATCATCGACGATTCCGTCCGTCGGCCGGACTCGGCTGGTCGCATAGCGAATGGCGACGTCGCCATCTCCGGCCTGCAGATCGAGCACACTGTCCGTGCCGATGACGTCGAGCCGGACGTCGGGATGCAGCTTCCGCCAGAGGGGCAGGCGAGGCACGAGCCAGCGGCTCGCGAAAGCGTTGGTCGTCGTCACCCGAAGAGGCTGTTGGTCGCCTTCCTGCCTGACGGCCATAATTGCAGCCGCAAACACCTCAAGGCCGTCGCGGATGGCGGGAAAAAGCCGCGCGCCGGCATCGGTCAGAGAAAGAGGCCGCGGCCTGCGGCGGAATAGAGCGCGACCGCAATACTGCTCAAGCAGCCCGATCTGGTGGCTGATCGCCGTTGGCGTTACGCCGAGTTCGGCCGCGGCCTTCTTGAAGCTCAGGTGGCGAGCGGCAGCTTCAAAGGCGCGAAGCTCGATCAGGGGTGGCAACTTGTGCATGAGGTCAGTGTAGGTGAAATCAATTCACCGTCACCTGAATTCTTCGGATTTGCTCCGAGACAGCTCGCGATCGAGGATATCGCCAGTCAGGCTGAGGAGACCATGTCATGTCGTCGATCGCATCTGTCGCCAGCGCTGCCGCCGATCTTGGCGCTTCCTTCGGAGGACAACTCCTCAAGCCAGCCGACGAGGGTTATGAGGAGGCGCGAAGGGTCCACAATGGGCTGGTCGACAAACGGCCGGCATTGATTGCCAGGTGCCGCAGCGTGGCCGATGTCGTTGATGCCGTCGCGCTTGCGACCAAGCTCGGCCTCGAGGTCGCGGTTCGCGGCGGCGGCCATAACGTGGCAGGGCGCGCAACCATCGACGGCGGAATCATGATCGACCTCTCGCCCATGAAGGGCGTTCGGGTCGACCCCGTCGGCAAGACCGTATGGGCGCAGGGCGGCGTCACCTGGGGCGAGGTTAATCGCGAAACTCAACTTCACGGGCTTGCGGTCACCGGCGGCGTGGTCTCGACCACCGGGATCGCCGGCCTGACCCTCGGCGGAGGCCTGGGCTGGCTGATGGGCAAGTACGGCCTTGCACTGGATAACGTGCGGGCGGTCGAACTCGTCACCGCCGAGGGCAGGGTTCTACGGGCCAGCAAGCAAGAGGAGCCCGATCTGTTCTGGGCCATCCGCGGAGGCGGCGGAAACTTCGGGATCGCCACCGGCCTCGAATACGATCTTCATACGGTCGGGCCGATCATCACCGGCGGTCCGATCATCCACCCGATCGAGCGCTCCCGTGATGTGCTCGAATTCTTCAGGGCCAGCACGCGATCGCTGCCTGACGAGCACATGCTGTTTGCATCCCTGACCCACGCGCCCGACGGGTCCGGCACGGAAGTCGCCGCCCTGGTCACCAGCCATTGCGGTCCGGTCGCGGATGCAGAAGACGCGATGCGGCCGCTCAAACAGTTCGGGGCTCCGATCCTGGATGCGGTCGGACCGATGCCCTATTGCGAACTCAACCGCATGCTCGACGCCAACTATCCGAAAGGCGCCTTCAATTATTGGAAATCGAACTTCCTCTCGGAGCTGAGCGATGCTGCGATTGCGACCATGATCGATTGTTTCGCGCGTTGCCCGACGTCCATGGGGCAGTTCCTCCTCGAGCACATCCATGGTGCGGCGGCCCGCGTCGATACAGCGGATACGGCATTTCCGCACCGGCAGGAGGGCTATAATTTTCTGATCCTTGCGCAATGGATGCAGCCCAGCGATACGAGCCGCTGCATCTCCTGGGCACGAGACACCTACGAAAGGATGCGCCCCTTCTTTGCCTCAGGCCGCTATGTCAATTATCTCGATGATGACGAGACCGGCGATCCTGTCGCTGCCGCCTATGGACCGAATTACCGGCGTCTGCAGCGGATCAAAGCGAAATACGACCCGACTAACTTCTTCCGCATGAACCAGAACATCCGGCCGCTGGCCTGATTTCCAGACAAGGATTTCGTCGCTCTCATCCTGTTAAGACGTCGGTCAAAGATGACGATGCTGCGGCCCGTTTCGTTAGTCGGCGGGGCGTGGCGATTCCGGGGGAGGACTCGAAATGGCTATCGTGTGCCGGCCCGCTCGCATGGAGGACTTGAAGCAAGCCGACGAAATGGTGGTCGCCAGCATCAATGAACTCACCGAACGGCGGGGCTTCGGAAGGATGGCGTCCTCCCGTCCGCAGGATTTCCAAGCTTTCTCGCTAGCGGACGATCCCGAAGGTCTTTGGGTAGCCGATGACGACGGAGAAATTGTCGGTTTCGCGTGGAGCTGGGTTTGTGGCGAGCTTTGGTTTCTGGCGCAGCTGTTCGTGGCCCCTGATCGCCAGAGCGATGGCATCGGCAATCAACTCATCAGTAAAACGTTCGCCCAGGCAGATATGCGCGGAGCATCGATCAAGGCGCTCATCACCTTCACATTCAACAACGTTTCTCAAGGATTATACATCCGTCACGGACTGTTCCCGCGCTTTCCGATCTACATGGTCAGCGTACCTCGTGACCGTTTGGCGTCGCGCTTGGCTGAGCCGCGGCTCCGTCTTGAATCTCTCGCGGACAGGACCGCCGGGCTCGATGAGCTGGGACTCATCGATGTCGTTGCTCTCGGTGTCTCCAGAGCAAAGCATCATCGCTATCTCCTGAGCGATGGCACGACGGGCGGGTACACCATTCACTCGGACAGCGAGTGCGTAGGGTACGTCTATATTTCGGACGGACACATTGGCCCGCTTGCAGTCCGCCGACCGGATCTCGTGGGCTCTGCGCTTGCTGCTGCGTTGTCGCGCGCGGCAAAGAGTGATTTTCCGACCATTTCGGCCTTCATATCGGGCGCGAGCGAGCCAGCGCTCAAGGCAGCGATCGACCACGGGGTGCATTTGACATTCCCGATGTTGCTGATGTCGAATCGACCATTCGGAGATTGGGCCAGCTACCTCCCGCGCAACCCGGGTTTCATGTAGTTCAATCCAGGCTCGTACTTGGGCCATTCGCCGACGTCCGGGCCGCGAGCATGCGCCCCGCGGAATTAGCGGCGCCGCCGCGGCAAGATTCTCCGGTGCGCGCTCCGGTTTGCAAGCCGCCCACACAAGCGCTATGCCCCGGCTTTCGTAGAGAGCCCCAACATGACGATCTCTGATGACGACGACCTGACGCGCCTGAAAGAGATCGGGCGCATCGTCGCCAATACGCTGGAAGCGATGGGGAAGGCGATCGAGCCGGGCATGACCACCTCCGAACTCGACCAGATCGGGCGAAAGCTGCTGGAGGCCGCCGGGGCCCGTTCGGCGCCGGAGCTGGCTTACGATTTTCCCGGCGCGACCTGCATCAGCGTGAACGAGGAGATCGCTCACGGCATCCCGGGCGAGCGGCGGATCGCGCGCGGCGATCTCGTGAACATCGACGTGTCAGCCGAGAAGAACGGCTTCTTTGCCGATACCGGTGCCTCCTTCGCCGTTCCGCCCGTCGCCCGTGCGATTGAGCGTCTTTGCCGGAACGGCCGGCGGGCGATGTGGACAGGCCTGCAGCAGGTTGGCGCCGGCAGGCCGATTGCCGGGATCGGGCAGGCGATCGGGAGCTTTGCGCGGAAAAACGGCTACAGCCTGGTCAGGAATCTTGCCAGTCACGGTGTCGGTTTGTCGCTCCATGAGGAGCCGACGGAGATCGCAACGTGGCCCGATCGTTCGGAACGCCGCATCATGACCGATGGCTTGGTGTTCACCGTCGAGCCGTTCCTCTCCATGGGGGCCGAGTGGGCGGAGAATGGCGATGACCCATGGACACTCTACAGCAGCCCCGAGGCGCCGACCGTGCAGTACGAACACACCGTGATCGCCACAAGGCACGGTCCTTTGATCGTGACAATGGCTGGATAAGGTTGCCGAGCACGGGGACGGATCACGTCAGACGGTCGATGATCTGAAGGGCCGGTCTCGATCAGGGCGATCGCGGCGTCGGCGTCTGGGTGGCCGGCCTCGCGCGGCGAGCAGGTTTCTTCGGTGGAAAATACGGGTTCACCACGCAACTCGCCGAACGTCCGACGGCGAGATATTTGCACTGCTCGAGCGAGCCGTAGCGGCAGTCAAAATAGCCGACGGGGCCGTAGATCTGCATGCAGACGGGATAGCTCGGGTCATAGGTCTGCGCGTGAGCAGCCGCGGTCGCGAGCAGCACGCCCGCCGAGAGGAGCGCGACAGGGACGCGGCGCATCTCAGCGTGGCAGGTAGTACCCGGGCGCCAGATTGCGCGGACGATTTTGATAGGCGTACGGATCATCGCTCTGTCCCGCAAAATATGGATTTGCGATGCAGGTCAGCGCGCGGCCCGATGCGCTTGCCTGACACTGCGCGTAGGTGTCGAACCTGCAATTGCTGAGCCCCGGCCATTCATCGCCGGTGAGGCAGAACGGATGATGCGTGCCAAACGCGCGCGCGGGTGTGCTTGCGCTCGACGCCAGTGCAAATGTGGCGAGAGCGAGCGAAAATGTGGCGACAATGGGGGAGGCAATTCCTCTACGCATCTTCAATTCTCCATCACGCGAATGTGCGCGCGACGTTGTTACGCGTGCATGCAATTTATCTCGTCTCGTCGACAATGGAACTACAGAAAACACTTGTTTCAAAGGGTTTCGGACACGCGCTGATAAATCTTCATTAATGAAACGCGGGCCTTTGGCGCGAACTGTGGCGTCGAGGTTACAGCAATTCCGTTGATCGCTGTTATGACCAACGCACGGCCGGGGGGCCCATCGACGAAACTGGAACGGGAATCAAATGAAGAAGAATTTGTTGCTTGCTGCTGTGAGCCTTGTCGCGCTGAGCGCGGCCGCGCCGGCGCTGGCTGCTGACCTCGCAGCACGGCCCTACACCAAGGCGCCCGCGATGGTCGCCGCGATCTACGACTGGAGCGGCTTCTACATCGGTATCAACGGCGGCGGCGGTTCGTCGCACTCCACCTGGGATCTCGTCGGCGGCGGCCGTGAGGGTTCGCACGATGCGACCGGCGGCACGGTCGGTGGCCAGATCGGCTATCGCTGGCAGTCCGGCCAGTGGGTGTTCGGCGTGGAAGGTCAGGGCAACTGGGCCGACTTCTCGGGTGACAACGTCAGCGCGCTGTTCGCCACTCGCAATCGCTCGAAGATCGATTCGTTCGGTCTGATCACCGGTCAGGTCGGCTACGCCTGGAACAACGTCCTGCTCTACGTCAAGGGCGGTGCGGCTGTGGTCGGCGTCAAGTACGACGTGTTCAGCACGGCCTCGGGCGCGCTGCTGTCCTCGAACGACCAGACCCGTTGGGGCGGTACGGTCGGCGCCGGCCTCGAGTACGGTTTTGCGCCGAACTGGTCGGTTGGCGTCGAGTACAACCACATCTTCCTGTCGGACAAGGATGTCGCGTTCGCAGGCTTGGCGGGTACCGACCGCATCAAGCAGGACGTCGACATGGGGCTCGTCCGCCTCAACTACAAGTTCGGCGGGCCGGTGCTCGGCCGTTACTGATCCTGATCGCTCGCCTTCGAGCGTTCGTCGAAAAGCCCCGGCCTTCGCCGGGGCTTTTTTATTGCGTGAATTCAGCGAGTTAACCATTGCCCCTGGAGGTCGTCCGCCACGCTTGACTCTGCAGAACAAAATGAGAACAATGTTCTTCATACGTTCTAGCAAGGGAGCGAGACATGTTCAGGGTTTTCGTCGAAGAGGCCGCCGCACTGGCGTCGATCACGCTGTTCGTCGGGATGATCGCGATCTGGGCTCAAGTCATACCGCAGCTCTAGGGCAGCGGTTTTGTAGTCCGGCGTTCCTTCTCGGCCGTGCCCTTGGGGAAAAGCAGGACGACGCGGCCAATTGGCCGCTCCGACGTGGACTCTGAAGCTGCGACACCTCACCATTGCGCGGCGAGTCGGCGGAAGAGGGCAGATGCGGGTGCATGATGCCTTGAAGAGCCGGCGACCGCTCCATTCCATCTGCAAGAGGCCGTCACGCGACCATGCCGAGCGCCGGATTTGTCCACCTTCACGTTCACTCGGCCTATTCGCTGCTCAAGGGCTCGATCAAGATCGCCAAGCTCGCCGAGCTTGCCAAGAAGGACCACCAGCCGGCCCTGGCGCTGACCGACACCGACAACATGTTCGGCGCGCTGGAATTCTCCGACAAGATGGCGGGTTCCGGCATCCAGCCGATCGTCGGCTGCGAGCTGGCGATCGATTTCGGCGATCAGGATCCGAATGCGCGCAGCGCGATGGCGCCGTCGCGCGTGGTGCTGCTGGCAGCGCAGGAGCGCGGCTATCGCAGCCTGATGCGGCTGAACTCGCGCGCGTTCCTGGAGACGCCTGACACCCATGCGCCGTTCATCAAGTTCGACTGGCTCGAGGGCGAGACCGAGGGCCTGATCGCGCTGACGGGCGGACCGGACGGGCCGATCTCGCTGGCACTGGCCGGCGGTCATGCCGAGCTTGCGGCCTTACGCTGCGAGCGTCTGACCGGCCTGTTCGGCGATCGCCTCTATATCGAATTGCAGCGCCACAACACCGAGAAGGAGCGGCGCGTCGAAAGCAGCTTGATCGACATCGCCTACGCCCAGGGTCTGCCGCTGGTCGCGACCAACGAGCCTTATTTCGCGACGACCGATGATTACGAGGCGCATGACGCGCTGCTCTGCATCGCCGGCGGGCGGCTGATCGCCGAGACCGAGCGCGAGCAGCTCACGCCCGATCATCGTTTCAAGACGCGTGCCGAGATGGCGGTGCTGTTCGCCGACATTCCCGAGGCGCTGGCCTCGACGGTGGAGATCGCCGAGCGTTGCTCGTTCCGCCCGATGACGCGCAAGCCGATCCTGCCGTTCTTCACCGTCGGCGCCGCGCAGAGCTCGGACGCCGCCGCAGTCGAGGCGGCCGAATTGAAGCGCCAGGCGGAGGAAGGGCTCGCCAAGCGCCTCAGCGTCCACGGCCTGTCGCAAGGCACCACCGAAGAGGATTACGACAAGCGCCTGGCGTTCGAGCTCGACGTCATCATGCGCATGAAATACGCGGGCTACTTCCTGATCGTGTCCGACTTCATCAAATGGGCGAAGAGCCAAGGCATTCCGGTCGGGCCGGGCCGCGGCTCCGGCGCGGGCTCGCTGGTGGCATGGGCGCTGACCATCACCGACCTCGATCCCATCAAGTTCGGCCTGCTGTTCGAGCGCTTCCTCAATCCCGAACGCGTCTCGATGCCGGACTTCGACATCGACTTCTGCCAGGACCGCCGCGGCGAGGTGATCAAGTACGTCCAGCAGCGCTACGGCCGCGACCAGGTCGCGCAGATCATCACCTTCGGAACGCTGCAGGCGCGCGGCGTGCTGCGCGACGTCGGTCGCGTGCTGCAAATGCCCTATGGCCAGGTCGACAAGCTGACCAAGCTGGTGCCGCAGAATCCGGCCGCGCCCGTCACGCTCGCGGCGGCGATCGAGAGTGAGCCGAAGCTCCAGGCATTCCGCGACGAAGATCCGATCGTGGCGCGCGCCTTCGACATCGCCCAGCGCCTCGAAGGCCTGACGCGGCACGCCTCGACCCATGCCGCCGGCATCGTGATTGGCGATCGCCCCTTGAGCGAACTCGTGCCGATGTACCGCGATCCGAAGTCGGACATGCCGGTGACCCAGTTCAACATGAAATGGGTCGAGCCGGCCGGCCTCGTCAAATTCGACTTCCTCGGGTTGAAGACGCTGACCGTGCTCGACGTCGCGGTGAAGCTGCTGAAGCCGCGCAACATCCACATCGATCTCGCCACGCTGCCGATCGACGATGCCGAGAGCTACCAGATGCTGGCCCGCGGCGAGGTGGTCGGCGTGTTCCAGGTTGAAAGCCAGGGCATGCGGCGCGCGCTCGTCGATATGCGCCCGGACCGTTTCGAGGACATCATCGCGCTGGTCGCGCTGTATCGGCCGGGCCCGATGGCGAACATCCCGACCTATTGCGCGCGCAAGCATGGCGACGAGGAGCCGGAATATCTGCATCCCGTGCTGGAGCCGATCCTGAAGGAGACCTTCGGCGTCATCATCTACCAGGAACAGGTGATGCAGATCGCGCAGGTGATGTCGGGCTATTCGCTCGGCGACGCCGACCTCTTGCGCCGCGCCATGGGCAAGAAGATCCGCGCCGAGATGGACAAGCAGCGCGACATCTTCGTCGCGGGCGCGGTGAAGAACGGCGTGCCGAAGGGGCAGGCCGAGACCATCTTCGAGCTGCTGGCCAAGTTCGCCGACTACGGCTTCAACAAGAGCCATGCGGCAGCCTATGCGCTGGTGTCCTACCACACCGCCTACATGAAGGCGCATTATCCGGTGGAGTTCATCGCCGCGTCGATGACGCTCGATCTCAACAACACCGACAAGCTCTCCGAATTCCGCTCGGAGGCGCAGCGCCTCGGCATCAAGGTCGAGCCGCCGAACATCAACCGGTCGGGCGCGACCTTCGAGGTCGGCGAGAAGACGATCTACTACGCGCTCGCGGCGCTGAAGGGCGTCGGCATCCAGGCGATCGAGCAGATCATCGAAGAACGCACCAAGCGGGGATTGTTCACCTCGCTCGCCGACTTCGCCGCGCGGGTCAATCCGCGCGCGATCAACAAGCGCATCATCGAAAGTCTCGCCGCCGCCGGCGCCTTCGACACGCTGGAGCCGAACCGTGCCCGCGTCTTCGCCGGCGCGGACTCGATCCTGGCCGCCTGCCAGCGCGCGCATCAGGCCGAGACCATCGGCCAGAACGACATGTTCGGGATGTCGGCGGATGCACCCACCATCATGCTGCCGCAGATCGAGCCGTGGCTGCCGGCCGAAAAACTCCGCCGCGAATACGACGCCGTCGGCTTCTTCCTTTCGGGCCATCCGCTCGACGATTACGCCACCGTGCTGAAGCGGCTTCGGGTGCAGAGCTGGGCGGAATTCTCGCGCGCGGTGAAGACCGGCGCCACCGCCGGCAAGGTCGCGGCCACCGTGGTCTCGCGCATGGAGCGGCGCACCAAGACCGGCAACAAGATGGGCATCATGGGGCTCTCCGATCCCACGGGCCACTTCGAGGCGGTGCTGTTCTCCGAAGGCCTCGCGCAATATCGCGACGTGCTGGAGCCGGGCGCCGCCGTGCTGCTGCAACTGGGCGCCGAGCTGCAGGGCGAGGACGTCCGCGCCCGCGTGCTGCACGCCGAGCCGCTCGACGATGCCGCCGCCAAGACGCAGAAGGGCCTGCGCATCTTCGTGCGCGACACCAAGCCGCTGGATTCGATCGCCAAGCGTTTGGCCGGCCCCGACATGGCCGCATCGAACGGCGCCGCGCCGAAGGTCGGCAGTCCGGGCATCGCGCCGCGCGGAAATGGCGACGGCGAGGTCTCGCTGGTGATGATGCTCGACCTCGAGACCGAGGTCGAGATGAAGCTGCCCGGCCGCTTCAAGGTCTCGCCGCAGATCGCCGGCGCGATCAAGGCGGTCGCGGGCGTGGTGGACGTGCAACAGATCTGACACTGTCAGCGCCGCAAACCAAAGCTTAACTATCAAGCTCACGCATGGTTTCGAAGTCTGCCGGGCACAGCTATCAGTTGTCGCCCGGCGCGCAACCAAGGAAGAACAACCATGTGTGACAAATGCTCTGAAAATCTGCATCAATCGCTCGCTCCCTCCCGCCGCTCGATGATGCTTTTCGCCGCCTCCGCGCTCGGGATGGCGGCCTTTGGCGGGCCTGCGTCGGCCAAGAACGCGAAGGCGCCGCCGAAACCTCAGAACGTGCTGTCGCCCGATGCGGCGCTGAAGCGGCTGATGGAGGGCAATTCGCGCTACGTGTCAGGCGTTTCGCGCCGCCACGACTTCACGCATGAGCGCGAGGCACTGGTCGGCGGTCAAAATCCCTACGCGGCCGTTCTGAGCTGCGCCGATTCACGGATCGCGCCCGAATATGCCTTCGACAGTGGACGCGGCGACCTGTTCGTGTGTCGCGTCGCCGGAAATTTTGCCGGCGATGAGACGGTTGCGAGCATGGAATACACCGTCGCCGTGCTCGGCACGCCCCTGATCCTGGTGCTCGGCCACGACAATTGCGGTGCCGTCGACGCGACGATCAAGTCGCTGAAGGACGACAAGCCGCTGCCCGGGCACATCCCCACGCTGGTCTCCGCGATCGCGCCGGCGGTGAAGACGGCGGCGCAGCAGAGCGGGAATGCGCTCGACAACGCCATCCGCCAGAACGTCATCGACAACGTTGCCAAGCTCAAATCGGCCGCCCCGATCCTCAATGCCGCGGTCGAGCAGGGCAAGCTCAAGGTGGTCGGCGGTATCTATCGGTTGAGCACGGGGACCGTCGAGTTGCTTGCCCAGGGCTAAAGCCCACCTTCCGGAGTACCGGGGCCAGGCGGTCGTGCCTCTGCCCAACAGAGGCCGGCCGCCGTACATTCGGCCGGCGCGATGCTCGACGCCCGATCTGATCGCACCGTTGGGGACTTGAACGAGTCTCGCGCAGTTTCTAGGCTGCGCCGCGGCTGATTTGAGGCTGACTTCAAGCTGACTTGGAGCTGACGCCGGCCGTGACGAAGGCCACGCCATCGCCTCAATCCGAGCTTTTCGTTCAACGGCCGTTCAGCCGGCCGCGCGCTTGATGCGTGGTGGCACCTCAACAACAATCACGGGCAAGCAAGCCATGCGTGGGACGTTCAGAGTTTTCATTTGCCTTCTCCTGCCGATCGTGGCTCTTGCCGCCGGCGCGCCGGACGCAGCCCGGGCCCAGCAGCAGGAGAAGCGCATCGCGCTCGTGGTCGGCAATGGCGCCTATGCCAAGTCACCGCTGGCAACGACCGCCAACGACGCCGGCCTGATCGCACAGACGCTGCAGGCGGCCGGCTTCGACGTCGTCGGAGCGCGCGATCTCGACGGCGACACGCTGCGCAAGAGTTTCCGCGACTTCATCCAGAAGGCCCAGGCCTCGGGGCCGGGAACGGTCGCGATGATCTATCTCGCCGGCTATGGCGTGCAGCTTGCCGGCGAGAACTACTTCGTCCCGGTCGATTCCAACATCGCCCGCGACACCGACATTCCGACCGAGGCCCTGCGCGTCAGCGACTATGTGCGCCAGCTCGCGTCCATTCCGCTCAAGGCCAACATCGTCGTGCTCGACGCGGCCCGCGCGCAGCCTTTCATCGAGGGCGGTCAGCAGATCGCGAGCGGTCTGGCGCTGGTCGAGCCGGAAGCGAACATGCTGATCGCCTTCAACGCTGCGCCCGGCACTGTGGCCCCGCAGGAGCCGGGGCCATATGGCATCTATGCGCAGTCACTGGCCGAGATGATCCGCACCGGCGGCCTGCCGCTGCCCGAGGTGTTCGACCGCGTCCGCCTGCGCGTCAACGAGGCCTCCAAGGGTGCGCAGGTGCCCTGGAACGAGCAGAAGATCTCGGCGCCGTTCTCGTTCTTCGAGCGCGGGCCCGATGCGCCGCCGCCGGAGGCCGCGCCGGACCAGGTCGCCGCGATCCGGAGCAAGCCGATCCGCGATCTCGGCGTGCAGGACGCCTATGCCGCCGCGCTCGAACGCGACACGCTGCCGGCCTATGAGGAATTTCTCGCCGCCTATCCCGGTGATCCACTCGCAAAGCGCGTGATGGCGATCGTCGCGGCGCGCCGCGAGGCGATCACCTGGCGGCGGACCTACCGGACCGACACGCCGGAGGCCTATTGGTCGTATCTACGCCGCTATCCGCGCGGGCCGCATGCGGCGGATGCACGCCGGCGCCTCGCGATCCTCACCGCGCCGGCCGAGCCGCCGCCGAGCTTTGCGATGATCGACTACGACGTGCCGCCACCGCCGCCGGAGGAGGTGGTCTATGTCGACCGTCCGGTGCTGTATTTCAGCGACCCCGATTTCGGCTTCGCGCCGCCACCGCCGCCGCCGGTCTACTATCTACCGCCGCCGCCGCCGGATTTCGTCGTGCTGCCGCCGCCGCTGCCGGTGGTCGGCCTGTTCGTGCTGCCGCAGCCGGTGTTCGTGCCGATCCCGGCGTTCGTCAGTCCCCCGGTCTACGTCGCGCCGCCGCCGAACAACATCATCTACCAGAACATCCACAATACGACGGTCATCAACAACGTGATCAACCAGCCGCCGGCGCCGGCCGCGGGGCCGGCGCCCGGTCCGGGCAGTCTGGCGCCGGCGGTTGCCGGCCGCGCCAGCCC
>NZ_LBJC01000006.1 GCF_004114535.1 Bradyrhizobium nanningense
GATCACCGACGGCTCGACGCTGAACGTCAACGGCAAGACCATCACGTTCAAGAACGGTGGTACGCCGGCTGCTGCGAACGTGGCGACCGGATCTGGCGTCACCGGCAACGTCGTCACCGATGGCAGCGGCAATTCGACCGTCTACCTGAACAAGGGTACCGTCGCCGACATCCTGACCGCGATCGATCTCGCCACTGGCGTGCAGACCGCGACCATCGCTTCGGGTGCTGCGACCCCGGCGACGGCCAGCGGCCAGACCGCGTCCTCGATCGTGGCCGGTGCTCTCCACATCTCGACCGGTGCGAACGCGGACCTGTCGATCACTGGCTCGGGCAATGCGTTGTCCTCGCTCGGGCTCACCGGTTCGACCGGCACCGGCACCGCCTTCACGGCGAGCCGCAGCGCGGCCTCCGGCAGCATCTCGGGCAAGACCTTGACGTTCGCTTCCTTCAACGGCGGCACGGCGGTCAATGTTACCTTCGGCGACGGCACCAACGGCACCGTCAAGACGCTCGATCAGCTCAACACCAGGCTTCAGGCGAACAATCTTGCTGCTACGATCGACGCCAATGGCCTGCTTACCATCTCCGCGACCAACGACTACGCCTCATCGACGATCGGTTCGGCCGTCGCTGGTGGCGCGATCGGCGGCACGATCACCGCGGCACTGACCTGGACGAACGCGACCACGCCGACAGTGGATGCTGTTGCCCAGGCGACCCGTTCCAACCTGGTCGCCCAGTACAACAATATCATGTCGCAGATTGACACGACTTCGGTCGACTCGTCCTTCAACGGCGTCAACCTGCTCAACGGCGACCAGCTCAAGCTCGTGTTCGACGAGACTGCGAAGTCGAGCCTGAGCATCACCGGCGTGACCTTCAACTCGAAGGGTCTGGGTCTTGCGGGGCTGTTGCAGGGAACAGACTTCATTGACAACGCTGCAACCAACAAGGTGCTGACCAGCCTGAACGCGGCCTCGAGCACGCTGCGGTCGGAAGCCTCCACGCTCGGTTCGAATCTCTCGGTTGTGCAGGTGCGTCAGGACTTCAACAAGAACCTGATCAACGTGCTGCAGACTGGTTCGTCCAACCTGACGCTGGCCGACACCAACGAGGAAGCGGCCAACAGCCAGGCGTTGTCGACCCGCCAGTCGATCGCGGTTTCCGCGCTGTCGCTGGCCAACACGTCGCAGCAGAGCGTGCTCCAGCTGCTCCGCTAATAAGCAACGGAAGTCACAATGGAAATACGGCGGCGGGGCTACGGCCCCGCCGCCTTTTTGCGTGTGCCGGGAACGTGCAGATCCCGCTTCCAGGCGGGGAAGGGACGCTAACCCGGCATTAACCCTATCCCTTAAACCGTCGTTAACCATACTTTAAAGGACAGCCTCTAAGACTGGACAAAAGCCCGCTTTCCAGATCGGCGAGCCCGATTCGTATCCGGTTCAAGAGGAAGACCGCCAATGTCCAACATCGTTCTCTCGGCGTCGGTTCGCCAGAACCTGTTGTCGCTGCAATCAACGGCCGACCTGCTCGCCACCACCCAATCCCGCCTCTCGACTGGAAAGAAGGTGAACACGGCGCTGGACAATCCGACCAATTTCTTCACCGCGCAGGGGTTGGACAACCGGGCCAGCGACATCAGCAACCTGCTCGACGGCATCAACAATGGTGTGCAGGTGCTGCAAGCGGCCAACACCGGCATCACTTCGCTGCAAAAGCTGATCGACAGCGCCAAGTCGATCGCCAACCAGGCTCTCCAGACCACGGTCGGGTACTCGACCAAGTCGAACATCTCGACCACGATTCCCGGCGCGACGCCGGCGGACCTGCGCGGCACCACGAGCTATACCTACGCAACGGCGACCGGCAATGTCGTCACTAACGGTACTGCTGGAGGTACGACTCCGATAACCAGTGCGACTACGCTCGGTGGTATTTCGCAGTCCCTTACCGGTAACGCCGCCCCCGATGGCGCTGGCACTGCTGCAAGCCTTGCCCCAACCCTCACTCTGCTCGGGACGCCCAGTGCCAGCACCATCGCCACAAATGGCGCGCCCACGGACGGCGATGTGCTCATCGTCGACGGCAAGACCATCACGTTCAGGGCCGGCTCTGCGCCTGCGGCGGCCAGTGTTCCCGCCGGCTCAGGCCGCAACAACAACGTCGTCACCGACGGCAATGGCAATTCGACCGTTTACCTCGGGACAAGCGCTGCTCCTGCTGCGACCGTCCAGGATGTGATGGACGCGATCGATCTCGCGAGCGGCGTGCAAAAGGCGGCGATCACCGGCGGCACCGCGACGTTGTCGCTCTCGTCGGGCGCTGTGGCCTCCATTGCCGCCGGTCAGCTCACCCTTACGACCGGCACGGGCGCCGACCTCAGTGTCACCGGCAAGGCTGACTTCCTCAAGGCGCTCGGTCTGACGACCGCGACCGGCTCCGGCAACGTCAATGTGACCAAGGCTCGTCTCACGAGCTCGACGACGTTGGGCACGCTGGTTCAGGACGGCTCGACACTTAACGTCGATGGCAAGACGGTCAGCTTCAAGAATGCGGCCGTCCCTGCTGCCGCTCCGACGGGGTCGACCAAGATCGGCAACATCGTGACGGACAATAACGGCAACTCCGTCGTCTATCTGCAGGGAGCGTCCGTTCAGGATTCGCTGAATGCGATCGACCTGGCCTCGGGCGCCGGCATCGTCAGCGGCGGCGCCGTAGCCGCCGCCAGCGGTTCATCCTTGTCCACTGTCGTCAACGGAGCTCTCAAGCTCAGCACCGGCACGGCGGCGGATCTGTCGATCACTGGAACGGGCAACGCGCTGTCCGCATTCGGCCTGACCGGTCCGACTGGCACGGGAACAGCCTTTACCGCGGGCCGTTCGCCAGGTCCGGGCAGCATTTCCGGCAAGACGCTGACCTTCACCTCCTTCAACGGCGGCACGCCAGTGAACGTCACCTTCGGCGACGGCACCAACGGCACGGTCAAGACGCTCGATCAGCTCAATAACCAGCTTCAGGCCAACCACCTGACCGCGACGATCGACGCTAACGGCGTGCTTACGATCACCACCGTCAACGAATACGCATCCTCGACCCTCGGCTCCGTCACCGCCGGCGGCGTCGTCGGCGGCACGATCACCGGCACGGTCGCCTTCACCACGGCGCAGCCACCGATCCAGGATCCCGTGGCGCAAACGGCGCGCTCCAATCTGGTCAACCAGTTTAACAACATCCTGGCGCAGATCGACACCACCTCGCAGGACGCTTCGTTCAACGGCGTCAACCTGCTCAATGGCGATACGCTCAAGCTCGTGTTCAACGAAACCGGCTCTTCCACGCTCAGCATCAATGGCGTGGTATTCAACGCGGCGGGCCTCGGCCTCAGCAACCTCGTCAACGGCGTCGACTTCATCGACAACGGCGCGACCAACAAGGTGCTCGCCAGCCTCAATGCCGCCTCGAGCACGCTGCGCTCGGAAGGCTCGGCGCTCGGCTCGAACCTCTCGATCGTGCAGGTGCGTCAGGACTTCTCCAAGAATCTGATCAACGTGCTGCAGACCGGCTCCTCCAACCTGACGCTCGCCGACACCAATGAGGAAGCGGCCAACAGCCAGGCGCTGTCGACCCGTCAGTCGATCGCGGTCTCCGCATTGTCGCTGGCCAACCAGTCGCAGCAGAGTGTGCTCCAGCTGCTCCGCTAATTCGAAAGCGCAGAATGGAATCTGGAGAAAGAACGGCGGGGCTAATGCTCCGTCGTTCTTTTGAGGGAGTTCGCTAAGACCGGATTAGCTGAGATCGGTGCACATGATGCGGTGCAAGTTTACAGCTTGCGTCTCGTGCATTTATCCTCGAGCTCATGAAGCACTCTGCGGCCCGTAATAATGCGGAGTGCTTCCAAGCGCACATGTAAGCAAATCTTAAGCGGTGCTGCCTAGGGTTGGGAAAGAAATCCTTAAGCGCGTACAACGCGCTAGGTAACCTCCAGGGTGTGATTGATGTCGAATTCCGCTGCCTCGGCTTATGCGCGTGTTGCAACGACCACCGCATCTCCTCGCGACATCGAGGCGCAGACCCTGCTCAAGGCCGCGAACAAGCTCCAGGATGCGGTGAACAACGCCGATCCGCTCAGCGAGCAGACCATGCAGGCCCTGATGTTCAACCGCAAGCTCTGGACCATCTTCTTGAGCGAAGCGATGCGCGACAACAACCCGCAGCCGATCGACGTCCGGCAGAAGATCGCCAACATCAGCGTGTTCGTGCTGAGCCAGACCGCCGCGCTCCAGATGAGCCCGCAATTCGATCACTTCCGTCCGCTGATCGAGATCAACCGCAATATCGCAGCGGGTCTGTCCGGACGGCCGTGACGGTCGCCGTCACAGCGGCGACATCCCAAGAACGGCAGGTGCCGATCATGACTCGTCGTTTTGCATCGGCAATGCGAATCTCACGCTGATCGGTGCTGGTTAGACGGGGAGCAAGACTTCGTCACCGATCCCAGGATCCCGATACATGATCGTCAGGCACTGACGTCCGTGCTGAGCGGACGCGAGGGCTCGGACTTCATATCCAATGCATGGAAATAGGCCCGCCGTCGCAGCATCGCCTCGTCGGGGAACTGGTTGACCACTGCGTCGGTCCTGTCGTTGACGACCTGGAAGACAAAGGATGCGGCCGCCTGGTCGAACACGACCTGGCGCGAGATGTTCTGGTGGTTCGACAGATCATTGCGCACGGGCGCGCTCGTATCCGCCGCGGCGACCGTCTGGCTCACCGGAAGATCAGTCTGCACAGCCTCGTTCGCCGCCGCATTGGACGTCGTTACGATCTGCACGGGAGCCGGGATCCCCACCGGCCTGATGCTGAAATCTGTACTCATGGCAGCCTCCTGGTTGCCTTGATTGAGTCAAATCCCAACCCCTCTAATAACGCAACCATGGAACACCAGGACTGAAGACCCGGTAAGGAAACGTGCCTAACCGCGCGACGAAATCGCCTCGCGGTTTTTCGTAAAATTGTCGGTTGTTCTCGTGCGCGCTCAGAGCGAGCGGCTGACCGCGAGCGGCGTGATGTGGCGCGGGCCTGGAGCTGCGCGGCGACCTGCGGCCGTATAGGTGTTCGGCACGTTGCGCTTCTGGATCTCGGCATTGACGCCGCGCACAACGCTTTCGGAAACGGCGTGCGCGGTCGCGAGCACGGTGAGATTGACCTGGAGCATCGCGCGGAATGCATCGTGGTGGCGGTGCAGCGTCGAGAGCAGCTCCGGGGCGGATTTCGCGAGCTGCGCCTGGCTCGCCTTCAACTGGCTGACGGCGCCGACATAGTTTCGCGACAGCTCCTGCTTCTTGCTCTTGAGCGTCATCGCCTCGCGGACCTTGCCGGCGCGAACGAGCTCGGTCTCGCGCTCGATCAGTCCGAGCAGGGCGCTCATCGTATCCATCAGGCCTTCGGCGAGCTTGCGCGCCTCGGCGCTGCCGGGCGCAGTGTTCGGGCGTTGGGCCTGCATCGGCTGACGTGAGGCGTTGAAGTGGTTCATGTCGTTTGACCTTATGCCGTGCGGATCGTTTTCGCCTGCTGCATGATGAGGGTGCGGTAGACTTCGGTGGCGACGCCGACCCCGCCGGCCTTGGCGAAGTTGTTGGAATATTGCTCGGTCAGCATCGAGCGCCACACGCCGGTGCCGGGCGTGTCGCCGAACGGGCCTTCGCCCTTCAGGCCCGAGGTCATCTGCGAGAACATGCTGTTGAGGAACATCGCCTCGAAGTCGGTGGCGGTCTTCTGCGCGTTGGCCCGCTGTTGCGGCGAGACCTTTTGCAGCGCGGCAGCGAGGTCGAAATCGGGCCGGCCGTTGCGGCTCTCGACCGAAAAGGCCGAGGAGTTGGCGACGCGCGGAGTGTTGATCGCGCTGGTCTGCATCACATCACCTCGATGTCGGCTTCGATCGCGCCGGCGGCCTTGATCGCCTGGAGGATACTGATCATGTCGCGCGGGCCGATGCCGAGGCCGTTGAGGCCGTCGACGAGCTGCTGGAGCGAGACGCCGTCCTTGACGAGGGCCAGCTTCTTGCCGTCCTCGGTGACGGTGACGGCGCTACGCGGCGCGACCACGGTGCGGCCGCGCGACAGCGGATTGGGCTGGCTGACCTGCGGGCTCTCGGAGATGGTGACGGTGAGGTTGCCCTGCGCCACCGCGACGGTGGCGACGCGGACGTCGCGGCCCATCACGATGATGCCGCTACGCTCGTCGATGACGATCTTGGCGGCGAGATCTGGGTCGACCTGCAGCTGCTCGATCTCAGTGAGGAATGCGACGACGTTGCCCTTGAACTCCGGCGGGATCGAGAGCTGCACCGTGGAGGGGTCGATCGGCTCGGCGGTCTTGACGCCGAGATAGTCGTTGACGGCGGCCGCGATGCGCTTGGCGGTGGTGAAGTCGGCGTTGCGCAGCGCCAGGCGCACGTTCGGCAGGCGATTGAGCGCGAATTCGATCTCGCGCTCGATGATGGCGCCGTTGGCGATCCGTCCCACGGTCGGAACGCCGCGCACGATCTTGGCCGCCTCGCCCTCGGCCTGGAAGCCGGAGATCGCGAGCGAGCCCTGCGCCACCGCGTAGACGTTGCCATCGGCACCTAACAGGGGGGTGACGAGGAGGGTGCCGCCCTGGAGATTCTTGGCGTCGCCGAGCGCGGAGACGGTGACGTCCATGCGCGTACCCTGCGTGGCAAAGGCCGGCAGATTGCCCGTCACCATCACGGCGGCGACGTTGCCGGTACGGATGGTGGCGCCGCGGATGTTGACGCCCATGCGCTCGAGCATCGCCTGCAGCGACTGCTTGGTGAAGGGGATGTTGTTAAGCGTGTCGCCGGTGCCGTTGAGGCCGACGACGAGGCCATAGCCGATGAGCTGGTTCTGTCGCACGCCTTCGATGTTGGCGAGATCCTTGATGCGCGAGGTCGCAGCCGCCGGTGCGACCGACAGCGCCAGCGCCGACAGCGCCGCGCAGGCCACCCCAACCATCCTCACCCAACGAACGCCTGGCATCTCTGCTCCCCGAGGCCACTTAGATCGGAAAACCTGCACGACACTCCCATGACGAGCTGGTCCGACGCTGTCCTTGCGAGGGCTGTGCCAACCCGGGGTGAGCGAGGTAGGTGGCTGAATAGGTTGAATAAATCTGTTTCGACCGGTGTCAGCCGGCGTTCGCCCTGAGGAGCGAAACTGCCGCCTGTCGGCAGATTTTGCCGGGCTGTTTACGCGCCGTTAACCATAAGACAGCGAAGGTGACGGCATCGATCACCCGGATTCCCTCCGATGCGCATCTACGGACCGAATGGCACCACGCTTGGAACGCCGGCCAGTCAGGCCACGCGGACCGGCTCCGGCACCTTCGTGCTGCCCGACACCTCGTCGGCGCAGGAGACCCGGAGCGCTGCCGCACCGAAGGCCGCCGCCAACATCGATGGGCTGCTTGCCCTGCAAGGTGTCGAGGAGGATCCGGTCGAGCGTCGCAAGCGCTCGGTCGCTCGCGGCAGGACTGCGCTCGACGTGCTCGACGATCTCAAGATGGGCCTGTTGTCCGGCAGCCTCGACACCGCGACCGTGATGCGGCTGCGGGATGCCGCCGCGAACCTGAAATCGTCCTCGGGCGATGCCGGTCTCGATGCGGTGCTGGCCGAGATCGAGCTGCGCGTCGAGGTCGAGCTGGCGAAGGCCGGTCAGGGTAATCATCCGCCCAACTACGCCGCTTCCTCCTTCTGCTGGGCGTCGTAGCGGCGCTGGGCGGCGAGAACGTCTTTCAGATTCTGCTCGGCCCAATCGCGCAGCGGATCGACCGCGCCGGCGAGCGTCAACCCGAGCTGCGTGATCGAATACTCCACCGTCACAGGGACGGTCGCGATAGCATGGCGCTTGAGCAGGCCGTCGCGTTCGAGCGATTTGAGAACCTGGCTCAGCATCTTCTGCGAAATGCCTTCGATCGTACGGCGCAACTGATTGAAACGCATCGGCTCCTCGCGCAGCAGCAGGAGGATCAGCACCGCCCATTTGTCGCCGACCCGATCGAGGATTTGGCGGGTGGGGCAGTTCGCTGCATAGACGTCGGGTTTCATCGTCGGTCCTCGCAATCCATGTTCGTCGCTCGTCGTACGAGGGGAGGTTACCCTCGCGTAATCAGGTAAGCACAAAGTGCTCTCTTAACACCAGCATTCTTTGCGATATCTAGTCTCCATTAGTTACCATAGGAGCAAAGGAGCCTTCCATGAAAATCGCACTCGCCGGCGCCTCGGGCCGGGCCGGATCGGAAATCACCAAGGAACTGTCGCGCCGCGGCCACGCGGTCACCGCCATCGCCCGGAACCCCGAGAAGATCGCGGCCCTGCCCAACGTCACGCCGACCAAGGGAGATGTGCTCGACCAGGCCGGCCTCGCCAAGCTGTGGGCCGGCCAGGACGTCGCCGTGAGTTCCGTGCACTTTCTGGCCAGCGACGCGCGCAAGCTGATTGGCGCGGCGAAGGACGCCAAGGTTGGTCGTTACCTCGTGGTCGGCGGTGCCGGCAGCCTTGAGGTCGCGCCGGGGGTGAAGCTGGTCACGACTCCCAATTTTCCAGCCCAGTACAAGGCGGAAGCCGAGGCAGGCTCGGCCTTCCTCGACCTGTTGCGGCAGGACAAGGAGCTGAACTGGACCTTCATTTCGCCGTCCGCGCTGTTCGTCGAGGGGGAACGCACGGGCAAGTTCCGGCTCGGGACCGATCAGCTTCTCGCAGATGCGAACGGCAAGAGCTGGATCACTTTCGCTGACTATGCCATTGCGCTCGCCGATGAGATCGAGCGCCCGGCCCATCTGAGGCAGCGCTTCACGGTCGGCTACTAGGCGCCTTCGGCCGCCCCCGGGCCCTCCAGGATAAACGTTCCTGTGCAAGGGCTTGGGGGTACCGGCCAGACTCTCAGGGAAATATTGTCTGTCACAGGAGGCCACTATATAAGGCCCGGTTCAACGGACCCTGTTTCCGTTGCGAGTCGTTGCTTAGACAGATAGGCCGCCCTTGGAAAAGTTGAAAAACTACCGACCGACCGACAAAGAGCCTTTCATGAACGACCGGCAGAAGGAGTACTTCCGTTTGAAGCTCCTCGCCTGGAAGGACGAAATCCTCAAAGAGTCCAAGCTGACGCTGCAAGCTTTGCAGGAGGAAAACGTCAACCACCCCGATCTCGCCGATCGGGCATCGTCCGAAACCGACCGCGCCATCGAACTCCGTGCCCGCGACCGCCAGCGCAAGTTGATCGCCAAGATCGACGCCGCGCTCCAGCGCATCGAGGACAACACCTACGGCTATTGCGAGGAAACCGGCGAGCCGATCTCGTTGAAGCGGCTCGAGGCCCGGCCCATCGCGACGCTCTCGGTGGAAGCGCAGGAGCGCCACGAGAAACGCGAGAAGGTCTATCGCGACGAATAGAGACGGAGCCGCAGAGATGCGGCTCTTTTGTTTTGTGGCGTGAGGTGCGCTGTTTCGCACCGCGCTTGGTTTTGCCTTGCGCTTGCAGCTGCGCATCATCGGCGTTGGGCGCGATCGCGAAAAGTGAATCGCGATCAAGGACCTAGACTCGATTCCTCCGAGCTCACGTGAGTTCGGATGAGAAACAGCCTTCACTTCAGGTGCGGGAGGTTTTGCGAGTCGCATCAACAGGATCGACTCGACTGTTGAGACGCCGATACAGCCGCATCAAGCATTGCTGTAATCATGCCTCGCGCGCTGCTTGTGAGGCCACAAGGCGCATCTCCATAAAGCCTGGACCAGCTCAACATTTCCTTAAGCGCGGGCGAGGGGCCGTAATCGGCCCGTCGCTCGCGCTTGTCAGGCCGGAGTGGGAATGCTGAAGTGCTGCCCTTGAATGCGTAGCGTGGGAGGCGGCGCCGATGGATAAGATTCTCGAAGCCGCTAAGGCGATCGCGCTGGCGCGCCGCAACCATGCGCCGCTCGCGGCGCTGGAACGTCCGCCCATGGATGAGGCCGAGGGCTATCAGGTCCAGCGCGCGCTGCACGATCTGCTGCTGGCGCATGCCGGGCCGCTGGTCGGTTACAAGATCGGCTGCACCAGCCAGGTGATGCAGGACTATATCGGCATCCCGCACCCCTGCGGCGGCGGCGTGTTCCAGAAGGGCGTTCATGACAGTGGCGCCAAGCTCGCCGCCTCCAACTATGTCCGGGTCGGCGTCGAATGCGAGATCGCGGTGCGCCTGAAGCGGGACCTTGCCGCCGGCGAGGCGCCATTCACGGCCGAATGGGTCGGCGAGGCGGTCGAAGCCTATCATCCCGCCATCGAGATCGTCGACGACCGCTACGTGAAGTGGGAGACGATGGGTGCCCCGACGCTGATCGCCGACGATTTCTTCGCCGCTGGCTGCGTGCTGGGCCCGTCGGTTCCGCGTTCGTCGGTGCCGGACCTTAAGGCGGTCAAGGGCCGGGCCATCCTCAACGGCGAGGAGGTCAGCCACGGCACCAGCGCCGACGTGCTCGGCCACCCCCACAACGCGCTCGCCTGGCTCGCCAATCATCTCGCCGCCGAAGGCAAGGGGCTGCACGCGGGGCAACTCGTGCTCACCGGCAGCCTGGTCAAGACGCTGTGGCTGAAGGCCGGCGACAGGGTGCGGATGGAGCTGGAGGGCCTGGGGGCGGTGGAGGCGGACTTTACGTGAGGAGCGCAAGGATCCGTCCGCGGTCATTGCGAGCGTAGCGAAGCAATCCAGAATCTCTCCGCGGCGGCAGCCTGGATTGCTTCGTCGCAGGAGCTCCTCGCAATGACGCAGTGTGAGGAGGCGGTGTCACTTCTTCCTTGAGACCCCCATTCGCGGACACACCTTTGCATTCTCGCGGCTGTTTCGCCCGAGCTTTGCTGTGTTCTCTTGCCCTCCTGAAGATCAAGAAGGCGCAGGGAAGGCCGGGTCCCGCGTGTGCTCAAGAAGCGCGCACGGGGTGGACGACAGGTGATGCCGGTCGCCCGGCCTTCCCTGCGCGATGGTTTTCACGGTGTCCTTCGTGCTCTCCTCGGGGAGCGATGCACTATTGCCCCCCGTCGCCTTGCGGGAATGCTGATGCGCGCACCGGTTGGCCGCCACATCACCGCAAGACTTGACGCACAGACCCCGGGCGTCGGGACCACACGACTTCTCCGTCCGCGCACGTCCTCGCTGGGTTCTCCACGGCTGGCGTGCGCTCACCGTCGAGACCATTCGAAGACGCTGTCAGCGCCGTGTCGTATCGCGCCTGTCGCTGCTCACTGGTTTCCCCGCCCTGCAACCTGCCATGCACGCCGACGCCGTCGCGGCCACCGCATCCCATCCCGCGTTCGTGACGATCGCGATACGCCCTCTTGTGAGATAGAACAAAGCGGGAACATAATGAGGTGGCCCGAGCCTGTCAACAAGAATTTCTAAAATCCGAAAATACATGCGGCCTCCGGCAGGGGAGCTACCGGAGGCCGCGTCGTACATCGTCGTTCGCGCCTAGGTTCGCGAACACGATGTGGGAGCTCTTGAAGAGGCTTAGAAGGGTAGCAGCACGTCCATGACCTGCTGGCCGTAGCGCGGTTGCTGCACGTCCATGATCTGGCCGCGGCCGCCATAGGCGATGCGGGCCTGGGCGATTTTGGTGGAGTCGATGGTGTTGTCGCTCTGGATGTCCTCAGGGCGCACGATGCCGGCCACGATCAACTCGCGGATCTCGTAGTTGACGCGGATCTCCTGCTTGCCTTCGACGACCAGGTTGCCGTTCGGCAGCACTTGGGTGACTACGGCGGCGACGTTGGTTTGCAACGCTTCCTTGCGGTCGACGCTGCCCTTGCCCTCGCTTGAAGAGGTCGAGTCGGCGGTCAGGATGCGGCCGGGCAGGATCTTGTTGGCCTGGGTGATGGTCTTGGCGCCGATGAAGTCGGTGATTCCCGAATCTTCCTTGTTGGTGCGGCTGCGCGAGGTGTCGTTCTCGATGTTGGCCTTGTCCGTGATGTTGACGGTCACGGTCAGGAGGTCGCCGACCTGGCGGGCGCGCTGGTCCTTGAAGAAGGCACGGCTGCCGTTGCGCCACAGCGAGTTCGGATTGTAGGAGGCAACTTCCGGCTTCGGCATCGGCATCTGCACCGGCTTGTAGCCGGGCTGCGTCGTCGGATTGTCGATTGCCGACAGCTTCGGCTGCTCGCCGATCTGCGATAGGCGGTCGATCGAGGAGCAGCCGCCCAGCGCGCAGGAGGTCAGCAGCAGGGCAGAGATCGCGATGCGACGAAGGCGGAAAGCCGAACTGAACGTGGACATGACTTACTCTGACTTGGCTTGAGCTTGCGAGACGCGAGCTTGAGGGATCTGGGCTTCTGCGATCTGGGCCGGCGACGCGGGGACCTGCACCAGGTTCCGGAGGAGAGCTGCGGTGTCGACGGGGGCCGGCGCTTCATCGCGCTTGAGCGAGGAGGTCTGCTCGACCGCGGGGACCATCGGTGCGGACTGGCTCGCGCCCTGGATCGTCACCTGGCCGCGGCCGGTGACGACGCCGGTCAGGGTGCGCTTGGATTGCAGATTGAGCACGCTGACGGTGTCGCCCTCGGCGCCGCTCTCGATCGCCTTGCCGCGCGTGGTGAGGTAGAGGCCGGGCGCCTGGAAGATAACGGTCACGGCCTGATCGCGCACCACGAAGTCGGGCTTGACGATGTCGGCGGCACGGAGCGGCGTGCCTGCTCGCATCGCCCGGCGCAGCTGCATGCCGACGCTGCGCTCGCGCGAGGCCGGCTCGCCGGTGACCTCGGCCTTCGGCCGGCGTTCCAGCGCGACGTCGGAGGACTTCAGCGTATCGGCACGGTCGATGTCGCGCGTCAGCACGGCCACTTCCACCATCTCGATCGCGGTGCCGGAGAAGCGCAGCTTGGTCGGGGTCGGATTGTTGTCGTTGGCGATCTCGAAAGCGAGATCGAAACGGCCGCTGCGGGCATCGTAGCGGGTCGCCACCGGCTGCATCGCACCGCTGTTGGAGGCATCGAGGCGCATCTCGGTGACTCCGCGGTCGAAGGTGACGGCGATGTTGGCGGCGTCGCCGAGGCCGAAGCGGCGCTCGAGCGCCGAGGCGACGGCGTTTTCCAGATCCTTGCTCGCCAGCGTGCGGGCGAGGCGGGTGACCTGGACCTCCTTGATGTCGCCGGTCATCACGCCGATCACCTGCTTGGCGCGGAGCACTGACAGCACCTGCGCGACCGGCAGCGCGCCGGTGGTGCCGAGATCGGGCGAGCGGTAGACCGGGATCAGCGCGGCCGATCCGGCGTTGTCGATGAGATCGCCGACCCGCACCACGTCCGAGGTCACGGTGACGCTCGCGCGCAGCGTCGGCGCAGCGATGAAATCGTCCGCGGCCGCGGCCGGCAGGGCCAGCGCGAGCAGGGCGGAGATCGTGGCGAGGGCGGTGCGGATCATCGTCATTGCCTCAGCGGAACAGCGCCGTGGTCGATTGCATCATCTGGTCGGCGGCGCTGATCACCTTGGCGTTCATCTCGTAGGCGCGCTGGGCGGCGATCAGGTCGCTCATCTCCGAGACGACGTCGACATTGGCCTGCTCGAGGCTGCCTTGCGTGATCTTGCCGTAGCCCTCGCCGTTCGCGGTGCCGTCCTGGGGCGGGCCGGACGAGGGGGTCTCGGTGAACTGGTTGCTGCCGACCGGCTGCAGGCCGGCCTTGTTGATGAAGCGCGTTACGCCGATCTGGCCGACGATCGAGGAGGTCGAGGAGCCCGGCAGCGTCACCGAGACCTGACCCTGCTCGCTCACCGTGATGCCGGAGGCGTTGTTCGGGATCGTGATCGTCGGCTGCACTGGATTGCCCTGGGCGGTGACGACGCGGCCCTGATTGTCCATCTGGAAGGTGCCGTCGCGGGTGTATTGGTAGGTGCCGTCGGGCATCAGGATCTTGAAGAAGCCTTCGCCGGAGATCGCGAGGTCGAGGTCGTTGCCGGTCTGCGACAGGGTACCCTGCGTCATGCTGCGCGGCGTGCCGACGGTCTTGACGCCGCCGCCGATATCGACGCCGACGGGCAGGATGGTGCCCTGGTCCGAGGCCTGCGCGCCGACGCGGCGCACATGCTCGTAGATCAGGTCCTGGAACGCCGCGGTCTGCTTCTTGAAGCCGGTGGTGCGCAGGTTGGCGATGTTGTTGGAGATCACCTGAACGTTGAGTTCCTGTGCCGCCATTCCGGTCGCTGCGGTGTGAAGTGCCTGCATCTCAGTTCTCCCTCAATCAGGCCGGAACGTCGGCGAGCTTCTCGATCGCCGATTTGTGGAGGTCGCTCTGCTGCTGGAGCAGGTTGGCGATGGCGGTGTAGCTGCGCATGACCTCGACCATGCGGGTCATCTCGCCGACCGAATTCACGTTCGACTTCTCGATGTAACCCTGCTCCACGGTGGACTTGGTGGCGGGCTGCTGGGTCGCGGAGCCGGTGTCATAGAGATTGGCGCCGAGCTTGGTCAGCTTGGCCGGATCGTCGAACGACACCATGCGGATCTTGCCGCGGATCGAATCGGTCTTGGCGGTGCCCTCGAGCACCGTGATGGTGCCGTCGGGGGCGATGTTGATGTCGTGGTCGGTCGGCTGGAAGGTGATCGGGCCGCCGGTGCCGAGCACGAGGTTGCCGTCGGAGTTGACGAGCTGGCCGGTAGAGTTGAGCGAGAACTTGCCGTCGCGGGTGTAGCGCTCGCCGCCATTGACCTGCACCGCGAAATAGGCGTCGCCGCTGATCGCCATGTCGAGCGGGTTCTTGGTCATCTCCATCGGCCCCGGGCCGACGTCGCGGAAGGTGCCGCGGTCCTGCACATAGGAGACACGGCGGTCGGCGCCGACGAAATTGTCCTCACGCGCGTTCGAGTTGAGAAACTCCTCGAACAGCGAATGATCGGCCTTGAAGCCGTTGGTGTTGGCATTGGCGACGTTGTTGGCGATGACATCCATCTGCCGTTCCAACGTCATCTGCCGTGACAAGCCGATCAGAAGCGCGTTCTGCATCGGAAATCTCCCCTGAGTGAGATCTGCCATTTCGCTCTCCCAAGCGCCTTGGCGGACCCCGTGAACGAGGCCATCGGGTTCTCCCAAACCGTTCGGTCTCGGCCGTCTCTGAGCGAAAGCCGTGCCAACCTGGAAAAGTTCGCAATTTCAAGGTCTTGCCGAATTTCGAGGGGCGCAGGAGGGCGGCAGAAAGGTTCTGTTAGCCATGTCTGCCCGGCAGATTTTTCCTAGCGGAAGCCCGATCGAAAGATTCCGTTAACCATTATTACCGTAGCGTTTGCCGTGAAGAGGAGCGCGTTGCGCCGGGGCATTTGTATCGCGTCACTGTCTTGAGGCTTCGCTCTTTCGACCCCTTTGAGAGATCCGGGCGCGGCGACCATGGCAGAGAATGAAGCGGAAGGCGGCGTAGCCGCCGAGGGCGCGGAAGCCGCTCCGCCCAAGAACAAGCTGAAGCTCATCATCATGGCCGTCGGCCTGCTCGCCGTCCTCGGCGGCGGCGCTGCGACCTGGTTCTTCTTCTTCCGTCACGGTGACGAGGAGCATCATGCCGAGGTCGCCCCACCGCCGAAGCCGCCGGCCTTCGTCGACGTCCCCGACATGATGGTCAACCTCGCCGGCGCGCCGGGCGAGCGCGTGCAATATCTGCGGCTGAAGATCGTGCTGGAGCTGAAGGAAGAGAAGCAGATCGAGGCGATCAAGCCGACGATGCCGCGCGTCACCGACATCTTCCAGACCTATGTGCGCGAGCTGCGCCCCTCCGACCTCAACGGCTCCGCCGGCATCTTCCGCCTCAAGGAGGAATTGACCAAGCGCGTCAACGCAGCGGTCGCCCCGGTCCAGGTCAGCGCGGTGCTGTTCAAGGAAGTCGTGGTCCAGTGATGGCGCTGCGGGAGGCAACGGGCTAGCGTCATGGCCGGCAACGAGCAAATGGACCAGGATGCGATTGCCGCCCAATGGGAGGCGTCGCTCGATTCCGAGGATCCCGCGGAGGCCGCAAAGGCTGCCGCCGAAAACGAGCTGTCGGAGACCATGGCCCTGCAATGGGCGGCCATGGTCGAGGACGGCAGCCGCGATCTCGGAAGCGGCAAGAACTCCGGCGAGCGGGTGCTGTCGCAGGAGGAGATCGACAATCTCCTCGGCTTCACCGTCGGCGACGTCACGCTCGACGATCATTCCGGCATTCGCGCCATCATCGATTCGGCGATGGTCTCCTACGAGCGTCTGCCGATGCTCGAGATCGTCTTCGACCGCCTGGTGCGGCTGATGACGACGTCCTTGCGCAATTTCACCTCCGACAACGTCGAAGTCTCGCTCGACCGCATCACCTCGGTGCGTTTCGGCGACTACATGAACTCGATCCCGCTGCCCGCCGTCCTCACCGTCTTCAAGGCCGAAGAGTGGGAAAACTTCGGCATGGCGACGGTCGATTCCAACCTGATCTATTCGATGATCGACGTGCTGCTCGGCGGCCGCCGCGGCACCAGCCAGCTCCGCATCGAGGGCCGGCCCTACACCACGATCGAGACCGAGCTGGTCAAGCGGCTGGTCGAGGTGGTGCTGGCCGACGCCGAGCAGGCGTTCCGGCCGCTGTCGCCGGTGACCTTCACGATCGACCGGCTCGAGACCAACCCGCGTTTCGCCGCGATCAGCCGTCCCGCCAATGCCGCGATCCTGGTGCGCCTGCGCATCGACATGGAAGACCGCGGCGGCAATATCGAACTCCTGCTGCCTTATGCGACCATCGAGCCGATCCGGGGCGTCCTGCTCCAGATGTTCATGGGCGAAAAATTCGGCCGCGACCCGGTCTGGGAAGGCCATTTCGCCACCGAGATCGTGCAGGCCGAGATCGCCGTCGATGCCGTGCTCTACGAGGCCGACATCCCGCTCAAGCAGCTGATGCGGCTCAAGGTCGGCGATACGCTGCCGCTGGACATGCGCGCCGACGCCAACGTCACCGTGCGCTGCGGCGACGTCACGCTGACCGAAGGGCGGATGGGCCGGGTCGGCGACCGCGTCGCGATCCGCGTGACGAAACCCCTGCGCAAGCCAAGTACGACACTTGCGATGTTCGAGAAGGTGGACGAGCAGAACAAGATGATGGAGGCCCCATGAACCACTCCCTGGGAATGGCGATCGAGACGCTGGTGGCTATCCTGCTGATGCTGACGATCGTCTACTGCGTCATGCTCAACAAGCGGCTGACGCGGCTGAAGGCGGACGAACATTCGCTGAAGGCGGTGATCGGCGAGCTGATCACAGCGACCGAGATCGCCGAGCGCGCGATCGGGGGGCTGAAGCTCGCCGTGCGCGACGTCAACGAGAACCTCGGCAGCCAGCTCGCCGCAGCGACACAGATGTCGGACCAGCTCTACAAGCAGCTCGGCGAAGCCGACAACGTGGTGCGGCGCCTGTCCAAGATCGCGATCGCCGCGCGCCCCGTCACCACCTCGGAACCGGTTGCCGCGCCCGCGGCCAAGCCCTCGACCGCGAAGGCTGTGGCAGCTGCGGCCGAAGCCTTCTCCGAACGCCGACGATCCAACGGTCTTGCCGCATGAAGTCAGGGCATGAAATCCTTTCGTAACATCCGCGTCATCCCGGTCGTCCTGGTTGCCGTCGCGGGCCTCGCCACGCTGAAGGTGGCGGGCCTCGTGATCAATGGCGGCTATGTCTTCGACTACAAGCCGAGCCAGACCAAGAAATCCTGGGGGCAAGAGAATCTGAATTTCCCGACCGGCCGCGAGGAACCGGAGATCATCACCGGCTCGACCCACGGCGAGCCGAAGGAGGCGCCCAAGCCCGCCGCCCCCGAGACCAAGCCGGAAGGCACCGTGGTCAAGGTCGACGAAGCCCAGCCGCAGGTCTCGGCCTCCGAGCGCGCGATCCTCGAACGGTTGCAGGCGCGTCGCCAGGAGATCGAGGCCCGCCAGCGCGAGATCGACATCCGCGAAAGCCTGCTCAAATCGGCCGAGAAGCGCATCGAAGGCAAGGTCGAGGAAATGAAGGCGGTGGAAACCCGCATCTCCGCGACGCAGTCCGAGCAGAAGGCCGCCGAAGCCCAGCGGATGAAGGGCCTCGTGACCATGTACGAGGGCATGAAGCCCAAGGACGCCGCACGGGTGTTCGACCGGCTGGAGATGGGCGTCCTGATCGAGATCGCCTCGGCCATCGCACCGCGGAAGATGTCGGACATCCTCGGACTGATGTCGTCGGAGGCCGCCGAGAAGCTGACGGTCGAGATGGCCCGCCGCGCCAATGGCGGCGGCGACCAGTCGGCTTCGGCCGCGGACCTGCCCAAGATCGACGGCAAGCCGACGCAAAAGCCGAATTGAGGACGCGAGGCGAACAGTGCTATCGCGACCGGACGCGTTGTGGCGTCGACGTTCGACTGGAGCCCAGCGAGAGGCCTTGCGTGCCTAATTCGCGAAGACCTGTTGCACCCTGCGAACAGGCGGGCGCAACTGCTTCTCCACCCGAGGAAGAGTATCTACCTGCTGCTTGATCGGCGGCGCCTCTGTGACGCGAGTCACGAGCTGCAGGGTGCTATGGCAACACGAGCACTCAAATGTTTTCAGGGCATATCCGCTGGCGATCGGAACGATCGCTACGACCGCTCTTGCCCTGCTACACACAATGCAACCGGCTTCTCCGTTCATTGATTACCCCCAAAAGCTAACCAATGCGATTCGCATCGCCGAGGTCACATCTGATTCAGAGTCGCGCGCGAACCGCAACGTCCCGAAGGTTGTGAGAGGACGCGCCCGGCAACTCGGATCGAACTCCCGCGGCGGATGCAGTCGAACCAGGCGGCACCCTCTGAGACTGCGATGAGTTGACGCGCGCAGGTGTGAAGTGGCGTACAGTTGCGCTCAAGCCGCGGTCCTACGCTTCGGCCGTTCGCAATCGGCAGCGCAGGAGGAGGTCATGAACTACTCGTCCGCAGCGGAGCGCGTCATTGAGGCCGTCAACCGGCTGCTCATAGCGGCGATGACATCAGCGTGGACATCCGCCCTAAGCCATCAGCATGCAGCGCCGCCGGAAGTTGACGACGGCAACGATGATGGATCTTCCCTCGACGAGCAGAACTCCTCGGCGCCGGAAGGCGCCGACAAGCAACACTGAAGACGCAATCGACTTGAGCGTCATACGATCAGATCGTGCAACACATGGCCGTGAACTGTTCCTGCCTCGTGAGGTGGGTCAACATCGGATGGCGACGTTTCAGGCATGAACGCCAGCTCGGCTCCATGGAATCCCTCAGCCTGCTCGTGCTGACCGACGAAGTCCGACAGACGTTCCAACACTGCGCTGTGCAGTGAGCCCGGCGAAGCGTCATCTATAAACTGAAACGAGCCGCCGAGCTGCTGCGGATCGGCAGGTTTGGATCCAGACGCTCCCTGGGACGGGTTGTGCTGCTCCGCCTCGCTTGACGGCAAATGGTTGGCGCCGCCGGTCGCTGACTTCAGGAGGCTTGGGTTCAGGAGGCTTGGGTTGAGCGTCGTGTCTGCCGTTTCATCGCCGGTATGACCATGGGCATGAGCCGCCTTGGCGGCGCTTCCCGGTGGCAAGGTGCCGTCATCAGTATCGCTCCCCGGCGCAAACCTGCCCCCGGCGTGGTGTTCGGCAGCGTCATGGGCAAAATTCAGCATGGCGATCGGAATGTCGGGAACCTGGCCGCTCGCGGCAATCGTGCCGCTTTTGCCAGCCGTTGTGGCTGCGTCGAACCCGGTCAGGTTGTTGAAGACAAAGCTGGTCTCCGTGTGTGTGACCATGTGCTGCACGAGCACCGCCAGCGCGGCGGCAGGGGGAGGTGCCGCGTCGCTGCGGGGCGTTTCGATCGCGAGCGTTTGCACCTCGTCTGAACTGGGGAAGCTGGAATAGTCGCTCGCTGCGATCGGGTCCCAGCTCGGATCGAGGCTGGAGGCCGGGTCGGTTGATTGAATAGTCGAACTCCCCGCAGCGAGAAGCGTGCCGTCGCCGCTGCCGACATCGGACGAGACTTCGGAAGTGGTCGTCGTCACGGCGGTCGCGTCACCCTGCGCGGTTGCGGTGAGGTCGAGCAGATCGCCGGCTACCGCCATCACCGGTGCGGCTGCCGGCGCCGTGATGAAGTCCGACGCGTCGATGGTTGCAACCCCCTGCAAATGAATTTCGAGCAGACCGGAATCGCCGACATGCAGGGTCTGATCCGTCGGATTGACGTACACGATCGTTTGATTCGCCGCGCTGTCATAGAGCCAGGCGATCGTATGTGCCGGCACGGCCGTACTGCTTGAGCTCAAGGCCAATATGACAAACCCAAGCGCGCCAAAAGCAGTCAGGTCGATCTTGTCAGCCCCCGAGGCGAAGTCGGTGATGGTGTCGTACTGGTTTGCGTTGGAATCGGCCACGAACAAATAAGCGAAGCGGTCGTTGCCATTGCTGCCGGTGAGTTGATCCGCACCAAAACCACCGGTTATGACGTCATTGCCGTTGTTGCCGTTGATTGTATCGCTGCCCGAGCCGCCATAGATCACGTCATCCCCATCGTTGCCCTTGATGGTGTCATCGCCTGAGCCGCCATAGAGAACGTCGGCTTTGCCCGTGCCGTTGACGGTATCGCTGCCCGCTCCCGCGTAGATGATCTGACCTGTGTCGCCGCCGCCGGCGATGGTTTCGTTCCCCGGCGTTCCATACACGTTCGGAGGATCGGAGATCACTGCAGATCCGGTGGCCAGGTTATCAAAATCGTTGGGGTCTGCGTCGCTGGCGCCATGAATGGCGACGGTCACCGTCTGCGTCGTACCGTCGATGGCAGTTACCGTGAACGTGTCGGTCAACGTGTCGCCGACGTCGAGCGCCTGAACCACGCTGTTGTTGTTATCAAGGGTGTAAGTCCAAACGCCGGCTGCGGTCATCGTGAACGTGCCGTATCCGCCGTCGCTTGCTGTCGAAGAGACTGCGGTGAACGTGTTCGGCACGTTGTCGACGTCCGTATCGGTGAGCGTGCCCGTCGCGATGGGAGCGCCAGGTGAGAAAGTTCCTGCCTCGGTCACCGAGCCGGTCGTGGTGCCAGAAATGAGGGCCGCGTCGTTGCTGCCCTGAATGGTGATCGTCACCACCTGCGGCGTGCCGTCGAGGGTTGTGACAGTGAAACTGTCGGTGAGCGTACCGCCGACATTGAGCGCCTGCACCGCGCCGCTCGCGTTGTCGAGCGTGTAGGTCCACACGCCGGCGGCGGTTAACGTAAAAGTGCCATACCCATTCGTGCTTGCCCTCGGCGAACTCACCGCGGTGAAGGTATTAGGCGCATTGTCGACGTCGGCGGCAGAGAGCGTGCCCGTTGCGCTCGGGCTGCCGGGTGTCGCATTGGCGATGCCGCCCGCCTCAGTCACCGAGCCGGCCGTGGTGCCTGAAACGATGGCAGCATCGTTGGTGCCATGGATGGTGACCGTCACGACTTGGGCAGTTCCATCCAGAGTGGTCACTGTGAACGTATCGGTTAGTGTCTCGCCGGTGTTGAGCGCCTGCACTGCAGCGTTGACATTGTCGAGCTCATAGGTCCACACGCCGGCTGCCGTCATGGTGAAGGTGCCGTAGCCGGCGGCGCTCACCGTTGGCGCGGCGACTGCCGTGAAAGCATTTGCGGTCGTGTCGACGTCCGTGTCGGTGAGGATGCCGGTCGCGGTGGGCGTGCCGGGGTTTGCATTGGCGAGGCCGCCAGCCTCGACCACTGCGCCGGTCGTCGCGCCGGAGATGATCGCGGCGTCACTGGCTCCGTGGATCGTGATCGTCACCACTTGGGCGGTGCCTCCGATCGTGGCCACCGTAAAGCTGTCGGTGAGCGTGTCGCCGGCATTGAGCCGCTGCACGGCGGGATTGGCGTTGTCCAAAGTGTAGGTCCACACGCCGGACGCTGTCATCGTGAAGGTGCCGTAGCCACCGGTGCTGGTGGTTGGCGAACTCACTGCCGTGAACGTGTTGGGCGGATCGTCGACGTCGGTATCAGAAAGGGTGCCGGTCGTAATCGGCGTGCCGGGCGCTCCATTGTCTATGCCGCCAGCCTCGATGGTCGAGCCGGTCGTGTCGCCAGAGATGATTGCAGCGTCGTTGACACCGTTGATGACGATTGTGAACGTCTTGCTCGCGGAGTTGAGGCCGTCGGAAACCGTGATGACGAAATCGTCGGTCGAGGGCGCCTTCAGTGCGTTGATCGCGACGCTGTTAGGCACGAACGTGTAGGCGCCGCTCGTACTGTTGACGTAGAGCGTCCCGTACGGACTTGGCTTCGACAGATCGTATGTCACTCCGCCGAGGATCGTCTCGCCGGCGGCCGCCCCTATGACACCAAAGGTCAGCTTGGCGCCGCTGCTGGTGCTGCTGGCGGCGAAAACTCCGCTCGTCGGAGCGAATGTATCAAACACCACCGTATCGAGCTCGGTTGGCCCCGCTCCGGCGCTGAGCGTCGGCGGCACAGGGTCGAAAACGGGAATAACGAATGGTGACACTGGGGCCAGCAGGTTCTGCGGCGTGGGCGCATCGGACGGAATGAAATTGATTGGCTGCAGCGACAGGGATTTGACAAAGGGTGGTGTGCTCGATCCGTGTGGACCTTGCCCGTCGGTGAGATTGGCGAGCACGTCCTGCTGAGCGGCGCGCAACTCGTCCATGCGAGCGGACGTGTTCGTGACCTGGTTGACGCTGATGGTTGATCCCACCTTCTTGATGACGATCGTCTCGCCGGGATCTTCGACGATGATGTGCCGCGGGATCCGCTCCTTGGTCACGAGCTCGAATGCACCGTGCGCAAGGTCCTTGTAGGTGATGGAATCGTCATCCAGGAATGTGATATCCGGATCCGCCGCCTCGGCGTCTTGCGCGGCCGAGAAAGTCAATGCTGCAAGCGTCAGCATCCCGAAACCGCCCGCGTGCCCCCGGGCGCGAATGCCTGCAATGGGCGTATTCAGCTGGAGCGCCCCGGCTTGTGCCAGCCGGCCTGGTGCGAAACTGAAGCTTCCTCGGGTCACGTCGAACAGGGCTGCAAGTGGCGTGCCTTCGGCGTCGAAGACGAACTCGCTCAGCTCAACGCGAGTGCCGCAGCCGAGATTGAAGAAAGTACCGTCGATGAAGCGAATTATGATCTGTCCGTCGGCATCGGTTTCCAGCACGTCGCCCCGGTAGATAGGCGCACCAGCCACCGCCTGTGTGGCGATGCCGCTCGCTCCTGTAAGCGTACAGCGACCGATTACTGTCGGAATATGGCCGATGAGTTCGACGGGCAGGGCCATGACGGCCCCGTTATCAACCTGGATGCCGGATGCAACTAGCATGGCTCGACCTCGCCTTGTGTAATCGGCGTGCTGCCATGCTCGGGTCCTCGCCAAGGCAAAAAGGTCTTGGCGCCGGCAGCCCGAAGGCTCGCCCGCTGAAATAATCAAGTCTGATCGAGAGAGATGCATGGCGCGGGGGCAACGATGGGCACCGCCATTCCCCGCCGTGCCCCCTCCCACCAATGTGATTAAATTGACAAACCGGACGTATTTAATCTGTGGCGTTTGCGAAGCGCCGGATATAAATTAAGTCGATTAATAAAAATAAACAACAACTATATTTATTGTAGTTGCGCTGCGCGGGTCAGAAAATGGGCCGCTTATAGCGGCCGGTTCTTCTCAGAAAGGGGGAGGGCATGTGCAGACCTACGAAAGGCGCGCTGGCCGCCGGCCTCGTTGTGGCGCTTGCCTGTTTCTTGCCGGGTGCAGCTCAAGCGCAAATCGATTCCGCCAAGCCCGCCGTCGCTACCTCGTCATCGAAACCGATTGGGAAGGTGGTGGTGGCCACCGGCTCGGTCACGATCGAACATGCGGGCGCAGTGATCGTTCAGGCAAATGTCTCGGGTGACCCCGTCCGGGCCAATACGGGTGATCCCGTATATCTTGGTGATGTGGTGCAGACCGGGGCCGACGGCCGGGTCGGCATCAACTTCACCGACGGCAGCTCGTTCAATCTATCGAGCAACGCCCGCATGGCATTGGATCATTATGTGTATGAGCCGGCCGGCAAGTCCAATGCGAGCCTATTCAATCTCGCCAGGGGAACGTTCACCTTTGTTGCAGGCAGCGTCGCAAAGACAGGCGACATGAAGGTCGATACCCCCGTCGCCACGCTCGGGATCCGGGGCACGACGCCGCATATCGAGATTGCGGATGATGGGTCGGTCAGATTCTCGACCTTGATCGAAGAGGGCCAGAGCAAGCTCCTGAAGAAGCCGCCGACATCCGCGGCGCCGGAGCCCGATCGAAGCAGCAATCGAAGGCTCAACATCTGTCGAGGATGCTGAGAAACTCGCTTGGTTCGAAGCCGCCGGGTGCTTGCAGCGCCGGCCAGGGAGAGATGAGCAGTGGGGCTTCGTTCACTGTCGGACTCGACACGTGGTGTGAAAATGACCGCAAGAGGCAATTTCATCCAGGCCGTGATGCTCACTCTTATGCTTGTGCTGTCCAGTTCGTCGGGCTGGGCGCAGAAGCAGAAGGGCAGCTCCCTCAAGACGGTTGAACTGTGTAACGGCTCAGACCACGTCTCACCCGAAGCTCGGATCGATGGCTGCACGGCGTTCATCGAAGCGGGCGAGGGAGCGCTGAACGGCTTCGTTGTCGCCTACAACAACAGGGGGAATGCCTATAGCGCTAAAGCCGACTACGAACGCGCGATCAAGGATTTCCTCGAAGCGACCAGGCTTGACCCGAACTATGCGAAAGCCTTCAACAACCTCGGCGTGGCCTATCTGAGAACGGGCGCGCACGATCTAGCGATCGGCGCTTTTGAGGAGGCGCTCAAGCTCAACCCGAATTATGGCGCTGCCTATGCCAACCGCGCGGCAGCCTACCTGAAGGCGAACGCGTACGATCGTGCCGCGCAGGACTATGACGAGGCAATTCGCCTTGATCCGAAGCTGGAGGCGGCGCGGAGCGGCCGCTGTTGGACCCGAGCCGTCCTTGGCGCTTTGCAGGCTGCGCTGGGAGACTGCGATATTGTGCTTCGATCGGAAACAAACAACGCGGCAGCATACGACTCGCGAGCTCTTATAAATCTGAAAATGGGGCAATTCTCCGCGGCTATAGATGACTACAACTCAGCGCTGCGGTTCGCCCCCAAGCTTGCTAGCGCGCTGTACGGCCGAGGGCTTGCCCGCTTCAAGCTCGGCGACACGGATGGTGGCCAAAGCGATATGTCGGCGGCTAAGAGGATCGACGCTCGAATCGACGAAGCCTTTGTCCGCTATGGGATGCCGTGATGGGACTGGCCAATTCCCGGGCAGGACCGTTGTGCAAGCGTTAACAAGTCCTTAACCATCGGCGTCTCAAATTCAAATACGGCGGATCCGTCGACGCTCGATGCGGCACGGCGTGCTGCCTCAAGAGCAAATCAAGATATAGCATTAACAAGTCCTTAATTGGCGAGACCTACAGTCGACGGCAGGGGCCGGCATCAGGACCGGCGTCGACCGACGAAACGGAAGAAATGCCGCCAATGGCGCGAGAGGCTGCCGCTGGATTTGTGTCGCGAGCCCGCGCTTTCGTGCCGGGCCTGTCGCGTCATGTCCGAAACGCGGGCGCGCTGGCGGTCTGCCTGCTGATCGGCCTTGGTGCGCCTGCCCGGGCGGCCGATCCCGTCAGGGGCGAGGCAACTTTTTCGGCCGGCGGCGGCTTTGCCCGTCTCGTCATCAAGCTCGGCGAGGACGTTCCCTCCGAGGTGGCGACCGCGGGCTCCATCCTCATCATCCGCTTCGACCGGCCCGTCGACGTTCCCGTCGACCGCGTGCCGGAAGGCGCGCCCGACTACATCAACTCCGCGCGCCGCGATCCTGACGGCAACGCCATCCGCCTGTCGCTGGCGCGGCGCGTCACGGTCAACACCATGAACGCCGGCGAGCGCACCTTCATCGACCTCTTGCCCGAGGGTTGGAAGGGGCCGCCGCCGAGCCTGCCCCTGGACGTCGTCAAGGAGCTCGCCGAGCGTGCGCGCATCGCCGAGCGCGCTCTGCGCGCCCAGCGCGCCGCGGCCGAGACCAGGAAGCGTCCGCCGATCCGCGTGCGTGCCTCGGTGCAGCCGACCTTCGTCCGCTTCGTGTTCGAGATGCCTGACGGTGTCGGCGTGTCCTCCGTGCTGAACGAGCAGAAGCTCACGCTGGCTTTCAACGCCAACCTCAATTTCGATCTGGCGGACGCGGTCGTCGCGGCACCGCCGAACGTCGCCTCGATCAAGCAGAAGGCCGACATCGACCAGACCAATGTCGAGATCGCCCTGATCGGCGATTCCGACGTGCATTCGTTCCGCGACGAAAAGAACTACGTCGTCGACGTGTCCTTCCAGCCCGACCGGGGCAAGACCGCCGCGACGCCCGAGGCGGCGATCGCGCAGATGAAGCCTGCCGGTCACGGATCTCACCCTTCGCCCGACAAGCCCGCGGCCGAGAAGCCGAAGGACGCCCATCGCGAGATCGCGCCGCCGACGTCCGAGACGATCGCGCGCGAAGCCAAGATCGACGTCAAGCCCGACGTCAAGCCCGAGGCGAAGCCGGAAGCGCCCGCCGCGATGCCGGCCGCTGAAGCGCCGAAGCCGGCGCCGGCTCCCGCGGCTGAGGCGGCGCACGCTCCGGAAGCGCCCAAGGAGGCCGTGAAGGAAGCAGCGAAGCCGGCGTCCTCCGTTGCTGAAGCTGCGGCCGCGCCGCCTAAGCCCGCGCCTGCCGAAGAGACCGCGAAGGAGCCGGTCAAAGAAGCCGCCAAGGAAACGGTCAAACCTGCGCAGCAGCCCACGATCGCCGGCGTCGATGCGCGCCGCGACAGCGACGGCTTGCGCGTGACGTTCCCGATTCAGGTCGCAACGGCCGCGGCCGCGTTCCGCCGCGGCGACACTGTCTGGCTGGTGTTCGATACACCGAAGCCGATCGATGTCGAGGCGATCCGCACCAAGGGCGGCGCGATGATCGGCGAGGTCGGCCGCATTCCGCTCGACAAGGGGCAGGCGGTGCGCATCCGTCTCACCCGTCCGCTGGTCTACTCGCTGGCGAGCGAGGAGGTCGGCAAGGAGACCAACTGGCTGCTGACGCTGGCCGACAAGATCCAGTCGACGCCGCTGCCGCTGATGATGTCGCGCAACATCACCGACCCCGCGCTCGCCAACATCGCGATCCCCTTCGCCAATCCGGGCCAATTGCACAAGCTCACCGATCCCGACGCCGGCGACATGCTCTATGTCGTCACCGCGCAGCGGCCGGTGCGCGGCTTCATCAAGCGGCAGGACCTCGTCGATCTCTCGCTGCTGGAATCCGCGCACGGCATCGCGATCCGGCCGAACTCCGACGAGGTCGGCGTCGAGGTCGGCTCCGACAAGGTGATCCTCGGCAAGAAGGGCGGATTGACGCTGTCGCCGGTCGACATCTCGGCCGAGCGGGCGCCGACCGCGGTGCGCCCGGTCTTCAGCCCCGAAGGCTGGCGCAAGGGCCAGTCGGAAAACTTCATCGCGCGCCAGAGCGAGCTGATGACGGCGATCTCGGCCGTCGAGCCGGCGCTGCGCTCGCTGCCGCGGCTCGACCTCGCGCAGTTCTACATGTCGCGCGCGATGTATCACGAGGCTAAGGCCGTCACTGACGTCATGCTGACCGATCCTCTCAACAAGGAGGAGAGCGGCGCGCTGATCATGCATGCGATCGCCAATATCCTGATCGGCCGGCCGGCGCAGGGCCTGAAGGACCTCGCCAATCCCGTGATCGGCAACAGCCACGATTCCCAGCTCTGGAAGGCACTCGCCTTTGCGCGTCAGGGCAAATGGGCGGACGCGCGCGAGAAATTCAAGAACGTCGAATTCGCCATCGCCTCGCTGCCGCTCGACATCCAGCGCATCGTGACGATGGACGCGATGCGCGCGTCCCTCGAGGTGAAGGATTATGCCGGCGCCTCCAAGCGCCGTAGCGAGCTCGAGGTGGTCGGCGTCTCGCCCGAGGCGGCGCCCGGCTTCGCCGTGCTGCGCGGCCGGCTCGCCGAGGCGCTCGGCCACGACAAGGACGCGCTCGACGATTACAAGTTCGCAGTCGCCTCGGCCGACCGGCCTGCGGCGGCGGAGGCCAAGCAGCTCGAGGTCGCGCTGCGCCAGAAGCGCGACGAGATCGGCAAGGAAGACGCGCTGCGCGAGCTCGAGACCCTGTCCATGACCTGGCGCGGCGACTCGATCGAGGTCAAGACGCTCCAGATGCTGTCGCGGATGTATGCCGAGAGCGGGCGCTACCGCGACGCGCTCACCGCGGCACGCACCGCGACGCGGCTGCAGCCGAACGCGGAAGCCTCCCGGCAGGCGCAGGATCTCGCCTCCGAGCTGTTCACGCAGATCTTCGTAGGGCCGAAGGGCGACGAGCTGCCGCCGGTCGAAGCGCTCGGCATGTTCTACGAATTCCGAGAGCTGACGCCGATCGGCCGTCGCGGCGACGAGCTGATCCGCCGGCTCGCCGACCGTCTCGCTTCGATCGATCTGCTCGACCAGGCCGCCGAGCTCTTGCAATACCAGGTCGACCATCGTCTCGAAGGCGCCGCGCGTGCCCAGGTCGCCGCGCGCCTTGCCATGATCTATCTCGCCAACCGCAAGCCTGACATGGCGATCACCGCGTTGCGCGCGAGCCGCATCAGCGATCTCTCCGGCGAGCTCAGGCAGCAGCGCCTGCTGTTGGAAGCGCGCGCGCAGAGCGACGTCGGTCGTCACGATCTCGCGCTCGACATTGTCTCCAACGTCTCCGGGCGCGAAGTGCTTCGCCTGCGCTCCGACATCTTCTGGGCGGCACGGCGCTGGCGCGAGGCCGCCGAGCAGATCGAGCTCTATTACGGCGAGCGCTTCCGCGATTTCAAGCCGCTCAACGCGGTGGAGAAGAGCGACATCATCCGCGCCGCCGTCGGCTATGCGCTCGCCGACGACTCGATCGGCCTGTCGCGCTTCCGCGAGAAATACGCGCCACTGATGAGCGAAAGCGCCGACCGTCTCGCCTTCGACATCGCCAGCAAGCCGGCCGCGGCCTCCAGCGCCGAATTCGCCGAGATCGCCAAGCTCGCCGCCAGCGTCGACACGCTCGACGGCTTCCTGCGCGAGATGAAGCAGCGTTTCCCCGACGCCACCGCCCGCGCACCAGCCGCCCCCCACGCCAAGGACGAAGCCGAGCACACCGGCTCATTGCCGATGATTCCCGTGGTGCGGCAGATCAAGATGACGCGATAGGGCCAATCAGTCGCGCCATCCGGTGGGAGAGTTGCGGGAATCTGCCACCTCACTCTCCGTCATTGCGAGCGGAGCGAAGCAATCCAGGATCTTTCCAGGATCTTTCCGCGGCGGCAGCCTGGATTGCTTCGTCGCAAGAGCTCCTCGCAATGACGTGGAGGGGGCCGGACGCTATCGCTGGGAGCGGAGAGGATGCGGGGCTGACGGTGTCTCCGAGTCCGCCGTCACCCCCCGTAACTCTGCACCAGGCTGCCCGCCACCAGCGACCAGCCGTCGACCAGCACGAAGAAGATCAGCTTGAACGGCAGCGAGATCGTCGCCGGCGGCAGCATCATCATGCCCATCGACATCAGCACCGAGGCGACGACGAGGTCGATGATCAGGAAGGGCAGGAACAACAGGAAGCCGATCTCGAAGGCGCGCTTCAGCTCGGAGATCATGAAGGCGGGGACGAGGATGCGAAGTGCGAGGTCGTCGGGGGTGGCCGGCGCCGGCTCGCCCGAGAGATCCAGGAACAGCCTGAGGTCCTTCTCGCGCACGTTCTTCTGCATGAAGCCGCGCAGGGGGACGGAGGCGCGCTGCAGCGCATCCTCGACGCCGATCTGGTTGGCGACGAGCGGGCGGATGCCGTCGTCGTAGGATTTCTGCAGGACCGGTCCCATCACGAAGAAGGTGAGGAACATGGCCAGCGCGATGATCACCGAGTTCGGCGGCGCGGTCGCCGTGCCCATCGCGGTGCGCAGCAGCGACAGCACGACCACGATGCGCGTGAACGACGTCATCATGATCAGGATCGACGGCGCGATCGAGAGCACCGTGAGCAGCGCGATCAGCTGGATCGCGCGCTCGGTGACGCCGCCGCCAGCGCCGCCGCCGAGATTGATGCTGATGTCCTGCGCATGCGCAAGGCCTGCGAGCGAGGCCGCGACTAACAGGACAGAAAGGAAAAGAACTCTACGCGGGAGGGACGGCAGCCTCACGAAGACGGCTTCGGACGGCCGAGCAGCGAGGCCATCTCGTCTTCGAGATTTTCAAAGCTGGTCTTTTCCGCGGCCGGCTTCGGCGGCGGAGCCGGTGGCGCCGCCGGCTCGCTGCGTACCGCCCGCGCGGGAGCGGACGGCGGCTCCGGCGCGACGGGAGGCGCGACCGTTTCGCCGGCGGGGCGGCGGAGCGCAGCCTCTAACCGCTGTGCCATTTCGGCGAGGTTCTGCT
>NZ_LBJC01000007.1 GCF_004114535.1 Bradyrhizobium nanningense
CGCAGACACTCGGCTATCGGCTATATCAGCCCGGTCGAGATGGAGCTAAAATCGGCTTGAACCCTGTCCACTTTTTTGGGGGAAGATCAGACTGTCTCCGCGGAAAGATTCCTGGATTGCTTCGCTACGCTCGCAATGACGGATCGAGGTCTCGTAGGGTGGGCAAAGCGAAGCGTGCCCACGTCTTCGTAATCACTGAGAGATGGTGGGCACGGCGCAAGATTGCCTTTGCCCACCCTACGGTACCCGTGCCTATTTCACCTCCGCCAGTGCGGCGAGGATCCTTGCCCAGGAGCGGATGCCTTTCTGGAAGCTGCGGAGGTCGTATTTCTCGTTCGGCGAGTGGATGTTGTCGTCATCGAGGCCGAAGCCGACCAGCAGCGAGTCGAGGTCGAGCGTGCGCTTGAAGTCGGCGACGATCGGGATAGACGCGCCGGAGCCCATCAGCACGGTCTTCTTGCCCCATTCGTCCGTAAGCGCCTTGCTGGCGGCGGCGAGCGGCTTCATGTTCCAGTCGAGCGCGACAGCGGGCGCGGCGGAATGGTCGCCGAACTCGACCTTGCAGTCGCCCGGAAGCCGTGCCGTGACGTAATCGCGGAAGGCTTTGCGGATCTTTTGCGGGTCCTGCCCTTCGACCAGGCGGAACGAGACTTTGGCCGAGGCATGCGAGGGGATCACCGTCTTGGAGCCCTCGCCGATATAACCGCCCCAGATGCCGTTGACGTCGCAGGTCGGGCGCGACGAGGCCTGCTCGATCAGCAGGCGTCCCTTCTCGCCGGCAGGGATCGACAGCCCGATCGGCTTCAGGAACGTCTCCGGCGTGAAATCGAGCTTCTTCCATTGCTCAAGGATGTCGGCCGGCAGATCCTTCACGCCGTCGTAGAAGCCGGGAATGGTGATGCGGTTGTCGTCGTCGAACAGGCCGCCGAGGATTTTCGTGAGCACCCTGATCGGGTTCATTGCGCTGCCGCCGAACACGCCGGAATGCAGGTCGCGATTGGCGGCGGTGATCTTCAGCTCTTCATAGAGCAGGCCGCGCAGCGAGGTCGTGATCGCCGGCGTATTGCTGTCCCACATGCCGGTGTCGCAAACCAGCACGTAGTCGGCCCTGAACTCATCCTTGTTGGCCTCGATGAAGGGCACGAAATTCTTCGAGCCGACCTCCTCCTCGCCTTCGATCAGGAAGGTGACGTCGATCGGCAGCGAGCCCGTCACCTTCTTCCAGGCGCGACAGGCTTCGACGAAGGTCATCACCTGGCCCTTGTCGTCCTCGGCGCCGCGCGCGACGATGATCTTGCGGCCGTCGGCGTGGTCGGTCACCGCAGGCTCGAACGGCGGACGGTGCCAGAGATCGAGCGGATCGACCGGCTGCACATCGTAATGGCCGTAAAAGATCACATGCGGCCGCCCGCCGGCCCCGGTCTTGCCGACGATGGCGGGATGGCCCGCGGTCGGCCTCACCTCAGTGGCGACGCCGAAGCTCGCGATGTCCTTGGCGAGATGTTCCGCCGCCGCCTTGCAATCCCCGGCAAAGGCCGGATCCGCGGAAATCGACTTGATCCGGAGCAGTGCAAACAGACGCTCCAGGCTGTTGTCGAAGTCCTTGTCGATGTGATCGAGCACGGATTGAAGCTGCGGATTGGCCATGGTTGTTGGTCCTGATTGCTGGATCTTGATATGTCTGCGCTTTTAACGCCGCCACCGCGCCTGTGCCAGTCACGACACGGCGTAGCAAGCCTGCGCGAGGCGAGCGTCTCGAAGGATGGCCGCGAAAGAGCTGCCTAGCGCCGCAGCAATCCGCCGAGCGCGCCGCGGACCAGCGTGCGGCCGATCGAGCCACCGAGCTGGCCGCCGAGCGATTTGCCGATATTGGCCGCCATCCCGCCGATCACCTGGTTGGTGACTGATCGCGTCACGTCCCGCGCGATGACCTGGCCCGTCGACAAACGGCCGCGCTTGACGTTGGTACCGAACACGGTGCCGACGATCGAGCCGATCTGGCCGAGAATGCCGCCGCCGCTTCCGCCCGCGGAGCCGTCGGCCGTCGCCGCCGTGCCGGCGATGCGCTTCTGGATCATCTCGTAGGCGGATTCTTCATCGACCGCGGTGTCATATTTGCCCTTCACCGGGCTTGCAGCCATGATCGCCTTGCGCTCGTCCGGCGTGATCGCCCCGATGCGGGCCGACGGCGGACGGATCATCACCCGCTCCACCATGGCCGGTGTGCCGTTGCCCTCGAGGAAGGACACCAGCGCCTCGCCCTTGCTGAGCTCCATGATCACCTTTTCGGTGTCGAGCTTCGGGTTTGGCCGGAAGGTCTGGGCTGCGGCCGCGACTGCCTTCTGGTCGCGCGGGGTGAAGGCGCGCAGCGCGTGCTGCACCCGGTTGCCCAATTGTCCGAGCACGCGGTCGGGCACGTCGATCGGGTTCTGTGTCACGAAGTAGACGCCGACTCCCTTGGAGCGGATCAGGCGGACCACCTGCTCGATCTTGTCCATCAGCGCCTTGGGCGCGTCATTGAACAACAGATGCGCCTCGTCGAAGAAGAACACGAGCTTCGGCTTGGGCAGATCGCCGGCCTCGGGCAGCTCTTCGAACAGCTCCGACAACATCCAGAGCAGGAAGGTCGCGTAAAGCCTGGGGTTCTGGAGCAGCTTGTCGGCGACCAGGATATTGACCATGCCGCGGCCGTCGCGGTCGGTCTTCATGAAATCCTTCAGCGTCAGCGCCGGCTCGCCGAAAAATTTGGTGCCGCCCTGGTTCTCCAGTACCAGGAGCTGGCGCTGGATGGTGCCGACGGTGGCCTTGGTGACGTTGCCGAACCCCTGCGCGGCCTTGCGGATGGCGGCGAGCGGATCCTCCTCCGCGTCCGCCGCTTTCTTCCCGCTATCGGGCACGATGGCGTCGAGCAGCGCGCGCAGATCCTTCATATCGATGAGGGTCAGCCCGGCGTCGTCAGCGACGCGGAAGGCGACGTTGAGCACGCCCTCCTGCACGTCGTTCAGATCGAGCATGCGAGCGAGCAGAAGCGGCCCCATTTCCGTGACGGTCGCGCGCACCGGATGGCCCTGCTCGCCGAATACGTCCCAGAACACCGTCGAGAACTGGTCAGGCTGGAACGTCAGCCCCATTTCCAAGGCACGCTTCAGGATGAAATCCGCGGGCACGCCGACCTCGGAGATGCCGGAGAGGTCGCCCTTGATGTCGGCGGCGAAGACCGGAACACCGGCGCGCGCAAATCCTTCCGCCATCACCTGCAGCGTCACGGTCTTGCCGGTTCCGGTTGCACCGGTGACGAGGCCGTGGCGATTGGCGAGCGCCAGCGTCAGCCAGGCCTGCTCGTCTCCCTTGCCGACGAAGATCTTGTCGTCGGTATCGCCGAGCTTGCTGTCCTGTGCGGTCATTCTTTTCTCTGATCTCTTCTTGCCGGTTTCGCGTGTCGAAACTCGAACGCTCCAGTTCCGTAGTTTAACGCATGTCGCGCGCCGATTGAAACCGTTCAACACGCTCCAAGCATGCGACATTGTCGGAAACTGACGGACAACATCAGCCGAAAGTAGGAACGAGCTGTTCGCAACGCGGCAATTTTTCGCCGATTCCATCTCCGCTCTTGCACCGCTGCAACACTCTTCGCGCGTTCGAAGATGAATCGCGACGCCGCCTGCGTTCATCGCTTGAATTTCACATCACACCGGCTCAAGATCATTTTCGAAAGAAATACTCCGGCATGCAACCGGCTGAGGGGCGGGCCTTATGGACGAACTGATCGGGCGGCTGGCGACAAACGCCAGCATAGACAGTGCTGTCGCTGCAAAGACCGTCGGCATCATCCTGGGTTTCCTCCGCAGCGAGGGTCCTCCCGATAGCGTGCAGGCCCTGATTGATCAGATCCCCGGAGCGGAAGCCGCGATCGAGGCATCCAGGAGCGGCGGCGGGCTGTCGCGACTGATGGGCGGCGGCCTGATGGCGGTCGGCACGCGCCTGATGGGCCTGGGGCTCGGCATGTCCGAAATTCAAAACATCGCCCGTGAACTTTTCCGCTACGGCCGAGACAAAATCGGAGCGGATCAGATGGGCAAGATCGTTGCGGGGACGCCGGGCCTCAGCCAGTTCGCCTGAAGCTTTGGCATTTCATATCGAGTATCATGACATATCCGATCTCCGAGATTGAGGGCCTGTCGGTCTTTGCCGCCAACAAGTTGAAGGCGCAGGGTATCCGCACCACCGACGCGCTGCTCGAGGCGGCCGGCACGGTGAAGGGCCGCAAGGCGCTTTCCGCCAAGACCGGCATCAGCGAGCAGCTGCTGCTGGAATGGGCCAACGTGTCCGACTACATGCGCATCCCCGGCATGGGCCGGGCCAAGGTCGGCCTGGTCCGCGCCGCCGGCGTCACCACCGTGCGCGAGCTCGCCTATCGGAATCCGGCAAGGCTCACCCAAAGCATGCGCGACGCCAACGAGAAGAAGAAGCTGCTCCGCATCCTTCCTTCCGAGAAGTCGGTCGGCGACATCATCGCCAAGGCGAAGAAGCTGCAACCGAAGATCACGTATTAGGACGGTTCTGTCCCCGCCGCGTTCGTGCCCCGGACGCAGCGCAGCGCTTCTTCAGCGATGCGCTGCAGAGCCGGGGCCGAGGCTGTTGCGTGGTATGGGTCCCGGCTCTGCGCAGCAACGCCAAGGGCGTTGCAGCGCGTCCGGGACCCAAGAGACTGGGCGTAACGCGCGGCGTTTGTCCCAGGTCCCGCCCCCCATCCCGCCTTGAACTCCCCCTCCCCGCCCGCTAAAGCGGGCGCCATGAACGCCTCGCCCTCCCCATCCGTCCCGCCGGCCGGCTCGGCCGGGCCTGATGTGCTGCGGACCCTGCTGGGACGGCCGATCCCGGCTTTGATGGGCGTGCTCAACGTCACCCCGGACTCTTTCTCCGACGGCGGCGAGTTCATCGCGCCTGAGCAGGCGCTCGCACGGGCGCGGGCGATGATTGACGCCGGCGTCGACATCATCGACATCGGGGCCGAGTCCACCCGGCCCTACAAGGGTGCCCGGCCGGTCACGGCGGAGGACGAGCTCGCCCGGCTGAAGCCGGTGCTGGCAGGCGTGGTGGCTCTCGGCGTGCCGGTCTCGATCGACAGCATGAAGGCCGAGGTGGTGGCCTTCGCGCTCGATCAGGGCGCGGCGATCGCCAACGACGTCTGGGGCCTGCAGCGCGACGCCGCCATGGCGCCGCTGGTGGCCGCAAGAGGCGTCCCCGTCATCGTCATGCACAACCGCGACGACGCCGATCCCGCCATCGACATCATCACGGACATGAAGACCTTCTTCCTGCGCTCGCTCGATATCGCCGCCAAGGCCGGCATCGCGCGCGACAGAATCGTGCTCGATCCCGGCATCGGCTTCGGCAAGACCGCCGAGCAGAGCATGACCGCGCTGGCGCGGTTACGCGAATTCGAGATGTTCGGCCTGCCAATCCTGGTCGGTGCCTCGCGCAAACGCTTCATCGCCTCGGTGTCGCCGTCGGAGCCGAAAGAGCGGCTCGCCGGCTCGATCGCCGCGCATCTGATCGCCGCGCAGCGCGGTGCCAAGATCATCCGGACCCATGACGTCGCCGAGACCTTGCAGGCCTTGCGGGTCGCGCATGCAATCGAGGGCAAGCAATGACCGATACGATCTTCGTCACCGGCCTGTCGATCCATGCCCGCCACGGCGTGATGGATCACGAGACCGAAGTCGGCCAGCGCTTCGTCATCGATCTCGAACTCTATACCGACCTGTCGGAGCCCTCGCGCAGCGACCGGCTGGCCGATACGGTGTCCTATGCCGACGTCGTGGCGACAACGACGGCGGCGTTCAAGAACACCAATTACAAGCTGTTGGAGCGCGCGGCCGGCGCGGTGGCCGATGCCATCCTGTCGCACTTCCCGCGCATCCGCGCCGTGAAGATCACCGTACACAAGCCGCATGCGCCGATCGCCGCGATCTTCGACGACGTCGGCATCATGCTGACGCGCTCGCGGCATCCTTAAGATGGCGAGCGTCTTGATCGCGCTCGGCGGCAATGTCGGCGATGTCCGCGCGACGTTCCGCAAGGCGATCGCCCATATCTGCGGCATGGCGCAAGGCGCACTGATCGCGCGCTCCTCCGACTACGCAACGCCGCCCTGGGGCGACGAGGATCAGGCTCCCTTCATCAACGCATGCATCGAGATCGAGACCGGCCTCGATCCCCATGCGCTCTTGTTCGTGCTGCAGAAGGTCGAGCAGAAATTCGGTCGTATCAGGGACAAGGCGCGGCGCTGGGGCCCGCGCACGCTCGATCTCGACATGATCGCCTATGACGACGTCTCCTTGCAGAAGCCCGACCTGACCCTGCCGCATCCGCGCCTGTTCGAGCGCGCTTTCGTGCTGGTGCCGCTGGCAGAAATCGCGCCCGACCGCGTGATCTCGGGCATTCGTGTGCGTGACGGGCTCGCCAGCGTCTCGACGCAAGGCATTGAGCGGCTTCCGGATACCGGTTAACCAAAAACAACCGTTTGCAGGGACGGTCCGCCGTGGCAATTTCGCCTGCGAATAACGAGACGTTTGGGAGCCCCTCGCCGCATGACCTCCATGACTGACGACCTGCCGCTGGCGGCGGATTTTCCCAAGGCGACCGTCGAAGACTGGCGCAAGCTGGTCGACGGCGTGCTGAAGGGCGCGCCGTTCGACAAGCTGGTCGGCAAGACCTATGACGGTATCAAGATCGAACCGCTCTATCCGCGCGCCAAGGGCGTTGCGCCCGTGGTGGGGCGGCCGGCCGCCGCGCCCTGGCAAATCATCCAGCGGATCGACCATCCCGATGCAGCGCTCGCGAATGCTCAGGCGTTGCAGGATCTGGAGAACGGCGCGACGGGGCTTGCGCTGGTGTTCGCCGGCGCCAATAGCGCGCGCGGCTTCGGTCTGGAACCTTCGGCGGAGGCGGTTGCAAAGATCCTGAAGGACATTCATCTCGATGCCGGCATTGGCATCGAGCTCGAGGTCGGACCGCAATCACGGATGGCCGCGATCCATGTCGCGGAATATGTGAAGGCCCAAGGCCTCGAACCCGCAGCGTGCAACATCCGCTTCGGGCTCGATCCGCTCGCGGCCGGCGCGGTGTGGGGCTACAGCCCCTATACCTGGGACGAAATCGCGCCCGCCGTCACCGGTGCCATCAAGGGGCTCTCCACGCTCGGCTTCAAGGGACCGTTCGCGTCCGCCGACGGGCGCGTGATCCACGATGCCGGCGGCTCCGAGGTGCAGGAGCTCGCCTTCGTGCTCGCCTGCGGCGTCGCCTATCTGCGCGCCATCGAAGGCGCCGGTATTCCCCTCGAGCAGGCGCAGGGCATGGTCTACGCGCGGCTTTCCGCGGACGCCGACCAGTACTTGACCATGGCCAAATTTCGCGCGCTGCGGCTGTTGTGGGCGCGGATCGAAAGCGCGTGCGGGCTGACGCCGAAACCGCTGTTCATCGCTGCCGATACGGCCTGGCGCATGCTGACGCAGCGCGATCCTTACGTGAACATGCTGCGCGCGACCATCGCGACGTTCGGCGCCGGGCTCGCCGGCGCCAACGCGATCACGGTGCTGCCGCATACGCTGGCGCTCGGCCTGCCCGATCCGTTCGCGCGGCGCGTGGCGCGCAACACGCAGCTCTTGCTGCTGGAAGAAAGCAATTTCGCCAAGGTCAGCGATCCCGCAGCGGGCGCCGGCGGCATCGAGACGCTGACCGCGCAGCTTTGCGAGGCCGCCTGGGCTCTGTTCCAGGAGAGCGAGAGGGCCGGCGGCGCCTTCGCCGCGCTTCAGCAAGGCCTGTTCCAGAGCAAGGTCGCGGCCGCACGAAAAGCGCGCGACGCCAACATCGCAAAACGCCGCGACGTGCTGACCGGCGCCAGCGAGTTTCCGAACCTGCACGAGAGCGAAGCCAATGTCCTGAAGGCGACGCCGGTCGCGCTGGCGCCTTACGGCGAGCAGAAATACAAGTTCGATCCGCTGCCGCCGATCCGGCTTGCGGAACCGTTCGAGGCACTGCGCGACAAATCCGACGCGGCGCTCAAGTCGCGCGGCGCGCGGCCAAAAGTGTTTTTGGCCAATCTCGGCACGCCAGCCGATTTCACGGCGCGCGCGACCTTTGCCAAGAGCTTCTTCGAGGCCGGCGGCATCGAGGCCACGGACAGCGAGAGCTTTGCCGATCCGGCCAAGCTGGCGGACGCCTTCAAAGCCTCCGGCGCCGAGCTCGCCTGCCTCTGTTCCAGCGACAAGGTCTATGCGGAACACGCCGAAGCTGCGGCCAAGGCCCTGCAAATCGCGGGCGCGCGACATATCTATCTGGCGGGCCGTCCGACGGAGGCCGAGGCGACGCTGCGGGCGGCCGGCGTCACGGGTTTTGTCTTCGCCGGAGGCGATGCGCTTGCCACGCTGCAGGACGCCTACCGACGGATGGAGCAGCCATGACCGACACCAGCAAACCCGTTCTGACCGGCGGCTGCCAATGCGGGGCGGTGCGCTTCGCAATCATGACGGCGCCGAACCGGGTCTCGATCTGCCACTGCCGCATGTGCCAGAAGGCGGCCGGCGCGCCCTTCGCCTCTTTTGCCGACGTCAACAAGACCGACTTTGCCTGGACCAAGGGGAAGCCGTCGTTCTTCCGCTCCTCCAGCATCGCCGAGCGCGGCTTTTGCGCCGCCTGCGGCACGCCGCTGAGCTTCGGCCGCATCGACGGCGACCGGATCGAGATCATGACCGGCGCCTTCGACCACCCCGACCGGGTGATCCCGACGCGGCAGTTCGGCACTGAATCCCGCCTCGGCTGGGTTGTCGGCATCGCCAATTTGCCGAGCCAGACCACGCAGCAGAATTACGGACCGGAGAAGATGGCGACCATCGTCAGCCATCAGCATCCGGACCATGATTGATGATATGGTTGAAGCCATGAGCCGCATTCCTGATTTCGCCGATGTCGCCTTCGAGCGCGCCGCCACCACAGCGCCTGCCGGCAGCGCCGAGCCGTGGCTGACGCCGGAGGGAATCCTGGTGAAGCCCGCCTATGGCGAGGCTGATCTTGCCGGGCTCGATTTCCTCGAGACCTATCCGGGCATCGCGCCCTATCTGCGCGGCCCCTACCCGACCATGTATGTCAATCAGCCCTGGACGGTCAGGCAATATGCCGGCTTCTCCACGGCGGAGGATTCCAACGCGTTCTACCGCCGCAATCTCGCGGCGGGCCAGAAAGGCCTCTCGGTCGCCTTCGATCTTGCGACCCACCGCGGCTACGACTCTGATCATCCGCGCGTCGGCGGCGATGTCGGCATGGCCGGCGTTGCCATCGATTCCATCTACGACATGCGCACGCTGTTCGCAGGGATTCCGCTCGACCAGATGAGCGTGTCCATGACCATGAACGGCGCGGTGCTGCCGGTCCTCGCACTCTACGTCGCCGCGGCCGAGGAACAGGGCGTGCCGCCGGAGAAGCTGTCGGGCACCATTCAGAACGACATCTTAAAAGAGTTCATGGTGCGCAACACCTATATCTATCCGCCCGCGCCCTCGATGCGGATCATCTCGGACATATTTGCGTACACCTCGCAAAAGATGCCGAAATACAATTCGATCTCGATCTCCGGCTATCACATGCAGGAGGCCGGCGCGACGCAGGACCTCGAACTCGCTTATACGCTCGCCGACGGCGTCGAATATTTGCGCGCCGGCCTTGCCGCGGGCCTCGACGTCGACCGCTTCGCGCCGCGCCTTTCGTTCTTCTGGGCGATCGGCATGAACTTCTTCATGGAAGTTGCCAAGCTGCGCGCCGCGCGTCTGCTCTGGGCGAAACTGCTCAAGCCCTTCAACCCGAAAGACCCGCGCTCGCTGTCGCTGCGCACCCATAGCCAGACCTCGGGCTGGTCGCTGACCGCGCAGGATGTGTTCAACAACGTGATGCGCACCACCGTCGAGGCGATGGCGGCGACGCAAGGCCACACCCAGTCGCTGCACACGAATGCGCTCGATGAGGCGCTGGCGCTTCCGACCGATTTCTCGGCGCGCATCGCCCGCAACACCCAGCTGTTCCTGCAGCAGGAGAGCGGCACCACCCGCATCATCGATCCCTGGGGCGGCTCGTATTATGTCGAGCGGCTGACGCGGGACCTCGCGGCGAAGGCCTGGGCCCACATCCAGGAGGTCGAGGAGCTCGGCGGCATGGCGAAGGCGATCGAGGCCGGCCTGCCGAAGCTGCGCATCGAGGAGGCTTCCGCCAAGACGCAGGCGCGGATCGATGCCGGCAAGCAGGCCGTGATCGGCGTCAACAAGTACAGACCGACCGACGAGGTCCCGATCGACATCCTCAAGGTCGACAACACCAATGTCCGGCGCTTGCAGATCGACAAGCTGACGCGGCTGAAAGCCGAGCGCAACCAGAAGGACGTCGATGCCGCGCTGGCCGCGCTGACGCGCTCGGCCGGCGAAGGCAACGGCAATCTGCTGGCGCTCGCCATCGACGCGGCGCGGGCCAAGGCGACCGTCGGCGAAATCTCCGACGCGATGGAGAAGGTGTTCGGCCGCCACCGCGCCGAAATCAAATCCATCACCGGCGTCTACAAGCGGGAGGCGTCCAGCATGGGCAACCAGGTCGAGAAGGTTCAGGCGCTGATCGACGCTTTCGAGGAAGCCGAAGGCCGCCGCCCGCGGATCCTGGTCGCCAAGATCGGCCAGGACGGCCACGACCGCGGCCAGAAGGTGATTGCGTCGGCGTTCGCCGATATCGGCTTCGACGTCGACATCGGGCCGCTGTTTGCGACCGCCGACGAGGCCGCCCGGCAGGCGGTCGAGAACGACGTGCACATCCTCGGGGTCTCCTCGCTCGCCGCCGCCCATCTCACCGCAGTGCCGGAGCTGAAGGCCGCGCTGAAGAAGCAGGGCCGCGACGACATCATGATCATCGTCGGCGGCGTGGTGCCGCCACAGGATTACGATGCGCTCTATGCCGCCGGGGCGGAAGCGATCTTCCCGCCGGGCACGGTGATCGCGGAGGCCGCCGAGGAACTGATCCGCAAGCTGAATGCTCGGCTCGGGCATAGCGAGGCGGCGGAGTAGCTGCGCCGCCGATCTTCCGACAAGAAGGATTTTGCGTGATGTTTCTCGCGCCAACGTTCATGCGCGCGCTCGCCGTCGCGACGTTTTGCTGCGCACTGTTCGGCCCCGTCCTCGCTGCCGATCCCAAGCCCGACGCGCTCGTCAAGACCAAAAGCGTCGAGGCCCGCGTCCTCCTCGACGAGAGGATCAAGACGGATGCGGCGCTCGCGGCCGATTGCCTCTCCGAAGGCAAGAAATGGCTCGACAAGAATGCGGCGGAAGCTGCGGCCGCGCGCAAAGCGGACCCGCAGTTCTTCAGGGACGGCGGCTGGGATTTCGAGCGCAAATATGAGATCCGCTCCGTCGTGGCCGACCGCTATGTCAGCATCCTCCGCAACGACTACATGAACACCCGTGGCGCCCATCCCAACTCGGACGTAAACACGATCCTGTGGGACAAGACGGACAACAAGCGCATCTCGATCCGCCCGTTCTTCACCGAAACCGCCGACAACGGGGCGACCATGAAGGCGATGGTGAAGGCCGTGATCGCCTCGCTCCGAACCGAGAAGAAGAAGCGCGACGCCGGCGACACCGCGACCGACGAATGGTTCAATGGGGTCGCGCCGAGCCTGCTCAAGGTCGGCGCGGTGACGCTCGCACCGTCAACTGAAGCAGGCAAGAGCTCCGGCCTCACCTTCCATTATCCGCCCTACGCCGTCGGTCCCTACGCCGAGGGCGAGTATGTCGCGTTCGTGCCGTGGGAGACGCTGAAGCCTTACCTGACCGCGGAAGGCACCCGCATCTTCGGCGGCGCGCGTCCGAAGGGCGACGCCGAGGAGCCGTGAGCGATCGCTAAGATCTCGGATGGGGCCGCGCCAATGTCCGCGCCAGCGAATCCGTCCAATCCGGAATCCAGGACGCAAACAGGGCTTGCCAGCGATCGGCATCCGTAGGCTCGGTCTCGAGGGCGACGGACCATTCGATGAGGGTACGATCGCCTTCGACGATCGGGCGCAAATGCATGGTGCCCTGGTAGCGCGTCGGCGCCGGCGTCCGGCATCCATCATCTTGCGGATATTGCAACGCTTCGAGACCGGCATAGGTCAGGCTGTGCTGCTGGTCCGAGTGATCGACCAGGCTCTGGCGGATCCAGTTTCCGAGATAGCAGAAGCGCCTGATGGCGCCGACTTCATCGCCGCGCTTGTCGTCTTCGATCACGCTCTCGCTCACGCCGTCGATATAGGCGGGATAGTTGTTGAAATCGCGGATCAGCGACCAGACTTCGTCCAGTGGTCGGTCCAGCACGGCGCTGTAATAGGCTTGGGTCATCGATTACTTGCCTTTGGCTTTCGTTACGCGCGCAGGTTGGCGCAGCGTGCCGGCAAAACCCACCCGATTTCCGACTGCCTATCCGATGGGGCATGCTGTTTTCACACACCCTGTCGATCTCCTTGGTAGCGCTACCTTGCGGCGGCGCTGCAAAGCTGACTAGAATGTCGTCATTGACAAGAGCGCCCGACGTCACGGGCGCCGCTGGGAGGCATTGATGTCCAAGATTTCGCGCCGCACCTTTGCGGCTTCGACCGCCGCAGTCGCGGCATCCGCCGCTATCGGGTTCAAGCCCGCACTCGCACAGGCCTACCCGGCCCGACCGGTCACCGTGATCGTGCCCTGGGGCGCCGGTGGCGGAACCGATGCGACGGCGCGCATTGTCGCCGCGCTGCTGGAAAAGGACCTCGGCCAGCCCTTCAACGTGGTCAACCGTACCGGCGGCTCCGGTGTAGTCGGGCATAGCGCGATCGCGACCGCGCAGCCCGACGGCTACACCATCGGCATGCTCACTGTCGAAATCTCGATGATGCACTGGCAGGGCCTCACCGAGCTGACGCCGAAGAGCTACACGCCGCTGGCCCTGATGAACGAGGACCCCCCGGGCGTCCAGGTCTCTTCCTCCTCGCCTTACAAGACGGTCAAGGAGCTCGCGGAGGCGATCAAGGCGGCGCCTCCCGGCAAGTTCAAGGCTTCGGGCACCGGCCAAGGCGGCATCTGGCATCTGGCGCTGGTCGGCTGGATGCAGGCGATGGGCCTGCCCGCCAACCAGGTCGCCTGGGTGCCGTCGAACGGGGCTGCGCCCGCGATGCAGGATCTCGCCGCCGGCGGCCTCGACCTCACCACCTGCTCGGTGCCGGAGGCGCGCGCGATCATCGAGGCGGGCAAGGCCAAGAGCCTCGCCATCATGGCGCCGGCGCGCAATCCGGTCTTCAAGGACGTGCCGACGCTGAAGGAGGCGATCGGCATCGACTACGCGACCGGCGCCTGGCGCGGCATCGGCGCACCGAAGAATCTGCCGCCTGAGATCGCAACCAAGCTCACCGCGGCGCTGAAGAAGGTCTACGACTCCGCCGAGTTCAAGGACTTCATGAGCAACCGCGGCTTCGGCACCGTATGGGGCGATGCCGGCCAGTTCGCAGGCTTCATGGACAAGGGCGACGCCCAGATGGGCGAAGCGATGAAGGCAGCAGGCCTCAGCAAGGCGTGACGTGTCGCTGCGACGCTCTGATCGCCTCTCCCCGCCTGCGGAGAGAGGCTGGAATGCGCGCGAAGCACGGGTTCAGGGTGAGGGGAACTCTTCACGAGTCCCACTTTCACCCTCCGCGCGGAGAACCCCCTCACCAAAGCCGATGCTGCGCATCGGCGTTCTTCAACAACGGCGGCCGAAGGCCGCCTCTGCCTCTCCCCGCGCGCGGGGAGAGGGGGAACACCCTTTGTAGGACTTCTCCCATGCGTCTTCCCGACTCCGTCACGGGATCGTTTCTCGTCGCACTCGGCGCGGCAGCTGCCTATGGCGGCTGGATCTTGCCGCCGGTACCGGGGCAGCCGGTTGGCCCCAACGTGTTTCCGCTCGTGATCGGCACGGGGCTCGCGCTATGCGGGCTCGCAATCGTGTTCGGGATTGGCCACTCCTTCGAGGAGGAGGAAGAGCTGATCCCGCTAGAGCACGGCCAGGCAGTCAGCCCGCCGCCGCAAGGCAAGCTATATGGCCTGCGCGCCTTGCTACCGCCGGCGCTGCTGCTGTTCTACGTATTTGCAGCCGACCGGCTCGGCTTCATCATCACCGCGGCGATCATGGTCTACGTCACCACGACCGCGTTAGGGGCCAAGTGGAAGCTGGCCCTGCCGCTCGCGGCGCTCTCGCCCTTCGCCATTCACCTCATCTTCGGCAAGCTGCTCCGCGTGCCGCTGCCCGCCGGCCTGCTGCCGACCCCCTGGTAATCCGATGCTGAAAACCCTCCTCGAAGCCTTCGCGCTGATCTCCACCTGGGAAGTCATCATCGCGATGTTTGCGGCCTCCGTGTACGGCCTCGTGATCGGCTCGCTGCCGGGCCTGTCGGCAACGATGGCGACCGCCCTGCTCGTCCCTGTCACCTTCTATCTGTCACCGATCGCGGCGATCGCGACCATCGTCGCGGCGTCCTCGATGGCGATCTTCTCGGGCGACATCCCCGGCGCGCTCTTACGCATTCCCGGCACGCCCGCCTCCGCCGCCTATGCCGACGAGGCCTACGCCATGACCCGCAAGGGCCAGGCCGAGCTCGCGCTCGGTGCCGGCGTCTGGTTCTCCGCCGTCGGCGGCATCGCCGGCGTGCTGTCGCTGATGATCCTGGCGCCGCCGCTCGCCGAGATCGCGCTGTCGTTCTCGACCTTCGAATATTTCTGGCTGGCGTTGCTCGGCCTGATGTGCGCCACGTTGGTGGCGCGCTCCTCGCCGGTGAAGGCGATCGCCGGCATGTTCCTCGGCTTGCTCGTCTCCTGCATCGGCATCGAAAATCCCGGCGGCGTCCCGCGTTTCACCTTCGGCATCACCGATCTGTTCGGCGGCATCGAGCCGATCCCGGCGCTGGTCGGCGTGTTCGCGGTCTCGCAGGTGATGCGCGCAATGCTGACGCCCGAGCCGCCGCCGCTGCCGCGGCGCAAATTCGGAAGCATCATGGCCGGCCAATGGAGGCTGACGAAGCAGTATCACTGGCAGATGACGCGCGGGAACATCGTCGGCATCATCATCGGCGTGCTGCCGGGCGCCGGCGCCGACATGGCCGCCTGGGTCTCGTACGCGATGTCGAAGCGCTTCTCCAAGGAGCCGGAAAAGTTCGGCACCGGCCATGTCGAGGGCCTGGTCGAGGCCGGTGCCAGCAACAATGCCAGCATCGCCTCGGGTTGGGTGCCCTCGCTGCTGTTCGGCATCCCCGGCGACACTATCGCCGCGATCGCGATCGGCGTGCTCTACATGAAGGGCCTCAACCCGGGCCCGACGCTGTTCACCGAGAAGGCGTCGAGCATGTACGCGATCTACCTGATGTTCATCATCGCGAACATCCTGATGATCCCGCTCGGCATCGCCATGATCCGGATTGCTGCCTATATCCTGCTGGCGCCCCGCTCCACCGTGATGCCGATCATCATGCTGTGCTGCGCGGTCGGCTCGTTCGCGATCGGCAACAACATGTTCGGCGTCGTCACCGTCGCCGCCTTCGGCGTGATCGGCTATGTCATGGAGGCGAACGGCTATCCCGTCGCCGCCATGGTGCTCGGCATCGTCATGGGCACCATGGTCGAGCAGGCCTTCGTGACCTCGCTGATCAAGTCCGACGGCAGTATCCTGCCGTTCTTCGAACGCCCGGTCGCGGCCATCCTCGCGGCGATGGCAATCGGCGCGCTGCTGTGGCCGGTAATGGTCTGGGTCTGGCGCAAGGTGAAACAGCCGCAAGCCGCGGCGGCAACAAGCAGGTGATTCCAGGCGAGCAGCCCTCGCCTGCCTCGCCTCGGCGTTGTAAAGCAGGGCATGACTGAGAAGAAAGCCCCGCTTGACATCAAAGCTCTCGCCAAGGAGCTCCGCGCCGGCAGCCGCGCGGCGCTAGCACGCGCCATCACGCTGGTGGAGAGCCGGCGCGCCGACCATCAGGCGCTGGCGCGCGAGCTGGTGCAGATGCTGCTGCCGGACACCGGCAAGGCGTTCCGCGTCGGCATCACCGGCTCGCCCGGCGTCGGCAAATCCACCACCATTGACGCGCTCGGGACCTACCTCATCGCGCAGGGCCACAAGGTCGCGGTGCTCGCGGTCGACCCGTCCTCGGCGCGCAGCGGCGGCTCGATCCTCGGCGACAAGACGCGGATGGCGCGGCTGTCGGCCTCGGATGATGCCTTCATCCGCCCGTCGCCGTCCTCGGGCACACTTGGCGGCGTCGCGGCGAAAACGCGCGAGGCGATGCTGCTCTGCGAGGCGGCCGGCTTCGGCGTCGTGCTGGTCGAGACCGTCGGCATCGGCCAGTCGGAGACCGCGGTCTGCGACATGACCGATTTCTTCCTCGCCCTGATGCTGCCCGGCGGCGGCGACGAATTGCAGGGCATCAAGAAGGGCCTGGTCGAGCTCGCCGACATGATCGCCATCAACAAGGCCGACGGCGACAACCTCAAGCGCGCCAACATCACCGCCGCCGACTATCGCGGCGCGCTGCACATTCTCAGTCCCCGATCCGAACACTGGCATCCGCCCGTCGTCACCTATTCGGCGCTGGCCGGCACCGGCATCGCCGACCTCTGGCAGAAGGTGCTCGATCACCGCAAGGCGATGAATGCGGCCGGCGATTTTGCCGCGCGGCGGCGCGAACAGCAGGTGAAATGGATGTGGTCGATGCTTGAGCAGCGCATGCTGGCGCGGCTGCGCAGCGAGGCATCGGTTCGCGCCAGGGTGAAGAAGATCGAATCCGAGGTGGCCGACGGCCACCTCACACCGGCACTCGCTGCCGAGGAGATCGTGAAGCTCCTGCATTGAGGCCGCTTCACCTTTCCCCAGCGGGGAGAGGTGAAGCAAAGTCCGAGCTCGCGATCCGCCCCAATCTCGCGATTACCTAACTGATCTGGCCGGCCAGCACCTTCGAGACGAAGCGCGCGGTCGCCTCGCCGACCTCCTGAGGCGCCTCCTCCTGCAGGAAGTGCGACCCTTTCACAAGGACGGTCTCTTGATTGGGCCAGGCTCTGCAGAACTCGCGCTGGGCGCCGATCAGGAAGCCCGCCGGCTCGGCATCGATGAACAGTTTCGGAATCCGGTTCTTCGACATCCAATCCGCATAGGCTTCGACGATCGCGACCACATCGGCGGGCTCGCCTTCAATCGGCAATTCGCGCGTCCAGGTCAGCATCGGCTGACGGCTCGGACCAGGATTGCGGAAATAGCGGCGATAAACCTCGAGCGCGTCCGGCGCGATATGGCGCAGCGGCAGGAGATATTCGATGAACAGGTTCTTCTGCAGGATCAGGTCTTCGCCTTGCGGACTCCGTTGGCCCTGGAAGAAGGCGCGCGTCGCGTCGGGCCATTCGTCCCAGGAGCGGAACGGCCGGACTATCGCTTCCATATAGACGATTGCCTTCACCCTCTCCGGGTGGCGACGGGCCCAGTGAAAGCCGAGCGCCGCGCCCCAGTCGTGAACGACGAGGATGACATTCTCGGTCAGGCCCAGCGCATCGAACCAGGCATCGAGGTAGCGCTGGTGATCGACGAAGCGATAGGAGCCGTTCGGCGCCGCGCCCGAATTGCCCATGCCGACGAGGTCGGGCGCAAGGCAGCGGCCATAGGGCAAGAGATGGGGAATGATATTGCGCCAGAGGTAGGACGGCGTCGGAACGCCGTGCAGGAACACGATGGGGTCGCCCGTGCCGACGTCGACGTAGGCCATCTGGGTATCCAGCACTTCGATGTACTTCCGGTAGGAGACGTCCTCGGTCGAGATCGGGGGATGGTTGACGTGCAACATGATGAAACTCCGTTCCCTGTCTTGCACACCAGTAAACGATCTATACCGGTCACTTGTTTCAACCAGTAAAAAATATTAAATGGTGTTCCATGTCGAAGGAATCGCGCAAGTTCCATGTGCCGGACGCGCTGGCGAATCTCTACGATTTCGCCAACACGCTGGATTTGCGGCACTTCACCCATCGCGGCGTCCAGCATCAGCAGACGGACGAGCTGCAAAATCTTGCCGCGCTCGACGAATGGATGCGCCAGCGTGGGCTGGCCGAACGTGCCGCTGCGCCATCGCAGAAGACCTTCGAGGCGGCCTTGCGACTGCGCGCCGCGATTCGCGACTACCTCAAATGCGAGCCGGCGGAGCGCCGTCGCAAACCAGCCGTCATCGCCCCGCTCAACGCTGCGATGAAGCCTTTTGCACTGCATGTCGCCGCCATCGGCAAGGATGGTTTTGCACTCCGGCCGGTGATGAGCGATGCGCAAGCGGGCCTGTCGGCGATCGTCGCCGAATTGTACGACGCGGCCTTGGCCGGCACGCTCGATCGGCTGAAGATGTGCGCCGCCGACGAGTGCCAGCGGGTGTTCTTCGATCGCTCGAAGCCCGGCACGCGGCGCTGGTGCCAATCCACCTTGTGCGGCAACCGGGAAAAGACGCGGACCTATCGAGAGCGCCACAGGCGCGATAACACATCGGAGATCTGACGACCCGCGAGCTTGGAAGAAGGCTGGTCCCGGTGTTTACTGGATGCCGGCGTCCCCGACAGGATCGAGAGGATCACATCGATTGTCCGACAAGCTTCGCGTTCTCATTACCGGCTTCGGGCCGTTTCCCGGCGCACCTCATAATCCGACCCAGCCGCTGGTGGCGCGGCTCGCGCAACTGCGTCGTCCGGCGCTCGATGATGTCGCGGTCTCCAGCCACATCTTCCCGGTCACCTATGCCGCGGTCGACCGCCAATTGCCTGATGTGCTCGCGAAGGTGAAGCCGGATGCGCTCTTGATGTTCGGCCTCGCTGCGCGCACGCCTTACCTGCGCATCGAGACCCGCGCGCGCAACGCCGTCACCATGCTCTGGCCCGATGCCGCCAACACGCGCTCGAGCAAGCGCGGCATCGCCGGCCATGCCGACGCCATGACATTCGGTCCGCATACGGCAAGGCTGCTGCGCGCCGCGCGCCTCACCGGCATCGATGCACGATCCTCGCGCGATGCCGGCGCCTATCTCTGCAACTATTTGAGCTGGCGCGCGATCGAGAACGTAAAGGCAGGTGGTCCGCAGCTTGCCGCGTTCATCCACATCCCCCTGCTTGCGCGCAGCGGCGCCGTGCGCCGCAAGGGCGCAGCCCTGATCACGCTGGAGGAGCTGGTGGACGCCGGGGAGGCGATGCTGATGGAGATGGTGCAGTTGGCACGGAAGGCGCGGAACACGCAGGTTTCGTAGGGTGGATTAGCGCAGCGTAATCCACCCTCTTGGCTCAACGAGCACCGTCGTCGCGGCGAGATGGTGGATTACGCCTGGCGGACTGCGCTTTGCGCAGCCGCGAGGCTAATCCACCCTACAGCACCTCCTTGCGGTAAACACTTAACCCTACCGCGAACAATCCTCACGGCACCTGCCGCCCTGCGCTACCTAGGCCTCGCGGACTCCCGCGTCCGCCGGAGGACGCGTCATGGACCTCAATCGCCGTCACCTCATCGGAGCCTCCACCGCCGGCATCGCCGGTGCGCTGGCCATGCCGGCCGACGCCGCGCGCGCGGCGCCGCTGATGTCCCTGCTCGGCCGCGACGCTACGCAATACGGCGTGCGGCCCGGCAGCAGCGAAGATCAGAGCCGCGCGCTGCAACGTGCGATCGATGAGGCGGCGCGGGCGCAGATGCCGCTGGCGTTACCGCCCGGCGTCTACCGCAGCGGGCTGCTGCGGCTGCCGAAGGGCGCACAGCTGATCGGCGTGCGCGGAGCGACGAAGCTTCTCTTCACCGGCGGGACCTCGGCGATCCAGAGCGACGGCTCTGACGCGATCGGCCTCACCGGTATCATCTTCGACGGCGGCAGCATTCCACTGCCGGCACGGCGCGGCTTGGTCCACCTGCTCGGCGGACGCGACGTCCGCATTGCCGATTGCGAGATCACGAATTCGGGCGGCAGCGGCATCTGGCTCGAGCAGGTGTCCGGCGAGATCTCCGGCAATATCTTCACTGACATCGCGGTGACGGCGGTTGTGTCTTTCGATGCCAAAGGCCTCAACGTCTGCCGCAACACGATTGTCGGCACCAACGACAACGGCATCGAGATCCTGCGCACCGCGATCGGTGACGACGGCACGCTGGTCACTGATAACCGCATCGAGAACATCAAGGCCGGTCCCGGCGGCTCCGGCCAATACGGCAACGCCATCAATGCCTTTCGTGCCGGCAACGTGATCGTGCACGGCAATCGCATCAGGAATTGTGATTACTCCGCCGTGCGCGGCAACTCCGCTTCGAACATCCACATCACCGGCAACAGCGTCAGCGACGTGCGCGAGGTCGCGCTCTACTCGGAGTTCGCGTTCGAAGCCGCCGTGATCGCCAACAACATTGTCGATGGCGCCGCCGTCGGCGTCTCCGTCTGCAATTTCAACGAAGGCGGCCGCATCGCGGTGGTCCAGGGCAACATCATCCGCAATCTGATCCCGAAGCGCCCGATCGGCACCGCGCCGGATGATGATGCCGGCGTCGGCATCTACATCGAGGCGGACACTTCGGTGACCGGCAATGTGATTGAGAACGCGCCGTCCTACGGCATCGTCGCCGGCTGGAGCAAATATCTGCGCGACGTCGCGATCACGGGCAACGTGATCCGCAAGGCCTTCGCGGGTGTGGGCGTCTCCGTCGTGCCGGGCGCCGGCATCGCGCTGGTCAACAACAACATGATCTCGGACACCCCGCGCGGCGCCGTCGTCGGCCTCGATCACGCCCGTGCCGTGACCTCGGATCTGTCGGCAGACGGCGCGCAGCGATTTGCGCAGGTGGTGCTCGGCGGGAATGCGGTGCGAAGGTAGGCGCGGCTGCCAGCCGGGCCGCGCATCCTTCGAGGCTCGCCATGGGACGCCTCGCGTCCCATGCCTCGCGCCTCAGGATGACGGGGGCGAAGGATATGGCTCCGGTCCTCTGCCCTCACCTGCGGCGTTAGAACGCGTTCCTGAGCAGCGGGTACTTGGCTTCCAGGCCGTCGAGGCTAAAGGTGAATTCGACGACGCGCTCGGGGGCTGCGACGATCTCCTCGGCCGGCGGGGCGAATTGCGGCAGGAGCGCCGCCATCGCAGCAGGCGCAGTCTTCGGCGGCTTCGCGGCAGGCACCGCGAGCGGCGGCTTCACGTCCGGCGCGGTGAATTGAGCCATTGCGGCGGGCGCGGCGAGCGGCGGCCTCACGGCAGGTGCTGCGAGCGGTGCCCTCGCCGCGGGAGCCCTAAGCGGCGGCATCTCGGCAGGCGCGGTAAACGACGCCAAAGCTGCGGGTGCGGCGAGCGGCGCGAGCGGGGCTTCGGTGATTTCGGCAAGGACGTCCGGCTTCGAATCGAGCCTGACCGGCACGGCCGTCTCGGGGGCGATGTGGACGGCCTTCGGCTGCATGCTCTGCGCTTGCTGCTCACGCGGAAATACGCGGGGCATGGTCGCCGGCGACCAACCGAATGCCGGCGTCACGCTCGCCGCCGCCTCGGCGACGTCCCCACCGGTCGCGAGCGCGCGCCAGGTCTGGACGGCGCGCTTGGCTTCCTGGATGTTTTCGAGGAATGCGATCTCGGTGTGATAGCGGCGCCAGCGGCCGGTCTCGAACATTTCGGAGAGATGTTGCAGCCGCTGCTCGGCGAGGGCGCACCAGCGCGCCGCGACGTCGCGGCCAACAGCCACGGCACGACCAGACGCGCAGTCAGATTCTTGGCGATGTGTCATGAACCAGCCCGTCAGGAGAAAACACGGACGCGGGGACGCAACGCACACGAATCAATTTAGACGCGACATGAATATTTTGTGGAAAAGTTTTGACTTGTCCAGCAACGGCACCGCGTTCGTCGTCAAACACCGTAGTCGTGCGGAGATTTGCTGTGATTTCGAGTCAAGCTTCGCACAAGCATAGCGGGCTTGCGGCTTGCTGCACGAGCGACGGCCATCGTTGCCGGCGCGACCTTTCAACCGAAAGCTGAACGCGCGCGAAATTCAAAGAATCGGACGCCCAGAGCATCGGTTCCGGTTGAATCAGAACCCATGCTCTGGATTCTCGCTTTGACGCGTTTTCTTCACGCGAACCGGAATCTACGTCGCTCAAAAACGCTCTGAAAAGAGAAGACCCGTCCGGGGGGACAACCGGACGGGTCAAGCCATATGGGCGCTTGGGGTGGATGGGCGCTCGCGCCTGATATGACTGATGGGGAGGGATAACCGCTCCCACATAATTTGGTCGTGGCAGGGAGCTGAACGTTCAACGCGGCATTCGCTTTTTTGACCTTCGATCTCGCGCGCGTCTTTGACGCAGCCGCTATCGCGCCGCCGGCCTATCCGCCTGAGAAACCGTGGATTTATCATCCGCGCTCGACAGCGAGGGTTGTTCGATCGCGCGGCTGCCGGGCTCATCGCGACGCTTGGCGGTATCTTCACGTTTTGTTGTACCGGACGCCGCCGCGACCGGCGTCGCGCTGTCAGCGGGAACGGCCGTGACCGCGGCAAACGCGTCGGTCTGGCCGTCGCCGAACAACTCGTCACGCCCAGGAGAGCCGAGATCGCGCGCCGTCTTCGCCAGCGTCATGCGCAGCGCTTCCGGCTTCAAGGTGTAATTGCGCTCGAGCAGCAACGCCGCGACGCCGGAGACATAGGCGGCCGAGAACGATGTTCCCGACGTCATCTGGTATTTGCCGTCCGGCGCCGGCACGAAGATGTCGACCCCGGGCGCTGCGACGGCGATGTAATTGCCGCGATTGGACGCGGCGAACAGCCGGTCCTGCTGGTCGGTCGCGCTGACCGCGATCACGTTCGGATTGGCGGCCGGATAGAGCGGCGGCGATTTCGCGCCGGCGTTGCCGGCGGCCGCAATCAGCACGAGGCCGCGCGCGGCGGTGGCCGCGATGGCGCGCTCGATCACCGCGTCCTTTGGACCGGCAAAGCTCATATTGACGATCTGCGCGCCGTGCTCGGCGGCGTAATTCAGCGAGCGCAGGATGATGTAGGACGAGCTTTCGGCGCCGCCATTGGCACCACCGAAGGCACGGATCGCGATGATGCGCGCCTCGGGCGCGCTACCCATCAGCCGGGCATGCGCCACGATCGCGCCGGCGATCCCGGTGCCGTGGATGTGCGGCCCCTCGGCGCTGCCAAGCGCATCGAAATTGTCGGCGACGGAATCGGCAAGCTCGGGATGCCTGGCGTCGATGCCGGAGTCGATCACGGCAACCGTGACGTTGGCGCCGCGCGCCAGCGTGTGCGCCTGCGGCAGGCGGAGCTTGGCCAAGGCATATTGCGCGGGATCGCCCTCGCTCGGGATCGTCGATTTCTGGTCCTGGAGCACATAACGGAAGTTCGGCTGGACCGAGCGCACACTGCCGTCGGCCGAAAATTCGCGCCGCACCGTCTCGTACGGTCGGCCATCGGTGATGCGGAACAGACCGAACGTGGCCCCGATCAGCGGGAAATTCTCCGAAGAGACGCGCGTCAAGCCGTGCCGGCGGGCAAGCGCGTCGGCATCGCCGGGCGACAGCGTGCCATCGATCTCCGCCACGAATTCGTTGGCGAAGCTGCGCAGATTGGCGGCGGCCGGCGTGGCGTCGCCCCGGCCCTTGCCAGCGCTCTTCTTGCCGGATTTGGCTGAGCCATTGCCGCCTGTGTTCGGCTGCGCCAGGCATTCTCCATCGGCATCGCGATAGGGTGCGGTGCAGGCCGGATACAGGTTCGGCGAGTAGCGCGCATAGGGCAGCACCGTCGTGGTCGGCCGGATGCGCGAGGTCGTGGTGTGGGGAATCGTCGCGATCGTCCGTGGGCCGCGATCGACGCTGACGGCGCGCGCGGCGATATTGGGACTGACCCGTGGGGTGATGTTCGTAGAGATGGTCGGCGTTCGCGAGGGCACGCTGATCGTGGGCGTGCGCATGATCGCCTGCGCCTGCGCAACCTCGACGCCGAGACAGGCGGCGATCAGAAGCGCGGCGCCGACCGATGAAGCGTAGGCCCCGGCGCGCACCCTGCTCTCGGATTTGCCAATCATCGGCTCAGCGGCGCGCCTAGGGCGCCGCGACGGCAAGGTTGACGAACTTCTCGCGCTGCATCTTGCCGAGCAGCGAAGCGAGCTCGTCCTGGCTCATGGCTTTGTCGAACTGGAGACGGAACATGCCGCCCTTGGCTCCGTCGATGATCGAGGCGTGGTAGCTGTCGAGCAGCCCTGTGATGTCGGAAATGCGCGCCTCTGGCGTGAAGCGCACCAATGCGCGCGCTGGCGCGGCGGTGCTGCCAAGCTCGCGCGTGATCGGCGTGCCGGTCGAGAGCGAGGCGGTCTGGAAGGTCGCGGGCTGGTTCTTCATCAGCACGGCGCCGATGATTCCGGCCTGCAGCACGAGCGCGACGGCGCCAAGGCTCGCCGACCACGCCAGCGTGCGCGGCGACAGGCTCGCGAAGAAGGTCGAGATGCGCGCTGACAGCGGCAGCGAGCCGCTTCCCCGCGCCGGCTCGGCGTCAATCGCGGCGAACAGCTTCTGCATCGCGCGTGCCGACGGAGCCCCTAAGCTCTCGTTCAAATGAATGGTCTCTTCATATTCGCCGCGGATCGCGGCATATTGCTTGGCAAGCCCGGGATCGCGCGCCAGCGCTTCCTCGACACGGCGCGCATCGCGCGCGTTCAGCGTGCCGGCAGCGTGCCAGGGCAGCAGCAGTTCAATTTCACTGGGCTCTTGCTCCAGCATCTTCTTGCTCAAAGCCATCATGGCCAGCCTCGCTCAACGCCGGCTGCCTTCAGCAGTTCGGCCAATTTCTTGCGCGCATAGAACAAGCGCGTCTTCACAGTGTTCTCCGGTATCCCGACGATTTCGGCCACCTCTTCCACGGACTTCTCGTGGTAGTAGACGAGATCGACGATTTCCCGGTGTTCCGGCGAGAGGCCCGTCAAACACCCCCGCAACGTTGCACTGGTATCCTTCTTCTGCACCACCGTTTCCGGATCGTCGGCCGTATCCTCGATCGCGTTCGCGGCGTCTTCGTCCAGTTCAAAATCCTTTCTGCGCCGGAGCGCAGACAGGGCCTTGAATCGGGTGATTGCCAGCAGCCAGGTGGAAACTGCGGATCGGCCCTCAAACTTGCCGGCCTGACGCCAGACGTCGAGAAACACCTCGCTGATGAGGTCTTCCGCCGCCTGCTCGTCCCGGACGAGCCTGAGCCCGAACCTGTAAACCCTGACGTGGTGCCGCCCGTACAGCACCTGCATGGCGAGCCGGTCACCCTGAGCGATCCTGGCGATTAGGACCTCGTCCGAAGCCGACTGTGTCACGCTCAAAGGCCATCTCGCAAAGTTGGTCGGGTCGGCGCAGCGGACGGTTCGACGGGTGGTGCAAAATTGTTCAACTTACCGCAGTCGGACGGGCGCCTGTGTGATCCACCCCACATACGCGCTTTTTTCTCGTCCCGCACGCGGCTGTCGGCCGCCACAATCCAGATTGGTAACATAATACTGAGATACTTCCCTGCGGAATGCCTGTCCGGCACAGGCGGCCCCGGCCTCATCCGGTTCCATAGCAGCGTTGCACGACATATGTCTCGCCAAGCCCAACTTAGGCTCGATCGCATCGCAAACCGATGCCTGATCGCCGGCAAAATTTCTCCTGCCAGCCCATTACCTTGTTCCGTGCTGCACGGTTCGGATTCGGTTTCAAAAGGATACCAAACCTAAAGGCTTGCCACGTAGATTTTTACGCTGACATCCACCTGTTGGCGGGACCATGAGCACGGCCGCGACGTCCTTTCCCGAGAGGAATGCCGCTGAGGTCGCGGATATCGTCCTCGCGCCCGAGGCTGCGGCCCCCGACGTCCTGGCGCGCCGCGCCCGGCAGCGCCGCCAGATGTATATCGGCCAGGTGGCAAGCTATTCGCTGGGCGCCTCGGTCCTGCTGCTCTACGCCTATGGCGGCACGGTCGACATGGCCGTTCCGTCGCTGTTCTGGCTCGGCGGCCTGCTGATCATTGGGACGTTCACCGTGCTGTCGGAAGCCGGCTTCGGCGACCGGTTCGAGGATCACTACCTCACCGTGTTCCAGATCTCGACGCATATGGCGCTGCAACTGGTGTTCCTGCTCGCCGTGCCGACTGTCGGGGTCGCTTTCCTCGCCGTGCTGTTTCTGATCTTCGCGTTTGGCACGCTGCGCATGACCTCGCGCCAGGCGATGGTCACCTGGGGCCTGGCCACCTGTGGGCTGGCCTTGGTCTTCCTGGGCTCGGACCTGCCGATCGGACTGCCGGTTGCGACCCGCCTGGAGCGAACCGCCTCGATGCTCTGCTTCGTGTTGGTGATCGGCCAGTGCGCCTTTCTCGGCCTGTTCGGCGCCACCCTGCGCAAGATCCTGTACCGGCGCAGCATCGAGCTGAAGGCCGCCTATCAGCGCATCGAGGAACTGGCCGAGCTCGACGAACTCACTGGCTCCTACAACCGCCGCTGCATCATGCGCCTTCTCGACGTCCAGATCGAAAAAGCGCGAAAGGCGTCGGCTCCTTTCGCGATCGCGCTGATCGATCTCGACTGGTTCAAGCGCATCAACGACGCCCACGGCCATCCCGTCGGCGACGAGGTGCTGCGCACCTTCGCGATCACCATTTTCGCCAATATCCGCCCGGCGGACTGCTTCGGCCGCTACGGCGGCGAGGAATTCCTGCTGCTGCTGCCGGACACGTCAGACGAGGCCGCGCAGCGCATGCTCGAGCGCTTGCGCAGCATCGTCGCCGATCTCGACTGGAACGCATTCTCTCCGGGCATGCACGTGACCATTTCTGCGGGCGTCGTGACGCTGCGCGATGCCGATACTGCCGACACCTTTCTCGCGCGCGCCGACCGTGCGCTCTATGCCGCCAAGGCGCAAGGGCGCAACCGCATTGCAACGAGCTGACCAATCCATTTTTTTCCGGTGCGACAGAAGCCGCCGCCGGACCGAACGCTCCAGGACAGGGCAATGAGATCCAAATCCGCAAAATCATCGAACCTGCTCGAGGAATTGCAGACCGCCCTGTCGCACGGCACCGTCGCGCGCCGGGTCGAGGCGCTGCGCCGCGTCACCGATCTCTTCGTGGGCAACGCGGTGGACTATTCGGACGACCACATCCGCGTGTTCGACGACGTCTTCCAGTGCCTGGTCGAACGGATCGAGACGTCGGCCAGGGCGCTGCTCGCCGACCGCCTTGCTCCGATCGCGGCCGCGCCGCCGAAAATCATCCGCATGCTCGCGCTCGACGAGGTCATCGAGGTCTCCGGGCCCGTGCTGTCGAAATCGGAACGGCTGGACGAGACGACCTTGATCGAGATCGCGCGCACCAGGGGCCAGGCGCATCTCAAGGCGATCTCGCTTCGGCGCGTACTGTCGGAAGCGCTGACCGACGTGCTGGTGACGCGCGGCGACGTGGACGTGGTGCAGTCGACCGTCAAGAATCCGGGCGCGCGGCTCTCCGAGGGAAGCCTCACCGACCTCGTCACGCGCGCCGAACGCGACGACGACCTCGCCACCTGCATCGGCCTGCGGCCGGACCTGCCGCGCCCTCACTATTTGAAGCTGGTTGCGAAGGCGTCCTTGAGCGTGCGCAGGAAGCTCGAGGCGGCGCATCCGGAGCTCGCGGAAGAGGTGTCGAGCGTGGTCCAGGAAGTGGCCCAGAGGGTCCGCGCCACCGCCATGACGAAGCAGACCGAGATGGCGCGCGCGCTGGTGAAATCGCTGCACGAGGACGGCCGCCTCAACGAATTCCAGGTCACCACATTCGCCGAGCAGGGCAAGTTCGACGAGACCAATGCGGGGCTCGCCGCGCTCGCGGGCGTCGCGGTCGAGACCGCCGAGACCATGATGATCGAAAGCCGCACCGAGGGCGTGATGATCCTCGCCAAGGTCGCGGGCATGTCCTGGCCGAGCGTGCGCGCCATCATCGCCATGCGCGAGAAGCTCTCGGGCGGCTCGCAGACCGACGTGCTGGCGCTGCGCGATGTTTACGAGGCGCTGCGCTCGTCGACCGCGCAGCAGGTGCTGCGCTTCCACCGCATGCAGCAGAGCACGATTCCGGCGGCGTGAGGCTGGCTCGTTAGTAGCGCAGGACTTTGGATCCGACCGCCGCGCCGATCGCCGTCACCAGCGCGGTCGCGAGCGTGTACCAGGTCGCGACGAACAGGGGTGAATCGTCGGTGCAGTGCGAGGCGTAGAGCGTCGCGGCCAAGCCGGCCGACACCAGGCCGGCGAGCGCACCGGCCAACGCGGGGCGCGAGGGTGCACCATGTCGCAGGCCGAACAGCGCACCTGCAAGCAGCGGCAGCGACATCGCAGGGATAGCGAGCAGGCACACCCTGGAATTCTTGCCCATCAGCCGCATCGTCATCGGCATCGCCGGCGCCATCATCGCCTCGCTGCCGATCGCAACCGCAAGCAGCCCGACCGGAAGCAGCAGCAGCCAGCCCCAGCCGCGCATCAAGGCTTCGGGACGCGACAGATGCAGGCTGACGATGATCGCGGGGATCGCGAGCGACAATGTGACCGCGAACTTCATGTCGAAGAACGGGTTGCGCATGGCGGTCATCACGTCCGGCCGCACGCCGAGGAAGGTCGCGAAAATCAGGATCGACAAGGGCGCGGCCACCAGCAGCGCCATGGTCAGCATGGCCCCGACGCGCGGCACGCGGTGAGCGTTGTCGGCTGCGAGCGAGCGGATCAGTTGGTCGGTATCCATGACTAGTGGTCCCGCAATTTGGCAGTCAGTGCCGCAAGTCCGCGATGCAGTGCGACCCGCACCGCGCCTTCGCTCATCGAAAGCTTCGACGCCGTATCCTTGATCGAGGCGCTCTCGACCGCGATCGACTGCAGCACGTCGCGCTGGCGCTGCGGCAGCGTGCCCAGTTGCGCTGCGACCTCGCCCGCAGAGGCTGTCTCCTGCGCAGCTTCGCCCGGCAGCGTCTCGGCGAAATCGTCAATGTTGACGAAGACGCGCCTTCCGCGTCGCCTGAGCGCATCGATCAGCTTGTTGCGGGCGATCGCGAACAGCCAGGGTGCGAAGGGGGCTTCGCTGTCCCAGGTGTGCCGCTTCAGGTGCACCGCCAACAATATCTCCTGCACGATATCCTCGGCCTGGTCGGGAGGTTGCCCGGCCCGCGCCAGGCCACGCCTCGCCGCGGCGCGCAGCACCGGTGTGACCGCCTTCAACAAGCGATGATACGCCGCATCATCGCCTGCCATGGCCGACCGCATCAGGCCGGTCCATTCGTCCTCACGTCCGCGCACGCGCGCCCCTCACCATGCAATTCGGCCGTTCGTTCAATTTGTTACGCGGACAGCACCAGATCACGAATTCGTGATCCATGCCCGGACCTCGCCACCGATACGGCCGTCAACTCTGCGACGGCTCATAACACCGATCGGCTCATCCCGCACCCGGCGGCCGACGGTGCGGGAGGCGATTTGCCCCGTTTTTGCCCGGTGGTGCCCGAAGATTCCCATTTTCTGCCCCGCTGTCGTCACGCCCCAGGGTCTCTGTTCGTTCCGGGGGCGGGCGGAATTGGGGAGATCATCACCATGATGAAAGCCAGCGGGCGCGCGGCCCTGATTGCTCTGGCCGGGCTTTTGTTGCTGTTCGGAGGCCTTGCACAGGCGGCCCCAAGCTCAGCAACAACTAAATCGGACAGCGCGGGCAAGCAGGCCGACGCGGCCAAGCCGAGCAAGCACCGGCGCCACGAGTCACGCCGCACCAGCGACAGCAAGACGGCACAGAAATCGGACGACAAGGCCGACGCCCCGGCAAAGGCCGACGAGGCCAAGTCCGACAGCAAGGCGGCCGACAACGACGCGTCGCCATCGAGCCAGATGCCGCCTGCGGTTGCCAATGCCAATGCGCAGCTCGCCGCCACCGGCACGCCGACTGCGGCGGCGGCCTCCGCGATGACGGACCGCGCCAACGACAATGTCCAGGCGGCGGCCGATAATACCAACGCCGCGAACGCCGAGAGCCAGGTCGTCGCACCCGATCAGCTCAACGATATCGATCGCGCGCTGCAACAGGACAACCCGTCGGCGCAGAAGGCGGTGATTGCCGCAACCGAGGCCCAGCCCCGGCCGGCGCCGGTGATGGCAAGCAGCCAGCAGAGCTCCGCCTGGGACCAGAGCTCCCTGATCGGCAAGATCTTCATCGGCGTCGGCACGCTGCTGACGCTGGCGTCCGCCGCGCGCATGTTCATGGCGTGATTGCCGGCCCGATCCTGGTCTGAATTCTTGGCCTGAGACACCTCTCCGGAACGCGCGTCTCGCTGCGTGTTCCGGCGGCCTTTAGCCCCCTTGAAGGCATCCGCGCCAGCGGGCACATTGCCCGCCTAATCAAACGCGTGGGTGAAGCATGAGCACGTTCGAACACATCATCGTCGAAAGCAAAGGCGCGGTCGGCATCATCAAGCTGAACCGGCCGAAGATGCTCAACGCGCTCTCCTTCGGTGTCTTCCGCGAGATCGCAGCGGCCGTCGACGATCTCGAGGCCGACGACGCCATCGGCTGCATCATCGTGACCGGCAGCGAAAAGGCTTTTGCCGCCGGCGCCGACATCAAGGAGATGCAGCCGAAGGGCTTCATCGACATGTTCTCCGAGGATTTTGCCGCGATCGGCGGCGACCGCATCGCTCGTTGCCGCAAGCCGACGATTGCGGCGGTTGCCGGTTATGCGCTCGGCGGCGGCTGCGAGCTCGCCATGATGTGCGACATCATCATCGCCGCCGACACCGCAAAGTTCGGCCAGCCCGAGATCACGCTCGGCACCATTCCCGGCATCGGCGGTACCCAGCGCCTGACGCGCGCGATCGGCAAGTCCAAGGCAATGGACCTGTGCCTCACCGGTCGCATGATGGATGCGGCGGAAGCCGAGCGCTCAGGCCTCGTCAGCCGCATCGTGCCCGCTGACAAGCTGATGGACGAGGTGATGGCGGCGGCCGAGAAGATCGCCGCGATGTCGCGCCCTGCCGCCGCGATGGCCAAGGAAGCGGTGAACCGCGCCTTTGAGACCACGCTCGCCGAGGGCATGAGCGTCGAGCGCAACCTGTTCCACGCGACCTTCGCGCTGGAGGACCGCTCCGAGGGCATGGCGGCGTTCATCGAGAAGCGCAAACCGGTGAACAAGAACCGGTAATCTCGGCAAACGGTCAGGCTGGTGTAAGGCTCGGCTGCGTTCCCGCAAAACCCTGTGACGAAGCTGCAACAAGCACGGATTTCATGGGGGTTTTCCCCGCGGCAGTTTGCCTGCGGGACCTCGGCTGGTTAAACAGTTAAGAGGCCACCGTCGGCGGGGGCGGACAGCCGGATTAAGCGGGATTACATGATTGGGCGTGCCGCCAGAGCTGGTCGCGGGATGATGCGGCATCGATCGGGCGCCGGTCCCGTGCTTGCGACATGGACCACGCTGGCGCTCTGTTGCGCCCTGCCCTCCGCCGCCTGGGCCGAAGCCCTGCCGGAAGCGCTGGCCAAGGCCTACCAGACCAATCCGCAGCTCAATGCCGAACGTGCGCGACAACGCGCTACGGACGAGAACGTGCCGCAGGCCCTCGCCGGTTACCGGCCGCAGATCGTGGCGAGCCTCAGCGCCGGCCTGCAAACGGTTCGCAATCTTCTGCCCGACAACACGATCCAGACCGGCAACCTGAAGCCCTGGATCATCGGCGTCACCGTGACGCAGACCCTGTTCAACGGCTTCCGCACCGCCAACAACGTCCGGGCCGCCGAACTCCAGGTGCAATCGGGGCGCGAGGCGCTGCGCAATGTCGGCCAGGGCGTGCTGCTCGACGCGGTCACCGCTTATACCAACGTGCTCGCCAACCAGTCACTGGTCGAGGCGCAGCGTTCCAACGTCGCTTTCCTGCGCGAGACGCTCGCGGTCACCCAGCGCCGCCTCAACGCCGGCGACGTCACGCCGACCGACAGCGCGCAGGCCGAGGCGCGCCTCAATCGCGGCCTTGCCGATCTCAACGCCGCCGAAGTCGCACTTGCCGTCAGCCAGGCAACCTATGCGCAAGTGATCGGCAACTCACCGTCGCAGCTTCGGCCCGCCGAGGTCGTCGACCGCTATCTGCCGAAGAGCCGCGAAGACGCCATGACCATGGCGATCCGCCAGCATCCGGCGGTGATGGCCGCCAGCTTCGACGTCGATGTCGCCTCCACCAACATCCGCGTCGCCGAAGGCGCGCTGCTGCCGAGCGCCACCATCCAGGGCAGCGCCAGCAAGAGCCGCAACAACGACCCGACGCTCGGCACCTTCGCCGAGGACCAGGCCTCGATCGTCGCCAACGTCACCGCGCCGATCTATGACGGCGGCCAGGCCGCTGCACAGACCCGGCAGGCCAAGGAGATGACGGCGCAAAGCCGGCTCGTGCTCGACCAGGTGCGCAATCAGGCGCGCACGGCGGCGGTCAGCGCCTGGGTTGCCAATGAGGGCGCCAAGGTCGCGGTATCCGCCTCGGAGTCCGAGGTGAAAGCCGCAACCGTCGCGCTGCAGGGCGTGCAGCGCGAGGCCGCCGGCGGACAGCGCACGACGGTAGACGTGCTGAACTCGCAGGCCGATTTGATCCAGGCCAAGGCCCGCCTGATCGGCGCGCTGCGCGACCGCGTCATCGCCTCCTACACGCTGCTCAGCGCCACCGGCCATCTCGACGTCAAGACCTTGAGTCTGAACACGCCGGACTATCTGCCCGAGGTGCACTACCAACAGGTCCGCGACGCCTGGCACGGCCTACGCACGCCGTCAGGGCAGTAGGCGTCCGCGACGCATCGCTTCCCAGCGCCATGGACCGCCCGCCGTCTCGTGCACGCTAGCCTCTTTGACATTCTGTAGCCCACGGGCTACAGTTGCGTCTTATAATGGAGGTGAGGCAAACCCAGTATTTTTCGGAGTGGCTGAACCGGCTCAAGGACGCCAGCGCGGTTGCCCGGATCACCGTCCGCATTCGCCGCATGGAAATGGGCAATCCCGGCGACAGCAAGAGCGTCGGTCGCAACATCCGGGAAATGCGCATCGACTACGGCCCGGGCTACCGGATCTATTATGTGCAGCGCGGAACGCAGATCGTGATCCTGCTATGTGGTGGCGACAAGCGCACGCAGCCACAAGACATCAAGCTGGCCCAGCAACTCGCGGAGACATTGTGATGCCGAAGGGAGCAAGAACAAGAGTCAAAACGGCATCCGGAACAACGCGCTTCGACGCCGCCGACTATCTCAACTCCGAGGAGCGTCAGGCGGCCTATATCGCGGCCGCACTGGAGACCGGCGATGCCGATTTCGTGCGCGACGCGCTCGGCCTCGTCGCGCGTGCGCGCGGCATGAGTGCGATCGCGAAGAAAGCCGGTTTGAACCGCGAGAGCCTGTACAAGGCCCTCGGTGAGACTGGAAATCCCGAATTCGGCACAATCATGCGCATTGTCGCAGCGTTGGGTCTGACATTGTCGGCCCAACCCGCGACAAGCGGACGGACCTCAAAGCGCCGCCGCGCTGCGTAAGGGAGCACGGCGCCCTGGAACGCCGCAATCGCCATCACCGGCCGCCGGCCATTCAGGTCAGGGGGTGCCCATGAAAAGCCGCCGCATCCATCTAATGGGAGCTTCGGGCTCCGGCGTGACGACGCTCGGTCGCGCGCTTGCCGGCCGGCTTGCGCTGCCGCACCACGACAGCGACGACTATTTCTGGCTTCCAACCGTGCCGCCCTACCAGACGACGCGCCCGGCCGCGGATCGGCTGCGCCTGATGCGCGAGATGTTCCTGCCGCGGCACGACTGGGTATTGAGTGGAACCGCCACCGGTTGGGGCGACGAGCTCGTCGCGCATTTCGACCTCGTCGTCTTCGTCGTCGCGCCGCGCGAATTACGGTTGAAGCGTTTGCGGGCCCGCGAGGCCGCGCATTTCGGTGCTGATGCTGTCGCGCCCGGCGGCTGGCGTCACGAAGAGACCGAAGCCTTCATCGAATGGGCCGCGCATTACGAGGCCGGTGACCGCGACGGCCGCAGCCTCGCAAAGCACGAGGCCTGGGTCGCCGGCTTGCGCTGCCCGGCCGTGCGCGTTGACGGCTCACGTCCACTTGCGGACCTCGTTGAGCAGCTATGCAGCGAAGTGCAGCTGTTGCCGGGCTGATGTGATACCGTCCCGGCATCATCTTCACATAACGAAGCAGGGAGAGAAACCATGCTCAGCCGACGCGGCGTCCTCTTCGCCTCCCTTGCCGCCGGAGCAGCCATGACCAGCAAAGCCCACGCGCGTGCAGCGCAGCCCGCGACGCCGATCAATTTCGAGGTCCCGGCGCATGCCTGCGACTGCCACACCCACATCCATGGCGACGTCGAAAAGTTTCCGTTCTTCGCAGGGCGCGTCTATACGCCGGAGCCGGCAAGCCCTGAAGAAATGGCCGCGTTGCACAAGGCGCTGCATATCGAGCGCGTGGTGATCGTCACCCCGAGTGTCTACGGCACCGACAATTCCTCCACCCTGTTCGGCATGAAGGCGCGCGGGGCGACCGCGCGCGGGGTCGCCGTGATCGACGACAAGACCACCGAGGCGCAGCTCGACACGATGCAGCAGGAGGGCTTCCGCGGCATCCGCCTCAATCTGGCGACGGGCGGCGTCAACGACCCCAATGTCGGCCGGCCACGCTTCACCGCTGCGGTCGAGCGCATGAAGGCGCGCGGCTGGCACGTGCAACTCTACACCACGCTGGCCATGATCTCGGCGATCAAGGACCTCGTCGAGACCGCGCCGGTGGCCGTCGTATTCGACCATTTCGGCGGCCTCGAGGCTTCGCTCGGGCTTGAGCAGCCGGGATTTGCCGACCTGGTCGCGCTCGTCAAATCCGGCAAGGCCTATGTGAAGATCTCCGGCGCCTATCGTTCGTCGAAGCTCGCACCCGACTATCAGGACATGGTGCCCTACGCGCAGGCGCTGATCGCGGCAAATGCGGACCGAATCGTCTGGGGCACCGACTGGCCACATCCGGATTCCAGCCACGTCGAGGGACGCAAGCCCACCGACATCGCGCCGCTCTACCAGATCGACGACGGCCGTTTGCTCAACCAGCTTCCGGTGTGGGCACCGGATGCCGACGTGCGCAAGAAGATCCTGGTCGACAATCCGGCGCGGCTCTACGGATTTTGACGCTCAGCGCGCGCGGCGCGAGAAGAACGAGATCAGGACCGGCAAGGTCACGAGGATCACGACCGGCGCCAGCATCATGCCGGTGACGACCACGACCGCGAGCGGTTTTTGCACCTGCGAGCCGATCCCCTCCGACAGTGCCGCCGGCAGAAGGCCGACGCCTGCGACGACGCAGGTCATCAGCACCGGCCGGAGCTGCAACTCCCCGGTACGCACCACCGCGGTCATGCGGTCCATGCCTTCTTCGATGAGCTGGTTGAACTGCGACAGGATGATGATGCCGTCCATCACGGCGATGCCGAACAGCGCGATGAAGCCGATCGCCGCGGAGACGCTGAATGCCGTACCGGAGATCAAGAGGCCAAGTACGCCGCCAAAAATCGCCATCGGGATCACGCTCATCGCGAGCAGCGTGTCGGCTATCGAGCCGAAATTGAACCAGAGCAGCACGCCAATCAGCGCCAGCGAGATCGGCACCACGATCGACAGCCGCCGGATCGCGTCCTGGAGATTGCCGAACTCGCCGACCCATTCCATGTGCGAGCCGGGCGGCAGCTGCACCTGCTCGGCGATCTTGTCCTGAGCCTCGCGGATCGCGCTGCCGAGGTCGCGCTCGCGCACCGAGAATTTGATCGGCAGATAGCGTTCCTGCTGCTCGCGATAGATGTAGGCCGCTCCCGAGACGAGACTGATGTTGGCGACCTCGCTGAGGGGAATCTGGGTGACGGTGCCGTTCGGCCCGGGCGCGCCGATCCGCAAATTCTGGATTGCCTCCGCGCTCCTGCGATATTCCGGCGCGAGGCGGACGATGATCGGGAAGTGACGATCGCTGCCCGGCTCGTAGAGGTCGCCGGCCGTGTCGCCGCCGATCGCGACCTTGATCGTGGCATTGATGTCGCCCGGCGCAAGGCCATAACGTGCGGCCTTGGCGCGGTCGATGTCGATCTGGACGGTCGGCTGCCCGAGCGAGGTGAACACCGCAAGGTCGGTGACGCCCTGCACAGTGGCCAGCACCGATTTGATCTTGTTGGCGGTGTCGGTCAGCGCCTGGAGGTCGCTGCCGAACAGCTTGATCGAGTTCTCGCCCTTCACGCCGGAGACGGCTTCGGAGACGTTGTCCTGGAGATATTGCGAGAAGTTGAATTCGACGCCGGGAAAGCGATCGTCGAGCTGCTTGAGCAGTTGCGCGGTCAGCTCTTCCTTGTCACGCGTGCCGGGCCACTGGCTCACGGGCTTGAGCGGCGCGAAGAACTCGGCGTTGAAGAAGCCGGCGGCGTCGGTGCCGTCGTCGGGACGGCCGTGCTGCGACACCACGGACTCCACCTCCGGACGGGCACGGATCACCTTGCGCATCTCGTTGACGTAGGAATTGCCTTCCTGGAGCGAGATGGTCGGCGGCAGCGTGGCGCGAATCCAGAGATTGCCCTCTTCCAGCTTCGGCAGGAATTCGAGGCCGAGCAGACGGCAGAGCGCCACCGTCATCAGCACGAGGCCGACCGCTCCGCCCAGCACGATGGCGCGATTGGCAACCGCCCACTGCAGCAACGGCGAGTACAGCCGGTGCAGGATCAGCATGACCCTGGTCTCGGTTTCCTCGACATGCGCGGGCAGGATGATTGCGGACAACGCCGGCGTCACGGTGAACGTCGCAAGGAGCCCGCCGGCCAGCGCATAGGCATAGGTGCGGGCCATCGGCCCGAAGATGTTGCCCTCGACACCCGACAGCGTGAACAGCGGCAGGAAGGCCGCGATGATGATCGCCGCGGCGAAGAAGATCGAGCGCGAGACGTCGGCGGCCGCGCTGAGGATGGCGTGGCTCTTCATGCCGAACAGCGTCTCATTGGACATGTGTTCGGATTCCGACATCGGCGTCGTCTGCGTCAGGCGGCGGAAGACCGCCTCCACCATGATGACGGTGGCATCGACGATCAGGCCGAAATCGATCGCACCGACCGACAGCAAATTGGCCGATTCCCCGCGCAGCACCAGGATGATGACGGCGAAGAACAGTGCGAACGGAATGGTGGCGCCGACGATCAGCGCGCTGCGCAAATCGCCGAGGAAGATCCACTGCAACAGTACGATCAGCAGGATGCCGACCACCATGTTGTGCAGCACCGTGTGGGTGGTGAGCTCGATCAGGTCGCCACGGTCGTAGATGCGCTCGATGCGCACGCCGGGCGGCAGGATGCTGGAATTGTTGATGGTCTGGACGAGCTGGTGGACGCGCTTGATGGTCGGCGAACTCTGCTCGCCGCGGCGCATCAGGACGATGCCCTGCACGATGTCGTCGGCCTCGTCGAGGCCGGCGATGCCGAGGCGCGGCTTCTGGCCGACGGTGACGGTCGCGACGTCCTTGACCAGCACCGGATTGCCGCCCGTCTGCGAGACCATCGTATTGGCAAGATCGTCGATCGACCGGATCAGGCCGACGCCGCGCACCACGGCCGATTGCTGGCCGATATTGACGGTGTTGCCGCCGACATTGACGTTGGAATTGCCGACCGCCTGGAGCAATTGCGGCAGCGTCAGACCGTTGGCGACCAGCTTGTTGAAGTCGACCTGGAGCTCATAAGTCTTGCTCTTGCCGCCCCACCCCGTGACGTCGATGACGCCGGGCACTGCGCGGAAGCGGCGCTGCAGGATCCAGTCCTGAATGGTCTTGAGATCGAGCACGCTGTAGTTCGGCGGACCCACGAGCCGGTAGCGGAAGATCTCGCCGATCGGGCTCAGCGGCGAAATCTGCGGCTGCACGTTGCCGGGCAGCGGCGCGAGCTGCGCCAAGCGGTTCAACACCTGCTGCAACGCCTCGTCATAGGTGTAGGCGAAGGAGAACTGAATTTTGACGTCGGAGAGACCGTAGAGCGAGATGGTGCGGATGGTCGTGACGTTCTTCAGGCCCGCAACCTGGGTCTCGATGGGAATCGTGATGTAGCGCTCGATCTCCTCGGCCGACAGGCCCGGGCTCTGCGTCACGATGTCGACCATCGGCGGGGTCGGATCGGGATAGGCTTCGATGTTGAGCTGGTTGAACGCGATCAGGCCGCCGATCAAGACGGCAACGAACATGCCGACCATCAGGAAGCGCCGATTGACGGCAAGGGCGACGAGACGATCCATTCAGGTCTTCAATTTTCTTGGGTCGTCGATCAGCTACCGGACGCCGCGCGGTCGATGAACAGGCTGCCTTTGGTGACGATCTGCTCGCCGGGTTTCAGATTGCTGGTGACCTCGACGAGGTTGCCGTTGATGAGGCCGATCTTGATTTGGCGCAGCTCGACCGATTTGTCCTCACGCGCGACCCAGATACGAACCTTGTCGGCTTCGTAGATCAAGGCCTGTTTCGGCACGGCCGGCGCGGCGCGGTCACCGGCCGAATAGATCGTGACGTTTGCGAACATCTCCGGCTTGAGCAGACCGTCCTTGTTGTCGATGGTGGCGCGAACCAGCAGGCGACGGGTGTTGGGATCGATCGCGGCGGCGACGTAATTGATCTTGGCGGTCAACGGCCGACCCGGCAGCGCCATCACGTTGACGGTGATGTCCTGACCGATGCACACCGCGGCCGCATCGCTCTCGCGCACGAAGGCGGTGAGCCAGACGGTGGAGAGGTCGCCGATCACGAAGACCGGATCGCTGGCGCCGGAATTGACGTACTGGCCGGGGCCGATCTTGCGTTGCACCACCGTGCCGGCGATTGGCGCATAGATCGTCACTTCCGGATTGATGGCGCCCTTGTCCTGGAACGCCTTGATGGTCTCGTCGGTGAAACCGAGGATGCGCAGCTTGTTGCGCGCGGCTTCCAGCGCGGTCTGCGACGAGCGCATGTCGTTGCGCGCCTGAACCTGGGTCGCTTCCGCCTGCTGATAGTCCTTCAGCGGAATGGCATGGCCCTCGTAGAGGTCCTTGGCGCGCTTGAACTGGATATCGGAGAGTTCGAGCGCCGACTTCGCCTTGTTCTGCGAGGTCATCGCCGCGATGAAGTCGTTCTGGGCCTGCACCGTGTCGGCGGCCTCGATTGTAAACAGCGGTTGACCCTGCTTGAGCGTCTCACCCGGCTTGGCCAGCAGCTTGGTGACGCGGCCCGCATAGGGCGAGAACACCGGCGTCGAGCGGTCCTCGTCGACGGCGACCTTGCCCTCGGTGACATACTCGGCCCGGAAGCTCTTGGCCTTGACCGGCTCGATCGTCAACGTCGCCCATTCGGACGGGGTCGGCGTGAAGTTCTGCGCGTTCTTGCGCGACTGGCTGGAGATCTCGGAGTGCTTCTTTTCCTTGGCCCCCGAAGAGAGGAAGCCGTAGGCAGCGGCGCCGGCAAGAGCTAGTAGAACTACGGATGTGATCACCCGTTGTTTTGTAAACACCTGCAATCGCTTGGTATTTTCAACTACCATGGAGCCCGGTCGTGTCTGCGACGATCTTGGCAGACGCCTGCCTTATCGGTCGCGGTAATAGTGCCGAATTGGGATTTCAAACAACCTAAAAAACGCCGATCGCCTTTCGGTTTGCGTTAAAATTCTACGATGTGTCAGCTTCATGTCAGCTTCGCGCCGGCCACTGTGCCGGATGACTGCCGAGTGGCATCGCCGGACGAGACCATTGCGCCGGTGTCGTCGACAGCAGCGCCGAATGGCGCACCGCCTTCAACGTGCCGAAGCCAGATGGCATGCTCTCGATGAACGCAGTATGTACGGCTTCGCCCGTAAGATCCGGGGTATTCAGTCCGCCGTCGAGCCGGCCGAGATTCCACAGCCAGCGCCCGGTCTGCGCCAACGACACGCGCACGTGCCAGCTGCCACCGTCGCGGACCTGACGCGCCTTGGCCATCATCGCGCCGAACGCCATCAGATAGCCGGTGGCATGGTCGAGCATCTGCGCCGGCAATTCCTTCGGACCCTCGAGGCCGGCGGCCTTTCCTTCCGCATCGTTGAATCCGGTCGTGGTCTGCACGAGGGAATCGAAGCCGCGTCGCTCGGCCCAGGGACCGGCATGGCCATAGGCCGACAGCGTCACATAGACGATGCCGGGATTGATCTTCGCTGCATCCTCCGGCGCGAAGCCGAGGGCGGCAAGCGCGCGCGGGCGATAGCCTTGCGAGAAGATGTCGGCGTCCTCCAGCAGTTCGCGCAATTGCGCCCTGCCCGTCTCGGTCTTCAGTTCGATGAAGGTGGTGAGCTTGCCGCGGCCGGTGTCGATGGTGAGCCAGTCAATGGCGGGCAGCTCCGGCCCCGACACCAGCAGCACATCAGCGCCATGCGCGGCGAGCGTGCGGCCGGCGACGGGACCTGCGATGACGCGGGAGAGATCGAGCACACGAAGGCCCGAGAGCGGACGATCGTTGTTCGATGATCCTCTCGATGATCTTTGGGGCCACGGCTTTGGCGCGGCTTCACCGATCTTCTCGATCGAGATCAGCGGCAATTGCGCGAGCGCGCGCGCCTGCGGCAGTGCAGACCATTCGTCGTAGCTGCGCATCAGCGCAACCACGCCGCCCGCGGCGTAAGCGGCCGTCTCGAAATCCTCGCCCCTCCATTGCATCAGCGCTGCCTGCACCTTGTCGCGCGCCGCCTCGCAAGCAAGCACCTTGCAGACGGCGTCGCGATGGTGCGGAAAGTTGGTGTGGCAGCGGACGAAGCGGCCATCGCCGGTCTTGTAGATACCGGCAATCGCGTCCCATGCCGGGGGCGGCGGCTTGTCGTCGACGCGGAGATAGCGCTCGGAGCGGCATTCGGCGACGGCGTGGCGCATATCGACGGAGATGTCTTGCACCTGCCCGCTGCGCAGCCGCCAGATCTCGGCAGCGGCGAGGCCCGCAGCAGCGATCGTGGTTTGGCCGGCAACGGCGACACGAAATGAAGACGGAATCTGCGGCTCCTCGCCGGTCAACCCCACGCGTTCGAGCGCGGCCTGATCGCCGCCGGCGGAGGTCCAGATATCCTTGAGAATATCGGCGGGGCTTTGCATGGCCGCTTCTCTCCCTCGTCGTTTGCTGTACTTTTCGCGACCATGTCATGATCGCAGAAAGGATTGCAATGGCCGCCATCGATCCCCTCACCGCGGGTGCCGTGTTCGTCGCAACGGCGGCCACCGACGCGGTCTATGTGATGTTCACCTCGGCCGTGGTCGCACGCAAGCGCGTGCCGGCCGCCAGCTGGAGCGCGATCTGGTACCTGCTCTCATCCTACGCGGTGATCAGCTACACCGAAAACGCCTTCTATGTCGCCTTCGCCGCGATCGGCTCCTGGGTCGGCGCCTATGCGTCGCTGACCTTCCTGCACCGCCCGCCCGGCGGCCCGCCGGTGGGCGCGGCGCCGGAGTGAGGAGGTTGCGCCTCCCTCCGCGTCATTGCGAGGAGCCCTTGCGACTAAGCAATCCAGACTATTTTTCGCAGGTGCATTTCTGGATTGCTTCGCTGCGCTCGCAATGACGATGTGGAGGCTTCTGGGCGTCTTCCGAAACAGCTACACTCTCCACGACCAACAAAAAGGAAACCCAACAATGGATCTCGGTCTCAAAGGCAAGAACGCCATCGTGCTCGGCGGTACGCGCGGCATCGGGCGGGCGATTGCGGCGACGCTCGCCGGTGAAGGCGCCAATGTCGCGGTGTGTGCGCGCAATGCGGATCAGGTCGCGGCGACAGTCGCTGAATTAAAGGCGAGCGGCGTCAAGGCCACCGGCGGCCCGGTCGACGTCACCGACGGCGCGGCGTTGAAATCCTGGATCGAAGGCGCCGCTAGGGAGCTTGGCGGCGTCGATCTGCTGTTCTCCAATGCCGGCGCGATGGCGCAGGGCCACGATCCCGCATCGTGGGAGCAGAATTTCCGGCTCGACCTGCTCGGCGCCGTGCATGCGTTCGACGCCGCGCGGCCGTTCCTCGAGACGAGCGGCGAACGAAGCGGCGATGCCGCCTTCGTCATCATCTCGTCGATCTCGGCGGCGCAGGCTGATCTGGCCAGCTCCTACGGCCCGATCAAGGCGGCGCTGATCCATATGGCCAAGGGACTGGCGCGACAATACGCCAAGAAGAAGATCCGCGTGAATGTCGTGTCGCCCGGCACCGTCTACTTCAAGGGCGGGGTCTGGAACATGATCGAGAAGAACATGCCCGAGCGCTACAACGACGCGATGAAGCGTAATCCGACGGGCCGCATGGCAACGCCGCAGGAAATCGCAAGCGCGGCGGTGTTTCTGGGCAGCCCGGTGTCGGCGTTCACGACCGGCTCCAATCTCGTCGTGGATGGGGCGATTTCGAACCGGGTGAATTTTTAGGACGTCTGTTCCGGTTTCCTCCGCCGTCATGGCCGGGCTTGACGACTGAGGGTGTGGTGCGCGATGGGCTCGACGATCTCGTCATTGCGAGCGCAATGACGCTGTGGCGGCATCTCGCACCACACCTCAATGAAAGTCCCGCGACGGCGGCAGGATGCGGACGTTGCGGGGATGGCGGATTTTTTGCGCTGGCATATCCGCATGGGCGCGGGAGTCGTCGTTGAGCGGTTCGATCAGGTCGGCGCCTGCCGGCACCGGATGCTTGCGGCTCAGCGCGTCGTTGGCAAGGCCAACCAGATCGTGCGAGCGGTCGATCATGCGCTGGGCAATGAGATGCGTCACCTTTTCGGGGCTGCTCTGGATATAGCCGTGAACCTCGATGAGGCGCGCGCCCATCACTTCTTTCCGGTACTGCTCCATGATCTTGGGCCAGACCACGACATTGGCGATGCCGGTCTCGTCCTCCAGCGTCATGAACACGACGCCGCTGGCACTGCCCGGCCGCTGCCGGACCAGCACCACGCCGGCACAGCGGACGCGGCGCCGCTCGTTCTCGTGGCTGATCTCCCTGCAGGCAACGATCCGCTCGCGCGAAAACGTCTCGCGCAGAAATTCCATCGGATGGCCCTTCAGCGACAGCCGGATGGTCTGGTAGTCCGCGACCACCTGCTCGGGGAGCGGCATCTCGGGCAACGGCTTGGCATGCTCGTCCGGCTGCTCGCGCGCGGTCGCCGCCTCGAACAGCGGCAGCGGCACGTCGTCGGGCAGCCGCCGCACCTGCCACAGCGCCTCGCGACGATCGAGCCCGAGTGAGCGGAACGCATCGGCATCCGCCAGCAGGATCAGCGCGCGCTTGGGCAGACCGGTGTCGCGGGCAAAGTCTTCCAGTGAGGTGAAGAGGCGGCGGCTGCGGGCGGCGACGATGCGGTCGGCCCAGTCTTGTTCAATTTCTTCCACACGGGTGGTGGGCGGGTTCCCTCCCCCCTTGCGGGGGAGAGAGCCCAACTGTTCGTGCGTCCCTGACTCCTGCGCCTCTACTTGATGTGCATCTAACTCGTGCGCACCTATGTTTCGCTTGCGTAGCGCCTGATCCCTCTTCAGCCTCTCCTCGTCCTCGTCCAGCCAGTGGAATCCATCGATCTGACGGAAGCCCAGGCGCACCGCGCAATATTTGCCGCTTCCCTGCTCCAGCGTGTTTTGCGCAAAGCTGTAGGACACGTCGATGTCACGAACCTCGACGCCGTTCTTGCGAGCGTCGCCGACGATTTGCGCCGGCGCATAAAAGCCCATCGGCTGCGAGTTCAACAGGCCGCAGCAGAAGGCGTCGGGGTGATAATGCTTCAGCCATGACGAGATGTAGACGAGCTGCGCGAAGCTCGCTGCGTGGCTCTCCGGGAAACCGTAGGAGCCGAAACCCTTGATCTGGTCGAAGCAGCTTCTGGCGAAATTGGCATCGTAGCCGCGCGCGACCATGTTGCCGATCAGCTTCTCCTCATATTGGCCGATGGTGCCGACATTGCGGAAGGTCGCCATCGAACGGCGCAGGCCGTTAGCCTCCTCGGAGGTGAATTTGGCCGCCTCGATCGCGATGCGCATCGCCTGCTCCTGGAATAGAGGCACACCGAGCGTCTTGTGCAGCACCCTGTAGAGCTCGTCCTTGTCGCCATGGTCCGGCGAAGGCGAGGGATAGCTCACCTTCTCAAGCCCGTTCCGTCGGCGCAAATACGGATGCACCATGTCGCCCTGGATCGGTCCGGGCCGCACGATCGCAACTTCGATGACGAGATCGTAGAAGGTCCGCGGCTTCAGGCGCGGCAGCATGTTCATCTGGGCGCGGCTCTCGACCTGGAACACGCCGAGCGACTCTCCGTCACACAGCATGTCGTAAACCTTGGGATCGTCCTGCGGGACGCTCGCCAGCACCCAGCGCTTGCCCTTGTGATCCGCGATCAGATCAAAGCACTTGCGAATGCAGGTCAGCATGCCCAGCGCGAGCACGTCGACCTTCATCATGCTGAGCGCGTCGACGTCGTCCTTGTCCCATTCGATGAAGGTGCGGTCGTCCATCGCGGCATTGCCGATCGGCACATAGGTGTCGAGCCGGTCCTGCGTCAGCACATAGCCGCCGACATGCTGGGAGAGATGGCGCGGGAATTCGATCAGTTCGGTGGCAAGCTCGACGGCGAGATTGATCATGGGATTTTTAGGATCGAGCCCGGCCTGCCGGACCTGCATGTCGTTGAGGCCCTTGCCCCAGCTCCCCCAGACGGTGTCAGCGAGCGCGGCGGTAACGTCCTCGGTCAGGCCCAGTGCCTTGCCGACGTCGCGAATGGCACTGCGCGGGCGGTAGTGAATGACGGTGGCGATGATCGCGGCCCGATGGCGACCGTAGCGGCGATAGACATATTGCATCACCTCCTCGCGGCGCGAATGCTCGAAATCGACGTCGATATCGGGCGGCTCCAGCCGCTCCTTGGAGATGAAGCGCTCAAACAACAGATCGACCTTGGTCGGATCGACCGAGGTGATGCCGAGCACGTAGCACACGGCCGAATTCGCCGCCGATCCCCGCCCCTGGCACAAAATGTTCTGGCTGCGCGCATAGTGCACGATGTCATGCACGGTGAGGAAATAGTGCGCGTATTTCAGCTCGGCGATCAATGCGAGCTCCTTGTTGAGCGTCGCGCGCAGCTTGTCCTCGATCTTGCCGCCGAAATATTTGTCGACGCCCGCCCAGGTCAGATCCTCCAGATGTCCCTGCGCGGTCTTGCCCGGCGGCACCGGCTCGTCCGGATATTGGTATTTGAGCTGGTCGAGTGAAAATTCGATTGCGTCCGCAAACCGCATGGTCTCCGCGATCGCATCAGGAAAATCGCGGAACAACCGCGCCATCTCTCGCGGCGTCTTCAGAAAGCGCTCGGCATTGGCTTCCAGCCTCCGTCCCACAGCCTCGATCGTGGTCTTTTCCCGGATGCAGGTCAGCACGTCCTGCAGCGGACGGCGGCCGGGGTCGTGATAGAGCACCTCGTTGGTCGCGAGCAGCGGCACCTTTGCCTTGGCGGCGAGATCATCGAGCAGCGCCAGGCGGCGCCGGTCATCGCCGCGATAGACCAGGCTCGCCGCCAGCCATACGCCCTCGGCACGGCCTGCCTTCAGCTGCGCAAGAACATCCAGCGCCTGTGCCGGATCGAAGCGATGCGGCAGCGTCAGGATCAGGAGTTGACCTTCCGAAAATTCCAGGAGATCGGCGAAGGTGAGACGGCACTCGCCCTTCTCGATCCGCGTGAGGTCGTCGCCGCGCTTGCCCCGGGTGAGGAGCTGGCAAAGCCGGCCATAGGCGGCGCGGTCGCGCGGATAGACAAAAATGTCGGGCGTGCCGTCGATGAAGACGATGCGCGCGCCGATCAGGAGCTTCGGCTTGTGCAGAACCTCGTCATTGTCGAGCTCCTTGTAGGCCCGCACCACGCCGGCCATCGTGTTGTGGTCGGCAATGCCGATCGCGGGAATGCCGAGCTTGCTTGCCTGATGCACATAGGCGCGCGGATCCGAGCCGCCGCGCAGGAAGGAGAAGTTGGTGGTGATGCCGATCTCGGCATAGCTAAGCGTATTCATGCGAAGAGACCGTGCACATACCAATTGGGAGAAGCGGGTTTGCCGTCATCGTCGAACACTTCCCCCTCATAAAGACCGTCGCGAAAGATCCAGAAGCGCAGGCCCTCGGCATCCTCGATGCGGAAATAATCCCGCGTCAGCTGCTTGCCGTCCTGCCGCCACCATTCCATCGCGATGCGCTCGGGCCCCTCCACCCGCACGACGGCATGCAGCGCGCGCCGCCAGGTGAATTGATGCGGCGGACCATCCGGCACGGCCGCAAACGGCACCTTGATCGGCTCCGGCTTGTCGAACAGCCTTAAGGGACGTAGCGGCGGCTCGCTCTCGACACGTGCGGGCCATTCGGCCTGCATGGCGGCAGCAAGATAATGCTGCGCCGGCGCGACCATTACCGCACATTCAGGAATATGGGTATCCTCAGGCAGATGCACGACGACGCGCTTTCCCCCGATGCGCGCGGCGATGCGGTCGATCAGCGCGGCGAGCTCGTCATTGTCGTGGACATGGGCGTCGAGATCGCGCTGCTCCTGCACCACGATCTCGGTGCGGCTCGCCGACAGGCGCACCATATCGAAGCCGAAGCCGGGATCGAGCGGATCGGCGAGCGCATCGAGACGCTCGCGGAACAGGCGGTCGATCACCGCGCTTTTCGTCACCGGACGTCCGGTCTCGACCATGATCGCGCGCACCACGCCGTCGGTGCGGAAGAAGGCGGCTTCGAGCCGGCGCGCGCCCTTGCCCTGTTTCTCCATGGATGCGATCAACGTGTCGGCAAGCCGCGACAGCGTCATCGCGATCATGGTGTCGGTCGCGATCGGCTCGGCAAAGCGCTTCTCCACGATGTAATCGGGCGGCGGCTTGCGCGGGCTGATCGGCGCATCGCCCTGCCCCAGCGCGTGGGCGAGCAGCGTGGAGAACCGGGCGCCGAACCGCGCCGTGATCTCGCTCGGCGCGCGCGCGGCGACGTCGCCGATGGTCTTGAGGCCGGCGCGGCGCAGGCCGGTGGTGATGACCTCGCCTGCGCCGAGCGCGGACACCGGAAACCGCTCGATCGCCGCCGTCTCGTTGCCATCGGCAACGATGCTGCCGGAGGCCTGCCGCGTCAGCGTACGCGCGCAGACCGAGGTACCGGCGATCGCCGCACCGACGGCAAAGCCCTGGCGAGCGAGCGCACGAACCAGCGTCTTTAGCAGCGCAGCCTCGCCGCCGAACAGATGTGCGCAGCCGGTGATATCGAGGAACAGCCCGTGCGGCGGATCGAGCGCCACCAGCGGCGTGAAGCGGTCGCACCAATCGGCGATGTCGCTGAGCGTCTTCGCATCGGCCACGACATCGGCGTCGAACACTTTCAGATCTGGGCACATCGCCCGGGCATTGGCCAGAGGTTGGCCGATGTACAGGCCGAGGCGCTCGGCGGCCTCGGCCAGTGCATGGATCACCAACGCATTGTTGTCCTTGATGACGACGATGCTCGGCTCATTGCTGTTCTTAACTAGCCCGACGTTCCCAAAGAACCGCTGAATCCGGTCGATGGGCAGGCGCGGCAGCCACAGGCTGAGAATACGTCGACGGCTCACTGAACTGGCACTCATCACAATTCCATTCCATGATCCACCGGCCGCACGGGCCATGACGATTGCGCAACAGCTCGGCATCGAAGCGCGGCGCGCCCCAGGCGTCCCAAGGCGCCGCAGGCATTGAAGCCGATCCCGGCGGCGAATGCGCCGCGCGCAGCATCCATCGCGTCTCCGCGGTCGACGGCAAAGGTTGCGCCGCCATGCGCAGCATCAGGCCGGTGACGCCGGAGCCTTGCGCGGCCAGCGTCAGCTTGCGGCTCGCCACCAGATCGAACTGCCTGGTCTCGCCCCAAAGCTCGAGCACGACGGCGCCCAGCGCGTCGCAGGCGAGCGCATCGGCCGAGGTGCGCAGCGCGCTCTCGACATCGGCGGCGCGGACCATCACCACGCGGCGCGGATCGAGGCCGAGCTCTTTGAGCCCGCTCATCGACAGCGCGCCGGTTTCGATTTCCGAAAAATCCTGCCGCACCCACAGCAGCGGTTTGCGTGCCGTCACGCGCCCTGCGAGGCCCATGACAAACCCCGTTGCCGCCGCGCCCTGAGGCCCAGCGCAAAACACCTCGTGGATCGCCGCGCGGGCGAGCCCGCCCTTCAGCGCGTCGTCGACCTCGCCGTGGCCGAGCGCCACCCGATCGTGCCGATGCACGACCTCCGCCGTCTCGATGCGCTCGATCTGGCCGCGCAAGATCGCAAGCGCGCTCATACGTGCGCCGCTCATGCTCGCCGCTCCTCAGGAATTGGTGCCGTGGTCTTCAAAAGAAGAACCAGCGGCTGGCCCATTTGTTCATGATATGTTCTAATATAAAGCTAACGACGCCCGAAGAGTCAATCGAATTGGCGATCTGTCGGATTCATCAGCGGAATCAAAGGGATTCAAACATGGATGTGCAACGCAAGCTGGAGATCCTGGCCGATGCCGCCAAGTACGACGCGTCCTGCGCCTCCAGCGGCACCGAAAAGCGGGATTCCAGCGACGGCAAGGGCATGGGTTCGACCGCACCGGGCATGGGCATCTGCCATTCCTATGCACCGGACGGACGCTGCATCTCCCTGCTCAAGGTGCTGCTGACCAACGCCTGCAATTACGATTGCCTCTATTGCGTCAACCGCGCCTCCTCGAACGTGCCGCGCGCCCGCTTCACCATCGCGGAAGTGGTCAAGCTGACGCTCGACTTCTACCGGCGCAATTACATCGAAGGTCTCTTCCTCTCCTCCGGCATCATCCGCAGCCCCGATTACACCATGGAGCAAGTGGTCAGCGTCGCGCGAAAACTGCGCGAGGAGCATCACTTCCGCGGCTACATCCATCTGAAGACCATTCCCGAGGCCGACGACGTGCTGATCGCGGAGGCCGGCAAATATGCCGATCGTCTCTCCATCAACATCGAGATGCCGCAGGAGGCGAGCCTGCAGCAATTCGCGCCGGAGAAGGACGTGCGCGCGATCCGCCACACCATGGGCCGGCTGCGGCTGAAGCTCGACGAGGCCGAGGAAGACCGCAGCGCAAAGACGAAGGCCAGGCCGCAGCGCTTTGCGCCCGCCGGGCAAAGCACGCAGATGATCGTTGGCGCAGACAGCGCCTCCGACCACACCATTCTCCACACCAGCGCCAATCTCTACGGCGCCTACCGGCTGCGGCGCGTCTATTATTCCGCCTTCAGCCCGATTCCCGACGCGAGCCGCGCCTTGCCTCTGGTGCAGCCGCCGCTGCTGCGCGAGCACCGGCTCTATCAGGCCGACTGGCTGATGCGGTTCTACGGCTTCGACGTTGCGGAGATCGTCGACGACAGCGCGATGCTGCCGCTCGAGATCGATCCAAAGCTCGCCTGGGCGCTGCGCCACCGCGACCGCTTCCCGCTCGACGTCAACCGCGCCAGCCGTGAGGAATTGCTGCGCGTGCCGGGCTTCGGCACCAGGGCGGTCGAACGCATCATCGCGACACGGCGCACCACCACGATCCGCCTCGCCGATCTCGCGCGCCTGCACGTGCCCAAGCACAAGGCGCTGCCGTTCATCGTCCTCAGCGATCACCGTCCCTCGCCACACCGTCTCGACGACGCGCGGCTGATCGAACGGTTCAAACCGAAGGCAACACAATTGGGGTTTGGCTTCTGATGCAATACATCATCCTCGACACCGAAACCGATTTCGACGGCTGGCGCAAAGCCGCACGCAGCCTCGTGCTCCATCACGTGAAGCCCGCCGACGTCACCTGGGCCGTGCAAGGCGGCGAAACCGAGCTGTTCGCACCGCCCGCGCCGTCACCGATCCTGGAGGTGAACGACGGCACCTTCAACGTGTCAGGCAAATTCATCGAGCTCGCGAAAGCAGCGATTCTGCACCGCGATCCCGAGCGCTTTGCCATCCTCTATCGGCTGCTGTTTCGGCTGAAGGACAATCACGATCTCATCGAGGTCGCGACCGACCCTGACGTCGCGCAAGTCACCGCCATGGCGAGAGCGGTTCATCGCGACGAGCACAAGATGCATGCCTTCGTGCGCTTCCGCGAGATCGGCAGGGAACGCGCAGCGCATTACGTTGCCTGGTTCGAGCCGGAGCATCACATCGTGGAGCTCGCCGCGCCGTTCTTCGCCCGGCGCTTTGCCGACATGCCCTGGTCGATCCTGACGCCGGACCTCTGCGCGCACTGGGATGGCCACGCGCTCTCGTTCACCTCAGGTGTCAGCAAGAGCGAGGCGCCGGGCGAAGACCGACTCGAGGAAACCTGGCGGCGTTACTACGCCAGCATCTTCAATCCGGCCCGGCTCAAGGTGAAGGCGATGCAGGCCGAGATGCCGAAGAAATACTGGAGGAACCTGCCCGAGGCTTCGATCATTAAGCCCTTGATCGAGGACGCCGAGCGCATGACCGGCGCCATGATCGCCAACGCCGCAACCGATCCGCACAAGCCCCAGAAGCGGCCGGAGGCTCCGATGAAACGCAAGACCACCGCCGACGATCTCGAATCCCTCCGCGAGGAAGCCGCGCATTGCCGCGCCTGCCATCTCTACAAGGACGCGACCCAGACCGTGTTCGGCGAAGGCCCGAAGTCAGCCAACATCATGCTGGTCGGCGAGCAGCCCGGCGACAAGGAAGACCTCGCCGGCCATCCCTTCGTCGGCCCGGCCGGGCAGATGCTGGACCGTGCGCTGGAGGAAGCCGGCGTCGACCGCAAGAAGGTCTATGTCACCAACGCGGTCAAGCACTTCAAATTCGTGCCGCGCGGAAAGATCCGCCTGCACCAGAAGCCGAATACGCCTGAGATCCGGGCATGCCGGCAATGGTTTGAGCGGGAGGTTGCGGCAATTCAGCCCGATCTGATCGTGGCGATGGGTGCCACCGCGGCACAAAGTGTATTCGGCAAGATCACCCCGATCGGCAAGAGCCGCGGCCGCCTCATAGAGCTTCCCGACGGACGAAAAGCGCTGGTGACGGTGCACCCGTCCTACCTGCTGCGACTGCCTGATCCGGAAGCCAAGGCGCTGGAATATCGTCGGTTTGTCGACGATTTGAAGATTGCCGCGAGCTTGCAGAGGAAAGCGGCGCGCGCCGCCTGAATACTGGCAAGAAAGCGGTTTTCAACCGCCGCTTGTCATCCCGCCTTCAAATCCGTCGCAGACAATGCCCCTCAATTGCAAGTCAAGGGGCGTCCAGACATGACCGATGTTGCATTCGACCGCGCGGTAGCAGATCCCGCGCCCGTCCAGCCGGCCTCGCGGCCAAATCTCGACAAGGGCTTCAATCCACTGACGATGATCCTGTTCTTCGGCATCCTCGCCGTTGGCCTTCTGTTCGTCGCCTACAGCATTTATGTCGACGTCAACGCGACCGGCACACGCGTGACGACCTACCTGCCCTACATCCTGCTGTTCGTCGCGCTGCTGATCGCGCTCGGCTTCGAGTTCGTCAACGGCTTCCACGACACCGCCAATGCGGTCGCGACCGTGATCTACACCCATTCGCTGCCGGCCGAAGTCGCGGTGATGTGGTCGGGCTTCTTCAACTTCCTTGGCGTGCTCTTGTCCTCCGGCGCGGTCGCCTTCGGCATCGTCTCGCTGCTGCCGGTCGAGCTGATCCTCCAGGTCGGCTCCAGCGCCGGTTTCGCCATGGTGTTCGCGCTGCTGATCGCCGCGATCCTGTGGAATCTCGGCACCTGGCTCTTCGGCCTGCCCGCCTCCTCCTCGCACACGCTGATCGGCTCGATCATCGGCGTCGGCGTCGCCAACGCCGTCATGCGCGGCCGCGACGGCACCTCGGGCGTGGACTGGAGCAAGGCCACCGAGATCGGCTACGCGCTGCTGCTGTCGCCGCTGGTCGGCTTCATCTGCGCCGCCGTGCTGCTGCTGCTGCTCAAGTTCATCGTGCGCAACCCGGCGCTCTACGCCGCGCCCGAAGGCAACAAGGCGCCACCGCTCTGGATCCGCGGCCTGCTGATCGCAACCTGCACCGGCGTCAGCTTCGCGCACGGCTCCAATGACGGCCAGAAGGGCATGGGCCTGATCATGCTGATCCTGATCGGCACGGTGCCGACGGCTTACGCCCTCAACCGCGCGCTGCCGGAATCCCAGGTCGCCCAGTTCCAGAAGACCTCGGACGCCGCGTCCAAGGTGATCGCGGCGAAAGGCGCCGGTCACAGCATCATCGGCGATCCCCGCCCGGCCGTGACGCAATACATCGCGCTGCATCAGATCAACGAGGGCACCTATCCCTCGCTCGCCGTGCTGGTGAAGGACGTCGGCGATCAGGTCGCCAAATACGGCACGCTGAACAAGGTCCCGGCGGAAGCCGTCGGCAACACCCGCAACGACATGTACATGACGTCGGAAGCGATCCGCTTCCTGATGAAGGACAAGGAGAACGATCTCGGCAAGGAGGAGATCGCGACCCTGAACGCCTACAAGGGCTCGCTCGATGCCGCCACCAAGTTCATTCCGACCTGGGTGAAGATCGCGGTCGCCATCGCGCTCGGCCTCGGCACCATGATCGGCTGGAAGCGCATCGTCGTCACCGTCGGCGAGAAGATCGGCAAGAGCCACCTCACCTATGCGCAGGGCGCGTCCGCCGAGCTCGTGGCCGCCGCCACGATCGGTGCCGCCGACATGTTCGGCCTGCCGGTCTCGACCACGCACGTGCTGTCGTCCGGCGTCGCCGGCGCCATGGCGGCCAACGGTTCGGGCCTGCAATGGTCGACCATCCGCAACCTGCTGATGGCCTGGGTGCTGACGCTGCCCTGCGCGATCATGCTGTCGGCCACGCTCTACGTGATCTTCTCGCGCATCTTCTGAGCGATCACGCTCCTCAAAGACAAAGGGCCCGTGCGATGCACGGGCCCTTTTCATTTGTGTTTTGAGCTTAGCCTTACGACGCCGCCAGCTGTTCCTCGACTAGCTTCACCCAGTAGGACGTGCCGTAGACGATGGCCTCGTCGTTGAAATTGTAGGCGGGGTGATGCAGGCCGGCGCTGTCGCCGTTGCCGCAGAAGATGAAGGCGCCGGGCCTCGCTTCCAGCATGTAGGCGAAATCCTCGCCGCCCATCAGCGGCGGCATCTCGTGCACATTGGCATCGCCTGCGACCTGCTTGGCGATGCGCTGCGCCACCTCGGTCTCCGCGGCGTGGTTGTTCACGACCGGGTAGTTACGCTTGTAGTGCAGGTCGATCTTGGCGCCGGTGATCTGCGCCACGCCAGCCACGACCTCGTGCACGCGCTTCTCGACGAGCTTGCGCACCTCGGGCGAGAGCGTGCGGATGGTGCCCCTCAGCGTCGCCGTCTGCGGAATGACGTTGCGGGCGTTGCCGGCGTGGAATTCGCAGATCGAGATCACCGCCGATTCCAGGGGATCGACGCTGCGCGCGACAATCGACTGCAGCGCCGAGATCACCTGCGCGCCGACCAGCACGGAATCGATGCATTTGTGCGGACGCGCGGCGTGACCGCCGAGGCCCTCGATCATGATGTCGACCTCGTCGGTCGCCGCCATGATCGGACCAGGCCGGATCGCGAACGAGCCGACCGGAATGCCCGGACCATTATGCATGCCGTAGACCTGCTCGATGCCGAACCGCTCCATCAGGCCGTCCTTGACCATGGCCGCGCCGCCGGCGCCGCCCTCTTCGGCCGGCTGGAAAATAACGACCGCATCGCCGGCAAAATTGCGGGTCTCGGCGAGGTAGCGGGCTGCCCCGAGCAGCATCGCGGTGTGGCCGTCATGGCCGCAGGCGTGCATCTTGCCCGGGGTCTTGGAGGCGTAAGACAGGTTGGTCTGCTCGTCGACGGGCAGCGCGTCCATGTCGGCACGCATGCCGATCACCTTGAGCCCCTCGCCGGCCGGCTTATTCCCCTTGATGACGCCGACCACGCCGGTCTGGCCAAGGCCGGTCACGACCTCATCGCAGCCGAACTCCCGCAGCCGATCCGCCACGAATGCTGCAGTGCGATGAACGTCGTACAGCAGCTCGGGATGCTGATGAATGTCCCGGCGCCAGGCCTGAATATCGGGTTGAAGGTCGGCGACGCGGTTCACGATGGGCATTGAGGGTCTCGAGCTTTGTTGGAATACAGGACTCTCTACCATGCAAGCAGCAGTCCACCCAACTGCCCGGGATCGGGGCCTAGCCCTGACCTGCCGGCATGGCCGGGCTTGTCCCGGCCCGCGACGTCTGCCTATTAGGACGAAACGTCGATTGACCATCCGGGTGGGAGCAGAATGCCAAGACGGCTCGAAGGTGAGTTTGACTACATTGTCGTCGGAGCCGGCACGGCCGGCTGCATCGTCGCCAACCGGCTCTCGGCCGATTCCAGGAATCGCGTCCTCGTCCTCGAAGCCGGCGGCGACGACAACTGGATCTGGTTCCACATCCCCGTGGGCTATCTCTTCGCGATCGGCAATCCGCGCTCGGATTGGATGTTCAAGACTGAGGCCGAGCCGGGGCTGAACGGCCGCTCGCTCGCCTATCCCCGCGGCAAGGTGATCGGAGGCTGCTCGGCGATCAACGCCATGATCTCGATGCGCGGGCAGGCTGCCGATTACGATCACTGGCGCCAGCTCGGCATGACCGGCTGGGGCTATGACGACGTGCTGCCGCTGTTCAGGAAGCTAGAGGACCATTTCCTTGGCGCAAGCGAGCATCACGGCGCGGGCGGCGGCTGGCGTATCGAAGCGCCGCGGCTGTCCTGGGACATTCTCGATGCGGTTGGCGATGCCGCCGAGGAGATGGGCATCAAGCGCATCCCGGATTTCAACACCGGCGACAACGAAGGCACCAGCTATTTCCATGTCAACCAGAAGCGCGGCCGGCGCTGGTCCTCGGCGCGCGGCTTCCTCAAGCCCGCGCTCAACCGGGCGAACTTGCGGCTCGAGAAGCATGTGCTGGTCGACCGCCTCATCATCGAGCAGGGCCACGCCGTCGGCGTGCGCTTCATTCAGAACGGCGAGATGATCGAGGCACGCGCGAAACGCGAGGTGGTGCTCTCGGCCGGCTCGATCGGCTCGGTGCAGGTGCTGCATCGCTCCGGCATCGGGCCGGCCGACTGGTTGTCGCCACTCGGCATCGACATCGTCATGGACAAGCCGGGTGTAGGGCGCAATCTGCAGGACCATCTGCAACAGCGGGCGATTTACAAGGTCGAGGGCGTGCGCACGCTGAACGAGACCTATTACAATCTGTTCCGCCGCGGGTTGATGGGTCTCGACTACGCCTTCCGCCGCCGCGGCCCGCTGACCATGGCGCCGTCGCAGCTCGGTATCTTCACGCGCTCCGATGCGACGCGCGCACGCGCCAACATCCAGTTCCATGTGCAGCCGCTATCGCTCGACAAGTTCGGCGATCCCCTGCACCGCTTCCCCGCTATCACCGTCAGCGCCTGCAATCTCCAGCCGACAGCGCGCGGCATCGTGCGGCTGCGCTCGGCGAGCCCGGACGAGAAACCGATCATCGCGCCGAATTATCTGTCGACCGACGACGACCGTCAGGTCGCCGCCGACGCCATCCGCACCACCCGCCGCCTGATGCAGCAGAAGGCGCTCGCCAAATATCGCCCGAGCGAATATCTGCCCGGTCCCACCGTCGGCGACGACGATGCCTCGCTCGCAAAAGCCGCCGGCGATATCGGCACCACCATCTTCCATCCCGTCGGCACGGCGAAGATGGGCGCGGTGAGCGATCCGATGGCCGTGGTCGACGAGCGCCTGCGCTTCTACGGCCTCGAAGGCCTGCGCATTGTCGATGCCTCGATCATGCCGACCATCACCTCGGGCAATACCAACACACCGACCGCGATGATCGCCGAGAAGGGCGCGACGATGATTTTGGAGGATGCGAAGTAGCGTCCCGCCATCATGACCAGCCCACACCGCTTTTCCATCGGCCCCGCCGGCGCAGAGATCGCCATGTTGCAACGGGGCGAGCGCGGCAAGCCGCCCGCCCTGCTCGTGCACGGCACAGGCTTCGTCGCCGACGTCTGGGACGAGGTCGCGCGCGAGCTTGCATCGACCTATACCGTCTATGCGCTCGACCGCCGCGGCCATGGCGCGAGCCACAAACCCGGCGCCTATCATTTCTTGGACTTTGCCGAGGACATCTGCCGGGTGATCGACGCGCTCGATCTGCGCGACGTCTACGGCATCGGCCACAGTGCCGGCGCGACCGACCTTCTGCTCGCGGCAAAACTTGCGCCCGGGCGTTTCACGCGGCTGTTCGTGATGGAGCCGACCGCGATGGACCCGCGCGCGGCGCGCTCTGGCGGATTGGGCGATGACTCCCTATCGCAAATACAGCGCACGCTGCGCCGGCGCGCCGAGTTCGACAGTGCTGATGCCGTCTTCGAACGCTATCGCACGGCGCCGACGTTTGCGGATTGGACCGAGACCTCGCTTCGGGCCTATGTTCGCCACGGCTTTGTGCCGCTGGAGAATGGCCGGGTCCGGCTCTGCTGCACGCCCGAGATCGAGTCGGCGATGCTGCGTCCGATCTACGAGGCGATGACGCAGGTCTACGTTGGGGATGTCCGCGGCAATCCGTTCGGCTCGCTCGCCGAGATCGACTGCCCGGTGCGCGTCGCGACCGCCGCGAAGTCCGGGCCGATCTACTGCGAGATGGCGCGACGCGCGGTGTCGCTGATTCCGCAAGTCAGCACGCTGGTCTTTGAAAGCGCCGGGCATTGCGTGGCGCAGGAGGTGCCGGCGGCCGTGGTGGAAGCGGCGCGGGAGTTCGCAAAGTAGGTCTCGTGCCCCGGACGCGTTGCAGCGTGCAAGGCTGCTGCGCCGAGCCGGGGCCCAACTCACCGCATGCTGCGCGGCCTTCTGGGTCCCGGCTCTGCGTCGCACCGCCAAGAGGCGCTGCGCCGCGTCCGGGACACGCTCCCTCCTCACGAAATCGTCATCTCCCCCGGGAATAAGTCCCCCGCACCCCCGATCACCTCCCCGAAAGCCCAATTCCGGGCGAAGTGGAGACGTGCGATGAGCGGACACGATCACGGGGACGACGGCGTCAGCCGCCGCAAGGTGCTGGAATGCATGACCTGGGCCGGCACCGGGGTGCTCTGGACTGTCACGGGCGGCGTGCCGCGCTCGCTCGGCATCATCGATTCCGCGCAAGCTGCGACCGCGGCCGCGCCGGGCATGACCTTCCTCCAGATCAGCGACAGCCATGTCGGCTTCGACAAGCCGGCCAATCCCAACGCGCTCGGCACGCTTGAGGAAGCTGTCAACAAGATCAACGCCATGCCGGCCAAACCGTCCTTCATGATCCATACCGGTGACATCACCCATCTGTCCAAGGCCAGCGAGTTTGACAATGCCGATCGCATCATCTCGCAGACCAAGCTCGATGTGCATTACGTGCCCGGCGAGCACGACTTCATCGACGAGGAGGTGAAGCTCTATCGCGAGCGATACGGCCGCGGCACCAAGGGCCACGGCTGGTATTCGTTCGACGCCGGTGGCGTGCACTTCATCGGCCTCGTCAATGTGGTCGACCTCAAGGCCGGCGGCCTCGGCAATCTCGGCGCCGAGCAGCTCGCCTGGCTCGAGGACGATCTGCGCGGCAAGTCGAAATCGACGCCGATCGTGCTGTTCGCGCACATCCCGCTCTGGACCGTCTATCCGCAATGGGGTTGGGGCACCGAGGACGGCGGCCGCGCGCTTGAACACGTGAAAGGCTTCGGCTCGGTCACCGTCCTGAACGGCCACATCCACCAGGTGATGCAGAAGGTCGAGGGCAACGTCACCTTCCACACCGCGCGCTCGACCGCCTTCCCGCAACCCGCGCCGGGGGCCGCCCCCTCGCCCGGTCCGATGAAGGTCGAGGACGCAAAGCTCCGCGGCATGCTCGGCGTTGCCAGCGTCAGCTTCAAGCAGAACGAGCAGCGGCTCGCGATCATCGACACGCCGCTCCAGGGCTAAGGTGGAAGCTGACCATGAAGACTCTCAACCGCCGCGACTTCGGTGTCGATCTCGGCCTCGCCTTGGCTGCGGCCATCCTGCTGCCCGCGACAAAAGCCCGTGCCGACGACCTGGAGATCCATATCGACAATTTCGTCTTCCAGCCGGCCGAGCTCAATATCAAGGTCGGCACCACCGTGACCTGGACCAACCGGGACGACATCCCGCACACCGTGGTATCGGCCGGCAAGTTCCGGTCCAAGACCCTGGATACCGACGACAAGTTCTCGTTCACCTTCACCAATGCGGGCGACTACAAGTATTTTTGTTCGTTGCACCCGCACATGACGGGGATGATCAAGGTTGAGTAACGTCTCCAACCAAGGCATCAACGTCTTGCCCGGCCGGTGGTCCCACGCCGGCCGGGCTCGTCTGCCTTCGGTCACGCACCCCGGCAAGACGAACAGGGACGAAACGAAGCCACAAGCAGAACAAGAGGCAAAGCGAGGAGCGATGCCCGCCAACGACGATTTGCAGAAGGCGCAACGCTTCCGTGAGGCGGCGCTGCCCTATCTCGACGACGTCTACACGCTCGCGCGCTATCTGCTGCGCGATGCCTCCGATGCGGAAGATGCGGTGCAGGAGTGCTATCTGCGCGCGCTGAAGCACTTTGACAGCTATCGCGGACCGGCCATGAAGCCCTGGCTGTTCGCGATCCTGCGCAACGTCTGCAACGCCGAATATGCGCGGCGCGCGCATCGGCCCAGCGCGATCGAGGATACGCCCGGCGCCGCCGATCGGACGCCGATCTGGCAGGAGAGTGAGGCAAGCCCGGAGACCGAGGTGCTGCGCAGCCGCGATGCCGGCGCCATCCGCAAGCTGATCGACGCGCTCGCCGAGCCGTTCAAGGAAACCTTCGTGCTGCGCGAGATCAACAACCTGTCCTATCGTGAAATCGCCGACGCCGTCGGCGCCCCCGTCGGCACCGTGATGTCCCGCCTCGCCCGCGCGCGCGCCATGCTGCGCGCAGCCTGGACGGCGGAAGAGGAGCAAGCGAAATGACCTGCAACGAAGCAAGGATCCTGCTTCACGCGCTGCTCGACAACGAGCTCGATGCCGGCCACGCGCGCGAAGTCGAAGCCCATATCGCCGGCTGCCCCGACTGCGCCGCGGAGTTCGCCGCGCAGCGCGAAATGCAGCGCGTACTTGCCGACACCGATCTGCGCTACACCGCGCCGGCAAGCCTGCGCACGCGGATCGAGGCCTCGCTGCCGAAGCCGCAGCCCCAGCCGACCCGCCGCTCGGTGCTGCGTGGCTTTGCGATGGGCTCGGCGGTCTCCGCGCTCGCCGCAACGGGCGTCGTCGCATTGGTGCTGCGCCAGGACGACCAGCAGCGCATCCTGTCGGAGGTGGTCTCCGCGCATCTGCGCTCGCTCCAGGCCGGTCATCTCATCGACGTGGTCTCCACCGACCAGCACACGGTCAAGCCGTGGTTCAACGGCAAGCTTGACGTCGCCCCGCCCGTGATCGACCTGACCGCGCAGGGTTTTACGCTGGTCGGCGGCCGGCTCGACTATGTCGACGCCCGCGCCATCGGCGCGGTCGTCTACAAGCGCCGGCAGCACGTGGTCAATCTGTTCGTGTCGCAGACATCGAACGCGGAATACCGCGCGCCCAAGACCGAGACCATGCAAGGCTTCAACTGCCGTCGCTGGGGCAATCGAGGCCTGAACTTCTGGGCCGTCAGCGATATCGGCGCCGACGAGCTCGCCGAGTTCGTCGACAAGTTCGAGGCGGCGATGAAGGCGAATGTGGAGGGGTAGCCTCTGGAGAATGTATCATACACTGATACGAACGCTGCAAATGTATCAAACAATGATACACTGCTTGAGTGATCAGGACGTTTCGGGATAGAGTACTGAAGCGGTCTTTAGCGGCGACAGTCCCAAGGGCTTCCCGGCCGACTTGGTAAGGTTGCACGCCGGAAATTGCGCTATCTTCACGCTGCAGGTGAACTCAGTGACTTAAGGGCGCCGCCAGGTAACCGCCTCGAGGCGCTCATGGCTGATCGCAGGGACAGCATTCGATCAGAATCAACGACCAGTTCCGGGTGTGCTTCGTCTGGACGGCAGACGGTCCAGCTGAGGTCGAGATCGTGGACCATCATTAGGAGAGCACGACGATGGCCAAGAAGCTCAAGCCCATGCACCCTGGCGAGGTCCTGCGGGAAGAATTTCTCATCCCGCTGGATATGTCCGCCGGCGCACTCGCCAAGACATGCGGCCTACCACGCACGCGGATCGAGCGGATTGCGAGTGAGCAGACCGGAATCACTGCCGACACTGCACTTCGTCTCGCCAAGGCGCTCGGCACGACCGCCGAGCTTTGGCTCAATCTTCAGAACGATTACGACATCCAGATCGCCAGACGCGATCTCGGCAAGGCGCTCGACCGCATCGAGACCGTAAACAAGCCTAGGGTGGCCTGAGCGATCGGCCTTACGCCGACCTTCGCACCGCGTTGTCGACCAGCGTCTTGCCGAGCGACCAGATCGCGCCGGGGACCTTGTGGCTGCCGGCGATGACGTCGTCGAACGCCTTCTCGATCCAGCTGCAGTCTTCCTCGGTGATGGTGAGCGGCGGCAGCAGCTTGATGGTGTGGCTGCCGTGGCCGGCGACTTGGGTCAGGATCTTGTGATCCTTGAACAACGGCACGGTGATGAGCTGGCAGAACAAGCCCTTGTTGGCGGCCTCCAGCACGTTCCAGGAGGCGCGCAGGCGCAGCGATTTCGGCGGGCCGAACTCGACGCCGATCATCAGGCCCTTGCCGCGGACTTCCTTCATCAGCTCGTAGCCGGGCACCATCCGCGTCAGCGCGAGGCGCAGCTCGGCGCCGCGCTTGGCGGCGGACTCGATCAGCTTCTCGGACTCCATGACATCAAGCGTGGCGATGCCGGCGGCCATCGCGAGATCGTTCTTGGAGAAGGTGGAGCCGTGCACCACGGCGCGGTCCATCTGGTTGAAGATCTTGTCGAAGATGCTCTTGCGCGTCAGCACAGCGCCGACTGGTACGTGGCCGCCGGACAACGACTTCGACAGCAGCACCATGTCGGGCTCGACGTTCCAGTGCTCGACCGCGAGGAAGCGGCCGGTGCGGCCCATGCCGGTCTGGATCTCGTCGGCGACGAACAGCGTACCGTATTTCTTGCAGAGCGCGGCCGCGCCGGGCAGGAACTCGTCGGTGGGCATGTTGACGCCCTTGCCCTGGATCGGTTCGACGACGAAGGCCGCGACCTCGCGCGAGGCCAGCGCCTTTTCCAGCGCGGCCAGATCGTTGAACGGGATCGGGGTGCAGCCGGGCAGCAGCGGCTCGAAGCCGGTGCGGAAATTCGAATCACCGGTCAGCGACAGCGCGCCATAGGTCAGGCCGTGATAGCCATGGGCGCAATAGACGATGCCGGGACGCCCCGTCGCGCCGCGCGCGAATTTGATGGCAGCTTCGACGCATTCGGCGCCGGAATTGGCGAAGAACGCCTTGTCGAGATAGGGGACGTATTTCAGAAGCCGCTCGGCCAGCACGCCGGCGAGCACCGAGACGTCGAACTGGACGAGATTGGGCAGGTCGGCATCGAGCACGCTCTTGAGCGCATCGCGCATGACCGGATGATTGCGTCCGATCGCAAACACGCCAAAGCCGGACAACAGGTCGAGGTAGCGCGCGCCGTCGCGATCGTAGAGATACTGCCCCTGCCCCTTCTGGAAGCCGACATCGTAGCCGATGGTCTTGAGGACCCGAACGAACTGCTCGTTCAGATACCGATTATGCAGGGTGCTGCGCTGGGCCTGACGGTCCGCGAATAGCTGAGACATGTCTGGATTTGGGCTGTGCATCCGTTACATACTTCGGTTGAGGGTCGTCTCGTCAACTGAAAAGGGACCGTTACTGAAAACGGTCTGTGCGGCCTTTTGCCCTTTTTCGGACCATCTTCGCAAGCACAGCTTTAGACCATGTTGCACTGCCGAGGAACTATCATGCGTTTGGCCCTTTACACCGGACTAATACTGGCTGGCGGTTACACCTGCCTGACCCCGGCCCTCGCCGCCGACCCCACCGGCGATTGGCGGGTCGCCGATGGCGTCGCCAACATCCGCGTCGCCCAATGCAATGGCAGCATGTGGGGTGCCGTTGCCTGGGAAAAGAAGCCCGGCGGGCGCGACGAGAACAATCCGGATGTCTCGAAAAAGAACAGGCCGACGCTGGGCATGGTGACGCTGATCGACATGAAGAAGACGTCAGGCGCCGATCAGTGGGAGGGCCAAGTCTACAACGCCCAGGACGGCCAGATCTATAGCGCGACCATCACGCCCTCGGGTACCGACCAACTCGAAATCAAGGGCTGCGTGATGGGCTTCCTCTGCGGTGGCGAGACCTGGACCCGGGTTGGCCCGCCGATCCCCTTGAGCACCGCCAACGCCATGGCCAAGGGCGCGCCGAAGCCCGCCGGCGCGGCGCCCAAAGCCGCAAGCACGACGATTGCCGCCGCACCCGCGCCTGCTCCGGCAGCCCCGAAGGCCGCCGGCGCAGCCAAACCCGCTCAGAAGGGCGCCGCCGATCCGGTCGGCGACATCTGCCTACTCCCTGAGATTGCGGGGTTTGCCCATTAGGGCCGGCTGGAACAGCAGCACGGCCGCGAGCGTCGTCACCAGCGAGAGGGCCAGCAGCTTGCCCATGCTGGATGTGCCGGGATGGCTCGACAGCCACAGGCTGCCGAACGCGGTCGCCGTCGTCAGCGCGCTGAAGAAGATCGCGCGCGTTAGGCTGGTCTGGAGCAGGTTTGTCCGGCCTGAGCGCCAGGCCACGACATAATAGATCTTGAAGGCGACGCCGACGCCGAGCAGCAGCGGGAACGCGACGATGTTGGCGAAGTTGAGCGGCAGGCCGATCAACACGCAGATCTCGAGCGTCACCGCCCCCGCAACCAGGAGCGGCACCAGGGTCATCAGCACGTCGACGAACCGGCGCAACGTGATCCACAGCAGGAGGCCGATCACCAGCAGCGCATAGATGCCGGCGTGGATGAACGCCCGCACCACGGTATCGCCGGATTTCAGGATCGAGACCGGCCCGCCGATCGCGGTCGGTTCGGCAACGAGCACCGCCGCCGCAAATTTGCGCAGCGTGTCGTTATCGTTGGGATCGCCCTTGGGCAGCGCCTCGACGCGGATGATGCCATCCTTGCTCTTCCAGGCGCTGACGAGATCGGGCGGCAATGAGTTCAGGGTGACGGGCCCGGCCTGCATCGCATTTCTGAGCTGGTCGAACACGATCTTCATCGGCGTGACGAACACGTCCTGCGCCTTGTTGCGCGTCGCCTCGTCGCCATTGGCGAGCTTTTCGAGCGCGTCTGCCAGACGGCGCGAGGCGACCGCACCCGGACCCTTGGCCTCGCCCGCGGTCCGGCGCAGATTGTCGACCGAGGATTTCAGCGCCTCGACGTTTTCCTGGTCCGACGGCGCCGCATCGATCTGATCGGGGTTGAGCGCGGGGTTCAGCACCTTGGCGCCCTGCGCGAGCAGCTTCAGCTTCGGCGGCTGGTCCTGCGGCACGAAGCTGTCGAGCGACATCACCCTGAGCACTTCGGGCACCTTCTCCAGCTTCGCCTCGACCTGCTTTGCCTGCTCCTCCGACGTCGTCATCACGTTGATGGCATTGGCGCCGGTGTTGGGGTCCTTGCGCAGGTCGAGGAAGGTCGCGATCGATTCGGCCTTCGGGTTGCGCAGGTTCATCGGGTTGAAGTCGAACTTCATGAAGTAGAGCAGCGGCAGGCCGCCGAGCGCCAGCAGCAACGTGCCGCCGACGATCGGCACACGATACTTCTCCAGGAAGTGATCGAGCGGCGCCAGGAAGGCATAGCCGACCGGCTCCTTCTCACCGGGCGGGTTCAGCAGCTTCAGCATGGCCGGCAGAACGGTGATCGACGAGAGGAACGCCACCAGCATGCCGACGCCGGCGATCTGGCCGAGCTCCGCGATGCCCTTGTAGTCGGTCGGCATGAAGCAGAGGAAGCCGGCGGCCGTCGCCATCGCCGCGAGCGACAACGGCACCGCCGAGCGCTTGGCCGCCAGCACCAGCGCGCCCGAAAGATCGTTGTGCTTGTAGCGCTCCGAGCGGTAGCGGACGCTGTATTGGATGCCGAAATCGACGCCGAGGCCGACGAACAGCACCGCGAACGCGATCGACAGCAGATTGAACGATCCGACCATCATCAGGCCGGCCGCGGTCGTGATCGCAAGGCCGACGAAGAGATTGACGAACACGGCGAAGATGATCTTCGCCGAATGCAGCGCGAGCCACAGGATGACCAGCACGACGAGAACCGTGCCGATGCCGTTGATGACGGCGCCTTCCTGGACGGTGGCGTATTCCTCGTTGGCGATCGGGACCGGGCCGGTCAGCCGCACCCGCGCCTGATACTTGGTTGGAAAATCCAGATCCGCTGCGGCCTTGCGGATGGCGTCGGTAGCGCCTTTGCCGGGCTCCAGCGCATTGTAGTCGAGGATCGGCTTGAATTCGATGAAGGCGCGCTTGTCGCTATCCGACAGCGGCTCGTCGCTGACGAGCTCGCGCCACGAGAAGCTCGCATTGCCCTTGTTGAGCACGGTCTCGACGGTCTGCGCGATCAGGTTGAAGGGCCGCGCGGTGTTGTCGAGCTTGACCTGACCGCGCTTGACGCCGGCAAGCCCCGTCTCCAGCGCGCCGGTCAGGCCGCGGATCGAGGGATCGCCGGCCATGATTTCGATGAGGGGCGCAGCGGATTCGAACTGGCCGGTGATCTTGCCGACCTCCTCGGTCGGCAGGAACAACAGGCCGTTCTTCTCGAAGAACTCGCCGCTGCCGAGCTGCTGCACCGACTGGAAGTTGGTCTTGTCGTCCTTCAGCTTGGCGTAGAGCGCGTCCGACGCCGCGCTCGCCATTTCGGGGGTCTTGGCCTCGACGACCGCCGTGATCGTCGCATCGCGGTCGAAGGCGCGATCGAACTGCTGGTCGCGCTGGCGCCAGTCCAGATTCTGGGCAATCAGCGAATTGATGTCAGTGTTGATGGCGAAGTGCTTGGACGCGTAATAGCCCGCGCCCACCGCCAGCAGGAGTCCGAGAACGACGACGAGGGAGGCAAGCCGGGTGCAGGCCCTGACGATGGCAACGACGACGCTTTGCAGCACTTCTTTTCTTTCTGCGGTTAACAGCTTGCCGGAAACGCCCGCTGTTTATCGGAGTTCCCAGGCGAAACCTATTGCTGTTTTGGGTGGTTCTCGCCGCGAGAAGGTTCGAGGTAAACGGCGGGAGACCCGGGCAAAACCATGCGGGGCGGTCGGTATAGGCGGGGAGTTGAGGCGGGAAAGTGACGAAAGACTGGGAAGCTCGGCTACCCATCACGCTCAAGGCCGTTACCTTACTATGTTACCGACAAAATCACACTGTCGGGCGCTGGAGGTTTCATTCGACCTTTCCTTGCTGCCGATTTTTTGACACAAAGTCTTGCGCCTCCATGCGCCGGAGCCCCAACGGGGGTGGGTGGCTACCGCGTGCGCGAACCAATGGTGCGGATATTGCAACTCATTGGTCAGTATCGGCATGACGCCGGGGACTTAGAAGCGGATTGGTGCAACTTGCGTGATGGGCGTCCCATGGAAGTTTATTTGGCGCAACCGCGCGGCTTTTGCGCGGGCGTGGTGCGTGCGATCGAAATCGTGGAACGGGCACTGGAGAAGTACGGCCCGCCCGTCTATGTGCGCCACGAGATCGTGCACAACAAATACGTCGTCGAGAGCCTGAAAAACAAAGGCGCAATCTTCGTCGAGGAGCTGTCCGAGGTCCCGCCCAAAGCGGTGACGGTGTTCAGCGCCCATGGCGTCGCCCGCAGCGTCGAGGAAGAGGCCGCCGCGCGCGACCTTCCGGTGCTCAATGCCACCTGCCCCCTGGTCACGAAAGTTCACAATCAGGGGAAGCGCTACATCACCAAGGGCCGGACGCTGATCCTGATCGGCCATGCCGGACACCCCGAGGTCGAGGGCACGATGGGCCAGGTTCCCGCCCCGGTGCTGCTTGTCCAAAGCGTTCAAGAGGTTAAGGCGCTGACCCTGCCGGCGGATACGCCAATGGCCTACATCACCCAGACCACCCTCTCGGTTGACGACACCAAGGACATCATCGCGGCCCTTCAGGCCCGCTTTACAGATATTCAAGGTCCGGATATCCGGGATATCTGCTATGCGACACAGAACCGCCAATCTGCGGTAAGGGACTTGAGTAAGCTGGTCGACGTGATCTTGGTAGTGGGCGCTGCCAACAGCTCGAATTCGAACCGGCTTCGCGAAATCGGCACCGAGGCCGGCGTCGCGAGTTATTTGATTGCCGACGGCAGCGAGCTCAATCCGGATTGGTTGAAGAATGCCAGGACCGTCGGCATCACGGCCGGCGCTTCGGCGCCCGAGGTACTCGTGGATGACGTGATCGAAGCGATGCGGCGGATCGGACCGGTGAAGGTCCAGGTGCTGCCGGGCCGCGAAGAAAACATCGAATTCCGGCTTCCGGCCCAACTGGCTGCGAGCTGACTCACCCGAATTGAAAAGCTCAGAAAGAAACTTGTAATGGCAATCCCCTTCTTCAAGGAAATGCGTATCGGCGGCTATTTGCTCAAGCAGAAACTGCTTGGCCGCAAGCGCTACCCGCTCGTGCTGATGCTGGAGCCGCTGTTTCGCTGCAACCTCGCCTGCGTCGGCTGCGGCAAAATCGACTATCCGGATGCGATCCTCAACCGCCGCATGACCGCGCAGGAGTGCTGGGACGCGGCCGACGAGTGCGGCGCGCCGATGGTCGCGATTCCCGGCGGCGAGCCGCTCATCCACAAGGAGATCGGCGAGATCGTGCGCGGCCTCGTCGCGCGCAAGAAGTTCGTCTCGCTCTGCACCAACGCGCTGCTGCTCGAGAAGAAGCTCGATCTGTTCGAGCCCTCCCCGTACCTGTTCTTCTCGGTGCATCTGGACGGCCTGCGCGATCACCACGACAAGGCGGTGTCGCAGAAGGGCGTGTTCGACCGCGCCGTCTCCGCGATCAAGGCAGCCAAGGCGCGCGGCTTCACCGTCAACGTCAATGCCACCATCTTCGACGGCCATCCGGCCGAGGAGATCGCGAAATTCCTGGACCTCACCGTCGAGCTTGGCGTCGGCGTCTCGATGTCCCCCGGCTATGCCTATGAGCGCGCGCCGGACCAGGAGCACTTCCTCAACCGCACCAAGACCAAGAAGCTGTTCCGCGACATCTTCGCGATGGGCAAGGGCAAGAAGTGGAACTTCATGCATTCCGGCCTGTTCCTCGACTTCCTCGCCGGCAACCAGGAATACGAATGCACGCCCTGGGGCATGCCCGCGCGCAACATCTTCGGCTGGCAGAAGCCCTGCTATCTGCTCGGTGAAGGCTACGCAAAAACCTTCAAGGAGCTGATGGAGACCACCGACTGGGACAGCTACGGCACCGGTCGTTACGAGAAGTGCGCCGACTGTATGGCCCATTGCGGCTACGAGCCGACGGCGGCGACCGCCGCCCTCAACAACCCGCTGAAGGCGATGTGGGTGTCGCTGCGCGGCATCAAGACCACGGGCCCGATGGCGCCGGAGATCGACATGTCCAAGCAGCGCCCGGCGCAGTACATCTTCTCGGAGCAGGTCCAGAAGAAGCTGTCGGAAATCCGCAAGGACGAAGCCGAGGCGGCGCAGGCGAAGGCGGCGCGGAAGGCTTCGACCGCGGCGTAAGCGCGCGATCAAATCTCACGTCAAAGGCCCGGCCGCGAACGCGATCGGGCCTTTTCTTTTGGGCCATTGCCGCAAGATGAGTTGTCCGGGTCCCGGACGCGCTGCAGCGCGCTTTGCGCTGCTGCGCAGAGCCGGGACCCAGCAGCCGCGTGCCGTGTCGATGCATGGGCCCCGGCTCTGCAGCGCATCGTCGAAGGGACGCTGCGCTGCGTCCGGGGCACGAGAGGAGATCGAGTCATTCTCTCTCGCCGTCATGCGAGCGCAGCGAAGCAATCCAGACTGCCTCCATGGAAAGATTCTGGATTGCTTCGCTGCGCTCGCAATGACGGCGTATGTGGCACGGGCTTGCTTTCTATCAGCGCTCTTCATCGCAGACACACCTTCGCATTCCCGCGGTGCATTCGCCCGGGCTATGCGTCTCGTTCACGCCCCATGAAAGCCAGAGGGCGCAGGAAAGGCCGGGCGCCGGCGGCACCCCAGATCCGTGCGCTATGAAGATGCACACGGGGTGGATCACAGGTGTTGCCGGTCGCCCGGCCTTCCCTGCGCGGTTGGTTTTAACGGTGTCCTTCGTGCTCTCCTCGGGGAGCGTTGCACTATTGCCCCCGTCGCCTCGCCGCTGATCGATGCGCGTGCCGGTTGGCTGCCACATCACCGCGAGGTTTGACGCCAGAACCCCGGGCGCCGGGACCACACGACTTCTCCGTCCGCGGACGGCCTCGCCGGAAGCATCCGAGGCTCGCGTGTGCTCACCCCCGAGTACCAGCTTGGCCGCTGTGACTACGCCGTGTCGTAGCGCGCCGCGCATGACTCACGGTTGCCCGCCCTGTCATCGCCTTTCGCGCCGGCGCTGCCGCGTCCACCGCACCCCAACCCGCATCTCGTGACGATCGCGAAGCGCCCCTCTGGCAGGGCCGGGATGAGTGTCCTATGCCATAAATCCGAAATTCTGGAAATAGGAATATTTTTACGAGGAGGGATTGACGAACTTTGCGGTGTTTTGCCCGACACTTGATGGAGACGTCTGCCGGCCTCCCCTCGATCGTCCGGCGTCTTTGCAAAAATCAAAAACAACCCCATGCCGTAATTAATAGAGAGCACTTGACGAATTCGATCCCAACCGTCGCAGGGGCAAAGCGGTCGTCGGTCACAATGAACAAGGCACAGGAAGCCACGGGCCCCGAATAGAGGCGGCTACGGCCGCATACGGTCGAGCAAATGATCACGCCATACGTATTGGTGCCCCAACGCCGCCAAGGCGTGAACTCCGGCGACCACGACTAGCGCATTGGCTGCGAACTCGTGCCACTCGTTGATACTATGCCGGGTCGCCGTGTCACCACTGCCGAATTGCGGCACCGACCACAGTCCAAAGATATTGAAGCCGCGATACGAGGCATCAATGATGCCAGCCACGACCACGAGGCCAAGCAGGATGTACAACGCTAAATGCGTTAGTCTCGCGATCGTATAGAGGGTCCCGCTATCGGCAGGCGGCAGCACGCGCCCAAAATGCGCCCGCCAAGCAACTCGCGTCACGATAACAAATGCGGTGAGGAAGCCCAACACGACGTGCGTGGACCACACTCCGGTGCGGAGTGGTCCGCGCGGAAAGAGGTCTCCGGTCTGACCTATTCCCCATAAGACAATGACGAGGGCGACGGTGATCCAATGCAGCCAGACGGTCGTCGGATCATAGTGTTCGTCGGTTTCGACAAAGCGACTCATAGTTATTTTATCGCATGCGCGCAGGCAGGCGGTTTTGATCTTGATCAGACCAAGCAGAGAAGCTTGAAACGGGGCCTATTAGGTCCCGGCTGATCCGAGCAGGCCCACTTCTTGCCGGCGAATATAAGCCTAAGTCTTTGGTCGCTTTATGTGTTATCTGTTCTATGAAGAACAGAAATAAGGCTTGCAGCAAGGGCCACATGACTTCTCCGTCCGCGAACGGTTTGACCTGATCGCCGGGGGCTCGCGTGTGCTCGCCTCCGACGACGACCGAAACCGCTGTAACCGCGCCGTATCGTACCGCGTCGCGCCTGACTCACGGTTGCCCGCCCTGTCATCGCCTTTCCGTGCCGGCGCTGCCGCGTCCATCGCACCCCAACCCCGCATCTCGTGACGATCGCGAAGCCCCTCTGGCAGGGCCGGAATAGACGCCCCATGCCACAAATCCGAAATTCTGGAAAGTGGAATATTTTTATGACGAGGGGTTGACGGACTTTGCGGTGTTTGCCCGACGGGTGCGTTGGGACAAGCGGCGCCGCCCCCTCGCCGTCATTCCGGCGCGCGCACCCATCCTTACGAGGCTGGCTACGCGCCAGACGGAAAAAGCCCGGTCGCACGACCGGGCTTTTTCTTTTGTTCAGCTCCAACGCCAAGGGGAAGACCGGAGCGACGCTCCCTATTCCCTATGGGGTGGCCCACTCTCATGCAAAAGGTTCAAGACAACCGGATGCATGTCCGGGCTTTCGCGTCGAACGGCTTTCGCGTCACATCAGAAGTGGACCTCGGTGCGCATGCCGAGAACGACGGCATTGTCGGTCTTCACGCCCACGGCGTTATAGCCGCGTCCGCCGGGATTGATCACATACTGCGCGTCGAACTTGAGGTTCATCCATCCCGTCGCCTGCCAGCCGTACCAGACTTCGAGCGGAACCTCGTTGCCGCCGGCGTTGGGGCTGAGGGCCGCCGAGTTCACATGGGTCGTGCCGACCGCGAAGCCGACTTCGTCCTGGGGACGCCAGCTGAACGTTCCGGTATGCCGGAAGCCCAGGGCGATCTGGTAGTCCTGGTACGACGTCCGGTGATCGGCAACGGTCGTATTGAGGAAGGTGTACCAACCCACCGCGCCAGGACCGTCGACGGTCAACCGTTGCAGGATCGACTCGTAGACGCCGTAGCGGCCTCTTTGATCGCTGAGGTTTTGATCCGGCACGCCGCCGACGCCCGGGATGGTGCTGACGACACCGGGAAGGCCGCCATCGATCGACGAGGCGCTGTCGTACCAGCCGCCAACTCTCCAGGTCCCGGTCAAGGGCCCTTTCGGCGTCCAGACCAACTCCACCGGCACCATCACGCCACTGGCGGGGTTTGAGGCGGGGATGCCTGGCAAGAAGTAGATGCCGGGGTCTGACGTCGTCAGGTAACCCGGATTGGCGTCGTAGACGCCGACCGAGATCGTGAACTCCGGCGCGATCTTGTAGTGGACGACCCCGGCCCACTGGCTCACCGGCCAGTTGTAGATGTACCCGCCCTGGATGTTGCCGGGCTGGCCGCCGCAGAAAGTCAGGTTGATGAACTCGCACAGACCGAAGAAGAAGTCGGAGCCGACCGGAAGACGGCCGCCTTTGAGTTCGAGACGGTCATCGAACAGCTTCTGCGAGTAATAGAGCTGTGTCAGGCGCAGGATATTGCCGCGGCCGAACACTTCGTTGGTCAGTTGCAAGGCGGGAATGTCCGCCTCGGTGTTCAGGTTCTTGCCGAAGCGGTCGACCAGCGTGAGGCCGACCGTGCCGCCGGGGATGCCGGCAAGCTTTCCCATATCCAGCTTTGCACCAAACCACAGCTGACCCGCGTTGGCTGCGGTGTTCCTGCTCCCGCCCGAGACGTTGCCGACGGATTCGTTACCGAGCGTCAGGCCCAGCTCGATGCCCTGCTCCTTCAGCTTGGTTCGGCCGAGGTCGCCGAACAGATACGGTCTCGTCCAGAAATCGTCAGCCGCATAAGGAACAGGAGCGGCCTTGGTCGAAAAATCGGCCGCATGTACCGCACCGCCAAGCAGCGATGAGAGAGCAATCCCCACACCGCACGCACATGCGGTGCTCACTAACCTGCGCAACATTTTCTTCGTCCTCCCGCCGTCTCAGGCTTTGTCGTTGTTGCCTCGCGTTCCTGCCCAAGCCCTCGAGCCTGAAACGCGCTCCGTCCCCAGCACACCATCACAGCCGCACGCCCACGAAGCAGCCTTGTGTCAACTGGAGCCTGGATCCGTCATGCCTGGTCGCCCGTTCTCACCGGCAGCGCGTCCACGCCGCGCGGTGCTGCACCCTGCTGTCCTTCACGTGTCGATTTCGGCGCCGTGCGGGCGAGACCGGCCAGCGCCATCTTGCGCCGACGCCGGGCCTGCAACTGATGATCCGCCAACACGCCGATCAAGATCACCGTCCCCATCACCGCGAAGTTCAGGGAATTGGGGATGCCCAGGATATTCACGAGGTTCTGCAGCACCTGCAGCAGCGCGGTCCCCAGCACGATACCGAGAATGGAGCCTTCGCCGCCGCGCAGGCTGCACCCGCCCAGGACGGCAGCCGCGATCGCGTAGAGCTCATAGAAATTGCCGAAGGAGCTCGGAGACACCGAGTTGGTGTAGAACACGAACAAGACCGTCGAAACTCCGGCGAGCCCACCGCTGATGATATAGGCGGTTGCGATCACCATGTTGGTGTTGATGCCCGAGAAGCGCGCCGCTTCCTCGTTCTTGCCGACGGCATAAAGCCAGCGTCCGTAGACCGAGCGGTGCAGCAGCACGCCGAGGACGAGCGCAAGGATGATCAGAAAGATGAAGGTGTTCGGGATGCCCGCCACATTGCCGGAGGCGATGCTGCTCAGCGTCGCGGCCTCGTCGCCATAGCCGAAGCCGCGTGTCGAGTCGCTCGTATAATAGCGGGCGGCGCCGCGATAGATCAGTAAGCCGCACAGCGTCACGATGAAGGGCTGCATCTTCAGCCGGGTGACGAGGAAGCCCTGAATGCCTCCCAGCGCCAGCCCGCCCAGCAACACGGCCAGCAGCGCCAGGGGCCACGGGACCTCGTAAGTCGTCAGAAGGTCGATGAATACGACGCCGAGCAGCGCGAACATCGAGCCAAGCGAGAGGTCGATGCCGCCGGTGATGATCACGAGCCCCTCGCCGAGCGCGAACACGCCGAACAGGCCGATCAGATTGGCCATGTTGAGCAGGTTCACCAGCGACAGGAAGGCTGGATTGATCGCGCCCGTGACGGCGGAAATCACCACGAGCAGCAGGCCGAGGCCGAGTTCTTTCTTGTTCATGGCGCAGCCGCTTCCACGGTTTCCAGCGCCTGGCCGATTGCAAGCTGCAACACGTTGTATTCGCTGAACTGCGGCCGCTCCAGCACGCCGCTGACGCTGCCTTCATGCATCACCGCGATCCGGTCGGAGACGCCAATGACCTCCTCCATGTCCGAAGAGATCATCACGATCGCGACGCCCTGGTCGGCGAGTTCGCGCATCAGCGCGTAGATCTCGCTCTTGGCACCGACGTCGACGCCACGGGTCGGCTCGTCGAAGAACATCACGCGCGGCTGCATGGAGAGCCACTTGCCCAGCACGACCTTTTGCTGGTTGCCGCCCGAGAGCGTCACGGCTTCCATATCGATGCTCGGCACCTTGATGGAGAGGCGCCTCACCTGCTCCTTGGCAGCCTTGCGCTCGGCCGGGGCGCTGACCAGCCACATCTGCGCATAATTCAGCAGGCTGGCCAGCGTCACGTTCTCCCGGATCGGCAGCTCCAGCACGAGCCCGGATTTCTTGCGATCCTCCGGCATCAGATAGATGCCTTGCCTGATCGCCTCCCGCGGCGATGCGACATCGATCGGCGCGTCGTCGATCCTGATCTCGCCGCCCAGCGGCGGATCAATGCCGAAAGCCGCGCGGGCAAGGGAGGTGCGACCGGCGCCCACGAGCCCCGCCAGTCCGAGTATCTCGCCATGCCGCACGGAAAGATCGACCTGCCGGTCGGGAAAGGCCGACGTCACGAGACCGACGATGTCGCAGCCGCCCGGCTGCGGCGACCGCTTCGGCGGCGTATGCAGCGCTTTCAGGTCGCGGCCGATCATCAGCCGGATCATTGCGGCATGGCTGAGCTGGTCTCGCGCCAACTCTCCCACCGTGCGGCCGTCGCGGAGCACCACGACGCGGTCGGCGCAGGTCATGATCTCGCTGAGCCGGTGAGAGATATAGATCACCGAGATGCCGTGCGCCTTCAGATCCGCAATCACCTCCAGCAGCCGTTCGGTCTCCGAAATCGTCAGGCTGGAGGTCGGCTCGTCCATGATGATGACGCGGGCGTCGATCGAGAGCGCCTTGGCGATCTCCACCAACTGGCGCTCGGCGATCGACAGGTTGTCGACCAGCGTGTCCGGGGTGAAATCGGCGCCCAGCCGCTCCAGCAGCGGCATCACGCGGGCATGCATCTTTGCATCGTCGACCAGCTTGAGCGGGCCGCCGACAAGCAACTCGCGTCCAATGAAGACGTTCGCGGCGACGTCGAGATTTTCGAAAAGGTTCAGTTCCTGATGCACGAAGGCGATGCCGGCCTGCGTCGCCTCGTTCACCGTCATACGGGCGTGGTCGGTGCCGCCGATGCGTATCACGCCCTCGCTCGGCGCGATCACGCCGCCCAGCACGCGCATCAGCGTCGATTTGCCGGCGCCGTTCTCGCCGATCAGGCCCAACACCTCGCCCCGGTACACACGCAGACTGACGTCGTCGAGGGCCATGACCCCGGGATAGGACTTGCTGATACCGGCGAGTTCGAACAGGATGTCCGCCATTCATTTCCTCCCGCACGACGCCCGACTGTGCCAGCCGGGCGTCGAAAGGCGCTGAAGTCACTTCTTCAACAGTGCCTTCAGATTTGCGGTGAATTCCGCGACGTTGGACTTGCTGACCACTTGGGTTGGCACGATCAGCTTGCTGTTAGCCGGAATCCAGGACTTGTCGCCGTTCAGTGTCTTGATGATGTTGGTGGCGGAGAGATACCCGAATTCGTATGGCTGCTGCACGACCGTGGATTCGATTGTGCCGTCGGATATTCCCCGCAGCGTGCGCTGGTCCTCGTCGAAGCCGACGATCTTCACCTTGCCGGCCTTGCCCGCCGCCTTGACCGCGTCATAGATCAGTGGCGTCTCGTAGCTCCAAAGGCCGGACAAGAGCGCGATGTCGGGATATTTGACCAGCACGTTCTCCATATTCGCCTTGGCCTTGGCGAAGTCGACCTGGTCGGTGAACACGTCGACCAGCTCGACCTTGGTGCCGGCGATCGCGTCCTTGATCCCCTGCACCCGCTCGCGGGCATTGTCCGCGTCCATCGTGCCGACGAACAGCGCGATCTTGCCGCCGCTCGGCAGCGCCTTCTTGATCTCTTCGCCTGCTTGCCGCCCGGCCGCGACGTTGTCGGTGCCGATATAGGCGAGACGATTGCTCTGCGGCGCGTCGCTGTCCGTCGTGATCAACACGGTCTTGGCCGCAACCTTGTTGAGCTGTTCGGTCGCGTGCGGCGCATCGTCGACCGAGATGGAGATACCGGCGACGCCGCGCACCAGCAGGTCGTCCAACTCGCGCCGCTGGCCCGCCGCCGTGCCTTCGTTGGTGACGATCAGTTCGATATTGTATTCCGGGTGTTCCTTCTGCGCCTTTTCCAGCCCGCGGCCGGCGATGGTCCAGAAGTCGGCCGCAACATTGGTGACCAGCGCGATGGTCTTCTTCTGCTGGGCCTGTGCCATTCCCGTCGCCATCGCGAGCGCGGCGGTCGCGAGCAACGGCACTAGCAATTTCTTCATCGATCCGTTCATCTGCACCTCCCTTTGGACACCCCGGATAAGGGCTTCATGACGCTTTTTGCGCCCTATTTTATTTACACAGCGAAGAAATGTCGCAGAGCAAAACACCGAAAACAGGATGTACTGGCTCATTCTTCAAGCGGAAATAGTACATAAGGTACGATAATAGTAAATATAGCTCCCAGACGACGTTTTCCGGCTGTGCTTTTCCGTGCATATTAATTTCACGTCGTGAACTAAAGAGACAGCATGGCTGACCAAATTGAACCGCCCAGACGCATTTCAGGCACCGCCCGCGGTTCGAACCGCGGCCGCCTCGTCGAAGTCCTGCGACGTCAGGGGCCATTGCCGCGCGTGGAGCTCGCCCGGAGTACGGGATTGAGCTTCCCCGCCGTTTCCGGCCTGACGTCGAAGCTGATCGCGGAAGAATTGCTGTGCGAGACCGAGACAGCGGCAACGTCATGGGCCGACGACACGGACGAAGACGATGCGGACGGGCTGAACGGCCGCCGTCGCGGCCGGCCCGCTGTGCTGCTGACCCTGAACCCGGAGTTCGGCCGCATCATTGCGGTCTCGCTGCGCATGAACCTGATCGAAACACTGATCGCGGATTTCAGCGGCTCCGGCCTGGCGCAATCGCGGCTCGAAATCGCGACGCGGGCGCTCGATGCGGGCGCGTTATGCGATCTCGTGATCGCGCAGATCGATTCGATGCTTGAGGCGACGGCCACACCGCGCCATCGCCTGTTGGGAATAGGCATTGCCCTGCAGGGCATCGTGAACGCGGACACCGGCCGGCATCTGTGGAGTCCGGCGCTTTCCGTCACCGATATCGATCTGGTGAAGCCGGTGCGCCAGGCCTTCGACGCCGAAGTCGTGATGGCGAATGACGCTGTTGCGGTTGCGCTCGCGCTTTGCGCCGCGGAGCCGGCGCTGGCGCAGGGCCTCTCGGCCACGATCATGGTCGGCCACGGCGTCGGCATGGGCGTCGTTGTCGATGGTGAGGCGCGCTGGGGCGCCGGCGCCGGCAGTGAGATCGGCCATATCAAACTGGGATCGAACGGGCCGCAATGCCGCTGCGGCCAGCGCGGCTGCATCGAGGCCCATCTCGCCGACTACGCGCTCTACCGCGACGCCCGTACCTTTCTCGACTTGCCGCCGGCGGTGTCGCAACAACCGTCCGAGGCGCAGATGGCCCTGCTGCGCGAGCGAGCGCGGGGCGGCGATCCCCGTCTCGAGCATGTATTCCAGCAGGCAGGTCGCGCGCTTGCCGAGGCGGTCGCGGCAACGATATCCGTGCTGCGCCCACACCATGTGATCCTGGCCGGACCCGGACTGCAGGCATTCGACATGATGCGCCGCGCCTATGAGGAGCGGCTCGAACAAGCGGTGTTGCCATGGCTGCTCAAGTCCACGGCGATCTATCTGCGTCCAAGCGAATCGGCGGCAATCGTCGAGGGCATGATGCGACGGACACTGTGGGTCGTGGACCGAAACCGCATGGAGGCGACCGAGTGAGCGTGAGAAGCCGCGGCCTTGGCGATCTGGTCGGCTCCCGGATGACGCTGTCACCCCATCCCGGCTACGGACATCCATACGCAAAAGGCCCGGTCGCCGATGGCGACCGGGCCTTTTGCTTTATCGCATCAAGAGGTCAGGCCGCCTTCGACACCAGCGCCTCGCTGTCGATCAGCTCGGTGCCGATCAGATAATCGCGGCAGCCGCGCAAGCTCCGCAAAGCGCGGTTGAAGTCGATGCCGGTCGAGACCAGCGCATGCAGCGTCGCCGGATTGCGCACGATGCCGCGCAGCACGGCCGCGAGGTCGATCTGGCCGTTCGGCTTGATCGCGGCGCGGGCGAGCGCCGGCAGCGCGCGGTGGGCGGGATCGCTGATGACGCGGACCGCGGCAAAGGGCAGCCCGGCCTCGGCGGCATAGGCGGCCGCGATGTGGCTTTCCATGTCGACGGCGGCAGCGCCCGTCTCCGAGTGTAGCGCCGCCTTGCAGGAGCGCCCCGTGACCACTTCCTCGGCACCGGCAAGGCTGCCGCGCACCACGCGGCGGCGCCCCGAGGTCAGGCGGTCGATCAAATCGTCGCCGAGCGAGAGGCCTGCGGCCCAGCGGGTGTCGCCGTCGAGCACTTCGGTCGCCAGCACGACATCGCCGGAACGCAGCGTCGGGTCGAGCCCGCCGGCCACGCCGAACGAGATCACGCCGCGAATCGTCTCGGGATCCACCACGGTCAGAAGCGCCCGCAACTGCGTCGGGCTGCTCGATGAACAGATCACGGCCATTCCCGGCCCGGCCGCGATGCGGGCCTCCTGCACCAGTCCGGTCACGATCAGTATCGGCCGCGGGTCGATGGCCTGACCCGCGGTAAAATAGTCCCCCGTCCCCAAAGTCACATTCCGACCCCTACCACCCTGCTGTTGGTGTTCCGCAAGTTCCGATACCGCGCCAGTGCCCACAGCGGAAAGAACTTTGGGTAACCATGATAACGTAGATAGAACACGCGGGGGAAGCCTGTGGCGGTGTACCGCTGCTCGTCCCACAGTCCTTTTTCGTTCTGTGTTGCAATCAGGTACTCCACCCCGCGGGCGACGGCCGGGTGATCAACCTCGCCTGCCGCCATCAGGGCAAGCAAGGCCCATGCCGTTTGCGAGGCCGTCGAGGGGGCGGCTTCCCAGCCCTTGTAGTCCAGTCGGTAGCTGACGGCGTCCTCGCCCCAGCCGCCGTCCTTGTTCTGGATCGAGGCCAGCCAGCCGGCGGCTTTGCGAATCATGGGGTCCTTGTGGTCGACCCCGGCCATGTTGAGGGCACAGAGCACCGACCAGGTTCCATAGATGAAATTCATGCCCCAGCGGCCGTACCAGGACCCCTCGGGGTGCTGGGTCTTCCGCAAATAGGCGACCCCGTCAGCCACGTGCTTGCTGGTCTTCGCGGTCTCGCCGAGCTGGGCCAGCATCGAGATGCAGCGTGCCGTGACGTCCTCGGTCGGCGGATCGAGCAACGCGCCGTGGTCGGAGAACGGGATGTTGTTGAGATAATATTCGAGATTATTGACGTCGAAGGCGGCCCAGCCGCCGTCGTCGCTCTGCATGCCCTCGATCCACTCCCGGCCGCGGATGATCGCGGCGTCATAGCCGCTCGCGCCGTGTTCCCGGCGCATGCGGTCCATCGACATCACCACCACGGCGGTGTCGTCGAGGTCGGGGTAATGCGCATTGTTGTACTGGAAGGCCCAGCCGCCCGGACGCACGTCGGGCCGCTTCACGGCCCAGTCGCCCTTCACCTCGAGCTCCTGCCTCGGGATCAACCAGTCAAGGCCCTGCTTGGCGGCCGGCACCGCCTTGTCACCGCCGGCTTCCAGCAGCGCATGCGCCGTCAGCGTCGTATCCCAGACCGGCGAGACGCAGGGCTGGCAGTAGGCCTCCTCCTCGCCGATGACGAGGAGCTTGTCGATGCCCCGGCGCGTGACCGCGCGCGGCGGATAGTTCTCGTCCTTGCCGAGCGCGTCATACATCATGACGATGTTGGCCATGGGCGGATAGATCGCACCCATGCCGTCCTCGCCGTTGAGCCGCTCCTCGGTGAAGGCGAGCGCCGCATCGATGGCGCGCTTGCGCAGGCTCTTGGGAAACAGCGGCTCGATCACGCGCAAAATGCCGTCGAGCGAACGAAACAGCAGGAACCAGGCCATGCTCTGATGCGGCGCCTTGGCGGTCATGCCGATCGAGCGCGGATCCTGCAGGAACAATTCGTCGATGCCGACCCCTTTCGGATTCTTCGCGCGCGGCTTGAGCGCTGCGAGCACCATCAACGGCACCATGGTGGTACGCGCCCAGTAGGAGATCTTGTTGAGGTGGAACGGCGACCAGAACGGCAGCAGCACGATCTCGATCGGCAACACCGGCACCGCGCGCCAGGTCACCACGCCGTACATCGCAAGCAGGAAGCGCGTGAAGACGTTGCTGTGAACAGCGCCGCCGCGCGCATGGATCGCCTCGCGCGCACGCACCATGTGCGGGGCGTCGACGCTGTCGCCGATCATCTTCAGCGCGAAGTAGGCCTTCACGCTGGCACTCATGTCGAACTCGCCCTCATGCACCAGCGGCCAGCCGCCATGGGCGCCCTGAACGCGGCGAAGATAATTGGCGATCTTGGCTTCGAGCACGGCGTCGACCGGCTCGGCGAGATAGTGGCGCAGCAGGATGTACTCGGCCGGAATTGTGCAGTCGGCCTCGAGCTCGAACACCCAATGGCCGTCCGCCTGCTGGAAGTCGAGGACGCCCTGCGTCGCCGATGCAATGCTCGTTTCCAGGATGCCCGGTTGCAAGGTCCCCGGTTGCAAGGCCTCCTGTTGAAGGGCTTCGCGGCTGGTCGCGTTCACGGAATCCATCTCGCTCGATTGCTCCGATAGTCGATTGAAATTGGCCGGGACGTTTGCCCGTCAGGGCCGCCTGTCAGGATCCTTTGGCGGCCAGAACCAGATCGGCGGCGCGATCACCTGATCGCACCGATCCCTCGATGGTTGCAGGCAATCCCGTAGCAGTCCAATCCCCCGCGAGGAACAGGTTTTTCAGCGCGGTGACCGGCCCCGGGCGCAGGGCATTCTGCGCCGGCGTCGCCGCGAATGTGGCACGGCGCTCGCGCACGATCTGCCAAGGGGGCAGCTCACCGGACACGCCGCCCGCCTCGCAGACCTCGTTCCAGATCGTCTGCGCGAGTTCCTCGCGCGGCATGTCGACCAGACGGTCGCCATTGCTGATGGTGACGGAAAGCCGGTTCGGGAACGCGAACAGCCATTCCACGACGCCGCCGATCACGCCGAGGATCGGCGCCGAACCCGGCGGCGGTGTGATGCGGAAATGCGCATTGACGATGGCGCGGAATTCCGTCGGCGTCTTCAGCCCCGGCAGCAGGCTCGCGGCCGCGCGTGGCGGCACCGCCATCACGACCACATCGCCCTCACCGATCTGGATCACGTCCTCGCCGCCGAAATGCAGCGCAATGGCCTTGCCGTCACTGGTCGCAAACGAACGCAGTTCATGGCCGAGCTGAACGGAATGGCCACGTTCCTGCAAAAACTTCACCGCGGGCTCGATCAGCACGGCACTGAGGCCGTCGCGCGCGATCAGCGGACGGCAGGCTTGCCCACCCGCAAGCAGCGTCTCGCGCACGATCGCGCCGGCAAGCCCCGCCGAGCCCTCGGGCGGATCGACGTTGAGGGCTGCGAGCAGCAGCGGCTGCACCAGTCGCTGGTAGAGCACGCCTTCACAAGGAATGGACTTGCCGACCAATGTCTCTTCCGAGGCCCAGATCAGCGGCGCCAGCTTCAGGTAATCGGTGAGACTCGTATCAGGAACGCGACGGCTCTCGTCGAGCACCCAGGTCGGCAACCGGCCCGCGCCGAGATCGATCTGCCAGCGCTGCCCGGTCTTGATGTCGACGAAGGGAAACTGCGCGCTTTCCGGCCCGACGAGTCCCGCCTCGGTGCCGATCGCGCGCGCATAGGCGCGCGCATGGCTGTTGCCCGACAGCAGCAGATGATTGCCGTTGTCGATGGTGAGATTGGTGGCGCCGTCGAAATAAGAACGGCAACGGCCGCCGGCCTGCTGCGTGGCCTCGTGCACGGCGACCTTGAAGCCGGCATTGGCGAGCCGCACGGCGGCGGAGAGGCCGGAAATTCCAGCACCGATGATGTGAGCTGTCTTTTGCATCAGATGAAAGCGTAGCGGAGCAGGATGGCGATGCGTGTGACCTTCGACACACGCACCGGCTGGCGCGGCGCGTTGAAACCGCGCGCAATCAGGAGATCCAGAATGGAATGATAGTATTTCGACATGATCCGCGGCGCGCGCACCACGCGGCGCTTGTTGCGGTTCATGATCTCGTCCGACTTCTCGAAATGCGCCTTCGCACGCTGCGTCAGCGGCAGGCAGACCTTCGGCAGCGCGCGCTCGGCAATCACGCGGTTCGGATCATCAGAGGTGATGCCGGCATGCAGCAGCGCCTCGCGCGGCAGATAGAGCCGGCCGAGACCTGCGTCCTCGTCGATGTCGCGCAGGATATTGGTGAGCTGAAGCGCGCGGCCCAAATGATAGGCGAGCTGGATGCCGTCCTCTTCGGGCAGGCCGAAGACCCGCACCGACAGCCGTCCCACGGCGCTGGCGACGCGATCGCAATACAGATCCAGCGTCGCCATGTCGGGCGCGCGGATGTCCTGCGGCACGTCCATCTCCATGCCGTCGACGATCGCCAGGAAATCCTCGCGCTTGAGGCCGAAGGTCTTCACCGAGGCGACGTAATCCTTCAGCCGCGGCGGCGGATTGCCCTGGTAGAGCGCGTCGATGTCGTTGCGCCACTCTTGAAGCGCGGCGAGCCGCTCCTCGCGCGGGCCGTCGGAATCGGCGATGTCGTCGACCTGGCGGCAGAAGCTGTAGATCTGGAACATCGCTTCGCGCTGGTCATGCGGCAGGATGCGCATCGCGGCGTAGAAGGAGCTACCGGATGCGGTCGAGCCATAATTGGCGCCGGGCGAGGTCGCCTCAAGCGTCATGTGCAGTCCCCGGTCTGGAAATGGCCTTGCGTCCAATTGCGCGGCGGCCGGCCTCACCAAGCATTCCGGCAAGGCTGAAGACGAGCAGTTCGAACTTGTTCAGATGTACCCGCTCGCGCAGGGGATCGCGCACCTTCAAGAGGCGCACGATGCGGTCGGCATAGGCCTGGATGACCGCGACGTCGATGCCCAGACGGAAATCCCGGATCTCGGCGCTCAACGACCTGCTCTCGTCGAGCAGCGCTTCGTTGCGCGCGGCGAGCTCCTGCAGACAGGCCAGCATCGCCGGCGGCGATTGCGCAAGCCCGAGTTGCTCGACCGAGGCGCCATGTGCTGCCAGCGCATCGCGCGGCAGATAGACGCGGTTGAGCTCGCGGAAATCCTTGCCGCAATCCTGCAAATGGTTGTTGATCTGCAGGCCCGCGCAGAGCGCATCCGATGCGGCCCAGGTCGAGGTGCTCTCGCCGTGGACGTCGAGCATGAAGCGGCCGACCGGCATCGCCGAATAGCGGCAATAGTGGATGACTTCGTCCCAGTTCTCGTAACGCAGCTTGGTCACGTCCATGCGGAACGCAGTGAGCACGTCGAGCGCATGGCGCGGCGCCATGCCGCGCTCGGCGAGCGCGCGCCGCAAGCTGACGGCCTCAGCCTGGGTGTCGCCCTTGCCGAGCAGCTCCGCCTCGAGCAGGTCGAGATAGCTAAGCTTCTGGTCGGACGGGAGCGTCGCGTGGTCGGCGATGTCGTCGGCGGTGCGGACAAAATTATAATACGCCAGGATCAGGGCGCGATGACGCGGATGAATGATCCAGGACGCGACGGGAAAATTCTCGTCGCGGTCACCCTTGCCGGATCGCAATTCGCTCGCAGAGGTCATCGAGGGCTGGTTTACAATCGTTTGGACAGAAAGGGCTTCTTCGCTCGCGGGCTCATGCCGGCGATCCGCCGCGGCCCCCATATAGGGGAATACGGCCGCAAAACCAATCCTGTCTGGCGATGGCTGCCCTTCCGCGAATCGGGCCCGAAAAGGCGGCCCCAGGGCCGCCTTTTGTGGGCCAGTGGCCGAGCTTACTGGTTGTGGGTCTTCAGGACCAGGTCGCAGGCCTGCGAGATCTTGGCCCGGTTCTCCTTGAGGCAGGCCAGGATGGTGAAATCGCCCTGGTCGATGACCGGACGGCAGTATTTCTGCACGTCGCGGGTGCAGGCCTTCTGCTCGGCGTCCGTGCCACGCCCCTGCTGGGCGAACGCCGCCGTCGAAACAGATGCCGACAGCAGGGTGAGAGCGACGAGAAGCTTACGCATTGTATTCCTTCATTCTGGCGACAGAATCGCACCGGAGCCGGACTGCACAGGGCGGACGACCGGAACGGATTGTTCTGATGGCAAGTCGCCGCGCGGTAGCGGCCTCAGAGAAGGCACAAGCACTGGCAAATGCGGCCAAATTGGCGCCGCCCTCACCAAATCAGGGCTTCCCTCAACCTTCATTGACAGATGTAAGAGGTTGATACTACGTCATAATTCAGGGACGCCGCGCTTTACCGCAGACCTGTTGCAGAGCTGCATCTGTCCGCCCCGCTTTTCCCACCGGAAACATCCCGAAACAGCACAAATCGGCGGCTCCAGGCCTGGCGTGAGGCTTCGTGAATGGCCATCTCTGGCGGCCTGGCTTTGAACCTGCCACGGGCTCGGAACACTAAACTTTCGATGTGGCGAGACGTTCTCAAGCGTGAGCGGGCGTCGTTCTAAAACGGGATATTTGAGATGACATTGTTTGGGCGATCTGGACTGGCAATCAAGGCGGCCGGCATCGGTGCTGCGCTGCTCTTCTCGGTTTCGGCAAGCCACGCTCAGTCGTCCGGCCCGTTTGCCGGTTTCGACGGCGCCTGGGCCGGCACCGGCACGGTGTCGCTGTCCGACGGCTCCACCGAGCGCATTCGCTGCAAGGCCGACTACAAGGTCGCCGGCAGCGGCCTCAGCCTGAAGCAGGCTCTGCACTGCGCGTCCGACAGCTACAAGTTCGACCTCACCAGCGATGTGACGAGCCAGGGCGAGCGCATCTCCGGCAATTGGAGCGAGTCCAGCCGCAACATCTTCGGCAATCTCCAGGGCACCGCCGGCGGCGGCCAGATCGACGTGTTCGTCGAGGCCAACGGCTTTGCGGCCAACCTCTCGCTGCGCACCAACGGCAGCAAGCAGACGGTGCAGATCAGCTCGAAGGGCGAGATCCGCGGCGTGAACATCACCATGACGAAGAGCTGACGCCCTTCCCACTGCGAAGGAATAGGCCCCCGGTTCTCCCGAGCCGGGGGCTTTTTGCTGACACGAGGGGCACTTACCAAGACGGACACGATCCGCGGCAACGAATGGTCCGCGGTGAAGCCGATGGAAAGATCGCCAATGCCATGGCCGAGCGCGGTATAAATGCGACGCTGCGCGACCGCAAACTCGCGCTTTAGCGCGAGCAGGATTTGGCCGAGGACATTTCAAGTTCAATCCGCACGGTGTCGTCCGGATCGACGCGTGAGCGCGGGACGGCCTTCGCTGCCCCTCTCTAAATCGCCGGCTTGTCGGTCCCCTGCAGCCTGGCGTGCAGGTTGATCAGCCACATCGCCGTCGGCCTGAGGATGAAGAGATCGGCGACGAGGGCCATGACCATCGAGAAGGCACTGAGCCAGCCGAACAGCCTGAGCGACGGCAGGTCGGAGAACACGGTGACGACGAGGCCGCAGGCCAGCACCACCGTGGTCAGGATCAGCGCGGGTCCCACCAGCACGGTCGCCCGCTCCACCGCAAGCGCCGAGCCGACGCCCGGCTTGCTCTCCAGCCTGAGGCGGTTGAGGAAGTGGATGGTGGCGCTGAGGCCCAGCCCGAACGAGACGGTGAGCGCGACGACGCTGGCGAATTGCAGGCCCTCGCCCATCGCCCACAGCACCGTTCCCGACATCACCACCGGGAAAATGCCCGGCAGGATGCAGGCGAACATCACGACCCAGGAGCGGAAGGCAAGGCCGATGAAGATCGCGACCAGCGCGAATTCGATGGTGAGGCCGCGGTTCAGCTTCTCGATCATGCTGGCCGAATTGCGCGCCGCAATCGCAGCAAGACCTGTCACCGCGACCTCATAGCCCGGATGCTTCTTTCGGACGGCGTCGAGTTCGGTGTCGAGCTTGTCGACGATCGGCAGCAGCTGGCTGGAATCCTTGTCCGGCACGCGGCCGGCGACCACGACGGCGTCCTGCTCGGCATCGATGAAGCGCCGCACCAGATGCTCGGGGATGACGCTGACATATTCCTTCAGCGTTGCGACGTCGGCGCTGCCGGCCTTCTCCGCCAGCCAGCGACGCAGCGTCTCCAGCGACCAGACGTTGCCGACGCCGGCGGCCTTCTCGACCGTCGCGTGCACCTCGGCGATGGTCTGGAGCGTTTCCGGCGAATACAGCGACTGCCCCTTCGGAAACACGACCAGCACGTTGACCGGATTGGCGCCTGTGAGCTTGGCATCCAGCCGGTCGCTGGCGGCAACGGCCTGGCGCTTGTCCGGCACCTGGTCGGCGAGCCGGTAGCGCGGCTCCAGATTGGCGTAGATGACGCCGAGGCCGCCGACGAACAGCACGGCGATCAGGCTGAACAGGCCGGGCCGGCCCACCATGCGCACCGCGATCCAGTAGCAGAAATTGCGCAGTGCCTGGACGCCGGCATCCGCGCCCTGGAACTTGACCGCGAACACCTTCTCATTGCGCACGAACAGCACGCCGAACACCGGCACCAGCGACAGCACCGCGACCAGCGCGATGACGGTGGCGGCGAGGCCCGCCTCGCCGAATTTGCGGATCAGGTCGGAGCTGGAGAACTGCAGCGCGATGAAGGAAATGCCGGCGGTGCCGTGCGTCAGCACGCAGGCCGGCCCCACCACCAGCACCGCGTTCTTGAACGCGGTGAACTTGTCCTGGCCTGCGATCAGCCGGTCACGCGCGGCAAAGGTGAGCTGCATCGAGTCCGAGAAGCTGATCACCATGATGAGCGGCGTCATCACGTTCAGGAACATGTTGAGATTGAAATTGGCCCAGCCGAGTGCGCCGAGCGCCAGCAGGATCGCGATCATCGGCGGGAACGCCGCCGCGATCATGAACGAGACCTTGCGGAAGAAGACGATGGCGATGATGCAGCCGGCAAGAATGCCGAGGATGTTGTAGGTCAGCCCGTCGCGCTCGACCGCATTGCGGATCTCGAGCTGCATCACCGGCACGCCGGAGAGCTGCACGTTGAGCCCGGTTTCGCTGAGATCCTCCTTCATCAACGCGCGGATGTCGCCGACGGTCTTGGTCAGCTTGCTGGAGGCGACGACCTCCGGATCGAGCGACAGCACGATGAGTGCCAGCGTGCCGTCTTCCGACAACAACTTGCCGCGGATGATCTCGTTGTTTTTGACCGTCTCGATGAACTTGTCGTAGTCGGCGCCTTGGGGTAGCTCGGCCGGGAATAGTGCCGCCGGCAGCTTGCCCGGCGCCGGCGCCTGGCGCGCCGAGAACAGCGAGACCAGCCCGCGCGTGCCTTCGACCAGCTGCAGGTCGGTGACGAAGTCGCGCAGCTTCTCCAAATTGTTCCGCGCCAGCAGGGTCTTGCCCTCGACCACGACGAGGACGTCGAATTCCTCGGCCGGGAACTTCTTGGTCACATCTTCGTACTGCTTGAACTCGCGGGTGTCGGAGCGGAACAGCTGCGACAGCGAATCGTCGATCTTGATTCGGTGGATGCCGAACACGGCGCCGACGATCAGTGCGAGCAGGACGATGCAGGAGAGGATCGGCGCCCGGACGGCGATCAGCCCGAGACGCTCCAGCCCGAAGGCGATCGAGGACGCAGGTCCCTGCTCGACCTTGTCGACATGAACCTCATTCTCGCGGTGCTTTTCGAGCATGCCTTATCCAGTTCCTAAATCGGCTCGGTCTTGAGAGCTTATTGCGCCCCGCGAACGGCTTGAAAACGCCATACCAATGGGAGGCTTGCCCTTTGAAAATGCGCGGAAAATCGCCGCGAGGGGTTTAGCAGGTCAATCACCCCTCTCGCAAGCAGGCGAAGTGTGGGCAAATCGATCAAGATGCGGCGATTTCGGGGCCTGCAGGTCATCCGGGCGGGAATGTGCCAATCCGACGCGGCGCGCGGTCTGCGCTCTCGTCCTTCAGCGCCACGCCGCTGACCTGCCGGGCCAGCCCCTCACGGACCAGCCAGGCGATCTTGACGGCGGCCTCGTCGTAGCTGAGCCCGGCGCGGTGGATGTTGGACACGCAATTGCGCTCGGCATCGGAACGGCCGGGCTTCGGCGCGAAAGTCAGATAGGCGCCGAGACTGTCGGGCGCCGATAGGCCCGGCCGCTCGCCAATCAGCATGACAACCATGCGCGCGCCGAGAATGGCGCCGATCTCGTCGCCGAGCGCAACGCGCGCGCCTGAGGCGACGACGATTTGGCCGATCGCGACACCATCATCGGCTGCGAGCAGCGGCAGCAGGCGCCTCACCAGCGCCACCGCATGGGCGTGAACCGCTGCCGCCGACAGGCCATCGCCGATCACGATAGCGATCTGGCACGGCGCGGAAGCCGCTCGTTCTAGAAGCTCCGCTGAGCCGGGTTCAAGCCGTCGTCCCAGATCCGGCCGCCGCAGATAGTCCCTGCGGTCGACGGCCTGGCTCCTCACCTCGGTGACGGCAAGGCCTAGCGCGCTGAGATCGGCGAGCAGACGCCGCGCATCGAAGGCGGCATGCACGGCATCGCGAGCGCGGGCATGGTCGAGCGTGAAATCGAGCAGCGCTGTGGTCGGCAGGCTTGCGCCGCTGCGCCCAAGCGCAACGCGCGCGGGCGTGAACGACCTAAGGTCGGGGGTCGGACGAGCCGGAGCGGATTTGTCGCTCATTCGGCCGGAACGGCAGCCTCGCGCAGCCGGATCGAGTAGTTCGAGGCGTTCTGCTTGCCGCTCGAGGCCGCCCGCGCGAACGTGATGAGGTGATGCGCGATCGTGGCGGAGCCGATCAGGCCTTCGAGATCGCCGCGGCGAATTCGCCCGAAGGCGAACTTCCAGAACACGCGCCTGTAGTCGCCGCGCACCCCGATCTGCCAGAAGATGTTGCGCAGCATGATCAGGCCGCGCTTGATATTGGGCCAGGTCTTCATCTCCGGAGCCACCGGGACGTTGAGGCGGTTGGCATAGGTGTAGTCGCACTGATGCTGATAGCGCGCATAGACTTTCTCGGGCGCGTAGGCGACCTCCATACAGTACTTCCAGGAGGAGACGACGTCATCATAGGGCAGCAGGAAATCGACGTTGGAATCACGGCCCTCGTCATGGACCAGGCGGCCCTCGCGCTCCAGCCGGTCCCACAGCGGCGTCTTCGGCAGCGCCTGCAGCAGGTTGATGGTGAGCAGCGGAATCTGCGATTCCTCGACGAAGGCGAGCAGCGCGTCCGTGGTGTTCGGCTTGTCGGTGTCGAGCCCCATGATGATGCCGGACACCACCTCCATGCCATAGGAGTTGATGGTGCGCACGCCCTCCAGGATCGGGACCATCATGTTGTGGTCCTTGTGCATCGCATGCAATGCACCCGGGTCCGGCGTCTCGATGCCGCAGAAGATGGTGATGAAAAAGGCCTCGCGCATCTTCTCGAGGATCTCGGGGCGCTTGGCGATGTTGAGCGTCGCCTCGCAGGCGAGCCGCATCACGTAGCCGGTCTGCTTCTGCCATTCGATCAGATGCGGCAGCAGGTCCATCGCCGCCTTGCGGTTGCCGATGAAATTGTCGTCGACGAAATAGACCGTGTCGGTCATGCCGCATTCGCGCAGGCGATCGAGCTCGGCGATGATCTGCTCCGGCGACTTGATGCGCGGGTTGCGGCCGTAGAGGCCGGGGATGTCGCAGAACTCGCACTGATAGGGACAGCCGCTGGAATACTGGATGCTGCCGAGGAAATATTTCTTCACGTCGGCAAGCTCGTAGGCCGGGATCGGAAACTCCGTCATCGGCACGCGATCCCTGGTGGTCAGCACCACTTGGCTCTCGGGGCGAGAGGTGTCGCGCGACAGGATCTCGATCAGCTGGTTGGTGGCATCGCCGAGCTCGCCGACATGGAGATAGTCGAACGACGGATAATAGTCGGGACAGGCGCTGACGGAGGGACCGCCAAGCGCGACGGCCAAGTCGAATTCATGCGCGCGGCGGCAGATGTCGTTCATCTGCTGGCGCTGGATGTGCATGCCGCTGACGAAGACCGCTTCGGCCCATTCGAACTCTTCCCGGGTCGTGCGGCGGAGGTTCTCGTCGACGAATTTGACCTGCCAATCCTGCGGCAGATAGGCGGAGATCAGCAGCAGCCCCTGCGGCGGCATGAAGGCGCGCACACCGTCGGTCAGGGGATAGGAATACTCGAACGTACCGAACGAGGAGGTGTAGCGCGGAAACACACAGAGGATCCGCCGGGACGTTCCGTTACTTTCAGCTCGCATCTAAGCTCCCCCGCCACGCTCGATCGATGGTGCGGAAATTGCCAGCCAGACACATAGCGTAATGCTGCCGCCGGAATTTCTCAATATTGTGGCACAAGCATAATTCCGGGAGGCGCCGATAGTTTCCTGACGGGGCGAGTTTGACGCTTTGCGCCGCCCTCAGGCGATGAGCCGCGAGGCAAAATCAGGCAGCAGGCCCGCATCGCCGGCAATGCGGAAATCGGCGCCCGCAATCCCGGCCTGCACCAGCCAGTCATCGAATTCCGGCGCCCGGCGCAGGGAGAAGACGTCACGGACATAGAGCGCATCGTGAAAGGACGTCGACTGGTAGTTCAGCATCACGTCGTCGGCGCCGGGGACGCCCATGATGAAGGTGACGCCGGCGGCGGCGAGCAGCGTCAGCAGATTGTCCATGTCGTCCTGGTCCGCCTCGGCATGGTTGGTATAGCAGATGTCGATCCCGAGCGGCAGGCCGAGCAGCTTGCCGCAGAAATGATCCTCCAGCCCGGCGCGGATGATTTCCTTGCCGTCATAGAGATATTCCGGGCCGATGAAGCCGACCACGCTGTTGACCAAGAGCGGGGCAAAGGCGCGGGCGACCGCATAGGCGCGCGCCTCGCAGGTCTGCTGGTCGACGCCGTGATGGGCACCCGCCGACAGGGCCGAGCCCTGGCCGGTCTCGAAATACATCACGTTCTGCCCGACGGTGCCGCGCCGCAGCGACAGCCCGGCCTCCTGCGCCTCCTTCAGAAGCGCAAGGTCGATGCCGAAACTGCGGTTGGCGGCCTCGGTGCCGGCGACCGACTGGAAGACGAGATCGACCGGCACGCCCTGCCCGATCAGCGACAGCGTCGTCGTGACATGGGTCAGCACGCAGCCCTGCGTCGGGATCTTCAGCCGCGCGATGATCTCGTCGAGCAGCCGCAGCAATTGCGCGATGACGGCCGGATCGTCGCTCGCGGGATTGATGCCGATGCAGGCATCGCCGGCCCCGAGCAGGATGCCGTCGAGGATCGAGGCGGTGATGCCCTTGGCATCGTCGAACGGATGGTTGGGCTGCAGCCGGGTGCTCATTCGGCCCTTCAGGCCGATGGTGTTGCGGAAGGCGGTGGTGACCTCGCATTTCCGCGCCGCCAGGATCAGATCCTGGTTGCGCATCAGCTTCGAGACCGCGGCCGCCATCTCAGGCGTGATGCCGGGCGCGAGCGTCTTCAGGACCGCCGGCGTTGCGGCATCCGACAGCAGCCAGTCGCGGAAGGCCCCGACCGTCAGGGATGCCACCGGCGCGAAGGCCGTCGCGTCGTGGCCCTCCATGACGAGGCGGGTGACCTCGTCGGCCTCATAGGGGATGACGGCCTCCTGCAGGAATTGGGCGAGCGGCACGTCGGCGAGCGCCATCCGCGCCGCGATCATCTGCTCGGCCGTGTCGGCGGCGATCCCGGCCAGCCGGTCGCCGGAGCGCGGCGGGGTCGCCTTGGCCAGGAGATCGCGCAGGTCCGGGAACGTGTGGGTCGTGGCGTCGATGGTGTGGCGGTAGACCAAGGGTCTCTCCAGGGGGTCGTCGGCCGGTGGCCGAGTCCAGGACTATCCTGAAACTCTACCTTCTGATCAAGACGCTGAAATAACTTGCGTTTCCTTCGCCCAAGGACCGAGGCAGCTAACGGGCGCGTTAACGCCGCATCCATCTTCGTTCTGCATAGTTTTGCATCAATTTTACACGATCCCGTTCACCGGCCGCTTCAGGCCATTCCGGGCCCTGAGTACCATGACAGCAGACCGATCTGGGAATGCCGCCAAGCTGGCCGGCCGCTTCACGCTTGCCACCAAGCTCTATGCGATCTTCGCACTGTTCGCGCTGCTCACGGCGGCGATCGCCATGCTGTCCGACTACAACAGCCGCCGCAGCGCCGACCTGACCAGCGCGATCGAGACGGCGAACGCCGCCGCGCTGAACGTCGAGCGCGTCAACTCGCTGGTCTATGCGGTCGTGATGGAATCGCGCGGCGTCTACATGTCGACCGAGCCGAAGGTCGTGAAGAAATTCGGCGACGGCCTGCTCAAATTCAACGAGCAGATCCTGGGCGTCGTGAAGCGCTGGGAGACCATCGTCAAAGCCGACGATGCCGAGCAGTTCGCGACCTTCAAGAAGCGCATCGAGCAGTTCGTCGAGTTCCGCAAGGAGCTGGTGCGCCGCGGCGTCGAGATCAATGCGGCCGCAGGGCGGGAATGGGGCGACAACGACGCCAACCGCGCCGTGCGCTCGGCGCTGAACAAGGATCTCGAGGCGCTATCCAAGGTCTATGCCGAGCGCGCCAAGCAGATCGCGCGCGAGACCGAGACCAACCGCACCCTCTCCTTCGTACTGACCTGCCTCGGCGGCGTGGCGCTGGCCCTGGTCGTGATCGGCATCGTCATCATCGCCCGCTCGATCGCCCGGCCGCTCGCCGCGATCACCGCTACCATCAAGCAGGTCGCTGATGGCGCCGAGGACATCGTGGTGCCGCACTCTGACCGCGCCGACGAGATCGGCGCGCTCGCCCGCGCGATCCAGGTCTTCCGGGAGGCCATGAGCCGCAACCGCAATCTCGCCTCGCAGGTCTCGCAGGATTCCGCCGCGCGCGAGGAGCGCGCCCGCCACATCGAGCAATCCGTCGAGCAATTTCGCGAGGCGATCGGCGCGATCATGCGCGGCCTCAGCGACAACGCCTCCGTCATGCGCGAGACCGCGCAGACCATCACCCGCGTCACCGCGGACGCGAACAGCCGCGCCGGCACGGCGGCGAGCGCCACCGAGCAGGCCTCGCACAACGTCACGGCGGTGGCGGGCGCGGCCGAAGAGCTGTCGGCCTCGGTGGTGGAGATCGGCCGCCAGGTGCGGCAGAGCGCCGGCGCGGTCGAGCAGACCGGCCAGCGCACCGAGAAGTCGATCTCGGAGATCGAGAGCCTTGCCGCGGCCACGCAGCGCATCGACGGCGTGCTCAATCTGATCCAGGCCATCGCCGAGCAGACCAACCTGCTGGCACTGAACGCCACCATCGAGGCCGCACGCGCCGGCGATGCCGGCCGCGGCTTTGCCGTGGTCGCTCATGAAGTGAAGGCTCTCGCGGGCCAGACCGCCAAGGCCACCGCCGAGATCGGCGAGAACGTCGCGATGATCCAGGCCTCGACCCGCAACGCGGTCGACGCCGTGCGCGAGATCGGCGGCGCGGTGCGCGAGATCAACGAGGTCACCTCGGCGATCGCCGGCGCCGTCAGTCAGCAGGACGCCGCCACGCGCGAGATCTCGTCCAACGCGCAAAGCGCCGCGCAAGGCAACGAGACGCTCGTGGCGAACATCACCTCGCTCCGCGACGCCATCGGCGAGACCGACACCGCGGCCGCCTCGGTGCTGACGGCCGCAAGCAGTGTGACCGAGACGGCGAATACGCTGTCGCGGGAGGTTGAGAAGTTCTTCCAGAACCTGCGGTCGGGGTCGGCAGACGGCCGCATCGCCAAGGCGGGATGACGGCGCGAATTCCGCCGCCAGGCGGCGGTGGCTTCCAGACAAAAACTGGAAAACAACCCCATGCACAGTAGAAGGGGTCAGATTTTTCAGTGACTTGGGTGGCCAGCGCAAACTGCTGGCCTTACGGTATTGATTTTGACTCGTCGGGCAAAACAGGGGCACGATGCGGTCATGCAGTGCTGAGCAGGAGACGGCGCGTGTCGGCGCGGCTGACTTGTGAGATTGCATAAGAAAAAAACCAAGGAATCCCATGAGCCAGACGCGGCGTGTTCTCTCGGCGCAAGTCGCCCACGAGACCAACACTTTCTCGATCGTCCCGACGACACTCGAGGACTATCGCAAGCGGCTATTTCTGCGCGATGGCGAAATCGCCGTGGCCCTGGCCGACACCAGAATGGAGATCGCCGCGCATTTGGCCGCAGCCAAATGTTACGGCTGGACACTGGTACAGCCGGTCGCCGCCGCGGCCACCCCATCCGGCAAGGTGACGGCCGCGTGCTGGGCCGAATTGCAGCGCCTGGTCTTTGAAGCCTGCGAAGCCGGACCGTTCGATGGCGTCATCCTGGCATTGCACGGCGCGATGGTGACCGAGACCGACGACGACGCCGAAGGTGCCCTGCTCGAAGGACTGCGCCAGCGTCTCGGCGAAACGATTCCAATTGCGGTGACGCTCGATCTGCATGCCAACGTCACCGAACGCATGGGCCGGCTGGCCAACATCATGCTTCCCTACCGCACCTATCCGCACATCGACCAATACGAGACGGCGTACCGCGCCGCCGAACTGCTGCAATCGGCGATGGATGGCACGATCCGGCCGAAGGTCTTCCGCTCGCAGGCAGCTCTGCTCGACGGATGCAACCACGGACGCACCCAGGGCGGCGTGATGAGCGACCTGCTGGCGCGCGCCGCGGACATGCAGGCGCAAACGCCCGGCCTGTTGTCCGTCGATGTCTGCGCGGGCTTCAGCCGCTCGGACATTGCCGAGGTCGGCCCCAGCGTTCAGGTCACCTACGATGCCTCTCACAACGCCGCCGAAGCGGCCGCGCGGCAGGCCGCGGCCGCGCTCCAGGAGGAGATGATCCGCCGGCGCGCCGAAGTCACCGTCACGGCGCTGGACCTGCCGACCGCAACGAGGCTTGCCGCCGCGGCCGCAGCGGATGTCGCCGACACCCGTCCCCTCGTGATCGCCGACTTCAGTGACAACCCCGGATCGGGCGCCTACGGCGATGGCATCCGCCTGCTGGAGGCGCTGCTGCAGGCCGAAATCCGCAGCGTGCTCTTCGGCGTCCTCGGCGACCCCGAAGCCGCGGCCCGCTGCCATGCCGCGGGCCTTGGGGCCAGCCTGGATGTCGTTCTGGGGGCGAAACGCCATCCCGAAAGCTACGGACCTCCGCTCACGCTGACCGGGCGGGTGACCGGCCTGTCGGACGGCGCCTTCGTATGCGAAGGGCCGATGAATGCCGGTCAGCCCATGACGCTCGGGCCCAGCGCCTTGCTCGAGGTCGACGGCATCTCGATCGCGATTTCGACCAACACGCTGCAAACCTACGATCAGGAAATGTTCCGAATTCTCGGAGCAGAACCGGCTCAATTCCGCATCGTCGCGGTCAAGTCAGCGCACCACTTCCGGGCTGCCTTCGGGCCCATGGCCAAGGAGGTGATCCTGGCCGACAGCGGCGGCCTTGCCACCAACGATCACACCAAGCTGTCGTATCGGAACGTCCGCCGTCCCATCTGGCCGCTCGACGACGTGCCGCCGGGTTGAACCTCCCCGCTCGGCTCCGCCAGCTTCCGCACGATGCCACGCAAAAAACCTCGGCACGAAGGCCGAGGCTTGCGATACGGCCCGCGTACATCCGGCAAGCCAATCGTCGAGTGGCACCTTAGCAGCGGATTTTGAACGGATGATGACTGGGTAGAATCGACAAGGTGTCGCTTCAAACGAGATCGACGCCCTCCTCTGTCATCACACCGTCAGCAGCGTCTTGATCGCGCGGCGCTGGTCCATCGCCTTGTAGCCTTCGGCGACCTGGTCGATCGGCAGCGTGAGATCGAACACCTTGCCCGGTTGGATCCGGCCCTGAAGCACCCGATCCATCAAGTCGGGCAGGAAGCGGCGCACTGGGGCGGGACCGCCCAGCATGCGCCGCTGGCCGAAGAACAAGGCCTGGCCGTCGAAGGTCACGCCATGGGGAACGCCGACATAGCCGATGGTGCCGCCCGGGCGCGCGCATTCCAGAGCCTGCGACATCGCTTCCTGCGTGCCGACGCATTCGAGCACCGAGTCCGCGCCGACGCCGCGAGTCAGCTCCTTGACGCGCGCGATGCCCTCCGCGCCGCGCTCGACCACGATATCGGTCGCACCAAACTGCTTGGCGAGCGCCTGCCGCGTCGCGTGGCGGCTCATGGCAATGATGCGCTCCGCGCCCATCTCTCTCGCCGCGAGCACGCCCATCAGGCCGACCGCACCGTCACCGACCACCGCGACCGTCGCGCCTTGCTTCACGTTGGCAGCGTCGGCCGCGTACCACCCGGTGCCGAGCACGTCGGAGGTTGCGAGCAGATGCGGGATCAGATCGCTTCCCGGCATTTCGCGGGTCGCGACCAGCGTGCCGTCGGCAAGGGGGACACGCGCGTAGGGCGCCTGCGCGCCCGACATGAACTCGCGCTGCTCACACGAGGACTGGAAACCGAACTTGCAATGCGGACAGGTGTTGTCCGACAGGCAGAACGAGCCGACCACGAACTGGCCGGGCTTGATGCTCCGCACCGCGCTGCCAACCTCGACGACGACGCCGCAATATTCGTGGCCCATGTGCGCGGGGCCTTCGTTCGGCTGGAGGCCGCGATAGGGCCAGAGGTCGGAGCCGCAGATGCAGGTCGCCGACAGCTTGATGATGGCGTCGGTCGGCTTGATCAGCTTGGGATCGTCGACCGATTCATAGCGGACATCTCCGGGTCCATGGAGCACGGTTGCCTTCATCGTCATTCTCCTTTGCCGGCGTGATCGCCGTACTGCTCGTCCGTCACCCTTTCCAGCCATTCGACCGGATTGCCGTTGAGCGCCTCCTGGATCGCGATATGGCTCATGGCCGCCTTTGGGGACGCACCGTGCCAGTGCTTCTCACCGGGTTCGAACGACACCACATCGCCCGGACGGATCTCCTCGATCGGACCGCCCCAACGTTGCACACGGCCGAAGCCGGAGGTGACGATGAGCGTCTGGCCGAACGGATGCGTGTGCCAGGCCGTGCGCGCGCCAGGCTCGAAAGTGACGTGATTGCCGGCGACGCGTGACGGCTCGACGGCCGGAAACAGGGGATCGATCCGCACAGTCCCAGTGAAATACTCGCCTGGGGCTCTCGCGGAGGGTTGGGAGCCCGCTTGCCGAATTTGCATCTGTGCCTCCTTGATGTTGTCTGTCCAACGCGTGCCGGCGGCATCCGCGACCTCACATAGGCCCGCGGGCGGAATTCGATTAGCCACTACAATTCGCTTGCATTAATCGATAACGGCCATGAATAATCGAAGCCGTGGCAAACCAGGATTTCAACGATCTGCTGGCGTTCGCGGCCGTCGCCCGCGAGCGCAGCTTCACGAGGGCCGCCGCGAAACTCGGCATCGTGCAGTCGACGCTCAGCCATACGATCAAGCGCCTCGAATCGCATATGGGCCTGCGGCTCTTGACCCGCACCACGCGAAGCGTCGGGCTGACCGAGGCTGGCGAGCGGCTGCTACAATCGGTTGCCCCCCGTATCGAGGAGATCGAGCGCGACATCGCCGCATTGATGTCCCTGCGCGACAAGCCGTCCGGCACCATCCGGATCACACTCTCGGACCATGCCCTGGAAAAAGCCGTCTGGCCGAAGCTCGCGCCGGTCCTGAAGGCCTATCCCGACATCAAGGTCGAATTCAGCCTCGACACGGCCTTCCGCAACATCGTCGAGGACGGCTTCGATGCAGGCGTCCGCCTCGGCGAGAGCGTCGAGAAGGACATGATCGCAGTGCGCATCGGCCCGGACTGGCGGCTCGTGGCGGTCGCCTCGCCCACCTATCTCAAAGAGCATCCGAAACCGAAGCACCCGCAAGACCTGCTGAAGCACGTCTGCATCAAGCGCCGCGCGGCGGCTGGAGGCCATTACGTCTGGGAATTCGCCAAGGGCGGTCCTGACCTCAGGGTGCGCGTCGAGGGGCAGCTGACCTTCAACGACTCGCGCGCGATGATCGACGCTGCCGTGAAAGGCTTCGGCATCGCCTATCTCCCTGAAGACATCGTGACGCGCCAGGTCCGGTCCGGCGAGCTCGTCATCGTGCTCGACGAATGGTCGCCGAAGTTCGACGGCTACTACCTCTATTACCCGACGTCCCGGCAGAACTCGGCGGCGTTCAAGGTGATCGTCGAGGCCCTACGTCATCACGAGGCGCAAAGAAGACACGGCCAGGCGTGAGGCGTCGGCAGTGCCTTACCCCAGCACCCCGCCGCGCCTGATCAGCTCCTTGCCCAGAGCGGCCAGATGCACCTGGTCCGGGCCGTCGCCGATGCGGATGAAGCGGGCGTAGACGTAGGCGCGGGCAAGGAAGGTATCCTGCGAGACGCCGGCGGCGCCGTGGATCTGGATGGCGCGGTCGATGACGCGGGCGGCCATGCTGGGTACCACGATCTTGGCGGCGGCGATCAGGTCGCGCGCGGCCTTGTTGCCCTCGCGGTCCATCTTGTCGGCGGCCTGCAGCGTCAACAGGCGCGCCTGCGCGACCTCGCAGAACGAGTGTGCGATGTCCTCGCGCACCGAGCCTTGCCCAGCGAGCGGCTTGCCGAAGGCGACACGCGACACCGCGCGCTGGCACATCAACTCGAGCGCGCGCTGGGCGCAGCCGATCAGCCGCATGCAATGGTGGATGCGGCCGGGACCGAGCCGGCCTTGCGCGATCTCGAAGCCGCGGCCCTCGCCGAGCAGGATGTTTTCGGCGGGCACGCGGACGTTGTCGTAGACGATTTCAGGGTGGCCGACCGGGGCATCATCGTAGCCGTAGGTCAGCATGTCGCGGACGATGCGGACGCCGGGCGTATTTTTCGGCACCAGGATCATGGATTGCTGGCGATGACGGTCGGGATCGTCGGGCGCGGTCTTGCCCATCACGATCAGGATCTCGCAATCCTCGTTCATCGCGCCTGACGTGAACCATTTGCGGCCGTTGATGACGTAATCGTTGCCATCGCGCTTGATGGCGCACTGAATGTTGGTGGCGTCGCTGGAGGCGACCTGCGGCTCGGTCATCGAGAAGCCGGAGCGGATACGCCCCTCCAGCAGCGGCTTCAGCCAGCGCTCCTGCTGCGCCTTGGTGCCGTAATTCGCCAGCACCTCCATGTTGCCGACATCGGGCGCCGAGCAGTTGAAGACTTCGGGCGCCCAGAGGATGCGGCCCATGATCTCCTTCACGGGCGCGTATTCGAGATTGGTCAGACCCGGTCCGTGCTCGCCGGAGAGAAACAGATTCCAGAGCCCCTGCTCGCGCGCCATCTTTTTCAGGTCCTGCAGCACGGGCGGCGTCTTGTAGCGCGAAGCTTCCGGCTTCACCTGCTCGTAATAGAGCTCCTCGACCGGCTCGACATGCGTCCGCATGAACTGGCGGACGCGCTCCTGCAATTCCAGCGAACGGGCGGAGTGTTGAAAGTCCATGGTGATCTCCTGTTCGCTTCATCGTGCGCCGCTGTCGTAGGGTGGGCAACGCGAAGCGTGCCCACCCATTTTTCCGACCGAGAGAGGTGGTGGGCACGGCGCGAGGACGCTTTTGCCCACCCTACGATTACTAGCGTGGAGCGCACGCCTCGCCCTTCGAGACGACCGCTTCGCGGTCTCCTCAGGTGAGGCTAAGCGACATCGGCGCATGTTGAAATTGCCGCCGCGCACTCCGCCCTCATCCTGAGGAGCCCGCGAAGCGGGCGCCTCGAAGAATGCGCCGCAAATGGCGCCTCTCGACCGCGATTACAGCCCCTCACGTCCCCTTCAAAAGCTCGCTCGCAACCACCCAATCGTTGCCGTCGAACTGCAGCATGTAGCCGTCCTTGATCGGGCGGAAATCCTGCGGCGTGGTGTTGAGGGTGATGCCGGGCATCAAGAGCGACAGCGGCACGTTCTTCAGGTTCGCCGCCTGCGCCATGATGTTCTCGCGCGTCAGATTGTCCTTACATTGCTTCAGCAGCACCACCAGCGCCTCGGCGACGGTGTAGCCGTAGAGGCCGGCGACGTTGTTGACGTCGGCATTGGGGAGGCGCTTCTTCATGAAGTCGATATAGGCCGTCATCGCCGGATCGTCCTTTGGCGTCTCGACGAACGGCTTCAGCGCGCCGAGCGACAGCACGCCCTTGCCGGCCTCGAGGCCCGCCGGCACCATCACGGTGGCCTTGTTGGCGCAGCCGGAGGCGAGGAAGCGCGTCGGCTGCCAGCCGACCTCATGCGCTTTCCGGATCGCCTGCGCGCAGGCGCGCGGCGTCACCGAATAGATCATGAAGACGTCGGCCTTGGTGTTCGCCAGCGTCAGCACCTGGGAATCGACGGTGGGATCGGCGACCTCGAAGCTCGAGGCCATCGCGATCGCCTTGTCGGCATCGGCCCCGAGCGCCTCCTTCACACCGCGAAGATATTCCTTGCCGGCATCGTCGTTCTGATAGAGTACCGCAAAGCGCGCATTCGGGTTCTTGGCGCGGGCATAGGCGACGTCGATCGCGGCCTCACTGGTGTAGTTCGGCGCCCAGGGCAGCGCCATCGACCAGGGCATGTTGGCGGGATCGTTCCACTTCGAGGCCGAGCTGATCAAGAAGAGCTGCGGCACCTTGTTGCTGTTGAGATATTTCGCGATTGCCGAGCTCGGCGCCGTGCCCATGGTGGCGAAGATGAAGGCGACGCCATCGCCTTCGACGAGGCGCCGGGCGGCTTCCATGGTCTTGGGCGGCGAGAACGCGTCGTCCAGCGAGATCAGATTGAGCTTGCGGCCATTGACGCCGCCCTTCTCGTTGATCTCGTCGAAATAGGCCGAGATCACCCGCCCGGTGATGCTGAGCGGCGAAGCCGGCCCGCTATAGGGCATGGTGTTGCCGATCTTGATCTCGGTGTCGCTGACACCCGGACCATAGGATTTTTGCGCGGAGACAGGCGTCGACAAGCAGGCGGCAGCCAAAGCTGCGGCCAGGACCAGAGCGGCTTTCATGGTTTCTCCCCGATGATTGTCGCCGCGCGACGTCGTGGAGTGAACGCGCGGCGCGCTGCTTCTTGTCAGCGCGCCAGATCAGCGGAGTTCCGATAGCTGGTCTTGCGTCGAGTTGCTGATAGCCCGGCGTGCCTCACACCGCTGCTCCGACCGGCTCGCAGCGTCAGGCATGCGACCGCTCCATCTCCAATTCGGCCTTGAGATTGTCGAGATCGCGATAAATTGAAGCCACCGCCAGCACGCGGCCGCCCTTGCGGTACTTCAGCAGACAGTCTCTTCCGGAGATACTGCCGTCGATCGTGATGTCGTCGAAGTGCTCGGCGTGGCCGACATAGTTGATGGGCACGTCGTAGTGCTGGCTCCAGAAGAACGGCACCGCGTCGAAGCGCTCGCGCCTGCCGAGCATGTTGCGCGCCGCCGTCTGCCCCTGCCGCTCCGCCACCACCCAGTGCTCGACGCGGATGGTCTGCCGGGAGTGCGGATCCGGCCAGCGCGCGATGTCGCCGGCCGCGAAGATGCCTGCGACGCTGGTCTCCAGATATTCGCTCACGCTGACGCCACGATCGGCCGCCAGTCCCGCATGCTCGGCGAGCGCGAGGCGCGGCTTGACGCCGATGCCGACGACGACGAGGTCCGCCTCGATGACGGCGCCGCTCTTCAACGTGGCGCGCATGCCATCGAGATTGTCCACCGTATCCTTCAAGTGGAAGACGACGCCGTTCTCCTCATGCAGTGACCGGACGAAGTCGCCCATCTCGGCGCCGAGCACCTTCTGCATCGGCCGCTCTTCCGGCGCGACCACGTGCACCTCGATCTTGCGCGCCCGCAAGGAAGCCGCGACCTCGAGGCCGATGAAGCTGGCGCCGATCACCAGCGCGCGCCTCGCACTCCCCGCCGCCTTGATAATGGCGCGGGCGTCGGCGACGGAGCGCAAGGTGTGAACATGCGGCTGGTCCGCGCCCGGAATCTGCAACTTGACCGGCTCGGCGCCGGTCGCGAGCAGCAGCCGGTCGAACGGGAGCCTGTCGCCATTGCCGAGCGTGACGCTGCGCGTCTTCGCATCGATGGCGGCGACGTCGGTGTTGAGCCTGAGATCGATGCCTGCGTTCTGATAATAGTCCTCACCGCGCAGCGGCAACCAGTCCTCCGGGGCGTTGCCCGCGAGGTAATCCTTGGAGAGGTTCGGCCGGTCGACCGGCATCGCGCCGTCGTTGCTGAGCATGGTGATGGCGCCGGCAAAGCCCTCGCGCCGGAGCGTCTCGGCGGCGGAGAAGCCGGCGGCGCCGCCGCCGACGATGACGAATTTTTCCGGCGTCGGCGCGCCGCGATGGGCAGCCGGCGGCGTCAGTGCCTCACGCTTGCGCCGAACGATGATGTTGTCCCGATCGCGCGCAACCTCCCAGACCGCCAGCGCGTTCAACGCCGGCGGGCGGGTGGCTTCGCCCGTGCGCAAGGAGAAACAGGCATGATGCCAGGGACAGCGGATGGTATCGCCCACCACCAGGCCCTCGGCGAGCGGACCGTGATAATGGCTGCAGGCCGGTTCGATTGCAAAGATCTCGCTGCCGGCTTGCACCAGCAGGACGTCCTCCTCTCCGACGTGACCGAGCAATTTGCCGTCCTTGAACGCGGTCAGCGAAACGCCTTTGGTCAGGTCAGGTCCGCTCGGCTTGTTGTTCTCGGTCATGGCGCCGTCTCCTCGAGCTAGCGCGAGTCAATCGTCCGAATTGGCGAGCCCCAACAGTTCCTGGCGCGTCAGCGCATTGTCGCGAAACACGCCCAGCATGCGGCTGGTGACGAGATCGGTCCCGGGCTTGTGCGCGCCGCGCGTGGTCATGCAATGATGCGTCGCCTTGATGATGACGCCGACGCCTTCGGGCTTGAGCACGTCGTTGATGGTATTGGCGATCTGGGCGGTCATCTTCTCCTGGATCTGGAGCCGTTTCGCGTAAATGTCCACCACGCGCGCAAGCTTGCTGATGCCGACGACGCGCCCCTGCGGAATATAGGCGACCCAGGCGCGGCCGACGATCGGCGCCATGTGGTGCTCGCAATGGCTCTCGAAGCGAACGCCACGCAGCACGATCATCTCGTCATAGCCTTCGATCTCCTCGAAGGTCTTTTGCAGGATTTCGGTCGGATCCTGCGCGTATCCGGAAAAATACTCCTCGAAGGCCCGCGCAATGCGATCAGGTGTCTCGCGCAGACCGTCGCGCGCGGGATCATCGCCGGCCCACCGGATCATGGTCCGGATCGCCTGCTCGACCTCCGCCCTGTCAGGTCGTTCGACCGGCGCCTGCGCCACCGCGACACGTTCCAGCTTACGCACTTGTGACTTCATCGAGATTCTCCCCTGCAACGAGCCCGCACACGGAAGCGGCCCCACAGCTTGGACGGCTGCAATCGGAAAAGGTTCCTGCAGATCAGGGAAATTTGGAAGGGCGGAGGTCAGGCTGGCTATGACGCAGCCGCTTTCCGGACGTCGAGCACGGCCTGGGCCCATTCGGCCGGCCGCTCCTGCGGCAAATTATGTCCGGCATCGGTGAGGACGCGCCGCTCGAACAAGCCCTCGAACTTGCGGGCGTGATGGGCGGTGCCGGGATTGACGCCGTCGCTGTCGCCGTCGATCGCGATCGTCGGGACGCGGATCTGTGGCTGACTGGCGAGCTTCGCCTCGATTCCCGCATAGGCAGGATCGCCCGCGACCAGCGCGTAGCGGTGGCGATAGGAATGGATCACGACATCGACGAAATCAGGATTGTCGAAGGACACGGCGCTTTTCCCGAACGTTGCGTCGTCGAACGCCCATTTCGGCGACCACATCGCCCAGAGCTGGCGGGCGAAGCCGCGCCGGTTGCGCTCCAGCGCGCGGCGGCCGCGCTCGTTGTGGAAGAGGTATTGATACCAGAGCGCCGCCTCCTCCGGCGGCGAGGCCGGCTCCATGGCGCGGGCGATATTCTGGATGTTGTAGGAATTGCCGGAGACGAGGCCGATCACGCGCTCGGGATGGAGCGCTGCGACCACGCAGGCCGCACGCCCGCCCCAATCGTAGCCGCCGACGATCGCGCGCTCGATACCAAGCGCATCCATGAAGGCCAAGAGATCGGCCCCGAGCGCGGCCTGCTCGCCGGAGCGCAACGTCGACGCGCTGCGGAAACGCGTCGGCCCGTAGCCGCGCAGCCAGGGCACCAACACCCGCGCACCGGCTTGTGCAAGGATCGGCGCGGTCTCGGCATAGGCGTTCACGTCGTAGGGAAAGCCGTGGCCCATGATGCAGGGCCAGCCGTCGGGCGCGCCGTATTCGCGATAGGCGATGTCGAGGATATCCGTGGTGACGGTTTTTTGTTGCATGGTTTGCTCACGGAGGTGGGATCGTAGCCCGGATGAGCGAAGCGACATCCGGGATGTGGCGACGCTCATCCGGGCTACGGCACCGGGGGCGCAGCTATTTCTGCGGTCCCGACAGCGAGATGTCGCGCTCGGCGCGGAACACGTTGCTGTAGAGATTGGCAATCCATTGCCGGCCGATCTCAGTCTTGTTGAGATAGCCGATCTCGGTCTGGATGTGCGGTGCGACACTATTCCAATAGAACTGTGGATAGCGGTTCACGATATCGGCCGGTGAATCATAGCCGAGCTGGCGATTCATGCCGACTTCCTCGAATTCGTAATAAAGCGCGTTGGCCTTACGCAGATAGTTGGGGTCGCCGAGCTGGCCGATGAAGTCAGCCGCACGCAGGATCGAGGCCTCATCGTCGTATTCCTGGCCCTGGCGGGCCGGAAAGCGCGTGCCCTCGATGGCGCGGGCAACGCGCTCCGGATCGAGTCCGGGAATATGCCGCAACCGCCGCGTCACATAAAGCTTCGAGCGATCGACGTGATACATCATCAGGCTCGCATCCGATGCACCGCGCGGCAATGAGATCTTGGTGTCGGCCGCGTCGATTACGAAGCCGTCGGAATCGTCCTCCTCGAACAGCCCGCGGACATAACCGATGTCGTGGGCGAGGCAGGCGATCAGGACATGGACGTAATCCTCAGCCGACAGATGGGTATGAAGGCTTCGGCCACGGAGGATGGCCTGGGCTGCCAGCGTCACCAGCATCGTATGCTCGATATTGTGGTAGAGCGCATCGCTGTTGCCGATGCATTCCATGGCGGTGCGGGTCGCGCTCTCGACGATACTGGCAGAAGTCTCATCGTACCGGCGGCGCATGAACTTACCGAGGAAGTCCTCGAGGGATTCAGCCGCCAGTCTCGGTAAGGTCATCATGGATGCAGCCCCGTCCGCCGCTGGTGTCCCATGCCATCTCCCGACGTCTCTGTTGTTCTCGATGCAAGGACCAGCATAGCCCATCTTGGGCCGCCTGACCAAACCCTGGAACAGAAATACGGAAATATGTTGCGGTTGTGCTCTGCGATATCGTGGTTGCGGTGATTCCTCGATGCAGCCTGCGGCTGTCGGCGCCGGCAGTGCGCAATCATTCCACCAGCAGCACGTCGACGGCGACGCCGAGCTTCTGCTTGGGTGAGCCGACGATGATGCCGTCGATCGGCGAGACGTCGGAAAAGTCGCGCCCGACCGCGAGCACGATATGGTTGTTAGCAACCACAAGATCGTTGGTCGGATCGAAATCGACCCAGCCCAGCTCCGCCCCGCACCACAGCGATACCCAGGCGTGGGTGGCGTCGGCGCCCTGTAGGCGTGGCTGACCGGGCGGTGGAATGGTGCGAAGGTAGCCGCTAACATAGGCCGCCGGCAGACCAAGCCCGCGCAGCCCCGCGATCATCACATGGGCAAAATCCTGGCAGACGCCGTGGCGTTTATCGAAGACCTCGCCGAGCGGCGTCGAGATCACGGTCGCCTTGGGATCGTAGCGAAACTCGGCGCGGATGCGATGCATCAGATCGACCGCACCGTTGAGGATGCCCGCGCCGGGTGCAAAGCTTTCCGCCGCATAAGCGCTGACCGGACGCAGCACCGGCACCAGCGGGCTCGCGAAGACATAGCCGACCGGCGAGGACGGCCCGAGGCTCGTCGCCTCGAAGGCAATGTCGCGAATGCTCTCCCAGGCGGGACTCGCGGCATCGCGCGCCGGCGGATGCCGCGAGACGGATACACGCGAACGTGAATCGATCCGCAGATTGCGATGCGCGGCCTCGATCACCACGCTCTCGGTCAGCGTGCCGAAGAAGTCGCGCCGCGCATTGCGCTCGGCAGGCCGCGGGCGGATCTCGACACTGTGCGAGATCAATTCCTGGCCGGCGCCGCTCCGGGGCTCCAGCCGCAGCGTGCAGCGGGCGAAGCTGACCGGATTCTCGTATTCGTAGGTGGTGACGTGACGGATGTCGTAGATCACGCCAGCCCCGTCAGCTTTTCCGGCCGGGCGGCATTTGGGCCATGCGGGAAATAGTGTTGCCCGATCGCATCCGCGAGGCTGAGCAGGTCCTGCTCCAGCGCAAACAGCGTCTTGACCTCGAGCTTCTCGGCTTCCGCGGTCGCAAGCATCGCCTGCATCGCCACCGCGAGCCGCTGCGGCTTCTCGATCAGGCCGTGCTCCCTCAGGCTCGGCAGCGCAGCGATGTGCTCGTTCAGCGTCGTCACCTGGAACGCCACCGAACGCGGATTGTAGCCGTCGAGCACCGCGAGGTCGCGCACCGGCGCCAGGATCGGCGCCAGCAGATAACGCGAGCGGTAGGTGATCTGGCAATCCACCAGGGTCAGCAGGATGTCGAGATCCTCGTCGCCGGCCTCGTCATAGCCGAATTGGCGCGTGAAGCGCGTGGTGTTGACGGCGCGCTCGACGCGGCGGCCGATGTCGAGGAAGCGCCAGCCGGCGGCGCGGTTCATGTTCTCTTGCGCCAACCCTGCGAAGCTCGCCAGCTCCTGCAAGGTCAGCTCGGCCGCGCTCAGCACGCTGTCGTCGTCCTCGACCTCATAGGCAAGGCGTTCGGCCATCTCGGTGATGACCTGCCAGGCATCGGGCGACAGCCGCTCACGCAGGGACGTCGCCGTGCGCTGCGCCGCGCGCACCAGCGACAGGGCCGAGCCGAAACGATCAGGGCTCTGCAGCGCTTCGGCCACGATGCGCCCGGGGGCCGCGCGCGAGGTTTGCGTGACCGCGCCCCAGGCCACTAAAAGGCGCTGGATGCGTTCGGCCGATTGCAGCGAGGCTGCCGTGCCCTTGTTGGGTCCGCTTGGCGAGCCCAGCGCGCGTACGAGGCGCAGCGTCGCCTCGGCGCGTTCGAGATAGCGGCCGAGCCAGAACAGATTGTCGGCGGCCCGGCTCGGCAGCACGCCGGCGATGCGGCGGATGCGGACCTTGTCGATCGCCGGCAGCAAGGTCGCGGCCGAGACCTGCTTGTCGGAAACGACCCAGACGTCGGCGGCACGCGCACCGTCGCCCATCGACACCGCGCGCGCATCGGCCTGTTCGGCGATGCGGCAGAAGCCGCCCGGCATGATGGCCCAGCCATCAGGCGTTGCGGCGGCGAACACGCGCAGCACGAACGGACGCGGCGTGATCTGGCCCTGCTCCCACACCGGCATGGTCGAGAGCCGCACCACCTCCTGGCCGACATAATCCATGCCGCGCGCGGCGATGGCATCGATCAGGCGCCGGCGGTCGCTCGCATCCAGCTCGCTCGCGAGCACGGGCGCGGCGCGGTCGAAACCGGGCACGCCGCGCTGGTAGGCGCCTTCGATCGCGACCTCGTCGAGCCGCGCCAGCACCTCCTCGCGCGCGCTGCGCTGGCCGCACCACCAGGTCGCGATATGCGGCATCTTCAGCTCCTCGCCGAGCAGGCGGCGGCTGAGCGCCGGCAGGAAGCCGAGCAGCGCCCGCGCCTCCAGCACGCCGGAGCCCGGCATGTTGGCGACGACGACGCCGTCCTTGCGCAGCACGTCGATCAGGCCGGGCACGCCGAGATGGGAGGACGCATCGAGCTCAAGCGGATCGAGCGAATTGGAATCGACCCGGCGCAGCAGCACATCTAACCGCTTGAGGCCGGCAACGGTGCGGATGTGGATGCGGTTGTCGCTGACGGCGAGATCGTCGCCCTCGACCAAGAGGAAGCCGAGATAGCGCGCCAGCGTGGCGTGCTCGAAATAGGTCTCGCTGAAGCTGCCGGGGGTGAGCACGCCAATGCGCGGCTCGTCGCGATCGGCCCGTGCGCGAAGACTGTCGCGAAAGGCTTCGAAGAACGGCGCGACGCGCGGCACGTTCATCGACTTGTAGAGATCGGAGAAGGCGCGCGAGAGCACCAGGCGGTTCTCCAGCGCATAGCCCGCGCCCGACGGCGCCTGGGTGCGGTCGCCGAGCACCCACCAGCGGCCGTCAGGCCCGCGGCCGACGTCGACGGCGTAGAGCGACAGATAGCGCCCGCCCGGGGGCGGCACGCCGCAGACGGGACGGAGATATTCGGGACTGCCGGCGATCGCGGCCGCAGGCAACGCGCCCTCGGCGACCAGCCGTCCCTCGCCATAGATGTCGGCCAGCACGCGCTCGAGCAGCTCGGCGCGCTGGGTGATGCCGGCGCAGAGCTGCTGCCAGTCGGCCTCGTCGATCAAAAGCGGCAGGTGGCTGATCGACCACGGCCGGTCGGCGCTGTCGCCGGGCGCCCGGTAGGTGACGCCGGCCTCGCGGAGATGGCGGTCGGCCATGCCAAATCGCCGCTCGATCTCGTCGGGCGCGAGCGCGCCGAAGGCGTCGAAAAAGCGGCTCCAGACCGCGCGCGGGGCGCCGTCGGGGCCCAGGAATTCGTCGGGGATGCCAGGCAGGCGGCGGTAGTCGCGGACCCATTGCGCGAAGCGGCGCTGGCCTTCACGCTGGCTCTCACGTTGACCACCACGTTGATTTGGCGCCCTACCCGCCTTGTCGTCCTCTTCGGCTGCGCCCTCGGCCATGCGCCTCTCCCTGCCCCACCATCATACTCATTGCAGGAGCGGGGTACGCAAGTCGAGGGTCAGCGGGAACTCATTTGTGCGTTCCTCGGGGGGCGGCTGGACCGGCCCCGGCGTATGGCCGTGGTCCTGGAAGCGCGCCAGCCGCCGCGCCTCGGCCTCATAGGTGTTGACCGGCTTGGTGTCGTAGCTGCGCCCGCCCGGATGGGCGACGTGGTAGACGCAGCCGCCGAGCGAGCGGCCGTTCCAGCTGTCGATCAGGTCGAAGGTCAGGGGCGCGTGGACGGGGATGGTCGGGTGCAGGCCGGAGGCCGGTTGCCAGGCCTTGAAGCGGACGCCTGCGACAGCCTCGGCCGAGCGGCCGGTCGAGGTCATGGGCAGGCGGCGGCCGTTGCAGGTGACGATGTGGCGGCCCTCGACGAACCCCTCCGCCTTGACCTGGAGCCGCTCGACCGATGAATCGACATAGCGCACGGTGCCGCCGGCCGAGCCCTCCTCACCCAGCACATGCCAGGGCTCCAGCGCCTGGCGCAGTTCCAGCGTGACCCCGCCATGATGGACGCGGCCGAAGGCGGGGAAGCGGAATTCGAGCTGGGCCAGATACCATTCCGGCTCGAACGGGTAACCGAACTGCTTGAGCTCGCCGAGCACGTCTAAAAAATCGCCCCAGATGAAATGCGGCAGCATGAAGCGATCATGCAGCGCGGTGCCCCAGCGCACGAACTTGCCGTGTTGCGGCTCGCGCCAGAATTTTGCGATCAGCGCCCGGATCAAGAGCTGCTGCGCCAGTGACATGCGCGGGTCGGGCGGCATTTCGAGCGCGCGGAATTCGACAAGGCCGAGCCGACCGGTCGGTCCCTCCGGTGAATAGAGCTTGTCGATGCAGATCTCGGCGCGGTGGGTGTTGCCGGTGATGTCGACGAGCAGATGCCGGAACAGGCGATCGACCAGCCATGGCGGCGTCTGGGTGCCCGGAGGCGGCACGTGCGAGAGCGCGACCTCGAGTTCGTAGATGCTGTCGTGCCGGGCTTCGTCGATGCGCGGCGCCTGGCTGGTCGGGCCGATGAACAGGCCGGAGAAGAAATAGGACAACGACGGATGCCGCTGCCAATACAGCACGAGACTCTTCAAGAGATCGGGCCGGCGCAGGAACGGCGAGTCCTGCGGGCTCGAGCCGCCGACCACGACGTGATTGCCGCCCCCGGTGCCGGTGTGGCGGCCGTCGACCAGGAAGCGGTTGGCGCCGAGGCGAACTTTCGCGGCGTCCTCATAGAGGCCACAGGTGATGTCGACCGCCTCGCGCCAGTTCTTCGCCGGCTGGATGTTGATCTCGATGACACCAGGGTCGGGCGTCACCTTGATCACCTCGATGCGCGGATCGAACGGCGGCGGATAGCCTTCGACATGAACCTGGAGCTGCATCTCCCCGGCCGTTGCTTCGAGGGCCGCGACCAGCTCGAGATAGTCCTCGATGCGCTCGACCGGCGGCATGAAGGCGCAGAGCACGCCGTCACGAACCTCCACCGACATCGCGGTGCGCACCGGCACGGCCGTATTGAGCTGCTCGGGCGCGACCCGCCGCGGCGATTCCGGATGCGCCGGGGGCGTAAACACCGGCAGCTTGCCGCGCGGCTCCATCGGGTCCTGCTCGACGATGTAGGGATATTGATTGGGCGGGACGTGGCCGAGCGAGCCGATCGGCAAGCGCAAGCCCAATGGTGAATCGCCCGGCATCAGGAACAGATGATTGCGCCGGAGTTGCCAGCGCTCGCTGCGCCAGCGCGGCGGCGCGTTCCAGCGCTGCACCGGCAGCACGAAGCCGCGCGGCGTATTCAGCCCCTCGTCGAACACGCGCGCCATGCGCGCGCGCGCCTCGGGATCGGACAGTTTGGAATCGGAGGGATCGACGTTGACGGGAAGCTCAGCCTCCTTCTGAAGCCAGTGGGCCGTGTCCTCATAGGCTGGCATGATGTAACCGGGATCGAGCCCGAGCCGTGCCGCGGTGGCCTCCATAAAGGTCTCGGCATCCTTCGCCTCGGCGCGACGCGGATTTTCGATGCTGGCGATCAGGTCGGCATTCTTCCAGATCGGCACGCCGTCCTTGCGCCAGTACAGGCCAAAGGCCCAGCGCGGCAGGCTCTCGCCGGGATACCATTTGCCCTGGCCGTAATGCAGCAGACCGCCCGGCGCGAAACGATCGCGCAGGCGGCGGATCAGATCGTCGCCAAGCGCGCGCTTGGTCGGGCCGACGGCTTCCGTATTCCACTCCGCCGCTTCGAGATCGTCGACCGAGACGAAAGTGGGCTCGCCGCCCATGGTGAGCCGCACGTCCGCGCTCGCGAGATCGCCATCGACCTGCTCGCCGAGATCGTTGAGCCGCCCCCAGGATTCGTCGGAGAACGGCTTTGTGATGCGCGGCGCCTCGCGGATGCGCTTCACGCTCATGTCGAAGGCGAACTCGACCTCGGCAAAGCCGGCGCCGCCCGAAATTGGCGCGGCCGAGCGATAATGCGGCGTGGCGGCAACCGGGATGTGGCCTTCGCCCGCGAGCATGCCCGAGGTCGCATCGAAGCCGATCCAGCCGGCGCCGGGCAGATAGACCTCGGCCCAGGCGTGCAGGTCGGTGAAGTCGTTCTCCACTTCCGGCGGTCCCTCGATCGGATCGATGTCGGGACGAATCTGGACGAGATAGCCGGAAACGAAGCGCGCGGCGAGCCCGAGATGACGGAAGGTCTGGATCAGGAGCCAGGCGGAGTCGCGGCATGATCCGGCTCCCGAGGCGAGCGTCTCCTCCGGGGTCTGCACGCCCGGCTCCATCCGGATGATGTAGCGGATCTTCTTCTGCAGCTCGCGATTGAGCTCGACCAGGAAGTTGACGGTGTTCGGAGCGTCCTGCGGGATCGTATCGAGATATTGCGCGAACAAGCGGTCCGGCCTGATCGTCTCGAGATACGGTGCGAGCTCGGTCTTGAGATCTTTCGGATACTCGAACGGAAAACTGTCGGCGTAGGGCTCGACGAAGAAGTCGAACGGATTGACCACCGTCATCTGCGCGGTGAAGTCGACCTCGATCTTCAACTCGGTCGCCTTCTCCGGGAAGACGTAGCGGGCGAGCCAGTTGCCCTGCGGATCCTGCTGCCAGTTCACGAAATGGTTGGATGGCGAGACCTTGAGCGAATAGCTCAGGATCGGCGTGCGCGTATGCGGCGCCGGGCGCAGGCGGATGGTCTGCGGACCGAGGTCGATCGGGCGGTCGTATTTGTAGTGCGTGACATGATGCAATGCGACGTAGATCGACACGGGGTGCGGTGCTCCAGCAGCTTTTTTGAGCAGAACACCTGATGTGGGTGCGATCAAGCACTAACAACGGGCAGCGCGTGCCTAGGAAGTATCCGGGCTACACGGACAGTATCGTAGAGTGGGCAAAGCGAAGCGTGCCCACCGCTTCTGTTGCGGTGTGGATCGATGGTGGGCACCGCGCAAGTGCGCCTTTGCCCACCCCACGATTCTGCCTGGGGTGGTAGGTCCCGGATCGGCGCGCGCTTTAGGGCGCGCTTGTCGGGACGACAGCGGTGGGGGACGCGGCCGTTACGCCGCCGAGGTCAGCCGCTGCAAAAACTGCGTCACCTCGCGGCGGAGCGTCTCGACTTCGCCGTGGACGCGCTCGGAGGCGCTGTTGACGCGGCTGGCGACGCGCCCGGTGTCGGCGGCGGCTTCGCTGATGCCCGACACGTTGGAGGACACCTGCGAGGTGCCGGCGGAGGCCTCGTGGACGTTGCGGGCGATCTCGCGCGTCGCGGAGCCCTGCTGCTCGATCGAGGCTGCAATGCTCGCGGTGATGCCGTCGATCTCGGCGATGGTCTGCGCGATCGCCTCGACCGCCGCGACCGAATTAGTCGTCGATTGCTGCATCTCGCCGACCTTGGCGCTGATCTCCTCGGTCGCCTTCGCGGTCTGGTTGGCGAGGCTCTTGACCTCGGAGGCCACCACCGCGAAACCGCGCCCGGCCTCGCCGGCCCGCGCCGCCTCGATCGTGGCGTTGAGCGCGAGGAGATTGGTCTGCGAGGCGATCTCGCTGATCAGCTTGACGACGTCGCCGATCCGCAGCGCGGCATCGGCGAGGGAGCGAATTTCGTTGCCGGCACGATTGGCTTCGTCGACGGCGCGTCCGGTGCTCGTGGTCGAGCCGGCCACCTGGCGGCCGATCTCCGCGATCGAGGATGCGAGCTGTTCCGCCGCGCTCGCCACCGTCGCAACGTTGCTCGAGGCCTGATCGGACGCGCTGCGCATGCCGGAGGTCTGGCGATTGGTCATCTCCGCTGCCGCGGCCATCTGGCCGGCGTCGGATTCCAGATCGGTCGCCGCGCTCATGAGGCTGCCGGCAACCTCGTCGAGATGCGTGCCGAACTGCTTTGCAAGGCCCGCGATCTCGACCACGCGGCGGCCGAGGCCGTCGGTGCCGGCATTGATCACGGTGGCCGAGCGGCGGAACGAGCCGGGCAATCCGCGCGCGAGGATCTTGCGGAAATACTTGCCGCGGCTGGCATAGTCCATCGATGCCGAAGCCTCGCGGACGAAGGCGTCAGTGATGTCGAGCATGTCGTTGACCGACTTCTGGATGGCGCCGATCCGTCCGGCCTGGCGCTCGCTCAGGATCCGCGCTTCAAGATCGCCGCGCGCCGCCTTGCGGCAGACATCGGCAACCTCATCGACGGCCACCGCCGCGCGATGCTGACACCAGAGGCCGTAGCCGAGCAGCAGGGTCGCCGCACCGAGCGGCGCTGCACTGATGATTCCGCTCCAGCCGAGCAACGAGACGACGAACGCGACGCTGGCGAGAAGGCACGCGACTGCGGTCGCCCCCTGCGCCTTAGAGAGAGAGCACAAATTCATCGTAACCGACACCGTTTTGCTTGAGCAGACCGACCATCATGTCGAAGCTCGCACGCATGCCCTCCTTGGCATTGGCGTGGCGCGCCTCTTCCGCGCAGAGCGCCTTGTAGATCGGTTTGATTTTCTCGACCGGCGCCGGATCGGGCCTGCGTCGATTGGAATGATAGCCGATGATGTTGCCGCGATCGTCGAGCGTCGGGGTGACATGGGCGAACACCCAATAATGGCTGCCATCCCCGGCGAGGTTGACGACGTAGGCGAAGATTTCCTGCTTGGCCTCGAGCGTATCCCACAGCAGCTTGAAGACGCAGCGCGGCATGCCCGGATGGCGGATCAGGCTGTGGGGCGCGCCCATCAGCTCCTTCCAGGGATATTTCGCCATGCGGAGGAAGACGTCATTGGCGTAGGTGATGCGGCCTTTGAGATCTGTCTTCGATACGATCAGCTCCTCCTCACCGAGGAGATTTTCCACCCCAGTAGGACGTATCGCTTGCATCGTTTGATCCCTGAACAAAGGCCGGCCCCACCACGCTGTGGAGCCGCATCACCCCCTGTCTACGGCAACAATGTTAATCAGATGTAAGTTTGGGAACCTCGGGACGGAGACGCGTGCCTCCGTATCATTACTTAGCGAGCAATCGTTGCATCTCGCGCAACCACACGCGTTGCCTATCGCTTGATTCAATTGCGACTGCGTTGCGATTGCGCCGGACCCAGGCCCGACTACATCGTCGCACCCAGCACCCAGGGCGCGAATTCGGCGCCGCCGAAATCAAAACTCTCGCTCTTGGTCGGCTGCCCCGAAGCCGTCTTGAGGACAAGATCGAAAATGCGCTGGCCGCATTGCTCGACACTCTCCTCACCTTCGAGGATGGTGCCGCAATTGACGTCCATGTCCTCTTCCATGCGCTTGTACATCGGCGTGTTGGTCGCGAGCTTGATCGAAGGCGCCGGCTTGCAGCCGAACACGCTGCCGCGGCCTGTGGTGAAGCAGACGAGATTGGCGCCGCCGGCGACCTGGCCGGTCGCGGCGACCGGATCGTAGCCGGGCGTGTCCATGAAAACGAAACCCTTCTTGGTGATGGGCTCGGCGTAGCGCAGCACCTCGACGAGGTTGGTGGTGCCGGCCTTGGCCATCGCGCCGAGCGACTTCTCCAGAATGGTGGTGAGGCCGCCGGCCTTGTTGCCGGGGCTCGGATTGGCGTTCATCTCGGCGCCTTCGCGCGTCGTGTATTCATCCCACCAGCGCATGAGGTCGACCAGCTTCTCGCCGACCTCGCGGCTCACGGCGCGGCGGGTGAGCAGATGCTCGGCGCCGTAGGTCTCCGGCGTCTCCGACAGGATCACGGTGCCGCCGTGGCGGACGATGAGATCGCTGGCGGCTCCTAACGCGGGATTCGCCGACACGCCGGAATAGCCGTCCGAGCCGCCGCATTGCAGGGCCACGGTAAGCTCGCTCGCCGGCACGGTTTCGCGCTTGACCTTGTTGGCGTCGGCCAGCGCCTCGCGCACGAAGGCGATGCCGGCTTCGACCGTCTTGCGGGTGCCGCCGACCTCCTGGATATCCATCGCGCGCAGGCGGCCGGCGAGCTTCTGCTCTTCCATCAGACCGCCGATCTGGTTCACCTCGCAGCCAAGACCAAGCACGATGACGTGAGAGAAATTGACGTGCCGCGCATAGCCGCCGAGGGTGCGGCGGAGCAGCGCGAGCGGCTCGTTCTGCGTCATGCCGCAGCCGGTCTTGTGGGTCAGCGCGACCACGCCGTCGACATTGGGGAAGTCGGCGAGCGGATTGTCGCCGGTGAAGGGATTCTTCTTGAAGACGTCGGCGACGAGACTCGCGACATGTGCGCTGCAGTTCACCGAGGTGAGGATGCCGATATAGTTGCGCGTGGCGACGCGGCCGTCCGGGCGGCGGATGCCTTCGAACGTTGCCGGCAGGTCGAAATTCGGCGTCGGCTTGACGTCGGCGCAATAGGCGTAGTCCTTGGCGAAATCGCCCATGCCGCAATTCTGCACGTGCACGTGCTGGCCCGGCGCGATGGCTTGCGTGGCAAAGCCGATGATCTGGCCGTAACGCTTGACCGGCTCGCCCAATGCGATCGGCTTGATCGCGACCTTGTGGCCGGAGGGAATGCGCTCGACCGTCGTCACGCCATCGGCCACCATTGTCCCCGGCGGCAGGCTGGCGCGCGCGATCAGCACGCCATCATCGGGATGCAGGCGGATGACGGGGCTGATGGTCATGGCAGGTCTCCTTGGGTCTTCAAAGTATCGTGCCCCGGACGCAGCGCAGCGTGAAACGATGCGCTGCTGATCCGGGGCCCGGTGTTACGTCGTGTGCGGCGTTGGCTTCTGGGTCCCGGCTCTGCGCTGCATCACTTCGTGCTGCGGCGCGTCCGGGACACAGTAAGAGAGGTTAAGCCTTGCCGCCCGAATCCTTGCGGGTCGCATTGACCTGCATCTTGGCGTAGGTCGTCATCAGGCCGACTTCGTTCGAGAGCGTCACCAGCTTGAAGCCCATGTTGATGGCGCGCGCTGCGCCTTCGGCGCCGCTGCAATGGATGCCGGGGTTGAGGCCGCGCTTGCCGCATTCCCTGATGATCTTCTCGTAGATCGCGAGGATCTCGGGCTCGCTGCGGTCAAGCTTGGGCTCGAGGCCGTAGGAGAAGCCGAGATCGGACGGGCCGATATAGACGCCGTCGATGCCCTCGACATCGAGGATCGCTTCCATGTTCTCGACCGCAGTTTTGGTCTCCATCATCGGCAGCAGAATGGTATCGGCATTCGCCGTCTTCTGATAGGAGCCGGCGGTGCCGTACATGCCGGCGCGGATCGGGCCGTTGGAGCGCACGCCCTGCGGCGGATATTTGGAATAGGAGACCAGGTTCCTGGCTTCCTGCGGGGTGTTGACCATCGGGCAGATCACGCCATAGGCGCCGCCATCGAGCACCTTGCCGATGATGCCCGGCTCGTTCCAGGGCACGCGGACCATCGGGGTGATCGGATGCTTGTCCATGGCCTGGAAGCACTGGACCATCGACAGATAATCCTGCACGCCATGCTGCATGTCGACGGTGACGCTGTCGAAGCCGCATTGCGCGATCATCTCGGCCGAGAAGCCGGAGGGAATCGCAAGCCATGCGTTGACCACGGCCTTGCCCGACTTCCAGATCTCTTTGACTTTGTTCGCCACGTTGCCTTTCCTTCCCTGTTGCTCTCACTCGCCGCGGATCGGGTTGGGCCGCACTTTGAGCGAAAAAAAGCGTGAATGTCCATGGCTCTCGCCGCGCACGCACGCATATCTGGGTTCATCCCTCCGCGAGGGTATCATCCGCGCTTCCGAGCCCGGCAAGGCTCTGTTCCAGCGCGCCGAGCATCTCCTGCAATTCGGCGAGCTTGCGTGCGCCAAAGCGCCGCGTGATCTCGGCATAGATCGCCTCCGAATTCGGCGCCACGGCGGCCATCAGCTTCACCCCCTCTTTCGAGATCGAGACCATGCTGCGGCGCTGGTCCGCTTTCGCGGTCTTGCGCTCGATCAGATTGCGCGCTTCGAGATCGCGCAGGATACGCGACAAACTCGGTCCGAGCAGGAACGCCGTACGCGCGAGTTCCGTGACCTCGACCGCGTCGATCGCCGCCAGCGCGCGCAGGATGCGCCATTGCTGCTCGGTCAAGCCGTGCTGGCGTAGCGAGGGACGAAACTGCCGCATCACCGCTTCGCGAGCCCGCAGCAGCGACATCGGCAGCGAGCGCGAAAAATCGCGCATCGGCACCTGCCGCGCGGCAGGCGCGCTTCCATTCGCTGGATCAGCCGGTTTCTTCACCATGGTGCCCTTTCAAACCGCAGGAAGTTTGCGGTGCAGCAAACCGGAATGGGGTTTGACGCATTCATTTAACATGTTAAGCATCTCCCGGCACCTCAATTTGTAAGATCGCAAATGGCGCTTTCTCGCGACGATATCCAAGCTTGCGCAAGGCGTCTGCACCAGGCGGAGAAGACCCGCACGCAGATCCGGCAGCTCTCACAGGATTTCCCTGATATCACCATCGCCGACGCCTACGCGATTCAGAAGGCCTGGGTCGACATCAAGATCGCGGAGGGGCGCCTCGTCAAAGGCCACAAGATCGGCCTGACCTCGAAGGCGATGCAGAACGCGCTCAATATCGACGAGCCGGATTCCGGCGTGCTGCTCGACGACATGTTCTTTGCCGATGGCGGGATCATTCCGACCGAGCGCCTCATCGCGACGCGGGTCGAAGCCGAGCTCGCCTTTGTCATGAGCAAGCACCTCTCAGGCCCGGACTGCACGATGTTCGACGTGCTCAATGCCACCGACTTCGTCGTGCCGGCGCTGGAGATTCTGGACACACGGATCGAGCGCGTCGATCCCAAGACGAACGCGACGCGAAAGATTTTCGACACCATCGCCGACAATGCGGCGAATGCCGGCATCGTGCTCGGGGGACGGCCGATCCGCCCGCTCGACGCAGACCTGCGCTGGATCGGCGCGCTGTGTTTCAAGAACGGTCAGCTCGAGGAAACCGGCCTTGCCGCCGGCGTGCTCAATCATCCCGCGACCGCGGTCGCCTGGCTCGCCAACAAGATCGCGCCGCTCGGGCTGGCGCTCGAACCGGGTCAGGTCGTGCTGGCGGGCTCCTTCATCCGTCCGATCGAGACCCGCAAGGGCGACACAATTCAGGCCGACTATGGCGCCTACGGCTCGGTCAGCTGCTACTTCGCGTAAAGCAATAAGACGACACAGGGAGTGAAACCGCGATGCCGCATTTCACCATCGAATATTCGGCCAATCTCGACGGCCGTCTCGATATGAAGCTGGTGTGCGAAGTGGTGCGCAAGGCAGCTAGCGAGACCGGCATCTTCCCACTCGGCGGCATCCGCGTGCGCGCCATCCGCTGCGAGTATTATGCGGTCGCCGACGCCAGGCAGGACTACGGCTTTCTCGACATGGTGCTGCGCATCGGCGAGGGCCGCGACCTCAAGACGCGGCAGCAGGCCGGCGAGCACGTCTTCCAGGCGCTCTCCCGCCATCTCGATCCCGTCTTTGCCGCCAGCAAGTTCGCGTTGTCATTCGACATGCAGATCAACGACAAGGACACCAGCTGGAAGCGCAACAACATCCACGACGCCCTGAAAGCAGAAGCACAAGCGGGCTGATGTTTTTTCGAAGCCGCGGGCGTCCGAGTTCTGCCAAAATGGCATTGTCGAGGATTCCTCAACCCAATTGAAGTGGATGAATGCAATGACCACCCTCACCGGCGGCGAAGCAATCGTAAGCGGCCTGGTCGCCCACGGCGTCGACACCGTGTTCGGCCTGCCCGGCGCGCAGGTCTACGGCCTGTTCGACGCCTTCCACCAGGCCCAGCTCAAGGTGATCGGTGCACGGCACGAACAGGCCTGCGGCTACATGGCCTTCGGCTATGCGCGCTCCAGCGGCAGGCCCGGCGTGTTCAGCGTAGTGCCCGGCCCCGGCGTGCTCAATGCGAGCGCGGCGCTGCTCACCGCCTTCGGCTGCAACGAGCCGGTGCTGTGCGTCACCGGCCAGGTGCCGACGTCATTCTTGGGCAAGGGCCGCGGCCACCTGCACGAGATGCCCGACCAGCTCGCCACCCTTCGCACCTATGTGAAATGGGCCGACCGGATCGAATATCCCGGCAACGCGCCGACGGTCGTGGCGCGCGCCTTCCAGGAGATGAATTCGGGACGGCGCGGCCCCGCCTCGGTCGAGATGCCCTGGGACGTCTTCACCCAGCGTGTGGACACGGCCTCAGCGCAGGTGCTGGAGCCCCTACCGGCCCCGCCACCCGACCCCGATCTGGTGAAGCAGGCGGCCGCGCTGATCAAGAACAGCAAAGCGCCGATGATCTTCGTCGGCAGCGGCGCGATCGAGGCCGGCGAGGAGATCCTCGAGCTCGCCGAGATGATCGATGCGCCCGTCGTCGCCTTCCGCAGCGGACGCGGCATCGTCTCCAACGCGCACGAGCTCGGCCTGACCATGGCTGCGGCCTACAAGCTTTGGCCGGCAACCGATTTGATGATCGCCATCGGCACCCGCGCAGAGCTGCCGGCATCGGGCTTCCGCTGGCCCTATCAGCCGAAGGGGCTGAAATCCATTCGGATCGACATCGACCCGACCGAGATGCGCCGGGTCGTGGTCGATGCCGCCATCGTCGCCGATGCCAAAGCCGGAACGGCCGATCTCGTCACGGCGGTGAAGAAGGCCGGCTATGCGCGGACCCGTGGCCGGCGGGAGGACATCCGCGAGGCCACCGCGACCGCGCAAGCGGAGATCCAGCGCATTCAGCCGCAGATGGCGTATCTCAACATCCTGCGCGAGGTGCTGCCGGCGAATGCGATCGTGACCGATGAATTGTCGCAAGTCGGCTTCGCCTCCTGGTACGGTTTTCCGATCTACCAGCCCCGCACCTTCATCACCTCAGGCTACCAGGGCACGCTCGGCTCGGGCTTCCCGACCGCGCTCGGCGCCAAGGTGGCCAATCCTGACAAGCCGGTGGTGGCGATCACCGGCGACGGCGGCTTCATGTTCGGCGTGCAGGAGCTCTCCACCGCCGTGCAGTTCAACATCGGGGTTGTGACGCTGGTGTTCAACAACAATGCCTACGGCAATGTCCGCCGCGACCAGCGTGAACGTTTCGACGGCCGTGTCGTGGCGTCCGACCTCGTCAATCCTGATTTCGTCAAGCTCGCGGAGTCCTTCGGTGTGGCCGCAGCGCGCGTGACCGCGCCGGATCAGTTCAAGGCGGCGATGGAGAGGGCACTCGCGCATGGCGGGCCGTATCTGATTTCGGTGGAAGTGACCAGGGATTCCGAAGTCAGCCCGTGGGCGTTCATCCACCCGCCGAAGCCGTGAGGACCCTCATGGTGAGGAGGCGCGAAGCGCCGTCTCGAACCATGAAAGGCCCTGCTGCTGCAGCTCGGCCTTCATCCTTCGAGACGCGCGCAAGAGCGCGCTCCTCAGGATGAGGAGATAGATCACCGCGTCCTGCGAAACGTCAGATTGATCCGCTTCGCCCCAAGCAGCGCGTGCTCGCCGTCGGCGAGCGGGGCGACGCCGTGATAGGCGAGCCTGCTGGCTCCGCCCCAGACGACGACGTCGCCATGCACCAGGCGGAAGCGGCGCGGCTTGTCGCTGCGGGCGAGGCCGCCGAACAGGAAGGTCGCGGGCAGTCCGAGCGACACCGAGACGATCGGCGCCGAATAGTCCAGCTCGTCCTTGTCCTGATGCAGCGACAACCGCGTGCCGGGCTCGTAGCGATTGACGAGGCAGGCATCAGGCGCGAAGTTTTGGAAGCCGCCCTGCTCCGCCGCGCGGCGGGCGAGATCGCGCAGCACGGCCGGCATCGCCGGCCATGGCGCACCGGTTCGCGGATCGATCGGATCGTAGCGGTAGCCGGTGTGATCGGTGATCCAGCCGCGCTCGCCGCAATTGGTCATCGCCACCGACATCTGATAGCCGCCGGGCGTGGTCATCCGCCGGAATGGCGATTGCGTTACGATCGCCTGCACGGCTTCAATCAGCTCGCTCTCGATCGGCTTGACGAATCCGCGCAGCAGCACGGCGCCGTCGGCGATCTCCTCGCGTGACGGCTGCGCCTCGGCGACGCTGTCGAACAGATCAGCCGTCAATCGTTGCACTCATTTGGCATCATGAAAGATCACACCCAACGTGTGGCGCTGGCCGGAACGAATCCGGCTGACACCATGGCGGAGATTAACGCGATAGGTGCCGCGTGTCCCCTGCACCGGGCGGTGATGCACGGCGAAGGCGACCGCATCGCCCTGCGCCAGCGGCACGACCTCGGCCCGCGACTGCATCCGCGGGCGCTGCTCGGTCAGCACGAACTCGCCACCGGTGAAATCGCGACCCGGCTCGGACAGCAGGATCGCGACCTGGATCGGAAACACGTGCTCGCCATAGAGGTCCTGATGCAGGCAATTGTAGTCGCCGGCCTCATATTGCAGCAGCAGCGGCGTCGGCCGCGCCTGTCCGGCCTCGTGGCAGCGTTTCAGGAATGCCGCAAGCGAGGCGGGATAGCGGATGTCGATCCCCATCGCCTCGTTCCAGCGATTGGCGATGCCTTGCAGATGCGCGTAGAGCGCCGGACGGAGCTGCGCGATCAGGTCGGGCAGCGGATAGGCGAAATACTTGTACTCGCCGCGGCCAAAACCGTGGCGGCCCATGACGATGCGGCTGCGGAAATGCGCATCGTCGGGGTAGAGCGCGGCAATGGCGCGGCACTGGTCCGGCGTCAGCAGGTTCTTGAGGACGGCGCAGCCCTGGGAGCCGAGTTCGGCGGTGATCTGCGGCCAGTCGAGGGCGTCGACGTGGTTTGCGGGGTCGAGTGCGGGCTGGGCTGATTTTCGTGCGGTCATGGTCATAACAACCACCTTTGCAGTCCGACGTTCGCGCCGCCACCCGATTTCCGACGATTATCTCCCCGTCCTTGCGAGCGCAGCGAAGCAATCCAGAATCCCTCCGCGGAACCAGCCTGGATTGCTGCGTCGCAAGGGCTCCTCGCAATGACGCGGAGAGAGCTCAGCCCCGCACTGGCAGCGTCACCACGTCATAGCCGTGCCTGATCGTCCGCTTCAGCACCGGATCTTCAAGCTCGAAGTCAAAGCGGTCGGCGGGGCGGATGCCGCCTTTGGCGGCGAAGGTGCCGCCGAACATGGCGCAGCCGTCGGGCAGCTTCCCGCCGGGGAAACCACGCGCGATGAGGTCGGCGACCGGTAACATCGCGTCCAGCGTGCCTTCCTGGTAGAGCATGCGCTCGCCCTTGATCGTGGCGTAGGAGCGCAGGATCATCTTGTCCCAATGGCCGATGACGTCCTCGAGCTCCCACAGCGTGGAGGCGATCGGCTTGTCGCACATCTGCTTGGATACGGTGACGCTATAAGCCTCGACCTTGCGGTCGGTGTGGTCGGAGCCGCAACCGACGAAGATGCGGCCCTGCCAGCCGATCAGGACGAACTCGACCTCGCCGCTCGAATCGCCGCCGGTGCATTCGATGCTGTCTTCCTGCGTCAGCCGCCGCGCCGAGGCGCGGTAATAGATCGGCGTCGAGGCCGGCGGGGCGATGCCCATCTCCTGCAGCTCTTTGATGTGCTTGTCGCGCGCGACGGGATCCCGGCCGGTCCAGCCGGCGATGACCATCTGGTCGATCGCCAGCGTCAGCGGCGTGTTGGTACCCTGGGCGTCGACGGTGAAAGTGAGGTCAAACACGAATGACGGCCTCCATGCCGGCAGCAAGCTCGAAGATACGGCGGTCCGAGCCGCCCGCGCCTGCCAGCATCAGGCCGACGGGAACGTCGCCCTGGCGATGCGCAGGGAGCGAGATGGCGCAGCCGTCGATCATGTTGATCAAGGTGCAGTTGCGCAGCGCGCGCAGGTTCTGCGTGGTGAATGCCTTGTCGTCGGCGAGATCTGCGATCTTCGGCGGCGTGTTCGCCGTGGTCGGCAGCACCAGCGCGTCATAGGACGCGATGCGTGCATTGACGCGGGCGATCAGCGAGCGGCGCTCGTTGAGGAGATCGATGTAGTCGGCCGCGCTCTGCGCCTCGCCGCGCATGATCCGCACGGAGACGCGGGGGTCGTAGACATCCCCCTTGGACGTGATGAGATAGCGATGCCAGGCATAGCTCTCGGACGCGGCAAAGCCGCCCTTGGCATTCATCGGGCCGATGTCGTGGAATTCGGCCATCTCGATGCGCTCGATAATGGCGCCATGATCGGCGAGCGATTTCAGGGCGCGTTCAAAGGTCTCAGCGACCGGTGCGTCGAGATCGTCGAGCGCGATCGTGGTCGGCACTGCCAGCCGCATGCCCTTCACGGGGCGTGGCTTCAGCAGGGCGATCGGCTCGTTCGCGAGGACGGCATCGAGAATGGCACAGCAGCCGACCGATCGCGCCAAGGGCCCGATGCTGTCGAGCGAGAACGACAGCGGCACCGAGCCGTCGAGCGGCACCCGCCGCTGCGTCGGCTTGTAGCCGACGATGCCGTTATAGGCCGCCGGAATCCGGCAGGAGCCGCCGGTGTCGGTGCCGAGCGCACCGTGTGCCATGCCGTCGAGCACGGACACCGCCGCGCCTGAGGACGAACCGCCGGGCACGTGCCCCTCGGCCCGGTTCCAGGCCCCCTTCGGCGTGCCGTAGTGTGGATTGATACCGATGCCGGAATAGGCGAACTCGGTCATGTTGGTGCGGCCGATCACGACGAAGCCGGCCTTGCGCAGCCGCGCCACCGTCGCCGCATCCTGCTCGGCCGGCGGGGAATCGTCGAGGGCACGGGAGCCGGCGCGCGTCACCTGGCCCTTGATGTCGAAGAGATCCTTGATCGAGACGGGAATGCCGGCATAGCGCGACGGCGCCGCCTTGACCTTGCGCAGGCCGTCCATCGCGTCCGCCGCCGCGAGCGCGGCGTCCTTGTCGACATGGAGGAAGGTGCGCCGGCCTTCGCCTGAGGGATCGGCGATCCTGGCGATGCACGCCTCGACCAGCTTGCGGGCGGTGGTGCGGCCGCTTTCGAGGTCCTCGGCGAGTTTCGCCAGTGTCGGAAAATCGGGCATGTCTGTCTCACGGAATATTGGCGCGCGCAATCTATAGCGCTGCCTCAGTTCGACACAAGCATTGTGCGCATGATGGCATGCATGCGTATTGCTGGACCGTTGACGCACCATGGTCGATTGTCGCATCAAGATCGAAACAGGCGGGCGCGAAGCCTGTCTCTTGGGAGGAGCCGCCAATATGGCCGAACCGCAGCGCGCGCGACCGAAACCGACGCCGGAGACCCAGCATTTCTGGGACGGCACCAAAGCCGGCGAATTGCGCCTGCAGCGTTGCGACGCCTGCGCGCATGTCTACTTCCCGCCGCGCCCGTTCTGCCCGTCCTGCGCCTCGCGCAAGGTCAGCGTCTTCAAGGCGAGCGGCAAGGGCTTTCTCTACAGCTACGTGATCAACCACCGGCCGGCCGCGCCAGGCTTCACGCCGCCTTACGCGATCGCCGTGGTTGAGCTGGCCGAAGGCCCGCGGATGATGAGCAACATCATCGACTGCCCGCAGACGCCGGAGGCGCTCGAGCTCGACATGAAGCTCGAGGTCGCCTTCCAGGCGCTCGACGACAAGATCACCCTCCCCGTGTTTCGTCCGGCGAAGGGGTAAGGCCATGCGCAGGAATCAGGTTGCCGTCGTGGGCGCGGCCGAGACCACCGAGCTCGGAATCATCCCCAACGCCTCGCAGCTCCAGCTGCACGCGGACGCCGCACTCAATGCCATCGCCGATGCCGGGCTGAAGCTGTCCGACATCGACGGCTTTGCCACCGCGGTCGAAACGCCGCAGCAGGTCTGCCACTATCTCGGCATCAAGCCGACCTGGGTGGATGGCACCTCGGTCGGCGGCTGCTCGTTCATGCTGCACGTCCGTCATGCCGCGGCCGCGATCGAAGCCGGTCTCTGCAAGACCGTGCTGATCACGCATGCCGAGAGCGGCAAGTCGATGATCGGCAAGGCGCCGCGCTCGATCCCCGCCGATAGCCTGCAAGGCCAATTCGAAGCGCCGTTCGGCGTCTACGGCCCGCCCAGCATGTTCCCGATCCCCGTGCTGCGCTTCATGAAGACCTACGGCATCACCCACGAGCAGCTGGCTTCGGTGGCGGTGGTGCAGCGGGAATGGGCGGCGAAGAATCCGCGTGCGATGATGAAGGACCCGATCACCGTCGCCGACGTCCTCAACTCGCGCATGATCGCCTATCCGTTCCGGCTGTTGCAGTGCTGCCTCGTCACCGACGGCGGTGGCGCGCTGATCCTGACCTCGGCCGACCGCGCCAAGGACTTTCCGCGCAAGCCCGTCTACATCATGGGCACCGGCGAGAGCGTGGAGACGCCGATGGTCAGCCAGATGGAGACCTTCAACTCCTCGCGCGCGTTCAAGACCGCGGGGCCGCTGGCTTTCAAGGAAGCCGGCATCGCGCACAAGGACGTCGATCATCTCATGATCTACGACGCCTTTGCGCATCTGCCGCTGTTCGGCCTCGGCGATCTCGGTTTCATGCCGCATGAGGAGACCGGAAAGTTCATCGCGGACGGCAACACGCGGCCTGGGGCTAAGCTCCCGCTCAACACCAATGGCGGCGGCCTCTCCTACATGCATTCGGGCATGTACGGCATGTATGCGCTGCAGGAGAGCGTGCGCCAGATGCGCGGCATCGCGCCGGCGCAGGTGCCGAACGCGAAGATTTCGGTGTGCCACGGCGTCGGCGGCATGTTCGCCGCGAGCGGCACGATCGTGTTTACGAACGAGAGGTAATTTCTCGTCGTTCCGGGATGGTCCGAAGGACCAGACCTCAGGTGCGCAATTGCGCACCGGGGAACCTCGAGATTCCGGGTTCGTGCTGCGCACGCCCCGGAATGACAGAGACAACAGGAGGCACCCATGAGCAAATCACTGCAGGACAAGGTCATCATCGTCACCGGCGCAGGCCGCGGCATCGGGCGCGAGATCGCGCTCTTGTGTGCGGCGGAAGGCGCCAAGGTCGTCGTCAACGATCCCGGTGGGGCCGCCGACGGCGCCGGCGCGAACGCGGCTCCGGCTGAGGAGGTGGTCGAGGAGATCAAGAAGCGTGGCGGCACCGCGGTTGCGAACTTCGAGTCGGTGGCGGAAGCGATCCCCGCCAGCAAGATCGTGAAGACCGCGACCGATCATTTCGGCCGGCTCGACGGCGTCGTCAACAATGCCGGCATTTTGCGCGACATGATCTTCCACAAGATGAGCGTGGAGGCGTTCGAGGCCGTCATCAAGGTGCATCTGATGGGCTCGTTCTACGTCAGCCACGCCGCGGCGCGCATCTTCCGCGAGCAGGAGAGCGGCTCCTTCGTGCACTTCACCTCGACCTCCGGCCTGATCGGCAACTTTGGACAAGCCAACTACGCCGCCGCCAAGCTCGGCATCGTCGGGCTCTCCAAGTCCATTGCGCTCGACATGGGCCGCTTCAACGTCCGCTCCAACTGCGTCTCGCCGTTCGCCTGGACGCGCATGATCGGCACCATCCCGACCGAGACCGAAGCCGAAAAGGCGCGGGTCGAGAAGATCAAGCAGATGGGCCCGGAGAAGATCGCGCCGCTCTGCGGCTATCTGATCTCCGATGCCGCCAAGGACGTCACCGGACAGATTTTCGGCGTGCGCATGAACGAGATCTTCCTGTTCAGCCAGAACAGGCCGATCCGCTCGGTGCAGCGGAGCGAAGGCTGGACGCCGCAGTCGATCGCAGAACACGGCATGCCGGCGCTGAAGGGCTCGTTCTACAAGCTCGACCGCTCTGCCGACATCTTCACCTGGGATCCCGTCTAGACGGATTTCCGGCATCCCTGCCCTGCGATCTCTGGCTATGTTGTCCAGAGATCGCCCCGCTTTACGCCTGATTGCGGGCGAATGGTGCCCTCCCAACACAATCTTGGGAGGAAACCATGACAAGAATACTGACCGACTCCGACGACACGACTGCAGGCGGCGGCCTCGACCGCCGCACGTTGCTCCAAGGCGCAGCGACACTCGCCGCGTCGACACTGCTCGCCTCCAATGCCGACGCCCGCGACTTCGGCGCCAATGCCGAGCCGCAGCGCTATCCCGACCCCGACATCGTCGTTATCGACCCCAAGCGCTTCAAGGCCAAGGTCGGCAACACCGCGATCAAGCGGCTCTACACCGGCTGCCTGTGGGCTGAAGGACCGGCTTGGAACGCGCAGGGACAATATCTCGTCTGGAGCGACATCCCCGCCAACCGACAGCTGCGCTATCTCGACGATGACGGCCATATCTCCGAGCAGTTCCACAAGCCGTCGAACGAGGCCAACGGCAACTCGTTCGACACCGAGGGCCGCCAGATCAGCGCCGAGCGCACCCGCCTCGTCCGCTACGAGCACGACGGTTCGGTGACGGCGCTGGCCGAGCAGGCCAATGGCAAGCCGCTCAACGGGCCGAACGACATGGTCGCGCATCCCAACGACAAGTCGATCTGGTTCACCGATCCCGGCTATGGCGCGATCAGCATCTATGAAGGCAAGCTCGCCAATACCGGCTCGCTGCAGCCCCACCAGAAGGAGGCCGTCTATCGTCTCGACACGCAATCGGGACAGCTCGCCAAGGTCGCCGACGAGCCGTTCAAGCCGAACGGCATCGCCTTCTCCCACGACTACAAGAAGCTTTATGTCTGCGACACCGGCATCACGCATTATCCTGAAGCCAAGAACGTGGTGTGGTCCTACGACATCGACGGGGCCAAGCTGTCGAATCCGAAGAAGCTGATCGACATGACGCTCGACGGCAAGTCGGGCTTCCCGGATGGCCTCCGCGTCGACACCGAGGGCAACATCTGGGTCGGCGCTGGCTGGGTCGGTCCCGGCTATGACGGCGTGCAGGTATTCGCACCTAACGACGGCGCGCGCATCGGCCAGATCCTGTTGCCCGAGACATGCGCCAACGTCTGCTTCGGCGGCAAGAAGCGCAACCGCCTGTTCATGACCGCGAGCCAGTCGCTCTATGCGGTCTATGTCGAGACGCAGGGCGCGCATTTCTGTTGAGGCGCCCATTGCATCACCACGCGTCATGGCCGGGCTTGTCCCGGCCATCCGCGCCTTCGCGTGGCATGAAGAACGTGGATGCCCGGGACAAGCCCGGGCATGACGGCGGAGTGTATGGCCACAGCGACGCCCTACCCCGTATTCCGCAAGCCCGCCGAGATGCCGTTGATGGTGAGCTGAATCCCGCGCAGCACCTGCTCGTCCGGGTTCTGGGCGCGGTGCTCCTTCAAGAGCTCGACCTGCACGTGATTGAGCGGATCGAGATAGGGGAAGCGATGGCGCACGGAGCGCTCCAGCAGCGGATTGCTCTGAAGCAACCGGTCCTGGCCCATGATGTCGAGCAACGTCTCGATGCAGGAATGCCATTCGCGGCGGATGCGGCCGAAGATCTTTTCGCGCAAGGCTTCGTCCGGCACCAGCTCGGCATAGCGCGAGGCGATCGCGATCGAGCTCTTCGCGAGCACCATGTCCATGTTCGACAGCAGCATGCGGAAGAACGGCCATTCCCTGTAGAGCTCTTTCAGGAACGGCATGCCTTTGTCGGGGTGCTCCGCGATCCATTGCTCGACCGCGCTGCCAAAACCGTACCAGCCCGGCAGCATCAGCCGGCACTGCGCCCAGGAGAACACCCAGGGGATGGCGCGCAGATCCTCGATCGCGCGGGTTTTCTTGCGGGAGGCCGGACGGCTGCCGATGTTCAGCGTCGCGATCTCGTTGATGACGGTCGAGGACCAGAAGTATTCGACGAACCCTTCGGTCTCGTAGACGAGGCCGCGATAGGCTTTGAAGGCGAGGTTCGACAATTCGTCCATCGCGGTCAAGTATTCTCGGCGCGGCGCGCTCTGGCGCGGATGCAGCAGGCTTGCCTCCAGCGTAGCGGCGGCGAGGATCTCCAGATTGTTGCGGCCGACCTCGGCGTTGGAATATTTCGACGAGATGATCTCGCCCTGCTCGGTGATGCGGATCTGGCCGTTCACTGCGCCGCCGGGCTGCGCGATGATCGCGTCATAGCTCGGCCCGCCGCCGCGGCCGACCGAGCCGCCGCGGCCGTGGAACAGGCGCAGCCGCACGTGATGGCGCTCGAACACCTCGACGAGATTGATCTCGGCCTTGTAGAGCTCCCAGCCCGAGGTGACGAAGCCGCCGTCCTTGTTCGAGTCGGAATAGCCGAGCATGACCTCCTGCACGCTGCCGCGGCTGTCGACAAGACGCCGGTAATCGTGCAGCGACAGCATGCGGTCCATGATGCCGGATGAGGCCTGCAGATCCTCGATGGTCTCGAACAGCGGCACGATGTTGATGGCGCTGCGCCCGGAGGGATGGACGAGGCCGACCTCCTTCAAGAGCACCGCGACCTCGAGCATGTCGGACATGCCCTTGCACATCGAGATGATGCATTGGGGAATGGCGTCCGAGCCGAACTTCGCATGCGCTTCCGCGGCGGCATGAAAGACGTTGAGCTCGCCCATGGTCTCGTCGCTGTATTTGACGAAGGGCGACACCAGCGCGCGCGTCGAGCGCAGCTCGTTCGTCAGCAGCGAGATGCGGGCCTCCTCGCCGAGCGCGAGATAGGACATGCCGGGGTTGGCGGCATCCATCAGCTCGGCGATGGTGCGTTCGTGCACCGCGGAGTTCTGGCGGATGTCGAGCCGGGCGAGGTGAAAGCCGAAACAGTCCACCGCGCGCCGGAGCAGCCGCAGCCGGCCGCGGGCGATGACTTGGGCGTTGTTGGAGATCAGCGAGCGGTGCAGCACGTCGAGATCGGCCTGCAGCTCCTTCACGCTCGCATAAGGCGCACCCTTGCCGACCGGCCGGCGCGTGATCTCGACCTCGAGCTTTTCTGCCGTCGCGGTCAGGCGCGCATAGATGCCGGAGACGGCCAGACGATAGGGCTCGCCGCTCCGGTGCGGCGAGGTGTCCGGCGAGCGTTCCGCCAGGTTGCGCAGCTCCTCGGAGACGTCGGCGAGATGCGCCGCGATCGACAATTCCGAGCCGAGCACGTGCAGCTCTTCCAGATAGAACTGCATCACCCGGCTCGACTGCAGCCGCAGCGTGCCGCGCATCACGTCGGCGGTGACGAAGGGATTGCCGTCGCGGTCGCCCCCGATCCAGCTGCCCATGCGCAGGAATGAAGCGAGGTCGCCGGCCGCCTGCTCGCCGCCCTCCTCCAGCCGGTCTTCCAGCGCGTTGACGAGGCGCGGCACCTCGCGCAGGAAGGTGTAATCGTAGAACGACAGGCCGTTGGCGACCTCGTCGAGCACGGTGAGCTTGGTCCGGCGCAAGAGATTGGTCTGCCACAGCGTCAGCACCTCGCGGCGAAGCTGCTCGTCGCTGGCATCAGCCTCCTCCGCGGTGAGCGCGACGCGCTCGCGGCGGTCGAGCAGGTGCGCGACCTCCATTTCGCGGTCCATGGTGCTCTTGCGGCGCACCTCGGTCGGATGCGCGGTCAGGACCGGGCTCACCAGCGCCGTCCTGAAGAAGCTGCGCAGCGCGTCGGGGCCGATACCCGCTGCCTTGGCGTGGGCGAGCGTTTCCGCCAGCACGCCCGAGCCGCCGGTCTTTCCCGCGCTGCGGGCGCGCATCTGGCGAATGTTGTTCTGATCCTCGGCGATGTTGGCGAGATGAGAGAAATAGCTGAAGGCGCGGACGATCCGCACCGTCTCGGAGGTCGACATGCTGTCGAGGATCTGCTCGAGCTCGCGGCGGGCGAGCCGGTCCTCGTCGCGGTGGAACCGGATCGAGGTCTGCCGGATGCGCTCGACCAGGTCGAACACGTCGGCGCCCTCCTGATCGCGCACGGTGTCGCCGAGAATACGCCCGAGCAGGCGGATGTCGTCCCGCAGCCGCGCCTCCGCTTCCGTGGCCTGGACGTCCTCAGGGCGGTTGGCGCGTTGCTCAGCGCTGTCGGATGGTACGGTCTGGAGGGACATGGCTCGCTCCTTGGTTCGAGCTCGCTTGGATGCCCGGCAACCGAGTGTGCGATATTTTTCTGCCGCAGCGCAAGATGAAGTTGGGAGCGGTGCACACGGCGGCCGCTTGTGTCCCGGACGCGCTGCAACGCCCTTAAGCGTTGCGGCGCAGAGCCGGGACCCAGAAAGCCACATACCACGTCGCCGCAACATGGGCCCCAGCTCTGCAGCGCATCGCTGAAAGGTGCGCTGCGTCCGGGGCAGGAAAAATTCTCTTCCATCCGTATAGACATGTCTTCGCCTTCTCGCGGCGTCTTCCGCCCGAGTTTTGCTGTCCGTTTCGCCCCTCTCTCGAACCAAAGGGCGCGGGGAAGGCCGGGCGCCGGCTGGATACGAAGAGACTTAGGTGCGAGCCGGTGCGGGAGTCGCTGAGTGGTCTTCCGCTGGTCCGACCTTAAACAGAAGCAGAAAGATCAGAACGTGACTGACAAGTAGCAACGGGACGTAAAGCGCGGGGACGTAGATCCCTGCGCCCATCAGACCGGGATCTTTGAGCTGTGTTGCTCCCATATAGTATGCGTTCAGAAGATCGAGCGTGCCCCAGATATTGAAGACCCAGACGGCTGGAATGGCGATTGACCATCCCCGGGAAAGTGCCGCCATCGAGAAAAGGGCCAAAGCCGCGGCAATGAGATCGCCCCATCCGACCTGACTGGCGAAGTCCGGGTTCAATTCCGGCGACACAAATCCAGTCACCAGGAAATTCATTCCAAAGAATCTGAACGCATGAAAAGCCGCGAGCGATCGCAAAGCCTCGACTCGCGGCAAGCTACGCAGCCACGGCCAGACATAGATGTAACCGACCGCTGAACTTGTCAGGAAGGCGCCGACGACGCTCAGGACAAATGGCAGATTGATGGCGGGCATTCTCTGCCTCCTCGCTATTGCGGGCGTTCCGGACCGGCCAGAAGCAACCGAAGGGGCAGCAACGGACCGACTGCGATGTACTCGTGATCGACGAGGCCTTGCCGGGCCAGCGGCAGATCGTCCATGATCGCGTGCGCTTCCGCGACATCTCTGGTGTCGAGCAGGAAGACGGCACCGCGGCCATCGGCACGCGAGAACCATTCACGGATTTTCCCACCGACGTAGAGCTGCACGGTCTGTCGGACTTCAGCCGGCATCACCGCCATAACCTGTTCGCGTGTGACGTTGCCCTTGGCCGTCAGGATAACCATCACTCCAGTTGTTACGGGCGATACGTTTTGTGTTTGGGCAATGGATGCTTCAGTCATGGCAAGGGCTCCTATGAGAATGAAGGTGATGGTGAGGGCGGCGTTCCGGACTGGCGTCATCGTTCTCAAGCTCCGACTCTGGCGTCAGGCATCGAAGTCACCCGCCAGTGCATCTCGTTCTGCAACTGAACTTAAGAAAGCTTTGCTCGCTGCACTATCCGCTATAAAGTGGACAAGCCATGAAGCAGAACTTCACAATGAAGCAGGGCGCGATCGATGGTGTGGAGGCATTCCTCAGCGTTGCCCGGCACCGCAGCTTTCGAAAGGCGGCCGCTGAGCTGGGCATCACCCCATCGGCGATGAGCCAGGCGGTGCGCGCGCTCGAGGCGCGCATGGGCGTTGTCCTTTTCGTTCGCACAACGCGCAGTGTCGGCCTCACGCAAGCCGGCGAGCAATTCCTGTCCCGCGCCAGACCAGCTTTTGAAGAGCTCGTCGCGGCCGGGGCTGCCGTGCGTGAACTCGGGCAACGTCCCGTCGGGCTTTTGCGGCTCGCCGTTCCCAGAGCGGTCGTTCCGCTGATCCTGCAGCCGGTCATCCTCTCATTCTGCAAGGCTTATCCCGGGATCGAAGTGGAGATCGCCGCAAGCGAGGAGCGAGTTGATCTCGCCGCCGGAGGATTTGACGCCGGCATCCGGATGGGTCAGTTCATCGATGCCGACATGATTGTGGTCAGGCTCTCTCAGCCCTTTCCGTTCGTCGTTGTCGGGAGCCCCGACTATCTGCGCACGCGGACACGACCGAAGCTTGTCGATGACTTACGGGGCCATGCCTGCCTGCGTCTGCGCCGGCCGAACGGATCAGTCGTGCCGTGGTCGTTTCTCGATGGCAACAGGACTATTGAGGCAGTCGTCTCGGGTCCGCTCGTCGCACACGATTATCCGACACTGATCGAAGCGGCAGTGGAGGGTTTGGGACTCGCGCAGGTGCCAGGCCCACCTGTTAAGGCTCATATCTCGGAGGGTCGATTGCAGGCGGTGTTGACACGCTTTGCCACGACAACGCCGGGCCTTTTTCTCTATTATCCGAGCAAGCGCCAGATCTTGCCGAAACTGCGCGCTTTCATCGACCATCACGCCAAGTCTCGGCGCCGTTGATGCCTGCAGTCATTCGGCCGCCCTGTTCGCACAGCTCAATGTCGAGAACAGCTTCGACAAGAGCTATTGGGCGACAGCCGACGGCAACAACAACATTTCGCCAGACCAGGGCCGAACGGTCCGCGTCAGTGCACGAGCGCGGTTTTAAACCGGCGGACGGACAACAGCCCTGCCGCCGGCGGCCGACATCGATCGTCGCTTCGGGTCACGAACGGAACGCTTGAATGGGCACCGGATGACAAATTGTAGCAGCCACCGTCCGGCAATATAGGCAGCAGGCTTGTCCAACTGGAGTGGCAGCAAGGGTCGCGGTCAAGCTGCCAGCCTCGAACGCGCTTCTAATGCCGTTCGACTTCGGACTCTTTCTCCATCTGCACGATGCGCGCTCGTAACGCGTCGAAGATTTCTTCGGCAGCATCGCTAAACAGCGGATCCTCATGACTTGTTGAGGCAGAAGCGATCTCAGTCCAATCCGAAGGCGTTAGAACCTTGAGGGCGGCGGGGAAGAAGTCGCGGTCTTCGATCATGATGTGACGCCGCTCGCTCTCTATGAAATCGTGAACGATGTTCTCCACATCTTGCCGAAGAATCTCCCGATCCGCCAGAACGGCGTCGATCGCCTGAACGACGCGGCGCAAACGCTGCGCCCCTTTTTGGTGCTCAAGCGTCAGATCGCCGACCCTTGCCGCCGCAGCTGGATCTCGAAGCTTTAGCTTGGCAAAGACCAATTCTTCTTGGGGATGATGATACAGCTCCGGATAGAGCTCGAAGTAGCTGACAATCGCGCGGATGACCTCGTAGTCGGGGTGGTTCCCGCGATCGAAAATCTCAAGCTCACGCTCAAGCACAGCGAGCAACGTCTCAATGTTGCGGTGTTCGCGAGATAGACGCTCAATGATCATTGCGGGCCTCCAATGAACCATTGAAGTAAATCGTCAAATGCTATCTCGAAAGCGGTCTCAATTGCTTGCGCTAGATCAAGGGAGCGGCCCCCGCCTTATCGGGAACGGCATCCTGCTTTTTCAAGGGTCGAACCAGCCGCGGACCGCGGCAAGATCGAATAGATCTGACGCCTTAGCAGGTTCCGACATCTACGCCGTGAGCCCGCGTTCTCGTTGATCTCGCGACGGAAGATCCGGGCACAGCACGATCTTTCCTTCCAGGCCGCCCGCTTCGAGGCGCCGGTGCGCCTCAGCAACTTCAGCGAAAGAGATTCGCTCGGCAACGCGTGGCCGAATGGCGCGAGCCGCCAACAGTTCGAAGAGCCGCGCCAGATCCTCCCGGAACCAGGCCGGGTGTCGCGCCCGCATCAAATTGATCGAGTAGAAGTAGACCCGCTTGCCGCCAGGCAACCACCCCAACACATACAGGCGCGCCGTCCACGTCAAGATGCTGAACAGGTTACGGCGCGCCTGTACGCCCGCCGTGTAGCCGTAGGCACAGAGCAGGCCGCCCCGCTTGAGTGCCGCCAACGAGCGGCGACAGCCGTCCTCTCCGATTCCGTCGAACACGACATCGAACCCACCTGGCACGATCTTCGTGAAGTCCTCGCGCTGGTAATCGATCGGCGTGCCGCCCAGTTCGCGCACCAACGCCGCGTGATCGCCACGCGCCGTGCCCCACAGCTCAAGCCCCGCCATCCTGCCGAGCGTGAGCAGCGCCTGGCCGACCGCGCCAGCCGCACCATGCACGAGCACGCGCTGCCCCGGCTTCACGTGGGCCGCGCGGTGCAGGAGTTGGTAGGCGGTCGTCCAGCTGAGGATCAAGGCGGCCGCCTCGGCCGCATCCACGCCTGGCGGCACGCGGGTCGCGTTCTCGGCCCGGAGGGTGCGGTAGGTGGCATTCGAGCCCACCACGGTCATGTCAGCCACTCGGTCGCCGGGCTTGAAGTCCGCCACGTTCGGTCCCAGCTGATCGATTTCCCCGACGACGTCGTAGCCCAGCACAAAAGGCGGCTTGAGAGTGATCGTTTGCGGATAAAGGTGCCGCCGGATCACCACATCGGTGTACACGATGCTCGACGCAAGCACGCGAACTCTTACCTCGCCGCGGCCAGCCGTCGGAAGAGGAGCGGCGACCACCTCCAAGACGTCAGGATCGCCGAAGCACCTGACCTGAACAACCCGATTGCGCAGCTCTCCCATCAGCGGACTTCCTTGCTTATGGGGCATTCCGCGGCCGCTCTGACCGTCCTCGATCACGCTAAATCATGGCTCGTAAGCCCAGCGTGGCATTGAGAGGGATCAATGCGTCAGCCCAGCTTCCTTTCTCGGCCCACGGGCTGAGCGATTTCCGGCTCCGCCGCCGGCCGCCGACGTAGATGGGTCCATGCCCTAGGCCGGCACGATCACCTTGCCGATCGGCCAGAGCGCGATCCCTGCGAGCTTGAGATGGGCCCAGGCGAAGGGAATGCCGATGATGGTGATCGCGAGCACCAGTGCGGTCACAAGGTGTCCGAGCGCCAGCCACCAGCCGGCCAGCACGAACCAGATGATGTTGCCGATCACCCCGAGCGGGCCGGTGCCGATGTCCTCAACACCGGTCACCTCGTAGCGGCTGACCGCCCGCGAGCCGAACGGCAGCAGCGTGTAGACGGCGATGTTGAAGGCCGCCCGCGCCCAGGGCAGGCCAATGATGGTGATCGCCATGATGACCGCGGCGATCAGCCAACCGAACGCCATCCAGGCGCCGCCGATGAGGATCCAGAGGATGTTGAGGAGAATGGAAACGGGGGCCATGGGATGATCCGAGGGTTCAATGGTCCCGCCTATATAGGATCGAAATCTGTCTCTGCTAAGACGGCAAGGTAGCCCTCAAATTTTTCGCCCCGCCTGCTCCCAATAGGGATCGCGCAGGCGGCGCTTGAAGATCTTGCCGGAATCTTCGCGCGGTAGGCCGATGCGGATCTCGATGTGCTTGGGCACCTTGTAGTCGGCCAGATGCGCCTTCAGCGCGGCGCGGACGTCGGCTTCATCGAGCGTGACGCCGGCTTGCGGCTCGACCACAGCCATCAGCGCCTCGCCGAATTCGGCGTCGGGGATGCCGAACACCGCGCAATCATGCACGCCGGGCACGGCATGCAGCACGGATTCGATCTCGGCCGGGTAGATGTTGACGCCGCCTGATATCACCATGTCGCGCTTGCGATCGCAGATGAAGACGTAGCCGTCCGCGTCGATATAGCCGACATCGCCGGAGGTGATGAAGCCGTCGCGGTCGATCTCGGCGCGCTTCTCCGGCTTGTTGTGGTAGGTGAAATCGGCCAGCTCGGCCATGCGGGAATAGATCTCGCCGATCTCGCCCACACCCAGCACACGGCCGTCCTCGCCGAGGAAGCGCAGCTCGGCGCCGGGCGAGATTTTTCCCACCGTGCCGGGCTTCTTCAGCGCGTCTTCGGATGTCGCGAAGGTGACGGCGCTGGACTCGGTCGAGCCGTAGAATTCGTAGATCACCGGCCCCCACCATTCGATCATGGCGCGTTTGACGTCGGCCGGACACGGCGCGGCGGCGTGGATGACGTGGCGCAGCGAGGAAACGTCGTACCTCCTGCGCACCTTCTCCGGCAGCTTCATCAGGCGGATGAACATGGTCGGCACCATGAAGATGGTGTCGATCTTGTAGCGCTCGATCGCTTGCAGAAATTCTTCCGCCTCGAACCGCGGCATCAGCACCAATGCGCCGCCGAGCTTGCCGGCGCGGATGCCGAACGAGTTCGGCGCGGAGTGATAGAGCGGGCCCGGCAGCAATGCGCGGGCGCCGGGCTTGAGGCCGTAGATCATCGCGCGCATGCGCTCGCCGGCAGCCTGCTGCTCCGGCGTCGGCGCGTTGCGCCGCACGCCCTTGGGATGGCCTGTCGTGCCTGAGGTGTAGATCATGTTCATCGGCTGCGGCACGACCGGACCTTCATAGGGCTGAAATCGTGCGAGCCACAGTTCAAAGTCGATTGCAAAGTCCGGCGTCGTCAGATGATCCGGATCGATCTTGTAATTGGACAGGATCTCCGGCGGCGTCGGCACGCTGAGCACGGTGACGCCCTTCGGGATCGCATCGCGCAGCGCGTGCAGCATGTCGGCATGTCCGATCAGCACCGACGTGCCGGTGTCGCCAAGGATGTAGTTGATCTCCTCCGGCTTGAAGTGCCAGTTGATCGGCACGCCATAGGCACCCAGCCGCATCGCGGCATAGGCGGCTTCCAGGAAGGCGATGTCGTTGCGCATCAGCATGCAGACGCAATCGCCTGGCTTGACGCCGAGCTTGGCGAGGCCGGAAGCGATGCGATCGGCGCGGGCTGCGACTTCGGTGTGGGTGCGGCGACGGTTGCCGGAGACGATGCCGAGGAAGTCAGACGTTTCGCTCATTTTTGTTTTTCTTTGTTGTTGTGATCGTCGTTCCGGGATGGTCCGAAGGACCAGACCCGGAATCTCGAGGTTCCGGGTTCGGTCCTGCGGACCGCCCCGGAACGACAATCAATCCGCAAACTTCGGCGCGCGCTTCTCCAGATTGGCGCGCACCGCTTCGGTCTGGTTGGCGCTGCCGATCAGCTTCTGTTGCTCGACCGACTCGGCGAGCAGCGCTGGACCCGGATCGACCGAGAGATTGTTCAGCATCCGCTTGGCGGCGCGGATCGCATCGGGGCTTTTTCCCGCGATCTCGCGCGCGACGTCCAGCGCAGCCGCGCGCGGGTCGTCGCAGATGCGGGTGGCCAGACCATAAGTCATCGCCTCCTGCGCCGAGAAGATGCGGCCGGTGTACGTGAGATCGCGCAGGATGTCGTCGCGCACGAGGCTCGCCAGGATCGGCGTGCCCGCCATATCAGGGACGAGGCCCCATTTGATCTCCATGATCGACATCCGCGCGTCCGCCGAGAGAAACCGCATGTCGGCGCCGAGCGAGAGCTGGAAGCCGCCGCCGAAGGCGACGCCGTGCACGGCCGCGATCACCGGCACAGGAAGCTGGCGCCAGCCCCATACCGCCTGTTGCGCAAAGTTCGCCTGGCCGTGCGTGCGCTTGGTGAGATCGCGATTTTCGCCACCCGGAATTCCGTTGCCGCCCTTCTCCTTCGTGGCGGCAAAACGTCCCATGTCGAGCCCGGCGCAGAAGGCGCGGCCCTCTCCTGACAACACAACGGCGCGCAAGCCTTTCTCCTTCGAAAGCCGCTCGGTGGCGGCGACCAGCGCCTCGAACATGGCCTGATCCAGCGCGTTCATCTTGTCGGCGCGCACCAGGCGCACGTCGGCGACGCCTTCCGAGATCGAGATCGAGACGCGCTCTTCCATGGACGAATTCTCCCCTGTTCCTGACCGGTTGCCGCTTTACAGGACGCCGGCGGCCGGATTTAGTCAATCGACCAATTAACTGACAATCCCTACGGGGGAAACCACCATGTTCAAAGAAAATCTTCTGGCCGGCCGGCGCATTCTCGTGACCGGCGGCGGCACCGGTCTCGGCAAGTCGATGGCGGCGCGCTTCCTCGAGCTCGGCGCCGAGGTGCACATCTGCGGCCGCCGCAAGATCGTGTGCGATGAGACCGCGACCGAGCTGATAAATCTCTATGGCGGCCGCGTCACCAGCCACGGCGTCGACATCCGTAACGCGCTCGCGGTCGACGAGATGGTGGAGAACATCTTTCGCGACGGCGGTCTCACCGACCTCATCAACAACGCCGCCGGGAATTTCATCTCGCGCACCGAGGAGCTGTCGCCGCGCGGCTTCGATGCGGTCGCCAACATCGTCATGCACGGCACGTTCTACGTGACCCATGCGGTCGGCAAGCGCTGGATCGCGGACAAGCAACCCGGCAACGTCGTCTCGATCACCACGACCTGGGTGCGCAACGGCTCGCCTTACGTCGTGCCGTCGGCGATGAGCAAGTCGGCGATCCACGCCATGACGATGTCGCTCGCGGCCGAATGGGGCCGCTACGGCATCCGCCTCAACACCATCGCGCCCGGCGAAATTCCGACCGAGGGCATGAGCAAGCGCATCAAGCCCGGCGACGAGGCCGGCGCGCGCACCAAGGCGATGAACCCGATGGGCCGCGTCGGCACCATGGAGGAATTGCAGAACCTCGCGGTGTTCCTGATCTCCGGCGGCTGCGACTGGATCAACGGCGAGACCATCGCCATGGACGGCGCGCAGGCCCTCGCGATGGGCGGCAATTTCTACCAGCTCCGCGATTGGAGCGACGACGACTGGAAGACCGCGCGCGAGAGCATCATGGCGCAGAACGAGAAGGACCGCGCGAAGCGGGGGTGACGCGAGGGGGAGAAGTGTAAGGAGCTAACGCTTTCACCCCGCTCTCAACTGTCGTCCCCGCGAAGGCGGGGACCCGTAACCACAGGGAGAAGTCGTGGCGTGGCCTGGTAACCACGAATCTTCGCAAAACTGCTCCCTGTGGTTATGGGTCCCGGATCGGCCGCGCGCTTATGGCGCGCTTGTCTGGGACGACGGCGGGACTCCCATCTTGTCTTCACTGGCGGATGACGCCAAACTCCGCGGCATAAAAACAAGACGCCACGGGAGAAACATGTCCACACAGAAACTGGCCAACCTCGCCGACATGGTGCGCGAGCGCGCCAGGAGCCGCGGGAATGCCGTCGCCTACGAGTTCGAGGGCCGCCTCACCAGCTTTGCCGAATTCGACGTCAAGACCAATAAGGTCGCCAACGCGCTTCTTGCGATGGGCGTCAGACACGGCGATCGCATCGCCTATCTCGGCAAGAACAGCGATCTCTATTTCGAGCTGCTGATGGGCGCGATGAAGGCCGGCGTGGTGACCGCGCCAGTGAATTGGCGGCTCGCCGGGCCCGAGGTCGCCTTCATCGTCGAAGATTGCAAGGCGCCCGTGCTGTTCGTAGGACCCGAGTTCATCACCCTCATCCGCCAGATCAAGGACCAGCTGCCGGTCGTACGCAGCATCATCACCACCGAGGGCGGTGCGCCGGAATGGCAGGAATTTACGGCCTTGCGCGACGCGCAGAGCGGCGATGATCCCAGGGTGCCGATCGATGCCAAGGACATCGCAATCCAGCTCTACACGTCCGGCACCACGGGCAAGCCGAAGGGCGCGATGCTGAGCCACGCCAACTTCCTCAACCTGGTGCAGTCAGGCAATGCCGAGGACAAGCCGGAGTGGAACCGGTGGTCGACAGACGACGTATCGCTGGTCGCGATGCCGGTGTTCCACATCGGCGGCTCGGGCTGGGGCGTGATGGGCCTCTATCACGGTGCCCGCGGCGTGATCGCCCGCGAATTCGACCCGACCAAGATCTTGGACTTCTTCGAGCAGTCGGGCATCACGAAACTGTTCATGGTGCCGGCGGCGATGCAATTCGTGGTACGGCAGCCGCGCGCGAAGACGGTCGATTTCTCGCGGCTGAAATACATGCTGTATGGCGCCTCGCCCATACCGGCGGCGCTGCTGAAGGAATGCATCGAGATCTTCAAGTGCGGCTTCGTGCAGCTGTACGGCATGACCGAAACCACCGGCACCATCGTCGCACTGCCGCCGGAGGATCACGTCGAGGGCCTCGAACGAATGCGCTCGGCCGGCAAGGCGCTGCCGGGCGTCGAGATCGCGATTTTGGACGTCGACGGCAAGCCACTGCCGCCGCGTGAAGTCGGCGAGATCGCGACGCGCTCGGGCTCCAACATGGCAGGCTACTGGAATCTGCCGGAGGCGAGCGCTTCGACATTGCGCGGCGACGGCTGGCTGCGTACCGGCGATGCCGGTTACATGGACGAGGACGGCTACCTCTACATCCACGACCGCATCAAGGACATGATCATCTCCGGCGGCGAGAACATCTACCCCGCCGAGGTCGAGAGCGCGTTGTGCGATCATCCCGATGTCGCGGAAGCCGCCGTGATCGGCGTGCCCGATGACAAATGGGGCGAGGCGGTGAAGGCCGTCGTGGTGATGAAGCCCCGCAAGGAAGCGACCGCCACCGACATCATCAACTTCACCCGCACGCGCATCGCCGGCTACAAGACGCCGAAGAGCGTGGAGTTCCTGCCGGCGCTGCCGCGCAATCCGAGCGGCAAGATCCTGCGGCGGCAATTGCGGGAGCCGCATTGGGCCGGCAAGGATCGGCGGGTGAATTGATCAACGCTGTCGTCCCGGGGCGCGCGCAGCGCAAACCCGGGACCCATAACCACAGGGAGCGGTTATGCGAAGATTTGGAGTGACCGGCTCGCCCCGAACTCCTCCCTGGGGTTATGGGTCCCCGCGTTCGCGGGGACGACTCAGGGAGAGATAACGCGCAACAACAGCTAATGCTTCCCCGGCCCCATATAGCCGAACAGGAACCCCGCCACCTTCCGCATCTGGATCTCCTCGCTGCCCTCCGTAATGCGATAGCGGCGATGGTGGCGATAGATGTGCTCGAACGGCTTGTGGCGTGAATAGCCCATGCCGCCATGAACCTGCATGGCGCGGTCGGCGGATTCGCAGCAGAGGCGGTTTGCCCAGTAATTGCACATCGAGACGCGGTCCGAGAGCGTGCGCTCGATCTGCTCCTCGGTGAGCTGGTCCATCTCCCAGGCAGTCTTGCGGATCAGAAGGCGCAGCATCTCGGCCTGCGTCGCGAGCTCGACCAGCGGGAACTGGATCGCCTGGTTCTCGGCGAGCGCCTTGCCGAACGGCTTTCGCTCGCGCGCGTATTTGACGCTCTCGTTGATGCAATAGACCGCGGCGCCGAGCGAGCTGGCCGCCTGGCGGATGCGGTTCTGATGCACGAAGCACTGCGCGAGCGACAGGCCGCGTCCGACTTCGCCGAACAATGCATCCTCCGGCACGAACACGTCGGTGAAGCTGACGCGCGGATGATCGGTCGGCATGTTGAAGGTCCACATGTATTCCTCGACCTTGACACCATGGCTCTTGGCCGGCACCAGGAAGCAGGTGATGCCGCGGGCATCGCCGTCATTGCCGCTGGTGCGCGCGAACAGCGCGCAATGCGTGGCGACGTGCATGCCGGTGGTCCACATCTTCTCGCCGTTGATGATCCAGCCCTTGACGTTGTCGCGCGCGGCCGGCACCGCGCGCGTCTCCATGTGAGTCGCATCCGAGCCGTGATGCGGCTCGGTCAAGCCGAAGGTGATGCGGTACTTGCCCTTGATCGAGCCGTCGATCATCGCCTTCTGGTCGTCGCGGCCATAACGATCGAGCATGGTGACGACGGGGAAATTGCCGACGATCGAATGCTCATTCTGGAGATCGTTGTGCAGGCCGAGGCCCTTCGCAGCAAAATGTTCGCGGATCACAGCCATCCAGAGATTGGAGCCGTCCTTGCCGCCATATTGCTTCGGTACCGGAAAGCGCAGATGTCCGGCGGCGTCCGCAAGATCCTTGGCCTTGCGCAGCAGCGCTTCCCACTCGTGCCGCGGCAGGCCGCCATTTTCGAAATCGGTGCGCGCCCATTCGCGGCGGTGGTCGAAGAAGCGGATGTTGTCGTCGGCCTCTTCCAGCGGCTTGATCTGGCGTGCGATGAAACGATCGAGCTCTCCGAGATAGGCGACGAGATCGGCAGGCAATGAGAAATCCACAGGTTCTCTCCCGGATTGATTTTATCGTTTTGCGTTAAGGCGCTAGGCGCACTTTTGCTTCGCACGATTAAGGTGAGAAGAGCGCGGCCAAGTCAAGCAAGGCGAGGCGTGACGAAGGCGCAAGGCGCACCGGCGCAATTCGATGGTGCGCCAGTGCCGACGCGCGCTAGTATGACGCTGATATTCCTTCAGAAGAAAATGCGGGAGCGCGCGATGGAGCTGAAATTTTCCAAGGTGGAACGCAAGGGGCCGATCACGATCGTGACGCTGTCACGGCCCGAGGTCTACAACGCGCTGCACACCGATGCGCATTTCGAACTGCAGAAGGTGTTTGACAATTTTTCCGGAGATCCCGAGCAATGGATCGCGATCGTCACAGGCAGCGGCGACAAGGCGTTCTGCGCTGGCAACGATCTGAAGTGGCAGGCGGCCGGAGGCAAGCGCGGCTGGGACAAGGGCGGCTTTGCCGGCCTCACCGCGCGCTTCGACTGCGACAAGCCGATCATCGCCGCGGTGAACGGCGTCGCCATGGGCGGCGGCTTCGAGATCGCACTGGCCTGCGATCTCATCATCGCCTCGGAGAATGCGACCTTCGCCCTGCCCGAGCCCCGCGTGGGCCTTGCCGCGCTCGCCGGCGGCCTGCACCGCCTGCCGCGACAGATCGGCCTCAAGCGCGCCATGGGCATGATCCTCACCGCGCGCCATGTCAGCGCCAAGGAAGGCTTTGAGCTCGGCTTCGTCAACGAGGTGGTGCCGCAAGGCGAGGCGCTCGCCGCGGCGCTGCGCTGGGCGGAGATGATCAGCAAGAACTCGCCGATGTCGATCAGGGCGTCCAAGCAGGCGATCCAGCGAGGGCTCGGCGTGTCGCTGGAACAGGCGATCGCGGAGCAGCGCGATTATCCGGCCGTGCAGGCGATGGCGGCCTCGCAGGATTACATCGAGGGCCCGAAGGCGTTCTCGGAGAAGCGGCCGCCGAAATGGGTGGGGAAGTGAGTCTGTCGCGTCTCGACGACGAGCGCTCTCCACATTATCGGTGTCATGCCCCGGCTCGACCGGGGCATCCAATGCGCCGCAGCTTCTCTGCATCTCACAGTCGTCTCTGGAATACTGGATCGCCCGCTTTCGCGGGCGATGACAGTGAAGAGGAGGCACAACCTCCCTACCCGCCCCGCCCCAGCTCGCGCCTGTACGACGCGTAGTTCGGCTGATCGACGGCGAGCTTGTCCATCGTGGTCGCCCACAAATGCTCGGCGAGGCCTGGGGTTGCGAGATCGACCTCGCCTTTGGCGATGCGCTCGGCGAGTGCGCGGTTCAGCTCCTTGACCGATCCGTCCTCGCCGAGCAGCGCACGCAACCGCTCGACTTCCGCAGCATCGCTCCCCTCCTCCCGCGTCAGCTGCCGCGTCACGAGGTCGAGGATGTTGATGGCAACGCGCAGCTTGAAGGCCTGGTGGCCGGAGATCAGCGGCGTGATGTCGTTGCGGAGGAAATCGGCGACCGATTTGGTCAGCTCGATCGGGGTCGGCTCGTCCTGCATGTATCAGCTCCCGCGCGGCGCCAGCAGCCGCAACAGATCGATCTCGGTTTCGCTGGCGCGGCGGCCGATCATGGCGCGCTCCATGGAATGGTCGGGTCCCTCGCGGAACCGCTGCATCATGCCGCCGCACATGATGCCCCAGCGCAGCGTCCCCATCACTTCCCAGAATTCGACGCGCGCGGGGTCGACCTTGCGGCCGGCAGCTTCATAGCCCGCGAACAATTCCTCGCGTGTGCCAAAACCGCCGACGGGCTTGTCGATCTCGCCGAAACGCCATGAATTCACACAGACCCAGCCGAGATCCTCCATGGGATCGCCGAGATGGGCGAGCTCCCAGTCCAGCACGGCCCGCACACCGTCGGCACCGATGATGAGATTGCCGTTGCGGAAATCGCCGTGCACCAGGGTCGTCTCGGCCGACGGGCCGGGATCGTGATCACGCAGCCAGCGTAGCGCCAGCTCGAACACGGGCTTGGGCCAGTTCAGGCTGCGATAGTCGCGTTCGAACTCGGAGATCTCCTGGCTCGCGCCGCGGCTGCGCAACTCGGGCAGCTTGTCCTTTGGCAGTCGATGCAGGCCAGCGAGAATGCCGCCGATCTGGCGCGCGAGATGCGGCCGCGCCGCCGCATATTCGTCATCGCGAAGAATCTTGCGCGCGATGGTCTCACCCTCGACCCTTTGCATGATGAAGCCGGTGCCGAGGTCGTCCTCCGGCACGAGCACGTGCATCACGCGCGGCGATGGCAGGCCGGCCTCGAAGGCGAGTTGCATCAGCTGCGCCTCGGCGGCAAGGCCGGCCGCGCGCGTCGGCGCCGCGCCATAGCCCTTCGGCGAGCGCCGCAGGATCGCGCCGATAGGCCCATCGGGATGGGTAATGTCGAAACGCCAGGTTTCCTGACTGGCGCCGCCCGACAATTTGGCCGCGCCGGTGACGCCGGTCGCGCCCTTGCACCAGCGCTGGACGCTGCGTGAAAGCTCGGCCTCGATCATTTGCCTTTGAACTGCGCGGGGCGCTTTTCCAGGAACGCGCCGACGCCCTCGCGGAAATCCTGGGTGTCGCCGGCGCGGAGCTGGCACTGGAATTCGAGGTTGAGCTGATCCTCGAAGGAATTCTCGGGGCTGTCCCAATAGAGCTTGCGGATCAGGGACAGCGCGACCGTCGGGCCGCTGGCGAGGTCGCGCGCGAGCTTCATCGCCTCCTCCATCAGCACGCCGTCGTCATAGACGCGGTTGACGAGGCCCCATTCCAGCGCCTTCTCGGCCGGCAGCCGCTCACCCATCAACGACAATTCGATCGAACGCGCTCGGCCGACGAGGCGCGGCAGCAGCCAGGTCGAGCCGCAATCCGGCACGAGGCCGATACGCCTGAAGGCCTGAAGGAAGTAGGAGGAGCGCGCGCACAAAATCATGTCGCCGAGCAGCGCGAAGCTCATGCCGGCGCCGGCCGCCGGGCCGTTGACCGCCGTGACGATCGGGCAGTGCAGATTGCGGATACGGCGCAGGAAAGGATGAAAGCCGGTCTCCAGCGTCAACCCGGCCTTGGTCTTCTTCGACTGGTTGTTGCGCCCTTGCAGATTCGCGCCCGTGCAGAAGGCCCGGCCCGCGCCGGTCAGCACCACACAGCGCACCTCGTCCTTCTTCTCCTCGATCGTATCGAGCGCCTCAGCGAGGCCGCCCAGCATGTCCACGGAGACCGCGTTCATCACCTCCTGATGGTCGAGCCTGAGAATTGCGACTGAGCCATCGAAATCGAGCGTGACGTGTTTGAACTGCATGGTGTCCTCGTCAGTTGCGGCCTTAAGTCAGTTTCGCAGACCGGAATTTCGTTTTACCGGGGCGCATATTTGATTTTTGGCGCGGGCTTGTCCATGGTGATCAGAGCATAGCAAGCAATCTTGCGCGCAGCGGCTGATGGGCCGCGTGTGAAGAAGCCTTGCCAAGAACAGGAAACGCCCCATGAACATTTTCGACCTCACCGGCCGCGTCGCCGTGATCACCGGCGGCAATGGCGGCATTGGCCTCGGCATTGCGCAGGCGCTGGCCGGCCAGGGCTGCAACGTCTCGATCTGGGGTCGCAATCCCGACAAGAACAAGGCTGCTGCCGCGAGCATGGCCGGGCTATCAGGCAAGGTCGACACTCGCGTCTGCGACGTCACCGATCCGGCCTCGGTCAATGCCGCGATGAAGGCGACGCTCGACATGTTTGGTCGGGTCGACGGCTGCTTCGCCAACGCCGGTATCGGCGGCGGCGGCCGGCGCTCGTTCATCGAGCGCACCGAGGAAGAATGGCGCACGATGTTCGCGACCAATCTCGACGGCGTGTTCCACGCCTTCCAGGCCGCGGCCAAGCACATGACCGAGCGCGCCAATGCCGGTGATCCCTTCGGCCGGCTGGTTGCGACCTCGAGCCTCGCCTCGATCTTCGGCACCGCGCGCAACGAGCATTATGCCGCGACCAAGGCCGCGATCAACGCGCTGGTGCGCGCGCTCGGCGTCGAGCTGGCGCGGCACGGCGTCACCGCGAACGCGATCCTGCCCGGCTGGATCAAGAGCGACATGACCGCAGGCATCATGGCCAACGACAAATTCGTCGCCAACGTGATGCCGCGGATTCCGCAGCGACGCTTCGGCGAGGCATCCGATTTCGGCGGCATCGCGGTGTACCTGATGAGCAAGGCGTCGTCCTATCACACCGCGGACACGTTCGTGATCGACGGCGGCTATACGGCGTTTTGATCTCTTGCAGGGTGGGCAAAGGCGCCCTTGCGCCGCGCCCACCATAAGCATTTTTCGAATGTCGTGGTGGGCACGCTGCGCTTTGCCCACCCTACGGCTTCTCGTTTTGTCAGCGCAGAAGGGAATGGGCAAATGTTCTCGCACATCATGATCGGCACCAACGATCTCGACAAAGCCAAGACGTTTTATGACAATTTGCTGAGCACGCTCGAGGTCCGGCCGGCCAGGGTCGACGGCCACCGCATCTTCTACATCACCAAGACCGGCGTGTTTTCGGTGTCGAAGCCGATCAACGGCGAACCGGCGACCTGCGCGAATGGCGGCACGATCGGGTTCGCCGCCAATTCCCCGGAGCAGGTCGACAAATGGCACGCGGCGGGTGTCGCGGCCGGCGGGAAGCCGATCGAGGATCCGCCCGGCATTCGCCAGGGCCCCGGCGGCAAGCTCTATCTCGCATATTTGCGCGATCTCGACGGCAACAAGATCTGCGCGATGCATCGGCTGCCGAACTAACGTAGCCTCGGACCCGGTGTCGTCCCCGCGAACGCGGGGACCCATAACCACAGAGTGTGGTTGTGGGGCGAGCTGGCAACTTCGAGTCGTCGTCGAACTTCTTCCCGTGGTTATGGGTCCCGGATCTGCGCTCCGCTTCGCTGCGCTTGTCCGGGACGACACTGGGGGGAGTTCTCCCAGCCCCATTCAAACAACATTTCAAACGTCTTCGCGATATTCCATCGCATGGCACGGCTTCGCGCGAAAAAATGCGCGCTCGCACTTTGCCCGCACTGGCACTATTCTGCCGCCAGAACGATCTCAGCGTCCCCGGGAGGAACAATGACAAAACACAGCTACATTCCCCGCACCACCAATTACACCCTCAATCCCGGCGACGAGCTCAACGATCTCAGAATGTCGGAGCAGGTCCGGCCGCTCTACGATCATGTCAAGAAATTCATCCGCGACACCGTCGAGCCGATGTCGATCGAGTTCGCCAAAGCCGGCGAGGCCAAGGAAGATCGCTGGAGCTTCACGCCGAAGCAGCTCGAAGTCCTGGAGAAGGCCAAGAACAAGGCCAAGCAGGAAGGCCTCTGGAACTTCTTCCTGCCCGACGACGAGACCGGCCAGGGCCTGAAGAATCTCGACTACGCCTATATCGCGGCCGAGCTCGGCAAGAGCCCGCTGGCCTCCGAGACCATGAACTGCTCGGCGCCCGACACCGGCAACATGGAGGTGCTGGAGCGCGTCGGCACCAAGGAGCAGAAGGAGAAGTGGCTGAAGCCGCTACTCAACGGCGAAATCCGCTCGGCCTATGTCATGACCGAGCCGAACGTCGCCTCCTCCGACGCCAAGAACATTTCGACCACCGCAAAGCTGGTCGGCGACGAATGGGTCATCAACGGCGAGAAATATTACATCTCGGGTCTCGGCGATCCCCGCTGCAAGATCCTGATCGTGATGGTGAAGACCAATCCGGATGCCGCGCCGAGCAAGCAGCAGTCGCAGATCCTGGTGCCGCGCGACACGCCCGGCGTCGAGGTGCTCGGGCCCATGTATGTGTTCGGTCAGGACCACGCTCCGCGCGGCCACATGCATATGCGCTTCAACAATGTGCGGGTGCCGAAGGAGAACATGCTGCTCGGCGAAGGCCGCGGCTTCGAGATCTCGCAGCTCCGTCTCGGCCCGGGCCGCATCCATCACTGCATGCGTACCATCGGCAAGGCCGAGAAGGCGCTCGATTTGATGGTGCAGCGGGGCCTTACCCGTGAGGCCTTCGGCAAGAAGATCGCCCATCTCGGCGGCAACATGCAGATCATCGCGCAGGCGCGCTGCGAGATCGAGGCGATGCGGCTGATGGTGCTGAAGGCCGCCAAGGCGATGGACGTGCTCGGCAACAAGGAGGCCCGCGTCTGGGTCTCCATGGTCAAGGCCATGGTGCCGGAGCGCGCCTGCAAGATCATCGACCAGGCGATCCAAATGCACGGCGCCACCGGCATCTCGCACTGGACCCCGCTCGCCGAGATGTACCAGGACGTCCGCCATCTGCGCTTTGCCGACGGTCCGGACGAGGTGCACTGGATGGTGGTGGGACGGCACGAGCTGAGCATGGCGTGATCGACGAGATGCCGTAGGGTGGGCAAAGGCGCGCTCTTCGCGCGCCGTGCCCACCATAACGGCCAACGCGAGAGGTGGTGGGCACGCTTCGCTTTGCCCACCCTACGAAGCTCTCCCCTCCCTCGGAGCTACCATGGACTACGCCGCCAGCGACCTGACGCCACGCGAGCGCTACAAGGTGCTGACCTCCTTCATCCTGCCGCGACCGATCGCCTGGGTGACCTCGCTCGGGCCGACGGGCGTGGTCAACGCGGCGCCATTCAGCTTCTTCAACGCCTTCTGCGAGGATCCGCCGCTCTGCATGTTCGCGGCCAATCGCAAGCCAAACGGACAGGACAAGGACACCTTCCTCAACATCCAGCGCACCGGCGAATTCGTGGTCAACCTTGCCGACGAGCCGCTGGCGCGGGCGATGCACGCGAGCAGCGGCGACTTTCCGCCCGAGATCGGCGAGCCTGATTATCTCGGGCTGAAGCTTGCGCCCTCGACTGAGATCGCGGTGCCGCGGCTCGCCGACACGCCCTGGGCGATGGAATGCAAGCTCTGGAAGCTGATCGACGTCAACGACGATCGCCGGCTGATCATGGGCGAAGGCATCCACTTCCACATTCGCGACGAGCTCTGGGACGACGAGACGATGCGGGTGCATATGGACCGCTACCACCCGATCGGCCGCATGTTCGCCGACCGCTACTGCCGCACCGATGACCGCGTGGTGTTTCCGGCGGCCGAGGGGGCGACGAAATCCTAGGGCGGATTAGCGAAGCGTAATCCGCCGAATGTATGGACAAATGGTGGATTACGCCAGCGGACTGCGCATCGCGCAGCCCACTAGCCAGTCCACCCTACGCGCTACGTCACGACCTCGATCTTGTCCTGCGTCTTGGTCTCGAAATCGCTGGCGTCGTGGCGCTCGTGGAGCTGGCTGGCGGGATCGCCGGAGACGCGGTTGACCATGCGGCCGCGCTTCACGGCGGGGCGCTGCGCGATCTGGTCGGTCCAGCGCTGCACGTTCTTGTAGTCCTGCACCGACAGGAATTCGCCGGCGCCATAGACCAGCCCCTTGGCGAGCGCGCCGTACCAGGGCCACACCGCCATGTCAGCGATCGTATAATCCTTGCCGGCGAGATATTCGTTGTCGGCAAGGCGCCGGTCGAGCACGTCGAGCTGGCGCTTGGTCTCCATTGCAAAGCGATCGATGGCGTACTCGATCTTGAACGGGGCGTAGGCGTAAAAATGGCCGAAGCCGCCGCCGAGATAGGGCGCGCTGCCCATCTGCCAGAACAGCCATGACATCGCCTCGGTGCGGGTCTTGACGTCCTTCGGCAGGAAGGCACCGAACTTCTCGGCGAGATAGAACAGGATCGAGCCGGATTCGAACACTCGGATCGGCTCCGGGCCCGAGCGGTCCATCAGCGCTGGGATTTTCGAGTTTGGGTTGATGTCGACAAAGCCGCTGCCGAACTGGTCGCCGTTGCCGATCCTGATCAGCCAGGCATCGTATTCGGCGCCCTTGTGGCCGAGCGCCAGCAACTCCTCCAGCATCACCGTGACCTTCACCCCGTTGGGGGTCGCCAGCGAATAGAGCTGGAGCGGGTGCTTGCCGACGGGCAGCTCCTTGTCGTGGGTGGGGCCGGCGATCGGGCGGTTGATGCTGGCGAACTGCCCGCCATTCTCCTTGTTCCAGGTCCAGACTTTGGGCGGCACGTAGGCGGGGGTGTCGGTCATGCGGGGGGCTCCGGCGGAAAGATGCGTCTGCATTAATTAGCCCGGGAACGGCCGATGACAAGGGCGCCGCAACGCATTTTTGGGCGGGGCAACTTCACGTTTTGTCGTGGCGGGCTCCCCTGCGGTCAGTCGGGGGGCATCGGGCCGCCAGGAATGCTCAGAGAAATGGATTCCGGGCTCTCGCTGACGCGAGCCCCGGAATGACGGCGGCGCCGTAGGCACTAGGAAGAGCGCGACGCCTACACACAAGATGCCTTGCCGAATCCGGCATGTCATCGATCGTCTCGCGTCGCCAGTTAAAGCAACGAGAACGCGAAGGCCGCCGGGAGAGAGCACCATGAAATCGCCGATCTGCGACATGCTGGGAATCGAGTTCCCGCTGCTGGCCTTCAGCCATTGCCGGGATGTCGTCGCCGCCGTCAGCCGCGCCGGCGGCTTCGGCGTGCTGGGTGCGACCGTGCACACGCCAGATACGCTCGAACGCGAGCTGAAATGGATCGACGATCACGTCGACGGCAAGCCCTACGGCATCGACGTGCTGATCCCCGAGAACATCTCGACGGCGGGCGAGAAGGACGTCACCTGGAAGAGCCTCGAAGCGCGGGTGCCGCAGCAGCACCGCACCTACACGCGCGACCTCCTGAAGAAATACGACATCGAGCTGACGACTACGGAGGTTCCAGCCAATCAGCCGCAGCCGTTCGACGGAAAAACCGCGCTGCAGCTGCTCGAGGTCTCCTTCAATCATCCGATTCGCCTGATCGCCAACGCGCTCGGCGTGCCGCCCAAGGCGATGATCGAGATGGGCAAGAAGCACGGCGTGCCGGTCGCGGCGCTCGTCGGCGCCAAGGAGCACGCGCTGCGCCAGGTCGCGGCCGGCGTCGACATCCTCGTGGTGCAAGGCACCGAAGCCGGCGGCCATTGCGGCGAGGTCTCGACCATGGTGCTGGTGCCCGAGGTGATCAAGGCGATCAAAAAGGTCCGCGACGTGCCGGTGCTGGCGGCCGGCGGCATCATGACGGGCCGGCAGATGGCGGCCTGCATGGCGATGGGCGCGGCCGGGGCCTGGACCGGCTCGGTGTGGCTCGCCACCGTCGAGTCCGAGACCAGCGAGATCTTCCGCGAGAAGATGATCGCGGCCTCTTCGCGCGACGCGGTGCGCTCCAAGGGCCGCACCGGCAAGCCGGCGCGGCAGCTCCGCTCGGTCTGGACCGATGCCTGGGACCGCGCGCCGGACAGCCCGGGCGCACTGCCGATGCCGCTGCAAAGCATCATCAGCCGCGATGCCTTCAACTCGATCGACCGCGCCGCCGCTGGCGGCAACGCCAAGGCGCGCGATCTCGTCAGCTACTTCGTCGGTCAGGGCGTCGGCCTGATCGACAGCGTAAAGTCCGCCGGCGCCGTGGTGCAGGAGTTCAAGGAAGAGTTCGCCGAAGCCGTCGAGCACATGAACGCGCTGGTGGCGGAGTGACGGTATAGACCCTCGTGGTGAGGAGGCGCGCACGCGCCGTCTCGAACCACGAGAGCCCGCGGCCCATCCTTCGATGGTCTGAGATATCTGAGAGAAGAAGCAAGAACAATGACGACTGTTTCCCCTGACCGCATCCCCGTCATCGTCGGCGTCGGCGAGATCGTCGACCGCCCGAAGGAGATTGCCGAAGGCCTCGAACCACTGGATCTGCTCGAACAGGCGCTGCGACGCGCCGAGCAAGATGCCGGCGCAAAGCTGCTCGGCGAGGTGCAGTCGCTCGATGTCGTCAACTTCCTGAGCTGGCGCTATCGCGATCCGGAGCAGCTTCTGGCGCAACGCCTCGGCATCACGCCCGCACATTGCTATTACGGTCCGGTCGGCGGCGAGAGCCCGATCCGCTACATCCACGAAGCCGCCAAGCGCATCGCGCGCGGTGAGTGCACCGTGGCAGCAATCTGCGGCGCCGAGGCGCAGTCAACCGCGACCAAGGCGGAGCGCGCCGGCGCAAAACTGCCATGGACGCCGTTCGCCCATGACGTCGAGGAGCCCAAGCGCGGCGCGGCGTTCCAGAAGCCGCTGGCGGTGAAGCTCGGCGTGTTCCGCCCCGTCACGGTCTATCCGTTCTACGAGGCGGCTTCCTCCGCGCATTGGGGCCAGACGCCGCGCGAAGCGATGGCGGAATCCGGCACGCTATGGTCGCGCTATTCGGAAGCCGCCGCGCAAAATCCCAATGCCTGGCTGAAGCGGCGCTATGCGCGGGAGGAGATCACGACGCCGACGGCGGACAATCGCCTGATCGCGTGGCCCTACAACAAGCTCATGGTCGCCAATCCCAGCGTCAACATGGGCGGCGCCCTGCTGCTGACCAGCCTTGCCAAGGCCCGTGCGGCCGGGATTCCCGAAGAGAAGCTGGTCTATCCGCTCGGCGGCGCCTCGGCGGAAGAGCCGCGCGACTATCTGTTGCGCGACCAGTTCTATGAGAGCCATCCGCAGAACGCCGTGCTCAGGAACGTGATGGAGCTCGCCGGCGGCGACGGCCAAGAGTTCGACGCGATCGAGCTCTACAGCTGCTTCCCCTGCGTGCCCAAGATGGCGCGGCGGACGCTAGGTCTGGGTGACGACGTGCAGCCGACAGTGACCGGCGGCCTCACCTTCTTCGGCGCACCGCTCAACACCTACATGACGCACGCGGCCTGCGCGATGGTGCGGCGCGTGCGCGACGGCGCCAGGATCGGCCTGCTCTATGGCCAGGGCGGCTTCGTCACCAAGCATCACGCGCTGGTGGTCTCGAAGACGCCGCCGCTCGCGGCGCTGACGCAGGAAACCAGCGTGCAAGGCGAGGCCGACCGCAACAAGGGCGCGGTGCCGGAGTTCGTCACCGAGGCCTCAGGCAAAGGCAAGGTCGAGAGCTTTACGGTGCTCTACGGCCGCGGCGGCGAGGTCGAGCACGGCGTCGTGATGCTGCGCACCGCGGATGACTGCCGCACGCTGGCGCGGATTCCGGCGAGCGATAGCGCGACGCTGGCGCATCTGCTCGAGATGGAGCGGACGCCAGTGGGATCGCTCGGCGAGATCGCGATGGCCGCGGACGCGGTGCCGGAGTGGCGGGTGGCGTAGCTCTCGTGTCCCGGACGCGGTGCGGCATGCAATGCCGCCCTGCGTCCCGGGGGCACGAGATCTCAGCCCCCGCGCCTCAGGCGGCGCGGACCGAGTCCAGGAACTTGCCGACCTCGAGCTTGAGGCGATTGGAGTCGCGCGACAGCATCTGCGCGGCCGACAGCACCTGAGACGAGGCCGAACCGGTCTCGGTGGCGCCGTGCTCGACATTGCCGATATTGGCCGACACCTGCTGCGTTCCCTGGGCCGCCTTCTGAACGTTACGCGCGATCTCCTGAGTGGCTGCCCCCTGCTCTTCGACGGCCGCCGCGATGGCCGAGGCGATCTCCGACAGGCGCCCGATCGAGCCGCCGATTTCCCGGATCGCACCGACGGAGTCCTGGGTGGCCGCCTGAATGCCGGTGATCTGCTGGGAGATCTCTCCGGTGGCCTTCGCCGTCTGTTCGGCGAGTGCCTTCACCTCGGAAGCGACCACGGCAAAGCCACGGCCGGCGTCGCCCGCGCGCGCGGCCTCGATCGTGGCGTTGAGAGCCAGGAGATTGGTCTGTCCGGCGATCTGGTCGATCAGCTCGATGACGTCGCCAATTCTGGCGGCCGCTCTCGACAATTCGCCGATCCTCTCGTTGGTTCGTCCCGCTTGGCCGACGGCCTCGCTCGCCATCTGGGCCTGGTCCTGCACGCGCCGGCTGATCTCGTTGACGGAGGACGATAGCTGCTCCGTCGCCGACGCGACCGATTGCACGTTGGACGACGCTTCGTCCGACGCCGCCGCGACCACGACCGCCAATTGCTGTGCGCGCTCGGCAGTCGTATTCAACGTCCCGGCCGAGGCTTCGAGCTCGGTCGACGCAGAGGATACCGTCTCGACGATCTCGCCGATGGCCGTCTCAAATGCGCCGGCGAGCCTGTGCATGTCGGCCTTTCGCTGCTCGGCCGCAATCTGATCCTGCCTGATCTTCGCCTCGGCCTCCATGCGCGCCTTCTCTTCGGCCTTGACCTTGAAGACCTCGACCGCGTGCGCCATGTCGCCGATTTCGTCCTTACGGCCGAGGCCGGGCAGGACGACGGAGAAATTGCCGGCGGCAAGTTCGCCCATCGCGCTCGTCAGGGCAGACAGCGGGCGCAAGATCCGCGAGAATGCGATCCAGAAGCTGAGCAGTGCGAGAACGACGCTCGCAAGGAGAATGCCGCCGCTGACGACCAGATTTGACGTGCTTCTTGCGGCCAGCCCCGCTGCCTCCCGATCCGCATCCGCTGCGATGGCCTGACCGAGCTGCAGGATCGCGTTGATGGCGCTCGTCGCACGCGCCACATAGTCGTTGCCTGACATCTTGTATTCGCCCGTCTTGCCGTCGCCGATGACATCTGCACGCAGCGAACCGTAAGTGCGGAAGTATTTCTCCTCCACGTCCTTGATCGCCTGGCCAAGACCCGCCGAAATATCGGCGCGGTGGGCCACAGGTGAGATGGTCTCCCAGGCGAGCTCGACATGACCGCGGAATCCGGACACCACACCGATGCCGTCCGCGGTGAGTTTCGCATGGGCGCTGATCAAGCCCGCAAGGAAGGCTCGCTCGCGACCGGCATTCTCAGCCATCTCCGCGGTGAGATTGCGAAGCCCTACAAGCCGCGTCATTGCCGCCGATGGCGTATCCGTCAACGTCTCCAAAGTCAGTCGCAGCCGGTTGGCGGCGATCTCGATGAGTTCGGTCAGGGCCGGAACGACTGCATTGACGATTGCAGGATCGCGCTCAGCCTTCGGCTTGACCAGATCCGCGTCCACCTTGCGGCGGAGGCTCTCGAACCCCTGAAGCGCGCGCTCAGCCTCCGCAATGTTGGTATCGATGGATTTCAGGGCGGGCTGGCTGCGCAGGCGCTGCGCGGCATCGCGGAACGCCCGCCCCGAAGCTGCACGGAGTCCGTCAATTTCGGCGCGGCGGTCTGCAGCGACGGGCTCGGGCGCGTTCAGCGCCGCGTTGGTCATGCCCCGCTCCAGAGCCCATTGTCCGGCGCTCAGCAGCAGTTGCTGCGATATCCCGTTGAGCTCGACGAAGGCGTGCGCCTCCTCTCGGTCGTGATAGGCCCCAAAGGCCGTGTAACCGGTGGCGGCCACCCCCATTAGGGCGAGGGCCGAGACAATCAGAGGCAGGATCGTTCCAATTCGCAAGTGCACGGCTCGCTTCCTCTCGTGAGCACTGTCCCAGAAAAAGAGCAGTTCCACGGAAGCAATACCCGGCTCCGGCAACGCGAGGTTGTCTCACATCAAAGATCATCGCGAACCTCGCCTCTGCACGCGGCTCATCGACTTTATGATTATCGAATCGTTGCCGCCATGTGCGGAGCAAGCCGCAGGGATCGCTTCGATCAGGCGAAGCCGCGTCCGGCCTTGCCGGGCGCTTGCCTAAAAGCAAAGAGCGGCGCCGGTGGCGCCGCTCTCGCGTAGTCGAATACCTGTTGGAGAAAGTCAGGCCGCGCGGACGTCGGTCAGGAACTTGCTGACTTCGTTCTTCAACCGGCCCGAGTCGTTCGACAGCATTTGCGCCGCCGACAGCACTTGCGACGAAGCCGTGCCGGTCTCGGTCGCGCCGCGCTGCACGTCGGTGATGTTGGAGGAGACCTGCTGGGTGCCCTGCGCCGCCTGCTGCACGTTGCGGGCGATCTCCTGCGTCGCCGCGCCCTGCTCCTCCACCGCGGCCGCGATCGCCGAGGAGATCTCCGAGAGACGCTCGATGGTCGAGGAGATCTCCTTGATGGCGCCGACCGAATCGTTGGTCGCCGCCTGGATGCCGGAGATCTGCTGGCCGATCTCGCCGGTCGCCTTCGCGGTCTGTTCGGCGAGCGCCTTCACTTCGGAGGCCACCACCGCGAAGCCCCGGCCGGCCTCACCGGCACGTGCGGCTTCGATGGTTGCGTTCAGCGCCAGCAGATTGGTCTGGCCGGCGATGGTGTTGATCAGCTCGACGACGTCGCCGATGCGGGCGGCGGCCTTGGACAGCTCGCTGACGCGCTCGGTGGTGGCGCGTGCCTGGCCGACGGCATCGCCCGCCATCCGCGCCGATTCCTGCACCTGACGGCTGATCTCGCCGACCGACGAGGCCATCTCCTCGGTCGCCGAGGCCACCGACTGCACGTTGGTCGAGGCTTCTTCCGAAGCTCCAGCCACGGTGGTCGCCAGTCTCTGGGAGCGGTCGGCAGTCGACGTCAGCGTCGAGGCGGAGGCCTCCAGCTGGGTCGAAGCCGACGACACGGTCTGGACGATCTCGCCGATCATGGTTTCGAATTCGCGGGTGATGTTGTCGACGCGGCGGCCGCGCTCGATCTTGGCTTCAGCATCGGCCGCCGCAGCCTCGTCCGCGGCCTTCTTGGCGATCAGCGCCTCCTTGAAGATCTGGAGCACATCGGCCATGGCGCCGATCTCCGTCTTCTCGCCGCGATGCGGAACTTCGGCCGTCAGATCCCCCCGGCCCAGCGCCTGCATCGGCTCGGTGATGGAATTGATGCCGCTGGAGACGTCGCGGACGAGATAGAAGCTGAGACCAATGCCGATCAGGACGGCGGCGCCGAGAATGACCGAAACCAGCATGAAGGCGTAGGCGTAGCTGTCGGCGGCATCCTGAGCGGCCTGTTCGCCGCCCTTGGTGTTGAGCTCGATGTCCTTGTTCAGGACCTCATCCGCCTGAAGGCCGATCTTGTTGACGGTCTTGGAGTTCAGCTCCTGCGACTCGCGCGGGATCTTGCCAGCCTCCTTGCGCGACAAGGCCATCACGTCCTCGGTGCCCTTCTTGTAATCGTCCCAGAGCCTGGACCACTGGCTGTAGAGCGCGCGCTCTTCCGGCGAGCTGATCATGGCCTCATACTTGCTGCGCGTCTTGGCGAGCGCTTCGGTCACCATGACAGCGGTCTTCTCCGTCGCGAGCTTGTCTTCCAGAGCTTCCGCCAGCATGTGCTGGCGCACCACGTTCCGATACGTGATGACTGCGGCGCGCAGATCGCCGATCACCTTGACGCTGGGCATCCAGTTCGTCGTGATGTCGACGGTGTTGGCATTCATCGACCGCATCTTCGAGACGGCGAGCAGGCCCATGCCGGTCATCGCGACCAGCAGGAACGCCACGACACTTATGATCTTGGCGCGGATGGAAAGCTTGGCAAACATAATCGGGTCTCGTTGTGCTGGCGCGGGCGCGCGTCGGAAGCTCTAAGAATCAACCAAAGCGGAACAGCGCCGACATCAGACAGCAGACCGTCTGCGAAAGATGTTAACTACGACTCCGCGCGAGCACGGAAGTCGAAAGAAATGAACAGGGGCCTAAGAACGCCCTGCGTTCAGCGCATGAGCCTAAGCGCATCCGCGAAAAACTCCGGGCCGCCGAAATTTCCGGACTTCAACGCGAGCAGCATCTCGCCTGCTTCGGCGCCAACGGCGCGCAACACGGGGACGCCCGCGGCGATCTCGGCGCCGACGAGGAAGCCCGGGATTTCGAGGCGGTCGACGACCGCGCCGGATGTCTCGCCGCCGGCGACGATGAGCCGCCGAACCCCTGCTTTCACGAGGTTTTCCGCGATATCGGCCATGGCCTGCTCGATGGCGTGGCCCGCGGCGTCGCGTCCGTGACGGGCTTGCAATGCGGCGACTTCTTCAGGCTTCGCGCTCGAGGCGATCAGCACCGGGCCGTCGGCAAGTCGCGGCCTCGCCCAGTCGAGCGCGCGCTCGGCTTCCTTCGCTCCCGTAATAATACGGTCCTGGTCGAGATGGAGCACCGGCATGATGCGCTCGGCATTCGCGATCTGCTGAAGCGTGGCCTGTGAACAGCTTCCGGCAAGACACGCTGCAGGTCCGCCGACGGCAGCTCCGGTCTCGCTGCTCGCGGCACCGGACCTGACCTTGCCCGTCGATACCAGCGCGCGCGCGAGCCCAAGGCCAATGCCGGAAGCCCCGACCGACAGGCGATGTTCGCCGGCCACGAGGCCGATGGTCTCGAGGTCGCGGTCGAACACGGCGTCGATGATGGCAGCGCCGATGCCCTTGCCTGCAAGCTCGGCCAGCCGCGCCCGCACGGCATCCACGCCGCGCGTGACGGTGGCGAGGTCGACGAGACCGATCTGCGTCCTGCTCTGACGCGCGAGCACGCGCACCAGGTTCGAATCATGCATCGGGTTGAGCGGATGATCCTTCAGCGGGCTCTCGTTGAGCGGTACGGCGCCGACGAAGAGGTTGCCCTGGTACACGGTGCGGCCGGTCTCCGGGAACGCCGGCGTCACCAGAACGGCGCCTTCGCCGCTATCGGCACGCAACGCGTCCATCACCGGGCCAATATTGCCAGCATCCGTGGAATCGAAGGTCGAGCAGATCTTGAACAGCACATGGCCCGCACCGCGGCTGCGCAGCCATTTGTCCGCCGCGCGCGAGCGCGAGACGGCAAGGCCGGCCTCGATCGAGCGGCTCTTCAGCGACACCACGACGGCATCGACCTCGGGCAGCGCGAGATCGTCAGAGGGCACACCGATGGTCTGCACGGTGCGCAGGCCCGCGCGTGTCAGTGTGTTGGCGAGATCGGAAGCGCCGGTGTAATCGTCGGCGATGCAGCCCAACGCAAGTGTCACGGCTTCACTCCAGCGTAGGGCTTGAACCAGGCAAGGCCGTCGGTGGTCTTGCCGCGCGGATTGTATTCGCAGCCGACGAAGCCGGTATAGCCGAGGCGGTCGAGCTCTTCGAACAAGAACGGATAGTTGAGCTCCTCACCGTCGGGCTCGTTGCGCGAGGGAATGCTGGCGATCTGGACGTGGCCGATGATCGGCATCATCTCGCGCAGCCGCATGGTGACGTCGCCATGGATGATCTGGCAGTGATAGATGTCAAACTGCAGTTTGAGGTTCGCCAGCCTCAGCTCCTGGATCAGGTCGCGGGCGAAGCCGAAATCGTTGAGGAAATAGCCGGGCACGTTGCGCGCATTGATCGGCTCGATCACGACGTCGATGCCGTGGGGCGCGAAGAACTCCGCGGCCCATGCCACCGACTTGTAGAAAGCCTCGATCGCGACGCGTTCGCCGCGGTTGGCGATGCCGGCCATCAGGTGCAGGCGTTTGACACCGGTCGCCTTGGCGTAAGGCAGCGCCGTCTCCAGGCTCGCCTTGAGATCATTGAACCGCGCCGGCAGCGCCGCAAAGCCCTTCTCGCCCGCATTCCAGTCGCCCGGCGGCAGGTTGAACAATGCCTGGGTCAGGCCGTTGCGCTTGAGCCGCTCGCCAACCACCTCAGCTGGATGCTCGTAGGGAAAGAGAAACTCGACCGCGGTGAAGCCGGCTTGCGCGGCGGCATCGAAACGATCGAGGAACGGCACCTCGGTGAACATCATCGAGAGATTGGCGGCAAAACGCGGCATTGGAATCCCCTTAACTTACTTGTCGCCGGGCAGCTTCACGCCGGTAACCTGCGCGTACATGCGCGCCACCGACGCGTCGTCGTCGCGGCCCATGCCGGCGGCTGATGTCATCAGGAACATCTGGAGTGCGGCGGCGGAGACCGGCACGGGGAACCGGGCACTGCGCGCCATGTCCTGAATGATGCCGAGGTCCTTGACGAAAATCTCGACCGCGCTCCGCGGCGTGTAATCGCCGTCAAGCACGTGCGGCATGCGGTTCTCGAACATCCAGGAATTGCCGGCGGAGGCCGTGATCACCTCATAGACCTTGCGGATGTCGAGGCCCTGCTTGGCCGCGAACGCCATCGCTTCGCTGGCGGCGGCGATGTGCACGCCGGCGAGCAATTGGTTGATCATCTTGAAGGCGGCGCCCTGACCGGCGGCATCACCGAGCTCGTAGAGCTTCGCGGCCATGGCATCGAGCGCCGGCCGCGCTTTCGCAAACGCGGCAGGACTGCCGGAGGCCAGAATCGTCAGCTCGCCTTGCGCGGCGCGCTGCGCCCCACCGGAGATCGGAGCGTCCAGATAATGCCGGCCCGTCGCCTCCAGCTGCTTGGCAAGCCGGCGCGCCACGTCCGGGTCCATCGTGGCGGAGGAGATGAAGACGCTGCCTTCGGGCATGGTCTCGGCGGCACCATCCTTGCCGAACAGAACAGCCTCGGTCTGCCCAGCATTGACGACGACGCTGACGACGATGTCGGCATTTCCGGCCGCCTCGGCCGGCGTTTTGGCGCCCGCGCCGCCATCCTTCGCGAAACGCGCCACCGCGTCAGCCGAAACGTCGCAGCCGGTGACGATGTGGCCGGCGCGCTTCAGCGAGGTCGCCATGCCGTAGCCCATCGAGCCGAGCCCGATGACGGCGATGCGCTGATTTTGAGACGTGGAGGCGGACATATGCAACTGACCCTTGCGAACGTTTCCTGGACGGCCGGCCTTTGCGGCGGCTCGGCGAACCGATATCACGGCTTGGCCGCGCTGCCAAAGCATGAGACAAGCGGACATGACGGCCATGAGCAATGAGATCCGGCTGCGCGAGGACATCTGCCGCTTCGGACGGTCCCTGTTCGAGCGCGGGCTGACGCCGGGCTCCTCCGGCAATATCAGCGTCAGGCTGGACGGCGGCGGCTGGCTGGTGACGCCGACCAACGCCTCGCTCGGCTTCCTCGATCCGGCAAAGCTGTCGCGGCTCGACGATCAGGGCCGGCTGGTCTCTGGCGATGCCCCGACCAAGGAAGTTCCGCTGCACAATGCGCTCTACGACACGCGCGGCAGTGCGCGCGCGATCGTGCATCTGCACTCCACGCATTCGGTCGCGCTGTCGATGCTGCCGGAGATCGACCCGCGCGCCGCACTGCCGCCGATGACGGCCTATTACCTGATGAAATGCGGCGCCACCGCGCTCGTGCCCTATTACCGCCCCGGCGATCCCGCCGTGGCGGATGCGATCAAGGGCCTCGCGGGAAGATATTCATCCGTACTGCTCGCCAATCACGGCCCGGTGGTCGCCGGCGACACGCTGGAGGCCGCGGTGTTCGCAACGGAGGAGCTGGAAGAGACGGCGAAGCTGTACCTGCTGCTCCGCGGGATGAACCCGCGATATCTGTCGCCGGAGCAGGTGAAAGATCTGGTGAAGGTGTTCGGGGTGACGCTGCCGGAGCATGGGCACGAGCACTAGCTCCCCACCGCTGTCATTCCTCGCGAAGGCGGGGAATCCAGTACGCCGCGGCCTATCCGTATCCCTCTGGCGTCTCTGGAATACTGGATCGCCCGATCAAGTCGGGCGATGACACTGAGTGCGCGGGGCGAGCTTGCGCCACACTTCGCAACTACAGCCCCAGATACGCCTTCCTCACGTCGGGATTGCCCTTGATCTCCGCGGCCGGGCCCTGCATCAGCACGCGGCCGGTTTGCAGGATGTAGGCGCGGTCGGCGATCTCGAGGCATTCGGCCATGCGCTGTTCGACGATCAGGACGGTCATGCCGGCGTCGCGGATGCGTTTTACCGCCTGGAAGATCTCGTCGACGAGTTTTGGCATGATGCCCTGCGAGGGCTCGTCCAGCATCAGAAGCCGCGGGCGCGTCATCAGCGCGCGGCCGATCGCGAGCATCTGCTGCTCGCCGCCGCTGAGCGTTTCGGCACGCTGCTCGAGGCGCTCGGACAGACGCGGAAACAGCTGAAAGACGAGGTCGAGCGGCGCCTCGCGGTTCGCCTCGCCCCGGTAGAGATAGCTGCCGAGGCGAAGATTGTCGCGCACCGACAGGCGGGGGAACAGGCGGCGGTTCTCCGGGACATAGGCGATGCCGGTGGCCGTAATATGGTGCTGCGCCATGCCGTCGAGGCGCTTGCCGTCGAAGGTCACGCTGCCCGAGCGCGGACGCTCGGCACCGGCGATCGACTTCAGCAGCGTCGACTTGCCCGCGCCGTTGGCGCCGGCGACGCAGACGATCTCGCCCTTCTGGACCTCGATCGAGACCGCGGAGATCGCGACCAGACCCTGATAGGCAGTGGTGACTTCACGCACCGACAGCATGACGATCTCCCAGATATGCCTTGATCACCTTGGGATCTCGGACGACATCGTTCGGCTTGCCCTCGACTAGCACCTTGCCGAGGTCGAGCACGATGGCGCGGTCGACCAGCGGCATCACGATCTCCATGACGTGCTCGACCATCAAGACGGTGACGCCGGCATCGCGGACCTTGCGCACCAGCGCAACGCCGGTCTGCGCCTCGGTCGGCGTCAGGCCGGTGAGGACTTCGTCGAGCAGCAGCAGCTTCGGCTCGGTCGCGAGCGCGCGTGCGACTTCGAGGCGACGCTTCTCGGCCGGCACGAGGTCGCTCGCCAGCACGTCGGCGCGCGCGGCAAGGCCGGTGAACTCCAGCACCTCGTGCGCCTTGCGGCGGGCTTCGCGCATCACGGTGTTACGCACGAGCGCACCGACGATGACGTTGTCGATGACAGTCATGGTCTCGAAGCTCTTCACCACCTGGAAGGTGCGCCCGATGCCACGCTGGCAGCGCTCGGCCGCCGGCATGTGGGTGACGTCGTCGCCGTCGAATAGAATCGAACCTTGGGTCGGCGGCAGCACGCCGGCGATGAGATTGAACAGCGTCGACTTGCCGGCACCGTTGGGGCCGATCAGGCCGACGATCTCGCCGCGGCCGACCGAGATCGAAACGTCGCTGTTGGCGACGAGGCCGCCGAACCGCTGCCAGACGCCGCGGGTTTCGAGGAGCGCGGTCATCGTGTGGCTCCCTTGATCTGGTTCTTGGCTTTTGTCCGCGAGAACAGGCTCACCAGACCTTGCGGCAAGGCGAGCGAGATCGCCACGATCAGCGCGCCGTAGACGATCAGATCGACGCCGCGGCCGGAGCCTCCGATATAGGAGCGCGTCAGCTCCGTCATCGGGATCAGGATGGCCGCACCGAGCACAGGCCCCCAGAGGGTGCCGATGCCGCCGAGCACCGCCGGCAGCGCCATCAGCAGCGAGAATTGGAAGCCCATCACGCTCTCAGGGTCGATATAGGCGAGGAACTGCGCATAGAAGGCGCCGCCGATGGCGACGAGGAAGGCGGAGACGGCTGCCGCGCCCATCTTGGAGTTGAACACGACGACGCCGAGGCTTTCGGCCGCCTCCGGATTGTCCTTCACCGCACGCCACCAGAAGCCCCATTTGGAGTCCTCCAGCCACCAGGTGACGAACCAGGCGAGGCAGCAGAGCGCCAGCGCGAAATAGAAGTACGGCAGCTTGGTGCGCATGAACTGGAATTTCAGCCAGCTGTCGCCGCGGATCGGAACGGTGATGCCCATCGCAGCTCCCGCCCATTCCCAGTTCTGGAACAGCAGCAGGCCGATTTCTGCGATGACAATGGTCGCGATGACGAAGTAGTGGCCGCGCAGGCGGAAGAAGGGATAGCCGAGCCCCATTGCGATCAGGGCCGCAATCACGCCGCCGCCGAGCATGCCGAACCAGGGCAGCACGCCGAACTTCGTGAAGAGAAGCTCGGTGGTGTAGGCGCCGATGCCGAAGTAGAGCGCGTGGCCCAGCGAAATCTGCCCGCAATAGCCGGAGAGGATGTTCCAGCTCTGCGACAGCGCCGCATACATCAGGGTCAGGATCAGGATGTTCTGGACGTAGACGTCCTTGACGAACAGCGGCGCGAGCGCGGCGAGGGCCGCCAGCACCGCGGCGATGATGAGGTCGCGGCGGCGCCGCGCGGCGAAAGTCTTGTCCATCACATCGACCCGAACAGGCCGCGCGGCCGGATAAAGACGACAAGCAGATAGACGGCGTAGATGCCGACCGACTTCAGCGACGGCGGCAGCACCAAGGCGGTGACCGCTTCGACGAGACCGACGATGATGCCGCCGGCAAACGCGCCGAACACGCTGCCGAAACCGCCGAGCGCCACCGTGACATAGGCGATCAGCGCGAAGGACGCGCCGACGTCGGGGTAGATGTAGAAGAACACCGCCATGATCGCGCCGGCAAGACCGACCAGTGCTGCGCCGAGGCCCCAGCCGAGCGCGAACACGCGGTTCTTGTCGATGCCGACCAGGGCGACCGCGCCGGGATCCTCGCGTGTCGCCTCCAGCGCACGGCCGAAATCGGTGCGGTGGATGAAGAAGTAGAGGCCGGCGAACGCGGCGATCGAGACCAGCGCACCGATCAGCTGCGGCTCCGGCAGGAAGATGCCGCCGATCGATATTGTTTTTCCGCCAAGCCAGGATTGCGGGATACTGCGATAGTCCGGCGTGAAGAAGAATTGCGCCAGGCCCCGCATCACGATGGCAAGACCGAAGGTGGAGAAGATCTGCACCATGCCGGCATTGGCCTTGGCCCGCATGGCGAAGCGTACAACCAAGAGGTAGATGACGGCCCCGAACACGAAGAGTGCCGCGGCAACCAGTGGCGCCGACAGCAAGGGGTCGATGGCGAAGAACGTGAATAGGAAGAAGCTCACATACATCGCGATCATCAGGAACTCGCCATGGGCGAAGTTCACGACGTCCATCAGGCCGAAGATCAGCGCGAGGCCGACTGCGATCAGCCCGTAGAGCAGCCCCATCAGAAGGCCGCTTGCGAGACTTTGGATAATGGCTTGGGCTGTCACTGCATCGTCCCCCACACTCCGACCTCATCCTGAGGAGCGCGCCGCAGCGCGCGTCTCGAAGGATGGCCCGCCCTCGTCCTTCGAGACGCGGGCTGCACCCGCCCTCAGGATGAGGACGGGAACTACTGTCTCAGTCCCGCTTTTGCTTACTTCATCGGCCAGATCGCCTCGGCGATCGCGGCCTGCGGCGGGAAGATGGTGACGAACTTGCCGCCGACATATTGCAGCAGCACCGGATCGGCGTCGTTGTTCTGGCCCATCTCGTCGAACTTGACACGCTTCCAGGGCATGATGGTCTGCTCGCCCGGGATGTCGGTCGCCGCCAGCGCATCGCGGATCTTCTCGCCGTCGGTCGACTTGGCGCGGCTGATGGCGTCGGCGAGGATGATCAGGCCCATGAACTGGCGCGAGGTCAGGTCGTTGAAGTCCTTGCCCGATCGCGTCTTGAACATGTCGTTGATCTTGCCGACCATCGGGCGCTTCTGCGCGAGGTCGAGCGAGAAGGTGCCGCGCGAGATCACGCCTTCGAGCTTGTTGCCGACGGCATCATAGAGCGCCTTCTCGGAGAAGCCGGCGTCCTGCGCCACGATCGCATTCGGCTTGTAGCCGAGCTCGGCCATGGTCTTGACCAGGAGGATGCCGTCGGTGGTGTAGCTCGAGGGCATCAGCACGTCGGCATTCGCGGACTTGAGCTGCTGCACCTCGGCCGAGAGCGAGGGCGAGTTGGCGCGATACTTGATGTCGGTGACGATCTTGTAACCGCGCTCGCCCGCGATCTTGGCCTGGGCGTTGCCGGAATCGGTGCCGAAGATGGTGTCTTCGTGGAACAGCGACAGCGTCTCGATCTTGGTGCCCTTCTTCTTCATGGCATCGAAGAAGTCGAACATCGCGGCCGAGTACATCTCATCGTGCGGCGCGGCGCGGAAGTAATATTTCAGGCCGCGGCGATGCAGGCTCGGCGAGGAATTGTCGGCGGAGACGAACGGGACCTGGTAGCGCTCGCAGATCTGGCTGACGGTGACGGCGACCGCGCTCTGATAGGTGCCGATGATGGCGCAGACCTTCTCCTGCGTGATCAGGCGCTCGGCCTCGGCGCGGCCCTTCTGCGGATCGGCCTGGTGGTCGGCGAAGACGAGGCGGACCTTGGCACCACCGAGACCCGGCAGGCCTTCGCCCTTGGCCAGCGGCAGATCGAAGTCGGTATCCTTGTTGATGACTTCGAGCGCAGTCTCATACGCCTTCTGCGCGTCGACGCCCTGCTGCGCGCTGCCGCCGGAGAACGGATAGATCACGCCGATCACGACTTCCGGCGTCTGCGCGCGCGCAGCGAGCGGCACCAGAGCGGCAGTGGCGGTGGCTCCTAACAACACGTCGCGGCGAGTGATCGTCATGGCAAAGTCCCCTGTGACTGAATTTGGCTGATCGAATGAAGCGATTGATGGATGCGGTAAAGCTCGAAGAAGCAGCAGATGCTGCCCACTAAATCACGGCCATGGTCCTGTTCTTGAGATCCGTTACCAGCATCAGGCCGGGCGAATGCGTGATCGCGAACGGGAGCTTCGCGGCGTTGATCACCGATTGCGGCGTCACGCCGCAGGCCCAGAACACCGGAATCTCGTCGTCGGCGACCGGCACGGGATCGCCGTAGTCGGGCTTGGAGATGTCCTTGATGCCGATCAGATGCGGATGACCGAGATGCACGGGCGCACCGTGCACGGCGGGATAGCGCGAGGTGATCTGCACCGCGCGGATCGCGTCCGCCGGCTTGAACGGCCGCATCGACACCACCATGGGACCTGCGAACGGGCCGGCCTCGCCGCAGGCGATGTTGGTGCGGTACATCGGCACGCGCACGTTCTGCTCGATGTGGCGGATCGGCATGCCCTCGTCGAGCAGCGCCTCTTCGAACGAGAACGAGCAGCCGAGCACGAAGGTCACGAGATCGTCCCGCCAGTACTTCGTCACATCAGTCGGCTCGTCGACGACCTCACCATCGCGCCAGACGCGATAGCGCGGCACGTCGGTGCGGATGTCGAGATCGGCGCCGAGCGCGGGGATGAAAGGACTGCCGACGTCGGACATGCCGATGATCGGGCACGGCTTCGGATTGAGCTGACAGAAGCGGTGGAAGGCGCCGGCATAGTCCGCCGGCAGGATCGCGAGATTGCCCTGAACGAAGCCGGGAGCGATTCCGGCGGTGGAGGCGACCTGTCCCTCGCGGTAAGCGAGCCGGGCCTTGCGGCTCGGGAGCGTGTCGGGCGTTTCAGTTTGCTGCGCTGCCACCAAAACAGTCATGTGATCGACCTGCCTATAAACTCGACAAAGACAAGCCAACACCAAGCGTGCTATAAAGTCTAATCGTCGTTTCTAATCAATCTCGATAAATCTGATTTATCGATCGGGAAAATCCTTCCAATGCTGGACTTCAGGTCGATCGAGACATTCCTTTGGGTTGTGAAGCTCGGCAGCTTTCGCGGCGCCGCCCAACGCCTCAACACGACCCAGCCGGCGATCTCCCAGCGGATCGCCCAGCTCGAGCGCGAAATGGGCGTGAAGCTGCTCAACCGCGATCATCGCGTGGCCTCACCCACCCCGAGCGGCCGGCAGATGATGGTCTATGCGGAGAAGCTGATCGGCCTGCGTGCACAGATGATGGCCGAGATTGGCGACCGTTCGGCGATGCGCGGCGTGATGCGGCTCGGCGTCGCCGAGACCATCGTGCACACCTGGCTGCCGCGCCTCGTGAAGAGCGTGAACCAGGTCTATCCGAACCTGTCGCTGGAGATCGAGGTCGACATCACGCCGAACCTCACCGCACGCCTGCTCGCGCAGGAGATCGAGCTCGCCTTCGTCGTCGGCCCCCTGTCCGCCTCCGGCGTGCACAACCGCGTGCTCGCCGACTATCCGATCGGCTTTCTCGCAAGTCCTTCGCTCGGGCTCGGCAAGGGCCCTGTGACACCGGCGGAGCTTGCGCGGTTTCCGATCATCACCTTCCCGCGCAAGACCAAGCCTTACGAGGTCGTGCGCGAGGTATTCGACCGGCCGGAGCTGCCGCCGATCCGACTGCACGCCTCCGCTTCGCTTGCGACCGTGATCCACATGGCAGTGGAAGGGCTCGGCGTCGCCGTGATTCCCGACGCCATCGTCGAGAGCGAGCTCGCCGACGGGCGGCTGCAACTGCTCGACACCGATCTTGCCATCGCGCCGCTGACCTTCACCGCAAGCTGGCTCGCCTCGCCTGACGTCGTCGCCGTGGAGCGCGTCGCCGAGCTTGCACGGCAGATTGCGCAGAGCAGCCTCGCGGTTGACGCGCCCGCGCTGGCGGGTCATTGAAAAAGGCGCCGGAAAATCGAGAGAACGAACGCATGAGCCGAGCCGTCACCAACCTGCAAATCGATTCCGCCCGCCTCTGGGGCTCCATCCACGAGACCGCGCAATTTGGCGCGACGGCCAAGGGTGGCGTACGGCGGCTGACGCTGAGTGCCGAGGACAAGCAGGTGCGCGACTGGTTCCGCAAGGCGTGCGAGGAGGCAGGGCTTGAGGTGCACACCGATGCACTCGGCTCGCAATTCGGCCTGCGCAAAGGCCGCGACATGTCGAAGCCGCCGGTCGGCATCGGCTCGCATCTCGACACCCAGCCGACCGGCGGCAAATATGACGGCATTCTGGGCACACTTGGTGCGCTCGAAGTGATCCGCACGCTGAACGACGCGGGGATCGAGACCGACGCACCGATCTGCGTCGTCAACTGGACCAATGAGGAAGGCTCGCGCTTCGCACCCGCGATGATGGCCTCCGCGGCGTACGTCGGCGATTTCACCACCGACGACATTTTGTCGCGCAAGGACGCCGAGGGCACCACTGTCGGCCAGGCGCTGGATAGCATCGGCTATCGCGGCGACAAGCCGGTGGGCTTTCAGAAGCTCGGCTGCTTCGTCGAGCTGCACATCGAGCAGGGCCCGATCCTGGAGGCCGAAGGCAAGACCATCGGCGTCGTCGATTCCGGCCAGGGCGTGTTGTGGTACGACGGCAAGATTTCCGGCTTCGAGAGCCATGCCGGCTCGACACCGATGCCGCTGCGCCGCGATGCGCTGGCGACGTTGTCGGAGATCGTGCTGGCGATGGAAGCCATTGCCAGGAAGCACGGGCCGAACGCGGTCGGCACCATCGGCGAGGCCGTGATCGCAAATCCCTCGCGCAACGTCATTCCCGGCGAGATCGCCTTCACGATGGATTGCCGCAGTGCAGACGGCGCGATCATGGATGCTCTCGACCGCGATTTGCGCGGAGCGATTGCCGAGATTTCCGCCCGCCGCAAGGTCGAGGTGAAGATCGATCTGGTCTGGCGCAAGCCGCCGACCCATTTCGATCCCAAGCTGATCGCGGCGGTCGAGAGCGCGGCGAAGACGCTCGGCTATTCATCCCGCCGCATCACCTCCGGCGCCGGCCATGACGCCTGCAACCTCAACACAATCATGCCTGCCGCGATGGTGTTCGTGCCCTGCAAGGACGGCATCAGCCACAACGAGCTGGAGGACGCGACGCAGCCCGACTGCGCCGCGGGCACCAACGTCCTCATGCATACCGTGCTGGCAATCGCCGGCGTCGCGTCCTGACCGGAGAGAGCCATGCGCGGAGTTTTCGTCGACGCCAATGAAACCTTGGCCGTGATCATGGAGCGGCTAACGAGGCCCGGCGATCCCAAGGTGCGAATTCACCGGAACCCCGATATCAAGCCGGAGGAATATCCTGATATTCTCGACGGCGCCGAAATCGCGATCGTCGACCATACCGCGCTGCCGACCGAGGTCGCGAAGGAATGCGCCGGCCTCAAGCACGTCGTGTTCCTCGGCACCGGTGCGCGCAGCTACATGAACCCGGATGAGCTTAGCCAGCTCGGCATTTCCGTGCATCTGATCAAGGGCTATGGCGACACCGCGGTCGCCGAATCCGCGATCGCGCTGATGTGGGCCTCGGCCCGCGTCATCGCGATGATGGATCGCGAGATGCGCGCCGGCAACTGGCTGCGCGAGGACGGCATGCAGCTCACCGGCAAGACGCTCGGGCTGATCGGCTTTGGCGGCATCGCCGCGGAGGTCGCGCGCATTGCGTCCGGCAGCGGCATGAAAGTAATCGCCTGGAACCGCTCGCCGAAGAGCCATCCGAGCGTCGACTTCACCGATCTCAACACGGTGCTAGCGAAAAGCGACGTGGTGTCGCTGCATCTGCTGCTCAACGACGAAACGCGCGGCATGATCACGCGCGAGAAGATCTTTGCGATGAAGCGCGGTGTCATCCTCATCAACACCGCCCGCGCCGCGATCGTCGACGAAGCCGCCATGATCGAGGCGCTGAAGTCGGGCCATATCCGTCATGCCGGCCTCGACGTCTTCAACACCGAGCCCCTGCCCGGCGATCATCCGCTGACGAAGATTCCGAACGTGACGCTCTCGGCGCATTCGGCGTTCCGTACGCCCGAAGCGAGCGAGAACCTGATTGAAGCCGCATGGGTCCATTGCCGCCGGATCGTGAAGGGATAAGAGCAACAACAATGGCCGATTACCGCACTATCAAGGCAGAGCCGCTCACCAATGCCATCCACGCCATCGTCAAGGCCGGCGGCTCCTCGGACCGCGAGGCCGAGCTCGTGTCCACCAATCTTGTCGAGGCCAATCTGAAGGGACACGACTCGCACGGCGTCGGCATGATCCCGCGCTACGTCCAGAGCGTCACCAACGGCGGCCTCGCCGTAAACCAGCACGTCAAGATCGTGCTCGACACCGGCCCACTCCTCACTCTCGATGGCCTCACCGGCTATGGCCAGGTGATCGGCCATGAAGCGATGGAGCTGGCGGCGGAGCGTGCCAAGCGCAACGGCGTGTGCCTCGTCGGCCTCTCCAATTCGCATCACATCGGCCGCATCGGCCATTGGGCCGAGCAGTGCATCGACCACGACCTGGTCTCGATCCACTTCGTCAACGTGATATCGCGTCCGATCGTAGCGCCCTGGGGCGGCAGCGATGCGCGCCACGGCACCAACCCGTTCTGCGTCGGCATTCCGCGCCGGGACAAGGACCCGATCGTGCTCGACTTCGCCACCAGCAGGATCGCGCAGGGCAAGACCCGCGTCGCCCACAACAAGGGCGTCGAGCTGGAGCCCGGCACCATCATCGACGATGAAGGCAAGCCCACGGTCAATCCGCGCTACACCGTGATCCCGCCGTACGGCGCCATCCTCCCGTTCGGCGAGCACAAGGGTTCGGGGCTCGCGCTGGTGTGCGAAATCCTCGGCGGCGCACTCTCCGGTGGCCAGGTGGTCAAGGGTCCGTCCGACGGCAAGTACAACGTCCTCAACGGCATGCTCTCGATCGTCATCGACCCGGACAAGCTCGGCACCGGCGAGAATCTCGCACGTGAGGTCGAGAGTTTTGTGGCCTGGCACACGGGCTCGCCGCCCGCCTCCGGCGTCGACAAGGTCAAGATCGCCGGCGAGCCAGAGCGCGAGACCAAGAAGAAGCGCCTTGCCGAAGGCATTCCGGTCGACCCGACCACTTGGCAGGAGATTCTGGAGGCCGGGAAGAAGTTCGGGCTCGATCAGGCGGCGATCGAGAAGATCGCGGGTTGAACACTATAACGGTGTCGTCCCGGACAAGCGCAGCGCAGATCCGGGACCCATAAGGACGTGGTCTGGCGAAGACTCGCGGTTACCAGCTCGGGCAACAACCTCTCCCTGGGGTTATGGGTCCCTGCTTTCGCAGGGACGACAGGGGAGTTTGTTGCAACGCCGGAGCGAGCCTTCATCAAGCGCCCCGCCTCAATCCACCATATCCGCGACGGCTTTGCCGCAGGCCGTGGTGTCGGCATTGCCGCCGAGATCCTTGGTGCGCAGCGTGCGTTCGGCCAGCGTGCGCTCGATCGCCTCGACGATCGACTTGCCGGCTTCCTTTTCGCCGAGATGTTCGAGCATCATCGCGCCCGACCAGATCGCGCCGATCGGGTTGGCGATGCCCTGGCCGGCGATATCAGGCGCCGAGCCGTGCACCGGCTCGAACACCGAGGGGAAATTACCTTCGGGATTGATGTTGCCTGACGGCGCGATGCCGATCGTGCCGGTACAGGCCGGGCCGAGGTCGGACAGGATGTCGCCGAACAGATTGGAGCCGACCACGACGTCGAACCAGTCCGGATGCAGCACGAAATTCGCAGTCAAGATGTCGATGTGGTACTTGTCCCACTTCACGCCGGGGAATTTCTTGGCCATCGCCTCCACGCGCTCGTCCCAATAGGGCATGGTGATGGAGATGCCGTTGGACTTGGTCGCCGAGGTCAGGTGCTTTTTCGGCCGCGACTGCGCGAGCTCGAAGGCGAATTTCAGGATGCGGTCGACGCCGATGCGGGTCATCACCGTCTGCTGCGTCACGAACTCGCGATCAGTGTCCGGGAACATGCGGCCGCCGACGGAGGAATATTCACCTTCGGTGTTCTCGCGCACCACCCAGAAATCGATGTCGCCGGGTTTGCGGCCCGCCAGCGGCGACGGCACCCCGGGCATCAGCCGCACCGGGCGCAGGTTGACATACTGGTCGAACTCGCGGCGAAACTTGATCAGGGAGCCCCACAGCGAGACGTGGTCCGGAATCTTCGCTGGCCAGCCGACCGCGCCGAAATAGATCGCATCGTGCTTGCCGATCTTTTCCTTCCAGTCATCGGGCATCATCTGGCCGTGCTTCTCGTAATAGTCCCAGGACGAGAAGTCGAAATGGTCGAAATGCAGGGCGACGCCATGCTTCTTCGCCGCCGCCTCCAGGACACGCAGGCCCTCGGGCATCACTTCCTTGCCGATGCCGTCGCCGGGAATGACCGCGATCCGGTATTGTTTCTTGCTCATTGAGAACGTCCCTCTTTGGTCCGGCAGCCGCCGCCTTTTTGACCGCACTGCAATGGACCAAACGCGTCGGCAGTGCAACGCTGCACTGCAATGTTGACCATGGCGCGACCAAGCGCCTACTGATTTGATCCCGTTCCCATCCTGCGAGTACCTCTCATGGACCTGCATCTGCGTGGCAAGCGTGTCCTGATCACGGGCGCGTCCAAGGGCATTGGCGCCGCCGCGGCCGAGGCGTTCGCCGAGGAAGGCGCACATCTCCTGCTCGCCGCCCGCAGCGGCGACCAGCTCAAGGCGCTGGCCGAGCGCTTGCGTTCCGCGCACCAGATCGATGCTGCAACGAGCATCGTCGATCTGCGCAAGGAAGAGGACGTGGCGCGGCTGGCGAAAGAAGCCGCCGACATCGACGTGCTCGTCAACAATGCCGGCGACATCCCCGGCGGCTCGATCGACAAGATTGACGAGGCGACCTGGCGTCACGCCTGGGAATTGAAGGTGTTCGGCTATATCAACCTCACGCGCCATATCTACGCGCAGATGAAGGCCAAAGGCGGCGGCGTCATTGTCAACGACATTGGCGCGGCCGGCGAGAAGTTCGACGCCAACTACATCTGCGGCAGCGCCGGCAATGCCGCGCTGATGGCTTTCACCCGCGCGCTCGGGGGCAAAAGCCTCGCCGACAACATCCGCGTGGTCGGCATCAATCCGGGCCCCGTCGGCACCGATCGCCACGTCACGCTGCTGAAGACGCGGGCCAAGCACCAGTTCGGCGACGAGAGCCGCTACAAGGAATTCCAGAAGAGCCTGCCGCTCGGTCGCCCCGCGCATGCGCGCGAGATCGGCGACCTCATGGCATTCCTGGCGTCGGACCGCGCCGGATACACGTCTGGGGTGATCTATACGGTGGACGGCGGCATCAGCGCAGGCTGGGGTTAACTCTATCCTCGTCATTGCGAACCGAGAATGGGCTTAGGAGCAAAGTAATTGTCTCAAGATCTGATCCGCGAAACCGCGTGCGCCGTCGTCGACAAGCTGCGCTCCGGCGACGTCTCGCCGCTCGAACTGCTCGACGTCCTGCAGAAGCGCATCAGTGAAGTCGACGGCAAGGTCAATGCACTGCCGACACTCTGTTTCGATCGCGCGCGGGACAGCGCCAAGGCCTTGATGCGCAAGCCCGCCGGCGCGCGGGGGCTGCTCGCGGGCCTGCCCGTGCCGATCAAGGATCTGACCGACGTTGCAGGCGTCTTGAACACGCAGGGCTCGCCGATCTTCAAGGACAATATTCCCGCCAAGTCCGACCTGATGGTCGAGAACCTCGAGGCCAACGGCGGGGTCGTCTACGCCAAATCCAACACGCCGGAATTCGGCGCCGGCGCCAACACCTTCAACGAGGTGTTCGGAGCGACGCTCAATCCCTGGGATACGACGAAATCCGCGGCGGGCTCTTCCGGCGGTGCGGCGGTGGCGCTGGCGACCGGCATGGCCTGGCTGGCGCAGGGCTCCGACATGGGCGGATCTTTGCGCAGTCCGGCGGCCTTCTGCGGCATCGTCGGCATGCGGCCGAGCATCGGCCGGGTCGCGCATACGCCGAAGGCGGGCATCGATCGCAATCTCGGCGTGCAGGGCCCGATGGCGCGCAACGTCGAGGATCTCGCGCTGCTGCTGGATGCCATGAGCGGCGACTATGCCGCCGATCCGCTGTCGCTGCCAGCGCCCGCGACCTCGTTCCTGTCGGCGGCACAGTCAGGCAGGAAGCCGAAGCGCATCGCCTATTCGCCCGATCTCGGCATCACGCCTGTCGATCCCGAGGTGAAGGCGATCACGCGCAAGGCGGCGGAACGCTTTGCCGAGGCTGGCGCGATCGTCGAGGAAGCCCATCCGGACTGGCGCGAGGCGCACGAGTGCTTCCACGTGCTGCGCGCATTCGATTTCGCGATCAGCAAGGCGCAATTGCTGAGAACCAAGCGCGACCTGCTCAAGCCCGAGGTGATCTGGAACATCGAGGAAGGCCTCAAGCTCACGGTCGAGCAGCTCGAGCGCGCCGAGGCCCAGCGCGTCGGCATGACCGCACGCGCGGTCGAATTCTTCAAGACCTACGATTTGCTGCTGACACCCACCACGATCGTGCCGCCTTTCCCGATCGAGCACCGCTATGTCGCCGAATGCGCCGGCAAGAGGTTCAACAACTATGTCGAATGGCTCGGCATCGTCTACGCCATCACGCTCGCCTGCTGCCCCTCGCTGTCGCTGCCATGCGGCTTCACGGCGTCCGGCTTGCCGGTCGGCGTTCAGGTGGTCGGCGCGCCCAGGGGCGATGCGGACGTGCTCGCCGGCGCGAAGCTGCTGGAGGATATTCTGGGCCTGCGCGGCACGACGCCGATCGATCCGAAAGCGAGCAAGTAGCTGATGCCCCGGACGCAGCGCAGCGCCTCTTCGGCGGTGCGCTGCAGAGCCGGGGCCCATCTCGCCGAGGACTTGCCGTGCGTCCCTGGGTCCCCGGCTCGGCGGCGCAGCGCTGACGCGCCGCACCTTGTCCGGGACACGAAACTCTCACCTTCCCCTCGTCGCTTCCAGACCGCGGCTGTAGCGCGACATCGCGAAGCAGAACACGAAATAGATCGCGGCGACGAAGATATAGACCTCGACCGAGAATTGTTGCCACGCCGGATCGATGATCGCGGTCTTCGCCGTCGTCAGCAGGTCGAAGATGCCGATGATGAGGACGAGGCTGGTGTCCTTGAAGAAGGCGATGAAGGTGTTGACCAGCGGCGGGATGACGTGGCGGATCGCCTGCGGCAGGATGATCAGCCGGTTCTTGCGCCAGTAGGACAGCCCGAGCGCGTCCGCTGCCTCGTACTGCCCGCGCGGCACGGCCTGAAGCCCGCCGCGGATGACCTCGGCGAGATAGGCGCCCGCAAACAGGATGATCGCGATCTGCGCGCGCAACAGCTTGTCGATGTTGAATCCGCTGGGCATGAACAGCGGGAACATGACGCTCGCCATGAACAGCAGGCTGACCAGCGGCACGCCGCGGATCAGCTCGACATAGAGCACGCTGAGCGAGCGGATCGCCGGCAGTTTCGAGCGTCGGCCGAGCGCGACGAGGATGCCGAGCGGAAAGCCGAATGCGAGGCCGAAGGTCGCAAGGATCAGCGTGACCGGCAATCCGCCCCAGCGATCTTGCGGGACGAAGGACAGCCCGAGCACCCCGCCCCACATCAACACGCTGATCAGCGCGAGCGCTCCGATCCAGAGCAAGACGAGTTCGCGCCGCCACAAAGCGCGGCGGGTCGAGAGATAGAACAGTGCAATGAACAGCAGCACGGCTAGTGCCGGCCGCCACTGTTCGTCGAACGGATAGGTGCCGAACAGGATGAAGCGATACTTTTCGGGAATGATCGCCCAACAGGCGCCGACGCCACGCGCCGCCCGGCAGGCACTGGAATCGTTTGCAGGCGTCAGCCACACTGCATTCGCGATACCCCACTGCACGAAGCTGAAGATGCCCTTGGCGAGAATCGCGAGCAGCACGACCGAGAGAATGCCATTCGGGATCGATGAGAACAGATTGGCGCGCAGCCAGCGCAGCACGGGGTTTCCGCTCTGCGGACGGCGGGCGGCGCGCGGTGCGTCCGGAATGTCGGCGATCACGGTCATGATCAGCGCTCCACCAGTGCGATGCGCGCGTTGTACCAGTTCATGAAGAAGCTGATGGAAAGGCTGATCGTCAGGAACACCGCCATGATCAGCGCGATGGCTTCGATCGCCTGGCCGGTCTGGTTCAGCGTGGTGTTGGCGACCGAGACCACGTCCTGGTAGCCGATCGCCACCGCGAGCGAGGAATTCTTGGTCAGGTTGAGATACTGGCTCGTCATCGGCGGCACGATCACGCGCAGCGCCTGCGGCAGGATGATCTTTCGCAGCATGAAGCTGCGGCGCAGGCCAAGTGCGTTGGCGGCGTCCCACTGCCCTCGCGGCACGGACTGGATGCCGCTGCGCACGATCTCGGCAATGAAGGCCGAGGTGTAAGTCACGAGCGCGATCAGCAGCGCGAAATATTCCGGGGCGAGCGTCAGCCCGCCGACGAAGTTGAAGCCCCGCAATTGGGGCCACTCGATCGTCCAGGGCACGCCAAGCACCAGCGAGAGGGCTGCCGGCAGCACGATGATAAGGCCGAGCGCAAACGGCCAGGCCGGCCGCGGCCTGCCGTCGCGCATCTGCTGCGCGATCAGCCGCCTCCTGATGAGATAGAACCCGGCACATCCGAGCACAGCAGCGCCGAGCACCCAAAGCTGCGGCGGGCCAATCGGAATTGCCGGCAGGATCAGGCCACGATTGGAAAGGAACACGCCTTCGACAGGCCGCCATGCCGCGCGGGCGGCCGGCAGCGCCTGCATCAGCACGTACCAGAACAGGAGCTGGAGCAGCAGCGGGATGTCGCGGAGCGTTTCGACATAGACGGCGGCGAGGCGCGACAGCAGCCAGTTGGCCGACAAGCGCGAGATGCCGATCAGCGTGCCGAGGACGGTCGCGAGCACGATCCCGATCACGGCAACGCGTAAGGTGTTGCCGACGCCGACGACGAAGGCCCAGAGATACGTGTCTTTGGGATTATAGGCGAACAAGCTGTCGGCGATCGGCATGCCGGCCTCGCGGCCGAGGAAGGCAAAGCCGGTCGTGATGCGGCGAGCCGAGAGGTTGGTGACGGTGTTGGACCAGAGGAAGCCGATGACCGCGACCGCGATCCCGACCACCAGCACCTGCCAGAACAGGCCTTGCAGCTCGCGGCGTCCCCATGCGCCGAACAGGCGGCGCGGCGGCGGTCTCCGGGCGTCGATGGTCACAGCGCAAAAATCCTTCTCGATAGCGACGATTTCCGGCAGCGCACGTCAACTGTTGCACCGATCCAAAATCCATGCAACAAATGTTTCATGGCTGAGCCCGCGAAATCCTCGCCGTTGAGCGAACTGCGCATTGCATTGCCATCGCTCCCGATGCGGCTGCAGGAGGTCGGACGCTTCGTCGCCGCCAACGATTACGACGCCACCACCCGTTCGATGCGCGACCTCGCGGCAGAGGCCGGCGCCGACCCCGCCGCCTTCACGCGCCTCGCCAAGGCGATCGGCTATTCCGGCTGGGACGAATTGCGAGCGGCGCTGACCGAGGCACGGCGACCGTCCCAGACCTCGCCCTTCTCCGGCCGCGCCAGAAGCCGCAGGCCTGGCCCGAACGCCGATGTCGCGCTCGTCACCGACAAGCTCGAGGCGGAGGCCGCCGGCCTTCCGCGGATTCCGGCCCAACCGATCGCAGAGGCGGCCCGCGCGCTGCACGAGGCCAAGCGGATCTGGATCGCGGGTTACCGGAGCTGCCGCAGCGTTGCGGAGCTCTTGAACTACGAGCTGCGGCTGTTCCGACCCGAGCAGGTGCAAATCGTTGGCGTCTCCGGCCCCGACGATCTCGATCTCGGCGCGTTCCGGCCCGGCGAGGCCGTCATCGTCATCGGCTTCCTGCCCTATACCCATGCGAGCGTCCGCGTCGCGCAAGCCGCTCATCGCGCTGGCGCAACGCTGATCGCGATCGCGGACAGCCTCTCGGCACCGATGGCGGAAGGCGCCGATCACGTGTTGCTGTTCGAAGCGGCCTCCTCTCCCGGCTTCTTCCCCAGCCTCACCGGCGCGATCGCGATCGCGCAGTCGCTGGCCGCAGTGACGTTCTCGCTCGGCGGCGCCGCCGCGAAGAAGCGCCTCGAGAATACCGAGGCGCGCCTCGCCGCCGCCTCCACCTACGTTTCAGAGAAAGGTTGACCCATGGCCGCCCGCACCAGCCGCGTGCTGCACCGCTCGTTGCGCGAGACGCCGCCCAAGGCGATCGGCGGCGAAGGCATCTATCTCTTCGCCGAGGACGGGCGGCGCATCATCGACGCTTCCGGCGGCGCGGCCGTCTCGTGCCTCGGCCATCAGCATCCCCGCGTGATCGCGGCGATGGCGAAGCAGGCCTCGACCCTGGCCTATGCGCACACCGCCTTCTTCTCGTCCGAGCCCGCCGAAGCCCTCGCGGAGACGCTGGTCGGGCACGAGCCCGGCGGTCTCGCTTACGCCTATTTCGTCAGCGGCGGGTCCGAGGCGATCGAAGCGAGCATCAAGCTGGCGCGGCAATATTTCCTCGAACGCGGCGAGCCACAGCGGCAGCATTTCATCGCGCGGCGTCAGAGCTACCACGGCAACACGCTCGGTGCGCTCGCCGCCGGCGGCAATGCCTGGCGGCGTGCGCCCTACGCGCCGCTGCTCTCGGCCGCTTTCAGCCACGTGACCCCGGCCTTCGCCTATCACGAGAAGCACGACAGTGAATCCGATGCACAGTTCGTGGCCCGGCTGGCCGCCGAGTTGGAGTCCGAGTTCCAGCGGCTTGGCCCTGAGACCGTCGCGGCATTCCTCGCCGAGCCGGTCGTCGGCGCCACCGCCGGCGCCGTGACGGCCCCGGACGGCTACTTCAGGGCGATGCGCGAGATCTGCGACCGGCACGGCGCGCTGCTCATCCTCGACGAGGTCATGTGCGGCATGGGCCGCACCGGCACCACGCATGCCTGGGAGCAGGAAGGCATCGCGCCGGATATCCAGGCCATCGCAAAGGGGCTCGGCGGCGGCTACCAGCCAATCGGAGCGATGCTCGCCAGCGGCAAGGTCATCGACACCATCCGCGCCGGCTCGGGCGCCTTCCAGCACGGCCACACCTATCTGGCACATCCCCTCGCCTGCGCGGCCGCACTCGCGGTGCAGGAGGTGATCCGCGAAGATGGCTTGCTCGACTGCGTCAAGGAGCGCGGCCGGCAGCTCGAGCAGCGGCTGACCGAGCGCTTCGGCAATCACCGGCATGTCGGCGACATCAGGGGCCGCGGCCTGTTCTGGGCGATCGAGCTGGTCGCCGATCGCGCCAGCCGCGCCTCGTTCGATCCCGCGCTCAAGCTCCATCAGAAGATCAAGGCGGAAGCCTTCGCCAATGGGCTCGGCTGCTATCCGGGCGGGGGCACCGTGGACGGCGTGCGCGGCGACCACGTGTTGCTGGCGCCGCCCTATATCGCCTCGGCCGACGAGATCGACCTGATCGTCGACAAGCTCGGCTCGGCCGTCGACAACGTGTTGCGTAGTGCCAATCATTGAGGGGAGTAGCATCATGAGGATAGTGGTTATCGCGGCGAGTGTGATCGCTGCATCGACAATTGTCGCGTCGGCCGCGACGCTCGACACGGTGAAGAGCCGTGGCACGCTGGTGTGCGGCGTCAGCGCCGGCTTTGCCGGTTTCTCCGCGCCGGACTCGCAAGGCAATTACAAAGGTCTCGACGTCGATTATTGCCGCGCGCTCGCGGCCGGCGTGCTCGGCGACGCCAGCAAGGTGCGTTACGTTTCGCTGACCGCGCAGAATCGCTTCACCGCCCTGCAGTCGGGCGAGATCGACGTGCTCTACCGCAACTCGACGCAGACCTATCTGCGTGGCGTGACGCTGGGCTTGCGGCAAGGCCCGATCAACTTCTATGACGGCCAGGGCTTCGTCGTGAAGAAGGATCTGGGCGTCAAGGACATCAAGGACCTCAAAGGCGCCACCGTTTGCGTCGCGCAGGGCACCACGCACGAAGTCACGCTCGGCGATTACGGCCGCGCCAACGGCATCGACTGGAAGCCGCTGGTGTTCGACCGCGTCGACACCATGTACCAGACCTTCTTCGGCGGCCGCTGCGATGCGATGACCCAGGACGCCTCCGCGCTCGCCGGCGCCGTGACCACCGCGGCGCCGAACCCCGCCGATTACGTCGTGCTGCCGCAGACCATCAGCAAGGAGCCGCTCGGGCCCTTCACCCGCAACGGCGACGAGGTCTGGAGCGACATCATCACCTGGCTGCATTACGGCCTGATCGAGGCCGAGGAGCTCGGCGTCACGCAAGGCAATGTCGAGGAGATGACGAAGTCGCAAACGCCTGCGATCCAGCGTCTGCTCGGCGCCTCCGGCGATCTCGGCTCCCGGCTCGGGCTCGACAACAAATGGCTGGTCGCCGCGATCAAGGCCACCGGCAATTACGGCGAGATCTACGAGCGCAATGTCGGCAAGGCGAGCCCGCTCAAGCTCGATCGCGGCCTCAACGGCCTCTGGAGCAAGGGCGGCTTGATGTACGCCGTGCCGTTCAAGTAAACAGTCCTCGTGTCCCGGCTCTGCAGCGCAATACTTCGCATTGCGCGGCGTCCGGGGCACGAGACCTGTCAGGTAGTCACTTCAATGACGACGCCCCCTCGCATCGCCCTGATCCACGCCCTCAAGCACTCCATCGCCCCGATCGAGGCGGCGTTCGCGGCCGCGTGGCCGGCGGCGCGACTGATGAACCTGCTCGACGACAGCTTGTCGGCGGATCTGGCGCGCGACGGCAAGCTCAACGACGCCATGACCGAGCGCTTCCTGGCACTCGGCGATTATGCGGCGGCGACCGGCGCGAATGGGGTTCTGTTCACCTGTTCGGCCTTCGGCCCCTGCATCGAGGCGGTCGCGCGCGCGCAGGCGCCGATGCCGGTGCTCAAGCCCAACGAGGCGATGATCGAGCGCGCGGTGACGATGGGCAGGCGCATCGGCCTGCTCTCCACCTTTCCGCCGACGTTGGCTTCGATGCCGCCGGAGTTTCCGGCCTCGGTCCAGGTGGTTCCGAAACTCGCCGAGGGCGCGCTGGCGGCGCTCGACCGCGGCGATCGCGCCACGCACGACCGGCTGATCGTCGAAGCGTCAAAGGACCTGCGCGATTGCGACGTCATCGCGCTGGCGCAGTTCAGCATCGCGGCAACGGCACCGCTGGTCGCAGAAGCCACTGGTCGTCCTGTCGTGACCACGCCCGGCAGCGCCGTCGACAAACTGATGACGCTGTTGGGAGTGAAGGCTTAGGTCCCAGTCGCCTTTCGACGCCGCGCGTCCTTGATCGCGACCGCGAGCGCGGCCTTCGTCTCGTTGACGAAATCCTCGACCAGTTCCTCGCGCGTGGCATGGGCGGCCTCGCCTGTGAACAAGCCCTGCTCGGCCAGCATGACGACGCCGTGCAGCGCCGCCCAGATCTTGAGCGCTTGCCGCTCGCGCAAATAGCCGACGGCAGGCGCTTCCAGCGCTTCGATCACGAGCCCAAACGTCTCGCGCGTGGCCTGGTGCAGCTCGCTGCCCTTGGCCGCGCATGAGACGGTGCGCGATGCGAACATCAGGCGGTAGATGCCGTTACGGCGCAGGCCGAAATCAAGAGTGGCCTGTGCCAGCCGCGACAGCTTCGATTGCTTCGACGGCTTGGCCATCGCCTCGCGCAGCGTCGCGCTGAGCTGCCGGAACGCCTCCGCCGTCACCGCCGCAAGCAGCGCCTCGCGATCGGCAAAGTGCCGATATGGCGCCGGCTGCGAGACGCCGAGCTGTTTCGCCAGCCCCTTGATGCTGATCGCCTCGGCGCCGCCCTGCTCCGCCTCGCGCAGCGCGGCCCTGATCAAAGCATCGCGAAGATCGCCATGGTGGTAGGTGTTCGCGGGCTTGCGGGGGAGTTGTGAGCGCATGTTGCGGCAGAGCCTATAAGTTTGCGCTTGACAGGGGAAGCCTGTCGCGAATGTAATATAATATAACTTAGATAAGATTCAGATGAGGAACGCGCGCCGCCTCTCGCGGCCCGCGCATACGCACCGAGGATGCCGCCATGACCGAGCGACTGAGGGTTCACGTCGATCCCGACAAATGCCAGGGCCACGCGCGCTGCAAGGCACTCGCGCCGGAACTTTTCGAGCTCGACGAATTTGGCAACGCGCACGAAGCCGGCGACGGCATTGTCCCGCCGGGCCTCGAAGACAAGGCCTGGCTTGCCAAATCCAATTGCCCGGAAATCGCAATCGATGTGATCGAGGAGTAGCGCGGCCTCCGCCGCTTGCATCCTATCAGCGAACACGAGCCAAGGGATTCTCGAGATGTCCGACGTCAGCCAGCCTGTCGCCCATCCGCCCGTCATCGACTGGGTCAACGATTTCGACCACACCGATCCGCAATGGACGGAAGACCCGTTCCCGATCTGGGAGGAGATGCGCGGCGCAAGCCCGGTCGTGCACACCGAGCGCTTCCTCGGCTGCTACATGCCGACGACCTATGAAGCCGTGCGCGAGATCGCCAACGACACCGAACATTTCTCCTCGCGCCGAATCATCGTGCGCGACGTGCGGCCGGAGATCACCAGCAGGAACGCCGCCCCGCCGATCACGTCCGATCCGCCCGTGCACAAGCCGGCCAAGCAGCTCCTGCTGCCGCCGTTCACGCCGGATGCGATGAAGAAGCTGGAACCGCGGATGCGCGCGATCTGCAACGAGCTGATCGACGGGTTCATCGCCGACGGCAAGGTCGATGCCGCAGCGCGCTACAGCAAGTACATCCCGGTTCGAGCCATCGCTCACATGCTGGGCATCCCCGAGAGCGACAGCGATCTCTTCATCAACTGGATTCACATGATCCTCGAACTCGGCATCAAGGACGAGACCAAGCTGCTCCAGGCCGTGCAGGAGATGAGCGCCTATTTCGGCGCGCATATCGAGGAGCGCAAGAACAAGCCGACCGACGATCTCATCTCCTACCTGATGAACGCCAGGGATAGGGAGGGCAACCCGCTCGAAGATTCCCACGTGCTTGGCTCGCTGCGCCTGCTTCTGATCGCCGGCATCGACACCACCTGGAGCGCGATCGGGTCCTCACTTTGGCATCTGGCGAAGACGCCAGCCGACCGCGAGCGGCTGATCGCCGAACCCGCACTGATCCCGACCGCGGTGGAGGAATTGTTGCGCGCCTATTCGCCGGTGACGATGGCCCGCGAGGTCGTCAAGGACACCACGATTTCGGGCTGCCCCGTCAAGGCGAACAACATGGTGCTGTTGTCCTTCCCGGCCGCCAACCGCGATCCGAAGATGTTTCCGGATGCTGACAAAGTCGTGATCGACCGCCGCGAAAATCGCCACGCCGCCTTCGGCCTCGGCATCCATCGCTGCGTCGGTTCCAACCTGGCGCGTATGGAGATGCAGGTTGCGCTGGAGGAATGGTTGAAGCGCATTCCGGACTTCCGGCTCGATCCGGCAGGCACGGTGACCTGGTCGCAAGGCACGGTGCGAGGCCCCCGCCAGTTGCCATTTTTGCTCGGAAAGGCGATGTAAGCCTTTCCAGACAGCGGAGAGGCCGGACGTGACTGAGCAGGCAACCCAACCGACCTCCGAGCATTTCGACGTCGCCAATGCCAAGCGGCGATCGAGGCATCGGCAAGAGTTGGCCATGTCTGACGACAACGAGCCGCCCGACAGCAAGCTGACCCGCACCAAGGAGAAGTGGGCGCGCGAAGGCCGCTTCCTCACGGGCAAGATCGCACGCCCGGAAGACCAGCGCCTGCCGCCGGGCCAGCATCTCACCAAGGACTGGCCGGTGCTCGACCTCGGCGTCGTGCCGCCAATCTCGCGCGAGCGCTGGCGGCTCGACGTCTACGGTGCAATCGCGAGCCCCGTGTTCTGGACCTTTGCGGAGTTCGCGGCGCAGAAGCAGGCCCGGTTCACCTCCGACATCCATTGCGTGACGACCTGGTCGCGCTATGACAACGACTGGGAAGGGCTCGCCACGCGCGAGCTGCTCGCGACCTGCCAACCGCGCGAGGATGCACGCTTCGTGGCGCTGCATTCCTATGACGGCTACACCACCAACCTCGCACTGGAAGACTTTGCCGCCGAGGATGCGCTGCTCGCCCATAGCTGGTCCGGCCAGCCGCTGACGGAGGAGCATGGCGGCCCGGTGCGGCTGGTCGTGCCGCATCTCTATTTCTGGAAGAGCACGAAATGGCTGCAGGCCATCGAATTCCTGACCGAGGACGCGCCGGGCTTCTGGGAGGTCCGCGGCTATCATAACCGCGGCGATCCCTGGGCCGAGCAGCGCTATTCAGGCGACTAGACTTCAAGCAGCAACAAGGGGAAGCCCATGCCGACGGAACGCTTTCAATTCACGGGCGAAGGCGGCCATCAGTTGGCGGCCGCGCTGGAGTTGCCAGACGGCGAGCCCGCGGCCTACGCGCTGTTCGCACACTGCTTCACCTGCGGCAAGGATACGCTGGCGGCCAAGCGCATCGCGGTCGCGCTCGCCGCCAAGGGCATCGCGGTGCTGCGCTTCGACTTCACCGGGCTCGGCTCGAGCGAGGGCGATTTTGCCAATTCGACGTTTTCCTCCAACGTCGCCGATCTCGTGCGCGCCGCCGATCATCTGCGCAGCGTCCGCAGGGCGCCGTCGATCCTGATTGGGCATAGCCTCGGCGGCGCCGCAATCCTTGCGGCCGCCGGGAAGATCCCGGAAGCCAGGGCGGTTGCGACCATCGCGGCCCCCTCCGACCCGGCGCACGTGACCGGCCTCTTTAGGGAGCATCTCGACGACATCCGCGCGCAGGGCGAGGTCGAGGTCTCGCTTGCGGGACGCCCGTTCCGGATCAAGCGCGAATTTCTCGAGGACATCGCCGAGCACGAGCTGATGAGGGATATCACCGGCCTGCACAAAGCGCTGCTGGTGATGCACTCACCGGTCGACGACACCGTCGGGATCGACAACGCCACCAAGATCTTCGTTGCCGCCAGGCACCCCAAGAGCTTCGTCTCGCTCGATCACGCCGATCATCTGCTGAGCAAGCCCGCCGACGCGCTCTACGCGGCCGACGTGATCGCGGCCTGGGCGAACCGCTACATCGACGCGGCACAGCCTGCGAAGGCGATGGACCTCCCCGAGGCGCCGCGTCAGGTCGTGGTGCAGGAGACCCGCAAGAGCAAGTTCAACCAGATCATCACCGTCGGCCCGCATCGGCTTGTGGCGGACGAGCCGATCGCTGCCGGCGGCGAAGATGCAGGCCCCGGGCCCTACGATTTCCTGCTTGCCGGCTTGGGCGCCTGCACCTCTATGACCATGCGCCTCTATGCCGACCGCAAGTCGCTGCCGCTCGACCGCGTCACCGTCAGGCTGAAGCACTCCAAGATCTACGCCAAGGACTGTGCGGAGTGCGACACACGCGAGGGCATGCTCGACCAGATCGAACGCGACATCACGATCGACGGCGTGCTCGATGCCGAGCAGCGCAAGAAGCTGATGGAGATCGCGGACAAGTGTCCGGTGCACCGGACGCTGACGTCGGAGATCCGCATCGTGACGAAGGCCACGGATTAGCGCGCGATCGCTAGAAGCACGATGGGATGAGGCTTTATCGCGGCAACGACGGAAGTGCACTCCCTCTCCCGCTTGCGGGAGAGGGCTGGGGAGAGGGTGTATCCTCAGTGGGACAGTGCCCAAGAGGAGAAAGCCCTCTCCCGGCGCTTCGCGCCGACCTCTCCCGCAAGCGGGAGAGGTGAACGACCCGCGACAATCGATTCAACGTAAAGCCATGCTGCTTTAGAAGCACGATGCCATCGTCCGCAATGCCGCATTGATTTCGCTCTCTCGCCAAGCCGCAAAGCCGAGCAGCAAGCCATGGTCACGCGGCCGGCCCAGCGACAGGCTGGACAATGCCCGCGCTTCAACGCCGGCGTCGATCAGCCGCTTGACCGCCGCCTGATCGGCGCGCCCGTGCTTGAGGCGAGCCACAAGCTGGATGCCGCCGGAGGGCACTTCGACCGAGAGCACCTCGCCCAGATGGCGCTGAAGTCCCTCGACGAGGTGATCGCGGCGCGCGTGATAGAGTCGGCGCATCCTGCGCAGATGCGCGAGGAAATGGCCGTCGACAATGAACTCGGCGAGCGCCTCCTGAATGTGGCTGGCGGCGATCAGGCCGATGTGCCGCTGCGCAATCTCCAAGGTGCCGGCCAGCGCCGGCGGCGCAACGAGATAACCGAGCCGGATATCCGACGTCATCGCCTTCGAAAACGTTCCGACATAGAACACGCGACCATGGGCATCGAGCCCCTGCAAGGCCGGCACCGGCCGGCTGTCATAGTGAAATTCGCCATCGTAGTCGTCTTCGACGATCCATGCCTTGTCGGGCCTGCTCGGCCCAAGGAACTCGGTGCGGCGGGAAAGCGACATCAGCCGTCCGGTTGGATGCTGGTGCGAGGGAGTCATGAAGATCAGCGCCGGAGGCGGCAGCCCCGGCATTCGCTGCATGCCTTGTCCATCGAGACCGATGCCGGTCACGCGCGCGCCGGACGCCCGGAAGGCAGCCGTGGCGCCGGGGTAACCGGGGTTCTCGACCCAGACCTCGTCACCGGGCGTGATGAGCGCCGCCGCAATCAAGGTCAGGGCGGCCTGCGCGCTCGGCAAGATCAGGATCTGCTCCGCCGTGGCGCGGACGCCCCTGCTGGTCGCCAGATAATGCGCCAGCGCCTCGCGCAGGCGCGTTCGGTTCACCAGTCCGAGATCACGTTTGGCCGCACGCACGATGCTGCGGCGCAGGCAGCGGGCCCAAACATCGTTTGGAAATTCCCGGAAATCTCCATGCCCCGGACGCAGCGGTTTTAGCGGCGCCTGATAGGACATCGGCCAGTCGGTCTGCTTGAGCCTCGAAGCCCAGGGCGAGAGCCGCGGATTGCGAGAGCCCAGGCGCGACGTGACAACGCGCGGACCTTGGACCCGTTCGCCGCCGTCAAACGTGACCACCGGACGGCGACCGTGCGACGCTTCGAGGTATCCTTCGGCGGCAAGCTGCTCGAACGCATAAGTGACGGTGTTGCGCGAAACGCCGAGATCGCTTGCAAGCCGTCGGCTCGACGGCAATGCGCGGCCTTTGCCGAGACGTCCGGTCGCGATCAGGCTTCGAAGCTGGCCTGTCAGTTGCACCACAAGCCTTTCGCCGTCGACCCGCCTCAGATCGATCAGGGCAGAGATCATACCTTCCGAGACTGGCACCTTATTCCTTTCCGCTCTGGCACTTTTTCAGGAGCCAGACGAAATGCTATCCACCGGACTGGACTGCTTCAAGGACCTTGCGATGAACTCCCTGTCCCCCCGCGCCGCCATCGGCCTGTTCCTCATCGTCGTGCTGGCCTGGGGCGTGAACTGGTCGGTCACGAAGCATCTCGTCCAGGTCCTTCCGCCATTGTGGACCTCAGCGATCCGCAGCTGGATCGCGCTGGCTGGATTGTTCGTGATCCTCGGACTGACTAAGAACCTGGTGATCCCGGAGCGGCGCGACATTCCTGTCGTCCTGAGCGTGGCGCTGCTGCACATGACGCTGTTCTCGGTCCTGGTGGCGGCCGGTGTGCGCTTCCTGCCCGCGAGCAAGGCCATCGTGCTCGGCTACACCACGCCGCTCTGGGTTGCGATCGCCGCGCCGCTGCTCGGCAAGGATATGCTGACCGCGCCGAAGCTCGCCGGCGCCCTGCTCGGATTGGTCGGGCTCGTCGTGATCCTGAACCCGACATCGATCGACTGGGCGAATCTCAACGTCCTGGCCGGCGCCGGCATGGTGATCCTCGCCGCGATCTGCTGGGCCGCGAACATCATCTACATCCGCGCGCACCGCTGGATCGCATCGCCCCTCCAACTCCTGATCTGGCAGGTGCTCGTCGCGACGATCGTGCTGACGGGGTCAGCATTGGTCACGGATGGCCTGCCGCATGCGGAATGGTCGTGGAGACTCGTCTTGTTGTTTCTATATTCCGGCCTGATCGGGACAGCGCTGGCCTATTGGGCGATGTCGATGGTCAACAAGAGCATCTCGGCGCTGACGACGGCGCTCGGCACCACGGGAACGCCGCTCGTCGGCATTGCCAGCGCCGCGATCCTGCTCGGTGAGCCCATCGACGTGAGTCTCGCTGTCGCGGCCGGGCTGATCGTCAGCGGCATCGGCCTTGCGACGCTAGGCGACCGGTTCCTGCGAAGTCAGGCCACAGCGAGCGGCTGAACCCGGAGCACGCCGCGCAGGCCTGCCGTGGTTCCGAGCATGATGCCTGCGAGCGCGACGAACGAGCCCAGTGCGAGCGTCGACACGCCGGTGAGCCCTTGCCCGATCGAACAGCCGAATGCCATCACGCCGCCAATGCCCATCAGCGCGGCGCCGCTCCCCGAGCGCAGCATGTGGCTTGGCGAGGAATAGCCTTCGAGCTTGAAGCGGCCCGTGGCAAGCGCGGTGACCAGGCTGCCGGAGAAGACGCCGGCGACCGTCGCAATGCCGAAGTTCAGCGTCAGGCCGGTCGAGAGCATGGCGTATTGCAGGCTATCGGCGATCGGCGCGATGAAGGTAAGCGAGGTCACCGGGATGGGATTGAAGTCGTCGGCACCGAGATAGCCGGTGACGTACCAGCCGCCGGCGACGAGCAGGCCCACGATGATGCCCGCGACGATCTGACCGGGCGAGCGGCGGAACGCCGGATGCGTGAAGGCGAACAGGATCAACGCGACGACCATCACGGCAGCGGCCAGCGCGTGCGAAACCGCTTCCGTCAGACCGAGCATCGCTAGCAGGGACGGCAGCGAATTCACGCTGACCGTGGTTTGCGAGACCTGAACCAGCGCGATGCGCGCCGGCGCGATCAGGCCCTTGAGTGTCATCTGGGCGGCGATGGCGAGCACGATCACAACGACGAACGAGCGGAGATTGCCGCGGCCGAGCAGCACCAGCGCGCGTGAGCCGCAGCCGTTCGACAGCACCATGCCGTAACCGAACAGCAGGCCGCCGAGGAATAGAACCGGCGCCGAGAACGATTGTTGCAGGTAGATCGTCTTGCCGAGATCGACCATGCCATTGCCGGCGAGGAATTGGCTCGCGGCGATCGCCACCGCGATTGCCAGCGCATAGGTCCGCACCAGCCGTCCATCTCCCTCGGCCAGCCAGCCGCGCATGCTGCTCATCAGGCAGAAGCCGCTGAGCAAACCCACGGCGCCGTAAACGAGACCGATGCCGAGGCCGGCGAGGATGACGAGTTGGGAGGATTCCATCGATTATTCTCAGACCTCTCGCCATTCTCGGTCATTGCGAGCGCAGCGAAGCAATCCAGACTGCCACTGCGGAAAGCCGCTGGATTGCTTCGCTGCGCTCGCAATGACGAACTTCATGGCCGCAGAATTATCCTATCCCGCGATGAGCCGGCGACGGCGACATAGGCCTCCCTGGCACGCTCAAGCGGATAGACGGCATTCGCCTTGATCGGAAACGGTTTCAGCTGGCCGCTCGCAAAGCCCGCACCCAGGTCGCGCAGCACCGCGCCAGTTGCGACTGAGGACAGGCCGAGCGTGTCAATGCCGACATAGGTGTGCTGGCCACGATAAAATTCGAGGATGTTGAACTGCACGATACGGTCGATCGCGGCAATCAGGATCTGGCGACCGCGCAAGGCGAGCGACTTGTGCGCTGCCTGGAAATAGGGATCGCCCACCGTGTTGAAGACAATGTCGGCGCCCTTGCCGCCACTTAATGCGCGCACGCGCGCTGCGACGTCCGTCGCGGAGGCATCGATCACCTCGATCGGTGCGTTGCTGTGGCCTTCGTAAGGTTCGGCCCTGCGCACCACACCGATGACATTCGCGCCCTGCCATGTCGCGATCTGCACCGCGGCCTGGCCGACCTTGCCGTTGACGCCGAACACCAGCACGGTCTCACCGCTCTTCGGCACGCCGGCGCGGCGAAAGCCTTCCATCGCGGTGACGAAGGGCACACCGATGCCGGCTGCCTCCTCCCATGACACCTTCTTCGGCTTTTCCACCACGGCATCGGCCTCGACGACGAAATGGCTGGCATGGGTGCCGTCGCGGCGGATGCCGAGATCGCCGGAGGAGCCGAACACCTCGCGGCCGACGGTGCCGGCTGGCCCGTCGATGACAATGCCGGAATAGTCGCGGCCCGGCGTGCGCGGGAACACGGCATAGGGCATCAGCCCGGTTGCGGCCTTCACATCGGAGGGATTTACGGCGGCGGCCTTCACCTCGATCAGGAGATCGTTCGAACCGCGCGTTAGCACGTGACGCTCGACCACCGGCGCAAGCGCGGCGGCGTTTTCGGCCTTGGCCTTGAGGCGCACGCAGCGCGCTTCGACCGATTTGGCATCAACTGGCGACATGAAAAGACCCGCGATTTCTCGCGGGCCTTGTCGCCTTTGGGACCGGTCGAGTCAACCGCCTCTCCTCATCCTGAGGAGCCTGCGAAGCAGGCGTCTCGAAGGATGAAGGCCCGCAGCGCGAGCCGGGCCTGCATGATTCGAGACGGCGCTAACGCGCCTCCTCACCATGAGGGGGGAGACTTAGTCTTTGGGCCGCTTGTCGTAGAGCCGCTTGGCCTTGCCGAGCGAGCGCTCCAGCGTGGCGGGCGCGACCACCCTCACCTTGGAGCTAATCCCAATCGTGTTCTTGATATGGGTCGAGATCCGGTCGGCGTGGTCGATGAGGCCCCGGCCGTCCCAGCTTTCGGGCCGCGCCTCGGCGATGATGGTCAATTCGTCCATGCGGCCTTCGCGGGTCAGTTCCAGGATGAAGTGCCCGCCGCACCAATCGGTAGCGAGTAGCACCTCCTCGATCTGGGTCGGGAACAGATTGACCCCGCGCAGGATGATCATGTCGTCCGAGCGACCGGTCACTTTCTCCATGCGACGCATGCCGGGGCGTGCCGTGCCGGGAAGAAGCCGCGTCAGGTCGCGGGTGCGATAGCGGATCACCGGGAACGCTTCCTTGGTCAGCGAGGTGAAGACCAGTTCGCCCTTCTCCCCATCCGGCAGCACCGCACCGGTCTCGGGGTCGATCACCTCGGGGTAGAAATGATCCTCCCAGATGTGCAGGCCGTCCTTGGTCTCGATGCATTCCTGCGCGACGCCGGGGCCGATCACCTCGGACAGGCCATAGATGTCGGTCGCGTCCATGTCGAAGGCGTCCTCGATCTCGCCGCGCATGGCGTTGGTCCAGGGCTCGGCGCCGAAGATGCCGACCTTGAGCGAGCACAGGCGCGGATCGAGCCTCTGGCGCTTGAACTCGTCGAGGATCGCCAGCATGTAGCTCGGCGTCACCGTGATGATGTCGGGCCGGAAATCGTTGATGAGCTGAACCTGCCGCTCGGTCATGCCGCCGGAGATCGGCACCACGGTACAGCCGAGTTTTTCCGCGCCATAGTGCACGCCGAGCCCACCGGTGAAGAGACCGTAGCCATAGGCATTGTGGATGATCATGCCGGTGCGGCCGCCGGCGGCACGGATCGATCGCGCCATCACCTCGGACCAGGTGTCGATATCGGCTTGCGTATACCCAACGACGATCGGCTTGCCCGTCGTGCCGGAGGAGGCGTGCACGCGCACCAGCTTCTCGCGCGGCACGGCGAACATGTTGAAGGGATAATTGTCGCGCAAATCGGTCTTCACGGTGAACGGAAACTTCGCGAGATCGGGCAGATCGCGAAAGTCGGACGGATGCACGCCTGCCGCGTCGAAAGCCTTGCGATAATGTGCGACGTTGTCATAGGCGTGCTTCAGCGACCAGGCCAGCCGCCGCTTCTGCAGCGCCATGATCTCGTCGCGCGAGGCACGCTCATGCGCATCCATCTCGGGGCTATAGCCGCCGCCTTGCTTGAGCCTCGTCAGGTTCATCTTCGTTTCCCCACATCATCGGTTTTCTTTTCATTGTGTTATTGATTTTACGGTTCTTCGGTCGGCAGCCACGTGCCGGGGATGACCCGTGAATGTCCGCGGAATTCCGCAATTGTTGCGTCGCCGACGGTGACGCGCACGTCATAGATGCCGGAGCGCCCCGCGCGCGTGATCTCGCGCGCCTTCGCAACGAGACGATCTCCGAGCTTGCCCGGCCTGATGAAGGTGATCTGTCCCTGCGCCGCAACGACGCGATCATTGTGCGAGTTACAGGCGAACGCGAAGGCGGAATCGGCGAGCGTGAAGATGAAGCCGCCATGAGCGATGCGCTGGCCGTTGACCATGTCCGGCCGCACCGTCATTGCGAGCGTCGCGAAGCCCGGGCCGATCTCGACGATCTCCATGCCGAGCCCCTTGGAGGCATCGTCGTCCGCCCACATCGCGTCAGCGCAGGCACGGGCAACATTCTCAGGCGACAAAGCGGCTTTGAGGTTCACGCGCCTCTCCCGGTCAAATGCTTGCACATGATGTTCTGCTGGTTGGCCAAGACTGTCAAATAATGCGACGCATTTGCATCGCCGGCGTCTGATGCGCCTACTCAGACATGGTCATAATCGACCACGACGCGCTCCGACGACGGCTTGGCCTGGCAGGTCAGGATGAAGCCCGCCTTCAGCTCCCACGGCTCCAGCGAATAGTTGATATCCATCGGCGCCTCGCCCTCGACCAGCTTGGCGCGGCAGGTCGAGCACATGCCGCCCTTGCAGGCAAAGGGTAGATCGACGCCGGCGCGCAGCGCGGCATCGAGGATCGCCTCGTCCTCGGCCACCGGCACGTCGCGGCGCTTGCCGTCGATGATCAGCGAGGCGATCGCTTTCGGCGGCGCATCGGGCGCAAACACTTTCTTCGGCCGCGGCTTGCCGCCGAATTCGGAGACGAAGCGCTCGACGTGGATGCGGTCTTGCACGATGCCGAGCTCGCGGCAGGTTGCCTCGATGTCCTCGCTCATGCCAAGCGGCCCGCAAATATAGAGATGATCGACGCTGGCCGCGGGCACCAGCGAGCGCAGCAGCACCCTCGCTTTGTCGCCGTCGAGCCGGCCATGCAGGATCGGGATGTCCTGCTCCTCGCCGGAGATGACGTGGAAGATCGAGAGACGATCGATGAAGCGGTCCTTCAGCTCCTCGAGCGCTTCGAGGAACATGATGTTGTCGGTGGTGCGGTTGCCGTAGAACAGGAAGAAGCGGCTGTCCGGCTCGCGCGCAAGCACGGCCTTGATGATCGACAGGATCGGGGTGATGCCGGAGCCTGCGGCGAAGCCGACATGAACGCGCGCCCGGTCTGCCGGCGGGACCACGCCGAAGCGCCCGGTCGGCGTCATCACGTCGAGCTCGTCGCCGCATTTGAGCTCTTCGGCTGCCCAGCTCGAAAACGCGCCGCCGTCGACCTTCTTCACGGCGATGCGGATCTCGCCATCGTCGGGGCCGGAGCAGATCGAATAAGAGCGGCGCACCTCCTCTCCGTCCAGCGTGGTGCGGAGCGTGAGATACTGGCCGGGCGTGAAGGCGTAATCGCGCGCGAGCTCGCCGGGAATGGCGAAGGTCATCGAGACGGCGTCGGATGCCTCGCGGCGGAGGTCGCGGACGGCCAGGCGATGGAAGCGTGGTGCGGCTGCTGACATCAGAGATATCCTACATTGGTCTCTCCGCCGTCATTGCGAGGACCCCTTGCGACGAAGCAATCCAGAGTGTCACCACAGAAGCAGACTGGATTGCTTCGCTGCGCTCGCAATGACGATGGGGTTGGCATTGTGTGCCTCAATGACACTTGAAATAGTCAAAAGGTTCGCGGCACGATCTGCAGCGCCACAGCGCCTTGCAGGAGGTCGAGCCGAATTCGGAGAGCAGCTCGGTGTTTTCCGAGCCGCATTGCGGGCAGGCCACGGCCTGCGCGCCGAACAGCGCGCGGCGCGAGCTCGCGGCCTGCGGCGGCGCGATGCCATAGGCGCGCAGCTTTTGGCGCCCCTCCTCGCTCATCCAGTCGGTGGTCCAGGCCGGCGACAGCACGGTTCGCACCGTCGGATGATGGAAACCAGCGCGCTCCAGCGCGATCTCGATTTCGAGCGCGATCATATTCATGGCCGGACAGCCCGAATAGGTCGGGGTGATCGCAACCTCGACATGGTCGCCGTCGACGACGACATCGCGGAGCACGCCGAGATCGGCGATGGTCAAGACGGGTATCTCCGGATCGACCACGCTCGCCGCGGCGTCCCAGGCGCGCCGGCGCAGCTCGCTGTCGCGCTCCAGCACGCTCACCATGTCAACCCCGGAAAGGTGCGCTGTATCGATTGCAGCTCGGACAGGAGATGGCCGAGATGCTCGCTGTGGCGGCCCGCGCGGCCGCCCTGCTGCATCCAGTCGTTCTGCGGCAGGACCAGGGTGGCTTCGCTGACGACATCGGTAATCGTCTGCAGCCAGCGGCCGCGTAACGGACCGGGATCGACGGCGATGCCGGCATGGATCAGACCACGCGCGCCGTCATCGACGGCAAACATCTCGCCAGTGAAGGCCCAGAGGTGATCGATCGCGGCTTGCGCGCGGGCATGGCTCTCATCAGTGCCGTCGCCGAGCCGGATGAGCCACTCCGAGGCGTGGCGCAGATGATAGGCGCTCTCCTTCTCCGACTTGGCGGCGATCGCGGCCAGCGTCGTGTCGCGCGAGGTCATCATCGCGCGCCAGTAGAGGTCGGCAAAGGCGGAATAGAAAAACTGCCGCACCAAGGTCTGGGCGAAGTCGCCGTTGGGCTGCTCGACCAGCAGCAGGTTTCGGTACTGCCTGACATCACGCAAGTAAGCGAGCTTGTCCTCGTCGTTGTCCCCGCCTTCCGCCTTGGCCGCGTAGCTGTAGAGCTCGCGCGCCTGGCCGATCAGGTCGAGCGCGATGTTGGAGAGCGCCATATCCTCTTCCAGCATCGGCGCGTGCCCGCACCATTCCGACAGCCGATGGCCGAGGATCAGCGCATCGTCGGCGCGGCGCAGCGCGTACAGCACCAGAGGCGTTTCGGAGACCTCGATGTTGGCGGTCGCCATCACATATGCCCCACTTCCTCGGGCACCTCGTAAAACGTCGGATGCCGGTAGATCTTCGATTCCGCCGGCTCGAACATCATGGCCTTCTCAGCGGGATCGCTCGCGGTGATCGCGCTGGACGGCACGACCCAGATCGACAGGCCTTCGCCGCGGCGGGTGTAGATGTCGCGGGCGGCCTGCACCGCCATCGTGGCGTCGCTCGCATGCAGCGATCCCACATGCTTGTGCGCGAGCCCGTTGCGGCTGCGAATGAAGACTTCCCACAGCGGCGTGTTCGGCGTGGCCATCTCGATCTCCCTATTCGGCGGCTTGCGCGGTCTGACGCTGCGTGCGCTTCGCGGCATAGGCTGCGGCCGCCTCGCGCACCCAGGCGCCGTCTTCATGCGCCTTGCGGCGCGCCGCCATGCGGTCGCGATTGCAAGGGCCGTTGCCGGCGAGCACCTGCTTGAATTCGGCCCAGTCGATCTCGCTGTAGCGCCAGTGTCCCTCGGCGTCCTGAATCATGCCGGGATCGGGAATGGTGAGACCGAGATATTGCGCCTGCGGCACGGTGGCATCGACGAACTTCTGGCGCAGCTCGTCATTGGAGAAGCGCTTGATCTTCCATCGGGTCGAGGTGTCGCTGTGCTGGCTCGTGGCATCGGGCGGGCCGAACATCATCAGCACCGGCCACCACCATCTATTCAGCGCATCCTGCGCCATCGCCTTCTGCTCGTCCGAGCCGCGGCACAGCGTCAGCATGATCTCGTAGCCCTGGCGCTGGTGGAAGGACTCCTCCTTGCAGACCCGGATCATCGCGCGCGCATAGGGACCGTAGGAGCAGCGGCACAGCGGGATCTGGTTCATGATCGCGGCGCCGTCGACCAGCCAGCCGATGGTGCCGATATCGGCCCAGGTCAGCGTCGGATAATTGAAGATCGAGGAATACTTGGCCTTCCCTGCGAGCATCGCGTCGACCAGCTCCTCGCGCGAGGCGCCGAGCGTCTCGGCGGCGGCGTAGAGATAGAGGCCGTGGCCGCACTCGTCCTGCACCTTGGCGAGCAGCGCGGCCTTGCGGCGCAGCGTCGGTGCGCGCGTGATCCAATTGCCTTCCGGCAGCATGCCCACGATCTCGGAATGGGCGTGCTGGGAGATCTGGCGGGTGAGCGTCTTGCGATAGGCCGCCGGCATCCAGTCGTTCGGCTCGATGCGCTCCTCGGCGTCGATGCGGGCCTGGAATTGCGCAGCCTTGGCTGCGTCTTCCAGACCGCGGTCGTCGGTCTCGGCCGTGTTGAGCGCCTGGGTATACATGCGCATCCTCCCGATGAATTGAGAGGCAATATATAACAAGAATTAGCTCATGCAAGATATTTCTGTAACATAAAGATCAGGCCTCGAACCTTCGTTCCAGGAGTTTTCGCGCCGGCGGCAATGGCCCCTTTTCGTTGGTTCCATGACCATCGAGCCATTGCTCGGATGGAGCGAGCAGCGCGCGATAGATCTCACCGCAAAGCTCGCGGGCCGCCCTGCCCGGCCAGTCCGCCGGCAATAAGCTTTCGGGCAGCAAGGGATCGCGCAGCACGACACGGCGATAATAGTGGATCAGCAGGATGCGCGCGGTGAAGGCGTCGGCCTCAGACAAAGCCGTGCCGCGCGCGATCGCGGCGCGCAGCGGCTCGAACGTTTTCATGAATTTCAGATAAGCGTCCGCGGTGCGATTCAGCGGCCAGCTCGCACTGAGCAGACGACGCCCGCTGTCATCCTCCGCCGAGACCTCGAGACGGATGGCGCCCGCGGCTTCTTCCGGCACCGGCACGCCCGACGGCGCAACCCAAACCCCCGGCAACGGACTGCCGAAGCCGGCGTTGCGAAGCGCTTCGCGCGAGACGTCACGATCCTCGCCGTTGCCGATCAGGAGCAGCTCGAAGCGTCCGGTCCAGTCAGACGGCGGCGGATCGTAGATGTGGCGCGTGGCAGCTTCAAAGGTCTGGCGTCCCTTATCGGCAAGCCGATAGAAACTGTTGCGACCGACCTTCTCCCGGGTAAGCCAACCATCTGCCGCAAGCCGCGACATCGCGGTGCGGACGACCCCATTGTCGATGTCCAGACTCTCGAAGAATTCCAGCAGTGTGCCGAGCCACACCACGCCGCCGCGCGGCACGATGGCATCGCCGAACACGGTGATGACGATGGAGCCAGTGCGCGACGGTTCGCGCTTGAGCTGGTCGATGATGCGAGAGAGCGGATGCGCCATGCGCGAGGCATAGCGCGTTTGGTGCGGGCGCGACAATGGACGGGAGCGACGCCGCTACTTCTCCTTCTCCCCGCTTGCGGGGAGAGGCGAAGAAACTACCGATGCGGATCGGGATAAGCCAGGCTGCGCCAGCCGCTGCGATCGAACGGACGCCACTGGCCTTCCTTCTGTGCGAGGCGGTCGGCCACCGCGTAGACCACGGCGGGATGATGGCCCATGCCGCAATGGCTGCTCTCGACCTCGATGCTCTCGGTCTGCGCTCCCGTCTTCTCCATGCAGCCCTGCCAGGCGCAGACGCCGTCGGTGCGGCTGAAGATGGCGGTGGTCGGCACCGGCGGCGGGACGGCGAGCTCGCCGCCGAACTGCGGATCGACCTCGTCAGACTTCCGACCGCTCGCCCATTCATAGACGCGCCAGGCGTTGGTGGAGCGTGGATTGCCGGCGAAGGGGCTGCCGAGCGTAATCACCTGGCGCACGTGCTCGGGCATCATCTTGGCGAGCTGCCGTGCATAGAGGCCACCTAGGCTCCAGCCCACAAGACTGATCTTGCGGCCGTGGGTCTCGTTGAGCTCCTGGACCAGATCGACCATCGCGTGCTGCACGCCGTCGCGCAGGCCGTAATTGCGGCCCTGGCGCCAGCCGCTCACCGCGTAGCCCTTGCTGGTCAGAAACCCGCGCAGCGCGCGCGTCGACGCATCGGACGCCACCAGGCCCGGCAGGACCAAAACCGGATGCCCGTCGCCACGCGGCGCGAGGCTCAGCAGCGGCAGCGCGCCGAGGAATGCGCCGAACTCGTGGATCGCGCGCCCTTCCAGAAACATCAGAGTTCTGGACGGCGGGCGCAGCGTCTGGGCAGTAGCGGTCATCAATGTTTCCCCTGGGAAGACGCCGGCCGCGATGGCCGGCAAATGGGCATGAATTCCAATACGCCGGCTTCTTGATCGTTCCGCAGCGCAACATGAATCAGCTAGGCGGCCGGTTCCCGACATTCAAGCGGGAGAGATGCGGGGCGACAATAGGCCCGCGCGTTAATGCTAACGGCCGTGACGCAAAAGTCACAGCCATCGAAGCAGGAATTCTACGGAGTAGAGCGCGAGCCCGGCGAGGCCGCCGATCAGCGAGCCGTTGAAGCGGATGTATTGCAGGTCGCGCCCGATGTTGATTTCGATCAGCGAAATCAGCTGCGCCATATCCCACGCCTTGACCTGATCGGAGATGAAGATCGAAACGCCGCTCTTCTGGTCGGCGACGAAGCTGCGCAGCACCGTCACCAGGCCCTTGTTGATCTCGCCGCGCAGCTCGGCATCGCCCGCGAGCGCTTCGCCTGCCGCGACGAACATGCCGGCGAGATGATGCTGCAGCACCTGAGTTTCGCCTGAGGCGCTGCGCTCGATGAAGGAGCGCGTGTTGGCCCAGACGGTACGGGCGAGATCCGCGAGCTCGGGCCGCGCCAGCAGGTCACGCTTCAAGCCGTCGATGCGGTCGATATAGGCCTGATCGGTGCCGAGCCGGTCGACGAAGCTCAGCACCATGCGGTCGAACTCGCCGCGGAACGGATGCTTGGCATCGCTGCGCACCTCGTTGAAGAACGCGGTCGCCGATGCCACGATCTTGTTCACCAGAAACTTGTCTGCGCGATAGAGCCGGAGCAGGGTCGGCAACTCCGCGCGTACTTTCTCGCGGATCATCCCCATCGTCTCTTTCTGGGTCAGCGTCTCGTGCATCACGCGCAGGAGATCGTCGAACAGGATCTGGTGGCGTCCCTCCGCCACGAAGCCGCGCAGCGTGCCGGCGGCAAGCGGCGCAAGATCGATCGCCTGGACCTGCGATGACATGCGGCGGATGATGAAGGTCATCAGGCCCGAGCTCTCCGTCGCCGAGACGGCCTCGGGCAACAGCCGCAGCGCGAAGCGCGCAAGATCATCGCTGCGCTTGCGGTCGCGCAGCCAGTCGGCCACGAAGGAGCCGAAATCGATCTCGTTCAACTTGGCCTCGACGGGACCTGCCTCGAGGAAATGCACCTGGATGAATTCGCCGAGCTTGTCGGCAATGCGGGCCTGATTGCTCTGGATGATCGCGGTATGCGGGATCGGCAGGCCCAGCGGCCGCTTGAACAGTGCGACCACGGCATACCAGTCGGCGAGGCCGCCGATGGTCGCGGCTTCCGCGAAGGCGGCGATGAAGCCAAAGACGGGATGCACCGGCAGGAGCCATTTTGCGACGATGAAGAGCGCAAGCGTCGACGCCAGCACCAGCATCGCCAGCGCCTTGACGCGGCGCAGTTCGGCCGCGCGGTCGGCATCGCCGGGGGTGTCGAAGGACAAGGTGGCGGGTGCGTTCATTGTAGATACTTAGCGCGTCGATCTTCCCGTGTCCCGGACGCGGTGCAGCGCGAAGCGATGCGCCGCAGAGCCGGGACCCAGCGTGGACCCCGGATCAGCAGTGCACCACGCCACCTGGACGACGCTTCGCATCGCCAGGCGGCGCGCTGCACTGCATCCGGGGAACGCAAACCAAAAACAAAAGGCCCGCCGAAGCGGGCCTCAAATTCCAGTTTCTGCGCAGGGCGCCGGATCAGGCGGTCTTGTTGTAGACCTTGGCAAAATTGTCCTGGGCGGACTTCGCACCATTAGCAGCGAGCTTGCCGAAATAGTCGGCGGTCGCCTTGGCACGCGAGACGAACACTTCGCCACGCGAACGGAGCAGGCCCGACTGGATCTCGACGGCCTCGCTGAACGACTTGGCGGACGCCAGCTTGTCGATGCTCGAGAAGAACGCCTCGGCGTCCTCGTAGATCGCCTGCTGGATGTTGCGGCTGATCTTGCCGGCCTCGGCAACGGATTCGGTCACCGCGTTCTCGACGGCGGCGGTCACGCGCTCCGAGCCTGCGAAAGCCTCGGCAGCACGGTCCTTGGCGGTGTTGGCGGTCTTCTTGACGAACTCGCGGGCGGCCTCGGGAACTTCCAGATTCTGGATGTTCTTGAAAGCGTCCTTGAAGCCCTCGAAAGCGGTGTTGGTTTCAGCGGTCATGGGGTTCTCTCCATCCTCATTGGTCTGAGCTATGGGCTCACCCCGTCCGCATTGGCCCGGGGCATGACTTATATGGCACAGTTAATTGTGCGATGCAATATACATATTGCAGCGCGATATCACGAAATCGTGAACGACCTAATAGGAGGCATCCTGATGCCTCCCTGGCCACTTGGCCTCCGACGGCGCGAGCCGCCTTCTGGGGCGGCCTCTAGTGCTGCACCGCGCCCGGCAGCCCGTAGGCTTCCATCTGGGCCTGGACCTGCGCGATGTTGTGACCGAGCACCACGATGTCGTGGGTCTTGCCGTCGACGTCCCGGACGTGGTCCCGCAGCAAGGCTTCGGCCTTGAAGCCGAGGCTCTCGAACACGGTGATCGCCGCCTGCTGGTCGACTGTCATCTGAACCGAGAGCTTTTCCAGGCCCGCCCCGAGCGCGAGCGCAAAGGTCTCCTGCGACAGCGCCCGCCCCACCCCCTTCCCGCGCACATCGAGCGAGACCACCATGCGGATCTCGCCGACATGGGGCGACCAGGAATGGGGATCGCGCACCAGCGTGCCGCAGCCGACGACCTTGCCGTCCTTGACCGCGAGCAGGCTCGTGATCGCGCCGCGCTCGATCTCCTTGATCCAGGCCGACAGCACCTTCGGCTCGCTGATATTGCGAGGCAGGAACAGCAAGTCGTGGGTCGGCAGGCCCTTACCGAACGCGAGCACTGCGGCCTCGTCCGAAGGTGCCATCAGGCGAATCTCGATATCGCCGGCGTCCGTCTTGACGTGGCGCGGATAAGAACGCTGCTCGCTCATGTCGACCTCTTTCCCAGCCAGGAATCCAGTTTCGGCCATAGCCGCTTCACGGCGTTGGCACCCGCGACCAGCGAGACGTGACCGCCCTTCAGCATCACCTCTTCCTTGTCCGCAGATCCAATCTTCGCGATCAGGTGCTTGGCGGCCTCATACGGCACGATGTGGTCGTGCTCGGCGACCGCATGCAGGATCGGCACCTTGATGTCTTCGAGCTTCGCCGCACGGCCGCCGACCGACATGGTGTCGTTGAACAGCTTGTTGTCCCACATCAGGTCCTTGGTAATGGTGCGGAAATATTCGCCCGCGAGCGGCAGCGTGTCGGTCGCCCAGCGGTCGAACATGCGATACGACTTGACGAACTCGTCGTTCCAGATGTTCTCCCAAAGCTGGATCTGGCTCACCGTGCGCGAGGCCGGGCGCAGCATCTCGAACGAGGACAGGATCATTTCCGGCGGCACGTTGCCGACGCTGTCGACGAGATGGTCGACGTCGAAATAGCGACGGTCGGAAAAGTTCGAGAACAGCTTCATCTCGCGGAAGTCGATCGGGGTGGTGAAGCAGATCAGGTTCTTCATCGGCCCGTCCTTGTGGATCGAGCCGTAGAGCAGCGACAGCACGCCGCCGAAACAGTAGCCGATGACGGAGACGTCCTGCTCGCCGGAATCGGCTTGCACGCGGCGGACGCAATCCGGGATGAAGTCGAGGACATAGTCCTCCATCCGCAGGCTCTTTTCCTCGGGCCGCGGCGCGCTCCAGTCGAGCATGTAGACGTCATAACCGCGCTTGAGCAGGAACTCGATGAAGCTCTGCCCGGGGACGAGGTCGAGGATGTAGCCGCGGTTGGTGGTCGCCATCACGATCAGCACCGGCACGCGGTAGATCTCGTCCGACATCGGCCGGTAGTGATAGAGGTTCATGGTGCCGCGCGAATGCAGCACGTCCTTCGGCGTCGAGCCGAGCGAAGGTCCCGAGGTCGAGAAATACTCGACACCCTTGATGCTGCGCTGGATTGCGCGCTGCACCTCGGACTGGATGCGTTCCGGGATGGACGCGAAATCAAGTCCCGCCGGCGCATTCATGTCGGCTCTCCGTTCTCGGAGGGCGGACGCTTGGTGCGCGGCGGCCGCGGCGCGCTATCGAAGCCTTGCGTGATGCCGGAACTCGCCGCCATCTGGCTCAACATCGACTTCATCTCGCCGATCTGAGCCTCGATCGACTGCAGCCGCTCCGCAAGACCGGTGACCTGCTCCCGGCTCGGCAGGTTCATCGTGACGAGGTATTTCTCCATGAGCTCGCCGAGCTGCTTCTGAGCACCTGCAGCAGCACCGCCCGCACGGTTCATCGCCTGTGAAAATTCTGGCGACGACATGGCTTGATTGGCGAAAGAGTTGAACCCCTTCTCCATCTCGCCGACCATCTTCTGCCACATGGCGACGGGGTCGTTGATCTTGTCGGTCATCGGCGTCCTCCTGAAATCGAGAGCTTCGATGCCCTTTCTTTTCCGCCATACGACACCGTTGCGGGGGAGTGGTCAACCGGGAAGCAGAGGCCCGGTGTCGCGCACAGCTTCTTTGTTGCGGCAAACCGTGCGATACAGCATCGATCAGCAGGAGGGACCCGTGACCACCCATCAGCCGCCCCAGACCGTCCGCGCCAACGGCATCGACATCTGCTACGAGATTTTTGGCAACGACAATGCCGAACCGCTGCTGCTGATCATGGGGCTCGGAGCGCAGATGATCCACTGGGACGATGCGTTCTGCGAGCAGCTCGCCGCGCGCGGTTTCCGCGTGATCCGCTTCGACAACCGCGATATCGGCAAATCCAGCCATCTCATCGGCGGCAAGCGCCTGACGCCGCTCGAGCTGCTGAAGCTGCGCTTCCTCAGGATTCCCGTCGCCGCGACCTACAGACTGATCGACATGGCGAAGGACACGGTCGGGCTGATGGATGCGCTCGGCATCAAATCGGCGCATCTGGTCGGGGCGTCCATGGGCGGCATGATCGCGCAGGAGGCGGCGCTGTCGTTTCCGCACCGGGTCCGCTCGTTGACATCGATCATGTCGACGACAGGCAATCCGCGCATACCGCCGCCGTCGCGCGAGGCTGCCGCGATGCTGATGGCGCCGCCACCGCGCAGCAAGGAGGAATTCATGGTCCGCTACGGCCAGACCTGGAAGGTCCTCCGCGCCGGACATTTTCCGGAGGAGGAAGCGCTCGACGCTGAGCGTGCCGAGCGCGTGTTCGCGCGCGGACTCAATCCGGCCGGCGTCGGCCGACAGCTCCGCGCCGTGCTGGCGTCCGGCAGCCGCAAGGAAAGGCTGCACGCCGTGAAGACACCGACACTGGTCATTCACGGCACCGCCGATCCGCTGGTGCGGCCGGAGGGCGGCAAGGACACGGCGGCGTCAATCCCGAACGCAAAATTGTTGATGATCGAAGGCATGGGGCACGCCCTACCGATGCGCTTCTGGCCCGAGATCATCGGCGCCATCGACAAGCACGCGCATGGCGCGGCTGCACAGGCCGCCTAAGCCTTCCGCGCGATCCAGATCACGTGGCGCGCGCCACCGCCTCGTCCGGTGGCGCGGACATTGACTTCATTCACGTCGAAGCCGGCGGTACGGAGACGCCTGGTGAAGGCGGGGTTGGGTCCCGACGACCAGACCGCGAGCACGCCGGCCGGCCGCAGCGCCGCCTTCGCCGCCGAGAGCCCGCTCGCACTGTAGAGCGCATCATTGCACTTGCGGGTCAGCCCTTCCGGCCCGTTGTCGACGTCGAGGAGAATGGCGTCGAAGGCCGACCGCTGCGCGCGGATGATTTCACCGACGTCGATCTCCCGGACGTTCACCCTGGCATCGTCGAGGCTGTCGCCGAAGACCTCAGCCATCGGACCTTTCGCCCAGGCCACCACCGCCGGTACCAGTTCGGACACCACGATCTTCGCCTTGGGCCCAAGCACAGTGAGCGCCGCACGCAGCGTAAAGCCCATGCCGAGGCCGCCGATCAGGACGACGGGCTTGGCAACCTTCTCGATTTGCTTCGCCGCGAGCGTCGCCAGCGCGGCCTCCGAGCCGGACAAGCGATTGTTCATCAGCTCGTTGGTGCCGAGCTTGATGGAAAACTCCTTACCCCGCCGCATCAGGCGGAGCTCCTCGTCGGAGCCGGGGATTTTTGCGGTGTCGAGCTTTTCCCAGGGAATCATCCCTGACGTTTAGCACGAATAATTCGTAGCCCGGGTGAGCGAAGCGATACCCGGGACCGCTCGTGAGGCGAAATCCCGGATGTCGCTTCGCTCATACGGGCTACAGGGTGATCCTCGCCTACCCTCCCGCCCAGACGTCGAGCACATAGCGGTTCTTCGTCCCCATCTCGTCGATCCACCGCGCACTGGCGGTCGCGTCGCTGCCGCTCTTCTCGCGATGGATCGCAACGAGGGCCGCCTTCACGTCGGGCTCCATCTTGCCGCCGTCGCCGCAGACATAGATGATCGCGCCCTGCTCGATCAGCGGCCAGACCTTGTCCTTCTGCGCGGCAAGCACGTGCTGCACATAGGTCTTCGGTCCGTCGGCGCGAGAGAACGCGGTGAACAGCTCGGTGATGCCGCTTGCGGCAAGCACCTGCAGCTCCTCCGCATAGAGAAAATCCTGATCGGGATGGCGGCAGCCGAAGAACAGCATCGATGGCCCGAGCGCGGCGCCCTTCGCCTTGCGCGCGGCGCGCTCCTGGAGGAAGCCGCGGAACGGCGCAAGGCCGGTGCCCGGGCCGATCATGATGATCGGCACCGCCGGATCGTCGGGAAGTCGGAACCCGGCCTTGGTCTCGCGCACGGTCGCGTAGATCGCGTCGCCCGCCCGACGATTGGCGAGATAGTTCGAGCAGATGCCCCTGTAGACCCCGCGGCCGGAAGCAGCCGGCCCCTCGACCACGCCGACCGTGACGCTGCAGCGCGACGGATCGACCGACGGCGAGGACGAGATCGAGTAATAGCGCGGCGCCAGCAGCGAGAGCATCTCCAGATAGACATGGAACGGCAGCTCGCAGGCGGGATATTCGAGCAGCAGGTCGAACACCGATTTGCGTTTGGCAAGGATCTCGGCGCGATAACGCTCGAGCGGCTCCGTCTCCTCGCCGACGAAGGCCAGCAGCTTCGGCTTGGTGACAGGGCATCGCGTGTGCTCCGCCATGATCTGGATCTGCTTGCGCGTCGCGACCTGCTGCAGCTCGACGAACTCGCTGAGCAGGCGGCCAACCGACACCGCATCGCCTACCGGCAATTGCGCGCGGCGTCCCTCGGCAACCTGCAGCCTGATCTGGTCGGCTGGCAGGAAGCCGAAACGGCGGGCCACCGAATCGACTAGCGTCGGATCGTTGCGCGGGACGACACTGAGGTGATCGCCGACGCGGTAGCTGACGTTGGACGGCAGCTGCACCTCGATATGACGCGTCGAGCGCTCCGACGGATTGGGTCCAGCCTTGTTTTGAAGCTCGTCGTTGGCGAACACCTTCATCGCCACCGCTCCGCCCTGGGCCACGATGGTGTTGACCGCGGTCACGGCCACCGGCTCGATCGCATAGAGCGGATCGTCCTCCGCGGTCCGCGTAAAATTCCAGTCGATGCCGAATTCCTTGGTCGCGACCTGGGCGGCTGCTGGAAACCATTTCTGGAACTGGCCGTCGAGATCGCTGCGCGCATCGCCTTCGCCGCGCGGATAGACCGCGCGCGCGCCATGCTTCGACAATTGCTCGTCGATCAGGCGCGGCACCGATTGATAGGTCGCGGCCCAGTCGCTGTTGCCGCAACCGAACACGGCATAACGCACACCGGCAAAGGCATCCTTCGGCAAGTCGCCGCCAAGCCATTTGACGAACTGCGTCGCGTTATCAGGCGGCGCGCCGTTGTAGGAGGCGCAGATGATCAGCACGCCGCCCTCCTGCGGCAGCTTGCCGACGTAATCGTCGAGCGGTCCGAGATGCACGGCAAAGCCGTTGATCTCGGCAAGGTCCGCCATGCGCGTCGCGAGCTCCTCGGCGGTGCCGAGATTGGAGCCGTAAAGCACCAGCATCGGCGTGTTGTGACCGGGCCGCGTGGTGGGCTTGCGCTGCGCCTTTGGCGCTGAGGGTGCAGCCGCAACGGGCCCGCCATAAACACCGCGCTCGCGATCGGCGCGCGGGCGCACCTTGATCTTGAAGCCTTCCGGCTTGATGGTCAGGGTCTCCTTCAGGTGCATCTGGTAGCGCTGATGATCGATCAGCTTGAAGCGCTGCAGGATCATGCCGAGGGCGAGCGCGGCCTCGTGCATCGCAAAGCCGCGTCCGATGCAGGCGCGCTGGCCATTGCCGAACGGCTTCCAGGCATTGATCGGCCGCTTCGCCTCCGCCTCACGGCTGAAATTCTCGGGATCGAAGGCATCGGGATTCGGTCCCCAGACGGAGGGATCGCGATGCAGTGCGGTCACCAGGATCGTGGTGAACGTGCCTTTCCGAAGCTTGTACTTGCCGCCGCCGATGGTCTCGTCGTTCAGCGGCGAGATGCCGTAGGCCGGCGCGGGCGGCCACAGCCGCAGCGCTTCTTTCAGGATCTGCGTGATGTAGGTGAGCTGCGTCACCTGCTGATAGGTGGGCTTCGCATCGACATCGGGTCCGAAGACGCGATCGACCTCGTCATAGGCCTTCCTGAGGATCTCCGGATGCTTGAGCATCGCATAAAGCGTGTAGGACAAAAGGCCGCTGGTGGTCTCGTGGCCCGCGATCAGGAACGTGTTGATCTGGTAGCGGATGTTGACGTCGTCGAGCTGCTCGCCGGTCGCGCGATCGACGCCGGTCATCATCGCGGCCAGCATGTCCTTGTTGTCGTCGATCCCCTCCGCGCTCTTGCGTCGCTCGGCGATGATCTCGTCGACCATCTTGTTCATGAAGGCGACGTCCTCAGCGAGCGTCTTGCGGCGCTTCTGCATCCAGAGCTGCTCGAACGGCAGGCCGCGGGTCATCATGATGGTTTCGAGCGAGCGCACCAGCGACTCGACGAAGGGATGGTAGTCGCGCCGGTAGAACGAATTGAAGCGATAGTCGAAGCCGCATAGGCCGATCGTGTCCAGCGTCAGCGCGGTCATGTCGTGAACGACGTCGATCTCGTCGTCGGCGTTGAGCCGCTCCCATTTCTGGACGAGCTGCTCGGCGATATCGACCATGCTTGCGTGATAGGACTGCATGGCGCGGTTGCCGAACGGCTGCAGCAGGATGTTGTGCGCCTTGCTCCAGTTCGGTTCTTTGGTATCGGCCGTGAACAGGCCATCGCCCCCGACCGCACGCACGCGCCGCAGCGCGCCGCGCACCGTCTTGTCGAAGCGCTTCTCGTCGGAGAGCTCGTCGACGAGATCATGTCCGGAGACGACCACGATCGGCGAGCCCATCATGTCGAGCCAGAAGATCGGGCCGAGCTCCTTGGCGAGCCGTGTCAGGTGCTGCACGGGGGCGACCGAATCCAGCGACAACATGTTGCCGACCACCGGCTTGGTCGGCGGATGCGGGATCGGGTCCAGACGGTTCTTGGATGACATCGAAATGTAGTCCCCCTGCTTCAATGTCGTCATTGCGAGCGAAGCGAAACAATCCAGAAATATATCCGCGGCGGCAGTCTGGATTGCTTCGTCGCCAGCGCAAATTGCTTCGCAATGTGTCGCGGGCTCCTCGCAATGACGAGCTCAATGACGATCACCCAAACCGCCTTCTACGCCATTCGATCAGCTTGGCGCTGACCTCTTCCGGCTTCTCCTGCTGCGTCCAATGGCCGCTATCCTTCACCAGATACTTCTCGAGATCGCCGATCAGCTTCTCCATGCCGTCGGCGGCCGAGGGAGGCAGCACCGCGTCGTTCTCTGCCATGATCATCAGCGACGGCACATGGATGTGGTGGTCCAGGCCCTTCGACCGCTCCCAATTGCGGGTGAAGTTGCGGTACCAGTTGATGCCGCCGGTGAAGCCGGTCTTCGTGAAGGTGTCGACGAACATCTTCTTCTCGTCGGCCGACAGAATCGGCGTGCGCGGATCATGTCTGGCGTCGTAATTCGCGATCATCTGCGGGAACGCCAGGTTGATGCGGGGCGAAGCACCAATGCCGGCAATCGGCTGTTCCTCGGGCGCACCCGGAGGGCGCGCGGCCGGCTTACGCATGAAGGCGTCAAAGGTCTGCTCGACCCGGCTGCCGAAGATCTTGTCCGGCTCGCGCGCGGGATCCTGGAATTGGACGATGTACATCTGGTCGCCGAAGCGCTGGCGGAACAGCGCAATGGGATCGATCGGCGCGCGATCCCAATGCGGCGTGTTGACGCCAACCACACCGGCGACGCGCGAAGGGTGCCGCAAGGGCATCTGCCAGACGACGAAGCCGCCCCAGTCGTGACCGACGAAGATCGCCTTGCCGATCCCAAGATGATCGAGCAGACCGACGAGATCGCCGGTCAGATGCTCCATGTCGTAATCCTCGATCGGCTCAGGCCGGTCGGTCGCGCCATAGCCGCGCTGGTCCGGGGCGATCACCCGGATCCCGGCCTCGCTCAGCGCCTTGATCTGATGGCGCCAGGAAAAGGCGAGCTCGGGCCAGCCGTGGCACAGCACCACCGGCGGCTTGTCGTCGGCCGGGCCAGCCTCGTAATAGCCCATGCGGATTCCGTTCGTCGTCGCGAACTTGAGCGGCGGCATTTCGATCATGGCAACATTCCTACTCGGCGGCGCCCTTGATGTCCGCCGCCGGAGGCACGTAGGCAGCTTCCAGTGCGGCAAACTCCTCCGGCAGCATGTCGCACATCACCTGCACATGCGGAATGATGTTGGCGCCGACGATGAAGCCGAAATCGAGCTGGTCGCGATAGCTCTGCACAGTGATGTTGAGCGCCTGCCCGTGCGTCGAGATCGACACCGGGAAGATGTGCAGCAGCTCGGCGCCGGCGGCGTAGAGCGTCTGCCGCGGTCCCGGCACGTTGGACACGGTGATGTTGGCGGCCGGCGGCAGCACGTCCGAGAGGTTCGAGCGGCTGTAGAGCAAGGCCAGGATCTGCACCATGATGGGCGCGCCCAGCATCGAGATGTTGGAGACCTGCGGCATCAAAGCGCGCAAGGGGTGCGACATCTCCTTGGATTTGGTCGACTGCGCGATGATGGCCTCGAGCCGCGCCTTGGGATCGGCGACATTGGTCGCGATCGCGCAGATCATGCCGAACACCTGGTTGTTGGCCTCGGTGTTGCCCTCCTCGCGCAGCGAGATCGGCACCGCAGCCGTCAGCGATTTCGCCGGTAGCGTGCCGTATTGCAGGAGATAGCGGCGGACCACACCCGAGGCGAGCGCCAGCACGACGTCATTGAGCTTGCCGCCGGCCTGCTTGGCGAGCGCCTTCGCCCGCGACAGCGGGATCGACACGCCGGCGAAGCTGCGCTCGGAGGAAATGGTCTTGTTGAGCATGGTCGGCGGCGACACCATGCTGGCGAGGCTCTCGCGCGATTTGGGATCGGCGACCTTGCCGAGCACGTCGGACACGCTCTTGAGCACGGTCGGGATGTTACCGGCGAAGCGCACGGCGCTCTCGATCTGGTACATCGCATTGTCGAACAGGATCGAGCCGATGTCGCTCTTGCCGGTGCGCGGCAATTGCAGGTTCTTCGCCGCCGCCGAGGCATCGAGTGGCTGGCTGAACAGCTGCTGATAGGAATCCAAGAGGTTCGCGGCGATGTCGCGCGGCTCCTGGCCCGGCTTGGATCCTGCCGCCGGCGGATCGACCTTCCGCGGGATCGGCGAGATATCGTAGATCATGTTGGTCAGCGCCGCCCCGGCGCCGCCGTCGATCGCGGCATGGTGCATCTTGGAATAGAGCCCGACCTCGTTGTCCTTCATGCCCTCGAACACGTAGAACTCCCACAGCGGCCGGGCGCGGTTCAGGAGCTTGGCATGCATCCAGCCGACGATGCGCTCGAGCGTGGCGCGGTCGCGCGGCTGCGGCAGGCTGGCGCGGAAGATGTGACGATCGATGTCGAACTGGTCGTCCTCGACCCAGGAGGGATGATCGATGTCGAGCGGCGCCTTCTCCAGCCGCGCTTTCAGGATCGGCGCGATATGCAGGCGCGAGACGATCATCGCCTTGAAGTCTTCGAAGAAGTCGCCCTTGTAGTCGTCGGGCAGGCGAAAGATCGCCATGCTGCCGACGTGCATCGGCATTTCCGGCGTTTCCAGATAGAGAAACGACGCGTCCAGCGACGACAGCTTCTTACCGTCAGCCATAGTTCCCTCCCGCAAGATTTGACGGGCGCCTTGCCCGGCGCTTCTCGTCAGGCCGATACTGCCTGTTCCGGCGGGGCATATGCAATGGCAAACGGCCCCGCCCGGTCGAATGGCGAGAATTCCCCTTCCGGTTGCGCCAGCCGGTCCGCGACCGCCCACAGCGCTGCGGGGTTCACCCCGAGCCCGATATGGCTTGCGAGGTACACCTCGATGTTCTCGGCACGGTCGGAGGGACGGAGCAGACAGGTCCGCCAATTGACCACACCATCGGCACGCGAATAGATCGAGGTGGTCGGCACCGGCAGATCGCCGGCGATTGCCTCGCGCGCTTCCGCAAAATCCTCGACCCGCTCACCGGACAGCGCCTCGTAGAGCCGCGTGGCGTTGGTCGCCCGCACGTCGTTGGCAAAGGGGCTGCCGAGCGTGATGACGTAGCGGACCATGTCGGGTGCCCAAAGCGCGAGATCGCGGGCATAGACGCCGCCGAGACTCCACCCGACCAGGCTGACCTTGCGCCCGCTCACGGCATGAATCTCGGCAAGACGGGCGCGCAGGGCTTCCCGCATGCGCTCCAGCCCGCCGAGGTTGCGGCCCATTCGCCAGGCCTGTGCCTCGTAGCCGAGCTCGCTGAGATAGCGGCGCATCGGCGCCATCGAGAGGTCGCTGGCGAGAAAGCCTGGCAGCGCCAGCACCGGATGGCCGTCGCCCCTCGGCGCCCGCATCAGGACCGGCGACAGCAAGAGGCTCGCATTGAGCTCGAACAGGCCACGGGCTTCGGCGAGCAACATGCCGAGACCCGGCGGACGAAGCCGGCCTCGCTCCAGCTTCCCCTCCTGTCCGGGCGACACTATTTTTTCTTGTCGCTGCTGCGCGTGCCGCCGAGGCCGGCCATCGTGACGAACATATCCTGAAATCGCTCGGCGATCTTCGGATCGAACGTGAACCAGCTCTGGATCAGCGATTCCGGCGAAACCTTCTCGATGTTGCTGAGCACCTGCTGCTGCAACTTGTCCATCACCGCCGTCTGCATCGGCCCCACGTCAGGCAGGCCGAAGAACTGGCGGGCCTCGAGAGGGGTGCAGTCGATTTCGATGTTTACTTTCATGTCCCCTCCAGATGAGATTCGAGCGGCCCGGCGGAGTATCGCCGCGACACGGTGTGCAACGCAAGCGACCTGAGGCGGACGGCAAGGTGCCGGTTTCCGCAATCGAGGGGTATGGTCAATCAACCCCTTGGCGACGCCCCGCAGCGAAGGCGTCACCGCCCTGATCCGGGGAAATTCACAGGTCGAAAGTCGAATATCTCCCACCAGGCCTTCCCCCCCCCAATTCGCTGGTCAGCATTGCTGCACAGCGGCGCAACTTGGCGCGTTCCTTGCTGGAATGGCGCTTGCACCGGTCGAGAACTCTGGGCAACATGGACTAATCGGCCGGCCGAACAATCAAAAACCACCGGCGCGGCGGTGTGGAGAGGGTCAAGAATGTCAGTATGTCGAAGTCTGTTTGCGGCGACGCTCGCCGGTACGCTTGCGTTGGCGGTCACGCCGGCGTCGAGCCAGACACTACGTTATGCCAACCAGGGTGACCTGAAGTCCCTTGACCCCTATACGCTCAACGAGAGCACGACCCACGCCCATCTCGGTCACGTCTATCAAGGCCTCACCGCGCGCGACAAAGAGCTCAAGATCATTCCGGCGCTGGCGGAGAGCTGGGAAACCCCCGAGCCGACCCGCTGGCGCTTTCATTTGCGCAAGGGCGTGAAATTCCACAACGGCGACCCCTTCACCGCCGACGACGTCGTGTTCTCCGCCGATCGCGTCCGCAAGAAGGGGTCCAATATGCAGACCCGCCTTGCGCCCGACGTCAAGGTCGTCAAGGTCGACGACTACACCGTCGATTTCGTCCTGCCCTCGCCCAATCCCATCCTGCATAATTCGTGGGATGTCTGGTACATCATGGACAAGAAATGGGCCGAGGAGAACAACGTCGTCGATCCGACGCCGGTGGCGGCGACCACGCCGAGCTACGCCTCGCTGCACGAGAACGGCACCGGTCCCTTCATCATCGAAAGCCATCAGCCCGGCGTGAAGACGGTGTTCAAGGCGAATCCCAATTACTGGGGCAAGATGGAAGGTAATTTGAAGGAGATCATCTTCACCCCGATCTCCTCCGATGCCACGCGCGTCGCCGCACTGCTTTCGGGCGAAGTCGACGTCATCGAGCCGGTGCCGATCCAGGACATCTCCCGCGTCGATTCCAGCCCGAACGCCCAGGTGCTGAAGGGGCCGGAGCTGCGCACCATCTTCATCGGCTTCGACCAGACCCGCGACGAACTGCTCTACTCCAACATCAAGGGCAAGAACCCGTTCAAGGACGCCCGTGTCCGCGAAGCCTTCTACAAGGCGATCGACATCGAGTTAATCAAGACGCGCGTGATGCGCGGGCTATCGACGCCGTCGGCCCTGATGATCGCGCCGGAACTGTTCGCGCTGTCCAAGGAGTTCACACGACCGAAATTCGACCCTGACGGCGCCAAGAAGCTCCTGACTGAAGCCGGCTACCCTGATGGCTTCGAGGTCACGATGGACTGCCCGAACGATCGCTACGTCAACGACGCCGCAATCTGCCAGGCCGTCGTCGGCATGCTTGCCCGCATCGGCGTCAAGATCAATCTCTTGGCGCAGCCGAAGGCGCAATACTTCGCCAAGGTGCTCAAACAGGGCGGCTACCAGACCTCGTTCTATCTGCTGGGCTGGACGCCGAGCACGATGGACTCTCACAACGTGCTCTACGACATCATGGGCTGCCGCGACGATGCGAAATCCTCGCGCGGCGAGGCCAATCTCGGCGGCTATTGCAACAAGGAGTTCGACGCGATCACCGACAAGGTGCTGGTCGAAACCGACACCGCCAAGCGCAACCAGCTGATCAAGCAGGCCTACGAAATCAGCATCAAGGACTGGGCCTACATCCCGCTGCATCAGCAGGCACTGGCCTGGGGCGTATCGAAAAAGGTCAACCTGCCGCAGCGCGCCGACAACCTGGTGATGTTCCACTGGGCGACCAAGAAGGAATAGCATCAGTTGAACACGAGGTCCCGGCGCGCCAGGCGTCCGGGACCTTTCCTTTTCCGGCTGACAAAGTCGTCGGCCGCACGCACACCCAAGGATAGTGGAAGGCATGCTCGCTTTCACTCTTCGCCGCGCCGTTCAGGCCATCGGCGTCATGTTCGCCGTCGGCATCATCGCCTTCTCGATGTTCCGTTTCGCCGGCGACCCCGTCAACCAGATCGTCTCGATCGACACGTCGGCGGCCGAACGCGAAATCGTGCGCAAATCGCTCGGCCTCGACGACCCCGTGCCGGTGCAGTTCGCGCGCTATTTCGCCGATGCCGCGCAGTTCAAGTTCGGCGTCTCCTATCAGTTCCGCCAGCCGGTCTCGACGCTGTTGATGGAGCGTATGCCCGCCACGCTGGAACTCGCGATCTGCGCCACCGTGTTTGCAATGGTGTTCGGCATCCTGATGGGCGTCTATTCGGCGCTCCGGCGCGACACCATGCTGACCAAATTATTCCAGGCGGTTTCGCTTATAGGCATCTCGTTGCCGACTTTCCTGATCGGCATTCTCCTGATCTATCTGTTCGCTGTGACATTGGGCTGGTTGCCCTCGTTCGGCCGCGGCGAGGTGGTCAAGCTCGGTTGGTGGAGCACGGGCCTGCTCACGCTGTCGGGATTGAAGGCATTGATCATGCCCTCGATCACCCTCGGCCTGTTCCAGATGACCTTGATCATGCGGTTGGTGCGCGCGGAGATGCTGGAAGTGCTGCGAACCGACTATATCCGCTTCGCCCGCGCCCGGGGGCTGACCACCCGCGCCATCCATTTCGGCCACGCGCTGAAGAACACGCTGATTCCCGTGATCACGGTGGCCGGACTTCAGTTTGGCTCGGTTATTGCTTTTTCGATCATCACCGAGACCGTGTTCCAATGGCCGGGCATGGGACTTCTATTCGTGCAGGCCGTGCAAAACGTCGACATCCCGATCATGGCCGCCTATCTGCTGATGGTTTCGCTGATCTTCGTCACCATCAATCTGGTGGTCGACATTCTTTACACCGTGGTCGACCCGCGCCTGCGCGCGACCGTCGGCCGCGCCATATAAGGCAGCCCTGCATGTCCGACGCAGTCGCCTCCAATCCCGACCAGCAGAGCGCGCCGCCCGCTCATGCCGGCCGCAGCTGGCTGAGCCGCGCGCTCGACAGCGACATCTTCTATTCGTTCCGCCGTTCCAAGCTGACCATGGTGGCGGCGGCCATTACCGTGCTGTTCTTCCTGCTCGCGATCTTTGCCTCCGCCCTCGCGGTGCAGAACCCGTTCGATCCGGCGCAGCTCCAGTTGATGAATTCGCGCATCTCGCCGCTGTGGACCGCCGACGGTCAGAGCCCCTTCCTGCTCGGCACCGACGAGCAGGGCCGCGACGTGTTCTCCGCCATCCTCTACGGGATGCGCATCTCGCTCGCGGTGGGCGTTGCCGGCGTGATCTTCGCCGGCGCGCTCGGCATCGCGCTCGGCCTGATCGCCGGCTATTTCGGCGGCGCGGTCGATGGCGTGATCATGCGGATCGCCGACGTGCAGCTCACCTTCCCCGCCATTCTGATCGCGCTTCTGGTCAACGGCATCGCGAAATCGATCTTTGGCAACCGGCTGGATGCCACCAGCATGCTGGTGGTGCTGGTGATCTCGATCGGCCTGAGTTTCTGGGTAGGGTATGCCCGAACGGTGCGCGGCTCCGTGATGGTCGAGAAGAACAAGGATTACGTGGCCGCCGCGCAGTTGATCGGCCTGCCCGCGCCGAAGATCATGCTGCGGCACGTGCTGCCGAACACGATGGGTCCGATCCTGGTCATCGCCACCATCAACCTGGCGCTGGCCATCATCACCGAGGCGACGCTATCCTTCCTCGGCGTCGGCCTGCCCGACACGATGCCCTCACTCGGCACGCTGATCCGCATCGGCAACAACTATCTGTTCGCCGGCGAATGGTGGATCGTCGCCTTCCCGGGCCTCGCGCTGGCTGGGTTGATCCTGTCGATCAACCTGCTCGGCGACTGGTTGCGCGACGCGCTCAACCCGAAACTCCGATGAGCAACACCTCGATGAGTACGCCTCGCTCATGACCGAAACCATTCTCTCCGTGCGCAACCTTCAGGTGGAATTCGCTTCCCGCCGCGGCACGCTGCGCGCTATCGACGGGGTCTCCTTCGACATCGCCAAGGGCGAAGTGCTGGGCGTGGTCGGCGAATCCGGCGCCGGCAAATCCGTCACCGGCCTCGCCGTGATCGGCCTGATCGATCCCCCCGGCCGCATCGCCGGCGGCGAGATTCATCTCGCCGGCAGCCGCATCGACAATCTGCCGCCGGAGGAGATGCGCCGCATCCGTGGCAAGCGGATCGGCATGATCTTCCAGGACCCCCTCACCTCGCTCAATCCGCTCTACCGGGTCGGCGACCAGATCATCGAGACGATCAGGACCCATCTGAACCTGTCCGAGACGGCCGCCCGCCGCCGCGCCATCGACCTGCTGGCCGAGGTCGGCATTCCGGCGCCGGAAAAGCGCATCGACGGCTATCCGCATGAATTCTCCGGCGGCATGCGCCAACGCGTCGTGATTGCGCTCGCGATCTGCGCCGAACCCGAGCTGATCATCGCCGACGAGCCGACTACCGCGCTCGACGTCTCCGTGCAGGCGCAGATCATCTCGCTGATCAAGCGGCTCGGCCGCGACCACGGCACTGCCGTGATGCTGGTGACGCACGACATGGGCGTGATCGCGGAGACCTCGGACCGCGTCGCGGTGATGTATGCCGGCCGGGTCGCCGAGATCGGACCGGTTCAGGATGTCGTCAGAAATCCACTGCACCCTTACGCCAAGGGTCTGATGGGCGCGATCCCGACGCTTGCCGGCGACGACAAACGCCTGCAGCAGATTCCCGGTTCGATGCCGCGCCTGTCGGCGATCCCCCGCGGCTGTTCGTTCAATCCGCGCTGTGCCTTCGCCTTCGACCGCTGCCGGGTCGAGCGGCCGGAGCCACTGCCGCGCGGCGCACAATCAGTCGCCTGCCATCTCTACGACAGCGTACCGGCGGAGAGCGCGGCATGAGCGCCCCCTTCGTTCAGGCCACGAATTTGCGCCGGGTATTCGACGTCTCAAAGCCTTGGCTCAACCGCGTGCTCGAGGGCGGGCACCTCGAATATCTCAAGGCGGTCGATCACGTCACCTTCGACATCAGGAAGGGTGAGACGTTTGCGCTGGTCGGCGAGTCCGGCTCCGGCAAGACCACGGTCGCTCGGATGGTCGTTGGACTGCTGCCGCCGAGCGCCGGCGACGTCCTGATCGACGGCATCTCGATGACCGATCCGCGGCAGGCGCCGGCGCGGCGAAAGCTTCGCCGCCGCATCCAGATGATCTTCCAGGATCCCTATGCGAGCCTGAACCCGCGCTTCCGCGTCGATGCCATCATCTCCGAGCCGATCCGCGCTTTCGACCTGATCCAGGGCGAGCGCGACATCCAGGCCCGCGTCGGCGAGTTGCTCACCCTGGTCGGCCTGCATCCCGACGACCGGCTGAAATTTCCGCACGAATTCTCCGGGGGCCAACGCCAGCGCATCGCGATTGCACGGGCGCTCGCATCGGATGCCGAGTTCATCGTTTGCGACGAGCCGACCTCGGCGCTCGACGTCTCGGTGCAGGCGCAGATTCTCAACCTGATGCGCGACCTCCAGGACAAGTTCGGCCTGACTTACATGTTCATCAGCCACAACCTTGCCGTGGTCCGCCACATGGCGAGCCGCGTCGGCGTGATGTATCTCGGCCGCATCGTCGAGATCGCGGAGGGGCGCGAGCTGTTCGCCAATCCGCGCATGCCCTACACCAAGATGCTGCTGGGCGCCGTGCCTGATCTTGCCATGAGCGGTCGCCAGCGTATCCCCGTGAAGGGCGAGATCCCGAACCCGATCAACCCGCCCTCTGGCTGCGCCTTCAACCCGCGCTGTCCGCTGGCGTTCGATCTCTGCCGCAAGGAGACCCCGGAACTGATCAACGGCGTCGCCTGCCACGCAGTTAACACCGCGCCGGTCCCGGCGTGACGCGCGCGTGCCATGCAGCCTGCGCATTTGGCGGCGGCCTGCCGCTGTGATCAATTGCGCGCGCCGCAAATGAGGTAGCCCATGGCCAGCAAGATCAATCCCGATCCCTTCACGACGCGCCCCGAGATCGAGGGCACGTTCGGGGTCGTCGCCACCACACACTGGATCGCGACCGCTGTCGGCATGGCCATCCTCGAGAAGGGCGGCAACGCCTTCGACGCCGGCGTCGCCACCGCCTTCACGCTCCAGGTGGTCGAGCCGCACCTGAACGGCCCAGGCGGCGACGTGCCGGTCATCGTGCACGACGTCAAGCGCGGCCGCACTGAGGTGATCTGCGGCCAGGGCCCGGCCCCGGCGCGCGCCACCATCGCGCATTACAAGAGCGAGGGCCTCGACATGGTGCCGGGCACCGGCCTGCTCGCCGCCTGCGTCCCCGGCACCTTCGAATCCTGGATGATGCTGCTGCGCGACTACGGTACGAAGCGCGTACGCGACGTGCTGGAGCCGGCGATCTCCTACGCCCGCGACGGCTACCCGCTGGTCGAGCGCGCCTGCGCCACGATCCAGACCGTCGAGCGGTTGTTCCGCAAGCATTGGCCAACCTCCGCCGCCGTCTACCTGCCGAACGGAGAGGTGCCGAAGCCGGGTACGCTGTTCACCAACAAGACGCTGGCTGCGACCTACACCCGGATTCTCAGCGAGGCCGAGAGCGGCGGCGGTGACCGCGACGCCGAGATCGAGCGCGCGCGCAAAGCCTGGTCGCAAGGCTTTGTCGCCGAGGCCATCGACAAGTTCTGCCGGACCCAGGAAGTGATGGACGTCAGCGGCTCGCCGCATCGCGGCGTGCTCTCGGCCGACGACATGGCGCGCTGGCAGCCGACGGTAGAGGCGCCCCTTACCTACGACTATGGCCGCTACACCGTCTGCAAGGCCGGTGTCTGGAGCCAGGGCCCGGTGACGCTGCAACAGCTCGCGCTGCTGAAGGGCTTTGCGCTCGACGGCCTCGATCCGGCCGGACCCGAGTTCATCCATCTGCAGATCGAGTGCGCCAAGCTCGCTTTCGCCGACCGCGAAAAATTCTACGGCGACCCAAAATTCAGCGAGATCCCGATCACAACGTTGCTGTCGGACGCCTATAACGACGAGCGCCGCAAGCTCGTCACCGACAAGGCTTCGCTCGATCTCCGGCCCGGCGCGATCGAGGGCCTTGGCGGCGTGGTCAAGCTGCGCCGCGCTGAAGGCCAACGCGAGGCCGTCGGCGCTTTAGGCGCCGGTGAACCGACTGTGGGGCGCTTCGGCGAAGTACGCGGCGACACCGTGCATTTCGACATCATCGACAAGGCTGGCAACATGGTGTCCTCGACGCCGTCGGGAGGCTGGCTGCAATCCTCGCCTGTCATTCCCGAATTGGGTTTCTGCCTCGGCAGCCGCGCACAAATGTTCGATTTGGAGGAGAACCAACCCAGTTCGCTCGCCCCGGGCAAGCGGCCACGCACCACGCTGTCGCCCACCATGGCGCTGCGCGATGGCGAGCCCTACCTCGCCTGGGGCTCGCCCGGCGGCGACCAGCAGGATCAGTGGATCACGCAATTCTTCCTGCGCCACGTCCATTGCAATCTCAATCTGCAGGAAGCCATCGACGCGCCAGCCTGGCACTCCGAGCATTTCCCGATCTCGTTCTGGCCGCGCACCGCGCGTCCCGGCGTGCTCGTGGTCGAGAACCGCGTGCCGAAGGCGACGATCGAGAATCTGCGCGAGCGCGGGCATATCGTCGAGGTCGGTCCCGACTGGTCCGAAGGCCGCCTCACCGCGGCCTCCCGTGTCGGTCCGCGCCGGCGCGCCGCCGCCAATCCGCGCGGCATGCAAGGTTACGCCGCGGGACGCTGATAGGCAGCATATGACCTGGTCGATCATCGCGAAAGATCCTGCCACCGGCCAGTTCGGCATCGCGGTTGCGACCCGGTTCTTCGCCGTCGGCGCACACGTGCCGTATATTGCCGCCGGTCTCGGCGCCATCGCGACACAGGCATTCGTCAATCCCTATTACGGCATCGACGGGGTGAAGCTCTTACGCGAGCGCCTCAACGCGCATGGCGTGCTCGCCGCGCTGCTCGCGGTGGACGACGGCCGCGAGAGCCGGCAGGTCCACATCATGGATGCGAGCGGCGCGATCGCCGCACATACCGGGCGCGACTGCGTCGACTGGTGCGGGCATATCGCAGGCAGTGGCTACTCGGTCGCCGGCAATATGCTCGCGGGCGCCGACGTGCTCGCCGAGACGGCAAAGACCTATATCGCCAACGACAGCCTGCCCTTCCCGCGCCGCCTGCTCGCGGCGATGCGCGCAGGGGAAGCCGCCGGCGGCGACAAGCGCGGCAAGCAGTCGGCTGCGCTCTTGATCCATGGCGAGGAGGAATGGCCGGCGCTGGACATTCGCGCCGACGATCATCCCGATCCGCTCGGCGAGCTCGAACGGCTCGAAAGCGTCAGCCATGAGCTCTGGGTGCACTTTCGCGCGTCGATGCCGACGCGGCAGAATCCGGCCGGCAACACCGACCGCAGCGTCATCGACGCCAGCATCAACGCCGCGCGCGCAAGACGATCATGAGCGCGAGCCCCCTCATCGAGATCAGGGACCTGCGCATCCGCTTCCACGGCGACGACGGCCGCATCACCCATGCGGTCGACAGCGTCGATCTCAGCGTCGCCAACGGCGCGACGCTCGGCCTCGTCGGCGAATCCGGCTGCGGCAAGAGCGTGACGTCACTGGCCATCATGGGCCTTTTGCCGAAGCAAAGCGCGGAGATATCCGGCGCGATCCGGTTCGACGGCCTCGATCTCCTGCAGACGCCGGACCAGACCCTGCGCGACCTACGCGGCAACCGGCTCGCGATGATCTTCCAGGAGCCGATGACCTCGCTCAACCCGAGCTTCACCATCGGCGACCAGATCATCGAGACCATCTTGCGCCATCGCGGCGGCTCGCGTCGCAGCGCGCGCGAGCGGGCGATCGAGCTGCTGCGCCGCGTCCATATCCCCTCGCCCGAGCGTCGGATCGACGACTATCCGCACAAGCTCTCCGGCGGGATGCGCCAGCGCGTGATGATCGCGATGGCGCTGGCCTGCGATCCGCACCTCTTGATCGCCGATGAGCCGACCACCGCACTCGACGTCACCTTGCAGGCGCAGATCCTGGAATTGATGCGCGAGCTGAAAGCCGCGAGCGGCGCCGCCATCATCCTGATCACCCACGATCTCGGCGTCGTTGCAGAAGTGTGCGACGAGGTCGCGGTGATGTATGCCGGCGAGATCGTCGAGCGCGCCCCGGTCGACGACTTGTTCTCGGCGCCTCAGCATCCCTACACCGTCGGCCTGCTCGGCTCGATCCCGCGGCTCGACCATCGCGCCGAACAGCTTGCGACGATCGAAGGCATGGTCCCGAACATGGCGCAGCCACCGGCCGGCTGCCGCTTCGCCGCGCGCTGCCCCTTCGTGCTGGAGGCCTGCACCCATGCACCGCCGCCATTGATCGAAGTCGGCCCCGGCCACCTCTCGCGCTGCATCCGCGCGCCGCTCGAACGTTTGGTGTCGTGATGGCGTTGCTCGAAGTCAGGGGTCTGGTCAAGCATTTCGTCACCGAGCGTTCGCTGTTCGGCCGGCCGCTGGCGCACGTCAAGGCGGTCGATGGCGTTTCCTTCTCACTTGACGCTGGAAAGACGTTGGCGCTCGTCGGCGAATCCGGTTGCGGCAAATCCACCGTCAGCCGTCTGGTGCTGCGGCTGATCGAGCCGGACGCAGGCACGGTGCGGTTCGACGGGCGCGACCTGCTCGCACTCGACGCCGGCGGCTTACGCGCCTTCCGCCGCGACGCGCAGATCATCTTCCAGGACCCCTACGCTTCGCTCAATCCGCGCATGACCGTCGGCCAGATCCTGACCGAGCCGCTGGCCCTGCACGATCTCATGCCGCCCGCGCAGCGGCGCGCGCGCGTCGCCGACCTGCTGCGGCTGGTCGGGCTGGAGCCGCGCCTGGCGCGGCGCTATCCGCACGAATTCTCCGGCGGCCAGCGCCAGCGCATCGCCATCGCCCGCGCGCTCGCGGTCGAGCCGAAGCTGATCATCTGCGACGAGCCGGTCTCGGCGCTCGATGTCTCGATCCGCGCGCAGATCCTCAACCTGCTGCGCGAGCTCCAGGACCGGCTTGGCCTCGCCTACATCTTCGTCTCGCACGACCTCGCCGTGGTCAAGCACATCGCCGACCACGTGGCGGTGATGAATCTCGGCCAGATCGTCGAGACGGCGGAGGCCGACGCGTTGTTCGCCTCGCCACGTCATCCCTATAGCCGGGCGCTGCTGTCCGCGATCCCGTTACCCCAACCGAAGGCAAAGCGAACGACGGTCCTGCTGGAGGGCGAAATCCCGAGCGCGCTCAATCCACCCACCGGCTGCCGCTTCCACACCCGCTGCCCGTTCGTGATCGAGCGCTGCCGCAACGAGGCACCGGCGCTCCTGGCCGACGGCACGGGCCACGCCACCGCCTGTCACCGCACCGCGGAGCTGCCGTCTGCCGATGCCATTCTGCCGGCGGCCGGCGGGTTTTCGCCGGCGCTTGCAAAATTGGTGGCGGCCTTCAGCCAAAAGACGGAAGGCGGGAGCCCCGCCGGGGTTGGTATACAAGACGCCGCGCCCGCAACGAAATAGCCGAAACAATGGGGATTGCCGATGAAGATGTTTCGCCTGGCCGCAATTGCCGCCGCTGTCCTGTTGTCGATCGGAGCCGCGCAGGCCCAGACCAGCTTGCGCATCGGCCTCGCCGAAGACCCTGATATCCTCGACCCCACGATGGCGCGCACCTATGTCGGCCGCATCGTGTTCTCCGCCTTCTGCGACAAACTGTTCGACATCGACGAGAAGCTCAACATCGTGCCGCAGCTCGCGCTGTCGAGCGAGACCGTCGACGACGGCAAGGCCCTCGTCATCAAGCTGCGCCCCGGCGTGAAATTCCACGACGGCGAGCCGTTCGATGCCGAGGCCGCAAAATTCTCACTGGAGCGCCATCTGACGTTCCCCGGCTCGTTCCGCAAGCCCGAGCTCGCCTCGGTCGATCACATCGAGGTCGTCGATCCCCTCACCGTCAAGCTGGTGCTGAAGTCGCCATTCTCGCCGCTGCTCGCCCAGCTCACCGACCGCGCCGGGATGATGATGTCGCCGAAAGCGGCGAAGGAAGCCGGCGACAAGTTCGGCCTGCGCCCGGTCTGCGCCGGCCCCTACAAATTCGTCGAGCGGGTGCAGCAGGACCGCATCGTGTTCGAGAAGTTCGCCGATTATTGGAACAAGGACAATGTCTTCATCGACAAGATCGTGTTCCAGCCGATCGTCGATGCCACCGTGCGGCTCGCGAACCTGAAATCCGGCGGCCTCGACCTGATCGAGCGCGTGCTCGCCACTGATCTGAAGGAGGTGCGCGCCGACTCGCGTCTGAAGGTCGCGACCGCGATCGAGCTCGGCTATCAGGGCATCACGCTCAACATCGGCAAGGACAAGGCCAAGGGCCCGCTCAGCCAATCCGCCAAGGTACGGCAGGCGCTCGACCTCGCCATCGATCGCGAGGCGATCAACCAGGTCGTGTTCAACGGCGAGTTTCAGGTCGGCAATCAATGGGTCAACCCCGATCATCCCTACTATCAGAAATCGCTTCCGGTCCGTCCCCGCAACGTCGAGAAGGCCAAGGCGCTGTTGAAGGAAGCCGGCGTGACGCCGCCGGTCAGCGTCGACTTCCTGGTGCCCAAGGGCGCCGAGACCGAGACGCCTGCGCAGGTGATCCAGTCGATGGCGGCCGAAGCCGGCTTCGACATGAAGATACGCCTCACCGAATTCGCAACCGGGCTGAAGCAGGCCGAGGCCGGCGACTATCAGGCCTACATGCTCGCCTGGAGCGGCCGCGTCGACCCCGATGGCAACACTTTCGTGTTCCTGCATAGTGGCGCGCCGCAGAACTACGGCGCGTGGAACAATCCGCAAGCCGACAAGGCACTGGAAGACGCGCGGCTGGTCACCGATCCCACCAAGCGCAAGGCGAGCTATGAGACGCTCGCCAAACTGGTCCAGGAGGAGGAGCCGCTCCTTTACATCTACCACCGCCGCATCATCATCGCGCACACGACCAGGCTCGAAGGCTACAAGCAGATGCCCGACGGCCTTGTGCGCGTGGTCGGACTCAAGCTGAAGTGACGCTGCGAGGATGTTGAACTTTCTCGCCCGCCGACTCGTGCAGATCGTGCCGACGCTGTTCTTCGTCTCGGTGCTGATCTTCTCGCTGCAGCAATTGCTGCCGGGCGACCCTGCGCTGGTGATGGCGGGCGAAGAGCGCGATCCGGCCGTGATCGAGCAGATCCGCCGCCAGTACCGGCTCGATCAGCCCATCCCGGTGCAATACGCGTACTGGATCAAGGGCGTGCTCTCGGGCGATTTCGGGGAGTCGCTGCGCAACAAGATGCCGGTGCGTGAGCTGATCGCGCAGAAGCTGCCGGTGACATTGCAGCTCGGCTCGATAGCGATCGTGATCGCCTTCCTGATCGGCATTCCCGCCGGCATCGTCGCCGCCGTGAAGAAAGGTTCGGCCTGGGACTATGGCGCGAACCTGTTTGCGCTGTGGGGCATCTCGACGCCGAATTTCTGGCTCGGGATCATGCTGATCTTCCTGTTCTCGATCGAGCTCGGCTGGCTGCCGGCGTCCGGCTACGTGCCGCTCACCGAGAACTGGCGCGCGAGCTTAGCTGCCACCATCATGCCGGCTTTCGTGCTCGGAAATGCGATTGCCGCGGTCCTGATGCGGCATACGCGCAGCGCCATGCTCCAGGTGCTGGAGAGCGACTACGTCCGCACCGCGCGCGCCAAGGGACTCCTGGAGCGCTCCGTAATCCTCAAGCACGCCATGCGCAATGCGCTGACGCCCGTCATCACGCTCGGCGCGCTCGAGCTCGGCACGCTGCTGTCCGGCGCCGTTCTGACCGAGCAGATCTTCTCCATTCCCGGCTTCGGCAAGCTGATCGTGGATGCCGTCTTCAACCGCGATTATGCCGTGGTGCAGGGCGTGGTGCTGGTGACGGCAACGATCTACATCACGCTGAACCTCGTTGCCGACATCGCCTATATCCTCGTCAATCCGCGGCTGCGGGGCTAGATCCATGACCGATGCCGCGCTGCCCGGCCCTCTCACGCAAGCTGACGAGCTGGATAGCCCGGCCCGCCGTGCACGTCGGCGGCTGTTCAAGCGCAAGGCGGCGGTGTTCGGGCTGGTCGTGCTCACGATGTTCATCGCGCTCGCCGTGCTTGCCCCACTCGTCGTGCCCTATGATCCCATCGCGACGAGCTGGAGCCTGGTGCGCAAGCCGCCCAATGCGGCGCACTGGTTCGGCACCGACGAGCTCGGCCGCGACATTCTCAGCCGGGTCATCCACGGTGCGCGCGCCTCGCTGCTCGCGGGCCTCATCTCTGTTGCGATTGCGCTCGGCATCGGCGTGCCGCTCGGTCTCCTCGCCGGTTATCGCGGCGGTTTCATCGATGCGCTGATCAGCCGGATCACGGACGCGATGCTGGCCTGCCCGTTCCTGATCCTGGCGATCGCGCTCGCGGCGTTCCTCGGACCGAGCCTCGGCAATGCCATGATTGCGATCGGCATTTCGGCGACGCCGATCTTCGTCCGCCTGACCCGCGGCCAGGTGCTCGTCGTCAAGGCCGAGGACTACGTCGAGGCTGCGCGCGCGCTCGGCAATCCGCCGTGGCGGATCGCGCTCTCGCATATCCTGCCGAACATCCTGCCCGCGCTATTGGTGCAGGCGACGCTCTCGATCGCCGCCGCCATCATCGCCGAAGCCGCGCTGTCCTTCCTCGGTCTCGGCCAGCAGCCGCCGGCGCCGTCCTGGGGCAGCATGCTCAACGCCGCGCAACGCTTCCTGACACAGGCGCCGTGGATGGCGATCTGGCCGGGACTTGCGATCTTCCTCGTGGTGCTGTCGCTGAACCTGCTCGGCGACGGCCTGCGCGACGCGCTCGACCCGAGGCAGCGGTAGAAGTTCCTCATGGTGAGAAGCGCGCCCCTTCGCGCGCGTCTCGAACCATGAAGGCCGTCGCTCGCGGCCATCCTTCGAGACGCGGCCTGATGGCCGCTCGTCTGGATGAGGAACTCAGATCACCGCTTCCCGCATCACGCGGCGGCAATCCATCTCGTATTCGAGATCGACCACCGGCGGGCGGGCGAAATGCCAGGTCAGGCCGGAGCGCAGCGCGCCGTGGCGAACCAGCTCGTCGACGAGGGCATGGTGGAAGTCGTGGACGGAATAGGCCTGCACGCCGGTCGTGTCCTTCCAGCCGAAGCCGAAGGCCGCCATCCGGGTCTCCATCTGCGCGGTGGTGAAGCGCACCTTGTCCCGCAGCCCCTCCGGGCTGAGATCACGATAGCGCACGGTACGCTCGACATAGGTCCCGCCGCCTTCGCGCGCCTCGGCGCCGCCGGCGATCACGAATGACGGCGCCTTGGAGCGGGTCGGTCGCGTGAAGGAGAACGCATAGAACGAGGGTTCGGACGGCGGATCGATCTCTGGACAGACATTACTGCGCGCCACCGGATTGGTGGTGCCGTCGAAGATGCCCCATTCAGCGAGTGTCTTCACATAATGCAGGTTGAACGCGCGAAAGCCTTCCTCGCTGAAGGCCGCCGGCGAGCGCAGCTCGCAGGCGCAGAACGCCGTCAGCGGACGGCCTGCCTCCTGGATGAACTTTGCCGCCAGCGCAAACCCTTCCGCAAGCGGGACCAGGCGATCGAAGCGGACACGCTCGATCTCGTAGCCATCATCCGCGGCGGCGCCCGCTGAATATTGAAACACCGACGGAATGAAGCGGTAATTGCCGGCAGAGAACTCACGGATCATGACGCACTCCTATTCAAGCTGCATGCGAATGCCCTTGGCGCCGTTGAGCAGCCGCTTCAGGTGAAAGCCGGCCAGGGAATCGTCGGCGTGCATCCCGACCAGCGCGGCAAAGGCCGGCATGGCCGCGGCGTCGCCGGCCGCCATCTTGGCGAAAGCCTCCGCATACAGCGCCGTTGCCGGCGCTTCGAATTTGGCTTGTGGCAGCGGCTCGAACGCGCGCAACGGCTCGCTGCGTCCGCGCAGCATCAGCTCCCCCACGGGGCGCCCTTGAAAATTCTCAGCTGACTCCGCAACGCTGGCGCTGACGCAGATGCGCGTCCCCAGATGCTTATTGGCGGCCTCCAGCCGCGCCGCGATGTTGATGGAATCTCCATACGCGGTGTAGTCGAAGTAGCGGTTGCCGCCGAAATTACCGACCAGCGCCGGCCCGGCGTGAATGCCGATACGGGTGGCACCGAAGGTAATGCCTAGGGCATGCTGCCGCGCGCGAAACTCCTCCGCCCAGGCATCGAGCGCGTGGGCGCAGGCGACCGCGCGCGTGGCATAATCCGGCTGATCCCCGGGCGCGTTGAAGAGCACCTGGATCGCATCGCCGATGATCTTTGCAACCGTCCCCTCGTGAGCGAAGACGACCTCGGTCATGCCGCCGACATACTCGTTGAGCAGCTTGCCCAATGCCTCGGGCGGGGCGGTCTCGACCAGCGAGGTGAAGCCCGTAATGTCTGTGAAAATGGTGGCGACATCTCGCCACTGCACTTCGATTCCCTCGCCCTCGCCGCTGGCGGCCAGACGCTTGGCAAGCTCGGCCGAGAAATGACGCGATAGCGCGGCATGGGCCCGCTCAGCTTCCATCTGGCGTCGCCGCACCTCGCGCAGCATCTCGATGTGACGGATGGTCTTCCCGATCGTGGCTTCCAGATCGGCGAAGTCGATCGGCTTGGTCAGGAAGTCGAACGCGCCGCGGTTCATGGCGGTTCGGATGTTGCTCATGTCGCCGTAGGCGGAGACGATGATGGTCGATTTCTTGTCCTCGGCCTCCTGGAGCTTCGCCAGCAGCGACAGCCCGTCCATCCGGGGCATGTTGATGTCGGAGACCACCATGTCGACCTGCGGATTCTGTTCGAGCGAGGCCAGCGCCTCCAGGCCGTCGCGCGCGAACATGAGAGTCACCTCTCCGTCGCGAATCTGCCTGCGGAACTTTTGCAGGACCAGCGCCTCGAGATCCGGCTCGTCGTCGACGAAGAGGATGGTCGCACTCATGCGGCTTGCTCGAGCCTCGTGTCGATCTCCTGCCGCAGCAGGGCAAAGTCAATAGGCTTGGTGAGGAGCCCGACGGCGCCGCGCTCGATCGCCTTCCGCCGCGTCTCGGCATCGCCATAGGCCGTGATCATGATCACGGGAACGTCCGGATGCGCGGCGCGCACCTTTGGCAGCATGTCCAGCCCGCTCATGCCGGGCATGTTGATGTCGGACAGGATCAGGATCAACGAGGGGTCGCGAATTTCGGCGGCACGCTTGAGCGCATCGGGCGCGGAGGCGGCGAACTCCATCTGGAAGCGGCCGGCACGCAGCTCGCGCCGGAACTGCTGCCGGAACAGCGCCTCGACGTCGGGCTCGTCGTCGACGACCAGGATGTAAACGTTCAAGGCTTCCCTCCGGACGTGCCGCCTGCCGCCATCGTGCGCGGCAGGGTGATGATGAATTCGGTAAATACACCGGGCTCGGTGTTCACGTCGATGGTGCCGCCGTGCTGCTTCACGACGATATCATGGCTCATGGACAGGCCGAGTCCGGTGCCCTCGCCGGCCGGCTTGGTGGTGAAGAAGGGATTGAACATCTTCTCCATCACCTCGGGGGAAATCCCGGTGCCATTGTCGCGGATCCGGATCTCTATCCTGTCGCCGAGGTTTTTCGTGGTCGCACTCAAGGTTGGCTCGAAGGCGTCTCCGCCGCTCTCCTTGCGCTTGGCCGCGGCGTAGAAGCCATTGGAAATCAGGTTGAGGAGAACGCGCGTGATCTCCTGGGGATAGATGCCGGCCATGCCGGCGGCGGGATCGAGCGCGCGCTGGAGCGTGACGTTGAAGGACGGCCGTTCGGCCCGCGCGCCATGATAGGCGAGATTGAGGCTCTCCTCCACGACGGCGTTGATGTCGACCGCGCGATACTCGCCGGAGCCCTCGCGCGAATGCAACAGCATGTTCCTGACGATGGAATCGGCCCGCTTGCCGTGCTGCACCACCTTCTCGAGGTTGCCCTTGAGCATGTGGGTGAGCTCCTCGACCTCTGCCTTGGTCTTGCCGTCGAGGCTTGCCGCTTCGAGCACCTCTTTGAGCTCGTCAATCAGCTCGGTCGAGAGAGCGGAGAAATTGTTGACGAAGTTGAGCGGGTTCTTGATCTCGTGAGCGATGCCGGCCGTGAGCTGGCCGAGGGAAGCGAGCTTTTCGGTCTGGACAAGCCGGTCTTGCGCGGTGCGCAGATCGTCGAGGGATCGCGACAGCTCTGTCGTGCGTTCCTGAACCTCCTCGAACAGCCGGACATTCTCAATCGCGATAAGGGCTTGGTCTGCAAAGGTCGTGGCGAGTTCTATTTGTTTCTCACTGAAGGGCCGCACCATGTGCCGCGTCAGAACGAATACGCCGATCGGCGTTCCCTCTCGAAGGAGGGGGACACCAAGCATCGTACGTACGTTAGAACGCCTTCGCGCGGACGAGGGGGCATAGTCCGGGTCGGCCTGCACATCCGGGACATGAACCGTCCTGGTCTCAAGCAGCGTGCGCCCGACCACACTTCCGCGTTCGGGTACGGAAGCGAATGTGCGAAGCTTGTTTTCCTGCTCCACATCAAGCCCGCAGCTTGCCGCCAGGTAGAAGACGCCATCGCGAGGTCGAAAGATCGTCCCCTCGTCGGCGTCACACAAGCGGGCCGCCGATCCGACAAGCGTGTTTAGCACGGTTTGCAGATCGAATGTCGAACGGCTGATGACCTTCAGCACATCGGCGGTCGCCGTCTGTTGCTGCAAGGACTCGCTCAATTCCGCCGTTCGCCGTTCCACCTTGTTTTCGAGGTCCGCATAGGATTCCTGAAGACGCGCGCCCATGTCGTTGAATTGGTCGGCAAGCCCTTCGAGCTCGTCACCCGTCCGGATCGAGATGCGCTGGGAGAAGTCGCCACCGCCGATCCTTTCGGCGCCGCTGCGTAGCGCCTGGATCGGCCCGACCATGCGGCGCGCGAGGAAAATCCCCGCGAGCACCGCGAAGATCGACGCCGCGAGCAGCACGATCGCGAGCCGCTGCAGCGAAGCGTAGAGCGATGCATAGGCCTCCTCGACCGGCAGCTCGACGAACATGGTCCAGTGCAGCGGCTCGACGGGAGCCGATGCCGTCAAGACCTTCTGGCCCTGGATGTTGCGCGCTTCCTCGAGCGCGTCCGGCATCGTGCCGCCGGCAGCCTGCGCGGCGCGTACCTGGGCGAGGCCGGACATGTCGGTGTTGCGCAGCACGAGGCTGATGTCGGGATGCGCGATCAAGCGGCCCTCGGGGCCAACGACATAGGCATGCCCGTGCTCGCCGACCTTGATCTGCGAAACCACGTCCCAGATCAGCTTGAGATTGACCTCGGCGATGCTGACACCGGCGTCCTTGCGCGCGCCGGCCAATGACAGCGTCATGTAGGGCTCGGACTCCCGGCGGAAATAAACCGGCCCGTAATAGACCTTGTGCGCGACGGCCTCGGCGAACTTCGGATCACCGGACAGGTCGATCCCACTCTCGAGAGAGTCCATCGCCAGCCGCGAGACCCGCAGCCGTTCTTTGCCGGTCGAATCCACCTGGGCAAGCTCGGTGATGGCAGGCACCTGATGCAGGAGCCGCAGCGCGTCGAAGTGGCGCTGCTCGATCGAGCCCGCCGACCACGGCAGTTGCGTGGTCCAGCCGAGCTGGCTCTCGATCTCCTTGACGAACTGGCCGATCTTGGCCGCAGCCGCCTCGGCCTGCTCATGCTGGACCCGGATCAGCGAAGCCTTGTGCTCACGATAATAGAAGAAGACCTCGAACAGGCCGTTGGCCAGCAGCGCGATGGCGACGACGGCCACGAACAGCGCAACATATTTGGTGAACAGCCGCGTCCTGATCCCCCGCCCCGCGGCCGCGCCGGAGGCAGCACCAGCCGGCGCCGCGCTCGGCAGCGTCCTGGCTTGCGGGGTATCGGGATGGAGGGAAAGGCTCATCCCGCGGAACCTAGCAAGAAGAGCGGACCTTGTCTCTCGCAAGCCCGAGAACGCCCCCGCCCGATGCTGCGGCGCCGAATGGCCGGTGCTGGGCACAACGAAAAAGGGCGGCAACGGTTTTGACGCTGCCGCCCTCTGGTTCGCGTGCGAGCCGTCTCAGGTCGGCCGCAGGGCCTTGGCGCCGAGATCGAGCTCGTTGACCTGCTTGTTCCGCTCGGAATCGGCCGCAGCACGGTGGTCAGTCGCCAGCACCACGTACACCGCCGGCAGCACGAACAGCGTGAATAGCGTCCCGATCGACATGCCGGCGACGACGACCAGGCCGATCGAGAAGCGGCTGGCCGCGCCCGCGCCGGTCGCAGTTAAGAGCGGAATCAGGCCGGTCACCATCGCGGCTGTCGTCATCAGGATCGGCCGCAGGCGGATGCGGGCCGACATTTCGATAGCCGAGCGGCGGTCGAGCCGCTCGTTGACCTGGAGCTCGTTGGCGAACTCCACCATCAGGATGCCATGCTTGGTGATCAGGCCGACCAGGGTCAGAAGACCGACCTGCGTGTAGATGTTCATGGTCGCGGCGCCAAAGAACAGCGGGATCAGCGCGCCGACGATCGCCATCGGCACCGAGATCATGATCACCAGCGGGTCGCGCAAGCTCTCGAACTGCGCCGCCAGCACCAGGAAGATGATGATCAGCGCGAAGCCGAAAGTGATCGCGAGCTGGTTGCCTTCCTGAACATACTGTCTGCTGTCCGCCAGATAGTCGTGGCTGAAGCCTTGCGGCAGCTTCTTGGCCTCGCTTTCGAGGAAGTCGACCGCAGCGCCGATGGTCACACCGGGCATCGGCACGGCCGAAAACGTCGCCGAATTGAGCTGATTGTAGTGCGTCAGCGAGTTCGGGTCGGTCTTGGTCCTGATCGAGACCACGGTCGACAGCGGAAGCTGCTGGCCGGTGTTCGTGGCCACATAATAGCCGCCGAGCGATTCCGGCGAGAGCCGGTTGACGCGCGGCACCTGCGGAATGACCTGGTACGAGCGGCCCTCGAGATTGAAACGGTTGATGTAGTTGCCGCCGAGCAGGACCGCGAGCGTCGAGCCGAGATTCTGCATGTTGACGCCCAGATCCTGCGCCTTGGTGCGGTCGATCGTGACCTCGACGTTCGGCTGGTTATAGGCGAGGTCGCTGTCGGAGACGATGAACATGCCGCTCTTGCGCGCGGCATCCTTCAGCTTCTCCATCTGTTCATAGACCGTCTGGAAGCCGGCGGTGGAGTTGATCACCATCTGCACCGGCAGGCCGCCCGGTCCGCCCGGCAGCGGCGGCAGGTTGAAGGCGAACGCCTGCACGCCCTCGATCTTGGAGAGTTCGGCTTGGACCAGCGGCTTCAGCTGGATCGACGAGCGCTTGCGCTCGTCCCAGGGCTTGAGCAGCATGCCGGCGATGCCGCCCTGTGGGCCGTTGATGCCGTTCAGCACGAAGCGCAGGTCGGTCTCGGGGAAATGCTGAAATTTCTCGTCGAGTTTCTCGCCGTAGAAATCGACATAGTCGATATTGGCGTATTTCGGTGCCTTGGTCACCGCGAACACGATGCCTTGGTCCTCCTCCGGTGCCAGCTCCTTCGAGGTGTGCATGTAGAGGAAGCCGACGAGCCCGAGGATGGTCACCGCGAACAGGCCGGTGATCGCTTTGTAGTCGAGCGAGCGGTCGAGCCTCCGGCCATACCAGCGCGTTATCGCGCCAAACACCCGGTTCACGAGCTTGGCGAAGCGGCCCTCTTCGGTGTTCTTCAGCAGCACTGAGCACATCATCGGCGACAAGGTCAGCGCGATCACGCCCGACACGATCACAGAGCCCGCCAGCGTGAAGGCGAATTCGCGGAACAACGAACCGGTGAGGCCACCGAGGAAACCGATCGGCGCGTACACAGCGGCGAGCGTGATGGTCATCGAGATGACCGGACCGACGATCTCACGCGCGCCTTGCAACGACGCCTGGACCGGCGTCTTGCCCTCCTCCAAATGGCGGTGGATGTTCTCCACCACCACGATGGCGTCGTCGACCACCAGGCCGATCGCCAGCACCATCGCGAGCAGCGTCAAGAGGTTGAAGCTGAAGCCCAGCGCCAGCATCAGGGTGCAGACGCCGATCATCGACAGCGGGATGGTGACGACGGGAATGATGACCGATCGCAGCGAGGCCAGGAACAGGAAGATGACCACGATCACGATGATCACGGCTTCGCCCAGCGTCTTCTCCACCTCGTCGATCGAAGACTGGATGAACTTGGTCGAGTCGTAGGCGACCTTCATCTTCATCGACGGCGGCAGATTGCGTTCGAGCTCGGGGAACAACGCGCGGACACCCTTGACCAGCGTCAGCGGATTGCCTTGCGGCGTCGCCTGCACACCGATGAAGATCGCGTGCTCGCCGTTGAAGGCGACACTGGCGTTCGTGCTCTGGGCGGCAAGCTCGACGGTGGCGATGTCCTCCATCCGCACGAAGCCGCCGTCCTTGGCCTTCACGATCATCTTCTTGAACTGCTCGACGTTGGTCAGGTCGGTGTTCGTCGAAACGTTGGAGACGATGAGGTAGCCCTTGGTCTGGCCTGCCGCAGATTGGAAGTTGTTGGCGGCGATCGCCGCCGCAACGTCGGCCGCCGACACATTGCGGCCGGCCATCTTCACAGGATCGAGCCAGAGCCGCATCGCAAAGGTCTGGCCGCCGAGAATGTCAGCCGAGGCGACGCCGTCGACAGTGGAAAGCACCGGCTGCACGACCCGCGTGAGGTAGTCCGAGATCGCCGAGCCCGACAGCTCCTCGGACGAGAAGCCGAGATACATCACGGCCGTAGTCTGGCCCGTGGTCTTGGTCACGATCGGGTCGTTGGATTCTTTAGGAATCAGGTATTTCACCGAGTTCGTCTTCGCCAGCACCTCGGTGAGCGCCTGGTTCGGATCGAAGTTCAGCTTGATGTAGACCTGGATCGTCGAGGTGCCGAGCACCGAGGACGAGGTGATGTAGTCGACGCCCTCGGCGGAGGCGACCGCCTGCTCGATCGGCGTCGTGATGAAGCCCTGGATCAGGTCGGCGGACGCGCCGGGATAGACGGTCGTGATGTTGATGACCGTGTTCGACAGCTTGGGATATTGCCGGATCGGCAGCACCATCGCCGCACGCAGACCGATCAGCAGGATCAGAAGGCTGACGACGACCGACAGAACCGGGCGCTTGATGAAAATATCGGTAAGGGCCATCGCGGCGATCTCGATTTCTTTGTCTCAAGAGAAGTGATCCGGCCAAGCCGGATCACTTGAACGTCATGGATCAGTAGCGCGGCGGCTGCGCAGGAATCTGCGGGGCCGGATCGGTCGAGATCGACACCGCCGCGCCCGATTGCAGCTTGAGCTGGCCGACGGCGACGATCTTGTCACCCGGCTTCACGCCCTTGAGGATTTCGACGCGACCTTCGACCCGGTTGCCGGTCTGCACGAAGGTGCGCACCGCGGAGAGGCTGGTCTTGCCGTCCGCTTCCTTCTTCTCGGTGATCACGAACACCGAGTCGCCGTACAGCGTGTAGTCGACCGCCGTCTCAGGCACGGTGATCACGGCCGGCTTGTCCGGCAGCACAACCGTGGTGGTCACGAACATGCCGGGCTTCAGGATCTTCTCCGGATTGGCGATCGTCGCCTGCACGCGGATGTTGCGGGTGTCAGTCGAGATCTGCGGCTCGATCGTGGTGATCTTGCCCTCGAAGACGCGGCCCGGATAGGCGTCGACCTTGAGCCGGACAGTCTGGCCGACCTTGAGGCTGCCGGAATCCTTTTCGGTCACGGTGAAGTTGGCCCACAGCTCCGACAGGTCGGTCAGCGATACGATCGCCGTACCCGCCGTCAGATATTGACCGACCTCCACCTTGCGGACGCCGAGATCGCCGGCGAACGGCGCGCGCACCAGTTTCTGCGAGATCAAGGCTTCGGTCTTGGCGATGCCGGCCTGCGCCTGGTCGTAGGCGGCCTGCGCGGAATCGACGGTCGCCTGCGGACCGAACTGGCGCGAGGCCAGCTGCTTGGCGCGGTCGAGCGACAGCTGCGCGACGGTCGCCTGGGCCTTGTAGTTGGCAAGGTCGCCCTGCTCCGGCGCATCGAATAGCTGCACCAGCGGCGTGCCGGCCTCGACGCGCGTGCCCGGCTCGAACTTGATCTCGGTGACGCGGCCGTTGACGTCGGCGCTGACGTCGACCTGATGCACGGCGACGAGGCTGCCCACCGCGGTGAGCAGGTTCGGCACCACCTCGGACTTCGCCTCGGCGGCGCTCACGGCGGTCGGCGGCGGCTTGTTGTTGGCGAAGAACTGCTTGATCATCTGGCCGCGGAAATAATTGAACCAGACGAGGCCGCCGACGAGCACGGCCAGGAGCGTGCCGACGATGATGAACCAGAGCACCGGCCGGACCGGGCGCTTGGGAGCCTTGTTGTCGATCGGTTCGCCCGAAATCTTGTGTTCGGTTACGATGTTCATGTCATGCACTTTCTGCAATCGCCGCCTTGCCGGCGTCCGCGGCCTGATTGCGGCCCAGATGCGAAGCAATTGCGGCGTCGTTAAGTCCGATACCCCTCAGGAGAAACTCGCATAGTCCCCGCTCGAGGTCTTCGGCCTTGCCGTAGACGAGGCAAGGCGTGGCCGGCAGCCTGGTCAGCGCTGCGGTCATCACCGTGTGATGCGCAAACCAGAACAGGTTGAGCGGTTCGCCGCTGCATGGCCGCGCGTCACCGCTAGCAATGGCACGTTCGAGCGAGGCGACGAAGATCGCCCCGATCAGCGTCTCGATCTTGGCATATAGCAAACGGGCGAATTCGCCATCATCCAAATGGCTCGTGGCCATCAGTCGCAGGCGCTGCGCCTCTTCCTGATCGGGACCATCAGCGATGTGCAGGAAATGCTGGACCATGCCGCGGATCACCTCGACCAGTGTGGCGGTCGAAGGCTCCCGTTCGAGCAGCTCGGTGAGCGCCGGATCGGCCTCGCATTCGTCGCTGAGGATCTCGGCGTAGAGCGCCGCCTTGGACGGGAAATGCTTGAACAGCAGCGCCTCGGAAATGGCAGCGGCAGCCGCCACGCTCTTCGTCGTGGTGCCGTTATAGCCATGTCGGGCAAAGCAACGCTTCGCGGCGCCGAGGATCAATTGACGCCTCAGGTCGCTCGTCATACGCAATGAGCTCATGTTGGGTGAGTAAGCACTCACCCACGCAGAAGTCAAGCATTATGTTGCATCGCAACCTAAGTGCGTTGTAAATTCAGTGGAAATTGGCCCGTCTGCACGGGGCGCGTGCAGGACCTGGGCGCCGCGCGAATGGACTGGTCCGCCCCTAGATCGGCTGAAAGCCGAGGTCGCCGCGAATCCGATTGAGGATGTAAGTCCCATCCCGGGTCGGCAGAATCCGCTCCAGGCTGGCGCTGTCGATCTTCACATTGGCAAAGCGCGGCCCGGCCGAAACGTCGTGGACGGCTTTGGCGAAAGCCTCGACCTCGGCCATGGTCGTGACCGCCCGGCTGTCCTGGATGCCGCAAGCCTTGGCGACGCCGACGAGGTCTGCGGCGGCCGAGGTATGGCTGGTCTGGCCGCCGGTCTCGCCATAGGCCTCGTTGTCGAGCACCGCGATCGAGAGGTTGGACGGCTTCTGCAGGCCGATGGTGGCAAGGCTGCCCATGCCCATCAGCATCTCGCCGTCGCCGGTGATGACCAGTACCGGCAGCTTCGGCTGCGCCAGTGCAAGGCCGAGCCCGATCATCGCGGCGCCGCCCATGCCGCCCCAGAGGTAGAAGTTGCGGGCGTGGTCGCCGGCCGCGCGCATGTCGTTGGTAGAGGCACCTAAGCCGCCGATCGCAACGACGTCCTTGCGGTTCGCAAGCAGCGTGGAAACCACCTGCCGGCGGTCGAGGAGATTGGCCTTGCTCATTTGGTGAAAACCTTGGCGCCGATCAGGCGCTGCGACAGGAGGACGGCGGTGGGCGTCAGCGCGTTGTAGGCTTGCGATGCAGCGGCCTCTAACACGGCCGGGACCTCGGCCGCGTTCGAGGCGCGCAGCACCTTGACGCCGGAGAGCTCGAATACGCCCTGCGTGGTCGATCCCATCGGTACCTGCCAGGGATTGAACTCGCCCCACTCGCCGCGCATCGTCACCAGGGTGAGGAAGGGAAAGCGCAGGATCGGGATCAGCGACAGCATGTTGATGCAATTGCCGACGCCGCTCGACTGCATCAGCAGCACGCCGCGCTGCCCGCCGGCCCAGGCGCCCGCAAGCAGCGCCACGCCCTCCTCCTCCGTGGTCAGGGGAATGCCGCGCATCGGGGGTGAGGCCAGCACACGGTTGATCAGCTTCGCATGACCCGCGTCGGGCACGTAAGGCACCTGCCGGACGTCGAAGCGTTGCAGGGTCGCAAAGATATCGTCGGGCCAATTCGGGGCCGTGTCGGGAGCGTCAGCGCGCGCGTGCATTTTCCTGTCCGGTCGGCTAGCAGTGTTCGAAGACTGTAGACGCATGCGCGCGTCCATCAGAACAACAAAAAAGGCATAACGGATTTAACCGGCGAGTATAACGGGATGAACGCAAGTGCGAAGGAGCTGGCGGCAAGCTTCGACCTGGAGAAGCTGACGGCCGAGTTCTACGAAAACCCTTATCCGACCTATCGTGCACTGCGGGAGAACGAGCCGGTCAAGCGTCTGCGCAGCGGCACCGTGTTCCTGACCCGCTATGACGATCTCGTCACCACCTACAAGAACACGAAATCATTCAGCTCGGACAAGAAGCGCGAGTTCGCGCCGAAATACGGCGACACTCCGCTCTACGAGCACCACACCACCAGCCTCGTCTTCAACGATCCGCCCTCGCATACCCGCGTGCGCCGCCTGATCATGGGCGCGCTGTCGCCGCGGGCGATCGCGGGCATGGAGGGCGACCTTATCAAGCTGGTCGACGGCCTGCTCGACGCCATCGCGGCCAAGGGCGCTTGCGAACTGATCGAGGATTTCGCCGCGTCCATTCCGATCGAGGTGATCGGCAACCTGCTCGACGTGCCCCATGACGAGCGCGGACCGCTGCGCGACTGGTCGCTGGCGATCCTGGGCGCGCTCGAACCCGTCGTGTCGACGGAAGCCGCCGCGCGCGGCAACAAGGCGGTGACGGATTTCCTCGTCTATCTCGAAACGCTGGTGGCGCGCCGGCGCCAAAGACCCGGCAATCCCGAGCGCGACGTGCTGACACGCCTGATCCAGGGCGAGGAGAACGGCGAGCGGCTGACCGAGAAGGAGCTGCTGCACAATTGCATCTTCCTGCTCAATGCCGGGCACGAGACCACCACCAACCTGATCGGCAACGGCCTCGTGGCGCTGGACCAGCATCCGGACCAGAAGCAGCGGCTGATCGACAACCCCGACATGATCAAGACCGCGGTCGAGGAGATGCTGCGCTACGAGAGCTCCAACCAGCTCGGCAACCGCATGACCACCGAGCGCGTCGAGCTCGGCGGCGTCATGCTCGAGGCCGGCACGTCGGTGACGCTGTGCATTGGCGCGGCCAACCGCGATCCCGCGCAGTTTCCCGACCCCGAACGTCTCGACATCGCGCGCGCGCCGAACCGGCATCTCGCCTTCGCCACCGGCGCGCATCAATGCGCCGGCATGGCGCTGGCGCGGCTGGAGGGCGCGATTGCGATCTCACGCTTCCTGGCGCGCTTCCCGAACTATGCCGTGAGCGGAAAACCGGTGCGGGGCGGACGGGTGCGGTTTCGCGGCTTTTTGAGCGTGCCCTGCACGATCGGCTGAGGGCTCGACACCAAAAACTGCGAAAACAACCCCATGCACAGTAGAGGCCGGGTCGGCAAACGACACCATGTGATTCCACAGAACCATCTGACGTTTCGGGCAAATCGGGCCGCGCCACGCCATTGGCGCATGGAGGCTTACAAGGCGGCGGGCTGATACCCAAATCAAGCTGAAGGCGCCCCCGGCGGGCAGCAATGGAGTGACGACAGATGAGCTCGTCGGTCATTGATTTCATCGCAACGGAAGCACGTTTTGGAGCCCATAATTACGAGCCGATCGGGGTCGTCCTGTCGCGCGGCGAAGGCGTCTGGGTCTGGGATACCGACGGCAACCGTTATCTAGATTGCCTCTCGGCCTATTCGGCGGTCAGCCAGGGCCATTGCCACCCCAAGATTCTGGCGGCAATGGTCGAACAGGCGCACAGGTTGACGCTCACTTCGCGGGCCTTCCACAACGACCAGCTTGCCTTGTTCTACGAGGAGATCGCCGCGCTCACCGGTTCCCACAAGGTGTTGCCGATGAACAGCGGCGCGGAGGCGGTCGAAAGCGCGATCAAGGCGGTCCGCAAATGGGGCTATGAGGTGAAAGGTGTGCCGGACGGCCAGGCCGAAATCATCGTCTGCGCCAACAATTTCCACGGACGTACGCTAGGCATCGTCGGCTTTTCGACCGACCCCGAGACACGCGGACACTTTGGGCCGTTCGCGCCGGGCTTCAAGATCATCCCGTTCGGCGAGGCCGCGGCGCTGGCGGAGGCAATCACGCCAAACACCGTCGCCTTCCTGGTCGAGCCGATCCAGGGCGAAGCTGGTGTCGTCATTCCTCCACCCGGCTATTTCACTGAGGTGCGGGAACTCTGCACCGCCAGCAACGTGATGCTGGTGCTCGACGAGATCCAGACCGGCCTCGGCCGCACCGGCAAGCTGCTCGCCGAGCAGCACGAGGGAATCGAGGCGGACGTGACGCTGCTCGGCAAGGCCTTGTCCGGCGGCTTCTATCCGGTGTCGGCCGTGCTCTCGAACAACGACGTGCTCGGGACTTTGCGACCCGGGCAACATGGTTCGACCTTCGGCGGCAACCCGCTTGCCTGCGCGGTGGCGCGCGCGGCGATGCGCGTGCTGGTCGAGGAAGGCATGATCGAGAATGCGGCGAGGCAAGGCGCGCGCTTGCTGGAAGGCTTGAAAGACATTCGTGCCAACACGATCCGCGAGGTGCGCGGGCGCGGCCTGATGCTGGCGGTCGAGCTGCATCCCGAGGCCGGCCGCGCCCGCCGCTACTGCGAGGCGCTTCAGGGCAAGGGCATCCTCGCCAAGGATACGCATGGGCAAACGATCCGCATCGCTCCCCCGCTGGTGATCACAAGCGACCAGGTCGACTGGGCGCTGGAGCGGCTCGCCACCACCCTGACGCAGGATTTCTCCTGAGCTGGCTGCGTCGGAAGATCGCAATGCCGGCCGTGGCCAATAACGAACGATTTCGCCAGCTATGCGTTGAACGTCGTGGGCGATTACGAGCTGGGAGCTAAGATCATGCTTCCGCGTGGCGTTTGCCTGACGGCGGTTTTAGTTGGTGTCTCGGTGCTGGCGACGAGCGTCAGCGCGCTCGCCCAAGGACCCGGCCAGGGACATGGAAGGGGCGGGCCACCCGGCCCAGCCGCAGCGCCGGCACCTCGGCCAGCAGCACCACCGGCCATGGCACGTCCGGCTGCGCCGCCCGCCATGGCCCGTCCGGCCGCGCCGGCATTCCATCCCCCGGCCATGCCGCAGCGGCCGGCTATGGCGCCACATCCTGCGCCGCACATCGCCTCACCGCCACCGCGCCCGACCCCACATTTCGCTGCGCCGCCGCCGCGGGCAGCTCCGCACGTGGCGGCGCCGCGACCTGAATTCCATCGGGCGCCGGCAGCACCGCAACGTCCGGCCATGGCACCCCGGCCGACGCCGCACATCGCCGCCCCCTCCCGGCCCAGCGGACCGCCGGCCGCGAGCGAGCGGATGTCGCGGCGGGATCAGATCGAACAGCGCGCGCAACTGCGCCAGCAGATGGTGCAGCAGCGGCAGCGCGAGATGCTGTCGCGCCAGACCACGGAGCGCCAGACCCGCATCGATCGCCTGCAGCAGCGCGTGCAGCAACTCCAGTCGCAGAAACCGGAAGGTGCTCGGGCGTTGCGCGAGCAGCAACGGACCCTCCAGACGCAGAACCGCTTGCTCGAGCGTGAGCGGCGCGCCCAGCAAAGCGACCTGGCGCGCCAGCAGCGGCTTGGACTGCAAGCTCCGGCCGGTCGGGCGCCGGCGATTGCGGCCGCTGCCCAGGTCGACCAACGCGGGCGGTTTGCCGAGCGCTTCCGCGAGCAGGCCCCTGCGCAAGCCCAGGCGGCGCTCACCACCCGCCAGAGCGGCTGGGCCCCCCGGCAGGCCTGGCGACATCGCCATCCCGCGGTGTTCGTGGCCTGGCTTGGGCCCGTGTTCTGGCCTTATGCCTATTCCGACATCTTCGACTACACGTTCTGGTCCTATGCCTACGAGCCCGGCTATTGGGCGTACGCGTATGACGACTTCGTCGACACCGTGTTCTGGGGGAATGACAGCCCCTATTCCGCCTATGCCAGCATCAATCCGTATGACTATCCGCAAGGCGGCGGCTCCCGCGCCCGCCAACGCTCCAGCGTGAGCGCGCGAACGCTACAGCAATTGTGCGGCACGCCGGACAAGGGTGTGACCGCCTGGCCGCTGGCCGACATCGCGCGGGCTGTACGGCCGACACCGGAGCAACGCGCACTGCTCGACGAGCTGAAGGCCGCAGCGGCCAACGCAGCCGGTGTGTTCAAGGACTCCTGCGCGGAGACTTATGCACTGACTCCACCTGGCCGCCTGCGCGCGATGATCAACCGCATCAGCGCGACGCTGGAAGCCGTCAAGATCGTGCGACCGGCACTGGAGAATTTCTACAACTCGCTCAGCGACGAGCAGCAGGCCAGCTTCAACGCGCTCGGCCCCAATGTCGGCGAGCGCTCGCCGCAGCAGCAAGCCACCGCCGAGGGCTGTGGCGATCCGAAATCCGGCCTGACCCAGCTGCCGATCCAGAGGATTGAGGCTGTGCTCCACCCTGCCGGCAAGCAGAAGGAGGCGCTCGACCGCCTGAGTGAAGCGACCGCCAAGGGCGTTGAAGGCCTGCAGGCGGCTTGCCCGAACGATGTACCGCTGACGCCGGTTGGACGGCTGGAGGCGATGCAGCACCGGCTCGAGGCGATGCAGACCGCCGCCAAGCTGGTAGAGCCTGCCCTGGACGAGTTCTATGCCACGCTGAGCAGCGAGCAGAAGGCGCGCTTCAACACGCTGCAACAGGTCGCAGGGCCGTGAGGACTGCGTCGCGTTCTCTCGTTGCGATTTGCGCAGCGACATAATCGTGCTGTTTCAAAGCTGGACGAGACCACGCGTGTCCCTGCCGCGCACTCTCTAAAAGAGTGCAGCAGGATGTAACGCAAACGACCGCCTCTATTCTGACCTCACGGGGAAATCGTCTTCGCCTCAGCATCATTCGTGTTAGTGATCGCGTTGCATTGTTGGAAGTGAGACGACAACGCAAGCTCGGCCAGATGATCCCAGTATTCTGCCTCCGCGAGCAGCTTCCACTTGTTCATGCTGTTGTACGCGGCCTGTTGGCGGCACAGTGAGCTCATCGCACGCAACCGTCGCACTTTATCCACTGCCAACCTCCCTTCGCGCTTGCTCGTTTGCAAGGGCATTTGTGTTGGCACAGCTTCGCAGATCGAATTGACGAGTGATAGCCCGGTGTTTGACGGTGAATCGATGACAGCGCAATCGTCTGACTTTTCATCGACTGGTCCGACGCGCGCGTGAATCAAATCACCGTCTTATGTCGCGTAATGCAGGTGCGAAGCACCTCGTCGATCGGCTTGCCCCACCAGTCGTTGGAGAAGATCTCGATCTCCGAATAGCCGGCAAAACCCTGCGCCTCGACCGCTTCACGCACCGATTTGATGTCGATGACGCCGTCGCCCATCATGCCGCGGTCGTTGAGCATGTCCTTGGTCGGCACCAACCAGTCGCAGACGTGGAAGGCGAGCAAGCGATCCTTGCCGGCACGTGCGATCTGGCCCATCAGATCCGGATCCCACCAGATGTGATAGACGTCGAGCGCGACGCCGAGCATGCCGCTGCAGCCGGGGTCGAGCCGGTCACAGATGTCGAGCGCCTGTTTTGTCGTGTTCACGCAGGCGCGATCGGCCGCATAGGCCGGATGCAAGGGCTCGATCGCCAGCGGCAGCTTTGCCTGTTTGGCGTAGTCGAGCATCTCGGCCAGCGCCTCCTCGACCTGCCCGCGTGCTGCGACGAGATCCTTCGAGGCCTCGCTGCCCGGCCGCGAATATTGCGGCAGGCCGCCAACGACGAGCACGATGCAGGGCGCGCCCAGCGCCTTGGCTTCGTCGACGCAGCGGCGGTTGTCGTCGCGCACCTCGCCCCGGCGCGAAGCGTCCGAGGTGAACATGCCGCCGCGGCAATAGCCTGAGAGATCGAGCCCTGCATCGCGCACCGCACGCGCGGCGCGGTCGAGACCGACCGCGGCGACCTGATCGCGCCAGGGATCGATGGCGCGGATGCCGTGCTTCGCGCAGGCATCGATGATCGCGACGAGATCACCCTGCTTGCGAACGGTCGCCGTGTTCAGCGACAGCCAGCGGTGGTCGGACGAGAAATCGCGCATCAGGATTCGATACCGTGGGTGGCGAGCACGGTCTTCATCCGCTGCGTCGCGAGTTCAGGGTTGGCGAGCAGGCCGGCCTTGTCGGCGAGACGGAACAGCTCGGCCAGATGCAGCGTGGAGCGCGTGCTCTCCTGTCCTCCGACCATGGTGAAATGGTCCTGGTGGCCGTTGAGATAGGCCATGAAAACCACGCCGGTCTTGTAGAACCGCGTCGGCGCCTTGAAGATGTGACGCGACAGCGGCACGGTCGGGCCGAGCACGTCGTGGAAGCCGGCTTCGTCGCCGGCTGCGAGCCGCGACAGCGCGTAGGAGGCGGCCGGAGCGATCGCGTCGAAAATGCCGAGCAGCGCATGCGAAAAGCTCTCGCTGTCGCCGGCGATCAGCTCCGCGTAGTTGAAGTCGTCGCCGGTGTACATCTTGATACGCTTGTCCAGGCGCCTGCGCATGTCGATCTCGCGCTGCTTGTCGAGCAGCGAGACTTTCACGCCGTCGACCTTGGCGGCGTTGCCGTTGATGATGGCGACCGCAATGTCCATCGCCTTATTGAGATCCTTGGTGCCCCAATAGCCGGTCAGGGCCGGATCGAACATGTCGCCGAGCCAGTGGATGATCACGGGTTTGCGGACCTGCGAGAGCACACGATCGTAGATCTTGGCATAATCGTCGGCATTGCGGCCGAGTTTCGCCAGCGCACGCGACGCCATCAGGATGATGCGACCGCCGACCTTCTCGACCGCCGAGATCTGCTCCTCATAGGCGCGGATCACGTCGTCGAGGCTCTTGGCATCGTCGACAGCGAGATGGTCAGTACCTGCGCCCGAGAACACCAGCGCGTTGCGGTGCTTGGCGGCCCCGACCGAGCGCGTGATCAGCTCCAGCGAGGTCGGCCAATCCAGCCCCATGCCGCGTTGCGCGGTGTCCATGGCTTCGGCAACGCCGAGACCGAGGTCCCAGACGTGTTCGCGGAAGGCGATGGTCTTGTCCCAGTCGACGGCCACCGAAAGCCAGGGATCGTTGTCGGCAAAGGGATCGGCGACCGTATGCACCGCCGAGAAGGCGATGCGATTCAGCGGCCCCTCGAGCTTTGTGGGGAACGTGCGCGAAGCCGCGAGCCGATAGGTCTCGATCGAGCGATCGGCCTTGGGCAGCTTGAGCGACAATGACGACATCGGCTGGACGGGCTTGTTCATGATTTCGGACCTCTCCCCGTCATTGCGAGGAGCGGAGCGACGAAGCAATCCAGACTGTTGCCGCAGAGGCATTCTGGATTGCTTCGCTGCGCTCGCAATGACGGCTTGGTAGACATCGGGGCTTATCCAATCAACCTCAGACCTTGATCGGGGCGACGTCGATCCAGCGCCGCTCCTTCCAGCTCTTCAGCGCGCATTCGGCGAGCTGCACGCCCTTGGCGCCTTCGAGCAGGGTGAACTTGTAGGGCGCATCCTCGTAGACGTGGCGGATGAACATCTCCCACTGCTCCTTGAAGCCGTTGTCGTAGGTGACGTTGTCGGGCAGCTTCTGCCAGTCGCCGTAGAAATCGTGCAGCCGCTTCTCGTCGGGATTCCACACCGGCCGCGGCGTTGCCTGCCGCGACTGGATCATGCAGTCGGTAAGGCCCGCGACCGCCGAGCCGAGTGTGCCGTCGACCTGGAAAGTGACGAGGTCGTCCCGATAGACGCGCGTCACCCAGGACATGTTGATGTGGGCGATGACCCCGCCCTCGAGCTGGAAGGTCGCGTAGGCGGAATCGTCCGCGGTCGCCTTGTACTTCTTGCCCTGCTCGTCAAAGCGCTCGGGAATGTCGGTGTTGCCGATGCAGACCACGCTCTTGACATTGCCGAAGAGATTGTCGAGCACGTAGCGCCAGTGGCAGACCATGTCGAGGATAATGCCGCCGCCGTCCTCGTCACGGTAGTTCCAGGACGGCCGCTGCGCCTCCTGCCAGCCGCCTTCGAACACCCAATAGCCGAACTCGCCGCGCACCGAGAGGATGCGGCCGAAGAAACCGGAATCGCGCAGGAAGGCGATCTTCTTCAGGCCGGGCAGGAACAGCTTGTCCTGCACTGTGCCGTGCTTGACGCCCTTGGCGTTGGCAAGCTTCACGACCTCGACAGCCTCCTCGAAATTCGTCGCGATCGGCTTCTCGCAATAGACGTGCTTGCCGGCATTGATGGCCTGGGTCAGAAGTCCCGGCCGGGCTTGCGTGGTCGCGGCGTCGAAGAACATGGTGTCGTTCTTGTCGGCGAGCGCCGCGTCGAGATCGGTAGTCCAGCGCGTGACGTTGAAGCGCTTGGCGAGCGCCTCGACCTTCTCGGCGCTGCGGCCGACCAGGATCGGATCGGGCATGACGCGGTCGCCGTTCTTGAGCCGGACGCCGCCCTGATCGCGGATCGCGACGATCGAGCGGATCAGATGCTGGTTGAGCCCCATGCGGCCGGTGACGCCGTTCATGATGAGGCCGAGGCGTTGGGTGGTCATGCCAATTGCTCCTGAAGTGATCTTGGCTGTTCGAGCGGGCGGAGCGCCGACCAGTCCGGATGGACCGACGTCGCAAAGCCCGTTGTGTGAAGCGATCCCGTCAGGAGATCGCCGTCGTGAATGGAAAGCCGGATGCCCTGCCCGGCATCGGCATAGAGATCGGGATGCGCGGCGGCGAAGGCTTGCGCTTCAGCGGCGGGCGTCTCGCCAAAACCGTCGACGTAGTGGTGGCCGTTGCGCTCGGCATGGGTGACGCCGATGAACGCGCCGAGCGCGAGGTCCTGTTGCACGGCGAGGCCTGCCTGGCAGGTGAGGTCCTCGCCGGTGACGAAGAACCGCGCACCACCGGCAGTCCATTTCGCCGCACGCGTCGCATTGACAATGGACTTGTAGAGTCCCTTGCAGGACTTCGAGGAAATGCCGCAATAGCCGAGCGCGCGCACAGCCGGAAAGGCATCGTAGGAATCGTCGGCCTCGTCGATGATGAAGCCGTGGGCGGCCAGGGCGCCGAGCGGCGATTGTCTGGTGACGTCGCGCGGCATCGGCTGTTCGACATAAAGCAAGCGCGTGGCGATCGGGCGCAGCGCGGCGTCGTGATCGAGCCGATCCATCAATGCCCGCAACGCGGCCAGATCCGCATACTGCTCATTGGCGTCGAGCGTCACCTTGGTATCGCGTCCCAGCGTGTCGAGCTCCTTGCCAATGCGCGCGAGTCGCGCAGCATCGGCTGCGGGATCGCCCGACAGTTTCAGCTTGAAATAGTTTGCCCCGGCGTTCTCGTGAGCATCCGCAACACCGCCCTCGCCTTCGACGATGTCGTCGAGGCCCACCGTATGCCTGATCGCAACGCACGGCAGCGGCTTGCGCCCGGCGAGAAAGGTCGTGAGATCAGCGTCCTTCAGGTCAGACGAAAGCCGCGCATCGATACCGGCAATGTTCGCGGCCATCCCGTCGAAGAAGCTGGTCTCGACGGCGCGCAACAATGCATCGAGGACGGCCTTGTCGATCTCCGCCGGGCCATAAGCCGCCGCGAGCGCGGGGATATTTTTCTTCGCGCAGGTCGCGATCTGGGCACCGATGCACGAGGCGTGCAGATCGAAGGCGGTCTGGTATCCGGTTCGCGCCAGATAGAGCCCGCGCGCAATCGCGAGCGACCGTCGCAGCCCATCCACCGTCTGCGCCGGCGACAGTTCCGGCCGCTTGTCGAACCATTTCGGCACCAGCAGCTCGGCACCGGCACCGACCGCGCTCCCCCTGCCCTCGACTTCGATCTCGGCGCGCACGAACAGCTGCGGCGTCGCGTTGATGGTCACCGCGCCAAAGCGGAACGGCCGCGCGAACTGCACGGGGCGTTCGAAGAACGCGATGTCTCGCAGCTTCAGGCGGGGGGACATGATCTCACAACAAAACGAGGTGAACTTAGTGCGAGCGGTATGGCCGCGGGCGATGCGCCTCTCCCGCTTGCGGGAGAGGTCGACGCGCGCAGCGCGACGGGTGAGGGCTTTCTCCTCTGGGGGACTCTTGCTAGCGGAGACACCCTCTCCCTCCCCCGCAGGCGGGGGAGGGAGCGCACCGTGCCTGTGGCGGCGTCAGAGAACATCATCGCCTCTAATCCAATGCACCTTTTGAGAAGAAATGCTTGCGGACGCGCTGCACGAGTTCCGTGAACACCGGATCAGCCATCACGTCGAGCGAACGCGGGCGCGGCAGGGGCACGTCGTAGATCGCGGCGACCGCGCCGGGGCGCTCGGTCATGACCAGCACGCGGTCGGCGAGGAACACGGCCTCCGGAATCGAATGCGTGATCAGCAGCACCGTCTTCCTGGTCTCGCGCTGGATCCGCATCAATTCGACATTCATGCGTTCGCGCGTCAGCGCATCGAGCGCGCCGAACGGCTCGTCCATCAGCATGATCTTGGGATCGTGCACCAGGGCGCGGCAGATCGAGGCGCGCTGCTGCATGCCGCCGGAAAGCTGCCACGGCAGCTTTTTCTCGAAGCCGTCGAGCCCGACCAGCTTCAGCAGCGACTTGGCGCGATCGAAATATTGCTGCCGCGGCAGGCGCTTCATGTCGATCGGCAGCATCACATTGCCGAGGATGTTGCGCCATGGCAGCAGCAGTGCGTTCTGGAACACGATGCCGACATTGCCGTGCGGCGTCGTCACCTTCTCGCCCTCGACCAGGATCTCGCCCGATGTCGGCGGCAGCAATCCCGAGATCAGCTTGAGCAACGTAGACTTGCCGCAACCGCTTGGGCCGACCACGACGAAGAACTCGCCGTCATTGATGTGGAAATCGAGCGGCCGCAGCGACGGCACATCGCCGTCGCGCGTCCGGTAGGTCTTGGACACGCCGGACAGTTGGATGCCGGATGCTTCGCCGGCCCGGTCGCTCACCAATCTCAGATGCGCGGCCGGTTGAATATCGATTGGCTTGGTCGCTGGGTTCATCACCGCTCTCTCCACCCGTTGTGCCTGCGAACGCAGGGACCCATATGCCGTGCCCGCGCTACCGGGCACGCAGGTGGAGACCTTCCGGAATCATCAAGGCCGGTGGTTATGGGTCCCTGCGTTCGCAGGGACGACAGCGGAGATTGATCGCTCACGAGCCGCTCTTCGGCAGATAATCGTTGGTGTAGAACGCCTTCGGGTTTTCCTTGGCCTTGGCATCCAGCCCGCCATATTCGACCAGCAGATTGACGGTCTCAGTCATGTTCTGGTCGGTGACCTGGAACGGACGCTTGCCCTTGGTCTCCGCGGTCCGATAGAGCGGAATGGTCAGCTCGAAACCTTGCGTCAGCGTGTCGATCTTGCCGCCCTTGGGGTTGGCATCGAGGATCGATTGCGCCGCCGCCTTCGGCTCCTTCTCGGCGGCTTCGACGGCCTTGGTCGTCGCCGACATGAAGCGGCGGACGAGATCGGCATTGGCCTTCACGTAGTCGGTGTTGGCGATGATGCCTGACGACACCATGTTGATGCCGTAGTCGGCGAACTTGATCGGATAGACGTCCTTGCCGGTGGCGTCCTTGATCTTCATCGACTGGTCCATGACATAGCCGAGCAACAGATCAGCCTGACCGTTGATGACGGCGTTGAGCTTGGTCTGGCCGTCGCCGGCGACCGTCTGGAAGTCGCTCTCCTTCAAGCCGGTCTTCTTCAGGAACAGCGGCCAGATCTGGGTCATGGAATCCGCGGGTGTGATCGCCACCGTCTTGCCCTTGATGTCCTCGGGTTTCTTGATGTTCTTGTCGACGAAGCCCATGGCGGACATCGGTGAGGTCTGCAGCAGCACGCCGGTCGCAACCACGGGCGCACCCTTGATCGCGGCGCGCATCATGGTAGGGACGTCGACATAGCCGAAATTGGCGGTCTTGGCCGCGACGGCCTGCGTGGTGGCAGCCGAGCCGCGGCCTTCCTGGATCTCGAGGTCGATGCCCTCGGCCGCATAGATGCCCTTGGCCTTGCCGTAATAGAACGGCGCATGCTCGCCATAAACGTACCAGTTCAGCATCAGCACGACCTTGTCGGCTGCCTGCGCCGGCACCGCCGCAAACACCATCAGCGCCGCCGAGACGGCTCCTATCCACCGCTTCATCATTGCTCTCCCTTTGTCGTTGTTTGCTTCGGCCGTTGGTGGCCGTTGGTCGCTTTGGTCAAGATGCGAAAATCACGTCCTCGCGCTGACTGACATGCCAGGGAATGACCAGCTTCTCGATGCGGTCGACGATCCAGAACAGGACCACGCCGAGCAGCGCGAGGATCACGAGCGCCGCGAACATCGTCGGCAGGTCGAACGTGCCGATCGAGCGCTGCATGACGTAGCCGATGCCGGAATTGGAACCGACGAACTCGCCGACGACGGCGCCGACCACGGCCAGCGTCACCGACACCTTGAGACCTGAGAAGATCGCCGGCAGCGCATGCGGCAGGTTCACCGCGCGGAACACCTGAAAACGGCTGCCCTGCATGGCTCGGGCGAGATCGACCATGTCGGGATCGACCGACTTGAAGCCCTGCACCGCCGAGACCACCACCGGGAAGAAGCCGAGCAGAAAGGCCGAGATCACCTTGGGAATGATGCCGAAGCCGAACCACACTACGAACAGCGGCGCGATCGCGATCTTCGGCACGGATTGGGAGAACACCAGCAGCGGATAGACGTAGCTCTCCACCGTCTTCGAGCCCGCGATCAGCATGGCGACGGGAATGCCGAACAGCGCCGACAGCAGGAAGCCGCAGACGGTCGCATAGGTCGTCGGCCAGGATTGGCGCAGCAGTTCCGGCCATTCCGTGCGCAGCACCGCCACGACATCCAGAGGCGACGGTATCTGGTAGGCGGGAATCCTGAACAGCCGGATCGAAAGATCCCAGGCGACCACGATGAAGACCAGGAACAAGAACGGCCGAACCCAAGCAGCATTCAGCATCTTGGAAACAGCGTTTTGCGGCTTCGGCTCGGCCAATTTTCACTCCCGGCAGTCTTCTTCGTTGTGGGGAGAAATTAACCCGTTGGATAAATACTGTCCAGAGCTTTCCCTGTGACGTATTGCGGCGGGTTCCGGGCATTTGGGTGAGTGGCGGCGGCGCCGTGTCCGGGGCACGAGAGCGCTATTTGGGCCCGCTTGCCGCCACCTCGTCATTGCGAGCGCAGCGAAGCAATCCAGAGTGCCGCTGCGGAAAGATTCTGGATTGCTTCGCTACGCTCGCAATGACCGAGCAAGGTGCGAGGTCACCGCATCGTAGCCCGGATTGCACTGCGCTCCATACGGGCTACGGACTACACCGTCTGCGCCACAGCGCTGCGCGACTTCGGGGCCTTGGCGAGCTCGAACAGTTCCGCCGACCGCCCCGTCAGCGCGGCGAGCACGAGGCCGACCATGTGGGCGAGCCGCTCGTCCTTGGCCTTCTTGTCCAAGAGATCACGGCCGAAGATCACGCTGAGCGTTGCCGAGTTGGAGAGATAGAAGAAGCACAGCCCTGCGATCGAGATGTAGAGCTGCACCGGATCGACCGCGACCTGGAAGTCGCCGCTGTCGACGCCGCGCCGCACCACGGTGCGGATCATCTCGACGAAGGGCGAATGCATCGACTTGACCTTGGTCGATTTCTTCAGGTGCTTTGCGCGCGCGAGGTTCTCGGTCTGGAGCAGCGACAGGAATTCCGGATTGCGCAGGAAATAATTCCAGGTGAACTCGATCAGGCGTCTGATCGCCTCGGGCGGATCGAGATGCTCGAGATCGAGCCCGCGTTCTTCGCTGCGGATCTTGTCATAGGCGCCTTCGAGCACCGCCAGATAGAGCTCGTCCTTGTTGCCGACGTGATAGTACAGCATGCGCTTGTTGGCGCCGGCCTTGGCCGCAATGCGGTCGACCCGCGCACCGGCGAGACCATGGGCGGAAAACTCCTGCTTGGCGGCTTCGAGAATGCGCAGCCGCATCCCTTCGGGGTCACGCTGCCATTTCAGAGTTCGCTTTGCCTTCGCCAAACCGGGTGCTCGCTGGATGGTTGTCCATCGCATGTATCATGCGGGCGAGCATTTGAGAACGATCTCGTGCCCCGGACGCAGCGCAGCGCTACTTCAGCGGTGCGCTGCAGAGCCGGGGCCCATGTTTCCGGGTGAGAGGTCGTCGGCTTCTGGGTCCCGGCTCTGCGCAGCAGCGCTACGCGCTGCAGCGCGTCCGGGACACGAGAGTGCATTTACGCATCGCCCTACTCCGCCGGCTTCGGCGAGCGCTCCAAGAGCACCGTCTGAATCCCGCAAGTGCCGCTCCGCACCGTCATCACCTTCGTGCCCGGCTTGCGGCCGTTGCGCACTTCGCTGACGTCGAGCCCGCTCGCAATCAGGCGGGCGCGGGTGGCGTCGATGTCGGCGACGCGCCAGCTCAGGCCCCACAGACGGTCGTGCGCGAGGTCACTGCCGGCGACGGGCCGGCGAACCACCTCGACGATGAGGTCGCCGCAGCGGAAGAACATCAGCTGGCCCCAATCCTGGTGCGAGCGGTCGAGCGCCAGGTCGAGGCCGAGCCGCGCGCCGTAGAGCGCGGCGGCGCGGTCGGAATCCTCGGTGGTGACCACGACGTGGTCGAGCGCGTCGATCGGCGCGATGTCGGTCGCCGGGGAAAGTGGCCGCTCGTCGGCCAGCTCGAGGAAGAACATGCGCACGCCGCGCGTGAGTTCCGTGGCGGCGCGCGTGCGCTTCCAGTGCAGGACGTTGCCCGTTTCCGTATCGCTGCTTTCGACCTCGGCGACCGGATCCGGGTTCAAGGCCACCCGCTCCAGCCGCCGGTGCATCCGGCTCATGTCTGCGACACGAAAGCACAGGCTGGCGAGCACGCCCTCCTGATCATCGAGCAGCGCGCGCATGCGATCCGCAGTCACGCTGAAGCCGCTCGGCGCCATCAACTCGATCGTCATGTTTGCGAGGGTGAACAGCACGCGGTCGGCGCCCTCGCCCGAGTTCTGCCAGGCGGGCGCACGGGCAAGCAGCGTCTGGTAAGCCGCCTTGGCCGCCCCGATGTCCCCCACCAGAACGACGACATGATCGAGGCCGGTGATCATTTTTCCCTCTTGATCGCCCCTTTCATAACCCTGGAACCCATGGGCCGAAATACGGCGTTTGTCCGGGCTTGGCATTGCCCGGTGATGGTCGTATTCCCTGACCATGCTGACCTCAAGCGCTTCGGGCGGCAGTTTTGCGAATAATTTCAGCGTCCCGCCGGAGCGGAACCGGTGTTACAGTAAGCCCACCGGCCGGGACCACTAAGCGCATGACGGACAAGCAATGCAGGCTCTCTTCATCGGACAGACCTATATCGACGTCGTCTTCATCACCGACCACATGCCGACCGGCGACGAAAAGCACGTGGCCTCGGACTATGCCGTCTCCTTCGGCGGCAACGCGGTGACGGCGGCGTTCTGCTGCGCCAAGCTCGGCATCGTGCCGGATCTCATCGCCACCGCGGCCAATGACTGGCTGGGCCGCATGTTCCAGGACATGTGTGCGAAATACGCGATCTCGCTGCACGGGCGGAAGGTCAACCAGTCCTCGCTCTCCTTCATCATGCCGAAGGACGGCAAGCGCGCCATCGTCCGCTGCCGCGACGACGAGCACATCCATCCCTTTCCGATGCTCAATCTCGGCGGCTGCCGCGCGCTGCATGTCGACGGCCACCAGCCGGATGCCGCGATGCACTACGCCAAGGTGTGCCGCGAGGCCGGCATCCTGACCTCGCTCGACGGCGGCGGCCTGCGCACCAACACCCATGAGCTCCTGGAATTCATCGACGTCGCGATCGTCGCCGAGCGCCTGTGCGAGCAGATGGACCTGACGCCCGAGAAGATGCTCGACTACCTCAAGAGCCGCGGCTGCAAGATCGGCGGCGTCACCATGGGCGAGAAGGGCCTCTTCTGGTACGACGAAACCGGGACGGTGCAGGTGATGCCGGCGATGCCGATCCCGCGCGAGCGCGTGATCGACACCAATGGCGCCGGCGACGTCTTCCACGGCGCCTATATCTATTCCTATCTCGCTCATCCCGGCAAAAGCTGGCGCGAGCATTTTGATTTCGCGAGGGCCGCCTCGACCTTCAAGATCCAGCGCCTCGGCAACGAGGCCGGCCTGCCGACGCTGGTCGACATCGCCAAGGTCAGGCACGAGTTCGAGGTCAGGGTCTAGATCCAGATGGGGCGGGTCTTCGTCGCCGGCAGCATCAACATGGACGTGGTGGCGACGGCCGATCGCCATCCACGCGTCGGCGAGACCGTCGCGGGCCGGCAGGTGCTGTATTTTCCGGGCGGCAAGGGCGCGAACCAGGCGGTCGCGGCGTCGCGGCTCGGCGCGCGGACCACGCTGATCGGGCGGCTGGGGAAGGATTCGTTCGGGGCCGAGTTGAGGACGTTCCTCGGCGACCAAGGCATCGATCTCGGCTATGTCGCGGAGACGGCGGAGGCGCACACTGGCACGGCCATCATCACGGTGGCGGAGGCCGACAACACCATCGTCGTCATTCCCGGGGCGAACGGGCTGGTCGGCGCGGATGACGTCGAGGTCGTGCCGCTGCTGGCCGGCGACGTCGCCGTCAGCCAGTTCGAGATCCCGCTGCCGGCAATTGCCGCGTTCTTCCGGCGCGGCCGTGCCGCCGGAGCCACGACGCTGCTCAACCCGGCGCCGGCACAAAAGATGCCCGATGAGCTGCTGGCGCTAGTCGACATCCTCGTGCTGAACGAGACCGAGCTCGGCTTCCTCGCCGGCGTGGACCTGTCTGACAGCGACGAGACCGCAAAGATCGTCGACACCGCGCGAAAAATTCAAGTGCGCGAGGATCAGACCATCTGCGTGACGCTCGGCAAGCGCGGCGTGCTCGCACTCGCCGGGCGCGAGGAGATTTTGGTGCAGGGACGCGCGGTGAAGGCAGTCGACACCACTGGTGCCGGCGACTGCTTCGTCGGCGCACTTGCCGCAGAGCTCGCTGACGGTGCGGCTTTGCGCACCGCCCTCGCCTTCGCCAACGCCGCCGCCTCGATCAGCGTGCAGCGGATGGGCGCGGGGCCGTCGATGCCGACGGCCGCGGAAGTTAAAGCTGTTCTCGGCGCCGGCTGATCAGGCCAGCGCGCTCTTCAGGTCAAAGCTTTCGTCCGCGGCCTGCTCCGGCGTGATCGAGCGGTCCATGCCCTGCAAGCGGCGGCCGAACATGTGATCGCCCGCGCGGTTGATCGATTCGATTCCGAGCAGCTTGTCGCCGTGATAGCAGAACGCCGAGAACGCCTTTTTGGCGGGATCGCCGCGGAGCACGACGCGGTCGTAGCCCGTGGTCAGCCCTGCGATCTGGAGCTTGTCGTCGCCCTGGTCGCTCCAGAACCAGGGATGGCCGTCATAAGGCTTTTTGTCGCCGGTCAGCCGCGCCGCAAGGCAGCGGGCGTGATCGGTCGCGTTCTGCACCGATTCCAGCCGCAGCGATCCGCCGAAGCGTGGGCTGGCGAACAGCGCGCAATCGCCGATCGCAGAGATGTCAGGGTCGGCCGTCGCAAGATATTCGTCGACAATGATGCCGGCGGCGACCGGCAGCCCCGCCTCCGCTGCGAGCTCGATGTTCGGCAGCACGCCGACGCCGACCACGACGAGGTCGGCGGGCAGATGCCGTCCGTCGCTCAAGGACACGCCGGTGACCTTGCCGCCTTCAGCCTCGATCGAGGTCGCCTGCACGCCGAGATGGATGCGAATGCCGGCCTCGCGATGCCGCGCCTGGAAATATTCCGAGACCTCCGCCGTCACCGCACGCGCCATCACGCGCGGGGCAAGCTCGAGCACGTCGACCTCGAGGCCCTTGATCCGGGCGGTGGCGGCGAATTCGAGGCCAATGAAGCCGGCGCCGATGATCACGGCGCGCGTCTTCGACGGCATGATCTGGCGCAGCGCTTCGCTCTCGTCGAGGATGCGCAAGTATTTCACGTCAGGCAGATTGGCGTTGGGCAGGTCGAGCAGCCGGTTGCGCGCGCCCGTCGCCAGCACGAGATGGCCGTAGGCAAGCGTTTCGCCGGACGCGAGCTGCACCTTGCGCCCCGAGCGGTCGATCGATACCGCGCGGCCCGCGATCAGCTCGATCTTCTGATCCTGGTAGAATTTTTCGGGGCGGAACATCAGGCTTTCAGGGCCGGCCGAGCCCTTGATGTAAGCCTTGGACAGCGGCGGCCGCTGATAAGGCAGATGCGCCTCGTCGTTGATGAGGCAGATGCGCTGCGAAAAGCCGGCCTGGCGCAGCGACGCCGCGACCTGGTAGCCGCCATGGCCGGCACCGACGATGATCACCGGACCGTCACTCATTGGACAGCCCATTTCCGGAAGACACGAGCGTGACCCATGCCGTCTCCTCTCTCGCTGATTTTGGTTGCTGACCTTACGAGGAGCCGGCGCTCGTGTCCGTCCCTTGGCAAAGGCCTGCCCATTTGAGCCTATCGGTCCGCCCAGTGCAAGGGCGCAGCGCGGGGATTGTCTCCCCGCGCCTTCTGCGATTTAGTCGCTACTAGCCACCACATGCCGGGGATATCCAGAATGCCAGCACCCGTCTCAAAGTCCGACGATCCCGCTTTGCTGGGGATCGACGGCCCGATCGCGACCATTACGCTCAACCGCCCCGCCGCGTTCAACTCGATCAACCTCGCGATCGCGCAGAAGCTCGAGCAGCTCGCGGCCACCATCGAAGGCGACGACGCCATCAAGGTCCTGGTGATCGAAGGCGAAGGCCGCGCCTTCTCGGCCGGCGGCGATCTGCAGACGATTGGGGCGGCCGCCGAAGCAGGCACCGTAACACCGGTCGTCGGCGAGCTTTTGAAGCACTATCATGCCTTCATCGAGATCATCAGGCGCATGCCAAAAATCTCGTTGTCGAGCGTGCATGGCTCGGCCGCCGGTGCCGGCATGGGCCTCGCCTTCGTCACCGATCTCTGCATCGCCGCTGACGATGCCAAGTTCACCCCGGCCTATGCCAAGATCGGGGTGTCGCCGGATGGCGGCTCGACGGTCGGCATCGTCGGCACGGTCGGCTCGCGCCGTGCGCTGCAGATCTTTCTCGCCGAGGACAATTTTACCGCGCAGCAGGCCCATGAATGGGGCCTGGTCGCGAAGGTCGTTCCCGCCGCGGAATTGAAGGCCGCCACGCGAAAACTCGCCGAGCGTCTTTCGCAGAACCCGCCGGCGGCGATCGCCGGCACCAAGCAGCTGGTCTATCAGGCCGCGACCACGCCGGTGAAGCAGCAGCTCGATGCCGAGGAACACAAGATCATCATGGCGATGAACACGGAAGACTTCCGCACCGCCGTGAAGAAGTTCACCAGCAAGGGCAAGTAGCGCTCAGTTACTGCGGACAGATATACCCCGTGCCCGCCGGCGACTTGAAGCAGCCGACCGATTCGGGAAGCACGTGCCGCGGCAGCCACAGTACCACGCTCGGGAAATAGATCGCGAACGCGATCGTCGCCAGGAACACGACATAGATCGGCAATGCTGCGCGCAATGCCTTGGCAAAGCTGACGCCGACGAATTTCGAGCCCATCAGCAACACCAGGCCATAGGGCGGCGTGATCAGGCCGAAGGCGAGCGTTGCGATCAACACCACGCCCATATGCACGGCGTTGATCTCGCCGGCTTCCGTCAGCGCATTGACCAGCGGCATGAAGATGATGATGGTCGGCACCGGCTCGATGAAGTCGCCGACCACGGTGAAGAGCAGCACCATCAGCAGCATGATCAGATGCGGGTCGTTGCCGGCTATGGACGTGATCAACTCGGCGATGTAGGTAGCGCCGCGCAAGTAGGCGAGCATCCAGCCGAAGGCATTGGCGGCGCCGATGGTGATCAGCGGCAGCGAGAAGATCAGGCCGGCGAGGCAGAAATCGTAAGGGATCTTCCTGATATGCCCGCGATTGAGCGCGGGGATCACGACCAGGATGATCCAGGCCACGGCGACGACGCCGGCTTCCGTCGGGGTGAACCAGCCGGTCAGGATGCCGCCGAGCAGGATCACCGGGATCATCAGCGGCAGAGCGGCATCACCCGCCGCGAACACCACCTGCCGCAGCGGCGCTCGCGGCTTGCGCAGGCCCGAGGGGCCGAAGAAATAGCAATAGATCATCAGTCCGAAGCCGATCATCAGGCCCGGCACCACGCCTGCCATGAACAGGCCGGCGATCGAGACGTTGCCGACGGCGCCGTAGACCACGGCAGTGATGCTCGGCGGCACCAAAGCGGCAATCGTCGAAGCCGAGGCAATGATGGCCGCGATGAAGGCGGGCTCGTAACCCTCCTGCTTCATCGGACCACCCAATGCGCGGCTCATCACCGCGACGTCGGCGGTGGTCGAGCCCGACATCTCCGAGAAGAACATGCTGAAGACGACCACGACCTGCGACAGCCCGCCCCTGATATGTCCGACCAGCGATACCGAGAGATTGGCTATTCGCACCACGACGTTCGCCGAACTCATGAGCTCGCCGACCAGAAGGAAGAACGGAATCGCCAGCAGCGCCTCGGAATCGACGCCGTCAAAGATCTTCTGGATGATCGCGGCGAGCGAGACATCCGACAGCAGCGCGCCGATGAAGACACCCGCCATCAGCGAGAACGGCACGGGCACGCCGAGATAGCCGAAGAACAGGAAGCAGAACGTCATCAAGGCCAGGACAACAGGTGCGCTCATAGCTGCGCCCTCGCCTGCGCGTCGGTGACGACGGACGTAGCGTCATCGTCGGGGGGCTCGGGATGGTCGAAGCCGTTGCGCAGGCCGTTGACGAGCTGCTCGATGGTGAACAGACCGATCAGCACGCCCGACAGCGGGATGATCGCATAGAGCGAGGCGATCGGCGTGCCGGACGGCAGGCGGAAGCTGCCGAAGCCGCGCAGATAATTCTGATAGCCATACCGGATCAGGCAGAAGGCCACGCCGAGCACGACGAAGCGGATGATCACCTCGACGATCAGCCGCGAGGTGCCGTGCAACGCCTCGGAGATCGCGGTGAGATAGAGGTGGTCGTTGCGGCGCGTCGCAGCGGCCGTGCCGATGAAGATCGCGTAGATGAACAGCGTCGATGTCACCTCCTGGAGCCACAGCCAGGGATGGCCAATGGTGCGGGTGACGATGTCCGCGGTGACCGACAGGGAGAAGCCGAAGCACAGCACACCGCAGAGGGTCATCAGCGCAAGCTCGAGCCAGTCGAGCCAACGCCATTTCAGATGGCGCTGGCGTTGCACGAGCAGTTTGTCGGCGATGGCCATTATCGTCGTCCTGGCTGCAGGGTAGCTACACCTCTCCCGCTTGCGGGAGAGGTCGCGCCGAAGGCGCGGGTGAGGGCTCTTTTCTCTTGGGGGCTGTCCCATTGCGGAGACACCCTCTCCCCTGCCCTCTCCCGCAAGCGGGAGAGGGAGCGCACTGTCGTCCGGCGCGCACCCTAATTAATCGAGCGGATCAAATCCTTGATCTTCTCGGCGTGCGGGCCGAGCTCCTTGGCAAGCTTGTCGAGATAGGGATCGGCGACCGCCGTAAAGCTCTTCTTGTCGACGTTGTCGACGATCTTCACGCCCATCTTCTTCAACTTCTCGGCGGCGCTGCGCTCCAGATCGAACGCCTTCTGCGGCTCCTTGGTGCTGATCTCGTTGGCCGCGGTCTGCACCCACCCCTTCTGCTCGGCCGAGAGGCTCTGCCAGAGCTTGTCGGAGACGAACACCAGCGCGTTGTTGGCCTCGTGCTCGGTGATGTTGAGGACGGGCGCGACTTCGTAGTGCTTGTTGACGAGATAGACGTTGATGCTGTTCTCGGCGACGTCGACGACACCGGTCTGCAAGCTGGTGTAGACGCTACCGAACGGCATGTGCACGGTTTGGGCGCCATAGGCCGGGAACATGGTGTCCTCGGTTGCAGTCGCCTGCACGCGGACCTTCAGGCCCTTGATGTCGCCGACATTGTGGATTTCCCGCTTCGCATACATATGACGCACGCCCTGCGAGCCCGTCGCGATCACATGCAGGCCCTGCGTGGTCTCGTCGATCATGGTCTTGAGCGCTTCGAACACGCGGGGATCGGCCAGCCCCTTGACGACGTGATTCTCGTCGCGGAACAGATAGTGCAACGACATTACGCCAGCCTGCGGCGAGATCGTCGCGGTGTTGGCGGAGGAGATGATCGAGAATTCAACGTCGCCGGCCTTCACGAGCTGGAGCACTTGCGGCTCCTGCCCGAGCTGCGCGCCGGGATACTGATCGATGATCATGGTGCCCTTGCTCAATTCCTTGAGCTTCTCGGCAAACAGGTCACCCGCGATCGAATAGCCGGTGTTGCGCGGCTGGTCGTAGGCGAAGCGATAATGCTTCACCTCCTGTGCCCCGGCTCCGGTGACGAAAAGCATGGCGGCTGCGGCCGCCAAGCCATGCAAGACTCTTGGCATGGATCGCGCAATCATCGTTTCCCCCTGTGTTATCGCCCGCCGCTTTAAGCGGTCTGAGCGTTCGTCATTCGGTCAGCTTGTCTCGGTCTTCCCAGTCCTCTGCATGAAATCGAAATCGCAGCCCTCGTCGGCCTGCATGATGGTCTCGTTGAACAGCCAGGCGTAGCCGCGCCGTGCTTCCTCCGGCGCTGAGGCGGGCTTCAGCGCAGCACGGCGCCGATCGAGCTCGGCGGCATCGACCTGCAGCTCGATGCTGCGCTTGGCCACATCGAGGCTGATCATGTCGCCGTTCTGCACCAGTGCCAGCGGCCCGCCGACGGCGGATTCCGGAGTGATGTGCAGCACGATGGTGCCGAACGCAGTGCCGCTCATCCGCGCATCCGAAATGCGCACCATGTCCTTGGTGCCGCCGCGCGCGAGCTTCTTCGGGATCGGAAGATAGCCGGCCTCGGGCATGCCGGGCGCTCCCTTCGGGCCGGCATTGCGCAACACCAGCACGTCATCAGCAGTGACATCGAGATCGGGATCGTCGACCCGCAAGGTCATGTCCTCGACCGATTCGAACACCACCGCGCGCCCGGTATGCTTCAACAGCTTCGGGCTCGCCGCCGATTGCTTGATGACGGCGCCGCGCGGCGCGAGATTGCCGTGCAGGACGGCGAGGCCGCCCTCCTTTTTGATTGGATTGTCGCGCGAGCGGATCGCGTCCTGCCCCGGCACGTCCTCGGCATTCGCCGCGATCTCGCGCAGCGTCTGGCCGCTGATCGTCTTGGCGTCGAGATCGACGAGGTCGCCGAGCTGCGCCAGCAATTTCGGCACCCCGCCGGCGTGGTGGAAATGCTCCATGTAGTGCTCGCCGGACGGTTTGAGATCGACCAGCACCGGCACCTCTCGGCCGATCTGGTCGAAGACCTCGAGATCGAGCCGGTGCGGCGAGCGATGCGCCATCGCGGTCAGATGGATCAGGCCGTTGGTCGAACCGCCGATGGCCTGAAGCACCACCTGCGCGTTCTTGAAGGAAGCAGGCGTCAGCAATTCGCTCGGCTTCGGCCCCTTGGTCTTGGCCATCTCGGCGGCGACCTTGCCGCTGGCCTCTGCCAGGCGGAAGCGCTCGGCATGGGGCGCCGGGATTGTCGCGCTCATCGGCAACGACAGGCCCATGGCTTCGATCATGCAGGCCATGGTCGAGGCCGTGCCCATCACCATGCAGGTGCCGACCGACGGCGCCAGACGCCCGTTCACCGCCTCGATCTCGGAATCGTCCATCTCGCCAGCACGATATTTCGCCCAGAGGCGGCGGCAGTCGGTGCAGGCGCCCAGCACCTCACCCTTGTGATGGCCGACCACCATGGGGCCGACCGGAATGACCACCGTCGGAAGGTCGGCGCTGATCGCGGCCATCACCTGCGCCGGCAGCGTCTTGTCGCAGCCGCCGATCACGATCACCGAATCCATCGGCTGGGCGCGGATCATCTCCTCGGTGTCCATCGCCATCAGATTGCGCAAGTACATCGAGGTCGGATGCGCAAAGCTCTCGGCGATCGAGATGGTCGGGAATACGAACGGCATCGCCCCCGACAGCATCACGCCGCGCTTGGCGGCTTCGATAATCTGCGGGACGTTGCCGTGGCAGGGATTGTAGTCGCTATAGGTGTTGGTGATGCCGACGATGGGGCGCTCCAGCGCGTCGTCGGAATAGCCCATGGCCTTGATGAACGCCTTGCGCAGGAACAGCGAGAAGCCGGCATCGCCATAGCTCGTCAGACCCTTGCGCAAACCACTCGTCATTATGCCACTCCTCAAGTTGGCATTGTGGTACAGCCTGAGCCCTGATTGTCAATAAGATTGGTCCATATTGTCGCTCTTTCCGGCTCATGGCACCGCTTGGGACGCAAATTATTGACAATCTGCCCCTTCCCTGCTCCACAGGGCAGACCGGCTGCAGCCGGAGGCCGAGGGCATGTCCGACATTCATACCGCAGACAGCACGCCAGTCCGGCGCGACGATCCGGACGACGTCGTCGCGCGGCTGGAAGAGGACATCATCTTCGGCCGCATCGCACCGGGCGCACGGCTCACCGAGGACGCGCTGATGTCGCGCTATGGCACCTCGCGCCACTTCGTGCGTCAGGCGCTCGTGGACGCCGAGCGCCGCGGCATCGTCCGCCGCGAGAAGAATGTCGGCGCCACCGTGCGGTTCTATTCCGCCGAGGAGGTCCGGCAGATCTATGAGGTCCGGGAGATGCTGACCCGGCAGGCCGCGCTGATGATCGCTCTGCCGGCACCGCAGGCCCTGATCGACGAACTGACCGGCCTGCAACGGCAATATTCCGCGAGAGCCGACGCGCAAGACCTGCGCGGCATCCACGAAGCCAACGACGCCTTCCACCTCGCGCTGTTCTCCGCTTGCGGCAACCCCTATCTGGTCCGCTCGCTGCAGGACTACATGAACCTGACGCTGCCGATGCGCGCCAAGAACCTCGCCGACCGCGAGGGCCTCGCGCAATCGCGGCGCCAGCATGAGATGATGATCGAGTTGTTGAAGGGCCGCGACAGCTGGGCGCTGGCGCAGCTGTGCGTGGATCACATGCAGTTCAGCAAGAGGGATTATCTGGCGCGCATTGGTGAGGGCGAGAGCCAATGAACGTTCCTTCGTCTCCGCGAGTCATATGCTCGCTGGCAGCGGCATTCCCTCACCGCGTCATTGCGAGGAGCATTTGCGACGAAGCAATCCAGACTGTCTCGCGGAGGATTTCTGGATTGCTTCGCTGCGCTCGCAATGACGTGGAGCGGACGGAGACTCCCCCTTTACCCCCAACCCTCTCCCGGGAGCGCACTTCCGTCGCAGCAACAGCTGAGCGCTTTACCGCTTATTCCAATCGATGACGCGGCTGGGGTCGGCGTCGAACTCCATGCTGCAGAACGCACCGCCCTGGAAATAATCGCCGACCGGATCCGGCTTCAGTTTGGCCTGCTCGGCCATGGCGTGCTCGCGGAAATCCTCGGCGCGGCCCATGGGGCGATAGCCGAATTCGTAGGCACGGTGGTTGTCCCACCAGGCGCGCTCGTTGAGGGAGGCGCCGTAGAAGATTTCGAAATGGATGTCGGGATGTTCGAGCCCGATGCGGCAGAGCTGCACGAGGTCGCCGGGCTTGAGCCAGATCGAGAGCCGGCGCTGGTCGAGCGGCATGTCGCCGAAATTGCCGATGCGCAGGCAGGTCACCCTCAGCCCGTGCTTGTCGGCGTAGAGCGCGCCGACGGCCTCGCCGAACACCTTGCTGACGCCGTAGTGCCCGTCGGGACGCGGGGTGACGTCGGTGCCGATCTTGTGGTGGCGCGGATAGAAGCCGACGGCGTGGTTCGACGAGGCGAACACCACGCGCTTGACGCCCTTGCGGTAGGCTGCTTCGAACAGATTGTAGCCGCCGATGATGTTGGCCTGGAGGATTTGATCCCAAGTGCCTTCGACCGAATAGCCGCCGAAGTGGATGATGCCGTCGACGCCCTCGCAGATCGCCTCGCATTGCGCGAGATCGGCAAGGTCCGCCGCTCGAAACTTCTCATTGGCGCCGAGATCGGCAGGCGGCTTGATGTCGGAGAGCAGGAGATCCGGATAGATCGGCGGCAGCAGTTTTCGGAGGCTGGTGCCAATTCCGCCCGAAGCTCCCGTCATCAAAATACGCGGCATGTTGTCCCTCGCCGTTGGTGACCGATTTGCGGTCACATGTCTCTAATGATAGCAGCATTGTCCAGAGGGAACGAAACGAGAGAACCGACATGAATGAGGCATCGTCCCGCACCCAGGAACGGCCCGGCTGGCGGCCGGCTACCTATTACCCCGATCCGGCCATTCACGCGCTCGATCCCCGTTTCGAAAAATACTGGCTGAAACTGTCGGCGGTGGAGCGGCTCACGACCGGCCTGCGCTGGGCCGAAGGGCCGGTGTGGTTCGGCGACGGGCGCTATCTCCTGTGCAGCGACATCCCGAACCAGCGCATCATCAAATGGGAGGAGGAGACCGGCGCAGTCAGCGTGTTCCGCAAACCCTCCAATTTCGCCAACGGCAACACGCGCGACCGGCAGGGCCGGCTCGTCACCTGCGAACACGGCGGACGGCGCGTGGTGCGCACCGAATATGACGGCAGCATCACCGTGCTGATGGATCAATTCAATGGCAAGCGGTTGAACTCGCCGAACGATGTCGTTGTTAAATCGGACGGCTCGATCTGGTTCACCGATCCGACCTTCGGCCTGCTCGGCAATTATGAGGGCTACAAGGCCGAGCCTGAAATCGAGCCGAACGTCTACCGGCTCGATCCCGCAACCGGCAAAGCGACCATCGTCGCCGAGGGCGTGCTCGGGCCGAACGGCCTATGCTTTTCGCCGAACGAGAAGATCCTCTACGTCGTGGAATCCCGTGGGCAACCGAACCGCAAGATCCTCGCCTACGACGTCTCGGCTGACAGCACGACGATCTCCAACAAGCGCGTCCATATCGATGCCGGCCCGGGCACGCCGGACGGCATGCGCTGCGACATCGACGGCAACCTCTGGTGCGGCTGGGGCATGGGCGATCCCGAGCTCGACGGCGTCGTGGTGTTCGCGCCCGACGGCGTCATGATCGGCCGCATCGCCCTGCCCGAGCGCTGCGCCAACGTGTGCTTCGGCGGCGTCAAGCGCAACCGCCTGTTCATGGCCGCGAGCCAGTCGATCTACGCGCTGTATGTGAACACGCAAGGCGCGCTGGGGGGATAGGCGCACCGCGACGGTCTCGTCGGGTGGGCAAAGCGAAGCGTGCCCATCACTTCCTGCTCGTCGCGCAATGGTGGGCACGTCGCGCGAAGAGCGCGCCTTTGCCCACCCTACCGATCTCTCCTCCGTCATTTCGAGCGAAGCGAAACAATCCAGACTGTCTCCGCGGAAGCAGTCTGGATTGCTTCGTCGCAAGGGCTCCTCGCAATGACGAAAACGAAAAACGCCGGAGCGGTTTCCCACTCCGGCGTCATGTTCGTTCGCGCGACGAAAGCTTACGCTGCGTTGAAGCCAGCGACGGCCTTCACTTCGAGGAAGTCCTCGAGGCCGTACTTGCCCCACTCGCGGCCGTTGCCGGACTGCTTATAGCCGCCGAACGGCGCGGTGCGGTCGTTGGGCACGCCTTGCAGGTTGACGTTGCCGGCGCGGATCTGACGACCGACGCGCTTGGCATCCTCGACCGAAGGACCGTAGACATAGCCGGCCAGGCCATACGGCGTGTCGTTCGCGATCTTGACCGCGTCGGCTTCGTCCTTGGCGCCGATGATGGTCAGCACCGGCCCAAAAATCTCCTCGCGAGCGATCGTCATGTCAGGGGTGACGTCGGCGAAGATGGTCGGGCGGACATAGAAGCCCTTGTTGACGCCTTCGGGCAGCCCCGGGCCGCCGGCGACGAGCGTTGCGCCCTCGTCGATGCCCTTCTTGATCAGCCCCTGGATCTTGTCCCACTGGCCGCGGTTGACCACGGGACCGATGGTGGTGCCTTCGGCGCGGGGATCGCCGGCCTTGGTCTTGTCGGCGACGGCCTTCGCGATCGCCGCGACTTCCTTCATCTTCGAGGCCGGCACGATCATGCGCGAAGGCGCGTTGCAGGACTGGCCGGAATTGTTGAACATGTGCATCACGCCGCCGGTCACCGCCTTCGTGAGGTCGGCGCCTTCGAGGATGACGTTCGGCGACTTGCCGCCCAGCTCCTGGCTGACGCGCTTCACGGTCGGCGCCGCGCGCTTCGCAACGTCGATGCCCGCGCGGGTCGAGCCGGTGAAGGAGATCATGTCGATGTCGGGGTGCTCGCTCATGGCGGCGCCGACCTCGGGGCCGAGGCCGTTGACGAGATTGAACACGCCCTTGGGGACGCCGGCTTCATGGAGGATTTCCGCGAAGATCAGCGCCGAGGTCGGGGTGAACTCCGACGGCTTCAGGATCATGGTGCAGCCGGCGGCGAGCGCGGGCGCGACCTTGCAGGCGATCTGGTTGAGCGGCCAGTTCCAGGGCGTGATCATGCCGACCACGCCGATCGGCTCGCGCAGCACCATGGCGGTGCCGACCGGCTCTTCGAAATGATAGTTCTTGAGCACGTCGAGCGTGGTCATGAGATGGCCAAGGCCGGCGCCGGCCTGCAGCTTCTCCGCCATCGGCAGCGGCGCACCCATCTCGTCGGAGACGGCAGCGCCGATCTCCTTGAGCCGGCCCTTGTAGATCTCGATGATCTTGGAGAACAGCGCGACGCGCTCCTCGCGGCTGGTCTGGGAGAAGGTCGCGAAGGCGCGCTTGGCGGCGGCAACCGCCTTGTCCACGTCGGCCTTGGAGCCCAGCGCAACCTCGTACATCGCCTCTTCCGTCGCCGGATTGACCACGGCGGTGGACTTCTTGACGGCGGGATCGACCCAGGCGCCGTCGATGTAGAATTGCATGCGATTGACCATCGTTAACCTCTTCTTGGGGGCATGGTGGGGGCGTTTCGGCAGGCATCCTTGCACGAAAGCGCGGGCAATTGAACCCGTCATATGCGGGGCCAGCGTTGCGCCGGACGGGCGGAATATGGGACGCGATTTGAAGCGAGGCAAGCGGCCTGGGTCCCGGCTCTGCGCCGCGACATACCGGACAGTGCTTTGCACCGCCGGGATATGTCGCGCCATGTCCGGGACACGATACTTGGAACGACTGCAAACACGCTCGTGCCCCGGACACAGCGCAGCACTTCTTCAGTGATGCGCTGCAGAGCCGGGGCCCATGCGCGTGGTTACCCCGATTACACCGCCATCTTCCGATGCAGCACCGGTGCGCCGGTGGTGAGGCTTTCGGCCGCATCGATGATCGCATTCGCATCGATGCCGTAGTGCCGATAAAGGTCCGCGATGCTGCCGGTCTGGCCGAACTGCTCGACGCCGAGCGCCTCGACGCGGTGGCCGCGGACGCTGCCGAGCCAGCCGAGCGCGGACGGATGGCCGTCGATCACGGTCACGATGCCGCAGTCGCGCGGCAGCGGCGTCAGCAGCTTTTCGATATGGCTGAGATGCTGCACGCCACGCCGATCGCGCCGCAATTTCCGTGCGGCGGTCCACCCCGCATGCAGCCGGTCCGCCGAGGTGATCGCGAGCAGGCCGATGTCGCGGCGGCTCTCGCCGATGAAGCCCGTGGCCTCGATCGCTTCAGGCGCGACCGCGCCGGTATAGGCGATCACGACCTCGGCATTCGGGCCTGGCTTGCGCAGCCAATAGGCGCCGTCGCTAATGCCCTGCTGCAGCTCAGGTGTCATGATCCGCTGCGCCTGCTCGATGCTGCGCGTCGAGAGGCGCAAGTAAACCGAGCCGCCCTCGCCGGGATCGCGCTGCATGTGGTTGAAGCCCCAGCCCATGATCACGGCAAGCTCGTCGACGAAGGCCGGCTCGAACGAGGCGAGCCCGTCCTGGGCCATGCCGATCAGGGGCGTTGCGATCGATTGATGCGCGCCGCCTTCGGGCGCGAGCGTGATGCCCGACGGCGTCGCCGCTACCATAAAGCGTGCATCCTGATAGCAGGCGTAGTTCAGCGCATCGAGCCCGCGCTCGATGAAGGGATCATAGAGCGTGCCGACCGGCAGCAGACGTTCTCCGTTGATCTGGTGCGACAGACCGAGCGCCGACAGCATGATGAACAGGTTCATCTCGGCGATGCCGAGCTCGAGATGCTGGCCCTTGGGCGAAGCGTCCCAATTGTAGGTGGAAGGAATTTTCTCGCTGCGGAATAAGTCGGCCTTCTCGGCGCTGGCGAACAGGCCGCGCCGATTGACCCAGGGGCCGAGATTGGTCGAGACGGTGACGTCGGGCGAGGTCGTGACGATGCGCCTTGCCAGTTCGCTGTCACCGCGGGCGATCTCGTTCAGCACGAGGCCGAAACCCTGCTGGGTCGACATCTGCGGCGACGGCTTGAAGCTGAGCTGCGTGGGCACCTCGATAACAGGCGCAGTGAGGCGGCGGCCGTCCTGGTTGAACGGCACGCTTGCGAGGAACGCGTCAAGCGCGGCGGCGGATTGCGCAAGGCCTTCGTACTTGTCCCATTCGTGGCCGGGTCGGATGTTCTGGCTGTCGCGATACTTCTCCATCTGCGCGACGGTCATCAGGCCGGCATGGTTGTCCTTATGGCCCTGGAACGGCAGGCCGACACCCTTGATGGTGTAGGCGATGAAGCAGACCGGGCGGTCGTGGTCGATCGATTCGAACGCCTCCAGCATGCTCGCCATGTCGTGGCCGCCAAGGTTCGACATCAGCGCCAGCAGTTCCTCGTCGCTGCGCCTGTCGATCAGCCTGGTGATCGGGCCCTGGTCGCCGATCTCGTCATGCAGATGCTTCCTGAAGGCCGCGCCGCCCTGAAAACACAGCGCGGCGTAGAGCGCGTTCGGGCAATTGTCGATCCACGTCTTCAGCGCTTCGCCGCCGGGTTCGGCGAAGGCCTCGCGCATCAGGCGGCCGTATTTGACGATGACGACATCCCAGCCGAAATTGCGGAACATGGTTTCGAACTTTTCCCAGAGCCCCTCACGCACGACGGCGTCGAGCGACTGGCGGTTATAGTCCACCACCCACCAAGTGTTGCGCAGGCCGTGCTTCCAGCCCTCCGCCAGCGCTTCAAAGATGTTGCCCTCGTCCATCTCGGCGTCGCCGACCAGCGCGATCATCCGCCCTTCGCGGCGATCCTTCATCCAGCCATGCGCCTTGACGTAGTCCTGGACCAGCGAGGCGAACAGCGTCTGGGCGACGCCGAGCCCGACCGAGCCGGTGGAGAAGTCGACGTCGTCGACGTCCTTGGTGCGCGAGGGATAGGATTGCGCGCCCTTGAAGCCGCGGAAATTCTCAAGCTTCTCGCGGCTCTGCCGGCCGAACAGATATTGGATGGCATGGAACACCGGGCTCGCGTGCGGCTTCACCGCAACGCGATCCTCGGGGCGCAACACGTGGAAATACAGCGCCGACATGATGGTGGCGAGCGAGGCCGAGGAGGCCTGATGGCCGCCGACCTTAAGGCCGTCCGCGCTCGGGCGTATGTGGTTGGCGTGGTGGATGGTCCAGGACGACAGCCACAGCGCCTTGCGAGCCAGCGCGGTCAATGTGTCCAGACGGGTGGGATCAACGGGCATGGCAATGCTCCCGGAAACAGGTGGCGCGATGATACGCCCGCAGGCGCGGCCAAACTTCTCAATTTTTCGCGCCATACCCCGCGATATTGGGATATTTTACCAATGGAACGCCCCCATGACAGGTTTCATCCCAATGCCCGAGCTCGACGCCATCGACCGCAAGATCCTGAGCCATCTCCAGGCCGACAGCCGGCTGACCATGCAGGAACTCGCCGACAAGGTGGGCCTGTCGGTCTCGCCCTGCCATCGCCGGGTCAAGCTGCTGGAGGAACGCGGCGTGATCTCGCGCTATGTCGCGACCGTGGACCAGAAGGCGCTGGGGCTACATGTCAGCGTCTTCATCTCGATCAAGCTGGCACGGCAGAAGGAAGAGGATCTCAACCGCTTCGCGCGCGCGATCTCGAAATGGGACGAGGTGCTGGAATGCTATCTGATGACCGGCAACCGCGATTATCTCTTGCGCGTCGTCGCCGCAGACCTCGCCTCCTACGAGACCTTCCTCAAGACCAAGCTGACCCGGCTCGACGGCATCGCCTCGATCGAATCGAGCTTTGCGCTGAGCCAGGTGAAGTATTCGATCGCGCTGCCGGTGTGATGCAACCGGAACGTCGGCGCAACAATCGTTCAAGACCGGCAGCGCTGCGGCAACAAAGCCGTGCCGCGGCTGCCGCTCAATGACACCTCGGATCGTCAGGCGTCGTGAAACTGCCTGCGCCGTCTTCCGGCATGTGCCAAGCCACAGTCTTGGGAACGGGAAGTTGTCCCGGCGCAGGAGCTGACACCACGACGGCCGTGTAGCAGGGCGGCAATTCTTCAAGGCTCATCGAACGCAAAGCTTCCTGTGGTTCGCGACCGCCGAGACGCCTAATGAACCCTGCGTCGTCAATCAGCCGCTGGAATGCGCCGGTGTTTGCGATCGTAATCGTTACCGGCGAGCCTTCAACGTCGACACGCCAGGGCTCCTCGTACTGGTGGGTGTGACCATAGATGAAGACACGCATCGACTTGTGGTCGGCTTGGCGGGCAGCGAGATGTTTCGCCATCACCTTACTCTTGGAAGAGAGGAAATGCTCGACGAGACTCCCAAGCTGCATGTCCCAGCAGATCTGGTCCTTTTCATTCGCCGCGATCATATCGCAGAGCTGTTGAACTTCTGCGTCAGGAAGTTGCTCCTTGTCGTTCGCCAGCTTAGTCAGCTCAGATTTGATCGCCATTGCCTCTTCATCGTCTCTCGACAATTGCTGCCTGAGCGGATCCTCCTTTGGCAGCGCATAGAGGAAGAGCATCGCGCCCTTGCCGCGCGCGATCCCGATATCCCAGTTGACCTTGCCAGCAGGAGGCTTGCCGAGCATGACGGATTTCTGCCTCAGCGACGTTTCCAACAAGTTGAAGCTCAACAATCTGGCGACGTCGGACGCCGAGCCCCAGAGCCCCCGATCCGCGGCGCGATACCGGGCTCCCGCGGTCTCCGGGCTGAGATTGTCGATGATCGAATAAGTCCTTTCCTGATCGTTGAACAGCCGCTGAACGAACAGCTCGCCCCATGGCCGAACAATGTAGTCCTTGCCGTCGACGTGCCGAGATATCGCGGGCCATGTTGCGTATTTGTTGACGTCCTGACCGATCTGGTTGCCGTGTTCCGCCAGGATGCGGCCGTCGGCGGAAATCCACACGCCTTCGGTCACGAGGTTGATGCGGCCACTGGCGGCATTCAACGCAGCTCCGAGCGCATTCCAGATCGCGGCATAGCGCAATGTGGAGTCGTGGTTTCCTACGATGATGTGCAACCGGTTTTCGCCGCGCTCGGCAAACGCCCGCAAGAGGCCGAGATCACCCGCATGTTCGGCTGCCACTTTTTCGACCAGCGCGGCCATCTCGTCGATCGTGCAGCCGAGATCTGCGCCCGCGCCGCCGCATTTGATGTCGGCTGGCGGTTGCCAGAGTTCGAGAAAGTCGCCGACGATGACGAGATCGACGCGTTGCTCGCCATCCTCGGTGATCCTGTTCAGGAAGCCCTCGAGTGCTCTCGGCCAGCGGAAGTCCTCCGTCGGGTCCCAGGCGGCGCCGGCCTGCTTGCCGACGCCGAAATGCAGATCGCTGATGAACACGCTGTGTCGGGGCGAGGCGGCCGGGGCCTGATAGGGCACCTGGGCGACGCCAGGCGCGTTTGCATCGTCGGCCCGAACGTCAGCAACCGGGAAAGCCAGGATGATCGCGACCATGAGCGCTGCCGTCTGACGACGTTTCATGCCGCACCTTGCTGGTTAGGGCTGGACACAGAGCTTGATCGCGGGATTGCCGAGCAGCACATATTCGAGACCCAGCTCGCTGTAATCGGCATCGGCCTTGTCCTTGAATTTTTGAGCCGTTCGCGCGATCGTCTTGTCGAAAAGATCGAGGATGGTGGGGGGCGGCTTCTGCGACGTGACCTCGGCCATGATCTCCGCAAACGAGCTGGCGAAGACGACGCCGTACCCGGCGTCGATCGTGAACGGCGAGGCGATCAACGTGTCGAATCCCTGCTCGTTCAGCCGCTGCAACAACGCCGTATTCCGGCCCTTGGCAGACGCGGCGGAACAGGCGGCGAAGATGCCGACGCTCCCGGACGGAAACTTCTTCTCGATATCTTGCGAAATGATGTGATCCGTCGACTCCGCAAACCACATCGCGCCCTCGTCCTGGTGGGCGAGAACGACGAATCCGACCGCGGAAGCCGGCGCCAGGGTTAGCAACGGCGTCACCGAGCTCGTCGTCGCGGCAAGATATTGCCTGAGCTTGTCGATCTCGGAAATCCGCGTTCCCGGGACCTTGGCGGGGAAAAAGCCGGGTGGCATCACAGCGCCAGGAACGTTCTCCAACCCATCCGGAACCGCAAACATCCAATCGCCGATGCACTTGTCGCGAGATGGATATCGCTCGATCGCCATCGGCTGCACCACGATGATCGGCTTATCCAGGACGGGGTCCGGTCCCTTGGCGCCGAGAATTCCGAGCGGAACGTAGATGCTGCGATTCTGACCGCCGGTTACGTCCGAGGCGACACGCACCACCACCACGGGAGATCCGGTGCTCTCGCGAACGATGGCCCGGAAGGCCGCCCACGCGTTCTTGGCTTCGTCTTCCGTCGAATTTCCGGATTTCGTGGAGAACAGGATCTTTGCAAGCTCCTTGGCAGCGGGAAGATAGCCGCCCGGCTTCTTGTCGGCGGAATCCTTGCGCGCCTTCAAAATCATGTTCTGGAAGCGATCAGTCTTCAGGAAATCGACGACGCTCGACGCCGTCTGCCAACCATAGACCAGCGTCTTTCCGGGGCGACCATCGACGAATACCGCCATGCTGTAGGTTTCGAAATCGAAGATGTGAAGCGCGGCGGCCGCGGTCGCGTCCGCGCCCGAGCCCTCCATTCCGAGCGATACTTCGCGCAAGGAGTTGAGGCCGCCCGAGAGCGCGGCGGCCTGCGCCGGATCGGCGCTGTCGCAAACAGGCGCGGACGTATTGGTGTCGCCGATGGACACGCGCTGCACGAGATGATCGAGCGGCTGCAGACCCCTGAAGATCGCGAAGGCGATCGTGGCACAGCCCTCCGATTCCGCGGTCAGCCCGATCTGAATGCTACCAGCACTGGCCTGTTTCGACAGTTCGGTGATCGACATCGAACCGTCAGCGTATCTCTTCGCCGCATCCGCGTCCGGATGCCGGATCTTGTCCAGGTCGATCTTCATCGTGTAGGAGTGCCGATCGTCTCCGAGCCTGAGGCCGGAGCCCTCGGGAATGAGCGGCTTGATGGTCAGGACAACGTCGTGCGTCCTGGAATCGGCGATCATCTCCGCAAATCCCGGATCCACTTGCGCTCCGGAGGACTGAGTTGCTCGACGCAGCAATGCGTAATTGAACGCAGCCACGTCGAGCGTGTAGGTGTAGGTGTTGTTGGCAATCAGAATATTTGCTGCCGGCCCGCCTCCGTCGACGAACCACCCGTTCCAGTAGGCTGAGGTGTTGACCGGTTCGGGTGTTGGCGAACCAGCATTGGGCACCGGCGTCGGACTCGGCGCTGGCGAGGCCGTGACCTGCTTGTCGACGGCGACATCACCAGCGGCTCCCGGCCCCATCGGCGCCGCTGGTCCCGAGGGCCGCGCGTCCGAGGCTATCTTGCCGTCCAGATCAAATGGGGGCGCCGCTCGGCCCACGAAGTCTCCAATGCGACCGTCCGCCCGCGGAAGTCCCGTGCCAGGCGCGATCGGTGTAGGCGCAGATGGCGCCGCGGACCCCATCGGTGGTGGCGCGGCGGAGGCAACTGGCGGGGGTGCGGGACTGGGCGTCGCCGAGGCCACCGGCGGCGCGGGGGCTATCGGTGCTGACATTGGCGGTTGTGACTCGCGCCTGGGCGCGGCCCGCGGCCCCAATCGCGCCCGAGGCTCGGCCGTTCCTTCGATCGTGGCGATTCTGCCATGTGAGGGGGCCGGGATCCTCTCTTGGGCCGACGCCTTCACGTCGCCGCCCGCACCCGGCGTCTGCGAAGCTGGTTCGCGCGCGGGGACGGCTTGTGGTTTCACCTCCGGCAACGATTGCGCCGCATCATCGATTCTGGCGACCTTGCTATCGATACGCGCGGGAGCTTGCTTGACGATCGGCGCGGTTTCTACCGACGGTGGCGCAGGCGCGAACGGTGCCTTCGGCAAGTCCTGCGGCGATTGCGGCCGCGCCGGCGGGTCGCGGCCCCTCGCATCGAGACTCGGCGGAGCCCGGAGCGGCGCGCGAAGCTCCTGCATCGTGTTCAGGGCCGCCGATTGCAGCAACAGGAACAGGCCCGCAACAACCGTCAAGCCTGCCATGCCACCAGTGGCGAGCCACCGCGGCGCGAACCGATTGGAACGCAAAGCGACGAACGCCAAGAGACCGAGATGGGCTGCGACCAATGTCACGAACCAGAGCGGCGGCACATCTACGCCAATGGCCTGCAACCCGTAGGCCTCGAACCACGCGAGCGATACGCAGACGAGAATGCCGACCGCCCCCAGAAACACCGTTCTGACAGGGGACACCAGCGTGTGCGCTTCTGCGGCTTGAATACCTGCCACGGCGAACCCGCAAAAAATGGATTGCAAGAAATAATCGCCGAGATTGTCACAAGAAACCCTGCGCGTCTACCCTTACGTGCAAGCGTCCCAGGGAACCCGTTCGCCGCTTGCGGAGCGCGCGATCAAAATGAGCGGAGACCGCCCCCGACGCGGCCTCACCGCCACGGCTGCACGATGATCTTGGTGTGCGCCTCGGGATTGGCGAGGTCGGCGAAGGCCTTGGCGACGCCGTCGAGGCCGACCTCCGCTGTCACCATGGCGGCGGCGTCCACTCGACCTTCCGCGATCAGGCGCAGTGACGCTGCGAACTCCTCCGGCGTGTAGCCGAGCACGTATTGGACGTTCAGCTCCTTCATGATGCCGAGCATCGGCTCGTTTCTGTCGCCCTCCATGCAGACGCCAACCACGACGATCCTGGCATCGCGCGGGGCGCCCTCGAACACCTGCTGCAGCAGGCCGGGAACGCCGACGCATTCGAAGATGATGGCGGGCTTCAGCGCCGGCAGCATCGCCTGGAACGGCGGCCGCGCCGCCTTCTCGGCGTCCGACATCTGGGCGTGCTCGGCCCAGGTCGCATAGGGCTGCGATACGCTGGGATCGACCACGACATCGGCGCCGAGCTTGGCTGCGAGCGCGCGTCGTGCCGGCGAATAGTCGGCGGCCACAATGGGATGCAGTCCCCTCAGCTTCAGCGCCGCGATCACCGCAAGCCCGACCGGGCCGCAGCCGATCACCAGCGGCACCTCGCCGCCACTTATGTTGGCTTTCGCCACGGCGTGAACCCCGACGGCGAGCGGCTCGGTCAGCGCCGCGTGTTCCGGCGCCAGCCCATTGGGCACTTCGAGCAGTAGCGCTTCGCTCAGCAGCATCGCCTCGGCATAGCCGCCGATATTGTCGTTGGAATAGCCGATGCCCTCGATGCCTTGCGGCGTTACCAGCGCCGGCAGCGAGCAGACGCGCGTGCCTGGCTTGAGCTTGCGCGCGGTGCCGGAACCGTAGTCGACGATCTCGCAGCAGAACTCGTGGCCGAACACGACGTCGCGCGACAAGTCCATCGGCTTGCGTCCGGTCCTCCTCGCCATCTCCACCATGCGATGGGCGTGCTGCCGCGCGTGCAGGTCGGAGCCGCAGATGCCGCAGGCGAGCGTCTTGACCAGCACCTGGCCCGGACCCGGCGTCGGGTCGGCCATCTGGCCAACGACAATCTCACCGTTCCTGAAAATCGCAGCGCGCATCCGGCTCCTCCCTATCGTTGGAGCCATTGATAGCACGAAGCGGACGCGGCGACTTGCGTCAGGGGTTCGGGGAACGCTCTTCCAGCACCAAGAGCTGGGCACGGCGCACCCGCTCGCGATGCGCGATGTAGAGGCCGCTGGCGACGATGAACGCGGCGCCGACGACCGTCCAGACGTCAGGCACCTCACCGAAGATGAAGAAGCCCAAAATGCTGACCCAGAGCAGCTGCGTGTAGGAGAACGGCGCCAGCACCGAGGCATCGCCATAGCGATAGGCCAGCACGATGATCCACTGGCCAACAGTCGAGGCGACGCCGATCACGATACCGAGGCCGATTCCCGTCCAGCTCGGCGTGACCCAGACGAACGGCACCATCAGAGAGAGGATTGCAACACCGGTCAGCGCGGAATAGGCCATGGTGGTGAGCACGGCCTCGCGCCCGCTCATCATCCGCGTCAGGATCAGCGCGGCAGCCCAGCAGAACGCCGAGATGATCGGGAAGAACGCGGCGGCGTGGAAGGCGCTCGTACCCGGCCGCAGGATGATCAATACGCCCGTCAGGCCGATCGCAGTCGCGATCCAGCGCCGCAGGCCGACCTGCTCGCTCAGGAAGATGATCGACAGCGCGGTGACGAACAGCGGCGAGACGAAGCCGGTGGCGGAGGCTTCCGCAATGGGAAGGAAGCGCAGGCCGGTGATGAAGAACAGCGAGGAGCCGAGCAGCGCAGCACCCCGCATCAATTGCAAGCCGAGGCGCTCGGTGCGCATCGCATGGAGCGGCGAGCCCGGCAGCATCACCGGCGTGAACATCAGCGCGAAGGTGACGAAGCGGATCCAGGTGATCTCGATCGACGGCAGGCTGGTCGACAAATATTTCGCGGTGACGTCGGAAGTGCCGAGAAACACCGTCGATAACAGCACCAGCGCAATGCCCTTGAAGGGATGATCGACGCGCGCGGGCGCGCGGCGAGTCTTCTGCTTCTTCTCCGGCACGGGCATGGGAATAGTGTCGAGCCTTGCGGCTGCGGCGGGCGGCGGTGTCACGGCTGGAACCCGGGCAAAGTGCGAATCGAGGAAGGTTGTAAAAAACGACAAATGCGCCGCGTTCACAACTTCCGAAAACAGGATGCCGATATGCGCGAGCCGCCGCGCGCGTCAATGCTCTGTTAATAGTGGATATTTGTGCATTACAGCATCGGCAGGCTGCGCGGTTTTGGCCCGCGCGGAAACGCCGCATCGAGCGCCGCAATCTCGTCTTTCGTCAGCACGAGATCACCGGCCGCCGCATTCTCACCGGCATGTTCGGCCGATGACGCCTTCGGGATCGCGAACACCGTAGTTGCACGGGTGAGAAAGCTCAGCGCGACCTGTCGCGGCGTCGCGCGACGTGCCTCCGCGATGCGCGCCAGCACGGCACCGCCCTTGCTGCGCGCATCCGGGAAGTCGTCGTGCCCGAACGGCGAATAGGCGACGACGGCGACGCCATGCTTCTCGCACCACGGGATCACCGCGTGCTCGATCGCGCGCTCCTTCAGATGATAGAGCACCTGATTGCAGGCGATGCGGCCCTCGCCGGAAACATCGAGAATCTCGTCGAGATCGTCGGCGTCGAAATTGGAGACACCCCAGGATTTGATCTTGCCTGATGTCACCAGGTCCTCAAATGCAGCCACCGTGTCTTCCAGCGGATAGGAACCGCGCCAGTGCAGCAGATAACAATCGAGACGGTCGGTCTTGAGCCGCTTCAGCGAGCGCTCGCAGGCCGTGATGGTTCCGCGGCGCGAGGCATTGCTCGGCAGCACCTTGGAGACCAGGAACACCCCATCGCGACGTCCCGCGATGGCATCGGCAATGACGAGCTCCGCGTCGCCATACATCTCGGCGGTGTCGATATGCGTCATGCCGAGATCGAGCCCGCGCTGAAGCGCGGCAATCGCGTGGCTGCGGTCGCCGTGGTCGAGATACCAGCTGCCCTGCCCGATGACGGAGACATTGGCGCCGGTCTTGCCGAAGGGGTTTGTGTTCATGTCTGAGCTCACAGTCCGCTGATGTCCGCCACCAGCACGCTGCCGGTCGACGACTCCGTGATATAGAGACGATCCTTGCTGGCGCCACCGATCGCGACGTTGGTGCAGTTCGGCCCCGCGCACGACTTGATCCGCGCGATCAGTTCGCCGTTCGGCGCGAACACGAAGACGTGGCCGAGCGAGGCGTGGCCGACGAACAGGCGGCCCTTCGCATCCATCGTCAGGCCGTCGGGACCGCTGGTGCCGAACAGCGAGCAGAAACGGCCGACCTTGGACACGCTGCCGTCCTTCATGAACGGCAACCGCCACACTGCATTGTCGCGCGTCATCGCGACGAACAGCACGGTTTCGGTCGGGTCGAGCACCAGGCCATTCGGGCTGATACCGGTGTTGATCAGGCAATCGAGCCGGCCATTCGATGCCAGCCGATAGACCCGGCCACTCGGGTCATGCAGGCCAGTCTGGCCCTGGTCGGTGAAATAGATATCTCCGTTGGACGCCGGATGCAGATCGTTGCAGCCGCGAAACGATTCCGAATTGCGCGCCGTCAGGACCGGCGTCGTGCGGCCGGCTTTGACATCCAGCTCCATGATGCCGTGCATGTAATCGGCCACCAGGATGCGGCCGTCGGCGGCGATCTTCAGCCCGTTCGGCCATCCCTCATATTCGATCACGAGCGACCATTCACCGTCAGGCGCGATGCGGAAGATGCGACCGAACGGAATGTCGACGATGTAGAGATTGCCGTCCTTGTCGAAGGATGGCCCCTCGATGAAACTGTCAGTCGGCACATTCGGCCGGTTGGCGTCGGCCCATTCCGTCCGCACGCCTTTGCGGCGGAATCTGTCGGGCATCGCGGAGAAGAGCCTGGTTTCGATCAGGCGCGGCGGCGTTTCCAGATACATCATTGTTGTTGTGTTTGTTGGGGGAGAGCGCGCCAGCATAGGACACAATCGACGGCGCGTCGATTGTGCAGAGGGCATACCGCTCTCGTGTCCCGGACGCGCCGCAACGCATCAGCGTTGCGGCGCAGAGCCGGGACCCAGAAAAGCCGTGCAACGTTGCAACGTGGGCCCCGGCTCTGCAGCGCACCGTCGAAGGGACGCTGCGCTGCGTCCGGGGCACGAGACCGTAGTCTCGGCACCCCCCTGCATCAACACCGTCATTGCGAGCGGAGAGAGCCAGGCCTAACCCGCAACCCCCGCGACCTTCGCCGGCTTCAGTGGCGCGTCGTCCGTCGTCGCGATCAGCCGCTTCAGCTCGGGGATGCAGGAGCCGCAATTGGTGCCGGCCTTGAGCCTGACACCGATCTCGGCCGCCGTGCGCGCGCCGGTGGCGATGGTATCGCAGATAGTGCCGCGGCCGACGCCGAAGCAGGCGCAGACGATCGGTCCGGTCGAGACCGCCCCCTCCGTCGACTTGCCCGATAGCAGCATGCGGCGCTGCTCGTCGGTGACGTGATCGGCCGCGAAGGCACTTCTGACCACCTCCCAATCGCCGGCGTCATGTCCGGGGCCGACGAACAGACAAGCCTCGATGCGATCACCTGCGAAGGCGGCAGCACGATAGATGCCGCCGCCAAGATCGCGATATTCGGCGACGTCCTCGCCGGCGACACCATCGAGCCAGGCCGGCCAGCGCGACAGATCCGCGTTGTCGGCGAACAGATAGCCAAAACCGCCGGCGACCGTGACGCGGGTCCACAACAGATTCGGCGGCAGGTCGAGCTGCCGTCGTGACAGCGCAAAACCGCGGAAGACGAATTCGTAAGGCGCGATCGCGGCAGGCGTCGCCTTGGACTCGGGCTGGCCCGAGAACGGATCGGTGAACGACTGCACCAGTGCCCCGACGCGGCCGTGCGAGGCATTCATCGCGCTCCAGTGGATCGGAACGAAGAGTGCGCCACGCTGCTGGCGGTCACTCACAACCACCTTCAGGATACATTGGCCATAATCGGTGGTGACGCGGGCATAGCCGTCATGGACGATGCTGTATTTGTTGGCGTCATCGGGATGGATCTCGACGAACGGCTCGGGCAGATGCGCGCCGAGCCGCTGGCTCAGTCCGGTACGCGTCATGGTGTGCCACTGATCGCGGATGCGCCCCGTGTTGAGCCTGAGGGGGCGCGAGGCACCGGTCTCGCCGCGCAGCGAGGGCACCTCCGGTGCAACGAAGCGGCCCTTGCCGTCATTGGTGAAGAAGCCGCCGCTCGCGAAGAAACGCTCTCCGGGCGCCCCGCCTTCACGCACCGGCCATTGCACCGGCTTCAAGGCGTCGAAGGCTTCGTCGGAGAGCGAGGTCAGCGCGCCAATGTCGAAATCGCGGTTGCCGTCGTTCTCGAACGCCGAGAGCGCAGCGTGCTCGCGAAAGATGTCGGCGGCGGATTTGTAGTTGAAACTATCGCCGAAGCCGAGACGCTTTGCGGTCTCGCACAGGATCCACCAATCGGGGCGCGCCTCGCCCGGCGCCGGCAGGAACGAGCGCTGGCGCGAGATGCGGCGTTCGGAGTTGGTCACCGTGCCCGACTTCTCACCCCAGGCGAGGGCCGGCAGCAGCACGTGCGGACCCGCCTCGACCGTGTCGTTGGACAAGACGTTCTCGGAGACCACGAACAGCTCGAGCTTCTTCAACGCCTCGCGCACGAAGTCCGCATCGGGCAGCGACACCGCGGGATTGGTGCCCATCACCCAGAGCGCCTTGACCTCACCGCGATTGATGGCCTCGAACAACTGCACCGCCTTCAACCCTTCATGGGTGGCGATGCGCGGCGCCTTCCAGAACCGCCTGACACGATCGATGTCCGGCGGCGTGAAACCCATATGCGCTGCCAGCATATTGGCGAGGCCGCCGACCTCGCGGCCGCCCATCGCATTGGGCTGACCGGTGAGCGAGAACGGCGAGGCGCCCGGCTTGCCGATGCGCCCGGTGGCGAGGTGGCAGTTCAGGATCGCGTTGACCTTGTCGGTACCCTGCGCCGACTGGTTGACGCCCTGCGAATAGAGCGTGACGACGCGCGGCGTGTCGCGAAACATCTTGAAGAAAGCGGCGACGTCCTGCTCGGACAGGCCCGAGGCAAGCGCCGTCGCGCTGACACTGCCGGCGATGCTCCGCGCGCGTACCAGCGCGTCCTCGAAGCCCGACGTATTGTTCGCGACGTAGTCCTTGTCCAACGCGCCGCTATCGACGAGATCAACGAAGAGCCCGGAGAAGAGCGCTGTGTCGGTGCCCGGCTTGAGGCCGAGAAACAAGTCGACGTCATCGGCGGTATCGGTGCGGCGCGGATCGATCACGATCATCCGCGCGCCCCGCTCCTGCCGGTTCTTCAGCATGCGCTGGAACAGTACCGGATGACACCAGGCCGCGTTCGAGCCGACGAAGACGAGCAGATCGGCCTGGTCGAGATCCTCGTAGCAGCCGGGCACGGTGTCGGCGCCGAAGGCGCGGCGATGGCCGGCAACCGACGACGACATGCAGAGCCGCGAATTGGTGTCGACATTCGCCGTGCCGACAAAACCCTTCATCAGCTTGTTGGCGACGTAATAGTCCTCGGTGAGGAGCTGGCCGGAGAGATAGAACGCGACCGCATCGGCGCCGTCGCGGGCCACGATGTGCTGCATGCGATGGGCGACGTGGTCGAGGGCATCGCTCCAGGCGACGCGCTCCAGCACGCCCTTGCAGCGGATCATCGGATAGAGCAGCCGGTTTTCCAGTCCGACGGTCTCGCCGAGCGCCGAGCCTTTCGAGCAGAGCCGGCCGAAATTGGCGGGATGATCAGGATCGCCCGCGATTGCCGCGCCGCCCTTGCCGTCGGGCGTCGCCAGCACGCCGCAGCCGACGCCGCAATAGGGGCAGGTCGTCTTGGTGGCGCGGAGCGAGGGATCGATTGCCGTCATGTCGAACTGCCTTGTCAAGCTGGCCTGTCACGCCGCCTTGGAGGGACGCGCGAGCGCGCGGCCGAACATCATGTCGGTGCGGATCGCCGCCACCTTGTCACGATTGCGGATCAGCTCGAGATACCAGAGCGCATCGACGGTATCGCCGATCAGCACGGCACCGGTGAGCCGGCCGGCCGCGATCACGAGCTTCTTGTAGGTGCCTCGCCTGCGGTCGGTCAGCACCAGGCTCTCGCTGCCCTCCCCGCCCATGAAGTCGCCGGCGGAGAAGACGCTGACTCCGGACACCTTCAGATTGGTCGAGACGACGCTGCCCTGATAGGCGGCGGGCCGGCCGGCCAGATGCCGCGCCAGCACCCGCGCCTGCTCATAGGCGGGCTCGACCAGGCCGTAGCAAGTGCCGCGATGCTCGGCACACTCGCCGAGCGCAAAAATGTCGGACGAGGAGGTTTGCATCACGTCGTTGACGACGACGCCGCGGTTGACGGCGATCCCCGCCTCTTTTGCCAGCGCGACGTTCGGCTTGATCCCGGCAGCGAAGATCACGGCGTCGGCCTCGATACGGCTGCCATCGGCAAGCTCGACGGCCTCGACATGTCCATCGCCATGGATCCGGGCGGTCGAGGCGTTGAGCAGGATGCGGATGCCTTTGCGCTCGACCAGCGTCTTGAGCAGATCGGCGGCCGGCTCGTCGAGCTGGCGCTCCATCAGCCGGTCCATCAGATGCAGCAGCGTCACCGGCGCGCCCGCCTTGGCGAGGCCGTAGGCCGCTTCAAGTCCGAGCAGGCCGCCGCCGACGACGACAACGCGCTTCTTGGCCGCGGCTAGCGTCAGCAAAAGGTCGACGTCGCGCGTATCGCGAAACGTGTGCACGCCGGCGAGATCGGCGCCCGGCAAATTGAGCCGCAGCGGCGTCGAGCCGGTGGCGAGCACGAGCTTGGAATATTCCATGCTCTCCTCGCCCTCGATCTTCAGCTCGCGGCGGCCGGTGTCGATCTCGGTGACGCGATAGCCGTAGCGCACGGTGACGCCGCGATGGCGCCACCAGTCGGCCGGCCGGAGCTCGATCTCGTGCGAGCCGGTCTCGCCGGCCAGCACGGATGAGAGCAACACGCGATTGTAAGCGAGCCGCGGCTCCTCGCCGATGACGGCGACCGCGTAGCGGCCGAGCGCGGTCTTCGCGAGCTCGTCGACCAGACGCGCGGCCGCCATACCGTTACCGACGATGACCAGCGGTTCACTCACGAGGCATCTCCTATTCAGCGGCCTGCGGCTGTGCGCCGTAGGCTTCAGACATCATGTAGCCGGACAGCACGCCGTAGGCGTCGGTCCAGGCCGTTGCCAGTTCGGGCGTCCAGGCTTCGCCAAGACCCTTCTCCAGGGTCCACAGCAGGGTCGCGCCGACCACCGGATAGTGGTCGGCCGTCGCGCCATAGGCGACGTGACGCCTGGCGAGCGCGGAGGCAGCGGGAAGAATGGAGTCCAGGTTCGACAGGCCGCCGACGACGGCGGCGAGCATGCCCATCAGCTTCTTGCGCTGCTCGGTCATGTCCTCGGGAAACATCGCACGCACGGACGGCGCCACCTCGAACAGACGATCGTAGAACAGCACCGCGGCCTGCTCCGATATCGGCGCGACCTTGGCGAAGCTCTGCTGGATGAGGGCGATCTGTTCTGGCGTCATGATGTTCTCCTGTCTGTTTCGGTCTGCCTTCGTCCGCGCCGTTGCGGAAAAAGTTCATGGATCAAACGTCATCAGAGAGACTTCTCCCCGCGTACGGGGAGAAGCGAGATTCGTACCAAGTGCTAGACCCTTGCTTCGGCAAGGCTTGAGGCGCCTTCGCCCTGCGGGCTGCGACGCAGATAGAACCACCAGGTCAGAGCGAGGCAGGTGGCGTAGAAGGCGAGATAGATCACGAGCGCGAGCTGCGGCCCGCCGGTCAGGGCAATCGACTTGCCGAAACCGGTCGGGATCAGATAGCCGCCGACGGCGCCGATGGCGCCGATGAAGCCGACCGCCGCGCCGCTCTCGATGCTCGCCGTCTTCAGCGCCAGCCCGCGCGCCGCATCGCCCTTGCCGCGCACCTTGAACAGGTTCTCCTCGCGGAAGATCGAGGGGATCATGCGATAGGTCGAGCCGTTGCCGATGCCCGTCGTCACGAACAGGATCAGGAACATCGACAGGAAGCCGATGAAATCCTTCTCCCCGACGAAGTAGAGCACGCCGACCGTGGCTCCCGCCATCAAGATGAAGTTCCAGAAGGTGATGATCGAGCCGCCGACCCTGTCGGCAAGCCAGCCGCCGAGCGGACGCGACAACGAGCCGACCAGCGGCCCCAGGAACGCGATCGAGATCGAGATCGCCGGGAATTGCGTCTTGATCAGGAGCGGAAACGCCGCTGAGTAGCCGATGAAGGAGCCGAACGTGCCGATATAGAGGTACGCCATGATCCAGGTGTGCTTGCGTTTGACGATCGCGAGCTGGTTCTTCACCGACGATTTCGCCGACGTGAGGTTGTTCATGAAGAACACCGCGCCGAACACCGCGATCGCGATCGGCAGCACCCACATCAGGCCGGCATTCTGGAGGAAGATGCCGTCGACGGGCGTGGCCTGGAACAGGTTGAACACAGCCAGCGTCATCAGGATCGGGGTCAGGAGCTGCACGCTGGAGACGCCGATATTGCCGCCGGCCGCATTCAGGCCGAGCGCCCAGCCCTTCATCCTGTCGGGGAAGAAGAAGGAGATGTTGGTCATACTGGAGGCGAAGTTGCCGCCGCCAAGGCCGGCGGTCGAGGCGATCAGCAGCATCAGCCAGAACGGCGTGTCAGGCTGGCTCACGAAATAGGCAAGCGACAAGGTTGGAATGAACAGGATCGCCGCACTGAAGATGGTCCAGTTGCGGCCGCCGAAGGTCGTCACTGCGAAAGTATAGGGAAAGCGCATCAGGGCGCCGATCAGGCCCGGCACCGCGACGAGCTGGAACAGCTGGTCGGTGGTGTAGTGGAAGCCTGCCTGCGGCAGCTTGGTGGTGACGATGCTCCAGATCAGCCAGACCGAGAAGCCGATATGCTCGGCCACGATCGACCAGATCAGGTTGCGTCGCGCGATAGTCTTGCCAGTCGCATTCCAGAACGCCTCATCTTCGGGGCGCCAGTCTGAAATCCAAGTCGGATTCTTCGTCATTGAGTATCCCTTTCAGGCTCACCGCTGCGTCGTTGCAGGCTCGGCCTCCGGTCACGGAGGCGCGCTCCGAGGCTTCACCCCGGTGGCGAGTTCACGATGCTGATTGATGATGTTGAGGGACGTCGTCGTTGGCGTCGCGCAAAGACGTTTCAATTTCCGTGCCAGTTGCGCGCACGCTAGAAATACAGGGATTTCAGAACGTTATTCGTGTTGCCCGAATTTTTCGCAGGGTCTTTTCGCACGGTAAATTTGCGATTCGCTCAATCCTTGTGCGACGCACAAGGATTGAGCGGGATGTCGATTATTTGGGCGCACGCGTCGGTCGCGTTAACTTCCGGTTTACGCGGCCTCGACGAAGCGATGACGCTCGTAGAGGAATTCGAGCACGCGCTGGCGGCACTTCAAATAGATGCCGTTGGTGGCAAGCTCGAGCCGTTTGCGCGGCCGTGCCAGCGGCACCTCCAGCACCTCCCCGATGCGCGCGCTCGGCCCGTTCGTCATCATCACGATGCGGTCGGACAAGAGCACGGCCTCGTCGACGTCGTGAGTGATCATCAGGATGGTGTTGCCGAGCTTTTGATGCAGCGCCATCACCGAGTCCTGCAAGTGCGCGCGGGTCAGCGCGTCGAGCGCGCCGAACGGCTCGTCCAGCAGCAGCACCTTCGGCTCCATCGCCAGCGCCCGGGCGATGCCGACGCGCTGCTTCATGCCGCCCGAGATTTCCGACGGGCGCTTGTCCCTGGCATGGGCCATCTGCACGAGGTTGAGATTGTGCATGACCCAGGCGTCGCGCTCGGCGCGGGACTTGGTCCTGGCGAAGACCTTGTCGACGCCGAGCCTGACGTTCTCGTAGACGGTGAGCCACGGCAACAGGCTGTGGTTCTGGAACACCACGGCGCGATCGGGCCCCGGCGAGTTGACCTCGCGATTCTCCAGCAGCACGCCGCCCGTGGTGGCGCCGGTCAGACCTGCGATGATGTTGAGCAAGGTCGACTTGCCGCAACCGGAATGGCCGATGATCGAGACGTATTCGCCTTTCTCGATCGTCAGGTTGATCTCCTTGAGCACCTCGGTGGTGGCGGCGCCGCGGGTAAAGACCTTGTCGATGTGGTCGAGCTTCAGATAGGCGGTCATTTGCCCCCCTCCTTCAATTCTGCGCGGTGCCGCGGGTGACGACCTTGCCGAGGCTCGCGATCAGGCGATCCAGCACGAAGCCGATAATGCCGACATAGAACAGTGCCAGGATGATCTCGCTGATATGCGAGGAGTTCCAGGCGTCCCAGATGAAGAAGCCGATGCCGACGCCGCCGATCAGCATTTCCGCAGCGACGATCGCGAGCCAGGACAGGCCGATGCCGATGCGAAGGCCGGTGAAGATGTAGGGCGCCGCCGCCGGAATCATGATCTTGGAGAAGAACTCGAGCGGATTGAGCTGCACCACCGCGGCGACGTTGCGATAGTCCTGCGGGATGTTGCGGATGCCGACCGCGGTGTTGATGATGATCGGCCAGATCGAGGTGATGAAGATGACGAAGATCGCCGAAGGCTGGCCGTCGCGGAAGGCCGCGAGCGAAAGCGGCAGCCAGGCCAGCGGGGGAATGGTGCGCAGGACCTGGAACAGCGGATCGAGCCCGCGCATCGCCCAGACCGACTGCCCGACCAGCACACCGAGCGCGATGCCGGCGATCGCGGAGAGCGAGTAGCCGAAGGCGACGCGCTGCAGACTGGCGGAGAGATGCCAGAACAGGCCCTTGTCGATGCCGCCATGGTCGAAGAACGGATCGAGGATCAGCTCCTTTGTGTCCTTGAACACTCTCGACGGCGGCGGCAGCGCCGAGCCGGCGCGGCGGCAGATCAGTTCCCACACCAGCGTCAGCAGCGCGATCACGACCAGGGGCGGGATCATGCGAACCGCGGTCTCCCTCGCCATGCGCGCGTAGGCTTCAGTGCGCGGCGGCCGTTTCGGCGTCATCGCGACGACCGGTGCAGCGGCTGCAGCAGGCATCGCAGTCTCAAGGTCGATCTTCGTGGCAGGCATGTTCATCGCTATCTCTCTCCGGCTTCGCAAGGACGATGCGGCCGCCCCGGGGCGGCCGCAGGGCTCCATCAGACTTCGACGCGCTTGATCGCGAGCGACTTCAGATAGGCAGCCGGATTTTCGGGATCGAACACCTTGCCGTCGAAGAAGGCCTCCTTGCCGCGCGAGGTCGAGGCCGGAATCTCGGCGTTGGCCACGCCGAGCGTCTTGGCCGCATCGCGCCACATGTCCTCGCGATTGACCTTGGCGATCAGCGCCTTGGTGTCGAAGCCAGGCTCGTACTTGCCCCAGCGGATGTCCTCGGTCAGGAACCAGAGGTCGTGGCTCTGGAACGGGTAAGAAGCGAAGTCGCGCCAGTACTTCATGATGTGCGGCGAGTTCTCGACCACCTTGCCGGGGATGCCGTAGTCGAACTTGCCGGCGCTGCGGTCGAGCACGTCCTCGACTGGGCAGTTCATCCACTGCCGCTTGCCCATGATGGCGGCAAGCTCGGCCTTGTTCTCGGCCTTGTCGGCCCATTGCTGGGCTTCCATCACCGCCATCAGCAGCGCCTTGGCCGCCTTCGGATATTTGTCGACGAAGGCGGCGCGCATGCCGAAGGATTTTTCCGGATGCTTGTTCCAGAGCTCGCCGGTGGTGACAGCGGTATACCCGATCTTCTGGTGGATCAGCTGCAGATTCCAGGGCTCGCCGACGCAGAAGCAGTCCATGGTGCCGACCTTCATATTGGCCACCATCTGCGGCGGCGGCACCACGATGGTCTCGATGTCCTTGTCGGGATCGATGCCGCCGGCCGCGAGCCAATAGCGGAGCCAGAGGTCATGGGTGCCGCCGGGGAAGGTCATCGCGGCTTTCACCGCCTTGCCGGACGCCTTCTTCTTCTCCAGCGCCGCCTTGAACGGCGTCGCGTCGACGCCGAGCTTGAGGTCGGCATATTCATTGGCGACGGAGATGCACTGGCTGTCGAGATTGAGCCGCGCCAGGATGTACATCGGCGTCGGCTGGTTGTTCTGCGTCACCTTGCCGGCCGAGATCAGATACGGCATCGGGGTGAGGATATGCGCGCCGTCGATGCCGTTGCCTTCGGAGCCGAGCACGAGGTTGTCGCGCGTGGTGCCCCAGGAGGCCTGCTTCTGCACGTCGGTGTCGGGCATGCCGTATTTGGCGAACAGGCCCTTGTCCTTGGCGACGAAGAGCGGGCCGGCATCGGAGAGCGCGATGAAGCCGAGCTTGGCGCCTTTGACCTCGGGGCCTGCGTCCTGAGCGAAGGCGCCGGCGGGGAAATTCAGTTTTGCTGCGGCGAGAAGTGCGGCGGTGGAGCCGGTGGCTTTCAACAATTGACGGCGGCTGAGGCCCGTCTCCGAGGGCCGGCGGGTGCGCTTGGTCATAGGCGGTGTCGTCCTTTGCGTCGTTGCAGAATTGATTGGCGTCAGTGCACACGAGCAGCCCGTCCGTCCGGCGGCGCCATCTTTGGCGCATGCGAACGCACGACGGGGAGACCCCCGTCTGGTGGCGTCGGCAAGTCGGATGAGAAGTCTCGCGGGACGGCTTCAATGGCGTCGGCAGGGAACCATTCAAGCTTCATGCCAAGCCCTTCATCCCTAAAAATGACGAGTATTTAAAGGGTTACGGTGGCCGCGCCGAACTGCCGCAGAGCGGTTCCGCATGGGAAAATTGCGACCTGCTCAATTCTTGTGCGACGCACAAAGATTATGCAACAGCCCAGGCAAAGGGCCTCGGAACACACCGCCCGGGAACTTAGGGCGATATATGCTATTGATATCGCTTCGTTTTTTGTTGCGCCTTGGACGGCACGCGACTTGCATTCCCTCGTCGCGTCAACGAAGACTGCGGCTTGCCGCATTGTTTGCAGCCTCTGGCGGCTGCAGACCGGAAGCTCACCTGGTTCGCGGCCCTCGCCGGCTCAATCCTCGTGACGCGATTCCCAAGGCTTCCAGACTTTCCATAGCCCTCGTGCGCGGCAGGCCAGCCCGCACGGCCAAAGACGTTCAGCCGCGCTCTCTTAGAGGGTGTGTCGATCTCACTTACGAAGCAAAGGAACCATTGATGTCGTATCTCGCGCCTTCGGAATTCGTCACCAAGATGGTGGATGCCGGCGAGTCCAAGATCTTCATGTCCACCCGGGATACCATCATCCGTGCCTACATGGCCGGTGCCATCCTGGCATTGGCGGCGTGGTTCGCCGTCACGATCAACGTCAACACCGGGCAGCCGATCATCGGCGCACTGCTGTTTCCAGTCGGCTTCGCCATGCTCTATTTGCTGGGCTTCGACCTCCTGACCGGCGTGTTCGTACTCTCGCCGCTCGCCCTGATCGACAAGCGCCCGGGCGTTACCCTTGGCGGCGTACTGCGCAATTGGGGTCTCGTCTTCATCGGCAACTTCGCCGGCGCCCTAACGGTGGCCTTCATGATGGCCTTCGTCACGACGTTCGGCTTCACGCAGGCCCCCGACAAGGTCGGCACGGTCATCGGCAATATCGGTGAGGGCCGGACCCTGGGCTATGCCGCGCACGGCGCGGCGGGGATGGCGACGCTGTTCATGCGCGGCATGCTCTGCAACTGGATGGTCTCGACCGGCGTGGTCGGCGCCATGATCTCGACCTCGGTCCCCGGCAAGGTCATCGCGATGTGGATGCCGATCCTGGTGTTCTTCTACATGGTGTTCGAGCATTCCGTCGTGAACATGTTCCTGTTCCCGTCGGGCCTGATGCTCCATGCCAAGTTCTCGATCCTGGACTATCTGATCTGGAACGAGATCCCGACGGTGCTCGGCAACCTCGTCGGCGGGCTCGCCTTCACCGGCCTGACTCTCTACGCCACGCATGTCATGACCCTGCCGAAGCGCCAGGTCGACAAGGCTGCGAAGCCCCGCGTGGCCGCCTGATCGAATACGTCTCGACAGGGGAGCCTTGCCCGAGCAGGGTGAGGCTCCCCTCTCCTGGTGATGGCGAAGATGCGCGGACTCCTGATTTCGGTCGGCCAGCACTCCGACAAGGGCCGCAAGCCGGTCAACCAGGATTTTCACGGCGTTCTGATTCCGGAGGAGCCGCTGCTCGGCCTGAAAGGCATCGCAGCGGTCCTCGCCGACGGCATCTCGAGCAGCAGCGTGAGCCAGATCGCCAGCGAGTCGGCGGTCAAGAGCTTCCTGATGGACTATTACTGCACGTCGGAATCCTGGACGGTGAAAACGTCCGCCCGCCGCGTGCTCGACGCCACCAATTCCTGGCTGCACGCCCAGACGCGCAAGAGCCAATATGCCTATGACCGCGACAAGGGTTATGTCTGCACCCTCAGCGCCATGGTCATCAAGGCGACCACCGCGCACATCTTCCATGTCGGCGACTGCCGCATCTACCGCGTCGCCGGCAAGGCGCTCGAGCAACTGACCGACGATCACCGCATCATCGTGTCGTCGGAGCAGACCTATCTCGGCCGCGCGCTCGGCATCAATCCGCAACTCGAGATCGACTACCAGGCGTTCGAGGTCGAGGCCGGCGACACCTTCCTGCTGGCGACCGACGGCGCCTACGAATTCGTCGACGCGCGTTTCGTCACGAGCGCGCTGAACGAGCACGCAGCCGAGCTCGACGGGGCCGCGAAGGCGATCGTCGAGGAGGCCTACCGGCGCGGCAGCGACGACAACATCACCGTCCAGATCATTCGCATCGACGCTGTGCCGCAGCGCGAGCCGGCCGGCATCTTCAATCAGACCTCGGAATTGCCGCTTCCCGCGCTGCCGGAGCCGCGGGCGATCTTCGACGGCTACCGGATCGTCCGCGAGATCCACGGCAGCAGCCGCAGCCATATCTACCTTGCCGTCGATACCGAGACCGAGCAGCCGGTTGCGCTCAAGCTGCCGTCAGTCGATCTGCGCGACAACGCCGCCTATCTCAAGCGTTTCCTGATGGAGGAGTGGATCGCGCGCCGGATCGACAGCCCGCATGTTCTCAAGCCGCTCTCACAATCGCGGCGCCGCAGCTATCTCTACGTCGCGATGGAATTCGTCGAGGGCCAGACCCTGAAGCAGTGGATGACCGACAATCCGCGCCCCGATCTCGAAACCGTGCGCGGCATCATTGAGCAGATCGCCGCGGGGCTGCGCGCCTTCCATCGCATGGAGATGCTGCATCAGGACCTCAGGCCCGACAACATCCTGATCGACAAGACCGGTACCGCGAAAATCATCGACTTCGGATCGGTCAGGGTCGCCGGCGTCGCCGAGGCCGCGCCGCCGGACGAGGCCGACGAAATCCTGGGCACGATGCAGTACACGGCGCCGGAATATTTTCTCGGGCAAGGGGGCTCACCGCGCTCCGACATGTTTTCGCTGGCCGTGATCTGCTATCAGATGCTGACGGGAAAGCTTCCCTACGGCACCCAGATCGCCAGGATCCGCCGCAAGGCGGATGTGCGGCGGCTCAAATATCGCGCAGCCGACGACGACCGCAATGTCCCGGCCTGGGTCGACGGCGCGCTCCGGCGCGCACTGCATCCCGATCCCTACAAGCGGCATGAGGACCTCTCCGAGTTCATCTTCGAGCTACGCACGCCCAATCCGGCCTATCTCGACACGCGGATCACACCGCTGCTCGAGCGCAGCCCGCTGATGTTCTGGAAGCTGACCTCGGCGGCGCTTGCCTGCGCAGTCGTCGTGCTGCTGGCTCTGCTGCACGCGCGTTAGGACCTAAGGGCGGAAGCGTCAGGGTCTCCTAAATCAATCATTTGTCGGACGCGTTTATCGCCGCCGACTCTCCGCCAGCGTAATGACGCCCGCAGCCACTAGGACAATGACGATGACCGTGGCAAGCGCCTCCACCGAGACCAGGGTGTCGTACCAGCTGTTCCAAAGCTCAAGCATGCGCTGACCTCTATCGAGCGCACAGCCCACCAGCGCTGACATGCACTCTGTCAAAAGGACGCGTCTCCGCCTACAAGTACAATGCTACGTTTCGTCGCGTGTGTTTTGTTCGCGCGGCAGCGTGACCTGAGCCGGACGCTGCGCGCGAACATAGGTGTGGCCGTCGCGCAGTGAGATCGCCCACGGCCATGTCGAAGATGCCGACTGACTGTGAAGTGGTTTACATTCCTGTGTTCTTGGCCGGGCTAATGTGGCGAAAGCTTCTTATTTGAAGGAGGCATCCAATGTTCGCTGCAATCAAATGGAACTCCCGATATAGCGCTCGCGAATGGGTGATGATGGCTCGAGCGCTGGTCGTCCGACTCCGCACGTCGAATGCAAACCGACAGGACGATGAAACCAAGCCAAGGCGGCCACCCTGGAAGCACTTCGACGACACCCATCATTGGGACGCTACCGCGGAGGAATGGGTTCCCAATCGCGATCGATGATAGTGCAACGCATTGTGCGTTGCGCAGGCGAGATCCGAGGCTTCAAGATTTTTCCCCTGACGGGCCCTGTCGAGCGGTGCGGCCACGTCGACGCGAATGCCCCTGAACGGCGGTATCACGGACCGACGCGGTTGCCTCTAATTCCTGCCCTAATGGGCTTGATCGTAGGCCTGCAGGATCCGCACGAAATCTGCCATACTGGATCGATCTCGGTTTTTAGCCGCAGTCGCAACCTGAGTCTGGGACGCGGGGGCCGGCTGCCAGAACCGCATCAGAAGATCGGCGATGTTTCTCATGGCGTACTCTCTGCACCAACCATGGCGGTAAGCATCAGTTGAGCGGCAAAGCGCCGCTGGATCGGGAGAAGGGCCGGCGGGCACTACGCCGCCGGCCTTGTCCCGCAACTGCCGGCTCGCAGGCCGGTTCCGTTGCTTTTCACTCTGGATATATCGGTAGCACCAAGCACTTGGTCGGCGCCATCGCACGCAGGTATGAAGTGGCCATACTTAGGTAGACTTGGGCTTAGGTAGACTTGGGCTTAGGTAGACTTGGGCTGGTGTATCGGGATCAGTCGACCAAGTGTCGGTGTGGTCGCCGGCAGGAAATTAACCGAGCTCCGTGATTGCACCGCTTTCAAGAGCACAGCGGACGTCGTCCGCGCCCAGGCTGCCGCCCTTCCCAGCGGGCCCTCACGCCGGCTCTCCCGCCTTCACTCCCAGCGGCTTCGGCGCCATGCCGCCGCCGGGCTTGAGGTGGAATTCGTAGCTCATCAGGTGCCATTGCCCGTTCGCCTTGGTGCCGTCGGGCATCGTGGGGTCATTGCGCGGCTCGACCTTGGCGACGAGATCGTCTTTCACGCCGAACACCACGTCGGAATCGAGATATTTGTCGCCATCCATGAAGACGTGGGTGATCAGCGGCTCGTAGCCCTTCGCATTGACCAGGAAGTGCACATGCGCCGGGCGCATCGGATGGCGTCTGGTCTGCACGATCATCTCGCCGACCGGACCATCGGTCGGGATCGGATAGCTGCACGGCAGGATGGTGCGGAAGAAGAAGCGGCCATCATCATCGGTGATGAAGCGGGCCCGCGCCGAGGCGCCGACCTCGTCATAGTTGGCCTTTTGTGAATCGTAGAAGCCGTCATCATCGGCATGCCAGACGTCGACGGGGACGTTCGCGAGCGGCTTGCCCTTCAGATCCGTGACGCGGCTCCGCACGAACATCCGCTCGCCGGTCTGGTTGTTGGGGGAGATGTCGGTGCCGTGTGCGGTCACCTTGTGCTCGCCGACATAGAACGGGCCGAGCACCGTGGTCTCCGTGGCACCCTCGCGATCCCTGTGGTTGACGGCATCGACCAGCATGGAGACCCCGAGCACGTCGGACAGCAGGATGAATTCCTGACGGGTGTCGGTACATTTCTGACCGGTTCGGGTCAGGAACTCGATGGCATATTCCCATTCCTCGAAGGTGAGACCTGTCTTGCTCACGTAATCGTGCAGCGACTTCACCAATTCCTGGAGCAGGAATTTTGCCCGCGGGTTCGGCGTGCTGTCGAAGCTCCGCACGACGGCTTCGGTGAGTTCGGTCTCGTTGAACTGGGTCATGATGCTGTGCTTCCCGTTTTCTGCTTTCGGATTCTCGGTTTTCTTGGAGCGTCCAGCCATAGAGGCTACACCAGCAGGCCAGCTGGAGTTAAGCGCAACCGGCTTGGAATAGGAGGGCGATTTCGGCTATCACGCTTACGACAAGAACCGTCCGAGGAACGTTCCCATGCTAGCCCCCACTCCTGCCTCCCCCGAATCCGTCGGCATGTCCCAGGCCGCGCTCGATCGCATCGATGCGCACCTGAAGAACCGTTACATTGATGCCGGCCGTTTCCCCGGAACCCACCTTTTGGTCTATCGTCGAGGCAAAGTGGTTCATAATTCGGTTCAGGGCCTGGCCGATGTCGAGCGCAAGGCGCCGGTGAAGGATGACACCATCTACCGCATCTATTCCATGACCAAGCCGCTCACCAGCGTCGCCTTCATGATGCTGGTCGAGCAAGGCCTCGTCGCGATTGACGAGCCCGTCGTCAAGTACATTCCGGAATGGAAGGATCTCGGCGTCTTCGTCGCGGGCACCTACCCGGCCTTCCTGGCCCGGCCGCCGTCCCGGCCGATGCTGATCGTCGACCTCCTGCGTCATACCTCCGGCCTCACCTATGGCTTCCAGCAGCGCTCCAATGTCGACGCCGCCTATCGCACTGAAAAGATCGGCGAGGTCGAGAAGTCTGGCACACTCCAGACCATGATCGAGGGCCTGGCAAAGATCCCGCTGGAGTTCTCGCCGGGCGAGGCCTGGAACTACTCGGTCGCGACCGACGTGCTCGGCTATCTCGTTGGCAAGATCTCAGGCATGCCGTTCGAACAGTTTCTGAAGTCACGCATCCTCGATCCGCTCGGCATGACCGACACCGATTTCCATGTGCCGGCCTCGAAGGCCCATCGTTTCGCCGCCTGCTACTCGGCAGACCCCGGCGGCGGCATGACGTTCCACGCCGGCCAGCGGCGCGAAGGCTTGACGCTCCAAGATGACCCGGCGACGAGCTCGTTCCTCACCCCGCCCTCCTTCATTTCCGGCGGCGGTGGCCTGTGCTCGACGGTCGCCGACTATCTCACCTTCTGCCGGGCCCTGCTCAACGGCGGCGAACTCGGCGGCGTCAGGCTGATCGGGCCGAAGACGCTGGCTCTGATGACGACCAACCACATTCCGGGCGGCCATGTGCTGCCGGAAGTGTCGCGCTCGCTGTTCTCGGAAGCCACCTATAACGGCATCGGCTTCGGCCTCGGCTTTGCCGTGACGATGCGCCCCGCAGAGACGCTGATCGCCGGCAGCCCCGGCGAATACAATTGGGGCGGTGCCGCCACCACCTCGTTCTGGATCGATCCGGCCGAAGAGCTGATCGCGATCTTCATGACCCAGGTGCTGCCGTCGAGCGCCTACCCGATCCGGCGCGAGCTGCGCAGCATGGTCTACGCCGCGATCACCGAGAGCAACCTTTAGCCAATTGGCTCGATCCCGCGGCAGTCGTCCGCGGGATCGCACTCTGGGAAGCTCATTTGCCAGCGCTCATTTGAGCATTTCCGGCACGATCAGACGCGGCAGGAACAGCGACACGCTCGGCCAGACGATGACGGCCGCGAGCACGAGCAGCATCGGGATCAGCATGATCACCGTGTCCTTTAGCGCATAGCGCAGTCGTACGCCCGCGATCGAACAGGCGATCATCAGACAGAGGCCATAGGGTGGCGTCACCAGTCCGAAGGCCAGCGACACGATGGAAATGATCGCGAACTGGACCGGATGGAGATCGACGGACTTGGCGAGCGGCTCCAGCACGGTGCCGACGATGATGATGGCCGGGATGGCGTCGAGAAAGCAGCCCACCACCAGAAAGCAGAAGGAGATGAAGAAGCCGGCCGTGACGGCGCCCATGCCCCAGGTCGAGACGTTGGCCAGCAGCTCTTGCGGGATCTTGTAATAGGCGAGCAGCCAGCCGAACGCGCTGGCCGTGCCGACGCAAAACAGCGCCACGCCGGCGAGGCGCCCGGTGTCGAGCAAGGCCTTGTACAACTCGCGGGCTCCTGTCTCGCGGTAGAAGAACGCCGAGAGCACCACGGAATAGAGCACCGCAACGCAGGCGGATTCGGTTGCGGTGAACCAGCCGAGCAGAATGCCGCCAACGATGATGAACGGCGTCATCAGCGCCGGTATCGACTTCCAGATCGCGCATCGCATCTCGACCCAGGTCGCCTTCGGATAGGTCGGGTAGCCGCGGCGCACTGCATAGACGTGCACCGTCGCCATCTGCGCGCCCGCGATCAGCAGACCCGGCACGATTCCGGCCAGATACATCGCCGCGATCGATGTGGAGATCAGTCCGCCCCACACGATCATGAGGATCGACGGCGGGATGATGACCGCCAGAACCGCCGACACCGCCGTGATCGCGATCGAGAACGATAGGTCGTAGCCTTCCTTGGTCTGGGCATCGATGAAGATCTTGGACTGGCTCGCCGCATCGGCCGTGGAGGAGCCCGAAATGCCGGCAAAGAACACCGACAGCACGACGTTGATCTGCGCCAGGGATCCCGGCCAATGCCCGACCATCGAGCGCGACAGCGCCACCAGGCGGTCGGTAATGCCGCCGATGCTCATCAGGTTCGCCGTCAGCAGGAAGAACGGCACCGCCAGCAGGATGAATGAATTGTAGGCATTGAAGGTTTCCTGCGCGAGCATCATCAAAGACAGATGCGGCTCGATCAGCAGGATCGGCACGCAGGCAAGGCCAAGCGCGAAAGCCACCGGCACGCGCACGATGAGCAGGCCGACGAAGACTCCGAACAGCACCATCGCGGCCTGTCCGGCAGAGAGTACATTTCCGCTCATCGCCTCGCCCCAACCAGAACGCGCATTTCATCGATGATCTGTTCGCCCGCGAAGACGATCCACGTTATCCCAGCAACGGGCCAGGCGACGTGAATCAGCCAAAGCGGCAGATCGGCCAGCTCCGACGTCCTGTTCCAGGCGAAGCGAGTGAACTCGAGACCAGCCGTTACGAATACCAGCGCCAGCGCCAGCACGCCGAGACGCGCGATGATCCGCACCGCAGCCTCCGACCGCCGCGACAGATCGGGCCACACGTCGACCTCGAAATGCTGCGCTTCGCGCACGCCGACCATGGCGCCGATCATGATCGTCCAGATAAACAGGAAACGCGCCATTTCCTCCGTCCAGATGTAAGAGGGAATGAAGGGCGTGTAGCGTGAGACGATTTGCAGCGTGACCGGAACGATCAGGACGCCGACGCAGGCGGCCAGCAGGAATTCCAGCAATTTCGCATAGGCCGCCGATACGCGGCGCCACAGCGACGGTGTGGACGGGACGGGCATGTCAGGCATTGGGGCTCCGTGCGGCAGCTCATCCGCCACGTCCGGGCAAGAAGCGGGGCTTGCCCGGAGATGCTGTCGGCGGACGCAAAGATCTCAGACGACGTTGATCTTCTCGAAAATGCCTTCCGCGCCGATTTCCTTGGCGTAGGCGGCCATCACGGGGTCGGCGAGCTTCTTCATGGCATCCCGCTCCTCGAAGGGGACGCGCTTGAGCTTGCCGGCCTTCTCGAGCGTGTCGAGCTTGACGACCTCCTCGCTCGACTCGAGCTGACGGCCGTAATCGCCGGCCTCCTTGCCGGCCTTCATGATCGCGTCCTGCAGATCCTTCGGCAAGGTCTTCAGCGTCTTCACCGAGAAGCAGATCGGCCGGATCGACACCGCGTGCTGGGTCAGGCTGAGATGTGGAGCGACCTCGTAGAACTTCATCGCCTCAACGCCGGCCGCCTCGTTTTCGCCGGCCGCTATCACACCGTTCTGGATCGCGTTGTAGATCTCGTTATAGGCGATCACTGTCGGGCTCATGCCAACCGCCGCGAAGGTCTTCGACCAGATCGGCGCGCCCTGCACGCGAACCTTGAGCCCCTTGAGGTCAGCAAGGTTCTTGAGCGGCTTGTTGGCGAAGATGTTGCGGATGCCGCCGCCGGAATAACCGATCAGGACGACCTCGGCTTTCGCCGCGACTTCGTCGGCGATCGGCGCCAGGATATTGGCTTCGACCACCTTGTTCATGTGATCGATTCCCTTGAACACGAAGGGCGCGTCGATGAACGGAGCCGCCTTGGCGAAGGTCGACATGTGGGCAGGCGAGACGATGCCGTAATCGACCGCCTTGCCCTGCGACATGTACTCGAAATACTGCTTCTCGAGGCCGAGCGAGGAGTTCTTGTGCAGGGTGAAATTGACCGGCTTGCCGTAATATTTCTTCACCAACTCCTCGAACCGGAGCAGCGCCCGGTTGAAGGCATGGTCATCGTTGAACTGGACTGCGCCGTTCAGCGTGATCGGCGCTTGCGCCTTGAGGATCGACGGCATGCCGAGCGTAGCCGCCGCAGTGGTCGCGCCGATACCAGCGAGAAATGATCTTCGCTTCATCGTCTCCCCTCCCTTTGATGCTCCGACCCTGTCGCCGGGGCGTGAGCGCAGCCGGCCTGCGGCTTGCGAGGGGAAGCGTATGAAAAACCTCAGCGGGACGGAAGTCATTTCGCCTGGGCTGGAGGTACTCCTTCGTCGCAGGGCTACCCACCACGAGCTGTTGCACCGCAACTCGCGCGCCCCTGCGGGCACGCGGTTCGACTGCTTCTTCAAAGATCCGAAGACTGGCGGACCTGTGCGCTGCACGCACAGGCCCGCTCGCCGTCTACTGCAGGCCTAGTGCATATGGCCGATCAGATAAATGCCGCCGCCGATCACCAGCACGGCCGGCACTGCCCACAAGATGAAGACTGGCATTTGTCGTCCCCCTCAATTTGACGTGCAGACCTTGACGGTCTTCATGCCGCTTTCAGCTTCGGTCCGCGATTTGTAGATCGTGCCCGACGGGCTGACCACGGTCATGGACGTATCCGTCGGCTTCTTGTCGACGACGGTGCACTTCTTCGTCTTGACGTCCTGGACGACATAGAACTCGTCGGCCGCGAACGCCGGCAGGGACAATGCAGCAAGCATCAGCGCCGCAGTCGCTATCTTCAGCTTCATTTTCTTCTCCTCCAATCGCCGGGCTTTCCGGCCCGGTCCGATCTGCAAACGGGAAAAAATGGCAATTTGTTCCTATGCATTTGTTCCTATGCGGAGGAACGCCGTGGATGGTGAGGTGTGGTTGCGGCGCTTATTCCTGCGAGGAGGACGAGATGAAGAAGCTGTTCCTGCTATCCGCCGCGGCGGTTCTGATCTCCACCAGTGCGTTTGCGCAATCCACCGTGGTGACGACCACCGGAACCGGCCACGCCGCGGCAATTCAGATCGAGCCGCAATACCGAACCAGGATCAAATCCTACGTCACCGAGCATCACCTCCGTCCGGTCACGACGAAGGAGAAGATCATCGTCGGCGCGACCGTGCCGAGCGATGTCGAACTGGAGGCCGTACCATCCGATTGGGGTCCCTCCCTCACGAAATATCGCTACGTCTATTCCGGCGATCGCGTGATGCTCGTCGATCCCGGCTCGCGCACGGTGGTGCAGGAAATCGATTGATCGAGGCGCGGCAGCGGGCGGCCAGCTCAAAGATGGCCGCCCCTCGCCGAGCTGACGGCATGACATCGCATCGAGAGGCCCGGGTTGCCGAGCTCGGCCTCGGCGGCTGGCTACGTCATGTGTCTGCTGGCCGCAATCAGCGCGAGCCGAGGCAAGAGCATGTCGGACTGCGGACGAGGCGCGGTGAACGAAAGACGGCCTACCCGATCGTCTGCAGTGCCGGAAAGGTCTCCAGCAGCCAGATGCTCACATTCGAGACCGCGCCGGTGAGAAAGCCGATGCCGGTGATCACCATCAACACGCCCATGGCGCGCTCGACATTGACGAGGTGGCCCTTCATGCGCGCAAACAATGCGGAGAACTGCTCGATCATCAGGGCCGCGATCAGGAAGGGAATGCCGAGGCCCGCGGAATAGACCGCGAGCAGGCCTGCCCCCTTCGTCACCGTGGCTTCAGCCGCGGCGATCGAGAGGATCGCGGCGAGGATCGGGCCGATGCAGGGTGTCCAGCCGAAGGCGAAGGCAAGGCCCATGATATAAGCCCCCCAGAGGCCGACCGGCTTCGGGATCGGCAGCCGCCCCTCGCGCATCAACAGCCCGATGCGCGTCAGCCCCAGGAAGTGCAGGCCCATGACGATGATGACGATGCCGGCTAGGATCGACAGCTCCGCCGACCAGGTTCGGATCAGCCCGCCGATCAGCGAGGCGCTGGCGCCGAGCGCGACGAATACCGTGGAGAAGCCGAGCACGAACAGCAGCGCCGACATCATGATCGCGCGCTTGGAGGCCGAGGACGGCTCGTCGCTCTCGACATGCTCGATCGTGGCGCCCGTGAGGTAGATCAGATACGGCGGGACCAGCGGCAGGACGCAAGGGGAAAGGAAGCTGACGAGGCCGGCAATCAGCGCCGCCGGGATCGAAACATTTTGCATGATGCCGTCTGAGCCATCTCAGGTGCCGGTAGGCGCGCGGGAAATGCGCCCGGCCGGAGCCGAATCGGCTCTGGTGTAGCCGATGCCGGAAAATGCGCAACAGAGGCGCACGAAACGAGGGCTCCTCCCAATGCCGTCTGTGATCACAGGTGCGGCATCGGGACGCGCACAAATCTCGCCATAAAGCGAGATTCGGCGGCGCGGCTACTTCACCACGCGGAGCAGCGGACGCCGGGGCTGGTCCTGCGTCTGCTTGGAAGAGGACGGCGGCTCGCTCGCAGCGCTCCGCAGCATTTCGTCGCACAATGCCTTGAGATCGGCACTGTCTATTCCTTTGAGTTTCATCCTGACATCGAGGATGACGATGGAGAGCAGCTCGGCCGACTCACGGCTGTTGCACGCGTTGAGAACCTTGCGGCACTCTTCGAGCGTTTCCAGCACCGACTGCAATTGTTCGTCTGAATGCGACACCGGCGTTCTTTCCGTTAATTCGGCCTGCGAGACGTGATTGTGACGACCCCCTCGGCCCCCATGGAATAGCGAGGATAGCATGAGGCCACTGCGCCTCTGAACCCGATTTCAGAGGGTTTCTGCCGTGGAACCGCGGTTCCGGTGAACATCGCCGCGTCGCGCTGTTGGCCCTGATTGAAGCCATCTAGAAGCGAACGCTTGGCGCGTTGTGATTGATCCATCGAAGGAGACGGGGCCGGCTTGCGCGCAAGGACAGTCATTGCGGACAGCGCCTGTAATCCCGCAGCCACTTCACGGCTCGCAACGGAACTCACGCCACACCCCTCATCCAGGCGAAAAATCCACCCGATTCCCAGCCTATAGCAGCATCCAAATACCACCCACCAGATAGTAAGGATGACGGTTCAAAACTCATCATCCCCCAACTCGCAGTAGTTGTGGTTTGCGCCAGATTCTGCCAGTTTAGCTATCCGAAGGGACTTGTATGCACTCCTTGGCGGAAAGGGGCGTTCCTCTGGCGGAACGTCCAAAAACAAATCTCAGCGGCCTCTCCGATTGGGATACGGCCCGCATATTCCTTGAAGTCGTCCGGTGCGGAAGTTTCCGGTCGGCGGCCGAACGCTTGTCGCTGTCGATTAACGCCGTGCGGCGGCGGATCGACGATTTCGAGCGCCAAACCGGCACCACGCTTTTCACCCGCGACGTCCACGGCACCCATCTGACCGATGAAGGCGCGCTGGTGGTGTCCGCCGTCGAGCGCATGGAGGCTGCCACCTTCGACGTGCTGCGGGCCAGCGATTCGATGGCCAACGCCTTGTCCGGCGAGGTCCGGGTCGCCGTTACCGAGGGGCTCGGCACGTTCTGGCTTGCCCCGCGCCTGGTTGAATTCCAGCAAGCCTATCCGAAGATCCTGGTCGACCTGCATTGCGCGATGCGCTCGGCCGACGTCTCGCGCCACGAGGCCGACGTCGCCATCCATCTGTCGCGTCCCTCGGCGCTCGACATCAAGCTGGTGCGGCTCGGCCGCATGCACCTGATGTTCTGGGCCTCGGAGAAATATATCGAAAAACATGGCGCGCCGCGTTCGGCGGCGGAATTGATCAAGCATCGGCTGGTGCTGCAATTCGCCGACCAGCTCGCCGCCAAGGAATCCTTCGAGAGCTTCTTCCCGGGCGTTTCGGAACGTGACCTTCTGGTCATGAAGACCAACGTCTCAAGCGCCAACTATTGGGCCGTCGCGAATGGCGCCGGCATCGGCGTCTTCCCCAGCTACGCCATTGCGCTTGGCGGGAAGTTGATTCCACTGGAGGTCGAGCTGAACCGACCGCTGGATATCTGGTTGTCCTACCATCCCGGTAGCGGCCGTATTCCGCGCGTGCGGCACATGATCGACTGGCTGATCGAAGCTTTCAGTCCAGCTCGTTTCCCGTGGTTTAAGGAAGAGTTCGTGCATCCGCATGAATTCAAGAACTCGTATATGGGCGAACCCCTGACCCAGCTCTTCGGGGGATTTTCAACCGAAGAACAAAGGTGAAAACGAAGATGAAAGCAGCGGCAAAGAGAATGAAGCAGCGCAGCGCCGGCAAGCCGGACATCGAGCTTGGCAAGCGGATCCGTCTGCGGCGCGTCGAGATGAAGATCTCGCAGGCCGAACTCGGCGAAAAGCTCGGCGTCAGCTTCCAACAGGTCCAGAAGTACGAGAAGGGCGTCAATCGCGTGGGCGCGGCGCGGCTTCAGCAGATCGCCTCCGCCCTCGACGTGCCCGTGACCTTCTTCTACGACGGCGACAACAAGGCCCGCGAAGTCGAGAGCCTGCTGTTCCTCGATTCGGCCTTCAGCCTCCGCCTGCTGCGCGCTTACAGCAAGATCAAGGACCAGACGGTGCAGCGCCAGCTGGTTTCGCTGATGGAATCGATCGCAGCGAACGAAAGCTGAGATCGACCGACGGTCTATCTTTACGGCCGATCTTCAATCCGCCGCGTCACGGGGACGCGGCCGGATTGAACGAGAGCCGGATCGCATGTTGTTGCGTCCGTCTTGGTCCGCGCGCTTTCCGCGCGCGGCCTCTGCTTCTCTGGGTGATCTGACCGCCCCTTTTTCGGGACCTTTTACCGCCCTGATCGCGTTTTTCGCGAACCCATCCCGCCCTCGCCGCGACCCAATCGAGAGACTCCGCACCGGAAGCGCGGAGCTTTCGACTGCCGTGCTTAATGGGGCCTCAACACCGAAGCTCTAATTTCCCGCCGATTTCACGAATCGGCGCCCGCAGCGCGGCCGCCGGGAATTGCCAATGCGATGGCCCGCCCGGGCCTCGCTCTCTTGCAAGCTGGACTGGGGGCAAATGAGACACATGTCGAAACGCCACGCAATGATCCTTGCCGTCGGCATGCTCGCCAGCGCCTCTGCGCTGGCGCAAACCGAGACCGTTGGACAGGCGACGCCAAGGCCGGCGACGGCGGGGACGGTGCCGACCGCGGCCAATCCAGCTCACGCGGCCGCGCCGAGGACCGCCGCGGCGCCTGCCTCGACGGCGGAAAGCCGTTCGGCCGCCGCGCTCGCGATGACGCACGAGCCGACCTATGACGAGGGTTCCGCACAGCGCATCAGGGACGCGGCGCTCAGCTATTCCGATCTCGCGGTGCGCGGCGGTTGGCCGAGCATTCCTGTAGACGCCAAATTCGCACCCGGCGTCCAGGGCACCAACGACGACCTGCTGCGCAAGCGGCTGATCCTCTCCGGCGATCTGGCCGCCGACAGGCCGAGCGGGGCTTTCGACCAGGACCTTGCCGACGCGGTGAAGCGCTTCCAGGCCCGTCACGGACTGGCACCGACCGGCGCGATGACGCCGCGCACGATCGTGGCAATGAACGTCCCCGTGCAGAAGCGCGTCCGGCAGCTCGAGGCTTCGCTGCAGCGGCTCGAGAACATGAACTTCGGCTTCGGACAGCGCTATGTCGTGGTCAACATCCCCGCCGCGTTTGCCGAGGCTGTCGAGAACGACGTCGTGGTGCGGCGCTATCGCGTCATCGTCGGCAAGACCGAAAAGCCCTCGCCGACGCTGACGACCCAGATCAGCAGCGTCGTGCTCAATCCGACCTGGACGGTGCCGGCCTCGATCGCCAGGACCGAGATCTCGGCGCATATGCGCAAGGACCCGACCTATCTGTCGCGCATGCACATGGAAGTGCTCGATGCCCACGACAATCCGATCGATCCGCATTCGGTCGACTGGTCGGGCACGCGCACGCCGAGCTTCACGGTGCGCCAGCAAAACGGCACCTTCAACGCGCTCGGTGCCGTCAAGATCGACATGCCGAACGCTTATTCGGTCTACATGCACGATACCAACCAGCGTAACCTGTTCAGTGACGACTACCGCTTCGATTCCCACGGCTGCTCGCGCATCGACAATGTGCGCGATCTCGCCGCCTGGCTGCTCAAGGACCAGCCGAAATGGAGCCGGGCCGCGATCGACGCGGAGATCGCGACCGGGCAACATCTGGAGGTCGCCATGGCGAAGAAGGTGCCGGTGGCCTGGATCTATCTCACGGCGTGGATGACCAAGGACCAGACCATCCAGTTCCGCAACGACGTCTATAACCAGGACGAGCAGTTGCTGGAGGCAACCGCCGAAGAGGCCGCGTTCTTCAGCAATGCCGGGAGCCATCCGCTGACCGCACACATGCATGTGATGCAGTAGCAAGTCTCGCGCCATGCAATCGCGGCACAGGCGGGTGCGAAGCCGCTCGCCTCGCCGCGGTTGACTGAGGCCCTGCCGGGCCGCACATTGCGCTCGCCTTACGACAAGCGAGCGCGCGATGCCTGACGCCTTCAGTGAGAAATCCTACGCCGACGGCAAGATCCTCAAGCACGTCACTGACGGCGTCGGTGTGATCATCTTCAACAATCCCGACAAGCGCAACGCGATGTCGCTGGAGATGTGGGAAGGATTTGGCGAGGCGCTGACGGCCTTGCGCGACGACGAGACGGTGCGCGTTGTGATCCTGCGCGGTGCCGGCGGCAAAGCCTTCGTCTCCGGCGCCGACATCAGCCAGTTCGAGAAGACCCGCCATAACGCGGCGGCGTCCGAGGAATACGCCAAGCGCAGCGCCGTCCAGCGCGCACTGCTCGCCGACTTTCCCAAGCCGACGATCGCCTGCATCCAGGGCTTTTGTCTCGGCGGCGGCATGCAGGTCGCGATGCTCGCCGATATCCGCCTCGCCGCACACGGCAGCCAGTTCGGCATCCCCGCGGCCAGACTCGGCATCGCTTATGGTTATGACGGCTTGAAGCACCTGGTGTCGCTGGTCGGCCCGTCCTGGGCACGGCTGCTGATGTACACGGGCATGCGCATCGAGTCCGCGGAGGCGCTGCGTATCGGCCTCGTCGAGCGCTTGTTCCCGATCGATGAGCTCTGGGGTGAGACGATGACGATCGCGCAGACCATCTCCGAAAACGCCCCCCTTGCGATCAAGGCCGCGAAGATCACGATCGCGCAGGTGCTGAAGGACGAAAGCCAGCGCGACATGGAGGCCATCAAGGCGATCGGCCATGCCTGCATGGACAGCGCGGATTTCCGCGAGGGCCGGCAGGCCTTCATGGAGAAGCGGAAGCCCAAGTTCCAGGGGAAGTGAGTCCGCCATTGTTGCGAGCGCACCTACTCACCACGCCCTTGCGAGCGCAGCGAAGCAACTGGGCCAGACGGCCTGAACAAGCATTCAGGAAGATTAAATTCCTCGGGCAGCTTAGTGCGGTAGCAACCAGTTGATCCGTCGAAAGTTCTCCCGCCACCAATGAGGGAGATTGCGATGACACTCAAATTTGCTGTGCTTGGTCTGGCTGCAATCGGCGGCGTGGCACTCGCCTCGGGACCGGCCCTTGCGGCAATGCCGAACGGCATTCCGCAGGCGGACCAGATTGCAAAGGGCCCTGCCGCCAACGTCGATCAGGTGCGTTGGGTCTGTAACCCCTGGGGCCGCTGCTGGTGGCGCCCGAATTACTACCGCTCCTATGGCTATTACGGCGGTCCGGGCTTCTACGGCCCGCGTCCGTGGGGCTGGCGCCACCGCCACTGGCGCCGCTGGTGAACGAAGGGGCCCGGGGGCCCCTTTTCTTTTGAGGTGATGTGGCGCCGTTCCTTGACCGCAGCTCAAAGCGCCGCGAGCACCGCCTTCGTGATGTCGGCGGTGCCGTTACTGCCGCCGAACTCCATCGGCTTGATGCCGCCGGCATAGACCTGGTCCACGGCCCGCTCGATCGTCTCGCCCGCTTCCGCCGCGCTTTCGACGCCGTGCTTGTCGGCGAGCCAGTCCAGCATCATCGCCGCCGACAGGATCATGCCGGTGGGATTGGCCTTGCCCTGCCCCATGATGTCAGGCGCAGTGCCGTGACAGGGCTGGAACACGGCGTATTTGTCGCCGATGTCGGCCGACGGCGCCATGCCGAGGCCGCCGATCAGGCTCGCGGTGATGTCGGAGACGATGTCGCCGAACATGTTCTCCATCACCATCACGTCGAAATCCCAGGGGCGCTTCACCAGCATTGCCGAGCAGGCATCGACATAGAGCCGGTCGGTCTTCACGCCAGGGTGCTTCTTCTCGATCTCGTCGAAGATGCCTCGGAAGAATGCAAACGCCTTGAACACGTTCGCCTTGTCGACGCAGGTCAGTATCCCCGGCTTGCCGCGCGCCTTGCGCCGCTCGGCCAGGCGAAACGAAAACTCGAACAGACGCTCGGAGGTCCGACGCGTGATCACCATGGTCTCGCGCGCGTCCTCATGGGTGACGACGCCCTTGCCCATCGAGGCGAACAGCCCTTCCGTGGACTCGCGGATGACGACGAGATCGATGCCGCGCTGGTCGGCACCGACGATCGGGCTCGGCACGCCCGGAATGAGGCGCGCGGGCCGCACGCCGGCATAGAGATCGAAGATGAAGCGCAGCTCGATCTGCGGCGCGATTTCGGTATTGTCGGGGTAGCGCACCGACGGCAGCCCGCAGGCCCCGAGCAGGATAGCATCCGCCTCCTCGCACAGTCTGATGGTGGTGTCAGGCATCGACTTGCCGGTCGCCAGATAATTGTTGGCACCGGCGGGCGCCTCGGTGAAGCGGAAGCCCAGGCCCGACTTATCGCCGACCTTGCGCAGCACCTCGATGGCCGGCGCCATGACTTCAGGACCAATGCCGTCACCGGCGAGCACGGCAATGTGGAAGGCGTTATTTGCGGACATGGGGGTTCCTGCGCGAAGGTCAAAATGATCTCGTCATTGCGAGGAGCTCTTGCGACGAAGCAATCCAGACTGTCTCCGCGGAGGGGCTTCTGGATTGCTTCGCTGCGCTCGCAATGACGACGGAGAGAGCGTTCGTTACGGCGTCAGCACCGTGCGCCCGACCACTGCGCCCTGCTGCAATTGCACCAGCGCCTCGTTGGCCTTGGCGAGCGGGGCCGTCGTTACCGGGATCGGCGGCACCTTCTTGGTGCGAACGAGGTCAAGCAGCTCCTGCGTTTCGCGCAAGTTTCCGACATAGCTGCCCTGGATCGTGATCGCCTTGATCGGAATCAGCGGCAGCGCCCAGGTCGCGCCGCCGCCGAACAGGCCGACGATGACGAGCTTGCCGCCCTTGGTGAGGCAATCAAAACCGAGCTGCGTCGTCGCGGCGTTGCCAACGAGGTCGATCACGGCCCGGATCGGCCCGCCCGCTTTCTTGGCAAGCTGCTCCAGCGCATCCGGTGCCTTGGGGTCGACGGTGGCGAGCGCCCCAGCTTTCTCCGCCGCCTCGCGCTTCCTGGCGTCGATATCGACCATGATCGCACCCTTGCCGCCCATCGCCTTCAACAGCGACAGCGCCATCAGGCCGAGACCGCCCGCGCCGAACATCACGATCGGCGTGTCGAAATGCTGCTCGACCTTCTTGAGCGCGCTGTAGGTGGTGACGCCAGAGCAGGCATAGGGCGCGGTCGTCGCCGGATCGAGCCCTCTCAGATTGAGCAGATAACGCGGATGCGGCACCAGCATGTGATCGGAATAGCCGCCGTCGCAATAGACGCCGAGCGAGCGCGGGGTCAGGCACATGTTCTCGTCACCGCCAAGGCAGGTGGCGCACTTGCCGCAGCCGATCCAGGGATAGACAAGCCCGACGTCACCGATCTTCAGGTCGCCCTGGTCGGTGGGCTTCACGTCGGGACCGAACGCCAGAATTTCGCCAACCGTCTCGTGCCCCATGGTCAATGGCAGGCTGATGCCGCGGTCCTTCAGCGACAGCGGCTTGCGGCCGTGGCCGAGATCGTAACCGCCTTCCCAGATGTGGAGATCGCTGTGGCAGACGCCGGCCGCCTTCACCTTGATCAACACCTGCGTGCCCGACGGTTGCGGCGTCGCCTCGTCGAACTCCTGCAGCGGCGCCTTGAAATCGGCAACCTTGAAACTCTTCATCGGCATCCTCCCGCATGCTTCTTGTCGCCGCGCCAGCATGCCATGGCCGGCAAGACGAGACAAACCGGTCTTAGTTCAGGCCAGCGGATGATGGCAAGCCGCGAACTGGCCGGGTGCGATTTCGCGCAACTCCGGTATCTCCGCGCTGCATCGCTGATCGGCCCGCAGGCAGCGGGTGCGGAAGCGGCAGCCGGACGGCGGCGCAATCGGCGATGGCGGCTCGCCGGCTGCCACACTCTCGGCGGGACGAACGTCCGGATCGGGCACCGGGATCGCCTGCAACAGCAGCGCCGTGTAGGGATGCGCGGGGTTTGCGAACAATTGCTGGGAAGGGCCGACCTCGCAAAGCCGGCCGAGATACATCACCGCGACGCGGTCGCTGACCGCTTTGACCACCGCAAGATCATGCGCGATGAACAGCAGCGTCAGGCCGAAGCGTGTCTTCATCTCCTCCAGCAGGTTGAGGATCTGCGCGCGGATGGAGACGTCGAGCGCCGAGACCGGCTCGTCGCAGACAATGAATTCGGGATTGAGCACCAGCGACCGCGCGATGCAGATGCGCTGACACTGCCCGCCGGAGAATTCATGCGGCAGGCGGCCCGCCACGAGATCAGGATCGAGCCCGACCGCGGAAAGCACCTCGTGAACCCTGCGCTTGCGCTCTACGGCATCCTTGATGCCGGCAATAATGAGCGGCTCGGCCACGATATCGCCGATCCGCCGGCGCGGGTTGAGGGAAGCGATCGGATCCTGGAAGATCAGTTGCACCCGGCGGCGCATCTTGCGCAGCGTCTCGCCCTCCATCGCGGTGAGATCCTCGCCGTCGAACAGCACGCGCCCGGATTTGGCGCGGCGCAACTGCAGCACCGCGCGCCCCAGCGTCGACTTGCCGCAGCCGGATTCGCCGACAAGCCCCAGCGTCTCGCCGCGCGCGACCTGAAGGCTGACGCCGGAGACGGCATGCACCGTCTTGTTGCCCAGGCCATATTCGACGACGAGATTGTCGACGTTCAGAAGCGGCACTTCCGGGACTGCAAGCTGCATCATGCGCCAACTCCTTCCGCCAACTGGATGGGATGGAAGCAGGCGTAGAGGTGATCAGGCATCTCGGCGCTCGTCAGCGCGGGCTTGGCCTCATGACAGCGCCCCGTGGCATAGCGGCAGCGCGGCGCAAAGGAGCAGCCACGCAGCGGCCGGGTCGGATCGGGCGGACGGCCGGAGATGGCAGGCAGCGGCGTGTGCGGCGCGGCGTCCAGCTTCGGGATCGCCGCCAGCAGCGCCTCGGTGTAGGGCATATGCATGCGCTTGAACAAGGCCGAGGTCGGTGCGCGCTCCACCACCCTGCCCGCATACATCACCGCGACCTCGTCGGCGCGGCCGGCAACGACGCCGAGATCGTGGGTGATGATGATCATCGCCATGTGACGGCGGCGCTGCTCGCGCGCGAGCAGATCGAGGATCTGCGCCTGGATGGTGACGTCGAGCGCCGTGGTCGGCTCGTCCGCGATCAAGAGCTTCGGCTCGCAGGACAGCGCGATCGCAATCGCGATGCGCTGGCGCATGCCGCCGGAACATTGATGCGGATATTGCGTGAGCCGCTGCTCCGGCGCGGGAATGCCGACGGCCGCCAGCAGCTCGATGCTGCGCTTGCGTGCCTCCGGAGCATCGAGCTCGAGATGCTCCTGGATCGTCTCCATCAACTGCGTGCCGATGGTGAGAACCGGATTGAGCGAGGTCATGGGGTCCTGGAACACGACTGCGAGGTCGCGCCCGCGCAGGCGCCGCAGGCTTTCCGGCGCGAGCCGCGCCAGGTCCTGGCCGTCGAACATCACGCGGCCGGTGAGCTTTGCCTTCTTCGGCAGCAGCTGCAGCACCGCGCGCGACAGCATGGTCTTGCCGCAGCCGGATTCGCCGACGATGCCAAGCGTGCGGCCCGCCTCCAGCGACAGGTCGACATGATCGACCGCGCGCAAATTGCCGCGCGGCGTCGGCAGCTCGACCGCGACGTCCGCGATAGTCAAGAGCGGGCTGCTCACAGCGCCCCCTGACGCGGATCGGTCAGCGCCCGCAAGGTGTCGCCGACCAGATTAAAGGCCAGCACGGTCACGAAAAGTCCGGCCGCCGGCAGGAACGCCAGCCGCGGCGCGACGTCGAGGCTGTCGCGCCCCTCCCCGATCATGCTGCCCCAGCTCGCCATCGGCGGCGGCACCCCGAGGCCGAGAAAGGACAGCGCACCCTCGACCACGATGGTGACGGCGACGCCGAGCAGGAAGAAGGCGAGCAGCGGCAGGACCACGTTGGGCAACAGCTCGCGCAAGAGGATGCGCGCATGGCTGGCGCCGAGCGCCTCGGCCGCGATGACGAATTCCCGCCGCGCCAGCGTCAGCGTCGCTGCCCGCGCCACCCGCATGAAGGCGGGAATGCCGAGCACGCCGAGGATCAGGGTGAGGTTGGGGACGGACTGGCCGAGATAAGCGGTCACGGCGAGCGCGAAGATCAGCGGCGGGAAGGCGAGCAGCACGTCCATGCTGCCCACCACCAATGTCTCGAACCGGCCGCGGAAATAGCCGGCGAGCAGGCCAAGCGCGCCGCCGAGCGTCAGACCGATCATCGGTGCGATCAGCCCGACCGTCAGCGACGTCCGCGCGCCAAAGATCAAGCGGGCCAGCTCGTCGCGGCCGAGCCCGTCGGTGCCGAGCCAGTGCTCGGAAGAGAACGCCGCGCGACGCTCCAGCATGTCCATGTCGACAGGGTTCTGCAGCGGCAGCACCGGCGCGAGGATCGCGAGCGCAAGGATGATCGCGAGCCAGCCGCTCGCGATCCAGAACAACAGGCCAAGCTTGCGCTTGCGCCTGACCGGCGTGGGCGTCGCCTCGTCTCGAATCGAGAGCTCAAGCGTGGCCATGGCGGATCCTGGGGTCGAGCACGGCGTAGAGCATGTCGACGATGAAATTCACGATGACGAAACCACTGGCAACCAGCAGCACCACGCCCTGGAGAATGACGAGGTCGCGGGTGTAGATCGCCCCGACCAGCAGCCGGCCGATGCCGGGCAGCGCGAAGATCGATTCCACGATCAGCGTGCCGCCAAGCAGGCGTCCGATATTGATGCCGGTCACCGTCACCAGGGTCAGCGACGACGGCTTCAGCGCATGCACGAACAGGATACGCGCGGGCTTGAGGCCCTTTGCTTTTGCGAGCGCGATATAGTCCTCCTGCAGGGTCGCGATCATGTCGGAGCGCAGCACCCGCATGATGCCCGGCCATTCGGCGAGGGCCAGCGTCAGCGCCGGCAGCACGAAGAAGCGCAAATTGCCGAGCGGCTCCTCGGTGAAGGGCACATAGCCAGTCGCGGGCAGCCAATGCAGCTCGACCGCGAACAGGTAGATCAGGAGGATCGCCACCAGGAAGGACGGCATCGACAGCATCGCGAACGCGCTGCCGGTCATGAAGCGGTCGAAGGCGTCGCCGGCACGTGCGGCACAGGCAATCGCGACGGGAACACCGATCAGGAGGCCGATGAATTCGGCCATCAGCATCAATTGCAGCGAGACCGGAATGCGCTCGGCAACCGCCTGCAGCACCGTCTGCCCGGTGCGGTACGAGCGGCCGAGATCGCCCTGCAGGACGTGGCCGAGCCAGCTGAGATAACGCCACCACAGCGGCTGGTCGAGCCCCATGTCGCGGCGCAGCGCCGCGACATTCTCCGGTGTCGCCTGATCGCCGAGGATGACAAGAGCGAGATCGCCCGGCAGCAGCGAGGCAATCAGGAAAGTCAGCAGCGAGACGGCGAGCAGCACCGGCAGCATGGCAAGCAGCCGCCGGACGACGAAGTTCAGCATCGCGCCATCATTCCAGCCAGGTCCTCGATACGTCGATCACGCCGTTGTACATCTTCGGGAATCCCTTCAGCTTGGCGCTCGACAACGCGTAATAGGTATTCTGGAAGGTCCAGAACCAGATCGCCTCCTTGTTGATCAAGCGGCTGATGGCGCAGTAATCCTCGGTGCGCTGGCCGATATCGGCGGTGACGCGCGCGTGGTCCAGAAGCCTGTCAAGCTCGGGATTCGAGAAGCCGGCCAGCGCCAGCGGGCTGCCGCTGCGGAAATTCGCGTACATCTGCGGATCGGGATCGGCGAGATCGACGATGCGCCACGGCGTCATCTGGAACTGGCGGGTGAAGGCGCGCGACGGAATGGTGGCCTGATCGACCTGCTCGATCTCCATATTGGCACCGACGCGCTTCCAGAATTGCTGGAGCACCTGGCCGACCATGCGGCCGCGCGGCGTCGCGGTGACCAGCATCTTGAACTCGACCGGCTTGCCGTACTCCTTGATCAGCGCCTTGGCCTTCTCGACGTCGAACGGCAGCGCGCCGTCGTCCTTGCATTTGACCCAGGAGCCGTCGCCGTAAGGATTGCTGGCGGGGCGGCTCAGGCCGTTGGTGATCGCCTGTGACATTTTCGGGCGATCGATCGCCATCACCAGCGCCTGACGCACGCGGACGTCGTCGAACGGCGCGACCTTGGTGTTGAAGGCGTAGACCTGCGCGCCCGAGCCCTTGTAGGTGTGCACGGTGAGCTTGGAGTCCTTCTGCGCCTTCATGATGTTGTCGGCGTCGTTCTCGTCGTCCCAGATGATGTCGGCCTCGCCCGATTGCAGCGAGGCAAAGCGCGACTGTGCATCGGGCAATGGCTTTAAGATGATGCGATCGAGATAGGGCCGGCCCTTGTCCCAGTAACTGGGATTCTTCTCCAGCACCATGCGGTCGCCGGCAGTCCATGATTTCAGGACGTAAGGACCAGTGCCCACGGGATTGCGATTGTAGTCGTCGCCCTTGGTCTTCCACGCCGTCGGCGAATGAATGGCGTTGTTCTGGCTCTGGATGGTGATCACCGCGGGCAGATTCACCGAGGGATCGGTGAGCTTGTAGACCAGGGTGTATTCGTCCGGCGCCAGCACCTCCTTGACGTTGGTGATATAGAAGGCGCAGCGGCACTTGTTGGCCGGATCCTTCTGGCGGTCGAAATTCTCCTTGAAGGCTTGCGCATTGAACGGCGTGCCGTCGTGGAATTTGACCCCCTCGCGCAGCTTGAAGGTCCAGCTCATGTAATCGTCGGAATGAGTCCAGGACACCGCGAGCTTTGGCGCGGCCTCTCCCTTCTCATCCAGCGTGGTGAGCGTGTCGAAGATGGCGGCGGCAGCGGTGAAGGTCGAGGTATCGTAGACGCCGACTTTCAGGGGATCGAAGCCTGCAATCTCCAGCTCCTGGCCGACGGTGATGCTGCCGCCGGACTTCTGCGCCTGCGCGGGCTCAGCCAGCGGAAGGACGGCAAATACCGCAGCAAGGAAAATCGGCGCGTGCTTGCGCGCCGCGGCAGCAATCTTCGTCATGGTTCCTCCCGGGATCCCTCGTCCGATGTTTCGGATCGCTGAATGACTGGAGGCGAGATTGGCGACAAAAGCACGCGACGGCAAGAGGAACGCGCGCCAGATCGCACGCCGCATGTGCAGCGCAAGGTTGCTCAGCGTGTCGCGGCTGTTTTGCCTGTCGGAATTGGCGCATCATCGGCAAGTCCGATCTCATCGCGCAGCGCATCGGTATGCTCGCCGAGCACGGCCATCGTCTTGCCGGGCGTGGTGTCGGCGCCCGACATCCGGAACGGCAGGTTGAGCACCCGGAAGGAGCCGCCCTCGTCCTGCACGGACGTGAGCGCCTGCCGGTGCGCGAGTTGCGGATCGGCCAGCGCCTCGGATACGGTGCGATAGGCCGAGGCCGGCACGCCGGCCGCGCCGAGCGCTGCGAGACAGGCATCGGTCGCAAGCTGCCGCGACCAGGCTTCGACGCCGTCCATCACCTCCGCCCAGTTCTCGCGGCGCGCGGCATAGGTCGCGAAGCGCGGATCGGTGATCCATTCGGGACGGCCGATCACGCCCATCAATCCCTGGAACGTCTTCTCGCTGGCGACCGTGATCATGACGTAGCCGCTTGCCGTCTCGGTCGGGCCGAACATCGGGCGCGGCGGCGGCTTCACGGCAAATTGTGCGCTTTGCAATTCCGTCAGCGTCAGTGACAGCATCGATTCCAGCATGGACACGTCGATATGCTGACCAAGGCCGGTCACGGTCCGCTGATAGAGCGCGGAAGCGATCGCGCCGAAGCCGTAAGTGCCGGTGACGACGTCGGCGTGATAGATACCGCAATAATCGGGGCGGTTGCGGCCGGGCTGGTAGGCGAGATGCGCCATGTCGTAGCCGGAGGCCGCGTGGATCACCGGCGCGTAGGCCGGCAGCTCGGCCGAAGGGCCGCTCTGGCCGTAGCCGGAGATCGAGCAATAGATCAGCCTCGGATTGACGGCGCGCAGCCTGTCGTAGTCGAGCCGCAGCCGGTGCATCACGCCGGGGCGAAAGTTCTCGACCAGGATGTCGGACGTCGCGGCCAGCCGGCGGACCGCCTCCTTGCCGTCCTCGGATTTGAGGTCGAGCACCACGCTCTTCTTGCCGACATTGAGCTGGCCGAACGTGGTGCTGCACCCCTTGCGCAGCGGCGGCCGGGTCCGCATCGTCTCGCCGCCGTCGGTCTCGATCTTGATGACCTCGGCGCCCATGTCGGCAAGCATCCGCGCGCAGTGAGGACCGGCGATGGTGGTCGAGAAGTCCAGGACCCGCAAACCCGCCATGACCTTTGTCAACGTCCCCTCATGCTTATCTGCTAACTGCATCCCCGAAGCCCCTTGGAACCTTCAATGTTCTCTCTTGTTGATGCGCCGACCCTAGAGGGCGGCGGCTGAGTAGGAAAGTCTTTACCGAACGGATGCGCCGCGTGGGCGGGCTTTAAGAATTCGTGGGCAACTGGACCCGTTCTTGCATAGCAGCAAACGGGATCGGAAGAGGGCAACTGTTCTTGAGGGTCTTGTTCGTCACGACAGAGATGGACGATTTCGTCCGCGTCGGCGGACTCGGCGCCGTGTCTGCGGCCCTGCCCCGCGCGCTTCGCTCCTTTGCCGATATCCGGGTCATGCTGCCCGGCTATCGCGACATCATCGAACAACTCACGCATATTCAGATCGTTGGCCGCTGCCCGGCGTTCGCGGAGATGCCGGCCTGCTCGCTCGGCCGCGCCGCGACCAAGGACGGCGTGCCGGTCTACGTGCTGCTCTGCTCACAACTCTACGACCGGCCCGGCAACCCCTATGGCGACGAGTCCGGGCGCGACTGGCCCGACAACGACATCCGCTTCGCGCGCTTTGCCTCGGCAGCCGCTGAGCTGGCCATGGGCAAGCTGGACAAGAATTGGGCAGCAGACCTGATCCATGCCAATGACTGGCAGGCCTCGCTGGTGCCGGCCTATCTCGCCTGGCAGGGCGCCAAGCTGCCGTCGATCCTGACCATTCACAACCTCGCCTATCAGGGCCTCTTCCCGAAGGAGGCGCTGCGGCGGATCGGCGCACCGGAGAGCTCCTTCCACATCGACGGCATCGAGTTCTACGACCAGCTCTCCTTCCTCAAGGCCGGCCTCGTCTACGCCTCCCACCTCACCACGGTCAGCGGCACCTACGCGCGCGAGATCACCACGCCCGAGTTCGGCTGCGGTCTGGAGGGCCTGCTCCGCCTGCGCTCGGACGCCGCCGAGCTCACCGGCATCTTGAACGGCATCGACGAGAGCTGGGACCCGCGCTCCTGCGCCCAGTTGGCCCAGCAGTTCGGCGCCGGCGACTGGGTCGGCAAGAGGGCCAATGCTGATTACGTCCGCAAGCAGTTCGGGCTTGCCGTCTCGCGCGGACCGATGTTCGGCATCGTCGCGCGTCTCGTGCACCAGAAGGGTATCGACCTCGTGCTGTCGGCGGCCGACGAGATCGTCGATGCCGGCGGGCAGATCGTGGTCACCGGCTCCGGCGAGCCAGCGCTCGAGCAGGCCCTGATCGACGCGCATCGCCGCCGCCCCGACGCCATCGGCGTCGTGATCGGCTTCAACGACGCCCAGGCGCGCCGCATCTTTGCGGGCAGCGATTTCACCCTGATGCCGTCGCGCTTCGAGCCGTGCGGCCTCAGCCAGATGTACGCCCAGCGCTTCGGCTCGCTGCCGATCGGGCACCAGACCGGCGGCCTCGCCGAAACCATCACCGACGGCGAAACCGGATTCCTGTTCTCGAAACCCTCGCGCGATTCCTTCCTCGGCGGCGTCCGCCGGGCCTTCTCGGCGTTCAGGGCACAGGACCAGCTCGACACCATGCGCCGCAGCGCCATGGGACGGTCGTTCTCCTGGAGCATCTCGGCCGGCAGCTATAGCGCGCTGTATCGGAAGTTGGCGTCGGTGTGAGGCGCGACGGCGCTTCCACAAGCTCCGTCATTGCGAGCGCAGCGAAGCAATCCAGAATCCCCTCCGCGGTGACAGTCTGGATTGCTTCGTCGCAAGCGCTCCTCGCAATGACGGTGTGGAGAAACGAGCGCCTATCTATCGCCGTCACCCTGAGGTGGCCGCTTCTTCAGTGGCCCTCGAAGGGCGACGGCCCGGCTGCAGCGGCGGGCCGTGCATCCTTCGAGGCTCCCGGCGCGATGCTTCGCATCGCGCCACTCGCACCTCAGCATGATGGAACTAAGATCGCCTCTTGCCGCGCACATCCATCTGCGGCCGTCCGATCCAGGCGCGGTTGAGGCAGCGCGTCATCCAGTCGGGCTGCGGTTCGCCCCGCAGCCGCGCCTGCGCTTCCTGGTAGGGGCCGACATAGCGCAGCCGATCCGGCAGCTTCGGATAGAGCCGCTTGATCCAGCGCAGGGCATTGTCGGCGGATTGGATCTCCCGCGCGTCAAGCTCGAAACCAAAACCTGCACGCAAGCGCTCCGGCAACATCCGCGCCGTCAGCGCGCGATACCAGCGCGGCGGCCGCAGCCACGGTCGCGCACCGCTGAAGATCTGCGTCGCGATCTCGCGCGCCGCCGGGCTGACGGTCAGCGTCTCCGACTGCGCCATCGCCGCGGTGTAGGCCGTAAAGCCCGACCAATCCGCCGGCAGGTCGTCCGCCGTCAGCCCGAACAAGGCACCAAACAATCGGCTCTCGGCCCAATAGCGCTCGCGCTCCTCCGCAGAGAAAGGTGGCAGAACCAGCTCGTGCGCCATCAGCGCGGACTCCACCAGAGTCGCATGAACCCATCGCAGCGACGGGATGTCGTTGGCACAATAGCGCGAACCTGCCGCAAAGAGGCCGACAGTCTCCGGCATTTTTCCGACGATCATGCTGTGACGCCGGTGCAGCTGGCGCGACGACAGCAATGCGCGGTCAAGCGAGCCGAACACCATGGCGAAGACGATGTCGAAGGTGCGATGGAAACGGCCAATCGGATCGGCAAGAGTTTTCGAGTGTTCGGCGATCGCGGCGGCGACCCAGGGATGCGCCAGTTGCAGCAACAACGCGCGACCGGCACCGAGAAAGACGACGGCCTCGCAGTCGATCCGCCAGGTCAACGTGTCAGGACCGAACACGCCTGCATCCGCTCCCGCGGCGCGAGCGCGGACGAGATCGAGCGCTGCCTCGAGATCCTTCTCATTAACCATGGCTGCCTCGCGACGACGATGCCGCGACAATAGCCCAGACTGCGCTCTCGCAACATCGTCACCGCAAGAAAACAAGCACCGACGAGGCCACTATTCCGCCGCCATCGGCAGCACGTCCATATGCTCGTGCAGCACCACGCCGGCGAGCGGATCGAATTCGCCGACCCACGGTTTTCGTTCGAGCACGGATCGCGTGTGCGCATAGCCCGCGTCCCAGCGCCGCATGATGCCGGACGGGCTGAAGTCGATGTCCTTGGTGTGGGTCTCACGGTCGAGCTGCGGCGCCAGCAACCGCACGACATGCATCCGGGTCGGACAGCCATAGCTGATCAATTCCCGCACCGCGGGGTCGCGGCGCTCGCTCTCGGAAAGACGCGCGGCGAGCTGGTTGATGACGTGGCGCAGGCGGTGGGCCTGCTGCTGGCGGGCGATCTGGCTTGCGATGCGGCTCGAATATTGCACGTCCTTGTGCCGGTTCAGCACCTCCGCCATCGTCGTCGGCTCGGCGCCAATCGGATTCCACAGATGCACGGCGAAGATCAGCGAGTCCTTTCGCGGATTGTCGTCGAAGACGGCTTCGGTCGGTGTGTTCGACAGGATGCCGCCATCCCAATAGAGTTCGCCGTCGATGCGCACCGCCGGGAACGCCGGCGGCAACGCGCCCGAGGCCATCACATGCTTCACGGTCAGCTCGCCGTCGCGGCTGTCGAAATAGCGCATCTGGCTGCTGCGGACATGTGCCGCGCCGACGGTCAGCCGCGGCGAGCAGCGGTTGACCAGGCCGAAATCGACCAGATCGAGCAGCGTCCTCTCCAGCGGCGCGGTCGAATAGAAGCCGGCGTGATCGGCGCCAAGCGGATAGGAATCACCAGCATGCGCCAGAGAATTGGGACGAAAGAAGCCGGGAATGCCGTTGGTGACGGTCGACCAATAGGCCAGCTTCTCGTTGAAGCCGGGAAACGCCGTGCGCAGATTCCAGACCGGATTCTGCTCCATCCGTTTCCAGAACTCCTTCAAATGCGCCAGCCGCTGGCCAGGCTCGTTGCCCGCGATCAGACTCGCATTGATGGCGCCGATCGAGGTGCCGATGATCCAGTCCGGCTCGATCCCGGCCTCGTGCAGCGCCTGATACACCCCGGCCTGGTAGGACCCGAGCGCACCGCCGCCCTGGAGCACGAGCACGACCTGGCCCGGCAGATCCGCGCCCATGCCCTGCGTATTGTCCTGCATGCCGTTCATGTCTCGCTCCTGGTGAGCTTGCACCGATCCAATATTCGCGGCTCGCTGCGGCTTGTTACGCCGGCCCATGTCCCCGCCCATGTCAATGCGCGGTCCAGCCGCCGTCGACCGGAAGCGCGATGCCGGTGATCGAAGCCGCTGCATCCGTCGACAGGAACACCGTCAGCGCGCCCAGCTCCTCGACCGTGGCAAAGCGCTTGTTCGGCTGCTGCGCGAGCAGCACGTCGCGGATCACCTGATCGCGGGAAATGCCGTGCGCCTTGGCCTGCCCGTCGATCTGCGCTTCGACCAGCGGCGTATAGACGTAGCCCGGGCACACGGCGTTGCAGGTGATGCCGTCCTCCGCCGTCTCCAGCGCCGTCACCTTCGTCAGACCGACGATGCCGTGCTTGGCCGCGACATAGGCCGCCTTGAACGGCGAGCCGACCAGGCCGTGCGCCGAGGCGATGTTGATGATCCGGCCAAAACCGTTCTGGCGCATCGCCGGCAGCGCGAGTCGCGTCGTGTGGAAGGCCGAGGTCAGGTTGATCGCGAGGATCTGGTCCCATTTGTCGACCGGAAACTGCTCGAGCGGCGCCACATGCTGGATGCCGGCGTTGTTGACGAGGATGTCGAGCCCGCCGGACTGGGAGATGGTCGCCGCGATCATCTCGGCGATCGATTTCGGCCTGGTCATGTCGGCCGGCGAGTAGCTCGCCTTGACGCCGAACTCGGCGGCGATCTGCTCGCGTGTCCGGCCGATTTCGGCGGCAACGCCGAGGCCGTTCAGCACCACATCGGCGCCGGCCGCAGCCAAGGCACGTGCGATGCCGAGACCGATGCCGCTGGTCGAGCCCGTCACGAGCGCGACCTTGCCGGCCAGCGCGCGTGCAGGCTGAGATGTCTGCGGCTTCAGCGGTATGTTCATGGCATGGTCTCCGTTGGCGATGACTGGGTTTCCAGCCTTCGCAGAACCCTGGAGGAGCGCCGGCCCAAACGGAAATACCGGCTAGCTTCCGATTCCATACGTCCGCGCTATCGCAGGCGGGATGTCATTTCCCGCTCCGATCGGCTAGATTTGCGGCCGATCTTGCTGGGAGCCGATCCATGGAAATGCACCAGGTCCGCTATTTCCTCGCGGTGGCGCAGCTGCTGAACTTCACGCGTGCTGCTGAGGAATGCAACGTCACGCAGCCTTCGCTGACGCGCGCGATCAAGCAGCTCGAGGCCGAGCTCGGCGGCGACCTGTTTCGCCGCGAGCGGCCGGCAGCGCAATTGACCGAGCTCGGCCAGCGCATGCATCCGCTGTTGAAGCAATGCTATGACGCCGCCGCCGGCGCGCGCTCGCTCGCCTCCTCGTTCAGGAGCGGTGAAGTCGGCGCACTGCGCATTGCCTTGACGCATTCGATCGACCTCGCGCTGCTGATTCCCCATCTCAACGAGATCAGGCGGCAGTTCAACCGGCTCGAGCTGCGCTTCCTGCGCGGAACGAGCCGCGAGGTCGGTGAATTCCTGAAGAAGGGCGAGGCCGAGCTCGGCATCGCCGCCGAGATCGACGAGGCCTGGGACCGGCTCGATACCTGGCCGCTGTTCACCGAGAGCTTCGAGCTTGTCGTTGGCGACGGACATCGGCTGGCCGGCCGCAGCAGCATCGAACTGGAGGATCTGCGCTCGGAGCAATTGCTGAGCCGGACTTTCTGCGAGCATTCGCGCCGCATCTCTGCGAGCCTGCGCGAGCACGGCATTGACATCGAACATGGTCACGAGGTTTCGAGTGAGCGCGATCTGATCGAGCTCGTCGAGGCCGATATCGGCGTCGCCATGGTGCCGCACACCTCACCCGTGCCGGAGCGACTGACACGCGCCGCCGTCACCGGACTGGACGCCCGTCGCACCGTCAATCTTTACGGCGTGGCCGGCCGGCAGCGCACGGCCGTCGCTAACGCCGTCATGCGCATGCTGCGAGGTGCCGACTGGCGTGAGATCGCGGGCTAGCAACGGCGGGACTAGTCAATCGCACTTAGACCTTTGCCAGAGGTCGTCATGCCCGGGCTTGTCCCGGGCATCCACGTTCTTCGTGCTGCGCGGCGAGGCGTGGATGGCCGGGACAAGCCCGGCCATGACGATGTGGGGACGAACGTGCCAAGAAAGTGCACGGCCTATATGCGAGGGCAAGAGCGCTCCGCGCCATCAAAATTCCAGACCTAGTTCTCCCGGCTCGCGCTCTCCAGCGCCGCGAGCAGATCATCGATCTCCATGCGCTTGCGGAAATCGGGATCGACGAAGCGGGCTTTGACGATCCCGTCGCGGCCGACCACGAACACGGCCGGAATGGGCAACATCCAGCCGTCATTGCCGTGGAATTTCGCCATGTCCTGATACGACAACAGGTGCTGGATCTCGGTGCCGAGCCAGATCGCGAGATTGAGCGAGAGCGCATAGCCGTTGTCGAGATCGGTCAGGATCGGAAACGGTGCGCCGGATTCAGCCTTGAGCTGCCCAGTGTATTCCTGCGTCTCCGGCACGATTGCGACGACCTGCGCCCCCATGCCCTCGATGCGATCGAGCGCCTGGACCACGGCGCGGACGTTGAGCCGGCAATAGGGACACCAATGGCCGCGGAAGAACATCACGGCGAGCGGACCGCGCTCCAGCAGCGCTGGCAGCGTGACGAGACGCCCGCCCTCGTCCGGCAGCATGAACGGCGGCATCGCATCGCCCGGGCGCGGCGCGGTCTCGCCGCCGCCGTTTCCGCCCAATCTCGCGACCAGGCGATCGACGGCCTCGCCATAGGCCGGAAAGACCGCGCGGCTGGCATCGGCATAGGCGCGGAGCTGCTCGTTCAGCGTGGCGTCCATGTCGCGGCAGCGCTGGAAGGCAAGCCTGAGCTGTTCGGCATCGGCTGGCGAGAGAGATGTCATCTTCTGCTCCGGCATTCTGAGGCGAATATTAGTTTCCCGGTTCGGCCGCCCGCAAGGGGCGACCGCGATGCCAGGACCGGTTCAGTTCACATAAAAATTGCCGGTCGGATCGAGCCGCCCCGAGGTGGAGTACAGCGATCCGTTACTCATGAAGAAGACGGTGTTGTCTGGCACCTTCTTGGCGTTCTTCATCATCGCCTCGTGGTTCTTCTCGGCCGGCGCCATGGCCATCGCCGACATCTTGCCGGGCCCGCCATAGACATAGGCCATACCGGCCTTGAAGTCCCAGGTGGCCTCCGAGAACGCCGAGGTGGCGATGACCGCAAACGCGGCGGTGAAAATCAGGGTCTTGGACACTCTCGTCATGACATGCTCCTCCGGATTGACGTGAACGCCCGCCAATCGGGCGCCCCGTCATCGGACGCCGAATGCTGCGAAAGTGGAAATGCCGTTGCCCAATCGGATCGATAGCCGCCGCGCATCAACATAGCCCGGCGCTATCGCATCGAGAGCAAGCCGGCATTTCAGGATGGACCCGATCTCGATGAAGCTGCCCTCATAGCCGGCGACCAGCGGGGTTGCGGCCAACACAGGAGACCTTCCCATGTCCAGGAGCCATGCCTTGTCGCGTCTGATCTGGCCGGGCCTTGCCATCGCCGGCGCGCTTACGCTCTCAGCGCAGCCGGTCGTTGCCGGCGAATGTCCGGCCGGCAAGATCAAGCCGAACGCCCAGCAGATGGTCGACTACAAGCCCGTCGGCGTGACCGACGTCACGCTCGGTACGATCGACCTCGGCAAGCAGCCGGCCCATATCGAGGGCCGCGAGCTGCGCTTCCGTAAGCTGACCATCGAGCCCGGCGGCATCGTACCCTGGCACAGCCATGACGACCGTCCCGCATTGATCTTCGTGCAGCAGGGCGAGATCGTCGAATACGCCTCTAACTGCGTCGATCCGATCGTGCACAAGGCCGGTGACATCCGTCCCGAAGTCCACGGCACCTCGCATTGGTGGAAGAACCTCGGCAAGGAGACCGTCATTCTCTATGTCGGCGACGTCCGCAAGGATCCCAACGACCACCACATGTAACGGGTGCCCCCAGCCCCAGGGCACTCGTTACGAGAGGTGGCGCCCGGGACTCCCCACCCCGGGCGCCACATTCCTACAGGACAACCGCCATGACCGATCTTTCCGCGTCGATCAAACCGGCCGCGATGACCATGGAAGCGCACTCGCCGGGCCTGGCTCTGCGCTCGCTCGTGATCGGCCTCACCGCATTCCTGACCGTCGTCGACCTCTTCGCAACGCAGGCGATCCTGCCCTCGCTGACGCGGCATTACGGCGTCACGCCCGCAGCGATGGGCTTTGCCGTCAACGCCAGCACCTTTGGCATGGCCACGGCCAGCCTCGTCGTCGGCTTCTTTAGCCCGCATATCAACCGGCGGACCGGCATCCTACTCAGCCTGGCGCTGCTGGCGATCCCGACCAGCCTGCTGGCCTCGGCGCCGAACCTTGCCGTCTTCACCATTTTGCGGGTCGCACAGGGCCTTTGCATGGCGTCTGCCTTCGCGCTCACCCTCGCCTATCTCGGTGAGCAATGCAGCGCGATGGACGCCGGCGGCGCCTTTGCCGCTTACATCACTGGAAATGTCGCGAGCAATCTCGTCGGCCGGCTGATCTCGGCGGCGGTCGCCGACGGGCTCGGCCTCGCCTGGAATTTCTACCTGTTCGCAGCGCTCAATCTGGCCGGCGCGGTGCTGGTCTATTTCACGATTCGGCGCGTGCAGCCGATGCATGCGATGACGCCGACGGCTTCGCCGCTGGCTGCCACCATCGCGCATTGGCGCGATCCGCGATTGCGAGCGGCGTTCGGCATCGGCTTCTGCATCCTGTTCGCCTTCATCGGCACCTTCACCTTCGTCAATTACGTGCTGGTGCGGCCGCCGCTGGCACTGGGCATGATGGATTTGGGCCTCGTCTACTTCGTCTTCCTGCCATCGGTCGTCACGACGCTTCTGGCCGGCAGGGTGGTATCAAAGCTCGGAACGCGTCCGACGATATGGAGCGCGCTCGCCATCGCCGGGCTGGGCCTGCCCTTGATGCTGATGTCGCATCTGAGCGAAGTCCTTGCGGGCATGGTTCTGGTCGGCGTCGGCACATTCTTTGCGCAGGCCGCCGCCACGGGCTTCGTCGGACAGGTGGCTACCGAGAACCGCGGCATCGCCAGCGGGACATATCTTGCGTGCTATTTTGGCGGCGGGCTGGTCGGTACGGCCGTGCTCGGGCGTCTGTTCGACGCTTTCGGATGGCATGCGTGTGTCGCCGGGGTCGGCATGGCGCTCGCCGCCGCGGCCCTGCTCGCCTTCGCCCTGAGGCGCTAGCGCTTGGCCGGGGCTTCCTGCGGCGGCTCGTCGTCGGCGATGGCGCGCCAGGCGGCACCGTCGAGATCGTCGTACTGGCCGCTCCTAAGCGACCACAGGAAGGCGACGAGGCCGGCACCGCCGAGCATCAGCGCCAGCGGGACCAGGATGACCAGGATCTCCATCACACGGTCTCCCGCGAAGCGCTGCGCGCGCGCAGCGAATTCAGCATCACCAGGATCGAGGATCCGCTCATGGCCGCCGCCGCGATCAGGGGCGTCACGACGCCGCTGATCGCAACCGGCACGGCGAGGACATTGTAGCCGATCGCGAGCCAGAGGTTCTGCCGCATCAGATGCAGCGCCTTGCGCGAGGCATCGATCGCGGCAACCACCGGCGCCAACGGCCGGCCGAGGAAGACGAGATCGGCGGTCGCCTGGCTCAGATGCGCGGCCGAGATCGGCGACATCGAGACATGGGCCGCCGCGAGCGAGGGCGCGTCGTTCATGCCGTCGCCGACCATCAGCACCTTGGCGCCGCGCTGCTTCAATTCCTCGATCCGCGCGATCTTGTCGGCCGGCGTGACGCCGGCGCGCCATTCCGGAATTTCGAGCGCATGGGCCGCCGCCTTCACCGCCGGCTCGCGGTCGCCGGAGAGAATCTCGATGCCGACGTTGCGCGCCTTCAGCGCTGCGATCACAGCCTGTGCGTCCGGACGCAAGCCCTGGCGGACCGAGAGCACGAATCTCTCGCTGCCCTTGCTGAAAGCGACGATGGAGGCTTCGGGATCGACCATGGCGCTGCCGACCAGTGCTTCCGCGCCGCAGAAAGAGGGACGACCAAGGCGAAGCTCGACACCGTCCACAATTGCGCGAACGCCCTGCCCGGCCTCCTCGACCGCACCGACAACAGGCGATTTGGCGCCCGCGGCCTGCGCGACGGCGGCGGCGACCGGATGATGGCTCGACAGCGCAAGCCGGCCGGCGAGCTCGAAGATGTCGGCGGGGATGTCGGCGGCATTCATCACTTCGAGATCGGGCAGCGTCAGCGTGCCGGTCTTGTCGAAGATGACGTGGTCGGCCTCCGCAAGCCGCTCGATCGCGTCGCCGGAATTCAGCAGCACGCCGGACTTGAACATCGCGCCGGAGGCGATGGTCTGCACGGTCGGAATCGCAAGCCCCAGCGCGCAGGGACAGGTGATGATCAGCACGGCGACGCCGGTCACGATCGCATCATGCCAGGACGCGCCGGCAATGACCCAGCCGAGGATGGTGATGAGCGCCGTCGCATGCACCACCGGCGCATAGAGCCGCGAGGCGCGGTCGGCGAGGCGCATGTAGCGCGAGCGCGCCTGCAGCGCATTGTCGAGCAGCCGCGTGATCTCGGCGAGCAGCGTCGCCTCGGACGCGGCCGAGACCCGCACCCGCAGCGTGCCGGAGATGTTCATCGATCCCGCATAGACCGGCGTGCCCTGCTCGGCCGTGACATAGAGCGTCTCGCCGGTGATCAGGCTCTGGTCGATCTCCGAACGTCCCTCGATCACGGTGCCGTCGACCGCGCAGCGCTCGCCGGGCCTGAGCAGCACGATGTCGCCGGGATGGATCGCGGCCACCGGCACCTGCGAGATTTCATCGGGTCCGACGAACTTGGCGGCCGTCTCCGCCTTCAGCGCGGCGAGATTGCCGGCGACCGCACGGGTCCGCCGCCGCATGTTCTGGTCGAGGAAGCGGCCGACCAAAAGGAAAGTCAGCAGCATGATCGCCGCGTCGAAATAGGCGTGCTCGGCGTGGTGGATGGTCTCGACCACGGACATGCCGAGCGCGAGGATCACGCCGATCGAGATCGGAACGTCCATATTGGTCGTCTTTGCCGACAGCGCGCGCCAGGCCGAGCGGAAGAACGGCTGGCCGGCATAAGCCGCCGCCGGCAGCGCGATTAGCGCCGAGAGCCAGTGGAAGAAGTCGCGCTGCTCGGGCAGCATGTCCGAGACGTTACCCGACCACACCGGGATCGACAGCATCATCACGTTCATGGTGGCGAAGGCGGCGACGCCGAGGCAGCGCAGCAGGAAGCGCGATTCGGCGACCTCCGCCACCTCCGCGCTCTCGGTCTCGAACGGATAGGCCTTGTAGCCGAGCTCCTCGAGCCGGTCGATGAAACGGCCAGGGTCGAGCGTGCCCGCCTTCCATTCCAGCGCGACGCGGCGGTCGGTGAGGTTGACGCGCGCCAGCGTGACGTCGGGGATGGCGGACAGGCCGCGTTCGATCTTCGCCATGCAGCCGGCGCAGTGAACGCCTTCGACCGCGAGGTCGATATGCTGAACGCCCTCGCCCGCATCGCGAACATAATGGGAGAAATCGCGCGTGACCTGCATGGCAAAATCCTTCAATTCAGGATCACGCGGTTGCGCGACATGAACACGCGCGTCCCCCGCGCCTCGCCCTCGATCACCAGGTCCCACTGGCCCGGCGCGACGGACGCGGCATCGCCGCGATAGAGGCCGATGCCGGCTTCGGTGAGCTCGACCGCGAGATCGGCCCGCTTGTCGGTCGGCCGCTCCAGGCGGCCGCCGAATTTCAGCCCCGAGATCGGCTGGCCGCCGGCATCGCGCGCTTCGACCTGGACCATTGCGCCGCCGTCGTTGCGGCGCTCGATATGGGCGTTGACCTTCCATTTGCGCGCGGCCTGGTCCTGCGCCGCCGAGATCTCGCGGTCGTAGGTCAGGCCGGCAGCATAGGGGCTGTCGACGTCAGTGCCGGGCAGCGTCGCGATCGCGAGCTTCATCATGGTGACGTTGACGCCGATCACGACGCCGAAGAAGGCGACCAGCATCAGGAAAACCTTGGTTCCGGTCAGCGGCTTGGATGACATGATGGTCTCCTGGACTTACGGCGCGACGAAATTGTCGGTGGCGCTCGCGGCGACGCCTAGTCCGATATCCATCACGTGGACGCGGACCGGAATCGACTTCTCCGGATTGTTTTCAGCCGGCGCGGTGACGAGCAGCCGCAGCTCGCTGGTGGAGTCGCGCGGGATCACGATGATCGGCCGGTCCGGCGTCACCGAATCGGCGCCGACGACATGCATCGTGGGATTGACCGGCCCCTCCACGTCGATGGCGATGGCGCGGTCGTAGCCGCTCTTGTTCAGCAGCCGCACCGTGTAGGCGTTGCGGATCGAGCCGTCGCTGAGCTTGACCGCGACCGGATTGCGGTCATGCAGCACGTTGACGTCGAGCAGGCTGCGGGTCGCGAGCGTATAGACCATGAAGCCGCCGACCGCTGCGATGATCGCGCTGTAGACGATGGTGCGGGCCCGGACGATCCGGTAGATCGGCGCCTTGCCTTCCTGGCGGCGATGGATGTTGATGTCGTTGTCGTAGCCGATCAGCCGCTTCGGCCGGCCGATCTTGGCCATCACGTTGTCGCAGGCATCGATGCAGAGGCCGCACTGGATGCATTCCATCTGCGGTCCGTTGCGGATGTCGATGCCGGTCGGACAGACCGCGACGCATTGGTAGCAATCGACGCAATCGCCGACCTGCTGGCCGAGCGCGCGCAGCTCGGCGGCCTTCTTCACCGAGGTGCGCTTCTCGCCGCGGTCGTAGCGATAAGTGACATTGAGGGCCCATTCGTCGGTGAGCGCGGCCTGGATGCGCGGCCACGGGCACATATAGGTGCAGACCTGCTCGCGCATGTAGCCGGCGAGCAGATAGGTCGATGCCGTGAGGATGCCGATCCAGATATAGGCGATCATCGGCCCCTGGAAGGTGACGAGCTCCTTCACCAGGGTCGGCGCGTCGTTGAAGTAGAGCACCCAGGCGCCGCCGGTCCACCAGGCGATCATGAGCCAGATCGAATGCTTGAGCACGATCTCGGAGACGCGCTCGAGCTTCAGGGGATCGGACGATTTGGCCTTCTTCATCCGCTCGCGCCGGTCACCCTCGATCAGACGTTCGACCGCGTAGAACAAGTCGGTCCACACCGTCTGCGGACAGAGGTAGCCGCACCAGATGCGCCCGCCGACCGAGTTCATCAGGAACAGCGCCACCGCGGCCACGATCAGCAGGCCGGTAAAGTAGTAGACCTCCTGCGGCCACAGCTCGATGAAGAAGAAGTAGAAGCGGCTGTTGGGAAGGTCGATCAGCACCGCCTGGCTGGGGGCGCCGAGGCCGCGGTTCCAGCGCACGAACGGCAGGAAATAGTAGACGCCGAGGCAGATCGCCATCAGGCCCCATTTGATGCGGCGGAACGTGCCGGAGACGCTCTGGGGGTAGACCTTCTTGCGGGCCGCGTAGAGCGGCCCGTTGTCGTCCACAGGCTTGAGCTCGTTCGGATTGACGGTCTTGTTCATCGCTTTGGAACTTCTCAAAAGAGGTGCGATTAAACCTAGACCCGACACCGCCGCGTCAGTTGATCCAGCTCAAACGGGGGCACTTTTGTTCACCCCCGCCTGAACCGTTTGAGCCGCGGATCTGCTATTTTCCACCGCCGAGCGAGTGGACGTAGACCGCCATCGCCTTGATGGTGGCGGGATCTAGCCGCCCTTCCCAGGCCGGCATCACGCCGGCGCGGCCCTGGCTGATGGTCTCGATCAGGGTCGCCTCGTCGGAGCCGTAGAGCCAGATCTTGTCGGTCAGGTTCGGTGCGCCCATCTCCGGGTTGCCCTTGCCGCCGTCGCCGTGGCAGGCGACACAATTCTCCGCAAAGATCTTTTCGCCCTTGGCGGCGTCAAATCCGTTGCGGGTCGACAGGCCCGACAGCGACCGCACGTAATTGGCGACCGTGACGATCTCCTCCGGCTTCAGCACGCCATCCTTGCCGAAGGCGAGCATCTGGCCTTCATGCGTCTTGGCATGGCCGGAACGCGCGCCGAACTGGATGGTCTGCATGATCTGGTCGAGCGTGCCGCCCCACAGCCAGTCGTCGTCGTTCAGGTTCGGATAGCCCTTGGCGCCGGCGGCACCGGAGCCGTGGCAGGGCGCGCAATTGTCGCCGAACACGGTCTTGCCCTTGGCGCGGGCGAGCGCCAGCAAGGCCGGGTCCTTCTCGATGTCGGCGAGCGAGGCCGCGCCCAGAGCCGTCATCTTGCCACCGCGGATCTTCTCGAGATTGGCGAGCTCGACCGCCACGTCGGCCCGCGAGGAATAGCCGAACATGCCCGTGGTATTGCTTTGGATCAGCGGCCAGGCCGGATAGACGACCCAATACGCGATCGCCCAGACGATGGTCAGGTAAAAGGTGATCACCCACCAGCGCGGCAGCGGTGTGTTGAGCTCCTTGATGCCGTCCCACTCATGCCCGGTCGTGGACTTGCCGGAGACGGAATCGATGTCGCTATGATGATCGGTCATGGTTCTCTACTCCTCCCGCAACGGCAGGTGTGCTGCTTCGTCGAACGCAGCCTTGTTACGGGGCCAAAATGCGTAGGCGATGATCGCGAGAAAGATCGCGACGAACACCGGCGTCCAGATCGTGGTCACGAGACCGGACGCGAGATTGTCGAGTGTCAGGATGGCTTTCATCGTTGATGCCTTCTCAGCGAAGATTGGCTTTCTCGTTGTAGATCTTGAAGTCGACCAGCGTACCGAGCATCTGCAGGTACGCGATCAGCGCGTCCATCTCGGTCGGCGTGCCGGGCTTGCCGTCGAAATTACGCACCGCCGCCTTGGCGTAGCGCTTAGTGAAGGCGTCGCCGCCGGCACTGTCCGGATCGGCCTGGGCCTTCATGTCGGCGCCCGCATTGGCGATCTGGTCGTCCGTGTAGGGCACACCGACGGTCCTCAGCGTGCGCATGTGGTCGGCGATCGCGTCGGGATCGACCTCGTTCTTGCCGAGGAACGGATAGCCCGGCATCACCGACTGCGGCACGATCGCACGCGGGTTGGTCAGATGGGTGACGTGCCAGTCGTCGGAATATTTGGCGCCGACGCGGGCAAGGTCAGGACCGGTGCGCTTGGAGCCCCACTGGAACGGGTGGTCGAACATGCTCTCGGCAGCGAGCGAGAAGTGGCCGTAGCGTTCGACCTCGTCGCGCAGCGGCCGGATCATCTGCGAATGGCAGAGATAGCAGCCCTCGCGGACGTAGACGTTGCGCCCGGCGAGCTCCAGCGGCGTGTAGGGCCTGACCCCGTCGACCTTCTCGATCGTGCTCTTGAGGTAGAACAACGGGGTGATCTCGACGAGACCGCCGATCGCAACCACGAGGAGGATGCCGACGACCAGGATGATCGAGTTCTTTTCGAAGACTTGATGGCGTGTCCAGAACGACATTGCTTTAGCTCCTCATTCCGCCGGCTGAAGAGCGACGGGCATCTGGACTTCCTGTTCGCCGACGCGGACGGTCATCCAGAGATTGTAGGCCATGATCAGCGCGCCGATCAGGAACAGCCCACCGCCGGCGGCGCGGATGATGTAGAAGGGATGCATCGCCTCGACGGTCTCGATGAAGGAGTATTCGAGGAAGCCGAGCGAGGTGTAGGCACGCCACATCAGGCCCTGCAGGATGCCGGACACCCACATCGCCGAGATGTAGAGGACGATGCCGAGGGTCGCGACCCAGAAGTGCCAGTTGACGAGCTTCAGGCTGTAGAGGCCCTTGCGATTCCACGCCCACGGCACCAGGCAGTACAGCGCGCCGAAGGAGACGAAGCCGACCCAGCCGAGCGCGCCGGAATGCACGTGGCCGATGGTCCAGTCGGTATAGTGGCTGAGCGAGTTGACCACCTTGATCGACATCATCGGGCCTTCGAAGGTCGACATGCCGTAGAAGGCGACGGAGACCACGAGCATGCGCAGCACGGGATCGGTGCGCAGCTTGTCCCAGGCCCCCGACAGCGTCATCAGGCCGTTGATCATGCCGCCCCAGGAAGGCATCCACAGCATGATCGAGAAGGTCATGCCGAGCGTCTGCGTCCAGTCAGGCAGCGCCGTGTAGTGCAGATGGTGGGGACCCGCCCAGATGTAGAGGAAGATCAGCGCCCAGAAATGGATGATCGACAGCCGGTAGGAATAGATCGGCCGCTCGGCGCGCTTGGGGATGAAGTAGTACATGATGGCGAGGAAGCCGGCGGTCAGGAAGAAGCCGACCGCGTTGTGGCCGTACCACCACTGGAACATGGCGTCCTGGATGCCGCCCCAGGCGATGTACGACTTCGAGCCGAACACCGAGACGGGAAGCGCCGGGTTGTTGCCGAGATGCAGGACCGCGATCGTCACGATGAAGGCGAGGTAGAACCAGTTCGCGACGAAGATGTGCGGCTCCTTGCGCTTGATGACGGTGGCAAGGAAGACGAGCAGATAAGCGACCCAGACGATGGTCAGCCACAAATCGGCATACCATTCCGGCTCGGCATATTCCTTTGACTGGGTGACGCCGAGCAGATAGCCGGTGCCGGCGATCAGGATGAAGAAATTGTAGCCCACCACGACGAACCACGGCGCGAGATCGCCGGCGAGGCGCGCACGGCAGGACTTCTGCACCACGTAGAAGGACGTCGCGATCAGCACGTTGCCGCCGAAGGCGAAGATCACGGCGGAGGTGTGCAGCGGCCGCAGGCGGCCGAAGCTGGTCCAGGGCAGATCGAAGTTCAGCGCGGGCCAGGCCAGCTGCGAGGCGATGATGAGGCCGACCAGGAAGCCGGCAATGCCCCAGAACATCGCCATGAAGGAGGAGAACTTGATCGGACCCATATTGTAGTTAGGGCGGCCGTTGATCTCCTGCGGTGGCAGCGCCGCCGGGCGATCGAGGTAGCGGTTGATGATGACAAACACCGCGGCCAGGCTCGCCGCCGCGCTGAGCGCGGCATGGAAGGCGAAGGGCGCATCGAGCGCCTTGGCCGAAGCGATCACGCAGAGGAAGGCGGTGACTGCGAACACGACAGCCAAGCCGCTTTCACCGATGGTCATGGATTTGGAAATGGAGGGCTGGCTCATGCGGATTCTCTCTGAAAGAACACAGCGCCAGAAACCACATCCACTCTCACCGGGAATTGATTGAAATCAAGAACAGCACTTAAGTTCTTCGGAGCCACCGAAGATCGTGGTGGTTCCCCTGCAGATACGCGCGTCGCAGCCGGTCGAAGCGCCCTCTCCCTCGTGAGAGCAGCCCGTGGGAACTCACTGCGTTGTGCGGCGAATGAGAGGAAGCGGGTCCGGCCTCGCGCGCGAACGGGTCCAGCCTCCGTAGAATCCCGGAGCCGAGAAGGAATCCCGATCGGGCGTATCCCGTCAGTCGCGCGCCGTCGCCTTGAGCGCCGCGATGACGTCCTGGCGGGCGATGATTCCGACCAGCTTCTGCGCGCTATCGAGCACGATGATGCTTCGGATCCGGTGTTCGACCATGATCTGGAGCACGCGCGTCAGCCGCGTGTCGGGGCTCACATAGATGAACTCGGGAGTCATGACGTCGCCGACCTTCCGGCTCATCAGGTCTTGATAGCGGGGCAGCATCTGGCTCGGCGTGAAGGCGAAGCACTTCAGGATGTCGAATTTGGTGACGATGCCGACCACCTGCCCGTCGTCCTCGACCGGATAGGAGTTGAAATCGTCGGTCTCGAACATCTCACTGAGCTCGAACAAGTCACGGTCGCGCTGCACCGACTTGACGTTGCGCGTCATGTAGCCGTCGACGGTCTGTTCAAGAAATCTGTACACGGCGCGTCCTCCTCGATTCGATTCCGGCCGGCCGGCCGTCAGTGCGACAGCAGCACGCTGCGTGCGGTCTGCGTGATCAGATACTGGGTGACGCCTCCCAGGATCAGTTCACGAAACCTCGAATGACCATAAGCGCCCGCAACGATCAGGCCGGCATCAAGGTCGGTTGCCACCTTCTCCAGTTGCCCCGCCGCAGTTTCGTTCCGGGCTCCTTCGAAGATGCGCGCCGTCGCGGTGACGCCATGGCGGGCGAGCCAGGCGGCAACGTCGGTGACGCCGGCCGTCACGCCCGAACGGTCCTCGTCGCGCTCCGGAATTGTGCCGATGGTGACGTCCTTCGCCTTGCGCAGCATCGGCAACGCATCGGCCACCGCCCGCCGCGCCTCCGGCGTGTCCTTCCATGCCACCAGCACGCTACGCAGGTCGAGCCAGTTGGCCTGGTCGGGGACGACGAGAAGCGGGCGGCCGGCCTGCATCACCAGATCCTTGGGACTTGCGAGCGCAAACGCGTCAGAGAAGGCCGGGCTCTGTCCGCCGCTGACGACGATGTCGGCGCAACGCGCCTGCGCCAGGACGAATCGTGCCGGAAAATCCATGCCGCTGCGCCACTCCGCATGTCCGCCGCGATTCTTGGTCGCCGCACGGAATTGCGCCTCGAGGCCAGCCAGCCGCCGCTTGACCGAAGCTTCACCCTCGTCGATCAGCGCTTGCGCCTCGGCGCCGTCGGCGAAATAGAGCGGCGGCGCGAACTGCGCCGCGGCGACCCCGACAATGGCCGCCTCGAATCGTTCAGCGAGCTCACCGGCGACCTGAAGACGCGCCTCATTGGACTGATCGAGCGCCAGGCTGACCATCACCGTCGCGTATGTCATCGGAATTCTCCACGTCACCAAGTTTTGTTGAATCCTAAGCCTGCTGCCGTGCAGCAGGATGAGATAGATCAAAATGGGCACTCATGGCTCCTCGCCGTTGCCTGAGGAATCCGCCAGTGAATTCAACGTCTGCGCTTGCCTCGGAGCGCGCCTTGGGCGAAATTGCGGTAGCGGTAACGGCATCCGGCCTACCGTTGCTGAGTGAGGAGCAGAGATTGGCGCCGACCCGCGTAACCCATCCGGCAGACGACGGCCGGGGCGAGCATTTCCGGGTCCGCATCGAGGGCTTCGGGGTGGGCACCTGGGACCTTGATCTAGAGACGCACGAGCTCGAATGGTCGGACATGGCCAAGCGGCTATTTGGCCTCGAGCGTGATCGGGCCGTCAGCTATGATTTCTTTCTTTCCTTGCTGGAGCGGGGCGATCGGGACCACCTCCTGAAGGCGATCGGGCACACCTTGGAGGTTGGCGGGGGACTTGACCTGTCCTTCAAGGTCGGCGGCGCCTCCGGGGCCGGTCAATGGATCCGGGCCAGGGCCGGCGTGATCCGGGACGATTCAGGCACGCCGCGTCATCTCAGCGGAATATTCCTCGACATCAACGAGGAGAAGCATCTCGAGGACGCCCTGCGCTCCCAGGAGAATCATCTCCGCTCGATTCTCGAGACAGTGCCCGACGCCATGATCGTCATCGATTCACGCGGCATCATGCAGCTCTTCAGTAGCGCTGCGGAGCGGCTGTTCGGCTACAGCAGGCAGGAAGCCATCGGCCGGAACGTCAGCATCCTGATGCCGGAGCCCGATCAGTCGCGTCACGACAGCTATCTCGTGCGCTATCTCAGGACGAATGATCCGCACATCATCGGCATCGGCCGGATTGTGACGGGCAAACGCCGCGACGGCACGACTTTCCCGATGCACCTGTCGGTCGGGCAGACGCAACGCGCGGGCGAGCCCTATTTCACCGGCTTCGTCCGCGACCTCACCGAGCACCAGCAGACCCAGGCCCGGCTCCAGGAATTGCAATCCGAGCTGGTCCATGTCTCGCGGCTGACCGCGATGGGCGAAATGGCCTCCGCGCTTGCCCACGAGCTCAACCAGCCGCTGGCGGCAATCAGCAATTACATGAAGGGGTCGCGGCGCCTTCTCGCCGGCAGCACCGATCCCAACACGCCGAAGGTCGAAAACGCGCTGGATCGCGCGGCTGAGCAGGCCCTGCGCGCCGGCCAGATCATCCGGCGCCTGCGCGACTTCGTGTCCCGCGGCGAGTCGGAGAAGCGGGTCGAAAGCCTGTCCAAGCTGATTGAGGAGGCCGGGGCGCTCGGGCTCGCCGGCGCGCGCGAGCAGAACGTGCAGCTGCGTTTCAGCCTCGATCCCGACGCCGATCTCGTCCTCGCCGACCGGGTGCAGATCCAGCAGGTGCTGGTCAACCTGTTCCGCAATGCGCTGGAGGCGATGGCGCAGTCACCGCGCCGCGAGCTCGTCGTTGCCAACACCCGCGTCGCCGACGACATGATCGAGGTGGAGGTCTCCGATACCGGCTCCGGCTTCCGGGACGACGTCATTCCAAATCTGTTCCAGACCTTCTTCACCACCAAAGACACCGGCATGGGCGTGGGACTCTCCATCAGCCGCTCGATCATCGAGGCTCACGGCGGCCGCATGTGGGCCGAAAGCAACGTAGCGGGTGGAGCGACATTCCGCTTCACCTTGCCGGCAACCGACGAAAGCTGAATTCATGACGACCAAGGGACATGTCTACGTCATCGACGACGACGCAGCGATGCGCGATTCGCTGAATTTCCTGCTGGATTCCGCTGGCTTCGGCGTCACGCTGTTCGATGACGCACTCGCCTTTCTCGATGCCCTGCCCGGCCTCGGCTTCGGCTGCGTTGTCTCCGACGTGCGCATGCCCGGCCTCGACGGGATCGAGCTGCTCAAGCGGATGAAGGCGCAGCAAAGCCCGTTCCCGATCCTGATCATGACCGGTCATGGCGATGTGCCGCTCGCGGTCGAGGCGATGAAGCTCGGGGCGGTCGACTTCCTGGAAAAACCGTTCGATGACGACCGTCTCACCGCCATGATCGAGTCGGCGATCCGGCAGGCCGAGCCCGCCGCCAAGAACGAAGCCGTCGCGCACGACATCGCCGCCCGCGTCGCGTCCTTGAGCCCCAGGGAGCGCCAGGTCATGGAAGGGCTGATTGCGGGCCTCTCCAACAAGCTGATCGCCCGCGAATACGACATCAGCCCGCGCACCATCGAGGTCTACCGGGCCAATGTCATGACCAAGATGCAGGCCAACAGCCTCTCCGAACTGGTCCGGCTGGCGATGCGGGCCGGCATGCTCAACGATTGAGGCAGGTCAAGGCGGCTTCCCGGCGCAATGCTAACCAGACAACATGATTGAGGTCAGCTCACATCGTGCGCGGCCGTTGTCCCCCGCACAACTCACCGTCTTTGTGGTCGACGATGACGCCGCCGTCCTGGGATCCCTGCGGTTTCTGCTGGAGACCGACGGCTTTGCCGTGCGGACCTTCAGGAGCGGCACGGCGCTGCTCAACATCGGCGGCGCGGCTGGGCCGGACTGTTACGTCATCGACTACAAGATGCCGGACATCAATGGCATCGAGCTGGCCGGCCGCCTGCGCAAGTCCGACCGCGACGCGCCTGTGATCCTGATCACCGGCTACCCCGACGAGAATATCTCGGCCCGGGCTGCGTCGGCGGGCATCAAAGACGTGGTTTTGAAGCCGCTTCTCGACGAAAATCTGGTCAAGAGCATCCGCCATGCCATTCAGGACCGCCCTCGCGCCTGACCTACGGGATTCTACGTAAGGCACCCTCCTTAAGATATCGATCGAAATTTTCGAAGCCCCCGATACCGCGTACCAAAGCGCCATCACAACGGAGATGGCGCAGATGCTCACCCAGACGATCAACACCCCGGCGATCAACACCCAGATTATCGGCAAGGTTGCTCCCGCCCATTCCGTCACCGACCAGTTCGGCGCCATCACCGGCCACGTGGGTCTGGTCGCCACGGAATTCTCTTATCGCAAGGACGAGGAGATTTATGGCGAGGAAGAGCCGGCCGAATATGTCTACCAGGTCGTGTCAGGCGCAGTGAGCAGCTACAAGCTCCTGTCCGATGGCCGCCGCCAGATCGGCGCCTTCCATCTTCCCGGCGACGTGTTCGGCCTCGAATCCGGTCCCGCTCACCGCCTTGCCGCCGAAGCCATCATCGATACCACCGTGCGCCTCGTGAAGCGCGCGAGCCTCGAGAAGGCCGCAGGCACCGACGTCCATGTCGCCCGCAAGCTCTGGGCGATGACCGCCTCCGAGCTGCGCCATGCCGAGGACCACATGCTGCTGCTGGGCCGCAAGACCGCGATGGAGCGCGTTGCGACCTTCCTGCTCGAAATGGACCGCCGCCTCGCCGTTGCCGGCATGATGGCGCTGCCGATGTGCCGCCGCGACATCGGCGACTATCTCGGCCTCACCCTCGAAACCGTATCGCGCGCGCTGTCGCAGCTTCACAGCCAGGGCATCCTGGGCTTCTCCGGCGCCCGCCAGATCGTGCTGCGCAACCGTCAGCGCCTGCAGCATCTCGACGCCTGATCTTCGCCTGATCTTCCTCCTCCCTACCAACTTGGCCGGTCGAATTCGTTTCGGCCGGCCATTTTCTTTTTCTTTCGGGCGCGATCATGCCGTGCGCCGCGTCTCCGGCATCACGAGAAGAATCAGCAAGAGCCCGGTCGCGGCAACGCCGGACAGTCCGATGAAGGCGGTTGCGTTGCCGAACTTGTCGCTGACATAGCCGCCGAGCACAGTGCTCAGCGACGCGCCGATGCCCGTTGCGGTGCCGACGATTCCTTGCGCCAGATTGAAGTGCCCGCTGCCGAAGGCGACGTCAGCCACGATCAGCGGAATCATCACCGCGAACACGGCCGCGGTGATGCCGTCGAACACCTGCACGGCGACCAGCAGATACGGATCGCGCACGGTCGCAAACAACAGGCCGCGAATCGCCAGCGCGCCGAATCCGATCAGAAGCAAAGGCCGCCGGCCCCACGCTTGCGCCTTGCGGCCGACCGTCGGCGACAGCAGCGCCACGATCGCTTGCGGGACGACGATGCAAAAGGCGACGAGCACCGTCGCCCATTGGGCCGACCGCGCCGTCACAGCGCTTGCCATCAGCGGCATCATCGAGGCGTTCGCCAGTTGCAGCAGCAGAACGCTCAGGGCAAAGATGATGAGCGGACGCTGCCGGATCAGGTGCCAGATGTTGGTGTCGCCACGGTCGGCGGCCTCAGGCGGCATCTCGCCGTGACAGCGCCTGATGTCGACCTCGTTCTCGCGGATACGCGAGAGCGCAATCAGGGTCGGGATTGCGAGCAGGAAGGTGACCAGGAACACCGACCGGCTCGACAGCAGATAGCCCGCGGTGCCCATCACCGCCGCCGCCACACCGTTGCCGAGCGAGGCAAAGCGCGCGTTGCGGCCGAGCCGCTCGCCGATCGCGAGCGGGCCGACCAGGCCAAGGCTGATCGCCGCGATCGCCGGCCCCAGCACGCAGCTCGCCGCCGCGTGCAAGGTCGCCGCGGCCACCACGACGGGGAAGATCGGCATCGCGGCATAGGCCAGCGCGCAAGTGCCGATGGTCGCGATCGCGAGGGCGGCAACCAGTCGCTCCGATTTCGCGGCATCGATGATCGCCCCGCCCGGCATCTGCCCGATCAACCCGACGATACCGCCGATCGACAGCACGAGGCCGATCTCGACCTGGGTCCATTTCTGGGTGGTCAGATAGACCGCGATGAACGGACCGAATCCGGTCTGCACGTCGGCGAGGAAGAAGATGAACCAGTCGAGGCCACGCAGGCTCTGGCGCGACGGCGCCGGGATGCCAGTGACCGACGGCGCGGCGACGTTGTCCTGTTCAACGCGGCCGTCGCGATCTGCATGGTTCGGCTTCCTCGACAACAGCACAGGCGGTCAGCCCTCCCCGCACCTCACTGGATCGCTTGCAGCGGTTGAAGGCTGCCGGACGCGCCGAGCACGACGATCGGCGTGTCTTCCTTGTATTCCGGCGCGGCCGCGACCTGCGCCTTGGTCAATTCCAGCGTGATGCTGTCCTTCTTGTTGGCGATCTTGCCGAAGCGCAGCGCGTTCCAGTCCACCACGATCTTGCGGCTGCCGACGCCGAGAAACCCGCCGAAATCGATGGCCGCGGCGCGCACGTGACCGGTGCGATCGACGATGACGTCGACAATGCGGCCCATGTCCTCGCCGGCCGCACTGCGCACGTCGCGGCCGAGCACGCCATGGGCCTCGCTCGCGCCGATGATGGTCACCGACGGCGGCGGGGCGGCGTCCTTCGGCGTCACGGGCACGGTCGAGGCCGGCGGCTGGGTCGCCGGCGCATTGGCCTCACTCGGGCCTGTGGGCGGCTCGTCCGCGGCGTGCGAGGTGGCGACCGCCAGGCTTGCAACGACGGCTGTGCCAAGGATCAATGCTCCGATCGTACGCATAACGCCTCCTTGCGCGCTGCTAGCGCGCCAGCACGATCGTGACCTGAATCTGGCCGCGCGTGCGCATCACCTCCAGCGCCACGTCGTCGCCGTGGCGGCTGACGCGAAGATCGACGCTGGACTCGCCCAGGCGCAGATCGCGCAAGATCACCTCGTTGAGGAACGCCGGCAGATGCGGGTTGCGCAGGCGAATCTCGCCGCGCGCCACGTCGAACTCGATGCCGAGCGCCGCTTCCAGCAGCGTGAACGGCGTCGCGCTGGCCCAGGCCTGCGGCGCGCAGGCCACCGGATAAAGCGTCGGGCCTCGCCGCTTCTCGCGCCGGAAGCCGCAGAACAATTCGGGCAGCCGGCGCAGGTCCATATAGGTCGCCGCGTCGAACAGCCCCTTGAAGACATGCGCCACCGAGTGCTTGAGGCCGTAGCGCGCGAGCCCGAGCGCGATCAGCGCGTTATCGTGCGGCCAGATCGACCCGTCATGGTAGGACATCGGATTGTAGCGCACTTCGCCCTGCGCGACGGTGCGGATGCCCCAACCCGAGAAGAAATGCGGCCGCATCAGATCGGCGGCGACGAGGCGGGCGCGGTCCTCGCGGATCATGCCGCTGAACAGCACCTGACCGGCATTCGAGGTCCGCACCTTGCACGGCCGCTTCTTGCCGTCGAGGGCGAGCGCATAAGTGCCGAGCTCCTCGCACCAGAACGCCTTCTCGAAGTGTTCGGCCAGCGCCCTGGCGTCGGCCTCGAGCTTGCGCGCACGGTCCGGCTTGCCGAGCCGCAAGGCGCAACGCGCGGCTAGCTGCTTGGCGGCGTAGACGTAGCCCTGGACTTCGGCGAGCGCGATATTGCCTTCCGCGAGCTGGCCGTCGGCGTGGAAGATCGCGTCGTACGAATCCTTCCAGCCCTGGTTGGCCAGCCCCTTCTCGGTCGCGCGCTGGTATTCGATGAAGCCGTCCTGGTCGGGATCGCCGGGACCGTCGATCCAGGCCAGCCCCGCCTCGATCGCCGGCCATAGCTCGATCAAGGTCTTCTGGTCGCCGGTCCGTTCGAAATAGCTCCCGGCGAGCAGGACGAACAGCGCGGTCGAATCGACGCTGCCGTAATATTGCGCGAACGGCACCTCACGCAGCGCCGCCATCTCTCCGCCGCGCATCTCATGCAGGATCTTGCCGGGCGCGGCATCGGCAAGCGGATCGACCGCCTTGGCCTGGAAATGAGCGAGCCGGCGCAAGACGCCCTTGGCGACGCGCGGATCGACCCACAGCATCTGGAGCGCGGTGATCAGGCCGTCGCGGCCGAACGTCGTGGAGTACCAGGGAATGCCGGCATAGGGATAACGCCCCTGCGGCGTCTCCGTCATCAGCATGTTGAGGTCCGCCATGGCCTGGCACAGCACCTCGTTGAAGATGTTGTTGGAGGTCTCGATGCTGGCGGCGCCCACCGTGGAATGGCGCATCTCGCGGCGGTGGGCAAGCAAGCCCCTGAAGAAGCGCGCGGGCTTCTCCGCGATCGGCCTGTTGCAGGATACGGCTACGAACAGTGATGTCGATTCGTGAGGGTCCAGTTCGAGCTGCCAGGTTGCGGCATTCACCGACAACCGCGTCGGACGCGGGTCGAAATGCAGCCCCGTGGTGCGCTCGGTGTCATCGAGACCGCGATATTCGTACAGCACGTCGGTCGGCCCGAGCAATCTGCTCGTTCCGGTCCCGCGGCGCGGGCGGCGCTCGCCGCGTACCTCGAACAGATCGGCAAAGTCGTTGTCGAACAGCAGCGTCAGCTCGAAGCTGGCCCGCCCGTCGCCGTGGTTCTGCACGCCGATGCGCTGATAGGCCGTGCCGCGCCACAGGAAGATCGTGCGCACGATGTGCAGCAGATCCTTCTGAAACACCAGACGGCCCTGACGATAGATGTCCGGATTGGTCAGATCGACGGCCAACGCCGAATTGTCGTCGCGCAGGTTGGAGCCGAGTAGCAGCGGCTGGAGGTCGTCGAGCACGAGCTCCAGCCGCGCCAGATAGCGCGTGTCGTAGTGAAACAGACCGTCCGGCCCGCCGGCCGATGCGCCGATGTCGCCATGGCTGTCGAGCACGATGAACATGTCGTCGTGCTTGAGCGAACGCCGCGGCCGCGCCGACGGCCCGGTCATCGGAATATAGAAAGGTTGCTCCGCGACCTGTTCGGAGGTCCGCGTCACGGAGACGAGTTGGGTTACGGCTTCGGCCGACATGAGCTGCTCCCCTGCGCTTGTTTCTTGAGAACGCGACCGACTCGAGAACGCGACTGTTGGCTTACGCGGCGGCTTGCGAGAGCCGACTCATTTCCTGCGTGACCAGTTCACGGTAGGGTCCGTGACCCTGCATGAGGCGCTCGGGCGATCCGTCTTCGATGATCTTACCATTTCTCAGGACCACCACACGGTCGAAATTGCGCAGCGTCGCCAGCCGATGCGCGATCGCGATCACGGTGCGGCCGCGCATCAGGCGCGACAGCGCCTCGCGGATCGCCTCCTCGGACTCGCTGTCGAGCGCCGCGGTGGCCTCGTCCAGCAGCAGGATCGGCGCGTCCTTCAGGAAAGCGCGCGCGATCGCGATGCGCTGGCGCTGGCCGCCCGACATCTTCACGCCGCGGTCGCCGACCATGGTGTCGAGGCCTTCGGGCAGACCGTCGATGAAATCGCAGCGCGCCGCGATCGCCGCACGCAGCACCTCGTCGTCGGTCGCGTTCGGGCGTCCGTAGCGGATGTTCTCGCGGATGGAGCGATGAAACAAGGAGATGTCCTGCGGCACGACGGAGATCGCCTCGCGCAGGCTCAGCTGGGTGACCTTCGAGATGTCCTGCCCGTCGATAGTGATGCTGCCATCGTCGACGTCGTAGAAGCGCTGCAGCAGCGTGAACAGCGTCGACTTGCCGCCGCCGGACTGGCCGACCAGGCCGACGCGCTGGCCGGGCTGCAAGCGAAGGCTGAACCGCTCGAAGATCTTCTCGCCGCCGGGATAGCCGAAGGTGACGTTGTTGTATGCAATCGCGGCGCCGCTCTTCACAAGAGGTTCAGCTTCAGGGTGATCGCGCAGCCCGTGCGGCACCAGCAGCGTGGCGATCGCCTCGGTCAGACGGGCGACGTGCTGGGTGACGTCGACCAGCGCCACCGCGAGATCGCGCGTGGCGCTCAGGATGGAGATGCCAAGCGTGCAGACCAGCACGACGTCGCCGGTGGTGGCTTCACCCTTCTGCCAGAGCGTGACTGCCCAGGCCATCAGCGCAACCGTCAAAAGCACGGTCACAGCGGCATGCAGCAGCCGCAGTTTCTCCAGATAACGCAGGCTGCGGCTTCGCGCGGTGAGTTCCCGATTCACCGTCGCATCGAACCGCTCATGCTCGTGGCCGATGCCGCAGAAGGCCCGCACCAGCGGCATGTTGCTGATGACGTCGATCATCTCGCCGTCCACGACCGCCGCCTTGTCGGCGAAATCATCGTGCAGGGGCTTGCCGGCGGCGGCCAGGTGGAACATCGCGATCACCATGCCTCCGGCGATCACGCTGAGCCCGAGCGCCATATAAGGGCTGACGGTTCCAATCAGGGCAATTGCCGCAATTGTGGCAATGCACGGCGGCAACACGTTCCAGACGAACATGTTCTCGACCGTGAACACCGCGTTCGAGGTCGCCGTGATGCGGCTCGTCAGCATGCCCGGCATGCGGTCGGAGAAATAGCTCGGCGCGTGCCCGGTCAGATGACGAAATATGTCACGGCGTAAATCACCCGTGACACGAACGAAGGTGAAGCTCGCTGTCCAGCTCGCGATCCGCCACAGGAAATTGTCGGCGGCGATCAGCGACATGAGTAAAATGAATGCCAGCCATACGCTGCCTCCGTGCGATGGTCCGGCTGACAGACTGTCGACCAGGGATTTGACGCCGTATTGCGTGCCTACGGAGCAAGCAACCGCTGCCACGACCGCGCTCAGGATCACCAAATGCGAGGCGAGACGACGCCGGAGATAGCGCAAGACAAAGGCAAATGGCCTGCGCGCGTATCCAGAAAGCTGATCCATATGGCTATCGCCCCGTTATGCTGGTTTTCGTTGTTACTGATCGATTGAACATCGACCTCTTCGCCTCGGTTCCCGGGCCGGGCGATCACGACATGCGGATACGGACGATCTGAGAAGATGTAGTGGCAGCATCGAGACGGTCCGCGGACGTGTCGAATATGTAACGTTCGGAGGAAGGAACTTCGCAACTGCGGGAACGTTCCCTTGTCTGGCATGCCGGTGCCGTACTGGCGGGGGTTTCAACATTCATGATCGCAGAGGAGATGGTGAGATGCGCATCGCGCAGGTAGCTCCGTTGACGGAGGCTGTTCCACCCAAGCTGTATGGCGGCACCGAGCGGGTGGTGCATTGGTTGACGGAGGAGTTGGTAGCGCTTGGGCACGACGTGACGCTGTTCGCCAGCGGCGACTCCCAGACCTCAGCCAGGCTGGACGCGCTGTGGCCGAAAGCGCTTCGTCTCGACGGGTCCGTGCGCGATCCCAATGCGTTGCACATGGTGCTGCTGGAGCGCGTGCGGCAGAAATGTGACGACGAGGAGTTCGATTTCCTCCACTTCCATCTCGACTATTATCCCTGGTCGCTGTTCTACCGCCAGCCAACGCCGTTCCTGACCACGCTGCACGGCCGGCTCGACCTGCCGGAGCATCAGCCGGTCTTCAACACCTTCTCCAAGATGCCCGTCATCTCGATCTCCAACGCGCAGCGGCGGCCGGTGCCGCAGGCGAGCTGGGTGACGACGATTCATCACGGTCTTCCGGAGAACCTGCTGACGCCGAAGCCCGCAAAGCAGGAATATCTCGCCGTGCTCGGCCGCATCGCGCCCGAGAAGGGCGTCGACCGCGCCATCAAGATCGCGACCCATTGCGGCATTCCGCTGAAGATCGCGGCCAAGGTCGATCGCGCCGATCAGGATTACTACGACGAGCTGATCCGGCCGATGATCGAGAACAATCCGCTGGTGGAGTTCATCGGCGAGATCAGCGATCACGAGAAGTCGGATTTCCTGAGCGGCGCACTCGGGCTTCTGCTGCCGATCGACTGGCCGGAACCGTTTGGCCTGGTGATGATCGAAGCCATGGCCTGCGGAACGCCGGTCGTCGCCTTCAACCGCGGCTCGGTGCCGGAGATCATCGACGAGGGGTTGACCGGCTTCGTCGTCGAGGACGTGCTCAGCGCGGCCGGTGTGGTGAACCGTCTTCCGCAACTCGACCGCGCCGCGATCCGCAAGCAGTTCGAGACGCGCTTCACGGCGCGGCGCATGGCCCTGGATTACCTCGCGGCCTATCGCAGCCTGACCGAGGCACAAGCGCCGCGGATCAAGCTGGTGAGCAGCGCGGAGTAGCGCGGAGGCACTTACCACTCTCGTGTCCCGGACGCGCTGCAACGCTCCTAAGCGTTGCGGCGCAGAGCCGGGACCCACGCAGTCGGAGATGCTCGCGGAAACATGGGCCCCCGGCTCTGCAGCGCACCGCTGAAGAAGCGCTGCGCTGCGTCCGGGGCACGAGCCCTACACCACCACCGCCCGCTTCGGCTCGACGATCTCGAACATCCTTGGAAACTCGTCCATCAGGCCCATCAGCTCGGCAAGCTTCATCGGGTTGCCCGCGAGCTTGACCTTGCCGGCGGCAACGGCTTCCGGAAAGCTCGTCAGCTTGGCGATCACCTCGTCCAGCGTAGAGCGCGCCAGCGTGAAGCTGGCATCGGCGCCCTCCGCAGGCATCCCCTCGGCGTAGGTGAGCGCACAGTTCTCCAGATTGAGCACGAAGGTCTCGCCGGTATCGGAAAAGTGCCAGTTCAAGACGATGTGCTTGCCTTCCGCCTTGGGGCCGTTGAGGCGGATACCCATGACATCCCAGAGCTGCGAGGTGCGCAGCGCGGCCAGCGTCTCGCGCGGCATCGGCGGACGCGCCGGCACCTTCGGCATGCCCTGGCGCAACTCCTGCGCGCCGAACAGATAGGCGTTGCGCCAGGTCGCGCTTTCGGCGGCGTAGCCGAGCTGCTCCAGCGTGTCGGCGAGCAGACCGCGCGCCGCCGCATTGTCAGGTTCGGCAAAGACGAGATGGCCGAGCGCCTGGGCGACGAAGCGAAATTCGCCCTTGTCGAAATCCGCAGCCGCCCGCGCCAGAATGGCATCCGCGCCGCCCATGTACTCGACATACTTCCTGCCCGCCTCGACCGGCGGCAGCGGATCGAGATTGACCGGATTGGCGTCGTACCAGCCGAGATATTTCTGGTAGATCGCCTTCACGTTGTGGCGGATGTGGCCGTAATAGCCGCGGCCATGCCAGGCGCCCTGCAGGCTCTTCGGCAGCTTAATCGTCTCGGCGATCTCGGCGGCGGTGAGGCCGTGATTCATCAGGCGGATGGTCTGGTCATGCGCGAATTTGTAGAGATCGCGCTGCTGGCGGATCATGGTGCCGATGCGCTCGGCACCCCACACTGGCCAGTGATGCTGGCCGCACATCGCTTCCGCCTTGCCGTCCCAGAGCCGCAACGCCTCGTTCAGATATTTCGACCAGGCCAGCGCGTCGCGCACGTCGGCGCCGCGAAACGGCAGCAGATGTTGTGGAAATTATGCGTGCAGTTTTCGGCGAGGTTGAGAAGCTTGTAGCGCGGGATGAAGAAATGCATCTCCGCCGGCGCTTCGCTGTTCGGCGCCATCTGGAATTCGAATTCGACGCCGTCGATGACGCGCCTGTCGCCGGTCGCCATGATCAGGTCCGTGGGACGCAACAGCGCAACCGATCCTGCCGCCATTGACTTGCCGAGCCCGCAATCGACCTGTCCCCGCGCCCCCTTGGCCAGCAGCGGCCCGAACTGGTACTGCGCCCGGCGCAGCATGGCCGGTCCCGCAATGATGTTCTCGGAGACGGCGTGCTCCATGAACAGGTTCGGCGCGATGATCGGCACCCTGCCGGTCGCGAGCGCATCCTCCTCCAGCACGCCGCGCGCCCCGCCCCAATGGTCGGTATGCGTGTGGGTGAAGATGACGGCCGTAACGGGCTTCAGGCCCCGATGCCTGAAATAGAGATCGAGCGCGGCGCGGGCGCCTTCGATCGAGGTCAGGGTGTCGACGACGATGACGCCGCTGTCGCCCTCGATCAGCGTCATGTTGGCGATGTCGAGCCCGCGCACCTGGTAAACGCCGGGCACGACCTCGAATAGGCCGTACTGCATGTTGAGACGCGACTGCCGCCACAGGCTCGGATTGACCGTGGGCGGCGCCTGTTCAGAGGACAGGAAGCCGTAAGGCTCGAGGCTCCAGACCGTCCGCCCCTGCGGGTTCGTGATTTCTGCGTTCTCGATCGTGCCGAGGAAGCCGCGTGCGGCATCGTCGAAATCCCGCGTGTCGGAAAACGGCAGCGCGTTCAGCATTGCCGCGTGCTGCGCGATGACCGAGGGCGTTGCGTCCTTCGGCTCGTTGGTGATGTCGGTCATCGGCTGGCTCCTCCCCTGCTCTGGTTGGAACCATCTAAGCTCATATCATCACCGATTGCCATTGCGGGCGCCGTGCAGCCCGCATGATGCGGCCGCTCTTACCCCCCAGGAGAGGGTAAGAGTCGGCCGCTCGTGCCGCTTATTTCGCTACATCCCCAGCAGCCGCGGCAGCCATAGCGACAGGCCGGGCCAATACGTCACCAAAACGAGGAATCCCAGCATGGTGAGCAGCCATGGCCAAACCGCGACCGTGAGCTCGGTGATGCCCATCTTGGCGATGCCTGAGGCGACGTAGAGATTGAGGCCGACAGGCGGATGGCACAGGCCGACCTCCATGTTGACCGTCATCAGGATGCCGAAATGGATCGGGTCGATGCCGAGCTTGATCGCGACCGGAAACAGGATCGGGGCCATGATCAGGATGATCGAGGACGGCTCCATCACATTGCCTGCCACCAGCAGAAGGAGGTTGACGAGCAGCAGGAAGCCGATCCACCCCAAGCCCTGGTCGATCATCCATTGCGCCAGTGCCTGCGGCACGTTCTCGTAGGTCATCAGGAACGAGAACAGCACGGCGTTGGTGATGATGTAGAGCAGCATCGCCGAGAGGTTCGCCGACGACAGCAGCACCCGCGGCACGTCGCGCAGCTTCAGATCCTTGTAGATGAACACCGCGACGATGAAGGCGTAGACCGCGCTGACGGCGGCAGCTTCGGTCGGCGTGAACAGGCCGCTGTAGATGCCGCCGATCACGATCACGATTAGCAGGATGCCCCAGATCGACTTGCGGAAGGCATCGAGACGCTGGAGGAAGGTGGCCTTCGGCATCCGCGGATAGTCGTTGCGCCAGGCCCGATAGAACGTCGTGGCGCCGAGCAGCGAGGCCAGCACGAATCCCGGCACGATGCCGGCGATGAAGAGCTTGCCGACCGAGCTGTTGGTGGAGACGGCGTAGAGCACCATCGGGATCGACGGCGGAATGAGGATGCCGAGCGAGCCCGACGTGGTGATGACACCCGCGCCGAACCGCTTCGGGAAGCCTTGCGCGACCATCGCCGGCAGGATCACCGAGCCAATCGCCACCACCGTCGCCGGCGAGGAGCCGGAGATCGCCGCGAACAGCGCGCAGGCGACCACGCCCGACAGCGCCAGACCGCCGTACCAATGGCCGACCAGCGAGGTCGCGAAGGTGATCATCCGCCGCGCCACCCCGCCATGGGTCAGGAAGTTACCGGCGAGGATGAAGAACGGGATCGCCATGATCTCGAAATTCTCGATGCCGGTGAACAGCTTCAGCGCCACCGATTCCGTCCGCACATCGGTCAGCGTGAACATGAAGCTGAGCACGGTGAGACCCAGCGCGATCGAGATCGGCATGCCCGTGAGCATCAAGGAGAGCAGCAGCGCGAACACGATGACGACGCGCAGGCCCTGCGGCAAAGTGATGAGGTGGCCCGCATGCGCGAAGCATACGGCGACGATCAACACCGGCAGCAGCATCAGGATCCAGCCGAGCGGGCTGCGCTCGTCCCGGACGACCTGGCTGGGCGTGACCGGCGCCGGATGCACTGGGTCCACTTCGACGCCTTCGACGCCCGCCATGTCGTGATGCGGCAGCTCCCCGGTGCGGTAGAACGACCAGGCGACCTGCAGGAAGCGGAAGCACATCAGGCCGGAGCCGAGCGGGATGGTGAGATACACCATCCACATCGGCGCTTCCAAATCGTTGGACTGCTGCCCGGTCTGCCACATCTGGCCGACGAAGGCGGCGCCGAAATAGGCGACGATGGCGGTAAAGAGCGCGCCGCACAACAAGCCGAAGGTGATGACGCGGCGGCGCGATCCGCCGGGAAGGATGTTGACCAGCACGTCGACGCCGACATGGATGCCGGTCCGCACGCCGTAAGCGGCGCCGAACTTCGCCATCCAGATGAACATGTAGATGCAGAGCTCCTGCGCCCAGGACAGGTCGAGAGCGGCAAGCCAAAGGAAGGTCGCGCGCGCCGGGACGGCCAGGAAAGTCAGGTTGCGGGCTTCCGCCCATTTGGCGATGTCGATCGACAGCCCGGCGCCATAACGGTGCAGCACGGCAACGAAGATGAGCGACGTCGCAGCCGCGATCATCGTCGCGATCAGCCACTCCTCGAGATGATCGAGAAAACGATTCAGCACACGCAGCAACTTGGTCCCCCCAGCATTAACTCGTCCACTCAAGAGCGAAACGGCCGGGAGTGCGATCACCCCCGACCGTTGGTGTTGTTATTATTGGGCCGCGGCCGTCAGTTCATCTTGACGTCGAGTTCCTTGGCGACGAGATCGAGCACCTCCTGCCCGACCCTGCCCTTTGCCCATTTGTAGGTCGGCTGCATGGCTTCCTGCCACGCCTTGCGATCGGCGTCGGTGAGGTAATGCAGATTGGTCTTGCCGGTCTTCTTGATCGCGGCCAGCGCGTCCTCGTTCTCCTGGCGCGCGATCGAGTTGGTGTAGTCGGTCGCCTCCGCCATCGCCTTGTCGAGCTGGGTGCGGATATCGGGCGGAAGACCGGACCAGAACTTCGAATTGACGATGACGGCATATTGCAGATGGGCGTGATAGGACACGGTGATGTCCTTCTGCACTTCGTAGAACTTCTGCGTCAGGTAGTTCGACGCGGTGTTCTCGCAGCCGTCGACCACGCCGGTCTGCAGGGCCTGGTAAACTTCCGAGAACGCCATGATTTGCGGGATCGAGCCCATGATGCGGAGATATTGGTCCGCGACCTTCGATCCGGAGATGCGGAATTTAAGACCCTGGAAATCTGTCGGTTTCAGCAAGGGGCGGTTGGCGGAGAGCATGTGGAAGCCGTTGTCCCAATAGGCGAGCCCGGTGATGCCCTTGGCCTCGAGCTTCTGGAACAGCCACTTGCCGACCGTGCCCTTCATCGCGTTGGCATAGGTCTCGTCGTCCTTGAACAGCCAGGGCAGGTCCAGTGCCTCGAATTCCTTGATGCCGAGAGGCGCGAATTTCGCGGTGGAGGGCGCGAGCATCTGCACCGAGCCGAGCTGCAGCGCCTCGATCTCCTCCTTGTCCTTGTAGAGCGTGGAGTTCGGGTAGACTTCGACCTTGACCTTGCCGTCGGTGTATTTCTCGGCAAGCTCCTTGAACTTCAGCGCGCCCTTTCCCTTCGGGGTGTCGTTGGTGACGACGTGACTGAACTTGATGACGATCGGATTTTGGGCCTGCGCAACGGCAGGAGCCCAAACGAGCGCGGCAGCCGCGACCGCGAGAAGCAGTTTGCGCATGAAGACCTCCCCAACAACTTCGAAAACCGGGTTCTTTTTGTTTTGCAGGTCAGTAGTGGCAGCAATCCGCAAGCCGAACAACTAGACCTAAGCCCAATTTGCCGTAGCCAAGCTATCTTGACGGGTGCTGTCTACGCAACCCGGCCCTCGCGCTCGCCCCAGGGAACGAGCGCTTATGTCGCATTGCGGCAATGCATCAGCCCTTGCGCTGGGCGACCATGAAGAGACGGCGGAACGGGAACAGGGTCTGCCCCGCCGCATTCTTCGGATAGGCCTTCGCAACGCGCATCCCATAGGCGGCTTCGAACGCCAGCTTCTCGTCGCCCGCGAGCACGTCAAGATAGCGCGTCAGCCAGGTGCCCTTGGTCCATTCCTTGACGGGGTTCTCGCCTTCGAGCACTTGCAGATATTCGGTCTCCCAGATGTCGATGTTGGCCGACATCGGCGCAAGAAGATCGTGGTAGAACGCCGGCTCCTCGACCGGCGGCGGGGTGACGAGATGCTCGACCTTGGACCGCCACGGACCATTGAGCGCGGTCTCGCCGATCAGGACATGCGAGGGCGCCAGAAAGTTGCGCGGCATCTGCACCGCAAGCATGCCGCTAGGCTTCACCTTGTCCATCACTGCCGGAAACAGTGCCGCATGATTGGGCAACCAGTGCAGTGCGGCATTGGAATAGATCAAGTCGTATCGCTTGGCCGGACGCCAATGGCCGAGGTCCTCGTGTGACCATTCCACGTCGGGTGCGGCCTTGCGGCCGGCGGCGACCATCTCGGCGGAGCCCTCGACCCCGGTCACCGTCGCGGCCGGCCAGCGCTCCTTGATGAGCTTTGTGACGTTGCCGGCGCCCGCGCCGAGATCGGCAATCTCGCGCGGGCCAAAATCCGGAATCCGCATCAAGAGGTCCACGGCGGGCCGGAGCCGGTGGCCGGAGAATTTCAGATATTGCTGCGGATCCCAGACCATCGCTCAACGCCTTTTTCTTTTTCGTGTTTCCTTCAACGTCGCTCTTGGTTACCACTGCTCGTCCCGCTCAGGCAATTCGCTGGGGCCCGCGGGACGGCAGGAAACGGGCAGCAACAAGCAAGAACCAAGCAAGAGAGCGTGTGACCATGGACCTCGGGCTCAAATCGAAAACCGCTGTTGTCACCGGCGCCAGCATCGGCATCGGCCGCGCCATCGCCAAGGGCCTGGCGGCCGAAGGCGTGCGCGTCGTCGGCGTGGCGCGGCGCACCGATCTTCTCGCCGAGCTGGTGCAAGAGGTCGGTGGCGGGCTGATCACGCCGTTCGAGCAGGACGTCATGGCCAAGGACGCGGCGGAGAGGATCGCGGCCTTCGCGTTGAAGGAGCTCAGCCATGTCGACATCCTCGTCAACAATGCCGGCGGCAGCCGGCCGCTGCCTGTCGATGCGCCCGACAGCAAATGGGACGAGGCGATCGCGCTGAATTTCACCAGCTACCGCCGCATCGCGCATGCGCTGCTGCCGCAGATGATCGAACGCAAATGGGGCCGCATCGTCAACATCACCGGCAAGTCCGAGCCGGAAGGGCTGAACGCGGCGTTCGCGGCCAAGGCCGCGGTGCATGCCTGGGCCAAGGGCTTGTCGCGCGAGATCGGCGAGCACGGCATCACCATCAACTGCATTCCGCCCGGCCGCATCATGAGCGAGCAGATCCGCCGCAACTACGCGCCCGACTATCGCGAGCGCTTTGCGGAAGAAGAGATTCCGGTCGGCTATTGGGGCGAGCCGGAGGATTTGGCGGCGCTAGCGGTGTTTCTGGCCTCACCCGTGGCGCGGTACATCACGGGGACGGTGATCCCGGTGGACGGGGGCTTGCGGCGGTATCAGTTCTAGGGCTGCGAACCGCGAAGCAATCTTCGCACGCTTCTTCGTTTTGGCGCTTGCAGCCATGTTGCCGGCCGTCGCCTCCGCACGACCAGCGCTTTGCCTCGGTGAAGCGTGACGGGTTTCGCAAGTGCCCGCGCATCTTCCGGGCTGGCGGTGGATTTCACGCTCTGCCGCAGGGTGCGCGATGTGCAGCCTGGAACCCGACGAGCAAGTCGTTATATCGCAAGGAACGACGCTTTCCATTGCACGTTGACGCGCCGTCTTGCCGGACCCCTGCAATCCGGCCGAGCAATATCCGCATTGCACTACGGAGGGTCGGCCATGGAAGTCATCGTGCCAGACAAGCGCCGTCGGCACCTGCTCGGAACAGCGCTGATGACCGTCGCGGCGCCGGCAATTCTCGCCAAGCGGGCCCTGGCCGATAACAAGGGGATCGGCGAGAAGCTGAAGGAAGCGGTCACGGGGAAGAGGGACGAGGAGGTCACGCCACCCGAGGACCTGATGCGCGAGCACGGCGTACTTGAGCGTGTGCTGCTGCTCTACGAGGCCGCGATGCGGAAGCTCTCGTCCAACGAAGATTTCGACCCCGCGCTGATCACGCAGTCGGCCGAGATCATTCGCGATTTCATCAACAACTACCATGAGAAGTCGGAGGAGCAACACGTCTTCCCGCGATTCAAGAAGGCCGGGAAGATGACGGATCTCGTGGACATCCTGCTGCGCCAGCACGAAGCGGGCCGAAAGGTCACACAGTCGATCCTGACCCTTGCGCCCAAGAGCCGAACCGGTGCCGATGACCGCAAGCAGCTCGTCGACTCCATGCAGTCCTTCATCACGATGTACCGGCCGCATGCCGCGCGGGAGGATACTGATCTCTTTCCAAAGCTGAAGGACGTGGTCTCGTCGAGCGAATACGACGCCATGGCCGAGGAATTCGAGAAGAAAGAGCACGAGATGTTCGGAGAGGACGGCTTCGAGAAGATCGCCGCCCGCGTTGCCCGGCTCGAGCAGCAGATGGGCATCGACGATTTGAACCAATTCACGCCGCGTTGACCGGCGGGGCGCCGGGCCTGCGCGAGCATGGTGGAGGATTGCTGATGGTGCGATCCGGAAAGGCAGGCGACTTCGGCTCTCCGGCGTTTCTCTTCGTGATGACGACGGGCATCGTCAACTTGTTCGGTGACATCACCTATGAAGGCGGCGCCAGCATCAACGGGCCGTTCATGGCCTCGCTCGGCGCAAGTGCCGCCATCGTCAGCGTCACGGCGGGGATTGGCGAGTTTCTCGGCTACGCCCTGCGCCTTCCCGCCGGCTACGCGGCGGACCGGACCGGCTGCTACTGGCTCATCACGTTCGCCGGCTACGTCATCAACCTCTTCGCCGTGCCAGCCATGGCGCTCGCTGGAAGCTGGCAGGTCGCGGCCGCGCTCATCCTGGCCGAGCGCGTAGGCCGCGCGCTTCGCAAGCCCACCGTCGAAGCGATGCTCTCCTATACGACGGCTGAACTCGGCAAAGGGTGGGTGTACGCGCTGAACACTGCGCTTGACGAGTTCGGCGCGACCCTCGGTCCGCTCATCGTCGCGGCGGTGCTTCTGCTGAAGGGGGACTTCCGGACCGGGTACGCCTGCCTGACGATCTCGGCCGCGGCGGCGCTCGTCGCGCTGGTGGTCGCACGGGTCAACTTCCCGCTGCCGTCAAGCCTCGATCAGGGCGGGACGGCCCCGGCAAAGGACTTCGGCACGGCCTATTGGCTGTACATGCTGGCCGGCGCGCTGTTCGCTGCCGGGCTCATGAGCTTCGAACTCATTTCCTACCATTTGACCAAGGCCGGGGTCGCGTCCGAACACTGGATTCCCGTGATGCTCGCCGCCTCGACCGCCTTCGGCGTGCTGGCAAATCTGGCGTTCGGAAAGGCCTACGATCGGACCGGACTTCCGGTGGTGATCGCCGCCGTATGCGTCTCGGCCGCATTCTCACCCTTCGTGTTTCTCGGCGGCTTCTGGCTGGTCCTGTTCGGAATGCTGCTCTGGGGCGTCGGCTACGCGATCCAGGACACGCTGCTCAAGGCGATCGTCGCCGAGGTGCTCCCCGAAGGAAAGCGCAACTTCGCTTTCGGGCTGTACTACGCGGGCTATGGCGTCGGCTGGCTCATTGGCAGCGTCGTGGCGGGCCTGCTGTACGAAAACTCGCGGGCCGGGCTGATCGCATTCTCGGTCCTCGTTCAACTCGCTTCGGTGCCCGTCTTCTTGCTAGCGAGGCGGCAGGAAAGCTCGCGCTGATCGGATTGTCCGTGATGGGTCTTGCAGATGCTTCACCCGTTCCGCCAAACACGTTCGCCCTGGCTCGAACGCAAGCGGCGCGTCAGTCCATCACTTGATCGGCACCGATCAGAAAACTCTCGGGGATCACGAGGCGGAGCGCCTTGGCCGCCTTCAAGTTGATGGTCAGCAGGAATTTGGTGGGCCGCTCGACCGGCAGCTCGGACGACTGCGCTCCCTTCAATATCCTGTCGACATACGCCGCCCTCACCTCACGTTGGCGTCGGGACCGTAGGACATGAGCCCGCCTCCGGAGGCCCAGGCGCCCAGTGTTTTGCCCGACGGGTCAACGTCATGGTGGCGGCGAATGTCGCCGCGGCGCGGTTCGAAAATCGCTTATCGATCAAGGGATCTTCGCCTGTGCATGGGGTTGTTTTCGAGGCTTTGTCACCGCGGACGGTGATCGCTGTGGATGGGGACGCCGCTATCGGTTTTCGGACAAAGGCAGATCACCGCTGGCGGCTCCCGGCGCCTCACGGAGGTATTCGTTCCAGAATCCGCTCGGCTCGCGAAGGCCTGCAGTGCCCGGTTTGCCGTCGGATCTCACGGTTTGACGTAACTCCAGCCCTGTTCCTGCAACTCCATGACGCGGACGACACCGGATTTGACAACCGTGGCCTGCGGAATCAGCCTTATGTCCTTGTTCTCCGCTTTATGCATGTTTTCCTGCGTGTTGCCGCAAGCCTTGAAGGAGATTTCGGGATGGCTCATCGCGAGAACCTCGATCCGCGGCTTTACCGGCGAGGTGTCTTCACGCAGCATGTGAAGCCCAGGACCAAAGGTGACGACCTCGATCGACACTGGCTCACCAAGATCGCGGTAGTATTGCGCGACGTTGGTCGCATTGTTGAGTGCGAGGTTCATCATCGCAGGTTCGTTGGAGTTGACCTGCAATATCAACCGATGGGGCTTGCTGGCGACCTCAGGTTTGATCATCTGAGCCAGCGCTCCCTCGCTCGCAGGGTTGCGCTTGCCTGTGTGATTCTGCCCCGGCTTGCCGGCTTGTTTATGTGCGCTTGAATGCTTCGGGTTGCCCGCTTGGCTCTTCGCACTCGCCTGCGGGATCGACTGGTTGTCCTGCTGCGCCTGCGCGTCTGGTCCGGCCAGAAGCAGCATCGCCAAGCCGCTGATGACTGCCATCGCCAACTTTGGATTGATCATCTCGTTTCTCCCGTTACCTGATCGTCACCGTCCTGGTCTGGCAACGGCATGCGGCCATTTGCATGCCATCCCCACTTTTTCGCGCACGTTCTTGAATCCACTGAGCGAGAATTTCCCCTCCTGCACCGCACCGGTGCGGATGGTGAGACGCACGATGATGTGCCCGTCGTCGGGTAGCGACCTCAGCAACTGCACGACGTCGCCGCCGAAAGCAACGCCGGAACCGAACAGCGGCGAGGCCGCCGTGAGTTGCATTGGCTGTTCCGCATTGAGCTGAAAGGAGACGGCATATTCACTGGCACTGCGTGCCACCGTCGGTCCCGCGACTACGACTTCCGTACGGCCTTTGCGGCAGTAGATTGCGAGCAGCATCGCGGCACCATCCGAGCCGCCAACGGAGGAGGCCGTGGCGGTGACGATCGGTGAATAGTCGACCGGCGAAGTGGTCTCGCTGATCAGCCAGCCATCGTCTGACTGCCGCCGCCCGGGTGGTGGAATCTTACGTGACAGATCTTGCAGACATTCCTGCCGGGCGGGCCCTTCCATCGCCGAACAAGCTCGAAGTGTTGCTATTGGATCGCTCGTGTTTTGCGCGTAAGCGATTCCGCAAGCCACATTGAAAACGACGGCGAGCGGAGGAGCCGCACGCTTCATGGCCGCGCCTGTGCACTTCGCGCCTTGCGATCCAGCCAATCCTGCGCGGCCTGGAAGCGGGTGAGCCCTGGCACAGTGGCCGCGAGATTGATCGACTGCCATTTCGGATCGAAGCCCGGCGCCTGCAGCCGGTCGACGCGCGAGAACAGATACTCGACTAGGCGCGCCACGCGTTGATAGCGATTCGAACGTTGCGGCCAGTTGAACGCAACGAGCGCTGTCGGCACCGCGATGGTCGAGATCCGCTCGCCTTGCCTGATAAGATTGGGATACTCGCTGGCATCCAGGGTCGCGGGCAGATAGTAGTCCTCGAACTTCCTGTCGTAGTTGACTGGCAGGAACTTGAATCCAGCCTCCCAGCGACCCTTTACGAAGGCGTCGACGGGTTTCGAGGTGATGAACACGACGGCAGACATCTCGCCTTTGCGCATCTGTTCAAGAGCCACCTGATGCGGAATGAATGTCTTGTCGATATCGATGCCCAGACGGCTGAAGATCAGTGGTCCTGAATAGGCGGCTGCGGTGCCCAGGGTGTTGAAGTTCACCTTCTTGCCGGCAAGATCCTGCAGGCTAGTGATTTCAGGCCGCACAAAGATATGCAGCTCGGAGGGGAAGAGATTGAGCAGATACGTGATGCGGCTTCGGATCTGCGGTGCCTGGACCTTGTATTCTTCGAGCGCATCGGAATTGATGATGGCGGTGTCGACGCCACGCAGATACAGCAGCGCATTCAGATTATCGGTGGCTCCCCGCGTGACGATCGGCAGGAGATGCAGGTCGGCTCCGTCGTCCACGACGCGAGCCATTTCTGCGGCGAGGCGGATCGGTGCGCCCTCGAGCAGACCGCCGGCGAGCCCGACCGTCCACGCGTTCATCCGGTCCTTTTCATTCTCTTGGGGGAGCGACCTTCGGACGGGCTGAGCATCGGCCCTGGCATTTCGCGCCGTTTGCGCTTCCAAGCAGGTCGCCTGAAGCATCATCGCGACCGGCACCAACGAGGTGAGCAGGAGCAACGAGAGTGATTTTGGCGCTCTGTTCATGTCGTTTCCCTTCCGAATCAGCCACCGCAGCTCTGGTCCCGCAGGACTGCAACAAATCCACTCTCAGCGCTGCAACGCATCCAGCCGCTCCTTCGCTTCGCGAATACCGCCCCGCTGTGCCTTCGCGTAGAGCTCTCGCGCCTTGGCCGCTTCGCCGCGCGTTCCATAGGTCCCCCAGGCGGACAGAACCGCCGGATCGTATGTCTCCGCGAGCATGAAGGTTGCCTGCGCAATGTCCTTCTCTGCCGCGAGCTCGAGTACGATCCGCGCGGCACCGATATTTCCCTGATCGAGCAACGCCCTGGCGCGCGGGATCAATCGGGCCTCCGCCTCGTTTTGGTTTGCGGCAGTCAGCGGCTCCGCGACAGTCGCGTCCACGCTCCGCGTCGCCGGCGAGATCGGGTCTTCATTTGTTTGCTCCACCTGGAGGCGCGCATCGGTCGGGGTCGATGCCGATGCACGGTCTTTTTGCTTGGCTTCGGTCCCGGCCCGCTCCTGATGCAGCGACTGCCGCAGTTCGGCAATCTTCCGGTTCGCTGCCTGTCTCTGCTGCGAGGCCGCATCGTTTGCCTCGCGCAATTGCACGTTCCGGGTTTCGATCTCACGGCGCGTCTCGATAAGTTCCCTTGTCAGCGCGGCTGCATGCGCCTGGGCCTCCTCGAGAGCGCGGCGTTGTTGTTCGGCATTGGCCGCTACCGCTTGCGCCGCTTTGGCCTGGGCAGCGAGCTCGGTGTTCTTCTGCCGCTCGTCTTGCAAAGACTGCCGCAGCTCCGCAACCTCCCGACCCAATGTTTCCTGTTGTTCCGCACCCGCAGCTTCCGCCATGAGCGATCCGCGAGGTATTCCGGCGAGTTCGCTCGCGAGCGCGGCGGCACGTGACTGCGCCTCGTGGCGCTCTTGCTCGGCGCTCGCCGCTGCCGCCTGCGCGGCGTTCGCCTGCTTCACGAGGAGGCCACTTTTTTGCCGTTCCTGCTGCAGGGACTGCTGCAGTTCCGCGATCTCCCGCGCCGCCGCATCTCTCTGCTGCGTGGCAACGTCGTCCGCTTTGCGGGATTGCGCGTTACCGGCGTCGAGTTCGCGGCGGACTCCGGCAAGTTCGTTCGCGAGCTCGGCGTTGCGGGCTTGCTCCTGTTGAAGTGATTTCTGCAGCTCCTCCGCGGCGATTTCCGCCGTTTGCGTGCGCTGGACTGCCTCGTCGAGCTTTCTGTGCGCCTCGACCAGCTCGTTGGCGGGCGCTTCAATGCGCGGCGCGTCTTCGTCCAGCCGCGGGCTCGGCTGCACCACGCTTGCTTGCTCCGCCTGCATCGGGGCTTCAGTCGCTTCGCGCTGAAGGAGCGCCAACGAACCGGTCGTGATTTCCAGCCGCTGATCAAGGCTGACGGCGCTCTTGCCGCCGATGCGCGTCATGTCCGATTGCGCCGTGAATGGTGTGAACACGCCGAGCAGGGCAGCGAGGTAGATGACTGGGACCAGAATTGCAGCCGCCACGAGCCATCCGCCCGATTGTTCGTCTTCCGGATCGACATCCTCCGTTACGGGGTGCCAATGTGTAGGCGCAGGATTGATTGGAGAGCCGTCCCGCCAGACCCATTGACCCGCCCCAGGTGACCAGTGGCCGACCTCAGCAGCCCCGGTCGCATCCTCTACCCAGATGTCTTCTCCGCTCCTCGGTGCTGTATCAATTGGTCGCCGCATGCATCACGCCTCTCTCGACGACAACTGCAATGGGGCGGATGGCTCGGCCTGTTCGCATGGCTCGGTGCTCGATCAGAACACGGTAGATCGAAGTAACGTTGGGGCGGCACGCCGCTATGATTAAATTTATTAAATATATATAATCCATATAATTTAACTGTATGGCAAGTCAAATTAAATAATTAGTGTCGAGATCCGTCGGCTGCCGACGCCCGGTTTGACGACGGTTCATGGAGCAATGTCACTATCCGCCTACGGCTTCGCACCCCGCGGCTTGCGCGATGCTGACGTCCATGTCGAGCCGGTCTTTGCGCGCCGCGCCGAACGCCACCGTTGCCGTCAACAACAGGCCGGACGAGAGCCGCACCCCGGCGCGGTTGTATTCCTGCACGCGGTAGCGCAGGCCGCCGAGCAGCAGGCAGGCCCCAGCATGAACACCGCATTGGTGACGATCGCGTCCGCAATCGAGGCTTTCACCAGCATGTACTGGCCCGCGCGCAGTGTTTTGCCCGACCGGTCAATCCGAGCGCAGCCGCACTTGTCGTCGCGAGGCCGTTCGAAAAACCCTTATCGATCAAGGGGCCTTCTACTGTGCATGGGGTTGTTTTTCGACTTTTTTGATGTGAGCGCCGAGAAAAATGTGCAGGCACCGCTCACCCCGCCTGCAGGATCTCCGCAATCGCCGCCCCCGCCGCGATGGTGCCGAGCTTGCCGCCGACGTCGCGTGTCGCCCTGCCCTCGCCAATCGCTTTGGCCACGGCCGCCTCGATCGCACGCGCGGCCTCCTCATAGCGGACGGCGCCGGTCTTCTCGCCGTGCCAGGCGAGCAGCAGCGCGGTCGACAGGATGAGCGAGACCGGATTGGCGACGTCCTGCCCGGCGATGTCGGGCGCCGAGCCGTGCGCGGCCTGCGCCATCGCGTGGCGGTGACCGACATTGAGCGAGCCGCCGAGCCCGAGGCTGCCCGAAAGCTCGGCGGTGAGATCGGACAGGATGTCGCCGAACATGTTGGTGGACACGATGACGTCGAAACGATCGGGGCGGCGCACCACATGCGCCATCATGGCGTCGACCAGGATGTCGTCGACGCCAAGTCCGGGATAGGCCTTCGCCGCCGCGCGGCAGATGTCGAGGAACATCCCGTCGCCGATCTTGAGCACATTGGCCTTGTGCACGATGGTGAGATGCTTGCGCCGCTTCATCGCGAGGCGGCAGGCGGCGTGCGCGATGCGCTCGCAGCACAGCCGCGTGATCCGGCGCAGCGAGATCACGACGTCAGGCGTGATCAGCATCTCGCCATTGCCTTGCTCCAAATTGCGGTCGGCATAGAAGCCTTCGGTGTTCTCGCGGACCACGACGAGGTCGAAATCACCGATGCGGCCGGGCCTCCCCACATAGGTGCGCGCGGGCCTGATATTGGCGTAGAGGTCGAGATTCTTGCGAAAATGCCTGGACGGGTTGATCTCGCCATGCGCCTCGTCCTTGAAGTCGAAGGTCGCGGTCGGACCCAGGATCAGGCCGTCGGCAGCGCGGACGATGTCGAGCAGCTCGGGGCGCACGGTGGTGCCTGATAGCTTCAGGCTCGCATGCCCGACGGCGTGCTCCTCGAGGCGCAGGTTGAGCTGGAAGCGCTCGGAGGCAGCCCGAAGCACGCCCGCTGTCGCGGTCGTGATCTCGGGTCCGATGCCGTCACCGGGCAGAACGACGATTTGCATGGCGCTTCCCCTCGTTGCAGCGACTGGCGCGATCATACGCCGGCGCGAGGCTGCATCGCCCAGCCTTCGCGCATACACATCATGCACGCATATGCCTGTGGAAGCACCGCAGGCCGTAGTACATGCCAATGTCCCCTCAGCGAGGCCGCCGGAGCAACGCGCCAACGCAATGACAATCACGTTACCTGCCGCCGCGCGCGAGCCTGACCACATCATCTCCGATGGCCTTCCGGCCGCCCAGCGGCGCTGGGCGATCGCCGCGATCTTCACCGCGCTCGCGATGGCCTCGCTCGACACCGCGATCGCCAATATCGCGCTGCCCGCCATTGCCGCCGATCTGCACATCTCGCCGGAGCAGTCGGTCTGGGTGGTCAACGTCTACCAGATCGCGCTGGTGGCGACACTGCTGCCGCTCGGCGCGCTCGGCGAGATCGTCGGGCACCAGCGCATCTATCTTGGCGGCCTGATCCTGTTCACCATCGCCTCGCTGTTCTGCGCGGTGGCGTGGTCGCTGGAGAGCCTCTTGGTCGCCCGCACGCTGCAAGGCCTGGGAGCCAGCGGCATCATGAGCGTCAACACGGCGCTGGTCCGCTTCGTCTATCCCGGCAGGATGCTGGGCCGCGGTTTTGGTCATAACGCGCTGGTGGTCGCGACAGCGTTCACGTTCGGACCTTCGGTCGCCTCCGCCATCCTCGCGCTCGGGCCGTGGCCGTGGCTGTTCGCCGTCAACATCCCGTTCGGCCTCGTCGCCACCGGCATTGGCTTTGCGATGCTGCCGAAGACTCCGCGCGCCGATCACGGCTTTGATTTTCTCGGCGCGGTGCTGGCGGCGGCCTGCCTCGGCCTGTTCATCACCGGCATCGGCAGCGCCGCGCACAATCTGTCGCCGGTGGTCGTCGGCCTCGAGCTGGTCGCGGCGCTCGCGCTCGGCTTGATCCTGACGCGCCGGCATGCCGATCATCCGGCGCCGATGCTGCCGATCGACCTGTTCGCCCGGCCGATGTTCGCGCTGTCGGCGGCAACGGCCGTGTGCTCCTTCGCCGTGCAAGGCCTCGCCTTCGTCTCGCTGCCGTTCTATTTCGAGGACGTGCTGGGCCGCTCGCAGGTCGAGACCGGCTTCTTCATGACGCCGTGGCCGCTGGTGGTCGGCATCATGGCGCCGATCGCCGGACGCCTGTCCGACCGCCACGCGGTCGGCCTGCTCGGCGGCATCGGCCTCGTGCTGCTCGGCCTCGGCATGGCGCTGCTCGCGACGCTGCCGGCCAATCCTGCAATTGCCGACATCATCTGGCGGATGGTGATCTGCGGCATGGGGTTCGGCTTCTTCCAGGCGCCGAACATGAAGGCGGTGATGTCGAGCGCGCCACCGCACCGCAGCGGCAGTGCCTCGGGCATCGTCGCGACCGCGCGCCTGACGGGACAGACGACGGGCGCGGCGCTCGCCGCCGCCTGCTTCGCGCTCGCAGGCCATGACGGTGCGACCTTGGCGCTGGCGCTCGGCGCAGGCTTTGCCGCGCTCGGCAGCGTGATGAGCTTTTTGCGGCTCGCGGTGAAGTAATCCGTCAAGCCGCCGTCACTCCGACATTCGCCGGAACGACGGTCTCGCCGTCGAGCGCAGCCAGGCGCGCGTCGATGGCGGCGATGACCTTGCGCGAGAACGGTCCGAGATGCGCGTAGGCCGCGATCATCTGCACGGCGATGCGCGCGGATGACGTGTCACGCTTGGCGCAGTTCATGAAGGTCTGCCAGAGCGGCCCCCGTGCCTCGGGAAGAGCGGTGACCACCTTGTACACCGTCTCCATCGCCCCTAGCCTGGCGCGGATATCTCCTTCGGCGAGTTCGGGGCGCTGCCTGGATCGGTCGAGCAGCGTCATCAGGCGGTCGACGCGTCCTGCGTAGGCCGCCGGGCTGTAGATGTGCTCCAGCACCCGCTTGTAGTCCATCAGGATGTCGCGTAGCGGGCGCACCGGATCGAAGTTGATGCCGGCCGTGCACTGATCGGCGCCGATGGTCGGCGCCACATCGTGGCCAGGATGCAGCCGGCCTTCGCGCTCCAGTCGGCGCGTGAGCTGCGTGTTCGGCAAGGCATAGAGCAGGCCGACCATGCTGACGGGGATCGCCGCCTCCTCGATAAAATCGATCATCGCTTCGGCCATCGAGACCTTCTCGTTATCGAAGCCGACGATGAAGCCCGCGGTGACGAGCATGCCGGCGGCGTAGATCTTGTGGATGCTCTCGGCGATGTTGCGCCGCGTGTTCTGCTTCTTCCGCATCGCGACCAGCGTCGCCGGGTCCGGACTTTCGATGCCGACGAAGATGCCGAAGAAATTGGCCGCCCCCATCAGCTCCAGCAGCTCCGGATCGTCGGCGAGGTTGACCGAGGCTTCCGTGGAGAATTCGAAGGGATAGCCGTGCGTACGCTGCCATTCGGCGAGCTTTGGCAGGAATTGCCGCAGCGACTTCTTGTTGCCGATGAAATTGTCATCGACGAAGTCGAGATGGCCGCGGTAGCCCATCTGGTAGAGCGTCTCGAGCTCGACGAACATCTGCTCGATCGTCTTGGTCCGCGGCACGCGCCCGTAGAGCTCGATGATGTCGCAGAATTCGCAGGTGAAGGGACAGCCGCGCGAATACTGCACACCGAGATAGAGATAGTCCTCGAACTTGAGCAGGTCGAAGCGAGGCACCGGCGTCTTGGTGACGTCGGCCTGGAATTTCGGCGCGGTGAAGACGCCGGAGCGCGCGCCACTTTCCCAGGCCGCGATGAATTGGTCGATGACGCTCTCGGCCTCGCCGAGCACCCGGAAATCGGCTCGCTCATAGAGGTGGGGGCTCGAGGTGGGATCGGGACCGCCGACCACCACCGGCTTGCCCGCCGCGCGGCAGAGCTCGATCAGGCGCAGCGTGTCGGCCTGCTGCGGCATCATTCCGCCGGTGAAGACGACGTCGGCCCACGCAAGATCCTCGTCGCTGAGGGACGCGGTGTTGCAGTCGATGAGCCGGACGGTCCAGCTCTGGGGCAACATCGCGGCAACGGTGATCAGGCCCAAAGGGGCGGCAGGGCGCTTGACGCCCATCACCTTGCAGGATTCGCCAAAGCTCCAGAAGGACTCTGCCGAGAACAGCGGGTAGAGCATCAGCACGTTGCAGGGACTCGGCACGTTCATGGAGCTCCTTTTGTGTCGGCGCAGTGTACCAAAGCGCCCGCGTCTTGCACCCCGGCAAAAGGGACAAACTGTCGCCATGGCGCAAGCCGCGATCCGGTCGGGAACCGGCCTTCACGGCCGGACGTCGCCTAAAGCCGCGAATTGGCGCCCATGGAAGAGTCGTCAACCCGAATCGATTGCGAAGGGATGAGGCAAAACAGCGCCCCGGTCCATACTCTCAAGCGGCGCGGCAATGCATCCCGGCTACCCCTCGGACTGTTGATTTGAACAGTTCCAGTTTGCCGGACACATTGCGCGCCTGAGTTCAATCGGTGGATTGGGCCAATCAGGGGACTGCGATGGCAAACCTAACAATCAACGGAAAAACCTTCACCCTCGACGTCGAGCCGGACACGCCGCTGCTCTGGGCGATCCGCGAGAATGCCGGCCTGACCGGCACCAAATACGGTTGCGGCATTGCACAATGCGGGGCCTGCACGGTTCACATCGAAGGCGTCGCCACCCGCTCCTGCGGCGTCTCGGTCGGCGAGGCCGAGGGCAAGAAGATCACCACGATCGAGGGGCTCGCCTCTGGGGGCACGCTGCACAAGGTGCAGGAGGCCTGGATCGCCCAGGACGTGCCGCAATGCGGCTATTGCCAGAGCGGCATGATCATGGCGGTGGCGGCGCTGCTGAACGAGAAGCCGAAACCGACCGACGCCGACATCGACGAGGCCATCACCAACATCTGCCGCTGCGGCACATTCCAGCAGGTGCGCGAAGCGATCCACACGATCGCCAGCGCGTAAGGAGCCGCCCCATGAACAAGCATGTTTCGCCCAAGATGAACCGCCGCGCCTTCGTCATCGGCAGCGCCACGCTTGGTGCCGGCCTCGCCATCGGCCTCGACATCCCCTTCGGCGGTCCCGCAATGGTCCGCGCGGCTGACGGCTCGCCCGAGATCGGCGCCTGGGTCGTGGTCAGGCCCGACGACACCGTGGTGATCCGCATCGCCCGCTCCGAGATGGGCCAGGGCTCGCTCACCGGCCTCGCCCAGCTTGTCGCCGAGGAGCTCGAATGCGACTGGACCAAGGTCACGACCGAATATCCGACACCGGGCCAGAGCGTCGCCCGCAAGCGCGTCTGGGGCGATTTCTCCACCGGCGGCAGCCGCGGCATCCGCTCCTCGCAGGACTACGTCCGCAAGGGCGGCGCCACCGCGCGCGTGATGCTGATCCAGGCCGCCGCCGACGCGTGGAAGGTGCCGGCATCCGAGTGCAAGGCCGAGAACAGCGTCATTACCCATACGCCGTCGGGCCGGACCACGACCTACGGCAAGGTCGCGGAAGCCGCGGCAAAGCTGACGCCGCCGGCCGAGGTCAAGCTGAAGGACCCGAAGGACTGGAAGCTGATCGGCAAGGGCGTGAAGCGGCTCGACACTGTCGACAAGACCACCGGCGCCATGATCTACGGCGTCGACGTCAAGCTGCCGGGCATGATGAACGCCGCGATCAAGGATTGCCCCGTGTTCGGCGGCAAGCTGAAGAGCTTTGACGAAGCCAAGATCGCCGGGATGAAGGGCGTCAAGAAGGTCGTCAAGGTCGGCGACACCGCTGTCGCCGTGGTCGCCGACACCTGGTGGCACGCCAGGACCGCGCTAGAGGCGCTGCCGATAGTCTGGGACGAGGGCGACAACGCAAAAGTCTCCAGCGAGTCGATCGCGAAATGGCTGGCCGAAGGCCTCGACGATGCGCAGCCGGCCTATGTCGGCAACAAGAACGGCGACGCCAAGGCCGCGATTGCGAGTGCGGCGAAGAAAGTCGAGGCCGTCTACTCGTATCCCTACCAGAACCACGCCACGATGGAGCCGATGAACGCCACTGCGCTCTACACCGCGGACAAATGCGAGGTCTGGTGCGGCACGCAGAACGGCGAAGCAGCGTTCGCGGCAGTGCTGGAGGCCTCCGGCCTGCCGGCGGAGAAGTGCGACGTCCACAAGGTGATGTTAGGGGGCGGGTTCGGCCGCCGCGGCCAGACCGACTACGTCCGCCAGGCCGTGATGATCGCCAAGCAAATGCCGGGCACGCCGGTCAAGCTGCTGTGGTCGCGCGAAGAGGACATGGCGCACGGCAAGTATCACCCGATCACCCAGTGCAAGTTGACCGGCGCGTTCGATGCCAACAACAATCTTGTCGCGCTGCACTACCGCCTGTCCGGCCAATCGATCCTGTTCTCGCTGCGCCCCGAAGCGCTGCAGAACGGCATGGACCCGGCGGCCTTCCAGGGCGTCGCCCAATCGGGCGAAGCCGCGTTCGGCTATTCGGTACCGAACCTGTTGATCGAGCACGCGATGCGCAACCCGCACGTTCCGCCGGGCTTCTGGCGCGGCGTCAACGTCAATCACAACGCGATCTACATCGAATGCTTCATGGACGAGCTGGCCCAGGCCGCAGGCCAGGATCCGCTCGAATTCCGCCGCAAGTTGATGAGCAATCACCCCAAGCATCTGGCGGTGCTCAATGCCGTCGCCGAGAAGATCGACTGGGACAAGCCGGCCCCGCAGGGCGTCTATCGGGGCATCGCCCAGGTCATGGGCTATGGCAGCTATGTTGCCGGCGCCGCCGAGATCTCGGTGACCGACGGCAGCAAGATCAAGGTGCATCGCATGATCGCTTCCACCGATCCCGGCTACGTCGTCAACCCGGCGCAGGTGGAGCGGCAGATCGCAGGCTCCTTCGTCTACGGCCTCTCCGCGCTGTTCTATGGCGGCTGCACCGTCAAGGACGGCAAGATCGAGCAAACCAACTTCGACACCTACAACTCGATGCGCATCAGCGAGATGCCGAAGGTGGAATCGGTGATGGTGCCGAGCGGCGGGTTCTGGGGCGGCGTCGGCGAGCCGACCATCGGCGTTGCAGCGCCGGCCGTGCTCAATGCGTATTTCGCCGCCACCGGCAGACGCATCCGCTCGGTGCCGCTGCGCGACCAGAATATCACCTTTGCCTGAGAAACGCCGCGGTGGCCCCGATGGCCGCCGCGGCACACTTTTCCGGACAGCCTCATGAATGTGCCGGTGACACGGCGGAATGCCGTCCTCGGCATCAGCGCCGCAGCCGCATCGCTCGCCACACCTTCGATCCTGCACGCGCAATCGGCAGGCCGCATCGTCGTGATCGGCGGCGGCTTCGGCGGCGCGGCGTGCGCGCGTGCGCTCAAGCGCGCCGGCGCGAACCTGCAGGTCACCCTGATCGAGCCGAACGAGGTCTTCACCTCTTGCGCGTTCAGCAACGAGGTGATCGCCGGCCTGCGCAAGATGGAGACGCAACATTTCGGCTATGACAAGCTCGCTGCCGAGGGCATCGCCGTCGTCACTCAGGCCGCGACGACCATCGACACGCAAAAGCGTAGCGTGACCACAGCCGATGGCACCGCGTTTGCCTACGACCGCCTCGTGCTCTCGCCCGGCATCGACTTCCATGGCGAAGCCCTGCCCGGCTATGACGACGCCGCATCGCAGAAGATGCCGCACGCCTGGAAGGCCGGCGCGCAGACGCTGCTGCTGCGCAAGCAACTGGAAGCGATGGCGGATGGCGGCACCGTCGCCATTGCGGTCCCCGCCAATCCCTCGCGCTGCCCGCCGGCGCCTTACGAGCGCGCCAGCCTGATCGCGCATTACCTCAAGGCCACCAAGCCGCGCTCGAAGGTGCTGATCCTCGACGCCAAGGACAATTTCTCCCAGCAGCGGCTGTTCGAGAAGGCGTGGAAAGAGCTTTACGGCGACATGATCGAGCGCATCGGCCTGTCGCAAGGCGGCCGCGTGACCTCGGTCGATCCGGCAACCATGACCATCGTCACCGAGTTCGGCAATTACACGCCTGATGTCGCCAACGTCATCCCGCCGCAACGTGCGGGACGCATCGCCGAGATTGCGGGCGCTGCAGATGCGACCGGCTGGTGCCCGATCGATCCCGTGACCTTCGAATCGAAACTCGCCAAAAACATCCATGTCATCGGCGATGCCTGCCTCGGCGGTGGCATTCCCAAATCGGCGTCGGCCGCAAGCGGGCAAGGCAAGGCCTGCGCCGCCGCCATCGCTAGTCTCCTCGCTGGTCGCGCGCCGGAAACGCCGCGGCTGACCGGTGTCTGCTACAGCATTGTCGCACCCGACTACGGCTTCTCCCTTGCCGGCAATTACCAGCCAAAAGGCGACATCTTCGCGGAGGTCGAGGGCGGCGCGACCAGTCCGGTCGATGCGCCGCGCGAATTGCGGGCGCGCGAAGCCGCAGAGGCGGAGCGCTGGTTTGAAACCATCACGGCGGAGACGTTTGGTTAGGACAACGATGGAACGAGCCTGCCGCCACGACCACAGTGCGCTCCCTCCCCCGCTTGCGGGGGAGGATCGGGGAGAGGGTGTCTCAACAACGAAGACTCCCCCAGAGGAAAGAACCCTCACCCGCCGCTGCGCGGCGACCTCTCCCGCAAGCGGGAGAGGCAAGAGGAGTCCGCAGCGACCTCAGTCATCCCATCTAATAACTGCAATTGCGGCATTCGCCGTAGCGAGCCGCGCCTTCTCCTCGCCTGCCAAGGCCGAGGAACTCGTCCCTTACAAGATCGTCGGCGACGGCATTCCAGCCTCGCTCACCGGTACGCCTGGCGACGCCGCGCGCGGACGCGCGTTGGTGCTCGCGCGCACGACGACCTGCATCCTCTGCCATTCCGGCCCCTTCCCGGAAACACGGTTCCAGGGCGACCTCGCGCCCGACCTCACCGGGGCCGGGAACCGATGGACGGCAAGCCAGTTGCGGCTTCGACTGGTCGATGCATCGCGATTCAACGGACAGACCATCATGCCGTCCTATTATCGCAACGATAGCCTCGTGCGGGTCGGGCGCAATCTTGCCGGCAAGCCGATATTGTCGGCCGCGGAGATCGAGGACATCGTGGCTTTTCTTGCAACGCTTCGCGACTAGGACTGTTCATGCCAACCACGCGACGACACTTCCTGAGCCTCGCCGGAGGCGTCACCGCCGCCGGGACGATGCCGATCGTCAGCCTGCGTCCGCTTCAGGCGACGCCCGCGATGCTCACCGCCGCGATCCGCAATGTCGTCGGCGAAGCACAGCTTCGCACCGGCAGGGTGAAGCTCGACATTCCACCGCTGGTCGAGAACGGCAACACGGTCCCGATGACGGTGAGCGTGGCAAGCCCGATGACGGCTGACGACCATGTCAAGAGCATCCATGTCTTCAACGAGAAGAACCCGCAGCCCAACATCGGAAATTTCTATCTCACACCCGCCTCCGGCCGGGCCCAGGTCTCGACCCGGATCCGGCTCGCCGACACGCAGAAGGTGGTGGCGATTGCGCGCTTGTCCGACGATACGTTCTGGCAAATTGCCGCCGACGTTGTCGTGACGCTGGCCGCCTGCACCGAGGAGATGAACTGATGGCCGCACTCATCAACGTTCCCGCGAAAGCCAGGCGTGGCGACGTCATCGAAATCCGCGCGCTGACCTCGCACATCATGGAGACCGGCTTCCGCCACACTGTGGACGGCAAGCTGGTGCCACGCGACATCATCACGGGCTTCACCTGCCGCTACAACGGCGCTGAGATCTTTCGCGCCGATCTCTTTCCGGCGATCGCAGCCAATCCCTATCTGTCGTTCTTCACCGTCGCCAAGGAGAGCGGCAAGTTCGAGTTCGAATGGATCGGCGACAACGGCTATTCATCCACCGCATCGGCATCGATCACGGTCGAATGAGCGTTTGGCGCGCGATAGCAGCGGCGGCCTTGTTCGCCGCGGCCCCCGCCCTGCTCGCTGGTGAAATCCCGCCCGATGCACGCCGGTCAGGCTATTCCTTCATGGGGCCCGATACGCGCGCCATGCAGGATGACGACACCTCCAATCCCGGGATGCTGTTCGTGCTCGACGGCGAACAGCTGTGGACGAAGAAGACCGGAAGCGCGGAGAAAGCCTGCGCGGATTGCCATGGCGAGGCGCGCATCAGCATGAAGGGCATCGCCGCGCGCTACCCGGCCTTCGACAAAGCGCTCGGCCGCCCCGTTACGCTCGACCAGCGCATCAATCTTTGCCGGGCCAATCATCAGCAGGCATCGCCGCTGCCCTACGAGAGCCGCGACCTCCTTGCGCTCTCCGCTTTCGTCGCGCACCAGTCGCGCGGCCTCCCGATCACCGCGGGCAACGATCCGCAGGCAAGACCCTTCGTGGAGCAAGGCCGCGAGCTTTTCATGCAGCGCGAGGGCCAGCTTAATCTCGCCTGCACCAATTGCCACGACGACAATTTCGACAGGCGCCTCGCGGGCGCGCCGATCACGCAGGGACAGCCGACCGGCTACCCGCTCTACCGCCTGGAATGGCAAACGCTGGGTTCTCTGGAACGGCGCTTGCGCAGCTGCATGAGCGGCGTGCGCGCCCAGGCCTATGATTACGGCTCGCCCGAGTTGGTCGCGCTCGAGCTCTATCTGATGTCGCGGGCGCATGGCCTGCCGATGGAGACGCCGGCCGTACGACCTTGAGCCGAGGCCCCGCCACGGTGCATCAGCGAGTCATTGCCCGCCCTCAAAGCAATTCGCAAACTATCGTTTCGAGGCTTCTGCTAGCGGCGGGGCGGCTTGAGCCGAGGCAGCCGGCGTCGCGACCGAAAGTCCATGGAGCCTCCAGCCGCCGCCGACATTCTGAAACAGCAGATCGAAATCGATCTGCAATGGCCGCGTCGGAATGGTACCGCTGAGCCGCAGCATGCCGCGGGCATTGACGTTGGGCGGTATCGACAATCGCGGGGCAAGAAGCGCTGCTCCAAACAGATCGAACTTGCGCGTCCGCAGGTCGGAGAACGCAAGCGCGAGGTCGGCCGCGCTGTTCCTGGCCTGGAATTCGGGTGCAGCAAGGTCGCGCAGCACCGAATAATTGCCGGAACGATTGGCATCGTTCAAGGTCAAGAGCGAAGAGCGGATCAGATAGAGTGCCTGCTCGATGGTGACCTGCGGCCCACCCTGCGCTGTGGAAGCCGCTGTCGGCTGCACCGCCCAACGATCGGCAAATCCGGAAGGCGATGGTTGCGTCTCCGCTCGCAGGGGCGCGGAAGCTGCGAGGAAAAGCATGCATGCGGCCAATCGTGGGAATACAACCATGCCCTCACCAGCCCATGCGCAGGCCAACGCGTCCGCCGGCGACCCGCTGGTCGGGCCCATAGCCTATTCCGCCGTTGAACTGCATGTTCCGATTGAGGCGTAGTGCCGCGTTGAATGCGAGACCGTTGGCCCGCTCGAAGGTCCCGTAGTTCATCGTCATGGCAAAACTCTCGTTCGGCAGCAGCGTCGGCACACCGGCCATGGCAAAGGCCATGGCGACGCCGCTGGTCGCCTTGCTGGTCCGGCTGGTGAGGTCGTCGAGGCGGCCGTTGATGGTGGCGAGCTGGCCATTGATAGCGCTGAGATCGCTGGTCGAGGCGATGCCGAGATTGGCGAGCGTGGTGGTCGCGAGATTGCCGGCAGCATCGGAGGTGACGAGCTGGGTCGCGCCGCTTTGCGCGGCCTTGCTCGCCGACGAGGTGATGCCGGCCATGGTGTAGGTATTGCCTGCCGTGCCGAACGTCTGCTGGTTGGGGCGCGTCGCTGTCGCGCCATTGCCGAAAGCGGCAGAGTTGGCGAAACCGGCGCTGGTATTGTTACCGACGGCGACCGCGTTGGCGCCGGCCACCGATACGGTATTGCCGATCGCGAGGGCACCTGAGCCGGTCACGGTGGCCGCGTTCGCCATCACCAGCGCGTTGGGCGCATTGACGGCGTTGCCGGAGCCGAACACGGAGGACCCAGCAGCGCTCGCGGTGGCGGCCACTGCATTGTTGGAGCCGACCACATTGACGTTGTCGCCCCGGCCGGCCTGGTTGGTGCCGTTGACGGTGTTGTTGTCGCCCAGCACGAAGCTGCCATTGCCGTTCAACGTATTGGGGTCGCCGATGGCGTAACTGCCATTGCCGCGCACGGTCTGACCGGTGCCGAACGCACCGCTGTTGGTGCCGGTGACGCTGTTGAACGCACCGACCGCGGTGCTGTTGACGCCGGTCACTGTGGTGTTGTTGCCGACAGCCGTTCCGCTCGTGCTGCCCGCATTGACGACCGCCCACGATCCGACCGCCACCGAACTGTCGGCATACGCATAACTATCCGTGCCATAGGCTGAGCTGGTCAGGCCGGTCGCGGTGCTCCGGCCGCCGGTCGCAGTTGCGAAGTCGCCGGAAGCCCGGGAGTCGGCACCCAGCGCCGTGGAGTACCAGCCGGCTGCACTGCTGTTGGAGCCAACGGCCACGGTTTGATTGCCGGTCGCACTGCTCACATAGCCGTAGGCGGTGCTCTCGTAGCCCGTCGCCGCGCTCTGCGCCCCGGCAGCAGAGGCGTGCTGACCGATCGCGAGGGCGCCATACCCCATCGCGGTGGTTTGCACGTTGGTCGCCTGGCTCGAGGCGCCGACGGCGAGAGCAGTATTGCCAGAGGCATTGCTGGAAGCACCATAGGCCGTGCCGGATGCACCGCCCGCCGCGCTGCCGGCACCACACGCCGTGCTTCCGACGGCCCCGGCAACTGCGCCGCCGGTGCTGTTGCTGGCATCGACGCAGACGAACTGCGCCTGCGCGGATGGCGCGCCCACGATCGCGGCAAGAACGAACGCCGCCACGGCACACATCGTGGCTGGCCGCATTCGCAGCCACGTCGCTTCCCTCGCCGTTCGTCCCGCCGTCTCGCCGGTCCCCCCCTCGGCCAACCATGCCGCAAGACCCATCCCCCGCGTATCCATCGCTCACCTTCACGTCATTGCAAATTGCTGGGGCCGGCAAACACGCGCGTCTGGCCCCGCGCGCGATAATATGAATATTCATGTCCGGAGACTGCGGTTCGACGGCGTGGAAACTTGCCTGATCGTCCCAATTTGCAGACCAACTGCCGAAGGGAGCGGCCTGGCATGACGAAAATCCCGTATCTGCGCTTCGATACGGCGGAGCTGCCCGCCGCCGAGCGGATCGACCGCTACCGCGCGATTCTCGCGCATTACGACGTGTCGGTCCCCGACGGCACGAACCGGGACGACTTCGAGGTTCTCGCCGAAGCCTGGCTGCTCGGCGGTCTGGTCGCCGCATCCACCCGGATGGGGCCGGTGCGCTTCACCCGCTCCGCCGCGCTGGCAAAGGCCGATGGCCGCAACTCCTTCGCGCTGCTGCTGCTCCGTCGCGGCGCCTGGAGTGGCGAGGTCGACGGCGAGCCGATCTCGGCCGGACCCGGCCAGGTGCTGGTGCTCGACCTGACCCGGCCCTTCGACGGCATCGCCACGGCGACCGACACCATCAGCCTCGACGTCGAGCGCGATGCAATCGTCAGCGCCGCGCCCGATGGCCTCGACCTGCACGGGCTCGTCCTCGACGGCGCCGCCGGCCGGGTGCTCGCCGATCAGATGGGGCTCCTGCGACGACGGCTTCCGGCGATGGACGGGGACGACGCACCCGAGGCGGTCCGAACGACGCTCGGGCTCCTGCGCGGATGCTTTGGCATGGCCGAGCGGCCACGCGAGCAAGGGCTTGCCCGGCGCGACATCGCCGTCCTTCATCGTGCCAGCCGCTTCATCGATCAGAACCTCGGTCATCCCGATCTCTCGGTGACGACCATCTGCCGCGAGATCGGCGTGTCTCGCTCGGTGCTGTATCGGGTCTTCGCGCCGCTCGCGGGCGTCGCCGATTACATTCGCGGGCGACGGCTCGAAGCGATCCATGTGCTGCTCGATGACGCCGACGAGGATCGCTGGAATGCAGAGATCGCCGCCGAATTCGGCTACGTGAGCCAGGCGCATTTCAGCCGCAGCTTCCGGCAGCGCTTCGGCTACTCGCCGCGCGCAGCGCGCGACTCCCGCGACCTTGCAGCCGCGGTCGAGGCTGGTCCGGAGCTCTTTCGCGAGTGGATCAACCGGCTGGGTTGACTTGCCTTGGCGTACGGTCCGGAAGGAAACGGCCGGCAACATGACGTCACCGGCCGCAATCTCCTTCGCTTCTCCTACTCCGCCGGCGCGGCCGACATCTCCGGATGCGCGGCATAGTGGTCGCTGGCGCCGAGCTTGCTGGCCGCGAACAGGCCGGCGGCCATCGCGGCATAGGCCAGCGCGACAGCGGGCGTGACGCCAAATCCGCCGCCGATGCCGACGGCCTCGCCATGCATGAAGCCGAAATAGGTCAGGACCGCACCGACCAGCGCGAAACCTGATGCCTTCTCGAAATCGCGCTCGATGATGAAGACGCCGATCGCGCCCAGGATGAGGCCGCCGAGGATGGAGCCGCCGCCCATCACCTCCAACCCCCGGTAGAACACGCCCTGCTGCGGCAGCGCGGCAATCGCGGCAGCCTTCACGGCGTCGGCCTTGTCGGCGGCCAGGCCGCCGACGGACGTCGCTGCCATCATGGTCGAGCCCAGCATCGTGTCGATCTGGAGCTTGGCCCAGGCGGCAAGATGCGGCGTCAGCGCCAATACGATCGCGGGCGCGTGCTTGATCGGCGTGGTCTGGAACGCCTGCGCGCCGATCAGCATGCCGATGTAAAGCAGGATCGGCGAGATCGCGACCACGGGCACGAGTGCCAGCAGCACCGAGATGATGCCGAACCAGGCCAGCACGATCACCATGAGGCCGGTTGCGGCCGAGTAGCCGATGCGGCCGCCCATCGCCTTCCAGCCGGGATGGCCGATATAGACCGCGTTGATGAAGGGATTGCCCATCAGGCAGCCGATCAGGCTAACGACGCCGTCGGCCGTGAGCACCCGCGTGGTCGGATATTCGTCGCCGGCGGCTTCCGCGCTCTCGACATTGTCCATGGCCTCGACGAGGTCGTAGATGCCGAATGGAATGGCGGTGACGAGAATGATGCCGAGGAATTCGAAGCCGGAGAAGACGTAGCCCAATGCGGGAAGCGGCACCGAGAAGCCGAAATTGGCAAATGCTGCGCCGACGCCTTTGAGGCTCAAGCCGCCAAGGCCGAGCCCGAACAGGTTCGAACCCCAGGCGATGATCATGCCGACGGCGATGGCGACGAGACCTGCGGGAATACCGCGCGGATATTTCACGCCGCCGAACCAGCTCACCAGGATGATGGCAAAGCAGACCAGACCGATCTGCGGCGTCATGTACATCTCCAGCGCCGGCCGCATCGAGATGAAGGTGACGGAAACGCCGGCAAGCGTTCCGAGCAGCGCCGCGCGCGGCGTGATCCTGCGAATGAACGGCGCAATGAAGCCGCCGATCATGAGAATGAAGCTCTGGAAGAACACCCAGACCAGGCCCGCCGACCAGCCCTTGAGCGGATCACCGGTCTTCAGGGTGATCGGCAGCATGATCACGAAGGTGACGATGAACATGTGCGGCACGCTGACGCCCGAGGGCAGCGCGCAGACATCGTTGCGGCCCGTCTTCTGCGCCAGACGGTAGGCAAGGTAGGCGTAGTAGAAGGTCGAGAGGCACATCATCAGCCCGAGCGCGGGCAGGATGCGGCCGAACACCAGACTGTCCGGCATCTTCAGGACGAAGCGCAACAGGCCCGTGAGCACCAGCATGTTGACGAGGATGTTGGTGCCGAAGCCGAAAAACGCGTTCCAGTCGCCCGATGTCCATAGTGCCGGCTTGAACTCGGACGTATCGATCTCAGACTTGCCGGCCGTCCCCGTCAATGTGCTCATGATCGTTCCCCTGATGTGGTCGAAGTCTTGATTGCCTCCAGAACTGCGGCCGAGTCCGTGACCCAGCCGAAGATGCCGCCTTGGGCCTTGATCATCTTCAGGCCCATCTCGTGAAACTCGGGGAAGTAGGACGCGCAACCGTCCGACATGACGACGCAGCGGTAGCCGCGGTCGTTGGCCTCGCGCACCGTGGTGTTGACGCACACTTCGGTGGTGACGCCGCACACCAGCAGGTTCTCGATGCCGTATCTCTCCAGCACGTCGCCAAGCTCGGTGGCGTAGAACGCGCCCTTGCCGGGCTTGTCGATCACGACCTCGCTGTCGAGCGGATAGAGCTCGGGGATGATGTCGTGGCCGGCTTCGCCGCGAATGAGGATGCGGCCCATCGGGCCGGGATCGCCGATCCGCAGCGACGGCGCGCCGCGCTCGACTTTCGCCGGGGGCGCGTCGGAGAGGTCGGGCAGATGGCCTTCGCGGGTGTGGACCACCAGCATGCCGGTGTCGCGCGCCGCCGTCAGCACCGCGCCGATCGGCTTCACCGCGCGCGCAAGCTGACTGACGTCGTTGCCGAGCGTCTCACCGAAGCCGCCGGGCTCCATGAAGTCGCGCTGCATGTCGATGATCAACAGCGCTGTCGCTGACCAGTCGAGTCTGATCGGCTCGGGCTCGGCGCTGATGACGCCCAATGTCGGCTTGCTCAAGTCCAGCATGACGCCCGCCCCTCGCGAGAACTGCGCCAGGAGTTCTGCAAGCGGCGTGCCATTGTGTACAATTGCGGTGGGGCGCGGGCGGCGATGGAATTCGTTGCGTAGTCAGAAGGTTACGCCGGCGGTCGGCGTCTGCTTATTCCCTGTGCGACGGCTTCGCCGCGTGCATCTGCTCAAAGGATGGGCGCTCTCCGAATGACGAAGAGCGCGTATGGCGGCGCCTTTGCGCCTACCGCCCCGCCCCATACAGCCGCCGATACTCTTCTTCATACGGCGCGTAAGAATCCTTCAGCGTCGCCATGTTCAGCAGCATGGTCGCAACCAGCGTGTTCGTCTTGTCGAACACGCGCGTCTTGGCCCAGACGCTTTCGGTGCGGCGGCTGCCGGAGAGCGCGACCACCTCGCGCTCGACCTCGTAGTCCTCGTCGACGAGGAGCGGGCCCTTCACGAGCCGGATCTCCTGGTCCGCGAACAGGCCGACGGCTGGGCCCTTGGCCGGCAGCGGATCGTCCTTCGAGCGGTACTGGAACAGCACGCTCAGCATCTCCATCGGGATGATCGGCCTGCGCCACGGATTGTCGGCGCCCGAATAATAGGGCGAGTTTTCGGTGATGACGGCGAGCTTCTGCCGCAGCGAGAAGGGATAGAGGTCACCCATGGTCTGATCGAAAGCCATGCGCACCGTCTGCCGCTTGCCGGGGACGCCGACTTGCACATCGCGAAGGATCACGGGATCGGCGAGCGGCTTGAGCTCGCGCAGACGCAGGTCAAGGGCTGTCGGGCTCTCGATGATCGAGGCCGTGCCGCGCAGCACTTCGGTGCCGTCGCGCTTGACCATTTGAATTTGACACTCCGGTTGTTCAACCGAGGAGGCCATCAGGATCGCCTGCACCTCTTCGCCTTCATAGCAGACGCTGCGATAGTGCGCAGAAAGGCAGCCTCTTTCGAACCAGGCTTGCCCCCATTGCCGCTCGCACAACGGGGCAAATTGGCTGAAATGCGTCGGCCCCTCGATCGTACCGCCTCTGAAGCCGAGCTTCTGCGCTGTCGCGTCATCATGGATCGAGGCATGCGCGTCGTAGGTTTGCGCCTGCAGCATCTGTCGCGGCCGGCGCCACGGCCCGACCAAGGCGCCGCCGGTCTGAGTGATTGGGGTATCGAACGCCGTCATGCTCTCCTCCGCGTGCAAGCCATGACTAGCAGGAGCGCCACGGATGCGGCTAGCCGTATTGACTTCGCCGGCCCATCCTTTTGACTGTCACAATTCGCGTCGCGCAGCCGCAATCCTTCCTGCAGCGCACACCCACCCCGAACCAAGAGCCGAGGACTTCCGAAATGACGCTGTTGCAGGTCGAGCTGGATGACAAATACCGGCTCGAATCGAAGCGGATCTTTCTGTCCGGCACGCAGGCACTGGTCCGTCTGCCCATGTTGCAGCGCGAACGCGACCGGCTCCAGGGGCTCAACACCGGCGGCTTCATCTCCGGCTATCGCGGCTCTCCGCTCGGCATGTACGACCACGCGCTGTGGCGCGCGAAATCCCACCTCGCGCAGCACGAGGTCGCCTTCGTCCCCGGCCTGAACGAGGATCTGGCGGCAACCGCCGTGTGGGGCAGCCAGCAGGTCGGCCTGTTTCCCGGCGCCAAGGTCGATGGCGTGTTCGGCATCTGGTACGGCAAGGGCCCCGGCGTCGACCGCTCGGTCGATGCGCTCAAGCACGCCAATGCGGCCGGCACCGCGCTCAACGGCGGCGTGCTCGCGCTCGCCGGTGACGACCATGGTTGCCAGTCCTCGACGCTGGCGCATCAGAGCGAGCAGGTGTTCGCGGCGGCGCTGATCCCGGTGATCAATCCGGCAACGCTGCAGGATTATCTCGATCTCGGCCTCTACGGCTTCGCGCTGTCGCGCTTCTCCGGCTGCTGGGTCGGCTTCAAGGCGATCAGCGAGACCGTCGAGAGCTCGGCCTCGATCTATAGCGATCCTGAACGCATCAAGATCAAGCTCCCCGACGATTTCGAGATGCCGCCCGGCGGCCTCAACATCCGCTGGCCGGATCCGCCGCTGGAGGCCGAGAGGCGCCTGTTCGGCCCGAAGATGGCCGCCGTGCAGGCCTTTGCCCGCGCCAACCAGTTCGACCGCATCGTGCTCGATTCCAAGCCGGCACGGCTCGGAATCGTCGCGACCGGCAAGGCCTATCTCGATCTGCGCCAGGCGCTGGCCGACTTAGGCATCACCGACAAGGACGCGCAGGATCTAGGCCTTCGCATCTACAAGGTCGCGCTGACCTGGCCGCTGGAGGAAAGCGGCGCGAAGCGCTTTGCTGAAGGCTTACAGGACGTTCTCGTCGTCGAGGAGAAGCGCGGCTTCATCGAAGACCAGCTGATGCGCATCCTCTACAACATCGATGCCTCCAGGCGCCCGACCATTACGGGCAAGCGCGACGAAAGCGGCGCGCCGCTGCTGCCGAGCGAAGGCGAGTTGACGCCGACCATCGTGGCGGGCGCATTGGTGGCGCGGCTGCGCAAGCTCGGCCATCGCAGCCCGGTGCTGGAGCAGCGTCTCGCCCGGCTGGAGGCTTTCGACCATCCCGTCACCACCAACACGCAGATCAAGCTCGCGCGCACGCCGTTCTTCTGCTCGGGCTGCCCGCACAACACCTCGACACGCGTGCCCGAAGGCAGCCGCGCCATGGCCGGCATCGGCTGTCACGGCATGGCCCTGAGCATGCCGACCCGCCGCACCGATCTCATCTCGCATATGGGCGCCGAGGGCGTGAACTGGATCGGCCAGTCGCCCTTCACGAGCGAGAAGCATATTTTCCAGAATCTCGGCGACGGCACTTACACCCATTCCGGCCTCCTCGCCCTTCGCGCGGCATCGGCCGCCGGCATCAGCATCACCTACAAGATCCTCTACAACGACGCCGTCGCGATGACCGGCGGCCAGCCGGCCGAAGGCGCCTTCAACGTCGCCCAGATCGCGCATCAGGTCTGGGCCGAGGGCGTCAAGCGGCTCGCGATCGTCTCCGACGATCCGGGCAAGTACCCGCAAGGCAATTACTTCCCGCAAGGCGCGACCATCCATCACCGCCGCGAGCTCGATGCCGTGCAGCGCGAGCTGCGCGACATCAAGGGCCTCACCGTCATCATCTACGACCAGACCTGCGCCGCCGAGAAGCGCCGCCGCCGCAAGCGCGGACTCTATCCCGATCCCGCCAAGCGCGCCTTCATCAACGAGCTGGTCTGCGAAGGCTGCGGCGATTGCTCGCAGGCTTCCAACTGCGTCTCGGTGCAGCCGCTGGAGACCGAGTTCGGCCGCAAGCGCCAGATCGACCAGTCGAACTGCAACAAGGATTTTTCCTGCGTCGAAGGGTTCTGTCCAAGCTTCGTCACCGTGCACGGCGGCACGCTCAAGCGGATGAAAACTTCGGCGGTTGATTCCGGCCAGCTGTTCGCCGATCTGCCGCTGCCGCCTGCGCGTGAGCTTGATGGGCCCTACAACATCCTCGTTACCGGCATCGGCGGCACCGGCGTCATCACCATCGGCGCCCTGCTCGGCATGGCTGCCCATGTCGACGGCCGCGGCTGCTCGGCGCTGGACTTCACCGGCCTGTCGCAGAAGAACGGCGCGGTGATGAGCCACGTCCGCATCGCGCCGAAGCCGGAAGACATCTCCGCCGTCCGCATCACCACCGGCGGCGCCGACGTCATCCTCGGCTGCGACATGATCGTTTCGGCCGGTCCCTCAGCCCTCAGCCGCGCCGAGCGCGGCGTGACGAAAGCCTATATCAACGCCGATTTGCAGCCGACCGCGAGCTTCGTGCAAAACCCCGATCTCGACTTCGAGATGGGCACGATGCAGACCGTGCTGCGCGACGCAATCGGCGACAACAACCTCGACATCATCGACGCCACCGGCATTGCCGCGGCGCTGATGGGCGACAGTATCGCGACCAACCCTTTCATGCTCGGCTTCGCCTTCCAGAAGGGCGCGATCCCGCTATCGCTGGAGGCCCTGCTGCGCGCCATCGAGATCAACGGCGCCGCGATCGAGATGAACAAGCTCGCCTTCACCTGGGGGCGCCTGGCCGCCCACGACATGTCGCGGGTGCGCAGCGTGCTGCAGTTCAAGAACCGCGCCGCCGCGCCGACCAAGTCGCTCGACGACATCATCGCAACGCGCGCCGAATTCCTGACCTCCTATCAGGACAAGGCCTATGCCGACCGCTATCTCGCGGCCATCGCCAAGGTGCGCAAGGCGGAGCATGCCGCCTCGCCCGCATCAACGGAGCTGACCGAGGCGGTCGCAAAGAACCTGTTCAAGCTGATGTCCTACAAGGACGAGTACGAGGTCGCGCGGCTCTACACCGACGGCAGCTTTGCGAAGAAGGTGTCCGAAAAATTCGACGGCGACTTCACGCTGAAGTACCACCTTGCGCCGCCGATCTTCGCCAAGCGCGACAGGGGGACGGGCCGGCTCCAGAAGCAGGAGTTCGGCGGCTGGATGATCCATGCCTTCCGCGTACTCGCGAGGCTCAAATTCCTGCGCGGCAGCGCGTTTGATCCGTTCGGCCGCACCGAGGAGCGCCGGACCGAGCGGAGGCTGCTCGAGGAATATATGACGATGATCGACCAGCGGATCGCCGGGCTGAAGGCGGAGCAGATCCCGCTGCTGGCACGGCTCGCCCGCGTGCCGGAGAAGATCCGCGGCTTTGGCCACGTCAAGGAAGCCAACGTCAAGCTCGCGGCGGCCGAGAAGTCGCGGCTGGAAGCAGAGCTTGAGAACAGCCGTTTTGCCGCGGCGGCGGAATAAAGACTGGGGCCAGCTCTCTCCACATCATTGCGAGGAGCCCTTGCGACGAAGCAATCCAGAATCTCGCCACACACTCGGTGTCATCGCCCGGCTTGACCGGGCGATCCAGTACTCCGAGGCGGTTGTGGTTGAACGGATGGGCCGCGGCGTACTGGATGCCCCGCTTTCGCGGAGCATGACAGCGGTGGAGATGGCTAGACCGACGCCGACACGCCGGCAGCGGTCTCGCGTGTCACCCCTCCCTCTGCCAGATGCCGTCCTGCGATATATCCAAACGTCAGCGCCGGTCCTAACGTGATCCCCGGCCCCGGACAATTCCCGTTCATGATCGAGCCCATGTCGTTGCCGCAGGCATAGAGGCCGGCGATCGGCGTGCCGTCCTTGCGCAACACGCGGGCCTGCGCGTCGACTTTCATGCCGATCGCGGTGCCGAGATCGGCCGGATGGATGCGCATCGCGAAGAACGGCGCGCGCGTGATCGGCGCGACGCAGGGATTAGGCTTGTGACTGATATCGCCGAGGTGGCGCTGATAGATGGTGCTGCCGCGGCCGAACTCGGGATCACGGCCGTCCTCTGCATCGGCGTTGTAGTTCACGACCGTCGCCGTGAGCGTGGACGGCTTGACGCCGATCCTGGCGGCGAGCTGCGCGATGTCGGGCGCCTCGATCAACTCACCGCTCGCCACATAGCGCCGATAGAGGCGCGTGAGCGGCTTGATGCGGCCGAGGCCGTAAGCCCACAGGAACGCGCGGTCGCAGATCAGATAGAACGGCCGGTCCGGCTCGCCATTGCCATCACGGAGCATGGCGAGCACGAACTCGTGGTAGGACAGCGCCTCGTTGACGAAACGCCGGCCCGCTGCGTTGACGGCGATCATTCCGGGCTTGGCGCGGTCGGTCACGGTGTGTGGGAACACGCCGCGGCTGCCGTCGGCGCGGCGGAACAACGAGGCCGGCACCCAATAGGCCGGACTGGTCGCGTCCGTGTTGAGCGCGGCGCCAGTCGTCGCCGCCAGCCGCAGCCCGTCGCCGGTGCTGGAGCTGTTGGTCGCCGAGACAAATCCAGCCGCGGCCGGAAAAAGACGCTTGCGCAACACGGCGTCGTGCGAAAAGCCGCCGGTCGCCAGCACCACGCCGCGGCGCGCCGCGATCGGCCGGTCGCGGGATCCATGACGGATCACCACGCCGCTGACGCGATCACCCTGCATCGAGAGAACTTCGACGTCGGTGCTGAAGAGAGCTTCAACCTGCCGCGCCAGCAGCGAAGCATACAGCCGCGCGGCAAGCGCGTTGCCGAGATACAGCGTCGTGCCACGCGGGCTTTGCAGCCGCTGCAACGCATATTCCGAGACCAGCCGCGCCGCGCGCATGGTCGAGCGCAGCGATTTTCCAACTCTGCGCAAATGCGGAATGTCGAAACGATTGACCATCATCCCGCCAAACAGCGTGAACTCCGGCAGCGGTGGCCGTAATCTCGCAAAAGCCCCGCCCAGCCGCGTGCCGTCGAAAGCAACCGGCTCCAGCACGCGGCCGCCTGATGTCGCGCCCAGTCGCTCCGGATAATAGTCCGGATAGGCCTTAACCGGCTGGAGCCGAACCTCGGTGTTGGCTTCGAGATAGGCGATCGCCTCGGGCCCGCGCGCGAGAAAGGCAGCGCGCAGGCTGGCATTGGCGCGCTCGGGCACCGTGCTCGACAGATATTGGACGGCATCCGCGACACTATCGGAGAGCCCAGCATCCTTCATTTTGGCATTGGCAGGGATCCAGACCATGCCGTCGGACCAGGCCGTGGTGCCGCCGACGAACGCGGTCTTCTCGATCACCAACACGCGCAGACCTTCGGCGGCAGCGACCGCCGCGGCCGTCATACCGCCGGCTCCGGCGCCGATGACGATGACATCGTAGGTCTCTTGCGCCGGCATCATGCGGCGAGTGTCCGAAGGCGAGGCATGACACCGTCATACCTCGCCTCACCCGTCCGGCGCTAGCGGGCAGGCTTCCGTTCGATCGGGTCGATGTCGATCGCCCGCAGCCGGCCGAGCCGCAGCACGTCCATGGCGAGCCGCCGGCCGATCCGGTCGCGGTCGAGCACGCGGATCAGATCGTCGACGCCGTTGATCTCGACGCCGTCGAGCCTGATCACGACGTCTCCGGGAAGCAAGCCGGCCTTCGCCGCCGGGCCGTCCGGCTCGATCTGCATCAAAAGCGCGCCCATCTTGTTCTCGACGCCGGCCACGACCGCGTGCCGCCGCGGCACCGGCGCGGTCTGTCCGGCGACGCCGATATAGGCGCGGCGGACATAGCCGTGGCGGATGATCTCCGACAGCACGAACTGCGCGGTGTTGCTGGCGACCGCGAAGCAGATGCCCTGCGCGCCGTTGATGATGGCGGTGTTGATGCCGATCACCTCGGCATGCGACGACACCAGCGGGCCGCCGGAATTGCCGGGATTGAGCGCGGCATCGGTCTGGATCACGTCCTCGATGGTGCGGCCGCTGACCGAGCGGATCGAGCGTCCGAGCGCCGAGACCACGCCGGCGGTCACGGTCGATTCGAAGCCGAGCGGATTGCCGATCGCAATCACGAGCTGGCCGCGCCGCAACGTCTTGGAGTTGCCGAGCGCGGCATAGGGCAAATGGCGCACGCCGTTGGCGCGCAGCAGCGCAAGGTCGGTATCGGCGTCGACGCCAAGCACCTGGGCCTCGCCGACATGGCCCTCGACGTCGCGCAACCGGATCTGCTTCGACGTGCCGACCACGTGACTGTTGGTCAGGACGAGCCCGTCCGGCGAGATCACGATGCCCGAGCCGAGCCCGCCGCGTTCGCGGCCGTTCGGCACCTTTGGCCCGGTCTCGACCCGCACGACCGCAGGGCCGACGCGGTCGGTCACGTCGATCACGGCATTGGAATAGGCGTCCAGCAGCGCCCGGTCATCGACCGGGACAGACGGGGTTGTTCGCGATGACGGTGCGTCATCGGCGATGTCTGAAGTGAAATCCAGCATGGCAAAAGTCCTTGAAGGCTCACACAGATGGTGGCCTGCTCCCCGCCGCGCAAGATGCCCGCCCGGCCGCGCAGGGCTGGACTGCCCAGATGGCTAGGGCGCCCGCCTCAGCGAGCCGCCTCGCGCCTTGACCGGATCGAGCAGCGACCAGTCGCCATCCGGCAGCACGTGGCCCTTCGGGAACGGCGCGCGCAGCTCCAGCCCGAGCGAGCGCAACACGCGGTCGTCGCGGTAGTAGCATTGCAGGACGACGCGGACGAGCGTCCCGGCGGGCGCGCCGCCAGCCCCGCGAAACTCCTGCGCCGCCGCATCGCGCCCCTTGGCATCGAGCTCGGCAAGCGGCCTTCCTGCGAGGCGCGCCAGATGATCCAGCGCCGTCGCCACCAATTTGCCATCACGGCCGAGCGTCGCGAGGATGTCGGCCTGGATCGTGGGATCGTCGGCGCCCGGCACCCCGTACTCGGCGCTGGCGGGAACGATCATCCCGGAGACGGTGCGGAGGTCGTCGCGCTGCCGCGGCGAGAGGGAGAGTTGATCAGTCATGGTGTCCTCTTCTGAAGCTCGCGCAGCGATGAAAGTGCGCTCCCTCCCCCGCTTGCGGGGGAGGGTTGGGGAGAGGGTGTCTCCACAGAGGGGCTCCCCCAGAGGAGAGAACCCTCACCCGGCACTGCGTGCCGACCTCTCCCGCAAGCGGGAGAGGTGCACCGAGTGCGCGGTTAGGTCTGGCCGTCATCATTCTCAGTCGAACAAATTGGCGAGGCGCTGCTTCATCTGGTCGGCGATGTAGAGCGCGAGGGCCTGGATGGTGGAGGTCGGGTTCACGCCGCCCGACGTGACGAAGATGCTGCCGTCGACGATGAAGAGGTTCTTGACGTCGTGCGCGCGGCCCCATTCGTTGACCACGGAGCGCTCGGGGTCAGTGCCCATCCGCGCGGTGCCGAGCAGATGCCAACCGCCCCAGGGGATCGGCGAGTTGATGCAGATATCGGTCGCACCGGCGGTCTCGAGAACTTCCCGCCCGCGGGCAAGTGCGTGCTCCATCATTTTTCGGCTGTTCTCGCTGATCGTGTAGTCGATCTTCGGCGCGGGAATGCCGTGGCTATCCTTCAGGACGGGATCGAGCGTGACCTGATTATGCTCCTCCGGCAGATCCTCGCAGATCGCAGAGAAACCCAGCCGATGGCCGTTGAGCTTGCGGAAGACGCGGTGATGATCCTCGCCCCAGGGCAAGATGCCCTTTTGCTCGCTGACGACGGCCTCGAACACGGGACCTGCGCCGCGCACGAACTGCACGCCGTAGCCGCGCACGAAGCCGCGCGACGGGTCGGTGTCGTACCATTGCTTGCTCCAGAGGCAGGTCGGCGGCGCGCGGTTGGAGTCGGTCGGCTCCGTCACATAGCCGTAGATCTGCGCGTAAGGGTGGAACATCAGGTTCTTGCCGACGAGACCCGACGAATTGGCAAGGCCGTTGGGGAAACGGTTGGATTTCGAGTTGAGCAGCAGGCGGGGCGTGCCGACACCGTTGCAGGCGATGATGACGACGTGCGCGGGCTGGAATTGCTCGACACCGTCCTTGTCGTAATAGACCACGCCCGAGGCCATGCCGTTCTCGTCGGTGGTGATCTCGCGCACCCGGCAATGGGTGCGCAGCTCGACGCCGGCGCGGATCGCATGGGGCCAATAGGTGATGTCGGTGGACGACTTTGCTCCTTGCGCGCAGGCCGGCGTGCAGTGGCCGAGATTGATGCAGCGTGCCCGCCCCTCATAGTCCATCGTCGCGACCGTGGTGTCCGACGGCCACCAGTGCCAGCCGAGCTCGTTCATGGCCTTGCCGATGATGGCGCCGGACAGGCCGAGCGGCTGCTGCGGCATCGGCGGATGCGTCAGCGGCGAGAGCGGATCGCCTGATAGCCCCGACGTGCCCATCATGCGGTCGTTCTCCTCGAAGAACGGGGTCAGCGCGTCGTATTCGATCGGCCAGTCGTCGGCGACGCCGTCCAGCGTCTTCACCTTGAAATCGGAGGGATGCAGCCGTGGCCAATGCGCGGTGTACATCACCGTCGAGCCACCGACCGCGTTGTAGTTGACGACCTTGATCGGCGAATTGTCGTCGTTAACAGGATAGTCCTCGGGCCGGCCGCGAATATTCGGACTCGACGACCACTCGCCGTAGAACTTGGCCTCCCAGTCCCGGCCCGTGCTCGGATATTCCGCCGGGTTCATCCAGCCGCCCTGCTCCAGGCAGAGAATGTGCATCTTGGTCTCGGCCAGCGACCACGCCACCGCCGCGCCCGAAGCGCCGGCGCCGATGATCAGGACGTCCACGGGGTCTTTCATCGCAACCTTTTCCTCCCGCCCTCGCCGCTTTCCGGGCGATTCGGCCTGCACCATTCGCAAGGCCCGAGAACGATAGGGTCAGAGCGGGCGGGGAGTAAAGCCGCGAGGCCGGAATGTCGCACTTCGCAGGGTGCAGACCATTGGTATCGCCACATCCGGATGCTAGGAACGGGCGACCGAGCAATCGATAGCGAGACCTTATGTCCTTCCGAAATACCTTTGCCGCCGTCCGCGCGTTTTCGCTTCTTTGTTTCTTTGCCTTGTCGGGATTCCTGGCGGCGTCCGAGCCGGCCTCCGCGCTAACCGCCGCCGCGACCGTCCGCGACGGCAATTCCATCCAGCTCGGCGACGTCACCTACCGGCTCGACGGCGTCGACGCGCCGGAGCTGGACCAAGTCTGTATCGACGATCACGCCGATCCTTGGACCTGCGGCATCGAGGCGCGCGACCAGCTGGCGAAGCTCATCAACAAACGCTCCGTGCGCTGTGACGATGTCGGGCCGGAGAAAACCTTTGGCAAGCGGCACCGGGCCATCTGCACGGCCGAGGGCGACAAGGCATCCTTGAACGAACAGCTCGTCAAGCTCGGTTTTGCCGTCGCACGGGAGCCGATCAAGGCGAACGTCAAGCCGGCGGCGTCCGAAGCCAAGACGGCCTCGGCCGGAATCTGGAAGGGCTGCTTTGTTGCACCGCAAGACTTCCGCGGCGGCAAGAAGGACGGCACACTCCTGGGCGCGGCCTGCCGCCAGGACCGGGAGAAGGAAATTCGCGCCGTGCTGTTCCCCGAGGAGCTGACGATGCCGCCGAGCTGCAGCATCAAGGGCAAGCTTGCGGTGCGCGCGCGCGTCACCGGCAATATCGGCATCTATCATTTGCGGGGTTGCCCGAGCTACCCGGCGACCACCAAGCCGGACCGCTGGTTCTGCTCTGAGGACGACGCCCAGGCCGCTGGCTTCCGCAAGGCTTATAATTGCCGCCGGCCGAAGTGAACAAAGTTGTTCACGCAGCCGTGAGTAGTAGTCCGGGTCCGTATTGATCCGGAATTGAACTCCTTCGCGAGTTGTTGCACTTATTAGCGTACGCAAGCGCTTGCGCGAGCGTTTCCTTGGCAGACGATCCTCATCGGATTGTCTTTGCTTGGGCGTTTCCTCCCTAGACTTGGGCCGCTTGTCACAACAAGCGGCTCTTCTTTTTTGGGCGGCTCTGTCCTCTCGCGCTACTGCCGCATCATGATCTGGTCCATCGGCGGCATATTGGCGTTCAGATGCGCCATGATCCAGACCGTACCGCCGACCACCAGGAAGACCACCAGCAGTCCGAAGGCCAGCGCCAGCACGTTGTTGGTGTTGTCGGGTCCGGTCGTGATGTGGAGGAAGAACACCAGGTGCACTCCCATCTGCGCGATCGCCAGCACGATCAACGCAACGGGGATGGACGGCTGCCAGACCAGGTCGGTGCCGGCGATGAAGAACGATGTTGCCGTGAGCAGCAGCGCGAGCGCGAGCCCGACGATGTAACCAAGAATGCGGGTTCCCACACTGTGTTGCTCTTCCTCGCCCGGTGCGAGATCATGTCCGATGTGCGACTGATCGCTCATGCGCCGCTCCCAAGCAGGTAGACGACTGAGAACACTCCGACCCAGATAATATCGAGCGCGTGCCAGAACAACGCAAAGCACATCATCCGGCGCAGGACATCGGCGCGAAAGCCCTTGGCGAAGACCTGGGCCATCATGGTGAGCAGCCACAGCACACCGGCCGAGACATGCAGACCATGGCAGCCGACCAGCGAGAAGAACGCGGTCAGGAATGCGCTGCGGGACGGGCCATAGCCGCGCGCGACGAGGTCGGCGAATTCGCGGAACTCGATGGCGAGGAAGATCAGCCCGAGCACACAGGTCACCGCCATGCCGAGATAGAACCAGAACCGGTTGCGCATATCGGCGGCAATGCTGGCCATGCCGCAGGTGAAGCTCGACAACAAAAGGCAGACCGTTTCGATCGCCACGTTCCTCTGCTCGAAAATCTCCGAGCCGTTCGGGCCGCCGGCGGTCTGGCCTGAAAGCACCGCATAGGCAGCGAAGAAGCAGGAGAACATCACGATGTCGGAGAGCAGGAAGACCCAGAAGCCGTAGGCGGTCACGATCCGCTTCGGCGCGGGTCCGGGATGCTCGATCACGAGTCCGATGTGATGGGGATCGGCATGGGCATGGCCGACGGTCGCGGTCATCGCCATCAGACTGTCCCCGCCATGCTGACGAGGCTGCGTCGCTCCTCGAGATTGATACCGTCTATCGCTGCGACTTCTTCGGCCGGAATGACGTATTCGTCATGGTCGCGCCAGGCGAACACGACGAAGGTCGCGAACGCGCCGAGCCCCCCCAAAATCACCATCCACCAGATATGCCAGATCAGCGCAAAGCCCATGATGGTGGCGAAGAACGCGCAGACGAAGCCGGTCGGGGAGTTCCGGGGCATCTCGATGTCCTGGTACTCCGGCCCGTCGCGCTGGAGCGATTGCTGCTGGGCATGGACCTTCATGTCCCAATAGGCGTCCTCCCCGCGCACATCGGGATTGAAGGCGAAATTGAACACCGGTGGCGGCGACGAGGTCGCCCATTCCAGCGAGCGGCCGTCCCAGGGATCGCCGGTGCGGTCGCGCAGCGCCTCGCGATTGCGGATGCTGACCACGAGCTGCACGATCTGGCAGACCACGCCAATCGTCAACACGGCCATGCCGACCGCTGCAACGATCATCCAGGGCCGCCACGAGGCGACATCATAGTGCTGCATCCGCCGCGTCATGCCGAGCATGCCGGCGACGTAGAGCGGGACGAAGGTGATGAAGAAGCCGAGGATGGTGAACCAGAACGCAGCCTTGCCCCAGCGTTCGTCGAGGCGGAAACCGAACGCCTTCGGAAACCAGTATTCGAAGCCGGCGAAGGCGCCGAACAACACGCCGCCGATGATGACGTTGTGGAAATGCGCCACCAGGAACATGCTGTTGTGAAGCATGAAGTCGGCCGGCGGCACCGCGAGCAGAACGCCCGTCAATCCACCGACGATGAAGGTGACCATGAAGCCGACCGCCCACAGCATCGGCGTCGCGAAACGGATCCGGCCGCCATACATCGTGAACAGCCAATTGTAGATTTTCACGCCCGTGGGCACCGCGATGATCATGCTGGCGATGCCGAAGATGGCGTTGACATCGGGCCCCGCGCCCATCGTGAAGAAATGATGCAGCCAGACCATGAAGGAGATGACGCAGATCGCCATGGTCGCCAGCACCATGGAGCGATAGCCGAACAACGCCTTGTGGGAGAAGGTCGAGACCACCTCCGAGAAGATGCCGAAGGCGGGCAGCACCAGAATGTAGACCTCTGGGTGGCCCCAGGCCCAGATCAGGTTCATGAACATCATGACGTTGCCGCCGGCCTCGTTGGTGAAGAAATGGAAACCGAGATAGCGGTCGAGCAACAGCATCGCGAGCGTCGCGGTGAGGATCGGAAAGGCCGCGACGATGAGCAGGTTCGAGGCGAGCGTGGTCCAGCAGAACATCGGCATGCGCAGGTAGTTCATGCCCTTGGTGCGCAGCTTCAGCACCGTCGTGACGAGATTGATACCGGCGACCAGCGTGCCGACCCCGGAGATCTGTAGCGACCACGCGTAGTAATCGACGCCGACGCCGGGGGAATAGGACAATTCCGACAGCGGCGGAAAGGCGAGCCAGCCGGTGCGCGCGAACTCGCCGACCACGAGCGAGATGTTGACCAGCAACGCGCCGGTCGCCGTCAGCCAGAAGCCGACCGAATTGAGCGTCGGGAACGCGACGTCGCGCACGCCGAGCTGAAGCGGCACGACGAGGTTCATCAGCCCGATCACGAACGGCATGGCCACGAAGAAGATCATGATGGTGCCGTGCGCCGAGAAGATCTGGTTGTAATGCTCCGGCGGCAGATAGCCCTGCGACTGATAGGCGACCGCCTGCTGGATCCGCATCATGATGGCGTCGCTGCCGCCGCGCAGCAGCATCACCGATGCGAGCAGGATGTACATCACGCCGATCCGCTTGTGATCGACGCTGGTGATCCATTCGTGCCAGAGATAGGGCAGATGGCCCTTCGCCACGACCCAGACCAGCACGCCGAGGATCGCAACCAGCACGATCGCGCCTGCGATGAGTGGGATCGGCTGATCGAACGGAACGGCGGACCAGTCGAGCTTACCGAGCATCATGGCCTCCACTGTGCGGACGGCCGGCATCGGAGATCAGCTCCGGACCCGGCCCCGGCGGAATGTGCTGGGTTGCGATCAAATCGAACAGGCGCGGGTCGTCGAGCCGATAGGCCGGCTTGCTCTTCTCGATGCCCTGCTGCATCAGCTTTTTGTAGCTCTCCTCGTTCAGCACCGCGTCCGTCTTCGCAATGGACGCGACCCAATCGGGAAAGGCGAGCGGCGAGATCACGTTGACGTCGAACATCATGTCGGGAAAGCCATCGCCGGAGAAATGCGCCGACAATCCCTGCAGCTTGCCTTCATTGTCGGCGCGCAGATGCAGCTTCGTCACCATGCCGTTCATGGTGTAGATCATGCTGCCGAGTTGCGGGATGAAGAACGTGTTCATCACGCTCGACGACGTCAGCTGGAAATTCAGCTCGGCGCCGGCCGGCACCGTCAGCGTGTTGACGGTGGCGATGCGTTGGTCCGGATAGATGAACAACCATTTCCAGTCGAGCGAGACGGCCTGGATCCGCACCGGACTGCCGGTGCCCGGTACGGGTGCTGCGGGGTCGAGCTGGTGCGAGCCGATCCAGGCAACGCCGCCAAGCAGAATGACGGTGAGCGCCGGGATCGACCACACCACCATCTCGACGCGGCCGGAATAGACGAAGTCAGGCTGGTAGCGCGCCTTGGTGTTGGAGGCGCGAAACCAGAACGCAAAGGCCAGAATCGCGACGATGGTCGGCACCACGATCACGAGCATGATGAAGACGGAATCGACCAGAATGGTGCTGTTGGCCGCAGCCACGGGCCCTTGCGGATCGAGCAGATTCATCGGCAAGCCACTGGCGGTTGGGAAGCCCCGGGACGGAGCCTAGCGTGCGAAAGGCTCCGCAACAAACGCCGCGACCTCGGAACGGTTCCGAACGGCTGGGGTCAGCTATGCGCGGTGGGCCGGCCGCATCATGCAATTCCATGTAATGTCAATGACATGAACGCAGGAGCGGCGCCCTTCTCTCCGCTCGGGGTCATTGCTAATCTGCACGAAAATAATGGGATAAACAGGACTCGAGCCCGGGAGTGAAATGAGATGCGCTTGAAGGACAAGGTTGCGGTCGTCGTCGGCGCCGGCCAGAGCCCCGGCGAAGGCATGGGCAACGGCCGCGCGACTGCGCTGACCTTCGCGCGCGAGGGCGCGAAGGTCTTGTGTGTCGATCATCATCTGGAATCGGCGCAGGAAACGGTTGCGATGATCACCGCAAAGCAAGGAGCCGCCGCGGCCTTCAAAGCCGATGTGACCAAATCGGCCGACATCAAGGCGATGGTTGAGGATGCGCAGTCGCGCTGGGGTCGGATCGACGTGCTGCACAACAATGTCGGCGTCAGCCTCTCCGGCGGCGATGCCGAATTGCTGCAACTGACCGAAGAGGCGTTCGATCGCGTCGTCGCCATCAATCTGAAGAGCTGCATTCTCGCCGCGAAAGAAGTGATCCCGATCATGCGCGCGCAACGAAGCGGCGCCATCATCAACATCTCCTCGATGGCGGCGATCACGACCTATCCCTATGTCGCCTACAAGGCGACGAAGTCGGCTATGATTGCATTCACCGAGCAGCTCGCCTACCAGAACGCCGAATACGGCATCCGCGCCAATGTCATCCTGCCGGGCCTGATGAACACACCCATGGCCGTCGATACCCGCGCCCGCGAATGGCACAAGACCCGCGCCGAGGTCGAAGCCGAACGCGACAGCAAGGTGCCGCTGCGCAAGAAAATGGGAACGGGGTGGGACGTCGCCAACGCCGCGCTGTTCCTCGCGTCGGATGAAGCGGGCTTCATCACCGGCGTGACGCTGCCGGTGGATGGTGGGGCGAGCGTGAGACGGGGGTAGATCGGTCTTCTGCCTCGCCCCGCTTGCGCGAGCCGCGACGAGCTTCTCTCGCGCTGAGAGGGCAGGGGTGAGGGGGAGTCTCCACAAGGACGGTGACAGACGGACTCGCGGAGAGTCCCCCTCACCCGGAATTTGCTTTCGCAGATTCCGGCCTCTCCCCGCAAGCGGGGAGATGCGAAGCAGCTCGCTCAGCGCGAATACGTCACCCGCCAGATCGTGCCGTTGCCATCTTCCGACACCAGCAGCGACCCATCCTTCGCCACCGCAACTCCTACCGGCCTTCCCCACACCTCCGTGTCGCTCACCACGAAGCCCGTGACGAAATCCTCATATTCCCCGGTCGGCTTGCCGTCCTTCATCCGGATGCGGATCACCTTGTAGCCGGTGCGCTTCGACCTGTTCCACGAGCCGTGCTCGGCGGCAAAGGCATCGCCCTGATACTCGGGCGGAAACTGCGTGCCCTGGTAGAACGTCGTGCCGAGCGAGGCGGAATGCGGCTGGATCAGCACGTCCGGCACGGTCACCTTGTCCTTGAGGTCCGGCCGCGCGCCGGAATGGCGCGGGTCTTCATTGCTGCCGATATAGAACCACGGCCAACCATAGAAGGCGCCCTCCCTCACGCTGGTGACATAGTCCGGCACGAGATCGTCGCCGAGGCCGTCGCGCTCGTTGGTCGAGCACCAGGGCAGGCCGGTCTGTGGCTGGATCGCAAGACCGACGCAGTTGCGGATGCCGGTGGCATAGATCTTCCGTTCCTTGCCATCGGGAGTGAAAGCCAGCACCGCCGCGCGCTCGGTCTCGCTGGCCCAGACCGCGCCGAGCGGTTGCGCTTTCGCCCACGCTTCCATTCCGCCCGGCGGCGTGCCCAAACCTTCCGCGACGTTGCTCAGGGAGCCGACGGAGACCACCATGCGCTTGTTGTCGGGGGTGAAGACGATGTCGCGGGTGGAATGGCCGCCGTCATGCGGCAGACTTGCCACGATCGTCTCCGCCTTGCCGCGCGCCTTGAGATCGCCCGCCTGATAGGGAAAGCGGACGACGCTGTCGGTGTTGGCGACATAGACCCATTGCGGATTGTCGCCGTTCGGAAAGAAGGCGATGCCGAAGGGCTGCCTCAAGCCGCTGGCAAAGACTTCGTTGCTCGCGACCTTGCCGCTCTCGCCGGCGCGCAACACGCGGATACTGCCCGCCCGCGTCTCCGCGACGAAGACATCACCGTTCGGTGCCACCCGCACGATGCGCGGCGCGCGCAGGCCTTCGGCGAACAGCTCGATCTTGAAACCTGCCGGTACCTGAAGCGCGGCCTCCGGCGGACGCGGCACCACGCGCGACGAACTCGCAACAGAGCGCGTCGCGCCGGGCCTGACCAGGTCCTGCGGCCGGATCAGCCTGATCGTGCCGGGCTTGTCGGCCCGCCAATCGCCATAAGCGTCCTTCCCCTGCAGCACCGGCTCGGCCTGCGCACTGGTTGCGGCCAGCAGCCCCGCAGCCAACCTCCCCGCGGATATCGCGACGGACAAGATTCTGCTCTTCACGTTGTCCTCCCGGCCCTGCGATCTCGACCATCGACACACAGCGGCAGATCGAAGCTCTGCCGCATCCCACGTCAGCTGATGCACGCACGATGTGCATCAGCTGCAGCCCATCGTACTGGAAAACACCGCAGAGAGGTGCGACACATTGGTAGGGCGGGGTTGCGGTCATCAAGCTGCGGCATCGCTGTCGCAATTGATGGGATGATCATGTGGGGATCCATCATATCGGAATGGGCGAGCCTGCTGCTCCGCTGGCTGCACGTGGTGGCGGCGATCGCCTGGATCGGCAGTTCCTTCTACTTTATCGCCCTCGATCTCAGCCTGAGGCCGAGACGCGACCTGCCGGATGGAGTCCAGGGCGAAGCCTGGCAGGTCCATGGCGGCGGCTTCTACCGGATCATGAAGTACCTGGTCGCGCCCAGCCAGATGCCGGACGAGCTGACCTGGTTCAAATGGGAGGCGTACACCACCTGGCTGTCCGGCTTCGCGCTGATGGTGGTGGTGTATTATCTCGAGGCCGACCTGTTCCTGGTCGACAAGTCGATCCTCGACCTCACGCCGTTCCAGGCCGGCCTGTTCAGCCTCGCGAGCCTCGCGCTGGCGTGGCTGCTCTATGAGGCCGCCTGCCGCAGCGGACTTGCGCAGCGCGAGCTGCCCTTTGCCCTCGGCTTCTATCTGTTCCTGGTCACGCTCACCTATGCCTTCACCCATGTGCTGAGCGGCCGTGGCGCGTTCAATCAGATCGGCGCCATCATCGGCACCATCATGGTCGCCAACGTCTTCACGCTGATCATCCCGAACCAGAAGAAGATCGTGGCCAGCCTGATCGCGGGACAGGCCCCCGATCCGAAGCTCGGCAAGGCCAGCAAGGAGCGCTCGGTCCACAACAATTATCTGACGCTTCCCGTCGTGGTGCTGATGATCAGCAACCACTATCCCCTGCTCTACGCGACCCGCTTCAACTGGATCATCGTCGCGATCATCCTCGCGCTCGGTCCCGTGATCCGCCATTTCTTCAACGAGCGGCATGCCGGGCGCAAATCGCCATGGTGGATATGGGGCGTGACAGCAATCGGCGTGATCGCGATCCTCTTCCTCTCCGCGGCCGGCCCACGCGAGGTGACGACGGGCGCGCTGTCAGCGCAGCCGACGCTCGCCGCCGTCGAGGAGATCGTGATGTCCCGCTGCAGCATGTGCCACGCGGCCGAACCGGCCTGGGCGGGCATCGTGACCGCACCAAAAGGCATCCTGCTCGATGCGCCCGAGCACATCCACCGCAACATCCGCCTGATCGGCCGTGTCGCAGCCTGGTCCAGCGCGATGCCGCCGGGCAACATCACCGAAATGACCAGCCAGGAGCGTGCCATCCTTGCCGCCTATGTCGAGCAGGCGCACTGACCTCGTCACGCGTCGACACCGCATTCTGCGGAATGAAATTCCGCATGCTCCATTGAATTGAAAATGACATAGCTGCCTATCCGGCGTAGACAGAGCAAGCGGCTGCCGGCGCGGCGGTCCAAGTCAGTTTGCATCCGCGGGGAAGAACAGTGGCCCTCAAGAACGTCATCGGTATCGACCACGCCGTCGTCATGGTGAAGGACCTCGACAAAGCCGCCGAGACCTACCGGCGGCTCGGCTTCACCGTCTCCCCGCGTGGCACCCATAGTGCGCATATGGGCACCGGCAATTACACCATCATGTTCGATCCCGACTATATGGAGCTGCTCGGCGTGCTCGCCGCGACCGAACACAACGCGCCGGCGCGCGCCTTCCTCGACAAGCGGGGCGAAGGCATCGAGCGCATCGCCTTCACCGCAGTCGATTCCGCTGAAGGCGCGGAGGAGATCCGCGCACGTGGCCTAACGCCGATCGGTCCGACCGATTTCGAGCGGCCGGTGACGCTGCCTGACGGCACGGTCTCGGCGGCAAAATTCCGCACCTTCATGTGGCCGACCGCCGAAGCGCCCGGCGGCGTGCGTATCTTCGCCTGCCAACACAAGACGCGCGAGACCGTGTGGATTCCCGAATTGATGAAGCACGCCAACGCGGCGAAGCGGATCAAGCAGATTCTGATCGCAACGCCCGAGCCGGCGAAGGAAGCCGCGCATCTCGGCCAACTGATCGACCGCGAGCCGAAGGCGGAGTCCGACGGCGCCGTGACCGTGCCATCCGGCCGCGATCGTGCCGACTTCGTCTATCTCACGCTGGAGCAACTCGGCAAGCGCTATCCCGGCGTGCCGCTCGCCGGCCTCTCCGAGCGCGGCGGCGCGGCCCTCGTGCTCGTCAGCAGGGATCTCGCGGCGACGGAGAAGGCGCTGGGGTCGAGCGCCGTGCGCAGTGGGCCCGCGATCTGCGTGCCGCCAGCCAAGGCCAACGGCACCCTGCTCGCCTTCGTTACCGCCTGATTTGAACGAATTCTTTAACGGGTGTTGCCCGGGGCCGCTAGGATTCCCTGCGATCCAAGCCACCGGGGCCCAAGCCATGTTCAAAGAGGCATCGCCGATCGCTTATGACGCGCCGGCCGAATTGAGGAAGTGGCCGTCGCTAAAAGGCGAGCGGCAGAAGGACCGAGGCCTGCCCTATCTCGTCAACAACTTGCTCATCAGCTCGCGGACGCAATCGGCGAGGGTGCCGTCCGTTGCTCCACCAGTTCTTACCCCGGGAGCTCGCTCATTTTGGCGACTGCAATTCGACGTTATAATGCGCATAGATCCGCGCGAGGGTGCCGTTGGCAAGCAATGCTTCAAGGGCTGCGTCGAGTCCCTGCCTGAGCTGCTCGTCTGGGCTGACCATCCCAACAGCGACATTCCAGTTCAGGTCGGGATCATCCTCAAAAGCAGGAATACGACGCAACTGCGCATCGGGATGAACTTGGTTGAACCAACCAACTGCAGCGGGCGTAACCGCCGCGGCGTCGATCTCGTTCTGAGCAAGCGCGTCCATGATTTCATCCTCGAAGACAAACGGTGAGGTTTGGACGCCTCGCTTGCTGAGTGTCATGGAGGCGATCGAGCCGACCTGTACCCCAACACGCTGGCCTGGCCTCAAATCTGCGAGTGACGCTGCGCTGGAGTTTGCACCGACCGCCAACGCGACACCGCTGCGCTGGTAGGGTCGCGACATGCGCAACCCCACCTCCGCCAACGCCGCCCGATCCGCTATCGCATCGAGGACAATGTCGCAGTCCGCGCGGCGGTACTGAAAGCTAGTGACGACCCACCGTTGTTCCAGCGAGACCCCGAGCTGGTTTGCCAACGCCTTGGCGATTTCGACCTGAAATCCAGGATGGGCATCGCGCCTGCTGGCAAACGGTAGCGCGTTTGGGTGCGCGCAAAGCGTCAGGGCGCCGCGCTCACGAATTGCCTCCAGCGAGCGCGCTGAAGCAGCAGTCGCGCCGAACAGCATCAGCAAGATCACCAGAGTGACACGGCGCATCTCGGGCTTCACTCCTCAATGCTCCGGATATAGGCCAATATTGCCATGATCTGGCTCTCTGAAAAAGCACCTCCAAAGGCAGGCATCGCGCCGGACTTACCCTTCTTGATCCGCTCCACGATAAACTCGTCGCTGCGTGTCGTGCCCGCGAGCTTCGGTCCTTTGCCGGCGGCGCGGCCGCCGTTTTCGTGACAGAACCCACACGAGGTGGCGAACATCGTCCCGCCCTCGATGTCGCTCTCCTTAGCCGATTGATCCTGATTGGGAGCCTGGCTCTGCTGTGCGTAGAGGTCGCGCGACAATGACAGCGCAATGCCAGCGATGAGAGTAATCGACTTCAACATCGGCATCTGGACTGCAGAGGCAGGGTGCGACCACACCCTGCCTCTTCCCACCATGAGTTATTGCTTCAGCGTAAAGACAACGAGCGCCCCGGCATCCTTCGGCATGCTCGTATAAGGTTCGCCGAAGAGAGCTGGGAATTCGTCCGCCACCATGCCGCCCCATCCGGCCGGTACCGCGATGTATTGTTTACCGCCGGCGCTGTAGCTGATGATGCCGCCATTGTGGCCGACGCCATTGTAATGCGACCACAGCTCCTGTCCGGTCTCCGCATTGTAGGCGCGCAACACACCGCGCGAGTCCGGTACGAACACTAGATTGCCGGCTGTTGCGAGCACACTCGCAAGCGGCGGCTCGTCGAAATTGACCTCCCATTTCTTGGCGCCGGTCACGGGATCGCGAGCATCAAGATGTCCACGCGCCGATCCGTCCGGTGGCGGAACGAGCTTGAAATTCGCACCGATATTGAGCTGCGCCATCGGCTCGGTGATTGGCGTGGTCTTCACTACGTCCACATCCATGCACCATTCCTGCGCGATCTTGTACCACAGGCCGGTCTTCGGGCTGTAGGCGCCTGAGTTCCAGCTCACGCCGCCGGCGATCGCCGGACAGAGTGGCTCGCCTGCCTTGCCAAGTGACAGATCGCGCCGACCGATCAGCTCGCCGGTCTTCGGGTCAATGTCCTTGACGAAGTTGATGTTCTTCGCGATCCGCCAGACGTTCTGCACCTTTGCATCGGCCCGGTCGTAGACGAAGACGAATCCGCCCTTGTTCGGATGCACGACGAGCTTGCGGCCGTCGCGGTCGATCATCAGGAACTCCCCGACCGCCGAGTCGAAGTCCCATGCGTCGTGTGGCAGCTCCTGGTGGTAGAACTTCAGTTTGCCGGTATCGGGATCAAGCGCGATGACTGATGTCGTGTAGAGGTTGGTGCCTGGCCGTGGCCCGCTTTTCTGCCAGTCCGCGCCCGACCAGTCGTAGAGCGGTGCCGGGTTCGCTGTTCCCCACCAGATGGTGTTGGTTTCAGGATCATAGGTGCCCGGCATCCATGCGCCACCGCCGCCGGTACGCCAGGATTCGTTGCCCCAAGTCGCCTTGGCTTCCTCGGTGCCGGCGACCGTGAGGAATTCCCATTTCTTCTTGCCCGTCTTGATATCGACGCCGAAAAGCGGACCGCGCGAGGTCCATTCGCCGCCCTGGCTGCCGATGATGACGGTGTCCCTCACCACCAGCGGCGCGCCCGTGAAGCCGACAGTGAGCTTCTTGGAATCGACGAGGTGGGTGTTCCACACCTCCTTGCCGGTTTTCGTGTCGAGCCCAATCAGATGCCCGTCGACGGTGCCGACGAAAACCTTGCCATCGCCAAGCGCGACGCCGCGATTGTATGGCGAGTGCGTCTGCATAGACACGAGTTCCTCGTCGAGCTGCGGGAAGTAGGACCAGATCATCTTGCCGGTCGCACCGTCGAGTGCGTAGACGCGACTGTAGGAGCCCGAATAATACAGCACGCCGTCAGCGACGAGCGGCATCGTCTGCAGGCCGCGGGTCGAGCGGCCGGGCATATGGATCCACGCAACTTCGAGGTTCTTCACGTTGTTCGCGTTGATCTGATCAAGTCCGCTGTAGTGATACGATTTGTAGCCGCCGTGATAGGTCAGCCAATCGCTTGGGTTCTGCTCGGCCGCCTCGATGCGAGCGGGATTGATCTCTGACGGCGCGATGGCCCAAGCCAGTGGTGCAACAGCGATCGCGGCCAGTGCGGCAACACAGGTCAGGTGCCTTGTACTGACTGTCATTGTTTTCCCTCCCTTATTGTATCGCGGGAACTACATCCAAAGCCTGCTGCGGCAAGCTGCCTTATCCGTACAGTTCGACTCCTGACCTCGGCGAGGGGTTTAGACAGCGGACGGTGATCGCTGCGGCCGAGTGGTGCATTCAGCAGCGCCGGAGCATCATGATGAATTCAATGCTCAAAGTAGTACGAGCGCAAGCGACGTATTTTGGCAGCCACACTGTCCCAACACCCATGTGAGCCGACGCATCGCCATCGCTAGTTCGCCGCGCGCTTGCCAGCCGTCGTGCCCCGCTGCTTTGAGGATGATTCCGTCGGCGCATCCAGGAAGACCACGGGTGTGCCGCGCTTGACGTTTTCGCCGAGTGCACGCGCGTCCCAGTTGGTGAGCCTGATGCAGCCGTGAGAGGCGGACTTGCTGACCCTGTCGGGCTCCGCCGTCCCGTGGATGCCATAGCCCTGCTCCGATAGCCCGATCCAGTACGATCCCACCGGGTTATTGGGACCCGGCTTGATCTCGAAGGGCCTTTTGGATTTCACGCTCTTGAACTTGTACTCCGGATTGTAGTGGTAGGTCGGCAGCTCATGGGTGCTGGTGACCTTCAGCGTCCCCGTCGGCGTCGGGCGATCCGGACTGCCGATCGACGCCGGGTAGGACGCGACCAGACGACCTGAGCTCTCGAAAACCTTCAGCGTCGCGCGCGTCTTGTCGATCTCGATCCGAGCGATGCGCGGAAGCTCCCGGCGCGCCGGCACGTTGGCGACGACAATCGTCTCGCCAATCTTGTCGAAAGCCTTCCCCGGATTGAGCGCCTTCAACAGCTCCTCGCTCATGTGGAATTTTTCCGCGAGCCCTTCGAGCGGACTGGTATAGCTCAACGCGTCCAGCGACTTCATGTCGTCGAGCTTGGCCGGAAGCTTCTTCAAGAACGGTCCCTTCACATCCGCATCGGTGATCTTGTAGTCGACGACGACAGGACCCTCGCTCGCTGCGTTCAGCTTGTCCCACAGTTCGGGGGCGATCGTCTTGTCGAAGCCAGCACCGTTCTGCTCGGCGAACGCCTTCAACGCCTTCTGCGCGTTCTCGCCGAGCTTGCCGTCGATCTGGCCTGGCGAGAATTGCGCACGATCGAGCAAAATCTGAAGCTTCGTCACCGGCGCGCTGATCTTGTCCGCAGCCAGCTGCTTTTCCGGACGCGCCGCGTCGTTCACAGCCCTCGCATCGAGGTTGCCCGCGAGCACCGGGCAGACGAGCCACAGCGACATCACCACGCCAAGCATCCATCGCATCATGATCGCTCGTCCCGTCTTGAAAATAATGATCCGCAAAATCGCGGGCAGTTTCTCTTTGGGAACACCGTAGTAACACCGAAGGAACCGGTGAGATCGCAGCTTTGCCGCAATCGGAAGGTTAAGAACTTCCTATCGCCGGCGCTTCGCTGGCCGTTCATCCCACAGTTCGAGGTTGCCCCAGCAAATGCGATTCGTCGTCGCGGCTTGCGCCGCGTTTCTGATTCTGATGTGCGACCTCGATCCGTCGGCGTCCCGGCAAACATCAACTTTCGACACCGCCATTCTTCAGAACAATCATGCCTCGCCCCTGGTTCCGGTGGTCGAACTCTTCCTCGCCAGCGTGCAGGCCATTGAGCTCGCCAACGCGCGCGCGGCGCATGAGGAAACGATCGAGCCGCTGCGCGCGAGCGAACCCGTCGCCGAGGCGCCGATTTCAGCGACAGATAAATTCTGCCATGCGCTCCGCGAAGCCGCCGAGGCCAGCGGCATTCCCGTGCCATTCTTTGCCCGCCTGCTCTGGCAGGAGAGCCGCTTCAAATCCAACGAGGTCAGCCAGGCCGGCGCCCAAGGCGTCGCGCAGTTCATGCCGGAAACCGCCGCCGAAGTCGGGCTCGACGATCCCTTCGATCCCATGAAGGCGATGCCTGCATCGGCAAAGTTCCTGCGCAAGCTGCGCGATGATTTCGGCAATCTCGGTCTCGCCGCAGCCGCCTACAATGCAGGCCCGGGTCGCATTCAGAAGTGGCTCGCCAAGGAGAGCGAGCTGCCGCGCGAAACGCGCGACTATGTCCGCATCATTACCGGCACCAAGGCCGAGGACTGGATCGAGCGGTCGGAGGCGCTTGCGATCCGGATCGACCTGCCGCGCGAGGCACCTTGCGAAGGTGTCGGCAGCCTGTCGAAGGCAAAGGACGTCGCTTGGGTTCCGGTCAACCTGACGCCGTCGGCCATCGCTCTTATTCGCAAAGCCGAGCAGCTCGCCGCGCGGCTGGCGACGAGCCGTGCCCGCAAGCGGTTCGCAACCCTGCTCCGGAAGACGGCTTCCACTCGCGGCAAGGCGCGCAGCATGATTGCAGCGCGCGCGGCCGGAAAGAGCGCGAAAGTCCGCGCCGTTCGCTTCGCATCACGCGAACGGCCCTCGGGCTAATGTTCGGAGCCACCCGCTTGAGTGGCTCCGACGTTCATTGCTAGTCGATCTCCTCGATCACGCGTCGTTCGCGGGGCTCGATGACGTAGGTCCGGCTGTCGCGATGGATGTAGCGGTATTCCCTCAGATCCGGCGCATCCCGATACACCGTGCTGGGGAGTTCCTCCACTTCGACACTGTCCGGGACGCGATCGCCGACATGGATCTCGGTGCGCGCCGTGCTGCCGGTGGTCCGCGCCTCGCTTCGCCCTTCGGTGCGGGTCTTCGCATGCTTGCGGATCACCTCGCGATCGCGATCGGAGAACTTGCTGGCGCTGCGCTCGCGCGTGGTCGTCGTCGTTGTCGCAGTGGATTGCCCCGAATACGGCAGCACCGTCACGATCTTGTAGGTTGCAGGGTCGACCACGACGATCTGATCCTTGACCAGCGCAAAGCTGTAGCCGCGATATTGCGGCACGATCTCGACGACGTCGGGCGGCAGTGTCGAAAGATGCACGTCGCGCGGCACCACCGTGCCGACATTCAGTGAGAAGTTGACACGGGTCAAAGGCTGAACGTTCAGGTGCGAGATCGACGTGCTGATCTTTGTCTCCTGCTGCCGGTTGAGATTCACGTCGGTCTGCGCGGCCGCCTGTGAACCGGTTCCCGTCCGCTCGCCCTGCGCCTGATTGCTGGTCGGCGCATTCGGTGCCTGCTGAGCCTGGTTGGTCCCGGACGCCGCTGGCGCCTGCTGGGCCTGGTTGCTGTTGGCCGGAGGCGGATTGGACCGATCCTGCGCCTGGTTCGTGTTCGCCGGCGGCGGGTTGGCGCTCTGCTGGGACGCAGGCTGGTTGCCGGCCGCGTTCGAATTCGCCGTGCCGCTCTGCGGCCGCGAGGTGTCCGCGCTGTTCGCGGCATTGTTAGATGTGCTGGAATTGGCAGCCCCGGACGGCGCGGTGCTCTGCGCATTCTGTGCCGACGTTCCAGTCGCCGGAGATTGCTGCGGCTGCGATGTGGTGCGCTGCGTATCAGCAGTGCTGGATGGCGAGGTAGTGGACGGCGCGGTGGACTTTGATTGGGCTTGCGGTGTCTGCTCGGACTTCGTGGCCGTGCTTGGCGATTGCGCGAAGGCGGCGTTCGCCAGCACCAGCCCCAGGGCGGTGGTTGCCAACAGGCGGATCATGGGTCACTCCCTTTTATCAAATGAACATGGCTACTAACCTGCGCTAAAACCGCCTGTTCCACTTTTTCCTGCACGGAACCTGCGATGCCATCGAACAGTGCCGGGATCGTCGCCTATCGGAAGCGCCGGAAGCTCGAGGTCCTCCTCGTTCATCCCGGAGGGCCGTTCTGGCGCAACAAGGATCTCGGCGCATGGTCGATCCCCAAGGGGGAATATACGGACGAGGAAGATGCGGAAATCGCCGCACGGCGCGAGTTCGCCGAAGAGCTTGGGCTTGAGCTGTCCGCGCCGCTGACCGCGCTTGGTCAGGTCAAGCAGCGCGGCGGCAAGCTCGTCACTGCGTTCGCAGCCGAGCTCGATCTCGACGTGCGCAGCGTTCGCAGCAACACGTTCGAGATGGAATGGCCGCCACGGAGCGGCAAACAGCAGGCCTTCCCCGAGGTCGATCGTGCCGAATGGTTCACGCTCGATGCGGCGCGGGCGAAGATCAACGCAGGACAACGCCCGCTGCTCGATCGGCTGGCGCAGCTGGCCGGCGGCGAGTAGCGACCACCGCAATCATGATCAATTTCCGCAAGCGGCCTTCTCACTCGGCCTTGATGTTCGCCGCCGACACGACCTCGGCGAGGTCCTTCGTTTCCTTCGCGATCTTCGCGGCGTATTCGGCAGGGCTGAGCACGCTCACGACGCCCTGCGAGCCCAGCTTCTCCGCGATTGCCGGATCCCTGGCCGCCGCGACGATCTCACGGTGCAGCGTCTCGAGGATCGGCGCCGGCGTCGACTTCGGCATGAAGAAGCCGACCCAGAACGAGATGTCGAAGCCGGAATAGCCGGCCTCGGCAACGGTCGGCACATCGGGCAACGACGGCAGCCGCTCGGCCGACGACACCGCGAGTGCGCGCAGCTTGCCGGCCTTGACCAGCGGCACGGCGGAGAGCGGGTCGAACACCGCCAGCACCTCCTGTGCGAGGATGCCGACCTCGGCAGCCGAACCGCCGCGATAAGGCACGTGGATCAGCTTGATGCCGGCCTTCTGGCTGAGCAGCTCCATGGCGAGATGGGCAAGGTTGCCGTTGCCGCCCGAGCCGTAGGCCAGCGCACCGGGCGCGGCCTTCGCGGCGGCAACGAGATCGGCCACGGTCTTGATATCAGCGGTCTTGGGATTCTCCGGATTGACCACCAGCACCAGCGGCGCCGACACGACGGTGGTGAGCGGCGCAAAATCCTTTTCCGGATCGTAGCGGATATCTTTGAACAGCGTCTTGTTGAGCGTGATGGTGGAGGAGTTGCAGGCGAGCATCGTGTAGCCGTCGCCGTCCGCACGCGCGACGCCTTCGGCTGCGATCATGCCGTTGGCGCCGGCGCGGTTCTCGACCACGAAGGGCTGCCCGAGCTTGCTGCCCAGGCGATCACCGATGATGCGCGCGGCGACGTCGACTGGTCCGCCGGCGCTGAAGCCGACCATGACCTTGACCGGCCGCACCGGATATTTCTGCGCCATGGCCTCCGTCGACAGCGCAGAGGCGCACAATCCGGCGATGACGGCCAGCAGGCGGACGGTTCGTTGCATTGGTTCTCTCCCCAGGCCTCACGGCGCCGCTTGTGCAGGCTTGTTGGTGCGACGCATCCGAGGATCATGAATAGCGGCCATCGCGGATTTCGCAATCGCGTTTGGGCGCCGGCATTCCGCCGCACGGCACGCGCGCGGCCCTCCAAACAATAAATGCGAAAACAACCCCATGCACAGTAGACGGCCCCAGTCGAAACAAGGGCTTACGCGCGGACACCTGCCTTCGGATAGTGCGAAATCGATTTTGACTCGTCGGGCAAAACAGGGGCATAATGGCATCATCGCGATGACCGTAAGCAACCCGGCCTGCCCGGCCATGGACGCCTCGTTTCGATCGCGCACAAGCCCTTCATCGACATCTGAAGATCGCAACCGCCGCACGGCAGCTGCGCGGCTCGGCATCGCACCAGCGAGCCGCCGCGCGCCGACCGCGGACCCAAGGAGATATCGACATGACGACAGCCCTGACACGCAACAGCACGACGCCCGTCACCAAGCATGACGGCAGCAAGCCGAGCCCGCGGATCAAGCTCACCCAAGAAAGCATCCTGATCCAGCATCCCGACGCGCAGGCCGGCGAACGGCTGTTGGGCGAGGCGCTCGGCGCCGTCGACCGCGACGCGCTGCACGGCATCCTCAAGCAATTGATGAAAGCCAGCGTGATCCTGCAGAAGCCCGATGAAGCCAACCTCGCCTTCATGGTCTCGATGATGAAGGGCATCGCGCCCAGGGATTCACTCGAGGCCATGCTGACGGCGCAGATGGTGTCGGTTCACGTCGCCACCATGCGCTCGGCCTGTCGTCTCGCCTTCACCGAGGATCTCTCGCAGCAGGAAGGCATCGCGCGCACGATGACCCGGCTGGCCCGCACCTTCGCAGCCCAGATCGAGGCGCTCAACCGCCACCGCGGCAAGGGCGAACGTCCGATCACGGTGCAGAATCTGTCGGTGCAGGACGGCGGCAGTGCGATCGTGGGAAATGTCGCGCAGCATGCGCACCTGACTGTCGGCGAGCCGGGCACTTCGATTGACGCGGGACTGGTCCCGTCCCGCGAAGCCGGCGACCACGAGCACGACCGGACCGAAATGCTGCGAGGTGCCGGCGCGTGAGTGCCGATCACGTCCGCAACACGCGTGCGATGTCGGCAAGCCCGCGCTGCGGGGCCCGCACCCGCTGCGGGCTCGCCTGCCGCGCCCCGGCCGTGCGCAGCAAGCTCCGCTGCCGCATGCACGGCGGCGCCGAGGGATCGGGCGCCCCGTGGGGCAACCGCAATGCGCGCAAGCACGGCGCCTTCGCGCAGGAACGGATTGCGGAGCGAAGGGCGATCCGGGAGCTGCTCGGCGAGGCGGGAAAGCTGTTGAAGGAGCTGGACTCGAACTAAGGGAAACGGGTCATTTCGGAAGTTAAACGCCAATATCACCGGCTCGCCTGCCGAAAGACTAGCGCGGGGCGTTCTCCGGATTGGCGGCAGCAATCTGCAGCCCTGCCTCCTCCAGCGCCTGGGCAATCTGCTTCGCCAGAAGCTTGGCCTCTTCGGTCCCGATCTGTGCGTCGGGATGTCCCTTGAAGAACGCACAAATGGTCGTGGCGATGATGGTGTTCACCTGGTGCAAATCATCCATTTGATGCACACGAAGTTGCCAACTGCTTCACCCGGATGGGATGGCGCGTCGGCCCGCATAAGGAGAAGGGTCAACGCAAGCCAAAGAATGACAGAATGGCCGCGATCACGACGACTAGTCCTACGAGATAAATCAGGCCGTTCATTGCAGTTCTCCTTTCCGATGGATGACTGAATCTATCCGGGGGCCGCGAGCCCGCCCTTGTTGCCGCCCTGCTCATCGAGCGCGAGCTTTTCGAGCTGAACTTCCTTCTCTATGGCGGTCAGAGAGTTACCGATCTTGTCGACGATCCTGATCAGATCGGCATCGGAGATCTTGAGGCGCCTTCGAACGGACTTGACCTGCCCTGCGTTCGCAAGATCAAGCGTTGTGCGAATGACCCGTGGTGGTTTTGAGCACAGCATGAGCAGGTCTCCTGACGAGGGTAAGAGCGATGACATCTCTTTTGTTCCTCTTCCACCAGACCGCTCGGCCCTGAATGACGAATAAGCGAGAGCTCGATCCTACTTTGCATGGCCCGCCAATTGCGTCGCAGAGATCGACAGCGGCAGCTTGAGACGGTGGTCGCCTCATCCTCGCGGCGAGGTCGCCACGCCTCGAACGGTTTCGAAGCTGGCGCGCTGCAACGCGGCCCGTCGTTCCGCGATAGCATTGCTCAACAGCCCGAGCACCAGACCCAATGCCGCGAGCTCCTCTTCCTCGATGGCGCCGTCATCGTAGCATTCGAGCGTTTCACCAATGATGGCGTCGGCCTCGCGCTGCAGGACCAGAAGATCCTGGTTGGATTCCGCGGTTCGCGCGCTGGAAACCATGGCCAGGATTCTCTTGCGGTGGCTGTTGGTTTCCTCTCTTTCATCCCGATTCAAATAGCGCCGCAACCAGGCGGCCGCCGAGCCGATCCCGGAGAGAAGCAGCAGCCCGAACCAGAAGTAATCGCCATACCGGTCGAGGAAGGTACGTTCGTTGCCGTCGATGACAGCCGCCGCGCCCCGATGCACCTGCAGTTCGGCGTCCTTGTCGACGTCCGGCTTGGTAATGTGCGCAGCGCCCGGCACCTGCCTCGCAATCGCCTGGCGAACGGCAAAGAGCTGGCGGAAAAAGGCGGCGACCGTCGTTTCAGGCAGGGACTTTCTCGCCACGATGAGGTGGCTGACGCTGACCGTTTCGACTTTGTCACCCGGCCAGGCCGGATCCGCATTGAAGACGCTGGGCGGAATCTCCTCCGATTCATACCGGGGATGCTTCAAGGCGATCGCTTCCGATGCCTCGATGGCGAGAAACTTCGGCGCGCCGCGCACCCGCGCCGTTGCAGCCACGGCATCGGATGTAATCTTGCTGTCGAGCGGCCCGACCGCCATGAATGCATCGATGGTCAGATCGCGCGCCAACTCCTCGGTCTGGTCCGTGCCAAAGTGTGTCACCACGACCTTTTCCGCCTCCACTCCAGAGGCGCTCAGGATGACGCGTAGCAATGCCGCGTTGACCGGGGTCCGGCCGATCACTCCGACGCGGCGCCCTGCGAGATCGGCGACCTCCTTGATTCTCGGCGAGGGCTTTCTTTTCGCGGTTTTGCCGTTGGGCCGAGACGGAGCCCACAGCACGACGAAGTTCTTCCGTACGACGGCGACGGTCTGGGCCTCGGTGGGCATGTCCAGATCGCCACGGCCCACGGCGAGGTCGGCCTTGCCGGCCCCAAGCAGAGCGAGAGACTCCGCCGCGCCATCGGTCTTGATCGGGCGCAGCCTGACAGTCCGACTTTCGGCGCCAAAGGCATCGGCCATCGCCTGAATGACTTTGTGATCGTCGCTGCCAGGTGGTCCAACGGCGATCCGGAGGACGTCGGGCCGCAATGCGTAATAGAGTGCGCCGGCCGCGCCGCCAAAAACGAGGAATCCCACGGCGAGAACCAGGAGCAAGGAATTGCTTCTCCTCCGCTCCCGGCGGGCCGCCTCGCTGGTCGTCCGACCTATACTCTCCGACGAAGACATTGCCGCCGCTGGCCGCAGGTGAAGGCGCTTCCTGGTAGGCAGGATGCCAGTTTTTCCCGGGTATAACGTCTGGCGGCCGTCCTGGTTCAGGACCCCCGTGGTGGGAGACCCGCCGAGACGGGCGTCGAGCCGCACAGGCCGCGCGTTTCCGGCGTCATGGCGACCAGCGGTCGTGCTCCTCGCGATAGGCCTGCTTCGTTGAGGCGATCGGCAATATCCCTCTCCACGGGCTCGCTCTCCGCCTCTGCAAGCGGCTTGCCCTTGTTGGTCATGACGGCGGTCTCGCTGGCTTCGACCGGGAAGTCGTCCGGATGGATCGCGGGCTTTCTCATCAGCTCGCGCGAGGGTTCCCATTGAAATGCTCGGGGGCGCCGGAACTTCCCGCGGGGACCAACTTTGAATTGGCTAAACGGGCGCGTTCGCCATGACCACTGAAACGGAACTGAAATTCCGCGTTGCGCCAGGAAAATTGTCGTCATTGCTGCGGAAGGGTGGCTTGACCGGACGGCGCGGCGACCAGACCGAGCAATCGCTCGTGTCGACCTACTACGATACGAACAAGCATAGGCTCAGACGCCATGGCCTGACGCTGCGCGTCCGCAAGATCGAGGATCATTACGTGCAGACCGTGAAAGCGGGCGGCACGGGCGGCGTGACGCGGGGCGAATGGGAGCGCGAGGTTTCCGGTGCAAGCCCCGATCTCGAGAAGACGAAGCATACGCCGCTCCAGGAGCTTGCGACGCGAAAGCTTCGCCGCAAGCTTGCGCCTATGTTCCGGACCGACATTCATCGCATGGCGCAGGGGCGGCGCGTCCGCAGGAGCCAGATCGAGCTTGCGGTCGACCGTGGCCGCATCAGGGCCGGGCGCCGGTCGCGGCCCGTTGCCGAGCTGGAGCTGGAACTGAAGTCCGGACATGTTGCAGACCTGTTCCGCCTTGCCCGCGATCTCGAGCGCAAAGCGGGGGCCGAGCTCGATCTGCGCTCCAAGGCCGAGCAAGGTTATCTGCTGGTCTCGGGAAGCGGCAGCGGCGCCCAACGCGCCGAATCGATCGCGCTGAAGGCGGGACTGTCACCGCGCGAGGCCTTCCGCCCCATCGCGCATTCGACGCTACATCAGATCACGGCCAACGCCGATCCGGTACGCGACATGGACGCCGAGGGGGTCCATCAGATGCGCGTCGGCCTGCGGCGCCTGCGTGCGGCCATCTCGCTGTTTGCCGATCTTCTGCCGCGCGCGAGCACCGCACGGATCAAGACCGAGCTGAAATGGCTCACGGCCGAGCTGGCGCCGGCGCGCGAAATCGACGTGTTCCTGAACGAGAGCATTCGGCCGATCACCGAGCAGGGGGTGCCGCGCCGCGGCGCCCGCGCGATCCGCAAGCGGTTCTCCCGGCAACGGATGGCGGCATTCGGGCGCGCCCGCGCGGCGGTCATGTCGGCGCGTTACCGCCGCCTGCTGATCGACGTGGCCGAATGGATCGAAGGCGGCCGGCCTCGCGCCCATGACGATCGAAATGACGAGCGCACGATCGCCGCCTACGCCGCGGAGCTGCTCGATCGGCGCATCCGAAAGGCGCGCAAGCAGGGCAAGCGCCTGACCAATCTCGAGCCGATGCAGCGCCACAAGCTGCGAATCAGGATCAAGAAGATTCGCTATGCCGTCGATTTCTTCGAAAGCCTCTATAGCGATAGCCAACAGAAGGAGCTTGCAGAGCTCTCCGGCCGCCTCAAGCAGATCCAGTCCGCGCTGGGATCGTTGAACGACTTCATGGCGCACCGCGAGCTGGCGACGGAGGCTGCGCTGACGGCGCCGCCTGAGCATCGCCGCGCCCAGGCTTTCGCCTCGGGCGTCATCGTCGGTCAGGAGCGCAAGGCAGCCGATGGTCTGATGCAGGCTGCGGCGAAGGAGCTGTATCGCTTGCGCCGACTGCGCGCTGTACCGGATGTGCGGGCATAGGAGAACCGGCATGGGACACGATGTTGCCTGGGTCGGCAATTGGCGAAATCAATTCGGCTCGACCTTACGCATCACTGACGATGCCCACGGCCGTATCGAGGGGAATTTCGAGACTGCGCTCGAAGACAGCGGCTTTTACGGGCAAGCGGTGCCTATCACCGGGTTTCACAAGGGCAATTGCATCGCTTTTGTCGCGGTAGGCTCATCTGCGACGGGCGACCGCGCCGTCTCCTATACCGGACTGCTGCGTCACGGAAAGATGGAGACGGCCTGGTTCGTGATCGCAGACCAGGCGCTGAGCGCGTCCAGCGAAGGCGAGCCGGCGAAGCTGAAACCGCTGAATTGGTGGCGCGCCGTGACAACGAACGTCGATACGTTTGAACGAATCTAGCGCGCGGCTCCCCCGGCCGACGATGACAAGCCACGCAATCCGGAATAACGGGGCTGCCCGGCCCGCCATTGGCAGCGGACTTGCGATCGTGTAACCGCAGCGCAAAGCTTGCCGGGACGAACGCTCATGACGATGGCTGCCACGAACGAGGCGGGAGATGGCACCCGCGCGCTGATCTTTGCGCTGCTTGCGCTCGCCTGCGGCCACATGCTCTCGACCTTGCTGCGCACCATTCCGGCCGTCAGCCTCGATCTGATGGCGGCGGATTTCCATCTCGAGCCGCAGGCGCTGGCGAGCCTCACCTCGATCTATCCTTTCGCTTTCGCCGCGGCGCAGATCCCGGTCGGGGCGGCAATGGATCGGTTCGGCGTGCGACCGGTGTCGCTGAGCCTGCTCGCGGGGACCGTGCTCGGCGCGGTGGCGTCGGGATTTGCCACCGGCCCCGCGGGCTTTGCGGTCGGGCAGTTCATGCTGGGGGTCGCCACCTCGGGCATGCTGATGTGCCCGATGACGCTGGCGGCCAAGCAATTGTCCGCGGCGCGGTTCGGGCTGTGGTCGGGCGCGATCCTCTCGATCGGCAATATCGGCATGCTGCTGTCGGCGAGCCCGCTCGCCTTCGTGGTCGACACTTGGGGCTGGCGCGCCGGGTTCTGGATCTCCGCATCTGGCGGCGTCGCGGTCGCACTCGCCGTGTTCGCGCTGGTGCCGCACCAGCCGGCCGAACACAAGGACGATTCCTCGCCGCTGTCGCAGATGATCGAGGTGCTCAGGCTCGGCCTCTCGCGTCCCCTGCGCGGCCTGATCGCGCTCGCGCTGGTATCGCTGGCGACGTCGCTTGTGCTGCGCGGATTGTGGGGCGGGCCGTGGCTGATGCAGGTCAAGGGACTGTCGCGGGTCGAGGCCGGCAACCAGCTCGGTGCCTTCACGTTGGCGATGATCGCAGGTCCACTTCTCATCGGCATGATCGACCGCAGGCTCGGACGCCGCCGCGATCTGGTGGCGAGCGCGCATATGGCCGGGGCGCTGCTGCTGGCGCTGATGGCGCTCGGGGCGCCGCATTACGCGGTGGCCGCCTTGTTCGGAATCGCCGTGATGCCGCCGCAATACGATCTCGTGCTGTTCGTGCTGATCGGCCTTGCGACCTCCGCCCAGCCGCTGATCTTCGGCATGTCCCGGCAGCTGGTCGATGCACAAGTCGCGGGCAAAGCTCTGGCGGCCGTGAACCTCGCCTTCTTCCTCGGCGCGGCCTTGATGCAGTCGGTGACCGGGGCAGTCGCGGCGCTCGCGGGATTGCCGGCCGTGCTGCTGTTCATGGCTGCCATGCTGGCGCTCGGCGTGCTGATCTTTTTGACTTACACGTCGCCGCGTTCGTAAGGTGCAGGCCGGTTCGCCAAAGGAAAGAATCATGCCCGTCGACACCAAAGCCGCCACCGACCGTCTCATGCGCTTCCTCGCCGTCGAGGGCGTGACCGGACAGGAGGCGGCGATCGGGCGTGAACTCACGGCCGCCTTGAAAGAGGCCGGCGTGCCGGCGAAGGCGATCCGGCTCGACGACGCCAACACGCGCATTCCCGTGCCGACCGAGACCGGCAACCTCATCGTTGACCTGCCCGGCCGCGGCGCGCTGCACAACCAGCCGCGCATCATGTTCATGACGCACATGGACACCGTGCCGCTCTGCGCCGGCGCCAAGCCGAAGAAATCGGGACGCAAGATCGTCAACGAAGCGAAGACCGCGCTCGGCGGCGACAATCGCTGCGGCTGCGGCGTGCTGGTGACGCTGGCGGCCGAACTCGAAAAGCAGAAGCTCGACCATCCGCCGATCACGCTGCTTTTCTGCGTACGCGAGGAGAGCGGGCTCTACGGCGCGCGCCACGTCAAGCTGGACGAGCTCGGCTCGCCCGTGATGGCGTTCAACTATGACGGCGGCTCCGCCTCCAACGTCGTCATCGGCGCGGTCGGCGCCGACCGCTGGACCGTCGAGATCTTCGGCCGCGCCTCGCATGCCGGCGTCGCGCCGGAGCGCGGCATCTCCTCGACCATGATCATGGCACTGGCGCTCACTGAGGTGAAGTCCGGCGGCTGGTTCGGCAAGGTGGTGAAGGGCAAGCGGCAAGGCACCAGCAATGTCGGCCCCGTCACCGGCGGCGAGGGCCGCCCCGCGGGCGATGCCACCAACGTCGTCACCGACTACGTGCATGTGCGCGGCGAATGCCGCAGCCATGACGGAAAATTCTTCAAGGAGATCACCAAAGCCTACAAGGCCGCGTTCGAGAAGGCCGCCAAGAAGGTGACGAATGCGCAAGGCAAGTCCGGCAAGGTCAAGTTCAAGGCCGAGACCGACTACTATCCGTTCCGCATGAAGGACAGCCAGCCCGTCATCAAGCGCGCGGTCGAGGCTGTAAGCGCGGTCGGCGGCACTCCGAACGTCCGCACCGCCAACGGCGGCCTGGATGCCAACTGGATGGTCCGCCACGGCATTCCGACCGTGACCTTCGGCGCCGGTCAGAACGAGGCACACACGATCGACGAGTGGATCAACCTGGACGAATACGACCGCGCCTGTGCGCTGGCGCTGCAGCTTGCGACGACGCGGTGAGATAGATTCGTAGGTGGGTTACGCCAGCCGACTGCGCTTCGCGCAGGCGCTCGCTAACCCACTCTACGAAATAAAAAGAAAAAGGGAGGCCACATGCCACGCATCGCGACGATTGAGACCGGATTGTACCGGATCCCCCTCCCCGTCACGCTGTCCGACTCCACCCATGGCGAGATGGCGGCGTTCGAGCTGATCACCTGCCGCATCCGCGATGCCGATGGCGCCGAAGGCGTCGGCCACACCTACACCGTGGGCCGCAATGGCGGCGCTGTCGCCGACATTCTCAGGCGCGAGATCCCCGCGCTGGTCGAGGGCCGCGAGGCCGACGATACCGAAGCGATCTGGCATCACGTCTGGTGGGCGCTGCATTATGGCGGGCGCGGCGGGCCGGTGGTGCTGGCGCTCTCCGCGCTCGACATCGCGCTGTGGGATTTGAAGGCGCGGCGCGCCAAGCTGCCGCTGTATCAATTGCTCGGCGGCTTCGATGCGCGCGTGCCGTGCTATGCCGGCGGCATCGACCTCGATCTCTCCGTGGACGAGCTGCTCGCGCAGACCGACGGCAACCTCGCGAAAGGCTTTCGCGCCATCAAGATGAAGGTCGGCCGGCCCGACCTGAAATCCGACGTCGCAAAGGTCTCTGCCATGCGAGAACATCTCGGCGACGGCTTTCCGCTGATGGCGGATGCGAACATGAAGTGGACCGTGGAGGAAGCGATCCGCGCCGCGCGCGCTTTCGTTCCCTACGATCTCACCTGGCTGGAAGAGCCGACTATCCCCGATGACGTCGCAGGCCATGCCCGCATCATGCAGGCCGGCGGCGTGCCGATCGCGGCGGGCGAGAATTTGCGCTCGCTGTGGGAGTTCAAGAACTACATCACGAGTGGCGCGGTGTCCTATCCCGAGCCCGACGTCACCAATTGCGGCGGCGTTTCCGCGTTCATGAAGATCGCGCGGCTGGCGGAGGCTTTCAACCTGCCCGTCACCAGCCACGGCGCCCACGACATCACCGTGCATCTGCTCGCGGCCTGCCCGAACCGCTCCTATCTGGAGGCCCACGGGTTCGGGCTGGACAAATACATCGAGCACCCGCTGGTGCTTGAGGACGGCAAGGCGCTGGCACCCGACCGCCCCGGGCATGGCATCAGCTTCGACTGGGCGGGGCTTGCGAAGCTGGTGGGGTAAGCTCGGTGCCCTGAACCTCTCCCGCTTGCGGGAGAGGTCGCGCCGAAGGCGCGGGTGAGGGTTCTATCCTCTTGGGGAGTCCCACTGCGGAGACACCCTCTCCCCAGCCATCCCCCGCAAGCGGGGGAGAGAGCGCACCGTCTTCAGAGAGCTCGCACAGTGCTGACGACGGCGAAAAAGGACATTGTGCACGCGAGCCATTCCCCAACGCTTGATGCATGCGGCGGATAATCCGTTATGGTGGCGACAACCGACACCTTGCGAGAGACACCCGCCTTGACACCCGAGCTGCAGCAGAAACTGACCGAATGGCGCCGGCACCTTCATGCCCACCCGGAGCTGTCGCTCCAGGAAAAAGCCACCGCCGCCTTCGTGCAGGACAGGCTCACCGAGCTCGGCATTCCATTCGAGGCCGGCATCGGCGGCCATGGCATCGTCGCGACCTTGACGCGCGGACATGCGCAAAGGCGGGTCGGCGTGCGTGCCGACATGGATGCGCTGCCAATCACCGAGGACACCGGCCTGCCCTATGCGTCCAAGATATCAGGCGTGATGCACGCCTGCGGCCATGACGGACACACCACTTCGCTGCTCGGCGCCGCCGCGCTGCTCGCCGCCGATACCAGCTGGAGCGGCGCGGTCGACTTCATCTTCCAGCCGGCCGAGGAAGGCTTTGGCGGCTCGCGCGCGATGGTCGCGGCCGGGCTGTTCGACCGCTTTCCGATGGAACGTGTGTTCGGCTTTCACAATTGGCCGGGCCTTGCCGCCGGCACCATTGCCGTGCATGACGGCGTCGTCATGGCCTCCGGCGGGCGCATCACCATCAGCATCGAGGGCCATGCGGGCCACGCCGGCATGCCGCATCTGACGCGCGATCCGGTGGTGGCGGCCGGCCATCTGATCGTGGCGCTGCAATCGGTCGTGGCGCGCGGCGTCGATCCGCTCGACACCGCCGTGCTCTCGCTCTGCACCATCGAAGGCGGCACCGCGCCGAACCAGATCGCCGGCCGCGTCACCATCCGCGGCACGCTGCGCTACCACCGCGAGGCGGTCAAGGACACCATCCTCGACGGCATCGAACGGACCTGCGCCGGCATTGCGACCAGCTTCGGCGTCAAGGTGACGCCCGAGATCGTCTGGGGTGTGGGTGTGGTGGTCAACACGCCCCTTGAGGCGGACCTGGCGCGCATCGCTGCCGAGAAGGTGCAAGCGCCCGTGCGGCGCGACCTCGCGCCCAGCATGGCCGGCGAGGATTTTGCCCATTACCTGCAGCAGCGGCCGGGCGCCTTCGTCTGGATCGGCAACGGCGAATTGCGCGACGGCGCCGAGCTGCACGGCCCGCGCTACGATTTCAACGACGCGATCTTACCCGTAGCGTCGAGCTGGATGGCCGAAGTTGCCAAGGCGGCGCTGGCGTCGAACTAGCTCACGAGATCTCGCGCGGCAGCTTCCAGTCCCGCTTCGGCTCGAACGTCTCCTCGACGCGTGCGACGTGATATCCGGCCGGCAGCAGCCGGCCGCCCTCCTCGTCCGCGACCGGAACGTCGGTCACGAGTCCCTCGATCAAGGCGGCTTCCCACACCTCTTTCTCGGTCGGAAAGGGATCGCCGATCTGCTTGCTCCCTTCGAACAGCGCGTACATCGGTTCCTGTCCTTGCGTTGGCGATTTCACCAGCAACGTATCGACCGCCTGGACGTTCCCCTCCGGCAAAGGCAACGGAGGGCACGAAGACAATGGCGCGCGTTCTGGTCGGAACTTCGGGCTGGCATTACGATTCCTGGCGCGGCCCGTTCTTCCCTGAAGGCGTGACGCTGAAGCAGCAGCTCAGCTACTACGCAGAACAGTTCGACACCACGGAGCTGAACGGCGTGTTCTATCGCACGCCGACGCCCGAAGCGGTGACGGGCTGGCGCGAGCAGACCGGCCGCGACTTCGTCTTCGCCTGGAAGGCGTCGAAATTCATCACGCACTGGAAGCGCCTGTCGGAGCGCTCCATCAACAGCCTCGAACTGCTGGAGGACCGCATCTCCAGGCTCGGCGGCAAGGCCGGGCCGATCCTGTTCCAGTTGCCGCCGCAATTCGAGGCGAACGCCGACCGCCTCGCATCCTTCTTCAAGCTGCTGTCGCGGAAACGGCGTTACAGTTTCGAATTCCGTCATCCGAGCTGGTATCAGCCGCGCATCCTGCGCATGCTGGCGGACGAGAACATCTCGCTCTGCCTGTCCGACCATCACGATGCGCCGGCGCCATGGAAGCGCACGGCGGATTTCGTCTATGTGCGCGGGCACGGCCCGAGCGGACGCTATCACGGGCACTACACCAAGGCCGCGCTGGCGCAATGGGCCAAGCGCATCAAATCCTGGAAGCGGCAGGGCTGCGACGTCTACGTCTATTTCGACAACGACCAGAAGAGCGCGGCACCGGCCGATGCGCTGGCGCTGAAGCAGTTGCTGTGACGCTAGACGATGCCGCCTCGCCGAAGCGCCGCGATCTCTGCTTCGTCATAACCGAGCTCGGCGAGGACAAGATTGGTATGCTCGCCGAGCGTCGGCGCACGGTGCGCGATTTCGCCCGGCGTCTCGGACAGCCGGACCGCGGCCCGTGTCACCGGCGCGGGCTTCGGCAGGCCGGGATAGTCGACATCCTGCATGAAGCCGGCGGCACGGATGTGCGGATGATCCAGCGCCTGTTGCGGTGAGAGCACGGGCCCGGTCGGAATCATCGCCTGGCCGAGCGTATCGACCGCCTCCTGCGTGGTGCGCTCGGCGCACCAGCGCGCCATCCGCTCGCTGATGACGGCGCCGTTGTTGCCGCGGCTGATATCGTCGGCAAAGCGCGGATCTTTCAGCCACACCTCCTCCTCGCCCATCAGCCGCGCCCAGCGCTTGAACAGCGGATGTCCGGTGACCTGACACAGCACCCAGCCGTCTTTGGTGCGGTAGATGTCGGCGGGAGCCGCGGTCTGGCCGAGATTGCCTGTCGGCACGCGATTGACTTTGATGATTGCCTGCTCGATCAACGTGGCGTTGGTGAAGGACAAGGCGGTTGCGAGCAGCGCGCCCTCGACGACCTGCCCGCGTCCGGATTTGCCGCGCTCGATCAGGGCTGCGAGCGTGCCGAACGCGCAATGCAGCGCGGTGCCGAAATCGACCCAGTTCACCGCGGCGCGATACGGCGGATCGCCAGCGCCCGTCATGTACACCGATCCCGACATGACCTGCCCGACAGCGTCGAAGCCGACGCGGTCGGACCAGGGCCCCGGCCCGCCGAACGCGGTCGCCGTGGTCAGGATGATGTCGGGCTTGATCGCCTTCAAGGATTCGTAGTCGAGCTTCATCGCGCGCAAGGTCTGCGGCGGCAGATTGGCGACGACGACGTCCGCGGTCGCGATCAGGCGGCGCATCACCTCCTGCCCTTCAGGCTTCATCGGGTCGAGCGTGACGCACTTCTTGTTGCGGTTGACCTGGAGAAACAGCGCGCCTTCGCCGTTTTCGCCGACCGGCGCCACGAAGCGATCCTCGCTGCCCTCGCGCTTCTCGATGCGAATAACCTCGGCGCCGAATTCGGCCAGCAGCGTCGCGCAATAGGGCCCAGCGATATAGCGCCCGAAATCGAGCACACGCACGCCCTCCAAGACTCCTGCCATCGATCCCTTCCCTGTTGTTTGTTGCAGATTACAGGGAAAGGCTGCCAGGGCAAGCTGGGGAGCGGAAATGCACATGCGACTTTCATCATCGCATCGGAGCGTGGGTATTCCCATTCAGCCAAATGCTGACGACGGTCTGATGGTTGACTCCCGACGCATCCTGCGTCGCGGGGCCGCAGCTCATTCCGCTCGAGACTTTGCTCCAGCACAAACTCCCGCCCGTCGCGATCTTCCACCTGAAAGCAAGGAGATTTTTCGGAGGAAGTCCCGTGATCATCACAAACAAGTCGCTCATATTGGCAGTCCTCGCACTCGGCGTCGCCATGGGGCCGCCCGCTCTCGCCGCGGGTCCGCACGCGCATGACAAACCAGCGGCCGCAGTCCAGCTCCGGTTAGACCATGGCAAGAAATGGCCGACGGATGACGTCTTGCGCCGAGGCATGGATGACATCAGTCTCGCGATGAGACAATCGCTGGCCCCCATTCACAGCAATGTGTTCACGCCTGCGCAATACGAGGCTCTGGCGACGCGAATCCAGGCGCGGGTCGATGACGTGGTGGGAAACTGCAAGCTGCCCGAACAGGCCGACCAGCAACTCCACCTTGTCCTCGAGCAAATCATCGACGGCGCGGCCAAGATGAAGACTGGGACCGGCCGCGATCAAGGAGCCATCAAGATCGTGCGCGCGCTTGCTCAATACGGTGCGTATTTTGATCATGCCGGCTGACGACCGCCGGAACATTGAGATCTCGTGGCGACGGCTGCCGCCGCCATCGCTGCGGAGCCAAGTTCCTCGGCCTACGCCCGGCTATCGCCTATGCAGCGACGGCCTCGTAGATATCCTCCTCCTGAGCCGTGTGCATGCGCACCAGCGTTTCGATCGCCTCGATCACGCGCTGGGCATCTCGAATGAGGTAGCGGTCGATCTTCTCTGACGGCAGATCCTCCGCGATCCGGGCGAGTAGCCGCGCAAGATGCAATATCTCGCGATGCGCACGGCTCATCGCAGCGAGCCCGTGGCGGTCGCGCAGCACTTCCGTGAGCTTCGGATAGACGCTGTCTTCATCCTCGCGTTCGTGCATCACGACGCTACTCTGGACCAGTCGGTGGGCCTCACCAATCAAACCAGCAACGGATTCGGGCACCGCATCGTCCAACGCGTCGACGATCTGGCGCAAGCGGTCTAGGTCCTCGAGCAGCGCCTGATGATCGTGATGCAGCGTCAACCCCTGCTCCGCGGTGAGGCGCGGACCACTCCTGACGAGGGGCGGATTGAGGGCTCGCAGCGCGTTCAGAATGACGGCAACATCGATCACCTCCTGAACGATCGCGGCGGGGACGGGATCGAGCCAGCCGAGACTGGCGGCGACCATCGTCGCTAATGACAATCCCATCCCGACAAAGATGCTTTGCAGCGCAATGCGCCGCGCGCGTTGCGCAATGACGATCGCTTCGCCGACCCGATCCAGCCGATCCGTGAGAATCACCACATCCGCCGCCTCGGAGGAGGCGCTTGCACCGCGCGCGCCGAGCGCGACCCCGGTGTCAGCCACGGCCAGCGCCGGGGCGTCATTGATGCCGTCGCCGACCATGATGGTCGGATGCAGCCGCTGTTCGCTACGCACCGCTTCGACTTTGTCCGAGGGAACGCGATCGGCCAGCACCGCATCGAGATCGAGCGCCGCTCCAACAGCCTGAGCAGCTGCGGCGCGATCACCCGTCACCATCACCATCCGCGCGATGCCGGCATCGCGCAGCAGCCGGATCGCCCGCGGCGTATCGGCTCGCAATTCATCTGCCAGCAGCAACGCGCCGACGAGACGGCCGTCCACCGCGACAAAGACGATCAGCGCCGAGCGCCACGAGGCGCGTCGAATCGCCCGCAACTCCCATGGCGAGAGCTCGGCGCGCGAGACAAGCATCTCTGGCGAGCCCGCGATAACTCGGCGTCCGTCGATCTGGCCGCTGAGGCCGGCCCCCATGGTCTCCTTGACATGTTCCGGCGGCTTCAGCTTGAGCCCTTGGGCGAGAGCCGCAGCGACGACAGCCTTCGCAAGCACGTGATGCGAAGCCTGCTCGAGGGACGCCCCGAGCGTGAGGACCTCATCCGGATTCTCGCCCGGCGCAACTTCTACGGACAGCAACCGCGCCCCGCCCACGGTCAGAGTACCGGTCTTGTCGAACAGCACGGTGTGCGCACGGGCCAACGCCTCCAGCGCCCTCCCGCCTTTGACCAGGATGCCGCGGCGGGCCGCTTGCGCCACCCCGGCGATGAAGGCGACGGGCGCGGCCAGAATCAGGGGACACGGCGTTGCCGCCACCAGCACGGCAAGGCTGCGGGTCACGTCACCGGAGATATGCCATGCCACATAGGAGATAACGAGTGTCACCGGCAGAAAGATCAGCGCATACCGGTCTGCCAACCGCACAAAGGGAGCTCTCGCTGTTTGCGCCGCAGTCACCATGCGCACGATGCCCGCGTAGGTACTCTCGCTGGCCGGCGCGGTCACGGTCACCTGGAAGGTCTCACCGGCGTTCAGAGAACCAGAAAGAACCGCGCTTCCGCGCGTCTTCTCCGCCGGAATCGGTTCGCCGGTGACCGCGGACTCGTCGATCGTGGCGAAGGCCGACGCAACGACACCGTCGACCGGCACGATCTCGCCGGCATGCACCAGAAGCTCTTCGCCGATGCCGACTTCCTCGATCGGAATGTCCTCGATCCGCTCACTGGATTTGCGGTGGACCTGCCGCGGCGCCCGATCAACCAGGGATCGAAGATCATGCTCCGCCCGTGCGACCGCGATCTCCTCCAGGATGTTGCCACCGGAATACATCAGCGCGACCACAGCCCCGGCGAGCGGCTGTCCGAGCGCCAACGCCGCGCTCATCGACAGCAATGCGATCGCGTCCACTCCGACACGGCCTCTCAGCAGATCCTGGACGATCGAGACCGCCAATCCTGCAATGACGGGCCCCGTGCCGAGCGCCCAGGCGACATCGGCCAGGTCAGGCCGGCCTGCGGCTCGCGCGACAATACCCGCGCTCAATCCAGCGATTGCGATCGCAACCAAAGCCCATCGCAAGACCCGATCAAACGACATGGCTTGGCGCGCCCGCCCTTCGGTTTCCGCTCGCTATTTCTGCGGGAGGGAGCTCTTGCTCTTGTGCATGAACGTCATCATCTCTTCGAAAGTGAGTTTCCCGTCCTTGTCGCGATCCATCGCCTTGAAGATTCGTTCGTGAGCGACTTGAAACTCGGGCAAGGAGACGGTGCCGTCACCATCGGCATCCATCAGCGCGAAGATGATGCGGAAGACGACCGGCGGCTCCATGGCGTCACCGCCTGCCCCGCCTTGCCCCTTCATTCCTTGTCCCATCATTCCGCGCCCCATCATTCCCATCATATCTCCACCGCGCATCGGACTCTGCCGCTCGGCGGATGGGCTTGCAGGAGAATTCGACTGCGGCGACGCCGGCGCCTGCTCCTGCTCCTGTCCGGGATGATGGCCCTGGTGGTCCGCCGGCGATTGAGCCCAAGCCGGCTGGCCCAGGGTGACGACCAGCAACGCTGCAGCAATGGTTCGACCTAGCATGGTGCTTCCTCCGGCCTTGGTGTGGGGCCTAAGAAAGTGTCGAACTTCACCGAGTTTACCTTGAGCCAAGTCAAGAAAGCGGCTTCTGCCCCGATGGCTTTTCGGCGCGACTGACCCTCGGCGCCGAATTCAGCCGGCGAGATCGCGCAAAAAGGACCTGCCGCCGGCGCTGCCGGCGGCCTTCGTGCGACCTCCTCTCTCGCGAGGCGGAATTCCCGTGACCTAGCCGCCGCCCCTGCGGGCGCAGCCGATGGCCTCCGTCAGCACCTTGCGGTCGCCGATGTGATTGGCGAGCAACAGGATCAGCCGGGCATTCATGCGCAGCGCCTGCTCCTCGTCGAGATCGCGCTGGCTGTTGATCAACTCGGCGTAGAAGTCGTCGGGATCGGCGATGTTCGGTGACAAATTGAGCATCATGCCGCAAGCTCCGTCCGGTCGGCGATGTCATGGCCCGAGGCGCGCAGCATCGCCTCGGTGATCTTGGCCTCGTCGAATCCGCTCCAGCGCGCCGCGACATATTGATCGGGGCGGAACAAATAGGTGGTCCCGGGCGAAGCGCCGTAGCGCTGCGCAAGGAGACCTTTGGGATCCTCGATGTCGCGGCCGACGAGAATGAGTTTTGCCGCGAACGGCCCCACCGCGATCTCGATCTTGTCACTCACGTTGCCGAAGGCCACGACCGTGAAGCCGTCGCCGAGACAATGCAGGAACCAGGCGGGCTTGCCATCCACCGCAATCGGCGCATCCGCCGCATTCGTGCCGGGGCGCATGCCGCCCGGCACTGCGTCGTGGTCGGGGGTGTTGAGCGCCGACGTCACATAAGGGGTCGGGGTCGAGAGCCGGCCGCTGTTGACCAGCGGTCGCGCAAAGCCGTGATGCCGGGCGAGCTCCAGCACGGCGTCACGGAAATAACGGCTCGGTTTCGTCTTCGGGGTGATGAAGTCGGTGGCCCGCGTCGAGTTCAGGATGTTATCGTCCGCGGCATAGGCACGCTCCTCGTGATAGCTGTCGAGGAGGGCTTCCGAGGCCTCGCCGCGCAGCACCATCGCGAGCTTCCAGGCGAGATTGTCGATGTCCTGGACGCCGGTATTGGCGCCGCGTGCGCCGAACGGGGAGACCTGATGCGCGGCGTCGCCGGCGAACAGCACCCTACCTTGCCGGAAATTATCGATGCGCCGGCAGGCAAACTGATAGATCGAGACCCATTCGAGCACGAACTCGGTGTCCTCGCCGAGCATGGCGCGGATGCGCGGGATCACCCGCTCGGGCCGCTTTTCCTCCTCCGGATTGGCCTCCCAGCCGAGCTGGAAGTCGATCCGCCAGATATTGTCCGCCTGCCGGTGCAGCAGAACGGACTGGCCGGGATGGAACGGCGGATCGAACCAGAACCAGCGCTCGGTCGGGAAATCCGCCTTCATGGCGACGTCGGCGATCAGGAAGCGGTCCTGGAAGAACTGTCCGGTGAACTCGGCGCCCACCATCTTGCGCACATCGGAGTTGGCTCCGTCACATGCGATCACCCATTGCGCCTCCATGGTGAAGATGCCGTCCGGCGTTTCCACCGCGAGCGTCGCATAATCGGCGGCCTGCTTGAGGCTGATGAGACGGTGCTTCCAGCGCAGCTCGATCAGCGGATTGGCCCTGCACTGGGCGACCAGCATTTCCTCCAGATGATATTGCTGCAGGTTGATCATGGCCGGCCATTGGTGATCGGCCTCGGGCAGGAGATCGAACTGGTAGGACAGCTGGTCCTGGAAGAACACCTTCCCGACATTCCAGCTGACGCCGCGCTCGACCATGGGCGCCGCGCAACCGAGGCGGTCCCATATCTCGAGCGGACGCTTGGCGTAGCAGACCGCGCGCGAGCCGATCGAGACGGTGTCGTTGTCGTCGAGCACCACGACCGGCTGGCCGCGTGCCGCGCAGTCGAGCGCCGCGGTCAGGCCGATGGGACCTGCGCCGATCACCACGATCGGATGCCGCTTCACGATTCCCTCGGCCTGCTCCTGGGAACGCCGATAGCCGAACTTCGGATAAATGTAGCTCGTCATGTTCGCTTCCTGATGCACGGCCAAGGATCAATGCGCGTCCGCGAATTCCTTCTCGTGCATCCAGGCGGTGTGGCGCGGCGGACGCTTGGTGCGCGACCATTCCTCGACCATCTCGTGCGCAACCGACTTCATGCGATCGATCTGCTCGGGCGTGGCGGTCCAGGCCGCGATCTCCAGGCGATGGCCGCTGGGGTCGCGGAAATAGATCGACTTGAAGATGGTGTGGTCTGTGACGCCGACGACGTCGAGACCGGCCGCCTCCGCGCGCGCCTTGGCCTCTTCGAGTTCGGCGAGGTCCTTGACCTGAAAGGCGATGTGCTGAGTCCAGTCCGGCGTGTTGGGATCGCGGCCCATCGGCGGCGAGTTCGGCAGCTCGAAAAAGGCGAGGATGTTGCCGTTCCCGGCATCGAGGAAGATGTGCATGTAGGGATCCGGCGCCTTGGTCGACGGCACCCGGTCCTCGGCGATGGCGCCGAGAAGGTCCATGTTCATGACCTTCTTGTAGAACTCGACGGTGGCCTTGGCGTCGACGCAGCGATAGGCGACGTGATGGATCTTCTCGATCTTCATGATTTCGCTCCCTGGATTTGCGGTTGCGAAATTGGTATCAGATGTTACTATTTTCTGGATTTGATCTGGATCAAGTGGCTCGGAAGAATCTGCCATGTGGACGGGTGGGGCGGAAACGGCGTGATGGGACGTTCGGGCGAAGCGCGAGACCGGGAAACGGCCGGGCGCGGCACGGCGCAGGATGGTGGCGAGCTCGAGCTGCAGCAATATTTTCCGTACCGGCTGGCTCGCCTGGCCGAGCAGGTGTCGCTGGCGGTGGCCGAAGTCTATTCCGAGCGTTTTGCGCTGACGCGGCAGGAATGGCGCGTGCTTGCGATCCTCGGTGTACGCCCGGAAATTGCGACCAAGGAGATCGGTCCGCTGACGACGCTGGACAAGATGCAGGTCAGCCGCGCCGTCCAGGGACTGGAATCGCGCGGCATCGCGAGCCGCAAGCATCATGCCGGCGATCGCCGCGAGCTGATCGTCGCACTGACCCCGGCGGGCCGCGCCCTCTATCGCAAGATCGTGCCTTTCGCGCTGGCACGGGAGGCGGAGCTGCTCGGCGTGCTGACCGCCGAAGAGGCAAAAGTGCTCGATCGGGTGATGCACAAGCTGTCGGCAGCGTTGAGCTAGCTGGATCGTCTAGATCGTGGTGATGAACCTTTCCTTCGCGACCTGGAGCCTTCCGCAGCACGCGTCTCGGCAGGGATGAGGTGCCCAAGGGGCAATTGCGAGGTTTGCTTCAGGCGATCGAGAACGATGGATGAGCGCACATGCGCAACGCTGTCGTGCGGCAGAAACACCTCGTTGAGAAGCCGCGAGAGCGCCTTCAAGTCGGTGATCGTCGCCTTGATGAGGTAATCCGCTTCGCCTGTGAGCGCATACGCCTCCTGCACCTCCTCCAGGCTCTCGATCAGCTTGAGGAAGCGCCTCGAATTGTCCGGCGAGTGTGTTGCAAGCGTCACCTGCACGAAGACGACAATGCCGAGTCCGAGCGCTTCACGGTCGAGATGAGCGTGGTAGCTCGCAATCGCGCCGGCATCTTCGAGCGCGGCGCGGCGGCGCGAGCATTGCGATGCCGACAAACCCACGATGTCAGCCAGTTCGAAATTCGACAGACGTCCATCGGATTGAAGCGCCTGCAGCAATTTGACGTCGAACTGATCCATGCATGATCCTTGCGCCTAGATGCGGATCTCTGCATGTTTCACGCACTACCAGGCTTTGTCGAGCGGATTTTGCGGAGATCGTGCAGTCGGCTGGCAGTATATTTCCTGTCAGATCAGATACCATTCCAGGAGCTCGACATGGGTCCCTTCCCTCACGATGCCCCACCCGCCACGATTTCGGCAGCCAATCCGGCCGGCACCGATGGCTTCGAGTTCGTCGAGTTCGCCCATCCGGAGCCGCAGAAGCTCGCCAGGCTCTTCGAGCAGATGGGCTACACGGAGGTCGCCCGACACAAGACCAAGGACATCTCCCTTTGGCGTCAGGGCAAGATCAATTACGTCCTGAACCGGGAGCCGAACTCCCATGCAGCGCGCTTCGTCGGAGAACACGGACCTTGCGCGCCGGCGATGGCTTGGCGCGTCGTTGACGCCAAACACGCCCTGAAGCGCGTCCTGCAGCTCGGCGGCACCGAGTATACCGGCAACGACAAGTCGCTCGACGTGCCGGCCGTGGTCGGCATCGGCGGATCCCTGCTTTACCTGGTCGAGACCTATGGCGCGAAGGGCTCGCCCTATTCCGCCGAATATGACTGGACCGTTGAGGCCGATCCGACCCCGAAAGGCGTGGGGTTCTATTATCTCGATCACCTCACGCACAATGTCATGCGCGGCAACATGGACACCTGGTACAAGTTCTACAGCCGGACGTTCAATTTTCGCGAGATCCGCTACTTCGACATTTCGGGCAAGCTGACCGGCCTGACCTCGCGCGCCCTAACGTCCCCCTGCGGCAAGATTCGAATCCCGATCAACGAAAGCGCGGACGACAAGAGCCAGATCGAGGAATATCTGCGCCAGTACAAGGGCGAGGGCATCCAGCACATCGCCGTCGGCACCGACGACATCTATGCAGCGACCGATGCCATCGCCGATCGCGGGCTCGAGTTCATGCCGGGCCCGCCCTCGATCTACTACGACAAATCGTTCGACCGCGTGAAGGGCCACACCGAGCCGCTCGATCGCATGCGCAAGCACGGAATCCTCATCGACGGCGAGGGCGTCGTCAACGGCGGGCTGACCCGCATCCTGCTTCAGGTCTTCTCCAAGACCGTGATCGGCCCGATCTTCTTCGAGTTCATCCAGAGGAAGGGAGATGACGGCTTTGGCGAGGGCAACTTCAAGGCCCTGTTCGAGAGCATCGAGGCCGATCAGATTGAGCGCGGCGTGCTCAAGGCATCTTGAGGGAGGCAGCAATACCCGGCGCATGGAAGAGCTATCGCGGCGCGCCGGCCGAGGGAACCATCCTGTGTAGCGCCAGTGACATTGGCGAAGGCAGCCTCAAATCGATCAAAGCCGGCCCGTCGGATTTTCCGATCCTGATCGTGAGGTCAGCGGGCACTCTCGCGGCCTATGTCAATGCATGTCCGCACCAGTACCTGCCGCTCGATCATCGCGGTGACAACTTGCTGAGCGCGGACGGCATGGTCCTTCGGTGCACCAATCACAGCGCCGGCTTTCGCGTTCAAGATGGCGCCGGCGTCGAAGGACTGGGCTTGAATTGCGCCCTCGATGCCATTCCGATCGCCGTGGACGACAACGGCCGAATCCGCGTGCACGCCGCATCAGCGGCCTGATCAATCAAGATCCCATCGCTGGTCCTGGCGGCCGACGAATATCATGCATCTGCAACCGTATTGCGGAGCACGCCAATGCCCTCCGCTTCCACCTCGACGACGTCGCCGGGCTTCAGCCAGATCGGCGGATCGAAGCGTGCGCCGGCTCCCGTCGGCGTGCCTGTGACGATGACGTCGCCGGGAACCAAGGTCGTGAACGTCGAGATGTAGTTGATGATCTTGCGGAAGGAGAAGATCATCCGGCTGGTGCGGTCCTGCTGGCGGACTTCGCCGTTGACGCGCGTCTCCAGTTTGATGTCGGCAAGCTGGCTCTCGTCGGTATAGGGGATGAGCCAGGGTCCCATCGAACCGGTCGCGTCGAAGTTCTTGCCCTGCGTCACGTTGAACTTGGCGTGCCTGACCCAATCGCGGATCGTGCCCTCGTTGCAGAGCGATAGCGCGGCGATGTGGCCCAGCGCCTCGGCTTTCGCAATCCTGCGACCGCCCTTGCCGATCACGATGACGATTTCGCCTTCGTAATCAAGCTGCGGACTCTCCGGGGGACGCAGCAGAGCCTGTTCATGGCCGGTGAACGAGCGCGGAAAGCGGATGAAGAGCGAAGGATTCGAGGGGGCCGCCTGCCCGTCCTTGTATTCCTCGTTGCGGTCGGGAAAGTTGACGCCGACGCAGATGATCTTTTCCGGTGCCGGCACCGGAATCTCATAGCGGATGTCTTCGACCGGAAAATCCGGCGCTAGCGCGGCGCTCGCCTCGGCCAGCGACAGCAGCGCGCCGTCCTCGATCACCTGGCGCAAGGTGGGCCAGCGCTTGCCGTGACGTCCGGACAGATCGACCACGCCACTTTCCAGCAACAAGCCGTAGCCGAGCGAACCGTTGCGGTTGAAACTGATGAACCTCGGACGAGACATGCGTGGCCTCCCTTGTTGACTGTGTCCCGACCCGATCAGGGGGCGATGATCGGCTGGGCCGCCAGTTCGGCGTCGCGCGGCTGGATTCCGGCGAACAGGCTGCCATGCTCGAACCAGGATTTCGGCGCGGGTGCCCCCCATAGCGTCTGACGCTGCGGGTCCTTCAGATCCCATTTGATCGGCTCGAGATCGGGATCGACCGTCTGGTAATCCGAGCAGTAGATTTCGATCCGATGGCCATCCGGATCAAGGATATAAAGGAAGAAGGCATTCGAGATGCCGTGGCGGCCCGGACCACGTTCGATGTTGGAAACCCATCCGGTAGTCGCCATGAGGTCGAGAAGATCGATGATGTTGAGCGGGGTCGGCACCCAGAATGCCGTGTGGTGCAGGCGCGGGCCGCGGCCATTGGTGAACGCCAAGTCGTGAACGCCACCTTTGCGGTGGGTCCAGGCTGCCCATAAGCGTCCGGTCTCCTCGTCCTCCGTGTACTCCGTCACGCGGAAGCCGATCTCGTTGTAGAAAGCGACGGATTCGTCGACGTTCGGCGAGAAGCAATTGAAGTGGTCGATACGGAGCGGCTTCACACCCTTGTAAAGGGCGTACTTCTGATGGATCGGCGGCAACCGGTCCATCTTCGAATAGAACTCGAGCGGAATGCCGTGCCGATCGCGGGTGCGGAACGTGCGCGACTGATAGGGACGCTCCACCCATTCGACCGGCAATTCCTTGCTCTTGAAGAATTGGGCCGCTTTGTCGAGGTCCTGTTCGCCGAACACCTTGAAGCCGAGATCGCGGGCCTCGATCTTGTCGGACTTCTTCAGCACGATGCAATGGTGGCCGCGCTCTTCCATCGCCCGAAGATAGATCGCATCGGGGCTTTCGTCCGTCACCTGCAGACCGAGCGTGTCGACATAGAACGCGCGGGACTTGCCAAGGTCGCTCACGCCAAATTCGACGTGACTGAGACGCACGATATTGAATGGCGGATAAAGGTTGGGCGTCGGCAATGCCATGATGTCCTCCTTGGTTTGCTGCGGACCGCTTAGCCGCCCAATTTCTGGATCTTGTGCGCGGTGGTGGCGAACGCGACGTTCTTCGTCTCCATATAGAAATCGAACGACCAATCCCCGCCGTCGCGTCCAATGCCCGAGCTCTTCACGCCGCCAAACGGCGTCGGCAGGTGGCGAACATTCTCCGAATTGACCCAGATCATTCCGGCTTGCAGCCGGTCGGTGAAGCGGAAGGCACGCGTGACGTCGGCAGTCCAGAGATAGCCGGTGAGGCCATACTGAACGTCGTTGGCGAGCGCGAGCGCCTCCGCCTCGTCCTTGAATGGAATCGCCGTCAGGACGGGGCCGAAGATTTCCTCCTGTGCGATGCGCATTTGGTTGTTGGCGCCGGTAAAGAGCGTCGGGGCGACGTAGCAGCCGCCGCCGGGACCATCGACCTTGCGGCCGCCGGTGGCAATCGTCGCGCCCTCCGATCTGCCGATCTCGACGTAATCGAGGACCTTCTTCTCGTGCACCGGATGGATCAACGGTCCGATGACGGTCTCGGGATCGAGCGGATGCCCCACTTTTATCCGGCCGGCCTTCTCGGCGACCGTCGCGGTGAATTTGTCGTAGATGCTCGCCTCGACGAGAAGACGCGAGGAGGAGGTGCAGCGTTCACCGTTGAGAGAGTAGATCATGAACAAAGCTGCGTCCGCGGCGCGATCGAGGTCGGCATCCGCGAACACGATCACCGGGTTTTTGCCGCCCAGTTCGAAATGAACGCGCTTCAGCGTATCGGCGCCCTGCTTCATGATCATCGAGCCGGTGCGGCTTTCTCCGACGAATCCGATCGCCTTGACGAGCGGGTGCTCGGTCAGCGCCTTGCCGGCGTCTTCGCCAAAACCGTTGACGAGATTCCAGACGCCTTTGGGCAGACCGGCCTCTTCCGCGATCTCGACCAGCAGACGCGCAGTCAGCGGCGAGAATTCGGCCGGCTTGTGAACGATGGTGCAGCCGGCCGCGAGCGCCGGCGCGATCTTCCACGTCGACAACATGAAGGGCGTATTCCAGGGCGTGATGATGCCCACCGGGCCGATCGGCACGCGGGTGGTCATGTTCACCTGGCCATCCGTCCGAAGCGACTTGCCATCGCGCGCCTCGGGGGCGCGGTCGGCAAAGAAGCGAAAATTCTCGGCTCCCCGCAGCGCCGCCTTGGCCATGAATTTGAGGGACTGCCCGGTATCCATGCATTCGACGAAGGCGATTTCTTCGGCGCGGGCGACGATGGCGTCGGCAACCCGGTGCAAGAGCGCTTTCCGGGCCTCCCCGGATGTCTCGGCCCATTGCGCAAAGGCCGCGTGCGCGGCCTTTGCGGCCCGATCAATGTCGGCCGCCTTTCCGTGCGACACCTTGGCGAGCGGCTTCAGATCGACCGGAGAGATCGTTTCGAAGACCGCACCGTCTGCGGCCGGAATGTCTTCGCCGCCGATCCGATTGGGCACCCCGTGCTGCGTGAACCGGGCGAGGTAGCGTTCCGCCTTGGCGATGTTTTCCGCAAGCTTGGACATCACGGTTCACTCCCTCGTTCGAGCCGCTTGCGAGCGGCAGCATTTTACTTAACATGTTAAGTATTCCGGCCGCTGTCAAGGGGTTTTGCCTCGAGGCAGGCGCAAGCTGACTGAATAAGCCTCGCGGCCAGGCGGGAGCCCCCGCCTGCACGACCGAAGCGGCCACAATCGCCGGAGCGGCGCGTGAACGTGATTGTCAGCTTGAATATTGGCTGGGGCGGGAGGGATCGAACCTCCGAATGGCGGAATCAAAATCCGATGAATACACTAATAAAATCAATGGCACTTCTGAATTTTCCCCTTCCATTCACCCATTGATCGCGTTGAGGAATTTCCTGCGTTCAGAATGCCTCCGCCCGCGCATTGCGTGCCCCTCAAGCTGCACAAGCGAGATCTGGGGCAGACTGATCGTCTCGCATGGAGCCGCGAAGTCAGTCGCGAAGCATCTTCGTATCGTTGAAGAACAGTATCGTGCAGATCTGGTCGGCCGCGACACGGAAGGTCTCTTCATAGATCTCGAAGTTTTCGGCTCCCCTCCGGTCGAACCAGGCATCGGCACCGATGCGCCTAGGGCCGCCTTTGTCCTCATGTTTTCCGAACAGGGCGGAAAACGCATAGCTCTCGTGGTCCAATTCCTGTTTCGGAAACCAGTGTTCCGGCACGCTCGGCGCCTTTCTGAACCAGGCACGCCCCTGTTGCGAATGGGATACCAGCATGATCGGAAAGAAATCCGTCTCCGCGATCTTCAACGCCGTGGCGGTCAGGCTTGCATCGAAAGCTTGGGCAGTCTCCCTGACGGCCTCGAGTGTGGGTCGTCGGAAGGCTCTGAGCATCGGCTCGAGCAGATACCGCGGCAACAGAAGGTCCGATGCATAATCATCGGCTACCCGCTCCGGATCGGTCGCGGAACGCTTTCGATTACCGATGTCGTCCGACCGGCAGATGAGGCAGCGTCCTCGATGATGATGCCAATGCCCCAGTTCATGTGCGATCGAAAATCGCTTTCGTCGGGGCGACGCCTTGGCGTCGACAGTGATGATCGCCCGATCGTCCCGTCCGACGATCCTCGCTTCGCAAGAGTGCAATTCGCGAACCTTGATCCGAGCGCCCAATTCCCAAGCGATGGCCTGCAAATCGATCTCTTCGGGGCGATCTATCCCGAAATCCTGTAGAAGCAGCTCCGGCAGAGTGAGGCGACGGCTCACGACTGGTCTCGATCCTCCGCTTCCCACGCGTCGAGTTCCGCGAGGTCCTCGTCCAGGCTGGCGGCATCCGCCTCCGCGTTCGCCCTTCCGCTCCTAGCGGCTAAAGTCATCTTCTTGTCCAGGACGGGATCCGATTTTCGCAAAGATAGCACCCGTTGGCCGTCGGCCCTCATCCCGCTGCGGGCCGTAGCGGCGCCGGCGACATGGAGCGCGACATCGGTCTTCGCACGGGCCAAGCGCAGTTTTCCGACCATCCCTTTCGCTCGAAGTAGGTCTTTACGGGATGCAGCGACGTCGTCCTTGCCGACGAGCCCGGCCGCTTCCGAGTCGCTCAACCCCAGAATTTCCTCGATGATGGCCTCGTCGAGCCGATCGACGCGCTCTTTTTCGCTCATGGCCGTGTCCTCAAAGCGGTACGCCGTCGGGGAAACTTACCTGCAATTTACGAATCCATCGTTTTCGGGCGGCAGCCAACCCCTTGGTGTCGGTGCCGAGCACGACTTCAAGTTCTTTTCCGCGCTGGCCGTCGGCCAACGCCTCGACCAAAAGTTCGAGTTCGTAGTCCCCGGACACCAGCTGCCCTGCTCTTTCGACCTCTTTCGTATACATGGTCCGGGCCAAAGCCTGATCTTCCGGAGACGGCGTGTTCTGATCTTCCGGCTCTTGGACCTCGCCGGCGCCGTACTCCGGTATGTAGACGAGCTCCAGCCCGGCATTCTCCCGTGCCCTTTTGCGGGCCCTGGGCGTTTCAGACGCGACGCTGCGGATGGTGCCGGCAAGGAACTCCACTATGCCGACCCCGACCTTACAGGTTCGGCTCGACAAGACCCTCAAGAAGGCTTCCTGCCTCAGATCGTCTTCCGACATGTTCGTGCGGGGCGCGAAGTGACGCGCGACCATCGTCAACCGACGGTGGTCGTCGTCACTCAACCCATCGAGCGCCGCCCGGATCTGTGCCGCCGTGTAGCGGATAGCACCCGGGCCGGATTCTTCGGAATCTTCGGACCGCATGAGGCCCCCCTGTTGGGCAACCTACTGGTGAATGCGTCAGCGAAAGCGGATTCGGACACAAATATTTTTGCGTCCGAATCTACCCCAGCGAGCGCATTGGTGTGTAGATGGCAGCATGTCAGCTGTCCACGATAACGCGGGGTTTGGCCCGGAAAGGTTAGCTAACATGTCTGAATCGGGAAATAAATCGGCCGAACAGTTCGACCGCGAGGCCGAGTTCTTGAAGAAGGAGATCGAGGGCGTCAACGAGGTCATTCGATCCGAGGAAAAGATCAAGCACGACCTCGAAAAGCGCGAGCATGAACTCGAAGAAGAGGCCCGTCGCGAGCGCGAAAAGCACGATCACGACCATGATCATGGCCATCTCGTGCGGATCACCATGGTGGTCAATGGCCAGCCGGTCGTCATCGAGGCCGAAGAGAAGGAAAAGCTGACCGAGATCCGGCAAAAGGCACTGCAGGAGACGCAAAATTTGGCCCAGCCGGCCGAAAACTGGGAAATCAAGGACGAAGCCGGAGCCGTGCTGGATCCGGAGAAGCGCGTCGGCGAATACCACTTCGGCAAGGAAGTCACCCTCTTCCTCAGCCTCAAGGCGGGGGTCGCCGGTTAACCGTGACACAGGTCGTTGATCCCGAGGTATCACGCGCCAAATTCGACCGGGAAGTCGCCGCCTATCGTAACCTGGAGGCAACCTACCGGAAGCGGGGATGGCTGCTGCTCGATGCCGAATTTCCCGAAATCTTCGTTGTCTTCGCCGCGACGAAGCTTCGACCCGCTCCCATCGTCGCCGCCGTCGTCGTCGACTTCACGGACTACGATCTGCAACCGCCGTCCGTTCGCTTCGTCGACCCGTTCACGCGCGAGAAATTGCTCGCCTCGAACGTGCAGTTTCAGATGCTTCGGCGTCCGCCGATGCCCGGCATTCCACCGGAAGCCATGGCGGCGCTGATGCAACAAGGGGGCCTACAGCTGTCGAGCATGATCCAGGCCAATAGGCCGGACGACTACCCATTCATCTGCCTGCCGGGTGTCCGGGAATATCACGACAATCCAGCGCATACGGGAGACTCATGGCTGCTGCATCGGGGTTCTGGCGAAGGCTCTTTGGTCTTCATTCTGGAGAAGATCTGGATGTACGGAGTGGATCCGCTCTCGACGTACAACTTCCAAATTCAGGCGCAAGTGACCGGGGTCATAGCGCATCTACAAGGAATTCCGGAGTGAAGCGGCTGGCCGACGTAGAAAAGGTCATAGTCAAACGGCGGGACGCGCAACTCGTCCATTCTCACCTTCGCGACGTTGGTCGCCAGGGATATGAGGGCTTGGGGCTCTGGGCGGGTCGGCAGAGCGGATCGTTATTTCAGGTCGATCGAGCGATCATACCGGCCCAGCGCCACATCCGCACCGCCGACGGCGTGTGCGTCATCACTGGAGCTGAAGAACTCCACCGCATCAATGTCTGGCTGTACCGAAACGGCCTGACGTTGATCGCGCAGATCCACAGCCATCCAGGGCGCGCCTATCACTCCAGTACCGATGACGAATTCGCGGTCGCCACCACGGTCGGTTGCTTCTCGTTGGTCGTGCCGGATTTCGGGACCGGACCGCTCGAGATCGGTCGGTTCGCGTCGTATCGGCTGGATGCATCGGGGAGCTGGCGCGAAATCTCGGCCTCGCGCGCAGCCCAGACGATAGTGATCGAGGACTAGAGATGGCCTTCGCGAATTTCTTCGACCGCACGGTCACAGCCGCGTCGCAGGTGCTTTCGAACTTCAACCTCGACACCTACAAGGCCACGCTGTCCAGACATCAGATCGGGTTGTGCTTCGACGAGTCGGCGGCGACGTCGCCCGAAGGACGCGCGACGTTGGAAATGTGCGTCAGGATCCTGGCGCGCCTCTATCCGGCGATCGTCATCGCCGGCGTCGGCAGCGAAGCGGAGGCTCTCGGAAAGGAACTGGCAGCGCTGGCCATCGCAATCAACGACCGCATAGATCTGTCCACCGACATCGCGCGGTCGACGGTGGCGATCGTCGTCGGCGCGACGGACCCGGCCGACGACATGACCAAGATATTCGCCGGATCGGATGGCTGGCGCGCGCGTCTGTCCGCCGACGCCCCGGTCGGATCGGGGCCGACCACGAACCCGTTCGGCGCAGGGGCCGCAGCCTGTTTCGCCACCGCGAACGTGTTTCGGTTCGTGTTTGCACCCCAGCTCGTGTGCGGCGATCTCGATCGCCAGATCGACGTCTCTCTGTTCGACTATCGGCAGGAGAGCGGACCGGGTCTACGGCTGCCGGATCATATCGATTTGGGAGAGGCATACGTGGCCGGCCTCGGCGCCATCGGACACGGCGCGATGTGGGCGCTCGGCCGCCTACCTGGTCTTGCTGGCACGCTGCACACCGTCGATCACGATATGGTCGATCTGTCGAACCTGCAGCGCTACGTCATGGCCGTGCAGAAGGATGTCGGCACGCCGAAATCCAAGCTGGCTCGCAGGTTGCTGAAACGGGAGGGTCTACGCATCACTGCGCATCCCTTGAAATGGAGCGATTTCGTCGCCAGGCGCCGGGACCGAAGTTTCGAGCGGGTCGCGGTCGCGCTCGACAATGCTGCCGACCGCATCAGCCTCCAAGCGTCTTTGCCTCGTTGGATCGTCAATGCCTGGACCCAGGAGCTTGATCTCGGGATTTCGAGACACGGTTTTGATGACGGCAAGGCATGTCTTGCCTGCCTTTATCTGCCGTCCGGCATGGTCAAAAGCGAAGACGAACGGGTTGCCCAAGAGTTGAGATTGCCCGAAGCGAAGCAGGAAGTTCGCGAGCTTCTGCAGAAAAGTGAAGGTGTATCGGAGAACTTCGTGCAGCGGGTCGCGACTGCCTTCTCTGTTCCTTATGCCGAGTTGCAGCCGTTCGTTGGTCAGCCGCTACTCAATTTTTATCAAAAAGCGATCTGCGGTGGGATGATGATCGGTCTGACGGGCACCGGCAATGCTGGCACGGCTGTCGTTCCGATGGCGTTTCAATCCGCGCTCGCCGGAGTAGGACTTGCAGCCGATTTGGTGAAGCACGCCGCAGGCTTGCCGATACCGCAATCGACCAGTACGCGAGTGAATCTACTGCGGCCTCTGGCTCCTGTATTAGCCGATCCGCGTGCTCGCGACACCTCGGGCAGGTGCATCTGTTCCGATCAGGATTTTCTCGACGCATACAGGCGAAGATACGCCGTTGGCGGGACGGCTGGTCGGAACAGCCTGCTACGATAACTGGTCGCAGTGCTGCGATGGCCTGCATTGCGCTATCTGGACCCCGGCGGCCGCTACATGGACGAGGCGGAAGCCATCGCAAACGCGGTGGGAGCGAAGTCGCTCCGCAAGACGTGAGACGGTTCGGCCTTGCAGAACGACGAACCAACGAGCCTCCAAGATTGTCGCGGCCATTCTGGTGTGCGCGAACGCGGCGGCCAGATCTTCCTCCGGGTTGACGCGTGCTTCGCCGGTGGATCCTTGCCAGCAACCTAGCCAAAATCCCCCCGCCCGACGCTCTCCGCGGCCGCGAGCAAGGCTTCTCCTGCCCCCGCTCCAGGGCCTCGCGACCGTCAGGCCGTCAAGTTCATCGTGGGGCTGTACGAGAAAACGGAAGATGGCCCAGGGACCGCCGAGCCGTTCCCGCAAGGCCGGCAACTCGGGATAGAGTTTTCCATCACGATTGAGTTGCCAAACTGGGAAGCGGAAGCCGCGTTTGGCGCCATCCAACCCGAGAAGTTGTCCGTTTTGTCGCTTGGCGTTGATCGTTACGCGCGTTGTGTGCAGCAACTCGGCAAGTTCGTCGGCGCTGCGCATGTCTTTGCCAGACAGGATCTCCGCAGCCCTGATCCGACCGCGGTCCCGCGCTGCAGCCAAGGCCTGATCAAGCCCGAGGCTGCTTTCCTCAACGGATTCGAGCCCCCTAGCGCTGCCCTCCCGCCTTCCCTGGGGAAAACGGCAGATAAGTCCGTCGCACTGCATTTTCCGACTCAGCCAAGGGGCGGTCTCTGGTCGGACGCATCATGCAGTTTAGCCGCATCATCAGTCCCGTGAGGGATTTGGAGGTTAGTAGCGCTAGTAGCCGCGGCTTCTCGTTCGTGATTAGCAACGAGAGCCAGGTCTCGGCCTTCATGGACGGCCCGGCTTTGTTGCCTCGTGGCGACCGCTCTATTTGAATAGGCCTGCCATCAAGCTGGGCGGCTCGCCCTTCGGGACGTTTGCTGAAGCCGAGAACGCCTGTAGGACCTTCCTGTTGCACTTAACGAGATGACGGTAATACGGCCATCCAGCGACCGTCTAGCGGCGATGGCCGAGGCTGATCCCGAGTTTGAGCGCCTTCTGGCGCAGAGATCCTACGCTGCGTTTCATCAGCTTTGCGATTTTGGCGACGGGGGTCTTAGCTTTCGAATGCGCACGCAGCTCTTTGATGTCTGCCTTGGTATATTCACGGCGCACTTTCTTCTTTTTGGTCTTTTTGGCCATCATCACTCCGAATGGTTGGAGCGGTCTTCTAACACGGGCGGCTCGTTCTGCAACTCACCCTCCCCTTGCACTCGCCCTCCGATTGCGGGGAATTTTGACCTGCACATGGGGGCAAACATGTCCATCAAATGGTGGCTACTTTTCTCAGCGCAATGATGATGCTTTCGTGCGCGGCGGTGAGCGGGCCGCGTGAGATTACGAGCCCGCCTTGACGATCGGACTATCGCCAAGGCTGATGACGTGCTCACTCTTGCTTCCGAGACAAGCAATCCTGGCGTTAGCTGTTCCGACGCCACAATGACGTACATGATCATCGTTAAAGTTTCTCATCCTGGCTCAATTGTTCGGCGACCAGAGGTCAACGCCTCCTACTTCCAATATTTCGGCATGGGCAGATTCAAACCAGCCAGCGGATTTTGGCGTTTGGTGCGCGACGCGAGCGATGCGTACGCGACTGGGATAGTGGTGCTGAACCCAGAATTTACCGACCAAAATACGAGATTCTGGGCGCTGCTAAAATCAGCGAAGTCCCGGTTCTCATATAGCACCAAAGCAGGAACGATCGCGACAAATGCCCTCGACTTGTCGCCCGCGATTGCACGCTTTCAAGAGGAGTGTTTCAAAATTTTCAAAGCCAACGCTCATCATAGGCTGCGAGAACCGACCCCCTGGATTGGCTGCGCCATTGATCTGAGTTAGCGCAACCCCTGCGATGAACCACATCGGCCGCCGTACCATTATCTGCATGCTCGTGCGGCTGGTGCTCGCGCTTTTGTGTATCACTATCCGAATTAAAGGGCGTGATCATGAACGTGGAAAAGGAAACTCATTCACTTTCGGCCGAAACTCTTGCATACAGCATTCTTCAAAGCGTGCTTAGCTGTCTCGCTCGCAATCGAGGTTTGAAGAGCCAAATCGCCGAAGATCGCTTCCGGGCAGGCGTGCTCGGTCCCGATGGAAAGCCGAAGCACCTAGTCTAGTTCATCCTCTTGCCGTGCTAACCTTGGAGCAGTCATGCCGCAAATCATTAATTCGAAGAGAATCGCCTTCACCGATTCAGGTTCAACGTCAGATCTGATCTGTCCGCGATGTGGGTCGGAATACCTTTGCCATATGGGCGCGGTCTTTTTCGATCGTAGAGAGGATGCTGAAACAACTGTCAAAATAACCGTCAGTGGCTCAGCTGTTGAGACTAGCATAGTGCCGTCTTCCGGCTCGGGAAATCCGAGCTCAAGGCGCCACGGAATGACAATTCAGTTCACCTGTGAGCAATGCAGCCGACCCGGTGATGTGCTCGATTTGAATATTGCGCAACACAAGGGGGTTACCGAGATGACTTGGTCTTTCAGCCCTCGACCAGCGCATTGAACGTAGTGAGCCGCCGGGCAGTCAGCCTTTGCTTGATCCCACTAGAATGCGGGCCCCTTCCCTTCAAAATATCTCTTCATACGGGGCGCGATATGTTCGGTGTCGTGAATGCCCTGACAGATCTTGTCAAACAGCTTGTCTGAAACTGTTTCGTCTGCCCGATAGACCCACGCGCTGACACCCTTTGTCAGTGAGGCTGCGTGTGCAGCTCGACAAAGCTTGTAGACGACCCAGCTCTCCATCGTGATCCGGCGGTGTTCTCCAACCCCAATGACGCAGGCTGGGTCGTGAAACCGCCCCAACTGAACGCTCGAAACGCTAACGATCAGGTTTGCATCATGCGGGCATGGATCGGTCAGAACAATCCATAGGTGCAGCCTATTCGGGTCACGAAGTGGCCCGGAAGGCATCAACAGTGTCGCCTTCTTCAATGGCAGGAAGGGCATCGACGTTTGCAATGAGTTGATCGATATACCGCTCAGATTCGACCTGGGCCGCTAGTTGGGCACCATCACGCTTGCCCAGAAACTTAAAGATGCGCTCGAGCGGAATTGGTTCGGACGATCCTTTCGGATCCTCCCACTCCGGGCAATTGTTGTGGGTAAAATCCCTCACTTCAAAGGGATTCATTTTGCCGTAACGCTCCCACGTGAGCGCCAGGATCTTCAGCTCCGCCCCTGACAACTCATCCAGCTCGGGAATCTTCAGTTCGCTATTCGCCAAACCGACGAAATGGCCCTCGCGATCCGTTACAAATTCGGCCCACTCGTCGCGATCATCCGAAAGACCATTGAGATAGTTGAGTGTAATTGAGTTAACCGGACCATGGTCCATGGAAACGAATTTGTCCGCCAGTATTGGCGATTCAAACGTTTCAAGCGCCAAACGATCGGCCAGATAGATCAGCTTGACCAGCTTAAGGATGTTGATTTTGCCCCCTTGGGACTTCGCAAAGTAAGCAGCGACTTGAGCGGCCTTGCGAGCGTTGTACCAAACAGGAGTCATTTCAGGCCTCCCACGGTGCGAGCAAGGGGGAACGAACTAGGAACCAACGAGCGCATTATACGGGTAGACGCGCCTACCGTGTCATTGGTTCGGCGTGGCCAGTCACTTCTTGGTAAACGAATGTGGTATATATGCCACATTTCAAAGGTACCAACCGACAATATTTTGGGTTGTCGTTCAACGCGATGGTCTGATCGCGACGACGTTGACCGTCTTCTCCGCTGGCGGACTGACGCGCGAATAAGTAGTTCGACCCCTCGGGCTGCTTCTCGAGGATCCCCAGTGCGCCGTCGCTGAGGGGCACGACGTGGTCGCGTTTGCGGGCCCCCTTGCCCTTCAAACGGGCCGCAGGGACCGTCCAGGTGGTCACTGCCCGGTCGACCTTGGTGTCAGCTCCAATCTTCGCGAATGGTTATCCGGGAATTTTTGGAGGTCCTAAGGTGATGCCGCGAGGCATTCCCCGCCTGGCTGCTGAAAAGGCTACTGGCCGCTTGTGCCGCCATCTCGCATTTCACGCTGGCCCACGCTCCGACTGCTTGCCCTGCCCAGCTATTCCCACCTGCCCGGCTGTGACTTCGGATTGCGACTTGGTCGCGAATAGATACGAAACGACCTTAGCTGTGATGGTTGGAATCTGGGCCGAAGACTTCCAAAGCGCGCGAGTCACCTTATTAGCGAGTTCAAGGGAAACAATTCGGCACGGCGCGCCGCCGACTTCAGGCCCGGCAGGGCTTACACCGCACAAGTCCGGCGGACCGTCTTTCTATGCCGCTGATGACAAAGCCTCGGCTCCAACATATTCCTGTTCCTCGACAGGATCATAGTCCGGCAAGAGATCATAGCCGATGCTTTCGAACCGGCGACACAAGCTCGCAAGGAAGCGGATCTGACGCCGCTTGAGATGCGTCGCACCCCAGCGGTGCACTTTCTCAGCAAATTCCTGCTCGTGCTCCTGAAAGTCGAGCCGGCTGACATAGGCGATCGCGATCAATTCCGGAATCGAATAGCCGGCGTATTCCGTGAACGAGCTTGCGTAATGTTGAAGCCGCTTGAGCACGGCCCATTCTTTCTCGGTGTATGTATAATCGGGAGGCCGCCGCACCTCGTCGGTCAGCCAATCAAATTCCCAGTCATTCCAGTCATTGTAGCGGTCGTGCAGTAGTGCTTTCGCGCTCGTGCGGAAATCGAGCACTTCCGCCAGTTCGCGTTGAGCCTTGGTAATCTTCGCCATTGCCTGCTCCGGATTCGGAAGCAAACGCAACGCCAGTGCACAAGTACTGTATGAACAGTGCAAAACTAGCCGATTCGAGGGTTCCCCGACAAGCGCGATCGATCCAATCCCCTGATTCGAGGAGATTTTTCAGAGTCAATGGAGCACAGGGCTTGCGAAAGCCTGATGCCAGGTCTCGCTAAGCGCGCGCTCTAACCAACTGAGCTACAAGCCCCTGGGGATCCGGCGCAAAACCGCTGACAGCTTCGGGACCGAATGATGTTTGGAGCTGCCGTGGCGCGGCACTCGAAAGCTGACGCGTCATCAATGTCGGCGCTCGTGCGACGCGACCAGTAGTGAGGGTAACGCGAGGTGGAAGAGCTCGTTCTCGGCATCACCAACGCACCGTGCGGGAGATCGATTACCGCCACCGAACTTACCAGAGGTCTGACTTCAGGAAAGAGAAAACCATGGACCGTCCACGTCGCAACTTTTTTCACCGATGTGGAGCCAGAGCTGATTTTGAAGTTCGCCGATGTGCACGGTATTTCAGCTGCTCTTTCATTGCAGCCTTCATCTGCGCGCTGGTGCGGCGCAAGCGCTCGTCCTGGATTATGGCGTCGATGACTACTGCAATGTGGGATCGCGCCTCTCCAAGCGGGGCGCGGCCAGATCTAATCGACTCAATCGCCAATAGTTGTCCTGTACGCGTTTCCTGCGCATGTCCGAGAATGCGGGGTCTGAACTCTCAAAAGTTCCGCCTAGAAAATAGGAGCCCCGCCCTATGGAGATAAGGGCGGGGCTGCTCCCTGCCCCCGGTGGGGAGCCGCGCTGCCAGGAACAGCGCGCTACGACGCAACGTTCGTTTCCCTCCGAGGCTGGCGTTCGGTGGGCTGCCAGAGACTCACGCGTGTACCGCTTTTTCGGTCCTCGGCGTCTCTTACGACGTTGCGCAACGCGATTTCAGAAGGTGCACAACCAGCTGTTTGAGACGAGCAATCTCGTGCTTGCAGTCCTCCAGGTTGAGCTGTTCGTCCGTCATCACCGATACTTCATGACGATTTTGCGTTGTCGTCATGGTTCATGTCGAGCCTTTTCCGATCAAGTGAGCGCGAACGAAAAATTTCCTTGTCCCACTCTCGCCAACCTAATAGCCAAATCGAGGGCGGAGCGCCGACAAAGACAGCACGGAACGTACGAACGGTCCCGTTCCTCGCCCGAGCGCGTTGCTCCGGCCACAGATAGGAACGTTCTAAAAGATCCTTCCGCTCGGCCATGACTTTTTTGCTTTGCGCAGCAACCGCATCGCATGCTTCCCATTGAAGCTTGGAATCACGCTGTGCTAGCGCCGAGATCGCCACCTGCACCAGATTGCGGCAAACGTAACTGGACCGACGAGAGCTTCACCACGACCTTGAAGAGCCGCCCGCATTTGTCCGTTGCGTACAGAGTTTTCGCGTCACAACAAACGGAAAGTCGAATGCGATTCTGACGGCTTTAACAAATTGCCGGTAAATCCTGCGCATTAACCTTAGAAGGGCACGTACCGTGAAAACGTTAGTTCACTTTTTACGCGATGAGTCCGGGGCCACCGCCATAGAATATGGGCTGATAGCGGCGGGTATCTCGCTTGCTATCATCGCAGCTGTGAATGGGCTAGGCACTAAACTCAATACGAAATTCGCTTCGATCAGCAGCTCTCTGAAATAATCAAAGCCGCCTTAGTTGGCGGCCTCATTTTCCCGCCGCGCAAGAACGGCCAATCAGAGGCGAGCTGGGCGATGACGATGTCGCTTGATGCTGTGCAACTCCGCCAGCGACAGATCGCGCCTGCGCCAACCGAGTACCGACGTCTTCGTCAGTCGGCCTGCTCTGTTCAGCGGAAATGAGCTAACGCGCGCCGCAATCGGCACTTCTTTCAACTGGCATTGCCAGAATGCCAGCCACCCTGTAAACGAGCTTCCGCACCGCTCCCCCGCGGCCTTTTGGTAGGCCAGGATCTGGGCCTGTAGCTCAATGGTTAGAGCCGGCCGCTCATAACGGTCTGGTTCCTGGTTCGAATCCAGGCGGGCCCACCAGCCGCCGCCCCACCCACCCACCACCACCACCGCCTCGGCTATCCGAAGTATGTCTTCGTAAGTAGAGGGATCAGCCGAAACGACGTTGTGCTCACCGCGGTATCGACGACGAGACAACGTTCACTTCCGTAGATCTTCAATCGACACTTCTTCGAATGGATCGGCGAGCGCGCGTCTGACCACGAATAGACCGATCACGCGCGCAGTGGTCTCGTCGGTTGGTCTCATGAATTTGCTGGAGAAACCGCGGCATCACCTAATGCGCCCCAGATATCGGCGAGGTCGCGGACACGGATCGCGCCCCGCTTCTCGAAGTTCGCCGGCCAGGTGATGTCATCCCGCTTGAAGCAGGAATCGAGAATGAACAACTTGCGGCGTTGCTCCAAGGCCGCTCCAGCCTGCGTGAGCGTCCCGCTTGTGTCGCTGGCCTCCACGATGACCGTTCCCTCGGTAAGAGCGCTCATCGTGACGTTTCGCTCCGGGAAAAAGAGCTTGTTCTGCGGGACGTGCTGGCTTGCGTACCGAAGCACTGGCACCTGAGAAATGAGCAGGTGCTCCTCCGCTATCTTGCGTTGGAGCGCCTGATTTTCCTTCGGATAATAGGTCCCGATCGGCGTGCCGATCACAGCGATGGTATGGCCCTTCGCCTCGATCGCGGCTGTATGAGCTGCCGTGTCGATGCCGGTTGCCAGCCCCGACACAACTGTGAAGCCGCGCTCGACCAACGCACGTGAGAGCTTCGCCGCACGCAGTTTCCCGTCTTCGCTCGGATTTCGGCTCCCCACGACGGCGACGCATCGGGTCTCGACGAGCTCCCAAGCGCCTTGGAAGTAAAGCATCTCCACCGGATGCTTCGCATCCCGAAGCTTTGGAGGATAGTTGCCGGTGAGATTCAGCCGGGTGCCAAATCTGGAGACGCCAGTTTTCTTGAGTGCCGCCAGAACTTCCGCGGCGCGAGCGTCAGCGACAGCTCCTGGAACGAAATTGGATGGGACGGCAGTGGGATCGGAGGCGAACTTCTCCGCAATTGTCTTGAAGGTCGCGCCCTTTTCCAGCCACAGCGCCTCGTACGCTCCAAGCTCCCTGCGCCGCGAGATTGACCGTACGGCAGGCCCGTCATTCATTCGTGCGAGAAGGCTCATCGTCCCACCCTAGCTACCCCCGCCGCGGCGTCGATATGACTTCTGGGGACGAAAGGTACGGCGCAACAACCATCTTGACGCTCGTCGCAACGCCTCACTTGGATCGGCGGAGCCTCCCATTGTGCACGGGAGGCATCGTCGAGGTCGCAGGCGATCAGGGTTGCTGTCCATTTAGCTGAACTTGACACATCTTGGCAGGCCGCTGCGAGGATCCTGCGATACTGCGCATGAATAAAACGCCTCCGGCCTAATTGTTGACAAGCGCTAATGTTCTCCTTATGTTCTAATTTCTGTTTTGGTTGCACTTGGGATTCTCTGCTACTCGGCCTCTGGCACATGGGTGCTCCGGGGGATTGCTCATAATGGGGCTGTTAGACCAAGACTTGCTGGATGGACTTTCCATTCAGCGAATGATTTTTCATGTTGTTGGACCGAGTGATGATGACTTTCAGTTGATGGATGAAATCGATGCTTCGGGGTTCGAAAGCTTCTTTTTGGCGCGCATTCGCGAAACCAACATCGGCAACCGTTTCAATTTCATAGGGCCGGATGCGGGTGTCTGTCCCTCCCTCAGATCAATAGCCGAGAGCGCAACGAAATTCGTTCAGAGAACGAAGCAGCTGACGGAGTCGTTTCAGTCAGGCCACAAGAGCGCACCGATGTCATCTCGCGGGGCTTTCATCGTAGCGCAACTGGGCGGACTTGAGGTTCCAGCATTCGCTCTCATCAAGTTCGACGACCAGACCGTGCTGCGATATCAGCAAACGCGAAAGGAAGACGGCAGCGTTCGGGCAAAGGTGACTGAGGTAGACAATACGTTTATCGAAGATCGCAAGGCGATGCAGAAATCCGCGCTGATCGTGTTGAACGAAAATCAGGACGGCGGTGAATTGGCCGTCTATGATCGCGTAAACAAATGTAACGTCAGCGAATATTTCAAAACGTTCTTGGGAGTTCGGCGACTTTACACGCCAACCGACGCAACTGGCCGCTTCGTCGATGCGCTACACGCGAGCGTCATTAGATTCAAGTCACTTATGCCTGACGCAGTGAAAAGGAATTGGCGAAAGAATCTTCATGACGCCGTGCAGGCGCGGGAGACGATTGAGCCAGGTGAAGATTTGAATGTGTTCGGCTCACAGGTGTTCGGCGCGTTCTGGCAGGACAAGAATTTTCGCAAGCACGTCGATCGATCGCTTCATCAGAAACGCATTTCGGGCGAAGTGATCGAAATTGATAAAGAGCGCGTCAAACCACCCCCCATGCGGCGACTAAAAACCCGCGAAAACGTGCTGATCATTTATCCGAAGCAACTTGATGATGCGGGCGACTCGCTCGTGAAGGTGGAAAAGCAGCCAGACGGAAGCGCCACGATCACGATCAGAACGTCAGGAATTGAAGACGATGACCTCGCAGATGAAATTGCTAGCCGTAGGCTTGCACAGTCATAGCATCGCACCGCCAAGCGAGACGTGCGACATTTTTCAGCAAACCATCAGAGTTGGCGGACAAGAGCATTGGCGATCCCTGCAGTCCGTGCGGTCAAATGCGACCTCCTTAGGCATTACCATTAGCGCGACCGACAGCGATCTAGATGACGAACACAATCTGCTGGATGAGCAATTGGAGGATTTTTCAGACCGAACCTTCTCGATTCGGATCGTAAAAGTTCGATCAGGAAACATCCTGAAATTCTTAACTGTCGATGGTTTCGATCGGTCAGTTCAATCTGAGCCTTCGCGGTTGGAAGAAAGCACCAAAGTCGTCGTCGCCGAATTGCCGCTCGGATTCAAATGCAACGCCAACGGAATCAGCATCGGTCCATGGTCAGAAGACTGGGCCGCGTCGGTAGTTGCCGAGGAAAATGCCGTCCGCCCTCGACGGCTCGTCAATGATATGTCGGGAAAGGGGTTGCTCCCGACCTCGCCGCGCGTCTGGATCATTGACGAGTCCGCCGACACCTGGTGGTCCGATCGAATCCGCAAAACCGCCATTCAACGGCTAGCCCTGTGCATTCCCGATGCAATCTCGTTAGACAGTGACGGCAACGTTGTCTCTCACGTCCGAAGCGGCAGGAAGATAGCGGCTGTGATCGAGCACGTTGCGACAGGGATAGATATGAGTGGGCTTCACCTGCTCCTGTCCGAAGTCTGCCGCTGGATTTATTTCGAAGGTCCCGACGCGGAGACCAGGCACAGCTTACTTGCATCCGAACTTGTTCGGCTTTGGCCGTCAGACGCCACGTGGCTGCAAGGGCTAAATGAGTCTTTAGGCGGAAGCTTTGAGGCTGCGCGCACGGCATATCGGCTGCATCTGCAGTCGAAAGGCGTGGATGCGTTGAAGCTCATGTCTGACCTTCGAAAGGGTCTTTCTGACGACGTTCGATCGCTTGCCAACAATACTGCGTCACTATCCTCCGGGCTTTGGCGTGATGCTGCCGTCGCGTTCGGTGTCGTCGTGCTGAAAGCGACAACAACAACCCTTGGTTCCTGGCTGATTTGGTTTGCCATGGCTTACCTGGTCGCAAGCTGTGCATTCACCGTCATGGCCGCCAACAGCGCCGTCAACGCGATCGTCGAGAATGAGAAGAGTTTTAGATCCCGGCTATATGCACCTTTGCTCTTAGAGAAAGACTACGAAGAACTAGCGGCGAAGCACTATCGCAAGGCACTGAGCAGTTTCGAATGGTACCGATTCTTCGTTATTCTCGCCTACGGAGTAGCCGTCGCCGGTTTGGCTTGGCTTGCGCAATTATCTCTCGGTAAAGAAGAGCTATTTCGTTTTATTGCCGCTCACCTCAGAGCGATATGACTTAGATGAACACGGAGAAGCGATCGTGGGTGAGACCGTCGTGAGAGTATGGGATAAGCCGTACACAATACGAACCGATCGCATTTCCAAATCTGGTTGGCGCGCGTCGGGCGAGTACGAAGGTGAATCAAACAGCGTCCAAGATCGCACGGAGGGTGCGGCCATTAAGAGATGGTGCGAATGGGTGCGCTACAAGGGAAATGGCTAGCCCTTGACGATATTTTCGTTCGGCGCCTCGTCTCGGCGTCCAGCTTCGGATTCCTAATGCGACGGCCTGTCTGCCGGTTCAGCTGAAAGGAGATCCTCACCTCGGCACAATCGCGAGCATTCGATGGAGTGGATCAGAGCCAATCCCAAGATGTGCAGGAAAACGCAGCGGCTGACGCGCCAACATAGCCTGCCTTCTGATTGGGAGCGGGCGCACTGGCGCTCGACATCCAAACCGCGGGCGGAACGAACGCTGAACTTATCGTTTCATCGGGGCCGCACAATATCGAAATCGCCAGCCGTTGACCTGTGTCAATTGACGGTGACGCACTGTGCGTCTTAAATGAGGCAACGATTCGTTGCATTCGCTGGAGCTGTATGCTCAATAGTGGTGGCTCGCAAATCTGCATCTTTCAACCGCAAAGCCCTATCCGCACATGCCCGACCAGCCGCAGAGCATGCCTTCAAGCCTTCTCCCCACATCCGAGTCCGTTGAGTTCAGCGCCGAGGCGCTCGGGATTACGCTCAAGACGGATGAAAAGACACTGATCGAAATTGATGAAATTCAGGAAGAGGCGGTCCGTGCCGCGCAAGCGAGCAAGAAGTTCGCGCTGCGATAAAACCTTGTGGGTTTTTGAGTCTCCACACTTTTCATGAAGTTTGTACTGATCCAATCGATTTCCAATGAACGTCGACTATCTTGTCGGGCAGCTCAAGAGCGAGAGTGACTGGAAGACGCTGGCTGGGTGTCTCGGCGGAAATCATCGCGTCGTCGGCAGCATCATTCGGCACTTGATGGTCATTGGAGCCAAGTCGTACCTGATCGAATCCCGCTACATCGATCGCGACTATTCGTCCGACTATCGGCGCTTCTACACGCAGACATTCAAGACCTACGACCGGCATTGCAAGCGCGCGCATTTCTTTGCCGAAGATCTTGAGCCCATCGGCACCAACAAGAATTGGGTCGAGCGTGCCCTGGCTCTCCAGAAAACCAGCAAGCGCAGCTATCTTGGTTTTTGCGTAGTGCGGCCGTTGCCCAACGCGCCGATCGGACGGACCGCCCTGCGTGGCGATGGCCCGGCTGGGCCCGATCTTGAATCCGTGGTGACGTGCCGAGCCAGCATCCGCGCCAACCTGCTCGGCGCAGAGCTTGACGTGATGGGAGCCTGCTTCATGCAGCAGGACTCACGTGTCGGTGCTTGTGCCCAGGTCGCGATCTGGACCGGCGCGCGCCACATGCATCACAGGCACAGATACGACTGGCTCTCAGTTGCAGATATCACGCACCTGGCCGTGCCGACGACGGCCGAGGAAGCAACTTCGCTTCCGGCTGGATCCGACTTTCTGACCTCCGAGCGCATGATCCGGGCGATCCACGACATGGGCTTTCAGCCGCTTTGCGTCGAAGGTGCCAATGTCGGCGCCGCCATCCTGCCGTACGTGGAATCGGGATTGCCGGTCATCCTCGGTCTTCAGGACAAGAAATCTCCCGGATCGCTCGGGCATGCCGTTACGGTAATTGGCCGCGTGTTCGGCAAGCAGAATACCCTCAGCAACCAGCTTGCCGATTATTTTCCGGCCTACATCGTCCACGACGATCAGGCTGGGCCTTACATGCTGCTTCCCAAAGACGCGAAAACGGCGGCCGCGTACAAGTTCGACCCTCACCAACTGGTGCGCCATCGCCTGCATGGCACGCTGCAGGTCGATCTCAACGTGGCGGACCACGCCGTTTTCGCCGTCGTGCTCATGCCGCTCCGGGCATTCTCGACGGCCGGCGCCGCAGAACGCACGGCCTGGGGCCGACTAGACGCCACCTTGGGCGACATGAAGAGCATCCGTAGCAAGCTGGCCAAGCAGGGGGTTCAAGTGAATGACCGGCTTCTCAACGAGCTCATCGAGGCGCACAAGAAGAAGCGAATCGTCATGCGCACCTATCTGACCTCCGCCTCGGGCTATCGTACTCACATCGCTCAGTCCTCTGCATCGGGCGGATTGAAAGATCTACTGATGCGCCTGCACCTGCCTCACTTCACCTGGATCACCGAGATCTCGACCGTCGACTCGTACAACCAGGCCTCGCCCGGGCTACGACGCATGTACGGACACAGCATTCTGGACGCGACGTCGACAGGCAAGGACGCCGCGGGTCTGCTCTCCCTGCACTTGCCAGGTATGCTCATCGTCCGCGACGTCGATGCGGAGCCCGGCAAAGACGAGAAGGTCTTTGCCATCAGGGATGACGGCCTCTACGAGTGTCGCGAGAAGCGCTTCATGCACTAATTAAAGCGCGATGAGATCAGGATGAATGGTCATCGCGCTTTAGCATCTTGTTTGATGTATGATCTTTTCGAAAAACTGCGGCACACTTGCGCTGACGCGGCCCTTCGGGTCCGGATGACGCTCTAGCGCGGGCGCACCGGCAACGGGAAATGATCGCCCCGGCCCAAGCGACCGTGATCGATACCCGAACACTCCAAACACTCCGGATCCTGGCGCGGAACGTCGTAGCTTGCGCAGTTCTTGCGCGAATTCCACCGGAACCACGCCGTCTCCGCCCCATTATTTTTTAGTCCAGTCATATGGAACAGGAAGTCGTCGGCGGCATGCGCGCAGGCGATCGCGTTCATGGTCACGACGCTTGGCGCCGCCACCCCCGGATCGTCGAGATAGGCATAGCCTTTCTTGACCGTATCCGGCACGGCTTCATCCTGGATGCGAGCCGGGTTGATGAGGCCGTTGCACCACAAACAACCGTGACCGGGGCGCACGCTGCGCGCGACGCAGAACACATCGCCGACTTCGCCGGCTTGGCTGACCGGAATTTTTGCGCCGACTTGCACGCCGGGAATGCCGTACTGGTTGACGATGGCGTTGAACAACAGCCGCGCACTCATCGTATCGGCCGCCAGGAAGAGATAGTCGCAATCGATAAAACGAGTTGCCACGTCGGCGTCGAGAAAGTCGCGCGGCAAGGCGAGCACCTTCGCGTTCGGATTCGCGCGCTTGATGTTGCGAGCCGCCATATGGACCTTGTATTGGCGCAACAGCTCGCGGATGCGCGCCGGCAGCCATGCGGGCGGCGACGCGTCCGAGCGCCAAGCGGCGATCAGGCGCGGCAGGTTCGTCGTCTCGGCCTTGTCAGGATCGGCGAGAACGAATTCACCCACGCCAAGCCGGCCAAGCAACTCTGCCAGAATCGATCCTGCGCCGCCCAGGCCGATGATGCCAACACGGGTGCGGGCCAGGATGGCTTGCCCACGGTCGCCGAACAACCGACTTTGTCGGTCATAGTCCGGAATGCGGCTCGCCACTGCGGGCGGCCCGGGAAACAACTCAAGGCGCTTACCGCCGATCACCGCGGCACTTGCGAGCGGTGCTCGCCGCCCGCCGGGCAGCCAGAGATCGCCCGCTACGGCGGCGCCAGCGAACACGAGCGCGCCGACGGGCATACCGCGCGCGATATCGATCAACGCGGGATAGCCGCGCTCATGCGAGGCCATGTCGTCCGGCGAGAAGGCAACAGTGGTCGTGCCACCGTGATTATGTATCGCAAGATACGCGAGCTTGAGGTCGCGCGCGCGCAGGATGCGGCTTTGGATGAACTGGGCCTTAAGCATCCGGTAGCCGTATTTCCCCGGCACATAGTCGACGCCGTCGACGGCCAGATGCAGCTCTCGCGCGACGAGGCGCAGGCCGCGGTCCGACTGGCAAATTCCGGCCAGAATGATCGCGCCGTGCTCGTCGTGATCACCGGGGAAGAGGTGCCGCATCAGGGTCTGGTACATACCTTCGGGCAGAGTCAGGCGCCAAGGACCTATGGATGGGTACGAAGCCATTGCATCACTTTCAGGAGTTTGAGCGCCGCGGTGTCGGTCGCCGGGTTAAGCTTGTTTGAGCGGCGCGAGATCTGCATCGCCGGGCTGCCGCGATGAGAGGCCAGCCCAAGACCTTCGCCAAGTGGGCGCCCATCGGTGCGCTTCAACTCCGCGCAGGTGAAATGCGGGTACACATCCGCGTACGGATATTGAAACGTGATTTGAAAGCCGATCCAGATCGTCGGCTGGACATAGGGCGGGCCGAGCGGCACGTCGCGCACCATGACGTATGCGCCGCCCGAACCGTCCGGTTCGGCATCGATCTGGCACTCGGGGAAGGATGAGCGGATCTCCGCAATGGCCTTCTCAATGGCAGGCGTAATCGCGGTCATGAGTTGTCATCATTCGGAATGGCCAGGAAGCGATCGCCGTCATGCACCGTGATCTTCTGATCGTCGCCGATCAGCTCGGTCTTGCCGCCGCCGCGCTCGATGCTCAGCACGAAGTCGAGCTGGATCGGAACGTGCTGCGCAATCGCCGCCTGTTTGATGCTCAGGCCGGTCTGCTTCTTGTCCTCGACCGTGACCGGTTTTTCGTTGACGAAAAGACTGACGGGCTTGTCGGGGCCACCGCCATGACCTCCGCCCTGACCCGGATTGCCGCCCGGGTGGTCTTTTTCCTCGTTGCTCGCCATGATGATCTCCTTGCGAAAGTGAAACTGAATTGCTAGTGTGAAATCAGTATTGTGATATAGGTGGAGAATTGCAAGAGTGAAATCGAAAAATTCTGACCCTGCCCAGTTCGACGTCGCCGCTCTTCATGCCGCGCTCGATGCAGAACGGATCGCCCGGCGGTTGACCTGGAAGGATGTCTCCGGGGAATCGGGTGTAAGCGCCTCAACACTAACGCGTTTGTCCCAGGGTAGGCGTCCCGACGTCGACAGTTTGGCAGCTCTTACGCAATGGCTTGGCCTGCCGGCTGACCGCTTTATGGGGCAGCGGAAGGTCGCTTTCGGCGCGGCCAGCCCTTTGACCCAGATCTCGTCCATCCTGCGCGAAGATCCCAATCTCAATGAGAACGCCGCTGCGGCTTTGGACGAGCTGATCAAGGCGACGTACGCCCGACTGCGATCTCAGAAATGAGATGACCGGCAGATTCGAGCCACCAGCTCTACATCGATCAGCTTCAGTTTTTAGTCAGAGTGCAGATCGCGTGGCATACGCAATTGCGTATTAAGCATAATCGGCCGATATTCGCGGGCGCGTATATTGACGGTATATACGCGTTTGCGTATGCAGCTTATGGATACGATTGCCCGCCCCCCCCCCAGCAAATCGGCGCCGGGATCAGGCGCTACCGGCGGCAGAAAGCTGCGCATCTTGATAGATGCGCTGGCCGCGCTCGACCTCGAGTTGGTCATCCAGCCGCGCACCCAATTGACGGCTGAAGCGATTGAGGATCTGTTCTGATGGCGCGTCGTCCTGCCCGCGCGCCGCTCAACGTCTATCTCAACGCACGGCTGGTCGGGTGGCTGCGGCGCGAGAGCAGCGGCGCAATCGATTTCGAGTATGACAAGCAGTGGCTCGCGTGGGAAAATGCCATCCCCGTTTCGGTGTCGCTGCCTCTGCGCGATATAGGCGCGGGCGTTCTCCAGCGCGGCGTCGCTGCAGCCCAAGATCGTTCGGAACGGCTCGCCATGTGTCAGCCGGTATTTATCGATGCCCGGCGTGATCATCAGCGGCGAGTATCCGGCCGGCACTTCGGGCATTCCGCGAACGCCGATGATCTGGCCAGCGGAATCCTGGAACCAGTCGAGAGAGCCATGCACTTTCCAGACGGCAACGGTACGGGTCCGATTAACGAAAACGCGCGTGTTCGAAGCGCGCGCGCGCGATTGCAAATAACCGTAGTTGAAGCCGGTGAACGTGCTTACATCGACGGCATCGGCCGCATATTCGGCAAGCTGGTCATAGTTAGGCGTGACGACATGGACGGTCTTGTGCGTGCTGTCGAAGAGATGGCGGTACAGCCGCGAAAGGGGTAGCGCGCGCCGATCCGCCATAAGCGTCTGGAGGACGCGAAGATCGTGCGGCAGCAGGACAGCGCGGGTCTCGGTGGCGATGAACTGGGTCTGGCGTTCCGTCGGGCGCACGGCCTGAAGGGCGCTTTCGAGATCATTGCCGGCCGCAAGCTGCGCGACGAACTTATCCCATTCGCTCCTCTCATCTGCTGTCCAGCTCGTGGGAGGCTTGATAGCGGAAAGCTGCAACGCCAGGCAGCCCATGCCGGGCACACCGTGTGCAGCCGAGGCGCCGCTGCCCAGAATGATCACCGGTGTGGCGCTAAGCGCCGCCTGCGCGAATTCCTGCGCCATCTCCGGCGCGCTCTTGGCCGCCATACAGTCCCTTCCCGGCCAACGCGGACTGTATCCACTACAGCCGTCGTCATCCCCATGAGATTTAGTGAATGGAACAATTTCGGCGAGGATTGCGTCCTCGCTAAATCTGAAATTAGCCCTTAGCCGATCAGGTTACGCTTGGTGTCGCGGCGACGAAGGGCCTCAGGACCGTGAACTTTCCGGGATTGATCTTCCCCAAGCGAAGTCCGAGAAGCATGTCGACGCAAACTCCGCATCGCGGACTGCGTTTGAACATAGCGATAATGATGTCGAGACATGCATTCTGTAATCCATCTAAGCAACATTCTTCATTTGATGTCGGCGAGGCTCAAGCGTTGCCGTCGAAACACTCCTGCCAAACGCAGTAGACGCCACATCAAGCAGGTGCTGGTGATGGGTGAAGAAAAGCACCTGCGTTTTCTCCGCAAGCAGTTGCAACACCCTGAAACCGGCCGAGGCGCGCGCATCGTCATAATTGATGAAAAGATCATCGGCGATAAATGGCACCGGCGCAGCATGCATCAGATACTCTTCAACGGCAGCAATGCGCGGCGCAAAAAAGAGCTGATCGGCGGCGCCTTCGCTGAGACCTGATACGGACACCGCTCCACCGTCCCCGCGCACGCCCGCCAGATGTGGCACGTCTTTTTCGTCGTATTCGAGCGTAAGGCGTTGGAACGAGCCGCCGGTCAGAATAGAGAACAGCTCCCCTGCCCGTTTGAGCAATGGTGCCTGCTTTTCGCGCCTAAACCGCTCGATCGCCCACCTCAGGATGATGGTTGCGGAGCGAACGCGGGCATACTGCGCCGCCACCTCCTTCATCTCGGCCAAAGCCAGCTGACGATCACCAGCAGCTTTGGCCGCAGCGGCGTCACCGCCGACGGCTTCGAACAAACGCTCAGTATCATTGCGACTCTGAATGGCGATCAGCTGGCGTTCCCTGACATCTTTGAGTATCGCCTTTAGCGTTTGCTCCCGAGCCGTTGTTTGATCGGGATCGGCGCTGCGACATTCCTCAGCGAGTTGTTCGACACCAAGCCCATCGCCATCAGCCTCAAGCGTGGTCCGCAAGCGCGATCGCTCATCCCTAAGCGCGCGTTGTAGATCGGACTGAAGAATAGCCGCTCGCAATCTGTCGATCGAATCGACGGCTGCGGCCCTTTTGAGGCCATCTATTACGGCCTCGGCGTCCGTCCTAGACTTGTCGCATTCTTCCAATTTCTTCTGCAGGCCCCGCATCGCCTCAGCTTTTTCGTCGCGGGACACGACAGTCTGCCTCGCCGCATTCAATTGCGCATGGAGTTGAAGGATTGCTTCATCTGCATTCTGTCCGGAAAACCGTGGCGCGATCGCATTTACGAGCTTTTCGACATCCTCCGTAAACGCCGTGATGTCCCGCTCGATCTTTCCAATGCGCTCGTGCTTCAAATCGGCGATCTTGGCAGACGTCTCCCGCATCTGATCGATTGCTTCGATTTGCTCTTGAACGGTCTCAAGCGGGGCTTCGGGTAACAGATTGAGACCCCTCAGGGCCTCCTTCCATTGCGCGTTCCAGACATCACGCTCTTTCGCAGCGTTTTCAACAGCCACGCGCCTGCGTTCGACTTCTGTTGCGACCTTCCGTTCCTCGAGCGCGAGTTCATTCCTCTTTTGTGTGTTGCCCTCCTCCGCGCGAAGGCGCGCTTCGGCAGCCCCAAGAATTCCGTTCAGCGGCAGACTATCTGCGGAGGCTGCGATTGCCGTGTCCGCCATCAAGCTGGCGAGCTGTTGCTTGGCTTTCGCAATTTGCTGCTGGAGCGAGGACTCTGCATGAAGCGCGGCGTCACGCTTGGCGATTTGATCGAGCACGTCGGCCCTCGCATCGAGCCAATCCAGCATTTCGTCCGGAGAACGCGGGTTATCGGTAACCTGTTTCCACAGGATCGCCCAAGCCTCGGCCAACGCTTTCTGCTCTTCGGCTAACGAAAAAAGCTCCTGCTTGGCGGATTCAAGGACGTCTCGCTCGTCAGCGATTTGCCGCGCCAGCACCATGGCCGCAGCCGTCGACTGCGCATTCTGAAAGCGACGGTCCGCCGCGGTGTCGGCGTCTTCGATGGCCTTCACATAGGCATTGAGCAGCGGCTCGCCGCTTGTAAAAGCGAGCTCCTCCGATTCTGGAACCATGATCTTGTCGACATGTCTGCGCCTGATGATAGACCATCCGGCATCCCGCCGTTCGCGGAGTTTCTTCAACTCCTCAACGCCGACAATTTTTTCATCTGACACAAGACGAGCATAAGACTTTCGATTGTTTTCGACTGTACGCGTCAGCTCACGCGTCACAGCTTGCTGGCGCTGAATACGCGCCCGAAGCTCGCGGGCAGCATCGCGATGCGCCCTTACCGCCTCTTCCGCTGGGCTTTTCAAGGCCTGCAAACTCGTTTCACTCACGATAGGCGGATTCATATCAGCCATTTGCCGCTGACATGATCTATCGGCATCCTGATGCTCTTGATGGATACTCAGGAGACGCGCATCGAGATCGCCAAAAGCACGAATGGACTCAACGACCCCAGCCAGCACCGAAAGGTCTTTCTGCGCTCCGAGCGCTTCCATCCGTGCCTGGATATCGGCGAGTTTTTCGTTGGCATCCTCTAGCGCCGCTTCAGCGCTATCAACGGCGGCAAATCGGCTGCCACGCGATGTCAACAGTCCGCGGACTGCCGCAACCTTGGCCCGCGGCGGAATTCTCTCGACCAGGTCGGCGATGGATCCTGTCCACCCCAGTTCAATCGCCGCGCGCTTCAGGACTTCTTCCGCTGCGGCGAGTTCGGCCCGCCGCTTCGGTAAGTCCGCCCGGCCCGAAGAAAGCTGTATGCTGCGCTTCGAAAGTCGTTCAATCTCCGTTTGGTGGAGCAGAACGCTATCGTCAACCACAAGTCCGGAAATTTCCGTGCCGATTGTTGCGATCTGTTCGCGGAATGCGCTTATACGCACTTCTGCAGCAGCGTTATCGCCCGAGGCCTCCTCAAATTGCCTAGCCGCGTCCGGAGGTAATTCGACCACCGCGCCGAGGTCCGCTATCTCGGTTTCAATCTCTTGAAGCCGACGCACACCGCGATATACGCGCCGGACTCGAGAAATCTTCGCAAGTTCGGAAACGTGCTCTTCGATTTCCTTCTCGATCTGATTGCAAAGGCCGCGCGCCTCTTCAAATGCGGATTTCAATTCCTGCCATTTGTTTACGCTCACCATGTGTTGACGCAACGCCGCATCAGCCTCTTTCAGGCGGTCTTCCGCTTGGTAGTATTTTCGGTGTCCCGCCTTGCGGCTGGCCCAGAGCCCATCCGCCTCTGCCTGCATCGCACCCAGCCGATCGCGGAGACCTGACACGCCGGCCCCGGCGGCGAACAATGCCGCGCCGATATCATCCTTGGCCTGGGTGATATCCCGCCCGCCAGCCCGCAGGCGCTCATGGTCAAGACAGAACATCCGGCAGAAAAACGCGCGGTCCATCCCGCCGAGCAAAGGAGCAAGCAGGCCATCGCCAGCCGCAAGCGGCAGATCGTCCGGACCGAGAAGCGTGTCCTTGTTGCCCTTGCGACGCCGGACCGAAAGCAGCGCGCCGTCGCGTTCTAGGGCGGCGCCGATTCGCAGCGCCGCATTCTCATGCAGGAAATTGCGGGATGATTGCCCGGGAATGCCGAAGAGTAGATCTTCAATCGCCGACATCGTCGTCGACTTTCCAGCCTCATTCTCGCCGTACACGACATGAAAGTCAGGTTCGCCTGACGGAAAATGAAGCGTCGCGCCGGTGAAATGTCCGTAACGGATCAGGTCAAGAGAACGAATACGCACGGATCAACGCCCTTCCGCAGTCAGACGTGCGCTCAGATATTCGCCAGCCTGCTCAATCACAACCGAGTATTGTTTCGCGATCACCGCTTCGAGAAGAACATCGTCAATATCAAGTGCCGCGTCGTGAGGAAGCCTGCGGACAAGGTCGCCCAGATCGTTCGCGATTTCTGCCTGGAGATCGGAATCCCCCGCAGCCTGAGCTAGTAGGACTTTGAGATCGTTGATCGCGCTGCCCTCTGTCTGGATAGAAACGGCCGTCGTAGGCACGGTCGCATTGATCACACGTTCGATCCATGCAACCTCTTCGCCAAGAGCCAGTGCTGCGGCTCTCGCTTCAGCCAACAATTGCGGCGCAGACGCCATCAGCTCGGCGTGAAGAGCCGTCGGGCCAGTTAGTTTGATGCGACAAGCCAGCAGTCGGCCTTCTGCGTTCTTGGCCGCCTCGTCGATCGAGCGTTTGATTTGATCTACAACATCCCCGAACCGCGCGCTACCACTGACCGGTACATCGACATGCATCCACCGCACGACATCCGTTTGGAGCAGCTCAGCGCCTTCGATCGCTCCGTCTTGGACCGTAACGAGCTGCGCCGATTTCGGGCCGGCTTCGCGGATGTGGCGCCCCTGTAGATTGCCGCAGAACACCACGTGCGGATTTCGATGCAGTACGCCGCCCTGATGCACGTGCGCGAGCGCCCAATAGTCGTACCCCTTGTTGACCAACTCTTCGAGCGTGCAAGGGGCGTAGTTCTCGTGAGAACCACCCATTCCGCCGAGTGCAGTATGCAGCACGCCGATGTTGAAATAGCCTTTGATCGGCGCGGGATAGGCTGCTGCCAGATTTTCCGTCGTCGCCTGCAGGCGGAAGCTTTGACCGTGAAGGGCGACGCGGCAATCATCGAGCTTGAAAGTTTGAGGCTTTCGATAGCTAAACACCTGAACATTGTCGGGAAGCGTCAGCCGCTTCGTGATTTGGCTTTCGGCGTCATGATTGCCGTGCAACACGAAGGCGGGGATTTTCGCCCCCCGCAAACGACCCATCTGCCGAACGAAAAACAGGCCGGTGTGAAAATCGCGCCAATCGCCGTCGTAGAGGTCTCCGGCGATGACCACGAAAGCCGCCTGTCTATCGATTGCCTGAGTAATGAGGTCCTCAAAGGCAGTTCGGGTCGCCGTTCGAATACGCTCGGCCGCTGGCCCCTCCTGTCCGCTCAGGCCTCTCAGGGGGCTGTCCAGATGTATGTCGCCGGTATGGATAAATTGGAAAGTGCTCACAACAGGACTCGCTTAATTCCAATCAGAACAAACTAGTAAATTCCTTTTATCGCAATCTTGAGCGGAGTGTTGTCACCAAGTATCCGCAAACGCGGAAAGGGATTGTCGATGAGGGCTCGAAGGGACCGCCAAATTTGAGGGCGACGCGAAGATTCGGCGGCACGTTTAACATTCGCGTTATCCATGTTGCGGAGAGCGTGTCTTTGGTACGGTTCGGACAAGGTCGTACCTGAGCTAGCTCCTCAGTCCTGCGCGCCGCTTTCCTGAGTGACCTTGCCTCGAAATTCTGGCAAATGCGGCGATCGGCTGGGAAGACACACACCGTGCCGCGCTGACGCTTTGGAGACGACCAACACGGAACCCGATCGGAGCGAGCCGAAATGCCCGATCACTTCCAGTTGTCGCGCCTGGGAGAGACTTAAAGCCTTTGCGACGATCCCACACGTTCATCTTCTGCAACTCCGGAGTCAGAAACTCTGGTGTGCAGCATCCGGAGCATCCTCGCTGCTCGGCATCGATAGAAAGCTGCTGCCGCGTGAGCTCATTCGGCTTGAGCCTTCATCCGGACCCGGACCCGGGCCCTTCGAACACCGTCCGCAACGGAAAACTTACCTCGTCATGAAGAGGAAAATTCGCCAATTTCTGCCGGGCACCGCAGATATCAAGCGAATTTTCTCATTTCGCGCTGGAGTTCATCGAAGAAATCAACCGCATTGATGTACCCATGCGGTACTATACGCCAATCTATGTCGAGAAGGTTCTCATCCCCGACCTTCCGCCAGACGCTATCGTCGTCATGGACAACCTCTCCAGCCACAAGGGACCAAGGGTCCGCCAGATGATCGAGGCTGCGGGTGCACGCCTACTCTACCTGCCTCCCTACAGCCCCGACTTCAATCCGATCGAGAACGCCTCGCCAAGCTCAAGGCGCTCTTGCGTCAGGCCGCAGAACGAAGGGCCTCTGGAGCGCGATTTGGGCGATTGATCGCTTGACAGCAACCAAATGCCGCAACTACTTCATCGCCGCAGGATACGCTGCATGATCGGCGGATGCTCTAGAGTTGGAATCGTACCGAGCGGCGCGTTGTCATCGTTCCGGTTGCGAGGCATCGGACTCCTAGTATAGGCGATCTGCCAGTCAATCAGTCCGCGTCACCCCGGATGGATGCCCTGATGCCAAGCAGCAATTGCGCAACAAGCAATAGTGTCGGTCAGCTGCGAAGCTGATGAATTGCATCTGGGCCGCTGCCGCGCGCCCCCGCGGTCATCTTTCGGGGAGATCGAGCGCCGCCATGCGCGTAGATCTGCCGGCCGAACGTTTTCAACAAACGACCCATTCAGAGTGCCGGCATCCGAAAACAACATGACGTAAAATTGACGCTCCTCGCAATTGGATGGCCGTTTCACAGCTCAAGCCCGCGGTCCCCAAGCATCTGGCGCATCAGAGCGCCCTTGATCTCGCGGGCGATCTCCTCGCCGATCTGGGCTCCGAATTGCACCGCGGCATCGCTATCTCCGGTTAGCTGATGGTCGGCGAGCCGTTGCTCAAGGCGGCTCGGAAACTCCTCGTCCATCGCCTGCCTGAGTCGGCCCTCCATCTGTGCATGAGCTTGTGGGGCAATCCGACTCACCACCATCTCCCAGGGTTGCCAGCGAGTTGCCAGATAGTCGGCGAACCCCGCCGCCTCCTCGTTGCGCACCTGGATCTCGGCTGCGGTGAGGTCGTCTTCAGTGACGTGGGCGACATCAAAGAATCGCATGTCCGGAGCGATGAGCTGCAGGTCCAGCCGCTCACGTAGCTTGACTTGATAGGCGAGATAGACCTCGATCTCGTCGACGAATCCGAGCGAGTCGACCTTCTGACGGGCGATCGGCTCGAGCGCGTTCAGGCGGAACAGGACCCGCGCCTGCTGGATGAGTTCGCCGAGCCGATCGTCATAGCCTCCGTCTTCGACATCAGCCTTCAGACGTGCGGTCTGCATGCCGTTCCAGGTCAGGGTGACGCGATCCTGGCAGGTCTCGCTCGCCCCGTAGGCCAGCTCAAAAAACTGCCGCCGCAATTCCGGCCTGATCGCCGCCTGCCGTAGATCCTCGGCCACCGTCTCTCGGAATTCAGGATTGTCATAATTCACAGTCTTCTGCAGCTTGTCGAGGAAGAGCGCGTATTCCGGGGCCCCCTCCTCGTGGGCGAAGTTCTGCCAGACGGCGATCGTCTCCGGCTCGCCCTTCAACCAGTCCGCGACCGCATCGGCGAGCGGCCGCTCCTGGTCCACCATCGTTCTTCCCCCCATTGAAAAGAAGACCCGCGGGCCGGCATAGCTCGGCGCATTCAGGGCTGCCGCCAAATTCGTCCGCACCTGCTCGGGCAGCGCATTATCCTCCACATAAACCATGCATCCAGAACCTAGCCGGGTTAGCAGGGTCTCCGGCAGGCTGGTCAGCCGATTGTTGCGTGCCTCGATCATCTGGAGCTCGGTCGGGAGGTTCTCGGGCAAGCTCGACAGGCTGTTGCCGCTGACGTGGAGTCTCTGGAGCTCAGACGGGAGCGTCTCGGGCAGGCTGTTCAGCCGGTTATCGCGGGCGAAGAGCAACAGGAGCTCGGCCGGGAGAGTGTCGGGCAGACTGGTCAGACGGTTGCCGTCGGCTTCGAGCTCTTTGAGTTCGGGCGGGAGAGTGTCAGGTAGAGTGGTCAACCGGTTGCTGCCGAGGGCAAGCGACTGAAGTCCGGACGGTAGGGCGTCGGGTAGGCGGGTCAACAGGTTGCCACGGACATCGAGGTCCTGGAGCCCGGCCGGCAGGTTGTCTGGCAGGCTGGTCAGCCGATTGCTGCAGACGGCGAGTGTCGAAAGGCTCTCCGGAAGCGTTTCGGGCAGCCCGGTCAGCTGGTTGCTGCTGATGACCAGAGACTGGAGACTGGTCGGGAGGGTGTCGGGCAGGCCGGTTAACCGGTTGTTGCTGGCGCCAAGCGTCCGGAGGCTGGACGGAAGGGTGTTAGGCAGGCGCACCAGCTCGTTGTCGCTGACGTTGAGCGACTGGAGCCCGGGCGGAAGGGCGGCGGGCAGTGTCGTCAGGCCCAGATCATGCAGGTCCAGCCCTGCATAGACGTCGCCGGCCTCTGCCCAGACTCTTATTCGTCTTACGGCCTCTTGGCGGTCTTCGTCTTCCGTCTGCCCCTCCTCGGCGGCCCAGGTGTCCAAGATGTGGTCGAGCCGCGATTGCCTGAGGACGGGGTCTTCAAGGTCCGTCGTACTGCCATCGCCTGGCCGGAGCTGTCGGGCGAGGATTGATGCTCCGAGATTTTGCTGCCAAGGAATTGCCGGGGTCGTTGGCCACTCAGGCACCACATCAGCGGGCTCCGCCCACCAATGCTCCTCCTGATCGAAACTTTGCGTCGGCCAATCGGCAGCTGCATCCACGCCGTGCCAACTATCCGTCAGACTGAAACTGCCGGCTAGCAATTGGCCACCCCGATCCGCGGCCGGAAAAAGCAGATCTTGATTGACCGCTTGTCCCGAGAAGGCGGGCGAATCCGAGGGCAACCGCGAGGTGCCTTGTCCGACGCGATCCCCGTGCGGCATTCTCAAAAAATCCGCATCTCTGTTCGACACAACGTCGCGGTCGCCGAGGCTATTTGAATTCTGGGGCGGGCGCTCGTGCGGATGCAACTCGTTCAGGTGCTGCTGAAACCCCGCTTGGTAATCCTGCTGCTGTTCCAGCTCGTCGCCGTACGCCCGCTCGACATCTGGGGCCTCGAATGGGTGGAGGTGGTTGAACGCATCCATCCGATTCTCCTGACAAATCTGAGCAGCTAACGCCGAACCTGGATAAACACGATCTCGCTACGAGGCTTAGCTTTCGAGAAGCTGACGAGGGACCAGAATGATTGTAACTGCCCTGTTAGGTCTGCGTGGAGGCTTAGCGCTTGAATGCCCGCACTGCAGTTCGACATGTCGGGGCCAGACCATGTCGGAGTTTCGAGAAGCCGATTTCTGAGCCTCTCAAGAACGTCCGCGCTTGTGGGCGCCGGAAAATTCATGCTGGGAAACATCGCAATGTCGGTACCCGTCTGGTCCACTGAACGTAAGGTCATCTGTCCGCCGCTGCACATATCTTCCGACACCGCCTTGCTAGGCTGATATCGTCGTGACGTGCGCTGACATGATCCGGAATGGGTCTTTGCGTCTCGCGGTCATGCTCGCCGACGAAGCCGCCTCTTGAAAACGAGCGGACAGAAGTCCGGCGTGCCGGTAGATTGTTGCGGACGCGGGTGCCGTGCTGAATTATGTCCGGAGCTCGCATATTTGAGCTCGGTATCGACGGCATCGACGTAGGAGACCTTGTCTGCTGCGGGGAGATTGAGCTCGCGCCCCAACAGCCATTCGTAGAGAAACCATATGCGGCGCGTGTTGAGCCCACTCGGCTTCTGGTTCACGAGGTCCGCAATCTCATCCTCCTTCACGGTGAGGAAGAGCCGCTTCAGAATGGCAAGGTCTAGTCCTTCGTTCTTGAGCGCGAAGGTGAGATGTCCCTCAAGGCCGGCGGCATGTGGCGTGTAGATGCGCCATCCTCCTTGCTCGATGATGCGGTGTTTTGTTCCACTGGCGGAAAGCACGTGGGGGACAGACAGCCGGTGGCGTCAATCAGCGCTGCGTAGCCGGCGGGGTTGCGGTCTCTGGCAGCCTCCGGTCATGAAAAACGCTCACGGGACCTAAAAAATGTAGGTGCTTGGCTTAAACCCATGAAAAACGTTCTCGGCCATGAATTTCGTTGGCGATCTCGCCTTCGGATCTGACATCATGAAAAAGCTTCGCCAAAGATAAATCTTGCGAAAAATCTTCACGCCATCCAAATTGCAGCGTCCGCCCGCGGCGCCAAAGGGATAGCAAATCGAAGAGCTGCCCGCGCCCAACCGCTCAATACGCTAATTAGGCCAGAGACCTGTTGTGTTCGGCCGGAATAGGCCTCGTCAGGCTTGTTCAGCAGCGGGAATCGGTCGGCATCCGCCGCCCAGTCGAAACTGCCGCCGTCCACGATGGCGACGCCAATCGCGGTGCCGTGGCCGCCGATATATTTGGTCGTGGAATAGACCACCACCGCGGCGCCGTGCTCGAACGGACGCGCAATCAGTGGCGAGGCCGTGTTGTCGAGAATCAGCGGCACGCCCAGCGAGCGGCCGATATCCGCGACCTCCTTGACTCGGGACCCGTTCAGCTTGGGGTTCGGGAGCGTCTCGTCGAAATAGGCCCGCGTCTTTGCGTCGGTCGCGCGGCGGAAGTTTTCGGGGTCAGCGGGATCGACGAACCGGACCTCGATGCCGAACTGCTTCAGGGTCTGCGAGAGCAGCGTCCAGGTCCCGCCGTAGAGATCGGTCGAGGACACGATGTTGTCGCCGGCCTGCGCGATATTGAAGATCGCGAAGGCGGAGGCAGTCTGCCCCGAGGCGACGGCAAGGGCAGCCGCCCCGCCCTCCAATGCGGCGAGCCGCGTCTCGAACGCATCCTGAGTCGGATTGCCGATGCGGGTATAGATCGGGCCGAGTTGCTCGAGCGCGAACAGGCGCGAGGCGTGATCGGCATTCTCGAACTGGAACGACGTGGTCTGCTAGATCGGAACCGCCACTGCGCCGGTGGCGGGATCGGTGCGGTACGATCCACCGTGCAACGCCAGCGTCTCGAAATTCCGGGTTTCCAAGGCCATCTGCAATTCCCTTCGATCTCGAAGGCGCGCGACGTGTGCGGCTCGGCATGCTTGTCGAGCGCCAGCTTGGCGAGCACCACGGGGTGATAGAGATACGGCTTGATGGCGGCGATGATCTCGATGCGCTCGGTCAACGAAGGGGGTCTAAGCGAGGCGCCTTGAATCTGGGTTAGCGGCTTCTGTCGACTGCTATTTCTGCCGGCGCACAAATGAGATGGGATAGGCGGCCGATCTCGCATCGATCATGGGATCTTGCGGCTCGATCCCAGATGGAAGCGCGTTTGGCAGGAATAGCAATGCCTGTTGTGCTGCATCGTTGTTTCGTACGACCTCTCTTACCGAAACGGTCCCCAGCTCTACAATTTGGCGGGTGTCGGGCCATGCAATTGATGGATCATCGAGCTTGTCTTCCGGGGCAGCAACTTGAATCACCAACTTGAAGTCCACCGGACCCTGCTCAACTCGTGTCTGGATTTCAGCGTTCAAGTAGTCGTTGCCCTTTTTGCTCGCTTCATCGTCGCTCAGAAAATGAGCGCCGGCCATCGGGAGAAATTGATAGCGGCCAAAAGTGACGCGCCCCTCTTTATTGGTGAACTTGAACGTGTTGACACCGTAATAGGGCAGCGTGCCATAACTTACGGGTGCTGGTTTTGATGCAGTCAAGAACGCCTTCGCGACGGGATGGCTAGCCAGATAGTTATCGAGAGGCGTCGGTTTGGTCGCCTTCGGTCCACTGTTTCCCAGCGCTATCAGCAACTCCCGGAAATCGACCGCCGTCGGTGAGGGGAAGCCGTTGAACGAGTGGGCCACTATGTCGCTGTCGCTGCCGTCGGGCAGCTTGAATTTGACTGCCAATCCACGAGGACTAGCAAGCCCCTGATTATCCGGAACGTCGGGAATTCCAGCAAAATTCGAAAATCGGACCGTTACCGGCACTTCAGTCTGCTGCAAGTGAGATGCCTTGCTTATGGCGGAAGCCGACTGGCTGGGCTTGAAGATCCCCTCAAGCACAATTCCTTTCGCATGAACGGCCCGGGCGCCGGGGTGTGAGCCGAACACGCCATCCAAGGCGTCAACGAGCTCTTCAGGCGTCGACGCCCGCACGGTAGGTGGAGCAGACGTTTGGGCGCTGGCAGCGCTGATTGGGTCCAGAGACAGCGCTAAAACGAAGAACAGCACCCTGCGGTACATGGTCAAGCTCCAAAGCTAGTAATTACGCCATATCCCACGAACCCAGCGTGGGGGAGATCGCATTTGACGCCGCCTTCGCGGACAGCGTGCACAGGAAGGAGGGACTGGTGTTCGAGGTAACTCTGGCCGCCTAATGCAACTCACCTGTCAAGAACTGCGCTCGCCCCAAACCAAATGACCAGTCCTCGTCGTCATTGATCACGAAGTTGATAACGAGATCAGTGGGCGCTATTCCGCACACCGACGACAACCTCTCAGCCAGCACTCGATAGAATTCGACCTTCAATGCCCTCTCCCGTGGGCGGCTGGTCAACTGCAAAATAACCAGCCTCTCGGTACGCTCGAAACCAAGACCAGTGTCGAACGCAACTACGCGAGACCGCGGATGAAGGTGTACGACCTGATAGCGGTCGCGAGCCGGTACGTGCAGCGTCTCAACCAGCACTTCATGAGTGACGTCCAGCAGCTTCTGGACCTCACCATCACTCCATCCCTCGATCAGATCAAACCTAAGAAATGGCATTGAGAACCCCTTGTGCGACCGACGTTCGGGTCGCGTGGTTTGGACTTGCGCTCTCGGCGAGCGCGCTAGCACACTCTCGTAGATTGCAATCATGACTCTTCGATGCGCCACCAGCATCTTGCCATGTGAAAACGCGCAATACCGGTTGCAACTTTTTCATCAGGCAGAGGGACGCATTCGAAATTCAGATGACCATCATCACGGCTTCAGATGACTCGAACTCTCCACGGTTCAAATCTCCGCGGCAGAGCCGACGAAGGCATGCTGCAGGCGCCAGCGATCGCCCAATTCGCCGGAGCACGCCGGCGGAAAACGGTGAAAAAACGTGCGCCAAGACAGATGCGCACCATCATTGCGATTTTTGCAACAATATGTTGCCGGGCGGCGGCATTCCCGGCTGATCCGACCAGAACTATTAGGAAGCTCAAACAGGAGAAGAGTTCAATGAACCAGCAGATTCGGCTCTACGGTGGCAAGTTGTCGGGTCACAGCCATCGTGTGGAGTTGTTTCTCAGGCTTCTCGATCTGCCGTTCGAGTTTGCCGCTACGCCGCCACCCGATCGCAAGACGCCGACGTTTCTGGCAATGAACGCATTCGGCGAGATTCCGGTCATCGACGACAATGGCACCATCATCGCTGACTCGAATGCGATTCTTGTCTATCTCGCCAGTCGCTACGACGAGTCCGGGACCTGGCTTCCTGTGGAGGCCGTTGAACTCGCGCAGGTTCAGCGATGGCTCTCCGTCGCTGCCGGCCCCCTCGCTTTCGGACCGGCAACCGCTCGCCTCGGCACCGTGTTTGGACGATCGATCGATCGTGAACGGTCAACCGAGATCGCGGATCGGCTGTTCAAGGTGATGAACGAGCATCTGGCACAGAGAGAGTTCGTCGCCACCGAGGTGCCGACAGTTGCTGACGTCGCATGCTACAGTTACACGCGCGCCGCACCGGAAGGTGGTGTGTCGCTGGAGCCTTACCCGAACATCGTTCGATGGCTCGAGCGTATCGAAGCCTTGCCAAGATTCGAGCCTATGCCGTCCGCCCCTCGATAGATGCCTTATGGAGCGGCAAATCATGATATCGGAACGCAGTTCGTCTCCGTTTCACCCAGGTGAGCTCGAGGTCCAGCAACGGGCGGGTGTCGGCGACGGCGTCCGGAAGCGTGCGCAGGTTGCAATACGAAAGGAGATGCCCGAGCAGCATCGGGAGTTTTTCGCGAACCTGACCTATGTCTTTGTTGGATCGGCCGATCGGGACGGCCAGCCGAGCGCATCGATCTTGGTCGGACCGAGGGGGTTCATGTCGTCGCCAGATCCGGCACGCCTGCTGGTGAGGGCCGAACGGTCTAAAGACGATCCTTTGAGTAAAAATCTCGTGGTTGGCACAAATTTGGGATTGCTAGGCCTAGACCTGACCAACCGACGGCGAAATAGGCTCAACGGACGAGTTGTAAGCGCCGACGCCGAGGGCTTTGAGCTGCTTGTGCATCAAAGCTTCGGCAATTGCCCGAAGTATATTCAGGTTCGCCAAAACATAACCTCGAATAAGCTCTGCTCTGACAAAAGACGGAGATTGGAATTCAAGCAGCTCGACAAGCCGATTAAGCGCGTCATTCAAAACGCGGACACATTTTTCGTGGCGTCCTGCACTCCCGCATACGATGGAGAGCCCGGCACCTATGACTGCGATATATCTCATCGTGGCGGCCGGCCCGGTTTCGTCCATGCCACCGATCGCGAGATCACCGTGCCAGACTTTTCTGGCAACCTCTATTACAACACGCTGGGCAACTTTTCAGTCCATCCATATGCCGCTTTGCTCTTCATCGATTTTCTGACCGGCGATTTGGTGCACATTCAGGGACGCGTTGAAATTCTTTGGAACGATCCGCGGGTTGCCTCGTACTCTGGTGCCCAGCGGGCCTGGCGCCTATGTATCGAGCATGGATACTTCGCGCAAAGTGCGTCGATTCGATCTGGGCCTGACGTCGAATTCTCGCCCTTCACGAGCATGACAGGACTTTGGGACAATGGGCAAGCTTCAGGCTAATCGATCGCCTCGGTCGCGTCATCCAATCTAAACCACGTCAGAACGGAGAACTGCCTTGTATGTACCTCCCGCGTTCAGAGACGATGACCTTGACAACATCCGGGCAAACATCCGCTCCGCCCGGCTGGCCAACCTCGTCACCGCTACCTCAGATGGGCCACTCGCGACGCCGCTGCCGCTCTTTCTTGATGAGACCGAAGGCGAGCGCGGCGTTCTGTACGGCCATGTCGCAAGGGCAAACCCACAGTGGAATTCGCCCCCGATCGGCGAAGCCCTCGCAATCTTCATGGGGCCGGAAGCCTATGTGACGCCCTCCTGGTACGCCACCAAGCAAGAAACCGGCAAGGTAGTACCGACATGGAATTACATCGCCGTCCACGCCTATGGCCCGGTCGAATTCTTTCACGATCCCGGACGCTTGCTTGAGGTTGTCAAGCGCCTTACAAATATGCACGAGGCGCCGCGCGCAAAGCCCTGGACCGTTGACGAAGCTCCTGCCGATTTCGTTGCCGCACAATTGCGCGGGATCGTTGGGCTGCGCATTCCCGTCACCCGGTTCGAGGGCAAACGCAAGATGAGTCAGAACCGTCCCGAAGCTGACCGCACCCGCGTTTCCGCTGGCCTTACAGCGAGCGAGGATCCGCGTGATAGAGAAGTGGGACTGCTCATTCCGGTTCAGAGCAAAGGCGAGAGATCCTCGACCTAGCACAGTCACAGGTATACGATGTTCAGCTTTCAAAGCTCGCTTCTGTTCTTGGCAGCAGCCCTCGTTGTCGCGATCACGCCGGGGCCAGGCATCTTCTACATCGTAGCGCGAACGCTTGCCGGCGGGCGCTCGGAAGGACTGGCATCTAGCGTGGGCCTCGGTCTCGGCGGGCTCGTTCACGTTCTCGCAGGCGCTATCGGCTTATCTGCGCTTGTGATGGCAAGCACTGAGGCATTCACCTTCCTGAAGATCGCGGGAGCCCTCTATCTCATCTGGCTCGGCATCAAGACATGGCGCGAAGCCCGCATCGTGGAACCAACAGCGGTTCAAACGACAGGGGCGTATCGTGCCTTTCGCGAAGGCATCCTGGTCGAGGCGCTCAACCCGAAGACGGCGGCATTCTTTCTCGCGTTTATCCCGCAATTCGTAGATCCGACCGCGCACGTCGCCGAGCAGTTTATCGTACTTGGGCTCGTCTCGGTTGCACTGAACACAAGTGTCGACTTGGTCGTGACCTATTGGGCTGCAAAAGCAAGAGCGGGACTTGCAAAGCGACCATCATTCATTGCCAGGACACGACAAGCGTCGGGCGCCGTCATGTGCGGACTGGGAACAACGTTATTATTTGCTCGTCGTGCAACTTGAAGGCACAGTCAACAGGAAGCTAGTCGCCCTCGTTGGCGCTCAGACCGATGGGCTCCCCATCGATGCGTCATGAACTTCCGCTTCGCGACCGTACTGAGCCATTTTCAACGGGCTCTCGCTTGCGACGGACGAACAAGGAGAAGGCAACAATGAGCAGGGGAGCAATCAATGCTCCAGGCGCCGCAGCAGTCGGACCCTACTCCCATGGGGTGCTGATAAACGGCTTCGTCTATCTTTCCGGTCAGACTCCAATCGATGGCGCTACTGGCCGATTGGTCGACGGTGACATAGAGGCCCAGGTGCATCAGTGCTTCCGCAACCTAGGAGCGGCGCTGGAAGCGGCAAGTCTTTCCTTCGACAATGTCGTCAAATGCAATGTCTTCTTGACGGACATGCAAGACTTTGCCGCCATGAACTCGGTCTACGCCAAGCACTTCTCGAAGCCCTATCCGGCACGCACAACGATAGGCGTCGCCTCGCTGCCACTGGGAGCGAAGGTTGAGATCGAGATGATTGCAGCCTTGCCCTGAGTTATTGTCCGTGCCGCACGCCAAGAGCCAATTTCAAAGCGCCCCGGCACCTTGGGTGGGTTAGCCTCGTGTGGGCCCGTCGCGAGATTCTGCTCTCCGTGCGGAAGTGAAAGTTCCGACTCCGGATTCGATCATGAACGCGAGTGCGAGGGCGCAAACGGCGATGAGGAACAACAGACGATAGCTCCCTCCGCTGTTCTGAAAGACAAAAGACAACCCGAATGCCGCCAGCGCTTGCATGACAGCAAAGCTGGTGGTCGCCACGCTCCAAGCGACTTTCTGGGAGCCATGATCGTGCGGCACCAGTTCGTGAACACGTCCAAGCACCAAGATCACGATACCCGGCGTGAATGCTCCCATGACCAGGCTCGAGAACGCGAGAGAAACTGTTCCCAGATACAGCGCTGGTAATCCGACCGCAAAGGCCTGGAGAGCGTAGGCGATGAGCAACGCGCTGCGTGGCCCGATCCGGTCGGCCAGTTGGCCAGTCAGCAAAGGTCCGACGATCGCACCGGCACCGAAGAGGACCCAATAGTGTGCACCAGCCTGCACACCCTGCCCAAGGCCGCGCGCCACGAAGTCGACTAGAAACAGCATGTGGGGAACGAGCCCCACTGCGTTAAGGCCGTACTCGATATAGAGAATCCATAGGGGAAGTGCTCTTCGGGGGGCGCGGGTGCGGATTGGAAGCGTTGGTGGCGGCGCCGTGGGCCATCCGCGCCATGCCACCACGGTCAACACGAGTGCTAGAACTCCGAGGCCCATCCACGCTTGCTTTAAACCACGATCGAGCAGCAGCGGCACGAGAGTGCCAGACGCGGCAATGCCCACGCCGGTGAAGATGATGCCGCCGGCAAGGCCACGCCGCGAGGGCGCCACGTGTGAAAGAACGGTCGGCGCCGCCAGGACCATAAGGACACCGCCCGCAAAACCCGAAGCAAGGCGCCAGGTAAAAAACCAGGCGAACGAGACCGGGAACGCGCAGGCGATGAAAGCGGCCGACGCGAGCAGCATCATCATACGTATCAAAGAAGCCGCCGAACTGAACTTGAGCATGGGATGCGCCACCAAGGCACCGGCCAGATAGCCGGCAAGGTTCGCTGCCCCGATGTAGGCAGCGGCAGAGGCGCCGAACCAATGCGCTCCGACTACGGCAGGGAGCAGTGGCGTGTAAGCGAAACGTGCGAGCCCTATTCCAACCAGCGTTGCGCATAGGCCGGCTGAAACTGCGGGCCACATCCGCGACGCTGGTGCCCATATTGACACAGTGTCCTGGCGGTCCATCGGAATGACGCGTCCTCTCAAAAACCCAGTTGCCGCAAAATACTCCTTCTCCGGAATTACAAAAAATGATTACATGAGATAGTAGCTATCTCGTCTAGAGATATATTCCTGTCGTCGTATAGAAGGTTTCGCATGGATATTTCCGACCTCAAGGTGCTCGAGGCCGTATCGCGGCTCGGAAGCATGAGCCGCGCGGCGTCCGAACTGCACACGGTCCAGTCGAACGTGACCGCCCGCATCCGCGTGCTGGAAGAAGAAATCGGCGTACCCCTGTTGCAACGCCACGCCCGCGGGGCCACACCAACCCCCGCCGGCCGCAGGATACTTCCCTACGTGGCCCGCATTGCAAAGCTTGTTGCAGACGCACAATCCGCCGCCCGAGATGACGGGGAGCCGAGCGGATCGCTGATGATCGGGAGCCTGGAGACGACGACGGCCCTGCGACTTTCTCCCGTGCTGGTGGAGTTTGCGAAGGCGTATCCTGAAGTTCGGCTGGCGATCACGACGGGTACAACGGGAAGATTGTTGAGTGACGTGCTCGAGTATCGTCTCGACGGAGCGTTCGTCGCTGGCCCGGTTAGCCATCCCGATTTGCAGCATGAGACGTTCTTTCGAGAAGAACTTGTACTGGTGACGGCGGTTTCCATCCGCTCGCCCAAGCAACTGACTGCAATCAATGATCTGAAGACGATCGTCTTTCAGATCGGCTGTTCCTACCGTCAGAAGCTCGAGTCCATTTTGGCCGAAATGGGCATTGCGGTGGCCCAGCCACTCGAGTTCGGATCTCTCGATGCGATCATCACTTGTGTTGCCGCTGGCCTTGGCGTCACTCTGCTGCCAAGGGGCGTCATTGCTCCTGCCCTTAAGGACGGCAAAATCGCCGTGCATAAGCTGCCCCCTTCGCGGGCAATGGTAGAAACGGTATTCGTCCGTCGAGATGACGCCTACGTGTCGAGCGCCATGAAGGCGCTATTCGATCTGCTCAGATCAAAGTCGGTATCAAGGCGCGCCGCCTAAAATTGCCTCTGCCGAAAGAAAACCCCGCTGCTATGCGCAGCGGGGAATGCGTCGCAGCATGCATGGCGACAAGTCTAGGGAGAGACGCATCTCTACCACATCAAGCCGAGATCGAGACGAGTATCTGTGCAAAGGGTATTGCACGAATGCCGGCGTCAGAGGCGCTAACCTCGTTTTTCATGCGAGATTTCGCTCCGCTGCAGGCGCTGATTCCAGTTCGAGCGGCATCACGGCTGCCGCAGTTTTTGGTAGGCACAAGATGTTAACGGCCGCAGTCAAGACGGATATCCCAATCGGGTAGACCAGGCCAGAATAGATGTTACCCGTGTAGCTCACGAGAGAGAGGCTGATCAACGGAACGAAGCCTCCGAATATGCCCGTCCCGATGTGATAGGGAAGCGAGAGCGAAGTATACCGCAGACGCGCCGGAAAAAGCTCGACGAGGAAAGCGGCATTCGGCCCATAGACCAGGGCGACGAAGATGAGCTGTGCCAGGATGAGGGCTGTGACAGCAACATAGTTTTGAACTGCTGTCGCCGCGGCCATTCCCATGTAGATCGGCACATAGAGAGCAGCAGCGAGCAGGAGTCCCGTTACGATCAACGGGCGACGCCCGATGCGATCAGAAAGAGCGCCACTCACCACGATCAATGGCGTCCCGATAGCCAGCGCCACAGCGACGCAAATGTTGGCCGTGAGAAAGTCCACCTTCAGAATGCTCTGCAAAAAGTACAGCGCGTAGAACTGCCCGGTGTACCATACGCAACCAAGCCCGGCCGTTGCGCCAAAGAGGGCGTACAGGGCGTATCGAAGCCCCTGCCCGCTGCCGAAGCTTTCGCGCACGGGCGCACGGGAGACTTTCCCGGCTTGACGCATCTGCTCGAAAACGGGTGACTCGCTGAGCTTCAAGCGAAGATAGATCGAAAGGATGACGAGAACGGCCGACAAGAGGAACGGAATGCGCCATCCCCACGCGCGAAATGCCTCTTCGCCGAGGGACAAGCGACACGCGAGCACGACGAGGATGGCTACAAAGAAGCCGACGGTCGCGGTGGTTTGTATGAAACTCGTGAAGAAGCCGCGACGGTTCTCCGGAGCATGTTCCGCCACATAAACGGCTGCGCCGCCGTACTCTCCGCCGATGGCCAACCCTTGGACCAGGCGCAGCAGCACAAGGGCGACGGGAGCTGCGAATCCGATGCTTGAGTATGTCGGCAGGAATCCGACCAAGGTGGTCGAAATGCCCATCAGGACCAGGGTGAGCAGGAACGTGTGTTTCCGTCCTAGCCGGTCGCCGAGACTGCCAAAGACGATAGCGCCGAAGGGACGAATAACGAATCCCGTAGCAAAGGTCGCGACGCTGATCAGGACCGCCGCGGTCGGATCATTGGCCGGGTAGAAGAGTGTCGAAAAAAAGACGGCGAGGCTGCCGTACAGATAGAAGTCGTACCACTCGATAATCGTACCTGCACTTGAGGCAAGTACGACAGTCCATATTCCTGGAGCCTGGGCGTCCAATCTCGGTTCGTTCATCAACATCTCTCTTTCGCTCTTGAGGGCACGCGTTCTCCCAAGCGCGTGCGCCATGGCGCACGCGCTGGATTTCGCCCGGCAATATGTAAAAGGTGCGGGAAGCCGCTCAGGCTGCGATCGAACTCCGCGTAGCAGCGTACCGCGAAAGACAGGCGCTCGCTTCGACCGAAATGCGCTTCACGAGTTCGCCGGCAGTTGGGATGTCGTTAATGAGGCCGATGCCCTCTCCGACAGTGACGTTGGCCGTGTCGTAGTCGCCCGATGTCCAGGCTTGCTCCACCCGCTGCAACTCGGCTTCCTGAAGGGTGCGCAGCTCATCTTCACGACCATGCCACTGTTCGATGAAGCCATTTTTCATCAGACGGCCGGTATATTCGGAGGGCCAGGCCTTCTTGCGGACGACATCGTAGACACGGGTGCGGATTGTTTCATCGCCCGTGGCGGTGACGACCTTTTCCTTGGCATTACGGTGGATGACGGATTCCTGTGTAGCCCAGAAACGCGTTCCCATCAGCACGCCGTCAGCGCCGAGCATGAGCGCCGCGGCGAGGCCGCGGCCGTCCGCAATGCCGCCGGCGGCAAGCAAGAGAACCCGGGGCGCTCGCTGTGCGATCAGATCGGCAGCCGCAGGAACGAACGGCATCGTGGAGCGCGCCGTCAGCCCGTGACCGCCCGCCTCGGTGCCTTGCGCGACTATGACATCAGCACCAACGTCGATTGCGCGCTTTACATGCTCAAGGGTCTGCACTTGGCAGATCAGTGGAATGCCGGCCTGCTTTACCTTTGGCGCGAAGGGGGCAGGATCCGAGAACGACAGCATGATTGCTCTGCTATGCCGCTGCAGGGCAAGATCAAGCAGACCCGGATCGTTCGCCAGCGCCCAAGTTATGAACCCACATCCTACGTCGGGGCGGGTGACCTTGGCCGATTGCTCTTGGAACCAAGCCCGATTTGCGTAGCCCCCGCCGAGCAGACCAAGAGCGCCAGCGGCGGACACAGCTGACGCGAGTTCGCCGCCAGATGCCGGATCCATCGGCGCAAGCACAATCGGATGCTCAAGTCCAAAAAGTTCAGTCAGTCTCGTCTTGATAGACATCTTTTTTCCTCCCCTCAGGCAATCCGCCTTTCGACGCGGGAAGGCTAGATTGGCTATTGACAACGGAAAAGTGATTATTTTTGATCTATATGATCACTTTGGGAGATGACCTCAATGGACAGCAACGACCTCAACTTCTTTGCCGCCGTGGCTATAGCGGGCGGAATCGGCCGGGCGGCCAACGATCTCCACACAGTGCAATCCAACGTCACGCAGCGAATTCGAGCGCTGGAGGACCAACTCGGTGTCCAGCTCTTTCATCGGTCCAAGAAAGGGGTGACGCTCACCTCGATGGGAAGCAGGCTGCTTCCCTACGCCAAGCGGATCGGCGAGCTGCTGGCGGAAGCCCAACGCGCCGTAAAGGACGAGGCGTCTCCCAGCGGCGAGTTACGGATCGGTTCGATGGAAACGACAGCGGCCTTGCGCCTGCCGCCCTTGCTGACGCATTACGCAATCGCCTATCCGGACGTGGACGTTCAGATCGAAACAGGACCAACGGCAAGTCTGGTCGATGCCGTACTGTCGCGGAAGCTCGATGGCGCGTTCGTCTCGGCGCCGGTGACGCACAGCGAACTGACTTCCAAGCCGATTGTGGAGGAGGAGCTGGTCCTGATCACGCCGCCGATGGTCACCTCCCCCGAGCACATCAACAAGTTTCTGGCAACCGGAAGCGGCCGAAAGGTGATCGTTTTCCGTGCAGGTTGCTCCTATCGACAGCGTTTGTCGGAATATCTTGCGCACGGCGGTTTCGTCGATCTGCGCTGGATGGAAATGGGAACGCTCGATGGGATCATCGGATGTGTCGCTGCTTCGGTCGGGCTTTCGCTGATCCCACAGGTGGTTGCCGAACCGGCTGCGCGCCAGGGCTTGATTCGAATTCATCCGCTGCCGAATGGAACGGGCAGAGCCACCACACTGTTCGTCCATCGCAAAGATGCATTCGTTTCGTCCGCGTTGCGAGCATTGATCGAATGCGCCGGGTCAATTTCATCGGCAAACATGTCCGTAACCGCCGCGGTGGTTAATGCCGCTAGTCGGCCTCAAAAGATGACCTCGCCGCTTTCGCGGCGGTCGTGATGAATCGATGGACCTCCTGTACTCGACGCGTCTCATGCGTGTCGGGATGCGAGGTCAGCCAGTAGTTCCGAACAAAACGTATGTCAGGCAGTAGGCGCTTCAGCTCAGGATAGCGGAGGGCAGCGTAGTCATGCAGAATTCCGATACCATGCCCGCCCCGGACCGCCTCCATTTGAGCGATGACGCTCCCGCATTCGTAGCGCCGGGACATGAGCCGGCCTAAGACCGACGCATAGTCTAGGGCCCGGCTGTAAACGAAATCCTCGACATGCGTGACAAATAGACGGCCGGCGAGATCGGCCTGATCGTCTATAGGTCCCTCGCGCGCCAGATAACTCGCTGCCGCGTAAACACTGAGAGTGTAGTTGGTTAGCTTTGACAAGACCAATCGGCCCTGCTTCGGCCGATCCAGCGTAATCGCGATATCGGCCTCGCGGCGCGACAGCGAGAAAGTTCGTGGCAGTGGCACGAGTTGAATAACAAGGCCAGGATGTCTTGCCGCCAGCGACCCAAGTCGGTCAGCCAGGAAGTAATTGCCCAGGCCGTCTGGTGCCCCGACGCGTACAGTGCCGGTGATCGCCTCGGTCGGCCCTCCAATGCTTGAGCCAACTTTCAGAAATTCGCTTTCTGCACGCTCCGCGGCCGCGACCAATGCCTCGCCTGCCGCCGTAAGCGTACACCCTGAAGTGTGCCGTTCGAGCAGCTTGGCGTCGAGGCTGCGCTCTAATGCTGTGAGCTGGCGAGCCACCGTGGCATGATTCAGGCGCAGATGTTTCGAGGCCTTCAGAATCTGCCCCGCGCGCGCGACCTCAAGGAATATGCGAACCCGCTCCCAATCCATCGACTACACTTTCTGCACAACGGAGCCGCGAAATCGGGCGTTGATGCGCAATTTTATGCGCTTCATATCGGGTGGATCAAGCTTCGTTTGGAGGAGAGAAGCCCTATGACCGCAACTATTCCGAATTTCATCGACGGCGAGCTGGTGCCGAGCCGGAGCAGTCGTACCTCGCCGGTCTACAATCCCGCGACCGGCGAGCAATCGGGAACGCTCGGATTGGCAACGACACGGGAGGTCCAATCGGCGGTCGCGGCAGCGAGAAAGGCGTTTCCCGCCTGGGCCAATACTACTCCTCTCCGCCGCGCTCGTATCCTCAACCGCTTCCTGCGGATCCTCGAAGATCGGATCGACGAGCTCGCCGCGGTGATCACGGCGGAGCACGGGAAAGTGCTCTCGGATGCCAAGGGCGAAATCCAGCGCGGCATGGAAGTCGTCGAGTTCGCGACCGCTGCACCGCAACTTCTCAAGGGAGAGATCACAGAGAACGTCGGTACCCGCGTTGACAGCCACTCGCTGCGGCAGCCGCTTGGCGTCGTGGCCGGAATCACGCCGTTCAACTTCCCGGCGATGGTGCCCATGTGGATGTTCCCGGTTGCCCTCGCCTGCGGCAACACATTCGTCCTGAAGCCGTCCGAGAGGGACCCGTCCGCATCGCTCGTCCTTGCGCGGTGGCTCAAAGAGGCCGGATTGCCCGACGGCGTCTTCAATGTCGTGCATGGTGACAAGGAGGCCGTCGATGCCATCTTGACCGACCCGGACATCGTCGCTGTCAGCTTCGTCGGCTCGACCCCGATTGCCCGCTATATCTATGAGACCGCCACGCGCCACGGCAAGCGATGCCAGGCGCTCGGAGGCGCCAAGAACCATATGATCGTCATGCCTGATGCCGACATGGATCAGGCGGTCGACGCGTTGATGGGCGCGGCTTACGGCTCCGCCGGCGAACGCTGCATGGCGATCTCGGTGGCGGTCCCGATTGGAGAGACCACGGCGGACCGGTTGATCGAGAAGCTGGCGCCTAAGGTTCGGGCTCTCAATATCGGCCCGGGCACCGATCCCGAAGCCGAGATGGGTCCGTTGGTCACGAAGCAGCATCTCGACAAGGTCCGCAGCTACATCGATGCTGGCGTCGGTGAAGGCGCCAAACTGATCGTCGACGGGCGCGACTTCCGGCGCCAGGGCTACGAGAAAGGGTATTTCCTCGGCGGCACACTGTTCGATCGGGTAACGACCGACATGAAGATCTACCGGGAGGAGATCTTTGGACCTGTGCTCGCGGTCGCGCGCGCCAAATCGTACGATGACGCCGCCGATATGATCAACAAGCATGAGTTCGGCAATGGTACCGCCATCTTCACCAGGGATGGCGATGCGGCCCGGGAATTCGCCCATCAGATCCAGGTCGGCATGATCGGCATCAACGTTCCAATTCCGGTCCCGATGGCGTTCCACTCCTTCGGTGGCTGGAAGGCGTCCCTGTTTGGCGATCACCACATGCACGGCCCCGAGGGAGTCCGGTTCTACACCAAGCTGAAGACGATCACGACGCGGTGGCCGACCGGTATTCGGGCGGGCGCCGAGTTTGTGATGCCGACGATGAGCTGATGCGCGTCTGCAGAGGGTCGTGGTCGCTCAACGACCCTCTGCATCGGGCCATTGTGGACCTGATGCGCATTGTTCACAGCTCAAAGTTGTCGAACTTCGCCGAAGACGTGCCCATCCGTCCCTTCGAAGTGAATCAGTTCGCAACCAGACGCTCGAATTCGCTGGCTTGCGGCTCCGGCATCTCGCGACGCTTAGCCTGTCCCGACCTGTCCACCAACTCGTGTCCTTCGACCTCAACGAACACCGCCGGATCGCGCTGCGACCTGTCCACGGTGAGCGAGAACACGTCGAACCGGTTGTAATAACCGACGACGTCATGAAATTGCTTCGGCTCGACACAACGAGCGACGTCGATGTCGGCATAAGCGATGCCTTCGCTCTCGGAAAGCACCTCGCTAATGACCTGTCCGGCTGGATCGAGGATCATAGAGACAGCATGAGGCGTCCCTTCGATCAGATCCAGCATCGCCGGATTTGCCTGGGCGAGTGCGTCCCTCATTCCGACGTCGACGCAGGCTGACGAAACGATGTTAAAGCACTTCGCTTCGAATGAGTGGGCGCCAGCCCGTATTTCGATTGCTTTGCGCAGGTCATACCCCCCCTTCTGTTGAGATGGACGGGTGGGCCAGATCGGCGGGTAGGTCGAGATGTGCACCTGCTCGCCTTGAGCCATCAGCGAATAGCGGGCCAGCGGATTTGTGTTTTCGCCACATATCAGCATTCCTACGCGGCCTACCTTCGTCTGGACCACGCGTAAGCCTCGTGCGTCTCCGGCTGCCCAGACCAGCTTCTCATAAAATGTTGGCACGAGCTTGCGGTGATGATTGAGGATCGATCCGTCTTCGCCGACCAGGAGATTGGAATTCCAAATGCAGCCCAGGCTAGCGACGGTCCCTTCAGTGAAGCCGACCGAGACCACGACACCGTGGCGCTTGGCGGCCATTCTGATTCTCGTCAGTTCAGGGCTATCGAGCAAAAGCGCCTGCGCCGATAAGGCTCCAAAGAAATCGTGGGACATGATGGGCGCCTGGAGGGCTGCCCAGACCGGAAAACCCGGAATGAAAGACTCGGGAAAGGCCACCAGAGAGGCGCCGTTGCGCGCCGCCTCCGCGATGAGATCACACGCCTTTTCAGCAGTCTTAGCGGCATCGAGAAAGACTGAAGATGTGTGGCATGCGGCGGCCTTGAAGCGCGGCAAAGTGGAAACCATTTGAGACTACCTCCCGGTGTTGGCCAATAGAGGTTAGTCCCTCACGGGATGCGCGCGAATGCGAAAATCTGCACGGCTCGTTGCACGTCTTCAAAGCACCGAGATCGGGACACGATAGATGGCGTTACGCCGTCGCGCTTCTGGCTGAAGTTCACCGGATCGGGATCTGGCTCGCGACAACAACCCGGTGCAGCCCTCGCCGACGGACCATTCGCACACGAACTTGGTCCACGACCACCCAGCTGCACGCTCCAGACGACATTCCTGCCAAGACGCCCCCTCATCAGAGCTAACCTCGACGGTCTCCAGATCCGCGTCCGCCCAAGCCCACCCCCACACCTGCACCAGATCGCCGCGGCGCAACTGGTTGTCGGGTTTCGGCCAGACGATGATCGACTGGGGTGCAATTCCCCAGACTGGTCGGGTAGACCCGTCAGGCTCGGGATCGTTGTACCACTTGGTCGTGAAGACACCGGGTGCTCGTTCCGAGCGCAGCTCGATCTTGCGCAGCCACTTGACGCTGTTCGTGCCATAGTACCCCGGAACGACAAGGCGCAGCGGATATCCATGCTCCGGGAGCAGGTCGGCGCCGTTCATCTGGTAAGCCAGCAGAACATCGCGGGCCGCCCTGGAGAGCGGCAGGTCTTTTAAATAGTGACCGCACTCGATGCCGCCGAACTCGCCAGAATCCGCGCCGTGCGACCAGACGAAGCGCGCCGTCCGTTCAACTCGGACCATTTCCAACAGGTGGTCCAGACGAACCCCGGCCCATGAAACGTTGCAGACACGCCTTGTCGGCCTGTTGGGCGCGAGCGGACTTCCTGCGCATTGATGCACTGAAACGACTTCGTGCCTTGGAAAGTTCTTGAGCTCGCGAAGTGTTAGAACGACAGGTCTCTCCACCAACCCGCCGATTTCCAGCTTCCAATCATCGGCGGCAGAAGCCTCCAGAACACCGAGATGGCACAGGACGATGCAGGCCTGGACTGGCGTGATCCGGTCCGTCAGGTCATGAGGCTCGGATGGAATTCGGCCGAAAAAGCCGCGAACCTTGTATGTGAAATCGTCAGCCATTGCAGCGCTCCATGGAGCTGCGAACTTATCCGATCTCAGGGAAGCGCTTGACCAAAAATCCGCAGGACCGGTTGCGCAAAGTTGATCACTCGAACTCGTTTAGGAAAGCCTTATCAGCCCTGAATATCTCATGGAGGAATCGCACCAATGCGCGAACCCGTCCCATATATTCGATATCTTCATGCACCGAGACAAACAATGACCTCGTGACGACGACGTCCTTCATAATACGTACAAGGCGAGGATCCTTCTTCGCCGAAAAGAACGGCAAGAGGCCGATACCGCGCCCAGCGGCGATTGCGTTCTGCTGCGCAGCCATACTTGTCGAGCGGAACACGACGTTTTCCGGAACGAGCACATCATGCAACCACTGCACCGGCTGAATCGCCACGAGATCGTCAACGTAATCGATGAAGTCATGACGCTTTAGATCTTCCGACGAAGCGGGGGCGCCCCTGTTCACGATGTATTTCGACGAAGCGAACAGCCCGAGCTTGAACTCTCCCGCTTTCTTGACCGACAGCTTAGGCCCTACCAACGGCACGAAACTGACGCAGACGTCCGCCTCGCGTTTCGTAAGGTTGATCAGATGCCTCTCGGTAACCAGCTCAACGAGCACACCGGGGTGCTTCTCATTGAACTGAACCAGTTTCTCGGCTAGATAGAAAGCGGCAATGCCTTCCATACTGGTGAGCCGGACCCGGCCGGTGGGTTCGGTCGGTGCTGAGCGGAAATCCTCGGAAACCACCAATGCGGCAGCTTCGATCTTCTCGGCGGCCTGGTAGAGCTTGTGGCCGTCCTCAGTCAGGACGAAACCATCCGGTTTTCTATCGAATATCTTGATCGCAAGATCTCTCTCGAGCTCCGATATCCGCCGACTGACGGTCGTATGATCGACCTTGAGGCGCCGAGCGGCTGGCATCAATCGGCCCTGTCTTGCGAGCTCCAGAAAAAATTTCAGATCGTTCCAGTCGAACATTCGCTCCGCTCTGCCCCTCGAAGACTCCAGCGAATTTCGCACTAGTCTCAAGAGATTGCCAGCATCCTCAGGACGCATATGAACCATTAGCCGTAGCGGCGGGCCTGCAAGGGCAGGTGCTTATTCCAACCGGGAAATCAGCCACTTAGTTCTGAAATCATCTCCAACTATCCCTCCTCACGTGAACCAGCCCCGGCGCGCGCCGGATCGGATGGGCCCATCAAGATCCTTCGTTGCATCTCCCGGAAGGTGCGGTCGGCATCCATCACAGGGGTGGCAACGGACACCGCAATGGCTACCGCAAACGAAAGCGGCATGGCCACAATTGCTGGATTCTTCAATGGGACAAACCACCAGGCTTCGGCAATGTCCGCCAGTGATTTCCCAAGTACGTCGACCTGAATGGTCGGCGACAAGCAGATCAGAACAATCGAGCCAACAGTGCCGACGAGGATGCTCGCCACCGCCCCCTGTGTGGTGAAACGCTTCCAACTGATTGCGAGTACCAGCGAAGGAAAGTTTGCTGCGCACGCTACGGAGAATGCAAGTCCCGCCATGAAGGCTACATTCTGGCCCTCGAACAGGATTCCCAAGACGACTGCGACGACGGCAATGATGATCGTAGCGACGCGCGCAACCTTCAACTGCTCGGACTCTGTCGCCTTCCCCGCTCTTATGACGTTGGTCCAGAGGTCATGGCACAGGGTGGCAACCCCCGAAAGGGTCAATCCAGCAACGACTGCAAGCATGGTCGCGAACGCTACGGCGCAAATGAAGCCGAAGAAGGCGTTGCCTCCGACCGCTTGAGCCAGCAAGGGCGCAGCCATGTTGCCGCCGCCTCCGGCTTTGAGTACCGCCTGAGGTCCGACGATCACCATGGCGCCAAAGCCGATGACGAAGACCATGAGATGAAATGCTCCGATCAGGCCGGTCGCATAGAGAATGGAGAGCCGCGCCGCCTTGACGTCCTTGACCGTATAGACGCGCATGAGGATATGCGGCATCGCCGCCGTACCGAACATGAGACCCAGCCCAAGAGAAATCGCGTCCCATTGACCGGAAACGACGCGCGAACCCGGCTGAAGTACATTCGCGCCGTATCGTTCAGCTGCGGCCGCGAATAGCCGTACCGGATTCATCTGAAATTGGACAAGCACCAGGATACAGAGGAATGCCCCACCTGCCATCAGGAGCGCCGCTTTGACGACCTGAACCCAGGTCGTAGCGAGCATGCCACCAAAGAGCACGTAGATCAGCATGGCGGTCCCGACAATGATGACCGACCAGGAGTACGGGATGCCGAATAGCAGCTTGATGAGAGCCCCTGTCGCAACCATCTGCGCGATGAGATAGAACGAAATCACGGCCAGGGTTCCGATCGCGGCGGCAGAGCGAACCGGCTTTTGCGACAGACGATACGCCACCACATCGGCAAAGGTGAATTTGCCCACATTCCGGAGTGGCTCGACGATGAGAAATAGGATGATCGGCCAGCCGACCAGCCACCCGATCGAATACACCATGCCATCGAAGCCGTTGGAAGTGACAATGCCGGCGATTCCTAGAAGCGCTGCCGCAGAAAGAAAGTCTCCGGCGAGGGCCCAGCCATTTTGCCACGCGGTGATTTCACCACCTGCCGCAAAGAACGTCTCGGTCGTCTTGGTCCGCTTGGCCGCCCAATAGGTTATTGCGAGCGTCAAGGCCATGAACGCAAAGAAGAATGCGATGGAGATGTTGCTGGTCTGCGACTGCATCACGCTTGCTCCAGCGTGGACTTCACGTTGCGGTCGAAGATCGTGTTTGCCCAGTACACGTAGATCAGGCAGAGAAGAAACGAGCTGATGATGACCAACGGGCCGAGCACAATGCAAAGCGACAAACCGGGGGCGAGCATCGTGCCGAGAACAGGCTTGGCGAACGCGAACAGCCCCATGAAACCGAAATAGATCGCGATCATCGCAAAGCTTAACGACGCCGCGACCGTCAATCTCGATCGCGCCAGTGCGATCATTCCCCTTTCCAGCGCCTTTGAAGATACAGTCATCTGCTACTCCTGAATTGTTTGTGACAGTTTCGTCAGACCTTGAATCATTGCCCACTGAGACTTTGCGAGAGAAGACTTGCGCATTTTCGCGATGCCCTCGCCTGATAGGTGGCCCGCGGTCACGTGATCCGAGGCTTACCTCTGCGATGGCGTCTAGCTGGCCAATTGCGGGAATGGCTCCTTCTTGTACAGGAACTCGAGAATCTCCTTTCGGTACTTGATGCCCTCGAAATCAGTTGTCAGCTTGAGTCGATCGCGCGGTCGCGATGTCTCGATTTTCCAGATCCGGCCAATTCGGGCAGCCGGTCCGTTGGAGAGTGCGACGATCCTGTCGCTGAGAAAGATCGCTTCATCGATGTCATGAGTAACCATGACGACAGTTGTTTTCGTCGTCTCGACGATCCGCACCAGTTCGTCCTGCAAGCTCGATCTCGTCAATGCGTCAAGCGCACCGAATGGTTCGTCCAGCAAGAGTACCTTCGGCTGGACGGCAAATGCCCGCGCGATCCCGACCCGTTGCTTCATGCCGCCAGATATTTCAAACGGGTATTTTCCGATCGCGTGCTCCAAATGCACGAGCTTCAACGCCTGTTCGGCCCGATCCATCAGTTCGGACCTGGACGCTCCCCGAAACGCCTGCTTAACGGCTAGGTGCACGTTTTCGACGCAGGTCATCCAGGGAAGCAAGGCATGGCTCTGAAAGACCATCGCCCTCTCCGGGGCGGGACCACTAACCACGGCGCCAGCGCAGCGGATCGCCCCCGAGGTGGGCGTAAGCAGGCCAGCCACGATGTTGAGCAACGTACTTTTGCCACAGCCGGAGTGGCCGATCAGGCAGACGAACTCGCTATGTTCGATTGCGAGCGATATCCGATCGAGCGCGCGCAGCTCCTTGCCCGACCGGTCCACAAATGACATCGAGACGTCGTTGATATCGAGATCGGCCATCGTCCTATTCCCGGAAGCTGAGGCGCTCGCCAATTCGTTTAAGAATGACGTCAAGCGCCAGGCCGATCCCGCCAACCAGAACGATGGCAACGATCATGCTGGCGATCTGCAAGTTGTTCCATTCGTTCCAGATAAAATAGCCGATCCCGCTTTGGGCTCCGACCATTTCCGCGGCCACGATCACGAACCATGCTATGCCGATGGAAATACGCATTCCCGACAAGATCATAGGCACGCTGGCGGGAAACACGACTCGCGTGACGTGCTCGAGCCTCGGAACCCCGAATACGCGTGACACGTTCAGCCACTCCGCGCGCACTGACGCTGTTCCGGTCGCGGTGCTGATCAACATCGGCCACACGGCACAGATGAAGATGATGAAGATTGTCGAGATCGTGCTGTCGCGAAACGTGTAGAGAGCAAGTGGCATCCACGCGAGTGGTGAGACCGGCCGAAGAACCTGGATGAAAGGATCAAGTGCGCGATAACAAGCCGGCCATAGCCCAAGTACGAAACCCAGCGGGACGGCGACGGCTAACGCCAACGTGAAACCAAGAGCCACTCGCCCCATGGAATAGAGCAGGTGCCATGCGATGCCGAGATTGTTGGGGTTATCACGATCCAACGCGTGCGCGATCAGCTCATAACCGCGCAGCGCAACGGCCCAGGGCGAAGGAATTGCGCTGGCCTGCTGCCCTGGTGCACTTTGGCCGGCGAGCCGCGCATACTCGGCGTCAGCGGCGCTGCCTGATCCCGACGTCGTCGTCGTGAACCACGCCCAGATGCAGATGAACCCAACAAAGATCGCGATTGATGCCACCCAGGGCTGCTGCAGCCGATGCAACATTTGCGTCAGCCGGACTTCTTGACCGAGGCCAGGTACTCCAGCGGCCTGCCGGAATCGAAATCCTTCCCGAGGATCTTCTCACTGCCGAACCCGACGACTGGAGGAGAGGCGCCCTGCTCACGCATGATGCGGGCAGCGTCTGTTGCGAGCATCACCCGTTCGGCGAGCGTCTTGTAATCGACGTCCTCCTTCAGCATGTTCCAGCGTCTGAGTTGCGTCATCAGCCAAACGGCGGCTGAGTATTGCGGAAATGGCTGATAATCGACGCGGCGCGCATCCTTTTTGATCGCTCCGAGGCCGTCCGCGTAGGTGCCACCGAGGACCTGCTCAAGAACGATTTCAGGGGCGTTGAGGTATTGCGGCTCCGACAACACCTTCGCCATCCCAACGCGGTTCTCCGGCTTGGAGACATGGAGACTGGCGGCGATGATGGCGCGGTAGAACGCCATAAACGTATTCGGGTTCTGCTGTATCCAGCTCTCTGACGCAGTGACCGAGCAGCACGGATGACCGTCCCAGATCTCCTTCGAAATGAGATGGATGAATCCCGCGCCCTCGTAGACCGCGCGCTGGCCGCCCGGCTCACCACCGAAGAAGCCATCGATGCTCCCGACTCGAAGGCTCGCGACGTACTCGGTAGGAGGAACAATCCGGTATTTGACATCCTGGTCCGGATCGAGGCCGGCCGCGGCTAGATAGTTACGCAACTGCAGGGTCTGGTGACTCTGCTCGAACGGAACGGCAAAGGTAAAGCCCTTCCAGTTCTTCGGCTCGCGATTGTCCCTGTGCTTATTGGCCAGGACAAGCGAGTTTCCATTTTGATTCAGGATTGTAAGCACTTTGATCGACTGGACATTGCCCCCAAGGCCTGCGGTCATCGTCAGCGGCACGGGCATCACCTGCTGTGAGACGTCCAGCTCTCCATTGAGCATCTTGTCCCGAATCAAAGCTATTCCGGCGATCTTTTGCAGGCTAACCTCGAGGCCTTCCCTGCTGTAGCTCCCAAGCTTCTCGCCGTAGATGAGCGGAGCAGCGCAGGTAATCGGCAAAAAGCCGACGGCAAGCTTGGTCTTCTCGAGAGGCTTGCGCTCCTGGGCAATCGCCTTCAGCGTCTCGATGGGGAGAATGCTCGACAGCGCCCCGATGATCGCACCGGCGCCCACGGTCCGCAGCAATTCGCGTCGCAGGATGGGTTGCGGGAAGAGGCCATGCAGAAGCGCCTGCTCGACGCGGTCCGATACAGCAGCCTCAAAGCTCGGCTGCGCCGGACTGTGATCGCAACACTTGCAGCCGAGGCCGTGATGACCAAATGCATCACTCATGTGCTTTGCTCCCCCTTCAACGTTCCAATCGAAGATGGCGCCCGGCGCCGCCTGGACAAAGATTGGCGCATCGGACGGCGAGCGGTACTTCGAAAATGTGCAAGGGCCTTCGCAGAAAAGTGATTACCTGCCCATGATCGGCGGCAAAGTTCCACCGAACAGGTCAACGTCGTTGGAATGCCGGCAGAGTAGCTGGCTCGCCAAGATCCCAATATAGCCCCGCCATGATTGCCAGCGCTTCACGCGCGAGCCCGGTCGGCAGGTGCTCGTCGGCTGCATGCTGCCGGCATCCAGGATAGGCGTGGGGCACCCATAAAGTGGGCAAGTCCAGCAGGTTGGCAAAGATATCGTTCGGAAGTGACCCTGCGAAATTGGGCAACATCGCCGGCGCCTTCTGCGTCGTCCGGATGATCGAGGCTTGGGCCCATTTAGCCCACGGGTCTTCAGGGTCGAGGCGCGTGGCAAGAAAAACCCCATCGTCAGGGCTTGGTGCCACCTGGACCATGTCGAGGCCGGACTTCGGGAGGTGTCGCCGAAGCGCCGGCAAAATGTCCTCGTGATCAACACCGACCACGAAGCGGAGCTGACAGCGCGCCCAGGCAGTCGGGGGGATGGCGTTGACCGGCGCCTGCGGATTTCCGCAACTCATGGCGAGAACATCGAATGAGCACCAGCCGTACACCTGTTCTGCCCGGGTCAGCCCCGCTTCGCCCCAAGCCAGATCAATCTCGGGTCCATCAGGCCCCCCATCAACGATACAACCGGCAAGCGCCCTCCGGACGGAGTCGGGCAGCCCCCTTGGAAGCCATTCTGAGATCAGGATGCGGCCGGTGGGGGAGACGATCGTCGTCAAGGCATGCGCGAGCTGGATTGCGGGATCGGAGAGCAAACCGCCCCAATTGCCCGAATGATATGCCCGATCACGCGCCTCGATCGACATGTCGAAAGTGAGACATCCGCGCGACCCCAGGAATACCGTGGGTCGATGTTCGGACAAACGCGGCCCGTCGGACGCCAGGAAAAGATCGGCACGGAGGCGCTTCTTGTGGATCGTACAGAATTCGCGCAGGCCAGGCGAATCGACCTCTTCACCCATTTCGATCAGGTATTTCAGATTAAAGCCGAGGCGACCTCTCGTCTCGAGCACAGCACGGAGGCTGGCAATGTTGATGGCGTGCTGTCCCTTGTTGTCGGCGGTACCACGGCCGTACCAGCGATCATCGAGCTTTGCGAGGCGCCAAGGCGACCTTCCCGCGGCCCACGAGCCTTCCATTCCCCGAACCACATCGCCGTGCCCATATCCGAGCACCGTCAGCAATGAGGGATCCTCTATGCGCTCTGCATAAAGGAATTGGACACCTAGAGCGGCCAAAACCTGGCAGTCGCAGCCGAGCGCTTCAAGCATAGAACGGAGCTGGTCGAGATACTCGACAAGCTGAAGTTTTCGCTCCGGGTTCTGACTCTCCGAAGGAATAGCGACGAGCTGCGAGAGCACGGTCTCAAAGTCCCCGGAATCCAAATGGCTTTTGGCACGCGAGATTGCGGCGTTCCGGCTCATTTCGGGTCGCTCCTTGCACGCCAAAGGGAGCTCAACGGGCGGCCGGAAACACGCGGGTATGCGCAGCCTCGATCTCAACGCGGACCCGTTGACCGGATTGGAACAGCTGCCGTCCCGGGCTCACTGAAGTCCGGGCGGTCAATCGGATGGACCCCACCTGCACGAGCACGCTCTGGTTCGTGCCCGTGTAGGCAGACTCCAAAACCAACGCGGTAGAGCCCTCGTCGGGTGTCAGGCCGACATATTCTGGGCGGACCGCCAGCAACCCTCGATCGCCTGACGCCAGCACCTGATTCTCCCGCTGCACGACTTCAAGCCCGAGATCGGCGCTGCGGGCACAGACTTCGCCACCAGACCGCAGCAACTCGACAGGCAGAAAGTTCATCTCGCCGATGAAATCCGCGACAAAGGCAGTTGCCGGCTGTTCGTATAGCTGACGCGGTGTTCCACACTGTTGCAAGCGGCCTCGTTCGAGAACCGCAACGCGATCGGCCATGGATAGCGCTTCCTCCTGGTCGTGGGTCACGAAAATGATGGTGCTGCCGACCTCCTTATGGATCAGCTTGATCTCCATTTGGAGTTGCTGCCTCAGCTTGCGATCAAGCGCCCCAAGCGGCTCGTCCATGAGCAGCAGCGGCGGACGAAAGACGAGCGCGCGGGCCAGCGCGACCCGCTGCTGCTGCCCACCCGACAACTGGCTTGGAAGCCGTGCACCATACCCGTCAAGCGCAACGAGCTTCAGGGCTTTTGCGACCTCACGTTCGACGTCTGCGCCACGCAAGCCCCGGCGTCGCAGCGGATAGGCGATGTTCTCGGCGATGGTCATATGAGGGAACAACGCGTAGCTCTGGAAGACCATGCCAAAGCCGCGACGATAGCTCGGAACATCATTGATTCGCACGCCGTCGAGCAGGATATCGCCGGATGAGGACGCTTCGAACCCGGCGATCATCATCAGCAAAGTTGATTTCCCTGACCCGCTCGATCCAAGCAGGGCGACGAACTCTCCCGGCTCGATCGACAACGAGACGTCGTCGACCGCCGTGACCGGTCCAAACATTTTGGTCAACGACTTGACCGAGACGGAGCCCCGTTGGCTGCGCGCCGTAGCTACACTAGCCGCTGCCTTTTCGTTCACCGTTGCTGTGCTGACGCTCATTTCGGCCCCGTCTCGAATATCTTGCGCGGTATTGAGGTCAATCGCTTCCCACCCGAACTGGTCACCACAACGGACTCGCTGAAGGCAAGACCGGCAGCGGACGTGTACATGTGAAAGACCATTCCTTCCTCGATAGCCCACTCCGAACGAGGCGTGAAACAGCGATATAGGTCGCTCGTGTGCTGAGAAACAAGCGGAGCGGTACCAAGTGTATACCCGGTGATATTGTCGTAGGTCTCGCGCAATCCCGCCGCGACAACGCCTTCCCGCACGATGCGGTCGACGTCAGCGGCAATCGCGCCAGGCCTGAGCGCTGCGATTTGGCGATCTTGGAGCTCGATCAGAGTCTGGGCTGCGGCGTGCTGCTCGGCGCTTGCTCGTCCGACGATGACCGATCGCATGATCCGGACCGTATAGAATCGCAAGCGCGGCAATAGCTCGATATGAACGATATCGCCATCGACCAGCGGTCGCTCTGTGAGGAACCCATGCAGCGAATCCCAGCCTGATCCGACATTGAGAGGCCCAACAAAACCATCGTCAAACCCAAGCTGATAGTAGGCTGCAGCGGCAGCTGCGGCGATATCACGTTGACTCTTGCCGCTTGCAACCTCCCTGACGGTCGCATCGAAGGCCGCATCCAAGAGTGAACCCGCCCGGGACATATGCGCGATCTCTTCGGCCGACTTGCATCGCCTGAGATCCCATCCCGATCGCTCAAGGTCACAAAACTCGGTGTCCGGCAAGAGCTTGCGAAGCGATTTTAGTCTTTGGATGGTGAAAGAGTTCGATTGAAATTCAGCGCCGATCCGGGCAAGCGCCGGACCCGTTTTCTGCAAGGTGCTGACCAGCACGGCCAGCGGATCGTCCCAATCACCGAAGCCCACGATTTTATCCATCCACGTGCGCTGCCGCGCCGGCGGCATGTCAAGCTTACGCACCAGCAGGAACGGCTCGGACGATGCTGGCACGACGCACGCACGCCAGAGATTCTCAGACACTGTATAGCCAGAAAGCCACGACATCATCTCGGGCTCGTCGAAGATGACGCAGTCAAGCCGACGGTCCGCCATCAGTTTGCGAACAGCATCACATCGGCGCTCGTACTCCTCGACGGAGAATGTGAGATCGCGGCTCATGATTCATGCTCCGTTGCCACCGCGAAACATTGGCCAGGATTGTATCGAGTGGGCAGCTTCAGGAAAGTCGTCATTGGCTTTCTCGCTGGTGATGAACAATATCGGAAGCGTAATTCATTGATCCCCATCACGGATGGGCGCTTTCCTCCGGCCGCCGGCCTGCAACGACCGCGCCAACGAACAGCCGCAGAAGCAGCAGAAGCGCAAGCACGATGAGAAACAGAACGGCAATGACGGCGATCTGGGGACTGATTTCCAGACGGATGTTGTCCCACATCCTCATGGGCAAAGGCGTCGCGGTAGGTCCGCTCAGGAATAGGCCGAACACGACGTCATCGAAGCCCACGATAAACGCGAAGATTGCTGCGCTTGCTAGCGTCGGCAACAACAATGGGAGCGTCACCGTTCGCAGCGTCACGAGAGGGCTCGAACCGAGGCTGGCGGCAGCCAGTTCGAGCGTGCGGTTGAAGCGCTTGAGCCCTGCGATCATGACGACGACGGTATATGGCGCGCCAATGATCGTATAGCTAAGGGCAAATGCCAGCGGATTACCGATCAGCGAAGACCCGGCGAGAGCGAAGAACAGGGAAACTGCAATGACGACGTGAGGAACGATCAGCGGGGAAATCAAGAGCAGATAGACAGGCACGCGCGCGGCGAACCGGTACCGCACGAGGGCGAAGGCAGCGGGAACACCAATACCCACGCTCAACAGGGCAGACAGTCCTGCCCATTTGAGACTGAAGCTCAAGGCATTGAGCCATTGCGTATTTCTGAGCAGACTTGAGAACCAGCGCAGTGAGTAGCCGGGTGGCGGGAAGGTCAGATAGGGTGCATCGCTGAATGCAAGAGGAATCACGACCGCGAACGGCAATATGAGCAGGAGCAGCGTTAGCGCCGCCATCAAGTAGAACAAGGGCCGGCGGACGACCGTGAAAGCCTCATGCAACCTTAGCGACGGCCCGTGCAGGATCGCCGTTAGCCGCTCCAGGATCGGCCACGGCGTGGAGAGTCCCGATGTCGTTGTGCCGGTTGGTGAGACGTTGTCGTGCGGGCGATCGTCGAGTTCTTCCGCAATCCGCTGACGAAATATCAGGAAGACCGTGATGACTGCTAGCATCAAGATCGATGACTGGGCTGCGGCTTCATCAAAATTTCCGAGGATCAGCACGCGCAGGCTGATGCCCTGAGCGATCAGATAGCTGTCCGGACCACCAAGAAGCTCTGGCGTGATATAGAAGCCGAGACTGGACAGAAACACGAGCGTGCAGCCGCTAATCACGCCTGGCATCGAGGCTGGCAGCGTGACCCTCAGGAAGGCGTCGGTCGGAGGACTTCCGAGACTTTGTGCCGCTTTTGCAAGGCTTGGATTAACCCGTGCCAACACAGCGTAAAGAGGAAAAACCATAAGCGGCAGCTGGACCTGGACCATGCCGATATAGACGCCGATCGAATTGAATACCATTTGCAATGGCTCGGAGATGACTCCAAGCCGCAGGAGCAGCTGGTTAATGGGCCCGTTGGGGCTGAGCAGGACGATCCAAGCGTAGGTTCTGATCAAGACACTCGTCAAATAAGGGAGCGTGACGATAAGCAGAAGAAACGCCGCCGGACGCGGTGGACATTTCGATATGGCATAAGCGAGCGGATAAGCGATGAGGAGGCAAATGATCGTCACGGTCGCGGCGAGCGCGAGTGTTCTAAGGACGATCCAAAGAAACGCGGGCGAGTTGGCGATCTCGATATAGCTCTTGAGCGACCAGGCGCCATCAAGCTGCAGGCTCTTGAGCACGAGTTGCGCAAGCGGCACGACGTAGCCGACCGAGAATACGATTACGATTGGCAAGAGAAGAAGGACGGGCACTAGGCGCGCCCGTCCTAATGTATATCCCCTACGGGGCATTGCCACACTCGCATCCGCCATCTTGCCCTACCGTGCGCCAGAAATCCAACGCTCCCATTGAGCGACGGCTACTTCATTGTTGGCCTTGCCGTTGGAGCCGACCGTGTTCCAGAACTCATAATCCTGGACGAATTGCAGCTTCCGCGCTTCCGGTGAGGTCGGCAGGAGCTTCGCCCGTTCAGTCGGCACTAAGTCGAACGCACGCGAGTTCGGCGGCGCGTAGAGAATGTGTTGGACAAACTTTGCCTGGTTCTCGGCTCGCGCTGAGAACGCGAGAAACTTGAACGCGTTGTCTGCGTTCTTAGTGCCTTTCAAAACCACCCAGGTGTCATACTGCAGCATCCCCTGATTCCAGGTGTAGCCGATCTTGGCCCCCTGCTCGTTGGCTGCCGAAACCCGACCGTTCCAGGCGCTTCCGGCCGTGATCAGCTTATCGATGATCATCTGCGGAGCTTCCGCACCGGTATTCCACCATTTCAGGATGTTCGGCTTGACCCGGCTGAGGCTCTTGAATGCGCGATCCCAATCAAGTGGATAGAGCTTCGACGGATCAACACCATCCGCCATCAGGGCTGCTTCGAACGTGCCGCCGTCCGAGGCCCAGGTTCCTGCCATGAGCGAGCGCCGTCCCGCAAATTTTTGGGCATCCCACAAATCCGCCCAAGACTTCGGCGCATCGGAGGTAAACTTCGACGCGTCATATGCAATGAACAGAGAATAGATGATCGCGGGCACGGTGAACTTGCCGACCTTGACCGGACTGAACGCGTCGAGGTCTGCCTTGTCGAAGTAGCCGTAGTCGATCGGAAGCAGAAGATTGTCGCGCTCGAAAGTCGGGGCCTTGCCGCCAGGAATGATCGTCACGTCGTATCGGGGAGCACCGGCCAACACGCTCGCTCGCACCGCTCCCGTATCCGTGCGGGGTTGAGCGATAACCTTGATGCCGGTCGCTTTCTCGAAGGGCTCGAAATAGGCGATCCGCTTGGCTTCGCCCCAGGACCCGCCGCCGTCATAGACCACGACTTCACCGGTGCCCTTCGGGATTTGCGCAAGCGCCGGGGCGGGAAACAGCGAGCGCGCGGCCGCCAAGCCCCCAGCCAAAGCGGTTCCCCGAAGAAGCTTGCGTCTGACTACATCGACCATCTTCGCCTCCGTTTGTAGTGGCAAATACTTGCTCGACCCGGCTTCATGCCTATAATCCGGCAAGCGAGTGGCTGAATTCGCCGTTTTGCGATCTAAAATGCCGGAAAGTTGCAAGTTGAGAGTTTAAATGGCTGTCACGCGCACGGACCTCGACCGCCTCGATCTGAAGCTTCTGATGCTGCTGCAGGAGAATAATCTGCAGACCTCTGAGGAATTGGCAGAGCGCGTGGGACTTTCCCCGACGTCTTGCCTGCGTCGGCTCAGGCGATTGCGTGAAAACGGGGCGATCATGTCTGACGTCTCGATCATATCGCCTTCGGTCGCCGGGAAACGGGTCACCTCGATCGTGCTCGTGGCGCTCGAGCAAGAGCAGCTCGATCTTCTCCACACCTTCAAGAATCGGATGAGCGCCTATCCTGAGGTTACGCAGTGCTACTACGTAACGGGTTCGGCTGATTTCATTCTGGTCGTCAACACTGGCTCGATGGAAGAATATGGCGCTTTCACCGAGCGAGCATTCTTTCCCGACAAGAACGTCAAGTCGTTCAACACCTATGTGTCGATGCAGACGGTGAAATTCACCACCCGCATCAATCTTGACGTATCCTGATTGGCAGCGTTTTGATCCTGCCTATTGGTTGCCGCTCCAGACCGACAGGTCGGTAGGGCTTTCGGTCGCAAAGAGCAGGACCTTGGCGGACTGATCCAGCCCAAGTCGCTTTCGGTCCTTCTCTTCGGCTGCCCTGAAGAGGCCTGCCAATCCCGCCGCTCCCGACTCTCCGACGCGAAGACGCTGATCGCCTGAAATGCCCTCATTGAGCAAACGTACCGCGTCAGCGGCCTCTTCGTCGGTGACCGTGATGTAGCCGCTGGTCAGGTCTTCGATGATCGGCCAAACCAACAAGGACGGGCTTTGGCATTCGAGCATCGACATGTTCGTCGCAGGCCCCGGTGGAAGGCGCACGGGCATCTTGGCTCGCGCGCTTTCATAAAGGCAGGCCGATCGTTCCGGCTCCACGATCCACAGATGGGTATCGGGCCCGAATAGACCACGCGCCCAACCATGGCCGAATACGCTTGCAGCAAGACCTCCGACGCCAGCTTGAACCAGAACATGCGTAAAGGGCTTTTGCTGTCCTGTGGTGGCTGCAACGATTTCATCGGTCAGGATCGAGTAGCCCTGAACCACAAGCGTGCAGGCCGTGGCATCTTCTCCTGGGCCGACGGTATCTGGGACGGCAATCCAACCGTCCTGCGACGCAGCCTTGGCTGCAGCTTCCACCGAGTCGTGATAATCTCCGGACACACGCACGATCTCAGCACCGAGCCGTGATATATGAGCGGCACGCTCTTCACTCACGCCTTGGTGGAGATACACCACAGCTCGCGCCCCGATGAGCCGCGCTCCGGCTGATACGGAACGACCGTGATTGCCGTCAGATGCACAGGAAAAGGTGAGTTCGGACAGCATGGCCCGAACGCCAGGCTCCATCAGTTCCGCCGGCAGAATTGCTCGCCCCGTCCGCCTCTCGACGTGTCGCATAGCAAGCTTCAGCACGGCATAGGCTCCGCCGAGCCCCTTGAAGCTGCCTATGCCCAGACGCTGGGTCTCGTCCTTGATCCAGATTTCGCCAAGCCCCAGCCTTTCCGCGGTGCGCGGCAGAGAAATCAGATTGGTCGGAGCATAGCGCGGACAAGCTTGAAGAAGGCGCAGAGGCTCATCTCCTGCGTTGCGGTCGCACCAGGAAGCCGCATGTTTCAGTCCAGATGACCGGCTGCGTAATAGGATAGATCGTTGAGTGGCAAGCGTCTGTGTCGCGGAGTCGGCGGCCTCAAAAGGGGGTACCAAGGTCATCCTCCTGGCAAGTTCGTTCGATCTTTTCGGACTGTACTGTGCCGAGCCGCGAAGCCGGTTAGTGCAATCTTTGACGCAATCCATGACGGAATTCGGCATTGTTGAGCCTAAAATGGCGGGTTTGGGCTCGTCTGGCAGGCATATTCCAAAAAGATTTGCTGGTCGAAGACCGCTGACGCCTCGCAATCTGGCATTCTACCGTGTCGCGAAAGAGGGGATCTCTGGTGCAGGATATCCGGGAGCAAGCCGCAAGCTCGAAGGAAGATCTTTCAGATTCCGAGGTCGATCGTTTGCGAGCCGATACGCCGGGTGTTGCGCATCGAATTCACCTCAACAATGCGGGCGCCGCGCTGATGCTACGTCCCGTCGTGGACGGCATGATGACATATCTCCGGCGCGAAGCCGAGATTGGCGGCTACGAAGCGTACGCCGAAAGCACAGCGTGCCTCGAAGGCGTATACGATGGCATAGCTCGACTAGTCGGCTCGAAGCGGGAAGAAATCGCGCTGGCCGAAAATGCCACTCTGGCCTGGCAGCGCGCCTTCTATTCGCTCCGCTTTAAACCTTCAGACCGAATACTCACCACCTCCGCAGAATTTGCCGCAAACTATGTTGCGTTTTTGCAGGTCGCACGCCGCACGGGCGCACGGGTCGAGGTTATACCCGACGACGCAAATCAGGTTTTGGACCCTGAGGCGCTCGAGCGGATGATCGATGACCGCGTGCGACTGATCGCCATCACCTGGATACCGACGAACGGTGGCTTGGTGAATCCGGCTGAAGCTGTCGGTCAAATCGCGCGAGCACATGGAATTCCCTACCTGCTGGATGCGTGCCAGGCAGTTGGACAGATCCCGGTGGATGCCCATGCACTTGGTTGCGACATGCTCACGGCGACGGGCCGGAAATTCCTGCGCGGTCCGCGTGGAACAGGCTTCCTCTACATGCGCGAGGATTTTCTGAAGGACATTGAACCGGCCATGATAGACCTGTTTGGTGCACCTTGGGTTGGACCTGACCGCTACGAACTTAGGTCCGACGCTCGACGGTTTGAAACCTGGGAGGCGAATTACGCCGCGCGGCTCGGCCTTGGCATAGCGGTCGACTACGCACTTCTAATCGGCATCAACAAGATCGAACGACGTTGCCGCCTGCTTGCGAACGAGTTGCGCGCTGCACTCAGCGCGATCCCCGGTTTGTCGATTCACGACCTCGGAGAAGATCGCGCTTCAATCGTTTCGTTCACTCTTCAGGACGTGGAAGCACGCGAAGTCATGCGCCATTTGCAAAGTGAAAAAATCAATGTCTCGGTCTCTCCTCCAACAAGTACGCCATTGGACGCAATGAGGAGAAGGCTCCCGCATGTCATTCGGGCTTCGCCGCACTATTACAATACACTCGAAGAGGTCAACACTCTTGCGTCAGCTGTACGACGAATAAGCCGCTGACGAGCGCTCCGCGTGACAGCTTGCATCAGATCGTCAGAGCTTACAGTTGTAGCGCTGTGCGATGCCACGGCGGAAGGTGAGCACGCAGGTCACGAAGATCGCGCCCTGAATCACTGTCACCCACTGGCCGAAGCTCGCCAGATATTGCTGCATGGCGATGATCATGAAGGCGCCGACCGCGGGGCCGAAGATGGTGCCGAGACCGCCGACCAGCGTCATCAGCACGACTTCGCCCGACGTCGACCAATGCACGTCCGTGAGCGAGGCGTTCTGCGCCACGAACACCTTCAGCGCTCCGGCGAAGCCCGCCAGCGTGCCGGACAGCACGAAGGCCAGGAACTTGTACTGGTCAGTCCGGCAGCCCAGCGAGATGGCGCGCTGCTCGTTCTCGCGGATCGACTTCAGGACCTCGCCGAAGGGCGAATTGATGACGCGGAAGATCAGGAGGAACCCGGCGAGGAAGCCGATCAGCACGACGTAATACAGAACCGTCGGCTTGGGAGATCGAGGACGCCGAACATGTGTCCCTGCGGAATGCCGTCCTCACCATGGATGAACGGGGCCTGAAGTAGATGAAATAGCAGCTGTAGACAGCGCCAGCGTGATCATCGAGAAATAGATGCCCTGACGGCGGATCGAGATGTAGCCGGTCACGATCGAGAGCGCGAAAGCCGAGGCGACGGCGAGGAAGGCCACGACCATCAGCACGAAGCTCGCCGTACCTGGGCGCTCTGCCACTCGATCGGCACGCATCATGGCCTTTCGATTAACCGCCGTTTGCGGTTTCGCATGCCACGTCGCGAATATCGTGCCGGCAGCAGACATCTTGCTATCCGGCGGGCCGCGCCAGCTACATAAGCGATGCGGAAGATCGGGGTGCTACTGGGTGAAATCCTTCGTGGTCTTCGAGCAGCGCCTCGAGTGCGATGATCGTATCCTTGTGCGGAAAATCGTCGGGCACGCCCCCCGGAGTCCTTGAGCGCAGATGTGCAGCCACGTCTTCCGGCGGGTGAGACAGGCGAGCTCGGCTTTGTCGCCACGTGCGTCTATTCCTAGCCTAGGGCGATGGGGCTGCTGCGCCTTCCGGCGCCGGCTGCGCTTGCTTTAGGCGCTCTAGGTAGCCGCGTGCGCGCGAAATCACCGCCTCGACCACCGTGTCCAGGACGGGATCGCCGCCGGCAGGCATGGCTTCGACCTCTGCCTTGGCCGCCATTGCATGGTGCGTCACAGCCTGAGCAATCTCGGAGACGCGCCGGATCGTCTGCGCTGGAGAGAGCTTGCAGTCGATGGCGAAGCGCTCCCAGTGGTTGCGTCCGAGCTGGTCAGCCTGCTTTTGCCCGCCGATCTTCTGCGCCATGTTGCGGGTGATCTTCGGATATGGCGCCGCACAGACGATGTCGTAACCTGGCGCCATGGCGGCGCCGCGCGCCGATAGCATCAGCGCGTAATTTTTGGCGTGGGAATCGGTGTTCCACACCATCGGATTGAAGATGGCAAGATCGACGAAGCGGGCGGTCTCCTGTGCTGTCATGTGGCGCTGGGTCACGCCGACCATGTCGGCCAATGATGGTCCTTTTAGGCCTCTATCGTTGTTCTGGTACTTGGCAGCTGGCGGCAGGCCCAGGGCTTGGCAGAAGTCCTCCTGATGCAGCCGCCGCCACCTCTTGCCGTCATGACGGCGGTCATAGCGCTCAACCAGCAGGTAGCTACGTTCGCCTGCCCTCCCTGTCGTCACCTTTGGCGTCGGGATTCCGATCATGCGCGCGAGCGTCAGGCAGAATGCCTCGTTCTGGACGGCGCCAGGCAAGCGCTCGCCATCGGGCTTGATGATGTAGGTCGATGGCGCGCCGTCGATCGGTATGTACAGGGTGTCGCCATCCAGAGCGACGGCGAGCTTTGTCTGCACACCGGCAAGTGACATCGACACGCCATCTTCGCCGACGAGGAAAGGCTTGTGGGGTAGCTCATTGAGGATGCGCTCGAGCGAGGCCTTGTCGGGGATCTCTCGCCATTTGCCGGCGATCAGCCCGGTGCCAGGTTGTCCGACGGAGAGCGCGCCGGCGGTGTCGCGGCCCATCTCGGCAAGAAGACCGATGACATCGGCCGGCGACTTGCCGAGCATATGACCTACGGTCCCGAGAGTTGCGTTCTCCGGCAGCAGATTTGCCGCCCATACCAGAATTGCCGAGGCATCATGCGACGCCCGCGCGAGCGGCATGGTGAGCGACACAGGGAAGGCGCCGGTCAGCCCGCGCCAGGATTCGGCATAGGTGAAGCCTGACGCTTCGTCGGCGGTCGTGATCCAGCCGACCTCTCGCGTCTCAAAGTAGACCGGAAGACGGTCCATGAGGCTCCTCCTCGTCGCTGTCGGGAATGTCCGGTGTCTCGGAAGTGTTCGCGCGGCGGGCTTGCGCATCTTTGAGAACATCCTCGATGCGCAGCCCGAGCACGTTTGCCACGTGCAGGCTGCGCCCGAGCTGACAGGTGCTTTTTCCGGCCTCGAGGTCGACGATGAAACGCTTTCCTGTCCCGCTCACCATGGCCAGCTCGTCCTGCCGGAGGCCCTGGCGTTTGCGTTCTTCCTGGATGAGGCGACCGAATGCTGCAGCGAACTCGGCGGCTTGGCGCGCGACACCGGTCTCGCCAGGAGCCTCGTTTCCGCCCGAGGGGGGAGTGCCTTTTGGAGGCGTGTTCATAGCTCTCTCGCCGTAAGTTACCGAACGGGAACTTTATGCGTTGAAACAGCAGATGTCCAGAGAAAAGTTACCGAGCGGGAACTTTTCGTACTATTCCGATGGACGAAGGACAAAAGTTACCGAGCGGGAATATTTACCTCAAGCCGAGGCTGAGCGGCTCGGAAAGTTACCGATCGGGAATTCTGAGGTTGGCTCCCGCAACCTTCCTCTGAAGGTCGCCAACCACCGACGGCTAAGCTATCCGGTCGGTAGACCGCAAACGGCGTTCCCGCGCCGAAACCGAACTCTTTACTTCTCGCTAAAGTTGAAGACACCATTGCGTTGTCGCGCTGCAAGTTGGGGCACTGCCTTGTCCCGATCACGAACGTCTTCGCATTGTTCATCCTTCTCCTTTCTTTGACGCCTGGTTGGACGGCTGATTGCGGCTGTCGCATTCAAAAGGCTCATTCAGAGTCGAGTGTGGGCACATGCGCCGTTCGCGAAGACATGGCGCGCGATTGGATTTGGTCCGGGGATGCCGCCTGGTCCTGCCTCCAAGGAAGCTCGCGCGTCTTATTTCGACGACGGCTCGATTTTCTCTGAGATCACGCGAGCGGCCGCGCAGGCCCCTTCCCCCGCGCCGAAGGTGTTGCGCCTAGTGTATCACACATGTCAGAGCCCGCTTTTTGGAGCCAGTTCCAATCCGAGATCAGGCGGCGCACGTCCATCGACGATCGGGTAAGACCAGGCACGCTGGACTTATCGCTGGCGTTCCTAGCCAATTCCGACGCAACCTCAGACTTCCGTCAGTTCACGATCGGTGCACTGATATACGTGACCGTCGTCAACCTCCGACAAGGAACGATCGATCCCGAAGTCCGACAACAGATGTTACTTGCGATGATGCGGTACCGTGATCGCCTCACTGCGTTCACTGTTAGCGGAAATGGCCAGGGAGCGTTCGAGCAGTCCGGAAAGGTGAAGTGCCAAGCGGCGATTCAGTCGAGTTTCTCATAAGAGCCCGGACTATCCCGGGTTGCTTCGAGCTATGGACCGACCTCTCAGGAGCTGGACCTGCGGGGTCCCGGTGCGGTTCAGCGGGCCCTCTGGATCCGGATTCGGTTGCATGGCTGATGCTGTCCTCACAAGCGGCACTCTACCGCGAGACACCTTAACTAAGTCCCATATCGAGCGACCAGCGTCGACCCGTGCTCCGCCTCGGCAAAAGGATATCGCGGATAGCCGCTAAAAGCGGTGCCTAACAAGGACTTGCAGAACGCAGGCGTGAGCTTGCCGCGGTGGATCACCACGCTTTCGTGCCCTGTCGAAGCTCGAGCGTTCTGCCAGAGGCGATTGTAGCCGCGCTGTTCGTTGGACTTCACGTGGCAAGCGGCGAACTCGGCGTTATCCAGCGTCGCCAACTGCCACGCATGTACCGGCCGCTTCGTATGGATGTGTACCCACACCGGGCTCGGCATCGCACCATTGCTCAGTGCCTCGGGCTGCAGCTTGATCTCGAACAGTGTCCCAGGCTCGCCCTTCAACGCGCGGGGTGGCTCCAGGGGAGCCAACTCCCCGGCCGCCTGCAAGTGTTCAAGGTACTGCTGCGAGGGGAAGGCGTAGGTCTTCATGCAATCCATCTTGATCGTAGCCTTTCGCTCCTTCAAAGCGTTTGCCTGCCCCTGTACTTCGGATAACATGCCCTTCAGTCGTACTATTTTGTCGTGCACTTCGGGCACTTGCACGGGCGTGAGCAGGCCGCGTCGACGAGGCTCCTGCAGCGCGGCTACACAGGCCTCAATCTCGGCGGCCTGCCTCTGCAGGCGCTCGACGACAGTGTCCACGACGTGGTCGGCGTCTTCGGGTTTCATGAGGCGTGCTTGCGAGATGGCCCTTTGCTGACCGGGCAGATCGAATTTTAAAAGTTCGTCCAACCGCTCGAGCAGTCGTGTCAGTGCCTCCTTCGATGGCGGGGCCTGCCAGATCGCCAAATGTCCCGTCGCCGACGATAACGCCCTCGCATGTGCGTCCTCTGCAGTCGCGATTTTCTTCGTGCCCAGCTCCGAGAGCACGATAATCTTGGCTGCTGGCGCCGTGTCGGCGTTGGGGCCAGAGGGCTGCGGCTTCGGCCGCCCGGCGGCCGAACTCCCCGCGCCTGCGGCCGGCGTGCGTTTGGCTTTCCCCTTCCTGCGCGCTGCAGTGCCTTCAGCCACGACAGCACCGCCGGTCGTATGGGCCGGTATTGCGGTCCCAGCCTCGGCCGGCTGTTCAACCATGGCCGGCATCTTCGGCTGTACTGCCAGGAGGCGCATGACCTCATGCGCAGTGACCCAAGCGCCTTCCACGATCTGATCCAACAGTTCCAACGGGAGATCGGCACCTGCTCCGGCATTCCTTAGCTCGGCAACCATGTCGTGCAAAGCCGACGCAAATTCCGATAGCCGCTCCATGACACCTTCCAGAACGGCGCAGTGCTCTGCGTCAAGGGCCCTTCCTCTGCTCTTTAGGACAGCCTCGGCCGTCGAGAGGAATGCCGGAACAACATCCTGGATGAAGGTTCCGAGTAGACGTGCCCGACCGTTCTCACCCAAGAGGATTTGTCCGACGGCTGGTTCGAACGTGCCCGCCTGCGATTCAATCATGACCCGCGCGAGAGCGACCTGCGATTGCAGATGCATGTTCTTGGCATACAGCGCCCAGCCGGTGTGCAGCCGTAGTGCAGCCTGTTCGACCTGCCGCATCTCGGCCGTTGTACTTGGCAAGTTGGCCGTGGCCGCACAGACGGACTGCACCCGTTCCGAGCGCAATGCCTTCTTTTCCCACCACTCCACGCAGGCCAAATAGTGTTTTGCCACACTGGAAGCCGCTCGGCTCAGTTGGTCGGGCGGAACGTTGGACTCGCGCATCCGCTCGAACACCTTTCCCGCATTCTTCCTGCTCTGCTCCAGCGCGTAGGTAGTCGGGGTGCCCAGCACGTCGCATTGGTCCGCCGCCTCGAGCGTCTCGTCGCGAAGTCGGCGGGCCTGATCGTCGGACAGAATGCTGCGCGCCAGATCCGGCGGCAGGCTCGCGTAGTAGTCCAAAACTGCTGAGCCCGCCTTGACGAGCTGATCGATCAGCTCTTGCGCCTCCGACGAGCTCTGGGCGTGCATGGCGCCATTACGGCAAGCATTAAGTTCCTCAAACAGACTGCCCATTTTTCGCTTTGCCGCGTTGATCCCGTCGCCCCTTGAGGAAACTCCCTCACCCGACGTTGGCGGCTGGCTCGCGACCGACGCCGTTCTCTCTTGAGGCTCCAAGCGCATCTGCTCCACGACGGCGTCGAAAAACTGGCTGCCTTCCGCCAAGATGAGACCGGATTCTGAGCGCGAACTGCCCGATCCCGACGTGCTGCCGGCTCCTGCAGCCCCAACATGCGGTTCGCCAGGTCGGCCAGTGCCCGTCATAATCTATCTCCCATACAATCGAGAATGCGCAGCCTGTCTGGATAGACCACCTGGCTGACGATTGGCTGACGAAGGGCGCTCTCCGGATGGACAAAAAAACTGAATCACCGTGGGTTCCAGCTCCATGGAAGCTGCCGTGGTGCTGGAGGCCGAGATGCAGGGATGACCGCATCAGGTGCGGAATCCTCAGCTGCCGTACCTGGCCGCGGCCTGGCACTGGCCCGCATCAACGCCATAGAGATCTGCGCTGGCAGGCCGCGAAAGCATCGAACGGGACGACGATCCTACAACCCGGCTCACTGCCGGTAGCTTTGTCCATGGAAGAACTTGGCAGAAACCATCCTCTACCGGCTTGTCATCACAAGCATGCCCGCCTGGTGGAGCGGACTGGAGGATTGTGTTGAAGCAAAGGTACCCGGCGCATATCGGTTGGAGACCATCCGCGACTGCGCACGTCTTCCTGCGCGAAGGAGATCCTGGGTCTGCGACCGAAGGCTCACGGCTCGATCATGCGCAAATCCTGACTGGACGTGGAACGCCCGTCAAAACGTCATTTCCTTCCTCACGTTCGCGTTAAGCAGAACCCGACGTTGCACAACTCCTTTTTCAAACTACGATCCTGCCGAAGCTAGCAAGCTAGCGATCCATTTAAGCTTAGCCGGAATACGCTCATAAAAATATCGCAGCGAGCGTGCCAAGCGCACCGAGAGCCAGCCCGATCAGCGAGCCGACTGTCGGGACGTCTCGAAACAGAAGAAACGTGAGAACCGGCTCCACCACTAAAATTGCGCCGACCGATATTGCGATAATTATCCAGATATTCTTGAGATACATGTAGCCGAGTACGTATCCGAAGACGAGTAGGATACCACCGAAGGATCTCAGCAAAAACATCAGCAGGAGCATTGTCAACTCCCCACCGGCCTTTCCAAACTGCTTTGAGGCAATCAACTCCGCGATAATCGAAAACGCCTCTCCAAAGAAAATCGCTGCGACCGCGACAACCTTCAATGTCAAACTCATCGCGTGAGTGTCAAAATCCATCTCCGGGCCGCCTTTGAGAGCGGGAAACGCAAAGGCCTCGGCCCGACACCACCACTCCTCACAGGAACTTAGTCGCAGGAACCTAAACGTCTGTTCGATGGATGCCTGGCCCCCGAGATGTAGTGATTCCGTCAATCAACCCGCTTTCGACATTGTGCTGCAGTGAAAGGGGCCAACCAAAGAGGGACGGAAACTGTGCCGAGCAATACCTTCAAAGCCAGCACATCAAAGCCTAAGCGCTAATCTGCACAGGAAGAGCGGAATAACCGTGCTGAAGTTAGACGCAATTCGCTCGGGTTCGCCGACAACCTCGACCTCCAGCCGCGCATTCAACATTTCTTCCCAGAGGACTTTCAACTGCAGCTCCGCAAGGTGTCGCCCAACGCAGCGATGGATGCCGAATCCGAATGACAGATGCTGCCGCACGTTCTTGCGGTCGATGACGAAGCTGTCGGCGTTCTCGATGACCTCTTCGTCGCGGTTAACGCATCATACATGAAGATGATCGGCGCGGAGCTATGCTCATCGCGCCATAGAGGAAGGAAGCGAGGGGCGAAGACCTGACGCTTCGGGTCAATAGCGCCGACTGAGGCCATTGTCGCAAAAGTCTGGTCTGCCCCGTGGAGAGATCGGCGCCCAAGCATGAACTTGTTCAAGGCTCCTCTCACTGTCTGCCAATGAGTGCGGTACTGGTTGATCACGCCTTCGCCGCTTGCCGGGATGCGACCGGCATTATCCCGTACAACGGCTTGGCCTTGTAACTTCGTCCGTGCCAGCTTTGTCCATCCGGCATCAAAAGTGTGAGCCGCTCGGCTTTTGAAATCACTTGCACAACGGCTCGTAATTGGACGACGCATCACACCGTCTTGGCGGGTGTGCGCGTCAGGTTTTCGTCAGATCCGATGTGTATGTCCGAGAGCGCGATCACTTCCGTGACCGCTCGCCTGGCAGACACGACACAGGAGAATAACATGGCTGTATTCCGCGGCACGAACTACAACGATCACGTGGTTGGGACGCCCGATAGAGACTTTATCCAGGGTCTGGGCGGGAACGACGTCATCTCCGGTGGTAAGGGCGACGATGAGCTGGAAGGCAATCAGGGAAACGACACGATCTCTGGTGGTGCGGGCGACGATTTTCTGTACGGCAATCAGGGCAACGACACTCTGTTCGGCAATCACGGCAATGACAACTTCATGTTTACGAGCGGGAACGGCAAGGATTTCGTGATGGATTTCACGGCGGGAGATAGGTTGCACATCGAGGACGGGATCAATCACACTGGTATTCATACGCTTGCCGATCTTGCCAGCCGCGTCGAGGCGGCTGGCTCCAATACCATCGTCGATCTGGGCGAGGGCAATTCAATCACGCTCTCAAATGTGAGTGCTGGCGACGTTCAGCATCACCCGGAGAATTATTTCTCAATCATGCATATCACCGATCACCTTATTTGAATCGGCCGAGCATGGCGCACGGGCACGGCGATCGCTGCGGGACACCCATTCTGCCGGTGGCGAACCGCCGTCGCCCTCGACCAGACGACGCGCAGGCCAACAGAAGGAATCCTCAACCGGCCGACATCCGTGACGGTCCGAGGAAGAAAGCGGGTAAAGAACGGACCGGTCGAAGCCGGCCCCTCGCGATCAGGCAAAGCTGCTCGTCCACTTAGGAGTAGCGCTAAAGCTCATCTCGAACCGGTAGCGGACATGGCTAAGCCAGTCGTTCGGGGAATATTCGCGGTCCGGAACATGGTTGATATTCCATGCCGGATATTGTTTGCGATAGGCCTCGAGCTGGTCGTGCGCGGCGGTATCCCATGTGGCTCCCCCTTCCGTCCAGCCGGTGGTTGGCTCCCGCTGCCGGAAGCTGAGCCGGCCGCCTGAATACGGCAGGCACCGCGCTGCAGACATCGACTCGGACGAAAATGTCGGAGATCTATCGTCAGCGCGTATCCCCCCTCCTTCGGACTGCATCACCGTACCAAACGTTCCTTGAATGCCGGCCGGCGTAAGCGCCCTGGCCGAAGCGGAGCGAAGGCAGGAGAGAAGGCTTCCGCTAAGGGGCAGTGATAGCAACGCCGGCATGAAATGACGGCGGGCCCCGAAAGCGAGTGCAGTCGCGAGACCGGTTATCAAGGCACCCGCGGAACGGGCGGCGATAGCGGCGCCGCAATGCAATGAAGACGAGCCCTTTGCGCGAGCGCCTCCGGCGAGCGACACCTTGATGTGATGTCAATCGATTTGCCGGCGGCCCACGAGAAACTATCGCAAACGTCCAACGGTGGGCTATTCCGGGGCGACGCGCTGGAATGGACAGTTGAACGTGACGAAGCAGTAGCTTGCAGCGTTTCATCTTGTGTCCGCCCGCTTGGCTTAACCGGCTACTCCAATCGTGGCCGCCGCTCGCCGCGCCGCTGACGCGGGAGGGCGGCGAGCCGGCCAAAACTCGACCAGCCGCGTCTTGTCCTCTTGGGAGCATGAGGCCGAAGGCTGGCCAGCCGCACCTTGAGGGCCCCAAGAGCATTCCCGCGCATCTGCCTTGGTCTCGAAACCCATGACGAAGTCGTCGGCGTAGCGCACCGACCGCTGGCAATGGATTGGTGAAGTTCGACTTATTCTCCGCCCTCGTAGAATAGTCCCAGGGGCAGGCCGACCAGCGCCTTGCCGATCCAGTCGCGCGCGATGACATTGGACGGCCCCATCGCGATCGCCGCACGCGCGTCGCGATAGGCGCGCTCGATCGGGCCGCGGTGATAGCCGTACCCGCCCGTCACCGTCAGCGCCGTCGCCGCGACCTTGTTGGCGACTTCTGCGGCATGCACCTTGAATTCGGTCAGCGGGATCAGGATTTCGCTTTGCGGCTTGCCGGCGCGCCAGAGCGCGTCGAGCTTGGCTGGAAGTTCGTTGCGCGAGGGCCGCAGCGTCTCGACCAAAACCTTGGCCGCGCCGAGCTCCTGGCGGATCGCCTGATAGTCGGACAGGCTCTTGTTCCGATCCTTGTGCACGAAGCTCGTGGTGTGCGCGATCGCCGCGTTCAACGCGCCCCGCGCCACGCCTTCCCAGACCGCGCCGAGCCCGATCAGATAGACCGGCGATACGCCGTCATAGATGATTTCCTTGCCCTGCCCTTCGGCGCCAAGGCGGTCGCGTTGCGGCACGAGCACATTGGTGTAGCGGATCGGCCCCGAATGGTTGGCGCGCACACCGAGCGCGTCCCAGGGGCGGGATTCGATGCCCTCGGCCTTGCCGTCGACGATGAAGAAGATGATATCGGCTGGTCCCTGGCGTCAGGCGTGCGCGTCTGCACCACATAATAGTCCGCCTGACCCGAGCTCGTCGTGAACGATTTCTCCGCATTGACGCGATAGTCGTCGCCGTCGCGCGAGGCTTCGGACAGATTGTACCAACAGTGACCGCCGGTGGCGCGTTCACTGGTCGAGTAGGTGCCGAAGCGGGCTGCCATTGCCGGCCTTCAGCCAGCGCTCCTTCTGGTCGGTGTTTCCGAACAAATTGATGGTCTGCGCCGCACCGACATGCATGACATAGACGAGGCCGGTGGATGCATCGGCCTGCCCGATCCGGTAGGCGGCCTCGGCGAAATCCAGATGACTGAGACCGAGCCCGCCGAACTGAGGTTCGTTCAGCACGCCGGTCCAGCCGGCCTCGGCAAGTGCGCGCAGATTCTCGCGCGGAAAGCGGCTTTCGCGGTCGTTGCGGTCGGCATTCACCTTCACGGTCGCATCCATGGCATCGAGCCTGGTATAAACGTCGTCGTCGATCTTGCGTGCGAGATTGTCGTTGGCCATGGTCAGTCTCTCCGGGTTGCAGTCATGCGACAGCCTCTGTCGGCTGCCTCCGGCCGAGATCGCCCTGCGACGATCCGCCGAGATAATGTGTCTTGATGTCGGCGCGCTGGCGCAGCTCGGCCGCCGTGCCGGCCAGCACGCTGCGGGCGTTCTCGAGCACCACCGCGTGGTCGGAGAAGCGCAGCGCCACGGTCGAGTTCTGCTCGGCGACCAGGATCGACAGCCCCTGCTCGCCGTTGAGCTGCTTCAGCGCGCGAAAAACTCCTTCGACGAGCAGCGGCGCGAGTGCCATCGACCGGTTCATCCAGCACCAGCAGCCGCGGTCGCGACATCAAGGCGCGGCCGATCGCCGTCATCTGCTGCTCGCCACCCGAGGTCAGGCCGACGAGCGAGCGGCGATGCTGCTTCAGGCACGGAAACAGCGCGTAGATGTGATCGAGGTCCGCGGCGATCTCGGCCCGCCGCGCATCGCGCCCCATCGCGCCGGTGATGAGGTTCTCCTCAACCGTAAGCGAGGCAAAGCAGTGCCGGCCCTCGAGCACCGGCACCAGGCCGGCGCGCGCCAGCGTCGCCGCCGATGTACCCGCGACATCGCGGCCGTCGAAGAGGATGCGGCCCGCGGTGATCTGGCCGCGCCGTGCGGCGAGCAGCGTCGAGACCGCCTGCAGCGTGGTCGATTTGCCGGCGCCGTTGGCGCCGAGCACGGCGACGATCTCGCCGCGCCGCACGGCGAGCGAGACTCGCTGACCGCCGCGATCGCGTGATTATAGGTGGCGGCCAGTCGCTCGACCGAGAGCAGGGTTTCACTCATCTGTTGATCCGTGGCGTTGCAGGACACGGGAGCCGAAAGGCTCCTCCCGCAACTGCCGCTGCATCAATTGCTGACCGCGTCGTCGCCGGAGGTCCTCACCTTGATGCCGTGCTCCTTGGCATAGGCGGCCGCCGACTTCTCGATGATCGGACGCAGGACGGCCCAGTCCGGCGCGATCCAGCCCGAGACCACCTTCCATTTGCCGCCGTCCCACTGCTGGAACGTGACGCGGCCGTCGCCTTCGTGATTGTCCCAGGTGACGTTGATCGAATGGAACAGGTCCTTGGCGCCGAGCGCCTCCACCCGCGCCGGATCGAGCTGCAGGTGCTCAAAACCCCAGCGCACTTCGTCACCGGCAGGGTACACTTGCCGAACTTCTTCTGTGCGATCCTGATCGCCTCGACATTGAGGATGCCGTTCACGATTCCCAGATTGTGGTAGACGCTGCCGATCCGCTTCTTGTCGTCGAGATTGCGCTCGCCGGCGCCGTAGACGGTCTTGATCACCTCCTGCAGCACCGGATATTGCTCACCGGAAGCCTGCGTGGTGATCGCGATATAGCCCTTGGCGGCGTCGCCGGCCGGGATCACGTCTTCCTCGGAAGTTGGACCAGACGTTGCCGATGATGTGGTCGGCGGGAAATCCGACCTTCTGCGCGGTCTTCAGCGCCACCGGGTTCATCACGCCCCAGTCGCGCAGCACCACATAATCGGGCTTCGCCCGCCGGATCGACAGCCATTGCGACTGCTGCTCGTTGCCAGGATGCGGCACCTCGAACTGCTCCAGGCTGAACTGATACTTGTCCGCCAGGAGCTTATAGATCGGGATCGTCTCCTTGCCATAGGGCGAGCCGTGATAGAGCACAACGAGCTTCTTGCCCTTCAGCTTGTCGACCCCGCCCTCGCGGCTCGCAATGTAGTTCACGATTCCCGACATTTCGCTGTAGGGATTGAGCAGCAGCGGGAAGACATCGGGAAACACGCGGCCGTCGGTCGAATCGGTGCGGCCATGGTTGATGGTGATCAGTGGCACCTTGTCCTTGGTGATGCGATCGATCATGGCATAGGCGATGCCGACCGACAGCGGATTCCAGGCGGCGACACGGGGCCGCCCCTTCAGCCGTTCATAGACCTCGACACCGCGCTCGACCTCGTATTGGGTCTCGCCCTCGTCCCAGGTCAGCTTGACGCCGCCATCGCGGATGTTGATCAAATTGAGATAGTCGATGAACCCGCCGAAGAAGCCGGTGCCGCCGGCGGCATAGGGGCCGACCCGATAGCTTTGCAGGGGAAAGAACTGCTCGTCAGCCCGTGCCGCAGGCAGCCCGACCAGCACGGAAGCGACCGCCGCCGCGAACGCAAATTTCAGAACTCTCGACTTGATCATCGTCAACTTCTCCAGTGGTGCGAAATGTCATGTGGTGCGAATGGCGGCCTGCCGCGTGAGAACCGTCCAAGGTAGTCCCACAGCGCGATCAGGCCGCGCGGTTCGGCAATCAGGAATGCGATGATCAGCGCGCCGACCACGATGCGCTGGCGCATCTCCAGCACGCCCGAATCGAACACGCCGCCGAGTAGGGTCGCGCCGGTGCGTGACAGGATCAGCGGAAACACCACAATGAAGGCGGCGCCGAGAAACGCGCCGCGCAGCGAGGCCGCCGATGATGATGATGATGAACAGGACCTGGAACGAGCGGTCGAGATTGAAGCCGGCCGGCTCGACCGTGCGCAGATACTCTGACGGCAGTGATCGGTCGACGGCCTCAAGAGACAGCCTCATGGCTGGAAGAGACCGTCGAAAGGCCGAACGCCCGGCGCGCCGTCACAAGGCATCGCCGGACGGGTGCGAGAACACGCTTTGCAGCGAGCAGTTTCCGGAGGCGAGTCGGTTCAGCCTACCCGGAGATCCTCAGCTGACATCTTACCCGAACGTCCGGCCTTGAGCTGATAACTTACCCGGGCCCCCTCTTCGAGAGTGGTGTAACCGGCCCTTTCGACGGCACCGATGTGCACGAAGACATCGGGACCTCCGTCCTCAGGCCTGATGAACCCATAACCTTTGGTCGAGTTGAACCACTTCACAATACCCATTGCCACGGCGGCATCTCCATAGTGAGCCGTTGTGATCTAGCGAAGAGTCTCCCGGCCATCAAGATGGTCGGCAAGAGACGCCCTGCCTCGCTGCGCTGGTCACGTGCTCGTTTTTTATCGCGTGGTCTAGCTGCGGCCGCATTGTGCAAGCGACAAAGGCGGCCTGCCGTCGGCGACGTTTCGCCTCAAGGCTTCCGCCCGGATGACGTTTTGACCTTCGCTCCACTCGTCGCTCGCCACCGGCCTACAGAAGAGTTGCGGAGCCTCGAACATCCCACGCTCATCCAGAGCCGGCGGATGGTTTTCATCGACGTTGAGCAACAGGGCGGCCGTGAACTCCTTTGCGCAGCCTGGAGCAGGATTATCGATCCGGCATGCCTGCATGAAGCTACCTGACATGCTTTCTCAACCACGAATATGCTCGCAGGGCTGCGCTTTGGCTGTTCGTCTTCGGATGTCAGCCGCACGTCGCGCCCTGTCGAACGAACGGGTTTGCTGAGACAATCCTCAAGGAAACGCATCTGGCAACTGACGCCCGCTCGTCTTGTTGTGCTTGGAAAGAGGAAGACCGCTCGCCACCGGCAACTTGCGCATCTGACGAGCTTGATCGTGCCCGCCTGCAGAACCTCAGCTCTCTCGCCTTGGATTCGATGAATTCAGCTGAGCACCGTGAAGACGTTGAGATAACCGATGGTCTCTATTTGTCTGCTTCGATCAGCCCGTTGACCGAATTTTACTCAGAACAAAGCCGCCTCGATGCATAGGTGTATTCAAGGGCCAGTTGACGCGCATATTCCATGAGATTGGTCGCGGTGCTGTGTCCCCCGTCGATGTTTTCGTAATAGACGTAAGGCTGGCCCAGCGCGGCGAGCTTCGCGGCAGCCTTGCGGCCGTGCGCTGGATGCACGCGGTCGTCCTTTGTGGAAGTAAAAATGAAGGGAACCGGATAGGTCTTGCCCGCCACCAGCTTCTGGTACGGCGAGTAGCCTTCGATCCTCGCACGCTGCTCGGCAATGGCGGGATCACCGTACTCGCCGATCCAGCCGGCGCCCGCGCCAAGGCTGGTGTATCGAAGCATGTCAAGCAGCGGCACCTGGATGATCGCCGCGTTGAAGAGTTCGGGACGTTGGGTGATCGCGGCGCCAACGAGCAGGCCGCCCTGGCTGCCGCCAATCACGCCCAGCCGGCGCGGACTTGTGATTTTCCGGCGGATCAGGTCCTCGGCAACGGCAATGAAATCATCCCATGTCGTGTGCTTCGTTGCCGTCTGGCCCGCTTGATGCCATTGTGGGCCAAACTCGCCGCCCCCACGCAGGATCGCCACGACATAGGCATTGCCCTGTTCGAGCCATAGCCGCCCCACCGGTCCCAGATAAGAGGGCAGAAGCGAAGCCTGGAAACCGCCATAGCCATAAAGAAGTGTCGGGATCGTCCCGTCAAACCTTGCGTTCTTCGGCCGCACGAGAAAATAGGGAATTGACGTGCCATCACGCGAAGTGGCTTCGAGCTGCTCCACGACATGGTTGGACGCATCGAAGGCAGCCGGTCTCGTCTTCAATTCCTCAAGGCTTTTGCTTTCGGGATCAAAATACCAGACTGAGGTTGGTCTGAGATAGCTCGAGACGGCGAACATCGCCTGGTCCGCTTCATGGGAGGTGGCTGACAGGCTGACATTTGCATGTTCCGGCAGCGGGATGGGCGTCGCCGACCAAGCTCCCTGATCGTACTTATAAGCGAACGCTTTGCTCTGAACGTTCTCAAGGATCGTCATGATCAACAAATTCTTTGTGACGCCTGACCCGCTCAGGGCCTGGCGGGGCCCAGGTTGAAAGACAAGCGAGCCTTTGGCGCGCAGCGGATCCTGCTTCCAGTCGTCGAGGTCATACGAGATCACCGAGCCCGCCGTGAAGCGGTTGTCCTCGGACGGCGCCCAGTCCTCGTCAAGTTTCACAAGCAGACGGCCGCACGCGAGCGTGACGATCTCGGCCTTCTTCGGCAGATTGAGCTTGACGGGCCCATCGGGGCGGAAGACCACATACTCGGACTCGAATGAGCTGATTGCGCGGATCGCGCCGGTCGCATGAATATGACCCCCGATGTCACGGAGCACGAAGGGAGACGTACCACCGTCGGTGGGCTCGACACGAAAGATCTCACGAGCCTCACTGAGCGGCTGAGCGCGTTTGAGCTCCTTCACCACAAAGGGGTAGCCGGCCTTCGTCAAAGTCCCCTCACCCCAGTCCCGTGCAACAAGAAGTGTGTCACGATCGACCCAGCTGACGTGCTGCTTGCCCTCTGGGAGAGAAAAGCCTTCCGCAACGAAGGTTTTGGCGTCGCGGTCGAACTCTCGTATGGACACGGCATCCTTGCCGCCATCGGAAAGACTAATCAGGCAGAGGCTATCTTCAGGCGGAAGGCAGCTCGCACCTTGGAAGACCCAGTTCCTGTTCTCGGCGGCGGCCAAGGCGTCAACGTCGAGGATGGTTTCCCATTGTGGGTCTTTGCTACTATCGCTCTCACGCGTGGCGCGCCGCCAGATGCCGCGCACATGGTTCTCGTCCTGGCAGAAATTCTCCGAACCGCGCCCTTCCAATGGAACATCTGCGATCCGATCCTTGGCCTGCAGGATGGAGAGCGCCTGTTCAAAAAAGCGCGAATAGCGAGGATCTGACTGGAGTACCCCGAGCGTCTTCTCGTTCTCGGCGCGGGCCCAAGCCACTGCGTCTGGCCTTTCGATCTCCTCGCCAAAGGAATGGGTCATCAGTCACCGTTCCGTTCGCTCCTGTGAAAACCCCCGTGGAAGTGAAGCGGGATTCGAAAGCAGCGTGGCGGACAAGAGTGATGTTTTCATGGACTTGCTCCGGCGAAGGTCGAGCGGCCAGGCTGCCGGCCCCTAACGCGTCAAGCAGAAGCGGCGGAGAGCACGCAAGCGCATGACATAGCGCGGCTTGCGCTATGTCGCGGGTCGTTCACTGCAAGCTGCGTGCCGGCTGAAAAGTGCAAGTTTCAGCCGTTCGGAGCTGCACGACCCTGTTCGGTTGTCGACATTGGTTGCCAAGCGGATATCTCAGCGTGTCGGCGGCCACCGCCTGCGAGACAGCGCCAGCGTTTTTGATCTTCAGTGGCAAAAACCCGGGCCGCAGCGATGCTGCTTTCCTCCGCATAAGAGCTTGTTCCTTCACGCTGGCGTCACCGGGCAGACTTGTCGACGGGCATCATCCCCACGAAGAGCAGCGCATTGATCAGCAGCCAGGTCAATATCGGGCAAGGGTGGTATGCATGGCGACCTCCGACTCGTTGACTGCAAGCGTTGCCGATTTTGACGAGCTTTTTCCTCGCGAAACCCACTAGTCACGGCGAAAGATCGGTTCGTTGACTGATTGCCGAGATGATTGCGCTCGAGACGAGGAAAATAAAAGCGCCTAGAAACGGTCTACGTTGCAACACGTCTTGAGATTGAGCCAACAATCAACAACAGGTACAATCGCCAGATCAGGTTCTTCGGCGGGGCCGCCTGCTTCGGCATCGCGACGGTACGATATAGACGGCCATCATAGGGCTCCTGGCTCGTGCGCGCGTGGCGCATCAGCGCGCATCCGATACGAGGTAGAAACCTGCAGAGAAGCTTCTTTCAGGCAGCCGCGGCTACGACTTTGGCTCTATCAGGTGCGGCCCTGTGCGGGGATACAATCCCCTTCCATGACATGCCCCTTTCATACCGTGAGGAGGATACCTCCGATGTGGTCGGCTTGATGCTCTGCCGGCGGCACAAACAATGCTGCCGGCTCCCCACTATGCGACAGCGAAATTGCAGCTCGAATGTTTGACCAGTTTAACGGGGGCGTGCGTCGTTAATGGCTCTGTACGAGTCGTGTCCACCTCGCGGAGATGTATATGAGCTGTGTTGCGCGCCTCGAATCCTTCTCAACGCCCTCCCGATACTGCCAAGTTTCGAAATCATCGATGACGCCCTCTGGTGGTGGTCCAACTCAGTCAGATCGACTTCGGGTCACCTGCCTCTTCAGAAACACTCGGATCGCTCCGCCGCAAACATATCCAACTTATGACTCGAATCCTCTAGATTATCGAGAAACGCAACCTTCGCATTACCGGTCCGCGAAAGGGTAGTGCTACGCTTGTGAGGATCGCCCGCACTTGGTTGAGCGCGCAAAGCGCTAGCGTATGGTGCAACGTCTACCAGACGCACGCTTTTGGAACTGGGTTTACGAACTATCACCACCGTCTTCGTGTGCGGCCTAGGCCATCTAGCCCCCCCCGTTCGGATGAGCACGACTTCAGTAGCTAAGCCGCTACGATCACCTCTCTTTCTTGCGACACGCATACGGCCGCCGCGTCCGCAGCAAGGCGGGACGGACCGATCACAACGTCGACATAGGGATCCGACCCGCGGTCGAGCTTTCAAGAGTGTTATGCGCCGGTGATCTTACCTCGCCTAGTGGTCCACGGCGCCCCGTGACAATCGGCGACGAAATAGAAGCGCGCCCTCTTCAGCGGCAACGGAACTGCGGCCGTTAGTCAAGAAGACCCAGACGTAGCGCCTTGACGACGCACTGGGTCCGGCTGGTCGTTTCCAGCTTTCGCATCGCATTCTTGATATGAAAGTTGACGGTGTTATAGCTCACGCCCAGGATGACTGCGATGACCCAGGATGACTTCCCCTTCTCCACCCATCGCAAACACTGTCTTTCCCGTTCCGACAGCACAACTTCTAGCACATCCGCCACGAATTTCTCCTGGAGCCGAGAGGACAAGAACGAGATCAGCAAGTGCCATGCCACTCAGTGGCACACGCAAACTCTCGCGGCAGGAGAGGCTCTTGGGAGATCGCCGGTCCGTTCTCGGGAGACTACCATCGAACTGCAGCCTCTCGACGGGATTGCGACATATGTCGCAACGCAATAGCAGCCTTTACGACAATCGTAGCAGTCGATATTTCAATATCTGTATGAGCTGGATATCACCCTTTGACTAGACGCTCCTCCCGCCAGGGCTGAATGCTCTGTGAAGGGCCGTTAGCACGCGGCTCGCGAGCCCAGATCTTTCATTTGCACCAAAGCTCTCCTTTCCAGCGTGTCGGTCGACGCTCATCCGACCATGACGACAGGCTAGCGTTCGGCGCCACCCCTATGGCGATCATGCTAGCTTTTACGCGCCATTAAACTACCAACGCTGGTCATTGATCGACTTCACGACAAAACGATATGAACAGTGAAATTTGCGCCAATCGAGGAACGGCCTCCAGGATTTAGGCATGCAGTATCAACCACAAGCCGTTCGGCCTACCGCAGGTCGTCAATGCACACAGCCGTCGCCAGTCGAAATGCTTCGCGCCCAGGTGTGCTCGAATGATGATCTGTCGTTTCTGATGGAAGCGCATGATGGCCTGTCTGCCACGATCGCCCAGCGCTCGGGATTCAAAGGGCTCTGGGCCTCTGGTCTGTCGATTGCCAGTTCGCTCGGCTATCGCGATGCCAATGAAGCTTCATGGACCCAGCTCGTCCAGAGCGTCGAACGCATAGTGGACTCAACCAAGCTACCTGTGCTCGTTGACGGTGACGGGGGCTTCGGCAATTTCAACAATGCTCGCCTCCTCGCACGCAAACTTCATCAGGCTGGCGCGGCGGGCGTCTCGCTTGAGGACAGCTGCTTCCCGAAGCTGAACTCGCTCATTGGTGAGCGGCATCCGCTCGCCGATATCGATGAATTCTCAGGTCGTCTGCGGGCCGTGAAGGACACGGTCGCTGAACACGTTGTTCTCGTGGCTAGGATCGAAGCGCTGATCGCTGGACATGGATTGAATGAAGCCATCTTGCGTGCTCATGCCTATGCCGAGGCAGGCGCCGATGCAATCTTGATTCACTCGCGAAAAAGTACCGCTTACGAAATACTTTCGTTTGTCAGCGAGTGGCGGAACCGGCTACCCGTTGTGATTGTTCCGACTACTTACTATCGAACACCAGTGTCAACCTTTCGTGATGCGGGGATCTCCACGGTCGTCTGGGCCAATCACTCCTTGCGAGCTGCGGCAGCTGCAATGCGGCGCGTCTGCGATAGCATCGCAGCTCAAGAGGGCGTTGCGGGCATTGAATCCCATATCGCCCCGCTCAGTGAAATATTCGAGCTTCTGAGGTATGACGAGCTCGCCGCGGCCGAAAAGCGATATCTGCAGCCTCGCTAGTCCATGCTGAGCGGGTTTATCACATAACGTCCCTTTCTTCGAAAGTCCTCCGATGTGTCCTCTCGGCGGTCTCGCTCTAAGTGTCAACCAACAGGCAGTCGACCCATAATGCCGGAGAAGCTTTGCACAGCACGAAACAGCTTCCCCTCGCCAGGTGGTAGGCAATCCACACAGCGGATGATGCACGTGGGCGACGACCAAGCCCTTTCGATCCGGCACGATCTAGACAGGTCTGCGGTGCCGAACGGCAGAACAGGACGCTCGCGATGCTCACGGAGTTAGGCTCGGGATTAAAGAAAGCGAATGAAATGCCAGTGAATGCTCCCAAGAATGCTCTCATTCTTGCCGCTGGCGTTGGCTCTCGTCTGCGGCCGCTAACGGATCTAACCCCGAAATCCCTTGTCCAAGTTAACGGCACTCCCATCCTGCACAACGCGCTACATAACCTTGACCGTGTCGGCGTCGAACAGGTAACGATTGTTGTCGGGTATGGCAAAGAGGCGATCAAAGATAGCTGCGGTGGCCGCTTTGCCAGGGTTGACGTCAAATATGTCGAATCCTCCGTTTACGATCGTACTGGCAGCGCCTATTCGCTATGGCTGGCGCGAGACGCTCTGCTTTCCGGAGACTGCTTCCTTCTTGAGGGCGACGTCTTCTTCGAGGAAAATGTATTGCGGCAGCTGCTCATCAGTGAAGCGCCCGACGCGGCTGCTGTCGCTCCCTTCGATGAGGTGATGCAGGGATCAGCGGTCCTGTTGTCGGATCTTGGCTTCATTTCAGAATTTCGTTTGAAACAAACAGCGAAAAATCTCATCGCGGATGACCGGCCTCTTTACAAGACGATGAATCTGTTACGGCTGTCCGCATCTACTCTGCGGACAGAGCTCGTTCCGGCCCTAGACGATATGATCAAGGCCGGCGCTACCCGGGCCTACACTGAAGAGCTTCTTTCCTATCTCGTGGAAACACAAGGCCTGCAGCTTGCTGCGGTGAGATGCGATGACCTCAGGTGGTACGAAATCGATGACGCGGAAGATCTGCGTATCGCCGAGCGCATCTTCGCAAAAGCTGACGTCTGATCCAACCGCGCAGGGGCGAGGTTCACAACGATCACGGAAGGTTTGACGCTGCGCCTCTTCACGACATGCGCGGCTGCCTCTAATATCGGCGCGATGCCAAAACCCGCAAGCTTGATGGGAGCCGCAACCAACGCGGCCGCCTATTGCCTCAGCAAAACGCGAGCGGCTCGTCCGGGCATGAACCGTGAAACACACCCCCACAAGGGAGGTGGTAGCGAAATAATTATTGCGCTCCCAGCCGCTTCGACCGCAGGAATGGGATGGGACCTAGACCTTCAAGGAGGCAGATGATTTCGATTTGCTCGTTTGCGCTTTTCCGGATCGAGGCTTTCCTGCAACCGACTGCTCCGCGGAACTAATCTCTTTAAAGTCGAACCTGAAGCTGATTCTCGGTGCGCACAGTACATTCTCGCCAAATTTGATCGGAATACGACCGGAACAGTCAAGGCTCTCTTTGACGAAGACCGGCGCCGAAGTGGACATTCCAAGCAGGCGCGCCTCCTGCGCAGAGGGCAGACGTGCGCTTATCGTCACCCACTGTTGTGAGTAGTCGTCAATTCCGATGCGCCTGAGAGCAGTCGAGATCGAGTTAGCACCAGAGAATTTGTCCAGCAGTCCGGGAGTGCGTTTCGCCGGAAAGTAGCTATGCGCAATGACGATTGGGATCTCGTCCTGATAGCTCAGCGTGTCGATGCGCAGCACATCGTCACGAGTCTGCAAGTCGAGGTAGCCGGCGAGCCGTTCGTCTGCCTTTATCGTTGCAGCAGACAGGATCTTACGACGTGCCAGGCGGCCTTGCGAGATGAGATTATCGGTCAGCCGGGTTTGAGAGGAGAGCAGATAAGGTGTTGGATGTTCAACAACGAAGGTGCCTCTCCCCTGCTCGACACGTAGCAGTCCCTCCTGCTCGAGTGCCCGAATGGCGTATCTTACGGTGTGCCGGTTGACACCATATGCGAGAGCAAGCTCTACGTCGTTCGGAAGTTTTTCGCCTGGCCGAAATCGGCTCGAGGCAATGGCTTCTTCGATGTTCGACCGAACAAACTCCCAGCGCTTTCCTTGATACATAGGTCAAATGGTCCGTGGTTCAGGCTTTCAATTCCGTCGGATCAGCGTCAGGTCTATCATTCTTCGGTTGCGCGAGCCGGGTTACGGCCGCTCCCCTCAGATAAAGACGTTGTCGGTAAAGCTCCCGGAAGACAGTTGACCGGCGCGCTGAACAGGCAATTGAGACGCTCGCATCTTCGACATCATACTGACCACCGTCCTCGCGATCTGGCAAAGCTTCATCGATGATACGGCCATGCACCGTCGACGGTAGCGGCAGTCGCAAGCTGGAAAGGATCGTCGGGACCAGATCAACGATGCTGGTTGGGGCAGCAACAACTCCGCTTCTAAAGGCATCGCCAGCAAGGATGCATAATGAAGACAGCTCGTGCGCCGAAAGCCCTCCGTGCATACCAACGCCGATCGGATAGGTCCCGTCGTAGTACACGGCATCGGGCGAAGCCCTCCGACTTTCTGCTCCGCAATCGGCGAGAACAAACGACAGGTCCGCACTTCGTGGGTGTTCGGCCATGACAGCGGAAAGCGGGAGGGTACTCGCGATAAGTGGAGAGCCATCGGAAGTCTGACGTGAGAAGGCGACGCCAAGCCATGGCTCCTCGGAAAGGCTGTGATACATCTCTGTCAGAAGATGGCTCTCTCTGTCCCGAGCCCAAATGTTGACGACCCGTTGAGCTGTTATTGCGGCGTCTACGTCGGGCGTGAGTTCGTATCCGACCTTGAATCCCGATCGCTGCAGATGTTTCAATACGGAGACCTTTTCTCCAATGATGGCGTGTCCGTGATCGGATGCAGCAATAAGCTGGACTCCTTCCCGCTCTCCTTTCTCGCTCCACCAAGCAAAAATACGCCCAAACTGCCGATCGACCTCGTGGAGCACCTCACGCGCCGTGCGATGCTGCAGCCCAAACATATGATATGTAATGTCCGGCTCCGAAAGCCAGAGCAGGCTGACCTCCGGAAGTGTTCCTTCCTTGAGGAACGAGAAGAATAGATCGACGACGCGCTCGATGGTAGCACGCGCGGGCCCCTCGTCGGGAGGGAGCATCGGAAAGGTTGGCGCAATCCGGCGAACGGCCGCGTTGTTACTGAACTTTAATGGGTCATGAACCCAATACGCCGGCGCACCTGCCTGCCAACTCCCCCAGCTCGAAAGTCCAAAAGAGCCCTGCGACTGAGATCCGATCGACAGCATCGCGCGGCCATGCGCCGCCAAGACTTCGCCGATCGCAGTGGCGGTGAGGACGCCACCGCGTTCGCTGCCCAGCCTCAGGAGGGCCGAGAGCGAAGATCCATCGATGGACCGACCGTTTGCCAAAAAGCGGTTGCCGATGATTCCATGGGCCGAGCTATGTCCGCCCGTGGCTAGCGCGGCCGATGAAACGCGCGTCTCACTGGGAAAAGATGAGGTATGCCGGGCAAGTCGAAGGCCGATTTTGGACAGCTCGGCGAGATTGGGCGTAACTGCTTCGTCTAGCTGGTCAGGACGAAGGCCATCCAGCATGACAATGATAAATTTCATTCGGCCACCTTCCAGCTCCGATTCCGGAGCCTCAACCTACGGGAGTGGGGGCCTCCTTGTCCAGAGCTACCTAGGCACCTAGGCCTGTCATGATGGTGTCACATGGTGTGAATTATATCTCCGACACACGAGCCGTTTCTCACAAAAACAATGCGATCCGCTCGTCCAAGCGTGAGCACTCGATGCTGCGTCGTCCACAAAGGGGGCACCGCATTGATCATTATGCAACTAAGGGTTATGTCATGAATAACTCCACCCGACGCGAGGTTCTCAAACTATTCGGTGGGCTGGGCTTGCTCCCATCGACCTCTGTCTTTGCCCAAGACGCTGACCGAAGGGCACTGCGGATTGCAATGCAGGATCTGCGCGTCGAGCTCGATCCGCTCCATCCCCGTGCTACGGCGCTCGTGAGTTTCCGGGTGCTGGAGAGTATTTACGACAAGCTCTTTGCAATCGACTATCAACGGGACGGGCAGATTCGGCCGATGTTGGCTGAAAGCATCGAGGCTCTCGACAGCACCACCTATCGCGTGTCTTTGCGCAAAGGGGTTCGATTCCACGATGGTGAAGAGTTAACGGCAGAGGATGTCGCATTTACTTTCGGTGCGGAGCGTATGCTGGCAAAGGACAGTCCGGGTTTGGGCGTTGGCCAGATCAGCTTTCCATCGATGAGCGCGGTGCGGGCAACTGGTCGACACACGGTCGAGTTCAGCACCAAGGCGCCCGATCCTGTTTTTGTCAAACGCCTGACCTCCTATGGAGCCGGCATCGTCTCGAAATCGGCCTATCTGAAGGCGGCGACATTCGATCAATGGGCCAGGGCTCCCATAGCGGCGGGGCCGTACCGGGTCGTTGAGGCCGTCGAAAACCGCTACATACGCCTCGAGGCGCATGACGGGTACTGGGGTGGAAGGCCGCCGCTGAAGGGGATCGAGTTTCGGATGGTGCGGGAGCCGGCGGCACGCGTCGCCGGCCTTCGCGCTGGCGACTTCGATATCATCACGACCGTAGCGCCGGATCAGTTCGATATCCTCGCCGCGGACAATCGATTGGACGTGGTTGGAGGCGACACGATGTCCTTCCGCACGCTGGTCTATGATTCGACCACGAACGAGGTGCTGCGGGATCCGCGCATCAGACGCGCCATGAATCTGGCGATCGACAGGCAGACCATTGTCAATAGTATCTGGCGCAAGCGCATAAGTGTGCCGCCGTCCCATCAACACCCTGCTTACGGCGCTCTCTACAGTCCTGACCGGCCAATCCCACGGTACAATCCGGAAGAGGCGAAGCGACTTCTTGCAGAAGCGGGTTATAACGGGGCAGCAATTCCTTTCAAAACGGTCGGCAATTATTACACGGCCGAGCTTATCGAAACTCAAGCGATCGCAGCAATGTGGAGGGCTGTCGGCCTGAACGTCGATATCCAAATGAAAGAGAATTGGGCCCAGGTCGAAGACCGTCTGGGCCGCGGTGTGAACAACTCGTCCGATGGGACATACTATCCCGACCCCACCGCATCGTTCGTCTCGCGCTGGGGCTCTCAGAGCAATTTTCAGAGGGGCGGGTATTGGCGGAACGACAGGTTCAATGTGCTGGAGACAACTTTGCTGACGGCGCAGGACCCGGCCCAAAGGCGAGCTGCCTATCAAGAGATGCTGGACATTTTCGACGAGATTGATCCACCAGGAACGGTGCTCCATTCGCTTGGCGAGTTTTTCGGAAAGCGCGCCAACATCAAGTGGAAACCGACGCCAACCGGTTTGATGGATTTTCGGCCAGGCGCAATCAACGCCTAGCCGAGAGCGCCCTGGGCCCCAGACGCAGAAGACTATTGTCTGCTCGGAAGGTGGAGTCATGGACCAAACCAGTTCGCACGTACTTGAAGCACCTTTTGTTCAAACCTTTGAGCAAGGGAATGCCGGGCGCCCAGCCATGGCGGCTGGCAGCCCGCCGCTTCTGAACATTACTGGATTGACGGTTGTTCTTGCAGACCGACCCGAGACCCGACTCCTGGACGCCGTTCAGTTCGAGCTGCGGAAGGGTGAGTTTTTCGCGCTTGTCGGCGAAAGCGGCAGCGGAAAAAGCGTCCTGTGTTCGACCATCATGGGAGTAGCAAGTTCCGAGCTGAAATGTCTCGGCGATATTCGCATCGAAGGCAGGCCTCTTGCCGATGTCGATCGGCGCCTGCGTGCAATGATCTACCAACAGCCGAGCCTATATCTTAACCCCGTTCGGAACATTGGGTTCCAGCTTCGCGAGACCGTCCAGATGACCGGCGGCTTGAGCAAGAAAGAGGCGAACGAAAGGGCCGCAGATCTACTCTGCGATGTGGGGATTGATCATCCCAATGAGGCGATGAGAAAATACCCGCACGAGATGTCTGGCGGAATGAACCAGCGCGTCATGATTGCAATGGCGCTCGCGATGAAGCCGAAGCTTCTCATCGCGGACGAGCCGACCTCGGCTCTCGATGTCACCACGCAAAAGCAGATCCTTGACCTGCTCGAACGGCTCCGCTCAGACATGGCAATCCTCTTTGTGACCCATGACTTGGGCGTCGCCCTGCAGCGGTCGGATCGCATCGGCGTTCTCTACGCCGGCCAGTTGGTCGAAATCGGGCGCGCCGATCTCGTCGCTCGAACTCCCCTGCACCGCTATACGCGCGCGCTATTCTCCGCTGTCCCCCCACTCTCAGGGCATCCCCGGCGTCTGCACAGCCCTGCAGGTACCCTCCCCGAACCTACTCAGCGCCAGGCCGGCTGCAATTTCGCATCTCGGTGCTCCGGAACACTCGACATTTGCCGGCACACGGCGCCCGTGTTGCAGGGCACTCCACAACAGGTGGTGGCATGCCACAACTTGGAGCCATGAAATGACCTCGCCGATCGGGCTTCCTCGCGTTCGTACAGCGCCAGCGTCACCCGAACCGATCCTCGAACTGCACAATGTCGATTTTTGTTACCGGGCTCCTCGCCGATCCGCTGCGGAGGTCCTTGGCGGCTCGAGGCTGCGCGAGATCAACATGAGCATCCGGCGTGGGAAAGCCCATGGACTGATCGGGGAGTCGGGCAGCGGCAAAAGCACAATCGCGAAGCTTCTGCTTGGGCTGACAGCGCCACAAGCGGGTCAGATCCTTTTTGAGGGCGAGCTGCTGACGCCGGATCGATTGGCTGCGTTCCGCCTCCGTGTCCAACCTGTCTTTCAGAACCCTCTCGATGCGCTGAATCCAGTCACCCCGATCGGCAAACAGATTGTCGCGCCCCTGCTTGTGAACTTCAGGATGAGGTCTTCCGATTGTCAGGCTCGGCTGGCTGCAGCGATTTCCGCCGTCGGCTTGTCGGGCGAGATCCTTGGCAAGTTACCGCATCAGATAAGCGGCGGACAGGCCCAGCGCGTCAATATAGCGCGAGCGCTTATACTCGATCCCGACGTTCTGATTTGTGACGAGCCTGTCTCCGCACTCGACATGACTGTTCAAGCTCAGATCCTGAACCTTCTGTCGGATCTGCGTGAGAGCCGCGGCCTGTCCCTGCTATTCATCAGTCATGATATCAGATCCGTCGCCTATCTCTGTTCAGAGATCTCGGTCCTGAAGCGCGGAAGCATCGTTGAGAGCGGTTCACGCGATCAGGTACTGCTCGACCCAAAGACGGATTACATGAAGTCCTTGCTCAGGGCGGTGCCCAATTCCGAACTTGGGGCCGAAATGGCATCACGCTCAACACCTTCGCAGCTCACAGAGCCTCGGCACGTGCCGGCGGAGAGGTGATAATCGCATGAGGCGCAATGCCCATAAGGTATTTGCGAGCAAAATTGCCCGCGCATTGGTCACGCTCGTTCTGATGGTAACGGGCGTATTCATTCTTATGCGCTGTGCTGGCGATCCGGTGACCGTCTTACTTGGGCCCGACGCGAGCCCGGACATGCGCGCCGCATACTCAGGCGAATTGGGGCTCGATCGCCCCATCCTGGCGCAATACCTGGCCTATCTCCATAACGTCGTCCGAGGAAGCTTAGGCGTCTCATACGTCTATCGACAGGATGCACTCGGTGTCGTTCTCAGCCACCTTCCATTGACGCTGATACTCACCTGCTGTGCTCTTACCCTGGCGGCGGTCACGGGCATTGCGGGAGGAATAGCTGCCGCAGTGTTTCCGTCGAGCATCGTAGGCCGTGTGTGCACTATCGCGAGCGTCGTGGGAGTGTGCGTTCCCAGCTTCTTCCTGGCGATCGTGCTGATGCTGGTGTTCTCAATTCACCTCAATTGGTTGCCGACCGGCGGCGCGGAGAGCTGGCGCAGCTTGGCTTTGCCGGCAGTAACCATGGCGGCCGCAAGCTCCGCCGTGCTTGCACGGTACACCCGCGTGGCCGTTCGCGAATCGCTGGACAGTCGCTATGTGTTGGCTGCGTTTGCGCGCGGCATTCCGTTCTGGCGGATATTGATCCACCACGTACTGCCCAATGCGGCGGCTCCGATCCTGACCATCCTTGGCCTGCTTGTCGGCGGAGCCGTAACTGGTTCGACAGTAGTCGAGACGCTCTTTTCATGGCCGGGTATTGGAAATCTCTTCGTCACATCCGTCGGAAGCAGAGATGTTCCAGTGGTGCAGGCAATTGTTCTGCTTGCTGGCACTGCGATGATCATGACCAACCTGGCCGTCGATCTCGGTTACACCTGGCTCGATCCGCGGTCTAAATCCTCGGAGAAATAGATGAGTACCGCCTGGCCGCATGAATGGACTTGGAACATCTTTCAAACTTCGAAAGCCCGACGCGATCCGCGTAAGCCAGCGAAGGTAGGACTCTATGGTGCCTCAATATGGATTGTCGGATGTTTATTGATTGCCGCGCTGGCCCAGGTGATTTCCCCCTATCATCCAGCACAAATCTCCTTGGATGCACGGCTTATGCCACCACTATTCTTCGGCGGCACGCTGGAACATTTGTTGGGCACTGACGAGCTCGGCCGGGACGTGCTGGCACGCTTGATATATTCGATCCAGATCAGCATGCTCGTTGCGGTGGGCGGGACCTTCATTAGTACCCTGCTGGGCGTTTCGTTGGGCTTCCTCGCTGCCGAGCTTGGCGGACTGATCGACGAGGGAGTCATGGCACTCGTCGATATGCAGGCTGCCGTGCAGTTCATGGTGACCGCACTGCTTGTCATCACGATATTTGGCAATTCGCTGGCACTTTTTGTCTGTCTTGTGGGCTTGCACGGTTGGGAGCGCCACGCCCGCATCGCGAGAGGGCTGGCTTTGACGGCCCGCAACCGGCTCCATGTCACGGCGGCACGAACTTACAACGCTTCGCGGGTCCATATCTATGCAAAGCATATTCTCCCAGCCTGTGCACCTACCGTCGTGGTCGGCATGACCCTTGGGCTCACCGAGACGGTTCTACTGGAAAGCACCCTGAGCTTTCTAGGCCTGGGGATCCAACCGCCGATGTCGAGCTTGGGCAATATGGTGGGATTCGGCAGAGACTATTTGATGACCGCATGGTGGATCGCCCTCGCACCGGGCCTCGTCATCGCAGCGACGGCGATCGCACTGATGACGATCAGCGAGTCTCTGCGCCAGACGGGACCTCGCCCAGCTTCTTTCAACTCCATCTGAGGTGACGTCATGTCGCGTCCGGACCTCGAAAGCTCAACGAATCAAATGGTCAGGAACGTCCCTCTGTATCGGCAAAAGAGGAAGTTCACCTGTGGACCATCCTCCTTGATGATGGTCATGTCCGCGCTGGACGAGCGATATCAACCGAGTGAAACAGCTGAGCTCGAGATCTGGCGAGAGGCAACGACCATCCACGGCGGCTGCGGACCAGTTGGTCTCGCATTGGCCCTCAAACGCCGCGGCTTCGCAGCGCTTGTTGTCGTGAGCCATAATGGGCTTTTTCTTAAGTCTCGCGCTTCACAAAGCGGCGAGATGGAGGTGATGCAGATTCTCCAGGAGCGAGATCTCGCCGAAGCATACCAGCGAGGCATCCCTGTCCATGTTGGCACTTACAACCATGACGACCTCTCGAAATGGATGGCGGTGGGCTGGTATCCCATCGTGATGGTCAGCATTGAGTTCGAAGCTAAGACGATCACTCATTGGGTGGTGGTGACCGGGACCGACCCCGATTACGTATTTTTCAATGATCCTCTTAAAGATCCCGTCGAGGGAGATGCTGCCACTCGCGTCGACCACGCAAGCTTTGCCAGTATGACCGAATTCGGTCCCAGTCGGGAAAAGGCGGTCATTCTTGCGGGCCTTCCAAAAATGGCGAATGTCGCGCTTCCGCTTCCCCGGATTTATGCTAGCCATCAACCTCGGCCTCACATGCCGGGCGTTACGGATCCCGAACGCTGATGCATTCGGTAGCCGCCAAGAGCCCCAATCTATAGCCACGACTAGTCGGTCCCGAATGGTGCCATCGAGCGGCCTGCGGTCGGCAGCGCCGGCATACACCACACCGAGTTCGACAGCAGCATAACCAGCCACCATGAGGCATGTTCTGCATTCTTGCGCGTACGTCAAAACGAGCTTTTTCGCCGGGCGCGCGAACACGACAGGCCTCTCTCAGCGTCCTTCTCGCGTCCTAATCCATTCGCGTAGTTCGGCGCAGTTCCAGCACTCCTCAGAACGCGTCATGCGCACTGGATAGCGCGATCGCGCATCCATACTTCTGGCGCTTGAGACTCTCCCGTTTCCACACCGATCGGCTCGTCTTCCCGCTAAGCGGTGCGGCATTCCGGATTGCCTCGGCTCCTCCGCATCCGATCCTACCAACAGCTATGAAGAAAGTTGGCGAAGGAAGACCTCCAGATTGCAGATCAGCCAGAGTTGCTTTCCGAACGCATCGTTTGCCGCTTGAGAGCGGCGTGCATACCATCGGCGGAGAGCACCGATATCGAGATAATCAGCGATCGCCGGAGATTCTTTGAAGATCAAGTCACGAAAGGGCGCCGAGCTCTGGTCTGTCGCCCACTTACCTAAGGACAACGGAAACCCGAGCTTCCTTCTCGTGATCACACTTGCGGGAAGACGATCGCTGTAAAGCATGCGCAGCGCGGCCTTGGAGACGTCGAGCGTTTCGCTAAATTTCTCAATCGGAGCGAATGCTGCCTGAAACGGGGCGAAGGCATGTTTCCAACGAAGATGTTCTGAGAACGACATGCGCAGAGCTAGCGCAACGATTCGGTGGTCTGTGAAGGGAACGCGAGACTCCACCCCCGCCGCCATTGTGGTGTTGTCGACCATTTCAAGTAGCGCAGGTAGATGATGCCGTACAAAGAATTGCCTTATGCGCTCGACCGGCGTGGCGCCGCCTGAGTGGTAGGCATTGTTCATCCAATCGATCAGCTCCGCATCGTGAACAATGTCCTTTCTCCATGCCGGTGTCGCCAGCCCCAGCTTCTCGACTTGGGGAAAGTAAGTGTACCGCGCAAGAAAGAGCTCGAATTCGCTTGCTTTGAACTTGGGAAGGCCGAGATGACGCCGCGCCGGGCGGCCAATGACATCTGGCAAAGCAGCCAGCAATCGCTGTCGACGAAGATCAAAGGGCAATCTGAAGATCCGGCTATATCCAAGGAATATCTCGTCGGCACCTTCGCCGGTAAGGAGAACCTTGTGAGAGTGGCTAACTGCTCGCGCAAGCAAATACATTGCCGCTTCGTTGTGCATGCCGACTGGATGACCACGTAATCCGGTAAGGCGTTTAACGACATCCAGGCTCGTTGCCCCGGGAAGCCGGACCAAGACGTGGGCTAGCTTGAGAGATTTCGCGACCTCAACCGCATAGGGGCTTTCATCGTACGCATCGTTGCTTACGATTCCAGTAAAGCACGTCGGCTTTTGCGACGAGTGCCTTGAAAGCTCGAAAGCCAACACACTGGAGTCGAGCCCTCCAGAAAGCAGCGCCGCGACTGGAGTGTGGGGCAGCAAATGTTCCTCCACGGCGCTGCCGATCAAGGTTTCTAGAGAACTGTAATCATCACTCTCATCGAGGCGGGCAGGATCCCACCAACGCGTATGCTCGTGCGATTGCGCCGTGATTTTCAGGCAGGTTCCAGGTTGCAGTTTTCGAATATCTGAAAATAGCGTCCTCTCGCCGAGCACGGCACGGTATGAGAGGAAGCTTGATAATCCAACCGGATCGAGCTTCGAGCGGACGCCTGGCCACTGCAGGATGGCTGACGGCTGTGAGGCAAAGACAAAGCCATTATCTGCTTGGGCGTAGTATACCGGCTTGACTCCGAGCCGATCTCTCACAAGGAACGCTGTCGCGGTCTTTTGATCGTAGATTGCGAAAGCAAACATTCCACGCAGACGTTTAACGCTATCAATTCCCCAATGAGCAAATGCCTTGCAAAGCACTTCCGTATCCGACTCTGTGTGAAATCGGTACCCGCGCCGGAGCAATTCCTGCCTTAAGTGACGGTAATTGTAGATCTCCCCATTGTAGGTGACGGTTAGGCCGAGCTCCTCATCGAGGAATGGTTGATTTGACCTGGGATCCGGATCAATGATCGCAAGCCTTCGATGCGCAAAGGCAAAGGAAGAGGTCACGCAACTGCCACTCGCGTCGGGCCCCCGATGGGCCAGCGTCTGAGCGCAACGCGCGAGGTTCCGCTCGGTCACTGACTTATCAGTAATCCGTCCGATAAATCCGCAAATCCCACACACAGCTAGCCTCCTCCGCGCGCTAAGCTGGCTCTGCCGGAGGCATCGGCTCGCCGGCCCCCCTCGGTAGGCTGGATACTACAAAAAAACCTCCAGAGCTTAGAGCACGTTCAGTCGATGAGCGGCAATTCGCCGGCACACTTCGGCCGTCGCGGACGTCCTCGAGAAGCGCGGTCTCATACTTCGAGCTCGCTGCCGCGCTGCGCGCCAAGTCACGCCGTACCGCCGGCGGTAGAATCCCGAAGGAGCGTCCGAACCTCATTAGTCATGACGCGCTCGACGAGCCACTTGGGAGGCTCAATGCGTGGTGGAAGATATAGAGCGCGGTAGAGCCGAGCGAGTTCTTCGGCGCTGCGTGGAACGTCTGACGAATCCAAAAGTGCGGTCATCTTGCGCATGGGATAGAAGCAAGCCTTGCGTTTATCTTGAGCGATCAACTCGTCTTGTGAACGAGAGGTAGCCGATCCGTCCAACAGACGCAGCCACACCTGGCAAAAGAGCGCGTAGCCATAAAGTTGCGCTCTTGTGTCTAAAGAGAGGGCCGTCTCTGAAGGCAGCACAGGGAACTGCAATTCGCCGATAATATCGCCCCGATCGACCCACCCTGAGAGATGGTGGACAGTCACCCCAAAGCTCTTCTCGCCATTGAGTATCGCATGCGTTCGCGCAAAACTGCCGCGATATTCAGGGAGTGGGCCTGGATGAAGATTGATACCGCCTCCATCGAACCGTGCGAGGATGTGGAGCGGGAAAATCTTGTTCCACATGACGCTTACGAGAAACTTTCCGAGAGGAGGAACATCTTCTATCGACTCGAAAAATGGTATTCCGAAGCGGTCTGCGACATGCCAAAGCTCCTCACTGGTCTCGTGCCGCCACCACGTTTTCTCGTACCGGGAAGCGCCGAGAATGCCCGCGATGTGATCTTTGCCGCAGGTCTCGATGACAAATAGAAGACAGCGGGTCGCAAGTCCCCTGGTTCCGGCAAATACCACGTCGTTAGTTAAGCTCGACATTTCTCGCCCTCATGACCTTGTAAACCCGATTATTGGCCCGCTCTACTCGTCATCAGCAGTCCGACGGAAGCAGCGATGGCTGCGCCGATCGTGAGCACATGCATAAGAGTGCCTGAGGCTTTGATCTTGAATGGGGCGATGTGGAGCAACGATAGCGGTACAAAGACAGCAGGAAGAACGACACCTAACTCAAACGGCGCAATAGTGTGGTCAACTAGCAAGATCCCCGCGAGCACTGGCAGAGCGTATGAGAGTGGTAGACCAGTCGAATAACCGCGATCGTCCAATCCGAAATAGTCAAAATATGCAAGGCGAAGCGCTCCGATCAATGTCAGGAACGCTGTGAATACCGCAGATGCTGGAGATTCGATGAAAGAGGCGATGACAATTGCCGGGATAACTGATCCAAACATGAGGTCCGAGAACGCATCGAGAGCTTTACCAATGGCTTTGGTGGCAAGCGTTCGATTCCTGGTGCGCCGGGCTATTTCGCCATCCACATCGTCAGCGATTATCGCCCAGAGCCCGAGCGCTACTCCCGCCTCATAGTGTCCTTTGACCGCGAGCCCCGTCGCTGCACCAGAACACAGCAGCCCCAAGGCAGTAACGGCGTTTGCGCGGTCAGATAGGTATGCGATCATTGAACCTCGATGTTACTCTTTCTGCCGAGAGCGATCGAATTCCCTGCCCTTGCGGTTGGTTGGCAACCGCAAGTTAACTTGGGCTAAGCCCGAAATGTCCGCAAACTACCGGCTCTAGTAGGTCAGCTTAATCTTACTGAGTCATTTGGTCGCGCCCGCGAGGGCGGAGAATCAAATATTTGAAGAGATTCAATATTTGGCACGCGGAGGGCCAGATGGATCTCAATCAGGTTGGAGACAGCGAGGCACGGTTTACGGCGTATGTGGCGGGGCTGGGAAGTGTGATCGGTCAGGCAGTGCGGATGAGGCCACTGCGTGACTATTGCACCGGCTTGATGCTGCCGGGTCAACGCAAGAGCGTTGAGCCGATGGCGGCACGAACGGCGCCAGCGCGGACGGCAGCTCAGCACCAATCCCTGCTGCATTTTGTCGGTAACGCGACTTGGTCAGATGCGGACGTGCTGGCCAAGGTGCGCGAGATGGTTCTGCCCGCAATTGCGGATTCCGACGAAGTCGCCCAGGCGTACCGATATGAAGTCGCCCGTGGATTCCGAGACGATGTCGCCCACCTTTCCGATTTGATCTCGCC
>NZ_LBJC01000008.1 GCF_004114535.1 Bradyrhizobium nanningense
ATACAACTGGCACCGACCTCACGGTGGTATAGACTCTCAAACGCCGATCAGCAGGCTCGGTTTGACCAAGGATAACCTCTTGAGGCTCCACAACTAGGCCGTTGTTCAGCTTGTGACCAAGCCGGCAGCGGGGACTTGCGCGAAATTATTTTAGGCTTAAAATAGTTTTCGTGGCCGGGTGAATTGGCGAGGCTCCCATGAAAGTCGCGATCATCGGTGGCGGACCTGCGGGTCTCTATGCTGCGATCCTGCTCAAGAAGCAGCGCCCGGGCGCCGAGATCGCGGTGTACGAGCGCAATCGGGCCGACGACACCTTCGGCTTCGGCGTGGTGTTTTCCGACGCCACGCTGGACAATTTCGAAAAACATGATCTGCCGAGCTATCGCCGCATTACGCAGGAATTTGCTTACTGGGACGATATCGCCGTACATTTTCGCGGCACGGTGCACCGGGTCGGCGGCAACGGCTTTTGTGGCTGCTCCCGGCGCAAGCTGCTTTTGATCCTGCAGGAGCGGGCGCGCGAGCTCGGCGTCATCCTGCACTTCGAAGTGGACATCGACGACGAAGCCCGCTTTGCCGATGCCGATCTCGTCCTGATCGCCGACGGCATCAACAGTCGGTTTCGCGAGAAATACGTCGATCATTTTCAGCCGGAGCTCGACATCCGCTCCAACAAGTTCGCCTGGATGGGGTCGACCAAACCGCTTGATGCCTTCACCTTCATCTTCCAGGAGACCGAGTGGGGGCCGTTCATCGCCCACGCTTATCAATATGAGGCCGGACACTCGACCTGGATCTTCGAGACCGATCCTGAAACGTTCGAGCGCGCTGGCCTGACAGCGTTGGACGAGACGCAGTCCGCCGCGCGGATGGCCGAGATCTTTGGTTGGTTCCTCGATGGGCACAAGCTGCTCACCAATCGCTCGATGTGGCGCAATTTTCCGATGATCCGCAGCAAACGCTGGGTCAAGGACAACATGGTACTGCTGGGCGATGCCAAGGCGAGCGCGCATTTCTCGATCGGCTCCGGCACCAAGCTCGCGATGGAAGACGCCATCGCCTTGGCCGAGGCGATGGAAAAGGCACCCGATATCAAGGCTGCGCTTGATGTTTACGAGCACGGCCGACGCGAGGAGGTCGAGAAGACGCAGCATGCCGCCGACGTCTCGCTGGTCTGGTTCGAGCATGTCGATCGCTTCTGGGATTTCGACCCGGTGCAGTTCGCTTTCGGCGTGATGACGCGCTCGAAGGCGATCACCTATGACAATCTCAAGCTCCGCGCGCCCGATTTCGTGGCTGAGGTCGAGAAGTCATTTGCCAAACAGGTTCGCGGCAGCGGCTTTGACGTCGATACGGAAAAGCCGGCGGTGCCGCTGTTCCAGCCGTTCCGGCTGCGCGAGATGGAGATCGCCAATCGCGCCGTGATGTCGCCGATGTGCATGTACTCGGCAAAGGAAGGCGTGCTGACCGATTTCCATCTCGTGCACTACGGTTCGCGCGCGATCGGAGGGGCCGGCCTCATCTTCACCGAGATGACCTGCGTCAGCCGCGATGCACGCATCACGCCCGGCTGCGCCGGATTGTGGAACGACGAGCAGGAGGCCGCCTGGCGGCGCATCGTGGACTTCGTCCACGGCAATTCGGCTGCAAAGATCTGCCTGCAACTCGGGCACGCCGGGCGGAAGGGCGCGACCAAGCTGATGTGGGACGGGATGGACCGTCCTCTGGACGAGGGCGGCTGGGACGTATTTTCGGCATCGCCGCTGCCCTATTTTCCCGACAGTCAGGTGCCGCGCGAGCTCGATCGCGCCGGCATGAAGGCGGTGAGGGAGTCTTTCGTCGCGGCGGCCGAGCGCGGCGAGCGCTGCGGTTTCGACATGCTCGAGCTGCATTGCGCCCACGGTTATCTGCTCGCAAGCTTCATCTCGCCGCTGACCAACACCCGCACGGACGAGTACGGCGGCGCGCTCGAGAACCGTCTGCGTTTCCCGCTCGAGATCTTCGAGGCGCTCCGCGCGGCCTGGCCATCGCACAAGCCGATGTCAGTGCGCATCTCCGCGACCGATTGGGTCGACGGGGGCATCACTGGTGACGACGCGGTGGCGATCGCCCGCGCTTTCGCCGAGGCAGGCGTCGATCTCGTCGACGTCTCGACCGGGCAGACCGTCCGCGATGCGCAGCCGGTGTACGGCCGCATGTTCCAGACGCCGTTCTCCGATCAGGTCCGCAACGAGGCGCGGGTGGCCACGATGTGTGTCGGCAACATCACAACGGCGGACCAGGCTAACACCATCCTGGCAGCGGGCCGGGCAGACCTCGTCGCCCTTGGCCGGCCGCATCTGGTCGATCCGTTCTTCACCATGAAGGCGGCGGCGTGGTACGGGGCGGACGCGGCATTTTGTCCCCCGCAATATCTGCCAGGAAAAGAGCAAATTTTCCGCAACAGCGTCCGCGACCGGCAGGACCTCGAGGAGCTGCGAATTAAGGCTAAGCCCAAGACCCGGGCCGAGCTCAAGGCGGAGGCGACAAAGCCGCTTGCGGCGGAGTGACCGCCCGTGCGACGTTAACCCATTGCCTGTGTTTCGAGTGGAGTAAGGGCGATGAAGGCGATTATCGTCGGTGGCGGTATCGGTGGTCTCACTACGGCGCTGATGCTGCGTTCGCGCGGCCTCGACTGTGAGATCTTCGAGCAGGCCGACACCATTCGCGAGCTTGGGGTCGGCATCAACACGCTGCCGCACGCCATGCGCGAGCTCGCCGGCCTCGGCCTGCTTCAGAAGCTCGACGACGTCGCGATCCGCACCGACCAGCTCTATTATCTCAACCGCCACGGCCAGGAGGTCTGGCGCGAAGCCCGCGGCATCGACGCCGGCCACGACGTGCCGCAATTCTCAATCCATCGTGGCCGCCTCCAGGGCGTCATCCATCGCGCCGTCGAGGAGCGGCTCGGGCAAGATGCCATCCACACCGGCTGCCGGCTCGGAGCCTTCACCCAGGATGAGGGCGGCGTCATCGCTTATTTCTTCGATCGCGCCGGCGCGCACATTCACACCGCGCGCGGCGACATTCTGATCGGCGCCGACGGCATCCATTCCCGCGTCCGCGAGACGTTATTCCCGAACGAAGGCCCGCCGTGCTGGAACGGCCTGATGCTGTGGCGCGGCGCCCGCGACTGGCCGCTATTCCTCACCGGAAAATCGATGATCGTGGCCGGCGGCCTCAATGCCAAGGTGGTGATCTATCCGATCGCGGAGGGATCGAGCCCGGCGAGCCGTCTGACCAATTGGGCGGTGCTGGTGAAGGTGGGCGAGGGCAATGTGCCGCCGCCGCGCAAGGAAGACTGGTCGCGGCCGGGGCGGCGCGAGGAGCTGATGCCCCATGTGGCACGCTTCTCGGTGCCCTATATCGACGTGAAGAGCCTGATCGCGGCGACACCCGAATTCTACGAATATCCGACCTGCGACCGCGATCCCTTGCCATATTGGTCATCAGGACGCGTCACGCTGCTGGGCGATGCAGCGCACCCCATGTATCCGGTCGGCTCCAATGGCGCCTCGCAGGCGATCCTCGATGCGCGCTGCCTTGCGGATGCGCTGGTGCGTGCCGAGCATCCGCGCCAGGCGCTGCTTGAGTACGAGAAGAAGCGTCTGCCAATGACGGCCGATATCGTCCGCTCCAACCGGCGCGGCGGCCCCGAGGGCGTCATCGACGCCGTCGAGCAGCTCGCCCCTGATGGATTCGACAATGTCGACAATGTCCTCAGCTATTCCCAGCGCGAGGCCATCGTGCGCGGCTATGCCACCAAGGCCGGCTTCGCCGCGGTGCCGGGGCTCGCGGCCGTGCGCGCCTGAGGCGCGCCGCTAGCCGCCGGGCGGCGGCGGCAGGAAGTGGATGTTGAACTCGGCCGCCATCGCCACCACATCTTCCGGCTTCTGCTCCTTCATGTTGTGAAGGCCCCAGAACAGGTCGAACAGCTTGCGGCTTGGCGAAACCCAGAACAGCACTTTTGCAGTCTGCTCCGACTTGTTGAAGATGCCATGCGGCACGCCCATGCCGAGGCGGATCAGATCGCCGGCCGTGGCCTGCGCCTCGGAATTGCCAAGCACGAAATCGAGCTTGCCCTCGAGCATGTAGAGATACTCATCCTGGTCGGGATGGATGTGGGGCGGGACGAACGTGCCCGGCGGCAGCGTCGCATGCCAGGAGAAGCTGTTCTCGGCGTAGCTCTTCGGCACATAGGTCTGGCCGAGGATGTTCCAGGAGATGCCCTGGATTCCTTCATTGGCCCGTGTGATGCCGGTAATTTCGCTCTTCATTGCAGTCCTCCCCTAACGCAATACTTGGTTCTAGTTCGCCGCCTTGCAGTCCTTGGCATAACGGTCGCCGTAATTCTCGAAGACCTTCTGCACGATCTCGGTCTGGAACTTGCCATCCGGACGCTTGGCGACCTTGGTCAGATAAAAATCCTGAATGGGATAGCCGTTGGTGTTGAACTTGAAGGCGCCGCGCAGTGAGGTGAAATCGGCTTTCTTCAGCGCGGCCTGGACCGCCTCCTTGTTCGACAGGTCGCCCTTCACGGCCTTGACCGCACTGTCGATCAGCATCGCGGCGTCGTAGGCTTGGAAGGCGTAGGTACCGGGCACGACGTTATAGGTAGCCTCGTAGGATGCCACGAACTTCTTGTTCTGGGGATTGTCGAGGTTGGGCGCCCAGTTCGCGCCGCCGAACATCCCGACGGCCGCATCCTGTTGCGCCGGCAGGGTCGATTCATCCACCGTGAAGGCCGAGAGCACCGGAATGCTGTCGGCAAGGCCGGCCTGCCGGTACTGCTTGACGAGATTGACGCCGAGGCCGCCCGGCATGAACGTGAACAGCGCATCGGGCTTCTGCGAGGAGATCTTGGACAGCTCCGGCTGGAAATCCAGCGTGTTCAGCGGCATGTAGGACTCCTCGACGATCTCGCCCTTGTAGTCGAGCTTGAAGCCTGCCACCGAATCCTTGCCGGCCTGATAGTTCGGCACCATCAGGTACATGCGCTTGTAGCCGCGATCCTGCGCGACCTTACCGAGGATCTCGTGAACCTGGTCGTTCTGATACGACGTCACATAGAAGAACGGGTTGCAGTCCTTGCCGGCAAAAGTCGACGGACCGGCATTGGGGCTGATCAGGAAGGTCTTCGATTCCGTGACGGGCCGGTGAATCGCCTGCAGGATGTTGGAGAAGATCGGGCCGATCACGAAGTCGACCTTGTCGCGCTCCAGAAGCCCCTTGACCTTGGTCACCGCCGCGTCCGGCTTCAGCTCGTCATCCGCAACGATCACCTCGACATCACGGCCGCCCATCTTGCCGCCGAGATCCTTCACCGCCAGTGCAAAGCCGTCGCGGACTTGCTGACCCAGTGCTGCTGCGGGTCCCGAGAGGGTCACCACCACACCGAGCTTGATCTTCTCCTGCGCCACGGCTGGATTGAGGGCGGTGCCGACCAGCAAGGCTGCGGCCAAGGTCAATTGCGTCTTCAAGATCTGTCCCCCCGTGACATCAGGGCTTGCGCTGCAAGCCGCGTACTTCAATCCAAGCTTATGCCGATGATGGCTGCCGCGGCAAGCAGCGCTCAAGGTGTCGCCATCCTTCGGACGGCGGCGCATGCAAACGCCGCGCCAATTATTTGAAGCCTAAAGAAGTTGACGTGCGGTCGATTGTTGCAGCTTTGGACTTGCAGCCGGCTTCGATTTATTTGAAGCTCAAAATGTTGGGGGAATCCGTGCCGGCGCCAATGCCCGCCGAGAGTGACTGCAGCGAGATGCTCGATTCCGAGACCAAGGCCGTCGAGACGCCGGAGGACCATGCCGACGAGCTGCGGCTGTGGTTGCGCCTTCTGACCTGCACGACGCTGATCGAGGGCGAGGTCCGCGGTCGGCTGCGGCAGCGGTTCGACGTCACTCTGCCCCGCTTCGATCTGATGGCGCAGCTCGACAAGGCGCCTGATGGCATGACGCTCTCCGATGTCTCCAAGCGCATGATGGTGTCGAACGGCAACGTCACAGGTCTCGTCGAGCGTCTCGTTGAATCCGGTCATCTCGACCGCCGGACGTCGGAGACGGACCGTCGTGTCCAGGTGATCCGCCTCACAAAACTCGGTCGAGGCGAGTTCCGCCGGATGGCTGCGGAGCACGAGACCTGGATCGCCGATCTGTTCGCCGACCTTTCGCCAAAGGACGTGCGCGAATTGATGCGGCTGCTCGCCAAGACCAAGGCGTCGGCGCAGAAATCGGCCGCGCGCCGCCGGCCGTAGGCGCGGGGCCGGCAGGGCCGCTCAATCCCTTTTGCCGCAGGAAAAAGCACGGGATGCTCAAAATCCGCTATTGCGCCAAATTGTTTTAAGCCTAAAATGTTTTCCAGATCGTGCTGCCGGGTGCAATCCATGCTGAAAGGAGCGTGCGATGGCCAACGCCGCCAAGGTTCAAGTCACGGGCTCGCATGACGGCAACGCCGCGACGGCCCATGTCGATACGTTTGCGCAGCGGCATCTGCCGCCGCGCGAGCTCTGGCCCGAGTTCATCTTCACGCGGCCGGAGCTGAACTATCCGCCACGATTGAAGTGCGTCAGCTACTTTCTCGACCGCTGGGTCGAGCAGGGCCATGGCGACGCGCCCTGCGTCATCAGCCCCGCCGTCAGCTACACCTATCGCGAGCTGCAAGCCCTTGTGAACCGCATCGCCAATGTGCTGGTTGGCAAGCTCGGTCTTGTTCCCGGTGGCCGCGTGCTGCTGCGCTCCGCCAACAATCCGATGATGGTTGCAACCTATCTCGCGGTGGTCAAGGCCGGCGGCATCGTGGTGGCGACGATGCCGCTGCTCCGTGCCAAGGAGCTGTCCTACCCGATCCAGAAGGCGGAGATCACCCTCGCGCTGTGTGACGGAAAGCTCGCCGAGGAAATGGAGAAGGCGAAAGCTGCGGCGCCGGCTCTCAGACGTATCGTTTATTGGGGCAATGGCGCGCCGGACTCGCTCGAAGCGCTCATTGCCGACGCGAGCGCGGAATTCAAAGCCTTCGATACCGCCTCCGACGACGTCTGCCTGATCGCCTTCACGTCGGGCACGACAGGCGATCCCAAGGGCACCATGCATTTCCATCGCGACATGCTTGCGGTCTGCGACGGCTATGCGCGCAACATCTTGCGGGCCGAACAGAAGGATCGCTTCGTCGGCTCGGCGCCGCTGGCGTTCACGTTCGGCTTCGGCGGCGTGTTGTTTCCGATGCACATCGGCGCCTCTTTCGTGGTGCTGGAGAAGACGACGCCCGACGACATCCTGACGGCGATCGAGCAGTACAAGATCACGATCTGTTTCACCGCCCCGACCGCGTACCGCGCCATGATCGGTAAGCTTGCCGGCCGCGATATTTCCTCGCTACGCAAATGCGTCTCTGCCGGCGAGACCCTGCCCAAGCCGACCTTCGACGCCTGGCTCAAGGCCACCGGCATCAAGTTGATGGACGGCATCGGCTCGACCGAGCTGCTGCACATCTTCATCAGCGCGACCGAGGACGAAATTCGTCCGGGGGCGACGGGCAAGCCCGTGCCGGGCTATGAGGCCAAGATCGTCGACGACGACGGCCATGACGTGCCGCCGGGCACGATGGGGAAGCTTGCGGTGCGCGGGCCGACCGGTTGCCGCTATCTCGCCGACGAGCGGCAGCGCAAATACGTCCAGAACGGCTGGAACATCACCGGCGACACCTATCTGATGGATAGCGACGGTTATTTCTGGTACCAGTCGCGCTCCGACGACATGATCGTGTCGGCCGGCTACAATATCGCAGGCACCGACGTCGAGGCGGCCCTGCTCACGCATCCGGCGGTTGCCGAGTGCGGTGTGGTCGGCGCTCCGGACGAGGCGCGCGGCATGATCGTGAAGGCTTATGTCGTCGCGGCGTCCGGCGTGACAGCGGACGCGCAGCTTGTGGCCGAGCTGCAGGAGCATGTCAAACGCGAGATCGCGCCGTACAAATATCCGCGCGCCATCGAGTTCGTGACGCAACTGCCGAAGACCGAGACCGGAAAATTGAAGCGCTTTGCCCTGCGGCAACTGGCGCAGGCGGCTGTGACGTCCTCAGGCGTTGCGGCGGAATGAGAGAAGGATGAAGAATTGTCCGTGACGACGCCGAAAGGCCCGCAGCTCGCGGTGCTGACAGCAGCCGAGGATGACACCCGTTCGCGCGTGCAGGTGCTCCAGCCGTCGGGCTGGCCGATGCCGAAGGGCTACGCCAATGGCATGGCCGCCGAGGGGCGCATCGTCGTCACCGGCGGGGTGATCGGCTGGGATGCCGAGGAGCGTCTCGCCGACGGCTTCGCCGCCCAGGTGCACCAGACCTTGAGCAACATTGCGGCGATCCTGGCCGAAGCCGGCGCGCGGCCCGAGCATCTCGTGCGGCTAACCTGGTACGTGGTCGATATGGACGAGTACCTGTCCAACCTGAAGGAGCTCGGCAAGATCTACCGTGCCATCTTCGGCGCGCATTACCCCGCGATGGCGCTGGTGCAGGTGGTGCGCCTCGTGGAGAAGGCGGCACGCGTCGAGATCGAGGCCACCGCCGTCATTCCGCGCTGAAGCGTCTGGCTCAGCTCGCCTCGTCAGCTCGCCTGTCAGCTCGCCTTGGCGAGCTCGTCGTCCTCGGGCGAGTTCAGATAGATGCCCGACATGGTGTCGACCCAGCACAGATGGTCGTGCACCTTCTTCACGCCGTCGACGTTCTCCGCGGCGACCATCGCGGCCTGCCGTGTGCGCTCTTCGGTGATGACACCGCTGAGGTGAACGATACCGTCACGGACGATGACGTTCAGGCCGAACGGGCACCAGTCGTTCTTCTCCATGGTTTCGATGATGCGGCTGCGAATGTGGTCGTCATCCGCCGTCGGATCCGGCACTTCGCGGGCGAGTCCCGCCACCGCCTGCAGCAGATTGGCGCGCGATACGATCCCGACGACCTTGTCTCCGCGCACGACCGGCAGCCGCTTCACGTTGTTGCGTTCCATGAGATCGACGATCTCGGCGAGCGCCGTATCCTCCGTGATGGTGACGGGCGTGTCGGTCATCACCTCCGAAACCTTGCGGCCGTGCTCGTGGACGAAATCGCTGGCGGATTTGCCCGGACCCAGGATGAACCGCAGCCAGCGTCCGCGCTTGCGCCCGGTGCCGATCTCGCTGCGGCGGATGAAATCTCCTTCAGAGACGACACCGACGAGCTTGCCGGTGTCATCGACCACTGTGAGGCCGCTGACATGCCGCTTCAGCATGATGTTTGCCGCCTCGACGATGCTGGTGTCGGGGGCGACCGAGATGACCGACCGGGTCATGATCTGGTGGGCGCGCATGGATAACTCCGCTGGCTTTGTCGAATTTTGATGCGCGAAAACTAGCCCGAGCGGCGGGGTACGGCTTGACCCAGGTCAATGGGAGGAGCCCGTCCGCACCGATGAAGCAATTGTGATCCGGGCCTTAGGTTTGATGCAGCTCAACGCTTCTGCGAAAGCTCGCCCTATCGTTCCGCCGACTTAGAAGCAGCCCTTGGGATCATTGAGCCATGAGCGTCGTGCAGATATTTCCGCGGGCCGAAGAGCCGGCAGTGCAGGCTCTTCCCGTCGACCCCCCCGCGGGTTCCGAAGCTTCGACGGTACGCGCCGAAAAGCCCGCAGAAATGCCAGCTGCCGCCGACCCTTTGCCTGCATCGGAGCCATATCCGCTCGACCGCGCGTTTCACGCGATGCTGGCGCGGTTCACGGGCGGCCTTTCGCCGCTGGCCCTGTCGCTCGCCTGGCTCGACTGGGGTTCGCATCTCGCTGCGGCGCCGCAACGCCAGATGGAAATTTCCCGCAATATCCTCCGCGACACTGGCCGGTTGGCCGAAGCCGTCGCGCACGCGACATCACCGGAGCAGAAGCCGTGGTCCGTGGTCCGGCCGCAGGGACGGGATCGCCGCTTCAGTGGACCGCAATGGGAGGCCGCGCCGTTCAACCTGCTGGCGCAGGCGTTTCTGCTCGGAGAGCGCTGGTGGCGCGATGCCGCGACGGGCGTGCGCGGCGTGTCGCACGCCAACGAAGCCATCGTCGAGTTCTCGATGCGGCAGATGCTGGACATGCTGGCACCGTCGAATTTCGCGGCGACCAATCCGAAGGTGCTGGAGAAGGCGTTCCAGAGCGGCGGGGAAAATTTCGTCTTCGGCTGGCAGAACTGGTACAGCGATCTGATGCGTTTTCTCTCCAACTCGAAATTGGCGGACGACGGGCAGTTCGCGGTCGGCGACACCGTGGCGGTTTCACCCGGCAAGGTCGTCTACCGCAACGAGCTGATCGAGCTGATTCAATACCATCCGACCACCGCGCAGGTGCGGCCCGAGCCGATCCTGATCGTGCCGGCCTGGATCATGAAATACTACATCCTCGATCTCTCGCCGCAGAACTCACTGGTCAAATATCTGACCGACCAAGGTTTCACCGTGTTCGCGATCTCCTGGCGCAACCCGGATGCGAGGGATCGGGATCTTGCCTTCGACGACTATCGCAAGCTGGGGGTCATGGCGGCGCTGGACATGATCGGCCTGATCATGCCGGGTCGGAAGACCCATGCGCTCGGCTATTGTCTGGGGGGTACATTGCTGTCGATCGCCGCCGCCGCGATGGAGCGCGACGGTGACAACCGTTTCGGCACGGTCACGCTCCTTGCCGCCCAGACCGACTTCACCGAGGCCGGAGAGCTAACGCTCTTCATCAACGAGAGCCAGGTGGCCTTTCTCGAAGACATGATGTGGCAGCGCGGCTATCTCGATACGACGCAGATGGCTGGCGCCTTCCAGCTGCTGCGTTCCAACGAATTGATCTGGTCGCGTCTGTCACATGACTATCTCATGGGCGAGAGCGCACCGCCGAGCGACTTGATGGCCTGGAACGCGGACGCCACGCGGCTGCCTTATCGCATGCACTCGGAGTATCTGCGCAAGCTGTTCCTCGACAACGATCTGGCGGGAGGGCGCTATCTCGTCGGAGGCAGGAGCATTTCGCTCTCCGATATTCACGCGCCGATGTTCGTGGTCGGCACGCTCGCCGATCACGTGGCGCCATGGCGATCCGTCTACAAGATCCACTATCAGGTGGATGCCGACGTGACGTTCCTGTTGACCAGCGGCGGTCACAACGCCGGTGTGGTTGCGCCTCTTGAGGAGCCCGGCCATAGCTATCAGGTGCTGACCAAACCTGCTGATGCGCCCTATGTTGGTGCGGATGAATGGCTGGAGCTGGCCCCACACGTTGAAGGATCGTGGTGGCCGGAATGGGCCAAATGGCTGGCGGCGCGCTCCGGCGCACCCTGCAATCCGCCTCAGATCGGGCTTGGAGACGCCCTCGGCCTCCCGGATGCGCCGGGAGACTACGTTCACACCTAGACCTCCGGCTCAGAGCTCGGCGCGAGCTCCGAGGAGCGGAAGGCCTTGGCCTTGTCCAGCTTCCGATAGGCCTCCGCGGCCGTTCGCAACAGCTTCTTTTCCCGCTTGCGATTGAGGAAGCGATTGCTCGCATCGAGGCCGGCCCCGTTCAACGACGCCGCCAGCGCTTGTCCCCGCGCATCGTCGTTCAATTGTCCGAGCGAGCGTTGCGCCTTGCGCAATTGCTTGAGGATCGACTTCTGCCTCGCCGCCGTCCCATCAGCGAACAGATCCTGGAGCGACTCGATCGAATAGGTCATCCGCTTGTTGAGAAGGCGTAGTTTGTGGCGTTTCTCGACGTCGAGCTTGCGGAGCTTTCGCGCTTTCTTGAGCAGCGTCGTTTCCCATTCGGTCAGTCGCTCGGTCGCATGGTCAGCGAGCGTGCAACGGCGCAATCGGATGGCTTCCTTGCTGCGCCGGGTCGACCAGGGGCCGCTCTCGATCCAGGTCGAGGTCTGCTCGACGAGGCGGCGGTACCGCGCGGATTGCAGCGCGCGCGCCAGCTGGCGGTGGCTCTCGACGCGCCTTTCGTCCCAATGATGAAGCTCGGCGATCACGGCGAGTTCGTTGCCACTCTCAGCGACGACCCGCTCGATCGCCACATCGAGGTCTCGCACCATGCCGAGCTGACCGTTCAGCCATTTCAGCTCGGCCCAGACATTCGGCCGCAGGGCGTCGTCGACCATCGGCGAGAAGAAGCGGATAGCGGTGCGCAGATGCGTCAGCGCGATCCGGATCTGATGCAGCGCGTCGGGATCGCCACGGCTGGTGCCGTCATGCTGGGCGATGATGGCGGCGAGGTGGCGGCGCGCGATGATCCGGAACGCCGTATCGCAGGCCATGCCGGGGCTGAGGCGACCGGGCAGGGCATTGCGCCGCGCTGCCGGCGTGGCGCGAGCGGCCGTCGAGGTCGTGCTAGGTCGCGCCATCTTTGCCCGCGCCAATCAGATTGCCCTGTTTGCCTTCAGCGATCGCGCTCCGGCAGTTCTGGAGCGTCTGCTCTTGTGTCCCGGATGCATCGATGGTCGCCCAACCGACATGGCCGATATTATAGTGCTCTTGCAGCGCGGCAACCTCTTGCGTGGCGTCCGATGCGTCTTCCCGGCGGCTTCCGATCCGTGTCTGCCGGGTCGCGAGGTCTGCAACCAGAAACAGGCCGTTCAGCGGCACGTTGCCCTCGCGCGCCAGTGCGGCGATCGCGTCCCGTTCGTCCTCGCGGGCGAATACGCCGTCGATGATTGCCGAATGGCCTTGCGCCAGCACCCGCCGGGCATGCTGAGCCAGCGTGTCGTAGACGCGGGCCGCATGCTCCGGTGTGTAGGCGGACGGTGGCAGGCGGTGGGTGTCCTCGACCCCGAACATCTGCTTGCGGACGAGGTCGCTGCGCAGCACGACGGCTCCGGGTGGCGGTGCGATGCCGGGCGCGAGCGCTTGCGCCAGAACGGTCTTGCCCGTGCCTGACAATCCGCCGACCGCAATCAGACGCGGAGCGGCAGGATGGATCAGCATCCTGGCGAGATCAAAATAACGCTGTGCCTGGTCCAGAATGTCGAGATCATCGGAATGCGGCGGCCTCAGCCGCGCCAGGGCCACCTGGGCGCGGATCGCCGCCCGGATGGACATGAACAGCGGCAGGGCGGAGAGCGCGTCGAGATTATCGGCGGGCGTCGCGGCGAGATAGCGGTTCAGGACGACGTTGGCCGCGCGTGGCTGATCGTGGTGCAACAGGTCCATCAGCGTGAATGCGAGATCATAGAGCACGTCGACGGTTGCTATCTGCGCATCGAACTCGATGGCGTCGAACAGCACGGGCCGGCCATCGATCAGAACGATGTTTGCAAGATGCAGATCACCATGGCAGCGGCGCACGAAGCCCTGACGGCCGCGCCCTGAAAGCAGGGGACGAATACGTCGAAATGCCTCGTGCGAGGCACGGCCGAGCTTTTCGATGTCTTCCGGATTGAAACGTCCGCCAGCCCGCAGGCCGTGACCGTTGCCGTCAATCAGGCCGGGGATGGATGACACCCATGCTCTGCCGTCGGCGCCGGTCGCCGCCACGTGCGAAGCCACGATCGCGTCGGCGGTAGCCGAGGCGAGCGCCGGATCCAGCGGGCTGGCCTTTGCCAGATGATCCAGCGTCCTGCTTTCGTCGAAGCGCGACATGTCCACCGCGTACTCGATCGGCCGGCCGGGGCCGCCGACCTGCACCGATCCATCCGGCTCTTCCGTGATCGCCACGACGCGATGATAGATCTGCGGGGCCAGCGGCCGGTTGATCCGGATCTCCTCCTCGCACGCCGCCTTGCGCTTCTCGAGCGTCGAATAGTCGAGGAAGGGAAACCGGACGGCGCGCTTGATCTTCAACGCGCGCTTCCCGTCGAGGAACACCGAGGCTCCATGCGTGTCGATTCGCGTTACGCCGGGATGGCCGGTCAGCGTCCGGAAGATCCGCTCCTGGGCCGCCAATTCATCTGTCATGGAAACGGGCATCCGAAACCACCATCAGGGCGTCAGCACAGCCGCGCCGAGAATCTGGCCGGCTCGCAGCATGGTCAGAACTTCGTTGGCCTGATCGAGCGGAAAGGCCGTCGTTTCGGTGCGCACGCCGGCTTGCGGAGCGACTTTGAGAAAATCGAGGCCATCCTGCCGGGTCAGATTGGCGACCGAGACCAACTGCCGTTCCTGCCAGAGCAGATCATACGGAAAGCTCGGAATGTCGCTCATGTGGATGCCGGCGCAGACGACACGACCGCCTTTGCGGACAGCGCGCAGCGCGGCCGGGACAAGCTCGCCTGAAGGTGCGTAGATGATCGCGGCGTCGAGCGGCTCCTCGGGCATCTCATCGGAGGACCCCGCCCAGACCGCGCCGAGACGACGGGCAAGGTCTTGGGCAGCGGCATCGCCGCGTCGCGTGAATGCATGGACGGATCGTCCCTGCCAACGCGCGACCTGCGCAATGATGTGGCCCGCCGCGCCAAAACCATAGAGGCCGAGCCGCTCGGCAGGGCCGGCCAGCACCAGCGAGCGCCAGCCGATCAGCCCTGCGCACAGCAGAGGCGCAATCTCCACGTCGCTCCCCTCCTCACCGAGGGGAAAGGCGTAGCGTGCGTCGGCGATGGTGTGGGTCGCGTAGCCGCCGTCGCGTGTGTAGCCCGTGAACAACGGTGCGTCGCACAGGTTCTCCATGCCCTCGCGGCAGAAGCGACAATGCCCGCAGGTGAAGCCGAGCCAGGGAATGCCGACGCGATCACCGGGCGCATGCGTTGTGACATACGGGCCCACGAGGTCGACCCGACCGACGATCTCGTGGCCGGGCACGATCGGATAGCGAATGTCAGGCAACTCGGCGTCGACGAGATGAAGATCGGTCCGGCATACCCCACAGGCGCTGATCTTCACGCGCAGCTGACCCTCGCCAGGCATCGGGTCGGGCCGCTCCTCCATCTGGAGCCGCGTTCGTGGGGCCGGCAACACCATCGCACGCATGAGTCTCTCCGGGGCAAACGGCTCCGCTGGATCATCCATAGAATAGCCGTGTGGCCAGTCCTTGACGTCGGTCAACGCGCGTGGCGGACCGAGTTTCATTAGCTTGACGAGGATCAAGCGTCTCGATGAAAGCCGGTCTATTGTGGTGGCCGAGGAGAATTCCGATGCCCATCAAGGACGTCTTTCTGCCGCTTGTCGGCCGGCCGCGCGGGCCGGCCCTGGCCGCGATCGAGAAATGCGTAGCCGTCGCCGCCGATCTCGGCGCCAGGATCACCGCGCTCGGGCTTGAGGAAGACGTTTTCGAGCGGCCGAGGGTGATGCTGCCCTACGATCGCGATTCCGCGGAGACCAGCGGTTCGCGTGAGGCTGGCGACATGCAGCAGCTCCTGAACGCATTCACCAATGCGACATCGCGCGCCAATCTTCGCGCTCAGAGCCGAGCGGGCAAGGTGCCGGCGGACCAGATCGCGGCGATCCTGGCCGAGCATGCCCGTTTCAGCGATCTCACGCTGCTTCCGGTGAAGCCGCACGACAGCCGAACGGAGAGCATTGTCGAAGCCTTCTTGTTCGGATCCGGCCGGCCGCTTCTGCTCTGTCCAGAACATCTCGCGGACGAACTTCGGCCTGAATTCGAGAACGTCATGATCGCCTGGGATCACTCCGCGCGTGCGGCGCGAGCGGTCGGCGACGCGTTGCCTATTCTTCGGGCTGCCACCTCGGTCCGGGTGGTGACCGTGGCCGAGGATAAGACCGAGGCGGTCGTACAATCCGGAACGGCTCTCGTCGATCATTTGAGGGAACACGGGGTCCATGCTTCGTTCGAAACGACGAAAGGCGGCGGCAGCTCGATCGGCAAGGTCCTGGGAAGCTGGGCGAATTCCCATGGCATGGATGCGATGGTGATGGGCGCCTACCATCATTCGCGCCTGAACGAGATCGTCTGGGGCGGTGTGACAAAGACCGTCATTGGCCAGCCACCGTGCTGGGTTATGATCTCGCACTAGGCTCGCCACCTTTGTCGGCCTGATCGTCAACCATCGGAACCGCCGCTGACCCGGCGCATTTTCTTTCATGTCAATCTATCGTTTGAACAACCTGCTGTCGCCACGCTCGGTCGCGCTCGTCGGGGCGAGCGCCCGTCCGGCGTCCGTGGGACGCGCGGTCCTGGAGAATATTCGCAAGGCCGGATTCAAGGGGCAGTTTGGCCTCGTCAATCTGCGCCATGCCGAGATCGGGGGCGTCGCGGCGGTGAAGAGCCTGGACAGGCTGGACTTCGTGCCCGAACTCGTGGTCATCACCGCCCCCGCGGGCGAGATTCCAGGCATCGTCGACCAAGCCGGGCGTCGCGGGTCTGCGGGCGCGCTGATCGTCTCGGCCGGACTCGGCCAGGGACCGGGATCGCTGCACGAGGCTACAAGCGCTGCCGCCCGAAAATACGGCATGCGGCTGATCGGGCCGAACTGCCTCGGCATCATGATGCCCGGCGTCAGCCTGAATGCCAGCTTTGCCGCGCATATGCCGGGGGCGGGTAGTCTCGCGCTGATCTCGCAATCGGGCGCGATCGCTGCCGGCATGGTCGATTGGGCCGCGCAGCGCGGCGTCGGCTTCTCCGGCATCGTCTCGATCGGCGACCAAATCGACGTCGATATTGGCGACCTGCTCGACCATTTCGCGATGGATCAGAAGACCCGCGCGATCCTGCTCTACATCGAGGCCATCAAGGACGCGCGCAAGTTCATGTCGGCGGCGCGCGCCGCCGCGCGCGTGAAGCCGGTCGTCGTGGTGAAGTCCGGCCGCATGGCGCAGGGCGCGAAGGCGGCTGCTACGCACACCGGTGCGCTCGCCGGTTCCGACGCTGTCTACGACGCGGCGTTCCGCCGCGCGGGCGTCCTGCGGGTCTCCGATCTGCGTGAGCTGTTCGATTGTGCCGAGACACTCGGCCGTGTCGAATCGCCGACGGGAAAGCGTCTCGGTATCCTGACCAACGGTGGCGGCATCGGCGTCCTTGCGATCGATCGATTGGTGGAACTCGGGGGAATTCCGGCAACCATCTCGGCTGAGGCGCGAAAGAAGCTCGATGCAGCGCTGCCGTCGACCTGGTCCGGTGCAAATCCCGTTGACATCGTGGGCGATGCCGACGCCTCGCGCTACGCGGTGGCGCTGGAGGAGCTGCTGGCCGATCGTGACAATGACGCAGTCCTGGTCCTCAACGTGCAAACGGCGATCGCCTCGGCCGCCGAGATCGCCACGACCGTGACGGAGCTCGTCAGAAAATATCGCGAGCAGCACCGCAGCTGGGCGAAGCCCGTATTGGCGGCCTGGGTTGGAGCCGACCAGCACATCATTCAGACACTCTCCAGCGCCGGTGTACCGAACTATCCGACCGAGGACGACGCCGTGCGCGGCTTCATGCATCTGGTCCGGCACCGCGAAGTGGTCGAGGAGCTGAGCCAGGTTCCTCCCGCGATGCCTGACACGTTCATTCCGGACGCGAGGGGCGCGAGGCAGATCGTCACCGCCGCGATCGCGGACGGCCGTCAATGGCTCGAGCCGGTCGAGATCAAGCACCTGCTCGAAGCTTACGACATCGCGATGGTGCCGACCTATGCGGCGACCGATGTCGAGCAGGCGGTGGCCTATGCGAACGACATCTTCGCACAGGGCGACACCGTCGTGCTGAAGATCATGTCGCGGGACATCGTCCACAAATCCGACGTCGGCGGCGTCGTTCTCAACCTGACCACGCCTGAAGCAGTCCGAGGGGCCGCCACGGGCATTATCGCGCGTGCGAAGAAGCTGCGTCCGGAGGCGCGCATCGGTGGCGTCATCGTCCAGGCGATGGTCGTCAAGGCGAAAGCGCGCGAGCTGATCCTGGGCCTCGCCGACGATCCGACCTTCGGCACGGTCGTCGTCTTCGGCCGGGGCGGGACGGCGGTGGAGATCATCAACGACAAGGCGCTCGCGCTGCCGCCGCTCGATCTGCAGCTGGCCCGCGACCTGATCGAGCGCACGCGGGTGTCGCGGCTGCTCCGCGCTTACCGAGACGTGCCGGCTGTGAAGCCGGACGCGGTCGCCATGGTGCTGGTCAAACTGGCGCAGATGGCGGCCGACATTCCCGAGATCCGCGAATTCGACATCAATCCGCTGCTGGCGGACGAAACCGGCGTGACCGCGGTCGACGCCCGTGTTGCGGTTGGGCCGCCGCAACGGAAGTTTGTCGGTTCCGGCCCGGCTAATTTCGCCGTTCGCGCCTATCCATCGCAATGGGAGCGCCGCCTCAAGCTCAAGGACGACTGGCGCATCTTCGTGCGGCCCATGCGCCCCGAGGACGAGCCGACCATCCACGAATTCCTCCGTCACGTCACGCCACACGACCTTCGCCTGCGGTTCTTCGCGCCGATGAAGGAGTTTACCCACGAGTTCATCGCGCGCCTGACCCAGCTCGACTATGCGCGCGCGATGGCCTTCATTGCATTCGACGAGGCGACCGGCGAAATGGTCGGCGTGGTTCGGCTCCATTCGGATTCGATCTACGAGAGCGGCGAATACGCGATCCTGCTGCGGTCCGATCTCAAGGGCAGGGGGCTCGGCTGGGCGCTGATGCAGCTGATCATCGACTACGCCAAGTCGGAAGGATTGAAGGCCATATCGGGCGACGTGCTCAAGGAGAACGCCGTGATGCTCGAAATGTGCCGGCACCTCGGCTTCGAGGTCAAGCCGGATCCGGCCGAGCCGGATATCTGCGACGTCAGGTTGAAGCTCTAAGCGCGCCCGTCAGGAGCGCGCTTCGGCCGAATTTGCCGCGGCGGAGGACTTGGGCGTCGTCCGCAAGTTCTTGATGATGATCGCGATCAGCGGGACCAGCACCGGCACGATCGTGCTGAGCGGATGATGCACCGCGCCGGACATCTGGGCCTGGAGCGCGCGCGCCTCGAGCTGAAGGGCTTCGATGGAGGTGTCGTGAATCTCGTTGGCGAGCTCGATGTCACGGCCTGACGGAGCGCGACCGGCGATCACGAAGAGAGCGGCCGCGATGGCAAAATTGACGGCGCCGAGGATGGCCGCCGCTGCAATTGCACTCCAGATCTGAACCAGCGCGAAATAGGCCGACAACTCCAGCATCAGAAGCCCGAACGCCGCGGTCAGCGCCGCAAAGGCACGCAGCCCGAGGCCGATCAGCAGATGGCGCAGCCTGATGTCCGCGATGATCCTGTCGGTGCGCCAGAGCACGCGCAGGTGTTTGACCACATTCTCGCTATTCACCTAGTGTCTCCTCAGCATGAAGCCGACGACCACGCCGAGCGCGAAGGCCGAGGCGAGCGATGTGATCGGACGGTCCGCAACGAGGCCTTGAAGCTGCTCCTGCTCTTCGTCCACGGTCTCGCCGAGCTCGGTCAGCGCGGCCCTGATCTGGTCGGCCAGTGCTTCGGCGCGATCTTTCGAGCTTTCGAACATCTCCTCGCCCGCGGTGCTCAGCAGGCGTGTGACGTCAACCTTCAGCGCGTGCAATTCTTCGCTCATCCTGTCACTGTTGAACATGGACTCGATATCCCCATTGAACGGAAGCAAGCCTAGGACCCGCGGGTGCGATCGCGCTTGATTTGCGTCAATCGGCGGCGTGGTCCGGGACTTGAGACAGGTCAAGCGGGCGGCCATATGCTGGCCTAGAAAAGCCGTCTGAATGGGGACCGATTGTCCCGATGAGGTGGAAGCGTGAACCACGAGCCGCTGTTGCTCGCAACGCCGTCCGGCGACGAGCTGAAATTGCGCCCTGAAGGGCCCTGGACTGCCGCGAATGTGGTCACGCTCGAGACATTGTCCCGGACGGTCGGAGCCGACGTCGATCGGTCGCGCGTCGTTACCCTCGACATGTCGGGCGTCAGTGCGCTCGACACGCTCGGCGCCTGGGTCTTGGAGAAGCTGTCGCGCAGGGCTGCATCGTCAGGCAGGTCGGCAAAATTCGTCGGCGTTGCCGACCATTTCAGCGGGCTTATGGACGAGGTGCGTCAGGTCAACCGTAATGCGCAGGCCCCGACGGTTGCACCCAACCCGGTGCTGGCGAGGCTGGGCGATCTCGGCAAATCCACGGTCGGCGCGCGGGAAGACATCACGATCTTCCTCCAGATGCTCGGCGCGTTGTTCATGGCGGTGATTGGTGTGCTGCGACGGCCGGGCTCGCTGCGGCTGACCTCGCTGGTCTATCAGCTCTACCGCATCGGGTGGCAGGCGATCCCCATCGTCGCGCTGATCACCTTCCTGATCGGCGCCATCATCGCGCAGCAGGGTTTTTTCCACTTCCGCAGATTCGGCGCGGAATCGTATACTGTCGACATGGTCGGCATCCTGGTGCTGCGCGAGCTCGGCGTGCTGATCGTCGCCATCATGGTCGCCGGCCGGTCGGGAAGCGCCTACACCGCCGAGCTCGGCTCGATGAAGATGCGCGAGGAGATCGACGCGCTCTCGACCATGGGGCTCGATCCGGTCGACGTCCTGATCCTGCCGCGCGTTGCGGCTTTGGTCATTGCGCTGCCCATTCTCACCTTCATCGGATCGATTGCCGCGCTCTATGGCGGCGGTCTCGTCGCGCAGTTCTATGGCGACATGGGGCCGGCGATCTACCTCGCGCGGCTGCACGAGGCCATCTCCGTCACCCATTTCGAGGTGGGCATCATGAAGGCGCCGTTCATGGCGCTGGTGATCGGGATCGTGGCCTGCAGCGAGGGATTGCGCGTCAAGGGCAGCGCGGAGTCGCTGGGGCGGCAGACCACGACCTCGGTCGTGAAGTCGATCTTCCTGGTGATCGTGCTCGACGGCCTGTTCGCCGTCTTCTTTGCCTCGATCGGAATGTGACGATGGATGCATCGCAAGACCAGTTCGCGATCCGCGTCCGTGACCTCGTGGTCGGCTTCGGCCGTCAGACCGTGCTCGACCATCTCTCGCTCGACGTCCGCCGAGGCGAGATCCTCGGGCTGGTGGGGGCGTCCGGCGGCGGCAAGTCGGTGTTGATGCGGACCATCATCGGTCTGATCCCGCGCCGGGGCGGAACCATCGAAGTCATGGGACAACCCACCGGCGGTCACGATCGAGGCGCAGCTACGACATGGGGCATCCTGTTCCAGCAGGGGGCGCTGTTCTCCTCGCTGACGGTCCGCCAGAACATCCAGTTTCCCTTGCGCGAAAATCTGGTCCTGTCGCAGGAGCTGATGGACGAGATCGCGATCGCCAAGCTCGAAATGGTCGGCTTGCGCGCCCAGGACGCGGACAAATATCCGGCGGAGCTGTCCGGCGGCATGACCAAGCGCGTGGCGCTGGCCCGCGCGCTCGCACTCGATCCGCCGATCCTGTTCCTGGACGAGCCGACCTCCGGCCTCGATCCGATCGCCGCCGGCGATTTCGACGCGCTGATCAAGACGCTGCAAAAGACGCTGGGGCTGACCGTGTTCATGGTGACCCACGACCTTGCGAGTCTGACCACGGTCTGCGACCGCGTCGCCGCGCTCGCCGACGGCAAGATCGTGGCGATTGGCCCGATGCGGGAATTGCTGCAATCCGAGCATCCCTGGGTGCGCGCTTATTTCCACGGCAAGCGCTCACAGATGCTGCAACACGAGATGAGATGAGACATGGAAACCCGCGCTCCCTACGTGCTGATCGGCAGTTTCGTGCTGGCCGCGATCCTTGCGGTGTTCGGCTTCGTCTACTGGCTGAACAACACCGGCGGCATCGGACCGCGTACGAACTACCACGTGCAATTCCAGGGGCCGGTCCCGGGTCTTCTGGTCGGCGCCGGCGTGCTGTTCAACGGCATCCGTGTCGGTGAGGTGACCCAGCTCGGGCTCGCGCCGGACAATCCGCGTTTCGTCAATGCGACGATCTCGGTTGCGACCGCCACCCCGGTCCGTTCCGACACCAAGGTCGGCCTCGAATTCCAGGGCCTGACCGGCGTGCCGGTGGTGACGTTGGAGGGCGGCGTGATCGTCGCCAAATCCGGCGAGCCGCTGACCCTGATCGCCGAGGCCGGCGCCGGTCAGAGCATGACGCAGGCGGCGCGGGATGCGCTGCGGCGGGTCGACACGGTGCTTCAGGACAATTCCGGCCCGCTGAAGGACACCATCGCGAATTTCAAGTCGTTCTCCGACGGGCTCGCGCGTAACACCGGCAAGATCGATAGCATTCTGGCTGGCCTGGAGAAGATGACCGGCGGCGGCGCTCCTGCGCAGAAGGTCACCTACGACTTGCACTCGCCGCAGAACCTCGGGCCGGCCGGCAAGACGCTTCCCGCGTCACTGGCCATTCCCGAGCCGAGCGCGGTCGCCATGCTGCAGACCCAGCGCATGCTGTTCGCGCCCGTCGGGGACAGGCCGGGCTTTGCCGACTTCCTCTGGGCCGACAGCATTCCGAAATTGGTGCAGGCGCGCCTGATCGACAGCTTCGAGAATTACGACATCGCCCACGCCCCGCTACGTACGACCGACCTCGGTCAGGCGGATTACCAGCTCCTGATCGACATCCGGCGCTTTCGGATTGTGACGGAGGGCGAGACACGGGCCGAGATCGGGCTGTCGGCGCGGATCGTGGACAAGAACGGCAAGGTGGTTGCCTCGCGCCTGATCGAGACCAGCGAGAAGCTCGACAAGGTCGAGCCGGCCGCCGCAGTCGCCGCCTTCGACGCGGCCTTTGCCCGCATCGCCAAGGAGCTGATCGGGTGGACCGTGCAGGCGGTATGACGCCGTCTATTCCAGCGTTTTCAGGTAGGACAGAAGGTCGTGGATCTGGTCCGGACTGAGTTCGAAGGCCGGCATGTCGGCGTGACCGGTGTAGATCCCCTCTGCCAGCGCCTCGCCAAGGGTCTCGATCGGATAACGCCGATGCAGGGTGCGGAGCGGGGGGGCGCCCTCGAGCGGGCTTCGGGAGGCGCGGTCGATCGCGTGGCAGCGCGCGCAATTGGCCCTTGCAAAGGCCTTGCCGCGCTGTTCGGCGGTCGGGGCCGCCAGCGCAGGTGTCATCAGAAGCAGCCCAATCAGACCGTGACGCAGGGCGCTTGGCAGCATGGAAAAGTGATCCCGTCGAACTCTGGAGGCAGAATAAGACGGGGATGCCATCCAAATTTGATCTGAGTCAATTGGCTTTGGCGCAGTGCAGTAAAATCCAGCCGCGCGATGGACTCGGCCTGGTGTCGGGGGCAGCCGGCGCGGGGAGCGGTGGATGAAGCCTTCCGTGGTCACGATTGAGCCGAACGGGCATTTCTGCAACGATTGCGCCGTACGCGGAGCGGCGGTTTGTTCGTCGCTGGACGCGGCCGAGCTCAGGGAATTCGAGCATCTCGGGCGCCGCGTTCATTTTGACGCGGGCGAGACCGTATTCTCCGAGGAGGACATCACAACCTCGTTCTACAACGTGCTCGATGGCGTCATGCGGCTGTACAAGCTGCTGCCCGACGGCCGACGTCAGATCGTCGGCTTTGCCTTGCCCGGCGATTTCCTGGGGATGAACATATCCGGCCGGCACAATTTTTCGGCCGATGCGATCGGCGTCGTGACTGTGTGCCAGTTCGCGAAGGCCGCCTTCGGACGCTTCATCGAAGACCGGCCGCAGCTGCTGAGGCGGATCAATGAGCTGGCCATTCGCGAGTTGGGCCAGGCACGCGATCATATGGTCCTGCTCGGCCGCCGCTCGGCGGACGAAAAGGTCGCCACCTTCCTGCTCGGCTGGCGTGAACGGCTGGTCGCGCTCAAGGGGCTGTCCGACACGGTTCCTCTTCCGATGAGCCGTCAGGACATCGCCGACTATCTCGGCCTGACCATCGAAACCGTCAGCCGCACCTTCACCAAGCTGGAGCGTCATGGCGTGATCGAGATCATTCATGGCGGCATCAGCCTGCTCGATCCTGCCCGCGCCGAGGCGCTGGCCGCAGCCTGACACTCCGTCCGGGACGGCCTCCGACGTTTTTGATCTCGATCAATGACACCGGCCGGCTGCAGCAAAATAATGCTGCAAACTATCGGGAGGGAATAATGCCTGCGGACGCGTTGCTGGTGACCGTTGTCGTCGTCGCGATCTTCGTCGCATTTGCCGCAGCCTTGGCTTGGGCGGACCGGCAAACCAGCTCAGGCCGGCTCGATCTGGATTCCAAGCGCTGAACTTTCGAGTTCTCGTCCGCAAGACGGCCGACGCTCGTCCGGCAGGCTCCGCCGTTCGTTAGCGCCTCAACACAATCACAGCTTGCGCAATCTGCAACTCTGCAGCGATCAAAACGCATCGGCGCATCCTTCGGATGCGGGCTCCGGCTCGACCGCGGCTTTTTCGCGGCATTTGCCTCAAATGGCGCGCGTGCTTTCCGGTTGAAAAGCCTGATAACGTTGACTACGCAGGAACCTCAGTGCCTCGCAGTCTTAGGAGCCCCGCGGCGTGCCTCAGGACAAGACCGGCGACCCTCGACAGTTGGCGGGCAACAAACTATCGGTCCTGCGCAAGCACCCGATCTTCGCGGATCTGGAGCCGGAAGCGCTCGATCAGCTCTGCCGCTACGCCAAGCACACCACCGTGAAGCGCGGCGCGACGATCGCCGCCAAGGGCGATCCCGGCAACAATCTGTTCGCGGTGATCTCGGGCACGGTGAAGATCTCCTCCTCCTCGCCGGACGGGCGGAACGCCATTCTCAATCTGATCGGTCCCGGAGAGATCTTCGGCGAGATCGCGGTGCTCGACGGCGCGCCGCGATCGGCCGATGCGACCGCCAACACCAATTGCGAGCTCTACATCATCGATCGCCGGGATTTCCTGCCGTTCGTGAAGAGCCAGCCGGCGCTGGCGATGAAGTTCATCGAGCTGCTCTGCGCGCGCCTGCGCTGGACCAGCCAGCAGGTCGAGCAGGTGATCCTGCAGAACCTGCCGGGCCGGCTGGCGAGCGCGCTGCTCGGTCTCACCGAGGAGCGCAAGTTCGACTCCGGCAGCGGCACGCTTGCGATCACGCAGCAGGAGATCAGCGAGATGGTGGGGATGACGCGCGAGAGCATCAACAAGCAATTGCGCGCCTGGGCCGGCCGCAACTGGGTTCGCCTCGAGCACGGCGCCATCGTCGTGCTGGATATGGATGCGCTGCGCGAACTCGCCGAGAGCGGCCTCGACGGCGAGTGATGCCGTCCGCCTAACTGTCGATGATGGCAACCGCGCGGGTCCAGCCCGCCGAGGCGCGTTCGATCTTCACCGGAAAGCATGAGACCGTGAACCCGGTCGAGGGCAGCTGGTCGAGATTGTGCAGCTTCTCGAGATGGCAATAGCCGATATGCCGCCCCGCCTTGTGGCCCTCCCAGATCAGGCCGGCATCTCTTGTTTCGGCATATCTCTTCGCGGTGTAGACGAACGGCGCGTCCCAGCTCCAGCCGTCGGTGCCGGTCAGCCGCACGCCGCGTTCGAGCAAATACATGGTGGCTTCATAGCCCATGCCGCAGCCGGAATTCACGTATTCGGCCTTGCCGAACTTTGCGCCGGCGCTGGTGTTGACGACGACGATCTCCAGCGGCGACAGCGTGTGCCCGATGCGCTTCAATTCCTTCTCGACGTCGTCGGCGCTCGCCACGTAGCCGTCGGGCAGATGCCGGAAGTCGAGCTTCACGCCGGGCTGAAAGCACCATTCCAGCGGGACCTCGTCGATCGTCCATGACCGCTCGCCGCGGTTCATGGTCGGATGGAAATGCCAGGGCGCGTCGAGATGCGTGCCGTTGTGGGTCGACAGCGACACCTGTTCGACGGCCCAGCCCTGTCCGTCCGGCAAGTCCTTCGCCTTGAGCCCCTCGAAGAATTGCAGCATGCGGGGCAGGCCCTGCTGATGGTCGATATACTGGATGGTCGGATGGTTGCCCGGCGGATCGGCCGTCACGTCGTTTCTCAGCGGCACCGAGATATCGATCAGCTTCCGCGGCATGGGCATTCCTTCGAGATGGTCCGCTGTGTCGGTCATCTTGAGGTGCCTCGATTGCTGGCGTCAAGTCACGTGCCGGCGACGTCAGCCTGCCCGCCTTACCCCGCCATAATGCGAATTGCGCCAGAAATCGATCGATGCAACTGTTGCATCGATCGATGCCGGATTTGGCTTGGACAGAGAATGCCGCCCGCCCTACGGACGACATTGGCGCTTGACTTCACGCCTGAGGTGGAGCGACCCAAGGCGGCTCGCAGCATCTGCCGACAACGACATAATCAACCCCGGAGGAAGCCCAGATGAAGACACTCACCGGCATCATCACAGCCGTTGCACTGGCGGTCACAGCGCCCCTGGCGACCGCGCGTGATTTGCGTTCCGCCGACGTCCACCCCGCCGATTATCCGACCGTCGAGGCCGTCAAGTTCATGGGCAAACAGCTCGCGACGGCGAGCGGCGGCAAGCTCGGCGTGAAGGTGTTTCCCAATGGCGCCCTGGGCTCGGAGAAGGACACCATCGAGCAGCTCAAGATCGGCGCGCTCGACATGATGCGGATCAACGCATCGCCGCTCAACAACTTCGTGCCCGAGACCATCGCCCTGTGCCTGCCCTTCGTCTTCCGCGACACGCAGCACATGCGCACCGTGCTCGATGGGCCGATAGGCGACGAGATCCTGGCCGCCATGGAGCCTGCGGGCCTGGTCGGTCTTGCCTATTACGACAGCGGCGCCCGGTCCATTTACACCGTCAAGGCGCCGGTCAAATCGCTCGCCGACCTCAAGGGCCTGAAGATCCGCGTCCAGCAATCCGATCTCTGGGTCGGCATGATCCAGAGCCTCGGCGCCAACCCGACGCCGATGCCGTATGGCGAGGTCTATACCGCGCTGAAGACCGGCCTGGTGGACGCTGCCGAGAACAACTGGCCCTCCTACGAGTCGTCGCGTCACTTCGAGGCCGCCAAGTTCTACAACGTTACCGAGCACTCCCTGGCGCCCGAAGTCCTCGTGATGTCGAAGAAGGTCTGGGACACGCTGAGCAAGGAGGATCAGGCGATGATCCGCAAGGCGGCCAAGGAGTCGGTGCCGGTGATGCGCAAGCTCTGGGACGAGCGTGAGCAGGCCTCCCGCAAGACCGTCGAAGCCGCCGGCGTTCAGGTCGTCACGATCGCCAACAAGCAGGAATTCGTCGATGCGATGAAGCCGGTGTACCAGAAGTTTGCCGGCGACGAGAAGCTGCAGAGCCTCGTCAAGCGTATCCAGGACACGAAGTAAGAACATCAGGGCGGGTCCGGCGTCGCCGTGAGGTGACACCGGACCCTCGCCGGGGGAGACGCGGGATGACAGACCCACACGTCGCAGATCACGAGCATGACGCGGTCACCGGACGCCCGTCGACCGGCTTGCTGTCGCGGATCAATGCACCTGTTGCGCGCGCGGGGATGTATCTCTCCGTGACCGGACTGCTGGTCATCGTCGCCATCGTATTCTACCAGGTGTTCGGGCGTTACGTGCTCAATTCCAGCCCGACCTGGACGGAGAACCTCGCATTGGTGCTGATCCTGTATGTCACGCTGATCGGCGCCGCGGTCGGCGTGCGCGATGCAGGGCACATTGGCATGGACAGCTTGCTGGTGATGCTTCCGGATCCCGTGCGAGAAAAGATCGAGCTTGCGATCCATGTGCTGGTCGCCGTCTTCGGCATTGCCATGGCCTATAACGGCTGGATCCTCGGGGCGTCCGTAGGCACCGTGAAGATCCCCAATCTCGGCCTTCCCGAGGTCATCCGCTACGTGCCACTGATCGCCTCCGGCATCCTGATCGTCTCCTTTTCCATCGAGCACATCATTGCTCTCTTGCGCGGCGAAGAGGTCGTCCCCTCATGGAACTGATCATCCTCGGTGCCACCTTCTTCGGCTTCCTGGTCCTCGGCGTGCCGGTTGCCTTCGCTATCGGCCTCTCGGCGATCTGCACCATCCTCTACGAAGGCCTGCCGGTCGCCGTCATCTTCCAGCAGATGATGTCGGGGATGAACATCTTCTCGTTCCTCGCGATTCCCTTCTTCGTGTTCAGCGGTGAGCTGATGCTGCATGGCGGCGTCGCCGACAAGATCGTCCAGCTCGCCAAGAATCTCGTCGGACACATCCGCGGCGGGCTCGGCATGTCGAACGTGGTCGCCTGCACACTGTTCGGCGGCGTCTCAGGCTCGCCCGTGGCCGACGTGTCGGCGATGGGCGCGGTGATGATCCCGATGATGAAAAAGGAAGGGTTCGACACCGACTACGCCGTCAACGTCACCACCCACGCTTCCCTGGTTGGAGCGCTGATGCCGACCAGCCACAACATGATCATCTATGCCCTGGCCGCCGGCGGCAAGGTCTCGATCGGCGCCCTGATCGCCGCCGGCCTGCTTCCGGCGCTGGTGCTGATGGTCTGCATGCTGGTCGCCGCCTACGCCGTCGCGGTCAAGCGCGGTTATCCCGCCGGCAAGTTCCCGGGCTGGGCCGAGGTGTTCCGTTCGTTCGCGGCCGCGCTGCCTGGCCTTCTGATCGTCGGCATCATCCTGGCGGGCATCCTGTCCGGCGTCTTCACGGCAACCGAATCCGCGGCCGTCGCGGTCACCTACACGATCCTACTGACGTTCTTCATCTACCGCACCATGACCCTGCAGAATTTCCTGCGCGCTGCCGCCAAGGCGGTGAAGACGACGGGCGTGGTGCTGCTGCTGATCGGCGTCTCCACCATGTTCCAATATCTGATGGGGCTCTATGAAGTGGCCGACTTCGCCGGCGACCTGATGAGCAAGGTGTCGTCGCAACCCTGGATGATCTTCCTGCTCATCAACGTCATTCTGTTCGTCCTCGGCACGTTCATGGACATGGCAGCGACCATCCTGATCTGCACCCCGATCTTCCTGCCGATCGCGATGAAGGCGGGCATGGATCCGGTGCAGTTCGGCATGCTGATGCTGATCAACTGCGCCCTTGGGCTGAACACCCCGCCGGTCGGAACGACCCAGTTCGTGGGCTGCGCCATTGGTGGCATTTCGGTGGGCGCGGTGATGCGCACCATCCTGCCGTTCTACGCTGCACTGATCGCAGCTCTGATGTTCGTGACCTACGTCCCCGCGTTCTCGCTGTGGCTGCCCCGCCTGCTGATGGGCTACAAGGGATAGCAGCAATACAGGAGAATTCGTTCGTGACTGACTATCGCAAGCTCTTCGATCTCACCGGCAAGACGGCCGTGGTGCTCGGCGCTGCATCCGGCATCGGCAAATCGTCTGCCGAAGCGCTGGCCGGGCTCGGCGCCCGAATCGTCTGCGCCGATCGCGCGCTTGACGCTGCCGAGGCGACCGCTGCCGGCATTCGCGACAAGGGCGGCTGGGCCGAAGCGGCTAGCTGCGACGCCGCGAGCGCCGCGGACGTCAATGCGCTCGCCAAGACCGTAATGCAGAAGTTTCCGCGGCTCGACATCGCCGTGACGACGCCCGGGCTCAACATCCGCAAGACCATCCTCGACTATACCGAGGAGGATCTCGATCGCGTCCTCAGCCTCAACGTCAAGGGCACCGTCTGGTTCTTCCAGGCCTTCGGTCGCATCATGGTCGAGCAGAAGGGCGGCAGCATCATCGCCTGCTCCTCGGTACGGGCGGTGACCATCGAGCCGGGCCTCGGCGTCTATGGTTCGACCAAGGCGGCGATCGGCCTTCTGGTGAAGGGCTTTGCCTCCGAGGTCGGCCATGCCGGCGTGCGCGTCAACGCCATCGCGCCCAGCATCGCCGAGACCGCGCTCACCGGTCCGTTCAAGCAGCGGCCCGACATCTACAATCTCTATGCCGGCCACACCGTGTTCAACCGCTGGAGCAGTGCCGACGAGGTCGCGACCGCCGTCGCCTATCTCGCGTCCGATGCCGCGAGCTATGTCAGTGGCAGCACACTGTTCGTCGATGGCGGCTGGACCGCCGTCGACGGTCCGCCGACCGGTCTCACCCAGCTGCATAAATAGGCTTCGCGCCTAGCCGGTAAAGCCCATGCGCTGGCGCAGATCTCTCCGATCTGCGCCAGTCAGCAGTGCGATCAGCGCGGCGGCCTCCTTTGGATGTGCGGCTCGTACGGTTACGCCGGCCGTATACATCGTCACGAGCGCGTAGCCCGGCGGCAGCGATCCTGACAACGTGAGGCCGTCGGTTGCGATGATCTCGGTCGCCTGCGTGCATCCGATCGGGCGTGCCGCCGTCGATGCCGCGAGCTCACGCATCGCAGTCGCGCCGTTCGGAAAAATCTTGAGGCGCGAGGCGACTTCATAGGCGATGCCGAGCTGGTCCAGCACTTTTGCGACGTGTTGGCCCGCGGTCGAGGCCTTGGTGTCGGGGACGTAGATCGCGTCGGCACCGCGCAGCACCTCGCGCAGATCAGCCTCGGTCTTCACCGTCAGCTTGGGATCGCGACTGCGGACCGCCAGGGCGGTCTCGACCCGGCCGACATCCGTGAGCGAGGATGGGGCGACGAGCTTCTCCTCGGCGAGCTTTGCAAGCAGCGCCTGCGTCAGGATCACGAGATCGGCCGGCGTACCGGCGCGCAGCTTGTCGGCCATTATGCCGACCGCGCCGAATTCACCGTCAATGCCGAATCCGGTCTGCGCCTTGAAGGCCTCCGCGAGGCCGCGCACCAGGCCTTGCGCCGCGCCGCCGCTCAAGATGTTCAGTGTCGTCAAGACGCACGCTCCATGGCTGCAATGATCTTGTCGCGCGTGATCGGCAGGTCGCGTACGCGCACGCCGAGACAATCGTAAACTGCATTTGCGATTGCCGCCGTCACCGGGCCGTGAGCAGCTTCGCCGGCGCCGACCGGTTCGATCTCCGGCCGCTGGATGATCTCGACGTCCACCGCCGGCACCTCGCTGAACGTCAGGATCGGATAGTCCGTCCAGGAGGTCGAGGTGATGCGGGTCCGGTCGAAGCGGACACGCTCCTTCAGCACCCAGCTCGTCGCCTGGATCGCGCCGCCCTCGATCTGATTGATGACGCCGTCCGGATTGATGGCTTCGCCGACATCGACTGCAAGCGTCAGCCGCTTCACGCGGATATCCTCGGCGCCCTCGATCTCGGCGATCGCGGCGCAATAGGCGCCGGAGTTCTTGTAGCGGGCGAAGCCGACCGATGCCGGGCCGCTTCTGCGGCTTCCAGGCGGCGCGCCGCGCCGCGGCGCGGATCACGTCCTTCGCGCGCTCATCGCGCAGATGGCGCAGGCGGAATGCGATCGGGTCCTCACCGCGCAAGGCTGCGATCTCGTCGAGCAGGGACTCGATGGCGAACACGTTGCCTTGTGCGCCGAGAGTCCGCAGCGCCGAGGTGCGCACCGGCATGGTCAGCCGCCGGTGACTCGTGATCGTCCAGGCTGGAAAGTCATAGAGCGGAACGGAGTTGCGGTCGCCGCCGCCGCCATTGGCCGCCGGCGGGTTGGTCGAGATCATGCGCGGATAGGGATTTGTGATCTCGGTCGCCGCAAGCAGCGCCGGCTGCGCCGCGCGTCCCGGCCTTGCGGCGTGGCCGTTGCTCCAGATCGCATGGCGCCAGCCGACGATCTCGTTGTCGGCGCCGAGATCGGCCTCGATCTCGATGGCCATGGCCGCGCCAAAGGGCGCATGGGACATCTCGTCATGGCGCGACCATTGCACCCGCACCGGACGGCCGCCGGCGGACTTGGCGAGCAACACGGCATCGAGCGCGACGTCGTCGGCGGCGTTGTGCCCGTAGCAGCCGGCGCCCTCCATGTGCTCGACCACAATGTTCTCCGCCGGCAGCTTGAGCACGATCGCGAGATCGGTGCGGAGCAGGTAGACGCCCTGGCTGTGCGTCCAGACATGAATGCGATCGCCGTCCCATCGTGCCACAGCGCAGGACGGCGCGATCGAGGCATGTGCGATGTAAGGGCGGGTATATTGCCGGCGGAGGGTTTGGGCGGGCTTGCGGGCTGGCCCCACCGTCCTGGTGTCGATGACGGTGGTCTCGACCGGCTGGCTCTTCAGGAAGCCCGCCAGATCGTCTTGATCGGGCAGCGGCTCGCCGGCCGTCCATGTCGCGCCCTTGCGCAGAGCCTTGAGGGCTGCGTCCGCCGCCGCCTCGGTGTCGGCGACCACGCCGGCAAAACCGCCGTCGCGAACCACCGCAACCAGGCCGGGGACCGCGCGCGCCGCCTTCTCATCGAGTGCGGTCAACTTGGCGCCCGAGATATCCGGCCGCAGCACGCGTCCGTGCGCCAGTCCTGGCAGCGCAAGGTCGTGGATGAAGCGCGGTCGTGCGAACACCTTGTCGGGAATGTCGACGCGCTGGACCGAATGTCCGGCGACGTTGCGCTTGTCGGCGCCCTTCGCAGCCACGTCCGCGGCGGCATCGTGGTCGAGCGAGACCTCGCCGCTCAATTCCCAATAGCTGGTCCTGACATTGCCGGGACCCAAGATCATTCCGTCATCGACATTGAGCTGCGACATGTCGACGCCCAGACGTTCCGATGCCGCGCAAAGGAAGCGCTGGCGCACGTCGGCGCAGACATGGCGGAGCGCGCGGCCGGATTGCTGGATCGACAGGCTGCCCGAGGTGACGCCCTCGTTTGGGCTTATCGCCGTTGAGGCGCGGACCATCTCGATCCTGCCGATATCGACGTCGAGCTCGTCCGCCGCGATCTGCGCCAGCGCCGTGATGATACCCTGGCCGATCTCGACCTTGCCGGGCGAGATCGCGACACGGTCGTCATCGGTGAACCGCACCCATGACGACAGTTTTGGATTGGCCGCGAGGCTGACCGGCAGTTTCGGGGCAGGGGACGTCATGACGCCGCCATCTCCGCAGCCGCACGCAGCACGGCGCGGACCATGCGGTTATGCGACCCGCAGCGGCACAGATTGCGGTCCAATGCGGCTCTGACCTCTGCCTCCGTCGGTGACGGATTGCGCTTCAGCAGCGCCGCGGCGCTGACGAGGATCCCCGCGACGCAATAGCCGCACTGCATCGCCTGTTCGGCGATGAAGGCGCGTTGCAGCATATGCGGTTGCTCTGACGTGCCGAGGCCCTCTAACGTCACGACGTCCTTGTCCGCGACCGACCACAACGGCATGTCACAGGAGGCCATCGCATGGTCGCCGACCATAACGTAACAGGCGCCGCACTCACCAGCGCCGCAGCCGAAATGCGCACTGGTGACGCCGAGCCGACCGCGCAGCACATCGAGCAGCGTCTGATCGGGATCGGCATCGACAGCCATGGCACCGCCGTTGAGGCGGAATTGAATGGTCGGCATGATCGCTCTGCGGCCTCAGGATTTGTCGAACTTCTTGACGACGTCAGCCCACTTCTCGATGTCGCCGCGCAGGAATTTGTCGAACTGTTCCGGCGTCATCGACATGGGCACCGCGCCCTGTTCCGTCCAGAGCTTGACGATGTCAGGCCGCTTCACCATTGCGTTGATGGCTGCATTGAGCTTGTCGATCACAGGCTTCGGTGTGCCGGCCGGTGCCATCAGACCCAGCCAGATCGTCGCCTCATAGCCGGGCACTCCGGCCTCGATCGCCGTCGGTACGTTCGGAAGCACGGTCGAACGCTGTCTGCCCGTAGTGGCGAGCGCGCGGACCTGTTTCTCGGCAACGTTCGGCGCCATCGCCGGCACCGCGTCGATCATCATCTGGACCTGTCCGCCGATCACGCCGCTGCGCGCCTCCCCGCTGTTGCGATAGGGAACATGGACGACGTCGATGCCGGCCATGGCTTTGAACAGCTCGCCGGCCATGTGATAGGGCGTGCCCTGACCGGAAGAGGCATAGTTCAACTTGCCCGGCTGCGCTTTGGCGAGAGCGATGAACTCCTGCAGGGTCTTGGCCGGGACACTCGGGTTCACCACGATGACGAGATCGGAATAATTCACCGGCGCGATCGGCGTGAGGTCGCGCATCAGCTCGTATTTGCGTTTGTCCGCCGTCAGCAGCGATTCATTCGCGGTCTGGGTGTTCGACATCATGAGCAGCGTGTAGCCGTCGGCCGGCGACTTCGCCGCCTCAATCGTGCCGATGACACCGCCGGCACCGGTGCGGTTCTCGACCACGAAGGGCTGGCCAAAGCTCTCCTGGAGCACATTGCCGATCAGCCGGGCCGCGACGTCGGCCGGTCCGCCGGCGCCGAACGGCACCACGATCCGGACCGCGTGGGTGGGATAATCCTGCGCGAAGGAGGGGGCCGCGGAGAACGCGGCCAGCAGGCCGGCCGCCAATGCCAGCGCGAAGCTTCGGGCTATCATGCCCACCTCCCTGATGTCGTTCTTGTTGATCGGCACTGTAGCGGGACGGAATACGGACTGTCGACGCCTCACAAAAGCGATTGGGCCGGGAATACCGGGCGGCTTCCGGTGTGGCCGGTCCGCATTTCGCGGTCGCAGCAGGAACCGGCGCCAGGTGCGGCTTGAGCAAATCGCATGGGCGCTGCCGGATAAATGCCCCTCGGCTGACAGGTATTTTGGTGTTACGAACTGGGACATGAACCAGCACGCCAAGATCGAAATCCGCCATTCGACCTGTCCGCATGATTGCCCCTCGGCCTGTGCCCTCGATGTCGAGGTGGTCGGGGGCCGCAGCATCGGTCGTGTCCGAGGTTCGAAGCAACAGACCTATACGGCCGGCGTCGTCTGCGCCAAGGTCGCTCGCTACGCCGAGCGCATTCATCACCCCGAGCGGGTGATATTTCCGCTGCGCCGAACGGGTGCGAAGGGCTCCGGGCAGTTCGCGCGGATTTCCTGGGACGAGGCGCTGGACGAGATCGCGCACCGCTTCAATGCGGCCGAGCGCGAGTTCGGCGCAGAATCGATCTGGCCCTATTACTATGCCGGCACAATGGGCCTCGTGATGCGTGACGGCCTCAACCGCCTCACACATGTGAAGAAATATTCGCGCTTCTATCAGACCATCTGCGCCAATGTCGCGCGTATCGGCTTTGCGATCGGCACCGGCAAGATCGCCGGCGTCGATCCGCGCGAGATGGCGCTGTCCGATCTCGTCGTGATCTGGGGTACCAATCCGGTCAATACCCAGGTCAACGTGATGACGCACGCCTCGCGCGCGCGCAAGGAGCGCGGCGCGAAGATCGCGGCAGTCGACATCTACGACAACGAGACCATGAAGCAGGCCGACATCAAGATCATCCTGCGGCCTGGCACCGACGGCGCCTTTGCTTGCGGCGTCATGCATGTCCTGTTCCGCGACGGCTACGCCGATCGCGCCTATCTGGACAAATACACCGATTGCCCGGCCGAGCTGGAGGCGCATCTGAAGACGCGCACGCCGGAATGGGCGTCCGCGATCTCAGGCGTCCCGGTGGCCGAAATCGAGGCCTTTGCCAAAGCGGTCGGCGAGACCAAGCGCACCTTCTTCCGCTTTGGCTACGGCTTCACGCGCAGCCGCAACGGTGCCACGCAGATGCACGCGGCCAATTGCATTCCCGCTGTGACCGGCGCCTGGCAGTATGAAGGCGGCGGCGCTTTCTTCAACAATTACGCGCTGTGGCACTTCAACGAATCCATCATCGAGGGTCACGATGCCATCGATCCGAGCATCCGCGCGCTCGACCAGTCCAAGATCGGCCGTATCCTCACCGGCGATGCCGAGGCCTTGCGCGGCAAGGGGCCGGTCAAGGCGATGCTGATCCAGAACACCAACCCGATGACGGTAGCGCCGGAGCAGGCGCTGGTCCGGCAGGGCTTTGCGCGCGAGGATCTGTTCGTCGCGGTGCACGAGCAGTTCATGACCGAGACGGCGCAGATGGCCGATATCGTGCTGCCGGCGACGATGTTCATGGAGCATGACGACCTCTATTACGGCGGCGGCCACCAGCACATCTCGGTCGGGCCGAAGCTGATCGATCCGCCCGGCGAATGCCGCTCCAACCACGAGGTCCTGCAGGCGCTGGCGCCGCGGCTCGGCGCCAGGCATCGGGGTTTCGAGATGACGCCGCGCGAATTGATCGACGCGACCTTGAGGTTGAGTGGCCACGGCGACATCAGCGGCCTTGAGGCCGACATCTGGCGCGACCTGCAACCGGATTTCCGCACGTCCCACTATCTCGACGGCTTCGCCCATGCCGACGGCAAATTCCACTTCGAGGCCGATTGGGCGCACCCGCCATTCGGCGTGACCATGGGCGAGGTCGACAAGATGCCGTCCTTGCCGGATCATTGGGCCGTGATCGAGCAAACCGATCAGGCCCATCCGTTCCGGCTTGCGACCAGCCCCTCGCGTTCTTTCCTCAACACCACTTTCAACGAGACGCCGTCCTCGCAGGCGCGCGAGGGCAAGGCCAGCGTGATGATCCATCCGCTGGATGCCGCCGCGCTCGACATCGCCGATGGCGATGCGGTGACGCTCGGCAATGCCCGCGGCGAGACCACGCTGATCGCAAATTTGTTCGACGGCGTGCGGCGCGGTGTGCTGATCGCGGAATCCGTTCATCCCAACAAGAACCATATCGGCGGCCGTGGCATCAACATGCTGACGGGCGCCGAAACCGTTGCGCCCATCGGCGGCGCTGCGTTCCATGACAACAAGGTCTGGATCAGGAAAGCGGTCGTTGCCTGAGGGGTCGCTCCGCCTTGTTCGCCTGCAAATTTGCGTCGAGACGCTAAAGCGCTGCCGCGCAGTAGTTTGAGCTTGCACCTTGCGCCGGAGCTGCCGCAAATGGCGGCACGAAGCGACGGAAGCGAGCGTGCCATGACCGACACCACAGCAATCATCACCGAGAAGCGCGGACAGGCGTTCTGGATCACCATCAATCGTCCGGATAAACGCAATGCGCTGAACCGCGAGGTCATCGCGGGCATCAGCAAAGGCTATCGCGAGGCGCATGAGGACAAGGATGTTCGTGTCATCGTGCTGACAGGCGCGGGCGACAAGGCATTCTGCGCGGGCGCGGATTTGCAGAATTCCGGCGCGGCGTTCGCGATGGATCATTCCAAGCCCAATGTCGACTATGCCGATCTGCTGCGCTTGTCGCAGAACGCCACCAAACCCGCGATTGCGCGGGTCGGCGGCGTCTGCATGGCCGGCGGCATGGGGCTGCTCTGCATGACCGACATGGCGGTCGCGGCCGATCACGTCATCTTCGGCCTGCCGGAGGTGAAAGTCGGCGTGTTCCCGATGCAGGTGCTGAGCCTTTTGCAGACCATCGCGCCGCCGCGGCTCGTCAACGAATGGGCGCTCACCGGCGAGCCGTTCGACGCCAAGGCCGCGCAAGCGGCGGGCTTGCTCAACTACGCGGTGCCTGCCGCCGAGCTCGATGCCAAGGTCGACTGGCTGATCGGCCGCATCGTCGACAAGTCACCGACCGCGATCCGCCGCGGCAAATATGCCATGCGCGCCATCGCCTCGATGTCGTTCGACGAGAGCATCGCCTACACCGAAAGCCAGATCGCGCTGCTGGCCATGACTGAGGACGCAAAGGAAGGCCTGAAGGCGTTCAGCGAGAAGAGAAAGCCGGTTTGGACGGGGAAATAGACGATCATCTCGTCGTAGGGGCGACATGCTCCGGCCATCTGCAGCACTTTATTCCGGCGAAGGAATGACATTCAATCGAAAAAGGAGTGATCTTGTCCGCTCCTCGCGACGCTTTTTTGTTGCTGTGATCAGCTGCTTGCCGGTGCGCTTGGCGTAGGTCGGCAGCTGACGGTTTGACCTATGACGGCCCGCGGCTCGCAGTTCTGCGTCCGTCAGATCGCTGTCGGCGCCCTCAGTGAAACCTCCATGCCGGAAGGAGGTGAAGGACAGTTCCTGGCGGATGCCAGCCTCTGCAACTATCTTCTTCACAACGCTGCGCAAATAGCGCAGGTCCTTGCGCGGTGTAATCCATGGAAGCGGGATTGCCGAGCTACGATGGGCATGGGTACGCCGGAATACCAGGCCCGGGAGCGAAGTCTTCTTAATCTCGTCGAGCTCGGCCATAAGTTCAGGAAAAAGGGGGACGCCCGTTTCGTCAAACAGCGGCCACCAAGCTTCTTCTCCGTTCTTAGGATGCACAATCCTAACACTATTTGGCCGTTCGGCAGGTCGGTAGTGCGAGATATCGAAGGCACCAAAGACGTGCTGCTCTCGCTGCAGCCACTCCCATGACAATAACGCAGCCGTTGCGATCGAGCGGTAGTCGAGCCTCTTCGCGGCGGCCCTAAAGGCGACGAGTTCATCCCAAGTTGCGGTTGGCGTGGGCCGTATCGGCTGGCCGGGCGCCCGGCTTTTCAGTCCCATCCGTGAAAATGGATTGCTAGCTGGTACGATTTTTTCTTGGGCGCGCTGGCCAACGAACCAGGCGCGCCGGCAGCTCGACATGGCAACATTGACATAGCGACGGCGTTCCCGGGCGATGACCTCTCCATTGCTCTTCACTCTCGTTACAACTAGCAGCTTTCCATAGACCGCGTCGACAAAGGCCTTCGTGAAATCGGACAATTGCTTCGACCCAGCGCGGCTCCCGTCTTTCAATCGGTGATTGGCGAAGAGTGAGAGACTTCTAGTGTACTGACGCTGCGTGGTGATTTCGAGTTCACTCCACTTCTGGTGAGCTTGGTAGATGCCGATGAGCCAATCGAATGTGCCGGGTTCAGGGGTAACCGGCGTCATATCGCTCAGCCCCCGTGAGCGCCAACTCTCAAATGCGGGCAAGAGGATCTTCTCAACCCGCTCGACGGCACGGAAATAATCCGTGCCCAAAGCCTCAGGGTGTAAGTCGCAGCCCTGCCTGCGAGCCCAGGTTGGCGGGGCAAAATAATAGGCCACCCTGCTATGCGCCAACAGTTTTCGTTGACAATATCGGGGCAGCCTTGGTGCTGTATGAAGTGAGATCATACCAGACATAAGAGATCCTCCCGTTCCCTAGCATCCTCTGTTCGAATAGGTGCTGCGAAGTGGTCCATTGCCGACTTTGACCAGACCGGCTTCCGCAACCGTCCCGTTCCGCGACAGCATACTGGGGGCGGTGCGTCTCCTCGCCGGATCGCGCGCGCGAGTTCGATCGTGTCTTCAAAGTCCAGGTAGGCGGCCGCCATATCCGCTCTCATCATTGCGGGCCAGGTTCCGGCGGGTGGGTAGCGAGCAGGTATGGCGGCGCGTGGCGAAAATGGGCGGTCTGATCTCACTGGTGCCTAACAAGAGCTGAGTTCACTAGATGACGTCCAACGCGGAGGATCTGGATTGACCTCTACTCGTGAGCGCTGGAGCGCAGGCGCGTCGGTCGTGAAGCGGGCTTATAAGTTCAAAGAGCTATCGCTTCTACTGAGCGGCGCGGGCTAGCGGAATTCGGCCAGAATAGCGCGCGGAAAGCATGGCTTAGCGTGCCATAATCGAGAGGAAGCAATTTCATCGCTGAGTACGCCGAAGCGGGCGCGGTTTGGCATTCCCGCAGGCGAAGGACCACTAGCAGGCAGTCAACTGCTTTGGATGGATCATCAAAGGACTTTCCGACATATTCGCTGGCAAACCTGTATTGAAGATATCCGAGCGCTATCCGGTGTCCGAATTTGGAGTTGCGCCCAGCGCCAGACCGTCGCTTTTGTCGGTGCAGGACAGATTCGAGCACATGCTCGTCCGCTCGCTCTTCAATGCACCCGGTCATTCCAAACTTCCTCCCAGCCTAGGCTGGGTGTGAACTCAACGCCTCCCCACAAAGCTTGGAGCTTCGGCCGATTGGGAGTCGAGTTTGCTACCAAGGAATCGAGTCTGTGTCGGTGAGCTGAACTAAGAACATTCTCCCATGCTCCTGATCACGATTTGAGGAACGAAGCGGTGGACTCACGAGATTTCCGCCGTCGACCAGCGGATGCTTCGCATGCGCACGTGCGGCTGCTGCCGCACCGGGCTCTCGTGAAACCGAGCCGCTTTTGCGTCTCGGCCGTGCGGCGTCGATCCCTCGCGCAAAGATTATCGGTGCTCCTCGCCGGGGGCACTCGGGAAAGGGGCTCGCCTGCGGCGATCGCTATCACTGCCCCGTTCCCGGGTGCCGCCATTGAACCGGTCTCGTCGCTGCACTCGGACCCGCGTGCCCTTTCGGGTCGCTATGCTCACGCTCTCCGGGTGCCATTTCCATTGAGGCGACGTGCCGTTAGCACGCGCCTCGCCATGCCCGAAGCTCAAGGTACCGCAATCACATCAAAAATGAATGGGACGCTGGCGGTCTGCACCGCAGATTTCACGTTCTCTGACGCAGACGCCGATACTTCCGTAGCGGTGATGCGGCAGCCTTTGAAGACCATCATGGGAGTGCGAGCTCGTGCATAAGGTAGAGGTCATGCCACTAGCTCCTTCTCTTACCGCAGCTCGTGACCGTGCAGGTCACCGAGAATGTTTTTGACACACCGACCGGCCGCTTTCTCCTTGTGCCTCAGGGAGCGCGTCTGATCGGAATTTACGATAGCCAGGTAAGCTTCGGCCAGTCCCGTGTCCTACTCGTGTGGACGCGGCTGATCATGCCGAATGGACTTTCCATCGTTCTCGAGCGGCAGCCTGCCGCTGACGCCGCCGGGTATGCAGGCCTTGAAGACCAAGTCGACAATCACTGGGGTGAGCTGTTCAAAGCTGCGGCACTTTCGACGTTTCTTGCTGTCGGGACTGAGCCGGGTGCCGGCTCCGACACCAACAGCAACGACAGCGCCATTATCCAGGCATTGCGACACGGAGCCTCGGACTCGCTGAATCAAACCGGACAACAGGTGGTTCGGCGCAGTCTCAACGTCCAGCCTACTCTGACCGTGCGACCTGGTTTTCCAGTTCGCGTTCTCGTCAATCGTGACCTCATACTTGTGCCATACGGAGGGTAACGCCATGCCCAAGCTTAGAATAGGAGCGCTGCCCGACGACAAGCCGGTCAAGGTCGCCACTGAGCTTCCAGCGTCAGTGCATCGAGATCTCGTCGCCTATGCAGAGGCCTTGGCGCGCGAAAGTGGGCAGCGTATCGACCCGGCAAAGCTGATCGCGCCCATGCTGGCGCGCTTTATGGCCACGGACCGTGGATTTGCAAAAGCGAGACGATCTGGTCATTCCCCAAGGGCCGGCGAGGGTGAGGGATAGCGTTCTGCCAACAGATTAAGGAAACGCTTCAGAGCCGGATTCTCATTGTCGTCGCGCCAATGCGCATAGAAGTCCACCCGGCTTGGTCCCGCTCCGTCCTGCAACTCCCGGTACACAAGGCCAGCGAAGCTTGCACCAATATCCGATTCCATAGCCAGACTAAGTCCCATGCCCATACTCGTCAGACTCTTGATAATGCCACGGCTTACGTCATGGCGTTCTACCTTGGGCCGATCGTCGGGCAGTACCAGCTTCGAAATCAAGAGATCCTCGAGCTCTCGTCCTGGATCATATTCACTTAGAAGGATCTTTTCGTTACGCAAATCTGTCCAATAGATGATCTCGCGTGCCGCCAGGCAGTGATCCTGCGGCAACGAGATCAGGATGCGTTCGCTCCAGAGCAATAGTGATCTTGTGTCCTTTGAAGGTAAACGTCCAGGGCTAACGACAACGTCGACGGTTCCGCTACGGAGGGCAGTCATCAGACGGAAGCGTGAGCGTTCCATCGTTGCCAGTTCGAGCCCTGGGAGCAGCTTCTTAAACTCACCTATCGTCGCTCGCAAATTGCCCGTGGACATGGATGTGAAGAAGCCGACGACAAGATGCCCAGTATCGCCGCGACCACCGGACCTTCCGGTGTCAACGAGCATATCGACCTGCTCCAGAATCAGTCGTGCAATGCGCAAAACTACGCGGCCGGTCAACGTAGGCTTGATTCCCCCACTTGAGCGCTCAAACAGTGAAGTTCCCACGAGGTGCTCGAGTTGGACGATAGCACGGCTGAACGCGGTATGTTTGATTGAAAGCGCTTCTGCGGCTCGTCGAAAACTTCCATGGTCAGAAGCGGCAACCGCAAGTCGAAGCTGTTGCAGGTCAACAGCTCTCGCCGCGTTTCGCTGACCGTTCCTGGTCTCAATTTCCGTCATGTACCTAGCTCGGTAGCGAACCGCAAGACGCGGCGTCCCCGCTCTAGGCGGGAACAGGCATATCGTTTACTGGCCTGTATCGTTCTACGCGGCCGCGAAGATTACTGGCGTCCAAAGGGCCGGTGCCGAAAGCCCGCCGGCTCTACGAAGGGTGACCAGAGTATCGCGCGAGATCTCGAGGTAACCCGCCACGGCTAAGGTGTTGCCAATTGCGGAAGGATTGCCAATGCGCCGCAGGGGCCAACCCGCTCGTCTAAGGATTCGCTCCATACGGACGTCTGTGACGGTAACGATGTCAGTGAGTTGTCTTGAGAGCCCGAACTCTACCATTCCCGCAAATAGCTCGTAAACAGCACGAGTAAGACCGTGATCCCCCTTCGGGGCATCGGCAGCAACATCGATCGCGAATCTACTACTTTCCCAAACGAGAGGAGTTGACGGCGCAGGTTGACTTTCGAGAAGCGTAGGGAAGGTGTCGCAAAGCATGGTCGGGCCAAGTGTCGGGAGGAGGCGTACGGAACCTTGCACCTGCCCGTTGTCACATAGCTGGACTAGGTAAGCGGGATGCAGTGCATCGAAATCGTCGATCTCCATGTCGCCGCTGGTTTGAACGTCCCATGCCATGCGAAGTTTGAAAACGCGATACCGTAACCGATGCATTTCAGCGAGGGTTTCGGCGAACTGGCCATACAAGGGCGGTGTGATTAGCTGAATCATAGTCCCTCCAGGGGTGTACATCGTCACCTTTGGAGCGGATCTCGGATCTCAAGTCATTACCTGTAGTTGTAGGGGGCTCCGCCCCTAATTTTGCTGCTTTCTTTTCACAGCGGCTAAGCGTGCTACCGCTTGCACAATCGTCCGAACACCAAGTTTTTTCTTCGCTCCTTCTAGGTAGAAGGCAACCGTGTTGCGCGAGATGCCGAGAATGCATCCAATCTCCCAAGCGCTCTTGCCACGAGCTGCCCACTCCAAGCATTCGAACTCACGCGGAGATAGGCATGCCCCCTCTAAATCGTGTACGTTCGCTAGCTTTCGGCGGGTATGAGCATGGAAATACATCGCCATAAGCTGAAGAACGCGTTCATGCGATTCAATGAACCGTTCGAATTGTGGGCGGCTCTGGTCCACGGCAAAGGTCAATGCAGCGATGGGGCCGTGGCCATCGTGAATGGGCACCGTAAAGCCAAACCGAATTCCGAATTCCCCTGCCTCTTCGAAAAGCCGATCCTGTGCTTTCGATGTGAACTTCGAGTTGAAATTAGCCCCCCATCGAAAGGGCTCGGGGTTTCGAAGAGCTTCTTGGATAACGGGATCAAGTATTTGATAATTGTTTCGTAGATAGTGTTCTACCCACCGCGATGGATATGTAGAGATTAGGCGCGGTTTGCCTCTGTTGGCGCGCTGGAGGGCTAGATAGGCAAAACACGATAAGTCCAAAGCGGTCGCGGTGTCCGCCATGGCTTTGGAGAAGTCTTGGAGATCTTCTGCCGTCGCGAGGAGATCAATGAAATTTTGAAAAATGCGGCGCATCGCTGCCAAGCAACCGTGCATGGTGCGAGAGCAGAGATCTCGCCCAATTCGTTGATTTTGCCCACAACAAATGACCAAAGAGCCGCGCTTCGCGGCTGGTGAAGTGAAGGCAAAAACCTCTTATACCAAACACCACAAAGCCGTGCCTCGTACAGTTTGTCTTTGCCTATTCTCATAATGCGCCCGGCATTTTGTGCCGAAATCGCGACCGTCACCCCTAAATTGCCGAATGTGATGCGGCTATGCAACTGGCCAAGGACCTGTCGTGCTGCGGATATTGCGCTGACCGGGCAGCGAGACCAGTTCGCAGTTCAGTGTTGGGCGTCGAATGCTGCCGCATCTTCAAGAGCGCTCCGGTATCGCTGCTGAACGCAAGAGACGCAAGATGCGTGACCCGAGCATTTTCGTAATTGTTGGATTGGGGCTATTGTCGCTATCGATCCAAACTGTGACGGTCCGCCCAACGATCAGTTCATCCGCATCATTTTTCACATGGAGCTTGATCCGTACTGGAATTCGCTGTGCGAGCCGAACCCACGAGAAGGTCGGATTGATGTTCGCCAGCATGCTCGCACCGGAACTCCTTTCGCGATCTTCAATTCCGCGGGCGATGCTCTCGACCTCTCCTCTCAGTGTCGAGCCCCCCATCAGGATGACGTCGGCAGGATCGCCTACATGGATGCGCGCGAGCTTTGTTTCTTCGAAGTAGCCTTCCGCACGCACCGTATCGGTTTCGATCAGCGCCATTATGCCTCGTCCGGCCGGCAGATAAGCGCCCGGCCGGAGATCGAGGTTCGTTACGCGACCACTAACCGGCGCGCGGATTTCTGATCGGATCAGGTTAAGATGTGCGATTTCCAGATCCGCCAGCGCTTGATTGTAGGTAGCCTTCGCTTGGAGGTCAGCCGCGCGGACCGTCTCGCGTTGCTGTTGAGAGACAACGCCGTCGCTAAGCTTTTCATAACGGGTACGGTCATTCGAGGTCCGTTCAAGCGCGGCTTCGCGGCTTGCGACCACGGCTTCTGCCTGCTGGACGGCCAGGCGGAAGCGCTGTGGATCCAGCCGGATGAGTACGTCACCTTTGCGAACCGCCTGATTGTCCTTGATCAGAACCTCTTCGACCAGCCCGGAGACGTCCGAAGCCACGGCGACGACGTCGGCGCGGACGTGGCCGTCACGCGTCCAGGGAGCCTCCTCGTAGTGGTCCCACAAGTTGATGGCAATCGGCGCCGCAATTGCGACGACCAGACCAGTAACAACGATGCGTGGGATCGAACGTTTGGTAGTCATGGAAGAAACTTTCCAAGTAGCGTGTACCAAATGTCGACGAGAATCACGAAGATTGCGAAATCGAATAGCGCCGGGTGCCATGCGAAGCTCTTGATCTCGAATGAGACAGAGCGGTTGAGTGTTGCGGACAGTGCCATCCCTAGCCCGAGCGCGAAGATACAGGCGACGACAAAGGTCGGTATGAACACGCCCGCGACGTTGATCTCTTCATTCATCACGCAACTCTGTTACCAGTAGGAGCTGGTGCATCTGGAAACAGGGCGCGGCGTAAGCCGACCAGCGCGGTTAGTCTTGCTCGCTGGATTGCGGCGTCCCATTTGCAGTATTCGCGAAGTTCGGTATCAATGGTTGCGCACAATGCCTGCGCATCCTCGAGAGGGAGCTCGATATTCCCAGATGCAAACCATCGGAAGGCGTGCGACAGTTTGACAACAAGACCTTCGAGATGCTCGCTCCCGTGGTCGTTCGCGTTTGCCACGCTTGATTTCAGATCGAGCAGATCCAGTCCCATCTGTAGAGCGGCAAGCGAGCGGCCAGCTTCTGTTTCTACGTCCGTGCCGGACAGCGCCAATCGCGGAACGATCAGGCCGAGACGGTCGAGCATTACGCCCACCCAGCGTTCTCGGTTCATCGGTCTGTGGGCACCGGCCAGGATTGCTAGATCGACCCAGCCATGCCGGATCAGGCGTTTGGCCGCATGCTTTGCGGTCACAGAACGAAATGCGCGAACTGCCAAGAACGCCGCAATAAGACCGATTAGTGACGCTGCATTGACGTTAGCGAACGAAGCGAAGTCCTCCAAGAATCTGTTCTGCAGATCGAGTGCCCCGATTAGACCGAGCCCGAGAGCCAACGCTTTGACAATGTGACGCGGATTGGCCTGGAGATAGCCGATGACGAGAAACGGCGGACCCAGCGAGGCCGCCAGCATCGGAAACCCATCGACTGCTGGGAAAATGACAAAGAGGTAGATGGCTGCGATCGGCAGCGACGCCACAGTCCAGAGTGTGTAGGACATCAGCGTGGGTGCAGGATCGTCGAGGCTGCTGTAGAGCGCTGCAGCAATAGCGGCGATCTGCGCGGCGATGCCGCCTTCCGGCCATGCCGTGGCGATCCAGACCGCGGCGCAGCCAAGGACTGCCGCAAAAAAAGCGGCGACGGATAACGCCGCGAGGCCCTGGTCACGATGGAGGGTTCTCTTGGCACGATGGATTTTGGAAGCAGATGCCGTCGCTAGGCGGGAAGCAGGCTTGGATCCTTGGATGACCTCACTTAGTTCCAGGATTACGGCCAATGTTTCGATCATCGCCCTTGATTTGGCGATCAAGCTGGATACGAGAAACGTATCCCATTCGTTTTGCATGGCAGGAGGTGCGACCTTGAATTCTGCGCAGAAGCGCATCAGGTCGTCTGCGCTGTGCTGCGATTTAGCGGGGGCCCGCACCCATTCGCCCAGCTTTGAGAGAAGCTGATCCAGTTCCGGTGTACGCCGCTCCCCCAGTGCATCCAGCCTGTCTTCGATCGCTGTCAGCGTTGGAAGGACGAGCGCGAGGTTGTCCTGCACGGCCCGAATCGCCCAGATCGGCGGTTTCGCTGCTGCTGTGTCGAAACGGAGGTGGGTCAACTGTATTTCGAACTGCGTAACGTCCGAAGCTAGCCGCCAGCGTGCCGCGTTGCTCTTGGTCGGAGCGCGCTTGAGGAAGACATCTGCTGTCCAAGCGGAGGCATCACGAACCGCTGCATCAATCGACTTGATAAGGGCACTGGTGACGTAGCTTGGAAAGAGCAGAGTATGAACAGCCGTTGCGCAGCAGATGCCGAGCACAATCTCCTCGACGCGGGCCAGAGCGACGTCGAACACCAAATGTGGAGCAGCTACACTCGAGAACGCGACGGTCGTGGCTGTGTATCCTGCCAGCACAAAGGCGTAACTGCGAGGAGTGCGATCCTGAAGGGAAACGTACAGACAGAACGCGGCCCAGCTCGTGATGGCGAGTGTCATCAAGGATGGCTGATTGACCAGCAGTGGGACAAACGCCACGGCTGCGCTGGCGCCGAGCAGAGTGCCGAGCAAGCGGTAAACGGCTCGCGAACGGACGGCGCCGGCGAGCGGTTGGGCGGTAAGATAGACAGTGAGCATCGCCCAGTAGGGCCTCTGCAGGCCCAGACGAAACGCCAGGTAGATTGCGAGCATCGCCGCGATGAACGAATTGGCCGAAAACAGCGCCCATCTGGGGTCGAAGCTGCCGGGAAAAATGGCGTCTCCGAAAATGCGGGAGAGGAGCGTTCGGGTCATCGTTCTAATTCCAGGTCTGACAAGCACCCGAACGATAGAACTTGCGGCCCTCCAGGAATTTCGTTACTTTACCAAAAAATTGCTAAAAGATGACAATGCGCGGTTCTCTCCTTCAGTACTTTCGTGAGCTGGATCCGGACTCGCTCGAGCGTCCGGTCGTCGCACTCATGGTAGATACGCAGGAGAAAGAGGACGAAGTTCCGATCCACACACATCGGAAAGGGCAGTTGGTTCTTGCCCAGCGGGGGGGTGTGACTTGCGAGGTCCCTAGTGGGCTTTGGATGGTGCCTCCGCGATGCGGCGTCTGGATTCCTGGAGGCATGCCGCACAGCAACCGCGCGACCGCCAATGCCAGCATTTACTTCCTGTACGTGGATATGAACGCGGCACCTGTTCCGCACGAGTGTTGCACGCTGTCGATCACTCCTCTGCTGCATGAGGTCATTCACCGTCTGGCGACACTGGCGCCTCTTTATGATCAGGAAGGTCCGGCGGCTCATATAGTCGCGGTTCTGCTGAACGAACTCATCGAGATGCCGACGGAGCGATTGCATCTTCCGGTTACGCGTCATTCAAAGCTGCGTGCGATTGCGGATGCGCTGATGGAAAACCCGGCGGATCGCCGTACGGTGGCAGAGTGGGGCGAGGCGATGGCGCTAGGGGAGCGAACCTTGATGCGCCTCGTCGTCGCCGAGACCGGCATGACGTTCAGTCGTTGGCGCCAACAACTGCACATCATCATCGCGCTTCAGCGGCTGTCGGCGGGAGATTCAGTGCAAGCTGTATCCGAGGTTCTCGGCTACGACTCCGTCAGCGCTTTCATAACGATGTTCAAGAAAGCGCTTGGCAAATCGCCGGCGCGGTATTTTTCCGACCGTGCTAAGCGAGGCGAACAGACGCCCGCGGCTCATCTCAGTTAGAGAAGCTGGCCTTTTGAAAGTGGGACCGGCTGTCGTGGATGGCTCGAAGTCCTCCCGCGACAATATTTCCGCTCATGAACAGGACCGGAAATCGGTGATCGCCCGGTTCGTTCTCATGACCGCGATCCCGTCCACGGACGTCCGTTGTGACTGACGTCTTTGCTCTTGCATTGAGAGCGTCGACTTTGCGTGTCCCCTCGTGGTTTGAGCGGAACGGCGCCGCCGCGAAAGCGCTACCTTATGCATCCTTCTTCAATTCTATCAGAGTTGCTCGTTTTTGATGATCTCGATGCCGAATCCCGCAAGCCCCTTGAAGTGATGGGTGGATGATGTCAGATGGCGGATCGAGGCTATGCCAAGATCTCGCAATATTTGCGCCCCAACGCCGATCTCGCGCCACTGCCGGCCACGGTGCTCTTCCGAAGAGGACGATGGGAGCAGGGGGGCCGGTGGAACACCAGCCGCACCGTCTCTTAGATAGACGAGCACACCACTTCCGTTCTCTTTGAAGCGTTGCAGCACAACATTCATCTTTGCTTGTGCCTCTCCCGAGAACATGTCCCGGATGATGTTCGGCTTGTAAAATCGGGTCAGTACGTTCTTGCCGTCGCCGATCCCGCCATACACGTATGCCACGTGATGGATCGGATCAAACGGCGTACGATACGAATATCCCTGCAGCGGACCAATCGGGCTGTCGGCGGTCACACTTGAGACCCTTTCAACCAACTTCTCACGCGCCTGCCGGAAGCCAATGATGTCAGCAATAGTTACGTATTTGAAAGCGTGCCTGGCGGCGAAATCTCGAACTTGCGAGCCCTTCATCACGGACCCGTCGTCGTTCATCAGTTCACTGATTACTCCAACTGGAGCCAGTTTGGTCAACCGGCACAGGTCGACCGCAGCTTCAGTATGACCCGACCGCATCAGGACGCCACCCTCCTTCGATATAAGAGGGAAGATATGGCCAGGACGTGCAAAGTCGCTTGCGCTGACATTGCAGTTGGCCAGCGCCCGGCAGCAGGAGGCGCGTTCTTCAGCTGAGATTCCGGTCCCGCCATCAGGCTTGTAATCGATCGAGACAGTGAAAGCGGTGGTGTGGTTGGACTCGTTGTGGACGACCATTGGATCTAGTCTCAAACGACGCGCCTGCTCTAACGTGATGGGTGCGCAGACGATTCCAGAGGTATGGCGGATAATAAACGCCATCCTTTCAGTTGAGCAAAGAGACGCCGCGACAACGAGATCTCCTTCACCTTCTCGATCATCATCGTCCGCAACGACGACAATCTCTCCTTCGGAGAATGCTTTCAGGGCGGCAGAAATCGAGGTCATCATGTGTCCCTCGGTCCGTTTGGTGCGCTCAATGACCAAGTTTGTGTTCGAAGCCCCAGCTTTAGCCCGCTATTGCCTTCGCTGATCCAGCCGTTTCACGTAACAGGAACTTCTGAATCTTTCCGGTGGAGGTTTTCGGAAGCGGGCCAAAAATTACTGATTTCGGTGCCTTGAACCCTGAAAGCTGATTTTTGCAAAAAACAATGAGTTCGGGTTCTGTTACAGCGGAATTGTCCTTGAGCTCGACAAAAGCACACGGGACTTCGCCCCATTTCGCGTCCGGCTTGGCCACCACGGCAGCAAACAACACGGCCGGATGCTTGTAGAGCACGTCTTCGACCTCCACCGATGATATGTTCTCGCCCCCTGAGATGATGATGTCCTTCGATCGGTCTTTGACGATGACGTAGCCATGTTCATCCAGAACGCCGAGATCGCCGGTGTGGAACCAACCGCTCTCGAAGGCCTTCCGGGTGGCTTTCTCGTTTTTCAAATAACCTTTCATCACCATGTTGCCGCGGAACATGACTTCGCCGATCGTCTCGCCGTCACGCGGTACTTCCTGCATCGTCTCGGGATTCATGACCGTGACGGCGTCTGCAGATGGTAAGGCACGCCCTGCCGGCTCTTCATCTTCGCGCGCTCGGCGGCGGGCAACTCGTCCCAACCAGGTTGCTCGGCGCAGACGGAGGCGGGCCCGTAGACCTCGGTTAGGCCGTAGACGTGCGTGAGCTTTATGCCGATGCTCTCAGCGCCTTCGAGCACTGCAACCGGAGGCGCAGCGCCGGCGATCAGGCCCACGACGCCGCGGGCCGCATTGCGCTCGAACGTGTCGGGCGCGTTGATCAGCATATTGTAGACAATCGGCGCGCCGCACGTGTGGGTAACGCCGTGCTGCTTGATCAGCTCGAAAATCCTGGTCGGCTCGACCTTGCGCAGGCAGACATTAATGCCGGCAGCTGCTGCCAGGGTCCAGGGGAAGCACCAGCCGTTGCAGTGAAACATCGGCAGCGTCCAGAGGTAGACCGGATGCTGGCCGAGATTGCCGGCGAGGATGGTGCTAACGGCGCTCAGATAGGCTCCGCGATAGTGCGTTACGACCCCCTTTGGATCACCCGTAGTTCCAGAGGTATAACTGAGGGCAATTGCATCCCACTCATCATTCGGATGATGCCACGCGAAGGCGGGGTCGCCGGGTACGAGTGCAGTTTCGTAGTCGATGTCCCCGATTGCAGCGCTCGAGAAGTGATTGTCCCTGACATCGACGATCAGTGGCTTCGGTCCGGATAGAAGGGCGATCGCCTCCCTAATCAGGTCTGCAAATTCTGGGTCGACCAGCAGGACTTTGGCGCCGCCATGATCAAGCTGAAACGCGATGCTGGCGGCGTCAAGCCGAATATTTATGGCGTGAATGATCGCTCCGATCATCGGTATTGAAAAGTGCGATTCCACCATGGCCGGCACGTTTGGCAGCATCACGGCGACAGTATCGCCGCGACGGATGCCGTACTGATCCAGAAAGGAGGCAAACCGCCTGCAACGCTCGAAAGTCTCCTTCCACGTGAAGCACCGTTCCTCGTAGATGACACTAGTGAGATTCGGATAGACGTGGGCGCTGCGCTGTAGGAAGCTCACCGGGGTCAACGGTACATAATTCGCTTTCACTTTATCCAAGTTCTTGTCGAATGGACTGATCGTCATCTGTTCTGGAGCCATTGGGTTACATCGTGAATCAGAATGAGTGTCGATGGCCACCGTGATTGGAGTCGCTCTCAACGGTCGCTTCTGACATCGCATATTTTTTGGCGGCTAAAGGCCGGCCGTGCCGTGATCAAAGATCCGCGAAGTCTCCAAGTTCATTCCGCCGTCGGGCCGAGCCTGAGGCGAAGCATCATATTGGGATTTGGTGGGTCTCTCGATGCGCCTAGAAGCAGGGTTGCCCGACTTGATCTGAACGGGACGGTTTGTGTCGATAGGAAGCACAGTCTTATGGGAAATCCGCTTCAGCGCCAGGCTTGAGCGAATGCTGGAAACACCTGCGATCCGTGAGAGCTTGTTCACGATGAGGTCTTCAAGAGCCTCGATGTCTGATACCATGACGCGAAGGAGATAATCGCTATCTCCCGTCATGAGATAGCATTCCATCACCTCACCCAGGCGATCTATTGAGCGCGTGAAACTGTCGAGGGACAATTGAATCTGCTTTTCAAGTTTGATCTGTATGAAGGCAGTGACGCCGATGCCGAGAACTGCTGGATCCAGCACAGCGATTCTTCGGTCAATGACTCCCAGCTTTTCGAGGGTGCGAACTCGGGCGAGGCAGGGGGATGGTGAGAGATTGACGCGAGAAGCGAGCTCAACGTTCGTCAAGTTCGCGTTCTGCTGCAGTTCATTCAAGATCTTGATATCGATCCGATCTAAAGCTGTCGTCGTCATGTCGGTTTCTCCCGTGGGCAAGCGTTCGTTATGGCATCGAGGCCCGGCCCCCCGCGTTATCTCGCGTGATGACATCTCGATGAAACGAATGCTAACCGCTGCCTGGGCATGTAGAATTTCGATAAAATGACGACTTATATCGAAAAACGGACAATCTATGCGGCGCTGCCAAATCTATTCTGCATGGCCGAAAAGGCTCGTTTGGCTGTTGCCACGGCTGTGTGCACAATGATTGCAGAATGAGCAACGCCCTCTGGCAGCAATTGCGCAGCCTCTGCTAACCTCTCGTGGCGAACGCATTTAGTGGAGCTGGATCCCTAGCAAGAGCAGAGATCTTAGGAGCTTCGCTTCACCATTCCCCAACTAGCTTGAAATCCGGTAGGGCAGTATGTGCCTGCAGTCTCGATCGATGTTCAATCTGCTCTTGAGCGGAGGGATCGCGCGCTGGGGACAGCTGGTGCGCTCGCAGATTCGACAGGAGATTCCGATCGGCTCGTAGGTGCCCTTGTTGGTGAGGTCGAGCCCGTCCGCATAGACGAAATCCTTGGCGTAGGAGACTTCGCATCCGAGCGCGATGGCGTAGCGCGGGCGCGGCGAGCCGAAGCCGCCGCGGCCTTTCGAAAGTTCGGTCGCAATGCAGAGAAACCTGACGCCGTCCGGCGTCTCGGCGAGTTGCCGAATGATCTGGCTGGGTGCCTCGAACGCCTGATGAGCGTTCCAGAGCGGGCACGCCGCCCCGTAACGTGCGAATTGCAGCTTTGCCGCGCTATGTCGCTTGGTGATGTTTCCGGCGCGGTCCAGCCGCGCGAAGAACACGGGCACGCCCTTGGAGCCCGGTCGTTGCAAGGTGGACAAGCGATGGGCCACCTGCTCCAGGCTCGCGCCGAACCTCGTGGCAATCAGCTCCAAATCGTGGCGCAAGTCTCGCGCGGATTGCAGGAATCTTTGATAGGGCAGAATGAGAGCGCCGGCGAAATAGTTGCGCAATCCCGCCGCGCAGACGTTCCGCGCATCGGCGGATCGAAAAGCCGCTTGGTCGGCAATCTGGCCAATGCGCTCCTCCTCCTCGAGGGCGGCGATTTGCAGTGCGATCTGGAAGTTTCGGGTTGGCGTGGGAAGGTAGGGGCTCAGCCACAAGGTGCGGGATGCACGATCGAATTGCCGTAACGAATTTTCGTGCGGTCCGCTCTGGCGGATCTGCACGCCATGTCGGGCCTCCAGGTGGTTGACCAGCGCCGTGGTCGTATTGTTGTCGGGAATGCCGAGGCGCTCGGCGAGCGCCTCGGCGGCGGTATCGAGCTCGTGGACGTAGTTGTCGACCAGATGAAAGAAGTCGCGGACTTCTTCGTAAGCGGTCGGCTCGCCGGCCCAGTTGACTATCTGGCCGTCCAGACTGGCGAGCTGCTCGCTGTTGCGCCGGTACGCCTGGTGCGCGTTGAGGAGCGCTTGCGCGAAACCCGGCGCGTTCTGAACGACGAGTTTCAGCTCCTGCATGTTCGGCGCGTAGGGCGCAAAGATCGGATCGGCCAGCGCTTCCGTCAGCATCGACATGACCCTGTCGTTGTCATTGACCGACAGCGAACTGAGGTCGATCTGAAAGCGCTCGGCGAGAAGCACCAGGACAGAGGCCGAAACCGGCCTCTGGTTGTTCTCGATCTGGTTCAAATAGCTAAGTGAAATTCCGAGCCGTTCGGCGAACGCCTTTTGAGTGAGCTTCTTGCTCTCCCTCACTTCGCGGAACCGTCGCCCAATAAATAGCTTTCCAGTCATTTGCAACTTCGCAATTTGCAATTTGCAAGAATGTAACATGCGCAGTTGTGCATGTTCAAGCCTTCTCAAGGTCGGTCTTGCGGTTGTATCGCGGGAGAAGGGCCCGCGTACCGTAACGGCGGGGCCATCGAGGAGAATTCCGTGATCTCGACCATTGAAGCCCTTGAAGACCGTCGCGCCGGCGCCAGGCTGGGCGGCGGGGAAAAGCGCATCGAGGCACAGCATGCCCGCGGCAAGCTGACCGCGCGCGAGCGCATCGAGCTTCTGCTCGACAAGGGATCGTTCGAGGAGTTCGACATGTTCGTCGAGCACCGCTCCACTGAGTTCGGCATGGAGAAGAACAAGATCCCCGGCGACGGCGTCGTCACCGGTTGGGGCACCGTCAACGGCCGCAAGACTTTTGTCTTTGCCAAAGACTTCACGGTGTTCGGCGGCTCGCTCTCGGAAACGCACGCGCTGAAAATTACAAAACTCCAGGATATGGCGATGAAGGCGCGCGCGCCCATCATCGGCCTCTATGACGCGGGCGGCGCCCGCATCCAGGAGGGCGTCGCCGCGCTCGCCGGCTATTCCTACGTGTTCCGCCGCAACGTGCTCGCCTCGGGCGTGATCCCGCAGATCTCGGTGATCATGGGCCCCTGCGCCGGCGGCGACGTCTATTCGCCGGCGATGACCGACTTCATCTTCATGGTGAAGAACACCAGCTACATGTTCGTCACAGGCCCGGACGTGGTGAAGACCGTCACCAACGAGGTCGTCACCGCCGAGGAGCTCGGTGGCGCTTCGGTGCATGCGACGCGCTCCTCGATCGCGGACGGCGCCTTCGAGAACGACGTCGAGACGCTGTTGCAGATGCGCCGGCTCATCGACTTCCTGCCGTCCAACAACACCGACGGCGTGCCGGAATGGCCAAGCTTCGATTCGATCGAGCGCATCGACGATTCCCTCGACACGCTGATCCCCGACAATCCGAACAAGCCCTACGACATGAAGGAGCTGATCCTGAAGGTCGTGGACGAGGGCGATTTCTTCGAGATCTCGGAGGCCTTCGCCAAGAACATCGTCACGGGCTTCGGCCGCATCGCGGGCCGCACCGTCGGCTTCGTCGCCAACCAGCCGATGGTGCTGGCCGGCGTGCTCGACAGTGACGCCTCGCGGAAAGCCGCGCGCTTCGTCCGCTTCTGCGACGCCTTCAACATCCCGATCGTCACTTTCGTCGACGTACCGGGCTTCCTGCCGGGCACCGCGCAGGAATATGGCGGCCTGATCAAGCACGGCGCGAAACTGCTGTTCGCCTATTCGCAGTGCACCGTGCCGCTCGTCACGGTCATCACCCGCAAGGCCTATGGCGGCGCCTTCGACGTCATGGCCTCCAAGGAAATCGGCGCCGACATGAACTATGCCTGGCCGACCGCCCAGATCGCGGTGATGGGCGCCAAGGGCGCGGTCGAGATCATCTTCCGCAGTGACATCGGCGACCCCGACAAGATCGCCGCCCGCACCAAGGAATACGAAGACCGCTTCCTGTCGCCGTTCATCGCGGCGGAGCGCGGCTACATCGACGATGTGATCATGCCGCATTCGACGCGGCGGAGGATCGCAAGGGCGCTCGCGATGCTGAAGGACAAGAAGGTGGAAGCGCCGGCCAAGAAGCACGACAATTTGCCGTTGTGAGATCGCAGTGTTCAAAAAGATTCTGATCGCCAATCGCGGCGAAATCGCCTGCCGGGTCATCAAGACTGCCCGCCGGATGGGAATCCAGACGGTTGCGGTCTATTCCGAGGCCGACCGCGACGCCCTCCATGTCGAGATGGCCGATGAGGCCGTGCTGATCGGTCCGCCCGCCGCGGCCGAGAGCTATCTGGTGATCGAGAAGATCGTCGAGGCCTGCCGCAAGACCGGCGCCGAGGCCGTGCATCCCGGCTACGGCTTCCTGTCCGAGCGCGAGGCGTTTCCGCGCGCGCTGGAGGCCGCGGGCATCGTCTTCATCGGTCCGAATCCGGGCGCGATTGCGGCGATGGGCGACAAGATCGAGTCCAAGAAGGCGGCCGCCAAGGCCAAGGTCTCAACCGTGCCCGGCTATCTCGGCGTCATCGAAGACGACAAGCACGCGGTCCGCATCGCCGACGAGATCGGCTACCCCGTGATGATCAAGGCCTCCGCCGGCGGCGGCGGCAAGGGCATGCGCATCGCGCATTCCAAGGCCGAGGTTGCCGAAGGCTTCAATCTCGCCAAGGCCGAGGCCAAGGCCTCGTTCGGCGACGATCGCGTCTTCGTCGAGAAGTTCATCGTCGATCCCCGCCACATCGAGATCCAGGTGCTGGGCGACAAGCACGGCAACGTGATCTATCTCGGCGAGCGCGAATGCTCGATCCAGCGCCGCAACCAGAAGGTCATCGAGGAGGCGCCGTCGCCGCTGCTCGACGAAGCCACCCGCCGCAAGATGGGCGAGCAGGCGGTCGCGCTGGCCAAGGCCGTGAATTACGATTCCGCCGGCACCGTCGAGTTCGTCGCAGGACAGGACAAGAGCTTCTACTTCCTGGAGATGAACACGCGCCTCCAGGTCGAGCATCCCGTCACCGAGCTCGTCACCGGCACCGATCTCGTCGAGCAGATGATCCGGGTTGCTGCCGGCGAGAAGCTCGCCATCGCGCAGAAGGACGTCACGCTCACCGGCTGGGCGGTGGAATCGCGCCTCTACGCCGAAGATCCCTTCCGCAACTTCCTGCCGTCGATCGGGCGCCTGGTGAAGTATCGCCCGCCGGCGGAAGCGAGCCATGACGGCATCACCATTCGCAACGACACCGGCGTGCAGGAGGGCGGCGAGATCTCGATCCATTACGATCCGATGATCGCCAAGCTGGTGACGCACGCGCCGTCGCGCGCGGCCGCAATCGAGGCTCAGGCCACCGCGCTGGATTCGTTCTATGTCGACGGCATCCGTCACAACATCCCGTTCCTGTCGGCGCTGATGCACCATCCGCGCTGGCGCGAGGGGCGGCTCTCGACCGGCTTCATCGCCGAGGAATTCCCCAAGGGCTTTGCGGTGCGGGTGCCCGAAGGCGAGGTCGCCCGGCGGATCGCCGCGGTCGGCGCCGCCATCGACCACGTGCTCGGTGAGCGCAAGCGGCAAATCTCGGGACAGCTCGGCGGCCGGGTCGTGCAGCGCGAGCGCCGCCGCGCGGTCTGGCTCGACCGCCAGGAGATCCTGCTCGATATCGCGCGCGAAGGCGATGCAATCGCGATCCGCTTCGTCGATGCCGAGGGCAAGACCGGCAATGCGCATCTGTTGCAGTCCGCATGGAAGCCCGGCGATCCGGTCTGGCAGGGCACCATCGACGGGCAGTTCGTCGCCGTTCAAGCGCGGCCGATTCCGAACGGCATCCGTCTCGCGCATCAGGGCGTCGAGGTGCCCGTCTATGTCTGGACCGAAGCGGAGGCGACCTCGGCGCGGCTGATGCCGGTGACGACGGCCTCCGACAGCGGCAAGAAGCTGCTCTGCCCGATGCCGGGCCTCGTCGTCTCGATCGCGGTCAGCGAAGGTCAGGAGGTCAAGGCCGGTGAGACGCTCGCCGTGGTCGAAGCCATGAAGATGCAGAACGTGCTGCGCGCCGAGCAGGACGGCACCGTGAAGAAGATCCACGCTAGCGCCGGCGCAACGCTCGCAGTGGACGCGCTGATTTTGGAGTTTTCCTGAATACTGCAAGAGATCGCGACCTGAGATAGGCAGCTTGTCTGCAGGAATTCCGTTTACTTACACATAAAAGTGATGCTGGGCGGCTCGGCGTCACTTGGGACTAAGTCGATGAATACCGAACGGTTCGCATTGGCATCCGGCTTTGCGCCTGCTTCACGCGAGGACTGGCGCACGCTGGTTGACGGCGTGCTAAAGGGAGCGCCGTTCGAAAAGCTGATTGGAAAGACGTACGACGGCTTGAGAATCGAGCCGATTTACCTCCGTGCGAAAGACATTGCGCCGGTCGAGGGGCGGGCACCCGCGGCGCCTTGGCAGATCATGCAGCGCATCGATCATCCGGACGCGGTGACGGCCAACAGGCAGGCCCTTCAGGATCTGGAGAACGGAGCGACGGGCCTGGCGCTCGTCTTTGCCGGCGCCAACTGTAGCCGCGGGTTCGGCCTCGATCAAACGCCGGACGCCGTCGCCAAAGCATTAAAGGACGTCCACCTTGATGCCGGCATTGGGATTGAACTTCAGATTGGTACACACGGGCGTAAGGCCGCGATCCATGTCGCGGAATATGTGAAGTCGGTCGGCCTCGATCCAGCCATCTGCGACATTCGATTTGGGCTCGATCCGCTGGGCGCGTGCGCCCTCCGCGGACGCAGTCCATACACTTGGGACGAAATCGTGCGGACCGTTGCCAGCTCGATCGAAGGGCTTGTAACGCTGGGGTTCAGGGGGCCCTTTGCCGTGAGCGATGGGCGTATCGTTCATGATGCTGGCGGCTCAGAAGTGCAGGAGCTTACCTTCGTGCTTGCCTGCGGCGTGGCATATCTGCACGCTTTAGAGGCGGCGCGCATTCCGCTGGACGAAGCGCGAAGCATGATCTATGCGCGACTCTCTGCTGACGCCGACCAGTTTTTGACTACGGCTAAACTCCGCGCGTTGCGACTCCTCTGGGCCCGCATCGAATCGGCGTGCGGTCTTGCGCCAAAGCCGCTGTTCATTGCGGCCGATAGCTCTTGGCGTATGTTGACCCGGCGCGATCCCTACGTAAACATCTTGCGCGCTACCATAGCGACATTTTCTGCCGGAATAGCCGGTGCCAATGCGATCACAGTGCTGCCGCACACGTCGGCGCTGGGCCTTCCAGACGCGTTTGCCCGGCGCGTGGCTCGCAATACGCAGCTTGTGCTGCTGGAGGAAAGCAATCTTGCCAAGGTTAGCGATCCTGCCGCAGGCGCGGGCAGCATTGAAGCGCTGACAACGGAGCTTTGCGAGGCGGCCTGGAGAAATTTCCAAGAGATTGAAAACGCCGGCGGCATCTTTGCCGCTCTCCAGCAGGGAACGTTTCAGGCGAAGATCACAGCTACGCGCAGGGCGCGCGAAGCCAATCTCGCGAAGCGCCGCGACCCGCTGACCGGGGTGAGCGAGTTCGCAAACCTTGACGAAGGCGCAGCGGCGGTACTGAAAGTAACACCGATGGCTCTTCCGCCTAGTGTTGACCAGAAATTCGTATTCGATGCACTGCCGCCGATGCGGCTTGCGGAACCATTCGAATCGCTTCGCGACAGGTCCGATGCGATATTGAAGCTAGGCGGCGCGCGGCCGCGAGTGTTTCTTGCTAATCTGGGCACACCGACCGACTTTACGCCCCGCGCGACCTTCGCGAAGAGCTTCTTCGAAGCCGGAGGAATTGAGGCTATCGACGGCGCAGGCGTCACCGACCCAGCCGAGCTTGCCCTCGCATTCATGGGCTCTGGTGCCGAACTCGCCTGCCTTTGCTCCAGCGATAAGATCTATGCGGAGCGCGCCGAGATCTCTGCCCAAGCGCTTCAGCAAGTCGGCGCTAGGCACATCTATTTGGCGGGACCTCCCTCTCAATTCGAGGCCGCGTTTCGGCGGGCTGGCATCGGCAGCTTCATTCACGTCGGTTGCGACGCCTTGGCGACGCTAAATGCCGCTTACGACTGGATCCAAGACCCGAAGATTTCCTTCGGATAATTGCCAATCGAATGCGAGCACTCAAATGTCATCCATCAGCGGTATCCCGAATTTTGCAAATGTTGCTTTCGAAAGGTGCTCGGTCGTCGCCTCTTCTGTTCCCGTCGATCCGTGGGTGACTCCGGAGGGCATTCCGGTCAAGTCAGCATACGGAGAAGCAGATATCGCCGGGCTCGATTTCCTTGAGACCTGGCCAGGCATCGCGCCGTACCTGCGCGGCCCCTACCCGACCATGTATGTCAATCAGCCCTGGACGGTCAGGCAATATGCGGGCTTCTCCACGGCGGAGGATTCCAACGCGTTCTACCGCCGCAACCTCGCGGCCGGGCAGAAAGGCCTGTCGGTCGCCTTCGATCTCGCCACCCATCGCGGCTATGACTCTGACCATCCGCGCGTCAGCGGCGATGTCGGCATGGCCGGCGTCGCCATCGATTCCATCTACGACATGCGCACGCTGTTCGCAGGCATTCCGCTCGACCAGATGAGCGTGTCCATGACCATGAACGGGGCGGTGCTGCCGATCCTCGCGCTCTACGTCGCGGCCGCCGAGGAACAGGGCGTGCCGCCGGAAAAGCTCTCGGGCACCATTCAGAACGACATTCTGAAAGAGTTCATGGTGCGCAACACCTACATCTATCCGCCGGCGCCCTCGATGCGGATCATCTCGGACATCTTCGCCTACACCTCGCAAAAGATGCCGAAGTACAATTCGATCTCGATCTCCGGCTATCACATGCAGGAGGCCGGCGCGACGCAGGACCTCGAACTCGCCTATACGCTCGCGGACGGCGTCGAATATCTGCGTGCCGGCCTTGCCGCCGGCCTCGACGTCGACCGCTTCGCGCCGCGCCTGTCGTTCTTCTGGGCGATCGGCATGAACTTCTTCATGGAGGTCGCCAAGCTGCGCGCGGCGCGCCTGCTCTGGGCGAAGCTGCTGAAACCGTTCAATCCGAAAGACCCGCGATCGCTGTCGCTGCGCACGCACAGCCAGACCTCTGGCTGGTCGCTGACCGCGCAGGACGTCTTCAACAACGTGATGCGCACGACGGTGGAGGCGATGGCGGCGACGCAAGGCCACACCCAGTCGCTGCACACCAACGCGCTCGACGAGGCGCTGGCCTTGCCGACCGATTTCTCGGCGCGCATCGCCCGCAACACCCAGCTGTTCCTGCAGCAGGAGAGCGGCACCACCCGCATCATCGATCCCTGGGGCGGCTCGTATTATGTCGAGCGGCTGACGCGGGACCTCGCGGCGAAGGCCTGGGCCCACATCCAGGAGGTCGAGGAGCTCGGCGGCATGGCGAAGGCGATCGAGGCCGGCCTGCCGAAGCTGCGCATCGAGGAGGCCTCGGCCAAGACCCAGGCCCGGATCGATGCCGGCAAGCAGGCCGTGATCGGCGTCAACAAGTACAGACCGACCGACGAGGTCCCGATCGACATCCTCAAGGTCGACAACACCAATGTCCGGCGCTTGCAGATCGACAAGCTGACGCGGCTGAAAGCCGAGCGCAACCAGAAGGACGTCGATACCGCGCTGGCCGCGCTGACGCGCTCGGCGGGTGAAGGCAACGGCAATCTGCTGGCGCTCGCCATCGACGCGGCGCGGGCCAAGGCGACCGTCGGCGAAATTTCGGACGCGATGGAGAAAGTGTTCGGCCGCCATCGCGCCGAAATCAAATCCATCACCGGCGTCTACAAGCGGGAGGCGTCCAGCATGGGCAACCAGGTCGAGAAGGTTCAGGCGCTGATCGACGCTTTCGAGGAAGCCGAAGGCCGCCGCCCGCGCATCCTGGTCGCCAAGATCGGCCAGGACGGCCACGACCGCGGCCAGAAGGTGATCGCATCGGCCTTCGCCGATATCGGCTTCGACGTCGACATCGGGCCGCTGTTTGCGACCGCCGATGAGGCCGCGCGCCAGGCGGTCGAGAACGACGTGCACATCCTCGGCGTCTCTTCGCTCGCCGCCGCCCACCTCACCGCGGTGCCCGAGCTGAAGGCCGCGCTGAAGAAGCACGGCCGCGACGACATCATGATCATCGTCGGCGGCGTGGTGCCGCCGCAGGATTACGACGCGCTCTACACGGCCGGCGCAGAGGCGATCTTCCCGCCGGGCACCGTGATCGCGGACGCGGCCGAGGAGCTGATCCGCAAGCTGAATGCCCGGCTCGGGCACAGCGAGGCGGCATAGCCTGAATACAAGCTCACCCGAGCGCTCGTCCGAATATGACTAGCAGGCAGCAATCATGTCGACCCTAGATCGAATTCGTCATGAGATAGATCACATGCGCGTTCAGGTCGGACGTCACCGTAGGGAAGCGTCTCGACTGCGACATGCAGGAATAGATGTGGGCGCAACGGAAGCGCTCATCGGCAAGATACAGGCGAAAATTCAAGAATTATGCTCTGAGAGAGATGAGCTGAGAAAGATGCAACCGAGTCCGACAAAGGGTAGGGTCGGTCGTCGGAAATGGTGAATCCGAGAGCTGGCGCAGGGTAGAAGTTACGGTGCCAGCGCTTTGTCCATAGCTCTGCCGGAATACGCGGTAGAGTTGCCTCAGGTCTGCGCACTTCGATCAGAGCAGTTCGACCCTAGCCGCAACAAAATCATCTCCTCTCGCGGTACCGGCTAGCGAAAAAAGAGCCTTGCGTCCGTGGGCCACAGCATAAAATGCTGCTTGGTCATGCGAGGCGTGACGACTTTGAACATTAATGCCGAAGGGACAGCGCAACTATGATCACACAATTGAAGCCCGCGGCGGAGGCATGAATAAACGGTCCTCGCCAAATAGGGAGTGAGAAGATGAAGCTTAAGCACGTCTATCTTACCGCTCCGGAACCTGAAGCACTGGCCCGCTTTTACGAAGCACTTGGATTGACGATCCGCTTTGCTGACCGCGGCAAGTGGATTCAGTTCGTAGGAGATAAGGCCGCCTTTTGCTTAGCAAGCCCTGCGGAATCCGTGTCCGAGCAGTCTCGGAATGCTGTGGTTGTATTCGAGGTGGAGGATATGGACGCTGCGCTTGAGCGAGCGCGGGCGGAGGGCGCTGAGCTCGTCGGTGAAGTTCGGGAGATGGGGGCGCATGGCCGGGTGGCCCATTTGAAAGATCCGCAACGCAACACAATTCAGTTCTTTCAGGCTGTGGTCAAGAAGGGCGTCTAACCCGCTTTATGAATTAGATTCGGTTCGATTTATCGGGGAAACCTATCACCATGAACTTCCGAGTGTCGCCCATGCCTAGTCAAGAAATCTCCGCGTTCAGTAGCAAGGAATTCCGGAGCGCAATGCGCAACGTGCCGGGTGCAGTGTCTATCGTAACTACGGGGGTGCATCCTGGCAGGCACGGTTTGACGCTGACGGCCGGCTGCTCATTGTCGACCGAGCCATCGAGCGTGCTGGTCTGCGTGAACAAGTCGGCTGGCGGTCACGATACGATAAAGCAGAGCGGATCATTCTGCTGGAATATTCTCGCGGCGGATCACGCCGAGCTGGCAAGAAAGTTCTCCGGACAGGACGGCAGCAAGGGTGACATACGCTTTACCGACGGTTTGTGGCGCGAACTGATTACGGGATCGCCAAGTTTGATCGATGCGATTTGTAGCTTCGATTGCCGACTGACTGACTCTCACGATGCTGGCAGTCATACGATCTTCGTCGGTGAGGTGGTCGCACAAGCGATAAACGCCGATCGCGACCCCCTTGTCTATGTGAATGGCGAATTCACAGTACCGAAGCGTTAGAACTCCGACTGGTTCGGGGAACGTGTTTGAGGCATGGAGCGGATACTAACACCGCTAAAATGAACCGATGTTTGTAGCCAATAAAGGTCAATTCTGGAGCAAGGTTGCGGCGATGAGCGTTGAGGAGACCAGGCGGAAAGCCATTAGCGAAGTCATCTCGATTTGGAGCGACGGACGCGAGGCGCCAGCCGCGCCTTCGGGCATCCCAATGTCTTGGCTGCGGTGTCCACTCGTACCGCTCGTTGCTCACTAATGTTGTCACTCTGGCTCAACGTTCTTGCGAGCGGCATTCTGCTTGGTCTCGTTTATGGCTTGGTGGCGCTGGGGTTGACCATCATATTCGGCGTGATGCGGGTGGTAAACTTCGCTCACGGTGAGATGGTCGTCTTCGGGGTCTATATCGGATACTGGGCGGTCCGTCTTTGGGACGCCCCGATCATCGTAGCGGCGGCAATAGCTGCGGTCGTCATGTTCTTTTTCGGGTACCTCCTGGAAGCCCTGATAGTGAAGCGGTTCGTCAACCGGCCCCATCATTACCAATTCATTGTATTCATCGGTCTATCGCTGCTCTTCAGCGGCGTCCTTCTGGTCGCCTTCGGGCCTGACCCGCGTCCGAGCGCTTCTCTACTATCGTTTCGCACTGTATCACTCGGCTTCGTGACGCTCGATCTGGCGAGATTGCAGGCGGCGATAACCGCGGGTGTGCTTATCGCTCTGCTGGGAGTATACCTCCGGTTTTCCTCGCTTGGCCGGGCGTTGCGAGCGGCCGCAGACAACCGGTTGGGAGGGCTTGTCGTTGGATTGAACATTCCACGGGTCTACGCGGTGACGTTCGGAATTGGTGCTGCCTGCGCCGGTGTAGCCGGGGCGCTGATATCTCCTCTGTTTGATGCCCAACCCTATCTCGCCGTTGACTTCACGCTTCTTGCTTTCGTGACGGTCATTGTCGGTGGTCTCGGCAGCTTCAGCGGAGCGCTGCTGGGAGGCCTTGTTATCGGCGTTGCCGAGGCAATTGCGGCACTAATGTTCACCCCGTCGATGAAGACGGCGCTTCCCTATGCGCTCCTCATCATCATCCTGATTTTCCGTCCGAGAGGGTTCTTCGGTGCAAAAGAGATTTGACGGCGGGCCTGAAATAAAGCGGTGGCTCGCGGGAGCGATGGTCTTCATCGTTCTTGCGTTCGTGGGCTCTTCTGCAGATCCGTACTTTATCTCACTGATGACGATCGTGTTGCTATTCACTTTCCTGGGGCAGTCCTGGAACTTGATGCTCGGCATCGGCGGCCAACTATCGATTGGCCATGCGCTTTTTGTCGGGCTAGGTGCCTATTCGGTTGGCGTCCTCTACGTAAAGTACGGAATCTCGCCGTGGATTGGCCTCTTCCTTGGAATGATCATTGCCGGATCAGTCGGTGCGGCATTGGCCTGGTTGAGCTTCCGCTTCGAAGTGCGCGGAATCTATTTCGCGCTGCTGACGATTGCGGCTGCGGAGTTTGCCAGGATCATGTTCAGTGGATGGGAATTCGTTGGCGCAATGCAGGGGCTGTTCTTTCCGGCGCCAACTGGCGCGATCGAATTCTCAATGCTCCGGGGAGGAGCCCGCTTCTATTACTTTGTCGCGCTCGCACTGGCCGCGCTGGGAATTATAGGAACCGAACTCATTTCACGATCCTACCTCGGATACGTGTGGCGAGCGATGCGAGACGATGAACCGGCCGCACGAGCGCTGGGCGTCCGCACTTTCCGGCACAAGATTCTTGTGATCTCTGTATCCGCCGCAGCGGCCGCGGCCGGCGGTGGGGTTCTGGGACTCGTGCAAGGGTCGATATTCCCGGACTCGATCATGGGTATGGGGCTCTCTGTTGATGTGCTGATCGGACCTGTGGTCGGTGGGCTGGGGACGACGTTCGGTCCTCTGATTGGCTCGCTTGCCGCGATCCCTCTGAACCATTTGATGAGTGCCATCGGCGACAATCTTCGGATTCCGGGGCTGAACAATATCGCTTACGGTATTGTCCTCATTTTGGTCGTCTGGTTTCTGCCAGATGGCATCTGGCCGGCGATCGTGCGTCTCTGCAAAGCAATTCAGGCGCCATCCCGACTGTGGTTGCCGCATCTGAGGAAGGCCGAGGAATGACGGCTTTATTGGAAGTAAAGAACCTCTCTCGATCGTTTGGGGGATTGGTTGCGGTCAAGGACGTCAACTTCACGCTAGAGGCCGGACGTATTACTGCGCTCATTGGGCCGAATGGTGCGGGAAAGACGACCTGTTTCAACCTTGTCGCCGGCTCCCTGAGCCCGACCAGCGGGCAGGTGTTCTTCGAAGGACGCCAGATCGACAGTACCCCTCCGGAAATTGTCTGCAGGATGGGTATCGCAAGAACATTTCAAATCGTTCGACCAATGCGTGATATGTCCGTGCTCGAGAACGCAATGGTGGGCGCCTTCAGCTGGACCAAAAGCGTAATGGAAGCCAAATCGAAAGCCTACGAATCCCTTGAAAGCGTCGGACTCGCCGGCAAGGCCAATGCGCGGACGGACCAGCTAACGCTTCCGGATCGGAAAATGCTGGAGACGGCGAAGGCCTTATCCACCCGGCCAAAACTGCTGTTGCTGGATGAAGTAATGGCGGGCCTTCGACCGACAGAAGCGGCGGGTGTCGTCCGAGTGCTGCAGACACTTGCCGAAGGCGGCCTGACGATCCTCCTGGTCGAACACGTCATGCGGATCGTGATGGAAGTCGCGTCGAACGTCGTCGTACTTCATCACGGTGCCAAGATCGCGGAGGGAAGTCCCGCAGAAGTGGTTGCCGATCAGAAGGTTCTTGATAGCTATCTAGGGGCAGGCTTCCATGCTTGACGCGGCGCTCTTATCGATTGACGGGCTCTCTGTTGCCTACGACGGATCGAGCGCATTAAACGGCGTCTCGCTGCAGATCCGCAAAGGAGAGTTGATCTGCGTCGTTGGGGCGAATGGTGCAGGGAAAACGTCGCTCATCAGATCGATCTCGGGTATAGTACGATCTTCAAGTGGCACCGTAAAAATGAACGGCGTCAATATTACTGGGCTGCCCCCATGGGAGATATGCGAACGCGGTATAGCGCAGGTCGCCGAGGGCCGACAGAGTTTCGGCAGCCTCTCTGTCGAGGAAAACCTTCTGCTAGGCGGATCACTGAAGCGCGCGAAGGCCTATCAGTTCGAGACGCTTGAGTTCGTCTACCAACTGTTTGAGAGACTACGGGAGCGTAGACGGCAACTGGCCGGGACGCTATCCGGGGGCGAACAGCAGATGTTGGCGATCGGACGTGCGATCATGTCGAAGCCCGAAATGGTTATGTTCGACGAGCCGTCGATTGGGTTATCGCCTGCACTGACAGACGTGATGTTTGGCGTAGTGAAATCGCTCCACGAGCAAGGGATTACAGTGCTGCTGGTCGAACAGAACGTGGCGAAATCGCTTGCCTTGAGCAATCGCGGCTATGTCCTGGAGAATGGTTCAATCGTACTGCACGGATCGAGTCAAGAATTGCTCAACAATTCCGAGATTCAACGCGCATATCTCGGAATGTAGCGGAGCTGTGGCGCAAATTGCGCCGAGCACTGTGTGCTCTCTCTCTTACTTAACGGTCCCTCGGACCAGCGGAATTGCAAGCCGTCTAAGCAGATAATGCCGCAATGTGCCGCCGGGGCAACCTTTTGTGTTGATGCCTGCCGACGATGAAGCGGTGTACAGCAATCAATTCCGAGGTACGTCACCTAGGCTCTACTCATGATACAGGATGATGCCCTCTTAATCGATCGCCAACTTGACCTGGTCACACTGACTATGAATAGGCCACCGGCAAACGCGTTGAACAACGAACTAGTTGAGCGCTTGCTGGATGCCTTTCGGGCGCTTGCCTGCCAGGCGATGCCGCCAGGTATTGTTTTGACTGGTCAGGGTACCCGGTTCTTCAGTGCAGGCGGCGACATAAAGGAAGTGACGGGCATCGAGATATCCCGGCCTCGTATGAGGTCGTTCCATGCGCTCCTTTGCGAGATGGAGCGATATCCGGCGCCGCTTGTGTGTGCCGTCCGAGGTTACGCTGTCGGCGGCGCGTTGGAATTTCTTCTGCACGCCGATTACGTGATCGCGAATGGCGAGTGTAAGATCGGTTTCCCGGAAATCAACCATGGTCTCTTGCCCGCGGCCAAAGGCATGCGGAAGGCAGTGCAGAAACTGGGACTTCGTGATGCGCGAGCGCTGCTATATTGGGGCGAGCTGGTCGATGCAAGGAAAGCACTCGAGATCGGAGCAATCGACGAGATTACAGCGACTTCGGACGTGACGTCGCGGGCGTTAGAAGAGTGTAAGTACCTTCGCGGAAAGGATCAAAGGCTATTTGCGGCCATCAAGCGCTCGCTGAACCTGACGGAACAGATGGACGACGCCTCCCTTGAGGCGATGACAATTGAGGATCTTGGGGCCTACCTGACGGGAGACAGTTCGGCAGATGCGCGGGCCCGATTTCTGTCGAAAAACGCAAAGTAGGCATCGATGACCGAGTTCGCTTCTTCTGATGAAGTTCGACTGGAGTTGATGAATTTCGAGCAGGTGTCGGCGGCCCTGGCGCGGGGGACGTCGACGATCCTGGTACCGTGCGGGGCCGTCGAGCAACATGGACCGCATCTTCCTCTTTGCATGGATGCCGACCACGCTGATGCGCTCGCATCTAAGGTGGTACGGCATCTTGGAAATGCTTTGATCGCACCGACAATCAAGGTCGGCTGCTCAGCTCACCATCTCGTATTTCCCGGCACCATCTCCCTTCGTCCTGAAACGTTCGAAGCGATCTGCCTCGACTACTGCACAAGTCTCGCTCGGCACGGCTTCAAGCGGATCCTGCTGTTCTCGGGACACATCGGTAATTTTCCAATCCTGCGCGACATGCTTCCTCGATTGAAGCAGGCCATTCCCGAAGACGTCGAGATCGACGCATTCTCCGATTCGATCGCCTGGATCGACAGGTGGCGAAGCGCCGTCAAAGAGGCCGGCGCAAACCCAGATGCGGTCGGCGGGCATGCCGACATAGCGGAGACGTCTCTCATGCTGTATCTGCGTCCCGACAGCGTGCGGCCGGATCGGTTCGAGGCGGGGCACCTTGGCGCGCTGTCTGAAGAGCAACTTCGATCCATGTGGAGAAACGGCGTCAAATCGGTCACTGCCAACGGCATCATTGGCGATCCGCATGGGTCGACTGCGGCAATTGGCGAGCGATGTCTTGAGGCGATAACCGAGCTCCTCGTCGCGTCCTTTGCCAAATAGACCGGCTCGTATCGAGCGCATCCCGCTCTTCGAGCACTGTCCCCAAGTAAATCGCCACGTCGTTGCGACGAAGGACGGCGATGTCCTGAGACATGACGCGGTTCGGCTGCGTACAGCACAAAATTTGGAAAGTTGCGTAGCGAGACCCTGCATTCGGACGAAAATATTGCTGTGCTTATGAAATGTTAGGCCATCTCGAAACTCCCTGAGGATTAAGAAGATGGCACTTACGTTCGGGTTTTGGTCGGAGCAGGAAACCCAGGTCGGGCAGAGTTATGCGCGCCGACTCCATGAGCTGGTGGACGAGGTGCGCCTCGCAGAAAAAGTGGGGTTCGATTGCGCCTCGCTCTCCGAACAACACGTCGCATTGGGCGGCATTTCGAGCTCGGCGCCAGAGGTGGTCTATGGCTATCTCGCTGCCGTCACCTCGCGCATCAAGCTGAGGCCGGCGGTCACTTTGATGCCGCAGAAGATCAATCACGCCTTGCGGACCGCGGAGCGCTTGGCGGTGACGGACATTCTCTCGAACGGTCGCATGGAGTTCTACGCCGGTCGAGCCAATACCACCATCGCGATGCGCGCGTTCAACGTTGATCCGGGTGAGACGCTCGCTCAAATGGAGGAGGGGATCGCGCTTCTGAAGAAATCGATGCGCGAAGACATCTTCACCTTCGAGGGCAAGTACTACCAGGTTCCGCCGCGAATGCTTGTCCCGAAGCCCCTGCAGAAGCCCCATCCGGTCATCGGCATCGCTGCCACGAGCGAACGCAGTCACAGCTGGGCTGGCGCCGAAGGCCTCGCTGTAATGAGCAATTCGATCTACCAGGGATGGGAGGTCCAGGAAAAGCTGCTCAACTCCTATCGTCGATCCTGGAAGCGTGACGAGCTTGGGCCGCTCGAGCGCCCACGCATCGGCATTCCGCTCTTTTTTGGGATTGGTCCTACGGATCAGAAGGCGAAGGAAGACTACGCCGAGCCGTTGATGAATTATGCGAAGATCTCGACCGACGCTTATCCGCGCTTGGCAAAGATTGCCGATGATTACGCGTACATGAGCGAGAGCGTACCCGCCATGGAGCGCGCCGCGAAGGACTGGGACTATCTGCTCAATCACTCGGCAACTACGGTTTGCGGAAGCCCCGATACCGTCATTCGACAGATCGAAAAGTTCCAGGCATTGGGCATTGATGAGGTCCTTCTGCATCTGGACTCCGTAAATCACGAGAAGATCATGGAAGCGATTGAAATGGTCGGGCGCTACGTCATCCCGCACTTCAATGACAGAAACAATGTCGTGCGGCCGACGGAGGAGATCCTCGGCCAGATTCGCGCCATGCGGCCGCAAAAGTAAAGTTTCCAGGAAAACACGGGAGCAGACCAATGTCGAAGCAGGGCTACAAATATCTGATTGTCGAGCGGCGGCCGAGCGGTGTTGCCGTCATAACGATGAACCGCCCGGAAATCCTGAATGCGATCAACTGGGATATGCACCACGAGCTGGAGCGCGTCTTCGTCGAGCTGGACGACGACAAGGCGACACGCGCAATCGTGCTGACGGGCGCCGGGCGCGGCTTCTGTTCCGGTGGCGATCAGAAGACGCTCGACAAGAGCCCGATTCCTTCGCCGACCCGAGGTGGGCGTCATCTGATTCGGAATATGCTGGAAGTCGAAGTCCCGATCGTTGCTGCAGTCAACGGCGTTGCTGTCGGTCTGGGCGCGACGCTAGCGCTATTTTGCGATGTCATCTTCGCAAGTCCAACGGCACGGTTCGCCGATACGCATGTCACGGCGGGTGTCGTCGCAGGCGACGGAGGGGCTGTGATCTGGCCTCTCCTGATGGGGCCTGCCCGTGCGAAACACTATCTCATGACCGGCGAATTCATTTCCGCGGAAAAGGCGGCTTCCATCGGAATGATCAACGATGTCATTTCCGACAGAGACGTCAAGGAGGCCGCGATCGAATACGCTGAGATGCTCGCGAGCGGTCCGAGGGAAGCGATCATTTGGACGAAATACAGCGTCAATAAGATCATCAAGCAATATTCGCACCTATTGCTGGATACGTCGACTGCTCTGGAGACCATCACTTTCGCATCGCCTGAGCGGAGGGATGCGGTCGCCGCGTTCGCCGAAAGGCGCAAGCGTTTCGCGGAGCGGTGAAATGGATGTCGAACACATCACGTCGGGGGCTCAGTTCGCGGATGTCACCATTCCGCAGCTTCTGAGCTCTCGACGAGCGGCGCGGCCGGACGAGATAGCATTCAAGCAGAAGCGCCGGGGCGAATGGACTGCGACAACCTGGAAGCAGTATTCAGATCTGGTCGCCAATTTGGCCGCGGCTCTGCAAAAAGCCGGATTCAAGCACGGTGACCGTGCGGCCATCATGGGAGACGTGTCTCAGGAATGGCTGCTTGCGGACATGGCGACGATCTGCGCCGGCGGGGTTATGGTCGGCGTCTATTTTACGTCATCGCCAGAAGAAGTTGCTTACTACCTCAGCGATTCCGGAGCATCCTTCGTCTTTGTCGGGAGCGAACTTCAACTCAATATTGTCCTGGCGTCAGGCCAGACTGAGAAATTGAGAAACATCATTGTGCTCGACCCAGAGTGGAAGGGGGCGGGCGGCCCAGCGAATGTCGTTCCTCTCCAAGTCTTCTGTGGGGAGACTTCGGTTGACGCGGACGTGTTCCTTAGGGAGCAAGTTGCGAAAGCAAAGGCTAGTGACCTGGCGAGCATAGGGTACACATCCGGCACGACAGGGTTTCCAAAGGGCGCGATGTTGACCCACCTTTCGCTGCTCGCTGGTGCACACTCTGTAACGACATTCAGTTCGAAGTTGCGTTCCGATGCTCATCGCGTGGTGGTGCATCTTCCGATGTCGCATACGGTTGCGCGCGCACAGGCAACGACGTTACCTTTGCTGATTCGGCTGATCCCGTACTTCGGGGAGACGAGCGCTGATTTCGCTCAGACCATCAAGGAAGTGAAGCCAACCTACTTCATGGCTCCGCCGAGGTTCTATCAGAGGTTTGCCACCCAAATCCTCAGCAAGGTTCATTCGGGGTCTGAGAAGCAGAAGCAGGACTACCAATTCGCAATGACGATCGCTCGCAAGGCGCTCGACGACCGTCAGGCCGGCGGTGTGCCCAACCCGTTCATATCCGCCCTGTTCGCCGTCTGCCGGGAACGGATTTTCCGTCCCTTGCTTGCCGAGGTCGGGTTTGAAGAACTCACCGTCACCTATACGTCGTCGGCTGCGATGCCTTCCGAACTCATGTCTCTGTGGCAGCTGTGGGGACTGCAGCTAAAGGAATGTTACGGGCAGACCGAGCTGGTTGGAGCGAACCTGGTCCAGATGGCTGAATGGCCGGAAGCGGGAACCGTGGGCGTCCCCGTGCATGATGCGGCTTGGCAAACTGCCGTTCTTGAAGACGGAGAAATGATCGTCAAAGGTCCCGGGCTCTTTGTCGGGTACTGGAATAAGCCAGAGGAAACGAAGTCGGCCCTCCGCGATGGCTGGCTTTATACCGGCGATATCGTGGAGATTGGGCCGACAGGCCTGTTCAAGCTGGTCGATCGAAAGAAGGAGATCATCAACACATCCAACGGCAAATCGATCAGCCCCACGCAGATCGAGAATGAAATCCGGCACAGTCCCTTTATCTCTGAAGCGGCGGTGATCGGAGAAGGAAAGAAGTATCTGACCGCGTTGATCGAAGTAGATGCGACCGCGACGATGGAGTGGGCCAAATCGCGTGATGTTCGCATTGCTCACTATTCGGATCTGGCGGAGTCAGAGATCGTCGTCCGGATGGTTGAAGGCGAGATTGCCAAAGCAAACGGTCGGCTAGCGAGGGCCGAGCAGATCAAGGCCTTCCGAATACTTCCGGAGGAGCTCTCTCCGGAGAATGGCGTGATGACGCCAACGCGGAAAAAGCGCCGCAAGCAAATAATGGAGCGGTACCGGTCACTGATCGATTCGCTCTATGACGATAGTGAGGAGAACCTGATCAAGACCGAGGTGGGAATATAATCTGATCCGTTTCCGCTTCGTGCGATCATCAAGCTTGCTGAGCGCGTGTCGCAGTTGTGTTCGCGTTGCAGCGCGCTGTCATTCTTAAAGCTTCCGACCAAATCGCCGTAATTTCCATTGTAGTCAACTGAAAGAGACTTCACATGAAGAATCGCATCGGAAACGGGCTTACTCGCCGGACCGTGCTCGGCAGCGGTTTTGGCATCGCCGCAGGGCTTGTATCGTGGCCGGTCAGGGCGGTGGGCCAAGTCAAGGTTAAGATCGGCGCGATCATGCCCAGCAGCGGCGTGTTGGCGTTCCCCGGACAGGCTTGCGTGCGCGGCATTGATCTCGGCGCGAAGTTCGCCAGACAGAAGTACGGTGATGAGATTGAGGTCATTCACGCCGATACGCAGAGTCGGCCGGAAAATGGCCGTATCGCTGCGGAGAACCTGATCCGCCAGGGTTGTACGGTCCTCATCGGCGCCTGGGACTCGGGCGCGACCATCTCGGCGCTTCAGGCCTGCGAAGCAGCGAAGGTCCCGATGGTCGTGCATATCGCCAGCGCGACGCAAGTGACCTCGCAGGGCTTCACTCAGGTCTTCCGTTACTATCCGACGTCGCTGATGATCATTCGTCAGTCGCTGATCGATTTGAAAGCTCTGTTGACGACCCTCAACGGTCCGCCAGCCAGCGCGGTCGTCCTCCACCTCAACAACGTGATGGGGCAGTCGAGCGCCACGAGCATAGCACAGGCCTGGAAAGAGGTCGATCTCCCGATCAAGCTCACTGAGTTCATTCCATACGATGAGAAGGCCAAGGACCTCTCGGTCGAAGTCGCAAAGGCAAAAGCGACCGGCGCTGACATGCTTTTCCCGATCACCCGGGTCAACGACGCCATCATGATCACACGTGAGTGTGTAAAGCAGGGATGGAGCCCGAAAATGATCTACTCGGCGAATTCGAACGGCGTTATCGACAAGGCATATTACGACGCGCTTGGGAAGTACGCTGACGGCGCGATGGCGTCGGCGCTCTACTACAATCCGAAGGCGCCCGATGCGCACAAAATTCTCGAGATGTTCGCGGCCGACTACCCCAATGAATGGCTCGACGCAAATGCGGCATGCGCCTTCGAGGCCGTGCAGATCGTTAGGGACGCGGTAAATCGTGCTGGCTCGTCGGAATCGGGGGCAATTCACGGCGCCCTCAAGCTGACGGAAATGCAGCCAGTCTTGATGTCGTCTGGGACGATCAAATTTGACTCAAGCGGTCAGAACTTGAATTCCGCCGTGGCTCTGCTTCAAGCGCAAAAAGGCAAGCCGCGCGTGGTTTCACCGAGGGCAATTGCCGAAGCAGACCTGGAATATCCGGTGGTGCCCTTCAGCTCACGATAAGGCGCCACGAACCACCGCCCCGGTTCAATGCCGGGGCTGTGTTTCTATGCGTGCTAAGTGAAGGGCTGCTGGCTGCTGAAGCTCGACCGTTCGGCGAGGAAGCGGCGGGGGCTCTTTCCCATTGTCTTCTTGAACATAGTGATGAACGCGCTCGGCGTCTCATAGCCCAGATCGAGCGAAACGGCCTGCACCGACGATCCAGCCGTCAAGCGTTGCAATGCGACCAAGATATGAAGCCGCTGCCGCCAGCGCCCGAATGTCATTCCGGTTTCCTTCAAGACCAGGCGGGCGAAGGTCCGCACACTCATTGCATACCGGGCGGCGAGTTCATCGATGGTGCTACGGTCGCCGGGATCATTGAGCAGTGATGCCGCGAGATGTTGAAGTCGGCTGTCCGTGGAAATTGGCAAGTACATCTGTTCCGTGGACATCTGCACTAATTCGTCGAGCAACACTCGACCGAGTCGGCTCGTCGGTCCTTCAACGGGATAAAGTGGCGGAAATACGGATAGCCGGTGTATCAACTCGCGAACGAGCGACGATATCGTGAATGTGCAGCAAGTGTTTGGAAGCATACTTGCCAGCGGATCGATAAAGACCAGATAGACCTTTCCATGGTCTGACACGCAATTGCTATGCATGACCCCAGGAGGTATCCACACGGCTCCTTGCGGAGGAACGATCCATAACCCACCAGGGGCACGACACATGACTGATCCATGTGAGGCGACGACCAATTGTCCCTTCTTGTGCGAGTGGAGCGGGAGTTCGTCACCATGTTCACCAGTCTCAATGCACATCGAGACGATTGGACGATCGAACTGATCCGGATCTATCGGGTCGTAATTGAGCCTAAGATCCGGCAAATTCATTCTGGCCAGGCTATGATCCATTTCAGATGCGGGTGATGTGCTCATTGAGTTCACTCGTTAATGGATACGGTTCCATCCGTCAGGTGGCGCGAGTGGAGCTCGCTTCGGGAGCCTGCGGGCGACAATAGCCCTTTGCCAAATGATCGTCACGAAAAAGTAATGTGGTCGAAGCGGGTCTAAGCCCTCGGCTCTGCTTTTTCCAACCGCGACATGAGCCGGATGGGCGGGCAGCCGTGCGGCGCGATCCAGCCAGCCGCGACAAAGTGTGCTTTCCGGGTACCTCATTTGCCCTCTCGCACGCGACACGGCAGAGAATGCCAAGATCCGCAACAGCTGCCTCGTTCGATCGCGTGTTCAGCCCGAAATGCCGGAGTTTTCGGCGAGATATGCCACGACACCCAATGCTACCAAGGAGGGAGTTCGAAGGAGTCTGACGACAGTGACCATTCGCATCGACGCCCCGACCAAGTCAGCCGGTGGACAATCGCTTGACCAAGACGAAAACGAAACGGCCGATTGGCTTGCATCCCTCGGATCTCTCCATCGAAGCGCGGGTGCTGAACGTGTACGCTTTATTCTCTCGGCACTGGATCAGCGAGCCAAGGAGCTCGGCGTACTTTCAGATGTGCCTCCCTACTCTCCTTATCGAAATTCGATACCTCTCGAGTCGCAGCCGCCCTATCCGGGTGACATCCAGATGGAGACCCGGATCACTGCGATTATCAGGTGGAACGCCCTCGCCATGGTTGTTCGGGCCAATAGGGCCTATGGGGAACTCGGGGGCCATGTCGCTAGCTATGCGTCGGCGGCAGAAATATTTGAGGTCGGTTTCAACCATTTCTTCCGCGCGTCAAGTCCGGAGGCGGAAGGCGACATTGTGTACTTCCAGCCGCATTCCTCGCCGGGCGTGTATGCGCGCGCGTATCTCGAAGGGCGCCTGTCAGAAGAAAACTTAAGATACTATCGTCAAGAGCTCACCGGGGCGGGCCTGTCCTCATATCCGCATCCTTGGCTCATGCCAGACTTCTGGCAGATGCCAACAGGCTCGATGGGCATCGGACCAATCAGCGCCATCTACCAGGCGCGTTTCATGAAGTATCTCGACAACAGAGGTTTGGCGCGTACCCAAGACCGCCACGTGTGGGGCGTATTCGGTGACGGAGAAATGGACGAGCCGGAGTCGATCGCCGGCCTGTCTTTGGCCGCGCGTGAGAACCTCGACAATCTGACGTTTATCGTCAATTGCAATCTTCAACGGCTCGACGGTCCAGTGCGCGGGAACGGACAGGTCATCCAAGAACTGGAGATGATCTTCCGAGGGGCAGGCTGGAATGTGATTAAGGTGCTGTGGGGATCGGAGTGGGATCAGATCTTCTCGCGCGACACAGAGCACGCATTGTTGCGCAAATTCGCTGCGACGGTTGATGGGAAGTATCAGACGCTCGGTGCCAAGGACGGAGCGTACAATCTCGCGAACTTCTTCGGTGAAGATCCGGAGGTGCGGGCTCTTGTCTCGCATATGTCCGATACTGACATCGATGCGCTGAAGCGAGGCGGCCATGATTTTCGGAAGCTATTTGCCGCCTTCGCTGCAGCAAAGGCGACCAAGGGGCGGCCGACTGTTATCCTGGCGAAAACCAAGAAAGGGTATGGAATGGGAGGCGCCGGGGAGTCGCGCATGACGTCTCATCAGGCGAAAAAGCTCGACATCGATGCGCTCTATGCGTTCCGCGATCGCTTCTCTCTTCCACTGACCAACGAACAGGTTGAACGTCTCGAGTTCTTCCGTCCCGCGAACGACAGCGCCGAGCTTCAGTATCTACGGTCGAAGCGTGAGGCACTTTGCGGCTACATGCCGACCAGAAGGCGGACGGCGGCGGCCGTTGCCGTCCCCGCCCTACAGTCCTATGCCGAGTTCGCGCTCAAGGGCGAGGGCAAAGAGACGTCGACGACGATGGCGGTGGTTCGGCTGTTCTCGAATCTGCTTAAGGACAAAGTGCTCGGTCCCAGAATTGTGCCAATCGTTGCTGACGAGGCGCGGACGTTCGGTATGGCTAACCTGTTCAGGCAGGTGGGGATCTACTCACCGGTCGGGCAGCTCTATGAGCCGGAAGACGCGGGCTCGATGCTCTACTACAAGGAGGCGGCGGACGGTCAACTGCTCGAGGAAGGCATCACAGAGGCGGGCGCGATTTCTTCCTGGACGGCCGCGGCGACGTCTTACAGCGTCCATAACTTCGCATTGCTACCGTTCTATATCTACTATTCGATGTTCGGATTTCAGCGGATCGGCGATCTTATCTGGGCGGCCGCGGATCAGCGCGCACGGGGCTTCCTGATCGGCGCGACCGCCGGCCGCACCACTCTCGGCGGCGAAGGACTGCAGCATCAAGACGGCTCTAGCCATGTCATCGCAGCGACGATCCCGAACTGCCGAGCATACGACCCGGCGTTTTCCTACGAAGTCGCCGTCATCGTGGACCATGGAATGCACGCCATGCTCGAAGAGGGGCGTGATGAATTCTACTATCTCACGGTGATGAACGAGAACTACGCGCAGCCAACCATGCCTGTGGATGTTCGCGACGACATCATAAAAGGTCTCTATCGCATCGTTTCGAGCGAAAATGGACCTGCGAAGGTGCGCCTCGTCGGTTCCGGCGCAATTCTTCCAGAGGCATTGGAGGCTGCAAAGATGCTGGAGAGGGATTGGCAGATCTCCTGCGAAGTATGGTCGGCCACCAGCTTCGCAGAACTTGCGCGGGAGGCTCGAGAAATTGAGCGCAAGAACCGTCTAAACCCGCTCTCCAAGCCAAAGGAGAGCCACGTTTCAAAGTGTCTCTCAGGAAGCGTGCCGGTCGTGGCGGCCTCCGACTACGTGCGTGCCTATCCGCAGCTCATAGCGTCGTATTTCGAGGCGCCGTACACCGTTCTCGGTACTGACGGTTTCGGACGGAGCGATAAGCGTTCCGCGCTAAGGTCGTTCTTTGAAGTCGATCGCGCGCAGATCGCTATCGCTGCACTGACATCTCTGGCGCGGTCGGGGGCGATCGATCGCAGCCGGGTGGCCGAGGCCATCGCGCGCTATGACGTCCCGGCGGACGCAAATTCCCCCTGGTCAAGGTAACGCAGGTCAAAGCGAAATCATGGTTGATTCAATAGAAATCGTCCTGCCGGACATCGGGGACTACAAGGACGTGCCGATCGTTGAAATCAACGTTGCGATTGGCGATGATATCGTAATCGATACACCATTGCTCTCGATCGAATCTGACAAAGCAACGATGGAGGTGCCGTCTCCCGCGGCAGGAAAAGTCAAGCAGTTGATGATCGAGGTCGGTAGCTTGGTATCTCAAGGATCAATCTTGATGATCCTAGAGGCAGGATCGGCATCAGGTGACTCACCTGCTCAAGAGATGAGTGCGGAACCGGCTTCATCAGAGAAGGATGTCGGTGCTGTGGCGCAGGGAGGGGCCGCGTCAATCAAGGTACGAGAAAGGCCTGAGCCAAGTGGATTAGAGGACCGGGGCGGACGGCCCGAGGTAAGTCAGGCGCATGCATCACCGTCGGTTCGCGCATTGGCGCGGGAACTCGGCGTGCCGTTGGCCCTCGTCGTGCCAAGCGGAGCCAAGGGCAGGGTGCTGCACGATGATGTTACGAGCCACGTGAAGCAGGTGATGGGGTCGACCCAGTTGCCGCCATCTGCAATCGCTCCAGCGCTGCCAAAGGCAGACTATGAAAAGTTCGGCGCGATCGAAAGAGTGCCTCTCTCGAGAATCCAGCAGATAACAGGGGCAAATCTTTCACGAAACTGGAACACGATCCCGCACGTCACAAACTTCGACAAAGCTGATGTGACCGACGCGGAGGCGTTCCGAAAGAATATCAATGGAGAGGTGGGGGAGGCCTCAGCGAAGCTGACGATGGTGTCGATCTTGATTAAGGCAGCAGCCCTTGCGCTGAAGAAATATCCCCGCTTCAATTCGTCCTTTGATCAAGATGCCCTAATTCTCAAGAAGTACATTCACATCGGATTTGCAGTCGACACTCCCAAGGGTTTGGTGGTTCCGGTCATCAGAGATTGCGATAAGAAGGGACTGATAGAGATCGCCTCCGAAATGCGTGCGCTCGCGGACAAGGCCCTTGGAGGTCAGTTATCCCCGGGGGACATGCAGGGAGGCTGCATCTCGGTCTCGTCGCTGGGAGGCGTCGGCGGTCATGGGTTCACGCCAATCATCAACGCTCCCGAAGTGGCGATCCTGGGAGCGGGGCGCGCTGTCACCGAGGCAGTCTGGGACGGAAGTGGATTTCAGCCGCGTCAAATGCTTCCGATAACGCTCTCGTGGGATCACCGGGTGGTCGACGGTGTCGCTGCCGCGCGGTTCTTGGGCTTCGTCGCGACTCTGCTGAACGATCTGCGGCGATACGCGTTGTGAGGCCCCCATGGAGCGCGTGATCGATATATTGGTCCCCGACATTGGAGACTTTAAGGACGTTCAGATTGTGGAGGTGCTCGTCAAAGACGGTGACATCGTTGACAAGGAGCAGGGGCTTATCGTTGTTGAATCTGACAAGGCCACGATGGAAATTCCTTCGCCGATCGCGGGTCCTATCAAGGAGGTGCTTCTGAAGGTTGGCGATAAAGTGTCGCAAGGCACCGTCATTGCCAAAGCGCAACCGATTGCGCCGGACCGGGCGCCATCCAAGGCTGAAGCCCAGAATGGCTCGGCCGCATCTGGCGGAGGCGAGGAACGCTTCGATCTCGCCGTGATCGGTGGTGGACCAGGTGGATATTCTGCTGCATATCGCGCCGCGGATCTGGGTCTCAGGGTCGCGATGATTGAGCGATACCAATCGTTGGGTGGCGTATGCCTGAACGTCGGGTGTATTCCATCCAAAGCGTTGCTCCACATCGCGGCGGCCAAGGAAGAGGCCGAAAGGATCGCTGAGAAGGGAGTGCGATTCGGCGCACTGGAATTGGATCTGAATGCACTCAGATCGTTCAGGGACGGAACAATAAAGAAGCTGACTGACGGGCTCGGTCAGATGGCGCGGGCGCGGGACGTTAGAATCATCAACGGAGTTGCCAGATTTGTCGCGTCGAATTGCTTGGCAATCGATCTCGATACTGGTGCGTCTCAATATGTTGAGTTCGAGAAGTGCATCATCGCCACGGGTTCCTCGGCGAATAAGTTAAGTGTGTTTCCGAAAGACAAGCGGATCGTCACGTCGACCGGAGCCCTGCAGCTAAAGACGATTCCGAAGCAAATGCTTGTCGTCGGGGCGGGCATCATCGGACTCGAGATGGCCACGATTTATAGCGCGCTTGGCGCTCAAATCGATCTCGTTGAACGATTGCCAAGTATGCTCGCCGGCGTTGATCCGGATGCTGTGAAGATATGGCAAAGCAGGAACGCTCATCGGTTCCAACATATTGATCTCAATGCGGGTGTAGTGAGCGCCACGGCCGATAGTAAGGGCGTATCGGTCGAGATTGAAGGCGCAAAGCCGGGGCGTCGAACTTACGATCTTGTCCTGCAGTCCGCAGGCAGAGTGCCGAACAGCGCAAGTCTTGGCTTGGAGAAGATTGGTGTAAGATGCGACGCAAAAGGTTTCGTTGCAGTCGACAGGCAAATGCGGACGAATTTGCCTCATATTTTCGCGATCGGAGATGTCGCGGGCAACCCCATGCTCGCCCATAAGGCGGTTCACGAGGGGCATGTTGCGGCCGAAGTGGCTGCCGGGCTCAAGAGCTTCTTTGACGCGAAGATCGTCCCGAACGTTGCCTACACTGATCCCGAGGTGGCCTGGGTTGGCGTCATGGAGCATGAGGCTGCCTCTTCAGGCAGGCGCGTTAGATCCGCGAAGTTTCCGTGGGCCGCCTCGGGCAGAGCGGTCGCCTCGGGCGCGTCCTATGGCATGACCAAGCTGATCATCGACCAAGAGACGCACCGCATCATCGGCGGTGTGATCGTTGGCCCGCACGCTGGCGACATGATCGGAGAAATCTGTCTGGCGATCGAGATGGGCGCCGATGCAATTGATATCAGCAAGACCATTCATCCACATCCGACGTTCGGAGAGACAATAGGCCTGGCTGCCGAAGTGTATGAAGGCGTTTGCACGGATGTGTTGCCGGGTGCGAAGAGGCCGACCAAGCGCGCGAGCCACTAGAAATCCAAAACCTGAGCCGGCATCAGGTGTCTCGCTGCCGGTCGTTCGTATGGAACCCGAATATGGCGGGAGATTCTCGGAGGGACGTCAAGGTACCTTTGAGCGTTCAAGAGGAGGAATTTGCCGCGGCATGTCGAGACTTCGTTCTGGAGAGAAGACCTGATCTGGCGGCATCCATCGTCATTGTAGACAACCAACTCTGGATTGCGAACGATCCGCATGTTCGGGTCGCATTTGTAGAACTCGGTCTTGGCAGATTGGTGCGAGTTCTGCATCTCGCAATCGAAGGCAAGGCGATTGCGCTCAAAAGAGTGCCAAGGCTCCTGTTCGACCTGTCGAGCTTCAGAAGAAAGATACTCCGCGCGCTAGGTAGAGACGATCGAGGACAGCCCCTCGGGAAATAGGCGCGATTTCTTCAGCGCGCAGTTTCAAGGAATGGACATTCATCAACGCGAGCGGACCCGGCAGTCATCCTTGGCAGGACCGTCGGCGATTGGGACCTCTGAATTGCAAATGCAGCGGTGCGGGCATTGCGAGATCTGAGCCGGGCGATGAAAGGAGCTGTTCCGGACGTGCGGAGCCGGTGCCTTCCAAGTCACGCGCCCGTTCTTTGTGGTGCTGTCGAAATCATACGACGCGTCAAATGCCGGAAATAGCGCTGAGAGGTGCCGACTTCAGCACAAAATGCGGTCTGATGTGTACAATCGTATTGCTGCTGGAAGTCGTTCGTTGGGTTTCTGCGATCGAATTCCGCATTCGGCGTTTGCGAAAGGTTTCCAATCTTTCGCTTCCTCCCTCTACTTGGCCCGGCGCGATCGCCGGGCCCTTTTCTCGACGCTTGGCTAAATCTTATGTCGCTCGAAGCCGGTTGATCAGCGTTGTATGATCTTCTTCAAGATTTCGGTAAGCGTTCGAAATTCATCTCGGGTCAGGGGGGCGAAGGTCTCGCCAGAAATCTCGCCGATAGTTTCAATCGCTGCGTCCGCTATCCGTCTCCCCTTCTCGGTCAAATCGATCTCGCGTCGCCGCGGATCCAGAGGGTCTTTTGAGCTCTTGATGAGGCCGCGTGATTTCAGACGATTGATTACGCCGGTGATGGTCGCCGAGTCGTAATGAATTAGCCGTCCTAAGTGGTTTTGCGAACAAGGACCTACTTCCCTCAATTTCGCCAGCGTCGAGAATTGGGGCCCCGTTAATTCTTCAATCATCTTGGCGGCGAAGATCGACGTGTGAGTACGGAGCGCGACTCGCAATAAGAAGCCCGGTGCGTCATCCAACCGGTATGAATCTATAGCTTCTTTAACTTTCTCCGCCGGGCGCGGCTTTGTTTTGGGTTGCACCACTTTTACTTCCTTGCGGTAGGTTGCCTTAGCTCAAGAAGAGACAGGCTTTAGCTCCGAATGTCTTCGGTGCCGGCCGATTGTCTACATTTCCTGACCTTGGAAATCCATCGTTGTTCGACTTCGTCCGGTTTTATCGCGATTTGCTGCGTTGAGAGCGCCGGCGGGGGCACCCTTTGGGTGCGTCCGTCGTTCGCAATTGGAATTCCGCTCCGGCTGAGGGGCGAAGCTATTTGGCGCAAACGCTTGGTTAGACCGGTCCGTTGCGGCTTGCGTCGGACCATCGGCCCGAGATTGGGCACATTTCCATGACTCGTACACAAGTGCAGCACTTGCATACAAGTGATATATATCGTAATGTCCTGAGATTGCTCTCGGGAGGCTTGGGCTTCCCGCCTTAAGGGGGCGACGCACCTAAATACCAACGGATTTGCGTATGTCGGCGACTGACAACATGAGTGCGGTCCGACCGGACCTGATCGAAAAGGTCACGGGACGCGCCGCATACGTGACCGATTTGGCGATCCCGGGAATGCTGCACGGGTTTGTGGTTCGCTCGCCTGCCATCCACGCCCGCATCGTTTCGATCGACACGAGCGCTGCCCGATCGGTGGATGGTGTTGTGGACGTACTTACAGGTGACGATGTCGCGTCCTTCGGATGTTGGGGGGTTGTGCTCAAGGACCGACCGATCATTGCCATCGACCGGGTGCGGTATGTGGGCGAGCCGGTCGCGGTGGTGATCGCCGAGACCATAGAAATCGCAGAAAACGCCGCTGAGCTGGTCAACGTCGAATACGACGAGCTTCCACGCGCCACGACCATTCAGGAAGCGATCATGGACAATGCGCCGCTCATCCACGAGCGGCACGAAAACCTCGAAGATTTTTATTTCAAGGGCGGTGCCCGGCCCACTCAGAACAGCAACGTGTTCCACACTTACCGGAACAGCGTCGGAGACGTTGACGCTGCGGAAGCTGCTGCGGCCTACATTCACGAGGACCGGTTCACGTTCCCAGCCATTTCGCACTTTGCGATGGAGCCGCATGCAGTCATTGCGGACTTTCGTGGAGATTCTCTTACGGTCTGGGCCGGAGCGCAAACGCCGACCGCCGTTCAAAAGGTGCTGTCGCGTCTTTACCAATTGCCGCTCGCCAAGGTGCGCGTGATCGTCCCGTTCGTCGGCGGCGGATTTGGCGGCAAGGCTTCAGTCAAGATCGAGCCTCTGGTTGCGGCTGCATCATGGAAGGTGCAGCGACCGATCCGCATCGCTCAATCCATGATTGAGTCAATGCTCACCTGCCGAAGGCTGGGTGCCGACATCACGATCCGAACGGCTGTGGACGCGAAAGGGCGGATTCTGGCCAAGAGCGCCAAATTGCTTCTAGATGGCGGGGCATATTCTGACACCGGCTCGGCCGTTGCCACCAAAGCGGCAAATCGCATTATGGGCCCTTACGTTGTGCCCAATCTGCGCCTCGAGGCGTCTGCGGTCTACACCAATACCATCCCAGGTGCTGCATTCCGCTCGATTGGTGGGCCGCAAGCGGTATGGGCCAAAGAATCACACATGGACAATGTGGCTTCCGCTATTGGCATGGATCCGGCGGAGTTTCGTTTGCTGAACTTTGCTTCACGCGGCGAACGAATCCGCCCGGATTTGCGGGCCCTCGACATGGATATGGGCGAGTTGATGGGGCGTGTGACCCAGTCATTCGCCGCAAAGGCGCAGTCATCCAATCGTCGGGCAAGCGGGCTCGCTGTCGCCGCGACCGATCCGGCCAACACTCCGATCAGCAATGCGATCGTGCGTCTCAAGATCGATGGCTCGATCCTGGTTTCAGTCTCCAGTATAGAAATTGGACAAGGGGCGCACGCGACCATGGCTCGTATAGCGGCGCAGACCTTGAAGCAACCGCCCTCCGCGGTAACCGTGTTACGCACCGACACGGCCGTTGCGCCTTACGACTGGGGCACTGGCGCGAGCCGATCGACTGTTGTCGTCGGCCTGTCGGTCGAGAACGCCGCACTCGACGCGGCCGATCAGATCCTCGAAATGGTCGCCGACGTATGGGAGCTTCCCCGAGAGAGTTTATCGCTCGTCGAGGGAGGTATCTCGACTGGATCAGAAGTTCTCACTTTTCATCAAATTTTTCATCGCGCGCTTGGTGTCGACTCGGGAGAGGTCATCGGCCGTGGCGCGATCACGCCACGCTCGAAGAAGGGGGCCTTAGCAGAGTCTCCTCTGTTCTGGGAGACGTCGGCGGGTCTCGCTGAAATCGTTGTCGATGAAGATACTGGTGAGATTCATGTCCCTCGATACGCCAGCGCGGCTGACGTTGGCCGCGTGATCAATCGCGTCGCCGCGGAAGGGCAGGACGAGGGAGCCGCCGTCATGGGTTTCGGACACGCTCTCCACGAGGCGCTGGAGTTCGAGGATGGTCAACCCATTAATGCGACCCCAATCGATTATTCGATACCGCGCATATCTGACGTTCCGCCGGTGTTTGACACCATCCTTGTCGAGAATGGCGACGGCCCAGGACCAGGCGGCGCCAAGGGGATGGGCGAGGGAGCAATCCTTCCGGTCGCGCCAGCAATCGCGAACGCGCTTTTCTCTACCTACGGCATTCGGATCACCGACCTGCCAATGACGCCCGAAAAGGTTTGGCGCGCCCTGCAGAAGAGGAGCTGAATTCATGGAATTCAATATGTCGATGGTCGTGCCGGCGTCGCCCACCCAGCTTTGGAGCACACTGCTCGACGTCCCTCGCATATCCGGCTGTATCCCTGGTTGCGAGAACGTCGAGGAAATTGAGCGGCTCGCAACCTACAAAGCGACCGTCAAGCAGAAGATCGGTCCCTTCAAGGTCGAGGTTCCGGCCGACATTGTTGTCGAATCGATGACGGAGCCGTCGCATGTGCGCACACGCGCCACGGGCCGCGACAAACTTACCGGAACAAGGCTGGCGGTGGTCCTCGACGTGACCGTCACGCCCGAGGGATCCAGCTCTTCGACGTTTGCTGTAGATGCAAAGGTCGACGTGCAGGGCCGACTTGCGACCATGGGGTTCGGCGTCATCAAGCGACGTGTCGATCAGAACTTCGAGGAGTTTGAAAAGCGGCTCAAAGAAATGCTTGGTGCGGCTTAATCATGCTGCCTTCTCCTTTTGAATTCGACAGGCCCTCGACAATCGAGGATGCCATACGCGGGGTCGGAGAATCCGGCGACGGCATGTTTTATTCCGGCGGCACCGAGTTGCTGCTGGCCATGAAGATGCGCGTTATTCACACTGACCGGCTTATCGATATCAAAGGGATTTTTGGCCTAAATCGCATTTGTTTGAACGAAGCGAATGATATCGAAATCGGAGCACGGTGTACGCACGCCAAGATTGCCAGCGATCCCGTCATTCGTGAGCATGTGCCAGCGCTGTCGTCGCTCTGTGCCAATGTGGCGAACATCAGGGTTCGCAGCGTCGGCACGATCGGTGGCAATCTCTGCTTTGGAGAACCGCACGCCGATCCTCCGACCTTGCTCGCGGCTCTTAATGCGCGTCTCGTGCTCATTGGCCGCGACGGTACGCGCGTCGTTCCCGCTGACGACTTCATCCGGAGTGAGTTGGAAACGATACGAGAGCCGGACGAGTTGCTGACACTCATTGTCTTTCCGTGCCCGAACGGCCCGGTGACCTATCGGCGGTTCAAGCATGGAGAGAGGCCCTCCGTGAACGTCGCGATGGCCTGGTCCATCGACGCTGGCAAAGCGACCATCAAAGGTGCCCGCGTGCGGGTCGGAGCGCTCGGGTCGCGACCTCAACCTTTGAAGGTGGTCGAGGACGCGCTTCGGGGCCTCCCTGTCCGCGAAGTCCGTTCGGCCATCGAGGCTGTGCTCACGACCGCGCTAGATGAGCTTGAAGTCAATGAGGATCGGCATGGTGGCGCGGACTACAAGCGACATCTGGCAGGAGTCCTGCTTCTGAGAAACGTCGAAGAAGCGATCTCCGTCGGCGGGGGAGCGTGAAATGACCCACATGCTTCCGATTTCATTCTGGCTGAACGGTCAGATGATCGCGCTCGACGTCCCAACACATACGCTTCTGATCGACCTTATCCGGGATAAGCTTGGTCTCAAGGGAACGAAGCGCTCCTGTGACATGGAGGTTTGCGGCGCCTGTACAGTTCTGCTCGACGGCGAGCCAATTTCGAGCTGCACCATGCTCGCTGTCGATGTCGACCAGCGTGAGATCACGACCATCGAAGGCGTGACGCCTCCGGATGGCCTATCGCGGGTTCAGAAGGCCTTTGTACTTCACGGCGGCCTCCAGTGCGGCTTTTGCACACCTGGCTTCATAATGGCCGTCACAGCGCTTCTGAAAGCAACGCCACACCCGACTGACGAAGAGATACGTCATTACCTGCACGGCAACCTCTGCCGCTGCACCGGATACACCAAGATATTCGAGGCTGTGAAGAGTCTTGCCAGCGAGCAGGCCTCCGAAAATGCCATCTAACCTTCGGTAAGCAGCGCAATCAACTTTTAGAGATGTCATGAGCATTGAACAGGTCGGCAAATCCAGTGTCCTCATTGCCGGCGCCGGTATTGGTGGTCTGGCAATGGCGCTATCGCTGCTTCGTCGCGGAATTGATTGTGACGTATTCGAGCAAGCATCTGAGTTGCGCGAGGTCGGAGCGGGTCTTTGGATTTCCATGAACGGTGTCCGCGTCCTTCAAGAACTCGGTTTGACCGAAGAAGTTGAACAGAACTGCATAGCGGCCGAGCGACGCAACATTCGGCTGTGGAACACCGGTGAGGCCTGGTCCCTCTACGATAGGACCTCCGACGCAGCGCGAAATCAGCCCTATCTGCTGCTGCGTGCTCACTTGTTGAAAATTCTCGTCGACGGCGTGCGTCGCCTGAAGCCAGGCGCTGTCCATCTGAACGCGCATGTCGTCGGGTTCAGCCAGAACGAACATGGGGTTCGAGTCAAACTCGCCAACGGAACCGAAGTCGCAGGACGCGCTTTGATCGGCGCCGACGGTGCTCATTCAAAAGTTCGTACCCGGCTGATTGGAAACATCGAGAGCCACTATACGAAGGCCATCGCTTGGCGTGGCCTCGTGCCGGTGGATCGCCTCGCACCGCATCAGCGCGACGCCGTTGTGTCGACCTGGATAGGGCCCACCGCGCATGTCACGGCCTATCCTGTGCGTTGGCAGGATACGGTCATGATGACCTTCTCAGGTCAGGTCGACCACGACGATTGGCTGCTCGAGTCCTGGTCGGAGAAGGGCTCCATCGAGGACTGCCTAAAGGACTTCGAGGGGTGGCATTCCGATATCGTCGAGTTGGTCAAGAACGTGGATACCCTGAACAAATGGGGCCTGTTCGTGCGTCCATCGCTGGGTACGTGGTCCAATGGACGCGTCACCCTGCTCGGCGACGCCTGCCATTCGATGCTGCCTTACCTCGGGCAGGGTGTGAACATGGCCCTGGAGGATGCATCCGTCCTCGGCCGCTGCTTCGGGGAGAATCCCGATGATATCCCGGCGGCATTCAAGACGTATCAGGGTCTGCGGCTCGATCGCACCACCAAGGTCGTGAAGTCCGCGGCCGGCATGCTGCCGATTTTCCATAACCAGGCGCTGTGCAAGCCGGAGACGGCGGGTGGTTACATCAAGACCCAATGGGCACCGGAAGCGACAGCTGCGCGATACGATTGGATCTACCAATACGACGCGACCACCGTGCCGCTTCACTGACATGCTCACGATTGTGAACGCTGGAGCGCAACAGTGAATGGCAGCAAGCAACCCTGGGACGATGTGATACCGCTGGACGAGCGCGAGACCTATGCCCTCGCCGGGCTGGGTGGCGCGGCGGGATTCGGCAAACGGCCGGCATTGCTGGTCATCGACGTGCAGTACCGTTCGGTCGGCAGCCGGCCGATGCCGATCCGCGAGGCGATCAAGGAATACCCCACCAGCTGCGGCGAGCCCGGTTGGCATGCCATCGCACACATCGCCGCATTGATGTGGCTGTTTCGCAAGAAAAAGTGGCCGGTGATCTTCCCGCACGTTGCACCGAAGGTAGGCCAGGACCAGGGCGCATTCTCCGCGAAAATCCCGGGTATCATGCGGATCCCGCCCGAGGGCTATGACTTCGTCCGCGAGGTGGCTCCGGGGTCCGGCGAGTTGGTCCTGCCGAAGACGCAGGCAAGCGCGTTCTTCGGCACTCCGCTTGCGACGTATCTGATCGGTGCCGGCGTCGACTCGCTGGTGGTGACCGGCTGCACGACCAGCGGCTGCGTGCGGGCTTCGGTCGTGGATGCGTGCGCGATGAACTTCAAATCAATCGTGCCGAGCGATGCGGTCTACGACCGCTCGCGCACATCGCATGCCGTCAACCTCTTCGATATTGCCAGCAAATACGCGGATGTCATGCCGACGGAGGCCGCCATCGAGCGGCTTCGCGCGCTGTCGGATGACCACATCAAGGATCACAAGACGTGAGCAGTGTCGCGACATCCGGGTTGCTTTACGGCGCCAATGTGCGAGCCAACGGCATTCGGCAGCATTACCTGCGGTTCGGCGGAGCCGGGCCGGCGATCATCATTGTCCCCGGCATCTCGACGACTGCGGCGCAATGGGCGTTCATCGCAGAGCGCCTGTGCTCCCGACACGACGTTTTCGTGCTCGATGTGCGCGGTCGCGGCCTTTCCGAAAGCGGCCCGCATCTCGACTACTCGCTCGACGCATGCGCTTCCGACCTCATCGGGTTCGCTGAAGCGCTCGGAATGGGCCCCTATACGCTGCTGGGCCACTCGATGGGTGGCCGCATCGGGATCCGCGCTGCGCGTTGGCGGCCATCGTCCATGGACCAACTGATACTGGTCGACCCGCCAGTTTCCGGTCCTGGACGTCGCGCCTATCCGATTCCGGTCGACCCGCTTCTCAAATTGCTGCAAAGCGCGAAGCGCGGAGAAGCCGACGTGGCGCTACGGCGCCCCTCTGCTCCGCGGTGGCCCGAGCAGCACATCCGCACCCGGGCCGAGTGGATGCATACCTGCGACGAGCGAGCGCTCATCGAGAGCCACAAGGGCTTTCATCACGATGATATTCACCTCGACCTCGCCCATCTCAGTGTTCCGACCGCATTGATCGTTGCGGGACGGGGAGGGGTCATTCGGCCCGAAGATGAAGAAGAATTTCGCAGATTGCTGCCGTCGATCGCGACCAGGACGCTGGAAAGCGCGGGTCACCAAATGCAAATCGATGATACCGAGGGTTTCCTTTCAATCGTTGAAGAGCTTCTAGCGCGACCACGCGATCGGTTCGACGGTCGCGCGTCTACGTTCGGCAGACAGGAGGTCAGTGAAGATGTCCCGACAAATCGTTGATGTTGAAATGCTCGAGCTCTTTAAGGCCGAGCTGGCGCTCTGCAAGGTGAAGAAGGACGAAGTCGTTGCCGTCCTAAGCGGCGGCGAGGATCAGCAGGAATACGCTCAGGCTTTCATGCTGGCCGCGCGGGCCCTGGGCGCAACGACCTTTCATCTGAATGTACCGAAGTACGGCCAGGGCAAGGTCGCGGGCTTGCAGGGCCGGCATGCGCTCACGGGCAACCAGCCGGCGATCGATACGCTCAAGCGCGTGGATATGGTGATCGATCTCCTCGGGTTGCTATTCTCTCGTGAGCAAGCCGAAATTCAGGAAGCAGGTACGCGCATCTTGCGCGTGATGGAGCCGTTCCACATCCTCAAGAAGATGTTCCCGACTGAAGATCTGCGCCGGCGAACCGAGCTCTCTCGAACCCTTCTCCAGTCAGCCAGCAAAATGCGGATCACGTCGCCGGGCGGAACGGACGTAACTTATGGCCTGAAGCAGTACCCGGTCATTTCCGAATACGGATACACGGATGAGCCTGGGCGCTGGGATCACTTCCCGTCAGGCTTCGCCTTCACTCAGGCGACCGACGGCGAGGTTAACGGCACGGTGGTGCTGATGCCAGGTGACATCCTCTGCGCGTTCAAGCGTTATATTCAGTCGCCGGTCACGTTGACCGTAAAGGACGGTTACATCGTCGATCTCAAGGGCGAGGGGACCGACGCGCTCCTCATCAAAAACTATATCGACAGTTTCGGCGATCCGCGCGGTTGGGCGATCTCGCATATCGGCTGGGGATCGAACGAGCGTGCCACCTGGCACCACATCGCGGCCTCCCAGGATCTCACGTCGGAGCACATCATGAATGCGCTTTCCTTCTACGGGAACGTCCTGTTCTCGACGGGTCCGAACACGGAGCTCGGCGGCACGAATGACACGCCGTGTCATTTGGACATCCCGCTTCGTGGCTGCAGCCTGTGGCTCGACGATATCCACATCCTCGACAAAGGCGACTTTGCTTATCCGGAATTGAGAGCGCCGGGCCGCTAGGCCCAGCGCATCAAAATCGGTGCCCGGAGCCGCATTTGCGACTCCCAATGACGCGGAAAGCGTTTCGGTAACGACCATCACTTGTCCAGTTCTTTCAACGGGAAGCGCACCACATGTCTACAAATATCGGAACTTCGGAAGATTACACGGCGAGGCAACGGTATTCGATTATGATCTCAGCAATGCTGGGCTACATTCTCGACTTCTACGACGTTCTGATCTTTCCGTTCCTTTTGCCCGCGATTCAACGGTCGATGGCGCTATCGTTGGCCGAGATCGGTTCACTGCAGGCTTTGACATTGTTCGGATCGGCCATTGGCGGCGCGCTGTTTGGCGTCATCGGTGATCGACTTGGCCGAAAGACCTCGCTTCAACTCACAATCGCGCTGTTTTCGGTTGCCGCGATCATTTCGGCCTTCGCATGGAATTACTGGTCGCTTGCCGTGCTGCGGTTGATCACCGGCATCGGTCTTGGCGGCGAGTATGGCGTGGGCATGGTGCTCTTCAACGAGGCCTGGAAAAAAGGCAGCCGAGGTTTGGGGGCGGCGGCGCTTCAAGGCTGTGCCGTGATCGCGTCATCCACGGCGTCAATCGTTGGCATTTGGCTGATTGCGACGTTCAGCGACGAGTGGAGCTGGCGTATCGGACTGCTGACTGGCGGCGTGCCCATTCTGCTGATTATCTTCATTCGTTTCTTCATGCCTGAATCCAAGATCTGGCTGGAGTATGAGGCGCAACGCAAGGCCGGTCAGGTCACCGCAGAAGCTCGCACACTTCCCCTTGCGGATCTCTTCCGCAATGGGCTAGCACGGCAGACCGTCATCGCCTTCGTATGGCTGATGAGCTACATGCTCTGCTACTACAGCGTCGTCTCCTTTATTCCGACGCTGCTGCTGCGGGATATGCATACACCAGGGGATATCGTTCGCACGACAGCCGTTCTGCTCTCGGTGGTCAGCGGCATTTGCTACCTCGCGAACGGATTTTTCAACGACAGGGCTGGCCGCCGCTTCGGAGCCCTCGTGCCCGCGCTGTTTTGGGTCGGGTCTTTGGTCGGTATGGCCATGTGGGGAAGCCAGCTCTACGCCGGATCGAAAACCGAATGGCCGATGTTCTGGCTCTACATCGGCTTCGGGATTGGCAACGTAGCGCTGGGTGTGACCGGTGTCTGGATCTCTGAACTCTATCCGGTCAACTTGCGTGCGACGGCGGTGTCTACATTCTATATGGGAGGGCGCGGGCTCGGCAGCATAGCCCCTGTGATTGTGCCACTTGCGGCCGCCAATTTCGGCGGAAGCCTGCTCAACGGCATGGTTGCGGTGGCCCTTCCCGCTGCAGCTATCTTCATTCTCGCCTCTCTTCTGCTTCCCGAGACCCTTGGTCGGGATTTATCCGCGAAGGGTTTTGAAGGCGGCACGGAAACGGATGCCACGATGAAAGCTGCTTCGGTGACGAGCATTTGACGCTGATGGAAGGACGGTTGATCGGCGAGATGAGGGCTGTCGACGTGCTCATCTCGTCGATGCGTGCGTAGGGAAAGGAGCTGGCACTCCGTCGTCCGATGTTGGTCAACGATGCCTGCCACTCTCTGATATCGACGTCCTCGTCGTACCGTAACGTTGATCGGACGACGCGCGAGCGTTCGATAGCCATTGTGAGAGATTATCTAGCACCGCTATTGAATGCGGTAAGCCGCCGGCCCGCCGGCGCGCAAGTGTTGTCCGATTTGTACCGGCTGTAACGAAACCTAAACCGATCACTTGTATACGAGCAATAATCTATGCGGCCGTGCCTACCGGTAATTGCCTTGGAGACGTTCCTTGAAACTACTCAATAACCTGCCGATCACTCCCAAGATCAGCATTCTGGTGGCGGTCTCGATGCTAGGCCTCTTCTCGGCTGGACTGCTTGCGGGCTATTTGATGCAGAAGGAATGATCAATTCGCGGGTCGAGCAGACCCGCGCGATCGTCGATATCGCCAAGAACGTTGCGTTGGGCTTGCAGAAGCAAGTTGACGCGGGCCAACTCAACAAAGAGGCCGCAATCGCGGAATTCTCACGTCGTGCTCAGACGATGACGTATGACAAGGGTGCGGGCTATATTTTCGCAAATACGATGGATGGTGTCGCGGTAGCCTCTCAGGATCCGAAGACAATCGGGGTCAATCGTCTCGACGGCAAGACAAACGGTCGTGCGCTGATCCGCGAATTGCGCGACGGCGTGGCAGCGAACGGCGATGTTGTGTTGCGTTACGAGTTCATGAGGCCTGGCGAAAAGGAGCCGATCAGGAAGCTGTCCTACGCGGTGGGCATTCCTGGATGGGACATGTTTGTCGGTTCCGGTGCGTATCTAGATGATCTTGATGCCAAGCTACAACCGATCATGTGGTCCCTTGGTGGGGCTATCATCGTAATCGGACTGGTCTCGGGTGTCATCGCCTGGTTCCTCGGTCGCAGCATCACTAAACCGTTGGCCGCGTTAGGCACTTGCATGGGGCAGCTCGCTAGCGGCAAGCTCGAGCAAGACATTCCAGGTGTTGGTCGGAAAGATGAGATTGGCGCGATGGCCGCCACCGTCCAAGTGTTCAAAGACAACGCAATTCGTATTCGGAGGCTAGAGCAAGTTGAGGCCGAAGCTCAACGGCTCACGGCTGCTGAGCGCCGTGCCACATTAGAGAGCATAGCGAATGATTTTGAGCAAAGCGTAGATGGCTTCGTTCGTGCGGTCGCCTCTTCAGCCGCCGATATGCAGGGCACAGCGGATATCATGACCACAACCGCAAGGGATGCCAGTATGCGCGCGTCCACTGTCGACGCTGCGTCAGAAAGAGCATCTGGGAACGTTGAAATGGTAGCCGTTGCCGCCGAGGAATTATCGGCATCGGTAAGAGAGATATCGCAACAGGTGCTGCAGTCGACCGGAGTCGCCCGCCAAGCCGTTGGTGACGCCGAGCGCACAAACGCTACGGTGCAGGTCCTGTCAAACGGGGCCGAAAAGATCGGCGAAGTTGTCCAACTCATCCATAGTATCGCCGCACAGACCAATCTCCTGGCCCTCAACGCCACTATCGAAGCGGCACGCGCGGGCGACGCCGGACGCGGATTTGCTGTGGTGGCGGCCGAGGTTAAAGCGCTTGCCAATCAGACGGCAAAGGCTACGGAAGAGATCGCCGTGCAAGTAGGGACTATGCAAGCAACTACAAATGACGCGGTTCTCGCCATCAACGGAATTGCGCAAACGATCGCTAGGATGAGTGATATCACGTTAAGCATTTCCTCCGCGATCGAAGAGCAGAGTGCTGCGACAAGCGAAATTGCGCGCAACATCCAGTCCGTTGCCGCGGGCTCCAGCGAGATCAGACTCCATATAGGCAGCGTCAGCACTGCAGCGGCCGCCACCGGTGCGGCGGCCGGCGAGGTTCTCACTAACGCGCGTGGGTTGGGGAATCAGTCGAAGATGCTGCGTGTGGCGGTAGATCAATTCTTGACCACAATGCGAGCCGCCTGACCGGACGGTCCTGCCGGCGGCACATCGCTCGTGGTAGCACTGCTGTCACTCTCCTGCTGCGCGGCGTGTAAGTCGGCCACAGCGCCCCTCACACGTGGGAGATCGCCGATGATATTGCCGGTAGTCGGAGCGTCGTCTGCCGCGCTATCCAGGAACGTGAGGTATGGTCGATCCGCGAGACATCGCATAGCCGTAGTCGGCTCGATCCAGGACAGCCCTATGACATGCATCTGACTTAGGGCGCGACATCAGCCAAACTATAATCGGCCGCAAAGCGCAGTTCCCTTAGTGGTCGCACCCGCTTGATCGATTCCTGGTAGAGTTCGTGCGCTTTGTAAGCTGCGAGCTCAGCCTCATTGTCGAATTCACCATAAACCACGATGTCGATGTCGTTCCCGAGTTGGTCAGTCTTGCGGTTGCGGGCGACCTCGAGCCGGCGCGCATGCGGGATTGTGGTGAGAACCGACAAACCGTCGATTATCTGATCGATATGGGCTTTGCTGTTCGCGGTGAAGAAGACGATGTGACGAATCATGGCGGCTCTGGCTGTGCGCGATGAGTGTTGCCCGGCGATCTATACGGGCTTCGAAATGGCTGTCTACTCGTAAACATGAGGTGTCCGACGGCCGGCATAGATTCAACAAGATCTGGAGTCCTCGGTTGACCATGTGGGACACTTAATGCACTCGAAACGTCGGTGCCCAGCTTGCGGCGACTCCGCCTTCCATGACGATAGGGTGGGAAGTTCTTACGCGATGATCGCGCGACCATTAGATGTTCCTTCGCGTCCGGCTGCTGCTTTTTAGAGATATTTTTCTTTTTCTCTCCCTCAGTTGACAGTTTCATCTCGTGCTCCATAGGAGAGCGTCGGCTTTAGGGACACGAGCCAGGCTTAACGGAACCTTCAGATGAGAAAAGTGCTGGCCGCAAAGCTGCATGGCATCCACGTTACGGAGGCCAATCTTCACTATCACGGTTCAATCATGCTCGATCCGGATCAATGCCATGAGGCGGGGATTCTGCCGATGGAGTTTGTGGAGATCTGGAACAAGAACTCCGGGGCGCGAATTTCGACCTACGTAATATTCGGCGCGCCCGGCTCGTGTTGTTGTGTGCTCAACGGCGCCGCCGCGCGCACCTGCCAAGTCGGCGACCAGATCATCGTCTGCAGTTCGACGTACGTGGATGGGTCGCAGATCGCTCGGCTGAGACCAAGAATCCTTACCTTCGATCGCGACAATCACATTTCTGATCGCATGACTTATTTAGTCACGTGATGGTGCCGAGCGTTGTGGTTTCGAGATACTAGGTGAGGCAGGCGACGTGAAACCTATACCACTTCGATCCGCGGAATCGAACTAAGGCCGGCTGACGAGATAGGGGGCGAGAATGAGCCACACCTCAGAAGCCACGGGCGAGCGAGTCACGCTTCCAGGGCTGCAACGGTGGAAAGAGGGGGGGCGGCGGCTCGTGATGACGACCGCCTATGATGCGGTCACCGCACGTATTGCGGATCCCATCGTGGATATGATCCTTGTCGGAGACAGCGTCGGAAACGTCTGCCTCGGATTCGACAATACGCTTCCGGTCAGCATCGCGATGATGAATCACCATCTCGAGGCGGTTGCGCGTGTGAAACCTCGAGCCTTGCTCGTGGCCGATATGCCATTTCTGAGCTTTCACCTCAGTACAGAGGACACGATCCGCAACGGCGGAGGCTTCTTGCAGCGGGGCGCCGACGCAGTAAAGCTCGAGGGCGGAGCCAAACGCGTCGAAATGATACGTGCCCTGGTCGAGTGCGAGATTCCGGTGATGGGTCATCTCGGCTTGACCCCGCAGAGCGTCAATGCAATGGGTGGATTCAAAGTGCAGGGCCGCAAGGCCGATGACGCCTTGCGCCTGCTCGACGACGCCCACCGCCTGCAAGAGGCCGGCTGCTTCGCTCTGGTCCTGGAAGGCATTCCGGCCGAGCTCGCGGCGCGAGCGACAGAAACGCTGACCATACCTACCGTCGGGATTGGCGCAGGTCCTGGTTGCTCGGGGCAGGTGTTGGTCTTCCACGACGTGCTTGGCTTGATTGAAGGCCACGTCCCAAGATTCGTTCGTACCTACGCCGACGGCTTCCGGGTGCTGCAGGAGGCGTTGTCCCGATGGGTTGCCGATGTCCGCGACGGTACATTCCCGGCACCGCAAGAGTCCTACGGGCTTCCCGAAGGTATAGGCGAAACGATCGCAAACTGGGCGCCCTCCAACCGAACCCGATGTGAAGCGTAAAAATGCAGACAATCATGACGGTCGCCGAGCTTCGCCGCGCTCTCGCGGAGGCTCGCAGAGCCGACAAACGTGTCGGATTCGTACCGACAATGGGCTATCTGCACGACGGCCACCTGGCGCTGATCGACGCCAGCCGGGCGCAATGCGACGTCACCGTGGTCAGCATTTTCGTCAATCCCACTCAGTTCGGACCAAGCGAGGATCTCAGCACGTATCCGCGCGACTTCCAGCGCGATGAGAAACTGTGCCGCGATGCCGGAGTTGCGATCGTGTTCGCTCCTGGGGCGGAGGAAATCTATCCCGCTCAATTCGAGACCTTCGTTGAACCAGGCGAGCTCGCGAAACCACTCTGCGGCGCTTTCAGGCCGGGACATTTTCGTGGGGTCGCGACAGTCGTAAGCAAGCTTTTCAACATGGTACAGCCGGACGTCGCGTTCTTCGGGCAAAAAGATTTTCAGCAGTGCGCGGTCGTGCGTCGGATGGCCATCGATCTGAATCTGCCGATCGAGATCGTTACCGTGCCGACCGTCCGAGAAGCGGACCGTCTCGCAATGAGCAGCCGCAACCGGTATCTCAACGAGGAAGACCGAGGGCGGGCCCTCGCCATCAGTCGTGCACTATTCGGCGCAGCGGAGGAGTTCCGCTTGGGGGAGCGGAACGTGGATAAGCTGATTGCAATCGCTAAGACGGCTTTGGAAACGGTCGATCGGCTGCAGTACCTTGAGCTCGTCGACGGCGACACGCTCAAACCCGCCGTAAGTCCGCTGCACCGCCCCGCGGCACTGTGCGTGGCGGCCTATGTCGGCTCGACGAGGCTTATTGACAACGTGATACTTCAGCCAACTCCGTAGCGCGACAGAGGCGAAAGAATCTTCTTGATTGAAGCTGTCCGACGCGAGGAGCCTCCCGCACGCCGTCCTCACCTTCGTCGGGCGGCTGAAGGGATCATCTTCGAAGAAGTGCAGTTTCGGCGTGCGGACCGTCAGGTTCTTGCCATTCCCGAGCTTTACTTAGCTGAGCGCCGGATCGGCCTGATTGGTGACAATGGTTCAGGCAAGAGCACGATGTTGCGGCTGATGAACGGGTTGCTCCTGCCGGCTAGCGGGCGCGTCGAGGTGGCGGGGCTCGATACGGTACGGCATCGCAAAGACCTTCCGGCAAAAGTCGGCTTTCTGTTTCAGAATCCCGACCATCAGCTCATTTTTCCGACCGTCGTCGAGGAGGTCGCTTTTGGACCGGCGGAGCGGGGAATGCCAGCGCCACAGGCGCGCCAACAGGCGATGGCGCTACTGGAGCGGCACGGCTGCGCCCAATGGGCGGAACGCAACGTCAACGAGCTGTCCGGCGGCCAGAAGCAGCTTGTCTGCATCCTGGCGCTGCTCGCAACGGACCCGTCGATTCTGCTGATGGATGAGCCTTTCGCCAGTCTCGACTTGCCGACACGATTACGGATGTATCGCAGGATCACGGCACTTCCGCAGCGAGTCGTGATGGCGTCTCATGATTTCGAGCTGCTCGCAGAGTTCGATCGCATAATCTGGCTGGATGCGGGCCACATCCGCCTCGATGGCCGACCCGCCGAAGTGCTGCCCGCCTACCGGGCCCATGCAACGATCGTTGGGGCAGGGGACGCCCTGACGTCATGATGACCGACGGCCTCGCGCCACAGACCTGGCTGCACCGCGTACCGGCCGGTGTCAAGCTCGTGGGCCTTGCCCTCCTGAGTGTGCTTTTGCTGCCGGTCGGCGACTGGCGGATTCTGGCGGGCGTGTTGGCGATGATCGCCATGGTCTATGCCGGCTTCGGCCGGGTCGGTATCGCGCGCCTCAAGTTGCTGCGGCCATTGCTGCCGCTGCTTGTGGTCGTCGGCGGTGTGCAGGCTGCGTCTGCTGGTTGGAATGCCGGCGCCGTCGTTACGATGCGGCTCCTGGCAATGCTTCTGCTCGCCGATCTCGTCAGCATGACCACCACGATGAGTGCGCTGATGGAGGTGCTGGCGCCAGTGTTCCGCCTGCTACGCCCGTTTGGCGTCAATCCGCGCAAGATGGCGCTTGCCGTGGCCCTCGTCCTGCGTTTTGTGCCCGTCCTGATGGCGCGGTGGCGCGCGCGCGAGGAGGCCTGGAAGGCACGCACGCACCGGCGCATTCCGCCGCGACTGGTAGCCGCTTTCGTCGCCGACATTCTGCAACTTGCCGACCGCGTCGCGGAAGCGCTTGATGCGCGCGGCTTCGACCGGTCCGCCGCCGATCATCACTCATCCCCGTTGTAGGAGAAAATCCCGTGGAGTCCCGCGCCATCGTTCGTATCGCCCTACTTGCCGCCGTCATCGCAGCGCTCGGTATGGTGCCTAGCATCGTCTTGCCAATCGCCATGGTGTGCCAATCACGGCCCAGACGCTCGGCGTCATGCTGGCCGGGATTATCCTTGGCCCCCGTCATGGCGCGCTGGCGGTGCTGTTGTTTCTGTTCGTCGTGCTGCTCGGAGTGCCGCTGCTATCGGGCGGACGCGGTGGGCTTGGCGTGCTTTTCGGGCCGTCGGTTGGCTTCCTGCTGGGCTGGGTTCCCGCAGCCTTTATGTCGGGTCTTGTGATGGCGCGGCTGAGGACCTTGCCGGCTTTCCCAGCGGCGCTCGTTGCCGCGATCACGGGCGGCATCGTGGTGGAGTATGCCTTTGGTATTCTCGGCCTGATGGCGATGGCAAGGATGAACTTGCAGCAGGCTCTGGTTGCATCCGCCGTGTTCGTGCCGGGCGATCTTTTGAAGGCGCTGGCCACCGCGTTTGTGGCGGAGGCGTCGCACCGGAGTTATCCGGCTGCAATCGTCAGCCGTTCATGACCGAGACCTCCACCATCACTGGAACGCTGTCGTGGCATGCCCGCGAAACGCCGGACCGACCGGCCGTCGTTTGCGACAACCATGCGGTGAATTGGAGAGATCTCGATGAGGCGGTGAATCGCCTCGCCGGACATTTGGCGAAGGTGGTGCCGGCGGGCCGCGGCGTTGCGTTGCATCTGCCCAACGGGCCGGCGCTCGTGCTGCTGTTTCTCGCCGCCTGCCGCGCAGGGCGGGAAGCGCAAATTCTCGATCCATCCTGGCCGACGGAGACCGCGCGGCTTGCGCTTACGGCGCTGGCGCCCGGGATCGTCGTGAGTGGCGATGCAACATTGGCCGGCGAGACGGAAGTTCTGGCGGTTGTCGATCCTCACGGCCCGTTTGCGTCCGTCGCGGATGCCATCGGCGCCGGTCCGCTGTCCGCGGCAATGGCCGAGCCGAATCCACTGATGCCGTTCTATGTCGGTTTCACTTCGGGATCGACCGGGACGCCGAAAGGATATCGCCGCCATCATCGATCGTGGATCGAGAGTTTTCGGGCGGGGGACCGCGAATTCGACATCGGCGCGGACGACATCGTTCTTGCGCCGGGTGCGCTGACGCATTCGCTGTTTCTCTACGGCCTTGCGCACGGGCTCTATGTCGGAGCGACCGTCATTCTCTGTCGGCAGTTCCGGCCCAATCTCGTCAACCGTCTGATCATATCGCACGGGGCGAGTGTGATCTATGGCGTCCCAACCCAGCTTGAAATGATGATCGAAGCCGCCATGCGCGATGGCCTGCCGCCATTCGCAAGCGTGAGGTGGATTTTGTCGTCCGGTGCCAAATGGCAAGGTCGCGCGCTCGCCGAATTGCGACGGCAATTTCCGGAGGCGCGTTTTTCCGAGTTCTACGGCGCGTCCGAGTTGAGCTTCGTTACCGTGGCGAAGGACGAGGAGGACGTCCCAGCGGACTCCGTCGGGCGTCCGTTCGCAGCTGTCAGCCTCACCATCCGCGACCATCTCGGGCGATGCCTTCCGCCTGGAGAGGCCGGTCAGGTGTTCGTCGCCAGTCCTTTCCTCTTCATGGAGTATGCCTGCGGAAGCGAAACGCTACTGCCACGTCACGGCGACGCGGTGTCGGTCGGCGACATCGGCATGCTCGATGAGCGCGGCTTCCTGCGGCTCGTCGGCCGTGCGAGCCGCATGATCATCACGGCCGGCAAGAATGTGCATCCGGAGGAGATCGAGCGTGTGCTTGAGGGACATCCTGCCGTTATCGCGGCAGGGGTTCTCGGTGCCATCGACGAGCATCGGGGCGAGCGGCTGGTGGCACTACTCAGGCTCGGCCCTGATGGGCGCCTGGCGTCCTCCGAACTGATAAGCCATGCTCGCCTGAGCCTGCCGCTCTACAAGATCCCGCGCCGTTTTGCCGTGCCCTCGCACTGGCCCATGACCTCGTCCGGCAAGACCGATTTCCATGCGCTGCGCCAGCTCTGGGACGCCGGCGCCTGCGAGTTGCTGCAATGAGCGCCGCATATCTCGTCGCCGCACGCCGCACGGCGGTCGCCCCTCGAGGCGGCGCGTTCAAGGCGTTGGAGGCCGACGAACTTGGCGCGGCGCCAATTCGGGCCGTGCTGGCCGACACTGGCATCGCGCCGGAGGCGATCGACGACGTCATCTTCGGCAATGCGCTGTATGGTGGCGGAAACCCGGCGCGGATCGCCGCGCTGCGGGCGGGTCTTCCCGATCACGTCCCGGCGCTGACCATCGACAGCCAGTGCTGCGGTGGCCTCGACGCGATCATGCTCGCCGCCGAGCGGATCGCGAGCGGAAGTGCGGACGCCGTCATCGCCGGCGGTGTCGAAAGTTTCAGTCGTGCGCCATTGCGCGCGCGGCGGCCGCGCCACGCCGGCGAGGCGCCGCAACCCTATGACCGTCCCCCGTTCGTGCCATGGCCGGAACGGGATCCTGACATGATTGCTGCCGCAGCGACGCTGGCTGAAAGGTTCGGCATTTCGCGTGCACGGCAGGATGAATTCGCCGTCGCAAGCCATCGCAAGGCGCTGCAAAATCCGCCTGACGCGGCGGAGATCACGCCGCTCGCAGGCCTGTCGCACGATGCCTTTCCTCGCGCCCTGACGGGGGCGACCTGCACACGCCTTGCACCACTTGCGGGCGATACTGCGTTCGGCGTGACGCGCGCGACGGTGGCGGTTGAAGCCGACGCGGCAGCAGCCGTGCTGGTGGTCTCCGAGGCGATGGCCCGACGGTTCAACGCGAGGCGGCCCTTGCGGATCATATCGGCGACCCGCCGCGGCGGCGACCCGGCCATACCCGGCGCGGCGCCGATTGCGGCGGCAAACAGCCTCGTTGCAGCGCAACGGATCGCGCCGGCGCAGATTGCGGTGGCCGAGGTCATGGAGGCATTTGCCGCCCAGGCGATTGTCTGCGTCGACGGCATCGGGGTGCAGGAATTGGCCCTCAACCGCGGTGGCGGCGGACTCGCACGGGGACATCCGATCGGTGCATCGGGCGCGATCCTGGCCGTGCGCCTGTGGCATGAAATGCAATCGGAATCATCCGGCGCGATCGGGCTGGCGGCGATCGCGGCCGCGGGCGGGCTCGGCAGCGCCCTACTTGCGACGATCTGAGGAGAAGGACGGGGCGCGATGATTCAAATGCCGCCAGACCCCGAAACTCCGACGCAGGCGACCGCACTTCGCGTTGCGCGGGCGATCGATCTTGCGGCCTTCGTGGGCACCGAACTCGCTCCCGGCCGCTGGCGATCGGTGACGCAGGATGAGGTCGACCGTTTCGTCGCGATGATGGGTGATCGGAACTGGGTTCATACCGATGCGGAGCGTGCCAGGCGCGAGCTGGACGAAGGTACGACAATCGTGCCCGGCCAATTGCTCCTGGCGCTCGTGCCGGCTCTTTTGCAGGAGGCGTATGTAGTCACCGGTGCCGCGCAGAGTCGTGCGGCGGCTCTCCGTGCGGTTCGGTTTCGCCATCCGGTCTGTCCCGGCGCCGTGTTCCGGTTACGGGTGCGATTGACCCTCGTGAAGCAGCGGTCGCGTTTTGTGCAGGTGGACGCATCGTGCGATCTCGAGCTGGGCTCCGGGCAACGGGCTCTAACCTCACAGCGCACCGATGTGCTTTTTGACTGAGGCAGGAGCCATCCCCCACGGGGCACGCAATGAATTGGGTGAAACGACCGTGAGCAAAGGGTGACGCAAATGCCTGTCGCTATCAGTAAAATCAATAACTTAGCGGATGGCCACCGTCATTCGAAGGGCAGGGGGACGCCTCGGTCAGATCGCAACCTGAACCGAATGTCGGCATCGGTGGTTGCGCCTCCGCGATTTGAACCTGCAATCTGGATCGGAAGGAAGGCGACGAGGGCACCACGTGCCTTTGGTCGTTTTCGATTTTCCACGATAGAGGCCGCTTTCGCTGACCTGCAGCTGGAGGTCTTTCAACTTTCGCCATTGTGAGGGTAATCTGCACTCGCCCAACGCGCTCACGAACTGCCCTATGCGTAAGATTGGAGTGCGCCCCGAGATCGTGTCCCGTGGCGTGGTGTAGCTGGCGGCGGATCACGTTCACCGGCAAGAGCCGGGCCGGTCAGCTGGCGATAGCCGGAAGACTGACGGTTGGATCATCGCTCATTGGTGCGATGGTTTCCAGCGTCA